>CAWIDT010000012.1:0-246614 GCA_963834945.1 uncultured Alphaproteobacteria bacterium | reverse complement strand
TGGAAGCAGTCGTTCAAGCCTCGGTAGTGCCAACACGGCAGGCCCTCGTGCGAGACGAAAAGCCAAGTGCTACATCATCGAATCGAAAAAAGGCCCGCATCGCTACGGACCTTTCTTGCCTTCTAACGGCGTTGCAACTACTGATTGCGGACCGACTTTGCTGCGTCGCGCAGATATTTCACCGCGATAACCAGATAAGCGAGGGACAGCGTTACGCTGACCGCCGGGTGATGGATCTGGAAACACTCTAATGCGTAGGCAGCCGACAGCGTCATGAATGCAAGTGCTTGAGCTACTTTAAGCATTTCTATGCTCCTGGCTAAGAAACCACCGCGTCCGGTGGCCAAGCGCGCAGGAGAATTTTAGGATTTTGGGCAGTGAAAAATCCCGGCGCAGACAGGGGCGAAAGGGCGGAAACAGGGGGAATAGCCGAGCGGTTCGGCCAGATGGTCACGAAATACGTGGTTCGATCGGGCATCAGGGATGTCGAGCCACTGGATGCTACGCAACTCGCTCACAAGCTTGGCCTGAGTGGAGAATCCGTTAGTGAAGTGCGCAAGGTCATGAAGGGCACGGCCGGCAGGCCGAATGCCACCACCTTGGCCAAATACTTCAAAGTTCTAGACGTATCCGAGGCCGATCAGGACTATGTGCTTGGCATAGGTCTGACGCAGGTGGTGCCCTTTTGGGAATTGGTCAAGGTATCGACCAACGCAGACTTGGGCGAGCTCCGACCAATGAAAGCCCGGAAATACGCGAAAGGAAAATACAGGCGCGCTTGGCATTGCAAAATGATGATCTCGAAAAAGCGGATGCGCTGAGCCGAGAGATCGAACAATTCCAGAGCCAGATACATTCCTACGCTAGAAAAGACCTCGAACAGAGCGCGGAAAACCTTGCGAAAACGCGCGCTTTTCGCGGAGGCATCGCCTTGCGGAAGCTGGATTTTGATGAGGCCTTTACCCATTATTCACAGATCCCGAAAATCGCGGGCCTAGCATATGAGGTTCTGGACAGCTTACGTCACCCGATCCGCATTGCCTACAGCACGCAGATTGCTGCACAGAAAACAGTCGATGACGCGCGGGCTGTTTTCGCCGAGATGAAGGCGAACGGGATCGAGCCTAATGTCGTCTCTTACACCACCCTGCTCACCTTCCTGAAGACCGAAGAGGCGGTGCGGGGCGTTTTCGCCGAGATGAAGGCGAACGGGATCGAGCCTAATGTCGTCTCTTACACCACCCTGCTCACCTTCCTGAAGACCGAAGAGGCGGTGCGGGGCGTTTTCGCCGAGATGAAGGCGAACGGGATCGAGCCTAATGTCGTCTCTTACAACACCCTGCTTACCTTCCTGAAGACCGAAGAGGCGGTGCGGGGCGTTTTCGCCGAGATGAAGGCGAACGGGATCGAGCCTGATGTCGTCTCTTACACCACCCTGCTCACCTTCCTGAAGACCGAAGAGGCGGTGCGGGGCGTTTTCGCCGAGATGAAGGCGAACGGGATCGAGCCTAATGTCGTCTCTTACACCACCCTGCTCACCTTCCTGAAGACCGAAGAGGCGGTGCGGGGCGTTTTCGCCGAGATGAAGGCGAACGGGATCGAGCCTAATGTCGTCTCTTACACCACCCTGCTCACCTTCCTGAAGACCGAAGAGGCGGTGCGGGGCGTTTTCGCCGAGATGAAGGCGAACGGGATCGAGCCTAATGTCGTCTCTTACACCACCCTGCTTACCTTCCTGAAGACCGAAGAGGCGGTGCGGGGCGTTTTCGCCGAGATGAAGGCGAACGGGATCGAGCCGGAAGTCTTCTCTTATTGCATCCTCATGACAAAATGCAAAGACATCGAAAATGGGAAACTTATTGCAGCAGAATTCAAAGAAAATTTTCTAAACGTAGCCAGCAGAGATCTGTCTTCAAGTTTCATTTCACTTGCAGATAACTTTGAAAACGCTATCGAAGCAGCTAACTATCTCCGATCAAAATCCCATTTTGTTGGCAGGGGCGAATATGACAAGGTTTTTAGTTTTCCCATTGCACATATTCCAGCATTACAATTGCTGGAGATTTTTGGGAGCTTAGAATTTCATTTCTATACCTCCTTAGAGAAGTCCAATAAACCAGTACAGGAAAACAGGTCAGGTCGAGCAGGCGTTGCTGCTCTTACTGGAGGCGCCGCATATCGGGGCGGCCGGGAAGTTCTATCGCGAGGAATATGAATTGTGCCGGTCCTATTTCGAGGCGGAAATAGAGGCAGGAAACGACAAGGACAACCTGCATTATGCGTACGGGATCGCGGCGGCGCTGAATGAGGATTGGGCGCCGGCGCAGCGGCATCTTGAGATTGCTCTAGAGCGATGTTTTCCAGATGCTCAGAAGCGCCGCAGGAGTATTCAGTCGTTGATCGACAAGATCACGAAACGGTCAGATTAGAGGCTCTCTGCAATCAGGCAGGCAGATGGCGGTTCTCGACGGCGGCCGTCGGATTTCTATCATTTCGCTACAACAAGGCAGCAAACGAAATATCCACCGACCACTCCAACCGGCATAGGCCCTCACTCTCCCGCAGGTCCGCTCCGAGGCGAAAGGTGTCGTCAGGCAAAAGCGCATCTGTTGGCTTAGCCGAGGGAACCTGCTTAGCCGTCCGTGACTCTTTTTTGCCGGTTCATCCGTCTTAGCTCCAGACAGCAACGGAGCGAACCGGATGAGCCTCAAAGATAAGAGCGTGGTGGTGACGGGCGGGAGCCGCGGATTGGGCCTGGGCCTGGTGGAGGGCCTCATCGACCAGGGGGCGAGGGTCTGGGTGGTGGCGCGAGGCGCCGGCGACCTTGAGGCGGTCCGAGCACGCCTGGGCGCCGAGACGATCCCGGCCGACATCACCGACGCGGCCGCCGCCAAGCGGATAGTCGCGGAGGTCCGCCCCCAGATTCTGGTCCTGAATGCCGGCGCGACACCGCCCATGGGGCCGATCGATGAGATAGGCTGGGAGGATTTCACCGCGACGTGGGACACGGATGTCAAGGCTGGCCTTTATTGGCTGCAAGCCGCGTTGACCCTGCCGCTGGCGCCGGGCAGCCGGGTGCTGGTAGGCTCAAGCGGCGCGGCGCAGCAGGGCTCGCCTTTGTCGGGCGGTTATGGAGGCGCCAAGCGCATGCTGTGGATGATGGCCAAATACGCGAACGGGGTCTCCGATCAGAAGGGCCTGGGCATCCGGTTCCAGGCGATCGTCCCGCTCCAGATGGTCGGTGGAACGGGCGTCGGCGGGGCCGGCTCCTCGGCCTATGCCCGCGCCCAGGGCATCGAGCCGGAGGCCTTTCTGGCTCGGTCCGGTACGCCCATGCCGCCACGGCTGTTTGGCGAACATGTCGTCCGGATTCTCAGCGACCCGAAATACGACACGGCGCTCGCTCTGGGGCTTAGGGGCGATACGGGAATCACGATGCTGGAAGGGGAGGGGGCTTGACCCAAGACAGGCCAGCCGGCGTCGTCGACCAGGCGGAATTCCTCGCTCTGGCCAGCGAGCTGCGGCCGGAGCTGCACCGCTATTGCGCGCGCCTGACCGGTTCGGTCATCGACGGCGAGGACGTCGTGCAGGATACGCTCGCCAACGCCTTCGTGGCGCTGCAGGCCTTGGAGGCGCCGCCGCTCATGCGTGCCTGGCTGTTCCGCATCGCCCATAACCGGGCGCTCGACCTTCTGCGCAGCCGCGCCATTCGCGCCGCCGAACCCCTCGACGCGGCGGTGGAGATGCCGGACAGCCGGGCCGCCGACGCGTTGGATATGCTGATGCGCCGGGAGGCGGTCGGCACGGCCGTGTCGCGGTTTGTCGAGCTTCCGACGGCCCAGCGCAGCGTCCTCATCCTGAAGGACGTGCTGGGCCATTCGCTGGAGGACATCGCGGCACTTCTAGACATCACGGTCAACGCCGTAAAGGGTCATCTCGCCAGGGCGCGCGCCCGGCTGAAGGACATCAACGCCAAGGGGCCGCCTCAGCCCGTCAATCGTCCCGCATCGGCGGCCGTCGCGCGTTATGTGGCGCTGTTCAACAGCCACGACTGGGAGGAACTGCGTGCGATGCTCGCCGATGACGTCAAGCTCAGCCAATCTGCGCGCCCGCTGCGTGCCGGCGCGGCTGAGGTCGGCCAGTTCTTCACCTTCTACGCCCATTACGAACCCGTTCACCTGGTCCCCGCCTGGCTGGAGGGCCGCGAAGCCATCGCCGTCTTCGAAAACGGTCAGGCGCCGAATCCCAGCTATTTCATGTGGCTGGAGTGGCGAGACGGCCGCATCACCTGGATCCGGGACTACCGCTATGTCCGCTATGTCGCGGAAAGCGCGGAGCTAATGCTCGCGGGAGGCCCGCCGGCTTAGCTGCCGGCTTAGAGCAAGATCGGTCTACGTGGAAAGGTTTGTCGCGCCGGTCCGAGCCGGGGCCTAATGCGGTCGCCGCGAGCTAGAGCCTGATCGGTTCAGGTGGAAGCGTAGCCTTGCGTTGATCAGGTAGTTCATTCGCTGGCGGGGATGTGCTCGAGCAGTTTTCCAATGCAGGTGCAGACCGCATCAACAGTGCGCTCCGCGGACCGTCGAAGCCAGTGTTTGAGCTTGGCAAAGACCTGCTCGATCGGGTTGAGGCTTGTCCCCCGCGGAGGCGGGGATCGGGTGAGTAGGGCGGGAGGAACAAAAGCTTGGCACCTACGCTGCGGATGGCTTGGCGAACGGCTTTTCCTTTGTGGCGGGCCGAGATTGTCCATCACAACGACATCGCCGGGTTTGAGGCTGGGCACAAGAAACGCCCGCACATAGGTAAGGAATCTCAAGCCATTGATCGGACCATCGAAGACGCAAGGCGCCTCGATGCGATCGCAGCGTAGTGCGGCCAGGAAGGTCTGGGTGCGCCAGTGGCCGTGTGGCGCCTTGCCGATCAGGCGCTTGCCGCGGGCGTTCCAGCCTCGCAGCGGCGCCATGTTGGACTTGGTCCAGGTTTCGTCGATGAAGACGAGACGAGCCGGATCAATCGTAAGCGGGCCAGCCACCCCACCTTGATTCCGGCTCAGGCTGGTTTTGCGTAAGCCCAGGGCATCAGTTCGTCGATGCGGGAAGCCGGCCATCGGTTGACGAGCTTGGTCAGCACGTCGGTGGTCCAGGCCAATGGATCGACCCGGTTCAGTTTGCAGGTCTCAAGGAGCGACGCGATCATCGCCCAGCCGACGGCGCCGCGGTCGTGGCCGGCGAACAATGCATTCTTTCTCGTGAGAGCCAGACCGCGGATCGAACGCTCGACGGTGTTGGAATCGATCTCGATGCGGCCGTCGTCCAGGAGGCGGCAAAGGCCGTCCCAGTGGTTGAGGCCGTAGCGGAGCGCCTTGGCGAGCTTGCTGCCCTTCGACACCTTGGCAAGGCTCGCCTCGAACCAAGGTTTCATCGCCTCGATCACCGGCTTGGAGCGCTCCTGGCGGATTGCGCGCCGGATGCCGGGCGGAAGGCCACGGATCTCGGCTTCGATGTCGTAGAGCGGCTTGATGCGCGCCAGCGCCTGGGTCGCGATCGGTGCATTGCCGCCGACATAGACCTCATAGAACTGCCTTCGTAGGTGGCTCCAACAATAGGCGAGCGTCACCGGACCGCCAGGCCGTGTCGGCGTTGCCAGTTGCTTGTAGACAGAGTAGCCGTCGACTTGCAAAACGCCATTGAAGCCGTCGAGCAGCCTCACGGCGTGCTCGCCGCCGCGGCCTGGAGCGTACGAATAGGCGACCGCCGGCGGATCGATACTGCCCCACGGCCGATCGTCGCGGGCGATGGCCCACAGGAAGCCGGTCTTGGTCTTGCCGGCGCCGGGGTCGAGCACGGGGCAGCGCGTCTCATCGCAAAACAGCCGAGGCGATGCTTTGAGCAGATCGATAAGATGATCGTGCAGCGGCTGCAGCTCGGCGGCTGCGGCGCCGACCCATTGCGCCAGCGTCGAACGCTCGATGCTGACGCCGTGACGCGCCAGGATCTGCGATTGCCGATAGAGCGGTAAATGATCAGCGTGCTTACTCACCACCACGTCGGCCACAAGGGCTTCGGTGGGCAGGCCGCCCTCGATCAGCCGCGCCGGCGCCGGCGCTTGAATGATGCCGGCGACATCGTCCGCGCCGGTCTTCTCGCAGGCTCGGCATGCGTATTTCGGGCGCCGCGTGACGATCACGCGCACTTTGGCCGGAACCTTGTCCAGGCGCTTAGAGGTATCCTCGCCGATGACGTGCAGCTCGCCGGCACAGCAGGGGCAGACCTTGCTCTCCGGCTCGATCACCACCTCTTCATGCGGCAGATGATCGAGAGTCTCGTTGCGGCTGGCACGGCGCTTTCGCGTGCGCTCGGTTTTGAGCGCGGGATCGGCCTTCTCCTCCTCTGCCTCGGTCTTGGCGAGCGAGGTCTCGAGCTCGTCAAGCGCCAGCGCCAGCTGGTCGTCAGTGATGCGCTCGGATTTGCGGCCGAAATGCGCGCGGCGGATCTCCTTGATGATCGCCACCAGCCGCTCGTTGCGAGCCGCGAGCTTGTCGCGCTCGGTGCTGATGGCATTGCGCTCTGCAACGATAGTGGCATGGGCTGCGCGCTCGGCCAGGATCAATGCCCGCAGAGCATTGATATTTTCGGGCAGCGTTTCGCTCACATCCATCATGGTTCGCGCTGGCTTTGGGGCGGCTGTTTTGCCGAGAAAGAGCCAGAGCGTTGCTGATTCTGGCGCTGCGCGCATCATCGACCTTGTGGGTGAGTCGTCATGCCGCGCGATCATTGCACAGCACTCGGACGGACGACGTCGCGGCGCTCTGCCTGCATCCACGCGACGCCTTCGAGCAGCGCGGATAGCTGCGCGGCCGACAGCTTCAGCATCCCGTCCTGGATGGGAGGCCAGCGGAACTGGCCATTCTCCAGCCGCTTCGTCATCAGGCAGATGCCGGTCCCGTCCCACCACAGCAGCTTCACGCGATCCATCCTCTTGGAACGGAACACATAGACCGCGCCGCAGAATGGATTGGCGCCAAGCGCCTCCTGCACAATCGCGGCGAGGCCGTCGGCCTGCTTCCGGAAGTCCACGGGGCGCGTCGCCACGAGAACCTGAATCTCCGCCCCCGCCGTGATCATGACGCCCTCCGCACGGCACGCAGCACGGCGACGAGCACCGAAGTCTCCACCTGGCCGAGGATGCGCACGACCGCGTCGCCGATCGCGATCTCGACTGTGCCTGAACCGGCCAGTGGCGGTTGCGGTGAACAGGGCGCGGGCGCCTTGCTTGCGCTCGGGGGCCGGCCCCGACGAGCCGCGATCACCACCGGCGCGAACGCTGGTATCTCATCACCGCTGCCGCACAGCCGCGTTTGCCGACCCGTCCTCCGATGCTGCGGGGCCGGAAAATGTCCGACGTGATCCTTGTCGGCGCCTTCATTGAACAACGCATGGGCCGCTCGACGCCATGCGAAGAGTTGCTGGGGGCTCAGCCCGTTGCGCCGAGCCACATCCGACACGGTCGCGCCCGGCTTCAGGCTCTCCTCCACGATGCGGGCCTTGTCGTCACGCGACCATCGGCGGCGCCGCCCGGCGCCCGTGATCAGCTCGATCCGACGCACGTTTGAGACGCGGTGGCCGGTCTCATCGCTGTCGCTTGCAAGCTTACGCTTAAGCTTATGGTCAAAATGATCGCTCATGGGCTGGCATTACGCCATCACCCGAGCCCGGACGAAATGTGGGGGCGGAGACCCGCTTACGATCAATCTGCGCCTGGTATTTTTTCCACTGCACTCGCCGCCGGGCGACGTCCGGACGATCCTGCTCGCTGGCGACGGTCGTTTTTTTTAAAGCTCAAGCCCTCGGCATGCACGAAGTCCCAGACCGCGCCATAGCTCACCTGGACGCCAATTTCCGCAAGCTCTAAAATCAAGCCGCGCAGAGTCAGGGCCGGCTCCTGAGCAAAGCGGGCATGAACAAAGTCCCGGATGCACCGCCAAGATCACCGGCTTGTGGCGGCCCATCTGGCCCGGCGCCACGCTTCCGGTTGCCCGCAACCGGCTCGACCATTTCGAAACGACCGACGGGTCGACCTCAAAAGCGGCGCCGACAGCGCGGATGCCGTCACCGGCCAGGACGCGCGCAATCACCCACTCGCGAAGATCAATGGAATAAGGTCTCGCCATCTGCGCTGGCCCGCTCTCCAGCGCAGATGATGAATCACTGTTCGATCATTTTGGGAATCCCAAATCGATTCTGATTAAAGCGATCGTGCTCTAGACCCATTCCCGATTCCTTTGAATTGGGAATGGGTCTAAGCGGCCTCGCACTTGTCTGCCAACTCCGCCCTGAAGCGATCCCGGCGCTTCGCACTTAACCGTTTTTTGCACAAGCAGTCTTAGCGACCGCCAACGGCTGACAATAGAGTCCAGCCCGCGTTTCTCACAGGGTTTACTTTATTTTATTAATTTATCACAGCAACTTAGGCCTTATTGGCTGAAGCTATATCGCACCTGCTGGCGACGCGCAGATCATGGCGCCGCGTTGTCCTCTTGACAGGCTCAGCTTTTGATTTGTTGCCCCAGCTGCGATTGGCTACTCTCCCGCCTCCGCAGTGCAGCCACCCGCGCCGCACGCCTACAGACAAGGAGCGTCCATGGACCCTGATATCGTTCGGCAGCAGGAAGAGGAAGAGGCCGCCAGCCGTCTGCGCGGCATCGTGACCGGACGCACGCCGCCCCCGCCGCCCAGGCACGATCCGTTCGTGCTTCGCGCCGAGCCGCGCGCGACGCTGAAAACGCCGCCGCCGCCGAGCCCCGCGTCTGCGCCCCGCCCGCAACGGCCACCCGGCTGGGGAGCCGCATTGCAGGCGACGGTCTATTGCACCTTGTCCTCGGTCTTCGGATTGATCGCCGGCATCGTGCTCGGCGCACAGCTGGGACTGCTATCCTGGCAAAGCCTGGCGCTCGGAGTGGCGGCAGGCTTCCTGCTTGGCTGGCGCGCCGCTGTCGCGGCACTCCGCAGGCACTATGCCAACCGTTTGTCCCGCGCCTATCGCGCCGCGCTGGTGCCTGCTTTGATTATCACCATTTCCCTCGTCGGCGGCTTGGCCATCATCCTGCCCTTTGCCGGCGCCTCGCTCGCCGAAGCCCATAGCGGCGCGCTGATGAAACCATGGCTGATCAGCCTTTGCGTCGGCGCGATCGTCGGGCTCGTGCTCGCGCTGCCGAAGATGCTGCACAACATCCACCGCTGACCCGCCGCGCTTCTCAGCCTCTCTCAACCGGCGTATCGGCTTCGCTCCACTCGGCCCAGGACCCATCATAGACGGCGGCGGCCTCGTTGCCCGTCGTGGCCAGCGCCAGCGCCAGCACACAAGCCGTCACGCCCGACCCGCAACTCGCAACCACCGGCTTGGCACTATCGACGCCGCTTGCCGCGAAGATCGCCTCGATTTCTCCGGCCGTCCGCATCGTGCCGTCCTTGTTGAACAGCCCTGTGAACGGCACATTCTTCGAGCCGGGAATGTGCCCGAGACGCGCCAACTGGCGCGGTTCCGGATCGGTCCCGGCGAAACGGCGGGCAGCGCGCGCATCGACGATCTGCATCGCGCCGCTGTCGAGCAGCCGCTTCATGTCGTCGAGGTCGCGTACAAGCCCGGAATTCATCCGCGCGGTGAAATGGCGCTCGCTGCGGCGGCGCGGCTCGCCGCTCTCGACGGCCCGGCCCTCAGCCTGCCATTTGCCGAAGCCGCCATTGAGCACGGCGACGTCCTTCAGCCCCATGACCCGGAACATCCACCAGGCGCGCGCCGCGCCGGACATGTTGGTCTTGTCGTAGACGACCACCCGCATCCCGTCGCCGATGCCCATCTTGCGCACGCGCGAAGAGAACTTCTCCGGCGCCGGAAGCATGTGCGGCAGGGCGCTGGCGTTGTCCGAAATCTCCTCGATGTCGAAAAACAGCGCGCCGGGAATATGCGCTTCGGTGAATTCCGCCGCCGCGTCGCGCCCGGCCCCCGGCAGATGCATCGTCGCGTCGAGAACGATGATGTCGGGCGCGCTCAGATGTTCGGCGAGCCAGTCGGTTTCAACCAGCCAGTGGACGGGACTTTGCATAAGGATTCCTCACGGGTGCCGCCCCCGAATCGGAAGCCGGCACGCACAATTTTCGATGGACCATAGGATTATCTTCCTCACCGAAGTCTTTGCGTCAAGGCCGCTGCGGCAAAGGTTAACGGCGGGAGGAGTGTTGGGAGGCGATCAGACGAAAACCTCCGGCAGCCTCGTCTCGAGTTCAAGCCAGTTGGGAACGGGGAGGTTCTTTTCCCGCAGGAAGGATGGATTGAACAGGCGGCTCTGATAGCGCGTGCCATAGTCGCACAGCACGGTGACGATGCGATGGCCCGGACCCAGATCGCGAGCCAGCCGCACCGCACCCGCCACATTGATGCCGCTGGATCCGCCGAGGCAAAGGCCTTCCTCCTCCAGCATCTGGAATACCCGCTCCACGGCCTCCGCATCGGGGATCCGATAAGCCCTCTCCACCTCGACCCCTTCGAGATTGGCGGTAATGCGGCCTTGTCCGATGCCCTCCGTGATCGAGGAGCCCTCGGATTTCAGCTCGCCAGTGGTGTAATAGCTGTAGAGCGCCGCGCCCATCGGGTCGGCGAGGCCGATGACGATATCGCGGCGCTTCGCCTTCAGCCCCATGGACACGCCGCCCAGCGTACCGCCGGTGCCGACAGCGCAAATGAACGCGTCGAGCTCGCCGCCGGTCTGCGCCCAGATCTCCTCTGCGGTCGTTGCGCTTGTGGCCGTCGCGATTGGCGACATTGTCGAACTGATTCGCCCAGAATGCGCCGTTCGGCTCGGTCTCGGGCCAGATGCTCGGCAAGCCGCTGCGAATATTTGACGTAATTGTTCGGGTTGCGATAGGGCACGGCCGGTACTTCGACGAGCTGCGCCCCGAGCAGCCGCAACGCGTCCTTCTTCTCCTCCGACTGCGTTTCCGGGATGACGATCACCGAGCGATAACCCAGCGCATTGGCGACGACGGCGATGCCGATGCCGGTATTGCCGGCGGTGCCTTCGACGATCACGCCGCCCGGCCGCAACTGCCCTTTGCGCGACCGCATCTTGAATTATGAACAGCGCGGCGCGATCTTTGACCGACTGGCCGGGATTCATGAATTCGGCCTTGCCCAAAATTTCGCAGCCGGTCTCCTCCGACGCCCGGCGGAGCCGGATCAGCGGCGTGTTTCCGATCGCTTCGATGACCGATGGTGTGATCGACATTCCGATACGCCTTCTTCTCGCCGTCACATCGGGATCGAGGCGCGGTTACGTAAGGCCTACGTAAAGCATTTATTCTGTAGCCGCAGCGAAAAACGCTGTGTTATAGACCGGTCCACGTCGGTCGCGCGGCGCCTTTGCGGGCGTGGCGGAACTGGTAGACGCGCTGGATTTAGGTTCCAGTGACGAAAGTCGTGGGGGTTCAAGTCCCTCCGCCCGCACCATATATTCCAGCGCACCACGCGACGAGCTAAGCCAGTAAACCGAATTTCCGGAAGATAAGAATTCCCATGCAAATCACCGAAACCCTGTCCGAGGGATTGAAGCGCGAGTTGAAGATCGTCATCGGCGCCCAGGAACTGGACGAGCGTTTGAGCACCAAGCTCGACGAACTCAAGGATAAAGTACACCTGAAGGGCTTTCGGCCGGGGAAAGTTCCGCTCGATCATATCAAGAAGGTGTACGGGCGCTCCGCCATGGCGGAGGTCGTGCAGCAGGCGGTCGAGGAAACCACCTCGCAGGCGCTGTCGGGCCGCGACGAGCGCCCCGCCTTCCAGCCCAATATCCGGCTGCCCGAAGATGAAGGCACCGTCAACGACGTAATGGATGGCGAGCATGATCTTGAATTCATCATGTCGTTCGAAGTGCTGCCGAAGATCGAGCTGACCGATCTGAAGAAGCTCGAAGTCGAGCGGCCGGTCGCGCCCGTTGGCGCTGAGGAAATCGACAAGGCCATCGACCGGATGCGCGAAGCCAACATGGCCTATGACCAGAAGGACGGTCCCGCCGAAACCGGCGACCGGCTGACGGTGAACTTCGTCGGCAAGATCGACGGCGAGCCGTTCGAAGGCGGCTCGGCGGAAGACGCTCATGTGATTCTCGGCCGCGGCATGTTCATTCCCGGCTTCGAGGAAGGACTTGCCGGCGCCAAGGCCGGCGAGCAGCGGATGGTAACCGCGTCGTTCCCCGAAAATTATCAGGCCGCCCATCTTGCGGGAAAGGACGCGCAATTCGATGTAACGGTCAAGGAGGTCGCCGGACCGCGTCTTCCGGGCGCCGACGACGAATTCGCGAAATCGCTAGGTCTCGATTCCCTTGCAAAGTTGAAGGACGCCCTGAAGGACCGTATCTCCAAGGATTATTCCGAGGCCTCCCGCAACCGGGCCAAGCGCTCCTTGCTCGATGCTCTGGATGAAGCGCATAAATTCGAGCTGCCGCCCTCATTGGTGGAGAATGAATTCGAAGCGGTCTGGAAAGAGGTGACTCAGCATCTTGAGCGCGCCAAGAAGTCCTTCGAGGACGAAGGCAGCACGGAAGAAAAGGCCCGCGAGGAATATCGCGCCATGGCCGAGCGCCGGGTTCGCCTCGGCCTCGTGCTCTCCGAGATCGGCCAGCGCAATGAAATCAAGGTCACGGACGAAGAGGTCCGGCGCGCCATCATGCAGCGGGCGCAGCAATATCCGGGTCAGGAGCGTAAGGTCGTCGAATTCTACAAGAAGAACCCAAACGCACTGATGGAACTGCGTGCGCCGATCTTTGAGGACAAGGTTGTCGATTTCACGCTGGAACTCGCGAATGTGAAGGAAAAGACAGTCTCCGCCGAGGAATTGTTCAAGGCTGACGATCACGAGCACGAGCACGTTCACGGCCCGGACTGCGACCATGACCACGATCACGACCATCATCATCATCATCATCGATGGATAGGCGGGCGCGCAGTCGTCAGTGCCGCGCCGCCATCCTTAATGGAGCGTTAAGCACCGCGGCGTTCTATATTCGATAAGACGAATCATCGAGCTTGCGGATCGAGAGGCGGCCGCGCCGCCGGATAATTTTGGAGTGGAAGCCATGCGCGATCCAATGGATTTTTATATGCAGACGCTGGTGCCGATGGTCGTCGAGCAAACCAATCGCGGCGAGCGCGCCTACGACATCTATTCGCGGCTGCTGAAAGAGCGGATCATTTTCGTCACCGGCCCGATCGAAGATCACCTTGCCTCCCTCGTGGTGGCTCAGCTCCTTTACGCGGAGGCTGAGAACCCGAAGAAGGAAATCGCCATGTACATCAATTCGCCCGGCGGCGTCGTGACCTCCGGCATGGCCATCTACGACACGATGCAGTTCATTCGCCCGCCGGTGGCAACGCTGTGCGTCGGCCAGGCCGCCTCGATGGGATCGCTGCTGCTGGCAGCAGGAGAGCCGGGCATGCGCTACGCTCTGCCGCATGCGCGGATCATGGTGCATCAGCCCTCCGGCGGCTTCCAGGGACAGGCGAGCGACATCGAGCGCCACGCCAGGGAGATCCTCGCCATCCGCCAGCGGCTCAATGAGGTCTATGCCAAGCATACGGGGCAACCCGTACAGGTTATTGCGGACGCGCTCGATCGCGACAATTTCATGACGGCGGAAGGGGCGCAAAAATTCGGTTTGATCGACGAAGTGCTGACCAAACGCCTAGCCGAACGAGGAGTCGATCACCACCCTGCCGCGAGGACGGGTTGACTAATGGATGAATTGATGCGGAGAATAGGATTCAGAAGCGGCGCGGATGGCCACTGATCCGGTCCCTCGCGCTGCGACGGGACGAGTTGCTGGGCTTGCCCGGTTTCCGCTCGCTGGAGCGGATCTTTGTCAGGAGAGTGTTTTTGCCTTGTGAGGGTTGCGTGCTGAACTTCCCACCCTTTCGCTGCCGGACCAACGCCCGACTTCGGCAAACACTCGCAGTTAGAGAAATCTTGATGAATATCCCGAATAGCATACAGGCCTGGTCGCCGTGCGCCTTCCGGTGGGCGGTGGACGAGGAGGAGCAATTAGCGTGGCACTAAACTGCGTCGATTGGGCGAGTTCCACCGGAACGACTGAGGTAAATGAATGAGCAAGGCGAGCGGCAACGATACGAAGAACACCCTCTACTGCTCCTTCTGCGGAAAGAGCCAGCACGAGGTCCGGAAGCTCATCGCGGGGCCGACGGTGTTCATCTGCGATGAATGCGTCGAGCTGTGCATGGACATCATTCGCGAGGAAAATAAGAATTCCTACGTGAAGTCCCGCGACGGTGTGCCGACTCCTTCGGAGATTTGCCACATACTTGACGATTATGTGATCGGCCAGGAACACGCCAAGAAGGTGCTGTCCGTCGCCGTCCACAATCATTACAAGCGCATCAACCATGCCAGCAAAAACAACGATGTCGAGCTGGCGAAATCGAACATCCTGCTGGTCGGCCCGACCGGTTGCGGCAAGACGCTGCTCGCCCAGACGCTCGCCCGCATTCTGGATGTGCCATTCACCATGGCCGACGCCACGACGCTGACCGAAGCCGGCTATGTCGGCGAGGACGTCGAGAACATCATTCTGAAGCTGCTGCAATCGGCCGATTACAATGTCGAGCGGGCGCAGCGCGGCATCGTCTATATCGACGAGGTCGACAAGATCAGCCGCAAATCCGACAATCCGTCGATCACCCGTGACGTCTCGGGCGAAGGCGTGCAGCAGGCGCTGCTGAAGATCATGGAAGGCACGGTGGCCAGCGTTCCCCCGCAGGGCGGGCGCAAGCATCCGCAGCAGGAATTCCTGCAGGTGGACACGACGAACATCCTGTTCATCTGCGGCGGCGCCTTTTCCGGGCTGGAGAAGATCATCACCCAGCGCGGCAAGTCCACCGCCATCGGCTTCGGCGCGAAGGTGCAATCGCCGGACGACCGCCGGACGGGCGAAGTGCTGCGCCAGGTCGAGCCGGAGGATCTGCTGAAATTCGGCCTGATACCGGAATTCATCGGCCGCCTGCCGGTAATCGCGACGCTTGAGGATCTCGACGAAATCGCATTGGTACGGATACTGCGCGAGCCGAAAAACGCGCTATTGAAGCAGTATCAGCGTCTTTTCGACATGGAAGACGTTCAGCTCACCCTTTCGGAGGATGCGCTTGGCTCGATCGCGCGCAGGGCTATCGAACGCAAGACGGGCGCGCGAGGCCTGCGCTCGATCATGGAGTCCATCCTGCTGGAGAGCATGTACGAGCTTCCCGGTCTCAAGGGTGTCGAAGAAGTCGTGATCAGCCCAGAGGTCGTGGAAGGTAAAGCCAAGCCGCTCCGCATTTATTCCGAACGCGCCGGTGAATCCAGCGCTTAGCGAAAGGCTGCCCAAGCTGTTTCAAACGTCCCGCGCAGCGCAGAAGGGTGGAGTTGATTTCGGCAAGTCCGATAGCCACTTACTTTCTGCGTGGGGCTGGCAAACCGAAGGCGGTCCATCGGCGTTATCATCGGACCGTCAAAGACCTCTCAAGTCCATTATCGGAAACCAGTTCATTCATTCGCCAGACATCCGCAAGGATGTAAAGTTTGCGCGGCCATGCCTTTCCAGGGAGACTCCAGATGACCGATAATCATAGCCAAATGACTGGAAGCGAAGGCCGGCCGGAAGCTTTCCCGGTGCTGCCGCTGCGGGACATCGTCGTTTTCCCCTATATGATCGTGCCACTCTTCGTCGGACGCGAAAAATCGATCCAGGCGCTGGACGAGGTCATGCGGACCGACAAGCAGATCCTGCTGGTGGCGCAGAAGAATGCCGGCGACGACGAGCCTGAACTCGACGCGATCTATTCCATGGGCACGCTCGCCTCGGTGCTGCAGCTGCTGAAGCTGCCGGACGGCACCGTGAAAGTGCTGGTCGAGGGTACGTCGCGCGCCATGATCAAGCACTACACCTCGAACGAGGCGTATTTCGAGGCTGAGATCGAGCGTGTGAAGGAGAATGTCGGCTCGAAGGACGAGATCGAGGCGCTGGCCCGGTCCACGGTCGCCCAGTTCGAGAGCTATGTGAAACTGAACAAGAAAATTTCGCCCGAGGTTCTCGGCACGGTTTCGCAGATCGACGATTATTCCAAGCTCGCCGATACGATCGCCTCGCATCTGGCCGTGAAAATCTCCGAAAAGCAGGAAATCCTCGAAATCACCGCGATTTCGGAGCGGCTTGAGCGCGTCTACATGCAGATGGAGAGCGAGATCTCCGTGCTGCAGGTGGAGAAGAAGATCCGCAGCCGCGTCAAGCGCCAGATGGAGAAGACCCAGCGCGAATATTATCTGAACGAGCAGATGAAGGCCATTCAGAAGGAGCTGGGCGACGGCGACGACCGCGACGACATTGCTGAATTCGAGGACAAGATCGAGAAGACCAAACTCTCGAAGGAAGCGCGCGAGAAGGCCCTCGCCGAGCTGAAGAAGCTGCGGCAGATGAGCCCGATGTCGGCCGAAGCCACCGTTGTGCGCAACTATCTGGATTGGCTCCTGTCCATCCCATGGGGCACCAAGGGAAAGGTCAAGACTGACCTCAACGAGGCGCAGGAGATCCTCGACGGCGATCATTATGGGCTGGAGAAGGTCAAGGAGCGCATCGTCGAATATCTTGCGGTGCAAAAACGCACCAACGCGCTGAAAGGCCCGATCCTGTGCCTCGTCGGCCCTCCCGGCGTCGGCAAGACGTCGCTCGGCAAATCCATCGCCAAGGCAACGGGCCGCGAATTCGTGCGCATGTCGCTCGGGCGGCGTGCGTGACGAGGCGGAAATCCGCGGCCATCGGCGCACCTATATCGGCTCGATGCCGGGCAAGGTGATCCAGTCGATGCGTAAGGCGAAGAAGGTCAACCCGCTGTTCCTGCTCGACGAAATCGACAAGATGGGCGCCGATTTCCGCGGCGACCCGGCCTCGGCCTTGCTTGAGGTGCTCGATCCGGAGCAGAACAACGAGTTCAACGATCATTATCTGGAGGTCGATTACGACCTGTCCAACGTGATGTTCGTCACCACGGCCAACACGCTCGACATTCCGCCGGCGCTCATGGACCGCATGGAGATCATCCGCCTCGCCGGCTATACCGAGCTGGAGAAGCTGGAAATCGCTAAGCGTCACCTGCTTCCCAGCCAGCGCGAAGGCCACGGTCTGCAGGCGGAAGAATGGAGCGTCGATGACGGCGCGCTGATCGAGCTGATCCGCCGCTACACCCGCGAAGCCGGCGTGCGCAGCCTCGAACGCGAGATTGCCAAGCTTGCCCGCAAGGCAGTGAAGGAGATCGAAGCCGGCCGGCAGACCAAGGTCGACGTCACGACGGCAAATCTCACCGAGTTTCTCGGCGTGCCCCGGTTCCGCTATGGCGAAGCCGAGCGTGAGGATCAAGTCGGCGTGGTCACCGGCCTGGCATGGACGGAAGCGGGCGGCGAATTGCTGACCGTGGAAGGCGTTATGATGCCCGGCAAGGGTAAAGTGTCGGTGACAGGCAACCTGCGCGACGTGATGAAGGAGTCGATCCAGGCCGCGAACGCCTATGTCCGCTCGCGCGCCGTCGATTTCGGCATCGAGCCGCCGCTGTTCGAGCGCAAGGACATCCACGTCCACGTCCCTGAGGGCGCGACCCCGAAGGATGGCCCGTCGGCCGGCGTCGCGATGGTCACCGCGATGGTGTCGATCATGACCGGCGTGCCCGTCCGCAAGGACGTGGCGATGACGGGTGAGATCACCTTGCGCGGACGCGTCCTGCCTATCGGCGGCTTGAAGGAAAAGCTGCTTGCGGCCCTGCGCGGCGGCATCACCTCGGTGATCATCCCGGAGGAAAACGCCAAGGATCTGGCCGAGATCGCCGACAGCGTCAAGAACCAGCTCTGCATCATCCCGGTGTCGCGGATGGAGCAGGTTCTGGAGATTGCGCTCGGACAGAAGCTGCAAGCGATCGTCTGGGACGATGTGGACATGATTCGCAAGCCGGCGGTTCCACCGGCGGTAGCCCGATCTTGGTATAACCGCACACTAAGACATGCCGCGGCCGCGTTCGAACGCGGCCGCGGCCTCATTTTTGTTGCTCTCCTTCGATTTTCCGTGTTGGCTCCGGAAAAGTTCCGCTTCAAATGTCAAAATATCTGGATAAGGTAATGCTCCGTCCGCGAGGGTAATTCCCGCCGGATGGGCAGTGCGGTTCGGAACTCTCGATGTTCCGGCGGCACGCGTCACCCGGCTGTACGCGGGGCAGCTCCTGCGAGTAAGCCATGACATCCGGCTCTCGAGGTGGCGTAGGGAGTACAATGGAGAATGAAGAAAAGGGACAACCATGAATAAGACGGATTTGGTCGCGGCTGTGGCCGAGGACGCGCAGATCGACAAGAACAAAGCGGCTGCGGCGGTTGAGTCTATGATCAAGCAAATTCAATCGGCACTGCTCGAAGGCCAGGAAGTTCGCCTGCCGGGCTTCGGTAACTTCAAAGTCGCAGATCGTAAGGCGACCACCGCTCGCAATCCTCGCACCGGCGAAACCGTCGACGTGCCCGCGAGCAAGGTTGCCAAGTTCGCGCCCGCCAAGGGCCTCAAGGAAGCCTTGAACGGCTGACACCCAAATGTATGTGCCGGGGGCGCGGCTCTTCTCCGCGCCCGATGACGCTACAAGCCCTCTCCGTCATCGGAGAGGGCTTTTCGTTGGCTGGCACGCCCTTGCGCCAAATGTTTCCAGCGCGCCGCCGAACACGCCCGCCAGACACTTACAGCCTTTCCTCTCCGATTGAGGCGAAGTGCGGCTCCAATTTCTTTGTGTCATCGCGTTTCTCGACGCAGACCGGCATCCTGCGGCTGCGCATGCGGGGGCTGGCGGAAAAATTATCGCGAGAAGTCGTTGGCCCGCTTGCTGCAGCTAAAAGTTGCATATCCCGTCGCAACACTGCCACGCTTTCGCCATCCCAGCCGACGCGCTAAATCGCCAAGCGGCAAGGGTATGAACTGCCACAATTCTGCGTTCGGCGGCGTAAAGCGACGCGGATGGAAAATTCTGTCCAGGCAGCATTGGCGCTTACCTGTTAACTGCGTTGTTGCCGTCAAGCGTTTGAAAATGACAATAAAACTGCGTTTGAACTTATGAATAACGATTTCGGCAGTCAACGAATCGGCGCTTATCGGCGCTTTGCTAGAAACTTAAACAATACCGTTGAACGTTGCAGACGGAGACGCACTCAAAAATAGTTGTTTTCCATTAGTACAACTATAGATTGTATTTATGTCACGCTGTAGACACAGTTCGCCTTATTGTTGATCTCCGGATCTTCATCCATATTGCTTTTCCTTACCATTTGGCTTTCCGTAACGTCTGCATGTGTGTGCGGTTGGGTAAATCGCTTGGGGGCGATTTGGGGCATCGGAGAGTGAGGGGATTTATGCGGACTTTAGCGATATTATCTGCGGCGGTTGCGGTCTTAGGCGGGACGAGTTTTGCCTCGGCCGCAGACCTGTCCATGAAGGACACACCATACGAAGCCGCGCCGGCGCCGATTTGGGGCGGCCTGTATGTCGGCGGCCACATCGGCGGCTTATGGAATGACGGCGGCGGCACCAGCAAGTTGGAAAGATGGAAGAATTGGTGCCGCAAGGATGGCGGGCAAGAATGGACTGACTGGAAGAAAGTCGAGCACGTCAAGTTTTCCGACGATGATAACGAGGTAGCGCTCATCGGCGGCGTTCATGCCGGTTATAACTGGCAGTCCGGCGAACGGGTCTTTGGTGTAGAAGGTGATGTCAGCTTCGGTGACGGCGTTGACTACTTGGCTTCCGTGCGCGCACGGCTCGGCTACGCGATGGACAATTTGCTGCTCTATGTGACTGGAGGCGTGGCCTTCGCAGGCTTCGACGACGCATCGGTCGTCATGTCTGGTCACAACTGGAATAAATCTCTCAATTTTGGCGGCGATAGCGAGGTTGGATTTGTCGTCGGTGGTGGCGCGGAATATAAGCTTGCGCCCAACTGGAGCATCGGCGTCGAGGGTCTTTATTATGCTTTTGGCGACAGCGACGACACCATTGAAAAGGACAGCTACTGGAAGCAGTCTAAGATCGTGCATGACGACGACAACGATCTGTTCGTCGTGCGCGCTCGTGTGAGCTATCATTTCCAGGATGAAGCCTACGAAGAACCGCTGAAATAGACTGAAGACCACGTTTGAGCATAAAGAACGGGGCCGTATGCCCCGTTTTTCTATGCCTGCGTCCCGCGCAGCGCCGCTTATGGCAGCCGGCGCCGACGAGTTGCGGCCGCCCTCAATGCAGACGGCTGATGCAGAACTCCACCGCGTCCAGCAGTGCCGATTTCTCCAGCCCATCCGGAAAAATCGCCAGAGCCTCGCAGGCCATGGCGCCATATTGCCGGGCACGTTTGATCGTATCGTCCAGAGCCCCCGAATGCCGCATCAAGGCGATAGCGCGCTCGAGATCGCCGTCGGCGGGCTTGCTCTCCTGCAAGGTGCGCCGCCAGAAGGCGCGCTCATGCTCGCCGCCGCGCCGGAAGGCCAGCACCACCGGCAGGGTGATCTTTCCCTCGCGAAAATCATCCCCGACGCTCTTGCCCAGCGTGGCCTGCTCGCCCGAATAGTCGAGCGCATCGTCGACGAGCTGGAAGGCGAGGCCCAGATTTCGCCCATAGGACCGCAGCGCAGCCTGCTCCTCAGCGCTCCGCTCGGCGATGATGCCGCCGACTTCGGCAGCGGCGGAAAACAAGGCCGCCGTCTTGGCGTCGATGACCGACATATATTCGTCTTCGGTCGTCGCCGTGTTCTTCGACACCGAGAGCTGGAACACCTCACCCTCGGCGATCACCACGGCCGCGTTGGACAGCACCCGGAGCGCGCCCATCGACCCCACTTCCACCATCATCTTGAAGGCCTGGCCGAGCAGGAAATCACCGACCAGAACGCTGGCCTCATTCCCCCAGAGCAGCCGCGCCGTGATCTTGCCGCGCCGCAGATCGCTCTCATCCACCACATCGTCGTGCAGCAGCGTGGCGGTATGCATGAATTCGACACTGGCCGCGAGCTTCACATGGCCGGTGCCCCTGTAGCCGCACAGCTTGGCGGAGGCGATGGTCAGCATCGGCCGCATGCGCTTGCCGCCCAAATCGATCAGATGCCGTGCCAGTTCGGGGATGAGATCGACGTCGGATCGCGCCTTGTCGAGAATGATCTGATTGACCCGTTCCATATCGTCGCCGACGAGATCCATGAGCGGCTGCAGCCGGTCGAGCGGCTCGCGCTGTTCCTTTAACGGGACGACCACACCCACTTCATGCCTCTTTCTGATGCAACGCTTTCTCCCGCGCAGTATTAGCCTTACGCTTTGATGCCGGGTCAAGCTTGCATGTCGCCCATGCGACGATGTAATCATCGCAAGTCCCGCGAAACAGGACGTTGCGATTACAAGGTCCTAACGTCGGCACGGCAATCCGGGGTTGCAACAGATGGGAAGCGCCTCGCGGCCCGATTAGTCATCGTGTCGCACGGCCCCTAGTGGAGACGAAATGATAGAGCTGATCAAAAGCAACAACCCTGTACTGCTGTCCTATATCGATGCGCTCTTGAACGAAGCCCGCATCGATCATGAAATCGCCGATCTGCACATCGGCACGCTGGACGGCATGATCGGCTCATTGGCGCGACGCGTTATGGTCGATGAAGCCGATCTCGAAGCCGCGCGGGAAATCATCAGCACCGCTATCGCCAATCCGCCTAAACCCGATGCCGAGTGACACGGAAGCGCGGCACAGTGTCATACCGACCACCGAGGATCGCTTTCTCGGCGGCAAGCTGACCATTGCCCAATCCGTGCATGGATCGCGTGCCGGCATCGATGCGGTGTTTCTGGCGGCGGCCTGCCCTGCCAAAGCGGGCGAAACCGTGCTCGACGCCGGGGCGGGCAGCGGCATCGTGGCGCTGGCGATCGCGCGCCGGGTTCCGGACGTGGCGGTCAGCGGCATCGAGATCGACCCCGATCTGTGTGAACTGGCCCGCTGCAATGCCCGCCGCAACAGTCTCGAAGACCATGCCGCTTTTATCTGCGGCGACGTGACCGCGCCACTCAGCCGGCTTTTCGCCCTGGGCCTCACTCCCGACAGTTTCGACCATGCCGTCGCCAATCCGCCGTTCCTCGACGCCGCAGAGGCGAGGCTGCCGCCCGATCCACGGCTGAGCCTTGCCCATGCCTCCACACCCGGCGAGCTTGACGGCTGGATCAAGTGCCTCGCCGCCTTCGTCAAGCCGCGCGGCACCGTGACCCTGGTCCACCGCGCCGACGCACTGCCCCGCCTGCTGGTCGCGCTGCGGGGACGCTTCGGCGGCTTGGCCGTGTATCCGCTGTTTGCGCGGGGGCGCACGCCTGCCGCCCGCATTCTGGTTCAGGGGCGCAAAGGCAGCCGCGCGCCGCTTCGCCTGATGCGAGGCATGGTGCTGCATGGTGCCGGAAACGGCTTCACCGCCGAGGCGGAGCCGATCCTGCGTGACGGCTCGGCTCTTGAACTTGACCCGGCGGAATAGCATCTCCATTGCATGGATAAAGCGATGATAACGCCCGTTTCACCTGTGGATTTTCGGCGACAGTCCGCAGGTGCTGTAACTTCCCGCACACCGTTCATTCACATCTTGTCCCCATTCTTCTCTCGATCCTGAGCGATAGCTGAGCAATGAATCCGCTGAAGAGCATCCGACGCCTTTTTCGCCGCGATCCGCTCGTGCCGGTCATACGCCTTTCGGGTGTCATCGGCGCGGCGACGCCGCTGCGTCAGGGGCTGTCGATCTCCAATCTCGCCAGCGTGCTGGACCGCGCCTTCTCCATGGGCGGCAGGGCGGTGGCGATCCAGGTGAATTCACCGGGCGGCTCGGCGGTGCAATCGCGCCTGATTTATCAGCGTATTCGGGACCTGGCGCGGGAAAAGAACGTTCGCGTCTACATGTTCGCCGAGGATGTGGCGGCCTCGGGCGGCTATATGATCATGTGCGCCGGCGACGAGATTTACGCCGACAGTTCCTCGATCATCGGTTCGATCGGCGTCATTTATGCCGGCTTCGGCTTTGTCGACCTCATCGACAAGATCGGGGTGGAGCGGCGAGTGCATACGGCAGGCGAGCGCAAAATGATGCTCGACAGCTTTCAGCCGGAACGGCCGGAAGACGTTGCCCGCCTGAAGCTTCTGCAAGCCGAAATCCACAAGGACTTCGCCGATCTCGTGCGCGATCGGCGGGGAAAGAAGATCGAAGCCGCCGAGCCGAACTTATTCACAGGCGAGTTTTGGAGCGGGCGGCAGGCCCTTGAACTTGGCCTGATCGATGGCATCATGGATGTGCGGACGAAAATGCGTGACCTGTATGGCGAAAACGTCCGGCTCAAACTGATTTCCGGCGAGCGGGGCCTGCTTCGCCGCCGCGTTCCGGGCGTTATTTCCGCGTTCGACATGTCCATGGCGCGCGACGCGGCCATGGGCCTGGCGGACGACGCGATCTCTGCCATCGAAGCGAGGGCGATCTGGGCCAGGTTTGGCCTTTAGAGCAGTTTCCAGCAAAGCATGTCCCCGCGAAGATGGAGGCCGGTTTGCGTCGAGAAATGCGACAAAACATAAGACTCTAGCAGTTCCACCAGGTGTTGAAGAGGTGTTGGTATGTTCACGCAGATAATCATTCTGACCACTATGAGTTTCGCATTGTGGCTTGCCTCGCGGTGGGTAAGGCAGGAAGTCGTCCGTGTCGATACGGAGATGCGCCGGACGCAGAGTTCGTTGAACCGGATACGCGCCAATCGGGTGCCGCGCCTGCAGCTCGATCCCGCAACGGGCCGCTACTATCCTGTAAATTCCTAGGCGGAAAGGCCCCACCTGGACTGGACGCGGAGGCGGGCTCGTGCTGCGTAGGCAGCGCTAGGGGGAACTCAGGCGCAAGCCGGGCGTTGGCCGTTGGACTCTTCCAACCACCGGAGCACCCCTTTATGGCCGACGCCAATCCCCATGAGCATATTTACGATCTGGTAAAGGATTTCCGAACCGCCATGCTCGTCACCAAAGACGCGGAGGGCAAATTGCATGCGCGGCCGATGTCGGTTGCCGAACTGCGTCCCGACGCGGACGCCTATTTCGCCACGAGCATCGATTCCACCAAGATCGCCGAGATCGAAGCCGATCCTGAAGCCATGATCACCTTCCAGGACGATTCGCAATTCGCGTTCATTTCCGGGCATGCGCGCGTCGTGCGTGATCGCGCGCTGATCGACCGGCTGTGGTCTGAAGCCTGGCGCGTGTGGTTTCCCGGGGGGAAGGACGATCCGTCGCTTTGCCTGCTCAAGCTGGAAGCCCGCGAAGGCGAATATTGGGACAATTCGGGGACCAAGGGTCTGCGGTACATTTTCGAGGGCGTGAAGGCCGTTTTTCAAAAGGAACGGCCCGAAACCGACGAGACCCAGCATGCCAAGGTCAAGCTGTAACGCGCGAGTGGGCCTGCCGCCGAAGCGTTTCCGAGCGGCAGGCGTGCGTTCCGAACTAATCGTCCGAGCTGATGGCTCTGTCTACACTCACCGAGCCACCGCCCGCCGCTGCGAGATACAGCAATACAAAGCAATACAGTATCGCAAGCTCGCCTTGATTGAGGATCGGATAGAACCCGTTCGGAGCGTGAGCGATGAAATAGGCGACCGCGACCATTCCCGAGAGGATGAAGGCCGTGGGCCGGGTAAAGAGGCCGATCACCAGAAGCACGCCGCCCACAAGCTCAAGAATGCCAGCGAAGCCGCCCAGGGTCATCGGAGAGGCATTGTTCATCGGCCCTACCGGAAGGCTCAGATATTTCGCTGTCCCGTGCTCCAGAAGCAGCAGACCCGTTATAAAGCGCATCAGACTTAACAGCGCTGAGCTGTAAGGACGTAGAAGATTCATTTCATTCCCCCTGGATGACTTTTGCCGGAACGCCAGAATGTCCCTTGCGTTCCCAACTGGTTAGATCACGTTATTGAGAAATCGCGTGAACATGGCAAGGCCTTATCGCTCCGCCGCTACCAAACCCTCGGCAACAGCCTGGAGCCCACGCTTCGGCGATAATCGTCATATCCCGGCAGGTTTCGCGAAAGATAGTGTTCCTCATGCCGCAGCCTCGCCACGAGGCACGCGACCAGTGGAACGACGACAAGCAATCCCACCCAAGACCCCAGGCTGAGAGGAACGCCGATCAGAAGAATCACTGCGCCGAAATACATCGGATGACGTACCCACCCATACAGGCCTGTCGAGATCACCCTCTGATCCTCAGCCACGCCGATGGTTGAAGACGCGAAGGAATTCTCGCGAAACACCAGGAGGACAATTGCGAAGCCGATCGCGACGAGAATATGTCCGAACACCACGATTGCCGAGGGAACCAAGGACCAGCCAAACCGGTAATCGAGCGCCGGCACCACGACAATGGCGATGACGAGGACGCTGGTAAAAGCCTGGATTCGCCTCTGCTCAATCTCCTTCTCCTGCCCCGGCCCCGCCATTCGCCGCTCCAGCAGAGCCTGATCATGTCTGAAGAGGTACCAGGTGACCGCGACGCACCAAAAAGCGATATGCGCCCAGAGCAGCCAGCCTCGCACATAGAACAGCGAGCCCGCCGGCAGGAAAATCAGCACGGCAAGGAATATGAGGAATTTCAGCGTCGCCGACGAGGCACGCCGCCCAAGGCTGGCTTCATCCCTAGGCACAAGCTGCTCGTTCATCGAATCCCCGCGAAAGGCTAGTGGGCGACGGCCCGTCAATCATTCGACCCGTGGATCGCCGACGCCACCGCGTCGGTGACCTCCTTAGTCGTCGCATTGCCGCCGACATCCGGGGTCAGGATGCCCGCCCCGGTCACCTGTTCCACCGCCCGCATCAGCCTTGCGGACGCTCCGGCCTCGCCAAGATGATCCAGCATCTGCGCTGCCGTCCAGAAGGCGGCGACCGGATTGGCGATACCCTTGCCGGTGATGTCGAACGCCGACCCGTGGATCGGCTCGAACATCGACGGGAAGCGGCGCTCGGGATCGATATTCGCGGTGGGAGCGACGCCAAGGCTTCCGGCAAGCGCACCGGCGAGATCGGACAGGATATCGGCCTGCAGGTTCGTCGCCACGATTGTATCGAGGCTGCGCGGCTGCAAGGTCATGCGCACCGTCATTGCATCCACCAGCATCTTGTCCCACGTCACGTCAGGAAATTCGGCGGCGACCTCGGCGGCGATTTCGTCCCACATAACCATGCCGTGCCGCTGCGCGTTCGACTTGGTGACCACGGTCAGCAGCTTGCGCGGACGGGACTGCGCCAGCCTGAAAGCGTAGCGCATGATGCGGGTGACGCCGACGCGGGTGAAAATGGCGACCTCGGTCCCCACCTCCTCCGGCAGCCCGCGATGGGCGCGGCCGCCATGGCCGGAATATTCCCCTTCCGAATTCTCGCGCACGATCACCCAGTCCAGATCCCCCGGCCCGGCATTGCGCAAGGGAGACTGGATGCCCGGCAGAATCCGCGTCGGACGCACATTGGCATATTGGTCGAAGCCCTGGCAGATCGGCAGTCTCAACCCCCAAAGCGTGATGTGATCGGGTACGTCGGGCGCCCCGACCGCGCCGAAATAGATCGCATCGAACGCCTTGAGCCTGGCAAGGCCGTCCGCCGGCATCATGACGCCGTGCGCCTTGTAGTAATCGGACCCCCAATCGAAATGCTCGACACGGAAGGCAACGTCGGCAAGACGCTTCTGCAAGGCTTCGAGCACCGTCAATCCGGCCGAGATGACCTCAGGACCGATGCCATCGGCAGGAATGGCCGCTATGGAATATTCGCGCATGGGTCAGATCAGCCGTCCATGAGGGAGAAAAGGGCAGGCGTCAGCCAAAGCGGCAAAGCGTGCCAGGATAGGCAACCGCTTGCTGAGCAAGATCAACGCCTATTTGGCGCATTGACCGGAAATTGAACACATTATGGAAAGTCTTTGGATACGCGGCCTCATGGTCGTTTGCCGCGTCTGGTCTTTGCAGGACCGGCGGGATGCCCGTGTCCTTATGAGAACGGGCGTCCTCCGCGCCCGCTTGAGGTCACATCAATGAACGCTGACCGGCTCCAGATCGTGCTCCTTGGCGTTCTCGACGGCCGCGAAATGCGTGTCGGTGAGCGCCAGCGGCGTGCCATCGGCCGCGTGAACGGCAAAAATGGTGATCCCGTCGGGCAAACCTTCCAATTGCGGATAGATGTGCTGGGCCTGTTCCGGGCTCAGCGTCTTGATGTAGGCGATCTCGCCGTCGCCAAGTGCCGCGAATTCAACTTCGGACATGGCGAGAGGAGCGGCTAACGTGTGCTCTTCCTGTGACATGGAATTCTCCTCTGTTGGCGTGAACCTGGGCACTGCTCTGTGACTTAAACAAGATGAGTATACAGCATTATACGCGATCTCTAATTTCGATCTTGTTGATGCGGCGGCTTGGCTCAGGGCGCATGAGATCAATAGCGAGCAGGCCGTTATCCAGCACCGCCGCAAGCACCTGCAAACCATCCGCGAGCACGAAGCTGCGCTGGAATTGCCGCGCGGCTATACCTCTATGGAGGTAGGTGCGGGATTTGTCGTTTTCCTGCTTTCCGCGGATTGTCAATTGGTTATCCTCAACAAGAACTTCAAGTTGATCGCGGGTGAAACCCGCAATCGCGAGCACGATACGGATACGCTCATTTTGTCCGTCAACAGGGGAGATTCGCTCAATATCGTAAGGCGGATACCCGTCGCCGGCCGCCTTGGCGATGCTGTCCAGCATGCGCTCGATATCCTCAAAACCCAGAAGGAGAGGATTATTCGTAATGCGCGACATCCCCCAAAGCCCTTGAAAAAGCGACCTCAACGTGCCGGGGTAGCGCCGATGCCAACACGCTGCGGAGCCCATGCGGCGCTCCGGAACCACACCCAATTATATAGATTTGGGGCGGCCACATTCAAGAATGGCCAACCGCGCCCAAAGTTCCGCAGCACCCTGGCAACACAGCCGGGAGCCCGCGCCTCAGCCGTGGACGCGCACACCGCCCTGTGGGATATCACCCGGCAGGCCAGGCGCGGATGCCGGCCCCGTAGCAAGGCGAACACATGCTGTTTTACGCGTCGAAGATCATCTGGTTCTTCTTTCAGCCGTCCTGCGTGCTGATCCTGCTTTTTGGCACAGGATTCTGGCTTTATTGGCGCGGCCGGATCTGGCTCGGCATCCGGTTCATCGGCGTCGCGGCGCTGATCTATGCTATTGGCGGGCTTTCACCACTCGCGAACGCCATGATCTTCGCCTTGGAGCGGCAATATTCGCATCCGCCGATGCAGGACCTGCCCGGCATCGACGGTATGATCGTGCTGGGCGGCATGATCGACACGCTGATCACCAGCACGGGGGACGAGATCGCCCTCAACGAAGCCGCCGAGCGGCTGACCGAGACCGCCGCCTTGGCGTATCGCTTTCCGAACGCCCGCATCGTGATTTCGGGCGGGGACGGCGCGCTGATCTATAAAAGCATGGGCGAAGCGGGGGTTGCCAAGCGCTTCTTCACCCGCATTGGCATTGACGGCGCCCGCATCCTATTGGAGGACAAATCGCGCACGACAGCGGAGAACGCCGCCTTCACCAAGGCGCTGCTGACACCCGCACCCGGCGAGCGGTGGCTGCTCGTCACCTCGGCGTTTCACATGCCGCGCGCCATCGGCTGCTTCCGCGCCGCCGGCTTCAACGTCACGCCCTGGCCGGTGGATTTCCGCACCCGCGGCGCCGAGGACCTGCTGCGGCTTCCGGACCGCCCGTCCGACGCATGGCGGCGCATCGATCTGGCCGCCAAGGAATGGGTCGGGCTGCTGGTTTACCGGCTGCTCGGCAGGATAGATTAGAGCACGATCAGGAAAAGTGGATACCAGTTCTCCTAAAAAACCGTGCGCAAGCAAATAGGTAGAGATCAGGATCGTTTCTGTCAGAAATGATCCCGATCCAGAGGGGCTTCAGTCCGCCGCCCAGCGTGCGCTCAGGATGTTGCGCAACCCGGCATAGCCGCGCTGATAGGCAAGGCTCATCGCCCGGTCGGCCTCGGTCCAATGGGCTTCGGGCTGGCGCAGGGCCTGGGCATCGGAAATCTCGATCGTGTCGAAACCGCAGCCCTTGGCCAACGCATATTGGTCGGCGATTATGTGGCCGCTGGCCCGCAATTCGCCCCGATAGCCATGCCGTCTCAGCCGCGCCGCCACCGAGAAGCCCCGACCATCGGAGGATTTTGGGAAGGAGACCGAAATCAGCGCAAGGCGGGCGATCCACGGGTCGACCCGCCCCACATCGGTATCGTTCGACAGATCGGCGCCGAGCGCGTGTGCTTGCGCGGCAAGGCTCTCGCCTTCCTCGATCAGCCGATCCAGCGGCAGTAGCAGCTTGGCGCCCGCCGGTAGCGGTTCGCCCGCCGCCGGACGCAGCCAGTCATCGGCGACGAAGTGGCCATCCTTAATGAGGGGCATAGAGCGCGTCCTTCATCACCTCGTGGCCGATGCGCTGATAGGCCTGTTTGAAGGTTTCGCCGTCCTGCCGCTTGTCGAGATAGAAGTGGATCAGGCGCTCGATGGCGTCCACAACCCCCTCAGCCGGAAAACCGGGGCCGGAGCGCTCGCCAATGGCGGCGGTTTCGGTCGGATCGCCGCCGAGCGTGATCTGATAGGCTTCCGCGCCCGTCTTCTCCAGGCCGAGGATGCCGATGTCGCCCACATGATGATGGCCGCAGGCATTGATGCAGCCCGAGATCTTGATGCGGATCGGGCCGATCTTCTCCTGCAATGTCGGCTCGGCGAAGCGCTCGGTAATTTCCTGGGCGATCGGGATCGATCGCGCCGTCGCCAGCGCGCAATAGTCGAGGCCGGGGCAGGAGACCACATCGGAGATCATCTCGGCATTGGCGGCGCCCAGACCCGCCTTCTCCAGATCCTGCCAGAGCGCGAACAGGTCCGATGTCCGCACATTGGGCAGGATGATGTTCTGCTCGGCGGAAACGCGCAGCTCGCCGAAGCTGAAGGCGTCGGCGGCGTCGGCCATGGCGCGCATCTCCTCGCCCGTGGCATCGCCCGGCGCTCCGCCCGTTGGCTTGAGCGAGATCACCGCGATCGCGTAGCCCGGCACCTTGTGCGGTCTGGTATTGACGCGCGCCCAGCGGGCAAAATCGGCGTGGCCGGCGCCATTGCCCGCCGACGCATCGCCATTCGCCACCGTCTGATAAGCCGGCGGCGCGAAGAACGCCTCGATCCGGCGCAGCTCCTTTTCGACGGGTGCCGACGGGTCGTGTTCGATGCGAGCGAACTCATCCTCGACCGCCTGCCGGAAATTCTCGCCGCCCTTTTCGTGCACCAGGATCTTCATCCGGGCTTTGTATTTGTTGTCGCGCCGCCCCTCGGCATTGTAGACGCGCATGATGGCTTCGACATAACGGATCAGATCCGCCGCCGGCACAAAATCCCGCACCTTGATGCCGATCATCGGCGTCCGGCCAAGCCCGCCGCCCGCCCAGACCTCATAGCCGAGCTGTCCGTCCGGTGCTCGCACGATGCGCAGGCCGATATCGTGGAATTTGATCACCGCTCTGTCGGCGGCGGCGCCCGTCACCGCGATCTTGAATTTGCGTGGCAGAAACGAGAATTCCGGGTGATTGCTCGACCATTGCCGCAGCAATTCGCCGGTCGGGCGCGGATCGGCGATTTCATCGGCCGCGACACCCGCATAGGGGTCGGCTGTGACATTGCGGATGCAGTTTCCCGATGTCTGGATCGCATGCATCTCGACTTCGGCCAGCTCTTCGAGAATGTCGGGCACATCCTTCAGCTTGGGCCAATTATATTGAATGTTCTGCCGGGTGGTAAAATGGCCGTAGCCGCGATCATATTTGTCCGCGATGTCCGCCAGCTTGCGCATCTGCCTGGACGACAGCGTGCCGTAGGGCACGGCGACCCGCAGCATATAGGCGTGCAGTTGCAGATAAAGCCCGTTCATCAGCCGCAGCGGGCGGAATTCTTCCTCGTTCAAGGCCCCGGAGAGGCGGCGTTCCACCTGCCCGCGAAACTGCGCGACCCGCTCACGAACGAACTGGCGGTCGAATTCGTCATACAGATACATGGTTTGCCTCACCGTCGCGCTTCTGCTTGACGGCTTTGGCGCGCTGCTTCACCGGGTCCGGCCAGAAAGACGGCCTGGCGCGAACGCGCATCTTTTCGCGGTAGTGGGTCGGCTCCGGATTGCCGTCGGCGCCGAACTCGACAGCGACCAGATACACGCCGACAACGTAATTGGCGTCTTCGTCCACCCGGCCGTAGGCTTCAAGTGCGGCGGCCTCCTCGGCGGTCACGGCGACGCGCGAGGCGTGGTGATCGGTCGTCCAGCCATCCTCGCCAAGGAATATAGAGTGGCCTTCCAGAAGATGGTTCGCGGTAACGATTTGCAATGCTGGTTTCTTTGCCATGACCATCTCCGCTCGAATTGACCGTTCTGCGACACCCGTGTTGCGCGAAGGCGCACATCTGGCGAATATCGTCCTAAGAACTGGGCCGTTTTCCGAATTTTGTTTTCAGAAACGAACGCCAATGCTAAAAAGGTAACCTGTCAGCCCACGCATTTTCCTTGTGGAGCGCCGGATGACAGCGGACAGCCTTTGAATATCCGACGCAATCGCCTGTCTTGCGCCTGAAATGCCGTTCCGTGTGTTCTTTTTATAGAACAATTGGTAGATGAGGTCACGGCGAAAAAATGTCAATGCGAAAGGACATTTCCATGACGGAGCCGCCCAATATGGCAGCAAAGCTCGGCAAAACCCTTAATCGGTTGCGGCGGGCCTATAATTACTCCTTAGGGGATTTGTCCGAGCAATCGGGCGTGGCCAAGTCCATTATTTCGCAAATCGAGAAGAACGAAACCAACCCCACGCTCGGCACGCTGTACAAGCTGGCTAAGGCGCTGAACTCGCCGATCGAGGACATGCTGCGCGGCGAGGAAGCGCCCGCGCTGGTCGAAAAGCTGGGCCCCTCCGGCACGCCCGTGCTTTTGAGCGACGACGGGCGCTGCCGGCTGCGTATCATCGGCTGGATCAAGACGGTCGAGCTGGTGCAATGGTACTATCTGGAAGCCGAACCGGGCGGCGTGCTGGAATCGGAGCCGCATCCGGCCGGTTCGATCGAAAATCTTACCGTTCTGGCCGGTTCGGTTCTGGTTACCTCGGGCGACGAGCAGTTTCAGGTGGCAGCGGGAGAAACCGCCCGCTATGCCGGCGACCGGCCGCATCGCATCGCCAACAATGAGGATGTTCCAGCCACCGCGCTGATGGTCAATCTTCTGGGACCGGTAGCGGCAGCCGGCCAATCCCTGGACCGTAGCGCGGCCTGAGCTTCCAGCCGCCCCGGCGCGCACTATATTTCCCTTCGTTCGGCGGCTATGAATGGCCGAAGCGGTGCCGAACGCTTTGGGACGCCGTCGGCGAAAATCGGTTGGTCCGTCACCCTCGGGCACAGGCCGGAGCGAACATGAGTATCGATTTGCCCTTTTCACGCGATTTCGACTGCGACTACGGCGTGGCTGACACCGTGACGCCCGGCCTGAGGCGCATCGTCGCGAACAATCCCAGCCCGTTCACATTCAAGGGCACCAACAGCTATATCGTCGGAACCGGCACCGTGGCCGTGATCGACCCCGGCCCGGATGACGAGGCGCACCGGACCGCGATCCTATCTGAGCTGGAACGCGGCGGTGAGCGCGTCTCGCACATCTTCCTGACGCACACCCACAAGGACCACAGCGCCGGCCTGGCGAAATTCGCCGACGCGACCGGCGCGGAAATTCTGGGTTACGGCTCGGACCCGGCGTCACGGCGCGCGGTCCAACAGGATCAGGGGAGCGAATCCTTTCTCGATGCGGATTTTACCCCCGACACGGCATTGAAAGGCGGCGAGCGGATCACCGGGGGCGATTGGCAGCTGGAAGCGATCTATTCGCCCGGCCATGCGCCGGATCATCTATGCTTTGCGCTTGGCGATAGCAAGACGCTGCTGTCGGGCGATCATGTGATGGGGTGGAACACCAGCGTCGTCGCGCCTCCGGAAGGCCATATGGGCGACTATATCGACTCGCTGGAGATGCTGCTGAAGCGGCCCGAGACCGTCTATTTTCCCGGCCATGGCGGGCGCATCGATCAGGCGCAGAGGCTGGTGAAGGCCTTCATCGTGCATCGACGCTGGCGGGAATCGCAGATCCTCGACTGCCTGCGCGATGGGCTGGATACTATTGACCTAATAACTCCCAGAATTTACGAAAAGCTTGCGGAGTCCTTACGCGCTGCGGCTGCTTATTCTGTGCTCGCGCATCTTGAACTGCTGGCCGAGACTGGACGTGTGACGGCTGAGCCTCGGCTTGGCCGCCATTCTCGCTACTCGATATCTGCCGCTCCCGGCTGATCGCGGCGGCGCGCTGCTGCTGGCGGCGCCGCTCCTCTTTCTCGGCCAGCTCGCGCTCGCGTTCCTTCTTCTCCAGCGCCTTCTGCATCCGCAATTCGCGGATTGCGACCTGCTTCTCCATCATCTCGGTCCGATCGAGAGCGGTCAGGCGCGTCTTGACCTCGGAGAACAGCACACGGACATGCCTGGCGTTGCGGCCGAGATCATGGCCGCCATAGCGCGACGAGGATCTCACGTCCACCTTGGCGGCCTTGCCGACGCCCGAAACCCTGATCACCATGTCGTCGGTAAAGCCGAATATTTTCGACCGGTCGCTGGCCTCGATCAGGCCAGGCCTGCCGTCCTCCGGGGGGGTTTCCGAAACGATGTTCCAGTCAAGCGTGTTTACCGCTTCGCGCACGGCGCTGTAGGTGTCCTCGGTCGGCCTGTTCACGGGCAGAGGCTTGATGTCCGGATAGGCCTTGGCCTGCAGCGCGGCTTCGAAGCGCTGGTAATCGGGCGAGTTGGCGCCCTCGACCCTGCGCTCGGCGGCAAGCTTCTGGAAGGCCGGCGGGCTGTCAACATCGGTGGTGACTTCATGAATCCGGGGAAACGCCAGCAGGTCCGGCAGCGACCACAAAGGACCGGCCAGCATCAGCACGCCGCACAGGAGGCCGGCAATGGCCTTGCCCGCACCCGTATAGCCTTCGCGCCAGATGCCGGCGAGCCCGACAAAGGCCAGCCCGACCGCGACGACAGCGCCGAACAGCGCGGCGCCGAACAGCTTCATCGCCACGGGCGTCTGCAGATGCCCGGTCCGATGCAGCCCGAAAGTGATCGCAAACAGCAGGAGAAACAGCAGAGCGATCCGCTGGCTCCATACGGCTTTCCGCGATTTATGCAACGTGTAGCGCAACCGCTCTTCTCCGACTTCGGTCCCTTTTTAGCATCGAGATGTTCATAATGGCAAATCGCGCTGCCGCGGAAGCCTTGCCGATAGCAGACACGTAAGCTACCAGCGTCCTTTAAGTTGCAGCAGGAAGGTCAAGACCGCCATGACGGTCAGCGCAAACGCGCTCGCGCGCGATATCGAAACCCTCGTCCATCCCTATACCAATCTCGCCGCCTTCCGCGAAACCGGGCCGCTCATCATCGAATCGGGTAAAGGCATCTATGTGTACGATACGCAGGGCAAGCCTTATATCGAAGGCATGGCCGGATTATGGTGCACTTCGCTCGGTTATGGCAATGAGGAGCTGATCGAGGCGGGGTGCAGGCAGCTCCGGACGCTGGCCTCGGGGCATCTGTTCGGCGGCAAGAGCCACGATCCGGCGATCGAGCTGGCGGAAAGGCTGAAGGAGATTTCGCCCGCGCCCGCGTCGAAGATCTTCTTCACCGCCTCAGGCTCGGAGGCCAACGATACGCAGATCAAGCTCGCCTGGTACTACAACAATGCGCGCGGCAAGCCGAAGAAGAAGAAGATCATTTCGCGCAAGCGCGCCTATCACGGCGTGACGCTGGCCGCGGCAAGCCTGACCGGCCTGCCCAACATCCATCTCGATTTCGACCTGCCTTTCTCCTGGACGCGCCATCTCACTTGTCCGCATTTTTACCGCGAGGCGCTTCCGTCGGAGACGGAGGAGGCATTTTCCACGCGTCTAGCCCGGGAACTGGACGGCGTGATCCAGCATGAGGGGCCCGACACGGTGGCCGCCTTCATCGCCGAACCGGTGATGGGCGCGGGCGGCGTTATCGTGCCGCCGAAGGGCTATTTTGAGAAAATCCAGGCGGTGCTGGACAAATACGACATCCTCTTCATCGTCGATGAGGTGATCTGCGGTTTCGGGCGCACGGGCCGGATGTTCGGCTCGCAGACCTATGGGATCAGGCCCGACACCATCTCGATGGCCAAAGGGCTCACCTCGGCCTATGCGCCGCTCGGCGCGATCACGGTGTCCGAGGAGATGTATCAGGCGATGCTGGACCAAAGCCGCAAGATCGGCGCGTTCGCGCATGGCTTCACCTATGGCGGCCATCCGCTCTCCTGCGCCATTGGCGTCAAGGCGCTTGAGATCTATGCGCGCGACGATATTCCGGGCCATGTCCGGTCGGTGGCCTCGATATTCCAGACCCGCCTGCGCTCGCTCGCCGATCATCCGCTGGTGGGCGAGACGCGCGGCGTCGGCTTGATGGCCGGGGTGGAACTGGTCGCCGACAAGGAGAGCCGCAAAGCCTTCAGCCCGCGGCTGGGCGTGGCCGGCAAGGTCAGCCAGTTTTGCGAGGAGGAAGGGCTGATCCTGCGCGCCACGGGCGATACGATCGTCATGTGCCCGCCGCTGATCATTCAGGGCGGCGAGATCAATACGCTGTTCGACTGCCTCGAAAGGGCGCTCGACAGAGCAGAAAGCTGGGTGGGCGAGGAAAAGCTGCGCGGCAAGTCATAGGAACAGCAAGACGACGGATAGCGCCGCCAGCGCCGCCAGCGCGATATTGACGGTTCGCGCCGTTTCCGGCGTGCGAATCAGCCGCCGGATCGCTACGCCGAACAGGCACCACGCGATGCAGGAGGGCACGCAGATCGCCGCGAACACCAGCGAGATCACCGAAAGCTCGGCATAGTAATTGCCGCCGGGGGTGGTGAAGGCCGGGATGGCGCTGACCGCCATGATCCAGGCTTTCGGATTGACCCATTGAAACGCGGCGGCTTCAAGGAAGGTCAGCGGGCGGCCGCTGTCGCCGCCCTCATTGGCTTGGCCGGATTGCGCGATCTTCCATGCAAGGTATAGCAGAAAGGCCGCTCCGAAATATTTCAGCGCCACATGGATTTGCGTATAGCGGGTGAAAATTTCGCCCAGGCCAAGCCCCACTGTAAACAGCATCAGCGGGAATCCGACGGTGATGCCCGTCATATGCGGGATCGACCGCCGGAATCCGAAGGCCGAGCCCGAAGCGGTGAGCATCACATTGTTCGGTCCCGGCGTCACGGTGGACGCCAGGCCGAATAGGGTCAGCGGCAGGATCATTTCCAACATGGAGCAGAGAGTCTCTAAAGCGGCGCCGCGCGCAAGAGGCTTGAAACTTGCACATTGCAGCTATTCGCAAGGGCCAGGGTGAGGGCGATCGGGAGCTGGGCAGCGCGATGACCGCGTGCCGGGCGAGGGCGGAGCCGGAGCCTCTTACCTCGCATGGCTCGCGTCGAACTCGCGCACGGCGGCGGCATCGCGTGGGGTCAGATCCGGGAAGTCCTTATCCGCTCCAACTTCCTCCGAGATCTTCCACGAGCGTGCGCATTTTTTGCCGGTCGCCAATTCCGGAACCACCGCAACACCCGGCACTTCATCCAGCCGGAACGCGCTTTCCGGCGCCTTGGATGCTTTCAGCGTCGCAGCGCTGGTGATGGCGATTTCGGCCCAGTCCTCGCCCTTGGCGGTCTCGAACAGCGCCTTGTCGGTCACATGGATGACCGGCGCGGCTTCGAGGCTGGAGCCGATTCGCTTGTCGCGCCGCTCCACTTCCAGCGCGCCGGTGACGACATGGCGGATTTTCCAGATTGCCTGCCATTTGGTCGCCAGCGCGTCGTCGCGCCATTGCGCCGGGATATCGGGGAAGGTCTTCAGATGCACCGAATCTTTCGCGTCCGGGAATCGCGCCAGATGCGCCTCCTCCGAAGTGAAGCAAAGGATCGGCGCGAGCCATGTCGTCAGGCAGCCGAACAATTCATCGAGCACGGTGAGCGCGGCGCGCCGCTTCAGGCTGGACGCCGGGTCGCAATAGAGCGCGTCCTTGCGGATGTCGAAATAGAGCGCTGAAAGGTCGCCGGTGCAGAAATTGAACAGGGACGAGAACACGCGCTTGAAGTCGAAATTCTCGTAGGCCTTGCGCACCACGCCGTCCAGCTCCCACAGCCGGTGCAGCATGAAGCGTTCCAGCTCCGGCATGTCGGCATAGGCGACGCGCAGCTCGGGCGAATAATGCGCGAGGTTGCCGAGCAGGAAGCGCATGGTGTTGCGCAGCTTGCGATAGGATTCGACCGCCGATTGCACGATGCCCGGCCCGAAGCGCACATCGCCCGAATAGTCCGCCGAGGCCACCCAAAGCCGCAGGATTTCCGAGCCGTTCTGCTTGGAGACATCCTGCGGCGAGAGCGTGTTGCCCTTGGATTTGGACATCTTCTCCTCGCCCTTCTCGTCGAGCACGAAGCCGTGGGTGAGCACGGCGTCGAAGGGCGCGCGCCCGCGCGTGCCGCAACTCTCCATCAGCGAGGAGGCGAACCAGCCGCGATGCTGGTCGGAGCCTTCCAGATAGAGCGCCGCCGGCCAGCCGAGATCCTTGCGCTTCTCCAGCACGAAGGCGTGCGTCGAGCCGGACTCGAACCACACGTCGAGAATATCGTCGACCTTCTTCCATTCGGTCGGATCGGCGACGAGGCCGGCGAGGAACCGTTCGCGCGCCTCCGGCTTGAACCAGGCGTCCGCGCCCTCCGCCTCGAAGGCAGCGGTGATGCGGCCGATCAGCTCCTTGGAGCTGTTGAATTCGGCATTGGGGATGACCTCGCCGCTCGTTTCATGGACGAACACCGTGATCGGCACGCCCCAGGCGCGCTGGCGCGAGATCACCCAGTCGGGGCGCGATTCGGTCATGCCGCGCAGGCGGTTCTGGCCGGTGGCGGGCACGAAGCGCGTGTCGCTCGATGGCCTGCATCGCTACTTCGCGGATGGTCTTCTGGCCTTTGACGCCTTTGATCTTGGTCGGCTTGTCGAGCGCGATGAACCATTGCGGCGTGTTGCGGAAGATGACGGGCGCCTTCGACCGCCACGAATGCGGATATTGATGCTTCAGCCGCCCGCGCGCGACCAGCGCGTTCGCCTCGATCAGCGCCTGGATCACCGCATCGTTGGCGTCGCCGAACTTGCCCTTGTCGTCGATGACGCGCTTACCAGTCAAATCCGGCGCTCGCTGGTGAACATCGGCCACATGCTCGACAGTATAAGGTATCACGTCTTCATCAAACGGTTATCGCGGAACTCTTGGGAATTGCCGGTCCTCGGCTTGACGTCTCGCTTGCTTGTTATCCGTAAATCTCGTAGTCGTCGCGCCATGGCCCGGCGCCGTGTGAACGAAGCCAGTTCCGGTATCCTCGGTCACGTGGTCGCCAGCAAATAAGGCGCACCTGAAAATCATAGCCCTGAGCATGAAGGGATGGCGCGCAGCGGAGATCTGTTAGGGTCGACTTTGCCGCAGCCGCTCCCAATGCATCGATGCGGGCTGCATGCTTTAAGGCCTTCTGCCAATGTGTCGGCAATAACAAATCTTATCGCCACTTTGGCCCAATTGTCGTCGGGCGCAGCGGTCACTTTGTAAACGCCATAGAGATCTTCGCCGAGAATAAGCGATCGCGCGATTGCCCGGGATGGTCCACGGGGTCGTCGTCCAGATCACCACAGAGGCTTTGTCAGATCGCTTTTGTGCTCGACATTCACTAGATCTGGTCCCCTTGACGCTGTGAGTTGTAGCGGAAACTTCACGAAAATCGTCGGGCTGGTGTGCTCGTGATACTCGATCTCGGCCTCGGCCAGCGCGGTGCGCTCGACCACCGACCACATCACCGGCTTCGACCCCTCATAGAGCGCGCCGTTCATGGCGAACTTCATCAGCTCGCCGCGCGATAATCGCCTCGGCGTCAAAGCTCATGGTCAGGTACGGGTTGTCCCAATCGCCCTCGACGCCGAGGCGCTTGAACTCGGCGCGCTGCATGTCGATCCAATGCTCGGCGAATTCCCGGCATTCGCGGCGGAATTCGATGATCGGCACGGCATCCTTGTCCTTGCCGCGCGCACGATATTGCTCCTCGATCTTCCATTCGATCGGCAGGCCGTGGCAATCCCAGCCGGGCACGTAATTGCTGTCCTTGCCGAGCATGGTCTGCGAGCGCGACACGGTATCCTTGAGGATCTTGTTCAGCGCCGTGCCGATATGGATGTTGCCGTTCGCGTAGGGCGGCCCGTCATGCAGCGTGAATTTCTCGCGGCCCTTGGCGGCCTTGCGGAGCTGCTTGAACAGCTTCATCTCCTCCCAGCGCGCCAGCAGCCTGGGTTCGAGATTGGGCAGCCCCGCCTTCATAGGAAAATCCGTTTTCGGCAGGAACAGCGTCTCGCTCCAATCGCGCCCCGGCGCGTCCGGCGTTTGCGCCTTGGGATCAGCGGAGGGCTTGCCGCCCTTGGGGGCAGCGGCGTCTTTGAGTTTTTGCATCGGTCTCGGGTGAAGCTAAAATGTAAATCTTGCCGTTTCTAGCAATCCGGAGCCGCATAATCCAGCGGGCAGTTAAGGTTTCTCCCGCCGCATCCTTTGCCGCGCATCCTGCCACGCGGTCCCGGCGCGGATTGCGGTCTGCTCGCCGGCTCGCAGCATGCCGCGATGCAACGGGCTGTCATCGGCCAGATGCGCGCCGAAGCGTTCCAGTATCAGCCACGCCAGGCCGCACGCAACGAAAGCCATGAACACCCCGGCGAACACCACATCGCTGAGGAAATGTCCGCCCGCGCCGATGCGGATCAGCCCAGCGAAGCTGCCCGCCGCGATGGCCGCCCAAAACAGCCTCCGGCGGCGCGCCGCTTCCGCCAGCAGGGCGATCGCGAAGCCCAGCACGAAGATGTTGGAGGCCTCGCCGCTGACGAAGGAGCAGTTCCGCTCGCATTGATCGGTGCGCAGCAAGGGCGGCGTGAACTGTTTGGTGCCGCCGAATTGCGTGACGTGCACCGGGCGGGCGCGGCCCCAATGATCCTTGAAGCCGAGATTGGCGACCAGCCCCGGCCCGACCAGGGCACATAGCGCGATATAGGCCCAGGCCGCGAAGCCCCATCCGAATAATTTCCGGCTGAAGAACGCGCCCATGACGAAGCCGACCACCGCGGCGAGGCAGGCGAGCCAGAAGATGACGCGCAGCAGGTCGCGCACTACCTCGCCAGCACCCGGCCGCGCGAAGAGGAAGGTCCCGTCGCTCCGGTGAAACAGCCCCGAAACCGCAAGGTCGATGCCGGGAAATGCCGAAAACAAAAGCGCCGCGGCCAGTCCCGCCAAACCCGCGACACAGATCATCGAATAGTCGCGCCGGCCCCGCCCAGCGGCGGCGTGATCCTCTACCGGGACGAGGCTCATCGGGCAGGCTCCCGCAGCGCGTAGAAGAACACCGTCCTGGGTTTCCCATGTCCCGCCGTGATGTCGGCCTGGCCGAGCGGTTCGCTCGCGGGCGGCCCGTCGCGGTTCAGGCTGGCGAGCAGGACAGGGCGCGGTGTCGTCGCATCGAGCGGACGGGTCATCTCGAAATGATCTCCTGGCGGACCATCGTCCCGCATGGCTACGACCGGGACGCCTTGGTCGCGCAGATAGTAGAGCAACTCCGCGGCCAAGCTCCGCTTATCGGTTGCGATCGCGGCAAAATGCCCTGCGCGCGCCCGGTCCGCGGCTGCTTCCGCCAGCGCCTTCCAGCCGAGCAGACGTGCATAGGGTTTGAACCCGCCCGGCAAGCTCACGCGGCCGGCAAGCGTGCCGCCCACCCCGACGAGCAGCGCGGCGGCAAGATGAATTGCCAACGAGGCCGCGAAGATCCGCCGCCATCCCTGCCGCAGCAGCACCGAAGTGATCAGTACTGTCGCGGCGATATAGGCGAAGGCGGCCCAATTGGCGTTGGCGCGCGACAACAGGGCCTGAATCACCATCAGCAGCAGCACGGGCACGCTGAAGGCGAGCAGCAGCCGCTCCCCCCCGCGCGCCCGCTCGCCATCGCCGAGCCATCTGGCGCAATAGATCAGCAGGGCGGTGAAAAGCAGCGGCCCGAACACGCCGAACTGACCTGTGACGAAATCCAGCCCCTCCTCGGGGTGAAACAGCGACTTGCCCCAATTGGCGTTATCGGCCGTATGGTTGAGGGTGGCGAAGCCATGATGGGCGTTCCACACGAGGTTGGGAGCGATCAGCGCGGCGGCGATCGCCAGCGCCAGATAGAGCCGCGCGTCCTTCAGCAGCGCCCTGCCTTCCTTCGTCCATGCCGCATACAGGGCGAGGCACAGGACGAAATAGCTCATCGCATATTTCGACAGCAGCCCGAAACCGATGCCGATGCCCAGCACGACGCCCCAGCGCCACGACGCGCTCGCCTGCAGCTTGACGAGCGCGAGCAGCGACAGGGCCACGAAGAACAACAGCGGCGCGTCGGTCGAAATGAGGCTGGACGACAGCGACACGCCGGGCAGCGTCGCGTAAACGAGCCCCGACCAGAAGCCGGTGCGCATGTCGTAAAGCTGCTTGCCCAGCGCGAACACCACCGCTGAGGTCGCCGCGTGGATGAGCGCCGATGGCATGCGGATGCAGGCTTCGCCCTGCCCGCACATTTCCGTCGCGCCCCTGATGATCCAGGCGATCAGCGGCGGTTTGGAGTAATAGCCGAACGCCAGATCGCGCGACCAGAACCAATATTGCGCCTCGTCGAAGAACAGCTCTGTCTGCGAAAACGCCAGCGTCAGAAGGCGGAACAGCGTCAGGGCGAGCAGGCAGACGGCAAAGATCCCGACATAGCGGCGCATATCCGCCGCGCCGGAGGCCAGCTCACGGTTTTGCGCTCTCTGGAGCGGCGGCAAGGCCGCTGATCGTTCAAAACTCACGAAACGCCCCGGTCCGTGGCGGCTCACGCCGGTTAACCCTGGCGGGATTGCCACAATTGTCCCCATGGGAAGGGTTATTTATCTGGTTGTGCTGTGTCGGGAAAGCCTGATATTTGAAGCCTGTGGGCCAAAGCATCGCGCGTGGTGTTGAGCGCCGATGCACGAAAAAGGGGCGTCGATGAGCGTTTCAGTCGTCATTCCGGCACTGAACGAGGCAGGCAATATCGGCCGTCTGGTCGAGGAAACCTACGCCGCCATCCCGCGCGACCGTCTGGCGGAAGTGATCGTCGTCGACGATTGCAGCGACGATGCGACCGGCGCGGAAGTGAAGGCGCTGATTCGCGCTTTTCCAACCTTGCGCTATTTGCGCCACGCGACGCGCGCCGGTCAAAGCGCCGCAATCCGTACCGGGGTTCTCGCCGCCAACGCGCCGATCATCGCGACCATGGATGGCGACGGCCAGAACGACCCGCATGACATTCCCAACCTGCTGGCGCGCCTGGGCGCCAATCTGGGCGACGGGCCGGCCCTGGTTGGCGGCGTGCGGGCGAAGCGCAAGGCGGTCGGCTCGCGCAAGGTGGCCTCGGTTGTCGCGAACCGGATCAGGAACGCCGCCTTCAAGGACAATTGCCCGGACAGCGGCTGCGGCATCAAGGTGTTCTGGCGCGAGGCATTTCTGCGCCTGCCGTTCTTCACCTCGATGCATCGCTTCATGCCGACGCTGTTCCTCTCCAGCAGCTATCTTGTCGCCTACGAACCCGTGAATGATCGCGCGCGGCTGGTGGGCGAATCGAAATATACCAATTTCGGCCGTGCCCTGACCGGTATCTACGACCTGATCGGCGTCGTCTGGCTGCGCAAGCGCACGAAAACGCCGCATATCGCGGAAGATTCGGCGGCGGTGCGCCATGTCGGAGAGCCTGCCGCGCAGCGCGACGACGCCTTGCGCACCCGGCATATTGCCGGCGAGTGATGGATTGCCGCCTTCGGGCGTGACAAACGAGCGAGAGCTTTTATGTATCTGTCCAACCTGTCCGCCTGGTGGGCGACCACATCGACGACCGAGCTGATCTGGCTGACGGTCGGCTTCGCCGCGCAGGCCATGTTCTCCATGCGCTTCCTCATTCAATGGCTGGCGAGCGAAAAGGCCCGGCGCAGCGTCGTTCCGGAAGCCTTCTGGTATTTCAGCTTCGTCGGCGGCTTCATGCTGTTCATCTACGCGATTTACCGGATGGACCCGGTTTTCATCCTCGGCCAGGGCAGCGGGCTGCTGATCTATATCCGCAATATCCATTTCATCATGCTGGCGCGGCGCGAGGCGGCCCCGATCGCGCAGCCGGGCTATACGCCGGCCGGCGAGTGATTGCGGCGGCTTTGCCCAAGGCAGCAAGCCAGCGCCGGCACGGGCGGCAATAAGCGCCGTATAATTTGCTCTGAATTTAGGGGTCTCCGCTCTTGCCAAAGCGCGGCCGGGCGAGCACCGTAACGGCGCTGCGACTCAGTGAGTTTTCCCAGAAGCGCTCGGTATGAAGCGTCCGTCCATGGCTGACGAGGACCCCCATATGGCATCACCCAGAGACCTGTTCGCCAAGCTCACCGACAGCGGCGCCTCGCGGCAGGCGGCGGCGGAAAACGCCTATACCGCCGCCAATATCGAGGTGCTGGAAGGGCTGGAGCCGGTGCGGCGGCGTCCGGGCATGTATATTGGCGGCACGGACGAGAAGGCGCTGCATCACCTCTTCGCCGAGGTCATCGACAATTCCATGGACGAGGCCGTGGCAGGCCACGCCTCCTGGATCGACGTGTCGATGGAGGCCGACGGCTTCGTCACCGTCATCGACAATGGGCGCGGCATCCCCATCGATCCGCATCCCAAGTTCCGCAACAAATCCGCGCTCGAAGTCATCATGACGACGCTGCATTCGGGCGGCAAATTCAACTCCAACGTCTATTCGACCTCCGGCGGCCTGCACGGGGTCGGCATCTCGGTGGTGAATGCGCTGTCGGAATTGCTGGAAGTGGAAGTGGCGCGTGGCCAGCGGCTCTACCGGCAGAGCTTTTCGCGCGGGTTTTCCCTGGGCAAGCTCGTCGATCTGGGCCAGACGATGAATCGGCGCGGCACCAAGATTCGCTTCCGGCCGGACGCGCAGATCTTCGGCGAGGGCGTCGCCTTCAAGCCGAACCGCATCTTCCGCATGGCGCGCGCCAAGGCCTATCTGTTCGGCGGCGTCGAAATCCGCTGGTCCTGCGCGGCCGAGCTGATCAAAAGCGGCGACGACACGCCGGAAAAGGCAGTGTTCCATTTCCCCGGCGGCCTGAAGGACTTCCTCTCCGCGCGCATCGATGGCGCCGAAATGGTGACCAAGGATGTCTTTTCCGGCAAGGTCGAGCGCGAGGGCGGTCACGGCTCGGTCGAATGGGCCGTCGCTTGGCTGGCCGATGATGACGGCTTTCTCAGCTCTTATTGCAACACCGTGCCGACGCCCGAAGGCGGCACCCATGAGGCGGGCCTGCGCGCGGCGCTGACCCGCGGCCTCAAGGGTTATGGGGAGCTGACCAGCAACAAGAAGGCCGCGCAGATCACCGCCGAGGACGTCATGGCCTCCGCCGCCACCATGCTGTCGGTGTTCATCCGCGAGCCGGAATTCCAGGGCCAGACCAAGGACAAGCTGTCGTCGCAGGAGGCCACCCGTATCGTTGAGACGGCACTGCGCGACGAGTTCGACCATTGGCTCACCGCCAGCCCGGTCCACGCCAGCCGCCTGCTCGACTGGGTTATCAACCGCGCCGAGGAGCGCCTGCGCCGCAAGCGCGAGAAGGAGGTCAACCGCAAGACCGCCACGCGCAAGCTGCGCCTCCCCGGCAAGCTGGCCGATTGCTCCCTCGACGCGGCGGACGGCACCGAAATCTTCATCGTCGAGGGCGATTCGGCTGGCGGTTCGGCCAAGCAGGCGCGCGACCGGAAGAATCAGGCGATCCTGCCTTTGCGCGGTAAAATCCTCAACGTCGCCAACGCCTCGTCGATGAAGATGTCGCAGAACCAGCTCATCGGCGATCTGGTGCTGGCGCTGGGCTGCGGTACCGGCAAGAGCTATCGCGAGGCCGATCTGCGCTATGAGCGCGTGGTGATCATGACCGACGCCGATGTCGACGGCGCGCATATCGCCTCGCTGCTGATCACCTTCTTCTACACGCAGATGCGCGAGCTGATCGAGGGCGGGCATCTGTTTCTCGCTGTGCCGCCGCTCTACAAGCTGAGCCAGGGTGGCAAGACGGCCTATGCCCGCAACGACGCGCATAAGGACGAACTGATGCGCACCACCTTCAGCGGGCGCGGCAAGGTCGAAATCTCCCGCTTCAAAGGCCTTGGCGAGATGATGCCCGCCCAGCTCAAGGAAACCACCATGGACCCCAGGAAGCGGTTGCTCCTGAAAGTGGAGATCGGCGGCGAGGGCAGCGTCACGGCGGATATTGTCGAGCAGCTCATGGGCAACAAGCCGGAGGGCCGCTTCCGGTTCATCCAGGAACGCGCCGAATTCGTGCACGACCTGGATATTTAGCGCGCGACCGGATCAGACGGAAGCAGCCGCGCCTGTCTCTGTCGAAATCCCCGTGAAAACGGGGATCCAGTAAACATTTGATTAGCAATGACTATTGGATCCCCCGCCTGCGCGGGGATTTCGGGAAGGTGTGTTCATCTAAAATGATATCGCTATAGCGCCCAGCCGTTCGCACCCCGATCACTTGGCGTCATGGAATATGATGCCCAGCACATGGCGCCGGCCCGAACGCAATCGGCTGACGCCGTGCCGCATGTTGACGCGATAGACACCGCGCGTGCCCCGCACCGGCCGGTGATGCACCGGAAAGATCACCGCCTCGCCCCGGACGAGCGGCACCACCTCCGCCCGCGACTGCATCCGGGGGCGTTGCTCGGTCAGCACGAATTCGCCGCCCGTGAAGTCCTCGCCCGGCCGGGACAGGAGAAAGGCCGCCTGGAACGGAAACACCAACTCGCCGTAAACGTCCTGATGCAGGCAATTATAGTCGCCTTGCCCATATTGCAGGATCAGCGGCGTCGGCTTGGTCTGGCCGGCACTATGGCATGCGTCCAGATAGGCGGCGTGTTCCGCCGGATAGCGCGCCGGGACGCCCATGCTTTGGCTCCAGCGGTTGGCGATGCGGGCAAGTGGCGGATAAAGCGACGTCCGCAGCGCCTTGATGATGCCAGGCAAAGGCTCGGCAAAATATTTGTATTCCCCTGAACCAAAACCATGGCGCGCCATGACGATCGTGCTGCGGAATGTGTCGTCAGCAGCGTAAAGCGCCGCCAGCGCCTCGCACTCGGCGGCGCTAAAGAGCGCGCCGGTGCCCGCCCAGCCGAAGGTATCGAGGCCGGCTTCGAAGGCCGGCCAATCCAGCGCCGCGACGCGCGCCGGCAGATCGGCGGCGGCGGAGCGCGGCGCGCGCGGCGCATTGGCGTGCAGCGCGCGGCTCATGACCGGGCTTCCCGCTCCAGCAGCACGCGCTTGCGCTCGACGCCCCAGCGGTAGCCGCTGAGCGAACCGTCGGTGCGCACCACCCGGTGGCAGGGGATCGCCACCGCAATCGCGTTGGCCGCACAGGCCCGCGCCACCGCCCGCACCGCCTTTGGCTGGCCGATGCGCGCCGCGATGTCCGCGTAGCTTGCGGTTGCGCCGCGCGGGATCTCGCGCAGAGCCTGCCAGACCCGCTGCTGAAACGCGGTGCCGCGTACATCGAGCGGCAGGTCCATATCCTCGGGCCGCTCCACGGCGCCGACCACCAGCGCGACCACGCGCTCAAAGGCCTCGTCACCGCCGACGAGTTTCGCCTTCGGGAAGCGGTCCTGCAGCTCGCGGACGAGCGCGTCGGCATCGTCGCCGAACTGGATGGCGACGACGCCCTTCTCCGAGGCGGCGACGAGCACCGAGCCCAGCGAACACTCGCCGACGGCGAAACGCACCGAAGCGCCGCCGCCGCCATCGCGGAACTGGCTCGGCGTCATGCCCAGCCGCTCCGAGGAGGACGCATAGAAGCGCCCGCTGGAATTGAATCCCGCAGCATAGATCGAAGCGGTGACGCTGCTCCCGTCCGACAGTTCGCCGCGTATGCGTTCCGCCCGGTGCGCGTCGGCATAGGCCTTGGGCGTCACGCCGGTTTGCGCCTTGAAGATGCGGTGGAAATGGAAGCGGCTCAGCCCCGCGGCACGCGCCAGCGCGTCGAGAGTGGGCGGCTCGTCCGACTGCTGGATCACCCGGCAAGCCTGCGTCACGATGGCGGCGTTGCGCTCGGACTGAGCGGCCTCATCGGGACGGCACCGTTTGCAGGGCCGAAAGCCGGCGACCCTCGCATCCTGGACGGTCGGGTGAAAAGCGACATTCTCCCGCCTGGGCAGACGCGCGGCGCAAGACGGACGGCAGAACACCCCCGTGGTGCGGACAGAGTAGAAAAAGCTTCCGTCGGCGGCCTTGTCGCGGCCGCGGACGGCGTTCCAGCGTTCGTCGTCGGTTGCCGGTAGGGAAAGACGGGACGCGATAGGGGCCGTGGGCATGATGGCGTCAAGCATATCCAACTCCTTCAGGGTGCGCCACATTTGGGCGGCGTCATGTGCTGAAGGCAATTTAGGCGGTGGAAGCGGCCGAGACACTCCGCTCCTTGCTCTTGAAACGGGCGCTGCGCTCGGCGTATGGTAACCGTTAAGGTAGTTGCGACATCGAAACGTTGCCGCGCGGGCACGCGCGGCTTGCGATGTGTGAACTAATGCGAAATTGTAAGAGGCCGGGGAGACCCCGGCCCAAAAGTTACAATAAAATGGTGTTATTCGCCTGTTTTTAAATCCTGGGGGACAGAACCGACCGAAGAGTATCGATGAGGTACTATGATATTATTATTCCAATTTATGGGCAAACCTGCATTCAGGCGTTTAGAACACGGATGGTAAATTACCCCTTTTCGTGCTCCGCATCGAAACAACATGAACATATCCCGACTGCATTATAGATCGCGCGATAGAACCGTGATAAAAGCGTGAAAACCGGCACCGGATAGGTAAAGTTTATGGGGAAATTGCGCCTCCAGCTGCTTGGCGCGTTCCGGCTGCAAAGCGCCGCCGGGGAACCGATGCTTCTGCCCACGAAAAAGAGTAAGGCGTTGCTCGCGCTTCTCTCGCTCTCGGCGGGGCAGCTCCGGTCGCGGTCCTCACTCGCCGCGCTGCTTTGGAGCGAGTCAGGCGAGCCGCAATCCCGCGAAAGCCTGCGCCAGACGCTCAGCCTGTTGCGCAGAACGCTGCTGCCATATCATGCCGGGCCGATCATCAGCGAAAGCGACGCCATCGCCCTCGATCCATCGGCACTCTGGGTCGATGCGCTGGAATTCGCCCAGCTTGCGGATTCGAACGATCCCGATCTGCTCGCCGAGGCGGCAAATCTTTACGGCGGGGAACTGCTGGAAGGCTTCGACCTGCATGCTCCCGAGTTCGACCGTTGGCTCGCCGCGGCGCGCCAGACCTACCATGAAAAGGCCGTCGATCTGTTTAGCCGGATGCTCGACCAGCAGCTTGACGCGGGCAATCTGGAAAAGGCGTCGACGGCAGCCACGAAGCTGCTCACCCTCGATCCTCTGCGCGAGAGCTGCCATCGCGCGCTGATGGAACTCTACAGCAAGCAAGGGCGCTACGCACTGGCCTTGCGGCAATACCAGACCTGCTGCGACGTCCTGGCGCGGGAGCTGAACATCGAGCCAGAGCCCCGCACGACGGCGCTCTACCGCGAGATCCGCGCGCAGCGCAATGTCCACCGCGAACCGGGTTCCGAGATCGTGCGGTCGAGGCCCGATACAGGCCTGCCGGGGGAGGTCCGGCTGCAAATGACCCGCCCGTTGGAGCGGCGGCAGATCACCGTCATGAGCTGCGAATTGGCTGGGCTCGACACGCTGACGGGACAGCTCGAACCGGAAGCGCTGGTTGGCATCGCCGGCGAATGGCGCCGGCAATGCGTCAGCGTCATCGAGCATTTCGAAGGCCATATGGAGCGCTTCGCCGGCGACCGCTTCACAGCCCTGTTCGGCTTTCCCAAAGCGGATGAACACAGCGCCGAACAGGCCGTGCGGGCCGGTCTTGCACTGGCGATGGAGGTGCGGGGACCGCAATCGCCCGCGTCGGGGCAAGTCGCCTTGCGCGTCGGGATCGCCACAAGCGCGGTGGTGGCCGGCGAGTTCAGTGAAGAAAAGGCGGAAGCGGCGCTGGCGCTCATCGGCAGAGCCCCGCGGATCGCCAATCTGCTGCAGACGATCGCGCCGCGCAACGCGGTTCTGATAGCCGGGCGGACGAAACAACTCGTCGGCGATTTGTTCGAGTTCTCGCCGATCCCCAAACCGCTGTTTGCCGGTACCCTCGAAGGCGGGCCGTTCTGGCAGGTTCTCGGCGAGGCACGAAGCGCCACCCGTTTCTCCGCCATGCACCGGCCGAACAAATCGCCCTTCGTCGGCAGGGAAGCGGAGTTGGAGAGCTTGCTCGATCAATGGCGGATCATCGAGCACGGAGAAGGGCGTATCGCCGTGATCACCGGCGAAGCGGGTATCGGCAAGTCGCGGCTTACGCTCGAATTGGAAGAACAGCTCAGCGCAAACCCGCACGCCAAGCTGTTCTACCAGTGCTCCCCGTTTCATACCCACAGCGCGCTTTACCCGTTCATTCGCGAATTGGAGCGAGCGGCCGATTTTCATCACGCCGACAATGCGGCAGTCAAACTCAACAAGCTGGCCGGCCTGATCAGCGCGCAAGGCGGGGCTGCGCCGGATACCGCGCCGATATTCGCCCGGCTTCTGTCGATCCCCGGAAAGGATAGCTATCCGCCTCTTACGCTCAGCCCGGTGCAGCAACGGCGCCGGACCTTCGAGGCGCTGCTGGACTGGATCGAACGCTTCGCGCGGCGCGAACCGGTCCTCGTCGTGTTTGAAGACGCCCATTGGGCGGACGCCAGTTCCCAGGACGTGCTGAACATGCTAGCCGACCGCATCCGGTCGCTGCCCGTGCTGCTGGTCGTCACCTCGCGCCCCGAATTTGACCCGCCATGGGGGGCGCTCGGGCATGTCAGCCACATTGCGCTCGACCGGATGATCGACCGGCACGCCCGCACGCTGGTTCAGCATTTGAGCCGAGGGGATGCTTTGCCCAGCGCCGTAGTCGATCAGATCGTCGCCAAGACCGACGGCATTCCGCTGTTCGTCGAGGAAATGACCCAGGCAGTGCTCGAAGCCGAACGCGCGTCGGCAGGGGTCGCCGGCGAAGCGCTAAAAGGCGCCGCCACGCAAGACTTTTCCATTCCGGCCAGCCTGCAGGATTCGCTGATGGCCCGGCTCGATCGGCTGGGCGAGGCCAAAGCCACCGCTCAGACGGCCGCCGTCATCGGACGCGAATTTTCCGAGGCGCTGCTGCGCGCGGTGGCGGGGCCGTCGGCGGTAAACCTGGAGGACGATCTGCAACTGCTCGGATCCAACGGCCTGATCTTTGAACACGTTTCACTTTCCGGGAAGACCTTTGCCTTCAAGCACGCGCTCCTTCGGGACATCGCCTATCAAACCTTGCTGAAAGGACGCCGCCAGCAGCTGCACGGGGCTATTGCCACCAAGATTTGCGAGGCTTTCCCCGCGATCGAGCAAAACAACCCTGAAATCGTTGCCCGGCACTTCACCGAAGCCGGCGCCATCGTTCCGGCGCTGGCCTATTGGATCAAAGCCGGGATGCTCGCCTTGTCGCGCTCGGCGAACCGCGAAGCCATCGCGCATCTCGAACATGGGCTGGAACTGGTCCCGGCGCTTCCCCAAGCCGCGGACCGGCGGCGGTGGGAACGGCAATTGCTCGCGGTGATGGGGCCGGCGGTGATGGCGGTCGAGGGCTATGCCGCGGCAAAGAGCCAGCGCGTTTTCGATAAGGCCTGCGAGCTGATCGACGACGATTGCCCCGTCGCGGAAAGGCTGCGGATCATCTGCGGTCTTTGGAACCTGCGCTCCCAGCAGGGTGAACTCGCGGCTGCGCTCCCGTTGGCGGAGGAGTTCCTCGTGCTGGCGCGAGAGGCCAATCTGGGGCTTGAGCTCGGCAACTGCTTGATGGGCGTCAACCTGGTGTCGATGGGTAATTTCGCACCCGCCCGGCGCCACCTGCAGGATGTCGTGGAAAGCTTCCGGCTGGGGACGCAAACGCCAGTTGTCATATTCGGCGTCGACGAACTGATTCTGGCACACGCTTATCTGGCGCGTTTGCTTTGGAGCATGGGCTATCCCGACCAGGCTGCCGTCCACGCCTCCAAGGCCCATGCCCTGACCCGGCAAGGAGCGAATTCGGTCTCCGTTGCCCTGGCTTATGTCGCCCGTCTGTTCCTGAACGGCCAAAACCCTCAGTCCGGCGGCAGCGAAAAGCTGATCGAAGACGCCACCGCTCATGCCGAAGAGCACGAGCTGCCGCCATTCAAGACCTGGTTTGCGTTTTTTGCCGCCGCGATCCGGCTTCGGCAAGGCCACGCGGCAGAAGCCCTGCCGATCATGGAAGCCGCCATTGCCGATGCGGACAGCAAGCAAAGCCTGCTATTCCGTCCGTTCCAGCTTGGCTGCGTCGCCGAGGCGTATTCGCAGCTCGGCAACCCCGAACGCGCGCTCACCGCGATCAGCGACGCCATCCGCACCGGCGAAGAGACGGGCGAAAAGCAATCCGAGGCCGGCCTTTACCGCGTCAAGGGCAAGGTTCTGCTTGCCCTGGAGCGTTCGTGCGATGCGGAACAGACCTTCCAGGACGGGCTGACAATCGCACGGCGCCAGAAGGCCAGGATGGAAGAACTGCGGATCGCGGCCACCATGGTGAGCGCGCGAGTGGGCGATTCAGATCGCAATCGCACGACGCTGACGCAGCTTTATGCGACCTTCGACGAAGGCCTGAATTCGCAGGATCTGCGCGCCGCGCGGGCGGCACTTAAGGCCTGAGGGCATCCGTGGTCAATAGGATGCGCAAGCCCCATCGGCGCGCGGATCGGTCGCGCCGGAGATTACGCCGCGCCTGTCGATGCCGATCATGCCGGCATGGCCCATCAGATTGTCGAACCCGGCGATGATCTCGACCGCATGCCCGGCCGAGCGTAGCGCCTCTATCAATTCCGGCGAAAACCGGCTCTCCAGCTTCAAGTTCGTCGCGTCCGCGCCCCAGGTCCGCCCCAGCAGCCAGCGCGGGGCGCTCACGGCCTGCTGCATATCCTGGCCGAACAGGACGTGGCGCGAGAAGATCGCCGCCTGCGTTTGCGGCTGCCCGTCGCCGCCCATCGTGCCATAGGCCAGCGTGCGGCCGTCGGCGAGCCTGGCCAGCGCCGGATTGAGCGTATGCAAGGGCACGCGCCCCGGTTCGAGCCCGTTGGGGCCGGTGCCGAGATCGAAGCTGGCCCCGCGATTCTGCCAGAGCACGCCCGTTCCGGGCACGACGAAACCGCTGCCGAATTCCCAGAAGATGCTTTGGATGTAACTGACCACGCAGCCCTCGGCATCGGCCGCGCCCATCCAGATCGTATCACCTTGCTCCGACGGATAGGGCCACGGCGCGGCACGGACAGGGCTGATCGCCGCCGCCTCCTGCGCCAAGCGCTCCTCGCCGAGCCAGTTCAACCAGTCCGGCGCCATGCGATCCGGGTCGCCGAGATGGGCGTTCCGCAGAATGAAGGCGCGCTTCGTCGCCTCGATCAGCCCGTGAATGTGTGCGAAGCTCTCGGCTTGCGTCACCCCGAGACGCTCGAACAGGCCCAGGATCATCAGCGAGGCCACGCCTTGCGTCGGCGGCGGCATGTTGAAGACCTCGCCGCACGCCATGGCAAGCGACAGCGGCGCAACCCGCCGCGCGGCAAAACCTTCCAGGTCATCAAGGCGCAATGGACTTCCGGCCGCTTCAAGACCGCTCGCCAGCGCGCGCGCCACCTTGCCGCGATAGAAATCGTCCAGTCCGGCCTCGGCGAGACGCGACAGCGTGGCGGCCAGTTGCGGCTGCTTCAGGACATCGCCCTCCGCCGGAAGCCCCTCGGCGGCATAGATGCGGGCAAAATCCGGCACGCCCTGCAACTCCGGCCATTTGCTCGCGGTCAAGGCCGCCTGCGACGCGGTCACGGTGATGCCTTCAGCCGCGTGCCGGATCGCATCGGCGAGCAGCGCGGCCAGCGGCAGCTTGCCCCCGAATTCCCGCGCTACATTTGCTGCTTCGGCCCATCCGCCGACCGCGCCGGCAACGGTGAGCGCCGCCCGTGGTCCCCGTCCCGGAATGATCCGGTCGCCCTGGTCAAGATAAAAGGCGCGAGTCGCCAGACGCGCCGCCGGCCCGCAGGCGCGGATGCCGAGCGGGGCTTGTCCCGGCAGCGAGATCAGCCAGAAGCCGTCGCCGCCGATAGCGTTCATATGCGGATAGGTCACTGCGATCGCGGCAGCGGCGGCGATCATCGCCTCGATGGCGTTGCCGCCTTCCCGCATCGCCTGAACACCGGCCTCCGCCGCCAGATGATGCGGCGCGGTGACCATTCCCCTCAGGCATCTGCGGCTGCGCAACAAGACTGGCTGCCCTCCCCATGGTGGACGCTTTGGATAACCGTCAGAGCGTGCGAGCGGCGTGCCGGCGCATCAATCCGCGACCGACTTCTCGGCATCCGTCAGCGTCGCGGCGTCGGGAAAGGCGGGATAGACGCCGGCGACGCGGCCCATCTGCTGGGTAAGGCCGAGAACGCAGTCGATATAGGGCGTATCGAGATCGACGATACGGCCCATTTCCTGCACGGCGGTAAGAAGCGCATCCAGTTCCAGCGGCCGGCCACGGTCCAGATCCTGCAGCATCGACGTGCGATGCGCGCCGACATTGGCCGCCCCGGTGATCCGCCGCTCGATATCGATGCGGAAATGCACCCCGAGGCGCCGGCCGATGCGCTCGGCTTCCATCATCATATTGCGGGCAACGGACCGGGTGGACGGGTCGGTCGCGATCACGTCCAGCGTGGCGCGGGTCAGCGCGGATATCGGATTGAAGCAGAGATTGCCCCAGAGCTTCAGCCAGATGTCGTTGCGGATTTCCGGATAGACACGCGGCTTCAGCCCGGCGGTCTCGAAGATGGCGGCGAGCGCCTTCAACCGGTCGGTTTCCTTGCGATTGGGCTCGCCAAGGCCGAACGCATTGCCAGAGACATGCTTGATGACGCCCGGCTCGATGAGCTCGGTAGCCGGGTAGACCGTGCAGCCGATCACCCGCTCCGGCCCGATGGCGCGCCATTGCCGGTCACCTGGATCGACGCTCTCCAGCCGCATATTGGTATATTGACCTGGGATTCCGTAAAAATACCACCAGGGCACGCCGTTTTGCGCCGTCACAACGGCGGTGGACGGCCCAAGCAGCGGCACGATGCGATCGGCGGCCTCCCAGGCCTGATGCGCTTTCAGCGTCGAGATGACGTAATCCTGCGGCCCGAGTTCTGCGGCATTGTCTGTCGCCGGCATCTCGGCGACATGGTCCCCGTCATCGCCCACCACCCGCAGACCGTTCTTCTTGATTGCCGCGAGATGATCGCCGCGCGCCACGATCGAGACGTCCGCACCGCTGTTCCTCAGGTGCACTGCCATATAGCCGCCGACGGCGCCAGCACCAAAAATGCAGATCTTCATTGCGTCCGAACCTCCTTGAGCGCGTCGGCTGGCGAGCCGCTTGGCGCCTATATTCACCTTACCGACAGGATGACATTCCTCTGCCTAAGTTAAAAGGCGCTAAAGCACGATCGAGCCGAACGCGGGTGGGTTTTCCCGAAAAATCGTGTGCAGGCAAGCAGGGCATGCCGCTCAAAGTACCGGCTCCGGATCGTTGATGCCATGCAGCCTGAGCGCCGCGCAACGGGCGAAACGGAGCGTCACGGCCTTGCGCCGGGCCGCCTCCAGCCTGTGCTCGGGCGCCTCGCGGATGAGATCGGCGCCGTAGCGGTCGGCCAGGATGAGGCCGCAATCCTCGGGGATAAGCTCCTGCGGGAAGTCCGCGTCCACGGCAAAATAGAACCGGTCGCACCATTGCCGATAGTCCCTCCATTTGCGGTCGGAGCGGAAATCGGCGGTACAGGATTTGATCTCGACGATGCTGACACCGCCGCGCGGATCGAGCGCCATCAGGTCGGCACGGCGTCCGTCCGCCAGCGGCAGCTCTGCGACGAGCGCGGCATTGAGCGCACGCATATAGCGGCCAACGCCCCGCAATATCTGCAGCGCGGTCCGGTCCAGCGGCTCCGTAACGAAGATGTGTACGCCGCCGTCTTGCGCTTCACCGCCCGGCGTTCTCATATTGTTCTGAAATTCGGGCGGCTCGTCACCCTGTTCCGGAACGTATTTCTGTTTTCCGATCTTAAACTCCATTGTGCCAAGCGAAGTGGAAGATCATGCCCCTAGACGATATCAGACCGGCCGAGCCGGCCTTCAGTCAACTGCCGAATTTGCGAGGCAGGCTTGCCCGTACCCGACACACGTCCGGCTGGATAGCCGAGCCGCTGACGGAGGAAGACCAGATCGTCCAGGCGATGGAAGACGCCAGCCCGACCAAATGGCACCTGGCGCATACCACCTGGTTTTTCGAAGAACTGGTCCTGAAGCCGCACGATCCGGCTTATCGTGTCTTTGACGAGCGCTTCGGCTATTGCTTCAATTCCTACTACGAAACCGTCGGCGCCCGCCACCCCCGCCCGAAGCGCAGCCTGCTGACCCGGCCGCGGCACGACGAGGTGATGGCATACAGGGCGCATGTGGACGGGGCGCTTGAGACGTTTTTCGACCGGGGTGGCAATGGTCCCTTGCCCGAGGCGCTGGACCTGATCGAGCTTGGCATCAATCACGAGCAGCAGCATCAGGAGCTGATGCTGACCGATTGCCTCGCCGCCTTTGCCGGCAATCCGCTCCGGCCCGCCTATCGGGATGCTGGCATTGTCGCCGATGGCGGCACCGCGCCCGAGCTGCGCTGGATCAGCCACGCCGGCGGCATTCTGCCCGTCGGCCATGAAGGCGCGGGCTTTGCCTATGACAATGAGGCGCCGCGCCATGATCAGCTCATCCGGCCGTTCCGGCTGGCCAACCGGCTCGTCACCAACGCCGAATGGCTGGAATTCATGGCCGACGGCGGCTATGCGAACTCGCTGCTCTGGCTGGCGGATGGCTGGGCCACGGTCAATCGCGAGGGCTGGGAGGCGCCGCTCTATTGGGAGCAGCATGACGGAGCCTGGCATCAGATGAGCCTTCGCGGCCTTGCAGCCGTCGATCCGGCGCGCCCGGTCTGCCATGTCAGCTTCTACGAGGCGGATGCGTTTGCGCGCTGGACCGGCAAGCGGCTGCCGACCGAGTTCGAATGGGAAGTCGCGGCGGCCGCTCAGCCCCTGGAGGGCAACATCCTGTCGCGCGAGGCGCTGCGGCCGGAAGCTGCTCGCGCCGAGGCGGGCCTGCAGCAGATGATTGGCGATGTCTGGGAGTGGACCGCCAGCCCCTATCTCGCCTTCCCCGGCTTCAGGCCGGCCGAGGGTGCTGTGGGTGAATATAACGGCAAATTCATGTGCAATCAGTTCGTGCTGAAAGGTGGCTCCTGCGTGACGCCTGAGGGACATATCCGCCGGACATACCGGAATTTCTTCTACCCCCATCAACGCTGGCAATTCACCGGGCTCAGACTCGCCGATGACGGTGCGGCCGCGTGAGGAACACCGCGCAGCTTCAACTGGACGGCGTTCGCGGCGACTTCGCCGATGCCGTTCTTGCCGGACTTCGGGCGCACCCGAAATCCATCCCGTCACGCTTCTTTTACGACGCCCGAGGGTCGGAGCTGTTCGAGCGCATCACCGAGTTGGAGGAGTATTATCCCACCAACGCGGAAATAGCGCTGCTGCGCGATCATGCGCCCGAGATCGCCGCGATCGCAGGGCCGGGCGTGTGTCTTGTGGAATTCGGGTCCGGCTCCAGCCGCAAGACCGATTTGCTGATCGATGCCCTCACCGGCGCGCCATGCTACGTCCCCATCGACATCTCCGATAGCGCACTGGCAGGAGCCGTGACGCGGCTGCGCGGCCGCTTTCCGAACTTGCGCGTCATGCCGGTGCACGGCAATTTCAACGGGCCGCTGCACCTGCCGATCGCGTCGCGCCCGCAAAAGAAGCTTGGTTTCTTTCCCGGCTCCACCATCGGCAATCTGACCCATGCCGAAGCGGTCGATTTTCTGAAATCATGCCGGGCGCTGCTGGGCGCGAACGGCGCCTTCGTCGTCGGCGTCGATTTGAAGAAGGATATCGACATCCTGCTGCGAGCCTATAATGACCGGCTGGGCGTCACCGCGGCCTTCAATCTCAACCTGCTCGAACGGATCAACCGCGAGCTGCAGGGCACCTTCGATCTCGCCGGATTTGCGCATGAGGCGCTGTACAACGCCGAATGCGGGCGGATAGAAATGCACATCCGCAGTCTGGCCGACACGCGCGTCGAAGTGCTCGGCGAAGCGTTCGACTTCGCCGAAGGCGAGACGATCCACACGGAAAACTCGCATAAATACACGGTGGGCGAATTTCAGGCGCTGGCCCGCTCGGCGGGATGGTCTCCCTGCCATGTGTGGACCGGGACGCAGGGCCTGTTCAGCCTGCACTACCTCATGCCGGAGTGAAGGTGACGCGCAGTCTGGCAGGAAACACGATATTCAGAGCGGGATCGATTTAGGTGGAAGCATCTTTCCGTTGTGGCCCACTCTAGATCTTTGCCTGGCGCGCGATCGGACGGTAAACCGGATTCCACTTTACCTGATCGCGCTTTAGCGCGCTTCCCGAAAGGTGTTACGCGGCTTCCGGATAAGAAGCGCGGCCATTTGAAGCGGGCATGGCTCTTGTGCAGGATCAACTTCGGTGGAGTTGGCCCGGCCGTGCTCCAATTGTCGTCCCCGGACAGCCCTGCGCTTTCGCGGGGAAGACAGAAAAAGAGCACCTAGAGCGTCGGGCGATTAACCTGCAACATATCCCGCCTCCTTGAGATAATTCCAACATTCCTGGGGCTCGAAGAGGTTGCAAATATCGCCGACGGCGCGCCAAAGGGCGTCATAGGTTCTTGCCTTGGCTTTTCGCAAGAGGGTCTTGAGCTTGGCGAAGGCCATTTCGATCGGATTGAGGTCGGGAGAGTATTTCGGCAGGAACAGGAACCAGGCGCCGCGCTCGGCCAGAGCCTGTGCCGCACGCGGACTTTTATGGACGTTCAGATTGTCCAGGATCACCACATCGCCCTGCCTGAGGTTTGGCGCGAGTTGCGTGCGGATGTAGATGTCGAAAGTGGGACCATCCATGGCCCCCTCGATGATCCAGGGGGCAACAAGCTCATCGCAGCGCAAGCCGGCGACCAGGGTTTGGGTTCGCCACTTGCCGAAGGGAGCATCGGCCATGAGCCGCGCTCCCTTCAGGCTGCGCCCACGCAAGGGCGTCATGTTGGTCTTTACACTGGTCTCATCGATGAAGACGAGCCGCGCCGGTTGGCGGCGCATGAAAGGCTGGCGACGGTCGCACCACATCTGGCGGGCCACCCTGACGTCAGCGCGTTCTTTTTCCGATGCCAGCAGCGTTTTTTTTATAGGTAAACCCGTGCCGGCACAGAAACTTGGACAGGTTCGAGGGATCGGCCGTCACCCCGTGCGCCGCCTCCAGCCAAGCCGCCAGATCCGGCATGGTGATGTCCGGCTGCGCCTTCACCTTGTCGAGAACGGCTTCCCGATACCAGCCAAGCTTGCCCGAGCCCTTGGGGCGCCCCTGTCTAGCCGGATCAACCGAACCGGTAGCCGCAAAGCGGGCTTGCACCCGCACAGCCGTCGAGGGCGCCACCTCGAACTGGGCCGCTACCGCGCGGCGCGACTTGCCAGAGGCAATGCCGCGCACCATTCGAAGCCGAAGATCCAACGAAACAGATTTGCCCATGAGGTCCCTCCCGACCCCACAAAATCACTGTTCGCGAGAAAAGGGAATCTCACGATTCACACTTCTCGCCCGACGCTCTAACTGAGTGAACACGCTCTGGAAACTGAGAGTCGTCCTGGACGGCCGGAGGCCGATCCGGGATCCATTGGCATCCAGCGGGCCCTTCCACCTGCCGAAAGGTCAATAGCCCCGGCTCAAGGCCGGGACGTCAGAAGTTGAAGGGGTGTCTCTTAAGTGGCGGCCCAGGCTTCGGCGACGTAGTTGGGCAGGACGAACGACGCGGTGTGGACCGCCGGATTATAGTAGCGCGTCGTGATGCCGCTCGCGGCGTAGCGCTCCGCGATCACCGCAGTCGAAGCGCTGGCGCGGATCGCGGGATCGTTCGCGCCCCAGGCCAGGGCGAACGGCCCGCCGAAATAGGCCGGCTGGGTGCACATGAAGCACGCCGCGTCGGCGAACAGGCCGCGCAGGATGCGGCCGCTATCGGCGAGATGCTCTGGATAGAGGAACGGCAGCCCGTTCTGCCCGATGAATACCCCGCCCGGCGTCAGGGACCGCTGGCAGGCGCTGAAGAACTCCTCGGTGAACAGCACCTTGGCAGGCCCGACCGGCTCGGTCGAATCGACGATGATCGCGTCGAAGCGGCGCTCCGTCTTCTTGACGAATTCGATGCCGTCGCCGATGCGCAGCTCCAGGCGCGGATCATCGAAAGCGCCTTGCGAAATGCCGGGGAAAAATTCCTTCGACATGTCGACGACGACCTTGTCGATCTCGCAATGCACGACGCTTTTCACGCGGGCGTGCTTCAGCACTTCGCGCAGCACGCCGCCATCGCCGCCGCCGATGATCAGCACGCTCTCGGGCGCCCGGACCCCGAACAGCGGCACATGCGCCATCATCTCGTGATAGATGAATTCGTCCTTATCGGTGAGCTGAATGACGCCGTCGAGCATCATGACCCGGCCGAAGGTTTTGTTGTCGAAGATGATCAGGTCTTGGAACCCGGTATTGCCCTCGTAAAGCACGGTGTCGGCTTCAAGAGCGCAGCGGAAATGCGGGTTGAATGTTTCCTCGACCAATCGCGTCATCGGGCGGTTCCTCGGCTGATCAATGCGGGGAAAAAGGTTGTGCCCGGCGCGGTGGCCGGGCACAAGCATCCTTTACAAGGAAGCCCCTTGAGGCGTAAGTCGCCGCTTGTTAAGCGGCGGCCTGGATTTCCCTGCCGCGCAAATGCTCCTGAACGATGATTTCGCTTGGGCGGAATGCCTCGCGGATCACGTCCACGGCCAGATGCGGCTTTGCGTCACCGCACATGAAGATGTCGAGGGCGGCATAGCCGTATTCCGGCCAGCTGTGAATGCTGATATGCGATTCAGCAAGCACGGCGACGCCCGAGACGCCTCCATTGGGTGTAAAATGATGCATATGGATGTGCAGGAGCGTGGCGCCTGCGACCTCGATGCATTTTCTGAAGGTATTCTCGATGTGCTGGAGATCGTCGAGACGAGACCCGTTCTTCACATCGATGATAAGATGCGTGCCGGCGAATGTCTCGCCATTACGCGTGCAAAAATAGTCTTTTCTATCGTCTAGCTGCGCCACGCTTGGGCCGCAGACGGAATGCTTTTCTTCCGTTTGGGCGGTGCTTGAACCGTAATCCAAGTCCATCCCCAATTGGAAGAGGGCGACATCATACGCCATGTGGCGTCCTCCCCAACCAGCAGATTGACCAGACAAAACCGGCGGAACAAGCACTGCATGACCTCCGGCTTACAAGGGGGGGTAAATGCACGCTATGCCCCCCGTTTTCAAGAGAAAATCGTCGCGCTGACGAAGAAATTACTCCAGTGGCGACATCTAGCGGCGGGACGGGGTGGCCAGCGCTAGCTCTGGGGCTGCTTCCGCGACTCGGCGGGAAGGTCTCGAGGCGTGAAAAAATGTGGGTGTACAAGACGGTAGGAGAGCCGGAGAGAGGACGCTTCGGCTGTGCGCCACCGGTCGCGGCGGCGCCATGCGGACAGGCATGGGAGCCATCGCTTCGCACATGGCTACCGGAGGCCTGCCGCCGCGCACCCAAGGCATGAGAAATTCATTACCCGATCGCGGCATTTGCGCTAAAAGCGCCCGTAGCCCAGCAGGTGCCGAGCCGTCGCCCTCACGCGCCTTCGCACCCCGGCCCCCCGCGAACCACGAGATCATGCCATGGCGGAAGCGAAACGGCTCGCGCCGGATCGGAGCGCCCTTCCTTCCGCCGCCGATGACGGGACGCGCGCGGCGCTGCCGGCGACTATCGCCGCCCCGCGCTGGGCTACCATCGGAATTTTCGTCATCGCGCTGTTCTATACGTTCTATTTCGCCGCGCCGGTGCTTGTCCCGATCACCATTGCCATCCCGCTCAGCATTCTGCTCTCGCCCGCCGTCGAGTGGCTGGAGCGCTTCCGGCTGCCCCGCGCCTTCGCCTCGGCCATCATCGTCGCCGGCGCGCTGTGCCTGATCGTCGGGGCGGTGGTGACGCTGGCACGGCCGGCACAGGAATGGGTGACCCGCCTCCCGGCGAGCTTCGACAAGCTGGAGCAGCGCCTGAGGCTGATCAAAAAGCCGATCGAGGAGATCCAGAGGGCGACGGAGCACATAGAGGACGTCGCTGAACGCTTTCGCTAGAGCGGGATCACTTTAATTGGAAGCATACCCCGAGTTTGCGAGATAGTTTCTGCACTCGTTGGGCGGGAAGTCATCGAGCAATGATCCAATGCGATCGCAGACGGTCTCGACCGTGCGCTTTGCGGATTTTCGGAGCCAGTGTTTGAGCTTGGCAAAGACCTGTTCGATGGGGTTGAGATCGGGACTGTATGGCGGCAGGAAGAAGAGCTTCGCGCCGACGCTGCGGATGGCTTGGCGAACGGCCCGTCCCTTGTGGCTGCCGAGATTGTCCATAATCACAACGTCGCCAGCCTTCAGGCTGGGCAGAAGGAATTCCCGGACATAGGTGAGGAATTTCACGCCGTTGATCGGCCCATCAAAGACGCAAGGCGCCTCAATCCGGTCGCAGCGCAATGCGGCGAGGAACGTCTGGGTTCGCCAGTGACCATGAGGCGACTTGCCGATCAGGCGCTTGCCGCAAGCGCTCCAGCCTCGCAGCGGCGCCATATTCGTCTTGGTCCAGGTCTCATCGATGAAGACGAGCCGCGTGGGATCGATTTTCGCCTGGTATTTTTTCCATTGCGTGCGGCGCCGGGCGACGTCGGGCCGGTCCTGCTCGCTTGCGACCGCGGTTTTTTTTGAAGCTCAGGCCCTCGGCATGGACGAAGCTCCAGACCGCGCCATAGCTCACCTTGACGCCGAGCTCGGCCAGATCCTTTTTCAGCCCGCGCAAGGTCAACTCGGGCACCTCAGCAAAGCGGGCGTGAACAAAATCGCGATGCGCTGCCAAGATCACCGGCTTATAGCCACCCATCTGAGCCGGCGCGACGCTCCCCGTCGCCCGCTGCCTTCCAGCCCATTTCGACACCGCCGACGGACTGATTTCGAACGCCGCCGCAATAGCGCGAATGCTTTCGCCCGCAGCCGCGCGCTTGACGACACGTTCCCTAAGATCGATCGAATAAGGCTTCCCCATCCATGCCGGCCTCCTCTCCAGCACCGATGATGAATCACTGTTCGCGAAGGAAGAGAATCCCAATTTTCCGATTCCGCCTAATCCGATCCCGCTCTAAATCCGGTCGCGATTTTCATCGCCATCATATTCTGGGGCTGGATGTGGGGCATGGCCGGCGCGCTGCTGGCGGCGCCGCTGCTCACCAGCTTCAAGATCGTCGCCGATCGCATAACCGCGCTGCGTCCGGCCGCCGAATTTCTCAGCCCCTGACGCTCAAGAGGCCTGTGTCGCGATGACCGCCTCGGGCGATCCCGCCACCGGCACAGGCGGCGGATAGAGCTCGTTCAGCGCCATGGAGCGGCCGTTGGCCTGCACGATGCGGCAATGGTAGCGCTTCAGCGCGCGCGGATGCGGCACGCCGCAGGAATGCGCGATTACCCCCACATCCTTGCGCATCTTATCGACGAAGCTGGCGACGCGGACGGCCTTATCGGCGGGATTGAGACCCCGCTGGAGATGCGTGTTGTGGGTGGTGATGCCGGTCGGACAGGTGTTCTTGTTGCATTTCATCGATTGGATGCAGCCCAGCGCAAACATGAAGCCGCGAGCCGAAACGACGGTATCGGCGCCGGCGCAATAGGCCCATGCGACCTCGGCCGGGGTGATCAGCTTACCTGCGGCGAAGATTTTCACGCGGTCGCGCAAACCGTATTTGCTGAATATGTCGACGACCATCGGCAGCGCCTCACGGATCGTCAGCCCGACATTGTCCATCAGCGGCATCGGCGCCGCGCCCGTCCCACCGTCACCGGAATCGATCGAGATGAAATCCGGTGCGCTCTCCACCCCGCGGCGGTGAATTTCCTCGCACAGGCTTTCCAGCCAGCCATAGGCGCCGATGACGCATTTGATGCCCACTGGCTTTTCGGCAATGGTCCTGATGCGGTCGATAGCGTTCAGCAGATCCGGAACGGAATCGATTTCTGGATGCCGGTTGGGCGAAATCGAATCCATATAGGGTGGGATGCCGCGTATGGCGGCGATCTCTGGCGTCACCTTGGCGGCGGGCAGAATGCCGCCCTTGCCCGGCTTGGCGCCCTGGCTGAGCTTCAGCTCGATCATCCGCACCTGTTCATGCGCCGCGACCGCCGCCAGGCGTGCCGCGCTGAGCGAGCCGTCATCGCTGCGCACGCCGTATTTCGCGGTGCCGATCTGGAAGATGATGTCGGCGCCGCCTTCCAGGTGAAACGGCGACAGGCCGCCCTCGCCGGTATTCAGCCAGCACCCGGCGCACTTGGCGCCGTTCGAGAGCGCCCGGACGGCAGGCTTGGAGATGGCGCCGAAGCTCATGCCCGAGACATTGATGATCGAGGTGAAATCATAAGGATTGGGCGTATAAGGCCCCACCCTGACGGCGGGCGGCTGCGTGGCGTCGCCGTCCAATGTCGGAAACGGACAGTTGACGAAAATCACCGTGCCGACCGGCGTCAGATTGCGCGTCGAACCGAAAGCCGACGTGTTGTCCAATCCGGAGGATGACCGGTAGACCCAATCCCGTTCGGCCCGGTTGAACGGCAATTCCTCGCGGTCGAGCGCAAAGAAATACTGGCGAAAGAATATGCCCAGTTCGGTAAAGATCGATCGGAAATGCCCGATCACCGGATAGTTGCGCCGGATGGCGTCCGCCGTCTGCACACTGTCGGCGATGAAGACTACGATGAGCAGGAGAACGAAAAGCCCGACGGCAAATACGAACAAGGTCGAGAGGAATTGCAGCCCATCCATGGCAAACCGGCCGACGATGCTCACCGCGTTCCTCCCGCTTATTCTGATTGGGTTGTTGCAGCTTAGTCCGGCCGGACAGCCCTGACGGCCGCAAGGTCAACCTACCACGCCAAAAATCACGCGTGTCACAAATGCGGGTGACACGCGCGTGTGGGAGATGGCATTCGATGCCCTCTCAGGGCGGCTGGCGGGCGGCGCCAGGCGATCAGGCGGCCTTCGCCGTCCCGATGCGCGGGTCGAGTTCGCCCGAGGCGTAGCGTTTGGCCATCTCGGCGAGCGGAATCAGCTTGATCTTCGAGGCGTTGCCGGCGGTGCCGAACTGCTGGAAACGCTCCTCACACACCTTCTGCATGGCCGCGATGGCGGGCTTGAGATATTTGCGCGGATCGAACTCGCCCTTATTCTGGAACAGCACCTTGCGGATCGCGGCGGTGGCCGCCAGCCGCAGGTCGGTGTCGATATTGACCTTGCGCACCCCGTGCCGGATGCCGCGCACGATCTCGTCGGAGGGCACGCCATAGGTCTCGCGGATTTCGCCGCCATTCTCGTTGATGATTTCCAGCAGCTCCTGCGGCACCGACGAGGAGCCGTGCATCACCAGATGCGTATTCGGCAGCCGCTTATGGATCGCCTCGATCACCGTCATCGCCAGAACTTCGCCGGTGGGCTTGCGGGTGAACTTGTAAGCGCCGTGCGAGGTGCCGATGGCGACGGCGAGCGCATCCACCTTGGTTTCGGCGACGAACTCGGCCGCCTGCGCCGGGTCGGTCAGCAGCATTTCCTTGTCGAGCTTGCCCTCGAAGCCGTGGCCGTCCTCCTTCTCGCCCTCGCCAGTTTCCAGCGAGCCGAGCACGCCCAGTTCGCCTTCGACCGAGACCCCCGCCCAATGCGCCATCTTCGTCACTTCGCGGGTGATGGCCGTATTGTAATCGTAGGATGCCGGCGTCGAGCCGTTCTCTTCCAGCGAGCCGTCCATCATCACCGAATCGAAGCCGAGGCGGATGGCCGAAGCGCAGGTGGCTTCATTGTTGCCGTGATCCTGGTGCAGGCAGATCGGAATGCCGGGATATTGCGCCTCCAGCCCTTCTACCAGCTTTGCCAGCAGCAGGTCGCCGGCATAGCCGCGGGCGCCGCGGCTGGCCTGGATGATCACCGGAGCGTCGGTCTTCTTGGCGGCTTCCAAGATGGCCAGACCCTGCTCCATATTGTTGATGTTGAACGCGGGCACGCCGTAGCCATGTTCGGCGGCGTGGTCCAGAAGCTGCCTGAGTGTAATCCGTGCCAAGATGTCTTCTCCTGTTGAGCCGCGGCTCGTTTGATCAAGCGAGGGCGCGTGTCTGCGCCAATGCTACCACACCCGGAAGCTCGCGGCCTTCGAGCCATTCCAGGAATGCGCCTCCAGCCGTGGAGACATAGGTGAAACTGTCCGTCACGCCCGCGTTGTTCAGCGCCGCGACGGTGTCGCCGCCACCGGCCACCGAAACCAGACTGCCGGCCTTGGTGCGTTCCGCCGCGAGCTTCGCCAGTGCAAAGGTTCCAGCGCCAAAGGGCGGCGTTTCGAACGCACCGACCGGGCCGTTCCACAGCAAAGTCTTGGCGCTTTTGATACGCTCCCCGAAATCGGCGACCGATTTCGGCCCGATGTCGAGGATCATCCCGTCCGCGGGAATATCGCCGACTCCATGAACGCTGTTGGGCGCGTTCGGGGCGAAGTCCTTGGCGACCACCGCATCCGTCGGCAGCACGATGCGGCAGCCGCTCTCGGCCGCCCGCGACATGATCTCTTCGACGGTTTCCGCGAACCGGGGCTCGCAAAGCGATTTGCCCACCGCGTAACCCTGCGCATGCAGGAACGTATTGGCCATGCCGCCGCCGATGATCAGCATATCGACCTTGGGGGCGAGATTGGTCAGCAGCGGGATTTTTGTCGAAACCTTTGCCCCGCCAACGATCGCGGCAACCGGGCGCTTGGGCAACTCCAGCACCAGCTTGAACGCCTCCAGCTCGGCAAGCATCTGCGGCCCGGCGAAAGCGGGGAGCGCATGCGCGATGCCGAAGACCGAGGCATGCGCGCGGTGCGAAACCGAAAACGCGTCATTGACGAATATATCGCCCAGGGACGCCAGTTCGGCCACCAGCGCGGGATCATTGGTTTCCTCGCCCGGATGATAGCGAAGATTTTCCAGGACGATGATATCGCCCCGCTGCATTGCGGCAATCGCGCTCTGCGCCACCGGACCTGTGCTCTCGGCGACGAAGCGGACCGTCTTCCCCGGCATCATGGCATCGAGCGTTTCGGCGACCGGGCGCAGCGAATATTGCGGGTCTTTGCGTCCGTCGGGCCGGCCCAGATGAGACAGGACGATGACCTTCGCGCCGCGATCTGAAAGCGTCCTCAGCGTCGGCAGCACCCGCTCGATGCGGGTGGCGTCACCGACACGTCCATGCGCCAGCGGCACGTTGAGGTCGGCCCGCACGAGCACGCGCTTGCCGGCTACATCCACGTCGTCGATACCCTTATAACTCTGATCGGAAATGATCGTCGGCATCGCTGCTTTCCAATTCTGTCCAAGCTTGAAAGATGATGTCGGCCGCGGCATATCGGCGTGGTGGACGTTCGGGACGTTCCCTAGATCTGAATGGGCCTCGCTCTATACTACTAAAGTCATGTCTCTTTTCAAATGGCTTCGCCGGATGAAATAGCGCCATGCTTTGCACCGGCTTCGCGATGCGGCGTTCCGGACGGGAGCCGCACCACACACCTTGCCGATTGATCTCGCGAAATTCCACGAATTCTCCAAGCGTTACCGGAAAGCGCTTACAGGGATTCGCCGATTTAGCGCCTCGAAATTGCGCGCGGTTCTGTGACGCAGCCCGGGCGCGGAACGGCGACGGCATGCTTACTCCGTTACAGAACTGTCTTGTGACAATGATAAAAAGCCCGGATGCCCTCCCGCTTCTCTTCCCTATCCCCTCACAGAGACCATCACTGATGCCGAAGAACGATCAGCTCGCTGAACTGGCTGCGCGGGCCGAAGGACCATTCCTTCGATGATTGCCCCGGCGCAGAACCTGGCGCCGCTCTGGCGCGACAGGAACGGGCCGCCCGTCGGCGCGGTGGTCTCCACCTTGCCCATGCGCCCTTTTCAGCAAGAGCGACATCGCCGCCATCGTGGAGAGTAGCCTGTCGGTGCTGGAGCCGGGCGGCGTGCTCGTCCAATTTACCTATCGGCAGAGCAGCCCGATACCCGAGCCGATCTGCGACGCGCTTCAGCTCATGCCCGAGCGCTATTGCCGCGTCTGGATAAACCTGCCCCCGGCGGGAATCTGGATCTATCGCAAGCCTTCAGTTTAGTGCCCGCACATCCGTTCACCGGGACGGCGCGGGAGTGCCGGCGCCGCCCGGCGGAGCGGCCGGCAGGAATTTCCACACGCAGGCCAGGCCGGATCGCGTGCAGTCCTGCGGAGGCTGCGACAACCTGGGGCCGCTCACGACCGGCGCCGGCGGCACGGGCCAGCCGTCTTGCAGAGCGGTGCTGCCGTTGATCAGCTCAGCGCCGTTCATCCTGTGCGTGGCGATCCGTGTCGAACGCAATTCCCCCTGGGTGAGCCAATGGATGCTGGTGCTTTCCGCAGCCAGCATCAGCGGCATGATCGCTTTTCCGACGCCCATTTCGCCGAAATATTTCTCGTATCGCTCATATGTCCTTTGCGGCGCGGAGACCTGCCGCTGCGACACGACCTTCTCGGAGATCAGCTTTCTCTTATATTTTACCGAGCCGTCGCCGGCGCGATAAGGGGTCATCTTATAGGTCTGCAGCACCTTCGCCTGGATGAGGATGCTCCTGTGCACGCCGACGAGGGACAGAAAGCCCACATAGCGACGCGTCCCCGCCGCAAGGATGAAGGCGCAGGACGAGGCGCACACGGAAAACTCGGTATCGGGATGTCCGTGCAGCGGCTTGCCGGCCTGGCTCTTGCGGCAGGCGGCCTGTTCAGGAGCGCAAGGGGTAAACACGGTTTTGCCGACCGCGACGTCGAGGCGCCTTGCGCGCAGCAGGCGGCCCATCGCCAGTGCCTCGTCAGCCATGCCGCCGCCGGAATGGATCAGGAGTGGCACATTGCGCCTGCCGATCTGGTTCAGAACAGTCTTGAGCCGCCCCAGCGAGCCTACCTCGATGCGCCCTTGCGCGGCGATCCATTCCGGGCAATGGGGTTCGCATCCCTCCTGGGAGCTGCGCACGAGATAGATGCGCATCGGCGGTTCTTGCGTGACGGCGGCCTTCTTCGAGGGTGTCTTGCTTGAAGCTGGCGTCGCGCCGGCCAACATGACCATCGACGCAATCGCCACCAGGGCTTTGACGATCAGGACTCCGCTGCGCACCGCCATGATCCGACTCCTACACATCCGGCTACTGTATTCTTCGACCGCCTTCGGCCAAGCTGGTACTGTCGGCCGCCATGGGAGTGCCTGGGCGCCCGCGCGGCAGCCGCCTGGGCCGACAGGCACTGGCGCTTTTCTCCTGGTGGCGAAATAGGGCCACATTGAATTATACCGGACAACGGCAAGTCCCGTTAAGCCGGTATTGGCTCCTGAAGGAGAAATATATTTCGTGGATCACCTGCCGATTTTTCTGGATATTCGCGGCAAGACCGTTGTCGTCGCCGGAGGCGGCGCGCTGGCGGCCCGGCGCGTCGATCGGGCGCTGAACGCCGGCGCCAGGGTCAAACTTTTCGCGCAGGAGCTGTCGGAGGAGTTCCGGCCGCTGCAAGCCAGCGATGCGCTTGCCATTTTCGCTCGCGACGCTGAAGCCGCCGATCTCGAAGGCGCTATTCTGGCCTATGGCGCGCACGAAGATTTCCCTCGCGACAAGCGTCTGCATGATCTTGCCAAGGCGGCGGGCGTTCTCACCAATGTCGCCGACACCATGGAGCTGTGCGACTTCATCACCCCCGCCATCCTCGACCGCACCCCTATCGTCGCTGCGATTTCATCGTCCGGCGCCTCGCCGATCCTGGCGCGGATCGTGAAGGCCGAGCTTGAGAGCGCGATCCCGGCGACCTTCGGCGACCTGTCGGCGTTCCTGGCGCGTTTCCGCGCCGAGGTCGCCGGACGGATCAGCGACGGCGTGCGCCGGCGGCGCTTCTGGGAAGACATCTCGGAAAGCATCGTCGGCGAACGGGTCATGGCGGGAGACATCGCCGGGGCCGAGGCGGCGCTGCGCGACAGGCTCGCGGCGCTCGACGATGCGGCGGGCGGCAAGGCCATCGGCGAGGTCTATCTGGTCGGCACCGGCCCCGGCGATCCAGACCTTCTCACCTTCCGCGCCCTCAGGCTGATGCAGCGCGCCGACGTGGTGCTTTATGACCGGCTGATCGGCCCGCGCATCCTCGATCTCGTGCGGCGCGACGCGGAGCGCATCTATGTCGGCAAGCAGCCCGAGGACCACACGCTGGCGCAGGAAGAGATCAGCCAATTGCTGGTGCGTCTGGCGAAGGGCGGCCAGCGGGTGCTGCGGCTGAAGGGAGGCGACCCGTTCATCTTCGGGCGCGGCGGCGAGGAGATCGAGGAAATCGCCCGGCATGGCATCCCGTTCCAGGTGGTGCCCGGCATCACCGCCGCCGCCGGCTGTGCGGCCTATGCCGGCATTCCGCTCACCCACCGCGACCATGCGCAGGCCTGCGTCTTCGTGACCGGGCATGGCAAGGACGGCAAGGTCGATTTGAACTGGGAGGCGCTGATCCAGCCGCGCCAGACGGTGGCGATCTATATGGGCCTCGCCACGATCGGCACGGTCATGGCGGAATTCGTTGCCCACGGCGCCTCGCCCGAGCTGCCAGCCGCCGTCATCGACAATGGCACCCGCAGGCGGCAGCGCGTGGTGACGGGCACCCTCGCCGATATTGCCGCAAAGACCGCAGCCGCCGGGCTGAAGGGCCCTTCCATCATCATCATTGGCACGGTCGTCACCTTGCGCGACCGGCTCGCCTGGTTCGGGCCGAATGCCGGATCATGATCGCTTCAAACGGAAATGGCCATGCTCTTCACTCGCAGCTGACATCGGCTGCTTCAAGCGCCGCCTTGTGAGCCTCGGCCGCAGGCGGCCAGCGGAGCAAAGCCCCCCGGCCGCTTGCGGTCAGAGCATAGATGCCGCGATCGGTGCGGGCGAACCATCCATAGACATTGTGCAGCAGAATCTTGCCTGCGTCCGGCGCCACGGGACGGAGATCGCGCGGACGCCTGGGACCGTCCGCCAGCCCGGCGGCGCAGGCAAGCGCCTGCTGCCGGTACGCCGTCATCACCGGCGCACGCGTGCCGCCGCCCATCGCGGGATCGCCTTGGCGGCGGCGATGTTCCTCCACCAGCCGCGAGCGGCGCCGCTTGTCCCGGCGCGGCATCGGCGCGGCCGGGCTGACGATGATCGTCACCTCGCCGGATTGCGACACGCCGAGCATTCCGAATCCTAGCCGCCGGCACAGATTGCGGAAGCGGGCATCGGCCTCGCGTCCCTTGCCGCGCGCCGAGATCCGCGCCGCCAGCCAGACTTCGTCGGAGGCGGCAGCCCGGTCGACCGCTTGCAGCACGAGTTCGAGATTGAAGCTGAGCTTCAGCTCGCCGATGACGACGAATGGCGGCTCGCCTCCCCGGAGCGCCACCATATCGCAGCCGCGCACTTCGCCCTTGACGGTGAAGCCCAGCCCTTCCAGGAACCGTTTGACGGGCAGGTAAAGCGACGTTTCCAGGGCAAATCCTCTGCTCTCCGGCCCCTCGCAGCGATAGGCCTCCGCACAGCACAAGCACACGAAAAAGCGCCGATTCGTCAATCCAGCATCGCCGGTGCGGGACGGACCGAAGCAACGTTCCGGATCGGAAAGCCTGTTCCGGCGGCGTGCCGGGATCGCAGCGTGCTAGGCGATGGTCCGATAGACGCGGAAGTCCATCGGGCTCAGCAGCCGTAATTTCAGCCTTTCGCCGAGTGGCGGTTCCAGCTTCTGGAAGATGTCGTCGGCAGTCAGAGCGGTTTCCTCGGCGACATTTTCCAGGATCACATACATGCGGCGCGGACTTTGCCGATAGGTCTGACGGACGTAGTCCATCACGCCGGGAATCATCTTTTCGCGCCACGCGCCGGAGAAATAGATGACGCAGGGCTGATCCGGCAGCCGGACGCCATCGACGTCGCCGCGATGGCAATCGATATTGCGGCACATCATCAGCGAACGCGGATATTGCGCGATGTTCATGCTCAGATCGTCGAAGATCTGCTCGTCATACTCATAGGCGATGATGCGGTTGAAATTGCGCCTGGCGGCCAGCAAAGCCGCGCGCCCGCGCCCGGCATGCATGTCGACAAACGCGAACTGCCGCAGATCGTCGGGGACCTGGGCCATCACCCAGTTGAACACTGAAGCCGGGACCGGCCCATCATAGAGAATGCCGCGTTCGGGCGCCGGTTCGATGATCTGGGCTTTCAGTGTCGGCACGAAGAACAGCTTTTCGAGCTTGCGGTCGGCGACCCGCGTATGCCCGAAGACAAGCGCCTTGTTGTACCGCTTGCGGATTTCCCGGCGGCGCAGATTGTGCGCAATCCAGAGAGCGCTGTTCATCAATGCGGGCCCGGCCTTGGCGCGGGCGTCGGCGAAGGCGCGGGAAAGCGGCCCAGGCTCGCCGTCCGGCCTGGCGCGGAGAAGCTTTTTGGCCGGCCCCTTCGGCTGCGTGGCAGGCCGTATCTCGACGACGGGCGCAGGATCGTGCCTGGGCATCGCCTCGGCTGAGCCTTCGCGGCCGAATGCAGGCCGCAGGTCTTCCTGTCGCGGCGGCGCAGGTGGCGGCGTCCGTACGGTCTGACGCGCGGCTTCGCTCCAATGCGGGCTGGGCTCAGGCGGCGGCGGCTGGCGGAGATCGCTTTCATCGCGCCGCAAATGGCGGAGCGGCGGATCCCGCCTCAGCGCGCGGGCCGCGATATCGGCGAGCGATGGCTCTTCCGGAGGATTTGGTGGCGCCGCATCCTCGTAGATCGAGCGGGAAAAACGGCTGTAACGTTGGACAGGTTTGCCGGACTCATCACTCGACATCGGATCCCTCCACCGAAATTTGCGCAATGTTAAGGCCAAGTTGCGGCGGACGAAAGGCAGCAGGCGGCGTATGCGCGAAATCTTTGCGCCATTTCGCGTGTCGCGTTCATCAGCCGTAAACCCTTTTTTCCGATAAACATAAGAACAGTCATTCTGATCGTTGGTGTCCTTAGCATTGAGTGAGCCGGGTAATGGGCTACGTCGTTGACCAGAAGTCGCAGATCAATTCCGAGCTTGGCCTGATGATGCCGCGCCTGAAAGCTTTTGCCGCGGCGCTGACGGGCAGTGAATCCGCCAGCCAGAGCTTGGGAAAGGCAACGCGGAGCCACATTCTCGCGCGCATTGCCAAAGACCGCGGCCATACGCCCGTGGCGCTCTGGTCCTTCATGCAGATGTACAGGATTTGGGTGAACCGGGCGAAGGCCACGCAGGACGAGCGCGCCGCGCCGGCGGACCCGCGCCTGTTCCAGCCGCGCAGCCGCGCCAATGACGGCGGCGCCTCCGCGCGCTTTGCCAGGGTGCTGGCGCAATTGTCGCCACAGCAGCGCGCGACGCTGCACCTGGTCTATGGCGAGCGGCTTTCCTATGACGAAGTCGCCGAAATTTTCAGCCTGCCGGTCTCGGCTGTCGTGACGCGTCTGTCCAAATGCCATGCCGCCCTGGCACAAGCCAGCGAACGCGAGCGCGGCGCACACGCGCCGGAGCGGATCGATATGAGGCATTTCGCCGAAGCGAACGCGCCGGGAGAGGGACGGGCCGCATGATCGATCTCAGCGACGATGTGCTGGTGGCTTATGTGGACGGTCAGCTGGATAAGCCGCAAGCCTCCGTGGTCGGACGGCTGCTCCGCGACGACCGCGAATTGGCCTATCGGGTGAGCCGGCTTCAGCAGACGCAGGCGCAGCTCCTGGATACGTTCGGCACGCTGTTGCGCGAAGGCATGAGTAGCGCCAGCACCACCGCCACACGCGGCGGCACGTCGCGCAAAGGCGCCGCGCCAGCGGCAGGCGGACATATCCTGACATTTGGAACCGCGGGTCTGCTCCTGTTGCTGGGCGCCTCGGCCGGCTTCACCGGCGCCTACTATTCGCAATCCGCGACGCCGCGCGACGACAGCACCCCCGCCGCGCAGACGACGATTGCGAACTGGCCCGGCGACATGGCCGAGTTTCACTCCTTCTTTACCAAGGACGCGATGGGGGTGAGCCCGGAGAGCCAGGCAAACCCGGACATGGTCAAGTTTCAGCTCGCCAAGCTGACCAAGACCGGAACGCTGCCCGATTTTACTGCCCACGGCCTGAAATTCGTGCGCGGGCAGATGCTGTCCTATCGCGGCAACAAGGTGATGCAGCTCGTCTATCTCGGTCGCAGCGAGCCGCTGGTGACGCTGTATATCGGCGTCGGCGGCCTTGATATGCAGATGTCGCCAGGAAGTTTCGGCGATGTCAAAACGGTCAGCTGGAGCACCAATGAATTGCGCTATGTGATCGCCTCCGACATGCAGCTCCAGCCATTGCGGGCCCTGGCTGCGGTGGCGCAAGCGCAGCTCGCCAAAAACTGACCCCGCCCATTCCGGCGCCATGTTTCCGCTAGCATTTCCCTAGGCACCATAGCGCGGACGCCATTCCGGCGTTTGCGGCCTTGCGGCGATCTCTCCTCTCAGCACAATTAATATGCGCTGTTGCCTCCGCGCTACGCACTCTGCCGCACAAAACCCCCTTTTTTCAAGCCTTTCTCACATTCACAAATTTGATACAATCACGCCTTGAATGACCACCTCCATTTCCAGCCAAGTCATTTCTCTCGGCAGCCTGTTTCGCCTCGGCGACACCTATATCGTGCCGCCCTACCAGCGCAATTATGCGTGGGAGGAGAGCCAGTACGGGATTTTCTGGTTCGACGTCTCCAAGACGTTCACCGGCGCCGTGCCGGAATATTTTCTCGGCTCCATCGTCATCAACAACAGCCAGGCGCCCGAGCATGTGGTGATCGACGGCCAGCAGCGCCTTATCACCACGGCGGTGCTGATTTCGGCGTTGCGCAGCCATCTCAAAGCTGAAGGCAAAGGCAAGCTCGCCGCGCTCATCGAGCAGGATTTCCTGGTGAAGTCCGATTACCAGCGGCAGCTTTTTACGCCCTGCCTGGTGCTCAACAAGACCGATAAGATCTTCTACGACAACTACATTTTCCACAGCCGTCCGCTGATGGAAATCCAGCGTTTCGCCGATGACGAGGCGCTGTCGCCCTCCAACCGGCTGATTGCGGAATGCTTCTGCTTCATGCACCGCAAGATCGCCGAGATCTCCGAAAGCGGACCCAATATCGAGGATGTGGCGAACGCCATCATCGATTCGCTCAATCACCGGGTCTACGTCATCCGCATCGACGTGAAGGACGATTACAACGCCTTCCTTTTGTTCGAGACGCTGAACGACCGTGGCATGGAGCTGTCCGAAGCCGACCTGCTGAAAAACCACCTGTTCGCCGTCTCCCGCGAACGCCTCGGCGAGACGCAGGGCAATTGGGATTTGATGGAGCACAATCTGGGCAGCGAAAGGCTGATCAAATTTGTCCGCCATCACTGGCTCTCGACGCGCGGGCAGATCAGCGAACGCGGCCTCTATTCCGATATCAAGGCGAGCGTCACGACACCTGACCATGCCGCCGCCTATTCCGAGACGCTGTGCGAGGCGTCGGACATCTATGCCGCGCTGTCGAGCCCGCGTCACCATCTGTGGTCGAGCTTCCCGAACAACCAGCAGCCCGCGATCCGCGAACTGATCGACACGATCGAAATTCTGCGGCCCGAGCAGCTTTTCATCGTTCTGCTCGCCGCATTGCAGACCGACAGACGCAGCTTCCTCGACCTGACGCGGCTGCTGGTCAACCTCACCTTCCGCTACAACACCATCTGCAATCTCAGCCCGTCCAATATTCTGCAGCCCTTTATCGCCGCCGCGCGCGAAATCCGCGAGACCGGCAAGGTCGACCCCGTCGCGCTGTTCCAGAAATATCTGGCCCCTCTCTATCCGGAGGACAGCCAGTTCCATTCGGCTTTTTCGCGCAAGGTCATTCGCAGCAATGCGCAGGCCCGCTACATCCTCGCGAAAATCAACGATTACCTCTCGCCGAACCCCTCGCTGCGCACCCAGGTCGACCCGTTCGCGACCGATCTGGAACACATCCTCCCCAAGCGCCACAACACCGCCTGGGAAGGCGGCCGCCGCGATTTCCCTGGCGGCATCGACAAATTCGTCTACCGCCTCGGCAACATGACGCTGATCTCCGCCAAGCTGAACCGCGAACTCGGCAACGCCGATTTCGAGACCAAGAAAAAGGTGTTCGCGCGCGACTGCCTCGACATCACCCAGAAGGTGGTCGGCTCCGACCGATGGACGGCTGAGGAGATCAAGAACCGCCAGAACTGGCTGGCGAGCCTGGCCTGCAAGATCTGGCGCTGCCCGGATTGACACAAGCTCCGGCGCTGCGGGCTCAAGCCGTCGCGAAGATGAGGCTGCGCGTGCCCTGCATGTCCAGCCAATAGCCTTGCGGCGTGGTGGCGAGGCGCATCAGCACCGTGTCGCAAGCCGGGCACCGCATCACGAAGCCCATATGCCCGCCATAGAGGTGAAGTTCGGCGAAAGCGCCGGTGCGGCCGCAGCCCGCGCAGATTGCGGTCGCGACCGTCACGTCGCGGCAGAAGATCTGGCTGAGCGTTCCGGCCGCCGCCTGCGCGTCCAGCATGGTGGGCTCTGCGTGTTCGTGTGTCATGAGCCTATCCTCCCGAAGGTCCAAACCGCTCCGTCTTGATGCGTGCCGCCTCGATCCCGAGGCGGATCAGCACTTGCGCGGCGCCCTCGACCATACCGGTCGGGCCGCAAATGAAGACATTAGCGTCGCCGAGTGCCGGGATACCGATTTCGGCGAGCATCGCGGCATCGATCCGCCTGCGGTAGCCGCGCCAGTCCGCCGGCTGCGCGCGGGTCAGCGTGTGAACGATGCGCAAGCTCGGATCGGCGCGCGCCAGGCGGTCGAGTTCCTCGCGATAGATGATCTCCTCGAAACGCCGGGACGAGTAGATGAGGATGGCGGGGTGCGGATGCCCGGCGGCGGCGCGGTGGCGCAGCATCGACATGAACGGCGCGACGCCCGAACCGCCCGCGATCAGCACCAGCGGTCCGGCCACAGCCGCGGACCAGACGAAATAACCGCCGATCGGCCCGCGCAGCTCGAATTTGTCGCCCTCGTGCGCTTCGCCGGTGAGATAAGACGAGACCTCGCCGTCCTCTATGGTTTCGACCGTCAGCTCCACATGTAGCGCCTCGGGCGGCGAGGAGATCGAGTAGCTGCGCTGCGCCTGATAACCGTCTTCGGCGGTCAGCCGGATATCGGCATGCTGCCCCGCCTGATGCCCGGTCCAACCCGCGACGGCCAAGCTGAGCGTCTTTACACGCGGCGTTTCCTCGCGGATCACCACGACCTCCGCGACGGCCCAGGCGAGGCGGGAAGACAAGCTCGGCGCGTTTGCGGGATCAGTCACCGGTGTAACGCTGCTCTTTCCACGGATCGCCATAAATGTGATAGCCGAAAGATTCCCAGAAACCCGGCTCGTCCTTTTCGATGAAGCGCAGCCGCCGAACCCATTTGGCACTCTTCCAGAAATACAGATGCGGCACCAGCAGCCGCGCGGGACCGCCATGCGAGGGCGGCAGCGGCAGCCCGTCATAATGGGTTGCGACCATGGCCTGGCCGCCGAGCAAATCGGCGACGGGCACGTTGGTAGTGTAGCCGCCATCGCAATGCGCCATGCTGAACGGTTTGGGCGGTTCCGACAGCCCGGCGGCCGCAAGCAGATCGTCGATGGTCACGCCACGCCATTTGGTATCGAGCTTGGACCATTTCGTGACGCAATGAATGTCCGTGGTCAGCTCGGTTTGCGGCAGTGCCAGGAACTCGGTCCAGGTCCATTTGGACAGCAGCGAGCCGCCGAGCTGCAAGGCAAAACTCCAGTCGGCGACGCTGACATTGGGTGTCGGTCCAGCCGAAAGGACCGGGAAATCCGTCGTGAGATACTGACCGGGCGGCACACGATCGGCCTGGTCAGTCTGCCCTTTGCGGGATCGAAAGCCGCGTGAGATAGGCGCCGCCACCTGAAATCCTCCACTTTGCCGCTGAACGCGCGGCCAAGCTTGCGGCTATCGCCCGATCCTTGTCCAATAAACTCGTTGTAACGCCCCAGCAATAAGGCTGCCGGACGCCTGTGGCCGCATCAACCAGGGATCACTTCTGCGGGAGAGCGCCGGGATGGCAAAATCAGGGGTTGCCACGCGGGGCCAATACGTCGATAGGCCAGGGCGAATGTCTGGGTGAGGAATTAGACCGTGGAGCCTGTAAGCGGCCCTGTGATCAAGGATGTGGTTCTCGTCGGGGCCGGGCACGCGCATGTGCAGGTGTTGCGCCGCTTCGGGATGAAGCCGCTTGCCGGAGTGCGCTTCACCCTGATCACCCGCGAGGTGCACACGCCCTATTCCGGCATGCTGCCCGGTCTCGTCGCCGGGATCTATGGATTCGACGATGTGCATATCGATACAGGACCGCTCTCGCGGTTTGCCCACGCCCGGCTCTATCAAAGCGCGGCTCTCGGGATCGACATCGCGGGCCGGCGCGTCATCTGCGACAACCGCCCGCCCGTGCCCTACGATCTCCTCTCGGTGAACACCGGCTCGACACCGAACACGGCGCAGGTTCCAGGCGCGGCCGAGCACGCCATCCCGGTTAAGCCGATCGACCATTTCCTGAGCCACTTCGAGGCGCTGCGCGCACGGATTTCGGCGCGTCGGAAAAGGCGCGTCGCGCTTGTCGGCGCGGGGCCGGGGGGCGTGGAGTTGCTGCTCGCGCTTGAGCAACGCTTGCGGCACGAGGCGCGCGAGGCGGGGCGCAATCCGGGCGATCTCAGCTTCGTGCTGGTTTCCGGCGGCGGCCACCATTCTTCCCGGCTTCCCTGCCGCTTTCCGCCGCCGCTTCGAGACCATCTGCGCTGGTCGCGGCATCGAGATCGTCGCTGGCAGCCCGGTGGAGCGCGTCGAGCCCGGCCTGTTGCATCTGAACGGACGCGCGCCTGTCGCTGCCGACGAAATTCTGTGGACGACCGAGGCCCGCCCGCCCGAATGGCTGAAGACCTCGGGGCTGCCGGTCGATGATGCCGGCTTCGTCAAGGTGGACGAAACGCTGCGCGTGGAAGGCGCTGCGGATATCTTCGCCGCGGGGGACATCATCGCGTTCGGTCCGAGGCCGCTGCCGAAATCCGGCATCTACGCGGTGCGCGCCGGGCCGATCCTGGCGGAGAACATCCGCCGCACGCTTAACGGGCAAGCGCCTGAAGCCCTTCAGGCCGCAGCGCGCAGGCCATGTATCTTATCTCCACCGCCGAAGGCGAGGCAGTGGGCACGCGCAACGGCATCACCTTTGCCGGACAATGGGTGTGGCGCTGGAAAGATTGGATCGACCGCCGCTTCATGCGGCGCTTCAACGACCTGCCGGAGATGGCCACCGCCACGGCAGCAGCAAGCGCCTACGCGCTCGCCGACAAGCAGGCGATCAAGGAAATCTCCGCCATTGCCATGCGCTGCGGCGGCTGCGGCGCCAAGGTCGGAGCGACGGTGCTGTCGCGCGCGCTGGGCAACCTGGAACCAGCGCCGCGCAAGGAGGTGCTTGTCGGTCTCGATGCACCCGACGACGCGGCGGTCGTCGACACGGGCGGCCCGCGGCTTGCCGTTCATACGGTGGATTATTTCCGGTGGCATCGTCGACGACCCCTATCTGTTCGGCAAGATCGCGGCGAACCACGCGCTCGGCGATATTTTCGCCATGGCCGCCGAGCCGCAATCGGCGCTCGCCATCGCCACCGTTCCCTATGGCCTGGAAGCCAAGGTCGAGGCCGATCTCAGCGCGATGATGACCGGCGCCAACGAGATGCTGCGCGCGGCGGGCTGCGCCCTTGTCGGCGGACACACCTCGGAAGGCGCGGAACTGGCGCTCGGCTTTTGCGTGAACGGGCTCGCCGAGCGCGAGCGCTTCCTGCGCAAAGGCGGGATGCGGCCGGGCGACGCGCTGATCCTGACCAAGCCCATCGGCACTGGAACGCTGCTCGCCGCCTACATGCGCGGCAAAGCGAAGGCCCGGTGGGTAATGGCGGCGCTCGACGCATATGACGCAGTCCAACGCCGCCGCCGCCGCCATCCTGCATCGCCATGGCGCGACCGCCGCGACCGATGTCACCGGCTTCGGCCTGCTCGGCCATCTGGTGGAGATGGTCAGGGCGAGCGGCGTCGACGCCTCGCTCGATCTGGCCGCGCTTCCCCTGCTTGCCGGGGTGCCCGAGACGCTCTCCATGGGCATCTTTTCGTCATTGCAGCCGCAGAACGTCCGGCTGCGGCGCGCCATTCGCAATCTGGAAGACGCCGGCCGCGCCGCCCTCTATCCCGTGTTGTTCGATCCGCAGACGGCGGGCGGGTTGCTGGCCTCTGTCCCGCGCGCCGAGGCAAGCGCCTGTCTCATGGAGCTTCGGGCGGCCGGTTACGCACGCTGCGCGATTATCGGCGCCGTCGCGGCGCAATCGCAGGCCCTCGCGCCGATCACGATCAAGCTGGATGGCGCACTCTAAGCCGACCGCTTCACCCGGCCTTGCGACGGGGCGAGGCGACGATCCCATCGTCCCGCGCGGCAGGCGAAACGCGGCGGGCCGCCACCGCGGCCATGCTCAGTCCAAGGACCAGCAGCACATAGATGCCGCCAAGCAGAGCAGCATCCACGCGGCGCCGATCGGAGTACCGAGCGCGCGGGCGCCGAAATGCAGGATGACCCACCAGATGCCGGTCGCAAACAGCGCCACAAGGGCGATGGTGACGACGCGCCTGCCCCTGGACTGGTCGGAGCGTTGGCGGTGCCGGGGGAACGCCGACACGCGCGGACTTTCGCTGCTCATGCACCTCTCCGAGGTCTCGTCGAAACCGGGCTGTGCCCGCACACCATCTGATCGGCTGACGAACGCACTTACGCAGATTCACTCAACGGTAACATCATGGCTATTGATAGGCACGAGCGTGAGTTACGCAAGTGTACTGAGGCGGGGCCAAGCGCGCCCGGCCGCTCGCAGCCGGGCGGATCAGGCCTTAACCGCCGGACACCGCCGTGATGATAAACACTTTGGCGCCGGCGTTGAGGGAGGTGTCGAGGCCCGCGCGCCTGCCTTCGACGAAAACGTTGATGTGCCGCCGGATGCGCGGGGTCGAATCGGTCAGCCGGTCGCGCATGCCGGGCCAGCGCTGCTCCAGCGCGTCGATCACATCGGAGACGCTGGCAGCCGCCACCTCCAGGCGCGATTGCGAGCCTGGGAACAGCCTCACCAGCGCCTGCGGCAGCGTCACTTCGACGGAAGACCTCTCGGACGAGGACATGGCGTTCACCCGCTCAGGCATCGACCACGAACGTTTCGACAGAAGAGATCGAGGGGAGGTGCTCGGCAACGCAGCGCCAGCTTTCACCCTCGTCCGCGCTGGCGAACAGGGTCCCCGAACTCGTGCCGAAATAGACGCCTGCGGGGTCCAGCCTGTCCGTTGCCATCGCCTGGCGCAGCACGCCGATGAAGGCGTTCTCCTGCGGCAGCCCTTCGCGTTTGGCTTCCCAATGCGCTCCGCCGTCGCGGGTGCGCCAGACGGCGGCCTTGGCCTCAGGCACATAGCGGCCGAGAATATCGCCGTTCAGCGGCAGCAGGAACAGCGTCTCCGGATCGCGCGGATGAGTGGCGGCGGGAAAGCCGAAGGTGGAGGGAAGGCCCGCCTCGATGCTCTGCCAGCTCACGCCGCCATCATCGCTGCGATACATGCCGCAATGGTTCTGCTGATACAGCCTGCCGGACGCGCCGGGGGCAATGACGAGACAGTGCACGCATTGCCCATATTCCGGGTAGCGCTGCTCCTCGGGGAGGAAATCGCATCGCGTGCCCTGATTGCGCGGCGCCCAGCTCTCGCCGCCGTCGGCCGTGTGGAAAACGCCCACCGCCGATATGCCGACCCACAGCTGCCGATCGTCCGCCGGATGCGGCACGAGGCTGTGCAGAATCAGCCCGGCGCCGCCCGGCTGCCAATGTTCGCGCGTCGGATGGTCGCGCAGGCCGTTCATATGTTTCCAGCTCTGGCCATCATCGTCGCTGAGAAACAGGCCAGCGGGTTCGACGCCGGCATAGAGCCGCCCCTTGCTCGGGGCGAGGCTCCAGACCGATTTGATCGAATCCTTGCCTTCGCCATAGGAAATCCCCTCGCTCGAATGGGTCCAGGTCGCACCCAGATCGCTGGATTTCCAGACCGCAGGGCCGAACCACTCATTACCGCCGCCGGCGAAGATCGTGCCGGTCGCCGGATCGGCGACGACGTGATTGACGGGCCATGTCTGGCAAAAAGGCCCGCGCAAGTCCCAGGACTGGCGCGCTGCGTCGGATTCGAGGATGAATGCGCCCTTTTTGGTGCCGACAAGGACCAATGTTTTCGTAGCCATTGCTGCTTCCCTTGAATGATCTGTCGGAATCGGCGTTGCTCGCGGCCCCGCCGTTCTCTGCGACGCTGAATATCCCTTGATATCAACATAAATAAGGCATGTCAAAAAGCGAACGTCCAAGCCAGGCCCGCCGAGGTTGGCTGCCTCATCACTCGCCAAGGGCTACGCCCTCCCGGCGGGGGTCGGCGCCGCCCGTCAAGCCGTCGCCGATGGCGATGGCCTGCAGGCCGGAATTCTGATCGCCGGCTTTGACCGTATAGCCCAGCGCCGTCAGTGGCCCGGACAGCGCTTCGGCCGTCGTTCCGGATTCCACCTCAAAGCTGCTCGACCTGTCGAGCAGATGCGGCATCGACACCGCTTTCTGCACATCCATGCCCCAATCCAGATGGGCGATGATCGCCTGCGCGACATAGCCAATAATGTTGCTGCCGCCGGGAGAGCCGATCACCAGCACCGGTTTGCCGTCGTGCAGCACGATGGTCGGCGACATGGACGAGCGGGGGCGCTTTCCGGGTTCGACCCGGTTCGCGACCGGGCGGCCCTCTTCGTCATGGGTGGCGAAGGAAAAATCGGTCAGCTCATTGTTGAGCAGATAGCCGTCCGGCGTCATCAGCCGGCTGCCGAAGCCATTCTCGATGGTCGTCGTCATTGCAAGAGCGTTGCCGAAGCTGTCGACGATGGAGATGTGGCTGGTGGAGGGCAATTCGATTGCGCCGTCGTCGCCCTGAAGCTGCGCATGATCCCATTGCGGATTGCCCGGCAGGGCCTCGGGCAGCGCCTTGTCCGTCTCCAGAAGCTTGGCGCGGTCGGCAAGATAGGCGTCCGAGAGCAGCCCGGAGGGCATCGGCACGAAATCCGTATCCGCCATATAGCGGCCCCGGTCGGCGAAGGCGAGCCGCGATGCGTCGCCGATCAGCCGCCAGGCTTTCGGACTGTCCGGCCCGAGCGCGGCAAGATCGAAGCCCCGGAGCATCCCCAGGATCTGGCCGATGGTCAGCGCCCCGGACGACGGCGGCCCCATGCCGCACACGTCGCGGGCGCGGTAGGTGACGCAGACCGGCTTGCGCTCGACAACCCGGTAGAGCGTCAGGTCGATGGCTGCGAGCACGCCGGGATTGCCCGCCGCATCACGCACCGTCCGCACGATGTTCTCAGCGATCGGCCCGGAATAGAACGCATTCGCCCCTTGCTCGGCCAAGGTCCGAAGCGTTCTGGCATAGGCAGGGTTCCGCAGCAGCGCCCCGGCCTGGAGCGGCTTGCCGTCCGGCAGGAAATAGGCCGCCGTAGCCGGGAAGCGGGCGAGCCGTCCGCCATCTGCCGCGATGACGCCGGCCAGCCGCTCCGATACCTCGAAGCCGTTCTCGGCCAGGCCGATTGCGTCGCCGAACAGATGGCTCCAATTGGCGCGCCCCCAGCGCCGATGCGCCTCTTCCATCAGCCGAGGCGTGCCGGGCGTTCCAACTGACAGGCCGCCCACGACGGCGTCGAAAAATTGGAGCGGCTGGCCGCCGGCATCGAGGAACAATTGCGGCCTTGCGGCAAGCGGCGCGGTTTCCCGCCCATCCAGCGTCGTCAGCCTACCCGATGCCGCGTCGAACCAGATCAGGAAGCCGCCGCCGCCAAGGCCCGAAGATTGCGGCTCGACGAGGCCCAGCACCGCCTGCACCGCCACCATCGCATCGGCGGCCGTTCCCCCTTCGCGCAGAACCCTGGCGCCGGCCTCGGTGGCCAGGGGATTGGCCGCCGCTATCATCCATTTTTGCGCGACCGCCGGACGGCCCGCCGCCTTCGACTGAAGCGCCCTGGATATTTCTACGGAGGTCGCGGTGGTTGTCGTCGCGGTTTTCGGCTCCGGGGCGACGCTGTCGGGCGCCTTCTGCGCCATCGCCGCCGAGGCCGCGAAGACAATGGAAATCAGCGCAGCCGAAAGCTGTCGCATGGTCGGCGTCCTCTTTGATCTGTTGCGGGGGATATTGCACCGCGGAATCACGGCTTGCAACGCAGGAGCAACGCGAAACCGCCCGCGACCTCGTTGAACCTTCGCTGCCCCCGGCGCGACGAAGTATGCGAGTGGCCCATTCGGTGTATCTTCGCATTCCCGACGGCCACCGCGTCAAATCGAGATGAATGATCCAGCACGGGGGCAGAATAAGATCTGCGTGCCGCTGACGACACGAAGCGAGGAAGAGACTCATGAGAGTTTCGAAATTATCATTGCTGTTGCTGCTCTATGCCGGCGCTTTCATCACGCCAGCCCATGCGGAAGCGGACCGGAGCATTGCGCTTATTCTGGATGCCTCCGGCAGCATGAAAGCGGCGCTTCCTGACGGAAAGACGCGCATGGAGGCAGCCAAGACGGCCGTCGCCGACTTCGTCAGCACCCTGAAGTCCGACACGCGCCTGTCTTTCTGGGCTTATGGTCATCAGTCCGCCACCGCAAAAAAGGATTGCAAAGACACCGCGCTTCTCACCAATTTCGATGCCGTGTCGGCAAACAAGACCGCTATCGTCGAGCAAGCGCGCCGGCTTCAGCCGCTTGGCTATACGCCCATTACCTATGCCATCACCCAAGCCGCCGAGAATTTGGGCACCGAAGAGTCGGCAGCGCGCACGGTTGTGCTCGTCAGCGATGGCAAGGAAACCTGCCAGGCCGATCCTTGCGCAGCCGCCAAGGCGCTCGCAGAAGCCGACGCCAAGCTTGTGATTCACACGGTAGGCGTTGGTGTCGATTCGGTGACCCGCAGTCAGCTTCAATGCATCGCGAGAGTCGCGCGCGGCAGCTATTTCGATGCGAACAGCGCCTCGGATCTGTCTTCGGCGCTCAGCAAGGCCGCCGATGCCGCACCAAAGAAGAAGCAGATCGTGATCACGACGCCCAAGCCCGGCAAGTTGAAAATGAAGGTGTCCGGCCATTTCTCCCATGAAGTGCTGAACGGTGCGGGCGAGGAGATGGGAAATCTGAACGTCTATGGTGAGGTCGCATTGCCGGCCGGCATCTACAGCGTGAAGTTCGGCAATGGGCTCTGGTCCGGCATCGAGGTAAAGTCGGGCGAGACGACGGAGATTAAGCCGGGCTATTTGGAGGTGAACCCGATCGGCAGCGCCTTCATTGACATTCTTGAGCCCGAGACGGGCGAAAAGGTCGACGAACTCTTGTGGACCAAGCCGCGCGCCACGCTAATCCCGGGCCATTTCGACGTGAAGTTCGGCGAGGCGCTTTGGCCGAATGGCGTTGATGTGAAGGCCGGTGAGACTGGAGTTCTGAAGCCGGGCATCATCCACGTCAAGAGCAGTCACATCCTCTATTTCGACATCAAGGATCAGGAAGATCAGAAAGTTGCGAGAGGCGATTCTCCCGGCTCGCCGAAAGTTGCGGTGCCTCCTGGCAAATACATCCTCGACATCGACACTGAAAAGTGGATCAAAACGCTCCCCGACGAACAGCGCAAGATGACCGTCGATTTGGAAGCTGGCGAGGAGTTGGAACTCGAAGTGCAATAGGCAGTCAGCCGATCCGATGCACGCTTGAAATCGCGTGAACGCTTCGTCCCTGCCATTGGCGGGGACGAGGCGGATTGCATTTCGAGCAAGCCTTGCCACCTCAGCGGTAGCGAATTTACCGAACGAAAGCTAAGCGATAATAACAGCATTATCGATGAATGGTGCCCAGAAGAGGACTCGAACCTCCACTCCTTGCGGAACACGGACCTGAACCGTGCGCGTCTACCAATTCCGCCATCTGGGCAACAGGGTGTTCAACTAAGGCGCATGCGGCGCTTTGTCAATCGCGGCTGTCCGGCCGGCATAGGTGGTTTTACCACTTTGCTATAGAGTAAGCTGAACGCAACCGCACGGGAATGGCCGCGCCGAATGGATCAACGCATTGCACCGCCCTTCTTCGATCCTGCGCAAACGCGCGATGCGCTTGCGGAGATCTGGCGCCGGCACGGCCACGGCACTCCGGCGTTCCGCGAGGAACTGCTCGGCTTCCTGAAAAAGCTGCTGCAGGACGCCCGGGTCGCCGCCAGACAAGGGCTCGAAGCCGACGGCAATGGGCGGCGCTGCGCCCGGTCGCTGTCGATCTTCCAGGACGAGCTGATCCGGCTGATCTACGATTTCGCCACCACCAGCGTCCACCGCGCCATCAATCCATCCACCGCCGAGCGCATGGCGATCATCGCGACGGGCGGCTATGGGCGCGGGCTGATGGCGCCATATTCGGATGTCGATCTGCTGTTCCTGCTGCCCTACAAGCAGACGCCATGGGGCGAGAACATCGTCGAATATATCCTCTACCTGCTATGGGATATGGGGCTGAAGGTCGGGCACGCGACGCGCTCGGTGGAACAGACCATCCGCTTCGCCAAATCGGATATCCTCACTCACACGACGCTGCTTGACGCGCGGTTCATCCTTGGCGACGAGGGGCTCTGGAGCAAATTCAACATTCAGTTCCGCGAGCAGCTGCTCTCAGGCGGGCATCGCGAATTCATCGCGGCCAAGCTTGAGGAGCGTGACAAGCGGCATGAGCGCACGGGCGCCTCGCGCTACCGGGTCGAGCCGAACATCAAGGACGGCAAGGGCGGCCTGCGCGATCTGCACACGCTCTATTGGATCGCCAAACATCTCCATCCGGATCTGGCGGGCGAAAATTTCGTCCAGGCCGGCATCTACACCAAGGCCGAATACAGCCTCTACCGGCGTTGCGAGGATTTTTTGTGGACGGTGCGCTGCCATCTGCATTTTCTCGCCGGCAAGCCCGAGGAGCGGCTGACCTTCGACGTGCAGCAGCAGATGGCCGAGCGGCTGCACTACAAGGACCGTGGCGGCCTGATGGCCGTCGAGCGCTTCATGAAACATTATTTTCTCGTCGCCAAGGATGTCGGCGATCTGACGCGCATCCTGTGCTCCAGCCTGGAGGTGAAGCAGCTCAAGGGCATCAATCCGCTCAACAGCCTGCTGCTGCCGCTGACCTGGAGCGCACGCGCCAAGCTCAGCGCCACCACCGATTTCCGCATCGAGAATGGCCGTATCGCCGTGAAGCATCGCGACGTGTTCAAAGCCGATCCGGTCAATCTGCTGCGCATCTTCGTCATCGCGGAGCGGCACAATGTGCAATTCCATCCCGAAGCTTTGCGGCTGGTCCGCGCCTCGCTTCGGCTCATCGACGACAAGCTGCGCAACGACCCCGAAGCCAACCGGCTGTTCCTCGAAATCCTGACATCGCGCCAGCAGCCCGACGCCATGCTGCGCAAGATGAACGAGGCCGGTGTGCTGGGCCGCTTCATTCCCGATTTCGGCCGCGTCGTCGCGATGATGCAATTTAACATGTATCACCACTATACGGTGGACGAGCATTCCATCCGTGCCATCGGCGTGCTCTCCGCGATCGAGCGCGGCGCGCTGGAAAGCGAGCTGCCGCTCTCGACCGAGATCATCCGCAGCATCGGCAACCGCCGCGCGCTGTATGTAGCGCTGTTCCTGCACGACATCGCCAAGGGACGGGACGAAGACCATTCCATCGTCGGCGCACGCATCGCCCGGGAGCTGGGGCCGCGTCTTGGCCTGCGTTCCGACGAGATCGCAACCGTCGCCTGGCTCATCGAGAACCATCTGGTCATGAGCCAGTTCGCGCAGAGCCGTGACCTGCACGACCCCAAAACCATCCGGGATTTCGCCAACATCGTGCAGAGCCGGGAATTGCTGATGCTGCTGGTCATCCTTACCGCCGCCGACATTCGTGCCGTCGGCCCGGGCGTCTGGACGGGCTGGAAGGGCCAGCTGCTGCGCCAGCTGTTTTATGAGACCGAACCGCTGCTGACCGGCGGCCACACCAGCGTGCCGCGCGAGACCCGTATCCGGGCAGCGATCCGGGAGTTCCGCAAGGCCGTCGCGGATTGGCCCGAGGCGCAGGTCGAGGCGTTCGTCGCCGCCCAGCATGGCGCCTATTGGATGCGGACGACCCTGCCGCAACAGCTCATCCACGCCGGCCTGATGCGGCAGGCCAGGGATCAGAAGGAGCCGTTCACCTATCACATCACCACCGACGGCTTCACCGCGATCACCGAGCTGCATCTGTGGACCGCCGACCGGTCAGGACTGACCGCGGTGATCGCAGGGGCCTGCGCGGCGGCCAAGGCCAACATCGTCGGGGCGAATCTGGGCACGACGCTGGACGGCATGGCAATCAACAGCTTTTCCCTCCACCGCCAGTTTTCCAACGATCGCGAGGAGGTGGAGTTTACCGCTCGGATCGCCGGCAACATCGAGCTGGCGCTGAAAGGCAAGCGCGACCTGGGCAAAATCATCTCGCAGAAGACGAGGCCGCGCCCCCGGCTGGAGGCGTTCAGCGTCGAGCCTCGCGTCAGCATCGACAATTCGCTGTCGGACGAGCTGACAGTGATCGAGGTGAACGGACGTGACCGCACTGGGCTGCTTTACGACCTTGCCTGCATTGTGACCGGTCTGAATATCGACATTGCTTCGGCGCACATCGCCACCTTCGGCGAAAAGGCGGTGGACGTGTTCTATGTGACCGATCAGACGCGCAAGAAAATTACGCGCGAGGCGACCCAGAAGACGCTGCGCGAGCGGCTGCTCGAAGCGTTCGAGCGCGATAGCGAGTTCCTTGCGGATGACGCCAACAATTGACGCTGCTTCGCCTTGCCCTGGCTCAAAAGGCCAGCTATTTGCCAGCACATGAAACTTTATCGCTCGATCGCCACCGTCAGCGGCTACACCGCCGTCAGCCGGGTGCTCGGCTTCGTCCGGGATATGCTGACGGCGGCCGTGCTGGGTGCCGGCCCCGTGGCGGATGCCTTCTTCGTCGCCTTCCGCCTGCCGAACCTGTTCCGCTCGCTGTTCGCGGAAGGCGCCTTCAATTCCGCCTTCGTGCCGCTGTTCTCCAAGAACCTGCAAGGCGAGGGCCCCAGCGCGGCGCGCAATTTCGCTGAAGAGGCGCTGGCGGTGCTGTTCACCGCGCTGCTGGTCATCTCCGTCATCGCGGAGATCGCGATGCCGTGGCTGGTGGCGCTGATTGCACCCGGCTTTGCGGACACCCCGGAGAAATTCGATCTCGCCGTGCTGCTGACGCGCATCACCTTTCCCTATTTGCTGTGCATGTCGCTCACCGCGCTCGCGGCCGGCGTGCTGAATGCGCTGGGGCGGTTCGCGGCGGCGGCTGCGGCGCCGATCATCCTCAATGTCGTGCTGGTGGCGGCGATGATCATGGCGGTGTCGCTCCACCTGCAAAACCGCCCGGAAGCGGCGATCATCCTGTCCTGCGCGGTAACCATTTCCGGCTTGGGCCAGCTTGCCTGGCTTGCCATCGCCGCCCGCCGCCAGGACATGAACCTGAAGTTCCGGCTGCCCCGCCTGACGCCGCAGATCAAACGGCTTTTCGCCCTGGCGCTGCCTGGCGTGGTGACGGCGGGCGTCACCCAGATCAACCTGTTCATCGGCACGATGATCGCCTCGCTCGCCGAGGGCGCGGTGTCCTATCTGTATTATGCCGACCGGATCAATCAATTGCCGCTCGGCATCGTCGGCATTGCCATCGGCGTGGTGCTGCTGCCGGAACTGTCGCAGAAGCTGAATAATGGCGAGGTGCGCGCCGCCATGGCCAGCCACAATCGCTCGCTGGAATTCGCGCTGCTGCTGACATTGCCCGCTGCCGCCGCCCTCTGCGCGGTGCCCGGCCCGATCATCGAGGTGCTGTTCCAACGCGGCGCGTTCCATGCCTCCGATACGAAAGCCGTCGCCCTGGCGCTTGCCGCCTTCGCAGTCGGGCTGCCGGCCTCGGTGCTGATCCGCGTGTTCCTGCCGGGGTTTTTCGCGCGCGAGGACACACGAACGCCGATGATCTATGCGGGCATCAGCGCTTCGGTGAACATTATCGGCTCGATCAGCCTGTTCTTCGTGCTGGGCCACGTCGGCATCGCCATCGCCACCAGCCTTGCTGCCTGGACCAACGCCATTCTCCTGGGGACCACCCTGGTGCGCCGCGGGCATTTCGAGCCGGACGCGGCTTTGAAGCGCCGGGGCCTGCTGATCGCCGTCGCCAGCGGCGTCATGGGGGTGGCCCTGTGGATCGCCGCAGTTCCGCTCGGACGCTTCTTTGCGCCCGCGAATGGCATTTCCGTGCAGCTCGCAGCGCTTGGCGCGCTGATCGCCGGCGGCGGCATCGTCTATCTCGCCGTGACCCAGGTGACCGGTGCCACCAACTACCGCTCGCTGATACGGTCGGTGGCGCGCGGTTAGAGCGCTTCCATGCGATGCGGCGCTGACACGCAAGGAGTGGCCACAAGCGGGGCTCGGAGGGTATAGTGAGGCACCCTCGAAAGGCGCGATGCGATGATCGACAACACCGGTGGCGATAGAGGTCGCGGCCCGCAGTCCGAAAGGATCGGCGGGCCGGCGCTGTCATTGGAGGTGATCTCCGATGCCATCTGCCCCTGGTGCTGGATCGGCAAGCATCGGCTCGACCGGGCTATAGCCGCGCTCGCGCCTGAGATTGACGTCGAGGTGACATGGCGCCCGTTCGAACTCAATCCCGACATGCCAAAGGCAGGTGTCGACCGCCGCAGCTACCGGGAGCGCAAATTCGGCTCTTGGGAAAACTCCCAGGCGCTTGATGCCCGCGTGGTCGAGTCCGCGCGAGGCGACGGGCTGGCATTTCGCTACGACCTGATGTCCCGCACGCCCAATACGCGCGATGCACACCGGCTGATCGGGCTCGCCGGGCGAGAGGGGGTGCAAAGCGCCGTCGTCGAGGCGCTGTTTGTCGCCTATTTCAACCAGGGCCGCGATACCGGCGATCACGCCGTGCTGATCGATGTTGGCGCGGCGGTGTCGCTCGACCCGGCGATGGTGGAGGCGATGCTCAACTCCGATGAAGGCGAGGCCGAACTCACGGCCCAATTGCAGCGCGCTTACGAGCTGGATATTTTGGCGGTGCCGACTGTGCTCGCGGGAGGCCGGCCGATTTTTTCCGGCGCGATCGCCTCGGAGATGATGGAGGCGCGCCTGCGATTGATCGCGGCCGGCGAAGGCGGGGTCTGACGGCTAAGGATCGGGGCCGCTCCAGGGGAGAAAAGGAACTGCTTGTCAGTCATGCGAGTGGCTGGTACGAATGTAAGACGTCGGGTCATCATACAAATTGCCTGAATGGAGCGCTCACCTCTGATGTAATTTTGGCTCGCGGTGAACGGCTTCACGGCAATGCGGCTCTCTCGGAGAGCCGGTGCGGTCATAGCGAGATGGCGCCGCTTTAGGCGGTAAAATCTGAACTGGCTCAAGACCGGAACATAACGCATAGCTGACCTGGAGCACGATCGAGAAAAGCATGTGCCCGCGAAGGCGGGGATGGACACCGGTTTTCCCGAAAAATCGTGCGAAAACAAAGAAATCTAGATCATGAAGCGATCATGATCCAAGGGCGCTTAGGCTAAAATCTCTGGGAGGAGACATCGATGAACAGACGCGAAGCTATTGCATTGGGGCTCATCGCCGCCGCTGCGTGCGGCGTGGCGTATCTGCCCGCCTTTGCCGCCGACAAGCTGGTGCTGAAAGCCTCGGATGTGCATCCGGCGGGCTATCCGACAGTCGTTGCCGTCGAAGATATGGGCAAAAAGCTGGATAAGGCCACCAATGGCCGGCTCAGCGTGCAGATGTATCCGTCGATGCAGCTCGGCGGCGAAAAGGAAGCGATCGAGCAGGCGCAGGTCGGCGCCATTGCCCTGGCGCGCGTCAGCGTCGGCGCGCTCGGCCCGGTGGTGGACGATCTCAACGTCTTCAACCTGCCTTATGTGTTTCGCAACACCGAGCACATGCAGCATGTGATCGACGGCCCGATCGGCCAGGAACTGCTCGACAAGGTCACCAATAGCGGCAAAGGCCTCGTTGGCCTCGCCTGGATGGATGCCGGGGCACGCAATTTCTACGACACCAAGAAGCCGATCAATAACATCGAAGATCTCAAGGGGCTTAAAATCCGCGTCATGGGCAATCCCATGTTCGTCGACATGGCCAATTCGATGGGAGCGAACGGCGTCGCCCTGGGCTACGATCAGGTGTTCTCCTCGCTGCAGACCGGCGTTATCGACGGCGCCGAGAACAACCCGCCCAGTTTCGTCTTCGACAATCACTTCCAGGTGGCCAAGTACTACACGATCGACGAGCATCTGATCGTCCCGGAAATGCTCGTCATGTCGAAGAAGATCTTCGACTCCCTGTCCAGCGAGGAGCAATCCGACGTCAAGAAGTTTGCCCGCGAGGCGCAGCTGGAAGAGCGCAAGCTCTGGAAAGAGTATGAGCAGAAGGCGCTCGACAAGGCCAAGGCCGCCGGTATTCAGATCATCCAGGTGTCTGCCGAGGACAAGAAAGCCTTCCAGGATGCCGTAAAGCCGGTATGGGATAAATACGGCCCCAAATACGCCGAAATGGTAAAACGCATCCAGGACACAAAGTAATCACGAGATTGGCCGCGCCTTTTCCCAACCCTGGGAAGGGCGCGGTTCGCTTGTGCGCGTCCGGTCGTGACCTTCCGTTAAGTTCGAGACCAGCAGCAACGCGGCTCCATCTCCCATCGAGAGGGCTCGCTTGAGGGGAATGAGCCCATCGCCAGGCGCCAACCCCGTCACCCGGCACTCCTCGCCGCATGAGATTGGTTTCATCGGGATTTGGTACTGGTATTAGGGAAAGCCATGGCTGAGTTTTACCGGAAAGCGATGGACCAGGCCTATCTGATTTGCGTGATAATCGCCGGCAGTGCGCTGGTGCTGATATCGGTGATCATGCCCTGGGCCGTCTTTACCCGCTATGTCCTCAACAGCGCGGCCTCCTGGCCCGAAACCGCGGCGGTTCTGCTCACCATCGTCCTGACATTTTTTGGCGCCGCCGCCTGTTACCGGCTCGGCCTGCACATGAACGTCTCCGTCGCCGTCGCGCTTCTGCCGCCATGGGCGCGGCGCATCTCCGATTTCCTCGTCGAAATGCTGATGACGATCATGGCGGTCTTCATGATCGTCTATGGCATCAAGCTGTGCCAGGCGACCTGGCAGAATTCCATCGCCGAGTTCCCGTTTCTGTCGGTTGGCCTCGTCTATTCGCCGATCCCGATCGGCGGCGCCTTTACGCTGCTGTTCATCATCGAGCATCTCACCATCGGACGCCCGGCTGCCGAGGCCGATCCGCATATTCTGCCACCGATCGATTGAGCGCAAAAGACTATGGACCTCTTTATCCTTCTGGGGACGCTGTTCCTCTGCTTCGTGATCGGCATGCCGATCTCCTATTCGCTCGGGATCGGCGCGCTCGCCGGCGCCTTATGGATCGGCATCCCACCGGAAGCGGTGATGCTGAAGATCTCCGACGGCGTCAGCAAAGTGGCGATGCTCACCATCCCCTTCTTCGTGCTGGCCGGCGCCATCATGGCGGAAGGCGGCATGGCCCGCCGGCTGGTGGCGCTCGCCAATGTGATCGTCGGCGTGGTGCGCGTGCGCGGCGGCCTGTCGGCGGTGAATATTCTCGCCACGACCTTTCTCAGCGGCATTTCCGGCTCCTCGGTCGCCGACACGTCGGCCATCGGCTCGGTGCTGATCCCGCAGATGGAGAAGGTCGGCTATCCGCGCGTCTTCGCCACCAACGTCACCATCAGCGCTTCGCTGCAAGCCATCGTCGTGCCGCCGAGCCATAATGCTGTGATCTATTCGCTGGCGACCGGCGGCACGATTTCGATCATCAGTCTGTTCATGGCCGGCGTCATGCCGGGCGCGCTGCTCGGCCTTTCGCTCATCGCGCTGTGCATCTTCATCGGCTATCGCGACGGACATCCCAAGGGCGACTCGGTGCCGTTCCGCGAGGCCGTCGGCATCAGCATCGATGCCGCCTGGGGACTGATCACCATCGTCATCATCATCGGCGGCATTCTGCTGGGGGTTTTTACCGCGATCGAAGCGGGCGCCGTCGCCTGCGTCTGGGCCTTCCTGGTCACCATGTTCATCTACCGCGATTACCGCTGGAGCGACCTGCCTGGCCTCGTGCACCGCACGCTGAAGACCGTGGCGATGGTGATGACGCTGATCGCCATGGCGTCCAGCTTCGGCTATGTGATGGCGCTGATGCAGATGCCGGCCAAGATTACGGCGTTCTTCCTCACCGTGTCGGAGAACAAATACGTCATCCTGATGCTGATCAATTTCATGCTGCTGGTGCTCGGCTGCCTGATGGACATGGCGCCGCTGATCCTGATCTGCACGCCCATCCTGTTGCCGGTGGTGATGAAGCTGGGGGTCGATCCGGTCCATTTCGGCATCATGATGCTGCTCAATCTCGGCATCGGCCTTTTGACCCCGCCGGTCGGCTCGGTGCTGTTCGTCGGCTGCGCGGTCGGCAAGGTGCGGCTGGAAGACGTGATGAAGGGCATCTGGCCATTCTACGCGGTGATGTTCGCGGTGCTGATGGCGGTCACCTTCATCCCGGCCATCTCGCTGTGGCTGCCAAGCGTCGTCATCGGCAGATAAGCTAGCGCGGCCGGGAGCCAATGCGGTCCGATTGCCCCGGATCTCCGCTACGCTTCGTCCGGGGCGACAGAACTCACGGGCGCTCGCGGATAAAATGATCGCCCGCCGGCCGCCCCACGCGCTTCATTGCTCGGCGGGTGCCAGCTGGGCCTGAGACTGGCGCCAGGTCTCCGGCGTCTGCGGCTTGACGAACAAGGTGGTGATCTCGGGATGCTCCGCCTTCAGGCGGTTTTCGACACGGATGATGCAGGCCTCGATTTCGGGCGCGGCGACACGGTCCTCGAATTCGGCGCTCAGGGCGGCGACAATCTGGTCCGGGGCGAGGTGAACGGTGAGCACCCCATTGGCGGCGCGGATGGCGGGATCGGCACGCGCGATTTTCAGAATGGCCGCTTCCAGTTTGGGCGATGCCGTTTCGCCGATCAGCAGCCCTTTGCTCTCGCGCGCCAGGAGGACCGCCGTCAGCGCCAGGACGATGCCGATGCCGATGGAGCCGACGCCGTCCAGTTCGGGAATGCCAAGCGCCTTCGCCCCGAATATGCCGGCGAAGGCGATGGCGATGCCGACCAGCGCGGCGGTATCTTCGAACAGCACTGTAAAGGTCGTCGGGTCCTTGCTCCGGGTCACCGCTTTCCAAAGGCTGGTATTGCCTCGGCTCTTGTTGAATTCGCGGTAGGCCACCCACCAGGACACGCCTTCGAAAATGGCCGAGAGCGCCAGGACGACATAGCTGACGACGACATTCTCAACTGGCTCCGGATGCAGAACATGGCTGACCCCTTCATAGAAGGAGACACCCGCGCCCAGCGAGAAGAGCAGCAGCGCGACGATAAAGCTCCAGAAATACAGCTCGCGGCCGTAACCGAGTGGGTGCGTTGCATCGGGCGGCCGGGCGGCTCGATGCATGCCATACAGCAACAAGCCCTGGTTGCCGGTGTCGATCACCGAATGCACGCCCTCGCTCAGCATGGCCGAGCTGCCGGTAAAGGCGGCGGCGATAAATTTCGTAATGGCGACCAGGAGATTGCCGCCGAGCGCCGCGTAAACCGTCTTGCTGGAACCCGAACGCGCCGCCATCTTGTCCCTTCTTGCGTTACGGCGGCCCTGCCCGCGCCGTGCCGATCATCGGGCGGCTTATACCATAGGGGAGCGGCGGCTGCAGCGCATTACCGCGCGCACGATTTCAGCCGCAAGCTCAGAATTCGCGGTAGGCGGACGATTTCGACCATTCTTCGAGAACGGCGCGGGCGTCTTCGGACAAAATCCGCTCTGCCGGAAGCGTCCGGCGGTCCACGGGACGGCTTATCTCCTCGACCAGGCCGTCGACGCCGATGCCGATCTCCTTGCAGTCGGCGAGTGTCGCGGCATAGTACATCTTGTCGATTTTGGACCACCAGATCGCCGCGACGCACAGCGAACAAGGCTCGCAGGTCGTGTAGATCTCGCAGCCGGACAGATCCTCGGTGCCGAGCCGCCGGGTCGCGTCGCGGATCGCCACCACCTCGCCATGGGCGGTCGGATCGTGGCTCGCCGGCGTGTCGTTTAGCCCTTCCCCGACGATTTCACCGCCCTTGACGATCAGCGCCGCGAAGGGCCGGTTTCCGGAATTCGTGACGGCCTGCCGGCTCATCTCGATGGCCTTCCGCATCAGATCTTCTGGCGTCATCATGGTGGCATCCTCCTCGCTTTGTGGCTGGACGACCGATGCAAATGGCATGCCATCGCGTGGACTCTGCATGCACGATGCATTGATAATATCAATGGTCATCATCCAGATTATGAATTTTTCCCAATTCTCGATCTGCCGTATCGTTCATGGACTTCAGCTGCGGGCGTTCCTCAAGGAGCCGTTTCCCGGATGACGAACGACAAGCTTGTCTCCCGGGAAGACCTGCCCGGTGTTTGGAAGCGGATCATGTTGTTGGACGAATTGGGCGACGAGGATATGGACAGCCAGGTTTACTGGCTCCAATCGTCCAGCCTGTGCGGCGATATCCGCGAGCACCGCCGGCATTCCACGCTGGCTGACCTGTCGTCGAATGGCGGTGCGCCGATGATCGACGCCTTCGCCGGTGAACTCATCCAGACGCCGGATGCATTCCGGTGGGAGCCTTCGCTCTCGTTTCGCGACCGCGCCGGGCCACCGGACGAAGGCCGGCTGAGCTGGATCGGCGCGGATCTTTACGAGGACGGTGTTCACAGCGCCTATCGCGAACGGTGGGCGAGAATCGCGCCGGCGTCGGAGCATGATTTCGCCCTCGCGCTGCGCCATGCGGAGGACGGCCGGCAAGGCTGGCTGCTCAGGGTTGGGCGCTTCCTGTTCTTTGCCCGCCAGCTCGCCACCCCATCCGGCGCCGCGACGGGCCGACACGCCGAGTTTAGCCTGTTCGAATTGCTGCCTGACGGCCCGCGCCCCGTTCTGGCGACGGGCGGCATTGACCGCGCCGCCTGCCCCAATGTCGAATTCGCCGACGCCGCGCGGCGCACCGTGCTGCTGTCGTACCCGGCCGAAGGTGCCGGCGCTGCCAGGGAACTCTGGCGCGTCGCTGCCATGGAAGGCAACCCGCAGTCCATTGGCGGAGACCCCAGCGAGCCATCTGTAGCGAGGCTGCCCGCGTGAGCGCGTTCGAGACAATTCCGGTGGTCGATATTTCGATGCTTGGCGGTTCCGATCCGGCGAGCCATGCCGCATGCGTCGAGACGCTGCGGGCCTGCGCCCGGGACATCGGCTTTCTCTACGTGGCTGGTCACGGCGTGCCCGAGGCCTTGCCGGCGGAGCTGATCGCGGCGGCGAAAGCCTTCTTCGCGCTGCCGCTCGCCGAAAAGATGAAGGTCTATATCGGCAACTCCCGCAATCATCGGGGCTATGTTCCCGAGGGCGAAGAGGTGTTCGCGGGCGGCACGCCCGACCGCAAGGAGGCCTTCGACCTCTCGATCGATCTGGGTCCCGACGACGCCGACTATCTTGCCGGCAATCCGCTGCTCGGCCCCAACCAGTGGCCGGAGGGCCTGCCCGGATTCCGCGCGGCGGTCATGGCCTATTATGATGCGGTGTATCGGCTGGGCCGGCGGCTGCTGCGCGGCTTCTCCGAAGCGCTCGGGCTATCCGCGGAATTCCTCGATCAATATGTAATCAAGCCGCCATCGCAATTGCGGCTGATCCATTATCCGTTTCACGCCGGCCGCGCGGACCGTCCCGGGATTGGCGCGCATACCGATTATGAACTGTTCACCTTGCTGCTGCCGACCGCCCCTGGCCTCGAAGCGATGAACGGCAGCGGTGAATGGATCGATGTGCCGCCGGTCGCCGGAACCTTCGTGGTCAATATCGGCGACATGCTTGAAGTGCTCTCCAATGGCGCCTTCACCGCGACCTCGCACCGCGTCCGCAGTGTCAAGGAGGAGCGCTATTCGTTCCCGCTTTTCTTCTCCTGCGATTATTCCGCCGTCATAAGGCCGTTGCCGCAATTCGTATCGGCCGAGCGGCCCGCCGCCTTCGACGACATCGTCGCGGGCGAGCATCTGCACGCGCAGACGGTCCTCACCTTCAAATATCTGCAAGATAGGCGCGACCGGGGTGAACTCAGCCTTCCCGAGGGAAGCTTGGGGCTTTCTTCTTTCGGCCAGGAGGCACGGAAGCTAAACCGCACGGCGCCGGACAATTGATGAAACGAAAGGTCACTGGGTGGGCTTTCACAAACGCGGATGGGCCGGCACGGTGCTGAATACGCCCCTGACCGCACGCGGCATCGTCACGACGCCGCATCATCTGGCCAGCCAATCGGGTCTGGCGGAGCTGAAGGCGGGCGGATCGGCCATCGAGGCGGTGGTGGCGGCGGCTGCAACGCTGTCCGTCGTCTATCCGCATATGTCCGGAGTTGGCGGTGACGGCTATTGGCTGATCCAGGAGCCGGGGCGCGATCCGGTGGCGATTTGCGCCGCCGGGCGTACGGGCGCGCGGGTCGCCGCCGATCTTTACCGCCGCAACGGCTTATCCGCCATCCCGGCGCGCGGCCCGCTTGCGGCCAACACCGTCGCCGGGGCGGTGGATGGATGGCGGACGGCGCTCGACATCAGCCAGGGCTGGAGACGAAAGCCCGATCTGCACCGGCTTTTCCGCGACGCGATCGACTATGCGGAGCACGGCATCTCGGTCACGCGCAGCCAGGCGCAACTGACGCGCGAGGGCTTTGCCGAGCTTGCCGATGTGCCGGGTTTCGCCAGCGTTTTCCTCGATGCCGGGGCTTGCCCGCCGATGGGCGCGCGCCTTTCAAACCCGGCGCTCGCCCGGACATTCCGCCGTCTTGCCGAGGCGGGGCTCGACGATTTCTATCGCGGCGAAATCGCCGCCAGCATCGCCGCCGATCTCGACCGGGCCGGCGCACCGATCAGCGCCGCCGACCTGCGCGAGCATCGCTCGCAACTGGCCGCGCCCTTACGTCTCGACCTCCCCGGCGTGCGGCTGTTCAACCTGCCGCCGCCGACGCAAGGGATCACGTCGCTGGTCATCCTGGCGCTGCTCGACCGGCTCGAAATCGAGCACGCGGACGGCTTTGCCCATTTGCACGCCATCGTCGAGGCGACAAAATGCGCATTCGCCGATCGCAATCGGCACGTCGGCGACCCGGCGCATATGAGCATCGATCCGGCCGCCCTGCTCGACCCGGCCTATCTCGACACGCTCGCAGCCGGCATCGACCCGCACCGCGCCGGTCCCTGGGAGCCCGATGCTGCGGGCGGCGATACGGTCTGGCTCGCGGCGATGGACGCGGAAGGACGTGTGGCGAGCACCATTCAGAGCCTCTATTTCGATTTCGGCTCAGGGGTCGTGCTGCCGGAAACCGGCATCCTCTGGCAGAACCGGGGCATCTCCTTCACGCTCGGCGCCCGTGGGCCGCGCGCTCTCCGGCCGCGCGCTCTGCCATTTCACACGCTCAGCACCGCGATCGCCGCGTTCGGCGACGGCCGCACCATGGTCTATGGCGCCATGGGCGGTGACGGCCAGCCGCAGACCCAGGCGGCGATATTTTCTCGCTATGCCGGCTTTGGTCAGGCGCTGCAGGCGTCCGTCACCGCGCCGCGCTGGCTTCTTGGCCGCCGATGGGCCGATGATGGCGCGACATTGAAGCTCGAAGACCGCTTCGATCCCGCGCTGGTGCAGCAATTGCGTGACGCCGGGCACGAGGTGGAAATCGTCGAGGCGTTCAGCGATCTGATGGGCCATGCCGGCGCGATCGTCCGGCATCTCGACGGCGCCCTCGAAGGCGCCGCCGACCCGCGCAGCGATGGGGCGGTCGGCGCATGGTGACCGAGTTTCGCTCAGCAAAGAAGGAGGCGACGCGATGACCGACGTCTGCGGCATAACCAGCCTGTTCCACGTCCTGGTCAAGACCAACGATCTGCAACAGACGCTGGTCTTCTACAAGGACATTCTCGGCCTGCGGGAGGCGCCTCGCCCGCCGCTCGCCAATCCTGGGGCGTGGCTGGCATGCTCCTCGCCGGTGGGCGAGCAGATCATCCACATCTGGGCGGGAGGCCCCGGAATGGGCCCGACCGGGATTGCGCCCTATGGCACCGGGACCATCGACCATGTGTCGTTTACCGCGATCGGGCATGACGCCTATCGCCGCCGGTTCATGAAACATGGGCTGCCCTGGCGCGAGGTGATCATCCCGGAGACGACGCTTTGGCAGCTTTTCGTCTACGATCCGAGCGGCGTGCAGGTCGAGCTGACCTTCGATGCGGCGAATGAAGGCGAGCCGCATGGCCCGATCGCGCCGGAGCACGCCTATTCCGCCGGCGAAGTCTTTTTCGACCCGGAGACGTATCCGCGTCTTTCATCCAATCAGAGTGCCTAGCGATGAAAGCTTAATCAAAAACATAAGCATATGAATATTATTCAGTCATCTCGCGTATTCATTCGCGAGATGTGCAGTACATTTGCGCGAACGATAGTCATGGAAACCTGTTTGCCAAGACTTAAACGGGATTTTTGTGGAACATTCGTCCCCCGATTTCAATCTGGCATGCCCCTTGCATGATTATGAACCAGCAGCAGTCTCAAAAACCCAATCGAAATCCAGCCTGGAGGGTACCGTGGTAAAACGACCTGATAAAACCATGAACGCGAAGAGCGCCGCTCCTCGCGCGTCGGCCGGCTCCGGATTGTCGCGGCGCCGCTTCCTCGCTTCGGCCGCAGCCGCCGCCGGCGTTGTGTCCTGGTCGAATCTCACCATCATCAACAAGGCCAGGGCAGCCTCCAAGACGCTGCGCGTTCTGGCATGGCCCGGCTACGACGAAAAGCCGGTGGTCGGCCCGTTCGAGGAGGCCAACGGCGTCAAGGTCGAGTTCAAGAACTACATCGGCGGCGAGCAGATGATGCAGTTCTATTCGCAGACGCCGAAGGGCACATTCGACGCGATCATCAGCGACGCCGAATATGTGCAGAAATTCGTCGCGCAGAATGCGGTCGTGCCACTGAAGAAGGCCGACTTCCCGCATTTGAAGGAGTTCCATCCCTCCTACCAGGATTTTGCCCCGCTGCGGACCGGCGATGCCGCGACCACCTGGGGCATCGGCACCCGCTTCAGCTTCTATGGCATCTCCTACAACACCAAATTCGTCTCGGATGAGGAGGTGGAGAGCTGGAGCAACCTGTTCATGCCGAAATTCACCAAGAAGACGGTGATGTTCGATTGGTATCTGCCCAATATGAGCAACGCCAGCCTGGCGCTGTTCCCCAATAACCCGACGCCCTACGATTTGACCGCCGAGCAGCTCGTCCAGGTCAAGGAATGGCTGTTCAAGCTGCGGCCGCAAATCGTCTCCTTCGCGCCGCAGAACCAGGGGCTGGTTACGGCGCTCGTCAATGAGGATGCCATCGTTACGCCCTATGGCGACATGGACATCGAGATGACGGTCGCCGGCTACGACAATTTCAAATCCACCGTGCCGAAGGAAGGATCGATCCGCTGGAGCGAGGCCGCCTGCCTGTGCGCCGATGGCGCCAATCAGGAGCTGGCGCATAAATGGATCGAATATATGAGCGGTCCCGAGGTGCAGGCCAAGCTGGTCTACACCAAGGGGTTCAAGGCGCGGGCGCCGAATATGAAGGTGGTGGATTACTGGAACGACCAGCAGAAGACCATCATGAAATATATCCCCGACCCGCAGGCGCCGGGGAAGCTGCTGGTCGAGAGATATATCGAGCTGACATCGCCGCGCGGCCTTCCCGTAAAGCAGCCGGAAGCCGAATGGCAGGCGATCTTCAACGCCTTCAAGTCGGCTTGAGCAGATACTGTGGGCCGTCCAGGGCGCGCGCTTCAATGTCATCCCTGCGCAAGCGGGAATCCAGTAAACGCTTGAATGTGTGGTGGAATACTGGATCCCCGCTTGCGCAGGGATGACAAACGGGGTGCGGTGGCGAGTCCAAAATTCCGATCATGCATGAAGGACCATCGATGACGGCCTGGACGAAGGAAATGGATTTTACCAGCTCCGTGCCGCCCGCGTCCGAGGACACCAAAACCACGCCCGAAGCCGTCTCGGCAACCGCCGCCGCATCTCCCGACCTGGAGATCCGGCGCATCAGCAAAAGCTTCGATGGCCATCTCGCGCTCGATGATGTCACCTTCAACGTCGAACGCGGCGAGTTCCTGGCAATCATGGGACCGAGCGGCTGCGGCAAGACGACCTTGCTGCGGATCATCGCCGGCCTGGAGACGGCGGACAGCGGCACCTTGCTCGCGCGCGGCAAGCCGGTCGATCAGGTGCCGGTGCACAAGCGCAATATACGGCTGGTCTGGCAGAATTACGCGCTGTTTCCCCATCTCAATGTTCGCCGCAATATCGAATTCGGCCTCAAGCTGCAAAAGCTCGACCGCAGGACCATCGATGCCAAAGTCGCCGCCATCGCCGAAATGGTCCGCCTGACCGAATTTCTCGACGCGCGCGTGACGGTGCTTTCGGGCGGCCAGAGGCAGCGCGTCGCGATTGCCCGCGCGCTGGTCACCGAGCCGGAAATCCTGCTGCTCGATGAGCCGCTGAGTGCGCTGGACGCCAATCTGCGCGTCCATATGCAAGCCGAGATGAAGCGCCTGCAACAGACGCTCGGTATCGCCTTTGTCTATATCACCCACAATCAGAGCGAGGCGTTCTCCACCGCCGACCGCGTCGTGGTGATGAATCGCGGCCAGATCGAGCAGATCGGCACGCCGCGCGAGATCTATCTCTGGCCGCAGACGCGGTTTGCCGCCGAATTTGTCGGTTCGAACAATCTGCTGGAAGGGCGGGTCGCATCCGTCGACGGAGAGCTCATCGCGCTCGACTGCGAATTCGGGGCGGTTCTTCGTAACCTGGCCCGCCGATCAGGCCGAACGCAGCTTCCGCCCCGGCCCCAAATCATCGGCGACTTTGGTCATCCAGGCGAGCAAGATGCGCCAGCGGCCGGCCGGCGTGGCGCATGAGAACCACGTTCAGGCGGTCCTCGTTCAGACGGAATTCACCGGCTCCCAGGTCGTGCATTACCTGCAACTGCCCGGTGGCTCCGAGATCCGCATGATCGCGCCCGAGCCGTTCAGCGGCGCCTCGCCCGTCCCTGGCGCCACGATGGATGTCTACTGGTCGCCGGGTGACTGCGTGCTGATCGGCCCGAGCGTCGTTCCGAGCCTCAAAAACATACCCGGCGGCAAATCCTATGTCCGCCTCGGAGGGGCGCTGCCATGAGCGTCGCGGACGCCTTTGCGCTTCCCGTTCCGAAGCCGCGCGGCAAGATCAACTATCTGATGACCTTTACGCTCGGCCTGCCGATCGCCTATTCGCTCATGTTCTTCATCGGCCCGATGGTCTTCCTGCTGGCGATCAGTTTCTGGCGGATCGAGAACTACCGCGTCGTGCCCGCCTTCACCTTCCAGAATTATACCGATGTCGCGCAGCAGCTTTTCGCCAAATCGAACTACGCGATCGCGATCCTGCAATCGTTCTACGTCTCCACCACCACGGCCGTTATCGCCGTTGTGCTTTGCGGGCTGTTCGTGCTGGCCCTGGTCTTCACGCTGCCGCAGCGCCTGCATCGGCTGGCGCTTCTGCTGGCCATCGCGCCCTTCTGGACAAGCTACATCCTGCGGGTCTTCGCCTGGCAGATCCTGCTGGCCAAGCGCGGCGTCATCAATTCGACTTTCTCCGCCATGGGGCTGGATTTCCAGCTCGGCATCCTCAACACCCAGGTCGCCACTCGCATCGGGCTGCTGCACTATATGGCGCCGGTGATCATCGTCATCCTGTTCGTGACGGTGAAAAGCATCGACCGCGATCTGATCGAGGCGGCGCGGAATCTGGGCGCCACCCGCTGGAACGTGTTCCGCAGCGTGATCCTGCCGCTGAGCCGGGTGGGGATCGTGCAGTCGCTGTGCTTTGCCAGCATCATCAGTTTCGGCGACGTGCTGTCCGGATCGATCCTCGGCGGCGGGGCAGGGCGGTCGCTGGTCGGCTCGGTGCCGTTGTTCTCCAACATGATCATGAGCGATTTTTCCTCATCGACCAACCTGCCGCGCACTTGCGTGCTGGCGCTCATCCTCGTGCTGATCCTCGTCGGCATCCTGCTGTGCGGGCTGAAAGGCTCCGAATCGGCGCATCGGAGCATTAACTGATCATGCAGGCGGTCGTTACCCGAGCGAAAAATCCTGACGGCGGCGGTCTCCTGCGGCTGCTGGGGCGCTGCTATCTGGGGCTGGCTTTCGTGTTTCTTTTCCTGCCGGTGGTGACGCTGGTGGTGTTTTCGTTCCAGAAGAACCAATATGCCTCCATTCCCGGACAGGGATGGTCGCTGCGCTGGTACGAGAAGCTGCTCAGCGACGACACGCTGCTTACGGCGCTGTGGAACAGCCTCAAGGTCTCGCCGCTCGCCGCGACCATCGCCAGTGTGATTGGCTTCAGCGCCGCCTACGCCATCAACCGCTTCGCCTTTCCAGGCCGTTCGCTGCTTGCTATTGTCATCGTGCTGCCGATCCTGGTCCCGCCGCTGATCCTGGGCATCGGCTTTCTGGGTCTCTTGGGCCGCATCCATCTGGAGGGCCAGCTCTATAGCATCGTCATCGCCCATGTCGCGCTGACGACGCCCCCCGCGATGGCGGTGATCCAGCTTCGCCTCAGCCAGCTCCCCAACTCGCTCGAAGAGGCGGCCTGGAATCTCGGCGCGACCGAATGGCAGGCGCTGTGGAAGGTCATCCTGCCTTCCGCGCTGGCCGGCATAGCGGGCGGCTGGCTGCTGGCCTTCACCTTTTCCTTCGATGAGTTCGTCATCGCCTGGTTCGTCTCCGGCTTCAATCAGACCTTGCCCGTGACGATCTACACCTATCTGGCCGCCTCCGCCGACCCGTCGCTGAACGCCATGGCCAGCATCATCTTCCTGTTTTCCGGTTTGCTGCTGGCCGGGGCGGAATTGCTCGTCATCCCGATGCTGCTGCGCGCTTCCGCGCCCGTCCGGCGCTCAAGCCCGGCCGGATGAACCCGCCCCGCGCCGCCGGCCCCGCCCCGCGCCGCCGGCCAAGGCGAGCGGACCCGTGCCGCCGATCCGCACTTGCGCGAAACGGGCAGACCGATCACCATCCCTCACGAGAACCCGGGGATGCGGCTTTGAAGCTCCAGAATTTTCCGTGGCGGCAGATCGACTGGAACCTGATGCGGCTGTTCTACGAGATCGTGCAGCATGGCGGGGTGACGGCGGCGGCGCATTCGCTGGGGCGCCAGCAGCCGGCGACCAGCCAGGCGCTGGCAAGGCTGGAAGACCAGCTCGGCGTCGCCCTGTGCGAGCGCGGACCCGCCGGTTTTTCCGTCACCGCAGAAGGCGAGATCGTCTACCGCATCGCCGCCGAAATGGTCGAGCTGATGCGCTATGCGCCCGATCTCCTGACGCAGGCGGCGGGCACCGTTCGCGGGCCGTTGCGGATCGCGGTGATGTCCAGCATCAAAAACCGCGATTTCGACGACATCCTCACCGCGATCATGCGCCGCCACTGCCATCTTGAAGTCGTCGTCGACCTCGCTCCCTGGCAGAGCGTTCTGGATGCGGTGCGCAGCGGCGAGGCCGATCTCGGCCTGACCTACGTCCAGATCGTCGACCAGTCGCTGACCTATCAGCCGGTGTTTCACGAGGTGCAGCAGCTTTATTGCAGTTCGCTCCACCCGCTGCATGGGCAGAGATTCGACGACCCCGTCGCGCTGGCGCAGGAGCAATTCTTTCTGACCGGCCGCGATGAGCCTGTGGAGTTGATGAACTTCCGGCGGCAATTCGGCCTCGGCAAGCTGACGCGCGGCGGCTCGGAGGATCTGGGCGAGCTGAAGCGGCTCATCCTGACGGGCGCCGCCATCGGCTTCCTCCCCGCGGTGACGGTCGAGGACGAGGTGCGCCAGCGAGTCCTGTGGCCGCTGCTCTCCTATGCGCCGCTGCCGACCTATCCGGTCCAGCTCGTCGCCCGTCCGCAAGCCATGCGATCGCTGCCCGCGCAGCTTTTTTTCGAGGAGGCGCGCCGCCTGCTGCGGTCGAAGCTGATTCAGGCGACGGCCCTGCGCGCAGGCCACTGACCGGCCGGGCGCTGCTTGCCCCGCTTAGGCCCAGGGGCGGCTCATCTGCGCCTTTGCCTCGTAATCGGCGATGCTGTCCTTCTTGGTGAGGGTCAGCCCAATATCGTCAAGGCCCTCCAGTAGGCATTTCTTGCGGAACGGGTCGATATCGAAATGGATGACGCCGCCGTCAGGCCCGCGAATTTCCTGGGCCTCCAGGTCGATGGTCAGCGTCGCGTTGGAGCCGCGCTCGGCGTCGTCGAACAGCTTGTCCATCTCCGCCTGCGGCACTGCGATCGGCAGGATGCCATTCTTGAAGCAATTGTTGTAGAAGATGTCCGCGAAGCTGGTCGCGATCACGCAGCGGATACCGAAATCCAGCAGCGCCCAGGGCGCGTGCTCGCGCGAGGAGCCGCAGCCGAAATTCGGACCGGCGACCAGGATTTTCGCGGCCCGATAGGCCGGCTTGTTCAGCACGAAATCAGGATTTTCACGCCCCTCGGTGTCAAAGCGCATTTCGTGGAACAGATTTGCGCCTAGCCCGGTGCGCTTGATGGTCTTCAGAAACTGCTTCGGAATGATCATGTCGGTGTCGATATTGATCATCGGCAACGGCGCGGCAACGCCGGTGAGTTCGTCGAATTTGTCCATCTGCGCACCGTTGGAGCTTGAGCTTTACCCTTTATCTAGCGGATTTCGCGCGCGCCGCAACCCAATTGCACGGCCAGGCAATGGCTCAGCTGGATTTGGGTGCTGGGGGGCGGACGAGACGAGACGAGACGATACCGTGCCTAGCACGAAAGCGGGATCTCTGAGGCAGCGCCGCGCCGTCTTGAGATACTTGGCGTCATTAGCATCTGCGCACTCAAAGCCTCAATTGGGTCACCACGGGCCGCAATGTACGGGGCGACGCGACCGTGAAAGTTAGCTATGGCGTGCTTCGAGCGGCGGTCTTCCCCCTCAACCGCGCGTCACTTACAGCAGTAGGAGCGTTGGAGCGCTAATGAACTCTGTTGCTCGAGCGCTCACGTCGATGTGCAAGGGAGATTGGTTTTCAATTCCTCTAAAAAGCCGCTAGGCCGTACGTAGCCTACACGTGCAATCCTGCGGCGAACGATCGCTTAGGGGCGAGAGTTCTACTCAGCGGAGGCTCTCCTCCTTGCCGCTGCTGCCCCCCTCCAGGGAGGCAGCGGCTTTGCCGGCAATCGGCGGCTCAGAGTTTCGGGCCGACGCGCGGCGTGCTACGGTGACATTTGAGACGGAGCGTCGGGGAGAATCGCCGATGAGCCGCGATCTGAAGCCGAGGACTTCGGAAGCCCATGGTCGCCTGTGGGGTGCGCGCGCGCAAGATTGGGCCGACTTTCAGGAAGGGACGGTCCGCCCGGTTTTTCAGGCCGTGCTTGAACGCACGCGCGTTGGGCCGGGAACCCGCTATCTCGATGCCGGCTGTGGCGCGGGTATGGCGGCAGAGATCGCTGCGGCGCGCGGGGCCGAGGTATCCGGCGTGGACGCGGCGGAGGCGATGCTCTCGATCGCGCGATCGCGTGTGCCGACCGGCGACTTCCGCCAAGGCGATCTGGAGCAACTGCCGTTCGCCGACGAGACGTTCGATGTGGTGACCGGCTTCAATTCGTTGCAGTACGCTGGGAATCCGGTTGCGGCGCTGCGCGAGGTCGGACGTGTCGCCAAGCGAGGCGGCTCGGTCGTGGTCATGACCTTTGGCGACCCCGACGGCATGGAAGTGGTCGCACTGCTGACCGCGCTCAAGTCGCTGCTGCCGCCCCCGCCCGCCGGAGCACCAGGTCCATTCGCGCTGTCCGACGAAACTGTCTTGCGCCAGTTCGCAACCGACGCGGGACTCGAACCCATCGAGGTCTTCGACGTCGACAGCCCCTGGATCTATGCCAACGAAGCCGCAGCCATGCGTGGTCTGACTTCGACGGGGAACGCTGTCAGGGCGATGGAGCAGATCAACGAGGAAGCCGTTGTCCGAGCCTACGCGGACGCGATCGCTCCCTTCCGCCAGACCGACGGCAGTTATCGCGCGACAGCCTGGTTTCGCTGCCTGTTGGCACGGTCGTGACCGAACAATAAGCCTAGCTGGATGAGCGGCGGGGCCGGACTCGTCTTCATCCATGCCGCCTGGCACGATTGCAAAAGGGTCCCCGGCTGGCGGTGAAGGTGTTCGCCGTCCATGCGCTTGATCTGCCCGGAGCGGGCGCATGCGCGAAGTTCGCGGACTTGTTTTAGCTGAAGCGAGGCGACGGCCAAAGCAAAGGGTTGGGGGCGATCGCCTCACACCGAGGCGCCAGCGAGAACTCAACGGAGACACGACTCGTGCCGCGCTCGCATCTTGCGATTGACCCGCTGCTCGGCAAAAATTGCAGACGCAGTGTCCGGGAGGATTGCTCCCTTCGGCTGTCAATGACATGAGGCCATCACCTCGGCTGGATGTCGCCCGCTGACCTGCCCTTCGAAGGCGGCGATCAGCGGACGTCCGCATAGTGGGACATGATGTGCCTGATCGCCACCGAGGCGGCGACGACGGTTGTAATCCCGGCGCTCTCCTGGCTTTCGGCAGCGGGCCATCGAGGCGACATCGGTGGTGTGGTATGCCGGGTGCCAGCTCCAAACCGTCGCTTGCGCAGGTCGATCAGTACAGCCGACGAATTAATTGTTATAGTGGCGGACATTCACGAGGAAAAGCCATGTCTCAGCAGGTATCGAACAAAGATCTGGTGCGCCGCTGGTTCGCGGCTTTTCCCAATCTGACCGATGCAGTGTTTGAAACCTTTATTCATCCGGATATCACCAATCATCCCGCGCCGCCGCCATTGCGGAACGGGTTCGAAAACTTCAAGAAAGTTCTATCGTACGTGCTTGCCGCCGTTCCTGATCAGACCTATCGATGCGACGAACTGGTCGCCGAGGGGGATCTCGTGGTGGCCCGCACACGGTGGATGGGTACGTTCAAAGGCGAATTTCTTGGCATCCGAGGCAATGGCGCGCGGTTCGACGTCGGTCAGTCGCATTCTTTCAGAGTTGCCGATGGAAAATTCATCGACCATTGGGCGGTCCGTGACGACTTAGAGGTGTTTCGCCAGAGCGGCGTCACGCCTCCAGGCCCGTACCGGCCGTGAATTCTAGAGCATGATCGTTTCAAACGGAACCGATCCTGCTCTAGATTTCTCTGTTTTCGCACGGTTTTTCGGTAAAACCGGTGTCCACTTTTCCCGATCGTGCTCTAAACCGGCTCGCAACCCCATCCCGAGCGTCGGGACAAGAGGGTCTTCGTGGCGTTCGAGCAGAGCGGATGGCGCTGATCCTCCGTCGCAGCGTGTTCGACGTAAGCGTCCTCTCAGGACTGCAGGCATGATGGATTGCGCGCACATGGCGGCCGAGATCATTTCGACGGTCGAGCGGCGGCGGAGCTGGCCGACCGAAGTTAAGCTTCGGATCATGGGCGAGGCGTTGGTCCCGGGCGCCTCGATCGCCGCAGTGGCGGACCGGAACGGCGTGTGCCGGTCTCTGCTCTATACCTGGTTGCGGCTGGCGCGGGAGGGCAAGATGCCAGGCATCTCGATGACGCCGCAGCCGGCTGCCTCGTTCGTTCCGGTCCGGATCGAGCCTTCTGCGAAGAGGCTGCCATCGAGCCCACCTGTTCTTGTTTCAGCGCCGTCACCTGGGCCTGATGCTGGTCCACGCGCGCCTTCGCGTGGCCGTCAGCCAGCTTTGGTCGAGATCGCACTCACCAACGGCCGCGTCATCAAGGTCGACGAGTGCATCGATCCGGCTGCCTTGGCCCGGCTCGTTGCCGCGCTCGATGGAGGCAGCTGGTGATCACGATCCCTGCCGGAGTGCGCATCTATCTGGCATGCGGCGTTACCGACATGCGGCGCGGTTTCGACGGCCTCAGCATGATGGCGCAGGATGTGCTGAAGCAGGATCCGTTCTCGGGCGCGATTTTCTGCTTCCGCGGCCGCAGAGGTGATCTCGTCAAGGTTCTGTACTGGGACGGCCAGGGCTTCTGCCTGTTCGCCAAGCGGCTGGAGAAGGGCCGCTTTACGTGGCCGGCGACGAAGGAGGGCTCGGTTACGCTGACGCCGGCGCAGATGTCGATGTTGCTCGAAGGGCTGGAGTGGAGAGCGCCGCGTCCGACATGGCAGCCGACACTGGCCGGATGATCTGGGACTGCGCCCACGTGACTCCGCCACGCAGCGAACGCGAAGCAGATAGATGCTCGTGCATGCCGCTCACGCCCGACCAGCTTCCCGACGACATTGCCGAGTTGAAGCGGCTGTTGCTCGCCAAGGACGCCGAGTTATTGGCCCAAAGCAGCGAGCTGGCCGCCGCCAAGAACGGCCTCATCGTCACACAGCTGACGATCGAGAAGCTCAAGGCGCAATCGCCAAGCTCCGTCGTGAGAAGTTCGGCGCGAGCTCCGAGCGGATCGAGCGCGTGATCGAGCAGCTCGAGCTGGCGCTGGAGGAGGCGGAGGCAGCAAAGGCCGAGGCAGAGGCGGCAGCGCCGCAGCCACCTGAGCCGGAGGCGCCGAGCCCCGATGCTCAGACCGACCGAGACCGCTCAGCCGGAGAAAAAGAAACGCCGCCAGTTCCCGCCTGAGTTCCCGCGCCGTGACGTCGTGCACAGCCCGAGCCGGCATCTGCAAAACCTGCGGCGGCACCGAGTTGCGCAACGTCAGCGAGAGCGTCACCGAGGTGCTGGCGTACGTCCCGGCACGTTTCGAGGTGATCCGTCACGTGCGCCCGGCGTGCTCGTGCCGCAAGTGCGAGACCATGGTGCAGGCGCCGATGCCGGAGCTGCCGATCCCGCGCGGCATGGTCGACGCGAGCTTCCTGGCCCACATCGCGATCGCGAAATTCTGTGATCACTTGCCGCTTTATCGGCAGGCAGAGATTTATGCCCGCGCCGGCGCGACCAAGACCGGACGAGCGGCCGCATGCAGGCACGGCGCCGCCGGCCGTGCTCTATCGCTACACGCCTGATCGTAAAGGCGAGCACTGTCGCGCAGAGCTGGCGCACTTCGTCGGCTGGCTGCATGCCGACGGCTACTCGGGCTTCGGCAAGCTCTATGAGATCGCAGCCGGACGATCCGTTGATGCCGCTCTGCTACAAGGCCCGCCGCGCGTCGCCGAAGTCGCCTGCTGGTCCCATGTGCGGCGCGGCTTCTTCGACGAGTACGCCTCGCACAAAGGAGAGATCGCGAAAGAAGCGCTCGATCGGATCGGCGCGCTGTTCGACATCGAGCGCGTGATCGCCAGAAAGCCGGCGAACATTCGACGCAAGGTGCGCCAGCAAACAGCGCGACCCAAGATCGACGAGTTGGCAACCTGGTTCGACACGCAGCTAAAGCTGATCCCGGGCAAGAGCGACCGTACGCATCCGGTCAGGGACCGGGTGGGCGACCTATCAGGCGGCCTGAACCTGCGTCGGCTGCTGACGTAGTGCTTTCCAGTTCCACGGCAGTAGCTCGGCGATGCGCTGGGCCGGATGGTCGGCGATGCGGGTAAGGACATCCGCGAGCCAGGCGCGCGGGTCGACATCATTCAGCCGACATGTCTCAATGAGGGTGTAAAACACCGCGGCGCGTTGCCCGCCGGAATTGCTGCCGCAGAACGTCCAGTTCCGCCTTCCGACAGCACTGCCGCGCACGGAGCGTTCGGCCGCATTGTTCGTCATGCAGATGCGGCCGTCATCGAGGAAGCGCGCAAAGATTGCCCATCGCTTCAGGCCGTAATTCATCGCCTTGGCGATCGGATTATTCGAGGACAGTTTCTTGCGTTCCTCGCGCAACCATTCTTCGAGCGCGTCCAGGAGAGGCTTGGATCGCTCGCGGCGGACGGCCAGACGCTGCTCGGCCGATTTTCCGTTGATCTCGCGCTCGATCGAGAACAACTCGTCGATGCGGCGCACGGCTTCGATCGCGATCGGCGCTTTCCGCAGCCGCGCCAGCTCAAAAAACTTGCGCCGGAAATGCGCCCAGCATGCCGCTTCGGTGACCGGTCCTGGCTGGCGGTTTTGCACGTAGAGGCCGTTGAAGCCGGAATAGGCGTCAGCCTGCATTATGCCGGTGTAGGTCGCGAGCTGCCGCTCCGGATGCTCACCTTCACGATTGGGCGAGTAGTAGAACATCGCGGCTGGAGCCGCTTTGCCGGCAAACGGACGGTCGTCCCGGAGGTGGGTCCATACGCGCCCGATTTGACACTTATGCTTGGCCAGCACCGGCACTGTCGTATCGTCGACGTGAATGCGCTCGCCGGCATGGACGTGCGTCTCGATCGCGTCCCTGATCGGCATCAGCGTCGCTGCCGTAGAACCAACCCAGTCGGCCATGGTCGAGACGTCGAGATCAATGCCTTCATCGGCGTGGATGTCGCTCTGGCGGTTGAGCGGCTGATGCGCCCGGTATTTGCCGAACACGATCTCGGCCAGCAGGTTCGGCCCAGCGCGGCCGCGCGCAATCGGATGCGACGGCGCCGGAGCCTGGACGATCGTATCGCATTTGCGGCAGGCGACCTTCTCGCGCACATGCACGACAACCTTCCACTGTGCCGGCACGCGTTCCAGGCTCTCGGTCTCATCCGTGCCCAGCTTGCGGAATTTGGTGCCGCAGCAACATGGACAGACTGCCGATGGCGGATAGATGACGCGTTCGCGCGGCAAGTGTGCGGGAAGCGGCCGCCGCGCTGGGCGGCGGCGTGGCTCTTTGCTTGTCGTGGCATGCTCGCCATTGGAGGCCGCTGGCAGCGCTGCAATCTCATCGGTTGCCGTATTCTGGGCAACCTGCTCCTCCAGTTCGGCCAGTTGCAGCTCCAACTGATCGAGCAGCCTCGCGCGCTCTGAGGATGAACCGAACTTGTCGTGCCGCAGCTTCGCGATGGTGAGTTTCAGATTTTCGATCTCACCGTCGAGGGTGTTCGCCCGGGTCTGGGCGTCATGGGCGCGCTTCGCCGCGGCGATCAGCATGGCCTTGAGCGTCGCGACATCGTCCGGAAGCTGCGTCGGATCGAACATCATGGGTGCGAGCATAGCTGCTTCGCGCCCTGCATTGATCAGCACCATGACGAAATTGTTGAGGTGAGCTGCGCGCGCCACACCGAGGCGTCGCGCTCACCCGGCGATTTCCGGCCGCCATGTGTGCAGCGGCGCGCGCCAGTCGATCCCCTCAAGCATATATCCCAATTGCGCGGGGGATATCGACACCGCGCCTTCGGTTGGCGTCGGCCAGATGAAACGCCCTCGTTCCAACCGCTTGGAGAACAGGCACGCGCCGTGACCGTCATGCCAGATAATTTTTACCAGATCGCCTCGCTTGCCGCGGAAGACGAACAGATGGCCCGCGTGCGGATCGGCTTTCAGCGTTTCCTGCACGAGCAGGGCGAGGCCAGGAAAACCGCGCCGCATATCCGTATGACCAGTCGCCAGCCACACACGAACGCCCGCTGGAACCGGTATCATCGAAGCGCCTCCAGCGCCGCCACGATCCGGGCCAGCGCTTGCGGATCGACATCGCTTGCCGTCCGCACGGTGCGGCCATCCGCGAGCAGGATCTCGATCGGCGTCGAAGACGGCGGCACGGTGAGAGCCCAAGCCGGCGGCGTCGGCAAAGGCGCCGTCAGAGCGATCGGCACGAATGTCGGCGCCCCCGCACGCGATGGCGCCGGCTCTGGCCGCGGTGCTGCCAAATCGCGCCGCCAGCGAAACAGAAGGCTCGTGTGAAGGCTGTACCGCCGCGCGACCTTCGAGACTGAGCCATTCGGCGCATCGATCTCGGCGACGATCTCCCGCTTTTGCGCATCCGTCCATCGACGACGGGTCGACGCGATCATCTCGAATTGCGGCGAAGACCTATATCCAGACATGGTGACGACCTATCTCCTGAAAGGATCAAGCGTCACCACCAAGAACCATCGCCAGCCCACCTGCAAGACGGCCCTCGCCGGGTGCGTACGGTGGACCGGATAGGCCTCGATCAGCTTTTCCTCGTAGTCCTTTTCCGCCGTGTTCGCCGGGAAGTCGCCCTTGTGATCACGATAGAGCTTACGGAAGGCTTCGACTGAGCGTTTACGGGCCTGTTCGCCGTTCTCGTCGAGATCCTGAAACAGCCGGCGACGGATGACCGCGTAGGTCTCCGAGCCTTGGGCGGGTTGCCAGGCCGATTGGGTACGCCCGAATAGTTTTTCGAGCGCACGTAGCGTGTCGCGGCCCTTTTCGCCGCCGCCCGCTTCAATATCGGACTCCGGAAGCGAGCCGACGATCAGGGCATTGGGTGTTTGAGCTGCAGCTTCCGTAAGTGATTGCAGGAAGGAGAGGTGAGCTTCATAGCGCTCACCGGAGAGCTGGCGGATATAGGCGACGAGTTCATCGAGCAGGATAAGTGAGGGCCCGGCACGCTCGAAGACACGCTGGAAAACCTGTGCACCTGGGTTGGTGCCGGCGGTTTCGGCTGCGTCCACCATCGCAAGGCCTTCCTGCCCGGCGATACGCCAGGCAAGGTAACCCCGGAGCGTGCGGATCGGTTTGCCCTTCACGCGTTCAAGCGGCATATCGGAGCCTTTGTCGGTGCCCACAAAGACGGCAGAGGATACACCGACAAGCCCGTTTGCACCGAGGTCAGCGCGCAGGAACGACAGCTCTTGGCCCACTCTTCTTCGTCGGCTGGCCAGACTGGACCGGAGAATTTCGCCTCGGAGCGGACATCGCCAATTGTGATTGCCGGTGTGATCATGACCGGCCGGACGTCACTCGATCATTGACAGTTTTGCGCTTCGGCGCCAAGTTTCTGCTGGCGTGTCATAGGTGCAGGGTCGGCCCGGATCGATCGGCCGAGCCGTTCACCGGCGGCGTGCCGTGGCAACTGGCATCGCAGGACTGCAAGATCACAGGATCAGGCCATGAGGACCGTCGCGGCACCCATTCCCTTTGCCGGCTCCCAGCTCGACGAAACGCGTCACGTCTGCGCATTCTTCAACAGCGACGATGAAAAATATCGCGTGCTGCTTCCGTTCATCACGGACGGCTTCGCCTGCGGCGACAAGGCAGTTCACGTCGTCAATCCCGAGCAGCGCGGCGATCATCTGCAACGGCTGACCGCAGCCGGTATCGACCCGGCCGCGGCGCTGCAGAGTGGGCAATTGGACCTTCGCAACAACAGCGAAACCTACCTTCGCGACGGCCGTTTCGATCCGGACCGGATGCTGGAGGTATTCGAAAAGTTGGCGAGCGGCAATGCCGAGGGCGGGTTTCCGCTCAGCCGGATCGTCTGCCAGATGGACTGGGCCGCCGACGGCCGCTCGCATACCGACACACTCGTCGAGTTCGAGGCGCGGGTGAACGACGTCTGGCGCCGTCACGATGATGCAGTGATCTGCGTTTACGATCTGACGAAAATCGGCGGCGACACAGTCGTCGACATCATGCGGACGCATCCGATGATCATCATCGGCGGCATACTGCAGCAGAACCCGTTCTTCGTCCCGCCCGAGGAGTTTCTGCGTGAGCTTCACGAGCGCAGGGCCGGCTAGCCCGGCGCGGCCGTCGACGGCGGTCTGACATGGACGTGCAACAGGAAGACCCTTCAGACGAGATCAAGCGGCTTCGGCGCTGCATGAACGATCTCCTTGGCGTGCTGACGCTTCCGGCCGTCTGGGTCGGCAGCGCCCCGGCACAGATCGTTCGCACCCTGCTCGACGTCCTCCTCGGCATGCTGCATCTGGATCTCGTCTATGTGCAGCTGAAGGATCCGCTCGGCGAGACGCCCCTCGAAATGCTGCGCCTGGCTCATGCGGCAAAACGGACCGCCGGGCCGGACCAGCTCACCGAAACCATCCGCCGATGGCTCGCGTCGGACGCACGAAAATCGGCTCCGCTGGGCCGGGACCGCATCGGCGATGGAGACATCACCGTGGTGCCCTTGCGGCTCGGGCTGCAGGGCGAGATCGGGACCATCGTCGCCGGCTCCACACGAGCCGACTTTCCCGGACAGACCGAGACGCTGCTCCTCAGCGTGGCGGCCAATCAGGCGGCGATCGGGCTGCAGGAGGCTCGTCTCCTCGGCGAACAGAAGCGCGTTGCCAGCGAGCTCGATCGACGAGTTAAGGAGCGGACGAGAGAGCTTGCCGCGGCCAACGCGGAGCTGCGGCGCAGCGAGGCCTTCCTAGTCGAAGGTCAGCGTCTCAGCTCAACGGGCACGTTTTCCTGGCGCGTGGCGACCGATGAGATCACCTGGTCGGATGAGCTCTATCGCATTTTCGGCTTCGAGCACGGCGCGCCGGTGACGCTCGAAATGATCCGTTCCCGCTTTCATCCGGAAGACATCGCGATGTTGGATGACATGATCGAGCGGGGGCAAGGTTGTGGCAGCGGCTTCGAATACGAGCACCGGCTTATGATGCCGGACCGCTCGGTCAAGTACCTGCACCTGATCGCGCACGGCGCTGGGGACGAGCACGGCCGGCCGGAATATATCGGCGCCGTTCAGGACGTCACGCAGCGGAGGCTGTCGGAGATGGCGCTGAGCGAGGCGCGATCGGAACTTGCGCATGTCACCAGGGTCACCACGCTCGGCGTGCTGACCGCCTCCATCGCGCACGAGGTCAACCAGCCGCTTGCGGCGATCGTCACCAATGGCGAGGTCGGCCTGCGCTGGCTGGCCGGGCCGCAGGTGGATCTCGAAGAGCTCCGGGAGGTGACGCAGAGCATGGTCGCCGATGCGCGGCGGGCGTCCGCGATCATCGACCGCATCCGCGCCATGGCGAGCCGGCGGCCGCCCGAGCGGGCGCCTCTGTCGCTCGACGATGTGATAGAGGGGGCGATGGCGTTCCTACGCCATGAGCTTCAGATCAAGGGCGTTGCTGTCGCTCTCGATCTGGCGCCGGCCCTGCCTCAGGTGATCGGCGATCGCACCCAGCTGCAGCAGGTGATCGTGAACCTGACTATCAATGCGGTGCAGGCGGTGATGCAAGCCGAGGTCGGCCGGCGAAGCATCTTGCTGCGGACCATGCTGGCCGACCCCGCAATGGTGTGCTGTGCCATCGAGGACAGCGGCCCTGGCATCGATCCCGAACACCACCCGTATATTTTCGAGGGTTTCTTCACCACCAAAGCCGCCGGCATGGGCATGGGTCTGGCGATCTCCCGGTCGATTATCGAGGCGCATGACGGCCGCATGAGCGCGGACAACCATTCGGCTTTCGGCGGTGCCCGGTTCTGTTTCGCCTTGCCTGCGCATGTCGCATCGCCCGGCCCCGCCGCTACCCGCGCCGATGCGCCTTTGTAGCGGTGAGCCGTCGCCTGCGATTCGATGGGCGGCTCATACCTTGGTGTGATCCGCGAGCCGGCCGATACTATAATATGCTCTGGGGCGACCTTGCCGCGAACAGGATAGCTGCCGATGGCCGAAGCGACGATCGAGACATCGATTGTTCACATCGTCGACGATGATGCATCGCTGCGCCATGCCGTCGACAGGCTTTGCCGCTCGGTCGGTCTGCAGACTCGCGCTTACGCCTCGGCGCAGGAGTTCCTCGAGGCCAGGCACGACGAGCTAGCGGGTTGTCTGGTGCTCGATGTCCGCCTGCCCGGCATCAGCGGGCTGGATTTTCAGTCGCAACTCGCCGAACTCGGCATCCATCTTCCGGTCATCCTGGTGACGGGCCATGGCGACATCCAGATGTCTGTGCGGGCGATGAAGGCCGGCGCGGTGGATTTTCTGCCAAAACCCTTTCGCGACCAGGACCTGCTCGACGCGGTGACGGCGGCCATCGAGCGGGATCGCAGGCGCCGCGCGGCCGACGAAGGCGCCGACCTGATCCACGCCCGCTTCCTAACCCTGTCGCCGCGTGAGCAGCAGGTGATGATGCTTGTCACTGCGGGCAAGATGAACAAGCAGGTCGCGGGAGAGCTTGGCATCAGTGAAATTACGGTTAAGATCCATCGCGGCGCCGCGATGCGGAAAATGGGCGCCCGGACCCTGGTCGATTTTGTGCGCATGGCGGACGCCTTGACGCCGAAATCTCCTTGAAATCCCGCGACTAACACCTGGGTATAATTTCCGGCCGCTCGCGCATGTGCGAGGCTTGCGACGACGTTCATATCGCGGCCAACTCAGGGAAAGAGGCGCCCGTGTGCCCGCGCGACCTTTGATCTCCATTATCGACGACGACGACTCCCTACTGAGCGCGATCGTCAGGCTGGTGCGATCCGCCGGCTACGACGCGCGGGGTTTTACCTCCGCCGAGGCGTTCCTCGGATGCGGGGCGGCGGCGGCAAACTTTGCCTGCATCATCACCGACATCCAGCTGCCGGGCATGAGCGGCATCGAGCTGAAGCACCATCTCGCCGCGCGGCAGATTTCGACGCCGGTGATCATGATCACGGCGCGCAATGAGGCGGGTCTCGAAGATAAGGCGCTTGCCAGCGGCGCCATTTGCTTTTTCCGCAAGCCGTTCGAAACCGGCGCGCTCATCGGCTGCCTCGAAACGGCTCTGAAGGCCTGACTCTCCCGCGACAGCGAACGGTGACGGTGCGCGAGCGGCGCCGATCGCGCCGCCTTTCTTGCGCCTGTCCGATCAGCGGCCCGAACGCGCCCGCTCATACCAAGGTGTGAGCGGAACATTCGCAGGTAGGATTGGCCCGGCGCCCCCCTTGCATCACCATCGAGATCGCAAGCTGGCCGTGGGATCGCATTATGGCGTGTCAGGCCAATCCCCGCCGCAGCGGATGACGCATCTCGCAGCCCACGCTCAACCATAACCAGGAGATCCACCGATGGGGACGACCAAGACCGACGCAATCCGCCCCTTCTCCGTCAATTTTCCGGACGAGGCGCTCGCCGGCCTACGACGGCGCATCGAAGCGACGCGCTGGCCTGATCGCGAGACAGTCGAGGATACATCGCAGGGCGTCCAGCTTGCGACGATGCAGCAGCTCGCGAAGTATTGGGCCAGCGAGCACGACTGGCGCAAATGCGAGGCGAAACTGAATGCCGTGCCGCAGTTCGTGACCCAGATCGACGGGCTGGACATTCACTTCATCCATGTGCGCTCGAAGCACGACAATGCGCTACCGATGATCGTCACGCATGGTTGGCCCGGCTCGATCATCGAGCAGATGAAAATCATCGGTCCAATGACCGATCCCACGGCGCATGGCGCGAGCGCAGCGGACGCCTTCCACCTCGTGATCCCCTCGCTGCCGGGCTACGGCTTTTCGGCCAAGCCGACGAAGCCGGGATGGAACCCCGTCAGCATTGCCAAAGCGTGGGCCACGCTCATGCAGCGCCTCGGCTACACGCAATATGTGGCGCAGGGCGGCGATTGGGGCAATGCGGTTTCAGAGGTGATGGCTCTGCAGCAGCCGGCAGGCTTGCTCGGCATTCACACCAACATGGCGGCGACGGTGCCGCCTGATGTATCGAAGGCGCTCGCCGCCGGCGGCCCCGCGCCGGCCGGCCTGTCGCCGGAGGAAAAGCACGCCTGGGACCAGCTCGACGACTTCTATAAGAACGGGCTGGGCTACGCCATCGAGATGAACAATCGCCCGCAGACGCTCTATGCGCTCACGGATTCCCCCATTGGCCTCGCCGCCTGGATGCTCGATCACGACATTCGCAGCTACCGGATGATCGCCCGTGTTTTCGACGGCAAGGCGGAAGGGCTGAGCCGCGACGACGTTCTCGACAACATCACGCTCTACTGGCTGACGAACACCGCGATCTCCTCGGCGCAACTCTATTGGGACACGGCGCATAATTTGCCGGCGGGCGGCTTTTTCGACGCAAGAGGCGTCAAGCTCCCAGTCGGTGTGAGCGCCTTCGCGGAAGAAATTTATCAAGCACCCAAGAGCTGGGCGGAGAAGGCATATGTAAAGCTGCTCCACTACAGCAGTCATCCGCAGGGCACGCACTTCGCCGCCTGGGAACAGCCTGCGCTCTTCGTGTCCGATCTGCGCGCAACGTTCAAATCGTTGCGCAAAGCGGCGTGACAGCGATGGGCGGTGCGCGGGAGATTCCGTGCACCGTCCTTTCGAGCCCATCCGGCTCGCTCCGTAGCCCAAGAAGAGGAAGCCATGGGGAAAGCGTCATCATCGCCTCGGCGGAGCTTGGGCGTCACCAGAGCGGACATCCAGCGATGAAACCAAACAGGATTTTGGTCGCGGCGGTACTCGCCACTGCAATCGGTGCGCCGACCGCGGGTCATGCGGAGGATAAGACCATGTCGAACGCGTCTTCGGGTGGATGGTTGGGTTTCCTGCATGGGTTCCCCACCGCGCCCACTCCCAGCCAAGGCGAATTGGCCTCGCTCTCGCGTGCCAACGCCTGGCTCAATTCGCCGCCGCTGACGGCCGAGGATCTGCGCGGCAAAGTCGTGCTGGTCAATATCTGGACCTATACCTGCATCAACTGGCTGCGGCAGCTGCCCTATGTCCGGGCGTGGGCCGAGAAATACAAGGATCGCGGGCTGGTGGTGATCGGCGTGCACTCGCCTGAATTCGCCTTCGAGCACAACATCGATAATGTGCGCGAGGCCATCAGGACACGGAAGATCAACTATCCGGTGGCGATCGACAGCGACTTCGGCATCTGGCGCGGCTTTGACAACAACTATTGGCCGGCACTCTATTTCATCGATGCGAAAGGGCGTGTGCGGCATTCGGTGTTCGGCGAAGGCCAGTACGACCAATCGGAGATGGTGATTCAGCGCTTGCTGATGGAGGCCGGACAGGCCGGCGTCGGCGACGAGTTGGTCACCGTCGATGCCAGCGGCGCCGAGGCCGCCGCCGATTGGGGCAGCCTGAAATCGCCGGAAAACTATCTCGGCTACGGCCACACCGAGAATTTCGCCTCCCCCGGCGATAGGGTGCTGGACCAGCCGCAGATGTTTGCCGCGCCGGCCAAGCTCAGAGCCAACAGCTGGGCGCTGTCGGGCGAATGGACCTTGCGGAAAGACGCGGTTCGGCTGAACAAGCCGGGCGGACGGATCGCCTACCGCTTTCATGCCCGCGACGTGCATTTGGTCATGGGGCCGGCCGCGCCGGGGGCGCCCGTGCGCTTTCGCGTGCTGATCGACGGGCAGGCGCCGGGCGCGGCGCATGGCGGCGATGTCGACGACGCCGGCAACGGCACGGTCACCGGCCAGCGGCTCTATCAGCTCATCCGCCAGACCAAGCCGGTCGCCGACCGTCTGTTCGAGATCGAGTTTCTCGATCCGGCGGTCGAAGCCTTCGCCTTCACATTTGGCTGATCGCCCCACGAAGCCCGTCAATCGTCCCAATGGGAGAGATATCATGAGCGAAACCATCAACCAGCCCCGTCGTCGTTTTTTGGGTGCCGCAGCCGCGAGCCTTACGGTTGCCGAACTGCTCCGGTCCGGCTCGGCGCACGCCCAATCGAGCGATACGGGATCGGCGGGCTCGCCCGCAACAAAGGAGGCGGCAACCATGTCGTTCGATACACTGAAGCAAATCGACGCCGGAGTTTTGAATGTCGGCTATGCCGAGGCTGGTCCCGCGGGTGGACCCGCGGTCATCCTCCTCCATGGCTGGCCCTACGATATCCATGCCTTCGTCGCTGTCGCGCCCCTCTTGGCATCGGCCGGCTACCGGGCGATCGTGCCGTTTCTGCGCGGCTATGGCACCACCCGCTTCCTCTCTGCCGATACGGCGCGCAACGGCCAGCCCTCCGCGCTCGCGTCCGACATCGTCGCGTTCATGGACGCGCTGAACATCGAGAAGCCGGTGATTGCGGGTTTCGACTGGGGCGCGCGCACGGCCGGCATCATCACCGCGCTCTGGCCGGAGCGCTGCAAGGCTCTCGTTTCGGTGAGCGGCTATCTGATCGGCAGCCAAGCGGCAGGCAAGATGCCGCTGCCGCCGAGCGCTGAGCTGCAATGGTGGTACCAGTTCTACTTCGCCACCGATCGTGGCAGGGCCGGCTACGAAAAATACCGGCGCGAATTTTCCAAGCTGATCTGGCAGCTCGCCTCGCCGAAATGGGCCTTTGACGACGCGACCTTCGAGCGCTCGGCGGCGGCTTTCGACAATCCGGACCATGTCGACATCACGATCCACAATTACCGCTGGCGGCTCGGCCTCGCGGAGGGCGAGAGCAAATATGACGACCTGGAAAAGCGGCTCGCGGAAAGTCCGGTGATCACCGTGCCGACCATCACTATGGAAGGCGATGCCAACGGCGCGCCGCATCCCGAGCCCGCCGCCTACCGCGGCAAGTTCACCGGAAAATATGCGCACCGGACCATCACCGGCGGCATTGGCCACAATCTCCCGCAAGAGGCGCCGCAGGCCTTTGCCGAAGCGATCCTCACGCTCGCAGAAGCCTGATCGCGGTGACGCGCCGCGCGACGCATTCGTCACGCATAAGAGGAGACAAAGACATGAAATTCTCGGTTCTTGGTTTGGTAACAGGAGTATTGCTCGCTATGTCAGCACCCACTCAGGCAGAGGTCAAATCTGTGGTCCTGGTCCACGGCGCTTTCGCCGATGGTTCAGGATGGAAACCCGTCGCCGATATCCTCCTCGATCACGGCTATACGGTCGATGTCGTGCAGGAGCCCGAGACGAGTTTCGCGGCCGACGTGGCCGCCGCCAAGCGCTCTCTCGATAAAGCCGGCCCTTGCGTGCTGGTTGGCCATAGCTATGGCGGCATGATCATCACCGAGGCGGGCGCGCATCCGAACGCAAAGGCGCTGGTCTATATCGCGGCCTTCCAACCCGATGTCGGCGAGACCCCCGGGGGCTTGCAGAGCAAGATGCCGCCGGCGAGTAAGGCCGTCGGCCCGGTTGGCGACGGTTTTGTCGCGGTCGACCCCAAGCAGTTCCCGGAGGACTTCGCCGCGGACCTGCCAAAGCCGCTGACACGGTTCATGGCGATCTCGCAGGTGCCGACGGCGGCCGAAATTTTCGATGCGAAGACGACTGTCGCGCCCTGGAAGGACAAGCCGAGCTATGCCGTCGTCGCGACAGGCGATCGCATGATCAATCCGGATCTCGAGCGGTTTATGAGCAAGCGGGCAAGGTCGAAAACCATCGAGCTGCCCGGCAGCCACGCCATCTTCCTCTCGCACCCGAGCGAGGTGGCTGCTTTGATCGAAGAGGCCGCCAAGGGCTTGAAATTGAGTGGCGATGGCCGGATGGAGGTCCGATGATCTATGAATTGCGGGTGTATCAGCCGGTTCCGGGGCAGCTGCCCAAGCTTCTGGCCCGGTCAGCATCAGCAACCAGATGCTCAAGCCCACAAGCTTCTCGACGCTGAAATAGTCTGACGCGGGCTGCGGTCTTGCACCTGCAAGGCTGCGGCTCGCGCCAGACGTAATCTTGTCTCCACCGAGCGAAGGAGCAATCCATGACGATTTCCCTCGATATTAACGGGATGACGCACAGCATCGATGCGGATAGCGATACGCCGCTGCTCTGGGCGCTGCGCGACATTCTCGGCATGACCGGAACGAAATTCGGCTGTGGCATCGCGCAATGCGGCGCCTGTACCGTGCAGGTCGACGGCCAGGCGATCCGCTCCTGCATCACCCCGATCGACAGTATCGGCGAGTCCAAGATCACCACCATCGAGGCGATCGGCGCGACATCGGCCGGGGCAAAAATCCAGAAGGCCTGGCTCGACCTCGAAGTCGTGCAATGCGGCTATTGTCAGTCCGGTCAGATCATGTCGGCATCGGCGCTCTTGGCCGCCAATCCCAATCCAAGCGATGCGGATATCGATGACGCGATGGCCGGCAATATCTGCCGTTGCGGCACCTATGTCCGTATCCGCGAAGCGATCAAGCACGCGGCCGCGTCCTCCGAAACGCCCGTCCAGAGGGGGTGAACCCATGATTGGAGATTATCTTTCCGAAATGACCCGCGTCGGAGCCGGGAAGGTCAGCCGCCGCGCAGTGCTGACAGCGGGACTTGCCGCCGGTGGAGGCCTCTTGCTTTGCATCAGCATGCCGGCTTGCCTTGACGTGGCGCAAGCCGCCGAGAGTGCCGACTTCGCACCGAACGCATTCATCCGCATCGGCCGCGACGGTTCGTCACGGTGATCATGCCCCAGATCGAAATGGGCCAGGGCACCTACACCTCGATGCCGATGCTGATCGCCGAGGAGCTGGAGATCGATCTCGCGCAAGTGCGCGTCGAGCATTCCCCGCCGAGCGACGAGCTCTACGGCAATCCGCTGATCGGTTTCCAGGCGACGGGCGGCTCGACCTCGATCCGCGCGTTCTGGAAGCCGTTCCGCCTTGCCGGCGCGACCGCGCGCACCATGCTCATCGAGGCCGCCGCGCGGTCCTGGAACGTGGATGCCGCCGCCTGCCACGCCGAGAAGGGTGGGTGATCCACACATCGAGCGGCCGCAGGCTGGGCTACGGCGCACTCGTAGACGCGGCGGCAAAGTTGCCGCTTCCCGCCAATGTTCCGCTCAAGGAGGCGAAGAATTTCAGGCTGATTGGGACACCGGCCAAGCGTCTCGACGTCGCCGGTAAAGTCAACGGCACCGCCCAGTTCGGCATCGATGTCAAAGTGCCCGGCATGAAAATCGCCACGGTCGCGGCGTGCCCGGTGATCGGCGGCAAACTGGCGAGTGTGGACGACACAGCCGCCAAGGCGGTCAAGGGCGTCGTGCAGATCCTGAAGATCGACAACGCCGTCGCGGTGGTCGCCGATCATATGGGCGCCGCCAAGAAGGGGCTGGAGGCGCTGAAGATCACCTGGGATGAAGGCCCGAACGCCAGCTTCTCCACCGCCGATCTGCGCCGGCAGATGCAGGACGCGTCAAGCCATGAGGGCGTGGCGGCCGAAAGCGAAGGCGATGCGCTGAAGGTGATTGCGACAGCTGCGCGCAAGGTTGAGGCCGTCTACGAGATGCCGTTCCTCGCGCACACCGCCATGGAGCCCATGAATTGCACGGTCTATGTGCGCGGTGACGGCTGCGATGTGTGGGTCGGCACCCAGGTGCAGAGCCGTGCCCAGGCGACTGCGGCGGCCGTGACCGGCCTGCCACTCGAGAAGGTGCGGCTCCACAATCATCTCCTCGGCGGCGGTTTCGGCCGGCGGCTCGACGTGGACGGCATCACCCAGGCGGTGGCGTTCGCCAAGCAGGTGGATTATCCGCTAAAGATCGTGTGGACCCGCGAAGAGGATGTCCAGCACGACGTCTATCGCCCTTATTACTATGATCTGCTGAGAGCGTCGCTCGACGAAAAGGGCATGCCGACCGCGTTTCATCACCGGGTGGTCGCATCGTCGATCCTGGCCAGATGGGCGCCGCCCGCCTTCAAGAATGGATTGGACGGCGATGCCGTCGAAGCCGCGGCCGGACCGTATGGCTTCCCCAATCTGCTTGTCGACTACGTCCGGCACGAGCCGCCCGAGGGGTTGACTACCGGCTGGTGGCGCGGCGTCGGCGTGGCCCACAACGCCTTCATGGTCGAGGGGTTCATCGATGAACTGGCGGCGGAGGCGAAGATCGATCCCGTCGAGTACCGCCGCAGCCTCTTGGGGAAATCCCCGCGCGCTCGCGCGGTGCTCGATCTGGCCGCCGAAAAAGCCGGCTGGGGCCAGCCTCTGCCGGCTGGCCGCGCCCGCGGTGTCGCCGTTATTTTCGGCTTCGGCAGCTATATCGCGCAGGTCGCGGAGATCTCGCTCGGCAAGGATGGGCAGGTCGGGGTTCACCGGGTGGTCTGCGCTGTCGATTGCGGGCAGATGATCAACCCCGATACAATCAAAGCGCAGATGGAAGGCGGGATCATCTACGGCCTGACCGCCGCGCTCTATGGCGAGATCACGCTAAGGAATGGCCGTATCGAGCAGAGCAATTTCGACAATTACCTGGCCCTGCGAATCAACGAGGCCCCCACCATCGAGGTGCATCTCGTCGAAAACCGTGAGGAACCCGGTGGCATTGGCGAGCCTGGCACTGCGACCATCGCTCCTGCCGTGGTGAATGCCATTCATGCTTTGACCGGCAAGCGGCTGCGCAAGCTGCCGGTCAATACAGATGAGCTTCGCTCGTTTTAGACCAACACAATCTAGGCGCGCGCTGCCGCGGACTCGGGCACGAGCCGAAACCAAACGGCGTTCTCGCTTTCCGCGATGCTCTCAACGATCAATCCGGACGGCGCTAATGAAGATAAACGCAAGTGAGCGGCCATTGTGCCGATTCCCCTTGGAAAACAGCAACCACGTCGACATCGAAAATCATCAAATGTGAGTCAGAGCCCTTATTCCACACCGAAACACATGTCCGCTATTTGACTAATCCGGCCCAACAGCTGAAGGCATTCGGCTCTTCATGACCCTGGCTGCGTGAAAACGCCGAGTTGGATATGAACCGCCTATCGATACTGGGAGGCGGTCGATGAAGCGGTTCATTGAGGGGGCTGAGCGTCATCAGTCGACGTTGCTGCCGGAATGCCTGGAAGACTGGATCGGGGAGGACAATCCTGTCCGGGCGGTCGATGCCTTCGTCGATGGCCTCCGAACTGGGCTTCACGGGCGTCGAGCCGGCGGCGACTGGCCGGCCCGGCTATCATCCGGCGCCGCTGTTGAAGCCGTACCTTTACGGATATCTGAACCGCGTACAATCGAGCCGCCGGCTGGAACGCGAAGCTGGGCGCAATCTCGAGGTCATCTGGCTGCTCGAGCGGCTTATGCCCGATGACAAGACGATCGCCGACTTTCGCCGCGACAATGGCGCCGCCATCCGCAAGACTTGCGCGCGCTTTGTCGAGCTGTGCCGCCAGATCGGCCTGCTAACGAAAGCGAGCGGGGCGATCGACGGCTCGAAGTTCAGGCGGTCAACACACGGGACAAGAATTTCACGCGTGGCAAGATCGAGCGGCGACGGCAGCAGTTGGAAGACAGCGTCGCGCGCTATCTGGCGCAGCTCGACACGGCCGATCTGCAAGAGCCGTCGGAGACGCTCGCCGCCAAGACCGCACAGCTGAAGGAAAAGCTCACCAAGCTTGCGGGCGAGATGGAGAAACTCAAGGCCTATGAGACGCAGATGCTGGCCTCGCCCGATCAGCAGATCTCGCTCACCGATCCTGATGCGAGGTCCATGGCGACGAGCGGCCGGGGCTCCGGCGTCGTCGGCTACAATGTGCAGGTCGCGGTCGATACCGAGCACCACCTCATCATTGCCCACGAGGTGACGAATAGCGGCTCGGATCGGGCGCAGCTGGCCAATATGGGCCAGCAGGCCAAGGCGGCGCTCGGGCGTAGATGCGCTCGAAGCCGTCGCGGACCGGGGCTACGACAACAGCCCCGAGATCCTGGCCCGCCATGAGGCCGGCATCGTGGTGACATTGCCCAAGCCGATGACCTAGAGCGCGAAAGCCGATGGCCGTTTCGGCAAGCAGGACTTTGTCTATATTGCCGCCGAGGATGTCTATCGCTGCCCGGCCGGCGAAAAGCTCGTCTATCGCTTCACCGCCGTGGAGCACGGCCTGAACCTGCGGCGCTACTGGACGAGTACGTGCGGTGCATACGCGATCAAGCATAGGTGCACACCGGCGCCGTGGCGACGCGTCACCCGGTGGGAGCACGAGCACATTCTCGAAGCCGTACAGCAGCGCCTCGATTCCAACCGCCAAGCTATGCGCCTTCGACGCGAAACGGTCGAGCACCCCTTCGGCACCCTGAAGATGCGCATGGGCGCGACGCACTTCCTGATGAAGCGCCTGCCGAAGGTCGCGGGTGAAATGGCGTTGCACGTGCTCGCCTACAATCTTACGCGCGCGATGAACATCATCGGTGTCAAGCCGCTCATCGCCGCGATGGGCGGCTGAGGGAAGACGGGTTCGCCCGCCTTGCGACGGCCGCTGCGGAGTGCCACAGACGGCTCAGGCGAGCCGGAGGGTGCGATATCGCGGCCGTCGCGCGAAAGTCGGGACGCCTGGCGGAATATCGGCGATCTCAGACCGAGCCGAAGCGTTTTTACGCGACCAAGACCCAATGCGGCCATCGGCGGATCATCAAGCGCTCGCTGACCGCAACTGGTGTCAGGCATTACTCGCAGCGTCTGTGTCGAGCTTCAGAGCTTGAGGCGCCGACGCCCTTCAACCGCCGGCGCAGGAACCAGACTTTCCGACCGCGATCTCCGTCAAGCGGTCTCCATTCCGTAACAGAAAGAGTGCGTCGAGGCCGTGCGTGCGGGCAAATGCGGGTCCGTCGTGCTCGCCGAGCACCATCAGCGCGGTTGCCAGGGCGTCCGCATCCATACAGCTTCTGGCCATGACGCTGACGGACGCGATCGGATTGCGCAATGGCGCCGAACGCCGCGCATCCATTGTGTGGGAAACCGTCTCCCCGCCAATATCGATCCAGTTACGGTAGTCGCCGGATGTCGCGATGGCCATGTTCGCGAGATCCACCACGCCCAGCGCCTGGCGCGTGTCGCGGTCGGGGCGCTCGACGGCAACCGACCAAGGTACGCCTCCGGGTTTGAAGCCGGAGGCGCGCATCTCGCCGTCGATGCCGACGATGTAGCTGGAGAGTCCGAAACCGTCGAGGCAACGCGCCAACTCGTCAACGCCAAATCCCTTGGCAATCGCGGACAGGTCGAGGGTGATTGGCGCTGCCTTTCGAATGCGCATCAATGCTTCGTCGACCTCAAGGATGTCCGCAGCCGGCTTCCACGGCTTCCCGTCCAAGTCGGCAATCCGCGCGGCGTCAATGGCTGGGCCATCCGCACCGAACCCCCAAGCGTTCACCAGGTCGCCCACGCCGATGTCGAACGCACCACCAGACATGCGCCCGATGCGGATCGACGCGGACAGTACCGCAGCCAGTTCACGCGGCACGCTGACCCATTCGCCAGTCGGGGCCGCGTTGATGCGTGAAAGGTCTGAATTGGGCTTCCAGCTCGACATCTGACGATCCACCACATCGACCGCCGCAAAGAGCGCCGCGCCGATTGCGGCTTCATTGACACTTCCGGGCGCGAAAAACGCGGCCGAATAGCGGGTGCCCATCGTGGCCCCGCTCAGCGAGTGGCGGACCGGCGCGGACGCCTCCTGCATCTCAATAGACATCTTCAACATACTGCCCCTTTGCCTTGAGCGCCGTGATCGTCAGGCCCAAGGGCTCGATGATCTCTTCAACCGCGCCCCTCACGCCCGCCGACATCTCCCGCCCGCCGCAGACCATGATCTGGGCGCCGCGGCTGATCATCCGGCGCAGCCTGTCGGCATCGGCCACGATCCTGTTCTGCACATAGGCGTGGTCGGTGATGCGGGAAAAAGCGGTGGTGACGCGTGTGACGCGCTTGCCGGCCAGCCATCCCTTCAATTCCGCCTTGTAAAGGAAATCGGAACGCGGATCGCGACCGCCGAAATAGAGATACATCGGACGCCGTCTCCGGTTGCTGCGGATGAACCCGGCGAGCGGGCCGACCCCGGTTCCCGCGCCGATCAGGATGATCGGCGCCTTTCCCGAGGCGGGTCGGAAGGCCGGATTGGCTCGAACAAAGGCATCGACGGCTTCGCCCGGTTGCAGCGAATGCAGTAAGCTCGAACAGAGCCCCCCAGGGTGCTTTCGCACGCAGATCTCCAGAACCCCATCGCTGGACGACGAGGCGAGGGAGTAGAACCGCGGCAATGGGCTGCCTGGCGGCAGGATGCCTACGAGATCGCCGACCTCGAAGCGGGGCATGGCCGCGCGGTCACGGCGCCACAGAGCCGACGTTCGGGATTTCGGCCTGGCAAAGCGAAGGATAGACGTCGGCGCCTGGACTTCCGCGCCATAGTCCAAACGTTCGAGCAATGTCAAAGGCACGCTTCGCGGGCACGCAGGGACGTGCACTAATGCCAATGTCGTGCCGATCCGTTTGCCGATCTCGGCACCCCACTGAGCGAATTCCTGCGCTGACTGCCGGTCGATCATGCCCAGCGGCAAGAGCTGGACCCAGCCTTTGCTTGCCATTGCGTGCTCGACCGTCCTGGCGAATTCACAGAAACGTGGAAATTGCCGATCGCCAAAGCCGAGGATGGCGACCGGGAAGCTGGGGGCCGATGTCACGGATTCCAGCCGGGCCAAAAACTGGTTCGCCGAAGCCGGCGACGACCCGTCGCCATATGTCGCAGCCAGGATGAATATCCGCTGAGCCTTGCGGTAGACTGGACGAAGGCTGTTCATCGGCGCGGTGTGAACACGGTGCCCGGCAGCGGTCATGGCATCGTGGAGCGTCTTGGCGAATCCCCAAGTGCTGTTGCCTTCGCTGCCGACAAGTATCACGGTGTCCGCCGCCTGCGCACGGACGTTGTTTGCGAAACGCGACCGGGCTCCGCGCCTCGTCCACCAGATCGCCGTCCCGGTCATGGCCATCAAGGGGACGGTGAGCGCGGCCGCGCCAAGGATCAGCGCCAACCACCAAAGCCCTTGGCCCGTATGCAGCATGAATATCGTTTCGTAGATCTGGCGCGCGATGCCGTTAGGCATGTAGGCTAGCATCGCGCCGGTCGCCTGATCGATATAGCCGGTGCCCTGCGCGGTGGTCAGGGTGAATACATCGCTCCGGTCTTCCGGATTGGGGAATGTGAGTTCCCGCAGATCGACAAGATCGACGGGCAGCAAGGCATGCAAGCGCCCAACGGCAATGGGCGCGCCTCCATTGACCGCCTTTGGCTGCGGGGGTTCGGCTTTCATCCCATCTGGGATGAACCCGAAGGTCGCGAGCGACATATAGCAGCCGGTCAGCGCCGACAGCAACAGGCCCGCCACCGCGAAGCGCCCGGCCTCGGCGTGCAGGCGCTGAATGCCCGTTCCCCGGACGCGCCCGAAGAAGCGGCTCCAGCCGCCCATGCGCGCCCCCAGCATCATCGCGCCGGAGATGCTCGACACCAGCATCGCCAGTGCGCCGAGGCCAGCCGCCACGCGCCCGCCATCGCCCAGCAGCAAAGCACGGTGCAGATTGGTCAGCCCGCGGATGAAGCCGGACGGCGCATAGGGTGCGATCTTTTGCCCCGTCAGCGGATTGACCTGATCCGCACCCGACGCATCGGCATCGGAGGCGTAAACGATGACTGCCCCCGAGGGCTTGCGGACGATCCGCTCGACGCCCGGATAATGCGCGGCCACCGCTTGCGCGAGATCGGCAACGCTGATCCGAGCGTCTGCAAGCGGCGCCCTGGACCGCTCAAGCGCCGGATCGACCGAGAGGATCGCGCCGGTCGTCGACAAAATCGCCACGACAACGGCAGCGATCAGACCGGGGATCGAATGAAGCGGGCGGAGCATGGGCGTCCCGCGATCACATGGAGTAGGAGAAGGACTTGACGTAGCCGCGCCCTGTGACCGGCTTTCCCGCGCCTTTGGAGGTCAGCGGCACGGCAACTTCGGAAGGATTTTCGCGCATATTCTCGACTGCGGTGTCGACGCGAACCTCATAGCCCGCATCGATCAGGGCATCGGCGAGGTCAACCTTGATGGTCAGTGTCCGGCCGCTGCCGACACTCGCCCCGGTGATGCCATCGATTTCGCGCCGGCTTGCTCCACTTGCGCGGCGCCAGTCGCCGAGGTGCCGGTAATATCGGGAGTTGCCGCCGGCCATCCAAACCGTCCCCTTGTACTGACCGGCCGCGTCGGTCACGTAGATCACGACATAGGCGCCGTCGCCGCCGTAGTTCTTCAGCTGGGTGGTGAACTGAACCTCGCGCGCTTCCGCAAGGCTGGGAATGGCGAAGGCCGTCGCAAGGGCAAGCGCGGATACGAATTTGTTCATAGGTCTTCTCCTGACATAGGTGAGGGGTGATCAATCTGACTGATCGACGTGAGAGGCTGTTCACGGGGAATTGGGATCGGCGTTCAGCGGGTCGTCATTTTGCGGAGCGCCGATGTGACCGGCGCCCAGGTGATGGGGGCAGCCATGTTCGCCTCATGCGAAATCGGCAGGACCGGCTGAGCGCTTCTTTCCGGTGATCATCGCGCCGGTGAGGTTTTCATGATGCCGCGCGCTGGCATAAATCACGCCCGCAATATGAAGGCCAATCAGGATCAGCGTCACGCTCGCAAGCGCATTGTGACCTTCCCGGACCCACATCGAGGCGTGATAGGACGGGAGCATCGCCAGCCATCCGGTCCATACTGTGCCGGCGAGAGACACGAGGAGGAGAAGGATCATCGACGCGCCCGCCGGATTGTGACCGAGATAGCGCGGCTCGTCGCCGCTTAACCCCGCGCGAATGTATGAAAGCGCTGTCTGCGGTCTCGTCAGGAACTGCGAAAACCGCGCATAGCGAGGACCGATCAGTCCCCAGATCAGCCGAAACGCGATCAGCCCTCCTGCGGCATAGCCTGCCCACTCATGCAGGTGGGCCATGTCTTCCGCCGTCAGCCAGGCGAGTGCGAAGGTTGCGACAAGGCTCCAGTGGAACAGCCGCAGCAGAGGATCCCAGATCTTGACCATTGGCATTACTTCACGATTGCGGAGGGTCGGCTGCCGTTTGTGAACAGCCCGTTATTCGGCGCCGTGCCGGTGCCTGGCGCTGAACCAGATCCGGAGCGGGCCGTAGCGCCGTGCTCGTCGTCGTCGCCCGCTTCGTCGTCGCCCGGTCCGCTTTCCGGCCTATGTCCGAGAAGTTCGAGCGTTGCCGGGTTGACCTTCGCCTCGATCTCACCGCCATCGGCATCGCGGGCCTTGATCTCATAACATCCGTCACCGGTCCTTATCCGCCCGGCGATCCAGCCATGGGACTCGATCATGTTCTGCACGGCCTGGCGCGGTTGCCAGTCGGCCACGGGAACGTTGCAGCCATCCTCGGCCAGTGCAGGTCCGGTGCCTGCTGCGCAAAGCAGCAGGGCTGCTGTCAGAGCAGAATGTTTCATCACAGTTATCCAATATAAAGTTGGTTGAACGTGACCATGCGGCAGGAGTCTGACAGCCACCTGAACGGCCAAACGATTTTCGTTCATGTGATAGTCAGCTTCGGGAGCGGACCCATCAGCTTCGAACAATTGCGGAGGATCGGCTTTTGCGGGTATTGCTGATCGAGGACGATTGCGGCCTTGGGCTCGCGGTGCGCGACCAAATTGCCGCCGATGGTCATACCGTCGATTGGGCACGCAAGCTCGACATAGCGGCGGATCACCTCCGGACGGTCCCTTATGACCTGATCCTGCTTGATCTGATGCTACCGGACGGTCGCGGCCTTGAATTTTTGCGCGCGCGCCGCGTCGGCGGGGACGTGACGCCGGTGATCATCCTCACAGCGCTCGATCAGATTTCGGACCGTATCGCAGGATTGAATGCGGGAGCGGACGATTATCTTGTCAAGCCGTTCGATCTTTCGGAGCTGTCCGCCCGGCTGAATGCGGTCGCCCGGCGCTATTCGGGAAATCCCAATCCTCTGATCGTCATCGGCGATCTTGAAATCGATCTTGCGGCGCGATCGATCCTGCGCGAGGGGCGTCCGGTGGTGGTCACGGCGCGAGAATGGGTGCTGCTCGAAGCGTTTGTGCAGCGGCCGGCGATGCTGCTCTCCAAGTCACAGCTCGAAGACAGGCTGTACTCTGCCGAATCCGAGGTCGAGAGCAATGCGATCGAGGTGTATGTCAGCCGGCTGCGCAAGAAACTCGGGCACGGCGTGATTCAAACAGTGCGTGGCCTGGGCTATCGGTTGGGCCGGGCATGAAACCCCAAAGCCTTCAGTTGCGTCTCGCTCTCAGCCTTGCCCTTGGCGTGACGGCCATGTGGATCGCCGCGACACTGGCGGGGGGTTTCGTAGTGCGCCACGAACTGGACGAAGTTTTCGATAGCGCGATCCAGGAGACCGCCCAACGGGTCCTGCCGCTCGCCGCAATGGGTATCATCGCTCAGGATAAGTCCCGGCCGGCGCAGCGGATAGCAGGGGTGGGTCCGCATGACGAGTTCCTGACCTATGTGGTGCGCAATGGTGAGGGCGAAATTCTCCTGCAGTCCCACGATGCCGAACCTGAGATCTTCCCGCCATATTCAGGGGCAGGTTTCGAGACCACGCCGACCCACCGAATTTATACGGAAACGGCGATGCGCGGAACGATCGCCATCATGGTCGCCGAACCGCTGGCGCATCGGCTCAAGGCGGCATTCGAAGCGTCCGCGGCCCTTGCGCTCCCACTATTGGGGCTCGTCCCGGCCAGTCTTCTGGCGGTCTGGTGGCTCGTGCGGGTCAATATGCAACCCGTCCGGACCCTCCGCGCGCAGATCGAGTTGCGGGGCAGCGGCGATCTGACGCCGGTCGATGCGGCCATGCTGCCGTCCGAGATCGGCTCGATCGCGGACGGCGTCAACCGTCTGATGGAGCGTTTGCGCCGTGCGTTGGAGGCCGAACGCACCTTCACCGCCAACAGCGCGCATGAATTGCGCACACCAGTCGCCGCCGCGCTTGCGCAGACACAGCGTCTCATCGCCGAGGCGCCGCCGGGTCCGTTGCAGGACCGTGCAAGCCAGATCGAAGCCGCGTTGCAGTCACTCGCCCGCTTGAGCGAAAAGCTCATGCAACTCGCGAAGGCCGAGGGCGGCGGGCTCTTATCCGGCATCCCCCATGATGTCGTTCCGATTGTCAGACTCGTCGCCGAAGATTTTGTTCGCACAGCCGAGGTGTCCGACCGTCTGCACGTTTCGGTGCCCGAAGCCGCCGTCCTGTCGAGGATGGACCCGGATGTTTTCGCGATTCTGCTCCGCAACCTGATCGAAAATGCTCTCAGACATGGGGCCAAATCCGAGCCGGTCAAGGTTTCCCTCGCGTCCGACGGCGTCTTGTCCGTGTCGAATTGCGGCCCCGTCATTCCGGCGCAGGTGCTGGCGCGCCTGATCCGGCCGTTCGCGCGCGGATCGACGCCTGCGGACGGAACCGGCCTTGGGCTGGCAATCGCCGACTCGATCGCCGCCGGCGCCGGAGCCCGGCTCGAATTGCTCTCCCCGGCGTCAGGTGCAATCGATGGGTTCGAAGCCAGGGTTTATCTGGACAGCATCGGCCGGTAACCGGTTCAGTCGGCGCACGGACCGGCGCGCAAGGGCGTTGAGGTCTTCACCCCCCGGTTTTTCTGTCCGCCTTCTTCAACATTGCGAGCATGCCGCGGACCCCAAACGGCAATTCAATAGTGCGGATGCCGATCTCAGAACCGTCGAAGCCGCCGCGAAGAGCAAGAGTGTGAAGCCCGTTCTCGTCGAGCAAGGCGTGTGTATCAGGGCCGGCGAATTTCCACTTGGCCATCGTCGACCGATGCGTGGCATAGATTGCCATCGCTCCTCCGGGACGGAGCATCCGCCGGGCTTCGCGGATTTCCGCACCATCGCAGCTGAAGAAATAGGCGACGTTCACGGCCAGGATCTTGTCGACCGTCTCCGCACGCCAGGGCAAAGAGGCGAAGCTGCCGAGACAAAGCTGCACTCGCCCCCTGTCGATTGCTGCCTGGTTGACATAGGCGGCTTGCGCGAGCATCTCGGGCGAGGCATCGATGCCGAGAACGAGGCCCCGCCGGGCAAGCCGGCTCAGCGCCTGAATAGCCCGGCCGGGGCCGAACCCCAACTCCAGCACGGTGTCGGTAGGCGTGACGCCGAGGGCCTCGATGGCCAGCCGGTTCGGCTGCCGGTTCACGAGCGCCATCGCGCATCCCGTGAGCCGGCCCCAGGCGCCGCTCGGGCGCCGGAGTTGCCGGCCGATGCCCTCCCAAATTGTCGGAGATGCAATCACGGCGTTATCCGCCAATCCGCACGGGTTCAAGACCGCATCTTCTGATGGACCCGCTCTAAAAGCGCCTCCATGACATGCGGAAAATGCTCATCCCAAACGGGCCGCTCCGGGTGATGTGGCATGGCCAGGGCGGTCTTCAGAACCGTCTCGGCTTGCTTGTATTCGCCCTGCTCGTAGAGGAAGTCGGCATAGAAATAATGCGCATCGCGACCGTTGGGCGCATTGCGCACCGCCTCTTCCAGGTAATGACGGGCTTTCTCATTGTCGCCCCAGCCAAGGGGGAAGCCGGGAACACGATAATAGAGCACGCCAAGGCTGGTCGGCGCACCGGCGTCCAGCGCCTTAGGGTTCGCCTTCTCCGCCTCGATCAGCATGTCCCGCGCCTTGGTCGCCAGGCTCAAGGCCGTAATTCCCCAGGTGAGGGAGGCGCGCTCGCTGGTGATAATGCCGTCCCAGATCAAGGCTTCGACGCGCCGGGGATAGCGCTTGACGAGCGCATCGGCCTCGACGCCGATCGGCTCCATCTTCTCCTTGCGCTCATCGTCGGTGTTGCTCAGATATTTTGCCTTCGCCCACTCCTCGGCCAGATTGTTGATGTCGGCGTCGAGCGCGCGATTGTCCGAGGCGCGCAAGGGGTGGCCCGAGCCGATCAGCAACGCGAGCCCGGCGGCCGCAATGGCAGTCTTGCGCAGTATCATTTTCATAGAAGTCCTCATTGGTTCGTCGTCTTAGGAAGGGTCAGCTGGCCGCGACGCGGGAGAGCTGTCTGGCAATGGAGCGATCCACGACACCAGGCAGGAGCCGTTGGACGAGGACGAAAACCCGCTCCACCCCGGCCGGGTAGACGCTGTCCGCCTCGCGCGCGACCGCGTTCCAGACGGATTTCGCCACCGCCTCTGGCGAATCCAGCCTCATGTTGAACGGCTCGATGAGCGCCTGAAGCGGAATGGAGGCCGCTGTCCGCGTCGCGCGCGGCGCGGCGTAGGTAACCCCGATCCCGAGCGGCGCAAGCTCCCGGCGCAGCGCGATGGAAAAACCGCGCAGGCCGGATTTGGTCGCCGAATAGACAGCGAACAATGGATAGGGAATATCGCCGAGCACCGAGCCTATGTTGACGATGCGTCCGCCCCGCGCCCGTTGCAAGAGAGGCACCGCATCGCGGGCCAGCGCCATCGGTGCGAGCAGATTGGTTGCAACCGCAGCACCGAGCTCGGCGTCGGAAGCACGGGCGAGAGGTCCGACCGGCACGATGCCGGCATTGTTCACCAGCAAGTCGAGTTTGCCCCAGCGCCGGTCGACGGCCGCGATCATCGCCTCGCGGTCGGCCCGCTCCGTCACATCACCCACGACGACGAAATGCCCGGTGCCCGGCAGTTTGAGCAAGGTTTGCTGCAAGGCCTCGTAGCGGCGCCCGGTGAGGGCGAGGCACACGCCCCGCCCTGCCGCTTCCATCGCCAGGGCCCGGCCGATTCCCGACCCAGCGCCGGTGATGACCGCAAACCTTCCGCTAAGCTGCACGGATCGTCTCCTGCGCGCGGGTGCCCATCTCCTCGAAGATCGCGCCATAGAGGCGATAGACCACACGCGTGGAATCGATCACCTGATCAAGGATGCGCGGATCGTCGAACCCGTTCATAAGGCTCTTGAACAGCTCGACATGCTCGACATCCAGTCCGCCATGCGAGTTGAGATAGGAGAAGCCGCTCTCGCCACCGACCGCGAGCGCGCGCTGCACCGAGCCCGCAAGCTGATGGGCAAGCTGCACCGAAAGCCCCTCCAGCACGTGGACCATGCCGAGGATTGCGTAAGGGCTGATCCATTGGATGGCGTAGTAGCAATAGCCCACCATCACCTGGCAGGGGATGCCGGGCTTGCCGTGCGCCACAGCCTCGGGATCGCCCCCCATGGCGCGGATATCATCAAGAATCCATTTCTCGTGGCCGCGTTCCTCCGTCATGTATTCGAGAAGGCCCGACTGATAGCGCTCATCGCGGGTCATCGAGGTGGCGAGAGCGAGGAGCGGGAAGGTGTGCTTCACATGGTGATAGGCCTGGGTGAGAAACTGCAGATACAGCTCGCGCGAGCCGCCGGTTGCCACCGCCTGTTTGACGAGCGGGATGGCCAGGAAGCGCTCACGGGCCTCGGTTGTCTCCAGATACAGCTTCTGATAAGGGGTCATCACGTTGCCTCATGGGTTGCGAAGGGTTCGGAAAGGCTTGCCTTGTCGGCGAGCAGCGCCAGTGCCGCCGCTCGCCGGATACGTCCGTTGGCGGTGAAGAGCTTTGCGCGCGTGGCTTCCTCGCGCATGCAGAGGAAGACCTCTTTCGGACGCGCATAGTCTGGGGCGCCGTCGCAGGCTTTCTCCACCAGCTGCAGCAGGTCTTCTCGCGAGGCGGCCCCAAACCAGGGTTCGCCGCCGCGCGAAGGGATGATGAGAATACCGAGCCCCCCGGTCGCCCCTGTCTGGCCGAGCACGCAGGCGCCGATCCTGAGATCGCCAAGCAGCATCGTCTCAATCCATTCCGGGATGATATTGCGTCCAGCCGGAGTGACAATCAGATTGTCGCGGCGGCCATGCACCGTCAGATAGCCATCCGCGTCGATCTGCCCGAGATCACCTGTCCGCCAGCGCCGCGGCGCTGAACCGCCATGTAGGTACCCGTCCATCACCGACGGCCCCTCGACGACGATTTCGCCGTCCTCGATTGCGACGTTAACGCCGGGCAGCGAGCGGCCGACCGTCCCAATGCGCGAGGAGCCGGGCCGGTTGACGGCCACCACCGAGCAGCATTCCGAGAGGCCATAGCCCTCATGGACCGGAATGCCCCGCTTTGCGGCGGCCAGCGCAAGCGCGGGGGGAAGAGGCGCGCCGCCAACCGCCACAAAGCGAAGACTCTCCGGCGCTCGCCCTTCGGCCGCGGCGAGCTGCGCCGTATAGAGGGCGAGCAGTTGCGGAACGAGAACGGTGGTCGTCGCCCGCTCGCGCTCGATCGCCGCAGCGATATTGCAGGGCGACGCGCCAATCACGGTGCTCGCGATCCCGGCGTCGTAATGAACTGTGCCGCCCACGAGCACCGGAATCATCACGCCGCAGATCAGCTCAAGCAGCATCGGCAGCGGCAGTACGGACAGATATCTGTCGGCGGCGGTGGCCCCGCTCGCCTCGGCCAGAGCCTGCGCCGACCAGAGCGCCTGACCACTGGCAAGGCGCACGCCTTTCGGCCGCCCCGTGCTGCCGGAGGTGTAGATGATCAGCCCGCCGTCGCCATCGGGAAGAGGGGCGGGCGATTCGCGCCGCCGCGTGAGGACATGGACCGGTACCGGCAGCCGACGCTGAACGGTCTCGATCACCTCGGTCGCCAGCACGCGCCCAATTCCGGCATCTTGCGCCAGATGGGCCAACTGCTCGTGGCTGAAGAAGGTCGGTATGGGAACGATCGTCTTGCCGGCAACGCTCGCTGCGAGAAAGGCCACGGCCCATGCGACGGAGTTCTCGCCGAGGATGCCGATCGTCTCCGGCCCGAAGCCGAGATTGGCCGCCACCCCGGCGACCCAGCAGGCAAGGTCGAAGCGTGTGAGTGCGGCACCGTGATCGCTCATCGCAATGCGGTCGCCATCTTGCGCCGCATGGCGCAGCAGCGCGTCCTTGAGCTCAGCCATGGGCGGTGAGCCTCGCTTTTGCGAGCGGAGCGTCCGCGTCCCTCACGAGGAAGGACGCAAGCCCATCGCGGCCGATGGCCAGGACCCGGGGCTGGTTGTCATAATATGAGCCCCATTTTTCGGGCGCGGGGACACGGTCACGGCGCGCCTGGCCCAGATCGATCAATGGCAGATTGATCCGGTGCAGGATCTTCTGCAGCCGGCTCGTTGCCGTGAACAAGGCCCAGTTGAAGCCTAGCGTGTCGCCATAAAGGATCAGCTCGCGCATGAAATGGACGGATACGGCCGGCGTCCGGCTGACGAGTGCCGTCACCTCGACGATCTCCTGCCGCTTGACGGACTTGCCGGCGATCTTGCCGATCAGCGTCTCGACAGGCTCTTCCATGTAGAACTCCGAGAAGAATGGCTCCGGCGCGTTTCTGAGGCCGGCGGCGCACAGAATGCGATCCTGCGCATCGACCAGTGCGACGATATTCGCCGGCAGGTCGTCAAGCCGTGCTCCGTAATGCTCGAGGTAGGTGGTGCGGATAAAGAGCGAGACCGCCGGCCACAAAGCGTGGCCGGGAAAGATTGGGATAAGCTGCATGCCCGTTCGTTGCTCCCGTCTTGCCGGCGCGAAATGTTGAGTAGGGCCTCGGGACGTTGTGCGAGGACGCGGCGTCTTGGCCGCCGTCAAGCGCATCGTTGGTTTGAGTGACTTCCGTCTCGTGGCCGCGCCGAGGAATTGTGCGATACGCCGATTGCACTGCCTCGGGCGACCCCGGCCAAGAGAGGTTTAGACGCGGGAGGTTGTGAGCGGTTCGGCGTCTGGATACATTTTTGTAACCTTCGTCACGAGCGGGCTGTCGACTTCCGATGGGCGCGAGATGGACATCAAAGCCCCACAATCCGTGCTCTCATGATGCTGACGCCACGGATCGATTTCAGCGCTGTGCGCAGTCCCGTGCCGTTCACGACGACGCTATTGAGGACAGGTGATGAAGGTGTTGCTGATTGAGGACGACCAGGAAACGGCTGACTTCGTTGTCTCCGGTCTTGAGCAGGATGGCCACGTGGTCGAGGTTGCGAGTGATTGCGGCGAAGGCCTCATATTGGCATCGAGCGAGACCCTTGACCTCCTTATCGTCGATCGCCGGCTGCCCGACATGGATGGGCTCTCGCTGGTGCGGAGCTATCGCAAGGGCGCTGGCACGGCGCCCGTGATCTTCCTCACCACAATGAGCGGCATCGACGACCGGGTCGACGGTTTCGAGGCCGGCGGCGATGATTATCTCGTCAAGCCATTCGCGTTTTCCGAGTTGCGCGCCCGCGTGCATGCGCTCGGGCGGCGTTCTCCGCTTACCCAGTCGGACGCCATCCTGCGCGCCGGCGACCTGGAAATGGACCTCATTCGCCGCAAGGTCGTGCGCGGCGGCCAGCATATCAACCTGCAGCCGCTGGAGTTCCGGATCCTCGAATATTTCCTGCGCAACAAGGGACGGGTCGTCACCCGGAACATGCTGCTCGACCGGGTCTGGCACTTCCACTTCGACCCGAACACCAAGGTGGTGGAGGCCAACATCTCGCGCTTGCGCAGCAAGATCGACAAGCCGTTCGAGCAGCCGCTGCTTCAGACAATTCGCGGCTCGGGTTACATTCTCGAGGAAGCCGGCGCTGGCAAATGCTGAAGGACCTTCTGCGCAGCTCGCCCTTCCAAATCACCCTTCTCTATACGCTAGTGTTCACGGCTTCTTCCATAGTGATGTTAGCGTTCATTTACCTTGGTGCTTCACGAGAGTTCAGGAAGACATTGCAGGGCCAGATCGCCAACGAAACGGCGATTCTGCAGCGGACTTTTCGCACGCGCGGCTATGCCGAGCTGATCGCGACCATCGAGGAGCGCTCCAACGCTCCAACCACGAGCTTCTTCCTCTATGCTGTCACCGACAAAGCCGGCCGGCAGACCGTCGGAAACCTCCCCACCGACGAATTGGGCGTTGGATGGCGCGAAGTGACGCTGCGGCACAACATCGTCGATCCGGAGGACGCTGGCCGGACGCTCCTCATGATGCACGGCACGACGCTCGGCGACGGCAATCTGCTGATCGTCGGCGCGGGGCTCGATCAGGGTAACGATCTGCGTGATCTGATGATCAGCTCGCTGATCAGCTCCCTCGCCTTCGTCCTGCCTATGGTTCTGGGCGGCGGCATTTTCCTCAGCCGGGCTGTGCTTGCCAGGGTTTCAACCATCGACAGGGCCAGCAAACGGATCATGGCCGGCAATCTGTCGCGGCGTCTGCCGATCAATGGCAGCAGCGACGAGTTTGATCAGCTTTCGCAGAGTATGAACGAAATGCTAGACCGGATCGAAGAGCTGATGGGCTCAGTCAAGCAGGTCACTACCGATATCGCGCATGATCTTCGCACTCCGCTCGGGCGCCTGCGCCAACAGCTGGAAAGCGCCCCGCCCGCCAACCCGAGCCCCGAGGTCTACATTCACCTCATCGAGAAGGTCAAAGTTGAGACCGACCAAATCCTGCGTACGTTCGATGCGCTCTTGCATATCGGCCAGATCAGCGCCACCGATATCCGCAAGCGCTTCGCCAACATCGATTTTTCCGAGCTGACCTCTCAACTGGCCGAAAGCTATCAGCCGGTTGCCGCTGAGAAAGACCAGCGCTTCTCGGCCACGATCGCCCCGGGCATTCGCATTTACGGTCAAAGCGAGCTTGTGGCGCAGATGTTGGTCAACCTCATCGAGAATGCCGTCAATCATTCGCCAGATGGCGCTGCCATCAGCCTTTGGCTCGGCCGGCATGGGGGGGCCGTCCAGCTGATCCTCGCCGATACCGGGCCGGGCATTCCACCCGAGCACTGGGCAAAAATCTTCCACCCATTCTATCGGCTGGAGCGTAGTCGCAGAACTCCAGGGAGCGGCCTGGGTCTTGCGCTCGTCCGTTCAATTGCGAAGATCCACGGCGTCACGATCGCATTGGGCGATAACGCCCCGGGCCTCGTCGCACGACTTACCTTTCCCGACCGGAAGCAGGGCATCAAGCACAATTCGAGCCGGGCAGCGCTCCGATCCCGCGTGCAGGTCCGCTCAGGTGTCGGAGTTCTCGCAGACGAATTGATAGAATGACACCCGTTTGTTTGTGCTCAGCAGTGTGCGGAGACGGCAGGGGTGGCTCCTTAAGCTGCGAGAGCGAGCGTTCGCTCTTGCATACATCTTATAAGCTCCGCCACCATTTTCCGTCTGCTCATGGCCCGTCCGGCCAGTGCCGCACCGTCAGACGTCGGTCGGAACCTGAGGGATAAGCGGCCCAAACCAGCAGCCGCCTCGATAGCCCAGCCGGTGCCGAAGCTGTCGACAGCAAGTGGGGTCGAACTTTCTCCGATGGGGTGCGAAGAGACATAGGCCAATCCACGACCTTCAGCCTCGGGCCACGAGCGGCTGTCGGCTGCACCGTTCGAAGGCCCATCTGCCAGCCACGAGCATTCTCCGAACGAGCGTGAACCTTTTCCCGTCTCATCGCAACAAATGCAAGGGGCCCAGCTTGAACGCAGGGCCAACCCTTGCAGATGATACTGGAAACAGCGGTTGTGTGGAGGGCACCTTTCGACTTAAGCCGCACCCCCTCTCCACGGCGCGGCCCGCGCATAGTGCGCTCCTGGTCGAGCGGGCTCGTTCAACACCGCGTAGCGGATGGTTGCGCCATAAACGAGAGAGTCGGCAGCTGGGCCATGCCTGCCGTCGTTAGCTGACGTCGGTGAGGACGAAAGGGCGCGCGGAAGCCGTGATCGGTATCGTCATTGCCGATGCTGGCATTGGCTTTCACCAAGTGAGACGTCCCGGTGGGGATAATATTCTTCGATTAACGGAACGGTCAGGGGAATACGCGCTTACGCGCAGAGTATTCGGCTTTCGTGGCTCAACCAATTCAGCTAGTGTAAAGATGGCTGGATTTCTTTAAACAGGAGATACTGATGCGTGTTCTCGCTTTCGTTGCATATTTTACGCTTGCATCTCTACACTTCGAAGCATCGGCCGCCCCTAACGACGATTACTGGTCTTACTCCTGCGGCGATCTTTGGTACGCCCGGAACTCGATTTATCATCGCGCCCGTTATTGCTTTAAGACAGATCGGGCGATCAAAGTCTTTGGAAACGCCGACTGTGTCTTTGAGCAAGAAAGCGATCTCCCGCTTCCTCGGGCGAGTCGCCGGGAGATCGTGGAAATTCGACACGTCGAGGCCGCTAAGGGCTGCCGAAACTGACGGCGGTATGGATACGCCCCATCACCTTGATGCAGCCTTTCAATGATCCGTGTTTTTCAACTGCTTTTAGGGGCCGCTTGCATCTGCTGGACATTCGACGTTGCCGTCGCGCAAGCCAATATTTCCGACGCCGCGGAAAATGCTATAGTGATGGCCAAACTTGTTAAGGCCTATCCCGAATACCTCAAAGGTTTTGAAGGCAACGAGATCATCTGGCGCGACGGAACTCGGATGACTTTCGATGATGGCATTCTCGACAAACCATTCGAAACCTTGCTCGACAATCCTTCATTGCGAGATCAGTTCGCAATGCCTTATCCCCAAGGGGAACCGAAAGGGATCCCAGCCAAAAACTTCGATCCCCGCCGCGTCCGCTATCAGCCCTTTTTTGAGAAAATGTATGGACGCTGCGAAACTGGCGAGGTCCAGAAAAAGTTAGTAACAATAGACTGGCTACCCGCACACGGCGGTGGCAAGATCCAAGTCACAACCATAAACGACATTCACAATCAGCTTCGCGCTGTCTCCTTTGAACTTGAAAAGCTTCCAGACGGTTTTATGAAATATCTGCGACCGCCACTGGGGGGAGTTTTAGCTTGTCGCACGATCGGGGGTACAACAAGAAAAAGCATGCACGCCTACGCCGCGGCCATCGATATCAACACCACCTACACCGATTACTGGCGCTGGGGGAAACAAGACAGCAGACGCTTCGAATATCGCAATCGCATTCCCTATGAAATCGCTTCCATCTTTGAGAAGCACGGATTTATCTGGGGTGCGAAATGGTACCACTTTGACACCATGCATTTCGAGTATCGCCCGGAACTTTTTCCACCGCCTGAGTAATCACAGAAAAATAGCGGGCGGCTTATTAAGGCTCGTCGCTGTTGTTCGGCGTAAGACATGTCGCCGGTGTCACAACTTTCTGGTCATTTGCATGGTTTTACGCAATCTGGCCATATGCCATGGGAGACTGCAGATCTTTGGCAGTTAATTCTGCAATAGGAGGGATGCAAATGGCACATCCCAACTTTTTTGGGAGATAATATTAATTAGCCTAAGTCACCTTTGAGTCTTGGTCGCGCGAAAATCGGGGCGCCTGGCGGAATATCGCCGATCTCAGACCGCGCCGAAGCGTTCTCACGCGACCAAGACCCCAAAGCACGCATCGACATTGGTATTGCTACAATCGCCGGTCAGCTCCTGACAGCAGACGACGAGGCCCCAAGGTGCTACTCTCGCAGGGAGCTACGCCGCTTGGAATTTGCCCACGGCGATCGGCGCTGGTATGCTCGGGTCGTCCGCCATGAACGTTCTGCTCGTCGATGACCACGTCCTGATCCGCGATGCCGTGAGGGCCGTCGTTCTGGAGGTTACCCCCGGCGCCCGCATCGAAGAAGCAATGAGCGCCGGCGGTGTGCTGGACCGTTTCAAGACATCGCCTGAAATCCACTTATTGGTGCTGGACATCAACGTGCCCGATCGGAGCGGGCTAGCCGTGCTGCGGCATGTTCGCTCGGTTAGCGCCGCGACCGCGGTTGTCGTGCTATCTGGTCACCATGAACGCGAATTAGAGCGTCGGGCGAGAAGTGTGAATCGTGAGATTCCCTTTTCTCGCGAACAGTGATTCCGTGGGGTCGGGAGGGACCTCATGGGCAAATCTGTTTCGTTGGATCTTCGGCTTCGAATGGTGCGCGGCATTGCCTCTGGCAAGTCGCGCCGCGCGGTAGCGGCCCAGTTCGAGGTGGCGCCCTCGACGGCTGTGCGGGTGCAAGCCCGCTTTGCGGCTACCGGTTCGGTTGATCCGGCTAGACAGGGGCGCCCCAAGGGCTCGGGCAAGCTTGGCTGGTATCGGGAAGCCGTTCTCGACAAGGTGAAGGCGCAGCCGGACATCACCATGCCGGATCTGGCGGCTTGGCTGGAGGCGGCGCACGGGGTGACGGCCGATCCCTCGAACCTGTCCAAGTTTCTGTGCCGGCACGGGTTCACCTATAAAAAAAACGCTGCTGGCATCGGAAAAAGAACGCGCTGACGTCAGGGGGCCCGCCAGATGTGGTGCGACCGTCGCCAGCCTTTCATGCGCCGCCAACCGGCGCCGCTCGTCTTCATCGATGAGACCAGTGTAAAGACCAACATGACGCCCTTGCGTGGGCGCAGCCTGAAGGGAGCGCGGCTCATGGCCGATGCTCGCTTCGGCAAGTGGCGAACCCAAACCCTGGTCGCCGGCTTGCGCTGCGATGAGCTTGTTGCCCCCTGGATCATCGAGGGGGCCATGGATGGTCCCACTTTCGACATCTACATCCGCACGCAACTCGCGCCAAACCTCAGGCAGGGCGATGTGGTGATCCTGGACAATCTGAACGTCCATAAAAGTCCGCGTGCGGCACAGGCTCTGGCCGAGCGCGGCGCCTGGTTCCTGTTCCTGCCGAAATACTCTCCCGACCTCAATCCGATCGAAATGGCCTTCGCCAAGCTCAAGACCCTCTTGCGAAAAGCCAAGGCAAGAACCTATGAAGCCCTTTGGCGCGCCGTCGGCGATATTTGCAACCTCTTCGAGCCCCAGGAATGTTGGAATTATCTCAAGGAGGCGGGATATGTTGCAGGTTAATCGCCCGACGCTCTAATCGCTGAGGCCATCGACGCCGGTGCCGTCGGCTTCATTCCCAAATTGGCGTCCAGGGCCGTGATGATCGGGGCGCTTCGCCTGATCTTGGCCGGCGGAACCTATATCCCGCCCGAAGCGTGGCCACCTCGCGAACCCGCTATGCCCGTTAGCGCAGCAGCCGCGCTTCATTGCCTCGATTTAACCGACCGCCAAAGTGAGGTGCTCTCGCTGCTTCTCGAAGGCAAGAGCAACAAGGCCATCGCACGACAGTTGAACCTGGCCGAAGTGACGGTCAAGCACCGCGTCACGGCCGTCATGCGCACACTCAACGTCGACAATAGAACCGAGGCCGTCATCGCCGCTGCCAATCTGGGGATCAAGCCTCGCAAGCCTACGTAACCAGAATCTCTCGCGCGTTCGATCCGACCAGCGCGCTGGATAGAACGGCGCGAAGCGTCATCGGAAGCAAGGGTTTTGATAAGACTTTGAAGCCGGCTTGCGCCGTGATCGCCGCCTCAACAGGCTGGCTGGCGACCAGGAGCACGGGCGCGCTCGGATTGGCCCTCCGCATGGCCGCGATGACCGCCACCACATTCTCGTTGGGCTCGCCCAAATCGGCGATTAGCGCGCTCGTGTGGATCAGCGTCAGCGAATGACCCCGCTCCAGCTGGGCAGCAGCACACGCACATCTGTCGGGGTAGAGCCAACCCCAGCTCCACAAATCTCAGCAATCACAGGTCCTAACGAGCCCAATACCTCGCGCAAAGCGGGGTCAGTTTTGGACGCCGATTGGGGGTCAACATTGCGAGCCGTTTGACAGTTTGGCCGATTAGGACGGCAGGCCTCCAGATCCAGACTTTTGATTTTGCAAGCGATTCTGCACTTGCGGATTTGCTCCGGCTCTTGGGTCTAAGCCAGTGCTGGACCTTATTGCCCAACGAACAGGCCGCGATTTCGGCTGTGAGGCGTAAGCAGCGGTGACCGTCCGTTATCGGATCATTTATCGCACCTCGAAGGAGGCAGTCGACAAATCATCCGCTTTCGTGGTGCTCCGGTCATGGCGCGGGAGCACGATTACCGCCCCTGACCCGAAGCCGTCCTCGCGCCCCAAAGTGGCAAATATCTTGCGGCTTCAAGAGCGGACTTCGACAATGGTCGGGTGAGTTGCGCGGCTGCGCCACCAGCTACCACTCGCGTCGCCGCGTTGAAACGCGAATATCTCCACGACGCCAGCGCAGGCGAAAGGGGCGTTGGATGGAACAACAGGTTCCCAGTACACGGACGGCACCGGGGCCCAGGCCAGGTCCGATCTCAGTATCAGGCTAACAAGTGTAGCTCATCGTGATAGATGGCGCACCGTGACGAGTGTGGCAGTCTTCCCAGCGCCAAGCGATGTTGGCACAGCTCCCAAAGCGCGCGTCTTCCGATGATAGCATCAATCTCGTCTGTAGTCGTGACTTTGCACATTGTCAGTAATGAAGGTGGATATCACAGCCATCAGGCGTTCCGCATCACCTGCCCATGGCCAATGATCCTTACCGTCGAGCTTTTCAAAACGAGCGCCGGGAATCATCTCAGCGAGATGCCGTCCCGCTTCGAAGCGGACAGCACGATCCTGGTGGCGGTGTAATACGAGCGTTGGAACCCGGATATCGGGCAGAAGACGCCGCACATCCGTGTCCCGCAGCGCTTCGAGCACCGCCTTGACCGCGCCCGGGCTCGACGCCGCGCGCAAAAGGCCGGTCCACCAGTTGCGCACTTGACGGTCCCGCGCCAGCGCAGGCGCGAAGGTCTCGATATCCGGGGCATCGCCCCAATTCTCGATGAGCCGGCGCAGCCAGCCTTCATATTGCGCGTGCGTCAGCGCAAATGGGTTGTCGGAGGATCGGCTGCCTTTGGCGAGCGAACCGTAGAGCACGAGGCCATGCAGCCGGTCCGGCGCATGGGCGGCAAAGTGAATGCAGCCGGGTCCGCCCTCCGAAAATCCCATGAGAAAGGCACGCCGGCTGCCTGCGGCATCCATGACCGCGTGGATATCGTCTGCCGTTGCCTCGACCGTCGGCGCCGAGCCGACACGGTCGGAGAGGCCGATGCCGCGTCGGTCGAAGATGATGAGCCGGCCCATTTCGGCAATGCGATTGAGAAAGCGGCGGCAATGAACGTCGTCCCAGACCCGCTCGATATGGGAGACGAAGCCGGGGACGAGGATGATGTCGGGAGTCCGCACCCCAAGGGTTTGGTAAGCAATATGGATTTCGTCGCGCCGGGCGTAGCGCGTTCTTGCATGATCCATCGCGGTTTCTGGTGGATCGTCCCGCAACAGCGCGGCCGTTTCCGCGTCCGGCGCCACGCCGAGCTCATCCGCCAGCAGGCTTTCACAGGCTCGATATTGGCGCTCAGCAGCAGGACGATCTCCGACGAGCAGATAGGCCTTGATCAGATGCCGGTGACCGGCCTCGTTCAACGGGTCCAGGCTGACAAGCCGGTTGGCGATCACCGACGCCTCTCGATACGCGCGATCCTGGAACTTCGATTCGATCAGCCGGTCGAGCACCTGCATCAGGCGGCTGCGCAATGCTTCGCGGCGGTAAAACGCCCATTCGTTGAATTCGGGGCAATCCTCCAGCGACAGGCCGGACAGAAAATCGGCGGCATAGAGCGCGAACGCCGCGTCAAGGCGAGCCTCATCGCAGGCGGCCTCGAACGCCAGCGCATCGACATGCAGCTCAACGCCGGATGCAATGTCGAGCGTCGTTTTGTCGGCGCCGACAAGCGCATGGCCGGCAGCGACACGCAGCTTGTGCAGCGTCCGGCGCAATCTGGCTTTCGCGGCGTCTTCCTCCATCCCCGGCCAGAGCAAACCGGCAATCTGCTCCCGATGGACCGGACGCTTCTCCATGGCGAGAAATGCAAGCAGGGCAAGCCCCTTCCGCAGCCGAAACGCGAGCGGACGGCCGTCCAGGCGGAGGGTCGGAACGCCCATCAGATGCAACTCGGCGCGCATGCTCAAAGCAACCTGTCCGCATGTCCCGCGCAGGGGACGGAGCGGGGACGCTATCTGACTACAAAGGCCACCAAACAAGTTGGAGCCTGAAAAATGATCAACCAGAATTCTACGACCCAAAATGGCTCGGAGCGCTTCTGTCTGGAAGCCGGAGCCGGCGCGCCTGTGGTTCTCCTGCATTGCAGCGCCGGATCGAGCCGTTCATTCTTGCCGCTCATTGAGGATCTGTCAGCCGATTTTCACGTCTATGCGCCGGATCTCCTGGGATATGGAGGGAATGGGGCCTGGCCGCGCGATGCCCGCCTGGAACCGGAGATGGAGGTGGCGGCACTCGAACCCTTCTTCGCCTCTGCCGGTGAAGCCGTTCATCTGGTTGGACACTCCTATGGCGGAACGGTCGCGATGAACGCAGCCAAGCGCTTCGCCGGCAATATCGCCAGCCTCACGTTGATCGAGCCGGTCGCTTTTCATCTGCTCCGCTATAGCGGACAGCATCAGCTCTGGAGCGAAATTTCCGCGCTGGCGGACCGCTATCTTGAGCTATCGAGCGCCTGCCGGGATGAGGAGGCGGCCGAAACCTTCATCGATTATTGGAGCGGCACGGGCGCATGGCAAAAGCTGCCAGCCTCGCTCCGCTCGTCCATTGCCCGGACCGCGCCGAAGGTGGCGGCCGAATGGCGGCTCCTAGGCAGCGCGCCTGATGACCGTAACGAAATCGCGCAAATCAGCGCGCCGACGCTTCTCGTCTCCGGCAGCCGGACGCGCGAAACGGCGCTCGGCGTCATCGACGCTCTGAAGGCACTGCTCCCGAAGGCTTCTCATGTCGAGATCGCCTCGGCGGGACACATGAGTCCGCAGACACATGCCGACGCCGTCGGCAGGGCGATCCGCGCGCGTGTTGCCGCGACGGCGTCCCGGCAGCTCGAAACCGCCTGACCCGCAATGTCATGCAAGGAACGCAGGATGATCGCGATCTCAACGGACGGTCTGCCCATTGCTTATGAACCGGCCGGGAGCGGTTCGCCTCTCGTCATGCTTCATGGATTCTCGGATACCCGGCAAAGCTGGCGCGATTGCGGATATGTCGACCGGTTTGTCCAGGCCGGGCGCCAGGTGATCCTCATCGATGCAAGAGGTCACGGCGATAGCGGCAAGCCGCATGACCCGGCGGCCTACAGCATGCGGCAGCGCGCCGAGGATGTGGCCGCCGTGCTTGACGCGCTGGGTGTGAGTGACGCGGACGTCGCCGGTTTTTCGATGGGCGGATCGACCGCTCTTGCTCTTGGCCAGCTCTTTCCTGACCGTATGACGGAGCATCACGGTCATCGGGGCGCATTCCGGCGCGCAGGATCTGTCGCCCTATCGCCGCACCCTGACTGGCGGCGCCAAGCGTTGGCTCGCTTTGATCGAGGCGCAAGGCGTGCGCCTCTCGCCTGAGCAGCGCAACCGGATCGGTGCGAATGACTTTCGCGCGTTGGCCGCCTGTATTGCGCATGACCGGCCCGACGGCGGCCGGATGCTCGCGTCATCGCGGATTCCCCTGCTCGCCATTGCCGGCACCGACGATCCGATGTTCGCGGCGGTGCGCAGCTTCGCCGAGCTGGCTGGCGCCCGTTTTCTTCCCCTTGAGGGCAAAAACCATTTCACGGCCTTTCTCGCCGTCGATGTGATCGCGCCCGCGATGGACGCCGTTTTCACCCGTCGAGACCGGGAGGCCGAACAATGCTGAAGACATCCATGTTCCTGATCTATGCCGTATTGGCCTATCTCTCCGGCCTGGCGAGCATTGCCTATCTCGTTGGTTTCCTCGCCGATTTCGGTGTGCCGAAAGGCATCACCGGCGGCGAGGAGGTGCCGCTCGTGATTGCGGTCGCGATCGATGCAGGGCTGGTGGCGCTATTCGGCCTGCATCACTCGATCACCGCACGCACATCGTTCAAGCGCTGGTGGACGAAAGTCGTGCCGCCACCGATAGAACGCGCGACCTATCTCCTCATGACTGCGATCATGACCGCTGTTCTGGTCGTATTCTGGCGACCGATACCTGCGCTGATCTGGGATGTGCGAGATCCGCTGGCGGCCGGCATGATTCACACGGCCTACCTCGCGGTGCTCGCCGCAATGGTCACGGCCACGTTCCAATTCGGGCATTTCCGTTTCTTCGGTCTTGCTCAGGCGTGGGCGCGGTTCAGGGACCGGCAGCCGCATCCCTCGACAATTACCGTGCGCTACCTCTACGCGATCATCCGCCATCCGATCAGCCTGGGCTGGATCATCGCGCCATGGCTGACACCGCATCTGACGGGCGGTCATGTCGTCTTCGCCATCGCCACACTTGCCTACATCCTGGCGGCGACGCCGTTCGAGGAAGCGGATCTGATTGACGATCTGGGCGATCGCTATCGCGATTACCGCAGCCAGGTGCCAGCGTTCGTTCCCAACCTCAACTGAGTGAATCGGTCCGGCGCAGTCGGCGCCGGTCGACTGCGGTGAATAACACAAGACATCTGGCTTGGGCGCACAGCGTTGACGGCAACAGGGCGAGCGTCACGTCTCGCCACCCCAGGTTCGCGGTTGTGCGCCTTTGCATGAGCCGTGGGTATTCAGAACTTAAACTCCGAGGAGAGAGCAATGAGAATCGATCAGCAGCGTCTCAACGACTTCATCGGCAAGGCCATCGGGGATCTGTCCGCCGGTTATGGCGGCGTCATGATCAGCCTTGGCGACAAGCTCGGGCTCTACAAAGCCATGGCCGGGGCCGGGCCGATCAGCTCGGCCGAACTCGCCCGCCGCACCGGCTGCGCCGAGCGCTATGTGCGCGAATGGCTGAACGCCCAAGCTGCCGGCGGCTATGTGCAATATCATCCGGCCGGCGCCAGCTACGAGCTGACGCCGGAACAGGCGATGGTGCTGGCGGATTCATCGAGCCCGCTCTTCATCCCTCATGCCTGGCAGGTGCCGGCCTCGATGTGGTTCGACGAGGAGCGGGCACTTTCGGCCTTCCGCACCGGCAAGGGCGTGAGCTGGGGCGATCACGATCACCGGCTCTATTGCGGCGTTGCGGCCTTCTTCCGCAATGCCTATCGCGCCAGCCTCATTTCCGAATGGCTGCCCTCCCTGGACGGCGTCGTCGACAGGCTGAAGGCAGGGGCGAAGGTCGCCGATGTCGGTTGCGGTCATGGCCATTCCACCGTGCTGATGGCCGAGGCCTTTCCGAAGTCGCGCTTCTGGGGTTTCGATACGCATGAGGGCTCGATCGCCGCGGCGCGCGAGAACGCCGCCGAAGCGGGCGTTACCGACCGCGTGCGCTTCGAGGTCGTCAAGGCCGACGCCTACGAGCCACGCGGCTATGATCTGATCTGCCTGTTCGATTGCCTACACGATATGGGTCGCCCGGTCGATGCCGCCAGGCATGCGGCCAGGTCGATGTCGGCGGACGGCACGGTCATGCTGGTCGAGCCCTTCGCCAATGACAAGGTCGAGGACAATATCGGCCCCGTCGGGCAGATCTATTATGCGGCATCGGCCACCCTGTGCTGCGCGCACGCCATCTCCGAGAACGGCACCCATGTGCTCGGCGCGCAGGCGGGCGAAGCAAGACTGGCAGACGTGTTCCGGACGGCTGGTTTCACCCGGTTCCGCCGGGCGACCGAGACGCCGTTCAACCTGATCCTCGAAGCGAGGCGTTGACCACAAGTCGCGTTGAGGGCCGCGCCAGCGCGGCGCGGCGCGGCGCCTCATTGCGCGGGACAAGCGAGTAAGAAAATGAACGCAACCTCTATTGTCATCGCCGGTGTCATTGCCACGGCTACTGCCGATGTCTGGCAACAGATGTTGAAACATGGTGCGAACCTGCCCATCTCCAATTGGAGGCTCATCGGCCGATGGGTGGGTGCGATGGGGCGCGGCGCATTCGCCCATGCCGGGATTGCAGACACTCCGCCCATCGAAGGCGAAAGGGCGATCGGCTGGACGTTCCATTACGCCGTCGGGATTGCCTATGCGGCGCTGTATTCGGAGCTCGCTCGGGCGCTGCCCGATGCGAGCCCAAGCGTTACGAGCGCGCTGCTCTTTGGTGTCGCAACGCTGGCCGCGCCATGGTTCGTGCTGCAGCCGGCATTGGGCCTCGGCGTGATGGCCTGGCGGCTGCCAAAGCGGCGGGCGGTGTTCTGGGTGACCGGACGACGCATCTGGCCTTTGGCTCCGGCCTCTATGCAGGCTTTGCCGCCGCGCCTTGACAAGCGTCTCCTTGGTCAAGGTTCACCCCTGACCTGATCAGTGCGCGCACCGAATGATGGCTAATCAGAGTGGAGAGTCCGCTTTGGAAGAGTTGCGTGTATTCAGCCACCGTAACCTATAACGTCTCTTTGTGGCCCATCACGTCACACGCCGATGGTCGGCTTTTTGAGGTGCTGCGGTCGCGGGGGCGGGCGTGATGCCGATCGCCCATCCGGTGCTGAATCGCGATGATCGTCAGCAATGGCGTCAAAGCTGAATGCGCACTCGATATCAAGACCTATGAGAAAGGCATCAGAGTCAGCAAGGCCGAAACGAAGCGCCTCGACATCCGCGGCGACGCGTTCCATCCGGAATGGAACGACATAGTCATGCCACGGCCATTCAAATCGCGGCATCTTACCTTATTCGGGGCGACCGCCTGCTTTCGGCGGCAATGTGCAACGGATGATTGGCTGCCGTCAGCTGCATCGTCCATTGGCGCAGGAATTCGGCTCTGCCGCCGCCTGCAGCCACATCGTTCCAATCGGAGCCAGGATCGTCGGCGGAGAACGAAGGTATGAGCGCAACGCCGCCAACGGCTTTCGCCGCCTGCTCGGCGGCGATGCGCCCGGCATTGGGCTTCGGTCGCCCTCTTGCGTCGTGCTGGCGCTCTTTCTGGTGGTCGTTGTCGCCAGCGCTGGCGATGGGCGCATCCGGCCAAGCCTGGCGGCAGGCACGCGCCGCCGCTTCAAGATTGGTGGCGCTGAAGGCAGCGGCGACAGTAAGGCCCATCAGCTCGCGGATCGTCGCCGCCGTGGCGAAGCCCTCGGCAATAACGACGCCGAATTCCTTGGTGTTTGCTCGATCACCCATGAGATGAACGCCGCCGGCGAGCGTGCCGCCACGCGGCAGGGATTTGCGTCCGTCGGGAGCGATACTCTGAGCCCCGATAAGTTCGCCGTCGATGCTACGAATGGGAATAAGGAGGTTGCCTGTCGCGCTCCAGCGCTGTGGCCATTTCTCGCCGCCCGGAATGAGGAGCGGTCCCGCCAGGTCGATGAGCGCGCCATGGGGCTCGATGTCCTTGGCGAGCAGGTATGGGTGATCTGCGGGGCCGGTGTCGCCGCCGCCAAGTGGCCCGTCAAAAGCGCCATGGTCTTGGCATGGATGGCACGCCGCGCGACTTCGCGCTGGTGCTGCTTTTCGGCGACCTCGTGCAGAAGGCTTTGCCGCTCCGCCGGACCGAGAGGTCGCGTTCGGCCTTCAAAGCGCCAGCTGCGTTTCTCACCGGTCTTGAAATTCTGGATGAACCCGGCGGGCACGCCGTCAAGGTGGCCCAGATATGCACCGCCCCGCGCCTGCCCCTTGTCACCTTCGACGCGTGCACGGCGGAGCTTGCCATCCATTTCCGGCAGGCCGTCGAGGAGAAGTCCCGCCTGGCGAAGCACGTCGGCGAATAGCTCGCGGGGATCGGTGGAGAGCGGTCCAGGCTCGCCGCACCAACGCGCAAATGGCTGAGCATCAATACCTTGTGGAACGTACCAGTGGCGGGTAGAAATATCCCATTTCGCTCCTAGCCTGCATTTCTCACGATGCTGGGGCGCATCGGGGCCTCTGACGGTGTAAACTTGTTTTGCGAGAACGAGTTATGCCGATTCGAGGGGGCTCCCCGATGCTGACAGAGTGTAGCGCGAGCGAGATCGATTTTGGAAGAGCGGGCGGGCGCCGTGTGGTCGCGGATTTCGATGGCGGCATGGTTTCCTCGGACGCCGGCGCTCTGCTGCTTGGGGAGACGGACAAGGCGATCCGGCTCATCGATCGCTTTGCCTCCTGCTTTCGCGATCAACGCCATCGCGCCTACGTGTTGCATGACGTGAAGACCTTGGTCGCGCAGCGGGTGTTCGGCCTGGCGCTGGGCTATGAGGACCTCGTCGACCATGACGAGTTGCGCCGTGATCCGGTTCTGGGCGTGCTGCTCGGCAAGTTCGAGCGCGGGGCTGAGGCGCCGGCACCGCTGGCAGGCAAGAGCACGCTGAACCGTCTCGAGCACGCTCCGGCCGAGAGCGCCGTATGAGCGCTATCACAGGATCGGCCACGACGGCACGTCGATTGAGGCGCTGTTCGTCGACTTATTTCTCGACGCGCACAGCAGGCCGCCGCGTGAGATCGTGCTCGACCTCGACGCCACTGACGATCCGCTGCACGGCCATCAGGAAGGCCGGTTCTTCCATGCTATTACGACTGTTATTGTTACCTGCCGCTCTACGTCTTCTGCGGCCGTCATCTTCTGGCCGCCAAGCTTCGACGCTCGAACATTGACGGCAGCGCCGGCGCGGTCGAAGAGACAGCGCGCCTCGTCGGCCGGATCCGGGGGCGCTGGCCGAAGGTGAAGATCATTTTGCGCGCCGATTCCGGCTTCGCCAGGGAGGCCCTGATGGTCTGGTGCGAGGCCCACAAGGTCGACTACGTCTTTGGCCTCGCCCGTAACGCGCGTCTGGAGGTGCGCATCGCGAAGGCGCTGGCCGAGGCGCGACGGCTGTCGGAGGCCGCGGACGGCAAGCCGGCGCGGGTGTTTCGGGATTTCCTATGGTCGACGAAGGACTCCTGGTCACGCCGCCGCCGCGTGATCGGCAAGGCGGAATGGACCGGCGGGGATGCCAATCCGCGCTTTCTCGTCACCTCGCTGAAGCCCGGTGCCTGGACCGCCAGGCCGCTCTACGAGGATCTCTAGAGCGGGATCACTTTAATTGGAAGCATACCCCGAGTTTGCGAGATAGTTTCTGCACTCGTTGGGCGGGAAGTCATCGAGCAATGATCCAATGCGATCGCAGACGGTCTCGACCGTGCGCTTTGCGGATTTTCGGAGCCAGTGTTTGAGCTTGGCAAAGACCTGTTCGATGGGGTTGAGATCGGGACTGTATGGCGGCAGGAAGAAGAGCTTCGCGCCGACGCTGCGGATGGCTTGGCGAACGGCCCGTCCCTTGTGGCTGCCGAGATTGTCCATAATCACAACGTCGCCAGCCTTCAGGCTGGGCAGAAGGAATTCCCGGACATAGGTGAGGAATTTCACGCCGTTGATCGGCCCATCAAAGACGCAAGGCGCCTCAATCCGGTCGCAGCGCAATGCGGCGAGGAACGTCTGGGTTCGCCAGTGACCATGAGGCGACTTGCCGATCAAGCGCTTGCCGCAAGCGCTCCAGCCTCGCAGCGGCGCCATATTCGTCTTGGTCCAGGTCTCATCGATGAAGACGAGCCGCGTGGGATCGATTTTCGCCTGGTATTTTTTCCATTGCGTGCGGCGCCGGGCGACGTCGGGCCGGTCCTGCTCGCTTGCGACCGCGGTTTTTTTTGAAGCTCAGGCCCTCGGCATGGACGAAGCTCCAGACCGCGCCATAGCTCACCTTGACGCCGAGCTCGGCCAGATCCTTTTTCAGCCCGCGCAAGGTCAACTCGGGCACCTCAGCAAAGCGGGCGTGAACAAAATCGCGATGCGCTGCCAAGATCACCGGCTTATAGCCACCCATCTGAGCCGGCGCGACGCTCCCCGTCGCCCGCTGCCTTCCAGCCCATTTCGACACCGCCGACGGACTGATTTCGAACGCCGCCGCAATAGCGCGAATGCTTTCGCCCGCAGCCGCGCGCTTGACGACACGTTCCCTAAGATCGATCGAATAAGGCTTCCCCATCCATGCCCGCCTCCTCTCCAGCACCGATGATGAATTACTGTTCGCGAAGGAAGAGAATCCCAATTTTCCGATTCCGCCTAATCCGATCCCGCTCTAAATAATTTTTCGGCTGCTTCGAGCTTCTCGGTCTCGTCTTCCGCTGTCCAAATGGCCGAATCAAGCGGGTTTTCATTGAACTCGCTGCCGCCGACCAGCGGCACCAGGTCCTCCCCGATCGAATTGCAGGGCGAGCCCCATCAGCCGGGCCTGCCGTAGATCGGCGTGCTTCATTTCAAACAGCCGCGTCTGTTTCTTCACCATCGCTTCTCTCCCTCGGCCTTGGTTCCCGCTGACATAGCGGAAGGCCGCGCATTTGTCCGTGCTCAGATTGCAAAACGGCCCCGTCATTTTCGAGGCGGCACACGAATGCGGAAGCAATTTGGCGGTCAATCCAATGATGGCGCAGGCGCCGATGATCCTCTCTTATGGGATACGGTCGCCGGCACGCATCATGAAGAGCATGATCGCCAAGGAGAAAAATGGATTCTGGTGCTTTCACCTGGCTCCCGGCGCGCGAATGCCAGGATATCCAATCCGCGTTCAGTGTGACGTTTTCTCTTTGGCGATCAAGCGCGAAGCCTGCAACGGACAAGGTGGCCGCTTTATTCCCGGATGAGTTCGAGATAACGCTTTCCCGCCGTCTTACCCTTGGTGAAGAGCACGCCCATTTTTCGCAGGCTTGGAGCGGCGAGGCGGAGACGGTTCGACAGCGTCTGCGGATTGCGCGGCCAGCTTCGCTCGCGCGGCGCGCCATCTGGCGCCCAAATTCGAATATCCGCAAGTAGAGCCTCGGGTTTGCCTTCCAATGACCGTGATTGGCATCGAGGAAGGCCAGCGCGGCGACGCAGACAGCATCATTCTGCACGACGCTGTCCACCGCCTCATGGATATTGCGATAGTAGGCGGCAAGCAGGGCGCCTTCTTCCGTGAAGGCCGTCTCGCAGGCCGTCACGCAAATGGCGAAATCCGCAAGACGCGGCAAACTCTCAAGAATGATCTCAGGCTGTCGCCGCAAGCCATTGGCTACCGCGTCGAGCAACGCCCCCAGAATCCTTGGCTTTGCGGCGGCAAATAACGCCCCCAAAGCACCTTCATGCCGCCGGTGATTGTTCGAAATGGTCGGCAGATCGAGCACGATGGCGCGATCGGCCAAATCACTTTGCGCGATCACGTCGCCGACCGAGGTCAGGATCACGGGGCGCACCGCCTCGATCAGGATTTCATCGCTGTCGGTGTGGAGCTGGCGCGTCGAGAAGCCTCCCCCCGTAGCGATGCGACACAGCGAATCCGACATCCAAAGGGGGATGGAGGAGAGATTGTCATAGGCGAGAATCGCCGCGTTGCTCGCGCCGATCCAGCAATCGCGTTCATCTTTCGGCGTCGAACGCAGCGCGGAAATATTGGGATCAACAAGACTGCGTAAAATTCTGGCGGTGGTCGATTTCGCCGAACCGGGTTCGCCAACCAGCGCCAGCAGCGGAAAAGGCCGGTGGGCCGCAACGCCGCGATCAGCCACGCAACGGCCCGAAGGAAATCGTCATCGCTCGCAACATTGAGAAAGCCCCTGAGTTCCCCGATCTCGCCGCCGCGAACGGGCGAGGGCAATGGCAACATACCGCGTTGCCGGCGAAAATGAATTGGCGGCCGGTCGACAATGCGCCACCCATCCCGGCCGATTTCAACCGCTCGCCAATCCTCATCCGCCAGATCGAGATAGAACTTATCGTCTTGCTCGCCGGTGCGCAGGAACACCTGCTGCTGGCCGCCCTCAAACCGGGCGATCGCATCCAATGTCACCGACGCCTGCGTCATCGCCTCCGGCATCGGCGCCTTTCGCGTCCTGAGATAATAGCCATTCGCCAGCCATGTCTTGAAGCCGCGCGAGGCCAGAGGCCAGCTTTCCCTGTGGCCGAATATCTCGATTGCCGCCCAGGCGCTTTCGTCTGGAGCTGTAAACAGCTTCGCTCCGTCGCGGACCAGCGCGACAAGCTTGTCGGCGGGCATTCTCGCGCGGTCCCATTCGCTATCCCGCCTGATCGATTTCGATGCGTTGGTTGGGGGAACGCCACCACTTGGCGTGGAATGGCTTGGATGGCTGATGGAGAAAATACCCCGAATGTTACGCTGCTCTGCCCAAGTGAATATATGTTAAAATTTTACGCTTCCGAATTTCCATGAAATTCAAAAATTCCATTGTTATGTAAAAGCGTAGGATTCCGTCACGCGGAATGTCTATTTCCATCCAAGACATTGAGCAAGTGCGAATTCGTTCAACAAATTCATTCAAACAAACTGACAATATCTTGTGATTGCTTGGTTATATTAAATGTTTGGGCGGCTCACCGTGAGAGTTTTCATAACGTGATGGGATTTGGGGGCAATGCTGATGCTCACCATAATCCAACGCCCTCTCCCGCCTATCCGCGGGCAGTCGCTTTTGGCAGCGCGACGGGTGGACGTTGCCCGGCTGCGGCATTTTGGACTAGAGGGAGAGAGCCGCTCTCGAGGGGTGAGCCTGCCCGAAGCTGTCGGCGTCGACCGCCGCACGATCGCCCGTTGGCGGGCGTGGTGGCGCGACAGCCTTACCGCGAGCCCGTTCTGGCGGATTGCTCGCGCCGCGGACATGCCACCGTCGATCAAGACCGTCTGCCGGCCGCGCCGATCGAACGCTTCAATGGTGACGCCGCTGAGCGACTGGTCGCGCTGCTGCGTTTTCTCAGCCAATCCTCTTCTGGGCACCATCCTCTTATTTTATTCTTATATTTCAATGAGTTATCAGCGCGTTCCGCGCTTGCTATGTCAGGCTCGCTCTTGCGATGCCTCGGCTCACTTCTCACCATCGCCCGGCTTTTGCGCTGCCTCGCGCTGCGCGACATGCTTCTCAAGCACCAGAACGACATAAGAGCTAAGCGAACGCCGGTCTTCCTCGGCGAAGCGCTTTAGCGCGGCCTTCAATTGAGGCGTCAGACGGATAGAAGTCGGCTGCAATTCTTCCATCACTCGATCGTAGTCAAACCGAGTTGACGAAGGTAGGAGTTAATCCTATGCTTTTATAGTCAAACCGAGTAATGAATGATGGCGAAAGGGGCGAGCTATGCAGGTAAACGATCATTTCAAACGCATAAGAAGCCTGTGCGGCTCGCTGGATTGCGTGTTGATCGCTGCCGAGATGCTGGAAGACAATTCCGCATGCATCGGTAACGCGATCATTCCTTATGAATGAGCTGAAGGACGCAATCGAAGCATCGGAAGGTATGCTGATAGAGTTGGCGGCAGAGGAATGAAGCCGGTGGATTGAACGAGGAACCGAAGCTCTCCTTAGAAGGCGCCGCCGAATATTTCTGGTCGATGCTGGTTTATCGGCTGCAATAGGTAGCACGGGGTTTCTTGCGCGATGGGGAAATCGCGCAAGAATTATGGCCATTACGCAAGATATAATTGCGCGATAGATTGATTCTTGCACGATAACCGGGCATAGTTGCGCAATAGAGCGATCGCGCAACTATGGAGAGCAGATGGCAAGGCGGGTTACCGAGGACGATCTTCAGGCAATCCTGGACGCCTCCGCGAGGCCCGAGGGGGCGACGGCGCAGGAGATCGCCGCTGCGCTCGGCTCCGTCCCTTTGCGCACGGTGCAGTACCGCCTCAAGCAGCTCATCACCGCCGGACGCCTCGCCCAGCTGGGGAAGGGCCCCGCGGCGCGGTATGCGCTGCCCGTCGCACCGGGCGCACCACCCCGGCTCATCGCCGCCGAAGCGCGCATAGAAGAGCAAGGCAGCCTCTTCGTGCCGGTGTCAAAGCACGGCGCCGCCATACAGGAGTATGTCCGCAAGCCCGAGACCGCGCGCAAGCCGGCCGGCTACGACCGAAAGTTTCTCGACGCCTACCGCCCCAACGAAACCGCCTACCTGTCATCAAAGGAGCGCGCGCACCTGCACGCGATCGGCACGCCGCAGACCGCCGCGCAGCCGGCGGGCACCTACGCGAAGCAGATTCTGAGCCGCCTCCTGATCGATCTCTCTTGGAACTCGAGCCGCCTCGAGGGCAACACCTATTCGCTGCTCGACACCAAGCGCCTGATCGATCTCGGCCAGCAGGCCGAAGGCAAGGATCAGCTGGAAGCGCAGATGATCCTCAATCACAAGGACGCCATCGAATTCCTCGTGGGCGACGCCGCGGAAGTAGGCTTCAACCGCTACACGCTGCTGAACCTGCACGGCATGCTGGCAAACAACCTGCTGGCCGACCCGGACGCGCCGGGCCGCCTGCGCCGCATCGTCGTCGGCATCACCGGCTCGGTCTTCCATCCGCTCGAGGTGCCGCAGCTCATTGAGGAGTGCTTCGACCAGATCCTCGCCACCGCCGCCGCCATCAAGGACCCTTTCGAGCAGGGCTTCTTCGCGATGGTGCAGCTTCCCTACCTGCAGGCGTTCGATGACGTGAATAAACGCGTCTCGCGCCTTGCCGCGAACATTCCGCTCATCAGGAACAACCTGTCGCCCCTGTCCTTCGCCGACGTTCCGCAGCAGACCTATACCCAGGCGATGCTCGGCGTGTACGAGCTGCGGCAGGTCGACCTGCTCAAGGACATCTTCATCTGGGGCTATGAGCGCTCCGCGAGCCGGTACGCCTCCGTGCGCCAGTCGCTGGGCGAGCCCGACCCGTTCCGCCTCAAGCACCGGGAAGCGTTGCGCGCGCTCGTCGGCGAGGTCGTGCGCGGGCGCATGGACAAGAAGAGCGCCGCCACCCACGTCGCCGCGTGGACGGATAAGAACATCGACGCGTCGGAGCGCCAAAGGTTTAGGGAAATCGCCGAGAGCGAGCTTCTTGCCCTGCACGAAGGCAACTTCGCGCGCTACCAGATCCGGCCGTCCGAGTTCGCGGCGTGGCGGCAGGCGTGGACGGGATAGGCCGCCTGGAATGGCCCCTGCGCGCGGCAAGCCGCCAGCCGTCAAATTCTGCAACAGCGCTGCAACGGCCCTTACGCTCCCACGCTCCCGGCACATAATATCGGCTCAAGGGCAAGTTCCTCTGACACTGCCGGCAGTTATGTCCTTTTGCACGCAGACTCCACTAGCTGGGCAAATCTTGTCAATAAGCGCGACGCTGGCCGACCCTGATCCGGCGGATCGGCCCTATGATCGTCCGACGTTAAGCTAATGATATTGAAAAGAAACATGGCAGAATGGACGATGGTGGCGATGTTTTTACCTATATTTGGAGAAAAATAAAAAAGAAGTAAAAAGAATGAGCCTCTTCTATTGGCGTAAAAGCGAAAGCTCTTCAGGAGTTTTCGTTCCGAGGATCGTCATGGCTCGGTGCGGCTGGGTGCAATCCAGGTTCGGTCCTGCATGCCACCCCTGCAAGCGCCTTGCAACGGCGGCCCGCGATCGGTCAATCCGCCGCTATCCATGCCCGGAACCATGCTGCAACATTTTGCAAAGCGATTGCAAAGTGTGCCGCTTGCTTGCAAAGCCGCTGCGAAATTCGCCCATTTTGCAAATTATGAAAAGAATAAATCTATTTGTACTTTGCAATAATATTTATACTCGCTATTATTTACTTGCAGACGGAGAGCAGGCCCAGACAAGACCCGAGTAGAGGCTAGAGAGGACTAGCCACCCGAAAAGGGGAGCCGGATACCGAACGAAGCGGAAACCGGGAATAACAAGGGAAAGGAAAGGACTTCCGGCCTCCCGAAACCAACCCCAAGCGGGCCGAGTGCCAAGCCATGCACGAGGCGACGCCGGGCTGAGGATTCCGTCTCGGCAATGAGCCACCTCCCCGAACCATCCCGACATCCCGGACGGTTCCGGCGGGCGGCCATGCCCGAGAGCGGCCGGCAAGGCGCTTCCGACGCCAAGCCGGCCTGGATGAAGTCCCTTAGGAAACAAAGGACGACACCATGATGAAATCTAAGGCGCTGCCGAATATGGGCGCAATGGGCAAGCGGCGGCGTGCTGCTGCTGATCGCCCTCACGGCCGGTGCGACGGGCCTTGTGCTCAATGTGGCGCACGGGCTTGACGCCGGTCCTGCCGCGGGTCTGACATTCGGCCTGGCCGATCTGGCCAAGGTCGTCATTCCGATCTGCGCCGGCGTCGTCGGCTGGTCGAAGCAAATGCGGATCACGGCGGCAATCTGTGTCGCGGTTTCGCTCTGGTCCGCGGTGAACGTTTATTTCGACGCGGCCGGCGGCGATCTGCTCGCCAAGCAGCACGGCGCGACCGTCTATGCCGAACGGGCGAAACGGATCGAGGAGCTGGAAAAGAGCGTCGCCGATCTGGACGCCTACGCCGCCGCCGAGGCCCGCAAGGGCGGCTGCGGTTCCAACTGCCGCGCGCTCACAGTGCAAGCCGCTGAGGCCCGGCAGCGTCTCGACACGGCCCGCGACGAGCGCGCCGAAGCCAAGCCGGTGGAACTGTCGGGTCTTGCCGCGGCGATCGCCATCGCGACCGGCGGGGGAACTGAAGGCATCGCATGGGGAATTGGCGCCGTGAAGGCGCTGCTCTTCCTCGCGCTGCTGGAGGGCCTGGTCTGGTTGAGCGTGCCCGCAATGCAGTTGCTTGGCGAAGCCGCGAAGCCGGGCAAGGCCGAGCCATGCGAAGTCCCGGCGGAAATCGTCATCGAGGCGGTCGACCTCGAACCCACCCGCGTTGTCGATCCCGCCCCGGCTGAGCCGATCCGGCTTGTCCGCGCTGGCACGGCGGCTTACTACCGCGCCCGGATTGATCGGGATCGCCCAGACCTTGCCGCGCGGATCGCGTCGGGCGAGTTGAGCGTCTATCACGCCAGCATTCAAGCCGGGATGCGCAAGGCGCCCGCCAAGGATTGGGCAAAGCCGGAAGCCTATGGCGTCGCGGCTCGCGAACACGCCTGAGATCCAAGCACTGCCGCCAACCGGCGGGCGGCGCTTTTGCTACCACATATTGGAGATAGCCTACGCTTCGACGGCTGCTTTCTGGCGTCCGTCACCTTGTGCGGGTTCCTTCAGTCTTCGCTGTTCCTGCCGGACGAAGGCTTCAACGGCAGCAAATCCTCCTCGCTCATATGCGGCGAGCGCTTTGAGCAAAAACTCCGCCCGGCGATCGAGCGCGCGGCGTTTCTGGTTCTCATATTTCGCGCGGTTGTAGATGTTGGCCACGCCGCGTTTGCCTGCCCCCGAAGCATGGTTGAGCACCGCCTGAGGGACCACCTGACCAATTTGGCTCAAGATGGTCATTTTTGCGGAACGTCTGCGGAAGGCACGGAACGAACATCCATGAACCTCCGTGAACATCTAGGCAGCTGGTACTTATGCTCATGCTGCTGTAACGCAAAGACAATCCGCACGGATGCGCAACGCTGAACAGAAGTCCCATCTGCCTTCTAAGCTGGGGGTTGCTGGTTCGAGCCCAGCCGGGATCGCCAATTAAATCAATCAGTTCGCCGACTTCAAATCAGGCGGCGATCGGACATAGTCGCTCGTGTGCCTTTGCGAAGACGTCTTTGAGTGGGCAGGCAGAAGCGATGGCAATTTTGATGCCGCGCACACTGACGGTGACGAGGGCGCCGAGCTTCAGCAATTTCAGCCGGATCGTTCCCGCGATTGGCGGAATGTTGCGGCAGAGGTGCGATCCGCCATGAGATCGAGCCGACACCAAAGAGAAGGCCGTTCCGATGTCCTCTGTATCGATCGCCGATTTCCAGGCCGATGGCTTGCCCGCTCCGCGGCGGTATTTCGCCATTGCCGTCCTGCTGATGACCCTGGTTTTGGTGGTGCTGGACGGCGCCATCGCCAATATCGCGCTGCCCTCGATTGCCGCCTCGCTCCGGGTCGGTCCGGGCGACACGGTGTGGGTGGTGTCGAGTTATCAGCTGGCCGTGCTGATCGCCCTTCTGCCATGTGGCGCGCTCGGCGAAATGGTTGGGCCGCGCCGCATCTATCTGGGCGGCGTCGCCCTGTTCACCTTGGCCTCAGCCGCTTGCGCATTTGCTGGCAGCCTGCCGGTCCTGGTCGTTGCACGCTTCATTCAGGGGCTTGGTGGCGGCGCCATTATGGCCCTGGCGACCATGAACCTCCGTTTCGCCGTGCCGCGGCAGCTTGTCGGTCCGATCATCGGCGTCAATGCCATGACGATTGCCATTGCCGCGGCCGCAGGCCCGGGGATAGCCGGGGCCATCTTATCGGTGGCGCGCTGGCCCTGGCTATTCGCCGTCAACATCCCTCTAGGCATCCTGGTCCTGCTCGCGGGGAGCGTACTGGCAAACACGGAAGGACAGGCGCGGCGTCTCGACAGTGTCGCTCTGGTCGCCAATACGCTTATGTTCGTCCTGTTCTTTATTGGTGCGGATCAGCTGACGCGAGAGCCGGCGATCGGCGGCGTGCTGATCGCCGGTGCGGTGCTGTGCCTGGTGGCGCTCATCTGGCGGGAGCGCAGGAGCAAGGCCCCCCTGGTGCCGACCGACTTGTTTGCCGTTCCCGCCTTCCGCGTGGCGGTCCTGGCTTCGATCTGCTGCTTTGCCGGCCAGATGCTGAGCTATGTCGCTATGCCGTTCTATCTTCAGCACACGCTGCGCATGACACCGAGCGAGGCTGGGCTGTACATGATGCCGTGGCCCGCGGCCACAGCCGTGGTGGCGCCGATCGCCGGCCGACTGGCCAATCAGCATCAAGACGGCGTGGCTTTGCGCCGCTGGCGGCGCGCTGCTGGCGGCCGGGCTGGCCATCGTCGGTTTGTGCCCGGTCGATCCCCACGGTGTGGCCTTCCTGGTCGGCGCGGTCATCGCCGGTATCGGCTTCGGGCTATTCCAGACGCCGAACAACCGCATCCTGCTGCTGTCCGCGCCTAAAGCGCGCAGCGGCGCGGCCGGCGCCATGCAAGGCACGGCGCGCCTGACCGGCCAGACCTTCGGCGCCATCTCGATGACGATCGTCTTCGCGACCGTACCGCACGCGATGGCGCCCAAGGTCGCCCTGGTTCTCGCCGCCGCCTGCGCAGGCCTTGCCGGGCTGATCAGCCTGGGCCGCGTGAGACACGAGGTGGCGGGTTGAGTGCCGGTCCTGTTTGGTCCACGACTGCCCGTGCTCGCGACGTATCTCGAAAATTCTTGCGGAAGTGAAGGAGTTTAGACCATGATTGTCGCCGAGTGAGGCGTGTCACAGGTCTTGTCATCGCGGGGGCACACGCCGCAATGCAATTTTAAGCAAGCGATCGAAATTCTCGACAAAATGGTCGTGCCGTTCGCCAATATTCGCATACCCAAGCCTGATGGCCGCAACAGTCATCGAAGCGACGAGTTGCGGCGATGGGTATCTCTAGAAGAGGGGTGTTTCTTTTTCGGCGGCAAATGACGCGGTGACGAAACGGTACGTCGATGCAAAATCGGCGGCTGAAAGCAAATGGGAGAATTTAGCAATGAGGAAGGCTTCTGAGATGAGACGAGCATTTACCTTGGGCATGCTTGCCGCCGCGCTGGCATCGAGCACGGCGCTGGCTGACACCAGTGGCAAGAAGATTGCCTTTTCCAATAATTACGCTGGCAATTCCTGGCGCCAGGCGATGCTGAAGAGCTACGACGCGGTTACCAAGAAAGCGGTCGCCGACAAGGTGGTCGCGGCGGCCGATGTGTTCACCACGGCGGACAAGGAAGTGCCGACGCAGGCCGCGCAGATTCAGAATCTCGTTCTGCAAGGCTATGATGCGATCGTCATCAATGCTGGTTCGCCCGACGCGCTCAATGGCGCAGTCAAGCAAGCTTGCGATGCCGGCATTGTCGTCGTGTCCTTCGACGGCATCGTCACCGAGCCTTGCGCCTACCGTGTGGTGGTGGATTTCAAGGACATGGGCAAGCAGGAAGTCGTCCAGATGGCGAAGTTCCAGCCCAAAGGCGGGAACCTCCTCGAAATTCGGGGCCTTGCCGGCACCTCGATCGATGACGCGATTCACGCCGGGATTCTCGAAGGCGTCGCTGCCCATCCCGAGTTCAAGATCGTCTCGTCGGTCACCGGCGACTGGGACCAGACTACCGCGCAAAAGGCGGTGGCGACCGTGCTGCCCTCGCTACCTGCGATCGTCGGCATCGTCGATCAGGGAGGTGACGGCTATGGCGCCGCCCAGGCGTTCGCGGCCGCCGGTAAGCCGCGGCCGACTATCATCATGGGCAACCGGCAGGACGAGTTGGAATGGTGGAAGGAGCAAAAGGCCAAGGACGGCTATACCACGTGGTCGGCCTCGATCGCACCGGGCGTATCCACCCTGGCGTTCTGGGTCGCTCAGCAGGTGCTCGATGGCCATAAGGACATCCCGCATGATCTGCTCGTGCCGTACCTCGCCTTCACCCAAGATGACTTTGAAGCGGCCCTCCCCACGATCCCCAAAGGCGGCGTTGCCAGCCACGAATACACCCTGGCCGAGGCGACCGAGGCGATCAAAGCTAATATGAAGAAATGAGCGCCGCCGTCTTCGCGGGCTTATCGCCCATCGCTTTGTGAGGCGGCCCCTTGTTGCAGGAGGGTGCCGCGATCGTCGTCAAACTGGACGGTGCCGAAAAGCATTTCGGCGCCGTCCGCGCGCTTGAGAACGTCGATTTTTCCGTGAAGGCCGGCGAGTGCGTCGGTCTTGTCGGTCATAACGGGGCTGGAAAATCGACGCTTGTGCAGGTGCTCGCAGGCACTCTTGCGCCGGATAGCGGCCGCATCACAGCCGCAGGCGCCGTACAGGACGGTTACTCAGTCAGTTTTGCGCAAAAGCTAGGCATCCGCTGCGTGTTTCAGGAACTTTCGCTCTGTCCGAACTTGAGCGTGGCGGAGAACACGCGGATCAACCATCCCTCGCTGCGCGGCTTTGCCTGGCGGCGCCATGCCTCAGACCTTATCGCCGCCAAGCTCACTGAAATATTTCCCGGTCACGATATCGCCGCCTCCGATATTGTCCGGGACCTTTCCATCGGCAGGCGTCAGATGGTGGAGGTTGCGCGCGCCTTCACCGTCACGCAGGCGCCGCTCGATCTGGTCATCCTCGACGAACCGACATCCTCGCTCGACGCGCGCACCTCGGGTCAGCTCTTGGCATTCGTCCGGCGGTTCGTTGCCAGTGGCAAAAGCTGCATTCTGATTTCGCATCTGCTCGGCGAGGTATTGCAAAACGCCGATCGAATCGTGGTGATGCGCGACGGCAAGGTCGCCGCGACCGGTGCGGTAAGCGCTTTCGATCACGACGGGCTGGTCGCGGCGATGGGCAACCCCGCCTCTGCCGCCAAGACCTCTGCCAAAACCATCACCGGAAAACGAGACGGCCGCCCCTTGCGCGTCCGCGCACGCCCCACGCGCCAGTCCGACGGTGTGGAGCTTGTTGCTCAGGAAGGCGAGATCATCGGCCTTGCCGGCCTTTCCGGGCACGGCCAGACTGACTTGCTGCTCGCCATCTTCGGCGCGGCAGCAAGGCGCAGGGCTGGCATCGAAGTCACCGCCCCGGTGGCGCTCGTTGCCGGCGACCGTCAGGCGGACGGAATTTTCCCGCATTGGTCGATTGCGCAAAATATCTGCATCCGTTCGCTGGCACGCCTGCGCAACGGCCTCTTGATTTCAGCGCGGCGCGAGGCCGAAGTCGCGCAGGATTGGCAGAAGAAGATCAACATCCGCACCGCCAACATCGACAACAACATCCTCTCGCTGTCCGGTGGCAATCAGCAAAAGGCGCTGTTCGCGCGAGCGCTCGCCTCCGACGCCAAAATCATTCTGATGGACGATCCGATGCGCGGGGTCGATATCGCCACCAAGCTGGAAGTCTACGATCTGGTTCGCGAGGAGGCGCGGGTGGGGCGCACCTTCCTTTGGTACACCACGGAAATAGAGGAACTGAACAACTGCGACCACGTCTATATCTTTCAGAACGGACGGATCGTTGCCAATCTCGACCGCAGCGAATTGACGGAGAAGATGGTCATCCAATCCTCATTCGGCGACGCAAATTAACATGAGGGGCGCGTTGACCGAAGACGGGGTATCGGCGCGACCGGTCGTCTCGATCGCCCCGGCACGTATCATTCGCGCCTTGCTGCCCGCGCTATCCCTGGGCATCGTCCTCGCCGCCATCGCCTATCTCAATCCGCGCGCCATCAGCTATTTCGGGTTCAACCTGATGTTGAACCTTGCGATCCCGATCGCGCTGGCGACCATCGCCCAGATGTTCGTCATCACCGGCAACGAACTGGATCTGTCCATCGGCCCGTTTGTAGGCTTTGTCGGCTGTGTCACCGCCACCTGGCTGAACGATACGCCGCTCCTGGGCGTCGCCGTGCTGGTCGGCGCAATTGGCGTTTACGCGGCGCTCGGAGCGCTCATCTATCTGCGCAATCTGCCCTCGATCGTGGTGACGCTCGGCATGAGCTTCATCTGGCAAGGTCTGGCCATCCTGGTGCTGCCGAAGCCCGGCGGCAAGGCGCCGGGCTGGCTGCTTTCGATGGCCTCCTTCAAGCCGCCGTGGGTGCCGCTGCCGATCCTTGCGGCCATTGTCATCGCCGTGATCGTGCATTTTGCACTGATGCGGACGTCCTACGGCACGATCCTGCGCGGGTCCGGCGGCAATCCAGCGGCGCTGGCACGGGCCGGGTGGTCGCTGCTCCGAACCAAGATGGCACTGTTCGCGCTGGCGGGGCTGTTCGGCGTGTTCTCCGGCATGACGCTGATCAGCATCACCACCTCCGCCGACGCCAATATCGGCAATGGTTATACGCTCCTGTCGATTGCCGGGGTGATCCTGGGCGGCGGCGAATTCGTCGGCGGCCGGGTCTCGCCCATCGGCGCGGTGATTGGCGCCCTGACCATGGCGCTTGCCGCCTCGCCGCTGCTCACCTTCATGCACATTCCCCCCGATTGGCAGGTGGCCTCCAACGGCGCGATCCTGATCATCGTGCTCGCGGCCCGGGCGCTCATCAGCCGCAGGGAGGGTTGAGCATGGGGCCGCTAAGGACGCTTTTCGCCAAGCCATGGCCGTGGTCCTTTCTGGGCGCGCTGGTGGTCTGGCTGGCGACGATCACCTTTACCGGCGGTCAGGGCGCGGGCGGCATGATCACGGCGGCGCTGTCGCTGGCGGTCTTCACCGTCATCGTCGGCACCGGCCAGATGTTCGTCGTCACGCTCGGCCCCGGCAATGTCGATCTCTCGCTGCCCGCCAATATCGGCCTTGCCAGCGCCGTCGCCATGAAGGTCATGGATGGCAACGATGCGATGGTCGCGGCCGGACTGCTCGCGGCGCTCGCTTGCGGGATGACCATAGGGGCGGCGAACTATTTTCTCATCTGGGCGCTGCGCATTCCGCCGATCATCGCGACACTTTCGGCCAGTTTCATCATTCAGTCGGCCGATATCAGTTATGGACGCGGTCTGCAGATCAAGCCGCCGCCCGGCTTTGCCGATTTCACCAATCTGCAGTTCTTCGGCATTCCCATTCTCGCCATTGCGACCATCCTCTTCACCATCGGCGCGGGCATCGCGCTGCAGCGAATGATCTACGGACGCTCGGTCCTGGCGATCGGGCAGAACATGCGCGCGGCGTGGCTGGCGGGCGTCAAGGTCGGGCGCATTCGTTTCCTGACCTACACGCTGTCCGGTGCGCTCGGCGGCATCGATGGTGCGCTGCTGGCGGGTTATTTCCGCGGCGCCAATGTCGATATCGGCAATGAATATCTCCTCGCATCGCTCGCCGTCGTGGTAATCGGCGGCACGTCGGTAGCGGGCGGCAGGGCCAATGTCGCCGGCATCTGGGGGGCGTCGCTGTTTCTGGTGCTCTTGCAAACCATGCTCAACACCTTCGGCGTCAGTGCGGCCATTCGCCTGGTGCTGACAGGCGTTATTATCGTCGCAATCATCACAGCGGCCGGGGGCAGCAAAGCGCATTGAGATACCGCACCAAGTGGGTCCGAGGGGCGACGCCGATCCCACCTGGATTATGTGCCGTCTTTGTGCCGGGGCCGCGCCACGTTCAGCCGCGCCTCGTCTGCAAATGCTGCGATACGGAGATCACTGCGGAAATCTACGGCCGCGAGGGCATCGACCTAGATCATGATCGCTTTAAACGGAAACGATTATGATCTAGAGTCCTTTGTTTTCGCACGATTTTTCTGGAAAACCGGTGTCCACTTTTCCCGATCGTGCTCTAGCCCGTTCCACCATGGCCGACCGGTTCGGCAAAACCGGTGCGCTGCTGGCGTCGCTGGTCGCCGCGCTGCGTGGCCATGTGTTGCCGAAGACCGGCTGCATAGCGACCGGAAAATGCAAACCAGAGCCTTGGTGCTGAGACGGAGCAGACACCGCAAGCAAGGTTCGCCCTTCTTCGATAACCGGCCCAGGCGCATTTACCCCCCGTCCGTTCTCTTGCAGAATCAAGCCGATCCATGCCGCAAAATGCCGTCTTGACTTGAACGCTGGCGTCGACGACGGTCGTGCCGGATTCTCGTTCGATCGCCTGACCCTCTGCCTGTAGATCCTTGATTTGCATCATGATCAGTTCGGTACACTCACGAGCAGGTTCAGGTAATACTAAGCCGCGCCCCATTGGGCAACCGCATGGAATTCGAGGATATTCGTCCATGGCACAAATTTATAGCCGATCAAGAAGCCGCCATCCCAGAGGACATCGACACTCGTCTTGACCTTTGCTAAGTGGCCGAGAATCGCCCGGCTGTCCGTTACAAAAGACTATCGAGACAAATCCGTTTCGCCGCCAACTTCGCCCCCTCGTTGGAAGTTTTTATGAAGTACCGAGCTGATATTGACGGACTGCGCGCGTTAGCTGTTGTTCCTGTATTGTTTTTTCATGCCGGTGTGCCGGGCGTTCCAGGCGGGTTTGTCGGGGTTGACATTTTCTTTGTGATTTCCGGATACGTCATAACGGCTCGGCTGAACGAGGACCTTCTAAGATCGAAATTCTCAATTCTGGACTTCTATGAACGACGCATTCGGCGAATTTTTCCAGCGCTTCTTTTCGTCATTGCACTCACTTGGATCGCCGCCTGGTTTCTGTTGTTGCCTACCGAGATGCTCGATTTTTCGAAAAGCTTGGCTGCGGCTGGCTATTTCGCATCTAATTTCTTCTTCTGGAATAGCTCGGGTTATTTCGATGCGGCGTCCACGTTGCGGCCCGCGCTTCACACATGGTCACTCGCAGTCGAAGAGCAGTTCTACATCTTCATGCCTGTAGCGATGTATTTAGGCGTTCGGTTTATAGGGAGTTACTGGAAGCTACTCGTCTGGTTCGCAGCTATTGCCTCTTTTGGTCTGAGCGTTGCTTTGCAACCCACAGCGCCCACCGCGACGTTCTTCCTCCTGCCCACTCGCGCATGGGAGTTGTTGTTGGGCTCCTTGCTGATTTTGACCCCGCTTCCAAAAATATCGAGACTTACGAGCCTTGTTGGCGGGATGATCGGTTTGCTCTTGATTGCTTACGCTGTAGTCGCCTTTAATGAGACAACGCCGTTTCCAGGGCTCAACGCGTTGTATCCTTGTCTCGGCGCAGCCATTTTAATATTTACTCAAACAGAGCAAGCCACACTGGCTGGCCGCCTACTATCGCTTCGTCCTTTTGTATCGATCGGTCTGATCTCTTACTCACTTTATCTCATTCACTGGCCTCTAATCGTTATGTCACGCTATTTTTTGGTGAGAGGCCCGCAGGGAGCTGAAATTCTCGCGATTATCATCGCCAGCTTCGCGCTCGCGGCGATCTCTTTTCGATTTGTGGAGACACCATTTCGAAAACAAAAAGACGGCGCCTCTCACAAATACGTTTTTTCATTCGCGATATTTTCTTTGATTGCGACCTTTACGGTCGGCTCGGTTGGAATTCACGAGAAAGGTTTTCCATCTCGATTTCCGGACTATTATCAACAGGAAGCCACTGGCGGCGACGAGTTGAAATTCGGTAGATGCTTCCTTTCAGGCCAGCCGATAGATAACTGGGATGCAAGTCTTTGCACGCTCAATACCGGCCACAAAGATAATTTGCTACTTTGGGGTGACTCGTTCGCTGCACACTATGCTCCTGGCATCTTAAGAAGCAGAGACATACTGGGTGTAAACGTCATTCAATACACTTCTGCTGGCTGTCCGCCCTTGTTATCGTACTACTCATACAGAATTCCACTCTGTACCAGTTTTAATGCGCGCGCGCTTGATCTGATAAAGGAACACAACGTAAGGCTGGTCGTCTTAAGTGCCCGATGGGATTTGCTAGGGCAGCACGGCGCCGACGGCTTTCAGAAAACAATCGAAACAATTCGATCACTGGGCGCCAAGGTGGTTGTCATCGGCCAGTCTCCTCAGTTTGGTCTAGATGTTCATTCTTTAGCGTATCGCTTACGGAGCAATCCGCCGGTCAATGGCATTTCGTCGTGGAAGACTACAAACTACAACCCGACAATCGAAGAGAGCCTGCGAGCTCAATCGGTTCACGCTACGTTCATTGAACCGATTAAGGAGCTTTGCGACGGAGATGTCTGCCCCTATTTGATCGATGGCAGATTTCTCTTTTCAGATTATGGTCACTTTTCCGCGGAGGGCAGCGAGTTCGCGGTGAGAAAGTACTTCCCGAGAAGATTGGAATAGCGCAGAGCTTCTTGTGCGACGAGTGTCAGGCCAACCACATCTGTTTTCCCGCAAATAGCGGCTTGGAAGATCGATCGTTATGCTCTGGCGCGCTGGCGGCCGCTCGGCCGCTTGATCGACGACGGCACGGTCGAGATCGACAACAACGCCGCAGAGCGCTCGATGCCGCCGATTGCCAAAGCGTAGGCCCGCGCGCAGCGAACGAGCACAGCGACGATAGCCAGCAAAGCAGCCAGGTCAGAACACTGATGGCGAATTCCACACCGCGCAGTCATCATGGGTCGGATCGTAGCTGAAACCGACGCTCCTGTGCAGTGTGTCTTGTGGCTCCAGATCCGGATTGCCATGCTGATTGTAAAATCCGAGTGCCACTCGGCAGTCCTGGACTCCTCGTCGAGCATTAGCCCCTCTTACCCAGTCCAATCCACGGCTCGTCGCGCACCAAATAAATCGTTGAGCTGGAGATTGTCCATGTCGCGAAACACGCGCTATACTTGGCTGCCGAATGCTACGCTGACCGGAGTGCCGGTTGGAGAAAAGTAATATTACAAGCCAGATTAAGCCCGCTCCGGGAGGCGCGGAAGCAGCGGTCCAGTTACAACTCGTCTACGCGACCCGCTCACCGTTGGTTGAGCGTATGCGGATTGCTGGCAACTGAGTTCGCTGATGCGCAGCACTATCAGAAATGTCAGGTTGCCGCTTTATTGTCTATTTATTTAGGGCATCTCGATGGATACTCACGAGAACAGTGCTAGCGACGCACCAGTATCAGCTTGTCGTGCATTCCTCCGGGCTATCTTGGCAAGCTGGATCAGTATTTCCAGCATCGTCGTCGCCTATTTAGCATTTGTCGATATCACGGAAAGCCAGGATCTGCTCCTCGATGTGCGCAAATTGCCGTCGGAGGGCGTTATCTTCTGGACCCTATTTTTTCTGTCCGTCTATTTTCTATGGGTCAATATGGTGACCGGCGGTGCGCGTCTTCTGATGCTCCAGCGGATGAAAACCATCGGTATCTCTACCCAGCGTAGGTTTGATTTTTTTATCTCCGTGCTGCCAAAGATCTACTCGATCCTTGTTTATACCATTCTGTTTTGTGGGTTAGCGATCGCCTTCGGAAATATGCCCGGAGAAGGCAATGGAAATGTTCGTGGCGTCGTAATACTGTACATCGTATTCGCTATTGCTTTTACATATTTTTTTCTGCAATACATCCTGAATTTTTGTTATCATAGGCTTAGGAGATATGTTGGCGTTGTATTGGCGCTCATGGTGCCCATCGGATTATATGTATTTCTGGTGTTTCTGGTATTTCGCCAAATCGACGCCGAATCGGACGCATCCACTACCATAGAAGCCTATACCAGGAACCATCTAGTCACCTTATTGATCTTCACCATCGTCTCGCTCATCGTCGCTATTTATGACAACTTCTTTCGCGTGCATCGCTTTCGGCTGGTGCGGCTGTTAGAACGACGATATCCGCAGCATCTGAAGCGCTTCACGACGTCGTGCGAGACAGTATTCGGCCCTTTTCCCATCCCCTTGGATGCCGAAAGGCTAGGAGAAACCTGCGGCCCTGCCGATGGCTTTCTGGATGGAAGCGATAAGATTCAATTGCGATGGGAGCTGATCCAGCTGATCGGTGCCGTGCTGCTGGTGGCCGTGCTCGCGCTGGTCCTTATCGCCTTTCATTTCATTTCATACGCCATCCAAGGTAACTTCGGACAATGGCTGCCGGAAAATCTCTGGCTGAAGCGCGCGGCGTTCGTTCCTCTGGTGATGGGGGGAACCATTTCGCTTCTGACGGTGATGGCACTGCTCTCCCACCGGCTGCGATTTCCGGTCATCGTCGCCATTGTTCTCGTTGGCTGGGTTTTCACCCTTGTTGTCGGCGATGGACACGATGTCCGCAGAATTTACGCCGGCCGCTCGGGAGCTCCGCTCGCAACGCGCTTTGTCGACCTGAACAAATCGATTAGTGCCTGGAAAACGTCGAATGGTTGGAATAAGGAGGTGTGCGAGCCGCATCCGAGGGATCCGTCCTGTCCGCGACCGATCATCGTTGTGGCGGAAGGCGGCGCCAGCCGGTCGGCTTTTTTCACCGCCAGCGTTCTCGCGAAGCTGGAGGACGTCACGGCGGAACATCCGAACGACCTGCGCCGATTCAGCGAGCAGCTCTTTGCGATATCGAGTGTGTCGGGCGGGTCGCTTGGCGCCGGCATCTTTGCGGGCCTCGTCTATGCCGAACGGAAGAACAAGCAAATCTCGGATTGCTTCGCCGGCTCGAAATCGAGGGACTGTGTGAAAGGCATGCAGGCGCAGCATTTGTGGTTTCGCAATATCGTCACGTCGAAGGCTGGACGCTCCGAGCAAAAGTTCACCCGGCAGGCGGCCGCCGAGGCGATTTCCAGCAACGATTTTCTGACCTCAACCTTTATCGCCCTGCTTGCCAGGGATGCGCTGCAGCTTTCGACGATCCCCTGGATCTGGGATCGCGCGGCGATCCTGGAGGCGAGCTGGGAGGACGCGGTTCAGGGCGTGCTGGGCCCAATCGACGCGAAGGGGAATGGCGACACGGACAATGTGCTCGGCAAGCCGCTCTCCGCGTTCAGCTGGGAGGAGGGCAGCGCGTGGCGCCCGCTGTTGCTGTTCAACAGTGCGTCCACCACAAGCGGGCGCCGGGTGATCGCAACCACCCTCAATCCCGTAGCCAAAGAGCCGAATGGTACAGAGTTCCGCGTTTTCACCGACACGCACAATTTTTATGAGATCGCCTGCGATGAGGACGTCGACGTATGGTGGATCAGCTTTCTGCCGCGACTGATCCCTCGTAAGCATCTGTGCACCGACATGAAAAGCGATCTCATCTCGCGGAAGATGGACATTCGCCTCAGTACTGCGATATCCCTATCGAGCCGCTTCCCGCTCATCACGCCGCACGGCAATATCCGCAACGAAAATGCCAGCATCGCCGAGCGGGTCGTGGATGGCGGCTTTTTCGACAATTCCGGCGGCGTTACCGCTTTCGAAATGGCTGCTTCGATCAAACGCGTCGATCCCAATTTACGGCCCTATATTCTGCATATTTCCAACGAGCCGGAGTTCTACCGGAGTTGCCCGAATGACAACACGCAAAAGGATAAGCCAAGGCTTACCGGCTCCGGCGACTTCAGCGCGCTCGGAACGCTGATCGATCTGTTGACGCTAAACACCACGCGGACCGCACGCAGTGCCCTCACCGGTTTCGAACTGTCCGGCCGGATACTGGCCCTGAATGCCGATAATCCAGAACCCAAAGATCAGGCCGCCTGTATCCCGGAGCCCGAATATCGGTCCTATTCGGCATTCTTTCCCTGCTCGCAATCGAAACTCCCGCTGGGCCAAGTGTGGTGGAACTATTTGAATGGCCGCAAAGTCATCCAGGACGCGGCGCCGCTCCGGCAGCCGAGCGAGAAAAAATCCATCTCGATGAGCTGGTGGCTCTCTCCGCCCGTGCAAGATTATTTGCACGCCGAGATTTGCGGCAGCCAGAATGGCGGCGGGAAGGCAGACAATGCCTGGCCAGGCATCGCCTCGGTGTTGCGAAAACCCAGCGGCAGCTACGATTCCGCAAGCGCCTGCGACGAAAAAACGCCCTAGACGTTCTAGATCAAAATCCGCCGTCACGCCGCCGGCACAGCCGGCATGTCCTTCAGGTCCTCGTCCAGTGCTTCCGAAAGCTCCTGGAACGGGCCGAGATTGACCATCCAGAATCCGTCGAACGGGTCGCTGATGTCGGCAAGCATCAGGAGCAGGAAGCTGTTCACCGCCGCCAGCAGGAAAATGATGGTATATTGGCCGAAGCGGGCATCGTTCGGCACCATTCCCATCAGCGGGGCGACAGCCTCCTTCATCAGCGGCTCTGACATGAAGGGAAGGATGAGACCCAGCGCCATCAGCCACAGCGCCCACATGAGATAGGGCGGCATCTTCTCGCCGATGGCGCCGATCCGCTTGGACCGCAATGTGCCCAATTCCCCATGCGCTTCCATGATGCTGCGCAGTGCGTAGCGGTCATTGTCGTCTTCGGGGACCAGCCGGGCGATGTCACGCTGGCAGTCGCGCAGAAGCGCGAGATTGGAGTTTTTGATGTCCTGGTCGCGCAGAGCGTAGACGTTGCGCGCATAGGTCATCAGCTTGAGCTTGAGGCTCCTGATCGCCGCAAGGGTTTCGGGCTTTTCCGACTGGTCGAAATAGTGGGTCATCTCGGACACGGCGCGAACCTTATAGGCCTCGTCCGTGATGATCCGCTTCATCAGGTCGAAATCCTCGATGCCTTTGACGAGCGCCAGAGCCGTGATGATGGCGTAGAGTGTGGCGGCGGCGGCATAAAAATTCTCGGTATGGTGCTCGCTGAAGACGAAATATTTGATCAGGTCCGGCGCCAGCTCGTGCTCGTGGATGACGGTGTAGATTTCCACGCAGATGCCGCCGATGATAAGCGGCAGGATGCAGCGGCAAAGCATCGATGCATGCCGGGTGGCGACCGCCGCGATGATAATCGCGACGAATACCGCGAGCATCAGCAACCGCGATTCCTTATGCCAGCCGGGATAGATCGCCAGGAGCAGAACCAGCAGCAGCGTCATGCCTTCGAGCGAGAACAGGAACTTCCTGATCGGCCGGACGTCTTTCACGCTCTCCACCGCCGGTGAATTGCTCGTTGCGTGCTCCTGCATCCGAATACCTGAATATATCGAGCCGATGACCGAGCAGGGCATAGGCTTTATGGCAAGGAAAATCAAATTCAATTCAATGCGGGGTGGGCTCTCCTGGATCGCGCAGGAGCGGTTTTGAGATGAGGATCCGGCGTGTGTCTTCCCGCGCTATTCCGCCGCTTCGAGCGAGCTATGGCCAAGCTGGGCATTCAGCTTGTTCAGCAGATCGGCCGCCGCTTCCGCGATCACCGTGCCGGGGCCGAACACGGCCTTGGCGCCGGCGGCGTAGAGCGCGTCATAGTCGCGGGGCGGGATGACGCCGCCGACGACGATCATGATGTCCTGGCGGCCTTGCGCGGCCAGCTCAGCTTTCAGGTCGGGCACCAGGGTCAGATGCCCGGCGGCAAGCGACGACACGCCGACGATATGCACGTCGTTTTCGACAGCCTGGCGGGCGCATTCGGCGGGTGTGGAGAACAGCGCGCCGATATCGACATCGAAGCCGAGATCGGCGAAGGCCGACGCGATCACCTTCTGGCCCCGGTCGTGGCCGTCCTGCCCCATCTTGGCAACCAGAATGCGCGGACGCCGGCCGGCCTTGGCTTCGAAGGCATCGGTCATGGCGAGCACGCGCTGCACATCTTCGTTCATATGCCCGATCTCCTGCCGGTAGACGCCCGACACAGCCCGCGTCTCGATCCGGTGACGGCCGAACGCCTTCTCCATCGCGTCGGAAATCTCGCCCACCGTGGCCTTTGCACGCGCCGCGCCGATGGAAAGCTCCAGCAGATTGCCCCGCCCGCTTTGCGCCGCCTCGGTCAGCGCGCCCAGCGCGGCCGTTGTTTCGGCCTCGTTCCGCTCCGCGCGCAACCGTTTCAGCTTCTCGATCTGCCGGGCGCGCACGGCTGAATTGTCGACCACCAGCACGTCGATGGCCCGGTCGTCCTGCGGCTTGTATTTGTTGACGCCAACGATGGTTTGCGCGCCGCTGTCGATGCGCGCCTGCGTGCGGGCGGCGGCTTCCTCGATCCGCATTTTCGGCAGGCCGGCGCCGATCGCTTTCGCCATGCCGCCGAGTTCCTCGACCTCCTGAATATGCGACCAGGCTTTCTCCGCCAGATCATTCGTCAGCCGCTCGACGAAATAGCTGCCGCCCCAGGGATCGATGACGCGGGTCGTGCCTGTCTCCTGGGCAATGAAAAGCTGCGTGTTGCGCGCGATGCGGGCGGAAAAATCCGTCGGCAGCGCCAGCGCTTCGTCCAGCGCATTGGTGTGCAGCGATTGGGTTCCGCCGTGAGTTGCCGCGAGCGCCTCGACACAGGTGCGCACGACATTGTTGAACGCATCCTGCGCGGTCAGGCTCCAGCCCGAGGTCTGGCAATGCGCGCGGAGTGAAAGCGAACGCGGGTCCCGGGCGCCCAGATCCTGCATGATCTTTGCCCACAGCATCCGCGCCGCGCGCATCTTGGCCACTTCCATGAAGAAGTTCATGCCGATCGCCCAGAAGAAGGAGAGGCGCGGCGCGAAACTGTCGATGTCGAGGCCAGTCTGGATGCCTGCCCGCACATACTCCATACCATCGGCCAGCGTGTAGCCCAGCTCCAGATCCGCCGTCGCTCCGGCTTCCTGCATGTGATAGCCCGAGATCGAGATCGAGTTGAATTTCGGCATGTGCTTCGAGGCGTAAGCGAAAATGTCGGAGATGATCCGCATCGAAGGCGTCGGCGGGTAGATGTAGGTGTTGCGGACCATGAACTCCTTGAGGACGTCGTTCTGAATGGTCCCGGCGAGCTTTTCCGGGGGCACACCCTGTTCTTCCGCCGCGACGATATAGAGCGCCAGCACCGGCAGAACCGCGCCATTCATGGTCATCGACACAGTCATTTCCGACAAGGGAATGCCGTCGAAGAGCGTCCGCATGTCGTAGATGGAATTGATCGCTACCCCCGCCATGCCCACATCGCCCTTCACCCTTGGGTGATCGCTGTCATAGCCGCGATGGGTGGCAAGGTCGAAGGCGATGGACAGGCCCTTCTGCCCGGCCGCCAGATTGCGCCGGTAGAAGGCATTGGAGTCCTCGGCCGTGGAGAAGCCGGCATATTGCCTGATCGTCCAGGGTTGCTGCACATACATCGTCGGATAGGGGCCGCGCAGGAATGGCGGCAGGCCGGGCATTCCGTCGAGAAAATCCAGGCCCCTGAGGGCGCCGGCGTCGTATACCGGCGCCAGCGGGATGCCTTCGGGCGTGGTCAGGGATTTCGGGCCGATCGCGCCCGCCGCGCCGGATCGGGGAAGCGTCCATTCCATCTGCGCGAAATCGGGCAAGCGGCTCATGAAACTATCGATCCATTATGATCTGGGAAGGAGGCCCCGGCCGAGGTATTCCTCATCGTCGAAGTCCTCCGTTTCGGCTTGCCCGAGTTCCTTCACCCGCATCATGTGATGCAATTCGGTGAGCGTCTTCAGCATATCGCAGCCATCATAGACAATGCGGTCGATCGACCTCTTATCGGCTTCGCTCAAATCCGCCAGCAGCTTGGGATCGGCGGCAAGATAGACCGCGACGGCACCGGCGCGCTTCAGCTCGGCAGGCACTCCGGGCATGTCGGCCAGCATCTTGGCCGAAGCGCAAATGCAGGCAACCGGGGCAGGGCTGCGCTGGAAGGTGCGCAGCAGCGTCTCCAGCTTCGTAAAGCCACCCTCGTCGAGCGCTTCGATACCGCCGGCGGCGAAGAAACTCTTCGCCCAACTCGCCCGCGCATTGTAATCCGAAAGCGTCCCCAGATTGGCGAGAAATATCGGCGGGCGCGCGCGCACCCGGCTCGTCGCCCGGTCCGAGGCGGCGCGCAGCTCCTCGAACGGCTCCGCGGTGCGCTCCGCAGTCGAAGGGGTGAAATCGAAGCGCTCGGTGAGCGTGCCGCAGCCGCGTTCGAGGCCCTTCAGCGTCGCGCCGTTGAGCGCCGCCTCGACGATGGCGGCGAAGCGCTTGCCCTTGCCCCCCGGCGGGATCAGCGGAACCTCGCCTTCCTCGTCAAGCGCCGCCAGATCGCCCGCCAGATCCTCCTGCCGCGGAAACACCGGCTGCTCGTGAATGTCGGGATAGGACGACACGCCCGTGATCTTGTCGTGATTGCGCGCTACATTGGCGTGGCGCCGCATCCGCACATCGGTGATCGCGCGGTGGATAAGCCCGTTCTCCAGCGCCGCCAGCAGCCCGCCCGCCGCTTCGACGCCGCGAAACGCGTCCCATGCCGCTGCCGCGAGCCGGTGCGTCAGGCTCTCGACATACCATGAACCCCCGGCCTCGTCGGCGACGCGGCCGAGTTGGGCCTCCTCGCGCAGAATCAGATGTGTGTTGCGCGCCAGCCGGCGTGAAAAGGCGTCGGGTGGATCGGTCCGAGTGTTGAACGGGATGAGCAGCACCGCGTCCGCGCCGCCGACCGCCGCGCCGAACGCCGCCGCCGTGGCCCGCAGCACATTCACATGCGGATCGCGCCCAGTGATCATGCGAAAGGACATTTCGGCGATTAGCGAAGGCGGCGCCGCCGCGATGCCGGATGCTTCCGTCACCCGCGCCCACAGCGCCCGCATGGCGCGGAACTTGGCGATGGTGAGGAAAATGTCGGCATCCGCCGTCAGGGAGAAGCGGATCGCCCTGGCGGCATCCTCCAGCGGCCAGCCGGCATCGGTCAGGGCACGGAAATAGGCGACGCCGGCGGCGAGCGCGAAGCCGAGTTCCTCCCGCGCGGAACCGCCCGCCTGGTGCCAGGCCCGCCCGGAGACCAGAAACGGCGTCAGGCCGTAGCTTTTCTCGCGCAAATAGGTCGCCGCGTCGACCGCGTCGGCCATGATGCGGGCACGCTCTGCCGGAATGTCGCCGGTCGATGCAATGTGGCTCAGCGGGTCGAGGCCAGCCGATCCATTCACCTTTTGCGGCGCGATTCCCCGCCGTTCGATCAGCGACGCAATGAGCCCGGCGGCCGCCATCGTATCGAACCCGCCCGAGACGAAGATCTCTATGTCTTCCAGCGTGACGCCGGCGAACACCGCCTCCAGCGTATCGAGCTTGCGCGCGCCGAGAACGGCGCCGCCATAGGGGATATGGCCGGCGAACTGCACCCAGAAAGCCCCGACGCCGTTCGCGATATCGTCGCGGAGCTGGCGGTTCGCCTCCGCCACGTCGGGCTGGTCGAGGAATTGCACGATCGTCCACGGCTTCTTTTCACCTGGAGCATGTGCACCGCGAATGAACGGCGCCGCGCCCAAGCTGCCGGAAAGCCGGGCGGCTTCGGCGCCGCCGCCGCGCGTGTAAATCGGCGCAACGGGAAACCCTTCATAAAGCTGGGTATCGAGATCGCCCAGACTGCCGCCCCGCAGCGCCTTGAGCGCCGCCGTCCGCCACTTTTCAACCGAAACCGCCGGAAACTCTTCGGCCAGAATTAACTTGTCCATTGACGCATCTTACTCAATCCGCGTGCCAAGCGTCCAGCGCGGCAAGGATACGGTCCGCGAAAGCCTCCGCCGACGACGATAGAGGCATGGCGTCAATATTCCACGAATTTATGGCTAAGCTGGTTCGCCTGCGTCGCGCACTCGCGCGATGGCTTGAAGCGCGCGGTTGTAGTTTTGAATGTGACGCTCGGCGGCAAAGCGGTGCCGCAGCGCGTCGTTGTTCTCCAGCAGTGAGCGCCGGAACTCCTGCTGATGCGCCGCCAGATGCAGCAACCCGTCCCGGATGCTGCCGATCGACTTCGGATCGACGCCGACCGCGGCGGGCACATCGTCCAAATATCCGTCGATGCCGGTTCCCTTGGAATAAAGCACGGGCACACCGCTCAACAGCGCCTCGACATACGCCATTCCAAAGGTTTCATTGTGGCTCGGCAACACCATGCCGGCGTAATCTGGCAGCCGGGTCAACAGGTCCGCATGCGCGACCGGGCCGGTCAGGCGAACCCGGCCCTTTAGCCCATGCTGCTCGATGAGACCTTCCAGGCGCGCGAAGGTCGCGGCCTCACCCCGCCCGATCAAATCGAGCGTCATCCCCGGCACCCCGTCCAGCGCCTGGCGAAATGCGGGCAGCAGGCGGTCCAGGCCTTTCTTCTTGTACACGTCGAGATGCAGGATCGAGGCAAAGCTGTTGGATTCGAAAGCGGGACGGGAGCGGATGGTTTCCATACGGACGAAGTTCGGCAACAGGCTTTGCTGCGTGAGGGCGCCGCCGAGCTTGCGCTGAATAGCGGCGCGCGACCATGCCGAGACATAATAGATGTGCTGGCAGTGCCGCAGCACCCGCGCATATAACCGCCCGTAATGCGGCTTCGCCCGGAACACCTTCTCTTCCACCTCGCCCCGGATGGAACAGACGAGCGGAACCTTCAGCCAGCGGGACAGCCAATATCCCGCCAAACCTTCAAAGCTCAGCTTATGCGCGTGGATCAGATCGAACCGTTCGCCGCGCTCGGCGAGGATGCCGCGAAGCTTTATCGCCAGCAGATACATCGACGCCGCGAGTTGAACCCCGAAGGGCAGCCCCCAATATCGGATCGAAATGACCCTGGCGTCTCCCGCTCCATCCCCGGCTTCGACCCGCTGACGCCACGGCATCGCCGTGCGGTTGAGGGAAATCACGATATGGTCGACACCATCATTCGCGCCGACAAAGTTCTTGATCGCCAACGTCGTCTCCCGGCGATGGGCGTCGGGATAGTCCGCGGTCAGGTGAAGCACGACCGGCCGGCATTGTGAGGCGTTTGGATGCGGCGTGCCAGCTGGCGCGGGTGCGAAAAGCTCCGGCTGAGCGTGCGCCGAACGGGTCTGCGTATGAAAGCTGTTGGCCAATGCCAAGTCCTTGCCGGCCGGAACTACACTTTAGGCGTCGACGTGGGAGGTTCGCCTCCGGCCCACTGGTCGAATAGAACCTTCTTCAAAAACGCCGCATTGCCGATCAGATAGCGGCGCCAAAGCCGGCGCGGCTCCTGCAAAAACCGGTACAGCCACTCGAACCGCGCATTCCGCACCCATGTCGGAGCGCGCCGGATGCGTCCGGACATGAAATCGAAAAGCGCCCCGACGCCGAACAGGATCTCGGCCCCCGTGGCCTCCCCGTTCTCCGCGATCCAGAATTCCTGCCGAGGGTTTCCCATGCCGACTAGCACCACATTGGCTTTGGAGTCGCGGATGCGCTGACACAGCTCGGCATTCTCTTCCGGGGGGAAATATCCATGATGATATCCGGCGATTTCATGCTGCGGAAAGCGTTCCTGCAGGATCTGTGCGGCCCTTGCGACGACGTCCTCTTGCGCGCCGACCAGGAAGATGCGGTATCTGTGGCGCGACGCGCGAAAGAAATGCGGCACGAAATCGGTGCCGTTCAAATTCTCGACAAACGGTTTGCCGAATTTGATGCGGCTGGCAATGTCGACGCCAAGTCCGTCATTCAGCACCCAGAAATTGCTGAGCGTCGCCAGAAAGGCTGGGTCACGCGTCGCAAGATTGACCGAATGGGCGTTGGCGAAGGCGATGTTGACGCGCTGTCCCGAATTCAAGGCGTCATCAATGGCGGAGACGGCGGCGGATTGTCCGCGCGTCTCGAAAGAGATCCCCAAAATCGTCCGCCGTCTCTCCCCCATGACGGTTTCGTAGTGCCGGGTAAACTCTCGCGCCACTGTGCACCAGCTATAAGGCTCGCTCGCCCTGATTAAGCTCTCCCGCGATTCCTTATAGCGTGGTTTAGCCTCGGTAACAAAGCGGGCGATGCTGGTCGCCGCTGTTTTTGTGTCTGCAAAGTTAAGAACAAGCCCGTCTGCAACCTTAGCGAGTATTGCCCTGAAGCTTGGAATGCTGCTGGCGATAGGAATGAGGCCGGCCGACATCGCTTCGACAAGGCTGATGCCGAACCCTTCATACTCGGAGGCTGTGATAAAAAAGCTGCACCGATGCATGATCTGCCGGATTTCGTCCTCCCGCAGACCGGTCAGAATATGTGCCCTACACTCTAGCCCAGCGGTGCGGATCGCAGCCTCCATCTTCGGCTGCATGCCGTCCCAATCGCGCCCGACGATATAAAGCTCGCTCAGCGGGTCGCGCTCGGCCAGTTCGCGGAACACCTCGATCAGCAGATCCAGACGCTTGTTTGAGGCAAACCGGCCCAGGAAGAGATAGGACGGGCGGAAAGTCTCGGCCGACGCGCCGCGGAACTTGCCCGTATCGACGCCATTCTCGACGAGCATGACACGCCGCCCGGCGAGCGGTTCGAAGATGGCGAGATCGTTCACGCTCGATGCAAACACACGGCTGTAGGATCTAAGCGCGACACGCGTCGCGGTATGAAAATAGACCCGCTTCAGCGTCTTGGCGTAACCGGTATGGAAAAAGCCGCCATGCGTCGAAAGCACCAGGAGCTTTCGGTTAAACAGCCTTAGCGCGGCCAGGTAATCACAAAAAAAGTCGACGCCATGCACATGCACGATGTCAAAGCCTCGCAGCATCCTTCCAGCGCTGGGTGCGATCGGATATTTGTGCGAGCCGATATAGCCGATGCGTCTGACAGGAACGCCTTCAACGACATCCTCCGCCGCCAGCGTCTCACCCTCCTGGTGGAACACCCGGCTCAGCGTCAGAATTTCAGCATCCTGCCCCTCCAGACGCTGCTGACGCGCGAGCGAAAGGACAAAACTCTCTAAACCGCCTATCGCCGGATAGAACTGCCGGACGACATGAAGAATACGCATTATACTTACTGTCTCTATATCATCGCGGGTGCCGTGGAGGAGATGATGTTATCGATATACTCCGGAGTGCCCAGCTTTCTAAGATCTTGGTGCCGCTCAACAGAGTAGGCGTCCATCGAAATGTAAGACGTCCGACTGAAGGAAATATCCATTATACCCTTTGGTCGCGAGCATTTCGATAATGTTGCCGAGCGAATTTGGATTATAGCGCGCCTCGATTTCGGCCATAATTACAGGCTTGTCCTGGCGGATGTGGTTCAGACCTCCATGCAAGACGCACTCCTCATGTCCCTTCACATCATTTTTGATGAAATCGATCTTTCCGTCGATGAAGTGGTCTAACGTATCTGTATCAATGTCGATTTCGGAAGTTTGTCTTCCATTCAAGGCGTTACTGGGTTCGATGGTTCCCTGACTGAGCCCAAAATATCCGCCCCCATAGGAAATGCGGAGCTTGGCAGCACCGATCCGGTCCGAAAGCGCCACGGAATGCACCGTCACATTGCACGGCATAGCTTTCCGCAAATAAGCGCTTAGTCGGGGTACCGGCTCAAAAGCGTAAACGGTCTTCGCTGTTCTTGCGAACACTTGCGTGTATACGCCTCGATGCGCCCCGACATCAATCACCACTGCATCCCGTTTAATAAGCTTACTTATGAGCCGCAATTCAGGCTCACCCATGCCCAGCGAAACGTTCTTCATATACCTCATTCGATGCGAGAGGTGCGGATAGCTGCTATCCAAATACTCGAATGAATACCTTCGTAAATCCTTTGTCTTATTGGCCAAATAGTTTCTCATCAGTTTATCGTCTTTGCCGAGCTGTTCCTGGAGTTCGAGTGCCGTCTCGTACGCATTCCGCGTCATTTCTGAGACAATCGCGGGTTCAAAGGCGTCAAGAGACAGAGGGTTCGTGGAGTTTCGCTGTCGCAGCTCATCAATGATCGCGCGAAGCGAGGTTGGAGTTAGTGGCCGAGCCAGGGGCAGCAGCCAATTACGCCCCACATGGTGGGCAAGTTCGCCGATTGACCCGTGAAAAGGGGTGATCACTGGTTTACCGAAGGACAGGCCGAGCAGTACGCTGCCGGAATTCAAGATGGATTGAAAATTCATCATGCATGCATCGGCTGCTGACATGATGTCGGACACTTGTCGATCCGACAAAAACCTATCGATAACCCTAACGTTATTGCTGTCTCCCACAAGTTCGCGCAGACGATCTAAGTAATTCGGATTATTGCACTGACCGCCAACAATAAGGTATTCATCGTCATGCGCGCATGACACAAATGCTTCGATCATTTCGGCTGTCCCCTTGTTGGGACGAATTCCGCCGAGAGAGCAAAGGACGATCGCGTCGTCCGGAATGTCGAGCGGTTGCCGGGCGGCAGGCTTGGCAATCGCCGAAGGATACATGCCGCCATAGTGCGGATGAGGTATCGTCACCATTGCCCTCGACGACAGGTCGGGATAGGCCGCGAGCAGAAGCGCTTTCGCCGATTCGCTCATATTGATGACAAGATCGATTTGCGCCCTCAGGCGGGTGAAATAGTCATCCCATACTGCCCGCCTCTCCGGGTCGAAGCCGCCATGCGGCTGGAGGTTGTGGGCGGTCCACACCACGATGCCGCCGCGCCGCTTAACCTGCTTTGCGGCGCTGATCACGCGATTGGAAAGCAGCCTGGAGACCAGCGGATGGAGGCGCGACGGGCGTCCCCAGAACAGCCTCTCCGGCCAGTGAATATGAAACACATCGCAGTTGGAGATGCCCAAGCTGTAAGGAGAGAATTCTAGAATTTCGACGCCGTCCTGCTGCATGGCGCGATAAATCAGCCAAGTGTATGGATTGATGGCTTTTTCGGAAATGCCAGGCCAAGCCAAGATCCTGTTTAGGCGTCCGGGCCTGGGTTTCTGCGCGATCGTGAAGTCTCTTATCCTCCGGCTCTGTGTCTGATTTGCGCTGGTCGACGTCGATGGGGGTTCGTCCAAGTGGTTATCCATGCCTAACCTCCACAGACAAACGGGCCCCAATTAATAGGGGTATCAAAGTAAATACCCAGACCGGTGAAAAGCCACGAAGCAACGACGACTCTGTAACGTTATGAATAAGGCTGAAGATAAGCACGGTCCAAATTAACTGAAAGAACGCCGGGCTTTTATATCTCGCCACTTCGGATTGAACGCCGGTCTTCAATATCTGCACCAGGAACAATACCAATCCCACCACACCGAGCGACACCAGCAGATCGAGATACCCGTTATGTCCCTGATTGAGCAGCCTGATGAAGAAGACGACTGATTGCATATTTGGCGATTCGAAGCCGACTCCCCAGAACGAGCCGAAGCCGTGGCCAAGCAGCCAACGGCCTGAAATATGCTCAAGCATGAACTCCCAAATCACATCGCGCCCGGTAAAGCTTGCATCGCCCGTTAAGCTTCCAACGATGGATGCTGCTTTGTACCCTGCACCATAGGAGAGCAGTCCGATCGCGAGGGCGGCCATCCCTATGCCGAAGATCAGCAGCGCGCCGACATTGATCCGGAAGAACCGCGATGCCGTGTTCAGGATCAGAAAACTGATGGGAGCGATGACGCTGAGCGCCATCGACGTCTTCGAATGCGACAGCAACAATAAGACGCCCCAGGCAAGGATATAGAAGCAGCAGAGCAGCTTTGCCACACGGCCATTCTGCTGCCGGATGATCGCCAGCCCGAATAGAAGCGCGAGCGCGGCGACCGCGCCGACCCCGTTTTTATGGCCGAAGATGCCGCGAAATGCCCCTGCCAGGTCAAACGCCCATGGAGCAGGGACGATGGCAAGATTGAATAAAAGGAGGGTCCAAAAAATGAGGTAGCAGCTCAAAACCACTCGTTGGATCGAGCTCGAATACACCACACCGACGAGAAAGCAGTAGAATACAAGCCCGGCTTGAGCGCTACGCCGGAACGCCGCGTCGGGATAATCCGACCACACCGTGCTTACGACGCACAGCGCCACAAGAGCCACGAGCGGCCATAAGGGCGCGACGATCCTGGTCAATCGGGATGGCGCCCGGACAACGGCGATGGTTGCCAGAGCCGCCAGACCGATCCACATAAGCTGATTGAAAAGATTGCCTTCGGAGGTTTCGGCCGCCCAATCCCTCACCTCTAGATCGACAAATTCGACTGGATCCATGATGGGCGAAAAAAGCTGCAGCGCATAGCAGGTGGCGAGTATCAGCACCGCATCGGCAACCCACTCCATGATGTCGCGCCGCCCGGCATAGGCACCGTAGCGAAATGGCGGCGAATGCGTGATGGAGGACATGGGGCTTACAGGCCTTCCATTGTCGGTGCCGCCATGCGGGCGCGCTGGCCGGTCCTGGCGACATTGAGCGGGCCAGCGGAGTCCGGCAGCGGTATTGTGGTTGGCCTCCCGGCAAACCAGGGGAAGATGACGGCCAATCCCAATGAACGGACGAGGATGAACAGAATAACAATCAGCGATGCAATCTGGCCAAGAATAATGGCACTCACCGACCATTCAAAATCGCCCGCCAGGACGACGACGGCCAAGGCTAAGGCCGATGCCAGCGCGCCGATGATGCTGGCCGCGCTGAGTTCCCGGAATTTCGAAAGTCCCTGTGCCTCTATGCTATACGCCGCCGGCAACAAGGTGACCGCGGTGGCGATCCCCCAGAGAATGACCAAAGGCTTGATCCCGCTATAGCCACCTCGAAAAATATGCTGCTCCAGCAAGGGCCAGGCCGCGGCGATGGCGCCGGTAAACAGCGCCGTCAGGACGACGAAGCTTAAGGCGCTCAGATGGGTGAACCTTTGCGCGCTGCTTGTCTCGCCTGCCGCCAGCCGCAGCGCGAGCAAAGGGCGGGCGATGCGCGCCCAGGACTGCACGAGCAGACCCACGGGCCGGAACACGACGTTGGCGGCTTGCAGCATCCCGACAGCCGCCGTGCCGAAAAACCCGCCGACGATGAAGATATAACCGCGATTTTGTATTTCGGTCGTGATCGCCCCGAGCAGCGCCCAACGAGCCTGATGCCGCCAGACGTCCATATAGATAGCCCAGACATCACGGCGCAGCGGCAGCCCAAAATGCGGCCACCGCGACACCATTGCCGGAAGCGCGCCGAGAGCGGACGTAGCCGCGAAAAGCAGATACAGCGTTGAAACGTGCAAATGGCCACCGCTCGCCAGCCATTCGGCCCCGAGCGCGATCGCGGAGGCGAGGACGAATATAAGGTCGGCCAGCAGCACCCCGCGCACATTCATTTCAGAGAAATAGTAGACGCGCACATATTCGCGCAGCAGGATGCCGCCGATATAGGCGGCTGCGGCGACGGCCAGCATGGGGTCGGACTGGCCCCAGGCGATTGCCGCACAGACCGCGGTCACCAGGACACAGACGCCGATCAAAGCCAGGTTGGCGATCCAGAAGGCGCTGAGCAGCAAACGCTCTTCGTCTGCGTCCTTCGCCGCCGGCCGCATCACCGAAAGATGCGCCGCTATCAGGGCATTCTGCGCGCTCGCCGCAACGAAGCTCATGGCGAAGATGATCGAATAGAGGCCGAACATCTCCGGCGCGTCGCTCCATTGCCGGATCAGCACCAGACCGACCACGAAGCTGAACGCGCTCAGCAGGCCCTGATCCAAAACGGACAGTGCGAGAGATCTTCTCATGGCCGATTTTGCGTTGCAGCGCTCATATGCGGCCTATGCTCGCGTGGACGTGTTCATGAAGGCTTTGGCGACGGCGTAGTAGGAAGGCTTGCGATTGAACTCCAAATCGAAAAGCAGCGGCCTCGGACGGCGGTCCGCATCAGGAGAGTTTCCCAATGATTCATTGTAATAATATGCGGTGCGGTCGGTCATCTGCCACGTAGCAACGAGCTTAACCTTGGGATTGGAAAGCACGGTCGTCAGAAAACGGGTGTAAACATCGGCGACCATAGAGTCTCGTTCTTCAACATTGTCCGGGAAGCTCTGATCGTTCACATCAAGCTCCGTGATCTGAATTTCCAGGCCGCGATCCGAGATCGCTTGAAGGAATTCGGCGTAGGTTTCCGGAAGGAATTTCACATCGGGCTGGATGTGCCCTTCCAATCCGATTCCGTCCAGGGGAACGCCGGCGTCGAGCAGGGTGTCGATGAGAATGAGAAGACGCTTGCGGTAATCATGGCCGAAACCATCGTCACGCTCCGTATGCGTCTCATTCAGGATCAATTTGGCATTGGAATTGGCGGCGCGGGCGCGGCGGAACGAACGGGCTATGTAGTCCGGGCCGACGATCTCTGGGAAGATGCCTTCTCTCAGGGTCAAATTGCCGTAGGGTTGGTGACCGATCGGCTCGTTAACCACGTCCCAGCAATAAATGCGGCCTTCATACCGCCCCATCATCAAGTCGATGTGCTCGTCTAGAAACCGCTCGATTTCCGGCTTGCTCATCGTCTTGATCCAGTCAGGAACCTGCGACGTCCACACAAGGTTGTGACCGCGAAGGCGCTTTCCCTGCGCTTCGGCGAACGCGACGATCTGATCCGCACGCGCGAAATCCGGCGCATCCTGGCTCTTGCGGACACTCGCCATTTTCATCTCGTTTTCAGGCGTGATGATCGCGGTTTCCGTGATGAACAGGTCCGCGTAGGCGGGCGCCAACTCGTGCACCGTCATCGCCGATCCGAACAGGATGCCCCGTTCAGCCGCGAGCGCCGCCAGCCCGCCGTTGCTTTTGGCGTCCTCGGCGTGAGCAAGGGGCGACCGCTCTGTATAGGCTGCACAGGCAAGGATGCCGGGCACAAGTTTCAACGCGGTCCGGCGAGTCACCCGCGAAGAGTTGCTATGCTTGTCTGACGTCACGATTGCTTTCGCCCCGATGGCCTTGCCTCGCATGACTTTCCCGCTCAATAGGCGTTCTTGGCGCCCAATATGATGCCGAGCGTTTTCGCGAGGATTTTCATGTCGAGCAGGATCGACCAATTCTCGATATAATCGATGTCGTACTTGACGCGATTGCGCATGTGGTCTGGATTGCTGGTTTCGCCGCGATAGCCGTGGACCTGCGCCCATCCCGTAATGCCCGGCCTTACGCGATGGCGGGTCGAGTAGTGCTCAACCACGTCACGGTAATATTCATTATGGGCAAGAGCGTGAGGGCGCGGTCCGACCAGCGACATTTCTCCGCGCACAACGTTGATAAGCTGCGGCAATTCATCCAGGCTCGTCCGCCGCAAAAGGCGTCCGATCGACGTCACGCGCCGATCGGCATATGCGGCCTGGGTGATGATGTCGCCATCCTCCATCACCGTCATGGTGCGGAACTTGAAGACACGGATCACCCTATGATTGAACCCATGCCGGCGTTGACGGAAAAACACAGGGCCCGGACTATCGAGCTTTATTGCAATGCCAAGAATCAGAAAAAGCGGCAGCAGCACCACGAGCGCCAGGAAACTGACCAGGCAATCCATCGAACATTTGAGAAATTGTCCGCGCTCGGTCAATGGGCGCTGTTGCAACTCCAGGAGGTGCAAATCGCCTATGAACCGTGTACCCCGGATTTTCAGCGGCAGGCTGATGACGTCCGGGAAAAGCTGGATGTCGACCGGGAGCACGGACAGCTTGTTCACAAGCGCGCAAATCCGGGATGTTTCCGCGGCGGGAAGGGCGATGATCACCTGATCGTATAAGCTCTGCTGGCCGGACGCGATCAGCGCCTCGACGTCGCCATCGACCCACGCGCCGAGCGCTTCGCTGCCGGGCCAACCATCGCCGAACTGACCGACCAGCTCAAAATCGTCCGGATGCTCTTTGATATGGGCGCTGATCTTTTGGCCGAGGTGGCGGGCGCCACACACGGCGACTCTCAGCTTGAAATATCCCTTGGCTGCTCGCCAACGCAGGAACTTGTGAGCCCAATAGCGTTCTATGGCGAGGCCGCTGGCACTCAGCGCGAACCACAGGACGATCCAACCCCGAGAAAAATTCGCTCCGGCCTTCAGGAGATAGAGCAGCGTTGCGATGGTGAGAAATGTCAGGGCCAGAGCCAGAGCCAATCTGCCAAACCGTAGCGGCGTCCGGATAAATCCTCTCAAATCGTATAGATTCAGATTTCGGATTATGAAAAATCCGATAACACCTGCGAAGAGGCCCAGAGACGCGTAAGACAAGACCGGCAAGGACGACGATAAATAGAGATCTAAATATATTAACTTCGCCGCTATACTCGTGGCAAAGATCGTTACTGCTTCGATTCCGGCGAGAACGTCAGCGGCCACCGTCAGGGAAAATAGCGATTGCTGCTTTCCCAGAGTGCGGACATTCTCACCAATCGTACCGAATGGTGTGTCTGCCGCTCGCTGTTGTGCAAGTAAAGCCATCGAATCCCCCAACGTGACTAAAACAAATTTCTCCTTGTCCGCTCCCGTGCGTTCCACATCCCTTTGGTCATTGCCAAGCATTGATGAAAATCAATATCAAATTTTAAATAGCATGTCTTGTAGATTGTGTAGCGAATCTCACTAACGTGTGCCTTTGTGGTTTGGACTTTATGTGATGGACGCTGCAGCAATCGCGCTTACAACGTTAAAGCATCGTGAGATTCGTTTGCTGCGCACGCGCAGGATCATCAGGGTCGCACAGCAAATAGCAGGCAAGAGCGCGCAATTGCTCTCCAGCTTAGAGGAATCAATCGGCATTTGAATACGTTTAAGTTTCCACCTGGTTAATTACTGCACCTATGCTTTTGTTCCCCGGCAAATGCGATTCTTGCAATGCTGTGCGAACATGTTCCGTCTTCGTTTTTCCCCATCCCACGACGACCAGCACGAAGTCGGCTTCATCGATCAGCGTGCGTGCGTCGACATAGGGCCGCAGCGGGGAGGTATCGACGATGGCAATGTCGAACACGGTTCTCATGTCCTGCAAAAAACTGGCCATCTGCGGTGAGCCGGTCACGTTCATCGGACGGACAACGCGCTTCCCATGCGGTCCGGGGCAAAACGACGCGCCTGATCGGGGATCCGATACGATGACCTGAGCGGGATCCACGTTATCGGCGATGATATCGACGATCGAAAGTGCCGGATTGGGGGATAAGGCCGCCGTCAGATCCGGATTGCGCAGATCGCAATCGATCAGCAGCGTCCGCGCTCCCGAAGCCGCAGCATAATGAGCGAGATTAGCCGCGACGGTCGTTTTTCCGTCGTTTTTGTCCGCGGAAACGACCGCGATCACAATGGGTCGCGTCGCAGAATCGGTAATGCTGATCGTGTGCAAAATCGAAAATATCGCCTGAGAATATTGCGAGCCCTCGTCATCGAGAACATGCCACAGCCGCGTTTGGCTCCGGCCCCGCTTGACCGGTTTCGCTTTGGAACCGATGCGCGCTCCGCCGTCCGGCGAAGGCTCGCTTCCGATAACAGGCAGCGAGGCGAGCCACGTCAGGCCGGGAACGTGCGCCAGATCCTTCGGCAGGCGGAATACCCCTTGCGAAAACTCCAGCACCAGCGCGAGCATAACACCAAGGCCAAGGCTGGTTGCGCCGGCGAGCCCCAGAACCAGCTTCTTGTTCGGCTTTGACGGCGTCGTCGGCTGAAGCGCGTAGGAGACGATGCGCACGTCTGGCGTCTGGAGACTTTCCTGCGCCTGGGTTTCCTTGTGACGCTTCAGCAGAGTGGCGTAAAGACCGCTGGTGGCGTCCAACTCGCGTTGCAGTTCCGAAAGTTGGATAGCCAGTTGGTCGCGCTTGGCCAATTCCAGCTTGAGCGCTTCCAGCCCTTTCTCGAGCAAAATGACCTTGGTCTTCGCCAATTCATAGGCGTTGCTCGACGTCTCGGTAATCCGGCTTCTGGTTTGGTCGATCTGCAGTTGCGCATCCGCCTCGGCCATTTTGGCGCGCGCCGCGATGAGCTGCTGCATATATTCGGCGACCTCGCGTTCGATGAGGTTCTGGCCGCCGATCTCGATCAGATTGTGGTCGGCCTTATAGGTCTGGACGCGCTCCTCTCCGGCGCGGACCTCGGTGCGCAGTTCACCGATCCGCGCATAAAGCCACCGATTTGCGAGCCGGGTTGCCTCATATTTGGCTTCTGTCTGGTCAGCAATATAGGCATTGGCAACGGCATTCGCGACCTTGACGGCCTGCAATGGATCCTCGTCCGAGTAGTTCACGGAAATGATGTAGGTCAGGCCGATCCGGTTGACCTCCAGGTTTTTAAGAAAAGTCGATACAAACTCCGATTTCGATTTTACATCCGCCGCGGCATCAGCCCTAGCCTCGGTATCGCCGACAATATTACTTGGGTCGCCGCCCGGCGACCCAGGAGCAGCGCCGGCCGGGGCATCAGCGGCGGCCGTTGGAGCGGCGGCTGGCGCATCAGCCGCGGCCGTCGGAGCGGCGCCGGCCGGTGCACCGGCTGCGGTCGGCGAAGTCGCGCCGGCGGCGGCATCAGCTTCGGCACCCGCCGGCTTATCGTCAACCGGGGACAGTCCCAGCGCTTCGATCGCTCGCCTAGCGATATTGGGCGATCGCAAAATCTCGACCTGACTCTCGATAACGGAAGCGTCTGAACTAAGGCCGGGCAGTACAGCATCAGCGGCGAAAACCTTTTGCTGCCTTGTATCGATAAAAATACTCGCCGAGGCGGTATAGGTCGGCTTGGCGACCAGGATATAAGCTACGGCCAGCGCGCATCCAATCAGTGTGACGTAGGATATGAGTCGCGCGCGCCTCCGCAAAATCTGAAAGATCTGAGCGGGATCGAGGAGATCGCTCTCGGGAAGCGTGGCGTTTTTATGTCCCTGCTGCTGGTGTGCGTCCACGGCTGCTGCCGGGGGACTACTTCTCCGAGAAGAAAAAGACTGTGCGTGACCGCTAAGCTCTTGCATTGATATCCTGTGGACAACGCGCCGGGCGATTTTGTGGGCGAAAGTAAGGCGAAATTGCGGACCCGCACTATCGTATTGCCAGCGGCGCTCTAGGAATTCAATTAAAACTTTACATACTACTTATCTCGCTCCCTTATATCTCATCGCGCGGGATTTGGTTCACCGCCGTATGCCAGACCGGCTTCCGGGGAGATGCATCGACCGTGCCAACCGCGTACCGACGAAGGCACAGCATATTTTACAAACAGAACCTTCTCGCCCGCTCCTAGAATGCGTGAGATACCGGCTAGAAAAATGATGAGTGGTATGATTTTCTGGCGTAGCACCCTTGCGGCATCTGCATTGCTCGCGGCCTTGGGCGCCCAATCCGCCGTGCAGGCCGCAGAACCGAACGGCATCGCCGTTTCCGAACGTACGACCGACGTCCAGCTTGCGGAGCCGCGCCGTCTCACACGGACCGATGCCGCGGGAAGCGACGGCGGCTTATCACAAGAACGTTACGAGCTTGGCAGCGGCGACCGGCTCAAAATCATCTTCTTCCAGAACGCCGACCTGTCCGGAGAATTTCGTGTCCAGGCCGATGGCAATGTCTCAGTCCCGCTCCTCGGATCGTTCGAGGCCGCCGGCAAAACCACTGCGGAGATCTCGTCGGAAATCGCGGCCGCCTTCCAGCGCGGCGACAAGCAGGCAGCGCAAGTCGTGGTTGAAGTGGCCGAGTGGCGGCCGCTCTATGTCAACGGATATGTCTCCAAGCCGGGCAATTATGTGTTCACACCCGGAATGACGGTGCTCCACGCGATCTCGATGGCAGGCGGAATCTACCGGGTCCTCGACGGATCGATCGGAAATGCACTCGGCATCAGCAGCATGCTGGGCCAAGTGCAGGGAGACACCGAACGGCTCAAACTCGCAATCGCCCATCTTGCCGGCCTTCTGGCGGAACGAACCGGCCGGGAGGCGGCGGAGGCCCCGGCGCGCTTGATCGATTTATGCGGCAAAGCCGAGGCCGACGCGCTGGTCGCGGTGGAAAACCGGTCGCTCAAATGGCGCAGGGACACGTTGAAAAGCCGCCTGGATTCGCGGGCCCATCAGATTGCTCTTTCCAAGGACGAGATCACCGCATTCAAAGGGCAGCTCCAGCAGATCAAGGAGCAGAAACGTCTGAAGGGTCTACAGCTCGATGATACGCAAACCCTGGCGGACAAAGGTCTCAGCCGGCGTACCGATTTAATCAACCTGCAAAGCTCGATCGCCGATCTGGAGCGAAGCGAGCGTGAAACCTTGGGTTCCATCGCCCGCGCCGAACGCACGCTTTCACAACTCGATCAGGAGTCCAGTGAACTGCCTGTGCTCCGCAAGCTGGATGCCGAAAAGGAGATCAACGAAGTTCAGCAACAGATCGCGTCCTATAAATCGGTCATTAGTACATCCCGCGACCTCATCGGACGTGTCGCGGGGACGGAGCAGCCGGTGGACGCTCCGGATCAGGTAAATTACGTGATCATGCGGAAAGGCCGGCAGGACGAAACCTTCCTCTCCGCCAAGGAAACCACGCGTCTCCATGCCGGCGATGTGGTGGTGGTAAGCGTAAAGCAGCAGCGGCCTGCGACGTCGATGCTGCCGGCGGATCAGTCCTTCAAAGGCGCCGCCGATGTGAACACCACGGGCGTCCTGGGCAAGCGCTGAAAGGTTCCCCCCACTGGGAGGGCCGAGGCCCCGCCGCTGCTTAGTCACCTTGTGTTCCGGAATATCCGGACCTGGAAATCCGAGGGAATTTGCCCGTACGGTATAGTCATAGCCGAGCCACCGAAGTCGGGTTACCTTGTTGGGAATGAGGCGCCATCCGAACTCTTGGTCCTCAGCCAGCGAAGGACGCTCACCCCAGCCATGGACCTCTTGTGGGTCATTCCGCGCAACGAGGAATTCTGCAGTCAACGCAAGGCCGGCGGTCAAGATAACTGCCGCGGCGACAAAAGCGGCAAACCTCCTGCGACCGACACGATAAGTCCAATCAGAAAATTGCCTCGGCGCTTTGTAAGTAAAAAATTCGAGAGCCATAGCAGCGCACCAAGTCACGACGATGGTTGCAACTGCGGAAAGCGCTACAATCGGGACATCGTCTTGCCAATCCGAGAACGCTGTTGTGCCACGATATTTGACGAGTGCAGAGATGACTATCTGATGCACCAGATACAACGAGTAGCTGTGTACTCCCACCGTCTTAAATAGTCCAAGGAGAACCGATTGAGACTCCCCGAGCCGCCGAGCCGCTGGATACAGTGCTGCGAAAAGCCCAATTCCAATCAGCCAAAGGGCAATCGTCATGCCTATCAGTGACACTGACAGGCATAGCCCGATGACAATCGACACCAAACCGAACATTACGGCGCGCGGGGTCATCAGCAGATGATCGGTCTCTGCTGGGCGATGGAAGATCCAGAAAGCGAGCGCGATGCCGGTTGCGAATTCCGGCAATCTCGTAATAAATATCGCACCCCGTGACCAAGCATCCAAATAGGCGCTGTCTGCTAAAAAAAGAAGTCCGAGGAAGCGAACTCCAAAACTTGTGCCTGCTGTGATAAAAAGGAAATTTACCGGCCCCCATCGATCTACAGCCCTCAACAAAAATGGGAACAGTAAATAAAGTTGGAGCAATAACCCAATGTACCACCACGCGGGGGATATAAAATAAAACAAATTCGTAGTAAAACGGATTCCAAGCATGCTAAGTATTAACGAAGGCAGCGGAATTGTAATAGGCGTAAGAAGCGCAATGACCGAAACTAAGATGTGCATGTTTATCCACATGGGATAAACGCGACGAGCTCTGCCAAGGCAAAATTGTTTTAGTCCAAAAGGACGAACGGCCGACTTATTGTACCAGCCGTATGCGAGGCCAAAACCACTAACAATAAGAAAGAGAGCCACTCCATTGTCGCCAAACCAGCCCACATATCGAAAAATATTCAATGGGATGTCCCAAATCCCATTTCCTGTCAGCGGTGCAAGCTGTTGGATTTGCTGATCTGCTCCCGACCAATTGGCATGAGGGTTGCCAATATCCACGGCTCCAAAGAGGCGCTCGACGAGGTGGACCCAGAAAATCAATATGAAGGCAAACGCCTTTATAATATCTGGCCAGTCTAGCCGCGCTTTAACGCTGAGCCGCTCTGCCACAGATTTGTCCACCTGTCCCTCCCGGCGATGACGAATTGGAGCTGTATAAATATCGCGGATAGCTTGTGAGGGCATAGAAAGGAACCGCCCGGGCAGTCCGGCCAGGAGGCAAACCTGGCACCGAAATCCTGGGCGAGGGTGTAGTGGCTGTTGAGTTGGGCGAGTAATGCCCTCATGGCCGAATGGGACCGTTCAGCAGGAAATAGGCTTTTCCCGATTTCGGCATAGCGGGCGCCACCAGTTCGCGCCTGGTCCTGGCCCGAAGCCTCGCCCGCGTTCGAGCCTCGCGGTATATCGTCCAGCGCAACCCATAGCGACCCCGGATAAAACCGGAAGCTGTCCGGAAGTTGGCCGAGACTTGGCGAATAGACCGGACCGTCAAGCCGATTAAGCACACCGACAAGTCCTTGCTAGGCCTCCCCGAGCGCGGAAGGCACAAAACAGCGCGCGGACTCGTAAAACATCAGCGCAAAACTCAGCGCGATCAACGGGACGTATATGCCGGGTCGCCCGAGCCGGTCAGCCTGCTTGGCGAACTCGGCGAAGTGCAAAAATCGCCGCAGACGATCACGATCGGCGCCGACTGGGATATAAACGTTGTCAGACGAGCCCCGCATCGAGTGAGCCCATCAGCCCGCTCAGGGCCGCCGCAGGCAGCATGAAATGCCAGACGTGGAAGCGCTCCCGCCACCGTTGCGCCGCCACGGTCCAGGCGACAACCGCCGCAAGAAATAAAACAGCAATAATTCTCAGCAAATGGAATATCCGAGGCGCAAAAAAGCCAGCGCTTCAATCTGCCCCAGCCATGCGGCACTTCCCAGGTGAAATAGTGAAACTGCGCTCCGAACAGTCGAGGTCCCAGTCCGAGATAAACGACCGGCCCGAGCAGGATTGCCAGTAGCCAGTAAGGTGCTGACCTGCGCCAACCATCCCGCCAGGTCAGATACAGCACCCCTGCAATAGCAAAAATCGCCCCGTGCTGCTTGAACCAGAACGCCGCGATCAGCGCGAGAATACCCGATTGAAGACCGCACGCGGGATTTGCCGCCATCGATCAGATATGTGCCAAGCAGCACCGAGGCCAAAAGCCAGGAATCGCTATGCGCAGTGTCCAGATAGGCGTCCATCGAGCGGTACGCAGCGCAGAGCAGTCCCGCCGCGATCAGCCCCCACCAGCGCGATTGTGTCCGGCCTTCGACGATGAGATAGCTGAGTAGGACTGCGGCCGCATAGCCGGCGAAAGCGGTAAAGCCGCAGCGTCGAGAGCGTCGCGCCGAAAATCCACGAAAACGGCATGGCGAAATAATAGAACAGCGGGTTATAGGCGAGCGGAACATAATCGGGAGTGGGATCGGGATAGACCGGCCGAAATTCGGCGGCCCGCTGGAACTGCTGAAAAACCTTGCCTTCCATCGTTTCAGAAAGAGTGGAAATTGCCAGTGGTTCAGGAACATGACGACGACAAAAGCGATGTGAGCCAGCGCGTAGGCCGCCAAGGCCGCGTCGAGCCAGTCCATGGTTCTCGGGTCGACCCGATACGCCGGCATGGCCTCAAGCCAGAGTCTGTTGTGATCGCTATTCACTGTCTGCAGATAATCACGCGACTTTCACCGGTTGGGCTGCCCGCAGGTTGTACTCAGGCGCTGAAAATCAGCAGCACGCCGCAAATCACGCATCCGATTCCGGCGATCGCTCGCCAGCCCAATATCTCCCCGAACAGCCAGCTTCCCGCAATCGCCATGCCGATGGTCGCCAAACTCGTGACCACCGGATAGGCCATCGAAATAGGGACTTCACGGATTGCGTACAAATAGGCGCTGAGCACAACACCGGCCATCATAAAGCCGAACCATAGCCATGGCTCAGTCGCAATGCCGAGGAGGGTCTGCCAATTCAGCTCGGCGGGAGCGCCGCCGATCACATGCTTGAAAGCCATGTTTGCGCTTACATTCGCGAAGACACAGAGCAACAAAGCCAACCAATGGGACATGCTTACACTACAAAAAAGAGTTGTGGACAAGCGCGACGGGCGCACGGATTTCATTTTAGCTGAGACAATTCCACTCGTTTCCGTCGAGTGCAATCAAATTTTATATTGCATACCCCCGGCTGGTTCACAAGCGAGTGCAATTCAGCGCCGGGTGCGACAGCAAAAGACCGCGGATTAATTTTACCTGAGGTGTTACCTGGCGGTTACTTGGCGGTACCGCGGGAAAATTTCGCTTTTTTTGCTAACGCCGGACAGAATGGGTTGCCCGACCCACCCGTAACCAATTTTGCTAAAATTTGCCGCAAGGTGTTTGCAAACGAATCATCCGGTGGTATGAGTGAAAAAAGCATTTTTGTGGCACTTATCTTTTCGGGCACTTGGGTATTCGGGGCTTGCTTTTGGGGATGCTGAATCAGTCTTTCGCCGGCCGGCGCAAAGTAGCGAGCGTCTTTGGGACGCGGCCCGAAGCCATCAAGATGCTGCCGATCATGCGCGAGCTTGCGTCCAGGCCCAGCCGCTTTACCACCTGCAACATCATAACCTCTCAGCACACGGACCTGCTTGATCCGCTATTGGACTATTTCGGCATCGAGCCCGATCATCGCCTCGGCGTGTTGCGCGAAGGACAATCACTCGATCAGCTTCTGGCGCGGCTGCTTACCAAGCTCGACGAGGTGCTTGACGAAGTTCGGCCCGATATCCTGCTGGTGCAAGGAGATACGACGTCGGCGTTGGCGGGCGCCCTGACAGCGCATCACCGGAAGATCCCCGTCGTGCATATCGAGGCCGGCCTGCGGTCGGGGAACCGTTACAGCCCCTTTCCCGAAGAGCTGAACCGGCGGCTGATAACCCAGCTTGCGAGCCATCATATGGCGGCTACAAGCCTGAACGTGGACAATTTGCTGCGCGAAGGCGTGCAGCAAGAGAGCATCGTGCTGACCGGCAACCCCGTGGTTGACGCCCTGCTCTGGGTGCGCAGCTCGACCAAGCCTTCGCCGCCGATGCGCGAGCTGCTGGCCGAGGCGCAAGGCCGCAAGCTGCTGGTTCTGACGTCGCATCGCCGCGAGAGCTTCGGTCCGATGATGCGCGGCAATCTCGCAGCTCTGAGTGATTTCGTGAACCGTCACGAAGACGTGATGCTGGTTTTTCCCGTTCATCCCAACCCGTCCGTCCGCGCGGAAGCGATGCGGACCCTGAACGCGAGCGACCGCATCAAGCTGATCGACCCGCTTCTTTATCCCGATTTCCTGCATTTGCTCAGCGCCGCTTGGCTGATCGTTTCGGACTCCGGCGGCATTCAGGAGGAAGCGCCCACGCTCGGCAAAGCGCTTCTGGTGCTCCGTGAGAACACCGAACGGCCGGAAGTGATCACGTGCGGCTGCGGACGCCTGGCCGGTGGCGATCCGCAAAAATTGGCGCGCATGCTCGATGAGATTTACGACGACGAGACCTGGCTCAGGCAGGTCTCGCAGATGGAAAATCCCTTCGGTCGGGGTGACGCCGCCCCGCGCATCGTCGATGCGATCGCAGACATACTGTACGCCCCGCATTTGAAGCAAAGCTCGTTGGAGTAAAAGCGTGTCGCATGCCGCCCGACGCAATCACATACTGACAATTCACTTAGAAGACTATTTCCAGGTGAAGCCTGTTAGCACGGTGGTGCCGCAGCGCTATTGGCCGCGTTTCGAAACGCGCGTGGAACGCAATACGCTGGCCGCGCTCGATCTGCTCGACCAGGCCGGCCATAAGGCGACGTTTTTCGCGGTCGGCTGGATTGCGGACCAGATTCCGGAGGTGATCGCCGAAGTTGCGCGGCGCGGTCACGAGGTGGCGAGCAAAGGCTACCATCATCGCTCGATCAGCCAGATGTCGCCCGAAGAATTCCGCGCCGACGCGGTGCGGTCCCGTATCGCGCTGGAACGCGCCGCCAACACCACGGTGCGCGGCTACCGTATTGCGCGTGGCTGGTTTTCGCTCAAGGATCTGTGGGCGCTCGACATACTGGCGGAGGAAGGGTTCGACTATGATGCGAGCCTGCGCCCGCTGGGCATCGGCTTTGCCGGCCAGTCGCACCGCCGATATCTGCATAAGCATAAAACCGACAAAGGCGAAATCTGGGAATTGCCCCTCTCCTCGTCGAACATGCTCGGGTTTTCCCTGCCGGTTTCAGGCGGCAATTACATCCGTCAGTTCCCGGACAGCTTCATGCGGCAGCGCATCGCCACCTGGGACAAAACCGTTGACGCGCCGCTCGTCTTCTACTTCCACGTCTGGGAGCTTGATCCCGAGCAGCCGCGCATCACCGCAACGCCTGTCATCTCCCGGTTGCGTCAATATCGCAATCTCGACGTCATGCCGGAGCGCATCCGCAAATATCTGAATGACTACAGCTTCGTTCCGGCCTCGGACTATCTCAAACTGCCGCCCAAGCCTGTCCAGGTCGCGTTGGCTCCCGCCGAGGTCAAGCCCGACCTCTGGGTGGCGGCCACCAACCGGCGCCCGGTGACCGTTGTCGTGCCGTGCTACAACGAAGAGCCGACGCTGAAATATCTGGCCAACACCCTGCAGCGGTTCGAAGAGGTCTGCCGGGACGAACTAGAGCTGTCCTACCTGTTCATCGACGACGGCAGCAGCGACAAAACTTGGGAATACCTCAATAATTTCTTCGGCCAGCGGGCCAACGTCGAACTGATCCGCCACCCGAAAAACCGCGGCGTCGCCGCCGCGACGATGACCGGACTGAAAAACGCCAAGACCGAGACGGTCTGCGTCATCGACTGCGATTGCAGCTACGATCCGGAGCACCTGATGAAGATGGTGCCCATGCTGGCCGAAGGCGTGGACCTGGTCACCGCCTCACCCTATCACAAGGAAGGCAGCGTTCTGAACGTGCCGGGATGGCGGCTCGTGCTGTCGCGCGGCTTGTCGCTGCTCTACCGGATGACGCTCAAGAACAAGCTGGCAACCTATACGGCCTGCTTCCGGGTTTACCGCCGCAGCTCCGTTTCCAGCCTCAGCATCGATAATCTTGGTTATCTCGGTATCGCCGAAATCCTTGCCCGCCTGGATGCACGGGGCGCGAAAATCGTCGAGTGCCCGGCGGTGCTCGAATCGCGCCTCCTGGGCAGCTCCAAGATGAAGATCGTCAGGACCATCGTCGGGCATCTGGGGTTGCTCACGACGCTCCTGACGTCACGTCAAGCACCGCAAGCACTTCATCGCAAGGAGTTGGTTAAGTGAATGAAATGAAGCCGATATTGAACGAAGTGTCGCTGCCGTCCGACCAGGACGCGACCGGCCGCACGCTGGGACGCGAAGAAGTGGCGATGCTGGAGGAGGTGATCGCCAGCGGTATCCTCACCTGCACCAAGGGCACCAAGGTCAAGGCGCTCGAAAAGGCCTTCGCGGAATTGCTCGGCGTCAAATACGCCTTTGCCTGCGCCAGCGGCACGGCGGCCATTCATTGCGCCGTCGCGGCGATCGACCCCGAGCCGGGCGACGAGATCGTCACCACTGCCATCACCGATATGGGCGCGATCACCCCGATCCTTTATCAGGCGGCGATCCCCGTCTTCGCCGATGTCGATCCCGTTACCCTCAACGTCACGGCCAAGACCATCGAAGCCGCGCTCAGCGACCGCACCAAGGCGATCATCGTCACGCATCTGTTCGGCAATCCGGCGGAGATGAAGGAGATCGAAGCGCTGGCGAAGGCGCGCGGCATTCCGATCATCGAGGATTGCGCACAGGCGTTTCTCGCCAGCAGCGGCGGGCGCCAGGTCGGGACATTCGGTTCCGTCGGCTGCTTCAGCTTCCAGCAGGGCAAGCACATCACCGCCGGCGAGGGCGGTCTGGTGGTGAGCAATGACGACGCGGTCGGCCGCCGGCTGCGCCTGTTCATCGACAAGGCCTGGGGCTACGGCGATGCAAAGCCTGACCATTATTTCCTCGCCCTGAACTACCGCATGACGGAACTGGTGGGCGCCGTCGCCCTGGCCCAGCTGGCCAAGCTCAAAAGCGGCGTCGATCAGCGCATCAAGATGGCCAACCGGCTGAACGAGGCGCTGGACGGATTAGAGGGCCTGATCCTGCCACGTCCGGCCGAGGGCGCCGAGCATGTCTACTGGCGCTATTGTCCGATGGTGGACACGGCCCACATCGCTGGCGGGCCGGTGGCGGTCGGCAGCGCGCTGAAGCAATTCAGCATCGCCTCGGGACCGCGCTACATTCAGAAGCCGGCCTTCGAGTGCGAAGTGCTGCAAAAGCAGCGCACCTTCGGCAACAGCCGCTTTCCGTTCACCCTGGCGAGGCCGGAAGCGGTGGACTATTCGCGGGAGCGGTTCCCCGGCACCTATAAGGCGCTGGAGCAGGTGCTCGTGCTGCCCTGGAACGAGCGCTATGAAAACCACCATGTCGATTACATCGCCCACGCGATTTGCTCACAATACAACGCCTTGACCAAGATCTAGGCCGAAGGACAGCTCTCATGAAAAAAATCGGCATCGTCGGCGCTGGCGCTATCGCGCAGGCCTATCTGAACGTTCTGAATGGCTGCGATTTCGCTACCGTGAACGCCATCACCGATCTGCGCCCGGATGCGGTCAAGGCCGCAGCCGAAATTGCGCGGTGCGAAGGCTTCACCGACTATGAAGAGATGGCGGACAAGGCCGAATTGGATGCGGTGATCATCTGCACCCCACCCGATACGCACCCCGACATCGCGGTGTTCTTCCTCGATCGCGGCATCCCGGTGCTGTGCGAGAAGCCCTGGGCGATCTCGGTCGAAGGCGCCCAGCGGATTGCCGCCGCCGGACAGCGCAACGGCAAGCTGGTGACGATGGCCTCCAAGTTCCGCTATGTCGAGGACGTCATCCGCCTCAGATCGATCATCACATCAGGCCTGCTGGGCTCGATCCTGCTTGTCGAAAACGCCTTCGTCGCTCCTGTCGATATGTCCAGCCGCTGGAACAGCCAGCCCGGTGTCAGCGGCGGCGGCGTCGTCATCGACAACGGCACCCATTCCATCGACATCATCCGCTATCTGCTCGGCCCGATCCAGGAAGTCCTGACCGTGCCCAGCACCTGCACCGATGGATTGAAGGTCGAGGACAACGCCTCGATGTTCTGCCGGACCAGGAACGGCGTGGAGGCGCGTGTCGATCTCTCCTGGACGTTCGACAAGCAGCTGTCGAATTTCATCAGCGTCTTCGGTACGCACGGCACCGCGCACGTCGGCTGGCGCGAGTCCCGTTACAAGCAGCGCAGCAGCAGCGACTGGATCGTCTTCGGCAGCGGCTATGACAAGATTGCCGCATTCCGAAACAATGTTCGCAATTTCTGCGCCGCCGTCGACGGCACCGAAATGCCGCTCATCTCGGCCTCTGACGCGCTTGCCTCCGTCCACGTGATTCAGGCCGCCTACGCGTCGTCGCAGAAGAAGGGTTGGCAAACCGTGCCCGATAACGGCATCGAAGCATTGCCGCAGCAAGCGCGTAAATCGGCCGGAGCCGCCTGATGGGCGTCCGCGTCCACCCGACAGCCATGATCGAGGACGGCGTCGAAATCGGCGACGGCACCTCGGTCTGGGACACCGTGCATATTCGCGGTCCCGCCAGCATCGGGCGCGACTGCATCATCGGCGAGAAATCCTATGTGGCCTATGGCGTCAAGATCGGCGACCGGGTCAAGATCAACGCATTCGTCTATGTCTGCACCGCCGTCACCATCGAGCGCGGCGTCATGATCGCGGCCGGCACCATCTTCACCAATGATATCTATCCGCGCGCCACGGCGTCCGATCTCACCTCGCTGCGGAGTTCGGCGCCCGACGAGGAAACCCTGCCGACGCTGGTGCGCGAAGGCGCCACCATCGGCGCCGGCTGCATCATCGGCTGCGACCTGGAAATCGGCCGCTTCGCCATGACCGGGATGGGCGCGGTGGTGACCAGGAGCGTGCCCGACTTCCATCTGGTCGTCGGCAATCCGGCACGGTCGATCGGCTATGTGTGCCGCTGCGGCAAGCCGCTTCACCGCTTCGACGGGCCACCGCCCGCGCTGCGCGAGGCCGGCTGCTCGCATTGCGGGCTGACATATCGGGTCGAGAGCGGCGGGCGTGTCATCGAGCTCGATCCGCCCGGCAGCGCCGAAACCGGCAGCAAGCGAGAGGCCGCACACCTATGACCGACGCGCAAGAAGACTGGGCCGTGATCGGCGGCGGCGCACTCGGCCTGACGCTGGCGATGCGTCTGGCGCAGAAGGGCAAGCATGTCACCGTGCTGGAAGCATCGGACCGCCTGGGCGGCCTCGCCGACGCATGGAAACTGGGCGGCGTGCAGTGGGACCGGCATTACCACGTCATGCTGCTTTCCGATTTTTACCTGCGCGGCGTGCTGAAGGAACTGAGCCTGGACGATGCCGTGCGCTGGTCCACGACGAAAACCGATTTCTACACGGATGGCCAATTCCATCCCCTCACCAACGCGGTCGATTATCTGCGCTTCCCGCCGCTGGGCATGATCGACAAGATGCGGCTGGCCGGAACCATCCTCTATGCCGCGCGGATCGAGAATGGCTTGCCGCTGGAAAAGGTGCCGCTGAAGGATTGGCTGATGCGCTTCTCCGGCCGGCGCACCTATGAACGCATCTGGCTGCCGCTGTTGCGCGCCAAGCTGGGTGAAAACCACAAGCGCGCCTCGGCTGCCTTCATTTGGGCCATCATCCGACGCCTCTATGCCGCGCGGCGCAGCGGCCTAAAAACCGAGATGTTCGGCTATCTCGATGGCGGTTATGCGAGGGTTTTCGAGAAATTCGAGGTGCGGCTGAAATCGCTGGGTATCCGCTGCGAGACGAACGCACCCGCGCAATCGCTGCGCCGCTCCGACGGCAAGATCGTCATCCGGACCCCGCAGGGCGAGCGCAGCTTCGACCGCGCTGTCGTCACCACCGCCGCGCCTCTGGCGGCCCGCATCTGCGACGGGCTGAACGAGGCCGAACGCGCCGCGCTGAACGGGGTTCTATATCAGGGCATCGTCTGTGCCTCAGTCGTCTTGAAACGGCCGCTGCGAGGCTGCTACATCACCTACATCGCTGACGAAAAGGCGCCGTTCACGGCCGTCATCGAAATGTCGGCGCTGGTGGACCGGGCGCAGTTCGGCGGCAATTCGCTTGTCTATCTGCCCCGCTACGTCACATCGGACGACGCCTTGTTCCAGTCGCCGGACGAGGTGATCGAGGAGCGTTTCCTCACCGCGCTGTTTGCGATGTATCCGGGCCTCGGCCGCGACGATGTGATCGCCTTCAAAGTGTCGCGGGTCCGCCAGGTTCTAGCGGTCGCCACACTGAACTACTCCGAACGCCTGCCGCCGAAACAGACCTCGATCCCTGGGCTGCACATCGTCAATTCCGCCCATATCGTCAACGGTACGCTGAACGTGAACGAGACCATCAAGCTGGCCGAGGATTCGGTCGCGGAGCTGTTGTCCGCTTCGTGGCCGGAAAAGGCGGGGTCCGCCACTCCGGAAATCGCGAGGGTCGCATGAGCGCAAGACAAAAACCCAAGGCCAGCCTGTCCCTCGACTTGGACAATCAATGGTCCTACATGAAGACACATGGCGATGCGGGCTGGGAGACCTTCCCCAGCTATCTGGACGTGCTCATCCCGCGCGTGCTCGACGTGCTCGCCAAGCACAAACTCACCATTACCTTTTTCATCGTCGGCCAGGATGCCGCGCTCGACAAAAACGGCAACGCCCTGGCGAAGATCACCCGGGCGGGCCACGAAACCGGCAATCACTCCTTCCATCACGAGCCCTGGCTTCACCTTTACTCGCCCGAGCAGATCGAATCCGAGCTGTCCCGCGCCGAACAGGCCATCGAGGCCGCCACCGGCGCCCGGCCAAACGGCTTTCGCGGCCCCGGCTTCAGCCTTTCACCCGCGGTCCTGGATACGCTGAAGCGCCGCGATTACCGCTACGATGCCTCCACCTTCCCGACCTTTCTCGGCCCGCTCGCCCGCGCCTACTACTTCTTCACCGCGCGGCTGACGAAAGAGGAGCGCGAGAAACGCCGCATGCTGTTCGGCAGCTGGTCAGAGGGCCTGCGTCCGCTGAAGCCCTATATCTGGGATTTGAAGGGCGGCCCGCTGCTTGAAATTCCGGTCACGACGATCCCCGCCGCGCGGGTGCCGTTTCACCTCAGCTATATCCTTTATCTTGCTGGATATTCGCCGGCGCTGGCGCGGACCTATTTCAAGAACGCGCTGCGCATGTGCCGCCTGACCGGCGTCGAGCCCTCAATTCTGCTCCATCCGCTCGATTTCCTGGGCGGCGACGATGTCGATGCGCTGCGCTTCTTCCCTGCCATGCAGATGAAGGCACGCGACAAGCTCGCCCTGGTCGACAAGGTCTTCGCCGATCTGCGGGCGCAATTCGATGTCCTGCCGATGAGCGCACATGCCGAGGCGATAAAGGCGCGCGGCTGGCTTAAGACGGTGCAACCCAAATTCACCTTCGCCCAAACAGCCGAAAACGTGATCGGCGCCGCCGCCTAACAGGACAGCTCATTCATGTCGCCAAAAGCAATTGTTAATTTTTTTCACCCGACCGACGCGTGGCTCACCCGGCGCGTTGTGCTGATCGGACTGTTCGTCGTCATCGCGCTCTTTTATGTGCTGACCTTGCCCGTCAATCACTCCGAAGCGATCGACGGCTATGATTACGCATATAAGGCTGAGACCGTGCCGCTGTTCGAGGTCGAAGATACGCGGTCCATCCTATATACCTTCGTCAACAAGCTGCTCTATCAGGCTTCCGAGGTCTTGGGGCTCGGGCTTCGCTCGTTTTCAGTGCTTATCGCGTTTGAGGTGCTGGCTGGAGCGGCGAGTGTTCTGCTTATGGCGCGGCTGCTCTACAGGGGATTTGGCTTAACCCCGGTCGCAAGTTGGTCGGGAGCTGCTTTCCTTGGACTTTCTTATGGATTTTGGCGCTATGTGGGTGAGGTGGAGGTCTATGTTCCGTCTGCCTGCCTCGTCCTGGCGACGCTGACTCTCCTTTTCGATGCCCTGGCCGATGACCGCCAGCGATGGCAATCGGTGATCCCGGCGGCAGTGCTGGCCGGCCTTGCCGGCCTCTATTACCAGCCCAACGTCATTCCGCTGTTCCTCGCAATTCCTGCGCTCATGCTGTCGCGGAAGCATTTTTCCAGCTTCATCGCCTATGGCGCGATCGGCTCTGCGGTCATTCTCTGCGGTATCATCATTGCCTATCTGCTGGACAATGGGCTTCCGCTTACGCCGGCCTCGCTCGTCGCGTTCGCCACCAGCCGCAGCGAGGAATTCCCGAATTATTCTGTGAATCTCAAGACGTTTGCAGCGATGGTGCAAGCGATCCTGAATAATATCGTGTCCACCAATTGGCTGTTTGGCGTCGACGCGATCACGCATGGTCTGCAAAATCTCTACCCGGATCGCTCCGTCGCGCCGAAGACGTACGCCGCCGAGCATTTCAGGCCGTTCGTCTATCTGGCCATCCCGTTGCTGGCACTCCTCCTGGGATTTCTGGCGTGGATCTCCTTACTTGCCGTTAGGAACAGGCAGCGTTGGTATTTCGATCACCGAATCTTGTTTTGCATTGCATGGTTCGCAATACAGTTCGTCATTGTCGGCTATCTCGACCCGACCAGCCGCGAGCCATGGGTCATGTCCGTGCCGCCGCTGGTCATCCTGTTTGCGGTCTATGTTTTCGATCCCGTGGCGCGGATGGAGAAGGGCAACGCCCTGGCGCTCTTCTTATGCACGCTGCTGCTCTACAATTTCTTCGGCGGCATGGGGATGATTCAGAGCCGTGCGGGCAATTTTCAGGAGGCGCGCACCGCATGGCTCAGGGCGAATGCCTCACCCAAGGATGCGGTATTGTTCGGTGAGCAGGAAAATGACAGGCGGATGAAGCGTTACCTGCTGTATGTGGATGGTCTGCAGATTTTCACCTATCCGCCCGTTAAAGAGGTCGCACCGAACGAAGATGCCGCACAAACGGCGTTTCTCGATAATCTCTTCAAGAAGCTTCAGGTCCAGAACGGCAGATTATTCGTGCTAGGCGAATTTTTCGCGGGAGACTGGAAATTCCATGGCGATCATTGGAAGAACGAGGACAGTGTCGCCCGCGCCAGGAGCTTCATGGAACGAATTCGGCGTAACGCTCACATGGTAGACCAGGGGCCGCTTGGGTCCATCTTTGAGGTAAAGCGCGAAGACCGCTGAGGTCTGTCGCCCCTTGGGTATCAGTGACGCGAATGCCAAGACGTAGCATTTTGCTTTCGCAGCATTAATTGCCGTCCTTATCCCGTGCTGCAACGAAGATGCCGCCGTCGGACAAGTGATCAGGAAAATCTGCGGCCCTGCAGTTGGCAATACATCTATGACATAATTCCACCGATGGCACCGCGGCCGTAGCCAGCGCCGCCGGCGCCATCGTCCGCCGCGAACCGTTGCAGGGCAAGGGCCATGTGGTGCGGCGCATGTTCAGCGACATAGATGCGGACATCTACGTCCTGATCGATGGCGACGCCACCTATGACCATGCCGCAGCACCAAAATTGATCGAAACCTTGATCGAAGGCCAATTCGATATGGTCAACGGTGTGCGCGTGACCGGCATCAGGAATGCCTATCGCGCCGGTCATCGCTTCGGCAACTGGCTGCTGACCTCGCTGGTGGCATGGATCTTCGGCCGCCGCACCCAGGACATGCTGACCGGCTACCGGGTGTTCTCGCGCCGCTTCGTGAAATCCTTTCCAGCGCTTGCGGCCGGATCGAGATAGAGACGGAACTGACCGTTCACGCTCTCGAACTACGCATGATGATGATGGACGTCGACACCCGCTATAAGGACCGGCCGGCCGGGTCGCACAGCAAGCTCAGCACGTTCCGCGACGGATTCCGCATTCTGCGCACCATCCTGCTGCTGCTGAAGGAGAGCGGCCGCTGGTGTTCTTCGGCGCAATCGCCGCGACCCTGACCCTCGGCGCGATTGTGCTGATGTATCCCATCTTCCTCGAATATCTGCGGACCGGGCTCGTGCCCCGGCTGCCCACGGCGGTTCTGTCGACCGGCCTCATGCTGAGCGCTCTGCTGAGCCTGGCCTGCGGCCTCGTGCTCGACACCGTGACGCATGGCCGCCGCGAGATGAAGCGCTTGATCTATCTTCAGCAGCCGACGACGGAAATGCTCTGCGCCCAGGCCGCGATGACGGTCGGCAAGCCCCAGCCACGGGGAATTTCCGCCGTTGCGAGCGAATGACATGACCTCCTGGCAGGCCAAGGATCATCGCGTCCGGTTGCTCGGCCAGTTTCTTGCGTTTGGCGGGATCGGCGTCATCGGCTTCCTCGTCGATACGGCAACGCTTTACACCGCCGCCGGCCTGGGCACCGGCTTATATTTGGGCCGCGTCTGCTCCTATCTCGTGGCGGTGACGGTGACCTGGGCTTTGAACCGGCGTTTCACCTTCGGCAGGGCGGGCCGGGGACCGCTTTGGCGGCAATGGGCGGCGTTCGGCACCTCGCAGCTCGGCGGCGCGTCGATCAATCTCGGCGCCTATTCGGTCCTCGTTACGATGAGCCCCCTGGTGGCGAAATGGCCCGTTATCGGTGTTGCCGTCGGCTCGATCCTCGGGCTTTTTGCGAATTTCGCCCTCGCCAGGCGCTATGTATTCCGGGATCGCCCCGACGCGGTGTTCATGGAAGGCTCGCAGCCCAGCCTCCGCGCCGACCGCCGCGAGTTGGTGTTTCTCCGGAGGATGGCGCTGATGGCAGCGATCGGGGTGGTCACGACCGCCTCGCTTTGCTGGTCCGCATTTCTCAATGGCCAGCCGTTCTTTTTCGCCGACACCACCGCCTATGTGCGCGGCGTTGATGTTGCCGTCCAAAAAGCCTTGGGCGTCACGACAGTCTGGTCGAACGCGGACGGCAGCGATGACGGTGGTCAAGCGGTTCAAGCCGCCGCGCCGCAACCGGCCGCCAGCCTGAGTTCGGTCAAGCAAAACGCCGTGCTTGCCGGCCGTTCGGTCTATTACGGAGCGCTGCTTTATGCCGGCCACATGGCGGGAGGCTTCTGGCTGACCGTGTTCGTGCAGGCACTTTTCGTCGCAGCCTGCATTTTCCTGACCTTGAAGACCTTCTTCGGCGAGGGCTTCGTGCGCACGGTCGTTGCCATCGGCGTGCTCGCGGTGGTGACGCCGGTGTCGTTCTTTACCGCCTATCTGATGCCCGACATCTTCGCCGGTATCGCAATTCTCGCCTGCGTCAACCTTCTGGTGTTCGGCCCCCGGCTGCGCGGTGCCGAGCTTGCCTTCTGGTTCGTAGTGCTGAGCCTCGCATTGACGTTCCATTCCAGCCATCTGCTCATCGGTGTGGCATTTGCGGTGTTGGGCCTCGCGCTGGCGGCCTTTCTCGGCGGAAAAGGGCGATGGCTTGCATCGGCAGTGCTGTTCGCGGCGATCCTCACGGCGATCCTTGCCGAGGGCGTCTTCAATTTAGCCGTGACCAAGATCGTCGGATCACCGCCGATCCGTCCGCCTTTCCTGATGGCGCGCGTCATCGAGGATGGACCGGGCTATGCATATCTGAAGCAGGCATGCCGGGACAACCGCTATGCCGTTTGCGCCTTCGCCGACCGCCTGCCGATGTCCTCGGACGATTTTCTCTGGAATCCCGACCCCAAAGGGGGTGTCTTCGCCACAGCCGATGCACCGACGCGGCGCGCCCTGTCCGCCGAGCAAATGGCGTTCCTGGCCGGCGTGATGGCGTTCGATCCGTTCGGACAATTGGCCGTGTCCCTCAGCAACGGTTTCAAGCAGCTGGGATTGTTCGGCCTCACCGAATTCAATTACAGCGGTGGCACGCGCCGGTATTTTGCCGCCAAGCTGCCTAGCCTCTACCTCGATCCGATGAAGCAAACGCTCGCCTATAAAGAAGCGATGCCGACGGCTCCCCTCAGCTGGCTGATCTACGCGACGGTCTTCGTCTCCCTGGGATTTATCGTTTCCGCCCATCTCATCGGCGGTAAGGCGGTGGCGCGAACCGCCGTTCCCCCTGAAATGTTGGGTTTCATGGCGCTGATCGTCACCGGCATTGTGCTCAACGCCATGATTTGCGGCGCATTGTCGTCCCCGCATGACCGCTACGAGGCGCGGGTCATCTGGCTCGTGCCATTCGTGGCGCTGATCTACGATTTCTACCGGCGCTCCGAATGGTGGGCGCGGGTGTTGGCGGGCGCCCGGGCGCCACAACCTGATCCGGTCGCGGGCCGCCAATTCAGCCGTTGACAGCCCGTTTCGCGAACCGGACCACATCGCCCAGCGAGAGCCCCTCGCCAGCCGGGCGCACGCCCAGCCGTTCGAGCGGCGCCGCCGCCCGGTTCACCCAAAACGCCGTATAGCCGAACCAGGTCGCGCCGCACACGTCCCAGGCATTGGAGGAGACGAACAGGATCTCAGCGGCGGGGCAGCCGAAGGCGTCCGGTCCGAGCTGGTAGACCTCGGGCGCGGTTTTGAAACGCCGGACGCTGTCGGCGCTGAGGATATGATCGAATATGCCGCCCATCCCGGCACCCGAAACGGCGCTGGCGATCATCTCCGGCGTTCCGTTCGACAAGATGGCGAGCGGCAGGCCGAGGCGGCGCAATTCCTGCAGCGCGGCGAGATTTTCGGGGAACGCGGCAAGCTGCGCATATTCGTCCATTAGCCGGGTGCGGGCCGGCGGCGTCATCGGCAGGCCGAGCCGCTCGCAGGCAAAGTCCAGCGCATCCCCGGTGACAGTCCAGAAATCGGCATAGTGGCCGCTCAGCGTGCGGAGTTGCGTATATTCGATCTGCCGGTCGCGCCACAGCTCTGCCAACGCTTTGCCGGAGCCGGGGAAGATCTCCTCGGCGAGCGCTCCGATCGAATAGACGTCGAAGATCGTTCCAAAAGCGTCGAAGGCGACGGCTTTGATCGTCGGCAGAATAGCCATGGCGCGTCTTCCCATTTTCAAATTATGAGTGGGCCGCCGTGCCGCCGCCCCTTCGCATTATGGAGGCAGCCTGAGATCGCGTCGAATTGCAACATGGCGATCAGTTCGTTCGGCAGGCCAACGCGGCGATGATCGCCGGAAGGCGCAACAGATGGTGTTTCGGATCACGCGCCGGAACGAGGCGCTGTTCGACCTCGACGCCCGCGCCCCTTAGAGCCTTTTCCGCTCCGATTGCTCGGAGCGCGGCTCTAATTCCTTGTTTCGTCGCATTTTCTCGGCGCAAACCGGCGTCCACTTTGCTGGAAAACGCTCTAGCGCATCGAGATAAGCCGCCTGCGACGACGCGGTGACAAGCTCGTCTTGCGGATCGGTCAGCATGATCACCGAACGCGGCGGATGACGCGCGACATCACGAACGGCGTTGAGCGGATCGACGAAGTCGGTGTAGCCCGTGACGTCGGCCTTAAGGCCGTGCTCCTCCAGGCGCTTGCGAACGGCGACATTGCCGGATGCGATCACCGCACAGTCGATGTCGGCGCGCCGCGCAATGATGGCGGCGACGAGGTGACCGCCCCCTGAAGTTCCCGCGAGGGTGATCTTATCCCAGCCAAAGTGCTCCTTGAGGCGATCGAGGGCGATCAATCAGCCGCACCTCGCGTTCGCGGCGGCGTTGCATGTGGTCGCCGCTGGACCCATACACTCCGGGACGCGCGAGATTGATGAATGTGCGTCCCGCTGCGGCGGCATATTGCTCGGCTTCCGCTTGCATCATCGCGGGACTGAGCTGCGGGTAATGGCTCATGACGCTCCAATTCGTGCATCCGTCCGCGCCGGGACCATTGTTCTGGACGACATCGCCATCGAGGAAACCACGGCGTCACCGCGAGGGGCGCTGGGGCCGCGCCATAGAAGCGCAGACCGTCGCCATGTCCATCGATATCGACCCATATGCGTCCAGCGGCTTCGCAATCGCCGGGAGAGGAGAGAACGCCGCTCAGCACGTCGCTTGCGGAGAAATTCGGCTCTGCTGTAAGCCCGCGCGAAGAGGAACAAATCCGATCATTTGAAAATATGGCCGCTAAAGCCGCTCGCATCAGTATCCAAATGAGCCGACACGGAAATCTCCACCAGATGGAGCCGGCAGAACGGCCGCTTAAGCCTTCTTCTCCCAGCGGCCGCGCTCGTTCTGCTGCCAGAAGGTGACGGCGAAACCTTGCTCTCTGGCGCGTTTCCACTGCTCGCGCGCCTTCAGAAGCGCGTCCTCGTCGCGGCCATCGAACAGATACACGGCGCGGGTATAACCGGTCAGCTCGGCGCTGTCCGCGCCATCGACGAAAAAGCGCACCGCGGCGCCGTTCGGGTTTGCGTCCGAGATCGTCAGGAACACCGGCTGCTGATCGGCGAAGCCGTCACGCGCCGTGCCATGCGGCAGAAAGCTGGCCTCGGCATAGGTCCACAGCAGCGTGTCGAGCGCCTCAAGCCGCTCCTGGGTGCCGGCCTGAACCACGGCGCGCCAGCCCCGCTCCAGGGTTTTCTCCAACAAGCCCGGCAGCACCTGGTCGAGCGGCTGGCGTTCGAGCTGGTAGAACAGCACCTCGACGGCGTCGCTCATGATTTGCGCTCGGCATAGGGGTTTTTCGGCTTGCGCAGATGCAGCCGGATCGGCACCGAGCGCAGGTCAAAGGCATCGCGCAGCGAGTTGACCAGATAGCGCTTATAGCTTTCGGGCAGCGCGTCCGGCTGCGAGCAGAAGGCGATGAAGGTTGGCGGGCGCGCATTCGGTTGGGTGATGTAGCGCAGCTTGACGCGGCGTCCGGCGAGTGCGGGCGGCGGGTGCCCTTCGACGGCCTCACCAAACCAACGGTTGAGGCCGGCGGTGGAGATGCGCTTGTTCCAGGCCTCATAGACGGCGAACACCGCCTTCATCAGCTTGTCGGCGCCGCGCCCCGACAGCGCGCTCACCGGCACGACCGGCACGCCCTTGACCTGGGGAAGCTGCATCTCGACCTGCTCGCGCAAACCTTTTAGCGTCTTGTCGCGGTTCTCGACGATGTCCCATTTGTTGATGCCGATGACCAGCGCCCTGCCTTCTTTCTCCACCAGCGAGGCGATTTGCAGGTCCTGCTTGTCCAGCGCCTGCTCGACATCGACCAGCAACACCACGACTTCGGCGAAACGGATGGCGTTGAGCGCGTCGCCGACGGCGAGCTTTTCCGCCTTCTGATCCACCCGCGATTTGCGCCGCAACCCGGCCGTGTCGAACAGCTTCACCTCGCGGCCGGCCCAGACAAAATCGGTGGAGACCGAATCCCGCGTCAGGCCCGGCTCCGGCCCGGTGATCATGCGGTCCTCGCCAAGCAGCGTATTGACGAGTGTGGATTTCCCGGCGTTAGGGCGCCCGACGATGGCGAGTTTCAGCGGCCGGTCGCGGCTGGCGATGTCGGCCTCGCTGTGGCCCGGTTCGTCCGGCACGCCGCTTTCGGCCTCAAGTGCGTCCAGCGCTTCGGTGATGCGCCCGTACAATTCGCCGATGCCGATGCCGTGCTCGGCCGAGATCGCCACCGGCTCGCCCAGCCCCAACTTGTAGGCTTCATAGAAGCCGGCGTCGCTGGCCCGCCCTTCCGTTTTGTTGGCGACGAGAATCACCGGCCGGTTCGAGGCGCGCACATGCAGCGCGAACTGCTCGTCCGCCGGGGTAATGCCGCTGCGCGCATCGATCATGAACAGGATGACATCGCCGGCGAGGATGGCGTTGCGGCTCTGATCGCTCATCCGCGCCGCAATCGAGCCTTGCTCGGCCTCCTCCAGCCCTGCGGTGTCGGAAAGCCTCAGGATGCGGCGTCCGACCTGCGCCTCCGCCTCTTTGCGGTCGCGCGTCAGGCCCGGCATGTCATCGACCAGCGCCAAGCGCTTGCCGGCGAGCCGGTTGAACAGCGTGGACTTGCCGACATTGGGCCGTCCGGCGATGACGATCGAGCGGGTCATAATGGGTATCGATAAAAACGGGCCGAAAACCGGCCCGTTGAAAAGACGATCTCTCTGAGAACGAGCTCAGTTCATTGCAATCAGACGTGCCTTGTCTGTCAATACGAACATACGCCCGCTGGCCACAATCGGCGAGATGAATACCGGATTGTCGAGGTCGCGCTGCGCGGCGACCTGGCCGGTCTTGGCGTCGACACCGACCAGAAGCCCCTTGTCCGACGCCACCCAAAGCTTGCCGCCCGCTAAAGTCGGGCCGCTCCAGGTGCGGGCCGTGGGCAGGGTCGTCGCCCATTTGACCTTGCCGGCCTTACGGTCGAGCGCGTAGATGCGGCTGTTGGTATCGACGACGAACACGCTGCCGCCGCACACCCACGGCGTTTGCGCGGCGCGGATGTCGCGAGACCAGACGCGCTCGCCAGATTTGAGGTTTGTCGCGATGATGCGGCCGGCGGGGCTGGCGGCGAACACCACCCCTTCGTCGATCACGGGCCGTGCCGCATCGCCGATCGTGGAGAGCGAGGAGCCGACACCGCCGCCGCTGACCGAATCCGTCCAGCGCTGCTCGCCGGAGGTGACATCCAGCGCCACAACTTCGCCGGAAGCGTAGGACACGACCAGCGTATTGCCTGATACTGCCGGGCTCACATTGCTGAGCACCTCAGCGCCCTCAGGCAGGCCGCGATGCGTCCACAGCTGATGCCCGTCATCGGCGGATAGCGCATACAGCTCGCTCTCGGTATTGACGACGAACACCTTGCCGTTCGCCACCGTCGGCGATGTGCGTATCGGCACGCTCAGCGATTTGGTCCACACCTGCTTGCCGCTGCCGATATTGAGAGCCACGACAGAGCCGAACCCTGTCGCGACGTAGAGCCGCTCGCCTTCGGCCGCCAGTCCGCCGCCAAACCCGGCCTCGGCCTTTTCGGCCTCCGGCTTCAGATCGGCCTTCCAGACCGTGCCGCCGCCGAGCGAAAATGCCGTGACGCGGCCTTCCCGGTCGAGGGTGAAGACCTTGCCGGAATAGACGATCGGCAGCGCCGTCACGCGGCCGTCGGAGTTCGATCCCGCGCCGGCATCCTCGGTCCAGATCGTCTTTGTGCCGCCGGAATAAGCCAGATGGCCGGGCGCATTGCTGACCACGCCGCCGGGCTGGCTCCAGGACGCATTCTCCTGCGCCGCCGGCAGCAGCACGGGTTCCTTCGTCTCGACGCTTCCCGTGGCGACAGTGGTGTCAGACGTCAAGACCGATACGCGCTCGCCGGGCAGTGGCGGCTTGTCGCTTGCGCCGAAGAGGCTGGAGACGCCCGGAATCGACGATAGGCTGGGGCCAGACTCTCCGCATCCCGTAAGGGGGGATGCAACAGCCAAAATCAACCCGATCTTCAAGCCATTCCGAAGCTGGCCAGCCATTCGGTGCACCTCTATTGTGTTGCGCTGCCCTCTTTCGCCGCCGGCGCCGGCGCCGCATTCGCGGTCTTGGGCGTTTTCACCAGCAGCGCCAGCATTGCCTCGGCGCGCTTGCGAACTCTCAGCGGGCGCCCCGGCATCGCCGAGGATCTGACTGAATATCTTCTCCGATTCGGCCGTGTCGCCCGAGCGGAAAGCAGCCAATCCTAACAACTCCCGCGCGGAATATCGCCACGGATTGTTGTCAGTATTAAGTCCTTCGAGGCGCCTGGTGATTTCGGCCTTGTCGGCATCGTCGAGGCGCAGTGTCGCCGCCTGCAGACGCGCATAATCGCGCAAGATGGCGTCGGCGCCGTTCTGGGCGATCTGGTCATAGACCTTGACGGCATCGGCCTTGCGGCCCTCCTGAGCATCGATCCCGGCAATTTCGAGCTGGGACAGCGTATGGTAGCCGCCCGATGTCTCACCGGCGAATTTGGAGAACGCCTGAAGGGCTTCGGGGGCCTTCTTGTCTTCCAGAAGCTGTGAGGCCTGATAATACGCAGCGCCATTTTCCGCCGCGCGCTTGGCCGCCCACCAGCTATATACGTTGTAGCCGCCGACGGTCGCGATGATCAGCGCGGCGCCGATCAGCATGTAGACGCCGTATTTGTCCAGCAGAGCCTTTATCTGCTCGCGGCGCAAATCCTCATCGACTTCGCGGAAAATATTGTCTTCGCTCATGGCTTCAGACGGCGTTGCAGCCGCCCCTCTCATCGAACATGCATTCACATATACCCGCGCGGGCGGCAGGGCCAGCGATCTTCGTTGCGATGGCCGCTATTCGCCCCGCCGGTCAGCTCGGCATGGCGTCCTAGAGCGGGACCACATAGATGGGAACAAATCCATGTCGCGGCCCGCTCTTGATTCCTTGCTGGTCGCGCGATCGACGAAAAACCGGATTCCACTTTTCCTGATCGCGCTCTAGCTGCCGCCGGACTTGGCTTTTCTGGTTTTCGGCTTATCGGCGCCAGGGGCTTCGTCGCGCATGGCATAGACGTGTTCGGGCGCCGGAAAGGTCCGCCCTCTGACCTCTTCGGCATAGGCCTTCACCGACGCCTCGATGGCATCGCCGAGCATGCCGAATTTCTTGACGAACTTCGGCACGCGCGGATTGAGGCCGAGCATGTCCTCCAGAACCAGGATCTGGCCGTCACACGACACGGACGCGCCGATGCCGATGGTCGGAATCGGGATCTGCCTGGTGATCCTGGCGGCCAGCAGCTCGGCCATCCCTTCCAGCACCACCGCGAAAGCGCCCGCCCCCGCCACCGCCGCGGCGTCGGCCTCGATGGCCGCCCATTCGGCTTGCCGCCGCCCTTGCGTCTTGAAGCCGCCCATGACGTTGACCGACTGGGGAGTCAGCCCGATATGCGCCATGACGGGAATGCCGCGCTCGGTCAGATAGCGGATCGTCTCCGCCATGCGCGTTCCGCCTTCCAGCTTGATTGCGCCGCAACCGGTCTCCTTCATCACGCGCGCCGCGTTGCGGAAGGCGATGGCGGGGCTTTCCTCATAGGAGCCGAAGGGCATGTCGACGACGATCAGCGCGCGCCGCGAGCCGCGCACCACCGCCGCGCCATGCATGATCATCAGGTCGAGCGGCACGGGCACGGTGGATTCATATCCGTGCATCACCATGCCGAGCGAGTCGCCGACGAGCAGGAAATCGACATAGGGGTCGATGATCCGCGCCGTGTGCGCGTGATAGGCGGTCAGCGACACGATCGGCTCGCCGCCTTTGCGGGCTGCGATATCGGGAGCGGTCTGCCGTCTTACTTCCGTTTGATAGGACATTTTGTTCCATTTGGAGACGCGCCGAGCCCCGCGTTAACGGGTTATTTGCGTCCGCTGGTGTTAGATGGCCGAGATTTATAGGCTCAAGGCCCCAGAATAAAGGGCTATTCGTCTGGTTGAGCCAAGAAGTTGGGTATGCGAGGTTGTGGGGGCAATGATGATCCGGAACGATACGGTGCTTTGCCGGTTCAGTCAGACCGTTGCACGGGCCGCAAAGCTGATGCTGGCCGGATTGATTTGCGTTGTCGGCCTGAATAGCCCGAGCGCTTCGGCGGAACCTTATGCCCAGTTCGGACCGGCGCGCCAAGCCCGGGACGATTGGGCGGCGCGGCCGTTTGTCAGGGTCAACGGATGCGACCAGGGAGAGCCCTGCGGCGGCTATGACCCTGGACCCTATGTCCATGCGCGCCAATGGGAGCCGGAGCCGGCGCCCTATGTCCACGAAGAGCGGCCGGTTGTCCGGATAAAGCCCGATTGCGAGGAGGAGCGCTATGCCGAGCGCGCCCGCGTCGTGCGGCAGAGGCCCCGCGAGCGCCACTCGGGGGAAGTCTATGAGGAGGCGTGCGGCATCAAGTGCTGGTATAACCGCCTGCACGCCGGATATTGCGGCAGGGGTTGCGACTATTACCGTTTCCGCATGACGGAATTTCGCGAGGGCAAGCTCGGCCGGGACAATGTGCGCGTGGTCTGCCGCTAGGGCCTTTTCCGCTCCGATTGAATCGGAGCGCGGCTCTAATTGTTTGTTTTGGCGCATTTTCTCGACGCAAACCCGCGTCCACTTTTCTGGAAAATGCTCTAGCGCTGTTCTGCACAAATTCCCGTTACAGGCTTGAAAAATCGCGCGTGCCGTGCTGTTGCTTGGCGCTCCGCGACGCCGATCGGGTTGCGGCGGAGAGCGCCCACTCCCAATTGTATTCATTGCGGGTTCATTCGGAGTCCTCCTTCATCGATGCTAGGGTGGGCGGATTGACCGGCACCCTTGAGGAGAATGGATGAGACGGTGCTTCTGGTTTTTGCTCATGCTCGCTGTCGCTTTCGCCGCCGAGCCGCGGGGGATTCCCGTTGCTATGGCTGCGGATCTGACAGGGACTGAGGCACCGGCGCGAAACCTCGGCGAGGGCACCGAGGAGCAGCCACCCAAACAGATGGACGGCGAACGGAACCGCCGCGATGAGGGACGGTTCCGGAAGGGGATCGGCGCCGATTTCTGGGGCGGACCTTATTGGGGTTATGGACCACGCTGGGGCCACCCTTGCGAATCCTGCCGCTCGACCTGTGAGGCCGACGGCGACAGCACTCGATGCGAACGCTGCCGGGTCCGCTGCGGCTGGTAATTTATCCGCGCTCCGCGAGGGCTCAGCCCCGACCGATAACCTGGCGGATCTTCTTGGCGAGCTGATCCAGCGTGAACGGCTTGGTAAGAAAGTTCACCCCGGCGTCGAGCACGCCATTGTGGACCACCGCATTGCGCGTATAGCCGGTGGTGAACACGATTTTCAGATCGGGACGAAGCTTCAACGCCTCATCGGCGAGCTTGCGCCCATTCATGTCCGGCATCACGATATCGGTGAACAGCACCGAGATCTTCGGGTATGCCGCCAGAATTTCCAGCGCGATCGCCCCGGAAGCGGCATGCATCACCGTATAGCCCAGCTCGCGCAGCCCCGCTGCGCTGATCTCCCGCATCCGGTCGTCGTCTTCGACCACCAGGATTATATCGGCGGATGAACCCATCGGGGTGACCGGGTGCGATTCCAGCACGCCGCCCGCCTGTTCCGCCGCCCCATACAGCCGCGGCAGATAGATTTTCACAGCCGTTCCGTGCCCGACCTCGGAATAGATCTTGATGTGCCCGTGCGACTGTTTGACGAAGCCGTAAACCTGGCTGAGCCCCAGTCCGGTGCCCTTGCCGACGCCCTTGGTCGTGAAGAACGGTTCGAAGGCCTTCTCGACCACATCGGACGGCATCCCGGTGCCTGCATCGGAAACCGCAATCATCACATATTGGCCGGCGCTCACATCCTGATGCTTTTGCGCATAGGCATCGTCGAGGTGACAATTGGCTGTTTCGATCGTCACCTTGCCGCCCTCCGGCATCGCGTCTCTCGCATTGATCGCCAGATTGACGATGGCGCTTTCGATCTGGCCGGCATCGGCGTTGATCTTCCACAGGCCTCCGGCGAGCACCGTTTCGATCGGTGTTGTCTCACCGAGCGTGCGCCGCAACATCTCCGAGACGTTGCCGACCAGCCGGTTCGCGTCCACCGCCTGCGGGGCGAGCGGTAGCTGCCGCGAGAAGGCGAGCAGCCGGTGCGTCAGCGCTGCGGCGCGCTCGGCCCCTTCCATGGCGCTGTCGAGGAATTTCTGGACGTCTTCCCCCTTGGCAAGACGGCGCTCGATGAGATTGAGCGAACCGATCACGACGGCGATCATATTGTTGAAATCATGGGCAATGCCGCCCGTGAGCTGGCCGACCGCTTCCATCTTCTGCGCCTGCCGCAGCGCATCCTCGGTCTTTCTGCGCTCCGTCGTCTCAGCCGCCTCGGGGACGATGCCGATGACCCGGCCCGAGCCATCGCTGACCGGCCGCATGGAAAAGTCGAAGGATCGTCTGCCCGTGGGCAGGTTGAGTGTCAGCTCGCGGCGCACCAGCCTTCCCACTGCTGCCGCTGCCACGCCGTCCTTCACCATTTCGGACATGCCCGGTGTCGCGCTGAACCAGGGCGTCTCCCAGAACGGATGCCCGATGACATCCTCCGCTCGCTCCTCTATAGCCGCCAGCGATGCGGGATTGGTGCTCAGCAAGGTGCCTTCGGGCGTCATGAACCCCTGAAACTGGTCGGTCGTGTCGAACACGGCGCGGATCCGCGATTCCGCCAGCTGCAACGCCGCCGCCGCGTGGTTCGCCTCCGTCACATCCCGGCCGATGGCGTGAATGAACCGCTCGTCGGGCACGGCGGTCCAGTCGAGCGTGCAGTAGCTGCCGTCCTTGCGCCTGAAACGGTTCTCGAATTTGAACGTCTTGGCGCCCCGGCTAAGCTTTTCGAGCTCGGCCAACGATGCGGGCCGGTCGTCATCATGGACCAGCTCCATGAAGGACCGGCCGACGAGTTCGCCTTCGCCCCAGCCCGTGACCGGGAACCAAGCCGGATTGACCGCGACGATCGTCGCTTCGAAATCGGCAACGATCATCAGGTCGGTCGAAAGCCGCCACAGCCGGTCGCGATCCGCGCGGCTTTCAGCCAATGCGGACGCCTGGTCTTTCTCCACGGTGATGTCGCGCGCACTGCAATAGACCTTGTTGCGCTCCGGCACCGCGACCCATGACAGCCATCGCCAGCCGCCCTGTTTGCGACGATAACGATTTTCGAATCGAAGCGCGGGCTCGCCTGCCTGGGCCTCGTCCCAAGCCCGGTAGGTGCGGGCAAGATCGTCGGGATGGATGAAATCGAAGAATTTGGTCGTTCGGATTTCCTCCTTCGACCAGCCGAGGATCGCCTGCCATGCCGGATTGGAGGTCTCGAAATAGCCGTCAAAGTTCAAGATACCCAGAATATCCGGGCTCACCTCCCAGGTGCGGCTGAGTTCCCGTGTGCGCTCCGCGACCTGCTTTTCAAGATTTGCGTTCAGATGCGCCAGCGCACCGCTGACCTGCTTCTGATCCTCGATGTCGGTATTCGTGCCGATCCATCCGGGTGCCGAACCATCGGCGGATTCGATCGGGACGGCCCGCGCGATATGCCATCGATAAACACCGTCGGCGCGCCGCAGCCTGAACTCGGTCTGGTAGGGTTGCTGCGTCGCGAGGGAAGTGGCCCAGCGCTCAGCGGCGGCGGCGAGGTCTTCCGGATGGACGATCTTTGCCCAGTTCTGGCCATCTAATTCACCCGGAGACGCGCCGCTATAGGTGTAGACCTGATCATTGAACCAGTTGAGCAATCCGCTTGCCGGCGATGTCCAGACATGGTTCGGCATGGCCTGCGCGAACGTCCGGAACTGCGCCTCACTCTCCCGCAGCACCGCCTCGGCGGCGACCTGCGCGCTGATATCGACATTGGTGCCGAACCAGCGCACCACTGCGCCCGCCTCGTTCCGCAGCGGCTCGACGCGCGTCAGGAAGGACCGGAAAACGCCATCCGCACCCCGCAAGGGGAACGTCATCGCGAACGGCTCACCCGTCGCGATCGAGTACCGCCACTGCTCGATGACTTTCGGCAGCGATTTCGGATCGTGGACAGACTCCCAGCCCCAGCCGCGTTGGCTTTCAGGCGAGGTGCCCGTATAGGCGTACCAGCGGCGATTGTACCAGAAGATGCTGCCGTCGGCTTGCGCCATCCAGCACAGCGTCGGCAGATGATTGGCAAGGGCGTAAAATTCGCTGTCGTCCGGAGGGGGCATCTCCGTCTCCGCCCCCGCCTGGCCGGGTCCGCCATCCTTGTCGAGCTTCACCATTTCAAAGCCTGTATTCTACTTTCTCCTTCCGGGCGAACATATTAGTGCGCACATTGGTCGTTCAAAAATATGAATTGCTCCACCCGCATCCATATATACCTCTGGTCTGATATCGCCGAGCGGATGTAATGTGCCTGCGCCGGGCGCCTCTCCCCGGCGAACAAATCGACGTCTGGAGACCCCTTATGGCTAACGAGGCGACAATCGTAGAACTCGATAAGCGCATAGCCGCCACGCGCGAGAACCTTCGCGAGCTGATCGAGCAGGCGGCTGCCTATTCCGGCGCGGCCGACGAAAGCCGCATGTCCGATCGGATAGCCGCGCAGGACGCAAAACTCGCCGCTCTCTTGAAGGAGCGTGAGGCTGCCGAAGGGGCGTGAGGCTGCCGCTGGCTCACGAATAGCGTCGACCTGTCAATTCGACGCCGCCGCCGCCCCGAGCATGAAGTTCGGCTTGTCCTTGCGCCCGCGATGCAGATCTTCAGCCAGTTGCAGCCGGGCGGGGTCGCCCTGCAGGCGCGACCGATAGATCTGGGCGCTCTCCAGGATCTTATGCACATAGTCGCGCGTCTCGTTGAAGGGAATGCGCTCGATCCAGTCGACGGGATCGACATCGGTGTCGCGCGGATCGCCGAACTGGCGCACCCATTGCCGTACCCGGCCCGGCCCGGCATTGTATCCGGCAAGCGCCATGACATAGGAGCCGTCATAGCTGCGGATGAGCTGGTATAGGAAAGCGGTGCCGAGCGAGAGATTATAGGCGGGATCGCTGGTGAGCTTGTCCTTCTCGAATTTCAGATCGAAGGCGCGGGCGACCTCCTTGGCGGTCGATGGCAGCAGCTGCATCAGCCCGGCGGCTCCCGCTGCGCTCACGGTCTTCGGGTTGAACTCGCTTTCCTGCCGGGTCAGCGCATGGATGAGGGCGTTTTCCATGTCCTTGTCATCGCCGAGCGCCTTGAACTCGGGCAGGGCGTCCGGATAGGCGTAATTCTCCACCGGGAAATTGCGGTTCATCGCGATCTTGGCCAGTCTCAGCGCGTGGTGATGCGGCGCGACGCGGATCGCCAGCTCGCAGAGCAGAATGATGTCGGGCGCACTGTCGAGATTGCGCGCCAGATCGAAGAGGAAAACCGGCATCAGCTCGTCGAGCTTGGCCTTTTGGGCGATGATGATCGCCTTCATCACGTCGAGCTTGGCGAACTCCTCGATGTCGCGTTTCGTCGGCGGCACGAAGGGCCGCATCGTGACGGTGGCATCGCCCGCCGCGATCATCTGATGCGCGAGCTGGCCATAGAAGGTGTGGCTGTGCTGTGCCGCATCGGCGAATCTGGCGTTCGCGGCCTGTTCATGGTGCAGCGCGAGTTCGGTGCGGCCCAGCCAGTAGCTGGCGCGGGCGCGGCGCTTGGGCAGGCCGCCCACCGAGGCGGACGCCAGGAAATGCTTGCGCGCGGCCTCGGCCTGGTCGAGGAAGCGGAGCGCGATCCAGCCCGACAGAAATTCGGCGTCGCTCAGATCGTCCTCGTCCAGCTCCCCGGCATGCTCCCTGGCAATCGCATAGGCCGTTTTCGGATTGCCGCTGTTCAGCGCCAGACGCACCTGCGCGTCCCGCTCGGCCCACCACATCCTCGGCTCGATCAGCTTGTCGGCCGCTTTCGGCGCGGAGCGCAGCAGGATCCAGGCCTCTTTATCCTTATCCGCCCGGCGCAGCCATTGAATGCGGGCAAGCATGACGCCCGGCTCCCGCTGGGCGTGCCGATCCAGCTTGCCGAACAGCGCCCCCGCGCGCTTTGAGCGTTCGACGGACGCGATGCGCGCCTTGATCGATGCGTGTCTCTCCTTTTCGATCAGCGGCAATATACGGTTTACCGCGGCCAGCTTGCCCTTGTTGTCCTGGGCAAGCAGGAACTCGGCTCTTGCTAGATGATCTTCAGGGCGCAGCAGGGCCTTGTGCAGGATTCGAAGCTTCTTCTCGATCGCCGGGGTGAGCTGATGTTTGCGCCAGGCGTGGCGGACGAGTTCGGCGCCTTCGTCCGCGCGGCCCACCTCGATCAGGGCCCCGCCAAGCGCCGCTTCGCCGGTCCCCGTCGCCGGCCGGCGTTCCTGGAAAAACGCCAGAACCTTGTGCGGATCGGTTTCGCGCCAGAACAGCGCGGCCTCGACGCTCTCCTCAAGTGTATCGCGGCTGGGCCAGAGCGGATTGTCGTCCAGAAACGCGGAGATTTCCTCCGGCGTCGTATCCGGCATTTCGGCGCGATAGGAATACCAGAGCGCGAATTTCTTCACCACCGGATCGCCGATCTTATCGATCGCGGCGCGCGCATCGCCGAAATCTTCATTGCCAGTGTGTCTGATGGCCTCCTTCAGGCTGGCGATGTCAGCGTCCGGAGGGCTGTATGCCAGCACGGGGGCCAGGGCCGCATCGCCGACATCCTTCGCCAGCCTTCCCTCGGGCGTGGGCATCGCCGGCGGTGAGGGTACGACCGCAGCCGCCTTCGGGTCGGGCACCGGCGCCGTGACGCTGGCGGATGCCTGCTCCACGGCATCCCGCCTGTCCGGCACCGGAATGGGACTCTGCTTCTCGGGCAGCGGCACGGACTTCGCCGTCTCGCCGCGCTTGCCCGCATCGCGGCGCGCCGATTTGGTCTTGCGGTTCGCCACGGCGAGCAAGGTTTCATCCTGCCCGCCGGTCAAATCCGGCGCCGGGCTCGCAAGGAATTGCGCATTATGGATGACCCCGCCGATCCATGGCCTCAGCACAACCAAAGTCGTGAAGCAGATGGAAACAGCGGTCAGGACCGTTAAGGCAGAATTGAATAGCGAAGCACGCTTGATGTCTTTACCCATGAGCAAGACGAGTTGCCCTGTCCCTCGTTGGCGTTTTTGACGTTCTTGGCGCGGGCGCCGTCCCGCATCGCCTGAACGTCGAAACTGACTACAGCATAGCGTTTCAAGACCGCCCTGGCACGCATTATCGTCCACACGGATGTGCATTCAGAAAGGGGCGGAAATATTAACGCCCGGTTGACGGGAGCCGGCGGGTCTTGCAATCGCGGGACCGGGCGGCGTGCAAGAGCGGTTGCTTGCCCCTTCTGCTGGAAATCACTATGGTTCGCCTAAGTCTAATAACGAGGCGCCGCCAGGCGGGCGTCCGGTCGCAGTTAAAGGTGCTCCTCGCATGTTCAAGGGATCGTTTACCGCGCTTATCACGCCGTTTCACAATGGCGCCCTGGATGAAGACGCTTTCCGCAAGATCGTCGAATTCCAAATCCAGTCCGGGACGCACGGGCTGGTGCCGGTCGGCACGACGGGCGAGTCGCCGACGCTGACCCATGACGAGCATCAGCGCGTGGTCCAACTCTGCATCGAGCAGACGGCGGGCCGGATTCCGGTGATCGCGGGCGCCGGGTCGAACAGCACCGCCGAAGCGGTCGAACTGGCGAAATTCGCCAAATCGGCCGGCGCCGCCGGAGCGCTCGTCGTTACCCCCTATTACAACAAGCCGACCCAGGAAGGGCTCTTTCGGCATTATAAGGCGATCAACGACGCGGTCGGCGGACTGCCGATCATCATCTATAATATTCCGGGCCGCTCCGTCATCGACATGAGCGTGGCGACGATGACGCGGCTGTTCGCGTTGCCGAACATCGTCGGCGTCAAGGATGCAACGGCCAACATGGCGCGTGTCAGCCAGCAGCGCGCCGCGATGGGGGAGGCGTTCTGCCAGCTCTCCGGCGAGGACGCGACGGCGCTCGGCTTCATGGCACATGGCGGGCATGGCTGCATTTCGGTCACGGCGAATGTCGCGCCAGCCCTCTGCGCCGAGTTCCAGAATGCCTGTCTGGAAGGCGACTATTCGCGCGCGCTGCGCATCCATGACCGTCTGATGCCGCTGCATGACGCACTGTTCGTCGAAAGCAATCCGGTGCCGGTGAAATACGCCGCCGAGCGGCTGGGCCTGTGCGGCGCCGAGGTGCGGCTGCCGCTCAGCCCCCTGGCAACAAGCAGCCAGCGCGCTGTCGAGGACGCCGTGCATCAGTCCGGGCTGCTGCTCGCCGAGGCGGTGAGCGCGTAACGCCAGCATGGCAACTACCAAGACCCAGCCCGGCCGCAAGATCGTCGCGGAGAACCGCAAGGCGCGCTATTCCTTCGACATCCTCGACGTGTTCGAAACCGGAATCGTCCTGTCCGGCTCGGAGGTCAAGTCGCTGCGCCAGGGCAAATCGAACATCGCCGAATCCTATGCGACGGCGCAAGGCGGCGAAATCTACCTGATCAACGCCTACATTCCCGGCTATGCAGAGGCGAACCGCTACAATCACGAGGAAAAGCGGCCGCGCAAATTGCTGCTGCACAAGCGCGAGATCGCCAAGCTCATCATCGGCGTGCAGCGCGAGGGCATGACGCTGGTGCCGCTCAAGCTCTATTTCAACGACAGGGGGCGGGCGAAAATGGAGCTGGCGCTGGCCAAGGGCCGCAAGCTGCACGACAAGCGCCAGGCCGAAAAAACCCGCGACTGGGACCGGCAAAAAGCCCGCGTGCTGCGCGACCGCGGCTAAGGCAAGGCCGGTTTAGGTGGAAACTTTTGGCGCCCCGGCCATCGAGCCGGGGCCTGGAGCCTTTTCCGCTCCGATTGAATCGGAGCGGGGCTCTATCTCGTTGTTTTGTCGCATTTTCGCGACGCGAACCGGCATCCACTTCGCTGGAAAATGCTCTAGCCCGCATTTCTCACGATGCTGAGGCGCATCGGGGCCTCTGACGGTGTAAACTTGTTTTGCGAGAACGAGTTATGCCGATTTGAGGGGGCTCCCCGATGCTGACAGAGTGTAGTGAAGGGGGTGGCCTCCGGATTTCCGCTACGCTTCGTCCGGCGCGACAGAACCCGAGGCCGTTCACCTAAAATGATCGCGGCTAAGCTATCAGCAAAGCATGTCTTGGGAACGGACGGCGCAAGGCTCAATGCGGGCCGATATGCAGGGCATTGGTCGAGACGACCTGGCCGCCGCTGAAGATCGTCAGCAGGATCGCCATCTGGTCGCCGGGCGCGATGTTCACCGAGGTGGTGCTGAGCTTGGCGGTTTTGCCCGGCTCAAGATCGGCTTTGCCGCGCTGCTTGGTGGAGGTCTTGCCGGAGCTGCCCATCCGTTCGACTTGCAGCTCGAACTCCACCTTGCTTCCGCCCGGCGCATAGGCGTGCGCCGTGACGCCGATCTGCTGCTCGACCGGATCGACGTCCATCCAGCCGATCACCTCTCCGGCCGAAGCCGCACTTATGCTCATGATCATACCCACAGCGGCTGAAAGGCTTGCAGCGCGCGTTCTGGAAATTGCTGTCCGCATCACCTTCTCCTAGCCGCGCAAGCCTGCGCGAAACTAACCTCGCTATGCACGGGAAGCGTGTGGCTGGTGCGGCGATCTATGCACCTTGCCCCGGCTGCTGCCAATACGCGGTTCTCCGCATGGCAAGCGATTGAGGACGCTGGAGGCAGCCGACCTATTCCGAAGCCTGCTTGGGGCCGTTGAGAAGCGCCTGGCTCTCGGAGTAATCGACAGGCGCGACGACGATGTTGAGGCCGCCCGCCGCAAAGGCGCTTTCCAGCGCCGGCGCAAGCTCGCCGGCCGCTGTCAGCCGGACGCCTTTCGCACCGTAGGACCGCGCATAGGCGACGAAATCCGGATTGCCGAAGCGCATGCCGAAATCAGGAAAGCCGTCCGCCTGCTGCTTCCAGCGGATCATGCCGTAGCCGTAATCCTCCAGGATCAGCACGGTCAGATTGACGCCCAGCCGGATCGCCGTTTCAAGCTCCTGCGAATTCATCATGAAGCCGCCGTCGCCGCAGACCGCGATCACATGCCGCCCCGGATAGAGCAGCGCCGCCATGATCCCGGAGGGCAGTCCCGCGCCCATGCTCGCCAGCGCATTGTCCAGCAGCAGCGTATTGGCGATATGCGTCCGATAATTGCGCGCGAACCAGATCTTGTAGAGGCCGTTGTCGAGGCAAAGCATCCCGTCATCGGGCAGCGCCTTACGCACCTCCGCGACCAGCCGCTGCGGCAGCATAGGGAAGCGCGCATCGTCCGCACCCTCGGCGATATGCGCCCAGAGTTCCGGGCGCTGGTCGAGAAAATAGCCGCTGTCGAAACGCGCACCGTTCAGCGCGAGCGCAAGCCGGCGCGCGCTGTCGCCGATATCGCCGATAATCTCCACATGCGGGTGATAGATCATGTCGATATCGGCGGGGCTGAAATCGACATGCACGATGGTACGCTGGTCGCCGCGCATGATGAAGGGCGGCTTTTCGACCGTGTCATGGCCGATGGCGAGGATCAGGTCGGCCCCGTCGATCAGCCGGTGGATGTAATCCTTCTCGGACAGCGCCGCCGTGCCGAGGAACAGGTTCGGATTGCCGTCGACGGCGCCCTTGCCCATCTGCGTGTTGAAAAACGGAATGCCCAGGTCATGCACCGCCTGCGACAGCACCGCCGAAAGCCCTGGCCGGTTCGCGCCGCCGCCGATCATCACCAGCGGGCGCTTGGCCAGCCTGATCGCGGCCGCCGCCGCCTCGATGGCCCCATCCGGCGCGACCGGATGATATAAGGGCGCCACCGGAACCAGCTCGTAGCGCTCAACCTCCTGCGCCGCGATGTCCTCCGGCAGTTCCAGATGCACAGGACCGGGGCGCTCTTCCTGCGCGATGCGGAAGGCGTCGCGGACCAGCGCCGGAATGTTGCGCGCGTCGATCACCTGCTTGGCGAGCTTGGTGAGCGGCTGCATCATTCCGACGGTGTCGATGATCTGGAACCGCGCCTGACGGCTTTGCAGCACAGGCTTCTGGCCGGTGATCATCAGCATTGGCACGCCGCCCAGCAGCGCGTAGGCGGCCCCGGTGACGAGGTTGGTCGCGCCGGGGCCGAGCGTGCTGAAGCACACGCCGGGCTTGCCCGTCAGCCGCCCATAGGTCGCCGCCATGAACGCCGCCGCCTGTTCGTGCCGTGTCACCACCACGTTTATCGAGGAGGTGCGCAGCGATTCCAGGAAATCCAGATTCTCCTCGCCCGGCAGGCCGAAGACGTATTCGACGCCCTCATTTTCGAGCGCCTTCACCAATATGTCCGAGCCCTTGTGCATGGCACCCTTCGCTTTGCTTGCCGGACGGATTCGTCGCGCGGAACGATCAGGCTTGCGCGACGAACACCGTTTTGATGTTCACGAACTCCTTAATGCCATATGCGGACAGCTCGCGGCCATAGCCGCTGTTCTTGATGCCGCCGAAGGGCAGCTTCACATTCGAGGCGACCGGGCTATTGACGAACACCGAGCCGGCTTCGATCAACTCGGCCGCCAGCCGCTCGCCGCGCGCCGGGTCGGAGGTGATGATACCGGCGCCCAGGCCAAAATTGCTGTCATTGGCGATGGCGACCGCGTCCGCTTCGTCCTTGGCGACGATCACAGCCGCCACCGGGCCGAATAGCTCCTCATCATGGGCGGGCATGCCCTTGCGCACATCCGTCAGCACGGTCGGCGGGTAATAGGCGCCGGGTCCATCCGGGAGGGTCGCGCCGCAAAGCGCGCGCGCGCCGTTGGCGACGCTCGCCTGAACCTGCGCGTGGAGATCGTCGCGCAGATCGTGCCGCGCCATCGGCCCGATTTCGGTCACGGGGTCCATCGGATCGCCCATTTTCGCGGCCCGCATCTTCGCGACGAAGGCCGTCTCGAAGCGCTCCCGCAGCGGCTCTACCACGATGAAGCGCTTGCCCGCGATGCAGCTCTGGCCGGAATTCACCAACCTGGCCTTGGTGGCGATTGCGGCGGCCTTGTCGATGTCGGCATCGTCGAGCACGATGTAAGCGTCGCTGCCGCCCAGCTCCAGAACCGTCTTCTTTAGCATCTCGCCCGCCTTGCGTGCGACGGCGCGTCCCGCCGCCTCGCTGCCGGTCAGCGTCACCGCGCGGATGTGGCGGTGCTCGATCACGGCATCGACCGCCTTGCTGCCGATCATCAGCGTCCGGAACAGATCCTGCGGGAAACCGGCATCGCGCAGCACATCCTCGATGGCCTTGGCACAGCCCGGCACGTTTGAGGCGTGCTTGAGAACCCCGGCATTGCCGGCCATCAGCCCTGGAGCGACGAAGCGAAACACCTGCCAGAACGGGAAATTCCAAGGCATGACCGCCAGGACGACGCCGAGCGGCTGGAAGGTGACGAAGCTTTCGCCGCCATCGATCGAAACCGGCTCGCGCCCCAGGAAGCTCACGGCGTTATTGGCGAAATAGTCGCAGGCGCCGGCGCATTTCTCGGCCTCGGCGATGCCGCCCGTGATGGGCTTGCCCATCTCCTCCGCCATCAGCTGCCCATAATCGCGCGCGCGTTCCCGCAAGAGCTGGCCCGCCCGGCGCATCGGCTTGGCGCGCTCCTCGAAACTGAGGCGCCGCCAATCGAGAAAGGCGCGGTGCGCCGCATCGATGGCTGCTGCCGTGTCTTCGGCTGGCATCTCTTCATATTCGGCAACGCGTTTCCCCGTCGCCGGGTTGATGGATTTGAGTGTCATCACGCACCTCCGGGCATTGGCTGCGGGAATCCTCCCAATTTTGCGCACGTGTAATTGGAATTCCCTTCGCCCGAAGACATAAGTCCGGCCACATCGAGGAGCAAGACGCGATATGGGGCGATTCCCGAGCGGCCTGCCGGGAATTGGACGGCGCAATCGCGACGCCCGCCTTGCAAGCGACGCGTTTTGCGGCGGCCGTAAGTCCGCCTCTCAGCGATCCATCCTGGCGTCCTGATCCGGCGGGTGGATGCACTTCACCTTTACATATTCGCCGGGACCTTGAGGCACGAGGCTGGTTTGCGCAAGATACGCCTGGCCGTGCATTCCGCACATGACGTCATTGGGGACCTCCGGGCCGTTGATGATCTGAAGCGCGGTTTCGATCTGACAATCGGCTGGCGCAATGCTGATCGAGCATATGAGGATGAGCACTTGAAGCATGGCTTGGCCTCCCCTTGGTTCAGGCGATATTATGGGAAGCGGATGAGCGGCGCTTCACCCAAATGGGGGAGCGCTGGCGTCATGGACGAAAAATTAGAGCGTGCGCGGATGCGCCAAACCTGTTGCGCGGCCTAAAGCCGAAGTCTTGTGCGCTCAGAGCCGGCGTCCAATGTGCGTTAATTGAGGTTGATAGACCTCTTCATGCCGCGCCTGAACTAACTTGGGAAACAGGCCGAACGCAAAGCCACGTAACTCTTTGAAACAAAACATTTTAGCCTCTAAATTTGAAAACCAGAAAATAATAGGCCAAAAAGTGGGCTTTCAATGACTTAGGGGCTTCATATCGCTTTATCTGAACTCAATGAAGAGCAGCGCCGCGAGCTGATAGATATGCAGCAGCTGTTTGACGGCTGGAGGACTGCGGATCACGAGTTCCGCCACAGCTATAAAGGCCGTATGCGCTGGAAAAAGATCAGTGGCAAAGAATACCTTTATCGAGTTAGCAGAGGCGTCGAAAAATCTCTCGGGCAGAGATCACCGGAAACGGAGAAGATCAAGGCTGATTATACCGATACGCGTACGAGGCTTAAGCGTCGCGCAACCAGTCTGAAAAAGAAGATTGACAGTCGAGCCGTCGCAGCACGGTTTCGACGGCTCCAACGCCATAGACACTGTCGGCGGCCACCCAGCCGAATGGCACCTTCGCTGCAATCGTCCGCTCGATCATGGCACAGGCAAGAGCGGGCTTGGTGGCAAAGCCGATCTTGGCAGGAACGTGCGCCGCGTCCATGCGGGCGGGATCGTCCGTCCACGCCTTCGGCAGATAGAGCGCCCTGTCGATAAAGGCGTGGCCGTGGCGCGACACATAGCAGCCGAAGACGCCGATCTGGCAGTTGGTGATCTTGCCCGCCGACCCGGTATATTGCCCGCCGACGCCGCAAGAAGCCTTGCCCTGCTTGAGGACCCAGTCTCATCAATCACAAGCACCGCGTCGTCATCGGCCAGCGTTTCGAGCGCATAATCAAGCACGATATCGCGCAGATCGTCGGCATTCCACCGGCCTCGCCCGGCGCTCATCGCCAAGCAAACCGTCGAGAAAAAGCCCCGCTGACGCAGCAACACGCTCCTGCGTGAACAGAGAACGCAGACGCGCCTTCACGTCCCACAGCGACGACGACGCCCAAAGTTCCAGCGTCGCCTCGATCGATGCTCCCGCCATCCATGACCTCCGAATTATGGTTACCCATGGATTCAGAGCCGCAGAAAAAATGCAACTGTAATGCTAGAGCGTCCTTCACTGGCTCCAGGCGGCACGCTGCGACACGACCCGGTATCCATCCGGGTCTTCGAATGTCGCGCCATCGCGATCCCAATAGGGATTGAAGGCCGGGAGGGGCGCGAATCCGGCGGCACGCATCCGCTGGACCGCCGTTTGCCACACGCCCGACTCTGGCATGTAGAACACCAGGAGATTATCCTCGCTGGGCGCCCTGCCGGCGGAATGCCCCCGCGCCCAGGTGAATTCAAAATGATAGGGAGCGCCTTCCCGGCCGAGCATGATCCCATCAAAACCATCGTGGTCCTCGAAGCGGCCAAGCAGCGCTAAGCCCAAGCCGTCCTGATAGAAAATGTAGCAATGCGTCGAGATTGTCGCTGGGACGGGCGACGCGCAGGAGAGGTACGAAATTCAATTGAACGTAAGCGGGTCTCCGCCCCCACATTTCGTCCGGGCTCGGGTGATGGCGTAATGCCAGCCCATGAGCGATCATTTTGACCATAAGCTTAAGCGTAAGCTTGCAAGCGACAGCGATGAGACCGGCCACCGCGTCTCAAACGTGCGTCGGATCGAGCTGATCACGGGCGCCGGGCGGCGCCGCCGATGGTCGCGTGACGACAAGGCCCGCATCGTGGAGGAGAGCCTGAAGCCGGGCGCGACCGTGTCGGATGTGGCTCGGCGCAACGGGCTGAGCCCCCAGCAACTCTTCGCATGGCGTCGAGCGGCCCATGCGTTGTTCAATGAAGGCGCCGACAAGGATCACGTCGGACATTTTCCGGCCCCGCAGCATCGGAGGACGGGTCGGCAAACGCGGCTGTGCGGCAGCGGTGATGAGATACCAGCGTTCGCGCCGGTGGTGATCGCGGCTCGTCGGGGCCGGCCCCCGAGCGCAAGCAAGGCGCCCGCGCCCTGTTCACCGCAACCGCCACTGGCTGGTTCAGGCACAGTCGAGATCGCGATCGGCGACGCGGTCGTGCGCATCCTCGGCCAGGTGGAGACTTCGGTGCTCGTCGCCGTGCTGCGTGCCGTGCGGAGGGCGTCATGATCACGGCGGGGGCGGAGATTCAGGTTCTCGTGGCGACGCGCCCCGTGGACTTCCGGAAGCAGGCCGACGGCCTCGCCGCGATTGTGCAGGAGGCGCTTGGCGCCAATCCATTCTGCGGCGCGGTCTATGTGTTCCGTTCCAAGAGGATGGATCGCGTGAAGCTGCTGTGGTGGGACGGGACCGGCATCTGCCTGATGACGAAGCGGCTGGAGAATGGCCAGTTCCGCTGGCCTCCCATCCAGGACGGGATGCTGAAGCTGTCGGCCGCGCAGCTATCCGCGCTGCTCGAAGGCGTCGCGTGGATGCAGGCAGAGCGCCGCGACGTCGTCCGTCCGAGTGCTGTGCAATGATCGCGCGGCATGACGACTTACCCACAAGGTCGATGATGCGCGCAGCGCCAGAATCAGCAACGCTCTGGCTCTTTCTCGGCAAAACAGCCGCCCCAAAGCCAGCGCGAACCATGATGGATGTGAGCGAAACGCTGCCCGAAAATATCAATGCTCTGCGGGCATTGATCCTGGCCGAGCGCGCAGCCCATGCCACTATCGTTGCAGAGCGCAATGCCATCAGCACCGAGCGCGACAAGCTCGCGGCTCGCAACGAGCGGCTGGTGGCGATCATCAAGGAGATCCGCCGCGCGCATTTCGGCCGCAAATCCGAGCGCATCACTGACGACCAGCTGGCGCTGGCGCTTGACGAGCTCGAGACCTCGCTCGCCAAGACCGAGGCAGAGGAGGAGAAGGCCGATCCCGCGCTCAAAACCGAGCGCACGCGAAAGCGCCGTGCCAGCCGCAACGAGACTCTCGATCATCTGCCGCATGAAGAGGTGGTGATCGAGCCGGAGAGCAAGGTCTGCCCCTGCTGTGCCGGCGAGCTGCACGTCATCGGCGAGGATACCTCTAAGCGCCTGGACAAGGTTCCGGCCAAAGTGCGCGTGATCGTCACGCGGCGCCCGAAATACGCCTGCCGAAGCTGCGAGAAGACCGGCGCGGATGACGTCGCCGGCATCATTCAAGCCCCGGCGCCTGCTCGACTCATTGAGGGCGGCCTGCCCACCGAGGCCCTTGTGGCCGACGTGGTGGTGAGTAAGCACGCTGATCATTTACCGCTCTATCGGCAATCGCAGATCCTGGCGCGTCACGGCGTCAGCATCGAGCGTTCGACGCTGGCGCAATGGGTCGGCGCCGCGGCCGCCGAGCTGCAGCCGCTGCACGATCATCTTATCGATCTGCTCAAAGCATCGCCTCGGCTGTTTTGCGATGAGACGCGCTGTCCCGTGCTCGACCCTGGCGCCGGCAAGACCAAGACCGGCTTCATGTGGGCGATCGCCCGCGACGATCGGCCGTGGGGCGGCATCGATCCGCCTGCAGTGGCCTACAGCTATGCGCCCGGCCGCGGCGGCGAGCACGCTGTCAAATTGCTCGCTGGCTTCACCGGCGTTCTGCAAGTCGACGGATACTCTGTCTACAAGCAACTGGCTGCGCCGGCACGGCCTGGCGGGCCGGTGACGCTTGCCTATTGCTGGAGCCACCTACGAAGGCAGTTCTACGAGGTCTATGTCGGCGGCAATGCACCGATCGCGACCCAGGCGCTGGCGCGCATCAAGCCGCTCTACGATATCGAGGCCGAGATCCGTGGCCTTCCGCCCGGCATCCGGCGCGCAATCCGCCAGGAGCGCTCCAAGCCGGTGATCGAGGCGATGAAACCTTGGTTCGAGGCGAGCCTTGCCAAGGTGTCGAAGGGCAGCAAGCTCGCCAAGGCGCTCCGCTACGGCCTCAACCACTGGGACGGCCTCTGCCTTCTCCTGGACGACGGCCGCATCGAGATCGATTCCAACACCGTCGAGCGTTCGATCCGCGGTCTAGCTCTCACGAGAAAGAATGCCCTGTTTGCCGGCCACGATCGCGGCGCCGCCGGCTGGGCGATGATCGCGTCGCTTCTTGAGACCTGCAAACTGAACCGGGTCGATCCATTGGCCTGGACCACCGACGTGCTGACCAAGCTCGTCAACCGATGGCCGGCTTCCCGCATCGACGAACTGATGCCCTGGGCTTACGCAAAACCAGCCTGAGCCGGAATCAAGGTGGGGTGGCTGGCCCGCTTACAATCCTTCGATGCAACGAACGCGCGGGGGGCTCAGAACCCAAGATCGCTCAGCCCTGGATGATCGTCGGGCCGGCGGCCGAGCGGCCAGCGATATTTGCGCTCGGTTTCCGCGATCGGCGCGTCGTTGATGCTCGCGATCCGGCGGCGCATCAGGCCGTGTTCGTCGAACTCCCAATTCTCGTTGCCATAGGAGCGGAACCAGTGGCCGGAATCGTCGCGCCACTCATAGGCGAAGCGGACGACAATGCGGTCGCCGTAACAGGCCCATAATTCCTTGATCAGCCGATAGTCCAACTCGCGGGCCCATTTGCGGGCGAGGAACGCCTCGATTGCCGCGCGGCCCTCGACGAACTCCGCGCGATTGCGCCAGCGGCTGTCCGGTGTGTAGGCCAGCGCGACCTTGCCGGGATCGCGGCTGTTCCAAGCGTCCTCGGCGAGGCGCACTTTCTTGATGGCGCTTTCCATCGTGAAGGGCGGCAGCGGCGGGCGGGCGGCGATTTCCATGATCATTCTCCCTTGCTGGCAAGCTGCTGGCGCAGTGCCGCGTTTTCGGCTTCGAGGCGCTCAAGGCGTTCGCGGACTGGCTGCAATTCCGCCGCGCTAAGCCGAGGCGTGATGTGCTGCGGACAGTTCCAATCGAACGCCGCCAGATGCAGCACCACGGCGCGCTCGGGCTTTGCCTTATAGCCGGGAACGGCAAGCTTTTCGGCGAGCGGCGGAGCGGCGCTCAAATCTCTCAGCTCGGCATGCGCATAGATTTTCAGGCGGCGGCGGCCAGCATAATCCATCAGGATGAGGGACGCGCGGCTATTCGCACCGAGATTGCCGGCGCTGATATATTGGCGATTGCCCCGGAAATCGGCGAAGGCCAGGGTCTGGTCATCGAGCATGCGCAGGAAGCCGGGCGGCCCGCCCCGATGCTGCACATAAGGCCAGCCGCTTTCGGACACCGTGGCGATATAGAAGCTGTCGCGCGCCGCGATGAACGCCTCTTCGGCCTCGGTGAAGCGATCGAAGGCGCGGCCGCCTTTGAAATCAGCCCATAAGCCGCTGGCGCCATTGGCGTCCTGTGCGGCCTTCGCGCTCGGCGTGCTCGCAATGTCGAGAAACCCATATGCCATTGAAGTCCTCCGGCGAGTTAATCGAGCGGAGTTAAGCCTTTTCGGTTTTCCGCATAATCTTGTATGTTTGAAAGGCACTCTACCAATTCGCGGAAAGATCGAATGGATCGGCTCGAAGCCATGGCGATGCTGGTCGAAGCCATCGAGGGCGGCAGTTTGTCCGCCGCCAGCCGCAAGCTTGGTGTGCCATTGCCGACCTTGAGCCGGAAGATCTCCGAACTGGAGACGCATATCGGGACGAAGCTCGTGACGCGCTCGACGCGCCGGCTGACGCTGACCGATGCCGGCGCCGCCTATCTGGCCGCGAGCAAGCAGATTCTCGACCAGGTCGACAGTGCCGAGCGGGCGGCGGCGGGCGAATATAGCGCGCCCAAGGGCGATCTTGTGCTGACCGCGCCCATCGTCTTCGGCCGGCGGCATGTGCTGCCCCTGGTGACGGATTTTCTCGTCCGCTATCCCGAAATCAACGTGCGGCTGGCGCTGTCGGACCGCAATGTCCACCTCATCGACGACCATATCGACATGGCGGTGCGGATCGGGGCGCTGCCGGATAGCGGCATGACGGCGACGCCCATGGGCGAGGTGCGCCGGATCGTATGCGCAAGTCCGGCCTATCTTGCCGCGCACGGCATTCCGAAGACGCCGCAGGATGTTTCTGGCCTGGCATGCGTCACCCATGATTTCACGTCGCCGGCCAAATCCTGGTCTTTTAGGATGTCGAAGGCGACGCCCGCAATGGCGGTGCCGATCCACTCACGCCGATCGGTCACGACGGTGGAGGCCGCCATTGACGCCGCCATCGTCGGCGTTGGCTGACGCGGCTTCTCTCCTACCAAGCGGCGCCGGCGCTCGCCCGTAACGCGCTGCGCATCGTTCTGGCCGCGTTCGAGCCTGAGCCCTTGCCGGTCAGCCTCCTTCACGCCGGACGAGGCGTCTTACCGCTCAAGATGCGCTGCTTCCTTGATTTCGCCGCCCCACGCCTGCGCTCCGCATTGGGCACAATCCAGATGTGATCTTGTCGCGTGGATTACAGTCACACCCGCCGCCTCTCGCCAATCCATTCCTCGCGAAGCGGCATTTGGCTGCACTATTCGATGCGCGCGACGATAAACATTACCCGGTGAAATTTCTGTTCGACATGCATATCCCGCGATCGGTCGAGTGGAATAACATCCGGCAACGGATCAGCGGCGGTAAAGCAGAGCAAGATATTTTGTCAGTCATCGATGAGTATAACGCCGAAGACCGGATGACCTTGAATTTTGTCAAGCATTTGCACCGACTCGCGCTCGAATGCTGCTTCGCGTAACTCCGAGGCAAGATGTCCAGTATTTTGTTCCTGGATGCGGCGCTCTGCGATCAGAGCGCTGATGCCCACCACTCCCGCTCTGGTCGCTATCATATCGGCGTAATCAGCCCCCAGCGCCCGAGCGGCAGCACTGAGATCGAGTGGCCCAGAGTGCCCATCGAGTTGCACTTCTCGAACAATGAACGCCGAATTTTTGATCCATCCAACAATCGTATCCCCCTCGACAACCGCAGAGAGGAAGGCGGTGATTACAGCACCACCCGGTGAACAACGGTCATTGGGTCCAAGCTTTCTGTTCATGCCTACAGGCATCCAGCGATTACCTTGCAACAACAGATGGCAACACGCAACGCGCCGCGTCTGACCGTTCATGGGATGCTCGACTTAGGTTCTTGCGCAGATCTCAGCATGAATCCAGCTATTTAATCCCAGAAGCGTATCGCGCACCTGGCGCATGGTGATCCTCTCTGCCGGCATCGGGTCGCTCCTTTGGCGTGCAAAAGAACGGACCCTAATCGGACCAGCAGAGGCCTCCGGCGCTCCCCTCAAAAGCCGGGCGGATGTAGTTCGGAATCGTGGGCGGCTTCACCTGGGAATGACGGGCGGATTTATCTCGAAATCGTGAGCGCATTCAGCCCGGAATCAGCAGGCGCCCAACGACTGCGTGCTTAGAATCTTTTGTTTTCGCAGAGTTTTTTCGCAAAATCGGGAAGGTCACTTTTGCGAACTCTGCTTAGGTCCGGTCATGCTTCGAGATCGTGTCCTGCCGCTTTCTTGACCGCATGCCGCAGCGTCGCACTCATCATGGCAATCGCCGGCTGGACATTATCTCCCAGTTCATGCCGATCGCCGATCCATGCCGGTTCGTTGTAGGACACCCAGCAAGCTCCGGATGCGTCCTGCCAGGCAAGCACCTTGAGAGGAAGATCGATTCCCGATGCCTGAGAGGATTGCATGAGCAGGGTGCCAACCTTGGCGTTGCCGAAGATCAGAAGCTCCGTCGGTGGCAGCGCTATGCCGACCTTTGCCGCAGCGCCTGCATGGTCGATGCGCGCGGAGACGGTCATTCCCCGTTCCGCGACGTCCCGCTCCAGCCTGTCCAGCGTTTCCTTCGGACTGAACGCACTCACGATGGTTCGTAAACCCTCGACGCTCATAACCGCTCACCTTCTTCGCGCGGCCGGGAACTCAACCTGCAGCGTCCGCTCTATCGCGCGCCGCTACCTCGGCCATCTTGCGAGCCACGACGAAAGAATCAAAATTCCGATACCGGCTTCCAGTTTGGGCTCTGCCATATCGAGCAACTCGCGCATCGCGTCCGTTCTTGAATTGAAGGAACGAGCGCGAAGCGATGGATGATTTACCATCCCAACTCGTCCAATGCCTTGCCCAAAGCGTCAAGCCATGCGCGTAGAGCTGCCGGATTTGCGTTCGATACGCCTGATGCGGTAGCGTCCATGCCCAAGGCCTCAAGTAGTCTCTCAACGGCCTTAGCAGAAGGCTTGGGATCCGTTCCGCCTTCCAAATCCACACGCGCCCGCTCGATGCGACGAGCCCTATCCGCTGTCCAGGCGACGCCCAAATCCAAGACGACGTTGACCCCGGTCATCGTAACGCCAACCAAGCCGAAATTACCGCTGGAGAGAACGCCAACGACGACATTGTTTCCAGCTCCGCCAAATCCAGCAGTCTCAATACCGGTAAGAAGGCGGGCCTGGAGATACCGGAAACGATCGTTCAACTCTGGATTAATGTTGCCGCGCCCGAACCGATTGGCCCATATCTTCTGTAATATCATAATTCCCTGTGTACCGGTCACGGCCAGGCTGACAGTTCCGCCAATAACACCCGCAATGATTTGCGGTGCGCCGGGAGGCAGGGCGGCTACAGTGGCTGCGGTCGTGGCCACCGAGCCAGTCGCACTGGCCGCTGCCGACGTACTTATGTAAATATTATGCCGCCGTCCCTTGCTCGTGCGAGGGTCGAGATGCAGAAGGCTGGAGGCTTGCACGCCTAGCACTCCATCGCCAGAAATCTGGCCAATACCTATCACCGCCATCATCGCGTGATAGGCTAACGGATCGTTGGCGGGCGCCCATTCAGCCGTTTTCTCGTATATATAGCTCGCATCCACGTCCATTTGCGTCATCGCGCCCACGAATTTCGCTAGGCGCTCGTTTGGAATTTGCATCGCGCGGCCCGCTCGCACGATTTCATGCGCAAACAAGCTCACGCCTTTACCTCGGCCGTCCTCAAAGATGGATTCCCAAAGCCGTCGAGAAAATTCCTGCCTATACAAACCACGACTATACAGTCCAATCCGGATCAGGCCAGCGGCAGGCCCCGCGAACGGGATTAGACCCGCCGCACCGCCAGTCGCAGTAACAGTGGCGTCGGACACAACCATCCAGCGCGCCGCAGTTTGCTCGACCCAAGGCGCGCCCGCGCCTGTCCCGGATTGCGGGTTGACAAGATCAGGTGTCTTTGACTTTGCGGCTTTCGCCGGAAGCACCGGAACAATATCGCCTGACCGCACCTTGGCCTGCCGCTCTACGAGCGGTTGACTGGGATCGTCTGCGATGAACTTGCCAGCAATCCACTCAAATTCAATGCCATGGAACAGCTCCTCGGCAACTTGGCGCATCTGTTTCCTGCCCATGGTAATCGTAATCGGCCGGCCATCCTGACCATTCACAGTGACCCCGTTGTGAATAAGCTGGGCGGTGTCCCGGCCACGGACGACGCGAGTGCCAAGGTCTTGAGCATCCTGGCGGAGCTGGCTGGCCAGCAGCCGTATGTCAGCTGCGGCGGCAGAGGCATGCTGCGGGCCAACTCGGTCGGCAAGCCGCTGCACCGACACATCGGTAGGATTTTCCAGGCCGTCAGCGAATTGGTCCAACTCGCTGGCCATACTCCGCAAAGTCGGCGCATCGAGAGTTTTCTCGAATGCCTGGTCGGCCATGGTTTCGAAATTTCGTCGCAGCACGTTAAGCGCAACCCCACGGTCCATCGCCGCAAGCTCTACGAAAAAGTCGGTTAGTGTGGTCAGGTTCTGCAGATATTGTGAGCGATTTACCGGCTTGACCGTATCGGTGCCGAACAGGACGGCATCGGGATGCCGTAGCATGAACTTCATCAATCCGCGCCGTAGATCTTGATTCGTGGCGAACTGCACGCCGTTGTCGTTCCAGGAAATATCAAATTTGAGCCCCGGGGCCAGACGACGCGCCTCTTCCATTTTGAGGATCTGATGAGGTACCTGAGCTCCGTACCCGGCATCGGCCAACCAAGCCGGGATACCCTTCAGGGTCGGATCGTAATTAGCGAAACGCCCGCCCCCAGCATGGGCCCAAATTACGCTCGAATCCGGACTTTGTGCAAACGGCGCAAGCAAATCCATCAGCGGGTCGAACTTATCGTAACCGTGATTTGTCGTCTTCACGAGACGACCATCATCCCCTTGCGCGGCCGTACCCCCATCGGAATGGACGGAGGTCATCTTTCCAAACACTTTTTGTATAGCAAGCCAGCGAATAGCCCGGCTACGTCAGCAGGATCTTCAAGATCGAAGTTCTCCTCACTAAAGCGAAGCTGGATGCTGACATTCTCCTTCTGAAGGGTACTTTCGCCTTCGCCTGTGACCTCATAATAATGGTCCTCATTCATTCGCAGGACGTACCACGCCGACGCTGGTAGCTCCGGATTGAAGCCGGTTGAGGCGAAGTGGGCATTCAACGCGAGATGGGGGTCTTGCCTGGCCAGCTTTTTCATGTCGTCACGAGCAAAAATAGCGAGCGGTGGCGCGGTATCGAGCAGCCTATCTTCCTCCTCGAAATCTCCCCTAAAGGCTGCCTGATCAACCTGTTGAGCCAGAAACGGATCATTCTCGCCACCCGTTGCATATAACCAGACCATGCAACGTAGTTTTCGCGCAAGAATTGATGCTCGCTGAGATGCTGGGCGTCGAGGGCTGCGGCGCCTTTGTAGCTCAGAGGAGGGCTGTTAGGAATGCTGTAATGCCCCACCGCGCACCCTTGCGGAGTGCCACAGCCCAACACTTCGGAATAGCGCCCCGCCATTTGCATTAAACGAATGTAATGCTCACCCTTTCTTGCGCATAACCTTCGGATGAGCGTAACGTCGTACGTGGTGGAGAAAAGCACCCGAGCAAATCTGATTACTTGCACCGTCCTCAACGCAAAGTCGGAAACCGTGGGGGGCGGCGCGGCACTCCATAGAACATGCGATACAGCGTTATGAGCGGAGGAGATTTCTCAGCGGCTTTGGCAACCCGGTTATCGTAGAAGCCGACCAAACGCTCAGCCCAGTCCCCCAGGCTGGAGTTCCCTCCGCCGGAATCCCGCAAGGTGATCGGCGCCCGAGGACACATTCACGAGAAGACGCTGGGCTTCCCCCGAACCGTCCACCGCCCACATATATTGCGCGCGGGTCGTAACACCTTGTGCGTTGACCGCAAAGCCGCATGTGGCGGCACAGGAATGTAAATTGGGCCGGTTGGCTTTGCTACTGACGATCCAGCCGAAAGAGCAAGACGTCGGGGACCAGCGGGCAAGGCAAGCTGCCCTGACCACC
>CAWIDT010000011.1:0-400812 GCA_963834945.1 uncultured Alphaproteobacteria bacterium | reverse complement strand
CCCCTCCGCGCCCTAAAGGCCGCGCTGTTCAGCGTGCCGGCCCGCCAGCCTGCCCCGCCCGCAACAAAAGCCTCCGCCACCGCCCCACTCATCGCACTGCACCACACTGGCCAGCCGGTCTGGTCGCCCAAGGATTATGCCGCCTTCGCGCGTGAGGGCTATGCGCGCAATCCGGTCGTGTACCGGGCGGTGCGGATGATTGCGGAGGCGGCGGCGTCGGTGCCGCTGCGCCTCTATGAGGGCGACGCCGAGATCGCCGCGCATCCGCTGCTCGACCTGCTCAGCGCACCGAACGCGGCGTCTTGCGGGCCGGACCTGCTCGAGGACTGGTACGGATATCTTTTGATCGCCGGCAACGCCTATATGGAAGCGGTCAGCGTCGCGGGCGGCGTGCGTGAGCTGCATGTGTTGCGGCCCGACAGGATGAAGATCGTGCCGGGCGGCGACGGCTGGCCCGAGGCTTATGACTATACCGCGAATGGTGTGAGCACGCGCTTCCGCCAGTCGCCCGAGGACGGACTGCGCCCCATTCTGCATATGGCGCTGTTCAACCCGTCGAATGATTATTACGGCATGAGCCCGATCGAGGCCGCCGCATCGGCGATCGATCTGCATAATTCGGCGAGCGGCTGGAACAAGGCGCTGCTCGACAATGCCGCCCGGCCATCCGGCGCGCTGGTCTATACCTCCGCCGAGGGCCAGCTCACCGAGGAGCAGTTCGCGCGGCTGAAATCGGAGCTGGAGAGCAACTATCAGGGCGCGATGAATGCCGGACGCCCGCTGCTGCTCGAAGGCGGGCTCGACTGGAAGGCCATGTCGCTATCGCCCAAGGACATGGATTTCATCGAGGCAAAGCATGTGGCGGCGCGCGAGATCGCGCTGGCGCTTGGCGTGCCGCCGATGCTGCTCGGCATCCCCGGCGACAACACCTACGCCAATTACGCCGAGGCCAACCGAGTTTTCTGGCGGCAGACGGTGCTGGCGCTGGTGGGGCGCACGCTGAAGGCGCTGAATATGTGGCTGGCGCCCGGCTTCGGCGAGCGGCTGGAGCTGCGTCCGGCGCTCGACCGGATCGAGGCGCTCGGGGCTGAGCGTGCCGCGCTCTGGGACCGCGTCCAGCGCGCCGATTTCCTCACCATCGACGAGAAGCGCGCCGCCGTCGGGCTCGGCCCGCTCGGCGCCGACGCCGCGCTGTAATGCGCCTGGGCTCAGGGCAGTGTCCGGTGCCCGCAGTTATGGCGTGACGGCTTTAGCCGGGCAGGTGAGCTGCCCTGAGTGTCGTCCGTGCGCGAGCGAAACTCGGTATTCGATAGCGGATTTAGTAGCTTGAGCGATTTTAGCGTCGCGCGGGAATGACGAGCGTGTCGGCAACGCCGCAAACTCATCATCATGGACAAACGTCGTCCCGGCCCTGAGCCGGGACCCAATCACCCCGCGTCCCGCAGCGTCGTTTGCGGAAATGCGGATGGGTTCCGGCTCGGCAAACGCCGTCCGGGACGACGTGGTGGTTGTCCCATGGGGGGCGCTGACTCGGCGCTGCATCGCGGCTGGCCCTTGGCTGGCCAATCCGCCCGTGCCCGCCACCAGCCGCAGAGCTTTCAAGACACATCTGAAGCCTATGGGAGGAGCCATTCCGATGCCGAAACTGCGCCGTTTGCCCAGCCACTATCATGCGACGCTCGCGGGGACCACGCTGACGGCCGCGCTGACGGGTGTCGTCTCCCTCGCGCTGACCCTGAAAAACGTCGGGATCGCCCCGGACGCACTGATGCGCTTCGCGGCCTCCTGGGGCATCGCCACCGCCATCGCCGTGCCGGCGCGCTTTGCGCTGTTGCCAGTCGTGACGCGGCTGATCGGCCTCATCGCCGAGCCGCCGGCGCGGCACTCCTGACGCAAAGCTTTGCCTCCCGCGCCCGCCCGCCTCGCCGCACCGCCCGACCATAGGAAAAGCACGTGAACGCACTGGCAGAATTCAGCGGGCGAACCCAACGGTTGCCGCCGCTTCGCGATATTCGCCTCAAGGCCAAGGGCGCCTTCGAGGGTTATGCGAGCCTGTTCGGCGTCGAGGATCAGGGCCGCGACGTGGTGATGCCGGGCGCCTTCCGCGCCTCGCTCGCCCGGCGCGGTACGCATGAGGTACGCATGCTGTTCCAGCACGATCCGGCGCAGCCGGTCGGAGTCTGGGACGAGATCCGCGAGGACGCGCGGGGCCTGCATGTGCGCGGCCGCCTGATCGAGGAGGTCACCCGCGCCGCCGAACTCCTGGCGCTGATGCGCGCGGGGGCTCTGGACGGCCTCTCGATCGGCTTCCGCGCCCGTAAGGCGATGCGCGATGCCCGCACCGGCCAGCGCCGCCTCTATGAGATCGACCTGTGGGAGATTTCCATCGTCACCTTCCCGATGCTGCCCGGCGCGCGCGTCAGCAGCGTCAAATCCGGCGCGATGTTTTTGCCTTTATCGGCGCATCCGCGCCGATGCGTTGGCCCGCTTGGAGCGATGCTTGCTGATCGCGACCAGGCAAGCGTCGCTCCAGGCCCCGGGAGGTAGACGGAGAGTCAGTCAATAGACGGCCATGGCCACGTTGCGATCATGGCCGATCCCCCGCCCGGCCGCAAAAGACGCTCGCCGCTCCCCTCCCGGCTCTGAGCGTCCGGCCTCCGCTGCCATCGCCTCTCGCTTGTCCGCGCGCGCTCTCCGGCGCGAGGCAAGCGAGAGGCGGCTGGGCGGGGTCTTCCTGAACGCGTCGGCGATCTGTTACGCCCCGCGCGAACCTACGAGCCATCAACCCATGAGGATTTAATGACCGACCTCACCGCTCCCGCCGGCAGCGATCGCTTCCCGTTCGCCGCCAACGCCCACGATTGGGAGAACAAGGCCGCGCGTCCCGCCGCATCCGAGATCGGCGACATCTACGGCGAATTGCTCCAGGCCTTCGAGGCGTTCAAGGAAACCAACGACCAGCGGCTGGGCGACATCGAGCGCCGCATGTCCGCCGATGTGGTGACCACGGACAAGCTTGACCGCATCAACCGGGCGCTCGACGAATATAAGGGCACGGTCGACCAGCTGCTGCTGAAGGCCGCCCGGCCGCAGCGTGGCGGCGGCGTCTCAAGCGCTCCGGTCAGCGAGCATAAGAGCGCCTTCGACACCTATATGCGCCGGGGTGAAGCGCACAATCTGCGCCGCCTGGAAGAAAAAGCGCTGTCCGCCGGCTCCGGCAGCGACGGGGGCTATCTGGTGCCCGAGGAGATCGAGGCCGGCGTGATGCGCGCGCTGCGCGAAGCCTCGCCGATCCGCGCCATTTCCGGCATCCGCCAGGTGTCCGGCAACAGCTACAAGAAGCCGTTCGCCATCACCGGCGCCGCGACCGGCTGGGTCGCCGAAACCGGCACCCGCGCCCAGACCAACTCGCCGACGCTGTCCGAACTCGCCTTCCCGACCATGGAACTCTACGCCATGCCGGCCGCGACCCAGACCCTGCTGGAAGACGCCGCCGTCAATATCGACGAGTGGGTGGCCGAGGAGGTCCGCATTGCCTTCGCCGAGCAGGAGAACGCGGCGTTCGTTTCCGGCGACGGCACCAACAAGCCGAAGGGCTTCCTCAGCTACACCACGGTCGCCGAGGCGAGCTGGGCCTGGGACAAGATCGGCTATCTGACCACCGGCGTCTCCGGCGATCTGCCCGCAACCGACCCGGCCGACACGCTGATCGATCTGGTCTATGCGCTGAAATCCTCCTATCGCGCCAATGCGCAATGGGTGATGAACCGTTCGACCCAGGCCGAGATCCGCAAGATCAAGGACGGCGACGGCAATTACATCTGGCGCCCTGGCGACCAGGCAGGCCAGGGCGCGACGCTGATGACCTTCCCGATCGCTGAAACCGAAGACATGCCCGAGATCGGCGCCGACAGCTTCTCCATCGCCTTCGGCGATTTCGGGCGCGGCTATCTGGTGGTCGACCGGCTGGGCATCCGCATCCTGCGCGATCCGTTCTCCGCCAAGCCTTATGTGCTGTTCTACACGACCAAGCGCGTCGGCGGCGGCGTGCAGGATTTCAACGCCATCAAGCTGCTGAAATTCGGCACTGCGTGAAGATGTCCCGGTAGTGGGCCGCACCGTCTCAACGGGTGGCATAGGTGGTTGCGCTTATGCAAATCGGCCACGGTTGCCACAGTTTCGTTGAAATTTGCTGCGACCGAATCAGTTCGCCGGCGAATGGGACCGGGCGCGCCGCGCTGCGTATCCGGGCCGAACTTATCGGCGTAGCCCATTGATAAGCGGTGATAACCGTTTGGGTCATTTTGCGGCGATCGCCACGGATGAGCGTCCTGCTCCGCCATGCGGCGGCGTGCTTTGGCGCGCGGATACGCAGATTCCCAACCCTATGCCAAGCAAAAGTTTTTTGCTTTCCCTATTCACGTCCGGTGGCGGCACACATACATAACCCGCTAGTCAGCGCTGCCCCCCAGCGCAATGGCCCGCCAAGGGCCGAGACCGTGGCGTCCTCCCCCGCCGCGGCCTCGACAAAGACGCGAGCGTCGCGCGTCGGTCTCAGGACCGATGGGCGAAAGTCCCCGGCCCCCCCTCCGGGCGCGGCGCTCAACTCTTTCCTCCACATCTGCCGCCATAGCGGCCCTCGATTGATGCAGCACCAAACCGCGTAACCGCGCCCCCTTCCGGGAATGCCCCATGGCCCTGATTCTCACTGCCGGCCCCTCCGCCGAGCCGATTTCGCTTGCCGAAGCCAAGGCGCATTGCCGGGTCGATGGCGATATGGAAGACACGCTGATCGCCAGCCTGATCCTCGCGGCCCGCCTTCATATCGAGCGCTGCCTCGACGTGGCGCTCATCAGCCAGAGCTGGTCGCTGTTTCTCGACCGGTGGCCGGATCGGGGGCATGTGGGACTGCCGCTCGCGCCCTTGCTCAGCATCGACGCGGTGCGGCTCTATGGGCCGACCGGCAGCTCGATGAGCCTGGATCCGGCCCTGTTCGACGTGGATGCATTCTCCCGCCGTCCGCGTCTCTGCCGGCGCGACGGCCAGAGCTGGCCGCTGCCGGGGCGGGGAGCGAACGGCATCGAGATCGCCTTCACCGCCGGCTACGGCCTCGCGCCTGACGATGTGCCGATGCCGCTGCGCCTCGCGGTCAAGCTGCTGGTGGCGCATTGGCATGAGGCGCGCGAGCCCGTGCTGCTTGGCGAGACCGCCGACCCCGTTCCGTCAAGCATCGCCGCTCTGCTTGGCCCCTACCGCGCGGTGAAGCTGTGAGCACGCCCATCGGACGGCTGCGTCACCGGCTGACGCTGGAATCGCGCTCGCGCGCCGAGGATGGGGGCGGTGGCGCGGTTTCCTCCTGGGACCGCGTGGCTGAGCTTTGGGGCGCGGTGGAAGCCATCGGCGGCGCCGAGGCCGTGGCGGCCGATCGGGTCACGGGCCATGCGGCCTACCGGATCGTCATCCGCTACCGCGACGATGTCGTCCCGGCGATGCGCTTCCGGCGCGGCGCCGAAGCGTTCGATATCCGCGCCGCGCTCGACAATGACGGGCGGCGGCGTTTCCTCACCTGTCAATGCGAGCGGCGCGATCTATGAAATTTCGCGCCAGCGTCGAAGGGCTTGCGAGCCTTCAGGCCGGATTTGCCGGCATCGCCGATGCGACCGCGCTTGCCGACGCGCTGGCCGCCTCCGCCGAAGAGATTCGCGGCGCCGCGCGTGCCAATCTGCAGGACGGCAAACCGCCCGAGAGCCGGCATGGCGACCTGGCCGATTCGCTCGCCATCGTCCCTGCCGCCGACGGCATGAGCGTCAGCGTCGGCACAGCGCTGCCACAGGGCTGGTACCTGGAATTCGGCACCCGCGCGCGCCCCGCGACACCGTGGCTCGAACCCGCGCTCGACGACGCTCGCCCCGGCATCCTGGCGCGTATTTGGGAGTCTTTGCTTGCATCGGCGCCTCCGCGCCGATGATTGGCCCACTTAGCCGTGGGCCCCGGGTGGTTCCCACAAATGCTGCGCTCGCGGCCGGGTGCTCCCCATAAAGGCGGTGCTCGCGGCAGCTTGCTCGGCGTTTGGGTTGGGTACCCGCTCCCGGCAAAAGCTCCACCCGGGGCCTGCAAGCGGGCCACGTGCCGGGCGGATGCCCGGCTCCAGCAAAAGCTTCACCCGGGGGCCCGCAAGTGGGCCTAAAAGCCTCGCGGATGCGAGGCGTCCAAAACAAAAAACGCGCGGATGCGCCGCTACAGTATAAGGAACCTTCATTTCATGACCAGTCCTGGCTGGGACTTGCAGGCGGCCGCCTATGCCGCTCTCGCCGCCGATGGCGCGCTCCTGGCGCTGCTCGGCGGCGAGCGGCTGTACGATCATGTGCCGCAAAGCGCCGAGTTCCCTTATGTCGCCATTGACCAGATGCAGCTGCGCGACTGGAGCACCGGCACCGAGCGCGGCTCCGAGCATGTGCTGATGCTGCATGTATGGTCGCGCTATGAGGGCAAGCGCGAGGCTTATGAGATCGCCGACGCACTGCGCGAGGTGCTCGACGGCGCCGAACTCAGCCTCGACGATCACCGGCTGATCAACCTGACGCATCAATATTCCGACCTGAAGCGCGACCCCGACGGCGAGACCTATCACGGCGTGCTGCGATTCCGCGCGGTGACCGAGCCGGTGGGTTGATAGAGTCTTTGCTGGTATCGGCGCGTTTTTTGCTGGGCGCCCCGCATCCGCGGGGCTTTAGGCCCGCTTGCGGGCCCCGGGTGCCCGACCCAGACGCCGAGCAAGCTGCCGCAGGCACGGCAGGTGTGGGGACCACCCGGGGCCCACGGCTAAGTGGGCCAATCATCGGCGCGGATGCGCCGATGCACACAAAGACTCCCCCCGGCGTTAAGCAAAAAACCTCCCTCAACACTTTCGGAGACATCTCATGGCGGCTCAACGCGGCAAAGACCTGTTGCTGAAGATCGACGTCACCGGCACGGGCAGCTTCACCACCGTCGCGGGTCTACGCACCCGCAGCCTCGCTTTCAACGCGGCGACGGTGGATGTCACCCACGCTGAATTCCGCCGATGAGTGGCGCGAACTGCTCGCCGGGGCGGGCATCAAGACGGCGCGGCTGGCGGGCAGCGGCATCTTCAAGGACGCCGCCTCGGACGAAGCGGTGCGGGGCGCTTTCTTCACCGGCACGATCCGCGACTGGCAGGTGGCGATCCCCGATTTCGGCACGGTGGAAGGGGCGTTCCAGATCACCGCGCTGGAATATTCCGGCAGCCACGACAATGAGCTGACCTTCGAGCTGGCGCTGGAATCCGCCGGCGCGCTGAGCTTCACGGCGGTTTAGGGCTTGCTTGCCGGAGCCAGGGATCCGCGAGGACTCTTTGCTTGCATCGGCGCATCCGCGCCGATGATTTGGCCCACTTAGCCGTGGGCCCCGGGCGCTCCCCACAAATGCTGTACTTGCGGCAACTTACTCGGCGTTTGGGTGAGGCACCCCGGGGCCCGCAAGCGGGCCATGTGCCGGGCGGATGCCCGGCTCCCAACAAAAACTCGCCATAAAAGCCTCGCGGATGCGAGGCGTCAAACAAAGAGTCACACTTTCCATGGTCAATCGCCATCGCGGTGAAATCGAAGCGGTGCTCGACGGCGAGCCGCATCGGCTGTGCCTTACGCTGGGTGCGCTCGCCGAGCTGGAAGACGCGTTCGGCGCCGACGACATGCTGGCACTGGCGACGCGCTTCGAAGCGGGTAGGCTGAGTGCGCGGGACGCCATCCGAATTATCGGCGCCGGTCTGCGTGGCGGCGGCCTCGACACGGACGACGCGCATGTGGCGCGGATGCACGCCGATGGCGGCGCGTCCGGGTTCGTCGACATCGTCGCGCGGCTGCTGACCGCAACCTTCGGCGCGTCCGCCAGCGGACAGGATGTCGCGCCGGGAAAGCCGCAGGGCGAGGCGCCGCACCAGCGGGGCTGACGCCCTTTCCCTGGGACGACGCGCTCGCCGCCGGCCTCGGCATCCTGCGCCTGCCACCCGCCGCCTTCTGGTCGATGACGCCGCGCGAGCTGGCGCTGGCCATACGCGGCGCCGCCGGGCTTGGCGCGCTCGCCCCATCGCCGGCCCGCGACGACCTCGCCGCCCTGATGCAGCGTTTTCCCGATCGTAGTTTGTGAAGGTTGGTTTTTGCCATTTTTTGTTTGCATCGGCGCATCCGCAGTGAGTTTTTTGCTTGGACGCCCCGCGTCCGCAGGGCTTATTGGCCCACTTAGCCGTGGGCCCCGGGTGCCCGATCCAAGCGCTGAACAAACAGTCGGCACGGCGTTTGTGGTGGCCACCCGGGGCCCGCAAGCGGGCCTATGTGCCGGGTGGATGCCCGGCTCCCAGCACAAAAACCCACCGGCACAACATTCGCGGCGGTCTCCCGGGGCCCGCAAGCGGGCCATGTGCCGGGCGGATGCCCGGCTCCAAGCAAAAAGCATTAAGCCTCGCCGGATCCAGGCTAAGCGATAAGAGGAACCCAGATGACTGACACGGTCGCCAGCCTTTCCGTGCGCGTCGGCGCCGATACCAGCGACGCGAAGCAGAAGCTGCGCGAGCTGGAGCATCTCGGCACCGCTTTCGGCCGGAGCATCAGCGGCGCGTTCGCGGACGCGGTGTTCTCCGGCGAGGGTCTGGGCAAGACGCTCAAATCGCTGGCGCTCGACCTGTCGCGGTTGGCGCTGCGCTCGGCGTTGCAGCCGCTGACCGGGGCACTCGGCAACGGATTGGCCGGCCTCGCCGGCGGCCTCAGCCCGTTCGCCAAAGGCGGCGTGGTCGGCACGCCGATGCCGACGCCCTTCGCGCAAGGCGGGGTGGTCGCCTCGCCGGTGACCTTTCCGATGGGCGGAGGGCGGCTGGGCCTCGCGGGCGAAGCCGGTCCGGAAGCGATCATGCCGCTGGCACGCGGCGCGGACGGACGGCTGGGCGTACGGACCCAAGGCGCGGGCGGCGGCGTGACCGTCACCATGAACATCTCGACCCCCGACGCCGAGGGTTTCCGCCGCTCCGAAAGCCAGATCGCCGCGATGCTGTCACGCGCCGTGAGCCGGGGGCAGCGGAATATGTGACGGGATTTGTTGTTTGGCCCGCGAGTTTTTGTTGGCATCGGCGCATCCGCGCCGATGATGGGCCCGCTTGCGGGCCCCGGGTGCCCGCCCCAAACGCCGAGTAAACTGCCGAGGGCACAACATTTGTTGGGACCACCAGGGGCCCACGGCTAAGTGGGCCAATGCCGGGCGGATGCCCGGCTCAAGGATAAAAACATGTCATTTCACGACATCCGCTTCCCGACCGCGATTTCGCTCGGTGCGAGCGGCGGGCCGGAGCGGCGCACCGACATTGTTGTGCTCGGCTCGGGCTATGAGGAGCGCAATCAGCGCTGGGCCGACAGCCGCCGCTATTATGAGGCGGGCTACGGCGTCAAGTCGTTCGACGATCTGCAGGCGGTGATCGCCTTCTTCGAGGAACGGCGCGGACGGCTGCACGGCTTTCGCTGGAAGGACCACGCCGACTACAAAAGCTGCCTCTTCACATCTGTACCGGCAGCGGAGGATCAGCCTATCGGCACGGGCGACGGCGCGACCGCCGAATTCCGGCTGGTCAAGCGCTACGGCGCGAACTTTGCGCCCTGGCTGCGCGAGATCACCAAGCCGGTGCCGGGAACGGTGACGCTCGCAGTGGACGGCGTGCTGAAGATCGAAGGCGCGGACTATTTCCTGGATTATGGGACGGGCATCATCACATTCGACACGGGCAGCATTCCCGGCGCGGGCGCCGCGATCGCGGCAGGTTTCGAGTTTGACGTTCCTGTGCGTTTTGATACTGATCGCTTGACTGTCAATCTCGATCAGTTCAGCGCAGGCAGTATCCCAAGCATCCCAATTCTGGAGATCCGACAATGAGTTCCGACAGCCGCAACAACACAGAAAAGCAGCGCGACAAGATTTTGGAGAAATATGGTCTTCGCTATACCGGCGCTGACGACCTCTCGGATGTTGCCTCCGACATGGCCGCCGACGCGAAGATCCTGCAGGATCTCGCGAAGAAGCTGTCCGACACCGAAGACGACGACAGAGATGACGACGACGACGACGACAGGGGTGACCGGGGCGATCGGGAAGACCGGGACCGGTAGAGCTTTTGGTTTTATTTTTGAGCCCTCGCATCTGCGGGGAGTCTTTGTTTGCATCGGCGCATCCGCGCCGATGATATGCCCACTTAGCCGTAGGCCCGGGGTGGCCGCCACGAATGCTGTGCTCGGGGTGGGGCACCGGGGCCTGCAAGTGGGCCTAGAGCGGGATCACTTTACACGGAAGCATATCCCGCATTGACCAGATAGTTTTTACACTCAGTTGCGGGGAACTGGTCAAGCAGCACGTTCACGAAGATCGTTGGAATAAGCACGCACCATTCATGACTGGCCCCCTTTCCACTGGGAATCATGAATCACTGTTCGGGCATCTTGGGAATCCCTTTCCGATTCCGAAAAGAGTGATCCCGCTCTAACGCCTCGCGGATGCGAGGCGTCAAAGATAAAAACCCCCCGGGTGGCCGGCACGAATGCTGTGCTCGCGGCAACCTCGGCGTTTGGGTGTGGCCACCCGGGGCCCGCGAGCGGGCCATGTGCCGGGCGGATGCCCGGCTCCCAGCAAAAACTCATCCGGGGCCTACGGCTAAGTGGGCCATTCATCGGCGCAGATGCGCCGATTCCAGCAAAAGGTCTTCCTTTAACAGATGAAAACCCTTCCCGCCGGGCTGCAGGCCCACCTGTCATCGGGCGCGACGACGCTGGCCTGGTGCTGGCGGCTGATGCGGACCGACGGCGCTGCCTATGGGTTCACCGATCATGACCGCGACATCGCTTTCGACGCCACCACCTTCGAGGCCGCGAGCGGCTTCACCGGGTCGGATATGCGCCAGTCCGTAGGTCTTTCGGTCGACAACCTCGACGTAACCGGAGCGCTGCGCTCCGACCGGCTCGGCGAGGCCGATCTGGCGGGCGGGCTGTTTGACGGCGCGCGCATAGAAATCTGGCGCGTCAACTGGGCCGAACCCGAGCAGCGGCTGCTGATGATGGCTGGTTCCATCGGCGAAGTGAAGCGCGGCGAATTGGGCTTCACCGCCGAATTGCGCAGCCTGGCGCATGAACTCGGCCAGCAACAGGGCCGCACCTATCAATATGCCTGCGATGCGACGCTGGGCGAGGCGCGCTGCGGCGTCGATCTCGACAGCCCGTCCTACAAAGGTGCTGGCAGCGTCTTGGCCGCGAGCAGCGCCTATCTGTTCACCGCCTCCGGTCTCGACGCGTTCGCAGACACCTGGTTTGCCGGCGGGCTGCTCACCTGGACGGGCGGCGCCAACGCCAATCGCCAGATGGAGGTGAAGCGCTTCGTCAGTGCGGGCGGCGCGGCCGAGATCGAGCTGTGGCGCTCCATGGCGTCGGCCATCGCGCCCGGCGACGGCTTTATCGTCACGGCGGGATGCGACAAGACCTTCGCGACCTGCCAGGCGAAATTCGCCAATCCGCTCAATTTTCGCGGCTTCCCGCACATGCCCGGCAACAGCTATGTGCTCGCCTACCCTGTCTCCGGCGATCCGTCGAATGACGGCGCCAGCATGAACCCCTGACTACCCACCCGCTCATTGAGGCATCATTCCATGCGAGCCGACATCGTCGCGCTGGCCCGTGGCTGGCTGGGCACGCCCTATCATCATCAGGCCTCGCTGAAAGGCGTAGGCTGCGACTGCCTCGGCCTCGTGCGCGGCGTCTATGCCGAAGCCTGCGGGCAGCCCGCCGAAACGCCTCCGCCCTACAGCCGCGACTGGGCGGAAGCCGCGTCGCGCGAAACCATGATCGAAGGCGCCGCGCGCCATCTCATCGCCGTGGACCCGCGCGAGGCCGAACCCGGCGACGTGCTGATTTTCCGCCTCCGGCCCGGCGCGATGGCCAAGCATTGCGGGATTGTTTCTTGTGCGCCGGGCATCCGCCCGGCTGTTGGCCCGCTTGCAGGCCCCGAAGCGAGTGCCACGGCACGCCGGCCAGCACTGCGGGATTGTGTGCGCCGGGCATCCGCCCGGCTGTTGGCCCGCTTGCGGGCTCCGAAGCAAGTGTCCGCGGCGCCCCAACAAAAATCATCCACGCGATCGAAGGCGCGCCGGTCTGCGAAGTTCACCTCACCCCCTGGTGGCGGCGGCGCATCGCGGCCGCTTTCCGATTCCCCGATCAGGAGCACCCCTATGTCCAACCCGTTCAGCAGCCATAGCGGCGGCCTCAGCTCGCCCGCCTCGCATATCGAGCCGGTCACACCCGACGACGACAACGACCTGCCGGGCGGGACCTGCCGCGCGCTGCTGGTGGGCACCGCCGGAACCGCGACCATCGTCGATGCGAGTGGCGTCGAACAGAGCGGCGTGCCGCTTCAGCAAGGCTTCAATCCCATCGGCGTGCGGCGCGTGAAGACCGGCGGCAGCGCCGCAAGTCTCTGGGCGCTTTATTAGAGCACGATCAGGAAAGGCATGTCCCCGCGAAGGCGAGGATGGAGATCGGTTCTCCTGAAAATCGTGCGCAAGCAATTAGGTCCCGAAAGCCTCACCAGCAAAGGTAGAGCAAATGGCAAGCTTCAATAAATTCAACGCCTTCGTCGAATATATGGCCGAAGGCGTCATAAATTTTCAGACCGATGCGCTGAAGATCGCATTGACGAATACCGCCCCCGTCGCGGCCAATTCCGTGCGGGCCGACCTCACCGAAATCTCCAATGGCAATGGCTATGCCACCGGCGGTGTCGCCGCGACGGTTGCCTCGTCCAGCCAAACCAGCGGCACCTACAAGCTTGTGCTCAATGATGTGACGATCACCGCGTCCGGTGGTTCCATCGGCCCGTTCCGCTATGTGGTGCTCGTCGACGATACCCCCACATCGCCCGCCGATCCGCTGGTCGGCTGGTGGGATTACGGCTCCTCGATCACGCTGGCCGACGGCGAAAGCCTCACCGTCGATTTTGACGCAACCAACGGCGTCTTGCAGGTCGCTTAATGTCCCTCATCATGCCGGACGCCCCGTCCTGGACCTATTGCACCGACAATTTTCCGGCCTCCCCGGATTACCTCAATTTCGGCACCGCGGTCACTTCGGGCACCAGCAATGCGGACGGCTCCGATACCGCCGTCCTGTCGGCGCTGGCCCATGATGTCGAATATCTGCGGCTGATCCTCACCGGCACCTTCAGCGCGACCGCAAACAACAATTGCCTGATGGACCTGCTGGTCGATCCTGCCGGTGGAACGAGCTGGTCGACGCTGATCCCCTCGCTGATGGTCGGCGGGGTCAATCTGATGAGCCAGAGCGGTTCAAGCGTCGCCGGGCCGGGCGGAGTTTATGATTTCCCGCTTTGGATACCGGCAGGGGCAACCCTTGGGGCGCGGATCAGGAGCGCGGGAACGTCCACCGCGCCGGTGCTCAATATCGGGATTATCGCCAAGGGCGGCAATCGCAATCCGGCTTCCTGGTGGTGCGGCCAGCGGGTGACGGCGATCGGCATCGATCCATCCAATTCGCAGGGCACGACGCATAGCGGAGCGTCATCCAGCTCCAGCTTCTCATCATGGGCGGATTTCGGCTCGACGCTGACGGCGGATTGCAGCGCAATTCAGTTCGGCATCGGCGGCGTTCACAGCTCGGCCTCGTGGAGTTCGAAGACCTATACTTACGAGTTCGGGGCGAACGGCTTCGCCATTGGCGGCCCGATGTACCGCACGCTCAATTCGTCCAGATGCGGCGTCTGGATACCGCAAGGCCCGATCTTCAAGCGCCTCGCCGCCGGAACCCAATTGCAGGCACGCGGCAAATGCGGCGTAACGGTGCAAGCTCTCTCCATCGCCGCTTGGGCGGTTCACTAATTCCTGGAGCCGCGCATCCGGGTTTTTGTTTTGTGGCCCTCGCCTCCGCTCGGGCCGGTGGCCCGCTTGCGGGCCCCGGGTGGCACGCGCATGGCTTGAGTTCGTGGCAGCCGGGGCCCAGCGCCTAGCTGGGCAAACAGCCGCGCGGAGGCGCGGCGACAGGAGAAAAAATGACCATCACCGTCGAGGCCGTCACCGGCTCGAAAACATCGCTATCCACCACCGAATGGTCGCTGAACAACGGCTCGTCCGACCATCGCGACCAACACCACGGCGCGGCGTCTATGCGGCGATGCTGGATCTGAACGCCATGGCCACCGGCGACACCTTCCGCTTCGCCGTCTACGAGAAATGCCGCACCGGCGACACGCAGCGCAAGGTCTACACGGCGGAATTCTCCGGCGCGCAAGGCAATCCGCTCTGGGTCAGCCCGTCGCTGATCCTGGGGGCCGGGTGGGATATGACGCTGATCAAGGTTGCGGGGACCGACCGGACGATCAACTGGCGGATTAGCAAGGTTGCCTAAGGTGGGCGGCACCTCCTCAAGCAGCGAAGCGATAGGACAAATATAGATGAGCTGGGCTTATCAGCCGATTCTGACCGCCTCCGCAGTGCAGCAGGCAGGAAGCGGCACAGCCTACAGCCTCGTGGCAAGCGCGGGAGCGGTTACTCGCGATGGGCAGAGCGCTCGTCCGCTCGTCATGCGCCGCATGCCTGCGGCCAATGGCGGTGTCTCGGTCGGCGGCCAGCCGGTTGTGCTGACATATAGGTGGGCGATTTCCGCGGGGACTGCCGCGATTGCGCTTGTCGGCGAGGCGGTCGGTTTCGCAGCGGCGCGCCGTTCCGTCATCGGCTTCGGCGGCGTCGGCATTTCCGGGCAGGCGGCGGGGTTCCAGTCGCCGGCGCTCGCTCTTGGTGCCGACGCGGGCGGGTTCTCGGTCGCCGGAGCCGTGGCCCGCCCGTTGGCGCTCCGGCGGCTTCCTGCGGCAAAAGCAACGCTGCATCTCATCGGACGTTCGGCCGCGCTGCCCGGCGAAGCCGACACGCCCGGTGCGCGGACCCGGCTCGATCTCGGCCTTTCAATCGGCCTTTAATCGGGTGCGAGCGAAGCGGAATTGGCCTGCCGTCTTAGTCAGTATTTGCCCATAGAACCCGTTACGCCAAGCTTGCCGTAATTCCTAAAAACATATTCGCGCAACCGAATAGATCGAGATGTAGAGGCGTACCGTCATGGCGACATTGGCACTTTCGGCGGTCGGAGCGGCGGCCGGATCGGCTCTGCTCCCGGCTGGTTTTTCGTTTCTCGGCGCGACATTGACCGGCGCGGCGATCGGCAGGGCGGCAGGCACGCTGGCAGGCGCCTATATCGATCAGGCGCTGTTCGGGGCGACCGGGCAGGACACTGTCCGCGATGGGCCGCGTCTCGCCGATCTCACCGTGACCGCCTCGACCGAGGGCACCGATATCGCCCGGCTCTACGGCCGCGCGCGGCTGGGCGGACAGATCATCTGGGCCACCAATTTCGAGGAGGAGACGACCAGCTCCGAAGCGGGCGGCGGCGGCAAGGGGCTGAATGCCGGCCGGGGCTCGTCCGCGACCAATTACCGCTACTTCGCCAATTTCGCCGTCGCGCTCTGCGAGGGCGAGGTGACCCGGCTCGGGCGGGTGTGGGCGGATGGCGACGAGATTACCCTGTCGGATTACACCTACCGTTTCTATCCCGGCAGCGAAACGCAGCTCCCGACAGCCTTATCGAGGCGAAGGAGGGCGCCGAGCAACGCGCCGGCCTATCGCGGGCTGGCCTACATCGTGTTCGAGCGGCTGCCGCTGGAGGATTTCGGCAACCGCATTCCGCAGTTGAACTTCGAGGTATTCCGCGCCGTCGACAGCTTCGAGAGCCAGATCCATGGCGTCACCATGATCCCGGCGGCGGGCGAGTTTTCCTATCACCCGGCCGAAGTGCGCGTCGATGCGGGCAGCGGCACCACCTATTCGGAGAACCGGCATACGACGCTAGGCCCCTCGGATTGGGCGGTTTCGGTCGATCAGCTTGAGCAGACGGCGCAAAATTGCGGCGCGGTTTCGCTGTTCGTTGCCTGGTTCGGCTCGGATTTGCGGTGTGCCGAATGCGAGATCAAGCCGAAGGTCGATACCCACGACAAGGGCACCGGCACCACCCCGATTGCCTGGGAGGTGGCCGGGCTGAACCGTGCCTCGGCCGATGCGGTCTCGCTGGTGGGCGTGCGCCCGGCCTATGGCGGCACGCCCGCCGACCAGACGGTGATCGCGGCCATCCAGGATCTGAAGACGCGCGGCTTCGAAGTGATCCTCACGCCGTTCATGCTGATGGACATCCCGGCGGCGAACGGCCTCACCGACCCTTATAGCGGCGCAGGCGATCAGCCCGCTTTCCCCTGGCGCGGGCGGCATCACCTGCGACCCGGCACCGGGCGAGATCGGCACCCCCGATCAGACCGGGCGCGGCGGCAGCGCAGATCGATGCGTTTTACGGCACCGCGACGGCCGCCGACTTCTCCGTTGCAGGCGAAACCGTCACCTATACCGGCCCTGACGAATGGAGCTACTCGCGCTTCGTGCTGCACAATGCGGCGCTGGCGAAAGCAGCGGGCGGCGCCGACGCTTTCATCATCGGCTCGGAGATGCGCGGCCTCGGCTGGGTCCGCGACAGCGCCGGCACCTATCCGTTCGTCGCGAAGCTGATCGCGCTGGCGGCGCAGGTGAAGCTCCTGCTGCCCGACGCGAAACTTACCTATGCCGCCGACTGGAGCGAATATTTCGGCCACCAGCCCGGCGACGGCTCGGGTGATGTGTATTTCCACCTAGACCCGCTCTGGGCCGACGCCAATATCGACGCGGTCGCCATCGACAATTACTGGCCCCTGTCGGATTGGCGCGACGGCACCACGCATCTGGACTACCAGTCGGGCACGCGCTTCATCCACGATCTGGGCTATCTGAAGGGCAACATCGAAGGCGGCGAAGGGCTACGACTGGTACTATGCCAGCGACGCCGACCGCGCCAGCCAGACGCGCACGCCGATCACGGACGGCGCGGGCAAGCCCTGGGTGTTCCGCTATAAGGACCTGCGATCCTGGTGGTCGAACCCGCATTATGATCGGCCCGGCGGTACGGAAAGCGGCAGCCCACGGCCTGGACGCCGGAAGGCAAGCCGGTCTGGTTCACCGAGCTAGGCTGTCCGGCCATCGACAAGGGATCGAACCAGCCGAATGTCTTCCACGACCCGAAAAGCTCCGAAAGCGTCTTCCCCTATTTCAGCCGGGGCGTGCGCGACGACCTGATCCAGCGGCGGCATTTGCGCGCGTTGCTCGAATGGTACGATGCCGCTCACCCCGATTTCGCACGAGACGCAGAACCCGGCCAGCGGCGTCTATGCGGGCCGCATGGTCGATGCCAGCCGGATCATGCTCTACACCTGGGACGCGCGCCCCTATCCGGCGTTCCCGGCGCTGCGCACCATCTGGAGCGACGGCGACAATTGGCAGCTTGGCCATTGGCTGACGGGCCGCGTCGCCGATGCGCCGCTCGCCGAGGCGGTCATCACGATCATGGCCGATTACGGCTTTGCCGAATTCGACGCCGGCCAGCTCGCCGGATCGATGGCGGGCTATGTGATCGACCGGGTGATGTCGGCCCGCGACGCGCTGCAACCGCTGGAAGACGGCGTTCTTCTTCGACAGTTTCGAGGCGCAGGGCCAAGTGCGCTTCGCCCATCGCGGGCGCGCCGGCAGCCTCGCCAGCCTGACGCCGGACGATCTGGTGGAGACCTCGCCCGAGGCGCCGCGTTACGAGCTGACCCGCGCCCAGGAAAGCGACCTGCCCCGCGCCGCCAAGGTGACATTCATCGATGGTGAGCGCGACTATGAACAGGCGAGCGCCGAGGGCCGCCGCATCTCCGGCGGCGCGGCCCGCATCGCCAGCGGCGCGGCTGCCCATCGTCACCACCTACGCCAAGGCGCGCGGCATCGCCGAGACGATGGTGCAGGAGCCATGGGCCTCGCGAGAGCGCGGACGGTTCAGCCTGCCGCCTTCGCGGCTCGCGCTCGATGCCTCCGATCTGGTGACGCTGAGCGCCAATGGCCGCAGCTTTCCCTTGCGGCTCACCGGCCTTTCCGTCGGGCAGGCGATCGAGGCCGAGGCGATGTCGATCGAGCCGCAGCTCTACGACGCCTTCGCCGCACCCTCGCGGCAGCCGGTCGCGGCGACGCCGACGGCCTATGGCGCGCAGCTCGGCGTCTTCCTCGACCTGCCGCTGATACGCGGCGACGAGGTGCCTTATGCCGGCACGGTCGCCGCCTTCGGTTCGCCCTGGCCGGGCGGGGTGGCGTTCTACCGCTCGCCCACGACCAGCGGCTACACGCTGAAGGCGCTGGCCGCCACGCCCGCGAAAGTCGGCGAGACGGTGACGGCGTTCTATTCCGGCCCGACCTCGCGCTGGGACGCCGGCAATGTGCTGCGCGTATCGATGGCGAATGGCGCGCTGGCGTCCGCCGATGCGCTCTTGGTGCTCGGCGGCGCGAATATCGCGGCGGTCGAGAATGCCGATGGCGAATGGGAGGTGATCCAGTTCAGCACCGCCGCGCTGGTTTCGCCTGGCGTCTACGATCTATCCGGACTGCTGCGCGGCCAGGCCGGAACCGAGGCCGCGATGCGCGATCCGGTGGCGGCCGGCGCTCGCTTCGTGGTGCTCGACGCCGCGCTGCGACAGGTCGACATGACGCAAGCCGATGTGGGCCTCGCCTTCAACTGGAAATACGGCCCCGCACCCTACGATATCGGCGACCCCTCCTATCGAAGCGCGACGCCCGTCTTTAACGGCGTCGGGCTGCGGCCGTTCTCGCCCGTGCATGTGACCGCCGAACAGGTGACCGGCGGTTTGCTGATCGCCTGGATCAGGCGCACGCGGCTCGGCGGCGATGGCTGGGAACAGCCGGACGTGCCGCTGGGCGAAGAGGCGGAACGCTACGAGATCGACATCCTGAATGGCGCCGACGTGGTGCGCACTCTCGCGGCCTCAACGCCATCGGTCACCTACACCACCGCGCAGCAAACGGCCGATTTCGGCTCGCCGCAAGCCAGTTACCTGGTGCGCGTTTATCAGCTCGGCGCATCTTACGGGCGCGGGCAAGCAAGAGAGGTTTTCGTGTAATGAACACCAAACATTGGAACAAGATCATCGAGCTGTGGCACGCCGGCAAGCCCATCGACCAGATCTCGAGGCAGACCGGCGTCCCGGAACGCGAGCTGGCGAAAGGTCTGCTGGGCGCGACCGAGCGCGCGGCGCGCGTGTGGAACAATTGCGGCGTTCCGCGCGGCACGCCGATCCGCTACCCGGAATGCGTCAAGCGATAGGGGCGCGGCTGCCATGGCCAACAGCACACATCTGACGCATGCCGTTCATCGAAGCGGCGCAGGCGCAAAAGCACGTCACGCATAATGCGGCACTGCAAGTGCTCGATGCGGTGGTGATGCTCTCGGTGCTCGACCGCGACCTCGCCGTGCCGCCCGGCTCTCCGGCCGATGGCGAGCGCTATCTGGTCGCCGCTTCGGCGACGGGCGCATGGGCGGGCAAGGACGGCACCATCGCCGCCTGGCAGGATGGCGCTTGGGGTTTTTATGCGCCCAAGGAGGGCTGGCTCGCCTGGATCGCCGACGAGGACATTCTGCTGGTCTTCGACGGCGCAAGCTGGACAGGCGCCGCGACGCAGAACGCCGCGCTCATGGGCGTCAACACCACGGCGGACGCGACGAACAAACTGGCCGTGGCGTCGGGCGCGGTGCTGTTCAACCACGCGGGCAGCGGCGTGCAGGTGAAGCTGAACAAGAACACCAGCGGCGCGGCGGCCGGCTTCCTGTTTCAGACCGGCTATTCCGGCCGGGCCGAGATCGGCTGCCTCGGCAATGACGATTTCACCTTCAAGACCTCAGCCGACGGATCGGTGTTCGACACCGGCCTGACCCTTGTCGCCGCTGCGGGCGGCGTCCCGCGCGTGCCGTCCTTCACCGTGGGCGGCCTGCCGGGCGCCTCGACGGCGGGCGCGGGCGCGCTTGCCCATGTCAGTGACGCAAGCGGCGGCGCGGTCGTGGCCTTTTCGGACGGCGCGAACTGGCTCCGGTGCGATACGCGGTCGGTCGTCAGCTGAAATTCCGCGCCTCCGTCCTCTGGTACGGCCGCACGCCAAGCCACGCCACGATCACTCCACGCAAATTCCCGCCCGAAGCCGATGGCATTAGGCCCCGGCTCGAAAGGGCCGGGGAGACGATGAAGCAACGGGATCACATCCGGCGCCAAAGGGCCGGGGCGACCATGAAGTGGGGGGATCGCAGTCTTTCTCACTACCTACGCGTCGTTCCGGACGGCCGGCAGGCCGAGCCGGGCCCCATCGCTGCCGACGCCGCAACACCGAGACCCAAAGCCCATGCAATCGCCCACCGGTTCTCAGAATGCCTCCGACGCTCTGCTGGCGGGAAGCCTGGTTTCCGCGCCGGCCTGGGCGTCCTGGCTCGCCCAGCTCAATCAGTTCCTGACAACGGCGAGCCTGCTTGTCGGACTGGTCTTCGGACTGCTCCGGCTCCGCCATTTGTGGCGCGAACACCGGCGCTCGAAGCGCCGCTGACCGCCGCCTCCCCCGCACATTCACGGGACATCCCCATGCAGAAGACCTTCCCCGCCGCGCTTGCGCATGTCCTCCTGTTCGAGGGCGGCTATTCGGACCACCCGCTCGATCCGGGCGGCGCCACCAATCTCGGCATCACGCTGGCCGAACTGCAGATCTATCGCGGCCGGACGGTCTCGAAAGACGATGTCCGCGCGCTGACGCGGATGGAAGCCGCCGCGATCTACGAGAAGAATTACTGGGAGCAAACCTGCTGCGGTTCGCTGCCTCCCGGGATCGATCTCGCCGCCTTCGACTGCGCGGTCAATCAAGGTGTCAGGCGCGCCGCGCGCTTCCTGCAGCAGGCGGCCGGCGTGACCGCTGACGGCAAGATCGGTCCGGCAACGCTTGCCGCCGTCAATAAGGCTTCGCCCGAAGCGCTGCTCGCTGAATTCATGGCGCGGCGGATGCTGAGCTATGGACTGCTGCAGAAGCTCTTCAAGACCTTCGGCCTTGGGTGGTCCCGCCGCCTGATGGCCACCCATACCGCCGCGCACGCCCTGCTCGCCGTGCCGTCGAATGCCGATCAACCTGCCACCCTGTGAGGTTACCCATGGATTTCATCATCAAGCGCCTGCAAGAGCCGTCAACCTATGCCGGCATCGCCGCCTTCCTGACCGGCTTCGGCCTGCTTGGGCTGACCGAGCAGGATTGGAACACCATCATGGGCGCTGTCGCGGCGTTGGCTGGCGTTGTCGCGATCTTCGTGCGTGAGAAGCCCGCTGCCTCTGCCGACGCGGCAAAATGAGCACGATCCTGACCGTCGCCAGGCTTATCTCCGCCGTGGCCGGGTTTCTCGACCGGTTTGTCGCGTTTCTGGCCGAGCGCCGCGCGATCCAGGCCGGCGAGGACAAGGCTGCGGCGCAATCCCTGAAGGAGCAAACCGACCGTGTGCGCAAAGCTCGCGATGCTCGCCGCGACCTTGACACTCGCGGCCTGCCAGACAGCGACCCCTATCTCCGTGATTGATACGAGCTGCCTGGCGATGGAGCCGATCACCTACTCCCGCGCCGATACGGCCGCAACGGCAGCGCAGATCCGCCAGCACAATGCGGCGTACAATGCGCTTTGCGGCAAGTAGCGCATTTTCCAGCTAGCCGATCCGCAAGACTACCTATGCGGGGCGGACAAGCCGGAAATGCTCAAAAGAGTTCCGGAAAATTAATCTCCGTCGGGCAATTTTCGATAAATTTCAGCTTGTTTGTCCCGCCATGTTGATGCGCTTCTTCCCCAAGGATATCGACCTCTGCGCCCGCGCCATCGCCGTGCTGGGCGGCGAGCAACCCGACGATGTCAGCGCCTCGCTGAGCTGGGTCATCAAAAACCGGCTCAATTCCGTCGCCAGGCCTCGCGCCGTGCTGCCGGACCTTGCTCGCGTTTGCCGCGAAGTGCTCTGGGAAGCGGCCGAATTGCAACAGTCCGGCCATGAGAGCGCCAATCTTTCGAATTCTGAATGGTGCCGTATCTATGCGGTGAACTGTCTGGTATGGGCAGGCGATCTCGACGACCCCACCAACGGAGCCACTTCCTGCCACCGGCACGACACGATCAGGAAATGGGCCAGGAGCCGCACGCCGACGGCGCTGCTCGGCCCCTTCATTTTCTATCGGTAAGGCCAATGCGGGCGGAGCGCGGCATCAGCAGCGCATTCATGACGCATTCAGCGCTCCTCTGCAACCTTGCCGGACGGAAAACAATGCTCGGTCGATGAAACATCTGGCGCAAACACTGCTGTTGGCCGCATTGGCCGCCTGCCCTGCCGGAGCCTTCACGGCAGCGGCGCAGGATACTTGCGCGCCGAACTGGACAACAACGCAATATAAGTCCTTCGGCGACATTCAGGTTGAGATCAGGAGGCAATTCGGCAACGTCAGAATATTACGCATCGCTCTGTGCGGCGAGGGTGGCGCGGCCTATTTCCAGATCGTCATCATTTCCGGGCAGGGCGAGGTTCGCCGGGTGCAGATCGCCGCTTCGACCGGGGTCAATTAGCGGTATGCCGCAAAAGCACATTGCTCTGCATATGGATTTGTAGCACAAACTTGGCGGAGATTTTCAATCATCGGGAGCAACGGTGATGAGGCTTCTCGTAGTCGAGGACGATCGGGATCTTAGCCGGCAGCTTGTCTCCGTGCTCAGCCAGGCGGGCTATGCCGTGGATACGGCGTTCGACGGCGAAGAGGGGCATTTCCTCGGCGATACCGAGCCCTATGACGCAGTGATCCTGGATCTCGGTCTGCCCAAGCTCGACGGCCTCAGCGTCCTCGAAAGCTGGCGCCGAGACGATCGCCGCATGCCGGTGCTGATTTTGACCGCGCGCGACCGCTGGAGCGACAAGGTCGCCGGCATCGACGCAGGCGCCGATGATTACGTGGCCAAGCCGTTCCATGTCGAGGAAGTGCTGGCGCGGGTGCGCGCCCTTCTGCGCCGCAGCGCCGGCCTCGCCAAGAGCGAGATCGAATGCGGACCCTTGCGCCTGGATACGAAGCTGGCGCGTGTCACCGTCAATGGCGCGCCGGTGAAGCTGACCTCCCTGGAATATCGGCTGCTTGCCTATCTGATGCATCATCAGGGCCGCGTCGTACCGCGGCTGGAACTCGTCGAGCACCTTTACGAGCAGGATTTCGACCGCGATTCCAATACGATTGAAGTCTTCGTGGGCCGGCTTCGGAAAAAGATTTCGGCGGATATGATCCTCACGGTGCGCGGACTTGGCTATCGGCTCAATGCGCCTGAACATCAGGCGTAATTCCCTATCGCGGCGTCTGTTTTTCTCTTCGGCGATCTGGACGCTGCTTGTGCTTCCCTTCGCCGCCGCTGTCCTGATTTCGCTCTATCGGGACGCAGTGGAACGCAGCTTCGACGCCCGGCTCAATCAGTATCTGGAATATCTGATCGCCATCACCTCCCCCTATCAGGGCATCGACATCACCGAGCCCGCCAGCCTCGGCGAACCGCTGTTCAGCTTGCCGTCTTCGGGCTGGTATTGGGAAATCAGGGCGCTGGGCGGGCCGCCCATAGTGTTCAAATCCGTCTCGCTCGCCTCTGAAGTGCTCAAACTCCCGAGCGAGGCCGGCACCCTGCCGGATGAGACGGAACTGCGCCGGGCCTATCTCGCCGGCCCCGAAGACCAGAAGCTGAGGGTGCTGGAGCGCGAAATCACCATCATCCAGAACGAGCAGCAGCGCCGTTATGACTATGCGGTAGCGGGGGATGCAGCCGAGATCTCCGACCAGGTCAGCGCCTTCACCGCGATGCTGGTCACGGCCTTCAGCATGCTGGCCGCGGGCCTGCTGATCGCAACCTTCTTCCAGGTCCGCTACGGATTGCGCCCACTGCGCGACATCGGCGAGAAGCTGGTCGCCATACGCTCGGGCAAGGCGTCGAGCCTGGAAGGGCGCCTGCCCGATGAAATCCAGCCGCTCCAGGAAGAGCTGAACGCGCTCATCCAGTCCAATCAGGCCATCATCGACCGGGCGCGCACCCATGTCGGCAATCTCGCCCATGCGCTGAAGACGCCGCTCAGCGTCATCACCAATGAGGCGCGCGAAAAGGACGGCGAATTCGCGGTGAAGGTGGCCGGGCAGGCGGAGCTGATGCGCGAATATATCACCCACCATCTCGCACGCGCCCAGATCGCCGCGCGGGTCAGCGTTGTCGGCGGCGTGACGGATGTCAGCGAAACCGTCAACTCGCTCGCCAATACGCTCGCGCGCATCTATTCCGAGCGCAATCTCAACTTTGTTGTGGACTGTCCGCCCGATGCCAAATTCCGGGGCGAAAAGCAGGACCTGCAGGAAATGGTGGGCAATCTGCTCGATAATGCCTGCAAATGGGCCGATGAGAGGGTCGCGATCTCCGTCGAAATGCAGCCCGGTGCGAGAGCCCCCAACGCCAGGCAACTCATGGTGCTGGTGGACGATGACGGGCCTGGCCTGTCGCCGCCGGAGCTGGAAAGCGTTGTGCAGCGCGGCAAACGCCTGGATGAAACGAAGCCTGGCTCCGGCCTGGGGCTTTCCATCGTTGCCGATCTTTCCGAGATGTACTATGGCAGCTTCGTGTTGCAGCGGGCGCCGAGCGGCGGAGTTCGCGCAAAACTGGTGTTGCCAGCGGCATGAGTGGCCGCAAAAAAGCCAGATTGCAGGTCTTTACCTCGCTATCGCTGGGTGTATTGGATGGGGATCTCTGGCTTTCCGACTGGCGGCTTTTCGACTACGGGGAAAAATATGAATCTCACTAAGGTTTTAGCGATCGGAGCGCTTTTGCTTCCGCTGTGGAGTTGCGGCCCGGCCGGCAGCAATCAGGAAGGCGGAACGGTTGTCGGCGCTGTCGCCGGCGGCCTCATCGGCAATCAGTTCGGCCACGGTGCCGGTCGCGCTCTGGCGACCGTAGGCGGCGTGGTGGTCGGCGGCCTGATCGGCAGCTCGATCGGCAGGGACATGGACGACGCCGACCGCAGATATGCGCTCGAAGCCGAGTACCGTGCCCTGGAAGAAGACGATGAGGAGGAGTGGCGCAATCAGAAGTCGGGCCATTACGGCCGCATCAAGACGCGCCGCTCCTACCGGAACGCCGGCCTCGAATGCCGCGAATATGAGCATACGGTCTACATCAACGACCGGCCCGAGACGATGGTCGGCAAGGCATGCCGCCAGTATGACGGCACTTGGAAGAGCGTTGGCTGACAGTCGCTTTCCCTATCCTTACGTCGAGGCGTCCGCTCATGGCGGGCGCCTTATTTTTTTGCCGCAACGCCGGGCGGGCGATTTGATTTGATTAGGGTGCCGGCAAGCTTGATATCCAGGGTAACCAAAGCCGGGCCGGTTTTCCGATGCTCCTGTGGATAGCCTTCGCCGCCATGACGGCCGTTGTCGCGCTTGCAATCGTGCAGCCCTATTGGCGGCGGCATATCAGCGGCGGCGCGCCATCGCACGATCTTGCCGTCTACAAGGAGCAACTCCGGGAAATCGAGCATGAGCAAGCGCGGGACCTTCTTGGAGAGGCGGAATACAACTCCGCTCGCATCGAAATATCCCGCAGGATTCTTGCCGCCTCGGCGGCCGGCGACGGGGACCGGCCCGAGCTGACCGCCTCCCCCCTCGCGCCTTATGTGATGCTTTCGCTGCTGGCGACCGTGACGATGGCTGTTTATCTCATCTATGGATCGCCCCAACTGCGAGATCAGCCGCTGGCCGCCAGGGTTGCGGAAGACGGCAATCCTCCGATCGAGAGGCTTGTGGCTGGCGTCGAGGAGCGGTTGCAGGCGCATCTGGAGGACGGAGCCGGATGGAGCGTCATCGCTCCTGTCTATATGCGCCTCGGCCGCTACGCCGACGCGGCGTCCGCATTCCAGAAGACGATCGAACTGCTTGGCGAAACGCCGGAGCGGCTCGGCGATCTGGGCGAAGCGCTGGCCTTCGCGAATGACGGAAATGTCAGCGATGCGGCGCGCGCCGCATTTGGGAAGGCGCAGCCGCAAGACCCATCGAATGCGCGTGCGGCATTTTGGCTTGCCATCGCGCAGGAGCAAGACGGTAAACTCGCCGAAGCTGCGCAAGGCTACAAGACGCTGATCGGGCGCGGCCTGGCTGCCAATGTCGAAACCCTGGTCAAGCAGCGGCTGGCCGGCGTCGAGGCACGTCTCGGCGGCGCGCCGTCCGCGGATGCGAACCAGGCGGCCATGATCAACGGCATGGTCTCTGGGCTTGCCGAACGGCTGAAGACGGACGGCTCCGATCTGGAGGGCTGGCTTAACCTGATGAGAGCCTATACGGTGCTCGGACGCCGGGACGATGCTCTCGGGGCGCTCAAACGGGCGCAGGGCCAATTCGCCGGCAATCAAGAGGCGCTGGCGCAGATTGGGCGCTTGGCCAAATCCCTCGGGTTGAACTCCTGAGCAAACCATCTACGGAGTGACTGTCGATAGCGATGACAAGAAAACAGCGCAGATCCAGTTTCATTGCAGCAGGTTTGGCGGTTCTTGGCCTTGCCGCATTTCTCGTGCTTTCGGCGCTCAAAGATTCGATCGTCTTCTTCTATAGCCCGAGTGATGTGATGGCTCAGGGTCTGCAACCCGGTCAGCGTATCCGGCTGGGCGGCCTCGTCTCCAAAGGCAGCCTGAAACGCCTCGGCGGAACGGATGTGGAGTTCGTCATCGGAGATGGCAGCAGCCGCACCGTCAATGTCAGCTATAGCGGCTTGCTGCCGGACCTCTTCCGGGAAGGGCAGGGTGTCGTCGCCGAAGGCAAGCTCGATTCCTCCGGCCGCTTCATCGCCGATACGGTGCTGGCAAAGCACGATGAAAAATACATGCCGCGCGAAGTCGCGGATAGCTTGAAGAAGCAGGGCGTGTGGCGCGGCAGCGAAGCCGAAGCGAACGCCCAGCCAAAATAGCCAAAAGGCTTAGCTGCTGTGATTGTCGAACTCGGCCTTTCGCGCTGATTCCTCGCCGCGGCGGTCGCATTTCACTCCGCCGTGGTCATGGAGAAGCGCGAGGCGCTGAAGGTCTGGACCATTCTATTGGCGATCATCACTTCGCGCTCAGGTATTCTCATGCCGGTTATGACGCGACGCTGGAATAGCGTCCCACACGCGAATCTGTCTCAGGTAGAGTGTCTGAGCGATATTATCCTGATCATTAGAAATATGGCTCAAGTGCGCTCCGCCGGTCGGGCGGTAGCACGCTACCCAGGTCGGTAAATAGCTGGCGAACGTGGTTTAGATGATATTCCCAGAATACGAGCTGTGGGCGCTTTCGCTGCCGCAGAAGCGTGTTGACGATCTCCAAAGCGAGCTCAATCAACTTCCTTATTCTAGTGTATTTTAGGTCTGCAATTCTGAACGCATCGTTGAAACTAACGGCCATGCTTTTGTGCCCGATGGCCTCGTTTCGCAATTGGATTAACTTTTTTATCCAACGGCGGTTCGTCCTGAGCTTGGATTCAATCCGCTTTACGCCCGCTCGCGGATACGTTTTTTTGTACGCCTTCAGGATGTTGGTAAAATTTAGTGACTTGCTGTTGGACTCAAACAGCCCGTTCAAATAGATCACCAGCGTTGTGAGGTGGGCATGCTCATCGAACCGGAAGAACTCGTAATACCTGTCCATTTCATCGCGGACGTAATCCCGCGTGGGGGCCTGCGATAAAAAAACAGCAGATCGTAATAGATCATTGCCCGGATCGCGTGCACGCCAGCGAGGTCGATCTGGGCGCCAAGGATTTGGGTTGCCGTCTTCGTTGCCACGAGTGTTATATCCAGCGATTGGTAAACGCGATTTTCGCGTCTTACGAAAATTATTGCGTTGAATATCAATGGCACAGCCGCGTATAGTGCGTTTTATCACAATCATTGCGCAGTCATCACGCTCTAGGATTGAGCGGGACATCCATAGCGACAGACAAGCCGGTAAGCCTTGCTCTGCTTCAATCGTGACCAATTGTAATGTGGAAAAGACGTTTCCCGCTTTGGGCCATCTGGCGGAGAGGGAGGGATTCGAACCCTCGATACGCTTGCGCGTATTCCGGTTTTCGAGACCGGCCTATTCAACCACTCTAGCACCTCTCCGGAGGGCCTCTTCTATCGCGTCGGGTTGGGCACCGCAAGCGCCGCGGCGGAAATCGAACAAGCTTGAGTCCGATCCGGGGAGAAGGGATGCCGGCCTTTCCCGAATGCCTCAATCAATAGACCGCATCCGCATTGCGGCTGACGTATCCCACCTGCTGATAGAGCGTGCCGCGCTGGACGACATCCCGGCCAAGCGAATGGCCGATCGCCGTCAGCGTGTCCGGGGTCATTTCCTGCCCGTGCGCGGCTCCGGCGGATCGCGTGATGGTTTCGTTCATCAATGTCCCGCCCATGTCGTTTGCACCGGCTTGCAGGCAGGCGCGCATGCCATCCGGACCCATCTTCACCCATGAAGCTTGGATGTTCCAAATGAACGAATGCAGCACCAATCGGCTGACGGCGTGCATCAACACCGCTTCGCGGAATGTCGGCCCGCGCCGCGCCCGTCCTTTCAGGTAGATCGGCGCCTCCATATGCACGAAGGGCAAGGGCACCATTTCGGTGAAGCCGCCCGTCTCCTGCTGCAAACGCCTGATGCGCAACAGGTGGCGCGCCCAATGCTCATGCCGGTCGATATGGCCGAACATGATGGTGGCGGTCGAGCGCAATCCGGCGGCATGCGCGGCGCGCATCACCTCCAGCCAGCGCGCGGTGCCGATCTTGTCGGGGCACAGTGTGGCACGCACCTCATCGTCGAGGATTTCGGCGGCGGTGCCAGGCAAGCTGCCGAGGCCGGCCGCCTTGAGCGCGCCCAGATAGTCGCCCAGCGGCATGCCCAGCGTTGCCGCGCCCTGATGCACTTCGAGCGGCGAGAACGCATGGATATGCATCTCCGGCACGACGGCCTTCACCGTACGGAGGATATCGAGGTAGGTCGCTCCGCTGTAGGACGGGTGGATGCCGCCCTGCATGCACACTTCCGTGGCCCCGCGCAGCCACGCTTCCTGTGCACGCTGGCCGATTTCGCCGAGCGGCAGATCATAGGGCTTGCCGCGCAGATGTTCGGCGGTCTTGCCCTTGGCAAAGGCGCAGAATTGGCATCTCAGTCCGCAGATATTGGTGTAGTTGATATTCCGCGTCACGACGTAAGTCGCACGATTGCCGTTCACGCTTTGTCGCAATTCGTCCGCCGCCGCGCAGACGGACGAGAAATCCGCGCCGCGCGCGCCGAACAGGCTTATGATTTCGGCCTCGGTCAAAGCACGGCCGAGCGCCGCCTTGCCCGTGATGTGGTGGATGTCGCGGCGCAGTGCCGGAGCGTTGCAGATATGGGCAAGGTCCGCCGCGGGCAGGGCTGTGACGGCGCCCGGCGCCCAATCATCCGAGCGCGGCCATCCTTCCGCATCGATGCCGCGAAGCAGCTGGGGCCGCAGACCCGGGTCGACCCACCGCTCCATATCGCTGATGTAACGCGGGTAAATCGGCAGCCGGGCCGCCAGGCGTTTACCCTCCGCCTCGGTTTCCCGCCGTAGTGTCTCGAAATGCGGCCAGGGCGCCTCGGGGTTTACATGATCGGGGGTTACGGGCGAAACGCCGCCCCAATCGTTGATCCCCGCACGAACCAGATCGCCAAGGCGTCCGGCGCTGAGATTTGGCGGCGCCTGGATATTCATGTCCGGATCGAAGATGAGCCGCGCCGCCGCTATCGTCCAAAGATGCTCCTGCAGCGAGGGCGCAGGACTGTTCGCCATCCGCGTCCCGGCCTTGGGGGCAAAATTCTGGATAATGATTTCCTGAATATGCCCGTATTCATCGTTCAGATCGCGCAGCGCCAGCAGCGTTTCGATGCGCTCCCTGCGGGTCTCGCCAATGCCGATGAGCAAGCCGCTGGTGAACGGGACCGCCGCCTCGCCCGCCGCCCTGATCGCCGCAATGCGAATATCGGGCGCCTTGTCCGGTGAGCCGAAATGCGGGCCGCCTTTCTCCGCAAGCCGCTTAGATGCGGTTTCCAGCATGAGCCCTTGCGAAAACGAGACCCTGCGCAGCGCCGCCAGCTCGCCGGCTGACATAACGCCCGCATTGAGATGCGGAAACAGCCCCGTTTCGCGCAGAACCGCCTCGGCGGCTTCGGCAAGATAGGACAGCGTCGTTTCGTGGCCCATTTCCGCGAGTTCATCACGGGCCGCGCGGTAGCGAAGTTCCGGTTTGTCGCCCAGGGTGAACAAAGCTTCGTGGCAGCCCGCCGCCTTGGCCGCAGCTGCGATGGCGAGAACGTGGTCAATCGTAAGGAAGGCGCGCTGGCCGGCGCGAGGCTGCTGCGCGAACACGCAATAGTGGCAGACGTCGCGACACAATTTGGTGAGCGGGATAAATGCCTTGGGTGAAAACGATATGGCGTCGCCGTGGGAGAGATCGCGCCGGACGGCGGCGGCATTCATCAAAGTCTCAAGATCGCTGCAGGCGGCGAGGCCGACGGCGGCCGCCTCACCGAGCCGGAAGCCGTCCCGTAACGACGCCAACGGAAGCGCGCGTGTCATAGCGCCGCCAGCACGAAATCACGCCCCCGATCGCGCTCGGCACGCCCCGGCAGATCGAGGCTCGCCAGAAAACGATGCGCGCGGGTCGCCGAACGCAGAGCCAAAAAGCCCGGCAGATCGGCGGGCGTGTCCAGGTCGTGCCCGGCCTCGGCGGAAGGCCAGATGACCGGCGTGAGCCCCGCAGCCGATGCGGCGTTCCGATGCCGCGCAAAGCTGCTCCGGCCGAATTGTGGTGACAGCAATGTAGCCGGGCGCATCGCCAGAATGTTGGTGCCGCCGTCGGATGTCGCGGGTGCGAGCGCGACCCCCGGCGATGGCGTGAGGGCGGCAATCCGGTCGATGAGCGCTTCGCTGATATGGGGAATATCCGTCGGCACGACGATCATTCCCGCATCGGGCGGCAGCGAAGCGGCCGCGCAACTCACCGCAGCGGAAAATCCGAAATCACTAATTTCGTCAAGCACTTGCGCACCTGCGGCATGCGCGAGTGCCGCCGCTTGCCTGTCGGCGGTGACCACCAGACAGCCTCGCAACGCGCGGCAACGCCCTATCGCTTCGAGCACATCTTGAAACATGAGGCGGGCCAGTTTAGCGCGTTCGGTGCTGCTCAGGACAGGCGCCAGACGCTGCTTCGCATAGGCGAATGACTTGACCGGGATTACGGCATAGAAGCCGTTTCGACGCATGTTACATCCTATTAAAAGGCTCCTGCGACGACGCCCCTGCGTCCAGCGTTCCCGCCCGCAAGCGCCCAGCGAAGCTGAGTACAGTGTCCGCTAGTCGGCGGCGTTCTTCAAGTGTTTTCATGACGATAGATGTCGATTCAACCAATAGGGGATATTCCTCATCGCCTTTATGATCGCCCTGATCGATCAGCAGCCCTTGCGCCAAGCCCGCGTAATGGCTGGCGATAGACGTCCACGAAACCGGGATCGCAAGCTCATTCATGATCTTGGCGGCCGGCCCCTTCACCGCGCCGCCTGCAATGATCGGCGAAACGGCAACCACGGGACGACCCGCCTCCGCGATCAGCGTGCGCATGCCGGGAATGGCGAGGATCGGGTCAATGCTCAGATACGGATTGGAAGGGCAGATGACGATCGCCTGGAGACGCGGATCGCGTAAAGCGTCTTGCACCGCTGGCGGAACGGAGGCATGGGCCGCCGCTTCGAAATGCACTGCCGTGACGGCCGGTTCGCAACGCTCCTTGACGAAATAATGCTGGAACGGCATCAGGCCCTTTTCCGTGGAGATCCAGGTCGCCACCATATCGTCCGTCATCGGTGCGATGCGGGCGGCGATGCCGAATTTTGCCGCCACATGCTCGGCAAAGGCCGAGAGCGGCTTGCGCCGCCACTGCATCCAATAGGTGCGCTCGACATGCATGGCCAGATCGAGGTCGCCGATATTGAACCACTGGTCTCCGCCGATTTCGCCGAGCGCGTTCATGAAGTGCCACGTCTCGTTCGCCCGGCCCCAGCCGCGCTCCTGGTCGGCGCGGCCGCCCAGCGTGTAGAGCACGGTGTCGAGATCGGGCGAAATATGCAGGCCAAGATGCTGGAAATCGTCGCCGGTGTTGGTGACCACCGTCAGTGCGCCGGGTGGGAGCACCTGATACAGCCCATGCGCCAGCTTCGCGCCGCCGACGCCGCCGCATAGCGCGACCACGGTCGCCTCGACCTGGCGCGGCCGAGGCGGAAATGCAGCGACCGGCCCGGTCACCGGAACAAATCCTGATGCTTGGACCGAAGCAACGCGCTGGCAGGAAGATCGGGTGCGTCATAGCGAAGCCCCCGAATAAGGACCACCGGCAGCCCCTCCGCGCCCTGGCCCATCAGCAGCGATGCCGCGGCGGCGATGTCATCGGCGGCGGCGTGCTCGCTGACGCGCAGCTTGCGGTCGAACAGATCGGGCTCGCCCACCAGATCGCGCAGTGAAGGCACCCCCGCCGCACCGAGCGCCACGCCGGTCACCCCCTTGCGCCAGGGACGGCCGAAACTGTCGCTGATAACCACGCCGATTCTAACGCCCCACTCGGCCTCGATGGAGGCTTTCAGCGCCGCCGCACTCCCATCGGGATCTTTCGGCAGCAACAGCACGGTTCCATCCTGCGTGCCGCCCTGGTCGACATTGGATTGATCGACGCCCGCATTCGCCATGACGAACCCCAGCCTGTGAACGGTGATCAGCGCATTGGCGGCCAGCTTCAGGACTTCTTCACTCTCCCGAAGCACGACCTCCACGTGGCGAGCATCCTTATTCACCATTTGGGCACATTTCAGGGCAGCAGGCGATGGGACGATAGTCGAAAGCTCGACAATGCGGCCTTCGGCCTTCGAGACGACCTTTTGGGCGACGACCAGGATGTCATCATTCTGAAGCGAGATCTCAGCGCGGCGAAGCGCGTCGCCGATGATGCGGCAAAGATCGTCGCCCGGCTCGATGAGCGGAATGCCTTCGAGCGCGATGAGGCTCATACGGGCGGGTGCGCAGGTGGGCATGGTGTTCAAGCCGCCGGTCCGGTGGCCCCTCTTGCGGCGATAAAAGGTGAACTCGTACGGGGCCAAGCTCGGCCCTGCCGTCAGGCGATCGCGAAACCGGCCGAGGCGAGAACGTTGGCACCCGTTATGGCGCGGGCTTCATCCATGCACAGCAACATGATGGCATCGGCGACTTCGACAACAGTGGCGATGCGGCCATGCAGCGGGGTTTCGTCGTTCAGGCGCTGCATCACCTCCGCCGGATAGCCGGCATTGTGATCCGTCGCGAGCGGCCCCGGCGTCACCATATTGACGCGAATGCCGAAGCGGCCAAGTTCCAGCGCCATCGCTTGCGTCATGCCCGTCAGGGCGCATTTCGCCGTCACGTAAAATGCGTGTCTGGCGCGCGGCGCCAGCGCCATGGTCGAACCGATATTGATGATGGTGCCATCGCCTTGCGCCTTCATATGCGGCAGACAGGCCTGCGTGACGTTGAACGGCCCCTTGACCAGCGTATCGATCTCGCGCTGAAAATCCTCCCAACCGGCATCGGCGAAAGCGCGGCCTTCATAGGCCTGATGCGCGTTGTTGACCGCGATGTCGATGCGGCCGAACTCGGCTGCCGTCCGCGCCACGAAAGCGTCCACCTCGGCGCGGTCCCGCACGTCGGATCGCATCGCAAGGACGCGGCCGGGACTGCCGGCGAGCGCCGCCTCGATCTCGCCGGCTTGCTCGGCGTTCGAGACGTAGCTGAATGCGACGTTCGCCCCTTCTGCCGCCAGCTTCTCGCACCAGCGCCTTGCCGATGCCGCGCGTGCCTCCGGTGACGAGGACGCATTTTCCAGCCAGTTTCATGATGCGTCTCCTTCCGCCTGAGCGGGTTCCGGACGTGTCGCCAGCATTCGCACGATATCCGCCTTGCTGAACGGCCGCTCCTGAAATGTCGCGATGACAGCGTCGCCGCGCAGCACTACAACGCGATCGGACAGCGCCAGCAACTCATCCAGATCAGAGGATGCGAGCACGACCGCACCGCCCTTTTGCGCGTGCCCGGCGATGACGCGGTAAAGCTCGACTTTGGCGCCGATATCGACGCCGCGCGCCGGATCGTCCATGACCAGCACGTCGGCGCCAGCGAGCAGCCATTTGGCGATGGCAACCTTCTGCCGGTTGCCGCCCGAGAGGCGCTCAACGGGCGCGAGCGGATCGGCCGGCCGGACGTCGAGGCTCTCGACCAGCGCCCCTACCGCCCGCCGGCCGGCGCGGCGATCGATGATGCCCGCCCGGGTGAAACGGGCAAGGCTCGGCAGCAGAATATTATCCTCGACGCTCAACTTGGGGACCAGCCCTTCGGCGGTGCTGTCGCCGGGCACGAAGCACAGGCCCATCCGCACCCGCGCCGCAATGCTGCTGCGGCCGATGTCGGCGCCTTTGAACCGAAGACGGCCCGCGCCGGTCCGATGCAGGCCGCTGAGGCGGTCCAGCAGGTCGCGGACCGCCGAGCCGATATAGGTGGGGATGCCGAGGATTTCCCCGCTGCGAAGGGCGATTCGTCCGCCGCCAACGCCGGCTTCAAGAACCACGCCACCCGCATCTCGCCGCGCTTTCGCCAGCACCGGCTCGGCCATCTCGCGCCCGACGATGAGTTGGGCAAGCATATCCGCGTCCATCGTGCGCGCCGGAGCCGTGGTAACCAGCCTGCCGTCGCGCAGAACCGAGATGCGATCCGCGATGGCCAGCACTTCGCCCAGATTGTGCGAGATAAAAACGATCGCGACACCCTGCTCACGCAGCGAGCGGATATGCGCGAACAGCGTTTCCGTTTCCTCGGCGCTCAGCGCCGAAGTCGGCTCGTCGAGAATGAGCAGCCGTGCATGTTTGGCAAGTTCACGGCTGATCTCGACAATTTGGCGTTCCGCGACGCTCAAATCACGCAGGTCGAAGCCTGCTTTGCCTGCCAGATTGAACGGCGCGAGTTGGACCGACGCGCGGCGCAGCATTTCTCGCCGGTCGACAATGGGAACGACACCGCCCAGCAGGCGCGTCGGCGGGCTTTCGAGACAGATGTTTTCCGCCACGCTCAAGGTTTCGACAAGCTGAGGTTGCTGGTGCACGAGTGCCACCCCGGCCCGCCTCGCGTCCGCCGGGCTTTGCAGCGACGTCTTGCGCCCGCCGATGAGAATAGCGCCCGCATCCGGCGCTTCTTCCCGGCCGAGCAGGCGCGTCATCGTCGATTTGCCAGCACCGTTTTCGCCGACCACCGCGTGGATTTCGCCGGCGCGGAAATCAATGCTGACGCCGCGCAGTGCCTCGACCGCGCCATAGGTCTTGGTCAGCCCGCGCGCCGAGACAAGCGGCTCGGCGGCGGGATCGGCCAAGGCCATGATGCCTGAAGCCGCGATGGACACGACGCCTCAGCTCCTCGGCTTCACGCCCAGCTTTTCGCGCAAGGGCTCTGGGATCTTCTCATAGGCATTGGCCTGAGAGATCACCTCAGGAACGAAGGGCTCAAAGAGTTCGCTCGGCTGTTTGCCGGATTTCAGATAGTCGGAGACCATCTGCGCCGCGCTTTTTCCCCAACCGACCGGATCGAGCAGGATCGTCATGCTGAGATCGCCATTGTGGACCGCCGCAAGCGCGGGCGGCGAGCCGTTCATGCCGAGCGTGGCCACCTTGCCGGTCTTGTCGGCGGCCTTTACCGCCTGCGCCGCACCGAGCGCCAGATCGTCGTTCATGGCATAGATGGCGACGAGATCGGGCTGGGAGACAAGCGCGTCTTCAGCCAGCTTCAGGCCGTTTTCGCGGGTCTGCACCGAGTTCTGCGCCCACACCACCTGGAAGCCGGCCTTTTCCACCACGTCCTTAAAGCCCTTTTCCATGTTGACGCTGACCAGCGCGCCGGCGGGGCCGTTTAGCATGGCGATCTTGCCGGGCTTCAGATTATCGACCACCCATTTGCCCTTCATCTGGCCGACCTTGACATAGTCGAAGCCGACATAGGTCTTCCAGAGGTCCTTATATTTCGGGTCGAGCGTGCGAGCGATCATGAATAGCGGAATGCCCGCGTCGTGCGCTGCTTTCAGCGCGGGCGCCGGTCCTTCGGTGTTGGCGGGGGAAACCAGGATCGCATCGACCTTGGCGGCGATCAAATCGTTGATCTGCGACACCTGTTCGTTGACGTCGGCGCTGGCCATCAGCAGCGTCGGCTCGATGCCGTTCGCCTCGAAGGTCTTCACGATCGATTTGCCCATGACGACATAAAATGGGTTCTGCGATTCCGGCAGCGAAATACCGACCTTGAATTTTTTGTCCTGCGCGGCTACGTCGTCGAGTGGCGCATGGGTCAGCAAAGCCCCGAGAGCCGCGACGGCAACGAAGAAAGTCCCCTTATTCATAATGGTCTCCCTGTACTCATAATCAAATGATTACTGCGTTCGTCTCTTGATTGCATCGAGTGAGGCGGCGCTTACAAGTATTGTGCCGATGGCTACACCCTTCCAATGGGGATGTATACCGATGATGTTCAAGCCGTTCCCAAGCGCGCCGAGCAGCAGGATACCCATCATCGAGCGCCAGAGGTGCCCCTCACCGCCATGCAGCGCGGCACCGCCCAGAATGACCGCCGCGATCGCCTCCAGCTCATAGAGCACCCCCGCCGCCGGCTCGCCGCCGCCGGTGCGCGCCGCGAGCAGCATTCCCGCCAATCCGCAGGTCGCGCCGGAAATGCCGAAGGCGATCATCCGCATCGCGGCCACGTCGATGCCGGAGATTTTTGCCGCCCGGGGATTGCCACCGACCGCGTAGAGATAAAGGCCGAATGGGGTAAAGCGGATGATCAGCGCCATGGCGAGGAAGACCAGAAACGCGATGATGGCCAGCGTCGGCAGGCCAAGAAGCCGCGATGTGCCGAAATTGGTGTATGAGGACGGAAAGCTGTAGATCGCGGTGCCGCCGGAGAAGATCAGCGCCAGACCGCGCGCGATGTTGAGCGAGCCGAGCGTCACGATCAGCGGCGAGACATTCAGATAGCCAACGACAAAGCCGTTCACCAACCCTACGGCCAGTCCCGCCCCGATTCCCGCCAGGACTGCGAGCGGAATGCTCCCGGTCTGCTCCATGGTGAGCGCGCCGACGACCCCGGACAGCGCCACGATCGCCCCCGCCGAGAGGTCGAATCCGCCCGCAAAGATCACCACGCTCGCCCCGACAGCCACGACCGCAAGGATCGAGACCTGGTTGAGCACATTGATGATGTTGGTCGCGGAAAGATAATTCGGATCGGCGGCGAAGAAGGCGAGCACCATCACCAGGAAGATCAGCGGCACGACGGCACGGTCCCAATTGCGCAAGAGCCGCCCCGCCAGTGCGGGCGCCGCGTTGTAACTGGCCTCGCTCATTGCGCATCGGGCTCCCGGCGCAGCAGGCGCGTGGCGTCCTCATCGACGGCGCCGTCCGCATCCAGCCCGACGCCGTAAGTATCGCGGGCCATCGCGGCGGACACATAACCGTCCCGCACATCACGCGCGACGCGTCCGGGATCGCGCCGCATCGGATCGCCGAAGCCAGGTCCGCCCATTTCACGCAGTTCGATGACATCGCCCGCGCCGACAGTAAAGAAGCTGTTGAGAGGGATGGCCTCCCGCCCGCCGCCGGCCCGCTCTATCAGGAAGCTGCTCGGCTCCGGCGTGCAGCCGCCGAAAAGACCGCTCGGCGCCGCATGCGGCTTGACGCCCGAGCCGAACACCGTCGCCCTCTCGCTCGCCACCAGATGCTTTACCCGGTAGACATGGCCGTTGCCGCCGCGAAATTCGCCCGCGCCGGCGCTGTCGATTTCCTGCTCGAAGCGCTCGATGCGCACCGGATGGGTCATTTCGTGGATCTCCGGGTCGGGACAGCGTCCCATCCCCATTTCCTGCGCCGGACCGCCCTGTTCCCAGCCGTCGAAGCCCAGCGTCCCGCCGGAAGCATTGCAGCGGAAAAAGAAGTCCACATTAACATCCAGCCGGTTTTTTTCGGGATGGATATAGGCGATCAGCGGGAAAATCAGTTTCGTGCTCGGCGCCGCGACCTTGTCGGGCACCGCTTGCGCGAGCGCCAGTTGCACCGCCTCCTGCACGCATTCGGCCATTGAGCAGGTGGCCAGCACCGTCGAGGCCGGGAACGCGGCGTTGGTGCAAAGCCCTTGCGGGTTGACGAAGCTGATCGGCCGCACCGAGCCGTGATTGCTTTCCTCGTGCTCCAGCGTGGCGAACAGGGTGAGCGTCGCCATGGAGCGCGTGAAGGCATCGGTGGAGTTCATATAGCGCGGGCTTTGCGGGTCGCTGCGGCTGAAATCGAAGACCGCTTCGCCGCCGTTGACGGTGAGGTCCACGCGGATGGTTAGCGGCTCGCCGCTGGCGACATCATCGTCAATGGCTCTTTCGCCGCTATAGACGCCATTCGGGATCGCTTCGATCTTGGCCCGCATATGCCGCTCTGACGCAGCCAGATAGGCCTCGATATGCTGCTCGACCGTCTCCCTTCCATAGCGCCCCATCAGTGCAAGCAGCCCGCGTTCGCCGATATTGACGCCACCCACCTCGCACATGATGTCGCCGCGCACGATGTCCGGCAGCTTGAGCTGCTTCAGGATCAACGCCAGGAAATCGGCCTGCAATTCGCCCCGAACGTAAAGCTTCGACGGCGGCACGATGACGCCCTCGTCCCAGACGGTTTCCGCTTGCGGATCATAGCCCGCGACCCCCGCACCGCCGATGTCGGCCATGTGCCCCTTGGCGATAGCCCAGAAGCGCGGCTCGCCGCCCGCGAAGACGGGTTTCATCACATTCATGTCGGGCAGATGGCTATTCCCCTGATATGGGTCGTTGGTGATGATGACATCGCCCTCGGAGAGCTGCCCCTCATATTTGCCAAGGACGGCGGGCATCAGATAGGGCAGCGCACAGGCGAAGCCGGGGAAATAGCGGCTCTGCGCCAGCAGGCGACCCCGCGCGTCGCAGATCCCCGTGACGAAATCGCGCGCCTCCGCGAAAATGCTCGAGCGCGACGTCATCATAAGCGTCTGCGCCATCTCCTCGGCGATCGCCGCCAGCCGGTTGCGGATGATGGCAGTCAGCACCGGATCGAGATCGGAGCCATTCGACGCTGATCTGGCGAACGTGCCCATGCTCCTTTAGCCCCGCCGCTCTTGATCTTGGCCTGGCTCCTGCAGCCGGGCAATGGCCTCGTCGAGCGTCTGCACATGGCTCCACATCAACAAATTGCCGATCTCGTCGACGCAGGCGCGCCAGCCGGGCGCAATTTTGACGGTGGTCGTCGCATGTTCGACCAGGGCCGGCCCATCGACGATATGGCCCCCCAGGAAGCGCGCGCCGTCATACACCGCGATTTCGCGGAAGGCATTGTCGAACCAGGCGTCCCGCGCGCCTTTCAGGGCTGCTTCGGCCGGCGATGTCGCCATGTCGAGCACCGGGAACTGCGGTGGGACCGTGCGTCCGATCACCGCCAGCCGCAGGGAACGGATCTCGACCGGCTCCCCTTCCAGGACGTACCCGTAGATCTGCCGGTGCGCGGTGACGAATGCGGCCCGCGCGGCCGCGAGATCGGACGTGCTGACTGCCGCCGCGTCGAGCATGGGCAGCCGGGTTTCGATGGTGTTGAACTGACCCTCGAACAGCATCTCGGCTGAAAATTCCAGCGCGCGATTTTCTGGCGCGGCGTCCTGGCCGGCGAGGATCTGTTCGCCGGCGCGCAGCATGTCGCCGCGCATCGTATTCAGCGCGGCAACCGCTCGCGTACCCTCGCTCAGCCTGATCGGCGCGTGACGGACCACATCCTGGCGCAGATCGGTGGCCAGCATGCCCGTAGCGCAGAACACCGAAGAGGCGCGGGGCACCAGGATCAGCTCCATGCCAAGCTCGTCGGCGATGCCGCAGGCGTGCAACGGTCCGGCACCCCCCGCCGCGACGAGGCATGCCTCCCGAGGATCGAAGCCTCGCGCCACCGACACCGCCCGCACGCCATCGGCCATCTTCGCGTCCACCACCCGCACAATGCCGAGAGCTGCTTCGGCGACCGAAAGGCCGAGCGGTCCGGCGATGCTCGTCTCCACGGCGCGCGCCGCCGCGCTTGCGTTCAATGGCTTTTCGCCGCCGAGGAAATTGTCCGGGTTGAGATAGCCGAGCACGAGGTTGGCGTCGGTGACAGTCGGCAAAGTGCCGCCCTCGCCATAGCAGGCCGGGCCCGGCGTGGCACCCGCGCTCTCTGGGCCGACCTCGAGCAATCCGCCCGTGACCTTAGCGATGCTGCCGCCGCCCGCTCCGATCGCGTTGATGTCGAGCGCGGGCAGCGCCAGCGCATATTCCGCGACCTCGGACTGGCTCGTCACCGCCGGACGTCCGTCGCGGATCAGACATACATCGAAGCTTGTGCCGCCCATATCGACTGTGATGAGGTTCGGGATCCAGTAAGGCTTGGCGAACAACAGGCCCGCCACCGGTGCGCTCGCCGGGCCGGATAGCAACGTGCTGGCCGCCGACTGCAACACCGCCTCGGGCGGCATGACGCCGCCATTCGATTGCATGGTGAGAAAGCGTCCGCAAAACCCGCTCTCATTCAGCCGCTCCAGAAGCTCGCCGATATAGCCGCGCAGCAAGGGACCGACGCAGGCATTGAACACTGTGGTCGAGCCGCGCTCATAAAAGCGGAGCTGCGGCAGCACTTCATGCGATGCCGTCACGTAGACGCCAGGCAGTTCCTCATGCAGCAGCGCCTTGATCCGCCGCTCATGTACCGGATTGACGAAGGAGAACATCGTGCACACCGCAATAGCTTCGATGCCCTCGCGGCGGAAATGGGCCGCCGCCTTGTACACGTCCTCCTCGTTCAGCGGCCGGATCACCGCACCGGATTTGTCGAGCCGCTCGTCGACGGTGCGGACCAGATATTGCGGCACGATCGGCTCTGGGGGCGCTTCCTTCGCGGTAAAGGCGTTGCGCTTCAAGCCGCGGCGCGAATTCAGAATGTCGCGAAAGCCCTTGGTGGTGACATAGCCCGTCCGGGCATGGCGGTGCGTGAGGATGGCATTTGTCGTGATCGTCGTTCCATGCACGATCAGCTCCACGCCAGCCATATAGGCGGGCAGCCTGCCGTCGCCGCCCGCCAGCAGCGTCAAGCCTCTCATGACGCTTCCTGCTGGCTCGGCGGGCATTGACGGAACCTTTACGACGCGAGCGCCCTCAGTCCCGCCGATTTCCAGAAAATCGGTAAAGGTGCCGCCAACATCGATGCCAAGCGCAATGCCCATCGGCTCTCCGGCAGAGGAATCAAAGGAGTTTATCGCGCCAATCCTATGCCAGGATCAACATGTCGTCAGATCGGCTTCGGCAGCCGGTTTGCGCGCGTGGCTTCGAGGATGCGGATGATATCCGCAACCACGGCGTTCGCGGGCGTCGGGACGTTCAGCCGCTGGCCTTCCCGCGCCACGGCGCCGTTCATCGCCTCGATCTCGGTGGGCCGCTTCGCCTGCATGTCCATCGTGGTCGAGCCGATATGCTCGAACGCCTTTTCGCGCAGCTCCTCGACATAGCCGAACCCGTCTTCGAATTGCAGCGGAATGCCCTTGGCATTGGCCACCGCGACCACCTCCTCGACGACGGCACGCATCAGCCGCTGGCCCGCTTCGCTTTCGCCGATTGGCCCGATGGCGGTGTTGACCGCCGCCGTCAGCGCGGTGAGCGTGGTGTTGACGCTGAGCTTGCGCCAGATGCGGTAGTCAATGTCGGGGGCAAGGTAGGTGGGCAGGCCCGCATGGGTCATCAACTCGGCCAGCGCGGCGAGCGGCGGGTGGCTGCCCCCATCCACCGGCCAGATGAAGGTTTCGGTGCTGCCGCGGAAATTGTTGACGATGCTCCCAGGCGCGGTCACCACCGAGGTGGAACTCGTCAGCCCCTTCGCGATGCGGCTTTCCGGCACGATTTCCGCGATCAGCTCGACATTGCCGACGCCGTTTTGCGGTGTCCAGACATAGGTGCGGTCGTGCATCATCGGGCGCGCATCGCGGATCGCCTGGCGCGTATGCGGATGCTTGACGAAGAAGATGATGATATCGACGGGGCCGGCTTCGGCGTGGTCGGAGGTAGCTTTGACCTGGATGCGCCTAAAGTCGCCGCTATCGTCGAAGCCGAGCCCGTGTTCCCGCATCGCCTCGATATGCGGGCGGTCCGTATCCACGAGCACCACATCCGCCCCGGATTCAACCAGACGGGCGCCGAACAGCGAGCCCATGGCGCCCGATCCCACTACGCCGATCTTCATGCAGCGCCTCCAGCGGGCCGAAGTTGCGGAACAACGTCGCTGGCGAGCAGATCGATAGCGTCCAGGACCGCTGCCTCGTCCTCACCCACCAGTTCCATCAGCGGCAAATTGAGACCGGCATCGACCAGCCCTTGCAGGATTTCGGCGGCTTCATCGGGCGTTCCGGCCACCACCCCAAATCGGCTGAGCATGCTGTCGGTGACGAGATCGGTGAGATCCTCGTTGCCGGACGCAATCCGCGCGCGCAGCGGAGCGAGCTCATCCTCGGGGATGCCCGAACTCGACAGGATTTCGTCATTCTGAATGTTGCGGACCTTGTTCACGACGTAGGTGGCGGCATAGGACCGGGCGGCGTCCTTGGCCTTCTGGCCATCGCGCGAAATGCTCGACAGGATGACCGCGCCGACCGGAAAATCGGCGGGCTTGGTCTTGCCGGCCCTGGCAAAGCCTTCGCCTAGATTTTTCATGGCGATTTTGACGAAACCCGGTGACGTCAGCCCGGGTAGCATCAGACCATCGGCGATTTCTCCGGCGAGCTTTTGCATGAACGGTCCCGTCGCGCCGATACAAACGGGGATATAATCACGGTGATAGCGGCGATCCGGCGCGATGCCCGGCATTGACGAGGTGAACATCTCGCCTTGGTAGCTGTAGGGCTCGCCCTTGACCACCTTGCGGAAGATCTCGATGGCCTCCCGATGCACCCTAACTGGAGGTTGCTGCTTCAGATCGACGCCGATATAGTTGATGCCGACCTTGCCTGCGCCCATACCCATGACGAAGCGTCCGCCGGACAGTTCGTCAAGCGCACAGGCTTCGGAAGCCTGAATCGTAGGGTGGCGCATATAGGGCGAACCGATGCTGAGGCCGATCGGGATGGTCTTCGTCACTGTCGCGGCTGCGGCGAGCGTGACCATCGCTCCTCTGGCCTCGTGCCCATATTGGCGGAACCAATGATAAGCCTCCGCTATCCAGAAGCCGCCTTGAAGCCCCACCTGTTCGGCGCGGCTAGCATAATGCATAATGCGGTGGAGCGGTTCGTATGACTTAAAGATTATTCCGACTTTTGTTGGCATGGTCTCAAAAAATAACTGTTTTCACTCAGGAAGCGATAACCTAGCATACCGCATCTGCTAATATATATCTTCCGGTTTGGCGCCCGAACCTGGCTGCGTTTGGAATAAAAGTTTCGCCCGGTTGATTATAACCATATGGAAATTGTTCATACGACGCTGAAATTTGTGCCCTACAATTAGGATTTGAGGTAATTGTAACAAATGCGTGTACGTAGCGTAAGCTGCGACGGAATCCGTAAGCAGGGAATCACCCATGGACGACCATGCGGCCGCGGCTGCTGCGATAGATCAGCCGAAGACCAACATGAATCCGCTTAATGCCCTTCCATATTTACTGGACACATCGATCGCCAAATGGAATCAGCGCCTAGGGCAGCGCTTGCAACCGATCGGGCTCACATTCGAGCAGTGGCGCGTGCTGCTGGTCACCTCGCAGCGGGGCCCGATGAACATTCGCGAGCTGAGCAACGCCACGCTGGTTCCGCACTCCACCATCGGCCGATGGCTGACGCAGATGGAGCAGGAGGGGTTGGTCAAGCGCCGCGCACTGCCCCGCGATCAGCGCGCCGTCGAAATATCGATCACGCAGAAGGGGCGCAATTTGTTTCTCCGCGCCATGCCCGTTGCGCGCCTGGAATATGAGTCGGCTATCCAGGAATTCACGCTGGACGAGCTGGAAACGCTGATGTCGCTGTTAATGCGGCTCAAGCGCAATTTAGAGTCCTGACAGTTTCGCGTGTCGTAAGGACACGCAAGCTCCGCGATTGAACCGTCTGGCTCTTGCGCCGTTTTCTTGGCGGAGGAGCCCTTCCGGCCTTCTCCTCAGTACAGGCCGCACCAGATCGCCATGCGCATTCACGCCATAATCAACCGGAATGCCGGGAGCATCATCGGCACCGGTCCGGACGTTTTCGAGCGGAAGCTGTCCAACGCATTCGAGCGCGCCGGGCACGATTTCTCAATGGAAACCGTTGAGGCTGAGCAGATCAGCGCGCGTTTCCGGGAGGCGGCAAAGGCTGGTTACGATGCCCTCATCGTCGGAGGCGGAGACGGCTCGGTAAACGCGGCCGCCGCGGAACTGCTCGGGCATTCCGCTGCCCTCGGCATCCTGCCGCTGGGAACCGTAAACCGGCTCGCGCGCGATCTCGATCTGTCCGCCGATGTCGATGTGGCCTTGCTCCGGCTCGCGCATTCCGAGCCGCGCAAGATCGATGTTGGCGAGGTGAATGGCCATATCTTCCTTTGCAATTCATTCATCGGGCTGCCGCCGATGGTCACGGAACGGCGCCAGAAGCTTCGCGGGCGTCCGCTCATCGAGCGGCTGAAAGGTTATGCCGCGCTGCCCATGGACCTTGCCCGCGGCTTGCGGCGGCTTGCCATTGTCGTGGATGACGACGAAGCGGCGCATGCGCATCGCGCGCTCACCGTCATCGTTTCCAATAACGCTTATAGCGAGGGGCCTCATCTCATTCCCAAACGGCCCGCACTCGACCGGGGACGCCTCGGCCTCTACATCTCCAAGCACAGAACGCTGATGCAGACAGTATGGCTGCTCTTGCGCGCAGCGCTCGGCCGCTGGAAAGGCGACCACAATCTTGAGGCGCGTGAATTGAGCCGGTTGACGATCAGGTCGAACACCAAGCGTCTCAGAGTGGTGAATGACGGTGAGTTGATGTGGCTCGCAACGCCGCTTCGCTACAGCATCAGGCCGAAGGCGCTTACCGTGCTTGTGCCGAAGCGGGACGCGGCATGACCCGGATCGCTTTGCTGGCCGATCTGCATTTCGGCTCCGTCCCGCCGCAGCTTGCCGAACAGCTGACGCGTGACCTGGAGCGCATCCGCCCGGATCTGATCATCGTTGCGGGCGACCTCACCATGCGTTCGACCCGCAGCGAATTTGCCGACGCGAAAGCGTGGCTGGAGCAGCTCCGGGCGCCGCTGCTGCTGTTGCCGGGCAATCATGATCTTCCTGTCTGGAGCCTCTTTGAGCGCTTCACCAGCCCGTTTGCCCGCTATTTGCGTGCAGCCGGCACCAAACTCATGCCGGTGTTCGAGGACGACAAATCGTTCATTCTGGGCCTGAACACCACCGCGAGCTGGCAGCCTGGATTCAGTTGGCACGAGGGCGTTGCCCGCAGGCGCGACGTCGCCGCGGCGCGGGTGCTTCTGGCGGAGAGTCCGGCGGACAAGGCGCGTATCGTGGCGACGCATCATCCGCTGCTGCCGATTGCCGGATTTCCTCGGGCGCGGCCGGTTCGCCGCGCCGCACGGGCGATGGAAATGCTGGTCGGGCAGAAAGTGGACATGCTGCTGTCCGGTCATATCCATCAGACCTACGCCGTCGCTGCACAACAGCCCGGCGGAACGATCATCGCCGTCGGAGCGCCAACGGCCTTGTCCACCCGGATGCGAGGCGAGCCGAATGGGTTTTGGCTGATCGAGGCGACGCTCGGCCGATTTGCGCTGTGGCTGCATCAATATGATGGAGCCAGCTTTGTTTCGGCCGCCACGCCGGTGGAATTCAACCGCCGCGATTGAACCCCGTCGCGGTAAGATCGTCGTCTAATCCGAAAGCGGGGCGGTCGCCTGCTTCAGCCAGGCGCGCGTATCGGCATCGAGCGCCGGGCCAAGCTCGCCCATCACCCTGGCGTGATAGGCATCGACCCAGACGCGCTCCGCCGGCGTGAGCAGGGAAGCATCGATAAGCTGCCTGTCGATTGGCGCCAGTGACAGTGTTTCAAATCCCATCATCGGTCGCTCGCCGCCGGCGATCGCCTCAGGCTCCGTCACCAGAACGAGGTTCTCGATGCGGATGCCGTACTCGCCCTCGCGGTAGTAGCCGGGCTCGTTGGACATTATCATTCCCGGCTCCAACTCCGCCGTTTCGCGCTTGGAAATCGACTGCGGACCTTCATGCACCGAAAGGAAGCTGCCCACTCCGTGACCGGTGCCGTGGTCGTAATCCAGTCCTTCGCGCCATAAGGCCAGCCGCGCCAGCACATCCAGATGATTGCCGCGCGTGCCCTTGGGGAAGCGCGCCGTCGCAATCGCGATATGCCCTTTCAGCACCAACGTGAAACGCCGGCGCATTCCCGCACTCGGCGCTCCAATGGCGACCGTCCGGGTAATGTCCGTGGTGCCGTCTTGATATTGTCCGCCTGAGTCGATCAGCAGCAGCGATCCCGGTTCGACCCGCCGGTTGGTGGAGAGGCTGGGCCGGTAATGCACGATGGCGCCGTTCGGTCCTGCTCCGGCGATCGTGTCGAAGCTGATTTCGCGCAGTTCGGGAGCGGCGCGGCGGAACTCTTCCAGCTTCTCAACCGCGTCGATTTCGGTCAGGCCGACGGCCGGCGCTTTCATGTCCAGCCAGGCGAGGAAGCGGCACATCGCGATGCCGTCCCGCCTGTGCGCTGCGCGGCTGCCGGCAATTTCAGCCGCATTCTTGCGCGCCTTAGGCAGCACGCAGGGGTCGCGATCCTCGACCAGCACGGCTCCCGCCCCGGTCAGGCGATTGGCGAACCATTGCGAGACGCTTGCAGGATCGATCCGCACCTTTGCGCCTCGCCGGCCGAGCGCATCAAGCGCATCCCGCATTGCGGCGGGCTCGGCGACGTCGGCAATGCCGGCCAACGCACCGGGCGTCTCCGCCTGCAGCTTGCGGCCATCGATAAACAGCTGCGCCTTGCCTTGCGCCGGAACGATGGCATGGCTGAGTACAAAGGGCGTATGCGGCAGGTCGGAGCCGCGGATGTTGAAGAGCCAGGCAATCGAATCGAGTGCGGATATCACCGCGGCATCCTGCTTATAGCGGACCAGCTTTTTCTGAATCTCCGCGATCTTTGTCTGCGCTTCGACGCCCGCCAGGGCGATGGGCTGCAGTTCGATGGCGCGCGGGGGCTGGACCGGGCGATCGGTCCATAGTGCCGCCAGCGGGTTGGGATCGACCGGCACCAGCGCCGCTCCGGCCGCCTCGCTGCATTTCAGCAGCCCCTTCACATCCGCCACCGTATGGAGGTGCGGATCGAATCCGAGGCGATCGCCGGGTTTCAGATTTTGCTGGAGCCAGTCGCAAAGCGGCTGATCGGAAATCTTGACGATCTCATAGGCCGCAGCGTCGACTTGCGATTGCGCCTGCAAGGTGTAGCGCCCGTCCACGAACAGAGCGGCCTTGTGCATCACAATTGCCGCCACGCCCCACGACCCGGAGAAGCCGGTCAGCCAAAGAAGCTGCTCGGCGTCGGGCGGCACATACTCATTTTGGTATTGATCGGCGCGCGGCAGGATGAAGCCGGTGAGGCCAAGGCGCGTCAGCTCTTGCCGAAGGAGGCGCAGGCGTTCGGCGCCGTCTGCGGGGCCGCCAATATCGTCAAAACTTTGAAACATGCGATGTCATCTACGCGCGAACGCTTTGCACATCAAGGCCCTGACCGCCGCATGAGCAGCGCTGTCCAGCCCTCAAGAGAAATTCTGGTCTCGAACGAAAAGCCTTGCGCCTGATAGCGCGCCTGAATCTCTCGAGCCTGCCCATCCAGCAATCCCGAGAGGATGATCTGCGCGCCGGGCGCTGCGACCCGCGCAATGGCTGGGGCGAGTTTGAGCAGCGGTCCCGCCAGGATGTTCGCCATGACAAGATCGAACGGCGCCTTTGCCGTAATGGCCGGGTGGGCCAGCCCAGCAGCGACGACGGTAGAAACTTCAGGCGCAACGCCGTTACGGGCGAAATTTTCGTTAGCCACTTTGACGGCAATGGGATCGATATCGGTGGCGAGCACATCGCCGCAAAGCGCTTTGGCCGCCGCGATTGCCAGCACGCCCGAGCCGGTGCCCAGGTCCAGCGTGCGCCAAAATCCCTGCCGTTTTGCCAGCCGGTCGAGAAGCAGCAAGCAGCCGCGCGTGGTGCCGTGATGCGCTGTGCCAAAGGCCTGGCCCGCATCGACTTCAATCGCGAAGGGCCGCCCCTTTGCGCGCGCCCGGTCGTGGCTGCCATGGATGTAAAAGCGTCCAGCCTCGATTGGATGCAGCCCGCGCTGAACGCTCGACACCCAATCCTCATCGGGAAGCATTTCAGGCCGCAAATGCCGGATCGCGTCAAAATGCGGGAAGCTGTCGGCGATCGCGGCGAGGCCGGCCGGATCGGGCGGCTCGACGAAATACACATCGAGCAGCCAGGCTTTATCCGCCTGGCTGGAACTCACCGCAGGCGGCGGATCGAGCATTTCCGTGAACAGGCTGGTCAGAATCCCGACATCGGCCTGCTCAGCCAGGATTTGCGCCTTATAGGTAGGCATGTTCAGCTTTGGCCCAGCACGCCGCACCAGCGATCATATAAATGCCGGCTCGCCTCACGCAGCGGCATGGCGCGAAGCTCGCCGCTCGGCAAGTCTTGAACCAGTCCTTGCGCTCTCAGCCGCTCCAGCGCGTCGTGCACATCGAACGAAATATCGACGCCGAACCTGTCTTTCAGAAATTCGTCGATCTCAGTGCGGAGGCTTTCGATCTGGGTAGCATGAATGGGGGTGCGGAGAAGGTGCGTATAGAGCAGCGTTTCCTCTTTCACGTCCTCTTCCTCGGCGTCGTCTACGATGAGTGCGAGCGCGCCCTGGTTATTGGCAAGGTTCTGGAAATACAGACTTTGTGCCAATTGCATCCGATAGCGGTCGCGGGTGATGAAGATATTGCGGATTTGCGCATAAACGATGCCGCCGACGCCCGTAGCCAGCGCACCCGCCAGCAGGACCGGCGAGAGCGCAACGGCCACTGCCAGCTTTGCCGCCGTGCCGATCGCCCATGCCGCGGTGCCGACCACCGCGCTGCCGCCGATCTGAACCTTGTCGCGGTATTTCATCTTGACCCGGATGTTGGGAAACAGCATTTCCACATCGTATCGCGGGATGGTCTTGAAGACTTTCAGATAGATGTGATCCGTCGAGAAGAAGGGCGGCAGCATCCGTCTCATTTTCTTCAGCTTCTTGCGTGCCTTCTCCTCGTCCAGATCATGGTCCTTCATGATCTCCTTGATACGAATGTCCTCAGGCTTGAATTTCAGTGCCAGGAACAGCCGCAGAAACGTCGGCACGCCGTAATGCACCTTTTTCAGGAACAGCTTGCGGATGTCACGCCTCAAACGGGGAGCGTCGTAAGCGCCTCGATAGTAGATCAGCTTGACCTCGAACTCCTTGAAATCCACGTCAACGAAAACGCCTTCCGGCGTCGACTTGTTGAGAATCTCATCAAGTTCGTCCTCGCGTAATTCATTATAATTGGCGCTGGTAACCAGTTCGCGCAGTTTGGTGTTGAACAGGCGCCGCTTTTCCAGCCGCTCCATCTCCGAGGCCTGGGTGATGTTGACAGTCTCGTCATCGGGATTGAAAGGATCGTAGAGATCGCTGAGCTGGTTCAGCGTCATGCCGGATTTATATTGCCGGAGCGCTCCGATTTTCGTCAGCACGTCGGCGGCAAGCGCACGATCCTCACGGCTGTCCCATCGATCGGGGCTGAGAAGGCTGTCGATGATGTCGGTGCGGGAAACCGGAATGAATGCCGGCTGGGCCATTGACTGCCCTGGGACAGTGATGGGGCTAGCATCGTTCATGCGGGCAACTCCAAATCAGCTCAATATACGCGGGGCTGCGGGGATGACGTCCGTTGGAGATATCCAATACCCGACATGACAGCGCGGCGCGATGTTATTATTAAACTCGGCGCGCGGGAAGCGGCGAGGTCGTATCGGGAACGATGCGCGGTCAGGGGCGCGTCAGGAACGAGGCAACCACCCGTTTGCGCCCGGCCTTTTCGAAATCCACCGTCAGCTTGTTGCCGTCGATTTCCGCGATGTGGCCGTAGCCGAATTTGTCGTGGAAGACGCGCTCGCCCATGGCAAAGCCGCCCGCATCGCCGCTGCTTGAGGCGACCAGTTCGCCCTCGATAATCGGGGCCGTCCGGCGCGGTGCGGGGCGCGCGGTCTCCTGCGCCTGATAGAAGCTCTGGGCGCGCTGCCAGCCGGGGCTGGAATAGCCGGCATTCACCCGGCCGCCACCCATTTCAGCAAAGCCGGACCTCTGGCCATAGCCGCCCATCGAGGTGGCATCCTGGATCACATCGACATGGGCTTCGGGCAATTCATCGACGAAACGCGAGGGCAGGGCCGTCTGCCAAAGCCCGTGCACGCGCCGGTTTTGGGCGAAGCTGATCCGCATCCGCTTCTTGGCGCGCGTGATGCCGACATAGGCGAGCCGCCGCTCCTCTTCGAGACCCGCAAGGCCGTTCTCATCCATGGAGCGCTGATGCGGGAACAGCCCTTCCTCCCAGCCCGGCAGGAACACCGTGTCGAATTCCAGCCCCTTGGCGGCGTGCAGGGTCATGATGCTGACGCGGTCGCCGTCCGAGTTCTGTTCCGCGTCCATGACCAGGGAAACGTGCTCCAGAAAGGCGCCGAGCGTATCGAACTCATCCATGAAGCGGATCAGTTCCTTCAGGTTCTCCAGCCGGGCCGGCGCCTGCGGAGATTTATCGTTCTGCCACATCGCCGTATAACCGGATTCATCGAGGATGATCTGGGCGACTTCGGTATGGCGCATGGTGGCGAGCAGCCCTCGCCAGCGCTCGAAGCATGCAATAAGGCTGCCCAGCGGCTTGCGTGCTTGCGGCTTCAGCTCCTCGGTCTGGCAGAGAATGCGGGCTGCATCGAACAGCGACCGCCCCTCGGCGCGTGCGAATTGATGGATGGTGCGCAGTGCCGTCTCCCCCAGGCCGCGCTTGGGCACATTGACGATGCGCTCGAATTTCAGATCGTTCGCCGGATTGTGCGCTACGTCGAGATAGGCGATGGCGTCCTTGATTTCCTGGCGCTCATAGAAGCGCGGACCGCCGATGACGCGATAGGGCAGGCCCAACGCGACGAAGCGGTCCTCGAAAGCGCGCATCTGGAAGGAAGCGCGCACGAGGATCGCCACCTCGTTCAGTGAATGCTGGGCGCGCCGAAGCTCCTCGATCTCATCGGAGATGGCGCGCGCTTCGGATTCATCGTCCCAGACGCCGCGCAGAACGAGCTTCTCGCCTGCTGCGTCGTCGGTATGCAGCGTCTTGCCGAGCCGGTCTTTATTGTTGGCGATCAGATGCGAGGCGGCGGCCAGAATATTGCCTGTCGAGCGGTAATTCCGCTCCAGCCGGATCACCTTCGCGCCCGGGAAATCGGCCTCGAAGCGCAGGATGTTATCCACCTCCGCGCCGCGCCAGCCATAGATCGACTGGTCGTCATCGCCGACGCAGCAGACATTGTGATTGCCCTGCGCCAGCAGCCGCAGCCAGAGATATTGCGCGACATTGGTGTCCTGATATTCGTCCACCAATATGAAGGCGAAGCGCTCGTGGAAGCCTTTCAGGATTTCCGGGTGCTCGGTGAACAGCCGGATATTTTCAAGCAGCAGATCGCCGAAATCGGTGGCGTTCAGCTCCTTCAGCCGCTTCTGGTATGAAGCGTAAAGTTCCGCGCCCTTGCCATTGGCGAAGGCGAAAGCCTCACCCGCCGGAACCTTCTGGGGCACCAGCCCGCGATTCTTCCAGCTATCGATGAGGCTGGCCAGATGCCGGGCCGTCCAGCGTTTTTCGTCGAGCCGGTCGGCCTGAATCACCTGCTTCAGCAGGCGCAGCTGGTCGTCGGTGTCAAGTACGGTGAATGACGGCTGCAAGCCGGCCAGCTCGGCGTGGTAGCGTAAGATGCGCGCGCCGATGGAGTGAAACGTGCCGAGCCACGGCATCCCCTCGACCGCGCCGCCAACCAGTTGGCCGATGCGGTGCTTCATCTCGCGCGCGGCTTTGTTGGTGAATGTGACCGCGAGAATCTGGGAGGGGAACGCCCGCCGTGTGGCCAGAATATGCGCGATACGCGTCGTCAGTACGCGCGTCTTGCCGGTCCCCGCTCCCGCCAGGACCAGAACCGGACCGTCAAGTGTTTCGACCGCTTCGCGCTGCTCCGGATTGAGGCCCGCAAAATAAGGCGGTGCGACGCGCCCCATCGCGCGCTGCGATAAGGGAATCGGCATTCCACCCCCGGCCGGTGAAAGGGCGGGCTGTGCGGCTTGATCGGACCGGGTCGGCGCGGCTGGCCCAGCTTCCAAAGCGTGTTTGCGACTCACTCCCATATCCCGACTATATCATCATTGAGCGACGCGTAATCCAGCCCGTACCGCGTTTGCCGGACGGGTTCGGCGAATTCAACAAGCAATTTCGAACCTTTCAGCCGCCCGGAGCGACAGACCTAAAAGGGAAGCAATTCAGCTTTCCGGTTAAACGGGTCCTGCCAATGAAGAACAAATTCCGCGTCTCCGCGATCGCAACCGCCGCCACCATCGCCATGATCGGCACGGCATCGGCATGTCCTCCCGGCTACAAATCCGTAACGATCCAAGGCAACCATGTTTGCCGGATCGATGCCACATCCACCAACAGCCTCAAGGCGAAGCCGAAACCCACTTTGCCGCAAGCAAGAGCGCAGTCCCAGTTTAAGCGCAATTAGGCCCCGACCAGGACCGCTCAGGCAAATCGCTGCGGCTGGCTGACCGGCCGCCGCAGCGCTGCCCGTATCCTCGCGCTTGTACGCCGGGCTATCGCCGTTGCGGCTGCTCGGCGACGACCGGTTTGAGCGTGAGCGTTTCGCCCCTGCGCAACAGCTTTGCACGCAGTTCCCGGCCGATGGACTCACGATCCAGCACCTTGTAGATGTCGTCGACGCTGGTCGCGGGGCGATCGTCGATCGACAGAATCACATCGCCTTGCCGGATGCCCGCCCGTTCGGCGGGACCGCCGGGCACGCATTGAACGATCTGAACGCCGGAAATTGCGCCATGTCCGAGCCGTTCTGCGGCGGCCCGCGGAAAATGGACGGTCTGGCCGGCAATGCCCAAATAGCCCCGATGCACGCGGCCGTAACGCAAGAGTTCGGGAATGATGCGTTTTGCCGTATTCACCGGCACCGCGAATCCAGTGCCCTGGGCTCCCGCGATGATCGCGGTGTTCACCCCGATCACCTTGCCGGACGAATCGAGCAGCGCGCCTCCGGAATTTCCCGGATTGAGCGCGGCGTCGGTCTGAATGATATCCTCGATTAGCCGGCCATTGCTGGCCCGCAAGGTGCGGCTCAGCGCGCTGACCACGCCGGCCGTCACTGTCGCCTGCAAACCGAACGGATTGCCGATGGCGACAACGAGCTGCCCTTGGCGCAAGCCGGCCGAATCGCCCAGCGCCACCGCCGTCAGGCTGTGACGATGGACCCGCAGCAGGGCGAGATCGGTGTCTGGATCGGATCCAACCTTTTCCGCCTTGGCAACCGTCCCGTCGGCGAGCAGAACCTCGATCGCGGGCGCATCCATAATAACATGGTGATTGGTGAGGACGTAGCCGTCGGGCGTGATGACGATTCCCGATCCGCTGCCCTCATGCGATTGCGGTCCGTCCCCGGCTTTGCCACGCCGCCGGCGAATGCCGACCAGCGCCGGGCCGACCTGCTCGACCACGCCCGTTACGACGCGAGAATAGGCATCGAGCGCAGCATCTTCATCGGCGCGCCCGTCGGCTGTGGACTTTTCCGATGCGGACCGCGCGAAACTGATATTGACGATTTTCATGGGATCACTCTGGTAAACTGTCGATCATAATTGGGCAGGCGCCGCCGCTTTTCAATAATTGCCGATACCCCCTTCCGGGCTTGGCAAATTTCCCGTTGTTGCCGTACTGTCCCGCCGAGTTGGGGCGGCGGCGCCTTCCCAGCCGTGCAACATCGCTCCCGAAGGGCCATCATGATCAATTTCAAAGCCGAACGCGCGACCATGATCGAGTCGCAGATCCGCCCCAATGCGGTGACTCAGGCGGAGCTCCTGAATGCCATGCTCACGACGCAGCGAGAGCTGTTTGTGCCGCCGTCGCTGCGCAGCCTCGCCTATATGGATGCAGGGTTGCGCGTGGAAAGCGCGCGTGAGGGGCAACCCGCCCGCTATTTATTGTCGCCGATGGTGTTCGCCAAGCTCGTCCAGCTTGCCGATATAAAGCCGGGCGACAAGGTGCTGGATGTCGGCGCCGCGACCGGCTACTCGACCGCGATCCTGGCACAACTGGCGCGGGAGGTGGTCGCGCTGGAGTGCGACGCCGGATTGGCCGCGTTGGCGATTGACCTGCTGTCGGGGCAGCGAATCGAAAACACCCAAGTGGTGTCGGGACCGTTGCAAGACGGTTTTCCCGCAGGCGCTCCGTTCGACGCGATTTTTCTAAACGGCCGCGTCAGCCGTGATCCCGAAACGCTGCTCGGGCAGCTCGCAGAAGGCGGCCGGCTGGTCGCGGTCACCGGCCAGGACACAGCAGCAAAGGCCTATTTGTTGCGCAAAATTGATTCGCGAATTCAGAGGGTTACGTCTTTTGATGCAGCCGCGCCTTTACTTCCGGGCTTTGAGCCTATGCAAGCCTTTGCTTTTTGACTCTTTTTGATTCGCCTGCGCGGCAAAAAGGCAACGACGCGGCATAAACCAGGGCTTCAACCGGCGCTTACGGCGCTTTCGGCTTTGTCCTGCCAGCCGCCGGTTGTATTTGTTCTGGTGTCAGGGGTGGAAATGTTCGGGTTCCATTGCGGGAAATTTTATACTGGTGCTCAGAAGGGGACGGACAGGGATGCAAAGCAGACCTGAGGGGAAACCAAGCGCTCTCATAATGAAAAGAATGCGCCCGACACTTAGGATTCTGACCGTTTCGGCTATGATTCTGGGCGCGTTTATCGTACCTGCAGGCGCAGAAAGCCTTCAGGAAGCGCTGGCGCGGGCGTATCTGTTCAACCCGACGCTTAAAGCGTCCCGCGCCCAGCTGCGCGCGACAGACGAAGAAGTGGCGCGTGCGAAATCGGGTTTTCGCCCCACGATCAACGGGCAGGTGTCGCGAACGTTTCAGAATATCAATACCAGCCCCAACCTCCCCGGAAATGAGGGAAACTTCCTCTCGAACGACTATTCGGTGACGCTTAACCAGCCGATTTTTCAGGGCTTCCGCACCATCAATGCGGTGAAGGGCGCCGAGGCGCTGGTCGAAGCCGGCCGCGAAGACCTTCGCAGCTCCGAGCAGGACGTATTGGTGAACGCCGTCACCGCCTATGTAAATGTCGTTCGCGATCAGGCGGTGCTGAACCTTCAACTGAACAACCAGCGGGTGCTCTCCGAACAGCTCCGCGCCGCGCAGGACCGATTCCAGGTCGGCGAGGTCACAAAAACCGACGTCGCGCAGGCGCGTGCCCGTGCCAGCGGCGCCGAATCGGCGATCAGCGCGGCGCGCGCTTCGCTTCAAGCCAGCCGCGCCACCTACGCGCAGCTCATCGGCAATTCCCCAGGCACGTTGCGGGATCCGGGGCCGACAAAGATCACGCCGAAATCCCAGGAGGAGTCGCTCCGAATCGGCGAAGGCGAAAATCCAATCGTCCTCGGCTCAATCTTCCGCGAGCGCGCGCAGGATCATGTGATCAAGCAAACGGAAGGCGAATTGCTGCCTTCGGTCAATTTGCAGGCGAATTACGGCCGCAGCACCGGCGGTCCCGGCGTGAGCGATCGTCAGGACGTCACCACCGTCGCCGGCGTTGTCACTATACCGATCTATGAAGGCGGTGAGGTCTATGCCCGCATCCGGCAAGGGGTGGAGACGCGCTCCCAGCTTCGCCAGCAGATCGACGTGTCTCGTGAATTGGTCCGCGCCAATGTCATCTCCTCTTGGGGTACGCTCGTAGCGGCGCGCGCCCAGATCATATCCGATCAGGCGCAGGTGGATGCGAACCGCGTTGCCCTGGCCGGGGTGCGGGAAGAAGAGAAGGTCGGGCAGCGCACCGTTCTCGATGTGCTGAACGCAGAGCAGGAACTGCTGAATTCCGAGGTCAGCCAGGCGACGTCGCGCCGCAATCTCGTCGTTGCGTCTTATCAGCTGCTCTCCTCGATCGGGCGCATTTCCGCCGCGGTCCTTAATCTTGGCGTGGAGCAATACGATCCAACTCGCCATTATGGAGAAGTCGCCGACAAGTGGATTGGTTGGAGCACGACCACGGAAGAGAGCGAATCCGAGCCGGTGGTTCTTCCGGTCAGGGCGCCGGGACGGGCTCCGGGGCAGGGGCGCTATGACGGCCCCGCCTATACCAGCGACCACTTGCGGTGATAAGCTCGCGCGGGTATTGAGTGTTGCAGCCGAGTCGCTCATAGTGACAAGAAATGGAGCCGTGCGCGGCTCGATGGCTGGCTGCTGCGATTGGTTCACGTCAGTTGCCGAAGCGGCGAAGTTCGATCCCATGTGCGGTCGGGCAGCGCCGCCGCTCGCCATGCGGCGGAGGTATGAATGCGGAAGCCAGAGCAGAGTTCGGAGCCATCGATCGAGGAGATCCTGGCCTCGATTCGCAAGATCATCGCGGATGACGGCAATCAGCGGGCAGGTGGTTTTTTAGAGGCGCCGGCCGATGTGACTCCCTCGCGTAACGAGCAGGAGCCGCGCCGCCAATCTCCCAGAAGCATTGACGCCTTCTATCCCGAGCCACAAGAGCCTGCGGCTGCTCAGGCCGAGGATGACATCCTTGAGCTGACCGAAGACAGCATGATTGAGGGGGATGGCGGAAGCGGCGATATGACATTTGCCGGTGCCACGCCGCTCGCCTCTCCGCGCGAGCCGCAGCCGGCCCAAGCAGGACTGTTTGCCATCCGGTCCTTGCCGCCCTCTGGAGAAGAGCTGGAAAGCGTTCTCTCCAACGTCGTCGCGGAGGTGCAGCGCCTATCGGGTGCTCCAAAGCCTTCCCCGGACATTGAAGCCGCGCCCTCGCAGGATTGGGCCGCCACTCCACCGCCTGTGCCGTCACCGTCACGCCGGCCTCCCGCCGCTGAGCGTCGCAATGATGCGGCTGGGGAAAAGGACGGTGCGACCAAGTCTGCGGCCGAAGCTTCGGCAAGAGCTGCGCAATCGCAGTCGCAATCCCGTCCTGCGCCGAAGCCGGCCTGGTCCGCCAGACATCTCGAGAGCGAAGGGCCAAGGGTCCGTGCGCCGCAGCATTCCGGCGAGAAACCTGCAACTCGCCCCACCTCCGCGCCGCGCCAGAATATGAGCGGACCGGAGGAGTGGACCGAAGGCGTGCAAATGCCGGTCCCTGAAGGTGGCCCCGCCGCACCATTCCTGGATGCCGACGAGAGTGACATCGCGCCGCCGCTTTCGGGTAGTGGTGAGAGCCGGGCCGAAATCGAGAAGGAAAAGACCTTCGTTGGTGAAATGTTGACGCGGGTCTTCGGCGGTTCACAAAAGAAGCCTTCGGAGGCTCCGCCGCCGGCGGACCCTCGTCTGGCAAAGGCTGAGGATCTGGCAAAGGCAACCATCGCGGATTTCGCCAGCGATAAGCTGCGGGCGCCGTCCGTGGCTCAAGCGCTGCACGCCGACAAGCCCTTTATGGATGCGATAACCGATTCGCTGGCGACCGCCATCGCCGAAGTCGAAGCGGATCATCAGGAGGATATGGCGGCACGTGATGCGACGCCGATGATTCCTGAGCCCCCCGAGCTCCCAGAAGCGTTGTTGCCGCCCGACGCTGAGAGCGGCCTCTTTGCCGCCCCGCCGGAGCTCTCTCTAGCGCCTCAGTCCGCGGAGCGGACGACCAACGCATTCGCAGGTGACCGCGTGCCCGAGGCGCCGCGCCGTGACTCACCGTTCGCCGAGCCGCCCCCGCAGGATTTGCCTCGCCAGCATTTGAAAGGCATGTTCTCCGATCCGGGGCTGACCGAGCGCCAGGCGCACGCTGAAATTTTTGGCACCGCGTCGCAGCCAAGCCGACAGGCGCCGCCGACGCCGGCAGCGAGGCCCGCACCAAAGCAGGAGCCGGCTGCCTCGTCAAAGCAACCTGCCGCGCCGCTCGCCGAGACGGCATCGCCCGGGATCGCCTTTCCCGCCGGCCTTGAAGACAGCATCAAAGACATGATCAAACCGCTGATCGTGCAATGGCTGAACGATAATCTGCCGCGCATCGTCGAACGCGCCGTTCGCGAGGAAATCGCCGATCAGGATCTCGTTAGCATGGCGCGCGGCGAAGGCAGTCCTCGGCACTGACCGGGAAAACGCCTTTCTCGCCTCGCGCCCGGCCTCGCCAAGCGGGTTGACGCCCGTTTGCGCTCGCGCTTAATGGTTCCCCAACGCGATTTTCCTGCTCATCTTATCCAACATGCTCGAAAAACATTACAACCCCTCCGATATCGAAGGCCGGATCTACCAGCAATGGGACGATGCCGGAACATTTCGCGCCGGCCGCAGGACTGCGGACGGCCAGCCCGCCGAGCCCTTTTGCATCGTCATCCCGCCGCCCAATGTGACGGGCTCGCTGCATATGGGGCACGCGCTCAACAACACCCTGCAGGACGTGCTGGTTCGCTTCGAGCGGATGCGCGGCAAGGATGTGCTCTGGCAGCCTGGGACCGACCACGCCGGCATTGCGACTCAGAGTGTCGTCGAGCGCCAACTCATGGAGCGCCAGCAGCCGGATCGCCGGACGATGGGGCGCGAGGCATTCGTCAAGCGCGTGTGGGAGTGGAAGGAGCAGTCCGGCGGCACGATCATCGGGCAGCTGAAGCGGCTGGGCGCATCCTGCGACTGGTCGCGTGAGCGCTTCACCATGGATGAGGGCCTGTCCAAGGCCGTCGCCAAGGTGTTCGTCGAGCTGTACAAGAGGCCAAGGAAAGCGCTGATCTATAAGGACAAGCGGCTGGTCAATTGGGACACCAAGCTGCTGACCGCCATTTCGGACCTTGAGGTGCAGTCGGTCGAGACCAAGGGGCATCTTTGGTATTTCCGCTATCCGATCAAGGATCCTGGCCGGCTGAAGCACAAGCATATCGTCGTCGCGACGACGCGGCCCGAGACGATGCTGGGCGACACAGCCGTCGCGGTGCATCCGGACGACAAGCGCTGGAAGAAATATATCGGCAAGACGGTCGTGCTGCCGCTGGTCGGGCGGGAAATCCCGATCGTCGCTGACGAGTACGCCGATCCCGAGCAGGGCTCCGGCGCGGTGAAGATCACGCCCGCGCATGACGAGAACGATTTCGAGGTCGGCCGCCGGCACGATCTGCCGCTGATCAACATTTTCGACCAGCATGGCGCGCTGAAGCGAGAACGCGCCGGGAGCCTATCGTGGGCTGGACCGCTTCGAGGCGAGGAAACGCGTCGTCGCGATCTGGAAGCGCTGGGGCTGGTCGAGAAGATCGAGCCGCATGTGCTGAAGGTGCCTTATGGCGATAGGTCGAACACGATCATCGAGCCATGGCTGACCGACCAATGGTATGTCGACGCCAAGACGCTTGCCGGCCCCGCCATTGAGGCTGTCGAGGACGGACGCACGGTCTTCGTGCCGAAAAACTGGGAAAAGACCTATTTTGAATGGATGCGCAACATCAAGCCCTGGTGCATTTCGCGCCAGCTCTGGTGGGGGCATCAGATCCCGGCATGGTATGGTCGCAAGGAACGCTGCGCGAGTATCTGACGAGCTCGCGCGATTATGCCCATCACCTAAATCTTCGTCAGCGCTAAACGAAGCAGCAGTCGTCGGACAGATCACGAGATATTAGTTACAAATGTGAAGATTGTATCTTGCCGAGAAGCGCCTGCTGCGTATGCGAAAAACAATTGTCCGTTTGCAGCAGATGCATGACGACGTAGAGGCCGGAATTTGCCACCGTGAAAATCGCCCATTTGTATCTGGCGCGACGAGGACGTGCTCGACACCTGGTTCTCCTCCGCGCTCTGGGCATTCTCGACGCTCGGCTGGCCGGACGAAACGCCGGAACTGAAGCGCTATTACCCCACCAGCGTGCTCGTCACCGGCTTCGACATCATCTTCTTCTGGGTGGCGCGGATGATGATGATGGGGCTGCACTTCATGCAAGAGGTGCCGTTCCACACGGTCTACATCCACGCGCTGGTCCGAGACGAGACGGGCCAGAAGATGTCGAAATCGAAGGGGAACGTCATGGACCCCCTCGAACTCATCGACCAATATGGCGCCGACGCCCTCCGCTTCACGCTCGCGGCGATGGCGGCGCAAGGGCGCGACATCAAGCTGTCCACCGCCCGCGTCGAGGGCTATCGCAATTTCGCGACCAAGATCTGGAACGCGGCGCGCTTCGGCGAGATGAACGCTTGCGTGCCCGCCAAGGGCTTCGACCCCGCAAACGCGAAACAGACGATCAATCGCTGGATCGCCGGCGAGGCGCAGCGTAGCGCCGCCGCCGTTACGGACGCCATCGAGCAGCAGCGCTTCAACGACGCGGCGAACGCGACCTATCACTTCGTGTGGCATACGTTCTGCGACTGGTATCTGGAACTCGCCAAGCCGGTGCTGAATGGCGCCGACGAGGCCGCCAAGGCCGAAACCCGCGCGATGTTCGCCTGGACTTTCGATCGCATCCTGGCGCTGCTGCATCCCTTCATGCCCTTCATCACCGAGGAGCTCTGGTGGCGGATCGGCGAGGCGGCGGGCGGTCGCGGCGAGATGCTGATCCTGTCGCCCTGGCCCGACGACCTGAAGGGCCTGGAGCACGGCGAGGCCGACGAGGAAATCGCCTGGATCATCGAGCTAGTCTCGGAGGTGCGTTCGGTCCGGTCGGAAATGAACGTACCCGCGGCGGCGCAGATTCCGCTGATCATCGCCGGTGCCTCGAATGACATCAGGGCGCGCGCCGAGCGCCACGGCACGACGCTCGCCCAGCTTGCCCGACTGTCATCCATCACCTTCAAGGAAACCGCCCCCAAAGGGGCCGTTCAGATCGTCACCAAAGCCGCGACGCTGGCTTTGCCGCTCGCGGAGATCATCGATCTAAAAGCGGAAGGCGAACGCCTGAAGCGTGAGATCGACAAGCTCAAAGGTGAGCTGGAGAAGCTGGATCAGAAGCTTGCCGACGAGAAATTCACCTCCCGGGCTCCCGAGCACGTCGTCGAGGAGAATCGTGAGCGGCGGGCGCACGCATCCGCCACGCAGCAGCGCCTGCATGACGCTCTGAGGCGGCTCGAGGCGGCAGCGTGACGAGTGGCGCACACGCCACACTCTACCGAAAATAGCGGTTGGCCGCTTCGCGCTTCGCGGTGCGTTCCCAAGCCCTAAATGGCTTTCGAGGGCGATGTTGCAATCTCGCAACGCGGTGAGACATTCCCGCCTCTTTTGCGCCATAAAACTTTTCGACCATAGCAGCATTGTAGTGCGTGGTCGGATTTTGAACGCAATTCTAAGTTGTACAGAATACTGGACAGTAATTATAGTTGTGAGTTCAGCATCACTAATGAAAAAGCAAACCTGCGGAAGTACCGCGGCAATGAAAGCCCTTGGGCGGATTGAGTGTGCAAATGGACGCAAACACTTTCGATAAGAATTGGCTACCAAGCCGGCATGTCACTCAAGGGCCGGAGCGTGCGCCGCATAGGTCTTATTACTATGCCATGGGGCTGACCGAAGAGCAGATCAATCAGCCTTTCGTCGGAGTTGTTTCCTGCTGGAACGAGGCGGCTCCCTGCAACATCTCGCTGATGCGCCAGGCGCAGACGGTGAAAAAGGGTGTCGCGGAAGCCCATGGCACACCGCGTGAGTTCTGCACCATCACGGTGACCGACGGCATCGCGATGGGCCACCAGGGCATGAAGTCCTCGCTGGTTTCGCGGGACGTGATCGCCGACTCGATCGAAGTGACGATGCGGGGCCATTGCTACGATGCGATGGTCGGTCTGGCGGGCTGCGACAAGTCCTTGCCGGGCATGATGATGGCAATGGTCCGCCTTAATGTACCCAGTATCTTTATGTACGGTGGGTCTATTCTGCCAGGCAGATTCAAGGGCAGGGATGTAACCGTTGTCGACGTATTCGAGGCGGTCGGACAGCATTCTGCGGGAAACATGTCGGATGCGGATCTGCATGAGCTCGAATGTGTCGCCTGCCCAAGTGCTGGGTCCTGCGGCGGGCAGTTCACGGCCAACACCATGGCCTGCGTCTCGGAGGCGATGGGCCTTGCGTTGCCCGGTTCGGCCGGAGCGCCCGCTCCCTATGAAAGCCGTGATCAATACGCTCATGAAAGCGGACGCGCGGTGATGTATCTGTTGGCTCAGAACATTCGGCCGCGCGACATCGTCACGCGCCAGAGTTTGGAAAACGCCGCGACCGTGGTTGCGGCGTCCGGCGGCTCGACCAATGCGGCGCTGCACCTGCCCGCGATCGCGCATGAGGCGGGCATCGAATTCGACCTGTTCGACGTCGCGCAGATCTTCAAGAAGACACCCTATCTCGCAGATCTGAAGCCCGGCGGCCGTTACGTGGCCAAGGATATGTACGATGTCGGCGGCGTCTCGGTGCTGCTGAAGGTGCTGCTGGACGGGGGCTATCTGCACGGCGATTGCCTGACTGTGACCGGCAAGACCCTCGCGCAGAATCTGGCCGGCGTGGCGTTTCCGGAAGATCAGGACGTGATACGGCCGCTCAGCGATCCGCTCTCGCCGACCGGCGGTGTCGCCGGCATGAGCGGCACGCTGGCGCCAGACGGTGCCATCGTCAAGGTCGCCGGTCTGCATAAGCTGCAGTTCCAGGGGCCGGCGCGATGCTTCGACAGCGAGGAAGAAGCGTTCCGCGCCGTCGACAATCGTGAGTACCGCGAAGGCGAAGTTCTCGTGATCCGCTATGAGGGTCCGATCGGCGGCCCCGGAATGCGCGAAATGCTCTCCACCACCGCCGCGCTTTACGGGCAGGGGGCGGGCGAGAAGGTTGCGCTCATTACCGATGGCCGGTTTTCCGGCGGGACGCGTGGATTCTGTATCGGTCATGTCGGCCCGGAAGCCGCCCTCGGCGGGCCGATCGCGCTGGTGCGGGACGGCGACATCATATCCATGGATGCCGAGACGGGGCGGCTCGATCTGAACGTTTCCGAAGAGGAACTGGCCAAGCGCCGTGCGCAATGGTCAGCACCGAAAAACCTGTATCGGAGCGGCGCACTCTGGAAATACGCGCAGCAAGTGGGGCCTGCGCGAAATGGCGCCGTTACTCATCCAGGGGCAAAAGAAGAAGTAATAAGTTATGCGGATCAGTAAGATGCGACAGGTTTTTCGGGCGGTAGCGGCGCTCTCGGTACTTTGGGCGTCGGCGGGGTTGGCGGTTGCGTCGGAGCAGTCGACCCGATCCTTGGCTGAGGAATATGCGACCGCGGAAGACGCGTTTCGCGACGGCCGGGTGGATGTCGGAATCCAAGCGCTGGAACGCGCCGCCAATCAAGGCAGCCTGCATGCCATGCTTCGCTTGGGGAACATTTATCGCGAGGGCAAGCTGGTCGCGAAGGACGAAGTCAAGGCCTGTGATCTCTATAGTGTCGCCGCCAATCGCAATATCCGCTTGGACAAGTTCTACGCCGCGGCCCATCAGGTGGCAGAGGCGTTCCGCCGCGCGGGAATGTGCTACGCCAAGGGCTTGCCGTCTCCCGGCTGGGAGCAGGATCTGAGCATGGCCGCGGATATGTTCAATCAGGCCGGCGTCATGCTGGATGATCCGATCGCGCTTTACGAATTGGGCAAGCTCTATCTGAGCGGTAGCGATCAGATGCACAACGCCGCGATTGCAGCCCGGCACCTGGAAGCGGCGGCGCGCAAGCGCTACCCGCCGGCGCAAGCGCTGCTCGGAACGTTGATGTGGGAAGGCAAGCTTATCAAGCGCCGCCCCGCGGCCGGGCTGGCCCTGCTGATCCTCAGTAAGGAATCCGCATCGCCGGAAGACCGGGCCTGGATCGAGCGGGCCTATGAAGACGCACTGTTGACCGCCTCGCCCGATCTGGAGCGGGAAGCCCTGGTGCTAGTCGACAAGTCCAGAAGCCTTTACGGCAACCCGGCTGCCAACACCATCCAGACGGCTGCTCCGGCTGTTTCGCCCGACGTTCCTAACCCAACCCGGGGTCGGAGCAAAGAAACCGAAGGCTTGTCTGCCGGGGTCGCATCAGCAAACGACAAAAATCAATTTGGTGGCCAGCCGACCAACGCCAGGCTCCCGGCCGGCCCGCCGCCGGTTGCGGTCTCACCTTAATCGCGTGCTGAGTGCTGGCTGGCGCCTGCCCCGTCCGGTTTGCAGGACGGCGCGGCTTGCCCTGTCCTGATTTGACGTCGCACATCTCTATTTAGCATTATCACGCGACACGGGTTGAGCTACGCCGGGATCGAGTCCTCTGACCGGCGCCGTCGATTATTGGCTCGGAGACGCCGTTGACGCCGGCCCATTGCTGATGTCGAGGTCTTTGTCCTCTCTGAAGGCGCCGCCCAAAGCCGGTGTGTCGCGCCCGTCGAGGTATTTCTGCGCCGCGCGGGTCGCAGGCGCGGCGGGCGCAACGCCAAGCCGGCGTCCGTCCGTCAGATCACGCTTACGCTCGGCCATGCGCTGCAGATTATAGGCATTGGCGCAACCGGGCGGCAGACGTGGGTCTCCGGTGTCGGCCGGCGACCCGCCATCCGGCGTCAGACAGGCTTCGGGGACCAGCACGCGCTTGGTTTTGCCCGCCTCGTTCATCACAGCGACATGCGTGTAATGCGGTGAATAGTCCGGTGGCGTATTCAGCCCCGCGCCCGGGCCGGACTCGTTGCAAGCGCCAAGCATGCAGGCCGCCGCCAGCAGCGCCGCGTGACGGAAAGTGAGATCGCGCATGGCTATTGTTGTCCTCCTAGAGCACGATCGGGAAAAGTGGTCACCGGTTTTCCCGAAAAATCGTGCGGAAACAAAGAAATCCAGATCATGATCGTTTCCGCTTGAAGCGATCATGATCTGGCGCCGATTATTTCAGTATGAAGCCGGATTGGCGCACCGGTTCTGCGAAAGCTGTCCCTTTCGCCGTCTGGTCAGGCCCCACAATATCGGCCTGCCAGGCCGAGGCCCCGGCGCGGTCGAGCGGCGTCGCAAGTGAGGCGTCGGCCACCGGATTGACGAGGTAGGGTGTGATCAGGATCACCAGCTCCGTCTCGTTGCGCTGATAGCGCTCCGAGCGGAACAGCGGCCCAAGCACCGGAACGTCGCCAAGCAACGGAACCTTGTCGACATTGCGCGACACCTCGCGCTGGAAAAGGCCGGCCATGGCGAAGGTCTGGCCGCTCGCCATTTCCACCGTGGTCTCAGCCCGCCGGACGGTGAAGCTGGGCAGGTTGAAGCCCTTGACCGAAAAGTCCGTAGAGGTCGCAATCGAACTCACCTCCGGCTTCACCCGCATGGCGATGCGATTGTCCTTGACCAGAGTCGGCGTGAAAGACAGCGCGACCCCGAACGGCTTATACTGGACCGTGATGCTGTCGCCCCCCTGGCCGGTCGGGACCGGGATCGGGACTTCGCCGCCGGCCAGAAAGCTTGCGGTTTCGCCGGTTACCGCCGTCAGATTCGGCTCGGCCAGAATCGTGAGCGAGCCATTGGCCTGCAACGCTTCGATCAGCAGGTCGATATCGAAATTGCCGGCACTCGCACTGATGCCGATATTGGGGTCTTGCGTCGCTCCGGTCTTGCCCAGCTGGAACCCGAAACTGCCGCCCTTGGCGGCGACGTTCCAATCGATGCCGAAGGATCTCAGATCACTGCGCGATACCTCGGCGAACCGGACGCGGATGTTGATCTGGTTCGAGCCCGCAAGCGTCGTCGCGTTGATCGGCGGCTGATTGGGCAGCGAGTAGCTCTGCGCGATGTTGGCGGCATCGACGGCCTGGTCGATGTTGCGCATATGGCCCGCGATCACGGTACGCTTTCCGAAGATGCTGATATCGACCGGTGTCGAGGGGCTGAATTGCTGGCGTGCCTCATTATAGGGGCGCGGGTCCAGAACGATGCGCAGCAACGCCGAAGCGCTGACATCCTGGCGGGGTCCGGCCGCGCCGTCCTTCTGCTCGCCGCGCGCCGAGACGGCCATCAGATTGGTCAGCCCCAGCTTCTTCCCATAGACATAGATGAGGTCGGACGAAACCATCCGGACATCGGCGATAGATGGGTCGGCGATGAACACCGATTCGACAGCATCGTCGAAGCGCAGCAGCCTCCCCTGGCTGACGGGCACAGTAATGATGGTCGACGCCGTGCCGAGATCGCCAATTTTCGGCTCGGGAAGATAATCGGTATTGCCGTCCTGGGTTGCCTCATGTATGCCGCCCGTCGAAGCCGCGTCGCGTAGCGCCAATTTCTGCCCGCCGGCCTCCGAGCGTCCGCCGCCCATCCGGATTTGCAACGCGCCCTCGTCGTCACGGCCCGAATGGCCAACGGTGCCGGCCACGCGTTCGGGGAGAGCTGCGCGCAGCGCTGCGGTCAAGCTGTCCGAAAACAGCAGTCCGAGAGCCGTCACTACGCAAGCCGCGGCCAGCGACGCCACCAGCGAGCGCGGCTGCCTGCGCGCGAAGCTCAACACATCGTCAAGAGCCTGCGCGGCACCAGCCTGGGCTCTAAGAAGGCGCCCCTGCCCCTCCAAGGCGATCCCGCCAGGGTCGGCCGCTTCATCGATCCTTGCTTGGGAAGCGGACGCATCGGTCTCGCCTTCCTCTTCCAGTTCACCAGCCATGAGTCCCCCAAACGTCCAAACTACCGGGCCGGCTGCGGTGCCATCCGCGGCTCGATAGTCCCCGATGCCGCTCTCTCCCTCGTGCCGCGTGGATCGAGCACGACGGTCGCAAGCGGCTGTACACTGAATTCCGGCGCCAGCTCCTGATAGGATAGAACCGGTAGATCGATATCGTTGCGGATCAGCAGATTACGCAGATGTCGGCGAACGTCCATAGCCGCCAGCACCGCCGGGTTGACATCCGGCTTGGTCATCGCGATCAGGCGGCGGAACTGATCGATCACCGGCCGCGCCGCATCTTCTGAAATATTCAGAAACGTTCCCACAGTGGTCGGGCGCACCGAGGAACGAAGCATCTCCTCGACCCCCCGCTCCAGCACATAGGCGGCAATCAAGCGATTGCGGTCGGCGACTCGGAAGCAGATCTGGCGTCCGAGCGCCATCCGGACATATTCGCCGAGCAGCACGACATCCTGTTCGCGCGGCCCCCACTCCACCAGCGCTTCGAGAATGATGCGCATGTTCCGGATCGGCACGTTTTCCTCGACGAGCCGGCGCAGGATCTCAGAGATCTTCTGGATCGAGGCGACATTCTGCGCCTCCTTGAGCAAATCCCCATAGTCCTGCTCGGCGGCGGAGAGCAGGGCGCGGGTTTCCTGGATGCCGATGAACTGCGTTGCGAAGCGGCGCAGCATTTGGCTCAGGCATTTTCCCAGCGTCTGCGCGGGAAGCAGGAATGCGATGCCGGATTCTTTCAGCGCGTCCTGCCGTGAGGCTTTGACCCAGACGGCATCTCGGCGGCTGACCAGCGGCAGGGTCGTCTCATAAGGGATATTGGCCAGGTCGAGATGTTGCGTATCGCCATCGATCAGCACGCAATCTGCGAAGATGTCGCCCTCGGCAACCGGCACGTCCTCAAGATCGATGTGAAAGCCATTGGCGCTACCGGCGGGATCGATGCGCAACTCGATCTGAGGCACCGAAACCCCAAGATCGTCGATCAGCGCCTCGCGCACGCTTTGCGCCTGCCTTGCAAAGGCCGTTTGCGGAATGGCGGCGGCAAGCTGCGGCCCGGCCCAGACGATCACCCGCTGGCCTGGAAGCGCTTTTGGCCCTTCCTGCGCGGCGCCGGCCGCAGGCTGCAACGACTGGCTGACGCGCGTCGCCGCGGCGGGCACGACATGCTGGTCGCCGCTCTCCGGCGCCGGACGCCTCTGGACAATGAAGCCGCCCAGCATCAGCGCCGATGCAAGCGCAAGAAACACATAGGTCGGAAAGCCGGGAATGAACGCCAGCCCCGCGACGATCATTCCGGCCAGATAAAGCGCCCGTGCGTCGCTGATGAGCTGGCTGATAATATCGGAACCTAGATCGCGCTTTTCGTCGGTCGCGACGCGCGTCACCACCGTGCCGGCCGCGACCGATATCAGCAGCGCCGGAATCTGCGCCACCAGCCCGTCGCCCACCGTCAGCAGCGAAAATGTCTGCACCGCCTGGGAGAAGCTTAGCCCCTGCTGAGCCATGCCGACGGCGAGGCCGCCGACCAGATTGACCACGATGATCACCAGTCCGGCAATGGCGTCGCCTTTGACGAATTTCATCGCGCCGTCCATGGCGCCGTAAAGGTGGCTTTCGCGCTCCAGCGTTCGGCGCAGCGCGCGCGCTTCCGGCTGAGTGATGTCGCCGTTGCGCAGCTCGTTGTCGATGCTCATCTGCTTGCCCGGCAGGGCATCGAGGCTGAACCGGGCCGCCACTTCGGCGACGCGCTCGCCGCCCTTGGTGATCACCACGAACTGCGAGATTGTGATGATGAAAAAGACGACCAGCCCAACCGCGACGTTGCCGCCGATCACGAAATCTCCGAACGCGCCGACCACCTGTCCGGCGTCGGCCTGCAGCAGGATGAGGCGTGTCGTGGTGATGGTGATCGCCAGCCGGAACAGCGTCGCGATGAGGATGACCGCCGGCAGCGAGGAAAATTGCGTCGGCGTGGTGATGTAGAATGCGACCAGCAGGATGAGCAGCCCGGTCGAAATGTTGAGGGTGATCAGGATATCGACCAGCGTCGTCGGCAGCGGCACGATCATCATGATGATAGCCGTCAGCACAATCATCGCGATGACCAGGTCGCCGCGGCGAGACAGCATTCCGGCGAAGCGCGAGACGGTCTCAAACATGGTTGGGCTGCCTGCGTCGGTCTAGAAAATCGCGGAATGCACGGCGCGCCTCGATTTCGTGCCCGGCCTCCCAAAGCGCGCGGCTATGCAGCAGGTCAAGCGAAGGATGATCTTCGTTAAGCGCCCGCAGACGGGCAATGACGGCCAACGCTCTTTCGGGCGCCCCGTCATTGAGAAAAGTATAAGCAAGAGTACGCAACACGGCCTTGTTCTCCGGCTCCATACGCGACGCGATAAGCTGCAACACCAAAGCTCTCTTGGTCTGACCGTGATTAGCGTAAATATGGCCGAGAGCATGGAGAAGCTGTAGAATATCTTCTGGAATATTCATTAGGCTTCCCGCAGGGCTGCCCCGGTAACGCGTGGCAACGGGCTGTAATTCCGCAAGACTCAACCGTCACCTACCAGTATACGACCGATTTGAGCTTCTACCACTGCTAAAAGCCCACTAAGCGGAAGTCAATGGCGAATGTTGGGCAGGCGTGGCGTCACGATGTCGAATAGTGGCTGTGATTAGGTGTCGGATTTCCGGCGCTTTTTTTAGGAACGATGTAAATATTCCCAAATTTATGGCCATGATTCTGCCAAAATTCAAATGTCAAAATCGCAAAACGTCCGGATTGCTATGATGCGAGGCGGATTGCATAGTATTTCAAGATGAAATACTTCCGCGGACGAAAGTAGAGGCTTAATCGTGCATTCAGTTAAGGGTATGGAGCTGCGTAGTCCGGAAGGCTTGCGACGAAGCGCCGGAAAATTGGCTCGTATTGCCGCTGTCTTGATTTGTGCGCTGAGTCTGGCTGCTTGCTCGGTCGAGCTTTATGCCAACCTGGACCAGAGGCAGGCCAACGACATCATCGCAACGCTGTTCAGGCACGGTATCGCCGCGCAGCGCTCTGTCGCCAAGAATGGGCGATATGCCGTCAATATCGACCAAAGCCGTTTTGCCGAGGCGGTCGCCATCCTCAATGACAATGGCTTGCCGAAGCAGGACTTCGCCAGCCTGGGCGATGTATTCAAGAATGAGGGCATCGTCGCGTCGCCCGTGCAGGAGCGGGCGCAGATGATCTACGCGCTCAGCCAGGAACTGGCACGCACCGTCTCCGACATCGACGGCGTCTTGTCGTCGCGCGTCCATCTGGTGCTGCCCGAGAACGACCCGCTGCGCCAGCAGCTGATTCCGTCCTCCGCCTCAGTGTTCATCCGCTACGTTTCGACGGCGCCGCTGAACGACCTGGTGCCGCAAGTGAAAATGCTGATCGCCAATGGCGTCGCCGGGCTGTCGTATGACAAGGTTTCGGTGGTGCTGGTTCCCGTCACGGTGCACGACCGCGACGCTGCCGCCAGCGCCGAGCCGGAAATGGACTCTTTCCTCGGCTTGTGGATGCTTCGAGGCAGTGTGGCGCAGGCCGAATGGATCTTCTACGGATTGCTCGGGCTGCTCGCCGCCGTGTGCGGCGGCGCGGCTCTGTACCTTTGGAGCCGCCGCCAGCGCATCTACGCTTTGCCGTCCGACGGCCGCGCCGAGGCATCATGAACGCAACGGAGTCCGATGCCGCCTGGCGCGCCTTTATGAACGAGCCGGTGCACTATGTTGACGCGGAACGGCTCGCCCCCTGTTTCGGCGGCGCGTTGCCGGCCGGCCTGTGTGGACGTATGCTCGCCGCGCCGCGCCTCACCGACAGGCTTTCCGGGCTGATCGCTTCGCACTACCAGCTGCCTCCACCCGCCGCCGAAGAGGAATGCGACGCGGCCGATCGGGCGGTCGCCGTGGCGCCGGAGCAAAGCCTGTCCGAAATCCTGGCGCGAGCCGGGGTGATTTTCTGGTCGGCCTCGATCGCAAACACCGTCCTTGCTCCCGACGTCAGCGCTCTCCAATCCGCTATCGGCGAGCCGCTTTGCAGTTTCGCAGTCAAGCATCGAGATCTGGCCGGACCGGAGCGGCCGCTCGCACCATTCGATACCCTGCCCGAGCGGATGACCGCCGACGGCTGGCGCTGCTTCGCGGCCTGGTGCGATGCAACCCATCCGGCGATCGGCGCGAGGGCACGCCTGAAACTGCCGGCGATCGAGGGGCTGGATGCACCGCCCCCCGAGCCGTTCGTGAACTCCGGTCCGGCCATCATCCGCCGCGCCGCGCAACGATGAGGCTGCGATGTCGGAGGATGGAGCGGCCGCATTCGACGATCTTCCCAAGGCGCCGGGCATGAAAATCATCCCCGCCGCCGAAGAAAGCGCGTGGCGCGACGGCTTCCGCTTTCTGGCCGAGGTCAGGACCTTGCAAGCCGCCGAACGAGCCAAGGCCCATGCGGAAGGACGGGCCGCCGGTAGCCAGGAAGCGAGCCGGCTCGTGGCCGAAACCAGCGCCAAAGTGCAAAAATATCTGGCCTCGCTCGACAAGCAGGTCGCGCAGCTCGCTTTCGACATCGTCCGGCGAATTCTCAGCGATTTCGACGACCGGGAACTAGTAGCGCGTGCCACGCGCAGCGCATTGGCCGACTTCCGCGAGGCGAAATCCGTGACCGTCAAGGTCCACCCATCGGCCGAAACCCATGTCCGGCGCGCGATCGCCCGCCTCGTCGGTGTGGCGGGCGAGGAAGGGCCGGCGGTCATGATCGAAACCGACCCTGAGATCGGCGAGGGGGCGTGCGTATTGTCCACTGAGTTTGCGGTGGTCGACGCGACCATCGACAGCCAGCTCGCCGCGATAGCGAAGGCGATGGGTCTGCCCGCTTCGGGAATGCCGCAATGACGGTGCTTGGAGAGGCTGACGGCGACGTCGACCCAATTATGGACCGCTTGCAAGGGGCAGTGCGGGATTTAACCCCGCGCCGGGTCAAGGGACGCATCCGCCGCATGCTCGGCGTCGTGGTGCACGCCACGCTCTCGGACGTGCGGGTTGGCGAGCTGTGCTATCTCACCGACCGGTCCAACGGCCGGCGCGTCATGGCGGAGGTTGTCGGCCTTACGGACGGGCTGGCGGTGCTGACGCCCATCGGCGAGCTTGCCGGCCTTTCGGGATTGACCGAGGTCGTGCCCACGGGAGACGAGCTTCGCGTTCCGGTCGGTCCGGGGCTGCTCGGCCGCACGATCAGCGCTTTCGGCGAACCCTTGGATGCGCTGCCCTGGCCGCCGCAGGACATTGTCGGCAGCTATCCGGTCAGCGCGCCGCCGCCGCAGCCGCTCAGCCGGGCGCTGATCACCGACCCGATCCAGCTCGGCATTCGCGCGATCGACGGATTTCTGACATGCGGCCGGGGCCAGCGCATCGGCATTTTCGGCGAGCCGGGTGTCGGCAAATCCACCATCCTGGCCGAGATCGCCCGCAACACCGACGCCGACGTGGTGGTGGTGGCGCTGGTCGGCGAACGGGGCCGCGAGGTGCGCGAATTCCTCGACCGGCAGCTCGATGCACGGGCGCGGGCCAAATCGGTACTGGTCGTCGCGACCTCCGACCGTCCGGCGATGGAGCGCGTCAAGGCGGCCTACACCGCGACCACCATCGCCGAATATTTCCGCGACCAGGGCAATCATGTTCTGCTGCTGATGGACAGCGTCACCCGTTTCGCCCGTGCGCAGCGCGAAATCGGCCTTGCGGCCGGGGAGCCGCCGACCCGGCGCGGCTTTCCTCCGTCGCTGTTTGCCGCTTTGCCGCGCCTGCTCGAGCGGTCAGGCCCCGCGCCTCAGGGGTCGATCACCGGCATTTACGCCGTGCTCATTGAGGGCGACGGAACGCTCGATCCGGTGGCCGAGGAGGTGCAGGCGATCCTCGACGGGCACGTCATGCTGTCGCCCGAACTCGCCCAGCGCAATCACTTCCCCGCCGTCGATGTGCTGCGCAGCCGATCGCGGCTGATGGATGTCGTGATCGCGCCGCAGCACAGGGCGGACGCCGCGCGGGTGCGCGAGCTGATCGCCCGCTACAATGAGGTAGAGCTGCTGGTGCGTGTCGGCGAATATGAGCGCGGCAGCGACAAGGTCGCCGATGAGGCCGTCGGCAAGATCGACCGCATCAACGCATTCCTGCGGCAGTCCACCGGCGAGCGCTTTGGCATGGACGAGGTTCGGCGCCATTTGCGGGAGATCGCCGGATGAAAAAGGACGACCTCGCCCGTCTGCATTGGATCCGAAAGCAGCGCGAGGAGAAGGCGCTGAAGGACTTGACCGCGCGCCACGGCGCTCTGTTGCGCGCCGATCGCGCGGTCGCCGAGGCAAGCGCTGCTGTCACCGATCACGCCAGCGATGCCCTGAGACGTGAGCGCGAGGCGCTCGGCGCGCTGGTCGGTAAGGCACTGCGCCGCCCGGACATTCTCAACTTGCAGTCGAGCCTGGATGCTGCCTCGGACGAGCACCGCACGCTGCAGGCGGCGGAGCAAGAAGCCGCAGGCCAGCGCGACGCCCGGCGAGGCGAGCTGGACGGCGCCCGGACCGAATTCCGCCGTCTTCACCGAGAGGCGGAAAAGCTTGCCGAAATCGTGCAGCAGCGGACCATGAAAGCGGCTCGCAGGCGCCTGGTTTTCGCTGAAGCGAGCGATGATGAACTGCATGGGCGCGGCTCACGGCAGCTGCTGCATCCGCCGGCCGGACCAAGGAGTGAGGATGCTTGAACGCGTAAAGGCCGGAGAAGATGTGCCGATCAACACTCATCATAGCAGCGACAAGGACTGGCGGCCCCTCAGGCTGACGGAGGTCAAGCCAAAGATGGCGGACGCGCTGAGCGCGTTTTTCGCACGCCGGTCGCTGCCGGAGATGCGGTTTGCCGGACGGGCCGTGCGCCTCCAGACGGCCCGGCCGCTTGAGGCAGCCGAGATTGCCGCGCCGTGGTGTGCGACAATCCGCATCGACGGAACGGCCGCGGAACTGGTGCTGCCGCACAGCCTGGTCGATCTTGTCTGCCGCTACGCCGACCCCGCTGTCGCCGCGACCACGCTTCGTCTCGATCATGCCGCCCTGGTCATGGAATTCGCCCTGCGGGACGCCCTGCAGGACATCGAGGCGGCTCTCGGCTGGACCATCGCATTCAAGTCCGTCGCCAAAGGCTCCGGCCAACGGGACGGCGGGCGCGAAGCATTCGTCCCCGTCGCTCTCCAGCTTCAAAGCGCCGGTACGTTCTGGTGCCAACTTCGGCTTGAGCCCCATCATCTGCTGGCGCTGTCGCGCCATCTCGACCGGATATCCAAACCCGTGCCTCATCATATGGACATTCCTGTACCCGTCCACCTGCGCTGGGCGTTTGTAGAGCTGACCCTGGCCGAGTTGCACCGCCTTTCGCCGGGCGACATCATCCTGGCCGATCAATCCTGCAAGCAGCCGGGAACGGCGGTTGCCGTATTCGGCGAACATCTGGTTGCGCCGGTTGAGCTGTTGCGGACCGGCTATCGCTTCGGCGGCAAGCCGCGCCTCGCGCGCGGGTCCGGCTGGGAGTGGATGCTCGATCGCACCAGCCGCGATGCCGGCGGCATGGGCGAGGGAACCGCAAGCGAGGTGCCGGTTCGGCTATTTTTCGAGCTGGGACGGCTGGAGGTCGACCGGACCAAGGTCGCGGAGCTCAAGTCCGGTGCCATGATGGCGCTGGCGCGTCCCTTGGAGGACGGCCTTGACATCGTCGCAGGCGGGGTGCGGATCGGCCGCGGGCAGGTCACCCAAGTCGGCGACGCCGTCGGCATTCGCGTAACACGGATTTAGAGCATTTTCCAGCAAAGTGGACGCCGGTTTGCGTCGAGAAAATGCGACAAAACAAAGAATTAGAGCCGCGCTCCGATTCAATCGGAGCGGAAAAGGCTCTAGCGTCTTTCTTGGCACGGTTCGCTAGCTGGACGATTTCGGAAAACGGTATCCACTTTTTCTGATCGCCCTCTGCGGCTGGCAGGTGGCGTCGGCCGTCGAACCGGGGCGGTGGAACATAGCTTTCGTGATCAGGGCCTGGCGGATTTGGCGAGGCGCACGAGGTTCAGAAATTCGGCGCGGTAGCCGTAGGGGTCCGTGCCGCGCGCCGTTTGCGCCAGGGCCAGCACCTCGTCATAGCCGTAATTCTGGAGATAAGGCGAACCGCGCAGGAGCTGGCCGAAAGCGGCAACCGCCACCGAGAAGCGAACATCGTCCGGCGCGGCCGCCAACTCCGGCTTTTCCAATGCCGGCGTGATCGGCACGCTGATGAGCTTGGAGGCGTCCTCGGCGGGCAGCTTGTAGCGCAGCTTGAGGAAGCCGAGCTCGCCGTCCGGGGCGGGAGCCGCTGTATCCGCGCCGGATTTCCGATAGCGCAGATCATCGGCCAGCTTGGGCGCATTGACCGGCGTCACCTCATAAATCGCGGTGACCGTGTGCCCGGAGCCGATATCGCCCGCGTCCACCTTGTCGTTGTTGAAATCCTCGCGTCGCAGCGCCCGCGTCTCATAGCCGATCAGCCGGTATTCCGAGACCTGCGCGGGATTGAACTCCACCTGGATCTTCACATCCTTGGCGATGGTGAACAGCGTCGAGGATGCTTCCTCGACCAGCACCTTGCGCGCTTCGTTCAGCGTATCGATATAGGCCGCCGTGCCATTGCCGTTCTGGGCCAGAACCTGCATCAGCGCGTCGTTGTAATTGCCGTGCCCCACGCCCAGCACGGAAAGGAAGATGCCCGCCTGGCGCTTGCGCTCGATGAAGCCTTTCAACTCGTCCTGGTCGGAGATACCGACATTGAAATCGCCGTCGGTCGCCAGGATGATCCGGTTGACGCCGCCCTTGTCGAAATGCGCCTCGGCGAGACGATAAGCGTCGGCGATGCCCTGCGCACCAGCCGTGGAGCCGCCCGCGCCCAGAGCGTCGATGGCGGCCAGGATCTTTTCCTTCTGCGCGACCTGGGTCGGCTCAAGCGCGACGCCGGAGCCGGACGCATAGGTGACGATCCCCACCGTATCGTCCGGCTTCAGCTCCTCGACCAGCAGGCGGAAGGCGTTCTTCAGCAGCGGCAGCCGGTCCAGGGTCGCCATCGATCCGGAAATGTCGATGAGGAACACCAGATTGGCGCGCGGCCTTTCGGAAGCGGCGAGGTCATAGCCCTTGATGCCGATATGGATCAGCTTGTCAGAGGGCTTCCAAGGCGCCGGAACCACCGTGACCGTCGGCTGGAAGGGAATGTCAGCCGTTTCCGGGCGCGGATAGGCATACGGGAAATAATTGATCAATTCCTCGACGCGCACCGCGTCTTTCGGGGGAAGCTGTCCGGCATTCAGCGCGCGCCGCACGAAGGCGTAGGAGGCCGTGTCCACATCGATGGAGAAGGTTGACACGGGATCGGCGGCCACCTGCTTGACCGCGTTTGACGGCGTGACCTCGAACCGGTCGCGATTGTCCTCCAGCTCGGGCTCGATGTATTTTTCGTCCGCCGTTACAGGCGACGCGGCCAAGGGCTGCGCCTGCCGCGGCTCCGCCTTAGACGCGTTCGCGATGGCGGTCTGCCGCTGCGCCGGCGCCGGCCCGGCCCGGCCGGGACTCTTCTTCAGCCTGCTCAAATCGTCGCTCCGCAATTCCTTGCGCAGAAAGCCTTGGCTTGATGGCGCGGGCGGAGGGCTCGCCAATTGCTGAACCTGATCGAGCACCTTCCCGGACCGCTCAGCCTTTGCCTTTGGCGTGTCGAGGTCGTCAGGAGCCGGAGGGCTCCGTGTCTCATTTTGCAATGACACAGAATGATCCGTGTCTTGGCTATTGACGAAGACCAGCGTTATCGGCACGGCCACGGCCAGAGCCGCAATGCTGGCGGCGATCTTGTAGAACACAGGCGCACGCATCGTTTGCCTCCTGTTGGGTTGGGATGCGTGCATAGGACTTGGCGGGCCCCCATTTCCTTGGGGCGTCTCGGCAGTATTTCCGGCGAGCCCGTCGAAAGCCGACATGGCCGCGGCGAGCGCGGCAGCCCTTGCGCCGGCCCTGGGCGGCGGGGCGGGAAGGTCCTTCAGGGATTTCAGCTTGTCCTCGGTCATAGATTTCAAACCGCCTGACTTAATTGGGTCTTGAGGCGCTTCTTCGCCTCGTGCAGATGCCAGGACACCGTTTTCTCCCGGCAGCCCATGATGCCGGCCGCTTCCGCGTGGCTCAGATCCTCGCCATAGACCAGCAGCACCGCGTCGCGTTGCTGATCGGGGAGCGCGCGCACGGCCTGCCAAAGCTCCGCGCCGATAACGCCGTCTTCCGGCGTGGGAGCGCGTTCCGAAGCGGTGTCCACCAACGCCATCATGCGTGCCGGATCGAGCGCTGTCGTCCGGCTCGCCGCGCGCAGCCTGTCGGTGGCGGTGGTGACGGTGATGCGCCAAACCCAGGTGGAGAACGCCGCATCGCCGCGAAAGCTTCGGATCGCCGTCGCCAGCTTCACGCAGACATCCTGCGCGACATCCTCGGCTTGCACGCGAGAGCCGCAGACCCGCCAGGCAATGCGATAGATGCGGTCGTAATGGCGTTCGACCAGCGCCGCGAACGACACGCGGCACCCGTCCGCCGCCTTCTGCGCCAGCGTCTGATCGTTCATCCGCCCACCAGCATCACGCCCCGGTTGAAGCCGTCATTAGGCATGAGACGCGGGTGGACGCAATTTCCTTGGGTGCCGGCGAAAATATTTCGCGGGCCACGGGATTGCGACCAGCGCGGCGATTGCGTTTCAGCGGTCTTGTGCCGGGCCGTAGCCGCCGCCGCCGGGCGTTTCGATGATGAACACATCGCCCGGCTGCATGGCACGCTGATCGTTGCCTTGCAGTTCCTCGATGGCCCCATTGACGCGGCGTACCGCGTTGCGTCCGGACCGGCCGGCGGTTCCGCCTGCGGCGCCGGGCGGTTGCGTCCTGCGGTTGAGCGACAGAACGGTGGCCGTCATCGGCTCCAGGAAGCGGAGCTTGCGCACCACGCCGTCGCCTCCGCGATGCTTCCCCGCGCCGCCAGATGCCTTGCGGACGGAGAATTCCTCGATGAGGACCGGGAAGCGCTGCTCCAGCACTTCCGGATCGGTCATCCGCGTGTTGGTCATGTGGCAGTGGACAGCCGATGTCCCTTCGAAATACGGCCCGGCCCCGGTGCCGCCGCAGATCGTCTCATAATTTTGATAGATTTCGTTGCCCCAGACGAAATTGTTCATCGTCCCCTGCGAAGACGCGATCACCCCGAGCGCCTTGTACAGCGCCTCTGCGATGCTCTGAGACACCTCGGTATTCCCAGCGATCACCGCCGCCGGATAGAGCGGATTGATCATGCTGCCGGGGGGCGCGATCACCTGAAGCGGCTTCATGCAGCCTTCGTTCAGCGGAATATCTGCGCCCACGAGCGTCCGGAAAACGTACAGAATCGCGGCATGGCACACCGCGAGCGGGGCGTTGTAATTGCCCTCATGCTGGGCCGACGTCCCGGTGAAGTCGATCAGCGCCGAGCGCGCGGTCTTATCCACCTTGATCGCCACGCGGATATGCGCGCCATGATCGAGTTCGTAGTCTGCCTCGCCGTCGGACAGATAGTCGATGACCTGACGGACGGATTCCTCCGCGTTGTCCTGGACGTGTCGCATATAGGCTTTGACGGTATCGACGCCGAATTGGGCGACGATCTTGCCGATCTCGCTCGAACCGGTCTCGTTGGCGGCGATCTGCGCGACGAGGTCGGCGATGTTGTGATCGACATTGCGGCATGGATAGGGGCCGGAGGCGAGCAGCGCCCGCGTCTCCGCCTCGCGGAACCGGCCCCGGTCGACGATGAGGAAATTGTCGATCAGCACGCCTTCCTCGTCGATGTGCTTGCTGTCCGGCGGTGCCGAACCGGGTGTCTTGCCGCCGATATCGGCGTGGTGGCCGCGCGACCCGGTAAAGAACAGGATGGTTTTGCCATCCGCATCGAATACCGGCGTGACGACGGTCACGTCGGGCAGATGGGTGCCGCCATTGAACGGCGCATTCAGCATGAAGACGTCGCCGGGCCGGATGCTGCCCGTATTCTCCCGGATGATCGTGCGGACGCTTTCGCCCATCGACCCGAGATGCACCGGAACATGCGGCGCGTTGGCCACCAGATTGCCCGCACCGTCGAAAAGCGCGCAGGAGAAATCGAAGCGCTCCTTGATGTTGACCGAATAGGCGGTGTTGGCCAGTGTCACGCCCATTTGCTCGGCGATCGACATGAACAGATTGTTGAACACTTCCAGCATCACCGGATCGACCGATGTGCCGATGGCCTCGGTCTTCGGGCGGGGCAGCCAGCGCGTCAGGACCAGTGCGCCGGCTTCCCTTATCGCAGCCTGCCAGCCCTCTTCGAGGATCGTGGTGCCGGTCTTCTCGACGATGATCGCCGGGCCGCGGACTGTCGCTCCCTCGGCCAGCAGATCGCGATCGTAAACGACCACCTCGCGCCATTCGCCGCCGGTCCACATGCCGCTGGCGCCAAGCATCGGCGGCTTGGATTCGGCTGCATCGCGGACAGCCGCGGGGGCCGGAAGCTCATCGGCCTGCCCGATCGCCTCCACCGAAATGGCCTCGATCAGCAGATCGCGCTCCTCGGGGACAAAGCCGAACCGCGCCTTATGCTGCGCTTCAAATGCCGATCTCATGGCGGATACATCGGCCAGCGCCACCTCCAGCGCCTGCTGGCTGCCCTCATACCGGATGTGTGCCATGGCGCGTTTGATGATGCGGCTCTCGTCCACGCCCTGACGCGCGATTTCCCCGCGCGCGTGATCATAGAGGTCGTCCGCCGCCTGCGCAGCGGCGGCGACGCCGGCTTGTGTCAGCGGCCGGTCAAGCTGGCGTTCGCGCATCGCCGCAAAATCGGCCAATCCCATACCATAGGCCGAGAGCACCCCCGCGAAGGGATGCAGAAAAATTGTCTCCATGCCCAGTGCGTCCGCCACCAGGCAGGCATGCTGTCCGCCCGCGCCGCCGAAGCAGTTCAGCGCATAGCCGGAGATGTCGTAGCCGCGCTGCACCGAGATTTTCTTGATCGCGTTCGCCATGTTCTGGATGGCGATGCGCAGACAGCCTTCCGCGACCTCCTCCGCCGTCATGCCGCGCCGTCCGGTCGCCTCGGCAACCTCGGCCGCCAGCTCGTGAAACTTTGCCCGCACGGCCGTCCCGTCCAGGGGCTGGTCGCCATCCGGCCCGAACACCTTCGGGAAATAGTCCGGGTTGAGCTTGCCGAGCAGCACGTTGCAATCCGTCACGGTGAGCGGACCGCCGCGCCGGTAGCAGGCCGGTCCCGGATTGGCGCCTGCCGATTCCGGCCCGACGCGCAACCGCCCGCCATCGAAGCTGACGATCGACCCGCCTCCGGCCGCGACCGTGTGGATGTTCATCATCGGCGCCCGCAGCCGCACCCCGGCGATCTCGGTGTCGAAGGAGCGCTCATACTCGCCCTGGAAATGGGTCACGTCGGTGGAGGTGCCGCCCATGTCGAAGCCGATCACCTTGTGAAAGCCCGCCTGCCGCGCCGTGCGGACCATGCCCACGACGCCGCCTGCCGGGCCGGACAGGATGGCGTCTTTGCCCTGGAAGCAGGACGCGTCGGTCATGCCGCCATTCGACTGCATGAACAGCAGCTTGCCGCTCGCATCCTGCTGGGTATCGAGCTGGGATGTCACCTGTCGCACATAGCGCCGCAGGATCGGCGACAGATACGCGTCGACCACGGTGGTATCGGTGCGGGAGACCAGCTTGATGAGCGGACTGACCTCGTGGCTGACCGAAATCTGCGGATAGCCGACGGCGCGCGCCGCCTCCGCCAGACGCTTTTCATGCTCCGGATAGCGGTATCCATGCGCCAGCGCGATGGCCACCGACCGGACGCCGGCGTCGAAATGCTTTTGCAATGCTGCAATCGCGGCATCCAGATCGAGCGGGATCAGGACATTGCCCTGCGCATCGACACGCTCGGCGCATTCCTCCACCGCGGAAAACAGCATCTCCGGCAGCCGGATCTCCAGATCGAACAGGCGGGGGCGGTTCTGATAGCCAATTCTGGGCAGGTCGCGAAAGCCTTGCGTAATCAGCAGCAGCGTGCGCTCGCCCTTGCGCTCCAGCAGTGCGTTCGTGGCGACGGTGGTGCCCATCTTGATCGCATCCACCGCGCCTTCGGGGATGGGGTCGCCGCCAGCCAGCCCCAGCAGATCGCGAATGCCCTGCACGGCCGCATCGTCATAGCGTTCGGGATTCTCGGAAAGCAGCTTGCGGGTGAGCAGCGTGCCGTCCGCCCGTCTGGCGACGACATCGGTGAACGTACCGCCACGGTCTATCCAGAACTGCCACATCGTCCAAACTCCTTGCCGCCCGCGCCGGGAAGGCGTGTCACGATGGGGTTGTCCCAGGGGACACAGCGCAAGGAACGATGACAAAACGCCAACAAAATGTCAACGTTTCGATGGAAACGGTGTTGGCTGACTCGGAGGCTTACATCGAGGCGGCCGACCGCGACGCCTGATCGTAGAAACCGGAGAGGCTTCTCAACATTCCGGCAATATGGCGTAACTCGTCTGGGTTGAAATCCATCAGCTTCAGGCTGCCGACCAGGCATTGCTCGCGCACCTCCTTATAGGCTTCGCACAAGGCTATGCCTGCCTCGGTCGTGCTGTAGAACATCTCCTTGCCGATCCGTTCGCCGGCGATGAGCTTCGCCTTCACCAGCTTCTTCAGCGCATAATTCACGGTGTGGACGTCTTCGACGTTCAAAAGAAAGGCGATGTCGGCGAGGCGCTTCTGCCGGTCCCGGTGATTGACATGATGCAGGACCAGGATTTCAAGCGGGCTCATCTCCTGGTTCCCGGCGGCCGCCATGCATCGGCTCATCCAGCGGCTGAAGCCGTGAAACGCAATGATCAGGCCATATTCATATTCCGAAAGCTGCCAGCCGCCTTCGGTTGCCAGATGCCTTGAGGAGACGATACGCCCGTCGCGCGGTTCCCGCTTGTCATTGCTCATGCGCTTCCTGCCTTTGGGATGCTTAGAGCACGATCAGGAAAAAGCATGTCCCCGCGAAGGCGGGGATGGACACCGGTTTTCCTAAAAAATCGTGCGCAAGCAAATAAATAGAGATCATGATCGCTTCCGCCAGAAATGATCGTGATCTAGTCCTCGGACTCGCTGTCCTTATCATTCGTGCCCGCATCGCGCCGCACGGCACCGCCGCCGAGCTTGCGTTTCCATTTGCTGTTTCGTCCGCCGGGCAGCGCGTTGCGGGCTGGACGCTTGGCGGTCTTGCCCATTGGGGGAACTTCCGGCGGCTCTTCTTCCGCTTGCGGCTCGGCCGGCGGGGCTTCCAGACTCTCGCGCTGGAAAGGCCGCAAATAATAGATTTTCGCGCTCATGACCTCGATCCGGATAAGACGGCGCTTGAGGGCAGGCGCATGCCCGTCCCCCCGATGCCATCATTGCTGCATCTGAAATGCAGTGTCGCCCGATCAGTCTTGCCGCATTGCTTGCATCGCGGCAAGTGCAGCCGGACCGAATGCCGCTCCGTCATCGCGGCCGGCGAGGCATTCGGACGTTGTCAACGGCACGTCGCCCGGCTATCACCGCCGCATGGCAACCGCCTTTGCGGGGATATGCCCTTGCTGGAAGATGCTCTGAATGAACGCGCGTCTGCTCATTGCTGGGCTGGCCGTCCTTACCGCCGCGCTTTTCGTGCTGTCGCTGCAACTCGGCCCGGTGTCGCTGCCGCCGCACACGGTCCTGGCTGCGCTCGGCGGAAGCGGTGATCCGGTCGACGTGCTGATCGTTCGGGAGCTGCGTTTGCCAAGGGCAATCCTGGCCGTGCTGATCGGCGCGACGTTGGCGCTATGCGGCGCGGCGCTGCAAGGGCTGGTTCGCAATCCGCTCGCGGCGCCTTCGGTGTTCGGCGCGCCGAGCGCCGCCGCGTTCGGCGCGGTGCTGGCGATCGGCACCGGGCTGGCGGACACGCTGTCCTATTCCCTGCCTGTCGCCGCGATGCTGGCGGCGCTGATTTCGGTCGGCGCGCTGCTGGCACTGGCCGGACCGTCCGCGAATATGCTGACTTTGCTGCTCGCCGGCCTCGCTCTATCGAGCCTGGCCGGAGCTGCGGTCTCTCTGGCGCTCAACCTCGCGCCGAATCCCTTCGCCGCGCTGGAAATCGCCTTCTGGCTGCTCGGCTCGCTGGAGGATCGAAGCTTCCGCCACGTTTCCATGGCGGCGCCGCTCCTGCTCCTGTGCTGGGTGCTGCTGCTCTGCGTGCGTGGCCGCCTCCGCGTGCTGACGCTGGGTGAGGATGTGGCCCGCACCAGCGGCGTGGATCTGCGCCGGCTACGGCTGATCACCGTGTTTGGTGTGGCGCTGGGCGTCGGCGGCGCGGTGGCGGTGGCGGGGGTGATAGGCTTCGTCGGGCTGGTGACACCGCATCTGGTTCGCCCCTTTGTCAGCCACGACCCGGCGCGGGTGCATGTTCCTGCAATGCTGGCCGGCAGTGCGCTGCTGCTGGCCGCCGATTGCGCCTCGCGCCTCATCCCGTCCTCGGGCGAAATCCGCATCGGCGTGCTCACCTCCATTATCGGCGTGCCGTTCTTCATCTGGCTGGTGCTGAAGCAGCGCGGCCGCGATCTGCTGCAAGGTCAGGGAGCCGCCGGATGAGTCTGTCCGCGCGCCAGCTGAGCGTCACCATCGGCGGCCGCGCTGTTCTGCGCAACATTTCGATGGAGGCGCGGCGCGGCGAACTGCTCGCCATCGTCGGCCCGAACGGCGCCGGGAAAACCACCTTCCTCAAGGCGGTCGCCTGCCTGTTCCCCTTCACTGGGACCGTCCAATGGGACGGCAAGGACGTCGCCGCGATGACCGCCGCCGCCCGCGCCAGGCAGATGGCGTATCTCCCGCAAGGCCATGTCGCGCACTGGCCGATCACCGCGCGGGATGTGGTGACCATCGGACGCGCGCCTTTTGCGTCGAGCCTTACGCGGCTCAGTCCGGCGGACCGGGCGGCCGTCGAGGCGGCGCTCGAAGCCGTGAACGCCACCGCCTTCGCCGAGCGCCCCGTCACGGCTCTGTCGGGTGGCGAACGCGCCCGCGTGATGCTGGCGCGGGCGCTCGCCGTGGGGGCGCCGCTTCTGCTCGCCGACGAACCGGTCGCCTCCCTCGATCCGGCGCATCAGCTCGGGGTGATGGACATTCTGGCCGGGCTGGCAAAATCTGGGCGGCTGGTGATCGCGATCAGCCACGACCTCGTCCTCGCGGCGCGCTACGCGGACCGGGTGCTCGTGCTGAACGACGGTGCTGCCATCGCTTTCGGCCCACCTGCCGAGGTGCTGACGCCGTCGCTGATCCGCGAGGTCTTCGGGGTCGACACGGTGCAGCTAAGCGCGGACGGCGGCACATTCGAGGTGCCCTGGAGCGCGGCGCGGCCTCCCGATACCCTTTCCTGAGCACGGCGAGCACACCCTTGCCGGATGCCGCATTTTTAGCCATGCTGCCGCACAATATTGGTGACGCCGGAGCTGCGGATTGAGCGGAAAACTCTATCTCCGCCCGACAGGGTTTATCGGAGGCGAGGCGGCCGCCATTGCGCAAGCGCAAGGGTTGGCGCTGCCGGTCGCGGGCGGCTCTCTGTGCTGCCTCGCTTTTGAGGTGATCGAAGGCGTGCCCCGACGCGCGGCGCGGCGCTTTGCGCCCGCACGCGACATCGCCGCGAGCGCCGAGGCGAACATTCGCCGCCTGATCGGCAATATCACCGCACCAAGGCCCGATGTCGCGGGCGTCGCTCTCGGGCAAACGCGGATCATGGGTATCGTCAACGTCACCCCGGACAGCTTTTCCGATGGAGGCGATTTCCACACTGCTGATGCCGCCGCCGCGCATGCCCGGCGTCTCGTGGCGGAAGGCGCGGAGTTCATCGACATCGGCGGCGAGTTGACCCGTCCCGGCGCTGAAGCGGTCAGCGAGGAGGAGGAACTGAGCCGTATCGGCCCGGTGCTGGACCGTTTGCAGGGACTCTCCGCGGCAATCTCGGTCGATACGCGCAAGGCTGGACTCATGCGCGCCGCCGCCGGGAAAGGCGCCGGGCTCATCAATGATGTCTCCGCGCTAACCTATCAGGGCGATACGCTCGCGACCGCCGCCGCGCTGGGCCGCCCCGTCGTGCTCATGCACGCCAAGGGCGACCCGCGCAGCATGCAGGACAACCCGACCTATGACGACGTGCTGCTGGAGGTGTACGGCGTCCTCGAAGCGCGGATCGAGGCGGCGGAAGCGGCCGGCCTGACGCGCGCCATGCTGGTGGCCGACCCCGGCATCGGTTTCGGCAAGACCATCGCGCACAATCTCGCCCTGCTCGCCGGCATCGGCCTCTTTCATGCGCTGGGCGTGCCGATCCTGGTGGGAGTATCGCGCAAACGTTTTATCGGCACCATCAGCGGACAGACCGAGGCGAAGAGGCGGGCGCCTGGTAGCATCGGCGCGGCGCTGGCAGCCGCGGCACAAGGCGTGCAAATCCTGCGAGTTCACGATGTCGCCGAAACGCGCCAGGCGCTCGACTGCTGGCAGGCCTCGGTGAGCGGCCGCTGGCCGCTTGCGTAGATTGGTCCAGTCAAGCGGTGTAATTATGTGAGAACATAATTTACTGGAAACAAACCAGCCCGGATGTTATATGATCTAATTGGATAATTTTACCAATTTTATTCATTGCATAGGATCAGCAACCAAAAACATAAATGTAACCTTTGTGTTTCCCATCTACAGGTTCAATCTCTAAACCGGATCAACACCATCCCCCTTTACGATCTTAAGCTTCAGAAAACCAGGGCGTAACCGATGGCAGGCAAACTTTTCGGCACGGATGGCATTCGCGGGCAGGCCAACAGCTACCCGATGACCGCGGAAACGGCCATGAAGGTCGGCATGGCGGCAGGGCACCTTTTCACGAAGGGCGACCACCGGCATAGGGTGGTGATCGGCAAGGATACGCGGCTTTCCGGCTATGTGATCGAATCCGCGCTGGTATCGGGATTCACCTCTGTCGGCATGGACGTCTTCCAGCTCGGCCCGATGCCCACGCCCGCCGTCGCCATGCTCACCCGCTCGCTGCGCGCCGATCTTGGCGTGATGATCTCCGCCTCGCACAATCCGTACCAGGATAATGGCATCAAGATCTTCGATCCCGAAGGCTTCAAGCTTTCTGACGAAATCGAGGGACGCATCGAAGAGATGATCGCGGGCGAGACCTCCGGTCTGCTGGCGCCCTCCGACAGGATGGGACGCGCCAAGCGCATCGACGGCGTTTTCGACCGCTATATCGAATATGCCAAGCGCACGCTCGACCGCTCGATCCGACTTGACGGGCTGAAAGTGGTGATCGACTGCGCCCATGGCGCCGCCTATCGGGTCGCGCCGCAATCCCTGTGGGAGCTTGGCGCTGATGTGACGGCGTTTGGTGTTGCCCCGGACGGCTTCAACATCAACCGCGATTGCGGCTCGACCTCGCCCGACGCGTTATGCCGCAAGGTCCGCCAAGTCGGCGCGCATATCGGCATCGCGCTGGACGGCGACGCCGACCGCGTCATTATCGTGGATGAACACGGCACGCTAGTGGACGGTGACCAGCTTCTCGCCGTCATCGCCCAGGCATGGATGGCGGACGGCCGGTTGAAGGGCAACGGCGTCGTCGCCACCGTGATGTCCAATCTGGGGCTAGAACGTTTCCTCGGCGGCCTCAAGCTCGACCTGCTGCGCACCCCGGTCGGCGACCGCTATGTCGTCGAGCGAATGCGCTCCGGCGGCTATAATCTGGGCGGCGAGCAGTCCGGCCACATCGTCATGACCGATTACACCACCACCGGCGACGGCCTCGTCACGGCATTGCAGATTCTCGGCGTCGTCATCACCAGCGGCAAGCCGGTGAGCGAGGTCTGCAAGCGCTTCGACCCGGTGCCACAGGTGCTGAAAAGCGTGGCCACAAACGGCTCCAGGCCGCTTGAGAATGAACAGGTGGCGGCGGTTATCGAGAAAAACCGGCTGCGACTCGGCAATGATGGGCGCCTGCTCATCCGCGCCTCGGGAACCGAGCCGGTGGTGCGCGTGATGGCCGAGGGGGACAACGAAACGCTGGTGACGTCCGTCGTCGGCGAGATCATCGAGGCGCTACAAAACGCTTCGGCGCATCCGTAAGACGTGGCGCCTGACGCAGGGTCAAGCCGAGCCGCCGGCAATTGTCAGCACCTGGCCGGTGACGTCGCTCCTTCGCCACGCTCGGCCCCAGCGCGCCCGGCGGGCGAGTGCTGCACTCCAGTAACGCCGCGCCTCTGAATTGCACAATTCCGGAACTCTCCGCGATGCGCGCGTTTATTACGCCGGCAACTCGGAATAGAGTCGCGACGGATGCATCACGACTGATTTGGACGCGGGGGGAAGAAGATGGTTTTTCCGATTGGCGACGATGACAGCGCGCGGAAGACGGTGCCTATCGTCACATATCTTTTGATCGTTATCAACGTGCTGGTGTTCCTGCTCGAACTCAACCAGGGCAACGACTTCATCCGGACCTGGTCGTTCATCCCGCGCGAATTCTCGGCGCGGCCCGCAGCGGAGTTCCCAACCATCTTCTCCGCGATGTTCATGCATGGCGGATGGCTGCATCTGTTCGGGAACATGCTGTATCTCTGGATTTTCGGCGACAACGTCGAAGACAATTTCGGTTCGTTCCGCTTCCTGATCTTCTATCTGCTGTGCGGTATCGCGGCGACGTTCGCGCAATATTACGTGCTGCCGCAGTCGAACGTTCCCAATCTTGGCGCATCCGGCGCGATCGCGGGCGTGCTGGCCGCCTATGTGGTGCTGTTTCCGCAAGGGCGGGTTTCGGTGCTGATCGGGCGCGGGGTTACCGAGGTACCGGCAATCCTGGTAATCGGTCTGTGGATCGGGCTCCAACTCTTCAGCGGTATTGGCGCAATCACACGGAGCACGCAAACCGCCGATCTGGGCGGCGTCGCCTATATGGCGCATGTGGGCGGTTTCGTCGCCGGACTGGTGATGGTGTTCTTCTTCCGCCGGCGAAACATGTGAACGGCCGGCGAAGTCCTATACCGTTACCCTACCTTCGAACCGCAGAAACGCCGTTCATCTCGCTCCCGGCGGGCGCGTTGAGATGGACGGCGTAGCTCGCCGCCATGACGCGTCAATGCTCCTGGAGGAAGCGGCTGCGATAGACGCCGTTCTCCAGATCGTCGAACATCTCGGGGATTTGGGGATGCCGCAACGGCTCGCCCGAATTGTCCGGCAACAGGTTCTGTTCGGAGACGTAAGCGACATATTCCGTCTCGTCGTTCTCGGCGAACAAATGGTAGTAGGGCTGGTCCTTCCGCGGCCGGATTTCCGCGGGGATGGACTGCCACCATTCCTCAGTGTTGGAGAAGATTGCGTCCACATCGAAAATGACGCCGCGAAAGGCCAAAAACCGATGGCGCACGACCTGGCCGAGCTGAAACTTAGCTTGTTTACGCGTGACCATTTCTAAGTCTGCTTCTGGCACTTTAACCTGCTCCATATCGCCCGGCCGTCTTTTCCTGTCAATATTATGACATCTCGAGCCCGTAACGCGTGGCAAGATCGGGATCTTTCCGGGCTACGAGCTTTGCCCGGTCGATGATGACCTTTGCCTGTTTCCACGTCGCGTCGTCCTGCATCTTGCCGTCGATCATCACTGCGCCGGTCCCGTCAGGCATAGCCTCAAGGATCTTCTTCGCGAAGGCGACTTCGGCGATATCGGGGCTGAACACCCGCTTGGCAATGGCGATCTGGCTCGGATGCAGCGACCACGCTCCGGCGCAGCCTTGCAGGAAGGCGTTGCGGAACTGGGCCTCGCAGGCGTCCGGGTCGGAAAAATCGCCGAACGGGCCGTAAAACGCGTCCAGCCCATAGGCCGCACAGGCATCCACCATGCGCCCAACCGTGTAATGCCACAGATCCTGCTGGAAGAAGGTGCGCGGCGCACCCGCCTCACCGGCATCCGCCAGCACCCCGTAGGCCGGATGACCGCCGCCGACACGCGTCGTCTTCATGCCGCGCGAGGCTGCCAGATCGGCGGGCCCCAGGCTCATGCCGTGCATGCGCGGGCTGGCCGCCGCGATCGCCTCGATATTGTTGACGCCCTCGGGGGTTTCCAGGATGGCGTGAATCATGATCGGGCGGCCGATGCCGCTCTTAGCCTCAAGCTGCGCCAGAAGCTGGTCGAGATAATGAATGTCCCACGGCCCTTCGACCTTAGGCAGCATCACCACGTCGAGCTTACCGCCCACGGCTGGAATGATTTCCAGGAGATCGTCCAGCGCCCACGGGCTGTTCAGGCAATTAATGCGTGTCCAAAGCCCAGTGCCGCCGAAATCATGGGCGGCCGCCATTTCGATGAAGCCAGCACGGGCCGCCTGCTTGGCGTCGGCGGGGATGGCGTCTTCCAGATTGCCTAGCACGACATCGACCTGGGCGGCGATCTCGCCGGCACGGCCGCGCAGCTTCTCGATATGGGGCGGAATAAAATGGATCATCCGCTCCAGCCGGGCGGTTCGCTCGCGGATGGGAGCGGGTGCGCCGATTGCCAGGGGGGCGAAGAATTTCCGTGGTGTTTTCGTCCATCCCATCGGGCCGTCTCCATCGATCGGGACAAGGTCCGCCTTGTCGGGCCGAACGATGCCAGGAGGCAGGAGCGACATCAAGGCCCATACGCGATGATGGCAAACGTGCCGCGCTGGAGTCTTGCTGGCAGCAAAGGGATCAAACAACAAATGCCTGCGCACCGACCCGAAGGCCGGTGCGCATCGTTGCCTACATATTGTAGGCGCGTTCGCCATGCTCGACGACGTCCAGACCTTCGCGTTCCGTTTCCTCGGAAACGCGCAAGCCTACGAGGACGCCGATGATCAGGTACACAATAAGGCTGCCGACGCCTGACCAGGCGATCGTCATCAGCACCCCCTTTGCCTGGATGATAACCTGGCCTACCATGTTGTAGTCCGCAGCGGCGCAGGTGCTGGTGAGGACGCCGTTGGCGACTTCGCACTTCGTATAGTCGACGATGCCGGCGCCGCCCAGAGCCGGGTCGACGACGATGCCGGTGCCGATGGCGCCGATCATGCCGCCCACGGCGTGCACGCCGAACACATCCAGCGTGTCATCATAGCCCAATGCGCTTTTCACCGCTGTGCAGAAGAAGAAGCACACGATGCCGGCGACGAGGCCGAGGATCAGCGTACCCATCGGGCCGCCGAAGCCGGAGGCCGGCGTGACGGCGACGAGGCCGGCGACGACGCCCGAGGCGAGGCCGAGCAGACTCGGCTTACCCTTAACCAGCCATTCGGTGAACATCCAGCTCAGGCCGGCTGTCGCGGTGGCGATGAAGGTATTCGCCATTGCCAGCACGGCATATTCGTTGGACTCAAGGTTGGACCCGGCGTTGAAGCCGAACCAGCCGACCCACAGCAGCGCCGCGCCGACCATGGTCAGCGTCAACGAATGCGGCGGCATGGCTTCCCGGCCGAAGCCGATGCGTCGGCCCAGCAGCAAAGCGCCGACAAAGCCCGCTATACCGGCATTGATGTGCACCACGGTGCCGCCAGCGAAGTCGAGGGCGCCCATCTGCCAGGAGAACCCGGCCGTGGCGGTCGAGACGCCGGTCGCGATGCCGCTCGGCCCTGGCCAGAACCAGACCATATGCGCGATCGGGAAGTAGACGAGCGTCGACCACAGGATCGCGAACAGCACGATGGCGGAGAACTTCATCCGCTCCGCGAAGCCGCCGATGGCGAGCGCCGTGGTGATGGCGGCGAAGGTCATCTGGAAGCAGACGAAGACCAGCTCATGGATGCCGACGCCGAGCGTGAAGGTTTCCGCCAGGCCGTTGATCGGGATGCCCGCCAGGAAGGCCTTGCTCAGACCGCCGAAGAACGGCGCCAGGAAGCCGGAGCCCTCGGTAAACGTGAGGCTGTATCCCCACAGGAACCAGACGACGCAGACGATGCACTGAATCGCCAGCACCTGAGTGATGATGGAGAGCATGTTCTTGGTGCGAACCATGCCGCCGTAAAAGAGTGCGAGGCCCGGCACGGTCATCATCAGCACCAGCGCGGTGCTGATCATCATCCATGCGTCATCTGCCTTGTTGAACGACAAGGCCGGAGCGGTCGCAGCAGGAGCGGCAGGTGCTGCCGCCTGAGCCCAGGCTGGGTCGATCATTAAGGCGCATAGCGCCAGCCCCCCCAGCGCCGTCCCTAATGTAAGAGCTAATCTTTTCATATACTTCCCCTGATTAAAGTGCGTCTTCGTCGGTTTCGCCTGTGCGAATGCGAATGGTCTGCTCGATGGAGACGACGAATATTTTGCCATCGCCGATCTGTCCGGTTTTCGCCACTGACGAGATCGTATCGATCACCTTGTCTACCGACGTGGTCGGTACGGCGACCTCGATCTTGAGCTTGGGAACGAACGTCACTTCGTATTCGGCCCCGCGATAGATTTCGGTGTGCCCTTTTTGACGCCCATAGCCCTTGACCTCAGTGACGGTCATTCCTTCAATCCCTATGTCGGTGAGCGCTTGCCGCACCTCATCGAGCTTGAACGGCTTGATGACAGCCATCACCAATTTCATCAACTTTCTCCCTTGTTTCGCGGAGCTCCAGCCTTAGCGGCTCAGGAAGGGGACACGATCGCTCGCATCGCAAAATACCGAAGCCGTGGTGCAGATAATCAAATGGCGTGCCAAGCCGAGAACGAGCCCCAAACCATTGATTCCAGGCGCTTATATCGCGTGCAACCTATGCGATCGCGGAGATTCGAGGCAGTGTCAGTTTATTAACTGTGCAAAAATTGATATTTGCACAACAAATAGGCATTTGCGTTTCAGAGGTACGGTTTCTCGGCTGCATCAGGTGCAGCAACGCTCTTGATAGCAATGCATTTGCATGCCGCCGCCGGTGCAGGTAGCTCTTATCCATGTCCGTTCGCACCGTGTTTTCAGGGAATTTCATGTCATCAGGACTATTCAGCCGCTACGCGTTGCAGGCAGCGTTGAGCGTCGGCATGCTGACCGGCCTCTCCGGCGCCGCGCTCGCGCAATCGAATGTTAAGGACGTCATCACCAACTACGCCGACATCGCGCAGGCGGTGTACGAGGACTCGCTCTCGACAGCCAAAGGCCTGAAATCGGCTATCGACGCTTTCCTGGCCAAACCCACAGCCGAAAGCCTGAAGACGGCGCGGCAGGCGTGGATCGCGGCCCGGGTGCCATACCCGCAAAGCGAGGCGTACCGCTTCGGCAACAAGATCGTCGATGACTGGGAAGGCAAGGTCAATTCATGGCCGCTCGACGAGGGGCTGATCGACTATGTGGATGAGAGCTACGGCAATCAGTCCGACAAGAACGAGCTGTACACCGCCAATGTCATCGCCAGCAAAACCCTGACGATCGGCGGCAAACAGGTTGACGCCACCCGGATCACCAAGGAGCTTTTGGCAGATACGCTGCAAGAGGCCGGCAAGATTGAGGCCAATGTCGCCACCGGGTATCACGTCATCGAATTCCTGCTCTGGGGCCAGGATCTGAACGGCACCGGGCCGGGAGCAGGCAACCGCCCAGCGACGGATTATGACATGACGAACTGCACCGGCGGCAATTGCGACCGCCGCGCCGCCTATCTGGAGACCGCGACCGATCTGCTCATCGATGACCTGGCTTTCATTGCCGGCCAGTGGACCGCGGACGGCGAGGCGCGCCGGACGCTGCTCGCGGACGAGAATGCGGCGATCACGGCCATCTTCACCGGAATAGGCTCGCTGTCTTATGGCGAGCTGGCGGGCGAGCGGATGAAGCTAGGGCTCATCCTTCACGATCCGGAGGAAGAGCATGACTGCTTCTCGGACAACACCCACAATTCCCATTACTACGATGTGGTGGGCATACGGAACGTCTATTTCGGCTCGTATAAGCGCGTGGACGGGACGCAGATCAAGGGCGCCAGTGTCGCCGATCTGGTGCAGGAGAAGTCGCCGGAGATCGCCGCCGCCTTGCGCGAAAAGCTGGATGCGACGCTGGCCGCGTTCACCGCGCTGAAGCAGCGCGCCGAAACCGTCGAGGCCTACGATCAGATGATTGGCGAGAACAACCCCGAGGGCAATGCGGTCGTCCAGGCGGGAATCGATGCGCTTCTCGATCAGACGAAGGCGATCGAGCGGGCGGTCGCCGCACTGGACCTGGAGGCGATCAAATTCGAAGGCTCCAAGAGCCTGGATGATCCAGGCACAACCGGCATGCCCAAAGGCTGACGCCATGCGACCCGAGTACGCCGGTCAACGACGTCAGCTCTCGCCGCTCGGCGCCGTCGCGATAGCCATGGCGATTCCGCTGCTCGCCGGTGCCTCATGGCAGGCTCTGGCGACGGGGGTGCGCGGGCCGGCCGAAATCGCGGACCTGTTGCGTCCGCCTGCGCGGTTCGACGAACTGGAACCCGGCGAAGAGAGCCCCGGCGGCGCGGCGACCTCGCGCAAAAGCGTCGACACTGCCGACGCCTTCTCCAATTCATCGGGCAATCTCGACTTCAAGCGCGAATTCGATTTCAAGATCGGCAATGCGATTTTCCGCAAGCTCTGGGTTTCGGCCCCCGCATCGACGAAATCCTCAGACGGGCTGGGGCCGCTCTACAATGCCAGGGGCTGCCAGAACTGCCATCTGAAGGACGGGCGCGGCCATCCGCCTGCGGCAAACTGGCCCGAGGAAGACGCCATGTCGCTGCTCATGCGGCTGTCCGTGCCGCCGCGCACAGACGAGGAGCGCAAGCTGCTGGCCGAAGGCCGGATCAAATCGGTGGACGAGCCCGTCTATGGCGGCCAGTTGCAGACGCTTTCGATCCAGGGGCACCAGGCCGAGGGCAAGATCCACATCGATTATACGGATCAGCCCGTCGCGCTCTCCGGCGGCAGGACCGTCATTTTGCGCGAGCCGCATTACCGGATTGAGTATCTGGGCTATGGGCCGCTCGACCCGCAAGTGATGCTGTCGCCGCGCGTCGCTCCGGCTATGATCGGCCTCGGCCTGCTGGAGTTGGTGCCGGAGGAGCAAATCCTCGCCCGCGCCGATCCGGACGACAAGGACGGCGATGGAATTTCCGGCCGCGCGCAACGCGTCTGGTCGCTGGAACAGCAGCGCGTGATGCTCGGGCGCTTCGGCCACAAAGCCGGCGCGCCGACGGTCAGCCAGCAAAGCGCCGAAGCCTTCGCGGGAGACATCGGCATTTCCACCTCGCTGGTGCGCCGCCCGTCCGGCGATTGCACCGCGGCGGAGAGCTTCTGCCTGAATGCGCCCAATGGTGAGGACCCGGCATCGGGAGCGCCCGAAGTCGACGACAAGCTGTTCAAGCTGGTTGCATTCTATTCGCGCAATCTGGCCGTGCCCGCGCGCCGCAATCCGGCCGATCCGCAGATCCTGGCTGGCAAGTCCCTCTTCCACGCAGCGGGCTGTGCGGCCTGTCACCAGCCCAAATTCGTAACCGGCCCGTCGCAGGATCAGCCGCAACTCGGCGGCCAGCTCATCTGGCCCTACACCGATATGCTGCTGCATGATATGGGCGAAGGCCTGGCCGATGGCCGCCCCGAGGGCCTCGCTGACGGCAGGGAATGGCGGACCGCGCCGCTTTGGGGCATCGGATTGACGGGCCTCGTCACCGGGCAAACGCTCTATCTGCACGATGGCCGTGCGCGCAGCATCGAGGAAGCGATCATATGGCATGACGGCGAAGCGAAGACGGCACGCGACCGGTTCGCCGCGCTGCCCGAGACCGACCGCGAACGCCTCATCGCCTTCGTGAACTCCCTATGAGAGCGATCGCCGCCGCGATCCTGGCGCTTGTCTGCCTCGCAGGCGCGGCTCAGCCGGCGTCCCCCTTCGACCATGCCGGCGTCGCCCGCAAAGCCGTGGAGCAGCACATCCGCCCCGGCTACCGGCGCCTCGCCGCAGCGACGGCGGCACTTGACCAAAAGCTGAAAGCCTTCTGCGCCGATCAGCAGGATGCAAGCCTTGCCGCCGCCAAGGCCGCCTATGCGGACGCCGTGATCGCCTGGGGCCGGGTGGAGCATCTGCGCTTCGGCCCGGTCATGGAGGCGCATCGCTACGAACGGATCGCCTTTTGGCCGGACCCGAAAGGCATCGGGGCGAGGCAGATGTCGCAGGCTATCGCCAAAAGCGACCCCGCGCTGATTTCGCCCCAATCCCTGCAGCAGAAAAGCGCAGCCTTGCAGGGGCTCACAGCCCTGGAACGGCTGCTCTATGGCGGCGGCCTGTCAGGAGTCAAGTCCGGCTTCCTCTGCCAATATGCGATGGCAATCGGCGCCAACCTCGCCGGCATGGCGGCCGAGATCGACGCAGCCTGGGCAGCGCCGGACGGCTATGCGCATCTCATGCTCAACCCCGGGGGCGACAATCCCGTTTATATGGAGCCGCGTGAGGTCACCCAGGATCTGGTCATGGCCTACGGGACCGGCCTTCTCAGCGTCCGCAACCTGAAAATCGGCGCGCCGCTCGGGTTGGTCGAAGGGTCCAAGGGCAGCGACATCGCTTTCGCGGCCAGCGGTCTCGACCGCGCCATCATCGCTGCCAACCTGGAAGGGCTGCGCGACCTGTTCAGCGCCAGCGGCATGGCGGCAGAGCTTTCGGCGGAAGAGGCCGGATCGGGGCAGGCCTTGGTCAACGAGTTCGATATCGCGCTGAATATCATCAACGGGGTGCAGGTTCCGCTTGCCGAAGTGGCAAAGACGCCCAAGCTCAAGGAGCGCGTGGCGGTGATCGGATTTGCGCTGAAAAATGCCTATGAAACCGGGGTGGCGCGACTGAAGGCGGCCGCCGACCTCTCTTTGGGATTCAATTCGCTCGATGGTGATTGATCGCAGAACATTCCTGGGAGGCGCTGCGGCGCTTTTCGCGATGCCCGCCCCCGCAATCGCAGCGGAGGGGGCCGAGCCCGGTCCGCTCTATGCCGCGTCGTGCAAGGACGCCGAGGGCCGCAATCAGGCGGTGGTGTTCAGCCTCGACCGCGGCATCCTCAGCGCCGTGCCGCTGCCCGATCGCGGGCACGATTTCGCCTTGCGCCCGGCAGCGCGCGAATGCATCGTCTTCGCCCGGCGCCCTGGAAATTTCGCCGCCATTTTCGATCCGGCCCGGCAAGGGACGGCGCAATTCATCACGACGCGCGCCGACCGGCATTTCTACGGTCACGGCACCTATTCGGCGGACGGCAAGCTGCTCTATGCCACCGAAAACGACTTCGCCGGCGGCAGCGGTGTGCTCGGCATCCGCGACGCCACCGACCGATATGGCTGGATCGGCGAGTTTTCCACCGAGGGCACCGGCCCGCATGACCTCGCCATTCTCTCCGACCGGCGGACGCTGGTGGTCGCCAATGGCGGCATCGATACCGCGCCTGAACTCGGGCCGGACCATGCTCAATCTCGCCGATATGCATCCCACGCTCGCCTATATCGACCTGCGCAGCGGCGACCTTCTGGAGCAGCACGATCTGGGCGCGGACTTGTCGCAATTGTCGATCCGCCATCTCGCGGTTACGGCCGACGACACCGTGATTTTCGGCTGCCAGTTCGAAGGGCCCAAAACTGAACAGCCGCCGCTTGTCGGCTTTCACCGGCGGGGGCAGGCGCCGCAACTGGTCGCCCCGCCCGCGCCGATCCTGCACGCGATGCGCAACTATGTCGGCTCCGTCACGGTCGACCGCACAGGCACCATCGCCGCGACCTCGGCTCCGCGCGGCGGGCTCGTCGTCTACTGGGATGTCGCTGGGCGCCGCTATCTGGGCCAGACGCGGCTTGCCGATGCCTGCGGCGTCTCGCCAACCGCGCGAGGGCAGGAGTTTCTGCTGACCAGCGGAATGGGCGAGATACGCCTCGGCCCGGCCGGCCTGACGCTGCCCGACAAGCAAACCGCAGACATGTTGAAGGCGTATGCCTGGGACAATCACGCCGTGCTGTTCGAATTTCCGGTTTAGCGTCTCGCCAATTCCATGGACATTTGCAGGGCGGCGCTCTAACAGAAACCCATGTTGCGACGCTTGTACAATTGGACGATGTCATTCGCCGGTGATCCGAACGCCAAATGGGTGCTCGCGGCGGTCGCCTTCATCGAGAGTTCGGTTTTCCCGATTCCTCCCGACGTGCTGCTGGTGCCGATGGTGCTCGCCGACAGGCGGAAAGCCTGGCAGCTCGCCGGCATCTGCACGATCTCGTCGGTTCTGGGCGGGATGCTCGGCTATGCGATAGGCGCGCTGCTTTACGATACCGTCGGGTCCTGGCTAATGAGCCTGTACGGCTACACCGATCGCGTCGAGCAGTTCCGCCAGGCCTATGCCGAATGGGGAGCGTGGATCATCCTCATCAAAGGCCTGACGCCGATCCCTTACAAGATCGTGACCATCGCCAGCGGTTTCGCGGGCTATAATTTTGGATCCTTCGTTCTATTGTCCATAATCACCAGAGCGGCGCGGTTCTATCTTGTTGCAGCCTTGCTCTATTTCTACGGCGAGCCGGTTCGCGAGTTCATCGAGAAGCGGCTGGAACTGGTAACCGCGGCCTTCGCGGTCATCCTCATCGGCGGGTTTGTGGTCGTCCGGTATGGCATATAGGGTCATCGCATCCGGCCGGCGCCTTTTCGCGACGCAGTTGGGCCAGATTTGCATCGCCATCGCGTCGCTCAGCGCTCTCGCCCTCGCCGGAGCGCTGGCCATCCAATATATTGGCGGCATTCCGCCTTGTCCGCTTTGCCTGGACCAGCGCATCGCCTATTACGCGGCTGTCCCGCTGGCGATCGTCGCTTACCTGCTGCTGCCGGGAAATTTGCTCCTGTGCCGCTGCATTCTGGCTCTGCTGACCCTCGCTTTCCTATTCAACGCAGGGCTGGGCGTCTATCATTCCGGCATCGAATGGGGTTGGTGGCCGGGCCCCGATACCTGCTCGGGCATTGGAACCATCGCGACCTCGCCCGAGGCATTGCTGGAAAGTCTGAAAAGCCCGCGCGTCGTGCGCTGCGACGCGGCCGCCATCCGCATCGTGGGCTTGTCCTTAGCGGGCTACAGCGCGCTGACATCAGCGTTGCTTGCGGCATTGGCAGGGCTGGGAGCGGCCGCAGGCCGTAGCCTGACACGGTGAATCCGGCCCCTCCGGTGGCATCAATCTACCCGGCTTCCGCTTCAAGCAAGTGAAAGTTTCCGTAATTGGTTAGATTTGCACGGCAAGGTTACGTAAAACTTTACCCACATTTGCCGTGCCTCCAGTGTCACATCTTCAACATATTCACTCCTTGGAATGCCTTTTCCGGGGTGCCGGCTTGAACCCTCCAGATTTACGCGGTATTACTCATAACGTATTTATTTATTTCAATTTCGAACGAGCGTGAAGCATTGCACCTGACTGCGGCGGACTTGGAGCTTCCAGGCAGCAGGGCGGCATCCGCCGCGGGACCAAGGCGGAGCCGAAATTGTAAAAGCGTTACCGAGAGGGGCATCGGGAATGAATTTTTTGCAAATTGGCGTGCGGTTGTGCGCTTTGCTGGTTGGAGCGATTTTGCTCACTGCCAGCTTGCTGACAACCGGCGTGCTTGCCGCGGATCTGGGCGGCGGCTGCTGCGCCGATCTGGAAGAGCGCGTCGCCGAACTCGAAGCAACTACCGTACGAAAGGGCAACAGAAATGTCAGCCTGCAAGTCTACGGACAGGTAAACCGGGCATTGCTGATCTGGAATGACGGATTCGACCGCGACGCTTATGTCGTCGACAACGACACCTCCTCCTCCAGGCTCGGCCTGATCGGCGACGCCCAGATCCAACCGGGCTGGCTGACCGGCTACCGTATTGAGGTCGAATTCAAGGATGCGGCCTCCAACGTCGTCTCCAACGGCAACGACGAAGGGTACGCCGCTCAGCAGCTTCGCATCCGCCACTCCTATTGGTTCATCGAAAGCGAAAAGCTCGGGCGCGTTTCGATCGGCCAGCAATCGCCGGCGACGGATGACATCACCATCATCAATCTCGGCGCGCAGATGAGCGATGCCTCGCTGCATTACAACAATAATTTTGGCTTGCGGCTCAATCTGGCATTCGGCCTGACCACGGATCTGACCTGGTCGCATTTCGCAGAAGATGTCGACACCATGCGCGGCGATTTCGTGCGCTACGATTCTCCCGCGATTTACGGCTTCGTGCTCTCGGCGGCGGCGGGCGAAAACGACGTGTGGGACGTGGCGCTGCGCTACCGGGGCGACTGGAACTCGCTTCGCTTCGCGGCGGGTGTCGGCTACATGGATGCCGAAGAGTATGATTTCAAAGACGTGCGCGGCTCTGCGTCGATGATGCATATGCCGACCGGCTTGTATCTTTCGGTGGCCGGCGGCGCACGTGATGACCAGTCGAACATCATCGACAATGGGAAAGACGCCACATTCTATTTCGCGCAGCTCGGCGTGAAACGCAGCTTTCTTCCCTACGGCCAGACGACCCTCTACGGCGAATATGGGAAATATCAGGACTACACCGTCGGCCAGTTCCTGAATGCGGATCTGCTCGGGGACGCCGGTTATGACACTTGGGGCATGGTCACGGATTCGGAGGTCCGGCGCTGGGGCGCCGGTATCGAGCAGTCTTTCGATTCCGCCGCTACCATTCTTTACGCCCAGTATCAATATTATGAGGCAGACATTACCGGCATACCCAACGAGAAGTATGGCAGCGGCGTGCAATCCCTGCCGGTCGAGCCCTGGAGCGCGATCGTTCTGGGAGCGCGAGTGCAATTCTGAGGTGGCTTCTTTTTGGGGTGATCGTCAAAGAATGAGTCATTGCCGGGTTCTCCAGTTCAGATTGCATGGCGCCGCAATCGTGGTTGGGAGGTGGCATGGGAAATACCAGTCACATTGCTAAATTCTGCGAAGGCGCGCGGGCGTGGAACGCATGGCGGGCCGAGAATCCGGCCGTCACGCCGGATTTGCGCGACCTCGTGCCCCATCTGGGCGAAAAGCAGCTCGGGCCGGCGCATGGAGGGCCTATCGATTTAAACGACGCGCTGCTCAACTGCGCCAATCTGCACAGCGCGACGCTTTTGGGGGCGCGCCTCAACAACGCCGATCTGCGGCATGCAAACCTGGCGCTGGCGCTGCTCGCGGGCGCCGATCTATCCTTTGCCAATCTGAGCAATGCAGTCCTTGATCACGCCGACCTCGCCAATGTCTCGCTGCAGGGTGCGATCATCGAGGGTGCAAGGCTCGATCTGGCGCGGAATCTGGCCCAGACCCAGATCGAGAAGGCGCATGGCGACGCCCGAACCACGCTGCCGCCGCATCTGCAGATGCCCGATTCATGGCGGGCTTCCGAGCATTTTGCCGAGCCGGATGTGCCGCTTGGCGATGATGAGGAATTTCACGACTATCAACCGCATGAGGTGCTCGGACTGGCGCGTGGCGCCGGCGCTGAAGCGATCCGCTCGGCCTATCTCAAGCTGGCCAAGAAATACCATCCCGATCTCAATGCCGGCGACCTGATCGCCGAGCGCCGCTTCAAGAAGATCAACGAAGCCTATCAGCAGCTGATCCTGCCGGCGGCGCCTCCCCCCGCGCAACCCCGGCGCGGGCGAGGCACGACCTGGGGCACGGCCATGGCCATGTTCCTAGGCGCGCTCGCGGCCCCTAGCATTGCACTGTATTCATTAGGCATGCCGCCGTTCAAACCGGAGCCGCGCCAGGCGACGCGGGTCGCACCGTCGCCAGCGGCCGATGCCGCCATGCTGACCGAGACCGGGCGCGCGCCGATCGAAGCCGACTATACGGGCGCCTTGCCCTCTTCGCCGGCGGAAATGGCGGCGTCCGGCAAATCTGACAGGGGGCCTCTGGCGGAGACGCCAAATCCGCCTGCCGCTCAATCCGAACCGCTGCAGCCGCCCACGCCTCAAACCGAAGAGCGCAGCGCTGCATCGGCTGACGCGCCGCCCGCCCCGCCGCCGGAAACGGCGTCGTCCGGCAAATCGGACAGGGGGTCTCCGGCGGAGACGCCAAATCCGCCTGCCGCTCAATCCGAACGGCTGCGGCCGCCCACGCCTCAAACCGAAGAGCGCGGCGCCACATCGGCTGACGCGCCGCCTGCCACGCCGCCAGCATTGCCGATCCCGTCGCCGCCCGAGCGCCTCGCGGCGCTGCAACCACCCTCGCTTGCATCTGCCGAGACCCGGATAGAGCCAGCGCAAGAAGAGTGGAAGATGCTGCAGCGATCGAGCGAACTGCAGGCGCTCAACAACTTTATTCAGCGCTATCGCGAAAGGCCGGCGGCCGACGAGGCGCGCAGCCGCTTCAAGAACATCGTTGCAGGGCTCGACAAGGTCGACGAATTGCAGAAATTCGTGCGCGAGACGACATCCGACAGCCCCGAAAGGATGCTGGCAAAAAGCCAATTGGCGATGCTGGTCGAGAAGGAAGTGAGCGACGCCGATCACCGGGCCTGGAACGAGACCCGGGAGCGCGGCACGGTCGCCGCATTGCGGGCTTATCTGCTCAGCTACCCGGACGGAGAGCATGCGCCGCAAGCGGAGGAACGTCTTTCCGATCTCGAAGAGGCGAGCAGCCGCAAGAAAGATGCCGCCGCCTGGGTGAAGGCGGCGCGCAACGGAACGCGCAGCAGCTATGAAGCCTATCTGGATGCTCAGCCTGAAGGGCAATATGTGGCGTTGGCCAGACGGAAGATCGCGGCGCTGTCGGCAACGGAAGCGACGGCACAAAAGGACAAAGACCACGCCGCGTGGCGGAAGGCGAACAGGGAGCGCACGCCGCGCGCCTATGGCGCCTATCTTGAGGCCTATCCGAACGGACAATATGCCAGCATAGCGCAGGAAACTCTCGACCGGGGGGACCAATCTCCGCGGCCGGGACCGAGGCGCGCAGCCTCTGACGTTCCCCGCGCGCCCTATCGCAGCGAACCGCGCTGGCCATCTCCGGACGAGCCGTTCATCGAACGCATACAACGGCCCTGACGGGCGCGTTCCACCTCTATCCGGCACAAGGTCGGCGCCCGCCGGAACCTAAGTGGCGCTGCTCTCCTTGCGGCTCGTGACCCGAAACGCCAGATAGGGTATTGAATTTCCCTGGGGCGTATCGGCGACGGCTTGCGATTTGCGGCGCTGCTGCGCGACGCCGCAAGCATGACAAAGGAACGCGCGAAACATGGCTTATGAGAAACTTGACCTGCTGATTGCCGGAGAATTTCGCGGCGGAAGCGAAGGCAAAACCGAAGTGGTGATCAATCCAGCGACGGAAGAGGTCATCGGTGAGGTTCCCCACGCATCCGCCGCCGATCTCGACGATGCGTTAAGCGCATCGGCCGAGGGGTTCAAGGTTTGGCGTGCCAGGACTCCGCTCCAGCGCCAGGTGGTGATGGAAAAGGCCGCCCGGCTGATGGAAGAGCGCATCGACGCGATGGCGCGCACCCTCACCATGGAGATGGGCAAGCCGCTGGGTGAGGCGAAAGCCGAGCTGCAATTCGTCATCGATTGCACCCGCTGGTATGGCGAGGAAGGCAAGCGCGCCTATGGCCGCCTGGTGCCCCCGCGCACGCCGGGCGTGCGTCAGATGGTGATCAAGGAGCCGGTCGGCCCCACCTGCGCCTTCGTCGCCTGGAACTTCCCCGGCGTGAACGTCATCCGCAAGGTTGCCGGTGCGCTCGGTGCGGGCTGTTCGATCGTTATCAAGCCGAGCGAAGAAACGCCCGGCACCGCCGTCGCCATTGCCCGCTGCTTCCGGGATGCGGGGCTTCCGGCTGGCGTGCTGAATGTGGTGTTCGGCAACCCCGACGAAGTTTCCCGGCATATTCTGGGCTCGCCAATTCCCCGGAAGGTTTCTTTCACCGGCAGCATTCCGGTGGGCAAGCATCTGCTCAAGCTGGCCGCGGACACCGTGAAACGCTCGACGATGGAATTGGGCGGGCATGCGCCGGTGATTGTCTTCGACGACGCCGATGTCGATCGCGCGCTGAACATCATGACGGGGTTCAAATTCCGCAATGCGGGTCAGGTGTGCATCTCGCCGACGCGCTTTTATGTTCAGGACGCGGTCTATAAGAGCTTTGTCGATGGCTTCGCCGAGCGCGCCAAGAGCGTGAAGGTGGGCAACGGCGTTGAGGACGGCGTCGTCATGGGGCCGCTTATCGCCGCGCGCCGGCTTGAAGTGATGGAGCGCTTCGTTGCCGATGCCCGCGACCACGGCGCCGAGGTGACCGCAGGCGGCGAACGCCTCGGCAATCGTGGCTATTTCTACGCGCCCACAGTGCTCAAGGATGTTCCGGACAGTGCCAGGATCATGAGCGAGGAGCCGTTCGGTCCGCTCGCACCGATCGCGCATTTCAGCAGCTTCGATGAGGTGGTGGAACGCGCCAACAGCCTGCCCTTCGGACTGGCCTCCTATGTGTTCACGAGCGATAGCGGCAAGGCGGCCAAGATTTCGGACGCTCTCGAAGCCGGCCTCGTCGGCATCAACATCCCGTTCGTCTCGACGCCCGAAACCCCGTTCGGCGGGGTGAACGAATCCGGCTATGGTTCGGAGGGCGGCATCGAAGGCCTGGACGCATTTCTGCGAACCAAACTCGTCGTCCAGGTCTGACGCCTGTCCTTGGCCTCACCTCTCCCACGGCGGAGGTCGACGCGGAGCGCCGGATTGAGGGTCGAGCGGGAGCAAAGCAATGCGGCTGAAGGCCGGCATATGGGTCAGTGCCTATGTCAGGCAGCTCAGCGGCGTGGCGATTCCCGTCGCGGTGACGCGACGCGGCGACCCCGATGCCGGCGCCATTTTCATTAAGGTGAACATGCTCGACGGCTTCGCGCAGGTGCTGCGGCCGGCCGCTTCCGGTCTGCCCGGCACCGATACCGACCGCCGATGGTCGCAGGCGCTGCCCGGCGTCCGGACCGAGGATGCGGCGGCGGATGCCTATCTGGCGCGCCAGTCCAGTTTCGACTCCGACATGTGGATCGTGGAGGTCGAGGATCGGCAGGGCAGGCACTTTCTCGACGAATTTGTGGTCTTCGAGTAACTCTTCCAAGATTGTGCGGAATATTGATGGCGCTTAACTTTTCCTTAGGCGCGCTGCTGGAAATTACTTTCAGCAGCCTCGTCTTGCGGATGTTTGGTCCGCCGGCCCCGAGGCGATCATCCTGACCGGACCGCCATCATGACCACCTTCGTCGATCTGCGCCGCTGGCGGATCGAGGCTGCCCCTGTGCGCCCCGATGAGCTTGCCGGACAAGGCGCTTTATCGCCAGGCTGCGCGGCCGCGATTGCCGACGGCGCAGAGATTATTCTGTTCCCCAGGATCCGCCGCGCCTTGCTGAAGCGCCCGCGAAAATCGCTGAAGCGGCGCATCGCGTGCCGCGTCCCATCGGATGTCACAGAGCGTTGATCAGCGCGGCTGCCGTCGCGGCATCTTCCGGAAGGGTGCGCTTTGCACCGGCGGCGGGACGACGGCAGGCTCCGGATTTGCGGTTTCGGGCTCGCTGAGCGTATCCGCGACCGGGCGGCACTCGGCGCTTTGCAGGGCCTTCACCGTATCGGCGGCGAAGCTCGGCCCCCGGATCGGCGCCCTGCAGCACCACCAGCCCTTGCATGCCGGGCGTGATGACGATGATCTGCTCGTCGCCTTCTTCGGATCGCTCGGTGCTCACCTCTTCGGCCAGGCGCGATCGCGGCACGAGCAGCAGCCGCAATTCCCGGCGCTTGGCCTCGGCACCGCTGATGAAATAGAAGTTTTCGCCGTGCCGCCCGGACACTGCAATGCTCCACGTTCCGTCGCCCAGGGAGGTCTTCACCAGCACATTGTTGTTGGTGAGATCGTAGCGGCAGAAGGCGTGCGCGATGTCGGGCGCCATGAAGGGCAGCGGCATATCGCTTGCGGCCACCGACAGCACATTGATGCGGTTCTCCCCGGAAATCTCCGACAGCCGCGCCCAGGCGTCGCGCGAGGCGAGGAACGGCACGCCGAACACCGCCAGGATGTGGATGATGCCGGCACAAAAGATCGAGGCGAGCAGCCACGGCGCGTAGCGGATCATCTAGCACCCGACCTTTCTGATGATCGGCATCGCGTTAGCGCTGACGTTATCGGCATCCTTTTGCGTCACGGCCAGCGGCCTGATGATCCGCAGCACCAATGTGAGATTGTGCCCCTCGCCGGATGGCAGCCAATGGCCGGGCCTTGCGGTAGGCCCGAGACTGATGCGCTGCGTTCCGTCGGTCAGGATCGTCAGGCTCTGGCTGTTGAACGCGTAGCGCGACGCCTCGTTCGGGATGAGCTTGCCGTCCTCGTCGAAGACGGCGATGGTCCACCACAGCGCCGCCAGCGGTCTGGCGATGATCTCATAATCGCAATAGGAGGTGAGGCTCCGGCCGTCGCTATCGGTCTTGGCGAAGAACGTCAGCCCGCTGGCCGAGGTGATCGGCAGGTCGCCCGAACGGGCAATATGCGCGCGTGTATAGGGGTCGGCGGTAAGCCCTCCGGCATTGATCCAGGTCTTCCAGGGGCCTGCGTGACCGACGACCAGCGCGAAGCCGTCATTGATCATGTAATAGGCCGATCCCAGCCCGAGGAGCAGGGAGAGCCCGGCAAAAATTAGAAAGCAGAAGAAGTTCTTCACGAGGCCATTCTCAGCCATTTCGCCGGGTTTGCGCCGCTTGCCCGGTCTTGCGCTCAAGGGGTCCGACCAGAACCGCACGCGGCCTGGTCGCCGCTGCCGCAGACCAACCGATCGTGCGCTAATTCCCGGAACCCGAACCTGTCGGCCTGCCGGTTTCTGCCGCAACCCGCGCCGGGCTCGCGCCGTCAAGTGACGCGCCTTTTGCGCCGTTCACGTCGAGCGGCTTCGACTCTTTAAACATCTTGGACAGCGCGATCAACATTTGTCGCGTTTTTTGCGGCATCCTGTGCACGCCGCCCGCAGAGACGGTGCCAAGGGTCGGGTCGTCTTTTTTGATCTCGGCGATGCGCGCCAATTCCTCGATCTGCTTGGGATGCAGGGGCACGCCCGGAATCTGCGGAATATTATAGTTCGTCGTCGCCGCGACCATATATTCGTGCCAGGTCCGCGCCGGAAGCGAACCGCCGGTGACCTTGTTCATCGAGGTGAAATTGTCGTTTCCGTACCAGATGCCGGTGACATATTGGCCGGTATAGCCAAGGAACCACGCATCCTTGTAATCGGAACTCGTGCCGGTCTTGCCCGCCACGCTGGTGAAGTCGAGCGCGGCCGCGCGTCCCGTGCCCTCGGTGATGACGTGCGAGAGCATTTCATTCAAGGTCTCGACCGTCGTTCTGTCGAAAAGCTGTTCGGCGGGCGGCTCGTCGTTGGCGCGGGAATAAACCATCTGATCCTGGGAGTTGCGCACCTCGGAAATGGCGTAGCCTTTCACCTTCTTGCCGCCGGCCGCGAAGGTCGCGTAGCCGGAGGTGTGATCCATGACGGTGACGCCCTGATCGCCCAGCGCCATCGAGCAGCTTTTCTTCACATAGCCGAGCCCGAGCTTCTTCAAATTGGCGAGCACATTCTCGCGCCCGTAGTCGAAGGACAGCTTCACCGCGATGGTGTTGATCGACAGCGCGAGCGCGCTGGTCAGCGTCATCCGGCCGCGAAACCCGCCCGAATAATTGTTCGGCGACCAGTTTCCGCAGGAGACCGGACTGTCGTTGGCCACCTGGGTCGGCTTGGCTCCGCCAAGCAGTGCGGTCAGGTAGACATAGGTCTTGAAGGATGAACCCGGCTGCCGGAAGGCCCGCGTCGCCCGGTTGAACTGGCTGTCCCCATAATCCCTGCCGCCGACCATGGCGCGCACGGCGCCGTCGGTTTCCATCGAAACCAGCGCGGCCTGGCCGACATTCATCGCCTTGCCGTTCTGATCGAGCGTCGTCTCCACGGCCTGCTCGGCGGCTTTTTGCAGGGCGACATCGACGGTGGTTCGAGCGACGAGATTGAATTCGCGCTTGCCCGCCATCAGGCGCTGCACTTCCTCGAACGCCCAGTCGAGGAAGTAGTTCGGCGTATAGCTGTCGGAGTTGTCGACCACCTTGGCGGGGTTGAGGCGCGCGCCGTGCACCTGCCCTTCGGTCATGAAGCCGGCATCCACCATGTTGGTGAGCACCTGATTGGACCGCGCCCGGCTTTCGGCGGGATTGGCGTGCGGCGCGTATTTGGTCGGCGCCTTATAGAGCCCGGCGAGGAGGGCGGATTCAGCCAGATTGATCTCGCGCACCGATTTGCCGAAATAGAATTGCGACGCCGCTTCGACCCCGAACGTACCGCCGCCCATATAGGAACGGTCGAGATACATCTTCAGGATTTCCTTCTTGGTCAGCCGCGCTTCCAGCCATAAGGCGATGAACGCCTCCTTGATCTTGCGGTCGAAGGAGCGTTCGGAGGTGAGAAACAGGTTTTTCGCCAATTGCTGCGTCAGCGAGCTGCCGCCCTGCACCACGTCATTCGCCTGCATATTGGCGGCCATGGCGCGGGCGGTGCCGAGGACATCGACGCCGAAATGCTCGAAAAAGCGCCGGTCTTCGGTCGCGAGCGTCGCCTTGATCAGATTGTCCGGGATCTCTTCAAGCGGCACCGAATCGGAGAACAGAATGCCGCGCTTGCCGACCTCCTGGCCGTTCCGGTCGAGAAAGGTCACGCTGTACTGGCCCGCCGTCCGCCAGTTCGGATCGTTGGTCACCTCCAGCGAGGGCAGGGCGAAAGCCAGCAGCCCGACAAGCCCGAGCGTGCCGATCGTGGCGGCCTCCGAGAAGAGTTCCGCGACCAGCCGCCGAAATCCGGAGACGCGGAACTGGCTGACGAAGTTGGAATAGCCCGACCATGAATCCTGATATTTGGCCCAGGCGCTGTAAAGGCTCGAATCGATCCACGAATCGAGCGCCCACCAATCGACCAGGCGTTTACGGCGGTTCGGTCTGAAAATCCAATCGCGCACGGCCGGCGGCCCCCTGCAGCAGTCTAACTCATCCCATAAATATGCTAATCGGCCCCGGCGCGAAACCTCAAAGCCGGGTTTTCACGCTAAGATGCACATCTGGCAGCGCCTATCGAGCGACGCAGCACCGCTTCGTGCCACGATAACACTCCGGAAGCGTGTTCAGATTAGAGCGGAATTCTTTTTTCCCGGTAACCATGCGCCAGAGGCGTCTCAATCCTCGGCCTGTCCCGTGCGCACGATCGTCGAGCACTTTCGTGCCCCAAGCGCCGCTTCCCTTAGGCCCCGGTCAAAATCCAGGCCCGCGCCGGACAGCATATGCGAGATCGCATCGACCATGGCGACGAGCCGCGGCCCCAATTCGTTCTTGAGCCTGTCCGGATGCAGCCGGAATGCCGGTGCGCCGCAATTGAAGGCGAGAATGCCCGACCCGTCATCGGGGACGAATGGCACGCCGACACCGTTAATGTCGTCCTGCCATTCGCCGACCGACATGGCGAAGCCATATTTGGCAACCTGATCGATGGCGTCTTCGATGCCACGCCTGACCTTTGGCCAATCCGGCCCGGCCTTGGGACGCATATAGACGTAAATCTCCTCGCGCTCAGCATCCGACAGGGCGGAAAGATAGGCGCGCCCCATGGCGCTCGTGGCCATCGGCACGCGCGAGCCGACGTCGAGCCGCACCCCGACCGGCGTCTCCGCGCGGCAATGGCCGATATAGACCATGCTCAGCCGATCCGGCCCGCCCAGCGCGACCGACGCCGCCGCTTCCCGCGCCATCGACTCCATGAACGGCCGGGCGATTTCGCGGATGTGGAAATTGGCCATCGCCGCATAGCCGATCGATAAGGCCGCCGGGGCGAGCTTGTAACGGCCCAGCCGCTCCAGATAGGTCAGATACCCCAATTTGGTCAGCGTATAGGTCAGCCGCGTCACTGTCGGCCTCGGCAGGCGCGTGCGTTCCGCGATCTCAAAATTTCCGAGAACCCCGTCATTGGGACGAAAGGCGCGCAGCACTTCGAGCCCGCGCGCAAGGGCTTCCACAAATTGGCGGTCGCCGGGACGCCTCGCCCATCCGGCCAGTTCCGAAGCGTCGTCCTGGGCCGCTACAGCTTTCGATCGGCCGCGCGCCAATGATGCCTCCCCATTCGTTGACAAGGAATGCACCACATCCTACTCTTCAAGTCAAATATGCAGAATTGAATTTCGCACTGCGGAATGCGAGGCAAAGCCGCGCCTCGAATGCGAAAATATACAAGCTGAGGGAGGTATCAGTCTTGAGCACGCTCGTGGAAACGCACCGCGACGGGGACGTCGCCGTCATTCTGGTCGATAACCCGCCGGTCAATGCCCTCAGTCACGGCGTCCGCGCTGGCCTTTACGAGAATTTGCAAGCCGCGCTTGGCGATTCAAGCGTCAGGGCGATCGTCATAGGCTGCAAGGGACGCACCTTTATCGCCGGCGCCGACATCACTGAATTCGGCAAGCCGCCGCAATCCCCCAGTCTTAGCGAAATCCTCGATCTTCTCGACGAGAGTCATAAGCCGACCGTGGCGGCCATTCACGGCACCGCCCTGGGCGGCGGGCTGGAGATCGCGCTCGCCTGCCATTACCGCGTGGCGCTCGAAAGCGCCAAGCTCGGCCTGCCCGAGGTCAAGCTGGGCATTCTCCCCGGCGCGGGCGGCACGCAGCGGCTTCCCCGCCTGATCGGTCCGGAGGAAGCCCTAAACATGATCGTCAAAGGCGATCCGATTTCGGCGGCGAAAGCGAAGGAACTCGGCCTTGTCGATCAGCTGTCCAGCGGCGCGATCACCGACGCCGTCTCATCCCCCGATGCAAGCGCGCAAGGGCGGGCGGACATCCAGGACGTCGTCACGGACGCCATCGATCTGGCAATGAAGCTGGTTGCGGAAGGGCGTGCGCTGATCCGGGTGCGCGACCGTGCGGAAAAGCTCGTTTACGACGAGACGGCGTTCAACCAGGCCGCTGCCGATCTGACCAGGCGTGCCCGTGGCCTCGATGCGCCGACGGCGGCTGTTGAAGTCGGTGCGGAACGCACTCACCATGCCCTTCGACGAAGGCGTCAAGCGCGAACGCGAGCTGTTCACGAGGCTGGTCACCGGCGACCAGTCCAAGGCGCAGCGGCATGTCTTCTTTGCCGAGCGCGAGGCCCTGAAAATCCCCGACATGCCTGCCTCCACCCGCGCCCGCGACGTGTCGAAGGCGGCGGTGATCGGCGCGGGGACGATGGGCGGCGGCATCGCCATGTGTTTCGCCAATGTCGGCATTCCCGTCACGCTGATCGAGACGGCGCAGGACGCGCTCGACCGGGGGCTCGGCATTATCGAGAAGAACTACCGCGCGACCGCGGCGAGGGGCGGCATGACCCCCGAACAGGCCCAGAAGCGGTTCGGCCTGATCAAGGGCGCGGTCGGCCTCGATGCCGCCGCCGACGCCGACATGGTGATCGAAGCGGTGTTCGAGGACATGGCGCTGAAAAAGCAGATCTTCGCCGAGCTGGACCGGATCGCCAAGCTTGGCGCGGTGCTGGCGACCAACACCTCGACGCTCGACGTCGACGAGATCGCCCGCGCGACGAGCCGCCCCGGCGAAGTGGTCGGCATGCATTTCTTCTCCCCTGCCAATGTGATGAAGCTGCTCGAGATCGTGCGCGGCAAGCAGACCTCGGTGGAGGCGCTGAAAACCGCGATCGACACCGGCCGGCGCATCGGCAAGGTCGGCGTCGTCAGCGGCGTCTGTTTCGGCTTCATCGGCAACCGCATGCTGGGCCGGCGCTCCACTCAGGCCGAGCGCCTGATCCTGGAAGGCGCGCTGCCGCAGGAGGTCGATCAGGCGGTCACCGAATTCGGCTTTCCGATGGGCCCGTTCGCCATGGGCGATCTCGCCGGCATCGATGTCGGCTGGCGCGTCCGCCAGGGCACGGGAGGCAAGGCCGAGATTTCCGACGCGCTTTATGAGATGGGCCGCTACGGCCAGAAGACCGGCAGGGGCTACTACATCTATGAAGAGGGCTCGCGCGTGCCGCGTCCCGACCCCGAAGTCGACGCAATGATCGTTGCGGCATCGCAACGGCTCGGCATCGAGCGCCGCGCGATCTCCAAGGATGAGATCGTCGAGCGCATGACCTACCCGATGATCAATGAAGGCGCCCGCATCCTCGAAGAGGGCATCGCCATGCGCCCCGGCGACATCGACGTCACCTGGGTCTATGGCTATGGCTGGCCGGTCTATCGCGGCGGACCGATGTACTATGCCGACCAGGTCGGCTTGCAGCACATCGCCGACCGGCTCGGCGTCTATGCGGGCCAGACAGGTGACAAGACCCTGGAACCCGCGCCGCTGCTGGCAAGGCTGGCGAGCCAGGCCAAGGGCTTCGGTTCTCTCTCCGCCAAGGGGTGATGCATGAGCAGCCGTCCATTCGCGTGGGAGAAATCCTACGTTCCCGGCCTTCGCTGGGACGCGCCGATCCATATCACCACCATTCCGGCGATGTTCGACAAGGCGGTGGCCGATTATGGGCCTAAGCCGTTTATCGAATTTCGCGGCCGCACGCTAAGTTTCGACGCGCTGGCCGATATGGTGGAAGGCGCCGCCGCCGCCATCTATGCCTTGGGCCATGACCGGGAAAATCCGATTGCGCTCTACCTGCCGAACACGCCGTACCATCCGATCAGCTTTTTCGCCGGCCTGAAGGCGGGCACGGTGCTGGTGCATCTCAGCCCCCTCGATGCCGAACGCGAACTGGCGCACAAGATCAGGGATTGCGGCGCACGAACCGTCGTGACGACGAATTTTCCCGCGATGCTGTCCAACGCGCTCAAGCTGCTGGATCAGGAACTCGTCGATCTGGTGATCGTCGGCGAGGACGCGGAGTGGGGGCCGTCGCAGATCCCGCTGATGCCGATTCCCGACCGGCCGGGCGTCGTCCGGTTCAAGACCCTCGTCAAGGAGGCGCCGCCGCGCCCGCGCCACTGGCCCGAGACGCTGCCTGAGCATATCGCAATGCTGCAATATACCGGCGGCACCACCGGATTGCCCAAAGGCGCGATGCTGAGCCACGGCAATCTGAGCGCCACCATCTCGATTTACGAGACGTATAATGCCATGCCGCCGGAGCTATCGTCGGAGCCTCGCACCCCGATCGGGGAGGAAATCATCATCGGCGTCCTGCCGCTGTTCCACATCTATGCGCTGACGACAGTCCTGTTGCGCGGTCTGGTGCGCGGCGCTCTCATCTTGCTGCGCGTCCGCTTCGATCCGGACCAGACGCTGCATGACATCGAGGTCAATCGCGCCACCTGGTTTCCAGGCGTTCCGACCATGTGGATTGCGCTGGCCAACCGCCCCGACATCGCCGAGCGCGACCTCTCCTCACTGACGGTGTGCAGCTCGGGCGGCGCGCCGCTGCCAGTGGATGTGAAGCACGCGATTCGAGAAGCTCACCGGGCACACGCTCGGCGGCGGCTGGGGCATGACCGAGACCTCGCCCGCCGGCACGTTCATCCCGGCTGGCTATGGCTCGCCGCCCCCGGCGACCATCGGCCTGCCGATGCCGGGCCTTGAAATGGGGATCGTCGCGCTGGACGATCCGCATCGGGCGCTTGGCGTCGGCGAAGTCGGCGAGCTGCGCATCAAAGGCCCGAATGTCACGCGCGGCTATTTCAACCGCCCCGAGGAGACTGCCGCCGCCTTCGCCGACGGGTATTTCCTGACCGGCGACATCGGCTATATGGATGAAAACGGCTTCTTCTTTATTGTCGACCGCAAGAAGGACATGATCATTTCCGGCGGATTCAATGTCTATCCGCAGATGGTCGAACAGGCGATCTACGAGCACCCTTGCGTGGAGGAAGTTCTGGTCGTCGGCGTGCCCGACAATTATCGCGGCGAGGCGGCGAAAGCGTTCGTCAAGCTCAAGCAGGGCGCGGTCGGCTTTACGCTCGGCGAATTGCATGATTTCCTGCACGACAAGGTCGGCCGCTACGAAATGCCGACGCTGCTCGAATTCCGCGAAGCGCTGCCGCGTACCGCCGTCGGCAAGCTGTCGAAGGTAGAGTTGAAACGGGAAGAACGCCGCAAGGCGTGTGCCTCGCCCGATCGCTGACGCTGACCTCAAAGGATCTCGCACATGACCGACGCCGTCATCGTTTCCACCGCCCGCACCCCCATCGGCAAGGCCGTTCGCGGCGGCTTCAACATCACTCACGGCGCCGATCTGGGCGGCCACGTCATCGCCCATGCCGTCAAGCGCGCCGGTATCGAGCCTGGCGAGGTCGAGGATGTGACGATGGGCTGCGGCACGCCTGAAGGCGCGACCGGCGGCAATATCGCGCGTCAGGCGCTGCTGCGGGGCGGGCTGCCGGTGACGACGGCGGGACAGACGGTCAACCGCTTCTGCTCCTCCGGCCTGCAGGCGATCGCCATCGCGGCGCGCAGCATCATCGTCGACGGCGTGCCGGTGGCGATCGGCGGCGGCCTGGAATCCATCAGCCTCGCCCAGATGACCATGAACCGCAGCCACTTCCTCAATGACTGGCTGGTTGAGCACAAGCCCGCCATCTACATGCCGATGATCGAGACGGCCGATATCGTTGCGAAGCGCTACGGCATCTCGCGCGAGGCGCAGGACGAATATGCGCTCAGCAGCCAGCAGAAGACGGCGCGAGCGCAGCAGCGAGGGCCTGTTCGATGCCGAAATCGTGCCGATGACCACGATGATGGCGGTGGAGAACAAGGAAACCAAGGAAATCACTCAGCGTCAGGTCACGATCGATAAGGATGAGGGCAACCGGCCGGGCACCACGCTCGAAGGGCTGGCGGCGCTCAAGCCCGTGCGCGGCGAGGATCAGTTCATCACGGCGGGCAATGCGAGCCAGCTTTCCGACGGAGCGAGCGCCTGCGTGCTGATGTCCGACACCGAAGCGGCCCGGCGCGGCATCACGCCGATGGGCATCTATCGCGGCTTCGTCGTCGCGGGCTGCGAGCCGGACGAGATGGGCATCGGCCCTGTCTTCGCCGTGCCGCGCCTGTTGGAGCGCACCGGGCTGAAGATGGACGATATCGGCCTGTGGGAGCTTAACGAAGCCTTTGCCAGCCAGGTGCTCTATTGCCGCGACCGGCTCGGCATTCCCTCAGAGAGGCTGAATGTGAATGGCGGCTCGATCTCCATCGGCCATCCCTATGGCATGACGGGATCGCGCCTCACCGGCCACGCGCTGATCGAGGGCAAGCGGCGGGGCGTGAAATATGTGGTGGTGACGATGTGCGTCGGCGGCGGCCAGGGCGCGGCGGGCCTGTTCGAGATCGTCTGAACGCGTGAGTTGGATGACATGGTACAAGGAAGCCGCCCATGATGCCGCCGATCTCCGAACGCGCCGAAGCCCTGAAGCGCCGCATCATGGACTTCATGGACGCGCACGTCCTTCCCGCCGAGGATGTCTATGCCGCGCAGCTTGACGAAGGGCCGAGCCGCTGGAGCATTCCTCCGGTCATGGAGGAGCTGAAGGCCAGGGCGAAGGACGAGGGGCTGTGGAACCTCTTCCTGCCCAAGCACGAATATCCCGACAGCCTGACCAATGTCGAATATGCGGCGCTCTGCGAGGTGATGGGGCGCTCGCCGATCGCGCCGGAGGCGTTCAACTGCTCGGCGCCCGACACCGGCAATATGGAAACCATCATCCGCTATGGCACGGAGGCGCAAAAGCAGGAATGGCTGGCGCCGCTGATGGACGGCGCGATCCGCTCCGCCTTCGCCATGACCGAGCCGGCGGTCGCCTCCTCCGACGCCACCAACATCCAGACCGAGATCAAGCGCGACGGCGGCGACTACATCATCAACGGGCGCAAATGGTGGACGTCCGGCGCGATGGACCCGCGCTGCAAGATCCTCATCGTGATGGGGCTGACCAACCCGGACGGGCCCAAACATCAGCGCCAGTCCATGGTCCTGGTGCCGATGGAGACGCCCGGCGTCACGGTGATGCGTCCGCTCACCGTATTCGGCTATGACGACGCGCCGCACGGCCATGCCGAGGTGAATTTCGAGAATGTGCGCGTGCCGGCGGCCAACATCCTGCTCGGCGAGGGGCGCGGCTTCGAGATCGCGCAAGGGCGCCTCGGCCCTGGCCGCATCCATCATTGCATGCGCTGCATCGGCGTGGCCGAACGGGCGCTGGAATCGATGTGCCGGCGGGCGCTGGCGCGCACCGCCTTCGGCATGCCGATCGCCGATCACGGCGTGACGCGGCACTGGATCGCCGAATCGCGCATGGAGATCGATCAGGCGCGGCTTTTGACGATGCACGCGGCGCACGCGATGGATACGGTCGGCAACAAGTCAGCGCGGGCGGAAATCGCGATGATCAAGGTGGTCGCGCCCAATGTCACCCAGAAGGTGGTGGACCGCGCCATACAGGTGCATGGCGGTGGTGGCGTCAGCCAGGACTTTCACCTTGCCAAGGCCTGGGCGGGGACCAGGACGTTGCGGCTGGCCGACGGGCCGGACGAGGTGCATCGCGAAACCGTCGCCAAGATCGAGATGGCCAAATATATGAACAAGGGACCGGATAAGCGCGATGCAAGCTGACGAGGCCGACGAGCCTGCCGAAACGCCCGGCGAGCCTCTGCCGGAAACGGTCGAAGTGCGCGAGGCGCATCGCTTCGATACCGCCGCCCTGGAAACGCTGCTGCTCGACAAGCTCGGCGCCCGCATGGACGGCATGCGGCAGATGCGCGGCGGCCAGTCCAACCCCACCTTCATCCTGTCGACCGATCAGGGCGAATTCGTGCTGCGCAAGCAGCCGCCCGGCACGCTCTTGCCTTCGGCGCATGCGGTGGACCGGGAATACCGGGTGCTCTCGGCGCTCGGCCATACCGATGTGCCGGTGCCGCGCGTGGATTTCTTCAGCGACGACCGCGACATTATCGGTACGCCGTTTTACATCATGGAGCGGATGCACGGCCGGGTCTTCTGGTCGCCGACCCTGCCTGAAGTGGCAAAGCAGGAGCGGCGCGGCATCTATCTCGGCCTCATCGATGCGCTCGCCCGTCTGCACACCGTAGACTACAAGGCCGTCGGCCTCGCCGATTACGGCAAACCCGGCAGCTATTTCGCCCGCCAGATCGCCCGCTGGACGAAGCAGTGGCATGGCTCGCAGACCGACGGGCGCATCAATGCTTCGATCGATGAACTCGTTGCGTGGCTGCCGAAGAACATCCCGGATGGCGACGACGAGACCGTCATCGTGCATGGGGATTTCCGCTTCGACAATATGATGTTCCACCAGACCGAGCCCCGCGTCATCGGCATATTCGATTGGGAGCTGTCGACGCTCGGCCATCCGATGGCCGATCTGGCCTATGTCTGCATCCGTCACAACATGCCGCACGGGGCCTATGACGGGCTGATGGGCCTCGATCTGGATGCGCTCGGCATCCCCGTACAGGACGAGCTCGTCGCCGCTTACAAGCAGCGCACTGGCCGGACGGGCGACATCACGCCGTTCCACATCGCCTTCTGCCTGTTCCGCCTCGCCGTGATCCTCGAAGGTGTTCTGGCGCGAGCGCGGGCGGGGAATGCCTCGAACAGTACGGCGATCAGCATGGGGCCGGTCGCGACGCTGCTCGCCGACCGCGCCTGGGACGTCGCCGGCAACGCATAACAGCCCATCGGGAGGCACGCATGAAGGATCCGTTTCGTCTTGACGGCAAGGTCGCTGTTATCACCGGCTCCAGCCGGGGCATCGGGCGCTCCATTGCCGAGACGATGGCGCGGCTCGGCGCCAAAGTGGTGGTTTCGAGCCGCAAGGCCGAGGCCTGCGAGGAGGTCGCCGCCGCGATCAAGGCTGAAGGCGGCGAGGCGGCCGTCATCCCCTGCAACGTCGCGTGCAAGGACGAGGTCGAGGCGCTGGTCGGCAAGACCATGGCGCAATGGGGCCAGATCGACATTCTCGTCTGCAACGCGGCGGTGAATCCGGCCTACGGCCCGATGGCCGAGCTGACCGACGACGCCTTCGACAAGATCATGGGTTCCAACGTCAAGAGCAATCTCTGGCTCTGCAATCTGGTCATGCCCGGCATGGCGCGGCAGGGCGGCGGCGCCGTGATCATCGTGTCATCCATCGCGGGCCTGCGCGCCTCGCCGATGATCGGCGGCTACGGCATCTCCAAGGCCGCCGATTTCGCCCTCGCGCGCAATCTGGCGGTGGAATGGGGCCCGAAAAACGTGCGGATCAATTGCATCGCGCCCGGCCTGGTCAAGACCGAGTTCGCCAGGGCGCTTTGGGAGAATGAAGAAATGGTCAAGCGGCGCAACGCGGTGACGCCGCTGCGCCGCATCGGCGAGCCCGACGAAATCGGCCCCGTCGCCGCCTTCCTCGCCGCTCCGGCCTCGAGCTTCATCACCGGCCAGATCATCGTCGCCGACGGCGGTATCACCATCGCCTGACCCAATGGACAAACCCGCGAAGCCGGCCCTCCTCGCAGGCGGCAACCCTCAAATTCCGAAGGCCGACGGCGACGCCCCCGTGCAGGCCTATATCGCGGCCATGCCGGGTTGGAAAGGCGATGTCGGGCGCCGCCTCGACGCGCTCATCACGCGCACTGTCCCCGGCGTGCGCAAGGCGGTCAAATGGAACTCGCCACTATACGGTTGCGAGGGCCAGGGCTGGTTCCTCGGTATCCATTGCTTCACGAAGTACGTCAAGGTGGCTTTCTTCCGCGGCGCGTCGCTGCATCCTATCCCGCCCGGCAAGTCCAAGAGCAATGACACGCGCTACCTCGACATCCATGAGCGCGACCAACTCGACGAAGCTCAATTCGCCGCCTGGGTGGAGCAAGCCAGTCAGTTGCCCGGCGAACGGATGTGAGTGGGAAGTCGCGAGGCGTCTGCGTGGCGGAAGCAATCATTGATGACGAGCAACCCGAGCCCTTCACCTGGACCCGCGATCCCGAAAAGATCATTGCTGCCGTCAAACGCGGGCGACAAGGGTTAAATTCCATCCGCTAACTCCGCAAATACATACATCCGCAACTTCCCTTATTTGGCCGCCGTGATTGCGCGAATTACAGTGACAGCAGTTGTCGGGTTTGTTGATGGGGGAATAGATGAAAACTGCCGCGTGGACCTTGCCCGTCGTCGTTCTGTTTGTGGCTTCGGCACAAGCTGAATGCAGGCGCATCACGACGCCCACAGTTCTGGCGATCGTGGCGCATGGCGGCGTGTGGACGAAGCCTGTCGAGCTTGGAAAAACATTGAGAGTAAGCAAGTGCGGCATTCGCATATCTGGCAATGTTTATTGCCAGATCGAGTCTGACGCGAAGCCGCCAGTCTATGTTCTCGACGGCGATCGATCCGGGAAAGAATATACAGCGTTCTGGGGAAAGGCCTGCCGGTAGCCCGTCAGGTGCCGAGGCGTGTTCGGCAATCCGGCCTGCGGCGTGCTGCAAATGGATAGCTAGTAGCCGGGATGGAGCGCAGCGAAATCCGGGATAAGATTCGCAGATGGTCCGATACCGGCGCAACGTCGTTCCAGGGGGCACCTATTTCTTTACGGTCACGCTGACCGACCGGACATCCTCGGCACTGGCGCGTCACGTAAGCGCTTTGCGGACGGCGTTTCGTATCGCGCGGCGCGAGCGCCCTTTCACGATCGAGGCCATCGTGATCCTGCCGGACCACCTGCATGCCATCTGGACGCTGCCGTCTGGCGATTCCGATTTCTCCGGCCGCTGGAGACGAATCAAGGCGTACTTCACGCACCGGCTCGTTGCCGCCGGCGCGACTGTCAACCGTCATCGCAATGGCGAGTACGCGCTCTGGCAACGGCGCTTTTGGGAGCATACGATCCGGAACGAGATCGATTTCGAGCGACACGTCGACTACGTGCACTTCAACCCGGTCAAGCACAAGCTGGTGAGCCAGGCGCGCGATTGGCCATATTCGTCGTTGCATCTCTACGTCAGGCGCGGCCTCAAGCCAGCCGACTGGGCGGGGGATGTCCAAGAACCCATGATGGATCTCGGCGAGCGAAGGGGTTGACCCCGGATTTCGCTTCGCTCCATCCAGGCTACGTGCCATGCGCCCAGTAGATACGACACGAACGACGCGCATGGCCCTAGCATGAACAGTGCGTCGGCCTTGTCCACCTGGGTCTCGTCGCCGAACACGAGCGCATGGCGCACGCCTTCCTCATCACTTGAGTAACCGTAGAGCGAGCTGAACGCCGCCTTGAGACCGCCGTGCAGGTGGCCACGCTGCTCCAGCACCTTGAGCGCCGCGCCCAAGGTGTCGGTTGCCCGGTGCAAGGCGCATCGCCCTCGCCTCGACGGCGTGGATGCTCTCGCGCACGCTACCCGCCCAATCCGAATTGCGAAGCGCCACGCCAGCCGCGATGAGCTGCTTGCGGGCGGCGGTGGCATTCTTCGCCTCCGCATCCGCGATGGCGCGCTCGAACGCCGCCGCCTGCTCCTCAGTGCCGATAGCCGCGATGTATTTGCTGTCGAATACGCGATAAGCAGCACGCGCCGTGACGAACGCGTCCGCAAACTCGCGCTTTAGCTCGTCGCTGCATCCAGGATGCCGGACGAGAAATTCGATCAGATTGAATAGCTCGCCGATGTTGGCGCGCTGGAGAATGGCGTTTAGGCGCTCCTTGTTTTCAGATACGCCGTAGGCGAATGTGTCGACCGGCTGCTTGAACAAGAGAACGTGCATGTCCATCGCGACCCGCCTCCATTTGTCTCTGAACACGCGGCAACGATGCGGCACGTGGGATTCGCGATCGATTTCGAGGCTGATGTAATAATCGAGCAGACGGCGCAGCTCAGGGGATACCTCTCCCAGCTTGAGCTGCGGCGGGATCGGCTCAAGGCCGGCGCGCTGGGCGAACGGCACGTAAGGCTTGGAATCGCTTGTCATGCGGCGATTGTATCGCGAGTCGTCGTATATGAATGAATGCGATGGCCAAAAAGATGTCCAACACGTAGGCGAAGCGAGCGTAGCCCGGATGGAGCGCAGCGTAATCCGGGGCAGCCCATCAATGATTCCCGGGTTACGCTTCGCTCCACCCGCGCTACGGGGTAGCGATCAGCAATGATGAAGAAGAGCTCACAGGAAGAAAAAGACGGAGACTCTCCCCCTCAGCTGATCGACGCGAGAATCGCGGAGCTCAGCGACTGGCGGGGCGAGACGCTCGCCCATGTCCGAAAGCTCATCAAAGAGGCCGACCCTGAAGTGGCCGAAACATGGAAGTGGCGAGGCGTTCCGGTGTGGGAGCATGCCGGCATCATCTGCACCGGTGAGACGTACAAGGATAAAGTAAAGCTGACCTTCGCCAAGGGCGCCTCGCTGAATGATCCTTCGCGCCTCTTCAATTCCAGCCTCGAAGGCAATACCCGCCGCGCCATCGATATCCATGAGGGCGACACGATCGATGAAAAGGCGTTGAAGGCCCTCATTCGCGCCGCCGTGGCGCTGAATATGTCAGCGCAAGGCCGACGACCGAAACGCGCTCCGTCGTCGTAGAACGCGGGATTTCCCAACCGTCGTATGAGCTGGCACGGGCGCACGCAACCACCGTTGATCCAGGAGTGGCGCCCGAACTCATCAGCTCGACGGGCGCGCCGCCGCCTTTACCAGTTAATGCTGTTTGCTGCTAAGGCTTTCGCGGATCGTTACAACGATTTAGAAGAAGGTATTTGTATTAAACTTACGTAAATTTGGCTCCAACCAAGACGCCGGATCGGGCGTCGGGATATGGCCATGGCCGAGTGTTGCACGACATCTATTATCTACGATCCGCCCCAAGCCGATCCGCCGGATGCTCCTGGGCAGGACTCGCCGTGGCCCTTGATCATTCCCCTCATTATCTTCATCGCTGCGGTGATTTGGCTGGCCTCTCTGGCCCCGAAGAAGGAAAAGAAAAAGGTCAGCGAGCAGATCACCACCATCTTCAACCAGGCGAGCACGGACGCGGACGCTTTCACGCGGCCGGAAGTGCAACGGCCGTTGACCCGGGTTCGTGAAAAGGTGCTTGAGGTGCTCAAGGCCGAAGGCATCGAATAGAGCACGATCGGGAAAAGCACGTCCCCGCGAAAGCCGGGATAGACACCGGTTTTCCCGAAAAATCGTTCGAAAACAAAGAAATCTAGATCTTGATCGGCTCCGTTTGAAGCGATCATTGATCTGGTGGTCCGAATGATGCGGCCATTCGGCAGCAAGGACCGGATGGTCTTCCATACGGCGCGGCGCTAATCTCCCCGGCGAACAAGCAAATTGGAGACGATGATGGCGGCGCTTCGCATGGGCACGCGCGAATGGGTGTTGCTGGCTTTTCTCTCGGTCATATGGGGGGCTGCGTTTTTCTTCGCGGCGGTGGCGATCCGGCAGATCGAGCCGTTTACGCTGGCCTTTCTGCGCATGGCGGTGGCGGCGGTGGCGCTGGCCGTGACTGCGGCCGTGCTCGGGCATAGGCTGCCGAGAGATCCTGCTTTGTGGAGGGGCTTTCTGCTGCTCGGCATCCTCGGCACCGCCGCGCCATTCTCGCTGATCTATTGGGGCCAGACCGAGATCAGCGGCGGGCTTGCCTCGATCATCAACGCCTCCACGCCGCTGTGGACCATCGTGGTGGCGCATTTCTTCACGCGCGACGAAAGGTTCACCTGGCGGCGGCTTCTTGGTGTGCTGACGGGACTTGCCGGGGTCGCTGTCATCATGGCGCCCTCGGTGCGGAGGAATGGGAGCGATGGCCCGCTGCTGGCCGAGGGCTCGGTTCTCGCGGCGGGGCTTTGCTATGCAATAGTGAGCGTGTTCGCCAAGCGCTTCAGAGACGTGCCGCCGATCATCTTGTCCTGCGGCCAACTCGCCTTCGGCGCAGTGTTCATCCTGCCCGTCGTGCTGCTGTTCGATCACCCGTTCAGCCGCCCGTTACCGGACCGCATCGCGGTCGCCGCCGTGATGGGGATCGCGCTGTTGTCTACGGCGCTTGCCTTCATCATCTATTTCGAGATTTTGCGGGTCGCCGGCGCCACCAATGTCATGCTGGTGACGCTGCTCGTCCCGGTGAGCGCGATCTTCCTCGGCGCGGCGATCCTGGGCGAGCAACTGGCGCCGAGACATTTCGCCGGCCTCGCGCTGATCGCCTGCGGCCTGATGCTGATCGACGGCAGGCTGCTGCGCTCCGTCTCCAGACGGTGGAGCGGCGGCGGCAGCAGCGGCGATGCGTCTGGCTTGCGCCAGCCGCCCATGCTAAACGACGCGCAAAATCCCTGAACGTACGAGCTGCCAATGTCCAATGATCCAACCGTCTCCACCCGCACCGAAACCGACAGCTTCGGCCCGCTGCAAGTCGCCTCCGACAAATATTGGGGCGCACAGACCGAGCGCAGCCTCGGCAATTTCAAGATTGGCGGCGAGACGATGCCGGTGCCGCTGGTGCGCGCTCTCGGAATCATCAAGAAAAGCGCCGCGCTGACCAATCTTGCGCTCGGCAAGATCGACGAACGGCTCGCCAAGGTCATCGCCGATGCCGCCCAGGAGGTTATCGACGGCAAGCTGAACGCGCATTTCCCGCTGGTGGTCTGGCAGACGGGATCGGGCACCCAGTCGAACATGAACGCCAATGAGGTGATCTCGAACCGCGCCATCGAGATGCTGGGCGGCCAGATGGGTTCGAAAAAGCCCGTGCATCCCAATGACGACGTGAACCGCTCGCAATCCTCCAACGACACCTTCCCCACCGCCATCCACATCGCGGCGGCGGAGGACGTGAACCACCGTCTGCTGCCCGCGCTCGACCACATCGCCAAGGCGCTGGAGGAGAAATCGGCGGACTGGATGGGCATCATCAAGATCGGCCGCACCCATTTGCAGGACGCAACCCCGATAAGGCTGGGGCAGGAATTCTCCGGCTATGCCGCGCAGATGCGGCTGGGGATCGAGCGGGTGAAGGCGACCTTGCCGCACATCTATGCGCTCGCGCAGGGCGGAACGGCCGTGGGAACCGGCATCAATTGCCCGCCCGGCTTCGCCCAGCGCTTCGCCGAGGAGGTCGCCAAGCTGACCGGCCTTCCCTTCGTCACCGCGTTGAACAAATTCGAGGCGCTCGCCGCCAATGATGCGGCGGTCGAGCTGTCCGGCGCGCTGAATGTCCTGGCGGTCAGCCTGTTCAAGATCGCCAACGATATCCGCCTGCTCGGCTCCGGCCCGCGCTCCGGCATTGCCGAGCTGTCGCTGCCGGAAAACGAACCCGGATCCTCGATCATGCCAGGCAAGGTCAATCCGACACAATGCGAAGCGATGACCATGGTCTGCTGCCAGGTGGTGGGCAATCACATGGCGGTGACGATGGCGGGCAGCCAGGGCCATTTCGAGCTGAACGTGTTCAAGCCGGTGATCGCCTATAACCTCCTGCAATCGATCCGGCTGCTGGCCGACGCCTGCATCAGTCTCACCGACAATTGCATCAAGGGCATCGAGCCGAACATGGCCCGCATTACCGAGCTGATGGAGCGATCGCTCATGCTGGTGACGGCGCTGGCGCCCAGCATCGGCTACGACAAGGCGACAGAGATCGCCAAATCCGCCCATAAGCACGGCACCACGCTGAAGCAGGAGGCGCTGCGGCTTGGCTATGTCGGCGAGGCCGATTTCGATGCGATCGTGCGGCCCGAGGCCATGGTCGGTCCGGGCGATTGACCATGGCCGCGCCGGTCCCAAACGCCGATCCTAATCAACGCCTGGACGATGTCCTCGAAGGCTGGAACGCGTCCGAAGCGCAACGGCCGCGCAAGCGCTCGCTGTCCATCGCGGGGCACCGGACATCGATCTCGCTGGAGCAGCCATTCTGGGAGGGCCTGCGCGCCATCGCATTGGAGAGGGGCGTTGCCGTCGCGACCCTGGTCGCCGCCATCGATGCCGTGCGCGGTGAGGCAAGCCTTTCCAGCGCCATCCGGCTGTTCGTCTACGACAGCCGGCGCCGCTAGCGCTTCTAGAGCACGATCGGGAAAAGTGGACACCGGTTTTCCAGAAAAATCGTGCGAAAACAAAGGAATTTAGATCATGATCGTTTCCGTTTAAAGCGATCCTGATCTAGAGCCTTTTCCGCTCCTATTGAACCGGAACGGGGCTCTATCTCTTTGTTCTGTCGCATTTTCGCGACGCGAACCGGCATCCACTTCGCTGGAAAATGCTCGAAGGCAACGCGCCCTGCCTTCATTCACGCTTCGCCAGCCATGCCGCCAGCCGCGCCATGGCTTCGCCGAGCTGAGCGGGCGAGCGCTGATAGCAGATGCGGAAGAAACCCTCGCCTTCGGGGCCGAATGCGCTCCCCGGCGCCAGACCGATATTGGCCTCGTCGACCAGCTTCATCGCCGTGTCCAGCGAATTGTCCACGCCCTCTATCCCGAACAGCAGATAGAAAGCGCCCGCCGGCCAGGCGAAGCGGACCGTGCCGAACGGCTCGATCGCCGAGCACACGATCCGGCGTCCTTCCGCCGCGCGCGCGACCTGAGTGCGTGCGATCGCCTCGCCCTCATTGAGGGCTGCGACACCCGCCGGCTGCAAAAAGGTCGGCACGCCCGAGGTGTTGTACTGGATCAGGGTCTCGATGATCTGCCCCAGCTCCGCCGGCGCCTGGATCCACCCCATGCGCCAGCCGGTCATCGCCCACGCCTTCGAGAAGGTCTGCACGAACAGAATGCGGTCGTCCGGCTCGCGCAAGGTCTGGAAGCTCGGCGCCATGCCGCCCTCGTAATAGAAGCGGCCATAGATCTCGTCGGCGATGATCCAGAGCCCCCGCGCGCGGGCAAAGTCCAGGATGGCGCGCAGCTCGTCCGTGCTGGCCGCCCAGCCCGTAGGGTTCGAGGGCGAATTGATGAAGATCGCGCGCGTCCGGTCGGTCGCCGCGTCGAACAGGCGGTCCAGATCCAGCGTCCAGCCCTGCGGCCCGAATTGCATCGGAACGAAACGCGGCACTCCGCCGCGCGACAGGATCGCACCCGCGAAATTGGGCCAGCCGGGCGCCGGCACGATCACCTCGTCGCTCTCGCCGACCAGGAGCTGGACCGTCATCTGGATCGCCTGCATGCCGCCGCAGGTGACGAAGAACTCCTCGGCGCCGATGGAGCGGCCGTATAATCGCGAGATATAAGCCGCGATCGCCTCACGCAGCGGCGGGATGCCGCGCTGATAAGTATAGAAGGTCTGTCCCGCGTCCAACGCCGCTTTCGCCGCCTCGCGGATCGGCTCCGGCGTCGCCATGTCGCCTTCGCCAGCCCACATCGCGATCAGCCCCTCCCGGGTGCGCCCATAGTTGAACACCTTCATGATGCCGCTTTCGGGAATGATGCGCGCCGACGGCGCAAGCTGGGCGATCAGGTCCGACATGCGGGCTCCCTCAAGACTGATGTTGCGGCATTTTAAAAATAGCCCTCGATCGCCGCGAAGCTTGCCGCATCCCGCGCGAAAGTGAAGCTGCCATTGTCCTGCATTTCCGCGGCGGCACGGATCACCGCGCCATAGGCGAGCCGAGCCAGCCCTGAGCCGATGCTGATCCGTTTCACCCCCGCACCTTCCAGATCGGCGCGGCTGAAAGGTCCGGCCACCAGCACGTTGACGGGCTTTGACACGGCGGCGCAAACCGCGCGAATTTGGTCGAGATCGCGCAGGCCGGGCGCGTAAAGCACGTCGGCGCCGGCCGTCTCGAAGGCTTGCAGGCGCTTGATCGTATCGTCCAGATCGGATCGGCCATGGAGGAAGTTCTCCGCCCGCGCCGTGAGGACGAAATCCTGAGCGAGCGCCCGGGCGGCTTCGCTCGCCGCCGCGATTCGCTCAACCGCCAGATTGAATTCAAAGATCGGCTGGCCCCGGTCACCGGAAAAATCTTCTAGCGAAGCGCCGGCCAGGCCGACACCGGCGGCGCGGCGGACGGTTTCGGCAGCGGCTTCCGGCGCGTCCCCCATCCCCTTTTCCAGATCGGCCGAGACCGGCAACGGCGTCGCGGCCACGATATCGCGGCAATGATCCAGCATTTCCTCGCTGCTTACGCCGCCGTCTTTGCGGCCGCGCGAAAAAGCAAAACCGGCGCTGGTCGTGGCGAGCGCCTCAAAACCGATGCCGGCCAGGATCTTGGCCGATCCGACATCCCAGGGATTGGGCATGATGAAGGCGCCGCCCGGACGGTGATGCAGGTGCCGGAACCGCGCGTCGGGTCGATCGTCCATCATCGGCATTCCTCCTGAATGGCGCGTCCTCGGCGCCGCATATCAGCCATTGCGGAACGTATAGCTGTAACCGTTAAGCGCCGGGGCGCCTCCCAGATGCGCATAAAGCACCTTGGACCCTTTCGGGAAAAACCCCTTTTTGACCAGATCGATCATGCCCTGCATCGATTTGCCTTCGTAAACGGGGTCTGTGATCATGCCTTCGAGCCGCGCCGACAGGCGGATCGCCTCGATCGTCTCCTTCGAAGGCACGCCATAGACCGGATAGGCATAATCCTCCAGCAGCACAATGTCCTCCGCCGTAATTGCCTTGCCGCCGACCAGCCCCGAGGTCTTCTGCGCGATGTCGAGCACCTGCGCCTTGGTCTGTGCCGGCGTGCATGAGGCGTCGATGCCAATCACATGGCGCTCGCGGCCATCGGCGGCAAAGCCGACCACCATGCCCGCATGCGTCGAGCCGGTGACGGTGCATACGATGATGAAATCGAACTTCAATCCCATCTGCGTCTCTTGCGCCCGCACCTCTTCGGCAAAGCCCACATAGCCGAGGCCTCCGAATTTGTGCACCGAAGCCCCCGCCGGGATCGCGTAGGGCTTGCCGCCCTTGGCCTTCACATCGGCGAGCGCCGCCGTCCAGCTGTCGCGGATGCCGATGTCGAAGCCCTCGTCCACCAACTGAATCTCGGCACCCAGGATGCGCGACAGCATGATGTTCCCCACGCGGTCATAGACGGCATCCTCATGCGGGACCCAGCTTTCCTGGATCAGCCGGCATTTCATCCCGAGCTTGGCTGCCACGGCCGCCACCATCCGCGTGTGGTTCGACTGCACGCCGCCGATCGAGACGAGCGTATCCGCGTTGCTCGCAATGGCGTCGGGCACGATATATTCGAGCTTGCGCAGCTTGTTGCCGCCGAAGGCGAGACCGGAATTGCAATCCTCCCGCTTGGCGTAAATCTCAACATCGCCGCCAAGATGCGCCGTCAGCCGGGAGAGTTTCTCGATCGGGGTGGGACCGAAGGTGAGCGGGTAGCGTTCAAATCCAGACAGCATTGCGGGTCGGCCTTCTCATGGTTTTATTGGCGGGCGCCGGACGATCAAAGCCATCGTCGCACCCGCCGCTTATAGGCCCCGTACGGCTCGCCGAATTTTGCCTCCAGATAGCGTTCCTCCCGGACGATCACCCCGTAATGCATCAATACCAGCGCCACCGGCAGCCCGGCCAAGGCGATGAGGCTGTCGGCAAGCAGGCTCAGCGCAATATAAATCAGCGCCATGCCGAGATACATGGGGTTCCGCGTAAACCGGTAGATGCCCGAGGTGACGATCGCGGTGGCAGGCTTCCATGGATGAATGTTGGTTTTCGCCGCCAGGAAACGCGAACCGCCGGCAACGTCGATGGCCGCGCCCGCGATCATCAGGACCGCACCTGCCGTCACTCTCGGACCGTAAGGCAGGCCGAGCCCCGGGCCGCCAAAGGCCCAATCCAGGAAAAGCGCCGATGCGAGCACGCCGATATAGATCAATGGCGGAGGCGCGATAATGCCCGGATGATCCGGCCGCGATGGTGTCCTGGTCTCAGCCATGCCAGCTCCTGATGTAAGGGCATTCGACGTGCCGCTTCACAGCACCCCCGCAATATAGATGAAAACCGGCAGCGTCACGGCGGCCGCGACCACCTGGAAGGTCACGATATTCGCCATGAGCTGGTGGTCGCCGCCCATCTTGCGGGCCATCACATAGGCGGTGGAGGCGGTCGGCACGGCGCCGGTGATGATGGCGACGGTGCGGGGCAGGCCCTCAAGCCCGGCGATCCGGCACAATAGAATGACCAGCAGCGGCATGCCCACAAGCCGGATCAGCACGCCGACGATCAGCAGCCATTTGGTCTGCGCAATGCGCTCGATCTGCAATCCGGCGCCCACCGCCAGCATCGCCAACCCCAGGCCGCCATCGCCGATGATCTTGATGGCGCTGAGGATGAAAGCCGGCACACCGATAACATTGAGCGACAGTCCGGTGAGGCAGGCGAAAATCAGCGGGTTCTGCGCCAGCCGCATCAGGATGACGCGCGTGGACGTGCCCTCGGCGCCCTCGCCCCAGATGCTCAGCACGATCACCGTCAATACGTTAAGCATCGGCACGAGCAGGCTGATTGCCAGCGCCGAGAGCGCCAGTCCCGGGGTTCCGTATAGCGTTCCGACGACCGCGAGCGCCATGAAGCCGTGAAAGCGGGTCGCGCCCTGAAAGAGGCTGGTGAATGTCGGCCCGGACATGCCGGACCGCACCAGCACAGGCCGCACCGCAAGCAGCAGCAGCGCCATGCCAGCGCCTGCGCCGAGCAGCACGAACGCGTAGTCAGCAATCGGCAGGTCGGAAAGATCGGCGCTTGCCAGCGTGCGGACGATCAGGAAGGGAAACAGGATGTAGAAGCAGACATGCTCGATTGCCGACCAGATCTCCGGTCCCGCGAGCCGATAGCGGTTCAAAATATAGCCCAGGAGAATGATCAGGGCGATCGGGGCGCTGGCATTGAAGGTGGCGAGCATGGGTGCGGGGCATTCACATAAGGTGCTTCATCCGGTCGAGGGCGCCCTGGAGGATGTAGGCCGCCGCCACCGCATCGATCACTTCGGCACGGCGCTTGCGGCTGGCATCCGCCGCGAGCAAGGCGCGCTCTGCGGCGGCGGTGGAGAGGCGCTCGTCCCACATGGCGATCGGGGCCTCGGTCAGACGGCTCAGATTGCGGGCGAAGGCGCGGCAAGCCTGGGCGCGCGGCCCTTCCGTGCCGTTGAAATTGATCGGCAGACCGATGACATAGCCCACGGCGCCACGTTCCCTGGCCAGCGCAAACAGCTCGGCGATGTCGGAGGTGAACTTTTTCCGCCTGATCGTGCCGACCGCCGTCGCGATGGTGCGGCTCACATCGGAAATAGCCACGCCGATGGTTTTCGTCCCCACATCCAGCCCGAAGATCGCGGCATGGCGCGGCAGGGCGGCGGCGAGGTCTCCGATGCTGAAGCTGGGGCGGGCCTGAGGCGGCGCGTCGGGCAAGACGGTCTCTTATAGCTGGCGAATCGCGCTTGTTACCGGTTAGGACGCTATTATACTGCGCTGGGAATTGCGACCAACGCAACGATCAAGGAGACGGCCATGAAGATGACCTGGCTCGGCCATTCGGCCTTCCGCATCGAGACCGGCGGCAATGTTCTGCTCATCGACCCGTTCCTGACGGGCAATCCCACCTTCCAGGGCAGCATCGAGAACGCGACCGAAGGCTGCACCCACATCATCCTGACGCATGGCCATGACGACCATGTCGGCGACACGGTGGAGATCGCCAAGCGTACCGGCGCGATGGTGTTCGCGGTGTACGAGCTGGCGCTGTATCTGAACGGGCTGGGCGTCGAAAAGATCAATCCGGGCAATCCGGGCGGCACCATCGCGGATAGCGGCTTCGACGTCACCTTCACGAAGGCGTTCCACTCGTCGTCGACGATGATCGACGGCAAGCCGGTCTATCTCGGCAACCCATGCGGTATCCTACTTCGCTCCGAGGGGAAGACGCTCTATCACATGGGCGACACCGAAATTTTCGGCGACATGGCGCTGGTGCAGGAATTCTTCGCCGCCCGATATCGGCTGCGTGCCGATCGGCGACCGCTTCACCATGGGCGCCAAACAGGCTGCCATCGCCTGCAAGCGCTATTTCAAGTTCAAGACCATCATCCCCATCCATTACGGCACCTTCCCCATCATCGATAAGGATGCGTCCAAATTCCTGGCGGAGATGGAAGGCCAGAATGTCGTCGTGCCCGAGGTGGGCGTGCCGTTCGGGGTTTAGGCAGGTGTTGCGCTCCTTTCGTCCGGCCGATCCCCCTCACCCACCCGCCTTCGGCGGGAGCCCTCTCCCGCAAGGAGAGAGGGCAAGGGTTTGCGTCGCTCTCCGTTGCTTTGCCCTCTCCCTCGACGGGAGAGGGCGGCGCGAAGCGCCGGGTGAGGGTGGGGCCACGCGCTCGGCGCTCCTTAGAGCCTGAGCATGGCAAAGCGCGCGCCAAAGCTGAGCCCTGCGGCAAAACCCGTGGCCGACATGACTGCCGACGAGGCCGTCGCCGAACACCGGCGGCTCGCGGCGGAAATCGCCGAGCACGACCGTCGTTATTACCAGGACGACGCGCCCTCCATCTCCGACGCCGATTATGACGCGCTCCTGCACGCGGTTCCTGCTCGCGATCGAGGATGAGTCAATCCTGAGCTGGCGAGCCGGCGAAGCCCCAGCCAGCACGGTCGGCGTCGCGCCGTTCGGAAAAATTCGGCAAGGTCCGGCACAAGGTGCCGATGCTGTCGCTCGGCAACGTCTTCGCCGAGGACGAGGTGCTGGAATTTCTCGACCGCGTGCGGCGCTTCCTGCGCATCCCGGAGGGCGATCCGCTGGAAGTCACCGCCGAGCCGAAGATCGACGGGCTCGGCATTTCGCTGCGTTATGAAGACGGCAGGCTAGCGGTCGCGGCGACGCGCGGCGACGGCGCCGAGGGCGAGAACGTCACCGCCAATATCCGCACCATCGCCAGCATCCCCGATATCGTGAAGGCGAAGGATTTCCCCTCCGTCTTCGACGTGCGCGGCGAGATTTTCTTCGGCCGGGCGGATTTCCTCGCGGTCAATGCGCGCCAGCAGGAGTCAGGCGGCAAAATCTTCGCCAATCCGCGCAATGCGGCTGCCGGTTCGCTGCGCCAGCTCGACCCCTCGATTACGGCGAGCCGCCCGTTGCAGTTCTTCGCCTATACGTGGGGGGAGGCCCCGTCGCTTCCGTCGGACACGCAATTCGGCGTCGTCGAGGCGTTTGCGCGCTGGGGCTTTCCGGTCAATCCGCTGATGACGCTTTGCCGCTCGGCGGAGGAGCTGCTCGCAGCCTATCGCGACACCGAAGAGCGGCGCCCGACGCTCGATTACGACATCGACGGCATGGTCTATAAGGTCAACAGCCTGGACTATCAGCGGCGGCTGGGGTTCGTGTCGCGCTCGCCGCGCTGGGCGGTGGCGCATAAATTTGCGGCGCAGAAGGCGACGACGATTCTGCGCGGCATCGAGATCCAGGTCGGCCGCACCGGCGCGCTGACGCCCGTCGCCAAGCTTGAGCCGGTAACTGTCGGCGGCGTCGTGGTGCAGAACGCCACGCTGCACAATGAGGACGAGATCGCCCGCAAGGACATCCGCATCGGCGATTGGGTGACGGTGCAGCGGGCGGGCGACGTCATCCCGCAGATCCTCGGCTTTTTGCCCGACAAACGCCCTGCGGACGCTCAGCCCTATAAATTCCCGGAACTCTGTCCGGTCTGCGGCTCGCACGCCGTGCGCGAGCAGCACGAAAAAACCGGCAAGCTCGACGCGGTGCGGCGCTGTACGGGCGGGTTGATCTGCGCGGCGCAAGCGGTGGAACGTCTCAAGCATTTCGTCTCGCGCAACGCTTTCGACATTGAAGGGCTGGGCGCCAAGCAGATCGAGGCGTTCTACCTTGAGGGCCGGATCAAAACCCCCGCCGACATCTTCACCCTCGCCGCGCGCGAAAAGGGCAATCTGAAGCCGATCCACGCCAAGGAAGGCTGGGGCTCCAAATCGGCGCAAAACCTGTTCGCGGCCATCGAGGAACGCCGTAGGATCGGGCTGGACCGCGTCATCTATGCGCTGGGCATCCGCCATATCGGCGAGACGAATGCAAAGCTTCTCGCCCGCAGTTACGGCACCTTTGAGCACTTCCGCCAGTCGATGATCGCGGCGCAGGACAAAGAGGGCGAAGCTTGGCGCGACCTGAACGAAATCGACGGCATCGGCGAAGTGGTGGCCGACGCGCTGATCGCTTTTTTCGGCGAAGCGCACAATCTGGAGGCCATCGACGCGCTTGAGCGCCAGATCGACGTGCAGCCATTCGAGCGCGGCAATACCGCCGGTTCGCCCGTCGAGGGCAAGACGGTGGTGTTCACCGGCAGCCTGGAGCGAATGACGCGGCAGGAGGCGAAAGCCATGGCCGAACGGCTCGGCGCAAAAGTGGCAGGCTCGGTGTCGAAAAAGACCGACTATGTGGTCGCCGGACCGGGGGCCGGTTCCAAGCTGAAAAACGCTGGAGAACTCGGCGTCGAAGTCCTCACTGAGGACGAATGGCTGGACCTCGTCCGGCCGAAATAGCCGGCCGGAGGAACCGTAAGGCCGCCCGCACCGTTTCCCTCAACGGTAGCAATAGCAACATCTCAAGATCTCCGGCTGCACGGAGGCATCGTTTGCCACGACCGAGGAAGCATCTCAAACGATCAAGGAGTTCTTATGATTTGGTCGATTAAATATCTTGCCGCGGCGGGGGTGATTGCCATTTTCGCTGGTGGCGTACAGGCGGCTCCCGCAAATCTGGGCGACCCCGGCATGAGCGTGACCAATGGGCTGATAAAGGTTCATGGCGATCACCGGCGGTGCGAACGCGATCGCCATGGTTGGCATCGGATGAACCGTAATGGTGAGCGCCGGCCCTGTCGCGAGTGGCGCGGCCAAGGTCGCCGCCCGGATAGCTGCGTAAAATTTGGTCCTATCTGGTATTGCGACTACTAGGCTTTCGAGCTCAATGCCTACCGGTCCCCTGCGCGACCGGTAGGTGCGCTTCTCCTCTCGCATCCTTCTCCTCACGCGAATTGACACGATCTCCAATGTTGCGATCATTGGAGATGGGCCGATGATCGAAGGGCTCGTCGCCCTTATGCATACCCCAAGGCTCCGCTACTAAATGGGTTGTGCGAAGCGTGCGCCTCGCGTAAGCGTGCCGGAAAAGGACAACGACATGAAAGCGCTCACGGTTGGCGGCGCGATGATCGATTCTATCGCGATCATCGATTTAAGCGGCATCGAACGCATGTCGATGCGCAACGCCGATGCTTCCTTCCTGCTACTCGAAGAAGGCCGTAAGACCGAAGCCGAGGAAATCTCCACCCATCCGGGCGGCGGTGCGGTGAACGTCGCCATATCGATGGCGCGCCTGGGCCTGGACACATCCGCCGTGGTGAAGCTGGGCATGGATCAGCGCGCCGATGCGGTGCTGGCCAAGCTTGAAAGTGAAGGCGTTTCGACGCGCTGGATCACCCGCGACCGGCGGATGCCGACCGGCGCCTCGGTCCTGGTTTCCTCGCACGAGCGCAATGCGGCGATTTTCACCTTCCGGGGCGCCAACACCTTGCTGTCGATCGCCGACATCAAGCCGGAGGCGCTTTCTGTCGATCTCGTTTACATCTCCAGCCTCAGCAACCAATCGGCCGATGCGTTTCCCGACCTCGTCATTTCGGCCAAGAAAGCTGGGTGCATGGTCGCGGCGAACCCCGGCATCCGTCAGCTGACGGCGCGCGGACGTGCCTTCCTCGACACGGTCGGGTCGCTCGATATGCTGCTCATCAACCGCACCGAGGCCGACGCGCTCGTGCCGGCACTGTCGGCGATCGCGGGAGAGGGCGGCCCGTCGGTGCCGTTCGAGCATGACGAGGAGGTGCCGGACATGGTCCGGCGCGGGCTTTCCGGCGGCGGCTTCGAGATCAGCATGCTGCGCTTTTTTCAACATATGCTGAACACCGGCGTCGGCACAGTCGTCATAACGGACGGCAGGCGCGGTGCTTTCGTCGCGACAGGCGGCAGGATCGTCCATTGTCCGGCGCTACAGACCGACGTCTTCGGCACGGCAGGGGCGGGCGACGCCTTTGCGTCAACCTTCGTGGCGCTGACCGCGCTCGGCTGGCCGCTCGATCGCGCCTTGAAGGGCGCGACCATCAACTCCGCCTCGGTGGTGCGCCATGCCGATACTCAAAGCGGATTGCTCAAACTCGCAGAAATCGAGGACCGCGTCGCAGGCGAGCAGGGCCTCGACATCCGTGAATGGCCGATGCAAAGGGACTAGTTCGACCACCCGGCGGGAGGTCACATCATTGTTTTGCGACGGAATGAGACTTTCCACCCGGATAGGCGTTTAGCGGCTGTCGGCGGCGGTGGCAAAATCGGTCGGTTTCCATTAGATTTGAGCCAACCGCTCGGACATGGGCCCGCCGGGAACCAACGAACCGGCAACTTTCCTTCAGAGGAGCATACGATGAAGAAGACTTGGACCAAGCCGCAAATCGCACAGCAGGATGTCAGCCTGGAAGTCACGGCCTACATTGCCGCCGAGCTGAAGTCGTAAGCGGCGGGCGAGCTTATGCTCGTCAGAGTTCTGGGATCGGCTGCGGGCGGTGGTTTCCCGCAGTGGAACTGCGCGTGCCGCAATTGCTCGGACGTCCGCAACGGAGTGCCGGGGCTGATTGCCCGCAGCCAATCCTCGCTCGCCGTCTCGGCCGACGGTGTGAACTGGTGCCTTCTGAATGCGTCGCCGGATTTGCGCGCCCAGATCAACGGGTTTGCCTCGCTGACCCCGTCCGTGGAATACGGCGCCCGTTTCAGCCCGCTTAAATCCGTCATCGTCACCAATGCCGATGTCGATCACGTCGCCGGCCTGCTGGACCTGCGCGAGGGACAGCAGTTTCATCTCTATGCCAGCGAGCGCGTCCTGGCTGTCATTGCGGCCAACCCGATATTCGGGGTTCTCGCTGAGGGCGTGGTGTCTCGCGATGTCATGATGAACGGCAAGACCTTCGAGCCGGCGGGTTGTCCGGGATTGGCGGTCGAGATGTTCGACGTGCCGGGAAAGGTTCCGCTTTATCTCGAAGGCGGCGCGGCCGGAGCGGATTTCTCGGGAGATGACGGCGATGTCGTCGGTTTGAAGCTGATCGACCGCGCGACGGGTGCCTTCGTCTGCTACGTTCCCGGCTGCGCGGAAGTAAACGCTGAATTGATCGACCAGATCGCCGGCGCGGCCGCGCTGCTGTTCGACGGTACTCTGTACACCGACGATGAGATGATCGTGCAGGGCCTGTCGCCAAAAACCGGGCGTCGCATGGGACATATCAGCATATCCGGTGAAGACGGCTCCATGGCGCGTCTGGCGGGTGTCGATGCCGGGCGCCGCATCTTCATTCATTTGAACAATTCCAACCCGGCCTTGCGTGAGAGCGGCCCGGAGCGGCAAAGCGTCGAGGCGGCCGGTTGGGAAATCGCTTTTGACGGCATGGAGCTCAGCCTGTGACTCTCCTGCTTTCCCCCGAAGAGCTGGAACGCGATATCCGCGCCGTGGGGGCCGAGCGCTATCACGACAAGCACCCGTTTCACCAACTGCTGCATTCCGGTGCGCTGAACAAAGGCCAGGTGCAAGCCTGGGCGCTCAACCGCTATTGCTATCAGGCGGCCGTGCCGCGCAAGGACGCCGCCCTCATCGCCCGCACCGACGACCGGCAATTACGGCGTGACTGGGTTAAGCGCATCCTCGATCATGATGGCTATGGCGGCGAGGAAGGCGGCATCGAACGCTGGCTCGTACTCACCGACGGCCTTGGCCTCAACCGCCAATATGTGACCTCGATGGCCGGCGCCCTTCCGGCGACGCGCTTCGCTGTGGAGGCCTATGTCCACTTTGTCCAGGAGCACACGCTGGTCGAGGCGGTCGCCTCCTCGCTCACCGAGCTGTTCGCTCCGAAAATCCACCGCGAGCGCATTTCCGGGATGCTGGAAAATTACGACTTCATCGGCGAGCCGGTGATGGCCTATTTCCGCCGCCGCCTCACCCAGGCCACCGACGATGCCGGCTTCGCGCTCGATTATGTGAAGTACCACGCTGTGACACTGGATGCGCAGGGGGCCTGCATCGACGCGGTACGCTTCAAATGCGACGTGCTCTGGGCGCAGCTCGACGCGCTGTATCACGCCTATGTCGAGCCCAACATGATTCCGCCAGGCGCCTTCCGGCCCTGACTTGACGCGGCCGTGAAATTCGCCTCGATAGTGCCATGACCGAAATCGTCGTCGCCGCGCTCTACAAATTCGCGTCCCTGCCCGATCCCGCCGCATTGCAGGCCTCGCTCAGGCGCGTCTGCGCCGACGCCGGGATCTGCGGCACGCTGATCGTCGCGCCGGAGGGCGTTAACGGCACGATCGCCGGATCGCGAAGGGGCATCGACGATGTGCTCGGTTATCTGCGGGGCGTGCCGGGCTTTGCCGATCTGGACCACAAGGAGTCGCTCGCGGCCGAGCCGCCCTTCTACCGGATGAAGGTGAGGGTGAAGAAGGAGATCGTCACCATGGGCGTGGACGGTGTCGATCCGAACCGGATTGCCGGTACCTATGTGGATCCGCGCGACTGGAACGCGCTGATTGCCGATCCGGATGTCGTGCTGATCGATGCGCGCAATGCGTATGAGGTGGAGGTCGGCAGCTTTCCCGGCGCGATCAACCCGGACACAGCCTCGTTCCGCGAATTCCCCGCTTGGTTCAGCAGGCAAACCGACCTCCACCAGAAGCGCAAATTCGCGATGTTCTGCACGGGCGGTATTCGCTGCGAGAAAGCGACTGCCTTTCTCAGGCAGCAAGGCTTTGACGAGGTCTACCACCTCAAAGGCGGCATTCTGAAATATCTGGATTTGGTGCCATCGGGCGAAAGCCGCTGGCAGGGCGAGTGCTTCGTTTTCGACCAGCGCACCGCTCTGGCGCACGGCAATAGTCCCGGCTCGCACCAGCTCTGCCATGCCTGCCGCCATCCGCTGAGCCCGGCGGATCTGGACTCGCCCACCTATGTCGCCGGGGTGAGTTGTCCCCGCTGCCATGATTCGAGCAGTGAGGCGCAAAAGACGCGCTTCGCCGCCCGCCAGACACAAATGGACTACGCCGCGAGCCGTGGGACGCGGCATTTGGGTGCGGTCCCCCCAGCGAAGCCGCGAAAAACGGTGTGACCGCAGACTGAGCGCCGCCCCGTTCCCCCGATACGAACGCTCAGCGTGCATTCCGCGAGGACTGATCCAAAGCGAATACACGCTCAGATAGCCGGATATTTTACCGGACTTTAAACGTGTGCTCGTATTGTCATCGGAGCGCAATCGCGGGACATGGGCTGATGCTCTCGAAGGGCGGAAAAATTGGCGTGGTGGCGGCGAATATCGTTGTTGCACTTGGCGTCATGACCGCCGCCGCTGTAGCGCCGACAAGCCCATTCGTCGCAGTGGTGGTCGCGCCTTGGAGCGGTCCCGAGAAAGCGGTGACCGTTGTGGCGGCGGCACAAGGCGCGCTTGTGGCACCGGCGCGCTTCGGCTGGATCGTGATCGCCTATTCACGTCAGGCCGGCTTCATCTCCAGGCTCAGGAAGGCAGGCGCGTGGTTCGTTCTCGACCATAAGGCGCTGTCAGGATGCCTTCTACAACGTTAGGACGTGGCAGCGGATGAATGCGATAGACGGGCTCCGCGCGAAGTTTTCGGTCGCTGTGATGGCGATGATCTGGCTCAACACCTTGATGCTGATGGCCCGGGGCTTGTTCGTGACGCAGGCGTCCGGGACCGTGATGATCTGCGGCGCGCTGGCGATTGCGGCGGCCGCCTCGGTGAGTTGGTTGCTGGAACGGACCGGCGAGGCTACCCGGATCGCCACCTCGCTGGCGCTCGCCGGACAATCGGCGCTGCTGGTCTATGGCTTTTCCGGCTCGCCGCTACAAATCGACATGCATATGTATTTCTTTGCCACGCTGGCGGTCTGCGCCGGCTGGATCGACTGGCGGGCGACCTCCGCCTTCTCCGCCCTGACCTGCGTGCATCATCTCGTGTTTTACCTGCTTATCCCTTGGGCGGTGTTTCCGGGGCAGAGCGATATGAGCCGCGTCGGACTGCACGCCCTCATTGTGGTGATCGAACTCGCCGCGCTGGTGGCGATTAGCGGTCAGTTGGCCAGGGCGTTTGCCGATGTCGACCAGGCCATTGGCAATGCGAATGCGGCGCGCGATCAGGCCAATGCGCTTGCCGCAGGCCAGGCAGACATGATGCGGGCGGAGCAGCAACGCAACGAAGCTGTCGCAACAACAAACACAGCCTTCCGCCACAACGTGGCGCTTTCGGTCTCCGCGATGGAGCTGGAGCTGTCCCGGATGAAGGAGATTGGCGACAGGGTCGCGAGGGTTGCAAGCCATGCCTCCGAGAACGCGTCGAAGGTCGCCAGCGCTTCGGGCCAATCCTCCGCGAATTCGCAAAGTGTCGCCTCCGCCACCAATCAGCTCTCGCGCTCGATCAGCAATATGAGCCAGGACCTCGCCACCACGACGGCCATCGTTCAGAACGCCACGGTGACGATCCGCAGTGCGTCCGAAAAGGTGACCGTGCTGGCGGAAGAGGCGGGCAAGATCGATGAGGTCGTCGGCATCATCCATTCCATTGCCGCGCAGACCAACCTTTTGGCGCTCAATGCGACCATCGAGGCGGCGCGCGCCGGCGAGAGCGGCAGAGGTTTCGCCGTGGTGGCCGCGGAAGTGAAGACACTGGCCGAACAAACGAGTAAGGCGACCGAGGAAATCGGAGCACGCATCGCCGGCATCACCTCCTCGACGTCCGAGACGGTGAAGGCCATCAATTTCGCGGTCACCGCCATGGGTGAGGTATCCCGGCACGCGGAGGCTATCGCCGACGCGATGGAAGACCAGCGCAGCCTCACCGATGAGATCGCGCACAATACAAGGGAAGCGGCGAAAGGAACCGAGTTCGTCGCCAGTTCCTCGACGGAAGCCAGCCGCGACTCCATCGAAACCGCGCAGGCATCTTCGCAAGTGCTGGAAATCGTTGCGAGCGCGGAACAGGCCGCCAAACGCCTGGAAGGTGACATCGACGCATTCCTTCTCAAAATCGCCGCTGCTTAAGCCGCCTCCACTGCAAGCCAAGCCGTCACCGGCGCACCCCGCCCGCGCTGGACGAGGTCACGCGGCATGCTACACTCGCATCAGCACCGCTTAGATGCGGATTCCCATGGGGGAGGGTCGAAGGGGCGGACGGCATCCGTTCCGAGAGCAGACTTCGCCCAGGGCAAAAATAATCCCAGCGGTCAAAGCCTGGCACGCGTGGGGAAGATAAGAATCCAAGGAGGATGCGATGGCCGAGCTGACGCTCAGCGCGGATAAGGATGTGGGCGCTGTCCGGACCGGCGGCGAAGCTTACCAGTGGCTTCGGACCTATCCGAAAAATATCGACTGGTATGCCGAGCTGAAACCCGAACTCCTGCCCAACATTCTCGACCGCACGGTTCGCGACTATGGCCACCTTACCTGCACCCATTTCATGGGCGCGAGGCTGAGCTACAAAGAGGTCGGCGCCATGGTCGACAAGGCGGCCAAGGGGCTTCAGAAACTCGGCGTCGCGCCCGGCGCACGCGTCGGGCTGCTCTTGCCGAACATCCCTTATTTCCCGATCCTGTATTACGCGATCCTGAAGGCCGGCGGCACGGTGGTGAACTTCAATCCGCTGTATACGGTGGAGGAGATCGCGTATCAGGTGAGGGACAGCGGCACCAGCATTATGGTGACGCTCGACCTCGCGGCGCTGTTCCCCAAGGTAGAGGCGCTGCTTGGGTCCGGTGCGCTAGAGCGGGCGATCGTGTGCCCCTTCGCCAAGGCGCTGCCCGGCCTGAAGGGCACGGCGTTTAAATTGCTGAAATCCAAGCAGCTGGCAAAGCTGGATGCCTCGCCGCAACGCGGCAAGCTGATCACCTATGAAGAGCTGACCGCCAATGACGGTAAATATGCGCATGTGCCCCTGGATGTGAGCGACGTCGCCGTGCTGCAATATACCGGTGGCACCACCGGCACGCCGAAAGGCGCCATGCTCACCCACGCCAATCTGTCGGTCAATCTGCAGCAGGCCGATCTGTGGGAGATGCATGTCGAGAAAGGCGCCGACCGGATCATGGCGATCCTGCCGTTCTTCCACGTCTTCGCCATGACCACGATTATGAATCGCGGCATTTCAAATGCCGCCATGCTCATCCTGGTGCCGCGCTTCGATGTCAATATGGTGCTGAAGCTGCTGCGCGAAACCCGGCCGACCGTCATGCCGGGGGTGCCGACCTTGTTCAGCGCGCTGCGCGCCCATAAGAGCCTGAAGCCGGATGATCTGAGGTCGCTGCGTAGCGGCGTGTCCGGCGGCGCGCCCCTGCCGATCGAGCTGAAGCGCAATTTCGAGAAGGAGGCCGGCGTTATTCTGGTTGAAGGTTACGGCCTGTCCGAGACCTCCCCGATCGCCACCTGCAATCCGCTCGACGGCCCGGTGAAGGAGGGCTCCATCGGGCTTCCCTTGCCGCGCACGATCCTGTCGCTGCGCTCGCTGGACGACCCCAGCAAGGAAGTACCGCTGGGCGAAAAGGGCGAGATCTGCATTGCCGGACCGCAGGTGATGAAGGGCTATTGGAACAAGCCGGAGGACACCAAGGCGGCGTTCATCGGCGAATTCTTCCGCACCGGCGATGTAGCCACCATGGACGAGGACGGCTTCAGCTACATCGTCGACCGCATCAAGGACCTCATCCTGTGCTCCGGCTATAACGTCTATCCGCGCCGCATCGAGGAGGCGATCTACCAGCATCCGGCGGTGGAGGAGGTGACAGTGATCGGCATCCCCGACACCTATCGCGGCGAGGCGCCCAAGGCTTTCGTTAAGTTGCGCGCCGGGCAGGCGGCGACCAAGACGGAGATGCTGGCATTCCTTGAGCCGAAGCTCTCCAAGATCGAGATGCCCGCGCAGATCGAATTCCGCGACGAGTTGCCGAAGACGATGGTCGGGAAGCTATCGAAGAAGGAGCTGCGGGTGGAATCGACGTGAGTGGACTGCCTGTTTTGCAAGACAGATCCAAATATCGCGTCTCATAATTTTATAAATGCGGGACACAAAACCCTTTGAGTTCCTGTCCATGATATGCTAGGCATTTTGAGTATCAGTCTTGGCATTTTATGGGATACAAATTATTTGGGCATCGAAGAATACAGTTTTAAAAATGCGGTAAGTTACCATTCAGGTCAATTTCCACCTGCGCAACTGAGCTATGAGCAGATGCTTCCGAGCATTACTTCGGCTGCATCCTCCATCGCAAAATACGACGCTTTACTCAGCACGTTGCCGAATAGCGAGATATTGTTGGCACCTCTAAGAGCACGAGAGGCCGTTATTTCTTCCCGGATCGAAGGAACTGTCGCCACCTTAGATGAGGTACTTAAATACGAGGCCGACGATTTAGAAAGCGACGCCGTCTATCGGCAAGAAGTAATAGAAGTGGTTTCTTATCGGCGAGCGATGAACCACGCGCAACTATTGATGTTAGATGGTCTCCCCCTGTCTGGGCGCCTTCTGCGTGCTGCGCATAGCCGTTTACTGCTCTTGGGAAGAGGATCAGACAAGAATCCCGGCAATTTCAAAACTGAGCAAAATTACATCGTCGACAAGGCGAAAAAGGAGGCTCTCTTTGTGCCCGTTAACATGCGGGATTTCGAATCAGCATTCTCGATCTTCGAAAATTACATGAACGATGATACCGTCGTCCCCCTGCTTTCTGTTGCGCTCTCTCACGCTGAATTTGAAGCCCTTCACCCGTTCAAGGACGGGAACGGTCGATTAGGCCGGATGCTCATCACATTGATGCTGTGGAACCGTGGCATCATCCGAGCGCCTCACTTTTACATAAGCAGCAGCTTCGAGAAGAACCGCGACGACTATATCGAAAGGCTAAGAGCAGTATCTGCGGTTGGCAATTGGACTGAATGGTGTACATTTTTCTTTAACACTATCGTTCAACAAGCAGAGGAAAGTTGCTACGGCATCGAGAAAATAAGGAATCTATACGAGAAAATGAAAGGATCTTTTCGAACAATTACATCCTCTCAGTGGTCGATTAATGCCTTAGACTTCATTTTCAGAAAGCCAATTTTTCGCAATAGCGAATTCACAGAGATTAGCGGGATACCGAGGCAGACAGCCCATCGGATTACGTCGGCGCTGGCAGGCGCAGGTTTGCTTTCGGTCGTACAGCCTGCCTCCGGTCGCCGCTCCACCGTGTATGGGTTTTATCCTCTCATCGACGAGATTGCGAACGAGTAATAAGGATCAAATCCCTCCGGCCCTGATGAACCCCATCACGGCCAGTCCGGCCAGCAGGAACACCAAGATCGACGACATCGCTATTTGCAGGCTGCCGGTCATGTCCGACACGAGCGCAACGACGAAGGGCGCGGCGAAGGCCGTCACCTTGCCGGAGAAGGCGAAGAAGCCGAAGAACTCGCTCATATGCTCCGGCGGCGCGATGCGGCCGAGCAGGCTGCGGCTTGCCGATTGCAGCGGGCCGGAGGCAAGGCCGATAAGGATGGCGAAGGCGATATAGACGAGTTCGCCGGTGCTCGCGAAGGGCGCTCCGCCTGGAGCCGGCGGCGCAACTGGCAGCGTGAACAGCACATGCGACCGGTCGATGGAGATCACGCCAAGCGCGCCGACGATCAGCAGCAGCAGCGACCAGATGATCACCGTCTTCGACCCGAGGCGGTCATCGAGAAACCCGCCGATCAGTGCACCGACACCTGCGGCCACCGAAAGGATGATGCCGAAATAGCCGATCACGATGGTCTGCCAGCCGAACACCGCCGCCGCATAGACGCCGCCAAATGTGAAGATGGCGAGCAGCCCGTCGATGAACAGCATGCGCGCGATGAAGAACAGCGCGATGTCGCGATAGCCGGCGATGTTGCGCAGGGTCGCAAGCATCGTGGCGAAGGCGCTGCGTATCGATACCGGGGCTGCATAAGCGGGGGGCGGCGGGTCCGGGGTGAAGGCAAAATAAGGCAGCACGAACACGGCATACCACAGCGCGCAGAACGGTCCGACAAAGCGGTCGGCCTCGTGCAAGGCTGCGTCGAACGCGTAGACCGGACTGAGGCCGAGAATCGTCCGGCCGGTCTGCGCGTCGATCAGGATGAACGCCACCATGATGATCAGGCTGATCAGCCCGCCGACATAGCCCAGCGCCCAACCGCCGCCGCTCAGCCGTCCGAGCTGATCCGCCGGGACGAGGCGCGGCATCAGCGAATTGTTCAAAACCGTGGTGAATTCCCCGGCGCAGGTCGCGACGATCAGCGAGAGGAGGATGAGCGCGATAGTGCCCCACCCGCCGCCTGGCACCGCGTACCAAAGCGCCGCCTGGCTCAGCACGAACGCCACCGAGAGCCAGCCCATATAAGGTTTCAGCCGCCCGCGCGCGTCGGCCATGGCGCCGAGCACCGGGCTGCCGATCGCGACCAGCACCGCGGCCGCCGACATCGCATAGCCCCAAAGCGCCGAGCCGCGCGCCGTATCGCCGATGAAGACCGAGGCAAAGAACGGCGCAAACAGGAATGTGGTGACCAGCGTGTAGAAGGGCTGGCTGGCCCAGTCGAACAGCATCCAGGAGGCGAGGGCGAGCGGACCGGCGGATCGCCTGACCGGGGCCGCGTGATCGGCCGTCGCTGTCGTCGTCATCGGACCTGCCCCCAAGCCTGTTCAACCCGGCACTAGATCAGGACCATTTCTGACGGAAACGATCCTGATCGCTACCTATTTGCTTGCGCACAATTTTCAGGAAAACCCGTATCGGCTTTTCCCAATCGTGCTCTATTGTTCGGCAAGCTCCCGCAATTGCGCGACGGCGACGGTCAGCTTGGCCAGCGTAAGCTCGCTGCCGTTCAGGATTTCGTCAAGGCTTTTGCGCGCGCGTTCGGCAGCCACCTTGTTTTGCGCGCACCATATCTCGAAATCGGGTTTGGCGTGGCCGGCGGAGGCGTAAATCTTTTCGACGATCTGGCGCTGGGCGGATGCCACGGCATTGAGGGTGCTGTTCACGGCGAGGCGGTTGTAATAATCGGTCTGGCCAAGCAGATCGCTTGCCGCACGCATCTCATCGACCCGGAAATGGCTGCTGGCCCGGAAATAGACGCGCGCTACCTCAATTTCCGGCCGGCCGAGCTTGATCGCCAGGGCGATGATGTCGGGACCGTTCGACAGCGCGTTGAGACGGACAAAGCGCCGCGCCAGATCTTCAGGAATCCCCTCGGCGACCAGATTGGAGGTTGCATCCTCCAGCCGTCCGGTCAGCCATTCATCCAATATATCGTCGGCGGCGGCGTCGAGCCGCGTCACCCCGTCCCGGTACCGCTCGATGAGCGCGGAGAGCCCGGCTTCGGACCCGCCATGGCGCAGGAACCATGCCGTCTGCCGCCGCAGCATGTCCTGCACCATGAGATAGAGCGAGAGCTGGAGCTGGCCGTCGAGATGCGCGTCGAGCGCGTCGATCGTATTGAAATAGACCGAGAGCTGGAACACCTCCATCGCGGCGGCGAACGCATAGACGATATCTTCCGCGCTGCGGCCGGTTTCCTCTTTGAGCCGGATGACAAAGGTCGATCCGCCGCGATTGATGGCATCGTTGACCAGCGTGGTGGCGATGATCTCGCGGCGCAGGGCGTGGGTTTGGATGTCCTCGCGGAAGCGTTCGCGCATTGCGGCGGGGAAGTAATCGGCGAGCACCCGGCCGAGATAGGGATCGTCCACCACGGGCGAGCCGCTCAGCTCGAAATAGAGTGCGATCTTGGAATAGGCGAGCAGAACAGCCAGTTCCGGCCGCGTCAAAGCCTGGCGCTTTTGCCGCCTTTCCGCCAGATCCGCGTCCGAAGGCAATTGCTCGATGGTGCGGTCCAGCAGCTCCGTGGATTCCAGCGCGTGCATCAGGCGCGTCTGGAAGCCCAGATCGACAGGGCCGCGCTTTTCGCCGAGGCTGATCGCCAGCGATTGCAGATAATTGTTCCGCAGCACGGCATGTCCTACCTCGTCGGTCATCTGCGAGAGCACGGCGTCGCGCTCCTCGCGGGTGAGCCGCCCCTGGCGCATGGCGCTTGTCAGCGCGATCTTGATGTTCACCTCGACGTCGGAGGTGTTCACGCCCGCCGAGTTGTCGATGGCATCCGTGTTGATGCGCCCGCCGCGCAGTGCGAACTCGATCCGCCCGCGCTGCGTCACCCCCAGATTGGCGCCCTCGCCGATGACCTTGGCGCCGATTTCCAGAGCCGTGATGCGAATCGTGTCGTTGGCGCGATCATTGACCTGCTCGTCGGTTTCGCCAAAGGCGCGGATATAGGTGCCGATCCCGCCGAACCACAAAAGCTCGGCCTGTGCCTTGAGCAACAGCCGGATGATTTCGGCGGGCGAGGCCAATTTGAGCGGCGTGCCCAGCAGGAGCTGCATCTTGACCGATAACGGAATACTCTTGGCAGCCCGGCTGAAAACGCCGCCACCTTCCGAAATCAGCGTCCGGTCGTAATCCTGCCAGCTCGAACGCGGCATATTGAACAGGCGCTGGCGTTCCCGCCAGCTTGCCTCGGTATCGGGCGTCGGATCGATGAAGATGTCGCGGTGGTCGAACGCGCCGATCAGCTGGATCTCCCGTGACAGCAGCATGCCGTTGCCGAACACGTCGCCCGACATGTCGCCAACGCCGATGACGCGGAAGGGCGTCGTCTGGATGTCGATGTTCATCTCGCGGAAATGGCGTTTCACCGTTTCCCAGGCGCCTTTCGCCGTGATGCCCATCTTCTTGTGATCGTAGCCGGCCGAGCCTCCCGAAGCGAAAGCGTCGCCCAGCCAGAACCCGCGCTCGACAGCCAGCGCATTGGCGATGTCGGAAAATGTCGCCGTGCCCTTGTCGGCGGCGACCACGAGATAGGGGTCGTCGCTGTCCAGCCGGACTGTTTCGGCCGGCGGGATGACCTGCCCGTCCTTCAGATTGTCGGTAAGCGATAACAGGTTGGCGATGAAGGAGCGGTAGCAGGCAATGCCCTCCGCCATGACCTGATCGCGGCTGGCATCCTTGGCGATGTTGCGCGGCACGAAGCCGCCCTTGGCGCCCTGCGGCACGATGATCGCGTTCTTCACCTGCTGCGCCTTGGCGAGGCTGAGCACTTCGGTGCGGAAATCCTGCGGCCGGTCGGACCAGCGCAAGCCGCCACGCGCGATCGGGCCGCCGCGCAGATGCACGCCTTCGAAACGCGGCGAGGTGACGAAGATTTCCGCGAACGGCTTGGGCGCCGGCATCGCGTCGACCTTGCCGCTGGCGATCTTGACGGCAATCGAGGCGCCGCCCGCAAGCTCGGTGGGCGTGCGATAGAAATTGGTTCGGACGGTCGATTGGATGAGATTCAGAATGCGCCGGATCATCCGGTCTTCATCCAGGCTTTTCACGGTTTCCAGCGCCGCTTCGATGCGGGCGACAACCGGCGCCGCCTCTATCTGCCGCGCTCCGACGGTGCTCGCACCGGCTGGATCGAATGTCACATGAAACAGCTTCACCAGGTCGGCAACGATGTCGCCATGTTCACACAGTGTCTGCGCCAGGTAGATCTGTCCGAACGGCGCGCCGATCTGGCGCAGATACGAACTATAGGCGCGCATCAGCGCCGCTTCCCGCCAGTTCAGCCTGCTCTGGAGAATGAGGCGATTGAACGTGTCGTTATGGGCATCGCCCCGCCAGATGGCGAGAAAACACGCTTCGAGCCGACGGTGGTTGTCGGCCAGGTCGATCGGGCGGCCATCGGCGGTCTCCAGCAGCAGATCATGCAGGAACACGGTTTTTGCGGCGCCATGCGGGTCGATCTTCAACTCATGCGTCTGTTCGGCGATGACGGAGAATCCCAGATTTTCGAGCACCGGAACCCGCCGGCTGAGCGAAATCGGCTCGTCGCGCTGGTAGAGCATGACGCGCAGCTCATGCGGCTCCGCCTTGTCGTCGCGGAACAGATGGATGCCGACCGGCACCTGGGCCGAAAGCGCCTCGATCCGGTCGATGTCCTCCAGCGCGCGCTGCGGCGGATTGGCATATTCGTAGCCGGGCGGAAACGTCTCGCCGTAGCGATGCAGCATTCCACTGCTGTGCCGTCCGAATTTGGCCTTGATCAAATCGTGCAGTTCGTCCTGCCAGGTGCGGACGATTGTCGCGATTTCGGCCTCCAGGCGCTCGGCGGGAACGTCGGGCACCGCGCCATCGTCCTCCTTCCACACCACCACATGCAGGCGAACCAGCGGGCCGACGGTGAACACCGGCGTAAAATCCGTCATGCGCGCTTCGAACTCCCTCTCCAGCAGCGCGATAATCTTCTGCCGCACCTCTGTGGTGAATCTCTCGCGCATGACATAGATGAGGACGGAGGCAAAGCGCCCGAATTCGTCGCGGCGGACGAAGACGCGGGTTTGCGGCATCAATTCCAGCCGGACGATGGCGTCGGTCACCGCCGAGAGCTGGTCGGTCGAGATCTGGAACAGTTCGTCGCGCGGGAAGGTCTCAAGGATATTGGTGAGCACGCGGCCGGAATAGCTGGTGGCGCCATTGCCCGAACGGCGGAACACCTGCTCCACCTTATGGCGCAGAAATGGGATGCGCTTGAGCAATTCATTGTAGGCGGAGGCCGAGAACAGGCCGATGATGCGAAGCTCGCCCTTCAGCGTGCCTTCTTCGGAATAAAGTTTGATGCCGATCGAATCGACGTGGACGCGCCGCTGCACGGGCGAAAGAAAATTGGCCTTGGCGATGATCAGCGGCGCCGGCGCGGTGAAGAATTCGCGTGCGACCGGGCTCAGCTCGGTGCTGCTGCCGGCGCGGCGCAGGACGTTGAGATCGGGGTCGCGCAGCAGTCCGAGGCCGGTTTCCGGCTTCGGTTCGAGGCGTCCGTCGCCGCTCATGATGAAATCATATTCCCGCGAGCCCAGAAACGTGAAATGGCCCTCCGCGAGCCATCTGAGGAAACGGATCAACTCGGCCAACTCATCGACGGCCACAGGCGGCGGGGAGGCCTCATAGGTCTCGATCGCCTCGCGCAGCCGGGCGACCATCGGCATCCAGTCGGTTACGGCGACGCGGACATCGCTCAGAATTTCCCCGAGACGGCGCAGCAGATCCTCGCGCTCGGCATCATTGTCGATGAGGTCCAGCTCGATATGAACGAAGCTTTCGGCGCGCCCTCCCGGCGCCCGATCCGGCCCGCCGAGTTCGGTCAAATGGTTCTGCGCGTCGCGGTGAACCCTGAGGATCGGATGGGTGACAAAGCGGACGCTCAAGCCCCGGGCGATGATTTCGGCGAGCATCGACGAGAGCAGAAACGGCATGTCGTCATTGACGGCCTCGATGATCGTCACCGGCCCGAGCACCGTGTCGTCGTCGAAATTATAGGCGCGCAGCTTCACCTCGCCCGCGGCGCGCTCCTTGTAAAAGGCGAAGGCGTTCAGCGCCAGCTCGGCAAGCCGCTCGGGAATTTGAGTGCCGGCGGCGCCGTTGCCGGAACGGGAAAACAGCACCAACGCGAATGTCGCGGCCAATTGTCCGTCGGCTCCCTGAGCCGCCACGGTCTTTCTCACTTGATCCGATATCGCGGCGACGTTGAGTTCATTCATGGTCGAGCCTCGGTTTTCTTCTGGCGATCCGCATTTGAAAACTGCGCACACTCATCGATCGCGGCTTTCCCGACAAGCCAATTCGGCAGCTTGGCGTCAGCCAGGACATATAAGCGCCCTCCAGTGCTATTACGGATACTGGAACTTTCTATCGTATGTGTGAAATATGGTCCCGCAGTCGCGTAAATGCGCGCGTTAACGGCCCCTTTCACCGCTGACCCCCAACGTTTCTGTGCAAGACCGGCGCGGGACGTCCGGCCGGCTGTCCGAATCACCTAAGCTGCCCCCGATTCCATTCAAGAGGGGCGGACATGGCTGACTTTGCGACACATATGGGTTGGGGCGCCGTCGGTGCGGGGCTTGCGGCCTCAGCCACCTATGCCGCCGATATCGTGCCGTCCGCCGACCTTCTGACCCTGACGGTCGCCGGCGTGATCGGCAGCGTGCTGCCCGATATCGATCTGGAGCAGGCCGTGCCGTCGCGCAGCCTGTTCACCGGCCTTGGGCTGACGCTGGCCTTCGTCGTGCTGTTCAACTTCAAGTCCAGCTATTCCATCACCGAATTGTGGCTCATCTGGTTGGCCGTCTTCGTCGCGATCAGGTTCGGCGCCTATCACATCTTTCATCGCACCGCGGTGCACCGCGGGATTTTCCACTCACTGCTGGCCGGACTGTTCTTTATGGCGCTGACCTCGGTGCTTGCCGCCTATTGGCTGGGCCGGGAGCCGGTCGTTGCCTGGATGGCGGGGCTGTTCGTGTTTCTCGGATACGTCATTCATCTGGTGTTGGACGAGATCTATGCGGTCGATATCACCGGCGCACGGCTTAAGCGCTCCTTCGGCACGGCGCTGAAGCTTTTCGACCGCCATTCCAAGAGTGCGTCGGTGCTGATGGCGGGAGCGCTGCTTGCGACGCTGCTTATTACGCCGCCCTCCGATGAGTTCCGGCGCATCATGAAGCCGTCCCAGGTCACGCAGTTTTTCCGCGAACGCATGTTTCCGCAGAATGGCTGGTTTCAGTCGCGTATGGCGGACGTGGCCGCCGTTCCGTTCAGCGGCAGCACTGCGGCGGTGGCGCCGCAATCCACGACCCGGGCGGAGTAGCGGCAACCGCGCTGCGAAGCGGGCGGACGGCATGAAAAAAGCTGCGGGAGAACCGCAGCTTTTGCATTTGCATCATGACCGTTCGGCCAGATCAGACCATGCCCAGCACCAAAGCGGCAACAAAGGCGAATGCGAGCGCCGTAGCGGCCAGCTTCCAATTTGCGGCAAGAACCATCGCTTACCTCCCAAGGTGGTCAATCGTTTGCCCAGCCGGAACCGGGCGATGCCGTTGACCTTTTGCTTCTTAAAGCGAGTGCGCCCCGGCCGTTGAATGGCTAGGGACGCGCTGCCATAAGCCTTTAGTCTAAGTCCATTTTCTCGCATGGCGCAAGAAAAACTTGTATCAAAATGGGAAAAACCGGGTTGCTGAGTGAGAATGCCTAGGGGAAATACAGGGATGATGGGGAGCGGGAACGCGGAACCGCAATAATCGGGAAAAGCTTCCCTTTGTCCATTGCGCCTCATTTCACTTAAGCCTTGATCTAATCAGCTGATTATTGTCAATTTTCCACACTGCTCGCTTGGAGGACACGCACATGACCGATTTCGAGGCTCTACTGATCGCAAAATCCGAAAGCGGCCAAACCGTCGAGTGGACGCGTCTCACGGAAGACGACCTGATGGATGGAGACGTGACGGTCCGGGTCAGCCATTCCACCATCAACTATAAGGACGGCCTCGCCATCACCGGACGGGCGCCGGTGGTGCGCCGCTGGCCGATGATCCCGGGGATCGATTTTGCCGGGACGGTGGTCAAATCCTCGGCACCGGAATTTACGGCAGGCGACGAGGTCCTGATCAATGGCTGGGGATTGGGCGAAACCCATTATGGCGGCCATTCGCAGATGGCGCGCGTGCAGGGCGATTGGCTGCTGCCTGTCCCCGCCGGCCTCAGCCGAGCCGATTGCATGGCTCTTGGCACCGCGGGCTACACCGCGATGCTCAGCGTCATCGCGCTCGAAAAGCACGACGTAACGCCGAAAAGCGGTCCGGTCCTGGTAACCGGCGCGGCCGGTGGCGTGGGCAGCGTCGCCGTGGCGCTGCTTGCGCGGCTCGGATATCAGGTCTCGGCCTCGACCGGGCGACCGGAGACGGCGGACTATCTGCGATCGCTCGGCGCGAGCGAAATCATTCCGCGCGGGGACCTGAGCGGAAACCCGCGTCCGCTTGCCAGGGAGCGATGGGCGGGCGCCATCGACGTCGCCGGCAGCGACATGCTGGCCAATGTGCTGTCGCAGGTCAAATATGGCGGCACGGTTGCCGCTTGCGGGCTGGCACAGGGGATGGATTTAAATGCCAACGTCGCCCCCTTCATCCTGCGCGGCGTCACGCTGGTTGGCATCGATTCGGTGATGGCGCCGAAGCCGAAGCGCCAGGAGGCGTGGGAGCGCCTCGCCCGAGACCTCGATCTCGCCAAGCTGCACGCGATAACCGAAACGCGCCCGTTGCACGATGTCGTGGCGCTGGCGCCGGAAATCCTGGCGGGACGCATTCGCGGGCGAATCGTTTTGGAAGTCGGATAGGCGATTCGGTGCTGGACCTGATTCGTTCCGCTGCCCGCCTCACGTCAGCGCCGAAGCGATCTGCTTGAGGCTGTCGAGAATGGGTTCATAGGCCTCCTCGTCGCGGTCTTCCGGATAGACCGCATAGGCCGGGTAGACAAATCGCGGTGAGCGCTTGATCAGCGCCAATTCGCCCGAATCGATATAGGGCTGCGCCGCGCGGATCGGGACATAGCCGGCGCTGCGCGCATTCAGCAGATAGTCGGCCCCCATCGCCCCGAGATCGAGCGACAGCCCCGGCAGGCGCAGATTGGGGAACGCAAGTGCATGATCCGCCTGGAATTCCGGGCCCCAATTGATGAAGACATAGTGGGCCATCGGCTGTTTTCGCTCGCCGCCTCCGGACACCAGGGCGAGTTCCTCGTCGAACAGATGCTCGATGATCAGGCCGGGGCGATTCGTCGGCCGGTACATGATGGCGAGGTCCAGCGTGCCCTCGATCAGCCGGTCCATCAGCCCGATCGAGGAGCCGGTGGTCGCGGTGATGGCGATGTCGGGGATGTTGCCGCGCATCCAGGCGAGCCATCGCATCAGGAAGCCGTCCCACAGACTCAGTTGGCCTCCGACCGACAAATGGTCGCGATGCGCCTCCGATAAGCCGATCTCCAGCCGCGCATGCTCCCATACTCGCACCAAAGCGAGCGCATGCTTGTGGAATTGTTGACCAGCCGGCGTGAGTGTCGCACCCGATTTGGACCGGTCCAGAAGCGACCGCCCAAGCAGGTCTTCGAGTGCCTTGATCCGTGAGCTGATTGTCGACTGAGTGACGTGGAGTCGTTGTCCAGCCTCGACGAATGAGCCTGTCTCGGCAACGGTCAGAAAAGTTCGGGCGAGTGTAATATCCATAATAGTCGCGTCTTTTCCAGCCACGCATCGATTTTTTCGATATTAAACAGAGAAAAAATTCATTTGCCTAATGACATATCGCACCGCAGATTGCAAACCTGCGGACTAGATCCGCATTGCCCAAAGGTAGAAAGCAATGAAAAAGAAGACAGAAAGCAAGCCGAAAGCTGCCCCCGCTTCGACCAAGACGGCTGAGAAGCCGGCTGGCGGCGCCAAGAAGGGCGGCAAGAAGTAAGGTTGTCTCTGTACCAGTCAAAAGGGAAGAAGGAATTCTTCCCTTTCTCTTTTTCTTTCCCCCGTCCGAGTTCAGCGAGCGATACATGGCGCGAAGCGTCTATCTCCTAACGATTTTGGCAGCACTTGCGGCCGCATCACAGGCTGAAGCTCTGCAACTCACCAACCGCGACACAGCCGAACATAAGATCGCGCTTACCGAAGGCGGCAGCACGCAAGACCTGCTGATCAAGCCATCGCAGGTGATCGACGGCATATGCAAGGCCGGCTGCACGATGAAGACGCCGGATGGCGAGGAATATGAGTTCGATGGCAATGAAGTGGTTTCCATCGAGGAAGGTTTGATGTTCCTCGATGAGCCTGCCGAAGGGACCGGCACGGGCGCGGCAGGCGACGCGGCCAGCGATGCCGCCAGTCCCGATGCGGAAAAGAACGCCACCGTGCCCGAGCCGCCAGCGAATGCCGGCACCGATGCGGACACCGCGAGCCCCGAAAAGAAGTAACTTTCCCGAAGAGTGAGAGCACCGCTCCGATTCGATCGCAGCGGAAAAGGCTCAAGTCCCGCGATCGCGAATCAATAGCGCGCGATCTCGGGATTTCGGCTGGATCTCACACCGCCCGGGACAAGGCCGGCGCGGGTCGGCCATAGCGTTACTCGGCTGCGGTCAGCTGTGCTCGGTTATGGGCGGCCAGCTTGCGTTCCCAATTCAGCGCGTGCTCGACGATCAGCTCGATGTCGTCGAATTGCGGACGCCATGGCAGAGTGTCGCGAATCAGCTGCGTCGCGGCGATAAGCTCCGCGGGATCGCCCGGACGGCGCGGTCCCATCCTCACCTCGAAATCCACGCCAGAGACCCGTTTGATGGTTTCGATCACGTCCAGGATCGAGTAGCCGCGTCCGTAGCCGCAATTCAGCACGAGATTGCCACCACCGCCGCGCAGATGCTGGAGCGCGTGCCAATGCGCGCGCACCAGATCCGTTACATGGATATAGTCCCTCACGCAGGTGCCGTCCGCTGTCGGGTAATCGTTGCCATAGACGTCCAGATGCGACCGCTTGCCGGTCACCACTTCGCTCGCGACCTTGATCAGATGCGTGGCTTTCGGCGACGCCTGACCGGAGCGGCTTGCGGCGTCGGCGCCCGCGACGTTGAAATAACGCAAAGCGCAATAGCGCAGCGGAAACGCCGCCGCCGTATCGGCCAGCATGCGCTCCGTCATCAGTTTCGACGCGCCATAGGGCGAGATCGGCTGCAACGGCGCGTCTTCCGCGATAGGGCTGCTTCCGGGCACGCCGTAGACCGCCGCCGTCGAGGAGAAAATGAAATGCTTGACGTCATGGGCGACCGCCGCCGCGAGCAGCGTGCGGGATTTCGCCGTGTTGTTCAGATAATAGCCGAGCGGATCGGCCACCGACTCCGGCACCACGATCGAGCCGGCGAAATGCAGAATGGCCGAGATCTCGCCGCCGCCCAGAATGCGGGCCAGCAGCTCCTCGTCGCCGATATCGCCTTCGATGAACTCGACGCCCTGCGGCACCAGCCGGCGCGCGCCCGTCGAGAGGTTGTCGAGCACCACGACGGTCTCGCCGATTGTCGGCGAGTTCCAGCGCCATGTGACTGCCGATATATCCCGCCCCGCCCGTGATCAACACAGCCATTTCGCTGCACCTTTTTGTTGGGGCCGGGCGCTCGCGGCATGCTTTGCCGATCACGCCCAAGCCCATTCAGTCAATCATTCGTCCCTGTAGATGCGCTCCCGGCGCTCGTGCCGCTCCTGCGCTTCCAGGCTCCGCTCCACCACCGGGCGGGCCTCCAGCCGTTTGAGGCTGATCGGTTCGCCCGTATCGATGCAATAGCCGTAGCTGCCGTCATCGATCCGCGCCAGGGCTTCGTCGATCTTGGAGATAAGCTTGCGCTGGCGGTCGCGGGCGCGTAATTCCAGCGCCCGTTCGGTTTCCGAGCTGGCGCGGTCGGTAATGTCGGGATGCTGGCCGGAGTCCTGCAGATTGTCGAGAGTTTCGCGGCTGGACCTGCAGAATCTCATTCTTCCAATCGAGCAGCTTTTTGCGGAAATAGCTGAGCTGACGCTCGCTCATGAAAGGTTCGTCGTCCGACGGCCGATAATCGTCCGGCAGATCAGACACGCCCATGGAATACCTCTTGCTGATAATGCGCTGCCGCCTCTCAGTGCCCTTGCCGCGCCCAAAGCTCTCATATGTCCGGCTGCCCAAGGCCACATATGTGCGGCACGTATTTAGCCTTAATCGCCTTTAAGTCAAGATCAACAATCGCACCCTACAGCCGCCGGGCTGCGATGAAGTCTATGATGCAATCGCAATTTTCTGAAAAGACTAGGCGTTTAACAGCGTTAGGCTACGCGGCGATCTACGCTTGGGCTCCAGCTTTCCTCGCCCGGCTCGAACCAGCACGCCTCGCCGGGAAAGTGGATGTCGGCGAGCGGCCGCATCGTCGCGTTGGTGTAATGAGCGAACAGCCTGCCGCGCGCCGAAAGCGAGATGCCGGAGAAGGCACCGCCGAGATAGCCGTCGGCTTCCGCCTTGAGCACCTTGACGAGGCCGGCCCGGTCGGCGAACTGGGTGATACCGGCCGCGCCGAAAATCATCGAGACATTGCCGAGCCGCACCCCGTCGGCAATCATGTCGATGACGGGGATTGCAAGCGAGGCTTCCTCCAGCCGCCCATCCGCCCCGAAGATGAAGGGATGCCCGATATTCTTCCAGGCGACTTCACCGGCGCGCGGGTCGCGGCGCACCCGGTAGAACAGGTTCCAGCTGTCGCGGCCGGCGCTGCGCAGCGAGGTGGCCTTGGCCCAGCGCAACACCAGCTGCACCACCTGCCCGTCGGGCGAGACGATCCGCGCCGAGCCACCCGCCAGCGACCGGTCGAGGAATTTCATCCGCTCGTCGCCCAGCACGATGCCGGAGCCTTGCACGGACGGATCGCGGGCGAACAAGGTTTTGTCCAGCAGTTCGCTGCCCGTGACATCGAAATCGGCGTTGGCCGTCATCGGAAAAGAAGGGAGGTTGGCGCGGTAATGGATGCGGGCGGTCGGCATCGTGTCCAGGCCGCTGGTGTCGAGCCTGACCACCTCCGGCTCACGGCCCGCGGCGCGGCCTTCCTCATCGAGCGGCATGCCCAGCAGAAAGAGGCCGTCGCCATTGATGAGATAGCCGTCTTCGCTGAGGGCGAGATTGTCATCGCCCGAGGCGTAGGCCTCGCCGAACACGGGTTCGCCACGCGGGGTTATGCCGTTCTGCCGGCAGACCAGGAAATTGGCGCTCGGAGCTTCGCCGGCTTCGGTTAGCGCCGGGGCGGGCTCGCCCCAGGACTCCAACTCGGGCTCATAGGTCCGGTAATCATCGGGCATCTCGAAAGATACGGCCGGCGCGAACTGGCGCAGACCCGGCGCCGACGTCAATGCGTTGAGCAACCCCACTTTACGCCTCCTGACTTAAGCCGAAATTAAAGCTTCGCCTCAGGCTGCCCGATCAATGCTTACGAAACGTAAATTTGAAACGCTTACCTTGAAAAAGAAATTGCATAAACTCGTCCGGCACGCTTCGGTGATAGCCGGTAGGCGAACTATGCGCCCCTCATGGCACTTGCGAGCGCCGTGCCCGGCCACTCAGTTTGCCCGGCGGCAGCACATCAGGACGACCAATGCGTTTCGAAGGCACCAGCACCTATGTCGCGACCGAAGATCTGCGCGTCGCCGTCAACGCGGCCATCGCGCTGGAGCGTCCGCTGCTGATCAAGGGCGAACCCGGCACGGGCAAGACGGTGCTGGCCCATGAGGTCGCGGCGGCCATCGGCGCGCCGCTGATCGAATGGCACATCAAATCCACCACCAAGGCCCAGCAGGGGCTGTACGATTATGACGCGGTCAGCCGGCTGCGCGACAGTCAGTTCGGCGACGAACGGGTCAAGGACATCCGCAATTACATCAGGCGCGGCAAGCTGTGGGAGGCCTTCGTTTCCGAACAGCGCCCGGTGCTGCTGATCGACGAGGTGGACAAGGCCGACATCGAATTCCCCAACGACCTGCTGCAGGAACTCGACCGGATGGAGTTCTACGTCTACGAGACGGGCGAAACCATCCGCGCCGCGCGGCGGCCCATCGTGATGATCACCTCGAACAATGAGAAGGAGCTGCCCGACGCCTTTCTGCGCCGCTGCTTTTTCCATTACATCAAATTCCCCGACCCCGACACCATGGCGCAAATCGTCGATGTGCATTTCCCCGGCCTGAAGCAAAGACTGCTGAAAGAAGCGCTGACCATCTTCTACAATCTGCGCGACGTGCCCGGCCTGAAGAAAAAGCCGTCGACCTCGGAACTGCTGGACTGGCTGAAACTTCTGTTGAACGAAGATATCGACGCTGACACACTGCGCGAGCGCGACCCGAAAAAGGCCATACCGCCGCTGCACGGCGCGCTATTGAAAAACGAGCAGGATGTACATCTTTTCGAGCGGCTCGCCTTCATGGTGCGACGTAAAGAGAGCTGATCAGGCGTACACCCTTCATTCACCTGTATTAAGATATCGGTGCCGAGGGTGAAAAGGAGATCTGACATGCGCAGCTTGGGAAAGCTTTTCGCTTATTCCGCCGTTGGCGCGACATGCGCCTTCCTGTCCTTCCCCGCTCATGCCAATACCAGCAGCTGGGATCATAACGGGTCCACGCTGGTACTTGAGGAGAACGGCAAGAAGCGCAAGCTGGTCTATGCCGAGCCGCGCGGCGCGCTCGACGGCGCCGGCGTGAAGCGTGGAACGGTGCTGTTCGACGGCGAGGAAAAGGCCGATGGGCGTCTTGCCGGCTATGCCAAGCTGTTTCGCGCCGGTTGCGATCCGGTCGACTATTTTGTCGAAGGCTCCTTCGACAAGTCCAAGGGCGAAATCCTGCTGCAAGGGCAGGCGCCGATCTATTCCGGCAATGGCTGCAAGATCACCGGCTATTCCGACGACAACACGGCCAGCACACTCAAATTCAACGAACAGGGCGGCGGCACCTACGCGTCGCGCACCGATCAGGCGCAGCCGGATGCCGGCAGCGGAAATTCGTACCATTACAATCCGCCGCAGGACGGCGCGGTCAACCGCGACGATCCAGCCTCCGCCGACCCGCGCAGCGCCGATCCCCGTTATGGCGACAGCGGCGGCGCGACGGACCCGCGCTACGATCCCCGCTATGACGATCCGCGCTATGACCCCCGCTACGGCGATCGGGGCACCGACCCGCGTGGCTACTCCCGGTATGGCGAACGCGATTATGCCGACAGGCAGTCGCCTTACGCCCGCTTTCCCGGCCGCGACCGCTATTACGCCCGCCGCCCCAACCCTGACGATCCGGACGCCGATGCTCTTGCGGACGAGAATGAAGACGACGAGCCCGCCTATATCCCATACCGGCCGTTCTGGCGCTGGGGCAACTGACGGCGCAGGCGTGACCGGCGGGATCGCCGCCGCCCAAGCACTCCTGTGATCTTCGACGATCTGGCGGGGTTGGCGCGATCGGCAAGCGGTTTCGCGGGCGACTGGCTGACGCCGTCGCTGCGGCTGGGCGTTACCGGCCTCGCACGCGCCGGCAAGACGGTATTCATCACCGCGCTGGTTCATAATCTGCTGCAGGGCGGCCGGCTGCCCTTCTTCGGCGCCGCATCGCAAGGGCGGCTGATCCGCGCCTATCTGGAACCGCAGCCCGATGATGGCGTGCCACGCTTCGCCTACGAGGATCACCTCGCCAGCCTCACGGGATCCCCGCCCGATTGGCCGGAAAGCACCCGCCGCGTCAGCCAATTGCGCCTGAGCCTCGACTATGAGCCCACCGGCCTCGTCTGGCGGCAGTTCGGCACCTCAACCTTGCATCTCGATATTGTCGACTATCCCGGCGAATGGCTTTTGGACCTGCCATTGCTGAAACTGAGTTTCGACGAATGGTCGGCGGAGGCGCTGGCGCTCAGCCGCACGCCTGAGCGGCTCGCCTTTGCCCGCGACTGGCATGCCTTCCTGGCGGGCCTCGATCCGAAAGCGGCTGGGGACGAGCAGACCGCCATTCGCGGCGCCGAGCTGTTCGCCGCCTATCTTCGCCGGTGCAGGACGGACCGCAACCTGCTTTCCACCGTCACGCCCGGCCGCATTCTGATGCCCGGCGAATTGGAAGGTTCGCCCGCCATGACCTTCATGCCGCTCGATCCGGCCGCCGGCACCGGCGCGCCGCGCGGTTCGTTGCGCGCCATGATGGAACGGCGCTACGAGGCCTATAAGGCGCAGGTCGTGAAACCGTTTTTTCGCGAACATTTCGCCCGGCTAGACCGGCAGATCGTGCTCGTCGACGTGCTCGGCGCGATGAATGCGGGGAGCGCTGCAGTCGTCGATCTCGAACGGGCGCTCGCCGCGATCCTGAATTGCTTCCGCCCCGGCACGAATAGCTGGCTCGCCTCGATTCTCGGCAAGCGCATCGACCGCATCCTGTTCGCCGCCACCAAGGCCGATCACATTCATCACACAAGCCACGACCGGCTGGAGGCTATCCTGCAGCGGGTGGTGCAGAACGCCATCGACCGGGCCGTATTCTCCGGCGCGGCGGTGCAATCCGTCGCGCTTGCGGCCGTGCGCGCGACGCGCGAAGTCGAGGCGAGCGGCCAGGGCGGCAGGCTTGCCTGCATCGCGGGAACGCCGCTGCCGGGCGAGCGCCTGGACGGACGCCAGTTCGACGGCGGCACGGAGATCGCGCTGTTTCCGGGCGACCTTCCGGCGGCGCCGGGCGTGGCGGATGAAGCCGGCTTGCGGCAATTTCGGGCCAGCGGAGTGCAGTTTCTCCGTTTCCGCCCGCCCGCTCCGCAGGCGGTGGGCTTCGGCGCGTCGGCGGTGCTGCCGCACATCCGGCTGGATCGCGCTATCGAGTTCCTGATCGGGGACAAGCTGGAATGAACGGCGACGAGGAAAAGCGCAGACCGCAAATCTTCAGCATCGATGACGAGCGGCTTCGGCCCTCGGCGCCGGAACCGGCCGCGGACGCGCCGGCAGTGCCGCCGGAAGAGGCAGCGAACATCGCTGCGATCACGCCGCTGGCGCGGCCCGCCCGCGCGATCGGCTGGGCCGGCATCCTGATCTCGGCGCTGGGCGGGCTGGTGTCGCTGGCGCTGACGGTCTGGGTGACCAACTTCGTCGCCGGCCTGTTCGCCAATGGCGGCTGGCTGGGCTATCTGGCGCTGGCGCTGGCACTCGTTGCCGCGCTTGCCGCTTTCATGATCGTGTCGCGGGAGATTGTCGGCTTCTTCCGGCTTGGCCGTGTCGCCGTGCTTCGGCTGAAGGCGGACGCCGCGCTTGCCGCGCCGGACCGGAAAGCGGCGCTGGGCGTCTCGGCCGGCATTGCCGCGCTGTTCGCCGACCGCGAAGAGCTTCGATGGGGCGCCCGGCGTCTGGCCGACCATCGTGGCGACGTGCTCAGCCCGCGCGAAGTGCTCATCCTCACGGAACGCGAAATGCTGGTGCCGCTCGACCGCCGGGCCAGGGCGATCATCGGCCTTGGCGTCCGGCGCGTATCGCTGCTGACCGCGATCAGCCCGTCGGCGATTCTGGACGTCACCTTCGTTGCCATTCAGGTGCTCACGATGCTGCGCCGCCTTGCCACGCTTTATGGCGGCCGCCCCGGATTTCTTGGCTCCTTGCGGCTGGCACGGCTGGTGCTCGGACATCTGGCGCTGACGGGGGGCGTGGCGCTGGGCGACGATGTGCTGCAGCAGCTCATCGGCCATGGGCTGACGGCGCGGCTTTCGCGCAAGCTCGGCGAGGGCTTGGTCAACGGCGCGTTCACCGGGCGCATCGGCATCGCCGCCGTGGAACTCTGCCGGCCGCTGCCGTTCATCGAGGCGCAGCGGCCCAGATTGCGCGATTTTCTCGCGGAACTGCGCCCGCCCCGGCCTTAGCGCGCCGGACGCTCCGCTGAATGCGGAGCTGCGCTCCAGCTCCTTGTTTGTGCATCGGATTTATCCGAAAGTGAGTACGCCTTTCGGTCCGATGCCTTAGTGAATGATGATCTGGGTGTCGTCCGGCCCGTAATCCCGGATCATCTGGTACAGTTCGCGCGCATTCGACGTATGCAGGCGAATGCAGCCATGCGATGCACGCTCCCCGAGACGGCCGACGGCATAAGTGCCGTGAATGGCATAGCCGCCCCGGAAGAAGACCGAATACGGCATCGGGGCGTTCTCGTATCGGCTGGAATAATGCATCCGGCTCAGCGTGGTCGGACGATAGCGGCCCGCCGGCGTCCGGTACCCCATCCGCCCCGTCGAAATCGGCCACACATAGATCAGATTGCCCTCTACATAGACGCGCATCAACTGATCGTCGCGATCCACGCTCACCACGATCGATGCCTGCGCGGCCGCCGTCGCCAGGCCGTAGGCAAACAAAAACACTGCAAAAAAGCGCTTCGCATAACGCATGACATACCCCGCGAGTGAAGAAGCCGAAGCTTTTTACGTCATTAAACAGCCGATCCCGTCTCGGCGCATTCACATGCCGCAATAATGGTTAAAATTAATACGAATTTGACGATACCCATGGGAAGACCGTTAAGAGCACCGTCACAGATGCGTTGCGCGGTTGCCCCGATGCGGCTAAAAGTGGGCTGCTGGATGGCGGGATCGCCGAAAGCCCGCCTGGGCCTCCGGCGCTTTCCGTCATACGACTGAAACACGAATCTCCGTTACTAACTCAGAAGACCGTAATTGCGTTTGGGATAGGATTGTGGAGCAACCCAGCGAGCAGGACAGTTTGACCAAACGCTACCGCACGCTCTTCATTTCCGATGTGCATTTGGGCACCAAGGCGTGCCAGGCTCATTCTCTTCTTGAGTTTCTCAGGCTGAATGAAGCCGAGACCTATTATCTGGTCGGCGACATCGTCGATTTCTGGCGCATCAAGCGCAGCCCGCACTGGCCGCAGACGCATAATGACGTCGTGCAGAAGCTGTTGCGGAAGGTCCGCAAGGGCGCGCGTTTCATCTATATACCCGGCAACCACGACGAAGCCCTGCGCGCCTATTGCGGCCAGCATTTCGGCGGCATCGAATTCAAGCTCAACGACATTCACGTCACCGCCGACGGCCGCCGCATCCTCATCATGCATGGCGACGAATTCGACGTTGTCATCCAATATGTGAAGTGGCTCGCCTTCCTCGGCGACTGGGCCTATGTGCTTGCGCTCGGCGTCAACACCGGCTTCAACAAGGTCCGCCGCCTGTTCGGCTTTTCCTACTGGTCGCTGTCGGCCTATCTGAAGCACAAGGTCAAGAAGGCGGTGAACTATATCGGCGATTTTGAAACCGCGCTCGCCGGGGAGGCCAGGCGACACGGCGCCGAAGGGGTGATCTGCGGCCATATCCATTTCGCCGCGATGCGCGAGATCGAGGGCATCTCCTACATCAATTGCGGCGACTGGGTGGAGAGCGCGACGGCGGTCGGCGAAACTTTCGACGGCAAATTCGAGCTGATCCGCTGGACAGATGTGGTCGAAGCCGAGAAGTCCGGCGTCAGAACTCTCCGCCAGGCCGCAGCCGCCTGATGCGCCTGCTGATCGCGACGGATGCTTGCCGACCGCAGGTCAACGGCGTGGTTCAGACTTATGAACGCCTGAACGAGCAACTCCTGCGCCTCGGTCATGAGGTGGCGTTCATCACCCCCAGCGGCTTTCGCACGCGTTCCGCTGCCCACCTATCCGGAAATCCGGCTGGCGCTGATCACGCCGCGCCACGCCCGGCATCGGGTCACGGCGTTCGAGCCCGATCACATTCATATCGCGACGGAAGGGCCGGTCGGCCTCGCCACGCGGGCTTATTGCGTCAACCGGCACAGGCGCTTCACCACCAGCTATCACACCCGCTTTCCCGGAATATCTGACCGCGCGCCTGCCCCTGGTGCCGGGAAGCTGGGGCTACGCCTTCGAGCGCTGGTTCCACAATGCCGGCGGCGGGATCATGGTCTCCACCCCATCGCTGCTCGGCGAGCTGGCCGCCAAGGGCCTGAAGCGCCTGCTGCCCTGGTCGCGCGGCGTCGATACCGAGCTGTTCCGTCCCCGCATTGTCAGGCTGTTCGGCGCGGAGCCGGTGTTCCTCTATGTCGGCCGCGTCGCCATCGAGAAAAATCTCGGCGCGTTTCTCGATCTCGACCTGCCCGGCCGCAAGGTCGTCGTCGGCGGCGGGCCGCAGCTCGCGGCGCTGAAGGCCGCCCATCCAGAGGCGGTGTTCACCGGCCCGCTCTTCGGCGAGGCGCTGGCCGAAGCCTTCGCCTCCTCCGACGTGTTCGTCTTCCCCAGCCGCACCGACACCTATGGCGTGGTGCTGCTGGAAGCGCTGGCCTCGGGCGTGCCGGTCGCCGCCTTCCCGGTGACGGGGCCGCGCGACATCATCCTGCACGGCAAGGTCGGCTGTCTCGGCGAAGACCTGCGCGACGCAGCGCTCCAGGCCTTGACGATGGACCGCGCCGCCTGCCGGGATTATGCTCTTGGCTTCAGCTGGGAAACCTGCGCCCGGCAATTTATCGGCAATCTCATCCCCGTTTGAGGCAACTCGCAAAGCCGCTCCATGACCCACCCGCTCCGATTGCCCGCGTTCGAGCGATGTGCTGGACGCCGCTTCCGCCATTGCGCCGCACGCGGTTCGCACGCCGCTGCTGGAATTGCCGTTTCTGAACGAGCGCATTGGCGTGCGGGTGCTGCTGAAGGCCGAAGTGCTGCAACGGACCGGAAGCTTCAAGTTCCGCGGCGCCTATAATTGCGTCTCGCGCATCGATCGGGCCGCGCATCCAGGCGGAGTAGTGGCCTGTTCCTCCGGCAATCACGCCCAAGGCGTTGCCGAAGCGGCGCGGATTTGCGGCATCCCGGCCGTGATCGTCATGCCGTCGGATGCGCCCGCGATCAAAATCGAGCGGACGCGCCGGTCCGGCGCCGAAGTGGTGCCTTACGACCGGCAGCACGAGGACCGCGACGCCATCGCCGCCAGTATCGCGGCTGAGCGCAAGATGCAGTTCGTCTCGCCGTTCGATAATTTCCACGTCATCGCGGGGCAGGGCACGGTCGGGCTGGAACTGGCGGAGCAGGCGAGGGCGGCGGACGCGGATCTCGAAGCGGTGCTGGTGCCGGCAAGCGGCGGCGGATTGACGGCGGGCGTCGCGCTGGCGGTCCTCGCCGAGGTGCCTAGCGCGCGCATCTATACTGTCGAGCCGCAAGGCTTCGACGATTACGCCCGCTCGCTGCGCAGCGGCGTGCGGGAAAGCAACCTGCCCGGCGCCAGCTCGATCTGCGACGCGCTGCTGATGCCGCATCCGGGCGAGCTGACCTTCGCCATGAACAAGGACCGGCTGGCTGGAGGGCTGGTGGTGTCCGACGCAGAGGTCCGGAAGGCGGTCGCTTTTGCCTTTCGGGAGCTGAAGCTGGTGGTCGAGCCCGGCGGTGCGGCCGCACTTGCCGCGCTGCTCAGCGGCCGTTATCCGCTTTCTGGCGGGCCGGTCGGGCTGGTGCTGTCGGGCGGCAATATCGATCCACCCGTGCTTGACGATTGTCTTGCCGTTGCATGAGACAAAGATTTACGCCCTCGTCTCGGCTTCATCGGAACGCCGAAGGCCTTATCGCTCGAACGGGTTGATGAACTCTTCGTCGCGTTCGCCATCGTCGAGGACGGCGGACAGTTCCTCCATGACGCCGTCCGGAATGGCGCGCTCCTTGTCCCGCGCACCGAAGAACTGGCGAATCTCCCCGACGGGGCCTTCATCGAAAGGACCATCCTGATCGTCGTCGAACAGCGTCATCAGCTCAGCCTCGATTTCGCTGACCAGCGAGGCCATGCGCGCGGCACGATTGAGCGCGGCGTCCTGGGTGGAACAGGCGCGCTCGATCTCCTCGGCGCGCTCGGCCATCTGCCGCGCCACGCCCTGGAAGACCCCAGCCGCCTGCATGGCATAGGCGGCGCTCTGGATATTCGCGGCGGCGCTACGGATCGTCTCGGTTTCGTCGGCCACTGCCGCCGGTATGCTCTCGAAACTGAATCGGCGCAGCGGCAATTGCACCGCAGGCCCGTGTTCGGGGACCATCTGCGCGATGTCGCCCCGTGCCTGACCGATCGCCTCCTTCAGCGTCGCAATGGTGTCCTGAGGGCACGCCGTTTCGACAACCTGGCCGCTGTCGCGCATCGCCGATTCCAGCTTGGCGATGGCATCGAGCAGCATTTTCGTCTCGGCCGAACGGTTGCGCTGCAGGTAGCAGGTGAGAAACCACCGGCCACGGCTGGTCTCGCGAATGGCGCGCTCGATGGCATCGTAATCGGCGGTGAGAGCGGTGATCGGTAACATCGTTGACTGCATGGCCTGGTCTGCGGGTGTCCTGTGTCCGGACGAGCGCGGTCCGGCTGCCCCAGACTATCGGCGCAAACTATTAGCGATTGGTTTAACCCGCCGTGCTTGAGCGTGCTCGATTGAGGAAATGGGCGCCGGACGACGATTTTGCCCTTCGGCTTTCGGCGTTTTACTTCGTCACCTTCCTGATCGTCGGCTGTTACATGCCGTTTCTGCCGGTGTGGCTGCGCTGGCGCGGGCTGGATGACACGCAGATATCGCTCGTCTATGCGATGCCGGTGTTCGTGCGTGCGATCTTCACCCCGCTGATGACCTTTTTCGCCGACCGCTGGGGGCGCCCCGTCAGCATGCTGAAAGCCCTGGCCTTGGCATCTCTGCTGGCGGCGTCCACGCTGCCGTTCACCGGCGGCTTCCCGACGATCTTCGCCGCCATCCTTCTGTTCACCTTGTTCTGGATGTCCGTCATTCCGCTCACCGATGCGGTGGCGCTATCAGGCGCGCGGGCAGGGCGCGCCGATTATGGCCGGATGCGGGTCTGGGGTTCGATTAGCTATATCGGCATGACGGCGGCGGGCGGCGCCGCGCTTCAGCTCTGGGGGCCGCGTGCCGCGCTGTGGCTGTTCATCTGCGCCGCGGCCACCGTCATGCTGGCGACCTATGGGCTGCCGCGAGGCGGCGGCCATGATCGCGCCGTCGAGGCTACGCCCGGCCTGCCGTTGCAGCGGCTGCGGCTGGCCGAGCTGGTGCAACTCGCCGGGGCGCCCCGGCTCTGGCTTTTCCTTGCGGCGACCAGCACCATCCAGTCCGCTCATGCCGTCTATTACATTTTCGGCACGCTGCATTGGACCTCGATCGGCATTTCGCCGACCGTGATCGGCTTCCTCTGGGCGATCGGCGTCATCGCGGAAATCGTCCTGTTCACCTATGCGCGCGTGGTTGGGCGATGGCTCGGTCCGGTGCAGCTCATTTGCCTCGCCGGGGCGACGGCGGTTCTGCGCTGGCTGTTCACCGCCTATGACCTGCCCTTGCCGCAGCTGTTCCTCCTCCAATCGCTGCACGGGCTGACATTCGGCGCCGCACATCTGGGTGCGATGCAGTTCCTCGACCAGGCGATACCCCGGCGGCTGGCAGCCTCGGCGCAAGGGCTTTACGCCTCGATCACCGCAGGCGTGGTGATGGGACTGGCCTCGCTGTCGGCGGGGCCGCTCTACCGCGCCTATGGCGGCGGCGCCTATCTCGGGATGGCGGCGCTCGCCTGTGTCGGGCTGGCGGCGAGCGTCGTGCTGATGCGCCGATGGGACGGCGGTCTGATCCTCAACCCCACAGAGCAGCCGGAGGCGGCGCAATGAACGCGCCGGAGATGTGCAATCCCGGCGACCGATCGGCTTCGAGCAGCAGCGGGCCGTCGAGGTCCACCCAGTCCGCCTGCTGCGCCAGAATGAGCGCCGGAGCCATGGCGAGCGACGTCGAGACCATGCAGCCGACCATGACCTTCAAGCCGAGGCGCCGCGCTTCGGCTGCCGCCACGAGCGCCTCTGTCAGTCCGCCGGTCTTGTCAAGCTTGATGTTCACGGCATCGTACCGCCCCGCGAGCGACGCCAGATCGGCGCCGGGATGGGCCGATTCGTCGGCGCAGACCGGCACCGGCCGGGCGATGTCGCCGAGAACGGCGTCCTCGCCTGCGGGCAGGGGCTGTTCGACCAGCTCGACGCCGGTTTGAGCGCAGGCGGCCAATAGACCGGCCAGAGCGTCCGCGCGCCAGCTCTCATTGGCATCGGCGACGATACGGGCATCGGGACGCGCGGCGCGGACGGCGCGCAGCCGTTCGGCATCGCCATCGCCGCCCAGTTTCAATTTCAGCAGCGGATAGTCCGGCACCGAAAGCGCCTTGGCGGCCATCGCCTCCGGCTCGCCCAGGCTGATCGTATAAGCCGTCAGCACCGGCTTCATGCCGCCCCGCCCGGCAAGCTCCCAGGCCCGCGACCCGGCGGCTTTCGCCTCATAGTCCCAAAGCGCGCAGTCGAGCGCGTTCCGTGCGGCCCCCGGTTGCATCGACCGTAAGAGCGCAGCGCGATTCGTTACCCGTTCGATCGTGATTTGTTCTAGTACGGCTTCCGGCGTCTCACCATAGCGGTTATAGGGGACGCATTCGCCGCGCCCGGTGACCCGCCCGTCGGTCACTTCGGCGACGACGACCACCGCCTCGCGCTTGGAGCCGCGCGAGATGGTAAAGCTGCCCGCGATAGGCCAGCTTTCGATGCGCGCCGAAACCGTCAACGCCCCGCCCATGGCCAAACCCTTCCGGAAAACCTGTGGCGCTCCCTAGACCCGCCGCATTTTTATTGGCAAGGTTCGCCCGGTCCATTTTACCTAAAGTTGTATCCGATGCCCCGTGCCGCCCTGAAAGCGCCTCCCGGCTCCGCCGCGCCCGCCCCGACCTTGCGCGCCGCGGTGGACGGCCGCAATCTGCGCCTTGCCGCGTCTGGGCGCTGGACGGTACAGGAATTCGCACGGCTGGACGGCGAGATCAAGACGCTCAACCTCACCTCCGGCAAGCGCGACATCGAGGCGGCGCTGATCGACCTTACCGCGATCGACGATCTCGACACGGCCGGCGCGTGGCTGCTGCATGATCTGCGCAAGCAATTGGCGGCGGCCGGGGTCAAAGTGACCATCAGGCCCGCCTCCGAACGCCAGCGCATCCTGCTCACCGTCGTCGATGAGAACAGTGCGGCGCGGAAGCCAACCCGGCACCGCCGGGGCACCTTCATGCCCATCGCAGGCGAAACCCTGGCGTCGCTGTTCGACGCGGTCAACGACCTGGCCTGCCTCACGGCGTTTCTCGGCCAGACCACCGTCTGCGCCTTCCGCACCGCTGCGCGGCCCTGGCGCTTCCGCTGGACGGCGTTCATCCATCATATCGAGCATACGGGCTTGCGCGCCGTGCCGATCATCTCGCTGATCTGCCTGCTGATCGGCGCCGTCATCACCCAGCAAGGTGTCCTGCAACTGCGCTATTTCGGCGCCGAGCCGCTCGCGGTGGACATGGTGGGCGTGCTGGCGCTGCGCGAGGTCGGCATTCTGCTTACCGCGATCATGGTTGCCGGACGGTCCGCCTCCGCCTTCACCGCCGAGATCGGCTCCATGAAGATGCGGGAGGAGGTCGATGCCATGCGCACCCTCGGCATCAGCCCGACGGAAACGCTGGTGCTGCCCCGCATAGCCGCGCTGATCGTGACGCTGCCGATCCTGGCCTTCATCGGCGACATCATGTGTCTGGTGGGCGGCGCGATCATGGCCATGGTCTATCTCGATATTTCCATTCCCGCCTATATCGAGCGGCTGCATGACGCCATCAACGTCCGGCATCTTCTCGTCGGGCTGGTCAAGGCGCCGCTGATCGCACTCATTATCGGGCTGGTCGGATGCCTCGAAGGTCTGAGCGTCGAAGGCAGCGCCGAATCGCTCGGCAGCCACGTAACCAACTCGGTGGTGAAGGCGATTTTCCTGGTGATCATCTTCGATGCGCTTTTCGCCATGTTCCTGTCCGCGAGCGGCTATTGACGATGAAGCGTTTCGATAAGGGCGACATCGTCATCCGGGTCAGCGGCCTTTCGAAGCGATTCGCGCGGCAGGTGATCTTCGATTCTCTCGACCTAGAGGTGTATCGCGGCGAGGTGCTGGGGCTGGCCGGAGCCTCGGGAACGGGCAAATCGGTGCTGCTGCGCTGCATCACCGGTCTGGTGCCGCCCGACCAGGGCCGTGTCGAGATCTTCGGCGAGAACATGGCGCAACTGGATTGGGCCGGGCGCCTGGCCATCGAGCGCCGTTGGGGGGTCCTGTTCCAGGATGGCGCGCTGTTCTCGGCGCTTACGGTCCTGCAGAATGTGCAGGTGCCCATGCGCGAGCAGCTCAAGCTGCCCAAGGGTGCGATGGACGAACTGGCCTTCCTGAAGCTCGCCATGGTCGGCCTCGATCCTGACGCGGCGCATAAATACCCGTCGGAGCTTTCCGGCGGCATGCGCAAGCGGGCCGGATTGGCGCGGGCGCTGGCGCTGGACCCGGAAATCGTCTTCCTCGACGAGCCGACCTCCGGCCTCGATCCGATCAGCGCGGCCGCCTTCGATCAGCTCATCCGCCGCTTGCAGGAAACGCTCGGGCTGACCGTCTACATGGTGACCCACGATCTGGACAGCATCTTCGCCATTTGCGACCGCGTCGCCGTGATCGCCGATCATAAGGTCGTGCGTTTCGGAACGCCGGAAGAACTGGTGCAGAGCCCTTCGCACCCTTGGGTTCAGGATTATTTTTGCGGCGAGCGGGCACGCGCCGCGCATCGATGAGGTGACATGGAAACCAAGGCAAATCATCTGATCATCGGCGCTTTCGTCCTGTTGATGCTGGCGGCTGGCTTCGCCTTCATCTACTGGATCGAAAACTTCGTGAGTGGCGGCGGCACATCCAAGCGCTATGACGTAGTGTTCAACGGTTCCGTGCAAGGGCTGGGCGAGGCCGGCAGCGTGCTGTTCAACGGTCTGCGGGTCGGCTCCGTGAAGGATCTGAGCATCATGCCGGAGGACACGCGCAAGGTGCGTGTGGAGATCGCAATTTCCAGCACGACGCCGGTACGCGAGGATTCCCGTGCCCAGATCTTGCAGCAGGGGCTGGCGGGGTCGGTCGCCCTGTCGATCACGCCCGGCACGCCGGAGTCGCCGCCCCTCACCCCAAAAACCGGCGAGACCTACCCCGTGATCTATGCCGATGCCGCCAACTCGGGCTCGCTGATGAGCGGCGTGCCGGAAGCGGTCGGCAACGCCAATGCGCTGTTCGTGCGGCTCAACGATCTGGTCGCCAGCAACGAGAAGGTGATCGCCAATACCGCCAAAAACGTCGAATCGTTCACCGCCATGCTGGACGCCAATAAGGAGGACATCACCGCCGTCATCCACAATGCGCGCGATCTCTCGACTCGATTCGAGGCGCTGGCCACCAAGCTGGACGGAGCGGCGGATCAGTTCACCGCCGCGTTTTCCGGAAACAAGGATTCGATTGTGACCCAGGCGCAACAGGCGGCGCAATCCTTCCGTAAGCTGGCCGAGAAGCTGGACAAGTCGCTGGGCGATCAGGCGGACGGGCTGACGCATCAGGCCAAGAGCAGCATGCGCGAATTCGAGCTTTTCATGCGCGATGGGCGGCGCTTGGCCGAGAATCTCGACCGGGTGCTGCAGAAGGTGGAATCCAACCCCTCGACGCTGATCTGGGGCGGCGCGCAAGTGCCGGAATATAAGCCCGGTCAACAATGAAATTGACAGCGGAGCTTCCCATGTTAGGTCTTACCCGGGCACGGCATCGGGGCTGACGGCGTGAGGGGCATGAACGTCTACCCATTGATAAGGGCGGCTTTGGTCTGCGTTTCGCTCGGCGGCTGTGCGGTCGCCGGCATGGGTGCGAGCGCGCCTCCCGCTACCTATAATCTGGCCGCCCCTGCAATGTCGGGTACGCCGGTTCAGCGTTGGCCAATTCAGCTCACCGTGCTGCGGCCGACCGCCATGCGCGCGCTCGACACCGACCGCATCGTCGTCATGGCGCCGGGCGGACGCCTCTCTTATTTCGAGGATGCCGCCTGGAGCGACCGGCTCGGCAGCCTGCTGCAAGCGCGCATCGTCGAAGCCATGCAGGATTCCAAAGCCTTCCGCGCCGTGCTGACGACGCAGGACCGCGTTGACGGCGATTACGCCCTGGCGGTCGAAATCCGCGAGTTTCAGGTGGATGTCGCAAAAGGCCAGTCCACCGCGACGGTAACGCTGTTCGCCAAGATCGTGCAGGAGCGCCAGAGCCGCGTGCTGGCGACCAAGGAATTTACCGCGCGCGTGCCGGCGGCGAAGGACACGCCGGACAGCGGCGTCGCCGCGCTCCAGGCAGGCTTTGATCAGGCTACCAAGGATATGGTGCGGTGGGTGGCGTCCGCATCGAAGGTGCGCTTGGGCACCTGAGACGGTTTCGCCGCGCAATGGTCGGTGGGCTGAGTGCTGGCACCGCTTGCATCGGGCGTTTGTCTTCGGCTAAGCCATTGCGATCATTTCCGACCCGTCAGACTTGACGCCGCGCGAGGAAGACACCCATGGCCGATACGGTCGCCGCACCGCTCAATCCCTTTCTCGTCGAATTGATCGAAGGCCGGACGTATTCCTGGTGCCGGTGCGCGCGGTCGGCGCGGCAGCCCTTCTGCGACGGCTCGCATAAGGGCAGCGGGATCGAGCCGCTGCTGTTCACCGCCCGCGCGGACCGAAGCGGTGCTTCTATGCGGCTGCAAGCAGACCAGCGACGAGCCCTATTGCGACGGCTCGCACAATATCCTTTGAGTCCATTTTCCACTCCCGACGCATGGGCCTCGCTCTTCCGGACGAGCGATCCCGCCCGCTGCATCTGATAGGATTGCAGCCGCAAACAATTGGGGTCACTTGGGATGCCCGTTGAATTGAATGGCGCAAAGGGATGCTGCCTGCCTCGGATGGGGTGGCCCGGATGATCGCTGCCGCGCTTTCAGGGCTGACGCTGGCGACGCTCGCGGCAGGCGCCGTTCTGGCGGTGTCCCATGCGCGGCGGTGGCGGGCCGGAGCGCCCGCGAAGGTTGACGTCGCCGGGGGCCTGATGGCGCTTCCGCGCCGCTATCTCGTCGATGTGCACGAGGTGGTCGCCCGCAAGCCGTTCAATGCTCGCTTTCATGCTGCCACGGCTGGCGGCTTCCTCGCCTCGCTCCTGCTGATCGGGCTGGCGGCCTTTCCGGCCATGCGCGGATCGCTGTTATGGGCGTTGCTGTCGGCGGCGCTGGCGGCGATGCTGCTCGGCGCGCTGATGGTCGGCTGGCGTCGAGGCGTCACCCGTCCGGGCGAGGTGTCGCAAGGGCGCTTCCGGCGGCTTCCGGTGGCCCTGCTGGCCTATGCGGCGGGTTTCCTGATCGTTGCGCTCGACCAGCTGGCCGGCTGCGCGCTGCCGGTGCCGGTCGCGCTGACGCTGGTGCTGATCGGCGTTCTGGGCGCGGCCGATCTCATCCTCAGCGCCCGTCGCGGGCCGCTCAAACATGCGCTGCATGGGGCGCTGCATCTGGTCGCGCATCCGCGTCCCGCACGCTTCCAGGGGCGCGACAGCGGCGTGCTCCCGCTCGGGCTCGATGCGGAGCGGCTCGGGGTTGAGGTTCCGCTCGATTTCGCCTGGAACCGGCTGCTGGGCTTCGAGGCCTGCGTCGAATGCGGCCGCTGCGAGACCGTCTGCCCGGCTTTTGCCGCCGAACAGCCGCTCAATCCGAAAAAGCTGATCCAGGATATCGTCGCATCGCTCGACGATAAGGCCAGCGACCGCGCCTATGCCGGCCATCATCATCCCGGACGCGTCGCGGGCGAGGCGCGTGGCGGGCGCCTGCTGCCGCTGGTCGGCGCGGATGCGATGATCCATCCCGATACGCTGTGGGCCTGCACGACCTGCCGCGCCTGCGTCGAGGCTTGCCCGATGATGATCGAGCATGTCGATGCCGTCATCGATCTGCGCCGTTTCGAGACGCTGGAGCGTGGCGCGACGCCCGGCAAGGCAGCCGCCGTGCTGGAAGAGCTGCGCTTGGCCGATAATTCCGCCGGGCTGCCAGCCGCGCGCCGCGTCGATTGGGCGGCCGATCTGTCGCTGCCGCTAATCGCCGGCAAGGGCGAATGCGATGTGCTGCTGTGGCTGGGCGATGCCGCATTCGAGCTTCGCGGGCAGCGCAGCTTGCGGGCGCTGGTGCGGATCATGAGGCAGGCCGGCGTCGATTTTGCCGTGCTCGGCGCCGATGAGTTGGATAGCGGCGACATCGCGCGGAGGCTCGGCGACGAAGCGACGTTCCAGGATCTGGCGCGCCGCAACATCGCGCTGCTCGCCAGCCACCGCTTCAAGCGCATCGTCACCGCCGACCCGCATGTGCTGCACGTCCTGCGCAACGAATATCCAGCCCTGGGCGGCCATTACGCGGTCTTGCATCACACTGCGCTGCTGCTGGACCTGGTGGAGAGCGGGCGGCTGAACCCCCGCGCAACGTCCAGCAAGACGGTCACCTATCACGATCCCTGCTATCTCGGCCGCTACAATGGCGAAATCGACGCGCCGCGCCGGCTGCTCGATGCGCTCGGCTTCACGCGGATCGAGATGGAGCGCTCCGGCATGCGGTCGAGCTGCTGCGGCGGCGGAGGCGGTGCGCCGCTGACGGATGTGGCGGGCAAGCGCCGCATCCCGGACATGCGCATGGACCAGGCCCGCGCGACCGGCGCCGAACGTGTCGCGGTCGCCTGCCCGAACTGCACGGTGATGCTGGAAGGCGTGGTCGGCCCGCGCCCCGAGGTCGCCGAGATCGCCGAATTGGTGCTGGAGGCGATATCATGAGGGGGCGGCGCAACCCGCGCGCCGAGCGCGCCGCCCGGCTTGTGCCCGGGACCCCGCGCTGCCGCTTCACCATCGCGCCCCAGCCGCAGGACGCATCCGGCCGTCCGCGCCGCTGATCCGCGCATCCGGCGGCTGGCGGCAATGGTCGGGGTGGGCGCGCGTCCGCGCATCGACTGGCACGGCGGGGCATCGGCGTCAGGAAACCGCGCGGCGGCTGACGGCCCGCAAGCCCCGCTCCAACCCGAAACCCGCATCATCGCCGAACCGGCATTCCTCGTGCTCGCTGTGCTGGACCAGCCGGGCGGCGCGCTTTCGGAGCACGACCGGCAGCTCATCGCGGCGGCCCGCCAACTCGCCGACGCGGATAGGGGCGCGGTCGTGGCGCTGGCGATCGGCGCAATCGATGGGCTCGGCGCCGCCGGTGCGGATCGCGCCATGGCCCTTCCGCCGGATCTTGCGGACAACGGCCACCCCGAATTCCGCGTTGCTGCCGTGGCTGCCGCCATCGCCAAGCTGAAGCCCCGGCACATCGTCTTCGCCGAAAGCGCCGAGGGCGGCGCCGATCTGGCGCGCCGCATCGCCGCGATTTCGGGCGAAAGGCTGTTCAGCGGCGTGGAGGCCATTACGGCTGGGCGGGTTTCGCGGCGAGCGCGGGGCGGCAAGGCCTCCATGCTGGCGGCTGTGCCCGCCGTGATGTCGATCGCGGAAAACGCCTTTCCGCGCCATGAGGGACCGCCGCACGAAGCGCGTGAAATTGCCTCGCCGGCTTTCTCGGTCCGCCGGTCCCTCGAGCGCGCGACGCGCCTGCCCGCCGATCCCGACCGCATCGCGCTGGGCGAGGCCGATTTCATCCTCAGCGCCGGCAACGGCGTCACCGATTGGGAGAGCTTCGCCGAGCTTGGCGAGGTGCTGGGCGCAACACGGGCGGGCAGCCGGGTGGTTTGCGACGAGGGCCATCTGCCGCGCGACCGGCAGGTCGGCGCCTCGGGCAGCGTCGTCACCGCGCGCTGCTATCTCGCCTTCGGCATTTCCGGCGCGCCGCAGCACCTTCAGGGAATCACCGGGGTGAGCCACGTCGTGGCGATCAACACGGACCTGCATGCCGAGATGATCAAGCGCGCCGATCTCGCCATCATTGCCGACGCGCAGGACGTCATGCCCGCCCTGTGCGCCACGCTAGGGAGCGCCGCAATGCTTAGGGCAGCCGTGCTGCTTTCGGTCGGCAGACACCCCGCCTCGGGACGGGAGAGGCGCGCGCCGCTCGATGCACGCGCGCTCGAACTGGCCTTGCGATTGCCGGCGGCCGAGGTTCACGCCGTGCATGCGGGCGACCCGACCCAGACCGCGCTGCGCGATTATCTCGGCATGGGTCTTGCGCGTCTGACCGTGCTGGCGATGCCGCCGGGGCGCGATCCGGTCGCGCCTCTGATGGCCCATCTGGCGACGCTGGCGCCGGACGTGATCTTCGCCGGGAGCCGCGCCGAAGGCGGTGAGGATAGCGGCATGCTGCCCTATCTGGTCGCGCAAGGGCTCGGCTGCGCAGTCGTCGCCGATGTCGCCGAGTTCACCGTGGCCGAGGGCCGTGCGCGCCTTACACAGGCATTGCCGCGCGGGCGGCGCAGGCTGGTGGAGGCGCGGTTTCCTGTGGTCGCCATCGTCGACGCCGCCGCGCCGCAGCCTCGCCAAGTCGCCTTCGCCCGCGCCCGCCGTGGTATCATCGAGAGCATCGTCACCGACGCTCCGGCGGATACTTTGCTGGAGAACTGCGAATTCCGCCCCTGGCGTCCGCGCCCGAAGCCGATGCGGGTGCCGCTGGCGGGCAATGCCGAGCGAGCGGCTCAAGGCGATGACGGAGACGAAAGCCGGAGAGGGCAGGCTGCTCATCCAGCCTTCCGCTGACGAGGCGGCGCGGGTAATCTACGATTACCTCCTCGAAAAGCGTCTCATCGAGGAGGCGGCGCCGCGCCGCGAACCGCCGACCCTGTCGCATCCAGGAAAGCGCGTCTGACGAACCGGCGCAGGAATGATCGCGCCAAGCGTCGCCGCCAGGAGGACAAGCCCCATGCCGATGCCGGTTTCCGCCGAAGAGCTGGTGCGCCGCCGCAAGCCCGGCCACACGCTGGAGGCGCTGTTCTATCTCAGCCGCGAGATCTTCGATCTCGATCTCGACCTGATTTTCGGCCGTCACTGGATCTATGTCGGCGTCGAACCGGACGTGCCGGAAACCGGCGACTGCATGACCGTGGATATCGGCGCGGCGTCGGTGCTGATCATTCGCGGCGAGGATATGGCTCTGCGCGCCTTCCACAATGTCTGCCGTCATCGCGGCGCCAGGCTGATCGACGACCACAAGACGACGGTCGGCAACATCATCTGCCGCTATCACCAATGGACCTATGCCGAGGATGGCCGGCTGCTGTTCGCCGAGCATATGGGCCCCGATTTCGACACCGCATGCCACGGCCTCAAGCCGGTGCATCTGCGCAGCGTCGCGGGGCTGCTGTTCATCTGCCTCGCCGCTGAGCCCCCCGCCGACATTGAGGCGATGGCCGCCGCGATGGAGCCCTATCTGGCGCCGCATGAGCTGGCCAATTGCAAGATCGCCCATACCAGCGACATCGTCGAAGAGGGCAATTGGAAGCTCACCATGGAGAACAACCGCGAGTGCTACCATTGCGCCGCCAATCATCCCGAGCTGACCATCCCGCTGTTCGAATATGGTTTCGGTTTTGCGCCCGATGAACTCGATGACGACCGCCGCGACCATGCGGGGCGCTACGAAACTCTGCTGCAGGACTCCCATTCCCGCTGGGAGTCCTGCGGCCTGCCGTCGCGCGAGATCGAGCGGCTGAACACCGCCATCACCGGCTTCCGCACCGAGCGCCTGCCGCTCAGCGGCGCGGGCGAATCGCACACCATGGACACGCGCGTCGCATCCCGCAAGCTGCTCGGCAGCCTTACCGACCGCAAGCTGGGCGGGCTGTCCTTCTGGACCCAGCCCAATTCCTGGCATCACTTCATGAGCGACCACATCGTGACCTTCTCGGTGCTGCCGCTCGGCCCGGAGCGAACCCTGCTGCGAACGAAATGGCTGGTGCACAGGCACGCGGTGGAGGGCGTCGACTATGAGCTGGACAATCTCACCACCGTCTGGCTCAAGACCAACAAGCAGGATGGCGATCTCGTCGGCATCGCCCAGCGCGGCGTGCGTCAGCCGGCCTATGAGCCTGGTCCCTATTCGCCCTACACGGAAGGTCTCGTGGAGAAATTCTGCGATTGGTATATCGGCCGGATGGCGCATCTGCTGCCCGTTCCGAAACGGGTGCGGCGGAGTAGGGCGACGTGATGCCCGAGACAGTGCCGGATTGGGATTCGCAAGCCGACGACGTGCTGGTCTGCCTGCAAATACGCCAGGAAACGCACGATGTCAGCACCTTCATATTCGCCGCGCGCCAGCCCTGCCTGTTCCGCTTTCTGCCGGGCCAGTTTCTGACGCTGGAACTGTCGATCGGCGGGGCGGCCGTCAACCGCTGCTACACCATTTCGGCCTCGGCGGCGCGGCCCTACCGGCTCTCGATCACCGTAAAGCGGCAGCCCGGCGGCATCGTTTCCAACTGGCTGCACGACAATCTGAGACCCGGAGACGAAATCCGCGCGCTCGGACCGCTCGGCGATTTCACTCCGCCGGTGCCGAGCGCGCCGAAATGGCTGATGCTGTCCGGCGGCAGCGGCGTGACGCCGCTCATGTCGATGACCCGCACCTCCCACGATCTGGCCGAGGAACGGGACATCGTCTTCGTCCATGCTGCGCGCAGTCCGGCGGACATCATTTTCCGTCATGAGCTGGACGCCATGGCAAAGCAAATGCCGCGGCTGCGCCTCGCCCATATTTGCGAGTCCGCCGATGGCGAAAGCCACTGGCCCGGCTTCCTCGGACGCCTGTCGCCGCCAATGCTGCACATCATCGCTCCCGATCTCATGGAGCGCGAAGTGTTTTGCTGCGGCCCGGCGCCCTTCATGGCCGCTGTCCGCGCCATGCTGGGACAGGCGGCGTTCGATATGCGTCGCTATCACGAGGAAAGCTTCGATTTCGGCGCGTTGGCGCTCGCCGAAGCGCTTGTTTCGGCCCCGGTGGACGCCGGCGCCGCCATGGATGGCTTCCGCATCGAATTCGCGCAGAGCGGCCGCGTGATCCATTGCCCACCCGATGTGACGGTGCTCGCCGCCGCGCGCGTGGCCGGCCTCATCCTTCCCTCTTCCTGCACGCGCGGCATGTGCGGCACCTGCAAGAGCACCCTGATCTCCGGCACCGTGGACATGCGGCATGCGGGCGGCATCCGCCAGCGGGAGATCGACCAGGGCCGCGTCCTGCTCTGCTGCAGCAAGCCAACATCCGACCTCGTCATCGACCGCTGAATTCACCGGGATTGCGCGCCGCATCGAACGCTGCGCTTCTGCGGCCAAGGCGTCCGGTAAATTTGGTTTACACACCGGGAAACACTGAACCGACTGGTGCGTTGTTGGGGGTGTCAGGGTCGGTGGGTAGCGCGCGATGATAGGTCCAGTAAAATTGCCAAGCTTCGCGTGGCCCGCCTCGATCGTTCCGCCCTCGATCCTGACCAGAAAACCTCCCAACATTTCCTCCGGTTTCAGCAACGCACTCCTGGTCCTCGGCAGCGTCCTGTTGGGGCTGGTTGCGTCCCTGGAAGTCCCGCCGAGCGTGCGATACCCCATCGAACAGACGCTCCGGTCCGCCGCCCAGCGTCCGCTGGTGCTGCTGGATGCCGACGGCCTGCCCTTCGCCACGCGCGGCGATTGCATGGCCGCTCCCGTCAAGCTGGGCGAACTGCCGCAGCATTTTGTCGATGCGCTTCTGTCGATGGAGGACCGCCGCTTCTACAGGCATCTCGGCATCGATCCGGTGGGCATCCTCCGCGCCGTGAAACGCAATTACGATGCCGGCGGCATGCGGGAAGGCGCCAGCACGATTACCCAGCAGCTCGTGAAAATGTCCTATCTGACGAGCGCCAAAACGCTGCACCGCAAGCTTGAAGAGGTGCTGCTCGCCGTCTGGCTGGAGTTTCGGCTGTCCAAGGATGAGATCTTGGAACGATATCTGAGCAGCGCCTATTTCGGCGAAGGCTGTTTCGGCGTCCGCGCCGCCGCGCGGCGTTTCTTCGACAAGCCGGTCGGCGCGCTGACGCTGCGGGAATCCGCTCTCATGGTTGCGCTGCTGCGCTCACCGACCCAGCTCACCAACAATATGGACGACGCGAATCAGCGCGCCCGGCTGGTCATGCAGGCAATGATCCGCGATGGCCGGCTCGATCCGGCGAAGGCCGCCAATAGCGAGCCGGTCAAATTCGACACCGCGCCCGAAACCGAAACCGGCGCCGATTATGCGGACTGGCTGAGCGACACGGTGCAAAAGGACATTGAGAATCCCCACTCCCGCGAGCCGGTCGAGGTTTACACGACCTTCAGTCCCGGGTTGCAGCGTCTGGCGCGTGCGGCGGTGACCTCCGTGCTGGAAAAGCAAGGCCGCAGCGAGAAAGCGAGCCAGGCGGCGCTGGTTGCGATGCGCACCGACGGCCGGGTCGTGGCGATGATCGGCGGCAAGGAGCGGGCGGACAGCCAGTTCAACCGGGCGGTGCAGGCGCGCCGGCAGCCGGGTTCCTCGTTCAAGACCTTCGTCTATCTCGCCGCATTGCGGGCCGGTGCGCACCCGGACACGCTGGTGGCGGATGAGCCGGTGTCCGTCGATGGCTGGGAGCCGAAGAATTATAGTGGCGAGCATCGCGGCATCATCACGCTAACCCAGGCTTTCGCCGCCTCCATCAACACCGCCGCCGTCACCATCTCCGAAGCCGTCGGCCGCGATGCCGTCATTCGGGCGGCGCGCGACCTCGGCATAGAATCGCCGCTCGCGCCCAACGCCAGCATTGCGCTTGGCACCTCCGAGGTGTCGCTGCTTGAGATGACCTCGGCGTATGCGGCGGTCGCGGCCGGCGCCTATCCTGTGAAGCCCTGGGGTGTTGCCGGTCTTGACGCCAGGCCGGTGGGCGGCGGCAGGCCGCCCCGCGAGGCGGGACAATGGAGGCTTCCCGAGGCCGATGAATTGCGCGAGCTGATGTCGGCTGTGGTGCGCCGCGGTTCAGGTCAAGCCGCCAGCTTGCCTATCGGGACTTTCGGCAAGACCGGCACCAGCCAGGACTATCGGGATGCTTGGTTCATCGGTTTTGCGGGCAATCTGGTGGTAGGCGTGTGGGTGGGCAATGATGACAGCACCCCGATGCGGCGAGTAACGGGTGGCGGGCTTCCGGCGCAAATCTGGAAGAAGTTCATGCTGGGCGCGATGAAATCCGACCCGAAATTCCAGCGCAAGCTGCCGACCGTCGCCGCCTTCGAGGCTAACGACCGTGTTACGCCCGACGATCCATCACGCCTCGCTCTATCGGGCGGACTGATCGCCGGCCCTAATTCGAAGTTTGCCGGGGCGACGCGATATGGGCAGGTCACGACAGGGGGCCGTCTGGATCGGTGGGATCGGTTCGCCGAAAGGCCAGAGCCGCGTGGCAGGGTCAGCAGCGATTTCCAAGATCAGCTCAACCGGATGGGATGGCCGGGCCGATAACGCGGGGACGCGTTATTGCCGCGTCGAATTCATCGCCGGGGACACCGGCCACATCCGCATCAGCTCCGCGGGAAACGGCCGCAGCAGATCGGACGGGTCCGGCTCCAGCGGCGACAGCCAGCGGTGAAAGCTGTCCGGCGGCAGAATGACCGGCATCCGGTCATGGATTTCGGCGATCAGCTCATTGGCGGGGCAGGTGAGGATGCAGAAGGTGCGCACGAATTCGCCGCTCGCGGGGTCCTTCCAATTCTCCCAGATGCCGGCAAGGCCGAACACCGAGCCGTCGGCCATGCCGATCGCGAAGGGCTGCTTCGGCGGCGCGGTCTTGCGCCATTCGAAGAAATTGTCGATCGGCACGATGCAGCGCCGCCTGGCATAGGCATCGCGGAAGCTGGGCAGGCCTGCGACGGTCTCAGATTTGGCGTTGATCGGCTTGCGGCCGCCCCTGGCCTCCTTCATCCAATAGGGGATGAGTCCCCAGCGCAGCAGATCGCGGTGATAGGCGCCCGTCTGCGGATGGCGGCGCAGCACCCAGAAATCCTGCGACGGCGCGCCATTATATTGGATCGGCCGGTCATTATCGGCGGTCTCGTCGAGCACCACCAGGTCGAGGCCGGGCAGCATCTCGTTGGATTGTGTGAAGCGTCCGCACATGAGTCGACTATAGCACACAACTCTGCGCCCGGCGACCTGCGGCCCCCAGGACGGCCGGGCGAGGCGCACGAGGCCGTCGCCACAGGGGCAGAATGTCAGTTTTAATTAAATCGAGAAGATTTCATTTTTCATTAAACTCCATCGGCGAAACTCGCTCCACAGTAAGGGAGTAGGGTCATGCGTTGCCCGTCAATTCATCCAAGCTTTTTCCGCCTGATTAAAGGCTCGCAACTCGGATTGAGCCATTTGTTCTTTGCCGCTGCGCTCAGCAGCTCATTTTTTGCACTCCGTCCCGCGCTGGCATCCGAAGAAGGAGACGGATCGCTTTTCCGGGTGCCCGGCGAAGGCCCGCCCTATGTTCCCTATTACGCGCCGCGTGCGGACTGGCCCCCGATGCCGGATCGGAGCCCCTTCTTCGAACGGCACCGCTATTCCGGCCGCGAGCCCGAGATCGCGCATGAACACGGCAAGAGCTACAACGACCATGACGCCGTTGCGGCGCCCTATCCGCACAGGGACGAGACCTATGATGATGCGGAGCGGGCGCGGCTTGAGCGGCATGACGAGGGGCATGGTGACGGCTATGCCGCGCATGATCGCGACAGGAGCGACGTCTCGCATGACGAAGAGGTCGCGAGCGGCCCCTATGCGGAAGATCGCCAATATGGCGTAAGCGGCAATGGGGAAGGCTTTGGACGGCTCTTTCCGCCGGCCCGGTCGCATGATGAGAACGATGCGCTGAAGGCCCTCGGGCGCGCCATGGTCGAGGACGGCGAGCCCGGCGATCCGGCCGGCGACAGCGTAACGCCCGCCGGTTACACCTATTTGGCGCAGTTCATCGACCATGACATCACGTTCGACGCCTCGACCCAGCTTGGCCGCCCGTTGCGCGGCGATTATCAGCTCGTCAACGCCAGGACGCCGGATCTGGACCTGGACAACGTCTATGGGCTGGGGCCGGCCCGCACCCCGCACCTTTATCGATTGCCCTACATCCGCGTCGGACGGCTCATTTCCGCCGAAGGCGAACCGCCGCGCTCGGACCTGTTCAGGACGAAAGCCTCGCAATATTACGGGCCTGCCGGCGGCGAAGCGGTTGCGCTGCTGGGTGACCCGCGCAACGATGAGAACATCGTCATTTCGCAGCTTCACGCCGCCTTCATTGCCTTCCACAACCGCACGGCCGACATCCTGATCGAGCGCGATTACGGCCGCGATCGGTGGTCGTACTGCAGAGCCGGATCACGCTGCGATACGCAGGAGCTGGCCGAGGCGCTGCCCGATCACGCCAAGCTGAAGGTTTTCGAAGCCGCTCACGATCACACGGTCTATTATTATCACCGCCTCATTGCGGAAGATTTTCTGCCGCGCATCATCGGCGCGGACTACGCCGCCGCGTTCCTGAAGCACGGCCGCGCGTTCTATTTTCCCAACGGATTTCGCGATTCGGAGGGTCATATCCGCAAGCCCTATATCCCCGTCGAGTTTTCCGGTGCAGCCTATCGTTTCGGCCACAGCCAGGTGCGCGACGCATATCAACTGCGGGAGGGGGCGGCTTTCGATCTGTTCTCCGAGGAGCGCGGGGGCCCGCGCGCCTTTCAGCCGGTGACGCCGCGCTTCCTCTTGGATTGGCGTTATTTCTTCGATATCGGCCATCATCGGCCGGAAAACTTCAACTACGGGCGCAAGATCGATACGGAGCTGGTTCGCGGCCTGCACAGGCTGAATTTCACCAATGCGGTGGGACGGCTTGAACTGGGTTCGCTCGCCGCGCGCAATCTGGTCAGGGGGCAAATGCTGCACCTGCCGTCCGGCCAATCTTTGGCGGAGCGCATCTTGCCGGTGCTGCAGGAGCGCGGGCTGATCGGGCAAGGCGGCTATGGGCCTCGGGCCGGCGGCCATGGCGAGGGGTGGCGAGCCTATCTGCTTCGGCCGGACGACCGTGTCAGATATTTCCTGGGCAATGCGAATTCACCGCTCTGGTATTACATTCTTCAGGAAGCGGGCACGTTCGGCACCAGACCTTATGCGGAGCCCGACAATGGCGAAGCCGAGGCAGTCTCCGACGATTATCGGCCATACCGGGATCGCGCATCCTTCCACAACGCCTCGCTGCGATACGGCGAGGGCCATGGGCGCCATCATTATGGCAATGAGGGCGGCGACAAGCTCGGGCCGGTGGGCGCAACCATCGTCGGCGAGGTGCTGAGCGGCCTTCTGGAGCACTACCGCGAAGAGACCGGCAAGGGGCTGGCCTATGAGCCGCAAATCCGCAGCGGCTCCGATAGGCCGTACACGATGAGCGACTTTCTGGTCGATGCCGGGGTGGCTGACCGACATTGAAGGCGCGGCCGTCCTAATGTTCATGTACCGGATGGGCGTCATCCGCCGATCCGCGCTCGGCCAGCCCCTGGCGCAGGATCGAGATTGACGAGGTCAGGAACAGGCCCGCCATGATTGCAGCGACGATCAGGTCCGGCCACGGGCTTGACGTCGCCCACACCGCAAGCGCCGCCAGCATCACCGCGACATTGCCGATGGCGTCGTTGCGGGAGCAAAGCCAGACCGACCGCACATTGGCGTCGCCATCCTTGTAGCGCGCCAGCAGCAGCACGCTCGCGACATTGGCCGCGAGCGCGAGCAAGCCGACCGCGCCCATCACCTCGGCACGGGGAACGCCGAGCACCAGGAGCTGATAGGCCGTCGCGCCGAACACCCACAAGCCCATCAGCATCAGGCTGGCGCCCTTGGCCAGCGCCGCCGTGGAACGCACGGCGAGGGACCGCCCGATGACGGCCAAGCTGATTCCGTAGGTCAGCGTGTCGCCGAAAAAGTCGAGAGCGTCAGCCTGCAGCGCCTGCGATCCGGCCAGCGCGCCCGCCAGCATCTCGACAAGGAACATAGCGCCATTGATCGCGATCACGGCCCAGAGCACTCTTTTGTAATGCGGGTCGATCCCGTCGAATTTCGCATTATGGCCACAACAGCCCGCCGACATTGCCAGCCTCCTTGAAAACTCCGTCTAGATATAACATCTACAGTAACTGTAGCTTCAAGGGGTGAACCGATGGATTATTCGATTGGCACGCTGGCCCGGCAGGCAGGCTATGCCGTGCAGACGCTGCGCTATTTCGAGCAGATCGGCCTAATGCCGGAAGCGCCGCGCACCTCCGGCGGCCAGCGGCGCTACGGCGACCGGGAACGCCGCCGTCTGCTATTCATCCGCCATGCGCGCGACCTGGGCTTCGAGACCGAAGCGGTGCGCAGCCTGTTGAGCCTGGCTGGCCATCCCGACGCGCCATGCGACGCGGCCGACGCCATCGCCGCCGCTCACCTCAATGCCATCGACGACAAGATCGCCCGTTTGCAGGCGATGCGCGAGGAACTGGCGCGCATGGTGGAGGAATGTTCGGGCGGACCGATCGCCGAATGCCGTGTCATCGACGTTCTCGCCGATCATGGCAAATGCCTCAGCGAGAGCCATTGAGCGCGACTCGCCTGATGGTTCGCTTGGTTGGTTAGGAGCAGTTGAACAGCTAATGGGAGGGCACATGCGATGAACGATTTAAAAACCTCTCCGCTTGCCAAGGCTCTGCTGGCCGAAGGACCAGCCGCCGGATTTGGCGGTAGCATCGAGCTTTACGGCTTTCTTCCGGGCCGCTGGACGATGAAGGCCGCCATTCACAGCCAGGACGGCGCAACCGTGGAAAAGCGGGGCGAGATCCATGCCGGCTGGGTCCTCGGCGGCCGGGCGATTCAGGACGTCTGGGATCTGCCGGGCAGCTTCTACGGCAGCACTCTGCGCATCTATGATCCCGTGCTGGATGGCTGGCACATCCATTGGCACGATACGCTGAAGCAATATTATCCCCGTCAGATCGGCAGGGCCGAGGGGCCGGATGTCGTTCAACTCGGCCGCAGCGACAGCGGCGACCTTCTGCGCTGGCGGTTCACCGAAATCACGCCCGAACTCGTTCCACTGGATCGCTGATGTCTCATCCGATGAAGGCGCAAGCTGGAAGCTGCAGATCGACATTCACGCGCGCCGGGCGCCGGATTGATTGACGCGTAATGCGGCGATGGCGCTCGTTGGAGCGGGTGATGGGAATCGAACCCACGTCTTGAGCTTGGAAGGCTCTTGCTCTACCATTGAGCTACACCCGCGCCGCGGCGACTCTAGCCGAAGCGCCCGTTTAGTTCAAAATGAAACTGCCCGCAAGCGGGGCGGATGGGCTGGGGCCGGAAAACAGAGGTTCCATAAAAACGACAAATTCACGAGAGATATTATTGAGTTGGTGCATGCAAGCCAGCGGATGTTGTAATTTGGCTCTAGTCAGCCTATTTATCGTGTGTTACTCAAACCCCCTCAGCGCCTGAAACGACCTTAGATTAGCGCATCGCCAGCGATAATGGGAAAACTGGATCGCTGGCTGGTGCGCCGTGCTTTTGTCGAAGGGGCTCGTAATGTGGCTCCAGAAGGAGTGTAGCTCAATCGGCTAGAGCACCGGTCTCCAAAACCGGGGGTTGGGGGTTCGAGTCCCTCCTCTCCTGCCAGTGGCGGCGGCGCGGCTTTTCCAATTGTGCAAATTCTCGCGAAGGGTGCCTCAAAAGGTCCTGATTTTCAAAAAATGGCAAAGACAAATCCATTCGAATTCATCCAGCAAGTCCGGGCGGAAACCGCAAAGGTAACCTGGCCGACGCGGAATGAAACGATAGTGACCACGATTATAGTCGTCATTATGGCGGTCGCTGCGTCGATATTCTTTCTTCTTGCTGACCAGGTTATGGGCTGGGGGGTAAGCCTGCTGCTTGGGTTTGCAAAATAGACTTAACGCGTCGTTAAACAAGAACAGGTAAATCATGACGAAGCGTTGGTATATTGTTCACGCTCATTCGAATTTCGAAAAGAAGGTCGCTGAATTGATCAAGGAGCGGGCATCCACGGCTGGCCTCGAAAATCTGTTCGAGGAAGTGCTCGTGCCGATGGAAGAGGTCGTCGAAGTGCGGCGCGGGCGCAAGGTGAATGCCGAGCGGAAGTTTTTCCCCGGCTATGTGCTCGTCAAGATGGACATGACGGATCAGGCCTATCACCTGATCAAGAATACGCCCAAGGTCACGGGCTTTCTGGGGGCGAACAACAAGCCTCAGCCGATCGCGGAAGGTGAAGCGCTCCGCATCCTTCAACAGGTGAAGGAAGGCGTGGAGCGGCCGAAACCGTCGGTCACGTTTGAAATAGGCGAGCAGGTGCGCGTCGCGGATGGTCCGTTCGCTTCGTTCAGCGGCAGTGTCGAGGAAGTCGACGAGGAACGCGCAAGGCTCAAAGTCGCGGTTTCCATCTTCGGCCGGGCGACCCCGGTCGAATTGGAATATGGGCAGGTGGAGAAGGTCTGACCTGGCCGGCAGTGCGGGAGGATAACGGGGCTTTGCCATAGCGCCGCCAAAATCCGGACCGCAAACCCTCACATGACGGAACCCGCTCGGGTTCGAAAGGGAACAGATGGCAAAGAAGATAGCAGGATCGCTGAAACTGCAGGTGAAAGCCGGGCAGGCCAATCCGTCGCCGCCGATCGGCCCGGCGCTTGGCCAGCGCGGCATTAATATCATGGAGTTCTGCAAGACGGTCAACGCCGCAACCAAGGACATGGAACCGGGATCGCCCGTCCCCGTGGTCATTACCTACTACCAGGATAAATCCTTCACCTTCCAGCTCAAGACGCCGCCGGCGTCGCACCTGCTGAAGAAGGCGGCCAACGTCAATGCCGGCTCCAAGGAGCCCGGTCGCGGAGGAGCGGTCGGCAAGGTCACGCAGGCCCAGCTTCGCGAGATCGCGCAGGTCAAGCTGAAGGATTTGAACGCGAATGATGTGGAGCAAGCCATGAAGATCATTGCAGGCTCCGCGCGTTCCATGGGAATAGCGGTTGAAGGGTAAGCGCCATGGCAACTCTGGGTAAGCGGCTGAAGTCCGCTCGCGAAGGTGTCGACCTGTATAAGCAGTATGCTGTTGATGAGGCCGTGCGGCTTGTGAAAGGGCGCGCCAAAGCTAAATTCGACGAGACGATTGAAATCGCCATGAATCTGGGTGTGGACCCGCGCCACGCCGATCAGATGGTGCGCGGCGTCTGCAATCTCCCGAATGGCACTGGCCGTACGGTTCGTGTTGCCGTGTTCGCAAAAGGCGACAAGGCGGAGGAAGCCAGGAAGGCGGGCGCCGACATTGTCGGGGCCGAGGACCTCATGGCGGACGTTCAGGCCGGCAACATCAACTTTGACAGATGCATTGCGACACCCGATATGATGCCGTTGGTGGGCCGTCTCGGTAAGGTGCTCGGACCTCGCGGCCTGATGCCGAACCCGAAGGTCGGCACGGTCACGATGGATGTGGCGGCGGCGGTCCAGGCCGCCAAGGGCGGTGCGGTAGAATTCCGCGTCGAAAAAGCCGGCATCATTCATGCAGGGATCGGTAAGGCGAGCTTCACCGAACAGGCGCTGGTCGAAAATGCCCGCGCCTTTGCCGACGCCGTCGTCAAGGCAAGACCGACCGGAGCGAAAGGCACCTATGTCAAGAACATATCGCTGAGTTCAACGATGGGACTTGGCGTGCGCATCGAGCCGGCGACGATCACAGGATCGCAGAGCGCCGGCTGACGCGACGACACATAGCCGCCGGTCGTCCGGCGGAAAAGTTTCAAGCGTGATGAGCGCTTGAAGGCGTATCGGGTGCGAAAGCGGCCGGTACGCGAACCTGTCCAAGACTGCAGGCGCCCTCGGGCTTAATTCATGCCTGCAATAGACGGGGGAGAAAGCTGATTTCGCCAGGTTCCGTTTGGCGGATTACGGCCGTACGCCCTGGACAGGCCTAAGCAGTCGCTTAGCCCCTCAGGGGATGCGGCGTAATCAGAACCGGCGGCAAGGCCTTTCGGGGCCGCGCCGTCAAATTTGGAGAGACGCGGTGGATAGAGCCCAGAAAGCAGAGATGGTCGACGACCTCGGCCAGATCTTCGCAGAGTCCGGCTCCGTCGTCGTTGCACGATACACCGGACTTACGGTGGCCCAGATGACTGATCTCCGTCAGCGCTTCGGCGCAGCCGGTGCGCAGTTCAAGGTCATCAAAAACCGCCTCGCCAAAATCGCGCTGGACAACTCCGGGAGCGGAGCCGCGCGTGACATGTTCGTCGAACCGACCGGGATCGCATTTTCGAGCGATCCGGTCGCTCCAGCGAAGGTTGCCGCTGAATTTGCCAAGACAAACCAGAAGTTTGTCATCATCGGCGGATTTCTCGGCAAGACGACGCTGAATGAAAACGAGGTCAAGGCGCTCGCCACGATCCCGTCCCTCGATGAATTGCGCGCACAGCTCCTCGGCGTTCTCAACGCGCCTGCCACCAAGCTCGCCCGCACGCTCAATGCGCCTGCGGTTGGCTTGGCTACCGTGCTTGATGCCTATGTGCGCAAGCAGGAAGAAGGGCAGGAAGCCGCGTAAAGCGGCGCGGTCGAAGCGAAAGCACCAAACGGAATTTGAAGGAACTGACATGTCTGACAAAATCGAAAAGCTGTATGACGAACTGTCCAAGATGACGGTTCTGGAAGTCTCCGGCCTGATCAAGAAGCTTGAGGAAGGCTGGGGCGTCTCTGCCGCGGCTGCCGTGCCGATGGCCATGCCGATGCCCGGAAGCGGCGGCGCTGGCGCTGCCGAGGTTGAGGAGAAGACCGAGTTCGACGTCATCCTGATGGCGGCCGGCGCACAGAAGATCAACGTGATCAAGGAAGTGCGCGCCATCACCAGCCTTGGGCTGAAGGAAGCGAAGGACCTCGTCGAGGCCGCTCCGAAGGCGATCAAGGAAGCTGTTTCCAAGGCGGAAGCCGAAGAGATCAAGAAGAAGGTCGAGGCCGCCGGCGCGACCGTCGAAATTAAGTGATATCCGGAGGGCGGGAGGCCGCGCGGCTTTCCGCCCCCAGGATCGATGAGCGAAATCCGACGACGGTTCTCCTCAGACGCCTTTAAGGCGCGTTTGCGGAGAGCCGTTTATGAGTGACATGAGGAGATGAGATGGCGCAATCTTTCATCGGCCGCAAGCGGGTGCGCAAAGGCTTCGGCCGCATCGCTGAAGTGGCGGAGATGCCCAACCTGATCGAGGTGCAGAAGCAGTCCTACGACCAGTTTCTGATGGTCGACGAGCCCAAGGGCGGACGGACGAATGAGGGCATCCAGGCCGTCTTCAGTTCTGTCTTTCCTATATCAGATTTTTCGGGCCGTGCCCAGCTTGAGTTTGTCAGCTACGAGTTCGAGCAGCCCAAATATGACGTCGACGAATGCCAGCAGCGGGGCATGACTTTTGCCGCGCCGCTTAAGGTCAAGCTGCGTCTGATCACCTTCGATATCAACGAGGAGACCGGCGCCCGGTCCGTGCGCGACATCAAGGAGCAGGACGTCTATATGGGCGACATGCCCTTCATGACGATGAACGGCACCTTCGTCATCAACGGCACCGAGCGCGTGATCGTTTCGCAGATGCACCGCTCGCCGGGCGTCTTCTTCGACCATGATCGCGGCAAGACGCATTCCAGCGGCAAGCTGCTGTTCGCGGCACGCATCATTCCCTATCGCGGTTCCTGGCTCGATTTCGAATTCGACGCCAAGGACCTCGTCTATGTCCGCATTGACCGGCGCCGGAAGCTTCCCGCGACGTCGCTGCTCTATGCGCTGGGCTATGATGACGAGGAAATCCTCAACATCTTCTACGACAAGATCCAGCTCACCGCCGACAAGAAGGGCGGCTGGAAGATGCCGTTCGTGCCGGAGAAAATGCGCGGCGTAAAGTTGACGCATGACGTGCTCAACGCCGCCTCGGGCGAAGTCGTGGCCGAGGCGGGCAGCAAGCTGTCGGCGCGCCAGGCCCGCAAGCTCGCCGAGGACGGCCTGAAGTCGATCCTGATCTCCGACGAAGCAATCTACGGCCGCTATCTCGCCGAAGACATCGTCAACATGGAAACGGGCGCGATCTACGGCGAATCCGGCGACGAAATCGACAAGGAGCTGCTCGACATGCTGAAGGGCACCGGCCTCAAGACGCTGTCGCTGCTCGACATCGACCATGTCTCGACTGGTGGCTTCATCCGCAACACGCTGCACACCGACAAGAATATCGGCCGCAACGAAGCGCTGCTCGATATTTACCGGGTGATGCGTCCGGGCGAGCCTCCGACCGTCGAAGCCGCCGAAAACCTTTTCCACGGACTGTTCTTCGATAGCGAGCGCTACGATCTGTCCGCGGTCGGGCGTGTCAAGATGAACATCCGGCTGGAGCTGGAATGTCCCGATACCGATGCGCACGCTGCGCAAGGAAGACATCATCGCCGTCATCAAGACGCTGGTCGCGCTGCGCGACGGCCGCGGCGAGATCGACGACATCGACCATCTCGGCAATCGCCGGGTGCGTTCGGTCGGCGAGCTGATGGAAAACCAGTATCGCATCGGCCTGTTGCGCATGGAGCGGGCGATCAAGGAGCGCATGTCCTCGGTCGATATCGACACGGTGATGCCGCAGGACCTGATCAACGCCAAGCCGGCGTCGGCGGCGGTGCGCGAATTCTTCGGCTCCTCGCAGCTCTCGCAGTTCATGGACCAGACCAATCCGCTGTCGGAGATCACCCATAAGCGCCGCCTCTCGGCGCTTGGCCCTGGCGGTCTGACCCGCGAGCGCGCCGGCTTCGAAGTGCGCGACGTGCATCCGACGCATTACGGCCGCATCTGCCCGATCGAGACGCCCGAAGGACCCAATATCGGCCTGATCAACTCGCTCGCCACTTTCGCGCGGGTGAACAAATACGGCTTCATCGAAAGCCCCTATCGGCGCGTGAAGAACGGCAAGGTCACGGACGACGTGGTTTATCTCTCGGCGACCGAGGAGGCGCGCCACTATGTGGCGCAGGCCAATGCGGCGCTGTCGGAGGATGGCCGCTTCACCGAGGATCTGGTGGTCTGCCGCCATGCGGGCGACGTGCATCTTGAGCCGCCGAGCCAGGTCGATCTGATCGACGTCTCGCCGAAACAGGTCGTTTCGGTGGCGGCGGCGCTGGTGCCGTTCCTGGAAAATGACGACGCCAATCGCGCCCTGATGGGCTCGAACATGCAGCGTCAGGCGGTGCCGCTGATCCGGGCCGAGGCGCCGCTCGTCGGCACCGGCATGGAATTGGTGGTGGCGCGCGACTGCAGGCGCCGCCATCGCGGCGCGGCGTACCGGCACGGTCGATCAGGTGGACGCCACCCGTATCGTCATCCGGGCGACGGAGGAACTCGACCCGTCGAAATCCGGCGTCGATATCTACCGGCTGCGCAAGTTCCAGCGCTCCAACCAGAACACCTGCATCAACCAGCGTCCGCTGGTGCGGGTGAATGACCGCGTCGAAGCCGGCGACATCATCGCCGACGGCCCCTCGACCGATCTGGGCGATCTGGCGCTCGGCAAGAATGTGCTCGTCGCATTCATGCCGTGGATGGGCTACAATTTCGAGGACTCCATCCTTATATCAGAGCGGATCGTGTATGATGACGTGTTCACCTCGATCCATATCGAGGAATTCGAGGTCACGGCGCGCGATACCAAGCTTGGACCGGAGGAGATCACGCGCGACATTCCGAACGTTTCGGAAGAAGCGCTGAAGAACCTCGATGAGGCGGGCATCGTCTATATCGGCGCGGAAGTGAAGCCAGGCGACATTCTGGTCGGCAAGATCACGCCAAAGGGCGAAAGCCCGATGACGCCGGAGGAAAAGCTCCTGCGGGCGATCTTCGGCGAGAAGGCCTCCGACGTGCGCGACACCTCGCTTAAGCTGCCGCCCGGCGTGACCGGGACGGTCGTCGAGGTGCGCGTGTTCAACCGTCACGGCGTCGAGAAGGACGAGCGCGCCATGGCGATCGAGCGCGAGGAGATCGAGCGTCTCGCCAAGGACCGCGATGACGAGCTGCAGATCCTCGACCGCAACGTCTATGGCCGTCTGCGCGACATTCTGATGGAGAAGGAGGTCGCGCGCGGACCCAAGGGGATGCGCAAGGGCTCGATGGTGGAGGCGGAGACGCTCACCGATATTCCGCGCAGCCAATGGTGGGAAATCGCGCTGAAGGACGAAGGCGCGATGGCCGGCATCGAAGCCATTCGCCGCCAATATGACGACGCCAAGAAGCGGCTGGAGCAGCGCTTCGTCGACAAGATCGACAAGCTGAAGCGCGGCGACGAGCTGCCGCCCGGCGTCATGAAGATGGTCAAGGTGTTCGTCGCGGTGAAGCGCAAGCTGCAGCCCGGCGACAAGATGGCCGGACGGCACGGCAATAAGGGCGTCATCAGCCAGATCGTCCCGATCGAGGACATGCCTTACCTCGATGACGGTACGCCGGTCGACATCGTGCTCAATCCGCTCGGCGTGCCGAGCCGCATGAATGTCGGGCAGATCCTGGAGACCCATATGGGCTGGGCCTGCCGCGGTCTTGGCGGCATGATCGGCGACGCCGTGGACAAATATAAGGAAAGCCATAAGGCCGGCGAACTGAAGAAGCTGCTCGGCGAGGTCTACGGCAAGAACGACACCATCGAGACGCTGAACGATGATCAGCTTGTCGAGCTGTCGGAAAATCTGCGCCGCGGCGTGCCTGTGGCAACACCGGTGTTTGACGGCGCGGGCGAGGCGGACATCGTCACCATGCTGAAACAGGCCGGGCTCGACGCATCGGGCCAGGTGACGCTGCATGACGGACGCACGGGCGAGCCTTTCGACCGCAAGGTGACCGTCGGCTACAAGTACCTGTTGAAGCTGCACCATCTGGTGGACGACAAGATCCACGCGCGCTCCATCGGCCCCTACAGCCTCGTCACCCAGCAGCCGCTGGGCGGCAAGGCGCAGTTCGGCGGACAGCGTTTCGGCGAAATGGAGGTCTGGGCGCTGGAGGCTTACGGCGCGGCATACACCTTGCAGGAAATGCTGACGGTGAAGTCGGATGACGTCGCCGGGCGAACCAAAGTCTATGAAGCGATTGTGCGCGGCGACGATACGTTCGAGGCCGGCATTCCCGAGAGCTTCAACGTGCTGGTGAAGGAAATGCGCGCCCTGGGCATGAATGTGGAACTCACGGCGACGGAACCTGTGCCGCCGGGGGCGAAACTGCCTAAATCATAAAAATAAGCGAGGAATGGCTGGCATTGCGATGCCAGCCATTCCGCGTGAAAGCCGGCGCCACGTGAAGCCCGGCCCGCGAAATGAAGACGACAGCTAAGACGATTTGAGCCGGTTTTCGCTAACCGCCAGTTTAAACAGCGAAATCCGGTGAAGTGCGGCGAGAGCCAGCGCCAGGCACCTCATTAGGAGTGACGGATGAATCAAGAGATCACTAATCTCTTCGCCCCTCAGGCCCAGACCCAATCATTCGACCAGATTCGGATTTCCATCGCAAGTCCGGAGAAGATCCTGTCCTGGTCCTTCGGCGAGATCAAAAAGCCCGAGACGATCAATTACCGCACGTTCAAGCCCGAGCGCGACGGCCTGTTCTGCGCGCGCATTTTCGGCCCGATCAAGGATTACGAGTGCCTGTGCGGCAAATATAAGCGGATGAAATATAAGGGCGTCATCTGCGAAAAATGCGGCGTGGAAGTGACGCTCACCAAGGTGCGGCGCGAGCGCATGGGCCATATCGAGCTCGCTGCGCCCGTCGCGCATATCTGGTTTCTGAAGTCGCTGCCGAGCCGCATCGGCCTGTTGCTCGACATGACGCTCAAGGATCTGGAGCGGGTGCTCTATTTCGAGAGCTACATCGTCGTCGAGCCCGGCCTCACCTCGCTCAAGGAGAAGCAGCTGCTCTCCGAAGAGGAGTTCATGAAGGCGCAGGAGGAATATGGCGAGGACAGCTTCACCGGCGGCATCGGCGCCGAGGCCATTCGCGACCTGCTGCTCGCCATGGACCTGGAGAAGCTGCGCGACGATATCCGCGTCGAGATCGCCCAGGCGACCACCGAGCTGAAGCCGAAGAAGCTGGCCAAGCGCCTGAAGGTCATCGAGGCGTTCATCGAATCCGGCAACCGCCCGGAATGGATGATCCTGACGGTGGTGCCGGTCATTCCGCCCGAGCTGCGCCCGCTGGTGCCGCTGGATGGCGGCCGCTTTGCCACGTCCGATCTCAATGACCTGTATCGCCGCGTCATCAACCGCAACAACCGCCTGAAGCGGCTGATGGAATTGCGCGCGCCGGACATCATCGTGCGCAACGAAAAGCGCATGCTGCAGGAATCCGTCGATGCGCTGTTCGACAATGGCCGCCGCGGCCGCGTCATCACGGGCGCCAACAAGCGTCCGCTGAAGTCGCTCGCCGACATGCTGAAGGGCAAGCAGGGCCGCTTCCGGCAGAACCTGCTCGGCAAGCGCGTCGATTATTCCGGCCGTTCGGTCATCGTGGTCGGGCCGGAGCTGAAGCTGCATCAATGCGGCCTGCCCAAGAAGATGGCGCTGGAGCTGTTCAAGCCGTTCATCTATTCGCGGCTTGACGCGAAGGGCTTCGCCACGACGGTGAAGCAGGCCAAGAAGCTGGTCGAAAAGGAAAAGCCGGAAGTCTGGGACATTCTCGACGAGGTCATCCGCGAGCACCCGGTGCTGCTGAACCGCGCGCCGACGCTGCATCGCCTCGGCATCCAGGCGTTCGAGCCGATCCTGGTCGAGGGCAAGGCGATCCAGCTGCATCCGCTGGTCTGCGCGGCTTTCAACGCCGATTTCGACGGCGACCAGATGGCCGTGCATGTGCCGCTCTCGCTGGAAGCCCAGCTTGAGGCCCGCGTGCTGATGATGTCGACCAACAACATCCTGCACCCGGCCAACGGCGGCCCGATCATCGTGCCGTCGCAGGACATCGTGCTGGGCCTCTATTACCTGACGATGATCCGGGAAAACGAGCCGGGCGAAGGCAAGATCTTCGGCGGTGTTGCCGAGATTCAGCACGCGCTGGATAGCGGCATCGTCACCCTGCACACCAAGATCAAGGGTCGCTATGTCGGCGATCGGCCCCGATGGCCAGTCGCATTCCAAAGTGTATGACACGACGCCGGGCCGGATGCTGCTCGCCGAAGTGCTGCCGAAAATGGTCGGCGTCAGCTTCGACCTGGCCAATCAGCTCTTGACGAAGAAGACCATCGCCAAGCTGATCGACGCCGTCTATCGCGAATGCGGCCAGAAGGAAACGGTCATCTTCTGCGACCGGATCATGTCGCTCGGCTTCAAGCATGCCTGCCGCGCCGGCATTTCCTTCGGCAAGGACGACATGGTGATCCCCGAGACGAAGGCGAAGATCATCGCCGACACCCAGGATCTCGCCCGCGATTACGAGCAGCAATATAATGACGGCTTCATCACCAAGGGTGAGAAGTACAATAAGGTCGTCGATGCCTGGGCAAAATGCACCGACCGCGTCGCCAAGGAGATGATGGACCGCATTTCCGCAGTCCAGATGGACAAGGAGACCGGCCGCGAAAAGCCCGTCAACTCGATCTATATGATGTCGCATTCGGGCGCGCGCGGTTCGCCCGCCCAGATGAAGCAGCTTGCCGGCATGCGCGGCCTGATGGCCAAACCGTCGGGCGAGATCATCGAGACGCCGATCATCTCCAACTTCAAGGAGGGGCTGTCGGTCCTCGAATATTTCAACTCGACCCATGGCGCCCGCAAGGGCCTTGCCGACACGGCGCTCAAGACGGCGAATTCGGGCTATCTGACCCGCCGCCTCGTCGACGTGGCGCAGGACTCGATCATCACCGAATATGATTGCGGCACCGACAAGGGCATCAAGATCGCCGCCGTCATCGATGCGGGCGAAGTGGTCGTTTCGCTCGGCGACCGGGCACTGGGCCGCACCGCGGCGGACGACATCATCGCTCCGGCCACGGGTAAGCTCATCATCAAGGCGGGTCAGCTGATCGAGGAAGGCGAAGCCAAGGATATCGAGGACGGGCAGGTGCAGGAAATCCGCATCCGTTCGGTGCTCACCTGCGAAACCCGCAATGGCGTCTGCGGCAAATGCTATGGCCGCGATCTGGCTCGCGGCACGCCGGTCAATCTCGGCGAGGCTGTCGGCGTCATTGCCGCGCAGTCCATCGGCGAGCCCGGCACGCAGCTCACCATGCGCACCTTCCACATCGGCGGCACGGCGCAGCTGGCGGATAGCTCGTTCATCGAGACCAACTTCGCGGGCAAGATCAAGATCCGCAACCGCAACATCCATCGCGACAGCCAGGGACGTCTGGTCGCGATGACGCGGAACATGGCGGTGATCGTCACGGATGAGGACGGCAAGGAGCTTGCCACCTACAAGATCATTCAGGGCGCGCATCTGAAGGTGGACGAGGGCGATGTCATCAAGCGCGGCCAGCGTCTGGCGGAATGGGACCCCTATACCCGCCCGATCCTGACCGAAGTGGATGGCCTCGTCGATTTCGAGGATCTGACCGAGGGCCTGTCGGTTAATGAGCAGACCGAAGAGACGACCGGCATCACCCACCGCGTCATCATCGACTGGCGTGCGCATCCGAAGGGCTCCAGCCTGAAGCCTGCGCTCGTCGATCAAGGACAAGAAGGGCAAGGTGCACAAGCTGCCGCGGGGCGGCGAGGCTCGCTATCTGCTGTCGGTGGAAGCGATTCTGTCCGTCGAGCCGGGGCAAAGCATGAAGGCGGGCGACGTGCTGGCGCGTATTCCGCTGGAATCCGCCAAGACGCGCGACATCACCGGCGGTCTGCCGCGTGTTGCCGAGCTGTTCGAGGCGCGCCGTCCGAAGGATCACGCCATCATCGCCGAAATGTCGGGCACGGTGGAATTTGGCCGCGATTACAAGAACAAGCGGCGGATCACCATCGTACCGGATGAGGAAGACCTGCAGCCTGTCGAATATCTCATTCCGAAGGGCAAGCATCTGAGCGTTCAGGAAGGCGACCGGATCGAGAAGGGCGAGTTCATCATGGACGGCCATCCGGCGCCGCACGACATTCTGGCGATCAAGGGCGTGGAGGAGCTGGCTGCTTACCTCGTCAACGAAATCCAGGATGTCTACCGGCTTCAGGGCGTGACGATCAACGACAAGCATATCGAAGTGATCGTCGGGCAGATGCTGCAGAAGGTGGAGATCGAGGACGCCGGCGACACCGACTTCCTCAAGGGCGAGCAGATCGACCGCGTCGAGATGGAAGACGCCAATGAGCTGATCGAGAAGAATGGCGGCCGCCCGGCGAAGGGCAATCCGGTGCTGCTCGGCATCACCAAGGCGAGCCTGCAGACGCGCAGCTTCATTTCGGCGGCGTCGTTCCAGGAGACGACGCGCGTGCTGACCGAGGCCGCCATCGGCGGCAAGATCGACACGCTGGATGGCCTGAAGGAGAATGTGATCGTCGGCAGGCTGGTGCCCGCCGGCACGGGCGGCATGATCAGCCGCTTGAAGAAGGTCGCCGCGCATCGCGACGATCTGATCGTCGAGGAACGTTCACGCTCGGCAGCAGCGGTGGAGCGCACCGAGGAGCAGGCTTTGCCGGCACTGGGTGAGCGGCAAGGCGCGCAAGCGGCCGAATAAGACGGACGAGACAGTGATTCGGGGTGTGCCGGAGACGGCGCACCCCTTTTTGTTGCTGCGTTCAGGGGCCGAAAGAACGTGGCTGGTTAAGCATTTGTAAGTTTTTGCGGTTCGCGTGCCACTTCTGCTTGGAAAAATGACCGAATTTGGCTATTTTGTAGTCCTGCACTGCGAAAGACACAAAAAGCATCACTCGCAGGGCCGGTCCTCAAATGGCGTCATGCACAGCGCGATCCGGCAATTTTGCAGTAGGGACAGACGAGCAAAGCGACGAACGAAGCCGGATATCCGAAAGCGTTATGCGTGGTAGCGTGCAACGCTAAAGGAACTTTTTTCCGGTTTTCATTCGTTGGGGAGTGTCATCGAGATGTCGGGGGACAAACCCATGAAATCGATATGGTGCGCCGTTTGCGCTGATTTTAAGCTGCTGCGGATGTGCCCTCTTGTGTGGAGCGGCGTGGGCGCAATCTGCGCCTGGCGTCCGGTCGGTCATGATCCCTCAGAGCGACGTCGTGGTGAATAACGAAAGCGCAACCGAAGCCCGCCCCGTCACCTATTCCCTCAGAATTATGAAGGACCTGGATCGCATCAAGCTGAAGGGCAGCATGGCCTCCGAAGAGGACTACAAGACACTGATCGGCCTGGTGAAAGCCAGCTTTCCTTCCGCCTCGGTCTACGACCGCGTCAAGGTGGTAAAATCCTCAAGCGGCCACAACGTCAAGATCGGCGGCCTAAGTTTCGCTCTGAAGCTTCTTGGATATGTGGAAAGGGGCAAGGCGCAGGTCGACGATAATGGTGTTTCGCTCGAAGGAGCGGCAAGCACGGCCGTTGTCCTCACCGATGTTAAGAACGCCATCGCCGATAGCCCGACAGGCGTTCTGATCAAGAGCATCCGCATCTCGCCGCCCGTCAAATCATGGACCGCATCGGTCACCAAGGACGGAACGCTGAAGATTTCCGGTGTCGTGCCCGACCAGAGTGACAAGAAAGCCATCATGACGGCTGCCAGCACCATGTTCCCGGAATGCGATATCAGCGACGGCACCGGCTTCAACCGTCACCTATCAGACAAATGGATGAAAGCAGCCCTTCACGCGCTCGATTTGCTGAGGCTGCTGGATAATGGCTCGGTCGAAATCACCGATCAGTCGATCAGTCTTAAGGGTGACGCCGCCACCGAGACGGCGGTCAAGATGATCGACGCCAGAGCCACGGAAATCCCCACCGGCTTTTCTTTGAACAGCGAGGTGACTTCGCCGGGAAAGCCTGGAATGGCAGCCATATCCTTGGACGACGGGGTCCACTGACACCTGAATAGGTGCCTGCCTCCTCGCCGGCTCTTGCCCGCGCGCCCACCCGTAAAAGACCGAGGAGCCCCTCCCGCCGAGCGGCTCCTTTTCGTTTGGTCCTCCCCGTCCGCCCATTCAATGGGTGAGATTGATCATCCGCTCGACAGCTCTGCGCGCCCGCGCGGCTATGACCGGATCGACCGTCACCTCCTCCTCCATTGTCACCAGCGAGTTGAGGATTTTCGGCAATGTGATCCGCTTCATATGCGGGCAAAAATTGCACGGACGGATGAACTGCACCTCCGGCGTCTCGGCCTGCACATTGTGGCTCATCGAGCATTCCGTCACCAGCAGCACCTTCGACGGCCGGTGGTCCTTCACCCAGGTGATCATCCCATGCGTCGATCCGGTAAAATCGGCCTCCTGCGATCACGTCGGGCGCGCATTCCGGATGCGCGATGATCTTCAGGCCGGGATGCGCCTCGCGGAAACCGCGCAGCTCCGTGCCGGTAAACCGCTCATGCACCTCGCAATGGCCGTGCCAGGCGATGATCTTCACCGCCGTCTGCGTCGCGACATATTTCGCCAGATATTCGTCCGGGATCATCAGCACGCTCGGCGTGCCGAGGCTTTCGACCACCTGCACGGCGTTGGACGAGGTGCAGCATATGTCGCTCTCCGCCTTCACCTCCGCCGAAGTGTTGACATAGGTCACCACGGGCACGCCGGGATAAGCTTCCCGCAAGGCGCGCACATCGGCGCCGGTGATCGAGGCGGCGAGCGAACAGCCGGCACGGCTGTCGGGGATCAGCACCTTCTTATCGGGGTTGAGGATTTTTGAGGTCTCGGCCATGAAATGCACGCCGCATTGCACGATCACGTCCGCGTCGGTCTTGGCCGCTTCCTTGGCAAGCTGCAGCGAGTCGCCGACGAAATCGGCGATGCAGTGGAAGATCTCCGGCGTCATGTAATTGTGCGCCAGGATGGTGGCATTGCGCTCGCGCTTCAGATCGTTGATCGCCTTGACGTAAGGCGCGAAGGCGGGCCACTCGACAGGCGGAATGACGTGTTTCACGCGCTCATAGAGATGCGCGGTCTCTCTCGCAACCTCCTTGGTGTACTCTGGACCCGGCAGGCCGGACAATGGCCGAACCGGCTTGCCGCGGCGCGGCGGTACGATCGAGATTCAAGCTGACGGTAGCCATCATGTCCTCCAGCGAGCCCCGCTCGAGGAACTTATGCTCAACTTGAGCATATCTGCGGAACGGAAAAAACCTCCATATACTCACTCTGACTATAAGATATGTCAGCGCGAGCCGGATTTCCAGTCCCCTCGCTGATGCAGATTGGCACAGGCTATTTGACGGGCTTTTTCGGCTCGGCGAGCGTCTGAACCAGGTGATTCAGCACGCTGAGGAACACCTTCCGCTGGTCCGCCGGAATCGCATCGACGATCTGCCGGTCGACCTCGTCGGCGAAGGGGCGCATCTTTTTGAGCATGTTGGTGCCCTTGCGGGTCAGATGCACGGCGTAAGCCCTGGCGTCGTCGGCGGTCCTCTCCCGCTGCACGAGTCCCTTGTCCAGCATCCGGCGGACGATGTCGGCGAGGGTCGAGCGGTCGATGCCGGTCTTCTCAACCAACCCGGTCTGGCTCAGGCCCTGATTGGCCTCGATTGCCGCCAGAATGGCGTATTGGCGCGGTGTGAGCATCCCCTGTCGGCGCGATGCGGCCGAAAATCTCCGTCGCGGATTGTTCGGCGCGGTGCAGGAGATGGCTGGCCGAGCCCTCGAACCGGGGAAGTGCCTGGGACTTCTTGGAGGGCTTCGCCTTTTCAAGGCTCGCACTCTTCGCGGCGGCTTTAGAGCCCGGCTTGTTTTTCCGTGTACTCATTGAAGACAAACGCGGTTCTCTTGTGATTGGGTTTGCGCAGCGGCGACAGCACCCATCCGGTGGGGAGGGGCGCCCGGCAACCGACATTCCGCACCCGGGCGCACCCGGTGCTGCTGAACGAAGGCAGACGGCTAAGATTATGAATAGGCTGAAAATATGAACCGATTATCGCAAATTATTGTGAAGGTGCGTCGGCCATATCTTCTGGGAGCTGATATTTCTGCAACAAACCGATCTGCGCCATCATGAATAGGAATGTGAGGGGCATGATTCCGAAGCTTTTGAACGCCACCCAACTGTCGGTCGAGAAGCTGCGCCAGACGATCTCATTCAGAATAGCGAGGAACACGAAAAAATCCGGCCCAGCGCATGGTTAGCTTTCGCCAGCCCTCATCCTGCAGCTTGATCACGTCGCCGAGCAGGATCTTCATCAGCGAACGGCCGAAATAGAGGCCCGCCACTAAGGCGATCGCGAAAAGCAGATTGATGATTGTCGGCTTGATCTTGATAAACCAATCGTCGTGCAAATAGAGCGTCAGCGCGCCGAAAACGAGCACAAAACAGCCCGTCACCAGGGGCATGATCGGAATTTTCTTCAAAACGAACCGGCTGGCGACGAGAGAAACCAGCGTCGCGCCCATAAAGACGGCCGTCGCAGTGAAGATGCCGAATTTGCCGTTGGCGATGAAGAACAGAACCAGCGGGACCGAATTCCAGGGCGATTTTCAACAACGGCATGCGTGTCTCCAGGACCCGCACTCAAGGGGTGGTGCTCTCGGCTGCGGCAGGAGCCGCTTTCAGCGGCCGCTGCTTGACGCTCGGCCTTGCCGAAATCATAGGAGGCTTCAGCCTCCGTTTCCGGCGGACGATATCGCTTCAGCAGGAACATTTGCGGCAGCGCATAGATAACCGTCAGCGGCATCAGGCCGAAAGCCTTGAAGGCAGCCCAGAACTCCCAGCTGTAATTGCGCCAGATATATTCGTTCAGGCCGGTCACGAACAGAAAATAGAAGAACCACAGCCAGGTCAAAACCCGCCAGCCCTGCTCGGTCAAATGCAGGCTTTGACCGAGCAGCACCTTGAACAGCGGCTTATCGAAAATGAGGCCCGGTGAGCAGGATCGCGGCAAATGTCAGGCTGACGATGGTCGGCTTCATCTGAATATAGGTCGGATCTTGCAGTCCCAGCGTGATGCCGCCTGCGACGATCCCCGTAATCGCGGTGATGATCGCCATCAATGCCAGCTGCCGGAACAAAATACCAGGTCACGATGAGCGAGACGACCGTCGCGCCCATGAGGACGGCCGTGCTGACGGCAAAATCGTATTTCGTGCTCGCGACAAAGAACAGCGCGAGCGGCAAGAATTCGATGATCAGCTTGATGACAAGCTTGGTGGATGAGGACAATCCCTTGAGCACAACGCGTCCTTTATCTGTCTATGACTAGTTTACAATCCGGCGATGGCCCGGGCAAAGTCCCGCGCATCGAACGGCTGGAGGTCCTCCACCCCCTCGCCCACGCCGATCGCATGGACCGGAAGCTTGTACTTATCGGCGATCGCGACCAGGATGCCGCCGCGCGCCGTGCCGTCGAGCTTGGTCATGATCAGCCCGGTCACCCCGGCGGTTTTCCTGAAGATTTCGACCTGGTTCAGCGCGTTCTGGCCGGTCGTCGCATCCAGCGTCAGCAAAACCGTGTGCGGCGCGGCGGGATCGAACTTCCGGATCACCCGGACGATCTTTTCCAGTTCCGCCATCAGATACGCCTTGTTTTGAAGGCGTCCGGCCGTGTCGACGATCAGAATGTCGCTGCCAGTCTCGACCGCGCGGCGCAAGGCGTCATGCACGAGACCGGCCGCATCGGCACCGGTTTCCCCGGCCACGACGGGCGACCCCGTCCGCTCGCCCCAGATCTTGAGCTGCTCGATCGGCGGCGGCGCGAAACGTGTCGCCGGCGGCCAGCATCACTGTCTTGCCTTCGCCGGCAAACACTCGCGCCAGCTTGCCGATCGTCGTGGTCTTGCCGGTGCCGTTGACGCCGACGACCAGATATGACGTGCGGGCGTTTCGCGCCGTCGATTGTCAGCGGCACGGCGACCGGGCGAAGCGTCGCCTCGACTTCGTCCGCCAGGATGGCGCTGACCGCTTCCGGCGAGATTTCCTTGTCGTAGCGGCCCGATGACAGCCGCTCGACGATGCGGGCGGCGGTGTCCATGCCCAGATCCGCGCGGATCAGCAGCTCTTCGAACTCCTCAAGCGTCGCAGCGTCGAGCTTGCGCTTGGTGAAGACGCCGGTGATGCCCTCGGTCAGCTGCTCTGAGGTTTTCGACAGCCCCTGGCGCAGCCGCTGAAACCAGCTGCCCTTACCGGGCGCAGCGTCCGCCGGCTCGGCGGCGCTTGGCGACCGAGCAGGCTCCGTGGGCGCGCGCTCGGCATCCAGCGTCGCGGCGGCTGCATCAGCCTCCGCCTCGTCCCTGCCGAACAGGCGGCCGAACATGCTCCGCTTTTTGGGCTCGGTTTCCGTCACGAGAGCGCGGTTCCCGTGAGCCGCCCCGCTTCGTGTCCTGTAACCGCTGCCGAAATCAAGCGGCCGGACGCTGCTCCCTCATCGAGCGTCAGCTCGGCGAATTGCGGCGTCCGCCCGACATTGTTCTTTTCCATTAGCACCTCGATGCGCCGTCCCTGACAGGATGACAGATAAGCATCGAGAGCCGCTCGGCCAATATGACGGAGCCTTTCGGCACGTTCTTTTATGTCGCTGCGGTCGAGCTGCGGCATCCGCGCGGCGGGTGTGCCGGGGCGCGGCGAATAAGGGAAGACATGCAGGAAAGTCAGCCCGCACTCCTCGACCATCCGCATCGAATTGGCGAACATCGCCTCCGTTTCGGTGGGGAAGCCGGCAATGATATCGGCGCCGAAGACGATGTCGGGCCGCAGCCGGCGCGCTTCATCGCAAAAGGCGATGGCGTGCGCGCGCGAATGACGGCGCTTCATCCGCTTCAGGATCATGTCGTCGCCGGCCTGGAGCGACAGATGCAGATGCGGCATCAGCCGCTCCTCCTCGGCGAGCGCCCGGATCAGCGGCTCGTCGGCCTCGATGGTGTCGATGGAGGAAAGGCGCAGGCGCGGCAGGTCCGGCACCAGCTTCAAAATCTTGCGCACCAGCCGGCCCAGCGTCATTTCGCCGGGCAGATCGGCGCCATAGGCGGTGATATCGACGCCCGTCAGCACCACTTCGCGATAGCCGCGCTCGGCGATCGAGCGGATCTGGTCCACCACGACGCCCGCCGGTACGGATCGCGAATTGCCGCGCCCATAGGGAATGATGCAGAAGGTGCAGCGATGGTCGCAGCCATTCTGGATCTGCACATAGGCGCGCGCCCGGCTGCCGAAGCCGGTCACCAGATGATGCGCGGTTTCGCGCACCGACATGATGTCGTTGACGATGACGCGCTCGCCGCCCGCTTCGGCGAGCGCCGCAAAGGTTGCGGGCCGCATCTTCTCGTCATTGCCGATGACATGGTCGACCTCGTCCATCGCGGCGAATCCGGCGGGGTCGGTCTGCGCGGCGCAGCCGGTGACAACGATGCGCGCGCCGGGATGATCGCGGCGCGCCTTGCGCACCGCCTGCCGCGCCTGCCGCACCGCCTCGGCGGTCACCGCGCAGCTATTGATCACGATCGTATCGGTCAGGCCAGCCGCGCGGGCATGCTCCGCCATTGCCTCGCTTTCATAGGCATTGAGACGGCAGCCGAAATTTATGATCCGTGGTTCGTTCATCATCATTGTTTGCGGCGTCAGCTCGCCAAAGCGGGCTGGTCGAATTCGAAGACACCTTCATAGTCCAACTGCCAAGGCCCAGTCATTAAAATGTGATCGTCGGTTTCGCGCCATTCGATCTGAAGGTTACCGCCCGGCAACCCGACGGACACCTTTCGCGCCGTCAGCCCCTTGCGGGCCGTCGCGACGGCGGCCGCGCAGGCGGCGCTTCCGCAGGCCAGGGTAAGCCCCGCGCCACGCTCCCAGACCGCCAGGCGGATCGCATCGCGTCCAAGCACCTGCGCCAGCGAAACATTGACGCGCTCGGGAAACAGCGGGTCGTGCTCGATGCGCGGGCCGATCGCGGCCAGATCGTAGCGGTCCAGATCAGCAACGATAAAGACGCAATGCGGGTTTCCCACATTCACCACACCGGGCGCATCCAGCATGGCGCCCGCGCCGCCGTCGAAGCGCACATCGAGCGTGGCGGTGTCGTCGAACGCGCGGGCGAGCGGAATCTCGGCCCAGCCCAGGCGCGGCGGCCCCATGTCCACCGCTACCCCGCCGTCGCCTTGCACCGATCCGCGCAGAATGCCAGCGCCGGTTTCGATGGTGACGTCGTCACGCCCCTTTTCTGCCGCAAGCAGCGCCGCAACGCAGCGTGTTGCATTGCCGCACGCATCCACCTCGGACCCATCGGGATTGAGAATCCGCATGAAGACGTCGGCCCGCTGCGACGGCTCGATGATGATCACCTGATCGCAGCCGACGCCGCTTGACCGATCGGCGATCCGCATTGCACAAGCAGCATTGACGCGCAAGCCGGACAGGCGCGCGTCAAACACGGCAAAATCATTGCCGAGGCCGTTCATCTTCCGAAAAGGATGTACGCTTCCATTCATGCCGAACCGTCGGACCCCGTTCAGGTGGAACAAAATAATTTCCCTTCTGAGTAAACAACGCCAGATAGGGTATTCTCTCACGCCTCGTAACGCCTAAATCACCTTACGAGGCGAGGGCAAGGAGATTTGTCATGCAACCCGGGCTCGAAATCACGATCTATCTGGCGTCTGCGCTGGTGGCGGGAGTGGTTGCCGCAGCGACAGCTCCGAACAAAGGCAGGCATCCTGGCTACTGGATGGTATTTTCGTTCCTGCTGCCGCCCGCCGTTTTATTGCTGCTGCTCCTGCCGAGAGGGCGAGGCAATTACCGTGCGGACGACCCCTATTCGGATAAGATCAACGACGACAATATCTGACGCTCAGCTCTGTGCATCGCGGCGCGGCGAGGCCTGTCTCGCCTTCGTCACGGCGGGAAGCAGCTCGTTCTGTATGGCGCCGGCTGATAGCGGGCCGATGAATTTATACGCGATCCTCCCGCGCCCATCGATGACATAGGTTTCCGGGACGCCGTAAACGCCCCAATCGATGGCCACGCGTCCGTTTCGGTCTGCGCCGATGGCGTCGAACGGATTGCCGTGCCGTTCCAAAAACCGGCGCGCGGCTTCAGGCTCGTCCTTGTAATTGATGCCGACGAGCCGCACCCCGTATTGCCGTTTGAATTGTATGAGCTGCGGCTGCTCCTGGATGCAGGGCCCGCACCAGGACGCCCAGACATTGACGATGGTCACCTCGCCGCCAGCCAGATCGTCGCTGGACACGCCGGGCCGGGCGGCCGCGGCATTCAGTCCTTCGATCGGCCCCAGCGTAAACTGCGGCACCGGTTTGCCGATTAATGGCGAGGGGAGCCGCGAGGGATCTCCCGACCGGAGCGCAATGAAGAAAAACACGCTCATAATTGTGACGACGATCAGCGGCAGAACATATCCACCGCGCGACCGGCGCCCGTTCAGGGCACCGGATGTCATGAGCGCATATCGTCTCCGGAATGCGCGGCCGAGCGCCGCCTTACGCCCTGCTGCTCCAGCTTCACCAACGCCTTACGCATGCGCCGCTCGTCGAAGATGGCTCGCGCGACGAGCAGGGTAATGACTGAGGTCGTCAGTCCGTAAGCGGTCCAGATAAAGACTGCATGAGGTCCCAGGTCCATCTTCTCTCCTATTCAGCGGCTTTCAGCGATGCAGCACGAGTAACACGCGTCACCATCATTGTTTCCACCCGCCGCCGCAGAATTTCCGCACGCATGGCTTTCAGGTGCAGCCAGACGAACAGCAGGGTGTAGGCGCCGGCCATCACCAGCAGTGGCGTAAGAATGGTCGGGTCTATGGTCGGTCCGCCCAACCGCATCACGCTGGCCGGCTGATGCAGCGTGTTCCACCAGTCTACAGAAAATTTGATGATCGGGATATTGATGACGCCGACCAGCGCCAGGATCGCTGCGGCGCGTCCCGCGCGAGCGGGTTCCTCGATCGACTGCCACAGCGCGATCAGCCCGAGATAGAGGAAGAAGAGCACCAGCACGGAGGTCAGCCGTGCGTCCCAGACCCAATAGGTGCCCCACATGGGCTTGCCCCAGAGGCTGCCCGTGACGAGTGCCAGCAGCGTGAATGCCGCGCCTATCGGAGCCGCCGTCTTGGCCGCGACATCGGCCAGCGGATGCCGCCACACCAGCGATCCGACAGCGGATGCGGCGATCAGCATGTAGCAGAACATCGCCAGCCACGCGGCCGGCACATGAATGAACATGATGCGCACCGTCTCGCCCTGCTGGTAGTCCGGCGGCGCCGTGAACGACAGATAAAGCCCTATAGCGAACACCACGGCGACCGCTCCGCCCAGCCATGGCAGAACGCGGTCGGTGAGCCGCATGAAAAAGCTAGGATTGGCAAGCGTCGAAAAGCTAAGCATGGTCCTTCATATTTGACCGTTGCGGCGAAAGTTTGCAAGCGCCCGTCTTAGATGTGGCAGCCTCGGTGTTGTAGGTGCGGACTGAGATGATATGCGCTTTGTCTCAGCTGCGTCCGCTTTCGATGCTGTGCCTTTCTGGTACAAGGAGGCTTGCTACCCGCCGGGATGAGAATTTCAAGTTTGTTGAGAACGGACGCGAGGGGAGCGACCGCCATGATCTGGTATGATGCCGGGGACCCGGACGGCGGTCCTGCTCGCGCGTCTTGCCCGGGTGCTGTATGATCCGCATCAGGCCGCCTCCGCAAGGGGATGATCGCGGCGCGTCCAGGGGACTGGCGAGATCCTGATGCATTTTAATCACCTCGGCTATCTGCCGCTTTCACCCTACTATTTCTCCGCACTTGTCTTCGTTTTTGTGGTTCTGTTTGCGCTCATCCAGATCCGCGCACTGACCTTCGTTTACGCAAGGCTCGGCATTAGCGCCCCGGCAGCGCTCGCCTTGTTGCTTGCATCATTGTTCGGCAGCTACATCAATATCCCGGTTGCGGAATTGCCGACTGAGCGGGTGATCGTCAATGAGCCTGTGCTTAGCATGTTCGGCATGCCCTATGTCATCCCGACCCTGGTTGACTGGCCGGGCACGATCATTGCCGTCAATGTCGGTGGCGCCTTGATACCGAGCCTTCTTTCCCTTTATCTCCTCGCCCAGCAGGGGCTCTGGGTATCAGGATTGATCGCGACCGCTATCGTGACCTTTGCCGTTCATGCCATGGCTCAGCCCATCCAGGGCGTAGGCATCGCCGTTCCGACGCTCCTCCCGGCGCTTGTGGCCGCCATTGCCGCGATCGTCGTTGCGCGCCGTGGCGCCGCGGCGGTCGCCTATATCAGCGGCAGCCTGGGCTGCCTTCTCGGCGCCGACCTGCTCAATCTCGACAAGATCCAGCAATTGGGTGCACCGGTGGCGTCCATCGGTGGCGCCGGCACCTTCGACGGTGTCTTTGTGACGGGCGTTATCGCGGTGCTGATCGCCGGCCTGCCGAGACCATGGACTTGAGCATCCCGCCGGGCTGCAAAAATCCCCAAAGTGACGGGCGTTATCGCGGTGCTGATCGCCGGCCTGCCGAGACCATAGACTTGAGCATCCCGCCGGGCTGCAAAAATCCCCAAAATACGTGACGGCTCGGATTGAGGCCACGGAGCTACAGACGCTGCAAGTCAGTGCAAAGAAATCGGATCTCGGAATGTGCCGTTTGCCAGAAAAACATGCCCGCGCTCACGTCCAATAAGTCCGCTGTGGATGACATCGACCCGCATTCGATGCCACCCGACGAGGGGTGCGATGCCAGGCAACTTTCGTCGTCTTGCCCTTGCCGCCTCTCGACCGCCCTGGACCTTACCTATCTTTAACGAGATGTCCATAATCAGGAAAGATTGCTTTTGCCATAATGGTTTCCATTGGTTGCGCGGTCACACGCGCGACACCAGCTTGGAGACTTCCCATGATCAAACCTATCCCCACCGGCGATGAGCCGCGTGCTCCTCGTCCAACGACGCATTTCATCCGCAATTTGATGATCGGCGTCAGCCTTACCGCGTTGGTGGCCGGTATCGGCTTGCCGCAAATCGCGAGCTCGGCCCAGGTTCCAGTCGCGACGCCCGAGCAAACGCAGGCCGCCGCCTTGCCGAACTTCACCGACCTTGTCAGCCGCGTCAAACCCGCAGTGTTCGCAGTCGAGGTGAAGATCGACTCTAACTTACGAATGAGCCAGAACGATAATGAGCCGAACGGGCAAAGTCCCTTCGAGGGACAGCAGAACCCGTTCAAAGGCACCCCGTTCGAGCATTTCTTCGAGGGCATGCCCGGCGGCCAGTTCCGCGCCGCCCCGTTCGGCAATAATCGCAATGGCCCGCACAGCCATATGACCCAGGCGCTCGGCAGCGGTTTCTTCATCTCCAAGGATGGCTATGCCGTGACGAACAATCACGTCGTAGACGGCGCGACCGAGGTCAAGATCCGCACCGATGACGGCAAGAGCTACAAGGCGAAGGTGATCGGCGCCGACCCGAAAACCGATCTTGCTGTGATCAAGGTCGATGGCAACGATTTCCCGTTCGTCAAGCTGGCCCAGACCGCGCCCAAGATCGGCGAGTGGGTGCTTGCAGTCGGCAATCCCTTCGGCCTCGGCGGCACCGTGACCGCTGGCATCGTCTCGGCGGAGAACCGCGATATCGGCTCTGGCCCGTATGACGACTTCATCCAGATCGATGCCCCGGTGAACAAGGGCAATTCCGGTGGCCCGACCTTCAACCTGCAGGGCGAAGTGGTTGGCGTGAACACCTCGATCTATTCGCCGAGCGGCGGCAGTGTCGGCATCGCCTTTGACGTGCCATCCACGACGGTCAGCCAGATCGTTCCGATTTTGGAGAAGAATGGACATATCGATCGGGCCTGGCTCGGCGTCCAGATTCAGCCGGTTACCGATGACATTGCCCAGAGCCTTGGCCTGTCGAATGACAAAGGCGCGCTTGTGGCCGAGGCCCAGGACAACACGCCGGCCAAGAAGGCGGGGTTGAAAGCCGGCGACGTGATCGTCAAGGTCAACGGCACCGAAATCGAGGATGCGCGGGATCTGGCACGCAAGATCGGCGCGATGGCGCCTGAAAGCAAAGCCGATATTGCCTATATCCGCGACGGCAAGCAGCAGGACGTCAGCATCACGCTCGACGCTCAGAAGAGCGATCAGAAACAGATGCTGGCGGGCAATGAGCAAGGCGATCATGATCTGGGCAAGCTAGGCTTGTCTGTCGCGCCGGCTTCGACCGTCTCCGGGGCGGGCAATGAAGGCACGGCCGTGACGAGCGTCAATCCCGATGGCCTTGCCGCATCGGCCGGCATCGAGACTGGCGACGTCATCCTGAAAGTGGGCGGCCGCGCGGTCAGCTCCGGCAGCGATTTGCGCAAAGCTCTGTCCGACGCTGCGGCCAAGGGGCGCAACAAAGCGCTGACCCTGATCAAGCACGGCGATAACCAGCGCTATGTCGTGCTGCCGGCAACGACGTCGCTCTCGTAACAGCTCGCCTGCCCACCACAAATGAGGCCCCGGCCGCGATCGCCGATCGCGGCCGGGGCCTTCGTCGCTGTTTCAAGCGCACCGGGAGCGACAAATTGTTGCCCCGCGTGCTTTGGAAACTAATACCGCGCCGCGTTGTTACGCCCCGGGGGGTGACTTGCACTACTGCTTTGCCAGAGCCGGAATTGGCTCGCAGGAGAGCCCATATGCGACTGAAGCGCGTTTTCATTCTCGTGCTGATCTTGGCCGTGATCTTCGGCGGCGTGTTCGCCTTCATCCAGTACAAGAACATGATGATCGGCAAATTCATGGCCAGCCGCGCACATCCGGTGATCGCCGTGACGGCTGAAGAGGCTCGGCAGGAAACCTGGGAGAACGCGGTCCCGGCGGTCGGAACCCTGAGGGCCGTCAATGGCGTCGATGTGACGCCGGAGGTCGCGGGGGTCGTCAAGTCCATCGATTTCAAGTCCGGCGAAACGGTCAAACAGGGCGACACATTGGTCCAGCTCGACACCGACATCGAAACCGCGAACCGGAACAGCGCTCAGGCGCAGCTCAAGCTGCTGCAGGATCAACTGGATCGCACCAGCAAGCTGCCGGTCGGCGAGGTGGTGACCCAGCAGACTCTGAACCAAACCCGGTTCCAGCTGGAGGCACAGCAGGCGACCGTAAAATCGCTTCAGGCGCAAATAGCCAAGAAGACCATCACCGCGCCTTTCGACGGCCAGATCGGGATCAGCAATATCGACCTCGGCCAGTACCTTCAGGCGGGGGCGCCAATCGCAACGCTGCAGAATATCTCCAAGCTCCGCGTCGAGTTCAGTGTCGGCCAGAAACAACTTCCCGCGCTGTCCAAGGGCCAGGACATCACCGTCACCGCCGACGCAAGACCGGGGCTGACGATAAAGGGCAAGCTCACCTCCTTCGATCCGCGCGTCGATAAGGCGACCGGCATGATTGCCTGCGAAGGTTTGCTGGAGAACCCCAAGTCAGACCTCTTGCCAGGCATGTTCGTCAACGTCTCGCTTCAGACGTCTGGCGAGCAGAAGGTGTTGACGATTTCCCAGGCCGCCGTCAGCTATAATCTGTTCGGCGACTATGTATATGTGGTGAAGCCGCCGCAGAACGGGGCGGAAAATCCGACCGTCCAGCAGGCGCAGGTCACTTTGGGCGAGCACCGGACGGACCGGGTCGCCGTCGCGGACGGGCTCGCGGCAGGCGACCAGATCGTTACCTCGGGCCAGCTCAAGCTTTCCAATGGCACGCCGGTGAAGGTCCAGGAAACGCCGCTCGCGGCGCCCAATGTTGCACAATCGAATTACTGAGCGGGAGGGCGTGCGCCATGTTCGACATCTTCATTCGCCGGCCCGTCCTGTCGATCGTCATCAGCCTGCTGATTTTCCTCGGCGGGCTTCGCGCCATCACCATGCTGGATGTGCGGCAATACCCCTTCCTGCAGACCAGCACCATTACCGTCACGACGACCTATCCCGGCGCCGACGCCGAGACGATGCGCGGTTTCGTCACCCAGCCGATCGAAAATGCGGTGTCGGCGACGGAGGGCATCGACTACCTGACATCGACCAGTTCGCAAGGCGTCAGCACCGTTACCGTGTTCATGCGGCTCAATGCCGATCCGACCAAAGCTGTCACGGACGTGCTGACGGAAGTGCAGCAGGTCCGATCGGTTTTGCCGAAAGGCATCAACGATCCGACCGTGAAGAAATCCTCCGGACGCAGCTTTGCCGCGCTGTATCTGTCGTTCACCTCGCAGAAGATGACCCCGGAACAGATCACCGACTATGTCTCGCGGGTGATCACGCCGCAGCTCGCGGTGGTCAACGGGGTATCGACCATAGACATCTATGGCGGGCGGATCTTCGCCATGCGCGTCTGGCTGGACCCGGCCAAACTCGCCCAATACGCCCTCTCCACCACCGATGTCGTGAACGCCCTGCAAGCCAACAATTTCCAGGCGGCGGCCGGCTCGGTGAAGGGCGTCTTCAATGTCATTCCGACGGTGGCGCGCACCGATTTGCAATCGGTCGATGCCTTTCGCCAGCTCGTTGTCAAATCGGACGGCGCAAAGCTGGTACGGCTCGCCGATCTCGGCAGTGTGGATTTGGGCGCGCAGGACACCAGCTCGGCGGTGTTCGCGAATGGAGCGCCGGCGATATTCGCGGCGATCCAGACGACGCCGGATGCCAATCCGATCAATGTCGTCAGGGACGTTCGCACAGCGCTTCCCGGGTTGCAGAAGGACCTGCCGCCGGGCCTCAATATGGACGTGCGCTATGACTTCGACCATTTTCATCACCGCCTCGATCCGCGAGGTGCTGACCACCGTGGCCGAGGCGACGGGGATCGTGCTGGTGGTGATCTTCCTGTTCCTTGGCTCGTTCCGGTCGGTGCTCATTCCGGTCGTCACCATCCCGCTGTCGCTGGTCGGAATCGGCATCGCGCTGTTCGCGCTCGGCTTCAGCATCAATCTGCTGACGCTCCTGGCGATGGTGCTGGCCATCGGCCTGGTGGTCGATGACGCCATTGTCGTCGTCGAGAACATCCACCGGCACATCGAGCAGGGAATGACACCGTTCCAGGCCGCGATCAAGGGCACGCGCGAGATTGCCGGCCCGGTGATCACGATGACGATCACGCTGGCGGCGGTCTATTCGCCGATCGCACTGCTCGGCGGGCTGACGGGCACGCTGTTCAGGGAGTTCGCGCTGACGCTCGCGGGCGCGGTGATCATCTCCGGCATCATCGCGCTGACGCTGTCGCCGATGATGTGCTCGCGCATCCTGCGGCCGGCCGGCCATCAAACCGGCATGGCGCGCTGGCTGGACCGCCGCTTCACCGGCTTGCAGAAGCGCTATGAGCGGCTGCTCAAAGCCTCGCTGGACGACCGTCCGACGACGGTCGTGTTTGTCATCATCATCCTGGTGATGATCGGCCTCTTGTACACGCAGATGCAGAGCGAGCTCGCCCCGGACGAGGATCAGGGCGTGGTTTTTGCGCAGTTCAGCGGACCTTCCGACGCCAATATCGATTATATGCGGCAGATCGCGCCGCGCGTCGAAAAGGCGCTGCAATCGCCGGCGATCGACTCGACGTTCATCGTCGTCGGTTTCGGCAACAATGAGAGCGGCGGCTTCGGCGGCGTCACCTTGAAGCCCTGGAACGAAAGGGACCAGTCGGCCAAGACCCTGCAACAACAGTTTCAAGGCACACTCGGCGCGATCCCCGCCGTAAAGGGTTCGGTGATTTCGCCGCCGCCTTTGCCCACGACCGGCAGCGGACTGCCCGTGCAGTTCGTCATCACGACCACCGGCGACTTTCAGCAGCTTTCCCAGATCACCGACCAGATCGTCCAAGCAGCGCAAAAGAGTGGACGGTTCCTCTTCGTCGATAGCGATCTGAAATTCGACACGGCGCAGACGATCGTCGATATCCGGCGGTCCCAAGCGGCCGCGCTCGGCGTCAAAATGAGCGACATCGGCTCGACGCTGGCGACCATGACCGGCGGCAATTATGTCGATCTCATCAACCTGTCCGGCCGCTCGTACCAGGTCATCCCGCAAACGCCGCGCGCGTTCCGGCTGACCCCCGAACAACTCGGCAAGTACTACGTCAAGGCCGCGAACGGCACGGCGGTGCCGCTGTCCAGCCTAGTATCCATCCACCGCGAGGTCACCGCCAAATCGCTGCCGCGTTTCAATCAGCTGAATTCGGCGACCATCGGCGGAGTGCCGATGATCGGAGTCAGCGTTGGCGATGCGCTCAGCTATTTGCGGACGCAGGCTGCCGATGTGCTGCCCACCGGCTTCAGCACGGATTATGCCGGCGGCTCCCGCCAGTACATCCAGGAGGGGAGCGCGCTCGTCTTCACATTCATATTCGCGCTGATCGTGATTTATCTGGTGCTGGCGGCGCAATATGAGAGCTTCCGCGATCCGTTCGTGATCCTGATCAGCGTGCCCTTGTCGATTGTCGGCGCGCTTATCCCGCTGGCGCTTGGGCTGTCGTCCTTCAACATCTACAGCCAGGTCGGGCTGGTCACGCTGATCGGCCTGATCACCAAGCACGGTATCCTGATGTGCGAGGTCGCACGCGAGCGGCAGGAGGAGGACGAACTCGACCGCCGTGCCGCCATCGAAGCCGCCGCGAGCCTCAGATTACGGCCGATCCTGATGACCACCGCAGCTATGGTGATGGGCCTGGTGCCGCTGCTGATCGCCAGTGGAGCGGGAGCCGCGAGCCGGTTCTCGCTCGCGGTCGTGATCGTCTTCGGCATGAGCATCGGCACGCTGTTCACGCTGTTCGTGTTGCCGGTGATGTACACGTTCATCGCTTCCAAACGGCAGGGCTTCAAGGCCCGGATCGCCTCCGAAGACGAGGCCATCTCCGAAGCGCTCAAGGAGGGCGCCAGTCCCTCGCGCGGCTCATGATCGAGGGGCTTGCTGCGGGCAGGTCTCTCACCGGAACACGCAGCCGGCGGGAAATCCTCCGCATCTGCTGTGGTATCTGCGGTCACGGCTTGTGCGATGCCTACGCGGGGATTTCGGGAAGGCGTCTCCATCAAAAATGATTTTGCTCTAAATTCAGCAGCCTGTTACCGCGAGACCAGGGTCAAACCGGCGGCAAGCCCGGCAGCAGCTTGTCCAGCGTCACCGGGAAGTCGCGGATGCGCACGCCGCAGGCGTTGTAGATGGCGTTGACCACGGCGGCGCCGGAGCCGCTGATGCCCAATTCGCCAATGCCCTTGGCGCCGATCGGGTTGGCGTAGTGGTCGGGCTCCTCGATGAAGTGGCACTCGATCGCGGGCACGTCGGCATTGACCGGCACATGATATTCGGCCAAGTCGCGGGTGACGAAGGCGCCGGTGCGGCGATCCACCACCGCCTCCTCATGCAGCGCGTAGCTGAGTCCCCAGATCATGCCGCCGACCGCCTGGCTGCGCGCGGTTTTCGCGTTGAGGATGCGGCCGCAATCGAAGACGCCGAGCAGCCGCCGCACCCGCGCCTCGCCCGTGACCGCGTTCACCGCCACCTCGGCGAAATGCGCCCCATAGGCGGCCTGATAGACCGATTGCGCATTTTTGCCCTGGTTGATGGTGCCGAGCGCTTGCAGCGGCTCGCCGCCGAGCAGTTCGGCGAGCGGCAGGCGCCGGTTGCGCGCCGTGGCGATGCCGTCCTGGAGCGTCAACTCGTCGGGCTTGGCGTCCATCTTCCTGGCCAGCAGGCCGATAAGCTCCTGGCAGGCCAGCGCCACCGCCGAGCCGCTGCCCGCAGCGCCGAACGAGCCGCCGGAGCCGGGCCCGGACGGCAGGTCGGTGTCGCCCAGCCGCACCTCGATATGGGTCAGCGGCAGCCCGAGCATCTCGCCGGCGACCTGCGCCAGGATGGTGTAGGTGCCGGTGCCGATATCGGTCATGTCGGTCTCGACGATGGCGCGTCCCTCGGCGGTCAGCCGCACTCGCGCCTGCGATTCGATGAGCAGATTGCCCCGTATGGCGGCGGCCATGCCCAAGCCGATGAGCCATTCGCCTTCGCGCGTCTCACCGGGAGCCGGATTGCGGCGCTCCCAGCCGAAACGGCGCGCGCCCTCGTCATAGCAGTCGACCAGCCGGCGGGTGGAGAAGGGCACGTCGCGCAGCGGATCGCGCGTCGGCTCGTTTTGCTTGCGGAAATCGATCGGATCGAGGCCGAGCTGCTCCGCCATCTCATCCATCGCCGTCTCCAGCGCCAGCGTTCCGACCGCCTCACCGGGTGCGCGCACCGCGCTCGTCATCGGCAGGTCGAGACGCACGACGCTTTGCGAGAAGCGCCGCGCCGCGCCGGCATAGAGCGCGAAGGAGCCGATGGAAACCGGCTCGACGAAGCTGCGGCCGTCCTTCTGCGAGACAAAGCTCTCATGCCCGATGGCCAGAATGTCGCCCTCGGCGGTGCAGCCGATGCGCAGGCGCTGGCGCGTTTCGGATCGGCGATGCACCACATGCGCGGTCTGCCGCCGCGTCAGCGCCACCTTGACCGGGCGGCCGATCTCGCGTGCCGCGATGGCGGCGAGGATCACCTCCGGTCCGACGCCGGTTTTGCCGCCAAAGCCGCCGCCGATGAAGGGGGCGAGAACGCGGACGTCGGACGGGTCGAGTTCGAGCGACAGGGCGATCGCCCCTTGCGCCCATTTCAGCAATTGCAGGCTTGAGCGGATTTCGAGCTTGCCATCCTGCCAGCTTGCAATCGTCGCATGTGGCTCCAGCGCATGGGGAAAATGATGCGGCGTCGTGTAGACGTGATCCAGCTTCACCGCGCTTCCGGTAAAGGCGGCGTCCAAGTCGCCGCGATGCTGGTTCGGGACCATGGCGGTATCGACGTCATGCTCGAACTCTGCATCCTCAGTCATGCCGAAGCGCCCCGCTTCGCGCGCATATTCGACGCGCAGCAGGCTGGCCGCCGACCGCGCCGCCTCAAAACTCTCAGCGACGAGGATGCCGATGGGCTGGCCGTAATTTTCGATTTCCGGCATGGCGGCGCGCGGCAGCGCTTCCTGCATGGCGCTATCGGCGGGCATCAGCGGATGATCGAGGATGATGGCGAGCACGCCGGGCGCGGCGCGGGCGGCGTCCGCGTCGATTTTGGTGATGCGGCCCCGGCCGATCTCGGCGGTGAGCACCGTGCCGTAAGCCACGTTCTCCACCGGCTCTTCATAGGCATAGCGCGCCTGGCCGGCTACCTTCGCCGGGCCGTCGACGCGGTCGAGCGGCTTGCCGAGCACGCCCTGCTTGCCCCGATCGAGCAGGTCGCGCTCCACGGCTTTATTCATCGTCAGGCTGTTGTTGGGCTCGCTCATGCGGCCTCTCCGATCGTCAGTTCGCGCAGGCAGGCAATGAGCGTGCGCCGGGTGAGCGGGATTTTGAAATCATTGTCGCCGAAGCCTTGGGCGTCGGCGAGCAGCGCGTCGGCCGCCGCCTCGAACACGGCCGTCGAGGGCGCCTGGCCGACCAGCACGGCCTCCGCGTCGCGGTTGCGCCAGGGCTGGGAGCCGAGGCCGCCTAAGGCGAGCGCCGCCGAGGCGATGCTGCCGTTTTCGACGGAGACGATGCCGGCGACGGAGACGAGCGCGAAGGCATAGGAGGCGCGGTCGCGGACCTTGCGATAGATCTGCTTGCCCTTGGGCGGCGGCGGCAGCTCGATATGGGTGATCAGCTCGCCCGGCTCGAGCACCGTCTCGATATGCGGCGTCTTGCCTGGAAGCCGGTAGAATTCGCCGATGGCGATGCGGCGTCCGGCCCCGCCCGCCTTCAGCGTGACGATGGTCGCATCCAGCGCACGCATGGCGACGGCCATGTCGGAGGGGTGCGTGGCGATGCAATGCTCGCTGGTGCCGAGGATGGCGTGATTGCGGGTATAGCCGCCCAGCGCCGCGCATCCGGTGCCGGGCTCGCGTTTGTTGCAGGGAGATGCCGTGTCATAGAAATAATTGCAGCGGGTCCGCTGGAGCAGATTGCCGCCCGTCGTCGCTTTGTTCCTGAGCTGGGGCGACGCCCCCGCCAGCAGGGCGCGCGACAGCACCGGATAGGCGCTGCGCACGCGCTCGTCGGCGGCCAGATCGCTGTTGAGCACCAGCGCGCCGATCGACAGCCCGCCCGCATCGGTGCTGGCGATCTCAGACAGGTTTAAGCGGCTGATATCGACGAGCCTGTCCGGCGTTTCGACCTGCAGCTTCATCAGGTCGATGAGGTTGGTGCCGCCGGCGATGTATTTCGTCGAAGGGCCGCCGGCCTGCATGATGGCGGCTTCCGGCGTTTCGGCGCTGACGTAATCGAAGCTTTTCATGCCGATTCTCCGGTTACGTCGCGGATCGCGTCGACAATGTTCGGATAGGCCGAGCAGCGGCAGATATTGCCGCTCATCCGCTCGGAGATTTCCGCGTCACTCAGAACGACATCGCCGCCAAGCGTCTCGCTGACATGGCTGGACCAGCCTTGCCGCGCCTCCTCGATCATGCCGACGGCCGAGCAGATCTGGCCGGGGGTGCAATAGCCGCATTGAAAAGCGTCGTGCCGCAGGAAGGCGGTTTGCAGCGGATGAAGATTGTCCGGGGTGCCGATGCCCTCGATGGTGACGATGTCGTCGCCCCGATGCATCACCGCCAGCGTCAGGCAGGCATTGATGCGCCGCCCGTTCACCAGCACCGTGCAGGCGCCGCACTGGCCGTGGTCGCAGCCCTTCTTGGAGCCCGTCAGATGCAGATGCTCGCGCAGCAGATCGAGCAGCGAGGTGCGCACGTCGACGCTCACGCTGTAAGGACTTCCGTTGATTGTGAGATCGAACGCCGCCGGAGCGTGGTGCGGATGGGTTCGCGGAGGGCTGGCCGTGGACTTCGTGCCGGCTGCATCTATGCTCATGAATCACCTGAGATTTCGTATTTCCCCCAGCACAAGTAAGGTCGAATGCGCCAATGCGCAACGGACCTTGCCAGATCGCCCGGCAGAAAACGGTGGCAATCAGCGCGCCGATTGGCGGATTGCGTCTTCCACATCCGGCAAACGATCCTTGCCGAAGAACATCTCGTCGCCGACGAAAAAGGTGGGCGCGCCGAACGCGCCGCGCGCCACCGACCGCTCGGTGTTCGCCACGAGCCTCGACTTGACCGCCGGCTCCTGGGTGCGCGCAAGCAGATGGGCGCCGTCGAAATCCGCGGCATCGAGTGCCGCGACGATCGTTTCGGGATCATCCATCTTTTTGGGGTCTTCCCACATGCAATGGAACATCGCCTCGACATAGGCGGGCAGGTAGCCTTCGTCGTCGGCGACGATGGCGCCGCGCATGATCTGCAAGGTATTAACCGGGAAATATGGATTCCACTTGAAGGTAATGCCGTGGGCGCGGATGAAGCGGGCGGTCTCCAGCTCCTGATAGGCGGCTTTGTTCGGGATGCCCTGGTTGGAGACCATCGGCGAGACATTGTTGGTCGCCTTGAAGATGCCGCCCAGCAGCACCGGCAGATAGGTGAAGCGAACGAGGGTGCGCTGCTTGATCGCGGGGATGACGCGGTGGGCGAAATAGCAGTTCGGACTGCCGAAATCGAAATGGAATTCAACCTGGGTCATGACTACCAGCTCTCTCCATAGGGACGCATGTCCAGCTCGAACGTCCAGGCATCGCGGGGCTGGCGATGCAGCTGCCAATAGGTTTCCGCGATGGAGGACGGGCTCATCAGCGTGTCGGGCGGCAGGTCCACCGCGCCGACGCCCCGGCGCTCCCGCACCCAGGCGGTATCGACGCCGGCATCGATGACGAGATGGGCGACATGGATGTTTTTCGGCCCGAGCTCGCGCGCCATGCTCTGCGCCACCGCGCGCAGGCCGGCCTTGGCGCTGGCGAAGGCGGCAAAGCCCTTGCCGCCGCGCATGCTAGCCGTCGCGCCGGTAAAGAAGATCGATCCGCCCCCGCGCGGTACCATATGGCGGGCCGCCTCGCGGCCGGTGAGGAAGCCGGCATAGCAGGCCATCTCCCACACCTTGCGGAAGACGCGCTCGGTGGTGTCCAGGATCGGCGCGTTGACATTGCCGCCGATATTGAACAGGCAGACCTCCAGGGGCGCGATCGCGTCGGCTTCGCTCAAGAACGCCGCAATGTCGTCTTCCTTGCGGGCATCCAGCGAACGGCCGGTGGCGATGCCGCCCGCCGCCGCGATCTCGTCGCGGAGCGGCTGAAGCTGATCGCCGTTGCGCCTGCCGGCATAGACATGAAATCCGCCTGCCGCAAATCGCCCGGCTACAGCGGCGCCGATATAGTCGCCCGCGCCTATGATCGCAGCGGTGGCTTTGGGCTTCTCCATGAAGGGTACCTCGCCAATGATGCCGGTGTCGTTTAAAACAGGGTGGGTCTTGGAATGAAAGCCTGTCAACCGCAAAGCAGGAGCAGCCCTATGCCGAATGAGCATGACGTCCTCAGCCCCCTCTACCGTGCGTTCAATGCCCGCGACATAGACGGCGCGCTGCGCGGCATGCGCCCGGATGTGATTTGGGCCAATGGCATGGAGGGCGGCAACGTGCACGGTCATGATGCGGTGCGGGCCTATTGGACCCGGCAATGGCAAATGATCGATCCGCATGTGGAGCCGGCGCGGTTCGAGGTGCAGGGCGAGCGGGTCATGGTCGACGTGCATCAGCTGGTGCGCGACATGCGAGGCGCGGTGCTGCTCGACGAGATGGTGAAGCATGTGTTCACGCTCGACGGCGGCATGGTCTCGAAATTCGAGATCGCATGATCCCTGCCCGACTGGGGAGTAGGAAAAGCGCGTAGGACATCGCAGATATGTGCAAACACATCATGCGGAGTTTGCCAATGTCAGAACCGAACGCCAATCCTCTCCTCGCTTTGTCCCATCAACTCCAGCAGCTCGCCGGAGGCATGGCCGACGCGGTCGTCAGCGTCCGCTCGCACCGACGCCCGGTCGCCAGCGGGTTCGTCTGGAAACCGGGACTGGTCGTGACCGCCAGCGAGGCCCTGGAGGCGGACGATGAGATCTCCGTCGTCGTCGCGGGCGGCCGCTCGACGCAAGCTCAGATCGTCGGCCGCGACCCCAGCACCGACATCGCTCTCCTGCGCCTTGATGAAGATGTAACGGCGCCAGCGTCGATCATTGCTGGCGATGTTGCGGGTATCGGCCAGATGGTGCTGGCGCTCGGGCGCGGCCGGCATGGCACGACGGCCAATCTCGGCTGCGTGTCGGCGGCGGGCGAAGCCTGGCAAAGCCGCCGCGGCGGCCGCATCGACCGGCTGATCCGCCTGGATATGCGCCTCGACCGGCATGCCGAAGGCGGTCTGGTGCTCGACGCGGAAGGCCATGTGCTCGGCATGGCCGTATTCGGCCCCCGCCGCAGACCCCTGGTCATCCCGATGGCCACCATCGAGCGCGTCGCGCCGAAGCTGATGGCCGATGGGCGCATCCGGCGCGGCTATCTGGGGGTCGGGCTGCACCCGGTGCGTCTCGACGACGCATCGGCAGGTGTGGCCGCATTGGCCGACCGCCGGGCGACTATGGTCGTCGGGCTGGAGGCGGGCGGACCTGCGCAGACCGCAGGCGTTCTGCTCGGTGACATCATCGTGGCCTTCGACGGCGAGCCGGTCGCCGATCTGCGCAGCCTGTTCGCGCGCCTGTCCCCCGATTCCGTGGACAAGGCGGTCGAGCTGAAAATCCTGCGCGCCGGGCAGATGACGAGCGCCAAGGTCACGATCGGGGCGAATCCGGCGCCGTAACATCACGCGATCATGACGGGCGATGAGATGAAATTGGAGATCACGGTCGCGCTGTCCATCGACGATGCGGAGCTGGAAGGCCGCGTTCGCCACATGATCGCGGGCGATCCCGGGCTGCACATCGCCGCCCGGGACGATCCGCGCCCGGATTTGCGAATTACGGATGGTGTAGCGGTCTTGGATGGCGGCGCGCCCGTCCTGGTGTTCAGTAGCGGCGGCGATGCGCTCGGCATGCTGCGGGCGGGAGCGGCGGCCGTGCTCTCGGAAAATGCGGGCGCTGATGCTCTCGGCGCTGCCATCCGGGCGGTGGCGCACGGCTTGACCGTCGTCGGCGAAGATGCGCGCGGTCAACTCGTCCCCCGTTCCGGCTCGGACGGGCTTGCGGAGGCCGACGACGAGTTCTCGCCGATCGAGCTGACAGAGCGGGAATTGCAGGTGCTGGCGGTGCTGGCCGAGGGGGCGTCGAACAAGGTGATCGCCCGGTCCCTGGGCATCACGCCGCACACGGTGAAATTCCACGTCGCCTCGATCATCGCAAAGCTGGACGCCACCGGCCGGACGGAGGCCGTCGCCAAGGCGATGCGCATGGGGCTGCTGCTGATTTAAGGCTGGAGTTTAGAGCCTTTTCCGTTCCGATTGAATCGGAGCGCGGCTCTAATTCTTTGTTTTGTTGCATTTTCTCGACGCAAACCGGCGTCCACTTTGCGGGAAAACGCTCTATTCTTTGTGGACTCATTGTCGCCCCCGGCTAAAGCGCCGGGGCCTAATGCCCTCACCGCATCTTAATCCCGAGCAATCATGGGATTGGGCCCCGGATCTCCGCTTCGCGTCGTCCGGGGTGACAGAAAACCCCACCGCCACTCGCATCTCAGCCGATCAGACTTTCGGCACCGGCTCTCTGCTTCGTCCGGCGGGGTCCACCTCTCGCTTGGTCAGCGGTCGCGCAGGGGGCGTCCGTATAGCTCAAGCCGATGGCCGACCAGCTCGTAGCCCAGTTCGCGGGCGACGCGTTCCTGCAGCTTCTCGATCTCCTCATTCTTGAATTCGATGACCCTGCCGGTTTCGGTGTCGATGAGGTGATCGTGGTGCTCGCTTTTCGCACGCTCGTAGCGCGCCCGTCCGGTGTCGCCGAAATCATGCCGGTCGATGATGCCGGCATTCTCGAACAGCCTGACGGTGCGGTAGACGGTGGAGAGGGAAATCCGGTTATCGACCTGATGCGCGCGATGATAGACCTCCTCGACATCGGGATGGTCGGTCGCGGCCGACAGCACCTGCGCGATGATGCTGCGCTGCACGGTCATGCGCATGCCGCGGTCGGCGCAAAGCAGTTCGATTTTGGATAGCTGGTCTTTGAGCTTTGGCATCGCGCTCGGTTGCCGCGTCGAGGCTTCGGTTGCAGGCGACGATAGGTTGCTTCTCCGCCCGTGTCCAGACAGGGGCGACGCTCACTCATGGAGATTGAAGGGTGCGCTTCATGATCACCGCATCCTGCGGGCCGTCGGGCATGTCGTAATAGCCTTTGCGCAGACCTTCGGATACGAAGTCATGGCGCTCGTACAGTGCGCGGGCGCCTTCATTGGCGATGCCCACCTCAAGGAAGATGACCGCCGCGCCCAGATCGGCGACGTTCTCCATCATCCGGGTGAGCAGCGCCGATGCAATGCCCTGCCGCCGGACGGCGCTGTCGGTTCCCAAGGTGAGGATTTCCGCCTCGTCCCCGGCAATGCTGACGATGACGAAGCCCACCAGCTGCGGGCCGATCCAGGCCAGCAGTCCCGGATAGGATGACATATCCGCATAGCGCCTGAAATCTTCGGCTTTCCAGGGACGGGGAAAACAACGGCCATGCAGCGCAGCCAGCGCTTTCGCGTCCTTGGCGACAAACGGCACGATCCTGAGTTCTGGACTTTCACCGGGCGCGGACAAGGCTTTTGTCCGTTTGCGGTTTCGCGTCGGGGGCGCGCAGATAGAGGGGCGCGACGGCACGCGATTCGGGTGGTCTCGTTACGGCGATATCGGCCAGGTCGCGCGCTTCGGGCAGCAGACCGGCGAAGGCGGCGCGCACATCCCGGCCCTGGCGCAGGAGTTCGGCGGCAATTGCGGCCGCGCCGCTCCCCGCCAGGAAGGACACGTCGTCCGAAAGCGCGGCGGCTTCGGTCAGCCCGCACAGCGCAGGCGGCGACAACGGCCGGCCTTCGACGGTGAAGCGCTGGACATAAAATTCCTCGCGGCGTGCGTCATGCGCGATGATGAAACCGTTCGACCGCTCCGCCGGGCCTGTCTGCCTGACCACGCCGCGCGCCATCACCTCAAGGCTGGTCGCCGCAACCACCGGCAGGTTTGCCGCGAGCGCCAGGCCGCGCGCGGCAGCGACGCCGGCGCGGATGCCGGTGAAGCTGCCCGGCCCCACCGTCACCGCGAGCTTGGCCAGATCGCCGAAGGCGCAGCCGGCATCCGCCATCACCGCTTCGATCATCGGGAATAATGCCTCGGCGTGGCCGCGCTCCATGGGCGCGAAACGTTGGATGGCGACGCCTGCGCCGCTCGGCAAAATCGCCGCGGAACATGCCGTCAGACTGGTGTCGAATGCGAGGACCGTCATGGGGTGGAATTTAGTGCATTCGCGGCGAAAATGCATGTGCCGCAAAGCTCGCGCCGAATGTTATCTGCCATCGTCTTAACATGCAGAGCGGCGCCCGTGGCCCTCAAACCACCTTGGCGATTTCGTCGAAGCTCAGCCTGGGCAGGCGCGGCATCGATGAGGACGCGTCTCCATAACCGAGCGTACACAGGAAATTCGATTTGACGTTGCCCTCAGGGAAGAATTCGCGGTCGACCCCGGCATTGTCGAAGCCGGACATCGGCCCCGTGTCGAGGCCCAGCGCCCGCGCGGCGATGATCAGATAGGCGCCCTGAAGGCTGCTGTTGCGGAATGCGGCATCCTGGACTTTCGGCTCGTTGCCCTCGAACCAGCCGCGCGCACCCGGATTGTGCGGGAACGTCTTCGCCAACTGCTCGTAAAAGCGCAAATCATAGCCGATAATGGCGCAGACCGGCGCCTGCATCGTCTTGGCGCGATTGCCTTCGTCCAGCAGAGGCTCAAGCCGGCGCTTTGCCGCTTCCGACTGCACGAATAGAAAACGGGCCGGCAGGATATTGGCGCTCGTCGGTCCGATCTGCACGATTTCAACCAAGCGGCGCAATTGGGCCTCGGTGACCGGCTTGTCGAGCCAGCGATTATGCGTGCGCGCGTTCAGGAAGATCTGATCGAGCGCTTCGCTGGATATCGGCTCGGCCATGGTCACCTCGGTCCTGGTGGTCCGGAGAACGCTGGCCTATACCGCCCGCACTTCCTGAACTTCGGGAATGAAATGGCGCAGCAGATTTTCGATGCCGTGCCGCAGCGTGGCCGTCGAGGACGGGCAGCCGGCGCAGGCGCCGCGCATATGCAGGAAGACAACGCCTCCTTCATAGCCGTGAAATACGATATCGCCGCCATCCTGCGCGACGGCCGGGCGGACGCGGGTGTCGAGCAACTCCTTGATGGTCTGGACGATCTCGCCATCTTCCCCGGCTTCGGCGCCGTCGGTGTGGCCATCGCCTTCGGGCTTGTCGGTGACGGCCGGGGCGCCAGAGAGATAATGTTCCATGATCGCCCCGAGCAGCGCCGGCTTGAGATGCTGCCACTCGCCGCTGCTCTTGGTCACGGAAATGAAATCGCTCCCGAGGAAGACGCCGGTGACGCCTTCCACGGCGAACAGGCGCGCGGCAAGCGGCGAGGCGTGCCCCGCGGTTTCGGCATCGCGGAAGTCGCGCGTGCCTGAGGGCAGCACGGTGTCGCCGGGAATGAATTTCAGCGTCGCGGGATTGGGCGTCGCTTCCGTCTGGATGAACATGGGATACCTTTCATACGGGCCGCCCGCGTCATAGGCCGGCTATACCCGCTCTGCCAAAAGCAGTTTAGAATATAGTTTGATAGTAAGGGCGCAAGGCTAGCCAGTTCAAGGGGCAAACCTTCCTGCGGGGTGAAAGCGTCAGGCGAGCGCCTCGATTTCTTCCAGCGTCAGCCCTCCAGGCACGACCGTGATCGGAATGGGGAAACTGCCGGCATTCTTGCCCCCGGCGAGCGAGGACACCAGCGGTCCAGGACCTTCGGCATCGACCGAGGCGCCGAGAACGAGAATGCCGATCTGCGCATCATCCCGGATCAGCGCGCTGATCTGATCGGATTTGACCCCCTCGAGCACGATCTCCTCCGGCGCCATGTCCTCATAGCCCCAGAGCTTCAACTTGCGGCCATAGAGGCGAAACACCGCCTTGGCCTTGGCCTGGGACTCCTCGCGATAGGCGTCCTCGACGCCGATCCAGTGCTGGAAATCGGCCGGCTCGATGACATAGAGCAGCGCAATGCCGCCACCGGTGCGGCGCGCCCGCCGCACCGCATAGGCGAGCGCCATTTCCGTTTCAGGCGATTCATCGACGACGACCAAAAGCTTGCGCTTATGCCCTTCGTGGAAAATCTTGCGCAGCGGGCGTTTGGACATGCTCGCCTCTCGGGTATCGGTCGAATTGCTCAGCTCTGAAGAAATCCTACTATGTCTTTGACCTTACGCAAATGGGGCGACGCAATCGCCCTGGCCCGTTCGGCGCCGCTCTTGAGCACCTGATCGACATAGGCGCGATCATCGCAAATCCGGGCCATGTTCGAGCCGATCGGACCGAGCTTTTCGACTGCGAGATCCACAAGCGCGGCCTTGAACTTGGAGAATTGCGCGCCGCCGAACTCCGTCAGCACCGATGCCTTGTCGATGTTCATCAGCGCGGCATAGATGCCGACCAGATTATCCGCTTCCGGGCGAGCCTTCAGACCGTCCGGTTCGCTGGGCAAGGGTTCGGGATCCGTCTTGGCCTTCTTGATCTTCTTGGCGATCTCGTCCGCACCGTCGGTAAGATTGATGCGCGACAGGTCGGACGGGTCGGATTTGCTCATCTTCTTGGTGCCGTCGCGCAGCGACATGACCCGCGTCGCCGGACCCTCGATCAGCGGCTCGGGCAGCGGGAAAAAGCCATCAGGAAAGCCTTTCGCGGCGGCGCTTTCGGCAAAATCATTATTGAATTTGCCCGCGATGTCGCGGGCCAGCTCCAGATGCTGCTTCTGGTCGTCGCCGACGGGTACATGGGTGGCGCGGTAAAGCAGAATGTCCGCCGCCATCAGACATGGATAAGCGAACAGCCCGACCGAGGCGTTCTCGCGGTCCTGGCCGGCCTTTTCCTTGAACTGGGTCATCCGGCTCAGCCAGCCCATGCGCGCGACGCAATTGAAGATCCAGGCCAGCTCGGCATGGCCAGACACCTGGCTCTGATTGAAGATGATCTGTTTTTCCGCGTCGATGCCGGCGGCGAGATAGGCCGCCGTCACCTCCCGCGTGTTGTGCACCAGCTGATCGGGCTCCTGCCAGACGGTGATGGCGTGCATGTCCACCACGCAGAACAGGCACGGCGCCTCCTTCTGCAGCTCGACGAACTTCACGATCGCGCCGAGATAATTGCCCAGATGCAGATTGCCGGTCGGCTGAATACCGGAAAATACGCGTTTTTCGAGTTTCATGGGAATAGGCCTCCGGGGCGGCTTATCGCGCGGGTTGGTAAGAGGCGCAAGGGTTTCGTGGGCGGATACGGCGGCAATGCGGGTGGAAGCGGTCCTTTGCAGCCTGCGTGCTCATTTTCCGGGGCACGGGCGCAAACAGAGGTAACACCGACGCATGCCAAGTCGCATCGCGTCCAGCGGTAGCGCGCTCGTTCGCTGAATGAGACGACCGAGCGCCTACCCCTTTCAGTTTTTCCAGAATTGGATTCCGTCCAGGAAACGTTTGATTGGGGGCGTGTCGCTCTTTGCGCCGGTTTCCGCCTGACCGAGCTGGCCGTCGCCGGCCGAAGAGGGGCTACCTTCGCCTGTCGACGAAACTGGCGTGCTTGCTCCCTTATTGCTCGGCCAGAGGTTGGCGAGGAAGCGACTGGCCGCGTTGCCTTTTGCCGGTGCCGGTTCGGGGGGCTGTTGCCGTAAGGCGGCGGGCTCCGTTACGATCTCACTTTTAAAAGCGGTTTGGCGAAAGGGGGAGCGCTTAGGCAACGAGGGGATCGCGGCCAACGTTTCATCATTCTGCGCTTTCGCCGGTTCCGGGCGCGGCGAAGCAATCATTGCATTGGCGACTGTCGGTGGGCGCCGTCCAGGTAACACAGGCGTCTCGACGCGGGTTGCTTCCTCCGGGATTTTCTCTGGCTCCGCGCGCGGCTGAACGATTGCGGCGTCCTCGGCTGGCTGCGCCATAATGGGTGCCACTTCCAACTGCTCCGGACGCGGCTGAGCGATTGCGGCATTCGCGGCCGGTCGCACCTTATTCGTGGGTGCCCCGTCCACCTGCCACTGACGCCACGAAGCCACTGCGGTATCGCTGGCTGGTGGGAGCAGAGTAACGGGCACCGCTTCCGGCTCAAGCGGCTGCGGTCGTATTTCGCCTTGCGGAGCAGATCGGTCGTCAGCCAGCGCGGGCAATTGCCCTAATTGCAAAGCCGAGGCCGTAACAGCGAGACCGAATTTCCAAGAGATGGCGGTTAAACGAGCCATGCCACGCTCCTGTCGTCGAAAAAACGCGATAATGGGCATCCTCATGCAAATTGCCGAAAGATGCAGCCCTCGACGGCCATGATCCGACATTATGCGGTGAAAAAGACAAAGCGACGGCGAATTTAAAGCGATTCGATGAATAGCTTCAAGCCGCGCAAACAATTTGACTGGCGTAGAACGAGAGTTGCATGAGGATGTTCGACCTCCACGCTGCCATGATCCGGTCTTTTTACACAAGCTCAGGCGAAAGCGGGCGTCGGCCTCAGATGCGGGGCAAGCGCTAAAGGCAACCGCGTCAACCGAGCGCGCCCTCGGCGAAGGCGCGGATCAGCGTGTGCGAGATCGACAGCGGCGGCGGCACGAAATGGCCGAGCGGATGCGCGCGGTCGAGCATCAGGCGCACTTCCTCGCGGCCGAACCAGCGCGCTTCGGGGAGTTCGACCGGGTCGAGATTGAGCCGGTCGCTCAGCGCCTCGCCCCAGCAGCCGATCATGAGCGAATGCGGGAAGGGCCAGGGCTGGCTCGCCACATAGTCGACGCGCCCGACCGGCACGCCCGCCTCCTCCATGATTTCGCGGCGTACGGCGGTCTCGATGTCGTCGCCCGCTTCGACGAAGCCGGCCAGTACCGAATACATGTTCTCGACAAAGCGCGGCTCGTGCCCCATCAGGCAGCGCTCCTGATGCGTGATCAGCATGATGACAGCGGGATCGGAGCGCGGGAAATGCATTTGCCCGCAGGACCAGCAATCGCTGCGCCAGCCGCCGTCGCGGGCTTCGGTGCGGCCGCCGCAGCGTCCGCAGCATCGCTGCGTGGCGTGCCAGGCGGCGAGGCTGCGGGCCTGGCCGGCGATAGAGAGCTCCGCGCCCGGTATGTCGGCGCCAAGCGCGAGGGTGCGCAGATCGACGAGGGGGCCGAATGCCTCGCCGCCGCCGGGAAGCCGGGCCGCATCGGGCGGCGACAGGGACAGCGCGAAGAGCGGCGCGCCATCCTCGCCGATCCCGAGGAAATACGCGCCGGCGAGATCGACCGGCATGTCGGCAAGCTGAGGCGCCGCGAACAGCCGCAAGCGGGTATCGGTCCGGTCGGGCGCGGAGGTGATGGCGAATTTCAGGTCGATGAGCAGGATGTAACGGGCCTCGGGAGAGAGGCGCAAGGCATCGAGCCATGGCCGGTCGCGCCGCTTCTCACCCATGCGGTTGAGGCCGGTCTGCGCGGCGATGTGGTGCATCGTGATGGCTGGCCGGGATGTCGTCATGCGTCCTCGTCAGCGGTTCGGGTGTGGAGGCGAACAGCGGCAGATTAGCGGTTGCGGCGCGTTTCTCAAGTGCCTTCGATGCCGCCGATGCCCGCCTCCATGGGCAGCGCGTTTCCGGGTGCGTTATCCGTATGTTGCCGCCTCCCCATAAGGCGGATGTGGACGCGGCGGCACGCCGCCGCCATAGTGAGGGAACCTGCCGTCGGCGTGGCCGTCCGCCGGGCCGGCGCGTCTGGCGCTGCTCGACGGCATCAATTTGTCATTCAGAACAAGTTTCCGATCCGCGGAACGTTCGTCTCATAGGGAAGCCATGACCGAAATCATCCTCCATCACTATCCTCAGTCGCCGGTGGCCGAAAAGGTGCGCACTGCGCTCGGCCTCAAGTCGCTGAGCTGGCGCTCAGTGGAAGAGAACCGGCTGCCCGACCGCCCCGAGCTGTTCATCATGACGGGCGGGTACCGCCGCATTCCGGTGATGCAGATCGGCGCCGATATCTATTGCGACACGCAATGCATCCTGCGCGAATTGGAGCGGCGCGCGCCGAGCCCAAGCCTTTTCCCCAACCAGGGGTTCGGAATTCCATTCGGGCTGTCGCGATGGACGGACGGGCCGATGTTCGAGACCGTGTTCCGTATCGCCTTCGCCCCGCTCGCCGATAGTGTGCCGCCCGCGCTTCTGGCCGACCGTACACGGCTGTATCTCGGCTCGCAGGGCGACATCGCCAAGGAGGCGGCGGACATGCCGCACACGCTGGCTCAATGGCGCGCGCAACTCGGCTGGGTGGAGGAACGGCTTTCCAGCGGGCGGCGCTATATTCTGGGTGACGAACCGGGAATGCCCGATCTTCTTGTGTGGTATCTGCTCTGGTTTATGAAGGCGCGCTATGCCAACGCGGATGCGTTTTTAGCGGAATTTCCGCTGCTTAACGCCTGGGCCGAACGCATGGTGGCCATCGGCCATGGCTCCTCCTCGCCAATGAGCACGGCCGAAGCGCTGGCAGTGGCAAAGGCTGCGGAGCCGGAAACACCGGAAATGCACGATCCGCTCGATCCGCAGGGGCTACGACCGGGCATGTCGGTGACGGTTGCGCCCCTCACGGACAGCGGCGAAAGGCCGATCGCCGGCATCGTGCGCGCGGTGGGCATGCAGGCGATCGCCATCTCCCGCGAGCAGCCTGAATGCGGCCGCGTGACGGTGCATTTCCCGCGCGTCGGCTACCGCGTTGCCGTGTTCTGACGCCCGCGCGCTCAGAGCGACGGCCCTTTATTCGGAATTGGCTCGGTCGCCCTGATTATTTGTTTGCGCATCGGATTTGTCCGAAAACCGCTGCGCACTTTTCGGTTCGATGCGGGGCGCGCGAGGTTGTTTACAGGATGGTGATGGCGCCGTTCTCGATCCGCAGCACCTTGTCCTGGGGCATGTCGAGCTTGAAGGTCGCTGCGGCGTCGGTATTAAGGAAATGCCGCCGCAGGCAGCGCATGACCCCGCCATGAGAGGTGGTGAGGGTGTCACGGTCGATCTCGGCAAGCCAGGCGAGCACGCGCGCCGATAAGAGCGCGAAGCTTTCGCCGCCTTCACCAGGATAGCGAAAATTCCACGGGTCCCGGTCCCGCTCGGCGATCAATTCGGGGAAATCGCGTTCGATGTCGGGATAGAGGGAGCCCTGCCAGTCGCCCAGATTGTATTCGCGCAGACGCAGATCCGTCCGATAGCCCTTGGGATCGAGGCCGAGTTCGCGCCGCACGATCTCCATGGTTTCGCTCGCGCGGACCAGCGGGCTCGACACGAAGTCGAATGCGTCCGCGTCACGGATCAGCTCGGCCAGGACCCGGCCATTGCGCGCCGCCTGACCGCGCCCCTTATCGTTCAGCGGCGCGTCCAGATGGCCTTGGATGCGCTTCGCGGCGTTCCAGTCCGTCTCGCCATGGCGGAGGAAGTAAATCAGCGGCATAGGAGGGATTAACGCTTACAAGCGATGCTGAAACGGGCCTTGCCGCCTTCCAGGTCGGTTTCCATCAGCACGAGTTCGCAGGTGACGTCGCGATGCTGGAAGATTTTGCGTTCGCCGAAGGCGATGCCGAGCGTCTGCTGGTTGACGACCAGCTTTGCCGAGCGCGAAGCGATGGAATTCAGGCTCAAGGCAACGTCGACATCATTGTAGACCTTCTTCTGATCGCGCTTCAGCAGCACATTGTCGAACAGGACCACCGAGGCGGGATCGCGCGGTGGCTGTGCGTCCTCGCGAATGTCGGGCTGCGCCAGGGCGACCTGAGTGGGAGGCGTGTTCTTGACCTCTTCGACTTTGGCTTCCAGCGTGGTCAGGTTCTGCTTGCAGCTTTGATATTGTTCATTCGCTTCTGAGAGCAATTGTTTGACGGAAAGAAGCTCCTGCTTGGTTCTAGGGTCTTCCTTCACTTTTTCGACGATGCGATCGACGATTTGCGGCGCTGGGGCCGGGGCCGGGGCGGGCGTCGCTGACGCACTCTTCTCAAGCTTACCGATCTGCGCGCTCATCGAGCGGATCTCATCCAGCACGGGCGAAAGATTGACCTCCGGCGCGGGAGCCGGGGCGGGAGGCGGCGCGGCCTGGGCGACGTTCTGCTGCTGCTTCAGCGCTTCGGCGAGCGCGGCGGCGTTTTCAGCCGAGCCGCCGGCGGCGATCAGCGCTTTCAATTCGCTCATATCGCCGCGCCCGGCGGAATAGCCGACATAGAACCCGACGCCGCCCATAGCCACAAGGCTGACCACACTGGTCAGAAGCGCATAGGTGATCAGCCGCATTGGATGCATGTTCGTTACTCTCCGTTTTTCACCGCGACGGAAATATCGGGCGCATCTTCCGCTTTCATGCCGACCACATGATAGCCGGAATCGACGTGGTGCACTTCGCCGGTCACCCCGCGGCTCAATTCAGACAGCAGATAGAGTCCGGCACCACCGACATCCTCGATCGAAACGACGCGCCGCATCGGCGAATTATACTCGTTCCACTTCAGGATGTAGCGAAAATCGCTGATGCCCGAAGCCGCTAAGGTTTTGATAGGCCCAGCGGAAATGGCGTTTACCCGGATGCCCTGCCTGCCCAGGTCGACGGCTAGATAGCGCACGCTCGCCTCAAGCGCCGCCTTCGCCACACCCATGACGTTGTAATGCGGCATCACTTTCTCCGCACCGTAATAGGTCAGCGTGAGAAGCGAGCCACCCTGCGGCATCAGCTTTTCGGCGCGCTGGGCGATGGCGGTAAAGGAATAGCACGAGATCAGCAGCGATTTGCTGAAATTCTCCTGGCTGGTATCGACATAGCGGCCGTCGAGTTCGGCCGGGTCCGAATAGGCGATGGCGTGGACGACGAAATCGAGCGTTCCCCAACTCTGCGCAAGCTTTTCGAACACCGCATCGACCGAGGCTTTGTCCGTCACGTCGCAGGGCAGCACGATGTCGGAGCCGATTTCGGCGGCAAGCGGCTCGACCCGCTTCTTGATCGCGTCACCCTGATAGGTGAAGGCGAGCGAGGCTCCTTGCGACGCCACACTCTTGGCGATGCCCCATGCGATCGAGCGGTTGTTCGCGACGCCCATGATCAGGCCTCGCTTGCCGTTCATCAGCTGTCCACGTTCGAGCACGCGTTTCCTCCAGTCGCTAGGATCGCGGGCATCCTACACAAAAGACATCATGCGTCCAGCCACATGCTGCCGGGCGCGGGCATGAGACCGGATTTTCCAACGATGCGCGGCTTCGTACGTCCGATTTCCTCTTCCAGCGAGCATGATGCCAGGATTAAGGAGACATTAAGATCGCGCCGGCCTATCCTCGCGAGCATCCCGATTAGCGCACGGTAAGAGATGAGCACGCCCTCCAATCGCGATTATGACAGCGTCTCCCAGGCCACCGACTTTTCGCGGGAAACCGAGCCTTTTGCGCTGTTCGCCGCCTGGTTCGCGGATGCCGAAGCCAAAGAACCCAATGACCCTAACGCCATGGCGCTGGCAACCGTCGACGAAACCGGAATGCCCAATGTACGCATGGTCCTGCTGAAGGACGCCGGTCCGGAGGGGTTCGTGTTCTATACGAATTACGAAAGCGCCAAGGGGCGGGAATTGCTGTCCAGCGGCAAGGCCGCCTTGTGTTTTCACTGGAAGAGCCTGCGGCGGCAAGTGCGCGTTCGCGGCACCGTGCAGCCCGTTACCGAGGCGGAGGCGAACGCCTATTTCGGCACCCGTTCGCGCGGCAGCCGGATCGGGGCCTGGGCGTCGCAGCAATCCCGGCCGCTCGAAGGACGCTTTGCCCTCGAAGCCGCCGTGGCGCGCTATACGGCGCGATATGTGATCGGCGAGATTCCGCGCCCGGCCTATTGGTCCGGGTTCCGCCTCAGCCCGGTCGAAATGGAATTCTGGCACGACCGGCCATTCCGCCTGCATGACCGCCTCGTTTTCCGGCGCGGCGGCGGCAGCGCCGAGGCGTGGGAGACGACGCGGCTCTTTCCTTGACGGTTGCGCCTTGCGCTTGAGGCGCGGAGGCCGAGTTTTTAGTCGCGGCTTCTCCTGGCTCTTACTCGACCACAATAGGACCAATCCATGCCGACCCTTGCCCCTATCGACGCCTATGCCGACGAGCTGACGGCGATCCGCCACGACATTCACGCCCATCCCGAGATCGGCTTCGAGGAGGTGCGCACGTCCAGCATCGTCGCCGAGAAGCTGCAAGGCTGGGGTGTCGAAATCCATCGCAATATCGGCCGGACCGGCGTCGTCGGCATCGTGCGCGGCACGCGCGGCGAGGGGCGTCGCATCGGCCTGCGCGCCGACATGGACGCGCTGCCGATGGACGAAATGACCAACCTGCCGTACCGGTCCACCATCCCGGGGCGCTTCCATGGCTGCGGCCATGACGGCCATACCACCATGCTGCTCGGGGCGGCGCGCTATCTCGCGGAGCATCGCGATTTCGCCGGAACCGCCGTTCTCATTTTTCAGCCTGCCGAAGAAGGGCTCGGCGGGGCGCGCGCCATGCTGGCGGACAAGCTGTTCGAGCGGTTCCCCTGCGACGAAATCTATGCGCTGCACAACTCGCCTTACACCGAGGCCGGGCAAGTGCGCGTCTTTCCAGGCATTGCGATGGCGGGCGCAGATTTCTTCGACATCCGCATCAAGGGAAGCGGCAGCCATGCCGCGATGCCGCAGGTTTCGCGCGACCCGATCGTCATCGGCGCGGCGCTGGTCGAGGCGCTGCAAAGCATCGTCAGCCGCAATACGGACCCCACCCAGGCGGCCGTGCTGTCCGTGACCCAGTTCCATGCGGGTTCGGCCTATAATGTCATTCCCGAGGAAGCGGTTCTTTGCGGCACGATGCGCACCTTCTCCGATGAGATCGCGGAGACGATGCGCCACCGGATCCGCACCATCGTGGCCGGGATCGCGGCGGCGTTCGAGGTCGAGATCGCGCTTGAGCTTCGCAACACCTTCTCGGTCTTGGAGAACAGCGAGGCCGAGACGATCGCTCTGGCGGATGCCTGCCGCGATATCGTCGGCGACGCCAATGTGCTGACGGAGCCCAAGCTGCTGATGGGCAGCGAGGACTTCGCCGACATGCTGCATGCCGTGCCGGGCTGCTATTGCTGGGTCGGGCATGCCGGAACCGTGCCGCTGCACAATTCCGGCTTCATCCTCGACGACGCCATCCTGCCGGTCGGGGCGAGCATCCTGGCGCGCGTTGCGGAAAGACGGCTGCAGGCTTCCTGAATTCTACGGGTCCGCTTGCCCTTAGGGGATGCACTCTCCGGCTTCTTCGACAGAAAAGCCCAGCTTATCCAGGCCGTCCTTCAGATATTCGGCGAGCAGCGGAATGCCGATCAGATAGTCCTGGGTCTTGCTCGCCTGTTCCGATTTCGCCGTCTCGATCGCGTCGTCGAGTTCTTCCGGGGCAAAGGAGCCGCGCCCAAGCCTTGCCAATGCGACAAGGCTGGCCTGCTCGTCGTCATTCAGGCCTCCGATGAATTCGGCCAGTTCGCTGCGCGTTGACTCGGTAGCGAAATTTTCCAGAACCGTATGGTTGCCTTCGTCATGAAAGCTGCTGCTTAGCGGATCCTCCCAGGTGCCTACCTTGGCGTCATATTCGCGGGCGCGAATAATGACATGGGCGACTTTTGCGGTCGATATTTCAAGCATTTGCCGTCCTATCAGCTAAGATTTGACCCCAATGCCAGGGCCAAAGCCAGACAAGGACAACTAGTCTACATTGCTGCTCGATGATTAATCAAGATATGTTCGGACGCTTTCGAAGACGGCTTCGAACATCTGCTGCGTCAACATGCCTGTATTGGTGTTGTAACGGGAGCAGTGATAACTGTCGAACAGAGCCACCGCACTGCCCGGCAATGCGTGGACAGCACCGTGCCCGAATGGAAATGCAGAGATTTTAAGGCCGAGGGTGCGAATAACCGTGTCGTGCGCGATCCGGCCCAGTGCAATGATTGCCCTCAAATTGGGCGAAACACCAATCCGTTGCGCAAGAAACTGGCGGCAAGTGCCGATCTCGGAGGGTTCGGGTTTGTTGGCCGGCGGCACACAGCGCACCGCATTGGTGATCGCGCAGTCGATGAGGTGCAATCCGTCGTCGGGCGAGGCGCCATAATCGCCGGATGCGAAGCCGAACCGCGCCAGCGTGGCATAGAGAAGCAGGCCGGCGTGGTCGCCGGTGAACGGACGGCCCGTGCGATTGGCGCCGCGAAGCCCAGGAGCGAGCCCGACGATCAGCAGGCGGGCGCTATCGGCGCCGAATGATGGGACAGGGGCGTTGAACCAATCCGGGAAGGCGGCGCGGTTTGCCTCGCGAAAGGCTACAAGCCTGGGGCAAAGGGCACAGTCGCGCCCCGGTTCTTCGGCGGTCGTAAGCCTGTCCATGCGCCCAAGTGCTGGAGCCTTTTCCGCTCCGATTAAATCGGAGCGCGGCTCTAGTTTCTTATTCTGTCGCATTTTCTCGACGCAACCCGGAAGCGGAGCGCCTCGTCAAACCGGCAGGGCGAGGCAGCCGGCAAGGCACAGTTCGCCGCCTGCAACGCAAAGACCCGGACACGGAAATGCGTGCATCCGGGGTCTTGCGGCCGGCAGCGAACCGGGACGCAAGCTCAGGCATCGGCGAAATCGTCCGAATCGGCGTTGCTGTATTGTGCCGCCGACTGGCCGCCGCGCCCGCCGCCACCTTCGCCGCGCGAATGGTGATCCGAACTGGTCCGGCACACCAATTCTTCCATGTCCGACAGATCGACGAACTGGTCGGCCTGACGACGTAATTCATCCGACACCATCGGCGGTTGCGTGTTCATTGTCGAGATGACGCTGACGCGCTTGCCCTTGTGCTGCAGCGCCTCGACGAGGGTACGGAAATCGCCGTCGCCAGAAAACAGCACGATATGATCCAGGTGCTCGGCCAGTTCCATGGCATCGACGGTGAGCTCGATGTCCATATTGCCTTTGATCTTGCGGCGGCCGGAGCTGTCGGTGAATTCCTTGGTCGGCTTCGTGACCATCGTATATCCATTATAATCGAGCCAATCGATCAATGGGCGAATCGAGGAATATTCCTGATCCTCGGCCAGCGCGGTATAATAAAGGGCGCGCAGAAGCCGCCCTTTGGACCGGAACAAAGTGAGCAACCGCTTGTAATCAATGTCGAATCCCAACGCTTTGGCAGTCGCGTAGAGATTGGCGCCATCAATGAAAAGCGCTATTCGTTCCGAGGGATAAAAATTCATTTGCATATGGCCCTTTCTGAGAAGCGCGCCTGCCTGGGACCAAGGCCCCAGCCAATCACGTCTTCCAGCAACTTCCCCGGCATACGGGGCTCATTCCCAAATTAAAACTTACTGGTTACCACGAAGTTTGCAATGATTATCATCAGTTTAGGCTCAAATGTAATCAGTCGGTGGGGAAATTCTAATACAACAATTTTAGAGGCCCTGCGAGAACTAGAACGCTCCGGAGTTTGCATTCTGCGTCGTTCACGCCTTTATCTGACCTCACCCTATGGAACAGTTGACCAACCCATCTTCACCAATGCGGCTGCTGCGATCAGGACTGCGCTGCCGCCGGATGCCTTACTCTCGAGGATCAAAGAAATCGAAACAAGGGCAGGGCGGCCGCATTCGACTCCACATTGGGGACCGCGCGCACTTGACATCGACATTATAGACTACAACGGACTGATCTTAAATTGGTCGCAGCGCGCCGCGCAATCGATCGATAATAAACGCTTTCCCCTGATTCTGCCACATGCTCACGCAGAATTGCGCCCCTTCGTTCTACGGCCGCTGCTCGACGTCGCGCCGCATTGGCACCACCCCGTCAGCGGATTGCACGCGGCGCAACTTCTCGCGCGCCTGCGATTCCAAAACATGGGGAGAATCATCGACACTCTCGCTGACACTACCCTTTAGAAAATCTCGGGAGCTTGCACTAGAAGAAAAAAATCGGTAGTAAGAAGAAGGTTTTTTTCCCTGACAAACAGAAGGGCAGCTCCGCCATGGCACGCGTGACGGTTGAAGATTGCGTCGATAAGGTTCCGAACCGGTTCGAGCTGGTGTTGCTCGCGGCGCATCGCGCCCGCTCCATCTCCGCCGGCTCGCCTATCACGATCGAGCGCGAGAACGACAAAAATCCGGTGGTCGGCTTGCGCGAAATCGCCGAGCGCACGATCTCCCCTGAAGATATGAAGGAAGACCTCATCCATTCCATGCAGCGCTATGTGGAAGTGGACGAGCCCGAGCCCGATGCGGTGCCGCTGCTGTCCGGCTCTTCCGACCGCCCGCAGCTGGGACGCGACGATGAGCACAGCGATCTGGTGATCGACCGCATCACCGAGGAAGAGCTTCTACGCGGGATGGAACGGAGCATCCCGTCGGATCAGCACCAAAACAACCGTTCACGTTAAATCTGGAAAGGGGCGGTGCTTTCGCCCCTTCCGCAGGCGTGAGGCGGGTGAGGGCATCCCGTCATGATGCGGCAATATGAACTGGTCGAGAAAGTCCTCAGCTACGATCCGGATGCGGACGAAGCGCTGCTGAACCGCGCCTATGTCTATGCGATGCGGGCGCATGGTCATCAGAAGCGCGCCTCGGGCGACCCGTATTTCTCCCATCCGCTCGAAGTCGCGGCGATCCTGACCGAATTCGAGCTGGACGACGCCACCATCGCCACGGCGCTGCTGCACGATACGATCGAGGACACCGACACCACCAAGGCCGAGATCGACGAGCTGTTCGGCAAGGAAATCGGCGCGCTGGTCGAGGGCCTGACCAAGATCGACAAGCTCAATCTGGTCAGCAAGCGCGCCGAGCAGGCCGAAAATTTCCGCAAGCTGCTGATCGCCATTTCCAGCGACATCCGGGTGCTGCTGGTCAAGCTGGCGGACCGGCTGCACAATATGCGTACGCTGGAGCACAAAAGGCCCGAAAGCCGCCGCCGCAACGCGCAGGAAACGCTGGACATCTATGCGCCGCTGGCCGGCCGCATGGGCATACAGGACATGAAGGACGAGCTGGAAGAACTCGCCTTCAAATGGCTGCATCCGCAGGCCTATGAAACGCTGGTGGCGCAATTGGCGATGCTGCGCCAGCGCAATACCAGCGTGATCGACGCGATCGAGAAAGAGCTGGGTGCCAAGCTCAGCGACCACAAGATCGCTGGCAAGGTCTCGACACCGGGAAAAGAAGCCCTATTCCATCTGGCGCAAGATGGAAAACCGGCAGATTTCGCTCGAACAGCTCTCCGATATTTACGGCTTCCGCGTTGTGGTCGACAGCATCGATGATTGCTACCGGGTGCTCGGGGCCGTCCACACCACATGGCGAACGGTGCCGGGGCGGTTCAAGGATTATATCTCGACCCCGAAATATAACAGCTACCAGTCGATCCACACCACGATCGTCGGCCCCGGCCACCAGCGCGTCGAACTGCAGATCCGCACCAAGCTGATGGACGAGATCGCCGAATTCGGCGTGGCGGCGCACGCCATCTATAAGGACGGCGTCGTATCGCCGAACCGCTCGATCCGCAACGGCGCCACCGAGGACGCCACGCCCTATCAATGGCTGCGCCGGCTGGTCGACAATCTGCTCGAAGGCGACAATCCGGAGGAGTTCCTCGAACACACCAAGCTGGAGCTGTTCCAGGACCAGGTGTTCTGCTTCACGCCCAAAGGCCGGCTGATCGCCCTGCCGCGCGGCGCGACGCCGATCGACTTCGCCTATGCGGTGCACACCAAGGTGGGGCATAGCTGCGTCGGCGCGAAGGTGAACGGCCGCCACATGCCGCTGATCAGCGAATTGAAGAATGGCGACGAGGTGATCATCATCACCTCCGACGCGCAGACGCCGCCGCCCGCCTGGGAGAACATCGTTGTCACCGGCAAGGCGCGCTCGGCGATCCGGCGGGCAACGCGCGAGGCGATCCGCAAGCAATACAGCAATCTCGGGCGCGACATCCTGAAGGCGACCTTCACGCAGCGGGAAAAATCCTATAGCGACGAGGTCATCACCGGCGCGCTCCCGAGGCTGCCGCAAAAGACGCTCGAAGATGTGCTCGCCCATGTCGGGCGCGGCGAACTTACGGCGGCGGAGGTTTTCAAGGCGGTCTTCCCTGGCGAAACCCTGCCCGAATTGCCCAAGCGCAAGGCGATCAAGCGCTCCGATGAGGGCTGGTTCAATCTGCGCCGCGTGGCCAATCTGCGCTTCCGCTGGCCCGGCAGCGTGCCCGAGGCGCATGCGGCCAATGGCGTCAACGGCGCGAACGGCGTTCCGATACGCGGCGCGCGCAGCGAATTGCCGATCAGCTTCGCGCCGGGCGGTGCCATTCCCGGCGAGCGCATCGTCGGCATTCTGGAGCCGGGCGAAGGCATCACCATCTACCCGATCCACTCGCCCAAGCTGAAAGACTATTTCGACCATATGGACCGCTGGATCGATGTTACCTGGGACATCGATGAAGGCGCGCATGAACGCTTCCCGGCCCAGATCAAGGTGACCGCAATCAACGAGCCCGGCTCCCTCGCCAAGATCGCCAGCCTGATCGGCGAGACCAAGGGCAATATCGACAAGCTGCAAATGGTCGGCCGCCGCGAGGACTTCACCGACATGGTGATCGACGTGGAGGTGTGGGACCTGAAGCATCTGCGCGATATCCTGGCGGGCCTGCGCGGACTTTCGGCGGTGAATTCGGTCGAGCGGGTGATGAGCTAAGGGGTTTCGGCCCTTCGCTGAACGTCGATGCGCCGGGTCGTTACCCTGGCGACATTCGCCAGGCGCTGTGTCTGCAATGCGGTGTTCCTGCCGCTGGAAAGGCGACATATTAGCCCTTTCTCCCCGTCGTCGGCCAAGCCACCGCCGGCATGCCGCAACGGCCCATCAGCCAGATTGCATAGGCGAAAGACGGTCGAGACGATCGCCACGATCCAAAAGGCGACGATGATCCACGAGGAGGGCAGAGCTACTCGCCCCTCCCCGAGTCCTCACGGACGAACGCGGATAATCGTCTTCCCCACGCGTCGCTCGGTCGCGTTGAAGGCGGCGACGGCTTCGTCAAGGGGCGAGACGGTGCCGATGTTCGTCCGCAGTCGTCCGTCCCGCACCCGCTGGACGATCTCACTCAGCTCGGCGCGATCGGACTCGACAACGAAGTCGACCGCCAGGCCGTCGGCGGGTCGCGCCTCGGTCGGGCCGACGATGGACACCAGTGTTCCTCCGGCTCGAATCAGGCGTGCGGACCGCTTCCCGATGTCGCCGCCGATGAGATCGAACACCAGATCGACGCCGCCGACGTCTTCGAGGACGTCGTTCTCGAGATCTACGAATTCCTGCGCGCCGAAGTCGAGCGCCTTCTGACGGTCGGCAGCGCGTCCGGTGCCGATGACGTAGGCGCCGAACTCACGTGCGAGCTGCGTCACCATCGAACCGACTGCGCCGGCCGCGCCGTGCACGAGGACGCTCTGCCCCGCCTGAAGGCGGCCGTGCTCGAGCAGTCCCTGCCACGCAGTCAGGCCCGAGATCGGCAGGCTCGCGCCCACCGTGAAGTCGACGTCGCCCGGCAGCTGCGCGAGGTTGCGTGCCTCGACGGCCACATACTCCGCCAGGGTGCCGTCGCGATACCAGTCCGTGAGGCCGAACACCCGCTGCCCCACCGACAGCCCTCTCGTGCCATAGCCGAGGGCGGTGACCACTCCGGTCAGCTCGTGCCCAGGGATCGACGGTGTTCGGTCACGGTCGAGGCGATCGGTCCAGGTCGAAGGCCACGCCAACTCAGTCCCGACGAATCCCGACGCATGAACCTGAACGACGACGTCGTTTATCGCTGCCTGCGGCTCGGGCCGCTCCACCAGCGTCATCCCGGCCGTTCCCGCAGCTTGGTCCGTCACAACAATCGCCTTCATGATGATTTTCTCCTCGGTCATTGGTCTCTTGCGCGGAGATGTTGCAACGGTAGAAAGCCCGTTCGACATCTCATGCCAGGGGCCATGGGTAGCTTCCGAAGGCGAAGGTGGAGCAGCGCATTGCCAGTGGTCGACGTGACCTCGCTTCCTCGGCGCTTAGATGAAGCCGACGCATTTCGCACACGCGCGCTGCGCTACCATCGACCAAATAGATCCTAAAACGCGCCACGCATGCGCGGTTCCGCGCAAAAAAGGTGTTTTTTGCGTGTCGAAAGTAAAGTCCAGATTGCGATTCTTAACGGCAGCTCACGCCCCGCCTTATTGTTTGCCGGCGAGCCAATCCGTTGCTTCTGTTCTCTTCGCTTGGCTGCGTCGACCGAGGCATAAGGCCGTCACAATCGCTTGCGCTATGCGGCAATGTCTCCTAACACCGCGCTCTAACCGTCGTTGACAACGACGTGCGAGGGGCGGAAACGAGGCGTAAGCGAAAGTGCCGCGTTCTCGACGCGTGCCAAAATTCGCGTTAGACAAGCCCATTACCTACCGTTCATTTCTATTACTCCATTGAACTTCACCTGATTTCGTTGGGGAATACCTCCTGTGTTTCATGTTTTGCGTATCGGAGCCGTCGTTGCGGCGCTCGCCTCGGCCGGCGTGCTGCTCGCGCCGCAGGATTGGTGGCTCACGGAATGGCTGTTCGGCAAGCCGGATCCCGCCACTGTCGCGACGCGCAATCTTCGCGCCGCGCTCAACCCGGAGCGGCTCGGCGCCAAGCTGAAAGCTGCGCTCGACGCTGGCGACAAGTATCTGGCTGACAGTTTCGTCGAGCTGGCGCGGCAGGAGAATGTCACCCTCGATCCGCAGATCAAGCAGCGCTATGACAGCGAAACCGGCGGCGTCATCGGGTCGGCGCAAGAGCTGGTGCGCGGCATCTGGGAAGGCAAATGCACCAGCGGCACGGCGTTTGTCGGTACGCAGATCGGCAACGGCCTCAGCTTTGGCGACATGCGCGACCTGTACGATCAGGCATCCAATTACCGCAACGGCCGGGCGACCGACGCGCTGGTGATCGGCCTCGCGGCAGTCGGGATTTTATCGACGGCCGCCGTGCCGTTCCATGCCGCGACATCCATGATCAAGGGTCTGGCCAAGGCGGAGAGGCTGTCGCCGCTGTTCCGCAGCGAATTGACCGAGACGCTTGCCGGCGCCCTCAACACCGAAACGATCCTGAAGGCGTTGCCGCAGCTGAGCCTCTGGGATTCGTTTCCCAGCATCGGGTGGGACAGTTGGCATCCTGATCTGAGCTGGCCGCTGGTCACCGAGAAGCTGCCGCAGCTCATCGGCGCGGTGAGCTCCGGCGTCCAGCTCAGCAAGCTCGGCGCGTTCAACAAGCTGGTGGGCGATGTGGCCGGGCTGGTCTCCAATGCCGGCATTTGCGGCGCGCAGGATGCGCTGGCGCTTGCACAGGGCTCCGGGGATCTGGATCGCCTGTCGCGCCTCGCCGAGAAGCGCAAGGGCGCGACGGCCGCCCTGTTGAAGCTGCTCGGCCGGGACGCGCTGCTGTTGCCCTTCGATGGATGATGGAAAGCGGCACATGCGGCGGCGCCTGCTTGCCCTTCGGGCCGCGTGCGCATAAAACTTTGCCATGACCCAAGACGAAGCTCTCCAGGAATTCCGCGACGCGGGTGCGCTGCTTACCGGGCATTTCATTCTCACATCGGGCCTGCGCAGCGGCACCTATCTGCAATGCGCTCGCGTGCTGATGGACCCGGCGCGCGGCGGGCGGCTCTGCGCGGCGCTCGCCGACAGGCTGCGCGCGGCGGGTGCCGGGCCGTTCGATATTGTGGCTTCGCCCGCGATGGGCGGCGTCATCGCCGGCTATGAGCTGGCGCGCCAGCTCGGCCTGCCCTCGATCTTCTTCGAGCGCGTCGAGGGGCGGTTCCAGCTCCGGCGCGGCTTCAGCATCGAGCCGGGCGCGCGCGTGCTGATGATGGAGGATGTCGTCACCACTGGCCTGTCCTCGCGCGAATGCATCCAGGCGATTGGCGATGAGGGCGGGGTGACGATCGCGGCGGCGTGCCTAGTCGACCGCTCCGGCGGCGCCGCCGATCTTGGCGTACCGCTGACGCCGCTGGTCAGGCTCGACATCAAGAACTATCCTGCGGATGCGCTGCCGCCTGAGCTTGCCGCACTGGAGGCCGTGAAGCCGGGCAGCCGCGGCCTGAAATAGGAGGCGCCCATGCTGCCGCGCGCATCGACCTATGAGGAGCTGCGCAGCCGTTTCCGCTGGGACATTCCGGATTTCTATAATATCGGCGTCGATGTCTGCGACCGCTGGGCGGCGGCTGAGCCGGACCGGCTGGCGCTGATCGACGCCGGCACGGATGGCGACCGAGAGTTCACCTACGGCCAGCTCCGCGACCGGTCCAACCAGACCGCCAACCTGCTTCGCGCCCAAGGCATAGAGCGCGGCGATCGCGTCGGCATCCTGCTGCCGCAGGCGCCTGAAACCGCCTATGCCCATATCGCCGCCTATAAGCTGGGCGCCATCGCCATTCCGCTGTTCACACTGTTCGGCGCGGAGGCGCTGGAGCACCGGCTCGGCAATTCCGGCGCCCGTGCCGTGATCACCGACCGCGAAGGCGCGCTGAAGCTGGCGGCCTCGCGCGACCGGCTGCCGGAGCTGCGCCTCGTGCTCGACATCGATGGCGGCAGCGAAGCGGCGGACGACTTCCACGCTGTTACGGGCGGCGCAGTCCACCGCCTTTCAGCCGGTCGCCACGCGAGCGGACGATCCGGCGCTGATCATCTATACGTCGGGCACCACCGGACTGCCAAAAGGCGCGCTGCATGCGCACCGGGTGCTGCTCGGCCATCTGCCGGGCGTCGAGATGGGCTTCGACCTGCTGCCGCAGCCCGGCGACCGCATCTGGACGCCGGCCGACTGGGCCTGGATCGGCGGGCTGCTCGATGTGCTGATGCCGGCGCTGCATCACGGTGTGCCCGTCGTGGCGAAGCGCTTCGAGAAATTCACCGGCGAGGCGGCCTTCGCGCTGATCCGCGATTATGGCATCCGCAACGCCTTCCTGCCGCCCACCGCGCTGAAGATGATGCGCGCCGTCGCGGGCGCGGGGAGCGGGCGACAGGTGGAGATGCGCAGCGTCGCCAGCGGCGGCGAGACGGTCGGAGCCGAGCTGCTTTCCTGGGGACGCGAGGTGCTCGGTGTCACCATCAATGAGTTTTACGGCCAGACCGAATGCAATATGATCGTCTCTTCCTGCGCCGCGATCATGGATGCGGTGCCTGGCGTAATGGGGCGGCCCGTCCCAGGGCATGAGGTGGAGGTTATCGATGCTGCGGGTCAGCCCGCGCCGGACGGCGTACAGGGCATGATCGCGGTGAAGCGGCCCGATCCGGTGATGATGCTGGGCTATTGGGCGGACGAGGAGGCGACGCGCGGCAAATTCATCGGCGATTGGCTCATCACCGGCGATCAGGGCGTGCGCGAGCCGGATGGGCGCCTGCGCTTCGTCGGCCGCGACGACGACGTCATTTCCTCGGCCGGCTATCGCATCGGACCGGGCGAGATCGAGGATTGCCTGATGCGCCATCAAGCGGTGGAGATGGCTGCGGCGGTCGGCAAGCCCGACGCGCTCCGCGGCGAGATCGTAAAGGTCTATGTGGTATTGAAGGCCCGGCTACCCGGCGTCGGACGATCTGGCGCGCGAACTGGCCGCGCATGTGAAGGCGCGCCTCGCCGCGCATGAATATCCGCGCGAGGTAGAGTTTCTGGCCGGTCTGCCGCTGACCACGACCGGTAAGATCATCCGGCGCGAGCTGCGGCGGAAGGCCATGGAAGAGGCCGCGCCGGGACGGGTAAGAAAGATTTGATCGCCAGGCGGCTGAGCCGAGTTGCGCAGCAATAGGAAGATCCGTGACGGCCCGATCTTGAACCAAGGCGGTGTGTTCCTACGTCTCACCATGCTCTGCCCCGAATTCCGCTCAATTTTGGCGGATATTGAGAGTCGACCCTGCTGGGGATGCTTTCCCCGGTGTTTGCTTTTGCAGTCGCAAATCCGCGCGATCTGGCGTAAGTGCACTGCAATAATCTGGTTTATGGCCAGGATCGAGCCATTCGGACCCGCTGGGCGGGCCTGTTCATGGAGGATCCTGAGGGACAAAAATGCTACTGAAAAGCAGGCGAGTTCCCAGTATTGCTGAGCGTCTTCGGCTCGCGCTGTGGCCGAGGCGGAGCTGGAGCCGCTCGCTGCGCTATATCCTGTTGCGGCTCAAGCGGCTGCCGTCCTCGCCGCACAAGATCGCTCTGGGCTGCGCCGCAGGCGTATTCGCGGTGTTCACGCCGTTTCTAGGCGCACAGCTGGCTCTGGCCGGGATGCTCTCCTGGGTATTTCGCGGCAGCGTGCTCGCATCGTTCCTGGCTTCTTTCGTCGGCAACCCGCTGACCTATCCGGTCATCTGGTTCGCGACCTTCAATCTGGGCAATGTGCTGCTCGGCGGAACGGCCAGCGCCCGGCTGGTCGATCTGCGCGGCAAGGCCGGCGATCTGGGCGACGGCATCGCCGCGCTCTCGCCCGGCGCCATGGCGACAGCCGCCGAAAGCCTGTGGCCGATCCTGAAGCCGATGGTGGTCGGTTCGGTGCCGCTCGGCGGATTGGCGGCGGCGACGGCCTATGTCGGCGTGCGGCATCTGATCGGCGTGTCGCGGGCCCGCAAGCGGGCGCGGCCGCCGCTGGGCACGGCGCAGCAGGCCGGGAGCTGATCGCGATGCGGCCGCTGCGTCTGGGCATGAATATCGACCATGTCGCCACCCTGCGGAATGCGCGGGGCGGCGAGCATCCCGATCCGTTGCGCGCCGCCGCGACTCGCCATCGAGGCGGGTGCCGACGGGATCACCGCGCATCTTCGGGAAGACCGCCGCCATATCCGCGACGACGATGTGGCGCGCCTGAAGACGGTGCTGCGCCATCCGCTCAATCTGGAGATGGCGGCGACCGCCGAAATGCTCGGCCTGGCGCTTGAATTTTTGCCGCATGCCTGCTGCCTCGTGCCGGAGCGCCGCGCCGAGCTGACCACCGAAGGCGGCCTCGACGTGGCCGGGCAGATCGATCACCTGACGCCTTATAATGCGCGGCTGCGGCAAGGCGGCATTCGCGTGTCGCTGTTCATCGACGCAGCGCCGCACCAGATCGAGGCCGCCGCCCAGACCGAGGCGGATATCGTCGAGCTGCATACCGGGCGGTTTTGCGATGCCGCGCTTGCAGAACATGAGGAGGAGCGCCAGGACGGAGCTTGCCCGGCTGAAGGAGGCGGCGGCGCTTGCCGACCGGCTTGGGCTGGAAGTTCACGCCGGCCACGGCATCACCTTCGATACGGTCGGCGAGATCGCGGCAATTCCGCAGATCGTCGAGCTGAATATCGGCCATTTCATTATCGGCGAGGCGATCTTCACCGGCCTTGGCCCCGCCGTGGCGCAGATGAAGGCGCTGATGGAGCGCGCGCGCGGCGGACTGGCCTCATGATCCTGGGCCTGGGCAGCGACAGCATCGACATCAGGCGCATCGAGCGCAGCATCGAACGCTATGGCGACCGGTTTCTCGACCGCATCTTTACCGGCATCGAGCGGCACAAATCGGACAAGAGGCGGCTGCGCGCCGCGTCCTACGCCAAGCGCTTCGCCGCCAAGGAGGCCTGCGCCAAGGCGCTGGGCACGGGCCTTGCGGGTGGGGTGTTCTGGCGGGATATGGGCGTGGTGAATCTGCCCTCGGGAAAGCCGACCATGGAGCTGACCGGAGGGGCGGCACGAGCGGCTCGCGGCGATCACGCCGGCCGGACATAGCGCGCGGATCGACGTGTCGATCACCGATGATTTCCCGATCGCGCAGGCGATCGTGATCATATCGGCGGTCCTCGAATAAGCTATTTTTAGCTTTTTCATTTGCACCCGCCAGATTGCGGGCTTATTTGCCTTAGCATGTTGGCGCCGGGATGCTACGTCGGTAGCTAAGGCTTTCGCGACCAGGGATCAAATCGGATGAGCAGCGAAGCTGATGTCAAGGACAAGGATTCAGAAGGCGGCAGCCTGATGGATACGCTTCGGGTCGTAATCCATGCGCTGATCCTTGCGCTCCTGGTCCGGATTTTCCTGTATCAGCCTTTCAATATCCCGTCCGGCTCGATGATCCCAACCTTGCTGGTCGGCGATTATCTGTTCGTCTCCAAGTTCAGCTACGGCTACAGCAAATATTCGTTCCCGTGGAGCCCGAACCTGTTCAGCGGCCGGATTCTCGGCTCCGAGCCCAAGCGCGGCGACGTCGCCGTGTTCAAGCTGCCGAGCGACAATTCGACCGATTACATCAAGCGCGTCATCGGGCTGCCCGGCGACCGCATCCAGATGATCCGCGGCGTGCTGCACATCAACGGAACGCCGGTCGAACTCCGCCGCGTCGAGGATTTTACCGGCGCCGCCTCCACCTGCAATGTCCGCCGCAGCGGCGATATCCAGGTGGCGCGCTATATCGAGACCTTGCCGAACGGCGTTCAACATTCCGTCCTTGACTGCCGCAGCGGCTCCGACGGTGACGACACGGCGGTGTTCGAAGTGCCCGCCGGCCATTATTTCATGATGGGCGACAACCGAGACAATTCCAGCGACAGCCGTTTCGGCGCGTATGGCGGGGGCGGCGGCGTCGGATTCGTGCCGCGCGAGAACCTGATCGGCAGAGCCGATATCCTGTTCTTCTCGATCGGTGAGTCCGCCAGCCTTTTCGCGCCCTGGCGCTGGCCGGCCGAGATCCGCTGGTCGCGCTTCTTCAACCTGATCGATTGACGTGGCCAGCCGCCCAAGCCTTACCCAGCTTCAAGAGCGGATCGGCTACCGCTTCCGCAACATGATGATGCTGAATGAGGCGCTGACTCACGCCAGCGCCGCGCATGGGCAGAAAGGCCATCGCCAATTACGAGCGGCTGGAATTTCTCGGCGACCGCGTGCTCGGGCTGGCGATGGCCGAGCATCTGTTCCAGTGCTTTCCGGACGCAGCGGAAGGCGAGCTGGCGCGCCGCTTCAACAGCCTGGTGCGCAAGGAGACCTGCGCCGACGTCGCCGAGGAGCTGCAGCTCGGCCCCTATATCACGCTGGGCGACAGCGAGGCGCTGGCTGGCGGCCGCCGCAAGCGCACCATCCTTGCCGATAGTTGCGAGGCGCTGCTCGGGGCGATCTATCTCGACGGCGGCTGGGAGCCGGTGAAGCAGGTGGTCACCAGTTTCTGGGCGCGCCGCGCCGCCGAAGTCGCCGCCATTCCGCTCGACGCGAAGACCGCGCTGCAGGAATGGGTGCAGGGCAGGGGCGGCGAGACGAAGCTGCCGCGCTATCTGAAAATCGCCGCATCCGGCCCCGATCACGCGCCGGTCTTCGTCTATGAGGTGCGGGTGGACGGTTTCGAGCCGGCGCGCGGCAAGGGTGCTTCCCGGCGGGCGGCCGAACAGGGCGCCGCAACCGCGATGCTGATCCGCGAAGGCGTCTGGGACGTGGCACGATGACCGACGCCGCGCCCCCCGCAGCGGAAGCCGGCGGCGAAACGCGCTGCGGCTTCGTCGGCATCATCGGAGCGCCGAATGCCGGCAAATCGACGCTCACCAATGCGCTTGTCGGCGTGAAGGTTTCCATCGTCTCGCACAAGGTGCAGACGACGCGCGCGCAGATCCGCGGCATCGCCATCGCAGGCGCCAGCCAGATCATCCTCGTCGATACGCCCGGCATTTTCCGCCCGAAGCGGCGGCTCGACCGGGCGATGGTGGACGCGGCCTGGGGCGGCGCGCGCGAGGCGGACGCGGTCGTCATCGTGGTGGATGCCGCCAAGGGCATCGAGGAGGAGGCCGAGGCGATCCTGGAAGGCTCCAAATCGCTGAAAATGCCGGTGGCGCTGGCGCTGAACAAGGTGGACCGCATTCCCCGCGAGGAACGGCCCAAGCTGTTCAAGCTGGCCGAGCAGGGCGCGGCTTATCGGCCATTTCGACAAGACCTTCATGATCTCGGCCGAGACCGGCGACGGCGTCCGCGACCTCAAGGCCTACCTGGCGGATCGCGTGCCGCCGGGGCCATGGCTCTATCCCGACGACCAGATCAGCGACGCGCCGCAGCGCCATTGGGCCGCCGAGGTGACGCGCGAAAAGCTCTATCAGCGCCTGCATGACGAATTGCCCTACGCCTCCACCGTCGAGACCACCGACTGGAAGACGCTGAAGGACGGCAGCGCCCGCATCGAGCAGACCCTCTATGTCGAGCGCGAAAGCCAGAAGAAGATCGTGCTGGGCGCGGGCGGCGCCACCATCAAGGCGATCTCGATGAGCGCCCGCACCGAGATTGCCGAGGCGCTCGGCGTGAAGGTGCACCTGTTCCTGTTCGTCAAGGTGCGCGAAAAATGGGGCGACGACCCCGAGCGCTACCGCGAGATCGGGCTGGACTATCCCAAGGGTTGAAGCTTACATCTCCCCATCCATGGCTATGCGGGGGAGGTCAGCATGGTTGATGTTACGAGAGGCGTGATTGTCGCGATCGTGACCGTCCTGTTCAGCTTCGCCATTAGTATTTATCCAGGCGGTTACTCAGTTCTCATTTTCGGCAGCCTTTCCCTGCTCACTTATCTCTTGCTAGAGTGGATTGCCTTTAAGTCGCCCCTGACGGTCATCTTCAGAAAGAGGCTCTACCCCTATTCGGATCTGGAAGGATTTTGGCTGCAGCGGGTCGGCAAGGAGAGCCCCGAATGGGAGCGTCCATGGAGCGTGTCGCACATCCGCCCGAAAGGCTATTCACGCGGCTGGATCTACGAGGGAACCGCTTACGATCGAGACTGTTCGGCCAGAGCGACCTGGAGCAGCTTCGATATCTGTTTCGATCCGCTCTCGCAATTCTGGGTGTTCAAGGGCCGGTCGAAACGCCTCGACGGCGTCAATGTCACCAAGGAAGGCAATGTGCTCTCCGTCCTCTATTGGGGTGAACATCAGGGCGTGAAGGACATCGATCTTCGGGCGAAATTTCCGGGGCGCTTGACCGATCTCGACTATGAGGACAAGCCTTTCGCCACCAGCATTCAATTCTATCGGATCAACGAAGCGGACTGGTCGAAAGCGGGGATTACCACGCGCCAGACCCGGCTGCAGCCTTCAACCGTGAAGGCGCTGGTGGAACTCGTAACGAAAGAAGAGAGCAATGTCTGACGCGGCACCGCCCAGAGGCTCGTTGCTCATCGACAGCGATGGCGGCGTCGATGACGCGCTTGCCGTCGCACTCGCGGCGGAGTGGGTCGACCCGGGCGATATTATACTGACCAGCGTTTTCGGGAATGTCGGGACGGCCCAAGCGGCGCGAAACCTTGCTCTGATCGCGAGCCGCATCGGCATGGCCGGCGCCGTTGTATGGGAGGGCGCGGCGCGCGCCTCGGACGGCTTTACCACCGACGCCACCCATGTGCACGGCTCTGATGGACTCGGCGGCGCGTCGGCGTCATCGCCGGCGCTGACGATCAATACGGCTCCGCTCGATGCGCTGCTTGCCAGACTGCGCGGCTCACGGGAGACTGGGAAAGTCCGCCTGCTCGGCATCGGTCCCGCGACCAACATCCCCCGCCTGATAGAGGCCATCGGTCCCGCAAGCGTCGAGAGCGTGACGCTGATGAGCGCGAGCGTCTTCGACATCGGCAACGTCACGCAATGGGCCGAATTCAATCTCCATTGCGACCCCGGCGCATTCAACGAGGTGATCGCGTCGGGCGTGCCGGTGACGATCGTGCCGCTCGACCTGTGCCGCAAGGTCGTGTTCGAGCGGCGAAACCTCCCGCGCCTCAAAAAGCTCGGCCCGGTCGCCGACATTCTCATTCCGGCGCACGAGTTCTACATGGCGCGATATGTCGACTGGGACGGGATCGACGGCTGTTTTCCGCATGACAGCATCGCGCTGCTGGTGAGCCTGTTTCCCGGCCGGTTCGTCGGGGTGGGATTGGATATCGAGGCCTGCGCGGACCAGGACCAGCGCGGGCGGCTGATCGTCAAGGGCCTCAACCCGCACAGCCGGGTGCGCGTCTGCCTGGGCGGCAGTCTCAAGCCGGTGAGGGAGCTGTTCAACACCGACATCTCGCTGCGGGACTTCGCGAGGCAGTTCGCGGCGGGCGGCCAGACCGGCCCCCGCGCCTGACCGCCGCTACCAGGTCCACCCATACGCCACCTCCGGCAGCGTGACGCCGCCGACTTCCCACTTCCCATGCTTCACCACCGCACCCCCTTCGCGCTCGTAGAAGCGGCAGGACAGGCGCAGGTCTTCCAAAGTCCACACGATCATCGAGCGCAGGTGGAGGTCGTCCAGCGCGCGCCGCATGGCATCGCGCAGCAAGGCGGCGCCGACGCCGTGCCGCCGCATATCGGGGCGGACGTGCAGGGCGTAGACCTCGAATTCGTATGGTCCGCTCCGCTCGGCGTTCGTGATCGGGCCGGCGCAGGAGAAGCCCGCGATCCGCGCGTCCGGCGCTTGCGCGATGGTAAGGTTTCCGGGGAATTTGGCCAGATTCGCTTGCCACATCTCGATCGCGCCTTCGACGGTGCGAGCGTCGATGACCGCATCGGGAATGGCACCGCGATAGGCGTCCCGCCACGAGGCGACATGGATGCGCGCGATCTCGGGAACATCGGCTGACGCCGCGGTTCGGATCAGCAGGTCTGGATGCGCCATGTGGTTCCTCTGCCGCCGCGTCTCAATAGGGCCGCCCTTCGCGCGGGCGATAGCGGGGCAGCGCCAGGCCATAGCGGATTGCGGCGGCGCGCAGGGCGAAGCCGGCGGCGACGGCGAGAGCCGCGCCCAGCGTCGGTGCGACATGCAGCCCTCGCGCGCCCAGATACACCACAGCCGAGCATAGCGCCGCCGTCGCGTAAAGCTCCTGCTTCAGGATCAGCGGCGTTTCCTGGCTGACCACATCGCGCATCAAGCCGCCGAAGGTCGCGGTGATGACGCCGAGCACCGCCGCGACAATCGCGCCCGCGCCGGCTTCGAGCGCGACATGCGCGCCCAGCACCCCGTAAGCGGCAAGCCCGATCGCGTCCAGCCAAAGCAGCACCGGGTAGCGCCGCTGGACGAGATGCGCCGCGAAGAAACACGCGGTCGCCACGCCGAGACAGATCGCCAGATAGGTCTGGTCGAGCAGCCAGAAAACCGGCCGCCCGAGGATGAGGTCGCGCAGCGTGCCGCCGCCGACGCCGGTCAGGGTGGCGAGCAGTCCGAAGCCGATCAGGTCCATCTGCTTGCGGCTGGCGGCAAGCGCGCCGGTCGCGGCGAAGACGGCCACGCCGATAATATCCAGCCAGTAGACGAATGTTGAGATCAAGGCAGCTCACCCGCGCCATCCGATATGAATTCCCTGGCATTAGCCCAGTTTTCCGGCGACTCTCAATCATGGATTGGATCGACAGCGGCATCGTTCTGCATGCGCGCCCGCATGGCGAGACGAGTGCGGTGCTCGATCTGTTCACGCGCGAGCATGGGCGGCATGCGGGGCTGGTGCGTGGCGGACGATCGCGCCGCATCAGGCCGGCGCTGCAGACCGGCAATCTGCTCAAGGTCGAATGGCGGGCGCGGCTGTCGGAGCATCTGGGCTTTTTCACCGTTGAGCTCGACCGGCCGCATGCGGCGCGAGCGCTTGACGACCGGCTGGCGCTCGCAGGCATCGGTGCGCTCGCCAGTCTCGCCGCGCTCCTCGCCGAGCGCGATCCGCATCCCGGATTGTTCGATGTCGCGGCGCTGATGCTGGATCATCTGGACGAGCCGCTGCTGTGGCCGCAATTGCTGGTGCGCTTCGAGCTGCGGCTGCTTGTCCGAGTTGGGCGTCGGGCTCGATCTGGAGCGCTGCGCCGCGACGGGCGTGCGCGAAGACCTCGCCTATGTCTCGCCGAAATCCGGCGGCGCGGTTTCGGCGGAGCCAGGCGAGCCCTATAAGGACCGGCTGCTGCGGCTGCCGGCATTCCTGCGCTCAGGCAGCGCCGCCGTTTCGCCGGAGGAAATCGAGGACGGCTTCGCGCTCACCGGCTCACTTCCTCCAGGAGCACGTATTTTCCCCCCGCAACGCGCCGATCTCGCCGGCCCGACAAGAGTTTCTGCGCCTGTTCTCGCGCACGATCATAGCGCATCCAGCCAAAACCCAATAGAACAGCCCGGATTTGAACCTGAGCCGGACATAGCCCATGACCATGCAATTGCTGATCGGATCGGCGATCATCGTAGCGGCGATCTTCATCCATATCGGGGTCACGACCGCGTTCGAACTCAGTTGCAGCGCGAGCATCTGTGGCCCGGCAAGCATGGCAGCCTGCTCCGCTTTACGTCGCTGCTTCTGGGTATGACGTTGCTGCTGCTCATGTCCATCAGCCTCAGCGTCTGGCTATGGGCCTTGTGCCTGATGTGGCTGGGCGTCTTCCATGAACCCGAGCCGTCAATGTATTTCGCCCTCGTGTCGTTCACAACGCTGGGCTATGGCGACATCGTGCTGGACAAGCAGTGGCGCATCCTGTCCGGCATGATGGCGGCGAACGGGCTGCTGATCTTCGGGCTGACCACCGCGGTGCTGGTGGATTTCCTGTCGCGTTTCCGACGTGCCGACGATCACTCCGCCGTGCGCCGCCGCATCGTCAAGCGCAGGACCAGAAAGGCGAGAAAACCGATCGGGCCGAGGAAGAACGTGAAAAGAAGGCAGGGCAGCACCGCATAATGCGAAATGCCTTCGTCGCGTGCCGTGGTGACTTCCCAACTGCCCACCAGCAGGTCGAAGGCCAGATAATGCAGCCAGCCGGCGACCAGCAGCCATGGCTGCCCCAGCGTTCCCGCAATGCCCGCAAGCGATCCCAGCGAACCGAACCCGCCGCCGAAGATGACCGGGATGATAATCACCGCATAGGCGGCCGACAGCAGCGCCGGCACCAAGCCGCGCGCGACGCCCTCCACCAGCGCCCGGTTGGAGGGTAGGAATGCCAGCACCAGCCATCCGAAGAGGGCGAGGACATTCGCGGTGTTGAACACCAGTTCCGGTGTCATCGTTTCCTCTGATCTGAAACAGCCTTGGCCAAACTCAGACTAGATCATGATCCGCTTTAAACGGAAACGATCATGATCTATATTCCCTTGTTTTCGCACGATTTTTCTGGAAAACCGGTGTCCACTTTTCCCGATCGTGCCCTAGGCGATAGGCCGGGAGCGGCGCGGAATCAAGGCAATCCACATGCTGAAGCTCGCTCTTGAGCCGCCAGCGGACTCCCATTAACGTCCGCCCATGGGCGAAAACACGATTCTGGAACCGGCCCCGATCGAGCCGGTCAATCTGCGGGAGGCGCTGGAAGAGCGCTATCTCTCCTATGCGCTGTCGACCATCATGCACCGGGCGCTGCCCGATGTGCGCGACGGCCTGAAGCCGGTGCACCGGCGCGTGCTGCATGCGATGCGGCAATTGAAGCTCGACCCGGATGGCGGCTTCAAGAAATGCGCCCGCGTCGTCGGCGACGTCATCGGTAAATATCACCCGCATGGCGATCAGTCGGTCTATGACGCGCTGGTGCGGCTGGCGCAGAGCTTCGCGCAGCGCTATCCGCTGGTCGACGGCCAGGGCAATTTCGGCAATGTCGACGGCGATAATGCCGCCGCCATGCGATACACCGAGGCGCGGCTGACGCCGGTTGCCGCCGCGCTGCTCGACGGGCTCGACGAGGATACGGTCGATTTCCGCGAGACCTATGACGGCGAGGAGAAGGAGCCGGTCGTCCTGCCGGCTGATTTCCCCAATCTGCTGGCGAATGGTTCCTCGGGCATCGCCGTCGGCATGGCGACATCGATCCCGCCGCATAATGCCGAGGAATTGTGCGATGCCGCGCTCTATCTGATTCGCAATCCCCGCGCGCCCGCCGAGAAAGCTCATCGAATTCGTGCCCGGCCCGGATTTCCCGACCGGCGGCATTCTGGTGGAGGATCGCGCCTCCATCATCGAATCCTACCGCACCGGGCGCGGCGGGTTCCGGCTGCGCGCCCGCTGGGAGCGCGAGGAAACCGGACGCGGCACCTATAATATCGTCGTCACGGAAATTCCGTACCTCGTACAGAAATCACGGCTGATCGAGAAGATCGCCGAGCTTCTGGAAGCCAAGCGGCTGCCGCTGCTCGCCGATGTCCGGGACGAATTGGCCGAGGATGTGCGGCTGGTGCTGGAACCGCGCGCCCGCACCGTCGATCCGCTGGTGCTGATGGAGCAGCTTTTCCGCCTCACCGACCTCGAAACGCGCATCCCGCTGAACATGAACGTGCTCAGCCGTGGGCAGGTGCCGGTGGTGCTGGGCCTGTCCGAGGCGCTGACCGAATGGCTGTCGCACCGCAAGGTGGTGCTGAAGCGCCGCTCCGAACATCGGCTGCGCCAGATCGAGCACCGGCTGGAAGTGCTGGAAGGCTATCTCGTCGCCTATCTCAACCTGGACGAGGTGATTCGCATCATCCGCCAGGAGGACGAGCCGAAGGCCGAATTGATTCGGCGCTTCATGCTCACCGATGTGCAGGCCGAGGCGATCCTCAACATGCGGCTGCGCTCCTTGCGCAAGCTGGAGGAAATCGAGATTCGCGGCGAGCATGAAAAGCTCACCGCGGAAAAGCGCGGGCTTGTGGCGCTGCTGGCTTCCGATGTCCATGCAATGGGAGCGAATTGCCCAGCAGATCACCGAGACCAAGGCGCGATTCGGCAAGGCGACCGAGGTCGGGCGCCGCCGCACCAGCTTCGCCGGGGTGCCCGATATCGATGTCAGCGTCGAGGATTCGATGGTGGAGAAGGAGCCGGTGACGGTGATCATCTCCGAAAAGGGTTGGATTCGCGCCCTCAAAGGCCATCAGAACGATATCGACAAGGTGCAGTTCAAGGCCGGCGATGGTCTCCGTCGCGCCTTTCCGGCGCAGTCCACGGACAAGCTGGTGCTGTTCGCCTCTAACGGGAAATTCTTCACATTGGAGGCATCGGCGCTGCCGGGCGGGCGCGGCCATGGCGAGCCGGTGCGGCTGATGATCGATCTGGAGGAAACGAGCGACATCGTCGATCTGTTTGTCCACAGGCCGGGCAGAAAGCTGTTGATTGCCTCCAAGGCCGGAAACGGGTTCGTTGTCGCGGAGGACGAGGTGGTGGCGCAGACCCGCAAGGGCAAGCAGATCATGACGGTCTCGCCGCCCGACATGGCCATCGTCTGCGTCGCGGCGGAGGGCGATAGCGTCGCCTGCCTGGGCGAGAACCGTAAGCTATTGATCTTCCCGCTGGAAGAGGTGAACGAGCTTGCCCGCGGGCGCGGCGTCCGCTTGCAGAAACTGCGCGATGGCGGCCTTGCCGACCTCACGGTCTTCCGCAGCTCCGAGGGGCTGCGCTGGCAGGAAGGCCCGCGCGTCCGCACGCATGACGGAATTTGCGGATTGGCAGGGCCGGCGCGCCCAGGCCGGCGCTTCGGCACCGAAAGGCTTCCCCAGGAATAGCCGCTTCGGCATGACCGGGCTGCACCTGCCATAATTCGGCGACGATTGCCCATATTGTTGTGGTTTAACGATTGGTAACCATCGCCGCCGGTTTCAGCGAGCCGGAGCGGCGCAGTTCGACGGGGACACATGCGTTTACGATTGGGCGCGGCGGCACTGCTCCTGATTCCATTGACGGCTTTCAGCGCCGCGGCGGCCGAGTGCGGCCGCGATGCCTTTTCCGCGGTCGTAAGCCAGGCAAGCGCCGATCTCGCCGCGATGAACATTTCGCAAAAAGCCAATTTGCAGGAGAAGCTTCAGCTCCTGAAGGCGCGGCAGGGCTGGGCGGAAGCCGATTTCATCGCCAAGGCGACGACTTTCGTCCAGGACGCCAGGATCGCGGAATTCGACCAGGGCAGCACATCGCTGCTTGCGCGTGTGCCGCAACTGGGCGCGCCGGCTCTGGCTGGTGCGGCGTCGCCGACGGCGATGGGTGACGACCGGAATTGCGCGATGCTGCAGGAACTGCGCGCTCTGATAGGGCAGGTCGTCGAGAATACGCGCAACAAATGGGCCTATATGCTGGGCAAAATCGACGCCGCGCTTGAACAGGGGCGGCAGGCTGAAGCCGGCCGATAGTGCGCCGGTCGAGCAAGTCAATCCCGAATCGCAAGATGGGATATTCGAGAATCAGTCCCAGCGGTAACTCAGGGGTGCAATGCCGCCGGGGCGAATGAGGCGGAAACGGCGAGCCAAAATGCGCAGGCCTATTCCGAGCGATTTTACGCAGCATATCCAAACATTTTTTGCCGAACTCACGCTCGGCGATAGTCAAGGTGGATAAAACTTGACGTTGTTTATTTACAAAGAACATCGGTGGCATCGCGCATTACTGCGCGGCGTGAGGTGTGCTATCCAAAATGAAAGTGCCTGGTGCTGCGCTATCGGGAAAATACCCATCGCATCAACAGTGCAACTATCGCGTGAAACCTGTGGATTTTCGTTGCGCATCGGCCACAAGCGCTTGTCGTATTCGAGGTGCGAGCCGGGTTGTTGTTTACCGCTCGCGGTGTTTGCTCTAACAAATTTTATGTAGGCCTTGTTAGCCGGTAACGATTAATTCGGTTTCAAGGTAGAGATTTGGGTCGCCGGCACATGGGGTTTCGCCGCTGGCTGACTTGGATAGCAGGGATGTCCGGCGCTCGTCGCGTAGGGTTTCTTTGTGATTGGGCAAGCTTTTTGGGGGGCACCCCATGGCTATTAGAGATTGAGATGATTGGGGGATTCATGAAGATGACCAGTCGCTTTGCTTTGGTCGTAGCAGCCGGCGCGCTGCTCGGCGCGGCAGTGACATCAGCCAAAGCTGCCGACCTCGGCGGCGGATGCTGCGCAGACCTCGAAGAACGTGTCGCCGAACTCGAAGCCACGACCGCCCGCAAGGGCAACCGGGTCGTTTCGCTGCAGGTTTACGGCCAAGTCAACAAGGCTTTGCTGATCTGGGACGACGGAGAAGACTCTGACGCCTATATCGTTGACAACGACTATTCCGGCACCCGCGTCGGCTTCACCGGTAAGGCGGCGTTGAAGCCCGGCTGGACGGCTGGCTTCCTAGTCGAACTCGACATTCAGGACTCGGCGTCGGACAAGGTCGACAACGGCAACGGCGCCAATCCGCCCGTTGGTACGTTCGACGAGGGCAATGACAACGAAATCGTCATCCGCTACAGCAACGTCTATGTCGAAAGCGAGCGGTTCGGCCGGATCACCATCGGTCAGGGCAGCGAGGCTGCTGACGGCGCGAACGAAGTCGTGCTGGGGAATTCCTTGCGCAACTCCGATATCCAGATGGGGAACAGCTTTTTCCTTCGTGACGGTAACGGCGGCGTTCTCAACAGTTCAGTTGAAGGCCATCGCGCAGAACCTCGACGGCAACCGCGATGACGTCATCCGCTATGACTCGCCGTCGATATACGGCTTCATCTTGTCTGCCTCTTGGGGCGACAACGACTATGCCGATGTCGCGCTCCGGTTCAAGAAGGAATGGAACTCGGTTCGCGTCGCCGCTGCGGTCGCGTATCAGTGGGACGACACCGGCGATGCGAGCACGACTTTAAACTCGATATCCAACAGAGACTTCACGGTGCTGAGCGGCTCGGTCTCGGTGATGCATGTTCCGACCGGCATCTATGGCGCGTTCGCCGCAGGCCATAAGGAGGTCGTTGACAGGCCGGATTCCGATTTCTGGTACGCCCAGCTCGGCATCGAAAAGAAGTTCCTCCCTTATGGCTCCACCACGATTTACGGCGAATACGGCGACTATAAGGATATCCTGTCGCAGGGTAATGCAACGTTCAGCGACAGCGAAGCGACGCGTTGGGGCTTCGGTCTTGTACAGAAGTTCGATAGTGCCGCACTTGAGCTTTATGCTCAGGCAACCTTCTGGAGCTTCGACGCGACTTTCGCAAACGGTGAGGGTAATAGGGACGCAGGTCTTGAAGACTTCTCGACCGTCATGCTTGGCTCGCGCATCAAGTTCTAATATTGCAACAGTATGATGAAAAGAGGGGGCGCCCATGAAGCGCCCCCTTTTCATTTGATCCCGGCAGCGGCTAAGTTTTTTTGCGTTAAGGGGTCGTTTTGCGTGCCGGAATGGTCCGGTCTTAAATGAGGGGATGAAAAAACAATGATTAGCCGTATAGCCTTGATCGCCGCTGCAGGCTTGTTGCTCGGCGCAGCAATGACGCCAGCGATGGCCGCGGATCTTGGCGGAGGGTGCTGCGCTGATCTCGAAGAGCGCGTAGCTGAACTCGAAGCCACCACCGCCCGTAAGGGCAATCGCGTTGTCTCTCTGCAAATCTACGGCACCGTGGCCAAGGGCTTGCTGATCTGGGACAACGGCAACGAATTCGACGCCTACGTCGTTGATAATGACGCCATCACGTCGATCCTCGGCTTCAAGGGCGAAGCTGCTCTGAAGCCCGGCTGGAAAGCTGGCTTCAAAGTCGAGCTGGCAGTGCAGGACGCGTCTTCGAACGGCGTCGACGTCCACGAGCTGGCTGCCGATGATCCTGCTGACAACATCTCGATCCGTGAAAGCTATGTCTATATCGAGAGCGACCGCTTCGGCCGCCTCGGCATCGGCCAGCAGCTTCTTGCGGCTGACGGCACGGCGGGTGTTTCGATCGCGAACACGCTGTATGGTTCCAATCCAGACCATGGTGGCGGTATTCACCTTGGCCTGTCTAATGGCGGCATCGCTCCCTTCACGACCGGGAACTTCGCCAACAATTACGGCCCAGGCCGTAATGATGCGATTCGCTACGACTCTCCGTCGATCTACGGTTTCATCATTTCGGCCGATTGGGGCGACAATGATTATTACGACGTAGCTGCGCGCTTCGCGAAAGAGTGGAATTCCATCAAGATCGCTGCCGCTATCGGCTATCAGAACTTCGACCAGAACAGCGCTACGAACTTCGCCGGCGATGTCGGCGGCGGCGTGAGCTACGAAGCCGTAACCGGGTCTATCTCCTTGATGCACGTCCCGACGGGCTTGTTCGTCAATTTCGGGGCTGGCGAGAAAGAAGTAAAAGACAACGACAACTCATCGAGCTTCTGGTTTACTCAGGTTGGTATCGAGCGGAAGTGGACACCTTACGGCACGACGACCATTTTCGGTGAATACGGCAAGTACACCGATGAGCTGCAGACGCAGTTTTTCAATTCCGTACCGGCGGACGATGTTAGCAGCGACGCCACACGTTGGGGCGCTAGCATCGTGCAGCATTTCGATAGTGCCTCGATGGACCTTTATGCGCAGGCAACGTTCTGGAGCTTCGATACCAATGCTTTGGAAGGTGCCAGCATAAACGACTTCCATACGATCATGCTCGGAACCAAGATCGACTTCTAATTCCGACAATATGGCGACGCTTAGAGGCCCCTTTCGGGGCCTCTATTTTTTGTGCCGGCCCGCCGAGCGCAAATCGCCTTTCAAACGGCAATGCCAAAGATATGATTTGCCTGTGTGGCCGCAGCCATGGTGCTTTCGGCGTGCGCTGCAATGGACCTTGCGGCAGCGGGAACCCAGGAGGCGAATCATGCCGGCCACATCGGAGAAAATCGTCTTTTCCGGCTCGCAGGGGCATGGCTTGGCCGCCAGGCTGGAGCGCCCCGCCGGGCCGCCGAAAGCCACCGCGATCTTCGCCCATTGCTTCACCTGCTCGAAGGACACGCTGGCGGCCTCGCGAATTGCCCGCGAACTGGCCGGCGCATGGCTTCGCGGTGCTGCGCTTCGACTTCACCGGGCTTGGTGCCAGCGAAGGCGATTTCGGCAACACCAATTTCTCCTCCAATGTCAGCGATCTGCTCGCCGCGGCCGAGTATCTGCGCCGCGACCGGCATGGCTCCCGGCCTGCTGATCGGCCATAGCCTTGGCGGCGCGGCGGTGCTCGCGGCCGCAGCGGATATCCCGGAGGTGAAGGCTGTCGCCACCATCAACGCGCCCGCCGACGCCGCCCATGTGGTCAGCCATTTCGCCGCGCATCTGGACCAAATTCGCGAAACCGGCGAAGCCGAGGTGACGCTGGGCGGCCGCCAATTCCGGATCAAGCGCCAGCTTCTCGACGATCTGGAGGCAGCGAATTTCCACAGCCGAATTGGCGCGATGCATAAGGCGCTCCTGGTGTTCCAGGCGCCGCTCGACAAAACCGTCGGCGTGGAGAACGCCACCAGAATCTTCGCCGCCGCCAAGCACCCGAAAAGCTTCATCTCGCTCGACGGCGCCGATCATTTGCTCACCCGCCCCGAGGACGCCGCTTTCGTCGCGCGGATGCTCGCCGCCTGGGCGCCGCGCTATGTCGACATGGAGACGCCCGCGCGGCGCGCGACCCCGGAAGAGGGCGTCATCAGCGTCGCCGAAACAGGCGTGGGCAAATTCCAGCAAGAGGTCCGGGCCGGGCCGCACCGGCTCATCGTCGACGAGCCCGCGGACATAGGCGGCGATGCAACCGGCCCCACGCCATATGATTATCTGGCGATCGGCCTGGGTGCGTGCACATCGATGACGCTGCGCCTTTATGCGAATCGGAAGAATCTGCCGCTCGACCACGTAGAAGTGCTGGTATCCCACGAAAAGCGGCATCTGGCCGATTGCGAGGCTTGCTTGAACGACGCCAGCGCCCGCGTCGACCATTTCGACCGCACGTTGCGCATCAGCGGCAATCTCACCGAGGCGCAGCGCGCCGATCTGATCGCCGTCGCCGATCGCTGCCCGGTGCATCGCACCTTGGAGGCCGGCGCGCGCATCATCACCAAAGCCGAGCCCCCCGCCTCATCCGGATAGGCCACTGGCTCTTGCCCCCCGCCATGCGTTAAGCTTTCCGACATCTTACAACAAGGGCGGAACGCCGCCCGGTCAGCGGAGGACACATATGGCCCAAGGGACCAACCGACAGATTACGCTTGCCGATTATCCGCAGGGCGAGCCGAAACGGTCCGATTTTGCCGCCGTCGAGAGCCCCATTCCCGAGCCTGGCGACGGGCAGGTGCTGCTGCGGAACAAATATCTCTCGCTCGATCCCTATATGCGCGGCCGGATGAGCACCGCCAGATCCTACACCAAGGGATTCGAGATCGGCCAGACGCTGGGCGGCGGCACGGTGAGCGAAGTGGTGGTCTCCAACAACACCAATTTCGCGCCTGGCGATCTTGTTTCGGCGATGGGCGGCTGGCAGGACTATGCGCTGTCGGGCGGCGAAGGGCTGATGCGAATCGATCCGCAGATCATGCCGGTCACGGCGGCGCTCGGCGTGCTCGGCATGCCCGGGATGACGGCCTACACAGGCCTGCTCAATATCGGCGACCCCAAGCCCAGCGAGACGGTGGTCGTTGCCGCGGCGGCCGGGCCGGTCGGCGGGACGGTCGGCCAGATCGCCAAGCTGATGGGGTGCCGCACCGTGGGGATCGCGGCGGCCAACAAGCTGGACTGCCTGAGAGAGGAACTCGGTTTCGACGCGGCGCTGGATCGCCGCTCGCCGGAGTTGAAGGATGAGCTGCGCGAAGCCTGCCCACTGGGCATCGACGTCTATTTCGAGAATGCCGGCGGCGAGGTGTGGGATGCCGTGATGCCGTTGCTCAACGATTTCGCCCGCGTTCCGGTCTGCGGGCTGATCGCGCATTACAACCAGACGGAGCTGCCGCCCGGTCCCGACCGCATGTCGCTGCTGATGCGCATGGTCCTGACGCGGCGGCTGCGCATCCAGGGCTTCATCGTCTCCGATTTCAGCGCGCAGCGGAGCGATTTCCTGCGCGATGTCGGCGGCTGGGTACGCGAGGGAAAGGTCAAATATCGCGAGCACATCGTCGATGGCCTGGAGAAGGCGCCCGAGGCCTTCATCAAGCTGCTGCGCGGCGACAATTTCGGCAAGATGATCGTCAAGATCGCCGATTGAGCCGGGCGGACGGCGGACGTTCCCTCTTGCAAGGAGCCGCCGCGCCGGCCCGATGCTGTCGCGGTGGTATCGCGCGTTCAGCCTTCCCGATCGGCATCGCGCCGTCTTGGACGCTCAGCACCCATACCAGTCCAACACGCGAAGGGCGCGCAGGGTGTTCCAGCGGCTCGCGCTGCCTATCCCGGTTTCCATCTCGATGGGAATCCGATTGGGATGGAGGCAGTTGAGTGGCCATCGCCCGTTTTGATGTCGTCTCTTCGCCACCAGCTGGATCGTCTCGGCGACCCGTTCGTCGGGCCGGGCGCCGGCGCTGCGCAGGTAGTCCAGTCCCCGCAACAGGTCGTAATGCCACGTGGTCGGAAACGAGAAGCGTGTCCAGCGGGGATCGATTGCCTTGCCGGACGTCAGTGACCTGAACATGCCACGCTCCAGCAGATAGCTCTCTGCCAAAGTTCGGGCTCGCGTCACGCTGGCCGTGGCGCCCCGCGCCTTCTCGTATTCCAAGAGCCCTTCCAGGACGCAGATCGTGGAGTGGAACGAGGATCGCTTGCTCGGCGGCGCCTCGCAGTTCCAGCCGCCGTCCTCAAGCTGCTCGTCCAGGAGCCGGTCCACCAGCAGGTCGCTTGCCTCCCCGAAATAGGCGCCCGCTGCGAGAAGCCTCCCGTTGATACAGGCCTCGGTCTCGCCGTCGAAGAAGGGCCGGCCGTCGAGCTGCGACCATGTAATCCGGTCCCGGACCAGACCGATCGCTCTGCGGACTGCCTCGCCCGCCGGGTCCACGCCCAGATCCTTCAGCAGCACGAGGGCGTCGACGGTCGTCATCCAGCCCTCATCGTCGCCGGCGCCCCACTGGCCGCCGGGTGCCTGAAGGGCTAGGAGCTGGGAACCCCAACCCTTAGAGGCGACGCGCGACCGCTCGGCCCTGACGGCCTCTTCTGGCGTATCGGCAAGGTCGCGCATGACCTGCCAGCGGATCGACGGATCCGAATCGAGCAACCACCTGATAATAGCGGGTCGACTCGCCATGCCTTTCTCCGCAACTGACCGTACAGAAGCCGCTCTAAGCCGGCAGTAATGCGACACGCCCCCAAAGCGCGCCAATTTCCGGCGTGAGGAATTCACGGGATCTTAGCAGCAGCATTCTATAATTCCAGCTTATGCTGAAGGTGCCCGGAGGAGGTCACGATCGACATCAAGCTGGTCGCCGCCTCGGGCTGTTGCACCGCATGGTTACCGCCGTACCGGCAGGCTCTGCGGCTGCAGCAAGCAATTCGAAGCTGGCAAGGCGCTGTGTGTAAGGGAGCGGGTCCTTGATGTCTGGATTTAGACGCAGCGTCATTTCAAGCATGTGCCGCGTCTTGCGGTTAAAGCGCTTCGAACCAAAATCAGGCTACTGTCGATGATTTCCAAGATCCTAAACAATCTGTCAGTCAGGTGGAAGCTGGCCACAATCGTGCTCCTCGCTACGTTGGGGCTGCTGGCACTTTTCTTTGCGAATTACTACACAGCGCGGTCTATGTCCCACCAAGGTGCGACGATGCAAGCCGCCGCAATTCAAGGTATCAGCGTGCTGAGCGCGCTGAGGCTGGAGGTCCAGCAGATCCAAAACTCCGTAAACCGCGCACCGTCCGAGATTGATCCGGATAAGCTTGCTAAATATGAATTTGCCGCGCAGCAGCATCTCAGCGTGGCGATGGCTCGCATCGGCCATTTAAAAACGTCAAATCCGGCAGCTTATTCCGAAAGGTGTGAGCGACTGGCCACTCATCTCCAACGTCTTGGGGTCGAGATGGATGAAATATTCAAATTTGCAAAGAATCTCTCCAATCAGCAAGCTAACGAGGCGTTGAACACAGGATATACTGAGGCATTGAACCTTGTTGAAGCGGACCTTTCAGTCCTCTCCTACGCGGTTGATAAGCGAGCCCAAACCGCGGTGGTTGAGTTGGACGAAGCGGGAAGCCGGGCGACGCAATCCGCCATCGCAATTGCCCTCGCGGCATTCTTCCTGACCGTCGTGCCGGGCTTCTTCCTGGGCCGTCGCATTTCGCAGCGTTTGACGCTTATCGCGCGGGCGACGACCTCATTCGCCGCCAACGATTTCAGCGGTGCCGGCGTCGAGCAGGTTGTCGGCCGGGACGAAATAGGCTGTATGGCGCGATCTCTCGGCGTCTTCAAAGACAACGCCCTGCGTATGCGGGCGATGGAAGCTGAACAAAAGGAAACGGAGAAGCGCACCGCTGAACGCCAACACGCACAAATGATGGAGCTGGCCGCAGCTTTCGAGAGCGACGTCGGCAGTATTGTCGAGACCCTCTCGCAAGCTGCGCAAAGCCTGACGGCCAATGCGACGGAGATGCTGTCCGCTACCGGTCATACGTCAAGGCAGGTCGCGGAAACATCGGGTCTCGCGACCGGCGCGAGCAACGACATGCAGCAAGTGGCAAGTGCGAGCATTGAACTCTCAACATCCATAAACGAGGTCACGCGGAAAATCGGAGATACGTCGGGCCAAGCGCATTCCGCCGACGGCGAAGCGTCCCAGGCCATCGGCTTGGTCGATCAACTCGGTCAGACCATTGCAAACGTCGTCTCGGTTACCGGGTTAATCCGGCAAATAACCTCGCAAACCAATCTCCTTGCGCTCAATGCGACGATAGAAGCCGCAAGAGCGGGAGAGACCGGCAAGGGATTTGCCGTCGTAGCGTCAGAGGTCAAGATGCTTGCGGCCCAGACCGCCAAGGCGACCGATGACATCGACCAGCAAATTGCAGAAATGCAGCGTGCGATGAACTCCTCCCAGATGGCGGTGAGCCAGATCGGCGACAGGATCAGGCAAATCTCCGCGGGTGCCTCCGATATTGCCACCGTCGCCGAGCAGCAGCGCCACGCCACGTCTGAAATAGCCAATATTGCTCAACGCGTAGCGGTTAGCCTTGGAGGCGTGCTCGATGAGATCACTCGCGTGGACACCGCCGCAGCGCAGACCGGGCGGATGAGCCAGCAGGTCAAGTTGTCATCCGATCATCTGAGCGCACAAAGCGAAGCGCTGAGTGAACGCGTGTCGTTGTTTCTCAAGAAAGTCCGCGCTGCCTGAGGCCGACGCCTTGGGTGCAATTTGCAACGGCGCCTGCCGCCGCCTTCCGATTCAGCCCCCGCGATTTTGGAACGACGCCATGTCGTCGCGGCAAGTTTCGGACGCGCCGACTTGTGATAAAACTGAGGGATGATCGTTTCAGCAAAAGATGCCTCCCTCCGCCCGCTCGGACGGGAAAGGGCAGCGTGCAGGCCCGCGTCGGGCTCCGGCCGGGCATATGAGGAAATCGCACAATGAGCCTCATCGGATTGCCGGCGCCGGCCTCCCTCAGGAGCAGGCCCGGCGGCGAGGATGCGCCGGTCGTCATCGTCGGCGGCGGGCTGGCGGGGCTGTTCGCGGCGCTGACGCTGGCTCCCCTCAAGGTGACGATCGTCACGCCGCGGCCGCTCGGAGAGGGCGCATCCAGTGCGTGGGCGCAAGCGGGCATCGCGGCCGCGGTGGGCGAGGGCGACAGTTTCGAGCAGCACGCCGCCGATACGATCCGCGCGGGAGCCGGGCTGTGCGACATCGCGATGGTCGATATGATCGTGCGCGAGGCGCCCGCCCGCATCGAGGATCTGCTGCGCTTCGGCGTGCCCTTCGACCGCGACCTGGAAGGGCGGCTGCGCCAGTCGCGCGAGGCGGCGCATAGCCAGCGCCGGGTGATCGGCGTGCGGGGCGACCAGGCGGGCAAGGCGATCATGGCGGCGCTGATCGCGGCGGCGCGGGATGCGCCGTCCATCAGCGTCATGGAAGAGGTGAATGCCGTCGATCTGGCGCAGTCCGAGGGCCGCATCACTGGACTTTATTGCGCGCCGGCGCGCAAAGGCGCCGGGCGTAGCACGTTTATGCCGGCGCGGGCCGTGGTGCTGGCGACGGGCGGCGTCGGCCAGCTCTACACGCTCACCACCAACCCGCCGGAAGCGCGCGGCGATGGCATCGCCATGGCGGCGCGGGCCGGGGCGGTGATCGCGGACGCCGAATTCGTGCAGTTCCACCCGACGGCGGTGGATGTGGGCAAGCACCCGGCGCCGCTCGCGACCGAAGCTTTGCGCGGCGACGGCGCCAAGCTGGTCAACGGCGCGGGCGAACGCTTCATGCTGCCCGTGCATCCCGATGCGGAACTGGCCCCGCGCGATATCGTGGCGCGCGCCGTGCAAAGCGAGCGCGCGGCGGGCAGGGGAGCGTTTCTCGATTGCCGGGGTGCGCTCGGAGCCGGAATGCGGGAGCATTTCCCGACGGTGTATGCGGCCTGCGCGGCGGCCGGCATCGATCCGGCGACGGATCTGATCCCCGTGGCGCCCGCCGCGCATTATCATATGGGCGGCGTCGCGACGGACAAGGATGGACGCACCTCACTGCCGGGACTTTGGGCGATCGGGGAAGTCGCGTCGACAGGTTTGCATGGCGCCAACCGTCTGGCCTCGAACTCGCTGCTGGAGGCGGTGGTAATGGCCGCGCGGGCGGCGGAAGACATTGCCGGGCTAGCGCCGGGAACGGGAAGCGGCGGCAGCGAGGCGGCGGAGGGCGCGTCCTATTCCGGTGAGATGAATGCGGAAAAGCTGGCCGGGCTGCAAAAGGTGATGACGGCGCATATCGGCGTCGTGCGCTCGGCCGAAAGCCTGCTGACGGCGCTGGGCTTCATCGAGGCGCTGGCGTCGGAGACGGCACCCTCATCGCCGCTGGCCAACATGACGGAGACGGCGCGCTTCATGGCGGTTTGTGCGCTCGCCCGCGAGGAAAGCCGGGGCGGCCAGTACCGCACGGACTTCCCGGAACTGGCCGGCGAGGCGCGGCGCAGCATGGTGACGCTGAGCGCGGCGCGGGCGCTTTCGGCCAAGGCGCTGGGAGGGTTTTAGCGATGAGCGGCTTTCCCGAGCATCTGATCGGCCCGGCTATCGACGCCGCTTTGGCGGAAGATCTCGGCCTTGCGGGCGACATTACGACGAATGCCATCATCGCGGCGGACAGCACCTCGCGCGCCGTGATCGCCGCGCGCCAGCCGGGGCGGATCGCGGGGCTGCCGCTGGCGGAAGCGGCGTTCCGGCGCCTCGATCCGCTGGTGAGGTTTCGGGCGGTGATCGGCGATGGCGAGGATGCCGAAGCCGGCGCGGTCGTCGCGGAGATCAGCGGCAAGACGCGCGCCATCCTCACCGCCGAGCGCGTGGCGCTGAACTATCTCGGCCATCTGAGCGGCATCGCCACGCAGACGCGCGCCTTCGCCGAGGCGATCAGCGGGACGGCGGCGCGCATCTGCTGCACCCGCAAGACGACGCCAGCCTTGCGCGCCTTCGAGAAATACGCCGTGCGCATGGGCGGCGGCGTCAATCACCGCTTCGGCCTGTTCGACGCGGTGCTGATCAAGGACAACCACATCGCGGCGGCGGGCGGCATCGGCGCGGCCATCGAGCGGGCGCGGCAGGGCGCCGGGCATCTGGTCAAGATCGAAGTGGAGGTGGACCGGCTGGAGCAGTTGCGGGAGGCGCTGCGCTACCCGGTCGACGTGGTGCTGCTCGACAATATGAGCGTGGGTGAGCTGCGCGAGGCGGTGGCCCTGGCGGCGGGACGCGTCGTGCTGGAAGCGTCCGGCGGCGTCTCCCTGGCGACGGTGCGCGGCACCGCCGAAACCGGCGTCGATCTCATCTCCGCCGGAGCGCTGACGCACTCGGCGCAAGTCTTGGACCTAGGTCTGGATTTCCGTGAGAGCAATGCAGCTTAACAGCTCATGCTTAGATGCTGGTTTAGTTCTGTAATCCGAGATCCTCGACCATGAAAGCCCGCTAAGCTTCCGGCGCGCGTTCAATTATCTACTCGATCCCAATTGCAAATAAAATCGCGGACGGCAGAATATCTTGTATTTTTGCCGATTTGTGTAATTTTGCCAGGTTAGGGATTTTGACCTCATGAGGAGGTCCGCATAAGAGGGTAGTATGGAGCGCGTTCGCCCGATCATGACGTGGGCCAGGTCAGCCTACGTTGTTTACGGAATTGTGTTCGTCGGAATTTTGGGAGGGTTGATTCAGATTTTGGCGTTGGCCGATGAGATTAATTACGGGATTGTTCGCCTGCTTGAGCTCAATCCCGCCGGGCCGGAACTGAGTGGAAGATTTCTATTCCCGAAAAACTGGTTCGTGCTGTGTGTGATGTTCGTGTCGTTGATATTGCTGTTTCCCGCAACATCAATTCTCCGATTTTTTGTGGAAGACGCGCCCGGAAAGGACATGAGATCACAAGTGACCGGATTGCGAAGGGACATAGACGATTTTGTCCGATTTGCAGAGAACATCACTGGTTATATGTATTCGGCCGATGTGGATGTCGGGCGCCTTGATACAATATCAGTCCATACTAAGCATAATATCATGGACGATGGTGAGACGTTTTATGAAGCCATCTTCGTCATCCAGTCTTTGGCGGAGCCCGCACATTTCTGGCGTCACTGGATCGACGCAGATCCAGAATCAGACCCGGTGACACTTTTAAAGGACTTAAATTTTGAGGTGATAGATGTCGATACTGGTATCAAGCTCGACTGTCTACCGATCAAACATGAGGATCACAATAAAATTTTTGCAATTTTCTTTCCAGAAATTCGTCCGCACACTAGAAAAACATTAAAGATTTCATTTCGATGGCCTGGATATACTCGAAGGTTGGTCGAATTAGGGGCGACAAGCTTCGATTGGGGCTATGTCTGTAAGACGCCGGACCTGCGCGCGTCAATGCGCCACGAGTGGAACTTCTCCAAAAAGCTGGGCACAATAAATTGTCGAATGACCGGGCGCCAATCGCAAACCGCGTCGCTGCGTTTAGAAAGCCAAGCGAACAACATCACCTGGATCTATGAGGATCCGGAGGCAATGATGAACGTCTCGAAGCGGTCTGTGGAATTCGTCAGGGCGGGATCGTAACGAAGCGTCAGCGAGGATAGCCCCCACCGCCAGCACCGGTTCCAGGAAGAAGGAGTTCTCGGAGGAGAGCCAGTGCCTTAATGATCATTTTCGAATCCTTTTTGACGAAGAATTTTGAAGGGGCATTAACGCCCAGCTTTAAACTCGAAACAGAACCTTGTTTCGAATGATGAAATAGCACCGCTTTTATCTAATGGACGCTGGCGATGCGTTCTGCTGCCACGCATTCTGTCTTGATCTCAAAACTCTGCGAGCCTCCGCACCTCGTTTCACGTAAACTACTGAGAACTAATAATATTCTCAGCATGGCCAGTATTATTACTAGAATCAGGAGAATCTTTCGTAATAGATTCATTGCATTTCCTCGTGATCAGAAATTCCTGTGCCTGTTGATAGATAATAGATCCACGCGCGAACTAAAATTTCGCGAACGATTTATTATAACCTCTGTTATATCCAATTATGGGGCATGTGCAATACTCCCTACGCGTAAATTGAACTAATGTACTTATAGTTACAGATATAAATCGATATTATGTAGGCATCATAAAGTATAGCTGAAACAGACGTCGCCAATTCAATGAAAGAAAAATACTCTTAAGAGATTAATTGCTTCGATTAGTGTTTCCAGATCCGTTTTTGCTGGAAGATTTGAAAGGGTATAGCGCCAAACGCTGGGTTTTGAAACAAAACCTTGCTTCGAAAAGAAAAGAGCAGTTATTTTAAGGGATGCATTGCTCTGGCAGCGACAAGCGTTAGGTGGGTCTATGTGTGTAATACACACGACCTCCGCGCATCCATGCGCGAACAGCATCGCTGCGTTCAGAGAGCCAAGCGAACAACATCACCTGGATCTATGAGGATCAGGAGGCAATGATGAACGTCTCGAAGCGGTCTGTGGTATTTGTACGGGTAGGATAGTAACGAAGCGTCAGCGAGGGCAGCCGCCACCGCCAGCACCGGTTCCAGGGAGGAGGAATTCTCTGAGGAGAGCCAGTGCTTCGATGATCATTTCGGATCCATTTTTTTGCTGAATAGTTGAAGCGGTATAACGCCTAATATAGGAATTTGAAACCGAAATCTTGCCTCAAAAAATTTAAAAAACACCTATTTACGCGGACTATGTTGTGTGTAAGCGACATTTGCGCAAGAAGCAGACGCGGCCGCCTGCGCCTTGAAGCCCTCGCCCTCGTCGCTGAGCCCGCAACTTACCCCCCTTGCCAACGCCCCCCTCCGGGTTCACCATAATCAATTACCGCGTGCGGAATGCGCGGGCGCAACAAAGGTGTTCACGACAAAGGGAGATGAAACATGGGTGAGTCAGGCGGCCAGGCAGGCAGGGGAGCCCGTTGCATTGCGTTGGTGGGGCCTTATCTGAGCGGCAAGACCACTCTCCTGGAAGCCATTCTCGCCCGGACGGGCACCATAAATCGCCAGGGCTCCATTGCCGCCGGCAATACGGTCGGCGATGCCTGTCCCGAGGCCCGCGCGCAGGGCATGAGCGTTGAGCCGAACCTCGCTACCGTCACGTTTCTCGGCGACACATTTACATTTGTCGATTGCCCCGGTTCCATTGAGTTCCAATTTCAGATGCAGTCGGCACTGACGGTTTGCGACGCTGCGGTCGTCGTGTGCGAAGCGGATGAGAAGAAGATCCCTGCCTTGCAGCTCGTGCTGAAGCAACTCTCGGACCGGCAAATTCCGCATTTCCTGTTTCTCAACAAGATCGACAAGACCGAACTGCCCGTGCGGCAGATTTTGCCCATGTTGCAGCCGGCCAGTCCGCTGCCGCTGGTGCTGCGGCAAATTCCGATCTGGCAGAACGGTATCGCCACCGGCTTCGTCGATCTGGCGCTGGAGCGGGCCTTCGTCTACCGCGAACACGCGCCGAGCGAGGTGATCGACATCCCGGCCGATTTGACCGATCGCGAGGCTGAAGCCCGTTTTTCCATGCTGGAGAAGCTCGCCGATTATGATGACGAACTGCTGGAGGCGCTGCTTGGCGACATGCCGCCGCCGCGCGACAAGGTGTTCGACGACCTTCGCCTGGATTTGAAGGAGGGCAAGATCTGCCCGGTCCTGCTAGGCTGCGCCGAACGCGGCAATGGCGTGACGCGCCTGATGAAAGCGCTGCGCCATGAAGCGCCCTTCGTCGACGCGACCGCCCGGCGCCTGGGCGTCGAGGATCAGCAATCCTGCGCCCACGTCTTCAAGACCTATCAGACCGCGCATGCGGGCAAGCTCTCTTTGATGCGGGTGTTCAGCGGGTCGTTCACTGAAGGAACGCCGGTCAGGAACGCCAATGGCGAGGAACGCGCCGCCGGTGTTTTTACGCTGATGGGCACGGAGCCGAAGAAATGTGGAGCGGCCGGCCCGGGCGACACGGTGGCGCTCGGCCGCCTCGAAGGGGTGAAGACCGGCGAGACGGTGACATCGGGCAAATCCAGCATCGAACCGATCGATGCGCCGAGTGCGCCTCATCCGGTTTACGGGCTTGCGCTAGCCGCCGCCGAACGCAAGGACGAAGCCAAGCTCACATCGAGCCTCGCCAAGATCATCGAGGAAGACCCCTCGCTGTCGCTGACGCTCAGCAAGGAGACCGGCGAAATCGTGCTCTGGGGACAGGGGGAGATGCATCTGCGCATCGCCCTGGCCCAGCTTCGGCGCCGCTATGGCGTTGCCGCGGAAACCCGCAGCCGGCAAATTCCCTATAAGGAGACCATTCGCGGGTCGGTCGAAATTCGCGGACGGCACAAGAAGCAGAGCGGCGGGCACGGCCAGTTCGGCGATGTGCTGGTCGAGATCCGTCCGCTGCCGCGCGGCGAGGGCTTTGCGTTCACCGAGCAGATCGCGGGTGGAGCGGTGCCGCGCCAATATATCCCGTCGGTCGAGATCGGCGTGCGGGATTTCCTCACCAGCGGTCCGCTCGGCTTTCCCGTTGTCGACGTGGCGGTGTGCCTGATGGACGGCTCCTATCATACGGTCGATTCTTCGGACATGGCCTTCCGCGCGGCCGGCCGGCTGGCGATGGCTGAGGGAATGCCGAAATGCTCGCCGGTGCTGCTTGAGCCGGTGATGGCGGTCGAGGTGGCGGTGCCTTCGGAGGCGACGGCCAGGATCAATGGCATCATCTCCTCGCGCCGGGGCCAGATCCTCGGCTTCGATGCGAGGCCGGACTGGCCGGGCTGGGACCTCGTCCAGGCGAGCGTGCCGGAGTCGGAGATGCAGGATCTCATCATCGAAATGCGGTCGGCCACGTCGGGCACGGCCAGCTTCTCCGCCAAATTCGACCATTTGTCCGAGGTGACCGGGAAGCTGGCGGAGCAGATTCTCGCCCATAACTCCGTCGCCGCATAACAGGGCGATGGGCACAGACAGTCGCAAGCGCGGACGGGCCGCCGGCCGCGCGGGGCGTTTGACGCGACCGAAGGTCAGGACCTTGCTTTTCCAGGTGCGGGGAGCTTGTAGGACGGGTCCAAGCGGCGGTCGAGATAGCCGTTGACGCCGCCCATCAGCTCGTCCAGGCGGTCCTCGAAGAAATGGTTCGCCCCAGCTATCGTCTCGTGATTGATGACGATGCCCTTCTGCGTCTTCAGCTTATCCACCAGCGTCTTGACCGAATTCCGGCGAGACCACCCGGTCATCGGCGCCATTGACCATCAATCCGGAAGAGGGGCATGGAGCAAGGAAGCTGAAATCATAAAGGTTGGCGGGCGGCGCCACGGCGATGAAGCCGTCGATCTCGGGGCGGCGCATCAACAGCTGCATGGCGATCCAGGAGCCGAATGAAACGCCGGCGATCCAGCAGGAGCGCGCATCCGGATTGTAGATCTGTAGCCAGTCCAGCGCGGTGGCGGCGTCGGCAAGTTCGCCGGGTCCGTTGTCGAACAGCCCCTGGCTGCGCCCGACTCCCCTGAAATTGAAGCGCAGGACGGAAAAGCCGCGTTTGGCGAAGGCGTAGTAGAGCTGGTAGACGATCTGGTTGTTCATCGTCCCGCCGAATTGCGGGTGTGGATGCAGGATGACGGCGATCGGGGCGAAATTGGCTGCTTCGTGATGGTAACGGGCCTCGATCCGGCCCGCCGGTCCATTGAGGATGACTTCAGGCATCAGGTGTGAACTTTTCTGTAAGGGCGCTAGCGAACAACGATGCTGTGGCGGTTTTAGCGTCTTGTGCGCTGGGGAAGGCGAGCGGGAATATGCGTCGCAAAACTTGACTCCAGTGGTCGGGATTCCTATACAACATACTAAGAGTTTAGAATAGTTCGAAAGAACGAGCTCGCCCGCTGCCGCGAGTGCCGTGTCATAGCACAAAAGCCCTCAGCGCTCGCAAGCGCAAACGACATATGCAACGGCTGGAAAGGTGTGATTGTCATGCAGCTCAGCACAAAGGGGCGTTATGCGGTGATGGCCATGGTCGATCTGGCCGGTCATGCCTCGGGTTCGTCTCTGACGCTCGCCTCGATCGCAGAGCGGCAGCATATCTCGGTTGCCTATCTGGAGCAGCTGTTCATGAAGCTGCGCCGTGCCGGGCTGGTCAAGGCGATCCGGGGTCCGAAGGGCGGTTATCAGCTTGCGCGCGCGGCCGCGGATATCAGCGTGGCCGACATCATGACGGCGGCGGACGAGCCGGTGCGGATGAACCGCTGCTCCGTCGAGGGCAATGATTGGTGCCTGGGCAGCAAGAAGTGCGCGACGCATGAGCTTTGGCGGGCTCTGGGCGTTCACATTTCGGCATTTCTCGGCGCGGTCAGCTTGAAGGATGTGCTTGACGGCACGCTCGCTGGGCCGGCTTCGGCATTCGCCGTGGCTGCGCCGTCGGCCGATGCGCAAGCGGGCCAGCATGTGGTGACGCAGTGACGATGGAGCGATCCTATCTCGATCATAATGCAACCTCGCCGCTGCGCCCGGAAGCGTGTGCCGCCATGCTTGCGGCGCTGCGATGCGAGGGGAATGCGTCGTCGATCCACGCGGAAGGCCGTGCGGCGCGAAAGCTCATCGATGACGCGCGGGAAAGCGTGGCCGCCTTGATCGGCGTGCGCCCGCGCGCGGTTGTTTTCACCAGCGGCGGCACCGAGGCCAATGCGATGGCGTTGTCGCCCGCATGGCTGCCTGGCGGGAGCCGGCCGAAGCTGTTCGTTTCCTCGGTCGAGCATAGCTCGGTGCTGCGGGGCGGGAGATTTCCGGCTGACGATATCGTGCTTTTGCCTGTCGATGCCGACGGGATCATAGTGATTGAAGCCGCGCGGGATGCTTTTGCGGGGCAGCAGGCGCAGGGCTCACCGTTCCTCGTCTCGCTGATGCTCGCGAACAATGAAACCGGTGCCATTCAGCCGGTTGGGGCGCTGGCTAAGCTGGCGCATGAATTTGGCGGCCTCATACATTGCGATGCGGCGCAGGCGGCGGGCAAAATCGCCGTCGATGCTCCTGCGCTGGGCGCCGATTTGCTGACGGTTTCATCGCATAAGTTCGGCGGGCCGAAAGGCGCCGGCGCGCTCGCCGTGCTGCGGGATGGCCTGCCGGTCGCTTCCATGCTGACCGGCGGCGGCCAGGAGCGCGGCTACCGGGCGGGGACGGAGGATGTCACCGCGATCGCGGGCTTTGGTGCTGCCGCCAAGGTTGTGGCCGATAGCCAGAACGAGCAGCGCGATATCGCGGATTTGCGCGATGCATTGGAAGCCCGCATTGCAGAGACCGCCGCAGCAGTGGTGGTCTTCTCAGCGAGTGTCGAGCGCCTTCCGAATACGAGTTGCTTCGCGGTTCCGGGCATGCAGTCGGAAACGCTGGTCATCGCGATGGATCTGCACGGTATCGCGGTCAGCGCGGGCTCGGCGTGCTCATCGGGCAAGGTCGAGCGCAGCCATGTCCTGGACGCGATGGGCGTGCCAGCCGAACTCGGCGGCGCCGCGATCCGCGTCAGCCTGGGATGGAATACGACAGAAGCCGATATCGAGCGGTTTGCCGCCGCCTGGTCGGCCATTTATGGGACATTTGCCTCGCGGCGGCGCGCGGCTTGAGCTGTCGGCGGAAGCCCGCGGCCGATTGGATTGATGGAGAGAATTTGCCATGTCGATAGATGTCGAGACGATCGAGCGGGTCCGCGAAATCGACGTCGATAAGTATAAGTATGGGTTCACCAGCGACATCGATTCGGTGCGCGCGCCGAAAGGCTTGAACGAAGACACGGTCCGTTTCATTTCGGCGAAGAAGAACGAGCCGGAATGGCTGCTCGAATGGCGCCTCGCGGCGTTCCGCCGCTGGGTGAGCCATGGACGAGCCGAAATGGGCCAAAGTCCACTACCCCAAGATCGATTTCCAGGACCTCTATTATTATTCCGCGCCGAAATCGACCGAAGGCCCCAAGAGCCTCGATGAGGTGGACCCCGAATTGCTGCGCACCTATGCGCGGCTCGGCATTCCGCTGATGGAGCAGGAGTTGCTGGCGGGCGTGAAGCCGTCGCGGGTGGCGGTGGATGCGGTGTTCGACAGCGTTTCGGTGGTGACGACCTTCAAGAAGGAACTAGCCAAGGCGGGCGTCATCTTCTGCTCGATCTCCGAGGCGGTGCGCGAGCATCCCGAGCTGGTGCGCAAATATCTGGGCTCGGTGGTGCCGATTACGGATAATTTCTACGCGACGCTCAACTCGGCGGTCTATTCGGACGGCTCCTTCGTCTATATCCCGGAGGGCGTTCGCTGCCCGATGGAGCTGTCCACCTATTTCCGCATCAATGCGGAGCAGACCGGCCAGTTCGAGCGCACGCTGATCATCGCCGACAAGGGCTCCTATGTCAGCTATCTGGAAGGTTGCACCGCGCCGATGCGCGACGAGAACCAGCTGCACGCCGCCGTGGTCGAGCTGATCGCGCTTGACGATGCCGAGATCAAATATTCGACGGTGCAGAACTGGTATCCGGGCGATAAGGACGGCAAGGGCGGCATCTATAATTTCGTCACCAAGCGCGGCGATTGCCGGGGCGTGAACTCGAAGATTTCCTGGACGCAAGTCGAGACCGGCTCGGCGATCACCTGGAAATATCCAAGCTGCATCCTGCGCGGCGACAATTCGCGCGGTGAGTTCTATTCCATCGCTATTTCGAACGGCTATCAGCAGGTCGACAGCGGCACCAAGATGATCCATCTGGGCAAGAACACGTCGAGCCGGATCATCTCCAAGGGCATCGCGGCGGGGCGGTCGGACAACACCTATCGCGGCCTGGTCTCGGCGCATCGCAAGGCGACGAACGCGCGCAACTTCACGCAATGCGACTCGCTGCTCATCGGCGATAAATGCGGGGCGCATACCGTGCCCTATATCGAGGCGAAGAATTCCACCGCGCATTTCGAGCACGAAGCGACCACCTCGAAAATCTCCGACGATCAGATGTTTTACGTGATGTCGCGCGGCCTGTCGGCGGAAGAGGCGGTGGCGCTGATCGTCAACGGTTTCGTCCGCGACGTGCTGCAGCAACTGCCGATGGAGTTTTTGGCCGAAACGCAGAAGCTGATCGGCATCTCGCTGGACGGATCGGTTGGATGATGAGCGACACTAGGCATCTCGAAACCCTCTGCCGGCCTGTGGGTGCCGAAGAGCTTGAGCTAATCCGGCTGAGCGACTTCAGGGCATTTCCGCCGCGCTTGCCGGAACAGCCGATTTTCTATCCGGTCACGAACGAGGCGTATGCTGCGCAAATCGCGCGAGATTGGAACACGAAATTCGGCGCGAAGCGTGGGTATGTCACTCGCTTCAAGCTACCCAAAACGTTCCTCGCTCAATTCGAGCGCAAGATCGTCCGCGCAAAGATCCACGAGGAATATTGGATACCCGCCGAAATGCTCTCCGAGTTCAATCGGGAGATCGATGGAAATATCGAAGTCATAGCGGAATATGTCGGCGGCTTCGATGGCTAGAGATGAGAGATCAAGGCAGGCGAAGCACGCGTCAAAACCGCGAAATCTGGTTCAGGCAGGATCACCGATGGACGCGGGCTTATGCGGTGCATTGGAAGGGCTGGGTCGCGGGGGTGGTGTTTGTCGTGGCCTTCTTCGGGCTGGTCGGGTTCTTCGTTTTCGGCCTGGAGGCGCTGACGCCGATCAAATACGGCCTGCTGGTGCTGTTGTGGCTGTCGATATTGGCGCTGATGGGTGGGTATCACCTCTTCGCGCGCCCCAGGACAGACCAGCGCTGGAAAAGCCTAAAACAGATGAGCGGACGCGCTGAGCGTTCAAAGACAAGAGATAGAGATCAAGGGGCAGTCGATGCTAGAAATCAAGAACCTGCACGCGGAGATCGACGGCAAGCAGATCCTGCGCGGCCTGAGCCTGAGCGTGCCGAAGGGCGAAGTTCACGCGATCATGGGGCCGAACGGGTCGGGCAAGTCGACGCTCGCCTATATTCTGGCGGGCAAGGATGACTATGAGGTCACCGAGGGCACCGTCACCTGGGATGGCGAGGACCTGCTTGCCATGGACCCCGATGAGCGCGCCACTTCGGGCGTGTTCCTGGCGTTCCAATATCCGATGGAGATCCCCGGCGTTGCCTCGATGACGTTCCTGCGCACCGCGATCAACGCGCATCGGAAGGCGCATGGAGACGCCGAACTGTCCACCCCCGATTTCATCCGCCTGGTGCGTGAGAAGGCGGCGAAGCTCAACATCTCGATGGATATGCTGAAGCGGCCGGTGAATGTCGGCTTCTCCGGCGGCGAGAAGAAGCGGCACGAAATCCTGCAGATGGCGCTGCTTGAACCCTCGCTCTGCGTGCTCGACGAGACCGACAGCGGCCTCGACATCGACGCGGTGCGCATCGTGTCGGACGGCGTCAACGCGCTGCGCTCAGCCGACCGCGCCTTCCTGCTGATCACCCATTATCAGCGCCTGCTCGATTACATCGTGCCGGACAAGGTGCATGTCATGTCCGCCGGCCGCATCGTGCGCTCGGGCGGCAAGGAGCTGGCGCTGGAGCTGGAAAAATCCGGCTATGCGGAATATGGCGTTTCGGCCGCGTGATGGAGGACGCCGTGAATATACCAGCCGTTAAATTCGAGGCCGCCGGCGACAACGCCCGGCTGGATGCGTCCGCTCAGCTCCTGAAGCAATATGCCGGGCTTGCCGATCGTTTGCCGGGCGGTGGCAATGCCGCCATCCGGGCGCTGCGCGATGAGGCGATCGCCGGCTTTGCCGCCAAGGGGCTGCCGAATCGCCGCGTCGAGGAATGGAAATACACCGATCTGCGGCGCCTGATGCCGGAGGCGTATGCGCCTGAGGATGAGCCGTCCGCCATCACCGCCGCCGCCCTGGAGAGCGCTATCGGCGAGTTGGCGCGGATCGACGCGATCACGCTGGTTTTCGTCAATGGCCGGATGCAGCCGGCGCTTTCCGGCGTCGGCGCTCTGCCCAAGGGCGCCGAGCTGACGAGCCTCGCCGAAGCGCTGGATCGCCGCGCCCGAATGGCTGATGGCGGTCCTCGGCAAAGTCAATCCGCCCGAGGGCGATGTGGTTTCGCAGCTCAACAGCGCGTTCATGACTGATGGAGCGGTGCTGCGGCTCGGCAAGGGCGTCAAGCTCGACCGGCCGGTGCATCTGATCCACGTCTCGGAGGGAGACCGGCCGTTCGCATCCTCGCTGCGCCACCTGCTTGTCTTGGAGGACGGCGCAGAGCTGACCGCTCATCGAGAGCCATGTTTCCGCCGGCGGGTCTCCGGCGCAGACGAACGTCACCACCGAGCTGAAATTGGGGCCATCGGCGCGTTTGCGCCATTACAAGATCTCCGGCGAGAACACCAAGGCGCAGCATTTCGCCAGCACCATGGTCGATATTGCGCGAATGCGCCGATTATCTGGCGGTGAATTTCGCCGATGGCAACGCGGTGGCCCGGCATCAGACCTTTCTCAGATTTGGCGGCGACGGCGCGCGGGCGCATTTCTACGGCGCGCAACTGCTTAAGGACCGGCAGCATTGCGACATGACGCTGGTGATCGATCATGATTCCGTCGGCTGCGAAAGCCGCGAGCATGTCAAGGCCGTGCTCGCCGATCAGGCGCAGGGCGTCTTCCAGGCCAAGGTGATCGTGCGGCGGGATGCGCAGAAAACCGATGGGCGGCAGATGGCGCAGGCGCTGCTGCTGTCCGACGCCGCCGAATTCGACGCCAAGCCGGAGCTGGAAATCTACGCCGACGACGTGAAATGCAATCACGGCGCGACATCGGGCGCGCTCGATGACGATCTGATGTTCTATCTGCGGGCGCGCGGCATTCCCGAGGATGAGGCGAGATCGCTGCTGGTCCAGGCGTTCATCGGCGAGGTGCTCGATCAGGTCGAGCATGAGGGCTTGCGCGAAGCGCTCATCGCGAGAGCGGTGCGCTGGCTGGCTTAGGGCATGATGAGATGGGAGCCGCAGACCGGCGATAGGATGAGACATGACGGACCATAAGAACTGCCCCGAGCTTTCGGTCGAGGAGGTCGCCGATCTCCTCGCGCAGGGCCGCGCGGTGATCATGGACGCCAATCCGCGCCGCGCGCTGGTCGAGCGGCCATCTGCCGGGCGCGATCAATATCGATCCGGCCGAATTCACCGAAACCGATCTGCCCGCCGCGAAGGACGGGATCCTCATCTTCTATTGCGGCGAGGCGGGCGGATCAGCCAGCCGCTATGCGGCGCAGAAAGCGGCGCGAATGGGATTTGCCCATGTGTTCACCATGCCGGCGGGGCTGAAAGGCTGGATGGCGGCCGGACATCGGGTCATGGCGGGGCGATAGGAGCTGATGATGCCGGCTGACAGAACATTGATGGCAGGGGCGGGCCGCGTCATGGCATCCGCATTCGACGTGGCGAAAGTCCGCAAGGATTTCCCGATCCTGTCGCGACAGGTCTATGGCAAGCCGCTGGTCTATCTCGACAACGCCGCCTCGGCGCAAAAGCCCCAGGCGGTGCTCGATGCACTGCAACGCGCCTATGGCGAGGACTACGCCAATGTGCATCGCGGCCTGCATTTCCTCGCCAATGCGTCCACCGACAATTACGAAGGCGCGCGCAAGGCCGCGGCCCGCTTCCTCAACGCAGCGTCGGACCAGGAGATCGTCTTCACCAAGAACGCCACGGAAGGCGATCAATCTGGTGGCGCAGTCCTTCGGCGGCATGCGCATCGGCGAGGGCGACGAGATCGTGCTCACCATCATGGAGCACCATTCCAACATCGTGCCCTGGCATTTCCACCGCGAGCGGCGCGGCGCGAAGCTGAAATGGGTTCCGGTGACGGCGGAAGGCGAATTCCGGCTTGAGGATTTCGAGGCCGCGCTTTCGCCGCGCACCAAGATGGTCGCCATCACCCATATGTCGAACGTGCTCGGCACGGTCGTGCCGGTGAAGGAGGTCGTGCGGCTCGCCCATGCGCGCGGCATTCCTGTCCTGATCGATGGCAGCCAGGGCGCGGTGCATCTGCCGGTGGACGTGCAGGACATCGATTGCGATTTCTACGTCTTCACCGGCCATAAGGTTTACGGGCCGTACCGGCATCGGCGTGCTTTACGGCAAGGCGGAGCATCTGGCCGCCATGCCGCCCTATCAAGGCGGCGGCGAGATGATCGAGACCGTCACGGAAGACGCCGTCAGCTATGGCGTGCCGCCGCATCGCTTCGAGGCCGGAACGCCGCCGATCGCCGAGGCCGCCGGCCTCACGGCGGCGCTCAACTACATCACCAGCACGGGTAAGGAAGCGATCGCCGCCCACGAGGCGTCCTTGCGGGACTATGCGCATGAGCGGCTCGGCGCGCTGAACTCGGTGCAGATCTTCGGGACGGCGCCGGGCAAGGGCGCCATCATCTCCTTCGCGGTGAAAGGCGCCCATGCGCATGACGTTGCGACCATCCTCGACCGCTCCGGCGTGGCGGTGCGCGCCGGAACGCATTGCGCCGAGCCGCTGCTGGCGCGTTTCGGCGTGACCTCGACCTGCCGCGCATCGTTCGCCATGTATAATACAAGGGACGAAGTGGATGCCTTGGCCGAAGCTCTGGTCAAGGCGCAAAGCTTTTTTTCGTAAGGCGCCCCATGGAACAAGATTTCGAGAATTTCGACAACAAGCCGTTGGAGGCGCAGGAAGACCGCGCAAGCCGCCGATCTGACGAAGGCCGCGGCGGCCCCCGGCTCCGCGCTTCCCCCGGAAGAGCTGGACCGGCTCAGCGATGCCATCATCGCGGCGCTGAAGACGGTTTACGATCCGGAGATTCCGGCCGACATTTACGAGCTGGGGCTGATCTACAAGGTCGATGTCGATGACGACCGCAATGTCACCGTGGATATGACGCTGACCTCGGCGGGCTGTCCGGTCGCGGCGGAAATGCCCGGCTGGGTGGAAAACGCCGTCGGCACGGTCGAAGGCGTCGGTCATGTGAAGGTCAACCTCACCTTCGATCCGCCCTGGGATATGAGCCGCATGTCGGAAGAGGCCCGCGTCGCCCTGAATATGTTTTGAAGCGCTCGGCTTCGTTTGCCATCCCCGTGAAAGCGGGGATGGCAACTCGTGGCATTTTAAGCGGCGAGGCTGTCGGCCGGCGCCAGGCCGGCCGCGACGGCCTCGATGAGGCTGTTCAGGACCAGGCGTCCTCGCGGGGTTGCGGCGATCACGCCGTCTTGGGCGTCGACGCTCAGCAGGCCATCTTGCTGGAGCAAAAGCAGAACCTCAGGCGCGGGATGGTAGCCGGTTCGGTCGGCGAGGCGGGCAAGGCTGAGGCCCTCGGCGAGACGCAACCCCATCAGCAGCATTTCCTCCGCCTGTTCCAGGCTCGAAAGCGGGTCGCGCGAGGCAAGCCCATGGCCGTCACGCTCCACTTGCGCCGCCCAGCGGGCGGGATCGCGCTCGGCCGACAAGGCAAGCCGGCCGTCACCGCCGCCGATCCGCCCATGCGCGCCCGGACCGATACCGGCATAATCGCCATAGCGCCAATAGAGCAGATTGTGCCGCGCCTCCTCGCCGCGCCGCGCGTGATTGGAGATTTCATAGGCGGGCAGCCCAGCGGCCTCGCAGATCTCCTGCGTCAGTTCATACAGTTGCGCGGCCGCCTCGCCGGAGGGGATTTGAAGCTTGCCGCTCTGCTCCAGCCTGTAGAAGGCGGTGCCGGGCTCGATGGTGAGCTGATAGAGCGAGAGATGGCCCGCCGCCATCCGTAAGGCTTCGCCCAGCTCGGCGCGCCACTCGGCGGCGGTTTGTCCGGGGCGCGCATAGATCAGATCGAACGAGACGCGATCGAAATGCGCGTTGCCGATCTCGATTGCGCGCCGCGCCTCGGCGCCATCATGCAGGCGGCCGAGAAACCGGAGCTGGTCGTCGCGCAGCGATTGGACGCCGATGGAGACGCGGTTCACCCCGGCGCGGCGAAAATCGGCAAAACGGTCGGCTTCGACGCTGGAGGGATTGGCTTCCAGGGTGATTTCCGCGTCCGCGGCGACGCTCCAATGGCCCGAGATCGCCTGCAACACCGCCTCGGCGGTCGCCGGATGCATCAGCGACGGTGTGCCGCCGCCGAAAAAGATGCTGCTGACCTGCCGTCCGGGCGCGAGTGCCGCGTAATGGCTCAGCTCGCGGGTGACGGCCGCCAGATAGCGCGCCTCGCCCACCTCACGCTTCACATGCGAGTTGAAGTCGCAATAGGGGCATTTGGCGGCGCAATAGGGCCAGTGAATGTAAATTCCGAAAGCGTCCATCAGCCTTATATGCGCGGCAGGCAGGCTTTCGCAAAGGCTTCGAACGCGATGGCGCGGTGGGAGATGCGGTGTTTGTCTTCCGCCGGCATTTCGCCGAAGGTCCGGGAATGGCCGTCCGGCACAAAAATCGGATCGTAGCCGAAGCCTTCGGTGCCCTTCGGCGGAAAGGTGAGGTGCCCGAAGACCTTGCCCTCGAAGAATTCCGCCTCGCCTTCGGGCATGGCCAGGCAAAGCATGCAGGTGAAGTTCGCACGAGGCGGCGGCGCCAGCGCGCCCTTGGCGGCCAGTTCCCGCTCCACCCGCGCCATGGCGTAGGCAAAATCGCGTGCCTCGCCTGCCCAGCGCGCCGAATAGATGCCCGGCGCGCCGTCCAAAGCGACGATTTCTATGCCTGAATCATCAGCGAGCGCGGGCAGTCCGGCGGCCTTGGCGGTTGCCTCCGCCTTGAGCAGCGCATTGGCGGCGAATGTGTCGCCGGTCTCCTCCGGCTCAGGCAGGCCGAGTTCGCCCGACGAGACGATCTCGATCCGCATCGGCGCCATAAGCTGGCGGAATTCGGCGATCTTGCCCTTGTTGTGGCTGGCGAGGACGAGGCGGTCGCCGGCGGCAAAGCTGCGCAGCATCAGCCGACCGTGAGCTTCTGCAGACTGATCAGCTCGCGGATGCCCTTTTTCGCGAAGATCATCAGCTCGGCGAACATCTCTTCGGAGAATGGGTCTTTCTCTGCCGTGCCCTGAATCTCAACGATGCCGCCCTTGCCGGTCATGACGAAATTGGCGTCAGCATCGGCGTCGGAATCCTCGGCGTAATCCAGGTCGAGCACCGCCTTACCCTTATAGATGCCGCAGGAGATCGCCGCGACCTGATCCTTCAGCACATTGCTCTTGATCATGTCGCGCGCCTGCATCCATTGCAGGCAATCATGCAGCGCTACCCAGCCGCCGGTGATCGATGCCGTGCGCGTGCCGCCATCGGCCTGGATGACGTCGCAGTCCACGGTGATCTGATGCTCGCCGAGCGCCTGCAGATCGACGACCGCGCGCAGCGACCGGCCGATCAGCCGCTGGATCTCCTGCGTGCGTCCCGAAGGATGGCCGACGCTCGCTTCGCGGCGCATGCGCTCGGTGGTGGCGCGCGGCAGCATGCCATATTCGGCGGTGACCCAGCCGCGTCCCTGGCCTTTCAGCCATGGCGGCAGGCGGTCCTCGACCGAAGCGGTGCACAGCACATGGGTGTTGCCGAATTTGATGAGGCATGAGCCTTCGGCGTGCAAGGACACGGCGCGCTCGAGAGCGACCGGGCGTAGAATGTCGTTTTCGCGTTTAGACGGTCGCATGTTTGTCGTCCGGAATGGGGTGGAAAGCGGCCACCCTACGCAAGAGCGTCGCCCGGAGCAACTGCTGATCGGCGCGGCTCCACGTCAGATTTCGCCGCGCGGCGCGCGGTGTCTAAAACGGAGCGCGCTATTGGGTCCGAAAACCGCCAGAACGCCGGAGACTGCGGTTCCATATTCGAGCTGAACAGGATAGCAAAGCCATGCCGCAGATCAGAATGCATTTTACCATATCGCATATGCCGACACCGATCGGCGAGATGCGGCTCGTCACCGATATGCGCGGCGCCGTGCGCGCCCTCGATTGGGACGACCACACGGAGCGGATGCAGCAGCTGCTCATCCGTCAATATGGACGGGATGGAGTCGATCTTGCCGAAGGCCCGATGCCGGCGGAACTGCGAACCCGGCTCAGCGCCTATTTCACCGGCGATCTGCACGCTATCGACACCATAGCGGTGGAGACCGGCGGCACCCCGTTTCAACGCAAGGTGTGGGCGGCGCTGCGGCTCATTCCCGCCGGGCAGACCTTCAGCTATGGCGCGCAGGCAGCCAAGATCGGCCGCCCGGCGGCGGTGCGCGCGGTTGGGCTGGCGAATGGCGCCAACCCGGTGGGGCTGATCGTGCCGTGTCACCGCGTCATCGGCGCCAACGGTTCGCTCACCGGCTATGGCGGCGGCATCGAGCGGAAACGGTGGCTGCTTCGGCATGAAGGCGCGCGGTTCAGGGACGAGAGCGCACAAGCTGCGCTACCGCTGCCGCTTTGAACGCGGCGCGGCGGCTATAGCGGTCAAGGTTGGGCGCCTCCTAATATAGTGGGGATGCGCGCATGCAGTGTCGCTCGCACTGACGCTGAGCATTGGCCTGCATCGGGTCTGCCGCTGAAGTCGCAACGGCCCCCGACGCAAGTCTGCTTGTGAACAAGCCTGCGGCCATGAGACAAATAGGCTGCCGTCGACATCTGCCGCCTTGCGGCTCTGCGGCTTTCGGGATAGTCACGAACGGACAATCCAGCGCAACCCAACATCCAAAGAGGTGATTTCATGGCGCGCAAAAAAATTGCGCTGATCGGCGCGGGCATGATCGGCGGCACGCTAGCCCACCTGATCGGCCTGAAAGAACTCGGCGACGTCGTGGTGTTCGATGTGGTCGAAGGCATGCCGCAAGGGAAATCGCTCGATATTGCCCAGTCGTCGCCTGTGGAGGGTTTCGACAGCGGCCTGCGCGGCACCAACGACTATGTGGACATTCAGGGCGCCGATGTCGTGATCGTCACCGCCGGCAGCCCGCGCAAGCCGGGCATGAGCCGCGACGACCTCCTGGAAATCAATCTGAAGGTGATGGAGCAGGTCGGCGCGGGAATCAAAAAATACGCCCCGAATGCCTTCGTCATCTGCATCACCAATCCGCTGGACGCAATGGTCTGGGCGCTGCACCGGATCACCGGCCTGCCGCGCAATATGGTGGTCGGCATGGCCGGCATTCTCGATTCGGCGCGGTTCCGCTATTTCCTGGCGCAGGAATTCGATGTGTCGGTGGAAGACGTGACCGCCTTCGTGATGGGCGGCCATGGCGATACGATGGTGCCGCTGCCGCGCTATTCGACGGTCGCGGGCATTCCGCTGACCGATCTGGTGAAAATGCGCTGGATCACGCAGGAGCGGCTCGGCGAAATCGTGCAGCGCACCCGGGACGGCGGCGCCGAAATCGTCGGCCTGCTGAAAAGCGGCTCGGCATTTTACGCGCCCGCGACCTCGGCGGTCGCGATGGCCGAATCCTATCTCAAGGATAAGAAGCGGGTGCTGCCCTGCGCGGCCTATCTCAACGGCGAATATGGGGTGAAGGGGCTCTATGTCGGCGTTCCCGTCGTGATCAGCGCCAAGGGCGTCGAGCGCGTCATCGAAATCGAGCTCAATTCGCAGGAAAAGTCCGAATTCACAGCGTCGGTCGGCGCCGTGCAGTCGCTGGTGGAGGCGTGCATCCGCATCGCGCCAGGCCTGTCGCAGGCGAACGCGTAAGCAGCCTTGTGAGTGGCGGCGCAAAACGGTTCTGCCCGCCAAACGATTCGCATGCAGGAGGTGCGCGGACATGAATATCCATGAATATCAGGCCAAGGCCGTGCTGCGCGGAATATGGCGTACCGGTCGCCAAGGGCGCCGTCGCCTTCACGCCGGAGGAGGCCATGCGCGCCGCCGAGGCGCTGCCCGGCCCGGTCTGGGTGGTCAAGGCGCAGATCCATGCGGGCGGGCGCGGCAAAGGCAAGTTCAAGGAACCGGAGGCGGGCGAAAAGGGCGGCGTGCGTCTGGCCAAATCGGTGGAGGAAGTCGGCCGCTTCGCCAAGGAGATGCTCGGCCATACGCTGGTGACGGTGCAGACGGGGCCGGCGGGCAAGACCGTCAATCGCCTCTATATCGAAGATGGCTCGCCGATCAAGCGCGAACTGTACCTGTCGGCGCTGATCGACCGGGCCGCCTCGCGGCTCGCCTTCATCTGCTCGACCGAAGGCGGCATGAATATCGAGGATGTCGCGCATGATACGCCGGAGAAGATCATTTCGCTGACCATCGATCCGGCCTCGGGCTATTCGCCGTTTCACGGCCGCAAGGTGGCGTTCGCGCTCGGGCTGGAAGGCAATCAGGTCAAGCAATGCGTCAAGCTGATCGGCGATCTCGCGCAAGGCGGTCCAGGATAAGGACATTGCGCTTCTGGAGATCAATCCGCTGATCGTTACGGAGACAGGCGACCTGCTCTGCCTCGACGCCAAGGTGAATTTCGACAGCAACGCGCTATTCCGCCATCCCGACATCGTGGCGCTGCGCGACCTCGACGAGGAAGACCCCGCCGAGGTCGAGGCGTCGAAATACGACCTCTCCTATGTGAAGCTCGACGGCACCATCGGCTGCCTGGTGAATGGCGCCGGCCTCGCCATGGCGACCATGGACATCATCAAGCTCTATGGCGAGGAGCCGGCCAACTTCCTCGATGTCGGCGGCGGCGCGACCAAGGAGAAGGTGACCGAGGCGTTCAAGATCATCCTCTCTGACCCGAATGTGAAGGGCATCCTGGTGAATATCTTCGGCGGCATCATGCGCTGCGACATCATCGCGGAGGGCATCATCGCCGCCTCGCGCGAGTTGAGCCTCGCCGTGCCGCTGGTGGTGAGGCTGGAAGGCACCAATGTCGAACTCGGCAAGAAGATCCTGCGCCAATCGGGCCTGGCCGTCATTCCGGCCGACGATCTGGCCGATGCGGCGCAGAAGATCGTGGCGGAGGTCCGTAGTATCGCGGCTTGACGAGGAACACAGTCGCACATAAACTGTGTGGCATGAAGAACATCACTTTGAGCGTGGATGAGCGCGTGCTGGCGGCTGTGCGGCGCTACGCATCCGAGCGGAACACGAGCGTAAACGGCCTGGTGCGGGACTATCTCACCCGTCTGGCCGATCAGGAAGACAAGGCGGCGCAGGCCCGCAGCCGTCTCGTCGAATTGAGCGCCACGTCCGAGGCAGGGCTGGGCAGCTGGAAGTGGGATCGGGACGAGCTTTATGATCGTGGATTGCTTTCTCGACACGAACATTCTGATCTACGCGGCTTTAGGGAGGGCGGCGGAGGAGGCGAAGAGAAAGACGGCCAGTGATCTGATCGCCTCGACGCAGTTCGGCCTATCGGCGCAGGTGCTGCAGGAATTCTATACGGTGGTCACGCGGAAATCCGAGCGCCCCCTGGCTCCCGACAAAGCGCTTGAATGGATCGAGCTGCTGGAGGTGTTTCCGTGCGTGCCTGTCGATGCCAGTCTCGTCAAGCGCGGCGCCGAGAACTCGGTGCGCCACCGCATATCCTATTGGGACGGGGCAATTCTGGCCGCAGCCGAGGCGCTGGGGGCGGCGACGCTCTACAGCGAAGACCTAAACCATGGCCAGACCTATGGCGCCGTGCGGGTCTGCAATCCGTTCAAGGGCCAGCCTAAGCCCGGATTTCACGAGGACGCCGCAGGCCTGTCCGGCGAGCGCCTGCCAAAGACCGCCAAATCCGGTCATCGCAACACGAAGTTTTGAAAGGGTCTTAAGGATGGCGGTTCTGGTCGATAAAGACACCAAGGTCATATGCCAGGGCATCACCGGCTCGCAGGGCACGTTCCATACCGAGCAGGCGATCGCCTATGGCACGAAAATGGTCGGCGGGGTGACACCGGGCAAGGGCGGCTCGGTGCATCTGGGCCTGCCGATCTTCGATTCTGTGCAGCAGGCAGTGGCAAAAACCGGCGCCACCGCGACCGTCATCTATGTGCCGCCGGCCTTCGCGGCCGACGCGATCCTCGAAGCCATCGACGCTGAAATTCCGCTGGCGGTCTGCATCACCGAAGGCATTCCGGTCAACGACATGGTGAAGGTGAAGCGGGCGCTGAGCGGCACGCGCACCCGCCTCATCGGCCCCAATTGCCCCGGCGTGATCACCCCGGACGAATGCAAGATCGGCATCATGCCGGGCCATATTCACAAGCGCGGCTCGGTCGGTATCGTGTCGCGCTCAGGCACGCTGACCTATGAAGCGGTGCACCAGACGACGGCGGCGGGGCTGGGCCAGTCGACCTGCGTCGGCATCGGCGGCGATCCGGTGAAGGGCACCGAATTCATCGATGTGATGGAATTGCTGCTGGCCGACCCGGAAACGCAGTCGATCATCATGATCGGTGAAATCGGCGGCTCGGCCGAGGAAGAGACGGCCGAGTTCCTGATGCGATCGAAAGTTAAGAAACCCATCGTAGGCTTCATCGCCGGTGTCACCGCGCCGCCGGGCCGGCGCATGGGCCATGCCGGCGCCATCATCGCCGGCGGCAAGGGAGACGCAAAGAGCAAGATCGAGGCGATGCGTGCCGCTGGAATCCGCGTTGCCGATTCTCCGGCGAGCCTGGGCACAACCCTAGTGGAGGTTTTGCGCGGCTGATGGTAAAGCCTTAGTCGCAATTCCATGCAATTATACCCATATGGTCCGCTGAGGCGGACCATATTCTTTGGCGTTAACGGAGATCAGCGCCTCCGCAGTTGGGGTGATCAATCATGAGCAAACAAGGCCAGAACGAGCTCTTCGAGCAGACGTCATTTCTCCACGGTGTCAACGCGGCCTATATCGAGGATCTCTATTCCCGTTTTCAGGAAAATCCCGGTGCCGTCACCTCCGATTGGCGCGCCTTTTTCGGCGGGCTGAAGGAGCGTAAGGAAACCGTGGTGGCCGACGCGCATGGTCCCTCCTGGAAGCGCGCCGATTGGCCCGTACCGAGCAATGGCGAACTGGTCACGGCGCTGGCCGGCGACTGGGCCGAGGCCGCCGAACGCCAGATCGAGCGCAAGATCGCCGTCCAGGCCCAGTCCGAAGGCGTGGAACTCTCGCCCGCCGAGACGATGAAAGCGGTACGCGACTCCCTTCGCGCGCTGATGCTGATCCGGTCCTACCGAGTGCGCGGCCATCTCGCCGCCGATCTCGACCCGCTGAAGCTGACCGAACGCCGCCCGCATCCTGAGCTGCAGCCGGAAACCTACGGGTTCGGCCCGGAGGACATGAACCGGCTGATCTATATCGACAAGGTGCTGGGGCTGGAAATGGCCAGCATGGGCCAGATTATCGAAATTCTCCGCCGTACCTATTGCTCCAAGATCGGCGTCGAGTTCATGCACATCTCAGTGCCGCAGCAGAAAGCCTGGATCCAGGAGCGCATCGAGGGGATGGACAAGGATGTCAGCTTCACCGAGCTTGGCAAGAAGGCCATTCTCGCCAAGCTGATCGAGGCCGAAGCCTTCGAGAAGTTCCTCGACAAGAAATATACCGGCACCAAGCGGTTCGGCCTCGATGGAGCCGAGTCCATGATCCCGGCGCTCGAACAGATCATCAAGCGCGGCGGCCAGCTCGGCGTGCGCGAGATCGTTTTCGGCATGGCGCATCGCGGGCGGCTGAATGTGCTGGTCAACGTGCTGAGCAAGCCCTACCGCGCCATCTTCCACGAATTCAAGGGCGGTTCGGCGAACCCTGACGATGTCGAGGGTTCGGGCGACGTGAAATATCATCTCGGCGCCTCCGCCGACCGCGATTTTGACGGCAATAATGTGCATCTGTCGCTGACGGCCAACCCGTCGCATCTGGAAATCGTCGATCCGGTCGTGCTGGGCAAGGCGCGCGCCAAACAGGATCAGCTCGGAGACAAGGAGCGCGGCAAGGTGATGCCGCTGCTCATCCATGGCGATGCGGCCTTTGCCGGCCAGGGCGTCGTCGCGGAGTGTTTCGGCCTGTCCGGGTTGAAGGGGCACCGCGCCGGCGGTTCGGTGCATTTCATCGTCAACAACCAGATCGGCTTCACCACCTCGCCGCGCATGGCCCGCTCGTCGCCCTATCCCTCCGACGTCGCGCGCATGATCGAGGCGCCGATTTTCCACGTCAATGGCGACGATCCGGAAGCGGTGGTGCATGTGGCCAAGATCGCGACCGAGTTCCGCCAGCAGTTCCACAAGCCGGTCGTCATCGACATGTTCTGCTACCGCCGCTTCGGCCATAATGAGGGCGACGAGCCGGCCTTCACCCAGCCGATCATGTACAAGCGCATTCGCGAGCACCCGTCGACAACGGACATTTACGGCCGGCGGCTGGTCGAGGAAGGGCTGATCGGGCAGGGCGAAGTCGATGAATTGCGCGAGGGCGTCTTCAAGCATCTGGAGAGCGAATTCGAGCTCGGCGATCATTACCGGCCGAACAAGGCCGACTGGCTGGACGGTCGCTGGTCGGGTCTGGCTCGCGCCGAGGAAGGTCCGCGCAAGGGCGAAACCGGCATTCCGCTCGAAACGGTGCGCAAGATCGGCGAGAAAATCACGAGCATCCCCAGCGATTTCAACGCCCACCGCACTATCGACCGGCTGTTCAAGAACCGCCGCAAGATGATCGAGGATGGCCACGGCATCGACTGGGCCATGGCGGAATCGCTTGCCTTCGCCACGCTGGTCAATGAAGGGTTCCCCGTGCGCCTGTCCGGCCAGGACGTCGAGCGCGGCACCTTCTCGCAGCGCCACGCGGTGCTGATCGACCAAGTGACGGAGAAGAAATACCGGCCGATCAATCACGTCGCCAAGGGGCAGGCCAAGATCGAGATCGTCAACTCGATGCTCTCGGAAGTGGCGGTGCTCGGCTTCGAATATGGCTACACCCTGGCCGAGCCGAATACGCTCGTCCTGTGGGAAGCGCAATTCGGCGATTTCGCCAATGGCGCGCAGGTGGTCATCGACCAGTTCCTGGCCGCGGGCGAGCGCAAATGGCTGCGCATGTCGGGCTTGGTGATGCTGCTGCCACATGGCTATGAAGGGCAGGGGCCGGAACATTCCTCCGCCCGCCTGGAGCGCTTCCTGCAGCTCTCGGCGGAAGACAATTGGCAAGTGGCGAACTGCACCACACCGGCCAATTATTTCCACTGCCTGCGTCGGCAGATGCACCGCAAATTCCGCAAGCCCTTGATCTTGATGACGCCGAAATCGCTGCTGCGTCACAAGCGCGTCGTCTCCGACCTCAAGGATTTCGGCCCGGAAACCAGCTTCCACCGGGTTCTGTGGGACGGAGCCGAAGTCGGTCAGAGCGAAAACATCAAGCTGGTCCCCGACAATGAAATCAAACGCGTCGTCATGTGCTCGGGCAAGGTCTATTACGATCTGTTCGAGGAGCGCGAATCCCGCAAGATCGACGATGTTTATCTGATGCGGATCGAGCAGCTCTACCCCTTCCCGGCGCGGGCGCTGATCCAGGAGCTCGGGCGGTTCCCGCAGGCTGAAATGATCTGGTGCCAGGAGGAGCCCAAGAATATGGGCGCCTGGAGCTTCATCGAGGCGAATATTGAATGGGTGCTCGACCATATCAGCACCGAGCATCTCCGGCCGCGCTATGTCGGGCGGGCGGCGTCGGCGTCCACGGCCACCGGTCTGATGCGAAAGCATCTGGCCGAACTGAGGGCCTTTGTCGATGAAGCATTGACCGTATAAGACTGCGGGCCGCGTCGATCTCGCGCGGCCCTGCCAATCAGAGGGCGAGAAGAATGGCGACCGAAATACGCGTACCCGCCTTGGGCGAATCCGTAACCGAGGCGATTGTCGGCAAATGGTATAAAAAGCCCGGCGAGGCGGTCAAGGCGGACGAACCGCTGGTCGAGCTTGAAACCGACAAGGTGACGCTCGAGGTGAACGCGCCTTCAGCCGGCGTGGTCTCGGAGATTCTCGTCAAGGAGGGCGAGACGGTCGCGGTCGGCGCGGTGCTCGGCTCGATCGGCGAGGGCGGTGCGGCAGCCAAGCCGGCTGCGGAGCCGGACAAGGCAGCCGGCGAAAAGGTGTCGCAAGTGCAGCCCAATGGCCGCCAGCCAGCCGCCGCCGAACAGGGATCGCCCAATCCGGCGCTGAAGGCCGGGGCGACGAGCGCCTCGGAGACGCTGTCCCCGGCAGTGCGTAAGGCCGTCGCCGAGAACGATCTCGATCCGGCAGCGATCCAGGGCACCGGCAAGGATGGCCGCATCCTGAAGGGCGATGTGATGTCGGCGGCGCAGAGCGCTCCCGCCTCCCGCCCGTTCCAGGCGCCTGCTCACATCCCCCCGGCTCCGGCGATGGCCCGTGCGCCTACCCGCGCCGCGGATAAGCAGCGCGAAGAGCGTGTGCGGATGACCAAGCTGCGCCAGACCATCGCGCGCCGGCTGAAGGAATTGCAGAACGCCGCCGCAATGCTCACCACCTTCAACGAGGTGGACATGACCGGGATCATGAAGGCGCGGTCGCAATATAAGGAGCTGTTCGAGAAGAAGCACCATGTGAAGCTTGGATTCATGGGCTTTTTCGTCAAGGCCTGCATCCACGCGCTGCACGAAGTCCCGGCCGTCAACGCCGAGATCGACGGCGAAGATATCGTCTATAAGAACTACTACAATATCGGCGTGGCGGTGGGCACCGAGCGCGGTCTGGTCGTCCCCGTGCTGCGCGACGCCGACCAGATGAATATCGCCGAGGTGGAAAAATCCGTCGCCGATTTCGGCCGGAAGGCGCGGGACGGCAAGCTCACCATCGAGGATATGCAGAGCGGCACCTTCACCATCTCCAATGGCGGGGTCTATGGGTCGCTGATGTCGACCCCGATCCTCAACGCGCCGCAATCGGGCATTCTGGGCATGCATAAGATCCAGGACCGTCCGATGGTCGTCGACGGCAAGATCGAGGTGCGGCCGATGATGTATCTGGCCCTGACCTATGATCATCGCATCGTCGATGGGCGCGAGGCGGTGACGTTCCTCGTCCGCGTCAAGGAGAGCCTGGAAGACCCGCAGCGCCTCGTTCTGGATCTCTAGCCTGGCCAAGGAACCAAGTTCAATGAGCAAGCCGCCAAAATTAGCGCCGCATCTCGTCGTCCGCGGCGGTCTGGCCGCCATCAAATTCTATGAAGACGCCTTCGACGCCGACACCCAAATGGTGATGATGGCCGAGGACGGTAAGCGCGTCATGCATGCGGCGCTCGAAATCAACGATGGCATCATCTATCTGTGCGACGATTTTGGCGATGATGACAAACCCGGCGCAAAACAGAAGGCAGCGGCAGGCGCCGCAACCGTAATGATCCATCTGCAGCTCAAGAAGCCCAAGCACGTTGACGCTATCATGCGCGAGGCAGTCAACCATGGGGCGAAGATTGACATGCCCGCGGAGGACGCCTTTTGGGGCGACCGCTACGGGCAAGTCAAAGACCCGTTCGGCCATATCTGGACCTTCGGGGCGGCGCTGAAGCATAAGGACCAGATGCAAGCCGAGATGGCCGCATCGCCACCGCAGGCAAAATTATCAACCCCGAAGAACCCCGCGCGCGGTTCCAAGCATTGAGACCCAGAGGGGATCATGGCGGAAGATTACGATCTCATTGTCATCGGAACTGGCCCCGGCGGCTATGTCTGCGCTATACGCGCGGCGCAGCTCGGCATGAAGGTGGGTGTGGTTGAAAAACGCGCCACCCATGGCGGTACCTGCCTGAATGTCGGCTGCATCCCGTCAAAGGCGATGCTGCACGCCTCCGAGCTGTTCGAGGAGGCCGGCAACGGCATGGGCCATATGGGCATCAAGGTGAGCCCTGAGCTCGATCTGAAGGGGATGCTGACCTACAAGGACGAGGGCGTCGACGGCAACGTCAAGGGCGTCGATTTCCTGTTCAAAAAGAACAAGATCGAGGCGCATCACGGCGCGGCACGCATCACGGCGCCAGGCAAGGTCGAGGTCAGCGCCGACGATGGCGAGACCAAGACGCTGAGCACCAAGGCCATCGTCATCGCCACCGGCTCGGATGTGGCGCGGCTGCCCGGCATCGAAATCGACGAACAGCGCGTGGTATCCTCAACGGGTGCGCTCGATCTGGCCAGCGTGCCGAAAAAGATGCTGGTCGTCGGCGGCGGCATCATCGGCCTGGAACTCGGCTCGGTATGGCGGCGGCTCGGCACCGAAGTGCTGGTGGTCGAATATCTCGACCGGATCATTCCCGGCATGGACGGCGAGGTGGCCAAGCAGTTCCAGCGCCTCCTCGGCAAGCAGGGCATTCAATTCAAGCTCTCGCATAAGGTGACGGGCGTCGAGCCGAACGGCGCCGGCGTCAAGGCGACCATCGAGCCGTCGCAGGGCGGTGAAAAGGAAGTGATCGACGCGGACGTGGTGCTGGTGGCGATCGGCCGCGTGCCCTATACGGACGGGCTGGGCCTCGAAGCTGTCGGCGTGAAGCTCGACAATAGGCGCCGGGTGATGGTCGACGAGCATTACAGCACCAATGTCGATGGCATCTACGCCATCGGCGACGTTATCGCCGGGCCGATGCTGGCTCACAAGGCGGAGGACGAGGGCGTCGCGGTCGCCGAGATCCTCGCCGGTCAGGCTGGCCATGTGAATTACGACGTCATTCCCAACGTGATCTACACCTATCCTGAGGTCGCCTCGGTTGGCAAAACGGAGGAGGAGCTGAAGGAGGCCGGCATCGAATATAACAGCGGCAAATTCCCGTTCACCGCGAACGGCCGCGCCAAGGTCAATCGCCAGACCGAGGGTTTCGTCAAAGTTCTGGCCGATGCAAAGACCGACCGGGTGCTTGGCGTTCACATTCTGGGGCCGGATGCGGGCAACATGATCGCGGAGGCCGCCGTGCTGATGGAATTCGGCGGCTCGGCCGAAGATCTGGCGCGCACCTGCCACGCTCACCCCACGCTCACCGAGGCCATCAAGGAAGCGGCCATGGCGGTAGGAAAACGCGCGATCCACATGTAGCTGCTGTTCGCGTGGGCTTGATCAGCTGAGGTGCGAGGCGGCTCTGAGGTCATAGGGCGGGATGCAGTCTACTTCCGCTCCGGCGCCGGGACGTGCTGGTACATCCAGGTTTCCGTGAGTGCCTTGCCGTCGCGCTCCAGGAAGGCACGAATGTCCCCCGCCTCGTAGCCCACCGGGGTGTAGTCGAACACCACGCGCCAGCGCGGCGTATCCACGACGCGATAGGCCACTGCGGGGTCGCATCTGCCGCGGCTGGCGCTCAGGCGCAGTTTGACGCCGTCCGTGTTGGTGAGTTGCGCCAGCTCGCCGCCCGCGAAATCGACGACATATTTCGTCACGCCCTCGCGTTTGGGGCCGCCGGGAATGCCGCCGTCGCCTTTCCGCGTCGCCACGACCTTGCCGTTGCCGGTGGGAAACGGTTCGTCGTTGCGCCAGTAGATGCGATAGCTCATGGCCAGACGTTCGCCGGCCTTGAATGGATCCTTTGGATTCCAGAAAGCGACGATATTGTCCTTGGTCTCGTCATCGGTCGGGATTTCGAGGAGTTGCACCGCGCCCTCGCCCCATTGCCCGACCGGCTCGACCCACACCGATGGGCGGCGGTTGTAGAACACGCCGTCATCCTCATAGGCGTCGAAATTCCGCTCGCGTTGCAGCAATCCGAACCCCTTCGGGTTGCTGTCGAGAAACGAGCTGAGCTTCGTCACCGGCGGATTGTTGATCGGACGCCATATATGCTCGCCGCTGCCCGTCCACATGGCAAGGCCGTCGCTGTCGTGGATTTCCGGGCGCCAATCGGTCGCTTGCAGCCGGTTCGCCTTACCATACCAGAACATGCTGGTCAGCGGCGCGACGCCGAGCCGGTGAATATCGGTGCGCGCACGCAGCACCATGTCCACGTCGGTGACGGCGCCGGTTTCGCGGATGGCACGGATGCGATAGGCGCCTGTTACGCTGGGGCTTTCCAGAAGCGCGTAAATGGTAATGCCGTCCCGTCCCTCCAGCGCCTCCACCCAGAAGTTGGTGAAGCGGGGGAACTCTTCCGGTTCCGGCATGCCGATATTGAGCGCGAGCCCCCTCGCGGAGAGGCCATATTGCATCGTCTCGCCGGTGGTCCGGAAATAGGATGCGCCAAGGAATGAAATCCAGTCCGGCTTATTGTCGTGCCGCATGACACGGAAGCCCGCAAAGCCGGTGTCCTCGGTCAAGGCCTTGGCGAATGTGGCGTCGCCGTAGGTGAACAGCTCAGTGCTATAGAGGACTTCGCGCGACTTGCCGCTGCGCACGATGAACATGCGGACGGGATCGGGGGCATAGCGCCCGACGTGGAACAGCTCAACCGGATAGGAGTCGGGCGCGGGCAGGATGGCGGCGTCCGGCCGATAGCGGATCTGCTGATGCGCGTCATAGTCGATCTGGTGGATGAGCTCGCGATTGCGCGGCACATGCGGATCGTAGGGCCGCTGCGACAGCGCATCGGCCCAGGATTGCAGCGCCTCCCAGCTAAACTGCACCTGCGGGCCGTATGACACATCGGCCTTTGCGAGGTCTGGACGGAGGGCGGCGGCTATCGCGAGAGCCGCGCCGCCGGACATGAACATGCGTCTGGTTATCATTGCAGTGAGAGACCGAGTGTTCCGTGCCGATTTATTCTTGGGTCCGTCGCCGCAACACAGGGTTTGGCCACGGACTTTTCGGATCATATGTGCTGCTCTGGAAAAAGACGCAATGGCTAAATCATGCCGCCTTTAGCCGCACTTATCCGCATCAACGGCGGGATGCGTCCGCTGGGTGGATTTAAGCCAGCCTCGCGGGCGGGGCCGGTCGTATAGGGTCTTGCCCAGATAAGGCTTTCATGGTTCCGTCCCGCGCATGGATTCATTGCAACAAGACAGGCATCTGCAGGCGGCCAAGGATCTCATCGGTGAGCTTGGCCGGCATCTCGATACGGCCGTCGGCGTGCGCCTTTGGGATGGCAGCGTCACGCCGCTCGGCAAAGGCGAGGTCAACGGTGTCACCATCGGCATAGCCGGTCCTGGGGTGATCGCCTCGCTTGTGCGCCGTCCGACGCTCGACCGGCTGATCCGCCTCTATGCGCATGGCGAGATCGCACTGGAAGGCGGAACGCTGATCGATCTCGGCGAGGAGCTGGGCGATGGCGGCCGCCGTAAACAGCTCAAAAAAATCGGCAAGGGCAAGCTGCTGAAGAGCCTTTGGCCGTTTCTGTTCGCGCCGGGCGCCAAGCTGGACCGCGCAAGGGATTTTGCCGGTGACGAAACCGGCGAGGGGCGCGCCAAGGCGCAGAACCGCGATTTCATCCAATTTCACTACGATGTCGGCAATGAGTTCTACCGTTTGTTCCTCGATGCCGAGATGCAATATTCCTGCGCCTATTTCACCGATTGGGGCAACTCGCTGGAGCAGGCGCAGCACGACAAGCTGGAGATGATCTGCCGCAAGCTGCGATTGAAGCCCGGCGACCGCTTTCTCGACATCGGTTGTGGCTGGGGGGCCCTGGTGTGCCATGCCGCTGAGCATTACGGCGTGCGGGCGCATGGCATCACGCTCTCGGATGCGCAGCTTGAGCTGGCGCGGGCGCGCGTCGCGGCCAAGGGCCTGGGCGACCGGGTGACGCTGGAGATCAAGGATTATGCGGACCTCACCGGCACATTCGACAAAATTGCCTCTATCGGCATGTATGAGCATATCGGCCTTGCCAATATTCCAAGCTATTTCGCGACCGCGCGCGGGCTGCTGGCGGAAAACGGCCTGTTCCTCAATCACGCCATCTCGCGGCGGGCGAAAAAGAAGCAACGCCGCCTTGGCGCGCGTCCCGAGCAGCGGGCGATTTTGAAATACATCTTTCCGGGCGGTGAGCTGGACGATATCGGGCATAGCGTCGCCGCAATGGAGCAGAGCGGTTTCGAAGTGCATGATGTGGAGGCGTGGCGCCAGCACTATGCGCTCACGACGCGCCATTGGTGCGAGCGGCTGACAGCCCGGCGGGCAGAGGCGGTTGCGATCGTGGGCGAGGAGACCTATCGGATCTGGGTTGCCTATCTTGCCGGATGTTCGCTAGCCTTCGCTCGCGGCACCTTGCGCATCTATCAGACGCTTGCCTCGAAAAGCGCCAAGGGCGCTGCGCCCCTGCCGCCGACCCGCGCGGATCTGTATCGCTAGAGCGGGATCACTTTAATTGGAAGCATACCCCGAGTTTGCGAGATAGTTTCTGCACTCGTTGGGCGGGAAGTCATCGAGCAATGATCCAATGCGATCGCAGACGGTCTCGACCGTGCGCTTTGCGGATTTTCGGAGCCAGTGTTTGAGCTTGGCAAAGACCTGTTCGATGGGGTTGAGATCGGGACTGTATGGCGGCAGGAAGAAGAGCTTCGCGCCGACGCTGCGGATGGCTTGGCGAACGGCCCGTCCCTTGTGGCTGCCGAGATTGTCCATAATCACAACGTCGCCAGCCTTCAGGCTGGGCAGAAGGAATTCCCGGACATAGGTGAGGAATTTCACGCCGTTGATCGGCCCATCAAAGACGCAAGGCGCCTCAATCCGGTCGCAGCGCAATGCGGCGAGGAACGTCTGGGTTCGCCAGTGACCATGAGGCGACTTGCCGATCAGGCGCTTGCCGCAAGCGCTCCAGCCTCGCAGCGGCGCCATATTCGTCTTGGTCCAGGTCTCATCGATGAAGACGAGCCGCGTGGGATCGATTTTCGCCTGGTATTTTTTCCATTGCGTGCGGCGCCGGGCGACGTCGGGCCGGTCCTGCTCGCTTGCGACCGCGGTTTTTTTTGAAGCTCAGGCCCTCGGCATGGACGAAGCTCCAGACCGCGCCATAGCTCACCTTGACGCCGAGCTCGGCCAGATCCTTTTTCAGCCCGCGCAAGGTCAACTCGGGCACCTCAGCAAAGCGGGCGTGAATAAAATCGCGATGCGCTGCCAAGATCACCGGCTTATAGCCACCCATCTGAGCCGGCGCGACGCTCCCCGTCGCCCGCTGCCTTCCAGCCCATTTCGACACCGCCGACGGACTGATTTCGAACGCCGCCGCAATAGCGCGAATGCTTTCGCCCGCAGCCGCGCGCTTGACGACACGTTCCCTAAGATCGATCGAATAAGGCTTCCCCATCCATGCCGGCCTCCTCTCCAGCACCGATGATAAATCACTGTTCGCGAAGGAAGAGAATCCCAATTTTCCGATTCCGCCTAATCCGATCCCGCTCTAGCGCCGGCCGCCCAAATGCCGTCACCGCGAGTCAATGTCAGGCCGGATCGTCCGCGCGATCCAGGATGCCGCGCGCCTTTTCGCAATCCGCCTGCATCTGCGCGGCGAGATCGGTGCCGGAGCGGAATTTGGCGTCGGGGCGGACGAAATCGATGAACTGCACAAGGATGGTGCGTCCATAGAGGTTGCCGTCGAAATCGAACAGGAATGTCTCCAGCAGCGGCGCGCCCGCATCGAAAGTGGGCCGCGTGCCGAGATAGGCGACGCCCTGGTGCCATTCCCCATCGATGCCGACGCGCACGGCGTAAATCCCATGCCGGAGCAATTGGCCGTCCTCCAGACGGATATTGGCGGTTGGAAAGCCCAGCCCGGTGCCGCGTCCCGCTCCGGACTCGACCGGACCCTCCACTTGCCACCATGTGCCGAGCATGGCGGCGGCGGCGGCGACATCGCCTTCGGCCAGCATTTCCCGCACACGGGTCGAGGAGAAGATTTCGCCGGACAGTCCGGCGGCCTCGACGATGGTCACACCGAACCCATGCGTTTCGCCCAGCGCGCGCAAAATCGCGGGGTTGCCCTGACGCTGCTTGCCGAAGAAGAAATTATAGCCCGTGGTGGCGTGCGCGATCGCAAACCCGTCTACCAGGACATCGCGAACGAAGCTCTCTGCGCTGAGGCTGGCGACGGACGCGTCGAACGGCAGAACCGCCGTCAGATCGAGGCCGCAGTCCGCAAGAAGCTGCAGCTTGCGCTTCAGCGGCGTGAGCTGGAACAGCGGTTTCCCTGGCTGGAAGAACTGGCGCGGATGCGGTTCGAAAATCATCGCCCCCACAGGCGACCCCGGCGCGGCGGCGGCCTTTGCCGCATCGAGAACAGCCCGGTGGCCGCGATGCACGCCGTCAAAATTGCCGATGGCGAGCGAAGCGCCCTTCAACTGTTCAGGGACATCGAGCCAGCCATTGTGGACATCCATCAGACCGCAATTCCCAGCCGTTCGTGCGAGGGCACCAGCATCAACGCTTCGCCCTCCAATACAGTTTTGGCCGCGACAGAGCAATGGCAGGTCAGGATTGCCCGCTTCTTCGCCGGCAGGAGTTCCAGCACGCGCACGGACGACATGACTTCGTCGCCGACGCGCACCGGCCGGCGGAAATTGAGGCTTTGCGAGATGTAAATGGCGCCAGGGCCGGGAAGCAAGGTGCCCAGTATCGCCGAAATGTACCCCGCCGTCAGCGATCCAGGCACGATCCGGCCCTTGAACATGGTTGCAGCGGCGTAGGTCTCATCGAGATGGATCGGATTGGTGTCGCCGGTCATCTCGGCAAAGGCGCGCACATCCTCTTCGAGCACTCGCCGGACATAGGTGGCTTCCATGCCTATGGCGAGATCCTCGAAATAATGCCCGCGCTTCGTTCCGTCGCCCATGATTCCAACTCTCCGCCCTACCAGACCTCGCACAATTTTGCGCTGCACAATCATTGTGCATAGCGAAGAGTCATAAGCGAGGAACGTGTTCACGACAAGTAACCCGTTCGGCTAAGCAGTCCGGCCGTTGTCCGCTGTTTTGGGAGCAATGGGGAATCAGGGCGGCAAGGCTACCAGCTCAGGTGCCTCATTGCGGCGACCGGTCGCGCCTTGCATTGCTCGAAAATCCCGCCGACGACGGTGGAATTCAGTGCCGCCTCGCGTCCGCCGGCGACATGCACACCGCTGGCAACGAAAACGCTGTCGATGTTCTGCGCCGCCGCGCCCGCAATATCGGTGCGGATGCCGTCGCCGATGGCGATGATCCGGTGCCGGGGCAACGCTGCGCCGCGCTTTGCCATCACCAGCGCGAGCGCGAGATCGTAGATCGGCTTATACGGCTTGCCGGCGTAGATCACCTCGCCGCCGAGCTTGGCATAGGCGCCCGCAATCGCTCCCGCGCAATAGATCAGCCTGGCTCCGCGCTCGACGGTGATGTCGGGGTTGGCGCAGATCATCGGCAAGCCCAGCGCCAGGAAATGGCGGAGCAGTTCCGCATAGTCATCGGGCGTTTCGATTTCGTCATCCCAGAGGCCGGAACAGACGACTGCGGCGGCGTCCTCCGGCTCGCCGAGCTTGACTCCCAGCCCATCATAGATCGGCAGATCGCGTTCCGGCCCGAGATGGTAAAGGGTGCCGCCGGCGTGGCTGGCGATCAGCATCCGCGTGACATCGCCTGAGGTCGCGATGCCATCGTAGCAATCAGCGGGAACACCGACGGCAAGAAGCTGCTCAGCCACCGTATCGCGCGGGCGCGGAGCATTGGAGATCAGGATGACCATTCCGCCACCGTCGCGAAACAGCCGGCAAGCCTCCACGGCCTGCGGGAAGGGATGCAACCCGTCGTGCATGACGCCCCAAATGTCCGCCAGCCAGACGTCGTAACGCCGCGCGAGGCACGACATCGAGTCCAGGACCGGGATTGCCATTGTGGTTGTCGCCATAAATCTTGCTAGGCCCCGCCTTGACGAGGGTCAAGTCCGATCGGAGTCTATCCTCCTTTGATTACAGTTCCGTGGCGGAATCGTGGTCCCCGGCCTTGTCTTTCCGATCCGTATCTTTTAGCTTGGTCGAACTCCGACACTTCAATTGATGCACCCCATGTATCTTAAAGAACTCGACGCCAACCTCATCGTGGTGCTGGACGCGCTGCTGATCGATGCGAGCGTTACGCGCGCAGCGGAGCGCCTTGGCCGAAGTCCTTCCGCCGTCAGCCATGCCCTGTCCAATCTGCGGGTGATCTTTGCAGACGAGCTGTTCGTGCGGGCCGGCCAGAGGCTGGTGCCGACCGCGAGGGCGAGCAGCCTTGCGCCCGCGGTGCATGTCATCGTTTCGGGTATGGAGAGCCTGCTGCGTCCGGAAACGCCATTCGATCCCGCGACGCAGGAACGGACGTTCATGCTGGCATGCAGCGAGACGCGCGAGGTGACGCTGCTCGACGGGCTTAGGCAGCGGCTGGCACAATCGGCGCCTTCTATCGGGGTGCGCTGGCAGGCGCCGCAAGACCCCTCCTGTATCGAGGATCTGCGGTCCGGTAGCATCCATTTTCTCATTCTGGAGGGGCCGATCGTGGGAGAGACCGGCGATGTCAGCGTCGCGCATCTTTGCGATGACGGCTATGTGACCCTGGCGCGTGCCGGCCATGAGATGACCAGGCGCCGGCCAAAGCCTGGCGCGCGCCAGGACATGCCGTACATGCTGGTTGCGGCTCCCGCCTGGCGCCCCGATCCAGTGCGCGCGCATCTGGATGCGCTGGGGGTGGATCTCGGCACGTCGCGGGAGGCATCTTCGGTGCTCGCCGGATTGTTTCTGGCGGCGCGAAACGATTGCTTGATCATGGTGCCGGACGCGGTCGCCGAAACCGCCCTTCGCCTTGGCCTGGCGCAGGTCGAACTGGACCTGCCGCCGCTGACAGTTCCGGTGAGCCTATGCTGGCACCGCAGCCAGGACCGCGACGAATGCCACCAGTGGATGCGCGCCCAGATCATGGATTGGCACGCAAATAAGAACAGGAACGGCGCGCCCCGGCCCGGCTATGCTTGAGACTGGGACAGCTGCAACCTCGGTCCAAAGCGCTGGGCCAGACGCCGTTCCAGCTCTGGAATAAAGCGCATCATTCCGGCGTCCCGCTCGGTATGACGTAGATATTGTTTGAACCGCCGGTCCAGCATACCCAGATTCACCTTGCCGCGCTTGGACACGCGGCCCTTCTGAACCTTGCGCTGCATATCCTCAAGCGATCGCGTGAAATAATGGTGCAGCCGCAGATGGTCGGCGGTGGCGTTTCTCAAATCCTTCGCGCGCCGGACCGGAAATCTGTGACCCCGGTCGTTGATCAGGATCGGCCCGTCTTCTCTGGTGTGGAAGACATGCGGCCAGCTCGCGCCGACGATCTCACGCGGGTTCACGATAGCCTTGTGTTTTATCAGCGTATACTGGTCGGATCGCGGTGGAAAAGCGACACGTTCAACGAAGTTCTTTATCACCAATCCCTGTGGGGTGGTCTTGTGACCCGACGGACCGAAGCAAACCCAGGGCAGGCTGACACCGGGGAGGTGCGCGAGGGCATTCATCGCCTGGTCCAGCGAGTCCGCTTGGACGGGATAGAGAAACTCATCGATGTCGATGAACGCCATCCAGGCAAAATCAGGCCCAAAGTTCGCCAGCGCATGATTATAAGCCAAGGACTGAGGATTCAGGGTCGCGCTGAAATTGGCCCAGGGAATGATCGTAACGAGGTCATCGCGGAGATAGGGGGCAAGGACTTCGTGGGAGTTGTCAGTGCTGCCATTGTCGTAGAGAAAGATGTGTCTCACCCCCTGCAACAGGTGAAATTCGATCCATTCCGGCAGGTAGAGAGCCTCGTCCTTGACGATGGCGACGAAGGCAATCCCCGCCGGGTTGCGGCTGCCGATCCGGTGCGGCAGGCCGTAGGCACTGGGCGGTCGCTTGCGCCGGTTCATGCCAAGCACGCGGCTCCGAACCTCTTCGCGCCAAAGCAGCAAACGAAGCTCTACGTCGTTGATGATCCCCATGCGTCATTCCCCCAGTGCCCCCCGGCTTTTTATTCCAACTGGGGAAGCGCTGCTAGGGATATTGACGGATAGGGCTAAGAGCCCGGTCGCAGGCGAAGCGTCGGGCCAATACATCGAGGGAGCGGGCGGAGACGCGACGTTCCGACCGTGCTTTAGGCGCGCAGCGCGCCGGTATGAATGCCGCATTCCACCTTGCCGCGTCCGCGCCAGCGTCCGGCGCGCGGGTCCTCGCCGGGAGCCACGCGGCTGGTGCAGGGCATGCAGCCGATGGACGCAAAGCCGTGCTTTTCCAGCGGGTGCGGCGGCAGGTCGAGGCCGCGAAAGCGCGTGACGATCTCAGCGCGGGTCAGATTCGCCAGCGGATTGAACTTCAGCCGCTGCCCGTCGCCCTCGACGATCGGGATCGAAGCGCGGTCGGCGCCCTGGTACCGCTTGCGGCCATTCGCCCAGGCATCAAAGCCGTTCAGCGCGTTTCCGAGCGGGCGCACCTTGCGCAAGTCGCAGCAGCCGTCCGGATCGCGCAGAAACATGTCGCCATCCGGGTCTCGCGCCAGAGTCTCGTCCGCGTCGGGCCGGAGACTGCGAACATCGGTCAGCCCGAGGCGCTCCTGGAGCACGTCGCGATAGGCGAGGGTTTCGGGAAACAAATAGCCGGTATCGACGAGAAGCACGGTGATCGCGGGATCGACAGCCGCAGCAGCGGCCAGCAAAACAGCGGATTCCGTACCGAAGGAGGAGACGATGGCAAAGCGGCCGTGATCGACCGCTCCGAGCGCCGCGCCGATCACCTCCTCCGGAGAGGCGTCCGTCAACAGCAGATTCAAGGCGGCGGCCTGTTTCGAGGCGAATACAGGCGCCAGATCGATCACCGACTGCACGGCAACCATGGGATCCCCGGCGGCAGCACGATCTTGCTCGCTGGACGTAATCTGATTTTGAGCCGTGACACGCATGAGCACCAACCTCTTTATCGGATTATGTTCGATAAAACGAACGATCTTGTCAAGGGAGTTGGTATGCGGGGCGCTTGCGGGCAATGCGAAACCCCGAGTTCGGACTTCACATTTTTGCAATTCTATCGTATAGGGTGCACTTGCTCGGCTGTGGCAGGCATTTCCTCGCGGTTCCGAGCTCTCCCATCTGGAGTTCATTGATGAAGAAATACGCGCGATTTATTTGACGCGCGGACACCCCTAGCGAACGCCTCTGCTTCGCTCTGTCCGCGGAACTGACACCCTAATTTTCAGTTTTCATGCGGCAAGAGCGACACCATGTTCCATTGGTTCGAATCCTTTATCGACCCTTTTCGTCCGACCTCGCTGGAGCAGCCTCCGGCGACCCGGACAAGGTTTTTCTGGCACTATATCCGGCAGGTCTGGCCGGCCTTTGTGGCCGTGCTGGTCGCCGGCTTTTTCGGCGGCCTCATCGAGCTTTCGCTGTTCGCGTTTCTCGGGCAGCTCGTCGATCTGGCGCGCACGGCCGCGACGCCGGCGGACTTCTTCGCCGAGCATGGCGGCCGGCTCATCTGGATGGCCATCATCGCCTTGCTGCTGCGTCCGGTGGTGTACGCGCTGCACATCATCATGATCAATCAGGTGGTGAATGCGAATTTCACCAATCTGATCCGGTGGCAGACGCATCGCTATGTGCTGCGGCAGAGCCTTGCGTTTTTCCAGAACGACTTCGCCGGCCGCATCGCCAACAAGATCATGCAGACGGGGCCGTCGTTGCGGCAGACGATGATCCAGGCTGCGGACGCGCTGTGGTTCGTCGTGATCTACACGGTCGGCGCCATCGTGCTGTTCGTCGAGGCCGACGTCCGGCTGATTGCGCCGCTGATGGTGTGGCTGGCGCTCTACTCCGCCTGCATGGTCTATTTCGTGCCGCGGCTGACGAAGGCCTCGACGATCATGTCGGAGGCGCGCTCGACCATCACGGGCCGCATCGTCGATAGCTACACCAATGTCACGACGGTGAAGCTGTTCGCGCATACGCAGGGCGAGGATGAGTATGCGCGGGCCGCATTGGAGGATCACACGCGCGAATTCTATTTGATGCTGCGGCTGAGCACGCTGTTCGAGATCGCGGTCATCGTGCTGAACGGCTTCCTGATCGTTGCGACCTGCGGCCTGGCGCTGTGGCTCTGGAGCCAGAACAGCATCTCGCTGGGGGCGGTGGCGCTGGCCACGACGCTCGTCATCCGCATCAACAATATGGCGGGCTGGATCATGTTCGTGATGACCAACATCTTCGAGAATATCGGCATGGTGCAGGAAGGCATGGAAACCATCTCGCAGCCGATCATGGTGACGGACGCGCCTGCGGCGGCGGCGCTGCATGTGCCGCATGGCGAGGTCCGTTACGAGAGGATCAAGTTCCATTACGGCCGCGAAGGCGGGCTTATCGACGATCTGTCGCTCGTCATCAAGCCGGGCGAGAAGGTCGGGCTGGTCGGGCGCTCGGGTGCGGGGAAGTCGACGCTGGTCAACCTGCTGCTGCGCTTCCACGATCTGGAGGGCGGACGCATCCTGATCGACGGCCAGGACATCGCATCGGTCGCACAGGACACGCTGCGCGCCCAGATCGGGCTCGTTACCCAGGACACCTCGCTGCTGCATCGCTCGGTTCAGGACAATATCCGTTACGGGCGGCGGGAGGCGACCGAGGCAGACATCGTCATGGCGGCGAAACGGGCGCATGCGCATGAGTTCATTCTGGAGCTTGAGGACATGCGCGGGCGCAAAGGCTACACGGCGCAGGTCGGCGAGCGCGGCGTGAAGCTGTCCGGCGGCCAGCGTCAGCGTGTGGCGATCGCCCGGGTGCTGCTCAAGAATGCGCCGATCCTGATTCTGGACGAAGCGACCTCGGCGCTGGATTCGGAAGTGGAGGCGGCCATTCAGGAGCAGCTCTACAATCTGATGAAGGGCAAGACGGTGATCGCGATCGCGCACCGGCTTTCGACCATCGCGGCGATGGACCGGCTGGTCATCATGGATCTGGGCCGGATCGTCGAGGAGGGCACGCACGAGGCGCTGCTGAAGCGGGGCGGCATCTATGCTCAGCTCTGGTCGCGCCAGTCGGGCGGCTTCATCATCAAAAACCAGGTGGCTTGAATGCCGCCTCCCGACCAGCCGCCACACCGGCGGCTGGTCCTCGCGCCACAGGCCCATATTGATGGCGTCGCTTACGTCGGCGACTTTATCGACGATGTCCGCCACATGCCGCGCATGCGCGCTCCCAGATCCATCAGCGGCGCTTGCGGGTGCGGCGGCAGGCGTGCCGCCGTTTCCGTCGCGGATGTGGGCCATGATGTCCGCTCGAAATGGGCCATCACGCTGCTTGGAATGAAGCGGGAGCGCGCCGCATAGACATGCCGGTCGCCCAGCGCATTCTGCCCATAAGTGAAGAAGCGCTGCGGGACGATCAGATAAAGCTCGTCCCTGGCCCGCGTCATTGCGACGTAAAGCAGGCGGCGCTCCTCCTCCGTCTCGGCGGTGGTGCCGGTGCCGAGGTCGGAGGGAATGCATCCGTCCACCACGTTCAGCACGTGGACCGCCTTCCATTCCTGCCCCTTGGCGGAGTGGATGGTCGAAAGGATGAGATAATCCTCATCCTTGAGCGGCACGCCGGCCTGATCGCTGGTCGCATCCGGCGGGTCGAGCGTCAATTCGGTCAGGAAGCGCTGGCGCGAGGGATAGCCGCAGGCGATCTGCGCAAGCTGGACAAGGTCAGCCCGGCGCATTTCGGCATCCTCGTGGATGCGCTCAAGATGCGGCTCATACCACAGGCGGGCGCATTCCATTTCAGCCGGCCAGCCCGCCTTGCCCGAGCGAAGCTGTGCGATGGCCGCAACGAAGCCGTGCCAATCCTCGCCGGCGCGGGGAGGTGCCGGCATCGCGGCGAGCGCGCCAAGCGGATCGGCGGCGCGGTTCATATGATCGATCACCCGCTGCGCCGAAACCGGCCCGACCCCCGGCATGAGTTGCATGAGCCGAAAGCCGGCAATATGGTCGCGCGGATTTTCAACGAAACGCAGCACCGCCAGCATGTCCTTGACGTGGCTGGCCTCCAGAAATTTGAGCCCGCCGAATTTCACATAAGGGATGTTGCGGCGGGTGAGTTCGATTTCGAGCGGCCCGGCATGGCTGCTGGTGCGGAACAGCACAGCCTGCTGTTTCAGCGTCATGCCGCCCTCGCGCGCCTCCAGAACCTGCTCGACGATGCAGCGCGCCTGGTCGGCCTCATCGCGAACACCGACGAGACGGGGCCGGCTGGCGCCGGCGCGGTCGGTCCACAGGTCTTTGGTGAAACGCTCCCGCGCCAGGCCGATCACTGCATTCGCGGCGGCGAGAATGGGCTGGGTCGAGCGGTAGTTCCGTTCCAGGGTAACGATCGTGGCGGGCGGATCGAACCGGGCGGGAAAATCGAGAATGTTACGCACCGTCGCGGCGCGGAAGGAATAGATCGACTGCGCATCGTCCCCGACCACCGTCAGGCCGGCGCCGTCCGGCTTCAGCGCCAGAAGGATCGAGGATTGCAGCCGGTTCGTGTCCTGATACTCGTCCACGAGAATATGATCGAAGCGGCGGCCCATGTGATCGGCCAACGCCGGATCGCCGACCATCTGCGCCCAATAGAGCAATAGGTCATCGTAATCCAGGACGCACTGGCGCTGCTTGGCTTCCACATAGCCGGCGAACAGCCCCTTCAGCTCGTCCGCCCAGGCGGAGCACCAGGGGAAGGCGTCACGCAGCACCTCCTCTATGGGCGTCTCGGTGTTGATGCAGCGCGAATAGATCGCCAGACAGGTGTTCTTGGTCGGGAAACGGCTTTCGGCAGCGGAGAACCCCAAGCCGTGCCGCACCAAATTCATCAGATCGGCGCTGTCCTGGCGGTCATGGATGGTGAAAGCCGGGTCGAGACCGATATTGCCGGCATAGTCGCGCAGGAGGCGAGCGCCGATGCCGTGGAAGGTGCCTGCCCAACTGAGCGCCTCGATCGTGCCGCCGGCACTGCGCCGCATCGCTTCGCCGAGGATCAGTTCGGCGCGCCGTCTCATCTCCGCTGCCGCCCGCCGCGAAAATGTAAGGAGCAGAAGGCGGCCCGGATCGGCGCCGCTCATGATCAGATGCGCGACGCGGTGCGCAAGTGTGCTGGTCTTTCCGGAACCGGCGCCTGCGATGACGAGGAGGGGCGGCCCGATATGTGCGCCGTCGCGCAAGGGCCCGTGCTCGACGGCGCAGCGCTGCTCCGGGTTGAGCTTGTCGAGATAGGCCGTGGACACCGTAATTCCGTCCCCTTCCGCATCGTCTTGAGCGCCGGACGCTCCGCTGAACGCAAAGCTGCGTTCCAGCTCCTTGTTTGCGCATCGGATTTTTCCGAAAAAACCTGTCCCCGCGAAAGCGGAGATGCGTACACTTTTCGGTCCGATGCATTAACGGGCGCATATGGAGAACAGCCGATTGGCCCCTTCACGGAGCGGCTCTGCGGGTGTTCTCGCGATGCGGCGCAAGGATGGGTGATTCTTGTTTTGTTCGCAAGCCGCGGCTGGCGGAGGCCCGACGCGTCCCGAACATTTCCAATTCGCCTGCTGGCGCGATTGAAGCGTGAGTTCCGCGCAATTCTCCTCGCGGGCCCATCGAGGCGCCGCGCACGACGCTCATTGATCGCTGCAAATTCAGGATCGGCAATTGAACTCTTGCCGCCCGGCTGCGTTTCTATTTCACAACATCAGCAAAGGATGATGAGCATGGACGAAGAACGCATCAAAGGTTCAGCCGAGCAGATCAAAGGCAAGATCAAGGAAGGCGTCGGAAAGGTTACCGGCGACACCAAGACCGAGGCCGAAGGCAAGGCTGATCAGGCCGAAGGCAAGGTGCGCAGCACCATCGGTGGCATCAAGGATGCCGTCAAGGGCAAGTAGCCTATAGTCTGCCCTCGTTCATACGATGGCCCCTTATACAAAGGAGACAGGGTTTGCGAATTGCACCCTGCCTCCTTTTTTGCCTCGCCTTAAGAAAAATCGTTCGGGAGAAGTGGCCATGCGCGACGTCAGAGTGGAAAAGCCGACGCGCCGGGCAAGTCCCGCGCCCGCCTCGACCTACGGCGTACCAGGGCAGGCGGTTTCGGCAGTTCTATTCGCCTTCATCGTGGTCGCCTCGCTTTATCTGGCGCGCGCTATTCTCATGCCGTTCGCGCTGGCGATCCTTCTCAGTTTCATGCTGACCCCGCTTGTGCGCCGCCTGCAACGCTGGCGCGTTCCCAAAGCGCTGGCGGTCACATTCGTGGTGTTGGTGGCGTTTGCCGCGATTGCCACGCTCGGCAGCGTCATGGTGTCTCAAGTCAACCAGCTCGCGGCGGACCTCCCTAGGTATCAAACGACGTTGCGCGACAAGATCCACTTGCTGCGCGGCGCGGCCGGCGGAGCTGGAACGATCGGTCGCGCCTCGGAGGTGCTGGACAATCTATCCACAGAGCTCAACACTCCGGAGACTACGCCGCGCTCGGCCACCTCTCCCGGAGCAACTCCTCCTCCCGCACAAAAACCCGTTCCGGTTGAGGTGCAGGAGCCTAAGGGTGCCTTGCGGACCTTTGTGTCGCTCGTTTCCCCGCTGATCGATCCGCTGGTGACGACGGGCCTCGTTATAATCTTCGTCATCTTCATCCTGGTACAGCGGCAGGACCTGCGCAATCGTCTGGTGCGCCTAGCCGGCTCCAACGATCTCCAGCGCACGACGGCGGCGATCGACGACGCCGGCCGCCGGCTGAGCCGCCTCTTTCTCACCCAGCTTGCGCTGAACGCCGGGTTTGGGCTGGTCATAGGCATCGGATGGTGGATCGTCGGCGTGCCCAGCGCTCCGCTTTGGGGCATTCTGGCGATGATCCTGCGGTTCATGCCCTATATCGGCACCTGGATTTCGGCGATTTTTCCGCTGATCCTGGCGGCGGCGATCGGGCCGGACTGGACCATGTTCATCTGGGCGGCGTCGATCTTCGTCGCGATCGAAATGATCATCGGACAATTGGTGGAGCCGCTCGTGCAGGGGCACAGCACCGGTCTTTCCCCGGTCGCGGTGATTGCATCGGCAACATTCTGGACATGGCTGTGGGGACCAATCGGCCTGGTGCTGGCGACGCCGATGACGATGTGCCTCGTGGTGCTGGGAAAGCATGTCGAGCGGCTGAACTTTCTCGATGTGATGTTCGGCGATCAGCCGGCGCTCACGCCCGCCGAACTGACCTACCAGCGGCTGCTCGCCCGCGATCCGGTGGAAGCCGCCGAACAGGCGCGGACGTTCCTGCGCGGAAAATCGCTGATCTCCTATTACGAGACAATCTTCGTCCCGACATTGAAACTGGCGAATGCAGATGCGGAGAACGGCCGGCTGGATGACGAACGCCTGGAGCGTGTCAGCGATGCCGCCGGCGAACTGATCGACGATCTTGCAGATCATCGTGAGCGTCCGGAAGCGGAGCCGTTGCAAGACCTCGAGGAGGATGAAGACAAGCCTCTTGCCCGCCTCAGCAGGGCTGAAAGCTCGACCGAACTGCTGGCGGATACCGTGCCGGAGGCGTGGCGGACGGGCAAGCCTCTGCTGTGCATACCCGGCCTCGGAGAACTGGACGAGGCGCTGGCCCTGATCATAGCGCAACTCGTGGAGCGGCAGGGCATCGGTGCGCGGGCCGAGGCAGCCGACGCCATGTCGATGTCGAAAATTTTCAGCCTCGATACGAAGGAGGCGAAGGTTATCTGTCTTTGCTACATCGAGAATGTGACGCCCGCTCAGATCCGCTATTCCGTCCGGCGGCTGCGCCGGAAGGCGCCGGAAGCGCACATCCTCATTACGCTGTTGGGTGAAACCCCGGACATGGATATTCCGGCGCCGCAGGTGAGCTACGCCAAAGGCACGCTGGAGGAAACGGTGGACGCCATCTTCGCTCTTGCCGCCAAGGCCGGGGAAGGAGAGCCGGATAGCGACGCGAACAGTCCGGTGGTGCGCATCGCCGAGTAACCCGCATGCGTCAAAAAGAGCGGGGCAGGTCGAGAACGTGCTCCGCCACAAAAGCAAGAATGAGATTGGTGGAGATTGGCGCGACCTGATAGAGGCGCGTCTCGCGGAATTTGCGCTCCACGTCGTAATCGACGGCGAAACCGAAGCCGCCGTGGAATTGCAGGCAGGCATTCGCCGCTTCCCATGAGGCATCGGCGGCCAGCAGCTTGGCCATGTTGGCTTCGGCGCCGCATGGCTCGCCAGCGTCGAACCTGCGCGCCGCCTCGTAGCGCATGAGGTTGGCGGCCTCGATATTGACGAAAGCGCGCGCGATCGGGAATTGCACGCCCTGGTTCTGGCCGATCGGCCGCCCGAAGACCACGCGGTCCTTGGCGTAAGCCGTCACCTTTTCGATGAACCAGTAGCCGTCACCAATACATTCGGCGGCGATCAGCGTACGCTCCGCATTGAGCCCGTCGAGAATGTAGCGGAACCCCATACCCTCCGCGCCGATCAGGTTTTCCGCAGGGATTTCAAGATCGTCGAAGAAAAGCTCGCTCGTCTCGTGACCCACCATGTTGCGGATCGGCTTGACGGTCAGCCCGTTGCCCCTGGCCTTGCGCAGATCGACGAGAAACGCCGAAAGCCCTTCCGATTTCCGGGCGATGTCGGCGAGCGGGGTGGTGCGCGCCAGCAGGACCATCAGGTCCGAATGCTGCACCCGGCTGATCCAGACCTTCTGGCCGTTGACAATATAGCGGTCCCCCTTGCGGACGGCGGATGTCTGGAGCCTGGTCGTGTCGGTTCCAGTGGAGGGCTCGGTGACGGCCATCGATTGCAGGCGCAATTCACCCGAGGCGATCTTCGGCAGATATTTCGCCTTCTGCTCCAGCGATCCGTGCCGCAGCAATGTCCCCATATTGTACATCTGCCCGTGACAGTGACCGGCATTGCCCCCGGAGCGGTTGATTTCCTCCATGATGATCGAGCCCTCGGTAAGGCCCAGACCGGAGCCGCCATAATCCTGCGGGATCATCGCCGCGAGCCAGCCGGCCTGGGTCAGCGCGTCGACGAACTCAACGGGATAGGTCGCCGAGGCGCCGTGGCCGCGATGGTATTCCGGCGGAAAGCGGGCGCACAAATCCTGCAGCGCGTGGCGCAGTTCGCCGTGGGCTTCGGCTCGCAATGTCATGGCCCGATGCTCCTTTGGTTCGGCAATCCGGGCGATGCCGCCGGCGGCGCCCGCCGAAGAAGGCCAGAACGAAAATGCTTATGCGATATTATTCGTTTGCGGGGCAAAAGACGCCCCTTAGATTTCAGGGATCGCGCAAGGCAAAAACGGAGCCAGCAATGTATTCAAGCTTTTTCAGGCGGGCGGTCGCCGGTGCGGTTCTGGCGGCGAGCCTGACGGGCGCACCGGCAGTGGCGCAGACGGAAAAATCGCTGCTGAACGTCTCCTACGATCCAACGCGTGAATTTTATGCCGCAGTCAACGAGGCATTCGCCAAGGAATGGAAGGCCAAGACGGGCGAGACCATCAAGATCAGGCAGTCGCATGGCGGCTCGGGGAAGCAGGCGCGTTCGGTGATCGACGGGCTGGAAGCCGATGTCGTCACACTGGCGCTGGCCTATGATATCGATGAAATCGCCGCGCGCACGGGGAAGGTGCCGAAAGACTGGCAGACCCGGCTTCCCAATCGCAGCGCGCCCTACACCTCGGTGATCGTCTTCCTGGTGCGCAAGGGCAACCCTAAGGGTATCAAGGATTGGGATGATCTGGCGAAACCGGGTGTCAGCGTCATCACGCCAAACCCGAAAACCTCCGGCGGGGCGCGGTGGAACTATCTGGCGGCGTGGGGCTATGCGCTGAAGACCAACAGCGGCGACGAAGCCAAGGCGAAGGCGTTTGTCGAGGCCGTCTTCAAGAATGTGCCGATCCTCGACACGGGAGCGCGAGGTTCGACAAACACCTTCGTACAGCGCGGCATGGGCGATGTGCTGCTGGCCTGGGAGAACGAGGCGATGCTCGCGATCAACGAGCTCGGACCGGACAAGTTCGAAATCGTCGTTCCCTCGGTGTCGATCCTGGCGGAGCCGCCGGTTGCGGTGGTCGAGGGGAACGCGCGCAGGCACGGCACGCTGGACGCGGCGAAGGCTTATCTGGACTATCTCTATTCGCCCGCCGGTCAGGCGCTTGCGGTCAAACACTATTTTCGGCCGGCCAGTCCCGAGTTGACCGACGCGGCGGACCTGAAGCGCTTCCCGAATGCCGTCACCTTCACGATCGACGACATGTTCGGCGGCTGGGAGAAGGCGCAAAAGGCGCATTTTGCCGATGGCGGCAGTTTCGATCAGATCTACGCCGGCAAGTAGGCCTTGACGTGGGGCGAGGGCTTGCGCGCGGCGGGGGTGCGGGCGCATTCTGACAGCCGCAACATGAGGATTTGAGGCCGATGGGCGAACCAGCCGTGCCGATCACGATCTATGTCGACGCTGATGCCTGCCCGGTCAAAGCGGAGGTTTATCGCGTTGCCGAGCGGCACGGCATCAAGGTCTATGTGGTCAGCAACAGTTTCATGGCGGTTCCGCGCCAAGCGTTGATCGAGCGCGTGGTCGTCGGCAGCAACCCCGATGCCGCCGATGACTGGATTGCCGAACGTGTCGCGCGCGGCGCCATCGTCATCACCTCGGATGTGCCGCTTGCGGATCGCTGTATCAAAGCCGGGGCCGAGGTGATCGCGCCAGCCGGACGCGTGCTGACCGAGGCCTCGATCGGCATGGCGCTGGCGACGCGCAATCTCATGGAGGATTTGCGGTCGGCCGGACAGATCACAGGCGGGCCTAAGCCATTTCAGCCGCGCGACCGGTCGAAATTCCTTTCGACGCTGGACCTCGCTATTGTGCGGCTGAAGCGCGAAGGCTTTCTGACGGCGCGCTGACCGCGATTGCATTAATATAATGTAGTAAAATTCATGAATACGTGCAGATGTGCTATCTTGGAACAAAAGCATCTTCATGTCTTTAAGGCGTGATCGGATCAGATGGAGGCAGCCGCGCCCATCTCTCCCCAAATTCCCGTGAAAACGGGGATCTAATAAGCTATTGAATCATCGATTAATACTGAATCCTCCGTCTGCGCGCGGATTTCTAAAGGCGTGTCTATCAACAATGATTTCGTTCTAGACTATACATTATGATTAAGTGAATTATACCGAGTTTACATTAGGCTTGACTGTTCGGGTGGGTGACGGCCCGGCTAGTCAGCCCGGCCGGCGTGGGTGGCCCCCGTGAGCCAGGGTGCCTCGCTTAAGCGCTCTCTTCCAGAAATCGGATTTGTCGTGCACACTTGCACTGGAATGGCATCAGTCGGCAGACGGCCCGCATCACCGGCCGTCCGACGGATTGGGCCAAGGCGTCGCGGCCGGTTAACGGCCGCCGTATCGCTGCGGCCGGGGGAAGCACAAGGAGACATCCAGATAAGCCCGGTCGTGCCGTGGGTTTCCGGTGCGATGCGTTCCGTCGAGATCAATAAGGTCGGTGCAATTCGATGACATCCACTTCGCCCAGCACTGTCGCGCCGCTCTCATCCGAGCGCGCGCCGCGCACGCAAACCGAAGACGTTCCATCCGGCAGCACGGGGCCGATCGGCGAATACGCCCTGGATGCTGGCCCGCCCATCCATGAGGATGAGCGCGCAGAGAAGGATAATCCACTCCGGGACGACATCCGGCTGCTCGGACGTCTGCTCGGCGACACGGTGCGGGCGCAGGAAGGCGAGGCGGTGTTCGAGCTGGTCGAGCGCATCCGCCAGACGGCAATCCGCTTTCACCGCGACGAGGATGAAGACGCCCGCGCCGAGCTGGATGTGATCCTGACCAGCCTGTCGCGCCTGCCCGCCATCCAGATCATCCGGGCCTTCAGCTATTTTTCGCATCTCGCCAACATCGCCGAGGATCAGCACCACATCAGGCGCACGCGCGCCCACGAGATCGCAGGTTCGGCGCCGCGTGAGGGCACGATCGTTTCCGCGCTCGAAAAGAGCCGTGCCGCAGGTCTCACCCGCGCAGATCTTCAGGGGTTCTTCGCGCAGGCCTTCATCTGCCCGGTGCTGACGGCGCATCCCACTGAAGTGCGCCGCAAAAGCACGCTCGATCGCGAGCGCGAGATCGCCGCGCTGCTGGCCTATTGCGATCGCACGGTGCTCACGCCCGAGGAGCAGCTCGAATGCGAGGAGAAGCTGCGCCGCGCCATCCTCACCCTGTGGCAAACCCGTATCGTCCGGGACACCCGCCTGAAGGTGATGGACGAGGTTACCAACGGCCTTGCCAATTACGACTACACCTTCTTGCGCGAACTGCCGCGGCTCTATTGCGAGATCGAGGACACGCTCGGCTCCGCCGACGCCGGCTGGAAGAACGCCGAGCTGGCGTCCTTCTTCCGTATGGGGAGCTGGATCGGAGGCGATCGCGACGGCAACCGGTTCGTGACGGCCGAGACGCTGCACGGAGCCCTGCACCGGCAGAGCGAAGACGTCATGCAGTTCTATCTCGAAGAGTTGCATGCGCTTGGCGCTGAACTGTCTCTGCACACCCGGCTGGTCAGCGTGTCGGACGAGGTGCTGGCACTGGCCGCCAAATCGCCCGACAACTCCCCGCATCGGAAGGAGGAGCCCTATCGCCGCGCCATCTCCGGGCTGTATGCGCGTCTGGCGGCGACATCACGCCAGCTCGGTCACGCCGACGCGGCGCGCCGGACCACGGTTGCGTTCGCCTACGATGAGCCCGGCGCATTCCTCGCCGACCTGACGCTGCTGAAGCGTTCGCTGGAAGCCAACGGCTCGGCGATGCTGGCGCGCGGGCGTCTGCGGCGCCTGCGCCGCGCGGTCGGCGTGTTCGGCTTCCATCTTGCCGGGCTGGACATGCGGCAGAATTCGGATGTGCATGAGCGCGTCGTCGCCGAACTCCTGGAGAAGGCCCGCCCCGGCACCACCTATGGGGAGCTGAACGAAGCGGCGCGCATCGCGCTGCTGATCGAGGAGATCGGCACGCCGCGCCTGCTCGCCTCGCCCTATATGGACTATTCGGAAGAAACCGCTTCGGAACTGGCGATCCTGAAAGAGGCCGCCGCGGCGCATGGCCGTTACGGGCCGGCGTCAGTGCCCAACTACGTCATCTCCAAGGCCGACTCGGTTTCGGATGTGCTGGAAGTCGCGCTGCTGCTGAAGGAGGTGGGGCTGCTGCGGCCTGACACGGGCGCGCTGGCACTCAACATCTCGCCGCTGTTCGAGACCATCGCCGATCTGCGCGCCGCGGGCGGCATCATGGACGCGCTGCTCGGGCTGCCGGACTATGCACGCCTGGTCGACAGCCGCGACGGGCTTCAGGAGGTCATGCTCGGCTATTCCGACAGCAACAAGGATGGCGGCTATCTCACCTCCGGGTGGGAGCTGTACAAGGCCGAAACCGCGCTTGTCGAGGTGTTCGGGCGCCATAATGTGCGGCTCCGGCTGTTTCACGGCCGAGGCGGATCGGTGGGCAGGGGAGGGGGGCCGAGCTACCAGGCGATCCTGGCGCAGCCGGCCGGCGCGGTGCAGGGCACGATTCGCATTACCGAGCAGGGCGAAGTGATCTCGGCCAAATATTCCAACCCCGAGCTTGGCCGCCGCAATCTGGAGACGCTCGTCGCCGCGACGCTGGAGGCGACGTTGCTGCATGTCGGCGAGACGCCGCCGCGCCCGGAATATCTGGAAGCGATGGATACGCTTTCGGAGCATGCCTATCGCGCCTATCGCGGCCTCGTCTACGAAACCGAGGGCTTCGAGCGCTATTTCTGGGAATCCACCGTCATCGCCGAGATCGCGCATCTCAATATCGGCAGTCGCCCCGCCTCGCGCACCAATTCGCGCCGGATCGAGGATCTGCGCGCTATCCCTTGGGTGTTCGGCTGGGCGCAATGCCGGCTGATGCTGCCGGGCTGGTACGGCTTTGGATCGGCGGTCGAAGCCTTTCAGGCCGAGCGCGGCGAAGCCGGGATGGAGCTGCTGCGCGACATGGCGCGGCAATGGCCGTTCTTCCGCGCGCTGCTGTCCAACATGGACATGGTGCTATCCAAGAGCGACATCGCGATTGCCTCGCGCTACGCCGAGCTGGTCGAGGACAAGGCGCTGCGGGACGAGATTTTCCCGCGCCTGCGCCGTGAGTGGCAGACCTCGATCGCCATGCTGCTGGCCGTGTCGGGTCAAAGCGCGCTGCTTGAGACCAATCCGCTGCTGGCGCGGTCCATCCGCCACCGCTTTCCCTATCTCGATCCGCTCAACCATCTGCAGGTCGAATTGTTGCGGCGCCACCGGGCCGGGGCCGGAGACGCCGACGACCGGGTGGTGCGCGGCATCCATCTCACGATCAACGGCATCGCGGCGGGATTGCGGAACAGCGGCTGACGGGCCGCGTGCGGCCGCATTTTCTCGACGCAAACCGGCATCCAGCCCCGCCTTCGCATAAGCGCTAACCCTTCTGCGATATGGGCTCCGAGGGCGGCCCAGGATTGCCCCCTCTCCCGTGGGGAGGGGCCGGGGCGAGGGCATGTAGAGCCTCGACAGAAGCGTTGGCTCCCCTCACCCCGGCCCTTCCAGCGCCGACCTCTCCCATGGGAGACCTCTGCGAAATGCAGCTTCCGGGCGAGATTCGTGATTCGTGATTCAATTGCCCGAGCTTGATTCTCCGGAGAGTGTGATGGCCGACATTCAGCAGAGCTTCGCCGAGGCGTTTCTGGACCCGCGCATGGGGCTGCGCGGGAAGCTGAAGGCGCTGTCTGTGGTGATCGACTGGACGCCGCTTGGGCATCTGGCGGCGCAGCTGCGCACGGCCTCGGTCGGCCGCAAGCCCTATCCGGCCCTGCCGATGCTGAAGGCTCTGTATCTGGCGAGCCTCTACGACCTGTCGGATCCGGCGCTGGAGGAGGCTTTGATCGACGGGGTGTCGTTCCGCCTGTTCTGCGGCTTTTCGCTGGAGGCAGGCACGCCCGATGAGACCACCTTGTGCCGGTTCCGCAACGACTGCGCGGCGGCCGGGCTTCTGGAGGACGCCTTCGCCGAGGTGAACCGGCAGCTTGAGGCGAAGGGGCTGATGGTGAAGAAGGGTACGCTGATCGATGCCACCATCGTGACGGCAGCGTCGCGCCGGCCGCCGCTTGCGGCCTCTTCCAAGCCGTCTCTGCCGGCGGAGCCGGGAGCCAGCTTCACCAGGAAGAACGGCAAGAGCTATTTCGGCTACCGGGTGCATGTGGCAGCCGATGAGGGCTCTGGCCTGGTGCGCCGGCTTGCGCTCACGCCGGCGCATGTGAATGAGAGCAGTGTCGCCGATGCGCTGATTGGCGGCGATGAGAAGGCGGTCTATGCCGACAAGGCTATGAGAGCAAGCGGGCCGGTCGGCTTTGAAGCGGCAGGGCATCAAGGACCGGATCATACATCGCGGGCATAAGAACCAGCCTTGCCTGCCGCGCTGGCAGCAGCGCCGCAACGCTTTGATCGCAAGGCGCAGGGCCGCGGTCGAGAAGGTATTCGGGAGTTTGAAGCGGCTTTATGGCCGCGCCCGGATGCGATACCGGGACTTCCGCCACAACCTGGCCGACATGCATCGCGTGCTGACGATATTCAACCTGCGCCGGGCAATCAGCCTGGCCGGAGCGTGAGGCCATGGCGCAGGATAGGGAAGCTGGGTGCTGATCTGCCGGCTGTGCGCGAGGTGAATTCGGACGTCGATGCCTCAACCATGGAAAACGCTGCATTTCGCAGAGGTCTCCCACGGGAGAGGTGAAAGCCAGGCAGCCTTCGCGGGGACATGCTTTGCTGGAAAATGCTCAAATCCCGGCGTACCAGGCGTAGCCGTTATCGGCCCAATAGCTGCCATTGCCATCGCCGATCGCATCGAAGCTTTCCACCGCCTCGATCGACATGATGTATTTGGCGTGCTTATAGCCGAGCTGGCGCTCTACCCGCAGCCGCAAGGGCGCGCCATGCGGAATCGGCAAGGTCTGCCCGTTCATCTCATAGGCGAGGATGGTCTGCTCGTGAAAAGCATCGTCGAGGTCGATGCTCTCATAATAGTTGACCGGCGCGCTGAGGCCGCCCTGCAATTGGTCGGCGCAGCGGAACACCAGATAGCGCGCCGAGGGCATGAGCTGTACCTCGTTCAGCAATGCGCTCAGCCTGGCGCCGGTCCATTTGCCGATGCAGCTCCAGCCCTCGACGCAATCGTGCCGGGTGATCTGGGTTCTGGACGGCAGCGCGCGCAAATCGGCCAGCGACAGGCTGGCAGGGTGCTCGACAAGCCCGCCGACCTGAAGCCGCCAGCTGGCAAAGCCGTCCTTGACCAGCGCCTGGTAGGCTTCGGCCTTCGGATCTTCCGTCCCGTTCGCCCGGAACGCCGGCGACAGCTCGGCTTCGCTGAACTCAGTGGCGAGCGCCTTGCGTCCAAGGGCGCGCTGGACACCTTCATTGAGCGTCTCGGCCGTTCCCAAAATCCGCCGGGCCGTCTCGCTTTCGGTGATCTGGTCGCATCCGGCGAGCAGCGCTGCGCTAAAACCGCCGGCGGCTTTCAGCACCGAGCGGCGGCTAAGCTTTCGATGTGTCGGCATCGCCCTCTCCCGTTTCGATGGCGTAGCGGCCAGTGATCATCGACCGCATATTATTCCAGAAGCCGGAGACGATCACCATCGCCACATGGATGGCGAAGAATGCAAAGAGGCTCCAGGCTGTGATGAAATGCACCGTTCGCGCCGATTGCCGCCCGCCGAATAAGGCCGGAAGCCATGGAAAATCGGCGTTGAGCTGCGGCGACATGCTGAGGCCTGTCAGGATCATCAGCGGCAACAGGCCGAAGATTACAATCAGATAGGAGAGCTGCTGCAGCACGTTGTAATGCCTGGCCTCCTCGCCCCTGGGAAAGCGCAGGCGGATATGCTCGCTGATGGAGCGTCCGATATGGCCCAATTGCCCGCGCGTCGGGATAAGGTCCCGGCCCAGGTGCCTGCTGAGCAGGGCCGAGAGCACATAGATCGTGCCGTTGATGACCAGCGCCCAGGCAAAAAAGAAGTGCCAATGCCGCCCGCCCGCCAGATCCTGATGCGAGGGAATGATCGCCCAATCCGCGAACTCCCCGACCAGGGCGAGCGGATTGTCGAATGTGGAGATGTCGCCCCAATACAGAGCCGGGTGCGCGTTGAAGATTTGCAGCCCGCTCATGAAGAGGATGGCCAGACACAATGCGTTGATCCAATGGGTCACGCGCGTGACGGCCGAATGCCGCTTGATGGAGAGTGTCGGCCCTTGCGTATCCGGACCCGGCGCTTGTCGGGACATGGCAAACTCCGTTGCTGATCCTGCCGGAGATTACGATAACGGCACCGAAGGGGTTTCTGATTTTTTCCCAAGGTGCGGAAGGAAGAGAGAAACGCCGAACCGAAACGACAGCGCGCGGCTTGATGAAAATGGTGGGCGGCGAGAGGGTCGAACTCCCGACATCCTCGGTGTAAACGAGGCGCTCTACCACTGAGCTAGCCGCCCATCGTCTGGCTGCGCCACTTATCGCTGAGCCCACGCGGCGCATACCGAGACGAAAGTCGCCCCTGTTTAACGCAATCCAGGAGGACTTTCCACCAGCACTTGGCTGGAAGGTTCAAAACATTTCGTCTTCACCCAAAGGGGTCGCGATCGGGCTTGCGTTGCTCCTGGCGATCCATGAGACGACGATGCGGAAAGCTTGTTTCAGCGCGTTCATCCGAACCGTCAGCTCCAGCAGGTCCGCCTTGACTGGCACCGCTTCGATCCGGACGCTGGTGGCGGCGAGGGTGGCGGCCATCTCCTCGACGAGGCCTAGCGCGAGCAGTGTGGCGGTTATCGATTGCGCGCCTCTGGCGCGCGGACTATCCGGGACATTGGCGATCTCGGCCGGCTCCTGCCGATCCAATATCCGCAGTGCGGCATGGAGGTGAGCGCTGACCGCTTCCAATTCGAAGACGTCACGGCGCTGCTGCTGTTCTTCCGCGGACAGCCTTCCGGCATGTTCCATCGCCTGCCGAAGCTCCTCGCGCAGCTGTGCTCTGCTGGATTGTCGGCCACGTCGCATGCCACGCCTCGCAAATGCCGCCGGCGCGCATCGTCAGACGATTCGCCAGCGTACTCGTATTATGGAACTTTGCAGACCTGCTCGGTCTAGGCAAGCTCGCACGCGGCGCCATGAAGCGCCCGCGGATTTCGGAAACGAAGTGCAAGCGGCGTTAATCCTCGAAAGGATCGTTCATCAAGATGGTGTCCTCGCGCTTAGGCGACGTGGACAGCATCGTTACAGGCGCTTCGATCAATTCTTCGAGGCGCTTCACATATTTGATCGCCTGCGCCGGCAGGGCGCCCCAGGAGCGCGCGCCTTCGGTGGAGGCCTTCCAGCCTTCCAGCACCTCGTAGATCGGCTCCACCCGCGCCTGCGCGCCTTGCGCGGCAGGCAGATAGTCGATCTCCCTGCCGTCGAGCCGGTAGCCGACGCCGATCTTCAATTCGTCCAGCCCGTCCAGCACATCGAGCTTGGTCAGCGCGATGCCGTCGATGCCGGATACTTTGATGGCCTGGCGAACCAGCACCGCGTCGAACCAGCCGCAGCGGCGCGGCCGGCCCGTCACGACGCCGAATTCGTGGCCGCGCTCGCCCAGCAGCTTGCCTACCTCATTGAGCTGCTCGGTCGGAAACGGCCCTTGCCCGACGCGCGTCGTATAGGCCTTGGTGATGCCCAGCACATGCGTGACCGAACGCGGTCCCATTCCCGAACCCGTCGCCGCTTGCGCCGCGACCGTGTTGGAGGAGGTGACGAACGGATAGGTGCCGTGGTCGATATCCAGCATCGTCCCTTGCGCGCCCTCGAAGAGGATGCGCTTGCCTTCGCGGCGATGCTGATCGAGAAGCTGCCAGACGCGGTCCATATAAGGCAGCACCTCGGGCGCGATGGCTGAAAGCTCGGCGAACATCACGTCGCCCGAAACCTCTTCGACGCCCAGGCCGCGCCGCAGCGCATTATGATGGTTCAGCGCCCGGTCGATCTTGGCCCGCAGCGTTTTGAGATTGACCAGATCCATCACGCGGATGGCCCGGCGCCCGACCTTGTCTTCATAGGCGGGTCCGATGCCGCGCTTGGTGGTACCGATGGCGTTGGCCCCAGCCCCGCTCTCGCGCATGCCGTCCAGCTCCCTGTGCAGCGGCAGGATCAGCGTGGCGTTGTCGGCGATGCGCAAATTCTCCCGCGATATACTGATGCCGGCCGCGCGCAATGTCCCTATTTCCTTCGCCAGCGCCCAAGGGTCGACGACGACGCCGTTGCCGATCACCGACAGCTTGCCCTGGCGCACGACACCCGACGGCAGCAGCGAAAGCTTGTAGGTGACGCCGTCGATCACAAGCGTGTGGCCGGCATTGTGCCCGCCCTGGAAGCGGACGACGATATCGGCTCGCTCCGAAAGCCAGTCCACGATCTTTCCCTTGCCTTCATCGCCCCATTGCGAGCCGACAACCGCCACGTTCGCCATAGATATCCTCATTCGGTGCCGCCGCGATTGCGGCAGGTAAGCCGTTCCATCTATAACCCGGCGTCGCCGGTTCCGCGACACCGATGAAAGCCTTGGCCGGAGCGGTAAAGCCGCTCGACAAACTTTACGTAAAACGAAAGCTCACGTAAGTGAGGGCCATGCAGAAGCCGCAGGATCCGGAAGGCAAACCAAGCTTGGCGTCCCGCGGCTTCGCGAACGCCTATGCGCTGCTTGTGCTTACCATGCTGTTCTGGGCCGGAAATTCCGTGGTGGCGCGCGGCGTGCATGAATTCGTACCGCCGCTCGCGCTCGCCTGGCTGCGCTGGACGATCGCGAGCTGCATCATCCTCCCCTTCGCCTGGCCGCATCTGAAGCGTGATTACCCGGTGATAAAATCGAATTGGCGAATTTTGCTGCTGCTGGGGGCGCTGGGCACCGGCTCCTTCGTCAGCATCTATTATATTGGGCTGGGCAAGACCTCGGCGATCAATGGGCTGATCATCAATTCGGCCGTGCCGATCCTCATCCCCATTGCCGCGTTTGTCATTTACGGGGACAGGCTCACCAGGGCGCAGGCGATCGGCATCGCCATCTCGTTTTGCGGCGTGCTCGTCGTCCTCGCCAAGGGGGATTTCAGCCTGATCGCCTCGCTGACGCTGAGCGAAGGCGATTTATGGGTCCTGGCCGCCATGGCCGTCTGGTCGGTCTACACCGCCCTGCTGCGCGAGCAGCCGCCGATCCATTGGCTGAGTTTCGCAGCGATAACGTTCATGGTCGCGTCGGTCATGAATTTCCCATTGTTCATAGCCGAGAACTTGTTCTGGCGGCAGCTGACACCCAGCCTCGACACGGTTCTTGCCGTCGCCTATGTCTCGACACTGCCGAGCGTGGTCGCGCAGATCTTCTACATCAGGGGCGTCGACCTGATCGGCGGCAACCGCGCCGGCGTGTTCATGCACCTGATACCGCTCTTCGGTGCGGTGCTCGCCATCGTCTTTCTGGGCGAAAGCCTGCATTCATACCATTTTGCCGGCTTCGCGCTCATCGTGATGGGCGTATGGCTGGCCTCGCGGCGGGCACCACCGCTCAATACTCACTTACAGTGATCTCGCGTTTTGCGGGCCATTTGATCTGGTAGGACAGCATGATGTCTTTCTGGGCCTGCGACTCCAGATCGAACGTCCATGCGAGAACACCGAGCTTGTCGCCGTAATTTCGCTCGCTCGGCTCGGTCGTCATCGGCAGGGTTTCGACCGTGATCTGCTCGTTCTCGGAAACCGGAAGCTGATCGACGATGGTCACCGGCACCGTCCAGTCATGCGCGTTCTTCACGGTGATCCTGAAATGCTGCTCGTCGGTTGCGGAGGTGCTGATGATGCCTGTTTCGCCCTTGGCGCGGTTCAGCTCGACCCTCGCCACCTTCACGCCATCATCGGGACCGAAGCCCAGTTCCTGCTCGTCGCCGCGCAATGTCAGCGGCAGCGCGCCCTGCCCGACATAGACCCCGTCCCGGTAGAGCGAAACGGGACCCGCCAGCAGCGGCAACAGTCCGTCATGGGTGAATTTGGCGTGCAGATACGCGGTTGCATCCAGCCTGGGCACGGCAAGAACCACGACTGAAGGGTCGGCCTCTTCGGTCGAGATCAGCACCTTTTTTTGCCCTGCGCCGGATTTGACGGTGACAGGCTGGATGATTTTGAAGCTCGCCTGATAGGGCGCCGCTTCGATTACCGCTCTGTGCTCCACGATGGGCGCCGTCGCAGCCGCATCTTGCCGGGCGGTCGTTTGGTCCAAGGGTTTTTCCGCGCCGCGCGCCCGGTCTTTGACGAAACCGTCCGAGGTGAGCGTCTCCGGACGGAATATCACTTTGATCGGCGGCAACTCGGGAGCCGCCGTCGCGCCGCCGGGGCGGGCGGTGGACAGGGTGACCTTCGCGTCGTTCCAATCCTCGCCGGTATTCTGCGAAATGCTCGCCCGCCTCGCTAGGGTCAGCGACGCAGGCGTGGTCTTTCCGCCTGTCGACAGACGTGCATCGTAGATAGGCTCCCAGCTCGCTTGCGCCACCTGGTAGCGCAGGCGCAGCGAGGCTTTCGCCGGCGCGCTCGCCTCGACGTGGATGCGGATTTCCGTGCGCTCCCACGCTTCGGCGGGCTCGCGCTCAAGCTGTTCCCGCAATGCGGCGATGCGACCGTCGAGGTCACGTTGCCTGATGCGGGCGTCCTGCTCGGTCTTCGCCGCTGCCTCAAGCCGCGCCCCGATCAGATCGAACAGCGCGTTCCAGTCCGGCGTTGCCGGAGCCGGCGCCTCGGCGGATTTGGCCGCGCCAGACAGCGGCAGCCGGCTGAGATTGTCGGCAAGCGCCCTCTGGCCCTGGGCCGCGGCGATGATCCCGTCCAACGCCGCGCGCTCGTCGGTGAGGCGTAGAATGTCGGCGCCGATGCGCGCGCGCTCGCTGTCGCCGGTCCGGCCGCGCCCGGCTTGTTGACGAGAATGCGGCGCGCGTCGGTCGAGCTGATCTCCACCGCGGCCGGGCGTTTCGCCATCGATGCGGACCGAATTGGCATCCAGGCCGGCTGGCAGATCGTTCAGCACCAGCACATGCGATCCGGCCGCAATGTCCGCCTCGAAGCCGCGCGCGATCTCGGCGCCGCTTTGAAACACCGTTACCGTGTCGATCGCCGAGCGAATCGCAATTTCGGCAGCCGGCGCAGGCGTCAAGCCTGCCAGCAGCATGCCGATGGTAAAAAGGCCCAAACGACGCTTCATATGAAATCCTCTCGCGAAGCCACGACCGCGTTGGCGCTTAGATTGCCCTTGCATCTATAATTGGTCCAAGCATTTTAGAACGCCGAAGCGCCGTTAAGCTTAACGGCTTCTATTCGGCATGAAGACAGGACGCAAAAGGTTGCCCATGATCTGGCCCGGCATACGCATTCTGGTGACCGGTTTCGGGCCGTTTCCCGGCGTGCCCTTCAACGCATCTTCCGCGTTGGCCGAATATCTGGCGGCCTCGCCGCCGCGTTCGGTTCCGAGCGCCATGATTCGCGCAGCCATCCTCCCGACCGACTGGCGCCGCGCCGCGATCCTGTCGCGCCGCCTCGCCGAACGCTTCGATCCCGACGTCATCATACATTTCGGCGTTTCGAGGCGCTGCACGGGATTCGAAGTGGAAACGCAGGCGCGCAATCTGGCATCCCCCTTCGTCGATCAGGGCGGCCGGGCGCCTGTTGGCCGTACGGTCCGGCGAGGGACGCCGCCGACGTTGAAAACCAACCTGCCGGCCACCACGCTCGTCCAGCGCCTCCGGCTCGCCGGGCTGCCCGCAATCCTCTCGGCCGATGCGGGCCGCTACATCTGCAACGCGGTGCTTTATGAAACCTTGCTTGATCGACAGCACCGCACGCCGGCGCGGCTGACCGGGTTTATCCACATTCCCGCCCTGCCGCCAGAACCCGGCAACGGCGCTTCGGGCGACGCAGCCAAAGCCTGGCGCGAGCTCAAGACCGGTGCGAAAATCATCGTGAATTCGACAATCCCGCTCGCCATGGCAGCAAGGCGGCGCAAGCTGGCCAGATCCAGGCAAATCGGCTAGAGCAAGATCGCTTATAATGGAATCGATCTTGCTCTGAATTTTATTGTTTTCGCACGATTTTTCGGGAAAGCCGGCGTCCGCCCCCGCTTTCGCGGGGACATGCTTTTCCCGATCGTGCGCTAAGACCGGCGCGGCTGGGGAGCGATGCTATGAGCGTGGACAGACGTCATTTTCTGCTAGCCGGCAGCACGCTGGCGGGCGGCGGCTTCGCGAGCGCAGCGCATGCGGCCGCTTCGGCGGCCCAGACCCGCAACGTCACCGATTTCGGCGTCGATCCTCGCGGCCAGGCCGATCAGACGCAGCCCTTGCAAACGGCCATAGACGCGCTGTCGCGGGAGGGCGAGGCGGTTCTGCTTCCCGCGGGCGTCTATCGCGCCGGGAAGCTTGCCTTGCCCGCCAGATGTTCCCTTCTGGGCGTACCGGGCCACACCTTTCTTGTCGTGGACGAGGTGGGCGGCGCAGTTGTTGAGGGCGGGATGGTGACCCTATTCGGGATCGGGTTTTCCGTCCGCGCCGCAAAGACCGGGCCAGCACAGCTCACCTTTTCACGATCCGCGATCAGGATCGACCATTGTGCCTTTCTCGGCGCCGGAAAAACCGCGATGAAACTGGACGCATGCTCCGGCAGCGTCGAAGCGGTGAGCGTCAGCGGCTATGCGGACAGCGGGATCGATGCCGCGGCGGCTTCGATTCTCACAATCAACGCTTGCCGCTTTGTCAATTGCGGCACCGGTATCCGCGTCTCGTCGGGTGAGAGCACGATCATTGCGCAGAACCATTTCGACCGATGCGGGACCGGCATCGCGGCGAACGGAATCGGCACTGTCAGCGGCAACATCGTGCGGGGCGCCAAGGATTTCGGCCTCAAACTCGGCCTCGCCAGCGGCGATGGACGGATTGTGGCGCAGGGAAACCTGCTGGACGATTGCGGCGTCGGTATCGGCGTCACCGCGTCAGGTGACGACGTCTTTGCCTCGCTGAATTTCATTCATGGAGCGAGAAACGGGTCAATCCGCGCCTTTGACGGCGACAAGCTCGTCGGCCGCGATCTGGCACGCGAGAGCGCCGAGGTCTATCTCAACCTCACGGTCGCCGGGAATGTGGCGCGCTGACCGGTCAGCGGCACCGCGGCGTCCGAGCGCTACGCAATGAGGCGCTTCGACATCAGGCTGATTGCGAGGGATCGCATTGGGACAATACCTTCCTCGCAAAACTCGTGTCGCAGTTCGTTCGTATCCAAGTGCGATAGCCCTAGGGATCGCATGCTTGGGGGTTGCGCCCTGCCATCGATTCGGCTAGACAACATTCCTCGCCATTCGACGGACCTTTCAAAAGTTTTCGACGGATCGCTGCCTGGGCTTTATTTCAGGTACGGAAACGCCTATCTCTTGGTGCGAGAAGGCATTTGGCGCGGGGTGGAGCAGCCCGGTAGCTCGTCAGGCTCATAACCTGAAGGTCGCAGGTTCAAATCCTGCCCCCGCAACCAATTCTAAGCAATTGAAATCCACAACATTTTTCTTGTTGCGCCTGAAGCACTCCGTAAGCGCGGTTTTGGGCGCGGGGAACAGCTGGGGCACAAGCTCGAAAAATTCCTGATATCCACAGGATTAGCCAGGCGAACCTCTCTGGGGCCGTTTCGCACCAAATCGATCACGGAAACGCCCAGCGCCCGCCAAATTCTCCAATGTATCGACTGTTGGCGCGTTTTCTTCCCGCTCGATCATGCCGACATAATTGCGGTTCAGACCAGCGCGGCGATGCGGGCGCGAATATCCTCCGGCTGCGCTTCTACCGCGGACAGCAGGGAGCGCCGCGTCGTGTAAAGCTGATCCAACAACGATAAAACCACGGACATGCTGTCCTCCTCGATGCACAGCTCGTAATGGAGCTCGCAAATGAGCCGGACCCGAACCACATCAAATTCATCAATTCATCGAAACGCAAATCGTCCCCATCCTGCTGCGGCAGAACCCATCCGAGCTCAATCCAGCGCCGAAGCACGTCTGCCTGCAACCACCCGATCGCTTCGATAAGCTGCGTCTCGCGGATCAAATGCGTGCCTGGCTTCCCACTCGGTGATGCAGTGGATAAGCTCTTCATCAGGGTGGTCGGGGAGGACCACCTGAAGTTCGATGAGATGATCGCCGTTTCCGCCTTGTAACGGCACGCCCTTGCCTCGCAGCCGCATGATCTTGCCGGTGTTCGATCCCTTCGGCACCGCGAGTGTGACGGGGCCCGACACCATTGCGACCCGGACCTTGGCCCCGGCCAGCGCTTCGCCGGGTGTCACGGGCAGCGCGGAGCGGATGTCGCTGCCTTCGCGACGGAAAATCGGATGCGGCGTCACATGAACCTCGACCAACGCGTCGCCAGGCTCGCCCTCGCCAACGCCCGGCTGTCCTTTCCCGCGCAGGCGCAGGGCTTGCCCGTCTTTCAGCCCGGCAGGAATGGCGACATCCAAGGCCTTGCCATCTGCCATGACCACACGTTTCTTGGCCCCGTTTATCGCCTCGATAAACGCCACCGAGAACGTATAATGGACGTCCGCGCCGCGTGTATTTGCCCTTTGGCTGCTGGCTCCGAAAATCCGGGCGAAAAGGTCGCTCGGGTCTTCGTCTCCGGCCCCGTTCCAATGTTGCTCGTATTTAAAGCGGGGGCCGGCTTCGGCGTGATGGCGGTAGAACTCGCGCTCCGGGGGCGGCTCCGCACCGCTGGCATCGATTTCGCCGTTGTCAAAACGCGCGCGCTTCCTCTCATCGCCGAGAATAGCATAGGCGGAGGCAATCTCTTTGAAGCGCGCTTCCGCCGCTTTATCGCCGGGATGCTGGTCCGGGTGGTTCTTCTTGGCGAGCCGGCGGTAGGCTTTGCGGATTTCGCCTTGCGTAGCGTCGTGGACGACGCCCAGCGTTTGGTATGGGTCCGCCATCGATGGAATCCTTAGGCAGCGTTGAGAAGAACAACCGTAAACGAAACCCCTGAAGAGCTAACAACAATAGCTGCAGCCGACTGGCGGCGTCAGGATCTGAAACTGCTCACAGTCTGATTATGCGAAATTTGATTTTCAGGCCAAAATGCGATCGTGTTGCGGCAAGCTCTTCAAAGCCGAAGATCACGTAAAACAGTTTCTCGTCGATGCGCTTTGACGCAAGCGTTGGAACGTCCCGTTGAGCTTGCAGTGGTCGATGTTTTTGTCGGCGCTCTGCATCGCCGCCAGACGTCTTGTATTCTCGCCGGAGAGAATTCGGCGCAGGAGCGGAAGAGCGAAATGAAAAGATATTCGCGGATGAGTGCACGCAAGGTGCTGTGGCTCCTCCCGCGGTCTCGGGCAGATTCCCGTCGGCGTTTCGGCCAGATTTTGGCTGGCGACGGTCTCTTCTCGCCGGCCGGGTTCGGAGCAGGGGGTGCACTTGGGGGGATTCCGGCGGTTGAAGCTCGATCCGAACGAAGCGCGCTAAAATCCCTCTCCATGCCCGACCTGCAGGCAAAGCCGGGTCGCCGGACGGGCTGACACGGGCAAAAGGAAGACGATGAAGATCATCTCGAAAGACTTTAGGGTGCATGAGGGCGACACGGTCGACCTCAAGAAATGGCCGACGATTGTCGATCCTGTCTACAAATCGAAACAGCACTATCAAAAGATGCTGGCGGACCATGTCGGCCAGCTCAGCGCGCAACAGCAGCTTCTCTACGCTTCCAACCGTTACGCCATCCTGCTGATCTTTCAGGCTATGGATGCGGCCGGCAAGGACGGCGTCATCAAGCACGTGATGTCCGGCGTCAATCCGCAAGGCTGCCAGGTCTTCAGCTTCAAGCATCCCAGCGCGACGGAACTACAGCACGACTTCCTGTGGCGAACGACCCGCGATCTGCCGGAACGGGGACGGATCGGTATTTTCAACCGATCCTATTACGAGGACGTGCTGATCGTCCGTGTGCATCGCGACATTCTCCTCAGTGAAGAGCTTCCGGATTCCCCCCATGATGACAAGACCCTCTGGCACGAGCGCTACCGCTCGATCTCAAACCTGGAAAGACATCTCCATGTCAACGGCACTCGGATCGTCAAATTCTTTCTCCACCTTTCGAAAGATGAGCAGCGAAAGCGCTTCCTGGCGCGGATCGACGAGCCGGAAAAGAACTGGAAATTCAGCATGGCGGATATCGAAGAGCGGCAGTTCTGGAAGCCTTACATGAAAGCCTATGAGGCGTGTTTGGCCGCGACAAGCACGCAAGAGGCCCCGTGGTACATTGTTCCCGCTGACGATAAAGAAAACGCACGACTTATTGTCTCTCACATCATCCTTGACCTCCTTGATGGTTTGAAGATGTCGTTTCCGAAAGTCAGCGAAGACCGTCATCGGGAATTGTTGTCCATACGCGACGAGTTGAAGAAATAGTTGCTCATGGCGAGAGCCAGGACCCTTAGAAAAGGTAACATTATGCCCCAGGCGTCAGGTCATCCGGGAGACCCTCACTACATCACCCGCAGCGGCTGGTTGCGTGCTGCGGTTCTTGGCGCGAATGATGGGGTCGTTTCCGTCTCGTCTTTGATCATAGGGGTAGCGGCGGCCAATCCGACCCCAAGCGCGGCCATAATCGCGGGCATTGCCGGCCTCTCGGCAGGTGCAATGTCGATGGCTGCAGGCGAATATGTCTCCGTGTCTTCGCAATCCGACACGGAACGGGCTGACATCGCAAGGGAAACCAAAGCTTTGCAGGAGCTTCCAGACGCGGAACTTGCCGAACTGGCTGGCATCTATCGAGAGAAGGGGCTTAGTCAAGAGACTGCCCTTCTGGTTGCGAAAGAGCTTACTGCGAAAGACGCACTTGCTGCACATGTTCGGGACGAGCTTGGGCTGTCAGAGGCACACGCGGCCAACCCGCTTCAAGCCGCGTTTACTTCGGCCGTGACGTTCAGCATTGCCGCGGCGGTCCCACTGTTGGCTGCGGTTGTGGCACCCGCAAATTCGATTATTTCGGTTGTCGTCGTTGTCACATTGATCACTTTGGCCGCTCTTGGCGCTTTAGGAGCAAAAGCGGGCGCCGCACCCGTTTTGCGTGCGACGCTGCGTGTCGTGGTGTGGGGCGTGTTCGCAATGGCTGTCACGGCAGGCGTGGGGCGGCTTTTCGGTGTCAGCGTCTGAGTTAGGCCTGCAACTCAATGCAATCATAAGCCGTGAGATTCCATCCTTGCAGAAGGTGTTATTCAGCTCAGCGGCGCCATGCAGCCACACAGCGCTTGCCACTGCCGATCCGTACTCGGTGCTGTTCGGATGTCCACGAAACCGGGGGCAACTTCAGATTATGCGGCTCATGGCACGAGAACCGCCGCGCCCTCGAATTGGCCGGCACGAAGATCGCGGAGTACCTGATTGGCTTGACTGAGCGGATAGCAAGTCGTCTTGGTGACGATGCCGATTTCCGGTACACGGCGGAGGAAATCAATTCCGTCGTCACGCGTGAGGTTGGCGACCGACACGAGCTGCCGCTCTTCCCATAGCGGCTGGTAGGGGAAGCTCGGAATATCGCTCATGTGGATGCCCGCGCAAACGACACGTCCGCCTTTGCGGACCGCCTTGAGCGCGAGAGGCACGAGATCGCCCACGGTCGCATAGATGATCGCGGCATCGAGCGGCTCCGGCGGCATCTCGTCGGATCCGCCCGCCCATATCGCGCCGAGACCTCGGGCAAAGGCCTGAGTCGCGAGATCTCCGGGTCGGGTGAAGGCAAAAACCGATCGACCCTGCCATTTTGCAATTTGCGCCACGATATGGCCTGCGGCGCCAAAGCCATAGAGCCCCAGCGTTTCGCCTTTTCCGGCAATCACCAGCGAACGCCAGCCGATCAGGCCGGCACACAGCAAGGGGGCAAGCGCCACGTCGCTTCCCACCTCGCCGAGCGGAAAGGCATAATGCGCGTCGGCGATTGTCGCCGTCGCGAAGCCCTTCGTCGCGTGTGTAACCGGTGAACAGCGGGCGATTGCAAAGTCTCGGCGGCCGGCCCCTCAAGCGCGCGGCTAAGGCCCGCCCCAAAGATCGCATCCACCACCCGCTCCGCTCCATCGAGCGCAGCGGGGCTCAGTGGCTCGATCGCCCTGGTCCCATCGCTGGGCGTTGTGACGCGCTGAGATGATCGCGCGAGCCGAGCAATGCGACGCGAAAGTGCCAGCCCGCGTGGGCAAGATGGCGGGCGGCGACGAATCCGTCGCCGCCGTTATTGCCAGGACCGCATAACACGACGACCGGCCGCGCCGGCCAGCGTCGCCCGATTTCGCTGGCGACAGCCTTGCCCGCAATCTCCATGAACGCGATGGATGGCGTTTCCGCGACGACCGTCAGGCGATCGGCTTTGCCCATCTGGCGGACATCGAGCAAAGCTGTTTGGCCGTTCAACAAGCGTACCGCCATTCCGCCTCAGGCGGTTGTGAAGTCGAGGACAACGCGCGAGGGCACATCGCCATGCTCGAGCCGCTTGAAAACGTCGTTGATCGCGGACAGCGGCTGAAGCTCAATGTCGGCCCTGACCTTGCCCTGGGCGGCGAAGTGGAGCGCCTCGGCCATGTCCTCGCGGGTGCCGACGAATGAGCCGCGGACGGTGATGCAGTTCGCCACCACATCGAAGAGCGGCAGCGGGAAGTCGCCCGCCGGCAGACCGACCAGCACGCAGTGCCGCGCTTGCGCGTCATGCCGATGCCCTGCTTGAACGCGGGGAGTGAGGGGGCCGTGATCAGCACGCCATGCGCGCCGCCGTCGGTCGCCTTCTTTACGGCGGCGGCGGGGTAGCCGTGCTTTGGCATTGACCACGACATCGGCTCCAAGCCGCTTGGCGTGGGCGAGCTTGCCGTCGTCGATGTCGACCGCGCAGACCTGCAGTCCCATCACCTTGGCATACTGGATGGCAAGATGCCCGAGGCCGCCGGCGCCGGAGATGACGATCCACTCGCCCGCTCTGGTTTCGGTCTGCTTGATCCCTTTATAGGTTGTGATCCCTGCGCAGATCAGAGGCGCGGCTTCCTTCGCGCCGAGCCCCGCGGGCACATGCGCGACATAATTCGGATCGGCGAGAATGTACTCGGCGAAGCCACCGTTCTTGGTGTAGCCGCCGAACTGCGCCTCCCCGCATACCGTCTCCCAGGCCGCCAGGCAATGCTCGCAATGCCCGCAGGCCGAATAAAGCCACGGCACGCCCACACGGTCACCTTCTTTGACGATCGTCACGCCGGGCCCAACGGCGGCAACCAATCCGATGCCCTCATGGCCGGGAATGAAGGGAAGCGCCGGCTTCAATGTCCAGTCACCTTTGGCCGCATGAAGATCGGTGTGGCATACCCCGCAGGCCTCGGTCTTGACAAGGATCTGGCCCGGTCCGACGGTCGGGATATCGACCTGGCGGAACTCTAGCAGGCCGCTGAAAAAGCGGCGCCAGTGGAATGGCTTTCCCCTTCGGCGTCGGCCTTGCTCGCCAAGGTTTCTTTCGCCCTGATCATGCAGCGAGCAGTTTCGGCAGCCGGGCGAGATTGTAGCCTGCCACCGCGAAGGTGAACTGGGCACCGACACGCTCGGTGCCGCGCAGCATGGTCTGGGCGAGCGGCCCGACGGTCTTGCCCCAGCCGAAGACCTCCTCGATCCGCTTGCGGATGCGCTGGCTTACCGCATAGCCCTCATGCCGGGTGGTGCGGCCATCGATGGCCGAGCCGGTGACCTTGGCCGCCACATGCGGGGTAACGTTCATGGAGCGCAGCTCGTTGACGAAGTCTTCCGCGTCATAGCCCTTATCGGCGCCGAGGGTGATGCGCCCCGGCCGGTCGGCGCGGGGCTCGATCATGGCGAGCGCGGCTTCCCGTTCCGCATGGCCGTCGGCCTCGGTAAGGCAGGCGTCGACCACCAGGCCGTTGCGGTTCTCCATCAAGGCGTGGCCCATGAAGCAGAGCTTGGCTTCCTTGCCCGGCCCCTTGCGATAGAGGCGCGCCTCGGGATCGGTGCGCGAGGCATGGGTGTCGTTCGAGCGCTTCTGGCCATGGAAATCCACCTCGGCGTTGCGGCCTGCCGCTGGTGGTTCGGCGGCTGGCGCACCGCCATCCTGGCTTGGGCCTTCGCCGTCACCGGCTGCCGGTTCGGTGGGCGACGCGCCGCCTCCTGACCAGTGTCTGCGTCGCCGCCGGCCGGTGGCTCGGTGCCATGCCGCCGGCTTGGGCTGGAAGCTCTTCATCGACGCCCAGGCCTGGATCAACGTGCCGTCCACGGAGAAATGCTCGTCCGAAAGCAGCGGCGCCACCGCCTTGTCCGCCAGGATCGCCGCGAGGAATTGGCGGGCGATGTCGGTGGTCAGCAGGCGGTCACGGTTTTTGCTGAACACGGTCGGCACCCACACCGCATCGTCGATGCCGAGCCCCACGAACCAGCGGAACAGCAGATTGTACTGCATCTGCTCCATCAACTGGCGCTCCGACCGGACCGAGAACAGGATCTGGATCAGCGCCGCCCGAAGCAGCCGCTCCGGCGCAATCGAGGGCCGTCCCTCCGCGGCGTAGAGCTTGTCAAACGCGCCATCGAGCCGGGCCAGGGCGGCATTGACGATCTCGCGGATCAGCCGCAGCGGATGCCGCGCCGGAACCCGATCCTCCAGGTTCACATAGCTGAACAAAGCCTCGTTCCGCTCGTCCGATCCGCGCATCTTCGCCCCCATGATGACCGGCGAAGAGGGAATCATATTCGCGCGACGCCGTCAGCCGCCGGGTTTTTCAGCAGCCTGCTAGGGGCTTGCCGAAGGCGGTGACAAAGGCAGCGTGCATCTTTTGGGTCATGTTGGGTCTTTCCATGTGTAAAGGAAGCCATCGGTCAGTGGTGGCGCTGAAGTCCGGGGGAAGGATGTGGTCATGCCGCCGCTATGACAGTCTCGACCGGTCGGCGAACCGAATAGGGCATGCTTGGCCCATGGCCGAACCGCATGACGATATCCGGGCGGCGGCCCGACATTCCGACAAGCGCCGCCAGTTCGGGACGTAGCTCCGGAACCTCCACCGGCTGATTGACGAATGCGCATTTCAGCCCGAGCACGGTTGCTTGCAGCGCAAAGCGTTGACAGGCCCGGCCCACCAGCACCCAGTGCTCCCGATCTGCCTGGGCCCCGACAAACACCGCGATGCCAGCAGAGGACCGCATCTGGCGTGCATATCGGTCATTCTCCGACTTGGCCGTAACCAGCATGTCGAAAAAGCGGGCGCCGAGCCATTCGGGAAGCGCGGGGCTTCCGCTTGTCGGGCTATAAAGGCCGTCGCCGGATTTCAGCGCCTGCCGGGGACTGAACCGTAGCCAGGATTTGAGTTCGCGGATGAAGGCCGGATTGCCCATTTGCGCGTCGTTTCCTGCGATCACCAGATCGCGGAGCCGGTCTATCTGAGGCCCGTCCGTGATCACCACCAGATCCACGCCGAGAATTGCCGCCGCGTCGCGAAGCGTTTCGAGATCAGTCGGGCTTACCGCTCGGCCGTCATACTCGGCGCGTGTCGATTGCCGCTGTGGAATGGCGTCGAACAAAGTGGAACTCACAGGCGGCGACCCGCCGAAGGCGAAACCGACCGACCCGTCATTAGAGGCGTCGAAGGTCAGCTCACCAGCGTGACCCCGCGCGGCGGCAGCAAGGGCGAGGGTCTCTGCCGCACATCCCAGGCTTACGAAGACATGATGGTCGTCCGGGTCCACCACCGGCGTCCGGCGGGAGAAGTCTGGCTGGATCGTGATGTGACGGTGGGCAAGCGCGAACCGCCAAGGCTGCGTGTTATGGCCGTTCGGGGCAAATGTGGCATATCTGATCAGATCCTGCGTTTCGGGTTGCGCCGACAACCGGCCGCGTATGGCGCGCGCCGCATCATTGTATTCGGATGACGACCCCATCCCTCTGGCGCCTGCATAGGCTGCCCCGGCGCCAAGTGCCACGAGGCTTGCGCCACCGATGACGAGGTTCCGCCGGTTCATTGTGCGATGATCTTTTTCATGGCTGTCACCTCGACTGTTTTCCCACTTCGCGATCGTGTCAGGCAGCAGCGGACAGCCCCAGTCCACGAACCGCCGGCTCCTTGTCGGCGTAGATGAAGCACATCAGGATCGCGCCTGGCTTCATCGCGTCGATCAGGTCCAGCGCCGGCGGCTGCACTGCGAGCACCACGTCGGCGTCGCTGACCAGGTCGTGGCGATTGTCGATGAATGTGACGTCCTTGAACGCCGCATCGGCCAGCTTGATCGCATCTCCGGCGCCCTTCTGCATGTGCAGCTTTGCGCCAAGCTTGATCAGCTTGGGTGCGACGGACGGCACCAAAGCCACGCGCCGTTCGTGCGGACGGGTTTCCTTCAGGACGGCGACATTGACATACATTGTGCGCTCCGATTTTTCGCCGGCGTTGATCGATGAGGCAGACGCAGTGCGTCACAGCGGGTGACGGGGATTCCGCAAGAGCGGCCCCCGTCACCAACCGTCGTGCCTTAATGCGGGGCTTCGACCGCCGCGTAGCGAACCAGCTTCTTGTTCACGAACTCCTGGATGCCCATGTCGCCGAGTTCGCGCCCGTAGCCGGAGTTCTTGATGCCGCCGAACGGCAGTTCGGCGTCGGACCAGTCGATGTTGTTGACGAACATCATGCCGGTTTCGACGCGGCTCGCCACGCGCTTGCCGCGCGCAACATCCTTGGTGAAGACAGAGCCGCCCAATCCGAAATCGGAATTGTTGGCGAGCGCGATCGCCTCGTCTTCATCCTTGACCCGGAAGAACATCGCGACCGGACCGAAAAATTCGTCGCGGAAGGCGGGGTTGTCCGGCTTGACGTCCGTCAGGATCGTCGGCTCCATGAATGATCCCGGCACGGTCGATCCGCTTGCCGCCCATGATCACTTTTGCCCCATGGGAGACCGCAACGTCGACCTGTTTCAAAAGGTCAACCAGGGCCGATTCCGTCGACAAAGGACCCAGCGTCGTCTTCTCGTCCAGCGGATCGCCGGCCTTGAGAGCCGCCAGCGCCGCCTTGAACTTCTCGAGGAATTTGTCGGCGATCCTTTCGACGACGATGAACCGCTTGGCGGCACAGCAGGTCTGTCCGGTGTTGTACATGCGTCCCCACACGGCCCATTTGATGGTATGGTCGAGATCGGCGTCTTCGAGCACGATGAACGCGTCGCTGCCGCCGAGCTCCATCGAGGACGGCTTAAGGTTCTGTCCCGCTCGTGCCGCGATGCTTCGTCCGGCCGCGACGCTGCCGGTCAGCGCGACGCCCTTGATCCGTGGATCATCGACGACATGGTCCGACTGATCGTGCGAGATCAGCAGATTGGTATACAGACCGACCGGCGCGCCCGCGTCGATCCACAGCTTCTCGAACGCGATGGCGCATTGCGGCACGACAGCCGGCGTGTTTTACCATCAGGACGTTGCCGGCCATCAGATGGGGACCGGCGACCCGCGCCAGCTGATAGTAGGGAAAGTTCCATGGCTCGACGCCGAAGATCACCCCGATCGGGCTGCTCTCCATGTGGCCTTCGCCGAGCGTCGGATGCAGCTCTTCTGTCGCAAGGAAGCGCTCGGCGTTCTTGGCGTAATAGGCGAGAATGTCGGAGCTGAACTCCACCTCGCCGCGCGCCTCGTCGATGCGCTTGCCCATCTCCAGCGTCATGGTGTGGGCGAGCTCGTCGACCCTATCATGCACGAGAGCCGCGGCCTTGGCGACGATCACCGCGCGCTCGGCATAGCTCTTGTGTCGCCAGGTCTCGAAGCACTTCGCGGCAGCGGCGATCTTGTCTTCGAACTGCTCGTCGGTGAGTTCCTTGAATCTCTTGATAAGCTTGCCGTCGCAGGGATTGACGCTTTGGTAGGTCATGGTGCGTACCTTTTCATTGTTGGAGGGCGTTCGGTCATCTCGATGACCCGCGGGTGGTTCGTCGCTAACGTTTCGAACCACCGGCATTTCTGCCGATAGATGGAATTAACCCGAATTTGAATAGCTTAGCGGATTCGCGCCAGCACCTCAAATGTCGGGTTCGATCCGCTAGGCCTCGATGATCACCTTGAGCGCCTTGGTCTTGGCGGCGTGCGCGAAGGTCTCGTAGGCATCGACGATCCGGTCGAGCTTGAAGCGATGCGTGATCAGCAGCTTCGGGTCGATCTTCTTCGACTCGCACGGTGTTCAGCAGCATCGGCGTGCTGACGGTGTCGACCAGCCGCGTGGTGATGGTGATGTTGCGGTCCCAGAGCTTCTCCAGATGGAGGTCCACCTTGGTGCCGTGCACGCCGATGTTGGCGATGGTGCCGCCGGGCGCGACGATTTCTCTCGCACAGCTCGAAGGTCGCCGGAATGCCGACCGCCTCGATGGCCGTGTCGACGCCGCGCCCGCCGGTCATCTTCATGACCGCCTCGACGGCCTTGCCGTCGGCGCTGTTGACGCCAGCGGTGGCGCCGAAGCGCTTGGCGACTTCAAGGCGGTTGTCGTCGAGATCGATCATGATGATCTCGGCCGGCGAATAGAACTGCGCGGTCAGCAGCGCCGCGAGCCCGATCGGGCCCGACGCCGACGATCGCCACGGTGCTGCCCGGCTGCACCTTGCCGTTGAGCACGCCGCACTCGAAGCCGGTCGGCAGGATGTCGCTCAGCATCACCAGCGCCTCTTCGTCGGCGCCCTCGGGAATGGGATAGAGGCTGGTATCGGCATAGGGAATGCGGACGAACTCGGCCTGCGTGCCGTCGATGGTGTTGCCGAGGATCCAGCCGCCGGTGGTGCAGTGCGAGTACATCAGCCTTGCGGCAATAGTCGCATTTGCCGCAGGCGCTGATGCAGGAGATCAGCACCCGGTCGCCCGGCTTGAACGCGGTGACGCCGGCCCGACCGTGTCGACGACGCCGACGCCCTCGTGGCCGAGAATCCGGCCGGGCTGACAAGTCGGCACGTCGCCCTTGAGGATGTGCAGATCCGTGCCGCAGATCGTCGTCTTCGTGATCTTGACGATCGCGTCGGTCGGCGCGGCGATGTCCGGCTTTGGGCGGTCTTCAAGGCCTTCTTCCCTGGCCCCGATAGACGAGAGCCTTCATTGCCGAGTGTCCCTTTGCTGTTTTGGGGGCCGGGCAGGCTTGCCGGATGAGGGCTCGGCATGAGCGGTCAGCGGACAGTGGGCTCCTATGGCAGGGTCTACGCTTCCGTCGGCGGACGGCCCCAGCGTCGGAAACTATCAAGGCGTCCCAGGACGCGGTTGAGGAGCCGGCGCAATGCAGACCCCGCAATCGGCTACCCGGCTCCCTATGCGCTACGGCCAGGATCGTCAGCTGACGACGGCGCAAGTCCACCACCGGCGCCTGGAAGGTGACGTAACACGCGACCGGGAGCGACGCGTATTACGCGGTGTGGTCTGGCTTCACGGCGATCAGCCTTTCGATAGCTTCAATCTTGCGGTCGACGAAGACGACGTTCGGAATCCGATCATCGTGCCGCCTGAACCGGCCACCGTCGCCATGAGATCCCGGCGCCGAGGCCGAGGACGGTACGGAAGAAATCGGAGCTATGTTTGGAATCGCAAGCCATTGCTGTCGAAGCTTTCCGCGCCGCCGCCGATCAGGCGCTCTTCGATCATCTGTCCCCGGCCGTTGCGCCAACGGTCAGCCGGTCGAATGAAAGAACATGATCAGCCAAATGATCATCAGGCCGGATGAGAACACAAGGTAGAACCCGGTGTTAATATGGACCGAAAGGTCCGGATGAATTGACAATGCAGTCCCACCGGCCAGGCCAGGCCAGGAGCACGCTGATGAATGCGACCGTGAGCAACGCCACGATCGAATTGATGCCGCGCAGCCGGACATTCGTGAAAAATCAACAGCAAAAGCACCGTGAGATAGGTGAGGCCGAGCGCGGAACTCGGCGCGGCGCCGGGCACGGTGGCCAGAAGCCTGACCTGTCCGCATTGAGGACCGCGATGACAAAGCCGGTCACCCATGCCGGCCACCAATAAAGGAGGGTCGAGTGACTGTAATTTTTGATCTCTTCCAGAGCCGCTTCATGAGGTCGCGCCGATAGGTAGCGGCGGCGGCGTGGTCGATTGTAAGTTGATGGGTCATCGGCTTTGTTGTTTTGTGGTTAGGTGGAATCGATCAGCTCAGCACCCCAAGCCGATCACGCATCACCAGTGCCCGCGCAGGTTGCTCGACTTGCCCGCCGACAATTCGCTTAAAACCAGCGTCCACGCCCATAAAAGCGCCGCCACCGAGAACCAGCAGCGCAATGATAATGACCAGTAGTGTTGTCTGTCCATGGCCCATTGCTGCAAATTCTGGGAAGACGCCCGGTCTCCCCTCTTCTGTAGGTGGCGCAAATCGGCGGTAAGGGCAGGTTCGGCCTGCTCATGGGCCCTTAGGAAGAGCGCGCCGTTAAGCGACGCTGTGGCGGGCGGCGGCTTCCGCCACGATGACCGCGCGCTCAGCATAGCTTTTGTGCTCTCATGTCTAGAAGTGTGAGCCGCAGGGCGCAACTTCGCTTGAGGCGTTGATGATTTGTCATTTGATGAATGTATTGGTCGGCTTCCCCATGGCAGCTGATCCTTTCATTGCTGGAGCGCAGGTGTCGACGTGAGCGAGGAGGTTGCGTTCACTGTTAACTTGGTGAAATTTTCGGCCTTCATGCCTGGCGCCACATTCAGGAAGGCGACCAGCGACCAGATCTCTGCGTCCGTCTTCGTCGGGGCAAAACCGGGCATGCCGGTCATCTTCGCGCCATGTTTGATGAACTGGAAGTTTTCGGCCGGATGGGGTTTGCATGTGCACGGAAAAATTGGGCGGCTGCGGATCGAGCCCTCGCAAAATTGCCGTTGGCGCCAGCCCGGGGCCACCATGACAGCCCGCGCAGTCGGCGAGGTCGAGCGCCCCACCCGCGGCGATCTTCTCGGCTGCATCCAAGCCGGGCGGCACCACATTGTCGCCCATCCGGCGCGCCACGGAACGGTCGCTCGTCTCATGCGTGACCCAGCGTACCAGGCTCGCATCCGGCGTCGTGGCCGAGACATCGTAGATGCCGGACATAATGAAGGCATAAGCGCCGCCGATAGCGATCAGCGCCGCGACGACCAGCGTTCCGAGAATGACGGTGAGAGTTCGTGGCATCCGTTTCACTTTCCTTAAGAGCGGCAGAGGCGACGTTGATCGGTCATGGTGCGTAGCCTTCGTTGCAGGAGCGCGTCCGGTCACGTCCAGCACCCGCCAAGGTCTCGACAATAAGCTTGAGCGCCTCGGCGTTGGCGGCATGCCCAAATGTCTCCTAAGCATTGAGGACTGAAAACAAGTGTCACACATCATGGTTCCCTGAGTTCGTTTCCGACACACTGGCGCCGTCCTCATATGATCAGCAGTGTCGCCCAGCGTCAAGAACCGCTCCCTGCAAATTCGCGGAGACGCGCAGATCCCCCTTCACTATAATTAGACGTGAAACGGCGGTATGGTGAGGCTCGGAGCTCTACTCAATTTGCCCGCTGGGCTTGGCACCTGCGACCGCTCAAAGGCAGGCAATTCAACGTCATCGCGGCGGAACAGACGTTAATTTCCCTTATGCCAAGTCGTGATATCATCGTCCTCGACCCTCCCGTCGGGAGGCCCCCACCGGAGAGGCTATTACAATGCTGGAAGAGCGCCTTCGGACAGAGCGGGGGGCGCCCGACCATTCGCACACGCCCCTCCTGGTGGCCCAAATGATTTCCCGTCGTCGGAATCGGCGCTTCGGCGGGCGGGCTGGATGCCTGCAGGAAGCTCGTGGATGCGCTGCCCGCCGACAGCGGCATGGCCTTCATCCTGGTCCAGCATCTCGATCCGACCCATGAAAGCATGATGGTGGACCTGCTGGCCGGCCACACGTCGATGACCGTGCGGCAAGCAACGGACGGCATGCCGATCGAGCGCGACCACCTCTATGTCATTCCGCCCGGAACCTATCTGTCGGTCGGCGACGGCGCGCTGCATCTTTCCCAGCCGCAGGCGCGCCATGGCGCGCGCCTGCCGTTCGATTTCCTGCTGCACTCGCTGGCGGAGGAATTCGGCGCCGCGCGCCGATCTGCGTCGTCCTTTCGGGCACCGGCGCCGACGGCAGCCTCGGGCTGAAGGCGGTCAAGGAAAACGGCGGGTTCGTCATCGCGCAGGATCCCGACGAGGCCGGCTATGACGGCATGCCGCGCAGCGCGATCGTGACCGGCGCGGTGGATCTCGTGCTTGCCGGTGGCGAAGATTCCCGATGCGCTCGTCGAATATGACCGGCGAATGGTCGCTCAGCGCCCAGCAGCGAACGGCTCGCCGGAGGACCGACGCCGGACTGGCTGCCCGAGATCATCGATCTGCTGCGCACGCAAGACCGCCCACGATTTCACGCTCTACAAGCAGGGCACGCTGCAGCGCCGGATCGAGCGGCGCATGGCGATGGCCGCGATCGAACACCGACGACATGGACCGCTATCTCGAATTGCTGCGCGAGCGACGCCGACGAACTCGACCTGCTCGCCAAGGATCTGCTGATCAATGTCACCAGCTTCTTCCGCGATCCGAAGGTCTTCGATTTCCTGGCCGAGAAGATCATTCCGGATCTGGTCCGCGACCAGCACGCCCGATCAGCCGCTGCGCATCTGGATCGCCGGATGCAGCACCGGCGAGGAAGCCTATTCCCTCGCCATGCTCTTCCGCGAGGAGATCACGGCGGCCAAGCGCAACATCAAGCTGCAGGTCTTCGCCTCCGACGTCGATCCGGATGCCGTCGCCAGCGCCCGCGAGGGGCTCTACCCGGAGACGATCGAGGCGGACGTGTCGCCGGAGCGCCTTGCCCGGTTCTTCACCAAGGAAGACCACGGCTACCGGGTATCGCCGGAGCTGCGCGCGACGGTGGTCTTCACCGTGCAGGATGTGCTGGCCGATCCGCCGTTCTCGCGCCTCGACTTGATTTCGTGCCGCAATCTGCTGATCTATCTGCGGCCCGAGGCGCAGGCGAAGGTCATCTCGCTGTTCCATTTCGCGCTGCGCGAGGGCGGCATCCTGCTGCTCGGCAGCTCGGAGACGGTCGGCAATGTCGAAGGCCGCTTCGAGGTGATCTCGAAGCCGGAGCGGCTCTACCGGCACATCGGCCGCAGCCGGCCGGGCGAGCTCGGTTTTTCGATGGAGCGCCGGCGATGCGGCGCGGCTCCCCGCACGCCTCGGCCACAGATCACAGCGCCCATCGCGCCAGGCCGCGCTCGCCGACCTCTGCCAGCAGCTGGTGCTGGAGACCTATGCGCCGGCCGCGGTCCTGATCAATCGCAAGCACGAATGCCTCTATTCCCTGGGACCGACCGACCGCTATCTGCGCGTGGCGCCGGGCACCCCACGCACGATCTGCTGGCGATGGCGCGCGAGGACTGCGCACCAAGCTCAGCTCGGCGATCCAGCAGGCCAGCGAGAGAAACGCGCGCATCGTCGTCGCCGGCGGCCAGATCGGACAGCGATGGCGATGCGCGTTCGTTCAGCATCGCCGTGCAGCCGGTCCTGAGCGAAGGCGAGGAGCTGTTGCTGATCTGCTTCGTCGACGAGCCGCAGCAGGAGCAGAAGCGCGGCCGCCCGAGCACCGCGCGGAGACGCTCCGCGCGTCGCCGAGCTCGAGCAGGAACTCGAAGCCACGCGAGCGGAACTTGCAGGCCGCGATCCGCAACCTCGAGATTTCGAGCGAAGAGCAGAAGGCGATCAACGAGGAAGCGCTGTCGGTCAACGAGGAATTCCAGTCGACCAACGAGGAACTGCTGACCTCGAAGGAGGAATTGCAGTCGCTCAACGAGGAACTGACCGCGCTCAACAGCCAGCTTCAGGAAACGCTGGAACGGCAGCGCACGACGTCCAACGATCTGCAGAATGTCCTGTACAGCACCGATGTCGCGACGCTGTTCCTCGACACCGACCTCAACATCCGCTTCTTCACGCCGGCCACCAAATCGCTGTTCAACGTCATTCCCGGCGATGTCGGCCGGCCGCTCGCCGATCTCAGCTCGCTGGCCGCCGATAGCGATCTGCTGACCGATGCGCGAACGGTGCTGCAAACCCTCGCGCCGATCGAGCGGGAGATCGAAGCACGCAGCGGCGCCTGGTATATCCGCCGCATCCTGCCCTATCGCACCCAGGACAACGGCGTCGAAGGCGTCGTCATCACCTTCGCCGACATCACCGAGCGCAGGCAGGCGGCCGAAGCGCTGGAGGCGGCGAAGCGGCAAGCCGAAGTCGGCCAACGTCGCGAAGTCGCGCTTTCTCGCCGCCGCCAGCCATGATCTGCGCCAGCCGCTGCAAACGCTGGTCCTGCTTCAGGGCTGCTGGCGAAGACCGTCGAAGGCGAGAAAGCGCGCAGAAGCTGGTCGCACGGCTCGACGAGACGCTGGGCGCCATGTCGGGCATGCTGAACACGCTGCTCGACATCAATCAGATCGAAGCCGGCACCGTCCGCGCCGAAATCGTCGATTTCCCGTCAACGATCTGCTTGACCGGCTGCGGGACGAGTTCGCCTATCACGCGCAGGCGCAGAGGCATTGCGTTTGCGCGTCGTCGCCGTGCAGCCTGTCGATCCACAGCGATCCGCGCCTGCTGGAGCAGATGATCCGCAACCTGCTCGTCGAACGCGCTGAAATACACCAAGCACGGCAAGGTGCTGCTCGGCTGCCGCCGGCGCGCGGGCGTGCTGAGCATCGAGGTCTGGGACACCGGCATCGGCATTCCCGAGAGGAGCTTCAAGCGATCTTCGAGGAATACCATCAGCTCGACAATGCCGCGCGCGAACGCAGCCGCGGTCTTGGCCTCGGGCTGTCGATCGTGCAGCGTCTGGGAAATCTGCTGGGCCACCAGGTTCAGGTCCGCTCGCGCCGGGCAAGGGCTCGGTCTTCGCCATCGAGGTCATGCGATCGGCGAGCGGCGACGGCGCTGCACGCGAGCTCGCGGCATCGGACGAGCGCGATGGTCGAGACGTTCGTCGCACGGGCGAGATCCTGGTCGTCGAGGACGATCCGGAAGTGCGCGAACTGCTCGAGCTCGTGCTCAAGGACGAAGGCCATCACGTCGTACGGCGGCCGACGGCGTCGCCGCGCTGGAACTGGTGGCGCGCGGCACGATCCGGCCCGACCTCATCCTGGCGGACTTCAATCTGCCGAACGGCATGGACGGGCTCCAGTCGCGGCGAAGCTGCGAGACAAACTCCATCGGGAGATCCCGGTCATCATCCTGACCGGCGACATCTCGACCGGCACGCTGCGCGATATCGCGCTCAGAACTGCGTGCAGCTCAACAAGCCGGTGAAGTTGACGGAGCTGACGCAAGCTCATCCAATCGCTGCTTCCCGCCAGGCACCGCGCACGCTGCCATCCCCGGATGCGGCGCCAGCGGCCAGGAGGCGCCGGTCATCTTCGTCGTCGATGACGACAGCCATGTCCGCGAGGCGATGCGCGTCGTGCTCGAGGACGATGGCCAGACGGTCGAGGATTATGCGACCTGCGAGGCTTTCTCGAAGCCTATCATCCCGGCCGCGAAGCCTGCCTGCTGATCGATGCCTATCTGCCCGGAATGAGCGGGCTCGAATTGCTGCGGCAGCTCAGGCAGGCGGGCCACGAACTGCCCGCGATCATGATCACCGGCAATAGCGACGTGCCGATGGCGGTTCAGGCCATGAAGGCCGGCGCGTCGGACTTCATCGAAAAGCCGGTCGGCCGCGACGAACTGCTGGCCAGCGTCGAGCGCGCGCTCGAACAGTCGCGGGATGCAAGCAAGCTGGCACGCTTGGCACGAGGCCGCGGCCAGTCGCGTCGCGGGCCTCACGCCGCGCCAGCGCGAGATCATGGACCTGGTCCTCGCCGGCCATCCGAGCAAGAATATCGCCGCCGATCTCGGCATCAGCCAGCGCACGGTCGAGAACCACCGCGCCGCGATCATGAAGAAGACCGGCTCGAAGTCGCTGCCGGCGCTGGCACGGCTGGCGCTGGCCGCGAACGATTGACCCACGGTCGCGGCGCCACCGGGGCGGCGGCGATGAGCCACGGCTGGTTTTCCTCGCCATATTTCGCCTATTGGGGACATTGGCGCCGTGACTTTGCCGGTCAAGATGACGCTTCTTAGAGCACGATCGGGAAGAGCATGTCCCCGCGAAGGCTGGGGTGGACACCGGTTTTCCCGAAAAATCGTGCGAAAACAAAGAAATCTGGAGCATGATCGTTTCCGTTTGAAGCGATCACTCTAGACGCCCGACGCCGCGACCTTGCCGTTTGCGCCCCCGTTACCTCCGATACGGAATATTGATAGCCGCTGCCCGAAGGTCGTCGGCTTTGCGCGCTCTACGGCATCCGGCATTGAAACGGAAGGCAGCGTCAGCCGGAATCGCAGGCCTTTTTCGGAAGACTGGTAGTCGGCGACGCCTCGCACCTGTTTGCTTAACGCCTGCACCAATCGAAACCCAAGTCCATGATGGGTCGTTGGGTCGATGCCCGTCGGCAGGCCGCCGGCTTCGTCGATGACTTCGACGCGAATAACGCCATCAATGTCCTTGCCGCAGGTGGCGCGAATCGTCCCGCCTCACCGTTCGCAATGCCGTATTTGATAGCATTTGTAATCACTTCGGAAAAAATCTGAGTGACCGGCAGAAGTTGGTCGAGCGGCAGCGCGCATCCAGGTTCGAAGTCCTCGGCAAGCACGAAGCCGGATGAGGGGCCGGATCGGAACGCGCTACAAATATTCCGCAGATGCTGACCTAGGTCCGCCGATGACTGCAATCCTTCGGTGGCAAGGATCCGGTGCAGGCTCGCGACAGCGTCGATGTGAACGCCGATACTCTCCAGGAGCAGGAGCATCTCGCTCCGGCTGGGCTCGGTCGGCCGCCGCACTAAGGCTGCCGTTTTTAAACGTACATGGCTGGCAAGCATTGCAAAATGATTGGCGATCCGGTGGTCCGCCTCGGCGGAGGTACTGCAAGCATTGGACTTTCGGTGCTTATCCATCGTACGCCTCGTTAATAATTCCCTCTTTTCGTTTTTTCTTTTGATTTATGAGATTGCCGTGGAACTTTGCTGGGAACGATGGCATTGGGGTAGCGTCGGAAACTACTCATTCTGACGTAGCGGCGGCGCCCGAGGCGGCTCGAAGGCTTTCAGCGCTGGTGCGTTTTTCCGCTTTTTGCATTCAGCATCCTTTCCATATAATGAGACGTCCCATTGTAAATATTTTTTGCAAACACCAAGTGTATTGGGTAGAACGTTTACAGCACGGATAGAATTGTTGGTCCGTTGGTGCCTTTTTTCTCTGTGCAGCCTGAAATATTCGTCCTTAAAAATTCGGCGACTATGCTTCCTGTGCATCGACCAAGCCGGCATCCGCCGGTGAGGAACACTCACGCTTCAGGAAAACTCATGTTCGACAATGATAAGAAACAACCCACGCTTGCCGCAGCGGCACCGAAGCCCATGCCCGCACCCGCTCCGAAGGACCAGACGCACTCTGCGAACCCGCCTGTCCAGGAGCCCAACGCGCCTGGTCACGCCAAGGTGAGCCCTAACGCTCCCGCGCAGACGGCCGGCGGCAAGAAATAGTCTTCCGGCCGCTTTCAGGCAAAGCTGGCGGGAAATCTGACAGCCGACTCTGGATACTTGCAATCACGAGCCGCCGACCTTTCGGTGAGAGGCCGGCGTCCGCCAGTCGCGCCATTTTCCGTTCATTGGACGATCACAATGTCATTCTTTCCTCAAAAAGCGGTGGTCTCGCCGGCAGAACTCGCAACGGCGGCCCTGGATGCGGGGGCTATTCGCATGAGCGGCGGCAAGAGCTTCGGCAGCCGAGGTAGCCGGACCTATGCGGCGCCTCCGGCGACAAAAACCGTTTCTGCCGCCGCGCCAATCGATCAGTCCATGACCGACAGGCGCGACCCCGCGCCTACGGAAGATCCAGCCCTGTCCGGTGCCGCAGCCCTGTCACTTCTCGTCGGATGGCGTGGTTTGTTTATGGGCAGCCTTATTGCGGTGAGTCTTGGACGTCTCTTCGGCGCCGGCATGGACATGCTCGGCTTTGTGGTGCAATTCGCGCTGATTGGCGGAGCCGTATATTTCGTCGTGAATTTTATCAGGAGCCGCGCCCAGCCCGCACCAGCGTCTTCGCCCGGCTCAAGCGAGGCGCCGCGGGGCAGCAAAGCGCCGAATTGTTCGCCCTTTACCTTCAGCGGCGGCCCGGCCCCACGCGCATCGGCGCTAACGATCGACAAGGACGATCTGAATGCGTTCGAGAGGCTGCTGGGGGAGATTTATGCAGCTTATGGCCATGAAGATACTGACGAGCTCGGGGCCAGAACGACCCCGGAAATGCTCTCCTATTTCAGCCGGGAATTATACGACACCGCAAAACAGGGCCTGCGCAACGAAGTCTCAGACGTAAAGCTCTTGCGGGGCGACCTGTCGGAAGCATGGCGCGAAAACGGCTCGGACTACGCCACCCTTGCGATGCGCTACTCATCGGTCTGCCTGACGGTCGACCGCGCGACGGGAGCGGTGGTTTCCGGCGACCCCGGCCAATCGTCTCAATCCATTGAGCTGTGGACCTTTCGCCGCGACGACCGCGCGCGCGATGAAGGCTGGCAGCTATCCGCCATCCAGCAGGCAGTTTAACCCCCGTCGCTCAATCCGGGCACGGCTTAACCGTTTGCGGCGTATGCCCATCCCGCAGTCCCAAACATACTCCAACGTCTGCTGAAGGCTTCGAGCGCAAAGCTGGCGTTACGCCTTCCGTGGCCTCGATCATTAGGCCGGCGCCGGACGATCCAGATTACGGGATGCCGTGTTTAGCTGGTCTTCCCATCGTGCGGGGAATGGCGGTTCCTGAAATGCTGAGTTGTGAGTTGTATGGGGCGATTAACGGTATGCTGGCCGCTCCATCTCTCGTCGCCAGAGCAGCAGCCCCCGCGGCCGCTGCCGCCCTATGGAAGGCGACGGGTTCTTACGGAGGCGTGCTCGTCGCCATCTTTGCAGGAGCGGCGCTGACCGCCATTGGATTTTGGATCGCGGCAGCTATGTCCGCGCGAATGCTTCGACGCCCCAAAGGCTGAGCGATTAAGTCTTCCGGCTCGGAACTAGCACTAATTGTTCCACGCACTTGCGGCGCCAGGTCGCTTGTCATACTGAACTCGGCACAGACGAAGTGACGGTTTTCGCTGCGAAGCGCGAGATAATGACCGTCCGAGCGCTCAAGCGCCGTTTCCTCTGATACTGCCTTCCGGCTTCCGACGAGCCGACGAGGAAGTCGCTGAGGCGCATGATTTCGACGTCGATGCGGCCGCCGACAATTGCGGGTCTAGTGCATGTAGGTCAGGCGTCGGAATGTTCTCGCTTCTGCGCGGGATGCTTCACGTTGAGGATGATGATCTCCTCGGCGTCAGCATCGAGCGTGTAATAAATGAGATAGGCGTACTTGCGAGTCACGAGCTTACGAACTCCCGCGGTCCTTTGGGGCCGGCCAACCTTCGGAAAAAGGATCAGGTTCTGCAGGCTCGCGTAGATGGCAGCGCGCACGCGCGGCGCCGCCGCAGGGCTGTTGGAGCGGAGATAGTCGGCAATGTTTGCAAGGTTTTCAATCGCGCGCGGCGTGAAGCGGAGCTTCATGCATCGAAGCGTCGGAAGGCGGTTTCGACCTCGGCATCGGTCGCGAATTGGCGACGTTTAGCTTGTGCAAGGCTTTCAAGCACATCGGGCAGGTGAGCAGGGTCGATTTCTTCGGCTTCGCCTTCACCATCCGCTAGATTTAACATGGCACGGGCAATTTCGTCCTGGCTATCCGGTGGCAACCGCAGCACGGCTTCAAGGGCTTTATCGAGAAGTTTTGTCATGATCTGAAGTCTAGCTCGAAAGGTGGGCGAAGGGAATATCGGGCTGAGATCTGATTAAGAGTCCTCCCCGTTCAATGGTTGCAAAAACTTACCGTGGCCGAAATGTCCCTCTGACTTCTGGAATGGGGATATTCTCTCATTGGACTGCGGGAGCTGGAAAGGGGCGCGCGCCCCTGACAACGCCGCGTTTTCAAGTCTGTGAGAGGCCCCACCCGGCCAATCACCAGGATGGAGAGTATCTCCATATGGAGTTATCCGGCGAGTGCACATGACAGGCCGCTGGCGCGTCGGACCGCGACGTTGGGACGATCTTGTGACGATCCCTCGCCCTCTAATGACTCATCACGGGTGCTTAAACTATTATAATGCCAGAAAAATTTTTAGCATGTGACGATGGTGAAGATCATGACGATCTTTTTTGCAGGCTTTCAGGGGAAAGAGGGGTGTGTTTCATGTCCGAACGCATCCGTGGGGAGAAGGCTGGTGTATTGAACCGACCACGTCAACCCGGCCTTGAAGCTGGCGCAGCGCGAAATCGCTCAGGCGCACCGCATTCACCTTCGTGGCAATCTTTGGCCAGTCCGAGGGACGGTCATTGGACGACGCTTTGGGCTGCTCAAACGTCATTTGAGCTTTAGGGATGCTGGAGGTGAAGTTGCCCGGCGGGGCGGCTCTCGCGGACCATATCAGGCCGCTAGACTTGCCGGGATGATGCGGAAATCATTCCGAAAATACCATGAGTTCAAAGGGATAAGCGTTCGTTCCCGTTTGCTATTGGGGTTGCAATTTTGATTGAAGCGTGCCCCCGCAACCAATTCTAAGCGATTGAAAACCAACAACATTTTCTTGTGTCACCTGAAGCACCGTCACCGCGATTTTGGTGCGCGGGGCACAGCTGGGGCACAAGCGCAAAAAAACGCTGATATCCACAAGTTTATCGGTGGAATTCACTGTGGGCCGCTTCGAAATAGGTCGGTCACGGAGATGCCCAGCGCCTCCGCCAAACTCTCCAATGTATCGACTGTTGGCGCGTTTTCTTCCCGCTCGATCATGCCAACATAATTGCGGTTGAGACCTGCGCGATCGGCGAGCTCCTCTTGGGAGAGCCCGCGCTCTCCTCTTAGCTTGCGTAAATTTTTCGCAACCACCTGCCTCAGCCTCATGAGTTGCAGGCGCGGGTAAGGCGTTGCGTCGAACCACCCAGTATACTAGGTAATCGTGCTCGGTGACGCTGTTGGCGAATTGACGGCTTTGGTGAAGGATGGGGTTGGGTGTCGGATAAGGCTGAAAGTTATCGCGAACCGGAGAACGGCAGCGAAAGCGAGAACCTCGTTCTGGAAGTGCGCCTCGACGGAACCGTTGCAGCGTACTTCGATACAAGGGCTGAAAAGACCTTGGCTTCGGCGCCGCTGTCGGCTCTCATTCTTGAGGCTCTAGATTCGAGGCTGCTGGCGCTGGAAGGGGATGGCGTTGATTTGACCACGCTTGAATCAGAGCTGGTCAGAGGCTTGGAGGACGTACGGCAAACGATATTGCGAAGGACGATGATAAGATAATTGCGCCTACTATTGCTTATACGGTTCCAGCACCAAATCCTTTTGTACGATGACGCGCAGCGGCCAACCTGGTCTGACCTTGATGGTAGGCTGGACGTTGAGCTGGCGTTCGACGATCTGGCTGGCGGCGCGGTTGGTGGTCTGGCCGAACCCTTGCTGCAAGGCTTTGACGAGATCGTTCTCATCGTCGCCAAAAGTCAACTCCGTACCCACATTCAGCAGTGTCGCGAGGGCGATGCCTTTCACCAGCTGCCAGGTGTGATTGTCGACTTCGTCCGATAATCCGGCATATCCGCCCTGGTCCGTGGCGGGCAGATTCTCGATGACGATGGACGAGCCATCCGGGCGGATGATGCGCTGCCAGACGATGAGGGCTCGGTTCTGCCCGAAGCTAACCCGCGCATCATATTTACCGATGAGGCGCGCGCCTTGCGGAATAAGCAGCTGCTTGCCGGAAACGGTGTCATAGACCGGCTCGGTGACTTGCGCGATGACGAAGCCCGGCAGGTCCGAATTCAGCCCCGTGATCAGGCTCGCGGCAATGACCGTCCCCGCCATCAATTGATAGGGCGAGGCCGGTTTCTGCAGCGAGTGAGCGTTGTAAATGCTGTCATCGGGCTTTGCGTTCAGAAAGGCGAGTTTGGCGGTTTGGGCGGCATCGCTGCTGTTGCCCGCTTCGGCCGGTGTGTTCGGAGTGATCGATGCGATATCGGCCCGCAACGCGTTCAACGCATCGCCTCCAGGATCCGCCGATGACGCGGTTGAAGGCGGGCCCGATTCTCTCCGCAATGGCGTTTGGCCCTTGATCTGAAAGAAGACAGGCGCTGAGCGGGCTTGACGGGCAAGGCGCAACTGATCTTGGCTCTCTTGATCCAGCGCCGGTGAATTTGCCGCCGCGTCTTGGGCCGGTTGATGCCGATCTCTATCGGCGGGTGCAATTTCCCCGGTGCGCTCCGGCGGGCGGATGGCGTCATAGCGTTTCGGCAGGCCTTCCAAGCCCTCGGCATAGGGTTTGGTTTCCGTATTCAGAAGCCCTCGCGTTTCCTGGGTTGTCCAGACCACTGGCCGCAAGGCGAGAATGACAAGTCCCGCGATTATCGTTACGCTGAGGGCTACGCCGCCGATCACGACCCGGCGGTTGATGCGCGTTACCGGACGCGGCTTGACGCGAAGTTCGACACTTTCCGGGTCGACCTTTTCCGATGTCGTCGAGGTTTCCGAAGTGTCCGTCATTTCCAGACCTCGCGCCATTTTGCGTCCGTCCGAGTGATCCGCACAATGCGCTGCGGATCTTCGCCCTGGCGCAATTCGGCGGCGGCGAACAGCCGGTCGACGATATAGGTGGAGCCTTTGACGCGGTAATTGACCAGCGCCGGCTTGCCGTCGGCGCCGGCAATGAACAAGGGCGGCGCCTCGCCCTGGCGAAGCGTCGACGGAAACTGGATGTAGACCTTGTTGCCGTCATCGAACACCTGGGCGGGCCGCCACGGTGCCTCGCCCTCGATGCGATAGCGGAAGCGGATGGCGTCGAGGGCGATGCCGGTATCGATGACGGTATCGCGCGCTACGGCTTGCGCTTCGGCTTGGCGTTTGCGGATCACCAGCTCGGAAAGCGGATAGGTCCAGGAGAGGCTGGCGATATAGGTTTTCTCTGTCGAGGTGAGCTCCAGATGATAGGTGCGCCGGTCGGTGGCGATGACCAGATTGGTGGCAAGGTCCGCCGCTGTCGGTTTGATAAGAATATGGGTGCGCGCGGTGGCCCCCTCGCCGCTCTGGGTGTCGCCAATCACCCAGCGCACCGTATCGCCAGATGAGACCGACAGCAAAGTCTCGCCCGGCTCAAGCGCGATATCGGAGACCTGATTGACGGCGGCATAGAGCTGGTAGAGCGCGCCTTGGGTGAAGGGATAGACCTGCATGGCGTTTATGGTGCTGTCCTTGCCGGGCTCGATCTTGGCGGCTTCGTTGGCATCCGCGATCCGGTCCTTAGGTGGCTTTTCCGGTTCTTCACTTTTCTTATCTCGCTTAGGTTTCACCGGCAGCGGTTTCAACTGGCCGGGAAGCGGTAGCGGCTCCGGGACAGTGACCACCGAGGTCTCGAATCTCGATACGGGTTCGGGCTCTGCCTTGGCAAAGACCGGCGCGTCCAATGCAACCTCCGGAATACGCACTTGGGTAGCGCAGGCTGCCAATGGAACCGATAGGCCGAGAAGCAGGAGGGTCGCGATTCTCATTTCTCGCCTCCAAGATCCTGTCCCCAATTGAAGGCGGTGATGGTGATGCCGAGCGGGTTCTTGCGGAGTCTGGCCTCATCGCGGGGGGCCGCGATCAAAATCGTGAACAGCCCGGTGAAACGCTTGGTGGCCACAAGCGCACCGCCTTCAAAGCTCTGCTCCTGCCAGCGCAGTTGGAATGACGATGGAGAGGCCCTGACGGCGCTCGTCATCTCGACAGCGATCGTCCCACGGCCGAGACGGGCAAAAGGATCGTTGCCGCGCGCATATTCGTTGAGCGTCACGGCCGCTTGGGCGGTGACGTAATCATAGGCCTTCAGCCAATTCTGCCGGACGAGGACGGCATCGCTGGATAGACCGCGCACCTGCTCGACGAAACGCGCCAGGTGATAGGCGATCTGCGCATCGGTCGGCTCATAGGCGCGCGAGGCCGGGTTGATCTCGCGAACACTGCCGGAGGCCTCGATTTCGACCACATAGGGCACGACCAACCCACTTTGGGCGTACCAGACGAAGCCGCCGCCGAGCCCCATGGAGAGGCCCAGACACCCGAAAGCCATCAGCCGCCAATTCTTGGCCTGCGCCCGCGCCGAACCGAGCCGCTCATCCCAGACCTGCGCCGCCTTTTGGTAGGGCGTGACGGGCGGTGGTGTCCGGCCATAGCGCATGCTTCCCCGTTTGAAGACCATCAGCACCTCCTATTTCTCATTCAGATTGGGACCTTGGCCCTGGGCGGGCCGGTCGCCGGAGGAAAGGGATTGGGCAGCGACGAAGCCCGCCGCCCGCAAACGATTGGCGCGGGCCATGCCGCGCGCCCAGCTAGGCGGACCGCCTTGGCTTTCGCCGCCGGCGGCCGATCCCGGATCGACATTCCTCGAGGTCGCGCGCAGGCCATAGGCCGAGCCCTGCGCATAGGCGTTGGCGATTGGGCTCGAGACGGTAGAGGCTGCGCGGCGCATTGGCTCGCCGATGGCGGCCTGCGCTAGACCCCGCGCACCACCTTGCTCATAGGCGGTGGAGGCCGCGCCGGATACAGCGGCGGCCGCGCGAACCGCGCCGCCGCCGATGGCGCCGGCCGTTCGCGCGGCACTCGAGGCCAAAGCCGCCGAACCGATGGCGGCGGCGCCGACACCCAGAGTGGTCGCGACGGCGGCTCCCGCCCCCAATTGCGGTGCACCCGCAATTAACCCCGCCGCCAGAGCTGGCACGAAGATGGCCAGTCCGAACACGGCGATGGCGCCGAGGATGGCGGAGGCAGCGTGATTGAGCGTCGCCTCACCCGTCACGGGCGGAACGAGCGTGCCGAAGACGGATGAGCCGATGCCGATGACGATGGCGAGCACCATCAGCTTGATGCCCGAAGAGAGCACATTGCCAAGAACGCGCTCGGCGAGGAACGAGGTTCGGCCGAACAGAGCGAAGGGCACGAGAATGAAGCCGGCCAAAGTTGTGAGTTTGAACTCGATAATGGCGATGAAGAGTTGGACGGCGAGCACGAAGAAGGCGATGAGCACAATGCCCCAGGCCAGCATGAGGACAACGATGGTGACGAAGTTTTCGAAGAAGCTGGTAATGCCGACCAGCTCGCCGGCTTTCTGCAGGAGCGGGTGAGCCGCCCGGAAGCCGGTATCGGCGACAAAGCCGGGGCGCATGAGATCGTTCGCCGACATCGATGCGCCTGACGCCTTCAGGCCCAAGCCACCGAAGGACCGGAAGACGATGTCGGCAAGGTCCCTCCAATTGTTCAGAAGAAAAGCGAAGAATCCGATATAGAGAACCTTGCGGACGAGTTGGGCGGGAATATTGTCGTCATTCCCCCAGGCCCAGAACAGCCCCGCAAGCGTGATGTCAATGGCGACCAGCACGGTGGTGAGATAGGCCACATCCCCCGAGACCAGCCCGAAGCCACTGTCGATATAGCGCGAGAAGGTCTCGGTGAAGCGGTCGATGATGGCAAGATCATCCATGGTGGTGCGGCCTTGCTACGGACGAGCCGCGTAAGCGCTGCCCGAACCGAGAAAGCTCCGCAGGCGGACACGGGCCTCTTCCTCTGCAACCAAGCGGCGGGCCCGATCGGTGGTCTCGCTGCGGGACTTCGCGGCCAGTAAGACTTGCAGTGTCAGCTGCTGTTTGAGAGCGAGGCCTTGCAGATCATTGCCGGCTTGTGCCGCTTCAAGTGCTCCTGTCGCATTGCGGGACCGGGCAAGCAGCGCGGCAAGCGCCTCCGCATCCTCCGTGAGCCCGTCCGCCGTCGCCGCCTCCAAAAGGCCCGATCGCTTGACGCTCGCGAGCGTTTCGCTCCAACGCGCCTGGGTTTGCCGAAGCGATGTTTCGGAGGACAGCTGGGCGACCTCGCCGGGATACAGCTTCGCGAATGTTGCTTGGCTGTCCTGCAGTTTCAGCGCCATGGCGCTGCCGCTCTGAAGAGCACCTGTGAGCTGCGTTAAACTTTGCTGGAGCCGCGGTGCGATCGTTTGGCCGCTGGAGGCAAGGTTCTGATCCATGCGCTTCAGCATGGCGATCTGGTTCTGGATCGCCTTAACCTGGTTATTGATCTGCTGCAGGGCGCGGAGTGCGCGGATATAGTTCTGCTTGTAATTCCAGGGATCGTAGACGATTTCGGCCTTGGCGCTTTTGTGGAAACAACCAAGAATTGCGGTCGTCATAACGAGGGCAAAGCACACCCGATGCACGAAATTGCGTGCCATGAGATTTCTCCGAAACGATTGAGCGGTGGGGTTTAAGCGCGGAAGGGCGACAAGCGGGCGGCGAGTTCGGCTTCGAGAACCGGGTCCGGCTCGAGCTCCTCTTCTTCGTCGTCCTCAGGCGCTCGCGGCGAAATAGCCAATTGTGCGGGCGACCCTGACCCGTCATCCTCCGGGGCGGCATGGCCGGCCAACTGATCCAAGAAGTCCGCGGCCCAGCCCAGTCCTTTGGCCTTCAGGAATTCAGCCGCGAACCGCTGCTTGGGATAGCGGGCCGCGGTTTCCTCCACCAAACGCAGATCGGCCGGCGAGGACGCGCCGCAAAGGCTGAGCGCAATCGGCCCGAGACCAAGCTCGAACAGCCGGTTGCCGCGTGCCGATTGCAGATAGTAATCCCGCTTGGGCGCTGCCCGCGCGATGATCTCGATCTGGCGCGCATTGAGGCCGAAGCAGGTGTAGATCGCTTGTCCTTGCGGCTCTTGCGCCCGGGCGTTTGGCAAGAAAATCCGCGTCATACAGCTTTCGATGATCGCGGGTGCGATCGCGGACCTTTCAATATCGGCGAGCGACTGGGTGGCAAACGCCACCGCGACGTTTTTCTTGCGCAGTGTCTTCAGCCAGGCGCGGATTCTCTCCGCAAACAGCGGGTGATCGAGAAACAGCCAGGCCTCATCGAGAATGAGGAGGGTCGGGCGTCCATCGAACCGTGTCTCCAGCCGATGGAACACATAGGAGAGGACCGGCGCCACCAGTCCCTTATGCTGCATCAGCTCTTCCAGCTCGATATGCAGCACGGCGGCTTTGCCGATCGTCTCCTCCGCGCCGTCCAGCAAGCGCCCGAACGCCCCGTCTAAAGTGTAAGGGTTCAGCGCCTGCGTCAGCGCCGCGGACTGAATGAGGACGGCGAGGCCTGTCATCGTGCGCTCAGCCGGCGGCGCGCTGGCAAGGCTTTCCAGCGCCGTCCAAACCATATCGCGCACCTCCGGATCGACGGTCACCCCATCCTGGGCGAGCAGCCCGCAGACCCATTCGAGCGCGAAGGCGCGCATCTCGAGCTGGTCCACATGCGCCAAGGGCTGCAGCGTCAAGCTCCCATCCAAGGACAGATCGATGGTTTCGCCGCCCATGGCCAGACACGCGGCTTTGGCGGATTTGCCTTTATCGAAGACAATGATTTGCGCGCCGATAAAGCGCCGGAACTGCAGCGCAAGCAGCGCCAGTAACACCGACTTGCCGGCTCCGGTCGGTCCCACGATGAGCGTATGTCCGACATCCCCGACATGCAGATCCAGGCGGAACGGTGTCGAGCCCCTGGTCCTGGTCATCATCAACGGCGGAGCCTTCAGATGCGGATTGCGATCCGGGCCGGCCCAGACGGCGGAGACCGGCATCATATGAGCGAGGTTGAGCGTGTGCACCAGGGGCTGGCGGATATTGGCGTAAGGGTTGCCGGGCAGGCTGCCGAGCCAGGCCTCGACCGCGTTCAGACTTTCGCGGATGGTGACGAAGCCGCGCGAATTGACGATGCGCTCGACGGCGATCAGCTTGTCCTCGACCTTGCGCTCCGAGGCGTCGCTCACCACGATGGTCGTCGTCACATAACCGAAGGCAACATCGTCCGAGCCGAGTTCTTGCAAAGCCTCGTCGGCGTCGGCGGCCTTGTTGCCGGCATCGGTGTCGATGAGCGCGCTTTCTCTGCTGAACATTACCTCGCGCACCACGGCCATGACCGACTTGCGTTTGGCGAACCATTGCCGGCGAAGTTTACCGAGTTCCCGCTCCGCCTCACGCTTGTCGAGTGGGATGAAGCGTGTCACCCAGCGATAGGAAAAGCCGAGATCGTTCAGAGCATCGAGCATTCCCGGTGAGGTGGTGTTCGGGAAGCCGAGCACGGTCAGCATGCGCAAATGCTGGGTCCCAAGTTTTGGGGCGATGCCGCCGGTCAGGGTGCTGTCGCAAAGGATGGCATCGAGATAGGCGGGGACATCCGGCACCGCGACGCTCATGCGTTTTTCGGAGATTGCGTTGTGAAGGTGGGAAAGAAGCTCCGAGTCGCGCAGCGGCGTCAGTTCGGGAAGACTATTGGCAAGCAGCGCGAGGGCACGCTCGGTGTCGGAGAGGAACGCGTCGAGATGGGCGCGCGGATCCCGGATGCCTGTAGTGCCGCTTTCGCGTTCATAGAGCAGGCCCTCGGTCTTCGCCGCGGCATCGGCAGGCGGCAGGTACAAGAAGCTTAGATAATAGCGGCTTTCGAAATGGCTGAGTTCAGCCTCAAATGCAGCTTTGCGTTCTTCATCCACCAGCCAGGAGACCGGATCGGCAAAGCAGCCGGCGGGATAGGACTGAGCCGGCAGACGCTCGGCCTCGAAGAATATGGCCCAGCGCGATCCGAAGCGTTTGAGCACAGTGTTCAATCTGGCCGTGATCGACACGAGTTCCGCATCGGTGGCGCTATCGAGATCGGGGCCGCGATAGCGGGCGGTGCGCAAGAAACTGCCGTCCTTGTTGAGAACGACGCCGGGTGCCACGAGACAGGCCCAGGGCAGATAATCGACAAGGCTGAAAGGTTTCTTGCGGTATTCGGCGAGGTTCAGCATGAGAGAAACCCCTTATGGCGGGAATGGCGGGACAGGACAGAAAAGAAAGCGGGATCTTTGCGCGTGAGCCAGACGGCCAAAGCGTGGCTGAGCAGCCAGATCGCAAGGCCGGCGAGCCAAAGCCTCAGGCCGAGGCCGATCGCGGCAGCCAAGGTGCCGTTCAGAATGGCGAAGCCACGCGGGGCGCCGCCAAGCAGTACCGGCTCGGTCAACGCGCGATGCAGCGGCACGTCGAAGCCGGGAACGTAGGGTGAGACGTGATCCATGGGCAGCGCCTCAGTCGATGACAGCGCCGCCGGCGAAGGCGAAGAATGACAGGAAAAACGACGTCGCGGCAAAGGCGATGGTCAGCCCAAAGACAACTTGCACAAGCCGGCGAAAACCACCGGACATGTCGCCGAAGGCAAGGCTGAGGCCGGTGCCGATAATGATGATCACCGCCACGATCTTGGCGACAGGCCCTTCGATGGAATCCAGGATTTTCTGAAGCGGGGCCTCCCAGGGCATGCCCGACCCGGCAGCATAGGCCGGCGAGGCCGCGATGAGCGCGGCCATCGCCGCCAAGGATGGGCGCGCCTTCGACGATGGCCGACGTCGCAATAGATCGAGATTTGGTGAGAGCATGGCTTGATTTCCCTCAAGGTGGTGAGGTCCAAGCATGCGTGGAAGGATGAGAAAACCCTATGAGGGAAGCCGAGAAAAACCGTGAAGGCGCAAGTAAAGTCACATCGGTATTCAGATGCCACCTCGCCTATCCATTTGAGACGGCCAGATGAGCGGCGGTGAAGCTCGCTTAGGGGCTTAAGGTTTCCATTCGATAACCGCCCGACGGATCCACGCCATCCACGGCGATCATCTCGGAAACACGTCGCTCCTCGCCTCGCCCTTGCAGGTAAACGATCATATCGATCGCGTCGGCGATTAGGGCTTTCGGCACGATGACCACGGCTTCCTGGATCAATTGCTCAAGCCGTGCGAGGGCGGACGCTGCGGAATTCGCGTGCACAGTGGCGATACCGCCGGGATGGCCAGTGTTCCAGGCTTTCAGCATGTCGAGTGCTTCGCCGCCCCTGACTTCGCCTATGATGATACGATCGGGGCGCAGACGCAGCGTCGACCGCACGAGATCGGCGAGTGTGGCGACGCCGGGTTTGGTTTTGAGGGCGATGCAATCCTCCGCCTCGCAGCGCAGTTCTCTTGTGTCTTCCAGAATGATGACACGCTCAGCCCTCAGGGCGATTTCGGCGAGCAGCGCGTTGGCAAGCGTCGTCTTGCCCGACGAGGTGCCGCCCGCGATGAGGATGTTCCGCCGGTCGATGACAGCCTGCCTCAGCGCTTGCGCCTGATCCTGGCTCATGACGCCCGTGCCGATGTAATCGCTGAGCCTGAACGTCAGCCCGGCCGGCTTCCGGATTGAAAAACACGGCGCGGCCGCAACGGGCGGCAAAATCCCCTCGAAGCGCTCCCGGGTTTCCGGCAACTCAGCCGAGACGATCGGCGAGCCGGCATGCGCCTCCATTCTCACATGAGCGGCAACGATACGGATGATGCGCTCGGTGTCGGCGGCATCCAGGATGTGACCGGAAAAGCTGCGGCCGTGACCTGCTCGATCGATCCATAGCTTGCCGTCGGGATTGACCATGATTTCGATGGTGGCCGCATCTTGGAGCGCATGCCCAATGGCTTGGCCGAAGGCTGTCGCCAACATCTGGCGGCGGCGGCTACCGGCTTCATCGTTGGCCATCACTCGCTGTAGGCCTCGCCGCCATGATCGTCATCCGGTGCAGCGTCAGTTGCGGTTTCGGTCTCCTCATCGGTCTCGGCGACGTCCCCGAACAGCTCCGGCTTTTCGGTGACAATGGTTTCCAATACCTGGGAAATCAGCCGCCGATCGGAGCCGAGGCGCCTGCCCACTTGTGCGACGAAGCGGTGAAAGCGGTCGCGGCCGAGGATTTTTGCCTCCTCCTGCTCGCTCTCGGGTACCGGCGGCGTCACGATGAGAAAATAGCGCACGAACAGCCCGAGCGTTTCCGTGACGATGGCGAGATCGCGTTGTAGGGCTCCCAGCGCCTTGGAATGGCTGTTCAGCCGCCTGACGATAACGGGCTCTTGGCTGATATCGGGCTTTGGCGACAGGAACGCCTTGATGGCCTCATCAGCAATTCCGGAGCGTGAAGCACCATCTTGCAAGCCGGCCTGCCGCAACAGCCGCGTCGCCTCCGGCGACAGATAAAAGGAAAAGCGTGCCTTCATGGCCTGTCATCGGGGGAGGGGGTTTGTTGACGCGCAGGGCGCGTATCCAGGTCGAGATCGTCGTCGCGATCGGCATCCAAAAGACTGAGCTGTCGTTGGTTCAATTTCGCGGTCGCTTTTGCATGTCTTTTCGGCTTGCCGATGGAGACGACGTTTGGGACGCGCTCTGGATCGAGTCTTGCATCGTAGGTGGCGCAACAGCCCACCCAAGCATGGGGTGTCGGTAGCGGGGCATCGGTGTAGGCCCCCTCTGTCAGCAAGGGCGCCGCAAGGCATCTCTCCGCAAAATTCCGGTCCTCGAAATAGCGAAGCTTCTCCGCTTTGATCGGCGGACAGCCGGAAACGAGGATCACCGCCTGGTCTTGGGGGAGTTGCAGGATCTCGCCCGGCGTCAGCAATGGCCGCGGCATGTCCTGCTCGGAGATCGAGGCATGGGTGAACCAGAAGGCCGAACGGCTGCCAGTATAGCCCCGCAAGGTCCGCTGCTCGGTTGCGGTTCCTAGCGTCTCAGAAAGCCGCTTCGCGGTCCGCTCGTCATTGGGCGCGAATACGATGCGGATGTGACAATTGTCGAGAATGGCGTTGTTGACGCCATAGGCTCTGTCGATCTGGTTGAGAGATTGGGCAATCAGGCAGGTGCGGATCTTGTAGCCGGCCAGAAATGCCAGCGCGCCTTCGAAGAAATCGAGACGGCCCAAGGCAGGAAACTCGTCGAGCATGAGAAGGAGCTGGCGCCGGTTTGCAATCTCGGCCTGGTCGAGGCTTTCGGTCAGGCGCTTGATGATCTGATTCAGGATCAGGCGGACCAGCGGCCTTGTCCGCGACAGGTCGGACGGCGGGACGATGAGGTAAAGCGACAGCGGTCTTTCCGCCGACACAAGGTCCGCGATCCGCCAATCGGACCGGCTGGTGACTTCGGCAACCAGCGGATCGCGATAGAGTGTCAGCAGGCTGACGGCTGTCGAGACAACGCCGGAGCGTTCGTTCTCGGCCTTATTCAGCAGATCGCGCGCCGCGGCGGCAACCACGGGATGAACTCTCGGCGCCAAATCGTCGCCGAGATGGTTGGTGGTCAGCATGCGTTTCAGCAGCAGCTCGATCGGCCGGGCCGGATCGGCGATCAATGCCGCCACGCGCGCCAGTGTCTTGTCGGTCTCGGCATAAAGCACATGCAGGATCAGCCCGGTGAGAAAGGCCTGCGCGGTCTTATCCCAATGGGAGCGCTGGTCGCGAGCGCCTTCTGGATCGACGAGGATGTCGGCGATGTTTTGCACGTCGCGAACTTCGTTCGCGCCGCGCCTGACCTCAAGAAGCGGATTGTAGTGCGCCGATCTCACATCAGCCGGATTGAAAGACAAGCAATGGGAAAACCGCGACCGCCAGCCTGATGTCGCCTGCCAATTCTCACCCTTGATATCGTGGACGATGGCGGAGGCGGTCCAGGAGAGCAGGGTTGGGACAACCACGCCAACGCCTTTGCCCGACCGCGTCGGCGCCACCATCAGCACATGCTCCGGCCCGTCATGGCGGAGATAGCGGCCGCGGGATTGACCCAGCATGATGCCGCGATCGGCGAAAAGGCCGCCGTCGGAGATCGATGCCTTATCCGCCCAGCGAGCGGAACCGAAAGCGGAGCGCGATATTGAGGATGGGCGGGTAGAACGCATGCTCGGTCAGGCTCTCGTTGAGCCGCAATCGTCGCAGCCTTCGTGTCCAATGCCGATGGGGAAACCCGAGAAAAAGCGGGCAAGAAATTTTACGTCTAACCCGAAAGCGGGCTTTCGAAGTGACTTGATCCTAAATCCGGCAGTTCACGGGGCCATTCCCGCATGAGAATCGTGCACTCTCAGAGGCATGAGCGGTCTTAATGCAGCAAGGGCCCAGAGACAAAATCGTTGCAATCAGCCATATTCGTAGAATGGCCGATCCTATTGGCATCACTCAATTACGCAGAAACTCAAAGAATTCCCTATCCAGCTAAGACGGGCAATGCAACCACAGGTAAGGTGCGTCGGCTGCGGACGGCGCCGCCGGGCATGCCCCCTTCGGTCAACTGTTCGTAGGTGATCATGGCACATTCCATTGCCCTTCGGATGAGGTAGCCATCCACCGGCGATTGAACCGGTAGCTCCATTCCCGCCCCTGTTCGATGCGCCGATATTGTGGCTCATCCCGGCTCATTTCATCGAGCAAGACGCCCATTTTGTCAGCCATCACCTTCGTCCCCGCGAGGATTTTCCCAGCGCTCTCCGCAACGCCTGCTTCGTAATCCGTCGGTGGAAAGATGATGGGCGCTTCCGGCATAACGACGACATCCCAAGGCTCTGTGACCGAGAGCGCAGTGGCTTTCGCATTGAGCGCTTTGGCGAGCGTCAGTCCATGATCGCTAGCTTTTTGCGCAAGCTCGGAGCCGTCGGTGGCCATCAATATGTGCTTACACATTATGGTCCTCTTCGGATTCAGTCAGGGTCGAGCGTCATATCGGAAGATGATTCCGGCTTAACCCGGCTCCTCCCAAGCTCAGGATTTAATACGAACTCAACAGCGGAATGTTACAGTCCCGCAGCAGCGATTGCGTGACCCCGACGAGCAGCATCTCGCGCAGGCGCGAATGCACGTATCCGCCCATGGCGAGGATGTCGGCCTGGAAGTTTGCCGCCGCGTTCCTGAGTGCCGCGGCGACATCCCCATTCTGAGCGGGGATGATGTCGACGGTCACGTTGACCCCATGCCGGACGAGATAAGGCGGTTCCCATGACCGCGTCCGACAGCTGCTTTTCTCCGGTTACGCAGACCACTTCCACCGCCTCCGCACTGCGCATGTAAGGCAGCCCGTCGGACGCCGAGCGCGCGACTCTGGTGCTGCCGTCCCATGCGAGGACGATCCGCCGGCAACTGAAGCTCTGGCGCTCAGGAGGCACGACCAGGATCGGCCGGCCGCTATCCAGGAGCAGCCTCTCGAACAGGCGCCGGTCTGGGTGAAGGGCGCTTGCCTCCGAATCGAGGGCCGTTACGTCATGCAGCCGGGCTTGCAGCGAGAAAGCGGAAAGCAGATCGACAAACGGGATGTGCGGCGTTTGCGTCGTACATATGACGCCCGCAGCCGCTGCGTCCGCTTCGGCGTTCCGGGCGATGGAGTCGACGAGGGCATGCAGGCGCTTGTTTTCGGTGCGTACGAGCCCCGCGACGGCGCGGCTCACGCCGGCGGTGCTCAGCGTCAGTCTGACAGATGCCGCCAACACCGTCGCGTGGCACCTGCCTCCTGTGCAAGCGAGAGACCGTAAGCCAGCGCCGAGGAGGTTTCATCCGGTCCAAATTCCTTGGTATGCCGATCAAGGCGCTCTTGATATTTTGGATCATGCCGCTCTCCCCATGTCGATGCCCGATTGTACTTAGAAAAACCGTGGCCGGCCGAGCCATGTGCATCAGACCTATATGATGGCGGGCGTGCGCCTTGTCATGGGCCTTGAAACGGCGCCCGGCAACAAGCACACCGGCACACATTCCGTTCACGGACTATGGCGCATGAATTAGTGACGCTCACGTGGCGTTCATCTGGTCAGCTCGGCAAGCACCTCGTCCGCTACGATGCGGACAGCCTTCGCCACCGGCGCCGAGAGCAGCGCACCGGCATCGAAGGCTTCGGCTTCGATTGTGTAGACGATGCAGCGGGCGGGAAGTTGCCCGAGCGTGCGCGCCAATTCGATGGCGTCGGCCAGACCCAGCCCATGGCTTGATAGCTGGAAGGTCACCGCAGGCAACGGCGTTGTGCTGACATCGAAGCGGCGGACGGTGCCGGGCCGGCCGAGCGGCGCGCTGGCATCCACCAGGACCGCGCGAGTGGCCTCAGCGAGATGCGCCAGCAGCGATGACGGCTCGCCATCATGCTCAATCACATGCATGCCAGGCGGCAGCATTCCCGCGAGCCGCCTTGCAAGGACTGAGCCGGCGGCGTCGTCACCGCGATCGGGATTGCCGATGCCGATCACGAGCGCCGCCGCTGCCGCCTCATCCACGATCGATATCCAGCCGTAGGAAATGCGTGGCGCAGGAAATACACGGATCGTAATTGCGGATGGTCTGCTCGCAGCGTATGCGCAGCGCCTCGTCCGGCAGGTCGAGGAAACCCTCGATGTAATTCATCAGGTCTTCTTCCATGCAGGCCTGATTCTGCGAGGTCGGCGGCACGATCTGCGCCTCGGCGATGGTCCCATCCGCCTCCAGCCGGTAGCGGTGATAGAGCAGGCCGCGCGGCGCTTCGGTCGCGGCATAGCCGGTGCCGGCGCGCAGCTCGATGGCTGAGGCCGGACTGTCGGGTTCCTCATAGGCCTCGATCAGCCGCAACGCCTCGTCGCAAGCGTGAACGACCTCGACCGCGCGGATCATGATGCTCTGATAGGGATTGGTGCAAGTCGGCCCCGAGCCCGGCCTCGCGCGCCGCCTGCTGCACGAGTGGTGAGAGGCGATCGAAATTCAGGCTGTAGCGTGCAAGCGGCCCGACGAGATAGGCGGCCCCGCCATCGCGGAAGCGCGAATGCAGCGCCGTGGTGCGCGGAACGTGGATTTCCTCGAAATGCGCGTCATACTCCGTCGCGGCGATATCGAGCCCCTTGCTGGAGACAATGCGGCCTTCATTGAAGGGATATTCGTCCGGATGGCGCAGCGCGACGAAAGTGTAATCGCGCTGCCGGTCGGGAAAATCGAATCCGGAGACCCAGCGCAGCAGTTCGAGCGCCGTATCACGCGCGGTCTTCATCTTTTCGGCGAATGGGGCAATCTCGCGCTTGTGCGGCGCGCGGTAAAAACCGCCGACGCGAACATTGATGGGATGGATTTCACGTCCGCCGAGGAAGGCCAGCAGCTCATTGCCGAGCTTCTTGAGCGCCAGCGCGCGCCGAACCATCTCGCCATGGTCCTCCGCCATATCGACGATGCCGTCATAGCCGAGGAAATCGGGCGCATGCAGCATGGCGATGTGGAGCACATGGCTCTCGATCCACTCGCCGCAATAGAGCAGCCGCCTAAGCGCGCGGACGGGAGCGGATATGCCGACGCCAAGTGCATTTTCCATCGCATGGATGGCACTCATCTGATAGGCGACCGGACAGATGCCGCAGATGCGCGCGGTGATGTCGGGCGCTTCGGAAAAAGCGCGCCCGCGCAGCAGCGCCTCGAAAAAACGGGGCGGCTCGAAAATATTGAACTCGGCGGTCTCGATCCGGCCGTCGCGGACGACGACCTTCATCGCGCCTTCGCCTTCGACACGGGCGAGATAATCGACCTTGATGGTTTTAGTCGTCATGCCGCTCCCCCTCCTCCCGGAAGCCGGGGGCGTTGACGTTGAACGTCTGATAGATGCGCCGCAATGCCCGCTCATCCATGCCGAGGCCGGCGAGCTGGGCGGTCAGCGCGGGCGCATTCGGCGTTTCCTTCGGCCCGAAACAGCCATAGCAGCCGCGATCATAGGCCGGGCAAATTGCGTCGCAGCCAGCATGGGTGACCGGCCCGAGGCACGGCGTGCCATGCGCGACCATCACGCAGACAGTGCCGCGCAGCTTGCATTCGATGCAGGTCGCGTGTGCCGGCGTCACCGGGCGGCGGCCGGCAAGGAAGGCGGAGATGACCTCGATGAGCTGGCGCTTGTTGATCGGACAGCCGCGCAATTCGAAATCCACCTTGATGTGGTCGGCGATGGGCGTGGAGGTCGCCAGCGTCTCGATGTAGTCGGGCTGGGCGTAGACGATGGCCGCATAGTCCTTCACATCGGCGAAATTGCGCAGCGCCTGGATGCCGCCCGATGTGGCGCAGGCGCCGATGGTGATCAGCGTGTCGGAGCGCGCGCGGATGTCGTGAATGCGCGCCGCGTCATGCGGGGTGGTGATGGAGCCCTCGACCAGCGACAGCTCATACCGGCCTTCGTCGCGGCTTTGCCTGGCCTCGGGGAAATAGGCGATGTCAAGAGCGCCCGCGACGGCGAGCAACTCGTCCTCACAGTCGAGCAGGGTGAGCTGGCAGCCGTCGCAGCTTGCGAATTTCCACACGGCCAACCTCGGCTTGCGCCCTTGCGCCATGTCAGAATTCCTTCAGCGCCAGGAGATGCGCTATCCGGTCGTAGCGAAACACCGGGCCATCCTTGCAGACGAAGACCGGCCCGAACTGGCAGTGGCCGCACAGGCCTATGGCACATTTCATATTGCGTTCCATCGACAGGTAGATCGCTTCGCTCGCTATTTCCGCGTGGCTCAGCGCCGCGATCGAAAACCGCATCATGATCTCCGGTCCGCAGACCAGGGCGATGCTGTGAAAGGGATCGAACGAAGCACGCGAGATCAATTTGGTGACGACGCCGACATGGCCGCGCCAATCCAGATCCGCGTGGTCCACCGTGATCTCGACCTCAATGTCTCCCCGTTGCCGCCAGGCCCGCAGTTCCTCGCGGAAGAGGATCTGCCCGGGCGCGCGCGTGCCATAGAGGATCGCGATCCGGCCGTAGCGCTCGCGCTCGGCAAGCAGGTGGTATAGCGCCGGCCGCAAAGGCGCGAGGCCAAGCCCGCCCGCCACGATGACGACATCCTGCCCGGCGGCTTCCCGCATCGGCCAGCCGGCGCCGAACGGTCCGCGCAGGCCAATCGCGTCGCCCGGCCGAAGCTTTGTCAACGCCGCGGATACAGGGCCGACGGCGCGAACCGTGTGAACGAGGCAGCCCTGGTCGCTCGCGGCGCCGCTGAAGCTGATCGGCACTTCGCCGACGCCGAACACCGTGAGCATGTTGAATTGTCCCGGCGCGAACGGCTCCGCCCCCATGGCGTCCGGGTTCTCAAGCGCGATATCCAGGGTGAAGACCTCCGGCACATCCTGACGGATCGCGCACACACGCGCGATGCGCGGCACCATCGGATCGGCGGCCGCAGCGCGCAGGGCGGCCGGGTCAGTTCGAAGCGCTGTAGACATCAAGCATCTGCATCCGGGCTGCGTGCAAACGCTCGGCCAGCACCGGCACGAAGCGTTTCATCATTTCATAGCCGAGGTCGTGATCCGCCTCGCATTTGTTGCGCAGGCAATTGGCGTCGAGCGCGATCGCGCGGACAAGTTCAAGCGCTTTGGCGTCGTAACGCCAGCGATAAGGCGGGACGAGGAAGGACATGCCGAGGATTTCGCCTTCGCCCGCGGTCTGGAACGTCAGCGCGCCACGGCCCGGCGCCATGATCTGCTGCGCGATGCGGCCATGCCGGATGAGATAGAGAAAATCGGCCTGATCGCCCTCGCGGAAAATATATTGGTTCGCTTCGAAGCGGACATTCTTGGCGCAACCGGCGACAAGCTTGCCGAACGTGGCATCAAGCCCGGCGAAGAAGCGATGTTCGCAGACGATGCGTTCCAACCCTTCCATGACTAGTCTTTCCGCTCCCTTTCACTGTCCCGGATCGCGCGCACCTCTTCCGTTATATCGATGCCGACCGGACACCAGCTGATGCAGCGGCCGCAGCCGACGCAGCCCGATGTACCGAATTGGTCATGCCAGGTGCTCAGCTTATGCGTCAGCCACTGCCGATAGCGCGATCGCGTCGTTGGACGCACGCTGCCGCCATGGATGTAGGAGAAGTCCATGGTGAAGCAGCTATCCCAGCGGCGGCTGCGCGACGTCTCGGCGCCCGTCAGATCGCTGGCGTCCTCGACGCTGGTGCAAAAGCAGGTCGGGCAGACCATCGTGCAATTGGCGCAGCTCAGGCATCGCCCGGCGACATCGTCCCAGCGCGGATGGTCCAGATTGCGCATCAGCAGGTCGCGGACTTCGGCGGCCGGCATTTCGCGGCCCATCGATGCGGCGGTCTTGGCGACGACCGCGTCGGCGGCGGCAATGTCTTCCGGTGCTGCCGCTCGCCGCGGGAGGGTCCGAAGGATGTCGCCGCCCGCCTGGCTTCCGGCCTCGGCGAGGAAGCCATGCGCGCCGTCTTCGATGATCTCCGTCAGCGCGATATCGAAGCCGCCTTCCACTTTCGGCCCGGTGTTCATTGACGCGCAGAAACATGTCCCGCCCGCCTTCGAGCAATTGACCGCGACGATGAATGCGTTCTCACGGCGCGCCCGGTAATGTGGATCGACATACGCATCCCCCATCAGCACGCGGTCCTGGATGGCGATGGCATGGGTCTCGCAGGCGCGCACGCCAATAAAGGCGAGGGGCGCGTCGGGTGCCTGCTTCGGCCCGGACCTCCACCGTCTCGCCCTCGCGGCGCGCCTGCCACAATGTGAGGCGCGGCGGATGCAGGAATTGCTTCCAGCCCTGCGGCCCGACCGCAAAGCCGAACATCGCGTTATCGGCCCGGCGCTCCAGGCGATAGCGCCCGGCGTCCTGCTCGTCCGTCCAGCCCTGTGGCAGGTCGGCGGGCGTTTCGATGTCGTCATAGACGATGGCCCGGTCGCGTATTGTTGGCCCTAGGAGCCGAAACCCGCGCTGCCGGAGAGCGCCGAAAAGCGCTGCCAGCCCGTCCACGGTCAATACTGTCTTTTCGGATGCTTCCATCAGGACCGGTGCGGATTGGTGCGTCGGTTTCCCACACGCACGCCGATTGCAATTGCCAATGACCTTCGCCCTTCAGGCCCTACGCGTCGACAGGTAATCTGACCCAAGTGAAAGGTCAATCAATCCTGGGCGCCGCGCTTGACCGTGTCGGAGCTTGTCTTGAAATTCGCACCCGCGCACTTTGATCTTGCTCAATTATGGAACGAGAACGGCGGCCCCGGTGAGCTGCCCCTCGCGCAAATCGCTCAACGCCTGATTAGCCGCTTGCAAGGGATAGGCCGTGACCGTTGTCCGCACGGGAACGCGCGGCGCGATGTCGAGGAAATCAAGCGCGTCCTGCCGGGTGAGATTCGCGACCGAGCGGAGCACGCGCTCGCCCCATAAGAGGCTATAGGGAAAAGCGGGGATATTGGACATGTGAATGCCCCCGCACACCAGCGTCCCGCCCTTCCGCAAAGCCGACAGAGCAACAGGTACAAGCTGTCCGACGGGCGCAAAGATTATCGCCGCATCCAGCTCGACAGGCGGTTTTTCCGTCGAGCCGCCGGACCAGACGCAGCCCAGGGTTTTCGCGAAGCGCTGGGCCGTTTTGTCGCCGGGACGGGTGAAAGCGTAGACCTGCCGCCCCTGATGAGCCGCGACCTGCGCAATGAGGTGCGCCGCCGCGCCGAAACCATAAATCCCTAGCCGCTCGGCGTCGGCGGCCATTCGCAATGACCGGTAGCCGATCAGGCCCGCGCAGAGCAGCGGCGCGGCTTCGACATCGGCATAGCTCTCGCGGGATGCGGAAACAGTAGCGGGCATCGGCCGCCGCGAATTCGGCAAAGCCGCCGTCGATGTGGTAGCCGGTGAAACGGGCACTGTCGCAGAGATTTTCCTGGCCGTTCCGGCAATAGCGGCACACGCCGCACGTCCAGCCAAGCCAGGGTACGCCCACCCGCTCGCCCAGCGCGAAAGACGACACACCCGCTCCGAGGCCGATGATCTCCGCGACGATCTCATGGCCCGGCACCACCGGCCGGCCCAGCCAGGGCAGATCGCCGTCGACGATGTGAAGGTCGGTGCGGCACACGGCGCACGCTTTCACTTTCAGGAGCAATTGCCCCTCGCCGGCTTCAGGTATCGGGCGTTCCGCCGGAATGAGCGGACTTCCGGGGCTTTCCAGCACCATCGCTCGCATGGCGCTCAACTCCTTTCCCTTGCCAGCTCATGGCGGCGGTCAATTCGCGGCGGGCGCCAACGTCTTCAGATAAGCAAGGAAATCCGCGATCTGTTGCGGCTCGAAGGTGAATTCAGGCATATCCGCATGCCCGACCATAATGCCTTCGGCCAAGGCTTCCTGCAGATCATCGACATGTCCCTTCGCCGCGATCGCACGAAATGGCGGCGCCTGGGTGTGTGGGCTGGCGCCGGTCTCGCCGATGGCATGACAGCGGGCACAATACGCCTGGGCGAGCTTACGCCCTTCCGCAACCGTCTGAGCTTGCGCGCCCGAACCGATGACCGCCGCAATCAACAGAAACAGAATTCTCTCTTGACGCAGCGCATTCCGCAACCCTTGCATGGTCATCCCTCCATCATGCGAGCTTGCGCGAGGCTAGTCGGTGTTGGAGTATCGCCCCTTGATCGAGGTCAAACCAGCGCGGCGCCATAGGCCGCAGGGTACCCCGGCGCGGCAGCTTCAAAATACCGGGGATTATTTATGTCAATCTTCTTGGGTCCTTGCCGCGATCCATGGTTGGTGCGCTCGAGACTTTGAAGACTTTCGGTTTGACCAGCACCTCGCGAGCATAGCGGGTATTTTATGGATTCTGTCACATCAGCGGGAGCGGTCGTATCGGTTCGGGGCGCGGTGGTCGACGTCGGTTTCCCGGGCGGGACATTGCCGCCAATCAACACGGCCCTGATCGTCGAATGGGATCGGCCCGAACCGCTGCTGCTCGAAGTGCACAGCCACGTCGATCCCCAGATCGTCCGCAGCATCGCGCTTCAGGCAACCGCTGGCCTCGCGCGCGGCACGAAAGTGCGCGCGACCGGCGCGCCCATCTCGGTGCCGGTCGGTGATGCCATTCTCGGGCGCCTGCTGGATGTCGTCGGAACGGTTCGGGATCGCGGCCCTGCCTTGCCGTCCGATACGCCGCGTCGTAGCATCCACAATCCGCCGCCGGCGCTTGAGGCCGAGACTTCGACCAGTGCGGTGTTCGAGACCGGTGTCAAGGTGATCGACTTGCTCGCGCCGCTCGCGCAAGGCGGCAAGGCGGCGATGTTCGGCGGCGCCGGCGTCGGCAAGACAGTGCTCGTCATGGAGCTGATTCACGCCATGGTCGAGAAATACAAAGGCATCTCGGTTTTTGCCGGTGTCGGCGAGCGGTCCCGCGAAGGCCACGAGTTGCTGACCGACATGCAAGGGTCAGGCGTCCTCGCGCGCACGGTGCTTGTCTACGGGCAGATGAACGAGCCGCCCGGGGCACGCTGGCGGGTGCCGTTCACCGCTCTGACCATCGCGGAGTATTTTCGCGACCAGAAACACCAGAACGTGCTGCTGCTGATGGACAATGTTTTCCGCTTCGTCCAGGCGGGGAGCGAGCTTTCAAGCTTGCTGGGACGCCTGCCCTCGCGTGTCGGCTACCAGCCGACGCTGGCGACCGAAGTGGCGTCCTTGCAGGAACGGATCGCGTCGGTCGCGGGCGCGGCCGTCACCGCGATCCAGGCCGTCTATGTTCCCGCCGACGATTTCACCGATCCGGCGGTGACGGCCATATCGAGCCACACGGACAGCGTCATCATGCTGTCGCGCACGCTGGCGGCGCAGGGCTTCTATCCGGCCATCGATCCGCTGGCATCATCGTCGGTGCTTCTCGACCCTCTTGTGGTCGGTGAGGAGCATTACCGTCTCGCAGAGCGGGCCCGCGAGGTGCTCGCCCGCTTCAAAGACCTCCAGGACATCATCGCGCTGCTTGGCGTCGAAGAACTCGGCGCAAGCGATCGGCTGATCGTCAAGCGCGCCCGCCGCCTCCAGCGCTTTCTCAGTCAGCCCTTCATGGTGACTGAGGCCTTCACCGGCATCCCCGGCCGCAGCGTTACCCGCGCCGACACGTTGGCCGGCTGCCGCGCCATCCTGAACGGCGAGGCCGATGACTGGGCCGAGAGTTCGCTCTATATGATCGGAACCCTGGATGAGGCGCGGAAGAAGGAGGCTGCCTCAGCCGGAAAGGACGGCGCGCCATGAGGTTGCGCATCGTCACGCCGCTCTCGGTCGTCATCGATGAGGATGGTGTTAAGTCCCTGCGCGCCGAAGATGCAAGCGGCAGCTTCGGCATATTGCCACGGCACGCGGATTTCCTCACCTGCCTGTCGATCTCGGTGGCCAGTTGGGAAAGCGGCGACGGCAGCCGGCATCATTGCGCGGTCCGCAATGGCGTCCTTGCCATTACGGGCGGGCACGACATAACCATTGCGACGCGCGAGGCGGTGCGGGGAGACGATCTTGCCAGCCTGGCGGAAACGGTGCTGGCCCGCTTTCGCGCCGACATCGAAACCGAGCGCACCGAACGCGTCGAGAGTACCCGCCTTCAGCTCAATGCGATCCGCCAGATCATGAGCCATCTTCGGCCCGATCAGCGTGGCGCCGGACTACTCACATGACCGAGCCAGAACAACATCCGGGACCCGAGGAACAGGACCCGCTGGCGCAAAGCGTCCGGATACGCGGCGAGCGCCATAAGCGCTGGCTGCGCGAGGGCGATCCGTCGGTTGCGCGCCGGCTCGCCCAGATCGGCGTGCTTGGCTGGATCATCGTCGTGCCGCTGCTGCTCGGCGTTTTCGCCGGACGCTGGCTCGACCGGACATTCGGCACCGGCATCTTCTGGACCGCCCCGCTGCTGCTGCTCGGGCTGGCGCTCGGATGCTGGTCCGCATGGAAATGGATGAACGACGCATGAGCCTCCCATTGTTCGACGCACAGCCGGCCTGGGCCGAGCTTTTCAGCCTCGCCGGCCACCTCGCCGCCGGTAGCGTCGTGGGCGTTCTGCATTTCCGCAGCCTGTGGTGGACTATCAGGCGGCTGACGGGCGGCGATCGCATGGTCACGGCAATCGCGCTGATGATCGGCCGCTTCTTCCTGCTCGGCGGCTTGCTGACATTGGCGAGCCTGGAAGGCGCATTGCCGCTGCTCATGATGGGGCTTGGCCTGCTCATCGGCCGATCCTTGGTCATGCGCCGGACCAGGGAGGCCGCGCCATGACCTCACCGCTTTCGAACATCGCACTTTTCCATGTCGGAGCAGTGCCGATCACGGCGGGCGTGGTTGCGACCTGGGCGATCATGCTGGTACTCGTCCTCGCCGGCATGGCCGTCACCCGCCGCCTTTCGCTCATTCCCTCGGCGACACAGGCGGCCTTCGAGCTGATCGTCGAGACAATAGACGGCCAGATCCGGGATACGATGCGGGTCGAGCCGGCGCCCTATCGCGCGTTCATCGGCACGCTGTTCCTCTTCATTTTCATCGCCAACTGGTCCTCGCTGGTGCCGGGCGTCGAGCCGCCGACCGCCCATATCGAGACCGACGCGGCGCTGGCGCTCCTGGTTTTCGTCGCGGTCATCTGGTTCGGCATTCGCGCCGGCGGCGTGCGCGGCTATCTTGCGACTTTCGCCTCGCCGAACCCGATCATGATCCCGCTCAATTTCATCGAGAGCCTCACCCGCACCTTCTCCTTGCTGGTCCGGCTGTTCGGCAATGTGATGAGCGGCGTGTTCGTGATCGGCATCGTCTTATCGCTTGCGGGGCTGCTGGTGCCGATACCGCTCATGGCGCTCGATCTCCTGACGGGTGCGGTGCAGGCCTACATCTTCGCCGTCCTGGCGATGGTGTTCATCGCCGGAGCCGTCAGCGAAGGAAATCCCGATACGAACACATCCAACCAAGGGACATCTTCATGAACTGGTTAGCCTTTGTCAGCATCATATCGGCCGCTGTGGCAGTCTCATTCGGGGCGATCGGCCCGGCGCTCGCGGAGGGGCGCGCGGTGGCGGCCGCGATGGACGCGATCGCCCGCCAGCCCGAGGCCGCCGGCACCATCTCGCGCACGCTGTTCGTCGGCCTCGCCATGATCGAGACCATGGCCATCTATTGCCTGGTGATCGCGCTGCTCCTGTTGTTCGCCAACCCGCTGTTGAAATGACGCCATGAGCATCGACTGGTGGACGCTTGGCATCCAGGCCATCAACGTAACTATTCTGATCTGGCTGCTTGGCCGGTTCTTCTGGCGCCCGGTTGCCGACATGATCGAGCAGCGCCGAGCGGCCGCGCAAAAAGTCCTGGCCGACGCCGAGGCTAAGCGCGGCGAGGCGGCCGAGGCGCTGGCGCAGATCGAGCGGACGCGCGCAGGTTTCGGCGCGGAGCGCGAGGCAATCCTCGCCGCGGCCCATGCCGACGCCGAACAGGTTCGCGCGGCGCTTCTCGCTGCGGCGGCGAAGGATGCGGCGGCGCTGCAAGCGGCCGCGCAGGCGACGATCGCGAAAGAACGGGAGGCAACCGAGAAAGCGTGGGCCCAGCGCGCAAACCGCCTCGCGGTGGACATTGCCGGGCGGCTCGTTGCCCGCCTCGACAGCCCGGTGGTGGATGCCGCCTTCCTCGATTGGCTCCTCCAGGAGATCCGGAAGCTGCCGGCCCCGACGCGCGACGCGGCGGTGGCGAATGGATCCGCCCTCGAAGCGATCAGCGCGGCGCCCATCGATCCCGCCGACCAGGAGCGCTACCGGACGCTGATCGGCGAGGCGCTCGGCGCCCGCCCGCAGGTTACCTTCAAGGTGGATCCCGAGCTGATTGCCGGGCTTGAACTGCACGGGCCTCACCTCGCCGTCAGCAATAGCTGGCGCGCGGACCTCACCAAGATCCTCGCGGAGCTGGCACATGACGACCGATCCTGACGCCCCCGCCCAAGCCTGGCTCACGCGCGCCCGCGTCAAGGTCGGAGCCGCAGCGCTGGGCCCACGTGCGGAACAGATCGGCCGGGTGGAGGAGATCGGGGACGGCATCGCGCTCATTTCCGGCCTGCCGACCGTCCGCCTCGACGAATTGCTGCGCTTCGACAAGGGACAGTTTGGCTTCGCCCAGGTGCTGGAGCGCGGCCATGTCGGCTGCGTGCTGTTCGACGATGTGAACGCGATCGAAGCGGGCGATATGGTGCATGGCACCGGCGATGTGGTGCGCGTGCCGGTCGGTCCGGCTTTGCTCGGCCGTGTCGTCGATCCGCTCGGCCGGCCGCTGGACGGCAAAGGCCCCGTCGATGCTGATACGCTGGAGCCGATCGAGCGCCCGGCGCCCGCGATCATCGACCGCGATCTCGTGACCCAGCCGGTCCAGACCGGCCTCGTGGTGGTCGATACGCTGTTCGCGCTTGGCCGTGGCCAGCGCGAGCTGATCATCGGCGACCGCGCCACCGGCAAGACCACCATCGCCATCGATACGATCATCAATCAGAAAACCAGCGATATGGTCTGCGTCTATGTGGCGGTCGGCCAGAAGAGCTCCAGCGTCCGCCGCGCCATCGACGCCATCACGGCTTTCGGGGCACCCGAGCGCTGCATCATCGTGGTGGCGGGATCATCGAGCTCGCCCGGATTGCAGTGGATCGCACCCTTCGCCGCCTTCACCATGGCGGAATATTTTCGCGATCGCGGCCAGCACGCGCTGATCGTCGTCGACGACCTGAGCAAGCACGCTGCAAGCCACCGCGAGATCGCGCTCTTGACGCGCCAGTCGCCCGGCCGCGAGGCCTATCCGGGCGACGTTTTCTATGTTCATGCGCGGCTTCTGGAACGCGCCGCCAAACTGTCCAAGGAAAAGGGCGGCGGTTCGCTGACGGCACTGCCGATCGCGGAGACCGACGCGGGCAATCTCAGCGCCTACATCCCGACCAACCTGATTTCGATCACCGACGGCCAGATCGTCCTCGACGCCCGGCTCTTCCATGAAGGGCAGAAGCCGGCGGTCGATGTCGGCACGAGCGTCAGCCGGGTCGGCGGCAAGACCCAGGCGCATGCGCTTCGAGACGCGGCGGACACGCTGCGTCTGGACTATGCCCAGTTCCTCGAATTGGAGACCTTCACCCGCTTCGGCGGCATGCCGGATATTCGTGTCCGCGAGCGGCTGACCCGGGGCGCGCGCATTCGCGCCATCCTCGAACAGCCGCAGCACGCGCCACTTCGGCTGGCGGACGAGGTGGCCCTTGTCCTGGCTGTGCAATACGGCCTTTTGGATCCGCTTCCGCTACCGGCCGTGGCCTCCTTCCGGCAAGGCCTGCGCGAGACGCTCGACCGCGACGCGGCGGATGCGGTCGGCCTGATCCAGGAGACCGGCACGCTGGACGATGCGCGCAAGGACAGCATCGATCGGGCGCTTCGGCGCCATGTCTCAACGTTTGCCCCGGCCGCAACCGTGCTGAAGACGGCCACACAGCCATGACGGAGCGTCTTGCGGACATCAGCGCGCGCATCGACGGCATCCGCCAGCTCGGCGCCGTGGTCAACGCGATGCGCGGTATCGCAGCGGCGAGGGCCCAGCAGGCGCGCGGCCAGATCCTTGCCGTCGACAGCTATGCGGCGACGATCGCGCTCGCTATCGGGCAGACCCTCTCTCTGGTGCCCGCCGGCCGGGCCGATGGCTTGCCTCCACCCGGACGGCCGGCGCTGCTCCTTTTCTGCGCCGAGCAGGGATTTGCGGGTGCCTTCAGCGAGCGCGTGCTCGACGCGGTCGGCACGGACCTCCCCGCATCGAAACTGTTCCTGATCGGCACGCGAGGCCGCGCGGTCGCCGCCGAGCGCGGCGTCGATATCGCCTGGAGCAGCCCGATGCCGTCCCATTCGCTCGGAGTTCCAAAACTCGCCGATCGGATCTCGGAAGCGCTCTACGCCCGCATCGCCACAGGAGAGATTGACCGGCTCGACGCCGTTTTCAGCCGGTGGCGGCCCGGCCATGGCGTTGACATCGAGCGCCGCCGCCTGTTCCCGCTCGACATGTCGGGCTTCCCCCATCCGGAGCATGCCGGCGCGCCGCTGCTGAATCTGGCGCCCGAAACGCTTCTCATCGACCTCACGGCGGAATATGTGCATGCACAGCTCTGCAAGACCACGCTGCACGCCTTCGCGGCGGAAAATGAGGCTCGCATGGAGGCGATGACGTCGGCGCGCGGTCAGATCGAGCGCCAGCTTTCCGCCTTGCAGGCAACGCAGCGGATCGTGCGGCAGGAGGAAATCACGGCGGAAATCATCGAACTCGCCGCCGGTGAGACCGCGAGCCGGTCGGACCAATCCCATCGAGGCGGATGAGGCCGGCGTCTTCTGACTGCAACCATTCGAGCAAGGAGAAGAGACAACGTGTCGATCAGCGGTAAGAAGGGATTGATCGTCGGTATCGCCAACCAGAACAGCATCGCATATGGCTGCGCGCAGGTGCTTCGTAGCGCTGGCGCCGAGCTCGCCGTCACCTATCTCAACGCGAAGGCCGAGCCGTTCGTGCGACCGCTCGCCGAGCAGCTCGAAAGCCCGATCATCGTTCCGTGCGATGTCCGCGAGCCGGGCCAGGTCGAAGCTGTGTTTTCCCGCATCCGGGACGAATGGGGGCGCATCGACTTCCTGCTACACTCGATCGCCTATGCGCCGAAGGAGGACCTGCACAGCCGGATCACGGATTGCTCGCAAGCCGGATTTGCAATGGCGATGGACGTGTCCTGCCACTCCTTCATCCGCATGGCGCGGCTGGCCGAACCCTTGATGACGCAAGGGGGCTGCCTGTTGACCGTTACCTTTTACGGGTCGGAAAAGGTCGTGGAGGACTATAATCTCATGGGGCCTGTGAAGGCCGCCCTGGAAAGCTCGGTCCGGTATCTGGCGGCCGAGCTTGGTCCGAAGCGCATCCGCGTGCATGCCCTGTCTCCCGGGCCGCTCAAGACACGCGCCGCATCCGGCATTGAGCGTTTCGACGAGCTTTTGGAGCGGGCGCGTGCCCGAACGCCAGAGCACCGGCTGGTGAGCATCGAGGATGTCGGAAATCTCGCAGCCTTCCTGGTTAGCGACGCCGCGTCCGCGCTCACCGGGAACATCGAATATATCGACGCCGGCTATCACATCGTCGGCTGAGCATGAGCCGGGAAGCAATGGAGCAAATCGAAAACCGGACATTTTACCAGGGTCCAGCCGGGAGACACGGCAAGTCTTGCCCATGGCTCACCCACAAGGACACGAGGTGTTTGCGACCACGTCCCACCAACATTCCCTAATCTTCAAAGACACGGCAAGTCCAATGACGCAGAAAACCGCACCAACCCTTTATGACCACGGCGTACCCTGGTTCTGGCCGCTGGCGACGGCGGCCGAGATGGGCGAGAAAGGGCTGCACCTGTTTGAGGACAATATGCGCTACCTCGCCGAGGCCCAGGAGATCATGGCGCCGCCATTGCCGGAATGGGCGACTGAAAACCAGATTTTGCTCGACCTCGACTCCATGCGCGTCAGGGAATTCAAAGGCGGTGGCAAGCAGAGACAAAGTGTTCCCGTGTTGATCGATGCACCCTATGCCGGGCATTCATCGACGATCGCGGATTACGCCACGGGCCAGAGCCTTGTGGAGACGCTGCTCGCCTCCGGACTCGATCGTGTCCTGGTGACGGACTGGAAAAGCGCCAACGAAGGCATGCGCGATTTCGACATCGACAAATATCTGGCCGAGATCAATGTCGCGGTCGACGATCTCGGCGGACGCGTTTGCCTTGTGGGCCTGTGCCAGGGCGGATGGATGTCGGCCATGTACGCCTGCCGGTTCCCGGGCAAGGTTGCCGCGCTAGTGCTTGCCGGCGCGCCGATCGACACGGATGCGGGCGACGGGCCGATCAAGAAGATGGCTCACCGCCTGCCGATGAGCTTCTATGAGGAGATCGTTGCCGTGGGCGGCGGCCGGATGCTGGGCCGCACCATGCTTGCCGGATGGAAGAACATGCATCCCGGTGAGCAATACGCCGGCAAATTCCTCGAGCTGTACGACCACATGGAAGACAGGAATTTCATCAAGCGCACGGAACGGTTCGAACGCTGGTATGAGAATCCGATCGATCTGCCAGGGCGCTATTACCTGCAAGCGATCCAATTGCTGTTCAAGGAAAACCGTTTCGCCAAAGGCGAATTCGTCGGCCTTGGCCGCAAGCTGTCGCTCAAGGACGTGCATGCGCCGGCCTATCTGCTCGCGGGCGATGGGGACGACATCACCACCAAAGAGCAGGTCTTCGAGGCGGAGCGCCTGCTCGGCACGCCGAAGAACAGGATAGAGAAAAAGCTCGTGCCGGGCGGCCACATCGGTCTGTTCATGGGCACACGCACCTTGAAAGACACATGGCCCGCCATCGCCAAGTGGATCAGAGTCAATTCGTCCTAGGCCGCAAAGGCTCGACAAAATGGTGGCTTTCATTCCGCCCATAGTCTCGCCGCATGTATAAGTCTTAGCTACCGTTTAGCGGCAGATCAGCACCGGTACGGTGCTGTGCGTGACCACTTCATTCGCTTGGCTACCCAGGAAAAGACGGCCGAGACCACGCCGTCCATGCGATGCCATCACGATCAGGTCGCAGCCCTTTGCCTGTGCCGTTTCGATGATGCCCTCGGCGGGGCGTCGGTCCTTCACATGGAGCGTCTCGCAGGCTACGCCGACTTCGGCTGCGACGGCCTTGACGCGAGCGAGAATCCCGGCCGCGTTCGCTGCCGCGCTTGTCTCGTATTCCGCCGGCGGAAACACCAGCGCGGCTTCGCCGACGACAATGGCGTCCCAAGGCTCGGTGACTGTAACGACGATTGCCTGGGCCTGAAGCGCCTTGCTCAGTTCCAATCCCTGGCGAACCGCCCGATCGGACAGTTCGGAGCCGTCGGTGGCAATCAATAGATGCTCGAACATAGATCCTCCTTCATCTCAAAATGCGCGCGGCGAACAGCTCAACGCGGGACGTTAACCCCATTTGTAATCCCATTCCTGCGAATGGACCGTGTGCAGCGAATGCCGGAGCAGGGCTCGGACGCAATGGTCCTGAAGCGTGGGTGTTTCAGCCTTCGTCACCGCGAGCATGGCGCCCTTCCTGACATGCGTTTTGATTTCTTCGCCGGCCTCCCCCTGCAGCAGCGCCTCAAGACAGGTCGCGCCTGTCGAAGTCCTGGCTTGCCGCAATAGGTGAAAAACCGGCGTGTCCGTGCAAAAAACCGATAGCGCATCCGGGATGAGGCTCGCCGTAATGGTGTTTTCCGAAAGCTCGGCAATCAGGCTTCTGCAGGCCGCGAGCGCCCGCCGCAGAGCGGCGCGGGCTTCGCTGTGATCGCTATCTGTCAGCAGCCAGAGATTGTCGGGGAGAAGGCCGAGCAGAACGATATCCCGCAACGCGCCCGCAAATCGCTCGACATCATAGAATGCGGCAATCGCGAGGCGGAGCTTGGTGCTCGTGCCGGACGTCCCTGGTGCCTTCGGTTCGATGTGCGACTCTCCAAGACGGGTGCAATCCGTTGACAGGCTCTCGGTTCGGCTCCCGGCCCACCCGCCGTCAATGGCTGCCTTCGCCCTCCGCGATCCGTTCCAATTCATTCATATCCAGCACATGGACGCGTGCGCTTTGCGGCAGATCAATCAGCCGCTTGATCTTCATTTTGCTGAGCGTCCGGCTGACGGTTTCGATGGTCAGGCCGAGGAAATCCGCGATATCGGCCCTTGTCATCGGCAGATCGATGATATGGGCTGGCGCGCCGCTATCTTGGTTGCGACGCGACAGGGCGACCAGGAAAGATGCAACGCGTTCGGACGCGCTGCGGTGCCCGGTCGTCATCAGCAAATCCCGGGTGGCGGCCAGTTCCTGCGCGATGGTCTGGTAGAGTTTGAAGCTCAAACTGGGGTCCTGCGCCGCGATCCGGTGGAGCGCCACGAGCGGCATGGACCGCACCTTCGTGGCCTTGATCGCCTGGGCGTTCATAATGTGCTCGCCTTGCAGCCCGAGCCCGATGAAGTCTCCCGCATAGGCAAAGCCGAGGATTTGCCGTCTGCCGTCGGGAAGGATTTTGAAAAGCGATACGGCGCCCGCCTCGATGCGGTAAACATGATTAGCTGGGTCGCCCTCGGCGAAGACAAATTCCTTTGCGCGCAGCCGCCGCGATGACGCATGCTCAAGGCAATCGTCGAGGCGGTTTGAGTTCGCCGGGACCGGCTGCACATGCGGCCTTGCCGGAACGGCATATGTCGGGGGGCTGAAAGCGAGCAGGCCGCCCATGGCTGTTCTCCTATGTGAACTGGCTGCGCCATTTCCTTAAGCGCAGCTAACCAGGGCACTGTCTCGGCCGTTCAATAGATTTGTAATCGCCTGTAAAATTTTGTGTAACGGGAGCGCTTGCATCAATTCGGCCAAGACCAGAAGGACTGCGGACGATGAGCGCGAATGAGGCCCATATTCTGGTGGTGGATGACGAGCCGGAGGTGCGCCTGCTTCTGCGCCGATGCTTCGAACGCGAGGGATACGCCGTCTCGGAGGCGCACAATGGCGAGGATCTGTTTCGTGTGCTGGATCATGAGCCGGTCAGCCTGATCACGCTCGATCTGGGCCTTGGCGGCGAAGACGGGCTGGAGCTGGCGCGGCGCGTGCGGGCAAAACGCAATGTGCCGATCGTGATGATTTCCGGCAAGGGCGATACGATCGACCGGGTGGTCGGCCTGGAACTTGGCGCCGACGACTACATCACCAAGCCCTTCCACCTTCGCGAGGTGCTGGCACGCGTGCGGGCCGTGATGCGGCGCTACGATGGAGCGGCGGATCACGCGGCCAAGGCGGCGGCGATAGAGGTGGAGGCACAGCGCGACGTCATGCGATTCGAGCACTGGGCGCTCGACGGCAGGCGCCGTGAATTGCGCACGGCGGATGGTGCGGTGCAAGAGCTGACCACGGCGGAATTCAACCTCCTCGATATTTTCGTGCAGCGGCCAGGACGGGTGCTCTCCCGTGACAACATCATGGACCTGCTGAAGGGCGCCGAATGGTCGCCGGTCGACCGCAGCATCGACAATCTCGTCGCCCGCCTGCGCCGCAAGATCGAGGCGGATGCCGACGCGCCGCGTCTGATCAAGACGGTGCGCGGCGTGGGCTATGTGTTTACGGCGGATGTGCGCCGGGCTTAGGGTCGCGATCGAAGATCGCCACGGTCAGCAAGCTCGCTGGAATGATCTCACGCGAGGATGTGACGCGGGCGCGCCGGACGAAGCAACGGCATCCGCGGCCGCTGCCAAGGGGGATCATCGTGTGTCTCACTGCTCTCCTATTCTGACAAAGGGCAGGCTGGGTGCCTATTCCGATCAATGGGCATTGATCGAGAATGCGGCGTTCGACCTAATCCTCGTCTCGCTTTGATGCGCGTCAAAGGAAGCCGCGCTCTTTAAAGCCATTCTTCCCGGCACTAACTCTAGCCCATTGAGTAGCTAACGGAGAGTGAGATGGAAGACACGAGTAAAAAGGTACCGACAACGACCGATAAGAAAGAAGGGCGCGGCCTGGATACATTCCGCGAATGGCCCCCGCTTGATAGTCTGCTTATGGATTTCGATCGAGCGATGGACGCGGTGAGGCGCCGTTTCTGGCGGTCCTCTGTCGGGCGTGCGGGGAGTGATATCGAGCCGTTCTGGCACAGCGAGGCGCACATGGCCCTGTCGCCGGTCGTCGATATCCTTGAGAAGGACAATCAATATCAGATCACGGCTGAATTGCCGGGGCTCGACCCCGAGAAGATCGAACTCAAAGTCGCCAATGGCATGCTGACGCTCAAAGGCGAAAAGAGCCAGGAGAAGGAAGAGAAAAACGAGAATTATCGTTTCTCCGAACGCCGTTATGGTTCATTCCAACGCTCTTTCACGCTGCCGGCCGGGGTCGATCCGAGCAAAGTCGAAGCAAACTTCAAGAATGGCGTGCTCACGATCAGCCTTCCCAAGACCGCCGAGGCGATCAATAGTGAAAAGAAGATTCCGATCCGGACCAGCTAGCGGTTCACGGATGATGATGCCGCTCGACGCAGATCGGGCGGCACCGAGGTGTCCGGTCTTAACAGGCCGCTGAAAAAGCGGCGCCAGTGGAACAGTTTTCCCCTTCGGCGTCGGCCTTGCTCGCCAGGGTTGCTTTTGCCCTGATCATGCGGCGAGCAGCTTTGGCAGCCGGGCGAGATTGTAACCTGCCACCGCGAAGGTGAACTGAGCGCCGACACGCTCGGCGCCGCGCAGCATGGTCTGGGCGAGTGGGCCGACGGTCTTGCCCCAGCCGAAGACCTCCTCGATCCGCTTGCGGATGCGCTGGCTCACCGCATAGCCCTCATGCCGGGTGGTGCGGCCATCGATGGCCGAGCCGGTGATCTTCGCCGCCACATGTGGCGTCACATTCATGGAACGCAGTTCGTTGACGAAGTCTTCCGCGTCGTAGCCCTTATCGGCGCCGAGGGTGATGCGCCCCGGTCGGTCGGCGCGGGGCTCGATCAGGGCGAGCGCGGCTTCCCGTTCCGCATGGCCATCAGCCTGGGTAAGGCAGGCGTCGACCACCAGGCCGTTGCGGTTCTCCATCAAGGCGTGGCCCATGAAGCAGAGCTTTGCTTCCTTGCCCGGCCCCTTGCGATAGAGGCGCGCCTCAGGATCGGTGCGTGAGGCATGCGTCTCGTTCGAGCGCTTTTGGCCATGGAAATTCACCGCGGCGTTACGGCCTGCCGCTGGCGGCTCGGCGGCTGGCGCAGCGCCATCCTGGTTTGGACCTTCGCCGTCACAGGCTGCCGCTTCAGGGGCAGACGCGCCGCCGTCCCGACCAGGGCCTGCATCGCCGCCGGCCGGCGGCTCGGTGCCAGCCGCCGGCTTGGACTGGAAGCTTTTCATCGACGCCCAGGCCTGGATCAATGTCCCGTCCACGGAGAAATGCTCATCCGAAAGCAATGGCGCCACCGCCTTGTCCGCCAGGATCGCTGCGAGGAATTGGCGGGCGATGGCAGTCGTCAGCAGGCGGTCGCGGTTTTTGCTGAACACGGTCGGCACCCACACCGGATCGTCGATGCTGAGCCCCACGAACCAGCGGAACAGCAAATTGTACTGCATCTGCTCCATCAGCTGGCGCTCCGACCGGATCGAGAACAGGATCTGGATCAGTGCCGCTCGAAGCAGCCGTTCCGGCGCAATCGAGGGCCGTCCGTCCGCGGCGTAGAGCTTGTCGAACGTACCATCGAGCCGGGCCAGGGCGGCATTGACGACCTCGCGGATGAGCCGCAGCGGATGCCGGGCCGGAACCCGATCCTCCAGGTTCACATAGCTGAATAAAGCACCGTTCTGCTCGTCCGATCCGCGCATCTTCGCCCCCATGATCATTGGCGAAGAAGAAATCATATTCGCACGATGCCGTCAGCCGCCGCGTTTTTCAGCAGCCTGCTAATGCGTCGGAGCATCGCCTCCCTCGCGGCTGGGAAATCCGCCAGGCGCTGAAACTCAGCGAGCGGCAGAACCGAGCCGCGTGTGACCGGTCGCAATCTCGACCTTCTTTTAATCCGAGCCGCGACCCCGGCTTCCGGGTCGAGTGCTCGGCCTATGATCCATCCGCGTATTCCGTCGCGTTGTCGTTGCGCTCCAGGCGGGGCGAGGCATCTCAGCTCCCGTAATTCTTTTTGAGGTACTCCTGGATGATTTTGGCGTCGGCGTCGTCGATCGGTGCGCCGTAAGCCTTGATCATCTTCGTGACGGTGGCATCCCACACCTTGGCGCTCGGAAAGGGAGAATTCATCTGCACGTAGTCCAGGCTGTGACACGCCGCGCAATTCGCCTCGACTTTGTCCAAGCCCGGAGCGTCCTTGAGCTGCACAGGCTGTTCTTCGGCGCCAGCGGGGACCGCCATCGCGGCGGCCAGCAGAACGGCAATTGCAAGAGTGCGCATGATTTCCCCCTTACGCCACATTGAAGGTGACGGTCTGGATTACGTTGTGATGGTAGCCGGCGGGATTTTGAATGAGCTCCGCCGTCTGCGTCTGGCCGATCATGTTGGTGGCGCGCGCCATCACGCTTTGCTTGCCCTTGCCTGTCGGGGTGAAGGGGAAGCTGAAGGTCCGGAAGGCGAACCGGCCCAGATCCTCGCCCAACTTGGCCTCATGCCACACCTCGCCGCCATCGGTCGAAATTTCCACGGCCCGCAATCCATAGCCGCCGTCCCAGGCTATGCCGTTGACCGCAACCGATGAGCCCGCTTCCACCCTCGCCCCTTGCGCCGGACTGGTGATCAGCGAGTTCACCACCATCTCGGTGATGGGCGTGTTGACCGCCGTCTCCTGCGAGACGAACCGGGCGACGACCGGAAACTTGCCGAGCGGAATGCGGTAGGCCGCCGCCATCCAGAAACTGCTTTCCGGCTTGGTCAGCACGTTGACGGAGGTCAGATGCTTCATCCAATAGGTGCCGGTCCAGCCTGGCACGATGAGCCGCGCCGGGAAGCCATTGAAATGCGGCAGCGGCTCTCCGTTCATCTCATAGGCGATCAGGGTGTTCTCGTCCGTCGCCTTCCAGACCGGAAGACTCTTGACGAAGTCGGGCGTCTTGTCCGTGACCGGACCGTCCGCGCCGCCGAAAGCGACTTCGACGGCCTCTTTTTTGACGCCGACCTTGTCGAGCAGGTCCTTGAGCTTGACGCCTTTCCAGCGTGCGCAGCCCATCGCGCCATAACCCCATTCGACACCGGTGACGTGCGGCTGGAACAGGCCGCGCCGGTTCCCGGAGCACTGATTGACGGCGACGATCTCAACGCTCGGCATCGCCTTGAGATCATCGAGCGTGATCTCGGTCTGGCCGCTCGCGCCTTCGCCGCCGATTGCCAGTTTCCAGCTCTTGGCGTCGACCTCGGGAATGTCCGAGAGGTGATAGCGGACGAAAAACGCGTCATTCGGCGTGATCGCGGTGCGAAAATATTCGATGGGCGTCTCGTAGTTCGGCGGCCGGTAACTCAGCTTGATCAGCGGCTTCTTGCCTGGCAGCGCGTCAAGAATGGCCTCGGCGCGTGTCCCTTCCGCGAGCTCGGCGGGAAGATCGAGGCCAGCGGCCTGCGCGCCCCGAGGTCGAAGGAGCCCCAGCCCCCCGAGGCTGGCGGCGGCCGTGGCGGCCCCGCTCCCGTAAAGGAAGTGCCGGCGCGTCAAGCCATGCGCCGGATCAACGTCGCGCCAATGATCGAGAACACGACCATCGGCGGATAGGAACGAGCGTCTTGTCGGGTTTCGCATGATTTCATTCCTCCCTGTTCCAGTCCGTCAGCTCGATATACGTCCCCGAACCGACCATCAAAGTACGCCCGCGCGTTGCGCCGGTACAACGGCAATTCCCCCCTCCTATTCGTTCGGGGCGTCCCGCGCGACGACCGATGCATCCTTATCGCGCAGCGCGATGTAAATCGCCGGGATCACCAGAACCGTCAGCAATGTCGAAGAGGCGAGGCCGAACAGCAGCGAAATCGCCAGCCCCTGGAAAATCGGATCGAGCAGGATCGTCGCCGCGCCGATCATGGCGGCAAGCGCCGTCAGCAGGATGGGCTTGAACCGCACCGAGCCCGCTTCCAGCAGCACCTCCCGGAGCGGCTTGTCGACCGCGGCGCCGTGACGGACGAAATCCACGAGCAGGATGGAATTGCGCACGATGATGCCGGCAAGCGCGATGAATCCGATCATGGAAGTGGCGGTGAAGGGCGCACCCAGCAGCCAATGGCCGAGAAGGATGCCGATGAGCGTGAGCGGGATCGGGGTCAGGATCACGAGCGGCAGGCGGAAGCTGCCGAACTGCGCCACCACCAGCACGTAAATGCCCAGGATCGCCGCACCGAACGCCGCGCCCATGTCGCGGAAAGTGACATAGGTGATTTCCCATTCGCCGTCCCAGAGCAGGGTCGGCGCGGCTTCATCGACCGGCTGTCCGTGCAAGCTGACGGTGGGCTTTGGCACCGCACCCCAGTCATGGGCGTCGATCAGACGGCCAACTTCAAGCATCCCATAAATCGGCGCTTCGAAGGCGCCGGCCATCTCCGCCATGACCATGTCGGCGAAGCGCCCATCGCGGCGGAATATGGTTGGCGAACCTGCTTCCTCGGTGGCGCGCACAACCTCGCCGAGTTCGACGACGGTCTTGCTGCCGGGCACGGTATTGGCCGGCACGGGCGTGGCGGCGAGCGCTTCGTTCCAGGCCAGCGCGCGCTTCGGCAAGCGAACGGCGATCTCGATGGGATTGCGCCCCTCGCCGCGATGCGAATAGCCGATCGAAACGCCGCTGAGCAGCGTCTGGATCGTGTCGTAGACGTCGCGTTGCTCCACCTTGAAGAATTCCAAACGGTCCTGATCGATGGACAGCCTGAGGCGCGGACGCTTCGCGCCGACGAAATCATCGACATCGACGATGAACGGCACGGACGCGAAGATCTTCTTCATCTCGCCCATGACGGCGCGGCGGGTCTCGGGATCGGGGCCGTAGATCTCGGCAAGCAGGGTTGCAAGCACGGGCGGTCCGGGTGGCACCTCCACGACCTTGAGGCTGGTCCCTTCGGGCAGCTTGAGCACGCTGAGGCGTTCGCGCAGGTCGAGCGCGATGGCGTGGCTGGTGCGCTGGCGTTCGCCGCGCGGGGCGAGATTGACCTGCAATTCGCCGAGTTCAGGCGCCTCGCGCAGATAATAATGGCGCACCAGCCCGTTGAAGTTGAACGGCGCGGCGGTGCCGGCATAAGTTTGGATGGTCCGGATTTCGGGCAGGCCGCGGGCGATGTCGGCGGCGCTGAACAAGGTCCGCTCGGTGTCTTCCAGGCTTGCTCCTTCCGGCAGATCGAGGACCACCGCGATCTCGGATTTGTTGTCGAAGGGCAGCAGCTTGACGGTCACGGATTTGGTCGCGAACAGCATCAGCGCCGCGAGCGTCGCCACGCCGACGACGATCAGGAAAATCCATGCCCGCCGGCGCGAGCGGATGATCGGCGTGGCGATGCGCCGATAGAGCCTGCCGAGCACGCCGCCGTCGCCGCCCGCATGCGCGCCGCCGGCCCCCTCCGCCTTCGGCGCGAGCCGCAGCATGAGCCAGGGCGCGACGACCATGGCGACGAAGAAGGAAAACAGCATCGCCGCCGACGCATTCGCCGGGATCGGCGCCATGTACGGCCCCATCAGTCCAGACACGAACAGCATCGGCAACAGCGCCGCGACCACGGTGAGTGTCGCCACGATGGTCGGGTTGCCGACTTCGGCCACCGCTTCGATGGTCGCCTGCCGGCGCGAGCGTCCATCGTTCATGGCCCAATGCCGGGCGATGTTCTCCACCACGACGATGGCGTCGTCGACCAGGATGCCGATGGAAAAGATCAGCGCGAACAGGCTGACCCGGTTGATGGTGTAGCCCATCAGATTGGCGGCAAAGAGGGTGAGGAGGATGGTGGTCGGGATAACGACGAGCGTCACCACCGCCTCGCGCCAGCCAATGGCGATGGCGATCAGCACCACGATGGAGATTGTCGCGATTGCCAGGTGAAGGAGGAGTTCGTTGGCTTTGTCATTGGCTGTTTCGCCGTAGTCGCGCGTCACCGTGACGGTGACGTCGTCCGGCACGAGTTTGCCTTTGAGCGTTTCGAGCCGCGCGAGAATGTCCTCGGCGACGACTACTGCATTCGCCCCGGCACGCTTCGCCAGCGCGACGCTCACCGCCGGTGTGCGCTGCCATCCGCCGCCACTCCCGGCGACGTCATTCCAGACGCGGTGTTCGAGCGGGCTCGGTCCGATGACGACCGACGCCACATCCTTCACATAGACCGGCCGCCCATCGCGCGTTGTAATCAGCAACAGGCCGATATCGGGCACGCCGGACAGCGTCTGACCGGCGGCGACGCCGCGCATCTGCCCCGCGTCCCGCACCTGCCCAGCCAGGAACGACCGGTTCGCCCCTTGCACCTTGGCGACAAGCTGTTGCAGCGTGACGCCGAACAGCGCCAGCTTTTCCGGATCGGGCTCGACCCTGATCTGCTGCGGACTGCCGCCCGAAATATAGGTGAGCCCGACATTGTCGACCTTCATCAGCTCGGCGCGGAGCTTGTCGGCAACCTCATACAAATCCTTGTCCGTCCAGCGGGAGGCAGCCGCCGGCTTGGGCGAAAGCGTCAGCACGACGATGGCCACGTCGTTGATGCCGCGCCCGACGATCAGCGGTTCGGGAATGCCGACCGGGATGCGGTCGAAATTGGCGCGGATCTTCTCATGCACGCGCAGGATCGCGTCGTCTGCCCTGGTGCCGACCAGGAAGCGCGCCGTCACCATGACCCGGTCGTCCTCGGTTTGGCTGTAGACGTGCTCGACGCCGTCGATCGCCTTGACGATGGCTTCCAGCGGCTTGGTCACCAGCTCGACCGCGTCCGGCGCCTTCAGCCCGTCCGCATTGACGCGGATATCGACCATCGGCACGCTGATCTGCGGCTCTTCCTCGCGCGGAATAACGATGAGCGCCATCACCCCCACGGCGAGCGCCGCCAGCAGAAACAGCGGCGTCAGCGGCGAACGGATCGTCGCCTGGGTCAGCCGTCCGGATAAACCCAACTTCATGGCCGCACCAACCGGTCGCCAGCCTTAAGGCCGGAGAGAATTTCAAGCCCGTCCGGCATATCCGGCCGGGGCAGGTCGCGTCCGCGCTGAACGGGAACATCGACGCTTTGGCCGCCATCGTCCAGGCGCACATAATCCACCCCGAAGCGGGTGGTGACGAAGGTGGACGGAATGACGATCGCCGGTCGCTCGCCGCTCGATACCCACACGCGCAGCCGCTCGCTGACGAAATAATCGCCAAGCCCCTCGACGGCGGCATCGACTACGACACGCCCATCCTCGATTTGCGGATAGATCAGGCGGACGGTGCCGAAGCGCGCGCCCTCCTGGCCTAGTTCGGCGGCGTCGATGCGCACCGTGTCGCCGAGTTTGAGAAAACGCGCGTGCCGCTCGGGCACGCGCAGCCGGAGCACATAAGCTCCTTCGGCGATGGTCGCCACGGTCTCGCCGGGCAGCAGCACCGCGCCCGCCGTCAGCGGCACTTTCAGGATGCGTCCGGCGGCCGGCGCCAGCACCTTGCCCTCGTCCAGCTGCTGCTGAATGACCGAGCGCTCGGCAATGCGCGACCGCAAAGTGTTCTGCGCCACGTTCAGGGCGGTGCGCGCTTCGTCCAGGCGCGTGCGGGGGATGGTGCCGCGTCCCACCAGGTCTTCCGTACGGTCGAAGTCGGTCTGCGCCTGCTGCGCTTGCGCCTGGAGCGCAGCAATCTGACCGTCGAGCGATTTCATCTGCAGGACAAGCTTTTCGTCGCCGACCGTGGCGACCACCTGCTCGGGATCGACGTGGTCGCCTTCCTTCACCGTCAATTGCGCCAGCGTGCCGCCGATGCGCGCTCTCGCCGGGATCACATTGGAGCTTTCCACCGTCGCGAAGACGGCCTTGCTGTCCGCGATCGGCGCGGGTGCGACGACCAGCGCCTCAGCTGCGTTCGCGGCTACGATGTGCAGCGGGATGGTCGCGGCGAGCCAAAGCGCAACGCCCAGGCTTGCGCGTGTAATCTGCAAGGCCATCATCGGCCCGTCTCCTTTTTGTGCAGCGCGTCCGGATCGCAAAACAATGCGTAGAGCGTCTTGATCAGCTCACGCGCCGGATCGCTCGAAATCGAATACCAGATGGTCTGACCGTCCCGGCGCGCCGCGACCAGGCGATCGCGCCGCAGCAGCGACAGATGCTGCGACACCGTCGAATCGCGGATGCCGAGCAGCTCGGCGAGATCGCCGACCGAGCGCTCCTTGTCGATCAGCTGGCAGATGATCAGCAGTCGATGCCGGTTGGCGAGCGCCTTCAGCAGCTCGCTGGCGCGATCCGCCGCCGCCTCCATGGGTTCGGCCTGTATTTTCATATTTCCGAATATACGAATGTTCGTATATGTTGTCAATTATCAATGCCGGCCCAGTATGGCCGGCCAAGAATGCTATCTCAGGCAGCGGCGGTCAGCTCGCTCCATTGCCGAAACGCCTGGCCCCGGTTGCCTGAATCAATTTGGTATCGTTTCAAGGAAGCAGGCCATGAGAGGAGAGAAATTCACGCGTTGCATGACGACTGCCAGCCTGATCGCAGGCGCGGTGTTGCTATGTGGCCGCAACATGTATGGCGCCCGGTGCTTGGCCCCAACTACGTCAAGCGCATTTCTCGCAGCGACCGCTTAGACGCCATTGCTGACGATCCTCGCGATTCAGCACCGTATGTGCGGATCGGCGTCACGCCTGCGGCCGTGTCCCAAGCGCCCAGGAAGCGGACCGTCAGCGTCTGACGTGATGGGCCAGTCAGAGACATTCTCAGCGCCCTAAATTAGAGTTCACGACCGGCTTTTGACAGGAGCCGATTTTTGTCGAGGAAGCGGTGGTGAGCATGGCGGACTGGCTTACGCGGACCGTGCAGATGCCGGCATTGAGCGCTCGCTTGAGGTTGGGCAAGTTCTCTTTCGCACAGGTCATCCGACTGCCGGCCTTTACGAGGTGATGACCGGCAACATACGGCTTGTGCGCGTTGATCGCGCAGGGCGCGAGGCCGTTCTTCAGGTCGCAGCGCCCGGGCAGACGCTCGCCGAAGCCTCCCTTATTCGCATCCGCCTATCACTGCGACGCAATCGCGATAACCGATGCGGTTGTGCGCCTTTATCCGAAAGCGATGGTGCTGGCCGAATTCGAAGCGCAATTCCGCAGCGGCGCAAGCCTTCATGGCGATGCTCGCAAGCCAAGTCATGAACCTGCGCACCCGCCTCGAACAACGCAATATTCATTCGGCCCGTGATCGCGTCCGGCATTATCTCATGGTCAATGCCGGCGCGGATGGACGTACGGTAATGCTGCCCGGCACGCTTAAGGATCTCGCGGCCGAACTCGGGCTGACGCATGAAGCGCTCTACCGGACACTTGCCGACATGGCGGCGGATGGCGAAATCGAGCGTCTCAAGGGCAAAATTCGACTGTCAAAGGCGCCCATATGATCGGGATCATATGCAAGTCCGCCATCGTGGCATATCCAGCCATGATCGACACGCTTTAGCTCTTGATGAGGTCGACGATGTCTTTATGGTCTTGGAAAGCCGGGCTTGCCGGCGCAGTGATTATTGTCGCGACCGCCTATGTGCTCGCGGAAACGCCCAGCAACTCCAGAATGCACGGTCCAATGGATGCGGGCAGCCCCGACACGCAACAAATGGTGTCGCCGGGCGGCATGCATGATGCGATGCACGACCAGATGATGCAGGGGCAACATCGCTCGAACGGCGAGATGCCACCGCATGGGACGATGGAAGACGAAATAGCCCGTCAGCCCACCATGGCCGGACAGGAGGCATTCGGCACGATCCAGGAGATCGTGCAAATCCTGGACGCCGACCCGGCGACCGACTGGTCGAAGGTGAACATCGCCGCTCTGCGCGAGCACCTGATCGACATGAACGAAGTGGCCTTGCATGCCGCCGCGGTCGAGCGCGCGCTCGACGACGGCGTCGAAATCGCCGTGACCGGACAGGGACGCACGCTCGACGCGATCAAGCGGATGGTCCCCGCGCATGTGCAGGAACTTGGCCGGATCGGCTGGAACGCCAGAACCGAAGACCTGCTGAACGGCGTCAAGCTCATCGTCACTAGCACCGACCCAAGCAAGTGACGAAGCTCAAGGCGCTCGGCTTTATGGGCATCATGGTGCAAGGTGCGCATCATCAGCGGCACCATCTCCTGATGGCCAAGGGCGAGTTTATGCATTAGCCAGCGGGGATTGCGGGGATTATTTGGGAATGGCCGTTTGCACCGAGCCAATCCGGGGCCGCCGGACCGAAGTGATCGGGGCCAGATGCAAATGTGTGAATGTCGCTGGCTGCGCGGCAAGGGCCACGCGCAATTTCTCTCCGGGCTGAGGGCGATTTGACGCGCATCAACGATGATGCGCCGCCAGAGGATATCATTGGCGCGTTCCGCTCAATTCCTTAGCAGGCGGGGTGACGTTCCATCACCGACCGGAAACCTGCCCGAACAGTGGGAGGAGTCACAGCACCTTGCGGGCACTCATCCGCGAATATCTTTTCATGCGAGATTGCAAGCCGTCTGGCAGCGATGCAAGGCGCCGACAAAAATATCGACGAACTGCTCCAAGCTCCAGCGGGACGTTCCGCCGCCTGCGTCAAAGCGGCGTCGACGAGGAACTGTGCGACGTGATCTCCGGCTTTGAGGAATTGACCGGACCGATAGCATTTGAGCCCGATGGCAAGGCCCTGGACTCCTATCCCGCTGGGCTGAAGGACGGGCAAACACTGCGCCTGCGCGGGAAAGGGCAGCCGGGCTTTGGCGACGGTGAGCCTGGCGACGCGCTGGTCGAGATCCATGTGACGCCGCATCCGGTCTTCCGGCGCGAAGGCAACGACATCCGCTCCACGCTTCCCGGGACACCCGGCGAAGCGCTGGCCGGGGCAAAGGTTCGCGTCGGGACCGTGTCGGGCCCCGTAACGCTCGCGGTGCCAAAGGGGTCGAACACCGGCAAGATCATGCGGCTACGAGGCAAGGGCGTGCCGTCGAAAGGTGGAAAGGGCGATCATCTCGTCGAACTTCAGGTAGTCCTTCCCGACCACCCTGATGAAGACCTTATCCAGTGCATCACCGAGTGGGAAGCCAAGCACGCATCTGATCCCCGCGCGAAACAGGGCGCGCAATCATGATCGGCGAGAAAGAGCTTATCGAAACGAATCGGGAGCTTGGAGGCCGACGCGTTTCGGCGCTGGATCGAGCTCGGATGATTTTGCCGCAGCAGGATGGGGACGGTTTGCGTTTCGACGCATCCGATGTCGTCCGGGTCCGGCTCATTTGCGAACTCCATTACGAGCTGTGGATCGAGGAAGACAGCATGTCGGTGGTGTTATCGTTGCTGGATCAGCTTTACACAACGCGGCGTTCCCTCCGCGCATTGCTGTCCGCGGTCGAGGCGCAGCCGGAGGATGTTCGCGCCCGTATCGCCGCGCTCGTCAAAGGCAAGCGATGAAAGCAAGGGCCCTTGGCAATCACTTTCCATGTTCGCTTCGATCTCAACATCACCTGCGCGTTGCGGACCGGCGGCTTGTGCAGGCGGCGGGGCCTCGCGTTCAGACGGGCATGGAGACAGTGCCCGCCGCATCGCCAGGGATGGGCGCCGCCCTTTCCGATAGCGCCCGCGCCCGCCCGGCTCCAAGCGGATCGATGGCACATCACGACACGGCTCGCTCTGGAGTGGGTGCAGCAGGCGAAGACTGTGCATGCCGCCACCGATCCGCTTACCTAGATTTCGGCTGCCGGAGCTCTTGCCGTATCGATCGACCCGAGCCTACCTGTACACAGAGCAGGACGTGCGGGGCTTGTTGGACGCGGCGTTGCAACTGCCAACTCCGTGGCCGTCGACCCAATTGCGGCCTTGGGTCTTTCATTGTCTTCTGGGCTTGCTCAGCGTCACGGGGCTGCGCATCTCCGAAGCGCTTGAGCTGAAGCTTGATGCAGCTTGCGATACGTCAATGCGGTGTCTGCGCGTCCGTGGCTAACTCACAGACGGCCGAGGCGCATCACGCGTTTTGGAACAAGCAAGGAGGCACTCGCATGTCCGCCAATATTGGAACGATCGATCGGCTGTTGCGCGTCATTGTAGGAGTGGCAATCCTCAGCCTGATGTATGTCGGGCCAAAAACGCTGTGGGGCCTGTTGGGGCTTATTCCGCTCGCTACGGCGGTTTTCAGCTTTTGCCCGGCTTACGCGCTCCTGGGGCTCCGCACCTGCTCGGTGGCGGCAAAACAAGCGTAAGCTGCATGGACTGGACCAGATATGACCGCGTTCACACCGATTGAATGCGGCATCGGATGGGGCGGGCGGCTTCCGCGCCGGCGGATTGCTCCCGGTGCCGGCACATTGGACGCATTGAGCCGCTGCTTTTCCTAGCCGGGCTGATGACCGGCTGTGCAGGGGCCAAATTTTACATGGCGCGTCCAAGGCCGTAACGCCACACCTGCCCGCACGTGAATATCGATGGAGGAAACCATGGCAGAGCCATTCCCGCAGGATATGTCGGCCTATCCGATCGACATGTCGGTCAAGCCGGAGGTGACAGGCTTCTTCGACCCCGAGACCAACACGATATCCTATGTCGTGAAGGACCCGGCCTCCCGCGCCTGCGCGATCATCGACAGCGTGATGGACATCGACTATCCGGCGGGCCGCATCTCGCCATGACTCCGCCGACCGGATCGTCGATTTCGTCTCCGCGAACGGCCTCCACGTGGAATGGCTGATCGAAACCCACGCCCATGCCGACCATCTCTCGGCGGCGCCGTATCTGCAGGGCAAGCTCGGCGGCAAGCTCGGCATCGGCGAGAACATCAGGATCGTGCAGGAGGTATTCGGCAAGATCTTCAACGAAGGCACGCGAGTTCCAGCGCGACGGCAGCCAGTTCGACCGGCTGTTCAAGGACGGCGACACCTACACGATCGGCACCATGACCGCCTTCGCCATGCACACCCCCGGCCATACGCCGGCCTGCATGACGCATGTGATCGGCAATGCCGCCTTTGTCGGCGACACGCTGTTCATGCCCGACGGCGGCTCGGCCCGCGCCGATTTCCCCGGCGGCGACGCCCGGGTGCTCTATCGGTCGACCAAAAAAGTGCTGTCGCTACCGCCCGAAATGCGCCTGTTCATGTGCCACGACTACGCCCCCGGCGGCCGTGACATCCGCTGGGAGACCAGCGTCGCCGAGGAGCGGGCGAACAACATCCATGTCCGCGACGGCATCACGGAGGACGAATTCGTCGCGATGCGCACCGCGCGCGATGCAACGCTGGGCATGCCCAATCTGATCATCCCCTCGATCCAGGTGAACATCCGGGGCGGGGAACTTCCCGAGCCCGACGAGAGCGGCAGCCGCTTCTTGAAGGTGCCGGTCAACACGCTCTGAAGCGCAAGCCGCCAGAGCAATGGAGACACAATGAACGATATCGCAACCCTGCCGGCTCCGGCCATGCCTGGACTCAATCGCCCGGCGCCAGTATTTAAGGCCAACACCACGCATGGACCGCGCCAGCTCGAAGACTACCGCGGCAAATGGCTGGTGCTGTTCTCGCATCCGGCGGATTTCACGCCGGTCTGCACCACCGAGTTCATCGGCTTTCGCACGGCATCACGAGCAGTTCAAGGCGCGAACTGCGAGCTGCTCGGCCTGTCCATCGACAGCATTTTCTCGCATATCGCCTGGGTGCGGAACATCGAGGAGAAGTTCGGCGTCAAGATCCCCTTCCCCGTCATCGAGGACCTCTCGATGGAGGTGGCCCATGCCTATGGCATGATCCAGCCGGGCGCGAGCGACACCTCGGCGGTGCGGGCGACCTTCATCATCGATCCGGAGGGCGTGCTGCGGGCGATGGTCTATTATCCGATGACCAACGGCCGCTCGGTCGCGGAATTCCTGCGGCTGGTCGAGGCGCTGCAGACCTGAGCCAATAAGGTGGCGACCCCCGAGGGCTGGCAGCCGGCGAGGCCGTCATCGTGCCCCCGCCGCAAACGGTCGCAGGAGCCGAGGCCCGCAGGAGCGAAGGCTACGATTGCGTGGACTGGTACTTCTGTAAGAAGAGCATCGCCTGAGACATTCGGACGCCGGACTGGCGCGGGGCTGCCGATCGCGCCGCTCGCCAGCCCGCGACGGCCAGGGAGGAAAGCATGGATCTTTGCGGTGAATTCGGCAATGGCGGCAGATGGCTGCCCAGCTTACCGAACTGGAAGCATGACGGCGAGGATCCCTCGCGGCTGGCCGCGTGGCACAAGGTGCGTGTCCGGCCGCCGGTCTGCTGGGAGGCGACCCTGAAGGGCCGCGAACGGATGGCGAGGCCTCGCTAATGATGACCGATATCCTCGCCCTCGGCTCGGGAGGAGTGGTCGGTTTCATCCTCGGCCTCATCGGCGGTGGAGGCTCAGTTCTAGCTGTGCCGCTGCTGGTCTATGTGGTCGGCGTATCGCAGCCGCATATTGCGATCGGAACCGGCGCGCTCGCCGTAGGCCTCAGCGCCCTCGGCAATCTCGTTCAGCATGGGCTGGCGCGAAACGTCAAATGGGAGTGTGCCAGCGTGTTTGCCGCCGCTGGTGTCATGGGCGCGCTGCT
>CAWIDT010000010.1:0-33182 GCA_963834945.1 uncultured Alphaproteobacteria bacterium | reverse complement strand
TCTCGAAATGTCCGCGCAGGCGGGGATCCAGTATTTATCGACTACTCAAGTGTTTACTCGATCCCCCGTGTTCACGGGGATTTTGGCAGAGATAGGCGCGGTCTCTTCCATCTGATCCGGTCACGCTTTTGGCGCTCTGGAAATCTTGTCTCAACGCTGTAGGCAGCACTCCGATCCTTCGGGTAAATTCTCTCCATGACCGACCACGATCATCATCACGATCAATCCGATTTGTCCGACATCGAGCTCCGGGTGCGCGCGCTGGAAACCATCTTGGTCGAGAAGGGCTATATCGAAACGGCCGCGCTCGACCGCATCGTCGAGCTTACGAAACCAAGATCGGTCCGCATATCGGCGCGCAGGTGGTCGCCAAGGCCTGGAGCGATCCGGTCCTTCCGCCAGGCGCTGCTCGAGGATGCGAGCAAGGCGGTTGCGACGTTTGCGCGACAGGGGGAAACGTCGGCGAGCATCTGGTCGCCGTCGAGAACACGCCGCAAACGCACAACATGATCGTCTGCACGCTGTGCTCCTGTTATCCGTGGGACGTGCTTGGCCTGCCGCCGGTCTGGTACAAGTCCTTCGCCTATCGCTCGCGCGCCGTGAAGGAGCCGCGCGCGGTGCTGGCGATTTCGGCGTGACGCTGCCGGAGGAGACCGAGATCCGCGTCTGGGATTCGACCGCCGAAACCCGCTACTTGGTCCTGCCGATGCGTCCCGCCGGAACCGAGGGCTGGAGCGAGGAGCAGGCTCGCCAAGCTGGTCACGCGCGATTCCATGGTCGGCACCGGCCTGGCGAAAATCCGAGCGAGGTGGCCTGATGGACGGCATTCATGACATGGGCGGCATGGACGGCTTCGGCAAGGTCGAGCCCGAGCCGAACGAGCCGGTCTTTCATGCAGCATTGGGAAGGCCGCGTGCTGGCGATGAGCCGCGCCATCGGCGTCTTCGGCGCCTGGACCATCGACACCGGCCGCTACGGCATCGAGATGTTGCCGCCGTATGTCTATTTGACGCTCCTATTACGAGAAGTGGTTTCTGCGGATTGATAAGATGCTGATGGAGCGCGGCTTCATCGACGCCGACGAGATCGCCGCCGGGCACGCGCTGCGGCCAGGAAAGAGCCGCCCGCGGCCCGTTCACATTGGCCGATATCGAAAACGTCATCCAACGCGGCTCGTTTCACCGGCCCGCCCAGGCGCCTGCCAAGTTCGAGCCCGGCGATCGCGTGCGCACGAAGAACATCCACCCGAAGACACACACACGCCTGCCGCGCTACGTGCGCGGCCACGTGGGCGTGGTCGAGCGTCTGCACGGCACCACGTCTTCCCCGATTCGGTCGCGGCCGGCCAGGGCGAATCCGCAATGGCTCTACACGGTGAGCTTCGATGCCCGCGAACTTTGGGGCGCGGACGCCGATCCGACCTTGAAGGTTTCGGTCGAGGCGTTCGAGCCCTATCTGGAGCCTGCCTGAGATGGCGCCGCGTGAGCCGGAGGCACGCGCCGCGCGAGCCACGCCAATCCCGGCATTCCGCGAGATGCGGGCGGTCCGGTCTTCCGCGAACCCTGGGAGGCGCACGCCTTCGCCATGGCGCTGGCGCTGCATGATGCCGGCGTGTTCGCCTGGAGCGAATGGGCGGCGATGCTCGGCGAGAGATCGGCGGCGCAGGCGGCGGGCGATCCGGACACGGGCGAGACCTACTATCACCACTGGCTCGCCGCACTCGAACGCATGGTCGCCGAGAAGGGCGTCGCGGCGCGCGAGACACTTGCTCGCTATCGCGACGCCTGGGACCGTGCCGCCAACCGCACGCCGCACGGAATGCCGATTGAACTCAGAGAGGACGATTTTCGCGGCTGATCTGCGCGCGGTCAGCGCTGGGCGCGTTCTCCGAGCGCATAGCCAGCGCCGCGAACCGTGCGGATCGGGTCTCTTTCGCGGCCGCGATTGATCGCCTTGCGCAAACGGCCGATATGCACATCGACGGTGCGCTCGTCGACATAGGCGTCGAGGCCCCAGACGCCATCGAGCAGCTGCGCGCGCGAGAACACCCGGCCGGGGCTTTCCATCATGAATAAGAGCAGGCGGAATTCGGTCGGGCCGAGCCGCAGCTTGCGGCCGCTGCGGGACACTTCATACGCCTCGCGGTCGAGATGGATGTCGTCCACCGCGAGCACGCTGGCGATCTTGTCCGGGTTCGAGCGGCGCAGGATGGCTTTGACCCGCGCCATCAACTCGGGCACCGAGAACGGCTTGACGACATAATCGTCGGCGCCGACGGCAAGGCCGCGAATGCGGTCGGCTTCCTCGCCGCGCGCCGTCAGAATGATGATCGGAATGTTGCGCGAGGTGCGTCCGCTGCGCCAGCGCCGGCACAATTCCAGGCCCGACAGTCCCGGCAGCATCCAGTCGAGCACAATGAGATGCGGCGGGTCTTCGGCGACGGCAAGCTCTGCCTCGTCGCCGCGCGAGGCGACGGCGACCTGGAATCCCTCCGCCTCGAAATTGTAGCGCAACAGCAGGGCCAAGGACTCAGCATCCTCGACGATGAGGATTTTTACGGTCATGGCCAAAGCGCTTTCATCGACGGCCGCGGCTTGATTGACCACGCCTTACAGGGGCATTGCGAAACTGGTCGTATCACCTTTGGGACGCTGCTCCGTTATCGGATTGCCGTGAACCAGGAAATGCGTCATCTCGGCAATGTTGGTGGCGTGATCGCCGATCCGCTCAAGGTTTTTCGCGCCGAACAGAAGATGCGTGCACAGACCGATATTGCGAGGGTCTTCCATCATATAGGTCAGCAATTCGCGGAAAATGGAATTGTAGATCGCGTCGAGCTCCTCATCGCGCAGCCACACCGCGAGTGCCTTGGCCGCATCCCGATGCGAATAGGCGTCGAGAACGTCCTTGAGCTGCTCCAGCGCCTTATCGCCGATATGCCGTATGCCGATCATCAGCTGCTTGGGACGGTTTTCCTCGGCGATCGCGGTGGCCCGTTTGGCGATATTCTTGCCTAGATCGCCGATGCGTTCAAGATCGCCGGCCACGCGGATCGCGGTCATGATCTGGCGCAGATCGACCGCCATCGGCTGCCGCCGGGCAATGATGGAAATGGCCAGATCCTCCACCTCGTGCTCAAGCTGGTCGATGCGCTCGTCCTGGCGGATCGTGAGCGCCGCCAGATCCGGGTCGCGGCGCTCCAGCGAGTTGATGGCGCGGCCGAGAAGCTGTTCGGCAAGGCCCCCCATTTCCGCAAGCTTGCTGTCGAGCAGCTTCAGCTCTTCCTCGAATGCCGTTACCGTATGTTCCGCAACCATGATGGGTTTTCCTCGTCGCCTGCGCTCAATCTTTAGCCGAAGCGTCCTGTGATATAGTTCTGAGTTTGCGTTTCCTTCGGAGAGGTAAACACGTTCGGCGTTTCGCCAAATTCGACGACATTCCCGAGATACATGAAGGCTGTATGGTCCGATACGCGCGCCGCCTGCTGCATGTTGTGGGTGACGATGGCAATGGTGTATTCGGCTTTCAGCGCGTCGATCGTTTCCTCGATCTTGGCGGTCGAGATCGGGTCGAGAGCCGAAGCCGGCTCGTCCAGCAGGATGACTTCGGGCCACAAAGCGATGGTGCGGGCGATGCACAGCCGCTGCTGCTGGCCGCCCGACAGGCTCAGTCCGCTGGAGTTCAGCTTATCCTTCACCTCGTTCCATAAGGCGGCACGTTGCAGGCTGGTGTGGATGCGTTCGTCCATATCGGCTTTGGGCAGTTTCTCGTAGAGGCGGATGCCGAAGGCGATGTTGTCGTATATGGACATAGGGAAAGGGGTCGGCTTCTGAAACACCATGCCGACGCGGGCGCGAAGCAGATTGACGTCCTGGTCGTCGGCAAGAATGTTCTCGCCGTCGAGCAGCACTTCACCCTCGGCGCGCTGGCGCGGATATAGGTCGTACATCCGGTTTAGAACACGCAGCAAGGTGGACTTGCCGCATCCGGACGGGCCGATAAAGGCTGTCACCTTCTTTTCGTAAAGCGGCAGGTTGACGCCGTGCAGCGCCTGTGTGTCCCCGTAGAAGAAATCGAGATTGCGCATCTCGACCTTCACATGCTTGTCGGAACCGTTTTCCTTTGGCGTCATTTGACCCCTCTTGAGGACGCAAGCAACCGTGCGACGATGCTGGTCGTCAGAACGAATAATGTGATGATGAGCGCGCCGACCCAGGCCAGTTCCTGCCATTCCTTATAAGGGCTCAGGGCAAACTGGAAGATGACGACGGGCAAGCTGGCTATCGGCTGATTGAGGTTGGTGGTCCAGAACTGATTGTTCAGCGCGGTGAACAGCAGGGGAGCCGTCTCGCCGCTGATCCGGGCCACCGCCAGCAAGACGCCGGTTATCAGTCCGGCGCGCGCCGCCTTGTAGGCGACGGCTCGAATGACATAGGAGCGCGGCGCTCCAAGCGCGCTCGCCGCTTCCCTCAATTCGCCCGGCACAAGCAGAAGCATGTCCTCGGTGGTGCGCACCATGATCGGTATCGACAGAGCCGCCAGCGCCAGGATACCCGCCCAGCCAGAGAAATGGCCCATAGGCACGACGGTAATCTCATAGATGAAGAGGCCGACGACAATAGATGGCGCACTCAGAAGGATGTCGTTGATAAACCGGATGACCGGCGTCAGACGCGAATAGCGCCCATATTCGGCAAGGTAGGTGCCCGCGAGTACGCCGATCGGGGCGCTGACCAAGAGGCCCATGCCGACCATCATCAAGCTGCCGACGATCGGATTGAGAAGGCCGCCCGCGCTTCCCGGCGGCGGGGTCATTTCAGTGAAAACCTGGAGCGAGAGACCACCAAATCCCTTCCACAACAGGGCGCCGAGTATCAGTGCGAGCCAGCCCAGGCCGAAAAATGCAGCGACCACGCTCATCGTCATGGCAACGTTGCTGGTCACGCGGCGTCGGCGGTAGAACGGATTTTCAGCGTTGATAGCGGAACGAACCATCGTCAACTCCCGCTCTTCTTCTCGAGCCGCATCAACATGATACGCGCGGCGGCGAGAACGATAAAGGTGATCATGAAGAGGATGAGGCCGAGGGCGATCAGGGACGATGTGTAGACATCGCCGACGGCCTCGGTGAATTCATTGGCAATCGTCGCCGAAATGGTGGTGCCGGGGGCCAGCAGCGATCCGGAAATGCGATGGGCGTTGCCGATGACGAAGGTGACCGCCATCGTCTCGCCCAGCGCTCGGCCCAGACCCAGCATCGAGCCACCCACGATGCCGACCCGCGTATAGGGTATGATGACGTTTCGCAGGACCTCCCAACGCGTGGAGCCGAGGCCGTAAGCCGCCTCCTTGAGCATCGGAGGCACTGTCTCGAACACGTCGCGGGTCACGGCGGCAACGAAGGGGAGAACCATGATCGCCAGGATCAGCGCGGCGGTCAGCACACCGATGCCGTAGGGCGGGCCGGAAAACAGCGTCGAAAGCACAGGGATCGAGCCGAAGGCGGATATCAATGCGGGCTGGACATATTGCTGCAGGAAGGGCGCAAGAATGAACAGGCCCCAGATGCCGTAGATGATGCTCGGGATGCCGGCGAGCAGCTCGATGGCGATGCCGACCGGGCGGCGCAATTGCGGTGGGCACAGCTCGGTCAGGAAAATCGCGATGCCGATGCCGATCGGGACGGCGACGATCATGGCGAGGGCGGAGGTGACCACCGTGCCGTAGATCGGCGCCAGAGCACCGAATTTCTCGGTGACCGGGTTCCAGGATTCGGTGACGAAGAAACCGAAACCGAAGGCGCGAAAGGCAGGCGCGGCGCCGTAGATGAGCGAAATGATCGTACCGCCGAGCACGGCGAGCACGGCAAGGGCGGCAGCATAGGTCAGGTAGCGAAACGCCGTGTCGCCGAAACGGAAGCCGCGCGCCACTTTCGCCCTGTCGGCAACATCTCTATCCATCGAGAGACCGCCTTGCATGAGGGACTTCGCGTCCACGGAGGCGTCGGTCATCAGGCTAACCTTTTTTCAAACGCGGAAACGCTACAAATGCTATTCCCGGCAATCCGTGCGGGCAGGGCGGTGACCCGGCCCGCGCGGATTTGGAGGCAGACGAGATATTCGTGTCGCCCGCCTCTTATTCAATATTACTTCGTTTTGATCTCGCTGGCCCAATATGCCTTGACGTCCGTTACGACCTTATCGGGCATCGGCACGTAATCGAGAGCATCGGCCATCTTGTCGCCATTGTCGTAAGCCCAACCGAAGAACTTGAGCGCTGCGGCCGACGCCTCCGGATCCTTTGGCGTCTTGTACATCAAGATCCAGGTGGCGGCAGTCATCGGCCAGGACGCATCGCCAGGCTGGTTGGCGAGGATCACGCCGTAGCCAGGCTGCGACTTCCAGTCGGCGTTTGCGGCCGCGGCCTGGAACGCTTCGGAGGTCGGGGCGACGGTCTTGCCCGCCTTATTCGTCATTTTGGTGTAAGTCAGCTTGTTCTGCAAAGCGTAGGCGTATTCGACATAACCGACCGCGCCCTTGGTGTTGGCGACATTGTTGGCGACGCCCTCATTGCCCTTGGCGCCGATGCCGACCGGCCATTCCACCGAGGTGTTGTTGCCGACCTTGGACTTCCAGTCGCTGCTGACATCGGCCAGATAGTAGGTGAAGTTGAAGGTGGTGCCGGAACCGTCGGAGCGATGCACCACGGCGATGGCGTCGCCGGGCAGCTTGGCATCCGGGTTGAGCATCTTCAGCGCCGCGTCGTCCCAGGTCTTGATCTCCCCCATGAAGATCTTGGCAAGCGTGGGGCCGTCGATGACGAGTTCACCCGGCTTGATGCCTTCCAGATTGACGACCGGCACGATGCCGCCCATCACCATCGGGAACTGCACAAGGCCGGTCTCGTCGAGATCGGCGCCCTTGAGCGGCGCGTCGGAGGCGCCGAAGGTGACGGTCTTTGCCTTGATCTGCTTGATGCCGCCGCCGGAGCCGATCGACTGATAATTGAGACCGATGCCGGTCTCCTTTTTATAGGTGTCCGCCCATTTGGCGTAGATCGGATACGGGAAGGTAGCGCCGGCACCGGAAATGTCGGCCGCGCCGACCGGGGCGGCTGCCGCGAGCGAAAACGCCGCCGCCGAAGCGGCAGCGAGCGCTATGGAACGAATATTCACGGGATGCTCTCCTTGAATTTTGCGCGTTACAGGGAGAGCTGGCCCAATACCCGCTCTCCAACTGGACGTTAACAATGGCGCCTGAAAGTCTTACGACACTGGGATCAAAACTATATGACAGTCTAAATGGCTGAAACAGATCAGTTTTTAACGGGAGTCCACATGTGCCGGGCTCGGCCATGCAGATCGTGGGGCAGGCCGCCGGGGCGAGATCGTCTGTCCCGATGATGGACTTGGCTTCAGTACGGTGGAGCGTAATGAAGGCAAATTTTCCCTCAATGCACAAGTTGGATACTTTTGCCGTGCAGCCAGAGCTCTCCTTGCGGGCGCTACGGAGTAATTCACTTGCCCCATTTCGCCGTATCGATGTAATTACGTACCTGCGCAAATAAGATGGCCGATACGGTATTCATCTCCGGAGCGGATATTTTGGGTGGTTGGGGGCGTACAATGAAATCTATATCGTCTTGCATTTTGGCAACGTTTCTTTGCGGCCTATTCTGCTTCTCCGGCGCTGCGATATCACAGAGTGTCAAGCCGTTGCCGGGCAAAAGCGGCGCCTATGAATCCGCCAGGCGCAAGGCGAACGAAAATGTTGTGATGATCATGGGATCCGGCCGGCTGAACGGCTACACGCAATTCGCCGAAGACATCAGCAACGTTCTCGACAAGCTCCCGGGCAATACACTTCGTGTCATTCCGGTGCTCGGCAACAGCGCCGGCCAGAATATTCTCGATATGCTCTACCTGAAGGGCATCGATATGGGCGTGGTCGACCAGGATATCCTGGCGTATCTGAAACGCACCGATCCGCGCGCTTACGGCGACCTGAATCAGCGGATCCAGTATGTCACCAAGCTTTTCAACTCAGAGCTGCACCTCTACGCCAAGAAGGACATTCAGAGTCTGGAGGATTTGCAGGGCAAAAAAGTCAGCTGCCTGAAACCCATGAGTACGGTCGCCCTGTTGTGCGAAAACCTGTTTCTGGCGCTTCAGATCAAGGTGGAGATCGTTTACGACGACGCGGCCCTGGCTATGGAGAAGGTCAAGAACGGGGAGGTTGCGGCCGCGGCGCGCGGTGCCCAACCGCCGCTTCAGGGGTTCGAGAACGTCCGACCGGAAGACAATCTGCATTTCGTCCCGATCGACCAGGCGAGCCTGCCGAAAAGCAACTTCGCCGCATTGCGCGCCACCTATCTGCCCGCCAGGTTGAAAGCCAAGGATTACCCCGCGATGATACCAGCGGGTGAGACCGTGCCGACCATCGCAACCAGCGTGCTGCTTGCGGCCTATTCCTGGCCTCCGGGCTCCGAGCGGTTCCAGCGCATGACTGCTTTCGTCAACCTGTTCTTCGACAATATCGGCAAATTCGCCAAACCTCCGCGCCACCCTGGCTGGGCCGATGTGAACTTGGCCGCCGAGGTGCCCGGCTGGACGCGCTTCGCGCCGGCGAAGCAATGGTTGGACAAGATGCGCAAGGAGACGCCCGAAACCACCGGGAGCACCGAGCCGAGCGACCAGATGAAGCAAGCTTTCGGAAAGTTCATAGACGAATTTGCGCGCGCCAAGGGCTCGACCGAACCTCTGGGCGATGATGAGAGAGCGGATTTATGGGCTCAATTCCAGCAATGGTGGGGACAGCAGTCGCGGCGCTGACGAAGCCGGCTTCCGGCCGACGGAAGCGCCGATCGATTTTCGCTCGTCTGTGTGCGTCGGAAGGGGGCGCAATTTTTCAGGGGCAAGCCATCGCGTCTTCGGCTTGCGGATTTTGAGCATGAGCTTGCGAATTGCGCGATGCAAAGCGATTGACACTGAGCAGTGTTAGGGTTGGGACGCCGACTCATCCTGCTTCGACGCGCGCATGTGTCCGAATGCGGACACGCCGAAACCCAGGGGGCCGGCATGAAGGCTGTAATCGGCGTTTGCGCCATTCTGATTGCCGGGTTGGCTTCGCCGGGCGCCGCGTTCGAGCGCGCCTCGCTCGATGACCCCGATGGCGTCCAGGTGGCTCAGGCGACGAGCGCGGACCTTCCGGCGTTGAGGGTGTCGGAGGTTTCCGGAACCCCGATTTCCCTCAACCTCGCCACGCCGACCAGCGGCGTCCGATTTATCAAAATCGGTGCCTTTCCCGAAACCCTGCAATTGTCGCGCGGGTTTCGGCTTGGGGATGCCTGGGTCGCATCGGTTTCCGATCTGGATGATCTCGAACTCATCGCGCCGCCGGGCCTTGTCAAGACGATCAGGCTGGAGGTGCTGTATTTCCGGAGCAATAAGGCGCCGCCGGCCGCGCAACGCAGCCTCATCGTCGAGCTTGTGCCGCCTGGTTCCCGGATCGCGGGCCCGTCGCGACCGGTCAGCCGGAAAGTCCCTGTTCCATCCGGCGGCCAGCCTCCGGCCGCGCAACGGCCGCCATCGCCGTCAAACGCAACGATATCCGCCGAGCAGGAGACGGACGGCCTGGAGCGCGGGGCCACGCTTATGGGCAATGGCGATATCGCGTCGGCACGGCTTGTCTATGAGGATCTTGCGCTGAGGGGCAGCGCCAAAGGCGCGCGCGCCCTCGCCGAAACCTACGATCCCGCTTATCTGAAGGGCGTCTTCACCGCCGGACTTCAGCCGAACCCGGAAAAGGCGAAGATCTGGTATGGGCGGGCCGCCGAATTGGGCGACGCCGTCTCGCTCACCCGCCTCGGCGCGCTGGACCGTCGTTAGAGCACGATCGGGAAAAGTGGACTCCGGTTTTCCCGAAAAATCGTGCGAAAACAAAGAAATCTAGAGCCGTTCCGCTCCGATTGAATTCGGAGCGCGGCTCGGCCGTATCCAACGTCCATCAGGCCATTTCGTCAGCCGGCGCGTCCGGCGCTTGCGCTGAACCGTTGCCGCCGCCGGCCTCGCTTCCGCCGAACACGAAGCGGCTATAGAAATAGCTGATCGCCAGCAGGCTCAAACCCAGTCCCAGGAAGGAGAAGACGCGGTAAAGGCCGGTGAGGCTGCCGGCGTCGAGCAGGAAGACCTTGGTCACCGTCAGCAGCGTCAAGGCGAGCGAGGCGTAGCGGAGCAGATGGCTGCCCTTCAGCGTTCCATAGAACAGCAGAGCGAGGCTGAAGACTAGCCAGGCGGCAGAATAGCTGTAGAACTCGGCATCCGTCGTCACCGCACCATCCAGATACGGCCCCTGGTAGAGCTTGCGGATTTCCAGGCTGATCCAGGCGAATGCGAAGACCAGCATCAGCGGGCGAACGATGTTGGCAAAGCGGATCAGATAGGCGCTTTGCGCGGAGCGAAGCTCCCGCGCCGCGAGAAAAGTCCACAGGATCGGCACCAGGAAGGTGAGCGACAGGGCGTCGAACGGCGATCGGCCCGCCACGGCGTCATGCGACCAGAGCGGGTTTTGCATGACCAGGTCGAAGTAGACGATGCGGAACAGTGCGATCGCAACGAGCAGCAGCCCGCTCTGGAAGAAGGCGCTTCGCCTCAAATTGCGGCCGATCCAGAGGCACAGCACGCCATAGGCGAACAGAACATTGGTGATCATGCCACGCTCCAGGACGCTCCCTCGCGCGAACAGCACATTCTCGCCCGGATGGAACAGTCTGGATGTCGTGTAATATCCCCACAGCGCGATGAGCGCGAGCGCGCCGAATTCCAGCGTGCGCACCAGCAGCCCGTCGCCGCCGCGCCGCAACGTATGGGCCGCGAGCAGGAACAGCCCCGCGGGCAGCGCGAGCTGGAAATTGGGGTAGTCCACGATCGGGATGGTCTCCTGCAAATGCCATTCCACGCCGATGATGCTGTAGGCGGCCAGTTGGATCAGCAGCACGATCTGCGGCAGCAGCAGAAAGGCGAATGTCAGCCCCAGCAGCCCGGCGACGATGCGCAGCGAGGGAATCTGCGTCTTCGTCGCGATCCAGGCGACGGCCAGAAGCTCGGCGGCGATGGCGACGGAGAGGAACTCTCGCTGCAATTCGATAAAGAAGGTGAGAGCGATGAACGCGCTGCACGCCAGCGCATAGATCGCCAGCACGCGCTCCTTGGCGAGCGAGGCCGGCAGGCGGCGCGCCGCCCACATCGCCGCGCCGAAGAACATCAGCGCCAGCGCCATGGCCAGACTTGCCCAGACATGCGGGATCGTAGCGGCGGTCTGCTTGACGGCTTCGACTAGCGGCTCGACCGGCTCGCGCGAGGGCGGCACATCGATGGCGATGGGCGCCGGGGCGATCGGTGCGGCAGGCGTGAGCCGGAAATAGGCCAGCAGGAAATAGCCGAGTGCTGACGAAGCCGACAGCCCGGCCCAGAGCACCGGGAACGCCGCGCTGGACACCAGCAGGAAGCCGCTGGTCACATAGAGCGCGCCGAACGCGATGACCGCCACGGCGAATTCCCGCTCGCTGCCGGGATACCAGCCGGCCAGCATCACCGCGTTGATCGCCATCGCTGCCCAGGGCGCAAAGCCGTAGAGCGGCGTGTCGAAGAAGGCGAGCGCCACCGCGCCCACGGCCAGGGTAGCGAACAGCACCCAGTCGGTCAGACCGAAGGTCGTATTGAAGGCCAGCGCCGCCATCAGCGCCATGGCGCCCGCGACGCTGACGACATTGAGAATGAGCGCGCGGTTGCGCCAGGAGAAAAACCCGCGCCAGCTCTCAATCGCGGCGGTTTCCTGCGCATAGCGCGCCCGCGACGCGCCGACGATGGTTCCCGCGACCGCGACGAGGAAGACGCCGATCCAAAGGGTTTCGCCGCTTTTCATCTGCCCGGAGAAGATCCAGGCCAGCACCCATCCGAAGGCGAATAGCAGCGCCGGGAAGGTCATCAGCCACCAGCCCTGGCGCCGGATGACGATCATCAGCGCGGCGAAGACGAAATAGAGATAGCTGAAGAACAGGAAGGCCGACGGGTTGCCCGAGGTGATGAGCGCCGGGGTGAGGAAGCCGCCGACCATACCGAGCAGCGCGATCGGGGGCCCGTGCCGCAGCGCCAGGACCACCGCGATCGCCGTCGTCACCGCCATCGCCGCGAAGCCGAGCAGCGGCGGCAGCAGCCCGTAAAGAGCTGTTGCCGCATAGGCCGACAGGTAGAGAACCGCGATGCCCGATCCGGCCAGCGCCTGGGCGATGCGGTGCCCGCCGAACGCTCCGGCCCGCGCGCCGATCCATCGGGCTGAGACGAGCAGCGCGACGCCGAGAAGGCCGCCCAGCGTGACGCGCAGATGCGGGCCGACAAGATCGTTCTCGATCGAATATTTGACGAGGAAGAAACCCGCAAACGCTATGGCGATGCCGCCGATCCACACCGGCAGCACGGCGCCGAACTGGCGCTCCAGCCCGCCCTCGCCCCAGAGCCGGGCGCGAAGGCCGGGCGGCGCGGGGGTAGTGCTGGTCTCGGGCGGCGGCCCGGGGAATGCTTCGGGGGGCAGATCGGCCGGCGCGGGCTCTATCGCCGTGGCGTCGGGTTCGGTAAAGGTGGCGTCCGTGGCCGGAACGTCGCCGCGAAGGGCCGCCAATTCACGGCGCAGCCCGGCGATCTCTTCGGCCTGGGCGCCGGACGCGGCGGTCAGATCATCGAAGCGCCACTGCCACAGACGCGCGGTGCGCTCCAGCCGGCCCGCTCGGATATGCGCCCAGGCGCCAACCACATAGGGGCCGAGGACGAAGACGATCAGGATCAGGCCAAAGATGAATTCCATAGTCACGCCCCGCGCCGATGCTAGAGCCTTTTCCGCTCCGATTGAATCGGAGCGCGGCTCTAATTCTTTGTTTTGTCGCATTTTCTCGACGCAAACCGGCGTCCACTTTGCTGGAAAATGCTCTAGAGCCAGGGCACGCCGACCGTGCGCTAGCTCCCGTTGTCGCTGTCACTGTCGCCAGGCGCATGGCTTTCGGATTTATAGTCCCTGACGCCCATCGGCTCCCCAGCCGCCGGCTTGGCGATCCGCTCGGCCAGCGCGTGCCTGGCCCAGTCGAGATCGCGCAGATGCACGTCGGTCTGCGGATAGGGAATTTCTATCCCATGATTTCTGAATGCTTTGAGAATGGCGATGCGCAGGTCGGTGCGCACCGCAAAGGAGCGGTTCACATTGATGAGGTAGACGAAGAGAATGAAATTCAGCGCGCTGGCGCCGAAATCCTCGAAAAGCACGACGGGTTCGGGATTGGCCAGCACCTGCGGATGCTGGCGCGCCACATCCAGGAGAATCTCGCGCACCTGCTCCGGATCGCTGGAATAATGCACGCCGACCGGGACCGGAACGCGGCCCGTGCTATTATGCAGCGTCCAGTTCTTCACCATATCGGAAATGAGCATCGAGTTCGGCACGATGACGTTGGCGCGGTCGAAGGTCTCGATTTCCGTCGAACGGACGCTGATCCGGCGCACGATGCCTTCATGCCCGCCAACGATGATCCAATCGCCCAATTTGATCGGGCGTTCGGCGAGCAGGATGAGGCCCGAGACGAAATTGTTGACGACGCTTTGCAGGCCGAAGCCGATGCCAACCGACAACGCGCCCGCGACGATCGCCAGGCTGGAAAAATCGAGCCCCGCATAAGAGATGGCCAGCAGCGCCGCGACCGCCACGCCGACATATCCGACCCCGGTGCGGATGCTGTCGCGTACGCCCGGGTCCACTCCCGCCGGTTCCAGCACCGAGCGGTCCAACCAGGCCTGCAAGAGTTTCGCCGCGACATAGCCGAGAAAGAAGATGACCAGCGCCGCGATCAAGGCGGTGATGGAAATCTTCACCCCGCCGATCTCGAACCCGAATAGGATCTGGTGGAACAAGCCGGATATGTCGTGCCAGTCGAAGCCCCAGAGCAGCAGCAGGAACGGAACGGCACCGATCACGATCGCCGCTTTCAGGAGGAGGGTGATCGGCAGGGCAATCTGCTCGCGGCGATGTTCGTCCAGGTCTGCCGCATCGCGCAGCCAGCGCCCGCCGGGGGTTTTGGCGTCGCTGACGCCTTCGCCGAACGCGGTCACGGAAATGATGAGCAGATAGGCGATGATCACGATGGTGCTGGCGACGATGAGCTGTCCTGCAATAAAGCGCGCCAGCACCACATAGCCGATGAGCGCCGCGCCGAGAATGGCGAGCGCGATCAACCACAAGGGCAGACGCAGATAGCCGGGACCGATCGGGCGTTCGCGCAGGCCGGCGTGGATCGCGTTCGCGGATGCGCAGGATGGAGATGATGAGTGCGGCGAATAATACGCTGGAGATGAAGCTTTGCCCGGTTCTGACGGACTCGGCCATCAGCACAGCCTGATTGAGGCTGCTGAGGAAGAAGTCCAGGCCGTAAAGCGCCGCGAGCGCCATCAGCCGCGTGTAAAGCTTACGCGCGGCGGTATCGGAAAGCTGGAGCAGGCGCCAATGCGGCCGGTTGATCGCCAGCGCGGTCTTGGTCACCGCCTGCACGGTTGCCACGATGGCCAGGCTGGCCAACGCCGCGGTGACAAGCCGCTCGGAGACCTCGGACAGCAGCCCGAATGCGGCGAGACCAAGATCGAGACACGCGCCCGCAATCACGGTGGGCAGCGCCCGCAACATGATCACCCGACCGGCCGATGCGGCGCGCCGCCAGGGGGTTGGCGGTTGCGGAGCGCTCCCATCGCCGGTAGCGCACGATGCCGCGATTGCCGGCCATGGAGAGGACGGCCCAGAGCAGCATCGCGGCAATGACCAATGTGACGAACAGGCTTTTGTCCGCCATGGCCTGCCACCAGCGGCCAAGCCCATCGGCGATGCGATGCAGCCCGTCCGGCGCATCCCTGGCGATATCGGCCCACAGCGATGGCGACAGGGGGCTTTTCCCGCGATCGAGAATCCGCTGCTCGAATACGCCGCGCCGCATCTGGCTCGCCCTGGCGCTCGAGCAGGTCCGCGCGCAGCTCAGCCTCTTCGGCCGCCTTGAGGGTGCCGGTGATTTCGCCCAGGGCTTTCCTGAGCTGGGCGCGCTGTTCGGTGACGGCAGCCGGTTCCGGCGGTTCGCTGGCCTTCGGCGTCTCGCCGAGCGCGCGAGTCCGGGCCTCGATTTCCGGCAGGCGCAGACGCTGCGCGGCGATCGTGGCGCCGATTTCGGACCGTATGCGTTTCAGTTCGGTGCGAATCCGGTCGAGCGCTTCTTCCGCGACGTCCGGTCCGGCGAGCGCGGCTTCCACGCGGCCAAGCGCATCGTTCCAGTGTTCGATCGGTCCGGCGACGGTTGCCGGCACCGCCGCATCACGGCTTACGGCCGGCTGCTGAGCGTCGGCTGGCGGGCTGGGTACGCCGTCCTGCGCGGCCGCGGCCGAGAAGAGGACAGCGGCGGCGAGCGGCAATCCGCGCCGCAAGCACCGGTTCCATGCCGCCGGTCCTGGACGACAGGACACGTCAGCGGCCTCAGTTCGGCTGATCGTGACGCAGGATGAGTGGCACGTCTTCGGAGTGATAGACCGCATCGCCGCTCATGGAGGGCGTGGTCCGCGCCTGGGGCTCATGCAAGCCGTTCGCACCGCGCATCATCATCATGGGAATCCCGGTTTCGATCACCACGTCGACCGGCCCGCCGGTCATGATCAGGTGCTCGACATTGTCCCTGCGGACCAGCACGAGGCGCCGGCGCCCGTCCAGCGAGGTGGACTCGACCAGGCCGACGCGCTTGGGCCGGTTCTGAAACAGCGGCATGCCCCCAAAGCCCGAGGCTCTGGCGCGCAATCCAGATCGCGAGGCCCGCCAGCGCGATCAGCAGCGTTATGGCGACGATATAGATGAGGCTGTCGGACATGATGTCGGCCTTTCCCAACGCAAAGCCGCGCCATAGCTCCTCGCTGAGCCTTGCGCGACGCGTCTCCCCCTTAGCCGGCAGCGCTCGGCCTCCGGCTCCCAATAGTCGGTATAGCCTCTCTTTGCGATAAATTTAACTGCTAAGTTCGATCATGGGGAAAGCTGTTCTCCAGCCTGTGCCGCACTCTTGTTCATTTCGGCCGGTCCGGTGGACGGAAATCGGAGCGGAAGACAAGAATCGGTTAAGGTGCCGTCCATGAATCCAAGCCGCAGCACCACGCAAGCCTCAGCGCAATTCCTGAACCGGACGCAGACGGATCGCGTGCCGCTACGGCGGTTGCTCGGTTTGGCGGCGGCACTGAGCGGCGCCGCCTGCCTCGCCATCCTGCTTCAGCAAGAGGCCGGCGCGCTCATCATGGCGCTGTTTGCCCTGTTCGCCGCCGTCGGCGTCGCGGCGCTGTTCGCCTCGGCCGCGGGATTTCTGCATTTCGGCATGCGTGTGGGACCGGCTTCGCCCGACCTGTCGCCGCTCTACGCGGAGAATGCCAGCCACGGCATTGCGCTTACGGCAAGGACGGCACCATCATCTATGCCAATCCGGTGTATCGGCAGCTGACGGGGGCGGCCGACCTCGCGCCGCTCAGCGTCGAATCGGCGCTGGTCCGCCAGTTCGGCGGATCGGAGCCGCTGTTCCGGCTGATCCGCGCGGCACGGCGGGGCGAGACCGCGCATGAGGAATTCCAGGCGCTCGGCTCTCCGGGCGCCGGGCGCTGGCTCAGGGCCTGCGTCAAGCGGGTGAGCGGCCCGAAGGACGCAAGCGGGAGCGACGCGCTGTCCCTGTGGGAGGTCAGCGATGTCAGCGCCCGCCGCGAGCAGGACATGCTCATGGCGCACAATATCCGCGAATATCGCAAGCTGCTTGGACGCGCTCCCGGTGGGCATCTTCCTCGCGGGCGCGGATGGCTCGATCAAATTCGTCAATGCGACGCTGCGGAGCTGGGTCGATCTGGGCGACCGCGAAAAGCTGACCCAGCACACGCTGTCGACGATTTTCCCGGAACAGGCCGCCGCCCTGCTGTCGCCGAGCAAGATGGGGGATGCGCCGGTCAACGTCTCCTTCGATCTGGTCAAGCGCGACGGCACGGCCTTGCCCGTTTCGGTGCTGCTGACCCGCCACAAAGGCGACCCAGGAGGGTGAAGACGCCGCATTTTTCGGCGCGGTGCAGGAGCGTGATCCGCATCTGGACGCCGCACCGGGCATGAGCGACGCGCACAGGCTGCTGAGCTTTCTGAAATCGGCTCCCGTGGCGATCGCCGCCGTCGCCGCCGACGGCACGCATCACCGGCAGCAATCCGGCGTTCGGCCGATTTTTCGGCACGGTGAAGAGCCTCGATCACGCAAGCATCTTCGAGCTTGTCGAGGCACCGATGCGCGAGCGCGTGCAGCAGGCGATGGAGAAGGCGGCGGCGCGCAAAGTGGCCATCCCGCCCGTCGACATCCGCGCCGCCGAGAGCAAGCGCAATGGCCGCCTGCTGTTCAGTCCGGTTCCCGGCGCCACGCAGTCCGGCGAGGCGGCGCTGGTGTTCGGCATCGACACCTCCGAGCAGCAGATGCTGGAGGAGCAGATCGCGCAGAGCCAGAAGATGCAGGCGATCGGCCAGCTCGCGGGCGGCATCGCGCATGATTTCAACAATGTGCTGACGGCGATCATCGGCTTTTCCGACCTGCTGCTCGCCAATCACCGGCCGAGCGACCCGTCCTTCGCCGATCTGATGAATATCAAGAACAACGCCAATCGCGCGGCGGGGCTGGTGCGTCACCTTCTGGCGTTCTCGCGCAAGCAGACGCTGCGGCCGCAGGTGATGTCGCTGACCGACGCGCTTGAGGACCTGATGATCCTGCTGGACCAGCTTCTGGGCGAGAAGGTGAAGGCGCGCGTCGTGCATGGCCGCGATCTGTGGTTCATCAAGGTCGATCCGACGCAGTTTCAGCAGGTGATCATCAACCTGGCGGTGAATGCCCGCGATGCGATGCCGGCTGGCGGCGAATTGACGATCCGCACGGCCAATGTCAGCGAGCGGGAATCGGCCAAGCTGGGCCATGCCGGGATGGAGCCGGGCGAATATGTGCTCTGCGAGGTCAGCGATAACGGCAGCGGCATTCCGCCCGAGGTGATGGACAAGATTTTCGAGCCGTTCTTCTCCACCAAGGAGGTAGGCAAGGGCACTGGGCTCGGCCTTTCTACCGTCTATGGCATTGTCAAACAGACCGGCGGCTATATATTTGCCGAGAGCGAGGTCGGCAGCGGCACGATCTTCCGCATCTATCTGCCGCGCTGCGAAGAAGCGGTTGCAGCGCCCGAGATTTCCGAAAAGCCGGCCAAAAAGGAAGCCGCGCGCGATCTGACCGGTTCGGCGACCGTGCTGCTGGTGGAGGACGAGGACGCGGTGCGCAGCTTTGCCGCCCGGGCGCTCGCGACGCGCGGCTATACGGTGCTGGAGGCGGCAAGCGGCGTGCAGGCGCTCGACGTGATGAATGAGCGCGGCGGCGATGTCGATCTGGTGGTCAGCGACGTGGTGATGCCGGAAATGGACGGGCCGACGCTGCTGAAACATCTGCGCAAGGCCAATCCGCAAATCAAAATCATCTTTATCTCCGGTTATGCGGAGGAGGCATTCCGCAACAATCTCGACGAAGACGAAACCTTCACCTTCCTTCCCAAGCCGTTCTCGCTGAAAAAGCTTGCCGCGGCGGTGAAGGAGACATTGGACGGTTAGGCCCGGCCGGGGGTCAAGTCAGGTTAGCTCGCTCAGTAGTTTTACCGTCCGTATCAGTATAAATTCGGAATGTAAGTTGTTTTGCCTGCTTGCGATAAGGAACAAAATGTGTACACTTCCTTAAGATTGCATTGCGAACGGCGATATGAAATAACGGAGAATGAAGATGGCGAAGGCGGATCTGCGCCTCGTAGAGGGGGCTGATATGGATAAGCATAAGGCGCTTGAGGCCGCGCTGGGCCAGATCGAAAAGAATTTCGGCAAAGGCTCGATCATGCGGCTCGGCAAGAATGAAGCGCCGGCCGGAATCGAGTCGATTCCGACAGGGTCGCTGGGGCTCGATATCGCGCTCGGTATCGGCGGGCTGCCGCGCGGCCGTGTGATCGAGATTTTCGGGCCTGAATCATCGGGCAAGACGACGCTGGCTCTGCATGTCATCGCCGAGGCGCAGAAAAAGGGCGGCATTTGCGGTTTCGTCGACGCCGAGCATGCGCTCGATACGATCTATGCGCGCAAGCTGGGGGTCAGGCTGGACGAACTGGTCTTTTCTCAGCCCGATAATGGCGAGCAGGCGCTGGAAATCACCGATACGCTGATCCGCTCCGGCGCCGTCGACGTGATCGTCATCGATTCGGTTGCGGCCCTGACCCCCAAGGCCGAGATCGAAGGCGAGATGGGCGACGTGCTGCCCGGCATGCAGGCGCGGCTGATGAGCCAGGCGCTGCGGAAGCTCACCGGCTCGATTTCCAAATCCAACACCATCGTCATTTTCATCAATCAGATCCGCATGAAGATCGGAGTGATGTTCGGCAATCCGGAGACGACGACCGGCGGCAATGCGCTGAAATTCTACGCCTCGGTGCGCCTCGACATTCGCCGCATCGGCCAGATCAAGGAACGCGAGGAAGTCACCGGCAACCAGACCCGCGTCAAGGTGGTGAAGAACAAGATCGCCCCGCCCTTTAAGCAGATCGAGTTCGACATCATGTATGGCGAGGGCATCTCCAAGGAGGGCGAGATCGTCGATCTCGGCGTCAAGGCCGGAGTTCTGGAGAAGTCGGGCTCATGGTTTTCCTATGAGGGCCAGCGTGTCGGCCAGGGCCGCGAAAACGCCAAGGCCTTTCTGAAGCAGAACCCTGAGATTTCGCAAAAGATCGAAAATGCGATCCGCCAGAATGCGGGGCTGATCGCCGAGCGGATCCTGGGCGAGGTCGAACCGGAAGAAGAATACGAGCCGCTCCCCGATGAGGACAACGCCAAGCAGCGGATGACGCCGAAGAAAACCGGCTAAAGCATCGGTCATTAGGGCGTGAATGCCGGGTTTGGCAGGCTCGGAAGCAGGCGCTGGCGCGGTGACCGTTGAAACGATGAATGGTCAGTGTGCCCGCGCAGACGGCAAATCAGGCAGTCATGCCCGAGGCCCTCGCCGCATTCGCTGCGGGCAAAGAGCGGCTGTCGCTGGACAGCCAGCCCGGGCGGGGCTAGACAAAGCATACCTAATTTCGCCAAAGTTTCTCTTGCGGGTCACGGTTTTGCCGATAGGGGCCGAGGGCAAGCCTGTGGCGCGGAGCATGTGCTCTGGCTGAGCGACGTGGATCAATTTAATGAATCGAATTAATGAGATACGGTCGGCGTTCCTGGAGTATTTCAAGCTTAACGGCCATGAAATCGTTCCGTCGAGCCCGCTCGTGCCGCGTAACGACCCGACATTGATGTTCACCAATGCCGGCATGGTCCAATTCAAGAACGTGTTTACCGGCCTGGAAAAGCGGCCCTACAGCCGGGCGGTGACGGCACAGAAATGCGTGCGCGCCGGCGGCAAGCACAATGATCTCGACAATGTCGGCTATACCGCCCGCCACCACACATTTTTCGAAATGCTGGGGAATTTTTCCTTCGGCGACTATTTCAAGGATGTCGCGATCGAACTGGCGTGGCAATTCGTCACCAAGACGATGGGGCTTGCGAAAGAGCGGATCTGGGTCACCGTCTATCCGTCGGACGAAGAGGCTCGCGCGCTTTGGCGCAAGATCGCCGGGCTTCCCGATGAGCGGATCGTCGGCCACCTCGATAATTTATGGGCTATGGGACCTGTCGGCCCCTGCGGCTATTGCTCCGAGCTTTTCTACGACCAAGGCGAGACGGTCAAAGGCGGCCCGCCCGGCTCTCCGGACGAGGACGGCGACCGGTTCCTCGAATTCTGGAATCTGGTGTTCATGCAGTTCGAGCAGATCGACGAGACGACGCGGGTCGAACTGCCGAAACCTTCGATCGACACCGGCATGGGGCTTGAGCGCATCACCGCGATCGCGCAAGGGGTCACCGACAATTACGACATCGATCTGTTCCGCGCGCTGATCCGCGCCTCGGTCGAGGCGACCGGCGTGGCGGCCGACGGCGTTCACAAGGTGAGCCACCGCGTCATCGCCGATCATCTGCGCGCCTGCAGCTTTCTCATCGCCGATGGTGTGCTGCCCTCCAATGAGGGGCGCGGCTATGTTCTGCGCCGCATCATGCGCCGCGCCATGCGCCACGGTACGCTGCTGGGGGCCAAGGAGCCGCTGATCTGGCGTCTCGTTCCGGCGCTCATCGGCGAAATGGGGCAGGCCTATCCTGAGTTGATCCGCGCCGAGGCGCTGATTACCGAAACGCTGCGGATGGAGGAAACCCGCTTCCGCCGCACGCTTGATCGCGGCCTCATTCTGCTCGACGAAGCGTCAGCAGGCCTGGAAACAGGCCAATCCCTGGCCGGCGACGTCGCCTTCAAGCTCTACGACACGTACGGTTTCCCCCTCGACCTCACCCAGGACGCGCTGAAGGCGCGGGGACTCGGGGTCGATCTGCCCGGCTTCGACGCCGCGATGAGCCGGCAGAAAGCCGAGGCCCGCAAGAACTGGACCGGCTCAGGCGAAGCTGCGACCGAGAAAATCTGGTTCGACGTGAAAGAGCGGCTCGGTGCGACCGAATTCCTTGGCTACGCGGCGGAGGACACCACCGGGCAGATTCTCGCCATCATCAAAGCCGGCAAGGAGGTCAAGCAGCTCCGCAAGGGCGATGAGGCCTCTCTCATCATCAACCAGACGCCGTTTTACGGCATGTCCGGCGGACAGGTCGGGGATGAAGGCATCATTCGAGGTCCCAAAGGCGCGGTTTTCCTGGTCCGCAATACCGACAAGAAGCTGGGCGATCTCATCGTCCATCATGGCGTGCTGGATCGAGGCCCGCTGAAGTCCGGCGATGCGGTGGAACTGGAGGTCGATCACGAGCGGCGCACCGCGATCCGAGCCAACCATTCGGCCACCCATCTGCTGCATGAGGCCCTACGGCAGGTGCTGGGCACGCATGTGGCGCAAAAGGGCTCGCTGGTCGAGCCGGGAAGGCTGCGTTTCGATTTTTCGCATCCCAAGCCGATGACGCAGGAGGAAATCCATGCGGTCGAGGAGATCGCCAATCGGATGATCCTTCAGAATGAAGGCGTCACGACCCGGCTGATGGCGATCGACGATGCCGCCGCGTCCGGAGCGATGGCGCTGTTCGGCGAGAAATATGGCGATGAAGTTCGCGTCGTGTCCATGGGAATGGCGCGGGACGGCGCCAAAGCAGGCAACGCCTATTCCGTCGAGCTTTGCGGCGGAACCCATGTGGCGCGCACCGGCGATATCGGCTTGGTGAAGATCGTATCGGAAAGCGCGGTCGCGGCAGGCATTCGCCGCATCGAAGCCCTTACGGGGAACACGGCGCGGCGGTATCTCAGCGAACAAGACGCCCTTCTCAAGGCGGCAGCCGTCGCTCTCAAGGCAAAGCCGGAAGAATTGCCGGCACGGCTTGCGGGGCTGGTCGAGGAAAAACGGCGTCTTGAACGGGAGCTGACAGAGGCGCGCAAGGCGATTGCGCTTGGAAGCGGCGGCAATGGCTCGGCGCAGGCCGCGGCCGGCACGATCCGCGAGGTCGGCAAGGTCAAGCTCATGGCGCGCACGGTTCGCGGCATTCCGCCAAAGGATTTGCGCGGTCTTGTCGATGACGGCAAGCGTCAGATTGGCTCGGGGGTGGTCGCTATCATCGGCGTCACCGACGAAGGCAAGGCCGGCATCGTCGTCGGCGTGACCGACGATCTGACGAAGAATTACAGCGCCGTGGAACTGGTGAAAGCGGGCGCCGAGGCGTTGGGCGGCGGCGGCGGCGGCGGACGTCCCGATATGGCGCAGGCGGGCGGCCCCGATGGCAGCCGTGCCGAAGCCGCATTGACCGCTATCGCCGACCGGCTCGCGGCAGGCATTTGACAGGCATCTGAGCGGCGATCGCCTCGCAAGCGCCAACCCTGACGCTCGATCGGTCGCGGCTTCATCCTCTCAGTCGACAGCTTCGGCAGGCGCGCTCGGCTCGGCGCGTCTCAATCCCCGAGCAGCAAGCAATTCCGCGCGCATTCTTGCGGAGAACCCGTTAGGGGCGGGGGACTCGTCAGGGCCTTCCGCTCCGATTGAATTGGAGCGCGGCGCTAGAGCGGGATCGGATTAGGCGGAATCGGAAAATTGGGATACCCTTCCTTCGCGAACAGTAATTCATCATCGGTGCTGGAGAGGAGGCCGGCATGGATGGGGAAGCCTTATTCGATCGATCTTAGGGAACGTGTCGTCAAGCGCGCGGCTGCGGGCGAAAGCATTCGCGCTATTGCGGCGGCGTTCGAAATCAGTCCGTCGGCGGTGTCGAAATGGGCTGGAAGGCAGCGGGCGACGGGGAGCGTCGCGCCGGCTCAGATGGGTGGCTATAAGCCGGTGATCTTGGCAGCGCATCGCGATTTTGTTCACGCCCGCTTTGCTGAGGTGCCCGAGTTGACCTTGCGCGGGCTGAAAAAGGATCTGGCCGAGCTCGGCGTCAAGGTGAGCTATGGCGCGGTCTGGAGCTTCGTCCATGCCGAGGGCCTGAGCTTCAAAAAAAACCGCGGTCGCAAGCGAGCAGGACCGGCCCGACGTCGCCCGGCGCCGCACGCAATGGAAAAAATACCAGGCGAAAATCGATCCCACGCGGCTCGTCTTCATCGATGAGACCTGGACCAAGACGAATATGGCGCCGCTGCGAGGCTGGAGCGCTTGCGGCAAGCGCTTGATCGGCAAGTCGCCTCATGGTCACTGGCGAACCCAGACGTTCCTCGCCGCATTGCGCTGCGACCGGATTGAGGCGCCTTGCGTCTTTGATGGGCCGATCAACGGCGTGAAAATCCTCACCTATGTCCGGGAATTCCTTCTGCCCAGCCTGAAGGCTGGCGACGTTGTGATTATGGACAATCTCGGCAGCCACAAGGGACGGGCCGTTCGCCAAGCCATCCGCAGCGTCGGCGCGAAGCTCTTCTTCCTGCCGCCATACAGTCCCGATCTCAACCCCATCGAACAGGTCTTTGCCAAGCTCAAACACTGGCTCCGAAAATCCGCAAAGCGCACGTCGAGACCGTCTGCGATCGCATTGGATCATTGCTCGATGACTACCCCCCAACAGTGCAGAAACTATCTCGCAAACCGGCGAGTATGCTTCCAATTCCTAAACTGATCCCGCTCTAGTTCTTCATTTTATCGCATTTTCTCGACGCAAACCGGCATCGATCCCCGCTGGCGCGAATGCGCGTTAACATTGGTGCCTGGCTTTCACCTCTCTCATGGGGAGAGGTCGTGGCTGGAAGCGCCGGGGGAGGAGGCAACGCTTCTATCGAGACTCTACATCCCCTCGCCCCGGCCCTCTCCCCGGGGGAGAGGGGGTGATCCGGGCCGCCCTCGGAGCCTATATCGCAGTGTGTTAGCGTATATGCGCTTTCGCGGGGCACGCTTTGCTGGAAATCCGCTAAGTACGGGGCATCCGGTTATTCAGATTATCGAAAATTTCGCGCAGGATCGATTTTGCGGCTGATGTCACGGGGTTGCTTTGATCCTCGCTCTGGCGGTTGCCGTAGGAGCCACCGCGCTGATCCTCGCTTTGGCGGTTGCCGTAGGAGCCGCCGCGCTCCGGGGCCGGCGCGTCGTCGCCCCTGTCACGGCTTCGATATGAGCCACGCTCATCGTCCCGGTCATCGTCATCATCGTCGTCGTCATCCTCCCGGCTGCTGTCGCTATGGCCTCGCCTCCGGGGCGCTTCATCATCGTCTCCGAGCTCACGACCGTTGTACCCTTCAGGACGGCGTTCATCCTGCGGCGCGGCCAGTTGAATCAGCTTTTCCAACTCGCCACGGTCAAGCCAGACGCCCTGACAGCGCGGACAATGGTCGATCTGGATGGACTGTCGTTCGCTCGTAACGAGGTTCTCGGTCTTGCAGTTGGGGCACAGCATGGGCCATCTCCTGGGGGCGTAAGCTTGACAGACTGTAATGTCCCGCCGCGGATTCGGTTCCGCCCGCGGGCGAAAGGCGCTGATCATCCGGTCAATTCGGCCGCCCGGCGCAGATCGCGGACGAAGGCGGCATATGCTTCACGTTTGCGCTGTTCATCGGGCAGACGCAAGAGATAGGAAGGATGTACAGTCAAAAGGATGATTTCGCCATCCGCTTGAATGGGTTGGCCGCGCTCGGCCAGCAGCCTGACCGGACGGTCCAGCACGCTGCGTCCGGCGGTTGCGCCCATAGCGACGATGACGCGCGGGCGGATCAGCGCGCGCTCCTGTTCCAGCCACCAGCGGCAGGCTTTGATTTCGCCGGCATTGGGCTTTTGATGGATGCGCCGCTTGCCGCGCGGCTCATATTTGAAGTGCTTCACCGCATTGGTGACGTAAATTTCGGTGCGCTCGATTCCGGCTTCTGCAAGCGCCCGGCTGAGCAATATGCCGGCGGGGCCGACAAAGGGCTCGCCCGCCAGATCCTCCTGATCGCCGGGCTGCTCGCCGACAAGCATCATGCCCGCATGCTCGGCGCCCTTGCCGAAAACCGTCTGCGTCGCCGGTTCCCAAAGCGGGCAGGCCCCGCAGCCGGCTGCATCGGCGCGCAATGTCTGCAAAGGGTCGCCGCCGGCCCGCTCCGCCTCCTCGGCGCTCATTCGGTCATGCGCCGGCACGCGGCGCTTCAAAGCTGTGGTGGGTGCTTTCTCGATCATGTCCTGCGTCCGTTCCCTGGCGGCGGCGATGAGCGGCGCAATCAGTGGGGCTTCCGGCAGATTATGCCAATATTTCTTCGGCATTTCCCGCTGCATCGTCGCGATTTTCAGGCGCGCCGGGTTGAAGATGCTGGCGAAATAGGTCCGCCAACACTCTTCAAGCGCGTCGGCATCGGGGAGGTTCCGCTTGGAGAAAGCGCCCGATTTTACCGCGAGCCGCTCACCGTCCCAATGGGCGCTGCGTTCAGGCGTCAAAATAGCCCAGCGCTCGTTGGAAAAACGCCGGGAGAAGAACGGCGCGACGGCATCGACGATGTGGTGCGATGGCTCGAACCAGGCGAGGAAAATGCGTCCGTCCTCGTCCCGCGCCTCACGAAAGCGGACGAACGCCTTCATCTTATGCATGTCGCGCACCACGGCGGAGACCATCGTTTCGGCGCGGCGGACATCGAAATCGGCCTTCATGGCGAGCAGATTGGGCTCGGCACGCAGCCGCCAGAGCAAGCGATAGGCGAGGTCGAAGCGGGTGCGGTCGCTATGGCAGATCAGCTGGCGCAGCAGGTCGATGAAGGCGGCGGGGAGCGTCAGCACGATGGGTTGCGCGCGCACACGGGCGGGCAAATGGGCGGCCGGGAACAGCTCCGGGTCGTCTCCCTCGACGCTCCAGGCAATCTGCTCGGGCGCGATGTCCCCGGCGAGGAAATTGCGGGCGGCATGGCGCCAGCTCTCGAAATCGGCGGGAAAGGCGAGCCGCGCGGCATACATCAGGCGAACAGCGACAGTTGCGCGGGCCTCGCCTGCGTCCATGCGCCGGGCGCGCCCAGGTCGGTGAGGCCGCGCGGGCACCAGTCCACGGCCTCGATGAAAGGCTGGATCTTGCGTATGCGGCCGGCAATGCGTCGCACGTGGTCTAGACGCAGTGTGCTCCAGCGGCGTGCGGCGAGGATCGCGTCGACGCTTTTTACGCCAAGCCCGGGAACACGCAGCAGCATTTCGCGGTCGGCACGGTTCACGTCGACCGGAAACGCCCCGCGATGCGCCAGGGCCCAGGCGAGCTTAGGGTCCTTGTCTAGGTCAAGCATGGAGCGCTGACCGCCCGCGACGATCTCGTCGAGGACGAAGCCGTAAAACCGCAGCAGCCAGTCGGCCTGATAGAGGCGATGCTCGCGCATCAGCGGCGGCACGATCAGCGGCAAACGCGCGCTCGCATCGGGGATCGGGGAGAAGGCGGAGTAATAGACGCGCCTCAGCCCGTAGCTGCCGTAAAGCGCCGTGGAGGTTTTCAGAATGTCGAAATCGGTCGCCGCATCGGCGCCGACGATCATCTGGGTCGACTGGCCCGCGGGAGCAAATTGCGGCGCGTTGCGCAGGCTCCGCCGCTCGTCGGCGGCTCTGTCGCAGTGCTGGCGGACCCGCGCCATGGTCCTCTTGATGCCGGTGCGGTCCTTTTCCGGCGCAAGCCGGCGGAGCCCGGCCGCGGTCGGCAGCTCGATATTGATCGAGAGACGGTCGGCACAGCGGCCGGCTTGCTCGATCAGCAGCGGATCGGCGTCGGGAATGGTCTTCAGATGAATATAGCCGCGAAAATCATGCGTCTCGCGCAGTTCGCGGGCCACCCGCAACACCTGCTCCATCGTATAATCCGGGTTACGGATGATGCCGGAGGACAGGAACAGCCCCTCAATATAGTTGCGCTTGTAGAAATCGAGGGTAAGCCCGATCACCTCTTCCGGGGTGAAGCGCGCCCGCCGCACATTGCTGGACGAGCGGTTGACGCAATAGAGGCAGTCATAGATGCAGACATTGGTGAGCAGGATCTTCAGCAGCGATATGCAGCGACCGTCCGGCGCATAGGCGTGACAGATGCCGGACCCCTCGGTCGAGCCGACGCCGCGTCCGCCGAGCGAATTGCGTTTGGATGTACCGCTCGACGCGCAAGAGGCGTCATATTTTGCCGCGTCGGCGAGGATCGCCAGCTTTTCCCTGATCTGAAGCGCTGCCATAGGGACAACATATACGATGTTCCCTATTTGTTCAACCCGGTAATGGCACCGGCTCAGGCCAGGACGGTGATCACATGGCCAGATAAAGAGCCGATGTTTGCGGGCTTGCCTCCTGCGATACGCGGTGGAGCGTCTCGTAAAGCGCGGCGGCCTGCGCCATGCCCTCGCGCATCGGCGCGCCTTCGCTGCCCTTGATCTGCTTGAGATGCTCGTTTAGCTCCGTCGCGGCGCCGCAGATGTCGTGAAAACCGGCCGTGCCGCTGCTGCCCTTGAGCTGATGCGCCAGCGCAGCCGCGTCGTTGACCGCCTGCGCCGGCGCGGCGCCATCCTCGCGCGCCCGCTTCAGATGCTCGCCCAGAAGCTCAACACTGCTCTTGATCGTCGCGCAATGCTTCTCAAGCAGTGCATTGAGCTTTTCCCGCATGGCTAGTGATGCCGATCGGATTGCGTTCTCGCCCAGATCGCCTGGATGTCCGCCGGCAATGTGATGGGGTTGAACGGCTTGGCGATCACGTCCGCCGCGCCCAGGGATTTATATTGCTGAACTTCGTGCTTCTGCGCCTTGGCGGTCACGAAGATGATCGGCGTATCGCACATTTCCGGCAGCTCCTTCAGCGAGCGGAAGGTCTGAATGCCGTTCATGCCGGGCATCATGACGTCGAGCAGCACGAGGTCCGGGTGGAAGATAGGCGCGGTATCCAACGCTTCAGGGCCGCTCTCGCAGACATGCAGCGTATAGCCGCCGAGTTCTTCCAGCGCCAGTTGGACGATCTCGCGAATATGCGGCTCATCCTCAACATAGGTGATCCGCTGCAGCTCCTTCATGTCCGTCGCCCTCCTGATGCGTGAACAGCTCCAGATTCCGTTTTAACCCCTTTCCATTAAGAAGTTTTTGCAATGCCTCGCAAATTGTCCGGAATTCAGAGATGCCGCGGCGAGCACGCATTGAGCCGGTCCCAGGCGGATTGCGGCATGTTCGGTTCGGAGACGATGATCATGGCGGGCGGCTCAGGTTGTTCGCAAAGCGCGCGGAGCTTCGCTTCCGCCGCGCTCAGGCCCGCCGCGTCGATGATCACCAGATGAACCCGCTCTGGGAACCGGGTTCGGCAGCCGCTCCGGCACTGGCAGTATCGCAAGGCGACTATCGCTCTTGAAGCCGAGGCAAAGGATTTGCGGGGCCCGCGACAGGTCCGCCAGTTCGGCGTTTTCGATCCGGCGGCGCAGACGTTCGAAATCCACCGGCTTTTCGATCCAGTCCAGCAGGCGGATGGGCCTGGCGAAGTCGCGTCCGCATCCCTGCCACCCCCGATCAGCATCGCGATGGGCTCGATGCCGGCATCGGGGCCCGCACCGCATGTCCATCAATCCGGCGGGATTGAATGCTGGCGCGGGCGGGCCGAAGGCGATCGCCGCGATATCACGGCGCGCAAACGCCGCTCCGCCTCGGCAGGCGTGCGGCAGAGTTCGGCGATCCAATCCATCGCCGGCGAATCCTGCAAGGCGGCCGAGAGTCGCCGGGCTCACCGCAAAAAAGCATTTTTCTGGGCCGGCAAGCGCTCGGGGAGCCGCCGCCGTCGGCGCGTCCTTCCGCAGGACCGGCAGATCGAAATAGAATATCGCGCCCTCGCCCGGCTCATAGCCTATCGTGCCGCCATGGCACTCGACGATGGCCTTGGCTATGCTGAGGCCCAGTCCGGTACCGCCTTTTTGCCGGGTGTCGGAGGCGTCGGCCTGCGAGAATTTCTGGAACATCTGGTCATGAAATCCTGCGGAATTCCCTGGCCCTTGTCCCGGACATAGATGCGGATCCGGCTCTCGTGCCTCTCCGCCCCGACCGTGACGACGCCGCCGGCGGGCGAATATTTCGCCGCGTTGGAAATGAAATTGGCGAGCACCTGCATCAGCCGGTCGCCGTCGCCGTTGACCATGAGGGGCCTATCCCGCATGTGCTCGACCGCGATCCGCGCGCCGAATTGGTCGACAAAGGCGCGATTGGCCTCGATCGCCCGCTCAAGCAGCGCGCGCTACCGGAACCGGCTCGAAATCGAACTCCATCTTGCCCGGACTCGATCTTCTCCATGTCGAGGATGTCGCCGATGAGGCGCAGCAATCGCTCGCTGTTCTCCAGCCCGATCTTCACCATCGATTTGGCGCGCGGCGGCAATTCGCCGACGACATGCGAATTGAGCAACGCCAGCGAGCCCTGAATTGAGGTGAGCGGCGTGCGCAACTCATGGCCCACCACCGAGACGAATTCCCGCTTCATCTTGTCCAGCTTGGTGCGCTCGGTGACGTCGCGGATGATGCCGGTATAGATGCAGCGGTCCTTCAGGCGCACTTCGCTGATCGTCAGCTCGACCGGAAACACCCCGCCGTCCTTGCGCCATCCGGTGACGAGCCGGACCTCGGCATTGTCCAGGTCGATGGTGTCAGCCGGGCTGATGCTGCGCTTGCGGCGCCCAGTGTCCTGCTTCGCCCCCAGCATCATCAAATGGTGGACATGGCGAGCCGATCAGCTCCTGGGCGCAGTAGCCGAAAGTTTTTCCGCCGCCGGGTTCACCGTCTCGATGCGGCGCTCCTGATCGAAAGTGATCACACCGTCCACCGCACTCTCGAAAATCGCCCTGGCGCGGTTTTCGCTCTCGCGCAATGCATCTTCGATGGCCTCCCTGCGCTGAATTTCGTCCACGAGATTGTTATTGATCTTGGCCACTTCCGCCGCGTGCTGGATCAGCGCGTCTTCACGCCGCCTGCTCTCGGTGATATCGGTCGCCACCGTGACGATCCCGCCATCCTCGGTGCGGTGACGCTGCACCTCGCTCCAGCGGCCGTCATGGTGCTGCTGCTCGAAGGGCTCGCTCGTGCTGACCTGATAGGCCAGCAAGCGCTTATGCTGCCTCGGCCCCTTCCCTGCCGATAGCGAACTGGCCGCGCTCGACAGCCATCTGCAACAAATCGGCATAGGACATGCCGGGAACGATATCGTGCTGGCAACGGTCCAGCATCGGTTTGTATCTTTGATTGCAGATGATGAGGCGGGCGTTCGGATCGTAGAGCGCGACCCCCTGGTGAGCTTCTCCAGCGCATTGACCAGGCGCAGTTCCGCCGCCACCTTGTCGCGCCGGTTCTGCGCGAGCTCGAGTTCTCTTCTGATGACCGCTTTCAGCCTTGGCAGATCATCCTTGACGACGATGTCCTGGATGCCGTGCTGATCAGCCGTACCGCGATTGCCTCGGTAATGCCGCCCGTTACGATGATGATGGGAATATCGGGGTTGACCTGCCGGACGCAGTCGACCGCCAGAAACGGCGTCAGCCGCGGCATCGCGAGATCGCAGAGCACGAGATCCCACCGCCGGTCCTCGACCGCGTCGGCGAGCGCCGCCTCGGTGTCCACCCTTTGCCATTTCGGATCGAAACCGCATTTGGTCAATAGCGGGCCAGGAGGGCGGCATCGTCCTCACTGTCCTCGATCACTAAAACTTTGAGATGCATTGCGATGATTCCCGATTGGCTTTTCTTCCCGCTGCCGGTTCAGCGGGAGCCAAGATGCCGAGTTGCACCGCAGCCTTGTGAATTCCATATCAGCTTGACGACGCGTTCGTCGGCCGTCGCAGCCGGTCGCCGTTCCGCATCGACGGCCCCGCCGGCCACGGCCGGCGCTAGGGCGTTTCCGAGCTGAAAATAAAACGTCGCCCCCTTGTCCGGCTTGGACTCGGCCCAGATCTTGCCGCCATGCGCGCGGATCACCCGCGCCACCGTCGCGAGGCCGATCCCGGTCCCGGGAAATTGCTCGGCGCTGTGGAGGCGTTGGAACGGCTGGAAAAGCTTGTCGCTAAATGCCATTTCGAAGCCGGCCCCGTTATCGCGCACAAAATGGGTACAGCCGCCACCGTCCCCGATTTGGCCGAATTCGATCTCCGAGGTTGGCCTGCGGGCGGTGAACTTCCAGGCGTTTTCGAGAAGGTTGGTCAGGATGATCGCGATCGAGCCGCCCGTCGCACCGCGCGTGAATATCCGGCTGGATCGTCATCCGGACCTGGCGGTCCGGCGCGCGTTCGCGCAGCGTCTCGCTGATCATTGCCGGCAATGTTGGACAGATCGACATCGGTGAAAATCGGCGGCGCGCGATCGAGACGGGAGATCTTCAGCAGGTCATCGATGAGTTGGTTCATTTGGCCGGTCGCGCGATGCACGCGCATCAGCATGGTCCGGCCCTCCTCATCCAGCTTGGGGCCGTAATCCTCAAGCACCGCCTGGCTGAAACCGGAGATGGCTCCGCAAGGGCGCCCGCAGATCATGTGAGACCGCGTAGGTGAAGGTTTCGAGCTCCCGATTGGCCGCTTCGAGCCCGGCGGTGCGTTCGATGAAGCGATCTTCGAGATCGGCCTTGGCGGTGATCAGTTCCAGGTTCACGCGCCCCAGTTCCCCGATCGACCCCAAGAGGCTCAACCGCATGTGATCCAATTCCCGGAACACATCGCCCATTTCGTCACGCGCCGCAGCGGGAATATCCGCGGCGAGATTGCCGCCGCCGATTTCCTGGATGACGGCGCGCAGCCGCAATATGCGCTTTAAACAGACCGTGGCTGAGCAGCGACAAGAACAGACCGCCGCCCATCATCATGGCGAGAAAAGCGCCGCCGATCGTCGCGATCAGGATCCGCCGCATGGTGGCCGCCTTTTCGGACATGATTTCCTGCATCTCCAGGGCGCGAGAATGAAGGTCGCTGGACTCCGCGATCAGCGAGGTGAAGAGAATATCCCGCGCTTCCTTGGCCAAATCGGGCGCCTGTCGCAGCCGACGCGAACGATGTGCCCAGTTGATCGAGGAGGACTTTCATCCTGGCGACGCGCCGGGCGAGTTCCGTGGCAAGATATCGGCGCGATTATCGAAGCGCGGCGGGTTGGCGAGCTGCCACGGAAAGCGACGTCATGCTGCCGGTGCAACTGCAAAATGACGCGCTTGGATTGGCGCATCAACAGTTCGCTGGTGAGGAGATTCAGTTTGGCGACATTGGCACCGACCGACCTGGCATAGGTGGCCTGGTTCAGGACAGTTTTCAACGTGAAATAGGCGCCCGCCATGACCGAGGTCATCGAGGAGACAACCGACCGTGACTCCCGATGACAGCGGCGCGGACGGTCGATTTGAGTGTCATCGCCGGCATGTGCGCTCCCGATCCTATTTAACGATTCCGAGACTGCTCTCGCGGATTTGCGCAGACGGTTCGGTCGCTATGTAATCGAGATGGTTCGGCATCGCCGCCGCGGCCTCAGTTTCTTGCGGACGCGCCATTCCGCCTGCTGTTCAAGGACAAACAACAAACCTTGTGGGAGGCTGACATGCAGGTTGTGGAGCGGCCAGCCAGATCGATTCTCCCCTTCCGCCTTCCCGATGCG
>CAWIDT010000009.1:0-886663 GCA_963834945.1 uncultured Alphaproteobacteria bacterium | reverse complement strand
TTGCATACCACAAATCCTGCCTCGTCCCGGAGCGCCCGGAGAGATCTCGGCGCAATCCGATGGCGGGTATGAACAGGACGCCGCACGCCAAGACGTGCACGGAGGAAGGCCATGCATATTCATGAATTTCTGGCGAAGGAATTGCTGGCGCGCAAGGGCGTCTCGATCGCCGCCGGACACGTCGCTGCGACTGCCGGTGACGTGGAGAAGCTGGCCAGGGCGATGCCGCCCGGCCGTTATGTGGTCAAGGCGCAAGTGCAGGCGGGCGACCGGCTGGCGAACGGAGGCATCCGCTTCGCCACATCTCCCGCCGAAGCCCGCGCGGCGGCGGCGGCCATGCTTGGCCGGCCGCTCGTTACGCGCCAGACCGGGCCACGCGGCGAACGCGTCCGCTGGGTCTATGTCGAACAGGAAGTGACGGCACTCGCCAATCTCTATGTCGCCATCGCGCTGGATCGTGCAGCGGGAGACATTGTCGTCCTCGGCAGCGCTGCGTCGGTGGATGACACCAATCCAGGCGCCGTCCAAGAGCGCGGCGAGCTTGAGCGCCGGATCGTCCGCATCGTGTCCGGCCGCGCCGTAGCGGATTTCGCCGCGCTGGCGAAGCGGATCGCGCCGGCCGGTGCTGACGTCGCGAGGCTTGCCGCCCTGCTGCAGGTCCTCGCCGATGCGCTGGTGGACCTCGACGCGACGCTGATCGAGATCAACCCTTTGGCCGTGATCGCGGATGGCAGCTATGTGGCCGTCGACGCGAAGATGACCATCGACGACAATGCCCTGTTCCGCCACCCCGACATCGCGGCCTGGCGCGAGACCGTCATGCGCGAGGGCGGCGATCCGGATGATATCGCCAGCGACGGGCACAACATCAATTATTTGGGCATGGACGGCGATATCGGCGTGGTCGCGAACGGCGCCGGTCTCGCTTTGGCGACGCTGGATATGCTCAAGGACGCCGGGGGCCGGCCGGCCAATTTCATGGATGTGCGCACCACCGCCACCAGCCTCGACGTTGCGTTCGGCTTCGATCTGCTGTTGGCCAACCCGGCGCTGCGCGCCGTGCTCCTCAATGTGCATGGCGGCGGCATGCAGCGCTGCGACACCATCGTCGAGGGCGTCGCCATATCCATGCGCCGCTCGGGCCGCCGCCCGCCTCTCGTGGCAAGGCTGGCCGGGAACAATGCCGACTTCGCCCACGAACGCCTGAAGGCCTTCGGCATCGAATTGATCGAGGCGGCAACCATGGCCGAGGCCGTCGAACACGCCGTGAAACTCGTCAAGCGCGAGGCAGCCTGATGTCCATTCTCATCGGCACGCATAGCCGCGTCCTCTGCCAGGGCATGACCGGACACGCGGCCCACTATCACACGCAGCGCATGCTGGCCTATGGCACCAAGGTTGTCGCCGGCGTGACGCCGGGAAAGGGCGGGCGGCGGGCGCTCGATCTGCCGGTGTTCGACACGGTCCGCGCCGCCAAGGCCGCCACCGGCGCCAACGCCACCATTCTTTTCGTGCCGCCCGCCAATGCCGCGCACGCCGTGATCGAGGCGATCGAGGCGGAAATGCCGCTCGCCGTCTGCGTCACCGAGCGGGTGCCGGTTCTCGACATGGTGCGGGTACGAGACGCCCTGCAAGGCTCGCGCACGATATTGGTGGGGCCTAATTCGCAAGGGGTGCTGACTCCAGGCGCGGCGCAGCTCGGCGTCATGACGACAGTGAACGCCCGGCCCGGCGGCATCGGCATCGCCTCTCGCTCCGCCTCGCTCACCAGCGAAGTGGTGGCGCAGCTGACGGCGGCGGGGCTGGGCCAGTCGACAACGGTCGGCGTCGGCGGCGACCCCGTGCACGGCATCGACCTCAAGACCTGCCTGGAGCTGTTCCTGGAGGACGCCGACACCAAGGGCATCGTTCTCATCGGCGAAATCGGCAGCACCGAGGAGGAGGAAGCAGCGCTGCTCGCCGCGCGGCTAAAACCCGAAAAGCCGATTGTCGCCTTGGTGGTCGGACGTCATGCTCCGGCGGAACGGCGGATGGGCCATGCGGGCGCATTCATTGGCGGCGGCAGTGGCGGCACGCAGGCCAAGATCGAGGCGCTTCGGAGCGCCGGTATTCATATTGCCCCGAATGCGGGCTCGGTCGGCGAGGTCATGCGCCGCGCGCTGGGCTGAGGCGTCTCGCCTCGCATGCAAGCTTCCGCGGCGTTTCCCAGGGTCCGCCCATTCGCTCATTTGCCCCTGACCTTCGCAACGTGGAGAGCCAGTTTCTCCAGCGTTTGCCCTCCATATTCGACAGCGCCAAAGCCGATCGCCCATTCTCGCCGCTCCTTAGACGGATGCATTTGACGGAGCGTGAGGACGGTCTTGCCGTCGCTTTGTTCATCGAAGGTGACGAGCATCCTGAACCGACCGGGGTCGTTTTCCTGATCTGAACCGTGCTCGACCTCAATGAGCGCCGGGGCCTCCATACGCAGAAAAACCATTCGGTTGCTGTAGCGAGTGCCACCGGCAGCGACCATGTCAAATCGCCAGACCCCGCCCGGATTGAGGTCGATCTCTTTGGTTTCGATCGCCATGCCTTCCGGCCCAAACCACTTTTGTATTTGATCCGGGTCGGTCCAAGCGGCGTAAACGACGCTCCGGGGCGCATCGATGACTCGACCTAAAACAATTTCGCGATCGATAGGCCAGTGTCGCCAAGCGGAATCGGAGTTTTTGAATGGGTCGCTCATCGTCTTATTTCTTCCTCTTCATGCGTTCGATGTGGACTTCCATGCGATCGAGACGTTTCTCCCAGGCGGAAATATGCTGTTGTATCCACGCCTCGGTCGCATGAAGGGCGTACGGTTCAATCTTGCAGGTTCGAACGCGTCCAATTTTCTCGGAGCTGATGAGCCCGCTCTGCTCAAGAACACGCACATGTTTGAGCAGCGATGGCAGAGCCAATTCGAACGGCTGAGAAAGTTCGCTTACGGATTTCGGTCCATCACACAAACGGCTGACGATCGCCCGCCTCGTCGGATCCGCGAGCGCGGAAAAAGCTCTATCCAAATCAGTTGAAAACTTAGCCATGGCGGAAAGTATCGACCGCTTCACGGCGCCGGTCAATAAAAACTTTCAGCACCGGCTAAGTTTTTGCCAGGTCTCGGTACATCCGACGTTCCCTGCCTTGCCTGCGGATGTCCGATTTCGGCGAAAAATTGTCATACGCAGCGGAGCGGGGATCATCCTGCCTTAACGGATCCGGAGCCCAAGCACATCCAAGACCAGGGCGGAAATCCGCAAGACTGTCCGTGTGCACGCACCGCGAATCAGCCATGATTCAAGATGGAGTGAATAAAGCTGAAAGAGCAAAACGATGGGCAGAAGCTTTGATCGTGGCGGACAGAACCGCAAGGAGCGGGAACGGGGTAAGCGTCGCAGTTTCAGGCAGGCCGAGCGCGACAGGGAGGCGCGCGACGCGGTCCTCAGCGCAAAGCGCACGACATTCCTGACAGCGGTCGCCCATAACAGGCGGCTTCTCTCCGACGCAGTGGTGGCCGGACCGGCAATGCCGGAGCTTCAGCCCAAGATCCCGACCGCGATCATCGAGCAGAAGCGGCCAGGGTTTTTTGCGCAGGTGATCAACCGTTTCTTCAAGAAATCCGCCTGACGTAAAGCTCAATTAGGCGAGCCCTCGCATTCGCGGCCGGCCGGTCAAAGGCCGGCCGAGACCAGATCGTACATGGCCTGCGCCGCCGGCGTCAGCTCGCGGCCGGCCATGGTGATCAGCGCATAGGGCGGTACTTCCAGTGCCAGATCGACCGCGAGTTCGCCGATGGCGCTGCCCATCCCGGTTTCGGAGACGAAAATCTGCGCCACCGATGAGGCTATGGGGGCAATTGCGTTGGTCTGATTGACCGCGACCATCGTCAGCAGGAAGGACGAGGTGTTCAGCACCTTGCCAGGCAGCGACATGCCGCGTGCCAGCAGTGCGTTTTCCACGGTGGTCCGAAGCAGCGCGCCCTCGCGCGGCAGCACCCAGTCGAATTCGGCCAGCCGTTGCATGGCGGCCTCGGGCCGGCGCAGCAGGGGATGTTCGCGCCGCACCACGAGGCTGATCGGCTCGGGGCCGATGAAGCGCGCTTCGAACTGCCGGGGGTCGCGACGCGCCGGCAAACGCCCCAGAATGAAATCGAGGCTCCCATCGACCAGGGCCTCGCTCAGCACGTCGCTGGTCGCGACCTCGACATTGACGTTGACGCGCGGCAGGTGAAGGCGCGCCTGGCGGATGGCTGGCAGGACGTGCTCGACCGCCGGGCCGGTGACGGAGCCGATATTGACGGTGCCCGAATTGCCGTCGCGAATTTCGCCGATCTCGCGCTCGGCTTCATCGATCTCGTGCAGCATGCGGCGGGCGCGGTTGGCGAATGCGCGCCCTGCCACGGTCAGCACGATGCCGTGGCTCGTCCGCTCGTAAAGCTTGGCGCCGGTGATCCGCTCGGCTTCCGCCGCGAGCCGGGATGCGGCGGGTTGCGACATCGCCAATGTCTCGGCGGCGGCGCTGACCTGCCCGGTCTGCGCGATGCTGGCGAACAGCCGGAAATGCGTCATTTTCAGGCCACGGCGTAACAATTGCGGCGCGGAACGGCTGCCATTTCCTATCTCATCGCGTTTCATCGAACACCGAAGGTACGATCCCTGTTATGCCATTATCGTCATATCACAATTACCATTTCAAACTTGACAGGCATATCTTCTTTCCGCGATCCTTGCGGCCGCACCGGTTGAAAGACAAGCAAGAGCACTTTTCCGGAGCTGGCAGATAACGCGAAGGGGCATGGCCCTTTACGGGCGTGCCGTTGGGAGGACTGAAGTGAGAATTTTCAAAACACTGGCCACTTTGGCCATGGTGTCGCTGTTTGGCGTCGCCACGGCGGATGCCGCGAGCAAGGGTTCCGTTGGTATTTCGATGCCGACGAAATCCTCCGCCCGGTGGATCGACGACGGCAATAACATGGTCAAATATTTCAAGCAGGCCGGCTATGACACCGACCTGCAATATGCCGAAGACGACATCCCCAATCAGCTTGCCCAGATCGAGAATATGATCACCAAGGGCGTGAAGGTCCTGGTGATCGCCGCCATCGACGGCACGACGCTGTCCAACGCACTCTCCAACGCAGCGGCCGCGGGCATCAAGGTGATCGCTTATGACCGCCTGATCCGGCAGAGCAAGAATGTCGACTATTACGCGACCTTCGACAATTTCCAGGTCGGCGTGCTGCAGGCGCAGTCGCTGGTCAAGGGTCTGAAAGAGCGCTTCGGCGACGGCCCCTACAATGTCGAGCTGTTCGGCGGTTCGCCGGACGACAATAACGCTTTCTTCTTCTACAATGGCGCCATGTCGGTGCTGCAGCCGCTGATCGATTCTAAGAAGGTCGTCATCCAGTCCGGCCAGATGGGCATGGATAAGGTCGGAACGCTGCGCTGGGATGGCGCTGTCGCGCAGGCCCGCATGGATAACCTGCTTTCGGCCAATTATACCGACAAGAAGATCAACGGCGTTCTCTCGCCCTATGACGGCCTGTCCATCGGTATTCTGTCTTCTCTCAAAGGCGTCGGCTATGGCTCGGGCGATCAGAAGATGCCGATTGTCACCGGCCAGGATTGCGAAGTGCCGTCGGTGAAGTCGATCCTCGCCGGCGAGCAGTACTCCTCGATCTTCAAGGACACCCGCGAACTCGCCAAGGTCACTGTTGCGATGGTCAACGCCGTGCTTTCGGGCAAAGAGCCCGAAGTCAACGACACCAAGACCTATGAAAACGGCGTCAAGGTCGTGCCGTCCTATCTGCTGAAGCCCGTCGCGGTCGACAAGACCAACTGGGAAAAAGTGCTGATCGACAGCGGCTATTACAAAATGGCTCAGATCAAATAGAGCCTCAGGGGCTCTGCGCATCATCATTTTCTCCGAATGGCTCATAAGGTCATCATTCGGAGTGGATGCTTAGGCAGGTCCGGCTCAACACCGGACCTGTCGCTTGGCACACGCCCCCTTATCCGGAGCTAGACGGTGCAACCCATTCTTGAAATGCGCGGAATCAGCAAGACGTTTCCGGGCGTGAAAGCGCTCGACAACGTCTCTATCAGCGTGGCACCGGGCGAGATTCATGCCGTGGTCGGTGAAAACGGCGCCGGCAAATCCACCCTGATGAAGGTGCTGAGCGGCGTCTATCCGCACGGCACTTATGAAGGCACGATCTCCTTCGAAGGCAAGGAGCGCACCTTCAGCCGCATCAGCGATAGCGAGGATCTGGGTATTAGCATCATCCATCAGGAACTGGCCCTGGTGCCGCTCCTGTCGATCGCCGAAAACATCTTTCTCGGCAATGAATGCCAGACGGGCGGCGTCATCAACTGGCCGGAGACCTACAGCCGGACCGAAGAGCTCCTGGCGCGCGTCGGTTTGAAGGAAGCGCCCCGCACCCCCGTCACCCAGCTCGGTGCGGGCAAGCAGCAGCTCGTCGAAATCGCCAAGGCACTGTCGAAGCGCGTCAAGCTGCTCATCCTGGACGAACCGACATCGAGCCTGAACGAAACCGACAGCGACGCGTTGCTCGACCTGCTGCTGGAGTTCAAATCGCGCGGCATTTCCTCCATCCTGATCTCGCATAAGCTGAATGAGGTGGCCAAGGTCGCCGACAAGATCACCGTGCTGCGCGATGGCGTCAGCGTGACGACGGTGGATCGCGGCGCCGAACAGGCCGAGGAAGCCAATATCATTCGCTACATGGTCGGACGCCCGCTGAGCGACCGTTTCCCGGCGCGCGACGTGACCTTGGGTGAAACCGTTTTCGAGGTGCTCAACTGGACCGCCTTTCACCCGATCCATTCGCATCGAAAGATCGTCGACAATGTCTCCTTCAAGGTCAGGCGGGGCGAGATCGTCGGCATTGCCGGGCTGATGGGCGCGGGACGCACCGAACTTGCGATGAGCCTGTTCGGCCGCTCCTATGGCGAGAATATCTCAGGCACCGTGCTGATCGACGGCAAACCGGTCGACACATCGACCGCGCATCGCGCCATCGCCGCCGGACTTTGCTACGCCACCGAGGATCGCAAGACCTTCGGACTCATCCTGGATGAATCGATCCGCCGCAACATTCCTCTCGCCAATCTGGCGGGCATATCGCATGGCGGCATTATCGACGACAATCAGGAGCTGACGGTCGCTACCCGCTATCGCGACCGGATGCGCATCAAGAGCACCAATGTCGAGCAGAAGACGCTCAATCTCTCGGGCGGCAATCAGCAGAAGGTGGTGCTGTCAAAATGGCTGTTCGCCGATCCCGAAGTGCTGATCCTGGACGAGCCGACGCGCGGCATCGACGTCGGCGCGAAATATGAAATCTACACGATCATGAACGAACTGGCCGCCGCCGGCAAAGCCATCATCTTCATTTCCTCGGAGATGCCGGAGCTGCTTGGCATGTGCGACCGCATCCTCGTAATGAACGAAGGACGCTTTGTCGGCGAACTCGCGGCGGCCGACGCCTCCCAGGAAAAGATCATGTCGATGATCCTCAACGCGGATATGTAGCCCATGGCCCTCGCACAGGAAGAGCGCGTCGCCGCGCCCCAGGAAACCACCCCCTATTCGGACTTCATCCGCCACCATATCCGCGAATACGGCATCCTGTTCGCGCTGGTGGCGATCATGGCTTTCTTCCAGATCGCTACCGACGGCGTCCTGCTGAAGCCGGTCAATCTCACCAATCTGGTGCTGCAGAACAGCTACATCGTCATCATGGCGGTGGGCATGCTGCTGGTCATCGTCTCCGGCCATATCGACCTGTCGGTGGGATCGGTCAGCGGCTTCATCGGTGCGCTGGCGGCGGTGCTGATCGTGACCTACGGTTTCGATTATATCACCGCCTCGGCCATCTGCCTGCTGACGGGCATGGTGATCGGGGCGGCACAGGGCTATTGGGTCGCCTATTTCCGCATCCCCTCCTTCATCGTCACGCTGGCGGGCATGCTCGTGTTCAAGGGCTTCTCGCTGGGTCTGCTGCAGGGCCGGTCGATCGGGCCATTCCCGCGCCAGTTTCAGTCGCTGGCTTCCGGCTTCATTCCGGACCTGCTGGGCAACGGCGCCTTCAACATGTTCTCTATGCTGCTGGGCGTGATTACGGCAGCGGTGCTGTTCTGGATGGCCATGCGGTCGCGGGCGCAGGCGGCGAAATACGGAGATCTCGACGAGCCCTTCGCCTTCTTTGCGGCCAAGCACACGGTCATCGCGATCGCCATCATCTATCTTACCTGGCTGATGTCGGCCTTTCGCGGCCTGCCCAATGTGCTGATCGTCATGGCGCTGCTGATCGGCGTCTACAGCTTCATCACCACGCGAACAACGCTGGGACGCCGCATTTACGCGCTTGGCGGCAACGAGAATGCGGCGCGGCTGTCCGGCATCAACACCACGCGGCTGGTATTCCTCACCTTCATCAACATGGGCATGCTTTCCGCGCTCGCCGGGCTGGTCTTCGCGGCGCGCCTGAATACCGCAACACCCAAAGCGGGGCTCGGCTTCGAGCTGGACGTGATCGCGGCGGTGTTCATCGGCGGCGCGTCGATGAGCGGCGGCATCGGCACGGTGGTGGGCGCGGTGGTCGGCGCCTTCATCATGGGCGTCATGAATAACGGGATGTCGATCCTCGGCATCGGCATCGACTGGCAGCAGGTGATCAAGGGCCTGGTGCTGCTCGCCGCCGTGATCTTCGATGTCTACAACAAGAACAAGGCCTGAGGAGACGCAGGTGCTGCTTTCCCAGATTCGAGACAACGCCGGCCGCTTGCGTGTCGTCGTACGCGAAGGGACGGAGGCTTATGCCGTCAAGCAGGCGGCCAGCACGTATGAGCTGGCGCTGGATGCCGCGCGTGCCGGCACGGGTCTGGCGGCGCGCATTCGCGAGATCGGCCTGGGCGAAGCCGTCGACCTGGAAGCCGCCTATGACGAGGGCAGGCTGCTGCTGCCGATCACCCATCCCGATCCGGCCCATATGCATGTGACGGGCACTGGCCTGACGCATCTGGGCTCCGCCGCGACGCGCGACGCGATGCACGCCGATGCCGCAGCGGCGGAACGGACGGAAAACCTCACCGATTCAATGAAGATGTTCCGCATGGGGCTGCAGGGCGGAAAACCCGCTGCCGGAATCGCCGGAGTGCAGCCGGAATGGTTCTACAAGGGCAATGGCACGGTCGCGGTCGCGGCGGGCCAGCCGCTGGTTTTGCCTGATTTCGCCGATGATGGGGGCGAGGAGCCGGAAATCGCCGGCATCTATATCGTCGGCGATGACGGGGCGCCGTTCCGCGTCGGCTTCGCGCTGTCGAACGAGTTCTCCGATCACGTGATGGAGCGGGTCAACTATCTCTATCTCGCCCATTCGAAATTGCGGCCCACCTCTTTCGGCCCGGAAATCCTCGTCGGCGCGCTGCCGGAGGACATTCGCGGCATTTCGCGCGTCCGGCGCGGGGGCGTGGTGATCTGGGAAAAGCCGTTCCTGTCAGGCGAGGCCAACATGTCCCACACCATCGCCAATCTGGAGCATCATCACTTCAAATATGAGCTGTTCCGGCAGCCGGGCGATGTTCACATCCACATGTTCGGCACGGCAACGCTGTCCTTCGCGGACGGCATCCGCGCCCATCCGGGCGATGTGTTCGAGATCGAGGCACCGGATTTCGGGCTGCCGCTGCGCAATTCGCTTCGCGTGAGCGCCGCGCCCCAAGGGCCGGCTGTCACTCGTGTCACCGCTCTATAGCGTCGGAGCGCGCGAGATGGAACGGGCAACCGATGCCGGGCGAGACCTAGCTCCCTCTCATGGGGTGAGGATGGTGGACGCGCGGCGGCCGGGTGAGGGCTTGCTATGCCTGTTGCCGAACTGCGTTCCGCTCATTCCCGCCCTCTTCGCACGGGAGAGGGCTAGAGCATTTTCCAGCAAAGCGGATGCCGGTTTGCGTCGAGAAAATGCGATAAAACGAAGAATTAGAGCCGCGCTCCGATTCCATCGGAGCGGAAAAGGCTCTGAGTGCATTTGCTTTGAGGAAGCTCCAGCCCGATGACCTTCAATCCCGCGCCGTGGCCGCGCAAGCTACGTTCGACCGAATGGTTCGGCGGCACCTCGCGCGACAATATCTATCACCGGTCCTGGATGAAGAACCAGGGCCTGCCCGCCGATCTGTTCGACGGCCGTCCCGTGATCGGTATCTGCAATAGCTGGTCGCAGCTTACGCCCTGCAACGCGCATCTGCGCGACCTCGCCGAACGCGTCAAGCACGGTGTTTACGAAGCGGGCGGGCTGCCGCTGGAGTTTCCGGTCTTCTCCACCGGCGAAAGCGCGCTGCGGCCGACCGCGATGATGTTCCGCAATCTGGCCGCCATGGATGTGGAGGAAGCGGTCAGAGGCAATCCGATCGACGGCGTTGTGCTGATGGTCGGCTGCGACAAGACCACGCCATCGCTGATGATGGGCGCGGCCTCGGTCGATATGCCCGCCATCGTCGTCACCGGTGGGCCGATGCTGAATGGCTGGTTCCGGGGCGAGCGGGTCGGCTCGGGCACCGCGCTGTGGCAGATGTCGGAGGCGATCAAGGCGGGGACGATGAACCAAGCCGATTTCCTCGATGCCGAGCAGGCCATGTCGCGCTCGCCCGGTTCGTGCAACACGATGGGCACCGCCTCCACCATGGCGAGCATGGCCGAAGCGCTCGGCATGGCGCTCTCGGGCAACGCCGCGATCCCGGCCGTCGACAGCCGCCGCCGGGTCATGGCGCATCTGACCGGCCGGCGCATTGTCCAGATGGTGAAGGACGATCTCAAACCCTCCGACGTGCTCACCCGCGCCGCCTTCGAGAACGCCATCCGCGCCAATGGTGCGATCGGCGGCTCGACAAATGCGGTGATCCATCTGCTGGCGCTCGCCGGACGCGTCGGCATCGATCTGACGCTGGACGATTGGGATCGCCTTGGCCGCGACGTGCCGACCATCGTCAATCTGATGCCGTCGGGCGAATATCTGATGGAGGAGTTCTTCTATGCGGGCGGTCTGCCCGTCGTGCTCAAGGCGCTCGCCGAGGCAGGTCTCCTGAATCGCAATGCGCTGACCGTTTCCGGCGAAAGCCAGTGGGAACAGGTGAAGGACGCCAAGAACTGGAACGAGGATGTCATCCGCCCAGCCTCCAGGCCGCTGACCGAGCATGGCGGCATCGCGGTGCTGCGCGGCAATCTCGCGCCAAGGGGCGCGGTGCTGAAGCCGTCCGCCGCCTCGCCGCATCTGCTGGTGCACCGGGGCAGGGCGGTCGTCTTCGAGGATATCGACGACTATAAGGCCAAGATCAACGACGAGGCGCTCGACATTGATGAGACTTGCGTCATGGTTTTGAAGAATTGCGGCCCGAAAGGTTATCCGGGCATGGCCGAGGTGGGGAATATGGGCCTGCCGCCGAAAGTGCTGCGCAAGGGCATCAAGGACATGGTGCGCATTTCCGATGCGCGCATGTCGGGCACCGCCTATGGAACGGTGGTGCTGCACACAACCCCGGAAGCCGCCGCCGGCGGCCCGCTCGCCATCGTCCGGACCGGCGACATGATCGAGCTGGACGTGCCGAACCGGCGCCTGCATCTGGATGTGTCAGACGCTGAAATCGCCGCCCGCCTCGATGCGTGGCGCAACCCGATAACGCCGCCGGACAGCGGCTATGCCCGGCTCTATCACGACCACGTCCTGGGGGCCGATACCGGCGCCGATTTCGACTTCCTTCTGGGTTGCCGGGGCCACGCGGTCGGGAAGGATTCGCATTAACGGGTACAGTTCGGATGGACATGTTCAAAGGTGAAGCGAAGCGGCAATCGCGGCGAGCCCTCTCCCCGGGGAGGGTTGACGCGGAGCATCGGGGTCAGGGCGTGGGGCCTCTCGATATGTCTGCTCCCTTCACAGCCGTCTCCCATGGGAGAGGGGGCGTCCGACCGTGCATTAGAGCATTTTCCAGCAAAGTGGACGCCGGTTTGCGTCGAGAAAATGCGACAAAACAAAGAATTAGAGCCGCGCTTCAATTCAATCGGGGCGGAAAAGGCTTTAGTCTCTCGACACCATAACCGCTAAAGGGCTTGCCATGAAATTCGCGGCGACATTCCACGACATCAAAGGGAAATCGGTGTTCATCTCCGGCGGCGGGTCGGGCATCGGGGAGTTTTTGACCGAAGGCTTCGTCGCACAGGGCGCCAAGGTCGCTTTCGTGCAGCGCTCCGATGCGACGGCCTTATGCGATCGGCTGGAAACCGAATATGGCAACCGGCCGCTGTTTATCCCCTGCGATGTGGCCGACATTCCGGCGCTCCGGCAGGCGATCGCGCAATCGGCGAGCGCGCATGGCGATGTTTCGGTACTGGTCAACAATGCCGCCTGGGACAACCGGCACACGCTCGACGGCCTCTCGGTCGAGGAGTGGGACCACATGCAGAATGTCAATCTGCGCCACCATTTCTTCACCACGCAGGCGGTCGCGCCGGGGATGCGGGCGCGCGGCGGCGGCTCGATCATCAACTATTCCTCCATCTCCTACATGATGGGCAATGCCGGCTATCCATCCTACGCCACGGCGAAGGCGGCCATCACCGGCCTCACCCGTTCGCTGGCGCGCGAACTAGGCCCCGACAACATCCGTGTCAATGCGCTGGTGCCCGGCTGGGTGCTCACCGACCGCCAGCGCAAGCTCTGGGCCACCAAGGAAGCGCTTGAGGGCCACTTGGAGCGCCAGTGCCTGAAGGTCGAAATCCCGCCGCAAGCCATGGTCGAACCGACGCTGTTCCTGGCCTCCGACGCATCCACGGTGATGACCAGCCAGGTGCTCGTTGTCGATGCCGGCGTGGTGGTGACGGGATGACACCCTTCTGCGCCGCGATCGATTGGGGCACATCGTCCTTCCGCCTCTGGCTCCTCGCCGAAGATGGAACGGTGCTGGCGGAGCGGCGCAGCGAGGAGGGCATGATCCACGCTGCCGGCAAGGGCTTCGGCGCCGTCATGGAGCGCCATCTCGGCGAGCTTGAGGCCCCGAATTCATTGCCCGTCATCATCTGCGGCATGGCCGGAGCGCGGCAGGGCTGGCGGGAAGCCGGCTATGTCGATACGCCCTGCGACCTCGCCGATATCGCCCGAAATGCGCTGCGCGTCAGGGACCATCCCCGGGAGGTGCGCATTCTCTCCGGCATCGCCCAGCGCGAGGCGGGGGCGCCGGACGTCATGCGCGGCGAGGAAACCCAACTTCTGGGGCTGGTCGCCAGCGGGCTGCAATCCGGCCTCATCTGCATGCCCGGCACCCATTCCAAATGGGTGACGCTGCGGGAGGGCAGGGTGGAGCATTTCGCCAGCTATATGACCGGCGAGCTGTTTGCCCTGCTCGCGGGCCACTCCACCTTGAGCGCGGCGGTGGGGGCTTCCCCGGATGTGCAGCCTGATGATCCAGTCTTTATCGCCGCCGCGAAGGCCATCGCGGACAGTCCGGAGGCTTTCGCCAATCTGCTGTTCCAATGCCGCTCGGCGCAGTTGCTTGGATTTACGGCTCCGGGCGATGGAGCCGCGAGGCTTTCGGGGCTCCTCATCGGGCTTGAGCTGGCGGGCGCGGCGGCCCGGTTCGATTCGTTCGCCGAAGTGGTCCTGGTCGCGTCCGGCAAACTGAGCGCGCTGTATCGCGCCGCGCTGGAGTTGCGTCATGCCGCCGTTCTTGTCTGCGACGCCGAAGAAGCGGTGCGGCACGGGCTGTGGAGCACGGCACACGCCATCTGGGGCGCCGAGGGAGAACAAATCTATGGAACGTGAGTGCCCACCTGTTGCCTGGCCCAGGCTGCGGCGCTCGCTGGTGGCCATCCTGCGCGGCATCCGGCCCGATGAAGCCGAGCCCGTCATCGCCGCCCTGATCGAGGCCGGATTCGAGGCGATCGAAATTCCGCTCAACTCGCCTGATCCGTTCGCCTCCATCGAAAGGGGCGCGAGGCTTTCGCCGGAAGGATGCCTAATCGGCGCCGGAACCGTGCTGACGCCTGCCGATGTCGAGCGACTCGCGGGCGTGGGCGGACGGCTGATGGTCAGCCCCAACATCGTGCCGGAGGTGATTGCGCGTGCCGCGACCTACGGCATGGTCACCATGCCCGGCGTGTTCACGGCGACGGAAGCGTTTCGTGCCATAGATGCGGGGGCATCCGCGCTGAAATTCTTCCCCGCCAGCATTCTGGGGCCCGCCGGCATCGCAGCGATCCGGGCTGTCCTGCCTGCCGGGATCGAAATCGGCGCGGTGGGGGGAGTGTCGGAGGCGGATTTCGCCAGCTACGCCAAGGCGGGATTGCGCACATTCGGAATGGGGTCGAGCCTCTACCGGCCGGGCGCCGCGGCGCGCGATGTCGCCGATAAGGCCCGCGCCATCATTGCGGCCTATGATGCAGTTTTCGGGGGACAGGCATGACAGTCAAGACGCTGGACGAAACACGCTGCCATCTCGGCGAAGGGCCGACTTACGATCCTGTTGCCGACAAGGCTTGGTGGTTCGACATAAGAGGCAAACGCCTGTTCGAGCATGACCTCCAGTCAGGCGCGACCACCATCCATGACCTGCCCCATATGGGCAGCATGCTTGGCGTCGTCGACGACCGCACGCAACTGATCGCCACCGAGAACGGGCTCTATCTGCGCGATACCGCCACCAATGGCCTGACCCTGCACCATCCGCTCGAAGCCGGCAATCCGGCGACCCGCTCCAATGACGGCCGCGTTCATCCGTCGGGCGCGATCTGGATCGGCACCATGGGCAAGGAAGAGGAGAAAGGCGCGGGCGCGATCTACTGGTTCTTCAAGGGCGAGTTGCGCCAGCTCTATCCGGCGATCACGGTGCCCAACGCCATGTGCTTTTCCGCCGATGGCGGCACCGCTTTTTTCACCGACACCGCCACGGAAAAATTGATGACGGTCGCCGTCGATCCGGCGAACGGCCTGCCGCGCGGCGAGGCGGGCGTGTTTTTCGATCATGCCGGGGAAAAGGGGTGGATCGACGGCGCGGTGGTGGACGATGAGGGCGCAATCTGGTTTGCATGCTGGGGCGGCTCCTGCGTTAAGGTCATCTCGCCGCAAGGCGTGCTTGAGCAGACCTTGCCCATGCCGACGCTGCAGCCAAGCTGCCCCGCTTTCATCGGCCGCGATCTGGGGCGGCTTCTGGTCACTTCGGCGTGGCAGGGCATGGACGAGGCGCAGCGCGCCCAGGATGCGGAGGCCGGCAAGACCTTTATTCTCGACGTCGCCGTTCACGGCCGGCCCGAGCCAAGAATAATACTTTAAGGGGGGATTTGAGATGGCGACCACCGACGCTGAGCCTTTTGGTTGGATGCCCGATGGGCGCAAGGTCGACCGTGTGGTCATCCGGGGCGGAGGCCTGACGGCGAACGTGCTGACCTGGGGAGCGGTGGTTCAGGACCTGCGCCTTGAAGGCCATCCCGATCCGCTGGTGCTCGGTTTCGAGGATTTCCGCTTCTATCCGGTGCATTCCCCCTATTTCGGCGCGATTGCCGGGCGCTATGCCAACCGCATCGCTGGCGGGCGTTTCAGCATCGACGGCAAGACCTATCACACCGACAAGAACTTTCTCGGCAAGCATACGCTCCATGGCGGCGCCGCCGGCTTCGGCCACCAGCTCTGGACGCTGGGCGATGCCGGCGCGGATTTCGTGACGCTGACCTATCGCTCTCCCGATGGGGAAATGGGTTTTCCCGGCAATCTGGATGTGTCCTGCACCTATGCGCTGAAGGATGACGGGCATATGGTCGTCGAGCTGTCGGCGGAGACGGATGCGCGGACCTTGTGCAATCTGGCGGCGCACAGCTATTACAATCTGGATGATGGAGGGCGGAGCGACGTGCTCGGCCATGAGCTACAGATCGATGCGGACAGCTATTTGCCCGTTGATGGCGAATGCATCCCGACCGGCGACATCGCTCCGGTCGAAGGGACGGATTTCGACTTCCGCATTCTTCGCCAGATCCGCCGCGAAGGCAAACCCGACACCGCCTATGACCACAATTTCTGCCTCTCCGATGCACGCGGACCGTTGCGGCGGACCGTGACGCTGCGGGGTGTGAAATCGGGTGTCGAGATGCAGGTATGGACCACCGAACCGGGCGTGCAATTTTACGACGGAAAGAACGTCGCCCGCGAGGTGCCGGGGCTGGAAGGCATCAGCTATGGTCCTCATGCGGGCCTGTGCCTGGAGCCGCAGATCTGGCCCGATGCACCGAACCGCCCGCAATTCCCTCAAGCGTTGCTTGGACCGTTCGAGAAATATTCGCAGACGACGGAATACCGCTTCCGCCTCGGGTAGCCTCCCCCGCCGATCTGGATCACGATCCGTTCAGGCGCGGCGATGCCGTCGCCCCGAGGGCCTTTCCCATGCTAAAAGCAGCGGAAGGCCGCGAATTGCGGCCCGTCTCATCTCATCTTAAGGAGGTTCCCATGCCTGTTAACGTCCTTTACACCACGTCGGCGCGCGCAACCGGCGGCCGTGACGGCAAGTCGGGCACGACAGACGGCAATTTCAGCGTCACCATGGCCACCCCGAAGGAGCTTGGCGGTGCGGGCAATCAGGGCGTCAACCCCGAGCAATTATTCGCCACGGGATACGCCGCCTGTTTCCTGGGCGCGATGAAGGCGGTGGCCGCAAAAGGCGGGCCGAAAGTGCCGGAAGATACCAGCGTCACTTCCACGGTTGGCATCGGCCCCCGCTCCGAGGGCGGCTTCGGCTTGACGATCGCGCTGGATGTTTCGCTGCCCGGCCTCGATAAGGCCGAAGCCGAAGCGCTGGTGGAAAAGGCACACCAAGTGTGCCCCTATTCCAATGCGACGCGCAACAATATCGACGTGAAGCTCCAGGTCGTCTGAACCTATAGCCCCGGCGCCGGCTCACCCGCGCGCCGGGGCTCTTGGCAGGTTCAAGCTGAGCGGAGCAGATCTTCGATCCGGATCGGCAAATCGCGGACCCGGATGCCGGTGGCGTGATGGACGGCATTGGCGACCGCCGCATTCGTGCCGACATTGCCGAGCCCGCCCCGCCCCTTGACGCCGGCCGGGTTCACATCGGTGTCGATCTCGGGCACCAGGATGACTTCGACCTTCTGCACGTCCGCATTGGCCGTGATCGCAGCCCTTCTTGGTGCCGGTGAGCCGCACATGGTCGCGCAAGGCGTCGGCAGGCTGACACGCGATTCCAGCGCAGCCGGTGGTCCTGCCCGTTGACACGGAGGGTGACGTTGATCTTATCGCGCGCATCGGGCATGGGGGCAGTTGGCGCCGCTTCTTGAGCGGAGACGGATCTGGCGACGAGCGGGCCGCCGCTCCCGCTCCGACGGTGCTCAGAAAATTGCGCCTGTTCAGTCGGAAGGGTTTGGTTTGGTCGTCTGCCATTCGACGATCCTTTGCTGTACGGTGACCGGTGTGGGACGTTAAGCCTTGAACTTGGGGCCTGCGACAAAAGCTCCGAACGGATGGCGCGACGTCGAATGGCGGTTGCAGGAGCACCGGCGGCAAGAGCCTTTTCCGCTCCGATTGAATTGGAGCGGGGCTCTATCTCTTTGTTCTGTAGCATTTTCGCGACGCGAACCGGCACCCACTTTGTTGGAAAATGCTCTAGCCTAATGGCTGATATGATCGAGGGCGCGAGCCATGACCGGCGAAGAATTCAACGCGTTTTGCCGCACGCTGCCGGCCAGCACTCATGTGGTTCAATGGGGCGGCTCGGATGTCTGGAAGGTTGGCGGCAAGGTATTCGCCATCGGCAGCGCGCATGATGGCGAACCGGCCTTCACCTTCAAGGCCGGCGAGGTCTCCTTCGAGATGCTCAAAGAGCAGCCCGGCCTTCGCCCGGCGCCGTATCTCGCCTCACGCGGGTTGAAATGGATTCAACATTTCGCCGAGCCGGGTCTATCCGATGCGGAGCTGAAGGATTATTTGCGCCGATCGCACCAGATCGTTGCGCAAGGGCTTTCAAAAAAGAAACGGGCCGAGCTGGGGCTGGCCAGCCTAGGACCCTTGCTTGCCGGCGGAGAGCGGCGGTAAGCCGAATGCGGCGCGGCCTAAACGCCGCTGAACCAATTGTAGCCGCCATCTTCCCAATAGCCGCCGGGATAGGCATCGGTCACTTCAATGGAAGTGATCCATTTCGGCTGCTTGAAGCCGAGCTTCAGCGGCGTCTTCAGCCGGACGGGGAAGCCATAGATGTTCTCGATGGGCTTGCCGTCATAATGGGTGGCTAGAATGGTTTGCGGATGCCGCGCGGTCTGCATGTCGATGCTGCCGTAATAATTGTCGGAGCATTTGAAGGCGACATATTTGGCTGATTTGTCGGCGCCGACGCGGTCCAGAAACTGCGCCAGGGGAACGCCGGACCATTTACCGATGTAATCCCAGCCCTCGACGCAGATGTGGCGGGTAATCTGGGTCTCGGTGGGCAGGGCGTAGATGGCATCCGTCGACCAGGATTGCTTGTCGGAAATCTTACCCGCCAGTTCCAGCCTCCAGCTCGCCGGGTCGATCGGCTTCACCTGCTCCTTGGAATAAAAGGCGTTGTAGCGGGGCGGATGGGCGACGTCGGCGTCGGTATAGGTGGGCGCCAGCCGGTCGGGGTTCTGAAGCCAGGCCTGGAACCTGTCGTTCCAGCCGGAGATGGCGCGCAGCACCGATTGCAGGCTTGCGTCGTTGCTGATGTCGCAGCCGGTAAGCAGCGTCACTGCGCCGAGGCCGACCGCGCCGCGCAGGAACCCGCGCCGCTCGATCTCACCAAGCAGCGCGCGGTGCGGTTCGGCAAGCCGCATGGCGTCGAAACCTTCCGGGCGATTGGGCGAGGGTTTGGGCTGATAGAGTGTCATGGCGTTATTCTCCCGCCTGCATGGACGGCTCATTGCCGGCTGAGTCGATGCGCGCCGACCCGGTCGTCATGGCGACGATCGTCTTTGGCACGAGGAACGCCAGGGCGACGTGAACCAGCAGGAACAGCACGATCAGCGACATGCCGGTGAAATGCGCCAGGCGCGCGCCTTGGAAATCATAGAACAGGGCCGTGAGCCACCAGAATTGCACCGGCTTCCAGATCGCCAGCCCCGAGATGAACACCAGCAGCGCCGCAAGCACCACCCCGACATAACTTAATTTCTGCACCGCGTTATAGATGCGCGGATCGTCATGGGCGAGATGGAAGCGCAGCGCCTCGCGCAAATCGTGCCAGACCTCAGCCGGGCGGATCGGCAGCCATCGGCCTTGCAGCCGGCCGGTGGTGAGCCCGTAAATCAGCGCCGCCGTGCCATTGAGGAAGAACACCCACATGGCGGAGAAATGCCAGAGCAGCGCGTTGCCGAAGCCGACATCCTTGTTGAGCTTGTAGCTCAATCCCGGATCGCCCCCGAGCACCGCCCAGCGCGGAAACTGAAACCCGTCTATGAGAGGATAGTTGTTATAGATGTGCCAGCCGCTGCCGATCATGATCAGGATCGCAATCGCGTTGACCCAGTGAGTGATCCGCACAAACAGGGGATGAACCTTTACAGTCCGCGCCATTCACATCTCCACCAAGGGCCATTCAGGCCTCGTTAACGTTGAAACTCTCTTAAACTGACAAACGTAGCCAGCGCGGCTGAGCACGATCTGATTCCCACTTTCACCACTATAGTTTGGGTTCGCGGCGCGGCCAATCCGCTTATTGTCGAACTCCGATCAGTTTTGCTTCACGTAAGATTGTTCCAATACAAATTCGTGATGAAAATCAATGAAACTGTGATTTCGGGTTCACTCAGCTTTAGCGGACAAAGACCTTAGGTTTGCAGGCAGGAAGGGGCCACGATGGAAGCCGCACGGCACTCCGGTTATTGCGGTATAGCGGTGATGGCGAAAGCCTCCCAGCCGGGGCGCACGAAGACGCGCCTGTGCCCGCCGCTGACCCTGGACGAGGCAGCCGCCTGCAACACAGCCTTCCTTAAGGACATCGCCGATAATCTGCTGGCTGCGCAAAGCCTGGCACCTATCAAGGGCGCGATGGCCTATGGGCCTCCGGGGCAGGCTGCGTTTTTCGAGCGGACCTTGCCCGCCGGCATCGGCTTCTTCGAAGTGTGGGTGCCCGGGTTCGGGCATTGCCTGCTGAAGGCGCTGCAGGATCAGTTCGCCGCAGGCTGCGTCGCCGCCTGCGTCCTCAATTCTGACAGTCCGACGCTGCCGCCTTCCTTTTTGGCTGAGGCCGCGCATTATCTCGACCGGCCGGGCGACAGGCTGGTGCTCGGCCCTTCCACCGACGGCGGCTATTACTTTCTCGGCTGTAAGGCGATCCATCGGCGGCTCTTTGAAGATATTGCCTGGAGCACCGAGGCCGTGGCCCGCCAGACGCTGGAGCGCGCCGCCGAGATCGGCATCGAAATCCAGCTGCTGCCGGAATGGTACGATGTCGACGATGCGGCGGCGCTGCGCATGCTCGTGGGCGAGGTGCTGGACGAGCGTCCCTTTCATGCCGGTCACACATCGAGCCCCGCGCGTCACAGTGCCGCCTTGCTGCAACGCATGCGCGAGGGGGCCGACCTCGATTGCCGCCTGTCGCAGGCGGGCGACGCGGTCCCCATTGCCACCACGCCGCCGCCGCGCGTGGCAGCGCAATGAGGAGCATTCTCGGCGTGCCCTGGCCGATGCTGGCCGTTGGTCTGCTGCTGCTGGCGCTGACGCTGTATGGCGCGCCGGGCCTTTACGGGTTTGACCACGGCCTGGTGGTCCACATCGCCGTCGCGCAGGGCGCGGTCTATGCCGTGGCGGCGCTTTTCCTCTGGATGTTCCACGACCGGCTGCCGGGCCTGTCGTCGCGGCGCGCGATCATCTTCGTGCTCGGCCTCGCCGCCATCATGCGCGCGATCCTGGTATTCTCGCCGCCGCATTCCACCGACATCTATCGCTATGTCTGGGACGGCCGCGTCCAGGCGGACGGGATCAACCCCTACCGCTACATTCCCGAGGACCCGGCGCTGGCGCATCTGCGCGACGACGGCGACATCTATCCGCACATCAACCGCCGCAGCTATGCGCCAACCATCTATCCGCCTACGGCGCAGATCGTGTTTGCCGCCGTGGCGCAGATCGGCCAGACCGTGCCGATGATGAAGGCCGCCATGCTGGCCTTCGAGGCACTCGCCATCTGGGCCATTCTCATGCTGCTGAGGGCGCGGTCGCTGCCCATTGCCTATATTGCGCTCTATGTCTGGCATCCGCTGCCGCTGTGGGAAATCGCCGGTAGTGGTCATGTTGATATAGTGGGCGTTGCATTGCTGCTGATCACCTTGCTGCTGGCGGAGCGCGGCAACCGGCTTGTGGCGGGCTTTGCCCTCGGTGCGGCGTTCCTGGCGAAATATCTGCCGCTTGCGCTGGCCCCGGCGATCTGGCGGCGATGGGATTGGAAGCTTCCGGCCGGATTCGCGGCGGCGGTGCTGTTGCTCTCAATGCCCTATCTGGGCGCCGGGAGCAAAATATTCGGCTTTGCCGGCGGCTATGCCGATGAAGGGGGCCTGACCACCGGCGACGGGTTTCTCGGTGCGGCGCTGCTGAAGCAGGCCGGGCTCGGCACCTGGTCGCTGTCGGTCTTCCTGGCCGGCGCGGCCCTGCTGCTGGGCGCGCTTGCGCTGCTGGCGGTCTACCGGCGCGACCCGGAACGGCCGGATCTGCAATGTGCCGGCGCGCTCGTCACGGCGTTCCTGGTGCTGTTTTCGCCGCCGCACGCCTGGTATTTCCTATGGCTCGTGCCTTTCCTCTGCTTTTCTCCGTCGCTGGCGGTGCTCTACCTCACCGTGGCGGCATCAGCGCTCTACAGGCTTGGCTGGCCGCCGAGCCTGCAAGGGGCCGCCGTGATGTACGGGCCGTTTCTCTTGCTGCTCATCTTTGAAAATCTGAAGGCTTTTTCCCAGAAGGAGGCGCGCCATGGCAGCGCAGTTGCTTAAGTCGGACGTGGTCGAGCCCAAGGCCGATCCGCGACGCTACTTCGAGCGCATCGCCGAGGATCGCACGCCCTTCGCCACGGCGGACCCCGTCTGCCTCTATCTGGAGACGACGAACCGCTGCAACCTGCTGTGCACCACCTGTCCGCGCACCTATGAGGAGCTGGAGCCGCCATCTGACATGAGCTGGGAGCTGTTCACCAGCATCGTCGATCAGTTCCCCAAGATCGACCGGGTGGTGCTGCACGGCGTCGGCGAGCCGATGATGGTGGCCGAACTGCCGGCGATGGTCGCCTATCTGAAGGAGCGCGGCGCCTATGTGCTCTTCAACACCAACGGCACATTGATGCGCGACAAGAAGAGCCGCGAGTTGATCAATGCCGGGCTGGATGAGATGCGGATTTCGCTGGATGCGGCGGAGGCTAAGACATTCGAACTGGTGCGCGGCCGCGATCTGTTCGACCGCATAGTCCGCAATGTGAAGAATTTCGTCGCCCTGAAAAAGGAGATGGGCGCCGACCGCCCGCGCCTTTCGCTCTGGCTCACGGGTTTGCGGGAAACCTTGGAACAGCTGCCCGCCTTCATTCGGCTGGCGCATGAGATCGGCGTGCCGGAGGTGCATCTGCAGCGGCTCGTCTATTTCGGCACCGACCAGGTGGGACTTGCCCGTCCGGAAAGCTCGCTGTTCGAGCGCCGCGACGCGGAGGAGGGCGACTATCTGCTGGAAGCGGAGCGCATCGCTGCCGAACTCGGGGTGTTCTTCGATGCCTCAGGCGCCGCGGAGCCGGAAGCCAGCCTCAAGCGGCCGGACGATGAAACGCCCTGGTCGCTTTGCCGCCGGCCGTGGTCGCTGATGTATTTCACCGCGCATGGACGCGCATTGCCTTGCTGCATCGCGCCGTTCTCGATGCATGGCTATGAGAATTTCACCCTCGGCAATGCCAAGACCACGCCGCTGCGCGAGATCTGGAACGGCCCAGCCTATCAGGATTTCCGCGAAAAGCTGCTGAGCGATTGCCCGCCGAACGCCTGCGAAGGCTGCGGCTTCCGCTGGAGCCTCTGAGCATGATGACGACCGATATGAACGGCGTTTCCATGGAGCATCCGGCCGATCTGGCCGACGACGATCGCCGCATTGTCGCAAAGCCCCGAACCGGCGTGAGCGTCGTCATCCCGGTTTGGAACGAAGAAGCATCCATCGGCGGCGTCATCGATCGCATCCCCAAATACGCCGTTGACGAGATCATCGTCGCCGATGGCGGCTCCAGGGATCGCACCATCGCGATCGCCGCCGCCAAGGGCGCGCGGGTCATCGAGCCCGGGCGCGGTTATGGCCGGGCCTGTTTCGAGGGTGCGAAAGCAGCGGGGCAGGACTGCCGGATCATCGTCATGATGGATGGCGACGGCAGCGATTTTCCCGAAGAGCTGCCGCGACTGGTGGCGCCGATCGTCGCCGGCACGCATGATTTCGTCATCGCCTCGCGTTCGCGCGGCAAGCGGGAGCCGGGTTCGATGTCCTGGCATCAGCTTGCCAGCGGGCGGATCATCGGCGGCGCGGTAGGGGCGCTCTATGGCTTCCGCTACACGGATATGTGCGCATTTCGCGCCATCGGCCGCGAGGCGCTCATGGCCCTCGACATGCGCGAAATGACCTATGGCTGGAATCTGGAAATGCAGATGAAGGCGGCGCGGTCGGGCTTGCGCATCCTGGAGCTTCCCGTGCCCTATGCCAATCGAACCGGCGGCGCCTCCAAGGTGGCCGGCTCGCTGCGCGGCTCCGTGCGCGCCGGAAGCCGCATCCTCATCAGCTTCGCCCGCGTCGCCCTCAGCGGTTCGCGGCAGCAGCATCGCTAAACCAAGGCCGGTTCAGAGACGGTGGGTTACCGCCCCCGACGACGCGATGCGGAGATCCGGCGGCGGCGCTATCGAGCCCCGGCTCTGAGACCATAGGCGCTAACATAAGTGCCTGGCTTCACCTCTCCCGTGGGAGAGGTCGGCGTTGGAAGCGCCGGGTGAGGGGAGCCAACGCATATTTCGAGGCTCTTGCCCCCTGCACCCCGGCCCTCTCCCCACCACGGGGGTGGGGGGCGACAGGCGGCCGATCTCGGAGCCCGTTATCGCAATATGTTAGAGCATTTTCCAGCAAAGTGGATGCCGGTTTGCGTCGAGAAAATGCGACAAAACAAGGAATTAGAGCCGCGCTCCGATTTAATCGGAGTGGAAAAGGCTCTAGCGCCTATGGCTCTGAGGCGGGGCAGCAATCGGGACTGCGGATTTACCGTTCGCCGATCGGCACATAATCGCGACGCGCCGGGCCGGTATAGAGCTGGCGCGGGCGGCCGATGCGCTGATCCGGGTCCTCGATCATTTCCTTCCATTGCGCGATCCAGCCGACGGTGCGGGCGATGGCGAACAGCACGGTGAACATCGAGGTCGGGAAGCCGAGCGCCTTCAGCGTGATGCCCGAATAGAAGTCGATATTGGGATAGAGCTTCTTCTCGATGAAATAATCATCTTCCAGCGCGATGCGCTCCAGCTCCATCGCCACCTGCAGCAGCGGATCATTGTGGATGCCGACAATGTCGAGCACTTCACGGCAGGTCTTCTGCATCACGCGGGCGCGCGGATCGTAGTTCTTGTAAACCCGGTGGCCGAAGCCCATCAGCCGGAACGGATCGTCCTTGTCCTTGGCCTTCTTGATATATTCGGGGATGCGATCCACCGTGCCGATTTCCATCAGCATCTTGAGAGCCGCCTCATTGGCGCCGCCATGCGCCGGTCCCCACAGGCAGGCAATGCCGGCGGCGATGCAGGCGAAGGGATTGGCGCCGGAGGAGGACGCCAGACGCACCGTCGAGGTCGACGCGTTCTGCTCGTGATCGGCATGCAGCAGGAAGATGCGGTCCACCGCCTGCGACAGAACCGGATTGACGCGGTATTCGTCGCAAGGAACGGCAAAGCTCATATAGAGAAAGTTGGAGGCATATTCCAAATCATTGCGCGGATAGATGAACGGCTGGCCGATAGCGTATTTGTACACCATCGCGGCGATCGTCGGCATTTTGGCGATCATGCGGATGGCGGCGATGTCGCGCTGCACCGGATCGGTAATGTCGGTTGAATCGTGATAGAAGGCCGACAGCGCGCCAACCACGCCGACCATGACCGCCATTGGATGCGCGTCGCGCCGGAACCCCGTATAGAACCGATTCATCTGCTCATGCAGCATGGTGTGATAGGTCACACGGTTCTTGAAGTCGGCATATTGCTCCTGATTGGGCAGGTCGCCATACAGCAGCAAGTGGCAGGTTTCGAGGAAATTGCCCCGCTCCGCGAGCTGTTCTATCGGATAGCCGCGATGCAGGAGAACGCCCTCGTCGCCGTCGATGAAAGTGATGTCGGACCGGCAACTGCCGGTGGAGGTATAGCCCGGATCGTAAGTGAAGCAGCCGGTCTGGCCGTAGAATTTGGAGATATCGACGACGTCGGGCCCCAGCGTGCCGGAATAAACAGGGAACTCGAATTTCGTGCCGTCTATTGTAAAGGTTGCCTGCGATTTAGGCGTGAGCTTGTCTTTCGCCGGTATGGGCATCGAACCCGGAAGCGTCATCGCTCTTCTCCTCACTCAGATTGAGTTCGCTGCTATGTGCGCGCCACATCGTCAGCAATGTTGCAGCGCATAGAAGGTAAATTTTGCACCGCAATAATAAATGGCTGGTTTCTTCGCATGCTGCAAGTCGCGAGATGCGGCGATCCGCTGCAGCGGGGTTCCGGGGCTTGATGCTTGGATGGTTAATTTATACCGATTGATCGCGCAAACGCCCCAGCGCCTCATCGCGGCCCAGCACGTAGAGAACGTCGAATATTCCGGGCGATACGATACTCCCAGTCAAAGCAGCACGCAACGGCTGGGCAACATCTCCAAGCTTAATGCCTAAATCTTGGGCAAAAGCGCGCGCCTGTTCCTCAAGCGGAGCTTGGCTCCAGCTGTCGAGAGCGGCGAACCGTTCGGCGAGCGGGCCGAGCCGTGCCCTAACCTCGGGCGTCAGAAGCTTGGCAGCCTTATCATCAAGAGCAAGCGGCCGCTCCGCAAAGAGAAACCGGGCGCTGTCGAGCAGTTCGACCAGGGTCTTGGCACGCTCTTTCAGGCCGGGCATCGCCAAAGCGAGCTTGTGCCACTGCTCGTCTCCGAGCCCGGCGGCGTAGCGCTTCTCCTGCGGCAGATGCGGCAACAGATCCCGCAGCGCAACAACCAGCTCGGCATCGGGCGTGGCCCGGATGTAGTGTCCGTTCAGATTTTCCAGCTTGGCGAAATCGAAGCGCGACGGCGATTTGCCGAGCCCTTCCAGGCCGAACCATTCGACCATCTGCGCCGTGGTAAAAATTTCGTCATCGCCATGGCTCCAGCCGAGCCGCGCCAGATAATTGCGCATTGCCGCAGGCAGATAGCCCATGGCGCGATAGGCATCGACGCCGAGCGCACCGTGGCGCTTCGACATTTTTGCGCCATCCGGTCCGTGAATGAGCGGCAGATGCGCGAATACCGGAATCTCCCAGCCGAGCGCCGCGTAAATCTGCGACTGCCGCGCCGCATTGGTCAGATGATCGTCGCCTCTGATGATGTGCGTGACGCCCATATCGTGATCGTCGACCACCACCGACAGATTATAGGTCGGCGTGCCGTTCGAGCGCAGGATGATCAGATCGTCCAGATCCTTGTTGGCGATCACGATGCGGCCTTGAACCTTGTCCTCGATCACCGTCTCGCCTGACTTGGGCGCCTTGAAGCGGACGGCGAACGGTGCGCCTTCCGGGGCTTCGGACGGATCACGGTCACGCCAGGTGCCGTCATAACCGGGCGAGCGGCCTTCGGCGCGGGCGCGCTCGCGCATGCTCTCCAGCTCTTGTGCGGTGGCGTAGCAGCGATAGGCCTTGCCCCCATTTAGAAGCTGATGCGCGATTTCGGCATGGCGGCCGGCGCGGGCGAATTGGAACAGCGGCTCGCCGTCCCAGTCCAGCTCAAGCCAGCGAAGCCCATCGAGAATGGCGTCCACCGCCGCGTCCGTCGAACGCTCCCGGTCGGTGTCTTCGATGCGCAGCAGGAAACGGCCGCCGGTCGCCTTGGCGTACAGCCAGTTGAACAGCGCGGTACGGGCGCCGCCAATATGTAGGAACCCTGTCGGAGAGGGTGCAAAGCGCGTGACGACTTTACCGGGCATGCAAATGCGTTCCATAAATTGCGGGGTATGACGGTCGAGGTCGCGACGGTTTAGCATATATGCAGTGCCGGGCGCAAAAGCGGGGATCGGCTTCGCGCCGAAACGGTGCGCCAAGCCTTGTCGCCCGCATGTAAGGCAGTGGACCGGCGATGTCACTGAGCGAAGCGGCCCTTGGCGGCACGGGACTGACGCAATCGGCGTTTCCGGCGCTCGCCGCCGGGGCGGAGCCTGGGCTGGGCCGGCGCGGCTTGCTACGCAATGTGGAGCTGGCGCTCGATGCCGAGCGTGGCCGCTGGTTCTTGTGGCTGCCGGTGTTCTTCGGCTGCGGCATTGCGCTTTATCTTGGCGCATCCGAGGAGCCGCCCGTGCTGCTCGCCGCCGGCGCCGCGCCTGCTTGCCCTGATGTTGCGGATTTTCCTGCGGACCACCGTCTTCCGCCTGATCCTCAGCAGCACTGTGCTGGTGATCGCCCTCGGATTTCTCGATGCCAAGCTCTACGCGCTGTTCGTCGACGCGCCGGCTCTGACGCGCGATCTGCGCTTCGTCGAATTGCAAGGGTGGGTGGAAGGCATCGACCCGCAGGAAAAGCGCGTCAGGCTGACCATCCGGCCGATCAGCATCGGGCACGTTCCGCCGCAGGCCATGCCGCGACGGGTACGGGTCAGCCAGCGGGCCAAGGGCACCGTGCCGCAGCCGGGTGATGCCATACGCACCCGCGCCACACTGATGCCGCCGCCGGAACCGGCCGCCCCCGGCGGCTTCGATTTCGGGCGCTATTACTGGTTCATGGGGCTAGGCGCGAGCGGCTACATCACCGGCAAGATCGAGCCGGTGGCCGACCCGCCGCCGGTGCCGCTGGATTTGCGTTTCCACGCCGCTTTGGGCAGGGTCCGCCAGACGATCGCCGCGCGTATCGGCGCGGTGCTGGACGGCGATGCCGGCGCCATCGCCAAGGCGCTGATCATGGGCGATCAGGGCCAGATCTCGCAAAAGGCGAACCGGGCGTTGCGTGACGCCGGCCTCTACCATGTCGTGTCGATTTCCGGTTTTCACATGGCCCTGACCGCCGGCACGACATTCTGGCTGATCCGGGCGCTGCTGGCGCTGTTTCCGGCGCTGGCGCTGCGGTTTCCGCTCAAGCTTTGGGCGGCGGTCGGCGCGTTGATCGTGGCGACCGCCTATCTCGCAATATCGGGCTCGGCGGTGGCGGCCATCCGCTCCTACATCATGGTGGCGATCATGTTCGCGGCGGTGATCCTGAACCGGCCGGCGCTGAGCCAGCGCAATCTCGCCATCGCCGCGCTGCTCATTCTGGTCATCATGCCGCAAAGCCTCACCGATGCGGGCTTCCAGATGTCCTTCGCGGCGACGGCGGCGCTGGTGGCCTATTTCGAATCGCGCCCGGCCTTGCCGCGTCTCAGCACTTGGCCCGCCTTCGTCGCGCTGCCGGTGACGTTCGTCATCGCCGACGCCGCGACGACGCTGATGGCCGGCGCGGCGGTCGATCCGTTCTCCGCCTATCATTTCCACCGCATCGCCATTTATTCCGTGCTCGGCAATCTGGCGGCAATGCCGCCGGTGTCCTTCGTGGTGATGCCGATGGCACTGCTGGCGCTGGTCGCCATGCCGTTCGGCCTGGAGGCGCTGCCGCTCACCATCATGAAGCATGGCATCGAGGCGATGCTGGCGATCTCCACGGCGATCGCCGGGCTGCCGGGGGCCGTGATCGCGGTTCCGGCGTTTCCGGGGGAGGCGTTCGCGCTCATCATCGCGGGCGGCTGCTGGCTGATCATCTGGCGCGGGCGGTGGCGCTATTTCGGGCTGGTCGCGGTTGGCGCGGGGCTGGCGGTGGCGCCGTTCCGCGACGCGCCCGACATATGGGTGGAGCGGCAGGGGAACCTCGTCGCCATCCGCGATGCCAAGGGCCAGATCGCCACCGCCGAGGGACGCAAGGCGACCTTCAGCCTGGAGCGATGGATGGAGGCCGATGGCGACGTCAGGCCCTCGAAGGCGGCGCGCGGCTCGAAAAGCTTCCAGTGCGACGGCCAGAGCTGCATCGTGCTGGTGAAAGGCAAGCTGGTGAGCCATGTCACGCACCCGTCGGCCTATGCCGATGATTGCCGGCGTGCGGCGGTGCTGATCGTCAATTTCACGCCCGCGGAACGCTGCACGCAGCCCGAAATCGTCATCGATCTCAGCGATCTGCGCGAAAAAGGCGCCCATACGCTACGTTTCACAGGGCAGGGGATCGCCCTGCGCACCGTGGCCGGCGAACGCGGCAGGCGTCCCTGGTCGATCGTTATCCCCCGCCGCGAAACCATTCCGGCGGTCGCGCCCCACAAAGACCCGGGAGCCAAGAGCAATGACGACAAGAGCGGGGAGGAGGACGACGATCCCGCCGCTCAATAGCGCCGGATGAGGCCTACGAGCTTGCCCTGGATGCGAATGCGGTCCGGCCCGAAGATCCGCGTCTCATAGGCGGGGTTGGCTGCCTCCAGAGCGACCGACTGCCCTTTGCGGCGGAAGCGCTTGAGCGTAGCTTCCTCATCATCGACCAGGGCGACGACGATGTCGCCATTGGCTGCGGTGTCGGTTTTCTTGATCACGACCGTGTCGCCGTCGAGAATGCCGGCTTCGATCATCGAATCGCCCTTCACCTCAAGGGCGAAATGCTCGCCCGGTGACAAGATGTCGTCGGGCACATTGATGCTGTGGCTGTGGTTCTCGATGGCGGAGCGCGGAACGCCTGCCGCGATGCGGCCCATGACGGGGATGCCGGCGCCATATCCGGCAGAATCATCCGAATAGTCTTCGCTGAAACCCTTCCTGCGGCTGCCCTCGATGACGGCGGGTGAAAAGCCGGAGCCGCCCTTCCTGCGGAAGCCTGTATGGATGCCTTCCGGCATTTTGATGATTTCCAAGGCGCGCGCCCGATGCGGCAGGCGGCGGATGAAGCCGCGCTCCTCCAAAGCGGTGATCAGCCGGTGGATGCCCGATTTCGACCGCAGATCGAGCGCTTCCTTCATTTCGTCATAGGACGGCGGCACGCCGGATTCCTTCAGCCGCTCATTGATGAAAAGAAGAAGTTCCTTCTGCGTGGAGGTGAGCATGGTTTCCTCTAAAATCGACTCCGGTCTGGCATCGCGCCGTGAGCGTATGTTCGTACAAAGCGAGGAACATTCTATACTTGTTCTAGTTGTGTTCCGCAAGTGATTCGGCTGCGGAACATCAGCTTTTACCGCGCAATAGATGTTCTACGTATTAAGAGGAAGCACCGAGACGGCTGTCCCTAGTTCGGCGGGCGGCGCGTTGGGGGGGCGCACGATGAGGCAATCGGCGGCGGCGAGCGCCGCGGTGAGTGAGCTGTCCTGCGACGGCAGCGCTTCCACGGCACGGGTGCCCGACGGCCTGGACGAACCGGCCGCGCATATAATGCTGGCGCGGACCGTTGGAGGGCAGGGGCGCGGCAAGCGGCATGCTGGTTGCCGCCATCGGGGGACAGCTTTCTCCCAGCAATGCGGCGACGAGCGGCATGAGGAAGATGATGGCGCAGGTGAGCGCCGAAACCGGGTTGCCCGGCAGGCCGAGCACGCGCTGGCCGCCGCGTGCCCCCGACATGAAGGGCTTGCCCGGCCGCATCGCCACCTTATGGAAGCCGATGGTGAAGCCGGCATCCTCCAGCGCTTTGCGGACCAGGTCGTGATCCCCCACCGACGCGCCGCCGATCGTCACGAGCACATCGGCGGCTTCGGCCCTGGCGATATGCAGGGCGAGACTTTCCGGCGTGTCGCGGGCGATGCCCAGAAGCAGAGGTTCCGCCCCGGCGGCGCGCAGCATCGGCGCGAGGGCGGATGGAATCGAGGAGATGATCTGGCTGGGCGCCGGCTGACCGCCCGGCGGCACGAGTTCGTCGCCAGAGGCCAGCACGGCGACTTTCGGGCGGCGGCGCACGGGCAGGGCGGCGTGGTTCATCTGCGCCGCAAGCATCAGATCGCGCGCGTTCAGCCGTTTGCCAGCGCGCAACAGCACGTCGCCTTCGCCGAAGTCGACGCCGCGCGCGCGGATGCAGCTCTCGGTATTCACCTCGCGGATGCGGGCCTCGCCGCCCGAGGCCTCGACATTTTCCTGGATGATGACGTAGTCGGCGCCTCGCGGAACCGGCGCGCCGGTGAAGATGCGCACTGCTTCGCCCGGCCCGGTCTCGCCGTCAAAGGCATGGCCCGCCGCCGACTCACCGATGAGCTTGAGCGCGACAGGGAGCGCGCCGAGATCGGCCTGGCGCACCGCATAGCCGTCCATGGCGGAGGAGGCGAAAGGCGGCTGCGTCAACCTCGCCGCGACGTCAGCCGCGAGCACGCGCCCATGCGCTTCGCCCAGCGGCACGGTTTCGCCCGGCAGCGCCACCACGTCCGCGAGCACCAGCGCTATGGCATCGGCGACGGACAGCATGGCTAGCGGCCTTCGGCGCGGAACGTGCCGGAGCGCCCGCCGGACTTCTCGATGACCCGGATACCGCCGATGCGCATCGCCTTGTCCGCCGCCTTGAGCATGTCGTAGATCGTCAGGCAGGCAACCGACACCGCCGTCAGCGCCTCCATTTCGACGCCGGTCTGGCCGCTGACCTTTACCAGCGCTTCGACCCGCATACCGGGCGGCTCGCTGATCTCCTCGAAATCGACGCTGACTTTGGTGACGGCCAGCGGATGGCAGAGCGGGATCAGCTCATGCGTGCGCTTGGCCGCCATGATGCCGGCGATGCGCGCCGTCGCCAGCACGTCGCCCTTGGCGGCCGCACCTTCGCGGATCAGCGCCAACGTGTCCGGCCGCATGGTAATGATGCCCTCGGCGATCGCGGTGCGGGAGGTGACGGCTTTGTCCGAGACATCGACCATATTCGCCTCGCCCCGCTCATTGAGATGGGAGAGCGGGTTGGTCACGCATTCGCCTCGCGATAATTCGGCACGGGTTTGGCGGAACCGGCGGCGCCTAGCAATTGGCGCGTCGCGCCCGCCACATCGGCCTGCCGCATCAGGCTCTCACCGACCAGGAAGGCGTGCGCGCCGACCGCCGCCAGCCGCTCGATATCGGCATGGGTGAAGATGCCGCTTTCGCTCACCGTAAGCCGGCCGCGCGGCACCAGCGGCATCAGCCGCTCGGTCACGTCGAGCGATGTCTCGAAGGTTTTCAGATTGCGGTTGTTGATGCCGATCAGCGAGGTGGGCAGGCTGAGCGCGCGGTCCAGCTCGTCCTCGTCATGCACTTCGGCGAGCACGTCCATGCCCCAATCATTGGCGGCCCCGGCCAGCTCCATCGCCAGGAAATCGTCGACAGCGGCCATGATGATCAGGATGCAATCGGCGCCCATCGCCCTCGATTGCGGTATCTGATAGGGGTCGAGCATGAAATCCTTGCGCAGCACCGGCAGGGCGCAGACCTGGCGCGCCGCCAGCAGGTGCTCGGAATCGCCCTGGAAGGAGGGGCCGTCGGTCAGCACCGACAGACAGGCCGCGCCGCCGGCGGCATAGGACAGGGCAAGGTTCGCGGGATCGAAATCCGCCCGGATCAGGCCGCGCGACGGGCTGGCCTTCTTGATCTCGGCGATCAGCGCATAGCGGCCTTCCTCGGCGCAGGCCGCGACCGTCTCGCCGAACGGACGCACCCGCGCGGCGTTTCGCGCGGCATTCTCGATATCGGCGAGCGGGGTTACGGCCTTGGCCGCCGCGATTTCCTCTCGCTTATAGGCGGAGATCTTGGCGAGTATCGTGGTCATCGCTTAAGCCTTCCCTCGCGCGATCAGGGCGTCGAGCGCCCGGGCCGCCTTGCCTTCGTCGATGGAGGCGGCGGCAATCTCGGCGCCCTCGGCCAGCGTCTCCGCCTTGCCAGCGACGATCAGTGCCGCCGCCGCATTCAGCAGGACGATGTCGCGGAACGGACCACGCTCACCGCCCAGCAACGCGACGATCGAGGCTGCGCTGTCGGCGGGCGCGCCGCAGAGCAGCCCGGCGAGATCGGTGACCGCGACGCCCGCTTCACCAGGCGTCACCTCGAAGCGGCGGATCTGGCCGTCCTTCAGCTCCACCACCTGCGACGGGCCGGTGGTCGAAAGCTCGTCGAGCCCGTCATTGCCATGCACCACCCAGACGTGCTCGGCGCCCAGCCGGCGCATCGCCTCGGCCAGCGGCTCCAGCCAGACGGGAGAGAATACGCCGATCATCTGGCGCTTGACGCCCGCCGGGTTGGAGAGCGGTCCAAGCAGGTTGAAAATCGTGCGCAGTTTCAGCCCCTGGCGCACTGGCGCGGCGTGGCGCATCGCCGGATGATAGGTCGGCGCGAAAAGGAACGCGATGCCGGTTTCGGCCAGACTGCTTTCGGCCTGCTCCGGCGTCATGGCCAGATTGAGGCCCAGCCCTTCGAGAACATCCGCGGCGCCCGATTTGGACGACACCGCGCGATTGCCGTGCTTCGCCACCGGCACGCCCGCGCCCGCCAGCACGAAAGCCGCCGCCGTGGAGATATTGTAGGTGCCCTTGGCGTCGCCGCCCGTGCCGACCACGTCGATGGCTCCGGCAGGCGCCTTGACCCTTCGCATTTTGCCGCGCATGGCGCGCACCGCGCCGGCGATCTCGTCCACCGTCTCGCCGCGCGCGCGGAGCGCCACCAGGAACCCCGCGAGCTGCATTTCCGGCACGCCGCCTTCCATGATGGCATCGAAGGCGCTCGCCGCCTCGTCCTCGCTCAAGGTGCCGCCGCCCGCAACGGTCTCAAAATGCGGCCGGAATTTCTCCGGCGCGGTCATCGCATCGCCTCGGGCGAGGTGCCAGAGGGAACGCTGCGCGGAATGTCGAGATTTTGCTTGATCGGCTGCCAGTTGATCCGCGCCATGCGCAGGAAATTGGCCAGCAGCGCGTGACCATAGTCCGATGCGATGCTTTCGGGGTGGAACTGCACGCCGAAGACCGGCTGGCTTTGATGCTGCACCGCCATGACGAGGCCATCAGCCGTGCTGGCGGTGATGCGCAGGCAGGACGGCATCGTCTTTTCCTCGACGACCAGCGAGTGATAGCGCGTGGCGGAGAATTCCGCCGGCAGCCCCTGGAAGATGCCCTCGCCGGAATGATAGATGGTCGAAACCTTGCCATGCATCAGCTTGGGCGCGCGGATCACCTTGCCGCCATAGGCCTGGCCGATGGATTGCAGGCCGAGGCATACGCCCAGAACGGGCACGCGGCCGTCATTCTTCTCGATCAGCTTAAGGCAGATGCCCGCTTCGTTCGGCGTGCAGGGGCCGGGCGACAGCACGATGGCGCGCGGCTCCTCGGCCAGCACCTCGTCCACGGAGATCTTGTCGTTGCGGTAGACGCGGCAGGCCACGCCCAAATCGCCAAGATAATGAACGAGATTATAGGTAAAGCTGTCGTAATTATCGATGAGGGTTATCATACGGGCCTCTCCCTTACCCGTGACATCAGCAAAAATGGAGCGGCACGTCCAGCGGAAAGCGCCAAGTCAGTTGCCGCCCTCTTGACCAGGGCCGCCAAGCTGTTTGGGCGTGGCAAAAATCGTGAGAAACATGGCCCCTGGGCGTATTGCCGCCCAATTCGCCGCGTCCAGGCTCATGACGGCGATGGCGCCCGAGGGGAATTTATGCGCCACCGCGCGGCGCCCGTCCGGATCGCCCCCGCCGATCAATTCCAGTGCCAGCGCCTGCAGACCGGGATTGTGGCCGATGAGCATGAGGTGAGGCTTGTCCTGCGCCGCCGCCCGGATGATGGCGAGCATCGCAGGGACGGTGGCGTGGTAGAGATCGTCGAGAAACCGGGTTTCGGGCCTCGCCTTCAGCGGCGCAAAGGCGAGGCGCAGCGTCTCGCGTGTGCGCCGCGAACCTGAGCACAGGATCAGGTCCGGGATCAGCCCGCGCTCGGCAAGAAATGCACCCATCAGCGGAGCGGCGTCCTCTCCGCGCGGCGCCAGCGGCCGGTCGAAATCCTGAAGTGACGGTTCGGCCCAGCTCGATTTGGCGTGGCGGAATAAGGTCAGTGTCAGCATCTGCTGAATGTGTCGCACTTATCGCAAAGCATGCAGGTTATGCTTTCGACCTTAGCTTCTTTGCGAATTCAAGCAAAGCCGTGCGTTTGAGCGTCGCACGTCGGCCGAGTCCTACTGCCCCTGCGGAACCTGAGGCGTGCTTGGGGCGGTCGGCGGGATCAGCGGCGCGAGCTTGGGCAGGCTGGACGAGCCGTCCTCGGCTGGGACTTTCTGCGTCTGGCCGGTGCCCAGGATCGAGCGGGGGCCGGAATGGCTGGTGGCGAGCACGGCCAGCAGGATGCTGGTGCCGAAAAACGCCGCCGCCAGAAAGGCCGTTATTCTCGTGAGCAGATTGGCCGCGCCGCGGCCGGTCATGAAGCCGCCGCCCCCGCCGCCGATGCCGAGCGCACCGCCTTCGGAGCGCTGAACCAGCACAATGGCAACGAGCGATGCCGCGATCATGATATGGAGGACGAGAATAACGGTGGTCATGGGTTTTCTTCGTTGAGATGTGGGGGCCGTGTACCGCATTTCGTGGCGCAATACCAGAAATTAGGGCGAATTTGCGGATTTTCCAGTCGTGCCGGCCGCCGTTGCGCTTGCATTCGTCGTGCCGAGCGTCGCCTTACCGCTCTTTGCCGCGCTGTTTGACCTGGGCTGCGACACCGCCGCCGAAGCCGCCGAGGATTTCACCGTCCGGACGGTCTTGCGCTCCGGCATGGGCGGCAAGGCCGCGGCGGCATCGTCGTCGTCATCGTCGCCTTCGTCCTTCCCTTCAGGCTCGACCAGGGCAACGACCTTCTCGCAGCGGAATATGATCTGCTCGAACACGTCGACATAACGCTTGACCAGATTGAGGTCGGCAGGCGTCAGATGCTCCTTGGCCCAAACGGCGCCTTTCTCGACCTGCTTGTCGACGCCGAGCACGTTCAGCGCCTGCCGCTCGGTCTTCAGGCGCTGGCAGGCGGCCTCATCGAGCGGGGTCGCCGATGCGGCAAAGGGGACGAAGCCCAGGAGAGCCAGCGCAAGGATTGCCGAAAAGGCCGAACCGGGCCGCGATCGCGGACGAACCACCATATGAGCACCTACGATATTATTGCTGCCGGGCGCAGGCGCCATCGCCATGCCGCGCCGCCCTTTATGCGCCAGCATTATGCGGACTTTGCGGAACGCGCCGCGATGATGGGCACAAAATCGTCCGCCAGGAGGCTTGCCCCGCCGACGAGAGCGCCATCGACGCCCGCAATTGTCAAGAGTTCGGCCGCATTATTCGGCTTCACCGAGCCGCCATACAGGATGCGTGTCCCGTCCGCCACGGATTGTCCCAGCAATCCGGCGAGTTCGGCGCGGATGAACTGATGCACCTCGGCGATGTCGGCCGGCGTCGGGGTGAGGCCGGTGCCGATCGCCCAGACAGGCTCATAGGCGATGATCGTGTTCGACGCGGCGGCATCTTTCGGCAGCGAGCCGCGCAATTGCCGCGCGATCACCGCCAGCGTCAGCCCCAGCCGGCGTTCGCCCGCCGTCTCGCCGACGCAGACGATCGCCTTCAGCCCGGCGGCATGCGCGGCCTCGGCCTTGGCGCACACGTCCATATCGCGCTCGCCATGCAGGGCCCGGCGCTCCGAATGGCCCAGAATGACGCTGCTGGCACCGTTATCGGCCAGCATGGCCGCCGAGATGTCGCCGGTGAACGCGCCCGACGCCTCGGCGCGGCAATCCTGGCCGCCCACCTCGATGGGGCTGCCGCGCAGGGCGTAGACGGCCTGCGCGATCAGCGTCGCGGGCGGGCAGACCAGAATGTCGGCATTTTGGACCAACCCTTCGCCCGCGACGCGGTCTTTCAGTTTTGTCAGCTCGGAAAGCGCGCTTTTCAGCCCGTTCATTTTCCAGTTGCCGGCAATCAGCGGCCGTATGCTCGTCATGTGCTTTCCCCGCCTTTGGTCCTTGACTTTATCGCCGCAGCGTCCTTGATCTAGTCCGAAGGCCGATATCTGGCAAGCGACGCTGGCGATTTTCCCTCTGCGGCAATGACGCCCGATCGCGATTTCCCGACAGCCTCGCTTACGTTGGAAGCAATAGACAATGTTGAATTCTCTTAGAAACAGCGCCGGAAGCTGGTTCGTCAAAATTCTGCTCGGTATCCTCGTCCTCAGCTTTGCCGCATGGGGCGCCGGCGGCATCTTTCGACAGGTCGGGCGCCAGCACCTGGCGGAAGTCGGCGGGCGGGAGATTACACCGCAGCAATACCAGCGGACTTACGACAACCAGATCGCGATGGTCAGCAATCAGCTCGGGCGCAGGGTGAGCAGCGCCGAAGCGCGCGCCTATGGCATCGGCCAGAGGGTGATGGAAAACCTGATCGGGACGACGGCCGTCGACATCCACGCCCACAAGCTCGATCTGGGAATTTCCGAAGCTGCGGTCGCCGAAGCCATCAAGGCCGAGCCGACCTTCCAGGGGGCGAACGGCAAGTTCGACGACCAGCGCTTTCAGGAAGTGCTGCGCAACAACGGCCTGAACGAGCAGCGCTTCGTTGCCCTGCAGCGCGAAGAGATGGTTCGCGGCCAGATCATCGGCGCGCTCAACCGGGGCGCCTTCGTGCCCAAGACGCTGCTCGACGCCACCAATCATTTCCGCAACGATGAGCGGGTGCTGAAATATTTCGTGGTTCCGCCGCCAGCCGCCGGAACGGTCGAGGCCGCCGACGACAGCGTGCTGAAGACCTATTTCGACGATAACAAGACCAGCTACACCGCGCCTGAATATCGCACGATCGGCGTGCTGGCGCTGACGCCCGACACCATCAAAGACACCATGACCATCTCCGATGAGGATGTTCGGGCCTCCTATGAGGCAACCAAGCAGAAATATGCAACGCCGGAGCGCCGCACCATCCAGCAGCTCATCTTCAAGGATATGGCGGCGGCCCAGGACGCGCATAAGAAGCTGGCCGAGGGCGCCGATTTCGACAAGCTCGGCCAGGACATCGGCATGAAGGAAAGCGACATGGCGCTCGGCACCTTCACCAAGGACCAGCTTGCCGACAAAAAGCTCGCTAACGCGGCTTTCGGGCTCGACAAGGACAAGGTCAGCGAGCCCATCGACAGCTTTTCGCCCGTCATCGTGAAGGTTACGGACATCGCGCCCGCCACGCAGAAAACCTTCGACGAGGTGAAGGATGAGGTGCGCGACGCGCTGGCCAAATCCCGCGCCGGCGAAGAGATTTCCAAGCTTTACGACAAGGTCGAGGACGAACGTGCCGGCGGCGCGAAATTGACCGAGATCACACAGAAGCTCAATCTCAAATACGCCACCTATACGATCGACCGGCGCGGCGCCGGCAAGGACGGCAAGCCGCTTGGCGGCATTGCCAGCAATCGCGATCTGGTGAAGCTCGTCTTTGAAAGCGATGTCGGCGTCGAGAACAATCCGGTTTCGGTGGGCGATGGCTACGGCTTTGTCGAGGTGCTGGAGGTTACGCCCGAGCGGCAGAAGAAGTTCGAGGAGGTCCGTGACGAGGTCAAGACTGCCTGGACCACGGATGAGATCCGCAAGCGCCTGCGTCAGAAGGCCGACGAGCTGGTCGCTAAGGCCAAAGGTGGCGCCATCGAGCCCATCGCGCAGGAAGTGGGCGCGCAGGTCGCGACATCACCCACCATCAAGCGTGACGGTACCGTGCAGGGGTTGCCGCGCACCGCCACGTCGCTGGCTTTCACCTTGGCGCAAGGCGATTTCGGCACCGTTCAGATGCCGGATCATATGAGCCAGGGGATCATCCAGGTGGCGGAGATCAAGCCGGCTCCGCCTCTGGACGAGAAGCAGGCGGAGGCGCTGCGTGACGAGCTCCGCCGCAGCATCGGCGTCGATCTTGTGTCGGAATATGTCGGCGGTCTGCAAAAAGATTACGGCGTCTGGATCAACAACAACGCCGTCTCCACCCTGCTCGGTCAATAATTTCACCCTACCGGCGCAAGGTTGGTGACGACCTTGTTTGCCGCGCATTTCTCCTCGGGGCGTCTTCCCATGCGGCTCTATCCAGATTTCGACGCGTTCGCCGCAACCTATAAGAAGGGCGAGCCGCAAGCCGTCTGGACGCGCCTCGTCGCCGATCTCGAAACGCCGGTTTCGGCCATGCTGAAATTGGGCGCCGACAAGCCGATGAGCTTCTTGCTGGAATCGGTCGAGGGCGGCGCCGTACGCGGACGCTATTCGGTGCTCGGCTTCGATCCCGACATCATCTGGCGGGCTCATGGCGACACCGCCGAGATCAACCGCGCACCGGCCAAATCGCTTGGCAAATTCACGCGATGCGACGGCGGAACGCTCGCTTCGCTGCGCGACCTGCTGGCCGAATCCCGTATGGAGCTGCCTGCCAGCCTGCCACCCATGGCGCTCGGCGTGTTCGGCTATATGGGCTACGACACGGTACGGCTGATCGAAAAGCTGCCCGAGCCCAATCCCGACCCCATCGGCATTCCCGACGCGGTGCTGATCCGCCCGACGGTGATGGCGATCTTCGACAATGTGAAGGACGAGATTTTCGTCGTGACGCCGGTGCGGCCGCAGAAGCGCGTGACGGCGAAGGTGGCCTATGCCCGCGCGGTCGATCGCCTGTCCGCCATCGTCGATGCGCTCGACGGCCCCTTGAGCCACGCCGCCGCCCCGAACGGCGCCAGCCTGGATGTGCCGAAATCCACCTCCAACACTACGCCGAAAGCTTATGAGGCGATGGTGAAGAAGGCGAAAGAGTACATCGCGGCGGGCGACGTGTTCCAGGTGGTGCTCAGCCAGCGTTTCTCGGCGCCCTTCGATCTGCCGCCCTTCACGCTTTACCGGGCGCTGCGGCGGGTCAATCCTTCGCCTTTCCTCTATTTCCTCAATTTCGGCGATTACGCCGTCGCCGGGTCGAGCCCGGAAATCCTGGTGCGGGTGCGCGGCGGGCAAGTGACGATCCGGCCCATCGCTGGAACGCGCCGCCGCGGCGAGACGCCCGAGGAGGACAAATGGCTGTCGGAGGATCTGCTCTCCGACGAGAAGGAGCGCTCCGAGCATCTTATGCTGCTCGATCTGGGGCGCAACGATGTGGGGCGGGTGGCCAAGATCGGCTCGGTGAAGGTCACCGACAGCTTCTTCCTGGAATATTACAGCCAGGTGATGCACATCGTCTCCAACGTCATTGGCGAATTGTCCGAGGAGCACGATGCGGTCGGGGCACTCATGGCCGGTTTCCCGGCGGGCACGGTGTCGGGTGCGCCGAAAGTGCGCGCCATGGAGATCATCGATGAGCTGGAGAAGGAAAAGCGCGGCCTTTACGCGGGCTGCGTGGGTTATTTCTCCGCCACCGGCGAGATGGACAGCTGCATCGTGCTGCGCACCTCGCTGCTCAAGGACGGCATGATGTATGTGCAGGCCGGCGCCGGCATCGTGGCGGATTCGATCCCGGCCAGCGAACAGCGCGAATGCGAGGTGAAGGCGATGGCGCTATTCCGCGCGGCCGAAGAGGCGGTGCGCTTCGCCAGCGAGGCGCGGCGCGGGCAATAGTTTTGGTGATCGATCAGCGCAAGGTAGGGATCAATTCGCGCTGGGCATGAAACCGGCCTGAGAGCGCGCAGATCATCGTCGGACAAGAGACAAAGAGGAGGCTCTTCGCGGGATTTTCTCCGTCGCCGGCAGAGCCGAACGCCGGTGAGAGTCGCCTCAAAGGAGAAGAAGTGGCTTGGACCGGATGTGACCGCAGAGCGGTCAGGATCTGAGGTGTTAGTCGCTCGCGTCTCCATAGGGTGAATCCGAAATCCGTAGATCCTTCTTCATGAAGTAGCGCGCGATCGGGCGCAGCACCTCGGCCGCGGTATGGAGTTGCCGCAGCTCGCTTGCATCGTCCGGATCGGAAGCCGGCGTCTTGCGGGGACTGGCATGCGCCACGGCGATCCGGTATGCCCAATTGATGTGATCTTCAGAAGCCACTTGCCCGCGTTCCGCGTCAAAGTGCGCAAGAACCTCCACTGGAATTGTCGCGGATGCTGCCGCGAAGTTCTGTTTCAGCCATGCCGTGGCTTCCCCTTCATTCGCGTGGACGATCTCGATGATCTTGAAGTAGCTGAGGACGGCGTAGCTCACCAGGAAGTTCTGTTCAGCGTTGCGCGCTTCCCGATAGAGGGCCAGTGCCCGCCGCGCCTCGTCAGTCTTGGGAATCTTCCGGTCAAATATCCAATGTAGCGCAGTCGTGAAAGCCAGATCCCGCCGCGATACGCCAATGGGAATAGGATTCCCTGACCACCCATCCTGAGCCACGGCGTATTGGTCATCGCAGAAGCAGAGAAGGCTCAGGAAGCGGTTGATGACGGTGAGCGCTTCCTGCTCGTTCAACTTGTTCGCGGTCAGGTCCATGCTGATGGATTGCACATTCTCCTTCGTTTTGGGCAGCAGGACAATAGTGTAGCGATCAAAGGTGACTAGGGTCTCTGTTCGTGGCCAGGTCACCTGATTGTCCACGCCGACGTTCAGATAGCGGGAGTTATTCCGTACGCCGAGCGCCTTCCGCCGCCGGTCTTCGGCTTCCGTTGCATCATATTCGCTTCCGTCGCTCGACGGACCCGGCTTCAGGTGCCGGATTACTTCGATGCGTTTGGCGAGATTCTCAAAGAACGCTCGGCTCAACACCAGCTGTCTTGATGACGGCGTTCCCCAGCTGCTCGGATCGTAGTTCTTCTCGGCGCCGGCACCCTGAAGCGAAACGGCCAGCCGATGAACGAAGTGAACGGTCTTTTCGCCTTCGGTGCTCTGGTACCGTAGCGTTGCTTGACCGTTGGCATTGGTCCCGTGCTCTGCACTGGTCAGCCACAGATCGATCAGGCACTCGCGAGCCTGCTTCTCCTTAAGCAAACGCTGCAGGGCAGTACTCAAGTTCTCTGCCCCCTCGAACGAAGCGGGCTTTCCACCAACAGGCTTCAGCGTCCGCAGAATAAGGGCGACATGCCCGGCCCATCCCGGTTTGACAGCGGCGAGGCCCAGAATGACGTCCGCGATCTGTTCGTCGTTGAGGAGAGTCGTGTGGTTCTCGCGGCCCCGGGGAAGGCGTCCATATGCCCGGAGCGATTCCATTCGCGCGCGGAACTCCAGGGGGTCGGCGTGCGAGGCATCCGACTTGTTCATCAGGAGATAGAGCGCTTCTTCGAGATTGCTCGCATACATGGAATCGACTCCGACGTTCGGCGAAGCCTAGCATGTTGTAACTTCGCACGAGTTGGCAGCTGGCCTGAAGGTGTGATTCGAGCGGCAGAAAACACCGCACTCTCACCGTGATTGGCGACGAGGGGCAAGGGGTAGAATCGAGGCGTCCCGCCTAGCGCGGCACTCGTTACGGCAGCGCCAGCATGTCGATGTGGCCGACAGTGCAGCCGGTCAGGGCGGCGCGCGACGCCAGCCAGTCGGCGAGGTCCGCATCCGCCACGCCGCCGATTTGCCTGGCGGCTTCGGCAACGCCCTCGGCGACGGCGAGGATGAGGGGCAGCTCGCCGCGTGTCAGCACCCATGGGCTCGGCGCGGTCCGCACATTGAAGCCCGCGCGCCGCAACGATTCCGCCAGCCACGCGCCCGCCTCCGGTCCGGCGGCCGGTCCGAACCCCTTATCGGTGCGCTGATGCGCGTTGAATGCGGTGCGGATGGCTTCATCCGCCGGATGGGCGGGCCGCCAGTCCATGAAGCCGTCATAAATCAGCACCGTGTAGAAGGCGCGAGGATGAGAGGCGAGGACCGCGACGAACCGCTCCAGCCAGTCCGCCGACACCAGATCGAACAGCGCCGCCGCCGTCACCACGTCGCAATCCGGTGCCAGCACCGCATCGAGATCGCGGCTGAGATCGGCGGCCTCGAAGCTGATCTCGGGCGCCGCACCGGACCAGGCGGCGATCTCGGCGCGCGCGGCATCCAGCAGGGCGCGGTCGTAATCCACCAGCCGCCAATGCTGGCCGGCGGGCAGGGCAGGGGAGAGCGCCCGCAGATTGGAGCCGGTGCCGCAGCCGAGATCGACCAGCCTTACCGGCAGTCGCCCGGCAAGATGCGCGCTGAGCTGGGCCGCCAGACCGCGATCGCGGGCGCGATGATCGGCGGGCTCGCGCAGGCGCAGCCATTCCGGCGAGAAGCCGCTCACGAAGCCGCCTGCTTCATCACATTCGCGACGATCCTGGCGGTATCGGCCCAGCGCGGCAGACGCTGCCCATGCGCCCACGCCGCGTCGGAGAGCCTCTGCCGCAATTGCATGTCGGTCAGCAGCGCGGAGAGTGCGTCGCGCACCGCAGGCGCGTCGTCCGGCGGCACCAGAATGCCCGCATCGTCGGGCACCGTCCCCGGAACCGCGCCTGCTCTCGCCGCGACAATGGGCAGTCCTCGCGCCAGGGCCGATGCGAAGGCCATGCCATAGCCTTCATAGCGGGACGGCATGGCGAAAATGTCGGCGCCGGCATAGAGGGCATCGAGCGCGTCCGAGCTGATCCCTCCCATCAGCCGGATGCGATCCCCGAGGCCGGATTCGGCGATCTGTCGTTCGAGCCGTGCGGCGAATGCGACATCGCGGTCGAGGCTGCCGGCGATCGTGCATCGCCAGTCGAGATGAGCCAGCCCCGCCAGCGCTTCGACGAGCAGATCATGCCCCTTGCGCTGCACGATCGAACCGACGCTGAGAATTTCGATGCGCCCCTTGCCGCCCGTGGCGCGCGCGCCGGCTTCCGTCCCAGGCACAGCGACCGTGACCGGCGGCGGCGGAGCAAAGCCCAGCTCGCGCAGCGTCTCGGCAGTGGTCTGGCTGGTGACGATGATGTGCCGCGCATGCGTCAGCGCCGCCCGCTCCAATGCGAGCAGCTGGCGGCTTGTCTCCGGGTCGAGCCCCGTTTCCAGCCCCAGCGGGTGATGGTGCATCGCGACGATGCGCACCGCCACAGGCGTAATATAGGTTTCGGGCAGCGCGCCAAGTGCGAGCCCGTCGATCAGCAGCACGCTATCGGCCGGGACATCGGCGAGCAGCCGCGCGGTTTCCTCCAGCTCGGCCTCGGTGGGAAACGGGAAGCCGCCCGGCAGCGGCAAATGCGCCACCGCCACGCCAGCCGCCGGCAGCAGGGCGATCAGCTTGCGGCCATAGGCGTAACCGCCGGTCGGCGTGCCGATATCGCCGGGAATGGCAAAGCTGACCTTGATCACGCGCCGACCGGCCCTTCGAACCAGGCCCGCGCCACATGGCTTTCATGCAAGCGTGACACGCAGGGCCGCCAACTCTAGCGCATCCTGGCCCAGCCGCCCTTCCCGGACCGCTCCGGCCATCTGGTCGAAGATGTGGCGGCACAGGAATTCAGTGGTGGTGAGCTTGCCCGCCAGCGCCGGAACGGCGTCCAGATTGGCGTAGTTCAGCGATTTCAGCACCGCCGACAGCACTTCGGACGCTCGCCCGATATCGACGACGACATTATGCGCATCCAGCGTCTCGCGGAAAAACGCCACATCGACGATGAAAGTCGCGCCATGCAGGCCCTGCGCCGGTCCGAAAAACTCGCCCGGCAGGCTGTGCGCGATCATGATGTGGTCGCGGACTTCGAGTGCGTACAAGGCAAAGCTCCTCAGGTTTAGTTCAGTAGCGGATCACCGTCGCGATGCCCGCCGCGTCGGGGGCCAGCAGACGGGGCAGGGCGGTGGGCAGATCCTCGAACGCGACCTCCTCGGTGATCAGCGCATCGAGGCGCGCATCATCCAGCAAGCCGAGCGCGGTTTCAAGGCGCTGACGGTGCGTCAGGCGCGCACGCATTGCCGGGGCGACGCTGCCGACCTGCGTCGAGATAAGCTGCAGCCGCTGGCTGTGGAAGCTTTCGCCCAGCGGCAGGCTCACCAGCCTGTCGCCATACCAGCTCGCCTCTACGATGCGGGCCTCGAAGCCGGCGATCTCAAGCGCGAGCCGCAAGCCGGCCTCCGAGGCGCTGGCGTGAAAGACGATCTCGGCGCCATGCGCCGCATCTTCCGGCGTGCTGAAGCCGAGGGCGAGCGCCGCCGCGACCGCCGCGCGCTCCGGCAAACGGTCGATCAGCGTCACCTTCGTCCCCGGCAGCCGCCCGGCGAGAAAGCCGATCAGGCACCCCAGCAAACCTGCGCCGATTACGGCGATATCCTGGCCCGGCACCGCGCCGCTGTCCCAGATCGCGTTCAGCGCCGTCTCCATATTGGCGGCGAGCACGGCCCGGCGCGCTGGCACGCCGTCCGGCACGGGAACAACTGAATCAACCGGGAGTACGAAGCGGGTTTGATGTGGGTACAGCGCGAAACAGGTGCGGCCGATGATCGCCGCCGGCCCTGACTCAGCAACCCCTACAGCCGCATAGCCATATTTCACCGGGAACGGGAAATCGCCGTCTTGATGGGGCGCGCGCATCCGCTGCCATTCCGCTTGCGGCAAGCGCCCTTCAAAGACCAGCCGCTCGGTGCCACGACTCAGCCCCGAATATAAAGTCCGAAGCTGCACGCCTGCCTTAGCCGCGTCATCTTCGGTTAATACACAAACATCCACAGTCCTGACGACAGCCGATGAAGGAGCCTCATAAATCAGTGCGCGCGCGGAAATTGTCCTCCCCAGCGATCCAGCAACGGCCATCGTTCCTCCCAATTCGGTGAACGAATTATATCACAGCCTCGACTGTTCCTGACTAGTCGCCACGCCTCACCTCTCGGGGGAAATAGAGTAATGAACGATCAAACGCCCTTGCGTCTCGACCATCACGCAAGAGATACGCGCCTGACGCCTGCCGGGTTTCAAAGAAAGTCCGTCCTGTTTCGCCGCCGCCTGATCATGGGCGCGCTGACCGTGAGCACCATCGCCGCTCAGCTCTATGTTCTCAGCCGTGTGCTTGGCGACAATGGCTGGACCGCCCTGGACATGGGCATCTTTGCCGCCTCGATGGTTTCGGCGCCCTGGACGATCATGGGGTTCTGGAACGCGCTGATCGGGTTCTGGCTGCTGCATTTCGTCAAGGACCCGCTCGGCAAAGTCTCGCCTTTCGCGCATCACCCGGCCAAAGGCCCTCTCACGGTGCGCACCGCGATCCTGATGACCTTGCGCAATGAAGACCCGGCGCGCGCTTTCGCGCGGCTGCGCGTCATCGGCGAAAGCCTGGAGCGTACCGGCGAGGCCGCGCATTTCGATTTCTTCATCCTGAGCGACACCGACATTGCCGAGGTCGCGCGCGAGGAGGAAAGGCTACTCGATGCCTGGCAGGCCGAAGCCGCCGACCCGAGCCGCACCGCCTATCGCCGCCGCGAGAGAAATGACGGCTTCAAGGCCGGTAATGTGCGGGATTTCGTGTCACGTTGGGGCGATGCCTATGATTTGATGCTGCCGCTGGACGCCGACAGCCTGATGTCGGGCGCCGAGATCGTCCGGCTGGTGCGGCTGATGCAGGCGCATCCGCGCATGGGCATCCTGCAAAGCCTCGTCACGGGCGCGCCCTCGCAGAGCGTCTTTGCCCGCGTCTTCCAATTCGGCATGCGGCACGGCATGCGCTCCTACACCATGGGCAATGCCTGGTGGAACGGCGATTGCGGACCCTATTGGGGCCATAATGCTGTCGTGCGCATTGCGCCTTTCGCTCGCGGCTGCGAATTGCCCTTGCTGCCGGGCAAGGCGCCGCTTGGCGGCTGCATCCTCAGCCATGACCAGATCGAGGCGACCCTTATGCGGGCCGCCGGATATGAAGTGCGGGTGTTGCCTGTGGAGAGCGAGAGTTGGGAAGACAACCCGCCCTCGATCCTTGAATTTACCAAGCGCGATCTGCGCTGGTGCCAGGGGAACATGCAATATTGGCGGCTCGTCTTCGGCCTGCCGGGCCTGCTGCCGCTGAGCCGGTTCCAGATCGGCATGGGCATCTTCATGTACCTGGCCGCGCTCGCCTGGATCGTGATGATCGTTCTGTCGGCGCTGAAAGTGTTCGATCCCGAAGTCGGTCCGGTCGATGTGGGGCTGGGCGTCTGCTTGTTCGCCGCCTCGTTCCTCATCACCATGAGCCCCAAGCTGATGGGCATGCTCGACGTGGTCTGCACGCCCGGCGCGATGGCCCGCTATGGCGGTCCCTTGCGGTTCCTGGCAAGCAGCCTCACCGAAATCGTGTTCTCGATCATGCTGTCGCCGATAGCCGCCGTGCGCCTCTCCATCTTCATGCTGAGCCTGCCTTTCGGGCGCAGCGTCATCTGGAGCGGCCAGCAGCGCGACGTGCATCGCCTCAGCTGGACGACGGCGCTGAAAGGCATGTGGCCGCAGACGGTGTTCGGCCTGGCGCTGTACGCGCTGCTGAGCTGGAAGGCGCCAGGCGTGCTGCCCTGGGCCGCGCCGCTGCTGTCGGGGCTGGTGCTGTCCGCGCCCTTCGCCGTGCTCACCGCCTCGCCCCGCTGCGGGCAGCTGATGGCCCGGATTGGGCTTTGCGGCATCCCCGAGGAACAACGTGTGCCGAGGGATCTGCGCACCTTCACCGATCCCGATACCCGGCGAGGCGACCCGGACAGCCCCGCTGGAACCACGGGCCAGCTCGCCGCGGCGGCAAGCAGCTAGCCCCATGTCCGCCATGCCGCTCCCCTTCGCGCGTATGCGGCGGCCGTTCCGCCAGGCGGCGGGCATTGCCCGTTCGCTGCGCATCTATTACGGCAGCCGGAGCCAGCGGCGGCGCATGATCGGGCTATACAGCCGGTTCATCGGTCCCGGCGATCTGGTCTTTGACATCGGCGCCCATGTCGGCGACCGCATCGGCGCCTTTCGCGCGCTCGGTGCGAGGGTCGTCGCGCTGGAACCGCAGCCGGCCGCTTACCGGTGGCTGGCGTTGCGCTACGGGTGGGACCGGCGGGTTGTCCTGGTCCGGGCGGCGGCCGGTGAAGCCGCCGGTGCGCTGATGCTGCATGTCAATGTCGCCAATCCGACGGTGTCGACGGCATCTGCGGTCTTCATCGAAGCCTCGCGTGGCGCGGCCGGCTGGGAGGGGCAGCATTGGGAGACCGCGATTTCGGTGCCTGCCGTCACCCTCGACGCCCTGATCGCGGCGCATGGCACGCCGGCATTCGTCAAGATCGATGTGGAGGGGTTCGAGCTGGCCGTGCTCAAGGGGCTGAGCCGGGCAATCCCGGCGCTGTCCTTCGAGTTCACCACGATCCAGCGCGACGTGGCGCAAGGCTGCCTGGCGCGCCTTGCCGAACTCGGCGACTACCGGTACAATGTGGCGCTCGGGGAAAGCCAGAGCCTCGAATTTGCCGAGCCCGTCAGCGGCGCGAGCATGGCCGGGTTCATCGCCGGCCTGCCGCATTGCGCCAATTCCGGCGACATTTACGCAAGCCTGAGCGTCTGAGCCGAGACGGATTGGCAAGACGCGGCCAGACCCGAACCACTCCGCTGATCGGCCCGCCCTGGATTTTCCGGCCCGCGATAGCATTTCAGGTCTTTGCCGGCTCGGCGGGCAGCAGGCGGGCAACCGGGCTCTCGCTGATCGGCACGTTGATAAGGGCGGCGAGCAGCCCCAGCCCGATCGAGATCCACCACATCAGAGTGTAGGAGCCGGTGAGATCGAAGATCCGCCCGCCGAGCCACACGCCGAGAAACGCGCCGAGCTGATGCGACAGGAAGACGATACCGAACAGCATCGACATCCAGGTGGTGCCGAAGAAGGCCGCGACGAGGCCGCTCGTCAGCGGGATGGTGGCCAGCCATAGGAGGCCAAGCAGCGTGCACAGCACGATCACGGTCGCAGGCGTGATCGGTAGATAGAGAAAGCCGAGGAATATGATGGCGCGGCCGAAATAGATCACGGTCAGCGCCCGGCGCTTGTCGATATATCGGCCCGACTGCCCCGCAAGATAGGTACCGATAATATTGGCGATGCCGACGGCGGACAGAGCATAAGGGCCGACCCATGTCGGCAGCCCCTGATCGACCGTGAAGGCCGGCAGATGCACCATGATGAAGGCGACATGGAAGCCGCAGACGAAAAACCCGGCCGTCAGCAGCCAATAGCTGCGATGGCGCGCCGCTTCGCCCAGCGCCTCGGTCACGCTCTGGATGCGGATGCCGTCCGCCGGCGGGGAAGGCCGGGCGCCGATCGGCCAGGCAAGCGGAATAAGCAGCGCGATGATCGCCATCAGCCATAGCAGGCTGCTCTGCCAGCCGACATTCTCGATCAGCAGATGCATGACGGGCAGCGCAACGAAACCGCCGATGCCGGCCGACATGCCGATCGAGGCGATGGCGCTGAGCCGTTTCTCCGGCGGCGCCAGCCTGCCGATGGTGCCCACCAGCGACGTCACGCCCGTGCCCGATACCCCGATGCCCATAAAAACGCCGCTGACGATCAGCATAGCCGCCGAGGTGGCGGCATACATCAGGCCAAGGCCGGCAATGGTGGTCAGCAGACAGGCGGCGACGATACGCCCCGCACCGAACTTATCGATCAGCCCGCCTGACAAGGGAGCGCCGACGCCCATCAGCAGCTGGGTCAGCGCCAGCGCCAGGCCGAAAGGCTCGCGGCCGATATTCAGCGCCTGGGTGACGGGCTTCAGATACAGCCCCATGGATTGCGCGCGCCCCATCGACACGCCGACGATCACGCCGACGATGACGATCAGCAGCCAGAAGGGCAGGGTGTTGCGTGTCGAAGATGGCTGCATGGCGTTCTCTCAGCGATAGAATTTACTGTATATGCAGATATATGGCGCAGTAAACCCGCGCCTCATGCGAGGCGCTCCAGCATATGATCCAGGGATGCACGCAGCGCCTCGGCTTCGGATGCACCGATCGCTTCATCGATCTGGCGTTGCGCCTCGGCCCAGGCGGGCCGGGCCGCGAGGAACGCGGCAAGGCCCTCGTCGGTGAGCTGCAGGCGGCGGGACCGGCGGTCGCGCGGATCGGCGGCCAGTTCGACATATCCCTGCCGTTCCAGAGGGCGCAACGTGCGGGTCAGCGTCGTGGGGTCCATGATCAGCTTTTCCGCCAGCGCCCCGATGCTGATGCCGCCCAGACTGCGCAGGTTGGCCAGCAGCCCGAATTGCGTGATCGTCAGCCCGTGGCTTTGCAGGCAATGATCATATATCTGGGATACGCGCCGGGTCGCCTTCCGCAGGCCGATGCAGGTGCAGGCTGACAGTCTCGGCCGGTCGTTCGGGTGCCCATTCTCCATGGCGGCAGATTATCTGCATATGCAGATATCGGCAAGCTCTTTCCACCCTCAGGACAGGTCCGCGAGTGTTTACGCCATCTCGACGAAAGCGCGCCAGCCGCCGAAATTGGTGATGTCGCGGGCACCGTTCGCCGCCTCGGCCTCGACGAGAAAGCCCTTGATGGCGCGGCCGTCGGCGAGGCGCAGCGTGCCGATCGAGAGGGGTGGCTGGACGGAGGCGACGAACCGGCCGAATGCTTCCACGGTCAGCGCCCAGCTTTCCACCTGGATCGCCGCGCCGTCTCCGGCGGGGACCCGGAGCAGGCCGGGCTTGGGCGGAATGGTCCCGGCGAGCGCGAAAAGCCGGTAATCCGGCGCCGTCGCGGTCGCTTCGAGCAAACGGGCGTCCAGCTCGCGCAGCTCATGGTTGAGGGGCATCCCCGAAAGGTGCGCACCCACCACCGCGACTGCAATTTCGCCCGGCCGCAAGCCGGGGGGGGCCATGGCCAGCGGCGGTTGCGCCATTCCTGTCGCGCCCAGCGTCAGTCCGGTGCGGGCGTGAAAGGCCGCGCCGAGGCTGGCGAGGTCCGCGTCGCGTGCCGAGGGTGCAAGGAATGTCACGCCGGTCGGCCAGCGGTCGGCACAAAGGGTGGCGGGCACCGCGATCCCGGCAAGGTCGAGCAGATTGACGAAATTGGTGTAGGTGCCAAGCCTCGAATTCAGGCCGATCGGATCGGCCTCAAGCTGGGCGAGCGTTACGGCGGCGGGCATGGTTGGAACCATCAGCACATCGATCTCGGCGAAGGCCTTGAGCGCGGTTCGGCTCAGCTCGCGCAGCCGGTACAAGCCGTTGAACGCATCGACTGCGGATTTTGCTGTCCCTTGCGAAATGATCGCCCGGGTGATCGGGTGAATCGCTTCCGGATTGCCGGCGATGAAGGGTCCGACCGCAGCGGTTCGCTCCGCCACCCACGGCCCGTCATAGAGCAGCCGCGCCACGTCCTGGAACGGGCGGAGATCGACCTCGATGAGCCTCGCGCCCAGGCCTTGCACGACGTGCAGCGCAGCATCGAACCCCGCTTCCGCCTCGCCGCTGCCGAGAAAATCGCGGTCGGCCTCGCGCGGAACGCCGATGCGCAGGCCGCCGGGCACCGCCGAGATCTCGCCAAGCGCCAAGCGCCGGGAGAATGCATCGCCCTCATCATAGCCGGCCATCACGGCAAGTGCGTCGAAGGCGTCCGCAGCCGTCAGCGCGAAAATGGAGACGCAGTCCAGCGTCCGGCACGCGGGCACGACCCCGGCCGCCGGTATCAGCCCCAGGCTCGGCTTCAGCCCGACGATATTGTTGAGCCCCGCAGGCACGCGGCCCGATCCGGCCGTATCCGTGCCGAGCGCCAGCGGCACGATGCCTTGCGCCACCGCGACCGCCGACCCCGAACTTGAACCGCCCGGAATCAGATCGCGGCGCAGCGCGTTGCGCGGTATACCGTATGGCGAGCGCGCGCCCACCAGGCCGGTCGCGAACTGGTCGAGATTGGTCTTGCCGATGATCAGCGCGCCCGCCGCCCTGAGCCGGGCGACCGCTGTGGCGTCGCGCTCCGGCATATACGCAAAAGCGGGACATCCGGCGGTGGTCGGCAGGCCGGCGACATCAATATTGTCCTTCACCGCGACCGGCACGCCCAGAAGCGGCAGTTCGCCGCCGCGTTTCGCCAAGGCCTCGGCGTCGGCTTGTACGGCTTGCCTGTCGCGGAGGGTGATGAAAATGGCCGGGTCATCGACCGCATCGATGCGCTCATAGACGCGATCGACGGTTTCGCTTGGGGAGACGCTGCCAGACCGATGGCCGGAGGCGAGAGTCTTCGCGGTCGCTGTCATGAAACTCCGCTGACATAAGAGGCTTGCCGCACTGCAAAAAAGACTAGCGGCAACCCTTCGGGAGAGCAAGCTGATCGGTCTTCGCAACCTCAGCCTTTGGGCCTGCCCTTGCCCGTCAGCGCACCGCCCTCGCTGGCGGGGTTCCATGCGGCAAGGGCTTCGATCTTGCCCGCCAGCTCGAAATCCTTGTCGGTTACGCCGCCTGCCGAATGCGTCATCAGCGAAAACTCGGCCCAGCCATAGGAGGCGCGCAGCTCGGGATGATGCCACGCCGTCTCGGCGAGGAAGCCGGCGGCATTGATCAGCATCAGCGTTTGGGGCCAGTTCGCGGTTTTATAGCGGCGGCGGATGTGCCCGTCGGCATAGATCCAGCCGGGCAGGTCCGTGGCGAGACGCGCCTCGATCTCCTGCGCTGTGTAAACCCGTTCCGCGGGCGGCTCAGGCATCGCGGCTCTCCGGCGGTTTGAAACGTTCGATTTCGACGCCCAGGCTCGCGCCTTGCAGGCGGTCGAGCTTTTCCACCAAAATTTGCACCTTCGCGGCGCGCCGATGCGCCAGGCAGCGCGCGGCGACCCGCTCGGCCAGAGTTTCCAGCAAATTGATGTGACCTTCGCCGAGCACGGAATGGATCGCCTCGACGATCAGATCGTAGCTGACAACGTGGTTGACGTCGTCGCTGCCGCGATGCTGCGACGGATAGATCGACACGTCGACATGAAAGCGCACGCGCTGCCTGCTATGCTTTTCTTCCTCGAATGCCCCGATGAAACAGTCGACGACCAGTCCACGAACGGAAATCTTGTCGAGCACACCCCGCTGGCCGAGCGTGTCGGTCTTGCGTGCCTGTACCTGTCCGCTATTGTCGCCCAAAGCCTGTCTCCCGCGCCGCGAAACCTTCATGGCAAATCCTGTGTTCGGGAATCGCACTGTCTGGTTTAACCTTGCCGCGACAATTCGGCCAGAGGTCTGGCGTATCGATTGACGACTTTCAGGAAAGAGCTGGTGGTTTCATGCCGCTGAAAAGTATGACGGGTTTCGGCCGCGCCGGAGGTCAGGAGGGCGATGCCGCCTGGAGCTGGGAAGTGCGGACCGTCAATAATCGCGGCCTCGACATCCGGCTGCGGCTGCCGCAAGGCCTCGAGGAGTTCGAGCTGCGGCTGCGCGATGTTATCGCCAAATCCATCGCCCGGGGCAGCTGCGCTGTGTCCCTGGCGCTGAAGGCACCGTCGCAAACCGCCGAGCTGAGGCTGAACGAAGCGGCGCTGTTGAAGCTCAATGTGCTGGCGGCGCGGGCGAGAAAAATCACCGGCCGCTCCGAAGATCTGCCGCTGAGCGCGCTTTTGACGATGAAGGGCGTCATCGAGACTGTCGAGCCGGAGCCGGGCGAGCAGGGAAGCGGACCGCTTTCCGAGGCGCTTCTGAAAAGCTTTCGGACCGCGCTTGACGGCGTGCTGAACGCCCGGCAAGCCGAGGGCGCGCGGCTTCGCCAGATCCTCTCCGACAAGCTGGACGAGATCGAAGTTTTGACCCGGAATGCGGAACAGGCACCGGAGCGCGCCCCCGAGGCAATCGCCGCCCGCCTGCGCCAGGCATTGCAGCGCCTCATGAGCGAAACCTCGCAACTGGACGAGCAGCGGCTCTATCAGGAAGCGGTGCTGATCGCCACCAAGGCCGATATCGAGGAGGAGCTGAAGCGGCTTCACGCCCATATCGCCGCCGCGCGCGAGCTGATCGAGGAGGATGCGCCGGCCGGCCGCAAGCTGGAGTTTCTCGCGCAGGAATTCCAGCGCGAGGCGAACACGCTCTGTTCCAAGTCCAATGCGGCCGAGATCACCCGCGCCGGGCTTAAACTCAAAGCGGCCATCGACCAGCTCCGGGAACAGGTGCAGAATGTGGAATGAATCGGCGGCTGTTGGCGCATTGTTCCGGCGCGGACTGATGCTCATTCTGTCCTCGCCTTCGGGGGCGGGCAAGTCGACGCTCGCACGCAAACTGCTGGCGCGGGAAGGCGAGGCCTGCGTTCTGTCCATCTCGGCGACGACGCGGCCGCCCCGTCCCAGGGAGATCGACGGGACACATTATCATTTCATCGGGCGGCCGGAATTCGAGAGGCGGCGCGAGGCGGGCGAGTTCATCGAATGGGCCGAGGTGTTCGGCAACCTTTATGGCACGCCGAAAAACGCGCTCGACACCGCGTTGGCCGCGGGGCGCGATGTGGTGTTCGATATCGACTGGCAGGGTGCGCGCCAGCTTGTGGAACAGGCCCCTGATGATGTCGTCCGCGTTTTCATCCTGCCCCCATCGCGGGACGCGCTGAGCCAGCGGCTCAGCACACGGGCAGCCGACTCGCCCGAGGTGCTTGCCCGTCGGCTCGCCGGCGCCTCCCGCGAGATGTCGCATTGGCAGGAATATGACTATGTGATCGTCAATTGCGACCTGCAAGACAGCATTGCCGCGCTGGCCGACATCGTGTCGGCGGAACGGCTGAAGCGAACGCGCCGGCCGGGGCTCGCCGCGTTCGTCGAGACGCTGATGAGCCAAGGCTGAGCTGCCCTCGCCTGGTTCTCAAGCGCCACGGTCTGGCGAGATCCGCGCCGCGCCCTATGTTGCCTCAGCCGGCGGCCAGCCGAGCCGCGAGGCGGCAGAAATCGGCGATTGCGAGCTGTTCGGCGCGCTCCGAAGGTTCGATCCCCAGCTCATCAAGCAGCGGTACCGCGCCCGGAAGCGCTTTGAGGCTGGCCCGCAGCATCTTGCGGCGCTGTCCGAAAGCGGCGGCGGTCACACGCTCCAGCATGGCGGCGCTTCCCGCGTCGAGCGGTATGGGCCTCGGGCGAAACTCGACGACGCAGGAGGCGACCTTCGGCGGCGGCGTAAAGGCGCGGGGCGGCAAGTGGAACAGGATGCGCGCCTCGCAGCGCCACTGCGCCAGAACCGCGAGCCGCCCGTAGGATTTGCCTCCCGGCTGGGCGACGATCCGTTCGGCGACCTCGCGCTGGAACATCAGCACCATGCGGTCCCACCAGGGCGGCCACGGTTCGGCTTTGAGCCAGCCGATCAGCAGCGGCGTCGCGACGGAATAGGGCAGGTTGGCGACGATGCGCGCCTTTTCGCCGGCGGGCAGTAGCGCCGGCCAGTCCACATCGAGGGCGTCCCCTTCGATCACCGTCAGGCGGCCCGGATAATGGGCCGAGATTGCCTCCAGCGCCGGCAGGCAGCGGGCATCCTTCTCCACCGCGATGACCCGGGCGGCGCCTTCCGCGAGCAGTGCGCGGGTGAGGCCGCCTGGACCTGGCCCGATTTCGGCAACCGTCACTTGATCGAGCGGTCCGGCGCCGCGCGCAATCCGTCCCGTGAGGTTGAGATCGAGGATGAAGTTCTGACCCAGCGACTTCCTTGCCGACAGCCCGATGTCGCGGATGATGTCGCGCAGCGGCGGCAGCCCGTCGGACGCGCGCTCGCTCATGCGGGCGGCTGAGGCGGCGCGCCTTCGCACGCGGCCATGCGTGCGGCGAGCCGCAGCGCGGCGATCAGGCTGTCGGGCCGCGCCGTGCCGGTGCCGGCGATATCGAACGCGGTGCCATGATCGGGCGAGGTGCGGATGAAGGGCAGGCCGAGCGTGACGTTGACGCCCTCATCGAAGGCCAGCGTTTTCAGCGGGACGAGCGCCTGATCGTGGTACATGGCAATGGCAGCGTCGTATCGGCCCCGCGCCCGGGCATGAAACAGCGTATCGGCAGGATGCGGACCTGTCACATCGAGGCCCTCGTCGCGCAGCAACGCCAAGGCCGGCGCGATGATCGTTTGTTCTTCATTACCCATGGCGCCGCCTTCGCCAGCATGCGGGTTCAGGCCGGTTACGGCCAGGCGCGGACGCCCTATGCCGAACCAGCGCCTGAGGCCGGCGGCGGTCACGCGCGCGGTTTCGACGATGCGGTCGGCGCTCAGCTCCACCGGAACGCGCGCCAGCGGAATATGGATGGTCACCGGCACGACGCGCAGATCCGGGCCGCACAGCATCATCACGGGGGAGGCATGCTTGCCCTGCGCCCGGGCGAGAGCGCCGAGAAATTCCGTGTGCCCGGGATGCGCGAAGCCGGCCGCAATCAGCACATGTTTGGCAATGGGGTTCGTGACCACCGCGCGCGCCTTACCGTTCATGGCCAGACGCACGGCTGCTTCGATGCTCTCGATGATGGCCGGTGCGGCCGCCACGTACGGCTGGCCAGCCTCGATGCCCGGCACCGACCGGACCGGCAGGACCGGAAGCGCTCTGGCAAAAATTTCAGTGGCTTCGGAGATGTCCGAGATCGGCGCGAGCGGGACGCGCATTCCCATCAGCTCGGCGCGCCGTTTCAGATGATCGGGATCACCCAGCAAGGCAAAGGCAGGAAGATCGTCCGAAAGCCGCCTCTCCCAGGTTGCAAGCGTAATATCGGGTCCGATGCCCGCGGGATCGCCCGCCGTCAGCGCAATGGGCTTGGGTTCGGCCCGGTCGCCGGACATATCAGCTGTTTTTGGGATATTTGAGCAAGGCGCGATCTTTCATGTCCTTGAGATGACGCCGCGAATAGAGCTGAAATTCTTCCTGGATCTTGTCTTTCGATTCTGACTTCTGCTCGTCCTTCGCCGACGCCACCGTCACCTTTTTTGTACAGAGCGCGTGGCTCTCGACCGTTCCGCCGCTGATGATGGGTGGGGTCATCTCCCCGGCCTTGGCCTTGGTGAGGGCGGCACGGACATCGCCGCGAAATTCCGAGATATTGGCCTGCTTGACGCTCTGCAGCGTGGCGCCGCTCACCTCCTTGACCATTTCCGGCAGTGCCGCGCAGGTCGAAAAGCGCTTGCGAAGCTTCTCCATGTCGACCAGGCGCTGGGCGACCAGCTTCTGATCGGCCTTTGGCGGCATGGTGAACTTCACGATCTGGACGTCAACGAGCGTTCCGCCGGCGGCCGCCTCATCTTCAGGAGAAGTGATGCTGGAAACCGATGAGCGGACCTGCGAGCCATAGATGCGCTTGATAAGGTCACGCCAGGCAGTCTGGGCCCGGATGCGGTCCTTCAAGGTCACGGGGTCGATGCCCTGCTGCTTGAATTGGGCCAGAAATTGCTCGAGCGTATTCTTGTTCGCGCCGCCTTGCGCCATGCGGGTGAGGCTCGCATCGACCTCGGCCTCCGACACGGTAATCTTTTGCTCGCGCGCGGCCTGAACCATCAAATGCTCGTCGATCAGCTGATCGATCGCCTCCTTACGCAAGGAACCGCTGGAATTGGCGACCACTTGCTGCTGCAACTGGGCGACGAATTTCTTCTGCAGCTCATCGGCTTCCTCTTTCGATTGCGGGTGCTGCTCGGCCATAAAGGCGCGGAAGGCCTTCTGGGTAGACTCCGACTTCAGCGCGGCGCGCATCTTATCGCCCAGCCCCGACGTCACCGCGAGAAAACGCTGGCGCTGCGCCACGTCATAGCTGGTGATGGGCTCGTCATTGACCAGCACGATGACGCTTTGCGCGCCTGCACCGGATGGGAGTGCAACGATCAATAAGGCGCCAAGCGCAAAGCCCAGCAGCCACGAAGCATGGCACTCATTCAGTTTCAGGATCATCAAGCAAAATTCCGCCGTGCGTTGCGCATTCGGTCAGGGTGGAGACCAAGGTCTCGACCACTCTTATAGTACCCGAAGCTAGGCGGATTCGTGACACCACCTCAAGCGGCGTTAACTTTTATGCCCAGCCACGCCAAACCGCCAGGATCGATATCGGCTTATTTTATCACTGGCGTGTCTCTGAATGTACCGATCGTGTCGGTCTTATCAGCGTTTCCACCTAGATTGGTCAGATTATACCGCACCAACACCGTCTGATCCGGTCTGATCTCGCCGTCAGTGATGTTGGTTTCGACATAGCTCACGGACAGCATGAAGCACTCGTCGGCATATTTCAACCCGACAGAATTGCGGACCATTTGGTCATTGTCCAGATCGTAGCGGATGTCGCCGAACAGTGTCCAATGGTCCGCCAGCTTGATTGCCCCGGCCGCCGCAATCTCTTCGCGATCATCGGGAAAGCCAAGCGCCGGCTGCGCTTGCGCATTCACGTAATTGGCCGCGGCAAGGAACGGGCCGTAAGAGCCGGTCAGCTGGAAGTCCTGCCGCTGGACCGAGAGGTCACGCTCGTCCAGCCGCACCTGCGAAACGAACTGGAGATTGCGGGACAGGTCGATGTAGACACCCGCCACATAATCGGACTGGCTATTGGACAGACCGGTATCCGCACCGAACGAGTTTTCACCCGCGAGCTGGTAGCTCTGCCCGGCGACGACCCTCGCGTTCCAGCCGTTCGGCGTATCGATGGTGTATTGGACCCCGACATTGGCGCGGGTGCCGGTTTCCAGCCGGTCATAGCCGGAGAATTTGTCGGTATCGAACAGCAGCGTATCGTCATAGACGAGGCTGAGGGCATCCTCATTGGGAAGCTTGCCCTGATCCTTGATGTCCGGCCGCACGAGCACCTGCGCGATCGGCTCGATGATTTGCGTGGTGTTCTCGGTGTGCTTCACGAACGGATAGCGATATTCGAGCCCGGCTACGGCCGAACCGCGGAATGCCGTGGTGCTGTCCTCCGACTCACCGGTCAGCGGATCGGTAAAGCTGGTGGTTTTATACAGATCGGCGCGGGCCTGCGCGAATGGCGTAAAAATCTCCCCGATCGGATCGGTAAAGCTCCGCCGCCATTTAGCCTGGTTGACAATCCGGTTCACGTCGCCGCCATTGTCGCGCGACAGGCTCAGCACATTGGCGTCGTAGCTCAACTCGCCGCCCACGACCGGATCGGCAAAGATGTAATTGTAGTCGATGGACGGGTGAACGACGGAATCGGTATTGTCGTCGTCCAGCGCCGTCAGGCCGCCAAAATGATAAAGGTTGGCGGAGAAATAGTTCCTGTCGTTTTGCCCGACGATATAGACCGTGGAAACCCGGTCCGTGTCATAGATATCGTCCAGCTTGTAGAAGCGGCGGAACGTATCGTCGCTTTCCAGCGTGGCGTCCCAGCCCCATTTCCAGAAGGACCCGAGGTCGAACTCGCCCTTGGTCTGAAGGCTGCCGCGAAACTTGGAATCCCGGCCCGAGGAGGGATCCGGATCGTCATTGTACACACCGGCCGCGTCGACGCGGTAGCTGCCATGCTCCAGCCGCTGCCGCCATTCAGTCTTCAGCAGGAACCCCGCCTCGGTGGTCATGATCGGCGTGACAGTGAGATCCGCGCTCTGCGAGAGCGCATAATAGTAGGGCACGCCGCCGGCAAAGCCGAGATCGTTCGAATGGCTGACTTCGGGCGCCAGGAACCCGGAACGGCGCTTTACGCTCGGGTCCGGATAGTAGAAATACGGTACCCAGACGAGCGGCAGGCCGAACACTTCGAAGACGCCATCCTCGAAATAGACGTTCCCTTCGTCTTTCACGTGCGTGATCTTGTCGGCGCGGATGCGCCAGATTGGCGGGGCGTCGGGATTGTCGGCGCATTGCTTGCATGGCGTGTAGACGCCGCGCACGAATACGGTGGTGTTGCCGTCCTTATAGGCGCTGCTGGCGGCGATGCGCGCCTCTTCCTTGGTCACGGTGCGGAAGGACCGGATGAAGCCGTCGCGGAAATCGTCGGTCAGGGTGATGCGGTCAGCGTTGATCACTGCGCCGTCGGGTTCCTTGATGCGGACATTACCCACGGCATTCAGCGTATTCGCCTTCTGATCGTAGGTCAGATTATCAGCGAGCAGCGCGTAATTCTTGTAATAGACCTCGACATTGCCCTTGGCGATGATCTCGTCGCCGTTCTTGTTGTACACCAGTTCGTCGGCTTGCAGCAGTAAGGGCTGGTTGCTGCCGTCCTTGTTGATCTGAGGCTTGAGCAAATCACCCTTTGCCATGGCTGGCCCAGCACCGGCGAGCGTCACCGCTGCCAGCAGGCAAGCGAATAGCCGCACTGCAAACTGTATTCTCGACGGCCTCAACCGAGCCGTCCAGGATACCGATGCCGAGCAAGGCTTGCTTCCCCCATGCAAAGCCTCAGATTTCATGCGTCAGCCGTCCTCCTGATGCAGCAAGATCGTCAATGCCAGCAAACTGCCGATGGCTATTGGCGCCCATGCCGCCACCCCCGCCGATATGTAGCCGGACATGCCCAATTTACGCGATAGCTCGACCAGGATAAAAAAGCCAAAACCACCGCTCAGCCCGGCGACCACCATAGTCTGTATCTTGCCGAAACGAAAGGGTTTGAGCGCGCAAGTCGCCGCCAAAAGCACCATGGCAACCATCAAAAATGGCCGCGCGAGAAGCTGCTGATATTGAAGCTTATAAGCAATTGTCGACAGACCAGCCTTGCCAGCAAAGTCTATAAATTCAGGAAGTTCCCAAAACGATACGCTTTCAACCGTGTCAACGCTCTCGGCTACTTGGTTTAAATCAAGGTATGTGCTTACAAAGTACCTCTTGTAGAATTGCGGCAGCGCGCCAGAACTGGAGACATTGGCGTTCTCCAGCTCCCAATAACCCCGCCGCAAATTCGCCTTATCTGCTTCGATTCTCTCAATAAACTTTTTGTTGAGATCAAATTGCAACAGCGTTAACCCGGCCAGCTTCGTTCCGCGGTTCGCGCTGGCCCGCGCATAGAGAATCGACTGCCCGTCGGGCCCGTCCTGGCGGATCCATCGGGCGGTGTCGGTCTTGTCCTGGCCGGTGCCTTGGGCGGCGAACGTATCGGCGAAAACCTGGTCCGCCGCAATCTTGGCCTGGGCGGCCAGCGGATTGTAAATGGTGATGGAAAATATTCCGATGAGCAGCCCCAGCAGCATCGCCGGGGTCAGGAACTGCCACACTGAAACGCCGGAGGCGCGCACGATCACGAGTTCGGAGCTGCGGCTCAGCATGAGAAACGCCGCGATCGCCCCGATCAGCACCGCAAAGGGCAGGATCAGCTCGGCGAAGGAGGGCAGGCGCAACAGCGTCAGGAAAACGACCTGGCCCGCCGAAATGTCGACCTTGGCCGCTTCGCGCATCATTTCGACGAAGTCGATAAAGAAAACCAGCATGATGCAGACGCCGTAAACCACCAGAATCATGGTGAACAGCTTGGCGATGAAGTAACGGCCTAAGGTATTCACGGCGAACATAGCGTTTTGTCTCTTGGCCGGATCATGCCGCCATCATCAGCCGGTCTGGCGGACGGCTTTGGGACGGCGCAGGGCGCCGAAGGATATTTTCGGCAGCGACAGCGGCCTGATCTCGTAGTGGACCATCGCGAGGGTCACGGCAATGCCGACCAGCGGCACTCCCCAGACAATCCAGGCGCCGCTCGGACTTTTCGTCAGCATATTCACCCCCGCAAGCCCGACGACGCGCAAGCCGGCCGACACCGCGAACGCGGTGAAGAGGCTTTGCATGCGGCTGTCGCGCGTCGTGCGCGGATAGGCAAGATGCACACCCGTAATCAGCACGAAAAAAATGGAGTAGAGCGGATTGGAGAGCCGGTCGTGCAGCTCGGAGCGGAACTTCCCCTTGTTCTGCTTGTAATAGGCATCGTTCTCATCGGGATAGAGCAGTTCGCTCAGGTAGCGTTCGCGCGGCTTGAAATCCCTGGCGCCTTCCTTCGGGCCGAACTGGCTGATGTCGAACAGATAGCTGTCGAAAACGATGATCTGCACCGCCTTGGACTTGCCGTTCTGCCTCTGGATATGGCCATCCCGCATGATGAGGAGAGCGCGACCGTCCTCCTGCTTCACGATGCGGCCGTGTTCTGCCAGATAGGTCATGATCTGCGACGGATCCCGCTCGTCATGGATCATCAGGCCCACCAGATCCCCGTTCGCCGCGCGGTCGGCAATATGGATGGTCAGCCCGGTTTCGGGAGACGAGAATTTGCCGGGCTGCAGCACCTGGCCGATGAGATCGGTGCGGACCTTGATCGCGTAGTCGCGCAAAATTCGCATCGACTGCGGCGCCAGTTCGGCATTGGTCCAAAAGGTAAACGCCGACACCAGAAACGCCAGCAGCAGATAGGGCTTCATGACCCGCCACACCGTCGAACCGGAGGCCGAAAGCACGATCAGCTCGCTGTCGCCGCTCAACCGGTTGAGCGAATGCAGCGCCGAGATGAGCAGCGCCACGGGCGCGACGGTCGCAATCAGGTTCGGCATGGCAAGCAGGGTGATCTTCAGGAAGATCAGAAGGCTCTGGCCCTGATTGGTGACCAGCGAAATCTGCCGCAAGGCCGTCGTCATCCACACGATCAGCGTCAGCGTGACCAGGATCATCGCCAAGGCGCCTGCAGTCTGGCGAAAGATATAGCGGCCGATGATATCCATGAGCGGGGTCTTGCCATCAGAGTGGAGCGCCGCCTCTTGCGGTCTCACGGTAAGATGGCGGATTTTCGGCGAGAGAGCGCTTGACGTTGCATTGGCGTGCGGCTTGTGTACAGTAACAACCCCAATCAGACCAGCTCTTTCATCCGATTGCGTCGCAGACCTTCAGCGCCCGGCCCGAGAGTGCGACAGACCGTTTTACCGATGCCGCCCAAGCCGCGACAAGGCAGAGATTATGACCAAACCTACTGAAATCAGCTTTGGCGCCATCAAGGATGCGCGGGAGCGCGTTCGCGTCGGCCTCAGCGAATCTGCGGAAGCGTTTCCGCCCGCCTTGACGACGCTGGACGAGCGCTCCGGCGGACAGCTGGCCCGCGCCGCGCGCGTGTCGAAGTTCAGCGGCGGCAAGAAGGCATTTTTGGACCTGATTGCGCCGGGCGGGGTCGATCTCGACCGGCTGCTGCTTTTGGGGCTTGGCTCCGCGCAGAAATATTCCGAGCTGGATTGGGTCAGTTTGGGCGGACGGATCAGGGCGCGGCTGGCGGCGGCCCGCGCCTCATCCGCCGACCTGCTGGTCGAGATAGGGGAGGGCAGGCCGGTGGCTGCCCGGAGCGTGGCGCTGATCGCGCTGGGCATGATGCTGCGCGGCTATGAGTTCAAGAAATACAAGAAGAAAAAGGAAGTTGTCAAAGATGAAGAGGATGATCTCAACAGTCTAAGTTCGGCGCGGATTTTATGCACTCAGCCGCAGGAGGCGGTGAAGGAATTCGGCGCATTGAAGGGCCTGGGCGAGGGCGTCGCGCTGGCCCGCGACCTCGTCAACGAGCCGCCCAACGTGCTCTATCCGGAAGAGTTCGCCAGGCGCGTCAAAGCGCTGGCCGGCGACGGGCTCGAAGTTGAAATCCTGGATCAGCGTCAGCTCAAGACCATAGGCATGAATGCGCTTCTCGCGGTGGGGCAGGGCAGCGTGCAACCGAGTTGCGTTGCGGTCATGCGCTGGAACGGCGCTGCCCAGCGCGATGCCAAGCCGCTCGCGCTGATCGGTAAAGGCGTGTGCTTCGATACCGGCGGCATTTCCATCAAGCCGGCGGCGGGCATGGAGGACATGAAGGGCGACATGGGCGGTGCGGCGGCCGTCACCGGCGCGATGCTGGCGCTGGCGAAACGCAAGGCACCGCTTAACGTCGTCGGGCTCATCGGCCTCACCGAGAACATGCCCAGCGGAACGGCGCAGCGCCCCGGCGATATCGTCACCACGCTTTCCGGGCAAACCGTCGAGGTGATCAACACGGACGCCGAAGGCCGCCTTGTGCTGGCCGACGTTATGTCCTACGCGCAGGACAAGTTCGAGCCGAAAGCCATGGTGACGCTGGCGACCTTGACCGGGGCGGTCATCATTGCACTCGGCAAGGAACACGCCGGACTGTTCGCCAACGATGACGGGCTTTCCGAGCAACTGACTGCCGCCGGGCTGGAAAGCGGCGAGAAGGTCTGGCGTCTGCCTCTGGACGCCAAATATGACAAGATGATCAATTCCAAGGTCGCCGACATGAAGAATATCGGCGGCCGGGATGCAGGTTCCATCACCGCCGCGCAATTCCTGCTGCGTTTCGTCAAACCGGACGTCCACTGGGCGCATCTCGACATCGCCGGCACCGCGATGGGATCGCCAGCCACGGACATCAACACCGGCTGGGCCTCGGGTTTTGGCGTCATGCTGCTGGATCGGCTGGCCACCAAATATCAGGACGATGCGCCTGAAAATGCATAAGCGCCGGTACCGCGTGATTGATTTCCATAATACACCTTATGCGAATCACTCTTAACCTTGCGTCAACTGCTTATTTTGACGCGATCGGCGTTTTCGTCGGCACGGGATGACCCGACCGATGCCGGGCCGCGCCGAAGCGGAACCAAATCCGAGGATATGCAGCCATGACAGCCGGTGAATTGCCAATGCCGGACCGGCTTGCCGGGCTCGCAGCGCGCGCGGGAAGTCAGGAGAACTATACTCTCTCTGACCTTATCGATATCATGGCGATACTCCGAACACCGAATATGGGCTGCCCGTGGGATCTCGAACAAACCTTTGAGACGATCGCGCCCTATACGATCGAGGAAGCCTACGAGGTCGCCGACGCCATTGCTCGCGGCGATCCGGACGACCTGAAGGAGGAACTGGGCGATCTGCTGCTGCAGGTCGTCTTTCATGCCAGGATGGCCGAGGAATGCGGGGCCTTCGATTTCGGCGACACCGCCGACGCGTTGGCGCGCAAGCTGATCCGCCGCCATCCGCATGTCTTCGGCAGTGACATGGCCAAGGGCGCCGCGAACGTTCCCGGCATCTGGGAGCGGATCAAGGCGGAGGAAGCGGCGGCAAAGGCCAAGGCAAAGGGGGAAGCCGCGCCGCCGGAAAGTATCCTGGATGGCGTCCCCCTCGCCCTCCCCGCGCTCACCCGTTCGGTAAAGCTCCAGCGGCGCGCGGCCAAGGTGGGCTTCGACTGGAGCGGTGTCGATCAAGTCCTCGCAAAGGTCGCCGAGGAATTAGCTGAGTTCGAACAGGAGGTTAAGGCCGGCCGGCAGGATGCGATGGAAGAGGAATTCGGTGATGTGCTGTTCGTGCTGGCCAATCTCGCCCGCCGCCTGGAGATCGATCCAGAACAAGCGATGCGAAGCGCCAACGCGAAATTCACGCGCCGCTTCCATCACGTCGAGCGACGTCTCGCCGAGCGCGGCGACGCGCCGGAGGATGCGGCGCTGGCGGATATGGAAGCGCTGTGGAATGAAGCCAAAGCCCTGGAGAAGCATCGCGGGTAAACCGGAGCGCCCCCGTCTCCGGCAGCCGAACCGACCCTGGCCTACGCTATCCGCCCTGCCCCATTAGCATCCGAGGCCTTGGCCCGCATCGCCTCGAACCGTTGCAGATCGGGAGCCGCGAGACGCACCTCGATTTGCGTCGACCCGTCCTCATGGTCGCGCCGGTCGCGAATTTGCGCATGCACATAGAGCCAGTGCAGCAGCGCGCCTTCATCGCTGCCGATGTTGAGCGTGCGGATCAGGTGGCTGGCGGCCAGCACGTCGCCGATGCGGGTTCTCAGGTCTCCCAGCCCATCGCCATCCCTGGCTGAAACCAGGACCGGCCGCCGATCTTGCCGCAAAGCCTGTGCCTGGAGCGCCTGCCTTTCCTCCGCCGTCAGCAGATCGACCTTATTCCACACTTCAAGGATTTTGGTGTCGTGGCCCTCGATGTCCACGCCGAGTTCGGCAAGCACGGCCTCGACATCGAGCTTCTGCTGCGCGGTGTGGGGGGTGGCGATGTCGCGGACATGCAGGATGAGATCGGCTTGCGAAACCTCTTCGAGCGTGGCGCGGAAGGCGGCGATCAGCGCGGTCGGCAATTCGGAGATGAAACCGACCGTATCGGAGAGGATCGCGCTGCCGCCGCCGGGCAGGCCGATGCGGCGCATGGTCGGATCGAGCGTGGCGAACAGCTTGTCCTCGGCGACCACGTCGGCCTCGGTCAGCGCGTTGAACAGGCTGGATTTTCCCGCATTGGTGTAACCGGCCAGCGCGACGATCGGGAATGGCGTGCGGCGGCGGCTGGCGCGATGCAGCTCGCGCGTGCGCCGAACCGCGCCCAGATCGCGCCGGATCGCGTCGATGCGCTCGCCGATCACGCGCCGGTCCGCCTCGATCTGCGTCTCGCCGGGGCCGCCCAGAAAGCCGAAGCCGCCGCGCTGGCGCTCCAGATGCGTCCAGCTTCGCACCAGGCGGCTGCGCTGATAGAGCAGATGCGCAAGCTCCACCTGCAGGCGGCCTTCCTTGGTCCTGGCGCGAGCCCCGAAGATTTCAAGGATGAGGCCTGTGCGATCGAGAACTTTCGCGTTCCAGGCATTTTCCAGATTGCGCTGCTGCACGGCCGTCAACGGATGGTCGACGATCACCAGCCCGACTGCCTCGGCCTCGATGATGCCGCGCAACTCCTCCACCTTGCCGGGACCGAACAAGGTCGCCGGGCGCGGACGCGAGATCGGCACGAGGCCGCTCTGGCATACATCGAGCTGGATCGCGCGGGCGAGGCCCACCGCCTCCTCAAGACCGGCTTCCGGCAGCATGGCACTTCGCCCCGAGGCGCGGCCATCGGCGGATCGCTGTCCGCGCGCGGCCCTGCTTTCCTCGCGCAGCACCGGATGCAGCACGATGGCGCGCATATGATCGCGCGTCTGCCCCCCGGACTGGCCGTCGCCGGGTCGCCCCTCACCGTTTCCGATTTTGCTCCGCGCGCGAGATGCCGTCAATTAGCTTGGCGCTCCCCCATTTTGATCGCCATCGAGCAACTGGATCGGGCCCCCGGGCATAATCGTCGAAATTGCGTGCTTATAGACCAGCTGCGAATGTCCGTCCCGGCGCAGCAGAACACAAAAATTATCGAACCAAGTAACGATGCCCTGCAACTTCACCCCGTTAACAAGAAAGATCGTCAGGGGCGTTTTGTGCTTTCTAACATAGTTGAGAAACGTGTCTTGAAGGCTTGGTGCTCTTTCGGCGGCCATGTTTTTTCCGTTTTTTGTTGAGGCGGCGGGTTGGTCCCGCTCGCATTATGAGAGTGGTTTCCGGCATATTTCAGATTATAGGCATGGTTTTTGTCATTTTTTGCCCTTCTTGGTTACATACGCCGTAAAAATGAAAATTAAACCGAGCTTCTTGCCTTTATCTTAACAAAGACCGCGCCGGAGAGGGTTCCGCCCATCCATGAAACAGCTGCCGCAGCCTCAGCGCCACCGGCCCTGGAACCCCTTCGCCAACTGGCCGGCCATCAATGGAGACAACCGGCATGACCAATGCTACCGCCGAACTGTTGAACGCTTCCTTTGCAGCCCTCGCCTCCGCCACGGTGAACGGCCGCTCGACAAATCTTAATCCTTCTGCCCGCAAGCCTTCAACAAGCACCGTTCGCGTGACGCCGCGCAGAATGCCGCTCTCGGCCGGGCGGGTTATGATGTCATCATCCGCCGTTACGATCCAGGCATTGCAAGCGGCCCCTTCGGTCACAAAACCTTCATCATCGACCAGCCACGCCTCCTGCGCGCCCGCGTCTTCCGCTTGCTGGCGGGCCAGCGCATTGGGCAGCAGCGCAATCGATTTGATGTCCGGGCGGCGCCAGCGAATATCCGGCAGCGTGATGACGCCGATGCCCCGGCTTGCACGCCGTTCGCGCGCCGCGGGGGATTTGGACCGCGCATAGCACACCAGGGTCGGACGGGTTTCAGGCGGAGGAAAGGCGAAATCGCGCTTGGCGGCGCCGCGGGTGATCTGCAGATATAAATGTCCGTCGCGCACCCGGTTGCGGCGCACCGTTTCGCGCATGACGAGCGCCGAGCGCCGCCCGGCTCATCGGCGCGCGCATCCCCAGCTCGCGCAGCGAGCGATGCAGCCGGTCCACATGCAGCCTTTCGTCGATGAGCTGCCCGCCGCGCACTTCGCATACTTCGTAGACGCCGTCAGCGAATTGAAAGCCTCGGTCTTCGACATGAAATCCGGGCCTCGGAATAGGGCGCATATTTTCCGTTCACATAGACGAGACGCGCCATTCTTCCCCCTGCCCGGCCACAAGATCATCGGTGCCGCGATCGCCTGTTTCAAGGCACCGCGCCAATAAAGCCGAACAGCTTCTGAATGAGAACCGGTTCTTCGTCGAGCCGCAGACGGCCTGAGCACTTAATGGCGAACGTCCGACCCGCGCTCGTTGGAATTGACGCCGAGCGCGCGCAGTTTCCGATGCAGCGCCGAGCGCTCCATGCCGACAAATTCCGCCGTGCGCGAAATGTTGCCGCCAAATCTGTTGATCTGCGCCATCAGATATTCGCGCTCGAAGATTTCGCGGGCATCGCGCAAGGGAAGCGACATCAGATGCTCACCGCCGGACCCGTTTGGCGATAAAGGGACGTTGGATCCGATGTCCTCGGGCAGCATCGAGGCGGTGATCAGCGTATCGGGGTCGCCGCTGGTCATGATCATCAGCCGCTCGATGATATTGCGGAGCTGGCGCACATTGCCCGGCCATTCATGCGATTGCAGCACCGCCATGGCGTCGTCGCCGATGCGCCGGTGCGGCAGGCCGGAGGACAGCGACACCTGGCGCACGAAATGCTCGACCAATTCGGGAATGTCCTCGCGCCGGTCGGCAAGGCTGGGCACTTTCAGCGGCACCACATTGAGGCGGTGGAACAGATCCTGGCGGAACCGGCCGCCGCTCATCTCCCGCTCCAGGTCGCGGCTGGTGGAGGAGACGACACGCACGTCCACCTGCACCTTCGGGCCGCCGCCGACGCGCTGGAACTTCTGTTCCACCAGCACGCGCAGCAGCTTGCCCTGCGTCTCCAGCGGCATGTCGGCGATCTCGTCGATATAGAGCGTGCCGCCATGCGCTTCCTCGAGCGCGCCGACCTTGCGCGGCTGGCCGCCCGTCTCCTCCGTGCCGAAAAACTCGCTTTCGACCCGGTCCGGCGCCATCGCCACCGCATTGACGGCGACGAAGGGGCCGCCTGCCCTGCCCGACGCCGTATGCAGCACGCGCGCCGCCAGCTCCTTGCCCGAGCCGGACGGCCCGGAAATCATGACGCGGCTGTTGGTCGGCGCCACCTTGTCGATGGTCTGGCGCAGATTGTTGATGATGCTCGACCGGCCGATCAGCTCGGTGCCGTAGGCGCTGCGCTCGCGCAATTCGCGGTTTTCGCGCCTGAGCTTTGAGGCTTCCAGGGCGCGGGCGGCGATCAGCACCAGCCGGTCGGCCTTGAACGGCTTTTCGATATAGTCGTAGGCGCCGCGCTTGATCGCCGCGACGGCGGTTTCGACATTGCCGTGGCCGCTGATGATGACGATCGGCAGATCGGGATGCTGGCGCTTCGCCTTGGCCAGCACCTCCAGCCCGTCGAGCTTGCTGCCCTGCAGCCAGATGTCCAGGATCACCAGCGACGGTCGCCGTTCCTCGATTGCCGCAAGGGCTTCGTCGCTGTCCTTGGCCAGCCGCGTGGCGTAGCCCTCATCTTCAAGGATGCCGGAGACCAGCTCGCGAATATCGGCCTCATCGTCGACGACCAGGATGTCAGACGCCATGACCTACTCCCTCTGTTCCGCCTAATGGCGAAGTTGTGTTTGTGTCTCGGCGAAGGCTTCGCCGCGCCCGTCTGGAATTTCCCTAATCTCGCCCGGCTCGACGCTCTTTTTCATGGGGATCACCATCCGGACCGCGGCGCCGGAAACCGCCCCGTTCTCGTCCAATGCGTCGTTAAGCTCAAGCAACCCGTCGTGCTGCTCGGCAATGCGCTGCACGATCGCCAGACCGAGCCCGGTACCCTTCTGCCGGGTCGTCACATAGGGTTCGGTCAGGCGATGCCGGTTCTCGACCGGCAGGCCGCAGCCATTGTCGATCACTTCGATGACGCAGCGGCTGCCCAGCACAGACACGCTGGCCTGGATGCGCCCGCGATAATCATCGCTTTTCTGCCCTGATTGGCGGGCGGTGGCGATGGCCTCGCCAGCATTCTTAACCAGATTCGTCACCGCCTGCGTCAGCAACCTGCGGTCGCACTCGATCATCAACGGCTTTTCCGGAAGCTCGAGCTTGTAGTCCACATCGGAATTGCTCATCTGGAACAGGATCACCGCCTCTTTCACGATGGCCGCCGCGTCCGCCTCCTCAAAGACGGGCTTGGGCATGCGGGCGAAGGAGGAGAATTCATCGACCATGCGGCCGATATCGCCGACATGGCGGATGATCGTATCGGTGCAGCGGTCGAAGATCTCGCGGTCGACGGTGATGGCGTCGCCATATTTGCGCCGGATGCGCTCGGCCGAAAGCTGGATCGGCGTCAGCGGGTTCTTGATCTCATGCGCGATGCGGCGCGCCACGTCCGCCCAGGCCGAGGTGCGCTGCGCGACGACCAGCTCGGTGATGTCGTCGAAGGTGACGACGAAGCCGTAGCTCTTGCGGCCGACGCCCTCTTGCGTCACACGCACCGAAAAGGTCAGGTCCGACCCGGCGCGGCGATAGGTGATCTGCGCCTGCACGGCGCGGCGGGTATGCCCCGGCGCCTTGGCGACGATGGCGGCGAATTCGGGCACCGCGTCCTCGATGGGCCGGCCGATCAGATCGGTCTCGGAGCGGCCCAGAAGCTGGGTCGCGGAGCTGTTGACGAGCGTCACCAGCCCTTTGGAATCGACCCCGACTACGCCTGCCGTGACACCGGCCAGCACCGTCTCGGTAAAGCGCCGCCGCTCGTCGAGCTTGATATTGGCGTCGATCAGCGCGTTGCGCTGGCTGCGCAGATCGGTGGTCATGCGGTTGAAGGTCGCGCCCAGCTGGCCCATGTCGCTGCGCGGGCTTTCGACCTTCACCGTCACGTTCAGATCGCCGTTGGAAACCTCCTTGCGCCGCTCCGATCAGCCGCCGGATCGGCGTGACCAGACGGTTGGCGAACCACAGGCCGATCCAGATCGCGGCCAGGAGCAAGGTGAGCGCGATGACCACATACATCATCGCAAAGGCGATCTGCAGCTCGGTGCGGCCATGCTGGAGCGCGGCATATTCCTGCACATTGGCATCGGTGCGGCGCAAATGCCCGATCACGGTGGGATCGACCGGACGCAGGGCGTAGAGGTAGAGATCGTCGAAACCGCCCAGCTTCTTGATGGCGACGAAACCGCCGGGCTGGGCAAGGCCGGCGTCGGCGATGCGCCCGTCGGCGGCGCGCAGAAGCGCTTCTGGCGGCGGCGGGTAGAACGGTGTGTCCTTCTCCTTGACCAGCTCCATCACCGGCTTTCCGGCGCTGTTGATCAGATAGGCATAGGGCAGCCTGCGCTCGACCACGAGCGCCGCGGCATAGCGCCGGAAATCTTCCGGGTTGTCCTGCATGAGCTGCGAAGCGTTTTCCAGATCCCGGGCAATGCCGACGGCGTCCGCCCGGATGATCTTGCCGTGCTCGCGCAAATAGGCGTTGGCGACATCGACGCTGTCGCGGATGATGGTCTTGGTGCGGTCGGAAAACCATTGGTCGAGGCCGCGATCCAGCGAAATGCTGGCGAAAACCGCGAGCAGCACGGCCGGAAACAGCGCCACGAGGCTGAACAGGCTGACGATGCGCACATGCAGGCCGGCGCCGGCCGCCTGCCGCTTGCGCGCGCTCCACAGGCCGATGAGCTGCCAGGCGATGATGGCGATCATCGCCGTGACCAGCACGCCGTTGATCAGCCAGACGATGACCGTGACGTTGCGGGTGGGCTGGATTGCGGTGAAGCCGGCGAGGACGAGATAGGTCAGCAGGCCGGAAATGAGCGAGAGGATAACCAGGACCAGCCCGGCGCGGAACATGCGCGTGCCGGTCTGATACTGCATGTCGTCGGCCTCGTCGCTATAGGAGGGCACCGCCGCCGCGCCGGCGCGGCGCACCGTCTTGCGCAGTCTGACCTGCCCTCGCGCCAGCCGCCGCTTGAGCCGCCGCATCGTCGGGACGGCTTTTCTCCGACAAGCCGGGCGAGCCGCTCATTCGCCCGCAGGCGCGCCGCCCGCGCCGAGGCCGCCGCCCGGCCAAGCTGCTGCGATCCGGCCTGTCCTGGCCGATCCGAAAGCAGCCGCAAGCCGATCGCGCCATCGAGGATGACGGAATGCAAAGCGGACTCTCTCCATTGCGAGCGAAGTGACGCCATTTATTCTGACAGAAAGCTCCCCCGGAAGGCCGGCTTTGGCGCGGCCTTCACTGATGCAGCATAAACACCCTGTGGCAATTGGGAAACAGATTCTGCGAGGACTGCGGAAAAATTGTGACGGATGGCGCCGTAAGCAGACAATTTCGCGGGCTATCGCGGTGATTTATCGCGATGCAACTTAGCAACGCTACGGATTTCAATTTCGCCCACACGTCAGACAGGCGCCCGCACGATGCGGATCTTGTGGTCCTTGATCTTCTTGCGCAGCGTGTTGCGGTTGAGCCCCAGCAGCTCGGCGGCGCGGATCTGATTGCCGCGCGTTGCCGCCAGCGCCGCCGTGATCAGCGGGCTCTCCACATCGCGCAGAATGCGGTCGTAAAGGCCCGAAGGCGGCAGCGTTTCGCCATAGCCGGTGAAATAGTCGGCCAGATAGCTCTCCATCCATTCGCTGAGGCTGTTCGACTTGCCCTCGCTCGCATCGAGGCGCGAGGGCTGGCTCGACGCCAGCTCGGCCTCGATGATGTCGGCGGTGATGACCTCCTGCGAATAGAGCGCGGTCAGGCGGCGGACCAGATTTTCCAGCTCGCGCACATTGCCCGGCCAATTGTAGCGCTTCAGCCGCTCCAGCGCTTCGGGCTGCACGGTCTTGTAGGGCAGCCCGGTCTTCTTGGCGGCCTGCAGAAAGCTGTGGACGAGATCGGGCACGTCCTCCAGCCGCTCGCGCAAGGGCGGCAGCCGCAGCGGCACGACGTTCAGCCGGTAGAACAGATCCTCGCGGAACAGCCCCTGGCTGATCTGCTCTTCCAGGTTCTTGTTGGTGGCGGCGATGATGCGCACATCGGTCTTGATCGGCACGCGGCCGCCGACCGTCATGTACTCGCCTTCCTGCAGCACGCGGAGCAGGCGCGTCTGCGCCTCCATCGGCATATCGCCGATTTCGTCGAGGAACAGCGTGCCGCCATCGGCCTGCTCGAAGCGGCCCATGGTGCGGCTTTGCGCGCCGGTGAAGGCGCCCTTCTCGTGGCCGAACAGCTCCGATTCGATCAGCTCGCGCGGAATCGCGGCCATGTTGATGGCCAGGAACGCGCCTTTGCGCCGCTGGCCGTAATCATGCAGCGCGCGGGCGACCAGCTCCTTGCCGGTGCCGGATTCGCCGGTGATCATCACGGTCAGATCGGTGTGAATGAGCCGCGCCATCACCCGGTAGACTTCCTGCATGGCGGGCGAGCGGCCGATCAGCGGCAGGTCCTCGGCGTCGGGCGGGCGCTGAACGCTCGATTTGACGCCCTTGGGCTCGCGCAGCGCGCGGCCGACCACGGCCACCAGCTCCTTCAGGTCGAAAGGCTTGGGCAGATATTCATAGGCGCCGCGCTCGGCCGCCTTGATCGCGGTCGTGAAGGTGTTCTGCGCGCTCATGACGATGATGGGCAGGTCGGGCCGGATCTTCTTGATGCGCGGGATCAGCTCGAAGGCGTTCTCGTCGGGCATGACGACGTCGGTGATGACGACGTCGCCCTCCCCCTGGCTGACCCAGTTCCACAAGGTGGCGGCGTTGCTGGTGGCGCGCGAAGAATAGCCGGCGCGGGCAAGCGCCTGATTGACGACGGTTCGAATTGCCGCGTCGTCGTCGGCGATGAGAACATTGCCACGTCCCACGGCTCAGGCCTCCTTCATGCGTCTGTCGTGATTCTGGTACATGGGCATCATCGCCCGGAACACGGTATGGCGCGGCTTGGTCTCGCATTCGATGGTGCCGCCATGATCGCCGAAGATCTTCGCCACCAGCGCAAGTCCCAGTCCCGACCCGCCCGTCTTGGTGGTTACGAACGGCTCGAACAGATGCGGCTTCAGCTCGTCCGGTATGCCCGGCCCATTGTCGGTGACGGTGATCTCCAGCGGCAGGCTGACGCGGGTCTCCGAATTGGGCAGCGAAATGCGCAGGCCCGGCCGGAACGCCGTCGTCAGCATGATCTGGCCGTCGCCGCGCTCGGAGCCGATCGCCTCGGCGGCGTTCTTGACCAGGTTGAGAAACGCCTGGATCAGCTTGTCGCGATTGCCCGGCAGATGCGGGAGCGAGGGGTCGTAATTCTGCGAAATGGTGATGCCGCGCGCAAAGCCGCTGGCCGCGATCTGGCGCACATGGTCGAGCACGGTATGGATGTTGACGGGCTCGAATTTCAGCGGCCGCTCGTCGCCGAAGACCTCCATCCGGTCGACAAGATTGCAGATGCGGTCGGTTTCGCGGCAGATGAGCTGGGCAAGCGGACGGTCCTCGGCGGGCGCGCCCTGTTCCAGAAGCTGCGCCGCGCCGCGAATGCCGGAAAGCGGGTTCTTGATCTCATGCGCCAGCACCGCCGCCATGCCCGAAACCGAGCGCGCCGCGACCCGGTGGGTCAGCTGGCGTTCGATCATCTGCGCCATGCTGCGCTGCTGGAGCATGATGATAAGGTGGCCCTCATATTCAGGGAGCGGCGAGGCGAAGACATCCACAGGGCGCTGGCTGGCGAACTCCGGCAGGCCCAGATCAACGGCATATTCGTTCACGGTGGTGTTGGTCTGGCGGACCTGCGCGATCAGTGCCAGAAGCGGGCTGGCGAAGGCGACGAGATTGTCGACCTTGCGCCGCCGCAGCCCGTTCTCGCTGATGCCGAAGAAAACTTCGGCGGCAAAATTCACATAGACGATGCGATTACCGGCCCCCAGAACCAGTACCGGATGCGGCAGCGCGTGAAGCAGGATGTCCGGGGCGATATTGATACTGCCGCCATTCGTGGACGAGTTTTTGCGTTCCTTCGTATCGATACGTGCCAAGCTGCGCCCACGGACTGTCTCAATTCTGCACACAATTTAAGCAGAAGAGAAATTCGGCTATTCGGTAGGCATCATAGCAAAGCTGCCCGCAATGTCATCACAATTTATGACGCATCGCAGCATGCCTATCTCATTGGCAAATATCGCCTGTTACGGTTAGGTGTGGCTGCAGCGGAATGACGCCGCGACCGGAGATACGCAATGACCGCGAGAAACGCCGTGATCGTCGTCGCCGCAGGGCGTGGCACGCGCGCCGCCGGAATCGGCGAGACGCCCAAGCAATATGTCCCGATCGGCGGCAAGGCGGTTCTGACCCGGAGCATCGAAGCCTTTCTCGGTCATGACAGCATCCACCACGTGCAGCCCGTCATCTACCCCGGCGACGGCGCGCTGTACGAAGCGGCGGTGGCGGCGACTGCAGTCACCCAAGCTGCTTGCACCCGTTTCGGGCGGGCGGAACCGGCAGCAATCGGTGCTGGCGGGCCTTGACGCGCTGCATGCCCAAAATCCCGCCACCGTGCTGATCCACGATGCAGCGCGGCCGTTCGTCACCGCAGCCATCATCGACAGGGTGCTCCTGGCGCTCGGCGACAGCGCTGCCGTGCTGGCCGCCTTGCCCGTATCGGATACGCTGAAAGCAAGAGCGCGACGGCCGGGTGACACAGACCATCAGCCGCGAGGGACTTTGGCGCGCACAGACCCCGCAAGGGTTCCGGTTCGCGGGCATTCTCCAAGCGCACCGGGCGGCGGCGGCCGGCGGGCATGAGGACTTCACCGACGACGCCTCGATCGCCGAATGGCACGGGCTCGATGTGGCGCTGGTGATGGGGTCGGAGCGCAACGTCAAGCTGACCACCAAGGAGGATTTCGAACTGGCTGACCTTCTTTTGACGACAGGCCGCGCCGAGCTGGAGGCGAGAACCGGCACCGGCTTCGATGTGCATGCCTTCGGACCGGGCGAGCAGGTGATCCTGTGCGGCGTGGCGATCCCCCATGATCGGGGGCTGGCCGGGCATTCCGACGCCGATGTCGGCCTGCACGCGCTGACCGACGCGCTTTTCGGGGCGATCGGCGCCGGCGACATCGGCCAGCATTTCCCGCCCAGCGATCCGCAATGGAAGGGCGCCGATTCCAGCCATTTTCTGCGTCACACCGCCCAGCTTTTGGGCAAAGCCGGCGCCCGCATCGTCAATGTCGATGTGACGCTGATCTGCGAGCGTCCCAAGATCGGCCCGCACGCGCCGGCCATGCGGGCGCGCATCGGCGATATTGTGGGCATCGAACCCTCCCGCGTCAGCGTCAAGGCGACGACGACGGAAGGGCTGGGCTTTGCCGGACGGCGCGAGGGTATCGCGGCCATGGCATCGGCGAGCGTCGAAATGCAGCGGGAGGATTGACACCATGCGCGAGAGATTGGTCGAGGAGGCGCGCGGCGTGCTCGATTTCTGCCGCGAGCATGGTTTCACCCTGGCCACCGCCGAATCCTGCACCGGCGGGCTGGTCGCGGCCTATCTGACGCACATCGCGGGCGCGTCCGACATCGTCGAGCGTGGCTTTGTCACCTATTCGAACGCATCCAAGATCGAGATTTTGGGGGTCGACGCGCGGATCATCGATGAGCATGGCGCGGTGTCGCGGCAGACGGCGCTTGCCATGGCGGCGGGGGCGCTGTGGAGGTCGCAGGCCAGCGTTTCAGTTTCGGTGACGGGCATTGCCGGGCCGGGCGGCGGGTCTGAGGACAAGCCCGTTGGGCTGGTGCATTTCGCCATCGCCAGGCGCGTGTCGGTCTCGCGCGAGCAGCTTGACTTCAAAGCGCTGCATCATCAGGAGGAATTCGGCGATATCGGCCGCGCCGAAGTGCGGGAAGCGTCGGTGGCGGTCGCGTTCAAGATGCTTCGGCAGGCGGCGACGCTTTGAGCGCGGCGCCGGCTGGCCCTGCCCTGCCCTGGTCGCCGGCGGTCTTGCCGTAGATCTGGTCGGCCCGCGCCTCGAAAGCCGCCGCGAATTTGCGGAACGCGGTGTCGAAGGTCGCGCCCATGATCCCGGCCAGAATGCGCGAGCGGAATTCATAGGAAATCCCGAAAGCCACCTCGCAAGCGCTGTCGCCGAGCGGGCGGAACGACCAGACATTCTCCAGATAGCGGAACGGCCCATCGAGATAGGAGACGCGGATTTCGCGCGCCTCGCGATTGAGCACGACGCGGCAGGTGAAGCTTTCGTGCAGGAATTTATAGGCGACGGTCATCGTGGCGGTGACGATCTCGCTGGCGCCCTCGGAGGTCCGGCTTTTCACCGCAAGGCTTTGGCAGAGCGGCACGAACTCGGGATAGCGCTCCACGTCCGCAACCAGCGCGAACATGTTGGCGGCGCTGTGGTCGATCCGCCTGGAGGTTTCAAATTTGGGCACGCGCGCTATTCACATGTCTCGATCATGTCATCAGCCTCAACTTGTCGCTCCACCCTCACCCGGCGACTGTCGTCTCCGCCCTCCTCCGTCAAGGAGAGGGCTTAGTTGCGGCGTGGGCGTTCGCTGCGCCCTCCCTCAGCGGGCCGGAGGCCTAGCTGCGGCGCCACCGTTTGGCCATCCCGCCGAAGGTGGGTGGGCGAGGCGGTTGGCCGTTCCGGTCACGCGCAAATTGCGCTAAAACCTGTTGGCACGCAACCGCCACGATGCCTGGTGCGGCACAAGGAGACAGCAATGAGCTGGCACGATTTGCTCGGGTTCATCCTGATTCTGGCGGCGGCGGCGGCGATCCCCGGCCCTGATGTCGCGGCGATCATCGGCACCGGTCTCAGCGGCGGCATGGCGGCGGCATTCAGACTGGTTTTCGGCCTGATCCTGGGCCACGCCGTGTGGATGACGGCGGCCGTCACCGGACTTGCGGCGCTCGCCCAGGCGCTCGGCGCGGCCTTCATCGTGTCAAGCTGGGTGCGGTCGGCTATCTGCTTTACCTCGCCTGGAAACTGTGGGCTGCTCCCATCGCCTCCGCGCTGGAGACGGACACGACCGCAGCGCGCGCGGGCCGAACCGGCGTGCTGACCGGCCTGTTCGTCTCGATGAGCAATCCCAAGGCGCTGGTATTCTTCAGCGCAGTCGTGCCGAGCATTCTGCCGGTGCAGCATCTGTCGCTGGGCGATTTCGCGTGGCTCATTCTCGCAAGCTCGCTGACCTTCCTGGCCGTATTCGGCTCTTGGGCACTGCTGGCCGTCAAAGCCAGGACGCTGCTCGGCAAGGCGGCGAACCGGCGCGCGATCAATCGCGGCTCGGCGGTGCTGATTGCTGGCTCGGCGGTGGCAGTGGCGACGCGGTGAGGGCTGTTATGCCGCGCGCCGTCACTTCGGCCAATAATCGCTCGGCATCGCGGTCGGATCTGAGGGTGTGCATTATCACGTGCGAACCGAATTGTTCGACAGCAGCCAAGATGCGCGGCTTAGTTTTGGCGTTGAAATTCCAGATATAGCGCAGAAACTCAATATCAAGTTGCTCCGGACAGCCCTCTGGCAACCCGCTGCGCACCCGGCCATAGTCACGGGCGATGCGGCCAATGACGCGGCGGATGCAGACAAGCCTTGGATAATCCAGCAAAATCACCGTATCGGCGTGAGGCAGCCGGATAGGCAGGCTGCTCGTGTAGTTGCCATCCAAGATCCAGGCAGGCTCGGCGCAAAGCTCAGCGACTTTCGCCAGCCACTCATCCCTGGGCGGCATGGTCCAGCCAGGGCGCCAATAGGCATGGTCGAGTTCCACCCAAGGTAAGCCCGTCGCGCCGGCGAGGCGGCGCGAGAAACGTGATTTTCCGGCGCCGCTGCACCCCACGACAAGAACGCGTCGCATGCCGTCCTCGTTACGCCTTGGCCAGATGCGCCTCACGGGCGGCGCGCAGCCGGGCGAAATCGTCGCCGGCATGATAGGAGGAGCGCGTCAGGGGGCTCGCCGCCACCATCAGGAAGCCCTTGCCATAGGCCATCTTCTCGTAAGCGGCGAATTCCTCCGGCGTGACGAAGCGCTCGACGGCGGCGTGCTTGCGGGTCGGCTGGAGATATTGGCCGATGGTGAGGAAATCGACATTCGCCGAGCGCAGATCGTCCATCAGTTGCAGCACTTCGTTCCGCTCTTCGCCCAGCCCCACCATGATGCCCGATTTGGTGAAGACCAGCGGGTCGAGTTCCTTGGCCTTCTGCAGCAGCCGCAGCGAGACGAAATAGCGCGAGCCGGGGCGGATGGTCAGGTAGTGCGACGGCACCGTTTCCAGATTGTGGTTGAACACATCGGGACGCGCCTCGATCACCACCTCCAGCGCGCCGTCCTTGCGCAGGAAATCGGGGGTCAGCACTTCGATGGTCGTGCCGGGCGATGCGGCGCGGATGGCACGGATCACGGCGGCGAAATGCGCCGCGCCGCCGTCGGGCAGGTCGTCGCGGTCGACCGAGGTGATGACCACATGCTCAAGGCCGAGCTTGGCCACCGCATCGCCGACCTTGCCCGGCTCGGCCGCATCGAGCGGACCGGGCAGCCCGGTCTTCACGTTGCAGAAGGCGCAGGCGCGGGTGCAGGTGTCGCCCATGATCATCATGGTGGCGTGCTTCTTTTCCCAGCACTCGCCGATATTGGGGCAGCCTGCCTCCTCGCACACCGTGTGCAGGCCATGCGCGCGAATGATCCCCGCCGTCTCGCGATAACCGGCCGAGCCGGGCGCCTTGACGCGGATCCAGTCCGGCTTGCGCAGGAGAGCGGTATCCGCGCGGTTCGCCTTCTCGGGATGCCGCAAAGCGGCAGTACCCGGATTGCGCGTGTCGATGATGGTTGCCATGGCCGATCCGTGAGATGCCGTGTTTCAGCCTAACATAAGCCGCGTTGCCTGGATGCAAAAGACCTCAACGATTGCGTGCCCAGCCCATTAAGACCGCAACATATTGATCATGTTGCATATGTCGGTTAACCATGATTGCCGTACGGCACTGATTCGTGGGCACCGGAGAGCACTTTCATGATCACTAGCAGAATCCCTTCGACTTTGCGCAGCGGCGTCAGCGAGTTCCAGGAGTTCATCCTCAAAGGCAACGCCTTCGATCTGGCTGTCGGCGTGATCATCGGCGCGGCTTTTTCCGGTGTCGTCACGTCGCTGGTCGGCGACATCTTGATGCCGCCGATCGGCGCGATCCTGGGGGGCATCAATTTCTCCGACTATTATGCCGACCTCTCGTCGTTCTTCGGAGCGGCCGAACCGCTCCCATCGCTCGATGCGGCACAGAAAGCCGGGCATGCCGTAATCGCCTATGGCAAATTCATCAACGCGGTCATCAATCTCGTGATCGTCGGCTTCGTCATCTTCATGCTGGTCAAGCAACTCAACCGCTTCCGCCGCAGGGAAGAAGTCCCGGCCGTCCCCCCTGCCCCGCCGGAAGATGTGCGCCTGCTGACGGAGATCCGCGACCTGCTGGCGCGCAAGCCGGCAGTCTGAGCGTGCGGCGGCCCTGAGCAGTTTACGCCTCGCAGAGCTCAGAGGCCGCTACCCCACGAGCCGACGCGCCAGTGAGCGGGTGACGAAGGCCAATAGCGGACGTGCATTCAGAAAAATAAGTCGGCCACAATCATGAAAATCCCAATTTGTGCGATCAACCAGCAGATTGGCCGTATCCCCGTGGGAGCGAAAGCATAAGCGGGAACATACAGCAGCCGGCCGATGACAAACACCCAAGCCCCGACAACGGATAACGATCCAGCGGCATGAGCGGCGTGCACCAGGAACAGCGCTGCTACGAACTGCGGGAATATCTCAAGAAGGTTGCGATGTGCGCGAACGAAGCGTCCGCTCAGGCCTGTCACCTCACGCGGCTCATCGCGAGACCCCGCGACCCAAATGCCGCCCAGCTGACGGAGCGTCAGAACGCTCGATATGGTGAGCTGAACCGTCGCCAGCAGGATAGACGCAGCCAACGCCCATAGATCGCCTGTCATGATCGTCGCTCCGGCGTGACCCCGCTGCGCTATCCCTGGCCTCGCGCTAAATGTGCAGCGCCTGCCCGTAAGCGTCGAGCACGGCCTCGTGCATCATTTCCGATAGGGTCGGGTGCGGGAAGATGGTGTGCATCAGATCCGCTTCGGTCGTCTCCAGCGACTTGGCGATGACATAGCCCTGGATCAGCTCGGTGACTTCGGCGCCGATCATATGCGCGCCGAGCAGTTCGCCCGTCTTGGCATCGAACACGGTCTTGACGAAGCCCTCCACCTCGCCGAGCGCGATGGCCTTGCCGTTGGCCTGATAGGGGAACTTGCCCACCTTCACCTCATGGCCGGCGTCCTTCGCCGCCTTCTCGGTGAGGCCGACGGAGGCGACCTGCGGCGAGCAATAGGTGCAGCCGGGAATGTTGCGCACATCCATCGGATGCACGCCCTCGACGCCGGCGATCTTTTCCACGCACAGCACGCCCTCATGCATCGCCTTATGCGCCAGCCACGGCGCGCCCGCGACATCGCCGATGGCGTAGATGCCGGCGACATTGGTGCGGCAATAATCGTCGATGACGATATGTCCCTTCTCGACCTTGACGCCGGTTTCCTCCAGGCCGAGATTTTCGACATTGCCGGAGATGCCGATGGCGAGAATGACCCGCTCGACGTTCAGCGTCTCCGACTTGCCGCCGGCGAGCGACAGTGTCACCTCGACGCCGTCGCCGGCGGGCGTCAGCTTTTCCACCTTGGCGCCGGTGTGGATGGTCATGCCCTGCTTCTCGAAGGCCTTACGCGCGAATTTGGAGACCTCCTCATCCTCCACCGGCAGGATGCGGTCCAGCACCTCCACGACCGTGGTTTTCGCGCCGAGCGTGCTGAAGAAGCTGGCGAATTCGATGCCGATGGCGCCGGAGCCCACCACCAGCAGCGATTTTGGCATGATGTCGGGAACGAGCGCTTCCCGGTAGGTCCAGATCAGCTTGCCGTCCGGCTCCATGCCCGGCATGGTTCGCGCGCGGGCGCCGGTCGCCAGGATGATGTGCTTGGCGCTGATGTCGGCAAGCGGCTTGCCGTCCTTGCCCGTCAGCGCGATGGCGCCCTTGCCCTTCAGCCTGGCCGTGCCATCGAAGACGGTGATCTTGTGCTTCTTCATCAGGAAGCCGACGCCGCCCGAAAGCTTGGCCGCCACCTTGCGCGAGCGCTCGACGATCTTCTTGACGTCGAAGGCGATATCCTTGGCGGAAAAGCCGAATTCGTCCAGCCGGTGCAGCAGATGGTAGATTTCGGAGGAGCGCAGCAGCGCCTTGGTGGGAATGCAGCCCCAATTCAGGCAGATGCCGCCGAGATTTTCGCGCTCGACGATCGCCGTTTTCATGCCGAGCTGCGAGGCGCGGATCGCGGCCACATAGCCGCCCGGCCCGGCGCCGATTACCACAAGGTCAAAAGCCTGATCCGCCATGATCCCCCCGCGCGGCTTTATCGCCGCTTTGAATATGAAGCTCTGTTATAGCAGCAATAATGTGGGAATCGCCGGTTCTCCAGTGCGGATTGAGCATGGCTGCCCCATCTCAACCGAAATGCCGGGCTGTCGTTCGGTGGCTGACGAAGCGAGGCCGCGGCGGGGCGATCCATCCCAACCTGGCTGCCTATAGCAGCATCGTCACCGGCTCTTCGATGAAGCCTTTGAACGCCGCCAGCAATTGAGCGCCGAGCGCGCCATCGACGACACGGTGATCGCAGGACAAGGTCACCGTCATCATATTGGCGACCTTGATCTGGTCGCCCTTGACGATGGGACGCTTTTCGCTCTGACCCACGGCGAGGATGGTGGATTGCGGCGGGTTGATCACCGCGTCGAACTGCTTGACCGCATACATGCCCAGATTCGACACCGCCGAGGAGCCGCCCTGATATTCGTGCGGCGCGAGGCGGCGGCGGCGGGCGCGGTCGGCGAGGTCGCGCATCTGCATGGAGATCTCCACCAGGCTCTTGTCGTCGACGCTGCGGATGACCGGGGTAAACAGCCCGCCTTCGATGGCGACCGCGACGGCGATATCGGCATGTTTGTGGAACAGCGTGCCGCGATCCGACCAGGTGGCGTTCGCCTTGGGCACGCGCATCAGGCCGAGGCCCAGCGCCTTGATGATGAAGTCGTTGACGGAGAGCCGGTAGGCTTTCGGCCCGTCTTTCGGCGAGCGCATATTCAGCCGCTGACGCGCCTCCAGCAGCGTGTCCAGCTCGCAATCCATGGTGAGATAGAAATGCGGCACGGTCGATTTCGCCTGGGTCAGCCGCGCGGCGATGATGCGGCGCATATTGTCATGCGGCACCAGCTCGTAGCTGCCCGGCTCGTACAGCGCGAAGATCTGCTCGTCCGGCATGGATTGCGGGGCGATGGCGGTGCCTGACGAGGGCACCAGCGCCTGGGTTTGAGGCTGGCCGCCTGCTGGTTTCGCGGCCGGCGTGCCGCCCGCGCTTCCCGCCTTTTCGACATCGCGCATGACGATGCGCCCATGCGGGCCGCTGCCATCGAGCGCGGCGAGATCGACGCCCTTCTCCTTGGCGACGCGGCGGGCAAGCGGCGAAGCGAAAATCCGCCCGCCATGCCCGTTGGCGCCATTCGCCTTGGCTGCGGCGGGAGCCTTGGCCTCGGCGGCGGCCGGGCTCGGCGCCGTGCTGGCGGCGGCTTGCGCGTTCTCGGCGGGCGGCCGGTGCGGGCGGCGGGCTGGCCGCAGCGTCGCCCTTGGGCGCGGCATCGAGCGCGGATTTGTCCTCGCCGTCGCCCAGCAAAATCGCGATCGGCGCGTTGACCGCGACGCCGTCGGTGCCTTCCGGCACGAGGATGCGCCCGACGGTGCCCTCTTCCACGGCCTCGACTTCCATGGTCGCCTTGTCGGTCTCGATCTCGGCGATCACATCGCCGGAGGCAACCGCGTCGCCTTCCTTGACCAGCCATTTGGCGAGCTTGCCCTGCTCCATGGTCGGCGACAGGGCGGGCATCAATATCGGAATCGGCATCGGCTCATGTCTCGTGAATTTGCTTGTCGGCTGGACGCAACTCTTCCAGGCAGGCCCTATCGATAGAGAACCGCCCTTGCCGCCTCGACCACAAGCTCCGCATTGGGCAGCGCGAGCTTTTCGAGGTTGGCGGCATAGGGCATCGGCACGTCGGCGCCGGAGACTTTGGTGGGCGGCGCGTCGAGATAGTCGAACGCCTCATAGGCGATGCGGGCGCAGATTTCGGAGCCGACCGAGCAGACCGGCCAGGCTTCCTCGACCGTCACCAGCCGGTTGGTCTTCTTCACCGATGCGATGATGGTGGGGATGTCGAGCGGACGCAGCGTGCGCAGGTCGATGACCTCGGCCTCGATGCCGTCCTTGGCTAAGCTTTTCGGCGGCTTCCAGCGCATATTGCATGCCGCGCGCGAAGGAGACGATGGTTACGTCCTTGCCCGGCCGGGCGATGCGCGCCTTGCCGATGGGGACGATCCAATCGGTCGACACCGGCACGTCGCCGCTGATGCCATAGAGGATTTCATTCTCCAGGAAGATGACCGGATTAGGGTCGCGGATCGCCGCCTTGAGCAGGCCCTTGGCGTCGGCCGCGTTGGAGGGCGAAATCACCTTCAGACCCGGCACATGCGCATACCAGGCCGAATAGCACTGGCTGTGCTGGGCGCCGACGCGCGCCGCCGCACCGTTGGGCCCACGAAACACGATGGGGCAATGCATCTGCCCGCCCGACATGTAGAGCGTCTTGGCGGCGGAGTTGATGATCTGGTCGATGGCCTGCATGGCGAAGTTGAACGTCATGAACTCGACGATCGGCTTCAGGCCGCCAAGCGCCGCGCCGATGCCGATGCCGGCGAACCCCTGCTCGGTGATCGGCGTATCGATGACGCGCTTGTCGCCGAATTCGGCCAGCAGCCCTTGCGTGATCTTGTAGGCGCCCTGATATTCGGCGACTTCCTCGCCCATGACGAACACCAGTTCGTCCCGGCGCATTTCCTCGGCCATGGCGTCGCGCAGCGCCTCGCGCATGGTGACGGTGGCCATCTCGGCGCCCTCGGGCACCTCAGGCTCCGCGCGCGCGGCTTCACCTTCACCCGGCGCTTCGCGCCGCCTCTCGGGGGAGCGGGCACGCTGTGGTGCGGGTCCGCCCTTCTTTCCCTCTTCCCTCGCAGCAGAGGGCGGCGCAGCCTGTAAGGTCGGGCCGGGTGAGGCGGCCTTATCTACCGCCTCCTCGCCATCCGTCAGGATCGTAGCGATCGGCGTGTTGACCTTCACCCCTTCGGTGCCTTCCGGCACGAGTATTTTCCCCAAGCGCCCTTCGTCGACGGCTTCGACTTCCATTGTTGCTTTATCCGTTTCGATTTCCGCGATGACGTCGCCGGCCGAAACTTCATCGCCCTCAGCCTTGATCCACTTGGCGAGCTTGCCCTCCTCCATGGTGGGGGAAAGGGCGGGCATGAGCACTTGAACGGCCATGTTTCCTCGATCCTAGTCTTTGGTCATCGGCCGCGGCGTGTTGTTCTTATCGCCTGTCGGCCTCACGTCTCATATTGGCTGGCAACGCCCAAGCGCCGCTAGACCGTAATGTCGGTGTATAGCTCCGAGACATCTGGCTCGGGGTCGTGTCTGCGCGAATTCCGCCGCGTCGTTGACGATGCCGCGGACCTCTTTGTCGATGGCCTTCAGCTCGTCCTCGCTGGCCCAGCCCTTCTCGATCAGCCGCAGGCGCACCTGCTCGATCGGGTCGTGCTCGGTGCGCACCTTGTCGACCTCCTCGCGGCTGCGATATTTCGCCGGGTCGGACATGGAGTGGCCGCGATAGCGATAGGTGAGCATTTCCAGGATCATCGGCCCCTTGCCCTCGCGCGCCCATTTCACCGCACGGTCGCCGGCGGCCTTCACCGCCCGCACATCCATGCCGTCGACCTGCTCGCCGGGAATGTTGAAGCTGAGGCCGCGATGCGACAGGTCGGTCGTCGCGGAGACGCGGTCGATGCGGGTGCCCATGCCATATTGATTGTTCTCGACGACATAGACGACGGGCAGCGACCAGAGCTTGGCCATATTATAGGCCTCGTAGACCTGCCCCTGATTGGCGGCGCCGTCGCCATAATAGGTGAGCGACACTCGGCCATTACCCTTGTATTTCGAGGCGAAGGCCAGCCCCGTGCCCAGCGGCACCTGCGCGCCGACGATGCCATGCCCGCCGAAAAAGCCCTTCTCGACGGAGAACATGTGCATCGAGCCGCCCTTGCCGTGCGAATAGCCGCTGCGGCGTCCGGTCAGCTCGGCCATGACGCCCTTCGGGTCCATGCCGCAGGCCAGCATATGGCCGTGATCGCGATAGCCGGTGATCACCTGGTCGCCCTCTTCGAGCGCCATCTGCATTCCGACGACCACCGCTTCCTGCCCGATATAGAGATGGCAGAATCCGCCGATGAAACCCATGCCGTAGAGCTGGCCGGATTTCTCCTCGAAGCGGCGGATGAGCAGCATCTCGCGATAGGCCGCGAATTCCTGTTCCTTGGTAAACTCCGCGGGCGCCCTCATCGTCGCAGGCATCTCCGCGTGGTCCCGCCCGTTTTTGGGCGCGGTTTGACCGCTCTTGCGTTCGGCTGGTTCTTTTGCCATTCGCCTCTCCGGCTGGTTTCCTCCCGAATCTTGGCCATCAGTCTAGCCAAACTTTGCAGGATTTCCCACGGCTTTCGCGAAAACATGGAAGCTGTTCATAAAACACATGGGTACCGGGTCGGCGCAAGGCGCATGATGCTCGCGATGATGCCGGGAATGCTGGTAAGCGCCGCCCCGACTCCGGGCGAAGGCGGCTTACGGAGTCGTCGGACGGAGGACGACGATATCGCCGGGCCGGACATAGTTCAGCAGCGCGCGCGCCTGCTCGTCGAGCAGATCCGGCTCGCTTTGCGCACGGTCGGTCATCAGCGCCACGTCGTGTTCGATGCGCAGGCGCTCCTTGCGCAGCGCCGCCAGCTCCGTTTCAAGACGCTCGACTTTTTCGGCAAGCGCCGCGCGCTTATGCAGGCCGTGATCCCCCTCGACGGCGTGATAGGAAAAATAGCCGATCAGCGCCAGGCACACCAGGAACGTCATGATCAGGCGCCCATTCCTGCCCTTGCGTGATGTGATCATACGGACGGCGCCCTCTCCATTGCCCTGCCTTTTCACAAATGCGGGCGCCCGGTTAAGGACGGCTTAATCCGTGCCCACGATTCATGCCGAAAATCCGCGCGATCCGCCGGACCGCAACTCAAGATTGAGAATCATGCCTTCATGTGTCAGGCAAATTGCAAGAGAAGGGCATCTGGCGACCGAGGATGCCGCGCGGGAGAACGCACATGCCGGGCCGGCCGATGAAAAAACTCTACGTCCCCTGGAGCCTGCCGGGCACATTCAACGGGCGGCATCCTCTCGTCGCCGCCCTGATCGACGATCCCGCGCTGAAGGCCGACATCCTGCTTCCGCGCGCCAATTTCGCCTATGAGGACCTGGAGCGGACCCTCGCCGAGTTCACCCGCTTCACTGCAAAGATGATGGATCATTTCCACGGCCATCGGATCGTCACCGAAAAGCATGTTTCGGACTTCGTGCTCTCGCGCGACCTTCGGACGCAGCTTGTGCGGCCTGCGGACGCCGACCTCATCTTTCTGCACACGGTGCCGAACACCACCGGTGCGACCCCCTGGATTATCCATATCGAGCTGCCGGTCAACCTCTTCATGCCGTTCGTCTGGCAGGGAAATACCACCGCATTGAAGCTCCGGTCGCTTCCGGTCTACTGGCTCGTCCGTTACATGCTCGAACAGCCGGAATGCCGCGCCATCTTCTCGCATCTGAAACAAACGGCTACCGAGCTTGGGCCGCTTTTCGAAAGCGAGATCATCGCCAGGAAGACCCATCACATCCCCCTCGGCGTTCTGACCACGCCGGCGCAGGAGATGGCGATCGAGAGGATCGCCGCCGGGCGGACGCCGGATGACGAGGTCAAGCTGCTGTTCACCAACTCCTTTCACCAAATGCAGGAAAATTTCGCGCTGCGGGGTGGATTGGACGTCCTGAAGGCATTTTTCTCCGCCAGCAAACGCGCCCCCAATCTGAAGCTCGTGCTGCGCTCGGAGTTGCCGGAAGCCCTCGGATCCGATTTCGTGCGCGCGGTCAGGTCCCACCCCAGGATCGAGGTGATGGACAAAAAGATCACCGACGAGGAACTGCTAAAGCTCTATGGCGAGGCACAGATATTTCTCGTTCCGGCGGCGGCGCTCCACGCCTTATCGGTGGCGCGCGCAATGCACTGCGGCATGGTCTGCATCGCGTCCGATGTCCCCGGCTATGAGGAATATATCGAGGACGGGGTCACTGGATTTCTGCTGCCCGGACGGCGCGAGGCGATCTACCGCCGGGAGCCGGAGACCGGCTGGATGCGCGACAACTACGCGACCATGTGCAGGCCGAACGCCGAGATGGCCGCCAATCTTGAGGCGCTTCTCCTGCGCCTCGCCCAATCGGCGCCGACGCGCCGGACCATCGGTGCCAATGCGCGGCGCTGGGCCCAGCAGCATCTGAGCCAGGCCGCCTCCATCGCGGCGTTCGGCACAATGTTGGACCGGCTCACGGGCGAGCCGCAATTTTCATACAAGATCACCACCCACGCCCCGGCTGCATCGGAATGCCTGCCCGTACCGCCCTCGCATGCGACCCCGCCCCGGCGCGCCCCAGCCGATTGCAATTCGGCGTAGAGCCCGAGCAGTCGGTTTCCGCTCCTCAGCGGGCTGATTTTTGCGCCACTGACGGCAAGCAGTGATGCCGGATAGGGGGGCCGAGTTCAAGCTGCTCAATTTGAGTTATTCCAGCTCATTGCCCCGCTTGCTCGACCGGCACAGCACTGCGCCAAAAACCATTGCGTGGAGCAGCAACAATGCGGATGGAATTCACATTGGTTGGGGCGTATGAATCTGTGAGCAATTGAAAAACGAACGCACCGTCAGGAGCGGCGCCCCATGAAACCGCTGATGAAAGGGTGGCTCGGCCTCGCGATTATGTTGTCGTTGCCGATTGCGCCTGGTGCGTCCTCGGAAACGCGGGCGGCCTTCTGTACACGGCAAAAAGCCGTCTGCGACCGGGCTTGTCCAAGGGTTGCGAGCGATCAGGAGAATTGTCACAAGATCTGCCGCTCTCGCGCTGAGGACTGCCGGGCGACCGGATGCTACTTCTTTCACCGCATCGGCACGCAATGCCAGCAAGTGGGAAAGTCATAGCGCACCGTGCCGTAGCGCCGCCTCGCTCGCAGCGCCGGCGCAGCTCAAATGCGGATCAAAGCGGCGATTGCCCCGGCAAAACCGACTTGCCCGCGTAGACGGCCATCGTGTCCAGCTCTTCCTCGATGCGCAGCAGCTGGTTGTATTTCGCCGTCCGGTCGGAGCGCGACAGCGAGCCGGTCTTGATCTGCCCGGCATTGGTGGCAACGGCGAGGTCCGCGATGGTTGCGTCCTCGGTTTCGCCGGAGCGATGCGAGATCACCGCGTTGAAGCGGGCGCGCTGTGCCATGCTCACCGCGTCGAGCGTCTCGCTGAGCGTGCCGATCTGGTTGACCTTGACGAGGATGGCGTTGGCCGCCCGCTGCTCGATGCCCTGGCGCAAACGTGTAACGTTGGTGACGAACAGATCGTCGCCGACCAGTTGCAGCTTGCCGCCGAGCAGCTTCGTCAGCCCCTGCCAGCCCTCCCAATCGTCCTCGGCAAGGCCGTCCTCGATCGACACGATCGGATAGCGCGCGGCCAGGTCGGCGTAGAGCTGGGCCATGCCGCCGGAGTCGAGCACCTTGCCCTCGCCTTCCAGATGATATTTGCCGTCGCGGAAGAACTCCGTCGAGGCGGAATCCAGCGCCAGAATATACCTGCTCGCCGAGCTTATAGCCCGCCTTTTCCACCGCGCGAGAAACGAAGCCGAGCGCCTCATCGGCTGATTTCAGGTTGGGCGCGAAGCCGCCCTCATCGCCGACATTGGTATTGTGTCCGCCATCTTTCAGTAGCTTGCGCAGATTATGGAATATTTCCGCGCCCATGCGCAGAGCGTCGGCGAAAGTGTCGGCGCCGGCCGGCATGATCATGAATTCCTGGAAGTCCAGCGCATTGTCGGCATGCGCGCCGCCATTGATGATGTTCATCATCGGCACTGGCAGGACGCGCGCATTGACGCCGCCCAGATATTGATAGAACGGCAGCCCCGAGGCCTCCCCCGCCGCCTTTGCGACCGCCAGCGACACGCCGAGAATGGCGTTCGCCCCGAGGCGGCTCTTGTTCTCGGTGCCGTCGAGCATAATCAGCGTTTCGTCGATGCGGCGCTGCTCCTCGGCTTCCATGCCTTGCAGAGCGTCGAAGATCTCGCCGTTCACGGCCTCGACCGCGAGCGCCACGCCCTTGCCCAGCCAGGCGTCGCCGCCGTCGCGCAGCTCATGCGCCTCATGCGCGCCGGTAGAGGCGCCCGAGGGAACGCCGGCGCGGCCGAGATAGCCGCCTTCCAGGACGACGTCGACTTCAACCGTCGGATTGCCCCGGCTATCCAGGATCTGGCGGCCGATGATGTCTGCGATTGCGGTCATGATGACGTCCTCTGTATCTAGCTTGCGCCTTTGCCCGGCGTTATAGAGGGACTCGGGCGCGCCATGAAGGCTTTTTCGCGGAAGAAAGGGGACGGCCTATGACACAGCAAGACAACAGCCGGGCGCTCGTGCTGTTTTCCGGCGGGCAGGATTCCACCGTATGCCTCGCCTGGGCGCTGACGCGCTACGCCGTGGTGGAGACGGTGGGGTTCAGCTACGGCCAGCGCCACGACGCGGAGCTGGAGGCGCGCCAGGCGGTGTTTGCCGCGCTCGCGGCGGATTTCCCCGAGCTTGCGGCAAGGCGCGGCGAGGACCACGCAGTCGATCTGGCGGCGCTCGGGGCGATCAGCGAGACCGCTCTCACCCGCGACACCGAAATCATGCTGAGCGAAAGCGGCCTGCCCAATACCTTCGTGCCCGGCCGGAACATCCTGTTCTTTACCTATGCGGCGGCGATCGGCTACCGGCGCGGCATCATGCGGCTGGTCGGCGGCATGTGCGAAACCGATTATTCCGGCTATCCCGATTGCCGCAACGACACGCTGACCGCCTGGCGCGCACCTTGCAACTGGGCACCGAGGCCCCATTTCGGATCGAGACGCCGCTGATGTGGCGCGACAAGGCCGAAACCTGGGCGCTGACCGAGGCGCTGGGCGGGCGCTAAGCTTGTCGAGCTGGTCATCGAGCATACGCATAGCTGCTACAGGGGCGTGCGGGACATCAGGCACGTCTGGGGCTATGGATGCGGCGAATGCCCGGCATGCCAGCTTCGCGCCGCCGGATTCGAGAAGTGGATGGCCGCCTCCGGGGCGATCTGAAAGCGGGTCGAGGACCAATGACGCAACATTCGGTGGTCGTGCAATTCTATGATTTCGCGGACAGGTTCTGGACCGATGACCAGCACAGCCTGGATGCGCTGTTCGCACTTGAGGACGAGCTGACCGAAGTGCTGGAGGGCACGGACGCCGGCGAACTCGACGGTCACGAAATCGCGGTCGACGGCAGCGACGGCTATCTGTTCCTCTATGGCGCGGATGCGGACGCGCTATTCGCTGCCATCGAGCCGGTGCTGCGCAAATCCGCCGTGACGCGCGGCGCCGACGCCACCTTGCGCTATGGCGAGCCGGGCGAGGATGATGTGAGGCAAAAGATTATCCCGATCGATCAGACCACGCATTGAGATGTATGCGGTCAAGGAAATCTTCTACACGCTGCAAGGCGAGGGCGCGCAGAGCGGCCGCGCGGCCGTGTTCCTGCGCTTTGCCGGCTGCAATCTGTGGACCGGCCGCGAGCAGGACCGCGAAACCGCCGTCTGCCGTTTCTGCGACACCGATTTCGTCGGCACGGATGGTCCTGGCGGCGGCCAGTTCGCCGAGCCGCGCGCGCTCGCCGATGCGGTCGCGGCGCTATGGCCGGACGGGTGCCGGACCGGGCGCAAAGCCCTATGTCGTCTGCACGGGCGGCGAGCCGCTGCTCCAGCTCGACGCGCCGCCCTGATCGAGGCGCTGCACGCGCGCGGCTTCGAGATCGCCATCGAGACCAACGGCACGCTTCGCCGCGCCCGCCGGCATCGACTGGATCTGCGTCAGCCCGAAGGGCAAGGCGCCGCTGGTGCAGCGCTCCGGCGACGAATTGAAGCTGGTTTTTCCGCAAGACGACCGCCCGCCCGACGGGCTCGACGCACTGGCCTTCCGGCATTTCTTCCTGCAGCCGATGGACGGGCCGGCTCTTGCGGAAAATCTCGCGCGAACCGTAGCTTACTGCCTCGCGCATCCGCGCTGGCGTTTATCGATGCAAACACATAAGCTTGCTGGCATTCCCTAAACTGTTTACCACATTGACCGGGTGCGGCGGCATACCGCCGCCTGAGTTCGGCCGGCCCCATGCAGATCTACAAGGATTTCACATTCGAAGCCGCGCATTTCCTGCCGTCCGCGCCGGCAGGACATCGCCAATTCGCGCATTCACGGCCATTCGTTCCATGTGCGCGTCACCATCGAGGGCGAGCCGGACCCCGAGACCGGCCTCGTCGTCCATTTCGAGGATGTCGAAGCGGCGATCGGCAAGGTGCGCGGCGCGCTCGATCACCAGTTCCTCAACGACATCGACGGGATCGGGCGCGCCGACGCTCGAAAATATCACAGTGTGGATCTGGAACCGCCTTGAGGGCAGCATTGCCGGCCTTTGGGAGGTTCACATTTCCCGCCCCTCATGTCATGAAGGGTGCATTTACCGGGGTCGGAAATTGGTATGAGTTCGGATGGCCGCGAGGAAAGTCCCCAGGACGCTGTTACGCAGCTCGGGCGTCCCGTTCCCCTGCCCGCCTCGCCGGACGAGGCCCAGCTTGAGCGCGTCGCCAATCCGCATCCCGGCACCCTCTATCTCATCCGCTTCACCGCGCCCGAATTCACCTCGCTCTGCCCCTTCACCGGCCAGCCGGATTTTGCGCATCTGGTGATCGATTACGTGCCTGACGCGTCAATCGTGGAGTCCAAATCACTCAAGCTGTATCTTGGCGCCTTCCGCAATCACGGCGCTTTTCACGAAGCCTGCACATTGGACATCGGCAAGCGGCTGGTTGATTTACTCGCGCCGAAATGGCTGCGCATCGGCGGCTATTGGTATCCGCGCGGCGGCATCCCGATCGATGTGTTCTGGCAGACGGGCGCGCCGCCGGATGGGCTTTGGCTTCCCGATCAGGGCGTTGCGCCCTATCGCGGACGCGGCTGAGGGAGCGCCCCGCGTGAAGAAGCTCATCATCACCAATGGCGACGCCGCCGCCGAAAAGATGCGCGAGGCCCGCATCAACGGCGAAATCCTCTGCTGGCGCGACATCCTGCATGAAGGCCCGGTGCCGCAAACCGGCACGCTGGAGGAACTCTCCGCCATCCGCGTCGGCTATCTGGCGGGCGGCGGCTGGGGCGATCCCGACGAAATCGCCACGTCCTTCGCCCAGCGCGACGGCATCATGCGCAGCCTCGGCCGACTATTCGGAGGTCACGCTGTGGTTCGAGCATGATCTTTACGACCAGCTGCAATTGCTGCAGATCCTCGATTTCCTCAGCCAGGAGCCGCGCGTTCATTCGCGCCTGTCGCTGATCCAGGCCGGCACCTTCATCGGCCGCGAAACCCCGTCGCGGCTCAAGATGCATCTGAAGCTGAAGCAGCCCGTCAGCGACGCGCAGTTCACGCTGGCACAGGCGGCATGGGCGGCGTTCCGCGCGCCCACCCCGGAGAGCTGGGCCGCCTTCCTGCGCTACGAGACCTCCGCCCTGCCCTTTCTGCGCTACGCCATTCTGCGCCACCTGGAGGAGCTGCCCGCGCCCGGCAGCGGCCTGACCCGCACCGAGCGCTTCATCCTGGAGATGGTCTATACCGGCGCCTGCACGCCGGTGGCGCTGTTCCATTTCTTCGAGGAGGAGGAGGAAGCGCCGTTCATGGGCGATTGGAGTTTCTGGCGCATCCTCGACGCGCTGGCGCAGGGCGCGGCGCCCTTCCTGACCGGCATGAAGCTGCCGCATTTCTCGCCCGCCTTCAGCGAGGACGACCGCATCGCCTATCTCGGCAGCGAATTGCGGCTGACGGGCCTTGGCATGACCGCCGTCAACGGCAAGAAGGACGCCATCGAATTCCGCCGCCTCGACCGCTGGATGGGCGGCACCCACCTCACCAACCGCAGTTGCTGGCGCTGGGATGCCAGGGCGCGGATGCTGATGGCGCCTTGACGCGTCCGTGATGTCTTTTATTCGGACGGTTGAGTAGGCCTACCCTCCCACGGCGAAATCGAAGATGCAGCTTCACGTTCAGCGCCGCGATGACGACCGCGATGATCCAGGCGAACACCATCAGCCAGCGCGGCGCGACGAGTTCGCGCATCTTGGTCTTGTCGGCGGTGAACATCACCAGCGGGAAGACGGCGAAGGAGAGCTGCAAGCTCAGCACCACCTGCGTCAGGATGAGCAGCCGCGCGGTGCCGCTGTCGCCGTACCAGATGGTGACGGCGGCCGCCGGAACGATGGCGATGCCGCGGGTGATCGCCCGCCGCAGCCAGGGCGGCAGCTTGATGTCGAGAAAGCCCTCCATGACGATCTGGCCGGCCAGCGTCGCCGTCACCGACGAGTTGATGCCGCAGCAGAGCAGCGCGATGCCGAACAAGCGTGGGCGCGATGGCGAGCCCGAGCAGCGGCGCCAGCAGCGCATGCGCCTCGCCGAGTTCGGCGACCTCCAGTCCGGCCGGTCTTGTTGAATGTCGCGGCGGCCAGGATCAGGATCGAGGCGTTGATCAGCAGCGCGAACATCAGCGCCACGGTGGAATCGATGCGTGGCGTATTTCAGTGCCTGCCGCTTCTCGGCGAGGGTGTCGCCATAGGCGCGGGTCTGCACGATGCCGGAATGCAGATAGAGATTATGCGGCATCACCGTGGCGCCGAGAATGCCCAGCGCCAGATACAGCATCTCGGGATTGGTGACGATCTCGGTGGTCGGCGCGAAGCCCTTGATCACCGCCGCCCCAATCCGGATCGGCCAGCGCGATCTGCACCGCGAAGCATATGGCGATGACGCCGAGCAGCGTGATGATCAGCGCCTCGACCCAGCGGAAGCCCAGCCGTTGCAGGTAAAGGATGAGGAACACGTCCAGCGCGGTGATGAGCACGCCGATTTCGAGCGGAATGCCGAAGATCAGGTTGAGCCCGATGGCGGTGCCGATCACCTCGGCGATGTCGGTGGCGATGATGGCGATTTCGGCCAGCGCCCAAAGGCCCAGCGCGACGGGGCGGGGAAAGGCGTCGCGGCAGGCCTGCGCCAGATCGCGGCCGGAGGCGATGGCAAGCCGGGCGCACAGCGATTGCAGCACGATCGCCATGATGTTGGAGACCAGCGCGACGACCAGCAGCGTATAGCCGAATTTGGAGCCGCCGGCGAGCGAGGTCGCCCAGTTGCCGGGGTCCATATAGCCGACCGCGACAAGATAGCCGGGGCCGACGAACGCCGCCGCCCTGCGCCATGACGGCCCCGTCGCCCGGACCGGGATCGAGCCATACACGTCGGATAGCGAGGCCTCGCCGCGAAGCCGGCGCCAACCGCCGGATAACCGAGCCGTACCTGCGTCCATATTCAGCTCACCAATCGCAATTGCAAATCATTTGCAATAGATGCATATGGTCCGCCGGAAAACAAGGGGCTTTTCGGACACAGACCCGTGACCGGCGGGTTCCCCCTAAACCGCGGCCAGGAGGTCCACGCGCCGTTTCATCGCCAGGCGAATTTCGGCGATCATGTCCTGCTTGTCGATGGGCTTGGACAAATAGCCGTCCATGCCGCGGATCAAGAGGTTTTCGCGGTCCCCCGCCATAGCATCCGCGGTCACCGCTATGACGGGAAGCGCCGACCATGGCTCCGCGCTGGCGCGGATATGGCGAAGCGTTTCGATGCCGTCCATCACGGGCATATGCACATCGAGCAGCACGAGATCGACCTCCTCCATGGCGAGCAAATCCAGCGCTTCGCGCCCGTTCTCCGCTTCGATCACGGTCACGCCCAGCGGCGTCAACATGATGCGTCCGACATGCCTGTTGATGCGGTTGTCGTCCACCAGCAGCACCCGCAGGCCCGACAGGCTTTGCTCATGCGGACAGCGCTCCACCTCGACAGGCTTCTTTTTCGCCGACAGGGCCATCGCAACTTTCTGCCATGAAGGAGAGGGTGAAAGTAGAGCCGGCGTCCGGTTCGCTGACAACTGTCACGTCGCCGCCCATCAGCCTCGCAAGACGCCGGGTGATTGCGAGGCCCAGCCCCGTGCCGCCGAAGCGGCGCGTCGTCGAGCCATCGGCTTGGGTGAATTCGGAGAACAGCGTTTCCAAGCGCGAACTTGTCGATGCCGATGCCGGTATCGGACACGGCGACCGAAATCAGCCAGCGGCTCTCGCCGGTCTCCTGCGCTCCGACGGCCACGTCGATTCCGGCCCGCTTCGGTGAATTTGACCGCATTGGACACCAGGTTGGTCACGCATTGACGCACCCGCACCGGATCGAAGCGCAGCGCGCCTCGGCGTCTCGGGATGCAAAGCGACAATCGCAGCGTGATCGGGAGCCCGGCGAGCTGCGGCTCGAACAGGCGCACGATCGCCGACAACCATATGGCGCAGGTCGCATTCGACAGGCGACAGCTCGATTTTGCCGGCCTCGATCTTGGACATGTCCAGCACATCGTTGATGATCGACATCAGCGATTTGCCTGAATCCAGGATGATGCCGATCTTTTCGCGCTGGTCTCCGTCAGCCCGTCCTCGCAGAGCACCTGCGCCATGCCCAATATGCCATTGAGCGGCGTGCGGATTTCGTGGCTCACCATCGCCAGGAACTGCGATTTTGCCGCGCTCGCGGCGGCGATCTGCTCGGCGGCAAGCTCCGCCCTCTTATAGGCGCTGATATCGAAGATGATGGCGACCAGTCCGATCGATCCGTCGGGCAGCGTGATGGGAAACTTCTTCGTCAGCGCATAGACGTCAGTGCCGACCTGCTCCTCGTTCAGGCTGTGCTGACCGCCGAAAACCTTTTCGTCCTCCGCCCAGAATATCGCCGTTTGTTCCGGGGGTGAAAAGTCCCGGTCGTCCTTGCCGATGATGTCATCGATGCCGATCAGCTTCTTGAACGGCGCGTTACCGAAGATGCACTGATGGCGATTATTTTTCACGAAGATGGGATCCGGCAGCGCTTCGAAGATCGCGGCCAGAAGATCAAAATTGCCGGCGCTGTCAGACGGTAGATAGGCCAAACTCACCTCCGCGAGCTTGGCATCATAAGGCCGAGACCTTACTTATTGCTCAACTTGGGGCGTGCCATTGCTGAACATACAGGGGCTCTCCACCGCGTCAGTTGGCGCCGTAAACGCCGGGATTGTGCAGCAGATCGACGAAGCGCGAGTTTAAGAGCCGTTTGGGCGAGACCCAGAAATTCCGCGCAAACCGGCTGTCGCCGTCCATCGCGACATTGATCGCCTTCCACACGCTCACCCAGACGAGCTTGGAGCAGTAGAAGGCGTTCTCGTCACCCAGATTGAAGCTCCAGAACCAGTAATCCTTGCCGAGAAAGCTTTTGGCTTCGGTCACGATGCCGCCGCGCTGGTCCTGATCGACGTGATTGAGCCGCCCATGCCAGACATTGTACTCCTTGTGCTGGGCGATCCAGTCTGCGTAGCTGGAGCGGATCACGCCATTGGTGAAGTGGCTGTATAGCGATTCATACCGGTGTTTCGCCTTCGGCATGGCCTCGACCACCCACGGCGCGCCTTTGTCGTCGATCTCGATGATCGCGACATGACCGACCTGGGGAAGCACGGTCGATCGGTCGGCCAGGCCCCGCTCCTGAACTCCGCTGGAGCCGTCGAAATAGCGCGCCTTGAATTGCTTGTATGCTCAGGCGCTCCAGCTGAGTCCGCGAGCCCGGTCTGATCCGGATTGCCGGATTGCCGCACCTGCTCGATGAATTTGCGCTTTTCCTCCGCCCAGAGCTTGGCCTCGTCGCTCGGCCCGCTTGCCAGTGTCAGCGAGCGGGGGATGAAGGCGCCGGGCTTGGCCGGCCAGAGGAAATCGCCGCTCTGGAAGCTTGCCGCATCCGGATGCGGAGATGCCGTCGCAGCCAAGGCCAGCCTTGGGCTGCACGCCGCGATGGAAGCGGCCGAAAGCGCCTTGAGAATGTCGCGGCGCGCGAATTTTTCACCGAACATGATGTTTCGGACCCCAGCTCCTTTGCCTCGATAGCTCCGTAACAATAGAGGCCAAATCGTGATGTCTCAATTATGAACACTCTGGCGCGGCATTTCGCGAGCAAAGTGTCCGCCCAGCGATTATCGGTCCTTTGCCAACCTGTCGAAGGCCAGCAAATCCCGCATCAGCGCCTCGAATTCCGCCAGCGGCACCATGTTCGGCCCGTCTGACGGCGCGCGGTCGGGCGCTTCATGCGTTTCGATGAACACGGCCGCCACGCCGACCGCCACGGCGGCACGGGCGAGCACCGGCACGAAGCGCCGGTCGCCGCCGCTGGACGCGCCATGCCCTCCCGGCTGCTGCACGGAATGGGTGGCGTCGAACACCACCGGACAGCCGGTTTCCGCCATGATCGGCAGCGAGCGCATATCGGAGACGAGCGTGTTGTAGCCGAAGCTTGCGCCGCGCTCGGTCAGCAGAATATTCCGATTGCCGCCAGCCAGCACCTTGGCGACGACATTCTTCATGTCCCATGGCGCGAGGAACTGGCCCTTCTTGATCTTCACCACGCGGCCGGTCCTGGCGGCGGCGAGCAGCAGATCGGTCTGGCGGCACAGGAACGCGGGGATTTGCAGCACGTCCACTACCTCGGCGACGGCGCGCGCATTGTTCGGCGCTGTGGACGTCCGTCACCACCGGCAGGCCGAGGCTGTCGCGGATTTCGGCGAAGACCGGCAGCGCGTTCTCCAGCCCCATGCCCCGTGCGCTGGAAAGGCTGGTGCGGTTCGCCTTGTCGAACGAGGTCTTGAAGATCAGGCCGAAACCGAGCCGCGCCGCGATCTCCTTCAGCGCCGAAGCCATCTCCAGCGCATGATCGCGGCTTTCCATCTGACAGGGGCCGGCGAACACGGCGAGGGCCGCGTCATTGGCCAGCGTCACCGGGCCGATGCGCACCGATGCGTTCGGAAGCAGACGGGCATCGCCTTCACTGGTCATGGACATCCCCGAGCCGATCAGCCGCCATTGGCCCGCAACATGCGCGCCACGTTGGTTTGCTGGCGCTCCAGCAATTCGCTCAGCGTCTGGTCGCCTTCATGCACCGCGTAGAGATTGCTGTAAATCATCTTGCCCGAGATGAAGGTGATGGTCGACACATCGACCTGCGTCTTGGGATCGCCGAACTCGGTGACCAGCTTCTGGATCAGCCCGAAATAGCAGGCGGTGTCGTCCTCCCCGACGACGCCCAGAAACCGCATCTCGTTCATCTGCGCGCCTTTCAGCGCCTCCTCGAAACGCTGCTTTACGGTCGGCGCGCTCTGGTCGAGCAACTGGCCGCCGGTCTCGCGCATGATCTTGCATATCGTCTCGACATAGGGCTTTGACGCCCCATCCAGCTTCTTGTCGATGAAGTCCACCGGCACCAGGAACTGGCCATAGTCGCTGAGCGTCTTGCGCTTGCCGGTGCGCCAGGTGCGCAACTGACCGCAATCGGCGAATGCGCCTAGCATCCGCAGCTCGCCCCCGAAGACCTGACGCAGAATTCCGGCCAGACGCGCGTCGGCGCCCTGCGACTCGTCGAGAAAGCAATGGCCCGCCGGCGGCAGCAGGTTGATATGCGCGGCGCCAACCTTGACCTGGCTGCTGCCATCCTCCGTGGCGATGGAGGCAATGCCCTTCGCCTTCTCATTCATCTCTTCCGCCGTGGGCTTTGGCACGGCGCTCGGCTTCCCGACCAGACCTTCGGCAAAGCCGCGTACATCATCCTGCGTGACGATGTCGTCGGCACGTCCGGCGCTGTCGGCCACATCGCCGCGTCCGCCTTGCGCCAGGGCGGCTCCCGCCAGGGCGAGGATCGAACCCGCCAGCACCAGCATGAGCCGCGGCCTGTGCCTTCCGCCAAATTCCCCCGGCATGATGTGCATTCCTCCCGTAATCGAAGCGGAACCATAGCCGCGAAGCGCGACCGCGCCAACCGCAGATAATCTGTTTCCTACCCCATGCTGCTCCAGGCGCCCGGAGGTCGCTGGTAAGTGGAGTTACTTATAATGGCCGTCGTCATTGCTTGGACACGTAATTCGGCTAATACGTCGGAAGCGGTCGCAAAATATGGCTTTATTTTGCCAAGATTTCTTCATTATGGGTAATTACACCGTGAGCGCTGAACTTATAGATTTTTACAAAACGCCACATGAGACCGGAAGATACGGACAATCAAGTCTCAATAAATGCCATTATATTTTACCGCACATTGAGACGGTAAAGCCGAATTCCGTGATTGACTATGGCTGCGGCAGAAGCCGGCTGGTCGACCTCATTCAGCATCTCGGCGTTCCCAATGTTGCCCACTATGATCCGGCAATCCCGGCTTACGCGGAAAAGCCGCCGAGCCAATTCGACCTTCTCATCAGCGTCGATGTGCTCGAACATATTCCCGAAGACGAACTGGATGCCATCCTCTCCGATATGGCCGGCCTTGGACGCAATGCCATCCTGGTGATCAATACGCGGTTGGCGAGGACCATTCTTCCCGATGGCCGCAATGCTCATCTAACAGTCCGCCCAGCCCTGTGGTGGCGGCAGACGCTCAGCCGCTATTGGGCCGATGTGGAGCAGATCACCATGCATCCCGCTCATCAGGTGGCATTCAAGACCTGGCCAACCCGATGGGCACATTTTCCCCGGATCGTGTTTTCGCGCCAGTGGCACAAGCGAAACCGGAAATTTTACCAGCAGGCGATCGAGTTAACCGACGCAAGTCCTGCCGCTACAGCCGCTCGAACCGAACCCGGCACGATAAGCGCCTTCGCGTCGCATTCACGCGCTCCTCGTCCTCAATAGCCGCCTGCGGGCCGGATTCTGACGCCTCTCGATGAAAGCGAGCTTGATCCGCATCCCGCTTGGCGGTTCACTAGGCTTCGGGAAACGCAACAAGGCGCCTGAATGGCGGATATTCTTGAAATTAAAGACGTGTCGCTGCGGTTTGGCGGCGTGCATGCGCTGACGCATGTGAGCATCGGGGTGAGCCAGGGCGACTTGTTCTCGATCATCGGGCCAAACGGCGCGGGCAAAACCTCGCTGGTCAATTGCATTTCCGGGCGCTACCGGCCGACGGAGGGCCGCATCCTGTATAAGGGCGCCGACATCACCCGCCGCCGTCCGGCTGACCGAGCCAGCCTCGGCATCGGGCGCACCTTCCAGAATCTGGCGCTGTTCCAGCATATGAGCGTGCTCGACAACATCATGGTCGGCCGCCACCATCTGCTGCGCAACAATTTCCTCACCGGCTCGCTCTATTGGCTGACGGGCGCGCGGACCGAGGAGCTGGCGCATCGCCGCCGCGTCGAGGAGATCATCGACTTTCTCGACCTGCAGCCGGTGCGCAAAAGCCCCGCCGGCACGCTGTCCTACGGTCTGCGCAAGCGCGTCGAGCTGGCCCGCGCCATGGCGATCGAGCCCGAGCTGATCCTGCTCGACGAGCCGATGGCCGGCATGAACCTGGAAGAAAAGGAGGATATGGCGCGCTACATCGTCGATCTGAACGAGGAATTCGGCATGACGGTGATCATGATCGAGCATGATATGGGCGTCGTCATGGATATTTCCTCGCGCATCGCGGTTCTCGATTTCGGCCGCAAGATCGCCGAGGGCCGCCCAGAAGAGGTGCTGGCGAACAGCCATGTGAAGGCGGCCTATCTGGGTGAAGACGATGAGGCGCCCGCCGATATCCTGGCGGAGGCGCTGGTATGAACGCCGGCATGCAGGCGCGGCTTGCCGTAGCTGACACCTTCCCCAAGCTGCTGCGGCTCAACGCAAGCGAGAATGGCGGCGACATCGCCCTGCGCGAAAAGAACCTCGGCATCTGGGAGGCCTGGACATGGGCGCGCTACGCTGAGCGCGTCCGCGATTTCGCGCTCGGGCTCAGCGCGCTTGGGCTCGGCCGGGGCGACGTGGTGGCGCTGATGGGCGACAACCGGCCGGACTGGGTCGCGGGCGAAATCGCCGCGCATGCGGTGCGCGCCATGTCGCTGGGCATCTACCGCGACGCATTGGAGGAAGAGGTCGCCTATCTCGTCAATTACGGCGAGGCCAAGCTCGTCTTCGCCGAGGACGAGGAACAGGCCGACAAGCTGCTCAACCTCGGCGACCGGCTGCCGAGCCTTGCCCATATCGTCTATTCCGATCCGCGCGGCATGCGCAAATATGACGATCCGCGTCTGATCCCGGTGGCGCAGTTCATCGAAAGCGGCCGCGCCCTTGCCGCCGCCGATCCCGTGCTGTTCGACCGGCTGGTCGACGCAACACGCGCCGAAGACGTGGCGATCCTGTGCACTACCTCAGGCACGACAGCCCATCCCAAGCTGGCGATGCTGAGCGCGGGCGCCGTCCTCAATCATTGCGCCGCCTATCTGGAGACCGACCCGAAGGGACCGGACGACGAATATGTCTCGGTGCTGCCGCTGCCCTGGATCATGGAGCAGATCTACGCGCTCGGCAAAGCGCTGATATCACGCATGAAGGTGAATTTCGTCGAAGAGCCTGACACGATGCTGCACGATTTCCGCGAGATCGCGCCGACCTTCGTGCTGTTCGCGCCGCGCCTTTGGGAGAGCGTCGCGGCGGATGTGCGCTCGCGCATCATGGATGCCTCGCCGCTGAAACGGGCGCTGTACAATTTCGGCCTCGCGCGGGGTTTGAAGGCGCTCGGGCAAGGGCGCCGCTCATGGCTCGCCGATGCGCTGCTGTTCCGCGCGCTTCGCGACCGGCTCGGCTTCACCCGTCTGCGCTCGGCGGCGACGGGCGGGGCGGCGCTGGGACCCGACACGTTCCGCTTTTTCCAGGCCATCGGCGTGCCGCTGCGCCAGCTCTACGGCCAGACGGAATTGCTCGGCGCATACACCATCCACAAGGCGGGCGAGGTTGATTTCGACACGGTCGGCGTCGGCTTTACCGGCGTCGATATCCGCATCGAGAAGCCGGACGCGAACGGCGTTGGCGAAGTAGTGGCGCGGCACCCCAACATGTTCTCCGGCTATTACCGCAATAGCGAAGCGACAGAGGCCGATATGCGCGGCGGCTGGATGTATACGGGCGACGCGGGCTTCTTCGACAAGGCCGGGCATCTCGTCGTCATCGACCGCATCAAGGATCTCGCCGTGACGGCGCGCGGCGACCGCTATTCCCCGCAATATATCGAGAACAAGCTGAAATTCTCGCCCTTCATCGCGGAGGCGGTGATTGTCGGCGACGGGCGCGACTATCTCGCCGCGATGATCTGCATCCGCTTCTCCATCGTGTCGAAATGGGCCGAGAAGAAGCGCATCGCCTTCACCACCTATAGTGATCTGGCCAGCCGCCCCGAGGTGTACGAGCTGCTGCGGACCGAGGTCGAGACCGTCAACGCCTCGCTGCCGCCAGCCCAGAGAATCGCCAAATTCATCCTGCTGTACAAGGAGCTGGACGCCGACGACGGCGAACTGACCCGCACCCGCAAGGTGCGCCGCGCCGTGATCGGCGAGAAATACGGCACCATCATCGACGCCATCTATGCCGGCCGCCCCGCCATCGACATCGACACCACCATCCAATTCCAGGACGGCACCACCCAGCGCATCCAGACGAGCCTGCCCGTCGCCGACCTCGCCGCCCCTGCCCCGCCGGGCAAACCAGCAAGGGCAGCTTGAGCCATGATGTCGATCCATCGACGCTCGCTCGTGTTTACGCAGAACCGGCTCTCGCATCAGGACCAGGGTCGCGAAATCACGACGGATCGCCCCCTCTCCGCCTGGGGAGAGGGTCGGGAGTGAGGCCGAGCGTTGTCCTCCCCGTCGGATTTCATTCCCTCAGCCGGCGCGTGCGGCGCCGAGCCTCTCCGCCGATGGGGAGCAGCTTGCTCCATGCGAGGCCCGAACCGATGCTCGACCCGCTGCTGCTCCAGCTCATCGTCAACGGCCTGATCGTCGGCGCGCTTTACGGCGTCGTCGCCATGTCCTTCGTGCTGATCTACAAGGCCAGCCAGGTGGTGAATTTCGCGCAAGGCGAGTTTCTGCTGGTCGGCGCCTGGGTCTGCTGGTGGATCGTCACGGCTCATCACGTGCCGTTCGTCTGGGCGATGCTGCTCACCTTCGGCTTCATGCTGGTGTTCGGCATTCTGCTGCAGGTGGTGGTGTTGCGGCCGCTGATCGGAGAGCCGGTCATATCCGTGATCATGGTGACGATCGGCCTCTCGATTTTCTTCCAGGCGCTGATGAAATGGATGTTCGGCGTGTTCGCCCAGCCCTTTCCGCAGGTGTTCCCGACGCAGCAGATCGACATCGGCGGTGTGCAGATCCAGACCGTCTATCTGATGAGCCTTGTCATTTCGCTGCTGCTGATGGCGGGCTTCGCGATCTTCTTCAAATATTCCAAGCATGGGCTGGCGATGCGGGCGACCGCCTTCGACCAGCAGGTGGCGCAATCGCTGGGCATTTCGGTGAAGAACGTCTTCGCCATGGCCTGGGCGATTTCGGCGGTCGTGTCGTCGGTGGCGGGGGTAACGGTCGGCATCGTCAACGGCGTGTCGTCGGCGCTGTCCTTCTATGGCATCAAGGTGTTTCCGGCGGTCATTCTAGGCGGGCTGGACAGTATCGCGGGCGCGGTGCTGGGCGGCCTGATCATCGGCGTGCTGGAAAACGTCGCCCAATATGTCGACGGGCAATATCTGCATTGGGGCAATCTGTACGAGATCGCGCCGTTTTACGTGCTGATCATCATCCTGATGATCCGGCCCTATGGCCTGTTCGGCACGCGCGATATCGAGAGGGTTTAGGACGGTGGAACACGATGCACTTTGCACACCCGCTCTGACGATCATTCCCGCAGAAGCGGGGACCCATGCTCCGCAGTTCCGTGGCTTTACTGCGATCCCCGTTTTCCCCGCTCTGACATCATTCCCGCAGAAGCGGGGACCCAGTACTCCGCAGGCTCAGTGGTTTACTGGATCCCCGTTTTCGCGGGTGACGGACCGGGGATGACGGACTATGCGCCTGCGCCCGCATGCATATATCTCGCTCTCGGAGGCGCGCATGGCGATGCAGAGCCTGACGCCCGCCGGCGAGTTCAAGACCAGCTACGCCGCCGACACCACCATCTTTCCCGAGCGTCGCCAGCCGCAACGCGGCGATCCTCGGCGTGCTCGTCACCTGCTGCGCGCCGCTCGTCTTCCCGTCCTATATCCTCAGCACGCTGATCCAGATCGGCTATCTCTCGATCGCGGCGCTCGGGCTCAACATTCTCGTCGGCTTCACCGGGCAGATCTCCATCGGCCACGCCGCGTTTTTCGGCTTCGGCGCCTTTTCATCGGCCTATGTCAGCAATGTCTATGGCGTGCCGGTGTTCCTGGCCATCCCCGTGGCGGGCGTCATGACCACGGCCGTTGGGCTGATCTTCGGCCTGCCCGCCGCCCGGCTGAAGGGGCTCTACCTCGCCATCGCGACGCTGGCCGCGCAATATATCCTGCAGGATTTCTTCGCCCGCGCCGAATGGTTCACCGGCGGCGTCGCGGGCAGCGCCGCCTCGCCCTACACGCTGTTCGGCTATGCCTTCAACACCGACGCCCGCTATTTCTACGTCGTGCTGGCGCATATGGTGATCGCCTACATCCTGGCCACCAACCTGATGCGTTCGCGCGACGGGCGGGCGCTGGTGGCGGTGCGCGACCATTATCTCTCGGCCGAGATGATGGGCATCAACCTCACCAAATACCGCACGCTCTCCTTCGGCATCGCAGCGTTTTTCGCCGGGATCGGCGGGGCGCTCTATGCGCATTATCTGCAATATGTGTCGGTCGAGGGCTTCACCATCCTGTTCTCGATCCAGTTTCTCGGCATGATCATCATCGGCGGGCTCGGCTCGATCATGGGCACCATCATGGGCACCGCCTTCATGGTGCTGCTGCCGGAGGCGATGGCGTGGCTGGCCTCGCAATTGTCGGGAAGCGCCATCGACCATGCGCTGGGCCTCAACGCCAACATTTCCTATCTGCGCGAGATGGCGATCGGCGCGGTGATCGTCCTGTTCCTGATCTTCGAGCCGGACGGCCTGGCGCATCGCTGGAAGCAGATCAAGGCCTATTGGAAGCTCTATCCGTTCTCGCATTGAGTAAGCGTCAAACCTTGGGGAAGACCGGGCGGTCCCATTGCGCGCTGGGGCACCTCATGGCTACCATATGGCGTTTCGTATGGGGGGATTTGAGATGATTGCCATATGCCGTTGCGCGGCAATAGTCGCCGCCGCTTTCTGCATGTCCGCCCTTCCGGCGGCAGCGCAGCAGTCCGCCTCGGAGGCGCACAATCCCGACGGCTACAAGCCGCCGGCTCGCTTCGTCGCAAAGCCTGGCGAGGCCAAACCACAGAAATCAGCGCCGGGCAAATCTGCCAATGCCACGAAAACGGTTGGGCTCATCTCTCTGATCGGCGAGACGTTCACCGTGAAGAAGATCGGCATCATGGTATTCGGCAATGAGGAGGATAGCTTCCCAATTGCCGGATGGAAAATCGATGACCGTGTCGCCGCTTCGGTTTCCCACATCCTGAAGAAGAATTTCCGCGTCAAGCGCATCCAAATTCCTTCGGAAGCCTACACAGCTTACAAAAATGGCGATTTCTTCTTGAAAAGTTATGACGATGAATTCGCAAAATTCCTTGCCAAATATACCAACGGCCAGGGCTGCGATTATTATCTGGTGATCTCACCTTACGGTGCTCAAGTCGCAAGCACCAACCAATATATTGGCGGACTTGGGGTGCTGCGCTGGTCAAATCTGTTCAATCCGCCCGAGCAGATCCACGCTTTGTCGCTGCTGACCGTCTATGATGGCCAGATGAAGGAATTGCGGTCCGAAAGGGGCAGCATAGGCCAGGATAGTTTTCTCGTCGCCATCAGAGGACCCTATGTCGAGTTGAAGGACCAGGACATGCTGCCGCCGGAACCGAAGGCGGCGGTCGCCGATCCGCGGGCGCAAAAGATCGTGTGGGAGTTGCTGGACCAGAGCCTCGCCAAGACGGTGCCGAAACTGCTTTCCGCCGATTGATGCGCGCCGCGTCCGTTCAGGCGATGCCGCCCTTAAGCGCATTGAGCGAGCCGCCGCATTTTGCTTAAGTGATGAGATCATAAAAACGAATGGGAGGAAGCCATGAGGCTCACACATTTCACCGGGGCGACGGCCATTGCCGCCCTGGCCGCGGCCCTGCTCGCGCAACCCGCCTTTGCTGAGGATATCCCCGTCGGACATCTCGCCGACCAGAGCGGCCCGACCTCGGATGTCGGCGTGCCCTATGCGAAGGGCGTCGCCGATGCGCTGGCCTATGTCAACAGCAAGGGCGGGGTCGCGGGCAGGAAGCTGGCCGTCGAGACCGTCGATTACGGCTATCAGGTGCCGCGCGCCATCGCGCAATATAAGAAATGGTCGGAGGGCGCCTCCAAGATCGCCGCGCTGCAAGGCTGGGGCACGGCCGACACCGAAGCGCTGATTTCCTTCGTCACCAAGGACCAGATCCCGGATTTCTCCGCCTCCTATTCCGCCGCGCTGACCGATCCGACCGGCAAGAGCGGCAAAGCCAAGCCCGCCCCGTATAATTTCTTCTACGGCCCCAGCTATTCCGACGCCCTGCGCGCGCTGCTCACCTGGGCCGCCGAGGACTGGAAGGCGAAGGGCGGCTCTGGCAAGCCGAAATTCGTGCATATGGGCGCCAACCACCCCTATCCGAATTCCCCCAAGGAAGCGGGCGAGGCGATGGCCAAGGAGCTTGGCTTCGATGTGATCCCGCCGGTGCAGTTCGCCATGACGCCGGGCGACTACACCTCGCAATGCCTGACCATCAAGAACGCCGGCGCCAACTACGCCTATCTCGCCAATACGGCAGGCTCGAACATCTCCGTGCTCAAGGCCTGCAAGACGGCGGGCGTCGAGGTGCAGTTCATGGGCAATGTCTGGGGCATGGATGAGAATGCCGCCAAGGCCGCGGGCGATGCCGCCAATGGCATGGTGTTTCCCGTCCGCACCGGTATCGTCTGGAACGGCGATGCGCCGGGCATGGCGACCTTATCGGAAATCTCCAAGATGTCGGGCAGCGCCGACACCTATCGCCCGGTGCACTATCATGGCCGGGGTATGCTCCGCCATGTACATGGTCGGGGCGATGGAATGGGCGGCGGCCAATGGCGGCGTGACCGGCCCGAATGTGCAGAAGGGCATGTACCAGAAGAAGGATTGGGTTCCCGCCGGCATGGAAGGCGTCTGCCTGCCCTCGACCTGGACGGCGGACGACCATCGCGGGCTGATGAGCGTCAGCATCTACCGCATGAATGTGAGCGGCGCGACCGACGGCGATGTCGCCGAGCTGGTGAAGAACGGCACGATCAAGATGGACAAGGTGAAGACCATCGAGCTTCAGCGCAAGCCGGATACGCTGGGCTGGTAGGGCACTCTTCTGCCCTCTCCCTGGGGAGAGGGCCGGGGTGAGGGGTTGCGCGTCGCACATTTGGCGCAGAACCCCCTCACCCGCGCCGCTATCGCGCCGCGACCTCTTCCCCTGGGAGAGGTAAGCCCGGAGATGAAACGAGATGCAGACCAAGGCATCCGAGACCGCGCTTGCTGGCCGGGCTGTGGCCCCTCCCCTGCTCGACATACGCAATATCGAGGTCGTCTATGACGAGGTGATCCTGGTGCTGCGCGGCCTCAGCCTCGCCGTGCCGGAGGGGGCGATCGTGGCGCTGCTCGGTGCGAATGGCGCGGGCAAATCCACGACGCTGAAGGCGATTTCCGGCCTGCTGAAGACCGAGAACGGCGCCCTGACGCGCGGCGAAGTGCTGTTTCGCGGCGAGCCGATCCAGGGCATCGACCCCGACAAGATCGTCCGGCGCGGCATCTTCCAGGTGATGGAGGGCCGCCGCATCATCGCCGACATGACGGCTCTGGAAAATCTGCGCCTCGGCGCGTTCACCCGCAAGGATCGCGAGATCGGCAGCGATCTCGACATGGTGCTCAGCTATTTCCCTCGCCTCAAGGAGCGCACCGGGCTCGCCGGTTATCTCTCGGGCGGCGAGCAGCAGATGCTGGCGATCGGGCGGGCGCTGATGGCGCGGCCCAAGCTCATCCTGATGGACGAGCCGTCCATGGGCCTCTCGCCGCTGCTGGTGAAGGAAGTGTTCGGCATCATCGCCCGCATCAACCGCGATCTGGGCGTCACCATTCTGCTGGTCGAGCAGAACGCCCGCGCCGCGCTGCAGGTCGCCAGCCACGGCTATGTCATGGAGCAGGGCAAGGTGGTGCTCGACGGCACCGCCGCCGAACTTGCCGGCAATGAGGATGTGAAGGAATTCTATCTCGGCGGCGGCGAGCGGCGCAGCTTCAAGAACCTGAAAAGCTTCAAGCGACGCAAGCGCTGGCTGTAAAGGCCGCATCCTAGAGCGGGATGCGGAAAAGTGTGCAGCGGTTTCCGCTAAATCCCGCTCTAAGCTATTGAAATAGCTCGCTGTGACAATTTTAGATTGATCCAATCTAAAATTATCACGATCTAGCAAGCTCAGAGCCAAGGCAATCCAACCATGAAATCGCAAGGCATCGCCCTATACCCATTCGTCCCGTCAGGGCCCAATTTCGAGGTCGCTCTCGAATTCTTCGGCGAGCTTGGGTTCACGTGTCTGTGGAAGAACGGCGGGATTGCCGGTCTGCGTTTTGGGGGTGCGTATTTCATGTTGCAGGACATTGACGTCCCGGAATGGCAGAAGAACCAGATGATCACCTTCGAGGTGGACAACCTTGATATCTATTGGTCCGAGATCGAAGCGAGGGCATTGCCGCCTCGCTTTCCCGGCGTAAAAATGCGCCCGCCGACTGACTTCCCCTGGGGCCGCGAAATTCACATCATCGACCCGGCCGGTGTTTGCTGGCATGTGCGGCAATCACCGGCGGCGTCACGCTGATCGACGCAGCGAGTGCAACTGAAAAAGCGCCAGCCCGAAGAGCAGCACCGCGCCAGCCTGGTGCGCGAGCGCCAGACCCAGCTGCAGATGGCTGAGCAGGGCGAAGATGCCGAGCGCGATCTGAGCGAGGACGGCGGCGAACACCCCGAGCGCCACGGCGCGTGAGCGGCTTCCCCAGGCGAGGACCAGGTTCGCCAGCGCCACCAGGGCAACCAGATAGGCGAGCATCCGGTGATCGAACTGGACCGTCAGCACATTCTCGAACAGGTTCAGATACCAGGGCTGCATCGCGCCGAGGCCGTCCGGGATGATGGCCCCATCCATCAGCGGCCAAGTGTTGTGCGACAGCCCTGCGTCGGTTCCGGCGACAAAGCCGCCCAGGATGATCTGCAGGAACACGAGCCCGGCGAAGACGGTGGCCATCGCCTTGACGCCGCCGGAGACCCGCCCGCCCGGTGCTGCAGGCGCGCCTAGCCCGAACGCCACCCACAAAGTGGCGCCGTAAATCAGCACCGCGAGCGCCAGATGCGCCGCCAGCCGGTACTGGCTGACATCGGTGCGCTCGGCAAGGCCGCTCTTGACCATGTACCAGCCGAGCGCGCCCTGCGCTCCGCCGAGCAGGAAAATCACCGCAAGCTTCGGCATCAGCCGCTTCGGGATCGCGCCGCGCAGCCAGAAGATCAGGAACGGCACGAAAAACGCCACGCCGATGAAGCGGCCCAGAAACCGGTGTGCCCATTCCCACCAATAGATCGCCTTGAAGTCGGCCAGACTCATGCCCTTGTTGATGAGCTGGTATTCCGGAATCTGCTGATATTTGGCGAAGGCGTCCTGCCAATCCGCGGCGCTCAGCGGCGGGATCGCCCCCATCAGCGGCTTCCACTCGGTGATCGAAAGCCCGGAATTGGTGAGCCGCGTCGCCCCGCCCACCAGCACCATCGCCAGGATCAGCCCGGCGACCGCATAGAGCCAGAGACGCAAGGCGCCGTATGGCGCAATGCCGGCGGCGCCTTGCCCGTTCATCCTGTCCGCGACCGAAACCATGGCGCACTGTCCTTTGCCGTTGAGGAAGGCGGCGCTCCCTCGATCCATCACCAATAGCGCCGGAGCCGCTCGCCGTAAATGCCGCGTCCTGGAACAGGCTCCCCTAAATTGAGGCGGATGCCGAGCCGCGATGCCGCATGGCGTATCGGCACTCTTGGCGCCGCGCCGCAATCCGGCTAGAGGTACCCGCATGACCATGCGCCTCAGAAAACTCATCGGCAGCCTCGCGCTGATCGGCTTTTCGATCCTCTATTACTGGTTCGTCATCTCCATCTTCCTGGTTCGCCTGCCCGGCCTGGCGACACCCTGGCACCTGCTGTTCTATGCGCTCTCGGTGGCAGTCTGGTTCGTGCCCTGCGCGCTCATCATTCGCTGGATGCAACGCTAACGCATCCATTGCCTTGTCGCCACGCCTCCGGCTCGCCACCTGGACAGCTATTGTCGCGCCCTACATGCGCTAATATAAGCCACGCAAATGCCCTGGCAGAGTGCCCGGCCCCCTCAGCCCCAGGAACCCGATGCCCGCCAAAATCCTCATCCTGTTTGCCCATCCGGCGCCGCAGAGATCGCGCGTCAACCGGGCGCTGCGGCGTGCCGTCGCCGATCTGAGCGACGTCACCGTCCACGATCTATACGGCGCCTATCCCGATTTCATGATCGATGTCGGACACGAGCAGGCTCTGCTGCGGGAGCATGATGTGATCGTGATCCAGCATCCGTTCTATTGGTATTCCGCCCCGGCGATCGTCAAGGAATGGCAGGATCTGGTGCTGCAGCACGGTTTCGCCTATGGGGCGCAGGGCAGCGCGCTTTCGGGCAAGGCGCTGATGTCGGCGATCACCACCGGCGGGCGCGAGGACTCATACGGCGGCGCGGGGATGAACCGTTTTGCCATCGGCGATCTGTTGCGGCCATTCGAGCAGACGGCGCGGCTCTGCGGCATGGACTGGCTGCCGCCCTTCGTGGTGCATGGCACGCATATCATCCAAGATGCCGCAATCGCCCGGAGCGCGCAGGCCTACCGGGATCGGGTCCTCGGGCTCCGCGATGAGGGCGCGACGCGGCCCTCCCTTTTGCAGAACGGCCGCGAGGAAACGATGCGCGCCAATGAGCAGGGAGCATAAGACCGCGAATGGAAGACGCCTCGCTGTTGTTACGGGCCTTCGTCTATCTGGCGACGGCCGTCATTTCGGTCCCTATCGCCAAACGGCTGGGGCTGGGCTCGGTGCTCGGCTACCTGATCGGCGGGGTGATTATTGGACCGTTCGGGGCATCGCTGGTCGGCGACCAGACGCAGGTGATGCACTTTGCCGAATTCGGCGTGGTCATGATGCTGTTCCTCGTCGGGCTGGAACTGCGCCCGCAATTCCTCTGGCAGCTCCGAAAACCCATTCTTGGCCTGGGCAGCGCGCAGGTCATCGTCACATCGGCGGCGATCGCGGTAAGCGGCATCGCGCTCGGCTTCGACTGGAGGGTGGCGCTGGCGGCGGCCATGATCCTGTCGCTGTCCTCCACGGCCATCGTGCTGCAGACGCTGACCGAGAAAGGCCTGATGCAGACGCCGGTTGGACAGTCCAGCTTTTCGGTGCTGCTGTTCCAGGATATCGCCGTCATTCCAATGCTGGCCTTCATGCCGTTTCTGGCCGTTGCCACCGCACCCGCCCCCGGCGCGTCGGCGCATGATGCTGACCACGCGGCGTGGCTCGCGGCGCTGCCGGACTGGGCCTATCCGCTGGTCGTGCTTGGCGCGGTCGCCTTTATCATCGTTGCTGGCCGCGTTGCCCTGCGCCCCGTGTTCCGCGCCATCGCCGCCTCGCGGCTGCGTGAGGCATTCACGGCGCTGGGGCTGCTCATCGTCATCGGCATTGCGCTGCTGATGGAGTCGGTGGGCATGTCGCCGGCGCTGGGAACCTTCCTCGCCGGCGTCGTGCTGGCCGACAGCGAGTTCCGGCATGAGCTGGAAAGCGACATCGAGCCGTTCAAGGGGCTGCTGCTCGGCCTGTTCTTCATCTCGGTCGGCGCCAGCATCGATTTCGGCCTGCTGGCGCGAGACCCCGCCCTCATCGCCGGCCTGGTGCTGGCGCTGATCACGGTGAAGGCCATCGTGCTGTTCGGCCTGTCGCGGACCGTTCCGCTTCGCCATGCCTGACAGCTTCCTGTTTGCCCTGGCGCTGTCGCAAGGCGGCGAGTTCGCCTTCGTTCTGCTCGCCTTCGCGGTCCAGAACACCATCCTGCCGACATCGGTGGCCAATCCGCTTACGGCGGCGGTGGCGATCTCCATGCTGACCACGCCGCTGCTACTCATGGCGTATGAGCGGCTGCTGGCGCCGCGCTTCGAGCGGCCCGAGGCCGAGCTGGACCCTGACGACATCCAGGCGGACGGCCTCGCCATCATTGCCGGCTTCGGCCGTTTCGGCCAGATCTCGGCGCGGCTGTTGCGGGCGCATGGCTTTGACGTCACCGTGCTCGATCACAGCGCTGAGCAGGTGGAGCTGTTGCGCCGCTTCGGCAACAAGGTCTATTTTGGCGATGCCTCACGCTCCGATCTGCTGCAATCGGCGGGCGCGGGCGAGGCCAAGGTGCTGATCGTCGCGGTGGACGATGCCGAAAAGGCGGTTGAGATCGTCGAGGTCGCCAACAAGCACTTTCCCGATCTGAAGATCATCGCCCGCGCTTATGACCGCACCACGGTTTACGAGCTGCTGAAGCACAAGGTGCACATGATCAAGCGGGAAACCTTCGGATCGGCGCTGGAGGTCGGCGTCGAGGCGCTGAAGGTGATGGGCTTTCACGCCTATCAGGCGGAGCGCGCGGGCCGCATTTTCCGCAAGCTGGACGAAAAGATGATCCGCAAGCTTGCCAGCGTCTGGGACGATGACGACAGCTACATGATCGGCATCCGGCAAAGCACCGAGACGCTGGAGCGGGTGCTGCGCGCCGACCGCGAACGAGGCCCGGACCCCATCCAGGACGGCGCCTGGGACACCGAATCGCTGATGGCGGAAATCAGGGCGAACTCCCCGGCTGCCCTGTCGCAGGAAGAGGCCCGGCCGATATCCGAGGACTATTCGCCGTCCTGACGCCGGGTCGGCGGATACCCATTGCGCAACAGATCAGGCGGGTTTGGCGAGGGCCGTCGAGGCCCAATCCACCAGGTCTTTCAGGGTCTTGCCCAGGGCGGCGTCGAATGCGGCCACCGCGTCGGCGGCATCCGTCGATTTGGCCGGAGCGGTGGATTGAAACACGCGGGCATCGAGGATATGGCCGCCATTCTCCACGAGCTTGACGCTGAGTTCCACGTCGGCAACCGGCGTCGGCGTGGTGATCATCTGGAAACTGCGTATATCGACCAGCAGCTGGAAATCGCCGGTCACCGCATCGGCGTTGCGGCTGACCTGGCCCTGCTGCCCGGCATTCTCGAACGCCTGAACGATCTTTTCCTGCAACAGCCGTGACAGATTGTCGGCCCAGCGCGGACCGCCCGCTTCCGGGCTCGCGCCTTTCGACGTGCGGAAGACGATATTTTGGGCATCGAGCTGAATGATCGCGGTCGGCTCGGGGATGACGAGCTGGCCGCGCAAGGGCGTCGCGACGTTTTCGAAGCTGCGCGGTACGGTCAGATCGAAAGCCTTGTCACCGTCCTTGCCGCGCGAGCCGCCGGTCATGCGCTCCAGGCCGGACAGGATGCCATCGACCTTGTCGGAGTTCCGCGCCAGCGCGCCGGAAAAGGTGTTGATGTTGCCGACCAGCTCCTTCAGCGGCTCGGAATTGTCGGAAAGGATGCCGTTCAGCTTCAAAAGCGCGTCGCGCGCCGATTGCGTGATGCTGACGCCCGCCGAGCTTTTGGCCATCAGGATGGACGGCATGCCGTCGGACTGCGGCAGCGGCTTATCGGCACTGCCGCCATTCAGTGAGATCGCCGCGACGCCGGTCAGTCCCTGGAAATCGAGATCGACGAGCGTGTCGGCGCGGATCGGCGTCTGCGGATTGACTTTGATCGTCACGTCCACTTCGTTCGGGTTTTCGGCCCGCAGATACATTCCCGTTACCTCGCCGACGCGCAGGCCGTTGAACAGCACCGCCGCGCCGGTAAACAGGCCCGACACCGAGCTTTCGAAGCGGATGCGGTAGGCGGCGCGCTCGCCAAAGCCGCCCGAATTGTTCAGCCAGTAGACGAAGCCGAAGACCGAGGCGATCACCGCAAGGAGAAACACCCCCATCAAGATATAGCGCGCGCGAATTTCCATCTTTTTGGCCTCAGGCTGTCGGTTGTGCGGGCGCTGGCGCGATCATGCTGGCGCGTTCGCCTCGGAAATATTCTTTGACCCAGGGATGCTCTGAGAGCATCAGCGTTTCGATCGGCCCTTGCGCGACGACGACGCCGTCGGCCAGAGCCGCCACCCGGTCGCAAACCGCGTGCAGGCTGGCCAGATCGTGCGTCACCATGAACACGGTAAGGCCGAGCGTCTGCTGCAGGGTGCGGATCAGCTCGTCGAACGCGCCGGCGGAAATCGGATCGAGGCCCGAGGTCGGCTCATCGAGGAAGACGATTTCCGGATCGAGCGCCAGGGCGCGGGCCAGCGCGACGCGCTTGGTCATGCCGCCGGACAGCTCGGAGGGGAATTTGTCGGCATCGCGCGGGTTGAGCCCGACCATTTCGAGCTTGGCCATCGCGACTTCGTCCATCAGGCGTTCCGATATGCTGCAGATGTTCACGCATGGGAAACTGCACGTTCTGGCGCACGGTGAGCGAGGAGAACAGCGCGCCGAGCTGGAACAGAACGCCCCAGCGCCGCTCCACGGCCTGCCTTGCCCGGTCGTCGGCCTCATCGAGGCGCACGCCGAGCACCTCGATGGTGCCCCGCCGTTTCGGGATCAGCCCGATAATGGTGCGCAACAGCACCGATTTGCCGCTGCCCGACCCGCCGACAAGGCCGAGAATCTCGCCGCGGTGCACATCCAGCGACAGCCCGTTCAGCACGGTGTGATCGCCGAAGCCGACGACCAGATCACGCACCTTGATGACGGGTTCCTCCATCGCCAGCGCTCCATCACATGCCGATCGAGGCGAAGAACATGGCGAAAATTCCGTCCAGCACGATGACCATGAAAATCGATTTCACCACGGAATTGGTGGTTTGCAGGCCCAGCGATTCGGCGCTGCCCTGTACCCGCAGGCCCTCCGTGCAGGCGACGACCCCGATCACCAGCGCCATGAACGGCGCCTTGATCATGCCGACTTCGAAATGCTCGATGGTGATCGCCTCTCTCAGGCGCTCGATAAAGGTTGCCGGACTCATGCCGCCATAGAGCCAGGCGACCAGGCCCGCGCCGTAGAGCGCTGCCATGGAGCCCAGAAAGGTGAGGATAGGCAGCACGATGATGAGCGCCAGAATGCGCGGCAGGATCAGCACCTCGACCGGATCGAGGCCCATCGTCTGCAGCGCGTCGACCTCCTCGCGCATCTTCATCGAGCCAAGCTCGGCCGTATAGGAGCTGCCCGAGCGTCCCGCGACCATGATGGCGACGATCAGCACGCCGATTTCGCGCAGCACAAGAATGCCGACCATGTCGACGACATAGATGTCCGCGCCGAAGCGCCGGAAATGGAAGAAGCCCTGCTGCGCGATGATGCAGCCGATCAGGAAGGTGATCAGAAGGATGATCGGGATCGCCTGCCAGCCGACGCGGTCGAGGTGATGCACGGCGGACGTCAGGCGGAAGGATTTCGGCTTGATGAAGGACCTGAGCAGCGCCGTACCGGCGGACGCCGAACATATTCAGGAAGGGCACGACGCCGCGCGCGCTGTCCTCGACCGACTTGCCCAGACCGTTGAGCGCGAGCAGCACGCGGTTCGGCTGCGGCGCCCTTACCGTGTCGGCGCGGTTCGCCTGCTGCACTTCATCCAGCAAGCCCCGATAATTGATCGGGCAACCCGGTAATCTCGGCTTTTTCGACCGGAATCCGCTCCAATCGCGGGTGAGCCGTTCCAGCAGCCAGGCGCCGAACGTATCGAATTCGGTGACCGCCCGCATGTCGATGGACATGCTGCCAGCGCTTGATGCCGACCGGGTATGCCGCTCGATCAGCGGCTCAAGCTCGCTGGCGTGATTGGCCGTCCAGGACCCCCCCGCCGCAAGCTCCAGCCGCGGACCCGCACCCAATCTGTTCAATGTTGGCCGCGAACTCATTCCGCTCTCCGCTTCGCACTAGGCCCGCCCAGGAAACCACGAATCCGTTGACGCATCATCGGTCGCCACGGCAGCTTATGCCGCATCACGGGTGCTATCGTCTACCCCCTTCGGAAGGTTGCGCGGCGCGGGCTTTCGGCGGGCGCGTTCACGCGGCGTGGACGCTGCCCAACTTGAGAATTTTTCGGGGTGTCAGCGGGTTGCGATTTCTTGCCTTGCGTGCCGGGCCGTTCCGCGAGTTCGATAAGGGCAAAGGCGGAAGACGTTTGCGCCGGTTTCTTGAGGCCAAATCAGGCGCGTGACCGAGACAAAATGCAAACGGCACCAAAGCGCAAGCCTGCTGCCGTTTGCCGTACCAGCGGTGCCTCGATGCGCCGCGAGACCCTTACTTTCCTGAGCCAGTATGCTGCTCGGGCTTTCCGTCGCCGCTCTCCGCGTTAGGATCGAGGGCCGGGTCGGTATTGGACTTGCCCGCCGTCGTGCCACCCAATTCGGTTGCGTTCGGGTCAAGCAGCTTCTTCGTTTCCTTGTCAGGCTGGCCGCCGGCGTCACCGCCCGTGTTGCCGCTATTGCTTGCGCCGCTGGCCTGAGCCAGGACAATCATGCCGTTCGCCTGTGCAGCGGTAGAATGCAGTTGAGCCGTATGTTCGCAAGCGAAGGTGCCCGCCGACCCGAGAACCAGCGTCGCTGACGCGGCCAGACCAATCAATATTCTCTTCATAAGGCTTCCTCTTGTTCGTTGTGTAGGCAGCCAACTCATCTCCGTAGCTTCCGGTTCCAGCACGCAATTGCGATGTTCTAATCGATTGGATGTTACCGATGGCAACAACCCAAGAAGCGCGACAGCACGTATTTGAAAGCGCCGGTGAAGCGCAATTCTCCCGATACAGGTAATTGTGACGTCGCTGGGCTGTGGACCCGCGGAATTTTTCCATTTCGCGTCCGCCGGCCTGCTGAGAGACGGCCTTCGTTTTGCGGGCCGGTTCGAATGCTCGGCCCCGTTGCCTATGTGCAACAGCGAAATGGAACGCCTAAGCATCTGTTTGGCATGAGATATTTGATCATTGAATTAGCGAAACAAACCCGTGTACAACTTTTAATTGTATCGCGCCGCAATATGCAGGCTCTGGTGGGTTTTCTTAGCTCCTTCAGCTCCTATTTTCCCACCATGCACGATGCAGACATACCCACGGGGGATAAATCCTTGAAAACTTTGAAAATGGCTCTTCTCGGAGCGACCTTCCTGGTCGGCGCGGCTGGAGCAGCCAGCGCAGCCGACATCTACAATAAGGGCGGCAGCTATAAAGATGCGCCGGAAGCCTATCTGCCGGCCATCAGCTGGACCGGCTTCTATTTCGGTATCAATGGCGGCGGCGCCTTCTTCAACGACAACAGCTTCATCGACAACGGCGATACCGTGTTCGACTTTGGCCGCGATGACACCTGGCTGGCCGGCGTGCATGTCGGCTACAATTGGGAGAAGCCCGGCGGTTGGTTGTTCGGCGATTGAAGGCGACGTCGATTTCGGCGACAACATCAATTACCTTGCGAGCATTCGCGGCCGGCTTGGCTATGCAATGGGCCCGGCACTCCTTTATGGAACCGGTGGTGCGGCGTTCATTGAGGCCGACGATGCGTTTGGCGACAGCCGGACGGATGACGGCTGGGTAGCGGGTGGCGGCATCGAATATAAGCTGCGCCCGAATGTCAGCGTTGGCGTCGAAGGCCTTTATTACGACTTCGGCGGCGGAAGCGACTTCAGATATCGGGGATTTGCATTTCCACGAAGACGACAACAACTTCTGGACCGTTCGCGCACGCCTGACCTATCACCTCGGCGGTAGCTACAGCGAGCCGCTGAAATAAGCCTTCATCTTTGCGAATAAGGCAAAACGCGGCGCAGCAACGTGCCGCGTTTCCGTTTTGGTTAACGGGCAACTGAAAAAGGCGGGCCAATGGTCCGCCTTTCGCTTGAACTCGGATGGATCGCGCGGGCTAATTCTTCGCCTTGTCCACCAGCGCCCGCTCGGCGATCCAGGGCATCATGGCGCGCAGCTTCTTGCCGGTCTCCTCGATCGGGTGTTCGGCGATTTTCGCCCGCATCGCCTTGAAGCTGGTCTGGTTGACGCGGTTCTCCAGCATCCAGTCGCGCGTGAAGCGGCCAGACTGAATGTCCGCCAGCACCTCTTTCATCCGCGCCTTTGGTCTGCCGCATCGACGATGCGCGGCCCGGTGACATATTCGCCGAACTCGGCCGTGTTCGAGATCGAATAATTCATATTGGCGATGCCGCCCTCATAGATGAGGTCGACGATCAGCTTCACCTCATGCACGCATTCGAAATAGGCCATTTCCGGTGAATAGCCGGCCTCGACCAGCGTTTCGAACCCGGCGCGCATCAGCTCCACCAGACCGCCGCAGAGCACTGTCTGCTCGCCGAAAAGGTCGGTCTCGCATTCCTCCTTGAAGGTCGTCTCGATGATGCCGGCGCGCCCGCCGCCGATCGCCGAAGCGTAAGACAGTGCGATTTCATGCGCGTTGCCGCTCGCGTCATTGGCGACGGCGATCAAGCACGGCACGCCCGCGCCGCGCTTATATTCGGAGCGCACCGTATGGCCCGGCCCCTTAGGCGCCACCATGCCGATGTCGATGCCGGCGCGCGGCTCGATCAGGTTGAAATGGATGTTCAGCCCATGCGCGAACAGCAGCGCCGCACCGTCCTTCATCGTCTTGTGCAGATGGTCGCGGTAGATCTCGGCCTGCAATTCGTCCGGCGTCAGCATCATGACGACGTCGGCCCAGGCGCCCGCATCGGCGACGCTCATCACCTTCAGCTTCTCGCCCTCGGCCTTCTTTGCCGAGGCCGAGCCCTCGCGGAGCGCTACCACCACATCGGCGACCCCGCTATCGCGCAGGTTGAGCACATGCGCGTGCCCTTGCGAGCCATAGCCGACGACGGCGACCTTCTTGCCCTTGATCAGATTGATATCGGCGTCTCTATCGTAATAAACGCGCATCGCGTCCCTCCCAGGTTCGGGATTTCCATGTTGACCGGACGGCTTTTCGGGAATGTGGCCGGGCGGGGTCAGCCTTGACGGCCGCGCCCCGATTTATAGCGGATGGAAGGCGCGCAATCAACGGTTTAGATTGCCGCGATGCTTCGCGGCCATCGCCCCGGTAGCGGGCCAGCCGCAAATCACCTAAACCTGCGGGAACGGCCCTGAAGGCCGAGGTGTCAAGGCGCTGCGCGGGCGATCGAAGGCCGCACGGCCGGGAGGCTATCGTTGAACGCACCGCATTCCAGCAGCCCAGCCGCCTTCAGCGATGCGGACGCAGCCGCCGCCGGGATCATCGAGGCCGTCGGCAAAACTCTCGTCGTCGGCACACCGCTGGGCCTCGGCAAACCGGTTCATCTGGTGAATGCGCTGGTCCGGCGCGCGACCGAAGATCCGTCGATCTCGCTGAAGATCTACACCGCGCTGACGCTGGAGAAGCCCGCCCCCTCGAACGAATTGCAGCGGCGCTTTCTCGTCCCCGTCATCGACCGGCTGTTCGGCGCCTACCCCGAGCCGACCTATGCGGAGGCGCTGCGGCGCGGCACCTTGCCGGCCAATATCGAAATCCACGAATTCTTCTTCATGGCGGGGCGCTGGCTGGGCGTCGCGCGGGCGCAGCAATCTTATATCGCCGCGAATTACACCCATGTCGTGCCGATGCTGCTCGCGGCGGGCATGAACGTGGTGGTGCAGCTCGTTTCGCCGGCAAGAGGCATCGATGGCGGGCTGCATTACAGCCTGAGCTGCAATCCGGACCTGACGCTCGACCTGCTCAAGGCGCGCCGCGAGGGTCGCGCCAACTTCCTGCTCGCGGGGCAGGTCAACGACGAACTGCCCTTCATGGGCGGCGACGCGGCTGTCCCCGAAAGCGATTTCTCCCACATGCTGAGCGGCGCGGCCTGCCAATTCCCGCTCTACGCGCCGCCGAGCCTGCCCGTGCCGCTGACCGAATATGCCGCTGCCCTGCACGCCGCGCGCCTGGTGCATGATGGCGGCACCATCCAGATCGGCATCGGCGCCATCGGCGACGCGCTCGCCAAGGCGCTGATCCTGCGGCACCAGGACAATGGCACCTACCGCGAATTGGTGCACCGGTTGGACGGGCACGGCGCCCCCTCGATGCCGGTCGAGGAGGCGCCCTTCCGCGAGGGGCTTTACGGCCTTAGCGAAATGCTGGTCAGCAGCTTTCTCGACCTGATCGAGGCGGGCATCGTCAAGCGCGAGGTGGACGGCGCGCTGCTGCACGCGGCGTTTTTCCTCGGGCCGAAGCGCTTCTATCAGCGCCTGCGCGACATGAGCGAGGAGACCCGCGCCAAGCTGGCGATGACCGCGGTCAGCTTCGTCAACGAGGCCTATGGCGGGGAAGACGAAAAGCGCGCCGCGCGGGTGAAGGCCCGCTTCTTCAACAAGGCGATGATGGTGACGCTGCTGGGGGCGGTCGTGTCCGACGGCCTGGAAAGCGGCCAGATCGTGAGCGGCGTCGGCGGGCAATATAATTTCGTCGCCCAGGCCTTCGCCCTGCCGGAGGCGCGGTCCGTCATCTTCGTCAACGCGACCCGCGAGGAGCATGGCCGGACGGTGTCCAACATCCGCTGGTCCTATGCGCGCGAAACCATCCCCTGCCATTTACGCGACATCGTCGCGACCGAATATGGCGTGGCCGATCTGCGCGGCAGGCCGGACGCGGAGGTGATCAAGTGCATGCTGCGCATCGCCGACGCGCGGTTCCAGCCGGAGCTGCTGGACGCCGCGAAGCGCGCCGGCAAGATCGAGCGGACGTTCACCCTGCCCCAGAGCTGGAGCCGCAACCGGCCCGAATGCATCGCCGAAGCGCTGGAGCCGGCGCGGCAAAGCGGGATGCTTCCCAATTTCCCCTTCGGCAGCGATTTCACCGATATTGAGCAGCGGCTCATCCCAGCGCTGCAAATACTGCAAACCGCTTCCGGGTCGCGGCTGGCGCTGGCGAAGCTGGCGCTGGAAGGTGCGTTCGGCGCAAAACCGGGCGAGCGGCAGGCGATGTGCCTTGCGCGCATGGGCCTCTCGGAGCCCAGCAGCTTGACCGACCGCGCATATCGCGCCGTCCTCAAGGCCGCGCTCACCAAATCCGAGCCTGCCCCAAATCCAGCCGCAAACCTCGTGAAGGCACCAGTAAACGACTAAACCCGCGGAGTATACGGAGTGCCCGCCCCCGTGGGCATTACGGGTATGTGTTTGCTTAAATCAGCGCGAGCTAAAGCGTGATCGAATTAGATGGAGGCAGCCGGGCCGATCTCTCTCGAAATCCCTGTGAAAAACGGGATCCAGTAAGTTTTTGAACCACCGATCAATACTGGATCCCCGCCTGCGCGGGGATTTCGAAAAGGCCTCTCCATCAAAAATGATCGAGCGTTAGAATCGTGTCCGTAACCCTGCATAGGCGGAGCGGCCCGCAACGCCGAAATCCTTGATCTCCTCATAATGCGCGTCGGTGAGGTTCTCGATCCGGGCGAAGGCGTCCACATCGGCCGAAATCGCGTAGCTGCCGCTCAGATCGATCCGGATGTAATCATCGAGCAGGTCTGAGCGATCGGCGCCGTTGAAGCGCTCGCCGACATAGAGCATCGATGCGGCGAGCCTGATCTTTTCCGTCGGTCGGAGCGTGACGCGCGCCGACGCCGTATGCTCTGGCCGCCGCTGCAAGGGCGCGCCCGTTTCGGCGTCGATCGCATCGAGATGGGTGTAGGCGAGGTCGAACGTCAGCCATGTGGTGGGCAGGATGGTCGCGGCGAGTTCGAGGCCCTTCGTCCTGGCCGACGCGATGTTGTCGTAAGTGCCGGGGTTGCCGATGCCGAAACCGTCCGCATCGAAAAATTCGATCAGGTCCTTGATGTCGTTGCGGAAATAGGTCGCCGAGAGCGTCAGCTTGCCGTCCAGCAGCCGCTGGTCGGCGCCGAAATCGAAGCCGCGGCTTTTCTCTATCGCCAGATCGGGATTGCCGATGGCGAAGGAGGTATTGAGGAAGCGTTCCGAGAGTGTCGGCGCCTTCGCCCCGGTGCCGATGCTGGCGCGCAGCTTGGTATCCGTGTCGGGCAAGCGCCACGCGCCGGTGAAGCGATAGGTCTCCTCGATCCCGGCGGAGCCGAAATCCTCGGCACGTCCCGCCGCCGTCAGCGTCAGCACCTCGATAGGGTTGAACTGATAGAGGGCGAAGGCGGCGCTGGTGCGCTCCTCGCCCGAAAACGCCAGGCTCTGGCCGGTCAGCGTCCGGGTGGTCTGTTCCCCCGTCTCCCGCTCGGTGCGCCCTCCGATGGTCAGCCGGTCGACGGCGCGCACGGTAATATCAGATTGCGCCTCGACGCCGACGCGGTCGCCGTTGAAGAAATCGGTCTGCGGCTGCAAGCCGGGCCGTATGCTCGCATCATCCTCGAAGAAGGTGCGTTCGGTCCTGTTGGCGAACAGCGTCACCTTGTTGCTCACAAGACCGTTCCACAAATCGTAATGCCCCGTCACGGCTGCCGTGGAGAGCGCCTTTTCCGCCGTGTCCTGGTTGCCGCGCTGCGGGTTGGTGTCGGTCTCGGCATTGACGCGGTAGTGCCCGAGCGCGACGGTGATCCCGGCATTCGCCGTGAAATCCATATCCATCCGCAGATTGGCGGATTGCTTCGCGGTGGCGTCGTTTTCGCTGTCCAGCGTCGAGCGCGAAAAGCCGGATGTGCGGAAATCGCTGACCGCCGCCGAGACCGCGACACCGTCCTTGGCTCCCGAAATGAATGTGCGCTCCGCATGGGTGGTGTAGCTGCCACCCTCGGCCTCGACCGTGCCATGCAACGGTCCCTCGCCCTTGCGGGTGATGATGTTGATCACCCCGCCTATGGCGGCGCTGCCATAGAGCCCGGATTGCGGCCCGCGCAGAATCTCGATGCGCTCGACATTGCTCAGCGTGAACAGCGAGAAGTCGAACTCGCCCGACGCCTGCGCCGGATCGTTGACGCGGACGCCGTCGATCATCACCTGCGTATGGTCCGGATCGGCGCCGCGGATGTAGATGTTCGCCGTGCCGCCAACGCCGCCGGCCTGGTTTACGGCGAGCCCCGGGACGGTCTCCAGCAGCTCGGCGACGTTTTCGGCTCGCGAGGCTTCGATCTGTTCGCGGCCGATCACCGTGACGGCGCTGCCGACCTTGCCGGCGGATTCCGAACTGCGGTCGGCGGTAACGACGACCTCGTCGAGCAGGATCGGCTCCTGGGCGCGCGCCGGACTATCGGGCGATGCGGCGCTGACCAAAACCGCGCAGAGCCACGCCGATACGCGAACGCGAACCATAAAGACCTCGCTTGGATCGGCCTTGCCGCTAGGGCGCCCGCCACGCTATGTGTCTCGGGCAATGGCAAAGGGCTAGCATGGCGCGGCGAGCGGCGGCAATCAGGGGAAGGCGCAAACGCGCGATTTGCGCGGCGGCTGTGGCATTCCTGCTGGTGCTGCCGGGCTTTGCTGGGTCAGCGGAGGCTGCTCCCGAGCGGCCGATGCGGATCGTCTCGATCAACGCCTGCACCGACCAGCTGCTCTTTGCCCTCGCCGACCGCGACCAGATCGCCGCCCTCACCCGCTACGCCGCCGACGATGATTTCTCGATCTATACGGCTGAGGTGAAGGCGAGCGGCATACCGCTGATCCGGGGCAGCGCCGAGGAGGTGCTCAAGCTCAAGCCCGACCTGGTGCTGGCCGGCACCTTTACGCGCCGCGCCACCCGCGAATTGCTGAAGCAATTCGGCCTCAAACTGGCGCTGTTTCCGCCATCCAACGATGTGGAGGAAACCAAGGCGGCAATCGCCCAGGCGGCGCAGCTTTTCGGCCATCCTGAACGCGGCGAGGCGCTGATCGCGGAGATCGACCACGCGCTGGCGGCGGCACCCTCACTCGCCGGGCGCCATCTCTCGGTGCTGCAATTGCAGCGGCGCGGCTTCGTATCCGGGCCGGACACGCTGCTCGGCGATCTGCTGAAGCGGCTGGGCGTTGCGAATGCCGCTGCCAAGCTGGGGCTGAAGGGCGTCGGGCGATCCTCGGTGGAGGCGGCGCTGAAGGTGAAGGCCGATGCGCTCGTCCTGTTCGACCCCTCGGCCCGCGCAGCCGACCAGGGGACGGCGCTGCTCCAGCATCCCGCTTTGGCCGATGCCTATCCGCCCGACCGCCGCGTTATCCTCCCCGGACGCCTGCTCATCTGCGGAGGCCCAGCCCTGCCCTCAGCCATTGCCGCGCTTGCCGATGGCTTGATGCGGCTCGTGCCGCGATCCGCCACACGGCAATGACGCTGTTCGCCGCTCATTCGGCCATGCTGCTGCCGTTCGCGCTGGCGCTCGATGCGGTGCTGGGCGATCCCGATTGGCTTTGGCGGCGGGCGCCGCATCCGGTGGTGCTGATGGGATGGCTGATCGGCTGGCTGGACCGCGTGCTCAATCGCGGCGCGTCGGATGGGACGAAAAGGCTGGCGGGCGTCATTGGGCTTGCCGTGCTGATCGCCGCGACCGGAGGGGTTGCGGCGGGGCTGCATTGGCTCTGCGGGCCAGGCGCGTTTGGCCTGGCGGTCGAGGTTCTGGCCGTGTCGGTCCTCATCGCGCAGCGCAGCCTTTACGATCATGTCCGGCGCGTCCACACGGCCTTCGCGCAAGGTGGGCTTGCCGCTGCCCGCGAGGCGGTCTCGCATGTGGTCGGGCGCGACCCGAACGCGCTGGACGCCTCGGGCGTGTGCCGCGCCGCCATCGAAACGACGGCGGAAAACCTCTCCGACGGCGTCGTCGCGCCCGCCTTCTGGTATCTGGCCGCCGGGCTGCCGGGCATCGCGATCTACAAGGCGGTGAACACAGCGGACAGCATGATCGGCCACCGCACGGCGCGCCACCAAGCCTTCGGATGGGCGTCCGCCCGCCTCGACGATGCGCTGAACGTTCTGCCTGCGCGGCTGTCCGGCGGGCTCACCGTGGCGGCGGCGCCGCTTGTGGGCGGCTCGGTGCGCGCGGCGTGGCGGGTGATGCTGCGCGACGCGCATCTGCACCGCTCCCCCAATGCAGGCTGGCCGGAGGCGGCCACGGCCGGTGCGCTGGGCATCGCCATCGCCGGACCGCGCGTCTACGCGACGGGGCTGGTTTCGGACGCCTTCGTGAATGACGAAGGGCGCAAGGATTTATACCCGGCGGACATCGCCGATGCGCTTCGGCTGTTCGTTGCTGCCTGCGGAGTGCAATGGCTGCTCTGCGCGGCGCTGGCTGTCAGCGTGCTCTGGCGATAGCGAGTACCCTGTCAACGTCCGTATGGGCCTCCAGATGATCCGCGAGCTGGTCCAACGTCGCCTCGATGATGGCCGCATAGGAGAGGGCTTCATCGCCGCTGTGCGCCGAGCCGGGCGAGAAAGGCGCGCCGGAACGCATCGCTCTGAAACAGGCCGTGCACATAGCTGCCCCTGATGCGGCCATCGGCGCTGACCGCGCCATCCGCATCCCCCTCGATCCGCAGCCACGGCCGCGCCGTGCCCGGCCCGGTGGTGCACCCCAGATGGATTTCATAGCCGGTGACCGGCAGGTCGCTGCCGATTTCGGCGCCCGCAACCGGACGCACCCGCTTGTCCGGCGTCAGCACCGTCTCGATATCGAGCAGCCCCAGCCCCGCATGCGTGCCGGGCGTGCCCTCGATGCCGTCCGGGTCCGAGATGGTTTGCCCGAGCATCTGATAGCCGCCGCAAAGGCCGACGAGGAAGCCGCCCGCCCGCACATGGGCGCGGATATCGATGTCCCAGCCTTCGCGGCGAATGCCAGCGAGATCGTCGATGGTTGATTTCGAGCCGGGTAGGAAGATCAGATCGGCGTCGCGCGGCAAGGGCCTGCCCGGCGCGGCGAAGAGAATTTCGACGCCCGGCTCAAGCTTCAGCGGGTCGAGATCGTCGAAATTGGCGATGCGGGAAATGGTCGGCACGACGACCTTGAAGCGCGCGGCCCCTCCCCTCGCAGAGCTGCTTCGTATGTCGAGGGAATCCTCGGCAGGCAGCCGCGAGGCCGCCTCGAAAAAGGGAAGCACGCCCAGACTGGCCCAGCCGGTGCGCGCCGCGATCAGCCTTTCGCCCTCGGCGAACAGCGCCGCATCGCCGCGAAATTTGTTGATCAGGAACGCCTTGACGCGCCGCCGCTCCGCTTCGTCGAGCAGCGCATGCGTGCCGACGAGGCTGGCGATGACGCCGCCCCGGTCGATGTCGCCGACCAGCATCACCGGCACATCGGCGGCTTCGGCAAAACCCATATTGGCGATGTCGCCGGCGCGCAGATTGACCTCGGCCGGGCTGCCCGCGCCTTCGATGACGATCAGCTCCGCCTCGCGCGCGAGGACGCCGAAGCTCTCCAGCACGCGCGGCAGCAGCTCGGCCTTGCGGCATCCGAATTCGCGCGCCGCCATGCTGCCGAAGCGCTGCCCCTGCACGATGATCTGGCTGCCGCCGCCCGCTTCCGGCTTCAGCAGCACCGGGTTCATATGGACGCTTGGCGCGACGCCCGCCGCCAGCGCCTGCAACGCCTGCGCCCGGCCGATCTCGCCGCCCTCGGGGGTCGCGGCGGCGTTGTTCGACATGTTTTGCGGCTTAAAGGGCAAAACGCGCAATCCGCGCCGCCTGAACGCCCGGCACAGCCCCGCCACGATCAGCGACTTGCCGACATCGGAGCCGGTGCCCTGCACCATGATCGCGGGGGTCCGCATAGTGACGATTATCGAACGTTACGGCAGACGGGACTCAGCAAGGCATAAGCTGGCCGCATAATTCTTTCCCTTTACCCAGTGCAAAGCGCCGTGTTATTCGAAGCGTCAACATCATCCGTCGTAAATATCTAGGTACTCTTGAACTTCCCATTCTCCACGTCTTCGCAAAATTGCTGCTTGCCATACTCAGAAATTTCTTTTTTCTTTTCAGCTCGCGCCTCTAATTTGGCAATGAAATCTGTCAATTGAGCCCACGACTTTCCGCCTGGGTGCAAGCCATCCTTCGGATAAATGTCTATAAATGGCTTGTAATTTCTATAAGGTTTATCATTAAGGAAATTTTCGAGCGTAAGATTATACACTATATCGCAAACCAGAGCTTTTTCTTTCAAAAGAACAATCAGATTCTCCAAAGCGTTTAAATATTTAACAAGCGAAAATCTGAGTCGATTTACGTCATCGTTCACAATTATACCACTATCAGAAACCAAAAATGCGAACTTATTTTTCTTGAGTTCCACTTTGCATGCTTCGTCATTTTTGTTTATAATAGAGCAATAATTTATTTCGACAGAATCTCGAATACTTTCTAAGACGTCATCTCTGTTGCTGAACTCTTTCACGAGGGCAATCCCACCCTTCACGCGTGCATCCCTGTTGTCTCTGACCCTCTCAAGAGTACAAATCGTGGCGTCTATTCTTTGAGCTTTGGCGGATAGCTTAAGTTGATTATATGTGAAATAAAATCCGACCACTGCCGCTATAACAAGAAGAATTTGAGCAAGAGCTGAAACATAATTAGCCAATATAATGTTGCGCTCAGACTTGTTTGACACTTTTAGTTTCCCTTTACAAAATTCATGTCACATATTTCTTGCTTAATAACAATCAAAACTCGATGCCCGCCTGCGCCTTCACGCCGGAGCGGAAGGGGTGCTTCAGCAGCGTCATCTCGGTGGCCAGGTCGGCGCGTTCGATCAGCGCGTCCGGCGCATTGCGGCCGGTGATGATGACATGGGTGTCGGGGGGCTTGCGCTCGGCCAGAAACGCTAGCACCTCGTCCAGCGGCACGTAATCGTAGCGCAGCGCGATGTTCAGCTCGTCGAGCAGTACCAGCCGGATGGCCGGATCGAGGATCAGTTCCTTGGCCTTCTCCCAGGCGGCGCGGGCCAGGGCGATGTCGCGCGCGCGGTCCTGCGTCTCCCAGGTAAAGCCTTCGCCCATGGTGTGGAACTGGCAGATGCCGGCGAAATGCTCGGTGATCAGCTTGCGCTCGCCGGTTTCCATGCCGCCCTTGATGAACTGCACGACGGCGCAGGGCATCTCATGCGCGATGGCGCGGAACACCATGCCGAAGGCGGCGGTGGATTTGCCCTTGCCCTTGCCGGTGTGAACAATCAGCAGGCCGCGTTCATCGGTCTTGGCCGCCATGATCTTGTCGCGCGAGGCTTTCTTCTTCGCCATCTTGCGGGCGTGGCGCGCATTGGCGTCCTCGCCTTCGACGGGCGGCTCGCCATCCTCATCCATCATCACGTCTCCGTTTCCCAGGCCGGCGCCATGATCCCGCCCAGCAGCGCCTGCGCGCTATTGCTTTTGGGCGACCACAAACCCCGGTCGATCGCTTCCTGGAAGCGCGCGGCGATGTCGCGCAGCGCGTCCACATTGTTCTCGGCGAGGAAGGCGCGTGCCGCATCGTCAGCCAGATACGCCTCGTACAGCGCCTCGAAATGATGATCGCCGACCGCGCCGGTCGTCGCCGCGAAGGCGAAGAGGTAGTCGACCGTGGCGGCGATCTCGAAGGCGCCCTTATAGCCATGCCGCATCACGCCGGCGATCCATTTCGGATTGGCGGCGCGGCCCCGCACCACGCGGCCGATCTCCTCCTCCAGCGCGCGCACGACGGGGCGCTCTGGGCGGGAATGATCATTGTGGTAGACGCGCACGGTAGACCCTTTGAGCGCTTTCACCGAGGCGGCGAGGCCGCCCTCGAACTGATAATAGTCGTCGCTGTCGAGAATGTCGTGTTCGCGGTTGTCCTGATTGTGCAGGATGGCATCGGTTGCGACGAGGCGGCGTTCCAGCGCGCCGCGCTCCGGCCGCCCCTCAAGCGCCGCGCCATAGGCATAGTGCCCCCATTGCAGATAGCTCTCGGCGAAATCGGACTGCTCCTCCCACAGGCCCTCGTCGATCAGGGTTTGCAGGCCGGCTCCATAGGCGCCGGGCTTGGAGCCGAAGATGCGCGCCGAGGCGATGCGGCGGGCCGCGTCCGGCGCGGTGCCCTCGGCGATCAGCCGGGCGGCGTCGCGTGCGGCGTTGGCGGCAATGGGGTTTTCGTCATGCGGCTCGTCCAGCGCAGCGAGGGCGCGGACGGCGCTGTCGAGCAGGTCGATCTGCGCCGGGAAGGCGTCGCGGAAGAAGCCAGAAACGCGGAAGGTCACATCGACGCGCGGGCGGCCAAGCTTGGCCAGCGGGATGATCTCGAACCCGGTTACGCGGCGCGAGGCCGGTTCCCAGCGCGGGCGCGCGCCCATCAGCGCCAGCGCCTGCGCCACATCATCGCCGCCGGTGCGCATATTGGCGGTGCCCCAGGCGCTCATCGCCAGCGAGCGCGGCCAGTCGCCATGGTCCTGCACATAGCGTGCGACGACCAGCTCGGCGGATTTGCGGCCCAGCTCCCAGGCGGCTTGCGTCGGCACGGTGCGGCTGTCGAGCGAGTAGAAATTGCGGCCCGTGGGCAGCACGTCGGGACGCCCGCGCGTGGGCGCGCCGGACGGGCCGGGGGCGACGAAGCGGCCATCGAGCGCGGTGAGCAGGCCGCGGAGTTCCGCCGCGCCGGACGCATCGACCTTGGGCGCGAGATTGGTTTCGGATTTCGTCAAGCACAGGGCGCGAGGCACACCGCTCTCCGTCGTTCCGGACCTGATCCGAGGCCAAATCCTCTAGCAGCCCACTCGGTGGTTCGTGGCTCCGAGAATGGTCCCCGGCTCGCAGGCCAGGGCGACGGAGACCGGGCGAGTCTGTCTCGGGCGATGCCGTGCGCGGCAGGAGCGTACTGGCAACGAGGTCGCGCGCCAGCAATTCCAGACGCTCGACCGTGTCGCCATTGGTTCGCCAAGGCGCGCTGTCGATTTCGGCGAGGGGACGCGGGCGGGGACCGTCCCACGGCTCGCCGAGCACACAGCTTAGCGGCTCGAAGCCATCCAGCCCGAAATCGGCGGCCAGCGCCGCGATCAGCGAGGCATCGCCGCCCTCGCCTGCCCCGCGCGGCACCCGCGCGAGCGCCACCAGCAAATCCGTGCGCTGCAGCCCGCACGGCGAGCGGCCGAAAATATGCAGCCCGTCGCGGATCTGCATCTCCTTCAATTCGCACAGATGATTGTCGAGCGCCGCCAGCGCCTCGGCCTGCGGTGCAGCCGCAAGCGATGCCGATGTCCTTGTCGAGGCCGAGCCGCGCCGTCGTCGCCAGAATTTCGCCCGCCAGATGCCGCCGCCGCGCCTCATCGACGCCCGCCGCCTCGTAATATTCATCCGCCAGCGCCTCCAGCTCCTTCAGCGGCCCATAGGTTTCCGCGCGCGTCATCGGCGGCGTCAGATGGTCGATGATCACGGCGGAAGTGCGCCGCTTCGCCTGGCTGCCCTCGCCCGGATCGTTGACGATGAACGGATAGATGTTCGGCACCGCCCCAAGCGCCGCCTCGGGATAGCAGGCTTCGGAGAGCGCCAGCGCCTTACCCGGCAGCCATTCCAGATTGCCGTGCTTGCCCAGATGAATGACGGCATGCACGCCGGCCACCTCGCGCAGCCAGATGTAGAAGGCGAAATAGCCATGCGGCGGCACCAGATCGGGATCGTGATAGGTGCCTTTGGGATCGAGATTGTAGCCGCGCGCCGGCTGGATGCCGATGGCGACATGGCCTAGGCGCAGCGCCGGGATCGCGAAGGCGCCGCCGATGCAAAGCGGATCGGCCTCCGGCGCGCCCCAGCGCGCGGTGACGGCGTCGCGGATCACCTGCGGCAGGCGCCGAAGCGCGTCAGGTAGTCTTGCAGCGTCAGGCGTTCGGTGACGCGCCGGCCGCCAGCACCGGCATTCGTCGGCCCCTCCTTAAGCGCCGCGATCAGAGCGTTGCCATCGTCCGGGATCGGGCCGACCGCATAGCCCGCACCATCCAGCGCGTGCAGAATCTCCACCGCGCTTTGCGGCGTGTCGAGGCCGACGCCATTGGCCAGCCGCGAGTCGCGGTTGGGATAGTTCGCCAGGATCAGCCCCAGCTTGCGCGCGGGCGCAGGCGTGCCGCGCAGAAGGGTCCAGGCGGCGGCAAGGCGGGCGACGAAGGCGACGCGGTCGGGTTTCGGCACGGAGCGGGTGAGGTAATGCTGGGTGGCGGCGTCGAATTCGCTGTCCGCTTTGAAGGACACCGCGCGTGTCAGCACGCGGCCGTCCACTTCGGGCAACGCCACATGCATGGCGATGTAATGCGGTGAGAGCCCGCGCGTACCGCCCGCCCAGCGCTCCTCGCTCTCGCCGGAAAAGACCAGTTGCAGCACCATCGCGTCCAGCCCGGCGAAGGGCGGCGTGAGTTGCGATCCTGCGGTACCGACGCTCGCGGCGAAGGCAGTGCTATTCAGGATGATGCCGGGCGGGGCTTGCCGGAACAGCACCCGCAGCGTTTCAAGGCACACTTCCTCGCGCAGGCTGGTCACATAGATGGGCAGCGGATTGAGCCGGCGCTCGGCCAGGGCGTCGACGAGCGCGTCGATGGCGGCGAGATCGCCCGATTGCAGCAGCGCGCGGTAAAACACCATCGCGGCAACCGGATCGCCCTCGCGCCAATGACGGCGGATATCGGCCAGCGAGGCTCGCGCCGCGCCGGGCCAGTACAGGCCCGCCTTCAGCAGCGGACGGGCGGCCGGCGGGAGATCGCCTTGGCGCAGCAGCGCGGCCAAGGCGGCGAGAAACAGCGATGCGTTCTCCGCGCCGCCCTCGCGCAGATAGCCCCAGAGCTGGTCGCAGACGTCCTCGCCGATGGTGGAAAGTCCGGCCAGCATCGGATCGGGCTTGTCGTCGCCAGGCATCACGGCCAGCCAGAAATGGCCCGCCGCCGCCATCTCGGTGAGCCGCTCCAGCCCGTAAGGCCAGTAACTCCGCCCTCCGAGCAGCCGCAGCACGACGAGGCGAGCGCCCGCCAGCGTCTTCTCCGCATAGAGATCGACGGAGAAATTGTGCTTGAGCTGCATCAGATTGACCAGCCGCAGCGAGGGTTGCGGCGAAGCGGCGGCCAGTGCCCTATGCGCCCGCGCCAGCAGCGACAGCTCGGTGTCGGCGGAAGACAGCACGACGATTTCGCCCGGCGTCTGGCCGAGATCGCGCGGCTCCGCCCCATCGTCGATCGTGCCGGAATGGGTGACGAGCAGATGCATCAGCCCCGCCCGCCGCTCCGCTCCGGCCACAACCTCGCCCTCCGGGCGGAGAGGGCGGAGGCGCAGCGGCGCAGCCTAGCCCTCTCCCGGCGGGAGAGGGGGCAGTCAGCGTGTGCGTTGGCGCTTCCGCCCACCATTATCATGCCCACCAACCCGGATGACGCTGCGGATAGAACAACGCTCCGAGCGCAAATACGCGGTCGAGAGTCCATGCCGGCGGCAGTTCGGAGGCGCCTTCGATATCCTCTGCGCGTAGATCGAATGCCGCCCCCTCCCTATCGCTACCTTGATTAGACGTGAAGATTTCAGCCCGGCCCAAGCCGGTCTCGACGACCAGATGCGTGCGGCCGTCGAGCATAGCTGCGGCGATATCGGGCGGCTCGGCAATGACGCCAGATTTGGGAGCGCGGAGATAGAGCCGGGTCGCGGCATCGCGCATCTGAGTGAGCGGACGCAGCCACTCGCTTCGATACGCTGGCACAATCGCCGCTTCATCCGGTCGCGCACCCTCGCGCAAGCTGACGCGGCCCCTCGGCAGCACCAGACCGATGGCCCCCGGCCCAAGCGGATCCGCCGCGCTCCCGAAGGCGATGGCCATGGTCTTTTCATGTTTCAGCAGCCGCAGCGCGCCGCACTCCGTAACCGCCGTCACCGCATCCGGCGTCCTGGCGATCTCGACCGTCTCGCCCGCGCCAATGGCGAAGCTGACGCAGGCGCCATGCGCGCCCAAGGTCCACCGCCCGGACCGCTCGCGCAAGCTGGCCTCAACGAACGCGGCGATCTCATCCGCGGACCAAGGCAATCGCCATGCGGACACGTTCAATTGCCCCCGGCGATGCGGCAAACTCCGCCAAACACCGCGCTTGAAACCTGCATCCGCCTCGGCCCAGGCAGCGATTTCCGCCCCGCTTCGCGCACAGCCCAGGCATAGCCCCGTCGCCTCATCCAGCGTGCAGACATTGATGCAGGGCGTCGGCACCGTCACCATTTCTGCATCGGCAGAGACTCACGAAACCGTGCCTCCAAGCCTTGCCGCTATCGCTTCGCGGTCGAGCCCCTTCAAGCCGATGATGACCAGATGCCCGCCGCCCGCTTCGCCATCCCGCCACGGCCGGTCGAAATAGCTGTCGACGCGCGGGCCGACGCCCTGTACCGCCAGCCGCATCGGCTTGCCCTCTACCGCCAGAAAGCCCTTCGCCCGCAGGATCGGCATTTCGCCCGCCGCCGCGATCAGCGATTGCGACAGCGCGCGCGGATCGGCGATCGGCGGCATATGCACAACGAAGCTCTCGAAATCGTCGTGATCGTGCTGCTCCTCGCCTTCCAGCTCATGATGCGAAAGGCGGTTCGCCGCGTCGTCCTCGGCGGCGGCGGCCATCCCGATCAGCACGTCCGGCGACAGCTTGCCGCGTACCGAGCGCACGATGCGCGCCGCCGGACGCTTCTCCGCCGTCAGCATCTCGCAAACGCCGGCGATCTCCGCTTCGCTCACCAGATCGGCCTTGTTCAGGATGATGAGGTCGGCGCAATTGAGCTGGTCCTCGAACAACTCGTGCAGCGGGCTGTCATGATCCAGACCAGCATCGGCCTGGCGCTGTGCGGCGATCGCCGCTTCGTCCTGGGCGAACCGTCCATCGGCGACGGCGCGCGCATCGACGACAGTCACGACGCCGTCGACTGTCACCCGCGCGCGCACTTCCGGCCAGCCGAACGCCCGCACCAGCGGCTGCGGCAAGGCAAGGCCCGAGGTCTCGATGACGATATGGTCGGGCGCGGGATCGCGGGCGAGCAATATCTCCATGGTGGGGATGAAGTCGTCGGCCACGGTGCAGCAGATGCAGCCATTTGCCAGCTCGACGATGTCGTCGGGCTTGCAGGCATCGTCGCCGCAATCGCTGAGGAAGCTGCGGTCGACGCCGACATCGCCGAATTCGTTGATGATCAGGGCGATGCGCCGCCCGCCTGCCTGCTCCAGCAGATGGCGGATGAGCGTCGTCTTGCCGGCTCCGAGAAACCCGGTGATGACCGTTGCGGGGATGCGCGCCGTCATCGGCCGCCGATCCCGGCGCCGGGCGCCGCCAGCCGATGCCGATTTGCCGATGATGTCATTCCAGACCGTCCTCCCTTCAGGAGGCGTCCAGCGAGTGCGGGCACGAGGAGAGGACAGTTGCGAAGCCGCCCCACGTGTACGCGCTCCGGAACACCCCGTCCGACCACGTCATCTCAACCGGCAGGTCTCCTGGCTTGGCAGGTCTCCGCTCCCATCCGCCTTCCCAGCCTTGCCCTCGCGGGCGCCTGCCAGTGGCTCGTTATGGATGGGCGCTCGCTGCGCACAGTCGCGGGGGCGGCCGCGGCTTAAGGACCCCTCATCGGTCTGTCCCGTTCCCGCGTTCCCTTTTCATGCCCAGCGCTTGGCGCTTTCCTGGGCAACCGGTTCCCATGGAGTCTTACGGACGGCGGTTTGGTCTGTCAATCGCGGCGCAACGCGCTATTCTTCTCTTCCCTTCTCGCATTCCAGTCCCGGGGATGTCCGCATGTTTTCCAGCCTGACCGCCTTTTCCGAGGCCCTCGACGATCTTCCGCCAGCCAATGCGGCGTGGCGCTCCCAGGCGCAGGCGCGCCAGCAGCAATTGACCAAACCCGCCGGTTCGCTCGGCCGGCTGGAGGACTGCGCGGTTTTCCTTGCAGGCTGGGGCCACGCGCCGGTCCCTTGCGCCGATCGGATGCGGGTGATCGTTTTCGCCGGCAATCATGGGGTCACCGCCAGGGGCGTCAGCCCCTTTCCCGCCGAGGTGACCGCGCAAATGGTCGCCAATTTCGCCCATGGCGGCGCGGCGATCAACGCGATCTCCGCCGCATGCGGGGCCGAGCTGGAAGTCGTGCCCTTGTCGCTGGATGCGCCCACGGCCGACATCTCGCGGGCGCCCGCGCTCAGCGAGGACGAGTTGCTGGCCGCACTGAACGCCGGAGCGGCGGCGGTGACGCAGGGCGGCGACATCCTCGCTTTCGGCGAGATGGGCATCGGCAACACCACCATCGCGGCGGCGCTCGCGGCCCGCTCGCTCGGCGGCAGCGGCGCCGACTGGGCCGGACCCGGCACCGGCCTCGGCGCCGAGGGCATCGCGCATAAGGCGCAGGTGATTGACGAGGCGCTCGCGCTGCACGCCGGATCGGGGGACGGCGCCGCCGCGATCCTGCGCCATTTCGGCGGACGCGAACAGGCCGCCATTGCCGGCGCGGTGCTCGCCGCCCGGCATGCGTTGATCCCGGTGGTGCTCGACGGCTATGTCGTGACCGCCAGCCTCGCGCCGCTGTTCCGGCAGAACCGGGACAGCCTTGCCCATTGCATCGCCGGCCATCGCTCCGCCGAACCGGCGCATCGGCGGCTGCTCGATGCGTTCGCGCTGGAGCCGCTGCTCGATCTGGGCATGCGGCTGGGCGAGGGCACCGGCGCCGCGCTGGCGCTCGCCATCATGCGGGCCGCCGCCGAGGCGCACAACAACATGGCAACCTTCGCCGAGGCCCGCGTCGCGGATCGGGACAGCTCGCGCCCATGACCCTCGACATGCAGGGATTGCTGCGGCAGAGGCTGGAAGAGCTCGGCCTCGCCGTCGGCCTTCTGACCCGGTTTCCCCTGCCCGCCTTCAAGCCTAGCGGTTCCGCCACGATGGCCTCGGCGCTCTGGGCCTATCCGCTCGCGGGCGCGCTGGTCGGCGCCGTCTCGGGCGCGGTATTCTGGCTGGCGACCCTGGCCGGATTCACCGCCGTCGCCAGCGTGCTCATCACGATGGGTGCGGCCCTCCTGGCGGCGGGCGGCTTCCACGAGGACGGCCTGGCCGATTTCTGGGACGGGCTGGGCGGCGGCACCTCCCGCGAGGCCAAGCTGATCATCATGCGCGACAGCCGCATCGGCACCTATGGCGTGCTGGCGCTGCTGCTCAGCTTCGCGCTGCAGGCCACCTTCCTCGTCAGCCTGATGAATTATGCCGGCGTGCGCACCGTCATTGCCGCGCTGATCGCGGTTGAAAGCGCGGCGCGCGGCGCCATCGTCGTGCCGCTGCTGTTTCTCGCGCCCGCCCGGCGCGACGGGATGGGCGCGGCGCTGACCGGTCTGACGCCGGTACGGCTCGGCGCGATCGCGCTGCTGGCGGTGGGAATCGCCGCGGCGTGCATGGGCGCAAAATGCATCGGCATTGCCGGCGGGGCCGCGCTCGGTGCGGCCGGCATCTCGCTTCTCGCCTGGCGGTTCCTCGGCGGGTTTACCGGCGACGCGCTCGGCGCGGCCGCGGCCACCGCCCGGCTGACGGCGCTGGCATGGCTCGTCCTGGCGCTAACGCCATGACCGCCCTCTCCGTCCTGGTGCTCGGCGGCGCCCGCTCCGGCAAGACGCGCCGCGCGCTGGCCATCGGCGCGCCTTTCGCCACCCGAATCTACATCGCCACCGGCGAAGCGCTGGATGCGGAAATGGCCGATCGCATCGCGCAGCACCGGCGCGAGCGCGGCGACGGCTGGACCACGGTCGAGGCTCCGCTCGATCTGCCCGCCGCCATCGCCGCCCTGCCGGAGGGCGCCGCCGGAATCGCCGATTGCCTCACCTTGTGGCTGTCGAACCTGATGGGCGCCGGCCGCGATCCCGCAACCGCCACGCAGGCGCTGCTGCTCGCCATCCGCGCCTGCCCCGCAACGCTGGTGATCGTCTCCAACGAGGTCGGCCTGGGCCTCGTCCCCGAAACGCCGCTCGGACGCGCCTTCCGCGACGCACAAGGGCGCCTCAACCAGGCCGTCGCCGCCGCCGTAACCGAGGTCGAGTTCATCGCGGCGGGCCTGCCGATCAAGCTGAAGCCCTGATGCCGCCGGCTCGCCGATTTTGGTCAAATCGATCATGGATTTCCGGCAAGATCCATGTTACCCGTGAGCGGTTCGCCGGAGGCCACCCTGGCCCCGCGCGGCATCCCGCCGAGGCTTTGCGGCGAAAGCGGGGGCGCATAGCTCAGTTGGTAGAGCAGCTGACTCTTAATCAGCGGGTCGTAGGTTCGAATCCTACTGCGCCCACCATAAAAATCAATGACTTAGCTCAAGAACAAAAGAGAACATTGGGCGTGTTTTACAATTCTTGGGGCAATGTTTTACAAATTCTGTTTAGCCTCTGTTCGTCCCGACCCCAGCCGCTTCCCATTTCAAAATCGCAGACGCCGCTAGCTTTCGCTGGTTAACTTGCCGTGCGTAATGTTCGACCATCTGCCGCGACTGGCCAGTGATCGCGGATACCTCGGCGTCGGTACACCCTGCTTCGAGCAGAAAAACGACTGCCGATTTGCGCAGCCCATGAAAGACTAGCCCTGCGTCTTTAAGGGGCTTCATGGACGGGCGTCTCATCTCCTTCCCCCATGACGCGCGAAAGCCATCGCTGGTCCAGGGCGTTCCCCGCGTGCTGGTCAGGATTGATGTGGCTCGCTTTGGGATGACCGTCAGAATGTCGCACAGTTCCTTATGCATGGTAATCCAGAGTTTCTTGCCGGTTTTCTCCTGGACGACGTGAACGAGGCCTTGGGCCACATCGTTCCACTGCATGGTGAGGTCATCGGCCTGCCGCTGCCCGGAGTAAAGCGCCAACGCTGCCACCCACCACAATTCCGGGGTCGAGACTTGGTCCTCGAAATGGCGAATATGCTCCCAGGACCAAGGCGCATAGCCCTCGCCGACTTTCAGCTTACGGACATGACGACAAGGATTGTCCGCGCGGTAGCCGCGCGGCACGCTCCACGAGATCATCGCCGACAGTGTTCGGATCAGAGCATTCGCCGCCGCCGGCGTTGCCATTTTCGTATCGCGCAACGCCAGCACATGGCGCGGCGCGATGCCGTCAACCTTAAGATCGCCCCAAACGCGTTCGAATTCCCCGAGATGCCTCACATAGTCCCGTCGTGTCGCGACGCTTAATTCCTTCCACTCCGGGCTCTCGCGATATTCCGCGATCAAGGCCGCCATAGTGCCGGCACGCGGCGCCAACGGAGCAAGATCGGCAAACTCCTGATAACGCTGCCACCAAATAGCGTTCGGTGTGCCATCGACATTGACCGGAGCACCAGGGAGCGCCAGACGCTCCCCCGCCTGCTTTGTGCCGCGAAACGGATGGTAATAGTAATACTCCCTTCCGCGCGCCTCCACTGCGTGAACGTGCGCCGGAAGCGTAACCCTAGCTTTCCTTTTGCGCCCCATGCCTGATGCCCTTCATATACGCATCTTCCTCGTCGGCCGCGCCAACGCCGCCTCCTATGTTGCGTGCCTTGATGAAAGCACGCACTTCGCCGAAATCCCACCGAGGTAGGTTGCCGATGATCTCAGGTTTGGGCAACAATCCCATCTTAACATAAGTATCGATCGTGGCACGCGAACAGTCGAGCCGGTAGGCGAGTGTTTCAACTGAGACGTAATCGGGTGGGTATGGGCGGCTGCCCTCAAGCTTTCGCACATTCATAACCTATCTAAACCATTCGCGGCACCAGGTTCCATTTGCTAAGTCCATCCTCCAAGCTTAGCCGTTTGGCGAAGGCCCCGCGCCCTCGCCACGAAGCGGCCCGTTGCCTGCCTCGCAGGCCTTGAGCTCAACCGCCCGCCATCCTTTCGATCCGCGCCGGCAACGAAACCGGACCGGCTGGCCAGGATAGGGCTCGCTGATGTCGGCGAGCAGCAATGCCTCCTCATTGACGTAAACGTCGTCGCCGCCTTGGTCGTTGACGATGAAGCCGAAGCCATTGCGCTGATCGAACCACTTGATCGCGCCCGACCGCCAATCCCCCTCGCCCGATGCCATCCGCGCCATGATGGGCGCCTCCAGACGCCACAGCCAGCGGCCGGCTCCGAAATTGCCGAGCAGCGCCTCGCGCCGGCCGAGGGTGATCTGTCTGAGGCAAGGCAGGCTGGAGCCCTCAACTGCGCCGTCAATATCCACCTTGAGATGCCGCGACAGCCCGTGCGCCGATCGCCACGCGGCACGGAGCACCGCCGAACCGATAACGCTGCCATAGTGGAGTTCGCCGAGCGCGGCCTCGCGCAGCGCCTCTTGCGCTTCCTTCTCCGCGGCCTTGCCGATCTGGCCCAACGGCCCCTGCCAGGCCGCCCTTATGTCGATGCGCCGGCCGATAAAGGACGGCGGCGGCGGGAGTGTCGTGGTCTCGAACTGCTTTTGCCCGCAGACGATGAGTGCCGCCCAAGGCTGCCGCACGGTAATGGTGATTGTCTGCGCTGATGAAGTCTCGTGGTTGTCCTGAAAAACGATCCCGGTCATGCCCCTGTTCTGCCCTGTCCTAATCATCACTTCGTTTTGAAACCACCGCCGGCACCCGGCCAGCGCGCGCCCTGAGAACGCCCGCATGCGGTTGACGCCGTCTTGGTTCCGACACCGACAATTCGTGCCCGGAGGCGCTCCAGGAGTGCCTGCGCGTCGGCGATCTCCGCCGCCAGATCTTCGTCGGAGACGCCTGCGGCGGACCGAGCGATCTGGAGCTGAGCGAGCGCCTTGGCCACCGCCAGAGCCGCCAGAGGCAGAGCCGAACGGCGCGAGCTCATCTCATCCTCCGGCTTGTGGTTAGAATCGCTGCCCGCACGTGAGATTCGTGACGACACGCGTATTCATCCCCTTGCCAAAGGCATTCGAATTTCAGAGTTGTGGATTTCATAGAGATTAGCTCTATGAAAAATTAGCGATCATCGCCCTTAACTGGTACGTCGAGCGATTTAATTCACTTGATTAAGCAATCAATTATTCTAATTTTACATATATAATATAATCATACTGATATTATATTACACAGGAATATATGTTGACGTGTCAACGCCTTTTTTCGCTGGATGAAAGTTGACATGGAGCCCGCAGATTTTAATGCCGCCACGGTCCCCCTGGACGATCCGGGGATGGCATGGCTGAACGTGGCCCCTAAAGTCAGCGCCTTCGCGGCGGCTATCACCGCATCTCAAGGGTCGCGGCAGCATCAAGGGGCGGGGATGAGGTGACCCGGTTCAATGCCCTATCCCTCCCTCACGGCAGGGGTTCCGACATCAAACACGTCCATTTGCCCCGCAATGGCTGCAAAAAGATCGTCATGATCGACCCCATCGTCCTACATCAAAAATTTCCGTTGGCGCCATAATAACTTGCGCACTGCTTGGCGGGCCTTTAGAGGGGAGGGGATCGTCCCAGGATCGTCCCGACATCGTCCCAGAGGCGCGCTCACACGTGCATAGCAACCTTACTGATATGCTCGTGCCGCATATCACCATATGGGGGCACGCTCCCTCCTGGTCTCGCAGCGGTGTGACCCGCGCCTTATGCATCAACGCTCTGCGTTCGCTAAAAGGGGCGGGCTGACCACTAAAAGCGCTGATCCGTCGCCAGACACTCACAGAACTCACCCAAACTCACATCAAATTCCGCCGCATTCCATGCATTTGGCGCATGGCTCCATGTGGCGCGTTTTGACGGTCTGCAGGCCGCTCGGCTGCTCCCGCTTCAGCCAATTCCATGCGCCGCCCTATGCACTCCGCCCAACCTTCCAGATCGCAAACAGCCATGCGCCATAATGCGCATCCTCCTATCTCATTGAAAATCAAGGGCCTGCTGGGCAGGATTTGGTGTTACCGGTTTTTTCGGACTCTGCCGAGCGCTGAACGGAGCGACATCCTCGGTCTTGATCACCCAAGGTGCCCCCACACAGGCCTGCCGACCCTTGATGACGCCTCGCTGGATCATGCGCAGCGCCGTCATTTTGTGGACGCCGATGATCTCCGCCGCGGCGTCAAGGGTGATCTCGCCGCGCTCGGCCCATTCGCCGGCGCGGAAGCCACCGATCTCATGATGACTGCGGAAGCCGCGCACGCGCTGCTCGGTCCAACCATTGCCATGCCCGGTCGGCTTGCCGGAACGATTGAGCAGCCGAGCGATCTGGGCGTCCGGCATCAGCCGAGCCAGCTCGCGAACGAGAGATATCGTGTCCTCGGGGACGCGAGGGTGATGCCGGCCGGCGGCATTGAGCCTCAGCTTGATCTGCAGGGCGGTGTGGTCTCCGCCCTGCCAGTGCAGAATGAGGTCGATGATGGCGCCCTCCTTGCGCACCACGATCTCGTGGAGCGCCGCGCGCATGATCCTCTTGCGGGTTGCCGCCGTCGCCGCCGGATGCGACCAGGCGCGTGCAAGATCGCCGCCGAGTGCAATCAGATGCTGGCGTTCCTGCTCGCCGAGCGGCGGTGGCTTTCGCGCGGCGACGGCGGCAACCTCGCCTTCTATCCGGCTCACAGCCGCGAGCGCCTCGTTCCAGCGCCGCTCCAACTCTCCGGCGACAAGGCGGTTGGCGGGATCGACCGCATCATATTGCCGGCGGGCATGAGCGGCCTCATAGCGCGCTTGGGCGAGCGCCAGCTCAAGCTGGCGCTCCGTGGCCGACATCGTGTTCGCCTGGGTCTGGAGCGCCTTAACAGCCGCCTCCACCCCGAGCGGCGCCAAGAGGCGCAGCACCTCGGCGCTGATGGTGGCATCCGTTCCGCGAGCCCCGATCGAGATGCATCGCGCCGTGCCATGGTTCAAATGAGCCCCGTAGCAATTATAGCGGCCGATCTTGCCGCTGTAGTGCACCTGCAGCTTGCGGCCGCAATGACCGCAGCGCAGCAGCCCAGCGAGAAGCACCTCGCCTTGCCGAACCGCACCTTGGCGATGGCGCTGCCCATGCCGGTCGCGTTGTCAGCGATGATGCGCTGGTTCCTCTCGAACGCGTCCCAGTCGATGTAGCCCTCGTGATGATCCTTGATCAGAACGTCCCACTCGGCGATCGGGCGGCGCACGCCGCGCCGGATGCGTTTGCGGCCATCGACGACGCTGACCGTGCTCCGCGTGCGCCCGAAGGCGTAGGCGCCGGCATAGATCGGATTGGTCAGGATATTGTGCACCGTGTTGTAGGCCGGCAAACGCCAGACGACGCCGAGGGCCTCGGACTGCCGCGATTTGACGGGCAGCACGATGCCCTCTTCGCGCAGCCAGACATGAACCTGGCGAACGCTGCGGAGCTCGGCGAACTTGGAGAACACGAGGCCCAGGGCGTCTCGGACGCGGCTGTCCGGATTCATCTCGATGCGATCGCGGCCGGTCTTCACGAAGCCCGCTGCAACGCCAAGGAACAGCGCGCCGCGGCGCGCCTTCTGCTTCAACGCCTCCTGCGAGCGCTGACGGAACAGGGACAGCTCCAACTCGCTCATCGTGCCCTTCATCCCGAGCAACAGTCGATCATTGGGATGACGAGGATCGTAGAATTCCGTCCTCGTCGACGATGATCGTCGCGACCAGTCCACAAAACTCGATCAGCGTATGCCAGTCCCGGCCATTGCGGGCAAGCCGCGAGACCTCGATCGCGAGCACGGCGCCGACGGATCCGGCGCAGATCGCGGTCAAGAGGCGCTCGAAGCCGGGCCGGCTGATGCCGCCGCCCGAGCGACCGAGATCCTCGTCGACGACCTCGACGGTCGCCCAGCCGAGCTGACGTGCACGGTCGGCCAGCGCATACTGCCGGCGCCGGCTCTCCTGGTTGTGTACGAGCTGGTCCGCCGTCGACTGGCGGACATAGACATAGGCGCCACGCGCCAGATGCTCAGCGGTGATCTTCGTCATCGCCGACCTCCCTGGCTGCGAGCCCCGCGTTTGCCAGCGTCATGGCGATCTCGCGGATCAGCACCTCCACCAGCGTCGCGAGCTGGGTCTGTTGCGCTGGCGGTAATGCGACGGATGGCGCCCCCTCGAGAAGCTCGAGCAGGCTTCGCTGGGTATTGGAGATATCGATCTGCTGCGTCATTCCCATCTTCCTCCGTGATCGAGTCGGATGGAAGGAAGCCTAGGAGAGCATCGAGCTCGGCGCGTAGGGATCGAAGAATATCAAGGGGAAAACGCGGCTCTGCGCGCAGAGCGCAGTGAGCCGCCGCCTCATGCAGCATCCACGCGGGGAGCTGGGCCAGCGATCCATCGGGCTGGATGATGACCACCAGCTCTACGCCATAGCGGATCAGCCGCCGCACGATCGGCACCGCCTCCCCACAGCGCGGATGGAAGGGATAGTGGATTTTCCCCTCGGTCGGGTGTTCGCGGGCAGTTTGTCGTTGTTTCGAAGCGAAGGGCGCAGAAATCAGCGCTTGTGCCGCAAGCGCCAGTAGGAGGGGCCGCAGATCGAACCCGGGCCCGCAGGGGCAAGCGCCGAGATCGAGCTCGGTGCGGTTGACGAAGCCGAAGACGCAGATCTTGCCATAGACCGCCATCGCGACACCGATGATGTGGAGGAAAAGCCGCACGGTGCGCGGCAGAGAGTTCGGGACCGCCGCCACGGCCCGGCTCCCATGGGGATGGCAGCAAGGTAATTGGGTTGGCGGATGAGCTGCCGGATCATGCCGCGAAGCGCGTTGAAGGCGAGCGGCGCGCCGGCGAGCACGAGGATAAGGGCGACGAGCGCCCGACCTTGCGCTGGTGCTCAGCCCGCTCCGGCAAGCACCCCGATATAGATAGGCACGCTGTCCAGCGCGTCCATGACGGTCGGCACCGCGCCACAAAGAGTACTGCTCGTGCCCATTCAACGCTGGCAGCAATCGCGCCGGCCACGGCTATGGGGAACGCCGCGCGGATGAATGCTTCGCGGCGATCTTAGCTTGTCAAACGGCTCGCAATGTTGACCCCCAATCGGCGTCCAAAACTGATCCCGCTTTGCGCGAGGTATTGGGCTCGTTAGGACCTGTGATTGCTGAGATTTGTGGAGCTGGGGTTGGCTCTACCCCGACAGATGTGCGTGTGCTGCTGCCCAGCTGGAGCGGGGTCATTCGCTGACGCTGATCCACACCCGCGCTCTCATTTCCACTTCACGGCCGAGGTTCGCGACGGAGTTGACGGGCATTTTGACGTCCAGCTCGCTGACGGCGCCGCCACGCCAGACAACCCTCACATGGCTGACATCGCTCTCGCCCGGGTCGAGGATCACCTTGTCTACGAGGCCAGCGCAGCAGCGCCTTGCGCTGTGCATCCGCCGTCCCTCGGTCAGCCCAAATTTCGGGCAGACGGCCGGAAAGGCGGACGACCTTGTCGTTCAATGCCTTGCCGATTGTCATCTGCGCGATGCTCTGCTGCGTGCTTTGGCGAGCAACGGCCTCCTCGGCGACGCGAACCTCGTTCAGCGCTACCTCCCAGCGGCGCTCGAGCTCGGCGGCGACGAGCCGGTTATCGGGATCAACGCGGTGGAACTGGCGCTCGGCAAGTGCAGCCTCGTAGCGCTTGCGTTCCAGCTGGCGTTCCGCGCCGCTTTGCATCGCCTTGTCGACCTGCTGCTGAGCCCGGCGGGCGCGAGACAAGGCGTCAAGCTCGGCAGGCGCCAAAGCCGTCAGGAATGCTTGCGCGACGGCCGCATCGATACGCGGCGCTCGCAGGTATTGGCATGTCGGCAGACCTTGATGTGATCGCAGGTAATTGCAGACATATTGACCGCCGCCTTTGTAACGGACGTACATTTTATGGCCGCATCTGGCGCACCAGACGATCCCGTGCAGGAGCAGTTCGCCATCGCGTGGAGCGCCCCCTGGTTTTGTTGCGCATATATTCGGCCCGGTTGTCGCGCATCATGCCGCGAATCGTCTCGTAGGTTTGCCAGTCGATATAGGCAGGGTAGCGATCTTTGACGATGATCCGCCATTCTCCGATCGGCTTTGGCACCTTCACCGGCTGTCGGTTCTCGCCTTGTGCTGCCCGCAGGCGCGTCCGCCCATAGACGAACGCTCCCGCATAAGCGGGATTTTTCAGCATCGTTGCGACGGCAGCCGTCGTCGCCTGTGCCCAGCGCAGATCGCCGTGACGATCGCGCCGCGGCAGATCGAGGCCGCGACCGTTGAACAGACGCATCACCTTGGCAACGCTGCCCAATTTGAGGAACGTCGCGAACAGCAGCTCGAGCCTTTCCTGCACCTCGATGTTGAGATCCTTTACGACAATGCCGGTGGGATCGCGCATCAGGCCGATCGGCAGGGCAAGGGCGAGTTCGCCGCGCTCGGCCTTCGCCAGCAGGCCTGAGGTCAGCCGGCTTCGGATCGTGTGCAGCTCGAGTTCCGAGATGGTTCCCTTCAAGCCGAGCAGCAGACGTCCATTCGCGGTGGCGGGGTCGTAGACGCCGTCGCGGTCGGCGATCAGGCAACCGCGCATCCCGCAGATATCGAGCAGCGGATACCAGTCCGAACAGTTCCGCGCCAGACGCGTGACGTCGATGGACAAGATCAGGCCGATCTCGCTGAGCCCGACGCGGCCGACCAGCTCCTTGAAGCCGCCGCGCTGCGCCGCCGACGCACCGCTGAGCCCCAGGTCAGCGTCGATGACATCAATGTCCGCCTCGTGCCATCCGAGCTCGCGCGCCCGCTGCCGCAATGCGTATTGCAGCCGCAGGCTTTCCTGGTTGCTGACCACCTGATGAGGCGACGACTGACGGATGTAGACAACAGCTTTTCGCGCCAGGTGCGCCGGTTTGACCAGCTCGGATTTCATGAGGCACCTCCGCCAGCACCGCGGCGATCTCGTCGACGATTTGGCGCCGCAGGCTTGGCGGCAGCGTGGCCCAAAGGTCTTCCGGCTGGATCGGCATGATTTTTCAAGCTGCTCGACTACCGAGATCAGATCCTGCAGCGCTTCAATACTGAGCTTCGTCCGATTCTTCGGCCCATTTTGTGGCTCGGTAACCGCCACCGGGATCAGCAGACTGGCATCATCTCCGTGTTCAACCTCGTACGAGACCGGAAAGCTGCCGCCCCGATGCACCAAATGTCGGATGACACGGAATGTGCGGCCGAACAGCGGGTGCATTGGATCCCGAACCGTAATCTCATCGGCGGAGGATTCGTGGAGACTCACCAGCAGGGATATTCCTGCATGCCTTCGCTTGAGGGGATCGACTGGCGCGCGCCGCTGCACACATGGCGGCCGGAAATCGACGGGTGAGTGCGACGCCTCGGTGTGGCGCGCGCAGCTCACCTCAACAATTTCGTCATGGTGCTGATCAATGCAGGGCGCGAAGCAGCTATGCTCGCACCCATGATGTTCGATCCGACGCAGCTTCCGGACGATGTCGCGACGCTCAAGGCCATGCTGATCGCCGCGGCGAAGCGCGCCCATGACGCCCAGACCCGGGCGAACACCCTCGACGGTGAGATCGAAAATCTGAAACTCACCATCGCGAAGCTGCGGCACGACAAGTTCGGTTCATCCTCAGAGCGCGCGAGGCTGCTCGATCAGTTGGAGCTGCAACTGGCCGAACTGGAGGAGCAGGTTGCCCAGAATACGGCAACCGATGAGATTGCAGCGCTGCCAGCGGCCTCCAATGGCGAGCATGCCACGACAAGCAAAGAGCCACGCCGCCGCCCAGCGCGGCGACCGCTTCCCGCACACTTGCCGCGCGAACGCATCATCTATCCGCCATCGGCAGTCTGTCCATGTTGCTGCGGCACCAAATTCCGCAAGCTGGGCACGGATGAGACCGAGAGCCTGGAACGCGTGCCGGCACAGTGGAAGGTTGTCGTGCATGTGCGCGAGAAGGTCGCCTGCCGCAAATGCGATACGATCGTCCAGGCTCCGGCGCCGTCGCATCCGATTGCGCGCGGCCGCGCTGGGCCGAACCTGCTGGCCGAGATCGTGTTCGGCAAATACCGGGCGCATCAGCCGCTCAACCGCCAGAGCGACATCCACGCCGATGAAGGCATTGATCTCGATGTCTCGACCATGGCCGACTGGGTTGGTTCTACGGCAGCGACGCTGATGCCGATCAGGGACGCGATCGAGACGCATGTCCATGCCGGCGAGCGCATTCATGTCGACGATACGACAGTGCCGGTGCTGGCCAAGCATAAGTGTCAAATCGGGCGCGTATGGACCCACCTCCGGGACGACCGTCCGTTTGCCGGCAAAGCGGCTCCAGCCGCGATGTTCTACTACTCGCCCAATCGTGAAGGTGAGCATCCGGAGCGGCAGCTCGCGACCTACACCGGCATAATGCAGGCTGACGCCTATTCCGGCTTCAACGGCCTCTACGTGCAAAACCGCCAGCCAGGACCGGTCACCGAAGCGGCATGCTGGGCGCATTTCCGGCGCAAGTTTTTTGAGCTGGCGCGGCTGCGGAAAGCGCCGATCGCGATCGAAGCCGTGCGCCGCATCGACGAGTTGTTCTCGATCGAGCGCGAGATCAACGGAAAATCGGCCGAGCAGCGTCTGGCCGTCCGCCGCGAGCGATCCAAGCCTCTCCTGGACGCGCTCGAAGAATGGTTGCGCGAGGAACGCAAGAAACTGTCCTCGAATAATCCGATCGCCAAGGCGATGAATTACGGCCTGAAGCGATGGGCAATCTTTGCGCGCTTCCTCGATGACGGCCGCATCTGCATGACGAACAATGCGGCCGAACGCTCCGTGCGCGGCAGTGCTGTCGGAAGGCGGAACTGGACGTTCTGCGGCAGCGATTCCGGCGGGCAACGCGCCGCGGTGTTTTACACCCTCATTGAGACATGTCGGCTGAATGATGTCGACCCGCGCGCCTGGCTCGCGGATGTCCTTACCCGCATCGCCGACCATCCGGCCCAGCGCATCGCCGAGCTACTGCCGTGGAACTGGAAAGCACTACGTCAGCAGCCGACGCAGGTTCAGGCCGCCTGATAGGTCGCCCACCCGGTCCCTGACCGGATGCGTACATATTATATAGCGAAGATCGTGAATGGAGGCTTCCCCGCCATTGTCGATCGCGTCATTGAGGCCCTCAAAATGGAGGGTTTGGCGTGCTGACCGACATCGATGTCAAAGCAACGATGAAGAAAAACCTCGACATCGATTTCCGAGAGTATCGGATATTGGGTGCATGTAATCCGCCGCTGGCGCACGAGGCGCTGACGGCCGACGATAAGATCGGCATCATGTTGCCGTGCAATGTGATCGTACAGGATCTGGGAGGCGGCAAGATCGAAGTCGCCGCCATCGACCCGGCGATATCCATGCAGCATGTTGGAAATCCGGCGCTCAATATGATCGCCGAAACGGTTACCGGCAAGCTCAAGCGAGTTATCGACGCCGTCTGAGATGTCTTTCAAGCGCATCGCAACTTGGCTTGGGAACGAGGTCTTCTTCCTGCTGGGCAGCGTGTTCCCCGCCCGGACAGAGGGTATTCTGGCCACGCGGCCTTAACGGCGCCTGCCGCTCTCCTTCAGGCTCAAGATATAAGCGATGAGGTCCTCGCGATGGCGCGGTGGGATGATGAAGTCTGGCATGTTTTCATGGGACCTCTGCAGCCAGGCGGTCAAGGCGATCCAGCTTACGCCGGGCGTGTCGGCGAGGAACTGAAAGGTGGGCGCACGCGGCTCTGCCGAGAACCCGCCCCCCTTCTCGACGGCGTGGCATTCGGAACAATTCTTCTCGGCATAGTCAAATCCGCGCTGCGTGCTGGTGAACTCCCGAGCCTGAGCTGTCGCAAGGCCGAGAGCGAGACCGAGAACAAAGAGAAGCATTGGTCGAAGCATCTGTGAATCCCCGAGCTGTCATTGGCAATTTGGAATTATCTGCGATCCTGCGCGGTGAGTCCTTGCGCCATGTCAAAGCCGGTGCGGACACTTGCGCATTTGATCTTCATCAATGCAGCGTTCTTGCCGGCGGGCTAGCGTGGGTGATGAAGTCAGTCATTGCGCCTGCGCCAAGGGTGAGCAACAGCCATGATCCAGGAAATTCTGCTGGTCGCCGGGCTTGGCCCGACCACGGTCACAGCACCGGTGATTTTCGGTCCCGCCGCTGCGATCCGCCCGCGCGCCGGGAGATGCGCGGCGAGGGCACGCCATCGCTCGCCACCTCGATCAAGGGAAGCCTGAGATGGACATGACCACGAGCTATATGCGCCTCGTTTTATCGAGCCCGCTGGTCGCGTCGGCCTCGCCGCTTAACGGCGATATCGGCAATATTCGCGCGCTAGAGGATTACGGTGCCGGCGCCGTGGTGCTGCCGTCCATCTTCGCCGAGCAGATCGATGCGGAGGGGCGTCGCCACGACAGCGTTACCAGCGCCGGCATGATGATCTCGCCCGAGGCCGCGAGCTATCTCCCGACCTCGGACCGCTACCGTGTGGACTCGGAGCAGTATCTTGAACTCATCCGCGCCGCGCGGCAGGCGGTGGCGATCCCGGTCATTGCCAGCCTCAACGCTGCCAGCGAGGAGGGCTGGGCCGAATACGCAACGCAGCTTCAGGAGGCCGGCGCCAGCGCGCTGGAGCTGAACATCTACTTCGTCCCGACCGACATCTGGCTCTCCGGTCACGATGCCGAGCAGCGCTATCTCGACATCGTCAGCATCGTGAAAGGCCGCGTGACGATCCCGGTGGCCGTCAAGGTCGGCCCCTATTTCAGCGCGCCAGGGTACATGGCAATGAAATTGACGGAGGCGGGCGCTGACGGCCTCGTGTTGTTCAACCGGTTCTACCAGCCGGATATCGACGTCGTACGGCTGAAAATTTCCAACGATCTCGACCTCAGCCGGTCAGCGGATATGCGTCTGCCCCTGTTATGGATCGCGGTTCTGCACGGGCGGATCAAGGCGTCGCTCGCAGCAACCACCGGCGTGTATACCGTCGACGACGTGGTGAAATATCTGCTGGCGGGCGCGGACGTGGTGATGACCACATCGGCGCTGCTGGAACATGGCGTCGGGCACATGCGCGGGCTTGTCGATGGGCTGGCGGAGTGGCTTGGGCGGCGCGATATGGAATCGGTCTCACGTATTCGCGGGCTGCTCTCCCAAGGTATGATCGATAATCCCGAGGCTTATGAGCGCGCCAACTACATCAAGATCCTGCAGGGTTATCAGGTCCGCCCAGGCTGAACGTCGCCGCTGACCGTCATATAGCTTCGCGCGCCGGCCATGCCGGTCAGCGTCATGATCATACACCCCGAGCACAGCGACAAGGCCGTGGAAAGCTGCTTGGCGGCTCGCGCGCCGAGGAGCCCGCCGGCAATGCCCCCGGCGATGAAGACCGCGGCCAGCCACCAGTCGATCAGGCCGGACAGGGCACAGCTGGCAGACTGCGCAACGAGCATAGGAAGATCCCACTCCCCCGAACGCCATCCTGCGGCGACCACCTCGTGTCGACCGCGTAAACGACCCTGTTCCCAGCACACGCCGAGCCGTCGACGCTTCCAACGCCCGAGATACCAACGCTACCATTACCAAACTCAGAGTGCCGGATGACGAGATGAGCGATCTTCTAAAAAGATCCTATGAGAGCGGCCGATCGAACCCTTGCTACGATTGCCGTCTTCATCAATCTGGAGGAGTTTTGGCGATGGCTTTGGAAATCGAAAGCGACCCATCCCGGAAGGCCGTGTACGCATCGATTGAATTGAGCAAAAAGACCTGGGGTGCTCGGCATTGCCGTTCCGAACCGCGATCGGCCGAGTATTCATCGCATCACAGGCGGCAAACTCATGGAACTGGTCGCCAGGCTGCGCGCTGCCGCCTGTGATGATAACCGGATCCTGGCTTGTTACGAGGCCGGGTATGACGGCTTTTGGCTGGCGCGGGCCTTAGCCAAATTTGGCATCGAGTGCCGCGTTCTCGATCCGGCGAGCATTCAGGTCAATCGCCGCGCACGCCGCGTCAAGACCGATCGGATCGATGCCCTGGCTCTTTTGCGCGCATTGATCGCGGTGGATCGCGGGGAGCGACATGTCTGCGACGTAGTGCGCGTACCTTCGATCGAGGAGGAGGATGCAGGCCATCGGCCGCAAAGATCGGACCAAAACGGTTCCACCAATATTGCACCGTCTCATGGTTCACATCGATCCCGCGTTCGTGAAGCAGATCCTCAACATTGCGCAGCGAGAGGGGAAACCGAACATATAACATCACCGCAAGACGGACAAATCTCGGGCGAGGTTTTGAAATAGCGGACCGGGTTGGTGGGCATGTCGGAAGACTACGAATTTCCGGCCAAGCGCTCAAGTGCCGGTTCCTCTGACACTGCCCTCCCAGGCAAAGCGGCCATCGCGGCGCCTTTCGCCACGGGCTTCCCGCCGAGCGTGCTGATGAGGACACAAACACTCAATATTCAGCAACTAACCACTAAATATGATGTTTTGAAAGTGATTTCCGATGTTTAATAGCTTGCCAATCATGAAACAGGGAGCGCCTTTCATTGATCACTGCGGGACAGCTCAGGGCGGCCCGTGCGCTGCTGGGGATCGACCAGAAAACACTTGCCGATTTGTCCGGCGTTTCGTTGCCGACAATTCAGCGGATGGAGGCCAGCGAGGGCACCGTGCGCGGCAATGTCGATACCCTAACCAAGGTTATCGAAGCCTTGAACCGCGCCGGCGTCGAACTCCTCTATGTCGGCGGAAGGGGCGTGAGACTGAAGGACCCGTCAGGGAATGATTGATCCGGGTCATCCGCTCCACCTGATGGCGATCGCCGACAGTCTCTTCGCCGCCGCCGCCATCATTGCAGCGCTGTTTCAGCGGCGTGGGCTTATTATGGCTTATCCGATCTGCATTGCAGCGGCGTCGCTGGGCCTGGCCACGGATTTGATGGTGATGCTGACGGGGACGATCGCCACAGCGCAGCTACCTCTTGGCCTGCCGACCATTGGATTGAGGTTCCGGTTCGATGCGCTGAGCGCCTTTTTCGGCATTGTCGTCAATCTCGGTGTCATTGCGGCGTCGCTTTATGGGCTGGGATTGGACAGCAAAAAGGAATTATCGCCGCGGGTGGAGTGCTTCTTTCCTGCTTTCGGCGCCGCGATGAACGCTGTGTTGTTGGCCGACGACGCATTCGGATTCCTGTTCTTCTGGGAGCTGATGTCGGTGACGTCTTGGATGCTTGTTCTTGCACGCCATGAGGATGCGGAGGCGCGCCGGGCCGCTCATATCTATATTGTCATGGCCGGCATCGGCACGGTCGCCCTGCTGTTCGCGTTCGGAGGCATGGCAGGCCCGAGCGGCGGCTACGATTTCGAAACGATCCGCGCCGCCAAACTGGACCCGCTCGTCATCGGGCTCGTTCTGGGCGCGGTTCTAATCGGAACTGGCTCCAAGGCCGGCATCATGCCATTGCATGCATGGCTGCCACTCGCCCACCCGGCCGCGGCGAGCCACGTCTCCGCGCTCATGAGCGGGGTGATGACCAAGGTCGCGATCTACGGACTGCTTCGCGTTGTCTTTGACTTGCTCGGAGAGCCGGCCTGGTGGTGGTCCGTGCCCTTCATCATTCTCGGTGCGGCAACGGCGGTCGGCGCCCTGCTCTATGCGGTCGTCGAGAACGATCTCAAACGGGTCCTCGCCTATTCGACGGTCGAGAATGTCGGGATCATCTATGTCGGGATCGGCCTCGCGCTCGCTTTCCTGGCGACGGGCCTCAAGGCCGCCGCGGCGGTTTCGATGGCCGCGGCACTGCTGCATGTGATCAATCACTCCTGGTTCAAATCGCTGCTCTTTCTCGGTGCCGGTGCCGTGTTGCACGCGACCGGCCGCCGTGATCTCGACGGACTGGGCGGGCTGATCCATGGCATGCCACGGACGGCGGTTCTCTTCCTGATCGGTTCGCTCGCCATCTCTGCATTGCCGCCGCTGAATGGCTTCGTCTCGGAATGGCTGTTGTTTCAGGCGGTTCTGGCCGGGCCGGCATTTTCCGAACCGATCCTCAGATTCCTTTCGCCGGTCGTCGGCGGATTGCTCGCGCTCGCCGCGGCATTGGCGGTCGCTTGTTTTGTCAGGGTCTACGGTGTCGTATTCCTGGGGCGCCCCCGCAGCACCGAAGCTGCCGTTGCCCATGAAGTACCGCTGGTGCAATTGATCGCAATGGGCTTTCTCGCTGCCCTGTGCGTGGCCGGAGGACTATGCGGAGCATTGATGGCGTCCGGCATCGGTCCCGTCCTCCAGCAGCTTGTCGGCAACACTATTCCGGGCATCGGCACTGGTCCCACGCCGCTTTCGCTCGTCGCCTTCGATACGGGTCGCAGCACCTATGACGCCCCGACAATCGCCCTCTTCGTCGCGATGTCCGCAACGCTGACGACGCTTTTGGTTCATTGGGCCTCGAACCGGCGGACGCGCCGCGCGCCGGCCTGGGATTGCGGCTTCCCCGATCCTTCGCCCGCAACCCAGTATACGGCGTCGAGCTTTTCACAACCCGTGCGCCGCATCTTTGGCTCGACCGTCTTCTCCGCGCGTGAACGGGTCGATATGCCGGCCCCGGGCGACATGCGGCCGGCGAGCCTCATCGTCGTCATGTCGGACCACATCTGGCAGGCGCTTTATGCGGCTCCGGCCGCACTCATCCTGGCCACAGCACTCAGGCTGAATGCGCTGCAGTTTCTCACCATCCGGCGCTATCTCGTCTTAATGTACCTCGCCTTGATTGTTCTTCTGCTGGTGACCGCGGTGCGGACGTGATGATCGATACTTTCATTCTCCTGGCCGGACAGTGCGCGCAGATGGTGCTGGTGCTGCTGATCGCGCCGGCGATCACCGGCATCACTCGCATCGCCAAGGCTCGATTGATGCGCCGCCAGGGGCCGCCGCTGGCGCAAGCCTATTTGGACCTGCTCAAGCTCATCCGTAAGGAGGCGGTGGTCGCGGAGAACGCTTCGTGGCTGTTCGGCACTGCGCCCTATCTCATCTTCGCCCTGACCTGGGTCGCCGCCGCTCTCATCCCGACATTTGCCTCCGGCCTGATGTTCAACTGGGCGGGCGACGTGATCGCGGTGGTCGCAATTCTCGGCGCCGCGCGGGCGCTGCTCGCATTGGCGGCCATGGATGTCGGGACCAGCTTTGGCGGGATCGGCGCGTCGCGGGAAATGATGATCGCAACGCTCGCCGAACCGGCGATGCTCTTGGTGGTCCTCACCATGTCGCTGGCCGCAGGCACCACGCAGCTACCGGAAGTTGCAGATTTTTTTCTCGATCACGCCCTCGCCCTACGCGTCTCCCTAGCATTCGCGCTCTTGTCCCTGGTGATCGTCGCACTGGCGGAGAACGCCCGCATTCCGGTCGATAATCCGGCGACGCATCTGGAGTTGACCATGGTGCATGAAGCGATGGTGCTCGAATATTCGGGGCGGCATCTCGCCATGCTCGAAGCGGCCAGCCAGCTGAAGCTCGTCGCTTATCTATCGCTGCTCGCCTGTCTGTTCGTGCCATTCGGCATGGCGCCTGCGGATGGCGGTCTCCTGGCATGGCTGAAAGGCGCCCTGTTCTTTGTCGGCAAGATCTCGATCGGCGCCGTCATGCTCGGCATATGGGAGGTCAGCATTGCAAAAATGCGTGTTTTCCGCGTCAGCGAATTTCTCGGCGTGGCGCTCATCTTTTCCTTTCTCGCCATCCTGCTCTCCTTCTTGACCCAGGAGCTGCTGGGATGAACCAGGCTTACGACGTTTCGCATTTTCTCGCCGGCCTGATGCTGGTCGTCAGCTTCGCGCTCATCTATCAGGACCGCGTTCTGGCCGTGCTCCGAGCGTTCGCGGTTCAGGCCATTGTGCTTTCGATCGCCGTGGCATGGGAGGCATGGGTGCAGGACAGGCCGCATCTCTACATCACATCGGCGCTCGCATTGGGCTTGAAAGGCATCGTCATCCCGATGGCGCTCCACCGCATGATCTTTCGACTGGGTATTCATCGGGATGTGGAACAGGTCGTCGGCGTCGGCCGAACGATGCTGATTGGGCTGGGGATCACGGCCCTGTCGCTGATGCTGGTCCTGAAGGCAACCGCAGCGGCGCCATCGCTCGCGCGTGAGGGGCTTGCGATCGCGCTCGCAATCATTCTGCTCGGCATGCTGATGATGATTACGCGGCGCAACGCCGTCACTCAGATTATCGGCTTCATGTCGATCGAGAACGGCCTTATTCTGGCGGCCACGGGCGCGCGCGGCATGCCGCTCGTCGTCGAGATCAGCGTCGCATTTTCCGTGCTGATCGCCCTGTTCGTGTTCGCCGTGTTCGTTTTCCGCATTCGCGAACGCTTCGATACCGTCGATGTCGTCGCGCTCGAACGCGTTCGAGGAGACGGGCGATGAATCCATATGTCTATGCGGTCATCGCGATACCGTTCATTTCCGCGGCGGTGCTGGTGATGTTGCCTGGTTATCGGTTGACGGCAGGCCTGAACGTGCTGGCGTCTTTTCTTACAATGCTGGCCGGCCTCAACCTGCTTCGGATCGAGCGCGGACTAAACGACTATCTGATCGTGGACGACTTCAATATCGTCTTCATCATTCTCAACACCCTGGTTGGTTTCACCGCCGCCTGGTTCAGTGCCAGCTATATCGGGCATGAGATCGAGATCGGACGAATCACATCGCCGTCGATCCGTTTTTATCACGCCATGTATCAGGCGATGATCGGCGCGATGAATGTCGCGCTGCTTTCAAATAATATCGGCTTGCTCTGGGTGGGCCTGGAACTGGCGACACTCATCACCGTCGTCATGGTCGGCCTTTATCGGACGCCTGAGGCCCTCGAAGCGGCGTGGAAATATTTCATTCTCGGCAGTGTCGGCATATCCCTGGCCTTCTTCGGAACGATCCTCGCCTATCTCGCCGGTCAGGCGGCTCTTGGTGAGGGGCTTCCGGCCATGTCGTGGAACCTGCTGCATGCGAACGCCGGCAAGCTTGACGTCGCGTTGCTCAATCTCTCCTTCGTTTTCCTGCTTGTCGGCTACGGAACGAAGGTCGGGCTCGCGCCGCTTCACGCCTGGCTCCCCGATGCGCACTCAGAGGGGCCGACGCCGATCAGCGCGGTGCTTTCGGGACTTCTCCTGAACGTCGCGCTCTACGCCCTCCTGCGTTTCAAGATGCTGATTGCCGCAAATCCGCTGGCCATGCGGCCGGGGCCGATCCTGGTCGTCATGGGCCTGGTCTCACTGATTTTCGCGGCGTTCATGCTCTATCAGCGGCGGGACATCAAACGGCTCTTCGCCTATTCGTCGATCGAGCATATGGGTTTGATCACCTTCGCCTTCGGTATGGGCGGACCGCTCGCCAATTTCGCCGGGCTCCTGCACATGACGATGCATAGTCTGACCAAGTCGGCGATTTTCTTCGCCGTCGGCCACGTCGTCCAGGCCAAGGGAACGCAACGCATCGCCGGCATCAACGGGCTGAGCGTGACGCATCCTGGCCTTGCCTTGGGGCTCGGCCTTGGCGTCCTCGCTATTGCCGGGCTGCCGCCTTTCGGCGTCTTCATGAGTGAGTTTCTTATCCTCACGACGACCTTCGCGCGCGAACCATGGCTCGCTCCATTGCCGGCATTCGGCCTCATGGTGGCTTTTGGTGCGCTGCTGTTGCGTTTGCAAGGTATGCTGTTCGGGACGCCGAGCGAACCATCGGATCCGGTCAGGGCATCTTCGTTTCCATTTGTCCTCCATCTCTTTATTGTCCTGATCGCCGGTCTTTACCTGCCTAACGTTCTCGTATCCTGGTTTCAGCGCGCAGCGGAGTTCCTGGGATGATGGATTCCACCATGAGCGAGCTGTCGAAGATCGTCTCGGGTCGCGCCGCCGACCGGGATGGATTTCTCCGGGCTGACGTCACCGAACGAGAATGGAATGAACTTGGCCGTGCATGCGCCGAAGGGCTTCACGATCTTACGGCACTCTGGATCGACGCCGATCGCGTGCGGATGGCTCTGCTTAGCCGGGACCGCGCTACTACGCGGGCGATCGTGTCGCTCTCATGTGCAGAGGGTGGCAGCTACCCGTCGATCGGCCGCGTGCATGCCCCCGCAATCCGGCTCGAGCGGGCAATGCGCGACCTCTATGGCATCGTGCCGGTAGGACTGCACGATGATCGGCCATGGCTCGATCATGGTGCCTGGCCGGCAAATGGCGCGCCGGAACAGGCCGGCGCGCGCAGCAGCGAAGCCTACCGCTTCCTCCCCGTCGAGGGCGAAGGCTTGCACCAGATCCCAGTCGGTCCGGTCCACGCAGGTATTATCGAGCCCGGACACTTTCGCTTCACCGCCAATGGCGAGACGGTCGTGCGTCTGGAGGAGCGCCTTGGATACACCCACAAGGGCATCGAAGCGCTTTGCAAGGGCAGATCCATCATCGACGCGGCGCGTATCGCCGGACGCGTTTCCGGCGATAGTACGGTCGCCTACGCTTTCGCTTTTGCTCGCGCCGTGGAAGCCGCCTGCGATGTTGCGATACCCCAGCGCGCGCAGATCCTGCGTGGGATCATGGCGGAACTCGAACGGATTTCCCACCATGTCAACGATTTCGGCGCGGTTTGCAATGATGTCAGTGCGGTTGCGATCCATGCCCAATGCACCTTGATACGCGAGCGGATTCTGCAAACCGCACATCGCTGTTTTGGACACCGCATGATGATGGACGCCGTCGTGCCAGGAGGTGTTGCCGTCGACCTTGGCAACGACGCACCCGGAGAGATCCGGCAGTTGCTGCAAGAGTGCGAACGCAAATTCGCGACGGTTCTTCGCATCTATGACGATTTACCGTCGATGCAGGACCGCACCGTAACAACCGGAATCGTGCATGCCGATCTTGCCCAGCGGTTCGCGGCTGGCGGCTATGTCGGCCGCGCTGCCGGACGTGACTTCGACAGCCGCCGTGACATAGCCTACGCGCCCTATGATACCCTCCAATTCAAGGTGCCGGTTCGTCAGCAGGGCGATGTCGACGCCCGCGTCTGGATCCGCGCCGAAGAGGTCGCACAAAGCATCGCCATGATCCGTCAGCTGCTCGATCAGTTGCAGCCGGGCCCGGTCCGCACGGAAAACTTCGCGCCGGTCGTCGGCGAAAGTGCCGCGCTTGTCGAGGCCTTCCGGGGCGATGTCTTCGTCACCGTTCGCCTCGACGAACTGGGGAAAATCGCGCACCTCCACGCGCGTGACGCGTCATGGTTCCAGTGGCCGCTTCTCGAAGCAGCCATCGAAGGCAATATCGTTGCCGATTTCCCCGTGTGCAACAAATCGTTCAACTGCTCCTATTCGGGTCACGACATCTGAGGCCTGCCATGAACAGACTTCTCCTGTATGCCTTGCTCAAAGGGACCGCGGTGACGGACCGGCCGAATGACAGCCCGGATATGCTGGCGGAAGCTGCCCGCTCGCTGGCTGAACGGGCGCGGCGGCGGCTTGGACGCTCGCTCGCCGTTCGCGAGGTCGATGCCGGATCCTGCAACGGCTGCGAACTGGAGATCCATGCGCTGAGCAATCCGGTTTACGATATCGAGCGCTTCGGGCTGAAATTCGTCGCCTCGCCCCGCCATGCCGATGTGCTGCTGGTAACGGGGCCCGTGACCTGGAACATGAAGGTGGCGCTGGAGCGCACCTACCTGGCGATGCCAGATCCGAAATGGGTTATCGCCGTGGGTGACTGCGCCCGCGGTTGCGGCATCTTCGCTGGCAGTAAAGCCTGCGTTGGTCCAGTTTCCGCGGTGATCCCGGTTGATCTTCACGTCATCGGATGTCCGCCCGCTCCGATCGAGATTCTTAGGGGCTTGCTGACAGTCATGGACGCCATCAATGGGACGCCACCCCACATTGGGTCGGAGCACACTGCATGAAGCAACGCTTGTTCAGAGGTGGGCTTGTGGTCGCTGGTCGACAGTTTGTGGCTGTCCTCATCCTAGGTCTATGCACTGTCTGGTTGTTACATGCCGGGCAAATTAACAGTCATTCCGATCCGCCACACGTATCGAGCACATCTTCTGACGAGATCGTCATCGGCCTCTCGCTGGCGACGACAATTGCGCTCGCGGATCTGGCTATTGCTATAGGTTTCGTAGCCACCTCAGATGCAGCAATCGAATCAACGGCCAGCGCGGTTCAACGCGTTGCACATGGATCGATGCGTAAGGATCCATGGTGGAGCACCGAACGTCTTGTATTCCTGACAGAAATGGCTGTCATCGTCTGCGCCTTGCAAGCACTCTCTGCTCCACCGGCCAGCATCACGGTATTCGCGACAAGCAGCAGTTTTCTATCCGTGCTGCTCCTCGTTGCATGGCCAGGTCTCTTCAGCGTTGGATTCGCATTTTTTGCGGCAATTGCCCGTGCCGCAATCAAAAGCGAGCGATCCTCCTGACACAGGAGTAATATCAAGTCCCTGTGAATTAGACTCATTTTAAAGATTCCCAGCGAAGGGCAAATCGTGATTCACCCTGGTCATTGGTGCTGGGGGGATGCGAATGACGGCCGCGATAGTGCTTCGAGAAGATTTCACGTCTCAGAGTTTGCGGCGGTTCGCCAAGCGGGTGCGGGATGGCGGGCAGGTAGCGTCGCGAAGTGTGTTGGAATTTGATTTGGCGCAGTTTCCGGCGGGTTGAAGGTAGCGGATCAGGCGGCGAGGTCAATGGACAGATCGGCCGGCTTCACGGCGAGGGTCTTCCAGCCATCGATTTTGCGCATACTGATCTGTCCGGAGGCAACCAGCGCCCAGAACATCATGGCCGCGGTTTCCGCCGAGGGCAGCACGGTTTGCGTCTTGATCCGGCGCTTGAATTCCTCGTGCAGCCGTTCGATTGCGTTGGTCGTGCGCGCGCTTTTCCATTGGCAGTCCGGCAATTTGGTGAAGGTGAACAGTCGGTCGCCGGCCTCCTCCAGGCACTCAGCGACGGCCTGGCAGCGCAGCCGCCATTTGCGCAGGAACGCCTTGCGTTTCCCCTCGATTTCCGCCGCCGAGGCGGCATAGATCATGTCGTTGTAATCCGCCGAGACCTCCTCGCGCAGCCGTTCGGGTGCATGGGCAAGCAGATTGCGGTGCTTATGCACGGTGCAGCGCTGGGTGGGCACATCGCTCCAGAGTTCGGCAAGCGCCCGCTCAAGCCCCGAACCGCCATCGACGATGAGGAATTCAGGCCTGCGCAGGCCGCGCTTGATGAGATCGTCGAGCACGACGCGCCAGGCCTGCGCCGTCTCGCCGCCCATATTCTTCACGGCCAGCAACACTTTCTGGCCGTCCGCGCGGATACCGAGCACGACGAGGAGGCAAATCGTGGTGGCCTTCTTGTCGAGGCGGACGCGCACGACGGTTCCGTCCAGGATCAGGCGAACAATCGGCTCATCGGCCAGCGAGCGCTGGTTCCAGCCTTCCCAGTCGGTCTTCACCTTCCGCCAGACCCGGCTGACAGTATCTTTGCTCACGGCGCCGCCAAACAGCGCGGCAAGCGCACGCCGGACCCGACGCGTGTTGGTCCCGGCCAGATAGGCGCCGGCAATCAGCGCGTCGGCGGCTTTCGTGCGCCGCTGGTAGACAGGCAGGACATTGCTACGCCATTCCGTCGTCTTGCCGTTGGGCGCCTCTATCCGGGCGCGAGGGACGCGGATCTCGACTTCGCCAAAAGTTTCCATCAGCGACCGAGAGCGATGACCGTGACGGTGGCCGCAGAGCGGACCGTCACCGTCGGTTTCGCCATCCGGCGTCTCCGATCCCGAACCAGGACAAGCTTTGGCGTGCCGGACATAGCGTGTCCGCGAAAGCGCCTCGTCGAGTTCCGCCTCGATCATCGCCTGGATGAAACCATGTACACGGTCGCGCACAGCGGTTTCAATCGGATCGAACCAGTTCTCAAAAAGCTGGGCGGTCGCCGTCGCCGCCGGCTGCTGCTGCGCGAGGTTTATGATATTGCTTGGCATAGCGTGGTCTCCACCGGCGCTTCAACGCCGGAATCATTTTGGGTTGAACACCCGGAGACTACGCAACCTTCAATTTCCCACCACACCCGCTACGCTACCCGCGGGCATGCCCGCCGGCCTCTGGCGCTGGCTGAAATTTACGACGGCGGTGCCCGGAAAAACTGTCCGAACAACCGGGACCACCTCTGTTCGAAGTGCTGGGCACGCCTGTCGTCACGATACCGGAAGATTTGTTCCATATTCTGGCCAAAAACCGGAATGAGGTGCCCGGCTTGCTCAAGGCCATTCGCGAGGGCGGGCGCGGCGGAATGGTCCATCATGGTGATGGTCCCTGGCTGATGGGACTGCTCGATCGCTGCACCACCGCCAATTGGCTCGACATTCATCCTGCTGTAGGCGGGACGATAGTTGCCGGCGCTCATAGCCGAAAGCGTGGCGCGGCTTTTTGCATCCGAGTTGAGTTCCAAACGGAGCAGCCGCCCTGCGCCCTCGCGCCAGCGCGGCGTTACGCCGTCGTCGTCATAGAGTTCGGCGGTCGAGACGCCTTTCTCTCGTGGGAGGTAAACGCGCAAGGTACGCTCGTCGTCCCGCACCGGGTTCAGCGCACCGAGCTTGCTGGACAGGGCGACCATGCTGCCTCCCGCAGCAAACCGCGGCGTTCAACGCTGACCTCGGTTCTTGCTGCAGTCAAAGCCGCGCATTATGGAACACTGGCGAAGGCCTGCCGCAATCCGTTCAGCTCCGGAGGCCGCCTCGGTTGTGGGCGACTGACGACCGGCTAAGAAGCTTGTTTTGCGGGGTAGAGTGTGAGGATGTTGACGTTGATCCTCGACGGCTGCGTGATTGCGTAAAGGATCGCGGCAGCCACATCTTCGCTCTCAAGCTGCTCCATGTCGCCGAGCCGGCGCGCGACGGCTTCGCGGACATCGGCTCGCATTTGTGACACGAACTCGGTCTTGACGGCGCCGGGCTCGATCACCGTCACCCGAATACCGTCCCCGCAGACCTCGCGGCGCAGCGCCTCGCCAATGGCGCTGGCCGCATGCTTGGTCCCCGAATAAACCACGGAGGGATGGATGTAGCGTCCGGTGCCGGACGAGATAATGACGATATGGCCGGCGCCTTGCCGTTTCATTGGCGGCAGGGCCGCATTGATGGAATAGAGTAGCCCCAGGACGTTGACGTCGACCATCTGCCGGTACTCGGTGGTGGTTGTGCTCTGGAACGGCGCGGCGACGCCCACGCCGGCGACGGCTAGTAGCACGTCTAACCGGCCGAAGTGCTGGAGGGTCCGCGTCATCAGGCCTGAAACTTGGGTTTCGTCTGCAATGTCGGTCTCGATCGGCAGGGCGTCGCCGCCAAGCTGACGGATCCGCTCGGCGAGCGACGTCAGCCGATCTGCGCGTCGGGCCGCAATGGCGATGCAAGCACCTTCCGCGGCGAGCGCCAGCGCCGTTGCCTCGCCGATTCCGGAGGAGGCCCCGGTAACGAGGGCCACTTTTCCGCTTAGTTTGCCTTTTTGCATGTCAAACTCCTGTAAAGGATCGCGGGCCGGCGTCATGCGTTGGCGGCGTCGAAGCCCGTACTCTTGACAAGCCCCTCCCATGCCGCGAGATCGCGCAACAGCGTCTCGCCATGGGTTCGCACCATATCGACGGCATCGGCGCCCAATTGCAGCCGAAGCGGCGTGTTCGGCGCCTCGAGCGCGGCCTCGATCGCCGCTGCGGCCTTGCGCGGGTCACCCTCCTGCGTGCCATGCATGTCACGAGCGACGTCGCGCGTGCCGCCCACGACGTCGCGATAGGCCTCTATGACGGGCATGTGGCGCATGCCACCACCGGCCAGATTGGTGCGGAACTGACCGGGCTCGACGATCAGCACCTTGACGCCGAAGGGCGTCATCTCCTGGGCGAGCGCCTCGCTGATGCCCTCGATCGCGAATTTGGTCGCCGAATAGGCGCTGAAGCCGGCAAAGGAGAGCTGTCCGCCAAGGCTGGACATGTTGACGATGGCGCCGCTCCTCTGCGCCCGCAGAATGGGCAGAACCGCGCGCGTGACATGCATCGCGCCGAAGAAATTGGTTTCCATGATGGCGCGCAACTCGCTGTCGGATGTCTCCTCGAAGGCGCCCACCAGCCCGTATCCGGCGTTGTTGATCACCACGTCAATGCGGCCGAACCGGGCGGTCGCGGCGTCAATTGCGGCCTGAGCCTGACCGGCCCGCGTGACGTCGACCGCGACAACCAGCACGCGGTCCGGCTCTGCGGTGGCCAGATCCTGCAGGGCAGCCGTCTGCCGGGCGGTAGCCACAACATTGTGGCCTCTTGCGACGGCATGCTCTGCAAACGCGCGTCCGAAGCCGGAAGATGCGCCGGTGATGAACCAGGTTTTGGCGGTCATCGTCTCTCTCCTTGTGGTCAGAACTCCATGTGATGTCTCTCAATCTGGCAGCGCCGTTATTGCGAAACTAGGCCGTTCAAATCGACTTGGGCATTCGATATGATGCAGGAATGGATCGCGATCTCCTCCCGCATTTCCCCATCGTGCTTGCGGTCGCTCGCCGCGGCGGCTTCGCCTCGGCGGCAGCGGCCCTGAACATGAGCCCGTCGGCGGTCAGCCATGCCGTGAAGGCGGTCGAGGACCGGCTTGGCCAGCCCCTCTTTGTGCGCACCACGCGCAGTGTCGCCCTGACCGAGGCAGGCGCGAGCTTCATCGCTGCGATCGGCCCGGCGCTCAGGGCGATGGAGGAGAGCGTCGATCAGGTGCGCGCCGCCAAGGGACAGGTTGCCGGGGTGCTTCGGCTTAATGCGCCGCGCGCGGCGCTGCCGCTTGCGATCACATCGGTGGTCATGGAGACGACCCGGCTCTATCCCGATCTCACCGTCGAAGTGACCGCGGATGATGGCCTCGTCGACATCGTGGCGAGCGGCTTCGACGCCGGGGTGCGCCTCGGTGAGATGATCGCGCAGGATATGGTCGCGGTACGCCTGACGCAACCGTTCGAGGCCATCATGGTCGCCGCCCCAACCTATCTCGCTGCGCGCGGCGCGCCAGGGGCGATCGCCGATCTCGCGGCACATAACTGCATCGGCTATCGCTTATTGTCATCCGATGCCGTCTATGCCTGGGATCTGAAAGATGATGGACGCGAGCTGGCCGTCTCGGTGAGTGGTACCGTCCGCGTGACCGATTCGCTCTATGCCCGAGAATTGGCGCTGCGCGGGGTTGGCATCGCCTATCTGTTCGAGCCGCTTGTCCGTGAGGATCTGCGCGCCGGCCAGCTAAAGCGCGTTCTGCCTGAAGCCAGCATCGAGGAGCCGGGGTTGTTCCTCTATTTTCCACGCTATGCATCAGAAACGCCGAAGCTGCGGGCGTTCATCGATATCGCACGCAAGGTCTGCCGCACAAAACTCGGCTAGAGCCTTTTCCGCTCCGATTCAATCGGAGCGGGGCTCTAACTCTTTGTTTTGTCGCATTTTCGCGACGCGAACCGGGATCCACTTCGCTGGAAAATGCTCTAGCATTACAGTTGCATTTTTTCTGCGGCTCTGAATCCATGGGTAACCATGATTTGGAGGTCATGGATGGCGGGAGCATCGATCGAGGCGACGCTGGAACTTTGGGCGTCGTCGCTGTGGGACGTGAAGGCGCGTCTGCGTTCTCTGTTCACGCAGGAGCGTGTTGCTGCGTCAGCGGGGCTTTTTCTCGACGGTTTGCTTGGCGATGAGCGCCGCAAGACGGGCTGGATGCGGGCGGAAGCGGCAGGCGATCCCGGCCCGTGGCGGCAACAGGCCATTTTAGGGCGAGGCCGGTGGAATGCCGACGATCTGCGCGATATCGTGCTTGATTATGCGCTCGAAACGCTGGCCGATGACGACGCGGTGCTTGTGATTGATGAGACTGGGTTCCTCAAGCAGGGCAAGGCTTCTTGCGGCGTCGGCGGGCAATATACCGGGTCGGCGGGCAAGATCACCAACTGCCAGATCGGCGTCTTCGGCTGCTATGTGTCGCGCCACGGCCACGCCTTTATCGACAGGGCGCTCTATCTGCCGAAGGCGTGGACGGACGATCCCGCCTGCATGGACGCGGCGCACGTTCCTGCCAAGATCGGCTTTGCCACCAAGCCCGCTCTTGCCTGTGCCATGATCGAGCGGACGATTGCAGCGAAGGTGCCATTCGGCTGGGTGGCCGCCGACAGTGTCTATGGCGTTGGAGCCGTCGAAACCGTGCTGCGACGCGCCGGAAAGGGGTATGTCCTGGGCGTGAGTTCGGATCACAGCGTCCATTCATGGGGCAAGGCCAGGCCAATTGCCGGAACGGCGGGTGCGATCGCGCAAGATCTGCCGGCATCGGACTGGACGTGCCTGTCGGCGGGCGAAGGCACCAAGGGGAAACGCCTCCATGACTGGGCCTATCTGGAACTGGCCAATCTCGATGCCGCCGACTATGGTTGCAGCCATACTGGTCTGTGGACGCGCGGCCTCCTGATCCGGCGCAACATCGTCGATGGCGATCTGGCCTTCTTCTCGACGTGGTGCCTAGCCGGAACCGCCATAGAAACCCTGGTCGGCATTGAGGGCCACCGTTGGGCTATCGAGGACAGTTTCGAGACAGCCAAGACCGAGCTTGGCCTCGACCATAATGAAACTCGCTCCTGGCACGGATGGCATCGGCATGTGTCGCTCGTCATGCTTGCCTTCGCCGTGATGGCGACCATCCGCCATCACGCGAACGCCATGCCGCCCCCAAAAATGATGCGCCGCAAGACCAGGCACTGATCCGCTGGCCGGTCCAGGAAATCCGCCGCATCGCTACAAAACTGGCCCAACGGCGCAATCGACCTGTCCGCATCATCGCATGGTCACTCTGGCGACGAGCCCATCAGGCCGCTGCTCAGCGCGCGCATCTGAAATCAAAAATGCAACTGTAATGCTAGGTCACATACCTATAAACGGGATTCACAAATTCATCGAACAGTGATTCTGTCTCTTCAGCGATGGAGGGATGAATGGCTCGCTTTGATCTGACGGATTTCGAGTGGTCTGTTATTGAACCGCTACTTCCGAACAAGCTGCGGGGCGTTCCGCGCGTGGATGATCGCCGGGTGCTGAATGGGATCTTCTGGCGGGCTTCGTACGGGTGCGCCCTGGGCCGATATTCCGGCACGTTACGGTCCTCATACCACCTGCGTGAACCGATTCAACCGTTGGCGCAAGGCTGGTGTCTGGGATCACCTTTTAAAAGCTGTTTCAGAAGCTTACGATGGTGACATCCAGATGATCGACAGCTCCTCGATCCGTGTGCACCAGCATGCGGCCAACGGTCAAAAAAAGCCCTCCGATCCCGTTGCATGGGTCGCTCACGCGGCGGCCTGACGACCAAGATTCATGCACTGGTCGATGCCGAAGGCCGACCGATCGCGCTGAAGCTGACCGAAGGACAGGCGCATGATGGACGCTCAGCCGAGGACATGTTAGGGACAGTTCGGGCTGGGCAAATCTTGCTGGCAGACCGCGCCTATGATTCCGACGCGCTGCGCGAGGCGCTCACCGAGCGCGATGCCTGGGGCAACATCAGGCTCATGCCTAACCGCAAGAACCGTCCAGCATTTTCGGCATGGCTTTATCGATATCGAAACCTCGTCGAGCGATTTTTCAACAACTCAAACACTTCCGTGCTGTCGCCACGCGATACGACAAGCGTGATGACAATTTCCTGGCAAGCGTTAAGCTCGCCTCATTGCGCATCTGGCTGCGAACTTATGAGTCGGTGACCTAGATGTGAACTTTCAGGAGGTTGTCCATTCGGTCCTGAGGAGGTCAGTTGATGTCGCCAAACACGACTGATTCTCGGAGAACCGAATGGACGTACACCAGAATGCCCGCCTCACGCCTCGCGGTCGAGAGGCAATGGTTCGAGCTGTCGTGGACAATGGTATGACCAAGGTCGACGCAGCCGGGCGCTTCAATACATCGCCCAAGACCGTCGGCAAGTGGGTTCGCCGGTTCCGCATCGAGGGCCTTGCGGGTCTGCGCGACCGCTCGTCCAGACCCCATTCCCTGCCGAGCCAAACGCCACTTGCAACATGCGATGCCGTCGAGGTCCTACGCCGGCAGCGCCGCACCCAAGCCGCTATCGCAGCCGAGTTCGACCTATCGCAGGCGACAGTCAGCCGCATCCTCAGACGCCGCGGCCTGAGCCTGCTGTCAGCGATCGAGCCTGCCGAGCCGAGGCCGCGTTACGAGCGCAAAACGCCGGGCGAGATCATCCACATCGACATAAAAAAACTCGGCCGTTTCAATGCAATAGGCCACCGCATCACCGGTAATCGCTCTGGCCAATCCAACCAAAGAGGCAACGGCACAGCGCCCGGCTGGGAGTTCGTCCATGTTGCCATAGACGACCATTCCCGCGTCGCCTTCAGTCAGATCCTGCCTGATGAAAAACAGGCCAGCGCCGTCGACTTCCTGGAAGCTGCCGTCCAGTATTACTATCGTCTTGGGGTAAATATCGCCCGCGTCATGACCGACAATGGCAGTTGCTATCGATCTCGCGCATTCGGCAAGGCATGCCGCCGGCTCGGCATCAAGCACATCCGCACCAAGCCCTATACGCCGCAGACCAACGGTAAAGCCGAGCGCTTCATCCAGAGCGCGCTGCGCGAATGGGCCTACGCCACCGCATTCGACACCTCAGACCAGCGCCGAGCCGAACTGCCGCGATGGCTGCACCGCTACAATTGGCACCGCCCCCATGCTAGCCTCGGAAGCAAGCCGCCCATCGCCCGCCTCCCCATCACCGGGAACAACCTCTTGACGCTTCACAGGCAAGGAAATGCGGGAGCATGGCCACGCCATAGCCCTCGCTTGCGGCCTTAACCTGGGATATTTGACTGTTGCAGCGGAAGGCAAAGCGCGTCCCCCCGAAATGGCGCGCAAGCCAGACCGCTTCTAGCCGGTGGGCGTTCGTCTCGTCGAAGCCGATAAGGATCGGTTCCGCGCCTGCGGCGAGGCGCTCTTTCCAGGCCGGTGTGGCGTAGAAGCCGAAGCGGAGCGTCGCCACTCTCCGGGCAATCAGCTCGCTGTCGGAGGGGCGGCCGAGGCGGATGGCCAGGTCGGCCTCGCGCCGCGACAGGCTGACGGTGCGGGTGTCGTTGATCAGTTCGATGTCGATATCAGGATGTTGTTCGCGGAACACGTTGAGGCGCGCGATCAGGAACCCTTCGGCAAAGGATGGCGTCGCGGTGATGCGCACGAGGCCGGCAACTGCCGGCGCATTGCCGATCCTCCGCAGAATGTCGGCTGAATCCTGCATGGCTGAGGCCGCCTGCAAGGCGCTGCGCCCCGCTTGAGTGAGCTTGCAGCCGTCCGGGCGCCTTTCCATCAGGGCCACGCCAAGCGCCCGCTCCAGGCCAGCCACCCGGCGTGCCACCGTCGCGTGATTGACAGCCAGCGCACGCGCGGCCGCCGACAAGCTTCCATGCCGCGCCAGGGCGGCAAAGAAGCGGACGTCCTCCCAATCCACCCCTGTGCGAAAACGATCAGCCATTGCACAGGAATAGCGAATTTTCGCGGCGCCCCCAACGGGCTATTCCTACCCATCATGTTTGCGGGTCCAGGGAGAGCATCATGGCCGGAGTTGAAATGAGATTGACGCTGATCGGCGGGCCGACCGTTCTGATCGAGGTCGGCGGGTTTCGCCTTCTTACCGACCCGACATTCGATGCTCCCGGTCACTATACGGCCGGCCCGGTGCGTTTGGAGAAGCGCTTCGGTCCGGCTTTGTCCGTAGAACAGGTGGGCGAGGTCGATGCCGTGCTGCTCAGCCACGATCAGCATCTCGACAATCTCGATCATTCCGGTCGCGCGTTTCTTACCCGCGCCAGGACGACCTTCACCACCCCGATTGGCGGCGAACGGCTGGGCAAGGGCGCGACAGACAGGACTTGCCCCTTTCGAGACGGCAACGCTGACGGGTGAGGCGGGCCGTGCGCTGTTCATCACCGCAACGCCGGCGCGCCACGGCCCGGTCGGCATCGAGCCGATCGCCGGCGACGTGGCGGGCTTTCTCGTCGGCGTCGACCGGCCCGGCGATGCCATCTATGTGACCGGCGACACTGTATGACGGTGTGGCAGAGGTCGCGCAACGCTTTACCCCAAAGCTGGTGATTGCCTTTGCCGGATCGGCCGAGCCGCGTGGTCCCTTTCACCTGACGATGGACAACAACGACGTGATCGCCACCGCGCACGCTTTCCCAGCGGCCCGGATCGTTGCGGTCCATAATGATGGCTGGGCGCATTTCACCGAGAGCCCGGCCGACGTTGCCACCGCCTTCAGTGCCCTAGGGCTGGCGGAAAGGCTGGTGGCGCTGATACCCGGCAGGCCCGTCGCGTTGACGCCTTAAAGCGTCGGGCGAGAAGTGTGAATTGTGAGATTCCCTTTTCTCGCGAACAGTGATTCCGTGGGGTCGGGAGGGACCTCATGGGCAAATCTGTTTCGTTGGATCTTCGGCTTCGAATGGTGCGCGGCATTGCCTCTGGCAAGTCGCGCCGCGCGGTAGCGGCCCAGTTCGAGGTGGCGCCCTCGACGGCTGTGCGGGTGCAAGCCCGCTTTGCGGCTACCGGTTCGGTTGATCCGGCTAGACAGGGGCGCCCCAAGGGCTCGGGCAAGCTTGGCTCGTATCGGGAAGCCGTTCTCGACAAGGTGAAGGCGCAGCCGGACATCACCATGCCGGATCTGGCGGCTTGGCTGGAGGCGGCGCACGGGGTGACGGCCGATCCCTCGAACCTGTCCAAGTTTCTGTGCCGGCACGGGTTCACCTATAAAAAAAACGCTGCTGGCATCGGAAAAAGAACGCGCTGACGTCAGGGGGGCCCGCCAGATGTGGTGCGACCGTCGCCAGCCTTTCATGCGCCGCCAACCGGCGCGGCTCGTCTTCATCGATGAGACCAGTGTAAAGACCAACATGACGCCCTTGCGTGGGCGCAGCCTGAAGGGAGCGCGGCTCATGGCCGATGCTCGCTTCGGCAAGTGGCGAACCCAAACCCTGGTCGCCGGCTTGCGCTGCGATGAGCTCGTTGCCCCCTGGATCATCGAGGGGGCCATGGATGGTCCCACTTTCGACATCTACATCCGCACGCAACTCGCGCCAAACCTCAGGCAGGGCGATGTGGTGATCCTGGACAATCTGACCGTCCATAAAAGTCCGCGTGCGGCACAGGCTCTGGCCGAGCGCGGCGCCTGGTTCCTGTTCCTGCCGAAATACTCTCCCGACCTCAATCCGATCGAAATGGCCTTCGCCAAGCTCAAGACCCTCTTGCGAAAAGCCAAGGCAAGAACCTATGACGCCCTTTGGCGCGCCGTCGGCGATATTTGCAACCTCTTCGAGCCCAAGGAATGTTGGAATTATCTCAAGGAGGCGGGATATGTTGCAGGTTAATCGCCCGACGCTCTAGGCCGTATGGCTACAGCCCATTTCCGCCGCGTGCGTCATAAGCCTGCTGAGCGCACACCACCTCCTCTATGTGGTCCTCTGCCCAGACCCGAAGAGGCGCCACGGCCGCGGCCGAGGTCCGGCCAAGCGGGGTCAGGGCGTATTCAACTGTCACCGGGACCGTGGGAAAGGCCGCGCGCGTGATAAGGCCATCCCGCTCCAGTCCTCGCAGCGTCTGCGCCAGCACCTTCTGCGACAGACCTTCAACCGCCCGCCGCAGCCGATTGAACCGCACCGGCCCGTTCCCGAGCAGGCCGAGAACCAGCACCGTCCACTTGTCGGCAACGCGATCGAGGACCAGACGCGTCGGGCAATCCGCAGAATAGGGATTCGGCAGCTGTGTCCCATCCATGGCAGTGTCTCCGGGGTAATCAACGCACCTCAAGGTTCCTTCTTGGCAGCAAGGCTCCTTGCAGATATTTAGGTTCTATCTGAAACCGACTAGGAATGCATCATGAAAATCGCCCTTATCGGCACCACCGGAAATGCCGGTTCGCGTCTACTCGCCCAACTCGTTCGGCGCGGCCATAGCGTCACCGCCCTGGCCCGCAACCCCGATCGCGTCCCGGCACAAATTGGCGTCATCGCGAAACGCGCCGACGTGAACGGCAAGGCCGAGCTCATCGTGGCGCTCACTGCGCATGACGCTGTCATCAGCGCCGTGCCGTTCGCGAGCAGCAACCCGCGCATTCTGATCGAAGCTGTGAAAGCCGCAAGCGTGCCGCGCTATCGTGTGGTGGGCGGCGCGGGCCGTCTGGAGATCGCACCCGGCCAGAGGCTCGTGGACGCGCCAGCCTTTCCGGCGCAATACCGAGATGAAGCGCTTGCGGGTGCCGCATTCCTGGACGCCATGCGAGCCGAGCCGGAGCTTGACTGGACCTTCCTGTCGCCGTGGGCCATCTTCATGCCCGGCGAGCGCACGGGCACGTTTCGGCTCGGCGGCGATCAGCTCCTGGCCGATGAGAAGGGCAACAGCACCATCTCGTTTGAGGACTTCGCGGTTGCGATGGTCAACGAACTGGAACAGCCCGCCTATTCCCGCCAGCGGTTCACCGTTGGTTACTGAGGTGGGGTGCCGCTCAGCACCTGCGGCGGAGGAGGTTCTGGGGCGGCGTCTGCTCCCTCTCCTCTCCCCAGACAGGTGTCCGCCGGGGTGGCCTCGGCGGGGTGCTGCTTCGACTTGGGTTGTGGTGGATCAGAGTTGAGTGTCTGCTTGGTGAAGTCACCTCACGGCGAACCCGCCTCTCGACCGATCACGCCAGCGGCTCCTTCTCGCCGCATGCGGTCAAAACGGCGAGCAGGGTTCCCTAGCCCGCAACGAAATCTGCGGCCATGATGTTCGGCGCATTCGTCGGCACAGGCGGCGTCGGCGAGAGCTGGAAGACACGCGTGGGCTCAGGCGACAGATCTGTCCGTTGACCTCGCCGCTTGATGCGCTATCTTCAGCCCGCCGGAGAACCCCCACATCAAATTCCAATACACATCGCACCCCTACCGCTTCAGAATGCGACGGACTGCAACTATACTGCTTTTCGTAATGCTAGCCATGGGTTACGCTCTCTGGGGCGGTCTGGTACCGTCTCAGTACACCCCATGGGCGCCACTCGATCTGACCGCCCCACCCAATTTGGTTACCCTCTACAAAATCTACCGCATCAGGCACAACTCGGGCCTTTGTCTGCAAGCGCTGCGCCGAACCGATATTGCGTTTCGCCCGCTTGACGACAAACCCGGCGGCGAATGCCCGTTGGTAAACGTGGTGCAGGTGTCTACGGCCGGCGTTACCTTCAATCACAGCTTCATGGCGTCTTGCGCTCTGGCGGCAGGCTGGGAAATCTTTCGTCATAACACACTGCAGCAAGCCGCAAAAAAGCACTTCAACCAGCCTGTCGCCAGGGTCGAGCACCTCGGTACTTATGCCTGCCGTAACGTCCACAACAGCAGCAGGCTCAGCGAACACGCGCGCGCCAATGCCATCGATATCGCCGCGTTCATCCTTGCCGACGGCACCCGAATTTCGGTGGGAAAAGACTGGAGCAACGACAGGGAGCCTCAAAAAGCGGCCTTCCTGAGAGACGTTCATCAAGGCGCCTGCCAGGTTTTCAACGTCGCGCTTGGTCCCGACTACAATAAAGCGCATGCCGACCATTTTCACTTCGACATGGGAGGCTTTTGGGCCTGCCGGTAGCGCTCCCGTCGTGGCGCGAGGGGCAGTTCGTCGCCTGAAGCTGACGAGCCGCGCCCTGCCTGTCCGGCGGACGAGGACCCCCACAGCCTTCGCGCCGTACTCCCGCACAGCCTCGGAGCCGAGGCTCGCATTTGCGTGCCAGTGCCACGGCCGCCCGCTTGAAGCCGATTCTCGCTCTGAGTTTCAGCCCCCAGCGGCGCAATGTGCTGTCGCTATCGCGCGTGTGAGGATCACCGTCGCAGCCTCATACAACGGACCGCGCAAGATAGTGGTCGCCGCGGCGCGATATATGGCCGTCATAATCGACTTCGCCGGACTGATAGCGCCTGGGTGTCAGGCCAACCAAGGCGCCCACCGAGCGCGACGTGGTGAAGGTGCCCGGATCCGCGATCGCCGCCGCGAAGGCGGCGATCATCGCCCCCACACCGGGGATCGAGGTGAGCAGCCGGCGCTGCGTACTCTACCGTACCATGACGACAACTTGCCGGCTCAGCTTCGCCGTCTGCGCCCACATGTCGCGCCAGGCGTCGAGCAGGGGCAGGATGATCCGCTCCAGTTCCGCATGGCCTCGCCAACAGGCTCCGCACCTGCTGGTCGAAGATCCGTCCCATGCCTTTGGGGACGACCGACCCAAACGTCTTCATCAGACCGCGGATCCGAATGACCGGGGGCACCGTAATGAAGCGCCTTATTCCGCCGCTGCCGCCCTGTGCGGGAGCTTCCAGCCGGGCCGGACGAAATGGCAGGTATAGCCGTGCGGCATCCTCTCCAGATAGTCCTGGTGCTCGGGTTCGGCCTGCCAGAAATCGCTCACCGGCACGACCTCGGTCACCACCTTGCCCGGCCACAAGCCTGAGGCCTCGACATCGGCGATGGTGTCCAAGGCGACGCGCTTCTGCTCCTCATCGGTGTAGAAGATGGCCGAGCGGTAGCTTGCCCCGACATCGTTGCCCTGGCGATTGCGGGTGGTGGGGTCGTGGATCTGGAAGAAGAACTCCAGCAGGTTGCGAAAACTGGTCTTGGCCGGATCGAAGGTGATCTCGATTGCCTCGGCGTGGTTGCCGTGATTGCGGTAGGTCGCATTCGGAACTTCGCCGCCAGTATAACCCACGCGTGTCGTAATGACACCGGGCTGCCGCCGGATCAGATCCTGCATGCCCCAGAAACAGCCGCCGGCCAGGACGGCACGGTGTTCAGTCATCAAATATCCTCCACTTGTCAAGATAAGCGCCGTAACCTTCGGCCTCCATGTCGTCGCGATGAATGAAACACAGCGAGGCCGAATTTATGCAGTAGCGCAGGCCGCCGCGATCCTTCGGCCCGTCCTCGAAGACATGGCCGAGATGGCTATCGCCATGCGTCGAACGCACCTCAGTGCGCACCATACCGCGCGTCATGTCGCGCAATTCATTGATGTTGGCCGGCTCGATCGGCTTGGTAAAGCTCGGCCAGCCGCAGCCCGATTTATATTTGTCGGACGAGGCAAAGAGCGGTTCGCCCGAGACGATATCGACATAGATGCCCGGCTCTTTATTCTCGAGATATTCGCCGGTTCCTGGCATCTCGGTGCCGCTTTCCTGCGTGACACGGTATTGTTCCGGGGACAGCACCGACAGCGCGTCGGGGGTTTTACGGTAGGTGGTCATTGTTATTCCTCCGTGGCTGGACCTTGCTCAGGAAGTCGTCACCGATTGTTGCAGAGTCAAGCCTGTCGGCAACGATCTCACCAAACAATGATCGCGGCGGACCTGGTGCCTTGATCGGCCTGAGCGCCAACATGGAACGCGACGTCTCGCAGGTTTTGAGCGCCCAAAGCTGTGGGTGCTGACCGGACCACAATTTCAGGTGCCATCAGATTGGAAGGAATGGCTGGGCAACGATAAGCGATGGAGAGGTCGAAGATGCAAATCTCTTTCCTATCCGGATGGCGCCCGTGTGTTCTGTTCTGCCATGGCGGAACTGAAAGCCGGCAACATCACCACCCAGAGGATCGTTCAGGCCTGGAACGCATAACCGAAAACCGAGGACGGCGCCGCCGGATATTCTCACACCTACAAAGGACATAGCGGGCCGTTGCTGCCGATGGGATCGGAGTTGTCTGTTAATAAGCAGTGTGCCTTGCCCTCGATATCATAACTGGTATACTGACTATCCCGAAGGCGGGACGCCTGACCGGATCGTGGCCGATCCCTATCTGATTGAGAGCCGCGAACCGTTTTTCCGGCGCCTGGATTATCGGTCAATCAAGGGGAGGAATTCGATGAGCTCTCGTCCATGGCGGTTCTCATTCACAAGTATGACGCGTCGCTTCACCGCGAGCGCCCTTATCGCCGCCGGGCTGGCGGCCGGAAGCGCCGGGGCGCCCGCCCGGGCCGCGGAGACCAAGACCATCGCTGTGATGTTCGACGGGCTGACCTCGGAGTTCCTGGTCGCGGGAATGGAGGCGATCGGAGGCGATCTCAAAAAGCGCGGCTACGAGATGATCCAACAGATCTCCAACCGGGACCAGAACGTCCAGCTGGAGCAGGTCAAGGCCATGATCGCGAAAGGGGTCAATGGCATCATCATCTTCCCGACCGACGCCAATGGCGTCATCCCGGCGATCCGCGCCGCCAACGCCGCCAACGTTCCGATGGTGCATTTCAATAGGCAGCCGGCCGACAGCGATGCCTATTCGCCGGCGGTCGTGGCCGACAACCGCGCCATCACCAAGGCGACCGTTCAGCACATGATCGATGAGGCGCGCAAGACGAAGAAAAAGTACAAGGCGGCGATCCTGATCGGCGATCTTGGCGACGTCAACGCGCTTGGCCGGCGCGACGGCTTCTTCGATGCCGTGGATGGCGCCAAGGACGTCGTCGAAGTGGTGGCACGCATTCCAACGGAATGGAACGCCGACAAGGCGTTCGCCGGATTGACCAACGCGATGCAGGCGAACCCCGACATCAATTTCGTTTTCGCCTCGTCGGACTTCATGTTTCCATTGATCGAGCAGGTGCTCACGCCGCTCGACAAATGGCACCCCATCGGCCAAGAGAAGCATGTGATCCTTGGCGGCTTCGACGGCGATTCGGGCGCCTATAATCTGCTCCAGAGCAAATATCTGGATGCCGATGGCGTCCAGGACTTGTTCTTTGAAGCGACCGCCGCCGCCGATGCCATCGACCAAATGAACAGTGGCGCAAAGCCGCCAAAGATCATCCGCGATCCGGGCTTCGCGATCACCCAGGCCAATCTCGACCAGGTCAAGGAACGCATGTGGGGCTACACCCAGTGGCTCAAGAAAAACCCAAAAAAATAAGCTAATCCGGAACGTGTTTCGGCCGCTGCCAAGGGCTAAGCCGCCAAAGCAGCGGCTGAGGGGACTTGACGCCCCTTCCTGTCAGCAATGAGCTGAAGCTTGTCCGACATCGCGAAAACAATGGCATCCGGCCGCTCGCTGCATTTTTGGCAGCGGCTTATCCTATCCGAATATTTCGTGCTCCTGCTGACCGCTGCGTACTTCTTGATCATGATTCCGATCGTGCCGCAGATTATGTCTCCGGCAAGCCTGCGCAACATCGTCTCCGATATGCTGCCGCTCCTGGTCGTGGCTATCGGCCAGACGTTCGTTCTCATCATCGCAGGCATCGACCTATCGGTGACCTCGATCATCGCGATGTCGGGCGTTGTCGGCGCCAGCGTGATGACGGGGTCGGGAGGGCCGCTTGGCGGAAGCGACTTGGCCATGCCGGCCGGTATCGCGGCGATGCTCTCGACGGGGGCGCTGATCGGCTTTCTCAACGGCGTCTCGATCACCCGCCTTGGGATGCCGCCCTTCATGGTCACGCTGACCACCATGATGTTTTTTTCCGGCGCGGCGATCTGGTTCGTGACGCTCCGCTCCGAGACCACCAGCATCGCCAACCTGCCGCGCGAATTCGTGGCGATCGGACAAGGCGATTTCCACGGCATACCGAACGCGCTCTGGGTAGCGGCGGCGGTCGCGGTCGTCACGCATCTGATGCTCAGCCGGACGGTCTTTGGCCGCCAGCTGTTCGCTATCGGCATCAATCCTCGCGCCGCCAGGACGTCGGGAGTGCGCGTCGGCCGGCAGGTGCTGTTGACGTTCGTGCTGTCAGGCATATGCGCGGCGATCGCGGCGGTGCTTTATACCGGCCGGCTGGAAAGCGCCTCGCCCATTGTCGGCGCCAATATTCTTCTCGACATTGTCGGCGCGGCGGTAATCGGCGGTACGAGCCTGTTTGGCGGCAGGGGCAAAATCCTCTGGACAGTGTTCGGCGTGCTGTTCCTGGTCGTTTTGGACACCAGTCTAAAGCTCATGGGGGTTACCCTTTTCGCGGTGCTGTCCATCAAGGGCGGGGTCATCCTGTTCGCCGCCGTGATCGATGCCGCCCGCACGCGCCTCGCCGGGCGATGAACGGAGTTCGCGATGCCGATGCTCTCATACGAACACATCTCGAAGCGCTTTTTCGGGGTGGGCGTGCTGAACAACCTCAGCTTCGAGCTTGAACCCGGCCAGGTGCTCGGCCTGATCGGCGAGAACGGCTCAGGCAAATCGACCGCCATGAACATACTCGGCGGCGTGCACAAACCGGATTCCGGGCGGATTTTGCTCGACGGCCGCGAATACGCCCCCGCCGGGCCTCAAGACGCGCTCGCCAGCGGCATCGCCTTCATCCATCAGGAGTTGAACCTCTTCGAGAATTTGACGATCGAGGAGAATGTCTTCATCGGCGGCTTTCCCCGCCTGCATCGCTTTCTTCCGCTGATGAACCGCCGGGAGATCCGGCGCCGCACCCGGGAGCTGCTTAAGACGGTTGAGCTGGACAAGGCGCCGCAGACGATCGTGGCCAAGCTCAGCCAGGGGGAGCGGCAGCTTGTGGAAATCGCCAAGGCCCTCAACACCGACGCGCGGATCATCATCTTCGACGAGCCCACCACCTCGCTGACCAAACGCGAGATCGACCGGCTTTTCGCGATCGTCGGACGCCTGAAATCGCAAGGGATCGCGATGATTTACATCAGCCACATCCTTGGCGAAGTGATGCGGCTCGCCGACGAGATCGTGGTGCTGCGCGATGGGGAACTCGTCGGCAGCGGCGCGCGCGCGCAAATGAGCATAGAGCGAATGATCGCGCTCATGGTCGGCCGCAATATCGACCAACTCTTCCCCCCGCGCGAAGCCTCGCCATCACACGAAACGGTGCTGGAGGTGAGGGGGCTGACGCAGCCGGGGATCATCAAGGATCTCAGCTTCGACGTGCTCAAGGGAGAGGTTCTGGGTCTGGCCGGCTTGATGGGGTCAGGCCGATCCGAAACGGCCCGCATCCTGTTTGGGCTCGATCCGTTTCGAAGCGGCGCCATCCGCATGTCGGGCGAACTGATCGCGGCACCCGATCCTGGGCAATGCATGGAACGCGGCATGGCCTTCCTCACGGAGGATCGGCGCGCCGAAGGGCTGCTGATGAGCGCCTCGGTGTTCGACACCGTCGCGCTTCCCAGTCTGGCGCGCTACGCGGCGAGCCCAGTCGGCTGGCTGGATGACCAGCGGCTGCTGACCGACGCGAGGGCGATCAGCCAAAAAGTGCAGATCAGTACCCCCGACATCATGACCGCGCTGTCGCGCAATCTTTCCGGCGGGAACCAGCAAAAGGTGGTGTTGGCGAAATGGCTCATGCGTTCGCCGGTCTTGTTCATTCTCGACGAGCCGACCAGGGGTGTCGATGTCGGCGCCAAATACGAAATCTATAAGATCATCAACCGGTTGGTGGCGGACGGGTCGAGCGTGCTGATGATTTCCTCCGAGATGGAGGAACTCATCGGCATGTGCGACCGGATCCTGGTCATGAGCAACGGCGAGATCTCGGGCGAATATCCAAGATCGGCATTCAATCAGGAGCGCATCCTGGAATCCGCGATGGGCCACGGTTTGCGAGCCATGGCATGATCCCTCCCTTTATCCGTCAACTCGCCCTTTTCGCGCTGCGCAACGCGTCGCTCTTGCTGTTCGCCATTATTCTGTTCGTATTCGCCAGTCTCTCGGACAGGTTTTTCGACCCGCGCAACTTCCTCAACATCGTCATCCAGGCCGCCCATGTCGGGATCCTTGGCATTGGGATGACATTTGTTTTGCTGACCGCCGGCATCGATCTTTCGGTGGGGGCGGTGATGTACGTCTGCGCGGCGCTGCTCGGGGTCCACATGGTGGGCATCCCGATCTGGATTGCATTTCCGGCCGTATGTCTCGTTGGCGCGGCCTTCGGCGCCGTCAATGGCTTTCTGGTGACGCGGCTGCGCGTCGCGGCGTTCATTGCCACATTGGCGACGCTGTTCATTGGGCGCGGCCTGGCGCTTTACATCACTGGCACGCAGATGATTATCATGCAGAAAGCGACGCTCGAAGTCGGCAGGATGACCTGGCTGGGCGTTTCGATCTCGGTGTGGGCCTTTTTGATCGTTCTTATCGCGGCGTGGGTCACGCTCAACCAAACGACATTTGGCCGGCAAATCTATGCTGTGGGAGCGGATCCCGAGGGGGCTGCCAAGGCCGGCATCGATGTCAAAGGGATCCTGTTCTCCGTCTATGTGATCTGCGGGCTCTGCGCTGGCATCGCTGGGTTGGTGTCCGCAAGTCAGGTCGGTACCGTGTCTCCAACTTTTGCCATCCAGAAGGAATTCGCCGCGATCGCCGCGGCGGTGCTCGGCGGAACCAGTCTTTTCGGCGGCCGCGGCGGCGTCCTGGGGACCGTGTTCGGTGCAATTCTCATTCAGACCGTCCTAAACGGGCTGGTGATCATCAATGCCGACCCGTACATTTATCCCATCGTCCTCGCCACCATCATCTTCATTGCCGTCCTGGTCGACAGTTTGCGGACTCACTTCCTGGATCAGATGGGACGGCGGATGATCCGGCTGGAAGAGGGCTGACGGACGCTAATCGCCGCGCCTGCTCGCTGCTTCGTAGAGGTCTTGCGACCGGGTCAAATGAGTGAGTCCACATCTTGCCGCAGGAAATCGACGCCCTTCTGCAGCATCACCGCTTCCGCCATCCGGTGCATGAGCAGCACCGCCCCAAGCACCACCCCCACCTGTATCGCTACCATCCGATCCACCAGTAGCGGTCCTCGCCGCCCTTGCCATTCTCGATGAAGATCAGTATCCGCTTGCTGTCGATCGAGCCGGGCTTGAGGCGGCTGACCTCCCCGACATGCAACCCAGCCTGCTTCTCAGGCCATTGTAGGTAAGCCCGTCCAGCTGCCTATCCGTGGGTTTTTTCCGTCAGCAGCCTAGAGCGTCGGGCGATTAACCTGCAACATATCCCGCCTCCTTGAGATAATTCCAACATTCCTGGGGCTCGAAGAGGTTGCAAATATCGCCGACGGCGCGCCAAAGGGCGTCATAGGTTCTTGCCTTGGCTTTTCGCAAGAGGGTCTTGAGCTTGGCGAAGGCCATTTCGATCGGATTGAGGTCGGGAGAGTATTTCGGCAGGAACAGGAACCAGGCGCCGCGCTCGGCCAGAGCCTGTGCCGCACGCGGACTTTTATGGACGTTCAGATTGTCCAGGATCACCACATCGCCCTGCCTGAGGTTTGGCGCGAGTTGCGTGCGGATGTAGATGTCGAAAGTGGGACCATCCATGGCCCCCTCGATGATCCAGGGGGCAACAAGCTCATCGCAGCGCAAGCCGGCGACCAGGGTTTGGGTTCGCCACTTGCCGAAGCGAGCATCGGCCATGAGCCGCGCTCCCTTCAGGCTGCGCCCACGCAAGGGCGTCATGTTGGTCTTTACACTGGTCTCATCGATGAAGACGAGCCGCGCCGGTTGGCGGCGCATGAAAGGCTGGCGACGGTCGCACCACATCTGGCGGGCCACCCTGACGTCAGCGCGTTCTTTTTCCGATGCCAGCAGCGTTTTTTTTATAGGTGAACCCGTGCCGGCACAGAAACTTGGACAGGTTCGAGGGATCGGCCGTCACCCCGTGCGCCGCCTCCAGCCAAGCCGCCAGATCCGGCATGGTGATGTCCGGCTGCGCCTTCACCTTGTCGAGAACGGCTTCCCGATACGAGCCAAGCTTGCCCGAGCCCTTGGGGCGCCCCTGTCTAGCCGGATCAACCGAACCGGTAGCCGCAAAGCGGGCTTGCACCCGCACAGCCGTCGAGGGCGCCACCTCGAACTGGGCCGCTACCGCGCGGCGCGACTTGCCAGAGGCAATGCCGCGCACCATTCGAAGCCGAAGATCCAACGAAACAGATTTGCCCATGAGGTCCCTCCCGACCCCACGGAATCACTGTTCGCGAGAAAAGGGAATCTCACGATTCACACTTATCGCCCGACGCTCTAAGCAGCGCGGGATTGATGAAGAGCTTCTCCCGTCCGATCTTCCGCTCCTCCAGTACACCGATCTGAACTAGAGCGTCGGGCGATTAACCTGCAACATATCCCGCCTCCTTGAGATAATTCCAACATTCCTGGACGCGCGGCAGGAATGGAACAGGATCGCCGGCTGGGTCGGAAGGTGGCGCGATGTCTTTTCGGAATGCGGCGTATCCGGAACTGACATCCACTATCTCGGCGACTTTTTGAACTCGCCGCCAATGCTCAACCATCGGCGGGAAGCCATCGAACCGTCTGATGTCGATCCGCAGCAAGCTAAGCTCACCACTCAGGAAGCCGTATATCTGCGCGCGCTGAACACCGCCGGCGTCGACGAAGCGGTATTTCACCTGGCCATCGAAGCCTTGCGCGACGCGCCCGGGCTCTCCGATAAAAGTGTGATGAATATCGCGAAAGGCTGCATCGGCGATCCGCTCCCGCTCGCCGATCGTGAGGCGGCAGTCGGCGCGATAGAGACGGAGTTCCATGAGGGGAGAAGATCTTTCAATCAAGCTCGTACCAATTCCGTTAAATGATGAGGTGCTCGCCGCCCGCTTTTTGGGTCCCAATGATCCGGTAAACGGAGTTCCGGCCGATGCACCAATGTCACCACGACGTCGGGAAAGAAGCGAGGACCACCGGGCGCCTGGCGCCGCCAGCGATGGAGAAAAAACTGATGAGTCGCTGCCGCGAATATGGCATTGCCGTTGTGCTTCGGCTGTTTCATCGCCGCCCCTGGTGACCAGGCAAGGTTGCCGGACGGAGATGTCCGAGAGGCAGCTTTGGAGGATGAGCCCTTCCGAGACGACTCGAGTCAGTCGGTTCTTAGCGTTCGGCGCGACAGCGTCCGCTCCTCGCCGAGACCTGCCCTTGCGGCGCGTGTTGCGGCCGCGCTACGCCAGGCGATGTCGCCGAGTTCGATTTTCGGGGCGTTGTGGGGAGTACCTCGTCTTCGTCCTCGATTCGATTCTTCAGTGGTCGTTTGCTCCTTCTCCGGATCCGGTCCAGCCGCGTGCAGCATTTTCTATACGCTCGATCTGCTCGTCGAGCTCCGAGGCCAGAAAAATTGCGCAGCCTACAGGTTGGCTTTTGTCTTCCACGTCCTCGGCGCAGACTAGCACCTGGCGCAGGCTCTGCGTCAGGGCGCGGGCGCGGGTCAGTTCGGCTTCGAGCTTTTGGAACATGGGGAGGTCTCGCTATGTCACTGAAACTTGGGTTCGTCATAATGCCCTATAGTGGTCTGTCAGACCATTAATAGTACAAGTGTAGCATTTACGGTATGTGGCATCAATCCTGGCGTCAAATTACTATTCCGGCATGACCATCACACGTGAGCAAAGCCGGATGGCGCGCGGCGCTTTAGAATGGAGCCTGCGGGACTTGGCCAGGGCTGCCAAGATTAGCCCGACAACGGTCAATCAATTTGAAAGAGGCTATGCCGCGACGAATAATTCGACGTTGGCCGCGATCCGCCGCGCACTTGAAGATGCCGGCATCATCTTCATTGACAGTAACGGCGAAGGGCCAGGCGTCCGGCTGGCAGGCCGCGATAGCAAAACGAGGGACAAAAAAAAGCCGGCCGCAGACTGATCCGCGACGGGCCTTTCCTTGGTGCCGCTACCCGGCTCGACGGCTGCAAAGATATAGGCGAAGGTGAAACGCTTGTCGCAAAGCCCTGGCGGCCGCTGGCCGCGCTTCCACCAGACGTGGCAGACACGGCCTTTCTGGCCGATCCGCGCCTCACCCCCTGCTTTCGCGAGGGCAGGCTTTGGAAAAACAGACGGATGCGCTTGCTTTTATGCCTCCACTGAATGTTTTTCAGCAGCGCCGGGGCTCTTTTTAAAGGCCTCTGCTTCGGCCGGGTCTTTCTTGGGGTGGCTTGGCCTGGCCTTTTGCCGGGAAAAACCGAGCCGCCGCACCACCCGGCTCATGGAAGCTGGATGAAACGATTTGCTGAAACGGTCCTGTGAAATGCGCGCCAGATCCTCAAGCGCCCTCCGTCTCAGGATCGGGGCCGCGAAGAATGATGGCGGCGAGTTCGGCCTGCTCTTCTGGCTCAAGCCTCCCGGCCGGCCCTTGCTCCAGCGGTCGCGTAAGCCTTCAAGCCCGTGCGCATTGTAGCGGAGGATCCAGTCCCGAAGCGTCTGGCGGTCCATGCCCGCCGGCCGACGCCTTGCGGTCCATGCTGGAGAGCGCATTGGCGATCGCCAGAAGGCGCCGCAAAACCCGCGCATCGCTCTCGGACTTCGCCAAGCGCCGTAGTACAGCCGCAGTTCGGTCTTTTCATATTGTAAGCGCCACCATTCCCGCCTCCATCGAATCGATAAAACAGGGAATCACAATCCGTGCGTCCTGGGATTCTTCGTGAGTCAGACGAGCCGCTCAGCGGTATCAGATCGCCTTTTCCGAGGCGGCATCGAAGAGCGAGGCGCGCAAGAGATTGATGTCGATCGGGATTTTCTCGCCGGGCCGGCTGACGTCGTGGGCCTGCAATTCGGCCATCACCGGCTTGCCGCCCAGGCTGAACGTGGCGTAGCTGCGCGATCCCGTCGGCTGGATCAGCTCGATGGTGGCATCGTAGCGCACCGCCCCGTCTGCGGGAGTTCCGAGCGAGCGTGTCATGTGCTCCGGCCTGAGGCCGAGCAGGACGGGCGTGCCGTCGGCGGCGCCGTTCAGCGTGCGGCCGGCAGGCAGCGGCAGCGCCGGCCCTTCCTCGCCCAGCCTGACCGCGTTGCCGCCAGCGCCGCGGACGAGCCTGCCCGGCAGAAACGACATTTGCGGCGAGCCGAGAAACCCGGCAACAAAGCGGCTTGCCGGCCTCTCGAAAAGGTCGAGCGGCGCGCCATGCTGCTCGATGACCCCGTCGCGCATCAGCACGATCCGGTCGGCGAGCGTCATCGCCTCAATCTGGTCGTGGGTGACGTAGATCATCGTCGTCGAAATGTCCTGATGCAGCCGCTTGATCTCGCCGCGCATTTCGTCGCGAAGCTGGGCGTCGAGATTGGACAGCGGTTCGTCGAACAGGAAGGCTTGCGGATTGCGGACGATGGCGCGCCCGATCGCGACGCGCTGGCGCTGACCGCCGGAGAGCTGACGTGGATAGCGGCCCAGCAGCGGCGTGATGCCAAGCATGGCGGCGGCGCGGCTGACGCGCAGGTCGATCTCGGCCTTGGGGAATTTGCGGGCCTTCAGGCCGAAGCCGATATTGCGCCCGGCGGTCATGTGCGGATAGAGCGCGTAATCCTGGAACACCATGGCGACGTCCCGGTCGCGCGGGCGGACATCGTTGACGACCTCGCCGCCGATCTCGATCTGGCCTTCGCTAATGTCCTCAAGTCCGGCGATAGCGCGGAGCAGCGTGCTCTTGCCGCAGCCGGACGGCCCGACGAGAACCGCGAACTCGCCGTCGGCAATGTCCAGGTCGATGCCGCGCACGGCGTGAACCCCGCCATAGCGTTTGTGCAATCCAGTGATCTTCACGCTCGCCATCGGCGGCTCACCCTCGTTTTCATCCGCGCACCGCTCCCAGCGTCAGCCCGCGCACGAGATGCCGCTGAACGAGAATGCCGAGACCAATGGACGGCACCAGCGAGACGATTGCCAGCGCGCTCGCCTCGCCATATTGCGCGCCCTGGAAGCCGAGAAAAGCGCGGAACACGGTCGGCAAGGTGAAGGCATTGCGGCTGGTGAGGATCAGCGCGAAGAAGAACTCCGTCCAACAGGCGATGAAGGCAAACACGGCGGCAGCCGCGATGCCCGGCAGCGCGAGCGGCACGGCGACGCTCCAGAACGCCTGCCAGCGCGAGCAGCCATCGACGAGCGCGGCGTCTTCCATGGATCGCGGCAATTGGCGGAAATAGGCGAACATCATCCACACCGACACCGGCAACGTGAACACGGTATAGGCGAGGATCATGCCCAGATGGGTGTCGGTCAGCCCGACCGAGCGGTAGATGAGGAAAATCGGCAGAACCACCGCGATAGGCGGCAGAAACCGCTGCGAAAGCACCCAGAAAGACAGATGCTCGCCGCCCGTGTTGAAGCGCGCGAAGCTGTACGCCATCAGCGTGCCGAAAAAGGCCGAGAGCGCAGTCGCGGATAGCGAGATTATGAGGCTGTTCAGCAGCCCCTGCAGTCCGCGATAGCCAAACAGCGCCGCCGTATAATGGCCGAGCGTCGGCTTATCGGGGAACCAGACTGGCGGCACGGCGAGGAAGTCGTCGCTTGGCTTGATCGACGTGATCGCGAGCCAGTAGAGCGGCGCAAGCAGGAACACCATGAACAGCGCAAGGAACAGGATTCTCCCGATGGGCGGACGGCGGCGGGACATCGATCTGGCCATCAGACCGCCTCCGGTTTAAGCAGGCGGCGCACCAGGACCGTGACCACGATCAGCGTCATGATGAGGAATATCCAGGCGCCAGCGGTGGCGTTGGACAGGTGAAACTGCGCAAAGCCAAGCGTGTAGAGATAGAACGAGTTCGAATAGGTGTTCGTGCCCGGTCCGCCGCCCGTCATGATGAAGATCGTATCGAACAGCTTCACCGCGTCGAGCAGCCGGAAGGTGATGGCGAGCGTGATCATCGGCGTCAGATGGGGAAGCGTGATCGACCAGAATGCCTGCCAGTCATCGACGCCGTCGAGTTCGGCCGCCTCGTAGAGGTTGGGCGGAATGGCGGTCAGCCCGGCGAGCAGGATCACGAACATGAACGGCGTCCATTGCCAGACATCGGCGATGATCAGCGAAAAATAGACATAAGGGCTCTGGGTGAGCCAGCTGATGGTGACCTCGTGGCCGGCGATCTGGCTCAGCAGATAGTTCGTCGGGCCGAACGGGCGCTGCAGGATCAGCGACCACATCTGCCCGACGATTACTGGGCTGATGAACAGCGGAATGATCAGCAGCGACATGATCAGGCCGCGTCCGGGGAAATTCCTCACCATCGCCAGCGCCAAGGCCAGGCCGAGCAGGAACTCGATCGTCACATCGGCGATGGAAAGCATCGCCGTCACCGCGAGCGACCAGCGCGCGACCGGGTCGCTGACGACCTGCTGGAAATTCTTCAGCCCGACAAAAGCGTGGCCCGGAATCTGGAAGTCGTAATTGACGAAGGCGACCCAGACCGAAAACAGCAGCGGATAGATCGAGAGCGCCAGAATGAGGACGACGGCAGGCGCGACCAGCAGCCATTTGAAATTGCGGTCGCTCCATTCGGAGACGCCCGAGCCCCGCCGCACAGCGCGGCCGCTCGCTTTCTCCAGGCCGGTACTGTCGATCGTCACCGCCATCCAGACCACTCAACAATGTCTCTCCCGCTAAGGACTCTGTTTGCCGCAGCGGTAATCACCTCTCCCATCGGGAGAGGTCGGAATGTGTCAGCATTCCGGGTGAGGGGTTACACCCTCTCGATAGGGTGTAACCCCTCACCCCCACCCTCTCCTGATGGGAGAGGGTGCTGTCTCAGTCGAGCTTCACGGCCATGCCCATCTTCTCCACCGTATGATCGGCGGAGGAGCCGGGCAGCTTCTTATACTCCTCGAAGAACGCCTTCTGCGACGCGACGCCAAGCCGGTCAGTCGTGGCGTCCCATTCGGCGGCGGCGGTCGCGAGGGCCGTCTTAGGATCGGTGCCAGCCCAGACCGACGTGCACATGCGGTCGATCGAGAGTGCGTAGTCCTGCCAACCCGGCATGATCATATCGAGCAGCCCGACATTGGCCGAGTTGTTGAGGTTGCGCAGATAGTCCTTCGCGGTCGGGAAGAGATCCGCGTAGAGATCCGACTTGAAGTGCGACAGCCGATACGGGTCGCGGAGCGAATAGGGCAGCATCACCCTGGCGAGCGAAACCGGCGGCGACACCGCCCATTGCATGAACAGATAGGCCGCGTCGAGATTGGCCGAATCCGCCGCGAGCGCCTTGTTATAGCCGGTCGCATGTTCCGGATTGCCCGGCACCACCGCATAGCCGACCTTACCCGCGATGGTCGATTGCGGGATGAAGTTGATGGCCTTGTCGCTCTGCGAGTAGCCCGCCGACATGCGGCCGGTCGGTGGCCATGAATACATCATCGCCACCTTGCCTTGCAGCCAGGCGGCCCAGAGCGACACGGCGTCGAGTTCGTTGTTACCGGGGATCGACGCCTTATTGGCGGCGATCATGTTGTTTAGCGTCTTGATACCCTGATCGGACGCGAGCTGCGCCTTCATCGAGCCATCGAAGAATTGGCCGCCATTGGCCCGGAACTGCTGCAGGAAGTCATATTGGTTGCCCGGACTTCCGGCCTTGCGGAAGTGGCCGGCGCCATAGACTTTCGGGGCCATGTTGTCGGTGATGAACTGCGCCACCTGGGCGTAGTCCTCCCAGGTCTTGGGGACTTCAAGAGCCTTGCCGAACTTCTTCTGGTACCCCTCCTTGAGCTTCGGATCTTCGAAGATGTCCTTGCGGTAATACAGGGCGAACATGTCGCCATCGTCGAAGAAGCCCCAGATTTTGCCCTTATAGGTCGGCAGCGCCTTATAGAGCGGGTGATAATCGTCCAGATCGGCCTTGTTGAGATATTTGGCGATGTAGTCGTCGAGCGGAGCGATGACGCCGCCATCGGCGAGCGACGGGGTCCACGCCGGTTCGATGTCGAGGATGTCATAGGCGCCTGAACCGGCGATGTGTTCGGCGACCGGCTTTGAATATTGATCCGGGTGCGAGAGCTCGACGACATTGGTCTTGATGCCGGTCAGCTGTTCCCAGACGGGGCCTGAGAAATTGCGCGGGTCGAGCGCCTGCAAGCCCGCCTCATAGGTCATGCTGAGCGTGACGCCGCTATATTTCTTGGCGGCCTGCACCGCCCGGTAAGCGGAGCCATCGGCGGGGCCTTCGGTGGAGGCCTTCATTGCGGCGGCCTGGGCCTTGCCGAGCGGCTTGCTCGGATCGGCGAGGTCGACCGAAGCGGCGGCGAGCGCCCAGTCGGTGTAGGCCGTCAGCCCGGTGCCCGCCATGGCAATCATACCGGTCATCTGGCCGAAGCGCTTGATGAACGTGCGGCGGGTGGGCTTGCCTTGCAGCCAATCATCGACTTCGGCCGCAAGGCCGGCTTCGAAGTCACGTCTTTCGCGATCGTTCATACGCAGTACCCTCCCCTGAGGACGTTGTTTCCGGTCTCTATCGCCGGTTTCCTGCCGGTCACATCGACCGGACACTTTTTCGCCCGCGCAATCAGCGCGTTGGCATCGATCAAATCTCTTGGCCGCCTTCTCCCACGCGCTCCCTCACCCGCCGAACCGCTTGGTGTTTGCTTCCAGCCGCCGCTTCCAGACCTCCGACCCGAGCACGTCGCGGTTCACCACGCCGCGCGGCACCCGGCCATGCTGAACGTCAAGGACGGCCGCGACATCGGCGGCGCCGTTGCCCGCAAAGCATTGGTCCGTCCAGCACAGCGCGTGCGGGGCAAGGATGACGTTGTCGAACCCCAAGATCGGGTCGTCCGCATCCGGCGGCTCCTGCTCCAGCACGTCCAGGCCGGCTCCCGCGATGCGGCGCTCCTGCAGCGCGGCGGTGAGCGCCTTCTGGTCGACAAGCGGCCCGCGCGCCGTATTGATGAGATAGGCCGTCGGCTGCATCAGCGCGAGGCGCTCCGCATTGACGAGATGGCGCGTCTCCGGCGACAGCGGGACGTTGACGCTGAGAATATCGGCGCGCCGGAACACATCTTCGAGCCCGACCATTTCGATGCCCAGCTCGGCCGCGATTTTGGGATCGGCGTAAGGATCATGCGCGATGAATTTCATGTCAAACGGCTTGGCGAGGCGGAAGGTCTCGGCGCCGATATTGCCGATGCCGAGCGAGCCGAAGGTGCGCCCGACCAGCCCGACGCCCATATGCTCGGAGCGCTGGGCAAAGCCCGCCGCCGCTTGCCGCGTCAGCCGGTCCTTCACCATCAGCTTGCCCGTCAGCGCCAGCATCAGCGTGATGATCGAGACCGCCACGGGCCGGCGAACGCCGTCAGGCGTAATCACGAGCGCAATGCCGGCCTTGGTGCAGGCGTCCACGTCCACGGTGTCATAGCCCACGCCGAAGCGCGCGACGACGCCAAGCCGCCCGCTCTTTGGGATGCTCTCAGCCCCGAAGCGATGGATGAGCAGAATGAGCGCGTCGAAATCTTCGAGCTGCTCGGCGCGAAGAGGGTTGGAGATTTCGAGGAATTCTACCTCTACCCCCGGCGCTGCCCTTAGCGGAGCAAGGTCGAAATCGGGATAAGTCAGCGAGCCATCCGCCTTCTTGAAATCGCCCGAAAGGGCAACGCGGAAGGTTTCGGCCATGTCGCCCTCCTATTTGCAGCCGGCGCGCAGCTTGCCGATCGCGTCCTCAAGCGCCGAATGGAGAATCCACACGTCGCCGGAATAGCAGACGAAGTCGAAGCCCTGCTTGTAGAGGTCGATACCGAGCTGGGTGGTCGGCACCAGCCGGCCGAGCGCCTTATTGTGCTTCTTTGTTGCCGCGACGACGGTCTCGATGGCGGCGAGAAATTTGGGATGGTCGAATTCGCCTGGGACGCCGAGCGATGATGACAGGTCGAAATGTCCGACCCACAGGCAATCGACGCCGTCGATGGCAGCGATCGCCTCGGCATTCTCGACGCCCTCGGCGGTCTCGATCTGGCAAAACAGCGTCGTACGGCTGTTGGCTGCCGCCAGCTTGTCGGCCGTCGGCCCGGCGCGATAGCGGTCGTGCGCGACCTGGAGCGCGACGCCGCGATTGCCGCCAGGGTGGTATTTCATGGAGTTGACGATGTGGCGGACCTCGTCGGCATTGCTGACCATAGGGAGCATCAGCCCCTCGGCGCCCATATCCAGGGCGCGGGCGATGTGATGATATTCGCGCGACGGCACGCGGACGATCATGGTAAGCGCTGCCGCCTCGAAATAGCGCACGGCGCTCTTGATGGTCTCAAAGCCGAAGCCGGAATGCTCGGTGTCGAAGAGCACAAAATCGCAGCCCGCCGATTTCAGGATATGTCCGATGCCCGGCGTCGCGAATTCGACGATGAGGGTGCCGAGTTTCGGCGCCCTCGTGCCGGCCATGGCTTTGAGACCCTGGTCTGCCATGCTTTCCTCCCAATCTGTCAGCTCCGCTCTGCCGGCGAAGTCCGACTTGTCTTGCCTATCCTACTGTCGAAGCACCGCCCTCGCACACGAGATCGCCGCGAATGATGGTCTTGTCGATGACGAGCGGCGCGCTCGCTGCGTCGAAGTCGAGAAAATGCGCCGCCTTCAGGTGCGCCTCGAAGGCGGCTTCATCGTCATAGATCTCGTAGAGCATGACACGGTCCGGCTGCGCTCGCGGCTCGACCACGTCGAAGCGCCGGCAGCCCGGCTCGGTCCGCGCCGTGAGGCGCGCATTGACGTCCATGAGCCGGCGGAATTCTGCGCGCACCCCAGGCTTAAGGCGGAATTCCACGATGATGGCGAACCCGGTCATGAGCGCGCCTCGATGACTTCGTTGTAACGGCGCGCCACATAGTCGAGATGAGCCCGCATGGCGCTTTCGGCGCGATCGGCATCGCGCGCGGCAACCGCCTCGAAAATGGTGCGATGCGCCTGGTAGGCGCGCACATCCTGACCCGGCGCAAGGGTCGTCTGGCGCTGTTCCAGCAGCCATTCGGCGAGCGCTGTGTGGATCGCGGTGAAGATCGGATTGCGCGGCACGAGCGCCAGCACATAGTGGAATGCGACATCCGTGCGCTCGAACCGCTTCAGGTCGCCGATCGACAGCCGGTTCGCTTCGAGCGCCGCTTCGAAGCTCGCAAGATCGTCGGGCGTTGCACGAAGCGCCGCATGTCGCGCCAGACCGACCTCGAGAAACAGTCGCGCATTCTGGAAATTCTGCACCCCGCCAGGCGCGGCGATCATGTGCTTGGCCGTACTGGCCAGCGAGTTGACGACAAATTGCGGAGTGGGTAGCGTGATGCGCGCCCGTTCGCCCGAGCGGATCTCCAGCAGTCCCATTTTCCTAAGATGAAACAGCGCCTCGCGGATTGTCGGACGGCCGACGCCGAAATGCCGCATCAGGTCGCGCTCGGACGGGAGCCGCTGCGATTCGGCGAATTCTCCCTCGTGGATCATCCGTTCCAGATGGTCCACGACGTCCTCATAGAGCTTTCGCCGTTTGATGGCTACGATAGGCATACTGGCGCACCTATTATACCAGCGAAAAGGTAAACGCTTACCCTGAGCGCGTCAATGGCGTCCAGTCCGGCAAACCAGCCAGAGCTACGGGAGTGTCATACCGCTGAGCGGCTCGTCTGACTCACGAAGAATTCCCAGGACGCACGGATTGTGATTCCCTGTTTTATCGATTCGATGGAGGCGGGAATGGTGGCGCTTACAATACGAAAAGACCGAACTGCGGCTGTACTACGGCGCTTGGCGAAGTCCGAGAGCGATGCGCGGGTTTTGCGGCGCCTTCTGGCGATCGCCAATGCGCTCTCCAGCATGGACCGCAAGGCGTCGGCCGGCGGGCATGGACCGCCAGACGCTTCGGGACTGGATCCTCCGCTACAATGCGCACGGGCTTGAAGGCTTACGCGACCGCTGGAGCAAGGGCCGGCCGGGAGGCTTGAGCCAGAAGAGCAGGCCGAACTCGCCGCCATCATTCTTCGCGGCCCCGATCCTGAGACGGAGGGCGCTTGAGGATCTGGCGCGCATTTCACAGGACCGTTTCAGCAAATCGTTTCATCCAGCTTCCATGAGCCGGGTGGTGCGGCGGCTCGGTTTTTCCCGGCAAAAGGCCAGGCCAAGCCACCCCAAGAAAGGCCAAGCTCGGCGGCGTCAGGCGGCCTTGCCGCCGAACGCCGGGAACTGCCAGAGTCGCCACGATCACGGTCGCGGCGAGCGCGCAAACGAGCGTTCAGGGCCGTTCATGATGAGAAGCCGGGTTTGCCCGGCAAGGCGGCGTCTGCCCTGGCCCGTAACAAGGCGGCAGACGCCGTTTCCGTTACCCGCGCGTATCGAGAACGTTTCGGTCGCGCCGCTGATGCAGCACCGCGAAAACGATGACATCATTATCTTCGGCCGCGAAGTAAACGGCATAGGGAAAGCGGCGCATGAGCGCCCGGCAAAGCAGCCCGTGAACCTTGGGAAAACGTCCGGGATGCGCGGCGGCCTGCTGGAATACGGCGTCGGCTTCGGCGAGAAATGCGGCTCCGAGCCCAGGCTCGCGCGACTCGTAACCATTCCATCGCGGCGCGGACATCGTCCCGCGCTTCCGGGCGGATCAGCAACGTCATTTGCGCGAGGGATCGCCGAGTTCTGTTTTGATGTCAGCCCAAGCGCGCGCGGCCGAAGAATCGTTCCGATGCGTCGCGAGGCGTGCATCGAGTTCGTCGCGGTGCCAGTCCGGAATAGCCAGCTTCTCAGGCTGATCCGAGAGCGATGACCACACTTCTTCGAGAAGCCGAAGACGCTCCGAAACCGGCATATGCCTCAATTTTTCTGCGTTAGCCTCTGTCGTCATGGCGATAAGGTGCCATCGCGCGGCGGATTGCGCAAGTCCCCGGCGGCTGAAAAGCCCTGTCCGAAACTGAAAATCCGCCCCGATAGCCGGGTCGTAACGGCATGCGGATGAACTCACGACGGGATTCCGGTGCCACCAGGGCTTCGCCCTGGACCCAATCCAAAAAAAGCAAAAGATTTAAGAGGTAAAGATTTAAAGACGCAAGAGGTTAGAGCGTTCTGGCAAGACGGAAACCGCCGTAGTAGCTGCGGTCGTCGGCCGCGATCCTGCTGCGGTAGGCGGAACGCAACCTGACCGGGCCGTCGCCGGGGAATGGTCACCTCATGCTGCGGCCCTTCTGCGTCCGTCTGCTCCGGTTCATCCGCCGGCGAGCCCATCATGAATTTGCCCCGCCTTGATCACCACCATCTCGGGACCGTCCCGAAAATCGCGGAAAACCTGACCCGGTGAGAGGATTTCCGCGTGGTGGCCAAGAAAGGTCTGGCACAGCACGATCAACTCCCGGAACAGCGAACGCTCCAGGAATTCCAGATCGGCGCGAACTTTGTCGATGACGGCAAGGCTGACCGGATCCTTGTGCAGTTCTCGCCGGAGACGCCTCAGCACCTTCGACGCCTTCTCCCGTACTTCTGGGGAAAGCCGGGACACCAAATCCGCTTCTGGGGGGTCGGCTTTTCTGGCAGAGCCGATTGCCCGCCCCGTTCCGTCGGAGCGCCCTTTGCGTCCAAAGCTCGCAAGCGAGAACTCGATCTTTTCCAGAAGAACATCGCGCTCTCCGCGATGTGAAAGATTGACATCGCTCCAATTATTGCTCACAGCGGGCGGAGCGGTTTTCACTGTTTTTGCGGAACCGCATTTCGCCTTAAATTCATCAAATATGCTATATATTTGCGCAAATACAGTCGCAAAAATGCCATTGATATACTATATAGACTACGACAATGCTGTATACAGGACGATGATGACTTGGCGAAAGCGCGTGCGAATGGCGCAAACGACTTTGTCATTTTGGAAGCATTGACTGCCGGCCAGCCTCAATCCGGGGCGCAGATCGGGCATGCGACCGGCATCGCCTCTGGTTCGCGCTATCCAATCCTGCGGCGGCTGGAAGAAGCGGGATGGCTGGAGGGAGAATGGGAGCAAATCGATCCGCGCCAAGCCGGACGCCCGCGCTGCCGCTTCTATCGATTGACGGAATTCGGGGAGGCTCAAGCCCAGGCAGCACTTGCTCGCAGAGCATTGGCGCGCAAGCGAGCGGCTTGATGACACCGCGTCCGCTCGGTCCACCGCCGCCGCTGCGGTGAATTTGAGGATTGTCGTGGACTACGGCTTACCGCAATCATTCAATGTGCGCTAATAGTGTACGGCTCTTATAAATGCATCATTCAATTGGAAGTCGTGACCTAGCTGTTTGATCCCAAGTTTTAATTGGTGCATTCTCGTCGCGGGATGGAAGAAGCGCTCCGCGGTCGCCGATATTCCGACCGGTCCGAAGCAGCCGAGATCAACTGTGCTGTCCGTCGAGGAAGAGGCAGTCATCGTCGCTTTCCGCCGCTACATGCCGCTGCCTCTGGATGACTGCCTCTATGCGCTACAATCGACGATCCTGACGCCTTTCGATATCGTTGCGGGGACGGTTGGTGGGGATGGACGAGCGGCTCGGCCGAACGATGCTTCCCCATGCTCGCGAACTTCACCTGCGACCCTGAGGTGCTCCTCAAGGAGGTCTACGGGTAAGTTCATCCAGCTTGAGGCACCCCATATGCAGGGCCGACGTTGATTGCGTCGGCCCCGGCGGCCCGGCGTCCCGCGAGCCTTGCTGCGTCGGAGAGCGCCGCGGCGAGCGGACGCTCCATATGCGTTCCCTCCGGTGCATCGCGGGTGAAGAGGTTCAGCGCAAAGTAGTCGATGGTGCGCCGCAGCCCGGTTTCCAGGCTCGTGGACGGTTGCCAGCCCAGCACCTCCTTCGCGCGAGTGATCACCGGCTGCCGGCGCTTGGGATCATCCTGGGGCAATGGCCTATGGACGATCACTGATCGGGACGACGTCGCGGCGACGATCATCGCGGCGATTTCGCTCACAGTGGTCTCGCAGATATTGCCCAAATTGCACGGGCCGGTCACGCCATCGGGGCTTTCCATGAGGCGTTGCAGCCCATCCACGAGGTCATTAACATAACAAAGCGAGCGCGTCTGCGAGCCGTCACCGTAAACCGTGATCGGCTCGTCCGAAAGCGCCTGCACAACGAAGTTCGATACGACCCGCCCGTCATTCTTCAGCATACGCGGCCCATATGTGTTGAAGATGCGCGCGATCTTGACCGGCACGCGGTGCATCCGGTTGTAGTCGAAAAACATCGTCTCGGCGCAGCGCTTGCCCTCGTCATAGCAGGCTCGCGGCCCGATGGGATTGACGTTGCCGCAATAGCTCTCTGGCTGAGGATGAACCTCAGGGTCGCCATAGACCTCGCTTGTCGAAGCCTGGAGGATGCGCGCCTGCTTTTCACGTGCAAGCTCAAGCGTGTTGAAAGCGCCCACGACACAAGTGTTCAGTGTTGCGATCGGGTCGCGCTGGTAATGCGGCGGCGACGCTGGACATGCGAGATTATAGATCCGGTCGATCGGCTCGCTGATCTTGACGGGGTCGCGGACATCGTGCTCGATGAAGCGGAAGCGTGGATGGTTCAGCAGCGGGCGGACATTGCCGTAATAGCCGGAATAGAGGTTATCGAGGCATAAAACCCGGTCCCCTTGCTGGATCAGGCGATCGCAAAGATGAGAGCCGATGAAGCCCGCGCCCCCGGTAACCAGCACCGTTTTCCTGACATTGGTACTCATCGAGACCTCCCCACTCTTGCGTGGCGCCGGCATGACGCCACGCAGCTCGTTCCATATAGATATCCGCCTGCAAAACGGCCGCGGCGTTCTAAGCAGACGTTCCTAGGCGACGGCCTCAATAGGCTGACGAGGGCGGCGGCGGCCATAGCCTCGCGGTAATAGGTTTCAAGCTGCTGCGCACGGTGTTGCGCGGTGTGACTTTGCAGAACGCATCGGCGCCCGGCCGCCGCGATGGCCTTGCGCCGTTCTTCGGGTATTTCCTCCAGCATGTTCAGGATGTCCCCGGTTCCGTCGGCGACGAGGATGTCCTTTCCGGGCGTGAAGAATGTGTCCAGCCCCGACCAGTGGTCGGTGATGATCGGCACCCCACAGGCCGCCGCCTCGAACAGGCGGACGCTGGGCGAATAGCCCATCGTAATCATGTCGGCGCGCGTGATGTTGAGCGTGTAACGCTGTCGGCAGTAGAACCCCGCATGCTCCGCCGGCGGGAGATGCTCGATATATTCGACATTGCCCGGCCAGTCGATGTCGGCTGGATATTGCGCGCCCGCCACCAGAAAGCGGCTTTCGAGCGCGGCGCGTGCCGGCTCGATCAGCATCCGTTCGACCGAGGGTTGGCGATCCGGACTATAGGTGCCGAGGTACCCCAGCGCTGCGTCCACCTGCACCTTTGCCGGAGCGTGAACCTCTGGATCGACCGCACAATAGAGCGGCAACGCGTTCCGGCTGCCATATTTGTCTTCTATGGTGCTCAGCGTCGGGCCGCCCATGAACGACAGGTAAATGTCGAAACGCGGGATCAGCGCTGGCGTGATGTAGTCCGCGTCGCCATTCTCCAGCTTCGCCAAGGTGACCGGCGTATCGATGTCGTAGAATGCGGTGATGCCTTGGGCATGGCTCGTCAGCCAATCGCCCAGGATTGCCCCGTTCGGGACGTAAGAGCCGATGATGACGAGATCGGCATTCGCCACGGCCTGTCCGAAACGCTGCGGCACTTCCTTCAGCATGCCATAGAGCTGTGTGTCGCAATAGGGCGGGGAAGGCAGATCCCGATGTTCGGCGTACCAGGGCACATCGCGTTCGAGGAAGGTGACGCTGTGCCCGCGTTCGGTAAGCGCCCTGACGAGCCCTCGATAGGTCGTCGCATGTCCATTGCCCCAGGACGACGTGATGGAAAGGCCGAAAATGACAATGTCGAGGGTCATTCCGCCGCCTCGCGAGTCCCGGTCAATCCATCGAGCAGTTCAGCGACCTGCCGGGCGCGGTGGGCATAGGTGTGCTCGGCGAGGATGCGGCGCTTCGCATTGCCCGCGATACGGCGCGCTTCGGTTGGGGTAAGACGCGCCATGATCTCGGCGACGTCGTCGCCGTTTTCAGCCACCAAAATCTCATCGCCGGGGTTCAGAAACATGTCAATGCCTTCCCAGGCGTCGGTGATCAGGCAGGCGCCAGCGCCCGCGGCTTCGAAGACGCGGGTCGGAGGCGAAAACCCGTAGCGCACCATGCTCTCCCGATTGATGTTTAGCGTCGCGAGGGCGCTGCAGAAAAACGCATTGTGTTCACCCGTTCCGACATGGCCGATATGGCGGACATTTGCCGACATCGCCTTGGTTTCCCAGCCTGCCCCGCCCAGGAGAAAGCTGCGGCCGGGCAGAATCGCGGCGGACTTGAGGAAGAATTCCTCGACGCGAGTCTCCCGGTCCGGAAGGCGGTTGCCGAGGAAACTGAGATCGCAGGCAAACTCCCGGCGCGCCTCCACCGGGAAATGCGTATCGGGATCGACGGCGTTATAGATCGGAACGCACAGATGCGCACCGAGCTTCTGGTAGCCATGCGCCACCGGATCGCCGCCGCCATAGGTCAGCACAACATCATAGTGCGGAATCACACGCCTGAGGTGATGCTCGGGGTCGGCGGCAACCGCATCGAGCGTCGCTGGCGCATCGACATCCCAATAGGCCGTGATGGTGCCGGGCCGGGCGGCCTGCGGCACGGCGATCTCCAGCTCCTTGTCGAACACGCCGACGCCGCTCGCCTTGACCAGCAAATCGGCACGGGCAGCGCCCTCATCCAAAGCCCGGCGCCAGCCGCCCTCAGTCGCCGGATAGACGACGACGCGCGACCATTCCGGGTCCGCCATATCGCGATGCTGCTGGCGCTCGAAGGCGTCCGGTTCGTAGAAGGTGACCTCATGGCCGAGCGCTGCGAGGTTTTTCAGCAGCCCCCGGTAATAGGTCGCCGCGCCGTTCCAATAGCAGGAAACGAGGCTCGATCCGAAAAAGCTGATTTTCATGACACCACCCCCACGCGATTTTCACCTTCTGTCCGCCGTTGCTGCTGCGGCGTTGGTCGCCCTTGCAGCCGTTCGATAATGCCAAGCAGTTCCTCGGCGCGATGCGCACAGCTATGCCGCCGCTGGATAGCGTCGAGGCCGCTGCTGATCAGCTCGGCGTGAAGCGCTTCGTCGTGGCGCAACACCGAGAGCGCGCCGCACATTTCCTCTCCGTTATTCGCGGTCAGATAGCAGCCGCCTGGAAACAGCCCCTCCGCATCGCTCCAGGGCGCGCTGACGAGAGGAATGCCGCAGGCCAGCGCCTCGAACAACCGTATTGTCGGGATTCCCGGCAGGGCTTGCACGTAGGGGCGGCGGGGGACATGAACCGTCGCATGGGCGCCGGCAAAGGCTTCCGGCACGGCGTGATTTGGCAGCCAGCCATCATAGTCGATGCCTCGCGCGGCAAGTTCGCCGCGGATTTCGGCGGGGTAGCGCACCCCGTGGATCCGTGCCTTCAGGCCGAGGCGCGAGACCGGCTCCAGCAGGAATTCGTGCAGTTCGGCGGAGCGTTCGCCATCGCCCCAATTGCCGACCCAGATCAGGTCCACAGTCTTGTCGCGGCCCCGCAAAGGCCGGAACAGCGCGGTGTCGGCGGCTTCGTGCCAGGTGAACACCTGACGCGCCCAGCCATTGGCCAGATATACCTCGCGCAGCACTTCGCCGAATACCAGCACGCCATCATAGGCGCCGATCTCGAACCTGCCGATTTCATGCGGAGCGGAAACAGCCCGATGATGCGTATCGTGGAACAGCAGCGTAAAGGCGCGGCCCGCGCTCCGCTTCCGCCCGATCGCCGCGACCAGCTCCGGCGCATTCCATTCGTGGACGATCACGACATCGGCGCCTTGCAGAGCCTCGTCGAGGTCGAGCGTATCAGCGCCATAAGAATGCACCGCGACACCCGGCACCAGCGCTTCCACTCCGCTGAGAGCCGATGCACCCCCATCCTGAAGCGCATTCATGCGGCTCCAGCCATCCTCCGGCTCGTAAACGCTCACCTCATGGCCGCTGCGCAGCAATTCACGGCATATGCCCCGAAGAAAATGCGCGTTTCCATGATTCCAGCAGGAGAGGATGGAGTGGTAGAACAGAACGAATTTCATGCCGCCGCCTCGACAACGGACAGCGGCACGGATTTCATCCGGCGGGGCCGAAAGCTCAGCATCTCGCGATAGATGCGTTCGTAAGCATCGGCCTGGGCAGCCGGCGCGTATCGGTCGGCACGAAGGCGCGCCGCTTCCTGCAGCTCCAGCCGGGCCGCATCATTTTCGGCCAGCTTGGCGAGGGCCGACTGAACCTCGGAAGGATTGCGCGGATCGACGAACAGCGCGGCGCCGTACCACAATTCGCGGAAGGTCGGGATGTCGGCGAGCACCAATGCGCAAGCAGAGGACGCCGCTTCCAGCACCGTCAGCCCGAACGGCTCGTAGACCGCCGTAGACACGAAGATGCCGGCTTTGCGCATCACGCCCAGCAAATCGGCATGGGGCAGATCCCCGAGCCACTCGACGGCATCCACCTCTGGCGCGGCGTTCTGGCCGTGCCGCGCCGCACCGGCGATACGAACAGGCCAGTTCAGACCGCCGGATATCCCGGCCAGCACGCCGATGTTCTTGGCCTCGTCCCACAGCCGGCCGGCGGCCAGAATGAAGGGCTCCTTGGAGAATGCCCCGGACTCGGTCTCGGAACACTCGATGGCGTTCCAGATCGACTCTCCCAGGACTGCCGGGCGTGTAAAGCTCCTCGATGGTGTCGCGGAACGCGGCCGTCGGCGCGATCCAGCGCTTTGCGTTCCGCAACGCCGCAGCGGCATCGGCGAGGTACACATCCCAGGCGCCATTGTCCGGCGCGCGGCCGCGACAGGCACGCCACCAGGAACCGACGCAGGAATGCGCGGTAAGGAGCACCGGCGCGCGCCACTCGGCGCAAGCCTCGCGGTAGCCATTGGCGTGGACGATGTCCGGTCGCAAACGGTCTTCCAGCGCGGCGAGGTAATCCATGGCGCGCTGGCGGTCCTGGCCTTGGGGGTCCTGCCAGTCCAGCTCCAGATCGGTGATCTCCAGCTCGATATTGGAGCAGGACAACAGCGGCAAGAACTGGTCCTTGCGCGGCGCGGGACCCAATGTAACGAGGCTGATCGTCCAGCCGCGTTTGGCGATTTGCCGCGCAAGCGTCGAGGCGTAAGTCCAGACGCCGCCGACCGTGTCGGCTGTCATCAGCAAATGCGGATTGGAGCTAAGCGGCATTATCGTTGCACCTCGATTTCGAGCTCGTGGAGATGCCTTGGCCGTTCTTCTTGGATGTCACTGAATGTATTGAATTGGGCGAGGTAATGCCCGTGGGCACGCTCCCAGCCGAGTTCGTCGGGTTCGCCCCACAGCCGCCTGTAATCGGGGGAACCGGGATAGGGAAACAGCGGCACGGGATCATTGGACCAGACGCCGGCTGCGTCCATCTGGCTGCGCCAGCTCTGCACCAGCTCCTCGTCGTCGTCCTGCATTTCGATGAGATTGGCCTGTACGAACGGGACGTGCCGCTTGGCTTCCGCCAGCCGCTCGGCAAGTTCGGCCGTCGTCAGCTTGCAGCGCTTGGCGAGCTGGTTGCGCCCCTCCGGCGTCAGGCTCTCAACGCCTGCTTCGATGGAGACGCAGCCCGCGCGGCCCAAAAGCTCCAGCATGTGCGGCTTCCAGAGGTCGATACGGGTCTGAACGCCGAATTTGAGGCCGCTTCCGACGAGGCCTTCAAGCAGCGGCTCGTTCGGCAGGAATATCTCGTCGATGAAATAGACATATTCCGCGCCTTGGCTTTGCAGGCGCGCAATCTCTGCAAGCACGCCGTCGGGCGGCCGTTTGCGATACGCATTGCGGAAGTTCTCCTTGGCGCAGAAGGTGCAGTTGTAGGGGCAGCCCCGCGACGCCTCGACTTCGGCGCCGGGGCCGAGGGGAGCTGCCTCGAAGCGGTGGTGGTGATGGTGATGCCGCGCGATCATCTCATCCGGCCAGACGAGCGTCGGCGTATCGATGAACCGAGCCGCCTGCGGGCCGCCGACGACACGAATCTCTCCGGCTTCGGCGTAGCACGTGCCCGGCACGTCGCGCTCGCCGCCGGCGAGCCGCACCAGCGTCTCTTCGCATTCGCCCATTACCACGACATCGACGCTGAGCTTGCGGAAGGCCGCGTGCGGCGTGGTCGAGCCGTGCGGACCGACCGCGACGAGGCACGGGACGCTGTCCCGAATGGCGCGCACCAGCTCTTGCGGAACGCGCAGCTCCGGCGGCGCGCAACGCCAGAACAGATAGGTCGGGGCGGTGGTGATGACAGCCATTTCGGGGCTGAAGCTCGCCAGCCCGGCGGTGATATCGGAATGCGACAGGCCGAACATATGCGCGTCGATCAGCAAAACTGAATGGCCCGCGGCTTCGAGCATCTGTTTCGACACGCCGAGCTCGATGGGCAGATGCGGCTCACGGCAGCCGAAATAGATGCTGCCGTCGAAATTCCAATGCGGATTGATGAGTACAATCTTCATGCGTGCACTCCGCCCACCAGGGCCGGTTCGACACGTCCGAAGCGTTGGGACAGCCAATGTTCGAGCCGCGCCAAGCCTGCGTCGAAGCCCACCTTGGGCTCCCAACCGAGAGCGGCCTTAATGGCGCGGATATCGGAGACGTACCAGGGCTGATCGCCCGGCCGCCAGCCATCATAGGCGACGTCCGGCGCGTGCCCGCGCAGGCCTGCGATATTCGCGATCAGCTCGCGCAAGCTGACGGCGTTCGCCGGGCCGCCGCCTAAATTGAAGATCGACCCGGACACGGCGTCGACGCCGTCCAGCGTCGCCAGCCACGCATTCACCGCGTCGTCGATGAACAGCGCGTCGCGCACCTGATAGCCGTCGCCATAGATGGTGATCGGCTCGCCCTTGATGGCGCGGATGAGGAAATGCGCGATCCATCCCTGGTCCTCGGTGCCGAACTGGCGCGGCCCATAGATGCAGCTCATGCGCAGCACCGCGGTGCGCAGCCCAAACACCCGCGCATAGTCGCGGACATATTGATCCGCCGTGCCCTTGGAGCAGCCATACGGGCTGTAGAAATCCAGCGGCGCATTTTCGTTGACGCCGAGCGCCAGGCCGACATCACCCGGCTGGTAGCGCTGGCCGCTATGGACGATGTCGGATTCGGACAGCAGCTTGCCGTAAACCTTGTTGGTAGAGGCGAAAACCACCGGAATGTGAGCACCGCCGGCGCGCACCGCTTCGAGCACATTCAGCGTGCCGCGCGCATTGATCTCGAAATCCTCGACGGGCGAGTCCATGCTGCTGGTCACCGCGACCTGGCCGGCAAGATGCAGCACTGCCGAGGCGCGTGCGACGAGGTCGCGCACGGCCCGCGTGTCGCGAATGTCGGCCGCCTCGATCGCGATGCGGCTGCCATGCCGCTCGCGCAGCCAGGCGGCGTTCTCCTCGCTGCCCCGCCGCGCCATGCTGTCCAGGATCAGCACCTGATCGCCGCGCCGGGCCAGCGCGTCGGCGAGGTTGCAACCGATAAAGCCGCAGCCCCCCGTGACCAGCACCGGCCGCCGGACGGCATGTATCGATGCGACGCTGTTCATGCTACCAGACCCCGCGCTTCGAGCTCTTCGCGCGCTTTGTCGACCGTATCGACGGCGACCTGCCGGGAGAGCCAATCGGCGAGTTCTTCTAGGCCCTCGCGAAAGTTTACGCGCGGCTCAAAGCCGAGCTCGGCCCGGCTGAGGCCAATGTCGGCGAAGCAGTGGCGGATGTCCCCGACGCGGTATTTTCCCAAGACATGCGGGCTGAGATCAGCGCAGCCCATGACGGAGGCGAGGTCACGGCCGATGGAGATGATGGACCGGCTCTGGCCGGAGCCGATGTTGTAAACCTTGCCGATGCCGGTTGGGGTTTCCAGCGCCAGCACGCAGGCCCGCGCCACGTCGCGCGCATGTACGAAATCGCGCATCTGATTGCCGTCCTCGAAGACCATCGGAGGCCGCCCGTTGAGCAGCCGCGCCGCAAAGATGGCGAGCACGCCCGTATACGGGTTGGAGAGCGCCTGACGCGGCCCATAGACATTGAAGAAGCGCAGAGCGATGGTAGGGATGTTGTAGGCCTTGCCGACCAGCAGGCACATGCGCTCCTGGTTGAATTTGTTCAGCGCGTAGACGGATGACAGCGCCGGCTGCTTGTCCTCGGGCGTCGGAAGCGGGATCAGCGGCTCGCCATCATCGCCCAAGAGCTCCCAGACGCCGCGTTTCATCTGCTCGATAGGGCGCTCTTGCGGGTTGACGATGTGCCCGGCGGCGGTTTTCGCGAGGCCCTCGCCATAGATGCTCATGGAGGAGGCGCAGATCAGCCGCTCGACTGGATTGCGCGCCAAGGCCTCCAGGAGGGCGGCGGTCCCGACATCGTTGATCTGGGTATATGTGACGATCTCATACATACTCTGGCCAACGCCAACCGCCGATGCGAGGTGAATGACGGCATCCATGCCACGCGTCGCGCTAGCCACGGCTTCGACATCGCGAATATCGCCAACGACCAGCTCTACCTCAGGCGCAAGATAATCCGGAGGCGTCCGCGAGGGATGCACCTGCGCGGAGAGATTATCAAAGACAGTGACGGAATGCCCGTTGGAGAGAAGGAGGTCTGCGATGTAAGAGCCGATGAACCCGGCCCCGCCGGTGAGCAACACGCGCTTGGTCATACGTACTCCTAAATTTCCCTGTTTCTCCAACGCGGAAGCTTCTTCTTTGTTCCCGGATCGGCCGGCGCGGCGCAGCGGCAACGGAACATTGCCACGAAACCTTACGACACGGTGGAATACAAGAAACCGCGTACGCGACCGTCAGGCCTTGAAACAGGTGCCGGCGCCGATCCAGCTCAGGCCAAGATGGCGCGCGCACGTCGCGGCGATGTCGGAAAAGGTCCGCCGGCGGCCTATCGATCCGCTCCCGCCGCCAATGGTGAGGATGGGCACCTGTTCGCGCGTGTGGTCGGTGCCCGCCCATGTCGGGTCGCAGCCGTGATCGGCGGTGATGACCAGGAGGTCGCCGGGGCGAAGGCGGCCGATCAGCTCCGGCAAGCGGCGGTCGAAGGCTTCCAGTGCTGCCGCATATCCCGCCACATCGCGGCGGTGCCCGTACAGCGTATCGAAATCGATGAAGTTAGCAAAGAGCAGGCCGCCCTCGGCGAGGCCTGCCAAGCCCTCCAGCGTCCGGTCGAACAGCGCGTCGTTACCGTTCGCCTTGAGGAAGCGGCCAGTCCCTGAATGCGCGAAGATGTCGGCGATCTTGCCGATGGTCGCGACGTCGCGGCCTGAGGCGGTGGCGCAGTCGAGCAAGGTCGGCGCAGGCGGTGGAACGGCGTAGTCGCGGCGGTTGCCGGTGCGGTGGAAGTCGGCGGCGTGCCTCCCGGTGAAGGGGCGCGCGATGACGCGGCCGATCTTGAGCGGAGCGGTGAGGTCGTGAGCCGCCGCGCATACGGCGTAGAGCCGTTCCAGCCCGAACGCCTCCTCATGCGCGGCGATCTGGAACACGCTGTCCGCCGAAGTGTAGCAGATCGGCTTGCCCGAGCGGACGTGCTCCTCGCCAAGCTCCGCGATGATCTCAGTGCCCGAGGCGTGGCAGTCGCCGAGGATGCCGGGAAGGTTCGCGCGCGCGCAAAGGCTGGCCACAAGCTGCGGCGGGAAGCAGGGCCGCGTCACCGGGAAATAGCCCCAGTCGAAGGGGACAGGCAGGCCGGCGATCTCCCAGTGTCCGGACGGCGTGTCCTTGCCATGTGACTGTTCCGCCGCGCATCCGTAGAGTCCCGGCGGTGCGCTAGGCGGCTCCAACCCAGACGGAATGCGGCCCGTTGCAAGTTGACAGGCAAGGCCCAGTCCGTAGCGGCTAAGTACCGGCAGAGTAAGCGGACCGGAGCGCAGCCCTTCGCGGTCGGCGAGCCCTTGTGCGCAGCATTCCGCGATATGGCCCAACGTATCGGCACCCGCATCGCGGTAGGCTGCCGCGTCCGGCGCGCCGCCGATCCCAACCGAGTCAAGCACGAGGATAAGCGCGCGCGGCATTCAGGCGCTCTGTTTCTGGAGCAGGAACGTCAAGCCATCCCAAAGCCGGAGATCCCGGACGCCCGCGCGCAGGATGGTAAAGCCGGTGGCCGCCGCCATAGCGGCGAGTTCGGCAACGTCGCGCTCGCCGTCACCGCGATAGGAATAGTTGAGGATCAGGAACCGTCCCGAAGGCTTCAGCACGCGCGCCGCTTCGGCAAAATGGTGCGCCACGAGGTCCGCCCCGCAACGGACGACGTAAGGAAAGCTATCGACAGCAAAGACGAGTTCGAGGCTGGCGTCGGGGAAGCCGGCGAGATCGCGTCCGCTGCTCTGCGCAACCGTGACATTGGGCAAGTGGGAACAGCGACGGCGCGCGACCTTAACCATCGCGGCGGAGATGTCGATGCCGGTGATCGCGCGCAGCGAGGGCGCAAGCGCTTCGAGGAAGCGGCCAATGCCGCAGCCGATCTCCAGCGCTGACTGGCCGGCGCCGAGCAGCCCCCATTGGCGCATTCCCGCCACGACCTCGGCGGTGGCTTCGGCCAAGAGGCGCGGATCGCCCAGCGAGTACAGCGCAACGCTGGCTTCCGGCGAGAGTGCGGCGGCCTTGTCGAACGCGGCGGCGCAGAGCGCGATCTCGGTATTGGGGGTGCCGAGGCCCGAGCCATGATCCACGGCCTGGAGGACGCGCCGCACCAGCCTGAACGCATCGGGCGTTGCCTTCCACAATGTCCGAAGCTCGGCGAGGCGCGGAACATCATCGCCCCAAAGTTGCTCGCCGGCGGTGATCGCCTGCTCAACGTCGGCGGCGGCGCGTGCCACCATGCAGAGCCGCATCAGGGCGATGTGGGCCGGGATATCCTCCACGACACAGGCCAATAATGGCCGCGCCACGTCGGTAGCAAGTCCGGTCATCCGTGCCAGTGTCCTTACGTCACCTTCATCCAGTTCAGGCTGCCGCATTAACGCTTCTCCGGCTGATGACCCGCTGCTGGTTCCAGCGATCCACGCCGCCCCAGCCATATTTGTAAGCCTCGCCGCCACGCAGGAAATGGAACTCGCGGGCGCCTTCGGCGATGGCCTCTTCCATCACATGCGCCAGAAGCAGCGTGCCGGGGCTCTCATACGTAAAGGCTGGATTGAAGCCGGTGAGATAGGCGTAGGCGTCATCCCCCAGCAGGAAGCCGTAATAGACGGCGGCGGTGTCGCCTCCGATGCACAGCGCGTAGAGCCGCGCGAGCCCGGCTTCGGCAAGGCGCGGCACCGCGTGGCGGTGGAAGTCTTGGATACGGGGATCGGCGAGCACGCCCGGCACGCCCCGACTCTCCCAGCACAAACCATGCAGGCGGATCAATTCGCCGAGCAATTCGCTGGCATCGCCGTCGCGTAGCGAGTGGAGCGTGAGTTCGCCGCGCTTTTCGGCGCGGTTGCGGCTCATCGCCAGCGAGCGGCGCTTCCGGGGCGGAAGTTGGCTGCGAAACTCTTGCGTGCTCGCTGCAAGGGGGAGGAATGGGCAGGTGGTCCCGCGCTCCCGGCTGTCTTGACATGCCGCCGGACAGGGAAGGGACAAAGCCTGAGCGCCGGATGCAAGTTCCGGCATCTCCCAGCTTTGCCAGTCGCCGGACTCGGCCATGGCTGCCGAGATCGACCCGGCGGCGAGCGCGGCGCACTCCGGCGCGAGCAGCACATCGAGATAATCGCTGACCGGGATGCCGATCGGCAGCAGCCGCGCGCCGGCTGCCTGCGCCTCAAGGTAGAACGGGGCGAGCCCCACCAGCTCGCCGTCCCGGCGCACGGTCGCCACATGCAATGTCCCCGGTGCGAAGGCCTGCCACCACGCCATGAGCCAGGCCGGCGACTGGAAGGGCGTCGCCGATGGCGTGCGGCGGAAAAGCGCCAACCATTGCGGTTCGAACGCGGCGAACTCGCCCGCATCTCGGATGATGGCGGTGGCAGGGCCGGCGCTCATGCGGCCCCCGCCCGCAACGTGCGGCCGGAACGCGCCAAGCGCTCGTAAATGCTGAAATAAGCGGAAATCATCGCCGGCAGAGCGAAACGTTCACGCGCGACGGCGCGGCAATGGTCCGGACTGAGGCTCGCCGCGCGTGTCATCGCATCGGCCATGGCCTCGACATCCTCGACCAGGAAACCCGTCCGGCCGTGCGCAATGGTCTCGACCAGCGCGCCTCGGCGGAACGCGATCACAGGCGTGCCCGCCGCCAGCGCTTCCCGAGCGGTCAGCGAACTCGTCTCCGCCACGAGCGAGGGAACCACCACGCAGCGCGCCGCCGCGAGCAGACGGCGCTTGCGGGCAAGCCCGACCGGGCCAAGAAAACGCCGCTGCCGGTCGAGCAGAGGCCGAACCTCCTCCTCGAAATAGCGCCGATGCTCCGGATAGGGGAACACCTCGCCGCCGATCAGCAGCGGCAGGCCGGCGCGCTTGGCGGCGCTGATCGCAAGATGAATGCCCTTCTCCGGGCAAATGCGAGAGAGCAGCAAGGCGAAGTCGCGCTTGGCATGAGGCGGCGGGCGATCCGCGATTTCGACACCGTTTTCGATGGGCGGCAGCAGCCGGGAGTTAGCAGCGCAGTCATCGTGCTGGCTGCGTGATACGCAATGCAGCCAAGTGTCTGGACGGTCGGGCCGCATGGCGGCGGGTGGATACCACGAGATCGGCAGATGCAACGTTGCGAGCGCCGGTGGACCGGGCGGCGGCATATAGCTGTGGAAGTCGATGCCGTGCAGATGGATGACGTCGACCGGGGTTCGGGCCAGCACGCGGCGGATGGCATCACGATGGTCGGACTGCGCCGCCGCGACCGCCGCCTTATCGAGGGGACCGGAAACGCGGGGTACGGCGACATGCTCGCCCGCCACCTGCGATCCCTCGCATGCGATCACGATGGAGCGATGCCCGGCGTCCGCCAATGCGCGGTCAAGTCGGGTGAGCACTTGCTCGGCGCCACCCACCGCGTCCGGGCCGACAGGCGCGAGAGGGTAGCCGAGGCTGAGAATTATGAGCGTCACGCCCCGTCTCCGAGGCCGAGCTGGGCGCTTGCGGCGCGCGCAAGCGTCAGCCACCTCGCGCCGTCCATCCCCCAATCTTGATTTTCGTAAAACAGCGCCCCGCCATTGGGCAGCGCCGAGAAATCATAGGCCGGCGCGCGGCGGAACCGCTCGACGTCCATGGGGAATGCCTCAAGCACACTGGCTTGCGATTCATAGGCCGCGATCATCCGGGCTTTGCGCGATTTTTCGCCGTCGGTAAGCGAAATCGCAATCTCGACGCGGCTTTCGTCGGGGGCATACTGCGCGAACACCGGGCCATCCTGACCCTGGTGGTAGAACGGCATTTCCACGATCAGAGCGGGCGCGTCGCCGTAAGGCCGGAGCCGCGCAGCAACGTGCACCGCAAGCGCCACCGCATCATGGTCTGGGTGACCGCCTTCATAGGCGTGGGTGAGGATCACGTCGATGCCGCGCGCGGCGAAAATTTCGCACAGCCGCTCGGTAATGCCGGCAAGGTTCAACGCCGCCTCCTGATCCGCAAAGCCGAGCGGTGTCAGCGCGCCATCCTCAAGCCCGGCAAACGCCATCGCCGCCTTGATCTCCTTAAGACGCCGGGCCGCATAATCCGAAGAGCTGGCGAATCCATAGGCGTGTGCGTGCACAAGACTACGCGGCGCGCCGTCCGTCACGAGAATCAGCGTGCAGCCCTGCAGCCGGGCGAGCAGCGCGCCGCAGCCGATCGTCTCGTCGTCGGGATGCGCCACCACAACGGCGACATTCCGCGCCGAGATCGGGCCGTGCTCCGGGTCGCTCAGCGCGGCAAGGAAGGCCGCATGCGGCCGGGCGGGTTCAGCCTGATTGGGCGTCGGCATAATATCCGCCTCCGCGAATGAACGCGGTCAAGGGCAACGGCGACGGCGCTGCCACGCGCGAGCCGTAGCGGCTGATCATCGAAGCGCAGAAGGCGGCGAACTCCTCATTGACCAAGGGCGCGCTGGTATGGTGAGGCGCGATGCCCCGGTGCTCCGGGGTGAAGCAGAACGTCACCGTGACGTCGAAATCCTCGATCGCCTGCATCTGGCGGTCGAACCAGGCGAGCGCGCCCGGCCGGAAGCTGTCCGCCCAGGACAGGCCGGTCCGCAGATGCCGAACGCCGAGGCGCTTCATCCAAGCCACGGCCTCGTCCAGCCGGTGATCCTCGAAATGGAACCATTGGCACAGGCCCATCTCGCTGGCGAACGGCGCGTAGGCTTCGAGCGATGGCTTGGGCGTGCCGTCCTCCCGCAACAGCCCCATATAGAAATGGCGGTAATAGGAGGATCCCTCCGCCTCGCGGTGCCGGGTGGTCGCGCCCCAGGCGCGCGGCAGATCGTAGAGGCTGTACCAATGGATGCGGGGCGCCCTGCCGATCAGCAATTCGGCGGTGCGCTTGACGCCCCAGGCTTGCACTTCCTCGGCGCCGAAGCTGGAGACGCCGACCTCCGTCACCCAGATCGGCAGCCCCGTTACGGAGCGCATTTCCTCCAGCTTTGCCGGCCATTCACTGATCTGCCAGAGGTTCCAATCCAGCGGAAAGCCATGCACGGCCACCACATCGATATGGTCCATCACGCCATACCCCGCCAGCCGCGCGATGAATGCCGGATCGATGGGCGAGATGCCGCCCAGCACGCGCGGCATGTGGGGAGCGACGGCCTTGATCGCCTCGGCCGCCACGATTGCCATCCCGGCGAACCGCGTCCAGTCGGGATCGACTTCGGGATCCCAGTGGGATTTGTTGTTGGGTTCGTTCCAGATCATGGCGGCTTCGATCATGGTCGTCGTCCTTTGGCGGGATAAACGGCGGCGTCCGGCTGCACCGCTTCGGCACGGCGGCAGATGTAGACCTCCTGCTCGGGATGTCCTTCGATGGTGAAACCGGCGCTGCGCAGCATCGCCTCGGCGCAGGCCGCGTTGGGCGCCCACCAGTTGGTCGGGTCGGCGGCGTATCTCTGCTCGATGAAATGCAGCTTGGGGTAGCCGGGCTGGTCGAAATGGCCAGTCTGCCAGAAATCATAATCGCTGGCGACCGGGTCGACTTCGGTGCTGCCCCGCTGCATCGACTGGAAGATCAGCATGTCACCCGCGACATGCTCGCGGATCAGATCGAGCGCCAGCAGCGGGTGGCGCAAATGGTAGAGCACGCCCATGAACAGCACCACATCGAAGCGCTCGCCGATCGCGCCCACATCATACACCGACAGCTTGGCGAACTCGATGTCATAGCCGCTCACCTCGGCGGCAAAACGCGCCTGGGCGAGATAATCCTCGTCGAAATCGATGCCGAGCACGCGCTCCGCGCCGCGCCGCTTCATCTCGATGGAATAGAAGCCGCCATTGCAGCCGATGTCGAGCACGCTGCGGCCGGTCAGATCGGCGGGGATGGCGTGGGCGAAGCGCCGCCATTTGTCGGCGGGGTAATTGCCGAGGAAATGGTCAGGGGCGGTCGCGACGCCGCCCAGCTCGATGTTGTGGAACCACGGCCCAAGCGCCTGGGCTTTCGCCCTGATCTCTTCTGGTGAGAGTTGCGTCATCCTCGCGAGATCCGAAGCTTGAGGGCCTCCTGCCGCTCGTCGAAGGCCGCTGGCGACGCGGCGCTTGGGATGAAGCGCGCCGGGCGGGCGCGTCCCAATCCGCGCGATGCCATTTCGGCGAGCAGGCCGATCGCAGCCCTATAGCCGTTGAGGGTCCCGATATCGACATAGGCATGGCCCGCCTTCACGCCGACAGCTTCGCCACCCTCCGCGAGATAGGCATTCACCAGAGTGCCAATGAATTCGTCCGACCGGTCGCGGCTGAGCCAGAGGCGGTACATCGCCGTGAAGGCCCAGCCCGGCATCTTGAATGCCCCCCAGACCCAATTCGATGCGGCGCCAGGGCGCTTGACCTGGATCTCGCGCACCTGGTCGCTGGCGTCGAGAACCACGGCGTCGAACAGCTCTGGCCGGTCCACCGGGAACAGCAGAAACGACAGCACATCGTCCGGCAGGTCGAGAAGCGCCGCTTCCGGGAACCAGATCGTGTCGGGCAGGCCTATCAGCACCGCCTCATCCGGCGGCACCACCGTATGCGCGCGGAATATCGCATCGCACAGGCCCGCCGCATCCGGCTGGATGACATAGGCGATTTCCGCCCCCCCATAGGCAGCGCCGAAATACTCCATGATGTCCGATTTGCCCGGCGAGATGACGAAGCAGATCTTGTCCGCGCCGCCTGTTAGCATGCGCTCCAGCAGATATTCGCTGACGGCGCAGGGCCGTTCCGTATCCCCGTCCAGCCGACTGCCGACGGGCAGCAACTCCTTGGAAAAAGCGAGCGGTTGAATGCGGCTTCCGCGTCCTGCCGCTGGCACGATGCCCCACATGTTACGCCTCCACCGCTTTCAGGACCTTGGGATCTGCTGGCGCCCGCGCTGCCTCGCAGAGTGAGATCAATTCGGCAGCCCGATGCGCCGATGTGTGTTCAGCGAGCGTCCGCTCGCGTGCGGCACTTGCCAGCCGTCTGACTTCCGTTTCGCTGAGATCGAACGCGGCCAGCGTATCGTCGGTTGTACGCGCAATCAGGATTTCCGAGCCGGGCGCGTAGAAGCTGTCGAGCCCTTCCCATTCGTCGGAGATGATCGCCGCGCCGCAAGCCGCCGCTTCGAAAAGGCGGCCGGACGGGCACCAGCCCATCGTCGCCATGTCGCGCCGGGTGACGTTGAGGGTCAAGGGCGAGGAGGCAAAGAAAGAGGGATGCTCGCTGGGCGGCAAGTGGCGAACGAAAAAAATGTTGTCCGCCCAAGGGAAATCTGGGGGATATTGCGCGCCGCCGATGATGAACCGACAAGAGCGCCGCAGCCGCGCCGCCTCGACGAAAAGCGCCTCAAGCGCAGCCTGGCGGTCTTCCGCATATGTGCCGAGATAAGAGAGGTCGGCGACATATTGCGGCACCGGCCTGCCGAGTTGGTGTAGCACTGGATCAACATGGCCGTAGAGCGGAGCGACCCGTGGGGCTCCGAGCAGCGACTGGATCGCGCCGAGCGCGGCGCCGCCGGTATAGCTCAGCACCAGGTCGAAATCGCGCAGGCCATTCGAGCCGATATAGGGGAGGGCCTCACCGCGCTGTAATTTGGAGAGGGTGACGGGCGTATCGAGATCGTAGAATACCGTGAGTCCGCGCGCCGCCGAATGCACGAGTTCGCCGGCTGCGATGCCGTCCGGGCAGAACGACGTGACCATCGCGACGTCGCTGTCGGAGACCTCCTTCAGCGCACGAGCGCGAACCGCGTCCCAGTCGGAATAGAGCACGAGCGCGCCGCCACTGATGTCGTGGAGGTCCCGCGCGCCAGCGTAGTAAGGGACGTCGCGCTCGAAGAATACGACGCGATGGCCAATGCGGATTAGCGAGCGGATCAGGCCCCGCCACAGCGTGGCATGGCCGTTCCCCCAGGAGGACGAGACCGTCAGCCCGAATATGACGATCTTCATGCGGTAACCCCTTCATTGATGCTTGAGACCATTGCGACGGTTTCGGTGAGGACAAGCTTGGTGATCGAGGCGGGATCAATCTCGATGCGGGAGAAATCGCGGAACGGCAGGCCGCGATAATGCAAAATCACGGCACGGATAGGTTCGGCATGGCTGACGATAACGACTTTGCCTTCGGGATCGCGTGTCCGGCGCTGCTCCATATGGCGGGTGATACGGTCGGCAACGGCGCGCATGGTGTCTCCCGCGGGTGTGCTCGCGATATCGCGCTCGGCATTCCAGCGCACCCATCCCGAGTTCGGCGTCCAGCTCCCCGAAGCTCTTGCCGGTCCAACTTCCGAACTCCACCTCATCGAGCGCCGAAACCTCCTCCACGGGAAGGTACGATTGTTGGGCGATCGCGCGCGCCGTCCCGAGCGTCCTCTCCTGCGGGCTTGAATGGATTGCCGTCACATGCTCGCGCTGAAGCCGGCGAGCAAGGGCCGCCGCCTGGCCATGTCCTTCGTCCGAGAGGCGCGCAGCCGGGTTTCGGCCAGCGAGAACGCCAGAGCCGAGAACGTGAAGAGCATGGCGGACGAGAAAGAAGGTCGTCACCCGAGCGACCCCGTTCAGTTCGCGCCGTCGATAAATTTCAGAGTGCGCTCGCGCGCTTCACTGTCCGAAAATTGCTGTGGCGGGGACTTCATGAAATAGCTCGACGGGCCGGTGAGAGCGCCCGAAATGCCGCGATCAAGCGCCAGCTTCGCGCATCGTACGGCGTCGATGACGATGCCTGCCGAATTTGGAGAATCCCAAACCTCCAGCTTCATTTCGATCGCCAGCGGCGCACCGCCGAATGCCGTGCCTTCCATGCGGATATATGCGACTTTGCGGTCGCCTAGCCAGGGAACGTGGTCGCTCGGGCTGATGTGGATATCGTCGTTCGAGAGGGGTATGTCCAGCTGACTATTGACCGAGCCCGTCTTCGAGATCTTCTTCGACTCCAGGCGGCTGCGCTCAAGCATGTTCTTGAAATCGGAATTGCCGCCGAAATTGAGCTGATAGGTCCGATCGAGCCGTACACCGCGCTCGCGAAAAAGGTTGGTAAGCGTGCGATGCACGATGGTCGCTCCGACCTGGCTTTTCACATCATCGCCGATTACCGGCAGCCCACGCTCTTCGAAGCGCCGCCGCCAGTCTTCGTTCGACGCCACGAAAACGGGCACACAATTGACGAAAGCGCAACCCGCCTCGATGGCGCAATCGGCGTAATACTCCGTCGCTTTCTGCGATCCGACCGGCAGATACGAGACCACAACATTCGTCGCGCTGCGCTTAAGCGCCGCCGCCACATCCACTGGAGCCGCCTCGGATTCTGTAACTTCGTCGCGGAGATATTGGCCTATACCATCGAGCGTCGGACCGCGTTCGACGATCACCCCGCTGGCTACGACTTCGGCAAACTTGTCCGCATTGTTGGGGGCGGCGAAGATGGCCTCCGCCACGTCGCGGCCCACCTTGGAGGCGTTGACGTCGAACGCGGCGGACACCTTGATGTGGCTCGGCCTGTAGCCACCGAGATCGGCATTCATCAAACCTGCCACCCGCTCATTGCCGTGTTGATTTCCATAGTAGCTCAGACCCTGGACAAGGGATGAGGCGCAATTCCCAACGCCAACGAGAGCAATCCTGACGTTTTGGAAACCAGTAGTTGCAGCGTCCATGTTGTGGTCCTGTGGCTGGGCGATTCAGCGGCCGCTTGAGAAAGGCGGTTGCGCGATTGGTATCGACGTGTCGGACTAGGACCTCGAACGTTAAACCGCTGCAATAGTTCCGTTTCTCACGTGGCTTGCCGCCAGGTGGGCCGTGGTAGATTGCTCTTAATGAACGGAACCAGTAGCTTCTGGCATTGCAATAGGTGGTCATCTCCTACTGCTGAGCCACCGCCCCGAAAGTCAGGTTCGATCCACTGGCTGACGAGGGGAATGCAGGTGCCAAATGTGCCGATCGCGCGGAAATGCGCACGGCTGTCGGAGGAAAATCACATATAGGCGAGCTGCAATTGTCCTGCTGCCGATTTCGACTTTGGCTTGCACACGTCAGCACTTTACCCATAGATTGAAGGCGCACGTGCGGCAAGCTCAGCGACCAAATCGACGAGATCGAAGATTTTGAACGGTTTTTGCACAAAAATCGTATAGCCCGAAACGCGTCCGGCGACTGTCGTTTCCGGCACCGAACTCATCAATATGATCGGAATGTTGGCGAGCTGCGCGTCAGCCGCCATGGCTTCGATCAGTGCCGCGCCGTCCATCACAGGCATCATATAGTCAGTGAGCACGACCGCTGGCAGTTCATCCGCAGCACGCTCCAACGCCTGACGCCCGTTACTTGCCACCAGAACCTGGTGCCCTTCGTCCTCAAGGACCTCCTCCAGAAGCTTTGCGATCCCAAATTCGTCATCCACCACCAGCACGACGGCCATGCCTAGCCCCGGCGCTTGGAAGTTTGCTCGGAACCTTCAGCATTGCGGCCGGCAGTGTCAGAAGGATGTCTTCGGCACTTTCCGAGGTGTCTTCAATCGCGATGCCATTATTAGTGATCGTAAACTCATATAGTGAGGAGTCAAAGTCACTATCCCTGACCTTCAGTACCGAGACGATTCGACGGAGCCGTGACCGTTGCTCGACGAATCTGAGCAAGATCACATTCTCGGCCAAGCTCGACGCGTCCTCGACGGGAACCCGGATGGAGCTCCCTGAAAGGTCCGGAACTTCCAGCAAATACAGGTGGTAACGCCCAGTACGCGGAGCTCATTCGCGAGCGCCGAGAAGAAGTTTCCGATACGAGACGCGTCAATCGCGGCGTTCTGAAAGGCCGTCAAACCGTCAATGAAGAGGCGCTTCACGTGCCGCCTATGCACGGCCGCGAGAAGGCGCTCGCCATACGCATCGAGCGGATCTCCCGTCGGCGATTGCCAGAGCACTTGGACAACTCAACTGTCTAAATGGTGGCGCAACGACGGAAACATCCCGCCGGCCTTTACGCCCAGGCGAGCGGGGGTCTCGTAGAAGCTGAACATTAGTCCGGGTTCGGCTGACGAGGAGCGAGACAGAAAATGCAGTCCCATGGTCGTCTTTCCAACGCCGGATGGTCCCATGACCATGGTCGTTGAAGCCACGGCAAACCGCCATGCAACATAGCGTCGAGTTCGATCGATGTCTGCGGAAATTCGACCAGGATCAGCTTCCCCCCGACGGCTTGGCTGCGAAAATAGCGCTTCGGTCCGAGGGTATACGCTGATACCGGAATCGGTGATCTGATAAGAATGACGGCCACGCAAATAGCCGCTGCCCCGGAATTTGCTAACCTGAAGGTCCCTCTCGGCCTGCCAGCCATAAATGCGATCCGCCAGCCCCACGATCCCGTCCACCATGGTTTGCTCGGGGGACGTCTCCCTGCTGGCGTTTGTCGTCAGAAACATGGTGCAGTCGGTCGCGAGGGCGATCTCCTGTAGATCGTGCACAAACTCCTTGAAGGCTACGGGGCTTGCCGCGCTGGCTTGCGCCGACGCCAGGCCATCAATCACCAGCATGGTTACACGACGTCGCAAAATTTCACGGCGCAGAAGCTTGCTAAGCTCCTCCAGCCCACCCTCGCGCAGGACGTTGTAGGCGCTGACATAGGCCAGTTGGTCAGGAATCCTGCTCTCGTCGAAGAACGACAGATTACGCAGGTCGGCGGTCATCCGGGCGTGGTTTTCCGACAGCAGGGTGAAGAACAACGCCTGCCCCCCGCTTGCGACGTGATGGAAGCAAACCTGATTTGTAAGGATTGGCTTCCCCGCTCCCGGCGAGCCCTGGATTATGTACAACCCACCAAGCATGAAGCCGCCGCCCAGGATCGTGTCGAGGCCGGCGATCCCGCTTTGCACTCGGATTGGTTCCGGTTCTTCGGTCGGCGGTATGGCGGTCATTGGGAGTCCCGTGTAGGCGCTAAAGGAAAAATGACGGAGAATGTAGAGCCCGCGCCCGGCGCGGACGTCACGTCAATGGATCCATCCATCGCTTCACAGAGCCGCTTGACTATCCATAGACCGACACCGAAGCTGCCGGCGCGGTCCCCCGGGTCACCGCGCGCTCGAAGCGCTCAAAAATCCGAGCCTGATTTTCGGCAGAGATCCCGGGTCCGCCATCACTAACACTGATGTTTGCGGCGCCGTTCCCTGAGTTCGCGATCGCGCTTATCAGGATAGGCTTGCCACCCGCATATTTGAACGCGTTTGACACTAGATTGTCGAGCACCTGCTCGAGTGCGAGCCGGTCACCCACGATGCTGAGATCTGCATTTGGAAGATCGAGCTTCAGCTCCAAACCGGCGTGCTGGGCAAGTGGCCGAAAATTGTCGGCGACGGCCTGTACCAGCTCGCAGACGTTCACCTCGATTCTCGCGAGCCGCAAACTGTCGGAGGTAATGCATGACACGTCGAGCAATGTCGTTGCGCGCTTGATGAACATGGTGATCAGCCATTCGATCTGATCAAGGCTCTGCTCGATTTTATCGGGACGGATTCTCCCGTTCCCGATCATGCGACGCAGCATCGATACGCGGCCCATAATCGGGGTCATTGGATTGCGGAGCTCGTGCGCCGCATCGCTAGAAAGGCGTCCCGCGCCGCCACGGCTTCGGCGAGTTGTGCGTTTTCTGCGGTTAATTCCTCAATACGCCGACGAAGCTGATTAGGGGTGTCGTCTCCCGCCAAACCGGAGGCCTCGCTGGCACAAGATTTCTCCGGTGCTACCGGCATTTTCGTCTCGGATGGGTCTGTGTCGCGTCGTGGCAAATTCATCCTCAGTCCCGCGCGGCAGCCCAAAGGCCAGCAGAGTAGTGGCGCATAATATGCCTGACTGGCGATCTACGCGCAAAATTCGCGACGAAGGTAGCCTTTCAGCCTCTGCTCCCATATGCGATATGGTCGTCCGGGTGAGGAGCGCGAGGTTGTCACCGCATTGCTACGTTAAGTGCAGCGTACGCCGAGAGCGGGCGCTGCTACCTAATACATATCGGCCACAGTCCGTTCCGGATTTAACGCCTCATCTCTTGTCGGTGCATCAGATCCGCTGGTGAGGAAAGAGTTTCGCCGCCAAACCAATACTTGTGCGGGTGGTGAAGTTCGTGAACGACATCCTGAATGCGCCACCAACCTTCGCATCCATGTGATGGACTTTGGCGGTAAAGCCGTTGGGCGGAAGCGATCTGGCCAAGGCGTCCGCATCAATGAACGCCCCATTGACCCTTTCCGGCTTGGCTGCAGCCCAGATAGCAGGCCTCCACGGGAATGACCGCCGGCAGTCCCTTCTGCTCTATGTGCACATCGGTTCCGACCGAGACTCCCTCAACGTGATAGTCACGTGGATTTCGCCCGGAAAGTTTTGGGGCATCGAAGGTCCGTCTCCGTCTCCGTCTTATGATCCATCTTGGGAGGCATGCTTCGATCCTAAAGACGCGCGGAAGACGCCCCGGCAGAATCACACTTCAACCCGCTTCGAGCTCGGCAAAACGGTTGAGCAGACCGCCGCTGGCGCCGGACAAACCTCTTGGCCCCAATGAACCGACTTCGCAGCGGAAATGTGGAGTAGTCAGCTTATTCGTTGGCGGATAGCCTCGAAGACAACACGTTAGCACGGCATGACTGTGGAAAAATCAGCTTCCTTTCGTTTGGGCACTGGACACCCTCGCCGCACGCAGACGCGGTTCGGGTCCGACGCGCTTCTGCAATCCAACGATCTCACTATCGCTGCCGAGCAGCTGGGCGCGGATGCAGCGAACTTGCTGGCTCGCACTAATCAACCGAAGTGAGTTCGGCCCGTTGGGCGCCTTGACGCGCGACCAGCCGCGTCGCCTTGCCGCGAATCCAAAGCCGCTCGACCTCAATCGAAGTCCATCCGGCCGGTAGCACGATGGGCCGTTCGGCCCAACTCGCCGGCAGGCCAGGCCCGGGTCGAAGTCCCGTAAAACCGAAGAGCAGTCCCGTGAGGAAACCGCCGATATTGGCGAAAAACGGCCCCGCCTGAGGTTGCTCTGGGAAGCGGTCGGCACGGTATTCGAGGGTTTGAAGGAAGCGGCCCGCGCAGAATTGGCCATAGCCGTCGTCCAGCAGCTTCAACGCTAGCTGACGATTACCAGACCGAGCAGCCCAGGCACCATAAAGAGCCGAGAGCATCGGGCTGCCGATGTATTCCTGCGCCATTCCGAGATAGAGTTCCAAAGTGGCTTGCTCTGCGGCTGGTTCAAGCGCAAATCCAAACGGGAAGATCCCCATCAGCGGATCGGGAGTCGCGCCCTTCTCCTCATCGATGCGGTAGGCATCGTGCGAGATAATGGCTCTGCCACGTTTCGGAATTGCCATCCCGTTGGCGATCTTCGTCCACGCCGGATTGGCGGAATGGCCCAGGCGCTCGGCGACCCTGATCGCCTCACGCAGCACCACCACGGCGCCCATATTGGTGAAGGCCGCGTTGCTCACAGGCTCTTCGCGCTCGGCGATCCCCATGGAGTCGGCGATAGCGTAGCCTTCGCGCGTCTTGGTTACCCGCGTAGTGATCCATTCGCTGACCCCGGCCAGGACCGGCCACGCCTGAGTGCGGAGAAATTCCGCGTCGCCGGTGATGTCGGCATAAAGGGCGAAGGCTCGCGCGACATCCAGGGATACGTGATCTTCGTGCCATGCAGCGGTCCCGGGCATCGGAGCGGCTTCCTGGCCGCTGCGCGGCGCGCTTTCCCAGGGAAATTGTAGGCCGCGACGGCCCCATAGGCGAGCATTGAGCTTGGCGCCCTCCAGATTGGCCGAACGATAGCCAAGGAGTGCTCTGGCGGCCTCAGGCTGCAGCATGCACATAGCCGGGACGGCGAAGGCTTCGATGTCCCACATCACATGGCCAAAATAATAGTGATAGTCATGCCATGTGGCCAAACCGAAGATCGAGGTCGAGGCCGGCGAACCGGAATGAACCGAGCTGTTGAGGTAAAAGAATGCGGCATCCGCCAAACCTTGCCAGCGCTCACCAGCACCTTCGAGCCGGATCCTGCTCTTCCATAGCTCATCCCAGACCGCGCGGTTCTGCTTCCGAACCGTATCGAACCCGTCCTTGCGCGCCTTCGCGGCGAGCCTGGCCGCATGTTGGTCGGGGATCTGGTGCATCACGTCCGGGATGACGCTGGCGATCTGTCGCAGTCTCACTGTCCGGCCTGTCCGCGCGCGAAATCCGTATTCGGTCACCAGCCGATGATTCCGCAGCGGCGGCCGGGCAGCCTCTTGTTCGCCGGCGCCCAAAAGCTCGGTGACGATCGCGACGCCGCACGTCGAGAAGGCGCCGGCGGATTCCCACAGCAATGTTCCATCGGTGGCGGGCTTGTCCTCGCCGGGCGTGATGCGCCCATGTTTGAGCGGCCGCCCAGAGACGCCACTTGCATCGACAATCGCACGCAAGCCGAGAGCGCAGGCCTTATCGACGGTAACGGCGATCTCCTGACAGACCAGCGTGGGATCATGGCGGCTGCAAAAGGCCGTAACTTCCACCTGCGCCGCCCGGCCCGCCGCCTGGAACGCGAAGCGCGTCGTCAGTTCGCCTGCGGAAAAATCGTAGGCCTGTTGGAGGTCGCTGACCTGGTGCGGGACGTCAGACAGCCAAACTCCGTCGAGCGCTAAGTCCGCGGCGATCGGATAAGGCGCAACGGCTGCCGCTTCGATTTGGCGCTCAAAGTGTTCGCCCGTATAGCCGCTGATGAGCATCATGCCAGATGCGAGCGGCATGTCACGAATCCGTAATCCAAGCAGCCCGTTAGCCACGTAAGCTGGAAGTTCGCGCACGCCAGAACCGAAGACGGGTGGTGGACTGATAGGGTCGTTCATGAATCCCCTTACGCCAATTGCAGATCGCGTTCGGATGGGCGGGAAGTCGCCGGGCCTAAAACGTCGGAGCACGCCAGATTGTTTCCAGCAGAAGAGCTACCTGATAGTTCACGAGCATGGTGGTCGGCGCAGAGCGGCGTATTAGTTCCACCTGCGTTGGACGACATTCGTGATTGGGGCAAAACAAGTCGGCTGGCTCGCGCACTAGCCTGCATTTCTCACGGAGCTGAGGCGCATCGGGGCCTCTGACGGTGTAAACTTGTTTTGCGAGAACGAGTTATGCCGATTTGAGGGGGCTCCCCGATGCTGACAGAGTGTAGCGCGAGCGAGATCGATTTTGGAAGAGCGGGCGGACGGCGTGTGGTCGCGGATTTCGATGGCGGCATGGTTTCCTCGGACGCTGGCGCTCTCCTGCTTGGGGAGACGGACAAGGCGATCCGGCTCATCGATCGCTTTGCCTCCTGCTTTCGCGATCAACGCCATCGCGCCTACGTGTTGCATGACGTGAAGACCTTGGTCGCGCAGCGGGTGTTCGGCCTGGCGCTGGGCTATGAGGACCTCGTCGACCATGACGAGTTGCGCCGTGATCCGGTTCTGGGCGTGCTGCTCGGCAAGTTCGAGCGCGGGGCTGAGGCGCCGGCACCGCTGGCAGGCAAGAGCACGCTGAACCGTCTCGAGCACGCTCCGGCCGAGAGCGCCACTGAGCGCTATCACAGGATCGGCCACGACGGCACGTCGATTGAGGCGCTGTTCGTCGACTTATTTCTCGACGCGCACAGCAGGCCGCCGCGTGAGATCGTGCTCGACCTCGACGCCACCGACGATCCGCTGCACGGCCATCAGGAAGGCCGGTTCTTCCATGGCTATTACGACTGTTATTGTTACCTGCCGCTCTACGTCTTCTGCGGCCGTCATCTTCTGGCCGCCAAGCTTCGACGCTCGAACATTGACGGCAGCGCCGGCGCGGTCGAAGAGACAGCGCGCCTCGTCGGCCGGATCCGGGGGCGCTGGCCGAAGGTGAAGATCATTTTGCGCGCCGATTCCGGCTTCGCCAGGGAGGCCCTGATGGTCTGGTGCGAGGCCCACAAGGTCGACTACGTCTTTGGCCTCGCCCGTAACGCGCGTCTGGAGGCGCGCATCGCGAAGGCGCTGGCCGAGGCGCGACGGCTGTCGGAGGCCGCGGACGGCAAGCCGGCGCGGGTGTTTCGGGATTTCCTATGGTCGACGAAGGACTCCTGGTCACGCCGCCGCCGCGTGATCGGCAAGGCGGAATGGACCGGCGGGGATGCCAATCCGCGCTTTCTCGTCACCTCGCTGAAGCCCGGTGCCTGGACCGCCAGGCCGCTCTACGAGGATCTCTATTGCGCGCGCGGCGAGATGGAGAACCGCATCAAGGAAGCGCAGGGCGATCTGTTCGCCGATCGCACCTCGGCGGCGACGATGCGAGCCAACCAGCTGCGCCTGTGGTTTGCCTCGATGGCTTACGTGCTTCTCTGCGCGCTGCGTCGGATTGGCCTCGCTCACACGCAGTTCGCCGCCGCGACCTGCGGCACGATCCGGCTGAAGCTGCTGAAGATCGGCGCGCTGGTGAAAATCAGCGCGCGTCGGGTCAAGATTGCCTTCGCCTCCGCCTGTCCGTCCGCCGCGGAATGGCGTCTCGCCGCGGCGCGGCTCGCGCATGCTCGCGGCTCCCCCGCTTGACGCGCGAAACTGCGACGCGCCTCTCTCGCGGTACCCCCCCCGAGGCCCACTGGAGACAGAAGAAGCCGAGCCGATTGCCGAAGCCAATCGCGCAGTCTGCGCCACCCGCACGCACGTTACGCGTCAACATCCTCGGCAAATCGCCCAGATGACCACGTAAGGGCTTCAGACGCGTGATGCAGGTTAGGGAAATCTGCACGTAAGCGAGAAGCCACGTGAAATTCTCCGGCGCGTCGTCAATATTTCCGAACTCCAGGCGCATAGCGCAATGCCCAGCCAAGGCCGTCAGGTGGTTCCCGCCGCTACCGCAGCGCTCGCGGCGGCGGCGGTCCCAGAGCAAGCGGGACAATCGTTGCCTACCACGACAGCCTTATTGACACCGCCGTTCGACAGGCAGTGCGCTTTTCAAGGGCGCGGCATCATAACCCGCGAGGCAGCACACCCCGTGCATAACTTTAGCGCGAGCGGGAAACTCCGTTGGCAGCTGCGCGGCACTCGCATAGATTGCAGGGCATGATTATTGCCTTTGCAAATCGGCACGAGCTGATTGAATTCGTTGGCCCCGGCGTGGTTTCAACGATGGTTGAACTTGGCGTCTTCGAGGGTGAATTCGCTGCGCATTGCAGGCTGGCGCTTGCACCCGGCCACCTTACTCTGATCGACCACTGGGATTACTCCCAATATGATTTTGTCTTGGAAGACGCGCCGCAATCGAAGCATATCCGAAGTGTTTTCAAGGAGTATTTTCATGGAAACCCCGAGAAGGCCTTGCACGATGCCTATGGGAAGGTGGTCGACCGCTTCCAGGGGGACAGCTCTGTCACCGTCCTGAGGTTGGACATCGCCAAGGCGGCCGAGCGCTTCGCCGATGGATCGATTGACCTCATCTATCTCGACGGCAGTCACACCTACGAATATGTTCTGCGCGATCTGCATTTATGGTTTTCCAAACTCGGCCCGGGCGGGTTGTTTGTGTGCAATGACTTTTGCGAAACGAAGAATTCGTCATTGCAAAATATCGGTGTCATTCCCGCAATTCAGACTTTTTCCAAGCGACACCAAATCTATCCTGTCCTACTCTCCGCCTCCGACTGGTCGGATTTCTATTTCTCTAATCGCCCCTCTTCGCCGCTGATCAAACGCCTCACGGATGGCCTGCTCAGCTCGGGGCGCAACGCAGTTGATATCCCCACAGAACTGTTGGGCACCTATCACCATAACCGGATCGCTCTTGGGAATGGTGGAAACTACTTGCTCCCTAGCTTTAGCTCCCCAAGCGCAGCATTTCTCGGCTAAAGCATGATCGTTTCAAACGGAACCGGTCCTGCTCCAGATTTCTTTGTTTTCGCGCGATTTTTCGGGAAAACCGGTGTCCACTTTTCCCGATCGTGCTCTAGAGAGCTGTTCCAGCCCGTTGGTCGCCGAAGCGAGTATCGATGAATAAGCGTCATAAAGGGAATGCGCGTGCAGCGAACCTCGTGTGAACCAACCACGGAATATACCGACCTGCTGATTTTCGACGACATCCTTCCGTCAGGGTTTTCGCCGTTTCGTACGGTCGAATACGGTCACTATCTGTCATTCTTCGACGCCAAGCTCGTATCGGCCGAGGGATGGCACCTCTGGATATCAAACGAGGCCTTTCCGGAGGCGCTTGCGCAACTCAACATCAGCCCGGAACAAAAGCGAGGGATCCTCCCGTTCGGCAAGGCGGCGAACCTGAAAGGGCGGCTGGCTTACGTGACTTTTCTGGGAAATGCGTCGGCGCTGATATCATATTTCGAAGCACAGGACCTGCCCTTCATATTTCAACTTTACCCCGGCGGCGGCTTTCAAATTGACCAGCCGGATTCGGATCAAAAGCTCCGCCGCGTTGTTCTGTCCAATCACTGCCGCAAGGTTATTGTCACGCAGCAAATATCGCGTGACTATCTCATCGAACGGATTGGCTGCGATCCAACAAGAATTGAGCTGATTTTTGGCGGCGTGTTCGAGAGTTGTGGCGATTTTGATTTCCACCGTGACAAGAAAATATTCGGAGATCAAAAGAATACACTAGATATTTGCTTTGTCGCTCATAAGTATAGCGATGATTTGGTGTCCAAGGGTTATCAGCCGTTTGTCGCGATCGCTCTGGAGCTTGCACGGGCTGACTCGCGCTTACGTTTTCATGTGGTTGGCGACTACAATGCGGACGATGTTCCCGTCGGCGAGGCGGCGGAACGGTTCACGTTCTATGGCCGGCGAGAGAACGAATTCTTCAAGAATTTTTACGCCGGGATGGACCTCATCCTCTCAATCAATAAGCCCTTTGTGCTTACACCAGGAGCCTTTGACGGTTTTCCGACCGGCGCCTGTATCGAGGCCGGCTTTCATGGCGTGTTGAACTGCATCAACGATCCCCTCGAGCTCAATCCCACCCTAATCCCGGGGCAAGACTTCATTCAACTCAATTTCGATCATGCCCAATCAGTGGACCGGCTGCGAGAATTGCTGGCCAACCCAGACGAGCTGTATCGGCTTGCCTATAATAATTGGCGTAAATTCCACTCAGTGTTTGGTACAAACCAGCAACTTTGGGCGAGAACTCGCCTCATTGCTTCGCAACTGGCACTCTCGGACAAGCCGGTGATGCTGCCATCACCAGCAATGAGCGGCCTTGATGCCAAAGGCCCAGGCGGCCGCCTCGCGGATATGGAGGCAGAAATCACCCGATTGTTGAAAGTCTACCACAACCTCGAAACTCACTACCTGTCTGTTGAAGCAGAGCGGAAGCGGCTGGAGCAGTACATCCGCGCCCGGGAGCGCAAGCGGCTTCTCCGATTTTGGCCGCTGAAGCGGCGCTTCAGGCCCTTCGATAGGGCAGTACACGGAGAGATGAGATGAGCAGCCCCGTAGGCGCGATGTCCGACTATGCCGTGGTTCTGGTTCGGAGCAATATTGATCGCTTTGAGCACCACGCTCTGTTTGCCCGGGAACTGGCCCACGCATTCGCGGACGCTGAAATCACTCTGATCCCAATCGATTACATTCAGGAGCCGCGCAAAGTCTTCGACGCATTGAAGGATGCCTATTGCCGGTTCTTTTTATGCTTCAATGGTTTCGGGTCCGAATTGAGGTTTCCGACAGGTTGGGCGGCTCCCTATCTGCCGGCATTTTCCGCGTTCAACAAACATCTGTTCGACATCATGCACGACTGTCCGGCGCATGAATTAATGGCCCACCAGCTGAATTCCAATTTTGCCGAACGGACTGTTCTGATAACGGATTTCGGTTATGCCGGAATTGCCGGGCTCAGCGCACCTAACGTCAATTACGTACCGTCGATTACGTTTCCGGAGACACTTGCTTCTGTCAAACCAACCGACCAACGAAGCGTCGAGATCTTGTTGCCGGTGACGCTGGTACCGCCCGCATTGGTCGAGGAAAGGCATGCGGCCGACGGCAGCCACAAGTGCAAAGTCTACCGATCGCTCTTCTATGATATCAGTGGCAAGGTCTCCGCCGATTGGCGGCTGGATCCGATCACCGAGCTGGTCAATGCCTGCGGCGAGATCGGCATCACCTTAAATTGGAGAGACGCTGACGACCGGTTCTTGCTGACCACGATACTGGACCACGTGAAATTCGTCCGCCGCCAGCGGCTGCTTATGGCGATCGCGCATCTGCCGGTGACTGTCGTGACAGACCGCAATGTTGATCTTGGCCTCGGCAACTCCCGCGTGACGTTCGCCAAGTCCCGGTCTGCCACGGACCTTCTGTTGCTCATGGCGGATAGCCGCGTCGTCATCAGCCCTTCGCCGCACTTGACCGGTTTCCACGAGCGATCGCTTGGCGCGCTTGCGGCCGGCGCCGCCTTGGTGTCGTCCCCCAATAGGGTGTTGGAGGCGGATCTTGTCCATTGGCGCGATCTGGTGTTCTTCGAAAAGGAAGCGGAATTGGCCGTAATTCTGGAAACGCTGCTTGGCAGTGCGCAGCAGCTGCAGGCCATCGCCGAGCATGGCCGCCATGAGGCCCTCAGGCTCTACCCTCCAGAGCGCCTAGTGAAGACCATCCTGTCCTTGCTGCAGCTTCGTCTTGGCAGAGCGATTGGCGCAATTCGCGATACCGCCCCTCGCGCCGTCGCGGCCCGATAAGAATCGTGCCCATCGATTGGCCGTCGCGGCGCTATCCTCGGGAAAAGTCCCCCGATGGGGACGAAAACACATTTCGACGCGGTCATGCGCAACTTATAGTTGCCGAATTCCCGCGGGCGTTTTTGACCATCTGAGGTGAATCTCGGGCACGCGAGCCTGCCGCCGATCCGGCGATCCACTTATCCAGGCAGGAAAACTGTCCGGACAACCGGGATCACTTCAAGTGAGTTTTCCAAACCGGACATAAAATCGAATCGCTCGCATCGGGCCATTTCCAGGAAAGACGAGGCGTCTGGCCGGCTTCCCTTAAGCTTCAGCCGTCTGCGCAGCAGGCTTGACATAAATTCTGCATTACGCCAGTTTTAGATCGATCTAAATACCTGCTTCTGGCGCACACCGATCAGCGGCCAAGACAGGTCCTGTACTCGACTTAAGACCGGTAGAGTGCGCAGATGGGCGAACGCCTCACCCTGAAGGATATCGCCAGGCACGCGAAGGTTTCGCTGGCCACCGCCTCGCTCGTCGTGCGCAGCAGCCCGCTGGTTGCCGCCGAGACGCGGGAGCGAGTGCTCTCTTCCATCACCACCCTCGGCTACGTCTACGACCGCACCGCCGCCAAGCTGCGCACGCGGCTGACGCACACGATCGGCCTGATCGTCTGCGAGATCACCAACCCCTTCTATGCTGAGCTGACGGCAGGCATCGACGACGTGCTCGACCGAGCCGGCTGGGTTGCCTTCCTTGCCAACACGGCCGAATCACCCGCTCGCCAGGACAGGTTTATCGAGCGCATGCGCGAGCACCGGGTGGATGGCCTGCTGCTCAGCCCCGCCGAAGGCAGTGCGCCGGGGCTCGCCGACCGGCTCCGCGACCTTGGCATTCCAGTCGTGCAGGTCCTCAGGCGGCTGGGCACGCGCGATGCCAACCATGTCGGCGCCAATTTCCGCCTGGGCATGACGCTTGCCATCGAACATCTCATTCGTATCGGTCATAAGCGCATCGCCTTTGTAGGCGGCGGCCGCCGCGTCTCGCCCGCCCGCGACCGCGCCGCCGCCTATCGCGAGACATTGGCGCGTCATGGGCTGCCCTCCGGCCCCGTGGTGAATTGCCGGCCGACACGCGAGGACGGGGCGCGAGCCATCAGCGGGCTGATGTGCGGCACGTCTGCCGATCCGACCGCGATCATTTGCTACAACGACATTTGCGCATTCGGCGTCATGGTCGGCCTTGCCGATCTCGGGCTTGTCGTCGGCCGCGATTGCGCGGTGATCGGCTTCGACGATATCGCCGAGGCGGCCCATTACCGGCCCGCTCTCACCACGGTGAATATTGGTGCCCGCCGCATCGGCGAGGAAGCGGCGCACCTTCTTCTTCGGCGGATCGCAGCACCCGGCGCTCCGCCCGAAAACGTGGTTCTTCCGCCCAGGCTCATCATTCGATCGAGCTGCGGCGGCCAGGACGTGACGACCAAGGAAACCCGTCCCGCTTTTAACAAACCAGCATAATGCGGGACTTAAACGGAGGAAATGGCAATGGCAATACGCAGCGCAACGCACAGAGTGCTGACTGGAGGCAGCCTGATCGCCATCGGCTTGCTGATGGGCACCGCAGCCCGCGCCGATGACGCAGTGGAACAGGCCAAGGCCGCCACCGAGCGCTATGCGGGACCGCAAACCAAGTGGGAAGGCCCAACATCCGCACCGAAGCCGGAGAAGGGCAAAAAGGTTGTCTTCCTGTCCGGCGACGAGCAGAACGACATCTCGCACCTCTATGGCGTTTACATCAAGGAAGCCGGCGCCAAGGTCGGTTGGGACGTGACCGTCATCGACGGCAAGGGCAGCCCGACGTCTTGGCTTGCCGGCATGAACCAGGCCATCGCCTTGAAGCCTGACGGCATTGCCATGTTCGCCGACGCGGCCAGCCTTAAAGACCCGATCAAGGCCGGTGTCGCGCAAGGGATCAAGTTCGTCGGCCTGCACGCGGCAGGCCTGCCCGGACCGCAGCCTGACCTCAATTTGTTCGTCAACATCCAGGAAGACCCGCGCGAAATCGGCAAGGCGGAAGCCGATTGGGCGATCGCCGATTCCAACGGCACCGCGAAAGTCGTGATCCTCACGCATAACGAATACGCCATCGCCGAGGTCAAATCCATGGCGACCAAGGCGGAATTCGAGAAATGCAGCGGCTGCAAGGTGCTCGAATATGTGAACTCGCCCGCCTCGGAAGCCGCGCAGCGTCAGCCGCAATTGACGACCAGCTGGGTGCAGCGGTTCGGCTTGCCGCTCTACATCACATCGGTGGGCGACAATGACTTCGATTTCGCCGTTCCCGTGCTCCGCTCCGGCGGCGTCAAGCCCGATGAGGCCAAGCTTATCGGCGCGGACGGCAACCGTTCCGCCTATGACCGCATCCGCAAGGGCGACCAATATCAGACGGTGACGGTGTCCGAGCCGATCGAGTTGCAGGCCTATCAGGCGATCGACGAGTTGAACCGGGCCATGCATGGCGTCGCGCCAAGCGGCTTCGTGCAGCCGCCGTTCCTGGTGACCAAGGCCAACATCGCCTCTGAAGGGGGCGACAAGAACACCTTCATTCCGAGCAACGACTACAAGAAGCATTACGCCGAAATCTGGGGCGTAAAGTAATTGGCGGCCGAGCTGTCCCCTGCCCCGCCCGGATGGGTTCGGCGGGGGCGGCTTCGGCGTCTAGACCCTTTGCCACTCCGATCGAATTGGAGCGGGGCTCCAGCTCTTTGTTTCGTCGCATTTTCTTGACGCAAACCGGCGTCCACTTTGCTTGAAAATGCTTCAAGGTCGGAAGGTCGCTTCCAATGATTGAACGTGGGCAGGCTCCGCCGCCAGTGCCGCAGTCCGAAACGCTGCTTGCCATCAAGGGGCTGACCAAGAGCTTCACGGCGACATTGGCGCTCGACGGCGTGGATTTCGATGTCCGGCGCGGCGAGGTGCATGCGCTGCTTGGACAAAATGGCGCCGGCAAATCGACGCTGATCAAGATCCTTGCGGGCGTCTATCCCGCCGATTCCGGCGAAATCAGGATGGGCGGCCGCGCCGTGCGGCCGGGCGTCGATCCCCTGCCCATTGCGTTCATCCATCAGGATCTCGGCCTCGTCGAATGGATGACGGTGGCCGAAAATGTCGCGCTGCTGACCGGCTATCCGCGTGGCCGCAACGGTCTCATCTCCTGGCCGCAGGTGCAGACTGTCGCGCGGGATGCCCTGGCCAGCATGGGCAGCGGTATCGATCCGGCGGTCCAGGTGGCATCGCTCCCGGCGGCTGAAAAGTCCCTGGTGGCGATCGGGCGCGCCCTCGCCGTGAAATCCGAGATCCTCGTGCTCGACGAGCCGACCGCCGCGCTGCCGGAGGCCGATGTCGCGCGCCTCATCCAGGTGCTGCGATCACTGAGGGCGAACGGCATCGGCATCATCTATGTCACCCACCGGCTGGACGAGGTGTTCCAGATCGCCGATCGCGTCACCGTGCTGCGTGACGGGCGCCGCATCACCACCGTGCCGGTTGCCGAGACATCGGCGGGCGATCTCGTCGATAAGATCGTCGGGCGCGCCATGACCGATGCGTTCATCAGGCCTAAGCCCGCCTCCGACCGTGTCGTCCTCAAGGTCGAGCACGCCGTCGCCGCACATATCGGCCCGGTGTCTTTCCAGATCGCGGCGGGAGAAACGCTGGGGCTGGTCGGCCTGCGGGGCGCGGGGCATCACACGATCGGGCGCGCGATCTTCGGGCAGGTGCCGCTATCAGCCGGGCATATCAGCCTCGACGGCCGCACCGCCGATCCCGCCGATCCGGCCGATGCCATGCGCAAGGGAATCGGCTTCGTATCGAGCCGGCGGGGCGAGGAGAGTCTCGCCGCCAACATGGCCGTGCGCGAGAATGTCTATATGAACCCTGTCGCGACGGGGCACGGTGTCCTGGAGTTCGTCTCCCGCGATGCCGAGCTTGCCGACACAAGGGCCGTGCTCGCCCGCTTTTCGGTGCGGCCCGAGGACCCTGAGCGCGTGATCGCGACGCTGAGCGGCGGCAATCAGCAGAAGGTCGTGCTGGCCCGCTGGATGGAAGCGAAAGTTCGCCTGCTTGTGCTTGAGGAACCGACCATCGGGGTGGATGTCGGCGCGAAGGCGGAGATCTATCATCTGTTGCAGCAATCGCTGAGCAAGGGGCTTGCCGTGGTTCTCATTTCCTCCGACTTCGAGGAGGTCGAACGCGTGTGCCACCGCGCGCTGATTTTCAGCCGAGGACGCGTGGTGGGCGAAATCCCGCGCAGCGAACTGTCGACGGCGCGATTGACTGCTTTGGCATCGGGGGGCGAAGAAATGCAAGCGCACGGGAAGCAGTCATGAGCCGCGGACCTAAATCCTCGGCGATCGGCGGCGGGATTACCCGGGCTATTTCGGTCTGGGGCCTGCTCATCCTGCTGATCGTCCTGATCGCGGTGTTCTCGCTGCTGAAGCCGGATACGTTCCTGACCTTCTTCAACATCAGGTCTATCCTGAATAACAAATCGGTGCAGGCGCTGGTTGCGCTCGCGGTCTTCATTCCGATGACGGCCAATCATTTCGACCTGTCCGCCGGGTTCAATCTCGGCATCTCGCAGGTGCTGGCGATCGGGCTGCAAGGCCAGGGGCTGCCATGGTGGGCGGCGATCATCGCGGTGCTGATGATGGGGGCGCTGGTCGGGCTCGCCAACGGCTTGCTGGTAACGCGGGTGAAGATCGATTCCTTCATCGCCACGCTCGGCACCGGCACCGTGCTTTACGGGCTCAATGCGTGGTACACGGGCGGACAGCAGGTGCTCGCCAATCTGCCGCCGCCGTTCCTGGCGATTTCGGGCACGCTATGGGTCGTGCCCGCGCCCGCGATCTACACCTTCGTCATCAGCGTGGCGCTGTGGCTGGTGTTCGAATATCTGCCACTCGGCCGCTATTTATATGTGCTCGGCTCCAGTCCGCGAGCGGCGGAGCTGAACGGCATCTCGGCGCGCCGCTATGTGACGCTCGGCTTCGTGGCCGCCGGAATGCTTGCATCCTTTGCTGGCATCGTGCTGCAATCGCAGTTGCAAGTGGGCCAAAGCTCGGTTGGCCAGGAATATCTGCTGCCCGCCTTCACGGCCGCGCTGCTCGGCGCGACCTCGGTCCGGCCCGGCCGGGTGAATGTCTGGGGCACCATCCTCGCGGTCGCGGTGCTCGCGGTCACGGTGGCCGGACTGAACCAGCTCGGCGCGCCATTCTTCGTTGAGCCGCTGTTCAACGGCGCGATGCTGATTCTCGCCGTGGGCCTCGCTGTTCAGGCATCGCAGCGCCGGTCGCGCCGAAGCAGCGAAGCGGACCTGGCCGCGAATGTCGCCTCGGCGACGGCGGCCGTCATGCAGACCAAGGGAGCAACCCAATGAGCAACGACAACCCGATCCTTCCCGAGGGCGAACATCCGATACTCGGGCAGGATTGGTATCCCTCGCGCTGGGGTGCCGACGACCAGCGCGGCAACGGCAATCTGATGACGCCGGCCAAGGTGCTCGAAGCAACCCGGCTGATCAAGACGGGGGAGATCGTCAGCCTCGGCATGCGGTCCGACGCGACCATGCCGCTCGCCCCCGGCCGGGCCTTCAACATGCGCATGCCGGGCGGCCCGACCGGCGGTCCCTATGGCACAAGGAGCCGCACCGTCTGGAACGACGAATACATCACCACCGAGCTTGGCCAGGTCGGTACGCATATGGATGCGCTCGGACATCTGGGCTGCATGTTCGGCGAGCCGGGCGACCAGACCAACATCCGCTTCTACAACGGTAACAAGCTCTCCGACATGTGGGGTCCGTATGGGCTGCAAAAGCTCGGCATCGAGCAGGCGCCGCCGTTCTTCACGCGCGGCATTCTGTTCGATGTGCAAGGGTTGAAAGGCCGCGTTCTCGATATCGGGGAAGAGATCCAGCTTGCCGACCTCAAGGCGTGCCTCGTGCGCCAGGGCATGGAAGGTGCCGCGATCACGCCGGGCGACGCGGTGTTCGTGCGCACCGGCCACGGCACGCGGTGGTATACGGAAACCGCGACGTTCTACGACGGCGCGCCCGGTATCGGCATCGATTGCGCCCGCTGGTTCGCCGATCATCAGGTGGCGGTCGTGGGCGCCGATAATTTCGCCATCGAAGTGGTCCCGCCCGTCGATCCCGAGATCTTTCATCCCTGCCACCAGCATCTGATCATCAAGCACGGCATCTACCTTCATGAGGGCATGACGTTTGAGGGGCTCGTCGAGCGGAAAGTCTATGAGTTCGCCTATGTCTTCGCGCCGGTGAAGATGGTGGGCGCGACCGGATCGCCGGGTAATCCTATCGCGGTCCTTTGACCAGATCCGTGGGCTGCTCCGGCGCCTTGGCCGACCGGCCCATTCGGTGCCGCCGAGATAGCGTTCCAGGAAGCCAATGCGCTTGGCTTCGCGTGCGCCGAGCGTAGCCCAGACGTTATCTTGCGCAAACTCTTCCGCCCGAGCTGCTCACGTTGAAGTTCGGGGGGGACCGACGAGATTGTTCGTTCAATTCTCCATCAACCACCGTAGCCTGAGCGAGACGCAAGAATTTCAGAAGGAGGGAATAAAATTGTCTTTGGCGGATCGTCTTGAAGCGTGTCACAGCTCGGTCGTGCATGACGTCATGCGGGACATGGGTCTGCGCGTCCGTGTCCTGCCGCGCACCATTGTTGGCCTGGAGCCGTGGATGAAGGTCGCCGGACCGGTGTTCACAGTGCGTGGTCGGCCGGACCCGTCGCTCGACAAACACGCATCCCTGTTCGAGTGGGCAGGCGTTCTCTCGAAGTCGCAGCCAGGCACGGTTGTCGTGTGCCAGCCGCAAGATGACATTCGCGCGCTATTTGGTGGCCTCTCAGCGGAAGCGCTCAAAATCAAGGGCGTCCGGGGCTATATCGTCGATGGCGGGTGCCGAGACCTCCAGGCGATCGCCGACCAGCGCTTTCCGGTCTTTGCGCGCTACGCGACGCCGATCGACATCGTCTGCGCTTGGCGTGCTGAGGCGTTCGGCGAATTGGTGGCCATAGGCGGCCATCTCGTCGACCCCGATGACATGGTGCTCGCCGACCGCGACGGCGTCATCCTGATTGAGGGAGCCGCCGCGGAGGACGTCATCGCCGCCGCCGAGGCCAAGATGGCAACCGAGGGCGAGATGATGAAGGCCATCCGTGCGGGCGTAGACCCACAGCAAGCTTATATGACATATCGCGTGTTCTGAACGGCACGGCTGGATCGCGAAATCGATCAGCGTTCATATCCTCGCGTTCATTCCCGTTAAAGGTGAGAGGCTCCGACGACCGTTGCCTGCGCCCGGACGGCCGCGTATTTTGCGGTGGCCCAAGAGCTATCCGGGCGATATTGGACGACATCGGGTCGAGCGCGACCGGGCAAGCTCATTGGCCAGACGGGGTCTGCCTGCCCACGTCGATCGTCAATGATAGTCAATGCGTGGGTATGCACATGCAGGATGTCCTCACACTGGGTCAGGTCGTCGCGGCGCAGGCGCGCCTCAATCCCGAGCGCGTGGCAGTGCGCGACCTCGAGCGGGCGATGGCGAACCGCGTCTGGAACGCCCGCGCCTGCCGTCTCGCGAACGCGCTTCTCGGCCTCGGCCTCGGCAAGGGTGATCGGGTCGCGGTGCTCGCCTACAACTGCATAGAGTGGGCGGAGATCTACGCGGCGACCGCCAAGGCCGGCCTCGTCGCCGTGCCGGTCAACTTCCGACTGGTCGGGCCGGAAGTGCGCTACATCGTCGAGAACGCGGAGGTGGCTGCCATCATTGTCCAGGACGAGTTGATGCACGTCGTCGAGGACATCCGGCAGGACCTGCCATGCCCGGCCTCGCGCTTCATCCATTTTGGCGCACGGCAGTGCCCTGCGGGATATCGCGATTATGAGGGCCTGCTCGCCGCTGCGGCCGACACGGAACCCGGCATCGCCGTCGCCGCATCCGATCCCTGGATGCTGATGTACACCTCCGGCACGACAGGCCATCCCAAGGGTGCGATCCGAAGCCACAGGGGCAGCGCGCTCATTTCCCTGATCTCCGAGATCGAGATCGGCATCCGGCCGGCCGACAGCGCACTCCTCGTCATGCCGATGTGCCATGCCAACTCGCTCTACTTCTTCGGCGCCTACACCTATTGCGGCGCCGCGGTGTCGATCTATTCACGCAGGAGCTTCGATCCCGAGGACGGCCTCAGAATGCTGTCGGAGACCGGAGCGACCTTCACCTCGCTCGTGCCGACGCATTACATCATGATGCTCTCATTGCCTGACGCGGTCCGCGAGCGGTATCGCTGCGACGCGATCAAGCAACTGATGGTCTCTTCCGCGCCGGCGCGTCCCGACACCAAGCGCGGCATCATGGAGATGTTCCGCAAATCCGGCCTCTACGAGCTTTACGGTTCGACCGAGGCCGGCTGGGTCACGATGCTGCATCCCGACGAGCAGTTCACCAAGCTCGGTTCGGTCGGCCGCGAATGCGTGGGCTCTGCTCCGATCCGCATGCTCGACGCCGCCGACAACGAGGTGCCTGACGGCGAGCCGGGCGAGCTGTTCTCCTGCAACCCGTACACCTTCGACGGCTACTGGAAGCTGCCGGAAAAGACGGCAGAAGCCTTTCGTGGGCCTTATTGCAGCGTGGGCGACATGGCCCGCCGCGACGCGGAAGGCTACATCTGGCTCGTCGACCGAAAGAAGAACATGATCATCTCTGGCGGCGAGAACGTCTATCCGTCCGAGGTTGAGATCGCCGTCGGCTGCCACCCCGCAGTGAAGGACGTCGCCGTAATCGGAGTTCCTGACGAGAAGTGGGGCGAACGCGTCCACGCCGTCGTGATCCTGAGGGATGGCATGACCGCCGATGAAGCCGACATCGTCGCCCACGCGCGCGACCGGCTTGCCGGCTATAAGCGGCCACGCTCCGTGAGCTTTATCGCGGACGCCGACATGCCGCGCACCGCGACCGGCAAGATTCTGCACCGTGTCCTGCGCGACCGCATGAGCCGGGGATAGATTACCGCAGGCGCGGGCCAACCCCGCTTTATCAATGAAGGATGCCGCCATGTCCGCCGCCGCTAGAGATCTCAACAGCACCCCCAATTCCTGCGCCGAGTGGATCGCGCGCTTTCTCAAGGCCCGCGGCGTCGATCGGCTCTTCGGCCTGCAAGGCGGGCACATCCAGCCGATCTGGGATTATGCCGCCCGCTTCGGCATTCGCATCATCGACGTGCGCGACGAGGGGGCGGCCGTGCACATGGCGCACGCCCATGCGGAGCTGACGGGCACGCTCGGGGTCGCCATGGTCACCGCGGGCCCCGGCGTGACGAACTGCGTGACCGCCATGGCCAACGCCTCCCTCGCGCGCATGCCGGTGCTCCTGATCGGTGGCTGCACCTCGCGTCCGCAGGCCAATATGGGTCCGCTCCAGGACATCCCGCATGTCGAGATCCTGCGCCCGGTTTGCCGCCAGTCGCGCACGTTGCGCATCGCTGACCAGGTCATCCGCGAGTTCGACGAAGCCGTATCTCGCGCTTGGGGCGATTTGGGCGAGCCGGGCCCGGTTTATCTTGAGATCCCCACCGATGTGCTGCGGACGCCCGTCGCCGAAACCCTCGTTCTCGACGAATGGATGACGCCGCGCCCCGGCCGCCTCCTCCCCCCCGATCCGGGCGCGGTCGAGAAGGCCGCAGAGGCGCTATGGAGCGCCAAGCGTCCTCTCGTGATGACCGGACGCGGCGCAAAGGGGGCGGGCGCCGCACTTGTACGGCTTCTCGATGCCTGCGGCGCCGTCTATCTCGACACGCAGGAAAGTCGCGGCCTCGTGCCCACCGCTCATCCCTCCGTCGTCGGCGCGATGCGCGCGGCCGCCATGACCGATGCCGACACCGTGCTCGTCGTCGGCCGCAAGCTGGACTATCAAATGGGCTACGGATCGCCGGCCGTGTTCCCGAATGCGCGGTTCGTCCGGATCGCCGACACGGCGGGTGAACTCGTCGACAACAGGCGCGGCGACCCCGAGATCTTGGCGACGCCCACCCTTGCCCTCGATGCGATCGTCAAGGCGGCGGGGAACAGCAGCCCTGCCGTGGACAGGACATGGACGGAAGGACTGCGCAATAAGCATTTGGAGCGCAGCTCCGGCGGCCGAAAGCCGGCGACTGTCGGCAGCGACGGCAAGGTGCATCCCGCCGCCATCTTCGACGCCGTCAAAAAAGTCGCCGACCAGGACTTCATCGCGATCGCGGACGGCGGCGATCTTCTGAGCTTCGCCCGCGTGGGCTTTGAGGCGGGCACTTACCTCGATGCCGGCGCCTTCGGCTGTCTCGGGGTCGGCGTGCCCTACGCCATCGCCGCCGCTCTCGCTTTTCCGGATCGTCAGGTGATCTGCGCCACCGGCGACGGCGCCTTCGGCATCAACGCGATGGAAATCGACACGGCCGTTCGTCATGGCGCCAGATGCGTGATCATCGTCTCCAACAATGCCGCCTGGAACATCGAGCGGCTGGACCAGGAGATGAACTATGGCGGCCGGGTCGTGGGCACCACGCTGCGCCATTCCGATTATGCCGGTATGGCGCGCGCCCTAGGCGCCCACGGCGAGCGCGTCGAGAAGCCCGAGGATCTGCCCGACGCCCTGGCCCGCGCGCTCGCCAACGCGCCGGCCGTCATCGACGTTATTACCTCGCAGACGGTCATCTCGTCGGATGCCCGCAAGGGCCTTGGTTTCGTTCCCGACTATCAGCCGCTGACAGTCTGGGACGATGCGGAGCGCAGGCGTCGCGGGATGATCCGAACTGAAATGCAGCCCATCTCAATTCCGCTCTCAGCCGATTAACCGTCGAACTTCGACGCCCTGATCGTCGGAGCGGCGATGTCCGTCATTGGCCCCGCTACCAAACACCAGGAGCGCGGACAACCGGTTGCGCAACCGGTTGTCTGTGTGTACTATTTCCTTGGCGCGCTTACGAGACCGCGGCCCTTCGGGAAAGGTCGAATGCCCATCGTCTCCATGCAAAATGCACCCGTTCCGAGTGTCAGCGCGCGGATTCGATGACGTAGACGGCCCTCTCTTTTGCGAAATATGCGGTCGCGTGACGAAGCCTCACCAACCTCGGGAGGAATTAAAAATGCCTGACATCCGAGACGCACTTCGCCGCCGCAGATTCCTGAAATCCACCGCGTTGTTCTTCGCCGCCGCGACGTGCCTGGCTTCGACCGCCACGCTGGCCGAAGCAGCCCCGATCGAGCTGCGCTATTTCTATCGTGCCCCGTGGCCATCCTCGGAGATCTACGCCAATTGGATGATCGACGAGTGGAACAAGAAGAATGGCGGCCGCATCCATGTCACCGGAGCCAGCGTCGACGGTGAAACCTATAAGACAAAGCAGACCATCGAATTGAGCTCCAGCAACCCCCCGGACGTTTTCTATTCCTGGGAGGGCGGACGGGCCAAGGAAATCATCGATAACGGGTTCGCGGCCGACCTCACCGGCTATTACGCCAAATATGGCTGGGACAAGACGTTGAACCCCGCCAGCGTGTCGCTCGCGACTTTCAACGGCAAGAAATATTTCGTGCCGACCGAGATCGGTGCGTCGGTCGTCTGGTATCGGAAGGACCTGTATGAAAAGCTGGGTCTGACCGTGCCGAAGACCTGGGACGAGTTGATGGCCAATGCCGCCAAGGCGAAGGCTGCCGGTATCGCGCCGTTCATGCTCGCCAACCAGAAGAAGTGGCCGTCGCAGTTCATGTGGTCGGCCATCATGGTGAACAAATACGGGCTGGACACCTACGAGGGGCTTATCGGCAACAAGATCCCGTGGACGGACAAGCGCGCCGTCGATGTCACCGCCATGATGAAGAAGATGGCCGATGACGGCTGGTTCGAGCCTTCATTCAACTCGATCGATGTCGGTCCCGCCATGGTCCCGTGGACGCAAGGGAAGGTCCTCCACTGGTATCAGGGCTCCTTCAACCTCGGGCGCTTCCGCGGCGATCAGCCCAAATGCTGTGTCGTGCCGATGGACTTTTTCCCGCTGCCCCCGATCGGTAAGGAAAAGGCTGTCATGTCGGTGTTCGCCGAGGACACGTTGATGATCCACGCACGCAGCGCCAATAAGGACGCGGCGGCGGAATTCATCAATTGGATGGTGTCGCCCGAAGCGATGTCGAAGAAACTCGAAATCGACAAACCCTATCCGTCCAATACCTCGGCCGACCTGTCGCGCCTGACCGATATGGAAAAGCGGTTGGCCAAAGTGATGGCGGATTCCGGCTCGTTCACCTTCATGCATGTCGACCATGCGACCCCGCCGGCCATCTCGGATAAGTTCCTCGACGGCGTGCAGGCGGTCCTCAGCGGCGCGATGACGCCGGAGGAAGCCATGCAGCTTACCGAAGACGAAGCGGTAAAGGTTCGCGGCAAAATCTAAGCCCCTCCCGGAGATCGGTGCCCTCGGCTTTGCCCAGGGCGCCGATCTCAACTTGCCGTCTCGTTGCCCTCCGTTTGAGTGGATCGGGGCGGTCCTTCAGCCACATGCATCGCGGTGTAACCACTCTGTCGAAAAGGCATCAATGATGGCTCGCTCAAGCGCTCGCAATCAATCGATGTTCACTTTCGCGCGGCGGCACGTCTTTGTGACGGTGTTCGGTGTCATCGCGCCGGTTCTGATATTCATTTGTTTCATCGGCTATCCGATCATCTACACGATCGTTCTGAGCTTCTACGAATGGAACGGAATGACGCCGACAAAGCGGTTTGTCGGATTGGCAAACTACGTCCAGCTGTTTAACGACAAATACTTCTATGTCGCGCTCACCAATAACCTCCGATGGTTGCTGGTCGCCTTGGTCTTTCCCGTCACCCTTGGCTTTCTGATCGCTTACGCGATGCGGGCGCGCGCCGTCTATTTTCCCGGCCTGCTGCGCACCATCGTGTTCTTCCCGGTGACGATGTCGTTGATCGGCGTTGGGCTGATGTTCCTTTTGATCCTCAATCCGATCTTCGGCGCCTTCGATACGCTGCTGCGGACGGTGGGCCTGGGTTTCCTGGTGAGGGAATGGTTCGGCGATTACCACATCGCAATTTACACGCTCGCCGCGATATCGGGCTGGGCCTATACCGGCCTGCCGATGATCTTCTACTTCGCCGGCCTCGGCGACGTGCCCAAAGAGACCTTTGACGCAGCGCGCATCGAGGGCGCCGGCCATCTCCGCATGATGACGCAGGTGGCGCTGCCGCAATTACGGCCGGTGACGGCGGTGGTGGTGATGCTGACTCTGTTCGAGTCGCTGAAGGCGTTCGACCTTATCGCCGCCATGACCAAGGGCGCGCCGTTCGGACGCACCAATGTGCTCGGCTATCTCGTCTATCTCGAAAGCTTCTGGAATTCGCGCTTCGGCTATGGCGCAACGCTGAGCGTCGCCATTCTCGTCCTCTCGATCGCCATCGCCGGGCTGCTGCTTTCGACCGTGCTCAGGAGAGCCTTCGATGTCTGACATTGCTCTCAACAGACCACGATCGCATGTTTGGACGGCCGCCCATTTTCGCCGCGTGCTGCCGAAGGTCCTGGCGACCGCCGCCGCGCTGGTCCTCGCGCTGATCTGGCTCGGGCCTATTCTTCTTATCGCCATCACGTCGATCAAATCGAACCAGGACTTTCTCGCCGGGCCGTTCTCATTGCCTGCGTCGCCGACCTTCGCACCTTACCGAGCCGTGTGGGACGGTCTAGGTTTTGGCACGCTGATGGCGAACAGCATGCTTTACGCGACGACGGGCTCGGCGCTTGCGGTGCTGCTCGCCCTGGTGCCGGCCTTCGCCCTCAGCCGTTTCGAGCTGCCGGGAAAACGGCTGGTGTTCGGCCTGCTTTTGACCGGAATGATGCTGCCGCAGCAGACGGTGCTCATTCCGCTCTATGACCTGTTACGCACGCTGCATCTGCTCGACACAAAGATTGGGCTGATCATCGTCCACGGCGTCTACGGCATGCCGGGCCAGATCCTCATATTGCGCGGCTTCATGACGACGATTCCGGTCGAGGTCGAGAAAGCCGCCGAGATCGAGGGGGCAACCGACTTTCAGATTTTCTGGAAAGTGATCCTGCCGCTCTCGCTGCCCGGTATCGTCGTCGGCTATACGCTGAATTTCATCGCGATCTGGAAAGAGTTCGTCTTCGGGCTCGTGTTCCTGAACAGCGACGCCAATTTTCCCGTCACCGTCGGCATGCTCAAGCTGAATAGCGATCGGTACATGTCAGTGTTCAACCTGCCGGCCGCTGGCCTCGTTATTTCGCAGATCCCGATCGTGCTCCTGTTTATCTTTGCCTATCGCAGGATTTCGAGCGGCAATTTCGCCGGCGCGGTTAAGGGCTAGAGCCGACGCGCGTAGCAATGAAGGCAAGGACTCCAGCATGGCCCAGGTTTCGCTCATCAATGTCGAAAAGCACTATGGCCGCCACACGGTCATTCCCGACCTCAATCTGGAAATCGAGGACGGCGAGTTCACCGTGCTGGTCGGGCCGTCGGGATGCGGCAAGACCACCACGCTGCAAATGATAGCCGGGCTTGAGACGATATCGAACGGCACGCTGCTGATCGGCGGGCGCGATGTCACCGAGCTTCCGCCCAAGAGCCGGGACATCGCGATGGTTTTCCAGTCCTATGCCCTGTTCCCGCATCTCTCGGTCCACGACAATATCGCCTTCGGCATGAAAATCCGGCGAACCGCGAAGGGCGAAATCGAGGAGCAGGTCAATGGCGTCGCCGAACGGCTGCGCATCGAGCCATACCTTGATCGCCTGCCGAAGCAATTGTCCGGCGGTCAGCGCCAGCGCGTGGCGCTTGCCCGCGCATTGGTCCGCCGTCCGGGCGTGTTTCTGATGGACGAGCCCTTGTCGAACCTGGATGCCAAGCTGCGGGTGGAGGCGCGCAGTTTCCTCAGCAAGATGCACCGCGAGTTACAGACCACGACCATCTACGTGACCCACGACCAATCCGAGGCTATGACGATGGGGACAAAGATCGTCATCATGAATGAAGGCAGAATTCAGCAGGTGGCGCCGCCGCTTGAGGTCTATAACCGCCCGGCCAATCGCTTTGTAGCGGGCTTCATCGGTTCTCCGGCGATGAATTTCCTCGATCTTGAGGTCGGAGAGGACGCCCTCCGCGACGATGCAGCCGGCATCGCCATCCGACTGCCCGATTGGTCGCGGGCAGCGCTACAGCCGTACCGTCACCGCAACGTCGTCCTCGGCATCCGCCCGGAGGGCCTGCGTCCCATCGATGGCGCCAATGGCGCCACAGCGAGCGCGGCCAATTTCACGGTCGAAGTCGTTCAGCATTTAGGGCACGAAACGCTGCTGGACGCGTCCGCCGGATCGCACCGGATCATAGCGCGCGTGCCGCCCACGGATGCCAGCGCCGTCGGCGAAAGGTTGCCCTTCGCGTTCAACATGGAGATAGCGCATCTCTTCGATGCGGAGACCGGCGCCAATCTGGCCCACGGCGGGTAGATTCGCCGGCGGGAAATCGGTCGCCCAGATCAGGCACGGTGCTTGCAGCCCCACGCAGGACCGCGATGACAATCTGTTCCAGTTGTTTGGACGGCGCGGCGCGGTCCGGCGCGCATCGATAAGCCTCTTGGAAGGAGATCAGATCATGGCCACCATGGCCGATGTAGCCCGGCGCGCGGGGGTCACGAAGTCTACGGTATCGCATGTCATCAATCGGACGCGCGCCGTCAGCCAGGAGACTGTCGCGGCCATCGAGCAGGCCATGGATGAATTGGGTTATGTGCCGAACATCCTGGCGCGGTCCCTGGCGCGCGCCACCACCGACACCGTCGGGTTGGCGATCTCCTCGCTCTCCAACATCTATTTCAGCGACATCATCCAGGCGGTCGAGAAGGCGTGCACGCGCCGGGGGCTCATGGTGTTCCTCGCCGATACCGCCGACAATCCGGCCCAGGAATTGAAGCTGGTCCGCGCATTTCATCAGCGGCGGGTGGACGGCATCATTCTGGCGCCGTGCGCCGATCCCGAACGGAGGGCCATCGGCTATTTGCGGGAAAACGACATTCCCTGCGTCCTCCTGGACCGCCTGATGTCGGCGGACTTCGATCAGATCGGCGTCGAGAACACCAATGCGGTCAAGCAGCTGGTGGACCATCTTGCCTGGCACGGCCACCGCCGAATCGGGATGCTTTCGAACCAGGCCGGCCTCGCCACGACATCGGAGCGGATCGAGGGCTACCGGCTTGGACTGGCGGCAAACGACATCGTCTGGGACGATACGCTGCTCGAACTGGGCAGTGACGACACCGAAGCCAATATCCAGGCCACGCTGCGGCTGCTCAACCGTCCCGATCGCCCTACGGCGATCGTTACCGGAAACAATTTGTCAACCATCGGTGCGATGCACGCGATACGGGAACGGCGCCTGCATATCCCGCAAGACATCGCACTCGCGGGTTTCGACGATTTCGACTGGGCCGATCTGTTCGAGCCTCGCTTGACACTGATCGCCCAACCCGTCGAACAGATCAGCGAGATGGCCGCGGCGATGCTCGTCGAGCGTATCGCGCACCGCAATCTCCCGCCGCGCACCATGCGCCTGGACCCATCCCTTGTTCTGCGGGGATCGTGTGGCTGCGTGCGGGAGCTAAAGGACAGCGACGAGCGCCCAGCCGGGTCCGCAGCCAACACCAATTCCACGCTATCCGCGACATAGGGGCGTATCCCTGGTCCCGGATCAAGGTGATCCGGCCCTCTCGTCGCGAGCGCGCTGGAGCGCGAGCATTGCAAAGATGAAGCGGATAACGCATCCGGCGTGGTCAAGAATAGTGATTCCGTTCCATACGCGTATCGACATGCACCCGTGGCGTGCGCCAGACCGAAGGATTACCCAGCGATTGCTAGGCATAAGTAGCGATTGCAGTGGGTCCTCTCCACCTCTGCCGAAGGCGCTTTTTCGCCCCGAAGAACGTTGCATTTCGGTTACAACGCAAGTTGCAATCGGTGACTGTTGCGATAATTTGAGATGAATGTGTCTTTTGAGCACCAAAAACTTCGCCGGAAACCTTCCTCCTCCCTCCCTCGATTGAAGTTGTATTCAATTTAAATATGATTTTACTTCCATTGCTTTATGCATTTTTAATGTCAAAAAAGTGTATTTAATTGGGCATCGAAGTCAACAAATGCACATAATGCTTTAATACTATTTTGATTGCCAACAACGAACAGCTGACATTTTGCAGGCGTTGCGTGAGCGGTTAAAGGTTGCTGATTGTATTGTCTGTTCGCCGTGCCGGGTGCTGTTATTGTAATAACCCAGCGGGAAGATCTGGATGTCACGCGTATCGATCGGTCCGCAGAAGCGGAAAGGTAGGTGGACGATTCGCCGCCTCCTGGCAGCAGCGTCGGACGAAACTCCGCCGCGCCGGCCGCCGCAAGCGGTCGTTCCGCGCAATCAGTCTGCGATGTCCGTGCATACGCGTCCCACCGCACCGGCGCCGGACTGCGAATGGCCGCAGGAGGAATTCACTTGGCCGCGCGAGGAATTCGCGGTCATCGCAGATGACGCGCCGCTCTCTGAATCCCCGGGCAACGGCAGCGAACGGCGAAACTGGGGCATGCCTCCGCTCGCCTGGTGCCAGGAGAGCGCGGCCGAGCGGTCGCCTGACGCCGTCTCTCGCCCGGCCCGCAGGCCTGGGCCGCGACCCGAACCGGCTCCGCCCCGCTCATTCAATCCGCAGCCCGGCCAAGGCGCTGCCCCACATCCGGCGCAGCGGCGCGTCCCGGAGGACACGCCGCGGCAGTATCGGGAGGCAGGGATAGAAGCCCGCGAGGCCAGGCGGCAGGCCGAAACGCGGTCCGCTGCCAAAACCAGGCCCGGAGCATCCAAAGCGAAGACTGCGCGGTCGCGGGCCGCCATTGCCGGAGCGGAACCAGGGAAGGCAACTATCGCGGTGCGGCGGCAGGAGGCCGCGGCGATGGCACGCCAGCAATACCTTGCCAAAATCCGCCGTCAGCAGGCGGCTATCCGGGGAAGCCTCCAGCTCCTCCTCGCTGAGCTGCGCTATCAGGCGCCCCCTCCTCCACTGCAACCTCAGCCCACACCGGCGCGCCGCGCCCGCAACCCGGTGCAAGGCCAGGCGCCCCAGATGCCGCCGCCGCGCGTGCCGCAGAACATCGTCGCTGTCGCGGTTCGCTCGGTGAAACGCACGGGCGCGGCGGCCGGCGTGTTCAGTCTGTTCACCAACATCCTGACGCTCGCCGGCCCACTCTTTTTCGTCGGGACCTATGAGCTTGCCCCCGACGGCATCCCGGCGCTGGCGGCGCTCAGCATCCTCCTGTTGGTGTTCTACGGCGCGCTCGGCCTCCTCGACATACTGCGCGGCCAGATCCTCAAGCGCGCCGCCCGCCGCCTCGACACCCAGCTCGACCCTGCGACGCGCGACGCCTTGCGCCATCGCCTCTCCACCGGCAAGGGCATTCCGGACGGGCCGTTGCGCGATATCGCAAGCTTGCGCCAGTTCGTTTCCGGCTCCGGGCCAGCGACGTTCCTCGACCTGCCCTCGGCGCCGATCTGCCTGCTGATCATCGCCATGATGCACTGGTCGCTGGGCGTGATCACCGGGATCGGCATGGTTATTATGGCGGTGATTGCGGTCGCGAGCGAAAGGGGCACGCGCGCCCTGCTGGAGGATGCCAGGAAGGCGAGTGAGAAAGCCGCCCAGCTGGCACTTGAGAGCAGCCGCAACATCGAAGCGACCGTGGCGATGGGGACGATAGACCCGATCATCATCCGCTGGCATCGCGCCCAGCAGCGCGCCGAGAGGTCGATGCGCGAGGCTGGCGACCGGATGGCCGTGTTTGCGTCGACCTCGATGATCGTCCGGATGATTATGCAGTCGGTGCTGCTCGCGGCGGGCGCGCTGCTCCTGATCGGGCACGAGATATCCTGGGGCATGATGATCGCGGTGTCACTCATCGGCGGGAAGGCGCTCGGTCCGATCGGCGGGGCGGTGTCGCAATGGCGCGGCCTGGTCAGTGCCCGTGATGCGCTTGGCCGTTTGGAGGCCTTCCACAAACGCCATCCGGCGCAGCCAAAGCGCCCGTCGCATCCCTTGCCGAAAGGCCGGATCGAGGTGCGCGACCTGCAGGTGACACCGCCGGGCGCCGCGCTGCCGGTGATCCAGCACATCAGCTTTACCCTGGAGCCCGGCGAGGCGCTCGGCGTGATCGGCGCCAGCACCGCGGGCAAATCTGCCCTCGCCCGCGCGCTGACGGGGCTCGCGACCCCCAGCTGCGGTTGGGTGCGTCTCGACGGCGCGGATCTGCGCATGCGGAACCACAACGAGCTCGGCCCGAAGGTCGGCTATCTGCCGCAGACCGTCGAGCTGTGCGAGGGCACCGTTGGCGAGAACATCGCCTGCTTCGATTCCAATGCCACCCCGGACTCGATCGTCCGATTGGCGGAGAAGGTCGGCATCCACGATATGATCGCCGGCCTGCCGGACCGCTATGACTTCAAGGTCGGTGAAAACGGCTTGCGCCTCTCCGCCGCCCAGCGCCAGCGTCTCGGCCTCGCCCGCGCGGCGTTCGGCGATCCCGTGCTGGTGGTGCTTGACGAGCCGGCCCACCTCGACGTGCTCGGCAGGGCCGCCATGCACCAGACCATGGCGGCGCTCAGGGCATCGCGAACCACCGTCATCCTGATCGCTCACCGGCCGGATGCGCTCGACGCCGTCGATCACATCCTGGTGCTCGAACAGGGCAAACCCCGCGCCTTTGGCAGAAAATCCGAGGTGCTCAAAGTTCTTGCCCGCAAGGACGGCAAGCCGGTCAGCGCACCGGCCGTCACGGCAAGGGCCCGGATGGCGCTGTCGCACCGCACCGCCAAGGTCACCCCGGTGCTGAAGGCGGCGAAGAAAGTATGAGGTTGCCATAGGTACCGCATTTGATGTGCTGCGGCTGTCCGTGGGGGTGCTCGAGGAAGCAGTGATTTCGGGTCATGACCCAAGCGGACCTGCACGCCCCTTCGGCCGCTCAATATACCCGACTGTTTTCGCGTTCTGCACGCCCATCTCGTCGCCCGCAACGGCGTTCCGCTCCAGCTGGGATGATGAGCGTCATGCAGGATCGCGGTCGTCGCCGGCGAAACCGCCGGGAGGCATTGCGCTGCCGGCCGGTCCCTCGAAGACGCGCGAGCAGGCGTTCCGGATGTGCCGGCGCATGGCATGCCGCGCGGCGTCCCTATCCTGCGCCTCGATCGCCTCGTATATCGCTACATGCTCAGCCTGGACGGTAAGCATATGTTCCGTCGAGCGTGTCAGGGCCAGACTGCGGGCAAGGTTCACCGCGAATTCGAGGGGCTTGTGCATCGACCGCATCACCGTCTCGAAGAAATCATTCCCCGACGCACGCGCCACCGCCTGGTGAAATGCCAGATCCGCATTCATGCCGCCCATCTCCGCGATGTCGGTCGCCATGCGCTCTAGCGCATCGCGCATGGCGATCAGCATATCGGCGCTGCGGGCCTGGGCGGCATGGTAGGCAGCCTCGCCCTCAAAGCTGACGCGGAACTCATAGCATTTGCGCACCTGGGCGAGGCTGGTGAGCGGGCCGAAGCCAATTTCCGCGTGGATTTCGGCCGGACGCTCGGCGCGCCTCTGAACGTAGCTGCCGGAGCCTTTCCGCGATGTGATCACTCCCGTGCTGCGGAGCCGGGAGAGCGCTTCGCGGATGACCGGGCGGGAAACGCCGAAGCGAACGGCCAGATCGCTTTCGGCGGGCAGGCGTTCGCCCTCGCCGAATTCACCGCAACCGATGAGCGCCGAGATGTGCCGGGCAAGCCGGTCGCCCATCCGCGCGGTCGGGACATTGCTATTCCATCCGCCTGCTTCGGCAGAGGCCGGGATCTCTTCGCTTTTGTCAAGTTGTCTTACAGATCGTGAATACATAGGACCATGTCGGATTGAAGAAATGCTTTGCTATCACGTATTGGACGCGAGCGCGGGCGGCCTGAGGTAAAAATCAGATTGACAGCCTTACTGAATTTCCTACTCTTTATTCACTAAGAGCGGGATCACTTTAATTGGAAGCATACCCCGAGTTTGCGAGATAGTTTCTGCACTCGTTGGGCGGGAAGTCATCGAGCAATGATCCAATGCGATCGCAGACGGTCTCGACCGTGCGCTTTGCGGATTTTCGGAGCCAGTGTTTGAGCTTGGCAAAGACCTGTTCGATGGGGTTGAGATCGGGACTGTATGGCGGCAGGAAGAAGAGCTTCGCGCCGACGCTGCGGATGGCTTGGCGAACGGCCCGTCCCTTGTGGCTGCCGAGATTGTCCATAATCACAACGTCGCCAGCCTTCAGGCTGGGCAGAAGGAATTCCCGGACATAGGTGAGGAATTTCACGCCGTTGATCGGCCCATCAAAGACGCAAGGCGCCTCAATCCGGTCGCAGCGCAATGCGGCGAGGAACGTCTGGGTTCGCCAGTGACCATGAGGCGACTTGCCGATCAGGCGCTTGCCGCAAGCGCTCCAGCCTCGCAGCGGCGCCATATTCGTCTTGGTCCAGGTCTCATCGATGAAGACGAGCCGCGTGGGATCGATTTTCGCCTGGTATTTTTTCCATTGCGTGCGGCGCCGGGCGACGTCGGGCCGGTCCTGCTCGCTTGCGACCGCGGTTTTTTTTGAAGCTCAGGCCCTCGGCATGGACGAAGCTCCAGACCGCGCCATAGCTCACCTTGACGCCGAGCTCGGCCAGATCCTTTTTCAGCCCGCGCAAGGTCAACTCGGGCACCTCAGCAAAGCGGGCGTGAACAAAATCGCGATGCGCTGCCAAGATCACCGGCTTATAGCCACCCATCTGAGCCGGCGCGACGCTCCCCGTCGCCCGCTGCCTTCCAGCCCATTTCGACACCGCCGACGGACTGATTTCGAACGCCGCCGCAATAGCGCGAATGCTTTCGCCCGCAGCCGCGCGCTTGACGACACGTTCCCTAAGATCGATCGAATAAGGCTTCCCCATCCATGCCCGCCTCCTCTCCAGCACCGATGATGAATCACTGTTCGCGAAGGAAGAGAATCCCAATTTTCCGATTCCGCCTAATCCGATCCCGCCTTAGCGTCTTCTCCTACCTGTCGCCTGGCCCCGAGAACCGCGCCTCCCATGAGCTGGGCCAGAGCGTCCGCCTGCGTCCCAACGATCCGAGCCTCGCCATCGAGCTGCTCTCCGGTGGCAACCAGCAAAAGGTCGTGGTCGGCCGTTGGCTGCATCTCGGCAGCAAGGTCTACATCTTCGAGGACCCGACGGCCGGCGTCGATGTCGGCGCCAAGAGCGAGATCTACCGGCTGTTCGATGTGGCGCTGCGGGCGGGCGCGGCGATCATCATCGTTTCGACCGATTTCGAGGAGGTCGCCAAGGTTTGCCACCGCGCCTTGGTGTTCGACCGCGGCCGCGCGGTCGCCGAGCTCAGCGCCGCCGATCTGTCCGTGGAGAACCTGCTCGCCGCGGCCTCGGCGCGAGTCGGCCGGATGGCCAAGCGCGCCGATCCATCTAGTCAAGCCGTTGCGGGGACCCATGCAGTCCATTAAGTCCAACGCGCTGGAGCCGACCCGCTTCGAACTCGCCGGGCTGTCACGCTGGCGGCAGGCCATCCGCGTCATTCCGGTCTATGGCCTGCCGATCCTGACGGTGCTGCTGATCATCTTCTTCTCGATCCTGCTGCCGACCACCTTCCCGACCTACCTGAACTTCCGCTCGATTCTTGCCGACAAAGCGATCATCGCGCTGCTCTCGCTGGCTGCGACGATCCCGATGATGGCCGGGCGCATTGATCTGACCGTCGGGTTCGGCATTGTCATGTGGCACATCCTTGCTATCGGGCTGATCATCAAATTCGGCGTGCCCTGGCCGCTTGCCATGCTGATCGTGCTCGCCTGCGCGGCACTGGTCGGGCTGTTCAACGGCCTCCTGGTCGAGGTGGCGCAGATCGATTCGTTCATCGCCACGCTGGGCACCGGGACCATCCTTTACGCAGTGGCCCTGTGGTTCACCGAAGGGCGCCAAATCACCGGACCGCTGCCTTCCGCCTTCATCGCGCTCAACACGATTTCGGTGTTCGGCATCCCTATTCCGGCGATTTATGTCATCCTGCTCGCGATCGTGCTTTGGATCATCAGCGAACGCCTGCCACTCGGCCGCCATGTCTATGCGATCGGCGCCAATGAAAAGGCCGCCGCGCTGAACGGCATTCCAGTGCGGGCCTATGTAATCGGGGTGTTCGTCGCCTCCGGTGTGATCGCCGGCTTTGCCGGCTGCGTCCTCGCCGCGAAACTGCGCATCGGCCAGGCCAATGTCGGTCTGGACTATTTGTTGCCGGCGCTGGTGGGCGCATTCCTCGGCTCGACCACGATCAAGCCGGGCCGCGTCAATGTCTGGGGCACGATTTTCGGTGTGCTGATCCTCGCAGTAGGCATCTCAGGCATCCAGCAGCTCGGCGGCGCCTTTTTCGTAGAGCCGCTGTTCAACGGCACTACCCTGGTCATCTCCATAGCGCTAGCCGCTTTTGCCCAGCGCCGCCGGGCGAAAGTCGTGCGCGCGCCGATTGAAGCAGGATGAAGCAGAGCTTGCAGTGCGAGACCTCTTGCGGGTCGCAAGGAGCGCCGGAAAACCGGCCAGACGAACTGCCGGCCGTTTGCCGGTGGCGTCCAAATAAAGGGAGCGGAAATGCCTAATTCACGCATCATGACGGGGGCCATTCTCGCCTCCGCACTATTTGCGGTGCACGTCACGGCCGCACAGGCCCAAGACGATGCCACAATGAAGGCCGCAAAAGACTACATCGCCACGGTGACCGCGCCGGTGACCACATGGACCGGCCCGACCACCGGCCCCAAGGCGCAGGGCAAGAAGGTTGTTGTCTATGTCTCGACCGATCAGCGCAATGGGGGCGCGCAAGGCGCGGGCGATGGTGCGGCTGAGGCCGCCAAGGTGCTGGGCTGGAATTCCGCATCCTCGACGGCCAGGGCTCGGTGCCGGCGCGCACCTCGGCGCTGACCCAGGCCATTGCGCTGAAGCCGGCCGCAATCATCCTCGGCGGCGTCGACGCCAAGGAGCAGCAGCCCGTCATCGAGCAGGCCGCGGCGGAAGGCATCAAGATGGTCGGCTGGCACGCCGGGCCGAAGGTCGGCGCAATCGAGGGCATTCCGCAGGTCGCCTATAATGTCTCCACCGATCCGCTCGAAGTGGCCAAGGCGTCCGGTCTCTATGCCGTCGTCCATTCGGGCGGCAAGGCTGGCGTGATCCTCTTCACCGATTCGATCTACGCGATCGCAACGGCGAAAACCAACGCGGAGAAGACGGCTGTCGAGACGTGCCCTGGCTGCAAGGTGCTCTCGGTCGAGGACACCCCGATCGGCGATCTCGCCAACCGCATGGGACAGCTGACCACCTCACTGCTGGCCAAATATGGCGACAAATGGACCTATTCGATAGCCGTGAATGACCTTTATTACGACTTCTCCGCCCCGGCCTTGACCTCGGCCGGCATTGATCCGGCCAGTGGCCACCCGTTACAGATCTCGGCGGGCGACGGTTCGGTGCCCGCCTTCCAGCGCATCCGGAACAAGCAATACCAGATCGCGACGGTCGCCGAACCGCTGAACCTGCAGGGCTGGCAGCTCATCGACGAGCTGAACCGCGCCTTTGCCGGCGAGAAGCCGAGCGGCTATGTGCCGCCCGTGCATCTGTTCACGCCTGCGAACATCGACAAGGATGGCGGCGACAAGAACATCTTCGATCCGGGTAATGGATATCGCGACCAGTACAAGAAGATCTGGGGCGTGAACTAGTGGATCGAACCTGACATTTGAGCCCCGTGCGGAGAGTCTGACGAAAGCGCTAAGCCTGTAAAATGTCAGGTCAATTCGATCCATCAGCAAAAATGCTAGCGGTCCGGAGGGTTAGAGACGAACCACTAGAGCATTTTCCAGCAAAGTGGACGCCGGTTTGCGTCGAGAAAATGCGACAAAACAAAGAATTAGAGCCGCGCTCCGATTCAATCGGAGCGGAAAAGGCTGTAGCGCGGCGGAGTTCCCGATCCGGCGAGAGCCTAGGGGGCGGCTTCCGGGCCGTCCCGCCTCCTTTTTGAAGGCCATTTGCGCGCAGCGCATGAATTGAACATGGAGAGGACCCGATGACCTTGCCCACGCCCGACTACGCCACCAACAATATGAAGCTCATCGGCCATAGCGACCAGGGCGGCCTTTGCGACGGCGTCCAGATCATGGTGCATCGCGGCTACGCCTATGTCGGACACATTTTCTCCAAGGGCTTTAGCATCATCGACGTGCGTGACCCGAAAGCACCCAAAGTCGTGCGCCACGTCGCGGCGCCGCCGAATACCTGGACATTGCACCTGCAGACCCATGAAGATCTGCTGCTCGTCATCCATAATAAGGACATGTTCGCCCAGCCCGAGCTCGCCGACGAGAAGAATTATTACAAGGGTTCGGTGGAAGGTCACGCCCATGATGACTCCAAGGACCGCAATTGGTCGGCGGGCATGGCGGTCTACGATATCTCAAAGCCCGACGAGCCGAAGCAGATCGGTTTTATGCCGGTCGAGGGCACCGGGCTGCATCGCATCTGGTATGTCGGCGGCCGCTGGGCCTATGCCTCGGCGCTGCTCGACGGCTTTTCCGACTACATCTTGATCTGCATCGACATGCAGGACCCGGCGAAGCCGCAGATGGCCGGCAAATATTGGCTGCCCGGCATGAATGTCGCGGCCGGCGAGAAGGCCAACTGGCCGACCGCGAATGGGCGCTTCGGCCTCCATCACGCGATCATCCACGATGACATCGCCTATTGCTCCTGGCGCGATGCCTGCCTGGTCGTCGTCGATGTGAAGGACAAGGCAAATCCGAAGCAAATCGTACATAAAGTCTGGGCGCCACCCTTCGGCGGCGGCACGCACAATGCCCTGCCCCTGCCCGACCGCGACCTGCTCGTCGTCGTCGACGAAACCGTGCTCGATCATCAGGAGGACGGCTTCAAGCCGATCTGGATTTTCGACAACCACGTCAAATCGAACCCGATCAGCATCTCGACATTTCCCGCCCCGTCCGACAAAGACTACCTCAAGGTCGGCGGACATTTCGGGCCGCATAATGTGTATGAGAACCGACCGGGCAACTTCCAAAGCTCCGAGGTGATTTTCGCCACCTATCAGAATGCGGGTTTGCGCGCCTATGATATCCGCGACCAGTTCCGCCCGAAGGAGGTCGGCGCATTCGTGCCGCCGCCGCCCGCGAAATGGGTCGATCCGCGACCGAACCGGCCGATCGTCCTGCACTCTGCCGACGTCTTCGTCGACAAGAACGCCCTCTGCTACGTCACCGATTTCTCGGCCGGTCTCTACATCGTCGAATATAGAGGCTGAGCAGCGCCGTGGACGCCGGATAGCGCGCGGCCCGAAGAAGAGACATCGCAGGCAGACCGGTTCAGACAATGCCGTGACCGCCTGCGGTGACCGGCAGGCGCACGCAGGCCATTTTCTTCCGGTATCCGCTGGCGCGATAGGCGGCGATGGGATCGATCACACCACCCGTGTTCAACCGCGCCATGGCGAGAATTGGCGTATGCATCCGGTGAAGGACGCAGGTTCGGGCGGTTGCGGTGTCAGGCGGCTTTGCGGCTTGGCTGGATTTCCGCCAATTCCGGCTGGCGGCAGCTGTTCGGAGGCGAATCGCGCGCCCACCCCCGCCGAACTGGCCTGTTCCGATCCGGACGCCCCGTGCCTTCTGGAGAACTTTCTCGTCTCCGATCCGGCGCTGAAACAGGTGGTCTCGCATACATGGAAACGGGCCTGCGCGGTAATCTCGGCGTGCCGATTGCCGGCGGCAAAATCGACTGGAGTTTTGACCTTTTCCGCACATTGAATGCGAACGACATCATCAATGTCGCCAGCGACATCACCGGGCGCGGCTTCTTCCAGAGTGCCGGTGATACGCTGCGCCAGGGGATTGAGGCGGGCGTAACAGGATTTGTTGTCGGCCTTCCCGGGGGCGCAACGTGACAAGCGGCATCATCATTCACCCGCCGCGGCGCATCGACCGGCAATCGGCCCCCGCTCATCCGGAAATAGCGGCCTGGTGCGCCTCCTCCAGGGCGACGATTCCCCTGCGCATCAGCGTTTCGCTGGCACCGGCATATCCCAGGACCAGACCCTGGCGCGGCGATCCATGCCGATACTGAATGGATAGAGGCGAAACACTCATCCCGCGTGAGCGCGCTTGTGCCGCCATCACATCATCTTGCAAGCCTCCGGCAAGCAGTCCGACCATCTGGATGCCGCTATCGCCGGGGATCATCTGCAGCCACTCCGAGAGATGCGTTTTGCATAGGGTCTGGAATGTGTCCCGCCTTGCCGCATAGAGGCGGCGCATCCGGCGCAGGTGACGAGCCATGTGGCCCTCATCGATGAAATCGGCGAGAGCCGCCTGCAGAAGCAGCGGCGCGAATTGCCCGGTGATGCTGATCGCCCGAGCCATGCCCTCCGGCAACGCTCCCGGCAGTACCATGAACCCGAGCCGAAGCGCCGGAAAAAGGATCTTGGCGAACGTACCGACATAGACGACCCGCTGCGTAAGATCGGCGCTTTGCATGGCGGGGATCGGCTGGCCGCGGAACCGATACTCACCGTCGAAATCGTCCTCGATCACCCAGGCATTATTCGCTTCGGCGATCTCCAACAGGCGCAAACGCTGATCCATGCGCATGGTCGCGCCGATCGGATGCTGGCATGAGGGCGTCACATAGATGAGCCGGGGCGCGGGACCGACCGGTGTGTCCAGATCCCAGCCGGCTTCCCGGACGAAGAGCGGCGATAGTTTCGCGCCCGCCGCGGTAAAGGCGGCCTGCGCGCCATAATAGCCGGGCTCTTCCATCCAGACGGTGTCGCCAGGGTCGAGCAGCAGCCGGGCCAGCAGGTCAAGCGCGGCTTGCGCTCCCGTCGTCACCACGATCTGCTCCGGATCGCAGCGGACCCCGCGCGAAGCTTTCAGAAAATTGGCGATCGCCTCGCGCAAATGCGGATGCCCGGTGACATGATAGGTTCCGAACAGCGCGCCGCGCGCATAGCGGGCGTGCCTGGCGACCAGCCTGCCCCAGGTGGAGAAGGGGAAGCTGTCAGGATCGGGCATGCCGGGGTGAAAGGCAAGCTGTCCCGGCGTTCCGTGATGCACAGGCTGGCGGATCATGAGCTCGCCGCGCTTGGAGATCTCCCGCCTCGGGATCGGAGGCGCGCCGTGCCCGTCGCGGCTAGCGCCGGTTGGCAGATCGACGACAACCGCGCGGGCCCCTGGCCGGGCAATGATATAGCCTTCGGTCGCAAGTTGATCATAGGCCGCGACGACCGTATTTCGGGCGATATCCAGATCGATCGCCAAAGACCGCGTCGAAGGCAGCCCGCTCCCCGCAGCCAGAACTCCGCTCCTGGATCAGCCCGCGAAGCGCCTCATAGAGCTGGCGATGCAGCGGCACGGGCGAAGCCCGTTCCAATGTCAGGGATTCGAGAGGAAAACTCTCGGACAAGGCCAGTCCTCCAATAGATATCCGGCGGCCCGCGATGGTGTGCGGTTTGGAACACCGCCTGTCAACTGGCACCTTCGTTTTGAGCCAAACTGGCTCTCGCGATGGAGACAGTTTGCCTTAGGATCAAACTGTTCTCGAACATGCAGGATCGTCTCAATGAGCGTGAAGCTGGGTATCAATCCCATCACCTGGTCCAATGATGACGATCCCTCCCTGGGCGGAGATACGCCGCTGGAGGTCTGCCTCGCGGAAACGCGGCAGGCCGGATTCCGGGGAACGGAGCTTGGCGGGAAATTTCCGCGAGACAGCGCCACGCTGGGCGCGATCCTGGCGGGCTACGATCTGGACCTCGTATCCGGATGGTATGACGGCCGGATAGCAGAGCGCAGCGTCGAGGATGAATTCGCGGCGGTTTCCGGCCATCTCGGCCTGCTGCGCGATCTGGGCGCAAAGCATGTGGTTTATGCCGACACCTCGCGCGGTCGGCATGACGGCATCCTGCGCCCGATTTCCGAGCGGCCGCGCCTTGCCGCCGATGAGTGGCGCGGCTATGGCGCCAAGATCACCGCGCTCGCGGAGCGGATGGCCGATTTCGGCGTCCGCATGGCGTTCCATCATCACATGGGCACGATCGTCGAGACCGATGCCGAAATCGACGCGCTGATGGACAATAGCGGCGAGGCCGTCGGGCTGCTTTACGATACCGGCCATTGCGCCTTTTCCGGCGGCGATCCCGAAGCCATGCTGGCCCGCACTATCGCGCGCGTCGTGCATGTCCATTGCAAGGATGTGCGGCCGGACGTGCTTGCCAAGGCCCGCGCCGAGGATTGGAGTTTTATGGGAGCCGTGCTCGCCGGCATCTTCACCGTTCCCGGCGATGGCGCGATCGGCTATCCCGCGCTTTTGCGGCGCCTGGCCGAGCACGGCTATTCGGGCTGGCTGGTGGTGGAGGCGGAACAAGACCCCGCGAAAGCCCATCCGCTGACCTATGCGACCATGGGGCATCGCAATCTGGAGGCGCTGGCGCGGGATGCAGGGTTTACCGTCGAGGGTCGGCAACCGGCATGAGCCCACCCGCCGCGCACGATCTTTCCCTTCTGATCATCAATATCGATGATTTGGGGATGTGCCATGGCGCGAATGCGGCCTTCCTCGATCTCCATCGACGCGGACGGTGCGATTCCGGCTCGGTGATGGTGCCCTGCCCTTGGTTCTCCGAGATCGCGGCGGCTGGTGCGCTTGACCCTGCCTTGAAGCTCGGCGTGCATTTCACCATCACGGCGGAAAAGCAATATTACCGCTGGCGTCCCCTGACCGCGCCCAGCCGCGCTTCGGGCCTCACCGACGGGGACGGCTATTTCCACAATGGTGTCGCCGCCGTCCGCCATCATACCGAACCGGAGGCGGTGGAAGCCGAATTGCGGGCGCAGATCGAAGCCTTTCTCGGCAAGGGCCTCACGCCGACGCATTTCGACCCGCATCAGGGCGCGGTGCTCGCCCCCGAATTTGTCGGGATCTATATCCGGCTCGGCGCCGAATATGACGTCCCGGTGGTGTTTCCGCGAGACCTAAGCGCCTATGGACCGCTTCACAATCTCCCCGAACTCGACGCCGCCTCCTACACGCAGACCGCCCGCAGTCTTGAGGCCAGCGGACAGCTCCTGGCCGACCGCGTTCTAGAAACGCCTTGGCATCGCGACGCGCCGGCCGAGCAGCGCTATCGGTCGCTGTTCGACAAGGTCGGCCCCGGACTGACCTTCATGGCGATGCATGCGAATGCGCCCGGCGAGATCGAGGCCATCGAGCCCGATACGGCCGCCATTCGAACCGAAGAATATGACCTTCTGCGTGTACCCGGGGCCATCGACTGGATCGACGGTCTGGCGGTGCGGCGGGGCACGCTTTCAGATTTCCGCACAGACCCGCTTCGAATGTGAGGATTAAGCCCTCCGATCCTGCGGCGGAGGAACCGAATTGCGATCGCAGGCACAAGGACGGAGGACAGACCGATGCATCGATTGAACGTCAAATGCCTGCTGACCGCGACCGCTCTCGCCGCCATTGCGATGCTGACAAGCCTGGCGCCGGCCAGCGCGCAAATGAAGAAACCGGAAGACGTTCGGATCGTCTTCGTCACGCATGGCCAGGCCAATGACAATTATTGGACCGTGGTCAAGGCCGGCCTGACGGCAGCATCCGCCGCGCTCCATGTCAAGGCCGAGTATCAGGCGCCGACCACCTTCGACGTGGTCAAGATGGGGCAGATGATCGAGGCTGCCACGGCTTCGAAGCCGGACGGCCTCGTCGTCACCATTCCGGATGCCGCCGCGCTTGAGGGCCCGATCAAAGCCGCCAAGGCGGCGGGAATTCCGGTCGCCGTCATCGATACCGGGCTGGAGCAGGTCAAGCCCTGGGGCCTCGACATCTATATTGGCGGCGGCGCCGAATATCCCAACGGTCTGAATGCCGGCAAGCTCCTGGCCAAGAGCGGCGTCAAGGAGGCGATGTGCGTCAATCATGAGGTCGGCAATGTCAGCCAGGACGAGCGCTGCCGGGGCCTTGCCGACGGATTGAAGGACAGCGGCGGTATCGTCGATATCGTCGCCGTCACGCTCGATCCGACCGACGCCACAAGGCGGGTCGAAGCCTTCATGGCCTCGCATAAGAACGTCGATGCCATGGTGATGCTCGGCACGACCCTGGTCGGCCCGATGCTCGGCATGCTCGACGAGCGCGGCATGGGCGGCAAGCTCAAGATCGGCGTGTTCGACCTTTCGCCGGAGGTCCTCGACGCCATCACCGACGGCAAGGTCCTGTTCGGCCTCGACAACCAGCAGGTGCTCATGGGTTATCTGCCCGTCGCTGTCCTGACCGCGAAGGCGATGTATGGCACGATGCCGACGGAAGACATCATCACCGGTCCGATTCTGGTCCAGAAGGATACGGCCGCTTCAGTCAAGAAGCTGAGCGAACAGGGTTACCGGTAAGCGCTTCGGTGGCCGCGCCAGGGTGCGGCCACCTCCCGTACCCCGGCTCGGATGGCCGGGCGACCGAGACATGTCAGAGGGCCATCATGGCGAATGATCTGGCTTCGGGATCGGCAGAGCCGGGCTCGACCGCCGCTCTCGGGCAAGGCCGGCGACGGTTCGGCGGCAGCATGGTTTCCCGCATCTTGCGGCGGCCGGAACTCGGCGCGCTTGGCGCCACGATATTCGTCTTTCTGTTCTTCGCGATCACGGCGGGAGACAGCGGGCTTTTCAGTGTCCTCGGCATCGCGAATTTCCTTCAGGTCTCGGCGCAGCTCGGCATCCTGGCTGCGGCGGTTTCGCTTTTGATGATCGGCGGGGAATTCGACCTGTCGCTCGGCTCGATGATCGGCTTCGCCGGGATCGTCATCGGCATCGCGGTCGTCCAATTCGGGCTGCCGATCTGGCTTTCCGTCGCCATCGCGTTCGCTGTCGCCGCCGTGATCGGCACGCTGAACGGACTGCTGGTGACACGGACGCGTCTGCCGTCCTTCATCGTGACGCTGGCGAGCTATTTCGTGCTGCGTGGCCTCAGTCTCGTAGTAACGCGCGCGCTGACGGGCCGGACGCAGATCCCCTACATCACCAAGGATACGACCGAGCCGTATTTCGTCTCCCTGTTCGCCGGCAAATTCGGGCGAGGGCTGTTTTCCTGGCTCGGCGAGATGGGGCTGATCCCGCTGCGGCCTGACGGTGTGCCCATCGTTCAGGGCCTGTCCATGTCGATCGCATGGTGGATCGCGCTGACGGCGCTCGCCACCTGGATCCTTGTGCGCACCCGTTTCGGCAATTGGATCTTTGCGGTTGGCGGCGACATGGCGGCATCCCGCAATGTCGGCGTACCGGTCGAGCGGGTGAAAATCCTGCTCTTCATCGGGACGGCATGCGCCGCGACATTGTTTGCAACGATCCAGGTGCTCGAAGCCGGTTCCGCAGATGTGCTCCGCGGCACGCAGAAGGAATTCGAGGCAGTGATCGCCGCGGTGATCGGCGGCAATCTGCTGACCGGAGGCTATGGCTCCGCCATCGGCGCGATGTTCGGCGCACTGATCTTCGGCACGGTGCAGATGGGCATCTTCTATACCGGCGTCGACAGTGATTTGTTCATGGTCTTCCTCGGGCTGATGGTGCTGGTCGCGGTGCTGTTCAACAATTACGTGCGACGCCGGGCGACAGAGGCACGATGATGGGCGAGCACCAGGAACAAGCCCATCCGCCGATCGTCGAGCTTATCGGGGTGGGCAAGCAATTTGGGCCGGTGGTCGCGCTTCAGGACATCTCCTTCGCGGCGCGCGCGGGCGAGGTCCATTGCCTGCTTGGCGATAATGGCGCCGGCAAATCGACGCTCATCAAGATCCTGTCCGGCGTACACCAGCCGACATCAGGCGAAATGCGGATTGACGGTGAACCGGCGCTTCTGACCTCGCCGCGCCAGGCGCTCGACAAAGGCATCGCGACCGTATTCCAGGATCTCGCGATGATCCCGCTTATGTCGATTACGCGCAACTTCTTCCTTGGCAGCGAACCGACGAAGGGGCGCTTCATCACCCGCCGCATCGATATGCGCAAGGCTGACGAAATCGTTTTCGAAGAGCTGTCGCGGATGGGCATCAATGTCCGCGATCCGCAGCAGGCCGTCGGCACGCTGTCCGGCGGCGAGCGGCAATGCGTGGCGATCGCCCGCGCCGTGCATCACGGTGCCCGCGTGCTGATCCTGGATGAGCCGACATCGGCGCTCGGCGTGCATCAGGCGTCGATCGTGCTGCGCTACATCGCGCAAGCTCGCGAGCGCGGCATCGGCGTCATCTTCATCACCCATAATATCCATCACGCTTTCCCAGTCGCGGACATGTTCACATTGCTCAACCGTGGCAAGGTCCACGGCACGTTCCGCAAGCATGAAATCACCGAAGCCGAAGTGCTGGACCTGATGGCGGGCCGGCGCGATCTGAAGCATCTGCATGCCGAACTCGCGCGACCAGCTCGGTGAAGCTGGACCAAAAGCCGCTCCTCCAAAGATAGGATCATCATGGCGATGAAAACGCGACTGAAGGTCGGGGTTGCTGGCGGCGGTTTGATCGCGCAGGTGGAGCATATTCCCAATCTGCTGGCGCTGGCCGACCGGTTCGAACTGGTGGCCGTCAGCGATCCGTCGCCGCCCTTGCGCGCTGGATTGACCAGCCGCTTCGGCGTCGCCTGCGTGCCGGATGCGGCGGACCTTCTCGGTATGGGCCTCGATGCGGTTCTGATCGCGGCCCCCGACCCCTGGCATGGCGAAATCGCCGCCGATGCGATGCGGGCGGGGATGCACGTTTTCTGCGAAAAGCCGCTCTGTTATGGCGTCGCCGAAATCGATGCGCTGGACGAGGCGCGGCGGCGGAGTGGTCTTATCCTCCAGGTCGGCTATATGAAGCGCTTCGATCCGAGCTACGAGGCGGCCTGCCGGCTGATCGCGGGCAAGGGGGATCGCCTGCGCTATGTGTCGGTCGAGGTCAACGATCCCGATGCCGGCCCCTTTGTCGGCCACCATCCGCTGATCGCCGCCACCGATGTCCCCGCCGTGCTGATCGAGGCGACCGCCGAGCGGCGGAGCGGACAACTCGAGGCGGCACTCGGCTTTCAACCGACGCCCGTTTTGGCGCGCGGCTTCGCGTCCTCGCTCTGCTCGTCGATGGTCCACGATGTCAATGCGGTGCACGGCCTGCTCGACGCCATGGACCTCACGCCTGGATCGGTTCGAGGCGCCACGATTTTCGCCGGCGGTGCCGCATCGCAAGCGACGGTCGATCTGCGGGATGGCGCGGCGCTATGGAATATGGCGCATGTCGAAATCCCCGGAGTCGGCGATTACCGGGAGCGGATTTCGCTCTATTTCGAGGACGAGATCGTCGAACTTGTCTTCCCGGCCCCCTACCTCAATCATCATCCGACCGCGCTCAGCGTACGCCGCGCAGCGCAGGGCGACCTGGAAAAGGTCGAGATCCGCTCCGGCTTCCGTGAGCCCTTCGTCATGGAGCTGGAGTCCTTCTGGTCCGCCATCGTCGAGGGAACGCCGCAGCGCAATCCGATCGGCGAGGCTCGGCGCGACCAGGCGCTTCTCATCGCCATGGCCCGCATTGCGGCGGATCCGGCCCGCTGAAGATCGAGCCGCCCCAAGAGACCGCGTTCGCCGGGAAGAAGACGATCAGTCGCCTGCGCCACCCTGATATTGATGCATGTTACAGTGACGTCCGCAGATCGACGGCCTTTGTCCGTTTGCCCGGTCAGAATCTGGGCGCCGCCAGCGCCAAAACCATCTGTTCGCTGGACGATTTGCGCAAAACGAGGCAAACACCGATCCGTGCGGTGCGCGCACCATGGCGAGAGATTTGGGACGTCGGAATGGAAGGGACTGAGAGTGCCAGCCATATGCCTGCCCTCAAACGTCGTATCATTATCTCGTCCGGTTTCGGGCAGCGCGTCTGTCACGCGCCTGTCACATATATGCGTCCAATTCACCGACAATCTCCCGACGCGCCAATCACAGCGAAGGGGATGTATCAGGGAGTTAATGTGATGATCTCGAAGACCTTTCTTGCCGCCTCGATTTCCGTCTTGGCGGTCGCGGCGGGGGCCGTTTCATCCTTTGCGCAGACCGATCTCGACGGGCTTTATAAAGCGGCCAAGGCCGAAGGCCAGCTCACGACCATTGCCTTGCCGCATACCTGGTGCGGCTATGGCGATGTGATCACAGGCTTCAAGGCCAAATATCCGGGCATCACGCTGAACGAGCTCAACCCGGACGCCGGCTCCGCCGACGAGCTGGAAGCCGTGCGTGCAAACAAAGGCAATACCGGTCCGCAGGCGCCGGATGTTATCGATGTCGGTCTCGCCTTCGGCCCGCAGGCCGTGAAGGATGGGCTGATCCAGCCTTATAAGGTCTCCAACTGGGATGAGATCCCCGCCGATGTGAAGGACGCTGAGGGCCACTGGTATGGCGACTATTACGGCGTCATGGCGATATTGGTGAACACCGACATCATCAGCAAAGCGCCGTCGGACTGGAAGGATCTGATGGATCCAGCCTACGCCCATGCCGTGGCGCTGTCCGGCGATCCGCGCGCATCCTCACAGGCGATCCAGGCGGTCTACGCCGCCGGCCTCGGTGAGACGGGCAAGGATGAGGGCGCGGCAAAAGCCGGGCTCAAATTCTTCGGCGATCTCAATGCCAAGGGCAATTTCGTGCCCGTGATCGGCAAGGCCGCCTCCATCGCCCAAGGCACCACGCCGGTGCTGATCGGCTGGGACTATAACCTCCTGGCGTGGCGCGACAGCTTCAAGGGCAACCCGCCGGTCAAGATCGTGGTGCCTCAAAGCCAAGTGCTGGCCGGCGTCTACATTCAGGCGATCAGCGCCTATGCACCGCATCCGAATGCGGCCAAGCTGTGGATAGAATATCTTTATTCCGATGAAGGGCAGCTCGGCTGGCTGAAGGGCTATTGCCACCCGATCCGCTTCAACGCCCTGGCCAAGGCCGGCAAGATCTCCAAGGAGCTCCTGGAGGCACTGCCACCGGCCGAGAACTACGCCAAGGCCGTATTCCCCACCATCGAGCAGCAGAATGCCGCTAAACAGGTGATCACCAAGGAGTGGGATACAGCAGTCGGTGCGAACGTAAAGTAGGATGACCGCGGCTGTCGAAATGGCTCCAGAGGCCGGTCCGGGCAAGCCCGGGCCGGTCATCGGAGCGGAGCGGCCGAGCCAGCGGTTCCAGGCGCCCCGCCTCGCCGAGGTCCTGGGCGTGGCGCCATTCATCGTCTTTGCGATCATGTTCCTGATCATGCCGACCTTCTATCTGGTCGGCACCGCCTTTGTCGGCGAGGACGGGCATTTCACGCTTCAGAACATCATCGATCTGTTTCAGCCGAACATTCTCGCCGCCTACTCGATTTCGCTCCGCATATCGCTCGCCTCGGCCCTCTTCGGCGCGCTTTGCGGGTTTGCCATCGCCTTAGCGGTGATCAGGGGAAATCTGCCGGTTCGCGCCGCGGTGATGACCTTTTCCGGCGTCGCCTCCAATTTCGCCGGCATCCCGCTCGCCTTCGCCTTCATCGCCACGCTGGGCCGCATCGGGCTCGTGACGATCATCCTGAAGACAATTTTCGACTTCGATATCTACCGGGCCGGGTTCAACCTGCTCAGCTTCTGGGGACTGACGCTCACCTATATGTATTTCCAGATCCCGCTGATGATCCTGATCGTGGCGCCGGCAATCGACGGGCTGAAGAAGGAATGGAGCGAGGCAGCGGCGACGCTGGGAGCGACGACCTTCCAGTTCTGGCGCTATGTCGGGCTGCCGGTACTGTTTCCAACGCTCCTGGGCACCTTCTCGCTCCTGTTCGCCAACGCCTTCGGCGCGATCGCGACAGCCTACGCATTGACCGGCTCCTCGCTCAATATCGTGCCGATCCTGCTTTACGCGCAGATACGCGGCGATGCGTTGCAGAACCCCGGACTCGGAGCGGCGCTGGCGCTCGGCATGGTGGCGATCACGGCGCTTGCCAACATCATTTATCTCGTCATCAGCGCCCGCGCCGAAAGATGGTTGCGATGAAATCGACCAAGCTCTGGGCCTGGCTGGTTTTCGCGCTGGGTGCGGTCTATTTCTTCGGTCCGCTGATCGCCACCTTCGAGTTCTCCCTGCGCATGCGGCGCGGGACTTACAGCTTCGATGCCTATCGGTCGGTCTTCTCGGACCCGCAATTCCAGGCAACCTTCTCCTATTCGGTGATCATCGGACTGCTGACCATCGTGGTCGGAGTGCTCATCGTCGTGCCGGCGGTCTATTTCGTGCGCCTGCGCCTGCCCTGGCTCCGGCCCTATCTGGAGTTCGTCACGCTGTTGCCGCTGATCGTCCCGCCGATCATTCTCGTCTTCGGCTATATCCGGCTCTACAACTCGTCGTCCTGGCTGCCCCTCACCGGCAGCGCGCTCGGCACCAACCTGCTGCTGACATTCGGCTACGTCACCCTCGGCCTGCCCTATATGTACCGGGCGGTCGATACCGGCATGCGCACAATCGACGTGCGGACGCTGACCGAGGCGGCCAATATCCTCGGCGCGGGGACGGTGACGGTCCTGTTCCGGATCATCTTGCCGAACATCCTGGTTGCCGTGCTTTCCGGCGCCTTCCTGACCTTCGCAATCGTGATCGGCGAGTTCGTCATCACCTCGCTGCTCAATCGGCCCGGTTTCGGGCCCTATCTGCAAATCGTTGGCGCAAATCGGGCCTATGAGCCTGCGGCGCTGGCGATCGTCGCTTTCATCGTCACCTGGGGCGCCATGGGCATGATTCAGCTTCTCGCCCGCTTCGCCCCCAAAACCGACCGCCGGAGCGACTGAAATGGCGCAGACCTTTCTCACGCTTGAAAAGCTGGTCAAGACTTTCGGCAGAACCCCGGTCGTCCAGGGCTTCGGCCTGGTGGTGGAGCGCGGAGAATTCGTCTCCTTGCTCGGTCCGTCCGGCTGCGGCAAGACGACTGTCCTGCGCATGGTCGCGGGATTCGAGCAGCCGACAGCGGGCCGTATTCTGATCGAGGGCGGCGACGTGACGGCGCTGCCCCCGAGCCAGCGGCGCATCGGCATGGTCTTCCAGGCTTACGCACTCTTCCCGAATATGAACGTTGCCGACAACATTGCCTTCGGCCTCAAGGTGGCGCGCAGGCCCAGGGCGGACACCGCGCGGCGCGTCGATGAGATGCTTGAGCTGATCGGGCTGGAGGGGATGGGCAAGCGCTTTCCGTTCGAGCTGTCGGGCGGTCAGCAGCAGCGTGTGGCGCTGGCTCGCGCTCTGGCGCCCCAGCCGCGGATGCTCCTGCTCGATGAGCCGCTCTCGGCGCTCGATGCCAAGATCCGCGTGTCGCTGCGCAACCAAATCCGGCAAATTCAGCGCGAGCTGGGTATCACCACCATTTTCGTGACCCATGATCAGGAAGAGGCATTGTCGATTTCCGATCGGATCGTGGTGATGAACGCCGGCACCGCCGAGCAGATCGGCACGCCGTTCGAGATCTACAACAAACCGGCGACCCGCTTCGTGGCCGGGTTCGTCGGCACTCTCAATATGCTCGAAGCGCAAGTCGACGACGTTGCAACTGCTACGGTGAGGCTGGGCGGCAATGCAATCAGGCTAAAGGAACTCCCCCCGCGGACGGGGCGGGGAGAAAAGCTGACGCTGGCGGTGCGGCCCGAGGCGGTATCGCTTGTCAACGGCCACTCGCCCGATATCGTGCTCGATGGCCGCGTGGCCGAGGTGAGCTTTCTCGGTGCCATCATCCGGATCAAGGTCGCTGTGGGTGGGGACTTGGTGAGCGTCGATACCTTCAACGATAAATCCGCTCCACCGCCGGCCCAGGGCGCATCCGTCAAGATCGGGTTTGCCGCGAATGATGTGATCCTGACGTCAAGGTGAGGGACTACCGGCCGGACGGTTGAGCGGTCGCCGCGTCGCGCTGGCCGCGTTTCAGCCACGCCCTCGGCGGCTCACCCGTCATGCGCTTGAACATCGTGATGAAGGCGGCAACGCTTTCGTAGCCGAGATCGAGCGCGACCGTGGTGACCGGCTCGCCGTTCGCCAGACGCGGCAGCGCAGCAAACATGCAGGCCTGTTGCCGCCACATGGACAGCCCGATGCCGGTTTCCCGGCGGAACGCGCGGGTGAAGCTGCGGCGGCTCATGCCCGCGGCGCTCGCCCATTCATCGATAGCCGTATGTGGCGAGGGAGCCTCCAGGAAACGCCGGCATATCAGAGCAAGCCTCTGATTCGCAGGCAAGGGAAGTGCCAGCGGCCGCTCCGGCAGATTGAGGATCTCGTGCAGGAGGAGATCCTGAATCAGCACGCCACGGCTGCCGAGCTGTTCCTCGCGCGGCAGGGCCATCGCCTCGATGATCAGGCTCCGCATCAAATTGGTTATGGCAACCACCCGCAGGTCCTCCGGCAGCCCCGCGATCGCCCCGGGCCGGACATAGATCGAGCGCATCTGGACTTCGCCAAGCATGTCCACCGCATGTTCGACGCCGGCGGGCAGCCAGATCGCATGCTCCGGCGGTACCATCCAGCGGCCGCCGCCCGTGCTGACCATGACGACTCCGGCGAGCGCGTAGAGAAGTTGCGACCTGTTGTGGGAATGGGGCTCCACATAATGCCGGTCCGCATAATCGGCCGATAGAGCAACGACCTTGGCCTCGGCCGTTTCGATCCACGCGCGCCGCCTCCGGTCGGCCTGCTCCAGGGGTCCGTTAACCGCGCCTTTTAGAAGCTGCTTCATCGTAGTTGGCCCAGTCTCGAAGTTTTTGGACCAGAACACGAAAGCAGGATGCATGCAACCGGCCTATGAGTCGCCGGCTAATGCCAAGAGGAGCCGACTTTGCGCGACACGCCTGCCTTCACATCCAACAATTTTGCCGAGACAACCGTTTTCGTTGTGATTGCGGCGGTCAGCGTCTGCCATTTCATCAACGACATCATGCAATCGTTGCTGGCGGCGGTTTATCCGATGCTGAAGCAAGACTATGGCCTCGACTTTTGGCAGATCGGGTTCCTGACCTTGATGTTCCAGGGGACGGCGTCCCTGTTGCAGCCGATGATCGGGCTTTATGCCGACAAGCGGCCGCTGCCCTATTCGCTGCCGGTCGGCATGGGCGCGACCTGCGTCGGCCTGATATGCTTGGCTTATGCGCATCGCTACGAATTTCTTGTCCTCGGGGCGACGCTTATCGGGCTCGGCTCGGCGATCTTCCACCCTGAATCCTCGCGCGTGGCTCGGCTGGCTTCGGGCGGGCGCTATGGGGTTGCGCAATCCCTGTTTCAGGTCGGAGGCAATCTCGGCTCGGCGATCGGTCCCCTGCTCGCCGCTTTCATTGTCGTGCCCAATGGCCAGACCAGCGTCGCCTGGTTTTCCGCGGCTGCGCTCCTCGGAATGATGATCCTTTGGCAGGTGGGCCACTGGTATGCCCGCTACCAGGCCAACGCCGCGCGGCGGCCCAAAGCCATCCCCGCGGCGACCTTGCCGAGACGCAAGGTCGTCATCGCGCTTGTCGTGCTGACGATCCTGACCCTCTCGAAGAACGCCTATATGGCAAGTTTCTCAAGCTACTACACGTTCTATCTCATCGATAAATACGCTGTGTCAGTACAGACGTCTCAGATATTGCTCTTCGTGTTCCTCGGCTCGGCCGCGGCTGGAACCATCCTCGGCGGGCTGATCGGAGACCGGATCGGCGCCAAGACGGTCATCTGGGTCTCCATCTTGGGTGTGGTACCATTCACGCTGGCCCTGCCCTATGTCAGTCTCGAATGGACGATCGCGCTCTCCGCTTTGATTGGCCTGGTGCTCGCCTCAGCCTTCCCCGCCATCGTCGTCATGGCGCAGGAACTCGTCCCCGGCCGTGTCGGAATGGTGGCCGGCATTTTCTTCGGCTTCGCCTTCGGCTTTGGAGGTATTGCGGCGGCGTCGCTGGGCCTGTTGGCTGACGCGAAGGGTATCGGCTATGTGTACTGGCTCTGCTCCTTCCTGCCGCTCCTCGGACTACTTGCAGTTCTGTTGCCGGACTTAAAGCCAGCAAGAGCGCAAACAACGGTGCCCAAGCGGTAGGGCGACGTGCCTCGGAACGAAATATCCACGCCGATGGCGGCGAGGGCCGAGATCACCAGCAGCACAAATGCCGCGCAGCACGAACATGGCTTCCTCGACGAGAACCCATGAACATGCTTTTGCCGGCTGTTTGCGTGTGCGACAATGGTGCTCTCAGCAGTCTTCTATCTGGCTGAGTCTGCCAGGCGCAATGGGAGGGGCAGCGTCTCCACCGGTGACCGCGATGCCCGATGTGCAACGTCCGCCTGTTGATGCAGCCGGTATAAGGGCCGAACGGCGGAATCTGACCGTACTCCTTGCCGACATCGTCGGTTCGAGCGCACTCTCGGTTCGGCTGGACCCCGAAGACCTCCGCGTGATCCTCCGCGCGTTCCAAGCCGCTTGTGGCAATGCCATCGATCGGTACGAGGGACATATTGCCCAGTATCTGGGCGATGGCGTGCTTGCCTATTTCGGATTTCCGACAGCACACGAGGACGACGCCGAGCGTGCGGTGAATGCCGCTCTGCAAATGATCGAAACCGTTTCCGCTTTGTCTTTTCCGCACGCCTCGCCGCTCGAACTCCGTGTGGGGATCGCAACAGGTGTGGTCGTGGTCGGCGATCTCATCGGCGAGGGGCCAAGCAGGGAATTCGCCCTTGTCGGGGAAGCGCCAAACCTGGCCGCATGGCTGCAACATTGCGCCAAGCCAAACCAAATCGTCGTGGCGCCACAAACGCGGCGCCTGCTCGGCCGTGCATTCGAGTTCGCCGACCTGGGCGAGCATACGGCCAAAGGCCATCAACAGCCCATCCGGATATGGAGCGTCCTGCGCCCAAGCTCGGTCCAAAGCCGGTTCGATGCGCGCCAACGCTCGCAACTGACCCAGTTTATCGGGCGCGAGGCCGCGCTGGCGAACCTGCAAATGCACTTTGACAGCGCAAAGCGCGCGCAGGCGCAGCTCGTCGCGGTTTCTGGCGAGCCCGGCATAGGCAAGTCGCGGCTTATCGCGACATTTCGCGAGCGATTGGCCGAAGAGAACGTCAGCACGCTACTACTCCAATGCTCATCCTATCATACGAGCAGCCCCTGGTATCCGATCATACGTCACCTGGAGGATGCGGCGGGCATCGGCCAGGAAACGGATCCTGCGCTCAAACTGCAGAAGCTGGAAAGCTGGCTCGATAAAATCGGCGCCGATCGCTGCTCGGTCGTGCCGGTATTGGCGGCATTGCTGTCGATTTCAACCGGGCAGGCCTATCCGCCTTTGGCGCTCACGCCCATGCAGCAAAAACGTCGAACTTTCGAGGTTCTCGCTAGTTTGTTGCGGGCGCAAGCGGCGCAACAGACGATCATCCTCTTATGCGAAGACGTGCATTGGATCGATCCGACCTCGTGGGAATTTCTGGAGGTGCTGGGCAAGGAGGTGAAGCACTCCGCCGTGATGATGGTGGTGTCGTTTCGCCCTGAATTCCGGCTGACCTCGATGGAGCATTCACACGATTCTATCATCACCTTGGGCCGTTTGGACCCTGCCCAGGTCGAGCGGATGGTCGGATCGATGGCGGGGGAGCGCCAGCTGCCGGGAGCCGTCGTCGAGCAGATCGTCACCAAGACGGATGGTGTGCCGCTCTTTATCGAAGAGGTGACCAAAGTCGTCCTGGAAGGTCGCGGGACCGGCAAGGAGACCGTCGAGAGCGGGTCGCGATGGGTCCCAGCCATACCCGATACGCTGCACGATTCCCTGATGGCCCGGCTCGACCAAGTGTCTCCGATGAAGGTTATCGCCCAGATCTCCGCCACCATCGGCCGCGAATTTGGGCTGGATCTTCTGGAAGCGGTTGCCTCCTACACGAAGGAAGACGTGCGCACCGCGATCGATCGACTGCTGGAGACCGGCCTCGTCTTCCGCCGCGGCGACCCCTCCGCCGAAAGATATGCCTTCAAGCACGCGCTCATCCAGGACGCAGCCTATGCGAGCCTGCTTCGCGATGAACGCCGCTCCCTGCACATGCGCATTGCCGAGGCGCTCCGCAGCAAATTCCCCGATGTTGCCGAGCGTGCGCCAGAGCTTGTCGCTCACCATTATACGCGGGCGAGCGAAACAGGACTGGCGATCGAATACTGGCTGAAAGCCGGACGCCAGGCAAGCACACGCACGGCGTTCGCGGAAGCGATCACGCACTTCCAGATCGCGCTCAAACTGCTCGGCGAACGACCCGAAACTCTGGAGCGCGACGAGTTGGAGCTGCAGCTTCAGCAATCGCTGGCGAGTGCGTTCATCGCGGCAAAGGGCTTTGGTGCGGAAGAAACCATCCTGGCGTTCGATCGCGCTTTGCAATTGTGCGACAGGTTGAAGGGGTCGCCGCAGATTTTCGCGGTGCTCAACGGGATGGCCGGCGTCCATCTGATGCGCGGCGAGTTCGAGGGCTCGCGCGCCGCTGCCGAGGATCTCCTGGCGCGCGCACGGCGTAGCGGCGATACGACAGCCCTGCTGATGGGGCACCGCGTTCTCGGCATGTCGTTGTTCATGATCGGTGATCTCGTCGCAGCCCAGCGCGAATTGACGGAGGCGATCGCCCTTTACGATCCGCCACGCCACGCACCACTGGCGCTTATCTTCTCGCACGATTTCAAGGCCACCGCGCAAGGGTATCTGGCGCTCGCATCCGTTCTTGCCGGCGACATCGAGGGCGGGTTGTCGCATGGGCGTGAGGCGCTCGCCCATGCCGAGGCCATGCGGCATCCGCACAGCGTCTGTTATGTGCTGACCTTCCTCACCGCCGCATATCTGGCCGCGGGAATACCGCTGGCAGCGGGTCCGCTCGCGGAGCGCGTGATTTCCTTATCCGGCGAGCATGGATTTCCCCAATGGCTCTGCGCCGGCTATCTGCTGAGGGGCTGGGTGTGTCTTGAGATCGGCGATGCGAAGAGCGGCCTGGACGATATTCACGCGAGCATTAGCGGGATTGAGTCCACTGGCGCGATAGTCTGGATACAATTCGGTCACTTTCAGCTCGCCCGCGTGCTTTCCAAGACAGGGCAAGCGGAGGAAGCCCTGAGTTTGGCCGATCGGATCCTGGCAGAAATCGGGCTGACGACCGGTCGCTGGTATGAACCTGAAGTTCACCGCCTCAGGGGCGACTTGCTCCTGAGCAATGGCGCCCCAATGCTAGATGTCGAGGCCTGTTACGAAGCAGCAATCGCGGCGGCTCGGCGCCAAGGGGCACGCCTCCTTGAGCTGCGAGCGACGAACGCGCTGGGATCGCTGCGGCACGGCCAGGGGAGCGAAGGTGATAAGGCGCGCGGCCAACCATCTTGACACGTCAGCCGATAGCGCGTGAACCTCCGTTGGCTCGGGGCTAAAGCCGAACAAGAGTATTTCACGCTGGCCGAATTGCGCGGCGATTCCGATAAGTCTACAATTTCAAAGATACTGGATTCATTGCGTTCACAGTTGCTTTCATGGAAACCCCCGAAGACGAATACGACTATATTGTCGTCGGGTCCGGTGCGGGCGGGGGACCTGTTGCGGTGAATTTGGCGAAGGCCGGGTTCCGCGTCCTGATTATCGAGGCGGGCGGAGATGATGAGCCGCCCGAATATCAGATCCCAGGCTTCCATGCGCTTGCGACCGAGCATCATGACATGGCGTGGAAGTTTTACGTTCGCCATTATGCCGACGATGAGCGGCAACAGCGCGACAAGCGAAATTTCCTAATCGAAATGGAAGTCGATCGGGCTCCGCGCACGGGCATTTTCTATCCGCGGGCGGGAACGCTCGGCGGATGCACCGCGCATAATGCAATGATTTTTGTCAGCCCGCACAACAGCGATTGGACTCACATCGCGGCGTTGACCGGTGACAGGTCGTGGAGGGCAAAACGCATGCGCAGATATTTCGAGCGCATCGAGTGCTGCGGATATCTGAGGCGGCCATGGAGCCGGTGGCTGAACTTGGGACGCCATGGTTTTGACGGCTGGCTGCCGACGTCGGTTGCAGACCCGTCCCTTCTTTTGCGCGATTTGGTGTTGGCCCGCTTGATCCTGGCCTCCGTACAATTATGTCTGGCGATGACGATCTGGCCCGCGATGGGGCTTTGGCAGCGGGTAAAGTCGTCGTCAAGGGCGGTTTTGGACCCGAGCGACTGGCGCCGCGTCGGCGTGTTTAGCCGGACTTGGAATTGGCTCGGGCAGAGGTTGGACCCAAATGACTGGCAATGGCTGACGGGTGGTTATGAGGGGCCCGCCTTCGTGCCGTTGACGGTCGGCAATGGGGTTCGCTTCGGAACGCGGGAGCACATTCTCGAAACGATGCGGATCAGACCGGACCTGCTGACGGTGAAATTGCGTACCCTGGCCACACGGGTTCTGCTCGATGATACGAAACGCGCCGTTGCCGTCGAGTTCCTCGATCGGCCGGATCGTTATCGGGCGGACCCGGCAGCATCGCTCACCGGAGACATAGCCGCGCCGCCGCGAACCGTGCGTGCGAAATATGAAATCATCCTGGCGGGAGGCGCTTTCAACACGCCGCAACTGCTTATGCTGTCGGGGATCGGACCGCCAGAAGACCTTAAGCGACACAATATCGAGCCAAAGGTTGCGCTGCCGGGTGTTGGACGCAACTTGCAGGACCGCTATGAGATCGGCGTTTGCTATCGGATGAAGCGCGATTTTTCGCTTCTCGAGTGTGTGACACTAACCACGAACGATCCCGAATACGCCGAATTCCGCAAAGGCTATGGTCTCTATGCGACGAACGGTGCCCTGATATCGATTATCAAGCGCTCAAGCCGAGGGCAGCCCGACCCCGATCTTTATATTTTCGCCGTTCCCAGTCACTTCTCGGGCTATCGCCCAGGATATTCCGAATGCGGGCGTAAGAAGAACTGCTTTACCTGGACCATCCTGAAAGCGCACACGCGCAATACGGCCGGGTGGGTCCGTCTACATTCGTCAGACGCGCGCGATCCGCCGGAGATCAATTTTCAGTACTTTGATGAGGGCAGCGACCTGCGCGGTGACGATCTGGATGGCGTGATTGCCGGGATCGAATTCGTGCGGAAAATCGCCGCGCGGACGGCTGGCGCCTTCGATGAGGAGATTCCCGGTCCAAACGTGCAAACGCGTTCCGAGCTTGCCCAATTCGTCAAGGACAACGCCTGGGGCCACCACGCCTGCGGCACCTGCAAAATAGGCGCCGATGGCGATCAATTCGCGGTCCTGGACAGCCGCTTTCGGGTGAAAGGAACGCGAGGTTTGCGCGTCGTCGACGCTTCGGTCTTTCCAAAAATTCCAGGCTTCTTCATCTTGAGCGCGATATACATGATTGCCGAGAAGGCGAGCGAGGATATCCTCGAGGACGCCAGACGGCACGGCTGGATGCCGAGCAGCAGTGGGCACGGTGGTTGAGAAGCGAGCCATTTCATCATGACGACGGATGATCAGTCTGCGAACACGCTCGACGACATCGATGCAGCCCTGGGAGAACGCTACTACCGAGGCGAGAAGGAGATTGAGGAGAGGTGGACCGGCGAGATCATCGACCTCATTCGCCATGCTCTCGATAAGCGTTTTCAGCAGGGACAGCGGCCGGCGCGCCGCGACGCTCACACTTTTGACACCGGGTGCGTGAGGGCGATATTTCGCGTCGATCCTGACCTCGATCCCGCCCTGCAGCATGGGGTATTCGTCCCCGGACGCGAGTACGACGCTTGGATCCGCTTTTCCAACTGCAATATAGAGCCGCGTTCCCGCTGGTGGCCCGACGCTCGGGGCATGGCGATCAAGCTCATGGGCGTCGATGGCCGGAAGCTGATCGATGACGAAACCATGACGCAGGACTTCGTCCTGCTCAGCCATCCGTTTTTTTTCGTTGACGATCTCGAACGCTACAAGGCGACGCAAAAACCCTTTTTGAGGGGCGGCATCGTCGACCAATATGTGCGGTCTCCCCTTCAGCTCAAAGGTCGCGAGGCCTGGCTGGGGATCCTTGTGAATCTTCGCTGGATCAGCAATCCCCTGTTCCATCAATATTGGTCCACGACGCCATATCAGCTGGGTGTCGACCCGTCACGGAAGACGGCCGTCAAGTACACGGCAAAGCCGCGTCTGGCGCGCAAACCCAATCTCCTGTCGCGGTTGACGGCCTATATGGCCTGGAATTTTTCGCACAAGAGGGAGATGAACGACAGTCTCGCCGGAGCGGAGATGTGGTTCGACTTCTACATCCAGCGCTATGTGGATGAGAGAACGCCCATCGAAGACTCGAAGGTCGAGTGGCGTGAGTCCGTCTCCAGGCTCGAGCATGTCGCAAAGATTATCATTCCGTCGCAAGACGTTATGTCGTCCGATCGGAATTGGTTCTGCGAGAACCTGTCGTTCAATCCATGGCATTGCTTGCCGGAGCACAAGCCGCTCGGATTGGTCAACCGAGTGCGAAAGAAGGTGTACGCCGAGATCAGCAATCACCGCCACAAGCTCAACCGGGTGCCGCGTCAGGAGCCGACAAACCTGAGTCGATAAATGGCGTTTGATCACATCGGTGTGCGGTGGCGAGCATCTCGACGGGTGCGATCCGACCGTGCACGTCCACACGAGCCACCGACATCCAACCAACGATTACGGCGTCAAACTCGCGGGGCAATGGACGCCGTCGGCGCGGATGCGGCCGCTGCAGTTGCCTCAATCGTAGCCTATTTTCCGTCGCGGCCTCGGTATGGCGCGGCGCTGACTCCGTGGCGGATGGCGACTTCGGCGGAGTTCGAGGCGAAGTATTCGCGTTTTTCCGAGATCAGCAGCCGGATGGTTTCGAAGACGCGATTCAGATGCGACTGCATGGCTTCGGCGGCAAAACCCTCGTCGCGCCGGCGCAGGCCGTCCAGGATGCTGAGATGCTCATCGAGCACGATGTCCAGATGGTTGTTGACCGGAAATACGAGGCGCCGCACCCGGTCGAGCTGCGCTTTGGCGCCGTTGATTAGCCTCCAGACCTTCGGCGACGCGCCGCATTCGCTGATCAGCCGATGAAACTCCTCGTCCAGATTGTAAAAGCCGTCAAAATCGCGCGCCGCCGCAAGCGCCGTCTGCTGCGCGAAATTGACATCGAAGCGGCGCTGGAACTCCGGTGACATCCGCATCGCCGCGAGCCGGACGACGCGCATTTCAAGCGCGTCCCGCACCAATTGGCCGTCGAACACATCCTGCAGATTGATGGGGGCGACGCGCGTGCCGCTATTGGGCACGACAGACAGCAGGTTTTCCGAAGCCAGTTGCAGCACGGCTTCGCGGACCGGGGTGCGCGAGATGCCGAGCCTGTCGCTTAGCAGCTTCTCATTGATGACCGCCCCCGGAGGCAGGGCGAGTTGCACGATCGCATGTCTGATCAGGGCGTAGACCTGCGGGCTCTTAGCGAGATTTGCGTCGAGCAGATCGGGGGTGAGGCCGGCGGCAAAAACATCTTCTTCGCTCGGTTCTGCGTCGGCGGTGGCCAGGCTTTTGCGCGGTCTCGGCATTGAGAATTTCCGTTGCTTCCGTTCATCCTATATATCGGTTCTATCGTCCGCGTCCAACGATTAACGCTTTTCAGGCTTTAACATTCGTAGATCGGCGGAATTGGAATTGACGCTCTATAAAAATCAATATATTGGTTTCAAAGTCGCCCAAATCAACAAAGATAGGCGACGGGAGGATGCCTCAAAGGTCCCGGTTCCAAGCCGCACCCGCATTTTCGTGCAGCTTCGGGCGCCGGCTCAGGCCGTCTGTCGCATCGCATATTTTAGCCCTTGCTGCTCCGCCTCGGTGGATCACAGCCGGAGATGGTCCCGGTATGACGACGCGCGCCCTGCCCACATCGAGTATCGCGGAAAGCAGCAGGTGTTATCTGGCCGGCTTCGGTTCGCGCGAGGTGCTGCTTGTCCTCATCAACGCCATCATCTTCGCCGTGCTGGCTTCGCTGCGCCCCGACGCTTTCCCGGCCTGGACCAATCTCAAGGCCGTGCTCTCGCTGATGACCTACGACCTGCTCCTGGCGGTTGCCATGACAACCGTCCTGATCGTCCGCGGCCTCGACCTCTCATTGGGATCGGTGCTCGCCCTGACGACCGTGGTCATGGCGATACTGATGCGCGATGGCACGCCCGTCATTGTCGCGCTGCTCGCCGGCCTGGCGACAGCGCTGTTCTGCGGCCTTATCAACGGCGCGCTGATCGCCAAGGCGAAAATCCTGCCGTTCCTCGTCACGCTTGGCATGATGTCTGTCGCGCGCGGCGTCGCCACGGTGCTGACCACCGGGCAATATATCTCCTTCCCCAAAGCCGCGCCGTGGTTCACGCAGTTCGGACGCTTCGAATTCCGGCTGCCGATCGGCGACCGGCTTTACGGCATATCCTTGCCGCTCCTCATCGTGCTGACGGTGATCCTCCTCTTCGCCTGGCTCCTCTCGCGCTGGGCGCCGCTTCGCCAGGCCTTCTATGTCGGCGAAAGCCCCGAGGCCGCGCGTCTGTCCGGCATCGATGTCGATCGCGTCACCATGTCCGCCTACCTCATCGCGGCGCTGTTCGTGTGGATGGCGGCCGTTCTGATGACCTCGGCGAACCGCATCGGCTACGCCAATTACGGCATCGGCGCGGAACTGCGGGCCTTGGCGGCCGCCGTGGTCGGCGGAGCCAGCATGGCAGGCGGGGCCGGCAGCATCCTGGGTACGTTTCTCGGTGTGCTGATGCTGGCGCTCATCGGCAACGGCTTCATTCTGCTGAACGGCAATCCGAACTGGCAGCAATCGACCGTTGGCATCGTCCTGATCGTGGCGGTCGGGTTCGACGCGCTGCGCACCTACCGCCGGAGACGCTGAGCCATGCTTGAGGCGCGATCCGTCAGCAAAGCCTTCTTCGGCAACAGCGTTCTTCAAGACGTCGATTTCGACGTCCGTCCGGGCGAAATCCACGCCCTTATCGGAGAAAACGGCGCGGGCAAGTCGACGCTGCTGAACATCGTCGCCGGAATTCTCCGACGCGACAGCGGCTCGATCATCCTCGACGGCCGGGATGTGGATTTCGGCCACCCGCTCGAAGCCATGAAGGCCGGCATCAGCATGGTTCATCAGGAGCTGAGCCTGGTCCCGAACCTGACCGTCGCCGAAAACATCTATCTGCGCCGCGAAAAGACGAATGCGCTAGGGTTCAACGACTGGCGCGCGATGAACCGCGCCGCCGCCGACATCCTGGCACGCATGGGAATCGGCATTGAGCCGGGCGCTCTGGTCGGCGCCCTTAGCCTGGGCATGCAGCAACTGGTGGAGGTCGCCAAGGCGATCGCGCTCGACGCCAAGATCATCATCATGGACGAGCCGACCTCGTCCCTCTCGGAACAGGAGATCGCGGAGCTGTTCCGGATCATCCGCGGCCTGAAGGCGCGCGACCTGAGCATCGTCTTCATCTCGCATAAGCTGTCGGAGCTCTTCGAGATCGCCGACCGGATCACGGTGCTGCGGGACGGCCGCCACATCGGCACGCGCGACATTGGCGCGATCACGCCGGAGGAGATCATTCGCATGATGGTCGGCCGGCATCTCGGGGATCTTTACCCGCGGAAATCCTCATCGATCGGCGACGTGATTTTCTCGTGCCGGAACGTGTCGCGCTTCGGCACCGTGCGCGATCTGACCTTCGACATCCGTCGCGGCGAAATTGTAGGTTTTGCCGGATTGGTAGGCTCCGGCAGAACCGAAGCGATGCGGGCGCTCATCAATGCCGACCGGCGCTCATCGGGCAGTTTCAGCCTGAACGGGGAGACGATCGAAATCGCCGATCCGGGCGACGCCCTGGAGAAGGGCATCGTCTATGTGTCCGAGGACCGCAAGGGGAGTGGCCTCTTCCTCGCTTACGACATTGCGGCCAATATCGGCGCCTCGACGCTGGGCCGATACAAAACCGCGCTCGGCATGATCGATCAATCCGCGCTGCGCGCCACAGCCCTCGAATATATCCACATGATGGATGTGCGGCCCGCCGACGAGCGGGCGCGCGCCCTGGATCTGTCCGGCGGCAACCAGCAGAAGGTGTTGATCGCCAAATCGCTGAATACCGGCCCCAAGGTGCTGATTGCCGATGAGCCGACGCGCGGGGTCGATGTCGGCGCGAAATCGCTCATCCACAGCCGCCTGCGCGCGCTGGCCCAGCAGGGTGTGGGCGTCGTCGTCGTCTCGTCGGAGATGCCCGAGATCATCGGCATGAGCGACCGCATCTTGGTTTTCCGCAATGGCGCGGTCTCGGCCGAATTGGACAACCGCGATGGCGGCGTCACGCAGGAGACCGTGATGACGCATGCGGCGCATCGATGAGGCGATCCCCTATGAACACCACGCTCAAACGCCTTAGCTCCAATGTCGCGGCAGTCCAATATGCCGGGCTTGCGCTGGTCACCCTGGCGGTCGCGGTTGGTGTGCATGCGGGCTTCGGCAACGTGCTGACATCGGCCAATCTCGAAGTCATGGCGATGAACCTGGTGTTCGAAGGCATCATGGCGCTGGGTATGACCTTCGTCATCATCTCGGGCGGCATCGACTTGTCGGTCGCCTCCATCTTTGCCTTCGCCGAGATCATCGTCGCCAAGCTGATCTCGCAGGCCGGGCTGCCGATCCTGCCGTCCATTGTCCTCACCCTGGCGCTGTGTGCCTGTATCGGTGCGCTGAACGGCTTGCTCACCGTGGCTTTCCGCGTGCATCCGCTGATCATCACAATGGGCACGCTGCTGACCTTGCGCGGCGTCAACCTCGCCATCACCGATGGCAAGTCGGTGTCGGGATTTCCCGATGCATTCCTGTTCCTCGGCCAGGGCAAAATTCTCGGCATCAACGTGCCGATCCTTTTCTTCATCGCCGCCGCCCTGATCCTGGGCACGCTGCTCGCGCATCACCGCTTCTTCCGCCAGGTCTATGTCATCGGCGGCGGCGAGCGCCCGGCGCGTCTCTCCGGGATCAATGTCGGGCGCGTCAAGATCGTCATCTACGCGCTGTCGGCGACGCTTGCGGGGGCCGCCGGCGTCATGGCGGCGGCGCGCTACGGAGCCGCGCATTGGAGCCACGGCAATCTCGCCGAGCTCAAAGCCATCGCCGCCGTCGCGATCGGCGGGGCCAACATCAATGGCGGCAGCGGCACCGTTGGAGGCACGGTCCTCGGAGTCATCTTTCTCGCGGTCGTCCACAACGCCTTCGTCACCTCGGCGGTCAACCCGTTCTGGTACGACGTGGTGAACGGCCTGATGCTTCTCGTCGCCGTTCTTCTCAGCCGGTTCATCGACCGCCGCAACACCCGGGCGCTGCTTGGCGTCCGGCAGGCCAAGATGGATCAAGTCGCAGGCAATCCACAGCAACAGGGAGTGAACTCATGACATCTTTGAAAAGAATGATGGCCGCGGCCGCCGCATCGGCGCTGATCGCGGCAAGCTTTGGCGGACCGGCATTCGCGCAAGGCGAAAAAGATCATTACGCCATGGTGGTGTTTCTGAAGGGGTCCGAGTTTTTCAACTGGGCCTATGCCGGCTTCCAGGACGCCGCCAAAACGGTTGGGGCGACGACCGAGCTGCAAGGCCCCGCCGATTGGGACGCCTCCGCCGAAGCGCGCGCCGTGGACCAGCTCACCGCCAAGGGCGTCAAGGGCATCGCGGTGACGGCGGGCGACGCCGGCACGATGGTTTCCTCCATCGACGCCGCCATGGCCAAGAAAGTCCCTGTGCTGACCTTCGATTCCGACTCGCCGAAATCGAAGCGGCTGCTGTTCGTCGGCACCAACAACTACACCGCAGGCTTCGCGGCCGGTAAAGCCGTCGGCGAACAGCTTGGCGACAAGGCACGGGTCGGCGTCTCCCTGATCCCTGGCCTCGATTCGATCACGCATCGGCTCAAAGGCTTTACGGATGGCCTTGCCTCCGTCGCGCCCGGCGCCAAGATCGTGACCAGCGTGAATGACGAGGGCGACCTGCAAAAGGCCGAGACCGTCAACACCGCGATGCTTCAGGCCAACCCGGAGATCAACGTGATCTTCTGCGGCCATGGCAATCCGGCGACCGGCGCATTGGCGGCAACCCGCAATGTCGGCCGCGACCAGGGCGACGGCCAGGTGCATGTGGTTGCCTGGTCGATCGACGTTCCGATCCTGCAAGGCGTCGAGAATGGCGAGTATGGCAGCACCGTCGCGCAGAACCCCTATATGATGGGCGTCCAGTCCTTCTGGCAGCTTTGGTCGGCATCGCATCCGACGCAGTTCGATAGCCTGACCAATCCAGGCTTCGGGCAGGTTCCGACGGCTGATATCGACACCGGCGTCAAGATCCTGCGCAAGGGCGATCCGTCCATCAAGGCCCTGATGACGCCTCCCAAGATCTAATCAGGGCTAACGGTCAGGGTTTTCCACAGTGGGAACCCTGATCGCCTCGCTTGTTATCGCAAAACTTTCGCTATGGAAGCAGCGCCATGAGCCTGGATGGCAAGATTGCGGTGGTCACCGGGGCCGGAGGCGCGATCGGCTCGGCGATTGCCAGCGCGCTGACGCAAAACGGCGCGACGGTGGCGCTGCTCGATATCTCCGGCAAAGCCGTCGAGGCGCTCAGCGCGCAACTCGGCGAACGCGCCTTCCCCGTCACCGCCGACCTCGCCGACGCCGCTTCCATCGAAAAGGCGAGCGCTGAAATCCTTCACCGGCTTGGCCAGGTGGACATCCTCATCAACAATGCCGGAATCCTGTCGAACAACAAGCTGGCCGAAACCACGTTGGACGAATGGCGATCCGTGCATGCGGTCAATGTCGATGCGGCGTTTCTGCTGACGCGGGCCTTCCTTCCCGAGATGCGCGAGCGACGCTGGGGGCGCATCATCAATATCTCATCCTATGCCGCCAAATCCGGTGGCCTGACCGCCGGCACAGCCTACTCCGTCTCCAAGAGCGCGCTCATCGGCCTAACATTCTCGATCGCGCGGGAGACGGCGCGTCAAGGCATCACCGCCAATGCCATCGCGCCGGCCTATGTCATGTCTCCGATGGTGTCGGAGCAGCTTAACGAGGCGCAGCGCGCCGCACAGCTCGCCCAGATTCCGGTCGGCCGGTTCTGCGAGCCGGAGGAGGTGGCGCATGCCGTGCTCTTCCTCGCTTCGCCATTGGCCGGTTTTATTACCGGAGAGGTCATCGACATGAATGGCGGACTGCACTTTGATTGACGCGGCGCGGGGGCGGTTTGCATGAGCGGAAAACGGCTATGCCAACGCACCCTTGGCGTGCTTCCGCCAAACATATCCGTGCCAACGTTTGACCGAAGCGCAGTCACGCCCGGCATCGTACATCTCGGCCTTGGGGCATTTCATCGGGCGCATCAGGCGGTCTTTACCGATGATTGCATCACGGCAGGTGAAACCGGATGGGGCATCGTCGCGGCATCGCTGCGAAATGCGGAAACCCGTGATGCACTCCGGCCCCAGGATGGCCTCTATACGCTCGCCGTTCGCACCGGCGATGGCGAGGCGCTGCGGGTGATCGGCTCCATCGGGCGCATCCTCGTCGCGCCGGAGGATCCGGCGGCGCTGCTTTCCGCACTCGTTGATCCGCGCATCAGGATCGTGACGCTGACGATCACGGAGAAGGGGTATGCGGCCAACCTCGCCAATGGCAGCTTGCAGCCGGATCATCCCGATGTCGCGCACGATCTGGCCAACCCGCAGTCACCGCGTAGCGCGATCGGGTACCTCGCGGAGGCGCTGGACCGGAGGCGGCTTGCGGGAGCGGCGCCCTTCACGCTGCTGTCGTGCGACAACCTGCCGAGCAACGGCGCGACGCTCCACAAAATCCTGACGGAATTTGCCTCCTTGCGTGACCCTGCATTCGGGCGCTACGTCGCGGACACCGTGGCCAGCCCGTCGACCATGGTTGACCGCATCGTGCCCGCGACGACGGATCCCGACCGGATGTCGATCAGCGCCCGGCTAGGGGTTGAGGACGCATGGCCGGTGGTGACCGACCCCTTCCACCGATGGGTTATCGAGGACCGCTTCCCGGCCGGCAGGCCGGTGTGGGAGGGAAGCGGCGCCGAATTCGTCAGCGACGTTGCGCCGTTCGAGCAGATGAAGCTGCGCCTGCTCAATGGCGCGCACACCGTCATTGCGGCCATCGGCCAGCTCACGGGGCTCGCAACTGTCAGCGATGTCGTTCGGCAGCCTGTGATCCGCGATTTCCTCCAGGAGTATTGGACCGAACTCATCCCGGCGGTTTCCGCCCATCTGCACCCCGCCGACTATGCCCGCCGCCTGCTCGCGCGCTTCGATAATGCCGCGCTTGGGCACCGGACCGCCCAAATCGCCACGGACGGCTCGCAAAAAATCCCGCAGCGCATTTTGGCGCCGTTGCGCGAGCTGCGGAGCAAAGGCGCGACCACACCCTGCCTCGTCATCGCGGTCGCCGCTTGGATCCGCTCCTGCGCCGGCTTCGATGAGGAGGGCCGCCCGTTAGTGCTGAATGATCCGCTCCTTCGAAACTGGCAGGACAGACCGAACCAGGCCTCGGCTTCGCCGGCCGAAATTGTGCGGGCGTTTCTCGGCTTCGCACCTGTGTTCGGCGATGATCTGGTCCGCGCGCCGGACCTTGGGCATGCGCTTGAAGCGGTGCTGACCAGCTTCGGGCGGGCCGGCGTCATCCGCACTCTCGAACGTGCGCAATATATGAAATTCCAGCCGGGACTGTGACAGCACGCGCGCCGCCCTTGACGAAAGTGATAAGGCGATCCACTCAACAGCTGTTAAGAGGCCAACATGAAGACGCAAGCCCAGTACATTCGCCTCGCGGACCTCGAAATCGATTTCGCCCAGCTGGAGGGCTTCAATTCTGCGATGAAGGAGGGTATTGAAACTGCGGTTCGCGTAGAGCAAGGAGTCCTGGCCTTATATGCGGTGTCCGAAGAAGACAATCCGACGCATGTTCAAGTTTTTGAAATGTATACGGACGAGAGAGCGTACCAGACGCATCTGGAAACGGAGCATTTCCAAAAATTCAGGGCCACAACCGAGAACATGGTTAGGTCCCGAAGACTTCTAAGCGCGGTCCCTATCATACTTGCTGGGAAGGCGAAGTGAGACGATTGAGTCGGTGTGCCGCCGTGTTCGAGATGGAACCTGCACCATCTGAATAGGCCAATGCTGCCGCCGTCGAGCGACGGGGCGCTCCTGCCCCCGTCAGCCAGCCTGCCGCAATGCTTCCGGGACCTCCTCCCCCGGCGTGCCGAGATAGGTTCCGAAACTGCGCAATCGCTCCTGCACCTGCGCCACCGGGACAGCCGAAATCGGCGTGTCCGTGCGCGCGGCTGCAGCGGCGGCAATGGCGGCCGCCTCGCCGGTCATGGTGCAGGCAGGCACGTTGCGGGTGGAGCCGAACGCGATTTCGTCCACCGAGATGCAGCGCCCGGCGATGATGAGGTTGTCGATACCCGCCGGCATCAGGGCGCGATAAGGGATGCCGTAGCCGATGCCCACATGATCCATGATGGCCCGGCTGCCGCCCGGCTCATGCACATCGACCGGCGAATTGCACAGCCCGATGGCGTCATCGAAGCGCTTGTTGCCGCGCACATCCTGTTCGGTGATCACATACTGCCCGAGGATGCGGCGCGTCTCGCGGATGCCGAGCTTGGGCGCCACTTCGAGGAAAATCGCATTCTCGAAGCCGCCGACGAACTGGGTGAGGAAATCGAACGCGCAATAAGCCTGCTTGCGGATTTCGATCTCGGCCCGGCTCAGATCGCGGTCATCCAGGCCATTGCCCTGGAAGCGCGTCACATTCACCGAAATTTCGCCGGGTATCAGCCCGGTCTTCATGGTGATGTGGTCCTTGGGGATGATCCAGTCGAATCCGGCGGCCACCTTGTCCTTGATGCGCTGCTGAAAACCGGTCAGCAGCACAGCCATGGCGTAATCTTCGTTCCTGTCGCCGGCCTCCTTGGGATAGACCACCTCCCACATGTCGTCGCGATGCGCGAGGCAATCGGCGATCAGCGCCGCGACATTGACGTTGAGCACGCGGAAATAGGAGGTGATCGGCTGGGTAAGCCCATCGCTGTCGCGGCCGAGCATGAACTGAGCCCCGGCGAGCGCGGCCACATCGCCGTCGCCGGAGGCATCGATGAAGGCTTTGGCGAGCACCAGGCTCTCGCCCGATTTGGTGCGGATCAGCAGACCCTTGAGGGCGCTTCCCTGCTTCACCGTCTCGATCACATTGGCGCGCAGCAGCACTTCGACGCCGGCTTCCTCGACCATTTCGATGATCACCCGCTGCATGGTCTCGGCGTCGAACGTGCCGGTATATTTGCCCCAGTAGCTTTCGCGGACGCGCCCGTCGGCGCCTTTATATCCAACGCAGCGATCGAGCATTTCGTGAAAGATCGCCGAATTGATGAGGCCTGTCGGCTTGGTCAGGCGTCCCCCGGTGATGAGGCCGCCGAGGAAGCCGGTGCCCTCCAGCAGTAACGTCTTGGCGCCTTCGCGCGCCGCCCGGATAGAGGCGACGATGCCGGACGATCCGGCGCCGGTGACGACCACATCATAAGAGCCAAAGAGGTTCATTCGCCGTCCTTCGTTTTGCGCTAGAGCGGCCGATTCAGGAAACCTGTCCGGCCGATGGGAATGCGCGGCTCTAGCCGACATATTCCATGATGGTGAGGCCGGCATTGTAGTCGGTTACGTAGATCAGCCCGGATTTTTCGACGAAGATATCGCAAGATCTGGATGATCGGCTTCTTGCCGGGGCGCTTGTCCATCAATTGGCGAGGCGGCGCCGGCACAAGCGCGCCGACTTCCCTTGGCCGATACTGGTCCGAGATGTCGTAAACCCGTACGCCCGCATTCTGCCAGGTGGAGAAGATCATGGTCGAGCTTTGATAGGAGCCCGGCCGGTTCTCATGGATGTTGTGCGGTCCGTAATGGGCGCCCTTGCGGGCATAATCGGCATCGTTCGGCACCGGCATGGTCGCCAGCGGGATCGGGTTCGCCGGATTTCTCACATCGAAGATCCAGATGTTCTTCAGCCCATCCTCGAAATCGTCCAGCACCGCCTCATCCAGCACAACGAGCAGATCGCGATCGGTCAGCGGCAGGCAATTATGCGTGCCGCCCTGGAAGGGCGGCGACCAGTTGCGATGCACGATCAGCTTGGGATCGGCCCGGTCGGCCACGTCCATCACCACGAGGCCGGCGTCGCGCCAGGCGCCCCAGGCGATATCGCCGCTGACGATCGCGTGGTGCAATCCGAATTTGCGGTTGGCGTCCCAGTCCGGCTTTTCGCCGGCCGCAAGGTTCATGCCCGGCAGCCAGTAGCGCCCCGCCTCGCGCGGCTGGGTCGGGTCGCTCATATCGACGGTGATGAAGATGAAATCGGTGAAGCCGTCGAGCAGCGCGGACATGTAGGCCCAGCGCCCGCCCGTGTACCAGATGCGGTGAATGCCGCCCGACACCGGCATGAAGCCGATGCGCTTCGGCTCGCCGGGCGTCGCGATGTCGTAGACCGCAAGGCCAGCATCCCAATCGCGCGCGGCTTTCGGCGCGGCGGTGCCGAGCGCGGTGCCGGCGGCGGCCTTGTAATAGCTCGACTCGTCGGCGAATGCGGCGTCGGCGAACACATCCTTGCCATGGATGACCAGCAGCAGCTTGTCGGCGGCTTGCAGATGCACGTTCCAGGTGTTGGGCGGCGCCGCGACATAGCCCGCCGGTTTGGGATCGAGCGGATCGCGCACATCCACAATCGAAAACCCCTGGCTGAACAGATGGCCGATATAGGCGAAGCCGTCTTCGACCATCACCTGCACGCCGTCGGCGTGCCCGCCCTGATCGGTCTGGCCGATAAGGCGCATGTTGTTCGCGTAGTCGGGTGTCTGAAGGTCGGTCAAAGCTTAGCTCCACGGGTGCCGATTATAATGGGGAGGGCGCGCAGCAGCGTGGCCGCGCGCCCTCCCGAAGGATCGGTTACTTCTTGACGCGATTGCCCCAATTGTCCTGGCTATCGACGTTGGCCTTATAGATCATCACCGGCTGGATCAGCGTCTCCCGGTTGACCTTGGCCTTGTTGAAGTAGTTCTCCATCTCGCCGACGATCGAGTTCCGCCATCGAGAAGGGGTTCTGGCCGACGTCGGCATCCTGCGTGCCTTCGCGGATACGCTCGCAGGCCGAGCGGCGTGCCGTCAAAGCCGACGATCGGGATATGGCCTTCGGTCGCCGGCCGGCTTCAGCTTGCCGATCTGGCCGAGAGCGGACATCACGCCGCGGATCATCTCGTCATTATGCGCCCAGATACCGGCAACGTTCGGATCGCGGGTGAAGGCGTCCAGAACCAGCGTATGGGCGTTGTCGGCGGTCCATTCGGCCTTCAGCGTCTGGATCTTCATGTCCGGATATTTGGCTGCGGCTCCGATCGTGGAAGCCCTTATAGCGCTTTTCCGACTGCCCGGAACCGATGGCGCCGCGAACTTCCAGAACGAGGCCCTTGCCGCCGATCAGCTTGGCCATCGCATCCGCGCCGGCCGCGCCGCCGGCGACATCGTCAAAGGTATTATAGGCAATCCAGTCGCCTTCCGGCGGCAGGTTTTCCAGCATGAACAGCGGGATTTTGGATTCATTGGCCTTGCGGACGCCGCCCTGCAGCAGCTTGGCATCAACCGGATTGAGCAGGATGATATCGGGCTGCTTGGAGACGACATCGAGCAATTGCGTCGTCTGCGTGCTCGGATCGCCCTTGCCGTCATAGACCTGGATGTCCATGCCCTTTTCGGCGGCCAGTTCCTTGACGTGGGCAACCAGCGTGACCTGATATTCATATTGCAGGCCGAACGCGATATAGGCGAGCCGCTTGCCCTTCAACACGCTGTCCGCGGCAGATGCGGGGCCTGCGAGCGACATGCCCAGAGCCAACGCCGCCGCGACGGCGGAACCGCGAACCAACAGGCCGCGCCGATTGAGAGTGCCTTTTGAGTTTGTCATTTTTGTCTCCTCAGACATGGTTTTGCTTCCTCCACACGCTTCGTCTTCGTCCTTCCCAGCCTCGACTTTCCGATCTTCGCCATGTTGCGGGCAAAGCTTCGCCCTTCGCGCAAAACGGCGCTTCACTTTCCGATTGAGTGCCTGTTCTCCCGATGGCCGCAGCCGTTGCGGCTAGCTCCCCGCGTCCGGCTTGTTGGCCCTGCCGGCGGCTTTGGTGGCCATGACTTTCTTGCGCATGCCGGCTTCCAGATAGGTGCGGCGATAGACGTCGAGCGTCGCTGCTGCCGCGATCACCAGCCCGGAGACGACCGAATCCCAGTTGGGCGGCACGTTCAGCAGATTCACGGAGTTCTGCACGAGGCCGAGCAGCACCACGCCGAGCAGCATGCCGCCCATATTGCCCTCGCCGCCGAACAGGCTGACGCCGCCGATCACCACCGCCGCGATAACGGACAATTCGAGGCCCTGGGCGGCGGTGGCCGCGCCGGCTTCGAAGCGCGCGGTGATGAGCAGCCCGGCGATGGCGGACATCACGCCCGAGATCACGAAGGCAAGGATAACGACGCGCTCGGTATGGATGCCCGCGAGCCGCGCCGCCAGGGGATTGCCGCCCGTCGCATAGACCGAGCGGCCGAATCTGGTGCGCGACAGCACGATTTGCGCGATCCCGGCCAAAACCAGCGTGAGAATGATCACGGCGGGAATGCCGAAAACGCGCGCATATTGGAAATCGACGAAGAAGTGCGGAACCGGCGCAATGTTGGTGCCGCCGGAGAAGATGTAGGCCAGCCCGCGGGCGATAGACATGGTTGCCAGCGTCGCGATCAAGGCGGGAATCTTCAGCCGCGTTACCGCAAGCCCGTTGATCAAACCGAACACCGCACCCGTCCCTATCGCGGCGGCGATTGCCAATTCCACCGGCCAGCCGTTGAACACGACGAGGCCGACCGAGAGCACCGAGGACAGCACCAGAATGGACGCGACGGACAGATCGATCCCGGCAACCAGAATTACGAAAGTCTGACCGATGGCGACGACAGCGATGATGGTGGCCGAGGTCAGCACATTCTCGATATTGCGGAATGACAGGAATACCGGGCTGAGGAAGCTCATCACCAGGCCGCCGAACAGGATCACCGCGAGCAGGCCGATGTTCTGTGCAAGATCGATAAACGAGACCTTGCTCTGCAGCGGCGAGAAGCCGGTGCCAGGCTTTGTCTGGTCTGTGTTCATCAATGAAACATCCGAAGCCATCGTTGCTCGCCCTACCCCGTGGTCGCGTAGTTCATGATCGTGTCGGCCGTCGCCTCGGCGCGATCCAGATTGGCCGTCAGCCGGCCCGAGCGGATCACCAGGACGCGGTCGCAGAGCGAAAGGATTTCCGGCAGCTCCGACGAAATCAGCAGGATGGCGATGCCTTCGCGGGCCAGGCGCAGGATCAGCTCGCTGATTTCAGATTTGGCGCCGACATCGATGCCTTTGGTCGGTTCGTCGAGAATGAGGATTTTCGGCTTGCGTGCCAGCCAGCGCGCCAGCACCACTTTCTGCTGATTGCCTCCGGACAGCGCCGAGACGCGGGTTTTCGAAGACGGCGTCTTCACCGAAAGCGCCCTGATCTCGCGGTCGGCGATCTCCTGTTCCGCGGCGCTCGACAGGAAGCCGTTCCGGGTGACGCGGTCGAGCATCGACAGCGTCATGTTGGTGCGCACGCTCAACAGGCTGACCAGCGCCTGCTTGCGCCGGTCCTCGGGCACCAGCCCGATGCCGGCCTCGATGGCGGCGGCCGGCGAATACGGTTTGATCGGCACGCCGCCGACCGTCACCGTCCCGGAATCATAACGGTCGACGCCGAAGATGCAGGCAGCGGTCTCGCTGCGCCCGGCACCGACGAGGCCCGACATGCCGACGATCTCCCCGGCGCGTACGTCGAACGAGATGTTGTCGAGCACGCCGTCGCGGCACAAAGCTTTGACGCTGAGCACGACATCGCCGATCGGGCGCGGCTCGACCAGCGTTTCGGCGATGTCGCGGCCGACCATCATGCGGATGACCTTGGCTTGGTCGAGTTCGCCAATCGGCCTGGTCCCGACCAGCCGCCCATCGCGCAGCACCGTCACCCTGTCGGCGATCCGGAACACCTCTTCCAGCCAATGCGACACGAAGACGATGCCGAGCCCTGCCGAGCGCAGTTCCATCACCACCTCGAACAGGCGCTCGATTTCAGGCGGCGACAGCGACGTGGTCGGCTCGTCCATCACCAGAACCTTGGATTCCTCGGAGATCGCCCGGGCGATTTCGACCAATTGCTGGTCCGCCGGGGACAGCCGTCCGGCCAGGGTTGCGGGATTGAGATGCGGCGCGACACGCGCCAGCGCCGCCATGGCGATGCGCTTCTGCTCGGCAACGGCCAAAAGCATGTAGCGGGTCGGCCAGCGGCCGAGCATGATGTTTTCGGCCACCGACATCCCAGGCACGAGATGCGCGTCCTGATGGATCGTGGCGACGCCGATGCGATGCGCGGCCGAAGGGTCGGCGACCAGCGGCTTACCGTCCACGACGATCGTGCCGGCATCCGGCGCGTAGAACCCGGCCATCAGTTTGATCAGCGTGGATTTGCCGGCGCCGTTTTCGCCAAGCAGCGCCGTGACCTCGCCGGCCCGGACCTCGAAATCCACATTGTCGAGCGCCAGCACGCCGGGGAATGACTTGGTGAGGCCCCGCGCAATCAGCACGGGCCGGGGTTCAACCCGCGGATTTCCGGCAAGGCTGGCGGCGGACGCGCTCATGAGGCCGCATGCGGATCATCGGCATCGATGCGCCGGATTGCATATGACAGCGGCTGATCGGTAACGCACATAACCGCCTCCTCCCTGGCCCCGGTCTCTCTTCTCACGCGCCTGGCAGCGATGAGGGGAAACTCTATTGGACGACGCCTTGCGCCAGAACTCTAAGCTATTGGTCACATTCTCACTTGTCAACTGGTATAGACAGCGGACCAGTTGGATTCTCCGGCCGGGCGTTTCCGTGATGCGCCGGCGCGAAGAATCCGCCCAATCTGAACTCCCACTGCAGCGCGGCTCCCGAGGTCAGCCGAGCAGAGCGGCCCCTACCCGGCCCACATCGCCATCGGCCTCGTCGCTCGCGCCGCTGACGCCGACCGCGCCGATGATCTCTTCGCCCGATTTCAGCAACACGCCCCCATCCAGCAGAATGCCGTTGGGGATGCAAAGCAGGGCATAGCGCTGCTGGCCTTCGACCACGGCCTGGAAGTCCCTGGTGTCGCGGCGATAAAACACGGCTGTGCGCGCCTTCAATGTGGCGATCTCGACGCTCCCGACCTGCGCGCCGTCGTCGCGCTGCAGCAGAACGAGGTGGCCGCCATCATCGACGATCGCAATCACAAGACGCAGCGCTGCTTTGCGCGCCTCGGCCTCGCAGGCGGCGGCGATGGCCTTGGCCGCCTCCAATGTCAGTGCTGTCTTGGTTGCGAGCATGGTGTCCTCCAGTTACGTCCTTAGCGAAACGCCCAATGCCTTGGTCCAGCCGAGCCCTGCGTCGGTGCCGGCGCGCGGCCGGTACTCGCAGCCGACCCAGCCGGTATAGCCGAACGCATCCAGCGCCTCGAACACCGCGCGATAGGCGATCTCGCCTTCGTCGGGTTCGGCACGGCTCGGCACGGCGGCGATCTGCACATGGCCGATCTCGGGCATGTGGCGCTCCAGCCGCTTCAGGATGTCGCCCTCGGAGACGGCGATATGATAGACGTCGAACATGATTTTCACATTGTCCGCGCCGACCGCCGCGATGATGTCCGAGGCCTCGCCGGTGGTCGAATAGAAATAGCCCGGCCGGTCGCGAGGGTTGATCGGTTCAAGCAGCAGCGTCAGATCGGGCGCCTTGGCTGCGGCAAGCTTCAGATTGTCGATCAGCACCGTTCTGGCGCGCGGCTTATCCTCCGGCCGGACGACCCCGGCCATGACATGCACCCCGTTGCCGCCGATGGCGCGGACATAGTCGATCGACTGGTCCAGTGCCGCCTCGAACTCCGGCTGCCGGCCATCGATCGCGCCAAGCCCGAAATCGCCCTCTTCTTTGCCGCGTGACGTATTCAGCGCGAGCATGGTCAGGCCATGGGCGGTGCAAGCATCCTTCACCGCCGGCGCCGACACATCATAGGGCCAGTGCAGCTCGATCGCCTTGAAGCCCGCCGCCGCCGCCGCGTCGATACGCTCCAGCAGCGGCCGATCCGTCCAGAGGAAACCGAGATTTGCGGAAAATTTGACCATGGTCATCTGAATCTGAAATGCGCGTTGAGGTCGTCGATCGCCGCCGCGTCCAGATACCGGACCGGCAGCCCTCGTGTGATAATTGCGAGCTTGGCGGCCTCTTCGAGTTCCTCGATGGCGAACACCGCCTCTTCGAGGGAACGGCCGGCAACCACAGGGCCGTGATTGGCAAGCAGCACCGCCGCGCTATCGGCCGCACATCGCGCTATAGCGGGAGCCAGATCGGCGGAACCGGGACGCGCATAAGGCAGCACGGGAACCCGGCCGACCCGCATCACCACATAGGGCGTGATCGGCGGCACGGCGTTCAGCTGATCGACATCGCCGAGGCAGGAGAGCGCGGTCGCATAGGTCGAATGCAGATGCACCACCGCCTGCGCGGATGGGCGGTTGTGATAGAAGGCGAAATGCAGCGGCAGTTCCTTGGTGGGTGGGTCGCCGCTGAGCAACGCGCCCGCAGCGTCGAGCTTGCTGAGCCGGTCGGGATCGAGAAAGCCGAGGCATGAATTCGTCGGCGTCGCAAGGAAGCCGTCGGCGAACCTCACCGTGATGTTTCCCGACGAGCCGCCGGTCAGCCCGCGCTCGAACAGCGAGCGGCTCCATTTGACGATCGCGGCGCGCAGATCGGTTTCGGCCGTCATGGCGACACCATGCGGTTCGTCGCCATGCCGCCCTTCGCCAGGGTGTTGGCAAGGTCGCTGGCACCGGTGAAATCGTCGGCGATGGCTCCGAGCAGCATCGATGCACCTATTCGGCTGGCGCGGGCGAAAGTTCGTCTTCGATATGGATGCGGATGATCTCGTCGAAGGAGTTTTCGGCGGTAAAGCCGAGAGCCGTCGCCCGCGCGGCATCGAAAACTTGCGGCCAGCCGGCGACGATCGCGGCGATCACCGGATCGGGTTCCCGCCGGATCAGCGCCGCAGCCTGATCGCCCGCAACCCGGCGCAGCGCCGCGATCTGGTCGCCGACCGTCGCGCCGAGGCCAGGCATCGTCAGCGAGCGCCGCGTCCCCAACAGCGCCGTGTCGAGTTCGGCGGCATGCAGCAGGAACTTGACCGCCGCGCGTGGGCTGGCGAACCAGTGCCGCACCGATTCAGGTACCGGCAGCACTGCCGGTTCACCGATCAGCGGCTCACGCAGGATGCTGGAGAAGAAGCCCGACGCGGCTTTGTTCGGCTTGCCGGGACGGATCGATATGGTCGGCAGGCGGATGCCGATGCCGTCAAGGAAGCCGCGCCGCGAATAGTCCGCGAGCAAAAGTTCATCGATGGCTTTTTGCGTGCCGTAGCTGGTCAGCGGCGTGAGGCAAAAATCATCGCCGATGACATCCGGCAGCGGCTCGCCGAATACCGCGATCGACGAGGTGAAGACCAGCCGCGGTCTATACGCAGCCGTGGCGCCGGCATGGCGGATGGCCTCGAACACCGCGCGCGTGCCGTCGAGATTGACGCGATAGCCCTTCTCGAAATCGGCTTCCGCCTCGCCCGATACGATGGCCGCAAGGTGGAAAATCAGCTCCGGGCGCCCGGCGACGAGCATCTCGGCGGCGCCGGGCTGGGAGAGATCCGCCGCGACCGTCTCCACCGCGCCGGAAAATTGCGGCGCATCGGGAGCGACGATATCGGCCAGGGTCAGCCGCTCGATGCGGCGGCCGGACACATCGCGCTTTTGGATCAGGGCGTTCACAAGCTTGCGGCCGATCATCCCGGCCGCGCCGATGACGAGGACATGCATCGATCTCATCCCTTCCGGCGTTTTGCGGCGGCCCATCCGCTCTGCGCGTCATTGGAGGCTTTCGTCGCGTCGCCGACATCCAGGGACGTATCGCGGATGCGCAGGATGTGGTGGGCAAACGCCGCCGCGACACTCGCCGCGTCACGCCGCTTCAGCGCCTCGACGATTTCGGCGTGATCCTCCAGGCTGCGGGCGATGGCGCCGGGCTTGCCCATGGCGACGCGCCGATGGTCCAGCATGTAGGTGTAAAGATCGACGACGAAATCGGCGAGTAGCCGGTTCTCGGCTGCGTAATAGATGCTGAGATGAAACTCGCGATCGACGATCAGGAACCGGACCGGGTCGTCGGCCGCCACGCGTTGCGTCGCAAGCGAGTCGTCGAGGCGCTTAATGTCCGATGCACTCAGCCGCATTGCCGCGTCGGCGACAACGGCGGTTTCGACCAGCAGCCGCGCCTGGTGAACGGCTTCCAGACTATAGCCGTTGATCGCGGACGGGTTGGTGACGCCGATCCGCTGCTGCCCGACGCTGACGTCAACCTTGGCGATCCGTGTTCGGGCGCCCTGCGACACCAGGACGATGCCTTCGCCCGCCAGCCGCTGCATGGCACCGCGCACCGTCTCCCGACTGATGAGCAGCAAGGCCGCCAATTCCCGCTCGCTCGGTAATTCATCGCCGACCTGCAAAATTCCGGAGGCGATCAGCGACACGATCTTGTCGCGGATCATTTCCTTCGCGGTCTGCTTGTGAATGGCTTCTTTAAGCGGAGAGAGGGGCAACCCCATAGGCTTCACCGAACTGGACTGTTAGCTAGTCCAGTTAGAGCATTTCCTCGCACCTGTCACGCGCAATTGAGGCCGGCATCCCCACGGCTGCCGGTGGCGGCGGTCGCGGGCAGCAGTTAAACCGGGGCCGCAGGGCCAATTTACCGCCGACGCCGGTCGTCTTTGCCCAGCGCCTCGTCCGGTCATACCGCCGTGGGCCGGCGCTTGTCGCCGCAGGAATCGCGCACGATCAGCGATGCCTTCAGCGTAAGGCGAACCGGCGCGCCCTGCCGCCGCCCCAGGATCCGGTCGAATAGCAGCCCAACCGCCTCCACGCCGATTTGGTAGCTGGGCTGCGCGACAGCCGTGAGCCGCGGCCTGAAGGCGGTCGACCACGGAAAATCGTCGAACCCGACGACGGCAATGTCCCGCGGGCAGTCCAGACCGGCTTCGGTCACCGCCTGCATCAGGCCGAGGGTCATGAAATTGTTGGTGCAGAAGACGGCATCCGGCCGCCCGGCGCCGGCCAGCAGGTCGCGGCCGACCTGTTGCGCGGCGGCGATGGTCGAGACGCTGACCGGCGAAAGCGACGGATCGATGGCCAGCCCCGCCTCCGCCAGCGCGTCCCTATAGCCCGCGACCCGGTCCTCGATGGTGTCGGCGCGCAGCTGCGCCCGCATCACGGCGATAGACCTGTGCCCCAGCCGGATCATATGGGCGACAGCCTCCCTAGCGGCCTCGCGGTTGTTGACCCCAACAGAATCGGCATCGACGCCAGCGATTGCACGGTCGACGAAGACCATTGGCACCCCGGAGGCGATGATGGCCTTCAGCTCGGCCCCACTGCCGCCGGCGGGCGCAATGATCATGCCATCGACCCGCTTCTCCAGCAGCACGTTGAGATAGAGCAGCTCCTTGGCGTCATCCTCCTCGGTGTTGCAGAGGATGAAATTGTGCCCGTCCTTGCGGTCATAGATCGCGTCCTCGATCCCCCGCACGAGGTCGGAGAAAAATGGATTGGTGATGTCCGAGATCAGCACGCCGATCGTCCCTGTCTTGGCTCGCCTGAGACTGCGGGCGATGCCGTCGCGCCGGTAGTTCAGCTCGGCGACGGCGGCCAGCACCTTCTTGCGGGTAGGGGCCGAAACGAAGCGGGATTCGTTGATGACATGCGAAACCGTCGCCACCGAAACGCCCGCCCGCCGGGCAACATCATGAATATTGGCCATGAGCGGACCCTGCCGGCATTTGACTTGCGCTGATCGGGGGGTATGCGGTTAACATACGTAAACGTTTTTATCATGATAGCGGCGGCGGCGTCACCCCTTCGGTGGTGACGAAACGCGAGGCCCAAGGATGGAGGTGCTCGTTATGACCAGGCGATTGCGATGGGGCGTTCTCGGCGCGTCGGGCATTGCGCGGGGGGCGGTGATTCCAGCCATCGAGGCGTCGCGCAACGGGACGCTGGCGGCGGTCGCCAGCCGCGACCCGGACGCCGCGCGCGGACAGTTCGACGCGGATAAGACGATACGCTTCCTCCCTTATGAAGCCCTGCTTGCCGATCCCGAGATCGACGCCGTCTATATCCCGCTGCCGAACAATCTCCACGCAGAATGGACCATTCGCGCGGCCGAAGCCGGCAAGGCCACCCTGTGCGAAAAGCCGCTGGCCACGGACGCCGCCGAGGCGGCCAGGGTGGTGTCCCGCTGCCATGAGCTTGGCGTTCCGCTGATGGAAGGCTTCATGTATCGCTCGCACCCGCAGCACAAGCGGGTGCGTGACCTGATCGCGCAAGACGTCATCGGCGAGGTCGTGGAGGTGAGGGCGCATCTGTGCGTGGACATCATGTCTCCCGCCGATCCGAAAAACATCCGTTTTTCGCCCGAATCCGGCGGTGGATCGCTGATGGACATGGGCTGCTACACCGTCAGCATCTGCCGGATGATCTTCGGCGATGAGCCGCGCAGCGTGATGGCAAACTGGCATGTCGACCCGTCATTCGGCGTCGATATCAGCGCCGGCGGCGTGCTGGATTTCGGCGGCGGACGCATGGGCATCGTGAGCTGCTCGTTCCTCGGTAACGCCCAGGGCTCCTATACGGTGATCGGCCGCAAGGGCGCCATCGAGGTGCCGCGCGCCATTCTGCCCGGCCTTGGGACACGCCTCGGCGAAGCACTGATCGTGGTTGCCGATGGCGATGGCCGGCGCCGCGAGGAGGTGCTGCCGGCGGTCGATCACTACCGGCTGATGGTGGAGGATTTCGGCGATGCAGTGCTGGCGGGCACGCCTGTCCCGCTGTCCCCCGGCGACTCCGTCAATAACATGCGCGTGCTGGACGCCATGGCGCGGTCGGCGCGCTCCCGACGGATGGAAACGGTGGTTTAGGGAAGTGGCGCCGCAACGCGCGGACCTTGGCCCATGTTGACGGCTTATTAACGCCATGGCATAAAAACGATTACGTAATCTTTCGTAGCATCCGCACTCAAGGCTCAGCAGCAGAACGAGCCGGGGCGGGAGGAAACCGGTATAGAGGATGTCCGAGCCGACAGCTTCATTCCCGTTCCTGTTCAGCCCCTTGCGTATCCGCAATGTGGAGCTCGCCAACCGCTTCGTCTTTCAGCCGCATTTCACCGCCCTCGGCACGCTGGACGGAATGCCCTCGGAGGATCATCGCGCCTATCACGAGGAACGCGCGCGCGGCGGCGTCGGCCTGATCGTGATGGAGAGCCAGGCGGTGCATCCCACCGGCAAGATGTCGCGCCGCTTCATCAACGCCTGGGACCCGGCCGTGGTCCCGCCCTTGCGCAAGATCGCCGACGCGGTGCATGCGCATGGCACCAAGATCTTCAGCCAGCTCACCCATGGCGGGCACACATCGCTCGAACAGCCGCCGCATATCATGTGGGCGCCGACGCAGATGCCCGAGCCATCCAGCCATTTCAACACCAAGGCGATGGACGAGGACGACATCCGGGCCGTCATCGACGGCTTTGCCGCGAGCGCGCGCAACATTGTCGATGCGGGCCATGATGGCGTCGAGATCAAAATCGCCCATGACGGCCTGCTGCGCTCCTTCGCATCGCCGCATTTCAACCGCCGCACCGATGGCTATGGCGGCAGCTTCGCCAACCGGATGCGGCTCTCTTTCGAGGTCATCGAGGCCATCAAGATGGCGACCGGCCCCGACATTCCGCTCGGCGTGCGCATCTGCCTGGATGAGTTCACCCCGTTCGGCTACGACCTGGAATATGGCCTCCAGATGGTCGCGGCGCTGGAGGCGACCGGCCTCATCGACTATTTCAACTCCGACGCCGGCTCTTTCTCAAGCTACTGGATGGAAATCCCGCCGGCGGCGGTCGCGCCGGAAGAGTTCGAGCGGCTCAACAAGGCGCTGAAGCGCGCGACCAAACTGCCCGTCGTCGCATTCGGCCGGATCACCCCGCCCTCGCGCGGCGAAGCCATGATCCGAGCCGGCGAGGCGGACATGATCGGCCTTGCCCGGCAGTTGATCGCCGATCCCGACACGGTCGCCAAGCTCAAGGCGGGACGCGGCCATCTGATCCGCATCTGCATGGCCTGCAATGATGGCTGCATCCATCAGGTGGGCCAGGAAAAGGGCGTCCGCTGCATTCATAATCCCGCCGCCGGCCGCGAGCGGACGCTGAATGAGCGCTTGCTGAAGCCTGCGGCCGCCAAGCGCAGAATTGCCGTCGTCGGTGGCGGTCCCGCCGGACTCAAAGTCGCCGAGATTGCCGCCAAGCGCGGCCATGAGGTCGTGCTTTTGGAGCGCGAGCGGGTGCTCGGCGGCCAGGTCCGCCTTGCCGTCAACCAGCCCGAGCATGACAATCTGGGCGAGGTCACCAGCTATCTGGAGCTTGCCATCGCCGAGCTGGGCGTCGAGGTCCGGCGCGGCGTCAGCGCGACGCCGGAGCTGCTGGGCGAACTCGGCTGCGGCACTATCGTCGTGGCGACCGGGTCGGAGCCGAACCTGCCGGACCAGAACCAGGCCGGCACGAGCCGCTCGCGCGCGCTCGGCCGCCAGATCCTGCCGGAGATCCCCGGCCTCGACCTGCCTCACGTCGTGTCGGGGGATCGCATCCTGGCCGGTGACGTGGCGCCGTCAGGCCGCGTGCTTCTGATCGACGACAATGGCCACTGGGAGGCTGCCGGCACCGCCGAATGGCTCGCAGGCAATGGCTGCTCCGTCACGGTAATCGCCGGACATGGCGCGGTCGGCGCGGAACTCGAAGGCGGGACGCGCACGCTGTTCCATCGCCGCGCCGCCATCAAGGGCATCAAGATGCGCGCCTCGACCATCGTGATGGAAATCCAGCCGCACCGGGTGCGGATCGCCCAGGTGTTCTCCTCCGGCGATGATCATGGCTGGGGCAAATATGTGCTCATTCCGGGCGATGAGGAATGGCTCGACGACATCGATTGGGTGGTGCCGGTGATCGGCCGCCGCTCGCGCGAGGATCTGTTTCTCGAATTGAGGGCATCGCCTGCGTTCGGCGGCACGCGCATCGAGCGCGTCGGCGACTGCGTGGCGCCGCGCCTCATCCAGAGCAACATTCTCGAAGCCCATCAACTGGCGGAAACGCTTTAGGCGCAACAACCGCGAGGGAGCGAGCCCCCATGAAGCTGTCATTCAACACCTGGGTCTATTCGAGCTTCCCGGTCTGGGTACCCGCCTATCCGCTGGATGAAACCATCAAACGCATCGCCCGCATCGGCTATGACGGCATTGAGATCGGCGCCGCCGCTCCGCACGCTTTTCCCGACTATCTCGACGCCAATGCGCGGCGCGAGATCAAGGCGGTGCTGGCGGACAATAACATCGCGCTTTCCAGCATGCTGCCGGCGCCGGGCGGCGGGCCGGGCTTCAACGTGTCATCGCCGCTCGCCGCCGAGCGCGCAGGCGCCATCGATCAGTACACCAAGGTCGCCCGGCTCTGCGCCGAATGGGGCGGCACGACGCTGCTCTATGTCGCCGGCTGGCAAATCTATGGTACCCCCGCCGAGCAAGCCTGGGACTGGAGCCGCGAAGCGTTGCAGGCCATCGCCGCCAATGCCGCCGAAGTTGGCGTCACCGTCGCCATCGAGCCGACGCCGACGGACTCCAACCTCGTCGAATCCTGCGACGACGCGATCCGCATGATGCGTGAGGTGGCCCAGCCCAACGTCAAGCTGATGTTCGACACCATCCATGCGCTCTACCGCAATGAGGTGCCGAAAGACTATGTCTACCGGATGGGCAAGGATCTGCATCACGTACATCTCGCCGATGCCAATCGTGACGCGCCGTCGCCAAGCGGCAAGGTCGATTATGCCGATCTGGTGCGCGCGCTGAAAGAGATCGGCTTTACCGGCTATCTCACCATGGAGATCGGCTTTAACCGCCGTGACGTCGATCCCGACTATGTCGCGCGCAAGGCCTATGAGTACATCAAGCCCATGCTGGCCTGAGCTTCGCCAAGGCGACCGGAGGATTTTCCTAACGCGCAAGGGGCGTTGCGCTCTACCGTCTACCTTGTAGACGCGGCGGCATACGCCTCACGGCGTGGCAAATTCGGGCTGGCGAGACGGCGCATGACGATGAAACTGCGGGCGGGCCAACTGGCCATCGTGGCCTATCGGGCCATCGGCGCCGGTATCGCCATCAGCACCATGGAAATTTTCGCCAACCTTGCGGACGAACCGCTTTCCCGCGTGCCGTTCGTGACCTCGATCGTCCTTGTGACCGCGCTGCCTGACAGCGATCCGGCACAACCGCGCGCCGTGATCTTCGGTCATTTGATGTCGTGTTTCGCCGGGGTCGCCGCGCATGTCCTGTTCGGGACCGGAGAGATCGCAACTGCGGTTGCCGTCGGGCTCGCCACTTTGGTGATGGTCGTGACGCGCAGCCTGCATCCGCCGGCCGGGATCGACGCGTTTCTGCTGGCCTCGCAGGATCTTCCGGCGCATTGGCTGCTCTTTCCGGTCCTCGCCGGCAGCGTCCTGATTGCCGCCTTTGCCAGACTTTGGTCCATGGGAGAGCGAAAGTGGTATGCGGCGCTGCTTGGCTGCTCTGATGAATAGCCGCCGCAGCGGCCCCGCCGCGACTTGAACGGCACCTGCGGCGCGCCGAACGTCGCTCGCGCCGCCCATTATCCTTGCAGGAGGCGTCTCAGCCGTTACTATGGCCTTCAGCGAACACTATAATCGCCGGTAAAATCAATGGGCCGGCCTGAAAAGGGAGAGAGAAATCATGCGCAGAGTTTCCCTGCGAAACATCATCGGCGCTGGCGCGCTCGCGTGCGCCATATTTGCGGCCGGCGGACAGGCGCGTGCCGCCGAATTCATCAACATTCTGACCGGCGGCACATCCGGTGTCTATTATCCGCTGGGCGTCGCCATCTCGAAAATATTCACCGACAAGATCCCCGACAGCCGGCCGTCCGTGCAATCCACCAAGGCTTCCGTGGAGAATTTGAACCTGCTGCAGCAGGGGAAGGGCGAGATCGCCTTCACGCTCGGCGACAGCCTGGCTGATGCCTGGAAGGGCAATGAGGAAGTCGGCTTCAAGACCAAGCTCGACAAGCTGCGCGGCATCGGCGCGATTTATCCCAATTACGTCCAGATCGTCGCGTCCAAGGAATCCGGCATCAAGACGCTGGCCGACCTGAAGGGCAAGCGGCTTTCCGTCGGCGCTCCGAAATCGGGAACCGAGCTGAACGCACGCGCCATCCTGCAAGGCGCGGGCATCGCCTATTCCGACCTTGCCAAGGTCGAATATCTGCCTTTCGCTGAATCCGTCGAACTGATGAAGAACCGGCAATTGGATGCCACCTTGCAGTCGGCGGGCCTGGGCGTCGCCTCGCTGCGCGACCTCGCCTCCTCGGTTGACATCGTCGTGATCGAAATCCCGGCATCGGTCATCGAAAAGGTCGGCTCGCCCTATGTCGCGGCGACAATTCCGGCAGGCACCTACACAGGTCAGGATGCCGACGTGCCGACCGCCGCCGTCGTCAACTATCTGGTGACGCGGTCGGGTGTCAGCGACGACCTCGCCTATGCCATGACCAAGGCGGTCTACGAAAACCTCGACACGCTGGTCGCGGCCCACAGCGCCGCCAAGGCGATCAAACTCGATACCGCGTTGTCCGGGATGCCGGTGCCGCTGCATCCGGGAGCCGCGAAATATTTCAAGGAAAAAGGGTTGAAGCTGCCGCAATAATCCGTCCATTCTCCCCAGATCGTCCGGGGCGGGCCGTTCCCGCTCCCGTGGTCCGGGCGTGATCCCGGGGCGCCGGCCACATTCAAGGGGATGGCAAGATGGTGCAGGCGCATATGCCCGGCGAAGCGGTCATACCGCCGGTAAATGCCGAACACGGTCTGCCGGAGAATTTCGGACTTGGCCTTGGCGGCCGGCTGCTGTTCTGGATCGCGGTGGCCTTCTCCGCCTTCCAGATCGTCACGGCGCTGGGCCTGCCGCTCGACCGCCCGCTGTTTCAGGGCGTCGATTTGCTCCGCATCATCGGCGTCGCGTTCATCCTGTGGGCGGTTAAGATCGTCATCGACCGCATCCGCGGGCGGCCGGTCGACGAAGCGCTCTTTGCGTTCCTCTGCCTGCTCGGAACCTTTATCATCGTCGGCCGGTTCGGCGGCGGCTTGCCGAGCCAGATCGTGCGGGCCATTCATGTCGGCTTTCTGTGCCTCGTGGCCGGCGGGATGCTGGCCAATCACCGGGCCGGTGGGCCGGCGGGCAGGCTGCTCGGCTGGGGCCTCGGCATTTTCGGCTTCCTGGTCGGCCTCTACCAATGGAATTTCTATGTTGACCTCGTCAATCGTGCCGGCGATCTGACGCGCGCCGATTTCGTCGTCGGCGTCACGGCCCTGGTGGTGCTGTTCGTCCTCGTCTGGCGCGCCATGGGACCGGCCCTACCGATCGTCGCCGGCCTGTTCCTGGCCTATTGCCTGCTGGGGCAATATCTGCCGGCGCCGTTCGACCATCGCGGCTACACGGTGGAACAGGTGGTCGAGCATATGTCGTTCGGTACCGAGGGCATCTACACCGTCCCGACCGCCGTCTCCGCCACCTACATCTTTTTGTTCATCCTGTTCGGCGCCTTCCTGGAGCGGGCCGGGATGATCCAGCTCTTCACCGACATCGCCATGGGCGCGTTCGGCGGGGCTCAGGGCGGCCCCGCCAAAGTCGCGGTGTTCTCTTCGGCGCTGATGGGCACCATCTCGGGTTCGGGCGTGGCCAACGTCGTCTCGACCGGCCAGTTCACCATCCCCTTGATGAAGCGTTTCGGCTACCGCGCGGCCTTCGCCGGAGGTGTCGAAGCGACAGCCTCGATGGGCGGCCAGATCATGCCTCCGGTGATGGGCGCCGTCGCGTTCATCATGGCGGAGACCATCGGCGTGCCCTACGCAGATATCGTGCAGGCCGCGATCATTCCGGCTGTGCTCTACTTCGCCTCGGCCTTCTGGGCCGTGCATCTGGAGGCCGGCAAGCGCGGCCTGATCGGCATGCCCCGCAGCGAATTGCCGAGCGCGGGCGCCGCGTTCCGGGAGAAATGGTATCTGGTCCTGCCGCTGGCGGCCTTGGTCTATCTGCTGTTCACCGGCTATACGCCGCTCTATGCCGGATCGATCGGCCTCGCCCTTACCGTGACGCTGATCCTGGGCAGCGCCATCGCCGCCGGTCTGGCGCCTCAGGCGCTTCGGCTGGTGTTCTGGGTCGGGCTGGGCTTGCTGGCGGGCAGCTTCCTGGTTGCCGGCGTGCTCGTTGTCGTCGGGCTGGTGACCGCGCTGATCATCGCCCTGCTGTTCGTGCGAGGCGGCACCGAGACGCTGGCGGCCTGCCGCGACGCTCTGGCGGACGGCGCGCGTCAGGCGCTTCCGGTGGGCCTTGCCTGCGCCCTCGTCGGCATCGTCATCGGCACCATGACGCTGACCGGGGTCGGCACCATCTTCGGCAATTGGGTGGTTGCGATCGGTAAGGACTCGCTCATCCTGTCCCTCGTGCTGACCATGTTCGTCAGCCTGTTCCTGGGCATGGGCATCCCGACGATCCCCAACTATATCATCACCTCCTCGCTCGCCGCGCCGGCTTTGCTCGCCCTGGGCGTGCCGCTGATCGTCAGCCATATGTTCGTGTTCTATTTCGGCATCATGGCCGATCTGACGCCGCCGGTGGCGCTGGCCGCCTTCGCGGCGGCCCCGATTGCCAAGGAAAGCGGCTTCAAGATCGGCTTCGAGGCGCTGCGGATCGCGCTGCCGGGCTTCGTCATCCCGTTCATGGCGGTTTACGACCCGGCCTTGATGATGCAGCGGGTGCCCGGCCTGGACGGCGCCGCCTTCTGGCTGGAGGTGGCGTATATGGTCTTCAAGACGACGGTGGCGATCGGCCTTTGGGGCATTGCCACCATTGGTTTCTTCCGCATCCGGGCACCCGTTTGGGAGCGCCTGGTCGCCGGCGCCGGGGCACTGTCCCTGTTCGCGGCGCTGCCGCTGACCGACGAAGTCGGCTTCGCGCTCGGGGCGCTGGTGGTGGTCGGACAGATCCTGCGCGCGCGCCGTCCCGAGGCGGCGCATCAGACATGAATTTGTGCCTTGCGGCTTTGGGGCTGATGGTCTCGCTCGGCACCCGCAACATCACTCTCGCCTGGACGCATTCGGTCGAAAAGATCGTCTGGGAGGAGGACTGGCGCGCCACGCCGCGCGGCCTCGTCATCACCCAGGCGCGCGTTCGCGGTTCCGGCGCCGGGATGGACCCGCCCCCTGAGGCGCGATTCGATGGCCACGCCTGGGGTTGGCGCCCTGCCCTGCCCCCGCTGCCCTTCATGGAGATGCGCCGGTCCGGCGCCACGGCCGATTGGCGCGTCTGTATCGCGGGAAAATGCCGTCCGATGGGAGACTATCTGCCGGCGGACGCCGATCCGGTGCGGCTGTTGCCTTGCGAGGCGCCGGCGAGCCCCGCGCAAAACTACGGAACTGGTCAAGGAGCCTGCCGACGCAGTTGCAGACTGTTTCGGCAGTGCGCTCAGAGGCTCGACGCAACAAGTGCTTCAGCTTAGCGAAGACCTGCTCGATGGGGTTGAGGTCGGGACTGTAGGGCGGCAGGAACAAGAGCCTGGCGCCGATACTCCGGATCGCTCTGCGGACCGCCTTCCCTTTATGGCTGCCGAGATTGTCCATGATCACGACATCGCCGGGCTTAAGCGTTGGCAGCAGAAACCGCTTTATATAGGTGAGGAAGCGAACGCCATTGATGGGGCCATCGAACAGGCAGGGTGCCTCTATCCGGTCGCAGCGCAGAGCGGCAACAAAGGTCAGCGTTCGCCAGCGACCGTGCGGCGCCTTGCCGATGAGGCGTGAGCCACGGGCACACCAGCCCCGTAGTGGCGCCATGTTTGTCTTGGTCCATGTTTCATCGATGAAGACCAGCCGGGCCGGATCAATCCGCGCTTGATACTTTTTCCATTGTGCAGTGCTCTATCGGTGCCGCGCCGCCGGCTACCGCGTGCTCATGACATCAGCCAGATGGCGGGCCGCCTGGGCGAACGCGGTTTTCCATTCCGGCGAGCCGAAAACCGCGCCGCCAGCGGCTTCGATCGCCATTTCTATCATCAGGTTCTGATATAGCCCTTCGGAGTGAACCAGCATGCCGTCGGCATCCCGCAGCCCGCCCGAGGTAGCGCCCGACGCATTCGGTTCGCCCTCATGCAGGTCGAGCCTATAGGCTTGCCTCATGAAGTCACGCACCTTGGCGGGATATGGCCTTTCGTCGGTTGTCCAGCCGGTCATGGGCAAGCCGAGCGCGCGGCAATATCCGACTTCGAAGGCCGTTCCCGGGTCCATTTCCGTGCCGCGCCGAAATGGGTCAAGGTTGAATATCGCGCCATCGACACCGCGCATGAGTGCTGCATCGGCCGCATAGATGGCTCGCGCCAGGGCGCGTCCGGGAGCGGCGGCTTCCAGGCCGATCTGATTGTCGAGCGGCGCGCACCCCTCCAGCCCGCAATCGCTTAAGATACGCTTCATCTCCTGAAAGATCGGGGCGGCGTCAGGGTAGAACACCATGGGTCCGGCGATATAGACCCTCGGTCGGCTTCCGGTCTCAGGCGGCGTCATGTCTGGGTCCGCAGCGGTTCGCGCGGGCGGACGCCCCAATCGGCGAGACGGGCATCGATGTCGGCGGCCACAAAAAATCGGGCGCTGTCGCGATCATAGCCTCGAAGGAGCAACGCGTCATACTCGGTCAGGACGTGCCGCACATAAGTGACCATCGAAAGCCAGGCGGCGGCTTCCGCCGAAGCCGTGCGCAATCCGGGACTGTCCAGCGCGTGATCCACGATGGCGCCAAATTCGTGAGCCGGTACGCGGGGTGCCAGATGCCGGAGCGCGATTTCTATCTCGGTGCGTCGGCCCAAATCTCAACCCGCCAAATTCCCGGCACTCACCGGCCCAGCATGTAGAACTCGTCATTCGGCCGCATGCTGGTGACGTTGGCCATGCGGTTCGACATGCCGAAGAAGGAAGCGATCGCGGCGATGCTCCATGCATCCTCCGCATCGAAGCCGTGCTTCGCCAGCGCGGCATAATCGGCATCGCCGATCGCAAACGATTCAAATGCAACCTTCATGGCGAAATCCAGCATCGCCTTCTGGCGGTCGGTGATGTCGGCCTTGCGGTAATTGATCGCGACCTGATCGGCAATCAGCGGGTGCTTCGACCTGATCCGCAAGATCGCGCCATGCGCGATGACGCAATATTGGCACTGATTGGCGCTGCTGGTCGCGACGACGATCATCTCGCGCTCGGCCTTTGTCAGATTGCCGGGCTTGTCCATCAGTTCGTCATGATAGGCGAAGAAGGCGCGGAACTCGCCGGGCCGATGCGCCAGCACGAAAAACACGTTGGGAATAAATCCGGATTTCTCCTGGACGGCGAGCAGCCGCTCGCGGATGTCCGCGGCCAGCTCCGAAAGGGCCGGAACGGGGAAACGGCTGATCGGAGCTTCGGGCGAAGGGGCCATGGATCACATCTCCATGCGGGAGCGGGTGCTGCCGCTATGCTGGTTACGGCGCAATCGCCCATGAGAGCTGATCGTAGCCCTGCACGTAATTTCGAGTGGTCATCAACGGGTTGCGGTTGATCAGCGGCCGCATATACATCGGATGGGTCAGGCTGCGGACTTCATGTTCGAGCGTGAGCAAATGGCGTCCGCTGGCCGGATCGACGACATCGCGGAACCGGTACTGATACTGGCCGTCTTCCTGAGAAATCAGATTGCGCTCGCGGAGCCGGCGATACGGACCTGAAAAGTTCGCGATATAAATCTGCACATGGTGGTCGTCGAACTTGGGCAGCGGCCGGTCGATCTCGCGGAAGACGAAATACTGATTTCGGCCCACCGAAACGCGTGTGGCAGCGTCGCTGCTTCCTTCGCGCTCTACCCGCGCTGGCATATCCATCACTTCATTATAGAAGTCCGCGATGGCGTCCAAGGTGCCGGCTGGCACCTCGAATTCGACATAGGGCATGCCGAGATTGACCGGCCCGAAGCGCTCGGGATGAGGCTCATGACAGCGCACACGATTGCCCCATGGGCACGTCGCCTCGACATAGTCTTCATGCTCGGAAAAGCCGAACCGCGTTTCCGCCAGCCTGTCGCGCACAGCGGCAAGCCGGTCGAGCAGCGCCGCGCGCCCGGGGATGACGAGGCCGGTATGGCCGCGCAGGACCTGCGGATCACCCGCCGGCAGATGGAACTGGCTGCGCCCGACATTGATCCACATATTGCCGTCGCCGACCATCATGGTGGGGTCGCGCGTCAGTCCCAGGCCGGCGGCATAGAACAAGGTGGCAAGGCGCTGGTCGGGCACCTGCAGGTTGACGTGCTCCAGATGGATCGAGTTCCCCACGTCCTCCGCAGTACGGTCGAGTTGCTGTTGCATGAGGGCTGCTCCGAAACGATTGCCAATTTCAGATCATAGCATAGTTGCTTTGGCCGCCGCGCCGGTTGCCTGTTATTCGGTGAAGGCCGCCAGATTTGCCAATGAGGATTTCAGGCCGGCATCGTGATCGTCCTTCCGTATCCCGGCCGGCACGTTCTCGCAGATGACGCAGACTTCAGTGCCTCCGGCGAGCGGCGTCAGCGTCCAGATCATTGTCATCGGACCTGCAAATTCAGGATCTTCGGACTGGAACTCGATGCGCTGCACAATCCGCTCGTCGGGGACCAGCTCCAGGAACCGGCCCTCGACGACATCGGAGTGATCCGACGTTTTGCCGGGCGTTGCATGGTCCCGCCCGATATAGGTGAGTGCCATGCGAAATGCCCCGCCCCGGCGCGGCTCGAATGTGTCGATCCGGCCTTTCATGCCCTCTGGCGGAAGCCAGGCAACCAGCGCCTGCGGGTCCACGAAGGCGCGATAGATGGCCGGTGCCGAGGCCTTGATGAACCTCGATGCGCGGTCGGTCCTCTTCTTCTCCGACGCATTTGCCACGACGCCCTCCTGGATCATGTGGGCCGTCCGCCCACCGAGCGGAGCCGCTTATCGGAGCGCGCCGGGGCTAGAGCGGCTGCCCCTGGGCGTCGAACATGCCCTCGAACAGCACCGAGCTCAGATAACGCTCGCCGGAATCGGGCAGCACGGTGACGATCGTCTTCCCGGCATTTTCCGGCAGCTTGGCCAGCCGCATGGCCACCGCCGCCGCCGCGCCGCAGGAGATGCCGGACAGGATGCCCTCCTCCCGGGTGAGACGGCGCGCAAAGGCGATCGCCTCTTCGTTGCTGACTTGCTCGATCGTGTCCACCAGCGACATGTCGAGCACGTCGGGCACGAAGCCTGCCCCGATGCCCTGGATTTTGTGGGGACCGGGCTTCAGCTCCAGACCCTCCCGCTTTTGCGTCAGGACCGGGCTGTGCGTCGGCTCGACCGCGACCGACTGGATCGGCTTGCCCTTGGTGCCCTTGATGTAGCGCGACACGCCCGTGATCGTGCCACCCGTGCCGACACCGCTGACGAAAATGTCGATTGCGCCATCCGTGTCGTTCCAGATCTCGGGACCGGTGGTCTGCTCGTGGATCGCGGGATTGGCGGGGTTCTTGAATTGCTGCAGCAGGACGTAGCGGTCCGGATCAGAGGCAAGGATGCTTTCGGATTGCGCGATCGCGCCATTCATGCCCTTCGCGCCCTCGGTTAGAATGAGCTTTGCCCCATAGGCGATCAGCAATTTGCGCCGCTCGATGCTCATCGTCTCAGGCATCGTGAGCGTTAACGGAATGCCGCGCGCCGCCGCGACGAAGGCGAGCGCAATGCCGGTATTGCCGCTGGTGGGCTCGACCAGCTCCTTGCCCGGCCCGAGCAGGCCGCGCTTCTCGGCGTCCCAGACCATGGCGGCGCCGATGCGGCATTTGACGGAATAGGCCGGGTTGCGGCCTTCGATCTTGGCAAGAACCGTGGCTTTCGCGCCGTCCGTCACGCGATTGAGCCGGACGAGCGGCGTGTGTCCGACGGAATGGGGGTTGTCCTCGTACCAATTTGGCATGGTGTGTCCTTTTTGCGGCGTGATGACCGGCCTTATAGCTGAGAGGCCGCAATCAGACCATTGCCGAGCCGACATGGCAAGCGCGGCGTAACGCGCCTAGCCAAGCACGAGAGCCTCATCGCCGCCCCGCGATCCGGCGCAGTATTTTCCAATAAGCCACCGGCGCGATGCGCTCGATCGCCGCGATCCGCTTTGCGTCGGCTCCGACCAGCACGCGGGCCTTTCGATGCTCGATGGCTGCGGCGATGATGTCCCCGGCAGTCTGCGCCGGGAGAGTCAGAAGCTTGTTTGCCCATTCGCGGCGCAGGGCCGCATCGGCCGGCGAGGTACCCTTGGGGAGGCGGGCGTGATCGGCGATACCGGTCGTCACACCGCCAGGATGTACGACCGTGACGCCGATCCCCGTTCCCTCCAACTCATGGCCCAAAGCTTGCGAGAAGCCACGCACGGCGAATTTGCTCGCCGCATAGGCGGTCTGGCCGGGCGGGGCGATGATGCCGAAAATGCTGGAGAGATTGACGATACGCGCATCGCCGCTCGCCTTCAGCATGGGCAGGAAGGCACGGGTCATGCGCACGACGCCCCAGAAATTGATGCCGAAGAGCCATTCGAAATCCTCCTCGCTCACCTCCTCGAAGTTTCCGGCGACGGCGACGCCGGCATTGTTGACCAGAATGTCGGCGCCGGGATGCTCAGCGGCAACGGCGCCCGGAAAGCCGGCTACCGCGCTGAGGTCGGCGACGTCAAGCCGGTGGCGGCTGACGCGCAAGCGGTTGGAGCCGATCAACTTCCCGGTCTCGGCCAGCCCGATTTCGTCCACATCCGCCAAGGCGAGATGACATCCCCGCCGCGCCAGCGACAAAGCGATCGCGCGGCCGATCCCGCCGGCCGCGCCCGTGATGATTGCGGTCTTGCCCTCCAAAACCATCAATTTCGGCACGCTCATCTCCCGATCATGCCGCGCCGCGGCGTCCAGCATCGAGGTGGCCCGAATTCCATTGTGCCGTCCTCGACGGAACCGAGGCGCATGAGCGTCAGATCCAAGAAGTAGTTCTGATACAGCTTCCATGGCCGCTTCGATCCCTGCTTGGGCAGGATGCACTGGGCCCGCTGGATGTAGCCCGAAGTCAGCGGCAGCGATGTTTCCTCAGCGATCGAGGCATCGCGCCGGCGCGGCACGCACCATGCAAATCCGCGTGCATCCATAAAATTCAGCAGGCGGCAGACATAGGCCGATGTCAGCTCGCATTTCAGCGTCCAGGAGGCGTTGGCATAGCCGAAGGCCGATGCCAGATTGGGAATGTCGCTGTACATCATGCCCTTATAGGCCATGGTCTTCGCCAGATTGACCGGCTTGCCATCGACGACGATCTCCATGCCGCCCATCATCTGCACCTTCAGGCCGGTGGCGGTAACGATGATATCGGCATCCAGCGTTGCACCGGAGCGCAGCGCCAGCCCGGTCTCGGTAAAGGCCTCGATGCGGTCGGTGACGACGGAGGCCTTGCCGGAGCGGATCGCCGCAAACAGATCGGCATCGGGCACGAGGCACAGACGCTGATCCCAAGGATTGTAGTCCGGCGTGAAATGCTTATCGACGTCGTAGTCCGGGCCGAGTTGCTGGCGCACCAGCGTGATCAGCGCGTTCTTCAAGAACTCCGGCCTACGCCTCGCCATGCGGTAGACGTACATGCCGTAAAACACGTTCTTCCAGCGCACCAGGCCATGCGCGACACTTGCCGGCAGGCGGCGATGCATCCAATTGGCCAAGGCATCCTTGGCCGGACGCGCGGCGATATAGCTGGGTGAGCGCTGCAGCATGGTGACGTGCGCGGCGCTTTCGGCCATCGCCGGGACCAGCGTCACCGCCGTCGCGCCGCTGCCGATGACCACGACGCGGCGGCCGGCATAGTCCAGATCGCCGGGCCATTGCTGCGGATGGGCGATGCGGCCGGCGAACCGATCCATGCCGGGCCAGCCGGGCATGTAGCCTTCGGAATAGTCGTAATAGCCGCTGCACATATAAAGGAAGTTGCAAGCATACTGGACGGGCCGCCGTTCCGGGCCGGATTCCACATCCACCGTCCAAAGCGCCTCGGCGGAATTCCAGGCGGCGCGCACGGCGCGGGCGGCGAATTTGATATGGCGCTCGACGCCGCAGGCTCTGGCCGTGTCGCGGATATATTGCAGAATGTCGGGACCGTCGGCGATCGCCTTTTCGCCGGCCCAGGGCCGGAAGCTGTAGCCCATGGTGTGCATGTCGGAATCGGAGCGGATGCCGGGATAGCGGAACAGGTCCCAGGTGCCGCCGATGGCGTCGCGGCCCTCCAGGATCGCAAAGCTCTTGGAGGGGCAATTGCGCTGCAGATCGCAGGCGCCGCCGATGCCGGACAGGCCGGCTCCGACGATCAGCACATCGAAATGCCGGCGCCGATCAAGGCTCGCGCCGACCGCGCCCGCCTCCGGCCGAACACCCGCCCGCGACCGTGCCATGCCGCCCTCATTCCTAGGTTTTAAGCGCGGAAGTTTACCTCAAATCCGGCGCTCCGCTGAGGTTTTCTCGGGACAAAGCCATGATGGCGCGCCGCAGTGACGGTTTCGTCAGTCGCGGCGACGCCTCCGAAGGCGCGGGGGACGCCTGCCGTAGCGGCTTTATTGCCTGACAGCCTCTCGCATGGCGGCAACGAAACCGGATGCCGCCTGGCCGTCTGAGGCGCTCGACCCGATCACGAACAGCGCCATGAGGCCCACCAGAATCGGAATGAGCACGACATGGATCACGCCCAGTGCCGTGTCCAGATAGGGCACGCGCCCGACCGACCTGTTGACGCGCAGGATGGAGATACCGATCATCAAGCTGATCAGCATGTAGTCGAACAGGAAGATCTTGTCGGACACAGTTGCGGCGTCGGTGGCCACTTTGGAAATCGTGAGATAGAGCGCAACGGCGGACAAAAGCGCGGTGACCTGGATGGTCACGATCGCCTCGAAATGTCCGCGCGGAATGAAGATGGCGAGATAGGCGATGATCATGATGAACGCGAGCGGCACGACGACGTTGAGAAAATAGTCGGTCGCCTCGCGCTTCATCACCCAGACGAAGCTGCCCTTATAGAAGGGCACGATGCTGCGCTCATGGGTCTGGGCGTCGATGATCGGCAGGAAATCCTGATCGTAGCCGACATATTCGTCCTTGACCCGCCACCCCTCCACATCGACCGTCTTGTCGCGCAGCGACGTCGGTGATGGCTGCACGATCACCGGCGTGTCGCCGCTCTTGGAGCGCAGATCGATGGCGAAGCGCTGCGTGTCGAACGGGTAGTTTCCAAAATTGGGCTCGAAGGTGAACTTGCCTGATACGGCATAGATTTTCATCTTCTCAGGATAGGCATCGCTGGCGCCCCCCTCATGCAGTGGCCGTATCGTCACCTGCCGGCTGTTGGTCTGCGGATCGAGAAAGGCATTGGCGAACTCGATCTGATCGATGCTTTCGTTCTTGTTCAGGTGCATCGACAGATAAAACTCGGCGACGAAGCTTTTCTCCTTGTCGTCAATGTGGAAGGCGCGCGTCAGGTCGAGATCCAGGTAGAGCGTTTGGATCCGCCGCATCATATCGCTTTTCAGGCCCACATACTGGGTCGGCGCAAGCTGTTCCGTGCCCAGCCCCTTGGGCCGCGTGACGATGAACGGCGTTCTGGCGGCAGCCCTCGACGACGGCCGGAACGACCAGTTTTCGAGATCGCCGGAATAAATCCCGTGTCCGAACTCGAACCCGGTCTTGATCGCACTCACCACCCGCGCCCGCAGCGCGGCATGGTCGGCGGGTATCTCGCCCGTCTTCAAGGTTTCGCCGATCAGCCCGATCATGTCGCTGAATTGCATGCCCATGCCGACGGCCCTGAGATTGGCGCTTGCCAGCACGTCCGGCTCGATATCATCGGAACGCTTTTTGCACTCGCCCGACGCCCATCCCGGCGCCTTGGCATTGCGCCGGCCTTCGAACATCCACTCGGCGGCCTGCCGGCGCGACAGGCGCCGCCTGAGCCGGTCATTATAAGCGTCAGGCAGCCCATCCCAGGCAAGCTGGTAGAGATCGCCGGAATAGGTGACGTCACCGGAAGCAAAGATGTCCTCAAGCCGCCCCGACACCAACATCGGCGGCTTGATCCCCGCCGTTTCGAGCGCCTTGAGCACCTCTACCATGCGCCTACCGCCCACGCTCGCGATCAGGAAATCCGGATTGGCCCGCTTCACCTCTTCGACCATGGCCGCGATCACGGCCGGCTCCAGCTTATCGTCGGCCAGAGGCATTTCGACATTGGCGACAAAATCCAGCCCGCCCATTCGCTCTTTCAAGCCGTCCCTGAAAGCCGAGCTGTAAAGCTGGTCCTTCAAGGCGATGAAAGCGGGCCGGCTGACCTTCATGTCCTTCATGAACTGCGCCATGACGGGGATGCTGTCGTCCTCTTGGGAGCCGCGCATGGTGAACACGTTCGGATAGTCTGCGAACACGCTGTTGACCGAGATGTTTGAAATCCAGGGAATGCCGCTCGCCTTGATGTCCCCGCCCGCCGCATTGAAGACTTCCTGGGCGCGCGTCGAGGCACCCAGGCCGATCATTGCGATCGTCTGCGGATCGGCGACGGCTGCGCGGACATCGGCGACGGTCTTCTTCGCGTCGCCCCCATCGTCGAAAAATTGAAGGATCAGCCGCCGGCCGCCAATCCCCCCGGCCTGATTGATCCGGTCCCGCTTCAGCGCGGCCAGCCGCTTGATCGCGGGCACATTGCCGTTGTCGTAACAGGCGTCGGCGCGCTGCGTCACGAGGATCGCGATTTTCAGTGGAGGCTTTGCCGCTTCCGCCTCCTTCGCGCTGGCGGATGACGCCATCACGTCCGTCGCATGGGTCAGCCACAAACCGCCAAGTAGGGCAATGGCGGCCGCAGCCAACCGTCCTGCGACAGGATGCGGTTTACCGACACGCTTTGCCGATCTCCCGCGACCGAGGAAAATTTGCCCCACCATGTCCCCCATCCTTGCCAGATTATGTTCCTATAGCAAGAAGGGAGCGTTACGGCAAAGCACGCCTCGCTTGCCGCCGCGCCGTCGTTGTGGGCGAGGCGCCCGGCGCATCCGCTGATCCGCATTGCGTTTCGCGGTGGCAGCGCTAGGCTTGGACGAAACACCGCGAGCAAGGACACCCTGCATGAGCTGGAACCCCGCGCTGGAGCCGCACTGCCCGACAGGGCCGGAAATCGACGCCATCGAAACGGTGATCGTGCCGCGGGCCCGCGATCTCGGCGGCTTCGAGGTCCGCCGGGCGCTGCCCTCGGCGAGACGGCAGATGGTCGGCCCGTTCATCTTTTTCGACCAGATGGGACCGGCGGAATTCCTGACCGATCAGGGCATCGACGTGCGTCCGCATCCCCATATCGGCCTCGGCACCGTCACCTATCTCTATAGCGGTTCGATCCTGCACCGCGATTCCCTCGGGACGAGCAAGGAAATCCAACCCGGCGACGTCAATTGGATGATCGCGGGGCGCGGCATCTCGCATTCGGAGCGCACCAGCCCGGCGGTGCGCGCCCAGCCGAAATCCTCGCTGTTCGGTATCCAGACCTGGGTGGCGCTGCCGGATGCGGCGGAAGAGACCGAGCCGGCATTCGAGCATCGCAGCGCCGCCGAGCTGCCGCTGATCGAGGCCGAAGGCAAGCGGGTGCGGCTGATCCTCGGCTCCGCCTATGGGGAGCGTGCGCCGGTCAGCGCCTTTACCGAGATGTTCTATGCCGACGCGGTGCTGGACGCCGGTGCCCGGCTGCAGCTGCCGGACGATCATGAGGATCGCGGCCTCTACATTCTGGAAGGCGAGATTTCCGTTGCCGGGCAGGTCTTCGGCGCCGGCAAAATGATGGTGTTCCGGCCCGGCGACCCGATCACCGTGACCGCGCTGACGCCCGCCCGGCTGATGCTGCTCGGCGGTGAGACGCTTGGCGGCCCGCGCTATATCTGGTGGAATTTCGTCGCCTCCTCGCAGGACAAGATAGAGGCGGCAAAGCAGGCGTGGCGCCAGGGAGATTGGGAACATGGCCGCTTCCGGCTTCCGCCCGGCGACGACGCCGAATTCATCCCGGCACCCGATTGATGGAGAAAATGGCATGAGCGACCTGACGATTACGAGAGAGGTCGGGCCGAGCAAAGGCCGCTACATCGCGAAGGTGGAAGGCACCGATGCAGCGGGCGAACTGGTCTATAGCCGCGCCAACCCGCATCTGATCATCGCCGAGCATACCGAGGTGCCCGATGCGCTGCGAGGCCGTGGCATCGCCCTGGCGCTCGCGACGCGGCTGGTGGAGGATGCCCGGGCCGAGGGGGTCAAGATCGTGCCGCTATGCCCCTTCGTGAATGCCGAACGCCGTAAGCACAAGGAATGGAACGACGTTTTCCAGGAGTGAGCCCACTTCGCGATGCGATGCGCCGCCTCCCGCAGCGGTAGAAATGAGTCATACAAAAGTCCCAAAAAGCGTATAACCCAAGTGAAATTGGCGATTTGGGGGAGCAGTTCGAATGGCTGCGATGGACAATTTGTTACGGAATGCGGCGATAGCGGCCGTGCTGGGCGGCGCGGTGGCGCTGAGCGGCTGCGGCGCAGGAGGCGTCGGCCTTGAGGTCGATGCACCGATCTTGAATGCTGTCGGGCTCAATCTGTCGAACAAGAAGAAGGACGACGACGATCTGCCTGAGCGGGCCGGTCTCGTGGTGCCGCCTTCCACTGATTCCCTGCCGCCGCCCGGAACCAAGTCCGCTGCCGCCGCCGCGCAGAACTGGCCCGATGACAAGGATCAGCACAAAAAGCGCGACGCGGAGGAAAAAGCGGCCGCCGAAGAGAAATATTGCCGCGAGGGCCGCTGGGACGACAAGGCCAACATCAGCGAATTCAATAAGAATGTCGGCGTCGAGGCGCGTTGCCCGTCCCTGCTCGGAAAGGCGATCAGCAAATCCGTAGGCGGAGGCGACAGAGCGGAAACTCAGAACTAAGCTGGGTCATGCTTTTATCTAGAGCATTTTCCAGCAAAATGGATGCCGGTTTGCGTCGCGAAAATGCGACCAAACAAAGAATTAGAGCCGCGCTCCGATTGAATCGGAGCGGAAAAAGCTGGAGCGTCCCGCGGGCAACCGCCGGGCGCTTTTGCTTATCGTGCACCGCCCGCACAGCCTCCCCTGTCTAAATTGTAACTTGTCCCAAACACTTGCCGGGGCATATTGGCAGCTCCGTCTTCCAGTAACCCGCAGCAAGGTGTGATAGTGCTCAATCGTCCCTTTCTGGCTTGCCTGGTGATGTCTATGCTCCTGTCGGCCTCTGGTCCCATCTCAGCCCTATCGGCCCCGGAAACGGATGTAACCCACACCACCCTGTCCAACGGTATGCAGATCGTCGTTATTCCCGATCACCGCGCACCCGTGATCACGCAGATGGTGTGGTACAAGATCGGCGCCGCGGACGAACCGCCGGGCAAATCGGGCATTGCGCATTTCCTCGAACATCTGATGTTCAAGGGGACCGAAAAGATCCCGCCGGGGGAATTTTCCAAGATCATCGCCCGTAACGGCGGCGAGGATAACGCTTTCACCACCCATGACGCCACGGCTTACTTCCAGCGCGTCGCCGCCGACCGGCTCCCGCTGGTGATGGAGATGGAAGCTGACCGGATGGTCAATCTCCGCCTCACCGAGGAGGATGTGACCACCGAGCGAAAGGTCATTCTGGAAGAGCGGCGCTCGCGGGTAGATAATGACCCGAGCAGCATTCTTTCGGAGCAGATGGGCGCCACGCTTTATTACAACCAGCATTACCGCATCCCGGTGATCGGCTGGGAGCACGAAATGAAGTCACTGAGCCGCGAGGACGCGATCGACTTCTATAAGAAATACTACGCACCCAACAATGCGATCCTGGTCGTTGCCGGCGACGTCGAGCCGCAGGCCGTCATCACCCTGGCCAAGAACACGTTCGGCAAACTGAAGCCCGCGAACACGCCGCCGCGCCTGAGGCTGGTGGAACCGCCGCATCCCGCGCCGCGCCGGGTGAGCCTTCGGGATGACAGGGTGGCACGGGAAACCGTTTCAAGACACTATCTGACGCCCAGCTACGCGAGCGCGGCGGCGCGCGAAGCCGAAGCGCTGGACTTGCTCTCCACGATTATCGGGTCAGCCAATACGGGGCGGCTCTACAGGAAGCTGGTAGTGGAAGACAAATCGGCCTCCTCGGCCGGCGCCTGGTATTCCGGCGAGGGTCTTGATTCAGGCCGGTTCGGCGTCTATGCGGTGGCTGGCAGCGAGGCGGCGCTAGAGAAAATGGAGGCGGGGATAGACGCCGTGCTTGCCGAAGTTCGGGAGAAAGGCGTTACGGCGGCCGAACTCGAACGCGCTCGCAACTCCGAAATTGCGAGCCTGGTCTACGGCCAGGACAGCCAGACCAACCAGGCGCGGACCTATGGCTGGGCGCTTGTGACCGGCCGCTCCATTCTCGATGTCAAGGAACGTGCCAAGCGGCTCGAAACGGTGACCCTTGCCGACATCCAGGACGCAGCGCAGAAATATCTCGACATCGCAGGCTCGGTGACGGGGCAGCTCATCGCGACCAACAAAGCCATGGCCGTGAGCGGCAAGCTCTCCGTACCCGGCCTATCTGAGACCATTCACTGAGGACCCGCTATGCTTTGGCTGCGTAATCGACAGCGGCTGGGCCGCGAGGCCTGGTGCCCGGGCCTGCTTGCGGCTCTCTTCATCGTTGTTTCCACATGTCTCACAGCCCCGGCGCACGCCATGCAAATCCAAAAAGTCGTCAGCCCGCTGGGAATAGAAGCTTGGCTTGTCGAGGACCATACTCTGCCTCTGATCGCAACGCAGTTCGGCTTCGACGGCGGCAGCGCGCAGGACCCGGCCGGCAAGGAGGGGCTGGCCTATTTCGTCAGCGGCATGCTCGATGAAGGCGCAGGCGATCTCGATAGTCAGGCCTTTCAGGAAAAGCTGGAAGGTCTCGCCATCGAAATGACGTTCGACGCCACGCGGGATGTGATGACGGGCGGCCTGAAAACCTTGACCAAGCACAAGGACGAGGCGTTTCGTCTGTTGCGGTTGGCCCTGTCGGAGCCGCGCATGGACCCCGACGCCATCGAGCGTGTGCGGGAACAGATCTTTGCCGCCATCACCACGGAGAACGAAGATCCCGAGCGCGTCGCGGCGAACGCCTTTTTCGCCCAGGTCTTCGCCGGCCATCCCTATGGAACGCCGACCAAAGGCACGCTGGAATTGGCGCGAACGCTGACCCAGGCTGATCTGAAAGGCTACGCCAAACGCAATTTCGCCCGCGGCAATCTCCATGTCGCGGTGGTCGGCGACATAACGGCGGCGGAATTGGCCTCGGCTCTGGATGTCATGTTCGGCGCGCTGCCGGAGAAGGCGGTGCTGGCGGAAGTGCCGGAAGCCGCCTGGCACCCGCAGACCGCCAGCCAGATCATACCGATGAACGTGCCGCAATCGGTGGTCACCTTCGGCCAGCCCGGGCTGAAGCGGAAAGATGCCGATTTCATTCCCGCCTATATCCTTAATTATATCATTGGTGGCGGGGGCTTCGCCTCCACATTGATGTCCGAAGTGCGTGAGAAACGCGGCCTTGCCTATTCTGTCTACACCTATCTTTACCCGCTTGAGCACGCCGGGATCATACTTGGCGGCGTGGCAACCAGAAACGACGCGGTGAAGGAATTGATCGACGTCATCAAGCAGGAATTGGGGCGCATCGCCGTGAGCGGCCCTACGGCGGAGGAATTGGAAAACGCCAAGCGCTACCTCACCGGCTCCTACGCACTCCGTTTCAGTTCCAGCGCCAAGATCGCCGATATTCTCCTGTGGTTGCAGATCGAGGGGTTAGGCACCGACTATATCGAAAAGCGCAACGAGACGATCGAAGCCGTTACCCTCGACGACATTAAGCGCGTGGCGAAATTGTTCAGGCCGGACGATCTGGTCCTCACCGTCGTCGGCCAGCCAGAGGGCATGTTGCCGCCCGGGGAGCGGACGCCGGTTGCCATACCCGTGCCTCGCGGGTGACCGGGCACGGCCCGATGAAGATCACCCATTCGATCGAGGGGTGCCTTGAAGGGGCGATCGGCTCGCTGGGCCTTCGCAACTATGAGCTGGCGCGCTGGGTTGCGCCGCTCGGACCGCGCCTCGAGGCGCTGCGGCACCAGGCTCGCGAGCGCAGCCTGCCGCACATCGGCATCCTCTACGAAACCGGCGACATGGATGAAGCGCGCGCCGCCTATGACCGTTTGGTCGAGGGCGCCCGCACGCTCATCGTATTCGGCACCGGCGGTTCCAGCCTTGGCGGTCAGGCGCTGGCGCAGCTCGGCGGCTGGTTCATCCCCGGCGATGACCGCATCGGCAAGGCCGGGCGGCCGCGCCTGCGCTTCTATGACAATCTCGACGCGCTTTCACTGGTCAAGGGCCTCGAAATCCTCGATCTGGCGAATACGCGGTTCCTGGTGATTTCCAAATCCGGCAACACCGCCGAAACGCTCGCTCAGACGCTGACGGTCGTCGATCTTCTCAAGCGCCATGGGCTGGAGGACGCGATCCCGCGGCTGTTCCTCGGCATCACCGAGCCGGAAAAGCCGGGAGCCTCCAACGGCCTGCGCAGCCTTTTCACCGCGCTCGGCGTGCCCCTGCTGCCCCATCGCGCCGACATTGGCGGACGCTATTCGGTCTTCTCCAATGTGGGCATGATCCCGGCCTTTGCGCGCGGGCTGGACTTCGAGGCGTTCCGCGCCGGAGGCCGCGCCGTCATCGAGACGCTGGGCGAGAGCGAAGACAACGCCCGGTTCGCCCCGGCGCTTGGCGCGGCGGTTTCGGCGGCCTTCGCCAAGGAGCGCGGCGTCAACGTCTCCGTCATGATGTCCTACGCCGACCGGCTGGCGCGCTTTTCGCATTGGTATGTACAGCTTTGGGCCGAAAGCCTGGGCAAGGACGACAAGGAAGGCACGACCCCTGTCGCCGCGCTCGGCCCGGCCGATCAGCACAGCCAGCTGCAACTCTATCTGGGCGGCGCGCAACATCATCTGACGACGATCATCCGCATAGGCTCGCTGCCGGAAGCCGACACGCCGCCCATTCCCGCCGGCCTCGCCGCGCTGGCCGGCGCGCCCTATCTCGCGGGCCGCACAGTCGGCGAACTGGTGATGGCGCAAACGCATGCCATCGCCGACGCCTTTGTCGCGAACAGGCGTCCAATGAGGATAATCGAGCTGCCCAGGCTTGACGAATGGTCGCTTGGCTGGCTGATGATGCATTTCATGCTGGAGACGATTCTCGCCGCCGATCTGTTCGGCGTCGATCCGTTCGACCAGCCCGCCGTCGCGCTGGGCAAGCGCCTGACCCGAGACGAACTGGCTCGGATGGCGACAGGAGGCTTGAGCGATGCCCATACGCCAGCTTCCGCCGCAGCTGATCAATCGGATCGCGGCGGGTGAGGTCATCGAGCGTCCGGCCAGCGCCGTCAAGGAGCTGGTGGAGAACGCTATTGATGCAGGCGCCCGCAACATCGAAATCGTCTCGACCGGCGGCGGGCTCGGCCTGATCCGGGTGAGCGACGATGGCGGCGGAATGGACGCAGCCGATCTCACACTCTCGGTCGAGCGGCACGCGACATCCAAGCTTTCGGGCGAGGATCTGCTGCGCATCGCCACACTCGGCTTTCGCGGCGAGGCGCTGCCCTCCATCGGGTCGGTCGCCAAGCTCACCATTGCGTCCAGACCGCGCGGCGGCGCACAAGGCTTCGAGATCGAGGTGATCGCCGGGCGCAAGAACGGTCCGCGCCCCGCCGCGCTGAACGGCGGTACCCGCGTCGAGGTGCGCGACCTGTTCTACGCCACGCCGGCGCGGCTGAAATTCATGAAATCCGAACCGGCGGAAAACGCGGCGATTGGCCAGCTGGTGAAGCGCTTCGCCCTGGCTTTTCCCGGCATCGGCTTCGCGCTGGCCACCGGCGAGCGCGTCGGCACCAACTTTCCCGCGGTGATGGATGGCGACGAGGACGGGCTGCGCCTCCGCCTCGCCCGGATCATGGGCAAGGAGTTCGCCGCCGACGCCGTGCCGCTCGACGCCGAGCGCGAAGGGCTGCGGATCGACGGTTTCGCCGGCTTGCCGACGCTCAGCCGTCCCACTCAGCAGATGCAATATCTGTTCATCAACGGCCGCCCGGTAAAAGACCGCCTGCTGCTTGCCGCCGTCCGCGCCGCCTATGGCGATCTGGTGCCGCGTGGCCGCCATCCGATGCTGGCGCTGTTCGTCACCGCGCCGGCGGAGGAGGTGGACGTGAATGTGCACCCCGCCAAATCCGAGGTGCGGTTCCGCGATAGCGGCCTGGTGCGTGGGCTGGTCGTCAATGCCATCAGGCGGGCGCTCGAAGCGGGCGGCGTGAAGACGAGCGTCGCCCTTGCGGGCGCGGCTGCGGCCTTTGCGGGCGCCGTGCCTCGGCATCATGGCGCGGGATCGTGGATGCCCGGCTCCGCCTATCGCACCTCCGCTGCGCGGCCGGGGAGTTTCGCCGAGGATTGGCAGATGCCGCTGGGTGGCGTCGACGCCGTCAGCGCCAATGCCGAAGCGGCGAACGCGCCCGCTGATGGGCATCTGCTCAGCCAGCCGCTCGGCGCGGCGCGGGCGCAGCTGCACCAAACCTACATCGTCGCGGAAACCGGCTCCTCCGTCATTATCGTCGACCAGCACGCCGCACATGAACGCCTCGTCTATGAGAAGCTGAAACGGGCGCTGGCCAATGGTGGCATCGAGCGGCAATTGCTGCTCATCCCCGAAGTCGTCGAGTTGGACAGCGACACCGCCGCATTGCTGGCGAGCCGCGCCGATGATCTTGTCAATCTGGGGCTCGTGCTGGACGCCTTCGGTGACGGGGCGATTCTCGTCCGTGAAGTCCCTGCCCTGCTCGCCAAGGGCGATGTGAAGACGCTGATCCGCGATCTGGCCGAGGAACTGGATATGCTCGGCACCGCATCAGCGCTGGAGGAGCGTCTGCACCAAATCTGCGCCCGTATCGCCTGCCATGGCAGCGTGCGCGCCGGCCGCGTTCTCAAGGCCGACGAAATGAACGCGCTGCTGCGCGAGATGGAGGCGACGCCGAACGCCGGACAATGCAATCACGGCCGGCCCACCTTCATCGAGCTGCAACTTACCGATATCGAAAAGCTGTTCGCCCGCCGCTGATCCGCCGCACCCGGGGGCCGGGTTGCGAACGCTCGGCATCGGCGCCCGGACACTCCAGCGCAAAGAGAAATGAGCCCGAGCCGGGCGCCATGCTCCTGCGCACAAAAAAACCTGCTCTCTGAAGAAGAGAGCAGGTCAATATGATGATCGGTACCGGGAGGGAATTCAGCAAGAGGACGAGGGGAACTCCCATTCGCTTGCTGCTTGTTCCTGCCACCTTGCAAAACGCAAGAAGACAGAGGGGTCGGCAATTATCAGATTATGGCACGCAAAACCTACGCCCATATACACCGGGCTAGCTAAAAATTTATATCACGGCCCCGACTCCTGGGAACGTGTTGCCAATTATTGAAAAACATACCCCGATATTTCTATAGTATACTTAAACTTGACTTCTTATATCAGAGTAAAAAAGCTGCTTTTCGCTCATAACGAGCAGGGGTTCAAATATATGATAAAAGTGTTCTTGTTTTCGTTAAACAGAACTTAACATCTGTGAGGCGAGTGTGAAGTGTGAATCTGCACAACCCGGCCTATTGCGAGACGGTTGTGACATTTTTGCAAGCGCAACCATGACGGTAGTAACCCTTACTCACCCGTCGCTTCGTCGACCATGCGTTGCAGCCGCTCAAAGGCCGTGACGGCGAGGACACGACCGCGGCGCTCGATGATCCCGAGCTGCTTCAACCTGCTGATTTCACGCGAAACCGCCTCGCGATGCGTGCTGATACGCTGTGCGATCTCCGAATGAGTCGGGGCGGGGCTGATCAGATAGGCGCCGCTGCTATCCTTCGAATCGCGCGCCATACGCAAAAGCTCGCTGTGAATGCGATTCTTCACCGCCAGCGTACTGAATTCGACGATGCGCGAGGTGAGCGAGCGCAGCATGCCAACCAGATGGTTGAGCACCGCCGTCATGAACGCGGGATCGTTCTCCATCAGCTCGCGGAAAAACGCCGAGGACATGCAGAGCACGATGCAATTCGTCACCGCCTCCACGGAAGCGGACCGCTTCTCTCCGTCGATGGCGGAGAACTCCCCGAACAGATCGCCGGGATTGATGCGCCTGAAACCGACCGCCTTGCCATTGGCGGAGAACACCAGCACCCGCGCCAGTCCGCTCATGAGAATATAGACGTCGTTCAGCTCCTCCGACCGCGCGATGATCTCCTGGCCCTTGGCGAAGCTTACCCGTTTGCCGTGCTTTTCAATTTTCTTCAGGCTTTCCGTCGAAATCCGCTCCAGCAGCGATATGGCCGAGAGCGGCGTCTTTCGCCCGTCGGATGAATGGCGGCTCATGACGCGCTCCTGGGCCGGAGAGGCGAAATCTGTTGCATTCTTCCCCCTGCGCTGACGGAAAGTGATTCAAACCACGCCGCGACCGCGGCTTTGGGACGCTCCCCAGCCACAAATCGTTTGACAGGCCGCGCGAGAAAATCCTTTCCTGCAACCCAAGGTTTATTCATTATCGATCTCTCTCGCGCGCTTTTTCAATCGAATTGTAATTTGGAGTATGAGGAAGCTATGGAGCGCAAATTGACCGCGATTGTGGCCGCGGACGTGGTTAATTACAGTGTCCTCATTGGCCAAGATGAAATTGGCACACTTGCGATATTACGCAAGCTAAAGCAGGAAGTAATTACCCCGGCGGTTACAAAATATAATGGTCGGGTGATCCGATTGCTGGGCGACGGCACGCTTCTGGCGTTCAACAGTGCTCTCAATGCGGTCAAATTCGCTGTCGATGTACAGCGGATCATGGCTGAACGCAATACAGCAGCCCCCGTTGATACGATCATCGACTTCAGAATGGGCGCGAATCTAGGCGATATTATTCTGCAGGAAAACGATATTCATGGCGAGGGAATAAATGTTGCAGTCCGGCTGGAGGAAATCGCGCCGCCCGGCGGCATTTGCCTGTCGCACAGCCTCTATCTTCAAACCCGGAATGCCTTTGGTGAGGAACTTCTGCCGATCGGCGAACGCCAGCTTAAAAACATCGCCGAGCCGGTCATGGTTTGGCGCTGGCAGCCCCCCGGCGTCGCCGACGGCGTCGGCGCCAACCCTTGCGCCCGCGCATTGAAACGGCCGGTCCACGGCCGACAGATCCTCGACCCCAAAGTCACCGAGCTGCTGGTCGATCTCTATGTGCGGTCGGCGCGGCTGGCCATTTCCGACAGCTTCGATGAGATGCTCGCCGAGCCCTCCGGCGGCAGTTTGCTGACGCTCGAAGAGATCCATAGGCGGTTCGCTTACAAGCTGAGCGGCGCGCGTGAGCTGCTGCTCCCCATTTCTATCGAATGCGGCGAAAACATTCGCGACTTCACCCCGCGCTTCTGGCACTCGCCGCAGTCGATGAGCGAGTTCATCGCAAATGTCTTCGACAGCACCCATATCTTCTTTGCCGGAACGCTGCTCGCCGACATCCAGGCGATCTTGCGCTCCGACAGTCCGGATCTGGCGAAGCGCACGCGGTTCATGCGGCTCGTGCATGAGTTCTTGTCGGAGAGCAAAGTGCCGCAAGCCAAAAGCCTCATCAGATTTGCCTTTGTCGAGCCTTAAACCACCCGGCGGATGGCGACAGGATTGACTTGGCCGCAGCCGGGTGCGATGGGCTTGAGCTCATGCTTCCGGGCAGCTAAAACCCGGCTTCACCCTTTCAACGCTTCGATGGATCCTATGGCTGCGACCCAGTATGTCTATGCGCTGCAAAAGCTCTCCAAAACCTATCCCGGCGGCAAGCAGGTCCTGAAGGACATCAGCCTCTCCTTCCTGCCCGGCGCCAAGATCGGCGTTGTCGGCGTCAACGGCTCGGGCAAATCCACGCTGATGCGCGTCATGGCGGGGCAGGAGAAGGAGTTCGCGGGCGAGGCTTGGGCCGCGGAGGGCATCAAGGTCGGCTATCTGCCGCAGGAGCCGCAGCTCGACCCGTCCAAGGACGTCCTCGGCAATGCGATGGAAGGCGTCGCCGAGAAAAAGGCGATGCTCGACCGCTACAATGAAATCGCGATGAACTATTCCGATGAGACCGCCGACGAAATGGCGCGGCTCCAGGATGTCATCGACGCGCAGAATTTGTGGGATTTGGAAGCGCAGGTCGAACAGGCGATGGACGCGCTGCGCTGTCCGCCGCCCGGCGCCGACGTGTCCACGCTGTCAGGCGGCGAAAAGCGCCGCGTCGCTTTGTGCAAGCTGCTGCTCTCCAAGCCCGACATCCTGCTGCTCGACGAGCCGACCAACCATCTCGACGCCGAGACGACCGCCTGGCTGGAGCGCTACCTGAAAGTCTATCCCGGCTGCATCATCCTCGTCACCCATGACCGCTACTTCCTCGACAATCTCACCGAGTGGACGCTGGAACTCGATCGCGGCCAGGGCGTGCCATATAAGGGCAATTACTCAAGCTGGCTGGAGCAGAAGGCCAAACGCGTCGAACAGGAGAGCCGCGAGGACGAGGCGCACCAGCGCACCTTGTCGCGCGAGTTGGAATGGATCCGCTCCAGCCCGAAAGCGCGGCAGGCCAAATCCAAGGCCCGCGTCAAATCCTACGAGGAGTTGGCCGATCAAAGCCGCCGGCCGCGAGCAGACCGGCAAGGCGCAGATCACCATCCCGCCCGGCCCCCGTCTCGGCGGCATCGTCATCGAGGCGGAGGGGTTGACGAAAGGCTTCGGCGACAAGCTGCTGATCGACAAGCTGAGCTTCCGCCTGCCGCCGGGCGGCATTGTCGGCGTCATCGGGCCGAACGGCGCCGGCAAATCCACTCTTTTCCGCATGATCGTCGGCCAGGAAAAGCCCGATGACGGATCGATCCGCATCGGCGAGACGGTGAAGGTGGGCTATGTCGACCAGTCGCGCGACGCGCTCGACGCGAAAAAGTCGGTCTGGGAAGAGATATCCGGCGGCAACGACATGATCACGCTCGGCAAGCGGGAAGTGCCGAGCCGCGCCTATTGCGGCTGGTTCAACTTCAAGGGCGCCGATCAGCAGAAGAAGGTCGGCCAGCTCTCGGGCGGCGAGCGTAACCGCGTGCATCTGGCCAAGATGCTGAAGGAGGGCGGCAATCTCATGCTGCTCGACGAACCGACCAACGACCTCGACGTAGAAACGCTCTCATCGCTGGAAGCGGCGCTGGAGGATTTCCCCGGATGTGCCGTGGTCATCAGCCATGATCGCTTTTTCCTCGACCGGCTCGCGACACATATCCTGGCCTTCGAGGGCGACAGTCATGTCGAATGGTTCGAGGGCAACTTCGAAGCCTATGAGGAGGACAAACGCCGCCGCCTCGGCGACCACGCCACCGACCCGCACCGGGTGACGTTCCGGCGCTTCGAGCGTTAAGCGCGGGCTATTTCATTGCCGTTAATCCAGCGCTGCCTTACTTTACGGGATGGAGGTTTCCAATGAGCGACGAGACTCTGGATTTTACGCGAGAATATTTGCGGCGCATGGACGAGAAGCTTGATCGCATCCTCGCACGCATGGATGAGCTGACGACGAGCGTCGGCGGCCCGTTGCAGATCGCTGCGGCGCAAGGCAGTCATTTGGGCCGTCTGGATCAAAGCGTTGCACGCATTGAGAAGCGGCTTGGCCTGATCGACGCATGACGTCGCGTTATGCCCCAGCAGCCGGACGCGGCAATGCGCCTTTGCGCGCCAGATAGCGCTCGCGCAGGATGACGACGACGCTGGACGCGATGATCACAGCGGCGCCGATCAGAATATTGACGGCCGGCCACTCGCCGAACAACGCCCAGCCATAGACGCTTGCCCAGACGATCTGCGTGTAGCTGAAGACCGAGGCAAGCGCCGCAGGCGCATATTTGAACGCGGTGGTGATGAGCAGCTGCATGCATATGCCGGATAGGCCGAGCCCGATCAACAGGCCGATTTCGCTCCGCGCCGGCATTGTCCCCACGAAAGGCATCAGCGGCGCAAGCAGCAGAGCGCCCACGAGGAGCAGATAGAAGGTCAGCGTCGCCGGGTTTTCGGTGCGCCCGAGCAGCCGAAGCATCGTGCCCAGCACCGCATTGAACAAGGCCGCCGCAAGGCCCAGCACGATGCCGAGGACGTTCCATTCGCCCCCTGGCTGAGCGACGAGCAATACGCCGATGAAGCCGACGACAACCGCCGTCCAGCGGAACTTTCCCACCCGCTCGCCGAGAAAGAAAAAGCCCAGTACCGGTACGAAAAGAGCCGAAGTGAAAACCAGCGCCGTGGCATCTGCCAATGGCAGCAGCGAGAATGCACCGAACACGCAAAGGATACTGCCCGTCGCCACCACCGAGCGTGTCAGCACAACGAAAGGCTTGCTGTGGATCTTCAGGATCTGCCGTTGCCTGAAAAAGACGATCGCGATGAGGAAGGGAATGACCGCCAGCAGATTGCGCCAGAAAGCGATCTCGATGACGTGATGCCTTTCGCTGAGCAGCTTGGCGAAGAGGCTCATCGTGCTCAGCATGCCGAAGGCGCCTAACGCGGCGGCCATACCGAGAACGGGCGAATCTCGCGAGGCTATATTTTGCGTGTCGGCCGCGGCCAAATCTGCTGGAGGCATTATGCTTTTTATTGCTGCTTGCGCGCAGCCTGCCGCCACGCCGCCGGGCATCTGTATGATCTCTCCAAAAGGTAACATCCTGCGCATAGGCGTCGCCAGCGCTTTAGCTATGCGATAAACGCATACGTCACCTCTGGCGATATGCGACGGCGGCCAGGGGATCGACCTCCCTCTTGCATTCGGCTTCACGAAAAGCCCATATTACGACTAAGAGAAGAGGTGATTTCATGGCCAGACTTGCACGCCCGAAGGTAATGAGTTTGACGGATGCCGCGGCCGAGCGCGTCAAGCAGATCATGGCGACCAGCACGAACCCGGTCGCGGGTTTGCGGGTGGGCGTGAAGAAGGGCGGGTGCGCCGGCATGGAATATACCATGGCCTACGCCGAAGCTCCGGCGACAGGGGAAGACGTAGTCGAGGATAAGGGCGTCAAGATTTTCGTCGAACCCAAAGCCGTGCTGTTCCTGCTTGGGACGGAGATGGACTATAAGGCCGACAAACTGTCATCAGGCTTCAGCTTCAACAATCCCAACCAGACCAGCGCCTGCGGCTGCGGCGAATCCGTCGCCATTACCCCCGTCAGCGTGGACTATTCCAGCTGAGGGACGGCAGGTTCAATGGCCGTCAGCCGCGAATTTCGGGATTTCGTTAAGGACATACTGACCGGTTTCGAGCCGGTGCAGATCAAGCCGATGTTCGGCGGCGCCGGCATCAGCGCGGAAGGCGTGAATTTCGGCCTCATTGCAGAGGATGCCGTCTATCTCAAAGTGGATGAGAAAAACCGCGGGGCTTTCGAGTCCGAGGGCATGTCACCCTTCATCTACAAGCGGGAGGGCAAACCCATCCCCACTTCGTATTGGCGGATTCCTGATCGGCTGCTCGAGAATCCCGACGAGCTGATCGGCTGGGCGCGAGCTTCTTTGGCGGCGGCGAAGCGGGCGAAGAAGCGGTAAGCTCTGGGTCAATCCAAAGCGCGCACCCTCCACAGCTTCCCAGGCAACGATGGCCGCAAAGACCACCAGAATCTCTTAAAGCGAAATCATTTTTGATGGAGACGCATTTTCGACATCCCGCGCAGGCGGGGATCCGGTTTTAATCGGTGGTTCGATAGCTTACTGGATCCTCGTTTTCACGGGGATTTCGGGATAGATGGCCCGGCCGCCTTCCGTCTGATCCGATCACTCTATGGCTTGCCTGGCTGGGCGCGAAAGCGAACAGGTGCACTGTCCGACGGCGAACTGTCCGACGGCGCTAAGATATCCAACCGAACGCAGGCTTCCGGAGACGCTTGGCGTCGCGGGGGCTGTCTTGGCTAATCGATGCGGGATGGTCGGCGTGGATGCACAGCCCATCTTTAGACGCGCATACGAGCCGTGACGCTGCTATTTGGAGCGTTTGATCGGGGTCAGCAGAAAGGCAGGCACATGCTCACCCATGCCAAGCGGCGCGGGCTCCTCGCGTTCGCGTCCACGTCTCGAACGTTCGTGCCGCTCCGGCGCGGGCCGTCTCTCCTGGTCCTGAACAACGACCTCCGGCTGCCAGGCGCGGCCAGGCGCTTCGGCTGCATTGCCATTGGCATGCTGCTTCGCTGGGCCACGGGTTCGTTGTCCGGCGACCTTGGTTTCGCCCTGCTCTGACATTTGCGGCAGATCCGCCTTGTTGCTGTCGCCGCGTCGGCGTCTCGGCTCATGTGTCTCGTTCTGCGGTACGGTCTCGGAGCGCCTCGGCCGATCGGTTCCGCCTCGCGAACGCCTGGGGTTCTTCTTCTCGTCCGGTCCAGCTGTCTCCGACCGATGCACCTTTTCACCGCTGCCTCTGCGCGAGGACGACCGGCCGCCTCTGCGCGCGGCAGCACCGGCTCTGCGGCCTTCCTCGATGTCTTCAGCGGAAGGCTCGCCGCCCAGCCATTCGATCTTTTCGCGGCAAAGCTTTTCGATGGCCCGCACCGCCTCCAGATCACCGGGCGTGACCAGCGTTGCGGCAAAGCCTTCCTTGCCCGCGCGCCCAGTCCGGCCGATGCGGTGGACATAGTCCTCCGGCGTGATCGGAACGTCGAAATTGAAGATGTGACTGACATCGGGAATGTCGAGGCCGCGCGCAGCCACGTCGCTGGCGGCCAGCAGCGATATGTCGCCGCGCCGGAAGGCATCGAGCGTCGCGGTTCTGTCGCGCTGCTCCATGTCACCATGCAAACCGCCGGCATTGTAGCCGTGCTTCAGCAGCGACTTCAGCAGGATGCCGACATCGCGCTTGCGGTTGCAGAAGATGATGGCGTTCTTAACCCCGGCGCCGTTGATGAGGTCGCGCAGGACCTCGCGCTTTACCTTGATGTCAGCAGGGGCGAATTTCAGCCGCTGAATGATCGTGCTGGCGGCTGAACTTTGCGGTGCGACCTCGATACGCTCGGGATTGTTGAGGAATTTGTCGGCCAGCTTTTTGACTTCCTTCGGCATGGTCGCCGAAAAGAACAGCGTCTGGCGGGCGGTCGGCAAGGTCTTGCAGATTTTCTCGATATCGGGGATGAACCCCATGTCGAGCATCCGGTCGGCTTCGTCGATCACCAGGATTTCTACCGCCGACAGCAGCAGCCTGCCGCGTCCGAAATGATCCAACAGCCGCCCAGGCGTCGCGATCAATACATCGGCGCCCCTGTCCAGCTTGCGGTTCTGGTCCTCGAAGGAGACCCCGCCGATCAGCAGCGCCACGGTAAGCTTATGATTGACGCCGAGTTGCTCGAACGCCTGATGAACCTGCGCGGCAAGTTCGCGCGTCGGCTCCAGAATGAGCGATCGCGGCATTCTGGCCCGCGCCCTGCCCGCTTCGAGCCGCGTCAGCATCGGAAGCACGAAAGACGCGGTTTTGCCCGTTCCCGTTTGTGCGATGCCGACGACGTCGCGGCCCTGATTGGCCAGCGGAATGGCTTGCGCCTGGATAGGCGTTGGCTCATCGAAGCCAGCGGCGGCGATGGCGTCGAGAACTTTTTGACTAAGACCGAGATTTGTAAATGTCATATCCACAGGTTCGCGGCGGTAAGCCGCTGAACTATCAAGTTGAAGTGAACTTTGTGCAACAGGCGCCGACTGCAAGCTCTTTGCAGGACAATAGGGACCGCGGCCCCAATGTCAAACTCCGACCCGGCTGTGATGCAAATTAGCTATGCGTTGAGGTTTTTGGACCACGCGCAGCGCCCTGCAATCAGATATAGAACCCGATGCACCCTGTGCAAGCACTTAACTGAGATATTTAGGGGTTACACCTTGATATTCAGCCAATCCCCGGCGGGAACGCATTTGCGATGCCTTCAGATCATGCAGCACGGACGGGCTGGCGACATTAATAGCACATGGGCGGAGCGGAGCGCAAAGCATGACGGCAAGCGGTTACGGCATCGGCTATTCCATTGCGAATGGTGAGGATTATGCGCTCGCCAAGCTCGGCCCGGCGCTGGACGAAGCGGCTGAACTGGGCACCGACTATGTCGAACTGGCACTCTACGGCCTGGAACTGGTCGCCAATGGCCGCATCCTTGCCGAGCGGCTGAAGCGCGTCAAGGCGCTCACCTCGGGACGCCCCTTCGGCTACACCATTCACGGGCCGCTCAGCCTCAATCTCACGGAGAGTGGCGAACAGGCGAAAACGCATCAGGCCGTGCTGAAGGCGCATCTGGAGATCGCGGCGGAACTCGGCGGAGAGCATTTCGTCGCCCATGCGGGGCGCATGGCACCGGGCGAAAGCGGCGAGGTCGAGGCCGGCTTTGCGCGTCAGCGGGAGGCGCTGGCCGCGGCGGGAGATTACGCGCAGGCGCATGGCATTACCGTCGTGGTGGAGAACGTCTTTGGGGTGAAGGCCGGCCGCGAAACACTGCTGCCCTCGCGCTTGGCCGCTGAGATCGAGGCGATCGGCCATCCCGCCGTCCATGCATGCCTCGACTTTTCGCATGCGTTCCTGGAGTCGGGCCGTGTGGGGGCGGATTTCCTCAAGGAGGCGGCAGCGCTCGCGCCCTTGGCAAAGCACCTGCACGTCCACGACAGTTTCGGCAAATTATGGGCGTCGGAGCCGGGGCATCGCGCTGAAAAGCTTGCCTACGGGCTGGGCGATCTGCATTTGCCGATCGGCCTTGGCGCCATACCCTGGGACGCGCTGATGCAGCGCTGCCGCTTTCCCGACGGCGTCATTTTCATCCACGAACTCGCGCCGCCCTATTGGACCGATCTGGCCGATGCGCTGAAAAATACGCGCGCTCTGGCCGCGACGGCGGCCATCCGCAGCGGCTAACCGGCGTTGAAAACCAGGAAAGCGCCCGCCATCATCAAGGCGAAGCCGGCCAAGTGCTGCCAGGTCAGCGGCTCGTTGAGATAAACGGTGCTGAACACCGAGAAGACGGTGAGGGTGATGACCTCCTGCATCGTTTTCAATTCGGCGGTCGAGTAGACTTGGTGACCGATGCGGTTGGCGGGCACGGCGAAGCAATATTCGAAGAAGGCGATGCCCCAGCTCACCAATACAGCAATGGCAATCGGCGACGAGGTGTATTTCAGATGACCATACCAGGCGGTCGTCATGAAAATATTGGAGAATATCAGGAGCAGGATAGGCGCGATGTACGCCCAAAACGATTGGGCGCCACCCATCAGCGCGCCCTCTCCCGCATCATCGGCTGGACGAAACCTGTTCCAGCGGCAGTTGCTGCGCGGTTTCCATCGTGAGCTTGTCCTGCCGACCCTTCGATTCCGGTTCCACGCTCAACGCAAATAACGCCAGAAACATCGCCATGACGGCGATGCAGGCCGCAAGAATGCCATACATTGTGATCTCCCCAAACGTGCCGGCCTAAGCGCCAAACCTATGCTCTTGTGGTTTACAAACGCTTAGGGCCCCCCAAAGCGCTTCGGTTTTATGGTTGTATTAACGAATTCGCAAGCGGTGGGTTTCGTGGGCATGCAAGATTATTGCGGGCATGGCGTTACGGCCACGCGTCACCGCCGCGAAATCTCATGGGAATGTGACCGCCTCAGGCAAATCCGCCATGCTAACCTCCAATGAGCCGAGGAGAGCGAATGAGCCAAACCGACAGTCCCGTCCGCGAGATGCCGCATGCCGGCGCCCGCGCAAAATTCTCACATCCCGATCTGACCGCCAAAGGCGAGCCCCGCGCCAGCGTAGGGCTCGACCGCCTGGAAACGCTCTGGATCAATACCGGCAGCCTCTGCAACATCGAATGCGTCAATTGCTACATCGAATCCGGCCCCTCGAACGACCGCCTCGCCTATATGACCGCCGGCGAAGCCGCCGCCTTCCTGGATGAGATCGCCGCGCTTGGGCTGGGCACATCCGAGATCGGCTTCACCGGCGGCGAGCCCTTCATGAACGGCGACATCATCGCCATGGCCGGCGCGGCGCTGGCGCGGAGCTTGCGCGTGCTGGTGCTGACCAACGCCATGCTGCCGATGCAGCGCCCCCGCATGAAGCGCGGCCTGCTCGACCTGAACCGCGCCCATGGCGACCAGCTAACGGTGAGGGTCAGCCTCGATCACTACACCCCGGAGCTGCACGAGAAGGAGCGCGGACCGCAAAGCTGGTCCTCAACGCTCGCCGGCGCCGATTGGCTGGCGCAGAACGGCATCAGGCTGGCGATCTGCGGCCGCACGTGCTGGCATGAGAGCGAGGCGGAGGCCCGCGCCGGATATGCCGCGCTGTTCGCGGCGCGCGGCTGGCCGGTCGATGCGGCGCGTCCGGCGGAACTGGTGCTGCTCCCGGAGATGGACGAGCGCGTCGAGGTGCCCGAGATCACCACCGCCTGCTGGGGCATCCTCGGCAAATCGCCCGGCGAGATGATGTGCGCGTCCAGCCGCATGGTGGTGAAGCGGCGCGGCGCGGACAAGCCTGTCGTGCTGCCCTGCACGCTGCTCCCCTATATCGAGGCCTTCGAGATGGGCGGGACGCTGGCCGAAGCCGCCAAAGCCGACGGCGGCATGTTCGACGGTGGCGCCGTCAAGCTGTGCCACCCGCATTGCGCCAAATTCTGCGTCCTCGGCGGCGGAAGCTGCTCGGCTTAGGGTGGGGGATGCCGGAGGTGCGGATGCGCGAGATACGGTGAACGATGCGTTTGCGCCTGTTTCGGAATGGAATTCGGGGGCCGCTTGGACTCTTTATGGAACCGGTCCAAATTCGACAGACCTCCAACCGTTTCCGCCAGGAGGATGCCCTTTCGCGCTGCATGAAGGGCACTCGCATCTTTCCTCCAAATCGCGCGGCCTCGCTCACGCCACGAGGCTTGCTCGCCCGCCATTGCGTCCGACGACGACTCGAACGGCTGTCATTCGACCATTCGGGGGAGAGCACGAACTGAGTTGACGATAAAAGCCGAAGCGCCTAGCGTTCCTGTTGCATAAATTACAAAATTGCCATGGTGCTGAATAGTACTTCGGAGGATTTCCAGAATAGACATGGGCGTCCGTTCGGACGTGCCATCATTGATTTCTACCTGCAGAACTCGGACAATCGATTCGGTTTGAGGCCGGCCGAGGTTGTCCTACTGGCACGTTGCCAAGAAGGTAAACTGTGCAGTTTCGGCGAGAGCCGTCCTGAAAGCCCAACCGATCACAACTGCGTGCGTCCCAACTTCCTTCGTTTTCTAGCGCTGGGAGGAGATGCTCAGCATCCCGTCCATGAACACGGCGTGCAAATCCAGGGAGCTCACATCGATGGAGATATTAATCTCGATCATACGAGGGCCGTCCTACCTATATCCTTGGATATGTGTAGGGTGGACGGACATTTCTCGGCGTTCAATTCACAGCTGGCCGATCTCGCACTCAACGGAAGCAGCCTAAAAAGTGTGATTCTTGAGGATGCTGAAATCAATGGGAGCGTTCTGCTCCGAGATCGTTGTAGCGTAGTAGGGGAGACGCGCTTGACCGGAGCCCGGATCTCTGGCGATCTTGATTGTACCTCCGCCTTACTCACCAATCCGGCCGGAGACGCGCTCGCGGCCCGGCGTGTAAAGGTCTTGCGCAGCGTCTTTATTTGTGATGGTTTCACAGCGGTCGGCAGAGTACGATTTTCCGGTGCAAATATTGGAGGGGATTTCGCCTGCCATGGCGGCAAGTTCCTTCAGCGCCAGAAGGCGTCCCGCGAGCCCGGGGCCAGAGTTCATGACGCCGCCGATGCTCTGACGCTGGTCAATGCGACGATCGCCGGCGTGCTGTGGCTCGGACCATGGAGCGATCGCGTCGGGGATCAAGTCGAGATTGCCGGATCCCTCAACCTCCAGGGAACTCGGGCCACCACCTTCGTGGACCACAAGCAGTCGTGGCCTCCGCTATCCATTGAAAGTGACGAAGGTCGTTTATCCTGCATCATCCAACTGAACGGGTTTACCTACGAGCGGCTCGGGACGGGCGCACCGACCGACGCTGTCACACGTGAGGAGTGGCTTCTTCAGCAGCTACCAAACCGGCGCGGCGACGATTTCCATCCACAACCCTTCGAGCAACTGATGCGCGTCCTCCGCGGAATGGGATATGAGCAGGATGCCCGCAGGATCGGCCTCCTCAAAGAATCGCTTATGCAGAAGATACGAGTGCGCCGCGCCTCCGTGTGGTCAAGACCCTTCATGCTCCTAACAGGCTACGCTTGGGGAACATTGGCCGGTTACGGCTATCGATCTCATCGCCTTTTCGTATTCCTGCTGCTGCTTTGGCTGAGTTGCACTTGGTTCTTCAACCTGGCAGAAAAACAGGGCCTGTTCGCGCCAGCGGACGCCCAGGTGTGGACGAACCAGGACATCGCGAGAGAATGTGAACGGACGCGGTGGACCGTCTGCGACAGAGTTGCACGGTATATAACATTCAACGCTACCATTTATGCTGCCGATGTAATTTTTCCTATTATTGATCTTCAGCAACAAGCTCAGTGGATTCCGCTCTTGAAAACGCTTATTATAGATGTTCCCTGGATTGGCCGGCTCTACCTACCTCCAGGTTCCGTTCACATCGTTATATGGTTGGCTACAATAATAGGGACGGCAAGTGTTGTACTGCTTGGGGCAATATTAACGGGCCTACTGAAAAGAGATTAATAGCTGACGAGGAGGGTTTTATTTAATGGACGACGATTTATATTCTGAATGCGAGAAATCCATAAAGGAAAATAGAAAACGATATGAAAAACTATTAAGTGAGGTCGTCGGATTGGCTAAGCATGTTCGCGAACACGACAGCTTGGACCGATTGTACCGCGTGTATTCACGGAAGGATAACAAAAATGAAGAGAGTGATTTCAAGAAAACTTCAAAGGTGGCGGAAAAACTAGCGAAATGGCGGAAGAACTATGATCCGAAGTCTCGCCCGGAGGACCTTCACGACATCATCGGCATTACGATTGTAGTGCGTTATAATTCGGACATCGAGGCAGTGTACGGGATGATAATGAATGCCTGTCAGTCTCGAAATCTAAGAATAATACCGTATCTATCTCCAGACCCATCTGTGCCTGCAGATGAATCACGTCAATATAAGAAATTTGGCTATCACGCGCGCCATTTGGTGCTTAGCTCCACGACGTTGACCTTAGGAGAGTTGAAGTGTGAAGTGCAAATCAAAACGCTTTTACATGATGCGTGGGGTGCAAAAACATACAGCTTGGTCTATAAGCCGCCCGGGGAATTAACTGATGAACTCAGAACAATCATGGAAGGTTTTGGTGAAAGTCTTCAGGCGCTTGAGATTCAAAGTGAGCTGGTCCGAACGGCAATAACTCGTGACTGGAATGAAGAAAATGAACTTCGATATACGGCACGGCTGGCAATGCTATCCAGCCTAGAAGAAAAAGGCTTCACAGACACCCAACTCGAGGGTCTTTATAGAATTATATTTCATAAAATACAATACAACCAAGTAATGATCAAGGAATGTGACCCTGATGACAAAATAATAAAAGAACTTTTGGCAGAAATTGAAGATCTCAAACGAAGGGAAGGCGGACCCGCTGCCGCTTGGCCTTTATTAATGTATATGGCAAGTTGTCGTCTCGATAATCAATTGAACTACGTAGTAAAAAACTATCTCCGAGAGTGGGTTCGTGACGAATTTCAAGATCCATCGGAAAGACTTTTTTATGAGTCTACTACTCTTTACGTGATTGGCGAGAGAGGCGAAGCAATCCGTGTGATACGCATTTTCCTTGCCGACTCGACAGAAAACAGTGTTATTGTCACGAAATTAAGGTTTAATTTTCTCTATTACTTGATTGAAGATGCCGTTTATTCTTCCTACCGCGCGGCAGACATAAAAGTTGAATGCCAGCGAATTATGCGGCAGTTGCCGTTCGATGCTCTGGATACGCTTGCAGATGAAAAGATGCGATTCGCGGCTCTTGATACACTAGGTTATTATAAGATTGTCTTTGGAGAGACAAAAATGGAGATCGAAGAAGGAATAAGACTCTGCCAAAAAGCTTACCCCGAGGGGGCCGCAGCAAAGATGGGCGGGCACTACGGGATTTTGCATCAAAGAACCGGCTGGCGGCGATATCTCCGCGCAAGGCAATGAGAAAACGCGGGCGTTGGACAATTGCGGAATCCAACGCCCGAATAACAGCTAACGGAAGTGGGTTGGCGGAACAATGGGCCCACACTTCCTACGCACAACGGCGGATGCAATCTGGCGCGTGATTTCGTTCATGTTTTTCCCTTTAATTGGCGATTAAAATAACTGAAGTTACTTACTGGTCCTGCTACAACTCATTCCGCTGCTCGAGGTTAAGCCACGATAAATTACTAGCTCGATTTCGCAAGGGAATTTCGACTTTTTCGTGGCGGCCGGCGCGCCCCGTCGCCTAGAAAATACCGCATACGCGCTTATGCTTACCGTCTGTTGCCTCACAGCGTCAGTGAGCACGTTTGAGCATGACGGGACTATAGGGGCGCGGCGATGGCAACGGTGTACGGATGGGATCGCCATGCCGCGACCACGTAATTCCACATCGGCGTCCGCGGCGTTGGCGACCGCCACCCGTCAACGCAAGCGCACGCCCCCTCCTGCTTTCGCGGGAAGGAGCGCAGCGCCGCGAAACGGCGCAATTACTTGCCGGAACCGGTGTGACCCATCGAGAAGGCTTTCTCGAAAAGGTCCTTAGCGCTGTCCATCTCGCCTTTCATGCAGGCGTCATAGCCCTGGACCAGGAAGCGGGTCGACTGGATCATGTCGTCGATCCGCGTATGGAATTCTGGTTTGGCCATCATGCCGTCGATGCGGACGCGGAATTCCTTCTTGCAATCCATGCTGGCGGCAAAGGCCGGCGTTCCGATGAAGGTCAGAACCAGGGCGCAGGCGGAAAGTGTGCGTAGCATTAGCTTTTCCTCGTAAAATCCGATGAATCTGAGGGTTGGCCTAAACTGCGGCCCGGCGACGCCGAGCGGCATGGTCAACCGGCTGCCTGAGGACGATAGCGCGCAGACCTCGCGCGCAGATGTCGGAATTCTCACGAATTTATAACACGCTACACAATCGCGAGAGGCGGACGGGCGTGATCGCGCCGGGCGTCCGCCGTGCTCTGGCCTGCGTCGTCACCCGGCGGGAATGGTCTGGCGCATTGGGAATGGGCTTGCGGGAGCGGTTTGCCGGCGTCTACGATTCCCCGCATGCGCATCTTGTTGATCGAAGACAATCGAGAGCTTGCGGATTGGCTGGGGCGCCTGCTGCGCAAAAGCCGCTATGTGGTCGATTGCGTGCATGACGGCGCCGAAGCCGATGCCGCCCTGTTGACCCAGACCTATGATCTGGTGCTGCTGGATCTGGCCTTGCCCGAGATGGGCGGCATCGAAGTGCTGCGGCGCTTTCGCGGGCGCAAGGGCACCACGCCGGTCATCATCCTTACCGCGAACGATGCGATTTCCAGCCGGATTGCCGGGCTGGACGGCGGCGCGGACGATTATCTGGTCAAGCCTTTCGATCCGCAGGAGCTTGAGGCCCGCATCCGCGCCCAGCTTCGCCGCAACCAGGCCGGATTGGCGCTGCAGGTCGCGTTCGGACGGCTGGAGCTGGACACCAAATCGCGCCAGTTTCTCATCGATGGCGAAGCCATGGCGCTGACCGGGCGCGAGCATGCGGTGCTGGAAACGCTGATCCTGGCGTCGGGACGCGTAGTGTCCAAAACTGCGCTCACCGAAACCGTCTTCGGCCTTAATGACGATGCCAATCCGAACACCATCGAAATCTATGTTCACCGCGTGCGCAAGAAGCTGGACGGCAGCGGCGTCGGCATCGGCACCTTGCGCGGGCTCGGCTATGCGCTGAGGAAGCTGGATGGCTAGAAGTCTCCGCGCCGAATTGCTTGGCTGGCTGCTGGTTCCGCTTGCGGCCGTGGTCGCCTTCAACGTGTGGACCACGCATCGCATCGCTTTTGCAACCGCGAGCCTGATCACCGACCGGACGCTGCTCGCCTCGGCGCAGGTGATCGCCGAGCAGGTCAAGGACAATGACGGCAACATCGAAGCGCTCATCCCGCCATCGGCCATCGAGATGTTCGCCTCTCCCGACCGCGACCGGGTGATCTACCGCGTCACCGCGCCTTCGGGGGAATTGCTCGCGGGGTATCCCGATGTCGCCGTGCCGCCGGCCGTGCCGACGCCGGCGCAGCCGGTTTATTTCGAAGCACGGTTCCGCACGGAAGCTATTCGGGCAGTCGCCATCGCCCAGCCGGTCATTTCGCGGACATCGGGGGGAAATGCCATCGTCGTGGTCGCCCAGACGCTCAAAGGGCGAGACAGGCTCGCGGCCGACCGGTGGTTCAAGGCGCTGCGCGATCAGGTCGTGCTGGTCGGACTTGCGGCGCTGCTGGCGGTCTTCGGTCTGAAACGGGGACTGGCGCCGCTGGCCGAACTGGGCAGCGATCTCGCCAAGCGCGACCCCGGATCGCTCCGGCCGCTCTCGGTGGCAAATGTGCAGACGGAGCTGCGTCCCCTGGTGGACGCGCTGAACCAGGCTTTCGACCGGATCGAAAACTACATCGCTCTGCAAAGGCGCTTCGTCGCCAACGCGTCGCACCAGATGCGCACGCCGCTGGCGCTGCTGAAGACGCAGGCGACCGTCGGCCGTCGCGAAACCGATCCGCGCGCCAAGGACGACGCTATTGCCGCGATCGATCTGGGCATCGATTCCCTGTCGCGGCTGGTCAATCAGCTGCTCACCCTGGCGCGCGCCGAGCCGGGAGGCGCCGCGCTGCGTAAGGAGACCGTCGATTTTGTCGGTACCGTCCATGCCGCGCTGGAGCGCCTCGGTACAGTCGCTTTCGCGCGCGGCATTGACCTGACCTTCGACACGGAGCCGGCGAAGCTGCCGCTGCACGGGCATGCATCGCTGCTCCAGGAACTGGTGGTCAATCTGGTCGACAACGCGCTCAAGAACACGCCGGCCGGAGGGACCGTTGCGGTGCAGCTTGCCTGGCGGGACGACATGATCTTCCTGAGCATCGAGGATACCGGACCGGGCATCGCCGAAAGCGAACGCGGCCAGGTGTTCGAGCGCTTCTACCGGGTGCCGGGCTCCGCGTCGGAGGGGACGGGCCTCGGCCTTGCCATCGTGCGGGAAATCCTGGCCGCCCATGGCGGGCGCATCTCGCTGTCGGCACGGGCCGGGGGGCCGGGCTTGCGCGTCGAGGTCGCATTCCCAGGGCTCGGGGCGCGCGAGGCACCCCCCGCGCGATAGGCAAGCGCCGCCCGTCAAGCAGCGCTTTGCTCAGCTAAAGTCGTGCACGGGGGCGGGACGCCATTTGGCTAGACGATGTTCCACCGCGCTCATGATGTATTCGGCCGCCAGCGCCACCACCATGATGATGACGATCGCCGCATACATGCCGGCCGCGTCGAAGGAACCCTTGGCGATATTGATGAGCAGGCCGATGCCGTAGCGCGCGCCGACGAACTCGCCGACGATGGCGCCGACGATGGCGAAGCCGAAGCTGACATGGAGCGAGGCGAAGATCCAGCTCATGGCCGACGGGATCACCACAGCGCGGGTAAGCTGCCAGCCTCTGGCGCCCAGGATCTGTGCGTTCGCCATGAGATTGCGGTCGGCCTCGCGCACGCCCTGGAACGCGTTGGCGAAGACGACGAAAAACACCATGACGAAGGACAGCGCCACCTTGGAGGCAAGGCCCAGCCCCAGGATCATGATGAAGATCGGCGCCAGCACGACCCGCGGGATCGAGTTGATCACCTTGATGTAGATGGAGAAAATATCCGCCAGCATCCGGTTGCGGCCCAGCGCGATCCCCACCACGATGCCCGCGATCGACCCGGTAAAGAAGCCGATCAGCGCTTCCTCCATCGTCACCCACAGATGATACCAGAGCGGCCCTTCCGATGTGCCTTCGGTGATCCAGTCGACGAGCCGGGCAAAGATGGTGCTCGGCATGGCGAAGAAGAAGGGGTCGATCACTTGCGTGCGGGCGGCCGCTTCCCAGCCGAATAACATCACGATCAGGATCGCCCAGCGCCAGAACAGCACCTTCGCCTTGCGGTTGCGGGTGGCCCGGGCGGCGGCGGCTTCGATCTCGGCATCGGAGGTGCCGGGGCGGAACACGACGCCGGGAGCAATGGTTACGTCGGTCATGGCTTCGTCCTCAGGCCGCGCGCGCTTCATCACGGGCGGCGCCCCGATGAACTTCTTCGCGCAGGTCGTCCCAGATGGTGCGGGAAATATCGATGAAATCCTGCTGGTAGCGGATCTCGCTCACGATGCGGGGGCGCGGCAGGGTGATCGGATAGATCGATTTCACCGTCGCCGGCCCTGCGGTGAGCACATAGACCCTGTCGGCAAGCGCGATCGCTTCCTCCAGATCGTGGGTGACGAACACGACAGCGGCCCGCACCTCCGACCAAAGGTCGAGCAGCACCTCATGCATCAGCACCCGCGTCTGCACGTCGAGCGAGGAGAAGGGCTCGTCCATCAACAGGATCTGCGGCTCGTTGATAAAGGTCTGCGCCAGCGATACGCGTTTGCGCATACCGCCTGAAAGCTGATGCGGATATTTGCTTTCATGGCCGTCCAGGTGCACGCGCTTCAGCCATTCATGCGCCTTGGCATACGCTTCGGCGCGCGGCTTGCCCCGGAACAGCGGCCCGGCGACGACATTGTCGATGACGCTGCGCCAGGGAAACAGCGCATCGGTCTGGAACGCAAACCCGATGCGCGGATCGATCCCGTTCACCGGCCCGCCATAGAGGCGCACGTCGCCGCTGGAGGGCTTGGCGAGCCCGGTTATCAGGTTCAGCGTCGTCGACTTGCCGCAGCCGGTCGGACCGACGACGGCGACGAACTCGCCGCGCGCGACGCTCATGTTGAAATCGCGGATGGCGGTCATCGACTTGCCGTCCGGGGTGAGGAACCGGCGGCTGACATTGATCAGCTCGATCGCCGGACCGTCTGCGGCTTCCTGTGCGGACATAGCGCCTCCTTCGCCGGATTTCCGGCGGGGCAATTCAAGATCAACCGGAAGGGGCGCGCGGCGACAGCGCCGCCGCGCCTATTTCGCGTTCTTCACGAACTCGGTGGTATAGGTCTTCGACAGATCGATCTGCTTGCCCTGTAGGCTCTTGGAGAACCCCGAGAGCACGGCCAGAACGGTCTCTGGGCCGCCCTCGGGCATCACGCCATCCGAGGTGAACATGCCTTTTCCGTCCGCCAGCGCCTTGATGTACATCTCCTTGTCGCCGGCATAATAATCTTTCGGCATCTTCGCGGCGATCTCTTCGGCGCTGTGCGTGCTGATGAATTTCAACGTCTTCACGAAGGCATTGGCGAGTTTCTGTGTGGTCGGCTTGTTCTTTTCGACCCATGCCGTGGGCATGTAGAGCGAGGCCGCCGGATAGGTGCCACCCAAGGCTTCCTTGGTCTTCTCGATCGTCCGCATATCGACGAGCACGCGGGCTTCGCTGGTCTTGAGCAGGCGCGAAATGGTCGGCTCGGTGGTCATGCCGGCCTGGATCTTGTCCTGCTGCATGGCGGCGATGAACGTATTGCCGGCGCCCACCGGCAGGGTGCTGTATTCGCCTCCCTTCACGCCCGCCTTCAGCATGAGGTACTGGCTGAGGAAGTTGGTCGAGGAGCCAAGACCCGTCACGCCCAGGCTCTTGCCCTTGAGGCCCGCCATCGACGTCACATCCGGCAATGTCTTGGAAATCATCTCCACTTCGCCCGGCGCCTGGCTGAACTGGACGATGGACATCACGAACTTGCCCTTGGCCTGCAGGTCGACGCAATGATCGTAGAAGCCGACAACCGCCTGCACCGCGCCCGCCAGCATTTCGTTTTCGGCATCGACGCCGGCCGCCTCGTTGAGAAGCTCGACATCGAGCCCTTCATCCTTGAAGTAGCCCAGCGCTTCGGTGAGTTTTGCGGGAAGGTAGATCTGCTTTTCATAACCGCCGACCATGATGGTCACCTTGTCGGCGGCAAAGCAGGTCGTCGTCGCGGCAAGCACGGCGGCGAAGGATATCGATGCGAGAAATGGGCGCAAGCGCATGGTCAGGCTCCTTGGCTTTTCGTTTCCTTTGGCGACCCGTCGCTCCCCCTTATCGCGGGGGATGCATTCCGGATCATTCCCTGTAGCTCTATCGCATCAACCTTTCACCATCCTTTCATTTGCAGGCCGCCCGCGCGATGCTTCGCCTTCTTTTCCAGTGTGCTCTTCACGCGCCGATTTATGGTCCGCGACGTCGGCCAAACCGCCAGGCAAGATGGCCGGCTGACGGCGCAAGCGTTTCACGATAAAGTCGCCGCGTCTGTTTCAATTCCCGAATTATCAGCGCTGGGAGAAGCGTCCTGGAACACATTGCCGTCGCTCCTCCAGGGGTGCTGTCCACTCGCGGCCGCTGGCCTGGGCCGGTGCTGATGCTGGCCTTTCTGTGCGCCCATACGGCCGTATGGACGCTCTATGCCCTCTTGTCGCACCGCGGCACCATTCATGACGACATGCTCGAAGCCTATTATTGGGGGCGCGAGTTTCAGCTCGGCTATTACAAGCATCCCCCCTTCTGGGCGTGGATCGCCGGCGGCTGGTTTGAGGTCTTCCCGCGCACCAATTGGGCCTTTTACTTGCTGTCCTCGCTCAACAGCGGCATCGCCATCCTTGGGGCGTGGCAATTGCTCGGACTGCTGACCAAAGGCGAGGATCGATTCAACGCCACCGCTCTGCTGCTGCTCAGCCTTGCCTACACGCTGCAGGGACATCAGTATAACGCCAACTTCATCCTCACCTCGCTGTGGCCATGGACGGCCTACTTTTTTCTGCTGTCCATGGAAAAACGCACCGCATCGTCGGCAATCCTCTTCGGCGCCCTCGCCGCCGCCTGTATGCTGTCGAAATATTACAGCATCTTCCTGCTGCTCTCCTGCGCGACGGCGTCCTTCTATCATCCGGGATGGCGCAGATATTACGCGTCCTGGGCGCCTTATCTGACCATAGGCTGCTTTGTCGTGCTGATGCTGCCGCATGTCTGGTGGCTCACCGCCAACGATTTTCCCACCTTCACCTATGCGGAGAGCAAAGCGGACTTTCCCGACGGCAAGGTTGAGACCAGCTTTTTCACCTTCATCTTCGGCTGCATGGCATTGAACCTTGCCGCGGCACTTCTCATCGCCTTTTGCCGTCCCCGCGACACGGACCGGCCGGCACGGGCGCCCCTCGCCCGGCATTACGAAGCCTTTGTCGGCATTCTCGGGCTTGGCCCCTTCGTCTTCACGCTCTTGAGCGCGATAACGGGCCATTTTCGCATCTCGACTAATTTCGCCAGCCCGATCTTCTACCTGATGCCGCTGATCCTGATGCAACTGCTGCGGCCTTCGCCGACGCTCCTGCGCCAGCGTGTCGTGGTCGCGGCCCGCCTCTTCTATGTCGGCGCTTTGTGCATTGCGCCCGCCGTCCCGTCTTTGATGGCGGCGCTCGGCGACCGCAAGCCGACACGCGCGATCGAAATCGCGCATGAAGCAAGGCGAATCTGGTGGGAGGCGACACATCGTCCTCTGCGCATTGTCGGCGGCTCGTCCCCTTATGCGGCGGCCACGGTCTTTTATGGCGGCGATCCAACATCGGCCTTTCCCGGTTTCGATCAGAAGCATTCGCCCTGGGTGACCGATGCCGCCATCGCCCGTGACGGCCTGCTGGCGCTCTGCCGGGCGGATGACAGTTTCTGTCTGATGCGGGCGGCGCAGATCAAGGGCGCCCGCCAGGAGTTCCAGCTTTCCGCGCCAAACCGCGGAGGGGCCGTCGTCGATTTCCGCCTGATCGTGTTTCCGCCGCACGACGGGCGCGTCGGAGACATTCCTCAAAACCGGTGAGCGGAGCTTCGCGAGCCATTCGATGAAGCCCCTCCCGGACCAGATGCCGCGGGCCTTCCGGGAGCGTTGACCGCTCGCCCGCAACCCGCCGCGCGGTATTCCCGCTTCTCCGGGAGCATCGCGCGAGCCGGCGCTCCGTCAATTTTCTTATTAGAGCATTTTCCAGCAAAGTGGACGCCGGTTTGCGTTGAGAAAATGCAACAAAACAAACAATTAGAGCCGCGCTCCGATTTAATCGGAGCGGAAAAGGCTCTAGTCCTGGCGTTGGTCGCACATTCTGCTTCAAGCGGTGCCGAGAAACACGATCTTGCGGCTACACCACTCTGCTCGCCTGTGGGATGATTAGCTTCCCGCAGAGTGAGCCCGTCCGACATATTCTAATCCCCATACAAAGACGCAATTCAGCCCGCAATTCGCCCGCATCTCATGACAGGAACCAAGAAGATCCGGCAGCAGTCGCGTCGAATCCTGGGATGAGGAGAACAGGCGGATGTGCCGCACCGTTTTTCATATGGCCGCAATCCTGTCCGCGGTGCTCCTTGCCACCCCGGCGGCAGCCGACAGCGCTTGGGACCAAATCGAGAAGAAGGCGGCCGAACAGGACCGCGCCGTCAACCTGAACAATCAGGCGCAGATCCTGACATCGCAGGGCCGGTATGACGAAGCCATCGCTGCCGCAAAAGAGGCAATAAGCATTCTGCCTAATTACGGCACTGCCTATAACAATCTCGGCTTCGCCTATCTACAGAAGGGCGCGCTCGACGAGGCAATCAGCGCACTGACCAACGCGCTTCGGATCAGGCCGGGCCAACCCGTGACCCTCAACAGCCGTGGCAAAGCCTATCTTCAGAAGGGTGATTACGATGCGGCGCTGAAAGACCTCGCCGCGTCGATCCAGCTGATGCCGTCTTACAGCTATGCCTACAATAATCGCGGCATGGTCTATCACCAGAAAGGCGAACTCGACCGCGCCATCGCCGATTACAATGAGGCGCTACGGCTGAAGCCGGATCTCACCGAGGCGCTGACCAATCGCGGCAATGCCTATCAGGCCAAAGGCGATGCTGAGCACGCTAATGCCGATTTCGCCAAGGCGGCACGCTATACGCCGCTGCCGCCAGCCCCGAAGCAGAAAACCGTGGAAGAGTTTCTGGCAAGTCTGCCGCCGGACCTTGCCGATGGCTTGTCGCCCGCTATCCGGGACCATATCATCCGGAGTTTCGATTACGTCAAAAAGCGTGACAATGACAACGCCGTCGCCGAATTGACTGCGGCCATCGGCTTGAAGCCATTGCCTTATCTCTTCTATTGCCGGGGCGCCAGCTACATCCAGAAACACGATTACGACCAGGCAATGAGCGATTTCGAAGAGGCGCTTCGTCTTAAGCCCGATTATGCCATGGCATTGGCGAACCGAGGCTTCGTGTATGCGCAAAAAGGCGACAATGACCACGCCATCGCCGATTACAACGAGGCGGTGAAAGTCGAACCGAAAGCTGCGTATGCCTACCTTATGCGCGCGGGCGCTCTTGAGGAGCGCGGCGCCCCCTATCGCGCGCTCGAGGATCTGGTCGCTGCGGTGCGTCTCGACCGGGCGAACGTGAAGCTGGTCCACGGGCTGGTCATCAGGAAGGCGTCGCGGCGGTTCGCCGGCAGCGAAACCAACGGCTTCATCGTCACCACGGGCGGCGCTGAGGGGCCGCTCGCTCTCGGCTTCAAATACGCCAGGGAGGGCCGGTTCAAGGAGGCGATCGTCAGCCTCAACACGGCCATCGAGTCCAAGCCCGACATTGCGGACGCTTATTTGCTTCGTGGCCTGGCTCTCCTGGCCGAAGGCGACATCGACCGCGGTGTCGCCGATTTCAAGAAAGCCGAGAGCCTGGGAGGCTGAGTATCAGGCCCAGGGTTCCACGCAGCTCGTGATCTGGCGGGGGCCTGCTGAAAGGTCCACCGCGAAAACACGAAACGCGGAACTCCGCCAACGCCTCTTAATCGATTAACTGAGAGGCTCGACAAGAAGCGCCAGCCGCCGGTCCCGCCAATCGGCAGTGGCGCGCTCATTGAGACCGCAGCCTGTAAAGAACGCGGCGGCGCGGCTTTCGGCCGCCGTCACGGCGTGGAAGCCGCCCACATGACGCTCACGGCAGATCGCGCGAAACGCATCGACCAGCGCCCGCCCGATATTGCGTCCCCGGCAGTCCTGCCGGACGTTGACGTGCAGATGCGCGGAGTGGGCGTCGATCAGGGGCGCCGGAAAGCCGTCATAGTAATCCGGTCCGGGCAGGGGTTCCCGATTGCTGATCAGCGCGCCCGCAAGATAGCCCGCCGCGCCGCCGCGCGGATCTCTCGCCACGAGAAACTCATGCGGGCAATGCCGCAGATAGCGGCCGAGCCAGAGGTCGCGAAAGGCGGCGCGCTCGGCGTCCGAGGCAAAGCTCCGCGTCGCGGCGCTGTCGAAGAAGATCGCCTCGATCTGCGGCATCAGCGCGGCCGGATCGCCGGCGCATTCGAGGGTCGTCACCCGCCACATCTCACACCCGGAAGTGCTTGGACAGCTTCAGGCCTTGCGCCTGGTAGTTGGAGCCGATGCCCTGGCCATAAATCTGATCGGGCGTCTCGGTGAGCTGCTCATAGATGACGCGGCCGACGATCTGGCCGTCCTCCAGGATGAACGGCACCTTGTGGCTGCGCACTTCCAGCACCACCCGGCTGCCAGCCCCGCCCGCCGCTTCATGCCCGAAGCCGGGATCGAGGAAGCCCGCATAATGCACGCGGAATTCGCCGACCAGCGGGTTGAACGGCACCATTTCGGCCGCATAGGTGGGCGGCACATGCACCGCCTCTTTCGAGGCGAGGATGTAGAACTGGTCCGGATCGAGGATCAGGCGGCGTTCCTGGCGCGCATGGATCGGCTCCCAGAACTCGTCGAAGGCGCAGCCGCCGGAGCGGTCCATATCGACGACGCCTGTATGGCGCTTCGCCCGGTAACCGATAATGCCGTCCTCGTTCTCGCCGGACAGGTCGACCGAAAGCGCGATGCCGTCGGCGATGTCGGCGTTGTCGCCCGAGATCAGCCGCTGCTCGCGGTGCAGCTGCGCCAGCTCGGCGTCGGATTGTTCGGGGCGCCCGCGCCGGAAGCGGATCTGTGCCAGCAGCGAGCCGGGCCGCACCAGCACGGGAAAGGTCTGCGGACAGATTTCGGCGTAGAGCGGGCCGTCATATCCCGCCGGAATGTGGTCGAACGCCGGGCCGTTGCTGGTGATGACGCGGGTAAAGACGTCCAGCCGCCCGGTCGAGCTCTTCGGATTGGCGGCAGCCGAGACATCGGCGGGCAGCGCCAGCCGCTCCTGCAGCGGCACCACATAGACGCAGCCGGTTTCCAGTACCGAGCCCTCGCCAAGCCGGATCTCATGCATGCTGAAGGCGCCCAGCTTAGCCTCGACACTCATCCGCGCATTCGGCAGGAAGCTCGCCCGCACGCGATACGCCACCTCCCCCAGCCGCAAATCGAGGCTCGCCGGCTGCACCTGCGCAGCGGCGATGGCACCGGCAGCGGAAATCTGCCCGGCATCGATCATGCCGCGAATGCGCTGCGCCGGAAGCAGTCCCTGGCGCAGCGATGGCTGCTGCCCGCCTTCTGGTGAATTGCCGCTCATGTCCCATCCACTTTGATTTGCCCGCGCCATCTTAACAACGCGGGCCTTGACGCCAAGCGTTCCGCCTGCTTAATCCACCTCTTAGCTTCGTGGTGATTTGGCCGGCCGGCTTGCAGCCACGTAAAATAATTCGCTAAAGGGCCGCGTCGAGATCAAAATCCGGCCCGGCTATTTGAGCACGGCCGGTTTTTTTGTCTCTCGAAAGGGCAAGTCTCATGGCTGATGATGCTGGCAATCCTTCTCCCGAACAATGGGGCCAGGCAACGGCGCTGGTGCATGGCGGCACGCTGCGAAGCCAATATGGCGAAACCTCCGAAGCGCTGTTCCTGAATTCCGGCTTCGTTTACGAGACCGCCCGCGACGCCGAACTGCGCTTCAAGGGCGACCAGGAAGGCTACATCTATACGCGCTATTCCAACCCGACGCTCTCCATGTTCGAGACGCGCATGGCGCTGCTCGAAGGCGCGGAAGCGGCGCGGGCGACGGCCTCTGGCATGGCGGCGGTCACGGCCACCTTCTTCGCCTATCTGAAAGCAGGCGACCATGTGGTGGCCAGCCAGGTGCTGTTCGGCTCCTGCCGCTATGTCATCGAGGAATTGCTGCCGCGCTTCGGCGTCGCCTGCACGCTGGTCGACGGGCGGGACCTCGACGCCTGGCGCGGCGCGGTTCGAGACAACACACGCGCCTTCTTCTGCGAGACGCCGGCCAATCCGACGCTGGAACTGGTCGATATCGCCGCCGTCGCCGCCATCGCCAAGGATTGCGGCGCGCTGTTCATCATCGACAATGTGTTCGCCACGCCCATCCTGCAAAAGCCGCTGACGCTGGGCGCCGACATCGTCGTCTATTCCGCCACCAAGCATATTGACGGCCAGGGGCGGTGCCTGGGCGGCGTCATCCTGTGCAGCGAAGCGTTCCTCAACGATCATCTCAAGGTCTATCTGCGCCAGACCGGCCCCAGCCTGAGCCCGTTCAACGCCTGGGTGCTGCTCAAGGGGCTGGAAACGCTGCCCTTGCGCATCGAGCGGATGGCCGCGACCGCCGCCAAGCTAGCCGATTTCCTGGCGGAGCGCCCCGAGGTTGAGAAGGTGATCTATCCGGGCCGCTCCGACTTTGCGCAAAAGGAACTGGCGGCGCGGCAGATGGCGTCGGGCGGCACGCTGCTCACCTTCGCCGTCAAGGGCGACAAGGCGACGGCATTCCGCATCGTCGATGCGCTGCGCATCATCAAGATTTCCAATAATCTGGGCGATGCCAAAAGCCTTATCGTTCATCCGGCGACGACCACGCATCAGCGCTTCACGCCGGAAGTCCGGGCGGCTATGGGTATCGGCGACAATCTGCTTCGCCTGTCGGTGGGCCTGGAAGATCCGGCCGACCTGATGCGCGATCTGACTCACGCTTTCCGTGCCGCTTTTGCCTGAGCGGGAAGCGCCAAGCGCCCGGGGGAGCCAAGGCCCGTGACCTACGAAGCCACCACGCATGACGTCACCATCACGGTCGTCCCGAGCTTCCTGGAGGACGATAGCGCGCCGGGCCGCGACTATTATTTCTGGGCCTACTCGGTCGAAATCGCCAATAATGGCAAGCGGCGCGTCCAGCTCCTCTCGCGCCATTGGCGCATCACCGACAGCGCCGGACAGGTGCAGGAGGTGCGCGGCCCTGGCGTCGTGGGCGAACAGCCGGTGCTCGAACCCGGCGAGAGCTTCCGCTACACCAGCGGCGTGCCGCTGCGCACCCCCTCGGGCATCATGCTCGGCTGGTATCAGATGGAGGCGGAGGACGGCGAGAGCTTCGACGTGGTGATCCCGCCCTTTTCGCTCGACAGCCCCTATTCGGCGGGCCGGCTGAATTAGCGCATTTCTGTCACCCCGGACGCAGCGGAGCGGAGATCCGGGTCCGATCTCCTTACACCTAGAGCGGGATCGCTTTAGGTGGAAGCATCTTTCCGTTGTGGCCCGCTCCAGATCTTTGCCTGGCGCGCGATCGGACGGTAAACCGGATTCCACTTTACCTGATCGCGCTCTAGTCTGGGCCGCGGCTCGGTGGCCGGGCGACAAACGTTTTCACGCCTTGTTTTAGCGGCACCTTTCGCGGCGCCGGACGTTTAGCCCCGGACGAAGCATTCGAAACGGATCAGGGAGGAGAGCGGTGAAACTCATATCCGGATATGCCCAATCCTGCACGCGCAGAGCGGCGGCGGCCGCGATTGGATTGATCCTGTGCTCCACCACCGCCTTCGCGCAGAGCGCACCGGCATCCTGTGTGACCGCGCTCAGCGCGAAATATGGCTCGACCCCCGCGCTGAAAATGGAGTGCGCCAACGACGCCGACTGTATATTTCAGGCGCCGCCCGCAAATGCCTCTGCTCTGGCGCTGATCGGCTCGATGGTCAAGACGGTCGAGGCGTGCTTCACTGCCGCCGGTCTCACTATGGTGAAGGAGGACACCCTTCCTGACGGGACGACCCGTCAATACGGCAAGAGCGGCGGCACGGAGAAATGCGCCCTCTTGATCCACACCAGCCCGCTCAACATCGCCGACGGCATGCGCGCCACCTGCCAACTCGCGACGGCGCAATAGAGCCGAGCCGGTCTGAGACGGCTGTCACCCTCTTAAGGCTTGCAGGCGAGCGAGGCCGCTCACTTGGGTCGGCCGCCTGATCTCGATTACGGTCTCATCTCCAACGTGTGGCTGGATTGCTACTGAACCGGCGACCCGCTTGTCGGCGTCACGACGAAGCTCTGCGATCCAGTCAGCTCGACCTGGAGTTCGCCAAAGGGGGCTCTAATTGTCAGCTTCTCATCCCGGCCGGCAAAGGTGACGACCAAAGTGCCATTTTCATTGGCGAAAGTCGCGATTTTGACGTTCAGCGAATTGTCGTCCCAGGTCTTGCCCAGCAGCTCGAATTCCGTTCGATCCGATATGTTGATGACGTCCTGGCCGCCGCCCGCCCGCACCAATACGTAACCTTCGCCAGCGATGCTGATCGTGTCGTTCCCCCTGCCGCCATCGACCATGACCGGTCGCTGTAAACCGTCGATGTTGACGCCCGATACATTACCTGTCCCGAAATATCGGCGGTTGTCGGAAGAAACCGAGATTGTATCGTTTCCGTCGCCACCGGAAACGCAGACCACGTAGTCGCCTGATACCGCGATGACATCGTCGCCCGGACCACCGTCCACGTTGGCTATCACGCTGCCCGCCACAGCGATCACGTCATTGCCCGATCCGCCGGTAACCATTGGCACATATTCGCCCGACACCGACATTGTATCGTTTCCGTCGCCTCCATCTACCGTCCCGAACCAGGGCGCCGATGCGGCAATGGTATCGTTGCCGCTCCCGCCGAAGATGTCGTGAGAGCTATGCACCCCGGATGTAAATGCGATGACGTCATCCCCGCCGCCTGCGTCGATATAGGCGGTAACAGCTCTGGAGGTCCTGTTTCCGCGCGCATAGGAGATCGTGTCGGCAGCGTCTCCACCGGCGACGATGTGAACAAGGCTGCCTTGAATATCCGCGACGCCAGAGACCATCGCACCGGGATTTTGCGCGGCCAGTATATCGATGATCTTGGCGATGGCGTTCTTCAGCGAAACGGGCAAGGTGCTTTCGAACCGGGCGAGAAACCGCACCGTCGAGCCGGGCGGAGCCGCGCCTTGCCGCGACGAGGGTGAGGATGGCGGGGCGCCGAACAGTCGCGCAAGATCGCTGGATGCGGCGCTCCGCTTGCAGACAGAATTTATTTGCATGGCACTGACCCTTGCGAAAGCGGCTCGCGCACAGTATCGGCGCCGCAGGGTTCATGCAGCGTTAAGCGGTATTGAAATCTGATGTGGCCCTAATTTGCTGCTGATGAATGTATGAATTCGGCGCAGAGGCGCCTCCATAGCCCCGCTGAGACGGCTGTCGCCCCGGCTGAGGCTTTGCAGGCGGTCCGATCTCAAACGCCTGGCTCGATCGCGGAAAACCGACATGGTATCGTTTCCGTCGCCTCCACAGACCGTGCCAAATCTCACGCTGAATGAGCCCGGTTCCGGCTCGTTCGGCATTTGGGAAGTCTGCGGGTCTGAGGCTCGCGCCAGGAAGAAATCGCCAGCTCTCTGAACGAAGCAAACCAACACCTACTATAAGGAGGGGCACGGCCCCGTTTCGCTGGTCGCCTGGCCCGTGAGATAGGCTGCCAGTGAGACATCAAAAAGGGCGCCGAGGGCAACACGCACAACGGCGTCATGAAGGGTGCCACCGTTCACCGCGTCAAGATCGGCATCGTCGAGGATGAGGATCATTTGAGAAGTCTTTCCGCTCGGTTGCCTCCATACCAGCTGGACAACGGATTTGAGCGTCGAAATTGGTCGTCATGTTCATTCTCCCGGTGAACTGGGACAATCCAGATCGCCACGAAGTTTCCAACTAAATCCCATGTGGAATGTATTGTCCTGCAACCACTGCGTGACGACGCGAATAGCGGCGTTGGCAATGTTGCCCTCAGCGCCGGTCACTGCCTCGAGCTCGGTATCCGTGAGACAGCGACAGGTCTCAGTGTTGTCCATGTTCATGATACTGGTCCTTTGTTGATCGGGCCTCGTTGCCGTCCAGGCTAGCGCGGCCCATTAATTGCTAGTGCAACGACCCTAGCCAAATACTCTCCTCGGGACTGTTCCCCAGATAACAGAACAGACCCACATCAGACCTATTGTGGTGGCGATCACATAAGCGGGAGAAATCTATGCGGTGCGTAGCTTTGAAGGCGCCAAGCGCCGGAAGGCGCTCGGCCAGAACATATCGCCGCCACAGCTCAGCATCGCTGATAAGGAAATCGAGCAGGGGCCTAAGTCGGTGCCTGCGGGACTGGCGTGTTAGACCGACAGCGCCCGCTACTGGATCGGCGAGGCCTTGGCTTCGAGTTCGGCGGCGTCGAAGCCGTATTTGCTGTTGCAGAATTCGCAGGTGACATGCACTTGGCCGTCTTCCGCCATGTCCTCGATGTCCTCGGCGGAAAAGCTCATCAGCATTTTCTCCACCCGCTCGCGCGAGCATTGGCAGAACGCCGAAATCGGCGTGGCGTTGAAGGCGCGCACCCGCTCCTCATGGAACAGCCGGTATAGCAGCCGTTCCGGTTCGAGCGCGGGATCGAGCAACTCATGGTCCTCGACCGTCGAGGCCAGCATTTGCGCCCGCGTCCAGGCATCGCCGGAATCATGGCCATTGGTGTGCCGCGCCCCACCCTCGCCGGTGAGCTTTTGCACCATCAATCCGCCGGCGCGCCACGACCAGGAGCCGGGATTGTTGTCCTTTCCGGCCTCATACTGGCGGGCGATGGCGATCTTGATGAAGGTCGGCAATTGTTCGGACTGGCGGAAATACAGGTCCGCCGCCTCGGAGATATTGCCGCCTTCGAGGGGCACGATGCCCTGATAGCGCTCCATATCCGGGCCCTGGTCGATGGTCATGGCCAGATGCCCGTTGCCGAGCAGCTTGGCTCCTTCGCCAAGCCCCGCATCCGCCACGCCGTCGAAGGCCGAAGCGTCGAAGCTGGCATAGCCGCGAATATTCCCCGGCGCGTAATAATGCGCCACGAGAAAGCTCACCGGGCCTTCGCTTCGGGTCTGCAGAATGAATTTGCCGTCGATCTTCAGCGCCGCGCCCAGCATGGCGGTCAAGGTCATCGCCTCGCCGAGCAGGTTCGACACGGGCGCGGGATAATCGTGCTGGCTCAGTATGGCGCTGATCGCCGGCCCCATGCGCACGAGCCGCCCCCTTGCGCCGGAGGACTCGATCTGAAAGGGGAGTACGTAATCGTCCTCGGTGCGTATAAGTTCGTCCGCCATGGGGCTTATATCTATCCGGTCTTATGTCATCCCTAGGCACCAGGCGAGGATGGCCCTCTGCGCGTGCACCCGGTTTTCCGCTTCATCGAATACCACCGATTGAGGACCGTCAATAACCTCGTCGGTGACTTCCCGCCCTCTCTGCGCGGGCAGGCAATGCATGAATATGGCGTCCGGGCCGGCCCGTTTCATCAGCGCCGCATCGACCTGATAATCCTTCAGCAGCGAAAGCCGAAGCTGCTCATTGTCCTGACCCATCGAGATCCACACGTCGGTGACGATGCAATCGGCACCTGCCGCCGCCTCGCGCGGGTCCTCGAACAGGACGAGGCTCGCGCCTTCCCTTTCGGCCCAGGCCAGGGTTTCGGCGGCCGGCTGCAACGAGGCCGGCGCGCCGATATGCAGCGTAAAATTGAAGCGCGCCGCTGCGTGAATCCAGGAGGTCGCGACATTGTTCGCCGCATCGCCGACCCAGCTGATCAGCCGGTCCGCCACCGCGCCCTTCTTCTCCTCGAACGTCATGATGTCGGCGAAGATCTGGCAGGGATGCGAGCGGTCCGTCAGCCCGTTTATGACAGGAATATCGGCATGCTCGGCCAGCTGTTCAAGCCGCTGATGCGAGGTCGAGCGCAGCATCAGCAGATCGACATAGCGCGACAGCACCCGCGCCGTGTCCGCGATGGTTTCGCCGCGTCCGAGCTGCATATCGGTGCTGTTGAGCACGATGGACTCGCCGCCCAGCTTGCGCATCGCTACGTCGAACGAGACGCGGGTGCGAGTGGAGGGCTTCTCGAACATCATCACCAGCGTCTTGCCAGCCGCGATCCGGCCGAAACGCGGGCTGCCGGCGGCCAGATCCCGCTTCATCTCGTGGGCGGAGCTGAGAATATGTTCGAGCGTCGCCCTGTCGAAGGAATCGATATCGAGGAAGTGCCGTATCGCCATGGTCAGGCAAATTCTTGAGCCATGAGCTCACTGTCGAGGGCCGTACAGGCAGCGGAGATCTTGTCGCACGCTTCGGCGATCTCGGCTTCGCCGACGGTGAGCGGCGGCAGCAGCCGGACGACATTCTCGCCCGCGCCGATGCTGAGCATATGTTCGCCCAGCAGCGCCTCGATCAGCCTGGCGCCGGGGATTTTGCATTTCAGCCCGATCAGCAGCCCTTCGCCGCGCACCTCTTCTATGATCGCGCCGTGCAGGTCGGCGATCTCGGCCAGCCGCTGCTTGAGCAGCAGCGCCTTGTGGCGTACCGAGGCGAGGAACCCCTCCTCAAGCACAATGTCGAGCACCGCATTGCCGGCCGCCATTGCCAGCGGATTGCCGCCGAAGGTGGAGCCGTGGCTGCCAGCGGTCATGCCCGCTGCCGCTTCATCGGTCGCCAGGAACGCGCCGACCGGGAAACCGCCGCCCAGACCCTTGGCGATGGCCATGATGTCGGGCTCGATGCCGGCCCATTCATAGGCGAACAGCTTACCCGTGCGGCCGATGCCGGTCTGCACCTCGTCGAGCACGAGCAGCAGCCCATGTTCGTCGGCGAGCGCGCGCAACTCGCGCAAAAACGCCCAGCCCGCTTGCCGCACGCCGCCTTCGCCCTGGATCGGCTCGATCAGGATGGCGCCGGTCTCCGGGCCGATCGCGGCGCGGGTGGCGTCCAGATCGCCCAGCGGTACCTGATCGAAGCCGTCGACCTTGGGGCCGAAGCCGGCCAGATGTTTTTCCTGGTTGCCGGCCGCGATGGTCGCCAAGGTGCGCCCGTGGAAAGCGCCTTCGAAGGTGATGATCCGGTAGCGCTCCGGATGGCCCTGATGGCTGTGATATTTGCGCGCGGTCTTGATGGCGCCTTCCAGCGCCTCGGCGCCGGAATTGGAGAAGAACGCCTTGTCGGCGAAGGTCACCGCGCAGAGGCGTTCGGCGAGCCTCTGCTGGCCGGCGATATTATAGAGGTTCGATGTATGCCAAAGCTTGCCCGCCTGCTCGCGCAGCGCCGCAACCAGATGCGGATGGGCATGGCCCAGCGCCGTCACCGCCACGCCCGCGCCGAAATCCAGATATCGCTCGCCGCTCTCAGTATAGAGAGAGGCGCCCTCGCCCCTGTCGAAGGCGATCGGTGTTCTGGCGTATGTTGGCAGCACTGCGGACATGGTTAGATCGATACGCTCCTGTCAGGATGAAACCGCTTGGTGGTAAAAGACATTATGCCAGGATCATTCAGCGATTGCAGCAAGGCTGTCAATTGGCACAAAAGACACAGCAGGCTAAAAAACCAGCACTTGAAATGAGGTTTAACCCTTCCTTCATTTGTTTTTGCCGGCTTACCGTGCCATTATGACCGTAGCGAAGACGGCGCGTGGTTGTTTTGCACCCGCTTGTTCCGAATTTCCGGTCATCGCGATCCAGTAGCATGTAGCGTTCAGCTCTTGTCCCGCTTGCTGGGTCTTCTCTCAAGTATAGCGTTCTCACTTGTGTTCTGCGTAACGGGCTTTTGCTCCGCGTAGCCGCGCCGTGTTTGCATTTTTGCGACGCGTGCCTGCCGCCGCGGAAGCAGGATCACTGTGCCATCAGCAATTTGCATGTTTGAGGAGGCAAAATTATGGGGTGGACCGAAGAACGCGTGGAGCTTCTGAAGAAGCTGTGGGCCGACGGGCTCAGCGCAAGCCAGATCGCCGGCCGTCTTGGCGAAGTCACTCGGAATGCCGTTATCGGCAAAGTTCACAGGCTCGGCCTCGCCGGCCGCGCAACCACATCGCGCCTGCGCTCGCCGCGTCCGCGCAACCGGGTCGCCCATCTGCCGATCCGTCCGACACGCGTCCAATATCGCACGCATGGTAATGTGGCGCTGAAGCCGATGTTCATGCCGGTCGAGCAGCCGGCCGTCGCGCTGGCGCTGGTGCCCTCGATCGTCGAGGAGCTGAACATCCCGGCCGCGTTGCGCATCGACCTCCTCGACCTGAAGGAGTGCATGTGCCGCTGGCCGGTCGGCGACCCGCAAGACGAGAATTTTCATTTCTGCGGCCGTCAGAAGACGACCGGCGTCTCCTACTGCGAACACCACGCCCGCGTGGCCTTCCAGCCGGCGGCGCGCCGCAAAAGATAGCGCATTTTCCAGCAAGGCCGGTTTCCGCAAATACGGGGGTGAATGCCGGTTTACGCGGGGGATGCGATCGGACAAAGCGGGGGGTGAGGGCCGGATACTCATGGAGGGCATGAGGATCCGGCCCTCCTATTTTGTGGCTCCGTTCGGGCGGCCTGGTTGCGGCCCGTTCCGATCATCGTCTCCACCTTTTCCCAGGTGCTTTGCGCTTCCGCCTTGGCAATCGGAATCCTCCCAGCCTTTGTCGCCCGGCCCCGAGCCGGGGCCTAACGCTTCCCCGACGACAGGGGATTGGACCCCGGATCTCTGCTACGCTTCGTCCGGGGCGACAGAATCTGCGGCTGTCGGCTTCGTGGCCGTCTCAGCGAAATGCGCCGTCAAAGGAAACAGGTGAAAAGGCAGCTATCGATTCGGACCGCGCTGGAATGCGAGAAGACAATTCTCGAAGCGCTCCAGCTGAGGGCGTCGCTGAACAACCCCGGCGACCGGGAGGCGCTTCTGGACAACCCGGACGCTATCGAGTTGCCAGTGCAGCAGATCATCAACGACCTCGTCTTCGTAGCGGAAGGGGAGGATGGAATACTCGGCTTCGCCGCTCTGTTGCCACGGGAAGACGGCGGTTCCGAGCTCGACGGTCTGTTCGTTGAACCGGCGCGCTGGAGGCAGGGTATTGGTCGCGCGCTGGTCGAATACTGCGCGTCCCACGCTCGGCAGTCCGGCGCGTCAGCACTCCACGTCATAGGCAATCCGCATGCAGAAATGTTCTATCGGTCATGTGGGTTTGAATTGAAGGGAGTCGCGGAGACAAGGTTCGGTATCGGGTTGCGGATGGAGATGGCGCTGCAATCGTAAACCGGCAACCGCATCGGACGACTTGCGTTCAACATCGAGTGCCAACGGTCGGCCGGCGCGGGCGCCTACTCGCTGTCCGGGGCCTCGTCGAGAATGATCGTGAAGGCCGAACCTGTGCCGCGCTGCGAGGCGATCTTCAGTTCGCCCCGGTGCCGGTTGATCACATGCTTGACGATGGCAAGCCCGAGGCCGGTGCCGGATTTGTCGCCGCCGCTCTCATGCGCGCGGTAGAACCGCTCGGTCAGCCGGGGCAGGTCCTTTGCGTCGATGCCCTCGCCATCGTCGCGCACCGTCAGCAGCGCCTTGGTCCCCTCCGGCTCCGGGTCGCGTTCGATCGTCAGCCAAACATTGCCGCCGCTCCGGCCATATTTGATGGCGTTCTCGACCAGATTGGAGACCACCTGCACCAACTCGTCGCGGTCGCCTTGCACCGGCATCGCTCCACCGGCCACATCTAGATGGCACGCGATACCCGACTTCCGCGCCACCGGCTCCAGCGTCGCCACGACATGGGCGGCGATCTCGCTCAGGTCGGCGCGCGATTGCGGCCGCAGATGCAGACGCGTCTCGATCCGGTTCAGCGACAGGAGATTGTCGATCAGCCGCGCCATCCTCTGCGCCTGCCGCGCCATGATCTCCAGAAAGCGCTCGCGCGCGGCGGCATCGTTGCGTGCCGCGCCTTGCAGCGTCTCGATAAAACCGAGCACCGAGGCAAGCGGCGTGCGCAATTCGTGGCTCGCATTGGCGATAAAATCGGAGCGCAGCCGGTCGAGCCGCTCCTGCTCCGTCAGGTCGCGCAGATAGATGAGAATTGCTGCCCCGCGTTCCGGCACGGCGCCCGTGGCCGGAGCGATCCAGCTGATCGTTGCCTCCATGTGCCGCTCGATCGGCACGCGCTGCTCATAGTGGACGGTCTGCCTGGCATGCGCCGCAGGATCGGCGCCCGCGACGCCGGCCAGCACGCCCGGATCGCGAATGAAGCTGGAAATATGCTGCTGTGTCTTGATGTTGGCGAGGAACTCCAGCGCCAGCCGGTTGAAGCTCAGCACCTGGCCCGACGGGGTCAGGACGATGGCCGGACCGGGAAGCCCTTCGATGATGCCGCGCACCGTGTGCTGGGCGGCGGGACGGTCGAGGCTGCGCAGATTGAGCCCCACCGGCCGCATCACGCCTTCGCGCGGCAGGAAGGCGGCACCCGCCAGGATCGAGAGAATGCCGAACACCGCCGGGACCAGCGGAAGCTGATAGATCAGCACGAAGATCACGATGACGCCGCAGCAGAGCGCCAGCAGCCAGCGCCGCAGATAGAGCCGCTGCACCAGGCGTGTCGCGAGCGCTTCGGCGCCGGGGGGGAGATCAGGAAGCACGATATCGCCGACATAGCCGCCAAAGGGGCCTTGCTCGTCCTGCAGATGGTCTACCATGGGATGCGCATTCGTTCCGGTCTGGAGGTGTTTCGGTACCAGCGCCCGCGTCGGCTGCCTGCAACGGGCTGTGGGAAAAAACCCCTATCATAGGAATGCGACAGTTTGCTCACAGATGCGGTGACTTCGATTGCAGCGCGCGTGCATCCGCTGAAACGCGATTGCTCCTCTCATGGCTCGCGCCGCAGCCCCAGCCGTTCCAGATCATGCAGATAGAGCCGCCAGAGCGCCGCTTCGCCGCTGCCCATCTCGTGCAGATAGGCCCAGGAGAATATCCCTGTCGAGTGGCCATCGCTGAATGTCAGCCTGATCGCATAGTTTCCCACCGGCTCGATCACGGTAATCAACACATTGCGCTTGCCGCCCAGGATCTTGCGGTCCTCGCCGCCATGGCCCTTCACCTCGGCGCTCGGACTGTGGACGCGTAGGAACTCCGCCGGCAGCGAGAACGCCTCGCCGTCATCGAACGCGATGCTGAGTCGGTCCTTTGAGGGGCTAAGGCGTATCTCTGTGGGCCAGTAGTCTTGCGTGCCGATCATCGCTTGTCTCTTTTCACGCCCGTCAGCATAGTGTTAACGCGGTTGCCGCATTCTCAAGGCTTGCGGGTCAACGCCGTTTGTTCGTCGAGGTTTGTGTAGCATGCCGCCCATCCAGCTTTCGCGCCGCGAGCGCGGCTCGCTCCAAAGAATCCTGCAATATCCACGGCCGATAGGCGAAATACCGCGGGATCATGAGGAAAAGCTGGTCAATTACGGCTTGGCGCGCAAGCGCGTGCTGCTTCTCTATATCACGCCGGTGGGGCATATCGAGCTGTTACGGCAACGTTTCAGGGGGCTGAGGGTGCCGCTGCCGCAATTCCGGCTTGCCCTGGCCGCGCCGCTGCCGCGCCGTTTGCTCACCAGCCAGATTCAGGAAGGCGCGTAACCGCCGATGCGGCCTCAAAAGATCCCCTCTTTCAGGGAACTTGAAAAATTCCCTGGTGTTTCACCATAGCCTTCTGAAAATGAGCACCTTCATATTCGTCCGCTGGCCGGAGCCAAAAGGAAAGCACCATGAAAGCACTTACCGCATTGTGTCTCGTTATGGGTATGTCGGTCGCTTCAAGCGCGGCGATGGCGGGCGACCAGCACGGCCAACGTGACGACGACAGCAAGAATTACAGGCTGTCGCACCGGCACCCTCAGGTTCGCGGCTATGTGTTCCGGCCCGGCGGCCATCGCTACGATTACGAATACCCAACGTTTCTTCAGGATAACGGCCCTTATGGCAACTATCCCGAACTCGACCCGCGCAACTTCAAGGAGCGCGTCTTCAGCGATCCCAGGTTCAACACCACCAGCCCTTCGGCATTTTAGCCTCCGGCGATATTGAACGGCTTTGACACGAGCCCGGCGAGACGGCATATCCATGCCGTCCGCCTCGGGGTTGTGCGGTTTCAATTGGGGGAGCGTCATGAAGACTGGGCTGTGCTTCGCATTCATCGCCTTACTGTGGGTGAGCGCTTCCCCGGCCAGCGCTGCGGAAGACATCGAAAAACTGGCCGGCACCGTCCCGGCGGAGGTCTCCGAGGTGGTCAGCGGCGGGACATGGTCGAAAGACGGCTCTTACGGCGTCTACCGCGCCATGGTCCTCACGACCGGCGGTGAAAGCGCGCAGCAGGCGAACGTCGTGGTCCAGCTGCTCTCGCTTGAGGGCAAGGCCGCAGCGCCGAAGATCTTCAAGACGGTGCTGGTGAAGGAAGCGGCGGACAAGAAGCTGGAAAACGCCTATCTCGCCATGGAGGCGGACACGCAGAACGAGATGACCCTCATCGTAACCTCCTATGGGGCGTCATCGGATCAGGACACCTCGCTGCATCTGAAATTCGACGGGGCCGGGGCGTATGAAACCCTGCCGACGCCCGCCGACGAAGCCCCCGCCGACGAGGCCCCCAAGAAGAATTGACGCCTGCGCCGGCTTCGGCGCGTTCTGGCAAAGCCTGTCCCCGGTGAGGGCGTGGCCTTCACCTCTCCCAAGGGGGAGGTTGGCGTTGTGCGTGATGGGGGACGGATGCCCAAGTTTACGCCCGGAAAATACGGCGGAGCTGTAAAAGGCCTAGAAACCCCGCACGACATTGCCGAGAAACAGCACCATATAGGCGACGATCGCCACCCAGAACATGCTGATCGGGATGTAGTTCGAAACCATGTGCAGGAACTGCCCGACGATCGCCAGGACGGCCAGCAGCACCGAGATGGTGAAAGTCATGTTGGTTGGCGGAGTGAGCCGCATCGTGATAGTCCCCCTGATCGCCGGATTGCGGTTCCCGTACCGCCCGGCCTTTGGCGGACTATAGCCGCTGCCCCGCGGCCATGGAAGCCGCAGAAATTGGCCGGTTTAACGCGTGGCGTCCTAGCATCCCTACCGGGCGCCCGCGTTCCGCGCCCCTGCCCCATCGATCCACCAGCAATCCGTTTGCACGCCATAGAGCGGCATCACCTCCGGGTGGTGCAGCACCGTCCAATAAGCGACCCATTGCGCAGGCAGGTGATACAGCGGCACGACATAGTCACCGCTCATCAACACGCGGTCGAGCGCACGCACGGCGGCGACGAAATCCTCCCGGCTCTTGGCGGCCAGCAACGCCCCGATCATGGCATCCACGGCAGGGCTTTTGACGCCGGCATAGTTGAAGCTGCCCTCCGTATCCGCCGCCTCGGCGGACCACCTGAAGCTCTGCTCGTTGCCCGGCGACAGCGACGCGGACCAGCTGTTCTGGATCATGTCGAAGTCGAAGCTGGTCTTGCGGGCTTGATATTGCGCCGAATCCACCTGCCGGATGCTAACCTCGATCCCCGCCTTGAGCAGATCGCGCGCGAAGGTCAGAAACAGCCGTTCCTGATCGCGCGTTGCCGCCAGCATTTCAAAACCGGCGCGCTGGCCGGTCACGGCATTGAACAGCTTGCCGTCCTTCAGCTCATAGCCGGCTTCGGCGAATAGTTGCAGGGCGCGGCGGAGATTGTCCCTGTCGCGCCCCGACCCGTCCGTCACCGGCTGCGTCAGCGTGCCGTTCATCGCCGCTGCGCTCACCGCATAGGGGAAGGGCGCGAGAAGCTGCTTTTCGCGCTCATCGGCGGGGCGGCCATGCGAGGAAAGGTCCGAGCCGTCGAAATAGCTCTGCGTACGCTCGTAAAGGCCGTGATGCAGGTTTTTGTTCTGCCACTCGAAATCGAACAGCATGATGATGGCCTGGCGCACGCGCGGATCGGCGAAAATCGCCCGGCGCGTGTTGAACACCAGGCCCGCCATCCCCGACGGCACCCCGGTCTTGACGCTTTCCTTCACCACCCGGCCATCCGTCACCGCGGGAAACTCATATTCCCGCGTCCAGCGCCCCGGATCGCTCTCCAGATTGAACTGGAACAGCCCCTTCTTGAACGCCTCGAACATGCCGTTGCCGTCGCGATAGAAATCGTAGCGGATCTCATCGAAATTGAATCGGCCGCGGTTGATCGGCAGGTCGCGGCCCCAATAGTTCGGATCGCGCTTGTAGAGGATCGTGTCGCCCGGAGCGGCCGATGCCAGGATATAGGGGCCGCTGCCGAGCGGCGGGGCGAGCGTCGTGACATCGAATGTGGCCGGATCGACGGTATGCTTGGGCAGCACCGGCATCAGGCCGATGATCAGCGGCATCTCCCGGTCGCCGTCGGACTTGAAACTGAGCTTGACCGACCGTTCGCCGACCGGCTCGATTTTCTCCACCTTGGAATAATAGCTGCGGTGAAACGGACGTCCTTTTTCGCGCAGCAGCTCCAGCGAGAAGATCACATCGCCCACCGTGACCGGCTGGCCGTCCGAAAACCGCGCCTCCGGCCGCAGCGTGAAGACGACCCATGAGCGGTCTTCCGGCGTCTCCACGCTCTCGGCCAGCAGCCCGTAAAGCGAGAACGGCTCGTCATTGGCGCGCCCCAGCAAGCTCTCATAGACATATTCGCGAACCCCAGGCCCGGCATTGCCCTTGACGATCAGCGGATTGAGATTGTCGAAGGAGCCAAGCACGCCGAAGACGGCGCGGCCGCCTTTCGGGGCCTGCGGGTCGACATAATCAAGGTGCTTGAAATCGGCGGGATATTTCGGCTCGCCATGCATGGCGATGGCGTAGGCCGGCGCCGCCGGCGCGGGCACCGCCTGGGCACAGGCGGCGAGGCCCGCCATGAGAATGCCGCCCAGCCGGGCAGTAAAACCTTTCATCGCCTCCTCGTTCTCTCTCTGGCGCACATCGCCAGGTCCGGCAATCCGCCATACCACATTTCCGGGTGCGAAAACTGTCTTACTGATGCCCCTTTGCTATCGCGTTCCGGGGAGAGCGTGATATGTAAAGCCCGTCCAGGGAGGGGCCGTTCCGCTGGCCTGTCTCTCATGGGGGAGCTGTGGAGTGGGCTGTTGTGATGCACCCCCGTCATGGGAATGCCGTATTTGAATGGTTCCACGCCATATTCGAGCATTGTAATTGCCATGCCCAAGCTGGAGGGAGCGCGCGAGCCGCGACGCTCTGCTCGGCTCATCGGGGGTTCGGAAGCCGTAGGTCTCGAACATGAAGACCTGCGCCGGCATGCCAAGTGAAAGGTCAACGACAATGGATGGACTGCGAGTAACACGTAGGGGAGTAGGCGCGCGTGCCGGTCTTTTGGCCCTGGCGCTGGCGATCGGCGCGGGGATGGCGTCCGGTGCCGCCTCTGCCGAGGACAAGAAAGCGGCAAAGCCGGCAGCAAAGCCCGCCGCCGCCAAGCCAGCGCCGGCTGCAGCGCCAGCGGCCTCCGGCGATGCCGCCGCCCCTGCGGGAGATCCCAATCAGAGCGCGTGGCTGAAGCTGTGCGAAAAGGCGCCGACGACCAAGGAGCCGGATAAGAAATTAAGTGTCTGCCTGACACTTTATGAAGCTCTCGACCCCACGGGTATGGTTGCCGTGTCGGCCGCGCTTCGCGAAGTGGAAGGCCAGCCGCAAAAGATCGTGATGGTGATGGTGCCGCTCGGTGTCGCGCTGATGGCTGGCGCGCGGCTAGGTGTTGACGAAAACGAACCGGTCAAGCTGAATTACACGCTGTGCCAGCCCGCAGGCTGTACGGCTGAAACGGAAGCGACGCCGGCACTCGTCGAGCAAATGAACAAAGGCAAGAAGATTGTCATCGCGGCCATGGATATCACCGGCAAAACGAGGGCGGTCGCCGTGCCGCTGGTGGGCTTCGACAAGGCTCTCGCGGGCGAGCCGGTGAACAACGAGAAATATAAAGAGGCCCGTAAGCGGCTGATTACCAAGCTCTACCAGCAACAGGTGGAGCTCGCCAAAAAGGCGAAGGAAGAGGCCGAGGCAAAGGGCGAGCCGGCAACCAAAAAGCAGTAGCGGCATTGTCTATGGATTGGGGCCGGCTGCTTCATGGCGGCCGGCTCATCAATTTTGGTTAGGGAGCGTAGATGGCGGATCAGGATCTGGTGTTTTATTTCGCCCCGCACAGCCGCTCCGGCATTGTGCTGTGGATGTTCGAGGAACTTGGCGTCCCCTATCGGATGCACCTGTTGAGCCTGAAGCAAGGCACGCACAAATCACCCGAATATCTCGCGATCAATCCAATGGGCAAGGTACCGGCGATCAAGCACGGCGATACGGTGGTGACCGAAGCGGCCGCCATCTGCTGCTATCTCGCCGATGCGTTTCCCGCCGCCGGGCTTGCTCCGGCCATCGGCGATCCAGCGCGCGGCACCTATCTGCGCTGGCTGTTCTTCAGCCCCAGTTGCATCGAGCCGGCCATCGCCGACAAGGCCTTTCAGCGCCCGCCGGTCTCCGCCAGCGCCGTGGGCTACGGCGATTTCGACTCGGTGATGAATACGGTTGCCGGGGCCGTATCCCAGGGCGATTATCTGCTCGGCGACAGGTTCAGCGCCGCCGACGTCGTGCTGGGTTCGGCGCTGCGCTACGGCATGATGTTCAATGTCATCCCGCACCGGCCCGAATTCGACGCCTATTCCGACCGGCTCGCAGCGCGCCCCGCGCTGCAACGCTGCAACGCCCGCGACCAGGAACTGGCGGCTGCCGCCGGAGACGCATAAGCGGCTCGCCCCCTCGCTGCCCTCTCTCCCCTCGGGAGATGGCTCCGGCCGAAGGCGGGTGGGTGCGGGGGCGTCATGCGTCCTGTTAAAGGTCCGGTGCTCTACGGGTTTGGCGCCACGAGCCGCTGCATTCGCCATCGCACGCCGTTCACCGCACGCTGCGCAAGATATCGCGCCGGCGTGGCGATGGTGAACTCGTGGCGCTCGGCGATTTGCGGCGCAAATTTGCGCTTGTAATCGTGGCCGCCTCCGATGTCGATGGTGGAAAAGCCCTTCTCCTTCGCCCAGCAGAAGGTCAGATGCAACAGCCGGTTGCCGACGCCGCTATTGTCGTCCTCCCTGTAGATGGCCTGTCCGACCATCTCGCCCCGATGGCTGAGGCACGTTTGTCCGGCAACCGGGCGGTCGCCTTCGCATAGGGTCAGCGAAAAATGCTTGCCGCGCTCTTCCAGAAAGCGCGCGGTGATCAGCCGATCCTGCGTCTCGCCGTCCGGAACGCCCCATTTGCGCGCCCAGTTCGAGATTACCCAATCCGACGCGCCCGGCGCATTTTCCTTCAGCGTCAGCGACTTGGATTTGTTGCGCGCCGATCGCAGATGCCGCCAGAGATCGGTGCTTTTCCAATAGGCTTCGAAATCCTCCGCGCAGCTGATCCGATGCGTCGGCGTCGTGACTATGTCGCGGATCCGGGCGCCATCGGGCGGGCCGAAGGCGGTTCGCCATAGAGCCACCCGCAAGGTGAGGCCGAGCGCCTCCAAGCGCGGCGAAAAGCCCGCCCTCCGCAGCTGGTGCCACGACCCCCGGAACGATATATTGCGTCACCGGCTGCCAGGCGAACGCGTTGGTCTTCAGCAGCGGCGCGACCGCGACCGGGTTTCCATCCTCGCACACCAGCCAGATCTTTTTGCGCCGGGCACCCCCGTTCCGGGCAAGCAGCTCGATGAGAGCGTGAGGATAATCGTCATCCTCCGGAAGCATATTTAGGGCGTCGCCGAGTGTAGAATTCCAGCGATCGAATTCAATTCGTTCCAGCCGGATATCGTCTGTCGACGGAGCCAGTCTGCTTGAGTTCTGTGAAATGCTCATGATCAATATCTAGTGGTTTGTTAAAAAATCAATCCATGGGGTAAAGCCCGCATTATTTATAGCGGTGTAAGCGAAGCTTCTCGCACTCGCTACCAGCCGCTCGGGATTTGCCCAAGAGCAAATCCGACTTATACAAATCTCTTATGAATCATCGCGTCAGGAGCGGTGTCAGCAGAGCGCGCAGCGGCTCTGGCAGCGGCACCGGGCGACGCGTGCCGCGCTCGACATAGACATGGATGAAATGCCCTTCGGCGGCCGCATCGTCCTCATCGCCCCGAAACAGCGCCACTTCATAGCGCACCGAGCTTGTGCCCATTTGCGCCACGCGCAGACCGGCAGTCACCGGCTCGGGAAACGCCAGCGGCTTGGCATAGCGGCACCCCGTCTCGACCACCAGCCCGATGATGTCGCTGTGCTTGAGATCGAGAAAGCCTCCCTCGATCAGATAGCGGTTCACCACCGTGTCGAAAAACCCGTAATAGACCACATTGTTGATGTGGCCATACACGTCGTTGTCCATCCAGCGCGTCACGATGGGGAGGAAATGCCGGTAGGCGGCCCGGTTGCCGAATTGGCGCCGCTGGTTCGCCGCTGTCATGCGCCCACCATCCTTTGCACGCGCAATTGCCGTCCGAGCGCGACGATGGCGACCACGGCCAGGGCGAAGCCGGCATGCCGCCAGCCAACCGCCTCACCCAGCAGCGCGGAGGAGCCGGCCAGCGTCACGAAGGGCTGCAACAGCTGAAGCTGGCCGGTTTTCGCCGTGCCCGCCAGCACCAGCCCCCGGTTCCAGAAGAAAAAGCCGAAAAACTGGCTCATCAGCGAGACATAGGCAAAGCCGAGCCAAGCGCCCGGCGCCGCGTGCCAGTTCACCGGCCCGGCGAGCGCCAGCACCGCCACCAGCGAGAATGGCAGGCTCAGCACGAGCGCCCAGGAGATCACCTGCCATCCCCCGAGCCGGCGCGCCAGCACGCCGCTCTGCGCGTAGCCGATCGCCGCCGCAACCGTAGCGGCCACCAGCAGCATATCGCCTGCCTGGAATGCAAAGCCGCCCGCCTCGACCACGGCGAAGGCAAGCACCAGCAGCGATCCGGCAACACCGGCGAGCCAGAAGCCTGCGGAAGGGCGCTCACCGTCCATCAGCGCGCCGGCCATGGCGGTCGCGAGCGGCAGCACGGCGAGGATGACGCCGCCATGCGCGGCGGGCACAAGCTCCATGGCGGCGGTGACGAAAAGCGGAAAGCCGAAAATGCAGCCGATGGCGACCAGCGCCAGCCGCCCCCAATCCTGCCTGCGCGGAACGGGCTGGCGCGAGACGGCGAGCATCACCGCCGCGACCAGCGCGGCCGGAATGGCGCGGCCGATGCCGATGAAATAGCGGTCGAACCCCTCAAGCGCCAGTTGCGTCATCGGCAAGGTCAGCCCAAAAATGACGACACCCACAAGGCCGGAGACGAGCCCGGACAGCTCCGTGGCACTCCGCGCGATTTCGACCTCGGCTGGGGCAACGTGGCGCTGCATTTTTCCTCCGAACATCGTATAAGCTGCGGCAACGTGGCGGCGAAAGTCGCGAAAGGACCGCACCGGCAGCTGTTTAACGGAACATGCCTTCGCGGTTCATGTTTAAAGAGAATTCGAGCGCGGAGCGCTAGTGTGTTTTCGGCATAGCAGAGGTGAAGTGAGTGTCGATCTGGGGAAAATTGGCCGGCGCGGCGGCCGGATTGGCGGTCGGCGGACCGCTGGGCGCGGTGCTTGGCGGTTTTGCCGGGCATATCGTCATCGACCGCGAAAACGACGCATCGGAGCCGGATAAGCAGGTTGCCTTCACCATCGGCGTGATCGCCCTCGGCGCCAAGATGGCCAAGGTCGACGGGGCGGTGACCAAGGACGAGGTGCACGCCTTCAAGGAGGTGTTCCGCGTTCCCGAAGGCGAGGCCAAGAACGTCGCCCGCGTCTTCGATATGGCCAAGCAGGATGTCGCCGGGTTCGAATCCTACGCCAAGCAGCTGGCGCGGCTGTTCAAGGACGACCCGGACATGCTGCACAACATCCTGGAGGGGCTTTTCCACATCGCCGAGGCCGATAAGGTCCTGCACCCGGCCGAGCGCGACTATCTGGCGACCGTCGCCCATCATTTCGGCATCGGCGATGCGGAATTCCGCGCCATCCTGGCCCGTCACGTCACTTCGGAACGGCGCAGTCCCTTCGAAATTCTGGGCGTCGATCCGGGCGTATCCGGCGAGGCGCTGCACCGCCATTACCGCAAGCTGATGGTGGAGAACCATCCCGACAAGCTCATCGCACGCGGCCTGCCGCAGGAAATGATCGACATCGCCACCAAGAAGATCGCGGCGCTCAACGAGGCCTATGACGAGATACGCCACGCGCCCCAATATCAGCGCTGACCGGCCGATGGGCGTCGACACCTCTCTTGACGCGGTCTGGCACCCGGCCGCCAATTTCGAGCCGCGCAAAGACGGACGGCGCCCGGACATCCTGCTGCTGCATTATACCGGCATGGAGTCCGCCGATCGCGCGCTGCACTGGCTCTGCACGCCCCAATCGCGCGTCTCCTGCCACTATTTGATCGATGAGACGGGCCGGATCATTCAGATGGTCAGCGAGACGATGCGCGCCTGGCACGCCGGCGAGGCGTTCTGGGCAGGCGAGACGGACATCAATTCGGCCTCCATCGGCATCGAGATCCACAATCCCGGCCACGGCCCCCATTATCAGGCGTTTCCCGATACGCAGATGCAGGCGGTCGAAAGCCTGGCGCTGGATATCCTGGCCCGCTACGGCATCGCACCGCAGCAACGTGCTGGCGCATTCGGACGTGGCGCCGCACCGCAAACAGGACCCTGGCGAGAAATTCGACTGGGGGCGGCTGGCCGGCGCCGGTGTGGGCCACTGGGTCGAGCCGGCGCGGATCGAAGGCGACGCCGGCCTGGCCATGGGCGCTACGGGCGCCGAGATCGAGCGTTTGCAGCATCGGCTGGCCGAATATGGCTACGGGATCGCGCCGACCGGCCGCTTCGACGAGGACACGGAGATTGTCGTCGCCGCCTTCCAGCGCCATTTCCGCCCGGCGCTGGTTAACGGCCGCGCCGACCATTCCACCATCGACACGCTGAACCGCCTGCTCGCCGCACGGCGCCGCTAGAGCACGATCGCGAAAAGTGGAAGCATACCCCGAGTTTGCGAGATAGTTTCTGCACTCGTGCGAGAAGTCATCGAGCTGGATCCTGATCGTCCCGAAAAATCGTGCGAAAACAAAGGAATCCGGATCATGACCGTCTCCGTTTGAAGCGATCATGATCTAGGGCACGCTGGTTTAGCCGGAAACGCGCAGCTCGCTAAGTCTACAATTGCCGCTGGCCGGGTGCGGGGACGTCATCATCGCCGCCGTCATTGTCCTGCTGTTCCTTGTTCAGCTTCTGGATTTCGTCGATCGACCGCTCCAGCCCCTGGCGCGTCTCCGGCGTCAGGCTGGCCATGACGCGGTCGCGCCAACTTTCGGCGAGCGTCTTCATTTCCGCCTCTAGGCGCGCTTTATCCTCGGCGCTGCGCTCCCCGAACAGGCCCCGTGCCTTGGCGTCATCGACGAATTTCTGCAACGAGGTGATGTCCTCCTTGGAGAACGAGGTCGCCTCACGCAGGAATTCGTCGATCAGGCGGAAGCTTTTCGCCGTCACAGGCGCGAGCACGAGGAGGTGAAGCTTTTCCAGCTTGTCACGGTCCAGAAACGCCGCCAGGGCCGAAGGCCCGACCGCAAGCACCATCGATTTCTGCAAATTGTAAAAGAACTCGAACTTCTCCAGACCGTCCCGGACAGCCTGGCGCTGCTCTTGCGGAATGAGGTCGCTTTGAAGCTGCACCTCCTTCATGAACCGTGTCACCCGCTCGACCATTTCGTCGACGCGCGAGACACGCAGGAAGTCGTTGATGATGCTTTGCGCCTTACCGACCAGATCGGGCGACGGCGTCTTGGCATCCGGCTGGGCGAGCGGATTGTTCTGCGTATTGATGTTCAGGTCCCGAAACCACGCCGTCATCTCATAATAACTTTTCAGCTCCTGATAGGTGTAGTCGGTGAACAGGCGCGACCCGGCATAAAGCGCGTTGAAGGCCTTGCGTATCGCCGGCAGGTTGAGCAATTCGCCCAGCGCCTGGATTTCCGGCATCGTCAGATAGTGGGCCTGCAGCCGCGCGAAATCGGCCACCATCTCGTCCCTGTGCTGATTGAGAAAGGGTTCGGCCTCATCCGCCGCCCGCACGCTGTAGTCCAGTAGCGACAGGATCGTGCCGATATTGCGCATGATGTCGGCGTCGTATTCGGGCTTGCCGGTCCCGCCTTCCTTGGCGGCGTCGCGCATGCTCGGCAGATAGGCATCGCGCAGCACGCGGCGGATATCGGCATAGACCTCCGGCAGGCGCGAGGCCGTGATCGTCTCGCCGACGATCGCGCCGAGCTGGCGCTCTTTCTCGGCGCTGTCTTCCGACTGCGCGCGCGCCGCAGGGACCATGCCGAGCGGCACGAGCATGCCGAATGCGACAGGCACCGCGATCGCCCATGCCTTAAGAATATGTCTCACGCGCGTCTCCTGTTGCAACCGAGCCCCGAGCCAAACCTTTATACACGGGTGTATTAACATTTGCCGGTCTGTCCCGGAAGATGTGCCAGCTGCGCGGCTGAATTGGGGCGGTATTCGCTGTCATCTGGCGCGGCGAGCAGAAGGATTTGATCCACAAGATGACCCGCTCTTTCGCAAGCGTAATAGCCGTCCTGATGGCGGCGCAGATTGGAGGCAGCACCATGGCCGCTCAAGCCAAAGAGACCAGTGTGCAGGTCGTCGGCGACTTCCAGGGCAAGAAGGGCGCAACCGGCAGGGATCTCAGCGGGGTTTCGTGCATGCCGCCCCGGGCCGATGGCAGCCAGCTTTGCCTCTTCGTCAACGATGAGAGCCGCCACGCGCAATTCGGCATCCTCGACAAGCAAACGCTGACTGTGGGCGACATTGTCCCCCTGAACGGCAAAGAGCCCGATGATGCGACGCTCGGCACCCCGCCGGAGACGGATTGTCCGGTCAATGAAGGCCGGTTCAACGAATTCGACGGCGAGGGCGTCGCCTATGCCGCGCCCTATTTCTACGTCGTCGGCTCGCATGGCTGCAGCCGCAAGGGCGCCGAATTCCGCCTGTCGTCCTTCATGCTGGCGCGCATCCGCGTCGATGGCGAAGGCCGCCCCGATGGCCCGGACGCCGTCGAGACGACCTACAGGCTCTCCGATTATCTGGCGAATGCGGACCGGGTGGGCGGCTTCTTCGGCAAAAGCCTGGATGAAGAGGAGAACGGCCTCAATATCGAGGGGCTGGCCGTGGACGGCAACCGCGTGCTCGTGGGCCTGCGCGCGCCCGCCTTCGGCGACGAGGCCTATCTGGTCGCCGCCGATCTTGCCGATCTGTTCGCTCCCGGACACGAGCCGGCGCGCGTCAAGCCGCAGGTCATACCCATCGAACTCGGCAAGAGCATGGGCATTCGCGATCTGGCGAGCCTCCCCGACGGGCGGCTCCTGGTGCTGGCCGGTCCGGCGCAGAACCAGCCGCTCCCCTACCGGCTGTTCCTCGCCGAGCCGGGCAAACCCGGCAAGCCCAAGCTGCTGGCGGAATTGGAGCCTGTGCAGGGCGCGCCGGGCGAAGAGGATGACGAGCCTGCACTGGCCAAAGCCGAAGCCCTCACAGTGCTGAGCGCGGGGAACGGCATGTTGCGAGTGCTCGTCCTGTTCGACGGGATCGAAGACGGCGCCCCGCGCGAATTGCAGGTGCCGCTGGATTAGCGCAAGGCGGTCTGGATACAAACGACGGTCGCCCCGGCCATTCGAGAAGGGGACCGATGCCGTCGGGGCGGTTCGAGGGGGTGGGATTGGGCCGCCGATCTCCGCTTCGCGTCGTCCGGTGCGACAGAACAACCGTGCGGCGGCACGTAAACGGAGAAGGGCCGGGACAAAGCCCGGCCCTTCGAGAGCGCTATCGCTGACGTCCGAAGTTCTGACGTTGCTGAAGCCGATTTCCGAAATTCGGCTTCCGGAAGAGATTAGGCCGTTCCCGGAACTGCTTCTCCCGGTTCAGGAAGCGGCAATGGGGCGGCCGGCCGACCATGCCGTCCGGGCAATGACGCTCGATTTTCCGGCATCGCGGATATTTGCCGACCGTACCCGGCGGGCAGTGCTTCTTCTCGATCGTCTTGCAGTTCGGCCAGCGCCCAAAGGTGCCTGCTCTGCACTTCTTCGGTTCGACGATCACCTTGTGGCAGTTCGGGAACCTCCCGCGCATGCCCTCGGGGCACTGGCGGCGAACGCAACGATCGCCATTCCACACCAGACTGCCGGGGCAGACGCATTGGCTGCCGCGACGCACGCGTCCATCCGTGCATTCGGGTGTCGAACCGCCGGGCTTATGGCAGTTCGGGTATGTGCCGACCAGGCCGCGCGGGCAATCCCGGTCGTCATCGTCACCATCATCGCCGATCGGCTGGCAGTTCGGATAGTCGCCGACCGTACCGCGCGGGCAATGCTGCTCGACCTGCCGGCAATTCGGGTAGTCACCGACCGTTCCTTCCGGGCAATGCTGCCCGACCGGATCGCAATCCGGATAGTCGCCCACCGTTCCGGGCGGGCATGTGCGGGGCGGCGGGGGCGTGCCCGTGCCGATCCGGTCGCAGCTGTCGCCGCCCCAGCGGAAGCCGGGCGGGCACGCCGTGTTAGGCACTGGCGTATAGCAATAGGACTTGCCATTCGCCAGGAGCGGCTGGAAGGTCAACGTCGACTGACCTTGATCGTTGCCGGCGTTGGTATTCTGCACGCTGCCGCCCGGAGCCTGCAGAATCTTGGCGGTGTTCGTCAGCGAGCAGCCATCATATTTGCTCGGATCGACGAACACATACATCTGCAGGAACACCGTTTGAGCCGCCGCGAGGTCAATCTGCGGATGCGTGCAGGTGACGGGCGACGTCGTGCTGTCGCAGGCCCAGACGCCGCCTTGTTCCTGCATGGTGGCGCCGGAGACTCCGGCCGGCAACCAATCCTTCACGACGATCTTGCCGTGATAATTGGCGTTGCCGACATTCTTCACGTTGACGACCCACGGGCACCTCCACTTGCCGTTCTCCGCGTTGCAGCCGACGGCCTGCGCTCCCCATTTGATCAGCTCAAGGTCGGTCGGCTCAGGCGGCGGCTGATGGCAGAACCAGGCCGGAACCTTCGCGGTGTCGCCCGCGATGTCGTCACCGGCATTGCTGTTCTTGGGCGAGCCGGGCGCGGCGTCGGTGATCTTCGCCACATTCGGCATCAGGCAGTTCTTCGCCCGCACATCGGCGCCGGAGAACTTCACTTTCAGAGACAGCCACCGCGACTGGTTCGTGTTCAGGCTGACATTGCCGTGCTTGCACTCGGCGCCATTGCCGCCCAGGCCGGTGCAGGTCCAACCCAGGTTCCAGGTGGCGTCGACCGGCTGCGCGGGAAGCGCTTCCTCCACCGTGATCGGGCCATCATATTTGCCCGGTCCCGTGTTCCAGACCCGGATCAGGTACGAGCACCACCAGTCACTGCCGCTCCGCTCGCAGAACGTGGGGCTGGCCTTCTTGGAGATGCGCAGGTTGGATGTGAGCGGCTTGTTGCAGATCTCGTCCGGGACGATGCCGACTGCGTCGGCGATGTCGTTGCTCGGATCCGTGTTCTTCGGTGTGTTGCCAGGCGCCTCCGTGATCTTGACGTGATTGCGGACCTTGCAATGCATCTCCTTCGCCTGCGCCGCCGTGAAGTCGAGGCGGACGAAAAACGATTTCGTGCCATTAACAGGCAGGTTCGCGTTCTGATAGGTGCAGGTATAGTGAGTGCCTCCGCCGATGCAGCCCCACCCGTTTCCGCTGAAGATCGGCGTCGTGCCGGGCGGGATGGTTTCGTCGACCGCAATGTCGCCGCTATAGGCACCGGGCCCCAGATTCTCCACCGTGACCCGATAGCCGCAGCGTATTTGCCCTTGCCACCGGAAGCAGGAAAAAGCGCGCTTCTCGATCTTCAGGTCGCTTCTCTGCGGATGATCCTTGCAATCGGGATCGGGGATCAGCGCGGTTGCGTCATCGGCGTCGTCCGAGGGATCGGTGTTCCACTGGGTCCCGCCGGCCGGGCGATGAATTTCGGCGGCATTGCGCAGACGGCAGCGGTCCTTGGCTTTCGGCACCCAGATATAGGCCGTCAGATCGACGCTTCCACCTGAGGCGGCAAGGAACACGCCCAGACGGCGGCAGCGGCGTTCGTCCGCCCCGGTGACCCAGCAATGCCAGGGCGGTGTCGGCGAAAAGCCCATGATTGCGCCGGCAGGCGTTCCCGGCAGCCGGTCGTCGACGACGATGGGGCCGAAGAAATTATCGGGACCGGTATTGGTGACGCGGATGGTGTATTTGCACAGCCAGCCGTTGACCCAGGGCAGGCAGGTGTGCGGCGTCGCGCGCTTGGTGAGCTTGAGATTGGTCTCGAAATCATCATAGGGCCAATCGTCGGGCTCCCCTTCGGGCGGCACGTCGCCGAGCGGGACAATGCCGGGCGGCAATTCGCCGAAGGTCTGCGCGGGCGCACCGTCGCAAGGCTGCCAGATCTCCACATCGCCCATATGGCCGGCCTTGGCGGCATCGCCAAAAAAGCCGTCATAATCGGCGAAATAGGATTGCTGCGGCGGCACGTTTTGCGGCCGGACCAGCGAAGCCGCATTGCCTTGCAGGCCATGCACGTCAGCTTCGCCTTCGCCCTCGCCGCCTTCCGCGATGGCGCTCTGGCGCAGACGGTGCCCGGTCGACCACAGCGTTTCGCCGCAGGCGCCGTAGCGCAATGCGCCGGTCTCGTCATGCGCATAGCCCAGCGCAATGCCGCCTTCCGCATGATTGTGCTCCGGCGGCAAGCCAATGGCGTAGCTGTCGGGTTCCGCCACCCACGCGCTTTCGGTCGAGGGATCGTCGGGCGTCTCGCGCACGTAGCGCATGACGGCCGCTTTCTCCGGCTCCGCGAACACCGAATAATCGTAGCTGGCGCGCTGAGCCCCGCGCTGCGCGAGGTAGAGCCGGCCCTGACCGTCGAACAGCATGTCCGTGATCGGGCCATCGCTTTTGGCGTCCAGCTCCCAGCGGGCATCCTTGGCGAAGCCCTCGGCGGAAATGCCGATCGACCAGATCTGGCCGCCGGCCGCGTAATAGAGCCGGCTATCATGAATGGCGAGGCCATACACCCGGCGCTCGTCCTGCGTATAGCCCCAGCTTGCGGGGTCATCGCTGTTGAAGTCGCCATTCTCGATATTGGCTTGCCGGCCGTCATCGGAAACAGGGGCGAGCCCCTTTGCCGGACGGCCCGCGACCCCATGATCGAAACTGTCGATGATGTCGCCGCCGTTGCCGAGGCGGTGGATCAGCCCCGTGTCGAGATCGGACGCGAAGAATTGCCGGCTCGCGGCGTCGAAGACGATATCGCCGATGCCGGGGCCGCTATTGCCGGGCAGCGTCGCAAACAGCGAAACCGCGCCCGTCTGGCCGTCCACCTTGTAGATGGAGCCTGGACCGCCGCCGAGATCGACGCCGAACTGGCCGGTCATCCACTGGGCCGTGGGCTGGCCCGTCTTGACGCGCTCCGGCCAGCCATTGCCGTCGGCATCCGGTACGACGATGTTCAGCCCATAGGCCGAAGTCGCGCCGAGATAGATGTTCGGCACCTTGGCGCCCTGGCCGTCATCCAGCGCGGCGGCAAAGACCTGGCCGATCTGGCTTGCCTTGAGCTGCAGCTTGGCCGGTGGGGAGATGAGCTGCCCGGCGGGCGCGCCGCCCGGAACGGCAAGCGAGAGGATCTGCGCCGAGGGTCCGTTCACATCGATGAAGAACTCGTCGATCGGATTGGCGCCTGGCTTGAGCGGCGCATCCGCCGGCTTGATCCCGGCAAAGCCGGTGACGACGGCGTCGCCCCGGCCGAGCACCGGCTCCTGGGCGCGGGCCTGGGACAGCGGCGCCATCAGCGCCAGCATCAGCCCGGCCTGGGCGAGCAGGCGCAAAACCGGGCGGGGCCGCCGCAGGGGAGGTTCAGCCGGGATGCACTGGCCTCCTGGCGGATGAGAGAGAGAGTTGAGAGCGGGCAGCCGCACGATCCGGCGGCAGGTCGCCTGTATTTCGGCGCAGTCGAACATAGGGCACCTCTGGGGTCAGGGCCGGGCGGTATGCAGCGGCCTCCTGCGGGTGTTGTCGCCGCAGGGACGCAGGTGGTTCACGGGCGGGATGGAAAGTTACAAAATCGGGGGTGTGCCAGCGCGGCGCTGGAGTCTAAAAAGCCCTGCCGAGCGGCCTGAGCCGGAACTTCGCCGAGCCCTGGGCGTTTTCGCGGATCAGGGCCCTCGCCGATCACGAGACCTTCAAGGATTTGTTAACGCGCCCGCGGAGACCTGCTATAAGGGGCGCGCAGAGTCAAACGTCTGATGACAGACATAAAGGGGGGATCGAGATGTTCTTACCTGCACAATATTTCTGGTTGGAGCCGGTGCTGATCGCGGCGGTCGTGGTGTTTTTTGTCGATTGGATCAGCAACAGCCTCAATTTCACCAACCGCATCGTCAACGCCTTCGTCACCGCGTTGATCTTTGCCATCATATTCGGCGTTCTCGCCTATTACGGTTATGGAAGCGTTCAGGTAACCTTCAACAGCACGCCTTCCGTAACGGCGCCGGCGAACACGCCCGCGCCTCAATAAGCCCGTCATTTGCGCGCGGGCCTGCATGGGGTCCGCGCGCATCCTGTCGTCGCCGCCCGCACCCTAAGCCTTTCGCACCTTGGGCGTCCATTGTGCAGGCCGCCATGATCGCCTATCTATCGGCCTGATCCGCGCCCATGCGACCAAGGCCGCGCGTAAGCCAACCCGATCATGGACATGCAAGACATCGCGTCCTCGCCCGCGCCGCGCTCCGATCTCGCCATCACCCTTCCCGATGGCAGGCTGCTCGGCTACGCCGAATATGGCGACGCCTCCGGCACACCTGTTTTCGGCTTTCACGGCACGCCCGGCTCGCGGCTGATGTTCCGCATCGCGCATCCGGTTGCCGCCGCGCTCGGTGTGCGGCTGCTTGCGCCCGAGCGGCCGGGCTTCGGCATTTCCACCTACCAGCCGGGGCGCACGCTGGCGAGCTACGCCTTCGACATCGCAGATTTCGCCGACGCGCTGGCGATCGAGCGATTTGCGGTGGCCGGCGTTTCGGGCGGCGGCCCCTACGCAGCGGCATGCGCCGCATTGCTGCCCGAGCGCGTCACGGCGGTGGGCCTTGTCAATCCGGTCGGCCCGATGGCCGGGGCGGAGAAGCCCGCATCCATCGGCGTGGGGCATTTCTTTGCCTTCCGTATCGCGCCGCGCCTGCCGCCGCTGCTCGCCGCCGCTTTCGGCATCGGCCGCTACGCATTTCTTTACGCGCCGAACGCCATCTACGCCTTCATCATGGGCCGCGCCTCGCCCTCCGACCGGAGGATCCTCTCACGCAGCGAAGTGCGCCACAATCTGCTGCTCGGCGTAGCGGAGGGCTGCCGGCCGGGCATCGGCGCCAGCATGCAGGATATGGGCATCTTCTCGCGGCCCTGGAATATTCCGCTGGCGGACATCCGGGCGCCCGCCTTCCTGTGGCAGGGCATGGCCGATCGCAATGTGTCCATCGGCGCCTCGCTCCAACTTGGCGCATCGATCCGCGATTGCAGCGTCAGGCGCATCGAGACCGCCGGCCATTATTGGATTTTCGACAATATCGAGAGCGTGCTGCAAACCGTGGCGGAAGCGGCGCGTGCGGACGCGGAGGCCACGAAGGCGTCCGCCGCCGCGAAGGCGGCATCCGGACCGGCTATCGCATAGAGCTGCGCACCTGCAACGCCGCCGGCCCGCCATGGCGGGGCCGCTATACGGCGCTCCGCCGCCTCCACGAACGGCAGTCCGAGAATCCGGCCGATCTCGGCCAGCAGGTCGCGCTTTTCGATCGGCTTTGGAATGAAGCCGTTCATCCCCTCGGCGACGTAACGCTCCCTGTCGCCGCTCATCGCATCGGCGGTGAAGGCGATCACGGGAATGTTGCGGAAGGCGGTGTCACCGCTTCGAATGCGGCTCAGAGCCTCCAGTCCGTCCATGACAGGCATATGCACGTCCATGAGGACGAGATCGAATTCCTTTTCCGCCAGCCGGTCGAGCGCGTCCTGCCCGTTGACCGCCTCCGAAACGAGGAAACCTTCCGGTTCCAGATAGAGCCGTCCGACGCGGCGGTTCAGCGGATGGTCGTCAACCAGCAGCACGCGCGTTCTCTTGGCGGACGCCGGCGCTTCCGCTGCCTCGCGCGCGGCATCGGCCGGAGGAGGCGACATTGTGCGACCCCGGATCCTTCACCGCCCCCGCAACGATTGTCAGCGTCAGAACCGAGCCCTTCCCCGGTTCGCTCGCGACCGTAAGCTCGCCTCCCATCAACTCGGCGAGTTTCTGCGTCAGCACCAGGCCAAGCCCGGTACCGCCGAAGCGGCGTGAGAACGTGCTTTCCCTGTGAACGAAGGGCACGAAAAGCTTCTCGATCTTATCCGCGCTCATGCCGATGCCGGTATCGGCCACCTCGATGCGCAGGCCGACGCCATCCGGGTGGTCGTAGCGCGATGCCGTGATGGTCACACTGCCGCGTTCGGTGAATTTTATGGCGTTGCCGACGAGGTTGGAGACGCATTGTCCCAGCCGGACCGGATCGAAGCGCAGCCGGCGGGGCAGATCCTCCGCGATATCCAGGCTGACGCTCAGCAGCTTTTCCTCGCCCAGCGTGCGCCATTGCCTGTGCTGCTGGGCAAGAAAAGAGCCCAGCTCCTCATCCGTCGGCGCCAGTGTCATCTGGCCCGCCTCGGTCTTGGAAAGATCGGCAACGTCTTCCAGCAGTGTCTTCAGCGCCCTGGCGGAGGCCACGATAACCTGACCGTGCTCGCGCTGCTCCTCGTCGCTGAGGCGGCCCCGCTCGACCTCCCGCGCGATGCCGAGAATGCCGTTGAGCGGCGTGCGGATCTCATGGCTCAGATTGGCGACGAAGGCCGAGTTCGGTACGCTGGATGGTTTCGATGCGCGCGCTAGCCGCGTCCAGCTCCCTCTCCAAGCGCCGCTCCGCGGTCACATCGACGGAAATGGCGACATAGCGGTTGCCGCTCATCGGACGAAAGACGATGTCGAAGATGCGTTCGTCTGCGGCTTCGATGTCCACCCGTTTGCCCGAGGCAAGCACGGCTTCACGCATATCGGTGATCTGCCAGCATTCCTCCTCGGACGCCGCCGGATATGTGGTCCGCACAAGTTCGAAAATCGCTTCCCGGTAGGAGAGACCGAGCTCCACGCCGCGATAAAAGGCCGGGAACGCCTCCAGCGCGGTTCGATTGACATGAAGCGGCAGAAACTCCGCACTTAGCACCGCAAACCCGTACGGCAGGCAATCGATGGCCTCCTGAAAGAAGGCGGTCTCATTGTATCCGGGCAATTCTTCTTCGATCATGGGTTCGGCTCGCCGCCACTGAATGCGCAGTGTCGGCCAGAAGCCCCTAAAATTCCGTTAGACCGCGCCGGCACAACCCCCGGCGGCCTTCGGCGGCACGTCGCCGGCACCGATGCCGCCGTGATATTTTTACAAATCCTTCCCGCAAACGCACCGTTCGAGTGCGCTGGGGCCTCAATTGCGTAATTCCGTCTATTGCGTTCGGAGCCATTTTTTTCGACACTGATCGGCCACCTGAAGGTGTTGACTCATGAGTTTGACGGTAAAGCGAGATCCAAAGAGGCCATGGAGTGCCGCCCCCTGAAGAGTTATGGACAGTTCGGCGGCTTTTCCACTGCTATTCGCGATACGCGAGCAGCGCGCCTCATAAACGCCTCGTTGGCCATGGAACCTTGGCAATCGGTCCCCGTACCTGCCATTCAGACTTAACGAAGTTTGCTCGTGGGGGAGCATAGGTTGTGGCAAATCCCAATGATCTGGAGACGCTTTGCCAGGGCGCCAAGGCATGGAACGCGTGGCGCGAAAAAAATCCCGACATCGTTCCTGACCTGACGGATGCAAATCTTTCCCTGAGCCAGCGGCAGTTTGGGCCCGCGACCGGCGGCCCGATCAATCTGCGGGGCGCCGATCTTGCCGGTGCCGCTTTGCGCTATGCCACGCTTACGGGCGCCGATCTCGAAGATGCCAATCTCGCCGGCGCCGATCTGGCGCATGCGCGCCTCGAAGGCGCCAACCTTGCTGGCGCCGACCTCACCGACGCGACCGTCGATCATGCGGATCTGGATAAGGCGGTCCTCGACAGCGCGCTGATGACCGGTGCCAGTTTCGCCAATGCGCGCAACATGACCGAAGACCAGATCGCGGTGGCGCACGGCGATGCGAGCACGCTGCTTCCCGCCGCGCTCATGCCGCCAGCCTCCTGGTTTCCCGAGCTGGAGGACGACCTCTATCTGGACTATCCCGTACCCGAGCAGGCAGCCGTCGAAGATCTCTATACGGTGCTGGGCGTCACCCGCGCCGCCAAGCCGGAAGAGGTCCGCAGCGCCTTCCGCAATCTGGTCAAGAAGCTGCATCCGGACGTCAAGCCCGGCGACGACGAGGCGCAGGAATCCTTCAAGAAGGTGTCGACCGCATACCGCATCCTGAGCGATGCCGAAAAACGCGCCCGCTACGATAAGGGCGAGATCGGCAATGACGGCGAAGTCACGCCCGAATTCGAGGCCAAGCGGCAGTTTCGCCGCTACGCCTTCCGGTTTTACGCCGCCGCCGCCATCGCGCTGCTGCTCGCGGTGGGTGTGCTGGGCGCGGTGTGGCACGCGGTGCTGACGAAGGACGGAATCGGGCGGGTCGAGATCGCCGTGAAGACCGGCCCGAAAAGCAGCGAGAGATTGGACGCAGACCAGCCCGCCACGCCCGGACTGAAAGTCGATTTCAGGCGGCAGCATCGCGGAGGGCGCCGAGGACGCGCCCGCTGCCGCCGGGACCGAATTGCTCGCCACGCCCTCGCCCGGCGATAAGCGCTCCGCCGCCGCCCCGGCCGCCGACGCCGAACAGGAGCTGGCGAAGGCCGACAGCGGAACAGCTCAGCCCGTGACGCAGGAAGGCGCCCAGGGCGCCAGTGCAACGGGCACCGCACCGGCTGAAGGCCAAGCACCCGTCCGCGACATCCCAGGCAAGCAGGCATCGCTTCCCGCCGACGCCGCCGGCAGCGATCTGCCTGAAGGCGGCGCCATCGGAGCGCCGCCGGAGAATACCGGCGAAGCTGCGGACACCGGGCCAGAGCCCGTGGCCGCCCCTCGGGCGGAGCCGGACGCAAACGCGGAGCCGAACGCAAAGGCTGAGCCGAACGCAAAGGCTGAGCCGGACGTAAAGCCGGAGCCCGCCGCCCAGGAACAGCAACAGGCGGCGCCCACAGTGACGACGCCGCAAGCCGAGCATCTCAAGAGCGCTGGGCGGCAGCTCAATCAGCTGGGTGAGAATAAAACGGCGGTGGCCGCACCCGCCGCTTTGGCTCCGGCAGGTCCGGAGACGCAAACGGCGGCACCCTCCCCGCCACCAGCGACAGAGCCGCCATTGGCCGAGCCCGAAGCCACGTCGCCGCATCAAGCCACGCCGCCGCATGAGGAAAAGGTCACAACGCGCCCTCTTTTCGAAGATCATAAGGGGGAAGAGGCCCGTCCGGCGCAAGCTGACGCGGCCCGCTGGGGTGCGCCATCAATTCAAAGAAGTCACGATGGGCGCCCGCGCGTTGCTGCGCTCCCGTTCATTGACCGAAGGCCGCCTGCGGGCGTTGAGGGTTTCCTGCCCGAAGCGGAAGCGAGGAGAGGCGGCGCAGATGCGATCTCGGCGCTGTTCCGCCAGCACGCGATCCGGCAGGCGCTGGCGCACGATCAGCAACAATCGACAGCCAGCATGGGCCCGCTCGCATCGCGCGACGATGCACAGCCGCAGGATGAAATCCGGGACGTTTATACGCACTCGCTACCGGACGTCGGAGGAACGCCCGCCGGCGCCTGGCCGGGTTTCACTCAAGAGAAGAAAAGCAGCCCCCCTCGGCGTGATGTGCGGCGAGCGCCTGGTAAAAACCTCATTGCGAAAATCCCGCCACAGGAAGCGCCTCCAGCCGCAGCACGAAAGCAGGCCGTCTCCGACATTCTCGCCGGAGGGCTTTGAGCCGTTCGGCGAAGCGCGGCTTTGGCCGAATTGAAAGAGCCTCCAGAGGTTGCCGTGGTCCGCGCCCGGCCGCGCGCGAAAGTCTCGCGGGCGCGTTTGGATGTTCTGTCAACCCGGACAGCGCGAAGTGGCAATCCGGGAGCCTAACCCCACCCGGATTGACGCGGCGCGGCGACCGCATTGGTCCCGGATTCGAATGGCTAGGGCGACAAGCGTTTCCGTCTAACGGACCTTTGCGTCAGAGCGGCATCCGGATCGTCGCCTTGAGCCCGCCGACCCGGCTCTCGCCCAGATGGATCTCGCCGCCATGGGCGCGGATGATGTCCCGCGCGATCGCCAGGCCCAGTCCGGTGCTCTTCACATTCTGATTGCGGGCGTTGTCCAGGCTGTAAAACGGCCGGAACACCGCCTCGCGCAGTTGCGGCGCGATGCCCGGCCCATTGTCCTCCACCGTGATCACCAGATTGTGCCGCGACATCACCGCCGTGATCGAAATTTCGCTGGCGAAGCGCGTGGCATTGCCGACCAGGTTCATCACCGCGCGCTTGAACGCATTGCGGCGAATGGTGGCGAGGAACTGATGATCGGGCGCGTTCAGCGACGACATGCTTGCCCGGCGTGCCCTTGAAGGCGGTGTGGATCTCCTTCAGCAGCGCGAACACGTCGGCCTGCACCGCCTCCTCGCCGCTGCCGCCCTTGGAGAAGGCCAGATAGTCCTCCAGCATATGCTGCATCTCGTCGACATCGGAGACGAGCGCCGCCACTTCCGGGCTGTTGCCGAGCATGGCGAGCTGCAGCCGGAACCGGGTCAGCACCGTCCGCAGATCGTGGCTGACGCCGGCCAGCATCGTCGTCCGCTGCACCACATGCCGCTCGATGCGGTCGCGCATTTCCATGAAGGCGAGCGAGGCCTGCCGCACCTCGCGCGCGCCGCGCACCCTGAAGCTTTCGGGCACCGGCTGCCCGCGTCCGAAACATTCGGCGGCCTGTGCCAGCGCCAGAATCGGCTTGATCTGATTGCGCAGGAACAGCACCGCCACCGTCAGCAGGACGAGCGATGTCGAGATCATCCAGATCAGGAAAATATGCGTATTGGACGCATAGGTCTGACTGCGGCGCACGAGCACCTTCATGATGGCACCGCCCAGATCGATGCGGATATCGACATGGCTGGATGCGCCGACCGTGTCGATCCAGAACGGCCGGTCGATACGGTCGCGGATGGTCTTCGACAGGGTGCGGTCGAGAAAGCGGAAAAACGGCCGGTTCCCCGGCGGCGGCAGCTGGCCGTCCGGCACGAATTGCACGACAAGCCCAAGCTCGTCGCGCGCCATGTCGGTCAGCTTTACGGTGGTGGCGGGTTCCGGATACGCCTCGTACATGGAGATCAGCATCGAGATGTCCTGCACCGTCGCCGCCGTAAGCCGGCGCGTCACATAATCCCAGTGCCGCTCCATGATGACGAACACCAGCACCGACTGCAAAAGCACGATCGGCGCGATGATGATGATCAGCGCCCGCGCATAGAGGCCCTTTGGCAGCAGGATGGTGCTGTAGCCGCTCAGCGTTTTGAGCCATCGCCGCCCTTTGTGGGCGACGCGCAGCGGTACGGCCGGCTCATGTTGGGTGATCGAGGCCATCAATCGGCGTAGAAGATGTAGCCGCGACCCCGCACCGTTTGCAGATAGGCGGGGTTGGCGGGGTCGGTTTCGATTTTGCGGCGCAGGCGGTTGATCTGCACATCGACCGCGCGCTCGCTGTCATGGCCGGACAGATTGGCGAGGTCTTCGCGGTCGACGGCAACGCCGGGGCGCAGCGCGAAATGGCGCAGCAGATTGCGCTCGATTTCGGTCAGCTTGATCGCCTCGCCGTCGGCGCGCAATTCGCCGCGCACCGGATGGAAGCTGAATTTGCCGAAGCTGATCTCCTGCGGACCGGCCGCCACCTGGACGCGCCGGTTGAGGATATTCTTCATCCGCAGCAGCAATTCGCGCGGGTCGAAGGGCTTGGGCATATAGTCGTCGGCGCCGATTTCCAGGCCCGCGATGCGGTCGTCCGCCTCGGTGCGCGCCGTCAGCATCAGGATGGGAATTTGCGAATGGGTGCGCAAATCCTGCGCCAGCGACAGCCCCGTCTCGCCCGGCATCATGATGTCGAGGATCATCAGATCGAAGGCGAGGCCCCGCATGCTGGCGCGCGCGGCCGCGGCGTCTTCGGCGGTGGAAACCCTGTAGCCGCTCTCCTGGAGGAACCGCGCCAGCAAATCGCGAATGCGCTGATCGTCATCCACCACCAGGATGTGCGGCGCGTCATCCGGGTACCGCCGACGCGGCGCCTGCGCCCTGTAAGTGCTCGCTCATTCGCCCCTCATCTGACGTCCCGGTCTTGCGGTCCACGGCGGCGTCGCCTGCCCGGGCATCGGCGGCCGTCCGCTGCCGGCCATCATGCCGGCGAGGAAACGCGCCACCGCCGCGCGCCCGTCCGCGCCCAGCGGCCCAAGCGTCTCGCCGATCTTCAAAAGCTGCGGCGCGGCGAGGCGATGCGCCAGAACGCCGCCCTGTTCCGTGACATAAAGCAGCCTTTCGCGACGGTCGGCCTTTCCCGAACGCTGCGCGACATAGCCCTCTTTTATCAGCTCGCGCAGCACTCTTGCCAGACTTTGCTTCGTGATCTGGAGGATTTCGAGCAGATCGGCCACCCGCATTCCCGGATAGCGGTGGACAAAATGCAGCACGCGGTGATGCGCGCGCCCGAAGCCGATCTCGTTGAGGATGCGGTCGGCATCGCTGGTGAAATCGCGATAGGCGAAGAACAGCGCCTCCACATACCAATAGACGTCGTCGGGCACCGCCCCCGCCCGTCCGTCCTCGCGAATATCGCCATCCGGCCCATCACCGGGCACAGTCCGGTACGCCGCTGGAATTATGTCAGCCATGTTGACATATTTGCGCTTGTTTGTTAGGCGGAGCAAGACTAACCTCGCAAAAATGACGATTTTTCCGCCCCGAAGAAACAGAAGCGCTGGGGCGAAGGTCTCAATCGGCCCGTCCGGCGTCCGCCGGATGATCGGCCATTTGCTTATGCCCGCCGCTGGAGGAAATTATGACGGCAGAACCCTTCGATCAACGTGATGGCTTCATCTGGATGAATGGCGAGCTGGTCGCCTGGCGCGATGCCAAGCTTCACGTGCTCACGCACGGCCTTCACTATGCCAGCACCGTTTTCGAGGGCGAGCGCGTCTATGGCGGCGAGATTTTCAAGCTGAACGAGCACACCGAAAGGCTGCATAATTCGGGGAAAATTCTAGGCTTCGAGATTCCCTTCAGCGTCGCCGAGATCAATCAGGCCTGCCGCGACGCGGTGCGCGCCAACGCCATCATCGACGGCTATGTCCGCCCGATCGCCTGGCGCGGCTCCGAGCAGATGGGCGTTTCGGCGCAGAACAATAAGATCAACGTCGCGGTCGCCTCCTGGTACTGGGGCACCTATTTCGACAAGGAGCAGCGGCTGAAGGGCATCCGGCTGACGATGGCGGAATATTGCCGCCCCGATCCGCGCACCATCCCGTCAAAATCGAAGGCCAGCGGTCTCTACATGATCTGCACCATCGAAAAGCACCGCGCCGAGCGCATGGGCTATGCCGACGCGCTGATGCTCGACTGGCGCGGCCGCATCGCCGAATCCACCGGCGCCAACATCTTCTTCGTCAAGGGCGAGGAACTGCACACGCCGACGCCGGATTGCTTCCTCGACGGCATCACCCGGCGCACGGTTATCGGCCTCGCCAGGCAGCGCGGGCTCAACATCGTCGAACGGCCGATCATGCCGGAGGAGATGGCGGGGTTCGAGCAGTGCTTCCTCACTGGCAGCGCCGCCGAGGTGACGCCAGTGTCGGAGATCGGCGATTACCGCTTCACCGTCGGCGAGATCACCAAGACCCTGATGGACGACTACACCGCCGAGGTACAGCCCGCCCCGCAAAAGGTCGCAGCCGCCGGGTAAGCGGCCTCGCGCGGTTTCACCAACAGACGCACGTCGGCCTAGTGGCAGCAAACGCCTCGATGGGGCCACTCGTTGGCTCGTTGCAGTTAGCCAGGGTTGGAGCGCCCGCAGCGCACGCGCTTAAGCGGGACCAACCGTCAGATTTAATCCACTAGCTGCACATAAAAGGTGGTGAAAGCAGCATTTACACTGCTGTAGTTTCAAGCCAGTTCGATGCGGATCGGCTCGATTATATGCGGCGCGACCGGCAAATGACCGGCACTTATCACGGTGCCATTGATTACGATTGGTTACTTGCCAATCTCGAAGTCGGAGAAGTTCCTCATGGCGTAGATGGCGAACAGCTTAGGAACGTCGAGACTTTTGTTTTGGGACCTAAGGCAATTCATGCGGCCGAAACTTATGTTCTGAGCTTGTTTCAACTATATCCAACAGTGTATTTTCATAAAACCGTCAGGGGTGCACAAAAGATATTCACGGAACTTCTGTTCAGAGTGCTTACCCTCATCAGGGACGGCGGATTCCGGAATACTGGATTGCCCTCTAATCACGCTGTTGTTAAATTTGCTAAGAAGCCTGATGAACTTGATTCGATTTTAAATTTAGGTGATACGGTTATTTGGGGCGCGCTTACGATGATGGTGAACGCGAAAGACGAAACGGTAAGGGAGCTAGCCAAACGCCTTCGAGATCGAAAGCTCTATAAGGTAATAGATGTTCGTGGAAGGTTACGGGACCGATCAGATACCGCGATCCCCGACCAAGCGATAGACCGTTCATGCGCATCATTAACCATGAAAATCTCCGATTGGCTGGCGGAGAAGCAAACGGCAACTCCGCGGATCCTGATCGATCAAGCGAGCCGCGCACCTTATAAGCCGTTGCAGGAATCGGAGGGACCTCTCAATCAAATTATGATCCGAACTGCCAATGGAAGCCTGGTGGATACTCGTGAGCGTTCAGAAGTGGTTGGTGCGTTAGAGACCTTCAAGCTCTATCGGATTTATGTGTCCGATGAGGATAAAGAAGCACGTGGCGTCATTGACGGATTTATCAATGAGGAGGTGCAAAGTGTCACTAGCAAATGATCGCACATTCGACTTTGCAGCCGCGGCGAAAATTGTGCGCGACGCAGGTGGCAGAGTAGTTGGTAGAACGCGCTTGCAGAAGATCGCATACGTTCTTGAACTGGTGGGACTAGGTGAAGGGTTCAAATTTGCGTATCGTCACTATGGCCCCTACAGTGAGGACTTGTCTCTAGCCGTTCAAAGTGCCCAACTGTTTGATTACCTTCAAGAGGTTGTACACCCGACACAATGGGGGGTAATTACTCCGTTTACACGTCAACGTTGGCTGATGATATTAGCACTCCCAATTTACGCAGAGAGCTGGCGGAAAGAATGGCTAATGCAGATCCGATCGAACTCGAATTGGCTGCGACTGCCGCTTTTCTTGCGCACGAAGGTGTGACGGATCCCTGGCGAGAGACCTATAGGAGGAAGCCGGAAAAGGCAGATAGTGCGCGACTAAGCAGGGCAAAGTCTTTGTACAAGGATCTGCGAGCATTTCGTACGCCGCGACCGCTGCCGGATATTTGACTCCAGCTGAATGAACACGGGAGATGGTCGGGCTTGAACCTTCCAGATTTGTCGCAGCCGCTATCGCCGTTGATGGGCTGAGGTAACCGTGAACGATTTGGAATTCATATCCTTCGAGGCTCAGGGACATCGTCAACGAGATTCGGCGTCAGCGGCCAAAACTAGTTTCGTCATCCCCCTCGCTGGGTAGCATCCCAGCGTCCGGAAAAACCCCATTGCCGACGCCAGTGGCTGAGCCCATCTCAAACCAAGCAACTCTGCCCTAAGCGGTGGCCGGCGTGCCTGATGGACCCAGTGTCACCAGCGCGATTTCCGGCGGCACCAGGAAGCGGACGGGGATGCCGCTCACGCCCAGGCCCGAGGAGACCAGCAGATGCCGGCCGTTTTCGACGATATGGCCATAGGCGAAGCGCTGGCCATATCGCGACGGCACCACGGGACGGCCAAGGAATGGCACATAGACTTGGCCGCCATGGGTATGCCCTGACAGGGTGAGGGTGACCCGAGGCGGAACGCGCACGAAAATATCGGGCTCATGCGCCATGAGAATGACCGGATCGGTGTCGCCGATCGTCTGGGCAACCGTGCCGTCCAGATCGTCGACCCCGACCAGCCGGTGGCGGACGCGCTTGGCCAGCTGATCGCCCAGGCCCGCGAGCCAGAAGCGCCGGCCCCCGGCGTCCAGCTTGAACGCCTCGTTCTCCAGAACACGGATACCGGCCCGTTCGAGCCCCAGCCGCACACCCTCAGGATCGACCCACCAATCGTGATTGCCGAGCACGGCATGAACGCCATAGGGCGCACGCAGCGCGGCAAGCGCCCCCGCCCAATCGGCGATGCTGACAGTCCCGCTATGATAGAGGCGCATCGCGGCGACATAATCGCCGAGCAGGACGATCAGGTCCGGCCGCAGATCATTGGCGGTCTGCACGATTCGCTCGATGCGCGGCACGGGCATCCACGGCTTGATGGCGTGCAGATCGGTCAGCACGGCAATCCTCAGGGGCGGCATCGACGCCGGCCAGCCCGCATGCGCGATGGACCAGCGGGCCGTATGCAGCCGAAGCCCCGGCTCGATCACAAGCCCATAGCCCGCGGTCGCGATGCTGGAAGCGAGCAGCGCGCCTCCGGTTATCAAAAGGTCTCGCCGTGTAATCATTCCATCCTTATGCGGCAGTGCCAAAGCGGGTTAGATCGGTCGGCCGCCGCCGGTTTGCAAGGTGACCCATGTTTATTGCCGAAGCGCTAAGGGATTGGAAGCCTCGGGTTGGAAAGCCCACATCGATACGCTAAGCTCCCCGGTAAACCTGAAAGATGAGGCGCTCATTGCTCAGCTTTCGAATGTGTAGAGGCGCTGGACGGCTCATCGGCCCGATACGTCTGATTCTGTTGCTGCTCGTCGTCCTCGGCCTTGGCATGCAGGGCGCCGAGGCAGCCAAGTCGAAGAAGAAAAAGTCCGTGAAGGGGCATCATGCCGCAGCCAAGGTGTCCTCGCCGGTGGCCAGGGACCTGTTCGGCAAGGTGACGCAGCCATCGCCCCTGGCGGCGCGCTCGATCGGCACCTATGCGCGGGGCTGCCTCGCCGGCGCCAAGCCTCTGCCGGTCGACGGGCCTGCCTGGCAGGCCATGCGGCTGTCGCGCAACCGCAATTGGGGCAATCCGGCCCTCATCGCCTATGTTGAGCGGCTCGCGCAGGATGCCAAGGCGCAGGATGGCTGGCCTGGGCTGCTGGTCGGCGACCTTTCCCAGCCCATGGGCGGGCCGATGGTGTCCGACCATGCGAGCCATCAGATCGGGCTGGACGTGGATATCTGGCTGACGCCGATGCCGTCCAATACGCTCAGCCCGCAAGAGCGCGAAACGCGCGCGGCGGTTTCGATGCTGGCGCCGGACAGGGTCTCGGTGAACACCAATATCTGGACGCCGGACTACGCCAAGCTGATCAAGCGGGCGGCGTCCTACCCGCAAGTCAGCCTGATCTTCGTGCACCCGGCCATCAAGAAAGCGATCTGCGGCTGGGCCGGGAACGACAAGGGACCCTGGCTGTCGAAAATACGTCCCTGGTGGGGGCATGACGATCATTTTCACGTCCGCATCGCCTGCCCCGAGGGCGGGGAAGCCTGCGCGGCCAAACCGCCCCCGCCGCGCGACGATGGCTGCGGCAAGGAGGTCGAAAGCTGGCTTAAGCGTGTGCGCAAGCCCGTCGTCGCGGAACCGCAGACCCCGGCAAAACCGGCCAAACCCGGAAGGGGGAAACACCTGCTCACCCTCGCCGACCTCCCGGCGGATTGCGCAAAGCTGGTGGGCGTGCCCCGGCAAAGCTCCGACGGCCTGGTGCCGACAGCCGCCGTTCCGCTGCCGGAGCGCAAGCCGCAGCCGAACAAGAAAGCCGCCTCAACGGACAAATGACGAGCGGGCCAGAGCCTTTTCGCACGCCCCATAGCGAGATCATTTTATATGAACACACCTCCCCGTTTTCACGAGGATTTCGACATGATAGGCGCGGCTGCCTCCATCTGATCCGGTCACTTGCTAGATCATGATCGCTTTAAACGGAAACGATCATGATCTAGATTCCTTTGTTTTCGCACGATTTTTCGGGAAAACCGGTGTCCACTTTTCCCGATCGTGCTCTAGCGATTCGCCGCCGCCATCTCGGCGATGATCGCTCGCGCGGCCGCCAGCGGATCGGCGGCACCGGAAATCGGGCGTCCCACGACGAGATAGTCGGCGCCGCTCGCGATCGCCGCCGCCGGGGTAACGACGCGCGACTGATCCGCGATTTCGGCGCCGGCAGGGCGAATGCCGGGTGTCACGATCAGCAGAGCGTCGCCCAGTTCGGCGCGGATCGCGGCCGCTTCCCGTGCCGACGCAACGACGCCGTCAAACCCCGCGTCGTCGGCCAGCCGAGCCCGCCGCAGCACCAATTCGGCCGGCGTCAGGCCGATGTGCTGCTCGCGCAGATCGGCTTCGTCGAGGCTGGTGAGCACGGTGATGGCGAGCAGCTTGGTGGCGGCGCTCCCCCGGCCCTTCATCGCCGCGTCGAGCGTTTTGCGGTCGGTGCCATGCACCGTCAGAAAGGCGGCTCCGAGCCTTGCGGCGCTGGCGGCCGCCCGTTCGACGGTGTTCGGGATGTCGAGCAGCTTGGCGTCGAGGAAGATCTGCTGGCCGTCATCGACCAGCTTGCGCATCAGGGAAAGGCCGTCGGCATAGATCAACTCCAGCCCGATCTTGAACACCCCGACATGACCGCGCAGGAGGGCGGCCAGATGCGCCGCCTCGTCGGCGGCGGGGAAATCGAGCGCCACGATCAAGCGGTTAGCGGCCTGGGCACTCGCATCCTCTGACAGGTTTGCCGAGGTCATTGCACCAGACGCTGTGCCGTTTGACCGAGTTTGCCGACAACACCGGCGAGCTGCTCTTTCACCGCCGAGTCGAGCAGCGCGCCGTCCTCGCCAAAGGCCTTATCCGCGCCGCTCAGCGCCAGCTGGGCGGGAAGCACGAGCACTCCCATGCCCAGCTCCAGCACTTGCCGCAGCGCAATGAGGCTGCGCATCGCGCCGTAGCGCCCGGCCGATGCGCCGCTGATCGCGAAGACGCGGTTACGCAGCAGCGCAAGGCCGGGCTCCTGGTCATCCCGGACCCGGGTCATCCAGTCGAGCGTATTCTTCAGCAGCGGCGCGATGGAGGCGTTGTATTCCGGGCTGGCGACAAAAACACCCTGATAGGCGCGCAGCACATCGCGCAGCTTGCGGGCGTTCTCCGGCGGCCCGTCCTGGGCCTCCGCATCGCCATTGTAGATCGGCATCGGATAGTCGGCGAGTTCGATCAGATCGGCGGAAAATCCGCGCTCGCGGGCAAGACCGCAGGCCACATGCGCAAGCCTGCGATTGAACGAGGCCTGGCGTGTGCTGCCCGCGAAGAAGACAAGCTTGGGCCCGCTCATGCCATCTCCAGCGAAGCCGCGATCAAGGTTTGCCCATCTTGTCCCAGAACGTCTTCACACGCTGCGCGAAAATGCTGAGCACGGGATTGGTGTGGTCGGTGGATGCCTTCTCGAATTCCTTCAGCAGCTCTTTCTGCTTGCGGGTAAGGTTCTGCGGCGTCTCGATTTCCACCTGTACATAAAGATCGCCCGTCAGGGTGGAGCGCAGCACCGGCATCCCCTTCGATTTCAGCCGGAATTGCTTGCCGGTCTCGGTGCCTTCCGGGATTTTCACCCGCGCCCGGCCGCCATCGATGGTGGGCACTTCAAGCTGCCCGCCCAGTGCCGCGGTGGCGATGGTGATCGGCACCTTGCAGAACAGATCGGCACCGTCACGCTGGAAAATCTCGTCCTGAGCCACCGAGAGGAAAATATAGAGATCGCCCGGTGGTCCGGCGCGCACACCGGCTTCACCCTCTCCGGCCAGCCTGATCCGCGTGCCATCCTCGACGCCGGATGGGATGTTCACCGACAGCGTCCGCTCGCGCATGACGCGGCCCATCCCCGAGCAGCTGTCGCAGGGGCTTTGAATGATCTCGCCGCGCCCCTGGCAATTGGGGCAGGTGCGCTCGATGGTGAAGAAGCCCTGGCTGGCACGGACCTTGCCGAAGCCGCCGCAGGTCGGGCAGGCAATGGGGCTGGAACCGGGTTCGGCGCCGCTGCCGGAACAGTCATCGCAGGCCACCGACGTCGGCACGCAGATCTGCGCGACCTTGCCGGTAAAGGCGTCGGCGAGGCTGATTTCCATGTTGTAGCTGAGATCGGCGCCCCGCTCACGGCCTGTGCGGCCGCGCCTGCGCCCGCCCATGAATTCGCCGAACAGATCGTCGAAAATTTCCGACATCGAGGCGGAGAAATCGGCGCCGAAGCCATGCGCGCTCGGCCCGGCGCCATTGCTCTCAAAGGCGGCATGGCCGAAACGGTCGTAGGCGGCGCGTTTACGGGGGTCCTTCAGCGCTTCGTAAGCTTCGTTCACTTCCTTGAAGCGCATCTCGGCGTCACAGTCACCCGGATTGCAATCCGGGTGAAATTGCTTTGCGAGATTGCGAAAGGCGTTCTTGATTTCGAGGTCGCCACAACTTCTGGCTAAGCCGAGCACATCGTAATAGTCGCGCTTGGCCATGGTCTTATGTCTTCCACATTACTGAAGTGATTCCACCGTCTGAGGGAAAGCAAAACAGAGGGGCCAACGCCACCGCATCGGCACCGCATTCAGACACCGCCGCAGGTCCGAATTGCAAAACAGCGCCAACAGATGACCGAGGGCCGGCTTCCGATACAAATCGATCCACAGTATATCACCTGCCATCTGCGAGCGGCGGGTGCGCTTGCTGTACCGCGCGGGTAACACCAGCCATGCCTCAAATCCCCTCCCCGCCAGAGGCCGGAAGATCCGGCATGCAAGCGGGTTGCGGCGGTTATTCGAAACGATAGCCGCATACTCCGTCAAGCAAATCCGAGCGGCCGAACCGCCCGGAGATGCGCGGCGTCAAGCTGACTTCTTCTTGTTCTCGTCGTCCCGTACTTCTTCGAACTCCGCGTCCACGACACCGTCGCCGCCGTCGGGCTGCTCGGTGGCGCCGCCGCCCGCAGCCTGAGCGCCCGGCGCTTCACTCGCACCCTGGCCGTAAGCGGCTTCACCCAGCTTCATCGCGACCCTGGCAAGCGCCTCGATCTTGGAAATGATCTTCTCACGGTCCTCGCCTTCCTGCGCGGTCCGCAATTCGGTCAAGGCTTTTTCGATCGCCGTCTTATCGGCCTCGGACACCTTGTCGCCCAGATCGGCGAGCGAACGCTCGGTGGAATGCAGCAGCGCCTCGCCCTGGTTCTTGGCTTCCACCAGTTCGCGCCGCTTCTTGTCGTCAGCCGCATGCAGATTCGGCTTCCTTGACCATGCGCTGAATGTCGGAATCGGTCAGACCGCCCGAGGCCTGGATGCGGATGGATTGGGCCTTTTGCGTGGCCTTATCGAGTGCCGAGACATTGACGATGCCGTTCGCATCGATATCGAACGTGACCTCGATCTGAGGCACGCCGCGCGGCGCCGGGGGAATGCCGACGAGATCGAACTGGCCGAGCATCTTGTTGTCGGCCGCCATCTCGCGTTCGCCCTGGAACACCCGGATGGTCACGGCATTCTGATTGTCTTCCGCCGTGGAAAACACCTGGCTCTTCTTGGTCGGAATGGTGGTGTTGCGGTCGATAAGGCGGGTAAACACGCCGCCCAGCGTCTCGATGCCCAGCGACAGAGGCGTCACGTCGAGCAGCAGCACGTCCTTGACGTCGCCCTGCAGCACGCCGGCCTGGATCGCCGCGCCCATGGCCACGACTTCATCCGGGTTGACGCCTTTATGCGGCTCCTTGCCGAAAATCTGCTTCACCGTCTGCGCGATCTTGGGCATGCGGGTCATGCCGCCGACAAGCACGACTTCATCGATTTCGGCCGCCTTCAGATTGGCGTCACGAAGCGCGGCCTGACAGGGGCCGGTTGTCCGCTGCACCAGATCATCGACGAGGCTTTCGAGCTTGGCGCGCGTCAGCTTCATGGTGAGATGCTTCGGGCCGGTCTGATCGGCGGTGATGAATGGCAGGTTGATCTCGGTCTGCGGAACGGAAGACAGCTCGATCTTGGCCTTTTCGGACGCCTCTTTCAGGCGTTGCAGCGCAAGCTTGTCGTTGCGCAGATCGATACCGTTTTCCTTCTTGAATTCGGTCGCGAGATAATCGACCAGGCGCATGTCGAAGTCCTCGCCGCCGAGGAACGTGTCGCCATTGGTCGATTTCACCTCGAAAACGCCGTCGCCGATTTCCAGGATGGAAATATCGAAGGTGCCGCCGCCGAGGTCATAGACCGCGATGGTCTTGCCTTCCTTCTTGTCGAGCCCGTAAGCGAGCGCCGCCGCGGTCGGCTCGTTGATGATGCGCAGCACCTCAAGCCCGGCAATCTTGCCGGCGTCCTTGGTGGCTTGCCGCTGGGCGTCGTTGAAATAGGCGGGCACCGTGATCACGGCCCGCGTGACCTTCTCGCCGAGATAGCTTTCGGCGGTTTCCTTCATCTTCTGGAGGATGAAGGCTGAAATCTGCGACGGCGAATATTTTTCGCCGCGCGAGATCACCCAAGCATCGCCATTGTCGCCACGGACGATCTCATAAGGGACAAGCTTCTTGTCCTTCTCGACCATCGGATCGTCGTAGCGGCGCCCGACCAGACGCTTGATGGCAAAAAAGGTATTTTCCGGATTCGTCACCGCCTGACGTTTGGCGGGAAGTCCGATCAACCGTTCGCCTTCGCTCGTGAAAGCAACCATCGACGGCGTGGTCCGCATGCCCTCCGAACTTTCGATGACCTTCGGAGTCATACCTTCCATCACCGATACGCAGGAATTCGTCGTACCGAGGTCAATTCCTATGACTTTCGACATCCGATAACCCTCTATATCTTTTCCATCCGGCAGACTGATGGGGCCCTTGCAGCAACCCCTCGCGTCCGCGCCATCCTCGCCTCTCGCGCGACCGCCAGTCCCCTAAACACTTGCTCCAGTAAGTTGGCGGTTATATAGGCCGCACTGTATGCGCGTACAAGCCGACGAATTCAAGCACGCACCTTGAAGCTATGACAAAAGATTATGGTGCTGACATGTTTCTTCAAGGGTGCGGCAGCGAAGGCACAACACATTTAAATCCTGTGTATCTTGCCGAGGGTTGCGCATATTTCCGTGGGCTGCTGACCGAGGCCGGACAAAGGGAGCTGCTGGCCGGTGTCCGGCGGGTGATTGCCGCCGCGCCGCTCTATACGCCCGCTATGCCCCGGACGGGCAAGCCGTTTTCCGTCGCCATGACCAATTGCGGACCGCTCGGCTGGGTTTCCGACAAAGAGGGCGGCTATCGCTATGAAACGCGCCATCCGCTGACCGGCCAACCCTGGCCGCCCATCCCGGAGATGCTGTCCACCCTCTGGACGGCGCTGACCCGCTATAAGGACAAACCCCAAGCCTGCCTGATCAATTTTTACGGTGGAAAGGCAAAGCTTGGCCTGCACCGCGACGAGGATGAGGAGGACTTCTCAGCGCCTATCCTGTCGGTTTCGCTCGGCAATAGCGCGGTGTTCCGGCTCGGCGGCTTGAAGCGACGCGATCCGGCGCAGCGGCTTGAGCTGCAATCCGGCGACGTCATGGTGATGGGAGGCGCCTCGCGGCTGCGCTACCACGGCATCGACCGCGTCATTCCGCGCACCTCGGGTCTGCTGGAGGAAGGCGGGCGGATCAATCTCACCATGCGCCGGGTGACGACGGCGCAGTGAGGCGCGCACCAGCTCCGGCGACACGGCGATAGGAGGCGGCGTCGTCGACATCGGATAAGGTCGCGGCGAATGCGACGCCTCGCGGGGAAAGGTTTTTCAGCGTGTCGGCGAGCGCATGCGGCCCCGACCACCGCACGCCCTCGAAAATCCCGTCCAGCCGCATGCGGGCATTCACGCCGATCAGCCAGAACCCGCCATCTTCCGCCGGTCCGAACACGGTATCGCGCAGCCGCAGCAAGGCGAAGGCCTCCGCGATGTGCGACGCGCGCAGGCCTGGAATATCGGAGCCGACCAGCACCGCCGGGCCGCTTCGATTCCCGCCCAGCAACCGCGCCATGCGCTCGCCGATGTCGCCCCTCCCCTGGCGGATGCGCTGGATGCCCGCCGGCCAGCAGCGCGAGGCGAGCGCGGCATCCGGCGCCACGGCGAGAACCGTCCGCCAGCGCGGGTCAGGCGCCAGCCTGCGGATGAGATTGGCGGTCACGGAGCGGTAGAACCGGGTGGCCGCGACCGCACCGATTTCACGCCCCAGTCGCGTCTTGGCGGCGCCCAGGCGCGGCTCTTTCACCATGATGATCAACCGTCCCATGCCAAGCCGCAGCGTAGCCGAAGAAACCTAAGCAGAATTGCTTCATGTGTCTTACAGAGATGTCGTGGCAACACGTCGTTGGCGGGACATCAAATGCAGCATCAATTCTATCCTGCCTTGGACCGCACTTAGGCGGCCAGTCGATGGCAGGTCACCGTTGCCGACAACCCCTCCTTCAAGACACCGGGAAGAACGCCAGACGACAATTCCGCGCTGTTCAGCGCGGCGAATGGGTGCCTCAAGCGACCGATGAATGGTCCCGTTCCCAGTCCCCGCAATGATCAAGCCGTCGATGGCCGAATCCAATAGAGCATCGAGCGAGGCTGCGCAGACGCCCGCATGGCTCATAAACACCGCTACCCTCGGCCAAGCGGCAACGTCCGGAAGGTTCTCGTGACCGAGCGGGACGCACTCTGGCCAATCGCGAACTCGGTGCAGTTTGCCCTCAATCATCGATCCAATAATTCCACCGCCGCCTGACCGGAAGGCATCCAAATGATATCCATGCGCCTTGCGAATGTCATCCGGCGCATACACCTGCCCCAACACGCAGGGCATGACTCCTTTGGCAACGGGGTCCTGTGCCAGGCAGACCGCGTCCAGTAAATTCTGGCGGCCATCGGCAAGCAGGGCATTGGAGGGTCGCATCGCCGCGGTCATTACGACCGGCTTTGGGGGGCTCAGCACACGATGCAAGAAATACGCTGTCTCCTCGAGCGTATCGGTTCCGTGCATCACCACAATTCCGCAGACCTCTGGCCTCGCCAAGTGATGTGCAATCCTCGTGGCGAGCAAGTGCCAAGTCGCATCATCCATGTCCTTGCTATCGAGTTGGGCCACCTGCTCGAGGTCTAGCCGCTGATCACGAAGAGAGGGCACAGCGTCAACGAGTGACCCGACAGGTACCGTCGCCGCCTGATAAGAAAGTGCCTTGTCGGACGAACCAGCTGTGCCTGCAATCGTGCCGCCCACCGCCAGAATGACGACAGCCTGTTCGGATCGGTCACCCACTGGAAATCCTCATAGTTATGACAAGAACGCTCACTTCGCGCGGCGGAGAAGGTGCGCAAACCTGGCTAGAGCCTTTTCCGCCCCGATGGAATCGGAGCGCGGCTCTAATTGTTTGTTTTGTCGCATTTTCTCGACGCAAACCGGCGTCCACTTTGCTGGAAAATGCTCTAGCCATAAAGACGGGTCAGCACGCGCGGCGGCACGCGCAGATAATATAGGCTTAGACAGGCAAGATTGCGCAGCATCCGGGGCAAATAGCCTTCGCTGCGATAGCGCCGCGCGCTGGTGGTCGCCTCGGCGCGCAGAAAGGCGACGCGGCGCCGTCCCAGCCGCCGGACCAGATCGACATCTTCCATCAGCGCCATGGGCTTGAACCCTCCGACGGCCTCATAAAGCCGCTTGGACATCAAGCAGGCCCTGATCGCCATAGGGGATGCGCAGCACCAGGCAGCGCAGGCGGACGACGGCGCTGAGATAGGCCGGCCACAATCCCCTATCGTCCAGAGCATAGCGGAACACAGCGGCGGTATCGGGCCGCGAGCCCAATTCGACGGCCCGCATCAGATCGAGCGCTTCGCGCTCCCAGCCCCCTTCGAGCACGGTGTCGGCGTGCAGAAACAGCAGCCACGGTCCCTTGGCCGCCTTCGCGCCGGCGGCAAGCTGGTGTCCCCTGCCCTGCTCAGCCGCGATGAAATGCGCGCCCGTCGCTTCCGCGATGCGCGCCGTGGCGTCGCCGGAGCCGCCATCGGCGATGATGACCTCGCGCACGATGCCTTCGATGGCCGCCGGAACCAGCGCGGCCAGGGTGCGCGGCAGATCGGATTCTGCGTTCAGCGTTGGGATGACGACGGAGATCATGGGGCGGGATCATAAACCCTGAAAGCTTTTCCACAAGCTGTGATGTTGGAGATTTTTGTTCTTTCTTTGTTCTCCGCATCGGCTATCATGCAACATGGATCGAAAACCGATTGCCAGGCCGCGCCCGCCCTCGCCGGACCAGCCGCCGACAGATCAGGAGAGACGCCGCGGACGCGGCTCGCGCTCCAACCTCACCGGACGCTTCGAGACCCAGCTCCGCGAGGATTTCGACGATGGCTGGGAGAGCCTGGCCGAGTTGGCGCCCTTCAAGACCGAAGTGCGGCTTGAGCAGGCGCGCCGCATCATCTCGACCAACGACTCGCCCGATATCGGCTTCGACCAGTCGATCAACCCCTATCGCGGATGCGAGCATGGCTGCATCTACTGCTTCGCGCGGCCGACGCATTGCTATCTCGGCCTTTCGGCGGGGCTGGATTTCGAGACCGTGCTGATCGCCAAGACCAACACCGCAGAGCTGCTCGAACAGGAGCTGGCCCGGCCCGAGCTATCAGGTAAAGACGATCGCGCTTGGGACGAATACGGACCCTTATCAGCCTATCGAGAAAACGCATGAGCTGACGCGGCGCATCCTGGAGATCATGGACCGCACCAGCCATCCCGTGGGCATCGTGACGAAATCGGCGCTGGTCTTGCGCGACATCGACATTCTCGCGTCGCTGGCGAAGCGCGGCCTCACCAGAGTGGCACTTTCCGTCACCTCGCTCGACCGGCGGCTGTCGCGGCGGATGGAGCCGCGCGCGCCCACCCCTGAGCGCCGCATCGAGGCCATAGCCAAGCTGGCGGAAGCGGGCGTGCCGGTCAGCGCCATGGTCGCGCCGGTCATTCCGGCTGTGAACGACGCCGAGATGGAGGCGATCCTGGAGCGCTGCGCGGCGGCGGGCGCGAGCGGCGCCGGATATGTTCTCCTGCGCCTGCCGCTGGAAATCAGCGGGCTGTTCCAGGAATGGCTGCAGGAGGAGTTTCCCGACAAGGCCAAGAAGGTGATGGCGCTGGTGCGGGGCACGCGCGGCGGCAAGGATTACGTCTCGGCGTGGGGCGAGCGCCAGACCGGCACCGGCCCCTATGCCGAGCTGATCGCCCGGCGCTTCGCCATCGCAGCGGCGCGGTACGGGCTGAACGGCGAACGCGGGCGTCTCCGAACCGACCTGTTCGAGCCGCCCGGCCGCAAGAGCACGCAGTTTGACCTGTTCAAATCCTGAGAAATGCCCTTGCGATCCTGGTCGCGGCGTGCAGTTTTCGGCACATGGAACAGAAGGGCCAGACGCCGAAGCCGCCATCGATCAGAACCGAGCGGGCGCTCGCCGGGCGAGAGGCGCGGCTTGTCGCCGGCGTCGATGAGGCTGGGCGCGGCCCCTGGGCGGGGCCGGTGGTGGCCGCCGCCGTCATCTTCCCCGATCGCAAGCCGCCCAAGGGTCTTCATGATTCCAAGCTTCTCAGCGCCGGAAAGGCGGGAGGAGCTGTATCTGACGATCCGCGCCGCCGGGGTGGTCGGCATCGGCATCGTCAACGTCGAGGATATCGACCGGGTCAACATCCTGCAGGCGACATTTCTCGCCATGCAGATCGCCGTTGCGGCGCTGTCGAGGGACCCGGAGATCGTGCTCGTCGACGGCAATCGCTGCCCGGCGCTCAGCCAGCGCGCCGTGCCGGTGATCGAGGGCGACCGGCTCTGCCCGTCCATCGCCGCCGCCTCCATCATCGCCAAGGTGACCCGCGACCGGCTGATGTGCGATTTGGCCGGTGATTTCCCCGGCTATAGCTGGCACAGCAACAAGGGCTACGGCACGCCCGCCCATGCCGAGGCCATCACGCTGCTCGGCGTAACCTGCCATCACCGGCAATCCTTCGCGCCGATCCGCCTGGCGCTCGGCCGGGCGGCACCGGCCGACGCCTCAGCGGAGTTGCAGGCCCTTCATCTGGATTTATCGCCACAGGAATTGTTTTGACGGAGTTTTTTTCAAAAACGAGGCCTTCCATGAAATTGAGCGCTCCCTCCTTCGGCATGTTCGTCGTCTCAACTCTGCTGGTTCTTCTCATTATTCTGTCGAAATATTTCGCCATCGACGTGCCCATCCTGACGCCGATCGTCGAGGTGCACCCCTTCGAGATTACCCTGATCGCCTGGGGGATGCTTTTCGCCGCCGTGGCTTTTAATCTCTAGCGGACCGCGCAATATTGAGGCATTCGGAACCGGAACAAGCCGCCGGGGCCGATTGTTTCCGCCGGAACGTTCCCCGGTGGCCGCTTTGCGAGGAAATGCGCGTGTCTGCAAAGTCCCATCCGTTCCGCCGCTTCGCCGCCACTCTTACCGCCGCTGCCTTCACCCTGGCGCAGCTGCCGCAAGTCGTAGCGCAGGGCCAGCCGGACGCGCCGGCCCCCAACATCACCATCCAGGAATGCCAGAACCTGAATGACCCCGAAGTGCGCGGCCAGATCCGCAAGCTGACGGAAACGGCGCTCGACCCGCGAATTGGGCGACGTCGATTACGCGGCGCTAGTCGACAAGCATTGGCGCGCGGTGAAGATGAGCGAACGTCTCGATACCGAGATCGACGACGCGATCCGCATCGCCCGCGCCGACACCAACATCCTCGATCGCGCCTATTCCACCGTCAGCCGCGAAACGGCGGAGAAAACCGCTATCGCCGTCGCCGAGCGCGCCTATAATTCGGACGGGTTCAAAGCTGCGATGGCCGATCTGGCGCAAGGCGTCGGCGCCGATTTCGGCTCGCGCATCGAGGGATCGGCGGCCAAGGTCGCCGGGCCCGTTGTCGCCTGCGTCCGCAGCGCACTGCAAAGCCGCTATGGCGGAGCCGTCGCCGAGGTCTTCGCGCATGAAACCGAGACCAATCTCAACGTCACCCCCTCGATCGGCGCCGCCAAGATCGATACCGGCGATCTGCTTCTGCAAAACACGGGTACGATTTCCGGCATCGTGCTCATCGTCAGCCGCCGCATCATCGCGCGCATGGTCGCGACCATCGGGCGGCGCGTCGCCGGTCTCGTCGCCTCCAGGATCATCTCCACCTTCACCGGGCTGATCGGCTTCGCGCTCATCGCCAAGGATGTGTATGACGCGAATGAGGGCGTGTTCCCGCTGATTGCCGAGCGCATGAAATCGGACGAAGCCAAGGATCTCATCAAGCAGGAGCTGACCAAATCGATCCAGACGGACCTGCAACAGCAGGTCAGCAGCATCGCCGAAGAGACGACCGAGCGGATCTACTCGTTCTGGCTGGACTTCAAGCAGAAATACAACGTGCTGCTGTCGCTGGCCGAAAAGAACGCCGACTTCGCCGACTTCCTCAAGAACCGCACCGTCGAACAGCTCGGCCGGCTTGGGCGTCTGGTCGGTTTCCTGCTGGGCGCGGAGGAGGAGGCCGGCGTGCTCAAGCGCACCCGCGACGGCTCGCTCGGCCGCGCCTTGGTCAGATCTGGACGATGAGGGCGTCGCCTTGGCGATCGAGACGAAATCGCTGGACAAAGCGCTGGCCTGGGCCGAGCTGGCGGGAACGCGCCTGCACAAGGCCATCGACTACGGACTGCCGCAAGCCATCCCGCCCAGCGAAATCACTCCAAAGCAGCTTTCTGACGCTGCTCGATTTCGACAATCGCGCCTCCGCCCAGCGCATCGCCAGCCTGGAGCGCAACGCCCGCGACGCACTGCTGTCGCTGGCGCCGCAGACGTTGAAAGACCTGGCGCGCCGTCTTAACGAACGCGAGCTAGCGGCCCTCGCCGCCTATCAGAACCATCTGGACAAGCCGGCGGCGCAGCGCGTGCTGCGCGAGGTCGCCGACGAACCCGGCGTGATGCGCACGCTCGGCAAGCCCACCATTCAGAGCGCCATATTGGACAGCCGCGACCAGCTTTCGGCCGTAACCATGCTGTTGCGCGAAAACTCCTCGCTGAGCTTCGGTAATATCGGGCAGGACCTGTCCGAGGTGCGCTCCGGTGACGTCGATTACCGCATCTTCCTGGAGCGCTATTGGTCGGCGCTGCTGATCATGGCGCTGTTCGGCCTGTTGCTGCTCGTGCTGCTGAAGCGCCTGCTGTTCGGCCGTCCGCCCACGGTCGTCATCAAACATGCCGACGGAGGCAGGAAATAACATGGCGCTATATACGGTGGGACAACTCACAAGCCGGAAGATACGGGAAGGCGAACTGATGTGGGTCGCCGCCGTCAACGCGGCCAATATTCTGCGCGACATCCGCGAGATGATCACCAATCTGCTCGGCGGCAAGATGACGCGCTATGAGCGGGTGATGGACCAGACCCTCGGCACGGGCGCTCGCCGAACTTGACGCCAAGGCCATCGCGAAGGGCTATGATGGCTGCCTCGCCGTGCGCATCAGCCATCCCCGCATCGTCGATGGGGCGGTGGAAATTTTCGTCTATGGAACCGCATTCCATTTTGTCGCCGATTGACGACGCTAATAACAATTTGACATTCTCGCGATTTTTGTGCCGTTCATTTCAGCCGGAAATGGATTGAGGGTTTACGCATGAGACTTGGCAAGGATATCAGCGCCATCGTTGCCGGTGGGGCGAAGGGCCTCGGCGCGGCCGCGGCCGAAAAACTGGCCGCCGCCGGCTGCAAGGTCGCCATTCTCGATATGTACCGCGAAGAGGGCGAAGCGCTCGCCGACCGCATCGGCGCGATCTATCGTCACCTGGAAATCTCCAGCGAGATCACCGTCGACACCGCCCTCGACTTTGCCCGCGAGGAGCACGGCCTCGAGCGCGTGCTGATCAATTGCGCCGGCATCGCCATGGACCAGCCGACCGTGTGGCGCAATCCCGATACCGGCCGCATCATGCTGCATGATGTGCCCAGCTTCGAGCGGCTGCTGCAGGTCAACCTCACCGGCACATTTTACATGGCGACCAAAGCCGCCGCCGCGATGATGACGCTGCCCCCGCTTGAGGGCGGCATTCGCGGCATCATCATCAATTCCGCCTCGGTCGCCGCCGAGGACGGCCTCGAAGGCCAGGCCGCCTATGCCGCATCCGAGGGCGGCGTGCTGGCGCTCACCCGGCCGCTCGCCCGCGATCTGGTGAACGATGGCATCCGCGTCGTCACCATCATGTCCGGCCGCTATGACACCGACATGTTCGCCGAACGCTCCGAGGACATGACGCAAAAGGTCAAGGCCACTCACCGCGACGTCAGCGGCCTCGCCGACCCGAAGGAGTTCGCCGACACGGTGATGCGGATGATCGCCGACGACGACATCAACGGCCAATGGGTCCGGATGAGCACCGCCAAGACCAAATAGGCGGCTTGTCCCGCATTACGGCCGCCGAGCCGGCCGTAATGCGGTCGCAGCGAGTCAATGCGGGCAGGACCAGGCCCCGGATCTGCGCTTCGCGCCGGTCGGGGTGACGGAAGAGCCCACAGAAGCTCGCGCCTAAACTGAGCAGGCGTTAGACGCCGGTCAGCCCGGCAACGTCCGTCAGACCCGGCCGCGGCGCCACGCCTTGGGCCTTGCCGGGCGCGCAGTCCGCGATATGGGCCAGCACCAGCCGGTTGACCGCATCGCGGTGCGTCAGCGGGCTCAGATGGCCGGCGCCCTCGACGATGGCGACGCGAGCATCCGGCAGCAACGCCGCCAGCACCTCGATCACCGCCAGAGCCGGCTGACGCGTCTTGCTGCCATGGATCAGCAGCGTCGGCACATCGAGCGCCTTGTAGACATCCGCCGGGGGCGCGGCAAGCCACCGGACGGCGCGGAACTCAAGCTCGACCTTGTCGACGGTTTCGGTGATGTTCTGCTTCAGCTTGCGCGGCGAAAGCCACCATCCCAGCCTGCCCAGCCAGAAGCCCATATAGGCCGACGCGGCGGCCTTGCGATCCCCGCGCGCCATGGCCGCGGTTACCGCCTCGGTCACGGCCTCGATCGTCTTCCATTCCGCATCCCGCCCGGCGGCGCGCAGCAGGTGAAACGCCACCGGCTCGATCAGCGTCATGCCGCGCGCCCGGCCTCCCAGCAGCCGCACCGCTTCGAGCGCCATGGCGCCGCCATAGGAATGCCCGACGAAATGGGCAGGCTCGCCGGCGGCGCTGGCCAGCAGGATCAGGATCCGCGCCTCCACGCTCATGTCGAAAGGGCGATCCGCCGGCCAGTGCCCTGATCGTCCATAACCGATCAGATCGGGCGCGATGACGCGGTAGGAGCCCTTCAGCTCATCGATCAACTCGCGCCACATGCGGTGGGAGCCGCTGGAGCAATGGGCGAGAATAACGGGCGGTCCCTCGCCCTCTTCGACATAGGCGATCGGGATGTCGCCGACCATGATGCTCTTCATCAGTTTTCCCTCTTGCCCGGATTTAAAACGCCTGCACAATTTTACGGCAGCCGCGCCAATACTGTCGAACGCTTCGACGAATTACCGAAAGGGCTTGGCCCGGCAGCATTGGCAGATGGCGCTGAACTCCACGTCTTACCAGCTGTTTACCACACGCTGCGGGCGCGCCGATTATGACGGCTAATATTTAGGCAGGCTTTCATCTTTCCCTTCAACGGACGCGTATGTTAGGCTGTCAGTAACCACGGGCTGTTAGTCTACATCACATGGGTGGAAGGGCCGACGCATCGAATTTTCACGAGGGGACTCATGGCAACCGTCACGGTTTTACGTAATCCCGCTATGACAGCGACGCTCGACGAATACGATGCTGGCGCCTTCTACTGTGAACTTCTTGGCAATCCGCAAAATCCCAACCCGGCGCTGACCAAGCTGTGGCACCGGCTCCAACAGATGGAGCTGGCAAATCTGGCTGCCCGTTCCAAGGACGCCGAGCGGGAACTGTTCATGCTCGGCATTACCTTCACCGTCTACAGCGACAAGAACGCCATCGACCGCATCCTGCCCTTCGACGTCATCCCGCGCGTCATCACCGCGAGCGACTGGGGGCGCCTGGACGCCGGCATCAAGCAGCGCGTCAAGGCGCTGAACCTGTTCCTCTGGGACGTTTATCACGAACGCCACATTTTCAAAGACGGCACCCTTCCGGCCGATCTGGTTTTCCAGAACGTCAACTTCCGGCCGGAGATGGTGGATTACAACCCTCCGGCGGGCACTTATATCCATGTCGCGGGAACCGATATCATCCGCGACGAAACCGGCCGCTTCCTCGTGCTGGAAGACAACAGCCGCACGCCATCGGGGGTTTCCTATGTCGTGGAGAACCGGCACCTGATCCAGCGCGCCTTCCCCGACCTCATGGAAGGCTTCGGTATCGAGCCGGTCTCCGATTACGGCGTGCAGCTGGCGCGCAAGCTGGCCGAAGTCGCGCCTCCGGCGCTGCGCGAACCGCAGATCGTGCTGCTTTCGCCGGGCGTGTTCAATTCCGCCTATTTCGAGCATATTTTCCTCGCCCGCGAAATGGGCGTTCCGCTCGTCGAAGGCGGCGACATGTTCGTCGAGGACGACCGCGTCTTCATGAAAACCGTCGCTGGGCCCACGCCCGTCCATGTCATCTATCGTCGCCTGAACGATGATTTCATCGATCCCGAGGTGTTCAACAAGGAGAGCATGCTCGGCGTTCCAGGCCTGATGCGCGCTGTGCGCAAGAGCAATGTGACGCTCGCCAATGCGGTGGGCACCGGGGTCGCCGACGACAAGGCGGTGTATGCCTATGTGCCGCGCATCATCCGCTATTATCTCGACGAAGAGCCAATCCTGCCGAATGTCGAAACCTATATCTGCCGCGAAGCCCGCTCGCTCGCCTATACGCTGGAGAATCTGGAAAAGCTTGTGGTCAAGCCGGTTGGCGAATCGGGCGGTTATGGTATCTGCGTCGGGCCGAAGGCGACGAAAGCCGAATTGGAAGTCGCCCGCGACCGGCTGAAGAAGGACCCGAGCAATTACATCGCGCAGCCCATGATCAGCCTGTCCGTCTGCCCGACCCTTGTCGGCGATGCCGTCGAGCCGCGCCATGTCGATCTTCGGCCCTTCGCCGTGACCGGGCGCGACACCTGGGTCATGCCCGGAGGCCTGACGCGCGTCGCCTTACCGAAAGGCTCCATCGTCGTCAATTCCTCACAAGGCGGCGGCACGAAGGATACCTGGGTCTTGCGGGGGAACGGCCAGTGACGACGACGCTGCTCTCCCGCCATGCCGAAAGCGTATTCTGGCTTGCGCGCTATCTGGAGCGGGCGGAAAGCATGGCGCGCATCCTGGAGGCGCACTCCTCCTTCCAGCGCGGACGGCCGAACAATGACAGCTGGGCCTGGATCATCGCGCTCTATTCCGACCAGGAGAATTTCGCCAAGAAATATGACGAGGCCACCGCCTCCAACGTCATCGCCTATTACGTCACCTGGCTGGAGAACCACTCCTCTATTCAGGCAAGCGTTCGCGCCGCTCGCGAGAATGCGCGCGCTCTGCGGCCGCTGATCTCCACCGACATGTGGACCCAGATCAACGATTTCTACACGCGCCTGCTCAGCCTGGGCGAGAGCGACTTCTCCGAATCCCGGCTGTCGCGCAGTTGCGACATGATCAAGCGCGGCTGCTATGCCGAGATCGGCGTCGCCGAGAGCACGCTCTACCGGGACGAGAGCTGGCCGTTCTTCCGCCTCGGCCAGTTCATCGAGCGCGCCGACCAGACCAGCCGCCTGCTCGACGTGCAATTCGCCCAGCGCGCCACCGGCATGTCCGATGTCACGGCCGAGCAGCAGGCCGGGCTCTGGAACGCGCTGCTGCGCTCGGCCTCGGCCTACCATTCCTACCGGCGTGCCCAATCGCGCGGATTCGAACCCGCCGACGTTGCGCGTTTCCTCATCTTCGACACCAGGCTGCCGCGATCGATCTCATTTTGCGCCGGCGAAATCCAGCGCATGGTAAGCCAGCTTCGCAGCACCTTCCGCCTGCGCAACGCCCAGAGCGCCTTCGACCGCGTCGAACGCTTTCAGACCGATCTGCGCAAAGTGCCGAACAACGCCGACCTGCTCGTCGGCCTGCACAATTTCAACGATTGGGTCCAGCGCGAGCTGATGGAATTGACATCGGAGCTGGGCACCGCCTTTTTCGGCCATCAGCAGGACCCGTCGGCCGCCGCGGATGACGAGCCTATGGTGACAGCGGAAAATCTGTTTGAGTCTCAGGCTGGCGCATCGGGCCAATTCCAGACGCAAGGGTAATCGGAACGCGAGCGGGCCGGGCACGTCGGCGCACAGGACCGGCAGCGGCTGGGGCAGCTTGCTGAGAGGGTTCATGACACTGCACATCGCGCTGACGCACAAGACCGAATATCACTATGATCGCCTGACCGCGATGGGGCCGCAAATCATCCGGCTGCGTCCCGCGCCGCATTGCCGCACGCCGATCCTGAGCTATTCGCTTTCCCTAACGCCGAAGGAGCATTTCCTCAATTGGCAGCAGGACCCTTTCGGCAATTACCTGGCCCGCCTCGTCATCCCCGAGAAGACCCGCGAATTCAGCGTCACCGTGGATCTCGTCGCCGATATGGCGGTCATCAACCCGTTCGATTTCTTCGTCGACGACTATGCCCGCGACTGGCCGTTTCTCTATGAGGAGACGCTTAAAAAGGAACTCGGCCCCTATCTGGAGCCGATCCCCGTAGGGCCGCTGCTGAAGGACTACCTCGCCGGCCTGAAATTCGACTCCAAAATCTCGATCGACTTTCTGATCGAGCTGAACCGGCACATCCAGCATGACGTCAATTATCTGATCCGCATGGAGCCGGGCGTGCAGACGCCGGAGGAGACGCTGCGAACCGGCGCCGGCTCGTGCCGCGACAGCGGCTGGCTGCTGGTGCAGATCCTGCGCCATTATGGCCTGGCCGCCCGCTTCGTCTCCGGCTATCTGATCCAGCTCGTTCCCGATGTGAAACCGCTGGACGGTCCCGCCGGCCCCTCCACAGACTTCACCGATCTGCACGCCTGGGCGGAGGTCTACCTGCCCGGCGCCGGCTGGGTCGGGCTCGACCCGACTTCGGGGCTGCTCGCCGGCGAGGGCCACATTCCGCTCGCCGCGACCCCAAGTCCGATGAGCGCCGCGCCGATCTCGGGCGGCCACGAACAGGCGGAAGTCGAGTTCTCCTTCGAGATGGCGGTGACGCGCATCGCCGAATCCCCTCGCGTGACGAAGCCCTATAGCGAGGAGCAATGGGCCGCGATCGCCAGCGCCGGCCATGAGGTGGACCGCCGCCTCCAGGCGGGCGACGTGCGGCTCTCCATGGGCGGCGAACCGACCTTCGTCTCGGCCGACGACATGGAGGCCGCCGAATGGAACACGGCCGCCGTCGGCCCCACCAAGCGTGCCTATGCGGAAGAGCTGATCCGCCGGCTCCGCAGCCGCTTCGCGCCGGGCGGCCTCTTGCACTACGGACAGGGCAAGTGGTATCCGGGCGAGCAGTTGCCGCGTTGGGCGTTCGCCGTCTATTGGCGGGGCGATGGCGAGCCGCTCTGGCAGGATGCATCGCTCATCGACGACGAAATGCCGGAAACGCCGGCCACGATCGAGGACGCAAAGCGCTTTGCCGTCGGGCTGACCGAAATGCTCGGCCTGCCGAAGAACAGCGCCGTTCCCGCCTATGAAGATCCGGCGCATTTCCTGCTCGTTGAGCAAAAGCTGCCGGTCAATCTGGAAGCCAAGACCAACAAGCTCGAAGATCCGGCCGAGCGCGCAAGGCTGATCCGCGTTTTCGACCGGGGCATCGAGACGGCCACCAGCTATGTGCTGCCGATCCAGGTCTGGCATTCGCAGGAGCGCGGCCGCCGCTGGGTGACGGAGCGCTGGGCGCTGCGCCGCGAGAAGCTGTTCCTCATCCCCGGCGATTCGCCCGCCGGCTTCCGCCTGCCGCTCAGCGGCCTTGCCTATGTACCGCCATCCAGTTTCCCGCACATCATCCCGGCCGACCCGATGACGCAGCAGCGTCCGTTGCCGCGCCGCGAAGTGCTCTTGATCAACCGCCGCGCGGTGACTCTGGAAGTGCCCGCCGATGCCCCGACTGCCCCGCAGGAGGTGGTGGGATCGGTGCGCACCGCGCTGACGATCGAGCCGCGCGACGGGCATCTGCAGGTGTTCATGCCGCCGGTGATCGATGCCGAGGACTATGCCGCGCTGATCGCCGCCGTCGAGGATACGGCCGCCCATACCGGGCTGAAGGTGCATGTCGAGGGCTACACGCCGCCTTTCGATGCCCGTCTCAACGTCATCAAGGTGACGCCCGACCCTGGCGTCATCGAGGTGAACATTCATCCCGCCACCAGTTGGAACCAGGCCGTCGACATCACCACGGCGGTCTATGAGGAAGCGCACAAGACCCGGCTCGGCACCGAGAAATTCATGCTGGACGGCCGCCATTCGGGCACCGGAGGCGGCAATCACATCGTGCTGGGCGGCATGACGCCGCCGGACAGCCCGTTCCTGCGCCGGCCCGATCTGCTCGCCAGCCTCATCACCTTCTGGCAGAACCACCCTGCCCTTTCCTATCTGTTTTCCGGCCTGTTCATCGGCCCGACCAGCCAGGCGCCCCGCATCGACGAGGCGCGCCACGAGCAGCTCTATGAGATGGAGATCGCGCTCGCCCAGGTGCCTGATCCGGCCAATGGCCACATCCCCCCATGGCTGGTGGACCGGCTGTTCCGCAATCTGCTTGTCGATGTCACCGGCAATACCCACCGGGCGGAAATCTGCATCGACAAGCTCTATTCGCCCGATGGCCCGACCGGACGCCTGGGCCTCGTCGAGTTCCGCTCTTTCGAGATGCCGCCGCACGCGCAGATGAGCCTGGCGCAGCAGCTCCTGCTGCGCGCCCTGGTGGCCCGCTTCTGGGAGCAGCCCTATAAGGCCAAGCTGGTGCGCTGGGGCACCGAATTGCATGACCGCTTCATGCTGCCGCATTACATCTGGCAGGATCTGCTTTCCGTCGTGGACGAGGTGAAAGCCGCCGGCTTCCCGATCGAGGCGGAATGGTTCGCGCCGCATTTCGAATTCCGCTTCCCGCTTTGCGGCACCGCCCAGCATGGCGGCATGCAGCTCGAATTGCGTCAGGCGCTCGAACCCTGGCACGTGCTGGGAGAGGAAGGCGTGGTCGGCGGCACCGCCCGCTATGTGGATTCCTCGCTGGAACGCTTGCAGGTGAAGGTCGCCCGCATGACGCCGGACCGGCATATCGTTACCTGCAACGGCCGCACCCTGCCGCTCACATCGACCGGCACGAATGAAGAGTTCGTCGCCGGGGTGCGTTTCCGCGCCTGGCAGCCCGCTTCGGCGCTGCATCCGACCATCGCGCCGCATACGCCGCTGGTCTTCGACGTCGTCGACAGCTGGAGCGGCCGGTCGATCGGCGGCTGCCGCTACCACGTCGTCCACCCTGGCGGGCGCGCCTTCGACACGTTCCCCGTGAACGCCTATGAGGCCGAAAGCCGTCGCATGACGCGCTTTGAAACCATCGGACACAGCCCCGGCGCCGCAACGATCCGCCCGGCGAAAATCAATCCCGAATACCCGTTTACATTGGATATGCGGCTGCCGCGATGATGGGGACGCGCCCGGAAAAGTGACAAATTTTCAACAAGCGCCCAGCCTTGCCCCGGCCTCGGGGGCTAGCTGGCTGGCGTGGCTTTACACCCGGTGCTATGCTTGAGCACGGGACGTTTAGCGTGATGCTTGCAAGCCCACCGTTGGAAACCGTGTCCGGTTCCGAAGGTTGAAGCAGCTCACAAATGGGATCACTCCATACATTATGACCACGATGATCGAAGGGATCGGCACGCAAAGCGAAGATCCATTCGCTGGGTATGCTGCGGATGGCCATCGCTTCGACGAGATGGTGGACGCGCAAGGGGTGATCCGTCCACATTGGCAGCCATTCGCAAAGCGCTTCGGCACCTTCGAGCGCGCCGAGCAGGCGCAACGGGCGGAAAAATTGCGCCGGCTCGTGCGCGAGAACGGCATTGCCCAGGACCTGCTGGCGCCGGCGCACGGGCCGGACGAACCCTGGCGGATCGATCTCATCCCGCTGATCGTCTCGCCATCCGAGTGGCAGGCGTTGGAGCGGGCGGTCATTCAGCGCGCCCGGCTCAGCAGCGAGCTGCTTGGCGACATCTACGGCGATCAGGCGCTGATGCGTGCCGGACGCATCCCGCCGCAGCTGATGCTCGCCGATCCGGCATTTCTGCGCCCGCTGAGCGGTGCGGCGGCGGGCCGGGGGCGGCTGACCTTCTACGCCGCTGATTTCCTGCGCGGCGCCGATGGCGCGTGGCACATTCTCGACAATCACACCGAGACGATTGCCGGGACGGGCTTCGCGCTGGCCAACCGCATCGCGCATTCGCATGTCTCCAGCGACCTGTTCCGGGATTCCAAGGCGCTGCGGCTGGCGCCCTATTTCAGCGCGGTTCAGGGCGAGCTGCTGGCGCGCGCCGGCCGTGACGACGCCTCCATTGCGTTGCTGACGCCGGGCGCCCGGCACGAGGATTATTTCGGCCATGCCTATATCGCCCGCTACCTCAGCCTGCTGCTGGTCGAGGGCGGCGACCTGCGCATCGTCGGCAATCGCTCCTACATGAAGACGCTTGAGGGCCTGCGCCCCATCGATCTCCTGCTGCGCTGCGTCGACGGCACCCAGGCGGACCCGCTCGAACTCGACGCGGGCGGGTATCTGGGGCCTGTCGGCTTCGTGCAGGCCGTCCGGCACCACCCCGATCTGGTGACCAACGCCCTCGGCACGGCGGTCATGGAAAATCGCGGACTGGGGCCGTATCTGCCCGAGCTGTGCCGCGAGGTGCTGTGCGAAGATCTGGCGATGCGGGACTATCCCCGCTGGTGGCTCGGCGATCCGAAATCGCGCCAGCATGTCTTCGACAATTTCGACGCGGTCGCCATCCGGCCGGTGCAGGAAGGCACGGGCCGGCCGGGACGGGCACGCGCGCCGGTCATTCCATCAAAACTCTCCGGCGCCGAGCTGGAGGCGCTGCGCCAGGACCTCGCCATTCACGGCTACAACTACGTCGCCGAAGAGAAATCCGCCTTCGCCACCACGCCCTCCTGGGGCGCCGACGGGCTGCAGGCGCGCAGTTGCGTCCTGCGCCTCTATGCGGCGCTCGTCGATGGCGAATATCAGGTGATGCCAGGCGGCATCGCGCTCGATCTGGTCGATGACAGCGAGGTCGCCATTTACGTGCCGGAAGGGCGCTCGCGCGATGTGTGGGTCACCTCCGACGCCGATGTCCCGGCCCATGCGAGCCGGCTTCGCCTCAGTCTGGACGCCCCCAAGATCACCCGCGGCGGCACCGGGCTGCGCAGCCGCATCGCCGACAATCTCTTCTGGCTGGGCCGTTATGTCGAGCGTGCCGACTGGACCATGCGGCTGTTGCGCGGCGCGCTCGGCCGGCTCGATCCCGACACCGCCGCCTTCCAGCACCGCGATGTGGTCACCAAGGCATTGGACGTCCTCCTGGCCAAGGACGAAAGCGTGATCGCCCTCAAAAAGCAGGGCGCGGCCATCGAGCAGCGCGCCCGCACGCTGATGTCTGGCCGCGGCCGGCGCTACGGAGTCGTGCGGACGCTGGAAAACATCCACCACGTCGCCAGCCTCATCCGCGACCGGCTTTCGGTAGAGCTGTGGCGCACTTTGCAGCGTTTCCAGACCTCGCCGATCTGGAGCGGCGAGGCGGAGCCGAAAAACCTGACCGAAGCGCTGGACTGCCTCGATCAGGGTATCGAAACGCTTGCCGCCTTCAACGGCATGGCGGCGGAAAACATGACCCGCAACTATGGCTGGAACTTCCTTGAGATCGGCCGGCGGCTGGAACGCGCCTCCAATCTGTCCGATCTGCTGGCGACTCTGTTCAGTGATCGCCAGGGCGAGGCGGCGGAGGCGGCGGGGCTGACCTTCGCGCTGGAGGTCGCCGACAGCATTCTCACCTACCGCTCGCGCTATCTCTTCGCGCCGGTGCTGCCGCTGGTGCTCGATCTGCTGCTCGTCGACGAGACCAATCCGCGCAGCATCGGCTACCAGCTTGAGGCGATCTCGCTGCATTTCGGCTCGCTGCCGCAAGGTCCAAGCACCGCCCTGCAAAGCGAGGAGCGCAAGCTGATCCTCGACCTTGTGACACGCGTCAAGCTGGCCGACCCGCATGAGCTTGCCAAGGCCGGCGAAGACAATTCCCGGGATGCATTTAAGGCGCTGTTTACCCTGCTCGTGAGAGAGTTGCCGCTGCTCTCGGAGGTCATCACCCGCCGCTATTTCAATTTGACCGAAGACGAGATGAAGCGGATCTATCCAAGGCTCGGCCCACGCCCATGATCTTCGAGGTCAGCCACAAGACCGTCTATCAATACACTGCTGCCGTGGCTCAAGCTCACCATCTCGTCCATCTGGCCCCCCGCAAACATGAGCGCCAGCGCACCATCCGGCACTCTTTGGTGATCGAACCGGCTCCCGCGTCGCGCACCGACTTCACCGATTATTTCGGCAATCCCGCCTCGGCCGTCGCGATCGAGAGCCGCCACTCGGAGCTGATCATCCAGTCGCGCAGCGTCGTCGAGGTGAAGGCGCCGCCGCCTCTCGACGTCAAACAATCCGCCGCCTGGGAAAGCGTCGCGGCCGAGCTGTCGCCGGCGCACAAGATGTTCGACCTCGATGTGGTGCAGTTTGCCATGCCGTCGCACCACACCGGCACCACGCCCGAGCTGATCGCCTTCGCGGCCCCGTCATTCCGGCCCGGCCGCCCGATCCTGGAATGCGCCTGGGATCTCACCACCCGCATCCATACCGAATTCAAATATGACAACGCCGCGACCGACGTCGCCACCACGGTCGGCGAGCTGCTCGAAATCGGCCGCGGCGTCTGTCAGGATTTTGCCCATCTGCTGATCGGGGCGGTGCGGGCTTTCGGATTGCCGGCGCGCTATGTCAGCGGCTATCTGCTGACCTATCCGCCGGCGGGCAAGGAAAAGCTGATCGGCTCGGATGCCTCCCACGCATGGGCTTCGGTCTGGGCGCCCGGCATCGGCTGGGTGGATTTCGACCCGACCAACAACATGATTCCGAAGGACGAGCATATCACCATCGCCTATGGACGCGATTTCCAGGATGTCAGCCCGGTGACCGGCGTGCTGCTGGGAGGCGGCAAGCACCACATCGACGTTGCTGTCGATGTCATGCCGGTATTGGCGACCCCGGCGCGCTGACGCCTTCACGCGCCGATGCATCCTTATGCGTCGCCCCGATAAAGTCTCGTTCAGCTGCGCGTCGATCCCGGATCGGCGTGGCGGCCCTCCGGCGCGGCGCGGCGGGGTGACTGACGGGACGCGAACCTGCGCATCAGCCACTCGCAGACGAGATCGGCCGCGGTTTCCCAATTCCGTTCCAGCATGATGGCGTGCGCGCATCCCCTCACGATCGACGGCGTCGCGCCATAATAGACCCCCGTCAGCATCACGTCGGTCGCTGGGATGAAATCATCGCGCTCGCCTCCCACCACCATGACGGGCGGCGCAAGCCAGGGAAATGGCGCGATCGGATGCAGGCCCATCAGCTCGATGCTGGCCTGTATGGCGGGCTCGTTGAGCCGGCGCAGTAAGGCTTTGCGCTGCTGCGGTGCCATCGGCTCGGACAAGAGCCCCCGCTCGATCATGTCCAGATCCAGGTCCTTCAGCCGCCCGTGACGGGTCTTCTGCAATTCTTCCCACAGCCGCGGATTGCGGTTGAACATCGACATCGACGCCCGCAACAGGCCATGCGGCGGCACCGAGGCCATCAGCACCAGTCCCGCCATCTCACGGCCGTGCCGCAGATAATATTGCGCGACGCCCCCGCCCATCGAGTGGCCGACGACGACGACGGGCCCACCGATCTCCTGGATCGCCCAGGCTAGATCATCGCTGAAATCCCGTACGCTCCATTGCCCAACCGCTTCCCCGCCATCGCTTTCGCCATGCCCGCGAAAGCTGAGCGCATAAGCGGGAAAACCCTGTCCGGCGAGATAGGGCATGAAATTGTCCTTCCACACCCAGGCCCCCAGGCAAATGCCGTGCAAAAGCAGGATGCTGACATCCCGCTTCGGGCCATCGGGGATGGCGGACAACAGTTCAAGCTTCATCGATAAGCCTTGCAACAAGCGGGAGGAAGGCACAACTCCAGGGAATAGGAAGTGTTCATTTATAAGCGATCCCCGTGATCGGCGACTGGTTATGGTCGCATAAGCAGATTGAGGCGAGGTTTATTTTGAGACAATGGCGTCACCTCACCCGGAAACCGGGACGAGGGCTGCGTGGCCTGCTTGCGGCGGCTCCGGCGGCGTTTATCCTGGTGCAGGCGGGCGACGCGTTCTCCGCCCAGATTTACCATTCGGCGGCGGGGCAGGATTTTCGACTCATCGAGATCGCGGCAGGGCTGGAAAACCCGTGGTCGCTTGCATTTTTGCCCGACGGGGGGATGCTGGTGACCGAGCGCGGCGGACGCCTGCGGCTGATCCGCGACGGCAAGCTTGAGCCGGAGCCGGTCTCAGGCACACCCGACGTGGTGGCGCGCGGCCAGGGCGGCCTGCTCGATGTGGTTCCGCATCCGCAATTCGCCTCGAACCACCTCATCTATCTCAGCTATTCGGCTGCCGGCGAAGGCGGCGCGAACACGGCGGTGATGCGTGCCAGGCTGGCCGGCAACCGTCTGGAAAACCCTGAAGTGATCTTCGAGGCGCGGCCGAAGACGCAAGGCGGCAATCATTTCGGTTCGCGCCTGCTTTTCGCACCCGATGGCACGCTGTTCGTCACGCTCGGCGAGCGCTTTTCGCATCGCGACGAGGCGCAGAACATCGGCAACCATCTCGGCACCGTCGTCCGCATCAATGATGACGGATCGGTTCCCAAGGACAATCCGTTCGCCGGCAAGCCGGGCGCCCGCCCCGAGATCTACTCTTACGGGCACCGCAATTCGCAAGGCATCGCGCTGCGTCCGGGAACGGCGGAAATCTGGCAGCATGAGCACGGGCCGCGCGGCGGCGATGAAGTGAACATCCTCAAGCCCGGCGCCAATTACGGCTGGCCGAAGATCACCTATGGCATCGACTATGATGGCTCGATTATCTCGGACAAGACCGCCCTGCCCGGCATGGAACAGCCGGTAATCTACTGGGTGCCGTCGATCGCGCCGAGCGGCATGGCCTTCTATCATGGCGACAAACTTCCGAAATGGAAGGGCGACCTGTTCGTCGGCGCGCTCGCCAAGACGCATCTGCGCCGGCTGAGGCTGGACGGAACCAAGGTCGTCGAACAGGAGCAGTTGCTGACCAACCTGCACGAGCGCATCCGCGATGTACGCTCCGCGCCCGACGGCTATCTCTACATCGTGACCGACGACAACCGCAACGGCCGCGTCCTGCGCCTGGAACCCGCCGACCGCAGCTAGACTGAGTTCGGCTGAAGCTCGGAACGTCGCCGGGCGAGGTGCCGGTAGAGCGCTTCCGGGGTAACACCAATTTCAAACGCGACGCGGCGCCAATGCCCCTTTGGCGGCAATCGGCCATCATTGAGCGCGATCCAGGCGACGACGCGCTCGGCGACAGTCTTCAGCGACACGATCTCGGCAGCCGCCCGACTTCGTTGCACCTCCTGTGCCAGATTGCGCATCCAGGCGCGCGCGAGAACGGCGTCCAACGCCAGCGCCTTCTCGATCCGTCGACGCCGGAGCACGTGCAGCACGGATGGCTGGGCCGCAATCGCATTGCAGTGATAGCTTTCGGCGAACAGCGAAGCCTCGGCAAGGACAGCGCCAGGGCCGGCGCGTTGCAGCACAAGATCGGCGCCATGCGGCAAGGACCGGCTGAGTACCAGCGCTCCCGAGACCACCAGGAACAGCGACAGGATCGGATCGCCTGGGCGAAACAGCACGTCGCCGGCGGCAAGCGCCTGCTGCCGCTCGACCAGTTTCGACAATTCATGCGCCAAAAGCTCTGACATGATTGCGATCATGTTCAGCACCGCGCGTCCGTGGCAAGACTGATTGATCGTAAGCGGGCCAGCCACCCCACCTTGATTCCGGCTCAGGCTGGTTTTGCGTAAGCCCAGGGCATCAGTTCGTCGATGCGGGAAGCCGGCCATCGGTTGACGAGCTTGGTCAGCACGTCGGTGGTCCAGGCCAATGGATCGACCCGGTTCAGTTTGCAGGTCTCAAGGAGCGACGCGATCATCGCCCAGCCGACGGCGCCGCGGTCGTGGCCGGCGAACAATGCATTCTTTCTCGTGAGAGCCAGACCGCGGATCGAACGCTCGACGGTGTTGGAATCGATCTCGATGCGGCCGTCGTCCAGGAGGCGGCAAAGGCCGTCCCAGTGGTTGAGGCCGTAGCGGAGCGCCTTGGCGAGCTTGCTGCCCTTCGACACCTTGGCAAGGCTCGCCTCGAACCAAGGTTTCATCGCCTCGATCACCGGCTTGGAGCGCTCCTGGCGGATTGCGCGCCGGATGCCGGGCGGAAGGCCACGGATCTCGGCCTCGATGTCGTAGAGCGGCTTGATGCGCGCCAGCGCCTGGGTCGCGATCGGTGCATTGCCGCCGACATAGACCTCGTAGAACTGCCTTCGTAGGTGGCTCCAACAATAGGCGAGCGTCACCGGCCCGCCAGGCCGTGCCGGCGCTGCCAGTTGCTTGTAGACAGAGTAGCCGTCGACTTGCAAAACGCCATTGAAGCCGTCGAGCAGCCTCACGGCGTGCTGGCCGCCGCGGCCTGGAGCGTACGCTATAGGCCACCGCCGGCGGATCGATACTGCCCCACGGCCTATCGTCGCGGGCGATGGCCCACAGGAAGCCGGTCTTGGTCTTGCCGGCGCCGGGGTCGAGCACGGGGCAGCGCGTCTCATCGCAGAACAGCCGCGGCGATGCTTTGAGCCGATCGATCAGGTGATCATGCAGCGGCTGCAGCTCGGCGGCTGCGGCGCCGACCCATTGCGCCAGCGTCGAACGCTCGATGCTGACGCCGTGACGCGCCAAGATCTGCGATTGCCGATAGAGCGGTAAATGATCAGCGTGCTTACTCACCACCACGTCGGCCACAAGGGCTTCGGTGGGCAGGCCGCCCTCGATCAGCCGCGCCGGCGCCGGCGCTTGAATGATGCCGGCGACATCGTCCGCGCCGGTCTTCTCGCAGGCTCGGCATGCGTATTTCGGGCGCCGCGTGACGATCACGCGCACTTTGGCCGGAACCTTGTCCAGGCGCTTAGAGGTATCCTCGCCGATGACGTGCAGCTCGCCGGCACAGCAGGGGCAGACCTTGCTCTCCGGCTCGATCACCACCTCTTCATGCGGCAGATGATCGAGAAGTTCTCGTTGCGGCTGGCACGGCGCTTTCGCGTGCGCTCGGTTTTGAGCGCGGGATCGGCCTTCTCCTCCTCTGCCTCGGTCTTGGCGAGCGAGGTCTCGAGCTCGTCAAGCGCCAGCGCCAGCTGGTCGTCAGTGATGCGCTCGGATTTGCGGCCGAAATGCGCGCGGCGGATCTCCTTGATGATCGCCACCAGCCGCTCGTTGCGAGCCGCGAGCTTGTCGCGCTCGGTGCTGATGGCATTGCGCTCTGCAACGATAGTGGCATGGGCTGCGCGCTCGGCCAGGATCAATGCCCGCAGAGCATTGATATTTTCGGGCAGCGTTTCGCTCACATCCATCATGGTTCGCGCTGGCTTTGGGGCGGCTGTTTTGCCGAGAAAGAGCCAGAGCGTTGCTGATTCTGGCGCTGCGCGCATCATCGACCTTGTGGGTGAGTCGTCATGCCGCGCGATCATTGCACAGCACTCGGACGGACGACGTCGCGGCGCTCTGCCTGCATCCACGCGACGCCTTCGAGCAGCGCGGATAGCTGCGCGGCCGACAGCTTCAGCATCCCGTCCTGGATGGGAGGCCAGCGGAACTGGCCATTCTCCAGCCGCTTCGTCATCAGGCAGATGCCGGTCCCGTCCCACCACAGCAGCTTCACGCGATCCATCCTCTTGGAACGGAACACATAGACCGCGCCGCAGAATGGATTGGCGCCAAGCGCCTCCTGCACAATCGCGGCGAGGCCGTCGGCCTGCTTCCGGAAGTCCACGGGGCGCGTCGCCACGAGAACCTAAATCTCCGCCCCCGCCGTGATCATGACGCCCTCCGCACGGCACGCAGCACGGCGACGAGCACCGAAGTCTCCACCTGGCCGAGGATGCGCACGACCGCGTCGCCGATCGCGATCTCGACTGTGCCTGAACCGGCCAGTGGCGGTTGCGGTGAACAGGGCGCGGGCGCCTTGCTTGCGCTCGGGGGCCGGCCCCGACGAGCCGCGATCACCACCGGCGCGAACGCTGGTATCTCATCACCGCTGCCGCACAGCCGCGTTTGCCGACCCGTCCTCCGATGCTGCGGGGCCGGAAAATGTCCGACGTGATCCTTGTCGGCGCCTTCATTGAACAACGCATGGGCCGCTCGACGCCATGCGAAGAGTTGCTGGGGGCTCAGCCCGTTGCGCCGAGCCACATCCGACACGGTCGCGCCCGGCTTCAGGCTCTCCTCCACGATGCGGGCCTTGTCGTCACGCGACCATCGGCGGCGCCGCCCGGCGCCCGTGATCAGCTCGATCCGACGCACGTTTGAGACGCGGTGGCCGGTCTCATCGCTGTCGCTTGCAAGCTTACGCTTAAGCTTATGGTCAAAATGATCGCTCATGGGCTGGCATTACGCCATCACCCGAGCCCGGACGAAATGTGGGGGCGGAGACCCGCTTACGATTGATCCAAGGAGGAGGATAATCATGAAGGCTGCCGGTCAGGCCGCGCTCGGCGTTGCGCTTTTGCTTCTATCCGGCTTCGCGACGGCGGCGCAACACCAGCACGGTGCGGCGATGCCGGATCATTCCGCAGATGCGCCGCCGGCGGCGGCCGCATCGCCCTATGCAGGCATGGAGCGGCGCGCGGTGAAAGCGCTCTCGGAGCAGCAGATCGCGGAGTTCAAAGCCGGTCGGGGCATGGGGCTTGCGCTCGCCGCCGAACTCAACGGCTATCCGGGGCCGTCCCATGTGCTCGAACTCGCCGACGCCCTCCACCTTACACCGGAGCAGCGGAGCCGGACCAAGGCCTTGTTCGAGGCGATGAAGGCCGAGACCATCCCATTCGGCGAGCGGATCATCGCGGATGAGCTCACGCTCGATCACCTGTTCGCCGACAAGCGCGTGACGCAGCCGTTGCTGGATGATGCAACGGCGCGGATCGGCGCCGCGCAGGGCGCGCTGCGTGGCGCGCATCTGCGGTATCACCTCGCGATGGCGAAGCTGCTCACGCCAACGCAGATCGCCCAATATAGGGAGCTGCGCGGCTACACCCCGAACGGCCACGATCGAGGGCATGCCCCGTAGGCGCATCACGCCGAAACGTCTTACTCCGAACCGTCGTCATCCCCGCCCGTCGAGCCAAAAGGCGGACCGCTATGCCCCGAGCTGGGCGGCACGGGCGGCGTGGCCTTGGCCGGAGGTGGCGCTGGCTCGCTGGACGGCGTCTCGGTCCTGGGCGGCGCGGCCGGAGCCGGAGGCGGAGGCGAGGCTGGAGGAGGCGCGTTCGGGCGCCGTTCGGCTGCGCTCTGGCCAAGATCGCCGATCACCGGACCGCTGTCGCGCGGGCCGGGCGCTTCCCTGTAGCCATTTTGGGCCGCCGTCTCACGCCTGCGGGTGAAGAAATATGTCAGCATCGCGGTGATGAGGCCGAGCAGTGCCGCCGCGATGGCGTAGATCGGCTCCAGCGTGCGCGCCTGATTGACCACCCAGTCCCAGGTGGTGACGTCGACATTGATATTGGCGTCCAGCGTCTTGATCAGGATCGGCGGCATCGTGCCGGTGCCGCTTTGCAAATGCGCGTAGAGACGCAGCTTCAGCGGCTTCTGGTCGCCCGTATCCGATGGCGACACCTGCCACGTCCAACTCACCGGCTGCGGCGGAACCACCGTACGCTCCTGGCGGTTCGAGGGGCTGATGTCGAAGTCCCGTCCCGTCAATTCGGCGGACATGACCCGGGTGATCTTGGTCAGGCCCTGCTTGACCTCGCCGGGCAGCCCCTTCAGCTCCTCCGAGACATCGGCGGGCATATCCTTGCCCTCCCAATCGGTGCGAAGCACGAGGGTGATTTCGGTCTTGCGGCCGAGCAGCATCGTATCGGGGTGATTGTACTCCAGCGGCCGTTCCATCAGCCGGTCCAGAACCGCATTGAGATCGGGGCAATTGTCCAGAACGCCGAGCGCACGGCATTCCGCCTCGCCCAAACGATCCACGGCACCTGCCGAGCCTGCGTGTTTTGCAGCGCCCCCGCCCGCGGAGGCGGGTTCAGGGGCGGCGGCCGGTGGCGGCGCCGCCTCGGGTTGGGCCGGCGTTTCCGCCATCTGAGCGGGCGGTGGAGGTGCTGCCGGTGACGGCTCCGTTTCAGGCGATGGGGGCGTTTCGGCCACTTGCGCGGGCGGTGAAGGAGCGGCAGCCGGTGCCTCAGGCGCTGCCGGTGATGCCGGTGGCGTCTCGGATGCGGCAGGCGTTTCGGCGATCTGCGGCGATGGAGGCGCAGCAGGCGTTTCTGGTGCTGCCGCGGATGCCGGTGGCGTCTCGGGCGCGGCAGGCGTTTCCGCGACCTGCGGCGATGCAGTCGCGGCGGGCGCCTCGGGCGCTGCCGCAGATGCCGGTGGCGTCTCGGGTGCGAGGGGCGTTTCCGCGACCTGGGCAGGCGGTGCCGCCGTGTCGGTGGCCGCAGGCGCAGGCTCGGATGCGGCAGGGCCTTCCGCGACTTGCGGCGAAGGGGGCGTTTCGGGTGCCGCAGGTGTGGCCGCTGGCGCCGGAGCGGCCGGCGTCTCCGCGACCTGGGCGGGCGGCGAAGGAGACGTGGCAGGCGCCTCGGATGCCGCTGGCACCGGCGCGGCAGGTGCCTCGGCGGTCTGCGGCGATGGAGGCGTTTCCGATGCCGCAGGTGCGGTCGCTGATGCCGCCGGCGTTTCCGCGACCTGGGGCGCGGGAGCAGCAGGCGCCTCAGGCGCGGCCGCAGCAGGCGTTTCCGCGATTTGCGCAGGCGGCGAAGCAGCGGGCGTCTCGGATGCCGGTGCAGCCGCAGCGGGCTGAGGCGCGGTCAGATCGGGCGGCGGGGCTTGCGGCAGCTCGATGGGCGGCGCGGCCGCCATGACGGACGACCCGCTCGCGGCGGGCGCCGCCTCGGGCGACGGAGCGTTTTGCGTCTCGGCCGTTTGCGCCGGTGCAGGCTCGGTGGCAGGAGGTGGCGGCGTCGAGGCGGCTTCAGCCGGTGCGGGCGCGGGCGTCTCCCCGACCGATGGCGGCTGCGGCGTGGCGGGAGCCGTCGCCGATGGCACGGGAGAAGCAACCGGCGCCGCGGTCTCAGCGGAGGTATCGGCTGGGGTCTGGCTGCCGTTTTGCGCTTGCGGCGTGTCGGTCGCCATCTTCGGAATTTCGAGACCCGATTCCGTGCCCGGCGCGGCTGCCGGCGGCGCGGCAGGCTCCTCGGCGGCCGCCTTGGCGGTTTCCTGCTTGGCGGCCGTTTCGGCCGGAGCCCCGCTCAGATAGGTGACGCCAAGCGCCTGCGCCAGATTTTGCAGCGCCAGCTTCAAGTCGCCGGGCGAGCCGCCCTTACCGGCCAGGCGTTCGCAAACGCTGGTGAAATAGGCGCGGCTCAGAAGCGACGGGTCCAGCGCATGCGCGCCCGCAAGCGTCGCGACACTGGCCTGCGCGGCGGCTGGCAGGTCCGCCAGACGGCCGGCATATTGATCGGCGTCGCTCTCGGCCTTTTCGCTGATGGCCTTGGCGGTCTCCGGATTCTCGATCACCACCGACCGGTCGCATTGCAGCGCATCGCCGGCGGTCGGCGCGCCGGTCTGGCTGACATTGGCGGTCATCGGCTGGTCCCCGGTCGCGGCGCCGTGGGTCTTCAAACCATTGGCGCTGGCCAGCGTCGGCAGCAGACAAAACAATACAAAAGCCGCTAAGCGCATTTCGAGATCCTCCCCAAGGGTCATCGAGCCTGCACACGCCCAACCGGACGCGATCGGTTACTTACTTTGCATAGCATGAGACCTGCGACAGCGTTAACCCTTAAGCGTAAAGATTTAATTTCCTGCGGCCGGGGTTTCGCCGGGCCCGGCGGAAGGGGGATAGGCGGCGGCAATCCGGGCCGAGAACGCCGCGAAGCGCTGCTCCGCAATCGCCTGCCGCACCTCGGCCATCAGCGACTGATAGAAATGGATGTTCGCCCAGCTCAGCAGCATGGCGCCGAGAATTTCGCCCGACTTGAACAAATGGTGCAGATAGGCGCGCGAATAGTCGCGTGCGGCAGGACAGGCGCTCCCGGCGTCCAGCGGACGCGGATCCTCGGCAAAGGCGGCATTGCGCAAATTGAGCCTCCCCTCCCAGGTGAAGGCCTGGCCATGCCGGCCGGAGCGGGTGGGCATGACGCAGTCGAACATGTCGATGCCGAGCGCCACGGCTGCGACGATGTCGGCCGGCGTGCCGACGCCCATCAGATAGCGCGGTTTGCCGGCGGGCAGCAGAGGCGTCGTTGCGGCAAGGGTCGTCAGCATCGCGGCCTGGCCTTCGCCCACCGCGAGCCCGCCGATCGCATAGCCGGGAAAGTCCATCGCCGTCAGCGCTTGGGCCGAGCGGGCGCGCAACTCCGCGTAGGTGCTGCCCTGCACGATGCCGAACAGCGCCTGATGCGCGCCGGCCATCCGGTCGAATGCGGCGCGCGACCGTTCCGCCCAGCGCAGCGACAGCTCCATCGAGGTGCGCGCGTCTTCGAAGGTGGCGGGGAACGGCGTGCATTCGTCGAACTGCATCTGGATGTCGGCACCCAGCAGCGTCTGGATTTCGATCGAGCGCTCCGGCGTCAAATGGTGGCTGGAGCCGTCAATATGCGACTGGAAGGTGACGCCGTCCTCGGACATCTTCCGAAGCTTCGTCAGCGACATCACCTGGAAGCCGCCGCTGTCGGTGAGGATCGGACCGGGCCAGTTCATGAACCGGTGCAGGCCGCCCAGCCGCGCGACGCGCTCCGCTCCCGGCCGCAGCATCAGATGATAGGTATTGCCGAGGATGATCTCGGCCCCGGTCGCCCTGACGCTGTCGGTGAACATTGCCTTGACGGTCGCCGCCGTCCCGACGGGCATGAAAGCCGGCGTGTGAATGCTGCCGCGCGACGTCGCGATCTCCCCGAGCCGCGCGCCGCCATCCTCGGCCCTGAGCGTGAACGCGAACGGCGCCGTCATGCGCGTGCCGCATCCGGCCATGGCGCCAGCAGGCACGCGTCGCCATAGGAATAGAAGCGGTAGCCCGTTTCGATGGCGTGGCGGTAAGCGCGCTGCATGGTGTCCAATCCCGAAAAAGCCGAGACCAGCATGAATAGGGTGGATCGGGGCAAATGGAAATTGGTGATCAGCAGGTCCACCGACCTGAAGCGGTAACCGGGGGTGATGAAGATCGCGGTGTCGCCGCTGAACGGGCGGATCAGGCCGTCATCGCCGGTGGCGCTTTCAAGCAGCCGCAGCGATGTGGTGCCGACAGCGACGATGCGGCCGCCACGCACGCGGGCCTGGTTGAGCCGGTCGGCGGCCCCAGCGGAGATCGCGCCCCATTCGGCGTGCATCCGGTGATCGGCGATGTCCTCGGCCTTCACCGGCAGGAAGGTTCCCGCCCCGACATGCAATGTCAGGAACACGGCCCCGACGCCGGCCGCGCCGAACGCATCCATCAGCCCCTGGGTGAAATGCAGCCCGGCTGTCGGCGCGGCGACGGCGCCCGGCTCGGCGGCGAAGAGGGTCTGGTAATCCTCCGCGTCGCGGCTGTCTGCGGCTCGGCGCGAGGCGATATAGGGCGGCAGGGGCATCCGGCCATATTCGGCGAGGCAATCCTCGAACGGCTTGCCGCCGGTCTCGAACGCCAGGCCAATTTCGCCGCCTTCGCCCTTGTCGCGCACGGTGGCCGCGAAACCCGCGCCGAATATCAGGCGGTCGCCTGTCGCAAGCTTGCGGGCCGGGCGCGCGAAAGCCCGCCATTCCAGGGCGGAAAGCCGTTTGTGCAGCGTAACGCCGATCCGGGCCGCGCCGCCGTCCCGGCCCTGCCGCGCGCCGTCAAGTTGCGCCGGCAGCACGCGCGTATCGTTGAAGACGAGGACGTCGCCGGCACGCAGCAGCGCGGGCAGATCGGCGACGCGGTGGTCGGTGCATTCCGGCTGCGCGGCAGGCCGGACGGCAAGCAGGCGCGCCGCCTCGCGCGGGACGGCGGGCCGCAGCGCGATCCGGTCTTCCGGCAGCTCGAAGTCGAACCTGTCCACGCGCATCGATCATCACCGGCTTTGATGCATCGGATAAATCCGATGCACAAACAAAGAGCTATAATGCAGCTCCGCGTTCAGCGGAGCGGCCGCGCCCTCGGGTGCGGGCGAACTCTGCGTCGCCCCGGCCTTGAGCCAGGATGCTGATTCCCCCGCATCATCGGAGGCGGACTGCGAATAGGTCCCGGCTCGGCTGCGCCGTCCGGGACGACAGGAAGAGAGGGCTCCTGCCGATCCGGGCATCCGGCGCGCTGGATCAGGTCGCGTCGGCGGCGACGCGGATGCTCTCGATCTTGTCGGGATTGCTGACCGGCTCGCCGCGCTTGATCTTGTCGACGTTCTCCATGCCCTCGATGACGCGACCCCACGCGGTATATTGCCGGTCGAGGAAGGTTGCGTCGTCAAAGCAGATGAAGAATTGGCTGTCGCCGCTATTGGGGTCCTGCGAGCGCGCCATCGACACGACGCCGCGCTCATGCGGCGTTGCGTTGAACTCGGCCTTGAGCTTCTTGCCGGAACCGCCCATGCCGGTGCCGGTCGGGTCGCCGGTCTGCGCCATGAAGCCGTCGATCACGCGGTGGAAGACGACGCCGTCATAGAAGCCTTCGCGCGCCAGTTCCTTGATGCGAGCGACGTGCTGCGGCGCCACATCCGGCATCAGCTCGATGACGACGCGGCCATGCGTCATGTCCATGATCAGGGTGTTTTCCGGGTCGTTGATGTCAGCCATGGCTGGCTCCTTTTGTTGGTCAGCGGCTTGCCGCTATTTTGCGTCGGATGCAAGCTGCATCTTCACGATCGTGTCGGGATTGAAAACCATCCCGCTCTCGCCTTCGCCCTTCTTGATCTTGTCGACGATTTCCATGCCGCTGGTCACTTCGCCGAACAGCGTATATTGGCCGTTCAGATGCGGCGAGGCCTCCAGAACGATGAAGAACTGGCTGTTGGCGGTGTTCGGATTGTTGGTGCGGGCGGCGCCGAGCGTGCCGCGCTTGAACGGGGCGTTGCTGAATTCTGCCGGCAGATCGGGAAGCTTGGAACCGCCGGTGCCGGTGCCGGTCGGGTCGCCGGTCTGCGCCATGAAGCCGGTAATCACCCGGTGAAATTTCAGCCCATTATAGAACCCTTGCTTAGTCAGCGCCTTGATGCGCTCGACATGCTTGGGCGCCAGATCGGGTCTGAGCTCGATGGTGACGCGGCCGCCTTTCAGATCCATGTAGAGGGTATTTTTGTCCGCCGCCCCTGCCGGGCTCGACATGATGGCGACGATCGCGAGAGCGGCAAACAGGAAACGCGTCATGGTGGATAAACTCCGGTGCGTGGAAATCGTTGCTCAGGACGAGCCGGGAGAGGACAGCTTTTGCCTGAGCCGGGCGGCGACAGCGGGCGGCACGAACGGCTGTCACGTCGCCTCCCATTTGAGCGATCTGGCGCACAAAGGTGGCGGCAATATGCCGATAGGCGCCGGAGGCCGGCAGGAATACCGTATCGAGGCCGGGGGCGAGGGCGCCATTCATGCCGGTCATCTGCATTTCATAGTCGAAATCGGTGGCATCGCGGAGGCCGCGCAGCAGGGCTGCCGCGCCGTGGCTGCGCGCAGCGTCGACGACGAGATTGTCGAAGGTCACCACCTCGACGGCGCCCGCGTCGGCAAGGCTTAAGCTGCGCAATTTCGCTGCGCAGCATCTCCACCCGCTCATCGCCGGCGAAATAGCGGCGTCTTGCCGTGATGCACCCCGATGCCCGACCACCACACGGTCGAATAGCCGCGCCGCACCGCGCGATCAGGTCGAGATGGCCGAGCGTGACGGGATCGAAGCTTCCGGCGTAAAAGACGGTGCGGGACATGGGCGCTGCCTTATGCCCGGCGCGCGGCGGCAAGCCAAAGCCCGCCGCAGACCAGCACAAAGCCGCTGATGCCTTCGGCGAAGCGCCGGCGCCGCGCGGTGAACCAGAGCTGCGCCGATCCGGCGGCGGAGGCGACGACACAATCCACCGCCACGATGGTGGCGACGAACGTGACCGCCAGCAGCGCCAGCTGCGGCCCGGCCGGGCTGGCGGGATCGATGAATTGCGGGAAGAATGCGCCCAGGAACAGCAGCACTTTCGGATTGGACAGCGACACCGCCGCACCCTGCCAGAACCAGCGGCCACGGCCGCCCGCAACCACCGGCGCCGCTTCATCGGCGGCGCGCCTGGCGGCGCGCAGGCGGCTGATGCCCAGCCATATCAGATAGGCGGCGCCGATCCAGCGGATGACGTCGAACCATTCCGCCATCAGGCGCATCGATGCGGTCATTCCGAGCGACGCCGCCCCGACCAGCACGCTGAGACCCAGCGCGCTGCCGAAAACGGTCAGCAGCGCCGCCCGGACACCGTGGGTCGCGCCATTGGCGACGAACAGCGACATATTCGGCCCCGGTGTGATCGCAAGCACGACGCAGGCTAGGATGAAGGCGAGATAGAGTTCAGTCGGCATGTCCGGCCTCATCGCGGAAAACGGAACTAGAGCGTGATCAGTTTAGGTGTGAGCGTCCGTAAGATATTCTGTCACCCCGGAGACGCGAAGCGGAGATCCGGAGCCTAATCCCACCCGATTGACTCCGTGCGGTGACCGCATTGGGCCCCGGCTCGGTGGCCGGAGCGACAAGCGTTTCCATCTAAACCACCTCGCTACAGAGCCACGCCCCGATGGAATCGGCGCGCGGCTGATGAATTCTTCGTTTTGGTCGCATTTTCCGGACGTAAACCGGCATCCATCCCCGCCGTCGCGGGGGACACGCTTTGCTGGAAAATGCTCTAATCCTCCGCAGGGGCATCGTCGCCGGTGTCGCCGCCGTCTTCGGGACCGGCTTCGCCATTGCCATTGCCGTTTCCATTGCCGTTGCCATCGTCGGAAACCGGGCGGACGGAAACGACGTGCTCGCCTTCGCCGGTATTGAAGATCCGCACCCCTTGCGTCGAGCGGCCGACTATGGAAATGCCCTCCACCGGGCAGCGGATCATCTGGCCGCCATTGGTGACGAGCATGATCTGGTCGCTATCCTCGACGGGGAAAGCGGCAACCAGCTTGCCGTTGCGGCTGTTGACGATCATGCCCATGATGCCTTTGCCGCCCCGGCCCGAGACGCGGTATTCATAGGCGCTGGTGCGTTTGCCGAAGCCGTTCTCCGACACCGTCAGCACGAATTGCTCCGATGCGCCCAGCTCGGCGTAGCGCTCCGGCGTCAGCTCGGCCGCCTCGGCGCCTTCGGAACCCTCAGCGCCCTCCTCCGGCGTCATGTCGGCATCCTCAGGCGCGGGACGGTCGCCGGTCGCGGCGCGGCGGATGGCGTTGGCCTGCTTGACATAGGCGGCACGCTCGGCCGGGGCGGCATCGACATGGCGCAGGATGGCCATCGAGATCACCCGGTCGTCCGTATCCAGCCGGACGCCGCGCACGCCGGTCGATTCGCGCCCCTTGAAGACGCGCACGTCGCCGACCGGGAAGCGGATGGCCTGGCCGCCCGCCGTGGTCAGCAGCACATTGTCGTTCTCGGTGCAGATACCGACGCCGACGATCTGGCTGCCCTCGTCCAGCTTCATGGCGATCTTGCCGTTCTGGCGTACTTCGACGAAATCCGACAGGTCGTTGCGGCGGACGTCGCCGACGGACGTCGCGAACATCACATTGAGGCTGGCCCAGGTGGTCTCGTCCTCCGGCAGCGGCATGATGGTGGTGATGGACTCATCCTGCTGCAGCGGCAGAAGATTGATCAGCGCCTTGCCGCGCGCTTGTGGCGCCGCCAGCGGCAACCGCCACACCTTCATCTTGTAGACCATGCCGCGCGAGGAGAAGAAGAGAAGCGGCGTATGGGTGTTGGCGATGAACAGCCGGGTGACGAAATCTTCGTCGCGCGTCGCCATGCCGGAGCGGCCCTTGCCGCCGCGCCTTTGCGCCCGGTAGGTCGACAGCGGCACGCGCTTGATATAGCCGCGATGGCTGACGGTGACGACCATATCCTCGCGCTGGATCAGATCCTCATCATCCACATCGGCTTCGACATCGACGATCTCGGTGCGGCGCGGCGTGGCGAATTCGCTGCGCACCGCCATCAGCTCGTCCTTGATGATGGTGACGATGCGGGCGCGCGAGCGCAGAATGTCGAGATAATCCTTGATGCTCTCGCCGAGTGCGCGCATTTCCTCGCCGATCTCCTCGCGGCCGAGCGCGGTCAGGCGCTGCAGGCGCAGATCGAGGATGGCGCGCGCCTGGGTCTCGGAGAGGCGATAGGTGCCGTCGGCGTTCACCTTATGGCGCGGGTCCTCGATCAGCATGATGTAATGGGCGACGTCGGCGGCGGGCCAGTCGCGGCCCATCAGCGCCTCGCGCGCCACGGTGGGGTCGGGCGAAGTGCGGATCAGGCGGATGACTTCGTCGATATTGGCGACTGCGATCATCAGGCCGGCGAGCACATGGGCGCGGTCGCGGGCCTTGTTCAGCAAGAATTTCGTGCGGCGCGACACGACCACTTCGCGGAACTGCGCGAAGGCCTGGATCATGTCCTTGAGGTTGAGCTGTTCGGGGCGGCCGCCGTTCAGCGCGACGATATTGGCGCCGAACGAGCTTTGCAGCGACGTGAAGCGGTAGAGCTGGTTGAGCACCACATCGGCGACCGCATCGCGCTTCAGCTCGACCACGACGCGGTAGCCCTGGCGGTCGGACTCGTCGCGCACATCCGAGATGCCCTCGATGCGTTTCTCGCGCACCAGTTCGGCGATGCGCTCGATCATCGTCGCCTTGTTCACCTGATAGGGGATCTCGGTGACGATGAGCGCCTCGCGCTCTTTGCGCACGGTCTCGACGCTGACGCGGCCGCGCATGACGATGGAGCCGCGCGCCTTGTGGTAGGCGGCACGAATGCCGGCGCGGCCAAGGATCAAGCCGCCGGTCGGGAAATCCGGGCCGGGAATGATCTCGATCAGCTCTTCGATGGTGATCGCCGGATTGTCGAGATAGGCGATGCAGGCGTCGATGACCTCGCCCAGATTATGCGGCGGAATGTTCGTCGCCATGCCGACGGCGATGCCGCCCGCGCCATTGACGAGAAGATTGGGAAAGCGCGCCGGCATGACCACGGGTTCGCGCTCGGAATTGTCGTAATTGTCCTGGAAATCGACCGTGTCCTTGTCGAGGTCGTCCAGAATTCCGCCTGTGACCTTTTGCAGGCGCACTTCGGTGTACCGCATGGCCGCCGGCGGGTCGCCATCGACGGAACCGAAATTGCCCTGGCCATCGATGAGCAGCAGGCGCATGGAGAAATCCTGCGCCATGCGGACGAGCGCATCGTAAACGGCCTGGTCGCCATGCGGGTGATATTTACCGATGACATCGCCGACGACACGGGCCGATTTGCGGTAGGGCTTATTCCACTCATAGCCCTGCTCGTACATCGAATAAAGGATGCGCCGATGCACCGGCTTCAGGCCGTCGCGCACGTCCGGAAGCGCCCGCGCCACGATCACGCTCATGGCGTAATCGAGATAGGAACGCTTCATCTCCTGCGTTATCGAGATCGGCCGGATATCGGGCTCGCCGGTTCCGCCGCCACTTTTGTCTTTGGGTGAATCTGCCAAGTGTCAGCCGGGTATGAATTCTTCGTCCAGTGGAAAAGGACTTTTCGCCAGGACTATAGCCGGGGAGGCGTCGCGAAAGCAACCCACGGCCATGCCGGATCAACAAAGCTGTATATAATGTGCCGCGCCGAAAATGTCGCCTGGCGCGAACGCGCTCGGCCCGTGGCTAAAACGGAATTTCGTCGTCCAGATCCTTATCGAAATTGCCGCCGCCGCCGCTCGCCTCGCCGCGCGGCTTGCCGCCCGTGGAACGGCGCTCATTGCCGGCATCGTAAGGCGTTGTTTCCTCATTCATGCCGCCGCCAGCGCCCGCTCCGGCGCGGCCATCCAGCATGGTCAGGGTGCTGTTGAAACCTTGCAGCACGACCTCGGTGGAATATCGGTCCTGCCCGCTCTGATCCTGCCATTTGCGCGTCTGCAACTGGCCTTCCAAATAGACCTTTGCACCCTTGCGCAGATATTGTTCGGCGACCTTGCAAAGACCTTCATTGAAAATCACGACGGTATGCCATTCGGTCTTCTCGCGGCGCTCGCCGGTGCCCTTGTCGCGCCAGTTCTCCGAGGTGGCAATGCGCATATTGCAGATGGGGCGTCCATCCTGCGTGCGGCGGATCTCAGGGTCGGCCCCCAGATTGCCCACCAGAATGACCTTGTTTACCGAACCGGCCATATCTTGCCTTCCTTCATCCCTCTCGATTCGGCTGACATCCTAGCGCGCGACAAACCCGGCCGCCGTAGCGCCGGTCGCTTTTCCACCGCCACCGACGCATCGGGCCGCGCATGGCGGGCCGAAATCGTTAATGTTCTGGTAACGTTCTAGGAGGGGTCGCAGCAATTGTCAAGCGAGGCGCGTCACGGCGAACGGCGATGCGGGCCGGAAGGCGGAATCAACAGGGCGCAGCGGCGGGAAATGCCCCGCCGCCACGCCCTTATCCGAGGAAGCGCGGGACTCCGCACCTGTGATCACGGCAATCGAATGCCGACGGTCAATAGCCGCCGCCGCAATCGTGGCTGTGAACGCTGACCCACTTGCAGTAATTGTCTCCGCCGCCGACGCAGCGGTGTACGTAGCGGCAATATTCCTTGCCATAATACCAGACGCATTCGCGCTGCTTAAAGCACCGCGGCACCGACGCCTCGCAAACCCACTTCTTCTTATAGCAGCCATCGTTGCAGCATCCGTCATGATAGTCCGGATAGCGCTTGCGATAATGGTCCTCGCCATGGCCATAGCCGGAGCCGCTTTGATAATCGCAGCAGCCGTCCTTGTGGCCGCTATCATCATAATCGTGCTTGTGCTCGGAGCCGTAATGGTCTCCGCCCCCGTGGCCGCCATCATAGCCGTCGTCGTCATAGCGCTTTTCGTCGCGCTCATAGTCGCCGCCACCATAATAGCCAACTTGAACGAGCCCCGTGGATTGCGACAGGGGGGCCAGGGCCAGGATCGTTTGATCTACGGCAGGGCCTGCCTTGGCCTGGAGAGGCGCAAGCAGGGCCAGCATCCCCGCAAAAACAGCAGCGCTTAAGTAAGATACACAAGGTCTCATGACGCCAAGTCCCAATAATTGCAAAAACGGCTGAACTGAAAATGTCGCATTGATCGATAAATTTGAATTAAGTTTGAAGAAACTGGTAAATAACCGGCCAGCATGGTTAACGCGCTTTTTGGGACGCGGACGCAAAAATGGCCCGAACGCAGGGTGCGGCGGGCCATTGTCGATCGATGCGGCTTGCGGTTATTCCGCTTGCTGGTCAGGACGCGCGCGCGCCTTGAGGTCGTCCCGCGCGCTCCTAGACCCATTCCCGAATTGGAAATGGGTCTGAATTTCTGCCTGCCGCGCTTCTTATCCGAAAGCCCGTAACATCCTTCGGGAAGCGTTCTAATTCCTCAGTTCTCGGAATTTGTACGGCAGGGTTCCGCCACGATCGTGCACACTTTAGAGACCGTGCATTCCGCGCATGCCTTGATGCAGGTGACCTGCGGATTACGCGCAAGCTTCAAATCGGTATAGGCAAGACCGTAGCCGTTGAGCGTGCCGACCTTGTTCGACCAGGCGCGTTCAGCCGATGACTTGGCCCGCCCTTCGCCGATGCGCCGATATCCGGTCGCGGTGACGCTGTCACGGCATTGAACTTTGTTGTCGCCGCCGCCGTTGTTGCCCCCGCCATTGTTGCCTTGCGAGAAAAGCGCCTCGCGTGTGTCGGAGGTCAACTCGCCATTGGCGGGCGAAATTCCGCGGTCCTTCTGGAACTGGCGCACGGCTCTCTCCGTGCCCTCGCCGTAGACGCCGTCGACGCTGACCTCGTAGCCGAGGTCCTGAAGGCGAGCTTGGGCCTCCCGGGTCCGCTCATCGGCATTGGCCGTCTGGGCGCCGGATACGGCCATGATTGCAATGAACATAAATGTAATTAAGCCACGCATGTTTTTTCTCCACTCTTTGGTCGTCAACTCCACCCCCGAAAGCTTTTTCGCGGAGCGAGATGATCTAGCAGACCCACCGGCTGAACGGCAAATGAAGAGTTTACGCACGGGGTTGATATCCCCGCGCGGTTACATTTTTGTGGTGATAAATCCGCCTCAGGCAGCCCTGATCGCCGAATAAGCAGAGGGTGCCGCGCCCCTCTGGTCGGGCGGCACGGCTTCGGCCGCGAGCGCGGCGACCGCCTCGTCCAGGCTCGCAGAGGATTGCTCCTGGCTGCCAAGGCGCCGGATCGAGACCGTGCGCTCCTCGGCTTCGCGTTTTCCGACGACCAGCAGCACCGGCACCTTGGCCACCGAATGCTCGCGCACCTTATAATTGATCTTCTCGTTGCGCAGATCGGTTTCGGCGCGCAGGCCGGCGCGTTGCAGCGTCGCCGCCACCTCACGCGCATAATCGTCCGCATCCGAGACCACGGTCGCCACCACAGCCTGCACCGGCGAGAGCCATAAGGGCAGATGCCCGGCATAGTTCTCGATGAGAATGCCGGTGAAGCGCTCCAGCGATCCGAAGATGGCGCGGTGGATCATGACCGGCACATGCTTATCGCCATCCGCGCCGATATAGAAGGCGCCGAGCCGCTCCGGCATGTTCAGATCGACCTGCACCGTGCCGCATTGCCAGTCGCGGCCGATGGCATCGCGCAGCGTATATTCGAGCTTGGGTCCGTAGAACGCGCCCTCGCCGGCGTTCAGTGTATAGGCAACGCCCGCTCCCTTCATCGCATCGATCAGCGCGGTCTCGGACCGGTCCCAGACGGCGTCGGAACCGACGCGCTTTTCGGGGCGTGTCGCCAGCTTGATGTGCACGTTCTCGAAGCCGAAATGCTTGTAGATCGACAGGATCATGCCGTTCAGCTTCAGGCACTCATCCTTGAGCTGATCCTCAGTGCAGAAAATGTGCGCGTCGTCCTGGGTGAAGTGGCGCACCCGCATGATGCCGTGCAGCGCGCCCGACGGCTCGAAGCGGTGCACCTTGCCGAATTCGGCGAATTTCAGCGGCAGGTCTCGGTAGCTTTTAAGGCCGTTCTTGAAGATCTGCACATGGCCGGGACAGTTCATCGGCTTGCAGCAATAGACCTTCTCGTCCGGGGTTTCCGTAATATACATGTTCTCGCGGAACTTCTCCCAATGGCCGGATTGCTCCCATAGGGTACGGTCCATCATGTCGGGCGAATTCACCTCGACGAAACCGGCCGCATTCTGCACCCGCCTTATATAGTTGACGAGGTTCTGAAACAGCGTCCAGCCCTTCGGGTGCCAGAACACCGAGCCTTGCGCCTCTTCCTGCAGGTGGAACAGGTCCATCTCGCGGCCCAGCCTGCGATGGTCGCGCTTTTCCGCCTCCTCCAGCATTTTAAGATAGGCGTCCAGATCCTCCTGCCTGGCGAAGGCGGTGCCGTAGATGCGCTGAAGCTGCGGGTTGCGGTGGTCGCCGCGCCAATAGGCGCCGGCCAGCTTTTGCAGCTTGAATGCCTTGCCGACCTTGCCTGTGGAGGTCATATGCGGGCCGCGGCACAAATCCATCCACTCGCCTTGCGCGTAGATTTTTAGATCCTCGCCTTCGGGAATGGCATCGACCAGTTCGACCTTGAAGTCTTCGCCCTTGGCGGCGAAGTGTTCCCTCGCCTTTTCGCGGCTCCAGATTTCCTTGGTGAAAGGTTTGTCGGCGGCGATGATCGCCCGCATTTTCGCCTCGATCTTGGGGAGATCATCCGGGGTGAAGCTTTCATCGCGGTAAAAGTCGTAGAAAAAGCCGTTCTCGATCACAGGGCCAATCGTGACCTGAGTGCCGGGATAGAGCGACTGCACCGCTTCGGCCATGACATGGGCAGCGTCGTGCCGGATCAGTTCCAGCGCTTCCGGATCGTCGCGGGTCACGATTTTTATCGCGCCGTCCTGCCGGATCGGATCGGCAAGGTCGGCAAGCTTGCCGTCGAGCGCGATGGCGACGGCTTTCTTGGCGAGGGATTTCGAGATGGAGGCGGCCAGTTCAGCGCCGGTAATTCCAGCGTCAAAATCGCGAACGGAACCGTCAGGGAAGGTCAGATGAATCATTGAGGCCTCTCACTCCCGCATACCTGGCGGGTAAGACTGTGCTGAAGCGCTTCAGCTAGCATTAACCAGACGGATTGGCAATCCAGACGCGCCGAAATGAATTTTTGCATTCCAGCGAACACCTGCTGTATGGTCCCATAAAATTATCACAAATTCTCTATATCCAGGCGTTCGAGGCAAGAAACGAGGGACGAGGTAGTCATATGCGTTATCAATTTCGAGCTTTGATGCTCCTTATGGCAAGCGCGTTGCTTTTTAGTGGCGCGGTCTCGGCCCAGACCCCCGGCAGAGCGCAGCAACGTATTCAGGTCGCCGAAACTCAGCCGGTCGCCGCCGTGCCGCAGCGCGACCAATTCGTCGAGGAGCTGAACGCCAATACGGTGACCATCGTTTCGGGCAACCCGAACGGCGCCTATCTCTACTTCGCCTATGACATGTCGGCGGTGCTCGATGATGGCGACAAGCTCCGCGTTCTGCCGGTGATCGGCAAGGGCGGCGGCCAGAACACCAAGGATATCCTGTATCTCCGTGGCGTCGATATGGGGATCACGCAATCAAATATCCTGCGTTATTATAATAAGACGGGCGAGGTCGGCCGCAATATCCAGAACCGGCTGCGCTACATCACTCGCCTGTATAATGAAGAAATGCATCTGCTGGTCGCGCCCAATATCAACAGCATCGAAGATCTGCGCGGCAAAAAGGTGAATTTCAGCGACATCGGCAGCGGCACCCAGGTTTCGAGCCAGCTCATTTTCGAGGCGCTGAAGATCAAGGTCGAAGAAGTCAATATGGGCCAGGCCGATGCCTTCGAGGCGATCAAGAAGGGTGAGATCGCCGCGACCATCCTCATCGCCGGCAAGCCGACCGGCGCGTTCGGCAAACTCAAGGCGGGTCCCGAGTATAAGCTTTTATCCATGCCCTATCCGCCCGAATTGCAAGATGATTACCTGCCGGCGACGCTGACGCATGACGACTATCCGAGCCTTATTCCCGAGGGCCAGACCGTCGATACGATCGCCGTCGGCGCGGTGCTGGCGGTCTTCAACTGGCCTCAGAACAGCGAGCGTTACCGGCGCGTGGCGAAATTCACCGAGGCTTTGTTCAAGAATTTCGACAAGTTCCTGGAGAAGCCGCGCCATCCGAAATGGAAGGAAGTGAACCTTGCCGCCGAACTTCCGGGCTGGGAACGTTTCGGCGCAGCCAAGGAGCTTCTCGCGGCGAATAATCGCGATCAATCGGCAGGCCAGGACCGGCTGAAGCAGGATTTCGCCAAGTTCCTCACCAGCTCGGTGCCAGCTGAGAATTCCTCAGGGATGAGCGAGCAGCGCCGCGAGGATCTGTTCAAGAAATTCCTCGAATGGCAAGCCTCGCAGCGCTGACCGGCCCTGCTTGCCTCGACGCCTGATACGATTGAAGGGCTGAACGCATTGAGCGGGTTCAGCCCTTTTTGCATGGCCAGGCCCGCTGAAGGACGCCTCGAGAGAATGGGGCCGAACAGCAGAGTCAGAACCTCGCTTGATTCGATCGGAGCGGAATAGATTCTAAAGCGCGATCATTTTAGGTGCGAGCAGCCGTAGGTTCTGTCGCCCCCGGAGGAAGCGTAGCGGAGATCCGGCGCGCAATCCCCATATCGTCCGGTGCCTTAGGCCCCGGCTTGCGGCCGGGGCGATAAAGGTTTCCACCTGAACCGACCTTGCCCTAATTGCGAATGTCGGTGGAGAGGCTTGCGGCGGCGGGGCCTTCAGCCTTGCTGGTCGCCCTTTCGCGATAAAGCAGATAAAGCCCCGAGGAGACGATCACCGCGCCGCCCGCCAGCGTCCACTGGCTCGGCAATTGGTTGAAGACCAGATACCCCATCAAGGATTGCGACGCGAGGCCGAGATAGGTGAACGGCGCCAGGATGGGCGCCGGCGCGCGCCGATGCGCAAGGATCAGCAAATAATGCCCCAAGCCGCCCGAAATTCCCGTCGACAGCATCACCAGCCAGGTTGAAAGCTCCGCCGGCCACTGCCACGCCCAGATGCCGAGCGGCGTCATGATGACCAGCCCCGCGAGCGGCGAGTAAATCTGCGTCACCAGCGAGCTGTCATAGCGGGCAAGGTACCGGGTGAGAATGCTGTAGAGCGCATAGCATATGGTGGCGCAGAAGGAATAGCTGACCGCCCAGTGAATGCCGCCATATCCGGGGCGCATCACCAGGATGACGCCGGAGAAGCCGATCAGAATGGCGACCAGCCGCCGCCAGCCGATCCATTCGCCCAGGATCGGCCCGGCCAGCACCGCGACGATGAACGGCGACAGAAAGAAGATCGTCGCCACCTGGTCGAGCTGCAGAAAGCGCAGCGCCAGGAAATTCAAGCCGGTGGTGATCATCAGCAGGAAGCCGCGCAGCAGCTGCAAGCCGGGGCGGGCCGACTTCATCGAATTGGCGAAGCTGCGCGGCCCGAACACCACCAGGCTGAAAGCCACATGGGCCGTAAACCGCACCCACATCGCCTGCAACACCGGAATGGCGGCGACGGTAATGAGATATTTCGACGCCGAATCGAGCAGCGAGAACGTGAATACGGCACCGCACATCATGGCGATGGCGGTCAGGCGTACATTGTCCTGGGAAAGGCTGTCCGCTGAAGCTGGCATAGATCTTCCGTGCATAAGTCTCGAGCGGTAGTTGAGCCGCGGTAGTGCGGCAAGCGAAACTGCGAGCGCCACGCGCATGGCTGCCATGCGGTTCGGGCAAGCATGGGGAAGATTGGCGGGGTTTTGTCAAGAGCGGGGAAACTTGGTATAAGGCTGCGATAGAATCATCGTTCAAATTGCAAACCTCCAAGCGCACCGTCTCCGTGGCGATGCGCAGATGCGCGGCAAATGTGTCCCGATAGCCGCGCATGGGCTAAAACTGACACGTTTCATGGGAACAGGCATGGTCCGGCCCCACTTAAAGGGTGGACTGGGCCCGATCAATGAGTGAGCTGCATTCGATCGCTCCGCGCCGGCACGAATAAGAGGACAGATTTCAGCATGCCCATGCTTAACACCCGTCCATTTCGGGCGGCGCGGCCCGAAGTCTTTGCCGCGCTGTTTGCCGTTTGCGCGCTTGCCGGCTGCGGCGCCGGAAGCAGCCCGGACTCGGCCCTGAGCCCGCAAGGGCCCATCGCGCTCACCCCGAAACAGGATGCCTCCGGCGGTTCAGCCGCGCTTGCGGGCACGGTGAACGAGCCCGAGCTGCGTAAGGCCGTCGAGCGCTACAACCTAACCAAGCGCCGCGCCGCAGGCCCTTATGATTTTGTTGGCGTCGATCTCAATGGCGACGGAAAATCCGAGGCGCTGGTCATGTTTTCCGGTCCGGACTGGTGCCAGAAAACCGGCTGTTCGCTGGTTGTGTTCCAGGAGGAAGAGGTCGGCTACCGCCCGGTTTCGCACATTATCAGCGCGCGGCCGCCGATCCTGGTCGGCCCCGAGGCAAGCTTCGGCTGGCGCGATCTGATGGTGAAAACCGGCGGCGGCAACGCGCCGGAGCGAACGGTGCGCCTCGGCTTCAACGGCAAGGGCTATCCGGCAAACGCATTGCTTCAGCCCGAACCCATCGCCGATATGCTGTCACGCTCGCAGCAGGTCATGAGCGCCACGCCGACCGTTGCCGCGGCGATCCCTCAACAGCCCAACTGATCGTCTGCCTTATAGCGGTAAAGCCAATCGTTTCGGAATAGCAAGAGCTGGTCCGGCATCGCCGTGAGACTGAGATTGCGGGCGATGCGCATCGCCCCGCTCATGTGATAGATGTCGCCCATGCGGGCCGAGGCTCGCTGCACACGGGCGACGCGGGGCATCCGGCACTGCTCATAGCGGCTGAACGCGGCGGCCAGATCGTCGGCGCTACGGCCGAGTTCGGCGGCGAGCGCCGCCGCGTCCTCGATCGCCATTACCGCGCCCGAGGCAAGGAACGGCATGATCGGATGCGCCGCATCGCCAAGCAGCGCAACCGGGCCGCTGGTCCAGCGCGGCAACGGCGCGAACGCCATGAGCGGCCAGCGCATCCAGTGGCCGAACCGCTCCAATATAAGCTGTGGCGCCTCGGCCCAGTCCGCGAAGCGCTCCGAAAGCTCCGCCTGGCCGCCCGGCGTCCCCCAGCCGGGAGAGGCCGCCTCGCCGCTAACCACGGCAACGGCATTCAGGGGACCGTTCGGGCCGCAGCAATAGTGGACAAGGTGGGCGCGCGGCGCGAGCCACAGATGGATGTCGCGCCAATCGCCGCCTCCGTCGCCCTCGTCTGGCGTCGCCGTGGCGCGCCAGGCATTGCGGCCGGAAAACACAGGCGCACCGCCAAAAAGCCGGCTGCGTATCTGCGAATGGATACCGTCCGCGCCGATCATCGCGCGCCCGGTCGCTTCTCGCCCATCGGCAGCCATTGCCGTCACCTGCGGCCCGGACACCTGCAGCGCGCCGACCCGGAAGGACGGCACGATTTCCGCCTGCGGCGCCGCGCGGACCCCCTCCAGCAGCAGCCGGTGCAGCAGCCGCCGTTCGGCGACATAATAGGGCGCACCATAGCGGCGCTCCGCTTTATCGCCGAGCGGGATAGCGGCGAGCCGGGCGCCGGAAAGGCCGTCATGAACATGGATGGCGGCGGGGCGTGCACAATGGGCATCGAGCTGTTCGCCCAGGCCCCATAGTCGCAGCATATGGCTGCCATTCGGGCCGATCTGGATGCCGGCACCGCTTTCGCTGAACTCAGCCTCCGCTTCCAGCACCCGCACCGCAACGCCGGCCCGCGCCAGCGCCAGCGCCGCGCTCAAGCCCCCGATTCCGCCGCCGGCGATCAGGACGGGCTGCGCCGCATGCCGGCCGGGCGCGTTCACCTTGGAGGCAGATCAGGCTGTCTTGCGGCTGTCATTCTGGTACAGACAATAGGGCGGGTCCGACTGGTCCGCGGCAAGATTGGGATCGTACGTATAGAGCGTCGAGCAATAGGGGCAGACGATTTGATCGTCGGACCCCATATCAAGGTAAATATGAGGATGATCTGCGGGCGGACGCGCGCCCATACATTGAAACTCCCTGACGCCGATATGAATTTTTTCCACACCGAGATCGTTGCAGAAATGGGGCGTGCCGTAGGTCGCCATCAGAGATTTGCCTGTCTTTTGCTTCTAATCCGCCGGGATGCTGCCGTATCGGCCCCTGGGCCGCAAGCGGTTTCTGCTCATAGCAAATCGTTCAGTTTTTTAACTCAAGTTCGGTGCCGTGTGCAGGACGATGTCGGGGTGTGCCATGGAGCGCGATAAGATCGGGATTGCCCTTGGCGGCGGCGCGGCGCGCGGCTGGGCGCATATCGGCGTACTGAACGCGCTGGCCAAATCCGGCATGAAGCCGAGCGTGATCGCCGGCACATCCATCGGCGCGGTGGTGGGCGGCTGCTATGCGGCGGGAAAACTCGATCTGCTTGAAGATTTCGTCACCCGGCTCACGCCGCGAAGCGTGCTGCGCTTTCTCGACCTCGACCTGACCGGCGGCGGATTGATGTCCGGCACACGGCTCCGGCGCACGCTGGACAAGGAACTGGACGGGGTGATGATCGAAAGCCTGGGCGAGACCTTCGTCGCGGTCGCCACCGAAATCGGCACGGGACGGGAGATCTGGCTGACCAAAGGGCCGCTGGTGAACGCCATCCGCGCCTCATACGCGCTGCCCGGCATTTTCCGGCCGATCCAGATCAACGGCCGCTGGCTGATGGATGGCGCCTTCGTCAATCCGGTGCCGGTCGCCGTGTGCCGCGCCATGGGCGCCGATCTGGTCATCGCCGTCAATCTGCATCATCTGGGCATCTCGCGCACCGCGCTGACGCCGCTCGAAGCCACCGCGATGGACGCCAAGCCGGTCGTCGAGGTGCTGCCCGAGCCGGCGAAGAAGCGTCGCATTCCCTTCCTGCGCAATTGGCGGCATCAGGTGCTGAACCAGGGAAACGGCAACAGTGCGCCGGGCATTTCACGCGTGCTGCTCGAGGCGTTCAACGTCACCCAGGACCGCATCGCGCGGGCACGGCTCGCGGGCGATCCGCCCGACATCATCATCACGCCGCGGCTTGGGGGAATGGGCCTGTTCGATTTCCACAAATCGAAAGCCGCGATTTCGGAAGGCTATGAGGCCACCATGCGCCAGCTCGACGAAATCGAGCAGGCGGGGATCGCGTTGAAGGGCTGACCGCCGCCGCCGTGTCCCCCGAATTCTGCGCGAGAAAGGCTTAACGAGTAATCAGTTTAGCTGCGAGCAGCCTCGAGTCCTGTCACCCCGGACGAAGCGTAGCGGAGATCCGGGGGCCCGGTCCCAACACTCGCGGCGTTGGCATTAGAGCGCGATCAGGTAAAGTGGAATCCGGTTTACCGTCCGATCGCGCGCCAGGCAAAGATCTAGAACGGGCCACAACGGAAAGATGCTTCCACCTAAAGCGATCCCGCTCTAGATGTGAAGCGTCAAGAGGTTGTTCCCGGTGATGGGGAGGCGGGCGATGGGCGGCTTGCTTCCGAGGCTAGCATGGGGGCGGTGCCAATTGTAGCGGTGCAGCCATCGCGGCAGTTCGGCTCGGCGCTGGTCTGAGGTGTCGAATGCGGTGGCGTAGGCCCATTCGCGCAGCGCGCTCTGGATGAAGCGCTCGGCTTTACCGTTGGTCTGCGGCGTATAGGGCTTGGTGCGGATGTGCTTGATGCCGAGCCGGCGGCATGCCTTGCCGAATGCGCGAGATCGATAGCAACTGCCATTGTCGGTCATGACGCGGGCGATATTTACCCCAAGACGATAGTAATACTGGACGGCAGCTTCCAGGAAGTCGACGGCGCTGGCCTGTTTTTCATCAGGCAGGATCTGACTGAAGGCGACGCGGGAATGGTCGTCTATGGCAACATGGACGAACTCCCAGCCGGGCGCTGTGCCGTTGCCTCTTTGGTTGGATTGGCCAGAGCGATTACCGGTGATGCGGTGGCCTATTGCATTGAAACGGCCGAGTTTTTTTATGTCGATGTGGATGATCTCGCCCGGCGTTTTGCGCTCGTAACGCGGCCTCGGCTCGGCAGGCTCGATCGCTGACAGCAGGCTCAGGCCGCGGCGTCTGAGGATGCGGCTGACTGTCGCCTGCGATAGGTCGAACTCGGCTGCGATAGCGGCTTGGGTGCGGCGCTGCCGGCGTAGGACCTCGACGGCATCGCATGTTGCAAGTGGCGTTTGGCTCGGCAGGGAATGGGGTCTGGACGAGCGGTCGCGCAGACCCGCAAGGCCCTCGATGCGGAACCGGCGAACCCACTTGCCGACGGTCTTGGGCGATGTATTGAAGCGCCCGGCTGCGTCGACCTTGGTCATACCATTGTCCACGACAGCTCGAACCATTGCCTCTCGACCGCGAGGCGTGAGGCGGGCATTCCGGTGTACGTCCATTCGGTTCTCCGAGAATCAGTCGTGTTTGGCGACATCAACTGACCTCCTCAGGACCGAATGGACAACCTCCTGAAAGTTCACATCTAGAGCACGATCAGGAAAAGTGGACACCGGTTTTCCTGTGCGCAAGCAAATAGATAGAGATCAGGATCGTTTCCGTCAGAAATGATCCTGGTCTAGGTCCCGGCGCGGTGGCCGGGGCGACAAATGTTTCGATTTAAACCGACCTTGCTCTACGCCAATCGCGACCGCGCCAACGCCGCGCCGGCGCCTAGTGCGCGGAGCTTGGCCTCCGCCACGTCGCGGGGCAGCGGCGCCATGCCGCAATTGGTGCAGGCCTGAAGACGCTCGACGTCGGCGTGCTTCGACGCCTCGCCGAGGATGGCCGCCACGGCTTCCGGCGTTTCGACGGCTTGCGTCGCGACGTCGATCGCGCCGACGAGAATGGTCTTCTCGCTCAGCAGCCGGATCAGCGAGACCGGCACGTTCGAGCCCTGGCATTCCAGCGAGACCTGCTCGATGCGGCTGCGGTTAAGGGCCGGAAAGATCTCCTCATATTGCCGCCATTCGGACCCCAGCGTCTCCTTCCATTTCAGATTGGCCTCGATGCCGTAGCCGTAGCAGATATGCACCGCCGTCTTGCATGGCAGGCCCTCCGCCGCCGCTTCGAGCGCCGAAACGCCCCACTCCTTCACATCGTCCATGAAGACGTTGAACGCCGGCTCGTCGAATTGGATCACGTCGACGCCGAGCGCCGCAATATCGCGCGCCTCCTCATTCAGCAGCCGGGCGAACGCCATGGCCATATCGGCGCGCCGCCCGTAGTGGGTGTCGGCGATGGTGTCGCAAATCGTCATCGGCCCCGGCAGCGTGAATTTCAGTCCCCGCTTCGTGTGCGCCCTGGTGAAGCGCACATCCTCGACATGAACCGGGCCTTTGCGCACGACCGGGCCGGTCACCGTCGGAACTTCGGCCTCATAGCGGTTGTTGCGGATGCCCATCCTGGTTTTCAGGTTCCAGTCGATGCCGTCGATCTCCTGGAGAAAGCCATGCACGAAATGCACGCGAAACTGCTCGCCATCAGACAGAATGTCGATGCCGGCATCCTCCTGAAGCTTCAGCCAGACCAGGGCCGCATCGCGCTTCGCCCGGATGAGCTCGGCGCCGCTGGAGCGCCAATGCGCCCAGAGTTTCTCCGGCTCCGCCAGCCAGGCGGGCTTCGGCAGGCTGCCGGCGAGCGTCGTCGGAAACAGGTGATCCGCTGACATGGTCAATCCTTTCTGAAGGCCACCCTCGGGCGAGGGGTGCGATGCGGGGGCCGGCGCGTCTCAGCTTTTGACCGCCCCGGCTGTGAGCCCGCCCACCATATAGCGCTTGAACGCGTAATAGATCGCAGCGGGCGGCAAGGCGTAGATGATGCCGGTCGCCATCAGCAGCTGCCAGGGCGAATCATCCGCCGCGAGAAAATTCCCGAGGCTGACCGACAAGGGAATGTCGTTATCGTTCGACAGCAGCAGGAAGGCGAACAGATATTCGTTCCACGCGAGCAGCAGCGCATAGGTGCCGACCGCGACGATGGACGGCGTCATCAGCGGCACATAGACCAGCCGGAAAAGCTGAAGCGGTGTGGCGCCGTCGATATAGGCAGCCTCGTCCAGCTCCACCGGCAGCTTGTCCGAGGCCTGCTTCAGCACCCAAATCGCATAGGGCGAGGCGATCGTCACCATGGCCAGGATCAGCGCCCACTGGTTGTTGAGCAGGCCGTAAAGACCCATGGTCCGGTACATCGGAACCGCAAGGAACGCGGCAGGAATGAAATAGGTGAACAGCGCCAGGTTCATCACCGTGCGCCCGCCCCGCACGCGCAGGCGGCTGATCGAGAACGCGGCGAAGGTGGCGATGACGATGGTCAGCACGCCGGTCGCGACGGCGATCAGCAGCGAGTTTCCCATCTGCTGCCAGAAATGGCTGAGATAATAATGCTGCTGGTGGAAGACGATGCGGAAATTGTTCAGCGTCGGCTCCGTCGGCCATAGATTGCCGGCGAAAGCCGATTCCTTCGCGGAGAAGGCGAACAGCAGCATGTGATAGATCGGCAGGACCGTCCAGATCAGCACCGGAATGCCGATCAGCAGCAGCTTGGCCTCCGTGGCCACCTCGCCGAACCGGGGCAGCCTCATTTCGACAACCGTTTCATCATGAAATAGACCAGCGGCATGATCAGCGGCAACGCCACGATGATCGTCGCCATGGACAGATCCACCCGGTCGAACCGGAGATAGCGGATGCCCAGCGTCGCCAGCACATGCGACAGATCGGCCGGACCGCCGCCGGTCAGCAGATAGACGCTGTTGAAGTCGCCGATGGTCCAGATCATCGAGAGAATGGTGCAGGTGAGGTAAAGCCCGCGCATCGACGGCCAGCTGACATAGCGGAATTTCTGCCACCCTGTCGCCCCGTCGACCGAGGCCGATTCATACAGATCGCCCGAGATCGCCAGCCGCCCCGAGATCAGGATCAGCGTCCAGAAGGGCAGCGACTTCCAGATATGCACGACGACCGCCAGCGTCAGCGCCAGATCGGGATTGTTCAGCCAGTTGGGACCGTCGGCGCCGGTCATCCGGAAGATCACCTGATTGATCAGCCCCCATTCCGGATTGAGCATGAAGCGGAAGGAGAGGATCGTCGGGATCGAGGGCAGCGCCCAGGGGAGGATGAACAGCACCGACAGCCACCGGATCCAGCCGCGCGAGACGGTGAAGAATCCGGACAGGACCAGCGCGATGATCATCTTCACATTGATGCCGATCAGCAGGAACAGCAGCGTGTTCCGGATCGATCTGAGAAAGATCGGATCGGCGAAAAGCTCGACATAGCTGTGCGGGGCGCGGGCCAGCCAGAAGCCGTAAAGCACGGGATAGAGCACGAAGACGAGAAAAACGATGACATAGGGCGCGATCAGCAGCAGGCCCCAGAACTGCGCCGACGACATCGCCGGGCCCGCTGGCACCACCGCTGCTTGAGGTCCGGTTCTCTCTATCGCGACGGTCGACATCGATTGACGCCTTGCATGTATGAGAGCGGCCGCCCGGATGGCGCGGCCGCTCCGCTTAACTAGCCGGCCACCGCCTTGATCCGGGCGATCATCTCATCGACCGCCTGCTCGACCGGAACCTTTTCGTTGACGACGCGATTCATCGCCTTGGCCCACACATTCTCATTGTTGAGAATGGTGAATTTGTAGTTCTTGGTGAACTCGAATGTCACCGTGCCGTTGGCGAACTGATCATGCACGGATTTCCGGTGCCGGTCCGCGAGCCAGAAGGGGCTCTCCTGCGCTTTCTTCATCACCGGGAACCAGCGTCCGAGCGACCCCTCGACATAGGGCGTCAAATTTTCCGGCTGCAGCAGGAAGCTGACAAATTCCTTCGCGCGGTCCTTGTTCTTGGAGTCGGCGAAGATCACGCCGACCTTCACCGCCGCCCGGTATTGCATGGGCGAGCCGTCCGGCTTGTTCGGGAAGCCCGCCGTGTGGATGAGCTCCTCATAGTTCTTCTTCGCCTGGGCGCGCTGCTCGGCCGGCAACGCTTCGTTATTAGCGTCGTCGAGCCACTTCGCCGCGATCGAGATAGTCGCATTATGCGTCATCATGATCGTCTTGTTGTGGAAAGCGACGTTATTGTCGGGGTCTTTCCAGCTCGTCGATGAGGGCGGGGTGCAGCCCTTGGCCGATGGCGTGGTGTAATCGGTCAGCGCCGAGACCAGGCCCTGCTTCACCTTCGGGTCATCGACCAGCAGCTTGCCGTCATCGTCGACCAGCTTGACATTATAGGCGTCCATGAAGGTCAGGAATGAATAGAAGCTGTCGCTGGAATCCACGCCCATGGGCATGCCGATGCCATAGTCGCGCTTGCCCGTCGCCTTGCGCAAAGCGGGCTGAGCCTTGTCGCACCAGAACGACCAATAATCCTTCCAGCCTTTCGGAATGTCGCTTTCCTTGAAGCCGGCGGCTTCAAGCAGATCGCCCCAATATTGGATATGCATGGTCTGCTGCTTGAGCGGAAAGGCGTAATAGGCCTTCTTCTTGGTCTTGTCATTATAGAGATTGGCCGTCTCGATTGTATTGGGCGCGAAATCCTGCTTCATCGGCGCCAATATGCTGGACAGATCTTCCAGCTTGCCCTCATAGGCCCATTTGCCGGCCACCTGGAAATCGTACACATCGGCATAGGCGACGTCGGGCGGCGAGCCGGCGTCCATCGCGGCCACGGTCTTGGGGATCATGTCCTGCACGGCGTATTGCGAAAGCTCCACCTTCACGCCGGATTTGGCTTCGTATTTCTTGATCGCCTCGAAAAGCGCGGCGTCTTCCGATTTGTAGAAGCCTTTGACCCACCAGACCGTCAGCGTCTCTTGCGACAACGCGGGACCCGTCACGGCGCCCGCATAGGCAGCGATAGCAGCGGCCGCGATCGCGACCCGCCTCCAAGCGATTCTCATTGATGTCCTCCCATAAACGGTCCCCGTCTTGAGCCGGAGATCCGAGCCGCTTCGCAGCAACATTGGTCTTATTTATATGCCGTCATTACTATGCCCTCGCCGCGGCGTCGCGGTCAAGCCGACCAAGGGCGCAGCTTCGGCGATGTACGGGTGCATGGCTGCTGCGGGGAGGGAGGCCGCCGCCGGATGATGATGGCACGGTGGCCGTGGAGTGTTGAAGGGCCATGACGGCCTCCATTCCCATAGAGGCGTCGTATCAGCTCGCCGGGCCGACCGAGTCGCGCTCGACCACAGGCCCGTCGATCTTGAGCACCATCGGTTTCAGCGGCTTTTTATGAATGGCGATGTCGATCAGCAATTCCGTGGCACGCCGGCCCATTTCGTAATTCGGCAGTACCAGAGTGGAAAGCGGCGGCAGCGTGTACCGCGCCAGTTCCTGGTCGTCATAGCCCATCACCGAGAGGTCTTCCGGCACGCGCAGGCCCAGCTCCGCTGCAGCCTCCAGAACGCCGATGGCGATCAGGTCGTTGCCGCACAGGATTGCGCTCGGCCGCGGCTCCTGCTTCAGCAGATCGATGGCGTGATTGTAGCCCATCAAGGGCAGCCAGTCGGCATTGCGGACCAGAGTGGCATCGAAGGCGATGTCGGCGGTGGCGAGCGCCTGGCGATAGCCGCTCAGCCGGTCGACGGCGGCGTCCATCCATTCCTCGCCATTGATGAAGGCGATGCACCGGTGGCCATACGCGATCAGATGCGCCGTCGCGGCAAAACCGCCGGCCACTTCGCCCGGCACGATGGAATGATAGCGGCGCTCGGTCGAATAGCAGTTGAGCAGAACGGTGGGAATGCCGTTCAGCTCCGGCGGCACGCTGACCCGCCGGGTGAAGATCGTCGAATAGATCACCCCGATGACAGAGGGATCGCGCAGGATCGCCCTGATGGTTTCCTTTTCGATCGCCGGATTGGAGCGCGTCACATGTGCGGCGACGAGAAGCCCCTGCTCCCAGCCGAAATCGCGCGCGCCATCCAGATTGACCACCGGATGCGGGCTGGTCGAGATTTCATCGACCAGGTAGGCGATGGTATTTTTCTCGACGGCGGATTCCTCCTGCCGGCGGGTGGCGGGAAGCTCATAGCCGATCTGCTCGGCGGCTTCGCGCACGCGCCGCTGGGTCGCGTCCGAGATCCGCGCGCCGGTCATCCGGTTCAGCACCAGGGAGACGCTCGATTGCGACACGCCGGCGATGCGGGCGACATCGATCATGGTCGGCCTGCGCGCGGTGATGTCCACGCGCGCAGGATCGCCGGTTGCCGAGCCGTGGGAGTCCGGGGGACTACTCTCATCCATTACGACTTCGCCGCTTTCATCGTTGATGCAAGACCGGCCTGCTGGTCATACGTCTGGCACGCCCATCCCTCTCTGGGCGCAGATCATCGATGTCCCCAGGTGGTAATAACTGCTGTTGATGCATGCTAATATTTATCAGAACAATGATCAACAAAATGACGAAGAAGACTGCAATTTGAGAGAAACTGGAGGGATCTGTGACTGGTATAAGCCGCCGGGCGGCGCTCTTTGCTTGCCCTGTTTGCCGCTGGCGGCGCGCTTACCCGCCAATGGCCTGTCCCGCTTAAAAAGAACGATACTTGCAAGGTTGACTTCGCTCAAGCGAAGGCGACGAGCATCACAAACCAGCGGACGAAGAAGAGATTTTGCATACGCTGCCTCACCACCGGACCTGCCGGGACTGTCGGATTGAGCGGGCTTAGCACCGCAAGCGCGCTATCGCCATGTGATCAATAGGCCGGAATGCCTGGCCGTCGCGAGCCCCGGCAGTCCCCTCCAGGGGTGTCGCGCCCCAAGGGCAAGCCTGCCAACATTAATCCGTCATAAAGCGCATCTTGATAGCCTGATTGGCGTCGATGGTAATCAGGTGCGTCCCGTGCTCAGCGAAATCGGATATGGCCGATGATGACCCTGACGATCACGGTGATGCTTGTCACCGCGGGCGTGCTTTGCCTGAAGATGGTATTGCGCCACCTGGACTGTCGCTGCCGCGACGAACGGGCCCAATTGCTGGCCGGCATGGACAATCTTGAGCTGGGCGTCGTTCTGTTCACGGATAAGCAGGAGATTGCCTTCTGCAACCGCCGCTACCGTGACATTTACGGTCTCACATCGGAGCAGGTAAAGCCTGGAACGCCGATAGCGGCGCTCAGGCGGCGCCTTGCGGAAATGGGTTTGATGGTCTCGGGCCGCTCGGAGCTGGAGTCAACGGACTCGATCTGCGAACTCGCCGATGGCCGCATCATCGCCTTCACCGTACGCCCGGTCCCCAGCGGCGGCTGGATTTCGACGCATGAGGATGTCACCGACCGCGAGGCACTGAACCGGCGCCTCAAGGAGCAATATAAGATCGTCTCCGAACAGCAAGAGCAGCTAAAGGCACGCAATCTGCAGTTCGACAGCGCGCTCAACCACATGTCGGAAGCCTTATGCTTTTTTGACGCCGACCAGCGCCTGATCGTATGCAACGACCGTTATGCCGAGATGTACGGCATCGGCCCCGATCTCATGCGGCCAGGTATGACGCTGCGGGACATCATCGATCTGCGCTACCAGGCCGGCAGCCTTCCGGCGATGTCGAGCGGCGATTTCTATGCCTTGCGGAATTCCGTTCTGGCGGCGAACGCCGCCGCCGACAGCATCGTTAAGCAAACCAACGGACGGACATTTGCCATCCATCACCGGCCCATGCCCAATGGCGGCTGGATCGCGACCCATTCCGACATTACGGAACGCGAGGAGCTTCACTCGCAGCTAACGGAACAGCTTGAAATCGTAAACGAGCAAAAGCTGCTGCTTGCTACGCGTAATTTTCAGTTCGACACGGCGCTGAACAATATTTCTCAAGGCTTATGTTTCTTTGATGGAACAGAAAAGCTGCTCGTATGCAACAATCGTTACATTGAGATGTACGATCTTGTTCCGCAGTCGGTCGTTCCGGGCATGACCTTAGGCGAAATTGTGAATCTCAGATACGAGATGGGCAGTTCGCCCGTCATGAGCAAGGACGAATATCACGGCTGGCGAAACGCGGTCGCAGGATTGGACACGGCGAGCGATACCGTCGTCGAGCTGGTGAACGGACGCATGATCCGGCTGCACCATCAGCCCATGCCCGACGGCGGCTGGGTCGCGACACATGAGGACATCACGCAGCAGCGGCAGGTGGAGAAGGAAAGGCGGCTGACCGTGGACCGCCTTCACACCGCACAGGCGGAATTGACCCGGGCGGTCGCCGCCGCCGAAGCCTCCAATGAGGCAAAATCATCGTTCCTGGCCAATATGAGCCATGAAATCAGGACGCCGCTGAACGGCATTTTGGGAATGGCGCAGGTTCTGGCGAACGAGCCGCTCACCGAGCCTCAGCAGGAGAGCGTAAAGACGATACTGGAGTCCGGTCAGACCCTTATGGCTCTGCTCAATGACGTCCTCGATCTGTCGAAAATCGAAGCGGGCAAGCTGGATATCGTTCCGATCGACGCCGAGATCGAAAATGTCTTCACCCATCTGCGCAAGCTGTTCCTGGCGCGGGCTTCGGAGAAATCGATCACGCTCACCGTCGAGATCGATCCGTCGATCCCCAAACTGCTGCGGTTCGACTATGTGCGCGTTCACCAATGCGTGGCCAATCTCATTGCCAACGCGGTGAAATTCACCCAGGCGGGCGGCGTGAAGATTACCGTCGCGCATGAGGAGACCGGCGCGGGCGAGCATAGGATTTCGGTAGCGATCGCCGACACCGGCATCGGCATCGGCAAGGACGCGGCAGCCAGGCTGTTCTCAGAATTCTCGCAGGCCGACGCCTCGACGACACGCCAGTTCGGCGGCACCGGCCTCGGCCTTGCGATCACCCGGAAACTGGCTCGCATGATGGGCGGCGACGTCGCCTTGTCGAGTTGGCTCGGCGAGGGGAGCACGTTCACCCTCAGCTTCTGCGCATTCGCGGCAACCTCGCCCTGCGCATCGGTTCCGGCCGCCGCCCGGGAGATACGGACGCCCGCCGCGTCATTGCACGGCCTGAAGATCCTGCTGGTCGACGACAACGCCACCAACCGCAGCGTCGCGCGTTTGCTGCTCGCCCCTAGCGGCGTTGCCGTCACCGAAGCGACAAACGGGATGGAAGCGCTGCAGCGCCTTGCCGAAAATGATTTCGATCTTGTGCTGCTGGACGTGCATATGCCGGTCATGGATGGGACGCAAACCATCCGCTGCATTCGCACCGCTGACACGCCCTGGCGGCACATTCCGGTCATCGCGCTGACCGCCGATGCCATGAACGGCGACCGGGAGCGCCTGCTTTCCATCGGGATGAGCGGATACGCCTCCAAGCCCATCGAGCAAAGGGCGCTGCTTCACGAAATCCACCGGGTGCTCGGCGATGCGGCGGGGGATCTACGGGACGATGGCGCGCGGCGGCGTCTGGGCTGAAAGCCGCAACGATATGCGTATTCATCGGCAGCGGCGCCCGCGTGCCGGCCCGCCGCAAGCGTTATGAAAATTTCTTCCGTCCACTGCACGATATTCCGGCCGGTGTTGTGTGGCCCGCTCACATTCGCGCGCCGAATTATGGGACGCACAAGCGTTTTTGCCACCTATCGCTTCAGCATTGTCCCATTGTTCTGTATGTTCAGCCGGTACCCAGTGGAGGCATGCGATATGCGCATGTAGGGCATGCGCAGGCGCGCATGATTTCAACAGGAGAATTTATGAGGAACGTCAAGACGGCGCTCGTCGTGGCGGCGCTCGGCATTTCAGCCGCGTTCGCTGCGCCCGCGATGGCCCAAGACCCGATCGTGCTCAAATTCAGCCACGTCGTCGCACCGGGCACCCCCAAAGGGAAGGGCGCGCTGCGCTTCAAGGAGTTGGCCGAGAAATATACCGATGGAAAGGTGAAGGTCGAGGTCTATCCCAATTCGCAGCTCTATAAGGATAAGGAAGAGGTCGAGGCGCTTCAGCTCGGCGCGGTGCAGATGCTGGCGCCCTCTTTCGCGAAATTCGGCCCGCTCGGCGTCAAGGAATTCGAGGTTTTCGATACGCCTTTCCTGTTTGCCGACAGGGCGGCGCTGCGCAAGGTGACCGAAGGCCCCGAGGGCAAGAAGATGCTGGCGCTGCTGGACGCCAAGGGCATCACCGGCCTGGCATTCTGGGACAATGGCTTCAAGATCCTGTCCGCCAACAGCCCGATCAAGGTACCCGATGACCTGCTCGGCTTGAAAATGCGCATTCAGTCCTCGAAGGTTCTCGAAGCGCAGATGAAGGCTTGGGGCGCGGTGCCGCAGGTCATGGCCTTTTCGGAAGTCTATCAGGCGCTGCAGACCGGCGTCGTTGACGGCACCGAGAATCCGCCCTCGAACATGTACACCCAGAAAATGCACGAAGTGCAGAAATACGCCGCGCTTACCAGACATGGCTATCTCGGCTACGCTGTGATCGTGAACAAGAAATTCTGGGACGAACTGCCGGCCGACATCCGCGGCAATCTCGAAAAGGCAATGAACGAGGCGACCGAATACACCAACGACATCGCCCAGAAGGAGAACGACGACTTGCTGGCCGCGATGGAGAAAGCCGGCACGACCGAGTTCCACACGCTGACCGACGCCGAACGGAAGGCCTGGGTGGCAGCATCCAAGCCCGTCTATGACGAAGTCGCCAATCGTGTCGGCAAGGATGTGCTTGAAGCCGTCGAAAAGGCGGCCGGCAGCGCCACCAACTGAGACCGGCAGGCGATGGGTCCGGACGCGGCTCCTTACGGCGCGTTCGGACCCTTGCCTGAGCTAAAGGCATCCCGCGACCGGGGCATATCGAAGAGAGCGGCCGTCCGGAACGGACCGGGCGCTCTCGTGCCTTCCGCAACGCCGGAGGATGCCTGGGACCATTTTGGAGGAGCCACCATGCTCAAGATCCTTGACCGGCTTGAGGAAATTATCATCGCCTCGCTGATTGCCATGGCGACGCTGATCATTTTCGTCGCGGTCGTTCAACGCTACAGCCTGACCACGGCCATCAATCTGGCAAATTGGGGGCGGGCGCATGAAATGGCATGGCTGTTCCAGGCCGGCAGGGCCGCCTTTGGCTGGCTCCGGCAATTCAACCTCACCTGGGCGCAGGAACTTTGCATCTACATGTTCGTCTGGATGGCCAAGTTCGGCGCGGCCTATGGGGTGCGTACCGGCATTCACGTCGGCGTCGATGTCGCGCTCAACCGCCTTGCGCCGGCGTCGCGCAAACGTGTGGTGCTGTTCGGCCTTTTCTGCGGCGCGCTGTTCACCTTGATCGTCGGTACGCTGGGCGCGCGCTTCGTCTGGCACATGGCGATGACCGATCAGGTCTCGCCCGATCTCGAAATGCCGATGTGGATCATCTATCTCGCCGTGCCGCTCGGATCCTATCTGATGTGCTTCCGCTTCCTGCAGGTCGCTGTAACCTTCGCCCGCACCGGCCATCTGCCGCATCATGACCACGGGCATGTTGAAGGCATCGAAGACGATGCGTCTCTTGTACCCGGCCCCGATGCCGAGGCTCCCGCCCATGGGGGAGCAAGATGAGCCAGCAAGCCACCATTGACAAACAGATGGAGTCGGGCAGCGGCGGAACGCTGGGCAGCTTCATCCTGATCGGCGCGCCGCTCGCGCTGCTCCTCTTATGCCTCTCGGCCAAGTTCGGCATTCTGCCGATTGCGCCGGGCGTGCGCGTCGGGATCATCTTCGCGCTGCTCATCGCGCTGATGCTGACGGGAATGCCGATCTCGATCTCCCTCGGCCTGACGGTGCTCACCTTCCTGTTCACGCTGACCGACGTGCCGCTGGACGCCGTCGCGCTCAAGCTGTTCACCGGCATCGAGAAATTCGAGATCATGGCGATCCCGTTTTTCATTCTGGCGGGCAATTTTCTCACCCATGGCGGCGTCGCCAAGCGCATGATCAATTTCGCCACGGCGATGGTGGGGCATTGGTATGGCGGCCTCGGGCTGGCGGGCGTCGTCGCCTGCGCGCTGTTCGCCGCCGTCTCCGGCTCCTCGCCCGCCACCGTGGTGGCCATCGGCTCGATCATCCTGCCGGCCATGGAACGCCAGGGCTTCCCCAAGCGCTTCGGCGCGGGCGTCGTCACCACCTCTGGCGCGCTCGGCATCCTTATTCCGCCCTCGATCGTCATGGTGATATATGCAGTAGCGACCAGTGGCATGCGGGTCGAGGGACCATCCGGCGAGATCGTCGGCTCGGCCTCGGTGGGCCAGCTCTTCATTGCCGGAGTCGTTCCAGGCATCGTGCTCGCCTCGCTGCTGGGCCTCACAACGTGGTATCGCGCCTGGAAAAACGACTATCCGCGCCTGCCCCGGGCCGGTTGGGGCGAGCGGCTACGCGCCTTCCGCAAAAGCTTCTGGGGCCTGCTGCTGATCGTCATCGTCATCGGCGGCATCTATACGGGCGCCTTCACCCCGACCGAAGCCGCCGCCATGAGCGCGGCCTATGCCTTCGTCGTCGCCGTCTTCGTCTACAGGGATATGAGGCTGGTCGACGTGCCGCGCGTGCTGCTCTCCTCGGCCAATATGAGCGCGATGCTGCTCTACATCATCACCAATGCGGTGCTGTTCTCCTTCGTGATGACCAGCGAACACATCCCGCAGGCGATGGCGGCATGGATCAGCGAGACCGGCGTGAGCTGGGTCACCTTCCTGCTGTTCGTCAACCTGCTGCTGCTGCTCGCGGGCAATGTGATGGAGCCGTCCTCGATCGTGCTGATCATGGCGCCCATCCTGTTCCCGGTGGCGGTGAAGCTGGGCATCGACCCGGTTCATTTCGGCATTCTGATCGTGGTCAACATGGAGGTCGGCATGTGCCATCCGCCTGTAGGCCTCAATTTGTATGTTGCCTCGGGCATTACCAAGATGGGCATTACCGAACTGACCATCGCCGTCTGGCCCTGGCTGATGACGATGCTGGGCTTCCTCGTCCTCGTCACGTATGTGCCGGAGCTGACCTTGTGGCTGCCGCGCATGCTTGGCGTGCTGTGACGGGGAAATTTAAGCGGCGGCGCGTGAATTGAGCGCCGCCGGCCTCAGCTTCAAGGCCAGATCTTGAGATGTGCGGCAGGGGATGGTACCTAACGGGGCAACAACGGACGCCTTCCGCAATCGGCTTAAGGGGTGACGCCCAGGCCTGCGCCTTCGGGCGAACCCCCTTGTGATGGCGACGAGCGTAGCGGTCGCCGACTGCCGCATCAATTCAACTGGAGAATGACATTGCAGCGTGGCTTAGCTCTGTCGGTTCTGGCACTTATCGCATTTTTGGGCAGCTTGAGCACATCGCGCGCAGGCCCGGCCATCGTCATAGAGCCCGAATCCGGGCTCGTCATCTATGCGGAGGATGCGGACCGTCCCTGGCATCCGGCCTCGTTGACGAAGCTGATGACCGCCTATCTCACCTTCGAGGCGCTGCGAGACGGCAAACTGTCGCTGGAGGACAAGATCACCTGCTCCGAGCACGCGCTGAGCCAGCCGCCCAGCAAGATCGGCCTACCGGTCGGCGGCGAGATGACGGTGGACCTGGCGCTGAAGGCCCTGATCATCAAATCGGCGAATGACGTCGCGGTAATGCTGGCGGAGCGCATCGCCGGCAGCGAAGACGCCTTCGTCGAAAAAATGAACGAGACCGCCAAGCGGCTGGGCATGAGCCAGACGCATTTTTTCAACGCTAACGGCCTTCCCAATGACGAGCAGGTGACGACGGCGCGGGACATGGCCATTCTCGGCCGTGCACTGCTGAAGGAATTTCCCCAGCACGCCGAGCTTTACTCCATGCCGTCCTTCAAGATCGGCAAGCGCACCGTGCGCTCGCATAATGGGCTGCTGAAGGTGTTCGAGGGCGCCGACGGCATGAAGACCGGCTTCATCTGCGCTTCCGGCTACAACGTCGTCGCCAGCGCCAAGCGCGATGGCAGGCGGATGCTTGCCGTCGTGCTCGGCGCGGAATCGGGCGGCGCCCGCACCGCCAGAGCCGCCCAGCTCATCCAGCACGGCTTCGAGTTCTACGATTGGAAGGCGATGTTCTCCACCAGGATCGACCAGATGGAGATGGACGCCAGCGCCCATGAAAGCCCGGGCGATCTGAAGATGGTGGTCTGCAAGCCCCGCCCGGCGCCCCGCCGCAAGCGGGCGCGGATCAAAGCCAAGGCGAAAGCCGCAGCGGCCGCCACGCCCAAAGCGCCGGTGGCTCAGTAGGGCGCTGGGCCTGCAAAGCATGCCCCCGCGAAGGCGCATAGGCGCTAGAGGGAAATGATCTTTGACGGAGACGCCTTTTCGAAATCCCCGTGAAAACGGGGATCCAGTAAGCCATTGAACCACCGATTGATGCTAGGCCCGGCTGCCTCCATCTGATCTGATCATGCGCTAGCATGAGAGCACGATCAGGAAAAGTGGACACCGGTTTTCCTGAAAAATCGAGCGCAAGCAATAGATAGAGATCACGATGGTTTCCGTCAGAAATGATCCTGATCTAGGTGCTTGCCTTTCACCTCTCCACGGGGAGAGGTCGGCGCTGAAAGCGCCGGGTAAGGGGAGGCAACGCTTCTGTCGAGGCTCTGCACCCCCCCGCCTCCCCCAGGACGGGAGGGGAAGCCCCGACGACGACAACTAACTGGCGCGCGGCGGGGGCGCGCAGATCAGCCGGCGGGCGCGCTCAGCACCAGCGTCCAGAAGGTCTTGAACTGGGTCTTGGGATTTTCGACCACGGCGATGCCCATCTCCTGGGCGTCCGGCAGGAGCAGGTTGGCATTGTGGTCGCGGCTGTTCTGCCAACCGCGGAACACCTCACCGATCGAGGCCTGGCCGGTGCCGACATTCTCGGCGGTCACGCTGGCACGATAGCCGGTGCGCATGACCCTGTCCCAGCTGTCGGAGCCATCCGACCCGTAATGCGAAATGCGGTCGCTTTTGGCCAGATCCTTTGAATGCTGCAGCGCGGCGTCGTAAAGCTTCGCATTGAGCCGAAGCGGCTTCAGGCCCTTCTGAGCGCGATAGCTGTTGATGAGTGTTTGCGCCGCGACGGGGTCGAAATCGGCGGCGGTGGTGTCCTGTGCCGGAAGGTTCGCCTGCTGGGTGCTTGCCGCGGCGCCGCTGCCGCCGAAGCTGAGGCCGGACTTCACCGAATTCCATAAGCCGCCGATGGAGCCGCTTATGCCGGCCTGCTGGGTCTGTTTCGGTGCGGGCGCGGGCTCCTGGCGTGCCGGCTCATTGTCGCTGCTGCTCAGGGATGAGAATAAGGTCGAGGGCGGCGTCACGGAACAGGCAGGCAGCAGCAGCGTCAGCACCAAGCCTGCGAAGATGCGAAACATCCAGTCCTCCCAACGGCCGCACGCTCGCTCGCGTTACACCGACTTCAGTAATCGATATCGCGAAATAGGCCTGCCGTTTGCGGATACTCAATAAGCCCCCGAGATCAGGGCTCTCCCTCAACCCTAATACAGCATGCTTAAGGAGTCTTTTACTTATTTGCCACAATTGGATCAATTGGACAACCGGGCCTGCCTAGACACGCCCTGGGTAAAAGACCTTCATGCTCAGGACGATTGTCCGGGAAATCGTGACCGCAGTATGGCTACTTCCACCTGGTTATTTATTTTGATCGGCCAGCTTGGTGAGTTGAGACTGAATCGAGGCGAGCTGTGATTTCAAATCCGCAATTTCGAGCGCCTGGTCGCGCGGCGCCGGATCCGGTTTGGCCAAAACGGCGGCGGGGGATTTGGTCACCGCCTCAAACGCGGTGAAGGGCGAAAACATGTTCAGCGCCCGCTCGAAGATCACCAGGTTCTTGCGCGTCTGCTCCTGCATCGCGTCGAAAGCGGCGCTGCCGAACGTGTCGGCAAATTGCACCCTGTATTTCTCCTGCTCACGGGTGAGCGTGTCGAGACTATATTCCAGATAGCTCGGAACCAGCCGCTCCATCGAATTGCCGTAGAACCGGATGAGTTGCCGCAGAAACCCGATGGGCAGCAAATTCTGATTGCCCTTGCTTTCCTGCTCGACGATGATCTGCGTCAGGACGGCATGGGTCAGATCCTCCCCGGTCCGCGCATCATAGACGACGAAGTCGCGTTCAGCGCGTACCATCGTGGCAAGGTCGTCGAGCGTAACGTATGTGCTCGTGTCAGTATTGTAGAGCCGCCGGTTGGCATATTTCTTGATGACGACCGAGGCTCGCTCGGGTTTTCCGCCAGCCTCGACCGATCCGGCCTCTTCCGCGAAACCATTGGCATAGGCGGGCGATTTTTCTGACATTACAATTAACTCCAGGCGCGTTGGATTGCGCCGCAACAACGAGTAACATGATATTTGTGCAAAGCACCAGGGCTTTGCACAGGCTTATAATTATTGTTGCCGACTTCGCGAATGCGGCATAGGCGAAAAGCTTATTTGCTTTTATGCCGTGTTGCACCATTTAACGAACAAAAACCAATCGGGAGCCGAAGCGGGCAAACCGTTCTCGCCGGCGCCATCAGAGGAGACCAGCTTCGATGAGCAATCAGGATGCAATCGTAATCGCGTCGGGTGTACGCACGCCCGTAGGCTCCTTCAACGGTGCGCTGGCGAACGTGCCCGCGCACGAGCTGGGCCGCATCGTCATCCAGGAAGCCATGAACCGCGCCAAAGTGGAACCCGGCACGGTGTCGGAAGTCATTCTCGGGCAGGTCCTCACCGCCGGGCAGGGACAGAATCCGGCGCGGCAGGCTGCAATCAATGCCGGCCTGCCCATCGAAACCCCGGCCTGGCTCGTCAACATGGTCTGCGGTTCGGGCCTGCGTTCGGTGGCGCTCGGCTATCAGGCGATCAAGAACGGCGATAGCAGCATCGTCGTCGCCGGCGGCCAGGAGAGCATGAGTCAGGCAACCCATTGCGCGTATCTGCGCCAGGGCCAGAAGATGGGCAATCTGGAAATGGTCGATACGATGATCAAGGACGGCCTGTGGGATGCCTTCAACGGCTATCACATGGGCATCACGGCGGAGAACGTCGCCCGGCAATGGCAGATCACCCGCGAGGACCAGGACCGCTTTGCCATCGGGTCGCAGAACAAGGCCGAGGCCGCCAAGAAGGCGGGCAAGTTCAAGGACGAGATCGCGGCCGTCACCATCAAGGGCCGCAAGGGTGACACCGTGGTGTCGGAGGACGAATATATCCGCAACGGCGTCAAGATGGAGGACATACAGGGCTTGCGTCCCGCCTTCAACCCGAAGGAGGGCACCGTGACGGCGGCCAATGCCAGCGGCCTCAATGACGGCGCCGCAGCTGTGGTGCTGATGAGCGCGGCCGATGCGGAGCGGCGCGGCCTTGAGCCGCTCGCGCGGATCGTGTCCTGGGCGCAGGCGGGCGTCGATCCGTCCATCATGGGCACGGGGCCTATCCCGGCGTCGAAGAAGGCGCTGGAGAAAGCCGGCTGGTCCGCGGGCGATCTCGATCTTATCGAGGCCAATGAAGCCTTCGCGGCGCAGGCCTGCGCCGTCAATAAGGGCATCGGCTGGGACACGGAAAAGGTCAACGTCAATGGCGGCGCCATCGCCATCGGCCATCCGATCGGCGCGTCGGGCACGCGCATTCTGATCACTTTGCTGCATGAAATGAAGAAGCGCGACGCCAAGAAGGGCCTAGCCACGCTGTGCATCGGCGGCGGCATGGGCATCGCCCTGTGCGTTGCACGGGACTAGAGCACGATCGGGAAAAGTGGACACCGGTTTTCCTGAAAAATCGTGCGCAAGCAAATAGATAGAGATCAGGATCGTTTAGTCAGAAATGATCCTGGTCTAGGCGCTAAAAGTCACATGTGAGGAGAATTTTGTTCGAACGCCTCCGTCTTCGGGGGCGTTCTTTTATTTGCGGGCGCTTTGCCATAGTCTTTTAATGGAAGCTGTGGAGGGTCCCCGATGATTGCGATCGGCGAGCGCGTACCGAATACGACGTTTCAAATCATGACGGACGCCGGCCCTGCCAATGTCACCGCTCAGGACATATTCGGCGGAAAAAGCGTCATGCTGTTCGGCGTGCCCGGCGCGTTTACGCCGAGCTGCCACTACATCCACATGCCCGGCGTCCTGGGTGAGGTCGAAACCTTACGCGAGGCCGGGGTCGACATCGTCGCCTGCACCGCCGTCAACGACGCCTTCGTCCTGGATGTCTGGGCGGAAGCGATCGGCGCCAAAGGCAAAATCCTGTTTCTCGGCGACGGCAACGCCGATTTCGTAAGCGCCGCCGGTCTCGAACTCGATGCCACGCATCTGGGCCTCGGCCTCAGATCGCGCCGCTATGCGATGTGGGCGCGGGACGGCTATGTCGAGGCCCTCAATGTCGAGGCGGACCCCTCCATCGCTGAAGTCTCCAGCGCCTACGCCATGCTGAAGACCCTCAACATCTGGATGGAAGTGCGCTGAGGTCTTCGAGCGCCTAAAGCACGATCGGGAAAAGTGGACAACGGTTTTCCCGAAAAATCGTGCGAAAACAAAGAAATCTAGACCATGATCGTTTTCATTTGAAACGATCATGGTCTAGTGGATCGAACCTGACATTTGCGCCCCGCGCTGAGAGCCTGACGAAAGCGCTAAGCCTATAAAATGTCAGGTCAATTCGATCCATCAGCCAAATGCTAGCGGTTCGGACCGTTAGAGACGAACCACTAGCCATTCCGATCCGACTTCTCCATACTTTCTGCAATCCGGCAATTCAGCCGGCTTATAAAAGACGTATGGAGGAGGCGCATGGCAAAGGTCGCGGTTGTTACAGGTGGAACCAGGGGTATCGGCCACGCCATTTCCATTGCGCTGAAGGACAGGGGCTTCCGGGTCGCCGCCAACTACGGCGGCAATGACGGCGCCGCGCAAGCATTTCAGATGGAAACCGGCATCCCCGTTTATAAATGGGACGTGGGCGACTATGAGACCTGCGCCGCCGGACTGAAGCGCGTCGAAGCCGAACTCGGACCCGTTGACGTCGTCGTCAACAATGCCGGCATCACGCGCGATTCCATGCTCCACAAAATGACGCCGGCGATGTGGAACGAGGTGATACGTGTCGATCTCAACTCGATGTTCAACATGACCCAGCCGATCATCGAGGGCATGCGCAGCCGCAATTGGGGTCGCATCATCAACATTTCCTCGATCAACGGCCAGAAAGGCCAGATGGGGCAGAGCAATTATTCCGCCGCCAAGGCGGGCGTGATCGGCTTTACCAAGGCGCTGGCGCAGGAAACCGCGCGCAAGGGCATCACCGTGAATTGCATCGCGCCCGGCTATATCGACACCGACATGGTCGCCGCCGTTCCGGAAAAGGTGCTGGACAGCATCATTGCGCAGATTCCCGTGGGCCGGCTGGGCAAAAGCGCCGAGATCGCGCGCTGCGTCGCGTTCCTCGCCGGAGACGACGGAGCCTTCATCACCGGCGCGACGCTGACCGTCAATGGCGGCCAATATATTACGGGATGACGGGCTCGCGGCGGCCTCGCGCGTCGGCCCCGGCATCGGAGCCGAGCGGATCATGACGGTGCGTGCGGCCACCGGCGTCGGATTGATCGCGGTGCTGCTGTGGTCGGCGCTCGCTCCACTGACCGTGCTCGCCGGAGCCATCCCGCCGTTCCAGCTCGTGGCGATGAGCTTCAGCCTCGGGGCGCTGATTGGATTGGGCTATCTCGCGGCGAGTCCGTCCGCCCGCCGCGACCTGGGGCTCGTCACGCTGCCGGCGGCGGCGCTCGGCATTGGCGGGCTGCTCGGCTTTCATTTTTTCTACTTCCTCAGCCTGAGCCTCGCGCCGCCGCTGGAAGCCAATCTGGTGAATTATCTGTGGCCGCTCCTGATCGTGCTGTTCTCCGCGCTGCTGCCGGCATCAGAGCATTTTCCAGAATCAGAGCCGCGCTCCGCTTCGATCGAGGCGGAAGAGGGCCTTGGAGGCGGGTTGCGCTGGCATCATCTGGTGGGCGCATTATTGGCGTTCGCCGGTGCGGTTCTGGCGATCACCAAGGGAACGGCGTTTCCCTCGCTGTCACGCCCCGCCCTCGCCGGTTACGGAGTGGCGCTGCTGTCGGCCCTGACCTGGGCGGCCTATTCGGTGCTGTCGCGGCTGTTCGCGTCCGTGCCGAGCAGTGCCGTCGCCCTCTATTGCGCCGCGACGGCGCTCGGAGGCGTGCTGGCGCATCTCGCCCTGGAGCGGACCGCCTGGCCCCTCACGGCGACGCAATGGCTGGCCTGCGCCGGACTTGGGCTAGGCCCGGTGGGGCTTGCCTTCTATGTCTGGGATTATGGCTGCAAGCACGGCGATCTGCGCGTGCTCGGCGCCTCGGCCTATTTTGCGCCGCTGCTCTCCACGCTGCTGCTGATCCTGTTCGGCCTTGCCGATGCCAGCCCAGTGCTCTGGCTTGCCACCCTGGCGATCACCGGCGGCGCGCTGCTGGCGTCCAAGGATATGCTGCGCGCCCGCCGAGTAGCCAGCGTGGCCGGGGCGGAGGTATCTGGGATGTCTTAAAAGGGAACGGCCCTGCCTAGGGCATTTTCCAGCGAAGTGGATGCCGGTCCGCGTCGCGAAAATGCGACAGAACAAAGAGATAGAGCCCCGCTCCGATTTAATCGGAGCGGAAAAGGTTCTAGCGCTCCAGGACGCGCAATCCGATCAGCGCCAACTCCGTCACGATGCCGCCCAGGATCATCGCTCCCAGCCATTGGATGCCGCGCGTCAGGCTGTGCCAGTAATTCATGCCCACCCGCACAGTGATGATCTGATCGGGCAGCGCGGTATCGCCGACGAGACCGTTGCGGTCGATGCTGCGCGCCGCGACCACGAGTTGCAGCCTGCGCTGTCCGGTTTCGCTCGGCGTGACCACCCAGCGCCAGCGGCCGTAGATTTCACCATCCGCTGGCTCGGGCCGGTCGAAAATCCACTGCGTTTCCGGGCTCAGCGGCTCGATGTTGAAGCCGCCATCGGGCGCGCGCAACATTACGCTCATCGCCTGCGTCACCAGGACATCGTGACGTATCGACTCCGCGCGGCCCTCCATTCCCCGGCCGAGCGTCACACTGTCCTCCCGCGAGAGCCGCACTTCGATGCGCTCGGGTGAGGCGGCGCGCATACGGCGCGGAATGTTTTCGATCAGCCGCCCAACAATTGCGTCGTAAGGGCCGGTCCGGCGCTGCTTGGCACGGCCTTTCGGCCGTTCCGCGGGGGCGGCGCCTTTGGCCTGGTTGGGCGCCGGAGCTGGCACGGGGGCCGGGGCCGGAACCGGCCGCTTCTTGGCCGCCGTTCTGGCCGAGGCTGGAGCCGAGGGCGGCGCGGGAGGCGGCGCGGTCAGAGGCCCACGCGGACGCGACGCACCGGGGCGAAGCCGCATCTGGTCGAGACGCGCCGCGGACGGCACTTGCGGGTCGGCGCGCCGTGCGGCCGGCTGCGCTCCAGGCGCCGGCGCAGGCGCGTAGCCGTTGCCAGCCTCGGCCGCCTCGCGCCGGCGCGGTGCCAGACCTGGGGGCGGCGGCGCCAGGGGCGGCTCGGAGTGTTGAGCCTCTCCGTAAAAACCCTCATCATCGTCGCCACCGGCGGGCATCTGCGGCGGTGGATACGATTTGCCGGGCGGCGATGCAGGCGCCAGGCGCGGCAAGGCGGCCGGCGCCCTGGGCACTTCGGGGGCGGTACTGGCTGTCTCCGGCTCCAGATCCTCTTCGATTTCTTCCAGATCGGCGTCGGAAAACTCGTCGTCGCTGTATTGCACTGCCTCCCGCGCCGCTTCCGAGGGTGCCGCCTCGCGAGGCGATGGCGGTGCCGCCCGTTGTGGCGCCGGAGCTGGAGCTGCTTTCGACGCGGGGCGACCGTTGGTTGCCTGGCCCCGATGGGTATAGAGCCAGGTCATCGCGGCGGAATAGGCAAAGCCGTTGCGCTTCAGAATGTCGCCGGCCGGATTGTCGCTCTCGCGTGAGATCGCGGCCAGCACGAAGGCGGCATCGACCTCGTGGCAGTTCAGCCGGTCGGCGTCATCAGAGGCCGTCTGCAGCACGCGCTCGACCTTGTAGCTGGCGCGCAGATCGAACTCTCCGGGCGTATAGAGGGTGGCGAGGTTGCGGTTCACCGTATCGGCGGCGCTGACCTTAATGGCGGGAATGTCCGCGTGCACGCCTTCCAGCAGCGCCAGCGCGTCCGGATCATCGAGCAGCGACAACAGCAGATGCTCAAGCGTCACATAGCGATGCGAGCGCTGCTGCGCGGCGGAAATGGCACGCTTGATCGACAACGACAAATAGGCCGATTGCGGCAGATCGGTCATGAAGCCCGATGTTTCGGCCACGCCTTCCCCCGTGAGTTACCCGTACCTGTTCACATATCGCAATCCCGCGAGGAGCGCGAGCACTTTAAGGCCACAATTGACAGGCCGCGTAAATGATTCAACCAGCGGAGCATAGGCGCTATATTAGAGCCCGATCGCCACATTTTTGAGCAGGATCAATGAAAACGCCCGAGACGACGCCACACGCTTCCATAACGCCGCAAACCCATGCGGTGATCTTGTCCGAGGCCCTGCCCTTCATGCAGCGCTACGACGAGCAGGTGGTCGTGGTGAAGTATGGTGGCCACGCCATGGGCGACGAGACGCTGGCCCGGTGCTTCGCCAGCGACATCGTGCTGCTGGAGCAGGCGGGCGTGAAGCCGGTCGTGGTGCATGGCGGCGGGCCGCAGATCGGCAAGCTGCTCGACCGGCTGGCAGATCAAGAGCGAATTCGCCGATGGCTTGCGCGTCACCGACGCCGCCACCGTCGAAGTGGTCGAGATGGTGCTGGCCGGGTCGATCAACAAGCAGATCGTGGCGGCGATCAACAAGGCGGGCGGGCGCGCCTGCGGCATCTCCGGCAAGGACGCCAATCTGCTGATCGCCAAGAAGCTGGAGCGGCGGGTGCGCGACCCCAATTCCAACATCGAGAAGGTGATCGACCTGGGCTTCGTCGGCGAGCCGGAGGAAGTCAACCCGCACATCGTCGAGGTGATCGCGGGGGGCGAGCTCATCCCGGTGATCGCGCCGATCGGGGTGTCGCGCGAGGGCGTCACCTACAACATCAACGCCGACACCTTCGCCAGCGCCCTCGCCAGCGCAATGAAGGCGATGCGGTTGCTGCTGCTGACCGATGTCGCCGGGCGTGCTGGACAGGCACGGCACGCTGATCCCGAAGCTGACCGTTTCGGAGGCGCGTGCCCTGATCGCGGACGGCACCATATCCGGCGGCATGATCCCCAAGGTGGAGGGCTGCATCGACGTGGTCGAGGCCGGCGTCGAGGGCGTGGTGATCATCAACGGCAAGGTGCCGCACGCGGTGCTGATCGAGCTGTTCACGAAGCACGGCGCGGGGACGCTGATCGAGCGGGATTAACGCGATGCGACGCATATGGCTGTCGGTCGCCCGGTCAAAAGCTGCCTATTCCGCATCCACTCGCCCCATCTCTTCGTCGCCCCGGAAGCCCGAAGGGCTGTCCGGGGTCTCATCGCAATTCGGCCTGGCGCAGCGTTCGCGGATAAGCCAATGGGTCTCGGATCTGTGCTTCGCTTGTCCGGGACGACGGCGAAGGCGTCTTGATTCCCCTATCGGGGCCGACGCAGTTGGGCGACATTTGCATCTGAAAACAGCGACTGTGGGTTTCCCGCCGCTGTGCAGTGCTGCCGCTGGCGCGTAAATTCGTTTGTCTGTACGACACTTCTTAATTGTTTTTTCAAGTCATTTTGTAAGCGGGGCGACGAGTGGGCGAAATTCTCAAACTTCTCGGGCCCTATCTTGGCGGCGTCATACCGACGCTCATCGTCGTCCTCGCCTATATGCGCTCTCGCTATTATCAGGACACGTTGAAAGGCAGCGAGGGACTTGCCGCTGTCCGCGAACGGCTCGCGCGGCATGGCGAATGGCGCGGCGTCTATTTCACCTATCTGCGGCAGAGCCTGGCCTGGGTCGATGGCAAGCTCGGGCCATCGTCCTGGAGCGCCGAAAGCTATGACTTCACCTTGCGGCTGGCCTTCCTTTATCCCTTCGCCAGCTTGTTGCTGATCTGGATGATCACCGGCAAGAACACCTCGGGCATCCCCAATCTGCTGCCGCAGGATGCCGCCCTATGGCTGAGGGTGGCGACCGTCAGCGGTGCGAGCCTGTCGGCCGCTTTCTACTACGCCTCCATAGCTGCATCCGGCTGGCGGCGGTGGGCATATCTCGCTTTCGCTGTCGCTGTCGCTGTCGCTGTCGCTGTCGCTGTCGCTGTCGCTGTCGCTTTCGCTTTCGCTGTCGCTGTCGCTGTCGCTGTCGCTGTCGCTGCGCTGTCGCTGTCGCTGTCGCTGGCGCTGTCGCTGTCGCTGTCGCTGTCGCTGTCGCTGTCGCTGTCGCTCTCCTGTATGCTCAGGAAATTATGCAGCGATTCGCAGCGTCTTGGCCTGTTCTATCAACTCTATATTGCCGGGATGCTCTTGCTTTTGGCGACACTTGCGTTTTATGCGCGGCCTCTAACGCTCAACAATGAATTCTCTGAATTTCTCCTCGTCTTTCTTGCACTGTTGCCGCTGGTAAACTCTGTCTTCGACTGGCTGTCGCTGTGTGTGACGCGGGCACTTCTCCGAGATGTGGCGGGCGACAACACTACGGCACTCCAAATCATGCTCAATCTCCTGCTCGGCCTCTTCCTGGGTGTGCTGCTGCTCGCAGGCCTGGCCATGACCATTACCGCCGCGCTGCAAGGGATGGACCGGCTGTCGCAAAGCGGCGGCGGACCGGAATTCTTCGACCTTGCCGGCACGCTGCATCGCGTGCGCACCGATCCGGCCGATCCCGCCATCTGGTGGGTCTATTTCACGCTGTTCTCGACCTTGCTTCCCACGCTGGTGCATGCCGCCATCGTCTCCGGCAGCTTCGTCACCTGGCGCCTGCCTGATATGCTGAGGCGGGGCTGGCTCAGCCTGATCGATGAGAATCACGACCTCAAGGAAGACCATCCGCTGCTCGTCGGCATGGCTTGGCGGCTGACCATCCTCGACGTCATCGGCGTCGGCCTCGGCGTGACGGCCTTCGCGCTTCTCACTGTGCTGTGCGTCTGGATGCTGCCGGAACTGGGTTGGGCGCTGCTCTGGCTTTGCGAGAGCGTGGCGCGGCTGCTCGGCGCGACCGTGATGACGGGGCCGGCCATTTCCACATAAGCCCGCGGGCAGCTTCGACCGGCTATGCCTCAGATGCCAAACGTATGTCGCCCCGCACTGACGCGGGGCCTATGCCTCACGTCCAATCCCGCAAATAAGGCATCAGGTCCCGGATCAAGTCCGGGACGACGATGGAAAATCGGGCAAGTGTTTCCCTCCAAACCGATCCTGCTGTAGATTGCGGCAATGCACCTCGTCACCCCCGCCTCCCTAACCCCCTTCGCCCGCACCCAGACCTGGATCTTCGATCTCGACAACACGCTGTACCCGTCCGAGTGCAACCTGTTCGCGCAGGTGGATCAGCGGATGGGGGCGTTTATCGCGGCGTTCCTCGGGGTCGGCCTCGATGAGGCCAAGCGCGTGCAGAAGGACTATTACTACCGCTACGGCACCACGCTCGCCGGGCTGATGCGCGAGCACAATCTGCCGCCCGAGCGCTTCCTCGACTATGTGCATGACATCGACCTGGCGCCGGTCTGCGAGGCGCCCCGCCTCGGCGCGGCGCTGGAGCGGCTGCCGGGCCGCAAGTTCATCTTCACCAACGGCTCGCGCGCCCATGCCGAGCGGGTCGCGGCAAAGCTTGGCGTGCTGCATCATTTCGACGAGCTGTTCGACATCGTCGCGGGCGATTATGTGCCCAAACCCTCGGCCGAGGCCTATGACCGCTTTCTGCGGGCGCATGGCGTCGAGGCGACGACATCGGCGATGTTCGAGGACATTCCGCATAATCTGGAGGCGCCGCACGCGCTGGGCATGGCGACGGTGCTGGTGCGCTCCAGCTTTTACGACCATCCCTCGCAAAAGGGCATCGCCGAATGGCGGGTGCTGCCGCCGCATATCCACCACATCACCGGCGATCTCACCGGCTTCCTGGAAGAGGTGCTGGCGGCCATGCCGGACGGCGCCGAAGACGACACGCCGGGCCGGGCCGAGGCCTGATGACCGGCACGCTGCTGCTGGCGCGCGCTCGCGAAGCCGTTGACAAGGGGTTCGCCAGGCCGCACCAAGAGACGGAGACCCTCAAGACCCGCGCGGGGAGCCAGCATGACCGACGCTCTGCAACAGACCATCGAAAACGCCTTCGACCAGAGGGACGGCATTGGCCCCGGCACGAAGGGGGACGTGCGCGACGCCGTGATCCGGGCGCTGGCGATGCTCGATAGCGGCGAGGTGCGGGTCGCGCAGAAGCGGGACGGCGAATGGATCGTCAATCAATGGTTGAAGAAAGCCGTGCTGCTCTCCTTCCGCCTGAACGATATGAGCACCATCCAGGGCGGCCCCGGCGGCGCCCCCTGGTGGGACAAGGTGCCCTCCAAATTTGCCGGCTGGGGGGAAGCCGAGTTTCGCGCCGCCGGCTTTCGCGCCGTGCCCGGCTGCGTCGTCAGGCATTCCGCCTATATCGCGCCGGGCGTCGTGCTGATGCCCAGCTTCGTCAATCTGGGCGCCCATGTCGGCAGCGGCACCATGATCGACACCTGGGCGACGGTCGGCTCATGCGCGCAGATCGGCAGCAATGTGCATATTTCCGGCGGCGCCGGGATCGGCGGCGTGCTGGAGCCATTGCAGGCAGGCCCCGTGGTCATCGAGGATGGCTGCTTCATCGGGGCACGGTCGGAGGTCGCCGAGGGCGTGATCGTCGGCGAAGGCTCGGTGTTGTCGATGGGTGTGTATCTCGGCCAGTCCACCAAGGTCGTCGACCGCGCCACGGGTGAGACCTTCATGGGCCGCGTGCCGCCCTATTCGGTCGTCGTGCCCGGCGCGCTTCCGGGAAAGCCCCTGCCATCGAAGGAGCCGGGGCCTTCGCTCTATTGCGCCGTGATCGTGAAGCGCGTCGACGAGCAAACGCGCTCGAAGACATCGATCAACGAATTGCTGCGCGACTGAGAGGGGCCGCTGGCCGGAGCGTGATCAGTTTAGGCACCAGTAACCGCGGGGATTATTCTGTCATCCCGGATGATGCGAAGCGGAGATCCGGCCCAATCCCACCCATAGTGACTCGCTGCGAGGGCATTGGTCCCCGGCTCGAATGGCCGGGGCGAAACACGTTCCATATGTTATTCCTCGCCGATGTCCTCGTTCCAGACCTCAGGGCGCTCGGCGATGAAGCGCGCCATCAGCGTCTTGCATTCCGCATCGTCGAGGATGACGACCTCGACCCCGTTGCCGCGCAGAAACTCTTCATTGCCGCCGAAATTGGCATTCTCGCCGATGACCACGCGCGGGATGCGAAACTGCACGATGGTGCCGCTGCACATCATGCAGGGCGACAGCGTCGTGTAGATCGTCGTATCGCGATAGGAGCGCTGGCGTCCGGCCTTGCGCAGGCAATCCATCTCGCCATGCGCGATGGGGTCGCCCTCCTGAACGCGCTGATTATGGCCCTCGCCGATGAGTTCGTCTTCGCCAGCCTTGTTATGCCGCACCAGGACAGAGCCGATCGGCAGCCCGCCCTGATCGTAGCTGTCCTTCGCCTGGGCATAGGCCCGACGTATCCATTTCTGATCGTCCGCGCTCAACGGCACCTCCCTTTTAGAGCGCTTCCCGAAAGGTGTTACGCGGCTTTCGGATAAGAAGCGCGGTAGGCAAAGAAGCTAGACCCAAGCCCGGCATGGGTCTGGTCCATGCGTCCGCAATCAGACGCGGCGCCAGCGTGCCATGCAAGCCTTTTGCAAAAATTTACCGCTAAAGTCTTTTCCGCTCCGATTGAATCGGAGCGCGGCTCTGATTTTTGCTTTGTCGCATTTTCTCGACGCAAACCGGCATCCACCCCCGCCTTCGCGGGGCCATGCTTTGCTGGAAAATGCTCTATTTCGCGCGCGGCGTGGCGTAGGCGCCGAGCTTGCCGGTCTTCAGGCGCAGCACGGCTAGCGCCTCGGCCAGCTTCACCGCCGCGGCAACGCCGTCGATGACGGGCAGGCCGTGCTCCAGCGACAGGCTCGCGGCAAGATCGGCCATCCCCGCGCAGCCGAGCACGATGGCCTCGGCGCGATCCTCCTGCCTGGCCCTGGCGATCTCGGCGGAAATGTCGCGCCGCGCCTCGGAGGCCGGATCTTCCAGCGCCAGCACCGGCACTTCGGCGGCGCGCACCTTGGCGCAGCGGCGGTCGAGCCCGTATTTCATCAGATTGGATTCGATCGCCGCGATCGACCGCGACAAGGTGGTGACGACGCTGAACCGGTGCGCAATGAGACTCGCCAGATGAAACGCCGCCTCGCCGATGCCGATGACGGGCGCGTCCGCCAGACAGCGGGCGGCCTCCAAGCCGGTATCGTCGAAGCAGGCGATGATATGGGCGTCCGCGCCGGCCGCTTCGCCATTGCCGATTTCCGCCAGCATGCCGGGCAGCGACATCGCCTCGTCGTAATAGCCCTCGATGGAGGCCGGCCCTTGAATCGGATTGACGGCGAGGATTTCCGTCCCGGGCGCCGCTACGGCTCTTGCGGCCGCGCCGATCTTGACCGTCATCGACGCGGTGGTATTGGGATTGACGATATTGATCAGCATCCGCCGCCTCCCTGGCCCGACCGGATCACGCGCGCCCGCGCCCTGCCTGCCGCGACCGCAGCAGCGCAATCGCGGCAAGGCACAGCGAGATCACCGTGATCGACACCGCGGTGGTGAGCGTGCCGAGCGCATAGATGACGGGCGTCGTGACCGTTGTCGTCTGGCCCTGCAATTCCAGCGGCAGCGTGTTGAGATAGCCGATGGCCTGGCTGGAGCGGGCGATCTCGTCCCATGATAGCGTGAAGCCGAACAGGCCGATGCCCACCACGCTGGCGCCGATGATCGGCAGCACCACATAGCGGAAGGTCTGCCAGGGCGTCGCGCCCAGATCGCGCGCCGCCTCTTCGAAGCGCCCGTCGAAGCGGTTGAAGATGGCGAACATGATCAAGAGGCCGAAAGGCAGCGTCCAGGTGAGATGCGCGCCGATGCCGGAGGTGAACAGCCCCATCGCCGTCTGGTAGCCGTCGGTGATGAAGGAAGGCGCATAGCCCCTGACGATGTCGTCGATGATGCGGAATTCCAGCCCGATGCCGAGCGACACGACGATCGAGGGCATGATCAGGCTGGCGACGACAATGAAGAACAGCGCGTTGGAACCCCAGAAGCGCTTGCGATAGGCAAGCCCTGCCAGCAGCGAGAACACCACCGTAATCGCCATCACCGTGACGCCGAGCCGGAACGACCGCCCGAACGCGGCCCATATATCGACATTGGGCAGCCCCTCTTCCCAGAGTTTGGAAAACCAATAGGTGGAAAAGCCGTTCATCGGGAAGGTGAGCCCGCCATTCGGCCCCTGGAAAGACAGCAGCACGATGGTGATCATCGGCCCGTAAAGGAACAGCACGAACAGCGTGAACAGGGCGGCAAGCCAATAGAAGCTGGCGGGGCGGCGCTCGGTCATCTCTCACAGCTCCTTGCGAATATCGACAAGCCGGGTCAGGCCCCAGATGATGAGCAGCACCGTCACCAAGAGGATCACCGCCTGCGCGGCGGCGGGCGGGAATTGCAGCGCGCCCATGAAGGTGTTGATGAGCTTGCCGGCCGAGGCGATCTGCTGGCCGCCCATGACGCCGATGGTGATGAAGTCGCCCATCACGATGGTGATGACGAAGATCGAGCCTATGATCATGCCGGGCTTGGTCAGCGGAATGACGACGTTCCACAGCGTCTGCCAGCCCGACGCGCCCGCATCATAGGCGGCCTCGATCAGCGAGCGGTCGATGCGCATCATCGAATTGAAGATCGGCACGATCATGAACATCGTGTTGAGATGCACAAAGGCGAGGACGACCGAGAATTCGGAGAACAGCAGCCATTCGACCGGCGTGCTGACGATCCCGGCGTCCATCAGCGCCTGGTTGACGAGGCCGTTGCGTCCCAGCAGCGGAATCCAGGAGATCATGCGGATGACGTTCGATGTCCAGAACGGGATCGTGCAGAGCAGCGACAGCGCGATCTGCATGGTCAGAGTCCGGACGTGGAAGGCGAGGAAATAGGCGATGGCGAAGCCCAGCACCAGGGTGATCGCCCAGACGGTCAGCGAAATGCGGATCGTCGTGACATAGGTCTTCAGCGTGGTGCAGAGCGACGGCAATTGCGTGAGGCAGCCGTCGAAAGCCTCGACATAGTTGCGCGAGGTGACATCCGGAATGATCTCGAAATCATTGTAGTTCCAGAAGCTGACGACCACCGTCAAAAGCAGCGGAACGATGAAAAATACCATGAAGACAAGCGTCAGCGGCAGAGCCTGCAGCCAGGCCGGCGGCCCCTGCTGAAGTAGATTTTCCCGCGTCGTTGCAGTTGCCATTTCATTGCCCAATCAACTAACGTGCCGCCGATCTCGATCGTTTCCTCGAAATCCCCGCGCAAGCGGGGGATCCAGCCAAAGCGGCGCTCATCGTAAATGGCTGGATCCCCGCCTGCGCGGGGATTTCGTTGGACGCGTGTGCAACGCTAGGCCGCGATGAACTCATTCCATTTGCGGACCATGTAGTCGTTCTCGTCCATCACCGCGTTCCAGCAGGCGACCGCGCCCATGCGGTCGTCGTAGGAGCCGCCGTCGCGGGTTTCGCCGGCCTTGCCGAGCAACGAGCCGTCCGGGCCTTTGATGTCCTGCTCGGCCGGCTTGCCTTCCATCCAATAAGCCCACTCATAGGGCTCCATCTTGGATTTCGCCGTTTCCAGCACCGCGGAGTAATAGCCCTGTCGGTTGAGGTAGGCGCCGGCCCAGCCATCGAGGAACCAGTTGATGAACTCATAAGCGGCATCGACCTTTTTGCCCGAGATGGTCTTGGGCAGGCCGAAGCCGGCGGCCCAGGCGCGATAGCCTTCCTTGAGCGGCTGGAAGACGCAAGCGATGCCCTTGGCCTTCACGGCGGTGACCGCCGGCGACCACATGGATTGGATCACCGTCTCGCCCGAAGCCATCAGGTTGACGCTCTCATTGAAGTCCTTCCAGAAGGCGCGGAACTGGCCGGCTTGCTTGGCCTCGGTCAGCACCTTCATGGTGAGGTCGATTTCCGCCTTCGTCATATTGCCCTTGTCGGCATAGGTGTGCTCGCCCATGGCTTCGACGACCATCGCAGCGTCCATGATGCCGATGGAGGGGATGTTGAGGATCGACGCCTTGCCCTTGAATTCAGGATTGAGCAGCTCTTTCCAGCTCGCTATCGGCCGGCCGATGAGGTCGGGACGGATGCCGAGCGTGTCGGCATTGTAGACGGTGGGGATCAGCGTGATGTAGCCGGACGGTTCCTTGGCAAATTTCGTCCCCTTGGCGCCCTCCAGCCAGAATACCTTCTTGGGCGCGGTGCCCTGATCGCCGATCTTCTTGCCGTCGGGCAGTTCGCCCTTGGTGAAGATCGGGGTGATCTTATCGGCATATTTGATCTTCTTGGCGTCAATGCCGAGAAGATTGCCCGAGGGAATGAGCTTGCGCAGCGAGAAATATTCGGTGTCCACCACGTCGAAGGAATTGGGCTGGGTGATGACGCGCTTGGTCACGTCGTCTGTCGTCACGGGAATGTATTCCAGCTTGATGCCGGTATCTTCCAGGCATTTCTTGGCGATGTCGGCGGACTGGTTCACCGCCGTGCCCAGATAGCGAAGCGTCGTGGTCTCGGCCGCGATGATGGCGGGAAAGCCGGTAATAGCCTTACTTCCTATCGCTGCACCGGCCAGCACGCCCGCGCCCTTGAGCACGCTACGCCGGGTAATACCTGCGGTCTTGGACTTCTTCATGGGACTTCTCTCCTTGTTGAGATCTTACGCGCTTGGGGAGCCTGCGAGGCGATGCGCGTCGCGCTCGCTCCAGCTTACGGAAACCCGGTCGCCGGGATTGATGGGATCGGCAAAGAACGTCTCTTCGGGAAGCACCGCGAGCAGGTCGCTGGTGGCGTCGCTGGCGAGGCCGAGCTGCACATAGGTGCCCTGATATTCGACGTCGCGCACCGAAGCCTGGAGCGAGCCGGCAGGCGCGGCCTGGCCATTCAGCCGGCCGATCTTCATCCGGTCGGTGCGCACCGCGATCTTGGCCGACCCGGCACCGAGAATGTTGTGGCCGCCGATGAAACGCGCGACGAATTCGGTTGAAGGCTCGGTGAAGATCTGGTGCGGTGTGCCCTGCTGCTCGATGCGCCCATCATTCATCACCACGATCAGGTCGGCCAGCGCCATGGCTTCGTCCTGCCCGTGGGTGACATGGATGAAGGTGACGCCAAGATCCTTTTGCAGGCGCTTCAGCTCGGCCCGCATCTTGACGCGCAGGAACGGATCGAGCGCCGAGAGCGGCTCGTCGAGCAGCAGGATCTGCGGGTCGGTAATCAGCGCACGGGCGAGCGCGACGCGCTGCTGCTGTCCGCCCGATAGCTGCGCCGGCAGCCGCTGAGCCAGCTGCGTCATGTCCACCAGTTTGAGCATCTCCGCCGCCTTGGCCCGCCTTTCGGCCTTGCCGACGCCGCGCATTTTCAGGCTGAAGGCGACGTTGTCGGTGACGCTCAGATGCGGAAACAGCGCGTAGGACTGGAACATCATCGCCGTGCCGCGCTTGGCGGGCGGCAGGTCGGTGACATTGGCATTGCCGAGAATGATGTCGCCGGACGAGACCACCTCATGTCCCGCGATCATCCGCAAGGTGGAACTCTTGCCGCAGCCGGACGGGCCGAGCAGGCAGCAATAATCCGACGCCGGAACCCTCAGGTTGATCGCGTCGACCGCGACCGTATCGCCATAGCGCTTGGTGACTGCGACAAGTTCGAGACCGGAGGCCTTCATGCGATACCCTCGCTCGTGGGAGTTTTGAATTCGGTTTCGGGGATCATGGCTGGGGCGCCTCCATCACCGCATAGGGCGAGCGGGCTCGCGTCAGATGCTCGCCATGCGTGGCCGCGCCGACCAGCTCGCCTTCGCGGGTGACGGTGCGGCCGCGCACCATCGTCATGACCGGCCATCCCGTCACCTTCATCCCCTCGAAGGGCGTGTAATCGGCGCCGTGATGCAGCAGCGACTGGCTGATCGTCACCTCGCGCGCCGGATCCCAGATGGCGATGTCGGCATCGCTGCCGACCGCGATGGCACCCTTGCGCGGCAGGAGGCCGTACATCCGCGCATGGTTGGTGGAAGAGAGCGCGACGAACTGGTTGAGCGAAATGCGTCCCTTGACGACACCCTCGGAGAACAGGATCGGCAGCCGCGTCTCGACGCCGGGAATGCCGTTCGGCACCCAGCGGAAGCTGGTGCGGCCCTTGGGCGTCAGCTTGCCCTCGATGTCGTCATAGCGGAACGGGCAGTGATCGGAGGAAAAGGTCTGGAAGACGCCGGTCTCAAGGCCCAGCCAGCAGGCTTTCTGGCTTTCCTCATCGCGCGGCGGCGGCGAGCAGACATATTTGGCGCCCTCCATATTGAGGCCTTCCATGTCCTTTTCGGTCAGCACCAGATATTGCGGGCAGGTCTCGCCGAAGATCTTCAGCCCGCGGTTCTGTGCCCAGCGGATCTGCTCCATCGCCTCGCCATTGGAGACATGCACGATCATGATCGGCACGTCGGAGAGCTGCGCCAGGCTGATGGCGCGGTGCGTCGCCTCGCGCTCGACCGCGATCGGCCGCGAGGTGCCGTGATATTTCGGCTCCGTCTTGCCGGCCCGCTCAAGCTTTTCGGTCAGGAAGCGGATGGCGTCGTAATTCTCGGCATGCACCATCACCAGCGCGCCGGTCTCGCGGGCGACGGCGAAAACCTCCAGCATCTGGAAATCGGTGAGCGCCAGATCCGCATAGGTCATGAAGACCTTGAACGAGGTGTAGCCCTCACCCACCAGCGCCGGCAGCTCCTGGCCGAGCACCTGGGGGGTCGGGTCGGAGATGATCAGATGGAAGCTGACATCGATGTGGCAGCGCCCTTCCGCCTTGGCGTGATACTCCTTCAGCGCCTGCCGCAGGCCCATGCCGCGCTGCTGCATGCAGAAGGGCATCACCGTGGTATTGCCGCCGAAGGCCGCCGCGCGCGTGCCGCTCTCGAAATCGTCGGCCATGGTGATGCCCGGTCCGCTCGGCTGCGCAAAGTGCACATGGCTGTCGATGCCGCCGGGCAGCACCAGACGGCCGGCCGCGTCGATCACCTCGTCGGCACTGCCCAGATCCTCGCCAAGCGCCGCGATACGGCCGCCGCGAATGCCGATATCGCAATCGAAGCTCTCGCTCGCATTGGCGACATGACCGCCGCGGATGATCGTGTCGAATTTGGTCATGTCAACTCCCCACGGCCGGCGGGACCGGCCATTATCGCCATTAGGTGATGCAATTTCTGTGCCGTCCGGATGGGCGCCGCATGCGTCATGGCCGCGCCTCGTCCTGGCCGGAAAGCAGGTCGAAAACCGCCAGCGCGACGATCTCGGTCGCGCTGAAAAGATCGCTCAGCTTCAGCTTTTCGTCGGCGCGGTGGCCATTGGCCTCCAGCAGCGTGCGCGGGCCCGCGCCATAGAGCACGGTCGGGATGCCCGCCGCCGAATAGAGCCGCGCATCGGTGTAGATCGGCACGCCCCTGGTGCCGATGGGAGCGCCGAGCACCTGCGCCGCGCGCGCCTGGATCGCGGCGACCAGACGCTCCTGGCCCGGCATCGGAACGAAGGGCTCCGCCTTCAGGATGCGCCGCATGCTGACGGAAATGCCCGGATAGCCGAGCGCCGCCGTCTCGATCAGGGCGCGAAGCTCGGCCTCGGCCCGTTCGAAATCTTCATCCGGCGTGACGCGCCGGTCGATGCGCAGGCTCACCCGGTCGGGCACGACATTGGTGTTGATGCCGCCGGATATGAGGCCGACCGTCAGCCCCGGCGCCCCGATGCCCGGCATCGGGGACACCCGCCCGCGCAGCGTGTGGCGCAGCTCGTACAGCGCGGCGAGCACCCCCGTCGCGGCCTCCAGCGCATCCACGCCGGTTTCCGGCATTGCCGCATGAGCGGACTTGCCCACGATCTCGGCCTCCAGATGCAAGGCCCCATTATGCGCCGTGACGATGTCGTAGGAAAAGCCCGCCGAGATGGCGTAGTCGGGGTTGGACAGGCGGTGCCGGAGGATATAGCCCGGCCCGATCAGCCCGCCCGCCTCCTCGTCATAGGTCAGGTGCAGCTCGACCGTGCCGCCGATCGCAGCACCCCGGCTCGCCGCATGCTTCAGCGCCAGCAGCGCAAAGCCATAGGTGGCGAAATCCGACTTGGAGACCGCGACGCCCCGCCCATACATGAAGCCGTCGCGGATTTCGGCGCCGTAAGGGTCGGCGGTCCAGCCCAGCCCCGGCGGCACGACATCGCCATGCGCGTTCAGCGCGACCACCGGCCCGTCGCCGAAGCGTTCGCGGATGATGAGATTGGTGGCCGAGATCATCCCATTGGCGCGGACCAGATCCCCCGGCACCTCGATACGCTCGACGGCGAACCCCAGCGCCTCCAGCAGCGCGGCGGCACGCTCCGCATGCGGGGCGCAATCGCCGGGCGGGTTATCGGATGGAACGCGGACAAGCTCCGCCAGCAGCGCGGTTTGCGCATCGCGATGCGCCGCCAGATAGTCGCGGATGGCAATCTCGATCATGGGCGGGCCTCCGCCTGCGGCCGGAAATTCTCGATGAAGCGCAGCAGCACACGGGACGCGGCTTCGGCGTCTTCAGCCAACACATGCTCGTCCGGATGGTGGCTGATGCCGCCGCGGCAGCGCACGAACAGCATCGCAATGTCCGTCACCTCGATCATCGCCATGCCATCATGCCCGGCGCCGCTCGGCAGCTCCAGCGCCCGATAGCCGTCCGCTTCGATGGCGGCGCCCAGCTGCGCCCGCAGCCAGGGCGCGCAGATCGCGGTGCCGTTCTCATGCGTCTTGGTGATGCGCGCCTTCAGGCGGCGGCGCGCGGCGATCTCGTCTATGGCGTGGATGATGGCGGAAACGGCGCCCTTGCGCTCTGCGTCGTCGGCGGCACGGATGTCGACGGTGAAGCGCACCCGGCCCGGAATGACATTGGTCGCGCCGGGCTCGGCGGCGATCTGCCCGACCGTGCCGACCAGCCCCGGATGCCCGCCGCAAAGCTGCTCGACAGCGGCAATGCATTCGGCGGCGCCGGCAAGCGCGTCGCGGCGCAGATGCATCGGCACCGTTCCGGCATGTCCGGCCATGCCTTCGAGCGCGATGAGGAAGCGGCTCGCTCCGCTGATCGCGGTGACGACGCCCACCGGGAGATCCTCGACCTCCAGGACGGGGCCCTGCTCGATGTGCAGCTCCGCATAAGCGAGAATGTCGCCGCGCTTCCTTGCGGCGTGGCGGATCGCGCTGGATTTCAGGCCGAAAGCCTGCATCGCCTCGCGCATGGTCAGCCCGTCGATACCTTTGGCATCCAGCGCGCCATAGTCGAACGTTCCGGCGATGGCGCGGCTGCCGAGCAGCGTCGAGGAAAAGCGCACGCCCTCCTCATCGGCGAACCCGACCACCTCAAGAGCGAAGGGCAGCGCCACGCCCCGCCGCGCGATCTCGGCGACGCATTCGAGCGCCGTCAGCACGCCGAGCGGGCCGTCCCATTTGCCGGCGTCGCGCACCGTGTCGTAATGCGAGCCGAGCATCAGGCAGGGCAGGCCCGGCTTCTCGCCCTCATAGCGGCCGATCACATTGCCGATCTCGTCCATGCGGGCCTCAAGCCCGGCGTCCTGCATCCAGCGCAGAATCAGGTCGCCGGCGCGGCGATGTTCGGGCGAAAAGCAGATGCGGGTCAGCGCATCGTCACTTTCCGAAATCGCCGCGAGTTCACCGATGCGCTGGAGGATGCGGGTGGCGATCTGATGGTTCTGAGGAGTGTGCATGGGTCAGCTCAGCCCGCTGACGAATTGCGCCAGCTCCGGCGTCCGTGGCTGCGCGAACAGCGTCTTGGGCGAACCTTCCTCATGCACACGGCCCTGATGCATGAAGACCAGCTTGGTGCCGACATCGCGGGCAAAGCGCATTTCGTGCGTGACCAGCATCAACGTCATGCCTTCGCCGGCAAGCTGCTCGACGACGCGCAGCACCTCGTTCACCAGCTCCGGATCGAGCGCGGAGGTGATTTCGTCGCACAGCAGCACTTTCGGGCGCATGGCCAGCGCGCGAGCGATGGCGACGCGCTGCTGCTGGCCGCCGGAGAGCTGCGCCGGATAGGCGTCGAACTTGCCCTCCAGCCCCACCTTGGCGAGGAGCTGTTCGGCAATGGCGCGCGCTTCGCCCCTGAGGGTCTTCACCACCACCGTCGGCGCCAGCATGATGTTCTCGCCCGCCGTCAGATGCGGAAACAGATTGAACTGCTGAAACACCATGCCGACATGGCGGCGCAGCTTGCGCATGTCGGTCTTGCCGTCGCCCACCTCGATCCCGTCGACCACGATGCTGCCGGCCTGATAGGTCTCCAATCCGTTGATGCAGCGGAGCAGCGTGCTCTTGCCGCTGCCCGAGCGCCCGATGATCGCGACCACGTCGCCGCGCGCCACATCCATCGAGACGCCCTTGAGCACCTCGGTTTCGCCATAGCTCTTGCGGATATCGTTGATGCTAACGAGCGGCATTGAGGCGGCCCTCCAGCCGTTTGGCGAACATCGACAGGGGAAAACACAGGCCGAAATAGATCAGCGCGACGAGGCTATAGACCAGGAACGGCCTGAAGGTCGCGTTGTTGAGCATCGTCCCAGCCTTGGTCAGTTCGACAAAGCCGATGATGGAGGCGAGCGCGGTGCCCTTGACCACCTGCACCGAGAAGCCGACCGTCGGCGCCACCCCGATGCGCAGCGCCTGCGGCAGGATGACGTAACGCATCTGCTCGACATAATTCAGCGCCAGGCTGGAACCGGCCTCCCATTGGCCGCGCGGAATGGCTTCGACGCAGCCGCGCCAGATTTCCGACAGGAACGCGCTGGTCCAGAAGGTCAGCGCCAGCCACGCCGCGATCCAGGGGCTGACCTGGATGCCGAACAGCGCGACGCCGAAGAAGAACAAGAAAAGCTGCATGAGCAGCGGCGTGCCCTGGAAGAATTCGATATAGGCCGCCGTCAGCCCGCGCAGCACCGTGCTTTGCGAGACGCGCATGAACAGCACGATCAGCCCGACGATGCCGCCGCTGACAAAGGCGATCAGCGACAACAGCACCGTCCAGCGCGCCGACCAGAGCAGATTGTCGAGGATGACGGAGAAGGTGAATTCAGACATGGCTCACCCCCCGATCCAGATAAGATGAGGCCGCGCGGCAGTCGAACCACTTCTTACCTCTCCCATGGAGAGAGGTCGGCGCGCGGCGCCGGGTGAGGGGCCGAGCACTCCGAATAGGATGCCTCCCGCTTACCCCAACCTCTCCCCATGGGAGAGGGAGCGGTCGGGGCCTGCGGCTGATCCACCCGGTCCGGTCCTCGCCAGATTGAAATCCATGCGAAAAAGCCCCCCTCGCCCGGCGTCGGTCCTGCGGACCTTGCCGCCCTCTCCCACGAGGGGAGAGGGCAAAAAGAAGCCAAGCCTGCCACCTTGCCCTCTCCCGCAGCGGGAGAGGGCGGACGCCGAAGGCGGCCGGGTGAGGGGGCTTTTTCGCCCCGATTTCCGACGCGATCGCAAGCTGGATGGCGAGCCGCATCGCTAAACCCTCGGAAACGCCAAACGGCCGATGCCGCGCAGCAGCGCGCGCATGCCGATGGCCAGCAGCAGATAGAGCAGCGCCGAGACGAAATAGACCTCGAAGGCGCGGAAATTGCGCGACTGGATGAAGTTCGCCGCGTAGGTGAGGTCTTCCGCCGAGATCTGCGACACGACCGAGGAGCCGAGCATCACGATGACGATCTGCGAGGAGAGCGCCGGATAGACCTTCATGAAGGCCTGCTTCAGCACGATGTGGCGCAGGATTTCCCAGCGGCTCATGGCCAGGCTGAGGCCCGCCTCGATGTGCCCCTTCGGCACCGCCTCGATGCCGGCGCGGATGATTTCGGTCGAATAGGCGCCCAGATTGATCACCATGGCGAGGAAGGCCGCCTCCGCCTCGGTCAGCTTCACCCCGGCGGCGGGAAGGCCGAAAAAGACGAAGAACAGCTGCACGATGAAGGGTGTGTTGCGGATCACCTCGACATAGGCGCCGACCGCATAGTCGGCCCATTTCGGCCCGAAGGTGCGCAAGGCCGCCCCCGCCGTCCCGAGGCTGATGCCGGCCACCGTCGAAACCAACGTCAGCACGACGGTGAAGAGGAGGCCCCGCGCCAGCACGTCCCAATAGGGCAGCAGATCGCCGAAATTGAGCTGGTAGATCATCAAGCTACCTTTCGAAATCCACGCATAGGCGGGGATCCAGTCAAGACGAGGCCGGCATCTGGGTCTGGATCCTCGCTTGCGCGAGGATTGCGCCTCTCACTGGGCAGCGCTTAGAATCCCGCCGGCAGCGGCGCCTTCAGCCATTTCTCGGACATTTCGGCAAGTGCGCCCGATGATTTCGCCTTGGCGATGATCTCGTTCAGCTTGGCCGCCAGCTCCGGCTCGCCCTTGTTGAAGCCGACATAGCAGGGGCTGTTCTTGATCACGAATTTCAGCTCCGGCTTGCGCGTCGCGCTCTTATTGGCGATGGAAGCCGCGACCGTATTGCCGGTCGCGATCAGGTCGACCTGCCCGGAAATGAAGGCGGAGATCGTCGCATTGTTGTCCTCATAGCGCTTGACGGTGCCGGAGGACGGGATCGTCTTGGACAACTCCTGCTCCTCGATGGCGCCGCGCGTCGCGCCGACCGTCTTGTCAGCCAGGTCTTCCGGCTTGGTAGCCGCGATGCCGGGCATGCCGTAGACACCGGAAAAAAACGGCGCATACGCGTCGGAGAAGTCGATGACCTTCTCGCGCTCCGCGTTCTTGCCGAGGCTGGAAATGACGATCTGCACCTTTTGCGTTTGCAGATAGGGGATGCGGTTGGCGCTGGTAACCGGCACGATTTCGGCCTTCACGCCGAGCTGCGCGGCGATGTAATTGGCCATATCGATGTCATAGCCGATCGGCTTCAGATCGGGTCCGGCGGAGCCGAAGGGCGCGAAGTCCTGCGGCACCGCCACCTTGATGACCCCCGCTTTCATGATGCCTTCCAGCGCATTCGCCGAAGCAGGCGCCGTACCGGCGAGGGTCAGAAGCGTCATGCAGCCGAGTGCGGCGGCAGCGGCCGTCAAGCCTTGCAGCGATTTCATACCGAACGATCCCCTTTGCGTGTCCCGGAATGAGATTGGCCTTCAGGGCGCCGAGGAGGCGCCGGCTCTCGGCCGCGCGATCAATGTTGCAGTGCGAAGACGAGTTGTCCAATATATGGTTTAGATCGATTGATATAGGTTCGATATGGATCTGCGGCAGTTGCGCTACTTTCTCGCCGTCGCCGAAGAGCTGTCCTTCACCAGGGCGGCGAAACGGCTGCATATGTCCCAGCCGCCGCTTTCCCAGCAAATGCAGCTGCTTGAGCGGAGCCTCGGCATCAAGCTGCTCAACCGCACCAGCCGCCGCGTCGAGCTGACGGCCGCCGGCCAGGAATTGCAGACCCAGGCGCGGGCGATCCTCGCCCAGACCCAGCAGGCCGAGCAGCAGGTCCGCTTCATCGGCGCCGGGCGGACCGGCAAGATCGACATCGGCGCGACCGGCGCCACCTTGCGCGGCGGGCTGGCGGAGCTGCTCGCCGAATACCGCATCGACATGCCGGATGTGCGCACCACCATCCATGAGCAGGCCCCGGCGCTGCAGCTCAAGGCCGTGCTCGAATACCGGACGGATGTGAACTTCAACCGCAGCATCCCGCCGCAGGAAGAACTGGCGAGCGCTCTGGCCTGGCGCGAGAACGTCGCGGTGATCCTGCCGAAAGGGCACAGGCTGGCGCGGCTGCGCCGCGTGCCGCTCGCCGAATTGCGCGAGGACGAGCATGTGATGCTGCACCCGGACTTCATCCGAATTCGCGCGCTATCTGCGCCAATGCTGCGTCGATGCGGGCTTTCTGCCGCGCGTCTCGCAGCAGGTGGTCGACAGCCAGTCGATCCCGAGCCTCATCGCTTGCGGCTTCGGGGTCGCGCTGGTGCCCGCCTCGACCAGCAAATTCACCAGCACCGACGTGATTTTCCGGCCGCTCACCCCCGCGCCCGTCGCCGATGTCCATATGGTCCACCGGCGCAACGAGACCTCGCCCGCCGTGCTCGAATTCGTGCGCTGGGCGCAGATGTGGATGGAGCGGCGCAATCGCCGCTAGGGGCGCGCGTGCTCAGGACGCCCAGTTGTCGCGGAATTCGCCGTAAAGCGTGATGCCGCCGCATACATAGAGCGTCTGCCCGGTAATATAGGACGCCTCGGAGGACGCCAGGAACAGGAAGGCGGCGGCGATCTCGTCCGGGTCGGCGGCGCGCCCCAGCGGGATATGGGCCGCCACATCGGCGCGCGCCTTCGGATCGTCGATCCATCCGGCATTCATGTCGGTCACCGTCGCGCCCGGCCCGACCCCATTGACGCGGATGCCGCGCCCGGCGAATTCCAGCGCCAGCGTCCGGGTGAGATTGCCCATCGCGCCCTTGCTCAGCGAATAGCCGAGATAGCGGGGCTTGGGGATGATCTGATGCACGCTGGAGCAGTTCAGGATGACGCCGCCCTTACCCTGGGCAAGAAAGCGCCGGATGGCGGCCTGGGAACAATAGACCGCGCCGTCCAGATTGGTGCGCAGCACCCGGTGAATGTCCTCCGGACTAGCCTGTTCGCTGGGCGCCTCGATCTGGATGCCGGCATTGTTGACGAGAATATCCATGCCGCCGAACTGCCGATCGGCCTCGGCGAACATCGCTGCCACCTCGGCTTCGTCGCCCACATCGGCCTGGACGACGAAATGACCCGGCTCCGTAACGCCCGCAGCCGCCGAGGCCGCGTGCGCGAGCCTGAGACACGCCTCGGCTTCCTCGCGGTTGCCGTGAAAATTTATGGCGACGCACGCGCCTTCCTGCGCGAAGCGAACCGCCACCGCCCGCCCTATGCCACGCGAGGCGCCCGTAACGAGAGCGCGCCTGCCATCCAGTTTCCGCTGCGCCATGGCGCCCTCCGTCGGTTTCGCAAAGTCTTTCAGCTCGTTAGTATTTGGTCAACATATCTTGCCAGTTGACCAACGCGGCTATTCAGGCGATGGTTGGCGCTCCGGCTTCATGTGAGTAACCCGCCCCGTGCCATTCCAGCCTGTCCAAAGCCAGCGCCTTTACGAAAAGGTGGCCGAACAGATAGGTTGCCTTATCGGCGCCGGCGAATTCAAATTGGGCGACCGTCTGCCTCCCGAACGCGTATTGGCGCGCCAGCTCGGTGTGAGCCGGCCGGTTCTGCGCGAGGCGCTGGTGACGCTGGAGATGTCGGGAGCGGTCGAGGTGCGTGGCGGCTCCGGGTGCTTTGTCGTCGCGGGTCCCGACACCCTGCCCGCCTTCGCCGATGGGGGGCCTGGCCCGTTCGAGGTCATTCACGCCCGTCGCGTCATCGAAGGCGAGATCGTCGCACTGGCCGCCGAAAAGGCCGCGCCCGAAGATGTCTCCTACCTCCACCAGACCGTTGCCATGATGCGCGCCGATATCGCTTCCGGACGCGACACGCGCGAAACCGACCGGCTGTTCCATATCCGGCTCGCGGAGATGACCGGCAATTCGGTGCTGGCGGGCATCGTCGGCGATCTGTGGGGCCATATGACCTTGCCGATTTTCAATCGTCTGTGGGAGCATAGCGGCCTGCGCAATACGGACAGCACTACCATACTGGAACATATCCTGATTATAGAAGCCGTGGCCGCGCGCGATATTCGCCGCGCGCGCGACGCCATGGTTGCCCATCTTGAACGTGTGCGGAACGTGCTTTTGGAAGGCGCCGCGCCGCCATGCGTGGGAGAAGCCTGAAGAGAACGGCTCCGCGACCCATCGCCATGCGCTTGGCAACGGCGCGGCAGCCGCAAATGTTGATTAACTTAGGGAGGAAGACATGAAGTTCGGAAAAATGCTTTTGCAGACGGCCGGAGCGGTCGCGCTCATGATGGCGGTGCAACCCGCCATCGCGGCGCAGGTGAACGAGGTGGAGGTCGTCCATTGGTGGACCTCCGGCGGCGAGGCGGCCGCACTCAACGTGCTCAAGGCCAATCTGCAAAAAGAGGGCATCACCTGGAAGGACGCTCCGATTGCCGGCGGCGGCGGCACGCAGGCCATGACGGTGCTGCGGGCCCGGGTCACCGCGGGGAACATCCCGACCGCCGTGCAGATGCTCGGCTTCGATATCCAGGACTGGGCCGCGCTCGGCTCCCTTGCCGATCTGAACGACGTCGCGGGCAAGGAAGGCTGGGACAAGGTGGTCCCCAAAGCCCTGCAGCGCTTTTCCAAATATGACGGCAAATGGGTCGCGGCGCCGGTGAACGTCCATTCCACCAATTGGGTCTGGGCGAACAAGGCCATCATGGACAAGCTCGGACTGGCCGTCCCGAAGAATTGGGACGAGTTCGTCGCGGCGATGGATAAGGCAAAAGCGGCAGGCATCATACCGCTGGCGCATGGCGGCCAGCCCTGGCAGGACGCCACGCTGTTCGACGCCATCCTGCTTTCGGTCGGCGGCGGCGACTTCTACAAGAAGGCGATGATCGACCTCGACGAAGCCACGCTGAAATCGGCCCAGATGAAGACCGCCTTCGAGCGGATGGCGAAATTGCGGACCTATGTGGACGACAATTTCTCCGGCCGCGACTGGAACCTGGCCTCCGCCATGGTCATCAAGGGCGATGCCATGTTCCAGATGATGGGCGACTGGGCCAAGGGCGAGTTCATCACGGCCGGCAAGAAGCCCGATACGGACTTCCTGTGCTTCCGCTTCCCCGGCACGCAAGGCTATGTGACCTTCAACTCCGACCAGTTCGTCATGTTCAAGGTCGGCGCCGACCGCCGGGCCGCGCAGATCAAGATGGCCTCCGCTGTCATGGACCCTGCATTCCAGTCGGCCTTCAACGTCGTCAAGGGCTCGGTGCCGGCGCGCACCGACGTCTCGAACGCGGCGTTCGATGCTTGCGGCAAGAAGGGCATGGCCGACCTGAAGGAAGCCAACGAGACCGGCAAGCTCTACGGCTCGATGGCGCATGGCCACGCCAATCCCGCAGCGGTGAAGCAGGCCATGTATGATGTCATCACCAAGCATTTCAACGGTCAGCTCGACACCGCCAAGGCGCCCGAAGCCCTGGCGGAAGCGGTAGCCTCCGCGAAGTAAGCGCCCGCTTCATGCTATCATAGCCCGCGCCGGCCGGAGCTTTCTCCGACCGACGCGGGCTATGACCAAAACGCTTGGCCCGGTTCTGTTATGACGCTCGCAATCGACGCCGAATACACGCCGCCCACGGTGTCCGCCGCCGATCGGCTGCGCACCTGGCTGCCGCGCCTGGTGCTCGCGCCGTCCTATGCGCTGGTGCTGTTCTTCGTCTATGGCTTCATTCTCTGGACGATCTATCTGTCCTTCACCCGCTCGCGGCTGATGCCGGTCTATCAGCTGGTCGGCTTCAATTCCTATGAGCGCCTGTTCGCGCAGCCGAACTGGTATAAGGCCCTGGAAAATCTGGCGGTCTTCGGCAGCCTCTATATCGGCATCTCCATCGCGCTCGGCCTGACCCTGGCCATCCTCATAGACCAGCGCATCCGCGGCGAGGGCGTCTTCCGCTCCATTTATCTCTACCCGATGGCGCTGTCCTTCATCGTCACGGGAACGGCGTGGAAATGGTTCCTCAATCCCGGCCTTGGCCTGGACAAGACCATGCACGCCTGGGGCTGGGAAAGCTTCCAGTTCGATTGGCTGATCAATTCCGACATGGCGATCTATACCATCGTCATCGCCGGCGTCTGGCAGACCTCCGGCTTCATCATGGCGATGTTTCTGGCCGGCCTGCGCGGCATCGACGGCGAAATTATTGAAGGCGGCGCAGATCGATGGCGCGTCGAGCTTCGCCATCTACCGGCGCATCGTCATCCCCATGCTGCGGCCGGTATTCCTGTCGGCGGTGATCGTGCTGACGCATCTGACGATCAAATCCTATGACCTCGTCATTGCGCTGACAGGCGGCGGTCCCGGCAACGCCACCGAGCTGCCCTCGACCTTCATGTATTCCTACACCTTCACCCGCAACCAGATGTCGGTCGGCGCCGCCAGCGCCGTGATCATGCTGATGACGATCGCCGCGATCATCGTGCCCTATCTCTATTCCGAGCTGAAGGAACCCCGCCATGCGCGCTGATCTCGCGGCCGGAGCCAGCAGCCCCATTGCGGCGCGCATTGTCATCTACGGCTTGCTGCTGGTGTTCGCGACCTTCTACCTGCTGCCGCTTTTCGTGATGATCACGACGTCGTTCAAGACGCTCGATGAGATCCGCAGCGGCAACATGCTCGCATTGCCCGAGGCGCCGACCATAGCGCCGTGGCTCGCCGCATGGGGAACCACCTGCATCGGGCTGACCTGCGCCGGGATCAAGGGCTTTTTCGCCAATTCCCTGATGATGGTCGTGCCGGCGGTGCTGATTTCCACGTTCCTGGGCGCGCTGAACGGCTATGTGCTGACGAAATGGCGCTTCCCCGGCCATCGCATCGTCTTCGGTATGATGCTGTTCGCCTGTTTCATCCCGTTTCAGGCGGTGCTGATCCCGATGGCGCTGGTGCTCGGGACGCTGGGCCTGGCGGGTTCGACAGCCGGGCTGGTGCTGGTTCACGTCGTCTATGGCCTGGGCTTTACCACGCTGTTCTTCCGCAACTATTACGACGCTTTCCCCACCGAGCTGATCCGGGCGGCTCAGATCGACGGCGCCTCGTTCTTCCGTATTTTCCGGCGCATTCTGCTGCCCTCCTCGGGGCCGATCATCGTCGTTACGGTGATCTACCAGTTCACCAATATCTGGAACGATTTTCTGTTCGGCGCGTCCTTCGCCGCCGGCGATTCGGCGCCGATGACGGTGGCGCTCAACAATCTGGTGAGTTCCTCGACGGGCGTGAAGGAATATAATGTTCACATGGCGGCGGCGATGTTCGCGGCACTGCCGACGCTGATCGTCTATGTGGTCGCCGGGCGCTATCTCGTGCGCGGGCTCATGGCTGGCGCGGTAAAGGGTTAGGGGCGGAAGGCCGATGGCATTTCATGGAGATTGCGGGACTGCGCAAACGCTATGCGGCGCAGGACGTGCTGAAGAACATCAATGTCGATCTGGACAAGGGCGGCTTTCTGGTGCTGGTCGGCCCGTCCGGCTGCGGAAAATCGACACTGCTGCACATGATCGCCGGACTGGAATCGGTCACCGAGGGGCGCATTCGCCTCGACGGCAATGTGATCAACGACCTCCACCCCTCCAAGCGCGACATCGCCATGGTGTTCCAGTCCTATGCGCTCTATCCCAACATGACGGTGGCCGAGAATATCGGCTTTGCCCTGGAGATGCGCGGCGTGCCCAAGGCCGAACGCCAATTGCGGGTGGCCGAAGTGGCGCAGATGCTGCAGATGGAGCATCTGCTGGCGCGCCGTCCGGGGCAGCTTTCCGGCGGCCAGCGCCAGCGCGTGGCGATGGGCCGGGCGCTGGTGCGCAATCCGCGCCTGTTCCTCTTCGATGAGCCGCTGTCCAACCTCGACGCCAAGCTGCGCGTCGACATGCGCACCGAGATCAAGCGGCTGCACCACCGCACCGGCGCCACCATCGTCTATGTGACGCACGACCAGATCGAGGCGATGACGCTGGCGACCAAGATCGCCGTGATGAAGGACGGCATCCTGCAGCAGGTCGGCACGCCGTCCGAAATCTACAACCGGCCCGCCAATCTGTTCGTCGCCGATTTCATGGGTTCGCCGTCGATGAATCTGCTGGAAGCCGAAGTGGCGGCCGATGGCGCCAACGCGCCGCGCCTGACCTTGCAGCGCAACGGCGCGGGGCCGATCACATTGCGCGTCCCGGCCGCGAAGGTGACGCCCGGCATGGTGGCGGGAGCGAAGGTCATACTCGGCATCCGCCCGGAAGCGATCACCGATGAGGGCAGCGCCGACCGCGGCGCCGAGACGCTCGACACCGTCGATGTGCTCGTCGATGTGGTCGAACCGTCAGGGGCGGATACGCTGGTCATCACCAGCATCGCAGGCAAGGAGGTGTTCGCGCGGCTGCGGGCCGACACCGAGACGCAGCCGGGAGAAATGCTGCCGCTGGTTTTCAATCTGGACAAGGCCGTCTATTTCGATCCCGAGACCGGGGCGCGGCTGCAATAGCTGCCGGCGATCATGATCTGAGGCACAAGACCAACAAAGAGATTACCCAGACAGGGAGCGATAATGCGACAAGGGTGGAGATGGTACGGGCCGGGCGATCCGGTGTCTTTGCGCGATATTAGGCAGGCCGGAGCGACGGACATCGTCACCGCGCTGCATGAGAAATATCAGGGCCAGGAATGGAGCCTCGACGAGGTCCGGCAGCGCAAGGGCCTCTGCGAGGCGCAGGGGCTCGTCTGGTCGGTCTGCGAAAGCATCCCCATCCCGGCGGCGATCAAGACCGGCGCCGAAGGGGCCAGGCGCGCCATCGAGACGTGGAAAACCTGCCTGCGCAGCCTGGGGGCGGCCGGCATACCGCTGGTCTGCTACAATTTCATGCCGGTGGTGGACTGGACGCGCACCGACCTGACCTATGCGCTGCCGCATGGCGGACTGGCGCTTCGCTTCGACATGACCGACTTCGTCGCCTACGACGCCTTCATCCTGCGCCGCCCCGGCGCCGAGACAGCCTATGTGCCGGATCTGCTGGAGCGCGCGGCGCGGCGGCACGCGGAGATGCCGCCGGAGGCCGTGCTCGTCCTGGAGCACAATATCATCAGCGGGCTTCCAGGCAGCGAGGGCCGCTACACGCGGGACACGCTCCGCGACGAGATCGCGCGCTATAACGGCATCGACGCCGAGGCGATGCGCGGCAATCTGATCGCCTTTCTGAGCCAGGTCGCGCCGGTCGCCGAGGAATGCGGCATGACGCTGGTCGTGCATCCCGACGACCCGCCCTTCTCCCTTTTCGGCCTGCCGCGCGTCGTTTCCACCGCCCAGGATCTGCGCGCGCTGTTTGCCGCCGTGCCAAGCTCCGCCAACGGCATGACCCTGTGCACCGGCTCCTATGGTACCGGCCTTCAGAACGACGTGCCCGCCATGGCGAAGGCGTTTGCCGATCGCATTCATTTCGCGCATTTGCGCAATGTGAAGGTGGAGGCCGACCGCTCCTTCCATGAATCCGATCACCTCGACGGCCGCGTCGACATGGTCGCCGTCATTGATACGCTTCTGGCCGAGGAGCGGCGGCGCAAGGCGGGCGGCGAGGCGCGCTGGGAGATCGTCATGCGCCCCGATCACGGCCATGTTCTGATAGACGACATCGGCAAAAAAGTGAATCCTGGCTATTCCTGTATCGGCCGCCTGAAGGGCCTGGCCGAATTGCGCGGCGTCATCACGGCGCTCGACCATCAGCACCAATAGCGGCCGGTGAACCCATGAACGCAAATTTGCTTCCTGCCGATGCCGGCGCGATCGTGCTGGGCCGCGTCTTGCGCCCCTCCATCGGGCCATCGGTCGTAATCGTCCGCGATGGTGCGGTCATCGATATCACGGCGAAGCAGGCGCCCACGGTGCGCGACATTCTCGAACTGGACGATCCGGCCTCTTACGTCCGCTCAGCCGGCGGCGAAAATCTGGGCAGCCTCTCCGACATCGCCGCCGCGACGATGACCGGGCAGCCCGGTGTGCAGCTCCTGGCGCCCTGCGATCTCGCGGCGCTGAAGGCTTGCGGCGTCACCTTTGCCCGCTCGCTGATCGAGCGCGTCATCGAGGAGCGCGCGGGCGGCGATCCGGCGCGGGCCGAAACCATCAGGGCCAAGGTCAAGGCGCTGGTCGGCGACAGTTTGAGCGATATCAAGCCCGGCTCCGGGGAGGCCGCGCAGGCCAAGGTGGCGCTGATTGAGGAGGGCATGTGGTCGCAATATCTGGAAGTCGGCATCGGGCCGGACGCGGAGGTCTTCACCAAGTCACAGCCGATGTCATCGGTTGGCTGGGGTGCCAAAGTCGGCCTGCATCCGGTGTCGAATTGGAACAATCCGGAGCCCGAAATCGTGCTGGCGGTGAACAGCCGGGGGCAAATTCGCGGCGCGGCGCTCGGCAATGACGTCAATCTGCGCGACGTGGAAGGCCGCTCCGCCCTGCTGCTCGGCAAGGCGAAGGACAACAACGCCTCATGCGCTATCGGGCCGTTCATCCGGCTGTTCGCTGGCGCGTTCACGCTCGACACCATACGTGCGGCGGAGTTCGACATTGCCGTTGAGGGCAAGGACGGCTTCGCGCTCTCCGACTCCACCTCCATGCGCCAGCTGAGCCGCGACCCCGAACTGCTGGTCGCGCAGACGATCGGGCGCCACCATCAATATCCGGACGGGTTCATGCTGTTCATGGGCACCAGCTTCACCCCGCTCAAAGACCGTCGCGGCCCAGGAGAAGGCTTCACCCACGAGATCGGCGATGTGGTGACGATAAGCTGCCCCGACCTCGGCACCCTGATCAATACGGTCGATCTGTCGACCAACTGCCCGCCATGGGCCTTCGGCACAGCCGATCTTATGCGCAATCTCGCCGGGCGCGGCCTGCTGTAAGCAGCCTCGCGGGGGCTGTCGTTCTCGTCGCCCGGACGAAGCGAAGCGCAGATCCGGGGCCCAATCCCCTACAAAATCGCGAGTTTCATCGACTACGTCGCCGCCCTCTCCCGTCAAGGGAGAGGGCTAAAAAGTGCATGCCGTCCTTGCCCTCTCCCCGTGCGGGAGAGGGCTCCCGCCGGAGGCGGGTGGTGAGGGGGATCATGCAGCTCGGTGCCGACTCGTGGTGACGGATTAGACCCCGGCGCTGCGACCGGGGCGACAAGATGACCCAAGCCGACCTGCTTTTAGGCGCAGCGCCCCGCCGGATCCCGATATGAACTAGCGGGCGCGGCCCCTTATGTTTTCCGAAGGCAGGCTCTTCACATCGTCGCCGGTTGCGGACATGACGCAGTCCCTGCCGTTCGCCTTCGCCTGATAGAGCGCTACATCGGCTCGTTTCAGAAGATCGTCGGGGCAGTCGCCCTGTGTCCATTGGCTGACGCCGAAGCTGCATGTGACGCTGAAGGGCTGGCCATCGCCGCTGAACTGAAGTTTGGCACTGCTCTGACGCAGAGCCTCCGCCAGCGCGCAGGTCCTGATCTCGTGATGCCCCTCCAGCACGATGGCGAATTCTTCGCCGCCGAGCCGCCCGACGATGCCGGGGCTCCCACTGATCTGCGACGCGATCCGCTTGATCACCGTGTCGCCGACATCATGCCCGTAGCGGTCGTTCACCTGCTTGAAATGATCGATGTCGAGCATGATGGCGGATATTGAGCGCGGATTACCCGAACTCCTGAACAGCTTCTCCATCCTGTCGAAAAATGCGCGCCTGTTGAACAGCCCGGTCATCGGGTCGGTTTCGGTCAGGCGCACCAGATCGAGCTGCGTGATTTTCAGACGCCCCGCCATTCGCAGCCTGGCGTGCAGCTCGACGCCCCTGACAGGTTTGGCGATCAAATCATCCGCGCCGCAATCCAGGGCTTCGGCCAATTTCTCCTCGTCGCGCAGCGAGGACATGACGATCACATAGAGCGGACGGTCGGCGGGCATCGCCATCCTGGCTTCCCAGCACAGTTCCAGCCCGCTCATGGGCTCGACCTCCAGGCTGGTGATAAGAACATCGATTGTCCGATCGGTTTTGATGCTCTGCAGCGCCGCCTCCGAATCGACGAAGCAGCTGACCGGGCCGTGCTCGGACAGAAGCTGCGCAATGATTTTCAGAACGACCCTGCTCGGATCGACAACCGCAGCATGCATGATGATCCCCGGCTCGGTGGCCCCTTCGGGAGAGGCTCCGATCTTATGCGCCCACCGGTTGCTTTTACCTTAACCACCGAATAGATTATAGGAATAAATATCGATAATTCGGGTTTTATAGCTATATATCAGGCCGTAATCGACGCGTGATCTAAACATAATAGATAAAATACTACCGTTTTTCGCAATAATTGATTAAGTTCTAAGGCATACACTTGTTGGCCTGAAGGCCATATTGGCTATCTCATCCTTTTAAGTGTAACGCGTGCGAATGTATCAGGTGTTTGTAAAAACTATCTACAGCGTTGTAGGGCGCCGCGACGGCACGGTCGCGGTGCAAATCGGCTTGATGCTGACGGTCCTGATCGGATTGGCATCGCTGGGAAGCGAAATACCCTACGTGCTGCACAAGCACCGCCAGCTCCAGACCGTCGCGGACATGGCGGCGGTGAGCGCGGCGGCCACCCGCTACCAGGGGGATAATCTGGTGGCGCTGCGGGAGGCGCGCGCGGTCGCGGCCGCCGCCGGCGTCATCAACGGACAGGGCGGCGTCACGGTTCAGCTTTTGCGGCCGCCTACCTCGGGCCGCTATGCCGGCAACGACAGCGCCGTACAGGTGGTCATCAACCAGCCGCAGCGCCTGGAGCTGGCGAAGGTGCTGGGCCTGACCAATTTCGACCTGCGCACGAGCGCCGTGGCGCTTCAGGGCCGGCTGGGCGACTATTGCATTCTGGCGCTCGACCTCGGAGCCCAGGCTTCCGTGAACCTGGAGAACGACGCGGCCCTGCCCAATTCGGGGTGCGATGTCGGGTCGAATTCGGCCAGTTCGGCCTCGCTTGCCATGGGCTCGTCCAGCGTTATCCGGGGTAACACCTCCGTGCGCGGCTTGGTCTCGCGCGCTGCTAACGCCGTTCTGAGCGGCTCCAGCAACGTCGAAAACGGGCCTAATATCGACGACCCCTACGGCACTCTCCCCGACACGCCGGCTCTGCCCTGCACCGGCCAGAGCGGCGTCGGGGCGGCCGGAGGCACCTTCAATCTGACGCCGGGACATTTCTGCGTCGGCTGGGCCTTCGGAGCGAACACCACGCTGAACCTAGCGCCAGGCCTGTACGTCATCGACAAGGCCCTCTCGCTCGGCGACAACGCCAAGGTGACAGGGACCGGCGGCGTCACGCTGCTCATCAACGGCGATTACGAGATGCTGACCGGCAGCAACGCGGCGCTCTCCATCACCGCGCCCAAGACGGGCACTTATGCCGGGGTGGCGATCATGAGCCGACGAACCGCCGACGCCTCGACGGACCACAAATTCGGCAAGACGCTCAGCCTGAACATCCAGGGTGCGCTCTACTTTCCCCACCAGATCGTGGAGCTGCGAACCAACCTGTCCGCCAGCAGCGGCTGCACGCAGGTCATCGCCCGGATCGTGCGCGTTCAGAACAGCGTGCAGCTGGGAAGCCATTGTTCCGGAAACGGCACGCGCGCCATCACCGGTGCCGTGGCCTCGCTGGTTCAATAGAGGTGGGAGCATAGGATGAAGCAAGACCGACATGATCACCGCCCGAAAATGGCCCGGCGCCTCGGCAAGGAGGGCATGGCGGCCATCGAGTTCGGGCTTATTGTCCCGTTTCTCGCGGCGATGCTGCTGTGCTGCGCCGAGATCGGCTTTTTCATCGCGCAGACGATGCAGGTCAACATGGCCGTCGCGGCTGGCGTGACCGTCGCCGCCCAGCAAGGCTTCGACGCCAAGAGCATCGAGAACGCCATTGTCACCGATACGGGCAAGCAAGGCATCGCCGCGAGCCCGGCGCCGGTCCGGTTTTGTGGCTGTGTCAACAATGGCGCCGTCACGCAAACCGCGTGCGACGGCACCTGCCCAGGAAACCTCGTACCGGGGCACTATGCGAGGATCAGCGCAACATTAAAGCCCCAATCCATCGTGCCGGCGGGACTATCGCCGCTGCCCGATACGATTAATGTGCAATCCACAACGAGGTTGAACTGACATGAGACACACATTCCGAAGCGGGCTGAAACTGACGGACAAGCGCGGCACCGCCGTCATCGAATATGCGATCATCCTGCCGGCCCTCGCATTTTGCGTGCTGGGCGTCATGGATGTCGGGCGCATCTTCTGGGCGTCGGCGACGTTGAACCGGGCTGTCGCTTCGGCGGCGCGCTGCGGCGGGGTGGCCGCGCCCGATTGCAACACCACCGCGGAGGTGAAAAGCAAGACCGTCGCCGAGGCCTGGAACATTTCGCTGCAGCAGGACGGCGTCGATGTCGCCAAACAGGCCTGCGGCATCCGAGTGACGGCGAATTATCCGTTCAGCTTTTCCGTGCCGGGCATCTCGCCGATAACCCTCACATCCTCAAGCTGTTATGCCGGCGAATTGGAAAATGGGTGTGGCAAACACTGAATTGCCACTTGAGCGTGTATCCCGGCTCTGATTAGTCTGCCCCATCAGTAGCGCTACTCATGATTCTGTCTGAGCGTCCGGCGCGCAGTGGGGTACATTATGCATCATCAGAGTCACGCGGGTGGCAATTTTGCCATGCCCGCCACGCGACGCGCCCGGGTTTCGGCCGTACGATGTTTGCTCCTGGCATCTTGCCTGTCTTTGCTCAATTTCGGTGCGCCGCCGCTCAGTTCGGCGGCTGAACTCACCGATTCCGCCACGCACGCGAAGCCCATCCGTCATGTCGTCGTAACCCGCAACAAATCGCGCACCTTCGAATTCGACACGCCGTTCGCCTCTGCGGTGGTCGGCGCCCCCGACATCGCGGACGTGCTGCCGATGTCGGACCGCATCATCTACCTTCAAGGCAAGAAGATCGGCACCACCAACATCTCCGTCTTCGACCAGGACAAGAAACTGGTGAGCGTGATCGATGTCGAGGTCGCCATCGACGCGGATTACATCGCGCGCAAAATCCGCCAGACCATCGGCAACTCCGGCATCCGCGTCTCCAGCAACCAGGAGCAGATCGTGCTCAGCGGCAAGGTGCGCAGCGCCGTCGATGCCGAGCGCGCCGTCGCCTTCGCCAAGGGCCTTGCGCCCGACAACACCGTCGTCAACATGATGCAGGTCGCTGCGGCGCAGCAGGTGCTGCTGAAGGTGCGCTTCATCGAAGCCAGCCGCGAAGCGGGACGCAATCTCGGCATCAACTGGTTCGTCGGCAACAAAGGCGGCAGCAAGGGCATCAACACTGGCATCGGCGGCCCGACGCAGGTCGGCTCCGACGGGACGCCCGGCGGGTTGCCGCTGTTCCAGACGCTGGGAACCTTCGCCGGGGCAACCACTTCGGCCCCGTTCGGCGTCGCGGTCGCCAATCTGGCGAATGGCGGCACCAGCATCGACGTCATCATCAGCGCGCTGGAATCGCGCGGCGTCGCACGCCGGCTTGCCGAACCCGATCTCGTAGCGCTCTCCGGCGATACCGCCAGCTTTCTTGCAGGCGGAGAAATCCCGGTCCCGGTGGTGCAGCCATCCTCGGGGGCCACGCCGACCATCACCGTCGACTACAAGCCGTTCGGCGTCAATCTGACCTTCGTCCCCACAGTGCTGGCGGACGGGATCATCAATCTCAAGCTCTCGCCTTCGGTCAGCCAGCTCGACTATACCAACGCGATCCGCAACCAGGGCTTCGTCATCCCGGCGCTGACGAAGCGCGAGGCGAAGACGACGATCGAGCTGCGCGACGGGCAGAGTTTTGCCATTGCCGGCCTGCTCCAGTCGGAGGGCTTGCGCAACATTTCCGAAGTGCCCTGGCTCGGGTCGCTGCCGATCCTGGGCGCCTTGCTTCGCAGCGCATCCTTCCAACAGAACGAAACCGACCTCGTGGTGATCGTCACGCCGCATCTGGTCTCCCCGGCCGCCCCCGGCCAGCCGCTGAGCACGCCGCTCGATACGATGCAGCCCAGCAACGACCGCGACCTCTTCCTGCTCGGGCGCACCGATGTCGGTCGTAAGGGCACTGAGCCCACCATCGCCCGAGGCGCGAGCGAACCCTATGGCCACATCCTTGAATAGATGTGGCGCAGCGCCAAAGCTTGGAGTGAAAAGTCCATGTTGAGATTGATCGGGATGCTCGGCCTGTCGATGTTGGCCATGCAGGGCCAGGCCGTCGCCGGCGGCGATCTGTTCGACGATCTGTTCGGGCCCTATCTTGACCGCAGAGATACCGTGACACCCGGCGCCGGCGACGCCAAGGACACGAATGCGGCCGCCCACGTGATCGATCCCTGGCCGCCCAGGGTCGGTGCCCGCTCCATTCCCGGCGACGGCAAGCGTTCGGCGGACGCGGTTCGCCGCTACCGCCAGAGTCTGGAACCCCCGGCGCAAAACGAAACGGCTACGCTCCCGAACACCTCGGCGCCGGGTACGACTAGCGGCGACGCGTCGGCCACCGCCTCCCATTAGATCATGATCGCTTCAAACGGAAACGATAATGCTCCCGAGTCCTTTGTTTTCGCACGATTTTTCGGGAAAACCGGTGTCCAGTTTTCCCGATCGTGCTCTAGATCAGGTGTTTGCATGACCGGCGACACGCCCCAAAAAGCGCCAATGCGCGGCCCGCTCCTCCGCTACGCGCTCGCACTCTCATTGCTGGGCCTCGCCGGCTGCTCGCAGATGGAGAATGCGGGCGCCGAAGGCGAAACAGCATCGAGCGAGGCCTCCCTCACCGCCGAGGCCGATACGGATTTGGCGCGATCGCCGCTGCGCCGCGCTTACGCCGCCTATCGGCGCAGCGATTTCGGCCTCGCCGAGCGCTCTTTCCGCGCGGCGGTGGAGCACAATCCGCGCGACGCCAAAGCCTGGATCGGGCTCGCCGCCACCTACGATCAGCTTCGCCGCTTCGAGCTGGCAGACCGCGCCTATAGCGAGGCGATCAAGCTGTCCGGCGAAACCGCCCAGATCATCAACAACCAGGGCTATTCGCTTCTGCTGCGGGGCAAATTGAAGGCGGCGCAGGCCAAGTTCGCCAAGGCAAAACAGCTCCGCCCCGACGACCCCACCGTCACAAACAACATGAAGCTCATCAAGGAAGCCGAGGTCAAGCTTCCGCATTAAGCCCCTCGGCCGTCGCGGCGCCGCCCCTCCCGCACGCCCCATCGTCATCCCCGACGACGCGAAGCGGCGAGCCGGGACCCAATCCCATAGCCGCAATGCCACACCGCGCATGTATCCTGAGGGATCCCGGCTCGGCCTGCGGCCGTCCGGGACGACGCCAGTGCATAGCGCTCGGCTGGCCTCGCCAGGACCGTCCTGCGGTGTCCGGGACGACAGCGTGGTGCGCCGCCCGGCTTACCCAGGGCCGCCAGCGGCTAGCCGCCGTTAAAGATCGTCAGGACGCGGATGACGGCCGGGCCGCCCACGATCAGGAAGATGGTCGGCATGATGAACAGCATCACCGGGATCGTCATCAAAGCGGGAAGCTGATTGGCCTTTTCCTCAAGCCGCGTGATCTGATCCAGGCGGATTTCGGCGGCGGCGATGCGCAAGCCGCTGACCAGCGGCGTGCCGTAGCGCAGCGATTGCACCAGCATGCCGACCACCGAACGCACCGCCGGCAGATTGACCCTCGCGGCCAGATTGTTGAACGCCAGCTCCCGGTTCGGCAGGATGCTGATTTCCGCCCAGGTGCGACCAAGCTCTTCGGCAAGTTCGGGATGCGAGGATTTCAGCTCTTTTGAGACCCGCTCCAGGCCGCTCTCGAGCGCGATGCCGGCCTCCATGCAGATGGCGAGCAACTCCAGCGCATCCGCCAATCCCTGGCCAACCGCCCGCTTGTGCTGCTTGACCTTGCGTTTGACGAACCAGATCGGAATGAACCAGGCCACGATGGCGGCGAAGACGAAGGCGGCGGCTTTCAGTGTCAATTCCGTATCGCCGGGCACCCAGCGCAGCGCGGCCAAGCCGGCGACCAAGGCCAGCACCAGCCTGGCCCCGGCAAAATAAGCTTGGGCCAGATGCGCCGGGATGCCCAATTTCGCCGAGGTCAGGATGATCTGCCGGTGCTCGCCTTCGGTGAAACCGGCAATTTCCTTCAGGCGCAGGATTTCAGCGTTGCGCGCCACCGTCTCTTTTGCGGCTTTCGGTTCGATAAGCTGGATGCGAAGCGCGCGGCGGTCGGCCTTCTCGCGCAGACCGGCCGCGACGAGGCCCAGGCCGCAGGACAGCAATATGGCGATCGCAACCAGGATGAGCGCGCTCATCGAACTCATGACGCCACCTGCCGCGCGGCCAATGCTCTCGCGCAGGCTTGCTCAAACATTGTTGACGCTGCCCATCAGCGTGCGGATCGACAAGGCGGCCAGGGCTAGCAGGCCGGCGGCGATGCCCATGACGACATGTCCGCGCGGATCGGCGAACAGCACGTCCAGATAGTCCGGCTGGATCACCAGCAGCGCGCCGACGGTCAGGAACGGCAGCGCGCCCAGAATATAGGCCGCGAACCGCACCTCGGCCGTCACCGCCTTGGCTTTTTTACGCACCGCCCGGCGTTTGCGGATGATTTCTGACAATCGCTCCAGCGTCGACACCATATTGCCGCCGGTGGTGCTCTGCAAAACGATGGCGACGGCGAAGAAGCGGAAATCGGGCAGCCCGATGCGGCGGCTGCTTGCGTCGAGCGCATCGGAAATGCTGACGCCGATATTGGTCTGATCGGCAATCTTGCCGAAAACGCCGTTGATGGGCGACGGGGCTTCATTGCCCACGGAGCGCAGCGCCGCCGCGATCGGCATGCCGGCCTGAAGCATGCGCGTGACCGAATCCAGCGTTTCGGGAAACGCTTCGGTGAAGGCGGTCTCCGCCTGCCATTGCTGGCGCGCCAGTATGAAGCGAGGCACCATGATGAAACCGCCGGCCATCGTCAGTCCGGCCAGAAAGGGGGAAAAGCCGATGCCATAGCGCGCCACGAACCAGGCCACCATGCCGGCGATGCCGGCGCTGGCCGTGAGGATCAGCGCATTCGCGGTCATCGCCCATGTGCGGGGCATGCCGAAGCTGAAAATGCCCCGGACGGAGCCGTCGAACTGCGCCAACTGTGCCCCGACGGAGGCGCCATTCTGCCGGCTCGCTTCCCGCGCGTTCTCGGCCACCCGCGCGACGCGCTGTGCCATGTGCCTGCGTTCCCGCCGGCCCACATTGAAGGCGGCGCCGAGCGCGGCGACGCCGGCGAGCAAGAGGAAAACCATGGCAAAGACGGCGTGCGTCATAGCGGTCAGCCGATCCTCTTATCCGGGATGCCGAGCGCATCCAGAAACGGCTCGGCGAGGTTGAAATATTTCAATCGCTGCAGGAAGCGCGGCGGGGTGGCGTTGGCGACATGGGCGCCGCGCAGAGTGCCGTTCGAATTCTCGCCCTCATACTCATATTTGAACAGGTCCCCGACGGTGATGGCCTCGCCCTCCATCCCCATCACCTCGATGACCTCGGTCACGCGGCGCACGCCGTCGCGCATGCGCTCGGTGTGCACCACCATGTCGATGGCGCTGACGATCTGAGCCCGGATCGCCCGCGCCGGCATATTGCCGCTGCTCATCAAAATCATGTTTTCGATGCGCGAGAGAGCATCGCGCGCCGAATTGGCGTGAATGGTGGACATCGAGCCGTCATGGCCGGTGTTCATCGCCTGCAGCATGTCGAAGGCTTCGCCGCCGCGCACCTCGCCGATGATGATGCGGTCCGGGCGCATGCGCAGGGCGTTGCGCAGCAGGTCCCGCTGGTCGAGCTTGCCACGGCCTTCAATATTGGCGGTGCGCGTCTCAAGCTGCACCACATGCTCCTGCTGTAATTGCAGCTCCACTGCATCCTCGATGGTGATGATGCGCTCCTGCCGGTCGATCATGCTGGAGAGGGCGTTCAGCAATGTCGTCTTGCCCGAGCCCGTGCCGCCCGAGACGATGATGTTGAGCCGGCACCGCCCGGCAATTTCGAGCGCCCGCGCCATCGGCGCGGACATCGATCCATTGGCGATGAAGTTGGAAAAGCCGATGGTCATGCGGCTGAATTTGCGGATGGAGATGGCCGGGCCCCGGATGCTCAGCGGCGGAATCACCACGTTGACGCGGCTGCCGTCGGCGAGCCGCGCATCGAGCAGCGGCGTCGATTCGTCGACGCTGCGCCCCACCGCCGAGGCGATCCGCTGCGCCACATGCAGCACATGGGCGTCATGGCGGAATTGCAGCGGCGTCAGCTCCAGCTTGCCGCGCCGCTCGACATAGATGCTTTTAGGACCGTTGATCAGAATATCGGCGACCGTCGGATCGCGCATCAGAGGCTCGATCGGACCCAGCCCCACCATTTCGTCGACGATGAGGGTCGTCAGGCTGTCCTGCTCCTTCTGATTGAGCAGCAGTTTCCGGTCGACGGCGATCTCCGCGACGAGCGTGTGAACGAAGGTGGTAAGCTCGGCCTTCGTCATCCGGATCGCGGCCGAGGGTTCGATGCGGATGAAGATCTGGTCGCGCACCATGTCGGTGACGTTGGTCGCCGCATTCTGCAATCCGTAGGTCTGCGTCCCCGCCAGCAAGGACACCGCACCCGGCGGTATCGCATCGTCCTGTGGCGGCGGCGCCTCGGTCGCTTTTCTGCCGAAAGCCATGCCCTAGCCCCACATTCTGCGGTAGAACGGCACCGGGGCCTCGACCTGATCGCCTGTCAGCGGGCGCAGGATGCTTTGCAGGCTGCGGGTGAATCCGGCGCAGTTGGTCGTACCCTTGATCCCCAGAGACGCCGCTTCCGCCAGATCCCGGTAATAGCCGATCGAAAAGTCGGGCGCCTGTCCGGCGGCGCGAATGAACTCGCGCTCCGGCAGCGCTCCGCTTGGGGCTGGATGGTTGAGCACATGGATGGTGCTGCGCTCCAGGATGTTCGTGCCGATCTGCTCGCGCCAGCGATTGACGTCGCGCGCCGAGGACAGGCTGCCATTGCTGACCAGCAGGCAGGTGCGGGGAAGCAGCGTCGAATGCACGATGTCCGCCGCAAGGTGCTTGGGCAGATCCACGACCACGTAACGATATTGCGCGGCAAGCTTCTCAAGCAGCGGCGCGACGCCATCGGGGCCGACCTGCGGGTTCTGCGTCAGCGGCGCGACGGAGGCGAGCAGGTGCAGCCGGTCGCTGACGGGCTGCACCGCGCGGTCGAGGAACAGCTTGTCGACCCGGTCGGGGAATTCGACAGCCTCGCACAGCGCATTGCTGGGCACGATGTCAAATTGCAGCGACGTATCGCCATGCTTCACATCCAGATCGAGCAGCACGACGCGGCGACGCCCGGTCTCCGAAAGGTGCCACGCCGTGTGAGTGGCGATGGTGGTCGCACCGACGCCGCCGCGCATGCCGATGACGAAGATCAGCTTGCCGGTGCGCATCTTGGGCTGTTCGAGGCCCGGATTGAGCGCGTTGCGGCAAATGCGCGTCACCACGTCCTTGACCAGCGGCTTCACGAAATAATCGGCGATGCCGATGTTTTTCAGGTCGCGGTAGAGCACGATGTCGTTCCGGTCGCCGACCGCGATGACGTTCACGTCCGGATCGCAGACATTGGCCAGCTCGTTCAGGCGTGCCACCGGGTCCTCGACGCCGGCGATATCGACGATGAGCAGGCGGGGCGACGTGGATTTTGCTAGTGAGCCCGACGCGGTCGCGACATCGCCCAGCTGCGCTTGCAGGTCCTTGATGCCGAGATCGGAAAGCGCCCTCTTGACGATCTGAAGCGAGGGCTGATCCCGGACGAAGACCTTCGCGTCCTGGCCGGCCTGAGGCGCCGCCGTTTCGATTGCAAGATCGGTTGTCTCGGCCATGCTCGTCTCGTCCTTTCACCGGGCCGCTCCGTCGTGCGCGGCTAATCGATCATGATCTAGCGTCAGTTCGACAGAACGGGCGGCCTGCGGATCGAACTTTCGATGGAACTTGCCGTTGGCTGCACCTGATGCGTCCTGCTCGCGAACTGGCGCAGGGCGGGCGAAATATCCGAGGCGAAAGTCGGCGGCAGGTCACGTTGAGCGTTTGCTTGCGCGGGCAGACGCTGCAACGAACGCAAGGACAGCTGGAGCTTGCCCATCTGCAATCCGACGACGAGCGTTTGCGCCTGGGCTTCATCCACTTCCAGCGTGACCACCCGGGGCAGTTTCGGTTCCGACAGCAGCCCGGCATCCGCCGGCTTTTGCGACGGCGTCAGGGTCTGGTCGACCGCGATGACCCGGACATCGTGTAGGATCGTCTCGGCCACCGATCCGCTGACGCTACCCGGCGTATCGGTGAGGACATGCGTCAGGATCACGTCGACATGGTCATCCGGAAGCACCAGGCCCGACGTGCTTTGCTGGGCCTCCACCGGCACCGCCACGGCCCGCTTGCCCGGCCCGAGCATCGCCGCGAGGAACTTGCGATCCGACTCTTTCACCAGATCCTCGCCGATCAGCGGCTCGCCCTCGGCGAAGCTGCGGCGCGGTATCGCTCCGACGAATTCGGCTTCCGTGACCTGTCCGCGGACCAGCGCGCCGCTATAGGGCGCGGTGTCGGGCACCTCTTTCCAGCCGATGTCGTCTTCGAACAGCGGCCTTCCCACGGCGAGCGGGCGCTTCGTCACCAGGATGGCAGGCCGGAGGACGGCCTTCTGGCGCTCCACGACGGCCGTGCCGGCATCGTCCTGACCGAGCCACAGAACCGAAAGCCCGGCCCCGGCGCACAGGCAGAACAGACCTAAAATGAGCAGTACACTGCGGAAAGCCATTGGCAGAATTCCCTGGTCCCGTGGAAGGCGACGCCGCCCAGAATTGCGAAAGCGTAGGGCATCGGCTCGCCCGCGATGATCCGGGCGGCTTCATGCCGGAAGCTTTGCGAGGCGGCCAGCCAAGGCAACGGCGTCGCGGCGGGCCCTTTGCACAAAAGCGCCAGCTCCTTCCTTAGCCAGGAGCGAGCCATGAGATAGGCGCCGCTAAGCAGACCGCCGGCGAGCGCGATCTCCAGCAGCAGCACCACGACCTCGTTGGACGGCACGAGCAGCGTCACCGCACTGATGAGCTTGACGTCACCGCCGCCGATCAGATCGAAATAGCCCAAGACGCATAAGGCGATGAACACCATGGCGAAGGCGATAAGGCTTGCGGGTATGTCGGCTTGCCGGAAGACGCACGCCATCGTCAGCCCGCTCACCGCCACCAGAAGCGAAACCCGGTCGGGGATGATCCGCTCGCGCAAATCCGTCAGCGCGCCCCATACGAGCGCGCCCAGGCTAAGCGTCCATAGCGGAATGATAAGGTTCACCCTCGTTCACCGTCGGTCATGGTGGATCGAAGCCTTGCGCGTAACCGGTATCGGGCTGCGGATAGGGGCAGCCGAGCCGGAGCGGCGCAAGGTATCGCCGAATGCATCGCCCTGCGCCCGCCTCAGCCTTTCAGCTTGCCGGCGATGGAATTGAAGACGTTGGTAAGATTTTTGCCCAGCAGGGTGACCGCTGCGATGATCACCACCGCGACAAGGGCGGCCATCAGCCCGTATTCGATCGCGGTAACGCCCTTCTTGCGCGGAACCTGCAGCCAGACATAGGCCGAAAGGACCAGATCCGATATGTAACCCATGCAACTCTCCTCACGCGTGTCCAACACTATGATCGAGAGCTTGGCACATCCCGTTTGATGGACAGTGAAGTCGGGAGCGTTGTTTTTAATCAAGTTTTGCTGCGCGCCGGCGCGGAGACGCGATGCGCGGGCGCGGGCGCGGCAACTCTAAGCCCAGTGGTGGAACTTCCTGACGAATTCGGGCACGTCCGCCGAGGACATCGGCCGTGAGAAGAGATCGCCCTGCCCCATTTCGCATTGCAGGTTTTCCAAAAGCTCCAACTGCTCCGCCGTCTCGATGCCCTCGGCGGTCACGCCCAGGCCAATGGCGTCGGACATTTGGATCATGGCCTCGACGATGGCGCTGTCGCGCGAATCCTTCAGGCAATCCTGCACGAACATGCGGTCGATCTTAACTTGGTTGACCGGCCATTTACGCAAATGCTGCAAGCCCGCATAGCCGGTGCCGAAATCGTCGAGCGCGATCATGACGCCATGATTGCGCAAATGGCTCAAAGTATTGAATAGCCGCTTATCGTGGTCCTCAAGGATGATCCTTTCGGTGACTTCCAGGACGAAGTCGCGCGGCAAAAGATCGTGGTCGTCTATGATCTGCAGGAATTCCGCGGCGAAATTTTCGTTCTGGAAATCGCCGGCGCAGGCGTTGATCGCCAGGGATCCCGGCTCCAGCCCGGCCGCGCGCCATGACCTGAGATCCCGCGCCATTTGCAGGTGCATGGACCGCGTCAGGAGTGAGGCAAGTTCATCGTCGTCGAGTAGATCGAGAAACGCTGATGGCGGCAGCACGCCGCGCGTGGCCGTGCTCCAGCGTGCCAGCGCCTCGAACCCGGTCAGCGTGCGCTTTTGCAGCTCGAATTTGGGCTGATAATACGGCACGAACTCTCCGGCATCGATCGCCCTGCGATATTCGGCATGCATGTCCGCCGCCGACGGCGCTTGCTTGCTCAGAGCCGGACTTGGCCGACCGGCAACGCCATCGGCCGGCGGATCGAGGGCGGCATCGGCAAACGCATGCAGCACGTCGAGAGAGGTTGGCGGGACGGGCGGACTGGCCGCAACCATGCCGCCGCCTGCCGTAAATCGCTTCTTGTGCGAAATCAGGATCGAACTCGCCACGGTCGCGAGTTTGCAAAGCAGCTCGATCTGCTGAAACGAGAAGTTGCGCGGGGTGATATCTATCGCGCACAGGGTGCCCACCCTGATGCCCGGCGCCGTCTGCAGCGGAATGCCGGCATAGGCCCGGAAATGCGGGTGATGGGTGACCAGCGGGTTCGACGCGAACCTTGCATCCGCCGCGGTATCCGCCACCAGCATCGGCTCCGCCCCCATGATGGTGTGCGAGCAAAAGGCGGCCTCGCGCGGCGTGCCACGTATCTCCACGCCGATGCTCGCGACAAAACACGCTTCGGTCGCGTGCAGCAGGCAAACCAGCGACACCGGCGTCAGCATGATTCCGGCCGTGATCGCGCAAATCTCCTGCAGGGCGACGTCATGCTGCCATTCATCCGACCGCAGTTCCAGCAAATGCGCAAGCCGGAGCGGTTCATTCTCCGGGATCGGGAAGGTCATGTTGCTGCACCAGGTCCTGTTTCAGGCGCATGATAGCCATAAGGCAATAAGGCGGCTTTAACTCGGACGCAAAGATAGCGCCGAACGGGAGGAGGGGGCCTGATCAGGCGCATTATCAGGCCGTTTTGGAAGCGAGGGCGATCGGGTGGAAACGCCCCTCGCCCGGGGCGATTTGGCCGCCATGCCAGAGCCGTCGTGTCCGCGAAAGTGGGGGAGCCAGTAAACATTAGAGTTACTGTGAGGCACTGGCTCCGTTTTCGAGGGAGCAACAGAAAAAAGCAGCAATTAAACTGATCAGGGACTGAGGAGCCGTTAATCAGACCGCCGCACGCATTTATCCTTACAGTTAATTGGCCTTGACCGCGAAAAAAACACCGTTCTCCTCGCTTGTTCAAGCACCTAAGCTCAATTCTAAATTTGAAGAGGTATCGATATGCCCCAGCCGTCGGCTCATCCCGGAGACCCTCACTACGTCACGCGAAGCGGTTGGTTGCGCGCTGCGGTTCTTGGCGCAAATGATGGGGTCGTTTCCGTTTCGTCCTTGATCGTAGGGGTCGCTGCCGCCGATCCGAACCCGCGCACGGCTATAATCGCAGGCATTGCCGGACTTTCGGCAGGTGCAATGTCGATGGCCGCAGGCGAATATGTATCCGTCTCTTCACAATCCGACACGGAACGGGCTGACATTGCAAGGGAGTCCAAATCCTTGCAGGAGTTTCCGGACGCGGAACTTGCCGAACTGGCTGGCATCTATCGAGAGAAAGGTCTCAGTAAGGAGACTGCCCTTCTGGTCGCGAAAGAGCTCACCAAGAAGGATGCACTTGGCACCCATGTTCGGGACGAGCTCGGGCTGTCAGAGGCCCATGCGGCCAACCCGCTTCAGGCGGCGTTCGCCTCCGCCGTGACGTTCAGCATTGCCGCGGCGATCCCGTTGTTGGCTGCGTTCGCGGCACCCGCAGCTTCGATTATTCCGGTTGTCCTTGTTGTCACTGTCATCACCCTGGCCGCTCTTGGCGCTTTAGGAGCAAAAGCAGGCGCCGCACCGATTTTGCGCGCTACTCTGCGCGTGGTGATATGGGGGGTGTTCGCAATGGCTGTCACGGCAGGCGTGGGCTGGCTTTTCGGTGTCAGCGTCTGAGTAAGCCCGCAACTTGATGCGATCGCACACCAGACGAGGCTTCCCCCCGCATCGCGTCACGTAAAGAGCAGCACCAGCACGAACGTGCCCAGCGCGATGCGGTAAAAGGCGAAAGGCGCAAATCCGACCCGACTGACGATGGTGAGGAACGGTTTGACCACCAGCAGCGCGGCGATGAAGGCCGCCACGAAGCCAACCGCGATCAGCCCGGCGTCGTCGAAGCTCATATCCGCCCGGTTCTTGAAGGCATCGTAGGCGAAAGCGCCCGCCATTGTGGGAATGGAGAGGAAGAAGGAGAATTCGGCCGCCGTGCGCCGCTCCAGGCCGAGCAGCAGACCGCCGATGATCGTGGCGCCGGAGCGCGACACGCCCGGCACCATCGCCAATGTCTGTGCCACGCCGATCGCCAGCCCCGTGCGCAGCGGAATTTCATCGACGCTACGGTAGAGCACGCGCTTCTGCGTCTCCTCGATGATCAGAATGATGACGCCGCCGATAATCAGCGCCGTGGCGACGACACCCGGACTGAACAGATACTCCTTGATTTGATTGTGGAATGCGGCGCCCAGCACCATCGCGGGCAGGAACGCGACCACGATCAACAAGGCGAAATGCCGCGCTACCGGGTCGGTCGGAATGCCGATCAGCGTGTCCCACAGCTTGCGGAAATACAGCACGATCAGCGCCAGGATGGCGCCGAGCTGGATCATCACCTCGAAGGTTTTACCGGGCGGCGCCTTGAAATGCAGCAGATCGACGAACAGAATCAGATGGCCGGTCGAGGACACCGGGAGAAATTCGGTCAGCCCCTCGATAATGCCGAGGAGGCCCGCGATCAGATAATTTTCCATTACAAAGTCCTGAGATGGCGGCGAGAAGACGCCTCTCGCGAGGCATTGACGCCGCTGGCTTGCGGAAGTCAAGGGCGGATCGCCCCCATTCCCCATCCGCGGCGGCAGGCAGCCGGAACGGCTGGCCGTGTGGCGCGTTTCCGGCTATGGACAGGACAGTCTGGCCGCCGCCGCATTGCCGCAGCTTTGCCGCGGCATCGGATTTCTTCAGCATAAGCCCGACGACCCGGAGCGTTCATGCCTGCGTGGATTTCATCCCATCTCGTCTCGCTGCTCGTCTTCCTCGCGCTGGTCGGCGGCACCGGCGCGCTCGGCGGTCAATGGGGCGCAGGGCCGTGGTACCGCAGCCTTTCCAAGCCGAGCTGGACGCCGCCGAACTGGCTTTTCCCGCCGGCCTGGGCGTTGCTCTATGTGATGATCGCCGTAGCGGGCTGGCTGGTCTGGATCACACCGCATGAAAGCCGCACGCTGATTCTGGGCATCTGGGTCGCGCAGCTTTTGCTGAATGCGGCATGGTCCTACATCTTTTTCGGCCGCCATGAGATTGCCTTGGGGCTGGCCGACATTCTCGCGCTCTGGGCGGCGATCCTCGCCTTCGCGATCGCCGCATGGCCGGCAAGCCACGCGGCATCGCTGCTGTTCATCCCCTATTTGATATGGGTCAGCTATGCCGCCGCGTTGAATGCCTCGATCTGGAAGCGAAATACGGCGGCTGCATGATCGCAAAGGGATCGGCGGCGAAGCGGTAGGGGGCGGCAATCAACCAGGACATCCTCAGCGATAAACGGCGGCGCCGTGCGGGCAAGCTCGGCAAGGTAAAGGCTTTTTTGATGCGCATATTTGGCCGAAACCGGCTCGCTCACGCCTCACAGGGCACAAGCCTGGAGGCGCCGGGCGCGTTGGTCACCATTCTGGAAAAGGCCGGCCGGCTGGGCGCGGCCTTTACCGGCGCGGAAGAGACCGAACTTGACCGCGACGCGCTGCTGGCGCCCAAATCCGGCCGCTTCATCAGCGAGGCATTCGCCAATTTCGCCGGGCTGCGCAATTACCGGCTTTACATTCCCAGCGCCTATCAGGGCCAGCCCTTGCCGCTGATCGTCATGCTGCACGGCTGCCAGCAAGGGCCTGACGATTTCGCCATCGGCACCCGGATGAATTTCATCGCCGAGGAATTCGGCTACTTCGTCGCCTATCCTGGCCAGTCGAAATCCGCCAACGGGCTTGGCTGCTGGAACTGGTTCAACCCCCGCCATCAGCATCGCGGCCGGGGCGAGCCCTCGCTGATCGCCGGCATCACCAGGGCGGTCATCGACCAGTACAATATCGATCGGACGCGGGTGTATGCCGCCGGATTGTCCGCCGGCGGCGCGGCCGCAGCGATCCTGGCCGCCACCTACCCCGACCTCTACGCCGCCGTGGGCGTCCATTCAGGCCTGGCGCGCGGAGCCGCCCGCAACTTCCCCTCGGCCGTCACCGCCATGCGCAGCGGGCGCGGCACGGCGGGCGAATTGCCGCTGCTCGCCACCGGACCGGAAGGCGCCGAGCGTTTCGTCCCGGCAATCATCTTCCATGGCGATCAGGACGACACCGTGCACCCCGGCAACGCCGCCCATGTCCTGACGCAGCTGCTGCCCGCCGGCGGAACGCCGCTTCGCCACACCGTGAAACGCGGGCGAGCCGGAGCCGGGCATCGCTACAGCCGCGACCGCTATCTGGACGATCGGGGTGAGACGATGCTGGAGGCTTGGACCATCCATGGTTCGGCGCATGCGTGGTCCGGCGGTCATGCAGCAGGGTCCTTCACAGATCCAAAGGGCCCGGACGCCTCGCGCGAAATGCTGCGTTTCTTCCTGAAGCACCGGCTTGACGCCATCACGGATCGCGATCATTGAGTCTGTGCAGATACGCGCTGACCCAAGGTGCCGGACATGGCCGAAGAAAACCGACTGCCCCGATTCGCGATCCTCATCGATGCGGACAACACCTCCCCGCGCATCGCCGCCGGCCTTTTCGAGGAGGTCGCCAAGTTCGGCGAGGCCAGCGTGCGGCGCATCTATGGCGATTTCTCCGGCCAGCGCCTGCGGTCATGGGCCGAGCTACTCCCGCAATATGCCATTGATCCCTATCAGCAATTTGCCTACACCACGGGCAAGAACGCCTCCGACATCGCGCTGGTGATCGACGCGATGGACTTGCTGCATAGCGGGCGTCTCGATGGCTTCTGCCTCGTCTCCTCGGACAGCGATTTCACCCGTCTCGCCTCGCGCCTGCGCGAGCAGGGCGCCGATGTCTATGGCTTCGGCGAGCAGAAAACGCCCGAGAGCTTCCGTCAGGCATGCCGCCGCTTCATCTACACCGAGAACCTGCTGCCCGAAGCGCAGGTCACGGCGCCCGAAGAGGGCCCCTTGCCGAGGGCGCTCCAGTCGCCGAGCGCCGCCATCCCGATCCTGAACAAGGCTATCGCGCAGATGGAAACCGAAGATGGCTGGCTTGGCCTGGGGGTCGTTGGCCAGCGCCTTGCCAACATCGCCTCCGATTTCGACCCGCGCACCTACGGCTATCGCAAGCTCAGCGATCTTGTCCGCAAGACCGGCGCGTTCGAACTCGATCAGCCGGAGGGACGCGCCATGCGCATCAGGCCCAAACCCGCGCCGGCGCATAAGGGCGCAAGCAAGTAATGGCGATGCCCGGCGCCGGATCGCCTAAAAGCTGAACCAGCTTTTCTTCAGATGTGCTGCGAACGCGGCGCCTTCCGGGTCTGCCGCCTGGCGTGCCTTGTCCTCGGACCAGCCATAGAATGCCGCTTGGCCAAATCTCGCTGGATTGCGCTGCTGCTCCGGCTTCATGGCGTGGCGCTCATGCCGCATCCGGTCGTAGCGGTCGATCCCAGCCTGGGCGGCGTCGGCGCTGTATTCGTCCTTGTGGATGGTGACGGAAGGCGGCAGGCGCGGGCTGACATGCCCCTCCTCGGCCGGATAGCCGACGCACAGTCCGGCGACCGGCAACACCCCATCCGGCAGCTTAAGCAGATCGGCGACCAGCGGCAGCTTGTTGCGAATGACGCTGATCGGGCAGCAACCGAGCCCCATGGCCTCCGCGCTGAGAATGAAGGTCTGCATGGCAAGCGCCGCGTCGACCGACGCATTCAGAAACGCTTCGAGGTCGCGATTGGGCTGCGGATGGCCCCGCATTTCGCCGATGGTTTCAAGGCGTCGCGGATCGGCGCAGAAGATCAGGAAAACCGGAGCCTTGCCGATCCAGGGCATCGCCGGAAACTCGGCCGCGATGGCGGCGCGCTTGCCTGTATCCTCCAGCTTGATGACCGAAGCCTGCTGGAAATCCGATTTCGAGGACGCCGAGAGCGCAGCGTAGAGAAGCGTGTCCACCAGCGCCGGCGGCACCGGCTCGTCCGTGTAGCGGCGATGGGTGCGGCGGCTCAGAACGCGGCGCAGCGTCGGATCGGCGTTTTCATACCCGGCGGGAGCCTCCATATCCTCGCCGAAGCGCTCTTTCAGCAATGCGGCGAGGCTCATCGGCTTTCTCCCTGGGTGCTTGCGGGCGTCACGCTGCCGGGCGCCGTGCCATTCTACCCGTGGTGAACCGGCGCGCAAGCTGCGCAAAGCCGGTTTCGCATCAATACCGAAATTGCCTAAGCATTAGGCAATCTGTCGCAATCCCGCGAGAAGCGCTGACGGATCGGAGCGGGACATGGCCCATGGATGCGGCCCGAAGGTATGGCATGCGCCTTGCATCCTTTGCGCGTTGCCATCCCATAACGCCAAGTGGGGATATCCGATCTCGCCCATCTTCATGAGGAGCCCGCAATGACGCCGCCGAACGCTCTCCCTTCCCCTCGCAAGCTTTTCTCTCTCTTGGCGGGCCTTGCCTGTCTTACCATTGCGGGTATCGTATATTCCGCGTCCTCTCAGGCCGCGACGCTGGATGAAATCAAGAAGCGCGGCTACATGATCGTCGTCACCGAGGACGATTTCCGCCCGTTCGAATTCATCAAGGACGGCAAGCCGACCGGCTTCGACAATGATATGCTGGAGGAGCTGCGCAAATACGCGCCCTTCGAGATCCGCCAGGAGATCATTCCGTGGACCGGACTGCTGGCGGGCGTCTCCACCGGCAAATATGACGTGGCCGTCACCGCCGCGATCATCACCAAGGAGCGGGTGAAATCGCTCGATTTCACCATGCCGATCGCGGACGCGACGCATTATTTCGTCAAGCGCAAGGGTGACGACAGCATCAAGGAGATCAAGGATCTCAGCGGCAAGCCGCTCGGTGTCCAGGCCGGCAGCGCGCTTTTGGGCCGCCTTCCCGAGCTTCAGGGCATGATCGAGAAGACGGGCGGCAAGATGGGCAAGGTGGTCGAATACACCTCCTATCCCGAGGCCTATCAGGACCTGGCGCTGAAGCGCACCGACTATGTCGTCAACACCATCATCAACGTCAAAGCGCTGGTGGCCGAGAAGCCGAATGTCTTCGCGATCGGCCTGCCGGTGTCGGGCAAGTCTTATCCGGGCTGGGCGCTGGCCAAGGGCAATAGCGAGTTGCTGGCGTTCCTCAACGAGTTCATGGCCGCCAAACGCGCTGATGGCACTGTGGCCAAGCTGCAGGAGAAGTGGTTCGGCCAATCCTGGCCCGACCTGCCGACATCGTTTACGCCGGAGTTTTGATCGGGAGTGTGTTTTTTGCTGGGAGCCGGGCATCCGCCCGGCACTTGGCCCGCTTGCAGGCCCCGGGAGACCGCCAGGAATGTAGTGCCTGCCGCCAACTCCGCCTTTGAATTGGGCACCCGGGGCCCGCAAGCGGGCCCGAAGCCGAGCGGATGCGAGGCGCCCAGCAAAAGTGAGGCCTACCGGAGAGCATGACATCAGCGGATTATCTGGCCCTGCTGCAAGGCGCGGGCATCACCGTTGCCCTGTCGATCATCGGCATCGCGCTCGGCGTGCCGATCGGCCTGGGGCTCGCGCTCATCCGCTGGGCGCGGGTGCCGGTCTTGGCGCAACTGGTGGCGGCCTATGTCAGCCTCTTGCGCGCCACGCCGCTGGTGACGCTGACGCTGCTCATCTTCTTTGCCCTGCCGACGCTCGGCCTCGACATCGATCCGATCCCCGCCGCCATCCTGGGGCTGACGATGAATACCTCGGCGTTCAATTGCGAGGTCTGGCGGGCGTCGCTGACGGATTTCCCCCGCGACCAGCTCGAAGCGGCGCGCGCTTTCGGATTGCCGCCGCGCCTCACCTTCCGGCGCATCATGCTGGCGCAGGTTTGGCGCACCAGCCTGCCCGGCCTCGTCAACGAGATGACGCTGCTGATCAAGGGCAGCCCGGCGATCGCGGTCATCGGCGTCGTCGAAATTACCCGCGCCGCGGTGCGCATCGGCGCCGAGACCTATGAGCCGCTGCCGCCCTTCCTGGTGGCGACCGGCATCTACTGCCTGATCGTTCTCGTCTTCATCCGTATCCAGCGCACGGTCGAGACGCGGATCAACGCCGAGCCGAGGCCGTCATGATCCGGGAATTCTCCATCGTCCTGGAGCATCGAGACCGGTTGCTCAGCGGGCTTGAGAACACCATGCTTCTCGCCGGCATAGGCTCGGTCGCCTCGTTGATCCTGGGCGCCTTTGTCGCCATGGCGCTGATGTCGCGGACCGCGCCGCTGCGCATCGGAACCCAGTGGCTGGTGGACGGGATGCGCTGCGTGCCGTTCCTGATGCTGGCCTATATCGTCTATTATGGCCTCCCCTCCGTCGGCATCAATTTCGACAATTTCAGCGCCGGGCTCGCCGCGATCATTCTGTATAATTCGGCCTATATGGGCGAGATCCTGCGCGGCGCATGGAGCCGCCTCCCACCCGATTATACCCAAGCCGCCCTCTCCTACGGCTTCCACGGCTTCACGCTTTATCGCCGCATCATCCTGCCGCCGATCGTCTTGGCCGCCGCCCCGGTGATCGGCAACCAGGTGATCCAGGTCATCAAGGACACGGCGTTTCTGATGATCATCGCCGTGCCGGAGCTGACGCACGCAGCCAGCTCGATCCAGGCGACATATTATGTGCCCTTCGCCGCCTTTTGCGCCGCTATACTCCTCTATTGGATGCTCTGTGCCGTCGTCGAATTGGGCGTGCGGGGCATCGAAGCCGTCGCGGAGAACCGCCGCTGATGAATGAAAGCCGCCCCATCGAGGTCCCGTCCGCCGAGATCCCTGTCCTGCGCATTCACGGCGTCAGCAAGAGCTTTGGCGCCAATCTGGTGCTCGACGATGTGTCGCTGCAGGTGCGCAAGGGGGAGACGGTCTGCCTGCTCGGGCCGAGCGGGTCCGGCAAATCGACGCTGCTGCGCTGCGCGAACTGGCTGGAGCGGCCCGATCATGGGCACATCTATCTCAATGGCGACCGCGTCGGCCTGCGCCCAGGCGGTAACGTCCCGATGTCGGCATCCGAGCTGGCGGCGATGCGTGGCCGGATCGGCATGGTATTCCAGCATTTCAATCTGTGGCCGCATCTAACGGTCCTGGGCAATCTCATCGAGGCGCCGATCCATGTGCATTGCCGAGCGCGCGACGAGGTCATCGCCGAGGCCGAGACGCTGCTGGAGCGCGTCGGACTGCGCGAGAAGCGTGACGATTTCCCGGCAAAACTGTCCGGCGGCCAGAAGCAGCGCGTCGGCATCGCACGGGCGCTAGCCATCAAGCCGGACCTGCTCCTGTTCGACGAGCCGACCAGCGCGCTCGACCCTGAACTGGTGGGCGAAGTCATCGTGGTGATGAAGGCGCTGGCGGCGCAAGGCATGACGATGCTCGTCGTCACTCATGAAATGGGCTTTGCCCGCGAGGCCGCAGACGAAATCATCCTGCTCGATCATGGCCGCATCGTCGAACAGGGTCCGCCGGATGCGTTCTTCGGCAGTCCGAAGGCCGAGCGCACACGGCAATTCCTGCAACGCTATGTCGGGGCGGCGTAAAGCGCTACCCGCTCTGGGATTGAGGACCATGGAACAGCTTGCCGCCATCGCCGCCGACGACATCCTGCTTGATGAAATCGTACCAGCGACGCGCCCCTGGGGGCATATCGTCGGCAAGGGCGAGGTGCTGCGGCTGATCGATCTGGAGGGTCAGCAGGCGGTGGACTTCCTGTGCTATCCCGCCGATGACGTCACTGACCGTTACAGCGCGATGAACACGGTGAAGGTGCAGGGCAGCATCTATGTCGATAAAGACACGGTGCTCTATTCCGATGCCGGCGTGGCGCTGTTCACCGTCGTCGGCGACACGATGGGCCGCCATGACACCATCTATGGCTGCTGCAGCGAGCCGAACAATTTCCTGCGCTACGGCGTGCGCGGCACCCCCAGCTGCTACGCCAATTTCCAGGAGATCCTCGGTCAGTTCGGCCGCGACAAGAGCGCTATCGTCAGCAACGTCAATTTCTTCATGCAGGTCCCCGTCGAGGCGGATGGCAGCGCCGGCGTTGCGAGCGACGTCTCGCCGCCCAGCAGCGCGGTGGACCTGCGCGCCGAATGCGACGTGCTGGCGGTGCTGTCCAACTGTCCGCAGATGCATAATCCCTGCAACGGCTATAATCCGACACCGATCCGCGTCATCATCTATCGAACCGGCACCGCCTAGACCCATTTAGGGAGGCTCCCCTTGTCAGACATTCTCTTTCACCTCATTCCCGGCGCGCCTAAGCCCGTCGCGCCCTACAGCCACATCGTCGAATCCGAAGGCTGGCTGTTCGTCACCGGCCAACTCGCCACCGACCCGGACGACGATTCCCTGCCGGTGCCGGAAGGCATCGAAGCGCAGACCATCAAGGTGATGAGCAATCTCAAGCGCGCGCTGGAAGGTGCAGGTGCCGGTTTCGACCGCGTGGTGTTTGTGCGGATCTTCCTCACCGATTTCGAGCGCGACTACGCCGCCATGAATGAGATCTACAAGACCTATTTCGATCCCGCCGCCCTGCCCGGCCGCACCACCGTCGGCGTGACGCATCTGGCGCGTGGCGGCATCGTCGAGATCGACCTGATCGCGAGGCGCTGATTTTCGGCGCCTTATGACACCATATGCACCGCCACCGCGCCGGCCTCGAAGACGAGGCGTTTGACGCGCGTAAACCGCTCGGCATGGCTTCCCTGCGCCGCAATCGGCAAATCGGCCTCGCCACACCCAACCAAGTGCCGGGCGAGCGCCTTGCCGAACACCGTTCCCGGCCCGATGCCGCGCCCGGAATAGGCGAAAATGCTGAAAGCCTGCTCGCCCAGGCGCAGAATTTTGGGCAGATGGTCGCCCGTCATGGCGATCCTCCCGGACCAGAAGACCTCCAGCGGCTCGCCTGCGATCTGCGGGAACAGCGCGCCAATCTTGCGCGCCGCCCAGCGCCGGTGCACCGCCGACCCGGCGTGATCGAGCGATCCGATCGCGCCGATCAGCAGCCGCCCGGCGGCATCGAGCCGGAAGGACGACATCATCCGGGCCGTATCCCAGCAGCCCGAGCGGCTTGGCAAGATCGTGGCGAGTTGATTGCGGCTCAGCGGCTTCGTGGCGGCCTGGAAGTAATGCATCGGGACGTAGCTCGGCGCCGCGACGCCCGCCGCACCCTGATGATAGGCGTTCGTCGCCAGGAGCAATCCGCGCGCCCGAACGGCACCTTCGGCGGTGCGCACGAGCCATCCGCCGCCGTCGCGCTCCACGTCGTGGACGGAGCTTTGTTCATGCAGCCGCGCCCCTGCCGCCCGGGCCGTCCTGGCAAGGCCACGGCAATAGGCCAATGGCTGGATCGTGCCGGCGCGCGGGTCGAACAGCGCGCCGCGATAGGCAGCAGTCCCGGTTCGCGTTTGCGTCTCGGCGGCGCCCAGCAGGCTGACCGGCGCGCCGCGTGCCAGATGCTGGCGGAAGCGGGCGGCGAGATCGGCGAGACCCGCGCCGGAAGGGGCGCAATACAGCGTGCCCGCGCGCGTCGCCTCGCAATCCATCCCATGACGCTCGATAAGCGAGAACACCAGATCGGGCGCGGCGGCGAGCGCAGCGTTCAACCTGCCGCCGGCCTCCACTCCGAGCTTGGCTTCCACCGCGTCCGGCGGCATCCACAGACCGGCATTCACCAGCCCGACATTGCGGCCCGATCCGCCATGGCCGATGGTCTCGGCTTCGAGGAGCCGCACGCTCGCGCCAAGCTCGGCGGCGTGCAGCGCGGCCGAACATCCGGTAAAGCCGCCGCCGATAATGACCAGATCGGCGCTGGCGTCACAGCGGAGCGGTGGCAACCGCAAACCCGCCCCCGCCGTCATCCGCCAGAGGTTCTGCGGCTCGCCGCTGGGCGCGTCGGCATCGCCAGCCATTTGAGAGCGTCAGCTCTGCGGGCGAATGATGCCCTTCTTCAGGATGATGTTGCCATAGAGGCGCGCCTCACCGGTGGAGACAATGGCATAGGCGTCCTTCGTACGCTCGTAGAAGGCGAACCGCTCCAGCGCGCCGAGCCGCGTCTTGGCGTTATCGCGCCGGGCAATGAGATCGCGGAATTCGGCAAAGATCGGCTGCTCGGCTGCCGGATCGCCAACCACCTCCATGCGTAAGGCGGGCTCATCGACGAATTCATCCAGCGGCATCACGGACAGGATCGCGTCAAGCACCGCAGTGGCGCTGATCCCGTCCAGCCGCACCAGACGCTGCGCCATGGAGTTGGCCGGGTAATTGGCGTCGACAATGGCGATTTCGTCGCCATGACCCATGGCGCGCAACATCATCAGGAGGTCGGGGGTCAGGAGTGGATCGAGGCCCTTGAGCATGGAATGTGCGGTCCGCTTCGGGTTGCAACAAAGATGTCAGGCCGCGGCGGCATTTTCCGATTCGGGACCCCGACCATGGCACCATATAGCAGCCCGCGGCGGATGGCGATAAGGGACCGACTGCCCCATGCGTCGCCTTCGCCATCATCACTCCGCTTTCTGCCCGTTCTCCGAAGCTTCCGGGGCGCACACCATCGAGCATGAACTGCCCTCGCAAACCAGCACGCGCTCATAGGGGCAATCATTCTCGCTGCGTACCGGCGTATGCGGCACCGATTCCTTCACCGGGTCGCATTGATAGAGGGTGCAGACGGTCGAGTGGCCCGTGGTGTAGCCATCGGTGCAATGACACATCGTCACCGCCCGCGCGGGCGTCCCATATGCCGCCAAAAGCACGCCGAAAACCGCGTGGAGCTGCTTCATGTCCGTTCTCCGTAAGCCATGTGATGCGGGTGACTGTCCCGCCATCTGGCCGGACGCGGTCGATTTTGCCCCGGCGGCTTTGGCCGAAAATCATCCGTTCGGATGGTGGCCGCGCAATTTTCGGCGATCGGAGCTGCGCCCATTACGGGCGGGCGTCGGTGAGCGCGTAAGCCAGCACTTTGCGCATGAGGCTCGGCAACGCCTCGTCGCGCAAGGACGCGCGGGCGTACCACGCGCATCCGGATGGGGCGCCGCCGGCAACGCCGAGCGCCAGATGCACCTCGAGTTCGAGATGGAAATGCGTGAATGTGTGGCTGACCAGGCCGCCAAGCGGCCGCCAGAGCCCCGGGACGGGCTCGTTGCCTCGCGCCTGGGGGCAGTCTGCGGGTGCGGCCAGCCAATCCGTCGAGGGCACTTCCAGCATTCCCCCGAGCAGACCTTTCGCCGGGCGCCGGCGCAGCAGCACGGCACCATCGTCCCGCACGGCGACAAAGGCCGTGCCGCGCCTGACGGGGCGATCCTTCTTGGGCGCTTTCACCGGCAGGGCGGCGGCGATGCCCTGCCGGTGAGCAAGACAGCGGTCGGATAGAGGGCACCGGGGACAGGACGGCGAGCGCGGAGTGCAGATGGTGGCGCCCAGATCCATCAAGCCTTGCGTGAAATCGCCGGGACGGTGCGCAGGCGTCAGCGTGGCCGCCAGCCGCTTGATCTCAGGCTTGGCGCCGGGCAGCGGCTCCGTCACCGCGAAAAGCCGCGCCACGACGCGCTCGACATTGCCATCAACCGCTGTGGCGGGCCGGTCGAAGGCGATTGCCGCAATGGCCGCCGCCTGTATAGGCGCCGATGCCGGGCAGCGCCCGCAGCTCGGCTTCGCTCTGCGGAAACGCGCCGCCGTGCCGTTCGGCGACAGCAACCGCGCAGGCGTGCAGGTTGCGCGCGCGGGAGTAATAGCCAAGCCCGGCCCAAGCCGCCAGCACCTGGTTCAGGTCGGCGCCGGCCAGATCCGCGACGCGCGGCCAGCGTGCCATGAACTTCCGGAAATAGGGGATCACGGCTTTCACCGTCGTCTGCTGCAGCATGATTTCCGACAGCCAGACGGCGTAAGGGTCGGCGCGGACGCCGGGCGGCTGGCGCCAGGGCAACGCACGCGCGGAGCAGTCATACCAGGCCAGAAGCGCCTCGGCGATTTCGCCCTGCCCCGCCTTCGCGCCCTGCCCTTTGCCGCGCCGCATGAGCGCCTATACGCCCGCCTTGGCCGGCGAAGCCTTTCGCTTCGGCTTTCCCGCTTCGGCGTCGCCGGTATCAAGGCCGAGAATGCGCGCGATCATCGCCCGCGTCTCGGCGATGCCGTACAGCTCGACGAAGGAACCAAAGCGCGGCCCTTGCGACTGCCCCAGCAGCACCTCGTAAAGCGCCGAGAACCAGCTCCGCAGCGGGTCGAACTCATGCGCCTTGCCAACCTCGTAGACAACCGCCTGTATCTCCTCGCCGCTCGCCGTCGCCGGCAGCACCGCCAGCTTGCCGTAAAGGTCGGCAATCGCGGCGCGCTCCTTCTCGGTGGGCTCGCGGAACTGCTTCGCCGGCTTCACGAAATCGTGGAAATAGGCGATGGCATAGCCGACCAGCCGATCCAGCTCGGGATGGTTCTCAGGCGTTGCGCCCGCCGCATAGCGCCGGATGAAGCCCCAGAGCACCGCCTTGTCCTCGGCATTGGACGCGCTCACCAGATTGAGCAGCAGATTGAAGCTGATCGGCACGTCGACCGTCGGCGGCTCGCCCTGGTGAATATGCCAGACCGGATTGCTCAATTGCTGCTCCGGCGTCTCGCGCGGATAGGCCTCCAGAAACGCCAGATATTCGTCCACATTCTTCGGGATGACGTCGAAATACAGCTTCTTGGCGGTTTTCGGCTTCTGGTACATATAGAGCGACAGGCTTTCCGGCGGCGCGTAAGTCAGCCAATCGTCGATTGTAATGCCGTTGCCCTTCGACTTGGAAATCTTCTCGCCCTTCTCGTCCAGGAACAGCTCGTAATTGAAGCCCTCCGGCGGCGTCGCGCCCAGCGCACGGCAAATCTTCGACGACAGCGTGACGGAGTCGATCAGATCCTTGCCCGCCATCTCGTAATCGACGCCCAGCGCCGTCCAGCGCATCGCCCAATCCGCCTTCCACTGGCATTTCACCCGCCCGCCGGTGACCGGCGTTTCGACTGTCTCGCCGGTGTCAGGATCGAGATAGCTGATCGTGCCCGCCTCGACGTCACGCGCGATCATTGGCACTTGCAGCACCTTGCCGCTGCGCTCGCTGATCGGCAGGAACGGCGAATAGGTCTTGCGCCGGTCCGGCCCAAGCGTCGGCAGGATGATGTCCATCACCTTGTCGTAGACGTCGAGCATCTTCAGCAGGGTGGCGTCCATCATGCCGGACCTGTACGCCTCGGTCGCCGACATGAATTCGTAGTCGAAGCCGAACCTGTCGAGGAACCGCATCAGCCGCGCATTGTTGTGCGCCGCGAAGCTGGGATATTCGTTGCTGAACGGATCGGGGATGCTCGACAGGGGGCGTGTTGAGATGGCTCGCCAGCATCTCCTTGTTCGGCACATTGTCGGGCACCTTGCGCAGGCCGTCCAGATCGTCGGAAAAGCAGATCAGCCGCGTCGGCGCGCCGGTCATCACCTCGAAGGCATGGCGCACCATGGTGGTGCGCGCGACCTCGCCGAAGGTGCCGATATGCGGCAGTCCGGACGGCCCGTAGCCGGTGGAGAAAATGACATCGCGCGGCGCGCCCTTGCGTTTCTCGATACGGGCGATCAGCTTGCGCGCTTCCTCGAACGGCCACGCCTTGGAGGCCATCGCCGCTTCCGCCAGACCTGTATCGCTCGCCGCCTTCATCAACCTGCCCGCATGTCCTGGATGTGCTGGCGCGACCGTAGAGCGCAGCGCGGCAAGCGTCAACACGGGGGGCGGTGCCCGGCGCGGCATGGGGTCGCTTGAACGGGTGCTCGAAACGCCCTAGAAAGATCCATATTCGTTGTGGCGCCAAGCCCGGGAAACCATCCAGATGACAAATAAGCCTACCGCACAGGAAGCCTTGGTCTACGCCATGGTGACCATGTCCGCCGTGGACCGGATCGTATCGGACGGCGAACTGAGCAAGATCGGCGCGATCGTCGCGCAACTGCCGGTGTTCAAAGGGTTCGACATCGCGCATCTCGTGAAGACCGCCGAGGCGTGCGGCAACATCCTCAGCGAGGAAGACGGCCTCGACACGATTCTCGACATCATCTCCAGTGCCCTGCCGAAAAAGCTGTATGAAACCGCCTACGCGCTGGCCGTCGAAGTCGCGGCGGTCGACCGGATCGTGGCGAATGAGGAAATCCGGTTTCTGGAGCTGATGCGCGACCATCTGCATTTGGACAAGCTCGTCATCGCCGCGATCGAACGCGGCGCGCGGGCGCGGCACCAGATTGCATAGCGAAAACCGCAATCCGCTCGGGGAGTTTACCTGTGATCCCGGAATATATCCGCTACGAGCTGAAAGCCCATTCCGCCCAGGAGCTGGTTGCCGCCTATGAGGCGGCTGGGGCGCATCTGCGTGCCGCGCCCGAATGCCTGGGCTATGAGCTGACCCGATGCTCGGATGCGGAAGACATCTTCATTCTGCGCATCGTGTGGCGTTCGGCGAGCGATCATATGGAGGGGTTCCGCAAAAGCGAACACTTTCCGCCCTTCCTGGCGCTCATCCGCCCGTTCATTGGCGAAATGGTGGAGATGCGCCACTACGACCCGACCGCCGTCGTCTGGCACCGCGATTGACGAAACCAGAGCGCGCCGCTCAATAAATAGCCAGCGGGAAATAGCGCAGCAGCAATTCCTCATAGCGTCCGGAGGCGCGCACCCGCGCCAGCGCGTAATTCAGCACTTCCTTCAGCCGGATATTGCCCTTGGCGACGGCGATCCCGACGCCCTCGCCGAAATATTTCGCCTCCAGGAAGCCGCGCCCGCGAAACTGGCAGCAGCCTTGCGAGTCCGAGCCGTTGATCCAGAACATCAGGCTGATGGCGTCGCCGAAAAGCAGGTCGATCTTCTCGTCCTTGAGCGCCGTCCGCGCGTCCTCGTCGGTGTCGAATGTGACGACGGTGGAACTGGGGAAGAAGTTCCGCAGATACGCCTCATGCGCGGTCTGCTTGATGACGCCTATCTTGCGGCCGTCCAGATCCTCCGGCGTGATGCCCGCGAGCTTGGTGGCGTTGCGCGCCACGAATTTAGCCGGTGTCGCGTAATAGCTGTCGGTGAAGTCCACTTGCTCGATGGTGCTGGGCGAGATTGCCAGCGAGGCGATCGCCGCATCCGCCTCGTCATCCTTGAGCGAGGGCACCAATTTGCTCCAATCGACCGCGTTCACCTCACAATTCACGTCCAGTTCGCGGCACACGGCACGCGCCAGATCGACGTTGAACCCGGTCAGGGTGCCGTCCTCATCGCGATAGTTGAAGGGCGGATAATCGGCCTCGGTGACGAAGCGCAGCACCACCAGCCAGGACCAGTCCGGGCGCGGGCCGAGCGTCTCCTCGCGCCATTGGGAGGGCGCCGGCGCGGTTTCCTGTGCCCAGCACGCGGCGCCCGGCAAGGCCGCGATCACGCCAAGCAGAATGGCCGCGATGAGCTGTCGTGGCAGCAATGAAGGCAATGTTTTCTCCCGCATCAGATTTGTCATATCCGCCGCCGCTCTATAGCCAGACATGAGGCGCGTTGCAAAGGGCCTCAGCAGTTTTGCGGATCGTGCTTTGTCGTAAGCGTTCGCCGGTATTTCCGCGCCCCGCTTGAACGGATACAGTCAAGCTACTGATTTTCAATCCATTTAGATTCTCGGCATGACATTTTTTGTTTCGCGTATTCAGCCGGGCAATGATCCCGCATGGCCAAAACCGTCCCATGCCTCATTCCTGCCACCGCCGCTCGACTGGAGGGCGGACGGCCACGGCCCGGATCATCGGCCCGACGGCGAGGCCGGCCTGCTGCTGAGCGCCGGCCTGCCGCGCCCAATCCTACACCGAATCAGGGCGCTTGCGCTACGCTGGGGCGTTTCGTTGCCGGAAGCGGCGCTGTGTATCGGCGCGGTCAAATCCGGCGACTATACGGGCCAGTTGGCCGCCGGATGCGGGCTTCGCGCGGCGCGGCAAGGCGAACCCGTCAAACTGCGGGCGCTGGACATCGCGCCGCTGCCGCACCGTTATTTGAGCGCGGCCTTGCCGATGCCGCTGGAAGCGCCGCCCGGAGCCGCCGCGATGAACGGCGAACAGCTCTCGCTTGAAGCCGCCAAAGACGTTGCGGCAACGCTGGGGCCGGCAAAGGACCGGATCGTCCTTGTCGGCCGCCATGCGCTCACCGAAGCGATCGCCGATGCCTATGGGCCAAGCCTCGCCCGCAAGGCGGAAAATTGCCTCGGCCGCAAGCAGCCGCGCTTCAGCGCCGCAACCGGCGCCAATCGCTGGCAGACCGTGGCCCTCGCGCTGATGGGCGGCCTGTTTGCCGGCGCGGCCGTTTTCGCGCCCCGCGAGGCGCTGGTGATCTACAGCGCCGCGCTCTCCTTGATGTTCCTGCTCACCATTTCGCTGCGGCTGGCGGCAGCGGCACACGCCTTATATGGCCGCACGAGCCGCCACAAGCGCCCGATCCCCCGCCTCAAGGACGCAGAGCTTCCGCGCTACAGCGTCCTCGTGGCCATGTACCGGGAGACTCGCGTGCTGCCGCACCTGGTCGAAGCGCTCGAAGCGCTCGATTATCCGCCCGTCAAGCTCGACATCAAGCTGGTGCTGGAGGAGGACGACACCGAAACCATCGCGGCCGCGCATGCCCTGTATCTGCCGCCGCATATCCAGGTTTTGGTGGTGCCCGACGGCAAGCCGCGCACCAAGCCCCGCGCCTTGAACTACGCGCTGCAATTCGCGACCGGAGACTACCTTGTCATCTATGACGCCGAGGACCGCCCCGACCCCGATCAGCTCCGTAAGGCCGCCGGTCGCTTCCGCGACGCCCCGAAAGAGGTCGTCTGCCTGCAGGCGCGGCTCACCTTCGACAATGCGTCGGAAAACTGGCTGGCCAGACAGTTCGCCATCGAATACGCCTCGCTCTTCGCGGGCATCCTGCCGATGCTGGACGCGGCGCGGCTGCCTTTGCCGCTTGGCGGCACCTCAAACCATTTCAGCACCCGCGTGCTGCGCAAGATCGGTGCCTGGGACCCGCATAACGTCACAGAGGACGCCGATCTCGGCATCAGGCTGTATCGGCGCGGCTTCCGGGCTGAAATGCTGGACTCCACCACTTATGAAGAGGCCGCCTGCCAGCCGGGCAACTGGCTGCGCCAGCGCACCCGTTGGCTGAAGGGCTGGGTGCAGACCTATGGCGTGCATATGCGCCAGCCCTCGCGCCTGGCGCGCGAGCTTGGGCTTCCCGGCTTCCTGGCGTTTCAGGGACATTTCGCCGGGATCATCATCTCGGCGCTGGTGCACCCGATTTCCTACGCCATCATCCTGCACGATGCCATCCTCGGCCTTATCCTGCAGCCCGCACAGAGCACATTCGGGCATCAGCTCTGGGCGATCGCGCTGTTCAATCTGGTCGCGGGCTACGCCGCGTCGCTGGCGCTCGGGCTCTTCGTTCTGCGCGGCAAACGCGCGCGCAGCTTGGCGCCGCAGCTCGTCTTCATACCCATCTATTGGCTGTTCATTTCGGCGGCCGCCTATCGCGCGGTTTACCAACTCATCAAAGCGCCGCATTATTGGGAGAAGACCGAGCACGGCCTGACCAGCTTCAGGCGCACCCCGAGCCGCAAGCAGCGCACATGACCGATCCAAACGCCGAAGCCGCCGCCGATCTTCTCGCCTTCTGGTTTTCCGAAGGCGCCAAAGCCAAGTGGTTCGTGCGCGACGACACGTTCGACGCCGAACTCCGCCGTCGCTTCGGCCCACTGCTCGCCGAGGCAAGGCTTGGCAAGCTCACCCATTGGGCGGACAGTCCGGACGGCGCGCTGGCGCGCATCATTCTGCTCGATCAGGTCTCGCGCAATGTCTATCGCGACACACCGGAGGCCTTCGCCGCCGACGCGCTGGCGCTGGCGGGCGCCAAAGACGCCATCGCGAAAGGGCATGATCTTCGCGTCGCTGCCGAAATGCGCATCTTTTTCTACGTGCCGTTCGAGCACTCCGAAAACCTCGCCGACCAGGATGAAAGCGTCGCGCTGTGCGAAGCGCTGGGAGACGACAATTATCTCGACTATGCGCGGAGGCACCGCGCAATCATCGCCCGCTTCGGGCGCTTCCCGCATCGCAACGCCATCCTCGGGCGAAGCTCCACGCCCGAGGAAATCGAGTTCCTGAAGCAGCCCGATTCGAGCTTTTAAACTGCGGGACAAGGCGGCGGCGGCGCCCGAGGTTTAGCGCCCAACCGACGCTCCGACGTCCCGCCGCGACATCCGCGCCGCGAACTGGCCCTCGTCAGACCTCCATAGCGAGATCATTTTAGATCAACACACCTTCTCAAGATCCTCGCGCAGGAGGGGATCCAGAATTTATCGACGATTTAAATGCTTACTGGATCCCCGTTTTCACGGGGATTTCGAGAGAGAGAGAGAGAGAGAGAGAGAGAGAAGAGAGAGAGTCGCAGCTGCCTCCAGCTGATCCGGCCACGCGCTCGACCATGACCGCTTCAAACGGAAACGATCATGGTCTAGATTCCTTTGCTTCGGCGTGCTCCGGCGAGCAGAAGCTTGGCGGCGGTGAGATCCTCGATGGCCGCCCCGACGGATTTGAACATGGTGATCTCGGAGGCATCGCGCCGGCCCGGTTTCAGCCCCGCCGCAAGCTCGTGCAGATCGGCGCAGGCGCGCTCCGCCGACCACGCGCCGGCCGCGATCGCTTGCAGCAGATCGCCGGCCTCCGAGAGGGCGCCGGCATAGGTGTCGACGAAGACGGATGCGCGAGCCACCGCTGCGTCGTCCGTTTCCCGCATCTGCGGCGTGAACGCGCCGACCAGATCGAGATGCGTTCCGGGGCGCAAATCGCCTCCCCTGATCAGCGGTTCGGTCGAGGTGGTGGCGCAACTGATGATGTCCGCCTGCGCCGTCGCGGCGGCAAGGTCATCAGCCGGTTCGGCCATCAGTCCTTTCGCCCGCAAACGCGCGCATAGGGCCTCTGCCCGATCAGCTCTGCGGCCCCAGACCAGAATGCGGGAGATCGGCCGCACCTGGCAATGCGCTTCCACCAGATGCGCGGCGAGATTGCCCGACCCGACCATCAGCAGCGTCGATGCCTCGGCGCGCGATAGATAGGTGGAGGCCAGCGCCGACGCCGCCGCCGTGCGCCGGTTCGTCAGCATTTCGCCGTCGAAGATGGCAAGCGGAACGCCATTGCCGCCGTCGAATAGCACAAAGACGCTCGACACCGCTCCAAGACCCTTGGCCGAATTCTGCGGAAACACCGTCACCAGCTTGACGCCGATCGTATCCCCCTCGCGCCAGGCGGGCATGGACAGCAGATGCGCCGCCGCGCCGCCCGAACCGATCGGGTAGGATTGCCGCAAGGGCTGCGTCACATCGGCGGTCCGGAACGCCTCCCGCAGCGCGCCGACAAGCCGCGCATAGTCGAGCCCCGCATGGATGTCGGGCGCGGTGAAGATGCGCGGCGTGTTTTCATGCGGCCCCATGCAATGCCTTCTCCGCCGCGGTCCGGCGGGAGGGAGTTGAAGATCGTCTCATCAGCGGCGCAACCGGACGCCTCACCTTCAGTGGAAGAGACGAAGTGCCGCATATTGCAGCAGCATGATCGTCTTGGCGTCGATAATCTCGCCACGCTCGATCATCGCCATGGCCTCGTCGAACGGCAGCTCAAGCACCTGGATGTCCTCGCCCTCCGCCGCGACGCCGCCTCCTTCTGCGACCCGCATGCCCGCATCATATTCGCCAACGAAGAAATGCAGCCTTTCGGTGACCGCGCCCGGACTCATGAAGCATTCGAAGACCTTGCGCACGCTGTTGAGCCGATAGCCGGTCTCCTCCTCGACCTCGGCGCGGATGCGCGCCTCCGGCGAGGCTTCGTCCAGCAGCCCGGCCGCGGTTTCGATCAGCAGGTCGTCATAGCCGGCGACGAAAGCGGGATAGCGGAACTGGCGCGTGAGGATAACGCGCCAGTCGCGCGGATTATAGGGCAGCAGCGTCACGCCATTGCCCCGATTGTAGGTTTCGCGGCTGACCGTCTGCCACGTTCCATCGGCGCGCTGCCAGTCGAAGGTGGTTTTCTTCAGCTCATACCAGTCATCGGAGAGCAGGCGGACGTCCCGAATGCGGATGCGGTTGGCAATGGACATGAGGGCTTCATGAGCAAATTCGGGGCAAAACACAATGGGCGACGCGGCGTTTCGGGCCGCAATGTCAGGTTGAATCGCCGGCGGTATCGTCCAACTGCCGGCGCAGGACAGCCGCCGTTTTCTCGTCGAAGGCGACCAGCATGATCGCGAGGCCCTTAGCCGAGACGTCCCGCCGGCAGACATCGATGGCCTCCCTGGACGCCTCCTCAAGCGGATAACCGTAGATGCCGGTGCTGATCGCGGGAAAGGCGATGCTCTCACACGCATTCTCCGCCGCAAGCCGCAACGCGCTGCCATAGGCCGACCGCAGCAACGCACGCGCCTCCTCCGCCGGGTAAGCGCTGTAGACAGGCCCGACCGCATGAATGATGTGCCGCGCGCCCGGGATGCCGAAGGCCGGCGTGATCACCGCTGACCCGGTCGCGCATTGCCCGATGGCGCGGCAGGCGCGCGTCAAGGCATCGATGCCGGCCGCCCGAAAAATGGCGCCGCAGACGCCGCCGCCCATCGCCAGCCCGCTACTGGCGGCATTGACGATGGCATCGGCCCGCAATCGGGTGATGTCGCCCTTGATGATCTGTACGGCCGGAGCGCCGGATTGCGGCATCGAACCTCCTGCTCGGGCTTTGCCGATTGTCGGGGCAGCCGCCCGCTATCTTTGCCAAACTGCGCGCCGCGATCCGTTTCGGCAAGCCCGAGCATCGGCTGGGGCGCCTAATCGCGCTGTTTTGCGATCCGGCTGGTGAATAGGCGTTTTCCCCGATGCCCTGCAATGTATAGTCCGGGGGAGCACGGCCATCCGCCGGTGCGCCCGCCGGGAATGCGGGTGGGATTTGCCGGGGCGAAGCGGCGGATGGCGATGACCGGATGCGGCGCGTAAGCGGCAATTTTGCGCCTCCCGGTCTCTGAAGCGGAGGGGGAATGCCGCAATTTCGCAGTTTGGAAATCTTCTACTGGGTGGCGAAGCTGAAAAGCTTCAGGGGCGCCGCCGAATTCCTGCACACCACTCAGCCCGCCGTCTCGCAGCGGATCGCCGCCCTTGAGACCGATTTCGGCGTAAAGCTGTTCGACCGGACCGCCCGTTCCGTCACCCTGACGCCGAAAGGACGCGAGCTTCTCGATCATGCCGAGCGCATGTTGCGGCTACGCGCCGAGATGATGCGCGCGGTCGCCGCACCCACGGCGCTCGGCGGCCTTTTGCGCCTGGGCGTGTCGGAAACCATCGTTCATACATGGCTCGCCCGCTTTATCGAGCGGGTCAACGCCACCTATCCGCGCATCGTTCTGGATATCGTGGTCGATGTGTCGCCCAACCTGCGCGATGCCTTGGTGGCGCATGCTCTGGACCTGGCTTTACTGCTCGGCCCGGTCAGCCAGCCCAATCTCATCAATTACAGCCTTTGCGAATACCCGCTCGCCTTCGTCGTAAAGGGCGACACCGATCTCGGCCCCGAGCCCGTTCCACTCAACCGGCTGATCGAGACGCCAATCATCACCTTCCCCAAGACGACGCTGCCCTATCTCACCTTGCGCGAATTGCTGACCCGGGCCGATCTGCCGCCGCCGCGCATTTTCAGCAGTTCGTCGCTCTCGACCATCGTGCGCATGACCGAGGACGGCATCGGCATCAGCGCCATTCCGCCCGTGGTCATCGGCCGCGAACTCGAGGCCGGCGCGCTGCGAATCGTCAAAACAGAGGTGAGCCTGCCCGGCCTCAATTTCACCGCCGCGCTGCAAAATTCGGCAGACGGCTTCATTGCCGATCCGGTTGCGCGCCTGGCGATCAATATTGCTGCCGAGAGCGCAAAATTTGAGCGGCATCAATAAGCCCTGCTTATCGCCGGCCATCCGCAAATACAATTTGAGCATTGCGCATTTGTCATGCTCCATTAAGGGGTCCAATCCGGGGAGCCAAGCAACATGCCATCCTCAGCACAGCCCAAGACCCAGACCAGATGCGGCGCGCTCGGCACCGGCCTTGAGGTCAGGCTCGCGGCGCGGCGGCAGGATCTCACCGGCAATACGGCGGGGCTGGCCCCCGGCTATCTGCAAGCCAATCTGGTCGTCCTGCCCGCCATCATGGCTGCTGATTTCCTGCGCTTTGCGCAACGCAATCCCAAACCCTGTCCGCTGATCGCCATCTCCGAGCCCGGCAGCCGGGCCCTGCCCGAACTTGGCCTCGATCTCGACATCGCCACCGACATCCCGCAATACCGGGTCTGGAGGCACGGCGAATTGATCGACGAGCCTCTATCGGTCGCAGACTATTGGCGCGACGATCTGGTCTCCTTCGCCATCGGCTGTTCCTTTACCTTCGAGGAATCGCTGCTCAGCGCCGGGGTGCCGCTTCGCCATATCGCCTGCGGCGTCAATGTCGCCATGTTCCGCACCTCGATCCCGACGCAGCCGGCCGGCCCGTTTCAAGGGCCGATGGTGGTCAGCATGCGGCCGCTCCGGCCCGCCGACGCGATCCGCGCCATCCAGATCACCTCGCGGTTTCCGGCGGTGCACGGCGCGCCGGTGCATATCGGCCTGCCTGAGATGATCGGCATCGGCGACATCGCCAAGCCGGATTACGGCGACCCGGTAGAGGTGGGGCTCGACGAACTGCCGGTGTTCTGGGCCTGCGGCGTCACCCCGCAATCGGTGATCGCCGCGACGCGGCCCGAATTCGCCATCACCCACGCGCCGGGCTGCATGCTCGCGACCGACCGGCGCAACACCGAATATGCAGTGATTTGACCACATGCGGAAGACACCCCCCGCTTCAGTAGAGGAAGACACCATGAAAATGACCCGCAGACAGTTGCTCATGACCGGCGCCGCCGCCGCGGCGCTTGCGCCTTTCGGCAGGCTGGCCTTCGCGCAATCGCCGGGCGAAGTGGTGATCGGCGTCATCTACCCGCTGTCGGGGTCCAACGCCCAGATCGGCGTCGATGCACGCCACGCGCTGGAAACGGCCGCCGACATCGTCAACAACTCTTACGATCTCGATCTGCCCGGCGCCAAGAATGCCGGCCTCGCCGGGCTCGGCAACGCCAAGATCCGGCTGATCTTTGCCGATCACCAGGCCGATCCGCAAAAGGGACGCGCCGAAGCCGAGCGCCTGATCACCCAGGATAAGGTGAGCGCCATTATCGGCGCGTTCCATTCCTCCGTCTCCACCACGGTGAGCGTTGCCTGCGAGCGCTACGGCGTTCCCTACATCTGCGCCGACAGTTCCTCGCCCAGCCTGCATCGCCGCAATCTGAAATTTTTCTTCCGTCCCGCCGCCCATGACGAGATGTTCTCCAAGGCAATGTTCGACTTCATGGATTGGGAGAAGAAGAAGGGCAAGAAGATCGACAGCGTCGGCCTGTTCCACGAAGACACCGTTTTCGGTACCGATTCGGCCAACGTGCAGGCCAAGCTGGCCGGTGAGCGCGGCTACAAGACCGCATTCGACATCAAATACCGCGCCAATTCGCCGTCGCTGACCGCCGAGGTGCAGCAGATCAAGAGCGCCGATCCGGACGTGCTCATGCCGTCCAGCTACACCACCGACGCAATCCTGCTGGTGAAGACAATGGCGGAACTCGGATATAAGCCGCATAACATCATCGCCCAGGCCGCCGGCTTCTCGGACAAGACGGTGTTCGACGCCGTTGGCGACAAGCTCATCGGGCTCATCTCCCGCGGCAGCTTCTCGCTCGATCTGGCCGCCAAGCGTCCGTTCATCACCACCGTCAACGACATGTTCAAGAAGCGCGCCGGCCGCGACCTCAACGACAACACGTCGCGCCAGTTCACGGCGCTTCTGGTCCTGGCCGACGCGCTGGACCGCGCCAAGTCGGTCGACGGCGAGAAGCTGCGCGAGGCGCTTGCCGCCACCGATATTCCAGGCGACAAGACCATCATGCCGTGGAAGCGGGTGAAATTCGGCCCCGACGGCCAGAATGACGACGCCGACCCCGTGCTGCTGCAATATGTGGGCGACAATAAATTCGTCACCATCTTCCCCGAAAGCGCCGCGCTGGCGGAAGCGAAATGGCCGATGAACGCCTGAACGCCTGATAGCCACCCGCATCTCGGGGACGGGCTGATGCCGGACCCGGGATGCTGTAATCCCCGCGCCAGCGGGGGGACGCGCCAGGCGCAATCCATATTCTGAGGAAATCCAATCATGCCGACCGAGGCCGTGATTCAGATCATCGCAAGCGGGCTGCTGATGGGCCTCGTCTACGCCCTCATCGCAGTGGGTCTGTCGCTCATCTTCGGACTGATGGACGTGGTGAACTTCGCGCATGGCGAGTTCCTGATGGTGGCGATGTACGCCACCTTCGGACTTTGGCTCGCCACGGCCATCGATCCTGTCCTGCTGGCCCCGGCGGTCACGGCGCTGATGTTCGTGCTGGGCGCGCTCGTCTATCTCGGCATCGTCCGCTACGCCATGCGCGCCAAGGCCAATATCGGGATGGTGCAGATTTTTGCCACCTTCGGCCTCGCCATCCTCATCCAGGGTTTGGCGCAATATTTCTTCACCCCCGACTATCGCAGCATCGGCAATAGCTGGCTGGGCGGCCGCACGCTGGAGATCGGCGGCATCTTCCTGCCCTTGCCGCAGATCTACGGCGGCATCGTCTCGGTGCTGGTGTTCGGCGGCCTCTATCTCCTGATGTCGCGCACCGATTTCGGCCGGGCGCTGGAAGCGACGCGCGAGGATCAGGGTGCGGTGGCGCTTGTCGGTATCGATCGCAACCGGGTGTTCGCACTCGGTTGGGGACTTGGCGCGGCCTTGGTTGGCCTCGCGGGGGCGGTGCTGTCGATCTTCTACTATATTCATCCCCAGGTCGGCGGCACCTTCGCGCTCATTGCTTATGTCACGGTGGCACTCGGCGGCTTCGGCAGCGTCTTCGGCGCGCTTGTGGCCGGCATCATCGTCGGTCTGGTCGAAGCGCTGACGACGCTCGTGCTGGAACCGTCGCTGAAATCCATCGGCATCTACGCCCTTTATCTCGGTGTTATTTTCATCAGGCCCAGCGGCTTGTTCGGGAGGCTCTAATGACGATCGCGGTTCTGCCCGCCTCGGTGCTTGCCGGCGAAAGCGCTTATGTCTGGAAGCGGCGGACGCAGCTTATCGTCGGCGCGCTGGTGTTTGCCGCCGTCGCGGCGCTGCCCTATTTCATCAAGGACGTTTACCTGCAGAACGTCCTGATCCTGACGCTGATGTATGCCGCCGTCTCGCAGAGCTGGAACATCCTCGGCGGCTATTGCGGCCAGATCTCGCTGGGGCACGCGCTCTATTTCGGCGTCGGCGCCTATGCGACATCGGTGCTGTTCATCAAATACGGCGTCACGCCCTGGTTCGGCCTGGCCGCGGGCGGCATGCTGGCGGCGTTGCTGGCGCTGGGGCTGGGCTATCCCTGTTTCCGGCTGAAGGGGCATTATTACTCCATCGCCACCATCGTCATCGCCGAAACCGGCCTGCTGCTGGCGCATAATTGGGACTATGTCGGCGGCGCGCTCGGCATGCAGTGGCCGTTCGGCCCCGATAGCTGGGCGACGCTGCAATTCGCGCGCGACAAGGTTCCCTATTTCTACTTTGCGCTGGGGCTGTTCATCGTCACCTGGCTCGTGACCTATGTCATCGAGGAATCCCGCTGGGGCTATTGGTGGCGTGCGGTGAAGGACAATCCCGAAGCCGCGCAGAGCCTCGGCGTGACGGTGTTCGAATCGAAAATGGCCGCCGCCGCGATCTCGGCCTTCTTTACCGCCGTGGCGGGCGGCTTTTATGCGGCGTTCGTGTCCTATATCGATCCCGAAAGCGTCATGTCCTTCCGCTTTTCGCTGCTGTTTGCGCTGCCGGCTGTGCTTGGCGGTATCGGCACGCTTTGGGGGCCGGCGGTGGGAGCGGCCGTCCTCATCCCCGTCACCGAGATCACCCGGTCCTATGCCGGCGGCTCCGGCTCCGGCCTCGATCTGATCATTTACGGCACGCTGATCATGCTGATCGCCCTTTTGAAGCCCGAAGGCATTCTGAGCCTCTTCCGGCGCTCCTCCAAACGCGAGGAAACGGCATGACCGGCGACACGATCCTCGGGATCGAGAACGTCACGCGGCGCTTCGGCGGCCTAGTGGCCAACAGCGACATCAACATGGCGGTGAAGCGCGGCGAAATCCTGGGCCTCATCGGGCCGAACGGTGCCGGCAAATCGACGCTGTTCAACCTGATCGCGGGCTCGTTCCCGCCGAGCGAAGGCCGCATCGTTTTCGACGGCGAAGACATCACCCGGATGGCGGCGCCGAAACGCTGCCAACTCGGCATCGCCCGCACCTTCCAGGTCCCGAAGAGCTTCGACACGATGACGGTCATCGAAAACGTGATGGTCGGCGCCTTCGTGCACCATACCGGATCGGCGGCGAGGCGCGCGGCGCTGGAAGTGCTGGACTTCGCCGCTCTCAGCGGCGGCGCCGACAAGCCCGCCAGCGAGCTGACCCCGCCGGAAAAACGCCGGCTCGAAGTGGCGCGGGCGCTCGCCACAGAACCCAAGCTCCTGCTGTTGGACGAAGTGCTGACCGGCCTCACGCCCAGCGAAGCGCGGCTGGGCGTCGAGCTGATCAAACGGGTGCGCGAAAAGGGCGTCACGGTGGTCATGGTCGAGCATGTGATGCAGGTGGTCATGCCGCTGGTCGACCGGGCGGTAGTGCTCGATCTTGGCCGCGTCCTGGCCGAGGGAACTCCGGCGGAGGTCGTCGCGCGACCCCCGCGTCATCACCGCCTATTTGGGAGAGCGCCACCGTGCTGCTTGACGTCAAATCGCTGACCACCGCCTATCGCGGCCTGATCGCGGTGTCGGATGTGTCGCTTTCGGTGAATGAGGGCGAGATTGTCGCGGTCGCCGGGGCGAACGGCGCGGGCAAATCGACGCTGCTGAAATCCATCTCGGGCATGGAGCGGGCGCGCGAGGGCACCATCACCTTCGCCGGAGAGGCGATCGAGGCGCTGCCCGCGCATTTGATCACGGCACGCGGCCTCGCTTACGTGCCGGAGACCAAGCGGCTTTTCCCGCGTCTTTCGGTCGCCGACAATTTGCGCCTCGGCAGCTATCTTTTTCGTAAGGCGCCAGACCGCAACGCGCCGCTTGAACAGGTGTTCGCGCTGTTTCCGCGCCTCCAGGAGCGCCTGCCGCAACGCGCCGAAACCCTCTCGGGCGGCGAGCAGCAGATGCTGGCCATCGGCCGCGCGCTGATGACGCGCCCGCGCCTCCTGATGCTGGACGAGCCCTCGCAAGGCATCATGCCCAAGCTGGTGGACGAGATCTTCCAGGCCGTCCTGGCGATCCGCGCCACGGGCGTCACCATCCTCATCGTCGAGCAGCGGCTGGCGGAGAGCCTTGAGATCGCCGACCGCGCCTATGTGCTGCAAACCGGCCGCGTCGTGGTGTCGGGAACGGCCGCCGAGGTGCGGCGACAATCCCGATGTCAGGCGCGCCTATCTCGGCATGTGACTTCGCTCATGTTCATGTTTTGTGCGGATAAGTGCCGATCCCTCTTGCGCGGCGGGCGCGGCCTTGCGACCCTCGCAACGCGCCGGGAAACAGGGAGGCGCCACGGCCCGCCAGCCATGGTTGCGCATAGCACCGAGCAAGACCGCTGCGTCATCCGGCCGGACGACGAGGCGCCGCCGCAGCGCAAGATCATCCATATCGACATGGATGCGTTCTTTGCCTCGGTCGAGCAGCGCGACCACCCGGAACTGCGCGGCAAGCCGGTCGCCGTCGGCGGATCGAAGCTGCGCGGCGTGGTGGCGGCGGCCAGCTACGAAGCGCGCAAATTCGGCGTGCGCTCGGCGATGCCCTCCGTCACCGCAAAGAAGCGGTGCCCCGAGCTGATCTTCGTCAAGCACCGCTTCGATGTCTATACGGAGGTGTCGCGGCAGGTGCGCGCCATCTTCGCCGATTATACGCCGCTCGTTGAACCCTTGTCGCTCGACGAGGCCTATCTCGACGTGACCGACAATCTCACCGGTGCCGCCTCCGCCACCCAGATCGCGCAGGAGATCAGGGCCAGGATTCGCGCCGAAACCGGGCTCACCGCGTCGGCGGGCGTCTCCTACAACAAGTTCCTGGCCAAGCTCGCCTCCGATCACCGCAAGCCGGACGGGCTGTTCGTCATCACGCCGAGGATGGGGCCTGGCTTCATCGAGACGCTGCCGGTCGGCAAATTCCACGGGGTCGGCCCGGCGACGACGGCGAAGATGAACCGGCTCGGCATCCAGACGGGTCTCGATCTTCGCGAGCGGAGCCTGGCGTTCCTGCAGGAGCGGTTCGGCAAATCCGGGCTGTTCTATTTCTGGATCGCGCGCGGCATCGACGAGCGCCCGGTGCGGCCGGACCGCATCCGAAAATCGGTTGGAGCCGAGAACACCTTCTTCGACGACCTCACCGAATTCGAGCGCGATGCGCGAGGCGCTCGCCCCCATACTCGACAAGCTCTGGCGGCATTGCGAAGCCTCCAGCATTCGCGGGCGGACGGTGACGCTGAAGGTGAAATATGCCGATTTCCAGACCATCACGCGCAGCCGCACACTGGGACTGCCGGTCACCGGCCGGGAGGAGCTGGAAGCCACCAGCCTCGACCTTCTGGCCGCGCTGATGCCCACGCCCAAAGGCATCCGTCTGCTCGGCGTCACCCTGTCGGGGCTGGACGGCGAGAGCGTGGAGAGCGGTCCGCAGATGTGGCTGGACTTTTGAGCGCCCTAAATCATGATCGCTTCAAACGGAAACGATCATGATCTAGATTTATTTGTTTTCGCACGATTTTTCAGGAAAACCGGTGTCCACCTTCCCCGATCGTGCTCTAATATTACCAGCTAAATCCGATGCCCGCGCCGACGGTGCTATTGTCGTCCGAGTGTCCGACGCTGGCCTGCACGCTGATATTTTCGGTTAGCCGCGCCGCGCCACCCAAGGCAAAGGCATTCTCCCCTTCGAAATTGCCGAAGCCGATGCCGACGGAGAAGGATTTGCCCGCCGGAGCCGTAGGGATATTCGCCATGGCGGAGACTGATGCGATGCCGCCATATGCCCCCCGCAACTGACCGTAATTGATCGCATCGAAATTGTGGGCGCCGTCCGCGACGCCGGTTACGCGGGCCGGGCCGCCTGTCGCGGTGTTGGCGAAGGTCGCGCCGTCATCATTGAGGGTGAGCGAGGTGGACCTTGTTCCGCCGGAAAGCACGGTTCTGTTCTGGTTGACCGCAAGACCGTGGGCCTACCCGGTTTCCTGGTTGTAGACAACTATGCTGGCCTGGTCTTCCTGCAAGCTGACGACACTGCGCCCGTCGCTTGCCGTATTGTTGCTATCGGCAACAAGCGAGGCGGTGTTGGTTGCGCCGTTCACCGACAGGCCGTTATTGCCGACATTGATCCCGGTATTCGCGGTTGGGTTCAGAGCATAGATGCTGCCATTGACGCCAAGGTCCCCCTGAACGAGCGCGCCGCCGTCGATCCGCGTGCCGTAGGTGAACGTGTTGACGCCGATCGTTTCCTGCTGGGTTTGCGTTACGGAGATCGCGTTCGTCGCTGTGCCGTCAACATGGGCCAGAACGTGACCGCTATTGGTGAGCGTGCTCGTCCTATTGCCATCCGAGCTGGTCGTGGTGGCTCCAGCGCCATTGACCGACAGCCGGGTTCCGCCTGCGGTAGCGCCATTGCTGTCCACTGCCAGCGTATTGCTCAGCGTCGTCGCATCCGCCACGCCCAGCGTGTTGTTCAAGGTGGTGGCGCCGCCGACGCCCAAGGTCGTCGTCACGCTGGCGGAATTCAGAGTGGCAAGCCCGGACGTGTTCAGCGTCGTCACGCCGCCGATCGCGCCGGCATTGCTGATGCCCCATTGCTATTGTCGATGCCGTTGGCAACCATCGTGTTGGCAATCGTTACCGTCCCCGCATTATTTGCGCTCAGCACGGTCGCTCCGCCCGATGTGATCGCAAAAGTGCCACCGCCGTTATTGTCACTGTCATAAGCTATCGCGACATTATTCGCGTTGGAGGTAGCGGTCAGAACGTCTCCGTCACCGTAAAAAACTGGACGCCGCCGTCATTGACCACAAAATACTCACTTGGGCTATTGTCGGTGTTCGAGGTGATGCTGGAGCCTTCGATGGTGTTGGAACTTATCTCGTTAATGGCTTGGGCCTACGCAGCGCTCGGCAAAAGGGTCAGAGCTGTTGCCGCCAGGAGCACGCCTTGAAATTTTTTCATTGTTGGACCCCATCGGCCTTAAGCAGCCATTTCCAAAAAAGTGTGCATTAGAATTAATTCACTTATAGGTTGAAACGAGTTCCTTCTCAATGGCGATGCAACCGTTCTGAACCGGCATCGTGAAGATCTTTCGGTTTTTGTTCTCTTTATGCGTCAGCAACACCACGGATTTCAGCAGATTTCGGGTAGGTACGAAATCCTTGAACACGGTTTTCACGACGTCCGCACAGGAATTGGCCCAGTCGGAAACCGCCTCATATGCGATCTGGCATGATCCATCCGCGTTCTGTGACGCATCTAGCGTTAAATAGAGAATGCCACCGTCCTGCGCCGCGATCTCCATTGAGAAACTCGCAAAATTATTCTGCATGACCGGGAAGCGATATATGCCCACCTTCTTGCCGGCCAGAAGTCGCGTCGAAAGATTGTTCATCGGGATGGCGCAGTGTGTCAGCCCGGCTTTCGCGACCGCTTGGCCACACGGGTTGAGCGCGTCCACATCGACGGGGGGATCCTGGTTTTTGACGGCTGCCGGTTGAGCGGCATTCAGCAGCCGTTCTGTCCCAGATAGCTGTTGCCACCTCGAAATCAGGATGAGCACGACCAGGATCAGCGCCAGGTTCGCGCAGCTCAGACCCCAAATATAGATGCTCGCGGCGACCCGCCCGGCTTTGGAGGGCATCTCGGGAGGAGAACGGAAATCCCTTGCCGGGCCATAGTACTGATCCCGAGCCGTGTGCTGCGGATCTTTTGGCGTCATTCCGGTTTGCGCGTCCCGCAAGCTGTTTTGCATGGGCCTGGAAAGTGGTTCTGAGCAAGATATGCGAGGACGTAACGGCGCTAGATCATGATCGCTTCAAACGAAAACGATCATGATCTAGATTCCTTTGTTTTCGCACGATTTTTCTGGAAAACTGGTGTCCATCCCCGTCTTCACGGGGACATGCTTTTCCCGATTGTGCTCTAGATGTGAACTTTCAGGAGGTTGTCCATTCGGTCCTGAGGAGGTCAGTTGATGTCGCCAAACACGACTGATTCTCCGGAGAACCGAATGGACGTACACCAGAATGCCCGCCTCACGCCTCGCGGTCGAGAGGCAATGGTTCGAGCTGTCGTGGACAATGGTATGACCAAGGTCGACGCAGCCGGGCGCTTCAATACATCGCCCAAGACCGTCGGCAAGTGGGTTCGCCGGTTCCGCATCGAGGGCCTTGCGGGTCTGCGCGACCGCTCGTCCAGACCCCATTCCCTGCCGAGCCAAACGCCACTTGCAACATGCGATGCCGTCGAGGTCCTACGCCGGCAGCGCCGCACCCAAGCCGCTATCGCAGCCGAGTTCGACCTATCGCAGGCGACAGTCAGCCGCATCCTCAGACGCCGCGGCCTGAGCCTGCTGTCAGCGATCGAGCCTGCCGAGCCGAGGCCGCGTTACGAGCGCAAAACGCCGGGCGAGATCATCCACATCGACATAAAAAAACTCGGCCGTTTCAATGCAATAGGCCACCGCATCACCGGTAATCGCTCTGGCCAATCCAACCAAAGAGGCAACGGCACAGCGCCCGGCTGGGAGTTCGTCCATGTTGCCATAGACGACCATTCCCGCGTCGCCTTCAGTCAGATCCTGCCTGATGAAAAACAGGCCAGCGCCGTCGACTTCCTGGAAGCTGCCGTCCAGTATTACTATCCGTCTTGGGGTAAATATCGCCCGCGTCATGACCGACAATGGCAGTTGCTATCGATCTCGCGCATTCGGCAAGGCATGCCGCCGGCTCGGCATCAAGCACATCCGCACCAAGCCCTATACGCCGCAGACCAACGGTAAAGCCGAGCGCTTCAGCGCGGGCGCGGGCCCCTTCACCCACTACTAGAGCCTTTTCCGCTTCGATTGCATCGAAGCGCGGCTCTAATTCTTTGTTTTGTCGCATTTTCTCGACGCAAACCGGCATCCACTTTGCTGTGAAAATGCTTTAGTGCTCGAGGTCATGGCCACGGCGCGCCGTAGATTCGGCAAACCAAGCGGCTCAACCTTGGATTGAATGACTGCCATGGCGCGCCGCGATTGGATAGGGCTGCGGCGCAGTCCTGCACAGCATTGTGGGTGCGCCCGGATGGTGAGGCGGAAGCCGTTCGTCTGGTGGCAACGAGCGGCCGGACGTGAGCTATAAGCTCGCGGAGGATCTCAGACAGTCCAAAAACAGAATCACATTTTGGATCGAAAGGGGGATTTCTTCACAGGCTCCTTCGCGGGGACATGCTTTTCCCAATCGTGCTTCAGCTTGCGAACCGCGCTGTCGGGCGTCGTCAGGACGGGCCGCCCGGTCGCCTGCGCCACCGCTTCGGCGGCGCGCGCAAGGCTGAACTGCGCCAGGCGCAATCACGTCGCAATCGGCCAGCGCCATCGCCGCCGCAGCCGCGAGCCGGTCATGTCCGGCGGCGTCGCCCCGGTCAAGCGCCGCCAGCGCGCCCTCGGCCAGACGCGGCACGATCGCTGTGCCCGCAGGGAACTCGGCGGGCATGGAGGCGAGCGTCGGCGCGAAGCTGGCGAGCAGTCCGACCCGCCCGCCCAACTGGACGGCCTCCTCGATCATCGCCTCGTTGGGCTTGAGCACCGGCAACGGCGCCAGATCCTGCGCCACGGCCTCGATGCATGGCGCGAATGCCGAGCAGGTAAACAGGATGCCGTCCGCGCCCGTCCCGGCGGCGTAGCGCCCCAGCGAGAGGAAGCGCTCCGTCATCGCCGCCGTCAGCGCGCCATCCCTTGCAAGATCGGCGGACAGGCTGTCATCCAGCAGGTTCCTCAGCACCGCGTCCGGCCACAGACGCTGAAAGGCGGCCTCGATCGGCGTCACTGAATGCTTCAGCGCGTGGATCAGCGCAATCCTCACTCCGCAGGCTCCGGCACCAGCAGCGTGCGCCGGGTTCGCTGTGCGAATACGACGAATCCCAGCAGGGCGAGCGCGGGAATGGCAAACCAGAAGCCGGCCGGTCGCGGATTGGGCACCAGCACGCTGCCGATCTTTTCACCGGGCGTGAGTTTCAGCCGGGCCGCCTCCGAGCCGGGCCGCACGGCGGTGATCACGGGCGCGGCGGTGAGGGACGACACCGACAGTCCCGCCACATTCAGGCGTTTGCGGGCGTCGCCCTCCGCACCCAATTTGAGGCGCGCAACCTTGGCTACGTCCTCGCCCATAAGGTCGGTTCCCTCGATCCGCAGATGCAACGCGGCGGCGCCAGGGGTGCCGTCGATGATCGCGCCGATCTCGCTTGCCGGACGCTCGATCCGCCTTGGCACGAATTGATCCATCCAAAAATACGGCCGGAACAGGGTGAAACAGACCAGCAGCAGCGCGAGCGTCTCCCACACCCTGTTGCGCGTCAGAAAATGGCCTTGCATGACGGCACAGAACGCCATCATTGCGATGGCGGCGCTGCCGACCACGAAGATGAAATGCAGCGGGCCGCCGATATCGATCATCAGCAGCTCGGGATTGAAGATGAAGATGAAGGGCAGCAGCGCCGTGCGCGCCTCATACCATATGCCTTGCCCGCCCACCTTGATCGGGTCGGCGCCGGCGACGGCACCCGCCGCATAGGCGGCAAGCCCGACAGGCGGCGTCACATCCGCCATCAGGCCGAAATAGAAGACGAACATATGCACCGCGATCAGCGGCACCGCGAGATCGTTCTGCGCGGCGAGGTCGACCACGACAGGCGCCATCAAAGTCGCGACGACGACATAATTCGCGGTCGTCGGCAGCCCCGTTCCCAGGATGATGCAGATTAGCGCCACCAGCCCGAGCATGATGACAATCGACCCGCCGGACAATATCTCCACGATTTCCGTCATCACAAGGCCGACGCCCGTCAAGGTCACCGCGCCGACCAGAATACCAGCGGTCGCCGTGGCGAGAGCGACGCCGATCATGTTGCGCGCGCCGGTTTCCAGGCCGCCGAACACGTCGGTCACACCCTTGCGCCAATGGGGAGAAAGCGCGGTTTCGCCCCGGAAAAATGCCGTCAGCGGCCCTTGCGTGAGCAGCACCGCGATCATGGCCATGACGCCCCAGAATGCGGCGAGCCCAGGCGACATCTCCTCCACGATCAGGCACCAGATGAGGATGACGACCGGCACGAGGTAATGCAGCCCGGTGCGCGACACCTCGTAAAAGTCAGGCACTGTCGCCAGTGCGACCGCCGGATCGTCGAGCGGCAGGTCGGGATGACCGGCGCGCACGCGGATAAACGCGATGTAGCTGGCGGCGGCGAGGCCGATCGCGACGAGGCCCGCATTGTCCCCGAACGCCGTCTTGGTCCAGGCGAGGCCGAAATACACGATATTGGCGAAGATGATGAGCGAGGACAGCGTCAGCGCCGCCTTGATCAAACCTTCCCGCCGCGTGCGCCGGCTTGGCGCCCCCGGCAACCCGCTCATGCCGGCCTTCATGGCCTCCAGGTCGACGACATAGAACAAGGCGCCATAGGTCAGCAGCGCAGGCAGCAGAGCGTGCTTGCAGACCTCCGTATAGGAGATGCCGACATACTCGGCCATCAGGAATGCGGCTGCGCCCATCACCGGCGGCATGAGCTGGCCGTTGACGCTGGAGGCGCATTCGATCGCACCCGCCTTGACGGCCGTATAGCCGACCCGCTTCATCAGCGGGATGGTGAAGGTGCCGGTCGTCACCACATTGGCGACCGACGACCCCGAGATCACGCCGGTAAGGCCGGACGCCATGACCGCCGCCTTGGCCGGCCCGCCGCGGAATTTACCCAAGAGCGCGAAGGCGATCTGGATGAACCAGTTGCCCGCGCCGGCGCGCTCCAGCAACGCGCCGAACAACACGAACAGGAAGATGAAATTCGTCGAGACGCCGAGCGCGACGCCGAAGACGCCCTCCGACGTCAGCCAGAAATGCGATGCGGCCCGCGAGAGCGTTGCGCCCTTATGCGCCATCATGCCCGAGAGCCATGGCCCGGCGAACACATAGCAGAGCGCGACAATCGCTATGATCGGCAGCCACGGTCCCTGCGCGCGGCGTGCGGCCTCCAGCAGCAGCAGCACACCGACGACCGAGACGACGACATCGGGCGTGGTCGGCAGTCCGGGACGCAAGGCAAGCTCCCGGTAGAACACGACGAGATAGAGCACGGAGCAGACGGCGAGCGCCGCCAGCAGCCAGTCGCTCCACGGCACCCGGGCACGCGGCGAGCTTGCAAAGGCTGGATAGGCCAGGAACGCGAGCGCGAAGGCGAAGGCGAGATGAAAGCCGCGCGCTTCCGTATCGTTGAAAATGCCGAAATCGAGCGTGAAGGCCAGCGGTGAGGCATACCAGAGCTGGAAAAGGGACCAGCTGACGGCAAGAATAGTGAGGACCCATGCAACCGGGCCCACGGGCCGGCGGCCGCCGAGATCGGTCTCGGCAACCAATTGCTCCAGCTCTTCGCGGGACGCCGCCGTACCAGTAGAATGAGTGCCGGCCATGTGTCTGCCTCCCCACGCTGCGACGCAGCCCGTGCCGAGCGGCATTGCCGCCCGGCATTGTCTTCAGAGCTGCTCGCTCAGAGCATGCCCTTTTCCTTGTAGTACTTCAGCGCACCGGGATGCAGCGGCGCGGAAAGGCCATTCTTCACCATTGCTTTCGGATCGAGATTGGCGAAAGCGGGGTGCAGCTTCTTGAACTCGTCGAAATTCTCGAACACGGCCTTCACCAGCGCGTAGACCACATCGTCTGGCACCTTGGCCGAAGTGACCAAAGTCGCCGCGACGCCATAGGTGTTCACCGGGTTGGGGTTGTTCGCGTACATGCCGCCGGGAATGGTCGCCTTGGCGTAATAGGGCTTGTCGGCGATCAGCTTATCTATCGCCGGCCCCTCGATGCCGATGAGCTGCGCGCCGCAGCCGGTCGTCGGGTCCTGGATGGCGGCGGATGGGTGGCCGACACCGTAATAGAAGCCGTCGATCTTATTGTCGCAAAGCGCCGTGCCCTGCTCGTCGGCCTTCAGTTCGGAGGCGAGCGCGAAATCGGACCGCTTCCAGCCGAGCGCGGCCAGCAATTCGTCCATCGATGCCTGGGTTCCCGACCCTGGATTGCCGATATTGAAGCGCTTGCCCTTGAAATCCTCGAACTTCGTCACCCCGGCGTCCTTGCGTGCCAGGACCGTGAACGGCTCCGGGTGCACCGAGAACACCGAGCGCAGATCAGCAAACGGAGCGTCCTTGAATTGCGCCAGACCCTTGACGGCGTTGTACTGCACATCCGACTGCGCCATGCCGAATTCCTGGTCGCCGCTCTTGATCGCGTTGACATTGAAGACGGAGCCGCCGGTCGATTCCGTCGAGCAGCGTATGCCGGTGGTGGCACGGTCCTTGTTCATCAGCCGGCAGATGGCTCCGCCGACGGCATAATAGACACCGGTTACACCGCCCGTGCCGATGGTGACGAATTTCTGCTCCGCGGCGGCCGGCTGGACGAACAAGCCCAGAACGGCAATCGCCGCTGCAAGACCTTTGATTTTCCTCATGATGATTCTACTCCCTTGTTGAAAGATTTGGCGTGGAAGATCTGTCGGCGCCCGGCAATGACCGCAGCGCCGCGTCCACCGCATCGCCGAAGCGCTCGACGATGCGGTCGATATCGCCGCTCGTGCAGATGAAGGGCGGGGCCAGCATGTTGTGATCGCCGGATTTTCCATCGATCGTGCCTTGCATGGCGTAGCAGGCGAGGCCACGCGCCATCGCCTCACGCTTAACCCGGGCATTCAGCTTAAGCGCCGGATCGAAGGGCGTTTTGGTCGAGCGATCCGTGACATATTCGACCGCCCAGAACAGGCCGCGCCCCCTGACATCGCCGACATGATGGTGGTTGCCGAAGCGCTCGCGCAGCCGCCGCTCCAGGTGCTCGCCCTGGCGGCGCACGTTTTCAAGGAGATTGTCGCGCTCTATGGTTTGCTGCACGGCCAGCGCCGCCGCGCAGGCGAGCGGATGGCCGACATAGGTATGGCCATGCTGGAAAAACCCCGAGCCGTCACGGAAGGCGGCGAAGATCTTGCCCGAAAGCAGCACGGCCCCGATGGGCTCATATCCGGCGCCCAGCCCCTTTGCGATGGCCATCAGATCGGGCGCGATGCCCTCCTGGGCACAGGCGTGCAGCGTACCCGTGCGGCCCATGCCGCACATGACTTCGTCCAGGATCAGCAGGATGCCGTGCCTGTCGCAAAGCTCGCGCACGCGCTTGAAATAGCCGGGTGGCGGCGTGGTGCAGCCCTGCGTGGCACCGCCCACCGTTTCGGCGACGAAGGCGATCACGCTCTCCGCGCCGAGTCCGGCGATCTTAGCCGCGAGTTCAGAGGCGAGGCGCTCGCCATAGGCGTCAGGCGTCTCGCCCTCGCGCATATCCCGATAGGCGTAAGGCGGCGACACATGATGGCTTTCAAACAGCATCGGCGCGAATTGCGCGCGCCGCCAGGCATTGCCCCCCACCGCGAGCACACCCAGCGTGTTGCCGTGATAGCTCTGGCGGCGGCCGATAAAGTGACGGCGTTGCGGCTCACCCTTCTCGACGAAATATTGGCGCGCCATCTTCAGCGCCGCCTCCATCGCCTCCGAGCCGCCCGAGACGTAATAGACATGGTCCATCCCGCCAGGCGCGTGCTCCACGAGATGGTCCGCCAGACGCTCGGCGACCTCGGTGGTGAAGAAGGCCGTATGCGCAAAGGCAAGCTTGTCGATCTGTTCCTTGATCGCCGCGTTGACGGCAGGATGACCATGGCCGAGGCAGGACACCGCCGCCCCGCCCGAGGCATCGATAATGCGCGTCCCATCGGCCGCGATAATCTCGATTCCCTGCCCGCCCGCCGCGACGGGCAGGCTGTCGCTGCCGGCGATCTGGCGATGCAGGATGCGGGTGGAGCGTTGCGTCATGATCGTCCCCTGCGGCGCGGCCGCTCCCTGACATAGCTACCGAAGCGATCCAGATGATCCTCCGCTTCGGCGATCGCCTTGACCGCCGCTTTGCCGCGCCGCGCCGCCACCAGGGCGGCAAGACATTCCACGATCAGAAAGGCCGGCGTCATGGTGTGCAGGAACGAAGGCGTTTCGGTCGGAACGAGGATCACCTCCTCGACATGGCGCGCAATCGGCGATGCAAGACTGTCCGTGATCGCGATGATGGCAGCACCGCGCTCCGCAGCGAACGCGACCGCTTCCACCGTGTCGCGCGTATAGGGTGCGACGGCCAGCGCCAGCACGGCATCGGAGGCCCCAAGCGAGCGCAGCGCGTCGGCGCCGATGCCGCCCGCGCCATCGACCAGCACTGTCCGCTCGCCGATGAGCGACAGCAAGTAGGACCCGAGATAGATGGCTGGATAGCTGGACCGCGCACCGACGCAGAAAAGCCGGCGCTGCCGGACGATGAGATCGGCAGCACGGCTGATGGCGGAGATGATCGCCGGATCGTTGAGCGTCTTCATGTGTCCGGCGAGGCCAGCCAGCATGTCGGCGACCAGCGCGGGGTCGCCATCCAGATCCTGACGCGCGAGCAGCCCCTCGGCACGGTCCTTGAACGTGTCGGCGCGGCCGCGCAGGGCATCCACATAGAGCTTGCGCAGCGGTTCGAAGCCGTCGAAGCCGAGCCGCTGCGCCAGGCGCGTCATGGTCGCCGGGGGCACCTCGGCGCGTTTGGCAAGCTCGCGCATCGAGAGCAGCGCGACATCGTCCGGGTGATCCAGCAGGCGCTTCGCCGCTGCCTGGAGCTGTGCCGGAAGCTTATCGAAACGGGACAGGATCTGGTTGCGCAGGTGGTCGGCGTGCATGCCTATTGGTAGCAGCGGCGCCGCAATTTTGCAACATACGTTTCATAAAATTGCTTAGTGATATAAGTGTTTCAAACGCGGCGCGGCCCCGCCGGCTCGCGGCCGGTCAGGTGGTGCGCTGCCACGAATGTCAGATCGTCGGTGGGCTTTTCGGAAATCCGCGCGAAGAACTCCCGCAAGATGCGGTCGCGCAGCTCATGCGCTCCGGCGCGCGGCGCGGCAGCCTCGATGAACGCGCAGAGCGAGACTTCGTTGAACGCGGTCTCCGGCGGTGGCGGGGTTTCGATCAGCGCGTCGCTGAACAGCAGGAGTGTGCCGCCCGGCGCAAAAGCGGCGGTAATGGTCTCATAGGTCGCCTCGCGGGTGACGCCGAGGGGAAATCCGGGCTCCTGAATGATCTCGAAATTGCGGCCGGCGGCGCTGCGCAGGAGCTGGGGCGGCGCGGCCGCCGTCGCATATTCGATCGTGCATGCGCGAAAATCCATCACGGCACAGAACATCGTCGCATATTGGCCGAGCGGCAGCACGTCGCAAAGAAACTGATTGAGCTGCAGTCAGCAGAGTCGCCGGGCTGCGGGACTTTTCCGGACCGCCATTGATGAAGGAATGCAGGCGCATGGTGTTGAGCGCCGCGCTGAGCCCGTGACCGGCGAAATCGGCGTTGAAAATCATCACCTTTTGATCGCCGACCAGTTCAATGCCCCAAATATCGCCGCCAAGGCCCTCCGAGGCTTCATAGTGGCCCGCCACGTCGAGCGGACACAGCGTCTTCAGCCGGGCAAGCGCGGCTTCGCCTGGCAGCAGCGCCTCCTGGATGGTCGCGGCCTGATGCAGCTCGTCGGCCATGCGCCGCTGGTATTCGGAAAGACGCTCGATCAGCCTGCCGCGCTCCAGAAGCACCCGGACGCGGTAAAGCAGCTCGCGGGGATCGAAGGGCTTGGTCAGCAGGTCGGTCGCGCCGCAAGCAAAGGCCTGAGCGCGCAGGTCCGGGTCGATGCTGGCGGTCTGGGTGAGAACGGGGATGTCGCTGGTCTGCGGATCGGCCCTCAGCTTGCGGCAGAGTTCGAAGCCGTTCATGTTGGGCATCAGCAGATCGGAGATGACCAGCTCGGGACGGAACGCATCCATCGCCTTCAGCGCTTCGAACCCGTCGCCGACCATGCTGATATTCGTGAAGCCGCTCGCCCGCAAATGCAGCGCAATGAGGCCTCGCGCGGCGCGATTATCGTCGACCACCAGAATTCTGGCGGCGGTCAGGTCCTCACCAAGCCGGGTTTGCGCAAAATCGGGCGGGTGGCCGACGCTTTCGGATGTTACATCGATGGGCACGGTCGATGACCCCTGCTGCGCCGCTCAGTTTTCCACGCGGATCAGCTTATCCATCTTCGACAGCTCGATCAGCTTGCGCACATGGTCGTTCGGCGACCGCAGCACCAGCGATCGTTCCGCCTTCTTGGCGTGTTCCATGGCGATGATGAACATGCCCAATCCCGCCGAATCCACCGATGTCAGGTTCGACACGTCGAATACCCACTGACGCGCCGGGGAAGCCACCATCTCGTCGAGCAGATTTCTGAACACGGCATTATCGGCGAATGACAACCGGTCGCTCAGGCGCGCTTCGAAAATTAGGTCCTTGATCGATGTTTTTACGAGCATGGCTGATCACTGTCGTTGAAGGATTTCGGCTGCGCTGCCGTCCGCGCTTGTTCATTGCCGCAAGATTGGCGGTCCGCGAGCCGCGGCAGGTGCGCCGCGGTATCGACAGCCAGATCGCTCATCGCCGAAACGGCGCTCGCCAGCATTCCGGCCGCCTCATCGATGATTTGCGTCGCGCGGCCCCGGGACGCCACGCCGCCAGCCGCAGCGGCAATCTCGCCGGCCACCCCGCGCGCGGCATCGGCGCTGCTGCCCAGCGCGGCGGCCAGCTGCGTGTTCTTGTCCAGCAGCGCATTCATCATCGCGGCGATGCGGTCATTCGCCGCCAGATTCTGTTCGGCCTCGTCATTCGCTGCAAATTCCTGCAGAATTCCGTAGCAATCATTAATGCCCTTCGAGATCGAGACGAGTTGCCCCTTGAGGCTGCTCGACAGCCTGTCAACGGTGGAGGCGAGTTCGCGCACTTCGTCCGCCACCACGGCAAAGCCTCTGCCGGCGTCGCCGGCGCGGGCGGCCTCGATCTTGGCGTTGAGGGCCAGAAGGTTGGTCTGACGGTTGATCCGGTCGATCGAGGCGATGCTTCCATGCACGTTTTTCACGTCGCCGAGCACATCGTCCAGCTTATAGACGAGCGTCACACCCCGCGAAGAGAGGAAGACGATCTTTTCGACGAACTCTGAAATCGTGCCGCTCAGGCCCTTGACGACGCTGATCAGCGAAATCGCTTCGCCGCCTTTCAGCTCCACCATCTGAGCCGAGTCGGCAAGCTGCTGAAGCGTTTTGGTCTGGTCGCGCGCCGCCTGCTCCAGGCTTTGAAACCGCTGGGACCGATCGCTGGCATCGTGATCGATCACGCCCGACAGATCGCGCAGCGTCCCGTGCAGCGCTTCGAGGGCGCCTTTTTGCGTTCCCGACAAGCCCAGCCACCGCCCCAAAAGGTCGAGCGCCGCTCTGCGGTCACCATCGTCGCTCTGCCCAAACGCCCGTTCGGGCGGGGTGTCCGGCAGGTCCATGGGGCGCGGCTGAAGGGCATGGGACAGATTTCGCATGGCCCGATCATCTCAGCGAACGGTTAAGAAACCGGAGCGGCGATCGCGGAGATTGGAACGGTTTTCAGCATGCGTGCCATGCGCGGAGGTTGCAACGGGACAAGCCTGCCCTATGGGGTTGCGCCTTTGTCGTAGATGCCGCGGGCATCCGCCGCGAGTGCCTTACGGGAGGCGGGACGCAAATACATCATATGTCCGCCCCGATACACGCGCATCTCGACCGGCCGCGCCGAAGCGATCGGCTCAAGCTGGCCGATGAGGAACCGTGTCACCGCATAAGGCGTCGCCAGGTCCGTATAGCCATGCGCGATGAATACCTTCAGCGCCGGGTTGAGCGTGCGCGCCTTTTGCAGATCATCCAGGCTGCCGGCAAACCCCTGATGCCCGGTGCCGAATTCCCAGTGCTTGTTCACGTCCTGGTTAAGCAGCTTGTAGGGGATGTCGGTCTTGAACCCCAGCTCGTCCGCGGCATAATGCACCATGAGCGGCGTCAGCGCAGCGACGGCGCCATCCAGAATCGGGTCGTAATCGGAATCGTCGGAGGGCCGCGGCACCGGAGCGCTGACAGAACCGTCATAAAGGCTCGGCACGCGATCCTGCCGGCGGACAGCATCGCGCCGGAAGAGATATCGGCCAACCCGCCCATGATGGCGCGCGACCACTTCCGGAGCCAGGCCCGTCAGCCGGACGAGCTTGGCCTTGATTGCATCGTCGAGGCTTAAGCCGCGCACGAGATGCAGGAGATAATCGGACGTCGCGAAGGATCTCGGCTTCATGCACCGCATCGAGCGGCGCGTCATGGCCGGCCGTCGCCTCCAGATGCGAGGCGGCGATCGACGGCAATTGCAGAGCCAGGGGCAGGAGCGCGTAGGCGTCCCCCCGGATCATCGAGAATTCGAGCGCTGGCGAGACGAGCACGGCGCCCTTTACCCCGATGCCGCCTTCCAGCAGCCGGCGCGCGACCAGGACCGCGCGAAAGCCGCCATAGCTCTCACCGACCAGATAGACCGGCGCCAGTTCGCGGCCCGTCCGCGCCAGATACAGCTTGACGAATTCGGCCATGGCGTCGGCATCCTGATCGACCCCGTAATACGCCTTTTCGGCCTCCGCGCCGCCCTGCGTCACGCGGCTGTAGCCCGTGCCCACCGGATCGACGAACACCAGATCGGTAAATGCGAGCCAGCTATCGGGATTTTCGCTCAGCCCCAGGGGCTGCGCCGGAGCCGCCCCGTCCTCGGTGAAATTGAGCACCTTGGGACCGAGCGCCCCCAGATGCAGAAAGGCGGCGGCGGCGCCCGGCCCGCCATTGAAGACGAAGCTGATCGGCCGGCTCGCTTCGCCCGGTCGTATAAGCGACATAGAAAATCTTCGCGGCGGTCTCGCCCTTATCGTTGGCGAGCGGCAGGCTGCCAGCGGTCGCACTATAGCTGATGCGCTCGGCACCCTGCCCGATCGTATGCTGGGACGTGCTGTCCTCCGGCAGAGCCCGGGCCGAGGCGGATTGCGGCGCATGCTCGGCCTCTGCGGCGCCGGAGGGTTTTGCCCATCCGGCCGGCGACAGCGCCGTCATTGCCGCAAGAGTCCAGATGGCTAAATATCTTAAGGCCATTCTTTACCTTTCTTCGAGGGCGTCGCCACGCCGGATGGCCGCCGGATCATCGGAGCGCTTCAACCGTTTGTTGGGGATAACAAGGAAGATCATCATGAGCATCGGCGTCAAGCTCAGCTTCGCCGCCGAGACCTATCGCCGCGCGGCAGCCCGGCTGGACCGACGGCGCCGGACGCTGATCCGGAAAATTACGCACTTCCGTCAAACGCAATCGCAATGCCTTGCTGATAGCTGTGTTGAAACAATCATCAGGTGAGGCGTTCATGCACGGAAAAACCATCGCGTCGTTGGCTTTGGCGGCCGCCGCCGCCTTCCTGCCCGGCAGCTTAAGCGCTCTGGCCGACCCAGGCGTGGCCGGCGACAAGATCGTCTTCGGTCAGTCGGCGGCGCTCGAGGGCCCGGCTGCTGCCCTGGGCACCGGGATGCGCGACGGCATTCTCGCCGCCTTCGCGGAAGCCAATAAAGCCGGGGGCGTCCAGGGACGCAAGCTGGAGCTGATCTCCGTGGATGACGGCTACGAGCCGAACCGATCCATCGAGGCGACCAGAAAGCTTATCGAAACGGATCAGGTTTTCGCGCTCATCGGATCGGTCGGGACGCCGACGTCCTCCGCGACGCAGCCGATCGCTACCGAGGCCGGCGTTCCGTTCATTGCGCCGTTCACTGGTGCCGAGTTCCTGCGCACACCATTCAAGCCCAACGTCGTCAATGTCCGCGCCTCCTATTTCCAGGAGACCGAGGCCATGGTCGAGCGGCTGACCAAAGACCGCAACATCTCCAAAATCGCCATTCTGTATCAGGATGACGGCTTTGGCCGGGCCGGTCTTGCCGGCGTGCAGAAGGCGCTTGAGAAGCGCAACATGAAGCTCGTCGCGGAAGGCACGTTCGAGCGCAACACCGTCGCCGTCAAGAGCGCCCTGCTGAGCATTCGCAAGGGCGATCCGGAAGCGGTCATCCTGATCGGACCGTATAAGCCTTGCGCGGAATTTATCAAGCTTTCCCGGCAGGTAAAGCTCGACGCCCTTTTCATGACACTCTCCTTTGTCGGTTCCAATGCGCTTGCCAGGGAATTGGGCAAGGACGGCGCCGGAGTGGCGATCACTCAGGTCGTACCCTTCCCGGAAGACCGATCCGTCCCGCTGGTGGCGCGCTACCAGGATGCGTTGAAGGCGTCAAACCCGGCCGCCGAGCCGGGCTTCGTCTCGCTGGAAGGATACATGGCCGGCCGCCTCGTCGCTGCCGCGCTTGAGAAGATCTCGGGCGAACCGAGCCGGAAGGCGCTCACCGAAACGATCCTCGGCGGCACGTTCGATCTCGGCGGCGTAACCCTCACCTACGGTCCGCAGGACAATCAGGGGATGGATCAGGTGTTCCTGACCATCATTCAGCCGGACGGCACATTCAAACCGGCCGCAGCTCTCCCCAAAACGGGCGGCTGATCCGATGCCAGCCGGCAGCAGGGACCCAGCCCATCACCCCGGTGAGCAAGCCGCGCGCGGATGGCGGGTTCGGCCCGCGCTGGTGCGCTTGTTCAACCGCGCCGGGATTCGCGGCAAGCTGCTGTCCGCCTTCGCGATGGTTTGTGCCCTGACGCTGGTGGCAAGCGGCGCATCACTGATCTCCTATCACGCCATAAGCTCCGATCTGCACCAGATCGAGCAGGACAGCCTGCCGGGCATGACCCACGCTCTGGTGCTCGCCCATCAGGCGGCGGAATTGTCCGCCGCATCCGCATCGCTGGCAGCCAGCGAACGCGCCTCCGATCTGCAAGCCACCATCGCGTCGCTGATGCAGGTGCGCCGCGCGATGACGGAGAGCCTCGAAAAGCTGGCGGCAAGCGCGGCCGGACATGACACCGTGGAACCCTTGCGGCAAACCGTTGCCGCGCTGAACGTCAGTACCGATGCGCTGGCCGAATCCGTGGCGCTGCGGCTGAAGATCAGCGCACGGCGCGCCGAACTCGTCGAGGCCGCTCGCGCCGCTCACACCGAACTCTCCCAGAAAGTCGCGCCCCTCGTCGACAACGCCAATTTCGATCTCGCCATGGGGCTGGAATCGGCGGCCAAGGGGACCGACCCGGCAGCAATCAAGGCGGAACTGGACAATCTCGCCGCCAACGACGCCGCATCTTTGGGAGCGCTGACGGAATTGCGCGCCGAAAGCAATCTGCTGCTCGGCATGCTGATCGAGTCCTCGCTCATCCCCAATGCGGACTTTATGCGTCCCTTGCGCGAGCGCCTCACCGCCGCCAAGGCACGATTGGAAAGATCGGCGGCCCAGCTGCAAAGCTGGACGACCACTAAGGCGTTGGCGGCGCCGCTCCGGCAATTGCTTGCTTTCGCCGATGAAAGCGATGGCATCACCGCGTATCGCAGCCGCGAATTGACCGCAATCGCGACCAGTTGGCAGTTGGTGGAGGCCAACAAGCAAAAGGCCGCCACCCTGGTCGAAGCGGTGCAGCGGATCGCCGCCACGGCCCACCAGACCGCGACAGGCGCGGTCGCCGCGTCAATATCCGACATCAGCAACAATTCGATGCTGCTGATATCGCTGTCCATCCTCAGCGTGATCAGCGTCGTCCTTGCCTGGATATTCATCGGCAGCAACATCATCGGGCGTTTGCGCCGCCTCAATGAAGTGGTTTCCGATCTGGCGAGCGGCAATCTCGATGTCCTGGTGCCCCGCGTCGGCAGCGACGAACTGGCCCACATGGGGGATGCCATCGAGACCTTCAAGCAGAACGCCATCAAGGTGCGTGAGCTGGAAGCCGCCAAGGCCAAGGACCTGGCCATCAAGGAAAGACAGCGGCTCAGCGCCGAAGTGCTGATCAAGGCCTTCGACCGCTCCGGCCAGGAACTCTCCGGCGCTCTGGCGGCGGCGGCTGTCGAAATCGAGGCGACGGCACGGGACATGTCGAACGCCGCCGCCGATACCAGCAGCGGGGCCACTTCCGTGACGTCCGCGGCCGACCGTGCCACCGCTGCGGTCCACAGCGCGGCAAGCGCGGCGGAGCAAATGTCAGCCTCGATCCATGAAATCGCCCGCAGCATCACGCAATCGACCGAAGTCGCGGGCCGCGCCGTGGAGGAGGCCAAACAGGCCGGCGCCATCATGCAGGAATTGGCGCTCGCGGCGCAGGAGATCGGCGATGTCATCGAGATGATCGAGGACGTCGCCGCGCAGACCAATCTTCTGGCGCTGAACGCCACCATCGAAGCGGCCCGCGCCGGAGAGTCCGGGAGAGGCTTTGCGGTCGTCGCCAATGAGGTCAAATCGCTGGCGGCGCAAACCGCAAAGGCGACGCAGGATATTCGCGGCAAGATTTCCGCCATCCAGACCTCGGTCGGCGGCGCGGTGTCCGCAATCCACAAAATAGACGAGATCATCGTTCAGATCAGCGAAATCGGCGATTCCATCGAAACCGCGATCTCGCAGCAGGAAACCGCGGCGAACGAAATCGCCGCCAGCACTCACACCGCCGCGCAGAACACGGCCGAGGTCGGGGAGAGCATCCTGGGTGTCGACAGGGCCGCCGCAAGTACGGATCACGCTGCGGGCAACGTCGTCGCCGCGGCATCGCAACTGGGCTGTCACGCCGAAGCGCTCCGCGCCAATATCGACGATTTCCTGGCAAAAATCCGCGCCGCATAATTTCCGCCGCGACCGAACGTCCCGCCCGCAACTCCGCTCGCATAGGGTAAGATAGGCGCATCATCCGGCGGGAGTGGACGATGCTTCAACAAGGCATGTGCGGCAGCCAGCACTTTCACCAGCGAGCCCATATTCAAAAAGCGCAGGCGATACATCCTCTTCAGGATCTGTTCGACCGCGCCACCTGCCTCAATCTGGCGGACACGGCGCTGAGGCTGGCGAAAGCGGCCGGGGCCGAATACGCCGATATCCGGCTGGGCCGTAATCAGAGCGAGTCGCTGTTCGCCCGCGAACGCAAGCTTCAGGACGCAAGCTATGGCCTTGAGGTCGGCTTCGGCATCCGCGTGTTGATGAACGGGAGCTGGGGCTTCGCCGGCAGCAACATTTTGAGCGAGCCGGAGATCGGCAGCATGGCCGGCCTCGCCGCCGAGATGGCCAAGGCGAACGCGGCGATCCAGAGCGAGCCGATCGTCATCGAGGCGCTGCCGGCCGTTCAGGAAGACTGGGTCATGCCGGTGAAGACCGATCCCTTCACCATCGCCGCCGATGCCAAGGCAGCCTATCTCCTCTCGGTTGCCGATGCGGTGCTGAACGGCGGCGCCGATTTCTGTTACGCCATGCTGCATTTCGTGCGCGAGGAGAAGCTGTTCGCCAGCTCACGCGGCAGCGCGATCTTCCAGATGCGGCTGCGCTGCTCGCCGTCTTTCATGGCGACGGTGGTAGATAAGGAAGCGGGCAGGTTCGCCAGCCTCGACAGCCTCGCGCCCCCGCGCGCGGCCGGCTGGGACTATATCGAAAGCTGCGGGCTGGCCGAAGAGGCGACACGGGCAGGACCGCAATTGCGCGAAAAGCTCGCCGCGAAATCCGTCGAGCCCGGCCGCTACGATGTGGTGATAGCGCCTAGCAACCTGTTCCTGACCATCCACGAAACCGTCGGCCATTCCACCGAACTGGACCGCGCGCTCGGCTGGGAGGCCGATTTCGCCGGCACCTCCTTCGTAACGCCGGACAAGCTGGGCACGCTGCAATTCGGCTCGCCGCTGATGACCATCATCGCCGACCGTTCGCGCGACGGCGGATTGGCGACCGTCGCTTTCGACGATGACGGCGTGCGCACCTCCGGCGCCGAGTTTCCCATCGTCGAGAACGGCATTTTCAAGAATTACCAGATGGCGCTGGGCCAGGCGCAGCATATCGGGCGCGAGAAATCCAATGCTTGCGCCTATTGCGACAGCCCCACGGCCTTTCCGATCCAGCGCATGCCGAACATCTCCTTGCAGCCCAACCCGCGGAGCACCTCGCTTGACGATCTGATCGGCGGCGTCGAACGCGGCATCTACATCGTCGGCGCCGGAAGCTGGAGCATCGATCAGCAGCGCGACAATTTCCAGTTCGGCGGCCAGCTTTTCTACGCCATCGAGAACGGCAAGATCGGCCCGATGCTGCGCGATGTCGCCTATCAGGGCCGCACCGTCGAGTTCTGGAATTCGCTGGACGGGCTGGGCGACGCCTCCACCTTCTACCTCGGCGGCACATTCAGTTGCGGCAAGGGCCAGCCGATGCAGAGCGCGCCCGTCTCGCATGGCGCGGTGCCGGCGCGCTTTCGCGGCGTCACCATCCTCAACACCGAACGCGGGGATGTCTGAGCGATGATGCTGACGCCCGACGAGGTCAAGGACATTACGCAGCGGCGGCTCGCCGCGTCACAGGCCGATGCCTGCATCGTCCATGTCGAGGGCGGCAACGCTCTCAATCTGCGCTTTGCACGCAACAGCGCCACCTCCAACGGTGCCCGCAGCGCCGTCGATGTGACCATCATCTCGCAATTCGGACAGCAATCCGGCTCGGCGACCGTGACCAGCCTGGACGACGGCGCACTCGAAACGGCGCAGCGGCGTTCGGAGGAGATCGCGCGGCTCTCCCCCGCCAACCCCGAACAGATGCCGCCGCTCGGGCCGCAAATCTACGCCGCCGGCGCAGCCTACGACACCGCGACAACCGCCTTGCGCGCCGCCGACCTTGCCGAGGCACCCGGTGCAGCCATTGCCAGGGCCGTCCGCGAAGGCGTGGACGCGGCCGGCTACACCGAGACCGGAGCGAAATTCACCGCCATGGCGACGAGCTCCGGCCTGTTCGCCTACGACCGTCAGACCGATGCCGCCTTTACCGTCACCGCCCGGCGGAAGGACGGGAGCTGGTCGGGCTGGGCGGGCGGCTCGCAATTCCGCTTCGGCGAAATCGGCGCGGGGCAGATCGCCGAAAGCGCCGTCGCCAAGGCGGCGCACAGCCAGCCGCCGCTCGACCTCGATCCCGGCCAATATACCGTCATCCTGGAGGCGTCCGCGGTTGGCGAGATGCTGCAATATCTGCTGTGGTCGATGCAGGCGCGCTCGGCGGATGAGGGCCGGAGCTGGCTGAGCGGCAAGGACGGCGCGACGAAGCTTGGCGAACAGCTTGTCGATCCCCGCGTCACGATCTACTCCGACCCGGCCGACGCGCTTGTCCCATCACACACATTCGGCAGCGAGGGCCTGCCGCAGGAGCGCACCGCCTGGATCGAGAACGGGGTCGTCCGAAACCTGTCCTGTTCGCGCTACTGGGCGCAAAAGACCGGCCGCGCGCCGCGCCCCTACCCTGCCGGCCTGGCGATGACGGGCGGCCCGTCCTCGGTCGACGAGATGATCCGCAATACCAGCCGGGGCATTCTGGTCACCCGCGTCTGGTACACCAACACGCTCGATCCGCGCACCTTGCTGATCACGGGCCTGACGCGCGACGGCAATTTCCTCATCGAAAACGGGCGGATCGCCGGGCCGGTGCGCAATTTCCGCTTCAATGAGAGCCTCATCGCGATGCTCGGCAATATCGATGCGATCGGGCCCGCGCTGCGCGTTCATGGCGGCGACCTGGGCCGTTGGCCGATCGCGGCGCCGCCGCTGCTGGTCAAGAGCTTCAATTTCTCCTCGCGCTCGCGCGGCATTTAAGGAACCGTGCGAGGATGCGCAATCACCTCCTGCGCCACACCGCGATGATGCTGTCGTTGTTATGCGCCGTCTCCGGCGCGCTTGCGGGCGACCGGCAGCCGCCGGAACGCGTAACATTTCCAAGCGCGGACGGCAAGATATCGCTCGTCGGCTACGTCTTCGAGCCGATCGGCGAGAACGCCGGCCCCTATCCTGCCGTGGTGCTGATGCATGGCCGCGCCGGCGCCTACTCTTCCGCCGCGCAGGGCGCCTATAATGCCGCGACACTTTCGATGCGCCACAAGGCGTGGGGCGGCGAATGGGCCGCGCATGGCTATATAGCTTTGCTGGTCGACGGCTTCGGACCGCGCGGCTATCCGCAAGGCTTCGCTCGCAACAGCTATGGCGAACGCCCGTCCGAATTGAACGAGGTCACGCAGCGCCCGCTCGACGCCTATGCGGCTTTGGCCTATCTGCGCTCACGCTCGGATGTCGCGCCGGATAAAATCGGCTTGATGGGATGGTCGAACGGCGCCAGCGCGACGCTCGCCGCTATGGCGGAAAGCGCTTCTGGCCTGAGCGGCGCGAACGCCAAATCCGGTTTCCGCGCGGCGCTGGCCTTCTATCCCGGTTGCGGCTTGCACGGCCAGTTCGACGAGCGTCCATTCCGGCCCTATGCCCCGGTGCTGATTCTGCACGGCACGGCGGATGAGGAGGTCTCCTCGGATCGTTGCACCGCGTTCGCGGAGAAAAGCCGCGCGGCGGGCGGCAAGGTCGAGATCGAACTGTTCGAGGACGCGACACATGACTTCGATTCGCCGACGCGCAGCCGCCAGGCCGTGGACGCCAACCGCTTCGCGGCCGAGCAGGCGACCATCATGGCGCTGCAATTCTTCGACCACCACATCAATGGAGAGCCGGGGGCGGGCAAGGACGATTGACTTGAGGCCTGTTTAGAGCATTTTCCAGCAAAGTGGACGCCGGTTTGCGTCGAGAAAATGCGAGAAAACAAAGAATTAGAGCCGCGCTCCGATTCAATCGGAGCGGAAAAGGCTCTAGACGGAAGGCGCCCTGGTCGCCGAATGTCAGTGGCTAGGTACCGCCGCGAGCCCGGCCAATTCCATGCTGAGCGCCTTCAGGCGCTGGCGGGCATCGGCGTCATAGGCCTGCGCGTCAGCTCGCGACTCCCGCAAACCATTGAAGTAGAGCCCACTCCGCTCTTCGAGTTCCGGCGATACAGCGAGGTTGAGGATCGCCTCGGCGCCCGTCTCGACGCGGCTCCAGGGCCTGACGCCGGATTGGCGCACCATGGTCGTGTCCATATAGCTCGCCGGATGCAGCGCGTTGACGGTGACGCCCGTTCCGCGCAGTTCCTCGGCCAAATCGATGGTGAACAGGATCTGCGCCAGCTTGCTCTGGCAATAGGCGCGCGTGCCGCTATAGCGGTGGGTCAGCATCACGTCGGCGAAATCGATCGTCTGCTGGCCGGCCGAAGCGACGTTGACGATGCGCGCCGGGGCGCTTTGCTTCAGCAAAGGCAGCAGCGCATGCGTCAGCAGGAATCCGGCGAGGTAGTTCACCGCAAAGCGCAGCTCATGCCCGTCGGTGCTGAGCTGCCGCGTGCCGCCGCTGCCGTCCGTGCCGATGCCGGCATTGTTGATCAGCACGTCCAGCCGGTCTGGCCTCTGCCGGACCATTTCGGCAAGGCGGCGCACCTCGGAAAGCGCCGACAAATCCGCTTCGAGGAATTCCGCCGTGCCTCCGGCCGCGTCGATCTCGCTGGCGACCTGCTCGCCGCGTACCTTGTCCCGGCCGTGCACCAGCACATGCGCCCCGGCCGCACCGAGCCGGATCGCCACCATGCGGCCCACCCCATCCGTTGAACCGGTGATCAGCACTGTCTTTCCGTTTTGCGCTTGCATCTCGGGCTCCTGTCGGTGGCGAGCGGGCCGGATCTGGTGCCGCCGCTCCCTTCCGGGGCGGCAGACCGCATTCATATGAGAACTTTTGCACGCTATTGCCAAAAAATTCGGTTTGATGTCGGATCGGTGACGGTTCGATCGTCACAAGGAAGTAAACCCATCTCAATGCCATTGGAGCCGAACATGACCGCAAAGCAAAAAAAAACCGCACCCGAAAATCAACCCGTCAAGGCCGAGGCGCTTGGCGGCGTTGTTCCCTATCTGCAGCTGAAAGGCGCCAGCGCCGCATCCGAATTTTATCAGCGCGCCTTCGGTGCGATCGAAGTTTACCGCATGCCGGTGGATGAGAGCGGGCGCACCATGCACATCCACCTGCACCTCAACGGCGGATCGCTCATGCTCAGCGACGCCTACCCGGAGCATGGCCATGCGCTGACCGGCCCGCAAAGCTACAGCCTCATGCTGCCGGTGCAGGACATTGACACGTGGTGGAGCCGCGCCATCGAAGCCGGCGGCGAAAGCGTCATGCCGGTGGAGCTGATGTTCTGGGGCGACCGCTACGGCCAGCTTCGCGACCCCTTCGGCGTGCTCTGGGCGTTGAACGCACCCGCCCCGGCGAACCCAGCGTCCGACGCGGCTGTTAAGCCTGCTGCACGCAAGCGGCGCTAAGCTCCGCGCGCAACGCATAGAGCGTGCGGCGCGGCTTCCTTTCTAGATTTCTTTGCTTTCGCACGATTTTTCGGGAAAATCGGTGTCCACTTTTCCCGATCGTGCCCTAGGCCGATTTCGCGCCGCCGCGGCGAGGCTGATCATCCAGCACGCTGCGGCCTCCGTAGCTGTCGGACATCAGCCGTTCCTCGGCGAGCACGGCATCGAATGACGGGCTTTTGGAGAGGTCTTCGATCCGGCGCGCCTGATCATCGAGCCGCTTGATCGCGGCCAGCTGTTCGTCCCGGCCGAGCTTTGCGTTCTGGATCGCGGATTTGAGCACGGTGATCGTCTGATCGTAGACTTTCAGCGGCACCGGAAACGGATGGCTGTCCTTACCGCCATGCGCGAAGGAAAAGCGGGCCGGATCGGTGAAGCGGTAAGGCGCGCCATGCACCACTTCCGCCACCATGGCAAGGGCACGCACGGTGCGCGCCCCGACGCCGGGCACCAGCAGCAACTCGGCGAAATCGGCCGGACCGCGATCGGCCGCCGCCGCGAGGCTTGCCTGCAGGCGCGGCTGCAGCACATCGCTCGCCCTCACATCGTGATGAGCCGGCATCACCAGATGCGGCAGCGTGAGCTGTGGCGCGGCGGGCGGCGCCGCTGGTTTCTCCTGGCCTCCTTGCAGGGCCGACAGCGTGCGCGCGATCCGGTCAGGGCTCAGCGATTGCAGCAGATCGAGCTGCCCGCGACGCGACGCCTCCGCGCGCCGGTCGGTGAGGTTGACGATGTCGCCCTGCCGCTCGCCGTCGATCGCCGCATGCGGCTCGTCGACGAAGCTGCGCAGGCCCTCGGACTGCCAGTGATAGCGCCGCGCCTGCCGTCGGTCGCCGTTCATGCCTTGCTGGACGACCACCCAATGCCCGTCATCGGTGACGATGAACCCATGCAGATACAGGTCGAAGCCATCCTGAACAGCGGCGCTGTCGACCTTGGCGACCAGCCGGCTGGCCGTGGCGAGCGCCGATCCGTCAAAGCCGACGCGCGTACCGATCGCCACCAGTTCGGCCGGCGTCTGCCGCGAATGCTTGCCGCGGCCGCCGCAGACATGCACGCCAAGCTCGGCAGACAACGGCGTGAGCCCCCGTTTCAGCGCGCCGATGACGCTGGTGGTGATGCCGGAGGAGTGCCAGTCCATGCCCATCACCGCACCGAAGGACTGGAACCAGAACGGATGCGCGAGGCGGCGCAACAGCTCATCCCGGCCATAATGATGCACGATGGCCTGGCTCATCACGGCGCCCAGACGCGTCATGCGGGTGGCGAGCCAGCTCGGCACCCGCCCGCCATGCAGCGGAAGATCGGCGCTGCCGACGCGTCTGGTCATGAAAAGCTCCTTCCGCCTACTGGTCATCGACGAAAGCTGAACGCCCTCTTGGATGATCCTGATGCCCGGTCATGCAAAGTGCCAGATCACAGCCCACGTAGCGACGCGGGCGTCCAGGCGCTGACAACGAAAACCTCAGCGGCAAGGCCTCGCGATGGCCTCGCAGCTGCTCAGCGCGCCGACACGGGTGCAGGAAATCTCCGCATTGTGGGCATTGTTCCAATTGGCATATTGGTCGCCGTGAACGAAACGCGCCTCACGCACCCAGGCAAATCGGGCGCTGTTGCGCGCGAAGCCCAGCACCAGATTGCGCTTGCCGACGGCGCGGACAAGCGCGGTGCAGCGGCCCGAGCCGTCCGAATAGCCGTAATGCCGCTGGTCGTCATAGCGCTGTGCGTGGGGTTGGCAGGCGTCGTCGTAGGGGTGCTTGTAACAATAGCTGCTCTGGCTCTGGCGATTGTACGCGTTGTCGTCATCGTCATCATAAAGCCCGCCCGCGACGACGCCCGAGCTAAGGGCCATCATGCCGGCAAACCCAACTGCCGCGACGTTCAGAAAGGTGTTCATCGTGTTCTCCCTAATTCGGCCGGGAAGCGCCCCGTCCAGCCATGATTTAAAAACAGGGCGAGGATAGCGGGGCCAAACTGAACACGATGAAATCGAGGTGTTCATCTTGAATTAATCGCATGGGTGCGTTCGCGGCAAACCGCCGAGGCGGCGCACCGCCCGGCTTTATTCGGCGGCTTTGTCCTGCACCGGCGCAAACCGCAAGATCGGCTGGCGCGCGGCCCGCGTTTCATCGAGGCGCCGGCGCGGGGCGAAATGCGGCGCACCCTTGAAGCGTTCGGTGTCGCCCTGCCGGGCGGCGCGGGCGAGCGCCCGAAGTGCGCCGATGAACTGGTCGAGGCTTTGCGTCGATTCCGACTCCGTCGGCTCGATCAGCATCGCGCCATGCACCACGAGCGGGAAATATACCGTCATCGGATGGAAGCCCTCATCGATCATCGCCTTGGCGAAGTCGAGCGTCGAGAGCCCCGTGCCTTTCAGGAAGCCGTCGTCGAACAGCACCTCATGCATGCAGATCCGGTCGCCGAAGGGCTGCGTCATCACCTCCTTCAGCCCGGCGCGGATGTAATTGGCGTTGAGCACGGCGTCTTCGGAGGCCTGCCGCACGCCGTCGATGCCAAAGCTCAGCATGTAGGAGAGGGCGCGCACGAACATGCCCATCTGCCCGTGGAAGGCGACGAGCCGTCCGAATGGCGACGCTCCGGCACAGTCGCCCTCATGCTCGCAAAGCTCCCATCTCCCATTCGTCTCGCTGATCAGCGGCAGCGGCGCGAAGGGCGCAAGGCTCTTGGAGAACACCACCGGCCCGGCGCCAGGACCACCGCCCCCATGCGGGGTGGAGAAGGTCTTGTGCAGGTTGATGTGCATGGCGTCCACACCGAGATCGCCGGGGCGCACCTTGCCGGCAATCGCGTTGAAATTGGCGCCGTCGCAATAAAGGTAAGCACCCGCTTCGTGCAGCGCGGCGGCAATGTCGGCGATCTCAGGCTCGAAGAGGCCGCAGGTGTTCGGATTGGTGATCATCATCGCGGCTACGTCGGGGCCGAGCGCCTCGCGAACCGCCGCGGCCGCGACCGTCCCGTCGGCATTCGCGGCAACCGCCCGCACCTGGAAATTGAGCAGCGCAGCGGTCGCCGGATTGGTGCCATGCGCCGAATCCGGGCACCAGCACGACACGGCGCTTATCCGCCTCGCCCCGCGACTTCCAGCGCCGCGCGGATCGCGATCATGCCGCAAAGTTCGCCATGCGCGCCGGCCTTGGGCGACAGCGCCACCGCCGGCATGCCGGTCAGCTTCATCAGCCAGTCCGACAGCATCGCCATCAGCTCGATGGCGCCCTGCACCGTCTTTTGCGGCTGCATCGGATGGATGTCGCCGAAGCCGGGCAGCCGCGCCATCTTTTCGTTGAGGCGCGGATTGTGCTTCATGGTGCAGGAGCCGAGCGGGAAAATGCCGCTGTCGATGGAGTAGTTCTTCTGGCTCAGCCGCACATAATGGCGAACCGCCTCCGGCTCGGTGAGACCGGGCAGACCGATGGCGTCGCGCCGCTCCATATCGCCGAGACGCGATCGTGAACGGCTCCGGCTCCTCGAAATCGACGCCCGATGTCTCCAGCGCGCCGATCTCGAAAATCAGCGGCTCCTCGATCTGCAGGCCGCGATTGCCCGTATGCGTGCCGGGCTGGCCCGCATTGGCCAGGAATTTGGTCGTCATTTCGGTCATGCGAGCACCTTGGCGAGCGCGGCGGCATAGGCCTCGCGGTCAGCGTTTGTGTTGATTTCGGTCGCGGCGACGATGATGAGGTCGCCCAGCGCCGCTTCGCCGGGGAAAAGCCGAGAAGCGGGAACGCCGCCGAGCACGCCTTCATCGACCAGCGCGTCGATCACCTGAGCGCCGGGCCTCGGCGTGCGGATGGTGAACTCATTGAAGAAATGCGGCGTGACGATCTCCGCGCCCGGCACCTTGGCCAAGCAGATCGGCGAGCGCGACCGCGTTGGCATGGTTGATCCGCGCCAGCTTGCGCAGGCCCGCCTCGCCGAGCAGCGTCATATGCGCGGTGAAGGCGAGCGAGCACAGCCCCGAATTGGTGCAGATGTTGCTGGTCGCCTTATCGCGGCGGATATGCTGCTCGCGGGTCGAGAGCGTCAGCACGAAGCCGCGCTTGCCCTCCTCGTCCACCGTCTCGCCGCACAGCCTGCCGGGCATCTGCCGCAGGAATGCCTGCCGCGCCGCGAAAAGGCCGACATAGGGGCCGCCGAAATTCAGCCCGTTGCCGATCGACTGGCCTTCCGCCACGACGATGTCGGCGCCCATCGAGCCGGGCGACCGCAGCGCCCCGAAGGATATGGCTTCCGTGACCACGACGATCAGCAGCGCGCCGTTCTCATGCGCCAGCTCGGCCAGCGCCGTCAAATCGCGCGCCCCGCCGAAGACGCCGGGATATTGCACGACGACGCAGGAGGTTTCCGCATCGATCGTATCGACGAAATCGGTATTCGGCGCGGAAGGCAGCGCCATCACCTGATGTTGCGCGTAGCGGCTGATGGTCTCGATCACGGCGCGGTAATGCGGATGCAGATTGCCGAACAGCACCGCCTTGTCGCGCTTGGTGATGCGATGCGCCATCAGCACGGCTTCGGCGGCAGCGGTCGAGCCGTCATACATCGAGGCATTGGCCACTTCCATGCCGGTCAGCGCCGCGACCTGCGTCTGGAACTCGAACAGATATTGCAGCGTGCCTTGCGCGATCTCGGGCTGATAGGGCGTGTAGGCCGTCATGAATTCGGAGCGCTGGATGATGTGATCGACGCTGGCCGGAACGTGATGCTTATAGGCGCCGCAGCCGACGAAGAACGGCACCGAACCCGCCGGAGTGTTGCGCGCCGCCAGCTTCCCCAGCGCCCGCTCGACCGCCAGCTCGCTCTGATGCGCGGGCAGTCCGTCGATATTTTCCAGCAGAAACGGCTCCGGCACATCCTGAAACAGCGCATCGATATCGGAGACGCCGATCTGGGCCAGCATCTGCCGGCGCTCGTCCGCCGTGTGGGGGAGATAGCGCATCAGTCGACGGTCTCCAGATAATCGCGATAGGCCTCGGGCGACATCAAGCCGTCCAATTCGCGCAGATTGCCGACGCGGATCTTGATGAACCAGGCATCGCCTTCCGGGTCCTTGTTGACCATCTCGGGCGTGGCGACGATCGCCTCGTTCACCTCCACGACCTCGCCGGTCACGGGGGCATAGACCTCGCTGGCGGCTTTCACCAATTCCACCACCGCCGCTTCCTGCCCCTTGCTGAGCACCTTGCCGATGGCGGGCAGCTCCACGAACACGATGTCGCCGAGCTTGTCCTGCGCATATTCGGAAATGCCGATCGTGCCGACGCCTCCGTCGACACGGATATATTCGTGATCGCGCGTATATTTGATGTCAGCCATTTTTTGTTCCTGACTTGGGTCTGCGGTAGTAGCGATGCGGCATAAAGGGCGTGGAAACGACGCTTGCCGGGTGCGAGGTGCCTCGGATGATCACTGCAAGGGGCGTGCCGATTCCGGCATGGCTCGCGGCGACATAGCCCATGGCGATCGGGACGCCGATGCTGGGCGCGAAGGAGCCGCTGGTCACGCGGCCGATCGGTTCGACCGTCCCGGCCGACGATGTCGCAGCCCTCGCGGGCCGGCGCGCGGCCCTCAAGGCGCAGACCGACACGGCGGCGAGCGGGTCCGTCGCGCAATTCGCGCTGAATACGGTCCGCGCCGGGAAATCCGCCTTCGTCGCGGCGGCGTTTTCCGATCGACCAGACAAGATCCGCCTCCACGGGGGATGTGGTCTGGTCGATGTCGTGGCCGTAGAGGCAGAGGCCCGCTTCCAGGCGGAGCGTGTCGCGGGCGCCCAGGCCAATCGGCTTCACCAGCGGATGGGCGAGCAGCGCGCGCGCCAGATCTTCGGCCCGGTCGGCGACGACGGAAATCTCGAAGCCGTCCTCGCCGGTATAGCCCGACCGGCTGATATGGCAGGGGATGCCGTCGAATTCGGCGCTGGACGCTGCCATGAATGCGAGTTCGCCGGCTTTCGGGCAATGGCCGGCCAGGATGCGCGCCGCCGCCGGACCTTGCAGCGCCAGAAGCGCGCGATCCGTCCAACGGGTCGAGCGTCACGTCCGGCGGCAGATGCGCCGCAATGTGCGCGATAATCGGCGTCCTTACATCCGGCATTCACCACCAGCATCAGCCGGCCGTCATCTCCGGCCGCATCGGAGCGCGTGATCATCAGATCGTCGAGGATGCCGCCATCGCGGCCCAGAAGCTGCGTGTAGCGCTGGCGTCCCAGCCCCAGCCCGGCGACTTCGCCTGGCGTCAGCGATTCGAGCACAGCGGCTGCGGCGGCGTGGCCCGGCCCGGTGAGATAGGCCTGCCCCATATGCGACACATCGAACAGGCCGGCGGCCTGGCGCGTATGCAGATGTTCCTGGATGAGGCCTTCGGGGTAAGTCACCGGCATGTCGTAGCCGGCGAAGGGCACCATCTTGGCGCCAAGCTCCAGATGCAGCGCGTGCAGAGGCGTGCGCTTCAAATCGGCTTTGGAGATCGTCTGTTCAGGGCCGGCCATATCAGTCCCGCAACGCAAAGTGGCTTCGATCCGGAACGGTCCGGACACCAAGCCCCCTCTGTCACGTGACCTGAGAGAATTCGCTCCGCCACGGCGTCTGCCGGACGAGGCTTACCCCATCGGTGAGCCTGGGCCCGCCCAGGCTGCTTTCCAGAGTGCCGTCTGCGTGCGGTCCTTTTGCCTGAGAGTTTCCGGGGCGGTTGCTCCTTCGGCGCCGGAATGAACCGGTCTCTCCCGCATACGTCGCGCGGCGTGAAGCCCATAGATAGCGATTTTATCCACGCGGCGCAATGTGCTGCATCGCGGATTTACCCAGCTTCAAGTGCCGAGCAATATCGCGCCGACGCCGCCCGGCACGCTATTTCGCACCCACCGCACTCTGGTCGAAGCCGACATAGATGCGGTAGCGGGCGCCCGGCGCGATCGGCAGAACGACCTCGCGCACCTCGGAGAAATATCCTGCCGTGCTGCCGGCCGGCACGTTGACGACGACGCGGACCTTTTCGGTCTTTACCGTGTTGCGCGTGCCGTCGAGCACCGTCAGCTTGGCGGGCAGCGACAGCGTGCCGGGCTTGCCTTTCGGGCCGAGCAGCACGCGGCCGGAGAAGCCGTATTTCACCGCAAGCCCGGACGGGCCGGGCGCGCATTCCCGCGCCGTATTGGTGATCTCGCCGCGATGCATGACGCCCAGGCTGTCGGTTCCGGTTCCGGGCGCGTTGAAGGTGACGCTGCGGTCGCCGGCGGAGATGTCGAGGCTGGGGCAGCCGATATTTCCAGTGGTCAGGGCACCGGGATCGTTCTTGCCGCTCTGCGCGGCCGTCAGCAGATTGGCCTGGGTTACGCCCGATTCGGCAGGCTGCGGGGTCGCAGCGGTGGTCTCCGGCTTATCGCCGCCGCCGAACATTCCGCCTTTGAACGGCGATGTGAGCTGCGACACGCCGCAGGCGCTGAGCGCACCGCCGAGAACGCCGACCGCAGCCGCGCGCACTATGACACGGTTAAAGGCAGCCAAAACCCTACCCCTCAATTTTTCCCGCGCGTATTCGTCGCGCCGCCACCATTCCGACTAGCGCCAGATTGCGGACACTGTGTGACGCGCTTACTGTTCTAGCTGCACCGAATTTGCTAGAACCTGACACGCGGCGGGCATCCTGCCTCACACCCCAGACATGCAAAGGCACTGTAAAAGCCTTATATGTCGACGGCAATATGTGATCGCCGCTGCTGAAGCGAGGCCTTGCTAGAATGACAGTCTCCCAATTAGCCGAACGATCCGAGGAGCCATCGGCCGGGAAACCGCCGCTGACGATCCTGCTTGCTGCGCCTCGCGGTTTCTGCGCCGGCGTCGACCGTGCCATTCAGATTGTCGAGCTTGCTTTGCAGCGATTTGGCGCCCCTGTCTATGTGCGCCATGAAATTGTTCACAACCGGACGGTGGTGGAGGATCTGCGCGCCAAGGGCGCCGTGTTCGTCGAGGAGCTGGACGAAATCCCCGATACCGAGGCTCCGGTGGTGTTCTCGGCGCATGGCGTGGCCAAATCCGTGCCGGAGGCCGCAGCGCGCCGCAATCTGTTCCATCTCGACGCCACCTGCCCGCTGGTCTCGAAGGTTCACGTCCAGGTCGAGCAGCAATCCGGGCGCGGCCTGCAAACGCTGCTGATCGGCCATGCCGGACATCCGGAAGTAATCGGGACGATGGGCCAGCTGCCGGATGGCGCTGTCACCCTCATCGAAACCGCCGAAGACGCGGAGGCCTTCGTCCCGCGCGATCCGGACAAGCTCGCTTATGTGACGCAGACCACCTTGTCGGTCGACGACACCCGCCATATCGTCGCCATTCTGCAGCGCCGCTTTCCCGGCATCGCCGCGCCGCGCAAGAACGACATCTGCTACGCCACGTCGAACCGTCAGGATGCGGTGAAGGCGATTGCGCCGAGGGCCGACGCGATGCTGGTGGTGGGAGCGCCCAACAGCTCCAATTCGGTGCGCCTGGTGGAGGTGGCCCAGAAATCCGGCTGCGCCAATGCGACGCTTGTGCAAAGCGTGCGCGATATCCCTTGGGAGCGCCTGACGAATCTGCGCAGTCTGGGGCTGACGGCGGGCGCGTCGGCGCCAGAGCATCTTGTTCAAGACATCATCGCCGCATTCCGTGAGGTTTATGACGTCTCAATCGAGACCATCACCATGGCCACCGAAAACGTGACGTTCAAATTGCCCCGGGCGCTGCAAGACAGCGCGGCATAAGCGTCCATGGCGGTCTACACCGAAGTTTCGGATGAGGACCTCACCGAGTTCCTGGCGCGCTACGATGTCGGCTCGCTGCTCTCCTTCAAGGGAATCGCCGAAGGAGTGGAGAACAGCAACTACCTGCTCACGACCGGGAACGGTCCGTTCATCCTCACCCTTTACGAAAAGCGCGTGAGCCCTGCCGATCTGCCCTTCTTTCTGGGCCTGATGGAGCATCTGGCCGCGCTGGACATCCCCTGCCCTACCCCTTTGCGCGACCGCTCCGGCGAGGCCCTGCAGCATTTGACAGGCAAGCCCGCCGCGCTCATCGAATTCCTTCAAGGCTATTCGGTGCGCCGGCCACGCGCCGAACATTGCGCCCAGCTCGGCGACGCGCTGGCCCGCTTGCATCTGGGCGGCGTCACATTCGGGCTACGGCGCAAGAATTCCCTGGCGCTGGAGGGCTGGCGCAAGCTGGTCGCTGCCACGGCTCATCGCGCCGACGAGCTCGCCGACGGGCTGGCCGCCGAAATCGCCCAGGAATTCGCATTTCTGGAAAGCCATTGGCCCGGCGGGCTTCCGGCCGGCATCATCCATGCCGACCTGTTCCCCGACAACGTCTTCTTCATCGGCGACCAGATCTCCGGTCTGATCGATTTCTATTTCGCCTGCGAGGATCTGCTGGCCTATGACATCGCCATCTGCCTCAACGCCTGGTGCTTCGAACAGCCCAACACCATCAACGTGACCAAGGCGCGGGCGCTGCTGCGCGGCTATGGCGGGCAGCGGCCGCTCAGCGAGGCCGAAATCGCCGCGCTGCCGATTCTGGCGCGCGGCGCGGCGCTGCGCTTTCTGCTCACCCGCCTCTATGACTGGTTCAACACCGATGAAAACGCCCTGGTCAAACCGAAGGACCCGCTGGAATACCGGCGCAAGCTGCGGTTCCATCAGCAGGTCCGTTCCGCCAATGATTACGGGCTTTGAGCATGGATGACGTGAAGGACGAGAAGCCGGTCGTCATCTATAGCGACGGCGCCTGTTCGGGCAATCCGGGGCCGGGCGGCTGGGGCGCGGTGCTGATCTATGGCGACAAGCGCCGCGAGATCAGCGGCGGCGAGCCGCTGACCACCAACAACCGCATGGAATTGCGCGCGGCGGCCGAGGCGCTCGCCGCCCTCAAGCGCCCGAGCCGCGCCGAATTGCACACCGACAGCGAATATCTGCGCAAGGGCATCACCGAGTGGATCACCAAATGGAAGGCGAATGGCTGGAAGACGGCGGGCCGGGAGCCGGTCAAGAACGCCGATCTCTGGCGCCTGCTCGATGAGGCGCGCAGGCGCCACACGATCAGCTGGCATTGGGTGAAGGGCCATGCCGGCGAGGCCGAAAACGAGCGCGCCGACGAATTGGCCCGCACCGGCATGGCGCCATTCAAAAAGCAGCGTTGAATCTGGGAGCGGGGACCGTTTGCCGCCTCAGCCGATATGGGCCCGCTGCACCGCGCGCGGGGCGACCGTCTCGGCCTCACCCGGCGGCTTAGGCATGGCGTCGGTGCCCATCAGCCTGTCCCAGAAGCGGAAATACAACCCGAAATTGGCATCGAACCGCGTATGATGCAGGCTGTGATGCGTCGCCGAAATCAGCTGCCGACCGATCGGCCCGTTCACGAAGCCCGCCGGCAGCATCTCCCAGCCGGAATGGTTCATCACCGCCGTCACGCTCATCAGCATCAGCAGCCCGACCAGCAGCGCGATGTGGATCGGAATGACAAACACCATCAGGGGCAGCAGCCAGGCGGTCAGCAGCGCCTCGGCGGGGTCGAAGGCGAAGGAGGCAAAGGGCGTCGGCTGGCGTGAGCGGTGATGGCCGGCATGCAGCCATTTGAACAGGCGCGGCCGGTGCATCAGCCGGTGCGCCCAATAATAATAGCTGTCCTGCACGATCAGATAGGCGAAGGCGCTGAGCAGCAGATAGGGCGCGCCGCCATGGGCCGTCCAATCGGTGTAGATCCGTGTTCCGCCATGCAGCCACGCCTGCAGCGCAAACGCAACCGGTGCGGCATAAACCACCGAGGACAGCAGCGACAGCTGGATTTCCTGCAGGATGAGGCGCCGCATCGGCCGGTCGCGGTTCAGGCGCCGGGCGGCCAGCTTCTCGCCGCCCCGCTGCCATAACAGCCAGAAGCCGAGGCCGGAAACCGCCAGATAGCGCGCCGCGATGATGCCGGTGAGCGCAACGCTCAGGCCCAGCCATTCCATCAGCAAAACAGGTCTCCTGCTCCGTCCGTCACTGCGTGAGCCTTCTCGATGTTCGCGGGCGCGAACCAAGGCCTCGCTTGCCGGCCGTGCCGCGCAGGAGCTGCATAGGTAGCGTACCTTATACCGCAAAACAGGGCCGACGCGCATCCTTGCGTGCCTCGCCTGGGGCTCTTATGTGACGTGGGCGCGGGACACTCTCCGCGGAACATAGAGCCGTCCCGCTCGTTCCTCACGCAAGATGTTGTGTGGAGATTGACCATGATACCGGGAAATCGAGACCATCACGCGTTCTGCGGCATGGTGGCGGGCTTTGTGGCCACCGCTGTCCTGTCGGGGGCCATGGGCCTGCTGGTGCCGCTGGGTCTTGCGCCTGACATTATCGGCCTGATCAGCCATACGCTGCAAACCGGCCGCGACACGGGCTGGATGGTGCATTTCCTCGTCGGCACGGTCGCCTGGGGCGGCTTCTACGCCATTTTGCAGCCCTTTCTGCCGAGCCGCAGCGGCCTGGTGCGGGGCATGATGTTCGGCATCGCGGCGTGGTTGGCGATGATGCTGGTGCTGATGCCGATCGCCGACGCCGGATATTTCGGCCTGGCGCTGGGCTGGACGACGCCGTTCACCACGCTGATGCTGCATTTGCTGTTCGGCGCGGTGCTCGGCATTGCGTGCTCGGTGCTGCCGCTGCCCGATTATGAGCGCGGTGAAGCGGGAATGCTGCGCCGCGGGCATTAGTGAGCGGCCAGCAGAGCTATGCGGCGGCGCGTTGGGCCGCGGCAATAATGTCGGTGTGCCCGAAATCTCCGCCCTTATAAAGCAGCGGCGCGGCGCGGAGCTTCGCCAAGGCGTAGGCGGCACAATCCCCCAGATTGAGCGCCGGCCTTGTGCCGGCCTTTGCCGAAGCGGAGAAATGCCTCTCGCGCGGTCCTTGCCTGCACGGCATCGAACGCGGCAATTTCGATGCTGGCTTCTTCCAGGAATGCGTCGAGCGGTTCGAAAGGCGCGGCGTGTGCCGCGCCGCCGCTCATCACCATCGACGCCTCAAGCACGCTCAGCGCCGACATCGCCCGCGCCTCGGCACGAACGATGGCTTTCAAGAACATGTCGGCTTCGGCCTCAAGCCGGAAGATCGCGATCAGCGCCGAAGTGTCGATGACAAGCACGGGAGATTTTCCGGCATTACGGGGCAGGCACGGTTAATTCGGCAATCCGTCATCGCCGTACAGATCGGCATCCGTCAGCCAGTCGCGCCCGGCCGCGCCGGTGGCGGCGCGTTCGGCAATGGCGCGCAGCCGGGCCAGCAGCGGCTCGCCGTCGGCGGCTTTGGCTTTGAGGCTCACGCCCTGATGAATGAATTCCACGCCCGCTTCCTCCAACGCCTTGCGCACCGTGCCCGTCGTGGCCTCGGCCACCAGCCGCTCGCCGCTCGCCGCCTCAAGCCGCCGGATCGTGGTGACGGACACGCCGGACAGCCGCGCCAGCTCGTCCTGCTCCATGCGCAGCAGCGCCCGCGCGGCCTTGATCTGTTCAGCGCTAATCATGAGCAATAGCTACCACACCTGATAGCTATCCGTCAAATCCGTATGATTACGGCTTCGGCAGATTGAGCCTGATATGCAGCTCCTGCAGCTGCCTCGGCGACACCTCCGAGGGCGCCCCCATCAGCAGATCCTCGGCGCTTCTGGTTGAGCGGGAACATCGTCACGTCGCGCAGATTTTCGGCGCCGCAGAGCAGCATCACCATGCGGTCGATGCCTGGCGCGATGCCACCATGCGGCGGCGCGCCGAATTTGAGCGCCCGGATCATGCCGCCGAATTTGGCGTCCACCACCTCCGGCCCGTAGCCGGCGATCTCGAAGGCCTTATACATCAGCTCCGGCCTGTGATTGCGGATGGCGCCGGACGACAATTCGATGCCGTTGCAGACGATGTCATATTGATAGGCCTTCAGCGCCAGCAGCTCATCCTGGCTCTTGGCGCCGATACGAGCGCCTCCATCCCGCCTTGCGGCATGGAGAACGGGTTATGCGAGAAGTCGATCTTCTTCTCGTCCTCGTTCCATTCATAGAAGGGGAAATCCGTAATCCAGCAGAACTCGAAGCGGTCCTTGCGCGTCAGCCCCAGCTCCTCGCCGATGCGGTTGCGCGCCTCGCCGGCGAATTTGTAGAAGTTTTTCGGATCGCCCGCCGCGAAGAACACCGCGTCGCCTTCGCTGAGGCCAGCTGTTCCGCGATCGCTTCGCTTCGCTCGGGGCCGATATTCTTGGCGACCGGCCCCGCCGCCTCGCCCTCGCGGAAAAAGATGTAGGCCAGCCCCGGCTGCCCTTGCGCTTGCGCCCAGCGTTCATCCGGTCGCAAAAGGCGCGGCTGCCGCCTGACGGCGCCGGGATGGCCCAGACGCGCGCCTTGTCGCTCTTGTCCAGCATCCCCGCGAAAATCTTGAAACCCGAGCCGCGAAAATGCTCGCTGACATCCTGCATCACCAGCGGGTTGCGCAGATCGGGCTTGTCCGAGCCATATTTGGCGATCGCCTCGTCATAGGGGATGTGCGGAAACCCCTCGGTCACCGGCTTGCCGTCGCCGAATTCGACGAACAGGTCGCGCAGCACCGGCTCGACCGCCTGGAACACGTCTTCCTGCTCGACGAAGCTCATTTCGATGTCGAGCTGGTAGAACTCGCCGGGCGAGCGGTCGGCGCGGGCGTCCTCGTCGCGGAAGCAGGGCGCGATCTGGAAATAGCGGTCGAAGCCGGCGATCATGATCAGCTGCTTGAATTGCTGCGGCGCCTGCGGCAGCGCGTAGAACTTGCCCGGATGCATGCGCGAGGGCACCAGGAAGTCGCGCGCGCCTTCCGGGCTGGAGGCGGTCAGGATCGGCGTCTGGAATTCGAAGAAGCCGGCATCGTTCATCCGCCGCCGCAGCGAGGAGATGATCGCCGCGCGCTTCATGATGTTGCGATGCAGCGTCTCGCGGCGCAGATCGAGGAAGCGGTATTGCAGCCGCGTTTCTTCCGGATAGTCGGGCTCGCCCGCCACCGGCAGCGGCAGTTCGGCCGCCTCGGAGAGCACGTCGAGCGCCGAAATCCGCAATTCGATGCCGCCCGTCGCCATGTTCGGATTGACCGTTTCGGCCGTGCGCGCCTCGACCGTGCCGTCGACCCGGATCACCCATTCGGCGCGAACCTTCTCGGCCGCCGCGAAGGCGGGGCTTTCCGGCTCCACCACGCATTGGGTGATGCCGTAATGGTCGCGCAGGTCGATGAACATCAGGCCGCCATGGTCGCGCACCCGGTGCACCCAGCCGGACAGCCGCGCCGTCTCGCCGACCTGCGCCGGGCCTGCAGCGCGCCGCATGTGTGGCTGCGATAGGCCGGCAGCCCGCCTGCGCCTTGTCCCATGGCATCCGCCCCGGCCTTGCCGCGAAACGCCCTTGGGCTTCTGCGCCGCCTTTTTAGAGGTGACCGTCTTTTCCATGCTCGAACTTTCCGGTGATAGGCTTTGCCGACTGGCGGCGCACGCGCGGCCGCGATCCTCCATGCGGAGGCCTTGTCCAGCCGCGAAAAACACACGCGCCACGGCGCTTGTCAACCCACGCCTATAACAGAGGACAAGCCGCCTAGGCTTCTATATAAATTTACAGATGAATGCGATTCCGATTATTTCCACAACCGACGACCTAGCCCGAATCTGCCGGCAGCTCGCCAAATCCGAATTCGTTGCCGTCGACACCGAATTCATGCGGCAGTCGACCTATTGGCCGCAGCTGTGCCTCATCCAGATCGCCTCGCCCGACGCCGAGGCGGTGATCGATCCGATGGGCGACGGCATAGATCTGGCGCCGTTTTTCGCGCTGATGGCCAATCCCGATGTCGTCAAGGTGTTCCACGCCGCGCGCCAGGATGTCGAGATCATCTATAATCTTGCCGGCATCATCCCCTTGCCGATCTTCGACACCCAGATCGCCGCCATGGTCTGCGGCTTCGGCGAGGCGGCGAGCTACGGCGCGCTGGTCAAACGCCTGATGCGCAAAAATCTCGACAAGAGCTCGCGCTTCACCGACTGGGCCCGCCGGCCGCTGACCGACAAGCAGCTGCATTACGCGCTTGGCGACGTCACGCATTTGCGCGGCATCTATCTCAAGCTGAAGAACCGGCTGGAGACGACCGGCCGCGCCTCCTGGCTGGACGAGGAAATGGCTGACCTCGTCAATCCGGACAATTACAAAACCGAGCCGGAAGATGCCTGGCGCCGCCTCAAGATGCGGGCGCGCAGCCCGCAAGAGCTGGCGATCATGATCGAGGTCGCCGCCTGGCGCGAACGCGCCGCGCAAAGCCAGAACGTGCCGCGCAGCCGGGTCATCAAGGACGACACCATCTATGATGTGCTGACCCAGGCGCCGAAAACCGTCGAGGAGTTGGCCAAGCTGCGCACCATCCATGACGGCTTTGCCCGCTCGGCCCGCGCCCGCGAACTGGTCGAGGCGGTGAACAAGGCGCTGGCCCGGCCGCCCGACGAATTGCCGCCCCTGGAGATCGCCGAACCCCTGCCGCCCTCGGCGATCGCGGTCGCCGATCTGTTCCGCGTGCTGCTGAAGGCGGTTGCCGCCCGGCACGATGTCGCCGCCAAGCTGATCGCGACGACGGACGAACTCGACAAGATCGCGCTCGACGACGAAGCGGATGTCGCGGCGCTCCAGGGCTGGCGGCGCGAGCTGTTCGGCGAGGACGCCCTGGCGATCAAGGCGGGAGAACTCGCCATCGCGGTGGAACACGGCAAGATCGTGACGCTGCCGCTGCCCAGGGCTGCGATGAACGACGCCGAGGCGGCGCTGGACCGGGCGCCGCTTGATGTCGCCATGTTCTCGGTTGAAGACGCCAAGACCTGAGGCCGCGCGCCCGCATTCGGCGGATGTGAACGCCGGTGCATTGATGCGCTGCGTAAAATCGCACAGCGCCGATCCACAATATTGCTCCGCCGCACGGTGTTGCGTGTATGGTGCGGTCGGCGTGCACTTCGGGGGCGAAGTCAATGAGTTCCGGTTTTTTGCTGTTTCGCAGAGCCTGCGTGCTGCTGCTATTGGTCGCCGCGTCGGGTTGTTCCTATTTGCCGCGCACCGCCTTTACCGCCAGCCAGCAGGCGATTGCGCAGATTCCCGGCATGCCGGGCGTGCGCATGTGGGCCGACGCCCCCGCCGAAGAGTTCGACCGCGTCATCCGTTTGCAGCAGATGCAGGCAGCGGCGCGTGAAAGCGGCTCGATGGACTTCCTGGCCCTTTCGGGCGGCGCCTCCGATGGCGCATTCGGGGCCGGGGTCCTGACCGGTTTGACCGCGCGCGGGCAGCGACCGCAATTCGTATTGGTCAGCGGCGTCAGTGCCGGCGCCCTGATCGCGCCGCTTGCCTTCCTCGGGCCGCGCTATGACGAAAAGCTCACCTATGCCTGGACCAGCGGCATCGCCGAACCGCTCGGTGAAGGCGGCGTCCTGTCGATCCTGTTTTCGCAGGAATCGCGCCGCGCCGCGCTCTATGATCTCGTGTCCAGCTTCGTCGATGAGGAGATGCTGAAGGAGGTCGCGGCGGAGCACCTGCGAGGCCGGCGCCTCCTGGTCGTCACCACCAACCTGGATGCGCAGCGCCCGGTCCTTTGGGATATGGGCGCGATCGCGGCGAGCGGACATCCCAAGGCCCTTCAGCTTTTCCGCGATGTGCTGACGGCTTCGTCCAGCGTGCCCGGCGCGTTCGCTCCAACGCTGATCGATGTGGAGGCGGACGGCCACCAGTTTTCGGAATTGCATGTGGATGGCGGAGCCACGACGCAGCTTTTCACCATCCCGGAATCGATTCTCGCCAGGGGACCATCGCGGCCGCTCCTTTCCCTGCCGGCCCGCTTCTTCATCATCGTCAACAACCGGCTGAAGCCGCAATTCGAGGTGGTGGAGGGGAGCACCGTGCCAGTGCTCGCCCGTTCGCTGTCGAGCCTGATCAAGAGCGATTCGCGGCTGACCCTGGTCGCGACGCGCGAATTCGCCCGCAACCGCAATATGGAGTTCAACCTCACCTATATCGGCGACGATTTTTCCACCAGCCTCAAGCCCAGCTTCGACACCGCCTATATGCGCGCTGTCTACAACTATGGCCACGATCTGGCGGCAAACGGCCAAGTGTGGCAAAAGCAAATTCCTTATCTGAACACCCCGACGCTGCGCGCCGTCACCGCACGCAGGTAAAGGCGTCGCGTGGATTGCTGTTGCAGTGCACAATTTCGCCGATCTTTCCGCATAGGCATGGCCGCAGAGGATGCGGGTGTCGCGCTGACGCCTCGCTCGGCAAAGGTGTGACGGCTCGCCGGATCGAGCCATCACGGAAAGGCAATGACCATCAAAGCAACCATTCTGAACACGACGATCTTGCCGCTCGGAGCCATCCTACTCATGTCCACCGGACCGGCACCTGCCGAGGCAGCACCCGATACGGGCTGTGCCGCCCTGGCCGCCGAAACTATTTCGCTGACCGGCGCGGCGGCGACCGCCACCCATTCGACCGGCGCGGTGCCGCTGCGCGCGGGTGAAACCTTGCGCCTGCAAATGACCGCGCCGCCTGGCGACGCTGCCATCGGCGCGATCTTGCTGTCGGATGGCGGCGAGACCGCCGAGCGGCTGATCTCCGGCGCAGCGCCGCAGCAGATCGCCTATACGATCCCGATAGACGGCCTCTACAGTTTCGAATATCGCGCCGATGGCCGCAATGAGATCACCTTCCAGATTTCCTGCGATCAGCGAAGCGCGCTCGCAACACCGATTGCGCCGGAAGCTTTCGTGCAGCGCAGCACGGCCCGGCTTCTGACCAACGACACGGCGCAGGCGAGCCTTCAACGCCGGGCGAGCAAGCCGCACAGCATCGATCAGGCCGTGAAGACCGGCGCCGTCGTGGATGCCGAGGGCAAGCCGGCGCAGGTCACCATGTCCACCAGCGTGCAAAATCTTGCCGCCGCTGACGGGCGTGCCCTCAATGACAACAAGCTGGACGTGTGGATCGAGGGACGCGTTTCGCAATCGCAGCAGCGCGTCGAGGATAATGGGACCAAATACGACATCAAGGGCCAGAGCGGCACGCTGTTCATGGGCGCCGACTATCTCCTCACACCGGGACTGATGATCGGCAGCCTGATGCAGGTCGATCGATATCGCGAGGCTTACGACGCCTATGGCACAGGGGCGAGCGATCACGGCATCATGGTTGGGCCCTATGCCAGTATCCGCCTTGCGCCGGACGTGTTCTTCGATGCCCGAGCCGCATGGGGCACCGGCGAAAACGACGCTAAATCCTTGAATGGGACGCGGCTGGCTTTTGAAACCGAGCGGCAGCTATTGCGCGGTCAGCTTTCCGGCAACCGGGATCTGTTCGGCCTGAAGTTCACGCCGAGCATCGGCCTGGCGATGATCGAGAACCGCGCCGCGGACCCGGCTGCGCTGCCGCCTGGAACGCTGGGCGACGAGAACCCCATCCTCGGGCGCCTTGGCATGGGGTCGGGCGTCGCATACCGCATCGCGCTGGATGACGGCGCCTATCTTCAGCCGAACGCGGCGCTGAGCACCGGCTGGACCGTCGACAGCCTGGACAAGCTGGACGTGGCGAATGCGCATCTGACCAACGACACCGGTGCCAAGGCCGAGGCCGGCCTGGCGCTCGGGACCGCTGACGGCATCAGTATCCAGGCGACGGGCGCGGTGGAAGGCATCGGCAAGGATGACTATTCGGCCTGGAGCGGACGCCTGACACTTAAGGCGCCGCTGAATTGAGGCCGTTTCCCGGCCGTGCATAACAAAAAGCTCCGCGCGGTCAAGCCGGCGCGGAGCCTTAAATCATCGCTTCACGGGACTTCGCTCGCCGAGACGCCTCTCGCGGCCTCGGCGCGTCGAACCCGGTCAGCTATTTGCGGGCGAGTTCAGCCGGCAAATAAGCCGTCACTTCGAGGCTGGTCTCCGTCGAACTCACTGCGGGCTTCTGCCATGATTTCTTCTGCATAGGCGCATCTCCTTTGCTGGTCATCGCGATCGCGGCGCAAAACGCGCCCTACCAGCCCCGATTGTATGGGGCTGAGCGCTACCCCGATAGTTAAAATGCACTGTCTGTGTTCACAAGGCCGTCAAAGCACCCTTGCCCGGGCGGAATTGGTGCCGTCCAGGTCTCATTCCGCGGCTGCGGGCAAGACGCCCAGAACGCCGCAGTCGTTCTGTCGCCGCCGGAATTGCGCGGCGAAAAAGTCTAGGAATACCCGGACCTTGGGCGAGATGTGGCGCGAGGAAGGGAACAGCGCCCAGATGGCGGTGTCGCCGGCGACATCGTAGTCGTCCAGAACCCGCACGAGCTGCCCGTCCCGTATGAGGTCGTTGGTCTTCATGCCCGAAATGCGCACGATCCCGAGCCCATACAACGCAGCTTCAACCAGCATCTCGGTGCTGTTGCTCGATAATGAGCCGCTGACTCGCACGGCCATATCCGAATTGCCGTTGGAGAAACGCCACACCGAATTGTCGCCGACCACGAAGCAATTGTGGTTGGTCAGATCGTTCGGCGACGAGGGCCGCCCGCAGCGCTCAAGATATTTCGGCGATGCCAGGATGAAATATTTGTCAGGCGCCAGGCGCTTGGCGATCAGTTGGCTGTCCGGCAAGGGTCCGGTGCGGATCGCAACATCGTAGCCTTCCTCCAGAATGTCGACGATCCGGTCGGTGAGGTTCAGCTCGATGATCACATTGGCGTGTTTTTCCTGAAACTCGCAAATGCCGGGGCGGATCGTGCGGCTGAGCGCCGCCGGCGCCGTTACCCGCAGCGTGCCGCGCGGATGCGAGGCCGATTCCGCCAGCGTCTCGCGCACCTCATCGATCTCCGATAAAATCCGCGTGACCGAGCGCAGCAGCATCTCGCCTTCCTCGGTAATGCGGATCATGCGGGTGTTCCGGTCGAACAGGCGCACCCCGAGAGAATTCTCCAGCGTCTGAAGTCGTTTGCTCACATTTCCGGGCGTCATTTCCAGCTCGGATGCAGCGGCGGAGATGTTGCTGAGCGCGGCCACACGGGCAAAAACGCGCATTCCATGGACGTCCATCGCAGATCCTCCCACAGACTTCCTTCGCGGCTTGTGCATCAGGAGCTGCCGCGTTTTTATGGCATGCTGGGTTCGACGCCATCGGGTCGAATAGGCCTCATCCGGTTCCCGGAGAGACGCTCGCCCTGCGGCGACGCGCACCACCCACACCAATCCATAAGCATGTCATGATAATCTCATTATGGTGTCTTGCAATCTCCGTTGCCTGCATAATCGGCACACGATCGCTATTATTGTAATCACGGCCCTGCAGGCGCTCGGTTTCGCACCCGCTGACGGCGCTGACGGCGCACCACCGCACGGGGCGCGGCTGCATAATCCGTTCTGTGCCATTTCGACCTATGTGAACCGCGACATCGCCAGCCAGGGTTTGGCGCTTCTGGACGCGAAGGGGCGCGGGATCATTTATATCGGCGCCGACGAAGCGCTGGGAAACCGGGCCTATCGCGATTTCCTGATGGCGCATGAATGCTGCCATCACACGCTCGGGCATTTGCGGCGGCTGAGAGTGCGGCCACACGGAAATGCGTTGCTCGGCGCTCCCCTCGACAACAGCAGCATCGAACTCGAAGCCGATTGCTGCGCCGCCGCCGCGCTGGCCCAGGCGGGTCGTCTGGACGCCATCCGCGAGGCGGCGGCCCGGATGCGATCCTTCGGCGCGATGCCCACGGGTGCCGAAGGGTATCCGCCAGGCAACATGCGCGCTATGTTCATCGAGGATTGCGCCGCCGGCCTGCGGTGAGCGGCCCAATGGCGGCCACGCATATTCCGTCCGTTTCGCCGCTACATCATGATCGCTTCAACGAAAACGATCATGATCTAGAGCCTTTTCCGCTCCGATTGAATCGGAGCGCGGCTCTAATTCTTTGTTTTCTCGCATTTTCTCGACGCAAACCGGCGTCCACTCTAGCTTTCTTTGCTTTTACACGATTTTTCGGGAAAACCGGTGTCCACTTTTCCCGATCGTGCACTCACGGCCAAGCCATGGCGGCTCAGCAGCGCCGCGAGCTCGGGCGCCGGCGCCTTGCCGGAGGTGAAGACCGCCAGGCCGGTGCCGCGCGCGAAAGCCACGCCCACGGCAAAGCCGAGATCGGCCAGCACATTGGCGGTGCGCCGCGCGATCGCGGGAGCCGGGTCGAGCCAGGTGGCGGGCCAGGGCGCGAGCCGTTCCAGCCAGTCCATCAGCAGCGGGTAATGCGTGCAGGCGAGCACCACCACGTCGGTTCGCCCGCTTTCCCCCTCGACGAAACACGGCGCGATCTCCGCCGCGACCGCCGCATCCGCCACAGCGCCGCCCGCCATCAGCGTTTCCGTCAGCCCCGCGAGGCGCGCCGAGCCGACCAGCGTGAAGCTGCGCCCCTGGCCGAATTCGGCGATCAGCGCGCGTGTATAATCCCGCTTTACAGTGGCCGAGGTGCCCAGCACGGAGACCAGCCCGCTGCGGCTCAGCATCGCGGCTGGCTTGATCGCCGGCACCGTCCCGATCACCGGCTGCCTGAAGGCCGCCCGAAGCGCCGGCAGTGCCGTGGTCGAGGCGGTGTTGCAGGCGACGACGATCGCGTCGGGCGCAAACTCTGCAACGGGCGCGGCCAGGACCTCGCAGACGCGGGCACCGAGTTCAGCGTCGCTCAGCGCGCTGTAGGGAAAGCGCGCATCATCGGCCAGATAGGTGATGACGGCCTCCGGCACTGCCTGCCGCAGGGCGCGCAGAACCGTTAGCCCGCCAAGGCCGGAGTCGAACACCAGGAGGCGCGGCGCGCTGTTCTGCTGCTGCATGGCCGTTCGCCAAGTCAGGATGAAAAGGTCATGGCACTCAATAATTCACAAAGCCGGCCACGGCAAACGCCGCGTCAGCGTCCCAGTCTGAGACGGGAGGGCCAACCCACCCGCACCAGCGTCTCGTCAGGGTCGGACAGCGCAAATTCATACATCCCCCACGGCTTATCTTCCGGCTTTTGTCCCCGCACGAGTTCAGCCGCGAATTCGGCCGCCAGTTTATCGACCTCCTCGGTATAGAGGTAAAGCCCGAGGGGATTGCGGCCCGGAATGAGCCAACCCTCTACCGCGTCCGTCAGGTGCAGTTGGCCACCCTTGCCGTCGGATAATATGCGGTAGGTATCGTCCGCGCCCGACGCGGGCCTCTCGCTCTCGGGACGGCTGAAGCCCAGCCTGTTGTAAAAGGCCTCTGAAGCATTGAGGTCGTTGCATGGGAGGATGGCTGTCAGGGCATGTGCTGTCCCCATAGTATGGTTCCTTTCATCGGGCACTGGCCTCATTTCGGATTGAGACGAACGCACCCGATCTTGGCGAAAAGATTGCGCGTTTGCCAAGCCGCTTCGAAAGCGTGATATGAAGCAGGGAATGAGCCCATGCGTTCCTTGGTTTGATTGCGCCCGCGCCCCCCGCATCGCAACGGTGACGGGGTTGGCTTGCGCCGGAAGCGCAACTAGATCTAGGCAAGCCGGGCTGAATATTGAATGAAGGGTTTTCCATGCTCGCACGCGACGAGGAAGCGGCCGTGCCGCCGATCGAGACGAAGGACGAATTGGTGGCCTATCTGGAAGCCGGAAACAAGCCGCCCGCCGACTGGAGGATCGGCACCGAGCACGAGAAATTCGGGTTTCACACCGCCGACCTGTCGCCGGTGCCGTATGACGGGCCGTCGGGCATCGGCGCGTTGCTGGGCGAGATGGCCAAGCGCTTCCGCTGGGAGCCGGTGTATGAAGGCGCGAACATCATCGCCCTCAAGGATCCGCATTGCGATCTGGGCGGCTCCATCTCGCTGGAACCGGGAGGCCAGTTCGAACTATCGGGCGCGCCGCTGCTGACGCTCCACGACACCTGCCAGGAGGTCAGCGCGCATCTGGCGCAGGTGCGCGAAGCGGGCGGCGCGCTCGGCATCGGCATGCTGGGCCTCGGCTTCTCGCCGAAATGGACGCGGGACCAAACGCCGCGCATGCCCAAGGGCCGCTATGACATCATGGCCGGCTACATGCCCAAGGTTGGCCAGCACGGCCTCGACATGATGCTCCGCTCCTGCACGGTGCAGGTCAATCTCGACTTTTCCGACGAGGCGGACATGGTCAAGAAGCTGCGCGTCAGCCTGGCGCTGCAGCCGGTCGCCACGGCCCTGTTCGCCAATTCGCCGTTCACCGAAGGCAAGCCAAACGGCTATCTCAGCTATCGCGGCGAGATCTGGCGCGACACCGACAAGGCGCGGACGGGCCTCCTGCCCTTTGCCTTCGAGGACGGCATGGGTTTCGAGCGCTATGTCGATTATGCGCTCGACGTGCCGATGTATTTCATCTACCGGCACGGCCGCTATTTCGACGTGGCGGGTGCCTCCTTCCGCGACTTCATGGCCGGCAGGCTGCCGCAATTGCCGGGCGAACGCCCGCTGATCTCGGATTGGTCCGATCATTTGACCACATTGTTCCCTGACGTGCGGCTGAAGCGCTTCCTTGAGATGCGGGGCGCCGACGCCGGCCCCTGGCATCGGCTTTGCGCGTTGCCCGCCCTTTGGACCGGGCTTCTCTATGATGCGCCGAGCCTGGATGCGGCGTGGGAGCTGGTCCGCGACTGGACCGCCGAGGAGCGCGAGGCGGTGCGCGACGCGGTTCCCCGGCTTGCGCTGAAGGCGCCGTTCCGAGGCGGAACGCTGCATCCGATCGCCCGCAAGATGGTGCGGATCGCCAAGCAGGGATTAAAGGCGCGCCGGCGTCCCAGCATCGACAATCCGGATGAAAGCGCGTTTCTCGACGATATCGAAGCCGTCGCCGAAAGCGGTTTCACACCCGCCGAGACCCTGCTCCGGCGCTATGAGCAGGAATGGCACGGCAACATCGACCGGATTTTTACCGAAGAGGCCTATTGAGGGCAACCGCCCCGCGCGGCGGAAACGGTCCCGGATCAGGATCGCTTCGCACGATTTTCGGGAAACCGGTATCCATCCCAGCCAGCGCGCATACGCGCTAACATAGGTGCCTGGCTTTCACCTCTCCCACGGGAGAGGGGGCGATAAGTGGCCGCCCTCCGAGCCCATATCGAAGTATGTTAGCGGCTAGGCGCCTTCCCGGGGGACAGGCTTTTCCCGATCGTGCTCTAAAGCCTTTTCCGCTCCGATTGAATTGGAGCGCGGCTTTAACTCTTTGTTTCGTCGCATTTTCTCAACGCAAACCGGCGTCCATACCGGCCTTCACCGTGACATGCTTTGCTGGAAAATGCTCTAAATCGCGCCCAGCAAGGCCGCGGCGCCGCTTTTCTCCGCCTTCCCCGGCGCGTCCTCGATGTTGAGCACCTTGACCACGCCATCCTCGACCAGCATCGCATAGCGGCGCGAGCGGATGCCCATATTCATCGGCGACCCATCCATGTCGAGACCGATCGCCTTGGCGAAATCGCCATTGCCGTCGGAAATGAACACGATCTTATCTTGCGCACCGGTGGCATTCGCCCAGGCCGACAGCACGAAGATGTCGTTGACCGCGGTGCAGACGATCTGATCCACGCCCTTAGCCAGCAAGGCGTCGGCATTCTCAATGAAACCGGGCAGATGATTGCGATGGCACGTGGGGGTAAAGGCGCCCGGCACCGCGAAGAGCGCGATCGTTTTACCGCCGAAGATTTCGCTGGTGGTCTTGGGCGCAGGACCTGAGGACGTCATCATGGTGAATTTGGTCTCCGGCAGCCGGCTTCCGACGCTTATCGCCATTTGAAACATCCTTGCTCGATTGGGGTATTGGACCGGCGCGCATCATTTCACGCGCCAAAAGCTTTCGCAACTGCCCTGGTCCGACACCGATGTGAATGTCAGCGTCTTGTTCAGGAGATCGTCGACGGCGGCTTGCGTATCGAAAAACATCACATAATGCGACCGGCCTCTGGTCGAAGCCGGCTGCGCCGAAGGGACCGGCAAAGCGTGCCCTTCCGGGCCTTCGACGAAGAGGTCGAGGCCGGTCGCCTTCTCGTCAAAGGCGGTCTTGATCACCAGAGCGTGTCTGCCGTTCACCAGACGCCGGACGGCGGCGACGAAGCTATGCGGACAATAGATGCCCTGTTCCTGCGCCTTGGGCACCGTATCGAGCGCCGCCCCGATGAGATCGCGATGCGCTTCGTGAGGGCCTGCCGGAATTTCGAGTTGCAGCGTCGCCTCGTCCGGAACGCAGATATCGTTGCAAACATTGTAGCTGATGGCCAGCTTGAGGCTTATCGGCAGGGCGGCATCGGTAGCATTTATGAGAACCGGCAGCAGGACCCGCCCTCTATAGCCGGCGGCATAAGCGCCCTCAGCCTCCTCAAAGCGCGAAGGAGCCGGCCACAGCAAATTCGCCGACCCGAGATTGCCGGATTTAGTCCAGTCCAGGATGGGAGGCAGACCTTCCCCGGGTGAACGCCAATAGGTTTTCCACCCCGGTTCCAGCGCAATCTCGATCGCCGCCGCCAAAACCGGCTTTCCCTGGTAATATAGACCGGTTGTGGATAGCAGGCGGATGCGCGAATGCGGCGCATCCTGCCACGGTGATGCGCCGGCGTCGGCTTGCGCGCGCGCCTCTTCGAGGCCTGTCGCAGCCATGAGGCAGGCGCACAAGAATGAAAAAACGCGGGAAACCGTGACACCCCCCGGAGCGTTGATTTACGATGCGTATCCTGTGCGCTGACTTAGCCCGTGCGTGTCCCCGGCCAAGCAAAGCGCACCGCAACGCGCCCGATCGAGATTAGCGCCCGGTAAACAATTATGCACGCTCAAAGCGCGAAGCCCCTTCACAGAAGCAGCAGGATACAGGTATCCTAAAATTTATGCCAAGAACGTGAGCAAAACCTCGATTCGATGCAGGGCAATGGCTATTTGGATGGCCATTTGCTGCTTGCCATGCCGTCAATGACCGATCCGCGCTTCCAGCGGGCAGTCATTTACATGTGCGCACATTCCTCGGATGGGGCGATGGGCATCATCGTCAATCAGCGCGCGTCGCATATCACATTCCCCAAGCTCCTCGAACAGCTGGACATCTCCCCGGTGGGCCATCCGGCGAGCATTCGCATTCCGATTGAAAAAATGGCCGTCCATACCGGCGGGCCCGTGGAGACAGGGCGCGGCTTCGTGCTGCACACCACCGACTATTTCGCCGCAGACAGCACCTTGCCGATCGACGACAGCGTGTCGCTGACGGCGACGGTCGATATCTTGCGCGCCATCGCGGCCGGATCAGGGCCGGTGCGGTCATTGCTGGCGCTGGGCTATGCCGGATGGGCTCCGGGACAACTCGACAGCGAAATCCAGTCCAATGGCTGGCTCACCTGCCCGGCGGACGCCGACATCGTGTTCGACTCCGAGGTCGAAACCAAATATGAGCGGGCGATGGCCAAGCTTGGCGTGCATCCGTCATTTCTTGTCGCGGAAGCCGGGCACGCCTGACCGCGTCATGGAACGCCGAAGGTGAGGCTGGCTGGGTCGCGTACCGGCCCATCTCATACCGGCTTTGAAACCCGGCGCCGGCGCTCACGCACAATCTCATCCTGGCGATAGTCGCCTTCCGGGTCCGGGGCAACGCCAGGGCCGGTTTGCGGCGCGTGCGGGTGACCATATTGCGGCGGCGCCGGTTGCTCGTATGGTCCCTCACCCGCCAGCGGGTCGACCTGTGGCAGGCGGGCGTGCAGCGATTGCGGTTCGCGCTGCGGCACGGGCGGCAAGCCCTGGGCCGGCTTGGCTCCCGGCGCGCCGGGCTTGCGCTTGGGGTTCTTGGCGGCAAGGGGCGTCAGGGCGCCCTTCAGCGAGCCGCCGAAGGAGGCGGCTTTTGACGAAATCGCCGAGGCGTGGCCAAGGCCCTTCTTCAGCGACGAGAAAAGCCCGCCGCCGCTTTTGCGCTTCCTGAGCTTGTTCATCGCCGGTTTGGGTATCGGAACGGGCAGAATTTGCGATCCACTCTGAATGGGGGCGGGTTCCGCTGCCGGTCTGGGGAGCCGCGCAACCTCCAGCTCCGGGGGCACGTCCGCAACCTCGGATTCGAGCTTCCTTTTCTTCTTTTCCCGCTTTTCGTCGCGCTTATTCGATTTGGCCAGCGCATTCAGCAGGTTCATCACCTCGCGCTCGGTCATCGGCTCGCCGAAAAAGAAGCCTTGCGCGTAGTCGCAGCCGAGCGCGCGCACATAGGCGACGTCGTCTTCCTTCTCCATGCCCACCGCGACGACGTCCTTGCCCAATTCCCTGGCCATGGCGAGCGCCGCGCGCAAGACCACGGCGCCGGCTTTGTTGTCGGTGTCGTTGCTGATCAGCGAGCGGTCGATCTTGATCGTGTCCACCGCCAGCCGGTGCAGATAGGAGAGCGAGGAATAGCCCGCGCCGAATTCGTCCAGCGCAATCCCGGCGCCCAGCGATTTCAGCCAGTCGAGAATCTCGATCGACTGTTCTGGGTTTTCCATGATCAGCGATTCAGTCACCTCCAGCCGCAGGCAGCCCTTCGGCACGCTTTCCCGGCCGATGATCAGACGCAGATCCTGCACCAGCTCCTGCTTGAACAGATGCCGGCTGGAGACGTTGATGCTGACGAAAAGCGGGTCTTCGCCGCGCGGCAAGGTGCGATGCCAGCGCGCCACCTGGCGCACCGCCCGCTCCATCACATAGGAGCTGAGTTCGGCGATCTGGCCGGTTTCCTCCGCGACGGGCAGGAATTCGGCGGTGCTGAGCGAGCCGAGCTTGGGATGCTGCCAGCGCACCTGCGCGCAGAAGCCGGCAAGCTGTTCGTCGCCGAGCCGCATGATGGGCTGGTAGAGCACCCGGATCTGGCGCTTTTCGATCGCCTGCTTCAGATCGGCCTTCGATCGTCTCCCGCTCGCCGCGCTCGCCGCGCATTTCCGGCTTGTAAAGCTCGATGCGGTCGGCGCCGGAGCGCTTGGCGCGGTACATCGCGGTTTCGGCTTCGCGCACCAGATCGGCCGGGGTCGCCTGCTGGCCGTCATAGACGGAAATGCCGATGCTGCCGGTCAGCACCACGTCGCGCCCGGCGATCTTCATCGGCGCGCGCAGCGACCGGCGCACCCGCTCGGCCAGCAACGCGATGTGGCGCGGCTCGGTTTCCGCCGAGAGCAGCACCGCGAATTGCTCGCTGCCGATACGGGCGAGCGTATCCTGCGCCCCCAAATGCCGCGACAGGCGGCGCGAGATCGTCAGCAGCATGCTGTCGCTGACGCTGAAATCGGTGGCGCGGCTGAGCGACTGGAATGTGTCGATGTCGATATAGAGCACGGTGGGCTTGGAGCCGTCCTCATGCGCGCGGGCGATGGCGCAATGGGTGCGGTCCAGGAACAGCTCTCGATTGGGCAGCCCGGTCAGGCTGTCATGAATGGCGTTGTGCAGCAGCCGTTCCTGCGAGCGCTTCTGCGCGGTGATGTCGCGCAGCAGCCCGGCGCAGCGCAGCGACCGCGTCTGCCGCGATGTCACCGCCTGCGCCCGCAGCTCATAATGCAGATAGCTGCCATCCGTCCGCCGCAGACGGAATTCGCTGGTGATGTTGCCGCCCTGCTTCTCGCGGATGCCGGCCAGGATCAGCCGCATGCGCTCCCGGTCGGAAGCATGCAGATGCTGCAGCCAATCTTCCGCATTGCCGCGCAGCGTCCCGGCGGGATGGCCGAGCGCCGCATCCACATCGGGGCCGACGAACATCTCGTCGCGGCGCACGTTCCATTCCCAGACCGATGCGCCGGAGGCTTCGAGCGCGACGACGCGCATCTGGAACTCGCCGGATTCGTCGCCATAGACATGCTCGCCCGTGTGGAAGGCATATTGCGTCACGGTGAAGCTGAGCAGCGCCACGATCAGCACCAGCCCCGCATCCAGCGCCGGAACGATCATGTCGCCCGGAGAGCTGCCCCAGAATCGCCACGGCGGCAGCCGAACAGCCAGACGAGAAACAGCATCCAGGTCGGCAGCAGCGATAGCGCTCGCTCCTGGCCGCGCAGCGCCAGCACCGTCATCAGCAGCGAGCCCATGACCGCGATCGGGGACATAAGACAGCCGCGCCAGGCCCGATGCGAGCTTGCTGTCGATCAGGGCGAAGCCGATCAGGAACAGCTGCGCCAGCACCCAGACGCCGAATACCACCGCGAGCGAGGCATGCCAGCGCCTGAGCTGGAGGAAGATATAGAGGAAAATCACGACGCTCGCCGCGATGGCCGCCTCGGTCGAGGCCCGGTAGATCGCGTTGTCGGCGGCGCTGAGCTGGAACATCTTGTGCCAGAAGCCGAAATCGACGCACAGATAGGCGACGACGCTCCAGGCCACCAGAGCGGCGGCGGGGAAGATCGTATTGTGATTGGCGCCGAAAATCGCGGTCAGATAGATGGCCAGAACGCCGGCTATGCCCAGCAGAATGCCGTTGAACAGCGTCAGATCGAGGCTCTTTTTGCCGAAGCTGGTGGGATTGGCGAGATAGAGACGCGGAAAACCGGCGCCGCTCAGCTCCACGATATAGGTGACCGTCGAACCGGGCTCCAGCACCAGCCGGTAGACATCGGCATGATCGTTCTCGACGCGCTCCGGCTTGAAGCCGAGCGATACGGTGACGTTGGCGATGCGCGGCGAGTCCAGATCGGGCCAGATCACCTGCGAGCCGACGAGGTCGTAGCGCTGCGCCATCAGCCAGAGCGTCACCGCCTGATCGGTCGGGATTGTTGAGCGCGAAAATCGCCCAGTTCGGGTTGGTGCCTTCCGTTTTCGCCGAAACCGACATGCGCCCCGCAACGCCGTCCTGGCCGGCCGCCGTTTCGACGCTCAGCCGGTCGCCGCGCCCCTCGTAAAGCTCGCCCAGCAGCGTGATGTCGATGCGTTCCTGATCGGGGCCGATTACGATGGCTTCGAGCGCCCGCGCCGGACCGGCGGCGGCGAAAACCGCGAGGAGGCAAAGGAGGACGACCGCCGGCGCTCACCACGCGCCAGCGCGCAGCGCCGCGCCAGCAGCGGCGCGACAGCCGCTGCGGGATCCCCCTCCTCAAATCGATCGACATGCCAACGGTCCCTTCGCCCCCGGACGCTCCCGCATTACGAACGCTGATTATCGTCTATGGCCGCATAGAGCAGATGGTCCTGCCACCGCCCGTTGATCTTGAGGTATTTCCGCGCCTGTCCCTCATGCAGGAAACCGCAATTCTCCAGGAGCTTGCGCGAGGCCGCGTTACTTGGCAAGCACGCCGCTTCAAGACGGTGAAAACCCAGGCTGTCGAAGACAAACGGAACGAGAATGCGCATTGCCGCAGTCATATATCCCTGCCTGCTATAGGGTGCGCCGACCCAATAGCCAATCGAAATCGACTGGCTCACGCCTCGCCGGGCATTGGTCAGCGTCACGCCGCCGAGCAGCTTGTTATCACCCGTTCGCAACAGAAAAAAGGCATAGCCGATGCCGTCGCGCATATCGCGCTGATAATGGCGCAGCCGGCGCCGGAAAGCGGAACGGGTCAGCTCGTCATAAGACCATTCCGGCTCCCAGGGACGCAGGAACTCCTGGCTGACGCCGCGCAGATGCGCCCATTCGACATAGTCGCCGGTATGCGGCATCCGCAGCCAGACCCGGTCGCCCTTGATGAGCGGACCGCTTTCGCTCAGCGGAACAGAGCGCAAGAACGCCATAAACTACTCCCTTGCCCGCGCCCGACCCTGCTTCAGTATGATTATTGCATCTTAAGCCGGAGCCGTGCCTCCGGTTCCGCACGAACCCGGCTTTCATGCTTAATGCACCGTCTCGCGGGCCGAACTTTCTCCCGACCGCGCCGCGCAGCCGGTCGGATACGCCTTTCGGACCGACGCTCGCCGTCACCGGCAGCTTCGTCATCGCGAAACCCGCCGCCAGCGCGCCGACATCGGCCGGCGCTTACATTTTCGATGCGCTCGATCAGCTCCGCCGTCGTCAATTGCCGGCCGAACATCAGCGTGTCGCGCGCCACCTGACCGGCGCGCGCCTCCGAACTCTCAAGGCTCATCAGCAGCGAGGCCTTGAGCTGGGCCTTGGCGCGCTGAAGCTCGGGCTCGTTCGGCCCGTCATGCGCCACCGCGCGCAATTGCGTCATGATCACATGCACGAGCTCTTCCACCTGGCTATTGCCGGTCGCGGCATGAACGCCGAACAGGCCGCTGTCTGAATATCCCCAGCCGAAAGCGTGGATATCGTAGCACAATCCGCGTTGCTCGCGCGCTTCCTGAAAAAGGCGCGAGGACATGCCCCCGCCCAGCAATACGGCGTAGATCAGCGAGGTAAAATAGGCGTCGTCGCGGAAGGACGGCGCCTCGAAGGCGATGACGATGTGGCTCTGCTCGAAGCGGCGCGTCAGGCTGCGGTGGCCGCCGACGAAACGGGCGGGCTCGTAGGTGCGGCCCTCGCTGCTCGGGAAGGCGGAAAACAGCGTCTTCGGCCCGCCGGACGATTTCGTCGTGATCGACCGCGCCCGCCGCCCCCAGCACCATGCGCGGCGCGGTATAGGCTCCCTCCCGGTAGCTCGTCGAGATCGTCCCTGGTGAGCGCGCGCACGCTGCCGGCGTGCCGATGATCGGCCGTCCGAGCGGCTGCTTGGGAAATGCCGCCTCCTGGGCCAGCTCGAACACCAGATCGTCGGGCGAAGTCCTGGATCGAGGCGATTTCCTGAAGGATGACCTCCTTCTCGCGCTCAAGATCGTCGGCGGCGAACATGCGGATTTTGCAGGATGTCGCTGAGGATATCGAGGGCGAGCGGCACGTTTTCGCGCAGCACGCGGGCGAAATAATCGGTGGTCTCGAAGCTGGTCGCCGCGTTGACGCCGCCGCCGACCGCCTCGATCTCCTCGGCGATCTGCAGGGCGCTGCGGGTCGTCGTGCCCTTGAACGCCATATGCTCCAGCATATGGGCAAGCCCGTGCTCATGCGGCAGTTCGGAGCGCGCGCCGCTATTCACCCAGACGCCGAGCGAGGCGGTTTCCAGATGCGGCATATGACAGGTCACGACCCTGAGGCCGTTGGCGAGCGTCGTCATTTCGATGGTCATGGAAGGGCACCTATGGCCGGGATTCGGCACCGCTGGCGGATAAAGGCGCGGACCGAACCGGCGTTTGCGTCGATTGAGGCGAACTCCTCCCGTCCCGACAGGGCTTTTTCCAGCCTGTTCGGGAACTGGGCGGCAAGCGACCGGCAGCCTTTTCGAGCGCGTCGGGGAATTTGGCGGGATGCGCGGTCGCCAGCACGATCATCGGGGCCGAGCTGCCGGCTTGCATGCTCGATGGCGGCGGCAAGGCCGACGGCGGTATGCGGATCGGCGAGATAGCCGGTTTCGCGATAGAGCCGCGCGATGGTCGAGGCGGTTTGCGCCTCATCCACCCGGCAGGCGGAAAATACGGCGCGCATGGCGGCAAGTTCGGCCTCGCTGAGCGTAAAGGCGCCGGTTTCGGCGAAATCGGCCATCAGCGCCTTCACGCGGCCGCTGTCGCGGCCGCTTGCCTCGAAGATCAGCCGCTCGAAATTGCTGGAAACCTGGATATCCATGCTCGGGCTGGCGGTCGCGACCACCGGGCGCGGCTGATAGATGCCGGTTGCCAGCGTGCGGGCCAGAATGTCGTTGCTGTTGGTGGCGATAATGAGCCGCTCGATGGGCAGACCCATGCGCAGCGCCGCGTAGCCGGCGAAAATGTCGCCGAAATTGCCTGTCGGCACGGCAAAGCGCATCGGCCGGTGCGGCGCGCCGAGCGCTGGCGGCGGCAGTGAAATAATAGACCGTTTGCGCCATGATGCGCGCCCAGTTGATCGAATTGACCGCCGACAGCTGGACTTCGTCGCGGAAGGCGTGATCGCCGAACAGCGTTTTTACGATCGCCTGGCAATCGTCGAAGGTACCATTGACCGCGATCGGGATGCACATTGGCGGCGCCCGACGGTCGTCATCTGGCGGCGCTGCGCCGCGCTGATCCGTCCGTTCGGGAACAGCACGAACAGGTCGATCGCCTCGCGGTTCTTGAATGCTTCGACGGCGGCCGCGCCCGTATCGCCGGAGGTTGCGGCCAGGATCGTCGCGCGGCGGCCCGAACGGCGCAGCGAACGGTCCATCAGCAGGCCCAGAAGCTGCATCGCCAGATCCTTGAAGGCGAGCGTCGGCCCGTGGAACAGCTCCAGCAGCCACAGATTGTCGCCAAGCTGGATGAGCGGCGCGACGGCCGGATGGGCGAAGCCGCGATAGGCAGCCTCGATCAGTTCGGCGAATTCGGCTGCCGGAATCGCAGCCGTCCACCAAGGGCTGCATCACCGAAGCCGCGGCCTTGCGCATAGGGCTGGCCGGCAAGCGCCGCGATATCGCGGGGGCGAAGCTGCGGCCAGCTCTCCGGCACGTAAAGACCGCCGTCCCGAGCCAGCCCAGCCATGAGCGCGCCCTCGAAAAATCGAGCTGAGGCGCTCCGCCGCGCGTGCTGATGTAATTCAAGCGAAAATCCTCAAGAGGCGTCGAACAGGTGCGGCAGACTATACGCTGGACCCGCGCTCGGCAATATCGGCGTCGGGCGCGTGCCCTGCCCGCCGATGCGAGGCGGTTTCTGGCGTAAATGGCGAAGACGGCGAGCAGCGTGACGGCCAGCGAGAACCAGGTCAGCGCATATTCGAGATGGCGGTTGGGGATGTTGAGCATGGTCACCCCGGCACGCGGCCAGTCGCCGGGAACAGGCGCCGCCTGCGCCTCGACGATGAAAGGCGCAGCTTTGGCGGCCAGATCCGGCGGCAGCGAGGCGATCAGCGCCGGCACATCGCGCCAGAACCAGCGATTGGCGGCGGCATCGTTGCGCGGCGTGAACCAGCCTTGCCGCTCGGACATGCGCGCAAGGCCGATCATTTCGGTCGACGCCTCGCATCTGGCCGCGTTCGCGGGTGGCCGGAAGCTTCAGCTCTTCCGGCACGAAACCGCGATCGACCAGCACGATGTCGCCATTGCCGGTTTGAAGCGGCGTGATCACCTTCCAGCCCTGCACCGCCGTCGACGATCGCATAGAGATAGCGCTCATCATCGTGCAGGAAGCGCCCGGCCAGCCGCACGCGGGTATATTCGATGTCGTGGCTTTGCCGCCAGCTCGTCCGCGCGGCGTCGAGGGAACCCGGCTCGCCGTGAATGCGGCTGTCGATCCGCTGGATGATGCCAAGCTTCCATTCGCGGCCGGTCGAGCTGCCATTTGCCCAGACCGATCAGCAGCAGCGCGCCGATCAGCGTCATGATGAAGGGCAGCGCCAAAGCCGCGATAGGCCATTCACAACTCCTCGGGCTCATCGTCATCCGCGCGGCCCTCGCCGGCCCGGTACTTATATTGCAGCGCCACGAGCGTCGCCTTGAAGGGCCGCAGCAGCAGAAGCGGCAAGGCCAGACCCAAGGGCAGCCAGAGCGCGGCATGCACCCAGAGCGGCGGGCGGTAGGCGACCTCCACCGCGAGCGCGGCGCCGGTGACGATGAATCCGGCGATCAGAACGATGAAAACCGCCGGTCCGTCGCCGGAATTGGCGAAATCGAAATCCAGGCCGCAATTCGGGCAGCGCGGCCTGACTTGGAGATAGCCCGCAAACAGCCGCCCCATGCCGCAACGCGGGCACCGTCCCATCAGCCCCGCATAGAAGGGCGAAACCGGCGCGAAGGACTGGCCGCTGGTGTCATTCATCAAATGGACCAAAGGCGGGCGCGGCACCGCCTTGCTGCTTGGTTGAAGGCGCCGCCGCCTATTCCGCCAGCGGCGTCCCGGCGCCCCACACATAGATGCTGACGAACAGGAACAGCCACACCACGTCGACGAAATGCCAGTACCAGGCGGCCGCCTCGAAGCCGAAATGCTGTTTCTCGGTGAAATGCCCCGCCAGCGCCCGGAACAGCGTCACGATCAGGAAGATGGTGCCGACGATGACGTGGAAGCCGTGGAAACCTGTCGCCATGAAGAATGTCGAGCCGTAAATGTGGCCGGCGAACTGGAACTTGGCGTGGAGATATTCATAGGCCTGCAAGGTCGTGAACATCATGCCGAGAATGATGGTCAGGATCAGGCCCCAGATCAGGCCGCGCCGGTTGCCTTCCTGCAGCGCATAATGCGCCCAGGTGACGGTCGTGCCCGAGGTCAGCAGAATGAGCGTGTTGACCAGCGGCAGCGCCCAAGGATTGAAGGTGGACAGGAACCGCCCGTCAGCCTGTCGGCACCGGAGGCCATTTTCCGCCAGTCGCCGCGTCGCGGCCGACGACGCCCATAAGCTCGGTGGTGCCGGCGATATGGTGCACATCGGCCGGGAACAGCGCGGCATCGTAATAGGCCCAGAACCAGGCGACGAAGAACATCACCTCCGAGGCGATGAACAGGATCATCCCGTAGCGCAGATGCATCTGCACGACCGGCGTGTGAAGATGCCGGTGCTCGGCCTCGTCGATCACATCGCGCCACCACAAGAACATGGTGGTCAGCACGCCGATGAAGCCTGCGGCGAACAGCCAGGGGCCTTGGACGCCGAAGACGCCGCCACTACCGCTCTTCATCCACGCGATCGCGCCGATGGCCATGGCGAACCCCGCCACGGCGCCGACCAGCGGCCATGGGCTGGGATCGACGAGATGATAGTCGTGATGTTTAGCGTGAGAATCCGCCATGAGGTGTTCCTTGATTCCGCGAGACCGGTTTGACGCCCTTTTATCCGGGCGGCACCGTATTTTCAAACGGGCTTGATGCCGCGCCCTTGCCGGAGACGGCAGCGGCCGCGGCATCAGGCTTATTAGCCTTAAAGAATGTGTAGGAAAGGGTAATTTCGCTGACGTCTTTGGCGTCCGGATCGTCGACGATCGCCGGATCGATGAAGAAGGAGACCGGCAGGTCGGCTTTTTGCCCCGGCGCCAGATGCTGCTGGGTAAAGCAGAAGCACTGCACCTTGTTGAAATAGCTGGCCGCGATTTCCGGTGTGATGTTGAAGGTCGCCGTGCCGGTGAGCGGCTCTGCTGTCAGATTTTCCGCAGTGAAGAAAGCCAGCGCGTTTTCCCCGATCTTCAAACGCAGCGCGCGCTGCACGGGCTGAAATTTCCAGCCTAGCGCCGAGGACACGCTGGCGTCGAAACGGACGGTGATGTCGCGGTCGATGCTCGCGGCGGACGCGGCGGCGGCGCGCCTGGGCGTGCCGTCATAGCCGGTCGCCTGACAGAAGATGCGGTAGAGCGGCACGGCGGCGAAAGACAGCCCGACCATGCCGAGCGCCGAGCAGGCCCAGCATGGCGGCGACGCGGCTGATTCGCGCTTGCGCGGCCTTACGCGGAGGTATTTCGGAGTGCGGCGTGGTCATCGGGACTGTCTCAAAACGGCCGGCTGCCGACATTGGCGCCGAGCCGCACCAGCGTCACCAGGAAGAACAGCAGCGCGAGCGCGCCCAAGTCCCCAGCCGATCGCCAGAGAGCGGGTCCGCCGCCTGCGCCGCTTCTCCTCGGCGAGAGCACGATCCCCTCCGGTGGAAGGGTATCCGGCATCAGACCCACCCCAGCAGATGTTCCAGCAGCAATGCCGCGAACAGCGCGAACAGATAGAAGATCGAGATAGGTGAACAGCTTGCGCGCCGCCTGGTCCGCCGCGTGGCCCTTCACGTCGCCGGTAGACCATCGCGGCGAAATAAAGGAACACGGCGCCCAGAACGCTTGAGACCGCCAGATAGGCCAGACCGCCAAGGCCGACGAATGCGGGCGATATGCCCGACGCCACCATCAGCACGGAATAGATCAGGATTTGCGAGCCGCGTCTCATCCTTGCCGGCGACGACCGGCAGCATCGGAATGCCGGCGCGCTCATAATCGCGCGAACGGTAGAGCGCGAGCGCCCAGAAATGCGGCGGCGTCCAAAGGAAGATGATGGCGAACAGCAAGATGCTTTCGAGCGATATCGTGCCTGTCGCCGCAGCCCAGCCGATCATCGGCGGGAAGGCTCCCGCCGCACCGCCGATGACGATGTTCTGCGGCGTCCGGCGTTTCAGCCACATCGTGTAGACGAGGATGTAAAAGGCGATGGTGAACGCCAGCAATGCCGCTCGCCAGCCAGTTCACCAGAACGCCGAGGCAGAACACCGAACCGATGGCGAGCACCAGGCCGAAGGTGAAGGCCTCGTCCGCCGGCACCCGGTTGCGCGGAATCGGGCGCATTGCGGTGCGGCTCATGATGGCAGTCGATATCGGCGTCGTACCACATGTTGAGCGCGCCCGCCGCGCCCGCGCCGAGCGCGATGAAGATGAGGGCGGTGAATCCGATCAGCGGATGCATCGTGCCGGGCGCGGCAACCATGGCGGCAAGTGCCGTGAAGATGGCCAGCGACATGACCCGCGGCTTCAGCAGCGCGAGATAATCCCTGAGGGTCGCCCTGGCTCGCGGCTGAGGCGGCTGGCGATGCTGGCATGGCACTGGCGCTGATATCGGTCATGTCGAACCGCCTTATTGCCGGGCGGGCGAACCCGCGCGGCGGATGAAACGAGGTGCCACGCGCGGTAAGCGCGAGGCGGCCCGGCGCAGTCCAAGAACCGCCGGGCATGGCTTATTTAATGCGCGGCAGCTCCTCGAACGTATGGAACGGCGGCGGTGACGGCAAGGTCCATTCCAATGTCGTGGCGGCCGGACCCCATGGGTTGCCGGCGGCCTTCTCCTTGCGCATGAAGGCGTAGACCATCCCGAACAGGAAGATGAGCACGCTGAACGCCGAAATATAGGAGCCGATCGAGGACACGAAATTCCAGCCTGAGAACTCGGCCGGATAATCGGCGTAGCGGCGCGGCATGCCGGCCATCCCGAGGAAATGCTGCGGGAAGAAGACCAGATTGACGCCGATGAAGGTGACCCAGAAGTGCAGCTTGCCCAGGAATTCGGAATAGGTGTAGCCGGTCATTTTCGGGAACCAGTAATACCAGCCGGCGAAGATCGCGAACACTGCACCGAGCGACAGCACATAATGGAAATGCGCCACGACGTAATAGGTGTCCTGGAAGGCCCGGTCGATGCCGGCATTGGCCAGCACGACGCCGGTCACCCCGCCGACGGTGAACAGGAAGATGAAGCCGATCGCCCATAGCATCGGCGTCTTGAAGCTGATCGAGCCGCCCCACATGGTGGCGATCCAGGAGAACACCTTGATGCCCGTGGGCACCGCGATCACCATGGTGGCGAAGACGAAATAGGCCTGCGTATCGACGCTGATGCCCGCCGCATACATGTGATGCGCCCAGACGATGAAGCCGATCACGCCGATCGCCACCATCGCATAAGCCATGCCGAGATAGCCGAATACCGGCTTGCGCGAGAAGGTGGAGATCACATGGCTGATCATGCCGAAGCCGGGCAGGATCAGGATGTAGACCTCCGGATGGCCGAAGAACCAGAACAGATGCTGGAACAGGAGCGGATCGCCGCCGCCCGCCGGCGAGAAGAAGGTGGTGCCGAAATTGCGGTCCGTCAGCAGCATGGTGATGGCGCCGGCAAGCACCGGCAGCGCCAGCAGCAAAAGGAACGCGGTGACCAGGATCGACCAGACGAACAGCGGCATCTTATGCAGCGTCATACCCGGCGCGCGCATATTGAAGATGGTGGTGATGAAATTGATCGCGCCCAGGATCGAGGAGGCGCCCGCCAGATGCAGCGCCAGAATGGCGAAATCCATCGCCGGACCGGGCGCCCCGGTCGTCGAGAGCGGCGGATAGATGGTCCAGCCGCCGCCGAAGCCCTGGCCGCCCGAATCGCCTTCGACGAAGAGCGACAGGATCAGCAGCGTGAACGACATCGGCAGCAGCCAGAAGGAGATGTTGTTCATGCGCGGGAAGGCCATGTCCGGCGCGCCGATCATCAGGGGCACCATCCAATTGCCGAAGCCGCCGATCATCGCCGGCATGACCATGAAGAAAATCATGATCAGCCCGTGCGAGGTGACGAACACATTATAGATGTGCGGGCTGGAGAAAATCTGCATGCCCGGCTCCTGCAGCTCCATCCGGATGCCGACCGAGAGCGCACCGCCGACGATACCCGCGCAGACCGCGAAGATCAGATAGAGCGTGCCGATGTCCTTATGATTGGTGGAGAAAAACCAGCGCCTGAAAAACCCTGGCGCGTGGTCGTCGTGATAACCGCCCTCAGCTTTCGTCGCCATGATCCATTCCTTCTTCTTTCTATGGCTCGCGCGAGGTTTCAGATCCCGCGTGCGACAGCCAAATATCGTCAGATCTAATCTTGTTCGCTGGCCACGAGCCTGCGCCCGGCCGGTGATGTCGGCATCGCCTTGCGCGGCGGTCTTTGCCTGATCGGGCATGCTGGAGGCGAATTTCTGCTTCGATTGGGCCACCCAGGCCGCAAAGTCCTGCTCGCTCACCACCCGCACCGCAATCGGCATGAATGCGTGGCGCCCGCCGCAAAGCTCCGAACATTCGCCATAATAAACGCCGGGCTCGGTGGCGCGGAACCATTCCAGATGATTGCGCCCGGGAACGGCGTCCATTTTCAAACCGAAGGACGGAATGGCCCAATCATGGATGACATCATCGGAGGTCAGCAGCAGATGAACCACCTTGTTGACCGGCACCACCACCTCATTATCGACCGCCAGCAGGCGAGGCTGTCCCGGCTTCAGATCGGCATCCTCGACCAGCAGGGAATCGAAGCCGAAGCCGCCATTGTCGGGGTAGATATAGCTCCAGTACCATTGATGGCCGGTCACCTTGATCGTCAGATCCGGCTTGGGCGCATCATATTGCGCATAAAGCAGCCGGAACGACGGAATAGCGATCACCAGCAGGATCAGCACCGGCACGACGGTCCAGGCCACCTCAAGCAGCGTATGATGCGCAGTCTTCGACGGCACCGGATTGGCCGCCGCATTGTAGCGGAACATCACCCATCCGAGCAGCCCCATGACCAGCACCACGATCAGCGTGATGATCACCAGCACCAGCGTGTGGAAATCGTGCATCTGCTGCGCCACGGCCGTCATCGCCGGCTGGAAACCGAGCTGCCAGTTGTGGGGAAGCCCCTCGCCGGCCATTTGCGAGGGCGGTCTGCAGCATGGTCAGGGCCAGCCCCGCGCCGGCCACGCGGGCAATCCTCGATACGCTCATCAGCATCATCCATTTACCTCGAAAGCTTTTTCTTTGCTGAAGGCAGCGACGCGGGCGAGGCTCATCCGGCGATTGCCGCCCGTTCCCGCGCGCTCTTCTTATTCCGGTTTCGCCCACCTATACAACATCCCTGCAGCCGAAAAGCGCATCCCGCATTCGCGACATATTTTCGCGCGGCGGAAACGCCGCCCCCCGCCTTTGTGCGAACCGGCGTCTCATTTTGGCCTCAATCCTCCCTGAGGGCTGGCGCTCCGCTTTAGGATGTTGACCTAGGCCGGTTCGCGGGTTTAAGCCCATGCTACACGGTAGCGGTTATCCAGTTATTCACAGCGGGACAGCGAGACGTGTTAGCGATCAAGTCTTATCTAGCGCTTGCGGCGGCGGTGCTCTTCTGGCAGGCGGCGACCACAGCCAAAGCCGCCGGACCGGAGCTCAGCTCCAGCCAGATCAAGGCGACGCTTGGCTCCTGGCAGCTTCGCTGCGGCCAGCCGCCCGGCGCGAAACAGGAAAAATGCGCGCTGGTGCAGAGCGTAAAGGCCGAAGACCGGCCGAACATCTCGCTCACGGTCATCTTTCTGCGCTCCTATGACGGCAAGACGCGCATCCTGCGGGTGGTGGCGCCTCTGGGCGTTCTGCTGCCGACGGGCCTTGGCCTCAAGATCGACAATGTCGATGTCGGACATGCGCCTTTCCTCAAATGCGGTCCGGTCGGCTGCGTGGCGGAAGTGGTCGCCAATGAAGATCTCGTCTCCAAGATGAAGACCGGGCAAAGCGCCGTGTTCATCATCTTCCAGACCCCCGAATTCGGCATCGGGGTGCCGATCTCGCTCGCCGGATTTTCGGACGGCATCACTCAGCTGAATTGATCCGGGCGGTCTCGCGGGGCCTCGCTGTCACGCATGAGCAACAGTCGTGGCACCAATGCACGCCGACGCTGTGGATTGCGTTGGCAACAGCACCTCGCGTGCAAGAAACGCGTTTACACTTTCTTCATGATCATGATTCGCGGCAGCCCGCATTTGGGCTGGCGCATTCGTGGGTGGTTTGTCCACCGATTGCGTGCAGCCATCAGTTCAGTTGCGTTCGGCTATTGCGTCTTGCGTCCGATTTGAGTTTCGGAGACGCCAGAGGCGTCTCTCACGCAGGCATTACGAGAGAAACCGGATGAGACTTTTCCGCACCATAGCCAGCGCCCAGGGGGGAAGGGTGTTCGCAAATATGGGAGCAGCCTTCGGCGTCAATGACGAGCTCATGGCGCAGGTGGTTCGCTATTTTCTTCCCCCGGTCATCAAGAGCATTACGCGGCGCACCGAAACGTCGCAGGGGCTGCTCTACTTCCTTGAGTTCCTTGGCAGCCGCCGCAATGACCGCTATTTGGCCGATCCTGGCATTTTCGGCCATCCGCAGGTCGAGGCGGAGGGCCATGCGATCCTTGCCACGCTGTTCCCGAACCCGGCGCATCTGCGCAAGATCATCGGCAACCGCGCCAAGGTGCTGCCTCTCCCGCCCCACATCCTGGAGCGCATGCTGCCCTATATCGCCATCTTCGCGCTCGGCGCGATCGAGAACAGGACGCGCCAGCCGATGCAGTCCATTCTTTACCGCATCTCCAAAGGCAAGATGGACGAGACGGCGATGTCGAACCCCTACCGGGCGCTCGCCGGCGAAATCCGGCGCCGCCGGCTTACCAGCCGGGCGCAGGACGAAGACCGGCGTACCGGCCTGTCCGGCATCATCGGCTCGCTGTTCGCCCGCGCGGATTCGCAAAGAGCGGCTTAAGCCTCGCGATCCGGACCGGCTTGGCCGGGGGTTGCGTGACGCAGCTCCGGCCTTTTTTGCGTGAATCGTTCGGCCATCTGTGTGCTACCCTGTCGCTATTGGCCCTGCGGCGCCGGAACATCCTGGAATTTCCGGCGTTAAAGCCCGCGCAGCGCTTCCTGAAAGGTGTTGCGCGGCTTTTGGATAAGAAGCGCGGCAGGCAAAGAATTGTAACCCATTCCGGATTGAATTGGGAATGGGTCTGGTAGCAGTGGAGTTCGGTATCGTGGCGCCCCGGGCAAATTGGAAGGGCTTCGTCAAGATTGCGGAGATTTCCGTCCCGGTTGGTCTTTACTCCGCTGCAACCACGTCCGAGCGTATTTCCTTCCACACGATCAATCGCAAGACCGGAAACCGCGTCCGCCGGCAATTCGTCGATGAGGAGAGCGAGAAGCCGGTCGATCGCGAAAGCCAGGTCAAGGGCTACGAGGTCGCCCAGGGCCAATATGTGATTCTTGAACCGGACGAGATCGCCGCGGCCATCCCCGAAAGCGACAAGACCATCCGCATCGAGACCTTCGTCCCCTATCCCAGCATTGACACCGTATATTTGGATAAGCCCTATTTCCTCGCGCCCACCAATGAAGTCGGGGCTGAGTCTTTCGCGCTGATCCGCGAGGGCATGGAGCGGAAGAAGGTTGCGGCGCTTGGCCGGGCGGTGCTGTTCCGTCGCGTGCGGACGCTGCTGCTGCGATCCGAAGGGCCGCTGATCGTCGCCAACACGCTCAATTTTGACTATGAGGTGCGTCCCGCCTCGAAGGTGTTTGACGACATACCCGATCTGAAGATCGAGGGCGAGATGCTCGATCTGGCCAAATATATCATCGACACCAAAAGCGGCAGGTTCAATCCGCGCGAGTTCGATGACCGCTATGAGGCGGCGCTGAGCGAGCTGGTGAAGGCCAAGATCGCCGGACGCGAGTTCAAGCCGCCCAAGCCGCCAAAGGAAACCAAGGTGGTAGACCTGATGGACGCGCTGAAGAAAAGCGCCGAGGCGGCGGGAAAGCCTCTTCCCAAAACCACCAAGGCCAAGGCCGGCAAGCGGAAGAAAGCCGAAGCCGCGCCCCGCCGCAAGGCAAGCTGATGGCACTGACCACCTATCGGAAGAAGCGCGATTTCAAGAAGACGGCGGAGCCGCGCGGCAAGTCGGCGCAAGCGTCCGCTGGCGACAGCTTCGTGATCCAGAAGCATGCCGCCCGCCGGCTGCATTACGATCTGCGGCTCGAAATGGACGGCGTTCTCAAAAGCTGGGCCGTCACGAAAGGGCCAAGCCTGGTACCCGGCGAGAAACGGCTCGCGGTTCACGTCGAGGACCATCCGCTCGAATATGGCGATTTCGAAGGCACCATCCCGAAAGGCGAATATGGCGGCGGCGCGGTGATCGTCTGGGATCGCGGCCGCTGGTCGCCCATCGGCGACCTCAAGAAAGGTTATGCCAAGGGACATCTCGATTTCGAGCTGCATGGCGAAAAGCTGCACGGCCGCTGGCATCTGGTGCGCATGGCAAAAAAGCCGCGCGACCGCAACGAGAACTGGCTGCTGATCAAGGGCGACGATGAGTACTCGCGCGACGCCGACGCGCCCGATATCACCGAAGAGCGGCCGGAATCGGTGAAGACGGGCCGCTTGGTGGAGGAATTGGCCGGCGAGGCGCCCGGCTGGTCGTCCAAGACCGGAAAGATCGCCAAGCCCGCCGCCGGCGAATTGCCGAAGGGGGCGAAGAAGGCCGCCTTTCCCGGCTTCGTCGCACCTGCGCTGGCCACGCTGAAGAGCCGCCCGCCGGGCGGCGAAAAATGGGTGCATGAAATCAAATTCGACGGCTACCGGCTGCAGGCGCTGATCCGCTCGGGGCGCGTGACGCTGATGACCCGCAGCGGCCTGGACTGGACCGAGAAGTTCGGCGCCGCCATAAGCGACGCCTTTGCCAGCCTGCCGATGGAGAGCGCCATCATAGACGGCGAGGTGATCGTTGAGGGCGCCGCCAATGCTTCCGATTTTTCATCGCTTCAGGCCGATCTCTCCGCCGGCCGCACCGACCGGATGGTGTTCTGCGCCTTCGACCTGCTCTATCTGAATGGCCACGATCTGCGGTCCTCCCCGTTCATCGAACGCAAAACCTTGCTGAAGACCTTGCTGACGCAAGCGCCGCCCGCCCTCCGCTATAGCGAGCATTTCGAGGAAAACGGCGAGCTTGTGCTCCGCCATGCCTGCCGGCTCAGCCTTGAGGGCGTCGTTTCTAAGCTGCGCGATGCGCCTTACCGGTCAGGGCGCGGCAAGGACTGGATCAAGTCCAAATGTTCGGAACGGCAGGAATTCGTCGTCGCGGGTTATGTTCCCTCGACCACCGCGGCGCGCGCCATCGGCTCGCTGGTGCTGGGCTATTTCGACAAAGGCAAGCTGAACTATGCCGGCCGCGTCGGCACCGGCTTCACCAACAAGGTGGCAGCCGAGCTGTTCCGCCGCCTGGAAGGCATGAGCATCGCGAAAAGCCCGTTCGCGCGAAAACTCACCCATGAGGAAGCGCATCAGGCGCAATTCGTGCGTCCCGAGCTTGTCGCGGAGGTCGAATTCAGCAGCTGGACGGCCGACGGCGTCGTTCGCCACGCCTCCTTCCGCGGCCTGCGCGAAGACAAGGGCGCCGATCAGGTTGTCCGGGAATCGGCCAGGACGGCACCGGAGCAGGCGGCTTCACCTGCCATCCGGCTCACCCATCCCGACCGGGTCTATTGGAAGGAGGACGGCGTCACCAAACAGGGCCTCGCCGACTATTATTCCGAAGTATGGACCCGCATCGCGCCGTTCATCGTCAACCGGCCGCTGGCGCTGCTGCGCTGCCCCGATGGCGTCGGTTCGCAGTGCTTTTTCCAGAAGCACGCCTGGCGCGGCCAGAGCAGCGACATCCTTAAGGCGCACGATCCCGAGGACGACGAGACGATCGTCGCCATTGACGGCCTTCCGGGCCTGATCGGGCTAGTCCAGGGCGGGGTGCTGGAGATCCACCCCTGGGGTTCGCATCTGGGCGACCTTGAGCGTCCCGATATGATCATCATGGACCTCGATCCGGGCGAGGGTGTCGGCTGGGAGCAGGTGATCGCGGCAGCGGGCGAAGTTCGCCAGCGCCTTGAAGATGCGGGGCTGGCCAGCTTCGTCAAGACATCCGGCGGCAAAGGCCTGCATGTGGTGGCCCCGCTGAAGCCGAAAGCCCGCTGGGATACGGTGAAGGCGTTCACCAAGGGCATCGCCGACGCCATGACCGCGGACAGCCCGGACCGTTTCGTTGCGACCGTCAGCAAAGCCAAGCGCCAGGGCAAGATCCTGATCGACTATCTGCGCAACGGCCGCGGCTCGACTGCCGTCGCCGCTTATTCGACGCGCGCCAGAGCCGGCGCCGCGGTTTCGATGCCGCTGGGCTGGGAGGAACTCGGCCCCACCATCGGGCCCAGTTTTTATACGGTGATCAACGCGCTGCCCAGGCTCGCCGCTCTCGACGCGGACCCCTGGCAGGATTTTTGGACGGCGGCAGTGCCGCTGGACGGAGGCAAGCGCAAGCACGCGGCGTAGCGTGATCGGCCCGTCAGTCGGTAAACGCGATCTTAGCGCCCGTTGGCGTGGTCACCTCGATCCGCTTCATCACCATCGATCCGGTCCCCCAGGCCGTGGGGATCGTAAGGGAATAGGGGATCAGCATCTGCGAGCCCGGAATGCGCCGCAGCACCACCTCCACGTCGCGGTTCGAGGCATAGTTCCGGGTGGAGGCGTCGTCACGGTGGCCGGCGACAGGCACATACATGACCCGGCAGACATAGGCGACCTCCGAAGGCGCGCCGCCGGATGGCGGCGGCACCCGCGTCAGACGCTTCGGCGTGAGAACGATGTCATAGCGCTGCTTGCCGTCGAAGATGCCCACGCTGCGCTCGCAGGGCGGGCGCCCGTCGGCTTTCGTCAGCATCATGATCGCCGAGACGGGATCGAGCGCGGCCTTGTCCGCTGGCGTCAGGGGCACCGCATCGGCGCGGACACGCTTCGTGGGCTTGACCACGACCTGCGTCGCAACGTGGTCCTCGTAGCCCATGCGGATAATGCCGCGCTTCTTGTTGTTGCGCCAATTGAAGGCATAGGTCTTGGGGGCGGGCGTGCCGACCTCGATGCTGCCGGAGACGGTGGAGGAGCCGGACCAGATGACGGAGCCGAAGAATACGGAAACCTTGCCGGAGCCGGAAAGGGAGTAGCTGTCCAGCGCGGTGTTGGACTCCATGTCGAATTTGCCAACCTCTATGCCGGCGTAGCGCAAGAGGTAATGCGCCTGCACGGCTACCGGCCACACTGCGCCCGGCTTGTCGGCGGGCTTTTCGCCGGAGATACCGGCCACGGGCAGCAACAACAGCCCTGCGAGGGCCAGGACCGCTGATAAGCGCCCGGTGCCGCCCAAGCGGCGGCTCTCGACATTCCACCTATCCATCAACCACCGGTAGGCAGGGAATCCGGCATAACTGCGGCGCTTCCTCATGCTGCGGGACCGCGCAGACCCTATCGGCCTAACGCTTGCCCTTCTTCTCCTGCTCGATCGACTTGCGCAGCGCATCCATGATGCTCACCACATTGCCGGTCGGTTCCGGCGTCTCCTTCTTTGCCTTCGCGGGCGCCTTTTTGCCGGTCTTCTTGCGCTTGATCTCGATGATCTCCTTCAGCCGCGCCTGCACCGGGTCCTTCACCATCGAGGCGTCCCACGGTTTGGTGAGATCGTCGATCAGCGTGCCCACCATCGCCACAAGCTTGGGGTCGGCGCGTTCAGCCGACACATTGTCGAAATAGTCCTTCGCGTCGCGCACTTCGTCGCCGTAGCGCAGCGTCCAAAGGATGATGCCCTTGCCGCGCGGCTCGAGCATCACGGCCCGCTCGCGCCGATAGAGCACCACGCGTGAGATGCCGACCGTCTTGGTTGCGGCCATGGCGTCGCGGATGACGGAGAACGCCTCTTGCGCCACCTCGTCGTCGGGCATCAGATAATGCGGCTTGTCATGCCAGATCCATTCGATGGAATTGGCCGGCACGAACTTGTCGATGTTGATGGTGCGCGTGCTCTCCAGGCCGACGGCGTCGACCTCGTCGTCTTCCAGCGTGATATAGCGGCCTTCCTCGGTCTCGTAGCCTTTGACCTCGTCCTCGTCCTCCACCGGTTTGCCGGTTTCCTCATCGACATAGCGGCTCCTGACGCGGTTGCCCGTGGCACTGTTGATGGTGTGGAAGCGGACCTTTTCGCGGTCGGTGGTGGCGGGCGTCATCGACACCGCACAGGTGACGAGCGAAAGCTTGAGATATCCTTTCCAGAACGAGCGCGGCGCCATGAAGGTCTCCGGGATTTCGATGTCGAACACCCGGTAGTAGCGCATGTTCCCGCCGCCTCGTCCATCGCAAGGTCTCGCCTCGGACTAAGCCAAAAGTGGTCAGGCCATTTTTCTCCTTTGAGGATCGCCGACTTGCGTCTTATCCTACGGACGGCGAGAGGCCGGCCTTAGTCTGGTGCTGATCGCCCGGGGAAGATGCAAACCATCTTGACCGCTAAACCCATAAATCAAAAGCATAACTTCGGGAGGATTGCCGTATGTCGAGAAATCCGCGAAAGACTGGCGGGGTGGCACGTATCGGGGCCGCCGCCGCTGTCGCATTGGTGCTAGCGACCGGCCTGTCCGGCACCGCATCGGCCGAGGACAAGAAGCTGGTCATCCTTGGCTCGCTGCCCGGACTGAAGTTCCCGTTCTTCGTTCACATGCTCCAGGAAATCAAGGCCGAGGCCAAAAAGCTCGGCAATATCGAGATCATCGACGGCGACGGCCAGGTCTCCTCGACCAAGCAGACCGCCGACGTTGAAGCCGCCATCACCAAGAAGGTGGACGGCATCGTCATCAGCCCGAACGAAGTCGACGCCATGGCTCCGGCGCTTCAGGAGGCGGTGGACGCCAAGGTGCCCGTCATGACCATCGACCGCCGGGTGGATAAGGTCACCGGCCTTTTGGGCCATGTCGGCGCCGACAATTCCAAGGGCGGCGAGGCGCAGGCCAATCTGATCATCAAGCAGTTCCCCAATGGCGCGACGATCATGAATTTGCAGGGACAGCCAGGCGCCGGTCCGGCCATCGACCGCAATAAAGGCCTGCATGACGTGCTCGACAAGGTGAAGGACAAGTACAAGATCGTCTTCGAGCAGACCGCCGAGTTCGACCGCGTGAAGGGCCTCTCCGTCACGGAAGCGGCGCTGTCCAGCATGAAAACCCCGCCCGATGTCATCGTCGCCGCCAATGACGACATGATCCTGGGCGCGATGGAAGCCGTGAAGGCGCGCAACCTGTCCGGCAAGATCGCCCTGATCGGCTTCGACGCCCTGCCGGAAGCGCTCGCCCGCGTCAAGGATGGGAGCCTTACCGCCACCATCGAGCAGTTCCCCGGCCTGCAAAGTTCCAAGGCGCTCGACAAGCTGGTGGCCTTCCTTCGTGATGGCAAAAAGCCCGAGCCGAAGGTGGAGCTGCTCACGCCGATCTCCATCACCAAGGACAATCTCGACAAGGCGGAACGGCTGAGCGAGATCCAGTAACGGCAATGAGCGGGTTAGCTATGTCCCCTCTCCCACAGGGAGAGGGTTAGGGTGAGGGGTTACGGACTATCGATAGGGCGCACTCCCTCACCCGGCGCTTCACGCCGCCCTCTCCCCCTGGGAGAGGGCTGTTCCCTGCGTGTTCCATTGCCGTGCCATCCCGCACACTTTTATCAACGGACCCGACCATGACCGAGCCGCTGCTCCGCATGGACCACATCTCCAAGCGCTTCCCCGGCGTGGTGGCGCTCGACGATGTTTCGTTCGAGCTGCTGCCGGGCGAGGTGCATGGGCTGCTCGGCGAGAACGGCGCGGGCAAATCCACGCTGCTGAAGATCCTGTCGGGCGCCTACCAGCCCGATGCGGGAACAATCTCACTCGCCGGCGAGCCGGTCGCTCTGCCAACGCCCATCGACGCGCAGCGGCGGGGCATTGTCACGATCTACCAGGAATTCAACCTCATCCCCACCATGAGCGTGGCCGAGAACATGTTCCTCGGCCGCGAGCCCGGCCGCGGCCCCTTCGTCGCCTGGAAGCGGATGCGCGATGAGACCGCCGAGGTTCTGGGGCGGCTCGGCCTCGATCTCGATCCGATGATGCCGGTCAGCGATTTGTCGGTCGGCGAGCAGCAGATGATCGAGATCGCCCGCGCGCTCTCGATGAAGTCGCGCATCATCATCATGGATGAGCCGACCTCGGCGCTCACCGAACATGAGGTGGACCGGCTGTTCCGCATCATCGCCGATCTGAAACAGCGCGGCTTGAGCATCATCTACGTCACCCACCGGCTGCAGGAGGTGATGCAGATCTGCGATCGCGTCACCGTGCTGCGCGACGGCGCCCGCGTCGGCGGCGGCAAGGTCGGCGATCTCGGCATCGACGATTTCATCAAGATGATGGTGGGCCGGTCGAGCGCGCAGCTTTTCACACGGCTCGGCGACACCCGCGCCCCCGGCCCGGTGATGATGACGGTGGAAGGGCTCTGGCGCGAGCGCGATCCGGCCAACCCCCACGCAACATTGCTGAAGGACATCAGCTTCGACGTGCGGGCCGGAGAAATTCTGGGGCTGGCGGGGCTGATGGGGGCCGGCCGGACCGAAGTGGCGCGCTGCATTTTCGGTGCCGATCCGCATCGCCGCGGCGTCTTCCGCATCGATGGGGTGCCGGTCACGATCCGCTCGCCGATCGATGCGATCCGGAACGGCATCGGCCTCGTGCCCGAAGACCGCAAGCAGCAGGCGCTGTTCCTCGATCTGGCCGTCCGGCACAACCTCGCCATTTCCAGCCTGGAAAATCTGAGCTGGGGCCGCTGGTTCGTCAACGATGCCGCCGAACGCGAACTGGTGGAGCGCTATCGCCGCGCGCTCGACATCCGCATGGCGTCGGCGGACACCAATATCGCCGATCTTTCGGGTGGCAATCAGCAGAAGGTGGTGCTGGCGCGCTGGCTGGCTTTGCGTCCCAAGGTGCTGATCGTCGATGAGCCGACGCGCGGCATCGACATCGCCGCCAAAGCCGAGGTGCACCAGCAACTGGACGCCATGGCGCGCTCGGGCATCGCGGTCATCGCCATCTCGTCCGAGCTGCCCGAGGTGCTGGCGATCAGCGATCGCATCGTCACGATGCGCGAGGGGCGCATCACCGGCGGCATGCCGCGCGATCAGGCAACGGAGGAAGCATTGATGCATTTGATGGCCATCGACCCGTCTTCGGCATCGCCCGCCAACGAGGCCCGGATATGACCGACGCCGCCGCGCGCAAGATTCTGCCCGAGCCCGCCCGCCGGACCTCCATCGTTCCGCTGCTGAGCCGGCACGCTCCGGCGGTGTGCCTCGTCCTCCTGATGGCCATATTCGCGGTTCTGGAGCCCAGCTTCCTCTCCTCCCGCAACCTGTTCAACGTGATGCGGCAGATCTCCATCGAGGGGCTGATCGCCATCGGCATGACCTTCGTCATCCTCACCGCGGGCATCGACCTGTCCGTCGGGTCGCTGGTCGCGGTGGCGGGGCTGGTCGCCGCGATGATCGCCAAGGGCAGCACCGCCAGCTCGTTCTCCATCGGCGCCGCCGCCCAGGAGGGCTATGGCTGGTTCGCCGCCATGATGGGAGCCAGCGCAGTCGGCCTGCTCGGCGGTTTCCTGCAAGGCTTCGCGATTACGCGCCTCAAGGTGCCTCCCTTCGTCGTCACGCTGGGGGGCCTGTCGATCTTTCGCGGCATGGCCTTGATGATTTCCGCGTCAGGGCCGATCAGCGGTTTTGAGGAATCCTACCGCTGGTGGGGTCAGGGCCGGATCGGACCTGTGCCCGTGCCGGTCATCATCTTCCTCGCCTTCGCGCTGGTCGCCTATATCGTGCTGCGTTACACGCGCTACGGACGGCAGGTCTATGCGGTGGGCGGCAATCGCGAGGCGGCGCGTCTGTCCGGCGTCAACGTTCAGGCCGTGCTCTTGTCCGTCTACATTATCATCGGCTTTCTGTCGGGGCTGGCCGGCTTCATCCTGTCGGCGCGCCTCAATTCGTCGGAAGCCGTCGCGGGCATCGGCTATGAGCTGAACGTCATCGCCGCGGTGGTGATCGGCGGCACCAGCCTGTTCGGCGGCGTGGGCAGCATCTTCGGCACCGTCATCGGGTCGATCCTTATCGGCGTGCTGATCAATGGCCTCGTCCTGATGAACGTCAACTCCTACGTCCAGCAGATCACCATCGGCCTGATCCTGATCGCCGTGGTTGCCTTCGACCAGTTCGCCAAGTCGCGGCGCCTGAAATAGGCTTTCCGGTCAGCCCAGGACCGTGGCGAACATCCGGATCGAGGTGACGGCAAGGAACGCGGCGAAGGCCAGCTTCAGCCCGCGCACCGGCAAAGCATGCGCCGCTTTGGCGCCGAGCGGAGCACACAGCATCGACATCGGCAGGATCAGCGCCGCCGCGAGCAGATTGACATAGCCAAGCGAAAACGGCGGCAGCTCAGGGTTGCCCCAGCCGCCGATGATGAAGCCGATCGTGCCGGGCACCCCGACGAGAAAGCCGACAGCGGCGCCCGTGCCTACCGCCCGGCGCATCGGATAGCCGAAGAGCGACAGCGCCATGATGCTCAAGCCGCCGCCGCCGATGCCCATCAGCGCGGAGATCGCGCCGATGGTCGAGGCAATGCCTTGCGCGACCAGGCCGCGCGGCAAATCCTCCGAGACGCGCCAGGCCCGGTCGCCGAGCCCCACCTGCACGGCCATGGCCAGGGCGATCGCGGCGAAGAATCCTGTCAGCGTCCGGCCATCCATCAGCAGCGCGAGGCCGGACCCGGCGAGGACGCCGAAAACGATGCCGGGCGCCCATTGCCGGAGCAGCGCCATATCGACAGCGCCGCGCTTGGCGTGAGCGCGCGCCGCGATCAGCGAGGTGACGATGATGGTCGCGAGCGAGGTCCCGACCGCGACATGCATCCGGACGGCTTCGCCGACGCCGAGCGCCGAAAGCAGAAAGAACAGTGCCGGAACGACGATGATCCCGCCGCCGACCCCAAGCAGCCCCGCGATAAATCCGGCCAAACCGCCGGCCGCGATCAGCGCAGCCGAGAAGATCGCGATGTGCTGGGAATCGGGCAGCGCTGCGGACATTTGGAATTCGGGCCATCCCCGCTCTGCCCTCCGCGCCTGCCGCAGACGGTCCATCGGCTCTTTACGTGCCTTACACCGGATCGCGCCCGCTGTTCAACCCCGCATGGAGCGCCATCCGAACGATGAACCGGCGGCCGCTGGTTGGTGAAGTCTCGGCCGCCGCCGGTTTTTGAGGGATGAAAAGAGACGATAGCGAAACTGCGACTTTCTCCTTTGCGCGGCCAGCTGACGTCAAAGATCGAACAGCGTATTTCGGCTCCCGCCTCGAAACAGACCTGGATCAACGGAGTGTGAGGGCGCCGTTTCATCGCATCGCGACTGAGAGTTCCGGTAGGAGCGAGGGCGAGCAACGTGATGGCCAACGACTCAGCCTATCAACTATGAAGGCGCAACGTTCCGGAGGAGGGGGCCATGCCACAGCCAGAACAGGTCGCGGAGGATCCGCGCCGCTTCTACAAATACACGACCAATGCTACCGCGCAGCTAGTGCTCGAACACCGCTCGCTCCGCTGGTCGTCACCGTTCGCCTATAACGACCCCTTCGACAACCAGTTCGACCTCCAACTCGACGTCGACGCTCAGCAAGTCACCCGCCTGACCCTCGACATGCTTTGGGAGAGCTACACGGGAGGCGGGCCACCGCTCATCGTTCCAGGAGTACAACCCGCATTCGCGTTGCTGCGTGAGGCGCCGCAGCAGCTAACCCGTCCGCAGCTGGAGGAGTATTTCAAGCCGGCAGTTGAGCAAAGCCTCGCACGAACCCACCAGCTCCTCGCCGACTTTCACCGGGACATTCGCGTTTCCGCCCGCAGCCACAAAATACTCTGCTTGGCGCAAACCCCCGTCAGCGTGCTCATGTGGGCATACTACGCCGATGGACATAAAGGCGCAGTTTTGCGTTTCCGCACTCCTCCGGGCATTGATAGTCCCTGGCCAGCCGGACGCGCGGTGCAGTACAGCGAGCACCTGCCTCATTTCATGAATACGGCGGACCTCGCTGCCCTATACTCCGGCCGGGCAGGCATTGATGCGCGCGCTACACTTATGCGGCTGGTTTTCATCAAGTCGACCGATTGGGCCCATGAGCAGGAATGGCGGATCTTCTCCGGTGCCGGGCGCCATCCGGAAGCCGATCATGAAGACATCAACTTCAACGCCCAGGAACTGGACGCCGTCATCGTCGGCTGCAAGATGCCCGACGCTGAGCAACAGGCCATTGCCGCGCTGCTGCGGGATCGTTACCCCCACGCTGCGCTCCTCAAGGCCGTGACCCGCCAGCGGGTGTATGGTCTGGATGTTGAGCCGCTCTGATACGCAAAGCAAACACCATCAAATCAGCACCAGCGGCGGGTCCGTTCTCACCCCATCTTGGAAATTGGCTGGCGCCGAAGCATTTCCGGAATTGGTCTCGAGGCCGCCGAGTTGTGCGGCTTGGCCGTTTTGAGGCGAGCGCCGAAATGCAAACGGAGCGCCACCGGATGCTTGGCTTATTTGCTCGGCAGCGCGACCGTCGGCTCCGCTTCGGGGGATCCGCCGAAGCCCAGCCGCCGGCCCATCTTCGCAAACGGCCCGTCATCGGCGATGACGCTGCGCGACAGCACGAAGAACATCGGCGTGAAGATCAGCCCGAACAAGGTGACGCCGATCATGCCAGCGAACACGGCGGTACCGAGCGATTGGCGCATCTCCGCGCCCGCGCCGGTGGCGAACACCAGCGGCACCACGCCGAGAATGAAGGCGAGCGACGTCATCAGGATCGGACGCAGCCGGGTGCGCGCGGCTTCGACCGCGGCCTCGAAGCGGGACTTGCCGGCCTCCTGCGACTGCTTGGCGAATTCCACGATCAGGATGGCGTTCTTGGCGGCAAGGCCGACCAGCACGACGAGGCCGATCTCGACCAGCACGTTCCGGTCCAGCCCCCGGAGAGTTACGCCGATCATCGCCGCCAGGATACACATCGGCACGATGAGAATGACCGCGAGCGGCAGGAGCCAGCTCTCATACAGCGCCGAGAGCAAGAGGAACACGAACAGCACGCCGAGCCCGAACGCCAGGAACGCCGTCGATCCGGCGAGCTTTTCCTGCAGCGCGATCTCGGTCCATTCGAAGCCGAAACCGCTCGGCAGCTTTTCCGCCGCCAGCTTTTCGATCGCAGCGATGCCCTGGCCGGAGGAGAAGCCCGGCTTGAGCGCGACCTGAACTTCCGCTGCGGGAAACAGATTGTAGCGCGGCACGCGGTACGGCCCGGTGGTGTTGGTGAAGGTCGCGACCGATCCGATCGGCACCATGTCGCCGCTGGTGCTTCGGGTTTTCAAATTGGCGACATCGCGCAGGTTCAGCCGGTAAGGATTATCGGCCTGCGCCGTCACCCGGTAGGTGCGTCCCAGAATGTTGAAGTCGTTCACGAACGCCGAGCCCATATAGATCGAGAGCGCCTCGAACACCCGGCTGATCGGCACGCCGAGCTGCTCGGCCTTGGTGCGGTCGATATCGGCATAGATCTGCGGCGTATGGGTGTTGAAAAGGGTAAAGGCCTGGGTGAAGCCCGGCGTCTGCATCGCGCCGCCGGCGATCGCCCAGGTCGCGCCTTCAAGCGCGGGAAGCCCGCGTCCGGCGCGGTCCTGCACATAGCCCTTGAGGCCGCCGCCCGTCCCGATGCCCGGCACCGAAGGCGGCTCGATGACGAAGACGAAGGCTTCGCTCAGCGCGAACATCTGCTTGCGCAGATCGGCGAGGATGGTGTCCTTCGTCACGCCCGCCTTGGTGCGCTCCTCGAAAGGCTTCAGCGTGATGAAGATCACGCCGGCATTGGGCGCATTGGTGAAGGTGGCGCCGTCCAGGCCAACGAAGGCGACGGCATCCTTGACGCCGGGGCGAGACGTGATGACGTCGCCGGCCCTGCGGATCACCGCGTCGGTGCGATTGAGCGTCGAGCCTGGCGGCAAGGTAAAGACGGCGATGAAATAGCCGCGGTCGAGCTGCGGCACGAGGCCGGTCGGCGTGGTGGCCAGATAATGGTAGGTCACGAAGAGCAGCCCGCCATAAATGACGATCATGATGAAGCCGAGCCGGATCAGCCGCGCGGTCAGCCACCCATAGCCGTTCGAGAACCGCTCGAAGACCCAGTTGAAGCCCCCGAAAAAGACGCGGAACGGCGCGCCGGCGATACGCGTGAAGCGGTTCCGCGATGCCCGCTCATTATGCGGCTTCAGCAGCAGGGCCGCCATGGCGGGCGACAGGGTGAGCGAAACGAAGGCGGAAATGGCGGTCGACGCGGCAATGGTGATCGCGAACTGCTTGTAGAACGAGCCTTGCAGGCCGGTGATGAACGCCGTCGGCAGGAACACGGCGATGAGCACCAGCGCGATGGCGATAAGCGCAAAGCCCACCTCGTCCATCGTCTTGCGGGCGGCGTCGCGCGGACTGAGGCCCTCGCGCAGATGGCGCTCGACGCTCTCCACCACGACGATGGCGTCATCGACAACGATGCCGATGGCAAGCACGAGGCCGAACAGCGAAAGCGTGTTGAAGGAAATCCCGACCGCGGCCATGACGGTGAACGTGCCCACCAGCGAAACGGGGATGGCCAGGATCGGGATGATCGCCGCGCGCCAGGTTTGCAGGAACAGGATCGACGACAAGCGCGACGAGCACGACCGCTTCCTCAAGCGTGACGATCACCGCCTGCACCGACGACCTGATGAATTCGGTGGGATTGTAGACCACGGAGAAGGCGACGCCCGGCGGGAAGTTCTGCGACAGGCTGTTCATTTCGGCCAGAACCGCGTCAGAGGTCTTCAACGCATTCGAGCCGGGCCGCTGGAAGATGCCGATGGCGGTTGCCGTCTTGTTGTTCAGATAGGCGTTCAGGTTGTAGTCCTGCGCGCCGAGCTCGACGCGCGCCACGTCACGCAGCCGCACCACCTTGCCATCATCGCTGGCGCGCAGCACGATGTCGCCGAACTGCTCGGGCGAAGACAGCCGTCCCAGCGTCTGCACCGAAAGCGTGAACCCGCCCGGAGATGTGGCGGGCGACTGGTTGATCGAGCCCGCCGCGACCTGCAGGTTCGCCGCTCTGCAGCGCGGTGACGACCTCGCCGGCCGTCAGGCCGCGCGCGGCGACGCGGTCCGGATCGAGCCAGACGCGCATGGAATAGTCGCGCGCGCCGAATACGAGCACGTTGCCGACGCCGTCCACGCGCGTCAGCACGTCCTTCACGTTCAGCGTCGCATAGTTCGAGATATATTGCTGATCGCGCGAGCCGTCCGGCGAGATCATATGCACGACCATCATCAGGTCGGGCGAGGCCTTGAGCACGGACACGCCCAGCCGCCGCACCGCTTCGGGCAGCCGCGGCTCGGCCACGGACACGCGGTTCTGAACCAGCACCTGCGCCTGATCGATATTGGTGCCGGCCTTGAACACGACGCTGATCGACAGATTGCCGTCCGCCGTCGATTGCGACTGGATGTAGAGCATGTCGTCGACGCCGTTCACCTCCTGCTCGATCGGAGCGGCAACGGTTTCAGCGATGACGTCGGCCGACGCGCCTGGATAGTTCGCCCTGATATTAACCGTCGGCGGAGCGATTTCCGGATATTCCGCGATCGGCAGGGTTCGCTGGGCGATCACTCCGACGATGGTGATGATCAGCGCCAGAACCGTCGCGAAAATCGGCCGGTCGATGAAGAAACGTGAAAACGGCATAGGTGCGCCCGAATTGAACTAAGATAGCGGAGGCTATTGCATGGCGGCCTGGATCTCACCGAGCTTCGGCTCGACCTTGGCTCCTGGCCTCACCGCCGGATTGGCCAGCCCGTTGATGACGATCTGATCCTCAGCGCGCAGGCCGCTCTTGACCACGCGCAGACCCTCGTAGATCTGACCGAGCACCACGGGAGCGGGCTTTACGACTTTGTCGTCGCCGACGACAAAGACGATCTTCTTGGCCTGATCGGAGACCACCGCGGTGTCCGGGATCAGCAAGGCGTCGACATCGCCGCCGAACAGCTGAAGCCGCGCGAACAGGCCCGGCTGCAGCAGGTCTTCCTTGTTGTCCACGAGCGCTCGCCCGCGCAGCGTGCCCGACCGGGAGTTGAGCTGATTGTCGACGAAATCCATCCGGCCTTCGTGAACGAACTTATCTTCATCCGCCAGCTTGATGCGCACGGGATTGCTGACCTCGCGCGAGGAGCCGCGTTCCCCCGACATGAACAGGCGCGCATAGCGGAGGAAATCGGCCTCCGAGATGTCGAACAGGAAATGGATCGGGTCGCGCGATACGATGGTGGCCAGCAATGTGGTGGAGGCGGCCTGGCCGCCCGCGATCAGATTGCCGACATCGACTTTGCGGTCCGAAATGCGGCCGCTGATCGGCGCGCGCACTTCGGTCCATTCAAGATTGAGCTGGGCGTTCTTGAGCGCCGCCTGGGCGGATTGAAGCTGCGCGCTGGCAATCGCAAAATTCGCTTTGCGCTGATCGAAGCTCTGATCGCTGATCGTCTTGGATTTCACCAGCGGCTCGGCGCGCTCCACATCGGACGCGTTGAACTGCAATCTGTGCCTCGGTACGGGCGACGTCAGCCTTGGCGCTTTCCACCGCCAGCTCATAGGCGCGGTTGTCCAGGGAGAACAGCAGATCGCCGGCGTTGACGAGCTGGCCGTCCTTGAAGTGGATCTTCTCGATAAAGCCGGACACGCGGGCGCGGACTGCGGCCGTGTCGACGGCTTCGAAGCGCCCTGAATATTCGTCCCAAGTGGTAATGCGCTTGGCGATCGGCTTAGCGACCGTCACCGGAATCGCCTGGGGCTGCTGCGCCGCGACGGGCGCCGCCAAACACAGGGCGGCTGCCAGCAACGCAATCGACAGGAAGGCAAAGGGCCTTCAACTCATAATCTCACCTCCGCGTTACGCGGCCCAAACTCTGTTGCATCGCACCATATGGGTGGAAAAATGCGCGCGCAACACCCCTGTGCCTGAAACTCTCCATTTCTGTTGCTGAATCGCAGCAGGACGCGCCGCAGGCTTAGAAATTCGACACGCCCGTATAGAAATAGCGCCCCAGCCCGACGGTGAAAATCATATTTCCGTATAGGGCATGTTCCAGCACCAGCGCCCAGTAGGAGCGCGAGCTTTGATAGCGCCACGCAAAGAGCAGGCCGCCCATAAAGCTGATGACCAGCGTCGTGAGGCTCTGGAATATGATGTGGCTGAAGGAGAAAAGCACCGCATTCAGCACGATGATCGCCTGCGGATCACCGGCAAACAGCGGCCTGTAGCGATGAAAGAAGAACACCCGGTACATGATCTCCTGCGTCGTCACCGAGATCAGCGGGTAAAGGATCATCACCATGATCCAGAGGCCTTGGGCGTGGAGCGGAAATCGCAGGAAGGCGTCCGGCCGGTCATGATAGGCAAACAGCGCGATGGCCGGAGCGGCCAACGCGAAGATGCCGGCTATGCTGGCGAGGTCGCGAAGCCGGATGCCGCGTTTCAGCGTCGCGCGCCAGGAAAAGCTCCGGTCGAGCGTCAAAAGCAGGATGAATGTGGCGAAGACCGCAGGCAGCAGCTTGAACAGCGGCACGTGGTACCGATAAAGCAGGCTGTAGACCGCCAGTGGCGTCAGCACATAGATGCCGACCATTTCCAATGTCAGCCAGAGGCGCCGCAGGATGGTCGCGCGCTCGGCCTTGGCCTGCTCCGTCCCGGAGGCGTTCTGCCCGCTTTCAGGTGCATGCAGGGTCATCCGCGCGCTTGCGCGCCGCCGCGCCTGCCGGGGCCGCGCCAGCGCCCATAGCGCCAAGGCGCCCAAACGGGGTGATGTTCGGCGCGAATGTCCGGAGCGGGATCGAAACCGCTGGTCCCCCATGGATGGCAGCGCGACAGCCGGGAGGCGGTGAGCCAGAACCCGCGCCAGGCTCCGTTGCGGTCGATCGCATCGAGCGCGTAGTCGGAGCAGGTCGGCAGGTGACGGCAGCGCTGCCCTATAAGCGGCGACAGCGTATAGCGATAGGCGTACACGGGCAGTTTCAGGCAGGTGGCGGCAACTCTGCCGGTGATAGCTGCGTGGTCGGGCACCACACGATCTCCTTAAGTCCTCGCATCCAGCGAATGCGCCCTAAGCCAGGACTATGGGGAACGGCCAATCGTCGCGCAAGGCGTCGGAGGGCCAAAAGAATGGCCGGCGAGCCAGCCATTCTCCTGTTTCAATGCTGACGGTCAGGACGTCTTCTTCGTCATCGCGTTGGCGCAGGTGCCTGTCTTCTTGTCGTAGTACATCATGGTGCCGCAGCCGCCGGGATGGACCCGCTTTGCTACGTGCTTCTTTACTTTCTTCTTGTGGACCACCTTTTTCTTGTGGACGATCTTCTTCGTGGCGACCAGATCAAGCTGAGAAGACACCGCGACCTTGCCCACGATGGGAGCGGCCTGAGCGGCGCCCATGGACAACGCGCCAGCCAGGGCGAGCGCGGCAGTGGATAGTAAAACCTTACCGAACAAACGCATGTAAATACTCCTCGATGTGACACATTGCGCCTGGTGAGAAGTACGTGCGATCTTTGTCATCGCCCGGCATCCCTCCCCTAAGACCGGCTAGGCGCAGCCGGCTCGTAAAAGGTATGCGCCGGCCCCGTCACAAGCAATGAAATTTGCGCATAATCCCTTATCGGGAGGAAAGGCCTTGGCGCCGGTATCGGAGCACGCGGCGGATCAGCGTCGCCAAGGCAGGACGGCGCGAACTGATGCCCGCCAGGGCTTCAATATTTCATCATCGGCTCGATGGCTTTCGCCTGCTTCACCCAATCTTCGACCTGATTTAATCCGGGAAGCTGGCGGACGAGCTTACGCTTGCCATTGGCGTCCATCATCGTTTGACGAAGATTGTCGGCGCGGCGCTTGGCCAATTCCTTAACCGTGTCGACGCCGGCGACTTCCAGCAATTCGGAGAATTCCTCGCCGACGCCTTTGATCCGCATCAGGTCGCACATATTGGCCCATTTCAGGATCAGCGTTTCGTCGATGCCGCTCTCGGTGGCAAGGTCCTTGCGGCCTTTGCGCGTCGCCGCCCGCTGCAAGAGATGGCTGGTGCCTTTGATGCCCACCTTGCCGAGCATCGCGGCATATTTGGTGCCCACACCTTCGATCTTCTCTATCTTGTAATTCATGAGGCCGTCCTCCAGTCTCTGAAGCTCCGATGGCGAGGCGCAAATCAATAAGGCCGCGCGGTTGAAAGTCTTATGCCTGAAGCGCAATAGCGCAAATAAAATATTGTCCAAGCGCAAGAAAAGCACCGACATGAGGCAACGATGCGGTGCTCATCATATGGAGGTTTCTCATGGTGTGGCTTTGGCGGGCTCTGATCTTTTTGGCGGCGGCGCTGTTGCCCCGGCTTGCCGCGGCTCAATCGTCTCCGGTCGGGACGGAGGCTTTGTACAAGGCGGAAACCATCGTCACCGGTACGGGGCCATCCGAAAGGATGCGCGGCTTCCGGATTGGCGTTGAGGATGTGCTGATCAAGCTGACCGGGGATGTCAGCCTCGCGGGATCCAAAGCGGCCGAAAGCGTGTCTGAGCATGCCGCCGATCTGGTCGCCGACTATACGTATGAGGATCGGATGAAGGACCTTCCGATCCATGACGAACAGGGCACGCGTGACCGGCCGCACTTCCTCCGCATGCGGTTCGACGCGGAAAAGTTCGACGCGGCGCTTCGGGATGCGGGCCTGAAGAAATGGACAGGCGAGCGGCCCACGCTGGCCGTCTGGATCGGCATCAGCGAACCGCGCGGCAATTACGTGCTAGCGAGCCAGGGCGACGGCTATGGTCAGCGGGAGGTGCTCAAGGACGCGTCGAAAAAACGCGCCATTCCCGTGCTGCTGCCGGGGACTGATCAGACGGCGGTGACATACGACACGATCACGAAAGGCGATATCGCGGCTTTGCGCGCGGCCTCGAAGAACCTTGGCGGCGACGCCATCCTCTACGGGGTCCTCGATTTCGATGGCGAGTCGCACTGGAACACGCATTGGACCGTCACGGGCGAGCACGCCGATGCTGCGTGGACAATGAACGGCGTCACCTTCGACGCGGCCCTAAAAGGTGCTATCGACGAGGTGGCAACGGCCTACGCAAAGCAGGCCAGATGAGGGAAGAACCCATGGGAGACTTCGTGCGGGCCCTGGCGGCATCGCTGGCGCTGATTTCCGCCGCGCCATGCGGAGGCGCGAAAGCCGAGGACCGGGCCGGCCAGTTCGACTATTACGCGCTGGTGCTCAACTGGTCGCCCAGCTATTGCGCTACCAAAAACCCCGATGCCCGCGAAGGCGAGCCGCAATGCAGCGGCGACCGCGCCTATTCCTTCATCCTGCACGGTCTGTGGCCGCAATATAATCGTGGCTGGCCGCAGGACTGCGCCACCCAGGAGCGCCCCTGGGTGCCGGAGGAGGTCATTCAGCGGATGCTGGATGTGATGCCGAGCAAAAAGCTGATCATCCACGAATATCGGAAACACGGCACCTGTTCCGGGCTAGGTCCCGACGAATATTTCGGGGTCGCGCGCCAGCTTTTCGAGCGGATAAAAATTCCATCCCGGTTCCAAGACCCCGAGGCGTATCTGACCCTGTCGCCAGCAGACATTGAACGCGAATTCGTCAGCGCCAATCCCCAGCTCAAGCCGGACATGATCAGCATCGGCTGCAAGGGCCGAAATCTGGGGGATCTTCGCATCTGCTTCGGCCGCGATCTGGCATTGCAGTCTTGCGGCGCCAATGAGACGCAGGAAAAACTGTGCTCAAGCGACAAGGTTGTCATGCCGCCGGTGCGCCTGGGCGCAAAAGATAATGGCGGCGGCTACGACGGTGATTCAAACGACGAGCGTGGGGAAGAAGGCAGCCAAGAGGAAAATAACGAACGCTGACCGCTTAGAAGTTGCGGTCTTCCGTGGTCGCTGACCAGCCGGCGAGGATGACGGGGTTGCCGTGCGCGGCATTCTCGGGGAGGGCAGCGCTTTCCGCCGCGGCCGCGCGCTCCAGGGCGATCGCCTGATTATCGGCGGCGATGACCTGCTCCATGCCGCCGAAAATGTCAGCTAGGCTTCCTTCCACCGTGGTTGCGAAGAATTCTGGGCTGAAATGGCTTTCATAGGCCAGGAACAGCATGGCTGTCGCAAAGAGGGCGAGGCGCGCGGTCATTGCAATCTCGTTTGCAAAAGGGGTTGTGCTGATGGAGATTAATTTGGCTTGACAGCCATTTCGTCGCCACAATATCCGTGGGTGGTTAACGCGCCGTCGATGGAAAGGTTTCAATTTTTGCGTGGGAGCCTGTGGCCGCCCAATTGCGGAAAGACGTGGCCTGTGTGCAACGCTCGTCACACGACGTCGTTCAGCGCAAAAATGGATAATGATATTTATGAGGAAAAATGTGCCGGCCCGCGGATTTCTAGGGCGGCCGGATCCCGATGGGGGCTAGGATCCGGCCTTTGGGCACTAGAGAGGGAGAGGACTGGTCACGAAGAACAGGCCGGAGCCTGGACTCTTCACTTCCTGTCCACTTACGCTACGCAACGCATACTAAGCTCGGCACGGCGCACCATTCAGGTCTATGCTTCTCTGGCTTCGGACGGGCGAGAGCACCTTCCAGTCCGGGCCATCGAACGACGACTATGATCTGCCCTGCTTCTGCATTTACAATTAATGCGTGCATTCATGGAATGCAACTACTTTAACGTGCCGGGCGCGCGATTTTTGAGGATAAGCTGTGAGAATGTCTTGCGCGGCGCGCGAAGCGAAATGCGTCGGCGGTTGTGGATACCGCGGGAGGTCGGGTGAGCGGTTCGCTGCAATCCTATTCGGCAGATAAGGTCGCGCTGGTGACCGGCGCGGCGCGGCGCATCGGAAGGACCATCGCCCTCGGCCTGGCGCAGGACGGGTGGCATGTGGCGGTGCATTACCGCACATCGCGCGACGCTGCCGAGCAACTCGCGCGGGAAATCCGCGCGCTGGGACGGCAGGCGGTCACGCTGGCTGCCGATCTCTCCGATGCCGCCGAAGCGCGTGGGCTCGTCCCCCGCTGCGCCGAAGCCCTTGGGGGCCCGGCTTGCCTCGTCAATAATGCGTCGGTGTTTCTGGATGACAGCTTCGCATCATTCGAGGATGCGAGCTGGCAAGCGCACATGACTGTGAACATGCGGGCGCCGGCGCTGCTGGCGCAGAGCCTTGCCGCCCATTTGCGCCCGGAGGCGATGGGGCATGTGATCAACATCGTCGATCAGCGGGTGCTTCGCCCCTCGCCTGGGTTCTTTTCCTATTCGGCGAGCAAGGCCGGACTCTGGTGGGTGACGCGCACCATGGCGCAGGCGCTCGCGCCCGCGATCAGGGTCAATGCGATTGCGCCTGGCCCGGTCCTGCGCAGCATCCATCAGTCCAGGGAGGAGTTCGACGCCGAGCAGGCCGCCACGCTGCTGCGGCACGGCGCGGCGCCCGAGGACATCGCGGCAGCGGTTCGCTTCCTCCTCCAAACCCCGTCCATCACCGGCCAGATGATCTGCGTCGATGGAGGGCAGCATCTGGCCTGATTGCCGCGGCACGCGTCTTACGCCGCCCGCTCGTCGGCCTTTTCGGGGTAGAGCGAGAGCAAGCCCTTTGCCGAGGCCGCGCAAATACCGCGCTCCGTAATGAGGCTGGTGATGAGCCGACCGGGGGTCACGTCGAAGGCGGGATTGGCCGCCGGACTTCCCGGCGAAGCGATGTCGACCGTGATCACCTCACCCGCCTCGTTCCGCCCCGTCATGCTGAGCACCTCGGCGGCGTCCCGCTCCTCGATCGGGATCGCGCGACCGTCGGCAATGCTCCAGTCGATGGTCGAATAGGGCATGGCGATGTGGAACGGGATGGCATTGTCGCGCGCGGCGAGCGCCTTGAGATAGGTGCCGATCTTGTTTGCCGCATCGCCGTTGCTGGTGACGCGGTCGGCCCCCGTAATGCACAGATCGACCGCGCCGGTCTGCATCAGATGGCCGCCGGCATTGTCGACGATGATCGTATGAGGCACGCCGTGCGCGCCCAGCTCATAGGCGGTGAGCGCCGCCCCCTGATTGCGTGGCCGCGTCTCGTCCACCCAGACATGCACCGGCACGCCCGCATCATGCGCGACATAGATCGGTGAAAGAGCGGTGCCCCAATCCACCGTCGCCAGCCAGCCGGCATTGCAATGGGTTAGAATGTTGACCGGCTCGCCGCCTTTGCGCACGCCGTGTTCGCGGATGAGCGCAGCGCCGTGCTCGCCGATGCGCCGGTTGGTCTCGACGTCCTCGTCGCAGATCGTTGCCGCCTTGGCGCAGGCGGCCTCGGCGCGTCCGCCCGGCGGAAGCGGGCGCAACAAGCGGTTCATCACCTCAAGCGCCCAGCGCAGATTGATCGCCGTGGGCCGGGTTTCGGCAAGGCGCGCGATGACCGTGTCGAGGCCTGTATCCGAGCAATCCTCGCGCATGCCGAGCCACACGCCATAGGCCGCCGTCGCCCCGATCAGCGGCGCACCTCGGACCTGCATGGTCTTGATGGCGCGCGCCGCATCGTCGGCTGAATGCAGCGTCACCGTCTCGAATCGGTGCGGCAGCTTCGTCTGGTCGATGATCTCCACCGTGCGGCCATCCGGGGCGGCCCAGATCGTACGAAAATGCGTGCCATTGATGTTCATCGAAAACACCCAGGGTCCAGGGGCTGCGGCCGTCCAAACATGCGGCGTATATAGGACGTTGGCGACGCTTTCGCGAAAGAAAACTGAAGCGTGGGCGCGATCATCCCCGCTTTCGGCCCCGGCGCGCAAATGATAGGCCATAGGCTCAATAAGCGGCGGCGGGACATTATGAGCGAGAAGACATCGATGCAGGCCGCCATCATCGGCGGCGGCCCGGCCGGACTGATGGCGGCCGATGTGTTGTCGCGGGGCGGCGCCGCCGTAACGCTGTATGAGCGGATGCCGTCGCTGGGGCGCAAATTCCTGCTGGCGGGACGCGGCGGACTGAACCTCACCCACAGCGAACCCGCGCACACGTTCCTGCCGCGCTACCGGGAAGCGGTCCCGCATCTGCGCTACGCCCTTGAATCTTTCACGCCGGAGGATCTGCGCAGCTTCTCAGCGGAATTGGGACAGGAGACCTTCGTCGGATCGAGCGGGCGCGTCTTCCCGCAGAGCCTGAAAACCTCGCCGCTCCTGCGCGCCTGGCTCCGGCGGCTGAACGGCATGGGCGTGCAATTCCGGCCGAGATATCATTGGCGCGGCTGGGACGGCGATGGCGGGCTCTGCTTCGACACGGCAGGCGGAGCGCTCAGCGTGCATCCGCAGGCGACCATCCTGGCGTTGGGCGGCGCGAGCTGGCCCAATCTGGGCTCCGACGGCGGCTGGACTGAGCCGCTCGGCGCGGAAGGCATCGCCATCGCACCCTTGCTGCCATCGAACAGCGGCTTTGCCGTGACTTGGTCGGAGCTGTTTCGCGAGCGCTACGCCGGACAGCCGCTGAAGAACGTGGAACTCGCCTTCGGGAGCACGCGGCTGCGCGGCGAAGCGATGATCACGCGGCTCGGCATAGAGGGCGGGGCGATCTATGCCCTTTCACCTGAGCTGCGCGAGGCGATAGCGGCGACGGGCGAGGCCCTGCTGCACATCGATCTGCGCCCCGATATCGAGTCTGCCGAGCTGGAGCGGCGCCTGTCGCTGCCGCGCGAAAAGCGGTCGCTCGGCAATTGGCTCCGCAAGCAGGCAAAGCTGCCGCCGGTGGGCGTCGGCCTCCTCCAGGAAGCCGCGCATGCCCGCGAAGTGCCGCTCGCCGCGATCGCGCCCGCAGAGCTTGCCGGGCTGATCAAGGCCTTACCCGTCCGGCTTACCGGCACCGCTTCCATCGCGCGCGCCATCTCCACCGCCGGCGGCGTGGCATTCTCCGAGATCGACGCCAGCTTCATGCTGAAGGCGCGCCCCGGCACCTTCATCGCCGGCGAAATGCTGGATTGGGAAGCTCCGACCGGCGGCTATCTGCTGCAAGCCGTGTTTGCGACCGGCACAGCGGCGGGGCGCGGCGCGCTGGATTGGCTGACGACCCGTTAGCAGAAGCGGCTCCACAAATTCGGACGGTGGTGGCCCCGGTTGTTCGGACAGTTTCCGCTCGGACAGGTGGATGGTGTGCCGGGGTTAGGCCGCCGGGCAGGCGGTAGGCTCGTGTGCGCTTGATCGGGCGGTGTTTGACCGGCTCGGCGATGTGCGCGAGCGCGCGGTCACCATGGGCCAAATCGCCAATATTCTGGTCCACCGCGGCGATCTCGATGAGGCATTGCGCATCCGTCAGGAGGAGGAGTTGCCGGTCTATGACCGGCTCGGCGATGTCGAGGGCATCATCGCTGTGAAGCTGAAGACGGGACGCATCCGCATCGCCAAGGGCATCGCCGATCAGGCGGCGTTCGACAGCGTGCTCGGAGACCTGACTCAGGCCTACCAGCTCGCGAAACAGCTCACCCGGCTCGATGCCATTTGCGCGACGGCGGAAGAGCTGGGCAGCCTGCTCGCCGCCAACGGCGCGCATGAGCCGGCGCGCGCGCTGCTCGCCGAGGCGCGGGACGGCTATCGCAAGCTCGGCATGGCGCCGTATGTCGCGCATGTGGAGGCGCTGCTGGCGCAGCTCCCGCCGCCGGACGCGGGCTGACGCCTCGCGCCGGGCGCCGTTTCACCCGCCGCCACGCGGCCTATCGATTTTTATCACGGAGCATTGCCATGAAAAAATACATCGTTCTGCGCGATTTGAACCAGGGCGCGGCCCGAAACGGCGCGCGCGGCGTCTCGGCGGAGGATTTCGGCCCCACCCGCACCGCCGAGAGCTTCCAGCCTGACACCCTGCCCGAGCCGTCGGTCGAGACCGTGTCGCTGCCCGCGCATGAGGCCGAGGACGCCACCCGCGCGCCCGAGGTGCGCGGCGTCGGCGAGGTGATGCCGACCATCCTGCTCGCCCCCGTCGCCCTGGAGGGCGAAGCCCAGTCCGACGCCGCCGGCACCCCGAATTGGGGCATCGCCGCAATCGGCGCGGACGCATCGCCCTTCAACGGCGCGGGTGTGCGCGTCGCCGTGCTCGACACCGGCATCGATGCGGGCCATGCGGCCTTCCAGGGCGTGAGCCTCACCTGCCGCGACTTCACCTCCGGCGTGGCGAAGGGCGAACCGGTCGCCTCCCCCGGCGCCGAATGGGACGGCAACGGCCACGGCACCCATTGCGCCGGCACCCTCTTCGGCCGCGATTGTCGGGGCCTCGCGGATCGGCGTGGCGCGCGGCGTGACGCAGGCGCTGATCGGCAAGGCGCTCGACAACCGCGGACGCGGCACCACCGAGACGCTGTTTCAGGCGCTGTCCTGGGCCATCAACGCGCGCGTCGATGTGATCTCGATGTCGATCGGCTTCGACTTCCCCGGCGTCTTCCAGGACCGCCTTGCCCAGCGATGGAACCCGCGCCAGGCCGCCTCGGCGACACTGGTGGAATTCACCGCCAGCCTGCGCTTGTTCGACGCCATGATGGACATGGTCCGCGCCCGCGCACACCAGATTAGCGGCACGGTGATCGTCGCCGCCTCGGGCAATGAGAGCATCCGCCCCGATATCCGCATCGCCGCCTCCGTGCCGGCGGCCGCCGAGGGCATGATCTCGGTCGGCGCGCTCGGCCAGCGGGACGGCAAGCTGGAGACCGCGTTCTTCTCCAACACCGCGCCGATGCTGTGCGCGCCGGGCGTGCGCATCCCCTCGGCCCGGCCGGGCGGGGGCATGGCGTTCAAGAGCGGCACCAGCATGGCCTGTCCGCATGTGGCGGGCGTCGCCGCGCTGTGGTGGGAGGCGCTGCGCAGCCGCGACGGCCGCTCCTCGGCAAGCGACGTGGCGGCGACGCTGCGGGCCAAGGCGCGCGCGCGGGGATGTGTTCACCGCCTTCTCGCGCGACGATAATGGCCGGGGCATCGTCAGCGCGCCCGGTGCCGCCGATGTCTGATCGCCCAGCAAACCCATCGCCAAAGGAGGACGCTTCCCATGTCCAACCCCGCCTATGACGCCAAGGTCGCCCGCCGCGAGCGCGTCGACGAGACCGTCACCCCCAGCGCCGAGCTGCGCACCCGCGACTGGATCATCGACGATCTGATCGCCGCCGATTATGCCGGCACGCCCGCCGGCCGCTTCGAGAATGTGGGCCGCATTCTGTTGCGCTGGGAGCGGCCGGACTGGTTCGAATACCTCCCCGACACCGCCGCGCCGTTCCGCTTCATCCGCGCCTCCGGCGAGGCGATCGAGCCGGGCCGGATGATCACCGATGGCGGCTCGGTACCGCGCTGGTTCTGGGCCAAGGAGGGTCTGTCGCCCTGGGGCCATGTGCCCGCCTTCCTGGTGCATGATTGGGAGTTCGACCGGCACCATGCCGGCGCGGCGAAAAGCTTCGACGATGTGCGCGACACCATCGCCGAGGCGCTGAAGACGCTGATGGAAACCGGCGTCACCCCGCGCTCGGAGGCGACCTTCCGGATCATCTATGCCGGGGTGAATTCGTGGATCGCCAAGAAGCTGTGGGCGGGCGGTTGAGGCGGAGCGGGCGCGTGGTAGGGTGGCGGCATGAGCGCTGAGGACAAAAGCGGGGCCGGGGCAGCGGCGGGCGAGCCGGTGCTGATGCTCGACACGGGCGGGCATCTGGCGCTGATCAAGGCCATCGCCTTCACACCGGATGGGCGGCAGCTCGTCTCGGCTTCGGCTGACAAGACCATCCGGGTGTAGGACCTGGCAACCGGCAAGACGGTGCGCACCATTCGCGGCGAGATTGCAGCTGGCGATCGGGCAAGATCTACGCCATGGCGCTGTCGCCTGATGGTAAATGGCTGGCGGCGCGGCAGCCTTGAGGACCGCGACGCGATCCGCCTCTATGATTTCGCCTCGGGCCGGCTGGTGGCGCTGCTCAAGGGCCATGCGAGTGTCGTTCTGCGGCCTTACCTTCTCGCCCGATGGCCGGCATCTGATTTCGGGGAGCGCCGACTTCACCGCGATCATCTGGGATACCGGATCGTGTCCGGCACAGGTGTCGGCGCCCGCCACTAAGCACCATATATCGCGGCCATGACAATATCGTCCTCGCCACCGCCATCAGCCCGGATGGGCGCTGGGCGGCGACCGGCGGTGGGGACAATAACGAGATCCACATCTGGGATCCCCGATCGGGGCCGGGGACAAGCCTGAAGCCCGGCCAGCGCCGCCCTGGCCCCGATGGCCAACCGCTCACCCTCGGTGGGCAGGGGGAGGCGGTCTGGGCCGTCGGCTTCTCCGCCGATGGGCGGCGGATCGGCTGAGGGCAATCATCGGATTATCAAGCCCACAATGATCGCGGCCCCCTGCAACATGCCCTCACTTTGCCATCGGCGGCGGATGCCTTGCCGCGCCCATATGCAATATCGGATGCCGTCTCCCCTCACCCGGCGCTGACGCGCCATCCTCTCCCCACGGGAGAGGGAACGGACGGCGCGACGCCTCCCCCTCTCTCAGGGGGAGAGGGCCGGGGTGAGGGGCTGGCAGATTCCGGCGTGGAATGGCGGCGCGCGAGCGCCACGCATGGCGAATGGTCGCTCCAGCACCGCAAGAGCGGGAATTACGGCCGTGACGCCATTCTCGACATCCAGCGGGACGGACAGGTGTTCGCCTCCATCGAGCGCGGCCCGACCGATGGGCATGATCACCGCGCCTACAGCTTCAGCCCCGATGGTGAAACCATCATCTCCGGCGGCTCATGGGGCGTCATCACCGCCTATGACCGCCAGGGCAAGAAGCTTGGCGCCTTCATCGGCCATGAGGGCGATGTCTGGGCGGTCGCGCCCTCGCCCGATGGCCGCTTCCTGCTTTCCGGCGCCGACGACCAGACCGCGCGGCTGTGGAACCTCGCCACGCGCGAACTGCTCGTCACCCTGTTCCAGGGCCGGGACGGCGAATGGGTGATGTGGACGCCGCAGGGCTATTACATCGCCTCCCTCGACGGCGACAAGCATATCGGCTGGCAGATCAATCGCGGGGCTGACAAAGAGGCCGATTATGTCCGTGCCGCCCAGCTCTCGCGAAAACTGTTCCGCCCGGATATCGTCGCCCGCACTATCGAACTTGGCTCCGCCAAGGCCGCGCTCGCCGAACTGAACGCGCCCGCCAGCATCCTCGACCTCCTGCGCATCAGCCGCCCGCCGGAGTTCCGCATCCTGCTGCCTGAGGATGGCGAGGCGCTGCCCTACACACCCGCAAGCGTCATCGTCGAAGCGGCGGCGAACCCCGACCCGGTGGAGGGCTACGACATCACCGTCAACGGCCGGCAAGTGGCGACGCGGGATGTGCTGTTCATCGGCGTGCCAGGCGAGCGGCCGCAGCAGAAAACCCTGCCCGTGCCGCTGGAGCAGGGCGACAATGCCATCCGCATCACCGCGCGCAACCGCATCGGCACCGCCGAGCGCGGGCTGCTGCTGCGCTTCCTCGGGCATGGCGATCTCGACCGGCGCGGGACGCTCTATATCGTGGCGGTGGGCGTGGACGACTACACCAACGCCAAGGCCAAGAGCCTGCGCTTTGCCGGCGCCGACGCCCGCGCCTTTTGCGAGGCGATGCTGCGCCATGCCGGCCCGCTGCATGAGCGCTGCGAATGCCGGCTGCTCGCCAAAGGCGGCGACGAAGCGCCCACCCGCACCGGCATCGAGAATGCCATGCTGCTCTTCACGTAACGTTCCAGGCCGCGAGGGGGGAGGCATGCTCCAATCCCAGAGACGGATGGGCGACACTCCGGCCGACAACCTGGCAGAGCCTTTTCGCGGTTGGAGGTTGCTGCCGGAGAATGCGGACAGCGCGAAAACGGTCATGTCCCGCAAAATGTCTCGGTGACGCGCTCATCCGCCTCGGGCGGCTGGGCGTAATGGGCGAAGGCCGGCTGGTCCTCATAGGGCTTGGACAGAACCGCGAGAAGCTCTTCGAATGGAGCAAAATCGCCCCGCTCCGTGGCGGCGGCAATGACGGCCTCGACCCGGTGATTGCGCGGAATATACATCGGGTTGACGGCGCGCATCGCGGCGCGGCGTGCTTCGCGGTCCTGCGGTTCATCGCCGAGGCGTTGCCGCCAGCGTGCCGCCCAGACACCATAGGCCGACGGATCGGCAAACGAGGAACGGACGGCGTCGTCGCGCTCGGGATCGGCCGCCGCCTCGGTCAGGCGCCGAAAGACGAGGGTGAAGTCGGCCTGGTTTTCGGCCATCGCGCTCAGCAGATCTTGCGCGAGCGCGGGGTCGCCATCGCGCTGCGTAAACAGGCCGAGTTTCCGGCTTAGCCCGGCATGCAGATGCGTCTCAAATCGGCCCGCAAAGCCGGCGAGCGCGTCCTGCGCCATGCTCACGGCCTGCGCCGCGTCGTCGGACAGGAGCGGCAACAGTGTTTCCGCAAGCCGCGCCAGGTTCCACTGCGCAATGCCGGGTTGCCGGCTATACGCATATCGCCCGTGGCGGTCGATGGAGCTGAAAACCGTTGCGGGATCATAGGCATCCATGAAGGCGCACGGACCGTAGTCGATGGTTTCGCCGGCAATGGACATGTTGTCGGTGTTCATCACGCCGTGGATGAAACCCACGAGCAGCCAATCGGCCACGAGTTCGGCCTGCACGCCGATTACCGCCTTCAGAAGCGCCAGGTAGGAGTGCTCGGCCTGCGCCGCCTGGGGGTAATGCCGGGCGATGACGTGGTCGGCGAGCAGGCGCACCGCGTCGGTGTCGCCGCGCGCCGCAAAGAACTGGAATGTGCCGACCCGAATGTGGCTCAACGCAACCCGCGCGAGGACCGCGCCCGGAAGGGGCCGATCGCGCATGACCGCCTCGCCGGTCGTGACCGCCGCCAGCGCCCGCGTGGTCGGGATGCCGAGCGCCGCCATCGCTTCGCTGACGACATATTCCCGCAGCACCGGCCCGAGCGCGGCGCGACCGTCTCCCCGGCGGGAGAACGGCGTCGGCCCCGCGCCTTTCAGCTGAATGTCACGGCGCCGCCCGTCGTGGTCTATCACTTCGCCAAGCAGGATCGCGCGCCCGTCCCCCAGTTGCGGCACGAAGTGGCCGAACTGATGTCCCGCATAGGCCGTCGCGATAGGCTCCGCCCCGTCCGCGATGCGGTTGCCCGCAAGCACCGCCACGCCCTCCGGACCGGCAAGCCAGTCCGGATCGAGCCCGAGATGAAGCCCAAGCTCGCGGTTCAGCCGCACGAGCTGCGGAGCCGCCACAACGGTCGGCATGATCCGCGCGAAGAAACGGTCGGGCAGGCGCGCATAGCTATTGTCGAAGGAAAAGGTCACGGATATGTGCATTCTGGTTAGGGAAGCGACAGCCGGCTAACATCGGACGCTCGGACTGCCTGGGTTCATTAGAATTGTTCTCGCCGGATGCGAAAGCAAGGGCGCAGGGGCCAATTCCTGCTCCTCGAATGAAATGGGCGCGCCTGAGGCGAGATCGCGACCTTGAATCCCACCGGCTTGAGGAGGCGCTCGACCGCGCCGATATTTACGCAATGCGATATGGCGGCGGCGCATGATGGCCGAGCGGGACATAATCAAACATCTTCAGGCACCAAATGAACGTGACGCAAACGGCTTCGGCGGTGGACGGTGAACGGCGGCACAGTGGCCCGTAATCGATATTACACGGGAGCATCGTCCGATCACTTTGACGGCGTGCGATTCTTCAATCCGGGTCAGCCCAGCACGGACCGCAGTCTGGTTCGGTTGCTACGATGGCGGTTTGGCGAAGGCCGCTCACGCTGGCCAAGCCGTGTGCCGAACGCGCCCGCGGCGAAGCCGGCTGCGCGCACCGACCGGTTGAGCATCACCATGGTCGGCCATGCGACCGTGCTGATCCAGCTTGCCGGCACCAACCTGCTGGTCGATCCAATGTGGTCGGAGCGAGCCAGCCCCCTGAGTTGGGCAGGCCCTAAACGCGTCAATGACCCCGGCGTCGCGTTTACGGATCTGCCGCCGATCGATGCCGTCCTGATCACCCACAATCATTACGACCACCTCGACCGGGCAACGCTTCGCCGGCTGTGGAGCTCGCGGCATGACGCGGCTACCGCGCCGCCAGCCATGACCATGGCACGCGAGCCCCAGGTGCCGGTGGAATAGGGCGTCGTCGCCGTGTCGCCGAGGACAATGCGGATGCGGCCGATCTCTATCCCCAATATTTCTTGCGCCACCTGGGCGAGCGTCGTCTCCAGCCCCTGGCCGTGGGAATGCAGGCCGACCCGCAGCTCCAGCCCACCGTCAGGCGTCAGCCGGGCCGTGGCTTGCTCATGTCCGGGCACCATCGGAATGCCCCAGCCCGCATAGACCGAAGTGCCATGCGCGCCCTGCTCGCAATAGATCGCGAGCCCGACGCCGATCAGGCGGCCGTCAGGCTCGCCACATCGCTGGCGCTCCCGCACCGCATCGATGCCGATGGCGTCGAGGGCACGGCGCAGCGCCTGCGGGTAGTCGCCGCTATCGAAATGCTTGGCCGTGATGTTGTCGAACGGCATCTGCTCGGGCCGGACCAAGTTCTTCAGCCGCAGTTCGCCCGGCTCGATCCCCGCCTCGCGCGCGATGGCGTCCAGCACCAGTTCGAGCGCGAAACACACGCCGGTCCTCGCCACGCCGCGATAGGGCAGGATCGGGCATTTGTTGGTCGCGACGGAATAGGTCCGGCAGCGATAGGCGGGAAAATCGTAAGGGCCGGGCAGAATGCTGGCCACTTGCGCCGCTTCCAGGCAGGCCGAGAACGGATAGGAGGAATAGGCGCCGGAATCCACCGTCGCCTCGCAGTCGATGCCGCGCAGTCGTCCGTCGCGGTCGGCATAGGCGGTGATGCGGTAATGGTGCTCGCGGCAATTGGCGCTGGCAGTCAGATGCTCGCGGCGGTCTTCGATCCAGCGCAAAGGGTGCCCGCAGCGCAGGGCCAACCATCCGAGGCAGACCTCCTCAGGCAGCAGAATGCCCTTATGGCCGAAGGCGCCGCCGACATCGGGCGAGATGATGCGGATTGCCTCCTGCGGCAGGCCGAGACAATCGGCGAGGCCGTTGCGCACGATATGCGGCATCTGCGTCGCGGTATAGAGCGTGAGCTGATCGAGGCGGTGGTCGAAGGTCGCGACCACGCCCCGGCCTTCTAGCGGCGCCATGCATTGGCGCGCGGTCGAAATTTCCCGCGTGACGCGGATCGGCGCGTCGAGCGCGGCCTCGAACCCGGTTTCGATGAAGGTTTCGAGAAAGACATTGTCGCCCCAATGCTCGTGAACGAGCGGCGCATCAGGAAGGCGGGCGGCCAGCATGTCCTGGACGGCCGGCAGTTCGTCGAGTTCGAGCCGCACGCTGGCGGCGATGTCTTCCGCTTCGGCACGCGTCGCCCCGACGCACATGCAAACGAGTTCACCGGCCTGCCGCACCTTGCCGCTCGCGAGCACCGGCTGTTCGGAAACCTTAAAGCCCGCAATCCGGACACAGCACGGATCGGCGCGACCCCTTGCAGATCGGCGGCGGTGAATACTGCGGCGCGGTGGGCGTCGGGCACGGTAATGCCGCGAATCCGGGCATGCGCCAGCGGGCTGCGCACGAAAGCGACATCCCTTAAGCCTGCCATGCGGATATCGGCGACGAACTGGCCGCGACCGCGCATCAGGCTGTCGTCCTCCTTGCGCGGAACACGTGCGCCAACCCCCTGCCCGTCCGCACCGGGTTGAAACCTCACCGCGTCAGCCCCTCGGCGAGGCCGCGCGCGAGGCGGACCAGATCGCCGTCCGGCCGGCGCAGATGGTCCAGGATCGAGAAGTGATCGTCACCCGCCATGGGCACGAGCGGGCCTGGCGCGTGCGCTGCGGAACGCATGGCATGGAAGCGGCGCGCGTCCCACACGAAGGGCGGCAGTTCCGCCGTGCCATAGGCGATGGCGAGCGGCTTTTGCGTCGCGGGAAGCCGCAGCGGCGAGAGCTGGCGCACTTCGTCCTCGGTGAGCTGGAGCAGCTCGTTCAACTGCGTGTCGCGGATCGGCCCCAGCTCGTAAACGCCAGAGATCGCCAATCCCGCCGCGACATGCGGATGCGACAGCAGCAGCGCCGCAAGCTGCGCTCCCGCCGACCAGCCCGAGACGATCAACGGTCCACCGATGCCGTGCTGCGGCCCGGAAGCGGCCAGCCAATCCATCGCGGTGTGCATCTCGGCGGCGATCTGCGTCAGCGTCGCCTCGGGCGCCAGCGTATAGCCCGGCATCGCGACGGACCAGCCATGCGCGCCGACGCCATCGGCCAGCATCGCGAACTGCTCACGCGAATTGCGCAGCCAATAGCCGCCATGGATGAAGATGAGACAGGGCGCTGCTGCGGCTGCGCCAGGATAGAGATCCCATCGGTTGCGCTCTCCTGGCCCGTAGGCGAGGTCGAGCAAGGCGCCCGGCCTGGCGCGCCTCTCGGTAGAAAGCCGGTTGCGCGCCTCGATATGCGCCGCGCTGTCGGCAACGGCGGCGTTGTTGTCATAGCACGCGTCGCGTTCCTGCTGGCCGATGAGCGCCCAATGCCGCCTGGGATCAGCTGCCGCGCTCATGCGGCGACCGCCTTGGGGAGGATCGGCGATATCGCGTCGAACATCCTGCCCGCCCTGAGGCAGAAGGCAGGCTGCAGCAGCCTTTCGGCAACCACCTCATTCTTTTCATTGTCGCGCAGCAAAAATCGTCCACGCAGGTCGTTGAGCACGGAGATATCGGCTTCCCTGCCCGGCAGCAGCGCGCCGATCTCTTCGGAGCGCCGAAGCAGCTCGGCCGGTTTGGACGTGACCATCGGCACCACCTGGTCCAGCGTCAGGCCGAGCGCCATCATCGAACTCATCGCTGCCTTGACCGTTGCGTCGATGTTCACGCCTTCGGGACTGTAAAGGCTGGGATAATAATGCCCCTCAAGGCCGCCGACGAGATAGGCGGAGAGGAAGGCATAGGTGCGCGATGTCGCTTTCTCCACGACGAAATGGCGGAAGCCCGGCAGTGTCATGCAGGACGGGCCGCCCTGGTCCACCAGTGTCGTAACGCCGGACTGCACGCCGACCATGTCCGCATCGATACCGAAGCGCCCGGTGACATATTTGTAAACATGGGCGTGTGTGTCGATCAGCCCCGGCAGGACGATCCGGCCGGACACGTCGATGATATCCGCGGCGCTGCTCGGCAGAACGTTCGCCTCGACGGCGGCGATCTTCCCGCCGCGCACCGCCACATCCATGGTGCCGTTGATGCCGGACGCGGGGCAGATGACGTGGCCGCCGCGCAGCAGCAGATCGAAAGGTTCGGTCTCGGGCATCCTCGCTCCCAATGTTCGGGCCGCGTTGCCCGTCGCCTGACGCAGGCGGCGAGACGAGCGGATTACGAAGCTTACTTCGCGGTCGCCGGAGTGCAAGCAATCAATGTGCCAAGTACCTCATCTTGAACGCCCACCCTGTCAGGGGCGGGCGTCGTGAGCTTGGCCTTAACATCTGGGAAATCGCAATTTGGTATGGTGCTGGGAAAATGTCGCAGGTGGAAGTGGAGCCGTGCAGTGAGGTTCAGCCAGAGTTCGATGGCCGCAAGCCTTGTGCTGTTCATGGGTTGCATCGCCACACTTGGGACCACCCATTTCGCACTCCAAAAGCTTAAGATCGGCGGCGAAATATATCGAAATATCGTGCTTGGCAAGGATCTCGTGGCCGATATCCTGCCACCGCCCGAATACATCATCGAACCGTTTCTGGAAACCACCCTGGCGATACGCGATCCGAAATCGGTGGCCGCACGCAAGGAGAGGCTCGCAATCTTGCGCGCGGACTACGATACCCGGCACACCTATTGGCTGAACGAAACGTTTGAAGACAGCATTCGCCTGCGGCTGACGCAGGACGCGCATTTATGGGCGCAGCGCTTCTGGGACGTGACCGAGGGCAGCTTTCTCCCGGCGCTCGCCAAGGGCGATCTGGAAACCGCCCAGACCGCGTATGAGGAGATCACCAAATTCTATTATGCCCATCGCGCCAAGATCGATGAGATCGTCGGCGCTTCCAACAGCTTCGTCGCCAAGACCGAGGCCGAAGCCGCCGCCTCCGAAACCCAGATCATGACGCTCGTCTTCATCATGTCCAGCGTGATGGTGATGCTGGTGATAGCCTGCGCGATCGGGCTCAGCAAAGGGCTGATAAAGCCGGTGGTCCGCGTGACCTCGGTCATGGAAGCCCTTGCGCGCGGCGATCTGGACGTGGAGATACCGTTCCTGGGCCGGCGGAATGAAGTGGGCGGCATGGCCGGAGCGCTCCAGGTGTTCAAGACCGCACTCATCGCCAAGCAGCGCGCCGACGAAAACATCGCAAACGAAACGCGCACCCAGACCGAGCGTTCCCGGCGCCTGTTCGCACTCACCGGGCAATTCGACGAGGCTGTGGGCTCGATCATCCGAGGCCTGACATCGGCATCGACCGAGATGGCGGGCACCGCCGAGACGCTCACGAGATCGGCGCGCAGTGTAACGGACCAATCAACGGCAGTCGCCACGGCATCGGAAGCCTCCTCCACCAATGTGAGAGCGGTAGCCGCATCATCGGAGCATTTCACCTCCGCAATCCGCAAAATTTCCACCCAGGTGCAGCAGGCGAGCACTGTCGCCCGCGAAGCATCGTCGCAGGCGCTGCAGACGTCGTCGCTGATCCAAGGGCTTGCCGAGGCGGCGTCTCAGGTGGGCGCGATCATCGAGTTGATCCGCAGCGTGGCGGCGCAGACGAATCTGCTGGCTCTCAACGCTACGATCGAGGCCGCGCGTGCCGGCGAGGCCGGGCGCGGTTTTGCCGTGGTTGCCCAGGAGGTCAAGGCGCTTTCGGAGCAGACAAGCAAGGCGACCCAAGACATCAGCGGACAGATTACCTCCATCCAGAATTCGACGCGGCAGGCCGTCGCTTACATCGCAGCGATCGGCAAGACCATCGACGAGATGAACGCAATATCGGGCGTCATCGCGAGCGCCGTCGAGGAACAGGGCGCCGCGATCGCGGACATTACCATCGGCGTCGTTTCGGCCTCGGAGCGCACCGAGGAGGTGGCGCGCAATATCGCCGGTGTCGCACAATCCGCCGCAGGATCGAGCGCGGGCGCAAGCCAGGTGCTTTCCGCAGCGCGAGGGCTGTCGGGCCATGCGGCAGTCCTGCAAGCGGAGGTCGAGAAGTTCCTTCAGGGCGTGCGCGCCGCGTAGATCCGGGGTTCGGCGGGTCACGCGCGCATCGAGGTCTTTTCGAGCGAGGCCATCAAGTCGCCGAAGCGCTCACCCTGGATTGCCACATGCGTTCGGAGCCGCTCGGCGGCGATAGCGACTTCGCCCTCCTGGATGGCCGCGAGAATCTGCTCGTGCTCGAACTGCGACGTCTTCAGGCGATTGCGCACCCGCAGCTGCAAGCGCCTGAAGGGAGCCAGCCGTTTGTGCAGCGATAAGGCCTGCTCCGCCAGAAAGCGGTTGCCGCTGGCGGCGTAAATGGCGCGATGAAAGCGCTCGTTCTCATAATAATAGGCATCCGGATCGCCTGCCTCCGCCGCTGCGCGGCAGGCGGCGAGGGTCTGGTTCAGTGCCGCTTCATCCTCCGCGACCAGCCTGCGCGCCGCCAGCCGGCCGCACATGGCTTCAAGCTCGGCCATCACGTCGAACATTTCTATCAGCCGCGCCGGGGTTGGGGCGCTGACGATGGCCCCGCGCCGTCCCCGCAGCTCAATCAGGCCGCTGGCCGCAAGCTGCTGCAACGCCTCGCGCACCGGAGTACGGGAAACGCCGAAATGTTCGGCCAGCACCGTCTCGTCCAGCCGCTCGCCGGGCGCGTAGGCGCCGGTGGCGATGCTATCTTCAATGCGGTTTCGAAGTTTGAGAGAATGGGTATGCTGCATCCTGAGAGAGTGCTGACATTAAAGCCAAAAATCAAGCCGTTGCGTGCAACATTGCCGATTTAGCTGCGTATAAAGCTTGTTTTGTACGGAAAATTGGGCTTTCATGTATGCAAAAGCGCGCGGAAGGATGCGGCGTCAAGCCGCCAAGGCGCATTCACATAGCTGAGGAGGAAATTTCATGACGACCAAACACCGCCCGCATTGGGCAATTCTTGCTGGCGCCCTGCTCGCCGCTTCGCTTGGCGCCTCGCCGCTTGCGGCGGAGACGGTGCTGAAGGCGTCCCACCAGTTTCCAGGCGGCAAGGGCGATCCGCGCGACGAGATGGTGCAGCTTATCGCCAGCGAAGTCGAGAAGGCGGGCGTCGGGCTGAAGATCCAGGTGTTCCCCGGCTCCTCGCTGTTCAAGCCGAAGGAGCAATGGAACGCCATGTCGCGGGGGCTTCTGGACATGTCGTCATTTCCGCTGGACTACGCGTCCGGCCAGCATCCCGAGTTCTCGGCGACACTGATGCCGGGGCTGGTCGGCAATTACGACCGGGCCAAGAAGCTGAACAATTCCGACTTCATGAAGCAGATCAAGAAGATCATCTCCGACAATGGCGTCATCGTTATCGCCGATGGCTGGCTGTCGGGCGCGTTCGCGTCGAAGAAGAACTGCATCAAGGGGCCGGACACGATCAAGGGGCAGGTGACGCGCGCCGCCGGACCCGCATTCGAGCAGATGCTTGCCGCGGCGGGCGCATCGATCTCCTCGATGCCCTCCAGCGACATTTATAATGGCATGCAGACCGGCGTGCTGGACGCGACAAACACCTCGTCCGCCAGCTTTGTCTCCTTCCGCCTTTATGAGCAGGTCAAATGCCTGACGGCTCCTGGCGACAATGCGCTCTGGTTCATGTATGAGCCGGTGCTGATGTCGAAGCAGAGCTTCGAGAAACTGAACAAAGCGCAGCAGGATGCCATCATGGCTGCGGGAAAGAAGGCTGAGGACTTTTTCGACGCCGAATCTCGCAAGGGCGACCAGATCCTCATCGACACGTTCAAGAAGGCCGGCGTCGAAGTAACCGAGATGTCGAAAGAGGATTTCGACGCCTGGTTGAAGGTCGCCAAGGACTCCGCGTACAAGCAATTCGCCGCCGACGTAAAGGGCGGAGCCGAGTTGATCGATGCCGCGCTCGCGGTGAAATAACGCCTAGGCGCCGCTCCTTCCCGGGGCGGCGCAATCCCACAATCGGCGTCCCTCCATGATCCGGTCCTATATTTCGCTGACGGATACCCTGTCCCGTATTTTCGCGGTGCTGTCCGTGCTTTTGCTGGTGGCTTCGATGCTGGTGATCTGCGAGATGATCGCACTGCGCTATTTCTTTCGCATCCCGACCATCTGGCAAACCGACTTCGTCGTCTACAGCGCCACGGCCGCGATTTTTTTCGGCGCGCCTTACGTGCTGTTGAAGCGTGCCCATGTCGGGGTCGACGTGGTGGAAGCGCTGCTCACCGGACGCGCATTGCATGCCCTGCAATTCGCGGGCCGGCTGCTCGGGCTGATCTTCTGCGCCGCGATGTTTGCCGCCAGCGCCTATTACGTCAAGGAAGCCGTTGCGCAGGGCTGGACGACATCGAGCCTTTGGCGGCTGCCGATCTGGATTCCGGCATTGCCCATGCCTGTCGGGTTCGGGCTGCTCTGCCTGCAATATATCGCTGAGTTCCTGCGTCCCGAGGGAGAGCGCGCGTGAGCCCCGAGATGTCCGGAGCGCTGATGATCGTGCTGCTGTTCGTGATGCTCGCCACCGGAATGCCCATCGCATTCGCGCTGGGGCTCACCGCGATCACCGCGCTGGTGCTGAATCAGGGTTTCGGCATCTTCCAGATCCTGGCCGAGACCATGTTCGCCGGCATCGCCAATCTCGCTTTCGTGTCGATCCCGATGTTCGTGCTGATGGGCGCAGCGGTCGCCTCCTCGCCCGCCGGCAAGGACCTTTACGAGGCGCTGGACCGCTGGCTGAGCCGCGTCCCCGGCGGCCTGATCCTGTCCAATATCGGCGCCTGCGCGATTTTCTCGGGCATGACCGGATCGAGCCCGGCAACCGCCGCCGCCATCGGCAAGATGGGCATTCCCGAGATGATGAACCGGGGCTATCCGGCCTCGGTCGCGACCGGCTCGATCGCGGCGGGCGGCACGCTCGGCATTCTCATCCCACCCTCGGTGACGATGATCATTTACGGCATCGCCACCGAAACCTCGATCGGACGGCTGTTTCTTGCCGGTGTCGTTCCGGGATTGATGCTGACGGCGATGTTCATGGCCTGGGCGCTGTTCGACGCCAAACGGCGCGGCTTCCGCTTCGACGATGCCGGGCAGCGCTTCACCTTCGCCGACCGCATCCGCATCCTGCCGCGCGTGCTGCCGTTCATCCTGATCATCCTCGGGGTGATGTATGTGCTTTACGGAGGGGTCGCGACGCCGTCCGAAGCCGCCGGGGCGGGCGCCCTGCTGACGCTGCTGGTGGTGTTCCTCGTCTACCGGCTCTTCCGCGTCAAGCCGCTGATCGACATTTTCACCTCGACCATGCGCGAAAGCGTCATGATCATGATGATCCTGGCGGCGGCTGAATTGTTCGCCTTCGCGCTGTCGTCGCTGTTCATTACCCAGTCGATCGCCTCGTCCATCGCGGCGCTGGACGTGAACCGCTGGGTGCTGATGGGCATCATCAACCTCTTCCTGCTGGTTGCCGGCATGTTTCTGCCGCCGGTCGCGGTCATCGTCATGGCGGCGCCGCTACTGCTGCCGATCGTGACCCAAGCCGGATTCGACCCCTACTGGTTCGCGGTCATCCTGACGATCAACATGGAGATCGGGCTGATCACGCCGCCGGTGGGTCTCAATCTCTTCGTTATCAATGCCATCGCTCCCGACGTGCCCACGCGCGAAGTGCTTTGGGGCGCCCTGCCCTATGTCGTCGTCATGATGGTGGCGATCGTCATCCTGTGCTTCTTTCCCGGCATCGCAACATGGTTCCCCGAATATATCATGGGGCCGGGACGATGATCCGGCGCGCCCGCACGCACGGCGCCCGGGACGCATAAGCGCATTCAAAGGAGGTTTCCCATGTCCTCGACCGAAACCGAGCCCGGCCGGAATACCGGGCTGGCCGGTCCGCTGACCGGGATCACCGTTCTCGACCTGACACGCGTCCTCGCCGGACCCTATTGCACGATGGTGCTCGCCGATATCGGCGCGCGGGTGATCAAGGTCGAGCAGCCCGGCACGGGCGATGACAGCCGCGCCTATGGCCCGTTCCAGAACGGCGCGTCCGCCTATTTCGCCTCGCTCAATCGCGGCAAGCAATCCATTGCCCTCAATCTCAAGGCAGCCGACGACCGGCTCGTTTTCGAAAAGCTGCTGTCGATCTCCGACGTCGTGGTCGAGAATTACCGCCCCGGCACCATGGAAAAGCTCGGCTATGGCTGGGACCAGCTTCACGCGCGATATCCGCGGCTGATCTACGCGGCGGCATCCGGCTTCGGCCACACCGGCCCCTATGCCAAGCGCGCCGCCTACGACATGGTAGTGCAGGCGATGGGCGGTATCATGAGCGTCACCGGCCATCCCGGCCAGCCGCCGGTGCGCGTCGGAACCTCGGTCGGCGACATTACGGCTGGGCTGTTCACCGCGATCGGGATCAATGCGGCGCTGTTCCACCGGGCGGTGGCGGGTGAGGCGATCAAGATCGATGTCGCCATGCTGGACTGCCAGGTCGCGATCCTGGAGAACGCCATCTCGCGCTATGCCGCGACGGGTGAAGTCGCCGGTCCCATCGGCGCGCGGCATCCCTCGATCACACCGTTTGCCGCTTTCGAGGCGAATGACGGCTGGATCGTTATCGCCGCCGGCAACGAACAGCTGTTCGTCAAGATGGCGGCGGCGCTCGGCCGGCCGGACCTCACCACCGACCCGCATTACGCCACCAACGCCCTGCGCACCGAACATTGGGAACCGCTGTTCGCCGAGATCAACGCCGCGCTCAAATCGCGCCCCGCTGCGGAATGGCTCGACCGTCTCGATCAGGCGGGCGTGCCCTGCGGGCCGATCAACACAATCGACAAGGTGCTGGCCGACGCGCAAGTGCGCTCGCGCAACATGGTGGTGACGGCTGATGACCCCGAAACCGGCAAGCTGGTGATGGCGGGCAACCCCATCAAGCTGTCGGCCTTCGCCGACCCGGATGAGCGCAAAGCCGCGCCTAGGCTCGACGCCGACCGGGAGGCAATCCTGGCGCAGATCATGGCGCCTGAGGCCTCTGTGGCGGCGCTGCCGGTTCTTGGAAGCCCGACGCCGTCCTTCAGCGCCTATCGCGGCCCGATGCGCTATCTGGACCAGCTTCGCAGGGCATTCATCCGCGACGCCGCGCCATCGGCAGCCGGGAGCAAGCCATTTATCGAGAGGGCGGAGGAACTGGCCGACGCCTTACTGTCGGAACATGGCGAAGTGCTGGGCACCGTCGTCGCGCATGACCTCGTCAGCCTCGTCATGACATCGGGCGATGCCGAGCGCGCCGAATTCCTCCAGCTCCTGGCCAGGCGCTACGCTCCGGATGCCCGGCGCATCGCCGAAGCCTGCGAACGCTGGCGGGCCGATGCGTCCGCTGAAAATCTGGCGGCGCTGTCGAGCGCGGTCGAGGCGCCGCGCCAGGAACTGTTCCGCCGCATGAACATGGCGCCGGATGGAACTGCGACGCTGCTGAAGCTGCGGGCGCAGCTTTTGCGGCGGCTCGCATCGGATGCGGGCCTTGCGCCCGTCAATGCCGACCTGCTTCATCTGTTCGGCTCATGGTTCAATCGCGGCTTTCTGGAACTGGAGCGGATCGATTGGCATACGCCCGCCGCGATTTTGGAGAAGCTGCTCGCTTATGAGGCTGTCCACGCCATCGACGGATGGGACGATTTGCGCCGTCGCCTCGCCGCCGACCGGCGCTGCTACGGCTTCTTCCATCCAGCGCTGCCTGAGGAGCCGCTGATCTTCGTCGAGGTTGCGCTCGTCAACACGCTATCCGACAAAGTAGAGCCGATCCTGCGGGCGCCGATCCAAAGCGAGGCGGCCAATGCGGCGGATACGGCGATCTTTTATTCCATCTCGAACTGTCAGCCCGGATTGCGCGGGGTCTCCTTCGGCAACTTCCTCATCAAACAGGTGGTGTCGGACTTGAAGCGCGAATTTCCCGGCTTGAAAACGTTCGCGACGCTTTCGCCCATCCCGGGTTTCCGCAGGTGGCTTGAAAATCCCAAGACCGAGCTGGACCATCATCTGCCCGCCCAGTTGGCGGCCCGCATGCTGCAGGAAACGGGCGCGGCAAGCCCGCGCGAGGCGCTGACAGCCCTGACGAACGCCGTCGAAGCCGAAGGCTATGCCCGCTCCAATCTGTTGCGCGAAGTGCTGTTGCGGCTGGGCGCGCGCTATCTGGCGGGCACCGGATCGGACAGCGGACCGACCGACCCGGTGGCGCGGTTCCATCTCGGCAATGGCGCCTCGATCGAGCGGGTGAATTGGATGGCAGACCTGTCCGGGAAAGGCATTCGGGAAGCGCATGGGCTGATGGTGAACTATCTCTATGACCTCGCCAGCATCGAGACCAACCACGAAGCCTTCGCCAATCGCAAGCCCGCCGCCTGCTCGAGAGAGGTCGCGGCGTTGATCGACACGGCGGACGCCGCGCCCCGCTCGAAGTCGCTCAAAGGCCAGGTCGACGCTGCGATCAGCCGGTTAAACCGAAAGAGCTGACCCGGTGCATCAGCGGCAAGCGCGGCGACTTGACATGCCCCTGTTAAGTTTGATGTGTCATACTTCATCAAAGAGGCCATACTGATGCAAAATGACACACCGCCGAAATTCGAGTTTCCGTTCGAGATCACCATTTGCGGCATCGAGGAACTGCCTGGACATGCCGAGCGCAAGGTCAGCCATGTGCTGTCCATCCTGGACCCGGATCACGCGGAGCTGGAAGCATTTGGCCGCTATGGCGAACACGCCAGGCTCGAGCTGCGCTTCCACGATATCATCGAGGACAGGCCGGGCGAGGACGCGCCACAGCCGCATCATGTCGAGCAGATCCTGAGCTTCGGACGCGACATTCTGCGCGAACCGGAAACGCTGCGTCATCTGCTGGTGCACTGCCATATGGGCATTTCCCGCTCCACCGCGTCCATGGCGTTGCTTCTGGCCCAAGCGCAGCCTCAGCTTTCCGCCCGCGATGTGCTGCATCAGGTGCTCGCGATACGCGATAAGGCCTGGCCGAATTTGCGCATTCTCACCTTCGGCGAGGAGCAACTCGGCAGGACGGGCGAATTCACCGGCGCGGTGGGCGAAATCTACGGCATCCAGCTTGAGCAGCGCCCGCAGATCAAGGATTTCTTCATCGAGGCGGGGCGTGGCCGCGAGGTCGATATGGCGCTCAGGGCTGGGCAGCGTTAGGTCCGGGAGGGTGCCAGGCGGCCACCGAAGGCTGATGCGCGCTACATTTAGCCGGGTCCAGAACCAATCCTGTTTTCATTCGTTGTACTGACGCGTGTTGCGCCTCTGCGGAAGGTCACCCCGCGCGCATACACGCCATTTACAGCGAAGGAACGCCAATGCCCCGCCAGGCAACAAAATCTGAGCTGCGCGAGGAGAAGGACCAAAAGCCTGCGGTCAGGCAGTCCGACGCGTTGGATCCGGAAGTTGAAGTCATCGATCAGGATCACGATACGCTGACGGCTTTGGCTGACTCTAACGACGACGATCCTCTACAGGAGCCCGCACGCGCTTCCTCTCCGGCCCCGCGCAAGCGCCGAGGAAGCGGAATTATCACACTGGTCATCCTCGCACTCGTGGGGATGGCGGTCGGCTTTGCGGTGGTGATGCTGCTGTAGGGTCTAGAGCCTTTTCCGCTCCGATTAAATCGGAGCGCGGCTCTAATTCTCTGTTTTGTCGCATTTTCTCGACGCAAGCCGGCGCCGACTTTGAAAATGCTCTAGGGCAAGATCACTTCTAATGGAATCGATCTTGCTCTAACTTTCATTGTTTTCGCACGATTTTTCGGGAAAACCGGCGTCCACTTTTCCCGATCGTGCTCTAGCAGGGCTCAGGAGGACGCCGCGCCTTGCCGCTTCCACGCGATCAGCGCGGCCACCCGGCCGATGAGGAATTGCGTTTCGGCAGGCTTGGTGACCATTTCGTAGCCTGGCCAATCCGATGTGAAGAAGGCGCTATCGGGATATCCCGTATATACGATAAATGGGATAGTCTCCTGTAACAATTTCCGCGCCAAGGTTGTTGCGTTCCGCTCCCGCAGTCGCAAATCGAGGATTGCCGCGTCGCAGGCCGTGGGGGAAACCAGATCTGACGCCTGGTCAAGGCTGGCAAAAGGCCCCAGGATCGATGCACCCGCCTCGGTCAGGGATGTGACAAGGTCGAGTGCTTGAATAGCATCATCTTCCACGATCAGGATTCGTGCCCCTGACAGGGGCCCCTGCTCAGTCACGGCCGCCGACGGGATCGCTTCCAAACCCGCCGTCCGGTTGGCAGCCACTGGGCGAGGGAACCGCCGTTGCTCTTAATGCAATGACCATGGTGACTCCGCGAATTGCGTCTGCGGATTTGTCAGTCCGTTCGCTGACGTTACGCTTCATTCAAACGGTGATACCGAGAAATCGTTCCGGATTCCTATCTCGGTTCTAGCGTGTTGTCGAAATCGGCTAGAGCATTTTTCCAGCAAAGTGGACGCCGGTTTGCGTCGAGAAAATGCGACAAAACAAAGAATTAGAGCCGCGCTCCGATTCAATCGGAGCGGAAAACGCTCCAAAGGTGCTCAGCCCATCTCGTTCAGCGCCGTCAGGGATTCGGGGAGGATCTGCCCGCCATCGATCACCAGTGTCTGTCCAGTGATATAGCCGGCCTCCTCCGACGCGAAGAACAGCGCGGCATTGCCGATGTCGGCGACGCTTCCGAGCCGCTTCTGCGGGATCGACGCCTCCATGCTGGCGATATAGTCCGCCCCAAGGCCATCCAGCCCTTCGGTCCGGATATTGCCGGGCATCACGGCGTTCACGGTAATGTTCCACGGCGCCAGCTCGATGGCGGCGGTGCGCATGAAGCCGAGTTGCCCGGCTTTGGAGGCGCCGTAATGGGACCATCCCGGAAAGCCGGTGATCGGCCCGGTGATGGACGATGTCAGGACGATGCGCCCGCGCCTGGCGGCCTTCATCGCCGGAAGCACGGCCGAAACCGACAGGAATGTGCCCTTTAAATTGGTATTCATCACATGATCGAAATCGGCGGCCGTCATTTCGCCCAGCTTAGCAGCGGGAAAAATGCCGGCATTGGCGCAAAGCACATCCAGGCTGCCATGCCGGTCGAGCGCGGCTTGCGCCATTGCGCCACAGCCTTCGGGCGTGGAAATATCCGCTTCAAACCCGGAGGCTTTGGTTCCCATCTCGGCGGCCGCTTGTTCCGCCTCGCCAAGGTTCCGGCTGACGACCAGAACATTGGCGCCGGCATCGGCGAAACACCGGGCAATGCCTTTGCCTATCCCCTTGCTCGCCCCTGTTATGACCGCCGTTTTTCCCTCAAGCGATTTGAACATCCCAAGCCCCCCTTTCGGCATTTTTACCACTAGGGGTAGTGTGCGCCGCAACAAAAATGTTGTAAAGCCCATAGATATGTGAATAATTTCCAACAAAGTGCCACATACTTCCACAGACAGGCGCGATCCACTGTATCGACCGTGCTTAAACACCTGAAACCCTTGGTGTTCATAGTCTGATGGAACGATCCGGGGACGGGTTAAGCGCGAAAGCCTGGTGCGCGGATGTGGGACTTTGTGGTTTTGGCAGATGGCGATGGGGGTTCCAATGAGTGGTCATTCGAGACGGACGGTGCTGAAGGGAATTGCGTCGGCGGCAGCGCTGGCCGGCGGAGCGATGGCCGGCTTGCGGCCTGCCTCCGCGGCGCGCGAGAAGGAGCTGAATATCCTGTGCTGGGAGGGATATAACTCCGCCCAGGTGCTCGATCCGTTCCGCGCCAGCAGGGGCGCGACCGTCAAAGCCGAAAGTCTGACCAATGACCCCACCATGGTCAACCGCCTGCGTGCCGGCGAGACCAATGTCTGGGATCTGATCAACCTGAACAACCCTTGGGCGCGCAAGCAGATGGCGCCTGAAAAGCTCATCAAGCCGCTGCCACGCGCCGAGTTCGAACCGTTCTTCGAGAAGATGATGCCGGCATTCAAGCCGCCCTATAAATGGGCGATGAGCGATGACGGCAAAGAGCTGCTCGGAATGTGTCAGCGCTTCGGGCCTTACAGCTTTGTCGTCAACACCGACAAGGTCAGCCGCAAGACCGCCGAGGACGAGGGCTGGGACATCTTCAACGAAGCCTCGATGGCCGGCAAATACGGCATTCTGGAATCCGACGACTGGAATGTGTTCAATCTATTCGTCCTGGCCGGCATGGATCCGTTCAAGACCCATAGCGATGCTGAAATGGCCAAGTTTGAAGAGACCGCCAAGCGCATCTTCAAGGGCGCCAAGCTGATCGGCGACATCGCCAGCATGAACCAGGCGCTGATCTCGGGCGAAATCGACCTGCATCTGACCGGCGGCACCTATTCGGTTTCGCCCGCCCGCGCCGACGGCCACAAGAATATGCGCGGCATCACCCCGATGAAAGGCCCGATGCCCGGCGGCAAGGGCGGCATCGCCTGGATCGAGGTGACCTCGACGGTGAACAATCCCAATTTGTCGCCGCTCGCCACCGAATTCCTCAAATATGTGCAAGACCCGAAAGTCGCGCACACCGTCGCCTTCGCCGAGGGCACGTTCAACCCTGTGGCGCAAATGGGCAATCCGGAGTGCTTCAAGCTGTTCACCAAGGACGAGCTGGACGCGATCCAGTGGGACAGCCTGGAAGAGGAAATGGCCCGCTCGGTCGAATATGACATCGTGCCGGATTACGACAAGGCGCTGGACGTGATGAACGCCGCCAAGCGCGTGCGGGGGTAGAGTTTTTGCTGGGCGGGTAGGTTTTTTTTTGCTGGGAGCCGCGCATCCGCGCGGCACGGTGGCCCGCTTGCGGGCCCCGGCTGCCCCACGCGAGGGTCGGGTTTGCTGCCTGGCATTGAGTTCGCTTCGGGCATCCGGGGCCCACCGCTTAGTGGGCGAACCATCGGCGCGGATGCGCCGATGCAGCAAGAATCTGCGGATGCCCGGCTCCCAGCAAAAAACATGCCGATGCAGCAGACATCTGGAGTTTTCTAAATGACGGCATCCGAAACGGACGCGGCGGTCAGGGCGAAAAGCGGGCCGATCCTCCAACTCGTCGGCGTGCGTAAGGTATTCGGCCAGCTTGCCGCCGTCGACCGGATCGATCTCGATGTCATCGAAGGTGAATTTCTGACTATTGTCGGCCCGTCCGGTTCCGGCAAGACGACCTTACTACGGATGCTCGCGGGAATGGAGCAGCCGACCGAAGGCAACATCACGCTGCGCGGTGAGCGCATGAATGAGATGCCGCCGAATAAGCGGCCCACTTGCATGGTGTTCCAGTCGCTCGCACTTTTCCCGCATAAGACGGTAGGCGAGAATATCGCCTTTCCGCTGAAAGTGCGCGGCGTCGACGCCCAGACTCGCCGGCGCCGCGCACTCGATCTTATGGTGCTGGTGCGCCTGCCGGAAAACTATCTCGACAAGAATGTGACGAAATGCTCGGGCGGAGAGCGCCAGCGTGTCGCGCTCGCCCGCGCGCTTGCCTACGACCCGGACGTGCTGTTCTTCGACGAGCCGCTCTCGGCCATCGATTACAAGCTCAGAAAGACGCTGGAGAAGGAGCTGAAGGACCTGCACCGGGAGACCGGCAAGACCTTCATCTACATCACGCATAGTCTGGAAGAGGCGATGGTCATGTCGGACCGGATCGGCGTGATGCGCGCCGGCAAACTGGTCCAGATCGGCACGCCCGAGGAAATCTACAATCATCCCGCCGATCGCTTTGTCTCCGAGTTCGTCGGCGAGGTGAACGTCATCACCGTCGAGCGTGGCGAGGGAGGCCAGTGGCGCGGCGTCGATGTGCCCGGCAGCTTCCGCATCCGGCCGCCCGAGATGGGCGGCGGCAATTCCTCATCGGCCTTTGTGGTGGTACGGCCTGAATTCCTGCGCTTCCTGGGGCCGGAAGACAGCGCCGACAACCGGCTGGAAGGCACGGTCTACAATGAATATTCGCTGGGCTCGCGTATCCAATATCAGGTCCGGGTCGGCGAAAAGGTGATGCTGGCGGAGCTGTCGCGCGGCAGCGCGCTTCCCGAAAGCGCCAGCCGGCAGGTGACGGTCGGCTGGGACGCGGCGGACGCCATTACGGTCACGGGCTGAGCGCATGACGGATTTGGCAGCGCCAGCAGCCCGCACCGATACAGCGTCGGCCCACAGCAGCTGGCGGCCCGACCTCTATATGTCGCTGGGCGCGAAATGCGCCGCGCCCGTCGCAATTTTGCTGCTGGTCGGCTTCGCCGTTCCGCTGCTGGCCATCCTGGGCTATTCCTTCGCCACGCCACGCAGTTTCGACCTGTTCCGCTCCTTCACCCTGGAAAATTTCAGCACCGTCCTCGACCCGACCAACACGGTCTGGCTGTCATTCCTGTGGTCCTGCGGCTTTGCCGCCGCGACCGTGGCGATCCTCGCAGTCGTCGCCTATCCGATCGCCTACGGCCTCAATGCGGTGTTCGGGCGCTGGTCGTCGCTGATCAGCATCTTCTTCGTCTTTCCGCTGTTCATCTCGGAAAACGTCCGCCTCTATGGCTGGGTGCTGTTCTTCATCAAGAACGGCGTGCTCGACGGAACGCTGAAGCAGATCGGGCTCTCGGGACCGGAGATCCTTTTCACGCCGGGCATGACGCTGTTCGGGCTCGTCTACACCTATCTGCCCTTCATGCTGTTCCCCATGACGCTGGGCCTTGCAATGGTGCCGCGCGACCTGATCGACGCCGCGCGCGACCTGGGCGCCGGCCGGCTGTTCATCTGGCGCGAAATCGAATTGCCGCTCGCCATGCCCGGCATTCTGATCGGCATGCTGCTCACCTTCGTGCTCGCCATCGGCGCGACGGCGGAGGCTAAAATTCTCGGCGGCCAATCGGTCATCGTCATCTCGCACGATATCGAGATTGCCTTCACCTATTCGCAGAACTGGCCGCTCGGCTCCGCGCTGGCCGTAGTGGTGACCATCTTCATCGGCGCCCTGACGCTCGCCTTACTGGCAAGACTCGATCTCGACCGGATTTTGGGGAGGCGCTGAACGATGGATCATGCGGGACTGCGCACCAAAATCTTCGTCTGGGGCTGGACGGCATTCGTCGTCATCGCGATCTATCTGCCGCTCGTCTGCGGCGTCCTGGCGGGCTTCTCGAAGGATCGCTATTTCGGCTTTCCGATCCGCGCCTGGTCGACCGTGTGGTGGGGAAAAACGCTCGAATTCCTACGAGATCGGCATGATCGTGCGCACCTCGATCTCGGTTGCCGCGTTCGTGACGGTGTTCGCCGTGGTCATCGCCTTTTTCGGCGCGCTGGCCTTTGCCCGTTACGAGTGGAAGGGGCGAAGGCTGTACCAGAAGATGATCCTGCTGCCGATCTTCTTCCCACAGCCGGTGCTCGGCCTGGCGCTGCTGCTGTGGTTCAACGCCATGGGTATTCAACCGACCTGGGTGACGGCGATTTTTGCTCATCTCGTCTGGATCGCGCCGGTCGTCACTCTGGTGATGGCGATCCAGGTTTACGGCTTCGATCCGGCGCTGGAGGAGGCCGCTTTCGATCTGGGCGCGAGCCGCTGGCAGGTGCTGCGCGAGATTACCCTGCCGCTGCTGTGGCCCGGCATCTGGTCCGGCCTGCTGTTCGCCTTCCTGCTCTCCTGGAGCAATTTCCCGCTGTCGCTCTATACGACCGGCGCGGACAGCACCGTTCCCGAATGGCTCTACGCCAAGATGGTGGCGGGCTACACGCCCATGGTGCCCGTGCTCGGCACGATGGCGACGCTCGGCGCCGCCGCGATTTTGCTGACCGGCGGTCTCGTCGGCTACCTGATGCGATTGAGGCGGGCGGCATGACCGATACGCGCGCCATATCGCCAGAGGGACGCATCACGATGGAGCAGGAGCGCCGGGGGCGTCTTGGCAAGAAACAGCGCCACGACCGCATCCTGGCCGAAATGATGGTGACGTCGCGCCTGCGCGTCAGCGATCTGGCCGCCGATCTGCAAGTGTCGACCGAAACCATCCGGCGCGATCTTTACGAGCTGGAAGAGCGCGGGCTGATCGACCGGACCTATGGCGGTGCGGTGCGGCCCTTCGGCACCGAACCCTCCCTCACAGAGCGGCACAGGCTCATGGTCGCGGAGCGCGAATCGATGGCCGCCGCGACGGTGAAATTCATCAAGCCCAGCGAAGTCATTGCGGTCGGCGCGGGCGCCACCACCACCCATGTGGCGCGGCGCATGGCGGCTGAATGCCGGGACATCTGCGTCATCACCCATTCCTTCAGCGTGGCGATGGCGCTTTCGGACAATCCGACGATCCGGGTGATCATGTGCCCCGGCCGCTATAATGGCCGTGAGGGGATGATGACCGGCGCGGAGACCATCGACTTCCTTCAGTCCTACAACGTCAACCGCACGATCCTGAGCGTCACCGGCATGACCGCGCAAGGCCTTGCCGATGCGGAGGCCGACGCCGCCTCGGTTTATAAGGCGATGGTGAACCGGGCGGCGGAGACCATCGTCGTGGTCGACCATATGAAATTTGACGTTCCCGCACTGGCGATCTGGGCCCGGATGCATGAGGTGCAGCGGCTCGTGACCGACCAGGAGCCGGCGGGCGCCGTGAAGCGGGCGCTGGAGCGGGCGCGTGTCGAAATCACGCTTGCGCCGCCGCGCGCGGCTTAGAGCGCTTCCCGAAAGAAGCGCGGCAAGCAAAGAATCGAGACCCATTCCGGATTCGGGAATGGGCCTAGTGAGGAAGCGGCAGGCATGTGGCAGGAACGCGAGCCAGACCAGCGCATCGAAGTGATGGCCGCCGGCCATCGGATCGTCGCCTATTCCTACGGGGCGGGCGAGGAGGTGGTGTTCTGCCTGAATGGCGGCCCCGGTCTGCCTTGCGACTATCTGCGCGATGCGCATAGGTTTCTGGCCGATCACGGCTACCGCGTCATCGCCTTCGACCAGCTCGGCTGCGGCGCTTCCGACCGGCCGGACGACGTGTCGCTCTGGAGGATGGACCGCTATGTCGAGGAAACCGAAGCGGTGCGGCGCGCCCTTGGCCTCAGCAAGGTGCATCTGCTCGGCCATAGCTGGGGCGGGTGGCTGGCCATCGAGTACGCGCTGGCGCATCCGGAGGCGCTGAAGACGCTGATCCTGGAAAACACCGCCGCCGACCTGCCGCATCTGATGCAGGAAATGTACCGGCTGCGCGAGGCGCTGGGCTCGGAGACGGCGGCGATGATGCTCGCGCATGAAGCCGCCGAGAATTACGACCATCCCGAATATAAGGCCGCCATTACGCTGCTCACCTATCGTCATGTCTGCCGCCTCGGCGAATGGCCCGCGCCGTTGCAGCGCTCGGCGGCGGACTGGAACATGGGGCCTTACATGGCCATGCAAGGCCCGAACGAGTTCCTCTATATCGGCAATCTGAAAGACTGGAACCGCGTTCCCGACCTGCACCGGATCACGGCGCCGGTGCTGATCACGGTCGGCCTGCATGACGAGATCACGCCCGCATGCGCCGCGCGGATGAAGCGGCATCTGCCCAATTCCGCGCTGGTGGTGTTCGCCAATTCCAGCCACACGCCCTTTTACGAGGAGCCGGCGGCCTATGACGCCGCGCTGCTCGGCTTTCTCGGCCGCCACCGCGCTGACGAGAGGAAAAGCTCCTGATGTCATGGAAGACGAAAAACCGTTCCTTCTATTATGAGCTGGCCGACGAGCCGGACGACCCGCAGCTCGATCCGGCAACCACGGCGCTGCTGGTTATCGACGTGCAGAACGTCTATCTCGACCGGCCCGACCGCGCCAAGCTCGCCAATGAGCGTGAGCGGCTGCATTATGATAGCTGGACGCCGTTCTACGAGCGTCTGACACAGACCGTGATTCCCAACATCGCGGCGCTGCTGGCGCTGTTTCGCGCGCGCGGCATCGAATGCATCTTTGCGCGCATCGCCTGCCACAAGCAGGACGGCGCCGACCGCTCGCTCAGCCAGAAGAAGCCCGGCTTCAACAACATTTTGCTGCCCAAGGACGAACGCGCCTCGCAGGTCGTCGAAGCGCTTGCGCCGCGGGGGGACGAGATCGTCGTCACCAAGACCACCGACAGCGCGCTGACCGGCACCAACTTGCGGCTGCTCCTGACAAATCTGGGCATCAAGTCGGTGATCTGCGTCGGCGTCTTCACCGATCAATGCGTATCATCGACCGTGCGCAGCCTCGCCGATGAAAGCTTCGACGTCATCGTGCTTGAGGATGCCTGCGCCGCCGGCAGCGATGCGCTGCATGCGCGCGAATTGGAGATCATCCACATGATCTATTGCAACGTCATGGCGCTTTCCGATCTGAAGGCGCTGCTCGAAGTGCAGGATTGATACAGGCGGCGCTTGGGAGGGCACCCAATGTACAGCGAAGATTTCATCGGCCAGTTGGAGGGCGGCTTGCGGGCCGCCTTGCCGCGCTGGGGGCTGGAGGAAGACACGCAGCTCGCGCTGCTGACCGTTTCCGAAAACGCCACCTTCCGCGCACAAGACCCGGAGGCCGGACGCGATGTCGTGTTCCGCGTCCATCGGCCGGGTTATCATACGCGGGAGGAAATCGCCTCCGAGCTGGCCTGGCTCGATGCGTTGCAATCGGGCGGCGTCGTCGAGACGCTGACCCCCGTGCCGCAAACCGACGGCACGCTGATCGCCGATATCGACGATGCCGGCACCATCCGGCATGTCGTCGCGTTCGAGTTCCTGCGCGGCAAGGAGCCGGACGAGGCGAGCGGCCTCGCCGCCTGGTTCCATGAGCTGGGCGCGGTCAGCGCGCGGCTGCATGCGCATAGCCGGGCCTGGACCCCGCCGCCGGGCTTCATCCGCAAGACCTGGAATTTCGAAACGACGCTGGGCGGCAATCAGCTTTGGGGCGACTGGCGCGAAGGGCTGGGCCTCAAGCCGGAAGGCCGGCAAATCCTGGAAGAGGTCGCCGAATTGCTGCGCCACCGCCTTGCGGCCTATGGCGAGGACAGGGATAAATTTGGCCTCGTTCACGCCGATCTGCGGCTTGCCAACCTTCTCATCGATGGCGACTGCCTGTCGGTGATCGATTTCGACGATTGCGGCTTCAGCTGGTACCTCTACGATTTCGCCGCCGCGATCAGCTTCCTGGAGCATGAGCCGTATATTCCCGAATTGTTGGACGAATGGATCGCCGGCTACCGGCAGGTCGCGGCGCTTTCCGATGCCGACGCCGCCATGATCCCGACCTTCATCATGCTGCGGCGGATGCTGCTGACGGCGTGGATCGCGTCGCATTCGGAAACCCCCATGGCCCAGCAAATGGGCGAAGCCTACACGCTGGGCACGGTGGCGCTGGGGCGCGCCTTCCTGGCCGAGCACGCCGAAGCCGCCGCGGGAACCGGGGCGCGACGATCATGAAACACGAAGCCACCCAAATCCTGGCGCTGAACGCCTTCCGCGAGGCGCAGCCGGGCACGCTTGCCGATGACGTGGCCGCTTTGGTCGCGCGGCGCCGAAAGGCGTTCGGCGCCGCCTCGGTGCTGTTCTACCGCGAGCCGCTGAAAATGGTTCGCGCCGAGGGCGCCTATCTCTATGCGTCCGACGGGCGGCGCTATCTGGATTTCTACAACAACGTGCCGACGGTTGGCCATTGCCATCCGAAGGTCGTTGAAGCGGTCTGCAAGCAGCTTGCCGAAATCAACATCCATTCCCGCTATCTGCATGTCACCATTCACGATTATGCCGAAAAGCTGCTCGCGACGTTCCCGAACGAGCTGTCCAACATCGTGTTCACCTGCACCGGCAGCGAAAGCAACGATTTGGCACTGCGGATCGCGAAGAAGGCGAGCGGCGGGACCGGCTTCATCGTCACCGAAGCGGCCTATCACGGCAACACGGCGGCGGTGACGGAGATATCGCCATCATCCTATAAGACCGGCGCCCCGCCGCCGCATGTGCGGATCGTCCCCGCGCCCGATCCGAGCGCCTTTCCGGGCAAACTCGGCAACGGCTTCGCCAAGGCGGTGCGCGATGCCATCGCCGCCATGGAGGCGGACGGCATCCGGTTTGCCGGACTGATCGCCGACAGCATCTTCTCAAGCGACGGGGTGTTTGCCGATCCGCCCGGCTTTCTTGGGCCTGCGGTGAAAGCGGTACACAAGGCGGGCGGCCTGTTCATCGCCGATGAGGTGCAGCCCGGCTTTGGGCGCACCGGCGCCGGCATGTGGGGATTTGCGCGCCATGGCGTCATGCCCGACATCGTCACCATGGGCAAGCCGATGGGGAACGGGTATCCGGTCGCGGGTCTGGTGACGCGGCCCGCGCTGCTGAGCGCCTTCGCCGAGGATTTCGGCTATTTCAACACCTTCGCGGGCTCACCGGCGGGAGCGGCGGCGGGCCTGGCCGTGCTCGAAGTGATCGAGGAGGAAGATCTTATCGGCCATGCCGCGCGCGTCGGCGACCACCTGCGCAGCCGCCTGGGGGAGCTGCGTGGACGGTATCCCGCAGTCGCTGCGGTTCGCGGCGCGGGGCTTTATCTCGGCGTCGAGTTTCGCGGCGGCCCCGATTTGACAGCGCCCGCGGCCGATCTCGCGACGGCGATGATCAATGGTTTGCGGGAACGTGGCATTTTAATCGGCGCGGCTGGGCGTTTCGGCAACGTCCTGAAGATCAGGCCGCCGCTCTGCGTAACAGCCGATCACGCCGACGAACTCGTCGAGCAGATGGAGGACATCCTTTCGGGCATGCGTCCGGCATAGAAGGCGGCCGGCGTCACTTACCGCCTAAACGCGCCGCGCTTCTGCTAAGCAGAGGTCCCAAAAGTGGCGTTCCGGCTTTGGGAAAAAACTCTGCGAAGGCAAAAAATTTCCTGAAATTTGGCTGGGGTGCGATCAGCGATGTCCGGGTTTGGCGAAACTGACTGGGCGGCCCTGCTCGGGCGGCATTATGGGGTGTCGGTGCGCTGGGTCGAGTTGGTCAATGTCGGCGTCAACGCCACGATGCGGGTTGATGCCGACATTGGCGAATTCTACTTGCGTTTGTATCGGACGCGCGGCCGCACGCGCCGGGACATCGACGCGGAGCTCACGGCGCTGCTGGCATTCGAGCCTGTCGCGGATGTGCATGTCGCGAAGCCGCAAATGCTGCGTAGCGGCGGGGCCGGCTACCGCTTCGCCTGCGTTTATGAAGGGCGGAAACGCTGGGCGGTGCTGTTCGCAGCGGCGCCGGGTTTTGCGCCGACCGGCGGCACCGGGGAGTTGCGCCAGCTCGGCGCGGCGCTCGGCATTCTGCATCGGCAAATGACATTGGGGCCGCCCGCCCCGCGCCGGTTCGATGCGGTTGCGACGATCTCGATCACCGCCGAAAACATCGCGAAACTCGGCCCGGACCACCACGCGGCCGTCACTTCGGTCAGGGAAATAGGGACGGAGCTGTGCGCCGCGTTGCGTGAAGGCGCCCGGCTTCGATGGGGCTTTTGCCATGGCGATGTCTGGCTCGGCAAAAATCTTCACTTCGATGGGCGGCGGACGACCTTTTTCGATTTCGACGATTGCTTCAACGGCCCTCTGGCCGCCGATCTCGCGACGCTCATCGCCGGGCTCTGGTATGCCGATCTCAGCGATTTCCGGGCTCAATTGCGCATCGCGCTTGACGCGTACACGGCCGTTCTGCGCTTGGCCCAACACGACCTCATGTCCATCCCCGCTCTCATCCGGCTGCACGAAATCCGCATGCTCGGCTTTCTCGCGCGCTGCCGCCCGTTCGAGGCAAACTCCTGGAATGACGTGTTGGAGCTCTTTCGGCAGCGCTGCGCTGAATGGGGGCCGGACGGCATCGCCACCGCCGCGATACGCGACTACGTGACGATGTACTGCAACTGATACATCCCGGCATTGGTGAATTCAGCGGTGCCGCCGGCTGGCCGCACCGGCGCGCATGGCGGCCACAGGCTGCCCCGAGCCCTTGCTGCGGCCGCCGAGAAAGGCGGCGATCTCGTCGCGCCGCGCCAGCGTGTCCCGGTAGCCAAGTTCGATCAACGCGCTGTTGTAGCCGGGCCCGAACAGCAGATAGCTGGGCAACAGCCAGTCCCGTCCCCAAACGCCAAGCTGGCCGAGCAGCATTCTGATCGTCCACGGCATCTCCGTCGCATAAATGCGGGCGATCTCGCGGATGTCAGCGGACGGCCTCAGCGTCAGTACGGAAATGGGCCGCAAGCCCAGCCCTGCCTGTTTTTCCGGCGGCACCTGCGCGATGGTGCGGTTGATGCGCTGCGACCGTTCTATGTCGGTGTCCAGATTGTCCATGAAGATGACGTCGAGCATGTAGCCGCCGATCAGCCCCAGGCTCGGATAGGCGCCATTGCCGGCGGGCGGCTGGTGCGGCGGCTCGTCGCGCACTCCGATAACCAGGATGCGATCCGCCCCGGCATGAACCGCCGGGCTGAGCGGCGCGGTCAGGCGAAGCGAGCCGTCGCCGTAATATTCGTTGCCGATACGCTGGGCGGGAAAAACGAAGGGAAGCGCCGAGGACGCCACCAGATGGTCGATCGTCAGCGGGGCGACAACGCCGTCATGCCGCGCCCGGGTCCATTCCGCGCACGTCCCGCGTCCCTCGAAAAATGTTACGGCGCGCGCACGGCTATAGGACGAGGCCGTGACCGCGAGCGTCTGCAAAGCGCCGGAGGCGATGGCGCGCTCGATGCCGTCGAAATCGATATGCCGTTCCAGCAGCCCCCGCAATGGCGTGTTATCGAGCAGCGCTCGCGGCGGCTTTATGCCCAGCCCGGCGAGCGGCGTGATCGCGGCAACCCAATGCAGGCCGCGCAGCGCCACCGAGGCCAGATCGGTGCGGTAAATATCACTGACCCGCAAACCTGCCCAGAACTCCGCGAGCCGGACGACGCCTTGGCCGAAATTGGTGGCGCTGCTGGCAAGCGCGGCGGCGTTGATGGCCCCCACCGAGGCGCCTGCGATCACCGGGAACGGATTGCGCCTGCCGCCGACGATTTCGGCAATCGCCTTGAGCGCTCCGGCCTGATAGGCGCCTCGCGCTCCGCCACCCGGCAGGATAAGCCCTGCGGTCGGTCTATGCCGCGGTAGCGCCGCCTCTGCGATCGTCGCATTGGATTTGGGAATGTGACCGCCCCTCCCAAGGGACACGTTGCGTTCGGCATCGGGTACACCGGGCTCAGCACCGTAACGCGCACTGCGTCAGCGGGTTCGAGAGGCGATGCGGCCTCCTTCGTAGCAAACGCCGCGAGGCCTGAGAAGCACCAGCCGATTCATAAATCCGGGGGCCGGTCACTGAGAGGCGGGGGCGGCGCAGCGTCTCGCGGAGCTGATCGACAACGCCTCAAATGTCCACATGCTCGTGGCGCGTTCTTACGTCGCCGTGTACATGTTCCTCGGTCGCGATATTAGCGGGGATCACATGGAGACTGGCGTTGCGCACGCCGCGCTGGCTCGCCACGCCATCGGAGAAGGCGCGCACCTCCCGAAGCGGCCCGCGCAGGATCGACACCTCAAGGCAGCTCTCATGGTTGAGATGCACATGCATGGTGGCGACCGACAGGTCGTGCCGGTCGTGATGCGCGTCGTTCACCCGGCGGGCGAGGTCGCGGACATCGTGGTCGTAAACGAAGGCGAAAGCGCCGATGCAGTCAGCATCCGGTTCGGCCAGGCGCTCGCGGTCGATCATCTCGCGGATAATGTCCCGCATCGCCTCAGAACGGCTGCCATAGCTGCGCCTGTGCATGAGATCATCAACCGCCTGCAGCAGGTCGTCATCGATGGTGATGGTGATGCGTTGCATGGTGTCCCCGGTCTTCCAACTGTTACCGCGAGCCCCGCTGCATGGCGCCGTGGCCGATGTCTAGGTGTGTATGAGCATTTTCCAGAAAGTATGATAGCATCGGACCGACCCTCGGGGTCAAAGTCCACGAATTATCCGAAATGCAGAGAGGTAGTGTCAATGATTTCGCGGCTCTCAGTAAAAGCTCTTACGCTCGGCATCGCCGCCGCTCTCGTTCCCAGCGCCGCCTGGGCGCATGTGGGCGTGGGCAGCACATCCGGATTTCGCTCATGGATTCTGGCATCCGATTGGCGGTATCGATCATGTGCTGGCCATGGTGGCCGTGGGCCTGTTCGCGGCCAATCTGGGCGGGCGCGCGCTCTGGGCCGTTCCGCTCGCCTTCCTGTCCATGATGGCGGTCGGCGGAATCCTCGGCATGCAGCATGTCGCCATTCCCTATGTCGAGACGGGGATTGGCCTTTCGGTCGTCGTGCTGGGTCTCATCATCGCATTCCAGGTACGCTGGCCGGTTGCGGCGGCGATGACCCTGGTCGGCATTTTCGCACTCTTCCACGGCCATGCGCACGGCAACGAGATGCCGATGGACGCATCGGGCGCGGCCTATGCGGCCGGCTTCATGATCGCGACCGCAGCTTTGCATCTTGCCGGCATCGGGCTCGCTATCGGCATCCGGCGAACCGAAACACCTCATATGCGGCGTTTGGTTCAGCTTAGCGGCGGCGCGATGGCACTTGCGGGCGTGGCATTGGTTGCCGGCGCGCTGTAGCGGCTGAGATCTCGTGCACAGACGCCGTGGAGAGCAAAGCTCTCCATTGCCGCCCCGCGCACGCGTCGGGCGCGCGGGGCGTTCACAATTGCATAAGCCTGGAACGGATATGAGGGAAGCGGGTTAACGACCGCTTATCTCATGCCGGCGATCAGCAGGGATATACCTCGCGATCGGGTCCGCTTCAGGGGAAAACAATGGATCACGTATTTGCAAAATTCGCCAACGCCACGGCGCGCGTGTCGGGACATCCGATCACTTTCCTCGTCTGCGTTCTTGCGGTCGTCATCTGGGCGCTGACGGGGCCGCTCTTCCATTTTTCGGAAACCTGGCAGCTGGTGATCAACACCGCCACGACGATCGTCACTTTTCTCATGGTGTTCCTGATCCAGAATACCCAGAACCGCGATGGCGCCGCGTTGCAGACGAAGCTGGACGAGCTGATCCGCACCTCCAACGCGGAAGACGAATTCATCGGGATCGAGAAGCTCACCGATAAGGAGCTGGAGGTCCTGCACAGCCGATGCGAAGCGGCCGCCAGAAAGAGCGATGCCGTCCTGAAGCGAACGATCGCCGAACGCGAAGCCCGCCGGAAGAAATAGTCGGCGAGCACGATGGGCGTCGGCTTCGGGGGTTGCGCCGTTCAAGCGCAAAGGCCGCGCGCTGTTTCTTTTTTTTTCGATAAAAAACAATTGACTCCGGGGTCGGAGGCTTGGCAAATTATGCCCAAGTGCTTTTTGCCAGTAAAATACACATCGGCTTCCCCAGGCGGCACCGCGCAGGCAAGAGAGCGGGCGCGCCAATTCGAGAGCGTCCGGGCAAAGGGCGACGATCCGATCAGACCTGATCGGAATGAAGCGTGCCTATCGTCGCAATCAAAAGGAGGAACCTATGAAAGAAGAACTCGAAACGGACTGGCCTAAGCGGTAATCGCCGCGAGGTTCTCAAGGGGTTGACCCTTGGCGCGCTGGCGGTCGGCACCACCGCCACCGGCATTCTGGGCGGCGGTGTGCTGACTGGCTCGGGCGGACAGGCGCGCGCCGAGGTGAAGGCCTATAAGATGGCGTTCATCCAATATCAGCCGCACACTGTTTCGACCGCCTGGGCCAAAGGCATCCAGGAGGTTCTGTCGATCCAGCCCGGTGCCAGCTTCCAATTGCTCGACGGGCAGGCCAAGGCCGACGTCCAGCTCAGCTTGATGGATACCGTCATCAACGACAAGGTGAGCGCGATCTTCGTTCAGCCTGTCGACAGCGTCGCGCTTGCGCCTTCGATTAAGAAAGCTACGCGCGCGGGTATCCCGGTCTTTACGCTGAATATCGATTCAACGGCCGAGCACGCCGCTCATGTAGAGATGAACCATTATTACGGCGCCATCGAAATCGCTAAGGCGATGGGCACGATGATGGGCGGCAAGGGCAAGGTCGCAATCCTGAACGCGCCTCCCGGCATCATCATCCGCGATCAGCGCACCAACGGCTTCGTCGATGGCATGAAGAAGTTCCATCCGGACATTCAGATCGTCGCCGACCAATCCGCCGAGTGGGACCGCAAGAAGGCGCAGGACGTGCTGACGACAATCCTCACCGCAAACCCGGATCTGGGCGGCGTCTATGGCGTCAACGATTCGATGGCGCTCGGTGCCATGGACGTGGCCAAAAGCAAAGGCCTGAAGCTGGTCATCTTCGGCAATGACGGCGAGAAGGACGCGCTGGAAGCGATCGAGGCCGGCACACTTTCGGGCACACAATATACGGACGTGTTTCAGCAGGGTCGTTTCGCGGCAGCGGCGGCAACCGTGCTCGTCACGGGCGGCGTTCCGGCGACGGCGTTCACCGCGCAGGGACACCTGCTGATGCCTTACATCATCGCGACGAAGGAGACTGTCGGTCAGATCGGCGCCGCGCAGCGCTGGTAGGTTGCCCTTGAGGGGTGGGCGAGAGAGAGCGTGGCGCGGCGCTTGCCGCCGCCGCGTTCTTTTGCTGTCATGCCGGGTGCGGTTCGCGGCGCCAAGCGCTAGCCATCCTGCCCTCGCGGGGGCAACGCCGCGCTGGAAATGCTTTCCAAGAGCAGAGGCCTTCATGACATATCTGGCAAGACTCCCCAACCGGGAGCTTGTGTTGTTCTTCCTGGTGACGGTGGCGGTGTTTTCGTTCTTTTCCGAAAGCTTCCGCACATCGGGCAATTTCGAGAATATCCTCGTCGGTTTCTCGCATATGGGCATTCTCGCCATAGGGCAGGCATTCCCGATCCTGCTCGGTGGCATCGACCTGAGCGTCGGCGCCATCCTGGCGCTCGCGGGCATGATCGGCTTCGACTGTTTCCTCATCTACGGCCTGCCCGGACAAGTGGTGATTCCCATCATGCTCGGCGCCGCGACGGCGGCCGGCGCCATCAACGGCCTGCTGATCGTCAAGGCCCGCCTGCAGCCCTTCATCGCCACCCTCGCGACCATGGCGGCCTATCGCGGCGTGACATATGCGATTTCAGGCCGGCAGATCTTCCCGGAACTCGCGACGCAACCGATCCGCGACCGGCTCCTGCTCGGCTTCGACGATTATCTCGGCCATTTCCCTTATGCCTTTTTCCTGCTGATCGCGCTGGCCGCCGCCGGACAGTTCGTGCTCTCGGCGACCAAGTTCGGCCGTGATCTCTATACGGTCGGAGGCAATATCGAGGCGGCCCGCCTGAGCGGCGTCCGGGTCAAGCGGGCGATCGTCGCCTCCTACGCTATTTCGGGCTTTTGCGCCGGCCTTGCAGCGCTGGTGCTGATCTCGCGCATGACGACGTCGCAGGAAAATCTGGGCATCGGCATCGAGCTGTCGGCGATCGCCGCCGCCATCATCGGCGGCGTCAGCCTGAAGGGCGGCATCGGCAATGTGATCGGCCCGGGGATCGGCGCGCTTCTGATGGGGGTGATCCTGATCGGGCTCAATCTTGTCGGCGTGACCACCTATGCCCAGCCGGTTCTGACCGGCATGATCCTGCTCGGCGCGGTCTATTATGACAAGCTGCGGCTGCGCAGGCGAGCGCGCCCCGGCGAGGCGGCCGCATGAACGGCGAGCCCATCCTGCGTGCGAGCGGCCTGACGAAGACCTACGGACCCCTGGTCGCACTTTCGGATGCCTCGATCGCGCTGAGGGCGGGCGAGGTTCGGTCTCTGGTCGGCGCCAATGGTGCCGGAAAATCGACGCTCATCAAGATCCTGACCGGAGCCGTGCGCCCGAATGCCGGCGAGATCGAAATCGGCGGGAAACGGGTCGAGCCCGGCAACCCTATGAGGATGCTGGAACTGGGCATCGCCTGCATTTACCAGCATTCCAACCTGGCTCCGGCGATGAGCGTGCTGGACAATCTCTATCTCGGACGCCAGCCGACGCGCGGCTTTGGTCTTCTCGACCGGCTGCGTCAGCGCGCCGATGCGCAAGCGCTGCTCACGACATACCAAATCGATCTCGATCTCGATGCGAAGGTGTCCGAGCTGACGACGGTCAAGCGCAAGGAGGTCGAGATCGCCAAGGCGCTGGCACTCGACGCCAAGATCCTGCTCATGGACGAGCCGACCGCGTGGCTGTCCAATAACGAAGTGGAGCGGCTGTTCCAGACCATCCGCAGACTGAAGGCAAGCGGCGTCGGCATCATCTACATCTCGCACATCCTGGATGAGCTTTATGAGATCTGCGACACGGTGACGATCCTGCGCGACGGCAAGGTGGTGGAGGATTGCCCCGTCGCCAGCATCACCCGGCTGCAGCTCCTGCGGAAATTCATCGGCGAAAAGCTGGCGGATGAAGCATCGGATCAATCGCCGCGCGCCCGCCACCCGCGCGGCACCGGCGAGGTTCGGCTGGCCTGCGAGCATCTGAGCAAGACGGGCGTGTTCGAGGATATCAGCTTCGATGTCTGTGGCGGTGAAATCTTCTGCGTGACGGGGCTGATCGGCGCCAAGCGCTCCGAACTCATGCGGGTGATTTTCGGCGCGGACGCATTCGACAGCGGACGACTGCTGGTCGGGGGCCGCGAAGTGACGACGCAAAACCCCATAGCCAGCATCCGGCGCGGCATCGGCTTCGTGCCCGAGGACAGGCATCGCGACGGGCTGATGCTGAAAATGTCGATCGAGCAGAATCTCGTCATGGCGGTTTTGCGCCTCGTATCGCGCTTCGGGCTGCTGAGCCGGCGCCGGATGTCGCGCGCCGCCGGCCAGCAGATCGCAAATCTGGGCATCGTGCCGCCGATCCCTCAGCGCGAGGTCGGCAAGCTGAGCGGCGGCAATCAGCAAAAGGTGCTGATCGGCAAATGGCTGCAAAACCTGCCCGATATTCTCATCCTCGATGAGCCGACCGTTGGCGTGGATGTGGGCGCCAAATCCGAGGTCTACACCATCCTGCGCAAGCTGCGCGCCGCCGGAACCGCTGTGCTGGTCGTATCCTCGGACATGGAGGAGGTGATGGCGATTTCCGACCGGATCATGGTGATGCGCGCCGGCCGCGTGCAGGGGATATATGAGGCGGGCAAAGTTTCAGCCCAAGAGATCGTCGGATTTATCGGGGGCGAATAGGTGTTGCTCGAAGTCAAGAAGCCTTCGCCCGCCAGGGTCTGGTCGTTCAATGCGAGCCTGGCATTGCCGGCCGCCCTCATCGCCATTTGCGCCGTCTTTACCGCGATCAAGCCGGTGTTCCTGTCGCCGGATAATCTGATCAGCATCGTGCATCAGGTGGCGATCATCGGGATCATTGCAGTGGGCATGACGTTCGTGATCATGACGGGCGGCATCGACCTGTCGATCGGTCCGGTACTGGCGATCTCTGGGTGTTTTGCCGCCGACATCCTCGTCGCCACCGGAGGCAATGTGACGCTCGCCATAGCCGGCGCTTTGGTTGTGGCCGCGGCGGCTGGGCTCGCCAATGGCTTCTTCGTCGCCATCGCCGGCCTGCCGCCGATCGTCGTGACGCTGGCCGGGCTCAGCATCGTGCGCGGCGCGGCGTTATTGATCTCGGGGCCGGACTTGCATCTCATTCGCGGTCCGGAGCCTTTCCTGTTTATCGGATCAGGCCTGATCGGCGGCGTTCCGTTCTCCGTCTTCCTGTTCGCCGCGGCGGTCATCCTGGCCGCCTTCGTGCAATACTGCACAACATTCGGCCTTTCCGTCCTGGCGGTCGGCGACAATGAACGGGCCGCCTATCTCAGCGGCCAACATGTGTGGCGGGTGAAGCTGCTGACCTATGTCATTTGCGCAATGACCGCCGGAATTGCCGGCATCATCCAGGCCTCGCAGGTGCATACGGCCGCCGCGACTTACGGCATGGGCATCGAACTGGACGTGATCGCGGCCGTGGTCCTGGGCGGCGCCAGCCTTATGGGCGGCTCCGGGTCGGTCCTGATGACCGTTGTCGGCGTATTGCTGATCGGCGTCATGAATAACGGACTGGGGCTGCTGAATGTGCCGATCGAGATGCAACTGATCGCCAAAGGCCTCATCATCATTGTCGCCTTGACGATCAGCAGCCGCCAAACCTGATGCCGAAGCCTTTACGAGGGCACCTATCTGTGTGCCGAATGGTACGATGATACACGTACTTTGCAAAAAAAAAGCCGATCGCCTATCTTCGCGGGGACCGGCTGGTGGCGGATGAGAAAGTCAAACCGTGAAAAGCGATACCGTATTCAAGAAAGCGTTCAACGATGTTCTTGAGCATCTTGCGGAGCGCCCGTCAAAAGCGCCTCTCGATTCCGAAACGCGCATGGCCGAGCGGTTCGATGTGAGCCGCACCACCATCCGAAAGGTGCTGTCGGGGCTGGCCGAGCGGCACATCATTTCGAATGCGGCGTCGCGGCCGTATATCTCCCGTAAGCCGACCAAAGCCGACTATTTTCCGCTGGCCGACACGGTCGCCACATCGGACCGGGTCGAGAAGCAGTTCATGGAATGGATTCTGCGCGGCGACCGCAAGCCGGGCGACTATATCAACGGGTTGGAGCTTGCGCGCGAATTCAACGTCTCAACCAGCGCGATCCGCGAATATCTGAACCGCTTCGGAAGGTTTGGACTCGTCGAAAAACGCCCAAACTCGGGCTGGATCTTCCGAGGCTTCACCACCGGGTTCGCGCTGGAACTGTTCGAAGTGCGCGAGTTGTTCGAAATCCGCTCTGCGAAAGCGTTCGCGGCCCAGCCCCCGGACGCCCCCGCCTGGAAAATGTTGCAAGACCTGGAGGCGGAACATCGCCAGCTGCTTTCGCAGATCAAGCGCCGCTACCATGATTTTTCCGATCTCGACGAGCGCTTCCATCGGCTGATCACCGACGCGTCGATGAACCGTTTCATGGCCGATTTCTACGACATCATCTCCTTGATCTTCCACTATCATTACCAGTGGCGCAAAGCCGACGAAAAGGAGCGCAACGCCGCCGCCCTGCGCGAGCATCTCGATTACATCGAAGCGCTGCGGACGCGCAATCCGGACCGCGTCGAAGCGGCATGCAGGCGGCACCTCAGTTCGGCCCGCAATACGCTGCTTGCGTCGATTTCCTGAGCACGCCCAAAAAAATGGCCGGCGTAGAGATGCCGGCCAGTGGAGGAAACCGATTAAAGCGCTTCCCGAAAGGTGTTACGCGGCTTTCGGATAGAAGCGCGGCAGGCAAACCAGTCGAGACCCATCCCGATTTGAATCGGGAATGGGTTTAGGCGTAGGCTGCGGCGATCTTCGCCAGCTGCGGCATAGCGAGTGATGGATCTTGCGCACGCGCAAGGGCGAGAAAGGCGGCAATGCGCCGCTCAATCTTTGCGGCGTGATTTTGCCCGATGTCGGAGATGCGATGATCGAGAAACGGGTTCTTGAATCGCTCGATCGTGGTCTTCACATAGGCGGCGGCGGCTTCGCCCATATCCAGCGCGGCGAAGGCTGGAACCACCTCCTCGTCGTAGATACCGCACAGACGCTGTAAAACCGCCGGATCGGCAAGGATTTCCCGCACGGTTTCATCGGCCGGCCGCCGGTCGCGAAGCCAGGTTTCGGCCAGGACGGTGTGACCCAGATTGAGGATATGCAGCTTCAGGCGCTCGAAGGGTTGCAGATCGTCCGTATAGACGATGGCCGGATGCAGGATCGGCGGAACGAAACCGCCGTTGCGAATAGCCCAAAGCGTATAGGGCTCGGCGATGGCGCCAACCGGTTCGATATCCTGCGACACGATGCGGTCGACCAGCGTGTTCCCGAAACTGACGGCATGCGCAAGCCAGTCCATGAACGGCGCGGGCATGTCCCAGCCGGAGGCCAGCGTCGCAAGCTCCTTGCGGAGCGCTTCGCCGTTCGAGGGCAGCAATTCGCATGGCAGGAACAGGAGAGGCTTACCGCCGGCTTCATGACGCGCCAGCAGCAGCAACAGCAGCTTTGCCGGAAAGCTCGCGGGAACATGCCCTGCCCCGGACGGACGCCGCCGATCCTCCTCCGAGATCTCATAGCCGCGCTCGCCGACATTGGAGATGGCGAGTTCGGCTTCTCCCGCGAACAGTTCGACAATGTCGGGCCAGTCTTCGACAGCCGTTAACGCCTGATCGACGCTGCGGACCTGCACCGTTTCGTCGACGATGTTGCCGTCCCGGTAGCCACGGATCCGCACCGGAAACCCCTCGGCGCCGCGCATCGCATCGATACGCCCCCGCCGCTCGGCACCCGCCGTCGTTTTGACGACCGTGATCGGGCCAATGTCCTGTCCGGCAAGGCGCGCTTCATGCACGAACAAATCGGCATGCGCTTGCAGGAACCGGCTGGTGCCGAATTGGACGATGCGGCGCGCCACTAGCTGACCTCGATCATCGTCTTGACCAGATCCTGCTTGTCGGTGACCCAGCGCGGCAGATCCGTCACGGCTCCGGCGAGCGTCGTGCGGTGGGTGATGAGCTTCCCGATATCCACCTGTCCCGCCTCAATGGAGGCCACCACATGATCGAAATCCGCTTTGAGAGCGTTGCGGCTGCCCATGACGGTCATTTCCCGCTTGTGGAATTCGGCATCGGAAAAGGCGATGTCGTCCCTGACGACGCTCACCAGAACCAGGACACCCCCGTGCGCGACATAGCGAAAGCTGTTCTCCATCGAGGCGCGACTTCCGGTCGCGTCGATCACCACGTCGAAGCCGTCGCCGTTCGTGGCGGCCGCGATGGCGTCGGTGACATGGTCATCGGCCAGAATGGAACCGGCGGCTCCGATGAGCCCGGCGCCCAAGGGGAGGCGTTGCGGGTCGCGGTCCATGACCGTCACCTCGCCCCCGGCAATCTTGGCGAAAATGCCGGCTCCGACGCCGATCGGCCCGGCACCGATGATCAGGGCGCGTGTGCCCGTGATCATGCCGGAACGTCGGACGCCATGCGCACCGATGGCGAGGAATTCGATGCAGGCTGCCGCGTCCAGCGAGAGATCGCCCGCCGGGTAGAGATTGCCAGCCGGAAGGCTCAGCCTTTCGCACATGCCGCCATCGCGATGCACCCCGAGTACGGCGATGCGCATGCAGCAATTGGGCTTGCCGATGCGGCAGGCATGACAGGTGCCGCAGGACAAATAGGGATTGACGATCACCCGCTCGCCGGGCTTGAGGCTGCTCGACGCTGGAGCCTCCAGGATCTCGGCAGAGAGTTCATGTCCCATGATCCGGGGGTACTGCAAATAAGGATGTGAGCCCTCGAAAATATGATAGTCGGTGCCGCAGATGCCGGCGCGCCGGATCTGAATCAGCACATCGTCGGGCCCGCGCTGAGGTTCCGGTCTGTCCTCAATCACCAGCTTTCCCGGCTCACTGCAAACGAGTGCATGCATATGCAATTATCCTTTAGCCACCGCGAATGGCGCCCATGCAGATTGGCCGGTCGCAACGCGAGAATGTAGGCGTGGCGGCACTGGATAGACAGCCCTGCAAACGTCGCGTCTGCAGGGCTCTATTGATAAATGCCTTATTTGAACTTGTCGGCATTTTCCTTGGTGACGATGGCCGTGCCCGTATCGACGACGGCGTCGACCTTTTTACCGCGCACAGCCGCGGCGACCGTGGCGATGCCGAGTTCACCCATCTTGATGGGGAACTGGGCGACAGTTGCGTCTTCCTCACCGGCCTTCAGCGCATCGATCTCGCCGCAGCAGGCATCGAATCCGACGAGGATGAACTTGGCGAAGTCGACTTTGGCGTTCTTCAGTGACTGGATCGCACCGACGGCGGGGGGCCCGCAGACCGAGTAGATGCCATCGAGGTCCGGATTGGCGGTCAGAATGTCCTCGGCCACCTTGACGCCGCCATCGAGGTTGCAGCTCGTCGCCCCTTGGCCGACGATTTTGAGTTTGCGGTCGCCGAGCCCTTTGACCATGCCCTTATACCGGTCATCGAGCGCGGGCACGCCAGGAACACCTTCAAGGATGCCGAACTTCTGGCCGTCCTTGGTGTGGTCGTGCAGCCACTTGCCTGCCAGAACTCCGCCTTGGAAGTTGTTCGTGCCGACATAGGACGTCTTACCCTTCCAATTGGGAATGTCGTTGTCGATCAGCACGATCTTGACGCCCGCAGCCACCGCTTTGTCGAGCGTGGATGCGACCGTCGCGTCGACGGGCGTGATGGCGATACCCTTGACGCCTTGCGACATCATGGACTCGATCAAGGCAATCTGGCCTTCGATGTCAGTGCCCGAAGCGCCTTGACCGGTGACCAGTTCGATATTGCCGTCTTTGGAGGCGGCTTCCTTGGCGCCCTTCTCCAGCGTGAAGAAGAACTCCACCGGGAATTTTGTTATCATTCCCAGTTTGATTTTATCCGCGGCGTGAGACGGGTCGACAAGCGCTGCGGATAGCGCCAGCCCACCCAACAGAGTCAAATATTTTTTCATGCGAACCTCCCTAACTTCAGCAATTCAGGGCTATCAGCGCTCCCGGTCTCTTGCCGAGACACGCGGATTCTTCAGGCGGCGCGCTCGGCGCCGACAATCATTGCGACAATGTCCTGCTGGTTCTGTTTGTCCGGCCGGATCTCGCCGACCTTGCGGCCCTGCCGCAGCACCACAGCGCGGTCGGCCAGCTCCGTCACATGTTCCATGTTGTGCGTGATCAGGATGACCGCGTTGCCCTCGTCGCGGAGCAGCCGGATCAGGTCCAGCACCTGCCGGGACTCGCGCAGGCCGAGTGCGGCGGTCGGCTCGTCCAGAATGACCACCTTGCGTGCGAAGGCGGCGGCGCGGGCAACGGCGATCGCCTGGCGCTGCCCGCCCGACATCAATCCCAACAGCATGTCATGGCTGCGGATCGAAACCTTGAGGCGGGCAAGAAGTTCTCGCGTCGCACGCTCCATGGCACGGTTTCTAAGCAGCCGCAGCGGTTGCGGCAGCCAAGCCGGGAACGACAGCTCGCGGCCTGCATAGAAATTTTTGGCTGGCCCTAGATTGTCGAACAGAGCAAGATCTTGATAAACCGTCTCGATGCCCAGGTCGCGCGCATCGGCCGGCGTTTCGATCGTCACCGTCGCGGCATCCAGGATGATCTGTCCGCTGTCTAGCTCGTAAACGCCGCTGATGCATTTGATCAGCGTCGATTTACCCGCGCCATTGTCGCCCAGAAGCGCGAGGATCTCGCCGCGCCGAACCTCGATGCTCACATCGTTCAGCGCCAGGATCGCACCGAAGCGCTTGGTGGCCCCTGTGACGGAGAGGACGGGATTGCCGACCGGAGAGGCGTGCCTGCTCTCAGCGCTCGTCATCGTGCCCTCGCCGCCTGGAGAACACGGAACCGTTCTTCGAGATAGTTGCGAAGCACATCGCCTTCGACCGCGATGACGATCACCACGCCGATCACGATGAGCTGGAAAAAAATGCCGACATTGAGCAGGTTGAGCGCATTGCGGATGACACCGATCATCACGGCGCCAATCAGCGCGTGGCCCAGATGCCCCCTGCCCCCGAGAAAGCTGGCACCGCCGATGATGACGGCCGCGATGGTGTCCAGCTCCAGCAGATTGCCGAACAGTGGTGATCCTGCATTGGTGCGGCCGGCGAGGATGACCGCGCCGATGCCGGCTGTAATGCCGGAGATCACATAGACCGAAACGAGCAGGCTTTTTACGGGGATGCCGGTGCGGCGCGCGGCCTCCGGGTTTCCGCCAAGGGCGTAGGCCCAGTTTCCCCACACCATGAATTTGGTCAGCACGAACAGCAGGAGCGCCAGCCCGGCCACGACGAAGGCCGATACGGGCAGCCAGCCGATACTTTCGTGGCCGATGAACTCGATCGCGTCCGGCATTCCAGGCAAAGCGCGGCCATCGGAAAGCTGGAGCGCCAACCCCTTCGCGACGCTAAGGGTTGCCAAGGTGATGATGAAGGGATGCGGCAGCCGGCCAAAGACGTAGAAGATGCCGTTCGTCGCACCGACCAGCGCGCCGGTTGCCAACATCGCCAGGATGACGAGAAACGAGGAATCCACCGCCTTGTAAGCCAGCGCCCCCATCACGGAGGCCAGCGCCAGATTGGAGCCGACGGAAAGGTCGATGCCGCGCGTGAGGATGACGAGGTGCTGCCCCATTGCCACCGTCGCGATCACGGCGGTCTGAGCGAGGATGTTCCCTATGTTCCTGGTCGTCATGAATACCGGCACCGTCAGACTGAGAACCGCCGCCAGAACGAGAAGGATCAGCAGCGGACCGGCCCGAAGAATCATCAGCGAGAACGACAGGCCTTGCAGCCGCTTCCCGGATCGGTCGGGCGCGTGTTCCGCGGCTCCCGCCTCTTTACTCGACCTGGCCGTGGCAAGGTTCATGCGTGTACCTGCACCGAATTCATCCAACTGCCGCATTTGTCATCAGATCGACGTTTGTCGATAAAAAACAAATCGGCTTGGCAGGTCAACTTGTTTTTTTCGCGCGGCGGGACGAGGTCGAGGGCGTTGATAGCGCACAAACCGTCTTCTTCTTGGCCAAAGCAGAGTATAAAAAGCGCAAGTGTATATAGCGTAAACGGGTCAGGAGGGCTTTACGATGGTCGGCGAAGACGCGGCGCAGCGGCGCCATGAAGAATTCATACGCCAGCAGCATGAGCGCAGCCTGGCGCAGGCGTCCATGCAGACGAACAGCGCGGCGGCGGAGCTGATCGCCGAGCGGATCGCCGCAAAGCTCGCCGAACAGAACGATATCATTTACCGGATCGGTCAGAAGCAGGGCCGGACCAGCTTTATCGCCTATCTGTCGCTTGTTATCGCGGCGCTGGCGGCCGTGGGCCAGTTGCTCGGGCCTGTGTGGGATTGGCCGCTGCTGAAGGGTATGTTCGGGTAGGCGCTGCCGCGGCAGCCGACCGTTCTGGAATCGCGTCGATCGCGAAAGCTTTCGATAAGGGCGCACCGCTATAGTTCGCCGACCCAAGGCTGTGCGAGACGAATTAAGGCGCCCCAACATGATCGACGTGCTCTTCGTGAACCCGGATTCCTCGCTGGACGCCTATCAGGAGCTGGCGAAGACCTATTCCGCCATCGAGCCTCCGACCTGGGCGCTGCTGCTGGCGCAATCCTGCCGTGCCAAGGGATTTTCGTGCCAGATTCTTGATTGTGACGCTGAGAGGTTGCCGCTGGCGGACGCGGTGCGGCGCATCGAGGAGGCGCGGGCGCGGCTGGTGGTCTTCACGATCTACGGACAGAATCCCAATTCCGGCACCACGGGCATGATCGGCGGAACGCGGCTCGCAAAGGCGCTGAAGCAGGAGCAACCGCGAGCAAAGCTGTGCTTCGTCGGCTCCCATACCAGCGCCCTGCCCCGCGAGGTCCTGGGGCTGCCCTGCGTCGATATCGTGTTGCTCAACGAGGGCGTCTATGCGCTGCACAACCTGCTCGCCAGCGATCTCGGCGACGACCTGAAGGCTATCCGCGGCATCGGCTACAAGGCGGAAGACGGGGCGGGCCGGGTTCACTCCGTCCTCAACCCGCCCGAGCGCGTGGTGCCGCAGGAGCGCATGGAAATCGACCTGCCCGGCATGGCCTGGGACCTGCTGCCCTATCGCGAAAAGCGGCTGGATCTGTATCGCGCGCACTTCTGGCACGCCGGCTTCGACTACGCCAAACGCACGCCGTTTGCCGCAATGTACACGTCGCTCGGCTGCAACTTCGCCTGCGATTTCTGCATGGTCAATATCGTCAACCGGGCCGACAATGACGATGGGGTGGACGCCTCGCATTCACGCGGCATGCGCTTCTGGTCGCCGGATTTCGTCGTCGCGGAGATGGAAAAGCTGGCGGATCTCGGCGTGCGGACCCTGCGGATCAGCGACGAGATGTTCTTCCTCAATCGCAAATATTACCGGCCGCTGCTGGAGAAGATCGTCGAGCGCGGGCTGGATTTCTCGATGTGGACCTATTCGCGGGTCGATACGGTGCGGCCGGACGCGCTGGAGTTGTTCAAGGCGGCGGGGGTCGATTGGCTGGCGCTTGGAGTTGAGGCCGGAAACCAGACAGTGCGCCAGCAGGTTTCCAAGGGCAGCTTCAAGGAGGTGGACATCCGGGAAATCTGCGCCACCGTTCGCGGCGCCGGCATCAACGTCATCAGCAACTACATCTTCGGCCTGGAACGCGACACGCAAGAGACGATGCGGCAGACGCTCGATCTGGCGCTGGAGCTGAATACGGAAATGGCGAATATGTATCCCTGCCAGGCGCTTCCAGGCAGCCCGATGCACAGCCGCGCCAAGCAGGAGGGCCGGCCGCTGCCGGATAGCCTTGCGGGCTACGCGTTCCTGTCATACGACGCGCAGCCATTGCCGAATGCTCATCTGACGTCAGCCGAAATCCTGCGCTTCCGTGACGAGGCGTGGCGCCGCTATTTCACCAATCCGGCTTACCTTGAGCTTGTGGAGCGCAAATTCGGCCCGATGCAGCGGCAGAATGTCGAGGACATGGCGAGCATCCAGCTCCGCCGGCGGCTGATCGAGGAACAAGCCACAGCGAAAGCCGTCAACGCCTAGGCGGCGCCGAGGTCCACAAGCGAAGCAATGGCCCATCTTTGCCCGCGACCGGATCGGATTTGGGCAATGGCAGCCCCGCCATCTGCTCGATCATTCCCGGCGTCGGCGCTTCGCGGCGCAGATCATAATGCTGATGCGGCGGATATGCGCCCACCACCAGGAAATCCGCGCTGGAGCCCAGATTGCGATGCCCGGTGCCGGCGGGAAGCACCACGACGTCGCCGGCCCGCACATGGACCTCCTGCGCGTCCGGCCCACCCAGCATCAGCCGCGCCGAACCGACCGCGACCCCCAGCACTTCGTGGGCGGTGGAATGGTAATGATGGAAAGGGTAAACCCCGTATCGCCATTGCGGAGGCCAGCCATTCCGCTCGAACAGCGCCTCAAGGGCGGAAGCCGCGGCTTCGGGATCGCCGTCCGGCAATACGCCGCGATAGAGAAGGACAGGAAAATGCGGGTTATTTGGCACCCAGCCATTAGCGGCCAGCCAGAGCGTTTCAGGTTCTCTATTGTGTTCCATGGTGCTCCAACGCCGATGCGATGCGAATGGGTCCGGTCTGGGCAGCAGCGCGTCATGCTCTTGCAGTTTGGGCCGGCTTGGTCGAGCGCGCCGCCTCGAAGCCCTTGACGATGATCCACATCAAAAAGCGTATCAGCGTGCTGCCGGCAAGGCCAAGGAAGAGCAGCAGAATAGATTTCGGGCCGATTTCACCTAGAAGCGTCGCATAGGCTCGATCAGCATATTGCGGCGCATAGGTTTCGAACAGCGTTTGCATCGTCGTGAGCAGATTTCTGCTCAGCCTGATCAGATATCCGAACGTATTTATCTGGTAAAGGTTGAGGTAGGCGTAAGCCAACATCGAAACCATCAGCTCAACCACGAGATAGGCGAGCAACAGCACCAGGAATGCGGTCGTTTTCAGCAGCGAGTTCACAATGGCAATCCCTGAAAAGGGCGAAGGTCGCAAAGGCTTTTTCGCCCTGGCCTGAATGGCGGGTCGTTTCTTTTTGGGGAGCTTGGCACCAAGCCGCCTGAGCAGCAAGCTGGCGGCGCTGGGCGGACGGTTTGCGGGGTCGCGGGGTTCCATACGCGCTGCTTATCATGATGGGCGGCGCGGCTCGCCCAGGAGCCGGCTCAGGAGCTACGTGAACCCTTTTTAACATCGACATCCGATGCTTCGGAGGTGCCTTACAACTCGCGCAATGCTCGGCATCCGTCAACCGCGCCGCCACGCGCCGGGCAATAATTTTCGCGCGCCGGGGACGGCAAAAGCCACGCGGATCAAACGGATCAGCCGTTTGCGGCGTGGCCGCTCCCGCCTTCTCCGGGGATTTGCTCATCCGGCGTGCCGCTCAGGGCCTCCAGAATGGCCTGGAAGGTGCTCTGCATGTGCGCGTTCAGCAATTGGGAAACGAGCGGACCGTTGCGGGCTTCGATCGCGGCAGTGATGGCCTCATGTTCGGCCATGGCCTTCGACCATCGCGCATAGGACAGTTCCACATGATTGCGGGCCTGGATCACGCGGCTCGACACGCTGCGCAACAGCGCGGTCAGATTGCGGTTCTTGGAGCCCGCCTGAATGCGGGAATGGATTTGTTCGTTCACCGCAAAATGGCCGGGGTAATCGCGGCGGGCATAATAGGCGATCATTTCATCGTGTAACCGCCTGATGTCGCGGATCTCGTCATCATGGAGCTTTTCGCACGCCAGTTCTCCGGCAAGCCCTTCGAACCGTGCATAGACCGGAAAAGCCTCGGCGAGCACCTGGACGTTGAGCGGACTGACGGTGGAGCCGCGATTGTGATTGAGAGAAACCAGCCCCTCGAAGGCAAGCACCTTGAGCGCTTCCCGCAATGGGGTGCGTGAAACGCCGAACCGCTCGCAAAGCTCCTTTTCCGGGATCTTGTTGCCGGGCTTCAGCTCGCCAGCGATGATGCAGTCTCTGAGGCGCGTCAGCAGTTCGTCGTGCAGATGAGGGCGTGAGATCGGCCCCAACGAAGAATCGTCCACTGGGGCGGAATAGAAGCCGCTCATTCGGCCGAACGCCGCATTTTCGTCCATGCTAAATTTTCTCGTTATGTGATATTGCGTATAAGGCAGGCTGGCGTCCGAGACGGGGATCAAAGCCGTCGAGCAGAACTCAACGAACACGCCGCCGGCTTAGGTGCAGTAGGCAGCGCAATCGAGGCGACGCCTGGCAACCGACCCCTTCTAACGTTAAACACAAATTGCGGATGATGCTAGGAGAATGTGCAATATTCGCGCGAGACACACAAAGGCGTTCTCTATCGATGCTTTCGCAGGAGTGGTGAAAGTTGATGGCTATTTGATTTAGCACATATGTCTCTAGCACTAGAATTGAAATCGCCTCACGAGCTCCCATCGCGGCGCTGCGGGAACATTCCAAAAGAAATTTACCTGATCGGATAACGTGTTAACGGCAGCTCCACCCGATTGGGAGCCGAACCGCGGCTGAGCTGCGATACACCGAAGCTGCCTAAAAAATCGCGTATTTGCAGCGCCAACTTGCGGAACTGCATCGACGCAGCACGGCAACTCAATCCTGCGACAAATGCACCCATCGGTTATTTGTTGTCTTCAAATAGCGCGTACCGGCAAAGCGGGACAAATTCTTACAAATTGGCGAATAGCTTCGGCTGGTCCTCTTGGGAACTTTTTGTATGATGTCCGGGTTGTCCACTCATCCCCCTGCAAAACGGAACGATTGTTCCATGTAATGTGAGAAACAATTATGATTGGCATCAAGCGAGGTTTGGTTATGCTAGCCGCCGGGGCGGCTCTAGCAGTATCAGGTTCGGTCGGCGCCCCCGCCGCTCCTCTCATGAGCAGTTCAGTCGCGTCAGTGGCGCCAGCGGCGGGTTTAACCCTTGCTCGCTATCGCGGAGACGGTCGTTGGCGTGGCCGATATAATTATCGTCATCGTCACGGTAACAACTTCTGGTGGGGCGCCCCGTTGATCGCGGCTCCGTTCCTCTATGGCGCCTATGGTGGCTATGACGGTTATGGTTACGGGGATGGATACCGGTATCGCGGCGGAAACAGCTGCTACCGTGCCTGCCGTTATGACCACGGTCCCCGCTTCTGCAGATACCACTGGGAAGATTACTGCTAAGCTCGCAAAGCATAGCAGCGGATAAGGAGCGGTACCCCCGCTCCTTTTTCGTATGTCCAAATGCGGTCCCGAAACCGCCGAAGATTTCGCCCCTCAGCCCGGCATTGGACGCAAATCCGAATCGTGAGAGCGTCTCAGCGGGCATTGCCGCCCCTTCCTGAAAGCCGGCGGCACTTCGGGGGAGACTGACATTGATTCGGGAATTGCCGAGGGGGCCTTTCGACGCTTATTTGCGTGCCCATTATTTCACCGCGCAGCCCGCTGTCCTTCCCCGCTTCACCATGGGGTGCGGAGCGATCTTCATGATCCAGCGGGTCATGCCGCTTGAGGCCAGCCTGACCGCGCGCGGCGCGGTTGCCGAAACCGATCCGCTGCTGCTAAAGGAGATGGTCGCCCTCGTCGCTGCGCAAAACCTTGACGTCGTTTCGCTCGGCGAAATGCGTCGGCGGCTGGTCGAACGCGATCTGGGCAGGCGCTTTGTCGTTTTCACCTTCGACGGCGCCTATCGAAGCATCCTCACCACCGTGCTGCCGCTGTTCGAAAAGCACGGCATGCCTTTTGCGGTGTATGCCGGCAGCGATTTCCTCGGCACCGGTGAGACGCCTTGGTGGATGGGCCTGGAAGCGCTGTTCCATGGCAACGACCGTCTTGTGCTTGAGATCGGCGGACAAAGCTTTCAGGTGCAATGCCGCTTGCCGCAGGACAGGATAGAAAGCTATTCGCGGGTCCATCAGGCGCTGATGCGGCTCGACACCAGCAAGCGCACCAGCCTCGTGCGCGGCTTTTGCGAGACCAACGGATTAGACCTTCCGGCACTCGCCTCGCGGGAAATGCTAAGCCCAGAAGAAATGCAGCGGCTCGACGCGCATGGTCTAGTGACGGTCGGCAGCAATGCGGGCGGGCTCCAAGCCCTTTCAGACCTTGGCTTCGACGGCGCGCAAAACAGTGTCGCCGCCTCGCTCGATGCGCTTGAGACGGCGACGGGCCGTCGCCCCCGCGATCTGGCGTTTCCCGGCGCGTCGGCGGCGGCCGTAACCGCTCGTGACGTGAACATCGCGCGAGAATTGGGCCTGGATACCGCCGTGACCGAGCTGGAGGGCGCGCTCTGGCCCGAACACGCCCGCGAACTGCTGGTATTGCCACGCATCGCGCTCGACAACAATCCTGCGACGCTGGTCCGCGCACTGATGCTGGGCGGCGACCCGCAGGCCCACCTTCAGACCCAGTACCGGGGCGCGGGCGCGGCCTGACCCCGGTCGCGCACAACGCGCGGGGTTTTCCATCGCTATTTCGCCTCGGTGCGATCAGGCATTGGCCCTCAGGGCTTCATCGTCCCTCAAACTTGTGAGCATATGCCGTGTTCAGCGGCCAGCAGGCGTGGCCGGCTCATAGCCGTAACGGCATTGGACCATGCGAGCATGAAAGCCCTGTTGAACACCTATCGCCGCGCGCTCGCCATGTTGCGGAGCGAGCTGACCCTGACGGCTTTCCTGGTCATCGCCGGTGCCATTCTCGCGGTGCTGCAACTTGCCGAGCCGATCCTGTTCGGCAAGGTGGTCGACGCGCTGGCGGGCGGTACCCGTTCGTTTCCGCTCATCGGCTTATGGGCGTTTCTGGGATTCTTCGGCGTCGTGGCCAGCGTATTCCTGGCGGTATGGGCCGATCGTCTCGCGCACCGGCAAAGGCTGGCCATGCTCGGCGCGGCCTTCAACCGCGCCATCACCTTGCCGATCAGCTTTCACGCCGAGCGCGGCACGGGGCGTGTGGTGCGCATCATGGTCGCGGGCACCGATGCGCTGTTCTCGCTGTGGCTGACCTTCCTGCGCGAGCATCTTTCCGCCGTCATCAGCATCGTTCTGCTGATTCCCACCGCGATCGCCATCGACGTCAGACTCGCCGCTATTCTTCTCACGCTCGCGGTGGTGTATACTTTCTTCAACGTGTTCGTGATCAGACAGACAGAAGCTGGACAGTCTACGATCGAGCGCTACCATCAGGATGTGTTCGGGCGTGTCGGAGATGTCATCGGCAATGTCTCTATCGTGCAGAGCTACGCACGCCTGAGCGACGAACAGACCGCGCTGCGCGATTTGATGAAGCAGCTGCTTTCGGCGCAATATCCGGTTCTGACCTGGTGGGGCCTGTTGGCCGTGGTCACGCGCGCCGCCGCGACCATCTCAATGGTGGCGATTTTTGCGGCGGGCGCGCTGCTCGCAAGTACGGGCCAGGTGACGGTGGGCGAGATCGTCAGCTTCGTCGCCTTCGCCAACATGCTGATCGGCAAGCTGGACCAGCTTTCGGGGTTCGTGTCGCGCCTGTTCACTCAGGTGCCGACGCTGAACGCATTTTTCGACCTGCTCGATACGAGCACCAGCATCGTGGAGAAGCCGGATGCGCAAACGCTTGGGGAGGTGCGCGGCGCAGTGCGCTACGACGATGTGACCTATCGGTTCGGCGCCACGAGCAACGGGGTCTTCGACCTCGATTTCGATGTCGAAGCCGGACAGACCGTCGCCTTCGTCGGGCAGACCGGAGCCGGCAAGACCACGGCGCTGGCGCTGCTGCAACGGCTGCGCGATCCCGATAGCGGCAGCATCACCATCGACGGTATCGATATTCGCGACGTCAGCCTGGACTCTCTGCGTCAATCTATTGCGGTGGTGTTTCAGGAGGTTGGCCTGTTCAACCGCTCGATCCATGAAAACATTCGCATCGGCCGCCCCGGTGCGACCCAGGAAGAGGTGGAGGACGCTGCGCGGATGGCCGAGGCGCACGAATTCATCATCGCCAAGCCCGGCGGCTACAATTTCATCATCGGCGAGCGGGGTTCGGCGCTGTCGGGTGGCGAGCGCCAGCGGATCGGCATCGCGCGCGCCATCCTCAAGGACGCGCCGATCCTCATCCTCGACGAAGCGACGAGCGCGCTGGATGTCGAAACCGAAGCCCTGATCAAGCGCGCCTTCGATGCCGTACGCGCCGGGCGCACCACGTTCATCATCGCGCATCGGCTTACAACGATCATGAACGCCGATAAAATCCTGGTCTTCAGGGCCGGGCGCATCATCGAAGGCGGCAGCTATGACGAGCTGGTACGGCTTGGCGGCGCTTTTGCAACACTCGTGCGAACAAGCAACCCGCAGGCGGCCGGAGTGGCAGGTGCGCGGTGAACCTATGTTACGGAGATTGCGTTGCTGAAACGGTGAACAACGGAGAGAGTGCCTAAATGAGCGATCGCAGGGGCCCCGTCAAAGCCAACGGGGTAGCAACCGCACCTGAACCCAGCGAGCCGATCCGACGGGACCCGCGTCTCGTTCCCAAACCCCCCGAATTGAAGGTAGAGGGCAAAGAACAGCCCTTCCAGGGCCGCGCGGTTTGGCGAGAGGTGCTGGACCTGGGCGCGCAGCTGATAAAATCCCGCCGCCGCGTCGTCGTATTTTCGCTGATGGGCGGCGTCGTCGCGGTGCTGCTCGCCAATATCGTTGGCCAAGTTTACCTCAATCGCTGGCAGAAAGCGTTTTTCGACGCGATCGAGAAGAAAAACCTGGGCATGATCTGGGATCAGTTGCTGGTCTTCCTGGTCATCGTGTCGGTGCTACTGGTCATCGTCGTTTCGCAGACCTGGCTGCATGAGATGCTGAAGGTGAGGCTGCGGGAATGGCTCACACATCATCTCCTCGACACTTGGCTGCCAAGTGGCCGCGCCTACCGGCTGGGTATCAGCGAAGAAACCGGCGTCAATCCAGATCAGCGCATCCAGGAGGACACGCGCAACCTGTCCGAATTGTCGGCCGATCTGGGCGTCGGTTTCCTGCAATCGGCGCTGCTGCTGGTCAGCTTCATCGGCGTGCTCTGGGCGATGTCGCAGAATATCAGTTTCCAGTCGCTCGGAGTCACGATCGCCATTCCCGGCTACATGGTGTGGGCGGCGCTGGTTTACGCCGCGATTGGATCCTGGCTGACTTGGCTGGTGGGGCGGCCGCTGATCGGGCTGAACGCGACGCGCTATGCGCGCGAGGCTGATCTGCGCTTTGCACTGGTGCGCGTCAGCGAAAGCGCCGAAAGCATCGCGCTCTACGCCGGCGAGGAGGATGAGCGCCGTATCGCCACGCGCTATGTCGATCAGGTGATCACCGTGCAGCGCAAAATGTCGAACGCTCTATCGCGCCTGGTGTGGATCACCTCCGGCTATGGCTGGCTGACGATCGTCGTTCCCATCCTTGTCGCATTGCCCGGCTACCTGCACAGCTCCCTGACGCTTGGCGGGCTGATGATGGTGGTCGGCGCGTTCAACCAGGTCCAGCAATCGCTGAAATGGTTCGTCGATAATTTTGCCCGCGCCGCCGATTGGCGCGCGGCGCTGCACCGCGTCTGCGTCTTCCATGAAGCTTTGCAAGAGGTGGATGAGCGCGAGGAGCCGGGCATCACGCTGTTGCCGCATCCGGAGGGACATCTGGTGTTCGAGAATGTCGGCGTCTGGCTGTCCGATGGCGGCGTGGTTATCTCGGACGCTACATCCGATATCCTGCCTGGCGAGCGGGTTCTGGTGGTCGGCGACAGCGGTATTGGCAAAAGCACGTTGATGCGGGCCATCGGCGGCTTATGGCCTTGGGGCACGGGCACCATCTATCTACCGCGCCGCGATCAGATGATGTTCCTGCCGCAGCGCCCCTATATGCCGCTCGGCACATTGCGCTCTGCCGTCACCTACCCCGCAGCACCGGACGCCTTCACCACTCTGGAAATTACCGATGCGCTCGACCGCGTCGGGCTGCCGGATTTTGCCAGCCGGCTGGATGAGGAGGAGCGCTGGGACAGGCTGATGTCGCTCGGTCAGCAACAGCGCCTCGCCTTTGCTCGGGTGGTTCTGCATCGCCCGGCTTGGGTCTTCCTGGATGAGGCAACGGCAGCGCTTGACGAAGACAATCAGGCGCGGGTGATGTCGATTTTCGACAAGGAACTGCCCGAAACCGGCATCGTGTCGATCGGCCACCGGGCTGGTCTCGACGCCTATCATTCGCGATCGCTGCATCTGGATGCGGGGCCAACCGGCGCGCGGCTCAGGCGCAGGCCGGAATATCGTTCCGCCTCCCGCCGCATCCGGGACGCGGTGCGGGATTTGTTGCCCAATCTCGGGCGCAGCGGTGCCAGCGAAGGGCCGTCGGGGTAGAGCGATACGGCAGGGGGGAACAATGGAACTCATGCGGCAGCATGCCGACGCGAAGCGGGTGCTGATCTGCGGCGGGGGCGCCGGCGGGCTCGTGCTGGCCATCCTGCTGGCGCACCGGGACCGTCATATCGCCGTGACGCTCGCCGATCCCTCGCCCACCCATGTGTGGAAGCCGCTGCTGCACGAATTCGCCTCCGGCAGCGCCGATCCCGGGGCGCATGAAACCGCTTATTTCGCGCTGGCCCGCTGGCACGGCTTCACCTTCGCGCAAGGGCCGCTGCAAGGCATCGACCGCGAAGCCCGCGAGGCGCTTATCGGACCCGCGCGGGACGAAACCGGCGTGGAACTCGCCCCGAAGCGGCGCCTGCCCTACGACCGGCTGGTGATCGCCGTCGGCGGCGTGACCAATGATTTCGGCGTGAAGGGCGCCAGGGAATTCGCCTTCGTGCTGGACAGTGCCGCCGATGCCGAGCGGCTGCACCGGCGGATCGTGCAGGCGTGCATGCGCGCCAATTACAGCACCGGCGAACTCGCCAATCAACGCTTGAACATTTGCATTGTCGGGGGCGGCGCGACGGGTGTGGAGCTTGCCGCAGAACTGCGGTCCACGACCCGCGAATTGATCGCCTACGGTCTTACGCGCCTCGATCCGGAGCGCTTCATCCACATCAGCATCGTCAATGCCGATCCGCGCCTGCTGCTGCAGCTTCCCGAACCGACGGCCAATTCGGTGGAAAAGATCCTGCGCCATCTCAATATCGAGATCCGCAACGGCCAGCAGGTGACGGAGGTGACGCCGGACCACGTCATCATGCGCACCGGCGAACAGCACGAGGCCGATATCACCGTATGGTGCGCCGGCGTCAAGGCGCCGGGCTTTCTCAGGCAGATTGGCGGCCTGACGACCAACCGCCAGGACCAGATCGAAGTGACATCGACGCTGCAGGCAACCGCCGATCCCAATATTTACGCCATGGGCGACTGTGCTGCGGCGCCCTGGCCCGGTCACGCCGGCGTGGTGCCGCCGCGTGCGCAGGCTGCGCATCAGCAGTCGCAATATCTGGCCCGCGCGCTGCCCGTGGCTCTGCGTGGCGGCCAGCCGAAGCCGTTCCGGTACAACGATCTCGGCTCGCTCGTCTCGTTGGGTGGCGAAAACGCGGTAGGCACGCTGATGGGCTGGGTCCGCGGTGCCGGAATCCGCATCGAGGGGTTGCTTGCGCAGCTCATCTACCGCTGGCTGTACAAGCAGCATCAGGCGGCGCTGTTCGGCTGGTGGGCGGTATTCCTGGACAGTATCGGCGGCTGGTTCCGCGGTTCAACAAGGCCGCACGTCAAGCTGCATTGAAATGCGGCTGACGCTTAGCGCCGCCCTAATAATCGCTCACCCGAAGCCCAAATTCGCACAATGGTCGTCCGCTCCGGATAAAGCCGGAACCTCGTACGACCAGGGACGTTGCTCCATCCCACCCGGCGCCAGCCCGCCCAACGGAGCTTGATCATGGAAAGCCTGAAAGACCTGTTCGCAGAAACGCTCAAGGATGTCTATTTCGCGGAGAATGCGATCCTGAAGGCTTTGCCTAAAATGGCGGGCAAGGCCAGTGCGCCAGAGCTGAAGCAGGCGTTCAACGATCATATCTACGAAACGCAAGGACAGGTGCGGCGGCTCGACGAGGTCTTCAAGCTGATCGGCATGCGTCCCGAAGGCAAGGAATGTCCGGTGCTGAAGGGATTGGTGCAGGAAACGGACGAGTTGATCAGCGCGGCGCGCACGCCTGAAGTCATGGACGCCGGCCTCATCGGTTGCGCGCAGGCTGTCGAGCATTATGAGATTGCCCGCTACGGCACGCTGATCGCATGGGCTGAACAGCTTCAGCTCGACGATGCCATCGAATTGCTCGAAGAGACACTCGAAGAGGAAGAGGCGACGGACGAAAGGCTTACCGAAATCGCCATGGGCGGCCTCAACCAGCGTGCCGAGCGCGCCCACGACGACGATGACGACGACCTCTGACGGTGCGCTACCGCTGTCACGAACCCGAGTGCTTGATTACAGGCGCCCGCCGCGGGCAAACGCGGCGGCATACCAGAGATGCCTTGCGCAAGCCGGCGGCGCGCAGTAAATGTTCGTTGCACCATCTGAGCGGGGGGCGCTTTGACGCCCAGGATCATACGCCCATTTGGGGGATCGTCTAACGGTAGGACAGCGGACTCTGACTCCGTCAATCAAGGTTCGAATCCTTGTCCCCCAGCCAGCGGGATATATAACACAGGGGGGAGTACAAACTCTCCAGCGGCCTCGTTGTATCTCTGGTTGTCTTTGTGAATTAATGCCCGATTAGCGAGTATCGGCTAATCAGCCTGCCTGCCGAGTGATCACACAGGCAAACCAGTCGATAGCCTGATCAATCTGCCGCTGCGGCATGGTGGCCTTCTGTGCGACGACTGCGGCGAGCGTCGGTTGCAGCCGGACAACGCCTTCGGGCGTGACGGGGAAGTCGGGCCGCTTCCAGGTGTGCGACTTTATCCAGGCGAATATCTTGGCGTCGATGTCGGCTCGCAACAATTCAATGACATCATAGGCGAGCGAATAGCGGCCTGGTGCATCGGCGTGCAGAAAGCCGCAGGCCGGATCAAATCCGCGTGCGGCGAGTGAGCGGATGATCTGGGCTGCGACGATGGAGTAGGCGTAGTTCCGGATTGCATTCACAGGATGCGTTGCGTATCGCGGTCTGCCTCAGATGGCGCTGGCACGATAGGTGAACTGCGTCCAAGCCAAGGCGCAGATCTGCTTCAGGAAAGATGTCCCCGGCGCGCGCAACGAGACGGCTCAGGCATACATCATGAAGCGTCTGCTTTTCATCGGTTCGCTGTGCGAATGCGTCGCGGCGCTAATCGGCCTTTACGCAAGCTCTCAACAAATCACCCGGATTCACATCGTTTCACTGTTATTTCCATGCTGCCCCCTGCAACCTTGGTGCACGTCCCGTCTCAGTCCAGGGAGTAAATCGATGAAAGCAGCACGCGGTTTTTCAGCTCATCAGCGCTCAGCCTACGCGCGCCTGGCCGATGACCGGCGGCGGTCACGCCGGGGCACCACACAGGCTTTGCACCGGGCCGACGGCGTCCCTGACGAGGCCGGCAGCATCGTCAAATGGTCCGGCGCCGCCGGCGTGCGCTCGATTGCACGAGAATCCGATCAGCCGCTTATCACGAAGGCACCTTGACCATGGTTTTGTCTCTCCCGAAACGCGCCGGTGCGCAGCCGACCATTATCATCGTCGATGATGACGCTTCACTTTGCCAGGCTCTTGGCAGTCTTTTCCGCTCCGTCGGGCACAATGTGCAAATTCTGAATTCCGGCTCGGATTTGCTGCAAGGCAAATTGCCCGATACCCTGAGCTGCCTCGTGCTCGACATTCGGATGCCGGGTCCAAGCGGCCTCGAACTGCAGGCCAGATTAGTTGAAAACCGCGTTCGCATACCCGTGGTGATCATGTCCGGGCATGGGGATATCCGCATGTCGGTACAGGCCCTGAGGGCGGGCGCGGTGGATTTCCTGACCAAGCCCTTCCGCGATCAGGACATGCTCGACGCAGTGGCGCGAGCCATCGCGCAGGATCGCAAACGGCTTGAAGCCGAGGAAGCCATCACACAAGTTCGGAGCCGCTACCATTGCCTGACCACACGCGAAAGAGGCATTCTGGACCTCGTGACCAGTGGCTTGATGAATAAGCAGATTGCCGCCGAGGTGGGGCTGAGCGAGATCACCGTGAAGATTCACCGGGGACAGGTCATGAAGAAAATGGCCGCGCGTTCTCTCCCCGATCTCGTGAGGATGGCGGAAACGCTCAAGGGGCATCAGTCAGCCAATCTGAGCTTACAAAACTCGGCGTAACACTATCAGCTCCTGAAATGCATTCTGGTTTCATTGCCAATTCGTTTCCGGGCCAGGCTCTCGCGGGCTCGAAGCCCATTCGCTGGCCGGAGATCGCGCAGCAATACGCTACAATATTATAGACTATAAATAGATATAGTACCGCGCCTCGGCACGGTTATTTATGGTCAAAGTATTAGGACAACTTTGCACCATGAAGACCAATGTCTATCATAACCGAGACCGCCAAGGCCGCGAGCCGAGGCAGCGAGAACGGCCTGCGTGAAGTGCTCGACTTTCTCGTAACCGAAGAACAGCTTGGCGTGACCTTCGTCACCGCGGCGATCGAGCGTGCCGCCGGTACGCGATCGGAAGCCTTCCTGCCGGTGCTGCGCAACGCAGTAACGACAGAGTTCCACCATGTCGAGGCGCTGAAGGCGGCGGGCGGCCGGCCGCTCACAACCTCGTATTGGTTCCCAGACGCCGCTTTCGATGGCGGCGATGTGGGACTGTTTTCCACATTGGAGATCGTCGAGAGCGTCGAGATCAGCCTCTATCTCATCGGCGTCAGCGCTTACGCTCGCGCGGGCGATGAGCGTGGAGCCCGGTTGTGCGCGCAGGCCATGGGCACCGAGGCGGTGCATCGCGCGCTCGTCCGCTTTGCCCAAGGGCAGCTCGGCAAGGATGTGGGTGTCCCCAACGACGTCGGGTTCGAGAACTTCGACTGGCCGACCATAGCGAAGGTGCGCGACGCGCTGGAGGGGCTTGGGGTCGGCTACGGCATCGCCACCAACCTGCCCGGACGCTTCTACGAGTACCCCGGCGACCCGATCGCCCGGGGTGTGGGCACGCCGGTGAGCCACACCCTCCCCGCATAGACGCAAGACCGATGAACAGAGCAAGGCCGGAGGGCGAATAACCCTTCGGCTTTGCCTCATTGCACCCCCGCTGGCGTTTCACAGCGACTTGATAAAATCTGTCCGCCCACACGTCCGGCAAGACAGCAAATACAGAACCCGCGACGGGTCAGATGTTTGCTTTTTAGGACAATTCATTTTCCTCATTGATAGCGTGTCAGGACGCAGAGTTGCGCAGTTGCGACATTCCGCCTGGCGCGGAGCTCAGTCTTCCTTGGCCGCACGCGAATTCGCGAAATCCCATGGTTTCAGCGCCTGGCTTGCCGACGGAGCGCCGCGCGGCGCCCCGCGCCTGTTCCATCAGCCGGCAACCGGTCGCCAACGGTCGGCGAGGCTCAAATCGATGCCTGCGCATGGGTCAGCCGGGAAGAAGAATACGGGCCGCAATCGCCGGTTCCAAAACTAAAGTTTAGCTGCCTCAGACCAATGGGATACCGCAGCGAACTTATGTGCAATGGAGCCGGCGGCGTCCAGCGAATAGATTTAAGTGGCTCGAGGGTTAAAGACGCATGATGAACGCGAAAAGCTTGGATCGAGCGAGCAAAGAAACCACGCCGGGAGGAAAAGCTCCACCGGCTGAAATAATGAAGGAGATTATCATGAGCACACTCATCCGTTCCGCCCTGATTGCAATCGCAGTTCTGAGCAGCGTCTCGGCCGTTTCGGCGCGTACCCACCGCGCCCTCGATGAAAATGGCATCACCAACGGTCAGCGGGACCTGAACGATCCGCAAGAGGTGAAGGAGTTCTGGGAAAATCAGCAGCATACGGGAAGCTGAAGCGAAGCGGCAGGCTCTTCTCCCCCAGGGCCTGCCGCGATCTCCGTTTGGAGCGTTGCCGTCGTCACGCGTTGGAAAGGAACTCAAAATGCTTCTCAGAGCCGCGCTTTTGACCACATTCGTCCTTGCGGCTAATCTGCCGCTGGCGGCGGGTCCGCACACGCTAAGACCTTGCGAACACGGCCTCGCGCACGCGGCGCGGTTGCACACTGAAGACCCGTGCGGGCAGGGCGGACAGACGCAACAGAATTTGCGGCCAATTCAAATCCTTGTTCCCGTTCCAGAGCCGCTCGGCGATATCGTCAATGGACGCGGCCCGAACCTGCATGCAAGGGCACTTGCGCAGTTCGCGGTGTACGCTGCGATCGGCAATCGGGATGGAATGGAAATCATATCCGGTCAGCTCCAGAAATTCGGCATTACGCGCGATGAGCTGCAAGACGTCGCCGATCGGACGAAGCTGCATTCCGGACTGCCTCATCGGCAAGACCGGACGGCAACGGAGTTCGAGCAGGCATCGAAGCTCAGCCAATAATGGCGACAGCGGCGCCGCAAGCACACGCCGCCCGCGCCGTTAGTTCATATGCCGGTTGCGTCGGCGCCGGTCGTCCACACATTGTGACAGATGCGGCACCCCATATCCGCCTTCCGGCCGATGTGGGTGCGCGCGGATGGAGGACGTCGATGCCGAACAGCGCCAAACCCCTGACCCGATTGTCCCAGGCGCTTGCGCATGGTCTCACGGAACCCGTCATCGTCGTCGTCATGGGCGTCTCCGGCTCGGGGAAGACGACGGTATCGGCCTTGCTCGCGGCTGCCTTTGGCTGGGATTTTCAGGAGGGCGACGCCCTTCATCCGGCGGCCAATATCGAGAAAATGCGTAGCGGAACCCCTCTCACCGACGCCGATCGGCTGCCCTGGCTACAGAAAATCGCCCAGGAGATCGACCGCTGGCGGGACCGGGGCGAATCCGGCGTCGTGACCTGTTCGGCTCTGAAACGGTCGTACCGGGATATTATCCTCGGCAGCCGGCACAATGTGCGGCTGGTCTATCTCAAAGGGTCTTACGATCTCATCCGCCACCGGCTCGCGGCACGGCATGAGCACTTCATGCCGGCCGCGCTGCTGGACAGTCAGTTCGCGGCGTTGGAGGAGCCGGCGCCGGACGAGCATGCGATCGTCATCGATGTCGGAGGGCCGCCGGCAGACATTGCCGCCGAGATCGTTCGCCGGCTTGAGGAGCGGCAGCACGGCAGTAAGGCTCATTAGACCATGATCTTTTCAAATGGAAACGATCGTGGTCTAAATTTCTCTGTTTTCGCACGATTTTACGGGAAAACCGGTGTCCACTTTTCCCGATCTTGCTCTAGTGAGTGAATTGCGGGTCAAACCGGCGGCAAGCCCGGCAGCAGCTTGTCCAGCGTCACCGGGAAGTCGCGGATGCGCACGCCGCAGGCGTTGTAGATGGCGTTGACCACGGCGGCGCCGGAGCCGCTGATGCCCAATTCGCCAATGCCCTTGGCGCCGATCGGGTTGGCGTAGTGGTCGGGCTCCTCGATGAAGTGGCACTCGATCGCTGGCACGTCGGCATTGACCGGCACATGATATTCGGCCAAGTCGCGGGTGACGAAGGCGCCGGTGCGGCGATCCACCACCGCCTCCTCATGCAGCGCGTAGCTGAGTCCCCAGATCATGCCGCCGACCGCCTGGCTGCGCGCGGTTTTCGCGTTGAGGATGCGGCCGCAATCGAAGACGCCGAGCAGCCGCCGCACCCGCGCCTCGCCCGTGACCGCGTTCACCGCCACCTCGGCGAAATGCGCCCCATAGGCGGCCTGATAGACCGATTGCGCATTTTTGCCCTGGTTGATGGTGCCGAGCGCTTGCAGCGGCTCGCCGCCGAGCAGTTCGGCGAGCGGCAGGCGCCGGTTGCGCGCCGTGGCGATGCCGTCCTGGAGCGTCAACTCGTCGGGCTTGGCGTCCATCTTCCTGGCCAGCAGGCCGATAAGCTCCTGGCAGGCCAGCGCCACCGCCGAGCCGCTTCCCGCAGCGCCGAACGAGCCGCCGGAGCCGGGCCCGGACGGCAGGTCGGTGTCGCCCAGCCGCACCTCGATATGGGTCAGCGGCAGTCCGAGCATCTCGCCGGCGACCTGCGCCAGGATGGTGTAGGTGCCGGTGCCGATATCGGTCATGTCGGTCTCGACGATGGCGCGTCCCTCGGCGGTCAGCCGCACTCGCGCCTGCAATTCGATGAGCAGATTGCCTCGGATTGCGGCGGCCATGCCCAAGCCGATGAGCCATTCGCCTTCGCGCGTCTCGCCAGGAGCCGGATTGCGGCGCTCCCAGCCGAAACGGCGCGCGCCCTCGTCATAGCAGTCGATCAGCCGGCGGGTGGAGAACGGCGCACCGCGTGAAGGGTCGCGCGTCGGCTCGTTTTGCTTGCGGAAGGTGATCGGATCAAGGCCGAGTTGCTCCGCCATCTCGTCCATCGCCGTTTCCAGCGCCAGGCTGCCAACAGCTTCACCTGGCCCGCGCACGACGCTCGCCATCGGCAGATCGAGACGCACGACGCTTTGCAAGAAACGCCGCGCCGCCCCCGCATAGAGCGCGAAGGAACCGATGGAAACCGGCTCGATGAAGCTGCGGCCGTCCTTCTGCGACACCTGGCTCTCATGCCCGATCGCCAGAATATCGCCCTCGGCGGTGCAGCCGATGCGGAGCCGCTGGCGCGTTTGGGACCGGCGATGCACCACATGCGCGGTCTGCCGCCGCGTCAGAGCCACCTTGACCGGGCGGCCGATCTCGCGCGCAGCGATGGCGGCCAAGATCACCTCGGGTCCAACGCCGGTCTTGCCGCCGAAGCCGCCGCCGACGAAAGGGGCGAGAAGGCGGACGTCGGACGGGTTGAGTTCAAGCGAGGCGGCAATGGCATCGCGCGCGAATTTCAGCATCTGCAGGCTGGATCGGATTTCGAGCTTGCCATCCTGCCAGCTTGCAATCGTTGCGTGCGGCTCCAGCGCATGGGGCAAGTGATGCGGCGTCGTGTAGGTGTAATCCAGCTTCACCGTGGCGTCCGCGAAGGCTGCATCGAGGTCGCCGAGCTCATGTTTGACGGCGATCTGCATGTCCGGCTCGCGATCCACATCGACGAGGAGGGCCATCATGTCGAAGCGCCCCGCCTTGCGCGCATATTCGACGCGCAGCAGGCTGGCGGCCGACCGCGCCGCCTCGAAACTCTCCGCGACGAGGATGCCGATGGGCTGACTGTAATGCTCGACCTCCGGCAGGACGCGCGGCAACGCGCCCGAGCTGGCGGCGTCCGAAGGCATCAGCGGATGATCGAGGATGACGGCGATCACGCCGGGCGCGGCGCGGGTGGCTTCGGCGTCGATGCCGGCAATACGGCCCCGGCCAATCTCGGCGGTCAGCACCGTGCCGTAAGCCACATTCTCGACCGGCTCATCATAGCTGTACCGCGCCTGGCCGGTCACCTTCGCCGGGCCGTCGACGCGGTCGAGCGGCTTGCCGACGACGCCCTGCTTGCCGCGATCGAGCAGGCTGCGTTCCACCACCTCGTTCATCGTGATGCTGTTGTTCGCTTCGCTCAAGCGGGTCTTTCCGATGGTCAGCAGTCAGGCGGGGTCTGGCAACGGCGAATTCGGCACGGGTTTTGGGTGCCATTAGCCGCTTCGTCGGTTTATCTATTCCTTCCCATAGGCCAGATAATTGGCAAGATCACGGAGATTGTCCTCGCTGAGCGGGGCAACCACCTCGACCATGGCGGCGCGGTCGCCGAGGCGCCGCTCGGCCTTGTAGTCAAGCAGAGCCTTCAGCAGGTAATCTTCGCGCTGATAGCGCAGCGGCGGTATTTGCTCGCCGCCGAGATAGTGCGGGCCGTGGCATTGGCCGCAATGGCTTGTTGCGGCGAGGGCGGCGCCGCGCTGGATGCGTGCGGGATCGCCCGGCTCCGGCGGAGCGGGTGGCCTTGGCTGACTGCCGACGAACGCGGCAGCCGCGCGCAAATCGTCGTCGGTCATGCCATCGACCACCTCGCGCATAATGTCAGATTTGCGGTTCCCATCGCGGAACGCGACCAGTTGCAGCAGCGCGTAATATTCGGCGATGCCGCCCAATGAGGGCGTTTCGGCGGTCGGCGAAACACCAGTCTCGCCGTGGCATTGCAGGCAGAGCGCCTGGCGCTCGGCAAAAAATTTGGCCTCGGCCCAGACAGTGCCCGGCGCGAGCAGCAAGATGGCAGTCAATGCCACGCGCAACACCGTATTTGCGCGGCGAACCCACAAGCTCAACAGGCCGGCGAGGACGCCGCCGCCCTCGCCCATACTCAGACGACCGGCCATCCTCACTTGGCGTAGCTGATCCGATAGACGGCGCCGTTCCAGTCATCCGAAACCAGCAGCGAGCCGTCGCGCATGATGCTCACATCCACCGGGCGGCCGACATATTGATTGTCCTGAATCAGCCCTTCCATGAACGGCTCCATGGATTTGAAACCGCCCTTGTCATCAAGATGGACAACGACGATATCGGCGCCGATCTTGACGGTGCGGTTCCAGGGACCGTGCCGGGCAATGAAGACCGCGCCCTGATATTTCTCGGGAAACATGGTCCCGGTATAGAAGCGCATCCCGAGCGGTGCGACGTGCGGCCCGAGCTTGGCGATGGGCGGGGTAAAGTCCTTGCAGTCGTAACCCCATCCGAATTCGGGATCGGCGATATCGCCCTGGTGGCAAAATGGGAAGCCGAAATGCTGCCTGCCCGGCTGCGTCACCCGGTTCAGCTCGCAATTGGGCACGTCTTCCGACATCCAATCCCGGCCATTATCGGTGAAATACAGCTCCTTGGTCTTCGGATTCCAATCGAACCCGACAGAGTTGCGCATCCCGCGCAGGATCGGTTCCGCGCCGGTCCCGTCGAGATTCATCTTGCGGATTTCGCCGAAGCCCGGTTCCGGCATGCAGATATTACAAGGCGAGCTGTTCGATACGTAGAGCTTTTCATCGGGACCGACGCCGAGGAAGCGCCAGCCATGCGGGCGCGGATCACCCAGCTTGTCGTAGATCTGAATGAGCTTGGGCGGACTATCCAGGTGGTTCTCGATGTCAGGGGCCTTGGAGATGGTCTTATGCTCGGCGATATAGAGCGTGCCGTCATGCAGGGCGATGCCGTTGGGCCAGTCGAGGCCCTCATAGATCGCTTTGGCTTCGCGCTTGCCGTTCTTGTCGGTCACGGCCCAGATCTTGTTCTCCTGCCAATTGCTGACGAACACCGTTCCCTTGTCCCCGACGCGCAGCGTGCGGGCATCCTTGATACCGCTCACGTAAACCTCGACCTTGAAGCCGGCGGGCAGCTTGATCTTGTCGATGGGCAATTTGTCGGCGGGCGTGGCCAGCGGCGGCGATGCGATCGGCGCGAGCGCTTGAGCGCCCGCCGTTTCCGGCCGTCCGAGCGTCGGTCCTTCGGCAGGCGGCGGATTTTTGAGGGTGGGCGGAGCAGGCGGGTCCTGCTGGGCCTGGACCGGAGAGATCGTCAGCAACAGCGCGGCACCCGCCGCCAAACAGACGCCACGATATGCGGCCATTGTCATCCACATCACTTTCCCTCTCAACTTAAAGGCCTTCGAGGCTCGCAGAAACACGGCAGGGGCGATTGCAATCTAAGCAGTTTTACGTAGGCGCGCCAACGCATTTTGGTGGAAAGCGCGTTCTCGGGAACTTCAAAGTATCACGATTGCGGCCGGTAACGACTGGGTCATGCCCGACGCGCGGCGCAGGTTACCCGAGCACGCTCTTCAGCGCGGACACCGCTTCGGCGATGGCGGCCCGCACGGCAGGCGTGTCGGCGAGCGCGTTGAGCAGCACGAAATCGTGGATCGTGCCATTGTAGCGAACCGACGTGACGCGCACCCCGGCGTCGGACAGCTTTCGGGCATAGGCCTCGCCTTCGTCGCGAAGCACATCGTTTTCGGCGACGATCACCAGCGCTTCGGGAAGGTCGCGCAGGTGATTGATCGAGGCGTTGAGTGGCGCTGCAGTGATCTCGCGGCGCCGCGACCGGTCAGGAAGATAGGCGTCCCAGTACCATTGCATTGCCGCCCTGGTCAGCCATGGCCCATCGGCGAACTGCTTGTAGGAGGCGGTCTCGAAATTGGCGTCGGTGACGGGATAGAACAGCACTTGAAGATCGATGTTCGGCCCGCGCCGCTCCTTGGCCATCAAGGTGATGGCCGCCGCCATGTTGCCGCCCGCGCCATCGCCCAAAACGGCGAGCCGCGTCGCATCGACATTCAACTGCTGGGAATTGTCGGCGACATATTTAAAGGCGGCGTAGGCCTGTTCGATGGCAACCGGGTACTGCACCTCCGGCGCGCGGTCGTAATCGACGAAAACCACGGCCGCATGAACCCCGGCGGCGATCTCGCGCGCCAGACGGTCATGCGTGTCCACATCACCCGTGATCCAGCCGCCTCCGTGAAAGTGCATTACAGCCGGCAGCGCCTCGACCCCGTTCAGCGGCCGAATGATCCGAATCCGCACCGATCCGGTCGGGCCGACTGGAAACGTCGTGTCTTCGATGTTTGCCGATGGCTTGCCGACGCGGATCGATTGCGCCAGCGTCAGCACATCCCGAGCCTGCGCAGGGGTGAGCGCATGGATCGGCAGTCCCACCAGCGAATTGACGAACTGCTCGGTTATTGGTTCTAGCGCCGGTTGGGAGCCGGCAAGTGGAACTTTGGTCATGTCCTTGGCTTCTGCCTCGTGGCTTGGCGGGGGTTCGCCCCCCAGGCTTTGCTCCCGACATCACCGCCATGATGTCTGCCCCACAATGCGGCGATCACCCACCGATCGCGAATTAATCGTTGTGAATCGTTGCGGCCCGCTCAGGTCCGGTTGCCGCGTCTGTGGACATGTGGAGTTGCAATGCTATATTTCCCGGTGTAATCCTTGCAATCGGGCGAGATTTTGTGTGCCCCCCTCAATGATTCCCTTGCCGGATCAGGAGATCATTTTCGCCGCCTTCCGCCTCCTCCGGGCGCAGAAGCTGTTGCTCGAAGGGGAAAAGCAGATTCCGCTCGGGAGCCGCGCATACGCGCTCCTCGTCGCGCTGGTGGAACGCGCCGGCGAGGTTGTCGGCAAGGATGAGCTGGTTGCGCAGGTTTGGCCCGACACCTTCGTCGAGGAAAGCAATCTCCGGGTGCATATCAACGCGCTCCGGCGTGCGCTGCGCGAGGGGCATGGAGGTGCCCGTTATGTCGCAACGATCCCGGGCCGCGGTTACAGCTTCGTGGCGCCCGTTACCTACGGTCCGCCGTCGCAGCCCAGGGACCAGTCGTCTCCGCTACCGGACGCATTTCGGAGCCTGCTGCCTGCCGTAACCGGCATCGTCGGCCGCGAAGACATCCTGGGCACTCTTGCGAGCCAGATGCCCCAGCGACGCTTCGTGACATTGGTCGGGCCCGGCGGCATCGGCAAGACCACGGTGGCCACAATCGCGGCGAACATGCTGCTTCCAAACTACCGAGACGGTGCGGTTTTCCTCGACCTGGTGCCGATCAGCGACCCCGCGCAGGTGCCCAACACGCTCGCTTCGATGCTCGGCCTTGCCATCCGCTCTGAAAAAGCCGCTTCGGACCTCATCGGCGCGCTCAGGACCAAGGCGCTGCTCCTGGTGCTTGACAATTGCGAACACGTCATCGAGGCCGCCGCCACCCTCGCCGAGCAATTGTTCCGCAATGCGCCGGGCGTCCATATCCTGGCCACCAGCCGCGAGCCGCTGCGTGTGACCGGCGAGCGTGTACACCGCTTGCGGCCGCTTGAAAGCGCGCCGGTTTCCGCGGAGCTGACCGCGGCTGAGGCGCTTCTGTTTCCCTGCATCCAGCTGTTCGTCGACCGGGCGGGCGCCGTGTCGGACGAGTTCGAGCTGACCGACGCGGATGCCCCGATCGTCGCCGATATCTGCCGCCGGCTGGACGGCATTCCGCTCGCCATCGAGCTTGCCGCCGGCCGCATCGACGCTTTCGGCGTGCGCGGGCTGGCCGAGCGGCTTGACGATCGCTTCCGTGTGCTGACCGGCGGACGGCGCACGGCCGTGCCAAGGCATCAAACTTTGGGAGCAACGCTCGACTGGAGCTACGAGCTGCTGCCCGAGGTGGAGCGCACGGCGCTGCCCCGCCTCGCCGTATTTGTCGGGGATTTCTGGCTGGAATCGGCGGCGGCGGTTGCCGCGGATATGTCTGTGGCGGAGTTCACCGACACGATGGCGAACCTGGTCACCAAATCGCTGGTTGCGGTGGATTTGCGCAGCGATCCGGCTCGTTACCGGCTGCTCGATACGACACGCATCTATTGCCTCGACAAGCTGACCAAGTCGGGCGAATACGATGAGGTCGTGCGCCGGCACGCCGAGCACTATCGCGCCTTGTTCGATCGCGCCTTCGCCGAATGCGAGACATGGCCCAAGGACGCCTGGCTGGCAACTTACGCCGGTCAGATCGACAATTTGCGCGCCGCCCTGGATTGGGCCTTCTCACCGCGCGGCAATGTCGAGCTTGGCGTGGCGCTGACCATCGCGGCCGTTCCGCTCTGGGCGCAGCTATCGCTGGTGGGCGAGTGCCGCCGCTGCGTCGAGCGGGCGCTGGCGAGCGCCCCCGTCGAAGCCGATCCGCGCTATCGCATGCAGCTTAACGCCGCTCTCGGCTGGTCGCTGATGTTCGGTGCCGGGGCCGCGCCTGAAATTCGGGCGATATGGTCGACGGCTCGCGAACTCGCCGAGCAGCTCGGCGATATGAACACCAGATTGACCGCCCTGTGGGGCCTGTGGGTCGACAGGCTGAACAATGGCGCATTCCGCGAGGCCCATGATATCGCGAAGCAATTCGCTGAAGTCGTGGAGGGCTCGTCCGATTCGCTCGATCTGATGATGGCGGACCGCTTGCTTGGTACCTCGCTGCATTTCCTGGGCGAGCAGCCGGCGGCCCGAACGCACCTGACCCGGATGTTCGATCGCGGCGCCGCCGCGATTCACCAGACGCGGATCAGCCGGTTTCAATTCGATCAGAGCGTGACGAGCCGCTATTTTCAGGCCCGGGTCCTCTGGCTGCTCGGATTTCCGGAACAGGCGATGGAGATCGTGGAGGCCAATGTCGAAGAGGCCCGCACCAAGGGCACTGCGCTGACGCTGGGCAGCGCGCTTGGGCAGGGCGCGTGTCCGATCGCGCTGTTCACCGGCGATCTCGATGCCGCCGATCGTTTCGGAGCGATGCTGCTTGAGCATTCCGAGCGGCATGCGCTGCATCTGTGGAACGACTGGGCGCGTTGTTTCATCGGCCTGGTCAATGTCAAACGCGGCGACATCGCGACCGGACTGCCGGCACTGCGGACGGAGCTGGACAAGATCGGCGAGGGGATCATCCTGCCGCGCTATCTCTTGCTGCTGGGGGAACTCGCCGTTTGCCTTGGACAGGCAGGCGAGACGGCTCAGGCCTTACAGGCGGTCGACAAGACGCTGGAGCGGTGCGAACGCAACGAGGAGCTGTGGTCGATCGCGGAGCTGCTCCGGGTCAAGGGCGAGCTGATCGTTCTGGAAGGCGGGGCCAGGGCCGAAGACTATTTCCGCCGCGCCCTCGGCTGGGCTCGGCGCCAGGGCGCTGTCTCATGGGAGCTGCGCGCCGCGATCAGCCTGGTCCGCGCTCCGCGGCAAGGTCAGCAGACGCCCGAGGCGCTCAAACTCCTGTCGCAGGTGTATCACCGCTTCTCGGAGGGCTTCGACACAGCGGATTTGCGCGAGGCCAGGGCTCTGATGGCGAATTCGCCTAGAGCGGGATCACCTTAGATGGAAACAACTCCTCAGATGGAAACAACTCCTCGTCGCGGCCCGCTCTAGATTCCTTGCTGGTCGCGCGATCGGACGGAAAACCGATTTCCACTTTTCCTGATCGCGCTCTATTCCTTAACCGCTCCCGCGAGCGAGGAGACGTAATGATCGACGAAGAAGGCGTAGAAAATCGCCACGGGCAGTGAGCCCATGAGCGAGCCCGCCATCAGCGCGCCCCACTGATAGACATCGCCGGACACCAGCTCGGTCAGGATGGCGACCGGCACGGTCTTGTTCTCGCTCGACTGGATAAAGGCCAGCGCATAGATGAACTCGTTCCAGGACAGGGTGAACGAGAATATTCCGGCCGAGATCAGCCCCGGAGCTGCCAGCGGCAGCGTGATCCGCCGCAGAATTTGCAGCCGGGTCGCGCCATCGATCAGGGCGCATTCCTCGAGTTCATAGGGGATGGACTTGAAATAGCCGATCAGGAGCCAGGTGCAAAACGGCACGAGGAACGTCGGATAGACGAGGATCAGCGCGAAAGGCGTATCGAACAGGCCGAGCCGGTAGACCGTCGCCGACAGAGGAATGAACAGCATCGACGGCGGCACGAGATAGCCCAGATAAATCACCAGCCCGACATAGCGGCTGCCCCTGAAGCGCAGACGCTCTATCGCATAGGCCGCGAGCGCGCTGGCGGTCAGGGAAAGAAACGTCGCGCCAATGGCGACGGACATGGTCGTGAGCAGCCAGCGCAGATAGTGCGTTTCGAACAGCAGCTTGCGGAAATGGTCGAGCGTCGGCCTGGCGATCAGGAACGGGCTATAGGTCTTGTAATTGTACAGCTCCGCGTTCGGCTTGAACGCCGTGATCGCCATCCAATAGAAGGGGAACAGCAGGATGAACACAAAACAGGCGAGCGGCACATAAAGCAGCACCGCCCGTCGCGCGCGGCTGTCCCAGTCCATCGGCCCGGCTGCTTCAGTCATCGCCGTCTCCGTGCCGCCATCGGCGCCGGGCAAGCGCAAAATAGCTGAACAAGGTTGCCAGGACCAGGAAGGGGATCATCGCCACAGCGATCGCGGCACCTTCGCCGAGATTGCCGCCCGGAATGGCGCGCTGGAAGGCAAGCGTCGTCATGAGCTGCGTTGCATTCACAGGACCGCCTCGCGTTATCGCGTAAACGAGCTGGAAGTCGCTGAAGGTGAAGATGATCGAAAAGCTCGTCACGATCGCGAGGATCGGCAAAAGCAGCGGCAAGGTGATGTAGCGGAAGCGTTGAGCGGCCGTCGCGCCGTCGAGTGACGCCGCCTCATGCAGCGCCGGAGGGATCGTCTGCAGACCGGCCAGCAGCGAGATGGCGACGAAGGGAATGCCGCGCCAGATATTGGCGGCGATCAGCGACCAGCGGGCCGGCCATGGGCTGCCGAGGAAATCGAAATAAGTGTCGCGCAAGCCAAGCTGATCAACGAAGAGATAGGAAATGATCGAAAATTGCGGATCGTAGATCCACGAGAAGGCGATCGCGGAAAGCACCGTCGGCACGATCCACGGCAAGAGGATGATGGCGCGGAAAATGCGCCTGAAGCGCAGACGCTGGTTGAGGAGCAGCGCCAGCCAAAGGCCGAGGCCAAGTTTCCCTAATGTCGCGGCCGCCGTATAGAACACGCTGTAGAACACCGCCTGCCAGAAGATCCTGTCGCCGGCTAGGAACGCGAAATTCGCAAGCCCGATCCAATGGCCGGTGCCGCCGATGCTCGTATCAGTGAACGCCAGCCAGATCCCCAGACCGAGCGGATAGGTGAGGAAGGTGAGCAGCAGCCCGGCCGCCGGCAACATGCAGACGACGATCAGGAACGGCTTCCAATCGAACAGCCGCCCAAGCCAGTGCATTCTGGTGCCGGCCGTCTCCCATCCGGGAGCCGTCGTGAGGGTGGCTCGCTTGCCGCAAGGCGCCGCCCGCATAGGCTGATTACCGATAATGGCGCATGGCCCGGCGCTCGGCCTCCTTGGCCGCTTCCTCCGGCGTTGCCTGCCCGGAGGCGACCGACGCGCACATTTGCACCATGATGTATTCCGCCGCGACGGCCCCCGCCGCCTTCGTGATCGGGCCTTTATAGCCTGACCAGAACTGACCTTCGGTGGCCTTCTGAATCAGCGCCAGCTTCGGATCTGATGTCCATAAGGCGCTCGCATTATAGGCGCGGAGCGTGTGACACCAATAGCCCAGGCACCCGGTGAGCCATGGATCATACTGCTCAGCCTCCATCATGAATTGTATATAGGCCTTGGCCGCATTGGGAAATTTGGTGTGCTTGAACACCATGCTGTTCAGGAGCAGCGAAGACTGGGGCGGCTTGCCGACAACGCCATAGGGGAGAGGGGCCTGTTCGGTATCATCGGCGATCGCGCGCGTCGCGGGCTCATTTTTCACGGCATAATACAGCGAGATGCTGTTGGCGGTCAGCCAGCAATCGCCTGCCGCATAGGCGCGGTTGTTGCTCGCATCACCCCAAGACAGCGTACCCGGCACGAAGGTCTGGTACAGATCCTTCAGATAGGTCAGCGCCGCGATGGTCTCCTTGCTGTTGATCGCGACTTTGCCTGTCTCGTCGATGAGATACCCGCCATGTGACCAGACGAGCCAGTTCGCGAAGCCGTTGCCGTCGCCGAGCGCGTTGCCAAGCGCGAAGCCGGCAGGCTTGTTGTTCTTCTTCATCGCCTGTAGCAGCTTCAGATAGCTGGCATGGTCGGAGGGAATGCCGTCGAAACCGGCCTCCGTCACCGCCGATTTTCGGTACCAGATCGGGGCGTTGCTGCCGCTAAACGGAATAGCTAGCCAATCGTTGGTTTTGTCTTTCTTGCCGTATTTCTCGGCGAGGAATGCCCAGCCGCCATAACGCTTGCCGAGATACTCCGCGACGATCAGTCACCTCGATGATTTTATCGGCATAGACGTGCGGGTCTTCGGCCCAGCCGATGACAATGTCCGGCCCCGCGCCCACATTGGCCGCAACGGCGGACTGCTGACGGATATCCTCCCATCCGATGAAATCGACGCGCGTTTCGACGCCCCTCGATTGCTGGAATTTTGCCGTGTTGGCGCGGAAGAGGATTTCGTCCGGCTCGATGAAGCGCGCGGGCCGCAATACGCGAAGGCTGGCATTCTTTTCGATCGGCAATTTCGGTGCTGCGATCTCCTGCCGTGGAATTTGCGCGGCGGCCTTGGCGGCCAGTGCGAGCGAGGCAGTCCCCGCCATCACCAATCGGAGTGCGTCGCGCCGCGTCATGAAGTTGTGCATTGCCGTTCCCGCCTACGCTGCCCTGCCCGTGCGCCGAGGCGCGGGGCGATGATCGGACAAGTGTATGTCGGTCGATCATGCGCGACACGGACTTTCTTGACCGGACGCGCCACGCGAGGCAATGGGAGATCCGCCAGGACGGTGGACGGGCGCGGCATCGCAGCCGATGCCGCCCCCATCCAAAGCGCGATAGGTCACCCCCTGATGAAGGCGAGCAGGTCCTCGTTGATGATTTCGGCATGGGTAGTCGGCATGCCGTGCGGCAAGCCCCTGTAGGTTTTCAAAGTCCCGTTCTTCAGCAGCTTCGCCGAAAGCGGGCCGGCATCGGCATAAGGCACGATCTGGTCGTCCTCGCTGTGCATCACCAGCACCGGCACCATGATCTTCTTCAGGTCTTCGGTGAAGTCGGTCTCGGAGAACGCCGTGATACCGTCATAATGCGCCTTTGCGCCGCCCATCATGCCCTGGCGCCACCAGTTCCGGATCATCGCTTCGGACGGTTTCGCGCCGGGACGATTAAAGCCGTAAAACGGACCAGTGGGCACATCGAGGTAGAGTTGGGCGCGATTGGCAGCGAGCGCTGCGCGGTAGACGTCAAACGCTTCTCTGGGCAGCCCGCCCGGATTGGCCGCGGTCTTCAGCATCAGAGGCGGGATCGCGCTGATGATCGCCGCCTTCGCCACCCGGCTTTCGCCATGGCGCGCGATGTAATGAATGACCTCGCCGCCCCCAGTTGAATGGCCGACATGGATGGCGTCCTTGAGATCGAGATGGGCGACCACCGCCGCGAGATCGTCGGCATAATGGTCCATGTCATGGCCGCCGCCGGTCTGGGTCGAGCGGCCATGGCCGCGCCGATCATGGGCGATCAACGCGGAAGCCATTGTTGAGGAAGAACATCATTTGCGTGTCCCAATCGTCTGCCGAGAGCGGCCACCCATGGCTGAAGACGATCGGCTGGCCCTTACCCCAATCCTTGTAGTAAATCTCCGTGCCGTCCTTGGTGGTTATGGTGCTCATGGTCTTCTCCTGCTGCGGTTATATCGTCTGATGTTTTGTTATGCTGACCGGCATGGCGCTCCCGGACAATCCTACCTATGCGTGCCTGCATCACACCTTTGTATAGCGCTCGGCACCCAACCCTGGCACGCACTCAGTCTGGCGCGCCGTTTGCCGGCAGCGTGAAGCAAAGCCGCGCGCCGCCATGGGTCGTTTCGTTGTCCGCGACGATGCGTCCGCCATGTGCCTCGATGATCGAGCGGCAGATGGACAGGCCCATGCCCATGCCGCTGTCCTTGGTGGTGAAGAAGCTGTCGAACAGCCGCGGCAGGTGCTCGGGCCCGATCCCCGGCCCGCTGTCCTCCACGGTGCAGCGCACGGTATCGGCGTCGAGAACATTGGTGCGGAAGGTCAGCCTGCGGTCGGTGGTCCCGGCCTGGGCCATCGCCTGCATCGCGTTCACCGCCAGGTTGACCACAACCTGCTGGAGTTGCGTGCGGTCGGCGAGGACCTTGGGTGATCCCGAATCGAGGTGCTGCGACACCGCCACATCGCGCTCCTGGATATCGTGCCGCAGGAACAGGAGCGCTTCCCGGATCACATCGTCGAGCGACAGCAGCGTGTGCTCCGGTTCGCGCGGGGCGGCCATGCCTCTGACGCGGCCGATGATCTCGGAGGCGCGCCGCGCATCGATCAGCACGCGCCTGGTCGAGGCGCGCACCTCCTCGATGTTGGGTTCGGGCCGGTCGAGCCAGCGCAGGCTGGCCTCGCCGCTGGTGGCGATCGCCGCGAGCGGCTGATTGAGTTCATGCGCGATGGACGCGGTGAGTTCTCCGAGCACGGAAACGCGTGCCGCATGCGCAAACTCCGCCTGGACGCGCTGCAACATGTCCTGGGCGCGATTGCGCTCCGACACGTCGATTATGCCGACCAGCACCGTGTGCTTGCGCCTGGCTTGAGCCGGATTGCAGGCGGTAAAGAGCACGTCCACCAAGCTGCCGTCGAGCCGGCGCATTCTCGTCTCGGTCGAGTAGTTTGGCTCGCCGGCGACGCCTGAGAGCACGCCTTCGCAAAAAGCCTGCCAGCTCTCCTCGGGCCAGAACGGCTCGGCATTTCCGAGCAGCTCCCGTTTACAGCCGCGCCCGAACAGCGCAACCGTCTGGTCGTTCACATCAAGGATACGGGTTGCGCGCAGCATCTGGCGGACGAAGCCAGGGTTCTCACCGAAATACCGCTTGAAATCGACGACACCGTCATCAGCCAAGCGACGCAGCATGTCATCGACACCCGAGAGATCGAGTTCCCAGAACGACGCCGCCATGGCCTGGAAGAGGCTATGATAGCGATATTCGCTGTATTGCAGGGCATCCTCGATTTTCTTGCGCTGGGTCACATCCATCACCGCTCCGACGAATTGCAGCCTGCCCGGCTCATCGGTCACAGCACGCGCCACGACATGCAAGGTCTTCACCGACCCATCGGGCAGCAGCAGACGGTGCTCGAAATCGAACTCCTCCTTTTGCGTCACCGCTCGATCGATCATCCGCTCAACAAGCGCGAGGTCGTCGGGATGCACGCGTTGCAGCACCATCTCGATCGAAGGCCGAGCCGCCGGATCATAGGCGAAGATCCGAAAGGTCTCCTCGGACCAGAGGATGTCTCCGGTCGAGAGGTCCCACCCGAAGCTGCCCGTATGGCTCAGCTTCTGTGCCTCAGCCAGATAAGCGGCCTGGCCTCGGCGCAGGGAGTCCTCGGCCCGCCGGCGCCTGGTGATGTCGTCATTCGTTTCGAGCGCGCCGATCGGTTGGCCCGGCTCGGCCGTCTGAAGACGCCAGCGGCTCGCGGCGGAGACTTGAGCGCCATCGCGTGTGGCATGGACGGGCTCGCCGTCCCAGCATCCGGTGCGGGACAAGGCTGCTGCGATCTCCTCGACTGGCGCGGGAAACACCGTCTTCAAGAGTTTGTGTGCGGCTTGGCCCATCGCCTTCTCCTTTTGCCATTTGGCGCCGTCGCTGATCTCATCGCGGCGTCGTCCTCGATAGGACGCACGAAGAGGCCAAGGTGCCCATGGACAGAGTACAGGCCCGGTGTGCCGCCCCTGAATTAAACGCTGTGAATCCTCGTGAAGCGGACTAACCGGGCGTGAAGAGCGGCGTCAGGCTTTCAGAACCCGTTGCAGGCAATCGATGAGCGCTGCAGCTTCGAAGGGTTTGCGGAGAAGGCAGACCGCGCCGCTGGCGAGGGCGCTTTCCTCGAGGGCAAGCTCCGGGCTCGCCGTAATCATGATCACGCGCAAACCGGATTTGCTTGCCGCCAAGCGCTTCTGGAGTTCGATGCCGCTCATGCCCGGCATCTGGATATCCGTAATCAGGCAATCAAATCCACGCACTTCGCCGCAGCCGAGGAATTCGTCAGCGGACCCAAAACTGCGCGCATGATAGCCCAGCGACCTGAGCAGCCCGACCAGGGCGATCCGCACGGATTCGTCATCATCAACAATGGAGATCGAGGGCAGCGCAGCCAAAAATCTTTCTTTCTCTGAGCTAGTTATTCAAATTCCAGGTATGGCACATAAGCGCGAGACTCGCATTCGCGGGCGCCCGCGTGAATCATACTCATGTGTTAGGGGCGACTTTCAGGAAGGCTTTGGCCTGAACGCATCAGCCATGCGGACGAGATCGGCAAGCGTGCGGGCTCCCATTTTGCGCATGGCCGTGCCGCGATGGATCTTGACCGTGATCTCGCTGAGGCCGAGATCGCCGGCGACCTGCTTGTTCATCTTGCCGGCGGTCACCAGCATCATCACCTGCTGCTCGCGCGGCGACAGCGTGGCGAAGCGCTCGACGACCAGAGCAACCTCGCCATCCGCCGCGCGCCGCTTGCGGTCGCGCTCGATCGCGGCGACCACCGCATCCAGCATATCCTGGTCGCGGAAGGGCTTTTCCAGGAAGTCCACCGCGCCCGCCTTCATCGCCCGGACCGACATCGGAATGTCGCCATGGCCGGTGATCAAAATGACGGGCAGATGGATGCCGAGGGCGCCGAGCTGCGTCTGAAAGTCGAGCCCGCTCGTGCCCGGCAGCCGCACGTCGAGGACGATGCATCCGTTGGGATCGTCTCTGCGCGCATCGAGGAACGCGCTCACCGATCCGTAAGCGCGTGTCTGCAGGCCGACGGAACGGAACAGGCTGTCGAGCGCGGAGCGCAGCGAATCGTCGTCGTCGACGATATGCACGACCGGCTTCTCGTTCAGATCCTGTCGCATGAGGACGCCCCGCCCATGTGGCGCATGATCTTCATAACACGGCCGGATCAAGCGCTGGATCAAACCAATGTGTGATCGGGCCCGCCCTTCGTGTGATTGCGGCCCGGCAGGAAGACGCATCCACCGCTCATGCAAGATCGAGCCCACGCCAAAAGTTCAATCCCCTCACACTTCAATATGATGCGCAGCAACGGATGTCGAATTGAAGTAAACACCGTTGAGGGGCACGCTTGAACAGCGATCACGCGAGGCGAATGGGTCAGCGTTGCGCATCGGAAAGGGGCAGTCTATGAGCGAGTTTCTCAACTTTCGGGCAGCAGCGGACCAGCGGGATTTGAGCCGCAGCGCGGCAGCGACTTTCAAGCGGCGCTGATCGGAATGGCGGGGCACGATTTGCGCCAGCCGCTGCAGGTCATCCAGCACTCCTACGAATGGCTCAGCGCCCGTATCGACACGACGCCCGAGAGGGTGAGGCTGCAGCGCGGCGAGCGCGCGATTGCTCAACTCACGGAGCAGCTCGACAAGCTGGTGGGCGCACTGCACCTTTATGAGCACACCAGGAGCATCGAAGTCTGTTCGGTGCCGCTATCGCCACTGCTCGCACGGATCGGACGAGAGAACGAGGACGCTGCGATCGAAAAAAATATCGACCTGCGTGTCTGTGCGACCAGCGCCGCGATCATGAGCCACCCGGTGCTGCTGGATGGCATTTTGCGCAATCTGGTACGCAACGCGGTGAAATACACGATGCCTGGGGGACGCATCCTGATCGGCTGCCGCCGCCAGGGCGCGGAGCTGCGCATCGATATTTATGACACCGGCGTGGGGATGGCGCCCGAGCATCTTCCGAGGATCTTCGAAGCCTTCCAGCGCCTCGATTCAACACGTGCCGACGGTCTAGGAATTGGCCTTTTCGTTGTGCGGCGGGCTGTTGCGGCGCTCGGTCATCGTATCGAGGTGAGTTCCATGGTGTCGCGAGGCTCACGCTTTTCCGTTTTCGCACGCGTCTCGCCGTAGGGTGGTGAATCGCTCGTGATTGCACCGCGCCGCTCTGCTCGATTGCGTGCCGGAAGTCTGTTCGCCGGTTTCAGAAAAGCTTGCCGCCGTCCGGCACGTTGCGGCTGGGAGAAATTAGCACCACCGCGCCTTCCTCATCGGGAAAGCCGAGGGTCAGCACCTCCGAGAGGAATTTGCCGATCTGCCGCGGCGGGAAATTCACCACCGCCGCCACCTGCATGCCTTTCAAAGCTGCCACGTCGTGATGCTTGGTGATCTGGGCCGAACTTTTCTTCACGCCGATCGACGCGCCGAAATCGATCCACAGCTTGATGGCGGGCTTGCGCGCTTCTGGAAATGCCTGTGCGTCGACGATCGTGCCGACGCGAATGTCCACCGCATCGAAATCGGCGAACGAAATCAAGGCCCCGCGAGATGCTTCCTCCATAGTGCCCGCCGCTTAAAGCGCGGGCGCGGGGCCGGGATCGGCGCCGTTTGGCGGCTGGCTCGTGCCGAGGTCTTGCCGCACATGATCGGCGGCGGGGGACGCGTCTCCGCCTGTTGCGGCCCGGCGGGATGTTAAGCCGGAGAAGAACCGCGAGGCGGCCGCGCCGATATCGTCCATGCGCTGCACGAAGCGCTCGCCGCGCCGCAAGCGGCTGTCGAGGGCCGCCATAGTGCGGGCAAGGCCAGGATCGTCGTCTTGGAGCCAGATATCGAAGGCCCGCGCATAGATGCTCATGACGCCGGGAACCCGCAGCGCACCGCGACCGCCTTCCGCATCGATGCCTGCGGCGGCCAGCATCCAATAGACCGAACGCGCCGCGACGCCGAATTGCGCCAGGCCTTCGCCGGGGCTGGCCCGCAGATCCGACGCGATCCGGCGCAGGCCCTCCCGCTGCGGCGTCATCAATTCGAAGCGGGTCATCAGCACATCGAACAGCCGGTCGCGCGGGGCAAGCGTGGCGTCTGCGACGCCGACCTTGGCAAGAACCGCGTCGTCCACCATGCGGGTATAAGCGGCGAGAATGTCCGCCTTGGAACTGAATTCCTTGCGGAACTCGGCCAGCCCGATGCCGGCGTCCTGGGCGATCCGGCTCAGGCTCAGCCCCGCCCAGCCTGACGTCGCGGCAAGGCGCAGCGCGGCCTCGACGATCCTGCCTCTGGTGCCTGCGAAATCCATGGCTCAGCTCCCTTGGTACCGCCGTTAATCTGCAAAGGCGAAAATAGTCACTTTGGCGATTGGATTAAAGGCTCCGCCGGCCGAAAGCCGCCGCCAAGCCGCCTTTGCTGTCCAAGCCTGGCGATCAGCGCTTCCAGCCGCCGGTCGAAAATACCGCATTCGCGCAGCCGGCTAACGGTGTTCACCACATATTCGATATTGATGCCGGACCGTCCGCGGCCTCGCCGCACCAGCAGCGCCTGGACTTCAAGCGGCAGGCGCCCGGCATATTGCCGGTGGCGGCGGTCGACCATGTAGCAAAGCGCCTGCACTTCGCGCTGATCCTCATTCGTCAGGCTGACCCGGCGCCTGACCGGCCTATAGACATTGGTCACCTGCTCGCGGCGGCGCAGATAGTTGAGGGTCGCATTGGCATGCTGCGCCGGCACATAAAAGGCGATGCCTTCGCAGCGTCCGCCCGCATCGAGCCCCAGCACCAGCCCCGGATGGCGCGGCGTCCCGCGATGCACATGCGAATAGACGCAAAGCGAGCGATTGCCACCCTGCAGGATCGCGTGCGACGCCTTTTCATGCGGAAAGCCGGGCCGCCACATCAAGCGAGCCGTAGCCGAACACCCACATGCCGTCTTCCGTGCTCACGCGGTCTTTTTCTTTTCCGCCGAGGCGCCATGCGGACGGCCGAAATCGGCAGCCTGGGTTTCCTGGCCGGCGTCGATGATAGCGCGCCGGATCGCCCGTGTCCGGGTAAACAGCTCGAACAGCGCGTCGCCGTCGCCCCAGCGGATGGCGCGCTGCAACGCGGCGAGGTCCTCGTTGAAGCGGCCCAGCATTTCCAGCACCGCGTCCTTGTTGTTGAGGAACACGTCGCGCCACATGGTCGGGTCGGAGGCGGCAATGCGGGTGAAATCGCGGAAGCCGCTGGCGGAGAATTTCACCACTTCCTTTTCGGTCACCGTTTCCAGGTCCGAGGCGGTGCCGACGATGTTGTAGGCGATCAGATGCGGCACATGGCTGGTGATGGCGAGAACCAGATCGTGATGCTCCGGCGTCATGATTTCGACCGAGGAGCCGCAGGCTTCCCAGAAGCGCTTCAATTTCGCGACCGCCTCGGCATCGGTGTCCGGCGGCGGCGTCAGAATGCACCAGCGGCCATCGAACAGGGTCGCGAAGCCGGATTCAGGCCCGGAATATTCGGTGCCCGGCGATGGGATGTCCGGGGATGAAATGCACGCCTGCCGGCAGATGCGGGGCAACATCGCGCACCACAGCCGTTTTCACCGAGCCCGCATCGGAGAGGATGCAGCCTGGCGCCAGAGCCGGGCCGATCGCCTCGGCGATGCCGCTGAACGAGCCGACCGGCGAGCACAGGATGACCAGATCGGCGCCGGCGACGGCCTCGGCCGGATCGGCATGGACGCTATCGCAGAGTTTCAGCCGCTCCGCCGTTCGCCGTGTCGCCTCTGACTTCGCCGAGCCGCTGATGTGCCCGGCGAGACCGCCACGCCGGTGGCATGGCTGAGCGAGGAGCCGATCAGCCCCAGGCCGATCAGAGCGACATGATTGAACATTGGGCCAGGCATCGTCACAGCAGATCCGGTCTCATAGAAAACGCGCTTTTTGACATCTTTGCGGGTCGCGTTGCGTGTCAGACATGCGGCTGGGCGCTCCCACGCATAAAGTCACGCAGCGCCTCGACCACGGCGCGGTTCTCGTGCTCCAGCCCCACCGTCAGGCGCAAGCCTTGCGGGATGCCGTAATTTTCGAGGCGCCGCAGAATGAGCCGGCGTCCGGCTAGAAAGGCGTCGGCGTCGGCGGCGGTCCGGTCGCCCGCTGAAATGCAGCAGCAGGAAATTTGCCGCGCTATCCGTCACGGGGATGCCGAGCGCGCGGATTTCGCGGGCGAGCCAATCCAGCCACTCCTTATTGTGCGCCCTGGCACGCTCGATATGGGCGCGATCGTCCAGCGCGGCGATCGCGGCGGCCATTGCCGGCCCGCTGACATTGAACGGGCCCCGTATCTGGTTTATCACCGCGGCGACCTCTGCCGGGCAATAGGCCCAGCCGACCCTGGCGCTGGCCAATCCGAAAATCTTGGAGAAGGTGCGCGTCATGACGGTGTTCGGCGTCGTCGCGACCAGCTCGATCCCCGCCTCGTAATCGTTGCGGTCCACATATTCCGCATAGGCGCCGTCGAGAACCAGCAGCGCGGTTTCCGGCAGAGCGTGGCGCAGGCGGCGAACCTCGTCGAAGGCGATATAGGTTCCGGTCGGATTGTTCGGATTGGCGATGAAAACCGCCCGCGTCTTCGGCGTCACCCGGTCCAGAATGGCATTCGACATCGGTGCGGAAATCCGTCTCCGGCGCCACAACGGGGGTCGCACCGGCAGCCAGGATGACGATCTTGTAAACCAGAAATCCGTGCTCGGTGAAGATCGCCTCGTCGCCGGGGCCGAGATAAGCTTGCGCCAGCAAATGGAACAGCTCGTCCGAGCCGGTTCCGCAAATCAGATGCTCGGGGTTAAGGCCGTAAAACTGTCCAAGCGCGCTCGCGCAGCGCCGTCGCGGCGCCATCGGGATAGCGATCCAGCAGGCCGGCGGCCTCGCGAAAGGCCTCGACGGCCTTCGGGCTGGGCCCGAGCGGCGTCTCGTTCGACGACAGCTTGATAACCGGCCCCGTTCCGGGCAACTTGCTGCGCCCGGGCACGTAAGGGTCGATATGAGAGATGGACGGCCTTGCTTGCGGGCCTCGCGCCAGCGACACTTTTTTCTCCTTAACGCTTGCGCAGTACGCTCTAAAGAGCGTCGGCGCAGCGGATTGTCATAGGATCGGATGCAACAGATTGCAAAGAAAAGATTGACTTTGGGCACCGACACCCTAGCTAACGCTGCACGCCGTTTGCACATCGGACGGCTTTCGCGCGATCCCGGCCCGCGCGGAGCGAAATGGCGCCGGGTTGGGTGAGGGAGGCTCATCTTCATGGCGCAGGCGGCCGACGCCCTGAGCGGCATCACGCATTTTTCGAAAGCCGATCCATTGCCGCTGGACAACGGCGGTGAGCTGGCGCCGTTTTCGATCGCCTTTCAAACTTACGGCACGCTGAATGCCGCAAAATCGAACGCCATCATCGTCTGCCATGCGCTGACCGGCGATCAGCACGTCGTCGGCACGCATCCGGTCACAGGCAAAGCCGGCTGGTGGGAGACGGTCGTCGGCCCTGGAAAGCCTGTCGATACGGATCGCTATTTCGTCATCTGCCCGAACATTATCGGCGGCTGCATGGGCTCGACGGGTCCCGCCTCGATCAATCCGGCAACCGGGCGACCCTATGGCGTGGAGTTCCCCGTCGTCACCATCAGGGATATGGTCCGCGCCCAGGCGATGCTGACCGCGCGCCTCGGCATCGAGGATGTATTCTGCGTCATCGGCGGCTCGATGGGCGGCATGCAGGTGCTGGAATGGGCGGCAAGCTACGGCGACAAGGTATTCTGCGCCGTGCCGATCGCGACCGCGCCGCGCCATTCCTCGCAGAATATCGCCTTTCACGAGGTCGGCCGGCAGGCGGTGATGGCCGATCCGGACTGGCGCCAGGGCCGCTATCTCCAGGAGGGCGTCTCGCCGCGCAAGGGGCTGGCGGTCGCGCGCATGGCGGCGCACATCACCTATCTATCGTCCAAGGCGCTGCACGAAAAGTTCGGCCGCAAGCTGCAGGACCGCGACGCGCTAACCTTCGGCTTCGACGCCGATTTCCAGGTTGAGAGCTATTTGCGCCATCAGGGATCGACCTTCGTCGACCGTTTCGACGCCAATTCCTATCTCTACATCACGCGCGCCATGGACTACTTTGACCTGGCCGCGGATCATGGAGGCACGCTGGCCAACGCATTCCAGGACCTGAAAACCCGCTTCTGCCTGGTATCCTTCACCAGCGACTGGCTCTACCCGACACGGGACAGCCGCGAGATCGTGCGCGCGCTCAATTCGGTGGCCGGCAATGTCAGCTTCGTCGAGATCGAATCCGACAAGGGCCATGACGCGTTCCTGCTGCACGAACCGGAGCTTTACGACACGATCGGCGGCTTTCTCAACGCCAATGCGGCGCGGCGCGGGTTGACGCCTTCGCGCTGGCGCGTGCTAGCGAGCGTGTAACCTTGCGCGCGCTCAACTCAACGCCGATGCTCCCGGCCCGCGTCGATTATCTGCTCATCGTCGAGATGGTTAAGAGCGGCGCGCGCGTGCTTGACATAGGCTGCGGCGATGGCGAGCTTCTATCGCTGCTGGAAGCCGAGCGGGATGTCGATGGCCGCGGCATCGAGCTGATCCAGTCCAATGTCAATCTGTGCGTGGCGCGCGGCCTCTCCGTCATCCAGGGCGACGCTGACCGCGACCTGGTGCATTACCCCGACGCCAGCTTCGACTATGTGATCCTCAGCCAGACGCTGCAGGCGACGCGCCATCCCCGGCATGTGCTCGAACAACTCTTGCGCATCGGGCGGCACGCGATCGTCTCCTTCCCCAATTTCGGCCATTGGCGCGTCCGGCTGCAATTCCTGATCCATGGCAGGATGCCCGTCACGCCCAACCTGCCCGAGCCCTGGCACGAGACGCAGAACATCCACCATTGCACCATCAAGGATTTCCTGGCGCTGTGCGAGACTGTGAATGCCAAGGTGGAGCGCACGGTGGCGCTCAATGCCTATGGCAAGCGGATGGGGTTGAACCTGCCGCTCGTCTGGCACAACCTCATCGGCGAGCAGGCGGTATTTCTGCTGACGAAGCAGGGTTGACGGAATCCGGGAGATAGCGATGGCGTCCGGCCGATGCCCGGCTTTTTAGCTGAAGCGGTCTCGTGCGGAACTTGGCTTCTTTGCCCCTCGGCACCGGCACCTGCGGGGTGACCACGGTCTGCCGGTATTCAAAGTCGGGCATCATCGCGGCGAGATAGGACCGGCAGATCAGCGCAAACAGGCGTTTCTTGTCATCGCTGAGGCGCGGCAGCCGCCGCTCCAGATCGTCGTTGACGTTCGGCACTACGGCGTGATGCAAGACGCCTACAGCGCTTTGTGCTGAAATGTCCAGACTTTTGCCCTTGCGGATCACCGGCTTGGAGAGATCGAGATGAGCGAAGCCGCGCGGCGCCGTGAGCGCGCCGGTCATCGCCGGCACATGGGCGATCTGGTTCTCGGTCAGATAGCGGGCCTCCGGCTGCGGATAGCACGACGCTTTAGATCATGGCGTGGCAGAACGAAGCTGACGCGCAGCCCCGAAGGCGATGCGTTCTCGATGTGCAACCTTCCATTGTAGATCTCAAGGACGTCGCTGACGATGGCGAGGCCGAGCCCGGCGCCGGGAATGCTCCGATCGAGACGGCTGCCGCGCTCGACAATATTCGACACCTCACTCCCCGGTACGCCCGGCCCGTCATCCTCGAAGACGATCCGCAGCTCTTCCGCGTCCTTCAGGCTGCTGACGGTCACCCTGTTCCGCGCCCATTTCCGCGCGTTGTCCAGCACATTGCCCACCACCTCGTCGAAGTCCATCGGATCGAAATCGATTTCAAGATCGTCAGGAATCGCCACGATCCATTCCAGCCGGCCGCCCTCAGGCAGCCGCTTCATTGTACTGACCAGCCTTTCGATCGCCGGTGCAAGGCTTCCTGGCGCCCGCAGGTGCCCGCCGGGACCACGTGCACGCGTCCGGGCGAGTTGCCGCTCCACATGGCGGTTCATCACATCGACCTGGCAGGCGATCTCGTCCGCACTGCCGGTACGTCCCTCCTCATTCAGGCTGCGGCCTTCGGCGGCAAGGATCGCAAGGGGCGTTTTCAGCCCGTGCGCCAGGTCGCCGGCGCGGGCCCGCGCATGCCTGATCATCTCATCGCGCGCCCCGAGAAGCTCGTTCAACTCGTCGACGAGGCTCTGCACCTCCGCTGGAAATGCGCCTTCGAGCCGCGCCGCCTTCGCCGATCGGACGATATTCAGCTGGTTGCGCAGCACGTTGAGGGGGCGCAGGCCGACCACGATCTGGGCGCCCGAGGCGAAAGCGAGAAACAGCCCGAGAATTCCGACCAGCCCCAGCACATCGCTGCTGAAAGCCTCGCGGGCATGAGTGACATCCTCGCGGTCGATCGCGACCAGGAGATTGAGGTCCTGCTCGCTGCTGCCGGTGCCGACGCGGATCCGGCGCTCCAGAGCGATGAGCTGGGTCTGCGCGAACGGGATGGCGTCGAACCGCTTCTTCTCACCCGCAGCGAGCTTGCCTGGCGGGATCGCCAGTTCCTGATCCCAGAGTGACCGCGACGTCAGGACCGCTTCGTTCTCTTTGTTAATCTGCCAGTAGAGGCCGCTGAAGGGGCGGGCGAACCGCGGGTCCGCCGGCTCGCGGGACAGCTCGACAACCGCGGCGCTCCCAATGCGGATTTCCGCGGCGAGTTGAAGCAGATGGGCGTTCAGCTCTTCCTCGACGCGGCGCGTGACATGCCGCTCGAAAATAGATGCGAGGCCGATCCAATAGAGCACAAGCGCGCTTGCTATCGAGACGAGCGCCGCGCCGAGCAGGCGGTATTTGAGCGAACGGCGCGCCATCAGTCATCGCCGGGTATGGTGTAGCCGTAGCCGCGCCGCGTCTCGATGATCTGTACGCCGAGCTTGCGGCGCAGCCGGGCGATCAGGACCTCGAGCGCATTGCTGTCCTTCTCGGCATCGATACCGTAGACATGCTCGCTCAGCTCGAAAGGCGACACGACACGGCTCTTGTGATGCATCAGATAGGCGAGGGCCCGGTATTCCAGCGGCGTCAGCGCAACCGGCATGCCGTCGACGCAGACGCGCATCTGGCGGGCATCCAGCACTAGCAGTCCGGCAATCAGCTGCGAGGTCGACTGACCGGCCGAGCGGCGCACAATGGCATGGAGCCGGGCAAGCAGCTCCTCCATATGGAACGGCTTGGCGAGGTAGTCATCAGCCCCCGCATCGATGCCGTCAACCCGCTCGGTCCAGCTCGCGCGAGCGGTCAGGATCAGGATCGGCGTCGAACGCCTGTCCTGGCGCCATTTGCGCAGGACGCTAAGGCCGTCCATTTTGGGCAAGGTCAGATCGAGGATGACGCCGGCATAATATTCCGTATCGCCGAGAAACCAGGCATCCTCACCGTCAGAGGCGCATTCGGGAATGAAGCCGGAGGCCTTGAGCACGCGGCAGATATCGTCGGCGAGCTTGGGCTCATCTTCGACGACCAAAATACGCATCGGTACATCCTCGCCGCATGTCAGAAATTACGTGTCCGCTCAGGGCCGGCGCCCCTCGTTGGGACGCGGCGCCGGCGGATAAAGTTCATTGACCAGCCACGGAAAGCGCCGCTCGATGCCGTCCCGCGCCTGCTCCGGCGTGCGGATCTCTCCTGTCTTGGCATGGACGAAAAATCGTGTGGTTGCGCCTTTGTCGGTGTGCAGATCGAAATAGAAGATCGGGCTGTTGGCGACCCGGTGGAAATCGAAGTCGATGATCTTGCCGTCCACGCGCCCCTGCAGATCCCGCATAACGAACCGCAGGCGCGGCGGGAGATCGGCTATGTTGAGCTTCGGCTCGGGAGGGGTTCCGCTGGCGGTCTTCTCCTTGCTCTCCAGAGCGGCGATATCCTTCGGGAAGCGTTGGCGGGCCTGTTCCGCGGTGAGGATCTCCGGAGTCTTGCCGTCGACATACAGCTCCTCGACGCGGCCATCGGGAGTGAGCACCTTGAAGCGGTAGAAATAGCCGCCGCCGATCTCGAGCAGGTCGACGTCGATCGTGTCCCCGTTCACGCGTCCGCGCATCGTCTTCATGATCTCGGTCAGCGGCCGAAGGAGGCCCGCCTCGACCAATGCCCGCGCGCGCTCCTGCACCTCCGAGATGTGCCGCGCCGCCTTCGCATCGTCCGGCCCCTGTGCCGACGCGGACGGTTCGGCCGAGACGATGAGCGCCGCGGCGATCAGAGGTCGCCATTTGCGTCGTTTCGGGGTGGGGGGCATGGTCACAAGAAGCCTCGGCGCGCGATCATCACCTTTATCATAGGGGTGCGAAGCTGACAGTTCGCTTACAGCGGCTAACAGCGAGCCGACAGTGGCCTCCAACTATTCTCGCCATAGTAACGCAATGACGCGTTGCCGCTCAGCAGAAACGAGCTGAGGTAAACACCGAAAAGATGATGGAGACTACGATGAACAAGACACTGATCGCAACGATCGTTACCGGCCTTGCCCTGATCGGCGCCGCGCAGACCGCCATGGCCGGCACCGCGTCCCCCGGCGTCAACCAGCGTGAAGGCAACCAGGCCCACCGGATCTATCGCGGCATCCGCCAGCACGACCTGACCTTCCGCGAGGCCGGCAAGCTACTCAAGGGACAGGCCCACATCCGCCGCATGGAGCGCCGCTTCAAGAGCGACGGCAATCTGAGCTTCGGCGAGCGTTGGCGGCTGCACAAGGCTCTCAACCGCCAGAGCCACCGCATTTACCGCTTCAAGCACAATTAATTGCCGGCATGGGGAGAAAGGACCGAGACCACTGGCCCTTTCTCCCATATCGATGCCGCGCGGCAAACTCCGGCGTCCTGTTGGCGTCTGCGTCGACAGCCGAGCTTGCCCCAAGCCGCCGGTCGGCCGGCGACCGACCAATGCATCACGGAAGGTCGAGTGCCCGGCCCCTTTGCCTCGACCGCCGATATCGGGTAGGCCTAGTCATGTCGACGTGAGGCAAACAGGCTGGTCGCCGACCTTGATCGAGGCAAGCGCGGACAGGCATTTCAACCAGGACATTGTATGGTAAGTCGATTCATGATGGTGCGGTCGGCCTTGGGGATGCGGCGTTGGGCGGGGGCCTCCATTATGACGCTCGCGGCGATGGCCGCACTGGCGTCGCTCACCGCCGACGCCGCAGCGAGACAGGCACGCCCCGCGCCACCCAAGGAGGCGACGGCGCCGCGCGATGCAGGCGAGCCGATCATGGCGATCGTTTCGCTCAAGACCCAGCAGGTTACCTTCTACGACGCCGACGGCTGGATCCTGCGTGCGCCGGTATCGACCGGCGTCAAGGGACGCGAGACGCCGGCCGGTATCTTCGCCGTCGTCGAGAGGGACAAGGACCACCACTCCAGCATGTATGACGATGCCTGGATGCCGAACATGCAACGCATCACCTGGAACGGCGTCGCGTTGCACGGCGGGCCGCTGCCCGGCTATGCGGCCTCGCATGGCTGCGTGCGCATGCCCTTCGGATTTGCGGAGAAGATGTTCGACAAGACGCGGATTGGAATGCGGGTGATCATCTCGCCGAACGACGCGGCCCCGGTCGAGTTTTCCCACACGGCCCTGTTCGAGCCGAACGCAGAGGCTATTGCGGCTGCTCCCGCGCGGGCCGAGGCGCTCGCCCACGCGGCCGCGGAGGCTGCCAAGACAGCCGAGGAGGCGAAGAAAACTGCGGCGGTAGCGGTCCGCGAGGCAGCATCGCTCAAAGCGTCGCTGCGCAAGCTGGAACAGCTCAAGGCCCGCGCCGACGCAGAAGTCGCACGCGCCGACAAGGCGGCCGCCGCCGCGAAGACGGATGACGCCAAGGCGAAAGCCGAGGAACGCAAGCAGAAGGCCGCCGCCAAGGCCGCTGAACTGGCAACGCAGCTCGACACCGCCAAGGCCGACGCGACGTCGAAGCCTGACGCCGCTGCCGCAAAGGACGCCGCCAAGCAGGCCCAGACCAATAAGGCCGCCGCCTCCAAGGCGGCAAGCGAAGCCAAGCTCGCGCTCGAACCGGTCTCAGTCTACATCAGCCGCGCGACGCAAAAGCTTTACGTGCGGCGCAACACGCACAAGCCGGCGCCGGACGGCGGCGGCGAGGTGTTCGATACGAGCATCGAGGTCCCGATCACGATCCGCGATCCCGGCAAGCGGATCGGCACGCATGTGTTCACCGCGATGGCACGCAGCGACGCAGGTCTGCGGTGGAGCGCAGTGACGATCGACGATGGGGACGACGCCAGAGACGCGCTCGATCGCATCACCATCCCGCAGGCCGTGCTCGATCGCGTCGCGCCGACCGCATTGCCGCGCTCCTCGATCGTCATCTCGGACGAGCCGCTGAGCGCCGAGACCAACTATCGCACCGAGTTTGTCGCTGTGCTGAGCAACCAGCCCCAAGGCGGATTTATCACCCGTAAGCCTTCGGTCGAATCTGTCATTGCAAGCGACAACGGACGGGACGACGACGGCTTCGGTTTCATTTTCGGTCGCGACTGGGACTCTCAACGTGGCGATACGCGTCCGCGCGCCCGCCGATACCATCAACCGAGGCAACAGACCTGGCCCTGGTGGTAAGGCGCGGCACGTCGGAACATCCAAACATGGCCCCGATCGCCTCGAAGGCCAAGTGTGAACCCCTCCGTTAACGGGGTCTTGATCGGATGCCGATTACCCCGAAAACGGGGTCCTTATTCCATGCCGAAACACGGGCGGCGCGCCGCGGCTGACATTTTAGCACGACAACTTCCAGCATTGCCGCGCTGCCGGACCGTGCGTCATCGCACCGCAATCAGTCCAAGATCAAAGTCTGGATCTGGCCCGGAGTTCGGTTTTGGCGGAGTTTTCGCAGCTGAAACCTGGTGCACACAGACTGATGCCTGGCATGCCGAAATCGTGGTTCAAACTTTTGCCGGCGCGGCGATCGCACCGCGGGAGATAAGCTCCTTGACCAGCAGAGCCGCGCCGCATTGCTGGCTGACGGCATTGGCATCCCACTGGCCGTCCTTGACGTATTTGCCCTTGGTGTACTGGTTGGAGAAGCTCCAGAGATAGGGCGAGTCGATCTTATGGGAGCGATAGCCGAAGCCGTTATACCGCTCGAACCTGTACAGCATGCGGCCCAGCGTCCAGTCCGGCTGGTTGTCGTATTTCTTCATGGTCAGGGCGTCGGCGGCGCTTGAGGCCCAATCGGACGGCGGGTTCCATTGCAGCGGCCGTCCTGCCGGAACCTGCCAGGTGCGCGCCCGAAGCGGATCGCCATTGTGCAGGTGGCCGTTGAAATTGAAACCCGCTTCAAGGCTGTGAATGATGCCGACGAAATACCACGGGATTTGCAGGCGCTTCTCGACCTCTTCATAACGGCTGCGATTTTCCGGCTTGGTCAGCGTTGCGATGTGCCAGTTGGTGATGTCGGCGCGCTCCGGCCGGACGGTGCAGCCGTCGTAAAGCGCCAGATAGCTGTCGCGCAGCGGCTCGTATTCATAGGTTCGCGCGACGCGCTCTTCGCCATCGGTATAGGGCGAGCGCTCGGCGGCGGCCAGCGCGCCGAGCAGTTCGGTCGCGTCGTTCAGGGCGGCATCAAGCTGCCCGGGCGGAGTAGGAGACTGCGCACGCCGCGCATCCATGGCACCGATGAGGTCGACGAGTTGGGGAAGGATGGCGTCGTAATCGGCGCCAGGCGCGGCCGTGAGCAGCGAGCGCGGTTGCAGGACGCCGACGCGGCCCGCTTTCTGCCTGATGTCTGCGAGCGCCGCATCCGCCGGTGCGGATGACGGGGTCCAGCCCTCGGATTCGGCTGCGGCGGCAATGAGGAGCTTTCCGGCGGCGCTCCAGCCGATCGCGGCGGAGACGAGCGTCAGGACAATGCGCCGGTTCAGCATAATTCCCCCCCGATTATGCAATTTTGCCCTGGATAGCAGAACCCATGCGCCAGAGCAATCGATGCACGGCAGGGGGCCTGTGGCAAAAGCTTCTCTAAACGTGCCTCGTCGGCCGATTGCGGGACGCGCCAAACCCCGCAATATGCTATGACCGCGACGACGAACGGCCGTTCACCGGGCGCGGTTCGCGGGGTGCTGGCAGGGGAGGACGATGATGCGCGTGTGCCGATATTCTTGGCTTATCTCGATGCTGTTGCTGGCGGCGCCAGCGATTGGGCAGAATACGGCGTCGGCTCAGACCGAGCCCTCGGCGAAGGCGCAGGAGGTAGCGGAACTCCGCGCCGCATTGGAGCGGATCGTCCAGCAGGACCCGGCCCATGCCGCCGAAGCGCGAAAGGCGCTCGCCGCGCTCGATCAGCCGGAGAGTTCGCCCGAGGGCCGGCAGGCGCGCAACCGGCGCGAGCGCGGGACGAGACGCATCGTCAATGGCCTGCCGTCGCATTCGCATCCGGCGGTCGGGGCGCTGCTAAAGGGCGACACGCCGCAAAAGGCGGGGTCCTGGTGCACCGGCACCCTGGTCGGCTGCGATAAATTCCTGACGGCCGCGCATTGTATCGCCGACGACCCGTCGCCCGGCTCGTATCTGGTGTTTTTCCAGGAGCTGGGCTTTTTCGAGGTCAAAAAGGTGCAGTGGAACAAGGAAAAATATGAGTTCCCCTATTTCGATCTGGCGATGCTGACCCTGGCCAAGCCGGTCGAAGGCATTGCTCCCATGCTCATCAACATGAGCGTCAAGCCGCTGAACAACAGCATCGCCACCATCGTCGGCTTCGGGCGCACCGGCGGCACCAGGATCGATTACGGCATCAAGCGCGAGGGAACCGTGAAGACGGCGAAATGCCCGGCCGAATTTGCCAAATCGAATGTGCTGTGCTGGCATTTCGACGCGGATGTCATGCCGGGCGCGTCGGCGCAGAACACCTGTAACGCCGATTCAGGCGGCGGCATCTTCATGCGCGACAATGACGGCCCGCACGTCGTCGAAAAGCTGTTCGGCACGGTGTCCGGCGGCACGGACAGCAACTGCATGAATCACGACATCGCCTATAATGTCGACGTGTTCCAATATCGCGACTGGATCAAACAGGCGGGCGAGGGGCGGCTGTCCTCCGCCATGTGCGGCGCGCCGCTTGTCGAGGACGGCGCCCACGCTCCGGCGCTGAAGACGCTGAGCCTCAGCGACGCCAATCCGGAGGCGAGCTTCACCGTCGATGCACCCGAGGGCGCCGCGGCGCTGCGCGTCGCGATGAACGCGGAAGACGACGGCACGCACAAAAACCAGTTCCAATTCTCCGCCTTCAGCAGCAAGGAGCCGGCAAGCACGGAGAATGCCTGCGGCGACAATGGTACGGGTCAATTCGCTTTCTGCGCCATCGACAAGCCCAAAAGCGGCCCGTGGACCATCGCCCTGCGGCGCACCAAGGGCGAGGGAGAGGTCCAGATCACCACGCTGATCGTCGGCCAATAGGCGTCATCGCCGAGTTCATGAATGGGGGCGCGGATGTTCGGGGCAAGTCTGAAACTGATGATGGCGGGCGTAGTCCTGGCCTTCGCCCTCGCAATGCCTGCATGTGCGCAGGGCGGTCCCGACATCGCCGCGTTGAACCGGCAGGTCCGGCAGCTCTATGATGGCGGCAAGTTCGCCGAGGCGACGCCTCTCGCCGAGCAGGCGCTGGCGCAGGCCGAGGCTGCGCTCGGCAAGGACGATCCCGAGACGCTGACGGCGGTCAAAAATCTCGCCGAGATCTATGATGATCAGGGTCGCCACGACGCAGCGGAGCCCCTGTTCACGCGTGCGCTGGAAGGCCGGGAACGTGTGCTCGGCGCTGAGCATCCCGACACGCTGGTCAGCGTCAACAATCTTGCCGTGTTCTATCAGTCGCGCGGGCGTACCGACGATGCCGAGCCGCTCTTCAAACGGGCACTCGCTGCCCGCGAGCGCGTGCTCGGCGCCGACCACCAGGAGACGCTGCAAAGTGCCGAAAACCTGGCGCTGCTCTATGATGCGCTGCACCGCGACACCGAAGCCGAGCCGCTGTTCCGCCATACGCTTGAGGCACAAACGCGCGTCCTTGGCCCGGATGCGCCCGATACGCTGGCGACCGTGAACGATCTGGCGCATTTCTATCAGAGCCGCGCCCGCCTCGCCGAAGCCGAACCGCTCCTGAAGCGTGTTCTGGACTTCAATGACCGCACGTCGAGCCGGGACAATCCGGCGTCGCTGCTTATTGTCGGCACGCTGGCGAGGTTCTACCTCGAAGAGCTCCGCTTCACCGAAGCGGAGCCGCTGCTGACCCGCATTCTGCCAGTCTTCGAGGGCACTCTCGGCCCCGGCGATCCCCGCACGCTCGAAGTGATCGACGGGCTGGTGAATATCTACCGGATCCAGGGACGGAACGGCGCGGCCGAGCCGCTGCTCAAGTGTCTGGTGGAGACGCGCGAGCGGACGCTCGGCAAGGAGCACGCGGACACGCTTGGCACCGTCGACCAGCTTGCCGATCTCTATGTCGCCGAAGGCCACCTTACTGATGCCGAACCGCTGGCCCAGAGCACCTTGGCTCAAAGAGAGCGCAATCTCGGAGCGGAACATCCCGATACGCTGCGCAGCGTGAACCGCCTGGCTGAAATTTTCCGCGGCCTGGGGCATTTCAGCGAGGCGGAAGCGCTTTACAAGCGCGTGCTGGAAGCGAGGCAAAGGCTGCTCGGCAGCGATCATCGGGATGCGCTCGCGACGCTCGACGGCATCGCCCAGCTCTATATCGAGCAGGGCCGCGATGATGAGGCAGAGCCGATCCTGAAGCGCGCCCTGGAGGCCGAGGAGCGCACGCTGGGCAAGGACGATCCCTTGACCATCGCGGGCGTGAACAATCTGGCCTCGCTCTATTTCGCGCAGGAGCGCTATGCGGAGGCGGAACCGCTTTACCGCCGCGCCGTCGAGACGTTGGAGCGGATAAGCGGCAAGGACAGCCCCAACACGCTGGGCCGGCTGATCAACCTCGCAGGCGTCTACCAGCAAGAGGGCCGGTATGGCGAAGCCGAGGCGCTCTATCTCCGGGCGCTGGAGGGCTTCGAGCGGGTGCGCGGCAAGGATCATCCCGAGACGCTTGTGAGCGTCAACAATCTCGCCAGGCTTTACCGCGTCCAGAACCGCCTGGATGAGGCGCAGCGTCTCTATAAGCGCGCTCTGGATGGCTTCGAGCGCGTGCTCGGCAAGGACCATCCCGACACGCTGAGCAGCATCAGCAATCTGGCGGAGCTTTATAGCCAGCAGGGGCGCTATGGCGAGGCGGAAACCTTACTGCTCGGCGCCTTGAGCACGGGCGAGCGTGTCTTCGGCGCGGAATCGCCCAGGTTCGGCGTACTTCTCGGAAATCTCGCGCAAGTGCGCTTTCTGCAAAGCGACTGGCCGGGCGCCGCGCAATATTTGCGGCGTGCGGCGGCGGGAATCATCGCGCGGACGCAGCGCGGCGCCCAGGAGAGCGGACTGACGGGCAGGGTTCAGAGCGAGGCCGAGCACCGGAGCGGGCAATTCGTCGATCTCGTCAAGGCTCTCTACCGCGTTTCCACCGCGCCTTCGGATCAGACGGCGCGCGAGGCGTTCATCGCCGCGCAATGGGCGCTGAATTCGGAAGCGGCCCAGTCGCTGGCGCAGATGGCGGCGCGCGGTGCCAAGGGCGATCCGGCGCTAGCCGCGCTGGCGCGCGAACGTCAGGACCTGCTGGCGGAGTGGCAGAACCGCGACAGCGCCCGCAATGCCGCACTCGGCGAAGCCGCCGACCGCCGCGACGCCAAGGCCGAGGCGGACAACCTTGCCCGGCTGGCGGCGATCGACCAGCGCATCGCGGCAATCGACAGGCAATTGGCGGTCGACTATCCCGATTACGCCGCGCTGGCGAACCCGGCGCCGGTTTCGATCGAGGAGCTGCAAGGCAAGCTCGGCGCCGACGAAGCGCTGGTGCTGTTTCTCGACACGCCGGAAGAACGTCCGACACCGGAGGAAACCTTCATCTGGGTGGTGACGAAGACCGCCTTGCGCTGGGTGCATTCCGATCTCGGCACGGCGGCGCTCGCGCGGGAGGTGCAGGCGCTGCGCTGCGGTCTGGATGAGGAGGAATGGGCCACGCCCACCAGTGCGGCGCGTTGCGGCAATCTGCTCGATCTGACCGAGGTGCCGGAGACGTCGCGGCCCTTGCCCTTTCACCTGGGCAAGGCCTATGCGCTGTACAAGGCGCTGTTCGGCAGGGTCGAGGACATGACCGCGGGCAAGCGCCTGCTGATCGTGCCTTCCGGCGCGCTCACCAGCCTGCCGTTTCATGTGCTGGTGACCAAAGCGCCCAAGGTGCCGCTTCCCGCGAACTTTGCCGGATATCGCAGTGCCCGATGGTTCGGCAAACGCAACGCCATGGTGGTGCTTCCCGCCGTCTCAAGCGTGAAGGCGCTGCGCCAACACGCATCGGGCGGCAGTGCGCCCGCCGGGGCCTATGCCGGTTATGGCGATCCGGCGCTGAAGGGCGATGGCGCGTCCTGCCGCCCGATCCGCAGCCCGGCTGAGTGCCCTCCCGTCGACGGCATCCGCCAGCGCGGGCTATCGGTGCTGCGTGCGATCGTCGGCGGCGGCGGTGGCGGGCGGCGCAGCGTCAATGCCACGATGGACGAGGTTTTCGCCAATGGCCGCGCGGCGGCCTCGCTGCGCGAGCAGGTGCGCCTGCTCTGTCCCCTGCCGGACACCGCCTATGAGATCAAATGCGTTGCCGCGCGCTTCAAGTCCGAAGCACCGCTGATCCGCCTGGAAGGCGCTGCGAATGAAGCCGACCTGAAGGCCCGCAGCGAAAGCGGTCAGCTCGCCCATTACGGCATTCTGCATTTCGCCACCCATGGGCTGCTCTCGGGCGATGTGGAACGCATGGCGAAGCGCCAGGGCGAGCCGGCCTTGGTGCTGACGCCGCCTCTCCACCCCGCCAATGCCGACGATGACGGCCTGCTGATGGCCTCCGAGGTTGCCGCGCTGAAGCTGAATGCCAGTTGGGTGGTGCTGTCGGCCTGCAACACGGCGGCCGGGGACAAGATGGGTGCGCAAGCCCTTTCGGGCCTCGCCCGCGCCTTTTTCTATGCGGGCGGGCGCAGCTTGCTCGTGTCGCACTGGCCCGTTTATTCCGATGCGGCGGTGCGGCTTACCACGCGCGCCTTCGCGGAGCTGGAGCGCCACCCGAAGGCCGGCCGCGCCGAAGCGCTTCAGCGCGCCATGATCGACCTGATGGAGGACCGCTCCCAGGCCGACAACGCGCATCCCGCCGTCTGGGCACCATTCGTGGTCGTGGGCGAAGGCGGACGATGATGATCGAAGCCGCTCCCGCCGCACCGAATATTTGATCCAGCCTGCGGCAGACAGGCGTCTCCCCTCTGAAAACCTCAACGCCGTCCAAGGATCGGATCACAGCAAGTCTTCTGTCGACGACTTGAGGTAAGCGGTAGTGCCCTGTCCGGGCGCCTTGTCTAGAGCATTTTCCAGCAAAGTGGACGCCGGTTTGCGTCGAGAAAATGCGACAAAACAAACAATTAGAACCGCGCTCCGAAGGTGACCTCGGCACCCTGCGCGACGGCATGTTCGGACAGCAATTGGGCTTGAGAGTGCACACGCCGCAATGACGCCCACTGGCGCGACAGCACCATGGCGGAGGCGCAGACGGCCACCGCGAATAGCGCCGACGCGCGAGGGCAGAATCGAGGCGATAGCTGCCGTTTCCTGCGTGCCTCGTTCCCGCAAAAACATTGCCCATGGCGCGCCAGCCCGCACCGCCCTATGTATGAGCTTCGACAGCGAGCGGAGGACGGCCAACGATGGTGCGCGAGAAGATTACGGCGGCGATGAAGGAGGCGATGAAGGCCAGGAGCGAGGCGGCGCTGTCCACCATCCGTATGATCAATGCGGCGATCAAGCAGAAGGACATCGACGTCGCGCGACCGCGCGGCGATCAGCAGATCGCCGATGAGGAGATCCTCAGCCTGCTGCAAGGGCTGATCAAGTCGCGGCGCGAGGCGATCGAGATGTTCCGGCAGGGCAACCGCCAGGATCTGATCGACAAGGAAACCGCCGAGATCGCGCATATCGAGCAGTTTCTCCCGGCGCAGCTCGGGCCGGAGGAAACCGACGCCGCCATCGAGGCCGCCATTGCCGAAACCGGCGCCGGCAGCGTCAAGGATATGGGCAAGGTGATGGCCGCGCTGAAATCCCGCCATGCCGGCCAGCTCGATATGAGCAAAGCAAGTGCCAGGGTGAAGGAGCGTCTAGCGGCGGGATAGGCGCGAGGGCATATCCGGGAAACTGAACAGGCGTTGGATCGCGATCTTTGGCGTCCCGGTTAAGGCGCGCCGCCGGCCAGCGCGCCACCAAGCAACGTCAGCCCGAGAAGCAGTACGAAGACCGAGGCAACGATTTCGAGGCCATGCACCACGCGCTCCGTCGTCTCCGAATCGGCACCCGCGAAGCGCAGCGCCAGGTCTTTGGCGGAAACCGCCAGGATAACAAGCGACGACACCGTGATCGCGGTGCCGAGCGACATCGCCAGCACCGAGGCGATGCCCGCGTAAAGCAAATGCTGCGACAGAGCGAAGACGAGGATGATGATCGCCCCTGAGCAGGGCCGGATGCCCACCGCCAGGATTGCCGACCACGCCCGGGTGAACGTCAGCCGGCTGGCGAGAAGCTTCGGATCGGGTGCATGGGCGTGATCGTCCCCATCGCAATGCTCGTGCTCATGATGGTGACCATGCCCGTGATCATGGGCATGAAGATGACGATGATGGCCGCTTCCGGCGCCGCCAGACTCGGCGGATGCGCGCCCATGCTGATGCGCATGCGAATGCCCGCGACCGGTTGCCTTGGTCCAAAGGAGCCACGCCCCGACCGCCGTCACCAGGGCGTAGCTCATGATCTCGAACCAGTCGGTCGCCTTGGTCATCCCGACCGCGGTGGCCCTGAGAGCCAAGACAGCAATGAGCACGAGCGCGATCGCCACGGCGCCCTGCATCAATGCGGCGGCGAACGCGATGACGATGCCGCGCCGCATCGTCTGGCGCGACACGAGGAGATAGGACGTAATCACGGCCTTGCCATGACCGGGGCCTGCAGCATGGAATACGCCATATAGGAAGCTGATGCTTCCAAGCAGCCAAACGGCGTGGCCGTCCGTCTTAAGCTCATGCAACGAGCCCGTCAGAAGCTTGTAAAATGCTGTCTGCTGCACAGCGATCCAGGCGAAGAACGCGCCAAAAGGCCCCGTGAATGCGACGCCACGCGAATCCGGCGTGGCGATGCCGAAGGGACTACCGGCAAAGGCACTGTCATGCGCGGCCAGGAGAACGGCGGCGACGAGCACCCCCACCACGAGAAACGGCGATTTGGTCCGGAAGATCATCCTGGGCACGCCACGGTAAACAGATTGGCGAGGCCGACGGCGGCAGCTTGCAGTGCCGGCGGCAAATTGCGCTGGTCGACGGGTATGGTGGCGAGTTGCGCCACCGTCGTGGCGTCGAGGATATGCGGCGGGTGGAAGGCCGCCGAGCAGCCGGCTGGCGCATTGGTCAGCTTAACGGCTCCGCTCTTGGGAAAGCTGAAGGCAATGAAATATTCGGGATCGAAGATTTCGAGCACGGTCTTGTCCGTGACCGTCACCGGTTGCGCCAGAGGCAGCGTGAAATACAGCGTCAGCTGGCCTTTGTCTTCCGTCAGGAAGTAATCGGTCGGCGGTTTGAAGGCGAGCCGGGTCTTGCCGTCTCTGAGATAGGTGAAATACGCATATTCTTTCAGCGAGTCCACGTTAACCTTGGCGAGCGGCGCCAGCTCCTCCTTGCTGAACGTGCCGTCCCCGTTCGCGTCGAGGCCCGTGTCGGCGAAGGCCGAATAGGCCTCGTCGAACCGCCAGATGTTGCGGATGGCGCTGATGCGCTTGTTCGCGCCGAAAATGATCTCCGCCTTGCCCTCTACGAAGACATGCGGATGGGCCCAGGCCGGACAAGGTTTGGCGAGTGCGGCGACGATGCCGATAATCAAGGCAATGGATTGAAAGCGGCCGATCATCATTTCGGTTCACAGACTCGGCTGTCGGCTGAATGACGCACGTAACCATGGCCAATTACGGGCGTACGGCAGGCAGATTGACGCATCCGATCATTTTTGGCCGAGGCATTCGACCCTTCCGGCAATAGCGAGTGAGGCGGGGCTCCGTATTGCGCTAGTCCCGCAACGCAACCGAATTTGACGCCCGCAAGGGACGGACGCGCGCTTTCGCGGCGATCGCAAGAGGACTGCGTCTGACCATCTTGGCCCATGGCAGCGTCGCCAGACAATAGACCGCGGCACTCAGCGCCGAGATCCAAAAGCTGGTTGGCCAGTCCGTGTAGAACGCAAGCGTAAGGCCGAGCCACGCTTCGCCAAGCGCAAGCCCGGCGGCAAGGATCAATCCGCTGCCGATATGCGTGGTGAGACGCTGCGAGGCCGCCGCGGGTCCGACCATCAGCGCGAAGACCAGCAGCACGCCGACGATCTGCGCGCATTCGGCGGTCGCAAGCGCCACGATGGCCAGGAACAGAACCGACAAGAGACGTGCTGGCACGCCCTTCGCCGCCGCCAGTTCCGGCTGCAGGCTCACGAACAGCAAGGGCCGCGAGATGACCGCCAGCACCCCCACAGAGATGACGCCGAGACCAAGGAGGATCCAAACCGTGCGGGTGGTCACGGCCAGAATATTGCCGAAGAGGAGCGCAGTCGCCTGGGTCGCGAAGGCGGTGAAGAAATGCAGAAACAGCAACCCAAGACCAAGCGAAAAGGAGAGCACGATGCCGATCGCTACGTCCCGGTTCGCCAATCGGTCGCCGAGCATGCCCATGCCGACCCCGGCAACAACGGTAAGCAGGACGAGCCCGGCAAGCGGCGAAACGCCGATGAGCACCGCTCCCGTCGCCCCGGTGAAACCGACATGCGCTAAGGCGTGGCCGGCAAACGTCTGGCCGCGCAGCACGAGAAAATAGCCGACCAGTCCCGCAACGATCGCCACGATGGTGGCCGCCGCGAAGGCCGTCTGCATGAAATCATATTTAAGCATGGCTGTGGTGCTCGTGGCGGTGTGCGTCTCTCTCGACGTCGTGCTCACCCGACATGACGAAAATGCGCGTCCCGAGGCGGATGATTTCGATCGGCGATCCATAGAGGCGGGACAGAACCGGCCCGGTAATCACCTCCTCGACGGTTCCCAGCGCGGCGTGACCGTTGCCAAGGTAAAGAACGCGGTCAAGCGCGCCGAGCAGGGGATTGAGTTCGTGCGAACAGAAAAGCACTGCGATGCGTAACTCGGTCTGCACCCGCTTCACCAGCCGCACGACCCCGCCTTGATGCGTGGGGTCAAGGCTGATGAGGGGTTCGTCAAGCAAAAGCAGCTTCGGCCGGCCGACCAGAGCCTGCGCCAGTAGCAGCCGCTGGCGCTCGCCGCCCGAGGTCTCCGAGAGCGGGCGCTGCGCAAGATCACGCGCATCGACCATATCGAGAGCCCATTCGACCTGGCTGCGGCCTTCCTTGCTCAGGAATGGCAATCCGAGACGGTGGCCGTCGACGACGCCGGCGACGAAATTCCAGCCGCTCAGCCGCAACGCGTCCACATTGCTGCGAATCTGCGGCATGTAGCCGATCGCGGGATTGCCTCGCGCCGCCGGAGCGCCCAGCACGCGGATCGAGCCTTCGGCGATCGGGAGAAGACCGAGAATGGCGCGCATGAGTGTCGTCTTGCCCGACCCGTTCGGCCCGAGCACGCCAACGAATTCCTGCTCCCCGATGGTGAAGCTGACGCCTGCCAGGATCGAGCGCCCGGCGAGCGTCAGCTTCACATTTGTCAATTCAAGCGCGGTCACTGCGTCAACTTCGGCAGCGCTTTGTCGACGGCGTCGAGTTCGTCCGCCATCCACGTCTGGTAGGTCTTGCCGGATGGCTCGGTTTCTTCCGCTCCAACGACTGGGATTTTGTGTTGCCTGGCTAAACCGAGCATCCGCTCCGCCAGCGCATCGGAGGCCTGGCTGTTGTAAACCAGGAGCTTCACCTTGCCTGTCTTCAGGTCATTCTCGAAAGCGGCAACGTCGGAGGCGCTCGGCTCGGTGTCGTTCATGACCGCGAGCTGGAATGGCTCGTTGCGGACCTGCATGCCGAGCGCCTCGAACATATATCCGAAAACGGGCTCGGTGGCGGCGACGGGCGTTCCTTTCAGCCGTCCCCTCAATTCGGCGATCTTATCCTGGACAGGTTTGATTGACGCTTGAAAGACGGCGAGACGCTGCTCGTAGCCCGCCTTGCTGCCTGGATCAGCCGCCACGAGGGCATCGCTCAATGCGCGCGAAAAGGCCAGCATGGTGGCCGGATCGTACCAGATATGCGGATTGTCGCCGGTCTTTTTGCCGACCAGATCGGCAACCACGATCTCCGTCCGATCCGCTGATTGCGACGCGCTGAGCAGCTTCGGCATCCAAGGGTCATAGTCGATGCCGCTATAGATCACGATGCGCGCACCAGAAAGATCGCGCGCAACGGAAGGGCTGGCTTCGAAAAGATGCGGATCCTGATCGGGGTTCGAAAGGATGCTCGTCACCCTGACGGCTTTCCCGCCAATCTGCTGAGCGACATCGCCATAGAAATTCTCGGCGGCCACGATCCTGATAGGTCCGGCCGCTAGCGCTGGCGATCCAGCGAGCGCGGCCAGCCCCACGGCGGCGATGATCTCTTTCATTGGCATCCTCATAATACTATAACATAACGTTATATTATAACATTTTAGTGCGTCAATGCCGAATTGAGGGGCGCTGGCCGGAGGGGCGGCGGCAGGGGTCTCATCGATGCGTGGGTAGCGGCGGAAAAGGTCTCATCGCCGCAACTCTTACCCTGTGGAAAACTCATGTCGACCGGCGACAGAACCTTAGCACGACGTGGCTATCCGCTTCTGCGCCCGGGCGCAGAAGCCTCCAATATGATGCAGGATTGTGGGCTTGGACCTCGCTCCGCCGTCCCGGACGAAAACAATTCCCGGTCAAGCGCGGCGGGATGGCAAAATCACGGTGTGCCAGGATCTTAGGTGAAATCTGATTGACAGAGGCATATTCAGCGCTCAAGCTGCAAATGTACTTAGCACATCGTATAGTTTGATAGCAAATTTGCTGCCTTACAGTATCCAAAGCACATCCAGCACACTCGGGCTGGTAAACGCGCGTTGGATCGACGGCGCCGGGATTTAAGCTGGCGTAGCGCAGAAATGTTTCAGCAGAAGCGGGCGGGAACGGCGCGAACCGATCCGGCAGAGCCCGCAAACATAAGATGAACTGAGATGCTCCGGGCGCACCGACAGGATTCGCCGGCCAGACCGAACTTCAATCGGTCGGCGCGCGCTCGGGCAAGCTATCCCCCAAAATCTCTGACGCATAATAGACCTGCCGTCCTGCATGGTCTCTCAACGAGCCTTGCGGCGAGCGCGGCAGTGGACACGATTGGTGGTGTCCCAGGGCAAGGAGGGAGCGCCACCAGCATGTAGATCCTAGGGAGGACAGTATGCCGGCTACAGCAGCGCCCCGGAATTACGGCCGAAAAATGCAGCCGAAGCCGGGCAGAATGACTGAGCATAAGCCTGCGATCAGCGAGGTGCATATCCTCTGGATCACGGGCGGTCTCGGCTGCGACGGCGACTCGGTCTCGATCACGGCCGCCAGTCAGCCCAGCATCGAGGAGGTCGCGCTGGGCGCGATCCCCGGTCTTCCCAAGGTCCACCTGCACAATCCGGTTCTCTCCTATGAAGTCGGCGACGAGTTCATGGCGCCGTTCCATGCGGCCGCGCGCGGCGAGCTGACCAATTTCGTCCTGGTGATGGAAGGCTCCGTCCCGAACGAGAAGATTAGCGGCGAGGGCTATTGGGCGGCGTTCGGCTGCGACCCGCAGACCGGCGATCCAATCACGATCCCGGAGTGGCTCGATCGCCTGGCGCCGAAAGCGCTCGCCGTGGTGACGGCTGGCACCTGTTCCGCCTATGGCGGCATCCACGCCATGAAGGGCAATCCGACCGGCTGCATGGGCGTTGCGGATTATCTGGGCTGGGATTGGAAGTCCAAGGCAGGACTGCCGATCGTCAACGTGCCGGGCTGTCCGGTGCAGCCCGACAATTTCATGGAGACGCTGCTCTATCTGCTGCGCCAGCTCGCCGGGCTCGCGCCGATGATCCCGGTCGACGAGGCCGGACGGCCGAAATGGTTGTTCGAGAAGACCGTCCACCAGGGCTGCGACCGCGCCGGCTATTATGAAGTCGGTGACTTCGCTCAGGAATATGGCTCGCCCAAATGCATCGTGAAGCTGGGCTGCTGGGGGCCGGCGGTGCAGTGCAACGTGCCCAAGCGCGGCTGGATGGACGGCGTCGGCGGCTGCCCGAATGTCGGCGGCATCTGTATCGGCTGCACCATGCCGGGCTTCCCGGACAAGTTCATGCCCTTCATGGACGAGCCGCCCGGCGGCACTCTCTCCTCCACGCTGATCAAACCGTATGGCTGGATCATCCGTGCGCTGCGTCCCCTGACCACCTCGACGCTGAATAAAGAACCGAGATGGCGCCATAACCGGCCGAAATTGACCACCGGCTATCAACCGCCCCGCTAATCCGCCGCGCCGCAAAGCCATTCAAATTTTCGGAGACAGCCATGTCCATCGAAGCACCGGCCCGTACAACAGCCCAAAAGCCATCGCAGATCGTCGAGATGAACTGGGACCCGATCACCCGGATCGTCGGCAGCCTAGGCATCTACACCAAAATTGACTTCGCCAACCGCATCGTCACCGATTGCCATGCGACCTCCTCGATCTTCCGCGGCTATTCCATCTTCATGAAGGGCAAGGACCCGCGCGACGCCCATTTCATCACCAGCCGGATCTGCGGCATTTGCGGTGACAACCACGCGACCTGCTCCGTCTACGCGCAGAACATGGCCTATGGCATCAAGCCTCCCGCTATCGCCGAATGGATCACCAATCTCGGCGAGGCCGCCGAATATATGTTCGATCACAACATCTTCCAGGACAATCTGGTCGGGGTGGACTTCTGCGAGAAGATGGTGCGTGAGACCAATCCGGGCGTCTGGGAACTCGCCAAGCGGACCGAAGCGCCGCACGCGAAGGACCACGGCTATCGCACCATCGCCGACATCATGACGTCGCTCAATCCGTTCACCGGCGACTTCTACCGCGAGACGCTGCATGTCAGCCGCTATACGCGTGAGATGTTCTGCCTGATGGAGGGGCGCCACGTCCATCCGTCCACGCTCTATCCGGGCGGCGTCGGCACGGTGCCGACCGTGCAGCTGTTTACCGACTATCTCGTCCGCCTCATGCGCTATTGCGAGTTCATGAAGAAATGCGTGCCGCTGCACGACGACCTGTTCGATTTCTTCTACGAGGCGCTGCCCGGCTATGAAGAGGTCGGCCGCCGCCGCATTCTCCTGGGCTGCTGGGGCTCGTTCCAGGACCCGGATGTCTGCGACTACAATTACAAGACCATGACCAAATGGGGCCAGGCGATGTATGTCACGCCCGGCGTGGTGGTCGACGGCGAGCTGGTGACCACCGATCTCGTCGACATCAATCTCAATATCCGCATCCTGCTCGGCCACTCCTATTATGACGAGTGGGACCAAGGCGAGACCTTTGTGAAGACCGATCCGCTGGGCAATCCGGTCGACCAGAAACATCCCTGGAACCAGACCACCGTACCGCGGCCGCAAAGGCGGAATTTCGACGGCAAATATTCCTGGGTGATGTGCCCGCGCTGGCTCGACAAGCGAACCGGCGATCATCTGGCGCTCGACACCGGCGGCGGAGCGTTCGCGCGGCTCTGGTCTACGGCGCTCGCCGGGCTCGTCGACATGGGCTACGTCAAGGCGACGGGCCGCAGTGTCGTGATCAACCTGCCGAGCACGGCCCTCAAGCCAGCGGCAACCTTCGAGTGGAAGATCCCGAAATGGTCGAACGCCCTGGAGCGTGACCGCGCCCGCACCTATTTCCAGGCCTATGCGGCCGCCGCCGCGCTTTACTTTGTCGAGCAGGCCCTGGGCGAGCTGCAGGCCGGCCGCACCCGGACATGGACGCCCTTCAAGGTGCCGGACGAGGCCATTGGCTGCGGCTTCCACGAGGCCGTGCGCGGCGTGCTCTCGCACCATCTGGTGATCCGTGGCGGCAAGATCGCCAATTACCATCCCTATCCGCCGACCCCCTGGAACGGCACGCCGCGCGATATGTACGGCACGCTCGGCCCCTATGAGGACGCCATCAAGGACACGCCGATCTTCGAGGAAAACGGCCCCGACAATTTCAAGGGCATCGACATCATGCGCGCCGTGCGCAGCTTCGATCCGTGCCTTCCCTGCGGCGTGCACATGTATGTCGGCAACGGCAAGACCGTCGAGACCGTGCATTCGCCGATGTTCGGCGTCGGGCGCGACGGTCATGGCCATGGATAGTGGCGATGGCGGAGAGCTGACCCAGTCGCTGCGGCGGCTGGAGGAGCTGATCGGCGCGCTTGACGGCCACCCCGATCCCGCTGCCGGCGAACCGGCGCGGGAGCTGGTGTCGCTGGTGCTCGATCTGCACGGGATCGGCCTCGCCGGTCTGATGGCGATCGTCACAAAAGCGGATCGGGACGGCGCGATCCTGGCGCAGCTCGTGGCGGACGAGAAGGTTCGCGCGATGCTGCTGCTGCACGGGCTGCATCCCGACGACATGGAAACCCGCGTGCGCCGGGCGGTGGAGCGCCTGCGCCCGCATCTGGGCGTGCATGGCCTGCGCGTGGAGGTCGCCGAGATCGCCAAAGGCGCTGTGCGCCTGCGGGTTTCGGGCGGTGACGCACCGGGTCTGTCGGCGCCGATGCTGTGGTCGCTGCCGGGCGAGATCGAAGCGGCCATCGTCGAGGCGGCGCCCGATGTCGAAACGGTCGTAATCGAGGGGCCAGGCTTCGACCGCCTCGCGCCGAGCCAGGCGGCGGAGTGAGCGGTGAGAGCGGACGGGACGATGGAGAGGGTGCGCGCCGGGAACTGGGTCGTCAGGCTGCAGCAATTCGCGCGCGGTCCGAAAGCGGCGCCAGAGGAGCGTTGCGAATTGTGCGCCGCCCGGCTCGCTCCGGATCACGCGCATCTCGCCGAGCCTGCCAAGCGGCGCCTGCTGTGCGTCTGCCCCGGCTGCGCCCTGCTTCTCGGCGACCGCGAGGATCGCAAATACTGTCTCGTGCCCCGCGATGCGCGCCGGCTGGACCATTTCCACCTGTCCGACGCCGAATGGGACGCGTTCGGCATTCCGATCGGCCTCGCCTTCTTTTTTTACAGCACGCCTGAGGCGCGCATCGTTGCCTTCTATCCCGGCCCTGCCGGCCCGACGGAGTGCGGCCTCGATCTCGCCGCCTGGTCCGCCGTCGCCGCCAACAATCCCGCCCTCGCAAAGCTTGAACCGGATGTGGAAGCCCTACTGATCAACCGCGTCAACGGCGCGCGCGACGCTTATGCCGTGCCGATCGACCGCTGCTACGCGCTTGTCGGGCTGATCCGCGCCCGCTGGCGGGGCGTCTCCGGCGGCAGCGAGGCCTGGGCGGCGATCGATGGGTTTTTCGAGACCCTCAGCGACCGGCAGCCAGCGGGAGCAGCCCATCATGGTTGACCTGCTTTTCACCGTCGAAGGGGTGGAGGTGGAGCGCTTCGCCGCCGCGCCGACATTGCTTTTCAAGCTGCACGTCGCCGATACGGGCGGAGCAGCGGTTCAAAATGTATTACTGCAATGCCAGATTCGCATCGAGGCGACGCGCCGGCGCTATGGGGCGGAGGAGCGGGAGCGGCTTGCGGACCTGTTCGGCGAAACGCATCGCTGGGACGATACGCTGCGCGGCATGCTGTGGACGCACGCCACTGTCCAGGTGCCCGCCTTCGAGGGAGAAGGCAGCGTCGATCTGCCGGTCCCTTGCAGCTTCGATTTCAACGTCGCGGCGACGAAGTATTTCTATGGCCTTGAAAGCGGCGAGGTGCCCCTGACGCTGCTGTTCAGCGGCACGGTTTTCTACCGCGAGGCGGACGGTTTCCTGCAAATGGCGCAGATCCCCTGGAGCAAGGAGGCCGAATTCCGCCTGCCGGTGCGCCTCTGGCAGGAGATGATGGACCATTATTATCCCGGCAGCGTCTGGCTGCGCATCGACCGCGCGCTGTTCGAGGAGATCTACCGCTTCAAGCGCGGCAAAGGCCTCACGGATTGGGACCAGACGCTGCGCGCGCTGCTGGGCCGGCTGCGGGAGGAGAGCGTGCCATGAACCTCGCGCGCGTCGAAGCGATCGTCAATGCGGTGCTCTATGAGGGATACATGCTCTATCCCTACCGCGCTTCGAGCGTAAAAAACCGTCAGCGCTGGACCTTTGGCGGCATCTACCCGCGCGCCTGGGCGGCGGCGGACGAAAGCAGCGCATCGGCCATGCAGACCGAATGCCTGCTGCGCGGCGGTCCCGAGACCGAGATCGAGCTGCATGTCCAGTTTCTGCATCTGGTGAGGCGGGAGGTGGGCGCTCTGGCCGCGCCTTTGACCGAACTGCCCCCGAATGGAGAGCCGGCCTATTCCGAGGTCGCCTCGCTGACCGTTGGCGAGAACATGTTTCAACCCTGGGACGAAGCGGTCGAGCGCGATGTCGCCGTCCCGGCTCTGGCGATCGCCGGGCTGGCCGGCGAGGGCAAACGCATCCCATTCAGTTTCGCCGGGGATCGGGCGCTGGAGCCTCTGCGCGACCCTGGCGGAAGCATTCGCGGCGTTCTCATCCGCACCAGCGCCGGCCTTGAGGGCGAAGTTACGGTCACGGCCGAAGCGGTCGCCTCGGAGGTCTACAGGCTCACCGTCCGCATCGACAACCTGACGCGCCTCGATCCGCTTCAGCCGGACCTTGCCGCCCAAGCCCAGCGCCGCGCCTTTGCATCGACGCATACGGTTCTGGGCGTTCGCGGCGGCGCGTTCATCTCCCTGTTCGATCCGCCCGACGCACTGAAAGACGAGGCGGCTGCCTGCCGCAATCAGGGGACCTGGCCTGTGCTGGTGGGCGAGGCGGGATCGGACGACATGCTGCTCTCGTCGCCCATTATCCTTTACGACTATCCGCAAGTGGCGCCAGAGAGCCCCGGCGACCTGTTCGACTCGACCGAGATCGATGAAATTCTCACCTTGCGCATCCTAGCCATGACCGACGAGGAGAAGCGCGAGATGGCCGCGATCGACCCCCGCGCCCGCGCCATGCTTGAGCGCACCGAGGCCCTGACCGCAGCCGACATGGAACGGCTGCACGGCACGCTGCGCAACCCGCATTTCGGCGCCGCGAAACACGGGTATGAGGCCAAGCCGGAGCTCGCTTTCCTGCATGCGGCCGGCAGAGACCTGAAGGTCGGCGACCGGGTGCGGATTTCTCCCAAGCCGGGCGGCGACATCATGGACATCGTTCTGCGGGGCGAAACCGCCGTTGTCGAGGCGATCGAGCGCGATTTCGAAGATAAAGTGCACGTGGCCGTCGTCATCGACGCCGATCCGGGGCGGGAATTCGGTCTGGAGCGTATGCCCGGCCATCGCTTCTTCTTCGCGCCCGAAGAGCTCGACCCGGTCGGGGAAGGCGGACCTTCATGACAAATATCCTGGTGGCGGGCATCGGTAATATTTTCAAGGGCGATGACGCGTTCGGCGTGGAAGTGGCCCAGCGCCTCGCCCGAAAGACATTTCCCGCCGGCGTCAAGGTGGTCGATTTCGGCATACGCGGCATCGATCTCACCTATGCGCTGCTCGACGATTATGACGCCGTGATCCTGGTCGACGCGGCGCAGCGCGAGCGGATGCCCGGCACGGTGACGATCATCGAGCCGGAACAACCCTCGCCCCAAACTGCCATGGCCGAGGGCGTCTTCATCGAGCCGCACAATCTCGACCCGGCAAAGGTCTTGTCGCTGGTCGCGGCACTCGGCGGCGGCTGCCGGCGCATTCTGATGGTTGCCTGCGAACCGGCAAGTCTGGGGGATGAGGAAACCGGCGCGATGGGGCTCAGCCCTCCGGTCGCTGCCGCGGTGGATGAAGCGATCATCGCGATCGAAAGGCTGATCGGCAATTTGCGCGAAGAGCGGCGGGGCGGCGGCGTGGATCGTCATCCGGCCGGCGAAAGTGAAGGAGACATGCGATGAACGGCTGGGAAATCTTTTTAATCGTCGTAGCGGTGGTGTTGGCGGTGCTGATCCTCGCCAATCTGCGCGACCTCATCCGCTATATGAAAATCCGGTCGATGTAACGCGGCGCGGAACGGAAAGGCGATATTATGTGCTTAGGCATTCCGGGACAGATCGTCTCGATCTCGGACCATGAAAACGCGCTCGGCATCGTCGATGTGTCCGGCGTGCGGCGCGAGGTGAACCTGATCTGCGTGATCACCGACGATCACCCGGTCGAGGCCTGCGTCGGCGATTGGGTGCTGGTGCATGTCGGCTTCGCCATGAGCCGTATCGACGAGGGGGAGGCGGCGGCGACGCTGAGAATCCTGGAGGAGCTGGGCGAAGTCGCGTCCGAGCTTGAGATGATGCGCAGCTCGGATAGTGCATGATGCGGGCTGCTCGGTGGACGCTGGCGGATGCATGAACTCGGGCTGACGCAGAGTATCGTCGACATTGTAGCCGAGCATGCCGACGGCCGAAGGGTGCGGCGTGTAACGCTTGAAGTCGGAAAGCTCAGCTGCGTCATGCCGGACGCCCTCCGGTTCTGCTTCGACGTGGTCAGCGCGGGGACGACGCTCGAAGGTGCGCAGCTGGAGATCATCGAAATACAGGCGCGCGGGCAATGCCGCGTCTGTGGCGTTGAATTCGTACGCGAGACGCTTTGGGCGGTGTGCCCCTGCGGCGCGCGCGATTTCGAGCCGCGCGGGGGGCAAGAACTGCTCGTCAAGACTTATGAACTCGATATGGATGCCGCGGAATAGGGGCTGGGCTGGGCGAGGCGACAGCTCACGGGCCGGCTTTAATTCTTTGTTTTATCGCATTTTCTCGACGCAAACCGGCGTCCACCCCCGCTTCGCGGGGCCATGCTTTGCCGGAAAATGCTCTAGAGCGGAATCACTCTTTTCGGAATCGGAAAGGGATTCCCAAGATGCCCGAACAGTGATTTATGATTCCCACTGGAAAGGGGGCCAGTCATGAATGGTGCGTGCTTATTCCAACGATCTTCGTGAACGTGCCGTAGGGTGCGTTCTTGCAGGTGAGAGCATTCGGGCGGTCGCCGCGACCTATGCAATCAGTCCGTCTGCTGTGGCGAAATGGTGTGGACGCTATCGTGCAACCGGCAGCGTGGCCCCTGCCAAAATGGGCGGCTATAGACCGGTGATCCTTACGGCGCATCGCGCTTTCATTCATAGCCGTTTTGCCGAGAAATCGAACCTGACCTTACGGGGTTTGCAAAAAGAGCTTTCCTCTCGCGGAGTTACGATCAGCTACGGCGCGATCTGGAAGTTTATGCATGCCGAAAGCTTGAGCTTCAAAAAAAACCGCTCTTGCCTCAGAGCAGGATCGGCCAGATGTAGCCCGGCGCCGGGCACAATGGAAAAAGTATCAAGCGCGGATTGATCCGGCCCGGCTGGTCTTCATCGATGAAACATGGACCAAGACAAACATGGCGCCACTACGGGGCTGGTGTGCCCGTGGCTCACGCCTCATCGGCAAGGCGCCGCACGGTCGCTGGCGAACGCTGACCTTTGTTGCCGCTCTGCGCTGCGACCGGATAGAGGCACCCTGCCTGTTCGATGGCCCCATCAATGGCGTTCGCTTCCTCACCTGTATAAAGCGGTTTCTGCTGCCAACGCTTAAGCCCGGCGATGTCGTGATCATGGACAATCTCGGCAGCCATAAAGGGAAGGCGGTCCGCAGAGCGATCCGGAGTATCGGCGCCAGGCTCTTGTTCCTGCCGCCCTACAGTCCCGACCTCAACCCCATCGAGCAGGTCTTCGCTAAGCTGAAGCACTTGTTGCGTCGAGCCTCTGAGCGCACTGCCGAAACAGTCTGCAACTGCGTCGGCAGGCTGCTTGACCAGTTCCCCGCAACTGAGTGTAAAAACTATCTGGTCAATGCGGGATATGCTTCCGTGTAAAGTGATCCCGCTCTAATCATCCTCCAATTGCTGATAAACCTGCCTCGTCCCGAAATACACGCCCTGCGCCAGCAGCCCGCAGGCGAGCAGGTCAAGACCCAGGCATAGGAGCATCGGCCAGGTGCCCTGAGGCAGAAGCGCCGCCACAATCAATTTTGATGCGAAGAGGCACCAGGCCACGCTCGTCCTCACGCCATGCCGTGCCGCCAGTCTCATATCTATGCCGACGAGCGAGGGCTGGAGATATTCGATCAGGCCAGCGGCGATGGCCACGGCGCCAATGACGACCCCCAGCATCGTCGCGCCGAGCGCCAGCATCCACCATGGCGCAGGCCCGACGAAGAGTGCCGCCACATCCAGGACCGGCACCGCAGCCCAGAACGCAATGGGGAAATGCACCAGAAAAGGGTGCAATGGTAAGCCGAAGACACGAAAGCGGAGTGGCATAGCAACATCACAATATTTAAGACGATGTTCACCATCCGGCGGCAAACGCGCGCAACAAAATGTAACATAGATAAGATACAGCGGACTCATGGCGGATAGGGTGGGATTTCGAACCCACGAGACGGTTGCCCGTCTGCCGGTTTTCAAGACCGGTGCCTTCAACCGCTCGGCCACCCATCCATGCATCGGCGTCTTATAACACCGCCGACGAATTTGATACGCCTTATTTTTACCGCTTTTTCCAGAATATCAGAAGGGGCCGCAGGGCTTAGGCGCTGTATCTGATCCGGAGGGGAACTCTCCGCTCTGGCGGCCATTGAAATCTTTATAAGCAGCGCCCGATTTCATCCGCTCTTTGCACAATCATGAGACATGGTGCGGAGCGATATTCTCGAACCAAAGGTAAAGATGCGCAAAATTGTGTTGATGACGGCATTGCTGATGCTTGCCGGTTCTGCTCATGCGTCCGACGAACCCGTTCTGCTGACGGGCAAGGACCTCCGTGCCGCCGTAAGCGGGAAAACCATCTATATCCAAACCCCGATCGGCGCGGAAATTCCAATCCGGTATCTGCCGAACGGCACGATGACCGGCGCCAGCAGCGTCCATCTTGCAGCATTGGCGGGCGAGCAGGTGAGCACCGATAAGGGCCGCTGGTGGGTCAGGCGCGCAGAACTGTGCCAGCAATGGAACAGCTGGTCAAACGGGCGCCCTCATTGCTACAGGCTTCATGCTAGCGGTTCGAGTGTGAGTTGGAGCCGCAACGACGGCGAGACCGGTACGGCACGTCTCGGCAACTAGAGTCTTTTCCGCTCCGATTGAATCGGAGCACGGCTCTAATTCTTTGTTTTGTCGCATTTTCTCGACGCGAACCGGCATCCACTTTGCTGGAAAATGCTCTAAACCATTCGAGAATAGCGGACACACGGCCGCGAGAAGCGGCCAGGTCATCATGCGGGGGCTCCGTTGCGACTTATGTTGAAACGGAGCCCTATCGTCACCTGGTTTCGATGATGCGGCGCAAGCTGGCGTCATTCTTCGCATGTCCCGGCGTCCGTGCCCTCGCTGGTACGGAATTGCAGTGCGATGGCTCTATGCGGCGCCTTGCGCCAGCGTAAACCCGCCGCGCCATGCGTTGCGGTACGTGCTGAACAGGTGCTCCACATGGCGCTTCAAAATCCCGGCAAGCCGCTGCGACTGCCGCGCTTCGAGCGCCTCGATGATATCGTTGTGATCGGCCATTGCGGTTGCGATGGTCTCCCTGGAAAGATAAGGCCCCAGCCGGCTCCGGCCGACGCGGAAGAACAAGGTGTCATAGATCGCCGCCAGGAGTGGATTGCGCGCCGCGGCGACGATCCTCCTGTGGATCTCGTGATTTATGGCGAAGGTGACGTCCAGATTTCCAGCTTCCAGCGCCGCCAGCATGCCGAAATGCCGTGATTTGATCGTGGCGATTTCCTCGTCGGTGATCTTTTCGCAGGCAAGTTCTCCGACGAGCGATTCGATCGCGGCCGCCATCGGCAGGCATTCTTCCAGCTCATCCGGGGTGAGCGCCGCCACCAGGGCGCCGCGATTGGGTGCGAGCTGCACCAGCCCTTCAGCCGCGAGCACTTTCAAGGCCTCGCGCAGCGGCGTGCGCGATACACCGAATTGATCACAAAGACGGCGCTCGGGAATTTTATCCCCGGGCTGGAAGTTACCGCCGATTATCATCCTTCGCAGCCGATCCAAAAGCTCATCATGCAGCGATTGCTGCTCTATGATGTCCATGTCGAAAACCTCTATTTGAAGTAACTGCGGCGCAGCCGCGACAGCCGCTTTGCGAGCTTAGCAGTTTTCTTGCCGCTTTCCTCATCTGCATCGCCGAATTTCTGTTTCGCCGCAAGTGCAAGTTTCAGCAATACGGCGGTGTGCCGCGCGGTGCGGCCGGTTCCGTCGGAAATTTGCCGCCGGCAGGCGAAACCGTCAGCGATGAGCAGCGTGTCGCGCCCGGTTCGGCGAATTTGTGGAAACAGGGCCAATTCCCCCATGCGCAGCGAGGTTGCAACGGTCTCCGGCCGATAGCCGAAGCAGGTGCCCATTCCGCAACAGCTCTTTTCGGCCTCGATCAGGGTCAAGCCCGGCACCAGTCCGGCGGCCTTCCTGGCGAGCGGAGCAGTGCCGAAGGCGTGCTGGTGACAATGGGGCGCGATGAGCGCCTCCGTCTCGATCCGGCGCAGCCCGGGCTGTAGCGCGGCGGCGGCGTCCGGGCGGGTCATCACCTCCTCGAACAGCAGGCTCTGCGCCGACAGTTCCGCCGCGCCGGATTCGGCCAGCAGGGTGACGGCCTCGTCGCGAATGGTCAGCAGGCAGGCCGGTTCCAGCCCGACCAGCGGCACGCCCCGCGCGGTGAACGGCTTCGCCGCTTCGATCAGGCGGCGCACTTCGGCGCGGGCCTCCTCGATCAGTCCGGCCTCGAGGAAGGTGCGGCCGCAGCAGAGTGGCCGCTCGCCGTCGCGCGGCCGCAGCAGATGCAGCCGGAAACCGCTGGCGGTCAGCACGTCGACGGCGGCGCGCAGCGTACCTGCGTCGAAATGGCTGTTGAACGTATCGGCGAAGAGCAGCAGTTCGGGGCCTTCTGCCGCGCCGAGGCGCGCGCCGGCGGCAAAGGGCGCCGATGTCCAGCGCGGCCAGGGCCGGTCTGCGCTGAAGCCGGTCAGCCTCTCCGATAATGCCGCGCTCCACGGCAGCAGGTCGCGCAGGTTCAGCAGGTGCCTCCACCTCCGCAGCCGCGGCGCGGAATGGGGGAGAAACGCGGCCGACCGGTCGAATTTGGCCAGGCCGTTGCGGCCGACGCGGGCGTGCTGCACTGCAATTTTGGCCGCGGCGATGTCGGCTCCGCGCGGGCATTCGGAACGGCAGGCTTTGCACGAGACGCAAAGCTGCATCGCTTCGGCCATGGCGTCGGAGGCCAGCGCATCGGCGCCAAGCTGGCCGCCAAGCCCCAGACGCAGCGTGTTGGCGCGGCCGCGCGGACTGTCGCGCTCGTCGCGGGTGACGCGAAAGGACGGGCACATCACCCCGCCTTCGAGCCGCCTGCATAGGCCGGTGCCGTCGCAGGCGAGAGCGGCAAGCGGCGGCGCGGTCTCAGGCGCCGGCTCGCTGCGCCAGAACATCGGATCGGGCGGCGCCGGGAAGACGATCTTGCCGGGATTGAGCCGGTTACGCGGATCGAAACGCAGCTTGACCGCCTCGAACAGCGCCGCCAGTTTCGGATCGCGTCCTGCCTGCATCGCATGCGACCGGGCGATGCCCTTACCCTCGGCGCTCGCCAATTGGCCTGCAAATTCGGCAAGACGGGCGGACGCGGCTGCGGCGATGTTGCCGGCCGCGGCCAGGTCGCCTCGAACCGGCAGCCATGGACGCATATGCAGCGCGCCGGCGCTCGCCTGCCCATGCCAGACAAGACGCAGATCGTGACCGGAAAACAGCGCGGTCAGGCTCTCGACCGCTTCCGCCAGGCGGCCGACGGGCAGCGCGAACTCCCCGATCGGCGCGAAGGCGGCGGGAGATGCGGTCACGCCGTAAAGCCGCGCGATGCCGTCGCTGCGCGCGCGCTGGGTCGCATCCTGCACGGCGGCTCCGACGATTTCGGTGACGGCCCTGACAGCCCCGAGCTGCGCCATGCGATCGGCGAGTTCCTTCAATTTGCGCGCGTTGGAGACGCGATTGCCTTCCATGAACTCGACGAACACCAGCGCCTGCTCGTCCTTGCGCATCACCCGATGCGCGGGATCGGCGGCATCCCGCCCGGCCAAGCCGAGTTCCATGATGCGCCGGTCCGTGAGTTCGATCGCCGTCGGTTCGAGGGCGGCGATGGCGGGCACCGCCCTGAGCGCTTCGGCCAGCGACGCGAACCGGCAAACGCCGAGGGCGCGGCTTCGCGGCAGCCTCGCCAGCTTCAGCTCGATGCGCTTGGCGATGGCCAGCGTTCCCTCCGATCCGGCGAGGAACGCGGCAAGGTTCTGCGGCGCGTCGCCCTGCAACAGCGCGCGTAGATTGTAGCCGGGCAGGGCGCCGAGCGTGTCCGGCAAGGCGCGAATGGCGGCTTCGCCCCGCTCCGCCATCTCAAGCAGATCCAGGATCAGCGCTCCCGCTTCATCATGCGCGCCGTAATGTCCGAAGCTTTCCGGAAGCTCGCCGAAGCTGATCTCGGCGCCATGCGCCAGTACCGCGTCCAAAGCGGCAATATTGTCGCGCATGCGTCCATATCGCAGGGAGCGCGCGCCGATCGCATCGGTGCCGGTCATGCCGCCGATCGTCGCCTGCGCGGCGGACGCGATTTCGACCGGAAACCAAACCCGCTCCGGCCGCAGAGCCTTGTTCAGCGCAGCCGGCGTGATGCCTGGCTCGACGATGCAGGTCGAGGCGCTGGCGTCGTAATAGAGCAGACGCTGCAAATATTTGGAGAAGTCCAGGATCAGCCCTTCGCCGACGCACTGCCCTGCCCGTCCGGTGCCGCCGCCGCGCGCGGTGATGGCAAGCCCCGCATCCCACGCCAGAGCGATGGCGGCGGAGACATCCGCCTGCGTCTTCGGCACCACGATTCCGGCAGGAAAGCTCTGATAGGCCGAGGCGTCGGTGGCATAGCGGCCCCTGCTGAAATCATCGAAGAGCAGATCGCCTTCGACATCCCGGCGCATATGGCCGGCCAGCGCGGAACGGGCTTTTGCGGAGAGTGTCATTCGCCCCCTTTTAGGCCGCTCGATCCGGCGCGCGCAACTTCTATCGAAACGCCCGGAAAAGCCCGCGCGTCGCCACGCCGGGAGGAACACGGCACCTGGAGCTTTCAATTCTTAATGCAGAATACCAGTTGCCGATTTTGTGTCGAATAGCGCGTTGAATATCAAGATGTAGCGAAGAACTCATATGACCATTTGAACATACATAGGGACAATGCCTATGTATCCGTATTTTGCGCGGGGGAAGCAATGCTGGGGCTTGAACTGTGTCATCTAATCATCTTATACAGACATATGTATTTTTTGGAATTCATGCTTAGACCATTAACAATCATGATCTTTTAAGTCACCAGCTGGTGAAGGGTTAAAAAAAATAATATGACTTTAAAAGTTAACACCGAGGCGTTTACACAGTATAGTCGTCGCGTTGCGAGTGAATCTGCTTGCGCCGACTTTACCAGAATCTCGGGTGAAAAAGCTGTGGGACAACGTAAAACGCAGCCTGAGAGCTATGTCGCAGCTGATGATGAGACGTCGTCGCTGCGCTCCTGCTTGCAAAATGCGCCAGAGGCGTTCGTGGTGACGAGCCTCAACGGCACCATCCTGGACTTCAACCGACACGCACAAACCCTGTTCGGCTACAGCGAGGATGAGATTCGCGGCAGCAAGTTTTCCCTCCTCATGGAACCCGGGTTCCAGCCGAAGCTGTCGGCGCTTGGCACCTTCAACCCCGACCCCGCCGAGTGGACGCCGGTTTGCGGTCAGGCCGGAACAAAGGCGCGCCGTAAGAATGGCGAACTCTTCCCTGCCGAAATTCAGAAGAATCAGAGCGAGCAGGGCGGCGAGATTGTCCACATCTATTATGTTCGCGATGTTTCGCTGACATCCCGCTACGAGCAGCGCATCGCCGAGCTCGAACGCGAAATCGCTCATCTCTCACGCCACAGCGTTCTCGGCGAATTGGCGACCTCCATCACACACGAACTCAGCCAGCCGCTGACGGCCATCACCAATTACACCGCGGCCGCGCAGCCGATCCAGTCGCGAGGAGCCACCGCCGAAGAGCTGGCGACCAGCTTCGATCTGATCGCCAAGGCCGGGGATCAGGCAAGACGCGCCTGGCTCATCATGCACAAGCTGCGTCAATTGTTGCAGCATCGGGGCGCCGAACATGCGGAAGGCGATCTGCGCCTCGCGGTCGAGGACGCGGTGCAGCTGGCCACGCTGGGCGCGGCCCAGGACGGCATCACCGTCACGGTCGACGTTGCCGCCAGAGCCCGTGATCGTTCTGATGGATCGCGTGCAGGTCCAGGTGCTGCTGGCAAACCTTATCCGCAACGCCGTGGACGAGCTATCCATGGTCGACGGGGAACGCCGGATTTGGGTCAGGCTGTCAGTGAATGCGGAAGGCCTGGCCGAATTGGCGGTCGAAGACACCGGCCACGGTATCGCGCCAGAAGTTTTTGAGAACATTTTCGATCCATTTCATACGACCAAGGCGGAGGGGCTCGGCGTCGGTCTGGCTCTGTCCCGCCGCATTGCCCAAGCCCATGGTGGCCGCCTCGCCGCCGACAATCGGCCAGGCGGCGGAGCGATATTCAGTTTTGTTGTACCTGTAGCGTGAGTGAGAAGGCCCCCAAATGAGTAAATCTTTATTGGTTCACATATTAGACGATGACGACGCAGTGCGGGATTCGTTGTTTACCTTATTGCGCAGTGCCGGATTTTCGGTACGGACACATAATTGCGCCAAATCCTTCTTCGAGGAATACCGCGCCGACGAGACCGGCTGCGTGCTGGTCGACATGAGAATGCCCGACGCCACCGGCTCGGAAGTGCAGGAGCGCATTTCGCGCATGGCGGACGGCCCGCCGATCATCATCATCACCGGCCACGCCGATATCCGCATGGCCGTCACGGCCATGAAAAAGGGTGCGATCGAATTCCTCGAAAAGCCCGTCGATCCGCAAATCCTTGCTCGATCATGTCGACAAGGCCGTCAAGCGCCGCGAATATGCGCTCGGCGAACGCGAAAAGATCGAGGAAGCGCAGGCCAAGATCGGCATTCTGACCCCGCGCGAAAAAGATGTGCTGAAACATTTGCTGATCGGCCGCCCCAATAAGATCATCGCGCGCGAACTCGGCCTCAGCCCGCGCACCGTGGAAATTCATCGTGCCCGCGTCATGGAAAAGACCGGCGCGGGAAGTCTGCCGCGTCTGGTGCGGATGGCGCTTGCCGCCGGGCTCGATCCCGAACTCAGCCATTAGCGCGCCGGACTTCCGCTGAACGCGGAGCTGCGCTCTAGCGCTTTGTCTGTGCATCGGATTATCCGAAAGCCTCTCCCCACGAAAGTGGAGATGCGTACAATTTTCGGTCCGATGCATTAGCTCCTGCCTGAGAGCGGACAGGCAGGTGATGCGCCTTTCGTGTCTCAGAAACATTCTTAGGCAACGGTTCGTTAACCAATTCCTAAGCAACTCTCCTTAAGGTTGCACGCTTGAGGCGGACGCACGCGTCCGTCCTCGTGTCAGCACGCCTTCCGCCGGCTTAACCGGCGAGGCGTTGGATGGGTTGCGTGCTTTGGTTGCTTTTGAGTCAGGCGGATTACGCCAAGTGAAGCCGCGTCGCTTCAGCGCCATCTCGGCGCTGGGAGCGCTTTTCGGCAGCCTCGCGCTCCTTGCGGGTTGCGGCGGCGGATCCGGGCGCGAGGAGAGCACGAGGCTCGGTCCGCGCATCGTGCAACTCGGCCAACCCGTGCCCAAAGGCGGCGGCCAATACAAGGTCGGCTCGCCCTATCGGCTGAACGGCCGGCTTTACGTGCCCGGAAGACCTGCGCCATTACGATGCGAAAGGCGTCGCCTCCTGGTATGGCGAATTGTTCCACGGCAGGCGCACCGCCAACGGCGAAATCTACGACATGGAGGCGCTGACCGCCGCCCATCCCACCTTGCCGCTCCCCTCGCTGGCGCGCGTCACCAATCTGGAGAACGGCCGCTCGCTGGTGGTGCGCATCAACGATCGCGGCCCCTATGTCGGTGGCCGGGCCATCGATCTGTCCTGGGCCGTCGCCTCGCTGCTGCAGGTCGAGATCGCCGGCACCGCTCCGGTTCGCATCCAATATCTCGGCCCGGCGCCGCTGGACGGCGACGACAGCTACGAGCGGCAGGTGCTGGCGCATCAAAGCTGGGCCGGACCGCGCGTCGCCTTCGCCGCATCGCCCGCCAAAGCCATGCGCTATCGGCGCTCCGCCAGCACGGCCAGCTATCAGGCCGCGCCTCGACGCGAGCGCGCCGCCGCGAACCCGGCGCCCGTACCGGCCGAAGCCGCATTCTGGCCGGATGAAGCCGCCGCCGCTCCAGCGAGCCGCCCCTTGCGTCCGACCGCCTCGCTGCCCGCCGCGACACATCTGGCATCGGCATCGCCCGAGCCCGTACAATCAGCGCGACGCACCGGTTTTGCCGACATGCCTTCCGAGACATCGCCGATCAGGCGGGAAGCTGCTCCGGGCCGGGCTGCTTCAAACGGCGCAGGCGCGGTCCGGCAGCGGCGCGCCTATGTCGATGCCGGGCTGTTCCCGGATCGGCGGATGGCCGAGCGGCTCGCCTCGACGCTGACGGGTCTCGCTCCCGTCGCCGTCGAACCGGAAACCATCAGCGGGACGACCTTGCACCGGCTCCGCGTCGGCCCGTTCGCAACCGAATCGGACGCCGCGGCGGCAGTTGCCCGCATGCGCGCCGCGGGACTGACCGGCGCCTATGTGCAACCTGCGCCGAACGGCTGATCGTCGCCGCCCGAAGCGTAATCCCGGCCGCGGGTCTGCGGCATTGATTTTTGCGGCTTGGCGGCTGATAGTGCGGCCAACCTCAATTCCGTCAAAATCATCTTCGATGACCTTCCATGAATTTTGCTCGCCGTCAGTTCTGCATTTGCGCTTTCCTATTCTGCTCGCTTTGCCTGTTCGCGGCCGCCGCACATGCGCAGATCGAAACCGAGGCGGATTACGCCTATCTGCTCGACGCTCGACACCCAGACGGTGCTTTTCGAGAAGAAGGCGGATGAGCTGATGCAGCCGGCGAGCATGAGCAAGCTCATGACGCTTGCCGTGGTGTTCGAAGCGCTGGAGCAGGGCAAGATCACGCTGCAAACGGAGTTCCCGGTCAGCGAATATGCCTGGCGGACGGGCGGCGCGCCTTCACGCACCTCGGCGATGTTCGCGCCGCTGAAGGCGCAGGTGACGGTCGAAGACCTGCTTCAGGGCATCATCATCCAGTCGGCCAATGATGCCTGCATCATCATCGCGGAGGGCCTTGCCGGGTCGGACGAGGCCTTTGCCCAGATGATGACCGACAAGGCACGCACGCATCGGGCTGATCAAATCGACCTTCGGCAATTCGACCGGCCTGCCGCACCCCAAGCAGCTCATGACCGCGCGTGAACTGGCGAAGCTCGCCGCCTATCTGATCGCGAAATATCCGCAATATTACCATTACTTCGCGCAGAAGGAATTCCGCTACCGCAAGCACATCTTCCAAAATCTCAATCCGCTGATCTACGCCAATATCGGCGCCGACGGGCTGAAGACTGGGTTCACCGAGGATTCGGGCTATGGCATCGTCGGCTCGGCCGTGCATGAATGGCCGGCGGCTGATCGTCGTGCAGAATGGCATCAAGACCCAGAGCGGCAGGAAGGACGACGCCGTCCGCATGCTGAATTGGGGCTTCAAGAGCTTCGAGAAGTTCACGATCTTCAATCCGGACGAGACCGTCGGCGAGGCGGTCGTCTGGGGCGGAGAGCATCGCTATTTGAAGCTGCGCGGCGAGGATGGGGTGCGCATGCTGCTGCCCAAGAACATCAAGCAGCGCAAGCTTCGCGGCGCGATCGTCTATCTCGGTCCGGTCATCGCGCCGGTCAAGGAAGGCGACCGGATCGGCGAATTGCGGGTTTCCTCCGATAATGGCATCACCAGCTCGGCACCGCTCTTCGCGGCGGAATCGATCGGAAAATCGGGCATGATCCGCCAAGGATTCAACTCGATCCTGGCCATGTTCGACACAGCCTTCGAGATGGTGATGGCTAAGCTCATTCATCGCCATCACCAGGAAGAGTGAAGGCTTGAAGCGGAGCGGCGCGCGTCTATGTGCAAGGACGGCGTCGCCCCAGTGCGCTGACGCCATTTGCGTTCCGTATCCGCGCGCTGGCTTTTTGCTTTGAGGCCGGTCTTGCCAGGCGCCGGCTCGAGGCGTTGTGTGGACCGGTGCACCGGACGGACAGGAGCGGCGCGTGGCGGAAGGCAAGTTCATCACATTCGAGGGCGGCGAAGGCGCGGGCAAGAGCACGCAGGCCGAGCTGCTGCGCAAGAACCTTGCGGCCATGGGCGTACAAGGCGTTGCTCACCCGCGAGCCCGGCGGCTCGCCGCGCGCCGAGGCGATCCGCGCCGTGCTGCTGTCGGGCAAGGCGAAGCGCTTCGGGCCGATGGGCGAGGCGCTGCTGTTCTACGTCGCGCGCGATTCGCATCTGGAACTCACCATCCGCCCGGCGCTGGCGCGCGGCACCTGGGTGATCTGCGACCGCTTCTACGATTCGACCCGCGCCTATCAGGGCGCGGCGGGCGGCGTGTCGATTTCCGCGATGAACGCGCTGGAGCGCATCGTCGTCGGCGCGACCAAGCCGGACCTGACGCTGATTCTCGATCTGCCGCCGGAGGAAGGGCTGAGGCGCGTCGCCGCCCGGGCCGGCGCCGAAGGCCAGGACATGGACCGCTTCGAGGCGATGTCGCTCATATTCCATCAGCAATCTGCGCCAGGAATTTCTGGAGATCGCCGAGGCGGAGCCGTGGCGCTGCGCCGTCATCGACGCCAGCCGCCCGCCGGACAAGGTGGCCGAGGACATCTGGTCGGTGACCGCTCAACGCCTGCAGATCGTCTGACGCCCAGGATGGCACGACAGCCGCGACTCATCGATGCCGACATCGAAGCCCCGCCCGAAGCCGACCGGCTGGAAGGCTGGCCGCATCCGCGCGAGACCTCCGATGTTCTGGGCCATGAAGCCGCCGAAGCCGTCATCGCCGAGGCGATCGGCTCAGGGCCGGCTGCATCACGCCTGGCTGATGACCGGCGAGCAGGGCATCGGCAAAGCCACCTTCGCCTATCGCGCCGCCCGCTTCCTGCTGTCGCGCCAGGACGAGGAGCTGGCATCGGGCGTTGCCTCGCTCGATGTCGCGGAAGGCTCAAAGGCGGCGCGGCAGGTCGCCAACCGCTCCCATCCCGGCCTGCTCACGATCAAGCGGAGCTGGGACAGCGCGGCAAAGAAATTCCGCCAGACCATCGCCATCGACGATATCAGGCAGCTGCGCCATTTTCTGCAGCGTACCGCCGTGACGCCATGGCGCGTGGTGATCGTCGACAGCGCCGACGATCTCAACCCCAATTCCGCCAATGCCCTGCTGAAATCGCTGGAAGAGCCGCCGGCGCGAACGGTATTTTTCCTGATCTCCTCATCGCCCGGCCGCCTGCTGCCGACGATCCGCTCGCGCTGCCGCACCATCCGGTTCGAGCCGCTCCCCGACGCCGCGCTTCGCGAGGCCGTGCTGGCCGCATGCCGCAAGGCCGAGCGCGAACCGCCGGCTGAGACGCAACTCGGCACCCTCCTGACCATCGGCAAGGGCAGTCCGCGCCGGGTGCTTCAATTCCTCGATGGCGGCGGTCCGGCGCTCTATGAGGCGGTCGTCGCGTTGCTTGAAAGCCTGCCGCAGCTCGACCGCGCCGCGCTGCACAAGCTGATCGCCCTGACCGCCGCCCGTGACGGGCTGGCCCATGCGATGGCCTTCGATCTGCTGGAGGAGGCCATCGCGGCAGTGCTGCGCGCGCGGGCGACGGGCGGCCTCGCCGCCGAGTTTCCCCAGCTTCGCCGTTTCCCCGCGCTGATCACCCCTGACAGCCTTGCGGATTGGGCCGAGCTGTGGGAAACAATTCGCGATGCACGCGGCGAAGCCGAGCGGCTCAACCTCGACAAAGCGGCCCTGACATTGACGGTGTTCGAAAAGCTCGAAAGCCTCAGCCGGAAGGGCGCACGCTAGCACGCTCGCGCGCCCTAACACCGGATGCCGAAATCATGACGGAAAAACCGTCCTTCTATATTACCACCGCCATTTCCTATCCGAATGGCGATCCGCATATCGGCCACGCCTATGAGGCGATCGCGACGGACGCCATCGCGCGTTTCAAGCGGCTGGACGGCTATGATGTGTTTTTCCTGACCGGCGTCGACGAGCACGGGCTGAAGATGAAGCAGACCGCCGCAAGGCAGGGCATCAGCCCGGCCGAGCTGGGCGAGCGCAACACGCAGCGCTTCCGCGCCATGGACGAGGCGCTGAACATCTCCAATGACGATTTCATCCGCACGACCGAGCCGCGCCATCATGACGCCGTCGCCGAAATCTGGCGCCGGATGGAGGACAATGGCGACATCTATCTGGACGCCTATGCCGGCTGGTATTCGGTGCGCGACGAAGCCTTCTACGCCGAGGACGAGACCAAGCTGCGCGAGGACGGCGTGCGCGTCGGCCCGCAGGGCACGCCGGTCGAATGGACCGAGGAGCAGACCTATTTCTTCCGGCTCTCGGACTATGAGAACAAGCTGCTGCGCCATTACGAGGACAATCCGGATTTCATCCTGCCGCCGGAGCGCCGCAACGAAATCGTCAGCTTCGTCAAAGGCGGGCTGAAGGATCTGTCGGTTTCGCGCACCACGCTGGATTGGGGCATTCCGGTGCCGGACGCGCCGGGCCATATCATCTATGTCTGGGTGGACGCGCTGACCAACTACATCACCGGCGTCGGCTATCCGGACAAGCGCTCGGCGCAATTTCAGAAATTTTGGCCCGCCGATATCCATATGATCGGCAAGGACATTACGCGCTTCCACGCGGTCTATTGGCCCGCCTTTCTGATGTCGGCGAGATCTGCCGGTGCCGAAGCGGATTTTCTCGCATGGCTTCCTCAATGTGCGCGGCGAGAAGATGTCGAAGTCGGTCGGCAATGTCGTCGACCCTTTCGAGATGGCCGAGCGCTACGGCGTCGACCAGATGCGCTATTTCTTCCTGCGCGAGGTGCCGTTCGGCCAGGACGGCAGCTACAGCCACGAGGCGATCGTCAACCGCACCAATGCCGATCTGGCCAACGATCTGGGCAATCTGGCGCAGCGCTCGCTGTCGATGATCGCCAAGAATTGCGATGGGCGCATTCCCGAACCCGGCGCGTTTACGGATGCGGACAAGGCGTTGCTTGCCGCCGCCGACGGCCTGATCGGCGCGGCGCGCGAGGCGATGGAGCGGCAGGCGCTGCACCGGGTGCTGGAGGCGATCTGGCAAGTGGTTGCCGACGCCAACCGCTATTTCGCCGGCGAACAGCCCTGGGCGCTGAAGAAGACCGATCCGGCGCGCATGGGCACGGTGCTGTACGTCACCGCCGAAGTGCTGCGGCAGGTCGGCATTCTGGCGCAGCCCTTCATTCCGGCTGCGGCGGAAAAGCTGCTCGACCAGCTGGCGCTTGCGGGCACGCGGGATTTTGCCCGGCTCGGCGCCGGCGGCCGTCTGGCGCCCGGAACGGAGCTTGGGCCTTTGCAAGGGGTGTTCCCGCGCTATATTGAGCCGGAGACCGCCGCCGCCGATTGATGTGAGTACTCTCGGAATGCTTGTCGACAGCCATTGCCATCTGGATTTTCCCGATTTCGAGAGCGAACTCGATCAGATCGTCGCGCGGGCGGAGGCTGCCGGCATCGGCGCGATGCTGACCATCTCCACCCGCGTGCGCCAGTTCGAGCGCATCAGGGCGCTGGCCGAGCGCTTCGCCAATGTTTGCTGCTCGGTCGGCACCCATCCGCATTACGCGGCGGAAGAGCGCGACATCAAGCTGGAGGAGATCGTCGGTCGCGCCGCGTATCGAGAAAGTAGTGGCGATCGGCGAGGTGGGCCTCGACTATTTTTACGAGAAAAGCCCGATCACGGACCAGGAGCACGGCTTCCGCCTGCATATCGCGGCGGCACGCGAAACCGGGCTGCCGTTGGTCATCCATAGCCGCGATGCCGACGAGCACACGGCGCGCATCCTCGAAGAGGAAATGGCCAAAGGGCCGTTCGGCGCGGTGCTGCACTGCTTTACCGGCGGCGAAGCGCTGGCGCGGCGCGGCGTGGAGCTGGGGCTTTACGTGTCCTTCTCCGGCGTGCTGACCTTCAACAAATCGGATGCGCTGCGCGCCGTCGCGGCGGGCGTACCGCTCGACCGATTGCTGGTCGAAACCGACGCGCCCTATCTCGCCCCGATGCCGATGCGCGGCAAGCGCAACGAGCCGTCCTTCGTTCGCCACACGGCCGGCGTCGCTGGCGAAGGTCAAGGGCGTCAGCGAGGCCGAAATCGCCCGCGCAACGACCGAGAATTTCTTCCGCCTGTTCGCCAAAGCGGACGGACTGGTCGGCGCCCGCGCCCGTTCGGCGGCATGACGCTGCGCTTCACAATCCTGGGCTGCGGCTCGTCACCGGGCGTACCGCGCATCGACGGCAATTGGGGCGTTTGCGATCCGGCCAATCCGCGCAACAGACGCCGCCGCTGCACGATGCTGGTCGAGCGCTTCGCCGGCACCAAACGGACGGCGGTGCTGGTCGATACCGGGCCGGACCTGCGCGAGCAGATCCTCGATGTGGGCCTCGACTGGCTCGACGGCGTGCTCTACACGCACGATCATGCCGACCACACGCATGGGATCGACGATCTGCGCATTCTGGCCTATCGCGGGCGCCGCAAGCATCGATCTCTATTTCGACGGCGTCACCGGCGCCATCCTGCAGCGGCGCTTCGACTATTGCTTCGTCACTCCGCAAGGCAGCAGCTATCCGCCGATCGTCAAGGCGCATACCATCCATCCCGGCGAGGCGGTGGTGGTCGATGGGCCCGGCGGCCCGATCGAGGCGATGCCGTTCCTCCAGCACCATGGCGATATCGACTCGCTGGGCTTCCGCTTCGGCGGGCTCGCCTATTCCAGCGACGTGCACGATCTGCCGGAAGGCAGCCTCGCTTTTCTCGCCGATCTGGACATCTGGATAGTCGACGCGCTGCGCTATAGGCCGCATCCAAGCCATTTTTCGGTCGAGCAGGCGCTTGGCTGGATCGAGCGGGTGCGGCCGAAGCGGGCGATCCTGACCCACATGCACATGGACCTGGATTACGACACGCTGTGCCGCGATCTGCCGGAAGGCGTCGAACCCGCCTATGACGGAATGCGCTTCGAGCTGCCGGGCTGATTTTTGCAATTGCAACCTTGACGTGTGGCAACCTTAAACGTTATGCACAGCCTTCGAATCAAATCGTTTGAATGGCTTCATGCGGCAGCTCGCAGACATTTCGGCGTGGCGCAGACACATCAAGGTGTCCTGCGCTCGTTTTCCAGCATGGTGGCGGCGGGTTTTTGACCTTATCCCTCTGCAAACGCATGGATCGTTTCCAACGGCCAGCATTGCCGCCGTTCTTGCCGCGGACAAGGTTCTGGACGACCGCGTTCAATTCGAGGACGCAACGTTCGATCCTATGTATCACGACGAGATTCTGAGCCGCGCCGCGTGCAACGATCGGATGCTCGGCATGGCTGATCCGGCCCGCTCGGCTCTGTTCCGGCGGCAGGTCGCCATCGTGCCGGACTGCGTGGTTCTAGGAGATATCGGCGCGGTGACCGGCAGGGGCGGCGCGCTGCTGGCGGTGCATGACCGCAAAGTTCCCAATTGGAACCGCGCCCGCCCCGGGCGCCTGACCACGCGGATGTTTCAGCACGGTCTCGCCACCTGGCTGGACGGGACACATGATTATTTCCAGTTTTTCGCCAGCCTCCTGCCGCTGATCGGCTATCTGCAGCGCGAGCACCGGCCGGACAGGCCGCTGACGGTTCTCACGCCCGCCGATGGTCCCCGCTACCAGCGGCAGGTCTGCGCGGCGCTCGAATGCGCCTATCGGGGGGTGCGCTTTGAAGCGTTGGAGGCGAATGAACGCGCCGAGGTGAAGAGCTATCTCTGGCTCCATCATGGCGGCGAGAATGCCGAATGGCTGCCCGTGAGCGCGCAAAGCGGCGCCGCGCTCGCCGATCTGCTGCGGCGCCACTATGGGCTAGACGAGCCGCGCGGCGGCGGATTGCTGTTTTTGCAGGAGCGCGCCGGCGAACAGAGGCGTCTGCTGAACCGGGCGGAGCTGGAAGAGATCGCCGCCGGACGGGGCTTCCAGTGCTTCGAGACGAATGCCGACAATCACGAAGAGCAGGTCCGGCATTTCGGCGAGGCGGAAATCATCGTCGCCGCCCATGGAGGCGGGCTTGCCAACCTGATCTTCGCGCAACCCGGTGCGACGGTGCTCGAACTGTTCCCGGAGGACTGCGTCAAAAGCAGCTATTTGTGGCTGGCAACGCGGATGGGGCTTAATTATCGGGCTGTGATCGGCCCGCCCGGTCATTCGAAATCAGGCTTCCTCATCGAGCCGCAGCGCTTTATCGCCGGTCTTCGCGACGCCATGGACGCCCGCGAACGCGCGGATTGCCCCTGGCAGATCGTATCGCCGCCGCAAAACGGCCGAGCCGGCAGCATGGCCGCCGACCGTTAACTGCATCGATCGAAGATGTCGCCTATTTTTCCGCGCCGGGCTCGTCCGGGACCCGGACCCAACCATGGCGGGTCAGCCGCTCCTGTGGCCGATAGCGCGCCTTATAGGCCATCTTCCGGGATCCATCGATCCAGTAACCGAGATAGACATAAGGCAGGCCAAGGGCTCGGGCGTAATCGATATGGTCTAGAATAATATAGCTGCCCAGGCTCCGGTCATTCGCGTCGGGGTCGTAGAAGCTATAGACCAGGGAGAGCCCGTCGCTGAGCCTGTCGCACAGCACCGCACCGATCAGCGGCTGATCGCCGGTCACGGCGCTGCTGAGCAGTCTGGATGCCGGCGCGCGGCGATATTCGGTGATGAAGGTTTCGACCGCGCTGTCTTCGACCATCATCGAATAGTCGAACACCGACATATCGGCCATGCCGCCTTCGGAGTGGCGCTCGGCAATATAGTCGCGGAACAGCGAATATTGCTCCGACGTCGCGATGGCACTGACGCGCTTGGCGTGCAAGTCGCCATTGCGACGGGCGATGCGGCGCATCGAGCGTTTCGGCTCGAACTCGCTGACCACGATGCGCACCGAAACGCAGGCCTGACAGCCGTCGCAATAGGGCATGTAGGCGATGTTCTGGCTGCGGCGAAACCCGCCTTTCAGCAGATTGTCGACCATTGCCGGCGATTTGTCCGGCGTCAGATGCGTGAAGATTTTCCTCTCAAGGCGGCCCTGAAGATAGGGACAGGGCTGCGGTGCGGTGACATAGAACTCGGGGAAACGTCTACTCTGGTCTGTCACGTCAGGTCCTCGCTCGCCACCTGTCGTCCCGCCGCATGCATCAGCATCGATCCTCTCATCCCCGCCCTCAGCTTAAGTGACAGTCGCCCAGAAAATCAAGCGCCAGAATTGCAGGCTTCCGAATTATAGAAGCAGAAACTAAGTAATTTTACCTAACGGCACCGATGGCAACATAATAAGGCGGCGACATGTCAATTAACAAATGCAGATATCAGTTTACAGCGTCTGCCCTCGCCGCGAAAGCAATTGTTGCATCGGCCTCGGGGCCGCTGCGGTCCCGCAGCCGCGTCGCGGCTTAGCTGTTCAGCCGGAAGACGCTGAAGCCGTTCTCTTCCAGCCTGGTGCAGATGTCGGCCGCATGGCGCGCATCCTTAGTCTCGATCATTACATCGAGGGTGATGCCCTTCGCCGGCACATCCAGGAACATCCGGCGGTGCGATACTTCCAGGATATTGGCACCGGCATCGCCAAGGCAAGTGGCGACCCGGCCGAGCATGCCGGGCTGATCATCGACCACGAGCCGCAGCGAAATGATCTTGTCCTCGCGCTCCAGCCCGCGCACCAGGATGGAGGCGAGAACCCGCACGTCAATATTGCCGCCGGACAGCACCAGCCCCACCTTGCGGCCGCGAAAACGCTCCGGCTCCGCGACGAGCGCGGCGAGACCTGCCGCTCCGGCGCCTTCGGCCATGGTCTTCTGCAAGGAGAGGAACGCCGAAACCGCGCATTCGATCTGCTGCTCGCTCACCAGGATAATGTCGGAAACCAGCGCCTGGATGATGGGCAAGGTCAGCGCGCCCGCCGCTTTCACGGCAATGCCCTCGGCCAGTGTCTGCCCGCCGCAGACCGGCGGCATGCCGTCGAGCGCCGCCTTCATCGATGGGTAGAGCGCCGCTTCGACGCCGAAGATCTCGATGCCCGGCTTCATCTTTTTCATGGCGATGGCACAGCCCGCGATCATGCCGCCGCCGCCGATCGGCAGCACCACGCAATCGAGATCGGGCTGATCCTCCAGGAGTTCCGCGCCCAGCGTTCCCTGTCCCGCGATCACATGCGGATCATCATAGGGGTGAACGAAGCAGAGCCCGCGCTCCTCGCCCAGCGCCAGCGCCTTGACGCGCGCCTCGGAAAGGGTTTCGCCCGCCAGGACAACTTCGGCGCCGAACGCCTCGGTGTTGGCGATCTTCACGAAGGGGGTTTGCTCGGGCATGACGATCAATGCGGGGATGCCGAGGCGGCGCGCGTGAAAGGCCACCGCTTGCGCGTGATTGCCCGCCGACATCGCGACGACGCCCCGTTGCCGCTCGGCGTCGCTGAGCGAGAGCAGCTTGACCAGCGCACCGCGATCCTTGAAGGAGCCGGTGATCTGCAAATTCTCATATTTGACGACGACTTGCGCGCCGGTGAGCTGCGACAGTTTCGGTGCCGGCAAGGTGGGCGTGCGCAGAACCCGCCCACTGATGATCTTGGTCGCCTCGAAGATATCGCGATAGCCGATCGCGAATTGCGCATGCCGGTCGTCCGGCGCCGCCAGGGTCATGGAATCGTCCCAAACGCCGCAACCGCGCGCGGCTCGCTGCCATCGAAAATGGCAGCTATTTTTTTTCGCGCAAGAGCAGCGTTGCAGCGTCGCGGGCGAAATAGGTGAGAATGCCGTCAGCGCCCGCCCGCTTGAAGGCGGTGAGGCTCTCCAGCATGACCCGGTCGCGGTCAAGCCAGCCATTGCCGGCGGCGGCCATTAACATCGCATATTCGCCGGACACCTGATAGACGAAGGTCGGCGCGCCGAACTGATCCTTGACCCGGCGCACGACGTCCAGATAGGGCATGCCCGGCTTGACCATGATCATGTCGGCGCCTTCGGCCAGGTCGAATTCCACCTCGCGCAGCGCCTCGTCGGTATTGCCGGGGTCCATCTGATAGGTCCGCTTGTCGCCCTTCAGGGTGCCCGATGATCCGACCGCGTCGCGGAACGGCCCGTAGAAGGCCGAGGCGTATTTGGCCGAATAGGCCATGATCAGCGTGTTCTTGTGCCCGCCATCTTCGAGCGCCTGTCGGATCGCCCCTACCCGCCCGTCCATCATATCCGATGGCGCCAGCACATCGCATCCAGCCTCGGCCTGGACCAGCGACTGGCGGATCAGGATTTGCACGCTCTCGTCATTGGCGATCTCATCGCCGATGATGATGCCGTCATGCCCGTGCGAGGTGTAAGGGTCGAGCGCGACATCGCAGATGATGCCGATATTGGGCACGGCGGCCTTGATGGCGCGGATCGAGCGGCACACCAGATTCTCAGGGTTCACCGCCTCCGAGGCCTGGTCGTTGCGCAGCGCCATGTCGGTATAGGGAAACAGCGCGATGGCCGGAATGCCCAGGCTTGCCGCCTCTTCCGCGGCTGCGACGATCAGGTCGATGGACAGCCGCGCGACGCCCGGCATCGACGCGATCGGCACGTTCTGGTTCTCGCCCTCCAAGACGAAGAGCGGCCAGATCAGATCGGCCGTGGTGAGGTGATGCTCGCGAACGAGGCGCCGCGACCACTCGCCTTGGCGCGTGCGGCGCAAGCGCGTCGCCGGAAATCCGGCCTGGGGCATGAGGGGGGCTTCGACGCGATGTCTGGCGGAAAATGCGATGTCGGCGCGTGTTTTTGTGTCCATGGTCGTGTACCGCTGATTGCCACCATCTCAGTCCTATCACCTATCGGGTAAAGGGGCAACCGAGTGATGTCTGTTTTTAGTTACAGGACGGAGTGTAAGACAATGTTTACAGTCGTCCCGTTGGGTTTTCGTTCAGAAGCAAGGGCGCAATAAGCCGATGAGAGGGTTCAAGCGCATATCGAAACCACATTGCTGTAGAGGAATTGACCATGTCATTGTCTGAAAAAATCGGCTTATTCGGGGCGGGGCTCGCGCTTACCGCTTTGCTGGCGGTTTCGCCCGCCGGCGCGCAGGGACGCGGCGACTGCGAGGACTACGCCCGCGAGGCCGTCGATTTGGCACGCCGCGCCCAGGAGTTGAATTGCGGCTTCGATGGCCCGCGATGGAACGATAACCGCGGCGCCCATTTCGCCTGGTGCCTTGTCGCGCCGCGCCTGGCACGCCAGGAAAACGAAGCCCGCCGCGACCAGATCGAGCGATGCGAACAACGCACCGACCGCCATGAAGGTCAGCGGATGCCTCTGCGCGATAGCGGCGATGATCGCCGCATCGGCAAGCGCGCGCATTGCGACACCTATTCCAAGATCGCGCAGGTCCAGGCGGACGCAAACCAGAAATATAATTGCGGCCTGCGCGGCGGCGAATGGAACACCGACGGGCGCGCGCATTTCGGCTGGTGCATGACCCATAAGCGCGCCTTCATGCTGGACGAGTTGCGCTATAGGGCCATCGAGCTGCAAAAGTGCTTCAATACCCTCGGCGATTACGACGACGAAAACAGCGACAACAATTACAGGCGCCGCCGCTTCGACCCGCCGATCGACAAATGATGCCGGTGGCGGCCGCCTCGCGGCGGTCGCCACCGCTCGCCTCTATTGGCAGTAAGAGCTATGCCGGCGCGGGGCGAGATCGAGGTGGAAATGGTTCTTATGCGCCGCGTTCGCGCCCGGCCCCAGCACCGTCCCGAAGATTTTGCAGGCGCCGTCATGGACCTCGTGGAGAAATCGGCTTCGCTCATCGCTTAGGGGCCAATGCTCCAGCACGGTGATGTGCTCGCCCTTGGCCGTCACGAATTCGCCGATGTCGATCGCCTGGGCGTAAGCATGGTAGCTGATCCGCTCGTTCGGGCTGTTATAGCGGTTCCGGCACTGATAGGCCGCCAAATTGACGAGCCGGATGACATTTGCGTCCAGCAGGGCCTTGGCGCGCGGCTGCACGACCTCGCGCAGCCAGCGGTCCAGCGCATCGGCCAGCGGACAGGTCATTGTCGCCACAGGGCGAATCTCGATGCGCGGGACGTGGTTGATGTAAGATAGCCTGACCGGTGCGGCCGCGCCGCAGGCCCCCTCCTTGATCGGCTCTAGCGCCTTATACTCATACGCTCCGTCCGGGAGCAGCCGCGCGCAGGCCGATTTCGCCTCGGAGATCTCGGCGTCCGTCCATGTGGGCGGCGGCGCGACCGGGCCGAACGGCTCCGTCGAGCGCTTGACGCGGGATGGGGCGTGAACCGGCAATGGCGGCACGCCGTCCTCGCCTTCGTCGACGGGCGCCTCGTTTACAGGCTCGCCCTGCTGGGGGTGATCTTCATCGTGATCCTTGTCCTGCCTGGCGCGCTGCTTGTCCGTGTTTTTGACCGCCTGGGACGTGTCGTCGTCGTCGTCCTCATCTTTTTCGTCGGCGTCTTTCCTGGTCTTCTCGATGCCGTGCTTTTTCGATGCGGCGCTGACGCGCTGCGCTGTGCCGTCAGCCATCGGCAGCACGAAAACCGCCAGCAGCACCGCCGCCCAAATGCGTGATCTTATAAACATCCCGTTCGCTCCCGCCCTGCTAACAGCTCAGGTGAACGATCGTTTCACTTGCCCCGATTTACGCCGCATATATAGCCTGCATGCGTTCGCCGCGTCGAAACCCGACCTCTTCGCCATTCAGGAGAAGCGATGACAAACCCCTCCGACCCCGCCGCAGATCTTATCATTCGTGAGCAGGGCCGCGCCGGCATGCTGACGCTGAACCGGCCTAAAGCGTTGAATGCCCTCACGCATGCGATGATCAAAGCCATGGAGGCACACTATCTGAAATGGGCTGCGGCGCCCCGCATATACGGCGTCGTGCTGGACGCGGTGCCGGGCCGCGCCTTTTGCGGCGGCGGCGATCTCCGCGGCGTGATCCACGATGCGGGCCCGGATTTGGAGCCGAGCCGAGCGTTCTTCCGCCAGGAATATCAGCACAATTGGACGCTGGAATGCTTCACCAAGCCGAACGTCTCGCTCATAGATGGGATCGTCATGGGCGGCGGCCTCGGCATCTCGATCTTTGGCACGCATCGGGTCGCGGGCGAGAACCTGCTGGCCGCGATGCCCGAAACCGGCATTGGTCTGTTCCCCGATATCGGCGCCGGCTTCTTCCTGCCGCGTTTTCCCGGCGAAACGGGAATGTATCTCGGTCTCACCGGGCGCAGCTTCGGACGCGCCGACGCCTTTTACCTGGGGATCGCCACCCATTGCATCGATGCAGGACGCCATGACGAGATCCGCAATGCCATGATCGAAGGCGACCCGATCGACCCCGTGCTCGACGGCCTGCATCGCCATCCCGGCGACAGCGAGATCGCCGCCCTGCGTCCCGCAATCGACCGGATTTTCGCCGCCGACAGCGTCGAAGCCATTCTCTCACGCCTCGATGCGGAAACCGGCACGCAGGCCGATTGGGCGCGCGAAACCGCCGCGATCATCCGTCAGCGGGCACCGCTCAGCATCAAGGTGACCTTCCGGCAGCTGCGTGAGGGCCGCGTCACCGCCTGGTTGAAGGATGAGCTCAAGACCGAATTCCGCCTCACCAGCCGCCTGCTGGAGCATCCTGATCTGCGAGAGGGCGTGCGCGCGGCGCTGATCGACAAGGACCGCTCGCCGAAATGGCGCCCCGCGACGCTGGCCGAGGTTACCGATGACATGGTGGCCGCGTGTTTCGCTCCCCTGGGCGCGGATGAATTGGAGCTGCAGGATCGCTGGACGCTGGTAGACTGAGCGCGGGAGAGCGGCGCCGCACCCGCCACCGGCAATAAGGAGAAAGGCCATGGCCGCAATCGGATTTATCGGGCTCGGAAAGATGGGAGGCCCGATGGCGGCCAATCTGCTGAGGGCCGGGCACCGGCTCGCCGTGCACGACCTCGCCGCCGACGCCGCGGCGCGCGCCGTGGCGCTGGGCGCTGAAGCGGCTCCCGATGTCGGCGCGGCGGTTTCCAGCGCTGACGCCGTGATCACCATGCTGCCGGCGGGCGAGCAGGTGCGCTCCGTATATCTGGACGCCGAGGGGATTCTCGCCCGCGCCGCGCCCGGTACGCTGTTCATGGACTGCTCCACAATCGATGTGGCCACCGCGCGCGATGTCGCGGCGGCGGCGGAAAGCGCCGCAATGGTTATGGTCGACGCGCCGGTCTCGGGCGGCGTCGGCGGGGCCGAAGCCGGGACGCTCACCTTCATGGTCGGCGGCAAGGAGGACGCCTTTGCGCGTGCAGCGCCGATCTTGCAGGCCATGGGCAAGGCGGTTGTCCATGCGGGCGGCGCGGGCAACGGGCAGGCCGCCAAAATCTGTAACAATATGATCCTGGGCATCTCGATGATCGCGGTATGCGAGGCCTTCGTCCTCGCCGACAAGCTCGGCCTCGACAGCCAGAAACTTTTCGAGATTTCCTCAAAAGCGTCCGGTCAATGCTGGTCACTTTCCACCTATTGCCCGGTCCCCGGCCCCGTGCCGACCTCGCCCGCGAATCGCGACTATCAGGCGGGTTTCACGGCCGCCATGATGCTGAAGGATCTTCGGCTGGCCCAGGATGCGGCGCAAAACACCGGCGCGGCGACCCCCCTCGGGGCGGAAGCGGCGCAGCTCTACACCCTGTTCGCGGCGCAAGGCGGAGGCGCTACCGACTTTTCCGGCATTATCAAGTTTCTTCGCGGCGAATTTTACGCAACCTGAACGTGCAATTATCCACAAGCCATGCAATTATAGCTTGTATAATTAATCTCAATTTAGCAAATTACACGCTAAGGTGGTGATCGCAACGAAAGATCAACCTTGAGAGGCGCGTAATGAGCGTTGTTTTGGACTATGCACGCGGGGCCGAGCCCGCCCCCGACGAACGGCCGCTTATGGCCCAATATCTCGTTTCACTGAAAATCGTGGAGCGGCTTCACCGTCTGCTTCTCGATGTGGTGAAGAACGAATTCGAGCGGGTCGGCCGCACGGACGTGAACGGCGTCCAGGCGCTTCTGCTCTACAATATCGGCGATTGCGAGCTGACCGCCGGCGAAATCCGAACGCGCGGCTATTATCTTGGCTCCAACGTCTCTTACAATCTGAAGAAGCTGGTGGACAATGGCTACATCCATCACCAGCGCTCCAAGACCGACCGGCGCTCCGTCCGCGTCCGCCTGACGCCGAAGGGCAAGGAAGTCTACAATGTCGTGAACGGCCTGTTCGAACGGCAATTGACGATGATCGAGAAAGTTGCCGGTCTGTCCGTCGCCGATCTGAAGGCGTTGAACCAGAGCCTGGGCCGGCTGGAGCGTTTCTGGGGCGATCAAATTCGCTATCGGCTATAGCCAGGGATCGAGGGATCGGGACCGAGTTACCACGATCTGGTCACGGTGCTGATGCCTTTGTTGAAGCGCGAGTTCTTGCGAAGGCCATCCGTTTTTTGTTTTTCGCATCGCGCTCTCAACCAGCGTCGCCGGAGTCCTGAATGCGGACGGTGCGCCGTGGGGACGGGCCATAATCGTTGCAGGAAATCAACGATCGGAGACGGATATTCTCAGCGCGGGCACAACGCTTGATTTAATCGCGTTTTTCCCACACGTTGTTAACGATAATACACAACGCTGGAATGGTGCCTGGCGGCGCGGCTTTTGGTTCGATCCGAACCATCGGCGGCCGGGGCGGTGAACGCATTGTGAATTGTGATCCCGGCGGGGATTGCTTAGGGAAAAAGGCAGCGGTGGCGAAACCCGGGACGCTGTCATATTTTCTGCGAATTACGAGATGAGATTGACACTTGTGGGGATTGCGGTGCGGCGAAGCCAAGAGCGGACGGGAGTAAGACGGGTGATCGTAGAGCGTGAATTAGGGGGCCTGACTGTCCGCGCGGCGCTATTGGCCGCGGCACTTTGCTTTGGCGGAATGTCTTGTACGACGACCGCGCACGCATCCATCGACGATTGGATGAAGTTCGACGGCGGCAAGGATTGGGATCCTGGCTTCGACCGCTCCTTCGCCCAGGATTGGGAAACGCAGCCCGCAAAGGGCTTCCCGACCCTCTCGCCCGCCAATCTCGACCATATGAAAGCGGCGATCAAACGCTATGCCGATATTGTGGCGAATGGCGGCTGGAACAATCTGCCTCTCGTCGATCTGCGCGTGGGCAAGACGCATCCGGCGGTCGTCGCGCTGCGCCAGAGGCTGCACGCGGAAGGCGACCTTGGGGCCGATGGCGGTTACCCGGAAACGTTCGATTCCTACGTCGAGAAAGCCGTGAAGGTGGCGCAGGCGCGCAATGGCCTCGCCCCGACAGGGGTGGTCGACAAGGCGACGATCATGGCGCTCAACGTGCCGGCGAGCGCCCGGCTGCGGCAATTGCGCACCAATTTAACCCGCATCGAATCACTCGCCGCGCCGACAAAGGGCCGCTACGTCGTCGTGAACATTCCAGCCGCGCAGATCGAAGCGGTGGAAAACGATCAGGTCGTGTCGCGCCATGCGGGCGTCGTGGGGAAGGTCGAACGCCAGACCCCGATCCTGCAGTCCTACATCCACGAAGTGAATTTCAACAAGGTCTGGGTCCTGCCGCCGACCGTGATCAAGTCGGACCTGGTTCCGAAAGCCCGAAGCGGTCCGAAGGGCTACGAGGTCTTCCAGCGCTACGGCATCGATGTCTATACCGATTACAACGCCTTCGCAAAAGGCCAGAAGCTGGACCCTCAGACCGTGAACTGGTCCAGCCCGGCCGCCAACAATCTGTTCTTCGCGCAAAAGCCCGGCGACGACAATCCGCTCGGCTTTTTGAAGATCAATTTCTACAATCCCTATTCCGTCTATATGCATGACACGCCCTCAAAAAGCATCTTTGCGCGCAATGTGCGGGCCGAAAGTTCGGGCTGCGTGCGTGTTCAGAACATTCCGCAGCTCGCGGCATGGCTGCTCCGGGATGATGGATGGGATTTGCAGCGCGTGAATAGCATGAAGCAGTCCGGCGAAACGGTGAGTCCGCAGCTCAAGAACCGCGTCAAGCTGTATTTTGCTTATGTGACGTCCTGGGCAACACCCGACGGCCAGGCGCATTTCCGCCGCGATCTGTACAATCGCGATGGCGTCGGCGCCACCGCGACCGCATATTAGAAGCCTCTACCGAAGCAAACCGGCATCCGTCCTCGCCTTCGCGGCATGCGCGCTAAAACAGGTGCCTTGGCTTCACCTCTCCCACGGGGAGAGGTCGGCGCTGGAAGCGCCGGGTGAGGGGAGCCAACGCTTCTATCGAGGCTCTACGCTCTCTCCCTGCGGGAGACGGCGATCCATGGCCGCTTTCGGAGCCCTTGTCTAAGTATGTTAGCGCCGATGGGCCTTCGCGGGGATTTGCTTTGCTGGAAAATGATCCAGGTCCGTGCCGTCGCGATGGCAGGGGCCGGTCCCTTCAGCCTAGCAACTGGTCAATAGCGCGGTCCTGCTCTCAAGAGAGCGGTCCACCCTTTGACCTTTCGAGACGGTCCCGCAAAGCGGTTTTCAGCACCTTGCCGTAATTGTTCTTCGGCAGCTCATCGAGCACGAAATAGGCCTTCGGCCGCTTGAAACGCGCGATGCTCTCGCGGCAATGCGCATCCAGCGCCACCGGATCGGGCGTTTCGCCGGGCGAGGCAACGATGAACGCCACCACCTCCTCCCCCCATTCGGGATGCCGCCGGCCCACCACTGCCGCTTCATGGATGGAGGCATGCGTCAGCAGCGCCTCTTCCACCTCGCGCGGATAGATGTTGGTGCCGCCGGAAATGATGACATCCTTCGAGCGGTCCTGCAGCGTCACGAATCCGTCTTCATCCATTGCGCCCATATCGCCGGTCCACAGCCAGCCATCGCGGATGGTGTTCGCCGTCGCTTCGGGGTCTTGCCAATAGCCGCGCATGACGGGCGCGCCGCGCACCAGGATTTCACCGGTCTCGCCCGGCCGCAGCCCGCGGCCCTGCTCGTCCGCGATGCGCACTCTGACGCAGCTCTGCGCGGTGCCGACCGAGGCCAGCCGCTCGCGCCAGCGCGGGTGCGCACGGTCGCGGATGCGTTCGCGGCTCAAGGCGGTGATGGTCATTGGGCTTTCGCCCTGCCCATAAATCTGCACGAAGCGCGGCCCCATCACTTCGACCGCCTCGATGATGTCGGCCAGATACATCGGCCCGCCGCCATAGACGATGGTCTTGATGCCCTCCCCGGTTTCCCCCTCCGCCTTCGCGCGGTCGACGAGGCGGCGCACCATGGTCGGTGCGGCAAACATCGAAACTTCGCCCAGCCGGGGCGCGAGCGCGAGAATTTCGGCCGCATCGAAGCCGCCCGATACCGGCACCACATGCCGGGCGCCGCGCAGCACATGCATGAAATTATACAGCCCCGCGCCATGCGACATCGGCGCGGCATAGAGGATGGCGTCCTCGGCGCGGACCTCGTCGACATCGATGAAATAGCTGAAGCAGCAGGCCTCGATATTGCCCGCCGAGATCATCACCCCTTTCGGCTTGCCCGTCGTGCCCGACGTATAGAACAGCCAGAGCAGGTGATCGGCATCGAGGCGGGCGGGCGTGGGGAGCGGGTCCGCCGCGTAGAGCTGCGTGTAATCCGCGCTATCGATCGCGATGATCTTGCGCATGCAGCGCGGCATAAGCCCTTGCAGAGCCGCCGCCGCATCCTGGGAGGTGAACATGATCTCCACGCCGGCATTGCCGATGATCCATGCGGCCTCCCTGGCATGCAGCTTGGCGTTGATCGGCACCACCGCCGCGCCGGCGAACCAGGCGCCATAGAGGATTTCCAGATATTCGGGCGCGTTTTTCATGAAGATCGCGACCCGGTCGCCGCGCCCGGTCCCGGATGCCACGAGCGCCGCGCCGATCGCGGCGGCACGCCGGGCGAATTCGGCGTAGTCGGCGATGACCGCCTCGCCGCGCATCAAGGCCGGCGCATCCGGCCGAAGCCGCGCCGCTCGGACAAGCCATTCCGCCGGGTTCATCGGACCGACCTCATTCGCCCGCTTTGCCTGGAGCGGGATGCGGAAAAGTGTGCGCGGTTTTCCCGCAAAATCCCGCTAAGCCATTAAATCTGGATCGCTGTCATGAAATTGGATTGGTCCAATCCAATTTCATCGCGATCTCACGGGTAGTCTTGCATGAAGTCGCGCGAGCCGGCTAGAGCACGATCGGGAAAAGTGGACACCGGTTTTCTCGAAAAATCGTGCGAAAACAAAGGAATCTAGATCGTGATCGTTTCCGTTTGAAGCGATCATGATCTATTTGGTTCGTCTCTAACGTTACGAACCGCTAGCATTTTTGCTTGTGGATCGAATTGACCTGACATTTTATAGGCTTAGCGCTTTCGTCAAACTCTCCGCGCGGGGCTCAATGTCAGGTTCGATCCACTAGTTCCGCTTCGATGAGGAGAAGGCCGACCGCTTGGCGAGGCTGACAAATCCATTGCCGGATGCCGCAAGCAGCATCAGGACCATGATGAGAATGACCGCTTCCCACCCCAATCCGGCCCCCAGATAACGCTCGGAATAGCTGATGATCTGCGGATAGTTGAGCACCGTCAGCACGCTGGCGATGACGCCGAATGCCTTGCCGGCGCCCTCGGCGTCCCGTTCGGCCTTGCGATAGAAATAGAACAGGATCATCAGCGCCCACACTCCGAATATCGCGCTGAAGAACGGTGCCAGCGTCACGTAAAGCGAGCGCGCGCCGGTGCCGTAAAGCGCCGAAGATGATGCAACGAAGGCGTGGTTGGTCAGCGGCCAGAACACCATCGTCAGAGCGCCCAGCATCACGCCGCGTTCCAGCCTGATGACCCATTCGCCATAATAGGTGTCGACCGCATTGCGCCGCATCACCAGCAGGCCGCCTATGGCGAGCAGGATCAGCATGAAGAACACGAAGACCGGCAGGGTCATATGGTGAATGCGGTCCAGCATGGAGCGATTGGCGGGGTTGGCGTACAGCTCCGTCAGCACCGCGTTGAAGTCTTTTTGGGCGGCGCAACAGCTCTGGGCGTCGGCGAGGGTCCCGCTGGCGAAGCAATATCGCTGCGCGCTCAGTGCGGCATCCGGCTCCACCAGCGGCGACTGTACGCAGCTCCGCTCAAAGGCGGTAAGGCCGATGGAATGCTGGCTGACCTCGCGCAGGTCGAGCAGCGCTTTCAGGAACGGCTGACGGCTGCTGCATACATTCGGCACCGCTTTCGGCGCGACGCTGCAACTGGTGCAGACCGCCGTTTCCGGGGGCTGGTAGGGCGCGCAGCTTTCAGGCGATCCCTTGTCCTGTTGCAGCACCGCCGGCTTGATCTGCCATATGGCCGGAATGCCGTATTGCAGCATGCCGGCAACGTAATAGGAGAGCGCCGCCAGCGCCAGCGCGCCGATAACCAGCCGCAAGCGCCCGAACCGCACCACGCGCCAATACATGTCAACGAAGACGCAAGCCGGTATGTAGAACGCCGTCAGGGTAAAGATGCCCAGGATCGGAAAAAACAGGAAATGGTGACTGTAGAGCGTCGCGATGGCCAGCCAGTCCGAGTGGGGGTCGAGCGGATCGGGGTTGCCGAACTCGTAGATCAACCCGGCAAGCATCGACAGAAAAGCCACGGCAATGATGCAAAACACCAATGCTACGAAGATCCGCGAACCGGTCATCATCGCACAATTCCCCCCGTCCTGGCGCGCCCTGCCCCTTGGTAGCACAAAGCGGCCCCGGTGGAGAAATGTCTTAATGCGGCGGCCATGACGGCGGCGCCCTTTGTCGTCCTGCTCCGCCGCGCGCCCCAATTCCGGTGATCCAGCTGCATTTTCCCGCGGTGCAATATGAATTTGCCGCTTTGATTTGACGGTCCCTCAATCTTAATCGTGCAACCCTCGCGATTGTCGAGCGGCATCATGAACTTGGTGAGCCCGAAAGGGCTATTGCGCCGCACAAGAGCCTGCCGCATACTCATAGATCGCGGCTGTATACAATCGGCTCGGCCGGTTAGGGGAGGCGCATCGCGATGAACTATCATTCCTATGAGATGGCTCACAGAGTGATGGCGCCGTTACGCTGGGGCGCGCAAGGGCTGAAAATGCAGCTCCAATCGCCTCTCAATCCGTTCCGCAATCTGCTGATTCCGCGCATGCTCGCCGCGAGCTGCGAATTGTTCGAAAACGTCACGCGCCGTTACGGCAAGCCCGAATGGGGCATCAAGGACACCCGGATCTTCGGGATGCCGGTGCCCATCGACGAGCAGATCGTCTACCGCAAGCCATTCTGCAACCTGGTTCATTTCGACCGCGACGAGAAGGTCATAGGCCGCCGATACGACCCCAAGGTGCTTATCGTCGCACCGCTGTCGGGCCATTACGCGACGCTGCTGCGCGGCACGGTCGAGGCGATGATCCGCGAGCACAACGTCTATGTCACCGACTGGGCCGACGCGCGCATGGTGCCGGTCAGCCAGGGCGGCTTCGACCTCGACGATTTCATCGATTACATCATCGAGTTCGTCCAGTTTCTGGGCTCGAACACGCATGTGATCGCGGTGTGCCAGCCTGCCGTTCCGGTGCTCGCCGCCGCCGCGCTGATGGCGTCGCGCAACGATCCGATGCAGCCCGCCTCGCTGACGCTGATGGGCGGCCCGATCGACACCCGCCGCAACGAAACGGTGGTCAACAAGCTGGCCAAGAACCGTCCGATGGACTGGTTCGAGAACAATGTCATCAACAGCGTGCCGTTCCCCAATCCCGGCTTCATGCGCAAGGTTTATCCCGGCTTCATCCAGCTGACCGGCTTCATGCAGATGAACCTGGAGCGGCACATGAACGCCGCACAAGGACCTGTTCAGCAATCTGGTGAAGGGCGACTGCGACAGCGTGCAGCAGCACCAGACCTTCTACGAGGAATATCTCGCGGTGCTGGACCTGCCGGCCGAATTCTATCTGCAGACCGTAAAGGTGGTGTTCCAGGAGCACGACCTTCCCGAAAGCCGGATGATACATCGGGGCGAGCGGGTGGACTGCACCGCCATCAAGCGCACGGCGCTGATGACGGTGGAAGGCGAGAAGGACGATATTTGCGGGCTCGGCCAGACCGAGGCGGCGCACGATCTGTGCGTCAACATCCCCGTCGACGAGAAATATCACTATGTGCAGTCGGGCGTCGGGCATTATGGCGTGTTCAACGGCACGCGCTGGCGCACGGAAATCCAACCTCGCATTCGCGAGTTCATCCGCACCATCCAATTCAAGCGCATGACCGGCAACAACTCGAAAATGGCCCTGCCCTATCGCGGACTGCATGAGGAGCGCGAGGAAATCGTGGAATATTCGGAGCCGGAACAACGGCCGGACGCCCAAATCCAGTAATCCGGCGCCGCCGAGCCCTGCCCCCCTTGTATCTTCTCGCCGACGGGTGCTACCTTCCCGACATTCAGGAAAGGCGGCGCATGCGTATCCGGTCGATCGGAGTTTTTCTCGGCTTCTCCCTTGCCTTGGCTGGGTCCGCCTTGGCGCAGGACGGCGAGAGCGAGCCCTTCTTCAGCAACAGGGATGGCGAGGCCGCCGTCGCCGGCGCCCTGGCGAACATTCAGAGCTTGAAATGCGGCAAGGAGGCCTGCCCCGCCGCGACGCCGGAGGAACTTGCCTCTCCGCCTGTCGAGCCCGAGGACGGCCGGTTCGCGCTGATGACCGGGGCCAGATCGGCGCGGCTCAAATGGTGCGGGCTGGATTGGGAGAACCGCGCCTTTCTCACCATGATCCAGGGCTTCCAGCACAGGGGCATGCAGGACGCCCGCAAGCTGATGATCGTGCAGATGATCCACAATGCGCAGCTCTCCCGGGATTACACCAACCTCCAGGCGCTGAGGACCTGCAGCGATAAATTGCGCGCCGAACTGGACGCGCAATTCCCCAAGATCGAGTTGGCGCCCTGGCAGCGGACGGTGGACCACATGCTGCTCGACCAGTCGGTCGCCGCCATGGTGCAGCGCGTGCTGACCGATATCCAAAAGAGCCGCTGTGGCCTCGATGCGTGCACGCCGGCAACCGACGAGGAAAAGGCAAATCCGCCGGTCTCGTTGGAGGATGCGCGCCGCGCCATGAAGGTCGGATTGCTGGCAGGCACCGCCGAGTTCTGCGGCATCGACTGGAAATCCCGGATTTTTCTGCCGTTCCTGGCCTATGAGCATCGCACTTTGAAGATGTCAACGCGCCAGATCGCCATCGTCAGCATGCTGCACGGCACGATGCAAGGCTTCATGCTCGACGGCCATAAGAAGCTGGGAACGCCCTGCACGGCTCAGATGCGGGAATTCATTGAAAAGCAGCTCTCCAGCGGCTGACGCATTTCCGGGCACGCCGCGCGCCGTATCAGCTTAAATTTTCAGCATTGCCTGACGATGCGGGCGTTCGGCTGGGGAAGTCCTCGCTGCACGAAGACATTTTCGGGAAACGCTGGAGCGCGTTTGCGCTTGGCACCGTAATTGCTTGAAGTCCCGATGTGCAGAGCGTCTAGGGTTCCGGCCGCCTTTCTCGATGCGGCGCTGGTCCGAGAGACGCTGACCGGGTGTGTTGCCCGGGGACACGGCGGGCCAAAATCCCGGGAGAGGACTGCACGACAGGTTTGCGGGCGCAAACCTTGCCTCCCGGTCGCGCTCCAAACCGCTTGCGAAGAGACCGGCTGGTCGCGAACGATTTTAGGAGAGCTGACACATGCGCCGTATCTTGGGACTGGTGCTTACCGCCCTAGCCTTGCTGAGCTTCACGCCTGCCGATGCCGCCCCGAAAAAGGACTTCAAGGTGTGCTGGTCGATCTATGTCGGCTGGATGCCCTGGGGCCACCTGCAAAGCTCCGGCATCATGAAGAAATGGGCCGATAAATACGGCATCACCGTCGATATCGTTCAGATCAACGACTATGTCGAATCGATCAATCAATACACGGCCGGCGCCTATGATGGCTGCGCCATGACGAACATGGATGCGCTCTCCATTCCCGCCGCCGGCGGCGTCGATACGACGGCGCTGATCGTGGGCGATTATTCCAACGGCAATGACGGTATCGTACTGAAGGGCAAGACGGCGCTGGCCGACATCAAGGGGCAGAAGGTCAATCTGGTCGAGCTGTCGGTGTCGCACTATCTGCTGGCGCGGGCGCTTGAGACCGTCAACCTGTCGGAGAAAGACCTGACGCTGGTCAACACCTCGGACGCGGACATCGTCTCCGCCTATGCCACGCCCGATGTGACCGCCGTCGTCACTTGGAATCCGCTGCTTTCGGAGGTTTCCGCCGCGCCGAATTCCACCAAGGTTTTCAACTCCTCCGCCATTCCCGGCGAAATCATCGACATCATGATGGTGAACACGGCGACGCTGAAGGACAACCCGGATTTCGGCAAGGCGCTGGTCGGCGCATGGTACGAGATCCTCGGCATCATGTCGTCGCCCGGCGAGGCCGGCGTTGCGGCGCGCACGGAGATGGCGAAGGCGTCCGGCACGGATCTGGCCGGTTTCGAAAGCCAGCTCAAAACCACGCAGATGTTCTATAAGCCGGCCGATGCGGTGGCGTTCGCCAAGGACGCCAAGCTGCCGACAACCATGCAATTCGTGGCGAAATTCCTGTTCGACCACGGCATTCTTGGCCAGGGCGCGACGGGTCCGGATTTTGTCGGCGTCGAGTTCCCCGGCGGCAAGGTGGTCGGCGACAAGTCCAAGGTCAATCTGCGCTTCGATCCGGCCTTTATGGAAATGGCGGCGGCAGGGAAACTCTGACATTTCCAGCTCCCTCACCCGCCTGCCTCCGGCAGAAGCCCTCTCCCGCGGGGGGAGAGGACAGACCGGCGGCGACGTTCTTCCTCAGCCCTCTCTCTTGACGGGAGAGGGCTGGCGCGTTAGCGACCGGGTGAGGGCGGAGGCACAAAAGCCCCCGTCCGTCGCGTCAGCGCCTGCCAGGACCCGCCCAATGCGCCTGATCAATCAGCAACCGAGCCGCGGCGAGAAGATCATTCTCGGCGCGCTGCCGTTCGCGTTGCTGATCCTGGCCTATGGCATCGGCAGCCATATCCGCCTTGCCGACAATCCTGACGACAAGCTGCTGCCGTCGCTCGGGCAGATGCTGTCGGCGATCTACAGTCTCGCCTTCGTGCCCGAGGTCCGCTCCGGCGACTATCTGCTCTGGTCCGATACCGCCGCCAGCCTCACCCGGCTGCTTGGCGGCGTCGCGATCTCGGCGCTGATCGCCGTCGGGCTCGGCGTTCCCGCTGGTCTGATCCCGCGCGGGCGGGCGGTGCTGGCGCCGTTCGTCGCCGCCATTTCGTTGATCCCGCCGATCACCATCCTGCCGATCCTGTTCATCGTCTTCGGCCTGGGCGAGACCTCCAAGATCGCACTGATCGTCGCCGGCACCGCGCCCGTGATGGTGCGCTATCTGGCGCAGGTGGTGACCGAAATCCCGCAGGAGCAGATCGTCAAGGCGCTGACGCTGGGCGCCTCCACCTGGCAGATGATCGTGCGCGTCGTGCTGCCGCAGATCATGCCCAAGCTGATCACCTGCATCAGGCTGAGCCTGGCGCCCGCCTGGATTTTCCTGATCTCAGCCGAGGCGATCGCGTCGACGGGCGGCCTTGGCTACCGCATATTCCTGGTGCGGCGCTATCTGGCGATGGATGTCATCCTGCCCTATGTGGCCTGGATTACGCTGATCGCCTTCGCGCTCGACCGCCTCTTGTACCTCTATTCCAGACGCCGGCACGGCTGGGCCCATATCGAGGGAGGCGCCTTGTGAGCTTCGTCGAAGCGCAGAACATCTGGGTGAGCTATGGCGGCACGCCGATCCTGGAGCGCGTTTCGCTCGTGGTGGAGCGCGGCACCTTCTGCACCATCGTCGGCGCGTCCGGCTGCGGCAAATCCACATTTTTGCGCCTGCTGCTTGGGCAGGAGCGTCCGACGCGCGGCCGGATCCTGGTCGAAGGCGCCCCCGTCCCCGGCGAGCCGACGCCGGATCGCGGCATTGTTTTCCAGCGCTATTCGGTGTTTCCGCATCTCACGGTGATGCAGAATCTGGCGCTTCCAGCCGCCTTCGAGCAATCCCCGGTGTTGGTGCGGCTGTTCGGCCGCAAGCGGCAAGAGGCGGAAGCCGCCGCCGAGGCGATGCTCGCCAAGATCGGCCTCGCCCATGCGTCGGGCCGCTATCCGGCGCAGCTTTCCGGCGGCATGCAGCAGCGGCTCGCCATCGCCCAGGCGCTAATGAAGCGGCCGAAAATCCTGCTGCTCGATGAGCCCTTCGGCGCGCTCGACCCCGGCATCCGCGCCGACATGCAATCGCTTCTGCATACGATCTGGCAGGAGACCGGCATGACCATCTTCATGGTCACCCACGACATTTCGGAAGCTTTCCGGCTCGGCACGCGCCTCATCGTCTTCGACAAGGTGCGGCACGATCCGCAGCATCCCGCCGCCTACGGCGCGACGATCACCTACGATCTTGTGCTGAAAAGCGGTGCGGCGTTGGATGCGGCCAAGACGACGGAATTTCTCGCCAAGCAGACCATCCACAACGACAGAGCTGCCAATGTCCTATAGATCTCGCATACCGGCGCGTCAGCGCGCCACCGGCCTCCCATTCGCTCCCACAATACGGTGCGCCCACCATCCCGATTTCAATGCCCGCGAGACGCGCGGCTGGAAGGCCGTGGAGGCGGAAGGGCGTCTCTCCGAGGACGGATGGCGCCGCGAACAGCAATGGGCGCTCGACATGGGCCTGCCGGGCGCCGATTGCCTCACCGACAAATCCATCCCGACCTTCGCGCGGGGCGAGCTGCCGCATTTCGCCGGGATCAATACGTTTCTGAAGGCGCCCTATGTGGAGAATGTCCGCGATGTCGCCAAATATGACGCGGCTGTCGTCGGCATCCCCTTCGACAGCGGCACCACCTATCGGCCCGGCACGCGCTTCGGCCCGCAAGGCATCCGGCGTATTTCCGCGCTCTATACGCCGTATAATTACGAGATGGGCGTCGATCTGCGCGAGCAGATGACGTTGTGCGACGCGGGCGACGTGTTCACCATCCCCGCCAATCTGGAGAAGAGCTTCGACCAGATCACGCGCGGCGTCAGCCACGTCTTCTCGTCGGGCGCGCTGCCGGTGATGCTGGGCGGCGACCATTCCATCGGCTTCCCTTGCGTGCGCGGCATCGCCGAATGCACCTCCAAGCGCATCGGCATCATCCATTTCGACCGCCATATCGACATCCAGGAAAAGGACCTGGACGAACGGATGCACACCACGCCCTGGTTCTGGGCGACCAACATGCCGAACGTCTCCGCCACCAATCTGGTGCAGCTCGGCATTGGCGGCTGGCAGGTGCCGCGCTATGGCGTCGCCGAGGCGCGGCGGCGGCAGACCAACGTGCTGACCATCGAGGATATCGAGACGCTGGGCCTGGAGAAAACCGCCGAGATCGCGCTGGAGCTGGCCTGGAAAGACACCGACGCGGTCTACATCTCCTTCGACGTGGATTCGGTCGATTGCGGCTTCGTGCCGGGCACCGGCTGGCCGGAGCCGGGCGGCTTCCTGCCGCGCGAGGCGCTGAAGCTGCTGGGGCTGGTCGCCGCCGAAGGGCTTTGCGGCCTGGAGGTGGTGGAGGTCAGCCCGCCCTACGACACATCCGACATCACCGCGCTGCTCGGCGTGCGCGTGGTGGTGGAAGCGCTGGGCGCGATGGTCGCGCACGGCAATCTCGGCAAGCACAAGGCCATCATCGACAAGCCGGTCGCGTTTTAGTTCCCTTCACCTCTCCCATGGGGAGAGGTCGGAATGCGGAGCATTCCGGGTGAGGGGTTGACGCATCCGAGGAAGCGGGATGTATCCCCTCATCCCAGCCCTCTCCCCACGGGAGAGGGAGAAGAAGCGAGAGTGTGCCGATGCACGACGACGAACACGGCCATCATCACGATCACCCCCACGACCATGGGCACCCCCATCCGCATGGGCTCGGGCACAATGCCGCGCGGCGGCCGATCCAGTGGCAGACGCCGCACGATCCCTCCGCCAGCCAGGGAGACACCCGCGCCGCCGAGCCGGATTTCGACCTTGTGGAGGCGGCCTTCGTCGCCGGTTTCGCCAACGCGCCCGACCCGACCAGCTTCCTGCGCCTCGCACGCATCCCCTTCACCGGCGCCACCGCCGAGGGCGAGGTGCTGAAGCTCTTGCGCGTCGAAACCGAGGAAGCCGTCGATGTCGGCGTCATCTCGCCGCCGCTCGGGGGCGGCCCGATGCGCCACGATCCGCTGCCCGCCAAGCTGGTGTCGCGCCGCCGCCGCCTCGCCTTCCTCTATTTCGACGGCACGAAGGCCCGCTCGCTCAGCTTCGCCGAGGCGCTGGCGCTGGCGCCCGCCGTCTGATGGCGATCAATCGCGGCGGATCGCTCCGGTGACCACCGCCGCGAGCAGCACGCCCACCCCCCAGCCGAAGATGATCTCGAACCACATCACGAGATCGCCAACCATCTCCACACCGGGATGCCGACGATATCCCAGGGCTTCACCATCGGCGACCACGCCATTTCCTGGCCGAGCGAGACGAGGGGGAGCATGACGTCCAGGGCGTAAATGGTGGGCTGAAATGTCGTGTACTCATTCTGCATGATCGCGGCGTCGCACCTGGTCCAGTTCGAGTGGCACGCATCCAGCCGATAATTGAGAAACACGATGGGGTTGCTGGGAGCCATCACGCCGTGGTCCGCGGCAATCGAGAAAAACCAAGCCGCGGCGATCCACACAGCCAGCGCGGCCCCCAATATGCGTTGCGGCCGGTAGCCGTGCCCCAATGCGAGTTCGAGCCCGAACCAGCGCAGCCAGTTCCACGGATTTGCGTACCAAACCCTGTCCTTGCCGAATATGCGCGTGGGCCGGCGGAGCTGCTTTTCCTCCTTGAAAATCGCGATCTCGCGCGCGTCCTTCACATGCCCCATGGCGCGCAGCACTTTCACAAGCTGCTCGAAGGGCTGCGGCTTGAATTCCTCGCAAAGATGGGTTGGCCGCTGTCGCTTGAGCCACGCCTTGCGCTCTTCGACCTTGAGCGATGATGCGCCAGCGAAGCTTCCATAAGTGAAGCCGTCGAGATCGATATGGCAGTGTAGTGTCTGGCCGTCCGGGCCTTTGACCTGCACGACCGGCCAAAAATCGGCGTTGTCTACAAGCACCGAAGCGAAGGCGTCGCGCAGATCCAGGGAACCTTCGATCTCCGCCTTCTTATTCTGCCCGGCAGCGGGGCCGAGCCAAAGCGTGCCTTGTATCACGGCTTTGTATAGGTTCAAGGCATCAGCGCAGATCGAACGGAGGTTTTGATCGGCGTCTTCATCAGCGCCGGTAGACCGCTATTGCTGAATGTTCCGCCGATGACACGCTAAGGTCCGCCCGCCGATCTTCGCGCCAAGGAAGCGCACCTCGCCCTGCGCGATGAAGCCGTTTGTTAGAAACACGCTGCCGCTGATCTTCGCCCGATCGCAATTGAGCGCGACTTGGCCGGCATTCTCGAACCGGCCGTTCTCACAAGCCAGCTGCCCGCCGATCTCCGCGCCGAGGAAGCGCACCTCGCCCTGCGCGATGAAGCCGTTTCTAAGAAACACGTCGCCGCTGATCTTCGCGCCATCGCAATTGAGCGCGACTTGGCCGGCATTCTCGAACCGGCCGTTCTCACAAGCCAGTTGCCCGCCGATCTCTGCGCCGGAAAAGCGCACCTCTCCCTGCGCGATGAAGCCGTTTGTAAGAAACACGTCGCCGCTGATCTTTGCGCCATCGCAAGTGAGCGCGACTTGGCCGGCATTCTCGAACCGGCCATTCTCACAATTCAGCTCCCCGCCGATCTCTGCGCCGAGGAAGCGCACCTCGCCCTGCGCGCTGAAACCGTTTGCAAGAAACACGCCGCCGCTGATCTTTGCGCCATCGCAATTGAGCGCGACTTGGCCGGCATTCTCGAACCGGCCGTTCTCACAAGCCAGTTGCCCGCCGATCTCCGCGCCGAGGAAGCGCACCTCGCCCTGCGCGATGAAGCCGTTTCTAAGAAACACGCCGCCGCTGATCTTCGCGCCATCACCCTGAATGCCGCGCACGCGGCTGCCGCCGAGATTGATGGTGCGCGTGCTGGCGTCACGGAGAATGATCGATCCGTCGAACTCGCAATCCCACAATAAAAGCGGCAGGACGCCTTCGCAGCCTTCCAGGTCGAGGTCACCTTCGATGAAGGCGCCCTGTAGCTGCACGCCATGTTCGTGGACCGGCGCGCCGCCATCGCCGCCGAGAGCGAGGAAGCGGATGAATTGCGCGCGGACTTTGTTCTCCGCGCTCGCCTCTTCGGGGCGCGTCTCGCCAATCACGCAAAATTCGCCCTCGCGCGCCTTCGCGAGCAATCGCTCCTCGGCGGGCAGCAGGCCGTGGGGTGTCGTCTGATCCGTCGCAGGCGGAAATGCTCAAGCGCGCGGCCAACTGCGCCACTTGACGCGCCTCGATCGGCCTTCCGTCCTCCATTCCGATGCCCCGCCCCATGCGATATCAGGTCCCGATGGTGTTACACATAATCTCCGCTGACGGGAATGGGGATGCAGTAGAAACCCTCGGCTCCGCACGCGTCCCGCCCGCTTCGGCCATCGGGCGGCGCTGGCGCTCAGTCCGCCGCCTGCATGAAAAACCAGCTTTCGCAGACCGGCTCGAAGCCGATCTTGGCGTAGCAGCGGTTCGAGAACGGGTTGGCCAGATCGGTGTAGAGGCAGGCCGTGCGCCGCCCTTCGGCATAGATCTTCTCGACCACGGCGGCCGTCACCGAACCGGCATAGCCCCGGCCGCGCAGCTCCGGCGGCGTGTAGACCAGCGCGATCGCGGCCGCGCTGCGCGTGCGGCGGACGATCCCGGCAAGCGAAACGGGCGCGCCATCCACCATCCAGAACAGGCAATCGCCGGAGCCCAGCTTGCGCTCGATCTCCTCGCGCCGGGGCGGCTCATCCTCCGGTACGGCCTCGGCCGCGAAGGCCATGTACCACCGCGCGAACGTCTCCGCGTGCTCGGGCGTGACGGGATGAGCCGCGCCGGCGCATCCCGGATAGAGCGGCGGACGGCTGAGCGCGTGAATGCGCTGCGCCATCGGCGGCAGGAACCGCGCGCCAAGCTCGGTGGCGCGCTCGACGAACCACAAGCGGCGCCTCGTCCGGGCCGACGCACGCTGTGAAAGCGCGTGCCGGCGACCTCCTCGGCAAGCTGGCGGCAATGCTCCCGCGCCAGCTCGCCCAGAACCAGACCTCGCCCGCGCGTTCTGCACCACGCAGGCGCCCGGCACACCGAACGACCATATGCGCGTCTGGCCTGGGGGGTCTTCGAGCGCGGCGCGTGCCATCAGCGCGAGGATCAGGCAATGCCGTGCCTCATCCCGCTCCAGCGCCGGCATGTGATAGGCTGTTGAACTCTGCCCAATCCATTCCGCCTGCCGCTCGCCTGCCCTATGCCGCCTCGCGATCCGGCTTCTTCAGACCGCGTTTCTCGAGCAGCGCGCCGATTTCCGGCATCCGGCCGCGAAAGGCGCGATAGGCCTCCGCCGCGTCCATGCTGCCGCCGCTGGAATAGATGAAGCGCCGCAGCTTCTCGGCCGTTTGCGGGTCGAAAACGTCGCCGGTTTCCTCGAAGGCGCCGAACGCGTCGGCATCCATAACCTCCGACCAGAGATAGCTGTAATAGCCCGCCGCATAGCCGCCGGCGAACAGATGCAGGAAATGCGTAGGCCGGTGCCGCAGCACGATTTCGGGCGGCATGCCGATACGGGCTAGCACTTGGCGTTCGGCCGCGTCGATGTCGATGTCGGTGTCGGCTTCAGAGCCGGCGCGTTCATGCAGGTCGAGATCGAGGATCGCTGAGGCGAGATATTCGACCGTGGAGAAGCCCTGATCGAATTTTCGCGCGGCGAGCAGCTTTCTGCACCAGTGCGGGCGGCATCGGCGCGCCGGTATCCGCGTGCATCGCGAACCGCCCGAGCACATCCGGCGTCAGCAGCCAATGCTCGTAAAGCTGCGATGGCAGCTCGACGAAATCGCGCTTGACGCTGGTGCCCGAAATCGACCGGTAAGTCACATCGGAGAGCAGCCCATGCAGCGCGTGGCCGAATTCGTGGAACAGCGTGCGCGCATCGTCGATGCTGAGCAGGCTCGGCTCGCCCGGCGCGCCCTTCACCAGATTGAGCACATTGACGATGACCGGCAACACTTTGCCGTCAAGCTTGTGCTGCGAGCGATAGCCCGACATCCAGGCGCCGCCGCGCTTTTGCGCCCGCGCGAAATAATCGCCGAGGAACAGACCGATCGGCTCGCCGTCCCGCCCGAACATCTCCCAGACGCGAACGTCCCGGTCATAGACCGTCAGGTCTTTGCGCTCCCGCATCGTCACGCCGAACAGCCGGTGCGCGGTATCGAAAGCGGCCTCGATCATGCGGTTCAGCTCGAAATAAGGCTTGATCTCGGTGTCATCGATATTGTGCTTGGTCTTGCGGACCTTCTCGGCGTAATAGCGCCAGTCCCAAGGCGCGAGCGCGAAATTGCCGCCCTCCTCAGCGGCGGCGGCGGCGAGATCGGCGATTTCCGCCATCGCCTGCGCGCGGGCCGGTTCCCACACGGCCTCAAGCAGCGCCCGTACCGAAGCGGGACGGGCCGCCATGGTGTCGTCCAGGCCGTAATCGGCGTAGGTTGCAAAGCCGAGCAGCCGGGCCTTTTCGGCGCGCAGCCGCAGCATTTCGGCGATGATGGCGCGGTTGTCGGTCTCGCCGCCGCCAGCGCCGCGCGCGATCCAGGCCTTGAACGCCTCTTCGCGCAGATCGCGGCGCGCCGAAAATTGCAAGAACGGCGTGATGCTGGAGCGCGACAGGGTGATGCCGTATTTGCCCGGATGGCCGCGCTCCTCAGCCGTCGCGGCGGCTGCCGCGATGAGGAAATCCGGCAATCCCGCCAGATCGCTCTCCTCCAACAGCATGAGATAGCTGGTCTCGTCGGCGAGCACGTTCTGGCTGAAGCGGGTGGAAAGCTCCGCTTGCCGCTCGGTTATTTCGGCCATGCGCGCCCGGCCGGCTTCATCCAATTGCGCGCCCGACCGGACGAGCGATTTGTAATGGTCTTCCAGCACCCGCATCTGCTCGGGATTTAGGCCCAGCGTGCCGCGTCCGGCATGAAGCGCGGCGACCTTGGCGAACAGTCCGGGATTGGTGGCGATCGCCTGCTGGTGCGCGGCGATGCGCGGCGAGATGTCCCGCTCAAGCACCTGGATCGCCTTGGTCGATTGCACGTCGGCGAGGTTCAGAAACACGGAAGCGACGCGCCTGAACAGCTTGCCGCTGCGCTCCAGGGGAACAATCACGGTCTCGAAGCTCGGCGGGGCGGGATCGGCGACAATCGCGGCGATCTCGGCATTATGCGCGGCGAATGCGGCGTCGAAGGCAGGCGGATAATGTTCGGGGCGGATTTCGGCGAAAGGCGGCACCTCGTAAGGCGCCGTCCATGGCGCAAGCAGAGGATTTTCCATTGCGATCATATACGGTCCATGTCCTGGTTCATCGCTCAAGATAGCGCCTCGATCCTGAACCACATAGCACCCTGAATTAGCCAATCTGCTACGAGGCTTTTTCAGCTCAAATGTGGTCCTTAGCTATCTTATATTTGGAAACAGCGGCCAGATATTCGGCATTGCCGACGCCTATCTGGCCCCAAACGACCTTATCTCCACCCGACGGGTCATACTGGGAGTCAGCGTCCCATAGGGTAATGATCTGATTGGGAAATAGATATTCATGCTGGCGATAGACATGGCCTCCGGCGCTCTCATAGCGAGCAATGAGCTGGAACGCCGCTTGCGCTTCCATGCCGAGAATATTCTCTCCGTGGTACATTAAGCTGATATTCTCGTGCGGGTAAATGCCGATGAATGAGGCGCGCTCGTCTGTGAACTCGATCTGGATCGAATTCTCCAAATAATAGTCCTGCCTGCCGCGCCGGGCAGAACGCAACACGCCAAGCTGCAAAAGCGGTGCGGCAGCCTGTTCGCGCGTCGAGCCAAGGGCTATCGGCATAGCGCCTTGACCAGGGATGAGGCTCAAAACGATTTTGGAAGGCATACTCTGCTCCGGTGGACGGTTTATTTGCGCCGCATGGCGTCCGACAGGGCCGCGCCGAATGCACCCATGCCGCCGCCGGCGGGCTTGCCCTTCTCTGGCGGACGGCTCGACATCGGGCCGCGCGCCTGGTCGCGCGGCGGCCTGTCGCCGCCGGTACGCGCCTCGCCGCCGCCATCCTTGCGCATGGTTAGCGCGATGCGCTTGCGCTTCACGTCCACTTCCACGACGCGCACCTTCACCACATCGCCCGCCTTGACCACCTCATGCGGGTCCTTCACGAAGCGGTCGGCGAGCTGGGAGACATGCACCAGCCCATCCTGATGCACGCCGATATCGACGAAGGCACCGAAGGCCGCGACATTCGTCACGGTGCCCTCCAGCAGCATGCCGGGGCGCAGATCCTTCATCTCCTCGACGCCGTCGGCGAAGGTGGCGGTGCGGAATTCCGGGCGCGGGTCGCGGCCGGGCTTTTCCAGCTCGGCGATGATGTCGCGCACGGTCGGCAGGCCGAAATGCTCATCCACGAAGGCGCGCGGATCGATGGCTTTGAGCGCCGCGCTGTCGCCCATCAGCACGCGAAGGTCGCGGCCGCAGGATGCGACGATCTTTTTCGCCACGCCGTAAGCTTCAGGATGCACGGCCGAAGCGTCGAGCGGCTCCTTGCCATCAGGGATGCGCAGGAAGCCGGCGCATTGCTCGAACGTCTTCGGCCCCAGGCGCGCGACTTTCAGCAGTTCTTTCCGTGTCTTGAACGCGCCGACACTGTCGCGATGCGCGATAATCGCCTCCGCGATCGATCCGCCCAGCCCGGAGACGCGCGCCAGCAGCGAGGCGGACGCCGTGTTCAGATCGACGCCGACCGCGTTCACGGCGTCTTCCACCACCCCGTCCAGCGCCTTGGCGAGCCGGTGCTGGTCCACATCATGCTGATATTGGCCGACGCCGATGGATTTCGGATCGATCTTCACCAGTTCGGCGAGCGGGTCCTGCAAGCGCCGGGCGATCGACACCGCGCCGCGCAGCGACACATCGAGATTGGGAAACTCCGCCGAAGCCGCCGCCGACGCCGAATAGACCGACGCGCCCGCCTCGCTCACCACCACCTTGATCGGCTTGGGCGGCGGCATCAGGCCGATCATGTCGGCGACCAGCTTGTCGGTTTCGCGGCTGGCCGTGCCGTTGCCGATGGCGATCAGCTCCACCTTGTGCTTGCGGATCAGTCCGGCGATCTCGGTCTGCGCGCCGCGCACATCGTTGCGCGGCTGGAACGGATAGACCGTCGCCGTGTCGAGCAGCTTGCCGGTGCCGTCGACCACCGCCACCTTGACGCCGGTGCGGATGCCGGGGTCCAGCCCCATGGTCGGGCGCGAGCCCGCAGGTGCCGCAAGCAGCAGATCCTTCAGATTGCGGGCAAACACCCGGATCGCCTCTTCCTCGGCGCGCTCGCGCATTTCGGTCATGAGATCGAGGGCGAGGCTGAGCGAGAATTTCACCTTCCACGACCAGCGCACCACATCCATCAGCCAGCTATCGGCCGCGCCGCCCTTGGCGTTGATGTCATAGGCGCTCGCGATCGTCCGCTCCACCGGCTTGACGGCGGAGGTGTCATCCGTATCCACCTCGACATCGAGCGATATGATTTCCTCATTGCGGGCGCGCAGCATGGCGAGGGCGCGGTGGCCGGGAATATCTTTCCAGGTCTCGGAATGGTTGAAATAATCGGCGAATTTGGCGCCTTCCTCTTCCTTGCCGGGCGTCACCTTGGCGCGCAGCACGGAGCGGCCCTTCATATGCGTACGCAGCTTGCCGACCAGATCGGCGTTCTCGGCGAAAGTCTCGGTGAGGATGTCGCGCGCGCCGTCGAGCGCGGCCTTGGCGTCGGGCACCTCCTCGCCGAGATAGGCGGCGGCGATTTCGGCCGGGTTCAGCTTGCGGTCGGCGAGAATCGCGTCGGCGAGCGGCTGAAGTCCGCGTTCGCGGGCGATCTGGGCGCGGGTGCGGCGCTTGGGCTTGAAGGGGAGGTACAGGTCTTCCAGCTCGGCCTTGGTGGTCACGCCGCCGATCTTGGCCGAAAGTTCGTCGGTCATTTTCCCCTGCGAGGATATGCTGTCCAGCACGGTCTTGCGCCGCGCCTCAAGCTCGCGCAGATAGCCGAGCCGCTCCTCCAGCGCGCGGAGCTGGATGTCGTCAAGCCCGCCTGTCGCCTCCTTGCGGTAGCGCGCGATGAACGGTACGGTCGAGCCCTCGTCCAAAAGCGCGACCGCCGCAATCACCTGCTGCGGCTTGGCCTGAATTTCGCCGGCGATAATCTGCGGAATGCGGTCCTGAGCTGGGGTCATCATCAATCCGGAATCAATTGCGGGTCGGCTAAGAATAGGTGCGGAGTGGGGCGGTGCCAAGGTGGGCATGGCGCATAGGAACAGCTTCTCCCAAGCGCAATCCAAGGAGGCAGGATCATGATGCGCAGATCAGCCATCGTCGCGGCGCTCGCTTTGCTCGGATGCCTGTTCTGCGGCGCATCCGGCCTTCGCGCCCAACCGGGTGATACGCTCTATCGAGATCTGCTCGCCAAATATGTCACGCCCGGACCTTCGGGCATCAACCGCGTCGACTACGCAAAATGGAAGAAAAATGCAGCCGATCTTGAGCGGCTCAGCGCTTATGTGGCGTCGCTGCAGGCGATGACGCCCTCGGATATGGGACGCGATCAGGCGTTCGCTTTCTGGATCAATCTTTATAATGCGGCCACAGTCAAGGTGGTGCTGGACCATTACCCCGTCAAATCGATCCGCGACATCCAAAGCACCGGCACGGGGCTGCTCGATTTCAAAGCCGGTCCGTGGCGGACGAAAGATCTGAGCGTCGAAGGCGTCGCGATGTCGCTCGACGATATCGAGAACGCCGTGCTGCGGCCCAGCTTCAAGGATCCCCGCGTTCACTATGCCATCAACTGCGCCTCGATCGGCTGCCCCAACCTGAAGCGCACGCCGTGGACCGCCAAAACCCTGGACGCCGATCTCGATGCGGCGGCACGCGCCTATATCAATCATCCGCGCGGCGTCAGCATCGGCCCGGACGGCGGCGTTCGCGTCTCAAGCATCTATCGCTGGTTCCAGGAGGATTTCGGCAGCAGCGAGAAAGGCGCTATCGCGCATCTGCGCACCTATGCGGAGCCCGGCCTGGCGGCGAAGCTGGCAGGCAAAACCTCTATCGCGGGCGATGATTACGATTGGTCGCTGAACGGGCCGGCAGGCAAATAGGCGGGCCGCTAACACGATCAGGGCACCAGTAGCCTGCGCGCGACCAGTTTTCCATGGCGCAGATGGGTCAGCAGCGCTCGGTATGCTCCGGGATCCACGAGGCCCGCTCATGCGCCGAAAGCGGGGGCTCCGGCGGCGCGGTCGCCCTGGAATAACTATAGCGGCAGCGTAGGGCCTGGGCTCGGCTCATCCGCCGCGAGCGCCGCCTCGATGTCCTCGGCCGAAAGCCCCGTCTCGGCAAGCACTTCGCGGCTGCGGTCCGACAGATCGATCTCGCCCGCCTCGACCGGCGTGCGGCTGAGGCGCGGCACTGGAGGCACGGCATGGGCGCTCGCATTAGGATGGCGCTGACGGATTTGCGGCTCGTCCCAGATCTCATCCGGGGCAAGCACCGGCGTGACGCAGGCGTCCGATCCGGCGAAGGTCGCGGCCCATTCGTCCCGGGTGCGTTGAACGAATGCGCCGGCGAGGGCGCGCTCGATTTGCGGCCAGTTGCCGCGATTGTGATGGTCGGGCGCATCGCCCAAGCCGAGCATCCGCCAGAGCGTCAGGAAAAACGCACGCTCCAGCGCACCAACAGCGACATATTTGCCGTCGGCGCAAGAGTAGCAGCGATAATAGGGCGCGTTACCCGCCAGCAGCCCGTCACCGCGCCCCGGCATCGTCGCCGTGCCCCAGGCGGGATAGTGCATCGCCATCAGCGACAGGCAGCCGTCCAGCATCGCCGCGTCGATATATTGCCCCTCGCCCGACCGGCCCGCCTCGATGAGCGCCGCCATGATGCCGAGCGCGGCGGTGAGGCTTCCGCCGGCAAAATCCGCGACCAGATTGAGCGGCGGCTGCGGCGGCCGGCCCGCCGGTCCTATAGCCCCGAGCACGCCGCTCAACGCGATATAGTTGATATCATGCCCTGCGTCGCGCGCGCGCGGGCCCTCCTGCCCGTAACCGGTGATCGAGCAATAGACGAGCTTGGGATTGAGCGCCGACATCTGCCGATAATCCGCTCCCAGACGTGCCACGACGCCGGGCCGGAACCCCTCGACGAACACATCCGCCGAGCGCACCAGCGCATGCAGCGCGCTCCGTCCCGCCTCGGTCTTTAAGTCGAGCCGGATGTGCCGCTTGCCGCGCGCGAACGCATCGAGCGCCCGTCCGGCGCGCCCGCCGCCCACCGAGATCACCTCCGCCCCGAAATCGGCGAGCAGCATCGTGCAATACGGCCCTGGCGCCAGCCGCGTCAGGTCGATGACGCGAATCCCATGCAGTGGCGCCCCGCGCCGCGCAGGCACCGCGTCGTCGTCCTCAGTCAAATCTGTCATAGGCGGCCCGGTGATAATGCAGCAGTTCATCCGCCACGAGCCTATCCCAAACCCCCAACGATCGCACCTTCGGAAGCCGGGCGGCGAGCGCCACCATGCGCGTCGCAAGCGCCGCGCCGCCTCATTGATTTCGCCGCACCGTTCGCATAAGGTGCCTTCACGCCGCATTGGCTCAGGCACCCATAGCTCAGCTGGATAGAGCGTTGCCCTCCGAAGGCAAAGGTCACAGGTTCGAATCCTGTTGGGTGCGCCATTTGGTTTTCACTACCGAGAATTCCGCCCATCACGTTGAAGGGCAACGACAATTTTGCGGTTCTAAATCCCTCATTCCGCATATAACGCAAACGATCCGCAAAAGTCAGTTTCAGCACCGCGCGCCGATCTTCGAGCCGCTCTGATTTCCAGAGATTCCAAGGACTTGCGATAAAATCGAGCGCCGTTCTAAGTGTGTCCTCGAAATTGCTGGCGGGACGCGCCACGCCCGCCATCCGCTCCTTGATAACGAGCTTGTCCTCTTCGAGCTTGCGCACCCGATCCTCATAGGCCGCAATCACACTCGGCACACTGGCATCGAGAATGCGTTCGAGGAATTGCGACACTTGCCGCTCGATCTTCACGAGTTGCGCCGAGAGCGCCTTCGCTTGCGCCTCGCCTTGCGACAAACGATGCTCCCACAAATCCTTGAACATCGCCCGCGCCACCTTGAACAGTTTTTCGGTCGGCTGGACGCTGAGCAACAGCGCCTCGAACTCGCCTTCGATCTTTTCGCGGCGGATCGACTTGCCGTAGCTGGCGCAGCCGCGCTTGGGGCAAAGGTAATAAGGGTGCAGCGCATTGCTGCCCTTTGACCAGCAGGCCGTGAGAGGCGTCTCGCAATCGGCGCAGATCACGAACCCGCGCAGCGGAAAATCCTCATTCAGATTCTTCCGCTTCGGCGTATAGCCGATCCCGTTCAAACGCTCCTGAATGCGCTGATAGGTTTGAGCGCTTATCAGCGGCTCGTGTTGACCGGCGCGCAAGCTCACGCCCCAATTCGGAGCCTCGACATACCCCGCATAGGCGCATTGGCTCAGCAGAATGCCGACGCGCTGATGACGGACGATCCCGCTGCGATCTTTCGGGAAGAGGGGATTGTCTTGGAGGAACCGCATCACATCGGCTTGCGTCTCGAAGCGTCCCGAGGCGTAGCCCTCCAGGGCTTCTTGCACCACGGAGGCGACGGGTTCGTCGCGCTTCAACATCTTCCCGCGCCCGGACGCGCGCTCGAACTTGTAGCCCGTGGGAGCCTGGAAGACCCAATAACCGTTCTGGACGCGGGAGCGCATACGGTTCTTGGTTTGCTCCCCATTCTTCTGGCGTTGGTGCTGCGATACGCTGGCGAGAAGATTTTCAACGAGGATGGAATCGGGATCTTCGCCGAACTCGATAGACGGCGATTCCAAAACGCCGCCCGCGCTGGCGATCATGCCGCGCAATTCCAAATGCGCTTGCAAGCCTCGCGCGAGACGGGACACGTCGTCGATGATGACAACCGTGCCAGCGGCGCGGCGCTTGCGGATAAAGGCGAGCATCGCTTTCATGCCGGGACGCTCGGTGAGGCTCCCCGATACGTCATCGGAGAAGACCTCGACGACGGCATGATTTTTCATCCGCGCAAACTCGCGGCAGCGCGTTTCCTGCGACTTGAGGCCGTCGCCGACTGTCGTTTGCTTGATGCTGGAAACGCGGCAGTAAATCACCGCTTCTTTTTTTTGCGTCTTGTCGATCGTAAGCGGGTCTCCGCCCCCACATTTCGTCCGGGCTCGGGTGATGGCGTAATGCCAGCCCATGAGCGATCATTTTGACCATAAGCTTAAGCGTAAGCTTGCAAGCGACAGCGATGAGACCGGCCACCGCGTCTCAAACGTGCGTCGGATCGAGCTGATCACGGGCGCCGGGCGGCGCCGCCGATGGTCGCGTGACGACAAGGCCCGCATCGTGGAGGAGAGCCTGAAGCCGGGCGCGACCGTGTCGGATGTGGCTCGGCGCAACGGGCTGAGCCCCCAGCAACTCTTCGCATGGCGTCGAGCGGCCCATGCGTTGTTCAATGAAGGCGCCGACAAGGATCACGTCGGACATTTTCCGGCCCCGCAGCATCGGAGGACGGGTCGGCAAACGCGGCTGTGCGGCAGCGGTGATGAGATACCAGCGTTCGCGCCGGTGGTGATCGCGGCTCGTCGGGGCCGGCCCCCGAGCGCAAGCAAGGCGCCCGCGCCCTGTTCACCGCAACCGCCACTGGCTGGTTCAGGCACAGTCGAGATCGCGATCGGCGACGCGGTCGTGCGCATCCTCGGCCAGGTGGAGACTTCGGTGCTCGTCGCCGTGCTGCGTGCCGTGCGGAGGGCGTCATGATCACGGCGGGGGCGGAGATTCAGGTTCTCGTGGCGACGCGCCCCGTGGACTTCCGGAAGCAGGCCGACGGCCTCGCCGCGATTGTGCAGGAGGCGCTTGGCGCCAATCCATTCTGCGGCGCGGTCTATGTGTTCCGTTCCAAGAGGATGGATCGCGTGAAGCTGCTGTGGTGGGACGGGACCGGCATCTGCCTGATGACGAAGCGGCTGGAGAATGGCCAGTTCCGCTGGCCTCCCATCCAGGACGGGATGCTGAAGCTGTCGGCCGCGCAGCTATCCGCGCTGCTCGAAGGCGTCGCGTGGATGCAGGCAGAGCGCCGCGACGTCGTCCGTCCGAGTGCTGTGCAATGATCGCGCGGCATGACGACTCACCCACAAGGTCGATGATGCGCGCAGCGCCAGAATCAGCAACGCTCTGGCTCTTTCTCGGCAAAACAGCCGCCCCAAAGCCAGCGCGAACCATGATGGATGTGAGCGAAACGCTGCCCGAAAATATCAATGCTCTGCGGGCATTGATCCTGGCCGAGCGCGCAGCCCATGCCACTATCGTTGCAGAGCGCAATGCCATCAGCACCGAGCGCGACAAGCTCGCGGCTCGCAACGAGCGGCTGGTGGCGATCATCAAGGAGATCCGCCGCGCGCATTTCGGCCGCAAATCCGAGCGCATCACTGACGACCAGCTGGCGCTGGCGCTTGACGAGCTCGAGACCTCGCTCGCCAAGACCGAGGCAGAGGAGGAGAAGGCCGATCCCGCGCTCAAAACCGAGCGCACGCGAAAGCGCCGTGCCAGCCGCAACGAGACTCTCGATCATCTGCCGCATGAAGAGGTGGTGATCGAGCCGGAGAGCAAGGTCTGCCCCTGCTGTGCCGGCGAGCTGCACGTCATCGGCGAGGATACCTCTAAGCGCCTGGACAAGGTTCCGGCCAAAGTGCGCGTGATCGTCACGCGGCGCCCGAAATACGCCTGCCGAAGCTGCGAGAAGACCGGCGCGGATGACGTCGCCGGCATCATTCAAGCCCCGGCGCCTGCTCGACTCATTGAGGGCGGCCTGCCCACCGAGGCCCTTGTGGCCGACGTGGTGGTGAGTAAGCACGCTGATCATTTACCGCTCTATCGGCAATCGCAGATCCTGGCGCGTCACGGCGTCAGCATCGAGCGTTCGACGCTGGCGCAATGGGTCGGCGCCGCGGCCGCCGAGCTGCAGCCGCTGCACGATCATCTTATCGATCTGCTCAAAGCATCGCCTCGGCTGTTTTGCGATGAGACGCGCTGTCCCGTGCTCGACCCTGGCGCCGGCAAGACCAAGACCGGCTTCATGTGGGCGATCGCCCGCGACGATCGGCCGTGGGGCGGCATCGATCCGCCTGCAGTGGCCTACAGCTATGCGCCCGGCCGCGGCGGCGAGCACGCTGTCAAATTGCTCGCTGGCTTCACCGGCGTTCTGCAAGTCGACGGATACTCTGTCTACAAGCAACTGGCTGCGCCGGCACGGCCTGGCGGGCCGGTGACGCTTGCCTATTGCTGGAGCCACCTACGAAGGCAGTTCTACGAGGTCTATGTCGGCGGCAATGCACCGATCGCGACCCAGGCGCTGGCGCGCATCAAGCCGCTCTACGATATCGAGGCCGAGATCCGTGGCCTTCCGCCCGGCATCCGGCGCGCAATCCGCCAGGAGCGCTCCAAGCCGGTGATCGAGGCGATGAAACCTTGGTTCGAGGCGAGCCTTGCCAAGGTGTCGAAGGGCAGCAAGCTCGCCAAGGCGCTCCGCTACGGCCTCAACCACTGGGACGGCCTCTGCCTTCTCCTGGACGACGGCCGCATCGAGATCGATTCCAACACCGTCGAGCGTTCGATCCGCGGTCTAGCTCTCACGAGAAAGAATGCCCTGTTTGCCGGCCACGATCGCGGCGCCGCCGGCTGGGCGATGATCGCGTCGCTTCTTGAGACCTGCAAACTGAACCGGGTCGATCCATTGGCCTGGACCACCGACGTGCTGACCAAGCTCGTCAACCGATGGCCGGCTTCCCGCATCGACGAACTGATGCCCTGGGCTTACGCAAAACCAGCCTGAGCCGGAATCAAGGTGGGGTGGCTGGCCCGCTTACTGTCGATCATGCGTTCTCCTTGCCCATGCCGTCCGATGGCGTCTCCGCTGCTGCTTTTGAATGCAGCGATTTTACACCCTCCGGCGCTTCGCCCGAGACCGCTCCCGCGTTTTCGAGAATCTGCTCACAGATATTCACGCTGAAGCCCAGCTCGACAAACGAGCGCATGATCGACCAGAGCGTTTCGAGAAGCTCGGTCTTTTGCGCGTCCGTCATCTCAAATTCTTCGACATCGGCGCGGTATTTCGCGGCGTCGAGTTCGAGTGCGGAGGGCCTCGCTGCGAGCGTCTCGTAGGTGCAGTCGGCAGCATCGCCGAAGCCGTCCAGTTTATCGTTGTTCATGACCAGCCTCCTTTCTTGCTTGCCGACATGATTATTCGGCAATGTATAGAACAAAGCAAGAACAGTCAAGGAATTTCATCCTATTCTGTTGTCATAACTTGACGTTGCTTTGGAATCAGCGGCTTAACTTCCCAGCCGGTGCTTAACTGGAGAGTGTAAGCGCCGCGCGCCGATCAGGCTAGCCATCAGCCCGCGCGTCTATACAAGCAAAGCGCTTCACCAGCCCGCGTTTCATTCATCTAAATCATTGCGACGAAAGACAAATTAGGCCGATGGCACGGAGGACAAAATCGAAATCGGGCCGCCCTACGAAGCGGCTCTACTTCTCGGCGAAAATCAGCGATTACCAGTTCAAAAAGGTCTTATGGCACTTCACGTTGGATCATTCCGCCGCCGAGACAGCCAAACAGATCAAGCTTAGCACCAACAGCATCAGCGCCATTTTCGGCAAGCTGCGCAAATTCTTTTTCGAGCATGAGCTTTTCAGAGACCCTTACCGTGGGCGCGATCCCAAAGAGGGCTTCGATATCGAGGGGTTTGCCGACATTGAGCACCTGATCCTCGTTTTCCATTTGAAGCGCGTATCGGAGAAGCGGGGCAAGCTAAGGTCGGAGATGAACGAGCCCGACTACCATTTCGCCGAAAGCAACTGGCGCTTCGATTTTCACAGCCTCAAAGCTGAACGCGGTGCCAATCTTGTTCATCGCATGATGTACGAGAACCTGCTGGAATTCATTCGGCGCTTCGGCCCCGTAGGTTCCACGCGCGTTCCGTCACTACAGGAACGCAGAGATGGACGGATGCTGGCAGACGATCAACTCAACCGCGTCGTTCTCTGGCTTGAACGGAACTCGGCGAAATTCCGTGATCCTGAAGAACGGGCAGAGCTCAGGAAGCTGCGCGAAGATGGATAAGCCTGACATCTCAAGCCCTGAAATTCTGTGGGCAATGGGCTTGCCTAACGGAGATTTTGCTCCAGTTTATGCCGCCATATTATTTTTTGAAGAAACCAGACTGAGATTCAGGGGCACTAGAATGATCGAACAGAGGTTAGATTTCACTTTACCCATGCCATGGCAGGATAAACGGTTCGTGCGTACCCAAATCGGCGTCATCAATGTCCTCGTCGGCCCGAACGGGAGTGGCAAATCCCGGTTCGCCGATTTATTAAGGGGTCAGCTTCCCAATTCTCGCTTACTGGGAACGGATCGCCTGCAAGGCACAGGTCTCAGTCCGCTTCAGTTTTTATATGGCGACAATCTCCGATCTGGTTATCAAAAAAACTGGTTCCAAAATTTGAAAGATGCTGGCCAATCCCACGGTTCAGGAGCCGACGTCTTTGTCTTGCTGGAAGAACGGCCCGATCTTCGCGTGAAGGTGGAAGCAACGCTGACAAGCCTCTTCAATCGGCGAATTACTTTGGAATGGGATTCTGGGAATCTGATTCCAAAGGCAACATCCGGCGCTACTGGAAAAGCTTATCGTCTCGACCGCGACGAGTGCCACGGCATCCGCGAACTGCTTGTATTGCTAACACACCTATATAATGACGCTCATGACTATCTGATAATCGACGAACCGGAATTAAATTTGCATCCGCAGTATCAGGCATTCTTCATGCAGGAGGTCAGGAAGATTGCGGGAAAACCGACTCCAGGCACCGCTAAGAAGGTCGTTTTTCTCATCACTCATTCGCCCTTCATTATCGATCTCCGATCCGCCGACGATCTCGCCTCGATCATTTCCTTCTCATCGGATCATGCCGCTCCAGTATCCGTCGACGGCGTCGGGACACGCCTGAATTCCCTCATTCCGCGCCTTAATGTGCATCACAAGCAACTTTTCTTCTCCGACCATCCCATCTTCGTGGAAGGCGTATTGGATGCGCAAATTATCGAGGCAATTCAGGAACGGCGCAATTTTTCGATCACCTCCGCTGGAAGTTGCATCATCGATGCGGGTGGCTGCGAGGAGGTCAATAAATACCTAGAGCTATGCCGCGCCTTAAAGAAATCCGCCTATTTTCTTTACGATCTGGACAGCCTCTTTATAGGCAATCTCCGCCAATGCATTAAGGCGGACGGCGAGATTTCTGATTTTCTCGCTGATTTGGGGTTGGGCCAGGACTTCAGCAGATATTGCGGTGAGTTGGACAAAAAGCTTGGAGATGCCGTGGCTGCTGTTCGCGAGGCGACCACATCCTTACCCGCCATCGATGAGTTGAAGGCGTATATTGAGGGCCTGACAAAAGACGGAGCCTTCGTGGACAAAAAGGCCTTGCCGAAAGCGCGCGTTGCCATACTGACGGATCTGCATGGACGGCGCGGCGACATTGTTCCGGTTATCGGTGCCGCGCTCGCGGCGGATATTGAAGGCAGACTGAAAAAGATCATTGAGTTGCTAAGGGCTAAAAACGTCTTTGTGCTCCCCGGAGGCGCGCTCGAACACTATCTCCCATCCTATAGCGGGCATCGATACGCGCTCGAAGATTCCGCCAAACGCGCCGCCGTCGAGGCCGAGGTGTTGGCGCTCGCACAAGGCACGCACGATACCGAACTCCCGGCGCGGTATGGGGCGCTTTATGAGAATATCGCGCGTCTTCCGGCGAAGCCGCCCGTTGATACCGATACCGTCTTGCTCGACTATCTAGCTGATTACATCCACGACTTGCAGGGAAGGGTGCTGGCGAACCCTGAATGGGACAGGGATCAGTTGAATGCGCATTTCCGGGGACTGAGTTCGGGCATTGGCAAACTGTTCGAAATCACGCGGTTTGTACGTCAATCCGCAAATCAGTTTTCCGCCACTGTTCAGGCTATCGGTTCAGATGGACGCATCGCGGAAATTTCGCACGACACAAACGCCGGAATGAGACGGTTCGAACTAAGAGCGGCGACATCGGAAGCAGCCTGAGTTTCGCGTGACCGGGCATTAAAGTTCCGTGCAAGATGTGCGTGGTAGTACCCGCAATCTTGGCAAGGGGGCCGCTGCGCGCCCCCGTTGCATCCCCCAGGCATGGCGCACCCTCGGCATCGAGCCTCGTTTGCGCCAGTGAAACGTTCGCCGTTTCATCGCGCTTGGGGAAGGGCGTTACTGCCCCTTGCCCCAAGACCCCATCTAGCCCGTCTTATTCAGCCGGGGTGGGATTTGCGCTGGCGGATGTAGCACAAGGCATTGAACTTGCGTAGGAAATGGGTGTCGAAGCCAGCCAGCGCACGTTGCGCCTCGGAGCCACACCCGCCATGTCCGACGATAGCCCGCTCGCCGTTCCTTATCCAGCCGTGTCGCGCAAGAAGGTCACAGCCGCGTTCGATGGCGGCCGGCTTTCCTCCGACAGCGGCGTCATGCTGCTCGGCATTGCAGAGCGGCGGCGCGGCCTCGCCAAAACGCTTGCCGCCCTGATCGCCGACCGCCGCGACCCGGCTCACATCACGCACACGGTCGAGGACATACTGAAAGCCCGCATGCTGGCGATCGCCTGCGGCTATGCCGACGGCAATGATTTCGACTGGCTGCGTTCCGACCCCGCTTTCAAGCTGGCCTGCGGGCGGCTGCCGGATACGGGCCACGATCTATGCTCGCAGCCGACCATCTCACGTTGGGAGAACGCGCCGACGCTGAAGGAGATCATCCGCCTGACCTATGCGCTCGTCGATATCTGGTGCCGCAGCTACAAGGCGCCACCCGCATCGGTGGTCCTGGATATCGACGACACGCTCGATGTCGTGCACGGCCATCAGGAACTGTCGGAATGGAACGCCCATTACGACGAACGCTGCTTTCTGCCGATCCACATCTATGACACCGCGACAGGCCGACCGGTCACCATGATCCTGCGCCCCGGCAAAACGCCGTCGGGCAAGGAAGTCCGCGCATGGCTGCGCCGTCTGATCAAACGCATCCGCCGGCACTGGCCCGGCACGCGCATCACCATCCGCGGCGATAGCCATTACGGTCGGGAAGAAGCCATGAGCTGGTGCGAAGCAAACAGCGTCGACTATATCTTTGGTTTTGCTGGCAACAGCGTGCTCGACCGCCTGGTCGAACCGGAGGCCGACGATATCCGGGTTCGCCGCGCCGAGGGACAGCTTGCTGCCCTGCGCGGTTTTGCCGAAACGCGCTATGCGGCGAAATCCTGGGCCAGGGAGCGCCGCGTTGTGGCGCGCATCGAGGCCAGCGCCAGCGATGAGGATGACATGCTCCGCCGCGGGCTCGACATCCGCTATGTCGTCACCTCGCTGGCGAAAGGCAGCGCCGAGGCCATCTATGCGACCCTCTACTGCGCGCGTGGGCAGGCGGAAAATCTGATCAAGCAGCACAAGGCCCAACTCACCTCCGACCGCACCAGTTGCCGTTCACCGCTCGCCAATCAGATGCGGCTCATCCTGCACACCGCTGCTTACTGGCTGCTGCTCGATGTTCGTGATTGCGTGCCATCGTGGCATCCCTTGCGGCAAAGCGAGTTTGCCAGCATTCGCCTGCGTTTACTGAAGGTGGCCGGACGCTTCGTCGAGACCGCCAGCCGCATCCGTGTCGCGCTCGCCTCCTGCTGCCCGGAGGCCGAACTGTTCAGCCTCGTCGCCTTTCGGCTGCAGACGTCCGCACCGTGACCGGCGGGGCGCCATCGCCCCGAAACCCATTCCATCCACCCCAGCGCGTCCGCAGCGTACTCGATCCCAATAGCCCCCCGGGTGTTCCCTGCCGGATAAAGCCGCTCGCCCAAAGAGAATGGGTATCAGACAAAGCGCTCGGACGCATAAGATGGGCTAGACCGAACGTCATCGCCGTTGGATCGCGACGCAAAGGCGTATGCCGCCCTTGGAACCCCGCACCATGCTTTCGCGCATGGAGACGACCGGGGAGATTTCGCCTCTCCCCTGGCCCCCATCGACGAGGAGCGTTCCTGCCCCTTCGAACCCAGACTCTTCCAGAGCGGCCAACCGTGCGCCGATTGGATGCGCATGCAAACGAGGTCAGGGCGTCTATGCTTGACAATCACCCTCAAAAGGTATACCCTTTAAGGTAAGGATGATTGATGAGCCCACCCGCCAAGATATTGCAGGCCGTGTTTTTCACCACCGACGCAGGCAACCGGCCTGTGCGGGAATGGCTCCTGGAGCTTTCGCCGGAGGACAGGAAATCCATCGGCGAGGATATCGCAACGCTAGAATTTTGTTGGCCGGTCGGCATGCCCAAATGCGCCCCTATGAAGGGGATCAAGGGCCTCTATGAAATCCGGTCGAATATTTCGTCAGGACGCATTGCCCGTGTGTTCTTCGTCCTGATTGGCAAACAGATGGTGCTTCTGCATGGCTTTATTAAAAAGACGCAAAAGACACCGGACAAGGAATTGAAACTGGCGACAGCCCGCATGAAGGAGGTGCAGCGCTATGAATAAGAACCCACATATCGGCGAAAGCTTCGAAAGCTTTCTGCGTGACGAGGGCATTTACGATGCGGTCACGGCGACCGCCATCAAACGTACCCTTGCGCTCCAAATCGAACATGAAATGGCCGCGCAGAACATTTCGAAATCGGAAATGGCTCGTCGCATGAAAACGAGCGCCACTCAACTCGGACGGCTTCTTGATCCGAACAATGACCGAATTCAGCTCGATACGCTGGTGAAAGCCGCCACCGCCGTAGGCAAAAACCTTGCTATCAGCCTTGTGTAAGCTTGGCTGATCTTTTCCGGCGGACTTTATAGGCGGGGAGCACAATTAATTTCCACCGCTTCGGTGGCCAGAGAAAAATGTGAGTAATTAATTAAAATCTCTTTGAGTTAGCGTCGGCTTAGCGGGATGTTTCGGAATGAACGAAAACATCCTCGACATCGACATTTCTGAACTTCTCCAACGCATGGCCCCACCGGAAATCCCCGATGAGGTATTCGCGGCAGAACACGATGGGCTGCGTGTAATAGAAGGATGGCACAAGCTTCGTGCGGTGCAAACCATCTCCGGCTTACTTACGGAGCCCGCACTGCATGCGAATGGCATTCGGCTGGACTGGCTACTGCGTCTGGTCATCAGTAAAGCTAACGGCTCTCAAAAAATCAAGAAACGAGAGTTGACGCTTGTTCTCAACAATGTCTTGTCAAAAGCGGGTGTTAATAGACTTGAAGATCCAAATGAAGATATTTTTTGTGATTTGGTCGCAACTCGCCAAGGAAACTTTAGAATATTTCTCGGCCAGTGGGAATCGGCAAACTCCTATACGCAAACTCTGCTTGAAGCTTTCGAAGAGCTCCCGGACGGAGGAACAAAGCGGGATGCCTTAGACGCAGTACACGCGCTGCTGATCTTAAGTGATGCGTTAGCAGAAAGAGCTGCGGTTAATCGAACGACGACCGCTGGCGGAAATCCGTTCGGCGAGATTCTGCTGCCCGATGAGCGCGCCTTGCGCAAACTGGCAAGCCGGGTCGCCTTCACAACCGAGGATCTAGCAAAACTTGGCATCCCCCTGTCTTGCCTCGCACCCTTTACCCTCAATTCGGAGCTTTATCCATTCGTGAGCGACCGCCGCATAGGGGACACTCCACTTGAGCGTTTGCCGCTGATTTCAACCGAAAGGGGCGTGATCGTCGCAAATCCCAATTCGCTTTCGCTGGCGATTCGAGCGGTGCTCGTTGAAACAGCAAAAGACGGAGGAATGGGCAAGTATCTCTTGCATGCGTTATCGCGCCGCCAAGAGCGCTATGCGGAGTTGACTGGTTTTTGGCCGGGGCCACATTTGAATTTGTCGCCGCCCCTCAGGTCTGGACTGTGCGCATCAGTGTTGCAGTACGACGAGGGCAGCTACCTTCACGTGATCCAGATGCCCACTTCATTTGAGGGGTTCCCAGAGGAAGGATTTGCTACGGTCAGAAATCTGCCTGACGAAGTCTGTCAATTCATAGCCAATGATATTGCTCGCTTCTGGCGTTTCGTCGGAGATAAAGGCGATTGCAGGCAAAGCATCACTGTTCTGTTGTTAAGTGGCTGGGGAATTCCACATAGTTTTTCTGTGCCAATTCAAGACACGCTTTCTCCAGAGCATTGGCAATTTTGTTATCTGACATTTTCTGATGCGGCAATCCTTGGGGCCTGTGATGATGGAAAACTATCCGATATCCTCAGACTGCTGAAGCAATATTCCAGATTGGAGGAGGAGGGCTTCTCCTTCATGAACCCGAACGGGCTCATCAATCTATTCGGATTTTGGCAAAGTACTGACGGCAATCTCATTCCTGAACATATGCGTGAAATTACGCCGCCGACCAATATTGTCATGAGCACCGACGAATTATTGCCCCCGCGCATGACGGGAACAGTTCGCCGCGACTACCGCGCCCTGCAGCAGCCCGCAGGAGATTACCGGATCGTTCAGAGAACGGAATTTGGTGGAGAGGATGAGAAGCCAATCTATGCCAGCCTGGATGACTTAGCCCAAGGCAAGCTCACCGGAGCTATTTACTACGCGGGCCGTACTTGGTGGATCGAATCTGAGCCGAAGGAAGGAGAACATCGCGATTGGCGATACCAGATATGGAATGCCGTTTTGCAGTGGTTGGCCGTCGTTGGCCCGGCGATCATAGACCGGTTGCCCGAACGCTTTCCGAAGCAGCCCAGAAAGGTGCTCGTGGAGGTGCCGGCATCTTCCGTTTTCGAGCGACAATGGGGAGCAGAAAGCTCAGACCCACTTCTTGGCACTATCTCCATCAAACGCGATAAGCAGAGCGGAGAATCAACTGTTACTATCAAGGCTTCATGGCTACCCCATCTTCGTTCATCCGAGAATAAGGCTGAAGTTGAGCTAATTGCTCGCGTATTGGAGGGTTTTTCAACATCGAGCGGCGGCTTGAGCAAAGAAGATGAGTTCTCAAACCTTATTCGGGAGACCATCGGGTCGCCGGACTGGCGTTGGCTTCATGTTCAAGATGCCACGAAACCCATTGAGCGGCTTGCCGGTCATGGACTCATCGATCAGTTCAAACCAATTCCCAAATCGGCTTCATATCTTGTCAAATGCGGTTCGATCTGGCAGTTCCGCAACCGTGCCGAGGGCTTTGAGATTAGTGGCGAGTTGGAATGCAAGACATTCCTCGCGGAGTATCGTGATGCAATGCTTGATTCTTTGATCAGCGATATTCGACAATTCGACAGAAGACGTCTCACCGAAATTGCCGCACGAGACTATCAAGCCGCTAGGCATGAGCAGTCCAGATGGAAGCGCACGATCCGAGCGCTTCGCGCCATCCGGGGTAGTAGGGCAGATACGTCCGCATTCCAAAGGCAGAATGAGATCAACGCGGTACAACGAGCTGCAAAAGCGGTTCTTGAAATCGCAGCCTGCGAAGCACGGGATGGGGGCTTACGACCTTCTAAAGCGGAGGTTCAAGAAATCTACGCCAAAACATTGCTGCTGGCGGGGAACAGCCAGCTATTTTCGGTTATCCGTGCCGCAGTTATCCCACCTGAAATTCGCATCAGCCCCGGTGGCGACTTGCTTACCGAGCGCGGTATTCTAGCGAAAATACTCGAACCCGGAGCGGCATGGCTAACGAAAACGATGATGGATGGAGCTTCGGCTGCATACCTTAATCGCGACCACCGACAGAAGGCGCAGTCAGAAGAAAAGCTGGGATGGGATAGCGCGCTGCGGGTTGCGGTAGAATCTGAATACAAGGTGCCAGCCGAAGCATATATAGACTTTCAGTTCGCGATGACCCAATTGGCAGAAAATCGTGAGGCCGGGATTTTCTTTGTGCGTCATTCGGAAATATCAGAAATCCTTAGCCAAAATCCCGCCTATCCAAAGGCGGATATCTTACCTTTACTGAATCGCCTTACTTTGAGGCGTAGACAGGGTTGGCACGAGGGCGTCTCTGAGAATGAAATTGATATAGGGCGGTTTGACAGGCCTATCTCCTTGATAAATCGCCCGTTGTTGATGATTGACGATAGTTACGATCCACTGGTTCTGGTCTCCCCAATCCTTATTTCTGATTCGACGATGTATTCGCTGGGAGGCCTTTTGGAAGGAGCCCTACACAATAATTTTTGGAATTCGCCCGAGGCCAAAGCATACGCGGGGGCAATGGCAAAAGCGGAGGGCGAAAAGTTTGAAGAAAGTGTAGCAGACAAACTCTGTGATCTTGGTTTGAATGCAAAAGCACGTTGCAAAATTTCTAGCCTGTTAAATCTAAAAGTGCCTGCTGAACTTGGCGATATTGACGTATTTGCAATCAATGAGAAACAAGGAACGGTTTGGGTTATTGAAGCCAAGAATCTGAGGTTATGCCGCACCGAGGGAGAGGCAGCTTCGCGGATGTCGGAATATCGCGGACGGATAATTGAAGATTCAAAAGGACGCCTCAAACCGGATAAGCTGCTTCGCCACATCAAACGAGTCCAGTATATTCGAGAACACGTAGACGCGCTCCAAAAGGCATTGAAGCTGCCTCTGATTTACGAAGTAAAAGGCCTTCTTATTGTGGACTCACCGCAGCCGATGAATTTTCACATGCTAGAGGACGTGCCGGATGGAAGAAGCGTTTTTCTACATGCAATAGATGAGTTTGAATTTTAGTTTGCAGGCTCGCAATGAGGCATCTTTGGGCGCCCCCGATCCGCATACGGCGGATCGGGCCGGGCCGTCGTGAACCAAGCCCGCTAACGCGGTCTTGGCCATCCGGCTTTCGTCCCTGGCGCAAGTGGAGCAGCCACGCGAATGGATGATTTCCGCCTAAGACAAAAAGCCGCTCAAGGCCCACCAAAAATGACGAACCGCCAAGATCGCCCTTTTCACCGCCCCACCACTTCGCTAGGCCAAAGGGAGGGTTTAAGCCTGCCCCCGCTTGGGTGGGGGCAGGCTTAAACCCTCCCTTTGTTGGCACCGAAGGCGCGACGGACGGCTCCGAAAATGACGACTGCGATAGAGCGGTCAGCTCTAAACCGAAAGAACCGGCGGATTGGTGATAGTGGCGACATTGTAGGGCAGTTATAATGATTCCATCAATGGATCGCAACTTTCGATTCCTAAACATATTTTCGAAATGTACTGGTATTTCTACCGCATATTTAATAAGAAAAAAGCATGATTGACTGGGAAGAAATTATATTTGCGAATCCGAGGGATGTGCCCCGCGTATATCACTATCAAAAATTTGATAAAGACTGGATCACATCTCTCGTGAATGACCGGCGGATCAGGTTTTCGGCTCCCATGAATTTTAACGATCCTTGGGATTGCCGCCCTTGCTACAACAAATCGATTGTGGACGATCCAGTCGAGTGGGAGAGACAAGTTTCCTGCTTCTACGAAGCGCATAAGAAATGGCAACCAGATGTACCGGACGCCGCTAGGAAGCAGCTAGCGTTAGAATGGCTTTCAAATCCAGAGATCGTGAAGAACGCCATCGACCGAAGCTCGGAGGATATGGCGAAGGCGATCCACGAAAAATATAGAGTTTATTGCGTCGGTGCAAAACCAGACTGCCAATTGCTATGGGCGCATTATGCCGCCGCACATACAGGGATCTGCTTGGAATTTTCTACAGAGAATGACGTGTTTTGTTGTGCTTACAAAGTTGTCTATCTAGACAAATACCCCGTGTTGAATTTCGCGGATGATAGCGATGTCAAAAATATACTCCCGTTAATTACCAAGGCTAATGTATGGGCGTATGAGAACGAATACAGGCTTATTGCAGAAGAAGGGAGTTACGCGTCTGCTACGGGGACATTAAAAACATCTGACGGATTTTTTATCCTGCCGCAGAAAGCTTTGCTATCAATTATCATGGGGTGCCGGATTACAGAAGAAAATCAGGCATGGCTTGAAGAATTTTTGAGAAGCTCTCCCGTTCCCGTAGCCTTGAAAAAAGCGAAGCCGATACCCGACCGATACGAACTGACCATTACCTAAGATTTAGAATACTGTAATCGGGCTGATGGTGATGATCGTGAATTTAGCGTTCAGAATGCAATTCTTGAATAACAGCTAGGACATCATAATTGGGATCATTCGCATGATAGCGCCAGCGGGAAATTGCCAAATTGCTGTGTAGCCACGCATACTTGTCGGGCTTGAGCCGCACATCACGTAGTAAGCCGCGCATCTCAGGGCGTTCCCAGAAGTTCGGCGTATCGACAACGAAGTAGCCGTGATCGCGGGATTCGAGAAGTGCGCTTTCGCCGCCCGTGGCGGCGCGGATGTCTTCGACCTGGAGGAGCGGACGCGATTGCTCGGAGAGGTTGTCGCCCGAGCCGTTCACCTGGTTGTTGTTGACGTTGAAACCGCGCACCATGACGGAGGTGCGGCCCGACCGATGCTCGATCTCTTTCAGCGTGTCGTTGTCGGGAAGGCCGCGATAGAGCGTGTGGGCGACGGCCTTCTTCCAGATGCGCGCGGTTTCGCGTCCGTACTTTGATTTCAATCTGCGCGGCTGCATTCTGGAACACGCCGAGGAAGTTGATCGCCGCCCTGGCGGTAGAGCGTCAGGATTTCATAGAAGTTGGAGACGTAGAGCTGGCCCCATTCCTCGCCGACGACGAGCGCGCGCAGGGGCCCGTGCGCATCGGCGAAACGCTCGATGATCGCCGCCGTCATCGCGCCGACGAAGTTGCGGCTGGTTTCGGATCGCGCCGAGCCGATGATGAAGAGCGCCGTGCGCTCTCATGCTTCATATCGGCGGGATCGAAGGAATTGGCGTCCGTCGCGGCGCGCGCCGCCGATCCAGGCTGGAAGCCTTGCAGCCGCTCAATGATGGCGGAGCGATACGCATTCCATTGATCGCGGGATTGCGTGAGGCTGGCGATCTGGCGGACATGCCGGAATCATCTTGCATCCGGCCATCGGATGCCCAGACCAGCAGATCGTCGGCAATCTCATCGGGGCCGCGCCCGAAAAAATCCCAAAGCCCGCCCGCCGTGCACGGCCAGCGCGCGGAGGGATAAAGCGCGGTGATCTTGTTGTAGGTCGCAAAGGCCGTGCGCACGCCCTGCCCGACCCAGCGGTGGCGCGGGTCGGGATCAATCGGCACCAGATAGCTGGCCGCTATCGTACGCGATTTCACCGACGATAGGGCGAAGCCGGGAGTTCGCCGCGACCTGCAAAAGCCGCGTGTTGAAGTTGTAGCTCTCGGATGGATAGCCGTAGAGCCGCCCCGCATTGATAAAGCGGAGCTTGTAGCCCTGGCGTTCCAGCGTCTTCCACGACACCCAGGCCAGTTCGCCGTCCTTGGGGTCGGTGATAATTTTCGTCAGATGCGCCGTGCGCGGCGAGACGATATTGACGCCGAGAAAGCGGGCAAGCTTTCCTTTGCCCGCCTGCGCATCGATGGCGACAGGCTCCGTGCCGTCATAGACGACGGCACGGCCATTGAAAAAGCCCAACTCGATCCCGCGATCTCATAGCAGGCCGGACTCTTCGAGACTGTCTTCATCGTTGAGCTTCGAGTTGCCGAGCGACCCGCTCGGATTGGCGATCAGCATGGCTTGAAGCTGTGCCGCCGCCTGTGCTTCCGCGCGCATCCTGGCGATGCGCGCTTGTTCGGCGTCCTCCCACGCCAGCCTCTGCTGAGCATGGGATTCGAACATCCAAAGCGTCTGATAGATTTCCAGCAGAGTGCGCAGGCTCATTTACGCTCCTCCTCATCGTCCCAGCTTGCGAACTCGAACGGCTCGCGGCGAGGGGGCAGCGCTTTACGCGGCGGCTGGATTTCCTGCACCGTGGGAAGCTGCGGCTGCATCGGCTGCGCTAGCGTTTGCGCCTCGTCGTCCTGCGCCATCAACCATTCGACGCCGAGCGAGCCGCCGATATATCCGCCAATCAGGATTTCCGGGAGGGCATTCCAGTTGATGCCAACACGGAAGAACGTCTCGACGAACACGAGGAAAGCAAGCAGCGCCAGCGCGCCGAAGATGCCCCGGCGCACGAAGCCGCGCGCCTCGACGGGTGTGAGCGTCCATTTGCCGATGGTGATGGGAGAACTCCAGGCCGCGAAGCACAGGATCGTCAATATGAAGGTGAGGAAGGCAAGGATCGCGAAGGCGACATAGGCGATAATCATCAGTCCCGCGAAAGCGAGACCGATGCCGAACGAGGCATCGTTGTTATTGTTCTGCGACATGGCAAGCTACTCCTTTACTGGCTTCGGAAAAATTAGCGTTCGAGCTTGAGAGAGCGGGAAAGATCGCGGCCCTGCGTGCGGGCCGGGGAATCGTGCGCGGGGCATCCCCGCGTGAATTGCAGGTAGCGCCCTACGTCCTTGCGCAGCTCCAGAAGCTGCTGCGCCTGGTCTTTCCTAAGTTCCTTGAATTGCGATGTGATCACATCGCGTTCCGCGCGCTGGCTTTTCGAGGATTCTTTGCCGCTCTTGCTCGTCACGCCGATGCTCTTGCGCCGCTTCCGCTTCCGACTGCGCGCGCAGTTTCTGGTACTGGCCCGTGAAGCGGAACCAGAGCCCCTTAAGGCCCTTCGGGAGCCGCGCCGCGCGTTCCCGCGCGGCTTCATCGCGCGCGATTTGCTGGCCTTCTCGTCATCCTTGCCCGCGCCGCCCGGTGGGCGAGCGCCAGGTCGGTTTTATGCTGACCGAGCACGGCGGAGCGCTCTTCGAAACGCTCGCGCGATTCCGCGACATGGCGGCGGATCGCCGGCGTCATGCGCTGGCCGATGAATTTCTTCGTCGCCTCAACGCTCGGCAGGTGGTTTTCCTCGCCGAGGCGGGCGCGCACGGCTGCTGCTTTCGCATCCAGCATGCGCGGCAGCGAATGGACTTCGCCCATGTGATCGAGCACGACGAAGCTGCGCCTGTCGCCCTTGGCCAGCCAGAAGCCGCGTGATTGCAACGACGCCTCGAACGCCTTCTGGCTGTCCGACGCCGACCAGCAATCTTGCAGGACGGCTTTTGTCCAGCGCGGGTCCATCCCCTGCCGCTTGGCCTGCTGCCATTCGGCAAGGGTGAAATCGGTGGGATTGCGGGCGTGCGCATCGATCATGCCGCGCGGCATCTTCCACCCGTGTTCCAGGTAGAGGTCGCGCGAAACTTCCATCAGCTTGTTTTTGAAGAAGGGGAGTTGGCGCGCCGTCATCGTTTCGGCATCGATGCGCGACCACACGCAATGCGCATGGCGGCGGCCTTCCTTCTCATGGAAGACAATGGCGCGCGGCTGACCGGCAAGGCCTAGCCGGTCTTCGATGCGCGTCGATCGCGGCCTCGAAGACCTTGGCCGAAACTTGCTCCTGCTCGGGCGGGCTAAGGCTCAGCGAAAAGAGATAGTTGCGGCAGCGTGTGCCACGGCTGATCGCTTCCGCTTCCTTGAAAGCCTCCTTGAGATTGTCCGCCGGCAAAGCCGCGCAGCTCATGCAGTTCGACATGCTCGTTATCGTCCAGCCGCATGAGGTGGGCAGCGAGGTCCTGGCCGCCGCGACGCTCGGAGCCTTTGAGGATCATGGCCGCGCCTCCGCCTTGAGGCCCAGGGCCAGGAGGAGCAGTCGGCGCAGTTCGCGGACGTCGAAGAGCGCGGCGCGAAGCTCATCCTCGATATCCGGCGTCACGGGCAGCGCGCCGATATTGGCGGCGTGGGCCAGTTGGTTCAGGTTGCTGGAAAGGCGCGATTGACCGAGCAGGGCCAAAAGCTGCGCGAGGGACTTTCGGTCCTCGATGGCAAAGCCCGTCCGCCGTGTGCGGACGGGCGAAGCGGCCAGCAGCTTTGCCTTAATATATCCGCCGAGCGGCGCGCCATTCGCCTCGATGACGAGGCGCGCCCGTTCGTCCGCCGACAGCCGGACGCTGAATGGTGCGGGGCCGTTTCGGCCTTTGTCTTCGAGGTTTTGGGATTGAAAGTGCCGCTTAGGGACATGGCGGCACCGGCAAATCATGCGATTTGCGGTGCTCTAGGTAGGTGTTCCATTCGGCCAAAACTTCGAACAATTCGTTCGAAGTTGCGCCATCAAGGCGCGCCATCTTTGCTTGCGCGATGCCGCCCGCCAGCCCATCGCGCGTTGCCTGCGCGACGCGCCAACCCATCGCGCGTTGCCCGCGCGATGCCAAGCTCGTTGCGGAGCCCTTTGTCAGCGCTCCGGATGCTTGTGGATCGGGTCGACCCAGTAGACCTCCTCGGGCGCCTCGACCGGCTCGACATCGGGGATGTTGACGACGACTGCCTCGTTGTCGGAGCGGACCAGCACGCATTCCAGCACGTTGCCCGGATCGGCATTGATCTCCTGATGCGGCACGAAAGGCGGCACGTAGATGAAGTCGCCGGGCTCGGCTTCGGCGACATATTCCAGCTTTTCGCCCCAGCGCATGCGCGCCTTGCCGCGCAGCACGAAGATGACGCTCTCTAATTCGCCGTGATGATGAACGCCGGTCTTGGCGTCGGGCTGGATGGTCACGGTGCCGGCCCAGATCTTTTTGGCGCCGACGCGGGCGTGATTGATCGCCGCCTGCCGGAACATGCCCGGGGTCTGAGCGGTATTCGAATCGAGCCTGTCCCCCTTGATCACCTGGACACCGTCATTGCGCCAGCGGCCTGAACTGTCATGGTCGTGTGTCACCGGTCCTCCTCAAGCTGGACGGGGCGGTCCCTCGCAGTGCCGGACGCAGAGATGCCGGGCCGGATTTGCGAGCGGAAATATCGCCATCAGGTTGCATTTATATCGCTGAGCGCACGAGACCTTTAACTTAACGTCAACTCCACCCAGCATAAATCGGTGCCGAACGGCTGGCCAGCGCCGCGCGCGATACGCTATCATTTTGCCTCTGCTGGACCTGCCGACGACGCCAGCAGTCAATCAATATCAGAAAAGATCAGGAGGATATGCATGCGACACAAGAGGCTTCTTGTGGCGGCAGCTGCTACTGCGATTCTTTCGACACAGGCCGGCGCCGCCGACAATCTCGAAAAGCTGGGCAAATTCCAGACGACCGGGACAACAAAATTCACTGAAATTCCGCAAGGGGGTGAGAACGCCAAAGCGATCCAGGCGACGCTGAAGAAGATCAAGCTGCCGCAAGGGTTCAAGATCGGACTTTACGCCATCGTACCCGACGCGCGGCACATGGCCGTCGGCCCGCAAGGCATCGTGACATTCGTCGGCACCCGCAAGACGAAAGTCTGGGCGGTGACCGATCGCAATAAGGACCGGGTCGCCGACGAGGTGAAGGATTTCGCCCCTTCGATCGATTTCACCATTCCGAACGGGCCGTGCTTCTCCAAGGACGGCGTGCTTTACATCGCCGAGCGCAACCGCATTCTGCTCTTTCCCGCCGCCGAATTCTTTTATGAGAGCCCGGACGTCGCGGCATTCAACGTGGTAAAGCAGGGCGATCTGATCCCGGTCGAGGATGAAAGCTACAATCACACGGCGCGCGTCTGCCGAGTGAGTGCCGACAATAAGCTCTATGTGACCCTGGGCCAGCCCTTCAACGTGCCGGCGCCGGAGAAGCTTGAAGGGTTCGACAAGCTCGGGATTGGCGGCATCATTCGCATGAATACGGACGGCACGGGCCGCGAGGTCTTCGCACATGGCATCCGCAATTCGGTCGGCATGGATATCGCGCCGAGTGGAGACATCTGGTTCACCGACAACCAGGTCGACGGCATGGGCGATGACATCCCGCCCGGCGAGATCAACCACGCCACGAAGGCAGGCGAGAATTTCGGCTTCCCCTGGTATGGCGGCGGCTCGGTCCGCACCGTCGAATATAAGGAAGAGACCCCGCCCGCCGATGTGGTGATGCCGGTTTCGGAAACCGTCGCGCATGCGGCCGATCTGGGCATGACCTTCTACACCGGCAAGCAGTTCCCGAAAAAATATCGCGGCGGGATCTTTTCCGCGCAGCACGGTTCGTGGAACCGCACCAAGCCGGTCGGCGCGCGGGTGATGTTCACGCCCGTATCCGAAGACGGCAAGGCGGGCGAGACAGTGCCGTTCGCCGAAGGCTGGCTTAGCGAGAACGGCGAATATCTGGGCCGTCCCGTCGATATCGCGCAATTGCCTGACGGCTCGATCCTGGTGTCCGACGATCTGGCCGGCGCGCTTTATCGGATCTGGTACGAAGGCTAAGTCCTAGACGTTACATTGAACAGGCCGGACCTCGCGTTCGGCCTGTTTTTGATGCGAAGAAGAGGAGGCATCATGAATAGTCTTCGCGCTGGAGCGATCTTGCTGCTGGCGAGCAGTTGCATCGGTGCCGCAGGTCCGGCGTCGGCTGCCGATATCGGTGCGGGTAAGAAGAAGGCGATGCAATGCGCCGTCTGTCATGGACCGAACGGGATCGCGGTCAATCCGGACGCGCCAAATCTTGCGGGCGAGGCCGCGATCTATATCGAAAAGCAGCTCAAGGCGTTCAGATCGGGCGAGCGCAAAAACGAGCAGATGTCGATCATGGCGAGCAGCCTCAGCGATCAGGATATTGCCGATCTGGCGGCTTGGTTCTCCGCTATCAAGGTGACCGCCCAGCCACCCGAAGTGAAGTAGCCGCCCTGCCGCCAAGGGAACCGAGCGCGCTTTCAGGCATTCAAGCGAATTGCAGCGCGTTCGACAGGATGCTTATTTTGTCTCACAAATCTGAACAGTTGACCGGGTATCGGTTCCTCATCGTCGAGGACGAAATCCTTCAGGCGCAGCGGGTTGGCGACATGCTGCAGGATCTGGGCGGGACGGTGGCGAAGGTTGCCTATGGCTTTGAGCAGGCACAAGCCGCGATCGCGGATACCGATTTCGATTGCGCCATTCTCGATATCAATCTCAACGGCACATTGTCGTTCAAACTGGCCGAAACGCTGAAGCGGCGGCAGATCCCCTTCATATTCTGCACAGCGTATGCCGAGGCGGCCGATGTCTATCCCGATGCCGCGGACACGCCGCTTGTCGACAAGCCCGTCCGGCCGGTCGAATTGCGCGACGCGGTGCTCTCGGTGCTGGGCGCGCCTAAACGGTAACCGCCGGGACGAAGATGTCAGCGGAAGTTGCGCGGCAGGCTGTTGTGAACGGCCGTGCTGGCGATGGCCGCGTGTCCCACCGCGACGCTGAGCTGGTGCAGGTCCGAGACCACATCGCCAGCCGCCAGAATTCCGGCAGCTGTCGTCCGCTGATGCGGATCGACGACGAGGCATCCCACCTCGTCGCATTCGGCGCCGAGCGCCGTCGCCAGTCCCGACTGGACCTGGCAGCCGAGTGCCGGATACACGACATCGAATTCATGCTGGGCGCCATCCGCCAACACCGCCGCGATCTGCTTGCCGCGCTGCTCCAATCCGAATCGCAGCGCGCGTGACACCTTCACGCCGCTTTCCTCAAGCGTGCGCAGCATCGCCGCATCCGCATCGGCGGGGGCCTCGGTGAGGAGCAGCGTTACGTCGGCGGAGTAGGTGCGCAAAAACAAGGCCTTCTTGCCGGCGCTGTGAACCGTCCCGAATACGCCGATCCTCAGATCGGTGGCTTCATAGCCGTCGCAAATCGGACAATAGCGCAAGGTGCCCTTTTGGACGGCGATCTTCACGCCATCGAGTGGCGGGTCATTGTCGATGATGCCGGTCGCCAGGATCACGGCGCGCGCCCGCAATTGTTCGCCGCCGAAGCGGGCGAGGAAGCCTTGATCGGCGGCGTTTTCCAGCGCCTCCACACGGCCCTTCAGCAGGCTGACGCCGAATTCGGCCGCCTGACCGCGCAAGAGCTTCAGGAGGTCGGGCCCGGCGATACCGGCGTAACCGGGATAATTATGGCTCTCAGGGATCAGTGCCGCGCGGCTTTCGCCTTCATCCACGACCACGACGCTACGTCGGTAGCGCGCGAGATACCTTGCCGCCGTAAGCCCTGCCGGCCCGCCGCCGACGATCAGGCAATCGACGATGGCTCGATCGTCCGGTTGTTGCTTAACCAATGCGATGCTCCGGCTAGAGATGTTTTCCGAAAAAGCCGGGCACGCCCAACTCCTGAAGCAACAGCGGGCGACAGCGTAGGTTCCGGCGCCAGAAGCGTTCTGGCCGGAGGAAGCGAGGAAATTTCGCGGGGAGGAATGGTACCGCCACCCTGGCTTGAACAGGGGACCTCTAGATCCACAATCTAGCGCTCTAACCAACTGAGCTATGGCGGCACTGCCGAAAGACGAGCGTTTCGCTGGGGAAAGTAAGCCCATCCGCCATGGCTTGCAAGCAATGCATTAGCGGGAAGCAACGCGAAAATACGGGTCAGCGCGGCGCTCGGCCGTTTTCCACAAGCGCCGCTCCGTGCCGCGCCGGGAAGGCGGAGCAGGTCAGCCGGCGGTGGCGATCACCGCGTCGAGGGACGCCTCAAGCACGGCGAAACGCGCATCGACCTCACGCAGATCGCGAGCCAGGAAAATTAGCCGCTCGGTGATCTTCTCGGAAAAATGGTGGGCGATGGACGGGTCGCTCTCCATCAGCGCGAAGAGGTCGGCGCGATCGATCGACATCGCGCGAAGCCGGTCCTCGGCGATGATTTCCATCGAGTGGACGGTCTCGACCAGCATCGCCAATTCGCCGATCAGCACGCCGCGCTCGAGATATTCGCGCTCAATGTCCAGGCCTTGCGGAGGCCGCGTTCCGGCGCGCCCGCTCAGGATGAGATAGGCGGTCTTACCGGCCTTGCCTGCGGCTACGATGGTCGCGCCGGCCTCAAAGAAGGCTTTCTTGCCCTTGACCGCGATCGCCTTGATCTGCTCATGGGTGAGGCCGATAAAGATCGGCACTTTTTCCAGAAGTTCGACATTTGCGTCGAGTGCCATGAGTTTCCCGCCCCAATTGCAACAAAACGCAGAACACCCTCTTCAAACGAGAAGCGTGAACTGAGTCGCAAATGACGGGCAAGCGGTTTCGTTCCCGCAGGCGAGCGGCGCCGGCGCTTCAACGCTTTGTTGGTCGCATTTTCCGGACGCAAACCGGCGTCCATCCCAACCTTCGCCGGGGCAGGCTTTGCTGGAAAATGCTTAGGGAACGAGCTTATAGCCCCCGGTTTCCGTCACCAGCAGCTCGGCGCTGGAGGGGTCCTTTTCGATTTTCTGCCGAAGCCGGTAGATATGCGTCTCCAGCGTATGCGTCGTCACGCCGGCATTGTAGCCCCACACTTCATGCAGCAACACCTCGCGCGAGACGACCTTTTCGCCCGCGCGGTAGAGATATTTCAGAATGGAGGTTTCCTTTTCCGTCAGCCGCACCTTGCCTCCATTTTCATCGAGCAGCAGCTTGGCGGCGGGCTTGAAGCTGTATGGCCCTATGGCGAAAACGGCGTCTTCGCTCTGCTCGTGCTGACGCAGTTGCGCGCGGATGCGGGCGAGCAGCACGGCAAATTTGAACGGCTTGGTGATGTAATCGTTCGCACCCAACTCCAGGCCCAAAATCGTGTCCGAATCGGAGGCCTGACCCGTCAGCATGACGATCGGCCCCTTGAAGCCGTTCTTGCGCAGCAGCTTGCAGGCCTCGCGTCCATCCATGTCGGGCAGGCCGACATCCATAAGGATCAGGTCGACGGTCTCGGCCTTGACCTTGGCCATCCCCTCGGCGGCCGTGCCGGCCGAGGTGGTCTCGAACTCCTCGTGCAGCGCGATCTGATCGGTCAGCAACTCACGAAGATCCTGCTCGTCGTCGATGACCAGAATTTTGCGCGCTGTGCTCATTCCAGGCTCCCCAATTGACGCGATTGTAGCATAAAGATGATGTTCTGGCGGAGGTTTGCGGCGTTGCAGGCTTCCGACCGCTTATCGGCGAAATACTATGCCGCTCATCATTGTCAGGGGATTATCGCGAGCGGTTGCGCAAGGCAAGCTCCATCTGGGCCTTGTGCATTACCCATGCGCGCTGGGGTGGGGCGGACGCGGGCCAAAGCGCATCGAAGGCGACGGTATGACGCCGATGGGGCGCCTGGCCATCCGCCGGGTCTTCTACCGCCCCGACCGGATCGCCCGGCCCCGAACCGAATTGCCCGTTTCGCCGCTATCTCCGCGTCTTGGGTGGTGCGACGCAACCGGCGATGCCAATTACAACAGGCTGGTCGCCCTGCCCTACCCCGCCAGTCACGAGACGCTGTGGCGGGACGACGGTCTCTATGATGTGCTGGCGGTGCTCGGCTATAATGACGCGCCTCGCATCCAGGGACGCGGCAGCGCGATTTTCCTGCATCTGGCGCATCCCGATTACCGGCCGACTGCGGGCTGCATCGCCCTTTCGCGCCAGCATATGCTCCTGCTGCTGGCGCGGCTCGGCCCCGGTGACGCGGTGCTGATCGAATGAGGCGCTATTGCAGGCTGCTGCCCGAGCCGTCCTCGGGCGTTGCCAGTTCCATCTGCGCCAGCGCCATCAGCACCTCGGATCGCTCCTTCAGGTCGGAGGCCTCCAGAAGCGCCTGCTTTTCCTCCGGCCCGTAAGGGCTGATCATCGACAGAGTGTTGACCAGCAGCTCGGCGGGGGAGCGCTCGATGCTCTGCCAGTCGGCGCTGAGCTGACGGGCGGTGAGATACATTTTGAGGACGCGCAAGAGCCGGGGCCAGTCGACGGCATCCTGCCCATGGCCGCGCACGAAATCCGGCTGATAGGGGGTGTAGCTGACCTGGCAGAGACGATAGGGCCGCGATGATGGCTGCTCGCTCACGATGTCGAAGCGGGAGATGCCGGTCAGCGTGATCAGCATGCGGCCGTCATCCGTCTCGCTATAGGCCGTGAGACGCCCGGCGCAGCCGGTTTGCCGGAGCGGCGCGCTTTTGCCCTCCGGCGATTCCTCCTGGTCGGCGACGACGCGCGGCTGGACGATGCCGATGATGCGGTTTCCGGCCAGCACGTCGTCGAGCATCTCCTGGTAGCGCGGCTCGAATATATTGAGCGGCAAGGTCGAGCGCGGCAGCAGAATGCAGCCCTGCAGGGGGAATACGGGCACGATCGCGGGAAGATCGCCGGGCTTGCGGTAGCGGTCGGTCACTCCCAAAATCCGCTCCTATGCGAAGAGGATGGAGGAAAGACGCTGCCGCCCCTTGACCGACATCGGATCGGCAGGACCCCAGGCGTCGAAAAACTCCACAATCTGCTTGCGCGCGGCTTGCTCGTTCCATGTGCGGTCGCGGCGGATGATGTCGAGAAGCTGATCCAGCGCGCCCTCGCGGTTGTTTTTCGCATTCAACGCCAATGCCAGGTCGAAGCGAGCCTGCAAATCCGCCGGGTTGCGCTCGATGGCCTGCGTCAGCTGCGTGAGGTCGGCGCCGGCGGAGGCGGCGGATTTGCGCGCCAACTCCAGCGCCGCCCGGGCGCTGGCAATCGGCGCGGCATTCGCTTTGGAAGGCGGCGCAAGGCTGAGGGTTTGCTCCGCGCGCGTCAGATCGCCGGTGGCGATATAGCAGCGCGCCAAGCCGGCGATCGCCTCGATGTTGCCGCTGTCGCGCTGCAGGGCGTCGGCAAATCCGGTTGCGGCGGTATTGACGTCGCCGGCTTCCAGCGCCGCCTGCGCCGCTTCCAGTTCAGACCCCGCGAACGCGCTCTTGCCGGCAACGCGCTCGATGAAGCTGCGAAGCTGGCTTTCCGGCAGCGCGCCCATGAATCCGTCGACCGGCTGACCGTTCTTAAACGCGAAAACCGCCGGGATCGACTGCACCCCAAGCTGCCCCGCGATTTCCGGGTAGTCGTCGATATTCATCTTCACCAGCTTCACCGTGCCGCCGGCCGCCTTGACCAGCTTTTCCAGCAGCGGCGTCAGCTGCCGGCACGGGCCGCACCACGGCGCCCAGAAATCGACCAGCACCGCCACCGTCCGCGACGGCTCGATCACGTCCTGCAGGAAGGTTTGCGTGGTCGTGTCCTTGATCAGATCGCCTCCGGAAGGTGATACGCCCTGATCCGCGGTGCCGAGAAGATTGAGTGCCATGTCCCTGCCTGATAAAGCCTATATGTCCGCCATTTACCGGCGATGTTCCGCCTAAAATGGCGCTTGACAGACGTTTTGCCAAGAGTTTTGCACGCCGCGGGTGATGTTGGCGGCTAAACCCTTTCGCCAAGTGCTAGAATTTTCGGCTGATGACCGCAAGAGTTTAGAAAACTTATCAAACCCTGCCGCGAAATAGCTGTGGTGGCCGTATTCACCAGCGGATGAAGATTGATCCGGTCCCAGCGCATCAGCGCTTCGTCGAGCGCCACCGAAACGCGGTTTTGCGTGTCGTTGATGACGCCGAAGGCCGAAACCGATCCTGGGGTAAGACCCAGCACTTCGCCCAGCAACGCGGCGCTGCCGAAGCTCAGCCGTCCCGAGCCGAGCCTGTGATGCAGGGTTTTCAGGTCGATCGCGGTGTCCTCCAGCACGGTGACGAGCCAGAGCTGCCCTTTCTTGCATTTCAGAAACAGGTTCTTGGTGTGGGCGCCGGGAATTTCGCCGCGCAGCGCGCGCGACTCCTCCACCGTGAACAGCGGCGGATGCTCCACCGTTTCCGTTTCGATGCCGAGCGCGCCGAGATGACTGAGCAGGGCCTCGCGTGTCATCGCCATGAGCGTTCCTAAATCTGCAGCCGTGGGTCAACGGCTTAGAGCGAGGGATCTTTATTCGGAATCGGCTGGGTCGCTCCATTTTTTTGTGTGAGCGTCGGATTTGTCCGAAAATCGCTGCGCATTTTTTGGGTCCGATGCACGAGCGAAGCCGCCACTCCGGCGCAAGCCGGGTGCCGCACGCCTGGACGCGGCGCCAGGTGCGAGGGAAATGCCGGTCCAACAAAGCCGCTTGAAATGACCCCCGCTTTGCGCCATAAAACCCATCTCGCAGCCGCATCGCGGCAAACGGAGCGCGGGCGTAGCTCAGGGGTAGAGCACAACCTTGCCAAGGTTGGGGTCGTGAGTTCGAATCTCATCGCCCGCTCCAGTCGATCTCAATCAAAGCAAGCGTTTTTGCGGCGGATCGCTTCGGCGATTTACGCTGACGCATGCCCGCTCCTCACCTTCCCACGAACATTGGTGATGTCGCGCGTATAGTGTGGGCACGGGCCCGCCGATCCGTTCGGGTGCGTTCCGATGGATCGGGGCGGGCGATGAGCTTCGCGATCGCCACCAATCCATCGAGCGCGCGGTCAGGAAACCATATTCACCTTCAGGGGCGTCCGAACCGTCCCGGCCGACCCCGCGCGAGAGCGCCATCGGCACGCGCCTGAAGATAGGCATAGATATCGTCGACGAAGGGAGCGACATTGGGGTCGCCGACAAAGCCCTTCATCATGAAAGGGCCGCTCTCCACTCCTTCAAGAACAGTGCGCCGGAAGGCTTCTCGGTCAGGCAGCTGTTCGACGAGGGATGGAGCAAAGGTCGACCCCAATCCGTCCGGACCGTGGCAATGGTTGCAGGCCGCATGATAACGGCGAAAGCCGTTATCAGTCGCGGCATCGACCTCACCGCCTGCAACGCAGTAATATTTGCCCGCAATCGGACAATCTCCCGGGTCCGCGCCATCCGCGGTCGTGAGGTTAACGGCCAGGAAGAGGAAGCCGATCATCGTTTTTCTGAACAGCATATTGCTCTCCCTGAGTATTGGAGGCGGGTGGCGTCGCTTCGAATATCGCTTGTTTCATGGCGTTGGTTGCCTGCTGCGCAACCATGGTTTGCCTGTCGCCGACATCGACGAGCACTCTTGCCGCGCCTTCGTCGCAGGTGACGTTCATCGAGGAGCCCTCTTCGCTGTCGAGGCCCGCAACTTGTCCCGGATTGAGGCTCAGACGGACACGCGCCGCCGTTAAGGAAAGCGGCCAATCCGGATCGCTCTTCTCGATGATCATCAGGTTGACCAGGCATTGAGCGGCCTGCTCAACGAAATATCCGCTGATGAATTTCGAACCGAGCCCATAACTCATTGCCTGGAGCGGACCGTACTCAGCTCTCGTTCCGGCCCGCTCATAGGAGCCGCTGGAGGCACCCCCGATGGAGGCCGACATGCCGACGACGATAACTCCGGTGAAAGCGGCGACATTGATTGATTTCAGTTTCATGATCATTCTCCCGCGGACTCGATCGATTTGCCGGCGGCGACGCGAAAGCATGCTCGGAGTTGCTGCGGCCCTAGGCGCCAAGCAGTTCAAGTCCCGATTTGAGCGCCCTGCAGCCGAAAGAATGGACCTCTCTCGGTGGCACCGTCGTTGGCAATTGCCAAGCGCTGGAGAAAAACGACACTCGCCGTTTGCAGACCCTGCTTGAGCGTCGCAAAGCCTCGGCTTCGCCAGCATCCTGTGCCAAAAGCCCAGCAGCGCGCGTAAGCCTTCATAGGCAATGGGCGCCCCGGCTGGCGGACCTGGTCCGAGATCCGCGGCGACTTGACAGCGCAAGAGCTTCAACGCATGGCCATGGCCACCGTTCACAAAATCGTTTTCCCATAATGTAACCACCAGGTCTCATTCAAACTGATGATGTCGATGCATCGGGCGAGGCGCAGATTAGCGGAATTCCGCTCGGGCCGTGAGCAATGAGGCAGCAGCCTGGAGCGGGCAAAAGGAGAAGATCATGAGCACGTTCCTTCGTTCAGCCCTCGTCGTTTTGGCAATCCTGAGCAGCGCTTCGGCCGCTATGGCGCGCCCGATTCACCATCCGCACGCGACGACTCCCCTCTACGATGCCAACAGCCCCGAAAATGTGAGGGCTTTCTGGGACAATATGCAGCGTTCGGGCAGCTAGAGCGCTTCCCGAAAGGTGTTACGCGGCTTTCGGACAAGAAGCGCGGCAGGCAAAAATTCTAGACCCATTAGAATCGGGAATGGGTCTAGTCGCCGGACGGGCCTCGACGCAGGCCCGTCAACCGACCCATCCGCGTTGCGGGTCTTGCGCCCTGCAGCGAGGATCGATCTCCAAAGGAGAATGACATGCCGATGAGATTTGCCCTTTTTGGCATTATCGGCCTTGCGCTGAGCCAGCCGCTCGCCGCCGACCCGCTGCGCATTGACTGTTGTGCCAATAACGATGTGCAAGCGGAGCGCTCCCACCCGGCACAGCCATGTGAACCCGCAACGCAGCAATTGCCGCAGGTGCTCAATATCCTTCCGAGGGATCTTCCGCGTGACCTGCCCGCGGACATTTTCGGCGGGCGCGGGCCGCGCGAGCACGTCCGCGAGCTGAGGGCGCTTGCCGTCTATGCTTCGATCGGGAACCGGGACGCCGTCGAAATCCTATCCCGCCATCTGCGCAAATTCGGGGTCACCCGCGCGGAGATACAGGATGCGATCGATGCAGCGCAGCTGCATCCCAGCTCGCCGTGCGAGCCCGTCTTCGAGCAATATTGAGCATAGTCTCGCAGGAGCCGCACTTTTCGCCCCCTTCCCATCGAGGGAGGGGGGCGGCGCGAACCGCCACCCGCTTATCCAGTGATTCGAATCCAACGCTTTGCATGATCCTTCGAGCGAGCTTGCGCCGTCTGACACGCCGAATTTATCTCGCTAAGCAGGGTTGCGTCGCCTGCCCCACAAATGGTCTCAGCGAAGTTGGGTCCGCATTCGATGAATTGCGGCTATCGTGCGGGTGGCCGGTCGTGGCCCTTCTCGCCTTCGGCCGATTGTCGGCTTATAAACTCCAGCTGTCTCCGGGCAATGAACATCTGTTAAGCGACGCAGGGTGAGCACCTCGCGAATTGGGCTCGTGCCCTTGGAGCCAGACGGCGGGCGGCTCGTCGCGTATCTCGAACGGAGGACACCATGGGACTCTTGACCTTCAGTATCAACGTCACCCTGGACGGCTGCGTCGACCACCAGGAAGGAATCGCCGACGACGAGACACACGCCTTCTTCACCCGCCTCATGGACGAGGGCGGGGCGATGCTGTGGGGCCGCGTCACCTACGAGATGATGGAGGGCTACTGGCCAGCGGTCGCCCGCGGCGACGCGGAGGCGCCGCCGGCGATGCGCGAGTGGGCGGTCAAGCTGGAGGCCAAGCCGAAGTACGTGGTGTCCTCGACGCGAAAGGACTTCCCGTGGGCCAACAGCCACCACATCGCCGGCGACCTGCGCACGGGCGTACAGAAGCTCAAGGACGCGACCCCGGACGGCGTGCTCCTCGGCAGCGGCAAGCTCGCGACCGAGCTGGACCGGCTGGATCTGATCGACGAGTACAAGTTACTCGTCCACCCCAGGATTGCCGGCCACGGCCCGACCCTGTACGAGAGCGGGCTGCCCAGCACGCGACGGCTCGAGTTGATCTCGGCGAAGCCGCTCCGCTGCGGCGCGGTCGCCATGCACTACCGGCGCGCGCGCTGACTCGGAGATGGGTCATGTCGCCTAACAACGCGCTGCACTCGGACGGGCCTCGCGGGTGCTCGGCCCGCCGGTGAGCGCGGGCGTTATACGCCACGTGCGACACGCACGGGGCATCAGCAGTGAAACGAGGGAAGGAAGGATATGACGCTTAAACGGATGGACAACGTCCTCATCGTTGTCGACGATCTCGAAGCCGCCAAGGCGTTCTTCATCGAACTGGGCCTCAAGCTCGAGGGCGAGACGACAGTCGAAGGGCCTTTGGTCGGGAGCCTGATCGGGCTCAAGGATGTCCGGGCCACCCTCGCGATGATGCGGACTCCCGATGGGCAGGGCATTGAGCTGGACAAGTTCCACACGCCCAACGCGATCAGGTTTGGGCCCGTGGACGCGCCGGTGAACACGCTGGGCATCCGTCGCATCATGTTCGCCGTCGATGACATCGACGACTGTCGTTGCGCGCATGCGCGCCCACGGGGCCGAGCTCATTGGCGAAATGCAGTACGAGGACACGTACCGGCTAGCCTACATCCGCGGGCCCGAGGGCATCATTGTCGCGCTTGCCGAGCAGCTCGGCTAAGGCGTGCCTGGGAGTAAGCGAGAACTCGGGTTGACAACCATCCGTTCACCGGCTTCGAACACGTCGTTCGAGCCGACCGCTCGGCTTCGCCTCGCGGCGGCTCAGCTCTACCGTTGGCAAAACCGCGCAATCCTGCTTAGATCATGATCGCTTCAAACAGAAACGATCATGATCTAGATTCCTTTGTTTTCGCACGATTCTTCTGGAAAACCGGTGTCCACTTTTCCAGATCGTGCTCTGATGCAAGTCTTTCGGCGCTGACCACCCCGTTGCCCTGATCGGGTCGGCGATACTTATTTCCCCAGCGCGTCGCGAACGGCGTCACGCGATTCCTGCACCTGTTGCTGGCCTTCGCGCGCGATAATGATGGCTTTCGTGTTCGGATGATGCTGGAAGGGGAGCGCCTTGGAAATCCCGATCACCTTGTCCGCGACGATGTAAACCGGCGCTCCGACCGGCGACGTAAACTTTTCGACTTTGCGCTGGGCACGGATGCCGTCGATGATGGTGTCCAGGGGTTCTTTGACGAACACTCTCTCGAATGCGTAGTCGACCATGATCGATCCTGAGGGCTCGTCGCGTCCGGATGCCTCGCGGACACGCCAGATTTCATCGATGTTGATCTGCTGCACATCGCCGTCGAGCGTATGGAGGGTAATCTCGGCGTGCGGGTTGGCGGGTTTGTCCTGCGTTTCCGCAGCCCAGGCCGCACTCGCCCCGAGGAAAAGGAGCGAGACCATCAGCGCAAGACCTTGTCGAACCAGCCGCATCACGCCGCCCCGATATGCGTTCAGAGATTTGGATGGACCGCTGACCGGGTTCGCCCGCATTCCACATGCGGTCCCCGACAGGCATGACCATCCGCCGCGCCGCCACCCGCACTCGCGGAGCGATTAGACCACAAGCGCAATTGGAGTTCCATCCCGGATCGGACTCCGGAGGCCTGGCGAGCGTCAATCCTTGGGCCGGCTGGCGCCGCTGCCATTCGCCCGGCCCAGCTTGCGCACCGCGGCGACTTCGCGCGCCCATTCCTGGAAGGGCCTCGCCGGAGTACCGCCCATCCGCGCGCCGGCCTCCACGTCATTCTTCACATGCGCCATGCCGGCGATCTGCGCGCCGCTGCCGATCTTCACATGGCCGAGCACGCCGGAGCGAGCCCCCATGACGACGAAATCGCCAAGCTCGGACGATCCGGCGATGCCGGTCTGAGCGACGAGAATGCAGTGACGGCCGATCACCACATTATGAGCGATCTGGCATTGATTATCGATTTTGGTGCCTTCGCCGATGATCGTGTCGGAGAGCGACCCCCGGTCCACTGTCGTGTTCGCGCCGATCTCGACATTGTCGCCGATGATGACGCAGCCGATCTGCGGCACCTTGAGGTGGCCCTTGCCGCTCATGGCGAAGCCGAAGCCGTCCTGCCCGATCCGCGCCCCGGCGTGGATGATGACGCCCTTGCCGATCCGGGCATGTGTCACCGATGCCCCCGCCCCGACATAGCAGTCGGCGCCCAGCACCACCCGGAAGCCCACGGTGGCGCCCGCCGCGACGATGGTTCCGGCGCCGATGACCGCCTCGCGGCCGACCACGGCGCCCGGCTCGATCGTCACACCTTCGGCGATCTGGGCGCTCTGATGCACGAAGCGGCCACCCGGCTCCGCCGGCGAGCCGGCGGCCTTGCTGCGCAGCGCATCCGCATAGAACAGCGACAGCGCGCGGGCGAAGGCTTCATAGGGTGCTGTTGTCGTCAGCGCGGCTGTGCCGAGGGGGACGCGGCCCGCATCGGCAAGGCCGAGAATACACGCGCGCGCCTTGGTGACGGCGAGCTGCGCGCCATATTTGCGGTTTTCGAAAAAGGCCAGATCGTCCAGCCCCGCGTCGCGCAGTGAGCGCACGTCGGTGATCATGGTGGCGCCGTGCAGAGCGCCGTTCATCTTGGCGCCGATGGTCTCGGCGATCAGCCGGAGCGGGAACGGCCCGGCCCGATCGAAAAAGCCGGGATGCTCCATGTTCGCTCCTTAGACGGGCTTTTCCGTCCGTGCTGGACCTGAGAGGCGGCGGAAGACTGGATCAGCTCGCAATACATCGGACACAACCCAACGCGAAAAAGCCGATCGGTATCGTAGGCTTAGCGAAGCATATCCGCGTCTTACGCAGATTTTATGGTGTCGGGCTAGGCGGGCAAAGCGCCCACTTATCTTGAAGGCGCGTCAACAGCACACTGCCCAGGCTAATCACCGCAGGGGCCAGGGCAGAAAAGCTGAGGCCGTGGAGCTGATCAAAGACGCAAGAGTGACTTTGGGCAATGCCACGGCCGCGCGCCTGGAGCGCGATATGGCATCGAATGGGGATTCAGATGGCCCCGATTGCCTCACCGCAAAACCAGGGGCCAACCGGCAGGTTACGAAGCCTGCAAGGTACTGACGGCGATTTTGCCGGTGCGCTGATCTTTCGCGGTTTCGAAGCTGACCTTCTGGCCCTCGGCGAGACTGCGGATGCCCGCGCGCTCCAGCGCCGACGCATGCACGAAGACATCATTGCCGCCTTCGTCGGGCGCAATGAAGCCGAAACCCTTTTGGCTATTGTAGAATTTAACCGTACCGGTTTTCATCGTCGTTTGCTTTCTCGCCGTGTAGATGCACATGAACCGCCGGCTTCGGTCATGCAGCCGGTGCTCACAACATATCGAGCTTTGGAGATACGACGAACGCACACCTTGAAAGGGCAAGGTGAAACGGCCACCGCCGAGCCAAATTCGAGACCGCAACCTAGTCCCTAAAGCCTTTAATGACAAGACGAACCTTGTGAGCTCGATCACGCCTCCTGCGGTCGCGCGGCAGCGATCAATCTCCCCGGCTGCCGCCGCTCCGGCGCAAAGATGGGCTTGCGCATGTTTCCGCTCGCCAAACGCCGTTCCGCGTGACAAACTCACGACGCGCATGATTGCGCCGCTCCCACGACATTCCGGTCACGCCGGGCCTTGAACTATCCGCGTCCGCACGCGTTGCGCACGTGCCGGAATGCCGGGTGGCGGCACATGCGGCAAACCGCGCCGTGCGGTCAGCCCCGTTGTTATGAGAAGCAGACCCATGCGCGTGAATATCGGATGCGAGCTGAATTTCGAATTTCCCCAACCGACGCCGCTGATCGCGATGCTCAACGTGCATTTCTCGCGCGTTTCCGATCTGGAGCGTCCCGATCACCTGATCACCTCGCCGCCCGTTCCGGTCCAGGGATACCGCGACAGCTTCGGCAATTGGTGCAATCGGCTGGTGGCGCCGGCCGGACCGTTCACGCTGGGCACCAACAGCGTGGTGCAGGACGACGGGAAGCCCGACATCGCTCAATGGGACGCAGTCCAGCATGAGGTCCAAAATCTCCCGTCCGACGCAATCCAGTTCCTGCTCGGCAGCCGCTATTGCGAAACCGACCGCCTCTCCGACGAGGCCTGGAGGCTGTTCAACCACCTGCCGCTCGGCTGGGCACGGGTACAGGGCGTCTGCGATTTCGTTCACAGCCACATCGCTTTCGGCTATGCGAACGCCAGTTCCACCCGCACCGCCGCCGACGTATATGTCGAGCGCCGCGGCGTCTGCCGCGACTTCGCGCATCTGGCGGTGACATTTTGCCGTTGCCTCAATATTCCGGCGCGCTATTGCACCGGATATGTCAGCGATATCGGCCTTCCACCGCCCTATGAACCGATGGATTTCGCCGCCTGGATGGAAGTGTATCTGGGCGGACGCTGGTATACGTTCGACCCGCGCAACAATGCGCCCAGGATCGGCCGGGTGCTGATGGCATTTGGCCGCGACGCCGCCGACGTTCCGCTGACGCACAGTTTCGGCCCCAACATCCTCTCCGGCTTCCGTGTGTGGACTGACGAAATCCCGGCGGTCTGAAGACGCGGGCGGCATCGGCAACGAAAAGGCCGCGCCCCCCAGAGGAGACGCGGCCTTCAGAATCCGTTGCGGTTTTTAAAAAACCGCAGATCCGTCAGTGTCTACGACACTTGAAGGGTGCTGACGGCGATCTTGCCGGTGCGGGAATCTCTTTCCGTTTCGAAACGGACTTTCTGCCCCTCGGCGAGACCGCGAATGCCCGCGCGCTCAAGCGCAGTCGCATGCACGAAGACGTCGTTGCCGCCATCGTCCGGTGCAATGAAGCCGAAGCCTTTTTGGCCATTGTAGAACTTAACGGTACCGCTATTCATGATATTGCCTTTTCACAGCGTAGATGCACATGGACGTCCGGCGCCAACATAGCGATCGAACACCCGCTAGATCGAAGTTTGGAGAGAGTTTGAACGTGCACCCAGCAGTGCTCAGGTGGAACGGCCCAATCGTCTGGCCAACGTCGAGGGCGTAACTTAATCGCTTACGGACGCGATGACAAGCCGCGCATTAATAAAGATTCACATCAAACGCCGTCATAATATCGGAACCAGTCCCAAAGCCCAGACCCCCATACTTTTTCAGGCGCGGCGCCGCGCTCTTAACGAGCCTGACGGCAATTTTATGGCATTCGCGCGTGCGTTGTGCGAGTGTGGAATAAATTTTGCCGAAATCAAGTGACGCTAAACGACAAGCCCTCCCCGCTTGCGTTGCAGCCGACTGAGGATTTCGTCAAACCAATAATGGCCGCTTATTCGTTCCGGTTCTTTCGAATATTGCCGATGGTGGCCGGCACTATCCGCCAAGCCCCGTGCGGCGGCCAATTTTTCTAGCCTTAACCGAGGATTCGATGTCAGAGCATAAGTACAGGAACGGCCAGACGCTCAATTTTACGCCGCACCGCATAAGCTTTGGTGCGGGCCCGAGCAAATGCAAGATCGTGCGGCTGCTCGCGACGGACGGCGACGATCCTCAATATCGCATCAAATGCACGACGGAGAGTTTCGAACGCGTTGTCCGCGAAAGCGAATTAAGCTAGCCAGCATCCCGCACTGGCATTTTCCAATGTCAATCCCCAAATAAAGCGAGAGCAATCTGCTGGTTAGCCACGCAGACAACCCCCGAACCCATGACGCGGCTTCCCGGTTCACCTGTTTCGTTACGAGAGGACCGCTTTGCCCAACCAGGGAGTAAAAATATGACTTCGCGTGGCATCTCGAACGATGAAATCAAGCGGCGGGCGCAGGTCAGGGCCGACAAGGCCGACCAGCGCAAGACCGACGCGCTCAACTCTATCAAGACGCAGCAAACCAGGCGCGACGCGGAACAAGCCAAGACCCAGCGCTTGCGGGCGCTCCGGCTCGCGAGGGAAGAGGCAAATGCGTCGAAGCCGGCCGCTGGAAAAGGCGCCAAGGCACCGGCGAGGAAGAAGGCTACCTCATCAGCCAAAGCCTAGAGCATTTTCCAGCAAAGCGGATGCCGGTTTGCGTCGAGAAAATGCGACAAAACAAATAAGTAGGGCCGCGCTCCGATTCCATCGGAGCGGAAAAGGTTCCGCTGTGGGTTGTTCAGTCGCCCCGGACACGCGAAGCGGAGATCCGGGGGATCAATGTCATCCAAATTGACTCGCGGCGACCGGAGCCGGCCCCGGCTCGGCGCCGGGGCGACAAGCGTTCCACCTAGCTGGAAGCCCTTCTACCGCGATGCTGGCGCTGATTGCAGCCGCTTTCGCATGAGGATCTCATCCTCGCCGTCTTTGATGAGGTCATCGAGCAACGCGGCATCGGTGTAGCCGTTGCGCCGGTAGAAGGCTCGAGCGGCGTCATTGAAGGCCGCTACGCAGAGAAAGCAGTTACGAGCCCCAGAGGCACGCGCCTCGGTTTCCATCCATGCCAGTGCAAGCCCCCCCAAACCCCGGCCCTGGAAGGCGGGGACCACCGCCAGTAAATTCAGATAAGGTCCGGTGAGCCATGGGTGGCGAACGACGACGGCTCCGGCGCGATCCGCACCGTGCCAGATGGTAAAGCATCGCCGGTTCTGATCGGACGCGGCAAGTGACCATGTCATCATCGCGGCGGTCGCCCCATTCCGCGCCCATGGGTCCATAGCAGCGACCACCGATCCCAATGTCTCGGCATCGGCAGGTTCGGTCGGCTTCAGCACGATTTCGGCTTGTCCCGCATCTGCGGGCCTCAGCACATGCTCGCGGTCCTGAAACGGTGTCGCGTCCGCCATCAGTTCGGTTCCGGCCTGGCGGCCCAGCCTGATTGCGCACCATACGATCCGCCGCTATTCGGCATCGGATGGCCGGCCCGGCTCGCATAACGTTCCTCCACACGCAGGCCCACCGCGTCGTACCGGTCGGTATCGCCGGGCTTCACGTCGTAGCAGCGGCTGTCGACGACCGGCTTTCCGGCCCGCAGCAATTCGCTCACGGTGACGAACTCAAAGCCGCGCTGCTTAAGCTGCGCTACGATCTGGGGGAGCGCCTCCGACGTATGCACGCCGCGTCCGTTGGCGTGAAAGATCAAGATGGAGCCCGGGCGCGTGCGGGAGACGACCGATTTCACCATCAAGGGGGAGGTCGTTCCGATCCAGGGGTCGCCGGCCGACACATCCCATTGGATCGCCGTCAGCCCGCGTTCGGCAACCGCTTGCAGGGATTTGGCGTCACAGGCTCCGTAGGGGAAGCGGAACAGCGCGATCGATTGCGGCGCGCGCGCGTCCGCCGTCTGCGTATCGCCGGTCCTTTCGCACCGCTTCTGCGCCAGATCGGCCCGGAGCGTCCGATAGGCAAGCTGCGGCGCGCCGATTTCCTGCGCCAGCGCCTGATCGGGAACGACCCGCAGATTGCGGTGCTCCCAGGTATGATTGCCCACCTCGAACAGCGGGTCGGACATTAATTGCTCGCCGCGTTCGGCATGGGTGAGCAGCCACTTGCCGCCTGCAAAGAACGTCGCCTTGACGTTCTGCGCCCGCAGGAAATCGACGATATCGCCCTGATAGCCGGTGATTTCGCTGCGCTGCTCGCAAAGATCGAAGGTGATGGCGATGAGCTTCCTGGAGCCCGGCGGCAATTCAACCCGCCGAATCGCGCCGAACGCCTTGCCATCCGGCACGGGCGACATTGCGAGCTGGCCCTTGGGAGGCGCGACAAGGGCCGCCGCGACGTTCTTGCGGATGCGCTCATCGCCATTGTGATAGGCAAGCGCGTCCGGCGACCAGCATTGATGCGGCTGACTGCCTTGCGCCAGCGCGGGCGCCGCATGGATCGCCATCGCCACGGCGATCATCGCGAAATGCACCAGGCGTCGGCGCTCCAGAAGACGTTCAACCGGCTGCGGCATGAGGATGCGTTCTCCCGCAAGATATGAGGTTGCAGAGATTACTCCGAATCGCGGCGTTGAAAAGGCATTGGTGGCAAGAGGCTCGCCAGCACGATGACGGTGCCGATCAGGGTCAGCGCCGCCATGAGCGCCCAGGCTTCGTTGATGGCTTGGGTCATGGCCTGCCGCTCCACCGCCGAGCGGATATAGCCGATGAGGCCGGGATCAACAGGCGTTCCGGGCACATGCGCGAGGAATTTCTCCATCGGCAGGCCGACCACCTTGGCCGCCGCCACGTCGCCGCGCTCCAGCGCATGGCCGAGCCGATCGCCGATCACCGGCGCGCGGCCGTAGATCACCGTGTCGATCAGCGCCAGCCCGATGGCGCCGCCCAGATTGCGTATCAGATTGAACAGGCCGCTGGCATTGGGCACGTCGCCCGCCGGCAGATGACCCAGCGCGATACGGATCGGCGGCAAAAGGCACAGCATGATGGCGGGACCGCGCACAAGCTGCGGCCACAGCATCTCGTCGAAATCCGTGCCGCGCGTCTGGAACGCGCTCATCGCCAGCCCGGCGGCAAACAAGGTGAAACCGGCCGCCGTGAGCAGCCGAGCGTCGAATTTCTGCTCGACGCCGATGACGACCGGCGCCATGAGCAGCTGCGCCAATCCGGTGACGATCATGATCTGGCCGATCTCGAACGCATCGTGCCCGCGCACGAAGGCGAGGAACACCGGCATGAGATAGACCATGCCGTAAAGGCTGATACCGAGCAGAAAGCTCAAAAGGCAGCCCAGCGCAAAGCTCCGGTCGGAGAAGGCGCGCAACTCGACAATAGGGCTGTGCCGCCGCAGGGAGCGCCACACGAACAGCCATCCCGCCAGCCCGGCGCCTATGAAGAGGCCGCACACCGTAAGCGAGGCCCACCCGTCCTGCGGCGCTTGCTTCAGGCCGATCTCGAAGCAGGCGAGCGCTGCCGCCATGAACAGCAGCCCCGGCCAGTCCAGCTTGCGCAAAAGCCCGGCATCGCCAGTCTGGCGGGGCAGCACCTGCGCGCCAGTGATCGCCGCCAGGATGCCGGGACCGATGTTGACGAGGAACAGCCAGGGCCAGCTGTAGGCGTCGGTGATCCAGCCACCGATGATCGGGCCCAGCGTCGGAGCCAGCACCGCGAGCACGCCGGCGATAGTGGTTGCCGCCGCCTGCCCGCGTCCGGGGAACAGCGCGAAGCCCGCCGCAAAAACCTGGGGGATCAGCAGGCCGCCCGCCAGCCCCTGCACGACGCGCCAGGTCAACAGCGCCTCGAATGACGTGCTGAAGGCGCAGCCCGCCGACCCTACGGTGAACACCGCGATGGACGCGACAGACAGCCAGCGCATGGTGAAAGCGCGCGTCAGCAGCCCGGTCAGCGGAATGGCGACCACTTCGGCGATCAGATAGCTGGTCTGCACCCAGCTCATCTGATCGGGGCGGATGCCCAGATCAGCCTGGATGGTGGGCAGCGAGGTGGCGACGATCTGCACGTCAAGCACCGCCATGAACATGCCGATGCACATGGCGGCAAAGCCTGCCCAGCTTGCCAGCGAAGGAGTGTCGTCGAGTGCCGCCGCATGGGTATCCGTCGCCAAGCTGGTCTCCCTTCCCGAGACTATCCGCGCAAAGAGCGTTCCTCGGCCCTGATCCGGATCGTCAGCACGGCGGCATTAAGCAACGAGAAAATCGCGGCGAACCAGATCAGGCCGAACGCGCAAGGCAGTAGCAGGATTTCGGCTGCGACGACACAATAGTTCGGATGAGAGACGAAACGATAAGGCCCGGCGCGTTGCAAGGGAGCGCCCGGCAGCACGATGATCCGGGTTGTCCAGCGTTCGCCGAGCGTCGCCAGAACCCAAAGGCGCGCCACCTGCAACAGCCCGTAAACGGTGATCAAAACCGGGTTGGGGTGAATTGCGGGCGCCAGAATCCACAGGCCGAGAAGCCACGCGGCATGCACCAGAACGATCAGCGGATAGTGCTCCGGCGCGGCCTCGAACGCGCCTCGCGCCAGCAGCCGCTGTGTGTTGCGGCGCGCGAGAACAAGTTCGCCGACGCGCTGCAGCGTCACAAAGGCGAGGACGGCGACCGCGAACGGGTCCCAGGTGGCGGCGATCGCCAAGCGCGCCTCCTCAAGCGGCGGCCAGCGTCACGGTGGAGACCGTAAAGCCAGGGCCTAACGCAAGCAGCAGCGATGTTTCCGGCAATGCGCCGGCCAGCGCACGCTCCAGCACGAACATCGCCGTCGGCGCCGACATATTGCCGAAGCGTTTCAAGACCTCGCGCTCATGGTCGAGCGATTGATGCGGCAGGTCGAGCGCGCCTTCGATGGCTTCGAGCACCTTGCGGCCGCCGGGATGGCAGACGAACCGCGCGATCTGGGCGCGGGTCAAGCCTTGCGCCTGGAGAATGCCGTCCAGCGCGCCCGCCAGATGCTCCCAGGCGAAGCGCGGGATCGACTGGTCGAAGATCACGCCGAACCCCATCGTATCGACTCGCCAACCCATGATGTCCAGCGTGTCCGGCCAGGTGTGGTGCCCGGCCTCGACGATCTGAATGCGCCCGCCCGGACCGGAGCGGAGCACCGCGGCGGCGGCGCCATCGCCGAACAGCGCCAGCGCCACCATATTCGCCTTGGTCGCCAGATCGCGCCGCACCGACAGCGAGCACAGCTCGACCGCGACGACGAGCACCACCGAGCCGGGGCGTGCCGCCGCCAGCTCGGCGCCCAGCGCCAGACCCGCTGCGCCGCCGGCGCAGCCCAGGCCAAACACCGGAACGCGCATGACATCGCCGCGAAACGCCAGCTTCTCCATGGCGCGGGCCTCCAGGCTCGGCGCCGCTATCCCCGTCGAGGATACGGTGACGATCGTATCGACATCCCTGGCGTGAAGGTCCGCCTGATCCAGCGCCTTGGCCGCCGCGTCGATGAACAGCGCCAGCGCGCCTTCCTCATAGGCCTGGGTGCGGCTGGGCCAGTCCTGCGTTTCGAGGTACCAGGGAAAGGGCTTGACCGTGTAGCGCTCCTCGATGCCGGCGGAGAAGAATACGGCGGCGAGGCGGTCGAAATCCTCGAACGAGTTCCTGAAATACGATCCTCGCGCTGGCAACCACGTCACGCTGCGCCGCCTTATGCCGCGGCACCGCGGTCGCAAGGGAAAGCAAACCTACATCCATCCGTGCTGAGCTCCGTTGGACCTGTCCTTAAGGATTCGTGCAACACGGCACGGGGCGAGATTATTCGGCTATTGCGGCCACAATTCGAGCGCCAAGGGAAAATTCCAGCTGAAACAAAGCGGGACAAGCGGCGGGTTCAACTCTTATCAAGACCGCCATAGGCGGCGCCCCTGCGGATCACCGTGATCATCGCCTCGCTGGCGCCGGCCGCATCGCACGCAGCGATCGCCTCGTAGACGCGCCGATGTTCCGCAACGGAGGCGGCATGGCGGCGCGGGTCATCGGTCGGCGCGCTGCGCCGGAAGGCGGTGCGCAGTGCCGCTTCGATGACGACGCCGATGGACTGCATCAGCGGATTGCCGGTCGCGGTGAGAATGGTCTTGTGAAAATCCAGATCGACCACAACGAAACGTTCCGGATCGTTGGGTTCGGCCGCCATATGGTCCAGGTTTACGGCTAGCCGGGCAAGCTCGTCGTCGCTGCGCCTGCTGGAGGCGAGCGCCGCCGCGGCCGGTTCGATCGCCAGGCGTATCTCGAACAGATGCCGCATGAAGCCGATGTCCATTCCGGCCTGCATGCGCCAGGCTATGATATCGGGATCGAACATGTGCCATTCGCTTTGCGGCAGCACGCGGGTGCCGACGCGCGCCTTCGGCACGATCATGCCCTTGGCGGCCAGGGTCTTCAGCGATTCGCGCAGCGCGGTCCTGGAGACCCCGAACCGTTGCAGCAATTCGTCTTCGCCCGGCAGCACCTGGCCGGAAGGATAGCGTCCGGCCAGAATGTCGATGCCGATCGCCTGGGTCACCATGCCATGCACCGAACGCGTGACGTCGCCGCGCCCCAGGAAGCCGCCCACGGCGTTCGCCATCAACGGCTCACGCGGGTTGCGGGGCATGCGCCAATAAGGATCGGCGGACCGGGCAGGGTCAGAAACATTTTGGCTATCATCTTGGCCCACCCCATCGAAAGCGTGCGCTGGAAGCTGATATATATGAAACGGATTTTGAACGGCATATCCGATCAGGGTCACGAAAACCAAGCTCCACCCACCGAATTTTTAACGATTACGGATGCGGCGAGAGGATAGCCTGCGTAAGACTTAAGCGAATACACGAATGCGGCGACGCCAGCAAGCAATCCGCGAAACGCCGGGGGCCGCTTGCGACGTGAGCGCGCCGCAAGCCTCATGTTCGATGCTGCCGCCGGACGTTTGGCGGCATGTCTTGTCACCCGCGCCGGGCGGGACTAGATCGCTTAGAGCGGGATTTTGGCGGAAAACCGCGCACACTTTTCCGCATCCCGCCCTAGATCATCGAGAAAGGAGCCGGTGGCATGGTCGTCAGGCACGATAAGATCAACATAGTGCCGTTCGTCAGCGTCGATTGCATGATGAAGCTTGTGCTGACAGTCGGCATGGAAACCTTCCTGCGGGACCTCGCGGCCTATGTGGAGGCCGATTTCAGGCGCTGGGAGCTGTTCGACAAGACGCCGCGCATCGCATCGCATTCAAAGGACGGCGTCATCGAGCTGATGCCCACCAGCGACGGCAGCGTCTACGCTTTCAAATATGTCAACGGGCATCCCAAGAACACGCGGGACGGCTTGCAGACGGTCACGGCCTTCGGGGTGCTTTCGGATGTGAATAGCGGCTATCCGATGCTCTTGTCGGAGATGACCATCCTCACCGCGCTGCGCACCGGGGCGACCTCGGCGCTGGCCGCCAAATATCTCGCGCCGGAAGGTGCCGACTGCATGGCGATCATCGGCAATGGCGCGCAATCGGAGTTCCAGGCGATGGCGTTCAAGGCGCTGCTCGGCGTCAGCAAGCTGCGGCTTTACGACATCGATCCGGCGGCGACCGAACGCTGCGCGCGCAATCTGGCGAACAGGGGTTTCGTCATCACGCCTTGCGGGTCGCCGGAAGAGGCCGTGGAGGGCGCGCAGATCATCACCACCGTCACCGCCGACAAGCAATATGCCACCATCCTCACCGACAACATGGTCGGATCGGGCGTTCACATCAACGCGGTTGGCGGCGACTGTCCGGGCAAGACCGAGCTGCACCGCGATATTCTGCTGCGTTCGAGCATCTTCGTGGAGTTCACGCCGCAGACGCGCATCGAGGGGGAAATTCAGCAGCTGCCCGCCGATCACCAGGTTACCGAGCTTTGGCAGGTGATGACCGGCGCGGGCGCTGGCCGGCGCGATGCCGGAGAGATCACGCTGTTCGATTCGGTCGGCTTCGCGATCGAGGATTTTTCGGCCCTGCGCTATGTGCGCGACCAGCTTGAGCGCACCGGGCTGTTCGAGGAGCTGGATCTGCTCGCCGATCCCGATGATCCAAGGGATCTGTTCGGGATGATCCTGCGCGCGGATACCCCCATCGATAGCGCGGCGTAGATAGTCAAGACGCTTTATCCGCCTGGGAGCTGCTGCTAATTTGACGGCCTGGCGCAGCCCCTCGCAGAAGGCTTTCCGATGTCCGTCCGGCTTCCGTTTACTCAGCTCATTCAATCGCTGCCGGCCACCGTGCCGTTTGTCGGGCCCGAGACGCAGGAGCGGCGGATGGGCCGCCCGTTCCGGGCGCGGATCGGGGCGAATGAGAGTGTTTTCGGTCCCGCGCCCTCGGTCATCGCAGCCATGCGCGACGCGGCGCCCGACACCTGGAAATATTCCGATCCGGAGAACCATGATCTCAATGTAGCGCTGGCGCGGCATCATGGCGTCGCTCCGGAAAACATTATCGTCGCGGAGGGCGCGGACGCGCTCCTGGGCTATCTGGTCCGCATGATCGTGGTGGAGGGAACGCCGGTCGTCACCTCGCAGGGCGCCTATCCGACATTCAACTATCACGTCGCCGGTTTTGGCGGCCGCTTCGAATTCGTGCCCTATCGGGATGACCGCGAAGACACGCAAGCCCTCATCGCGCGGGCCAGGGAGACCGCCGCGCCGCTGATCTATCTGGCCAACCCCGATAATCCGATGGGCAGCTGGAGCGATGCCGCCACGGTGCAGCGCATGATCGACGATGTCCCGGACGGCGCCGTTCTGTGCCTCGACGAGGCCTATCTGGAATTCGCGCCGGAAGGCACCGCGCCGCCGCTCGACGTGGAAAATCCGCGCGTCCTGCGCTTGCGGACCTTCTCTAAGGCCTATGGCATGGCGGGCGCACGGGTCGGCTATGGCATCGCGCATGAGGCGGTCGCGGGCGCATTCAATAAGGTGCGCAATCATTTCGGCGTCAGCCGCGTGTCTCAGGCTGGGGCGCTGGCGGCGCTCGGCGACCAGGCTTATCTCGCCAAGGTGCAGCGCTGGGTGGGCGAGGCGCGCAGCCGGATTGCCGCAATTGCGACGGCAAACGGCCTGAAACCGCTGCCGAGCGCCACCAATTTCGTCGCCATCGATTGCGGCGGCGACGTCATCTTTGCCCGGCGCATGGTGGAGGAACTCGCGGCGCGCGGCATTTTCGTGCGGATGCCCTTCGCCGCGCCGCAGAACCGTTGCATCCGCGTCACCGCCGGCAAGCCCGCCGATCTGGATGCCTTCGCGGCGGTTCTGCCGGAAGCGCTGCGCGCCGCCTCAGGCCGATAGGCTTCGCGGGCAGCGAAAAGCCATGTAAATTCATGCGTCCGCTCAAGGACACAAGCAGCAACACACAAGTGGAGGAACGGCCTTGGCTGACCGGCTTAAAGGGAAGACAGCATTGATAACGGCGGCGGCGCAAGGCATCGGCCGGGCGTGCGCGGAGGCTTTCGCCAGGGAGGGCGCGCGCGTCACGGCGACCGACGTCAACATGACGGTGCTGGAGGAATTGCGCGGCGTTTCCGGCATCGAGACCCGGCGCCTGGATGTGCTCGACGCGGCCGCCATCGCAGCCCTGCCCGGCGAGATCGGGCCGGTGGACGTGATCGCCAATGTGGCCGGCTACGTCCATCCCGGCACCATCCTCGATGCCAAGGAGGAGGAATGGGATCTGGCGCTCGATCTCAACGCCCGCTCGATGTTCCGGATCATCAAGGCATTTTTGCCGGGGATGCTGGCGAAGGGCGGCGGCTCCATCGTCAACATGTGTTCGGTTGCCGGCATCGCCGGGGTGCAGAACCGCTTCGTCTACAGCGCCAGCAAGGCGGCGGTGGTCGGCATCACCAAATCCGTTGCCGCCGATTATGTGAAGCGCGGCATCCGCTCGAACGCGATCTGCCCGGGCACCGTCCAGTCGCCCTCGCTGGAGGATCGGCTGAAGGCGACGGGCCGGTATGAGGAGGCGAAGGTCGAGTTCGCGGTGCGCCAGCCGGTGGGCCGCCTCGGCACGCCCGAGGAGATCGCCGAATTCGCGCTTTACCTCGCAAGCGACATGTCGGGCTATGCGACCGGCCAGTGCTTCGCCATCGACGGCGGCTGGACGATGTAGCGGCGGCGGTCAGCCGGCGGCGACCATCGTTTTCTGCGCGGGCAGGTCGTCCTCGATGAAGGCGGTGATGATGTCTTCCATGTCTGTGTCCGCCGCAAGGCCCAGACCCGCCGCCCGCTCGGCTTCCATGGCGGCTGGCCAGCCGTTGACGATCTTCTGGATGAAAGGGTCGGGCTGCCAGATGATCCGGTCCGCCACCTCATCGCCGGCCACCCCGCGCAGCGCATCCGCCATCCGGCCGATGCTGACGCTGATCGAGGGCAGCAGCACCGTGCGGTTGAAGCCGAGTATGCCGCCTTCCATGTCGTGGACGGTGATCAGATTGTCGATCAGGCGCCGGGGCGACAGGACCGCCATGCGGCTGTCACGCGATACGGGGCAGATTGCCGTCTGCCCCGCCAGCGGCTCGCGCAGGATGGAGGAGGCAAAGGTTGAGGCGGCCTTGTTGGGCCGTCCCGGCCGCACGACGATGGTGGGAAGGCGGACGGAGCGCCCGTCGATGATGCCGCGCCGCGTGTAGTCGTTGACGAACAGCTCGCACGCGGCTTTTTGCGCGCCATAGGAGGTGCGCGGGCTGGGCGGCGTCAGGTCGTCGACGGTGAGGGGCAGCTCGCTGCCATAGACGGCGCCGGTGGAGGCAAACATCAGGCGCGGCGGGACGGGGAGCTTGCGGCAGGCGTTCAGCACATGGCGCGTGCCGTCGAGATTGACGGCATAGCCCAGGTCAAGGTCAGCCTCGGCGCCGGCGCTCACCACGGCGGCAAGATGATAGATGCTGCCGGTTTGCGGCGTGATCAGCGCCTCGATTTGCGCCGGGTCGGTGAGGTCGCCGGTGACGAGCCGCAGCCGCGCATCGCTCGGCAGCGGCGGGTTTGGCTCCGCGTTGTCGAAAAGCACGATCTCCGAGATCGTCTCCCGGCCGCCGCCCGGCGCCTCCGCCCCGCCGTCGCGCAACAGCCGCTCGGCGAGCTTGCGGCCGACAAAGCCCGTTCCTCCGGTAATGACAATGCGCATGGATCACCTTTGCGTGTGAGTGCTATCTGTCCTGCCGTCCCGTTCAGTGGTTATTGCGGGGCACGCCGAAACGCTCGGCGACGCGCTGGTATTTCACCGCGTTTTCGAGCACGCCGCCATCGGCGAGCTGACCCACGCCGGCGCGATAGATTTCCTGCCAGGGCGTCTGGTTGACCAGCTCGGGCAGCTTCAGATCGCGGCGGCGGCGCGCCAGCTCTTCGTCCGAAATCAGGATGTTGGCGCTGCGCTTGTTCAGATCGATGCGGATGCGGTCGCCGGTTTGCAACAGCGCCAGACCGCCGCCGATGGCGGCTTCGGGCGAGGCGTTGAGGATCGACGGGCTGCCGGATGTGCCGCTCTGCCGGCCGTCGCCGATGCAGGGCAGTTCATTGATGCCGCGCCGAACCAGCGCGTCGGGCGGCAGCATGTTCACCACTTCGGCCGAGCCGGGATAGCCGACCGGCCCGCAATAGCGGATGACAAGCAGGCAGTTCTCGTCGATCTGCAATCCTTCGGCGTTGATGCGGCGGTGATAATCTTCCGGCCCGTCGAAGACGATCGCTCGGCCCTCGAAGGCGCCTTCATCCCCCGGCCGCTCCAGATAGCGGCGGCGGAAATCGGCCGAGATGACCGAGGTCTTCATGATCGCATTGTCGAACAGATTGCCTTTCAGCAGCGCAAAGCCCGCCTTCTGTTTCAGCGGATCGGCGAAGGTGCGGATCACCTTCGGATCGGTGATCATCGCTTCGGCGTTGTTCTGGCCCAGCGACCGGCCCGTCACCGTCAGCGCGCCGTCATGGATCTTGCCGTTGCGCATCAGCTCGGCGATCACGGCGGGCAGGCCGCCGGCGCGGTAATAGGACTCGCCCAGATATTCGCCCGCCGGCATCATGTTGACGAGCAGCGGGATATCGTAGCCGATGCGGTCCCAATCGTCGTTGTTGAGCTCGACGCCGATATGGCGGGCGATGGCGTTGATATGCGGCGGGCAATTGGTGGATGCGCCGATGGCCGAGGCGCAGACGATGGCGTTCTCGAACGCCTCGCGGGTCATGATCTGCGAAGGGCGCAAATCCTCGCGCACCATGGCGACGATGCGCTCGCCGGTTTCATAGGCGATCTGGCCGCGTTCGCGATAGGGCGCGGGAATGGCGGCGCAGCCCGGCAGGGACATGCCGAGCGCCTCGGCCATGGCATTCATGGAGGAGGCGGTGCCCATGGTATTGCAATGCCCGATGCTCGGCGCGGAGCGGGACACCATGTCGATGAAGGTCTCGTAGTCGATCTCGCCGGCGGCATGGCGGCGGCGCGCTTCCCAGACTGCGGTGCCAGAGCCCGCCAGCTTGCCCTCGAAATAGCCGTCCAGCATCGGCCCACCGGAGAGCACGATGGCGGGAATGTCGACGGTGGCGGCGCCCATCAGCATGGCCGGGGTGGTCTTGTCGCAGCCGGTGGTCAGCACGACGCCGTCGAGCGGATAGCCGTAGAGCACCTCGACAAGGCCCAGATAGGCCAGGTTGCGGTCGAGCGCCGCCGTGGGGCGCTTGCCGGTTTCCTGGATGGGATGCACGGGGAACTCGATCGGTACGCCGCCTGCCGCGCGGATGCCATCGCGCAGACGGCTGGCCAGCTCGATGTGGTGCCGGTTGCAGGGCGCCAGGTCGCTGCCCGTCTGGGCGATGCCGATGATCGGTTTGCCCGATTGCAGCTCCTCGCGCGTCAGGCCGTAATTCAGATAGCGCTCCAGATAGAGCGCGGTCATGCCCGGATCGGCGGGGTTATCCCACCACAGGCTGCTGCGCAGCGGCCGGCCTTTTGCGTCGTGGCTCATGTCACGCTTCTCCGTTGCTTGGGGCCCGGACAGGGCTTGATGATCGTGCGGGTGCTTGACACGCCGGGCTATTCTTTAACCGCGCCGGTCAGGGCCGAGACGTAATACTCGACGAAGAATGAATATAGGATCACCACCGGCACCGAACCAACCAGCGCCGCCGACATCAGCGCGCCCCAGTGATAGACGTCGCCATTGACCAGCTCCGTGATGGCGCCGACAGGGATCGTCTTGTTCTCCGATGAGGAGATGAAGGTCAGCGCGTAGATGAATTCGTTCCACGACAGCGTGAAGGCGAAAATGCCGGCCGAAATCAGCCCTGGGACGGCCAGCGGCAAGGTGATGCGCCACAGGATCTGCAGGCGCGTTGCCCCATCGATCAGCGCGCATTCCTCAAGCTCATAGGGAATGGTGCGGAAATAGCCCATCAGCAGCCAGGTGCAGAACGGGATCAGGAAGGTCGGATAGGTCAGGATGAGCGCCAGATTGCCGTCGAACAGGCCAAGCTGAAACACGATGGCCGCGAGCGGAATGAACAGGATGGAAGGCGGCACCAGATAGGCGAGGAAGATCGCCATGCCGAAATAGCGCGCGCCCTTGTAGCGCAGCCGCTCGATCGCGTAGGCCGCGAAGACGCTCGCGAACAGCGAGATGAAGGTCGAGCACACCGCGATGATGAGAGTGTTCGTCATCCAGGACGGAAAATCCGTCTCGAAGAACAGCTGGTGGAGGTGTTCAAGCGTCGGATGGGCGATCAGGAACGGATTGTAGCGTTCATAGTCATACATCTCCGCGTCCGGCTTGAAGGTCGTCATCGCCATCCAGTAGAAGGGAAACAGCAGGACGAAGAGCAGCACGCTGAGCGGCGCGTAAACCTGAAACAGCCGCTGTGGGAAACGGTCGAGGTAGCCCATGCCTTCGGAGGCGTCGGCAACCCTGCCCGCCCCGGTTTTTTTGGCCATATCAGTCAGCTCCGCCCTGCTGCCATTTCTGCCGCTGAAGGCCGAGATAGCTGAATGTTATGGCCGCGAGCAGGAACGGGATCATCGCATCGGCGATCGCGGCGCCCTCGCCCAGATGACCGCCGGTAATGGCGCGCTGAAACGACAAGGTCGCCATCAGATGCGTGGCGTTGACCGGGCCGCCGCGCGTCAGCGTGTAGATGAGCTGGAAATCGGTGAAGGTCTGCAGCACTGAGAACGTCATCACCACCGCGATGATCGGCGACAGCATCGGCAGCGTGATGTAGCGGAAGCGGTGCCAGGGCGTCGCGCCGTCAAGCGTTGCCGCCTCGTAGAGCGAGGGTGAAATGGTTTGCAGCCCCGCCAAGAGCGTGATGGCGACGAAAGGGATGCCGCGCCAGATGTTCGCGGCCACCGTCGACCAGCGCGCCGGCCACGGCGATCCGAGGAAATCGATGTAGTTGTTGATGATCCCCGCCTTGATCAGCACCCAGGAGATGATCGAGAACTGGGAGTCGTAAATCCACCAGAACGCGATCGCCGACAATACCGTCGGCACGACGAACGGCATCAGCACAATGGCGCGCAGCACGGACTTGAACGGCAGGCGCTGGTTGAGCAGCAGGGCAAGGTAGAGCCCAAGGCCGAATTTGATGATGCTGGCGGTCACCGTGTAAAATGTCGTGTTGAACACGGAGAGCCAGAACACCTGGTCCTGCGCCAGCGAGATGAAGTTGTCCAGACCGATGAAGCGGCCGCTGCCACCGATCGTTGTGTCGGTCAGGCCGAGCCAGACGCCGAGCCCGAGCGGGTAAGCCAGAAAGAAGATCAGGATCGCGGCAGACGGCAGCATGAACCATGCGCCGAGCCAATTGCGGTTGTCCGTTAAGCGCCATTTGCGCCTCGGCGTTACGGTGACCTCAGCGTTGTCGGCCACGACTGCCATGAAGGGACCCCGGCAAATGCGGATGGCGCCTGTTCGGCGCCATCCGGGTTTCGTACGGATCAGACGTTATAGTAGCGCTTAGCCCGGTCGGCCGCGCGCTTGGCGGCGTCTTTCGGGCTCTGCTGGCCAAGGCAGGCTTCAGCGAACATGTCAACCACGACAAAGTCGCCCATGACGCCGGCCGAGGCATAGCCGAGATCGCCGGCATAGCCATTGTCGAGGCAGCGCTTGAGGCAATCGCGATAGGGGGTGATCATCGGGTCGGACGTCCATATCGGATTGTCGTTATAGGCCGGCATGGGCGGCGCGACATAGCCGTTGGAGGCGACCTCCCAGGCGTCGTACTGCTCCTTCTCCCACATGAAGCGGATGAACTCCTTCACCGCCTTGGGGTATTTCGAATGTTGGTAGCCATAGGCGACCAGCACGTTCTGCTCCTCCGTAGGCTTGCCGACCGGGCCGATCGGCATCGGCGCATGGGTCATATCCGCGGCGATGGCGTTCTGTTTCGGATCCTTCGAGTTTTTCCCCACCGTCCAGATCGAGATGCCGTTATAGGTCACGCTGATATCGCCGTTGAGGAACGCCTTGTTGTTGTTGCTGTCGTTCCAGGACGCGGTGCCGGAGATGAAGGTGTCGGCAAGCTGCTTGGCATATTCGATCGCCGCGACGGTTTCGGGCGAGTCGAGCACCACCTCGTTCTTCTCATTGACGACCTTGCCGCCATGCGACCACAGCATCCACTGGCACCAGCCATTGGCGTCGCCTGTGGCGTGGCCGAGCGCGAAGCCGGCCGGATGGCCGATCTTCTTGAGGCCCTGGCACAGCTTGAGGAAGTCATCTGTCGTGGTCGGGAATGTCTCGAAACCGGCCTCTTTCATCCAGCTGGTGCGGGCGTTGATGCAGCCACCCGTCGCGCCTTGCGGGACGGCGATCCACTGGTCGCCCTTCTTGCCGTATTTCTGCGCGACCGGATACCAGCCGCCGTATTTTGCGCCGAGATATTCGGCGACATCGGTCATGTCGATCAGCTTTTCCGGGAATTTGAACGGGTCGTCGAGCGTGCCGATGATCAGATCGGGGCCGGCGCCGATATTGGCCGCCACCGCCGCTTTCGGGCGAATATCTTCCCAGCTTTCGGCATCGAGGCGAATCTTGACGCCGTATTTCTCGCCGAACTGCTTGGTCTGCTCGGCGAACTTATCGAACTCGGCCTGGATGAACTGCTTCCATCGCAGGATGCGGATCGAGGCTCCCGCTTCCGGTGCGCTGTTCCAGGTCGCGGCCGCGCGCGCGGGCTGAATGCCGCCCAAGAGGGGCCCGAGGCCAGCCGCAGCCGTGGCGCCGACGCCCAGCTTTATCGCGTCGCGTCTAGTGAATTTCGTCATCGCGTCTCTCCCTTGTTCCGAGGGCAGATCGAGCCACCCTTCTATTTTTCAGACCTAAATTACGATTCCGCCCGGATGACCTTGCCGCTGTCGCTGTCGAACAGGTGGACCACATCGAGCTGAGGCTGCAGCGCGATCACTTCGCCTGGCTTGAAGGCATGGCGTTCCGAGAAGGTCGCGCAAACCGGAACGCCGCCGATTTCGCTGAAGACGAAGGTGTCGGCGCCAGTCGGCTCCACCACGTTCACCGTCGCGGGCACGCCGCCGCCGTCGCCGAGCGCCAGATGTTCCGGGCGCACGCCGTAGACCACCTTGCGGCCATCATTGCCGCTGGCGTCGGGCGGCAAGGGAAGCTCGACGCCACTCTGCATTCGGACATGGATGTTGTTGCCCTCGCGGCGCAGCACGCCGGGCAGGAAATTCATGGCCGGCGAGCCGATAAAACCGGCGGTAAAGAGATTGTCCGGCCTGTCGTAAAGCTCCAACGGCGTACCGATCTGCTCGACGATCCCATCGCGCATCAAAACGATGCGGTCGGCCAATGTCATCGCCTCGACCTGATCGTGGGTGACATAGATGGAGGTGGTGCGGAGCCGCTGATGCAGCGCCTTGATTTCGGTGCGCATGGCAACGCGCAGCTTGGCGTCGAGATTGGACAGCGGCTCATCGAACAGGAAGACCTGCGGATTGCGCACGATCGCCCGCCCCATCGCGACGCGCTGGCGCTGTCCGCCAGAGAGCTGGCGGGGATAGCGGTCAAGGTAGGGCTGCAGGCCCAGAATATCGGCTGCGGTCTGAACGCGCTCGTTCGTTTCCTGCTGCGGTGCGCCGCGCAGTTTCAGACTGAAAGCCATGTTGTCGAACACGGTCATGTGCGGATAGAGCGCGTAGTTCTGGAACACCATGGCGATGTCCCGCTCCTTGGGCTGCAGGTGATTGACCACCCGTCCGCCAATGGTAACTTCGCCCGCGGTGATCTGCTCCAGCCCGGCGATCATGCGCAGCAAGGTGGATTTGCCGCAGCCGGAGGGACCGACCAGCACGATGAATTCGTGGTCCGCAATCTCGACGTCGACACCGTGAATCACGGCCACCGACCCGAACTGCTTTTTCACTCCGATAATATCAACGGATGCCATGAGAACCTGCCAGCGCCGACAGGGCATCGGATTGATCTCGCAAGGACACGCAACATCGCGCGCCACGCTGACCACGTGACAATATCGATTTCATAGCTCCTCCCGGCCGAACCTGTCGGCCTTGCGCCTCCGCTTCTTGGCGGCGGAAGACGCGCTCCCGATGCTTTCACACTTTAGGGGCGCGAATGGCCACGGTCCATTATCTTTTTTTTTACGCTCCTTAGCGGCCGCGCCGCAGCCCATCGCCGAGGCTGTCCCTTCGATCAAAAACGGCTATAAGGCGAGCGGCCATCAAAACCGGGGCGCGCGCATGATGACACTTTACGCCGTGCAGAGCGGCGGTTTGCAAAGACTTGACCATGGGACCAGCCGAGACCTGGATCGTGCCTCATGGGTCGATCTGCATGCTCCCACGGCCGAGGAAGAGGCGGACGTCGAGCGGCAGTTTGCCGTCGACATTCCGACGCGCGAGGAAATGCGCGAGATCGAAGAATTGTCGCGGATTTACGATGAGCATGGCGGATTGTTCATGACCGGCGTGATCATCGCCGGCATCTCCGAGCGCCGGCCGGTGCGGTCGGAGGTGATGTTCGTGGTGCTGCCCAAGCACCTGGTCACCGTGCGCTATTCCGATCCCCTGCCCTTCCGCACCTTCCAGCAGAAATGCGCCCGCAGGCCCGAGGAGCATCAATCGAGCGACCTGCTGTTCGTCTCGCTCGTCGAGCAGATCACGCAACGCGCCGCCGATGTGCTGGAGAAGGTCACGGCGGAACTCGACATCGTCGCCAATGAGCTGTTCGACGAGAATTACGGCGCCGCCACCGATGCCGAACTGGATCGGCAAAGGCTCGATCTGCAGCGCGTCGTGCGCCAGCTCGGCCGCGCCAGCGGACTGCTCGGCAAAATGAGCGAGAGCCTTTTGAGCTTCAGCCGGGTGCTGTCGTTTTTCCAGCAAAGCGCCGAGCCCTGGCTTCGCGACGACGCCAAGGCCAAGGCGCGATCGCTGGCTAGCGACATCGCCGCGCTGAACGACTACGCCGCCAATCTTGTTTCGCAGATCGGCCATCTTCAGAACGCGAGCTTCAACCTGATCAATATCGAGCAGAGCCGCATCCTCAAGGTGTTCTCGATCGCGGCGGTGCTGTTCCTGCCGCCGACGCTGGTTGCGGCAAGCTACGGCATGAATTTCAAATATATGCCCGAACTCAGCTGGCTGCTGGGCTATCCCTTCGCGCTGGTGCTCATGCTCCTGTCCGCGCTTGCGCCGTATTATTGGTTCAAGCGCAAGGGCTGGCTCTGACGCCAGGGCGCGGCGGCGGCGCAATCCGATTCGCCGCTGAAACGGTCTTATTTTCCGTAACCGCTTCTTCAGGGCCGTGCTGTCGTCTATGATGCCACCGGCACGGTTTGGGCGAGGTGAGGCTTGCGGATTGAAGAACGCAGGGAGGCGCTGCGCGGCGTCGCGATCTTCGACGGCCTCGGCGCGGCGGCGATCGAGCGAATTGAAGCGCTGTGCCGATGGCGGTCCCACGCACCCGGCGCGACCATCGTCGCCTATATGGACCTCTCCAACGAGGTGCATTTCCTGATTGCCGGCAAGGCGAGAGCGATCATCTACTCGGCCGAGGGCGATGCGGTGCTCTTCAAGGACATCGTTCCGGGCGAGGAATTCGGTGAGATCGCCGCGCTCGACCGCGGACCCAGATCGTCAAGCGTGGAAGCGCTGGAGCCGTGCACGATCGCATCGCTTTCCGCCGATGCCTTCGTGCAGGTCCTGCTTGACCAGCCCGCCGTCGCGATCGTCGCGCTGCGGCGATTGACGGCGCAGATCCGCCGGCTCTCCGAACGGGTGCATGAATTTTCCACGCTGGGCGTGCAGAGCCGCATCCGCGCCGAATTGCTGCGGCTGGCGGCGCTTGCCGGCATCTCGCAGAATCAGGCAGTGCTCGCCCCTGCGCCGAGCCTGTCCGAACTGGCCAGCCGGGTCAGCACGCACCGGGAAGCTGTCTCGCGCGAATTGAGCCGGCTGAGCGCCCTGAACATCGCCTTTCGAGAACGCACCGTTCTGCGCATCGCCGACATCGCGCGGCTGGAACAGCTGGTGCGCGAGGCAAAGGGCGAATAACCGATTTCCGCGTCTTTTTATCGCCACTTGGCAAATGCCAACGCCCCGAGGCGGGGCGGAAGGGCATGCTCGGGACTACGGAGCCGACCGGCTCCCGTGATGCGATAGATCGGTGCCCGCCATGACCGCATATATCCAAGCTCGCAATTTCGCCTCGCCCGCCGAAGGCCTGGGCGATCCATCGGCGCAGGATCTGCCCAGGGATGTCCTCCTGGAGATCATCGACCTCATCGGACTGGCGATCATGTTGACAGATGCCGCCGGGCGCATCGCCTATGCGAACAAGGCCGCCCGGACGCTCATCAGCGAAAACACGGTGCTTCAACAATGCCACGGCCGCGTGCGGGGGTCATGCCGCCAATCCTCCGCCGACCTGTATGCGGCGCTGGAACGGGCGACGGGACATGAGGCGTTCGTGCCCAAGCACGGCATCGTGGTGCCGCTGTTCGATGTGGGCGGTGTCGTCCGGGCCGCGTCCTGGGTGTTGCCGCTCAGCTCAGCGTGCAGCCAGTCGCTTGCGCCCTGCGGAGGACAGCGCGCGGTTTTCGTCACGCGGGAGCTCACACATGAAAGCACGATTTCGGTGGAGTTCTTCACCCGCTGCTACGGCGTCACCAGGGCCGAGAGGCGGCTGCTCGAAATGCTTGCCGAGGGCATGACGGTGTTCGAAGCGGGGCAGTCCCTGGGTGTGTCCGCCAATACGACGAAAACGCATTTGCGCGGCCTGTTTGCGAAGACGGGTACGCGCCGGCAAGCGGAACTCATGCGGCTTGCCACGACAACCTTGCCGCCCGCGACAAGATGCTGTGGCTGATCGCAACCCGCCGGACATCCTCCTCCCTTGTCCGGCGGGCTCTTTGGCCTTCAGCGCGCCACGCCGGCTCAGGCGGCGGGTGATTTTCCAGAAAACGGGCGCTGGCTCCAGCGGCGAAAATGCAAGATACTGGCATCGGGGGTTCGTTCCGATCCAACCGGAACCGAGAAGGCCCCAGCCTTGGGGAGGCGCCTTCCCGGCGCGTTTTCTATGGGAGTTTTCATGGCATCCAGGACTCTGATAATGGCCGCCGCCGCGCTCCTGCTGTCGGCCGCGCCGGTATGGGCCGAGACGATCATCGTGAATGACAATCACGGCGGCCGGGTTGCCCAATATGACCAGCGCTGGGCCGGGCTCGCCGCGCGCGGCGTCAATGTGAAGATCGTCGGGCCGTGCCAATCGGCGTGCACCGTGCTGCTCGGCCACATTCCCCGCAACAAGATCTGCGTCACGCCGAACGCTTCGTTCGGCTTCCATCTGGCAAAAATACCGAGCGCGACCGATACGCTTCGGCACGCCTATGCGGCCGACATCACGGGCTGGATCAACAGGCATGGTGGGCTGAAGACGGATTTCATCTGGATGCGCGCGCCCGATACCTATCGCTACTTCAAGAAGTGCTGACGGCGCGTGCGGGCGCCTTGAGCCACGTCCTCGCGCGGGTCCGGTAAGCCTGGCGTCAGCCGCGCCGCAAATAATGGATGGGAGCAGCGGCCCTGAGCAGGCCGCCGGGCTCGGCTTTCATAAGCGCGGCGATGCATGGCCCTAACACCGATCACGCCTGTTGCCCCTGAGGCGCCGCGAGCGGTCAGTCCTGTGGATGGCTTGCGCGACGGAAGCATCGTGGAGGCCAAAGTGACGGCCGCCTTGTCCGACACGCTGGCTAACCTCACAATCAACGGCAAGACGCTGCTGGTGACGACCAACAAGCCGTTGCCCGTCGGCGCGGCGCTGACATTGCGGGCCGAGCGAAGCGACGGGCAATTGCGGTTGATCGTCCAGGGGGCGATCAGGGACGCGCCTCGGGTCTTGATCCCGGCGAACGCGCCGCAGCGGGCGGCTGCCGTTCTTGCCGAACCGGTCAAGGCCGCGCTCGCCAGAATACATGCCCTGAACGTCGAAGCCGCGCTGGACCATGCTCCGGTTGCGGCGCCGCCGCAGAATTTCGCCTCGACGTCGCCAGCGCGAGCGCAGGCCGCCGCCATCGTCGATGCCGAGCTGAACCCCAATCCGGCCGCTGAAACCGCGCAGAGCCCGAATGAAACGACGGCGCCTGCCGCCCAGGCGCAGCCCAACCCGCCGGAACTGCTGCCGAACACCATTCCGGCACCCCGGATTCCGCTGCCCCAGGGGCTGACGGCGCTCATCCGCGCCCAGGCGCAGACCGCGACCGTTCAAGCGATGTTCGATGCCAGCTCCGCCACCGAACCAGCGCCTGGGCAAATTCTGCCGCCCGCCATGCCGGTTGAGCCGGTCGCCGAGGTGACGCCGGCCCATCCTCCGGGCACACCTCGCCCACAGGGCGCCGACGATACGATGCTCTCCGTGGCCCTCGCCGGGAACGGCCCGCACGCCCCGGAAGGCGCGGCGGATCAAGGCGCACGGGTGGAGAGCCCCGAATTTCGCCAGGTTCACGTCTCGTCCGGGGCCGCCGGGGGCCACGGGCAAGCGGAAAGGACGGCGGCTTTTACCGTGGAGATCCCGATCTTCCTGCCCGGCAACCCGATGCCGTTGCGGCTTCATGTCACGCGAGATGAGGAGCCCGCCGGGCGGGAAAGCGACATGCCTAACTCGTCGCAATGGACGGTGCGCTTTGCCGCCGAAGCCGGACCGCTCGGCATGGTGCATTCCGCGATTTCGCTGATCGACGGCCATATCGGCGTGCAGCTCTGGGCTGAGCGCCAGGATACGGCGGACCGCTTCAGGGAGAATGCGCCCCAATTGCGCCAGGCGCTGCAGGCGTCCGATCTCAGGCTCGACGGTGTGAAGATCGCGCAGGGCGCGCCTTTGGCGGAACGATGAGGCAGCACCCGCATGGATGAAGACGACCGGAACGAGCCACGCCCCATCGCCGTCGCGCTGCAATATCAGCACGGAAAGGACGCCGCGCCACGCGTGACGGCGAAGGGCCAGGGCGCCGTGGCCGAGACGATCATCGCCAACGCCGAGGCGCATGGCGTGGCTGTGGAGAGCAACGCCTTGCTGGCGCAGGCGCTCTCACGCGTGGAGCTGGATCAGCATATTCCGAGAGAGCTCTATCGGGCGGTCGCCGAAGTGATCGGCTTCGTGCTGCGCCTCTCGGGTCCGCCGCCGCATCGACAGTAAGGCACCTGCGCGCGCCCGAGCCGTCAGGCTTTGACCAGTTGCAGCCGGCTCCGGTCGAACACGCGCAGCACGCGGCACAGCTCATGGCCGCGCTTCAGGATCAGGCCGGTTGCGGCGACGACACTGAACGCGCCCTGCCGCCGGGCGAGCCTGGGCGTTTTCTCGATCCGGTAAAGCGGCGCCTCCGCCGCGCGGCGGAAGATGGAGAACACGGCCCGGTCACGCAGCATGTCGATGGCGTAATCGCGCCATTCCCCTTCAGCGACGCGACAGCCATAGATGGACAGGATCTGGTCCAGCTCGCGGCGATCGAAGGTGATAATGTGAGGACGCCCGAATGCGGCTCCTGCAAAGCCCGGCCGGGAAAAGCTTTCGCCGGCGGGGCTGAAAACTATGGGGTCTGTTTCGCTCATCGCGCTCCCGTCTCGTAAACCCGGATATCATCGCGGCGGTACGCCGAAAGATCAAGCCCCACGCGGCGACTTCGCCCAAGAGAAACCACCTGGAGCGACACGATCCGCGAGGGAACGGCCACAGTTCGCCCCGCGCCCGGCCAGCGGCTTGAAACAAATTGCAACAAAGATCACGAAAGCGCCCCAGTTTGCCCTTTGCGCTGCCTTATTGCTCGCTAGAATATCAATCGTTGTCTCTTGTCCCGGTTCTTTCAGGGTTGTTGAGCCCCGCCCCCCGGGACTTCCTCTGTTCGGGGCTTGAGACAACAGGTGTTCCCCAAAAGTGTGATCCTATGGCGAGCCTAAGGCGGCTCGCCTTTTCTTTGTATCAGGGCCAAACCGAGGCATGCCGGAGACGGTCAGCCCTCCGCGACCGTCATGACAGTGCGCACCCCGATGACCGCGCGGCAGCGCGCCGCGAGCTGTTCGCCGGTGCCGGAGGGGAGCGCGCTGAAGCGCAGCTCCAGCGACATTTCCTCGCCCGCACCATGTTCGGTGGAGGTGTGCACCCGGTAAGGCACGAGGCCGAGCTTGGTGAAGGGCATCAGAACGCGGGGCAAAAGATCGGCCCCGGATTCGCCGGTCATGAAGAAATAGGTTTTCGCGGGAACGCGGTCGGCCGCGTCAAGCGGCGCCATCTGGGCGGACATGAGATCATCCTTGCAAAGGCCTTGAAATCGAATGGGAAGCGGTATCCCCGGCGCCCTCAGGCGGCCGGGCCGTTAATTCGAAGTCCAAGGAGCGTGCAAGATGTCCGGGTCATGGGCAGAAAATACTCCAGGCGCGGCTGCATGGCAAGGCTCTCGCCCGATTGGGCAATTCAGGGCACCCGCCAAGCGGGAACATTCCCGGATTTCCGCAAGTTGTTTCGCTGACGGCGTGTTGGGAGGCCTTCAGCCATGCGAAAGACATTTCCATCCAATTTCGGCATCCGCGCGGCGGGTCTTGCCTTGGGGTGGCTGGCCTTCATTACGACCTTCGCCTTCTTTACCTATCTCGTGATTTTCCTCGGCAACATGCCCAGCCTGTCGGCGCCTTGGGTGAGCCCATCGATGGATGTGGGACATGAGAGCGCCCCATTTGCCGCCGCCCTCATCGATCTAGGCCTCGTCGCGCTGTTCGGCCTGCAGCATTCGGCGATGGCGCGCCCTAGGTTCAAGGAACGGTGGACGCGTATCGTTCCGAAGGGCCTGGAACGCTCCTTCTATGTGATGGCGGCGAGCCTCGTGGGCTTTGTCATGGTCGCGTTCTGGCAGCCGATCCCTACTGTGATCTGGCATGTGTCGGGCGCAGGCGAAGGCGTGATGTGGGCGCTGTTCGCCGCCGGATGGGCGCTGCTGCTGGCCTCCGGGATCAGTTTCAACATCTTCGAGTTGCTCGGCATCCGCCAGGCGCGTGCCTGGTACGGGCGCCGCGCGACGCCGCCACTGACGCTGAAGACCAACTGGCTCTATGACTGGATGAAGCACCCCATGTATGCCGGCGTGCTGCTTGGCCTGTGGATGACACCGCATCTAACCGTTGGACACGCGCTGATGGCGGGCGGATTCACGCTCTATATCCTGATTGCCATGCGCTTTGAGGAACGCGACCTCAGCCAGAACTTCGGCGACGCCTATCAAGCTTGGCGGTCAGGGTGCCCGCATGCTGCTCAGCCTCGCTCCGGAAGGGGCGCGACAGCAACGCGGTGATGGCCTCGTCGACCGATGTTTCCCCGGCAAGGATGGCGCGCACCGCGTCGCAGATGGGCAGCTCGACGCCAAATTCGCGGCCGCGCGCGACGGCGGCGGCGGCGGAATGGGCGCCTTCGCTAACGGATCGGCGCGCGCCGAGAATGTCGGCCAGCGCCCTGCCCTCACCCAGTGCCTTGCCGAGCGACATGTTGCGCGACTGTTCGCTGGAACAGGTCAGGATCAGATCGCCAAGGCCGGACAATCCGGTGAGCGTTTCAGGCCGCGCGCCCATCGCGGTGCCGAAGCGGCTGAGTTCGGCAAAGCCGCGCGTCATCAGGCCCGCCTGAGCATTGCTGCCAAGTTCGCGTCCCGTAACGATGCCGCAGGCGATAGCCACCACGTTCTTGACCGCACCGCCGAGCTGCGCGCCGAGCATGTCGTTCGTCCAATATAGCCGGAGCGAGCGGCTGCCGAGCGAATTGGCGACGGCGTGCCCTGTGTCTTCGCTCCGCGTCGCGAGCGTCAGCGCGGCGGGCAGACCGCGCGCGATCTCGCCGGCAAAGCTGGGGCCTGCCAGAACGCCGGGCACCGCCTCAGGCAGCGCCTCGGCGACGACATCAGCCATCATCTTGCCGGTGTCTTCCTCGAAGCCCTTGGTGCAGATGATCACCGGCTTGGCGCCGATATGGCGCTGGAATTCCCCGGCGACGCTGCGGAAAAACTGGCTGGGCACCACCATCAGGATCAGATCGGCGGCCGCCACGTCAGCGGTCTTCGACGTGGCGCGGATGCCGCGTTCCAGCGTCACGCCGGGCAGATAGATGTGATTGCTGTGCTCGTGGTTGATTTCGTCGACAGTCTCGCGCTCATAACCCCAGAGCACGACATCGCGTCCGGCACGGCGCGCGGCGATGGCAAGGGCCGTGCCCCAGGCGCCTGCGCCAATGATTCCCACACTCTGATAGTCCGCCATCATAGTCCTCACATCCGTGATTATCAGGCTTTAACGCCGGCGCCGATCGCTTTCGGCGCTTTGTCGTCCAAGGGCCAGCGCGCCCGCGCCGCGAAATCGCGCTCATAGGGCAAGGCCCGTGCGAGCCGTTCGGCACCGGCCCAGGCGATCATGGCGGCATTGTCCCCGCAAAGCGCAAGTGGGGGTAAATGCAGGCTGTAGCCGTTCGCCGACGCGAGGGCGTTCAGCACGGCGCGCAGCCTTTTGTTGGCCGCGACGCCTCCCGCCGCGACAAGCCGCAAGGCAGACCCCGCCGGGAGCAATCGCTTGTAGATCGCCATGGCGGTTTTTATCCGGTCGCTTATGGATTCGGCAATGGCCTGCTCGAAAGAGGCGCAAAGATCGGCGATATCGGTGTTGCCGAGCGGTTCCAGACGGCGCGCCTCATGCCGCAGCGCCGTCTTCAGCCCGGAGAAGGAAAAATGCGGCTCGGCGCGGCCCAGCATCGGGCGCGGCAGGGCAAACCGCTTCGGGTCGCCGCCCGCCGCCCAGCGTTCCACCTCCGGCCCGCCGGGAAAGCCCAGCCCCAGAAGCTTGGCGGTCTTGTCGAAGGCCTCGCCCAGCGCATCGTCGAGCGTGGTGCCGAGCCGCTCATAGCGGCTGATCCCATGCACGGCGAGGAGCTGCGTATGCCCGCCGGAGACCAGCAGCAATAGATAGGGCGGTGCGACGCCTTCGGTCAGCCCCACCGTCAGCGCGTGGCCTTCGAGGTGGTTCACCGGGATGACCGGCACGCCGTGGACGAGGCCGATGGCCTTGGCCGTCATTACGCCAACCAGCAGCCCGCCGATCAGGCCTGGCCCCGCCGTGACCGCCACCGCCGAGAGATCACCGAACCCCAGCCCCGCCTCCCGCATCGCCGCCGCGATAAGACCGTCCAGCACTTCGACATGCGCGCGCGCCGCGATCTCGGGAACCACGCCGCCGAACGCGGCATGTTCCTTCAATTGCGAGCGCACCAGATTGGCGCGGATCACGCCCGATCCGGCGCCGCGCCGTTCGACCACCGCCGCGCCGGTTTCATCGCAGCTGGTTTCGATGCCAAGGATGTGAAGTGGGCTGTTGGACACTGTCATTTTGCGTGGCTTAATGGGCATCGCCGTTGTAATGCTGGCGCGTCATCCCTGGCGGGGACCATAGGCCTGCCGGGCAGCGCGGCCAAGGTAAAGTCATGCGAAGCGAAGCGAAAACGCAAACGGCAATCCGAATCGGCACACGCGGCAGCAAGCTGGCGCTGGTGCAGGCGCATCAACTGCGCGACCGGGTGATAGCGGCCCATGGGCTGAGCGAAGATAATTTCGAAATTGTGATCATCAAGACCAGCGGTGACATCATCACCGATAAGCCGCTCTCCGCTTTCGGCGGCAAGGGGCTGTTCACCAAGGAAATCGAAGAGGCGCTGATCGCCGAGGATATCGACGTCGCCGTCCATTCGATGAAGGACATGCCGACAAAGCTGCCCGAGGGCTTGGAGATTTCCTGCCTTTTGCCGCGCGAAGATGTGCGCGACGCCTTTATCAGCCTCAAAGTGGCGCGGCTGGATGCGCTGCCGCATGGCGCGGTGCTGGGCAGCTCCTCGCTGCGGCGGCAGGCGCAGGTGAAACGGCTTCGGCCTGACCTGAACGTGATCACCTATCGCGGCAATGTCGACACCCGGCTGCGCAAGCTGGCCGACGGCGATGCCGACGCCACCTTGCTGGCGGCCGCCGGATTGCGCCGGCTCGGGCTTGAGGACCGCATCACCGCGATGATCGAAACCGACGAAATGCTGCCCGCCATCGCTCAGGGCGCGATCGGCATCGAGACGCGCATCGGCGACACGCGCATGCAGGAGGTGCTGGCGCCGCTGCACGATCAGCAAACCAGCATCTGCGTCCAGGCCGAGCGCGCCTTCCTCGCCGAACTGGACGGCTCCTGCCGCACGCCGATCGCCGGATTGGCGACACTCTCGGGCGGGAACCTGGATTTTCGCGGCGAGATTCTTTTACCGGACGGCAGCAAATCGCACGCGACGCAGCGGACCGGCACACCGTCCGACGCAACAGCGATAGGTGTCGACGCCGCGCGCGAGCTGCTCAGGGCAGCCGGCCCAGGGTTTCTGCATAGGGAGCTTTGATATGAGACTGCTCTTCACCCGACCCGCCGAAGATTCGCGGCGACAGGCGGCCAACTTCGAGGCTCTCGGTCACGAGACCATCATCCGGCCGCTCATGGAGGTGGCATTTCCGCGCCTCACGCCGCTACGGCTCGACGGCGTCCAGGGACTGATCGCCACCAGCCGCAACGCGCTGCGCGGACTGTCCCGCAACATGGCCTTCGAGAAGGCGAAGGCCATTCTGGTGTTTTGCGTCGGCGACAGCACGGCCATGTTCGCGGACGAACTCGGCTTTACCCGTGTGGTCGCGGGCGATGGCGCGGCGAAAGACCTCATCCCGATCATTACCTATTCGGCCGCGCCCGAATCCGGGCCGCTGCTCTATCTCACCGGCCAGCATCTGGCCTTCGATCTGGAAACGCCGCTGAAGGCCAAGGGCTTTGCCGTGCCCCGCGTCATCATCTATGAAGCGCGCGAAGCGGACGGACGGACACTCACCAGCTTTGCCGAAGCGCTGCGCTCGGGCGTCGATGGCACCGTGCTGATGTCCGCGCGTACCGCGGCGATCTGTGCCAAGGCAATCAAACAGTTCAAGCTTCAGCGCGAAGCCGCCGGCGTAACGTGGTATTGTTATTCTGACGCGGTTGCGCAGCCGCTGCAACAGTTCGAGGATCTCACCATCAAAGTCGCGCCCGCGCCGACCGAAGCGGATCTTATGGACCTGATCGGCCCGGCAGCTTTCGGCGGCCAGGCGCTTGCCGATTTGCAGGAAGTGCTTGGTAAACGTTAATCTTTACCCCTCTATGTTGGCGCCGGATCGGGCTTGGCGATCAAGTCTTTCGAAGAGCATAAAGCCATGACGACACAGAACGGACCTGAAAACGGCGATCCGAAAATGGGCGGAACGGAACAGCGGCCCTATGCGACGCTCGACTTGGAAGCGAGCGATGTTTCCTCGCCGAGCGCGGCGGATTCGGACGGCGCGAAACTGCGCGATGACGAGGAAACAGGCCCGGAGCGGCTGGCCCTTGAGGGACCGGCATCGGGCGGCGCCAGCGACGTCAGTCTGCACGGTTTTCTCAGCCATATGGCGGCGGGCGGGCTCGGGGCCATCGTCGCTTTCATCATCGCCTATTACTCCGGTATCAGCCAGGGAACGCCGCCGGCGAACGGCGTGGCGGACGCCGCGCTGATGCACGCGCAGATCGTCAAGTCGGAGCAGCGGATTGGGGCGCTGGAGAAATCGCTGGGCGAGGCAAGCGCCAAGATCGGACAATTCGCGGCCGGTGCCGAAGACGGCCGCGCGGCAAAGCAGCAGCTCGCCGCCCTCACTGAGCGTTTGGCGCGTGTCGAGAGCCGCCCGTCAGGCGGAACCCTCTCGACGGACGCGCTCGATCCGCTGAATGCCAAGATCGCCGACCTGGAAGGCAAGCTGAACGGTGTCGCCAAGACGCAGACGGACTTGCAGACCAACAGCAAGGCGGCCGCGCTCGCCGTATCCTTCTACAATCTGCGCCGTGCGGCCAATGAGGGGCGGCCCTATGCCGCCGAATTGCGTTCTGTGACGCAAATGTCGCCCGTGCCGCTCGATCTTGGAGCGCTCGATGCGCGCCGCGAGCAGGGTATCCCGAGCGTCGAACAGCTCAGCGCCGATTTCGATGCGGCGGCCAACGCAGCGCTTGATGCCGAAAACCAGCCCACCGACCAATCCACCGCCAGCGAACTCTGGTCCAAGGCCAAATCCTTTATCCGCGTCCGGCGCAAGGGCGACGTGCCCGGCGACACCACCCGGGCGATTCTGGCGCGCGTCGAGCACCACCTGAACGCGGGCGATCTGGCCGGCGCCATTCAGGAGGCGGTTCAGCTCAAGGGCGACGCCGCGCTGGCCTTTTCGCCCTGGCTGGAGAAATTGAAGGCCAGACGCGCCGCCGATGAAACCTTGGCGCGCGTCGAGGCGACATTGCTCACCGCGCTTGGCGGCGAAGATCAGGCCAAAAGGGGGGGCTGATGGTCCGGGCGCTTGTCTATCTGCTTCTGGTCGCGGCTGTCGCGGTCGGGCTGGCATGGTTTGCCGACCGGCCGGGCGAGCTGACGATCAACTGGCTGAGCTATCAGATCGAAATTCCGCTGTTCTGGGTCACGGTGGCCGGGCTCATTGCCCTGGGCCTGCTGCTCTTCGTGTTCAGCTTCGTCAGCCGGATGGCATCCGGGCCACGCCGGCTGCGGCGGCATATGAAAAAGAAGCGGCGCGAGCGCGGCTATGAGGCGCTGCGCAAGGGCATCTTCGCGGTCGGGGCCGGCGATGAATTGCTTGCCGCCCGCTATGCCATCGAAGCCCGCCGCGCCCTGCCGAGGGAGCCGTTAACCGATCTGCTGCGCGCGCAATCGGCGCAGCTCAGCGGCGACCGCCGCACCGCACAGCGCATCTTCGAGGCGATGTCCGACCATTCCGACACCCGGCTGCTGGGCCTGCGCGGCCTGTTCCTGGAAGCCAGCCGCGACAGCGAGAGCGAGGCCGCGCATCAATTCGCGGCGCGCGCCATGTCGCTCAATCCGGCGCTGCCCTGGCCGGTGCACGCGTTGTTCGACATGCAGTGCCGGTCACGCGATTGGCAGGGCGCGCTCGAAACGCTGGCCGTGGCGCGCAATCACCGGCATCTGGACCGCAAGACCGCCGACCGGCGGCGGGCCGTCCTGCTCACCGCACAGGCGATGGATCTGGAGGCGGCCCAGCAAGCCGGCAGAGCGGTGGAACTCGCGACCGAAGCGCACAGGATCGCGCCGGATCTGGTTCCCGCCGCGACGATCGCGGGGCGCATTCTCGCCGGGCAAGGCAATGCTTATAAGGCCGCGCGGGTTTTGGCGCGCACCTGGCAATATAATCCGCATCCCGACCTGGCGCTTGGCTACGCCTATGCGCGCCCCGGCGATTCGCCGCGCGACAGGCTGGCGCGGATCAAATCGCTGATCGTGCTGACGCCCGACCATGTCGAAGCGCGCATGGCGCAAGCCTCCGCCGCGGTGGATGCGCGCGAGTGGGCGGAAGCGCGTGCCGCACTCCAGCCGCTCATCGTCAAAAATCCCAGCGCCAAGGTTTGCGCGCTGATGGCGCGGATCGAAGGCGGCGAGAAACGGGATGCGGGCCGGGTGCGCGAATGGCTCGCCCGCGCCGTCAGGGCGCCGCGCGATGCGGTCTGGATGGCGGATGGCGTCGTCTCGAACGAATGGGCTCCGATCTCTCCGGTGACAGGTGCCCTGGATGCGTTCGAATGGCGCGTTCCGCCCGACCAGTCGCGCGCCGGGATAGCCGATGCGCTGTTGGATGAAGTTTCGGCGCTGGGCCAGGAACTGGAGGGTGTGGCGCTCAAGGTGACGGATGCCGAGATCGTCGAGCCGGCGGCCAAGGATGCTGCGGCCGCGCGTCCTGTGACCATCACGGTGACGGCTGAGGACGCGCCCGCCGCCAAGAAAGCGCCGCCTGCCGAGAAAACCGCTGGACAGAGCGCCGCAGCGACGCCAACCCCACCCCCGCCGCCAGCGCGGGTCAAGGACAATCAGGGAAGTCCGAAGGCGGCCGCCGTTGAGAAAAGCGCCGCGACGCGTGAGGAAAAGCCGGCCAGCGGCGAGCTTGCTGCCGCCGTGTCCCAGCAGCTCGCCGCCCAGCCGCCGGCCCAGCCGCTCCCTGCGGCGGCCCAGCCCAAGCCGTTGACCAAGGTCGAGCCGAAAATCTTCGTCCCCGACCGCCCGCCCGACGATCCAGGACCCAACCCCGCTGATCTGGACGAGACCAGCACGCCCTATACACGATTCCGGGGTTCCCCGAAGCAGCTCACCTAGTCTAGAGCGGCGCAGCGGCGCCATCAACGCGCCGTGGCCTGCGTCACCGACCGCAACCGATTGCCTTGCGCGGCGGCCAGCTTTTGCATGCGGCGCAGATCGGTGTCGGACAGCCGCAATGCCACCGACACCCACTCCTCGGCGATATCCGCCATTTCCTGAAAGGTGATCGGAAAGCTGCGCCGGCGCGCATTGTACATGGCCAGCGTCGCGTTGAAGCGGCGGGACAGCTTCACCAGATGCCGGTCCATCTCATGCCGTCCGGTGCCCTTCGGGACCACCTTGTCAACAAGTTGCAGCGCGTGAAGATCGCCGGCGCTGTGCAGGTTGCCCTCGAGGATGAAGGTCTCCGCCCTCGCCTGCCCGACACGGCGCATGAGGAACGAATATGCCCCCATGCCGGGAAAAAGACCGTAGAGCATTTCCGGGAGACCGAACTTTGCCTGCTCTTCGGCGAGGATGAAATCACAGGACAGAGCCGATTCCATGCCGCCGCCCAGCGCATCGCCCGCTACCAGCGACCCGACCAGCATGGGCGAATGCAGGGCGCTGTAATTCATGAAGCACACATCGATGCAGCACAGCGCATATGCTTTCAGCCGGGCGTAATCATGCTGCCTGACAAGCTGCTCGAAATATTTCAGATCGCCGCCGAGATTGAAGATGCCCCTCATGCCGGATGCCCAGATTAGAAAGCGCGCCGTCTCGGCGGCTTCGGCCGGCGCGTCGCGATGGAAATCCTGAAGCGCGCGCTGTACGGCCCTGATGTCGTTGAGCAGACGCGGCACGAAGCTGCCGCCCGCCAAATGCTGTTGAAAGCACCAGACGGCCCCCAGATCCGCATCGATCTCCAGCTTCAGCTCGGCGAGGTCGAGGGCGGCGAGGGTGCTGGCCAATTTCATCGCCGATGGCTGCGAAGAGAGCGGAGCCGGCGGCCGGCTGCCCGCCGCAGAAACGGCGGTGCCGACAAGCGGCTGGACCGGCCAGGTGTAGCTGTTGCCGTCCATCAAAATGCGCATTGTCCCTCTTTAATGCCGGAATTTGCATACACAACCCTAGGTAGTGCATTCTGTTCCAAGCCTGCACGGGTGGGAAGAGAATTTTTCGCCATATGAGCACATCACCCGCAGCCGGCGGCCAGCGTGGACAGGAAATTGCTTAAACTTAACTCGAAATAGAAATTGCAACTTCATCCAACCTTTGCCAACCGGGCCGTATAATTTTGATGATCGTGTAAACCGGCTATATAAACGCACTATGGCCGAACAGGTGTTGCGGTGCTTTCCCATGTCGATTGCGTATCATGAGACTGGGAAGATCGGGGATGTACTTCGCAAGGAGCAAACGGCAACCGCGTCCGGCTCCCTCGTCGCTATTGTCGACGATCTTGAAAGCAACCGGACCTTTCTGGAACATCTGGCTGGTCTGCTGCCGGAGATAAAACGCGTCGCCACATTCCCCTCGGCGGAACGCGCCCTGGTTGCATTCAGCGAAGACCCGCCGGATCTGGTTATCACCGATTTCAACATGCCGGGCATGAACGCGGCCGAGTTCCTGGAGGCGCTGCGGCAAATACCGGCGCTACAGGATATCCCCGTGATCGTGGTGTCGAGCCACAGCGAAACCGAAAAGCGCCACCGCGCCCTGCTGGCCGGCGCCACGGACTTTTTGATGGTCCCGCTGGACACCGTGGAATTCAAGGCGCGCACCAGAAATCTTCTGCGGCTCAGCCAGCATCAGAAGATCCTGCGCTCGCAAAGCCTGTCGCTGCGCAGCGAGCTGGTCGAAACGCGGTATGAATCGATGCAGACCCGGCACCGCTTCATGAGCATCATCGACTGCGTTCCGGCGCTGGTGTTCGCCGTAAGCGCCGACGGCGAGGGCGTTTTCGCCAATCAATATTGTTTCGATCTTCTTGGCGTCGAGGGCGAAGAAGGACTCCGCCGGGTGCAGGGGCTGGCGGCCGAGGTGAACGGCGCCGCGGCCGGCATGTCCTCGCAAGGCCACTGGCCCCGCAGCGCCGAACTCTGCCTGAAGCGCGCGGACGGACGCGAGCAGACCTTTCTCGTCATCGCCAAACCGGCCGGGGGGCGGCTGAAGGAAGGGCTGACCGTCTACACCGGGATCGAAATTTCCCAATTGAAGGACACCGAGCAATCCCTCAGGAAGGCCAAGGACGAGGCCGAAGTCGCCAACCGGGCGAAAAGCGCCTTCCTGTCGAACATGACGCATGAGATCAGGACGCCGCTCAATGCGATCATCGGTTTCACCGACGCGATCCACAGCGAAATCCATGGCCCGCTGAACAACGACCGCTACCGCGAATATGTCGGCGACATCCAGTCGAGCGCCGGGCATCTGCTGACGATCATCAACGAGATTCTCGACTTTTCGCAGATCGAGGCGAACCGTCATGTCGTGCGGCTCAACCGGTTTTCGCTTAGCCGCTGCCTTGCCAGCGTCAAAAGCCTGCTGAAAAGCCAGCTGGATCAGCGCGGCAACCGGCTTGAGCTGGACGGCATTCCTGATCTGGCGCTCCGCTCCGACCAGCAGAAGCTGATCCAGGTGTTCCTCAACATTGTGACCAACGCCAATAACAGCATGGAGGGCGGCGCGATCCGCATAGCCGTGGCCGACGCGGCGCCCGACGGGCTGGTGATGACGGTCACCGACCAGGGCAGCGGCATGGATGAGGCGGAACTCGCGCTGGCGGTCACCGAATTCGGCCAGCTTTCGACATCGGCCTTCATCAGTAGCGAGCATCCGGGCACCGGGCTGGGGCTGCCCATCTCGATCGGCCTGATGACGCTGCTCGGCGGCCGGCTCGAAATCGACAGCGCGAAAAAGACCGGCACCGCGGTGCGCATCGTTTTGCCGCCGAGCGCGCTCGCGGACGCGGAACCGCCGCAGGCCCCAGCATCGGCGCAAACGCCGGAAGGCGGTTGACCCTTGCCCGCTCCCCCGCCCGCCCTGCAGCTCCACTCGCGCCGCCTCGCCTCGTCCTGGCGGCGGTTTTGCAGCGCGATCGCCAGGGCACGCCGGACCGAGACGCTGGAATTCGACCAGATCGTCGTCCGCTTCGCCCTCGGCTTCGTCATCACAACCTATGCCGCGATTTCCTATCTGCTCGAAAACCATGACGCGCGGTCGGCGGCGGTTATCGTCGTGCTGCTGCTCGGCGCCTGGACGTTCGGCGCCGGGTTTCTGGTGCATCTGGCGCTATGGCCGCATCGGCGGCTGGAACGGCGGACGGCGTCGATCTGCGCCGACGCGATGTCGCTCAGCCTGCTGCTCGGCTTCGGCGAGCGGTCGGCCGCTATGTTCTTCCCGGTCTATATCTGGGTGACGCTCGGCAACGGGTTTCGCTTTGGCCTGGGCTATATGTATGGCGCCATCGCGGCCAATGCGGGCTGCTTCATCGTCATGGCGATGCTGACGCCGTATTGGCGGGATGCCTGGCAGTTCTCGGCCGGCCTGACGCTGGCGATCGTCGCGATCCCGTTTTATGTCGCCAAACTCATCAGGAGTTTGCGCGCCGCCACGAACGAGGCCGAAGCCGCGAGCCGCGCCAAGACCGAATTTCTGTCGATGATGAGTCATGAGCTGCGCACGCCGCTGAACGCCATACTGGGCCTGGCGCAACTTTCCCGGATCACCGCCACCAGCAGCAAGGAGCGCTTCAGCGCGGTTTCGACCGAGCTCGCCGCCGGGCGGCTTTTGCGCATGGTCGATACCATTCTCAACTTCCAGCGCATCGAAAGCGGCGCGGCGGAGCGGCGCGACCGGTCTTTCGACATGCTGGACATGCTCGCCGAGGTGAAGGCGATCATCGATCCGCTGGCGCGGCAGAAGGGCCTGGCGTTTCACGTCCGCTTCGCCTCGGCGCTGCCCGCCGCGATGTGTTCCGATCCGGACCACATCCAGACCATCACATTCAACCTCGTTACCAACGCCGTCAAATATACCAGGTCAGGCAGCGTTTGGCTGACCGTTGGGGTCACGCAGGGCACGCGGCATCCTGAGCTGCTGATCGAGGTGCGCGATACGGGCGACGGCATTTCACCGGAAGCGCAAGCACGCATTTTCGACCGTTTCGTGCGGGGCGACGACCATCGCGCATTGACCGAACCGGGCGTCGGGCTGGGCCTGTCCATGTGCCGTTCGCTGGCCGAATTGCTCGGGGGCAGCCTCGGATGTGAAAGCCGGCTTGGGGAAGGGTCGCGTTTCTGGGCTCGCTTGCCGGTGACGGTCGAGGCCGCCGCCGGGGGTGAGACCCTGCCCGCACCGCTCGCTCACGCCGCGCCGGTCTTGTGGCTTTCACCGCCGCCGGGACGACCGCCCCCCGCATCGGCGCCCGGCGCCGCGGAGCTCCTGGCCCACCCTGCGGAAGGCAAGCCGCCGCTGTCGGCGCATGTCGTGGTCATCGACATCGAGCAGGCGGAAGAGGAAACGTGTACGAGCCTGCGGACCCTGCTGACGGGGGAAGAGCGCCCACCCGCGCTCATCGTGCTAAGCGGCATCCCCGATCCCGCCGGCGAAATCGCGAGCGCCGCGAGCGCGGTGGTGACGCCGTCGCAGCATGGCGAACTGGAGGCGATGATCGCAACGATCGGGCGCTGGCATTGGCGCGTGACCCAGCAATTCGACGCCGAACCCGTTGCCGTGACCGCGCTCGTGCGGCGGTTGACCGTTCTGGTCGCCGACGACAATGCGCTCAACCGCGACGTCACCCAGCGCATGCTGGAGCTGGACGGGCACCGGGTGATCCTTGCCGAGACCGGCGAGGACGCGCTTCATCATCTGCTGGAAGGCGAGGCGGAGATGGCGTTTCTCGACGTCAACATGCCCCGCATGAGCGGCATCGAGGCATGCCGGACCTATAAGAGTGGGCTGGGCAGCGGCGCGCGCATCCCGGTGATCGGACTGACGGCGGACGTCTCGGAGCGGACCCGACAGGAGTGTCTGCGCGCCGGCATGGACGAGGTCGTGGGCAAGCCGGTCACGCTCGAACAGCTGCGCGGCGTGGTCGCCGACGCGCAGAACGCCTCCGCGAGGGGCGACGCCGCTGCGGCCAAAAATGCCGAGACGGAGCCCTTGGACGAGCCGGTTGCCGATGACGCCCGCATCGCCTTCGTTCGCCAGCTCTTCGGCGAAGAAAAGTTCGAAAATCATTTCGTTGCCAGCTTCAAACGCGATGTCAGCCGCAATCTGGAGCTGCTGCGCCAGGGCGTTGCGGCGCGGCGCAGCCAGCAGATCGGCGACGCGCTCCACGCCATCAAGAGCAGTGCGTGCACGGCCGGCGCCAAACGGCTGCTCCGCACCGTGGAGCGGCTGGAGCGCGGCGATCATGAGGGCGATGCGCCGGGCATGATGTTCGAGGTCCAGACGGAATTTCGGCGGTTCTGCGAGGTGGTGGAGGCCTCGCACACCGAGCCACACTATCATGGCGATCTGGCCCGCTCCGCATAAGTAGGAAGGCCTAAGCAAAATGCCGGAGAGCAAATCCGGCGAGGACGTGCGAACAGGTCGCGAAGCGCGGCCGCTTAAGCCGAATACCGAATTGACCCGTCTCTCGCAAAGGCTGCACCAAGTCCAATGACCGCACCATCAGACACCACCTCGAACCGCTCCAGCACATCGGACATGTCCGATGGCGTACCGGCGCCGCAGCCATTGCACCTGCAATCAGGCACCTCGGCCCTGACGGCGCGTCTCCGGGGCGGGCGGCGCGGCGGCGCGGACGTCCTTGGCGCATCGCCTGCCGCCCGGCCACAGATCGGCATTTTCGGGTTGTTCGGCTCGGGCAATCTGGGCAATGACGGATCAATGGAAAGCTTCGTCCACTTTCTCCGTTCGGACTGTCCCGACGCCGAGCTGCATGTGATTTGCAACGGACCGGACAGCGTAGAGGCCCGGTTCGGCCTCCCCACCTTGCCGATCCAATGTTCAGCGCCGCAGAACCGCTGGCTGAGGCTGGCGAACAAACTCAGCCTGCGGATTTTATTCCGCGTCCGGGAATGGGTCTGGACCATCCAGGCGGCAAGACGCTTCGACACCATCATCGTGCCCGGTACCGGAATGCTGGACGACTTCGGCGAGCGCTGGCGCGACATGCCCTATCATCTGTTTCGCTGGGGGCTCGCCTGCCGGCTGGCGCGGACGCCCTTCGCCTTTGTCAGCATCGGCGCCGGCCCCATCCATCATCCGCTCAGCCGCTGGCTGATGCGCTCCGCCGCGGCGATGGCGCGCTATCGTTCCTATCGTGATGCAAATTCCAAAGCCTATATGGAGGCCATCGGCCTGACGCGCCCCGGCGATATCCTGACGCCCGATCTGGCGTTCCGGCTGCCGCTGCCTGCATCCGCGATGCCCTCCGGCGCAGGACGCAAGGTGATCGGCGTCGGCCTGATGGGCTATGCCGGGTGGAAGCATTCCCAGGCGAACGGCCGGGAGATCTACAGCGCCTATATCGCCAAGATGACGCGGTTCGTGACCTGGCTGGTTGAGCAGGGCTATAGCGTCAGGCTGATCATGGGAGACGAGGGCGACGTGCAGGCCCTGAAGGACGTGTCCCAGGCGATCGGCGCAGGCCCGGCGGGCCTGGCCGATCATGTGGTCGCCGAGCACGCGCAGTCGCTTACCCAAGTGATGCAGCAGATCAGCGAGACCGAGCTGCTGGTCGCCACCCGCTTTCACAATGCGGTCTGCGGATTGATGATGGGCCGGCCGGTCATCTCGCTCAGCTACGCCAGAAAGAACGACGTGCTGCTGGCCGATATGGGCCTTGGCGCGTTCCACCAGCATATTGAAAGCTTCGATCTCGATAAGCTGAAAGCGCAATTCGAGGCGTTGATGCGCGATCGCGGCGATTACGTGCCGGGGATCGTCCAGAAAACCGCCCGATTTCGCGAGCAGCTTGCGGAGCAGGAGCGGCATCTGCGGGCCGCGCTGCTATAGGCGTGCCGGCATAATGTGTCACGGCCTCGAACGATGCGGCGCCCGCCGTGTTTTAAGGGGAAGGCCCTCCGCGCCCAATTGAAGCAGCGATCCGGCTCTGCCAAGCGAAGGACTCACCCGAAACATGTCCTGCCAGCACCCCGTCAGCTATCCGCCGTTGAACACGCTCAAGCCCGTTGCCGACAATGTCTGGATCGTTGACGGCCCGATAATCGGTTTCGGGCTGCCCTGGTTGAAAATGCCCTTTCCCACCCGAATGACCGTCATCCGACTTGCGGGCGGCAAGCTGTTCATTCATTCCCCGACGCAGCTGACGCCGGAGCTGCAAGGCGAGATCGAAGCGGTGGGCACGCCGTCCTGGATCATCGGCCCGAACCGCATTCATTATTGGTGGATTCCGGACTGGCACCGTGCTTTTCCCGCCGCAGAAATCTGGCTCGCGCCCCGCATCCGCGAGCAAGCCAAGGGGCGCATCGACTTCCCCTCCGCCGATCTGGCCGGCACCGGCGAGCACCCGTGGGACCGCGAGATCGCGACTTTGCCGATCGAGGGCAGCTATATGACAGAAGTGGAATTCTTCCACCGCGCCAGCAAAACGCTGATCCTCACGGACCTCATCGAGAATTTCGAGCCGGCCAAGCTCTCGGGATTTTTCATGCGCTTTCTTACCTGGGCCGGCAGCGTTCAGGACCCCGACGGGCAGATGCCGCGCGACATGCGCTTTACCTTCTCCCGAAGCGAGCTGAAACCGGCGGTCGAGCGCATGATCGGATGGGATCCGCAGCGCGTGATCCTAGCGCATGGGCGCTGGTACGCGAGCAACGGCGTGCACGAATTGCGCCGGGCATTTCGCTGGCTGCTGAAATAACCGGCACAAAGCCAAACGGTCCTCAAGCCCATGGAAACGTAAAGACCGACGACGATCTATCTGTGTTATTTTTACTAAATTTTTATGTATCAATGTATGTCGCAATATATTTGCGATACACAAAGTCATTAAAGTATAAAATGATCTCAAACATTTCGGAACGAAACTGCTGCTATTGACGTTTACCCAGGGCACAACGACTCATTCCCCTCAAATGTTCTGTGGGGAAATCTAATCCATCCTTCAAGAGGAGAACAGATGAGCAATAAAGCTATAAAGCGTGGCATGGCGATTATCATGGCGGGGCTTCTTGCACTGCCAGCCGGCGCCGCGCTTGCAACACCGGCCCCGCCCGGCGCGGGTGCCGCAACGGCGGCGCAGCTGGCGGACGGCGGCAACATTGTCCAGGTGCGTGCGCGCAGCCACCATCGGCGTCATTGGCGCAACCATCACCGGCGTGGACATTGGCGCGGGCATAATCGCCATTGGCGCCACCATGGGCACCATCGCCGGGGCTATTACGGTGGCGGCGATTTTGGTGCCGGGCTGGCAATCGGCCTGATCGGATCGCTGGTCGCCGGCGGCTTGAGCGAGGGCTCGGCCTACGATGCGATCGATCGCTGCGATGCGAGATATCGCTCGTTCGAGCGCAGCACGGGCCTCTACACGACCTACAGCGGGAGAAAGCGGCTCTGCCCTTATCTCCGCTAACAAAGACAGATAATATGCCCCTCACTCGAATGGTCAGCTTTTCCGAAAGCTGGCCATTTTTTTGCCGCCAGCCGCCTCGCCTGACCCTCGCGCCACGGCGCGGTCGACGACCCGAGAGAGGGTCAATCCCTGCACGATCACCGTGAACAGCACCACGGCATAGGTCGCCGCCAGAATTGCCGGGCGGGCGTCGCTTTCCGGCAGCGACAAAGCAAGCGCCACCGATATGCCGCCACGCACCCCGCCCCAGGTCAGCACTGGAATGGTCCCTTGCGCGAACGTTTCCCAGCGGCTCAGCAGGAGAACCGGACCGCCGACTGCCAGAAAACGCGCGAGCAACACCAGCGGTACGGCAATCAGCCACACGGGAAGGAAGCGGGCATCGAAGCCGATTACAAGCACTTCCAGGCCGATCAGCAGAAACAGCAGTGCGTTCAATATGTCGTCGGTCAGGGTCCAGAAGCCGAAGAGGTATTGCTTGGTGACGTCGCTCATGGCGTAGGCTGCGCCCCTGTTGCCGATCAGCACGCCGGCAACGACGACCGCGATAGGGCCGCTCATATGCAGATTATTGGCGAGAGCATAGGTGCCCGTGACAAGCGCGATGGAAATGAGCACCTCGATCGAATAATCGTCGATTGCACGCAGCGCCCGATAAGCGGCATAGCCGGTGATCAGTCCCAGAAGCGCCCCGCCGCCGGCTTCGAGCAGCAAAAGGCCTCCCATTTCCGGCAGCCCGAGCTTGGACCCCACAGCGGCCTCCAGCGCGATGGTGAACAGCACGACGCCGACGCCATCGTTGAACAGCGCCTCGCCGGACATGTCCATCTCCAGCATTTCTGGAACATTAGCGGATTTCAGCGTCGTCAGGACCGCGACCGGATCAGTGGGAGAGATCAGGGCGCCGAACACCAACGCCCAGGCAAAGCTGACGGGCAGGCCCAGAAGCGCGGCGGCCCCGAACAGCCCCGTCGCGATGATGACGATCGAAATGACGACGCCGACCGTCGCCAGAATGCCCACGACCATGGCGCGATTGCGCAGCCCGTCCAGATCCACATGCAGGGCGCCGGCGAACAGCAGGAAGGCGAGCATGCCGTTCATGACGGCGCTGTAAAAGTCGATCTGGTGAATAGCGCGCGCCAATGCGCCGAACAAGGAGGTGTTGGGAAACAGATATTCGACGCCGATCAGCAGCAGCGAGGCGGCGAGGCCCATGACCAGAAGGCCGATATTGGCGGGTAGCCGCAAATAGCGGTGATTGAGCCACGCAAAAATTGCGGTGAGGGTGAGCAGCCCCGCAACAATGTCAAAAGCCGAGAGCAATGATGGTCCCTTTCCCCCGCGCCTTCGGGGCTGTTCGGCTGGAAGATACTCCAGCGGCATCAAAGCTCATAGGACGGCAATTCGAAATCGTCCCGCAGGCTGCGCCCGATCAGAAAATCCGCCACCGGAGGAATTTTAAAGAGCGACAGAGCATGATTGCGCAGCCACAAGCCCCAGGCCGTTTTCGGCGCAAAGGTCGAGGCTAAGCCTTCGGCAGATTTCTGCTTGCCTTCGATGAGGGGGCGCAGCCTTTGCTCGTGGCGATCGAAGGCGGCGGCGTAATCCTGCCCGGCGCGGTGCAATTCGCCGGCCAGCACATAGGCTTCGGCCACTGCGAGGCCCGTGCCCTCGCCGGCCAGCAGCGACACCGCCGACGCCGCGTCGCCGATCAGCATCACCCGGCCCTTTGACCAGCGCTCCATCCTGATCTGGCTGACGCGGTCGAAATAGATATCGTCCACCGCGTCCATCGCCGCCAGGATTTGCGGCGCTTCCCAGCCGGCAGCGCCAAAGATGCGGTTGAGGAGCGCCTTGCACTCCTGGGCTCCGTGCGGCTCCGGACCGCTGATATAGTCCGCCGCGAAAACAAAGAGAAACACCGTCCGGTCCTCGCGCATGGCGAAGCGCGAGATCTGCCGCCCCGGCATTCCATGGCTGACAAAGACCAGTTCGTCGCGCGGGCGGTAGCCTTCGGCCTCGAAAGCGGCGACGTAATAGCCGAGCTGCTTTTCGAACCGGCTTTGCGGCCCGAACACCAGATCGCGCACCCGCGAATGCAATCCGTCGGCGCCGATCACCAGATCGAAATCGCGCTCGCCAGCGTGTTCGAAGCGGGTGCGGAGACCGCCATCATGCTCCTCGATTGCCGCTATGCTGTCGCTGAAGATGGTTTCGATCCTATCGCTCACCGACTGGTAGATGGCGGCGCCGAGGTCGCCGCGCGGCAGGCTGGTATAACGGTCCTTCATAATGCGGCGAAAGACGTCGACCGAGAACCCGCCCGCCTTACGGCCACGCTCGTCGACGAAACGCACCTCCTGAACGGAATAGCTCTTGGCCAGCACCTGCGGCAGAATCCCCATTCGCTCCGCGATGGTGTAGCCGATGCCCCAGAAATCGATGACATAACCGCCGGTGCGGAAACTCGGCGCTTTCTCGATCAGCGTCGGCTCATGCCCGCCGCGATGCAGCCAATAGGCCAGCGCCGGCCCCGCAATGCCGGCGCCGTTGATGGCAATCTTCATGGCACCCTCCTTTCGATCTTGGCCCCCCTGGTGCTCCGTTGCCCAAGCCGCGTTCACGGCGCACCGCGCGTAGTGTAATCGGCAGCGACCATCAGGAACAGGATCAGCAGCCAAACAGCGGCGGCGACGGCGATGAAAATTCCGGCCTGGTCGACGCCGAACCAGATATTCCAGTTTGCTGGTCGCCCTGGATGTTACGACCGGCAAGACCATGTGGACCGACACGCTGCTCGCCGAAAGCCGGGCAATGCCGCTGACCTGTGAGGAGGGCGGCAAGCGGTATCTCGTCATCATGGCCGGCGGAGACCATTTCATGGAGACGCCCATGGGTGATTCGGCGGTGGCCTACGCCCTTCCATCGGCATAGCATACTGGCGACGCGCGAATGCAAGCCGGAGCCCGCCCGTCGCTGCGGCTTTCGCGCGTGTCAAAAGCGGGCGGGATGCGCACCGGACGGGCCGGCAGCTTTACAATTCCGGCAATCCCCGGTATTCCACCGCTACCTGATTTGGGGCGTCGCCAAGTGGTAAGGCAACGGGTTTTGATCCCGTCATACCTAGGTTCGAATCCTAGCGCCCCAGCCAAGCCTCATTCCTAAATGTTCGCTGAAGTTCAAAATCCCTTGCTGGCTAACGAAATAAGAATAAGCGGCTTTCGCTGTGTTCCGCTACTGTTCGTTGGCATCCGGTGAAATTGTTGGTAGAACAGCTCTGCCATGCCAACAGCGAGCCGGCGAGGTACCAACACATGCCCCTTTCGGACACCGCCCTGCGCAATTCGCGCGGCCGGGAAAAGCCATACAAGGTCTCAGACGGGGGCGGGTTGTTCGTGCTGGTGCAGCCGGATGGGCGCCGCTACTGGCGCTTGGCTTATCGATTTGGGGGCAAGCAGAAGACGCTGGCGCTGGGCGTCTATCCCGAGGTGTCGCTGGCCGATGCCCGCGAGAAGCGGCGGACCGCCAAAAATCAGCTCGCCAACGGGACGGACCCTGGACAGGTGCGCAAGCTGGAGAAGATCGCGGTCCAGGCGGCTACAGCAAATGGCTTCGAAGCGATCGCCCGTGAGTGGCACGAGCACAAGAAGGGCGCGCTGACGCCGCGCTATGCCGGCCAGGTGATGGACCGGCTCGAAGCCGACGTGTTCCCCCAGATCGGCGAGCGGCAAATCGACAAGATCGAGCCGCCGGAACTGCTGGCCATGCTTCGCAAGATCGAGGCGCGGGGCGCGCTGGAGATGACCAAGCGCATCAAAGAGCATTGCGGGCAGATTTTCCGCTTCGCTATCGTCACCGGCCGGGCGGTCCGCGATCCTTGTGCGGATCTGCGGGGCGCGCTGAAGCCGTCGCCGCGCGTGAAGCATCACCGGGCAATTCCGCGGGACGAGTTGCCGGAGCTGCTTCGCGCCATCGACGCCTATGATGGCGAGCAGGAAACGCAGTTGGGGCTGAAACTGGCGGTGCTCACGCTTCTGCGCACCACAGAGCTACGGGCGGGCCGCTGGCGCGAAATCGAAGGGCTGGACACGCAAGCGCCGCTCTGGCGCGTGCCGGACGAGCGCATGAAAATGAAGGGCCGTGGCGGGCATCTAGTGCCGCTCTCACGGCAGGCCTTGGCGACGCTGCGGGAGCTGCAGGCACTCACCGGCCGGGCCGTCTTCATGTTCCCGGCGCCGACCCGCGAAGGCTACATGTCGAACAACACGATGTTGTTTGCCCTCTATCGGATGGGCTTCCATTCGCGGACGACGACGCACGGCTTTCGAACAATCGCCAGCACAATCCTGAACGAGCAAGGCTTCACCGCCGACGCCGTTGAGCGGCAGCTCGCCCATGATGATGGCGACAAGGTGCGCGCCGCCTACAATGCGGCCGAGTATCTGCCGGAGCGGCGGAGGATGCTGCAATGGTACGCGGACTATCTGGACCAACAGAGGGACCGACATTCTGTCTGAATGTGCCCTTAGGATCATATTCTAAGCGGTTGCACTGATCGCCAGATACCACGTTTAAGCCAACAATCGGCGGTGCTGAGATGATCGTCAAAAGTTTCACCAAGCTACCCCGTTATCACTACAGGGATATCGGCGGGCGTGACCGCTGCTGCGCAGCCTCTGCTCCCAAAGATTGATTTGCAGCTCACTCAGCACCGCAGCAAGGGCTACGGCCGCTGGGGTAAGATAGTTGGTTGCGGGGGCAGGATTTGAACCTGCGACCTTCAGGTTATGAGATAGAAAATGCGGTCACGCCCGCTTTCCTGGAATTCCACGGTTTTTCTCTATATTGCTGATGTATAACGATATTTCCGGATGATAAGCTCTGAAATGACGCTATAAGCCGCACGGATATTCACTCCCAACTGTGCCCCAATTGTTCCCCAGAACGGCAGCGTCCGATAACAGAGGTTGTGGCCGTCATGCCGAAACTCAATAAACGCTTTATCGACGCTCTGAAGCCCGAAGACCGCGACATCGACTATTTCGACGAGGCGCTTGCGGGGTTTGGGATACGGGTTCGCAAATCGGGGCGTAAAGTCTATTTTGTCCGCCAGCGCTTCAAGGGTAGCCAACGTCGGGTAACGATCGGGTATCACGGTGCGTGGACCGCCGAGACGGCCCGCACCGAAGCCAAACGCATTCTGGGTGAACTCGCGACCGGGCAAGATCCAACAGAAGACGTCCGCAAACAAAAATCGGCGATAACAGTGAAGGCTTTGGGCGAGCGCTTTCTGAGCGAGTATGCGGATGTTCATCTGAAGCCGGCCACACGGCGTGAATACCGGCGGTCGGTCGAGATATTCATAACGCCGATAATTGGAAAACAAGCAGTCCACGAGATCGAACGCCGGTCAATTGCAGAGCTTCATCACGGCCTCCGGCATATTCCCTATCAGGCTAATCGTACACTTGGAGTTCTGTCGAAGATGTTCAGCATGGCTGAGGTCTGGGGATTGCGCGCCGATAATTCGAACCCTTGCATTCGGGTCAAGAAATACCGCGAAGAAAAACGCGAGCGATTTTTATCGCCAACTGAGCTACGACGCCTTGGCCAGGCGCTGGACGAAGTGGAAGCGGAATGCCCTTCGGCGGTGGTCGCTTATAGGTTGCTCTTGTTGACCGGCTGCCGTTTGGGTGAGATCCAGACCCTTCAGTGGAAGTTTATCGATTTCGAGCAGAAACAAATCCGGCTGCCCGAGTCGAAAACCGGTGAGAAGGTCATCTACCTGACATACGAAACGATCGCAGTATTAAACACCGTGCCGAAGCTCCGGGGAAACGCTTATGTTGTCACCGGCTCGACACTCGGCGGATATTTAACCGATTTACAAAGGCCCTGGCGCAGAATCAGAAAGCTTGCCGACCTCGACGATGTCCGCATTCACGATTTGCGTCACACATATGCTTCGCGGGCGCTCGCGCTCGGCCAGACTTTGCCGCTCATCGGCAAATTGCTCGGCCACACGCAGGTTCAGACGACGGCCCGTTACGCGCACTTAGCCGCCGATCCGGTGCGGCGCGCTGCTGCGGAAGTCGCGAGCCATGTCAAATCCGCTTTGAATGGCAACCCGGTCGGAGACGCACTATAATAGGATGAAGAGCGGCTCTCGGAGACGCTTAATTAACCGCACTTATCGAGTATCGAGAAAATCCATACGACGATTGATCGAGCTTTCCGCTGAAGCCGAAGCCTTGGCGACAAAATCGCACAAACAAATGGGCAAACACTCGATGAGGTTGTCCACGATGCAATCATAACGCGCGCAATAGGCGCCGGTATCGCGCATCGGTAACGGAAATTGACGCCCGCTGAAAAACGGGAAGCGATCCAAGCGTTGTCCCGCCAACTGCCGAGCGTCCTACTTACGATGCAAGGAGCATTGACGAAATCCTCAACTACGATGAATTCGGATTGCCTCGGTGATCGTACTCGACAGTTCAGCCGTCATGCTGGCAAACGCAGGGAGGATTATTACGCCGTGCTGTTCCATGAACTCACGCATTGGAGTGGCGTCGAACATCGTCTGGGCCGCGAACTCGGCTAGCGCTTTGGCGATCACGCCTATGCGATGGAGGAACTGATCGCCGAATTGGATCGGCCTTCTTATGCGGATCGCTTTCGATTACGCCGCAACCGCGTCCCGATCACGCCGGCTATATCGCGCATTGGTTGGAGGTCATGAAAGCCGACAAGCGTGCGATCGTCACCGCCGCTGCGAGGGCCAGCGAGGCTGCTAATTTCCTGCGCGGAATAGGAAAGAGCGCCTGACGGCGCTCTTTCAAAATGCCGTTTCCGCGAGCGTGTGTGCTGCGCGCAGAAGCTTGTGTTATCAGCTCAAGCTTGCGCCGCCGAACCTCCTCGTCGTCCCATTTGGAGCCGGGCGCCTGTCCGATTGAGCCGCATGCGGAGCAACTCGGTGCTGACACCGAAATATTTCGCCAAAGCCGCGTCCGAGAGCCCTTCCTTCAGCATATGAAGCAGCGCCGGGCGGGGAACAAGAAGCACCGCGCTTAGACATTCTGCTTCGGCTTCAAAGATCTGGTTGTATTCTTTCATCATCATGGAGCCATCCGATGTAAAGAACAGTTGGCTCGCTTCGTGGCGCAATATTAGATGGGAAATCTCATGCGCGATGTTGCTGTTTTCACGTTCCCGGGAGTGGCTCAATTGGTAATAATGATCGTGCTTCCCGCAACCGTTAGCGTTACAGCAGACCAACTGGTCGGATCTGTTGTGAGCAATTGGTTGAGCGCCTGTTTATTCAATCCCGGAATATCGCGAGGAACTCCAGATCGCCACTCCCAAATGGTTTGCTAGCTGACGCGGGTCGAGGGGGGCATGTTCGCCCAAACCCAGATCCCGCCTGTATCCCAGCGCGGCGTTTTCACACCAAGTTTTGAAACCGCGACGCAGCTCAGACACATTCTAACTCCCTGTTTTCTGCTGTAAGAGAACGGCTTGAGCGGCAAGGATCATTTGCGCAAGCGCTTGCGCAGTTTGTGGGCTGACCGTCGGCTTCTTTCGGAAATGCACTTGGGGAATATCGCCCGCGCCATGGGCTTTCCCGGCTGTCATGGCAGCCATTTCCACGCCCAGCCACTTACAAATTTTCTGATAGTTCTCTAGGTCTGGCAGGTGTCCACGCTCTACTCTGGACAGGGTTGCATGGCTAATCCCGATCTCTTTTGCGACTGCGCGGATACCCCGGTCGCCGCGCTTCTCTTGGATTAAGCGGCCCAGGTTTTCCAAGGTTGACATAAATGCAGGCTCCTCCTGTTGGTTCACATGTAAGACAATGGTTCATTTTTGTTTGACTCGCCATTGGGCTTAAGCCATAGTGTCTTACACATGAACCATCGTCTCAGCATTCGCTGCGGCGGTCAACCCAAGAAAGGTCGGGGGATTTAAGATGAGTGAAGCCATTGAATTAACTGATAAAAAAATAAAATCCGCTTCTGCTTCGCAGGCCTTCCGCGTCTGGTTGGCTGGGGCAGACATGGATTTCCGGGAGTGTTTCATTGATGATCCAGTGCCTACCGGCAGGCAGATCGCGGAGGCCTTGGGCGGCGGCGACCCAGCAGAAAAACTTGTTCTCCTGTGGCTTCCCAACGGCATGCTCGAAGAGCTCCGCCCGGATGAAACAACGGATCTGCGAGGGCATGGGGCAGAAAAGTTCATCGTCGTCCGAGGTGATCGGAGCTTCCGCCTGGAGATTGAAGGTCGCCGTCAGGAATGGCCGGCATCCTTCATTTCATCGCACACGATAAAGGTTTTGGGGGGCGTCGATCCTGATAAATTCGACGTCTATTTTCTTCGCGAGGACGAGCCGGATCGCGAGCTAGCGGACGATGAGATCGTCAACTTGAGCGAAGAGGGACTTGAGCGGTTCAGATTTCAGCCACGTGCGAGGACGGTAGAAATCTTCGTAAATGAGCGCCCGGTTTATATCGAAAGAGGGGATCGTACGGGGGCGGAGATCAAGGCAACGGCCATTCAGCAAGGTGTGCCCATTCAGCCGGATTTTCTCTGACTTTGGAAAAGGCCAGCGGCCAGTCGCAGGTCATCGGTGATGCTGATGTCGTGAAAGTGCGAAAAGGCATGCGCTTCACGGCAATCGCTGACGACGATAATTCGTGAGAGGCTGCCGATGACGCCGGAAGTCGCTCAAGCCATTGATGAAATTGCGAAGCAGTTTACCGGTCATCCCTTGTTGATCGGTGACGACCTCCATGGCGGCGCATGCGTTATTGTGGAAGACCTTCCATTGGGGCCGCCGTACGCAGCGGACGCCTCCTGGGTCGGCTTCCATGTCACGCACAACTGCCCGTATGCGGATATATATCCGCATTTCATGCGCGCCGATCTCTCCCGCCGAGACCATCTCGCTTTGGGAGAGGGCATTAGCCCTGGGCACATCTTTCGCAAGCAGGTGTGCTGCGTGACCCTATGCAAATTCCTTCCCGGCCGGCATTACAGATTTCGCGGCGGTCTAACCGCCGCGATTCCTGGGCATCGAAACTCCAAAACACAAACTATTGAAAGTCCTCCAATGGATTCGATCTCGGTGAAAAAACCTTGGCGGCTTGTAATTCCTCAGTCGCTGTTCGAGCGCCTAATGCCGCATCTTTTCCCCGGCGACCATGACGAACATGGTGCTGTCGTTGAAGCGGGCATGCATGTGTTGCCCGATGGAAGTGTACGTCTACTGGCGCGAAATCTTCACCTGGCAAAAGACTGCAAGGACTACGTTCCCGGCCGGCGCGGCTACCGTATGTTGAAGGCGGAATTTATTCGCGATCGGATTATATCCTGTCGGGATCAAAAGCTGGTCTATCTCGCGATACACAACCACGGTCAAGGCGATGCCGTTGGTTTTTCGAGTGATGATTTTGCCAGCCATGAACGAGGTTATCCAGCCCTTCTGGATATTGCCCGGGGGATGCCGGTTGGCGCGCTGGTGTTCGCATCAAATGCGGTCGCAGGGGATATCTGGTTGCCGGGTGGTGACCGGATGACTCTTGATGGTCTGATCGTCATAGGGCAATGCCGCAAGGTATTGCGCCCCCAACCTGATCATAGTTTCATCGCTCACAACGCTCTGTATGACCGGCAGGCTAGGCTATTCGGTATGCTGGCCAGGCGATTCTCGCCGGCGCGAAGGTGGCCGTTGTAGGCGTGGGCGGCGTAGGGTCTTTGCTTGTCGAGTATCTGGCACGCCTTGGCGTCGGCAGCTTTGTCGTCATTGACCCGGATCGGATCGCGCCTTCCAACCTCTCACGTGTTGCTGGAGCAAGCCGCTGGGATGCACGCATGTTTCTTCGTGAGGCATATATGCCGAAATGGGTGCATAGGCTGGCGGACCAATACAGCGCCTTCAAGGTTCAGATTGCCGAACGCGTGATCCATCAGGCCAATCCATCGGCGAAAGTCGAAGCGATCGTTGGCAATGTCCAAGAAGCGCAGAACGCTAGGGCATTATTAGGCTGCGATTACATTTTTCTTGCCGCTGATAGTATGAGCGCGCGGCTTTTGGTGAATCAAATCGTCCATCAATATTACATTCCGTCAGTTCAAATAGGCAGCAAGGTATCCACTGATAAAGTCAGTGGAGAGGTGCAAAGCGTCTTTAGCGTTGTGCGCCCCGTTAGCCCCGACGCAGGTTGTCTTTGGTGCAACCAAGCGATCAATCCAGCGAAACTTCAGGAAGAAGCACAGACTGAGCAAGAGCGGCGTGCTCAACGCTATATTGATGAGCCGGAAATTGTGGCGCCGAGCGTAATCACGCTAAATGCAGTCGGCGCGGCGCATGCTGTGAATGATTTTCTATTTTATATGACCGGGCTTCGAGAAGCGTCGGGCACCAGCGCGTATATGCGGCACATGCCGACAAAACGACAAACGTGGTGGGATCAACCAAGAAAAGATCAAGGCTGTCCTGAATGCAGTGGGAGCACACGCAGCCGGCTGGGCCTAGGTGATGCCCGACGCTTGACTACGATTTGCACGCACGCTCGCCTGTCATGAGCTTACGTGGGGATCGAGAGATCATTGACATGCCCGGCGATGGCCGCTGGGCGAGCGAAATTTGCGCTGAGGTGCTGCAAGACTTCTAAGTTTAGATTTAACGCCCAAGTGCAAATCTGATCGGAAAAGGCGTTCACTTCGTCTACCGACACTCCTCGGATATCGATGGTATCCTGGATATGTATTTTGTTCCGATAGCGCCGTAGATTGTGGAGATCATCATAAATATTGAGGCGCAGACCATCTAGAATCCGACGTCGCCTCATCACATCGATAACGGTAGCAAATTTATCTATCGTCTGTCCTTCAATTGCTCGCCGATCAGCTTCAGGAATGTTCGGCACGCCCTCCCGGTTATGATGCTGGGCTCTAAAGATTATTTGCAAGAGTGCTGCCTCCAAAATCGAGCCAGCCTCCAGCACTACGAGCTTGTTGAACGCCCCCTCGTCATTGGCTCCGACGAGTTTACAAAGCATATCGGCGTTGAAAACAAGGTTGTCTCCAACCTTAAACTCCCCTACGAAATTGCACGGCACGTTGTGAATTTGCATCGGCATATCAGGCCGGCTCGTATGGCTTGAGCTTGATCTCATGTTCGCGCTGGCGCATCTGCCAGGTGTCGTAGCGGGCCTGCATCTTGAGCAGCGTATCCATCTTGACGCCGAACACCTTCTCGATGCGCAGCGCCATCTCAGGAGAGAGGGAGGCTTTCTCGTTCAGAAGCTGGGAGAGAGCGGGCCGGCCGATGCTGAGACGGCGCGCGGCTTCGGTCACGGTCATCTCGTCCGGGATGATCATGTCCTTGATAAAGCCGCCGACATGAGCCGGCTCGAAATTCGCCTTTATCGCCATCTCTTTGCTTCTTAATGGTAGTCCTCGTAATCCATATCGAAGAGCTCATCCGTCTTCCGCATCATGGCGGAAAGTAATCCGCCAATTGCCGGACACGCTCACGCTATACGTGCCCGCGCGGTCGCCGGTTAAAATATGGGCCTTGAATTTCGGCGGATCGAAGAGTTCCTCGATCGCCTCCATATCGAGCAGGAAGCCTAGGACTTGGCGGATCTTTTTCAGCCGGTCCGCCGGCAGTCCCTTGGCGTCGTTCTTCTCGATAAAATTCTTCAGCCCTTTGTGCCTGACGTTCCAAATCTCCATCTCGGTAACGCTAGCACAGTCTACTTTAGACTCTAACAGATTGTTGCCTGTTGCGCAACACATAACAGTCTATGTTGATTTACAAGGAGTTCGGGGCGCCCCGATCCGCCTTCGGCGGCCCCGGCCGGGGCTGTCGTGCACCGAGCCCGCTAAAAGGCGCGGTCTCGGCCATCCGGCTTCCATCCCCGGCGCGAGGGCGTTTGGGCCGCAGTACGTCAGTCTTTGTGGGCGGAAGGACCTTGCCGGTCTTCGCTCCAGGCTCACCATGAGGAGCGCGAGGATCGCGGCCCTCGTTTATCAGCATGCCGCTGATCTGCGCCTGCCAGGCCTTCTCGCCTGCCCCAGCCTTAAGGTGAGGGCAGGCGAGAAGGCCCGCCCTCCGGTCTGAAGCGACGGGCGGCTCCGAAAATGAGCGCGGCGATTGGATGGCCGCTGCGGTTCTACACAAGGATGCCGCTTTTCAGCGCGAACGAAATTCGCAGCTAGTCGTTGGACGAAAGGCGCAACTGATTGGAGGAGCGAACGTCATGATCCATCACGTGTCCCTCGGGACCAATGATCTGAAACGGGCGAAAGCTTTTTACGATCCTGTGATGAAAGTGCTGGGTCTGCGGCTTTTGAGCCGGGATGACAAGTCGCTGGATTACGGCGTCGGTATGGTTCAGTTCAGTCTCGAAACCCCGGTAGATGGCAAACCCGCTTCTCGCGGAAACGGCGTGCACATCGCTTTCATGGCCGAAGATCCGGATATGGTCGATGAATTCTATCGCGTGGGCTTGGAGCATGGCGGCAGGGATGATGGCCCGCCCGGACTGCGTCCAGAATATAACGCCCATTATTACGGCGCGTTCGTGCGCGATCCAGACGGCAACAAGATCGAGGCGGTGACGCATTCGGCTCGCCACCAGGAGACGTGATGACCCTTCGGACGATTATCGCGCTGTTGGCCGGGAGCGTGGGCGGCGTCGCTGCGTGATTATTTTGATTGAAGGGAGGCACCATGTTCAAGCGCTGGAGAAGGCTCGACGGTCCTGGTCTGGAAATCCTTTCGCTAACCGAAGACGCCGATGGCATCGCGGCCCGTTCGGTCATTATTGACGGCGGTGACAATGCATTCGGGATGACGGCCGACTGGCAGCTTGACCGAAACTGGCGTTCGCGATCTTTGCTTTTGCAAGCGATCGATGCCGCCGCGACAACACGCCGATTGCATATCGCTCGAACGGGACCGCTTCCTGGGAGATCGACGGCAAGGCGCGTGCCGATCTCGATGGCTGCGCTGAAATCGGTGTCTCGGCCACGCCGTTCTGCAACGGATTAGCGCTGCGTCATCTGGGTGAAAAGCCTGGCGAGCCCTTGCAGCCCTCGCGGCAACGCTATGAGCGATTGGAAAACGGCTGGCGCTATGTCGATCTTGGCGCGGCCAAGGGGTTCATGGCCATCCTTACCTTCGATGACCATCTCATCGTGCGTGATTACGAGGGACCTTTCGAGACCTTAGATGCTGGAGAAACGTAATGGAAACGAGGCCCCGCGCAAGTTGGCGAAGGTGGCCCGTGTTTGTAACTGCTCTTCCGTGGATCGCCGCGCCACGCAGAAGTTCGATGCCAAGGTTCGCCGCTGAACGGTTCCAACTGCGGAAGCTAATTCAAATAGAACAACCGTACTGCCATGGATTCAAAGCCGCAGATCGTCTACCGCAAGCAGAGCCCCTCTACTTCAGAATATCCGTCGGTATCCATGTCGCGGGCTCGATGTTTATCTAGCGATTAGAGAGGAATTTATATCTTCTGGCTGCTTCGGAAGACGCGTCCACGACTGTGCAAAAATAGCCCTATATGTTCCCCCGATCCGTTCGGATCACACGAATGATTCCCAAGCCAATCGCGGACACAATGATCACCGAAAGACAGGCTTCAATCCCGAACACCTTCCATTCCAGCCAAAATGCTTCGACCGATGGAGTACTCCGAGGCCCCGTAGCTCTTTCGGATAGAACCTCCGGTGGGCGCGCTTTCGGTGGCTTTTCCAGCCTCTGCTTGCTCACAACAATGAGTGCGCCATGCTGGATAAGAGGCAATACAGCGACAACAAACGACCCTATGCTGGCTAGCAGCGACAAAAAAGTCAAAAATTGGAGGAGAATACGCCCCATAATGCCACATCAACCTAAGTATCCGTCAAACTGCGTTCAAACAGTTAACTTTACTATTTGGATAGTGACTAGGATAGCGCGGGAAACAAAGACTAATTAACCGAACAATGTCGATGAGTTTTGACGCAAGCGATAGTTTTCATAAAGTTCTGGCTTTTCGCAAGACACGATAAATGAGATTAACTAGTTTTCGGTTCTTTTGTATTTTTCTGAATTTTTTCGAAAAAAAATCCAAGCGCGATTGGCGATACTCGCCGTGGTCAGCTTGAGAATGCATCGACGGTGATGCCACCGCAAACAATCCAAGCATAAGCGGCTACGGTTCAGCGGCGGAGGCATGTTTGCCTAGAGGTGATGAACGGCGCCAAGCGTGAGAATTTTTTCAACCGAACGGCTAATCGCTTTAAAAATGGACCCGTGATTTGAAGTATCAACATGAGAAACCACACCGTGGATCTTCTCTGAATGGCGGAGTTAGCAATGGCGTCTACCACGAGGGCCCTGGGAAGGACTACCGCAGTTTCTTGGGAACCGACCCGCATCCGGAGTGCCGGGACTTCTCGTATGATCGACGGTTTGGCCAATCAAAACATAGAAATCATTGGAAACAGATAAGAACACACCGGGGCAAGACGCTGTAACCCAGCAGACAGATTTAATGGGTGTTACGTCGACCAGATCAGTTGGTGTCTCTGGTGAATTCGAATCCATTCTTCCCTCAACTGGTGCCATATTATTAAGGTATGCCGAAAATCCAGCGTTCGCTGGACTTGATTGACACTTTGTTAGGCATGACGACTGCGACGAGCTAGAGTACCGACCCGCTCATGTCAACGTCTAGAACTCTAGTTCACGCAGATGGTGGGCGTAGTGAGGCTTTTGAGAGATAAGCAAAGCGGGTTCGCTGACCGCCAAAATCAAAGGATTTTGCTGCTCAGAGAAACTCTTTCTGATTATGACATGCGGTGATATGTTATTAGACAGCCGAATAGTCGGCTGCAACCGCTCCCCCAATATGGGATTGAGGGCGTAGGTTGTAGCCGCGCAACGAAGCGCGGAACCCCATGAGCGCAGCCACGTACTCAACATTCCGTGGATCGCCAGAGAAGCGGCGAATATACGCTCAAGGTGTTTTAATCTCAAGCCTTGATTTAATACTGCTTTGGGAGATTTTTTGGAGCCTGCGGTTGGAGGCATCTGCCGTCCTACCGCGGCGTTCCACACAACACCCGCGATTATGAGGATAAGCGGTCCGAGGGAGCTATGCAGCAGATCACTCTTGAAAACGAATTAGAGGAGATTGGTCGAGAGTGTAACCTTCAGCTATTGAAGAATTTTGCAAAACTAGGCATTTCGCCGTGGTACTCATCCGGCTTAAGTGCTACCGCGAAGCCTTCTTCCAGCGCTCTTTTCCTTCCCTATGATCCACTGAATACGTGCTTTCGCATGCTGCCCAATGCACCGCGGCGGTTTGAGGGCGCATTAAAAGTGGGAATCCTCTCGAAGGCGGACACGCATCTGCTTAGTGGGCGACTGCTCGCTTTTTGCCAAGACAAGCTGGCTCGATATAATGGTTTTTATAGTGCAGAACTGAGTGGGAGAGTGACCCAGATCATTCGCCGCGCTTCGGAGATTCACGACCACGGCTTGCTCGATATCGAAAAAGACCTCCTGCCCGATGACCTGTATATGGCTATCCCATGGCCCGCCAGTCGCCGCTATTTTGAAGTCGCAGGATTTGCCCCTATCCCCAAAACACGCGTCTTATTAGCCGCGACCGAGCAACCACTCACCGCGCTCGCCATTGGCATCGACGCCGTCTGTGCGGGGCCGAGTGTCGGGCTTAGCCCACCAACCATATTAGCAATTCTTGACCTCCTCGATGGCAAGCGCACAGATCTGCCTGACGCCGCCGTTGATCCGGCTCTAAGGAGCCGAGCGGTATTGCCGGCAATCTCAGGCGGTTTTCATGGCGTCACGATGGCCAACTTCTCGAAATCTCCAGAGGCAAATCAGCACGCAGTGCTCCATCACCTTTATCAAGTGGGAGAAACGATCGGACAAAAATGCCAGGAAATGCGCTATCGGGATGCCCGGCGTATTTTGCAGACTTACGATAACATCCTCGATGTTGTGAAGGCATTCATATTGATTTTACCCCCTACGGAACGGATCCTCGTATCTAAGGGACTTGAGACAGTCGGATTACATGTAGGACACGAACATGGGTGCTGGGCCGGATATCGACAAACACCGAGGGACCAATTTGCAAGGGTCGAGGTGAACGCGGAAGTCGTTTGTAGCGACGATAAACGGGGTTCAATTCCGGGTTCAGGTGCAACTGATCGATGACCTTCCAAGTCTCGATCCAGTTTTGACGAGGTTAAGAATGAAGACGAACATGCTCAGGATTACGTCCTCCCTTGAGCAAAGCTCGAACATGCGGGCCATCCGGCGCAACGAACTCGTCTTGGTGTCTGAGAGCCTGGAGCGGCAAATCGCAGATGGCATCAAAGCCCAAGCCGCATGCAAAGTGCTTTATCTGCTCGATACGGTGATCAAGCATTATGACGAAGGGCAAGCGCGTATTCACAACGACGGCTGCCGAAAGTTCATGATCCGAAAGCTTGGGCAAGCGGTGGGATATCAGGTCACAGCCAAAGCGTCGGATAAATTGGTTAGGGATGTCGAGAAACTGGTTCAGGGTCTTCAGTTCGAAGCGCCGACGAACGCCGTATTGCAACTCCGGTGGCGCCCGGCAAATAACCAACTCTATTAACGGCTGACCGCCACGACCGACGAGAGATCGCGATACAGCAGCGCACTATCAGCGAGGCAAGAAACCCGACAGTCGCCTCCTTCAGTATAGATGCGAGTACGGATCCGTCGGCCAGTTCCTTGTTTATCTCGATCGCTGAATTCATCAGAGGCCACGCGCCCAATTAAAGTGGGCCGAAGATCAGCCTGCAGAGTAGTTCCAACGATCGCATAAGAAGTTGGAGAGGAGGCAAAGAAAGCGGGACAAGATGCGCCGATGGCGCAGATGAACTTTTGCGGAGTCAATTCGACCCAGCGCCCCTCACTGACTACATAGGCAGTTGTGTCTAAACTTTCGTCCTGCCGAGCGCCGATCACCAGGGGTCGCGCATGCCCCATCCCTTCCCAAGGTCTTCAAATTCCGTCCCACCGTGTTGTTTCCGTCAGCCCTCTGAAAGGTTTTAGTCTTTAGGCTGAGCATTTCTCTTATGGTCCTGCGTACGCAGACGCGGCCTAGTCACTCCCTGCCGAAGAGCGATACAGGCCTAGGTACATTTGCTGGAGGCTATAATTAAAAGCGTAATCTGCTGATCTGCTGGTACGGTTCGGCTATAACAGAGGCAAGCTAAAGGTTTGTTTATCCCCGCAATTTCTTATTGACCGCGGCAGACAAACAACGAACTGCGAAAGTCTGGAGATCTCCACTGAAAATTGCGCTCCTTCGACAACACTTGGGCGCCGTCTTTGGCTTCGGCACCGGGACGCATATGCGCAGCTCACCGGATCGGCGAGGCGGTGCCCCCGCGCCGGTAGCGCCGTACCGAGCTCTCCGGGGTGGTCGTAAAGCGCAAAACCAGACGCGGCTTTCTGCCAGTAATGGGATGCAAACTCATCCGGCCAATCGCTCAGATACCCGACTGAGTTATCGTTCGCGGAAAGCGCACGGGGCCGGTAAGGAGATCCAGTTGAAGGATGTCGACGGGAACCCACTGGGACGGAGCG
>CAWIDT010000008.1:0-128185 GCA_963834945.1 uncultured Alphaproteobacteria bacterium | reverse complement strand
TATACCATATCCCAAGGTTTATCGCCTGTCGAGACGCAGCGCCCCGACCGGCCGAACCGAGGATGGCAGTCCGTCGCCCGGTACGCGACAGTTGGCGGCGAGCTCGATGTGTCGCATCAGGCAATGAACGCCCAGTCTATCATATAATACCAAAGTATATCGCGCCCAATAGAAACCCAAGAATCGCCATGCTGGATACGGGCGATTTTCCTGCCAGCGCTCCAGTCTCGCGCGCATCGATCGATCTAAAGCATTGCAAAGGCGCGCTGAGGTGGCATACAATAGACCAAAGACCAACCAAAATGATCACACGCGGGGAACTCGCGTGGCCAAGGGTCGGCGGCAAGCTCATTCAGCTCAATGAAATGGCGCCTCCGATTGCATACTGCTTGAAGCGCACCCCGCGCTTCACACTAAAAGGGAGGAAGCATAATGTTAAGCGGAAGACTGAACACATACGCTTCGGGCATCGCGCTCGCTCTGGGACTGGCCGTTTTCGGCTCGGTCCTGCCGGCGTATGCCTGGGAACCCACTAAGAATGTCGAGTTTGTCGTGCCGGCCGGGAATGGCGGCGGCGCCGATCAAATGGCCCGTCTGATTCAGGGCATCATTCAGAAGCACAAATTAATGCCGACCTCGATGGTCGTCATCAACAAGAAGGGCGGCTCGGGAGCCGAAGGCTTTCTCTATGTGAAGAACGCCAAAGGCGATCCCCATAAGCTCATCATCACCCTGTCCAACGTCTTCACCACCCCGCTCGCGACCGGAACACCCTTCAGCTACAAGGACTACACGCCGGTCGCGATGATGGCGCTAGACGAATTCGTTCTCTGGGTTAATGCCGAGACCCCCTACAAGACGGCGCAGGACTACATCGATGCCGTCAAGAAAGACGCTGGCAAGATGAAAATGGGCGGCACGGGTTCGAAACAGGAAGATCAGATCATCACCGCGGCCGTCGAGCAGCGCACCGGGGCGAAATTCACCTTCGTGCCCTATGCGGGCGGCGGTACGGTCGCCACCCAACTGGCCGGCAACCATATCGACTCCTCCGTCAACAATCCGATCGAGGCGGTCGCGCTCTGGCGCGGCGGTAAAGTGCGGCCCTTGTGCGTTTTCGACGAAAAGCGCTTGGCCTATACCGACAAGATTACCGACACGAAGGCATGGAGCGACATTCCGACTTGCAAGGAGAGCGGGCTCGATGTCGAGTATCTGATGCTCCGCGGAATCATGACATCCCCGGACGTAAAGCCTGAAGAGGTTGCCTATTATGTCGACCTGCTGAAGAAGGTTCGGGCGACCGACGAATGGAAGGCCTTCATGGCGACCGGCGCCTTCAACCAGAGCTTCATGACGGGCGATGAGTTCAGCAAATGGTTGGACAAAGCGGCCGACCAACATGAGGAACTGATGAAGAAAGCCGGCTTCCTGGCCAAGAGCTGAGATTCATCGAATGCAGGAGCGCATCGTAGCGCTCCTGCGGCCCCTTACCCATGATTGTTATCCTCGCTAGGCCCGTCTCGCGAACGACAGCGAGCGATCGCGGGACCGGTGGCGAATGCGGGATTGATGTGATGAGTGAAACTTCCAACGATCCAGGCAGCACCCCTGTCATCGTCTCAAATCGGACGATGGAGATCGTCGTCGCCCTGGCGCTGATGACCGTCGCTACGGTCGTGTTGGTCGCCAGCTACATGCTCGGCGCCGGCTGGGCACCATTCGTAGGCCCGGAATTGGGTTATTTTCCCTTCTATGTAGCCCTGATCATGCTGATCACCAGCACCGCTACGCTGCTGCAGCATGTCTTTGCCAGCCGGGACCGCCGGGACACCGGATTCGTCAGGCGCCATGAAGCCCTGATGGTGCTCCAGGTGCTGATCCCCATGACGATCTTTGTCGTTCTGACGACCTACATCGGGATGTACCTGTCGGCGTTCCTGTTCATCATGTTCTTCATGCTCTGGCTCGGAAAATACCGCATCTATTCCGCCGTTCTGGTGTCCGCCGCCGTCCCCGCCGTGCTGTTCGTGGTGTTCGAAATCTGGTTTCTGGTCCCGCTTCCCAAGGGGCCTCTAGAGGCATGGTTTGGCTATTGAAGCCTGCTGCCTCGAAACGCCGGCGGCCAGATCACCGCCGCAATAAAAACGATGCGGGCGAAGCGCTTATATCCGTGCAGCCCAAAGGGAGGTCTCGTTGTTAAACTCGTTCTTCTCGCTGATGCATGGGTTCGAAGTTCTCCTGACCCCAATGAACATCGGCTACATGATCGTCGGCGTTCTGTTCGGAATTCTGCTCGGATTCCTGCCTGGCGTCGGTGGCGCCAACGGCATCGCCATTCTCCTGCCACTGACGTTCTCGATGCCACCCACCACCGCCATTATCATGCTGGCGGCGATTTATTGGGGCGCGCTGTTCGGCGGGGCCATCAGCGCCATTCTGTTCAATATTCCGGGCGAACCATGGTCTGTGGCCACAACCTTTGACGGCCACCCGCTGGCGCAACAAGGCCGGGCCGGCGAAGCGCTCACAGCCGCGCTCACCTCCTCGTTCATAGGCGCGCTCATCGCCGTGATCGTCCTTACGTTTCTCGCACCGATCGTCGCCTCTTTCGCACTCGATTTCGGGCCGCCGGAATTCTTCGCGGTCTATCTGCTGACATTCTGCAGTTTCGTGGGCATGGGCAAGCAGTCTCCCTTCAAGATCATTACCGCCATGATGTTCGGCTTCGCGCTCTCGTCTGTCGGCACCGACAGCATCACCGGAGGACTGCGCCTGACCTTTGGCACCGAGACGCTGCTGACCGGCTTCCATTTTCTGATCGCGGTCATCGGACTGTTCGGCATTGGCGAAATTTTGGTCACGATCGAGAAGGGGCTGCAGTTCGAGGGCAGAAGCGCCAAGATCAATCCGTGGGTCGTGCTGCAAACCTGGGCCAAGCTGCCCAAATTCTGGGCCACGATCCTGCGGAGTTCCGTGATCGGATGCTGGCTCGGGATTACGCCGGGCGGCGCAACGCCGGCCTCCTTCATGGGCTATGGCATGGCGAAGCGGTTTTCCAAGAACGGGCATAAATTCGGCACCGGTGAACTGGAAGGCGTGATCGCGCCGGAAACCGCGGCGCACGCGGCGGGAACCAGCGCGCTCTTGCCGATGCTGACGCTCGGCATTCCCGGGTCGCCCACCGCCGCGGTGCTGCTGGGAGGCCTGCTCATCTGGGGCTTGCAGCCGGGACCGCTGCTGTTCACCGAGCAGAAGGATTTCGTCTGGGGCCTGATCGCCTCGATCTATCTCGGCAACGTGGTTGGCTTGGCAGTTGTGCTGACCACGGTGCCGCTCTGGGCGAGCATCATGCGCATTCCGTTCTCAGTCATCGCGCCGATCATCATCGTCGTCTGCGCCATTGGCTCGTACACCTTGTCGAACGCGCCCGCCGACATCGTGTTCATGGTCATGTTCGGTGTCATCGGTTACCTGTTCAAGAAGCTGAACTATCCCCTGGCGCCCCTGGTGTTGGCCATCGTGCTGGGCAACCGCGCCGAAGATTTGTTCCGGCAGGCGATGCTCGGCTCGCAGGGTGATTTATCCACATTCTGGTCCAATCCGCTTGTCGCCAGCATCACCGCCTTGAGCATGCTCATGCTTTTCTGGCCGCTGATCATGATGGGTCTAGGTGCGATCAGGCACAGGTTCCAGCAGCAGGCCGCCTGAGGCTGGAACGCGTTGCGCATGCGCCCGCGACGGCTTTAAAAGGAGCTGGGCCGATTCCGGGCCGAAGCGCTTTTCGCGCCCGGCCCCGGAGCGGAAACCGGGGCGGATATGAAGGGGTGCACTCTTGCGGTATCGTGGTGTATGGTATACCAACATACCACGGAGGCGCGCCCAAACCGTTCGATAGACCCCGTGATTCACACCGAACCGAGACGATTGATGGTCAACACGCATCTTAATATCGCTCCCATCCAACAGACCGTAAGCCTGAAGGCGCGCGCCTATGAGGCGCTGAAAACCGCAATCATGCACATGAACATCTACGCGCCCGATGCCGAGCTGCGCCTGGATGAGCGGGACCTGTCGCAGCGTTTCGGGGTGAGCCGCACGCCGCTGCGCGAGGCGCTGGCGCAGCTGGAATCGGAAGGGCTGGTGCGCATCATCATGCGGCGCGGCATCTATATCAACCGCAAGACGAAGGCCGAAATTCTCGACATGATCACCGTCTGGGCGGCGCTGGAAAGCATGGCGGCCCGGCTCGCCACCAAGGAGGCTACGGACGAGCAGCTTGCCGGCCTGCATGGACTGGTGGATGTGTTCAATGTCGATGAAGTCGCCCAGCGCATGGGCGAATATTCCGACGCCAACATCAATTTTCATCAGGCCATCATCGAACTCGGCGGCTGTCCGCTGATCGGCGAGATCATCACCGGCCTGTTCTTCCACGTCCGCGCCATCCGGCAACGGACGATCTTCGAGGATGAGCGGGTGAAGCGCTCGATCGTCGATCATAAGGAGATCATCGCCGCATTGGAGGCGCGCGACACCGAGCGGGCCGAGCGGCTGGTGCGCGACCATACGCTGAAGCTGCGCGACCATGTGGAGCGCCATGTGAGCCTCGATTGAAGCGGTCGGGGCGTCACGAAGCGGATTGAGGAGGACTTTAAATGTCGACTGCAATGGCGATAGCCACAGCCGATGAAATGGGCGCGCAAACCGCGCTAACGGATGGCTTTCACCTCGTCATCGATGCGCTGAAACTCAACGGCATCAACACGATCTATGGTGTGCCGGGCATCCCGATCACCGATTTCGGGCGGCTTGCGCAAGGCGCCGGTATGCGCGTCATCTCGTTCCGGCATGAACAGCACGCCGGAAACGCCGCCGCGATCGCCGGCTATTTGACGAAAAAGCCCGGCATCTGCCTCACCGTGTCGGCTCCGGGTTTTCTCAACGGTCTGACCGCGCTGGCAAACGCCACCACCAACTGCTTCCCGATGATCCTGATATCCGGTTCGTCCGAGCGCGAGATCGTCGATCTGCAGCAGGGCGACTATGAGGAGATGGACCAGCTCGCCATCGCCAAACCGCTCTGCAAGGCCGCCTTCCGCGTGCTGCATGCGGCCGATATCGGAATCGGCGTGGCGCGCGCCATTCGCGCGGCCTGCTCGGGCCGTCCCGGCGGCGTCTATCTCGACCTGCCGGCCAAGCTCTTCGCTCAGACGATGGATGCGGGGGCCGGTGCCAAATCCCTCGTCAAGGTGATAGATCCTGCGCCTCGGCAGCTTCCCGCGCCCCGAAGCCATCACGCGCGCGCTCGATCTGCTCAAATCCGCCAAGCGTCCGCTGATCATCCTCGGCAAGGGCGCGGCCTATGCGCAGGCCGACGAAGACATCCGCGCGCTGGTCGAAAACAGCGGCATTCCCTATCTGCCGATGAGCATGGCCAAAGGGCTGCTGCCCGATACGCACCCGCTTTCGGCAGGCGCCGCGCGCTCGATGGTGCTGGCCGAAGCCGATGTGGTGATGCTGATCGGCGCCCGCCTCAACTGGCTTTTGTCGCACGGCAAGGGCAAGAGCTGGGGCAAGCCGGGATCGCAAAAGTTCATCCAGATCGACATCGAGCCCAAAGAGATGGACTCCAATGTAGAGATCGCCGCGCCGCTGGTCGGCGATATCGGCTCCTGCGTCGCCGCGCTTCTCAAGGGCATGGACGGCCATTGGCGGGCCCCGTCCGCCGATTGGACAGGCAAGATCCAATCGAAGGTCGAAACCAATGTCGCCAAGCTGGCGCCGAGGCTCCAGAACAACAATTCGCCGATGGATTTCCACAGCGCGCTCGGTGCCCTGCGCACCATCATCAAGCAGCGGCCGGACGCGATCCTCGTGAACGAGGGCGCCAACACGCTCGATTTCGCGCGATCGATCATCGACATGTACCAGCCGCGCAAGCGCCTCGATGTCGGCACCTGGGGCATCATGGGGATCGGCATGGGCTTTGCCGTCGCCGCCGCGATCGAGACGGGCAAGCCCGTGCTCGCGGTCGAAGGCGACAGCGCCTTCGGCTTCTCCGGCATGGAGGTGGAAACCATCTGCCGCTACAATTTGCCGGTTTGCGTGGTCGTCTTCAACAATAACGGCATCTATCGCGGAACCGACCAAAATCCTTCCGGCGGCTCGGACGTCGCGACCACCGTCTTCGTCAAAGATGCCCGCTACGAAAAGCTGATGGAAGCGTTCGGCGGCGTCGGCGTCTACGCAACGACGCCGGACGAGCTGAGCCGCGCCGTCAACCAAGCCATGGATTCCGGCAGGCCCACCCTGATCAACGCGGTGATCGACGAAAAGGCCGGCACCGAGAGCGGCCGCATCGGCAATCTGAACCCGCAAAGCGTGGTTTCCAAGAACAATCCGGTTCCATCCAATTAGCTCCGCAATGACGGGAGGACGCGAATGAAAGCCCTGGACGGCGTCAAAATCCTCGATTTCACCCATGTGCAATCGGGTCCGACCTGCACCCAGCTTCTCGCCTGGCTGGGCGCCGACGTGATCAAGGTCGAGCGGCCGGGCGTCGGCGACGCGACGCGCAAGCAGCTCGTCGATGTGCCGGGTGCGGACAGCCTCTATTTCACCATGCTCAATCACAATAAGCGCTCGATCACGCTGGACACCAAAAACAAGACCGGCAAGGAGGTGCTGACGCGCCTGATCCGGGAATGCGACGTGCTGGTGGAGAATTTCGCGCCCGGCGCCATGGAGCGGATGGGCTTCGGCTGGGAGCAGGTGCAAAAGCTCAATCCGCGCATGATCATGGCCTCGGTCAAGGGTTTCGGCCCCGGCAAATATGAGGACTGCAAGGTCTACGAGAACATCGCCCAATGTGCCGGCGGCTCGGCCTCCACCACCGGCTTCCGCGACGGCCCGCCGCTCGTCACCGGCGCGCAGATCGGCGACAGCGGCACCGGCTTGCATCTGGCGCTCGGCATCGTCGCGGCGCTTTTCCAGCGCGAAACCTCAGGGCGCGGCCAGAAGGTGCTGGCGGCGATGCAGGACGGCGTGCTCAATCTTGCCCGCGTCAAGCTGCGCGATCAGCAGCGTCTGGCGGCCGGACCGCTGACGGAATATTCGCAATATGGCGAGGGCGTGCCCTTCGGCGAGGCGGTGCCGCGCGCCGGCAATGATTCCGGCGGCGGCCAGCCGGGACGCATTCTCAAATGCAAGGGCTGGGAAACCGATCCGAACGCCTACACCTATTTCATCACCCAGGCACCTGCCTGGGAGAAGATCTGCGACGTCATCGGCAAACCGGAATGGAAGACCGACGCGGATTACGCAACGCCTCCGGCCCGCCTGACGCGGCTGAACCATATCTTCGAAACGATCGAGGCTTGGACGATGACCAAGACCAAATTCGAGGTCATGGACATTTGCAATCCGCTGGACATTCCGGTCGGGCCGATCCTGTCGATGAAGGAAATCGCCGAGGATGAAGGCTTGCGCGCGACGGGCACGGTCGTCGAGGTCGATCATCCCGAGCGCGGCAAATATATCAGCGTCGGCTGCCCGGTCAAACTGTCGGACAGCCCCGCCGAAGTGAAGCGCTCGCCGCTGCTCGGCGAACATACCGAGGAAATTCTGGCCCAGGTGCTCGGCTATTCGGCCGAGGAAATCGCCGCGATCAAGGCATCCGGCGCGACCGAACCGCAGCGGCGCGCCGCCGCCGAGTAGATCGGACGGGCCGGACGAACGGGCAAAACCAACACTTCATCGAGCGACGCAAGCGGCGTGGCTATTTGGGAGGAAGAAATGAGCGATAAGGCAGCCGTCCGCCGCGTGCTGGATGCGGTGAAAGCTTCGGGACGATCCGCTCTGACGGCGCCTGAGGCCAAGCTGGTCTGCGATGCCTACAGGATTCCGGTGCCGCAGGAGGGCATTGCGAAAACCGCCGCCGAAGCCGCCGAAATGGCCGCCGGCATGGGCTTTCCCGTCGTGATGAAGATTGTCTCGCCGGACATTCTGCATAAGACCGAAGCTGGCGGCGTAGTGGTCGGCGTCACCTCGGCCGAGCAGGCCCGCACCACCTTCCAGACGATCACCGACAACGCCAGGCGCTATAAGTCCGACGCCGCCATCGACGGCATCCAGATCCAGCAGATGCTGCCGTCGGGCGCCACCGAAGTCATCGTCGGCTCCATCACCGACCCGTCATTCGGCAAGCTGGTGGCTTTCGGCCTCGGCGGCATCCTCGTTGAAGTGCTGAAGGACATCACCTTCCACCTCGCGCCGGCAACGAACAGCGATGCGGACGCCATGCTCGACAGCCTGAAGGCGTCGGAGGTGCTGAAAGGCGTGCGCGGCCAGCCCGCCGTCGACCGCGCGGCGCTGTCCAAGATCATCGTCAATGTCTCCCAGCTCGTGACCGACTTCCCCGAGATCATCGAAGTCGACCTCAACCCGATCTTTGCGACACCAAATGGCTCGACCGCCGTCGATGCCGCGATCGTCTGCGATTGGGAGGCCAAGACCGAGCGCTACCGTCCGAATGAGGCCGAAATCCTCGCCGCGATGAACCGCATCTTCCACCCGAAAGCGGTGGCCGTGATCGGCGCGTCGGACCAGGACGGCAAGATCGGCAACTCCGTCATGAAGAACCTGATCAATGGCGGCTATAAGGGCACCATCGTTCCGGTTCACCCGAAAAATGCCGAGGTGCTAGGCGTTCAGGCCTACAAGTCCATTCTCGACTATCCGGGCGAGATCGACGTCGCGGTCTTCGCCGTGCCCGCGCATCTTTGCGTTGCGGCCATGGACGAAGTCGGGCGCAAGGGCGTCCCCGGCGCGGTGATGATCCCGTCGGGCTTCGCCGAGACCAACAATCAGGAGCTTCAGGACGAGCTGCTGGCCACCGCGCGAAAATATAATGTCCGCGTCATGGGGCCGAACATCTACGGCTTCTACTATACGCCGGAAAATCTCTGCGCCACTTTCTGCACCGCCTTCGACGTCAAGGGCAAGGCGGCGCTTTCGTCGCAGTCCGGCGGCGTCGGCATGTCGATCATCGGCTTCGCCCGCTCGACCAAGATGGGCGTCTCCGCCATCGTCGGCCTCGGCAACAAATCCGACCTGGACGAAGACGATCTGCTCGTGTTCTTCGAGCAGGACCCCAACACTCAGGCTCATCGCCATGCATTGCGAGGACCTGAAGGACGGCCGCGCCTTCGCCGAAGTCGCAAAACGCGTCTCGAAGAAGAAGCCGGTCGTCATGCTGAAGGCGGGCCGCACCTCCTATGGCTCCAAAGCCGCCGCCAGCCACACGGGCGCGCTGGCCGGCAACGACAAGATCTATGACGACGTGCTGCGCCAGTCCGGCGTCATCCGCGCGCCGTCGCTGCGCTCGATGCTGGAATTCGCCCGCGGCCTGCAGGTGCTGCCGACGCCGAAGGGCGAGAACGTCATCATCATCACCGGCGCCGGTGGCTCGGGCGTGCTGCTCTCCGACGCCTGCTTCGACAACGGCCTGACCTTGATGAAGATGCCGGAGGATCTGGACGCGGCGTTCCGCAAATTCATTCCGCCATTCGGCGCGGCCGGCAACCCGGTCGACATCACCGGCGGCGAGCCGCCGCTCACCTATCAGAACACGGTGCGGCTCGGCCTGAATGACGAGCGCGTCCATTCGCTGATCCTGGGCTACTGGCACACCATCGTGACGCCGCCGCTGGTCTTCGCCGACAAGATGATCGAGGTCGTCACCGAGGCGCGCGCCAAGGGCATCGACAAGCCGATCGTGGCTTCGCTGGTTGGCGACGTGGAAGTGGAGCAGGCCTGCGAGAAGCTCTACGATCACGGCATCGTCGCCTATCCCTATACGACGGAAGTGCCGGTCGAGGTGCTGGGCGCGAAATACAAATGGGCGCGTGCGGCCGGGCTGCTTTAGCGACCGGCGGTCGCCCGGCGGCGCGGTGCTCCTCACCGTCTGACGCGTGACGTGGCGGACGCGGCGGCCACGCGCGGGGCTTTCATGTCTGATCGATGCTATGCGTAGGGACGGGCTCGCCGCGACAGCGAGTTCATAGCCGATATGTCTGCACGAGATCATCATGCCTCAAGCGCGCGTTCACCGTATCTCCGCCGCCGGTCCCGACGATGTGAGCGGCATCCGAAACGCCATCGATGCCGGACGCCTCGACCCGGCGGGGATCGTCGGCATTCTCGGCAAGACCGAGGGCAATGGCTGCGTCAATGATTTCACCCGAGGCTATGCCGCCCAGTCGCTCCGCCTGATGCTCCGCCATTACCTGCCGGGCGAAGCGGCCGAGGTGGTCTGCCTCGTCATGTCGGGCGGCACGGAAGGCGGCATGGCGCCGCATTGGACCGTGTTCGAGCGGATCGAGACCGACGGCGCCGGCGGCCCGGCATTGGCCATCGGGCGGGCACACACCGCCGACCTGCCGCCGGAGGGGCTGGGCCGGCTGGCGCAAATCCGGCTCGTCGCGGAGGGCGTCGCGCGGGCGCTGTCCGATGCCGGGATCGAGACCGCCGCCGATGTGCATTTCGTGCAAGTCAAATGTCCGCTGCTGACCGCACCCCGCATCGCCGAGGCGCAAGGTCGCGGCGAAACGCCCGCGACGCGGGACACGCTGAAATCCATGGCGCTGTCCCGTGCGGCGAGCGCGCTCGGTGTCGGCGTTGCGCTGGGCGAAATCGACCTCGCCGCGCTGTCCGATGCCGATATCGGCGCGCGCCGTGAAGTGTGGTCGGGCCGCGCAAGCTGCTCGGCGGGCATCGAGCTTGCCGGCCACGAGATCATCGCGCTCGGCATGTCGCCGCGCTGGACCGGCCCGCTGGCGATCGATCATGCCGTCATGCGGGACGCCATCGACATCGAGCCCGTGCGCACCGCCCTGGCGCGGCTCGGCCTCGCGGCGCCGGGACAGCTCGATGCGACGCAGCAGAAGCGTCTGGTCGCGGTGCTTGCCAAGGCGGAGGCCAGCACGGACGGGCGGCTGCGCGGCATGCGCCACACCATGCTCGACGATTCCGACATCGCGTCCACACGTCACGCGCGCGCCTTTGTGTGCGGCGCGCTGGCCGGGCTGATCGGGCACGCCGAACTCTACGTCTCCGGCGGCGCCGAGCATCAAGGCCCGGACGGCGGCGGCCCGCTCGCCCTGATCGCCGCGCGCTAGACCCATCCCCGAATGGGTCTCGATTTTTTGCCTGCCGCGCTTCTTATCCGAAAGCCGCGTAACACCTTTCGGGAAGCGCTCTCGTGTTCGATCGGTTTAGAAGTGAGAGGCCGTTTAATTATTCCGTCGCCCCGGAGGACGCGAAGCGGAGGTCCGGGGCCTCATCCGCTCATACCCGGCACTCACTCGCGGTGCAGGCATTAGGCCGCGGATGTCCGCCGGGGCGACATTATCGAACTGCCACTGTTGGAGGATGCCACCGCTGAGCGACCGCCGCGCGCGGCCGGTCCCGATGAACATTGCCAATGGGTGGCGGCTATGGCATGAGCGCAGCCAAAGCATAATCAGGAAAGGTGCAACTCCATGGAATATCGGCGTCTTGGGGCTTCCGGCCTGCGTGTGCCCGCGCTCAGCTACGGCACAGCCACATTCGGCGGCGGCAACGACTTCTTCAAGGCCTGGGGGGCAACCGACGCAGGCGGCGCGTCGCGCCTGATCGATCTGTGCCTCGATCATGGCGTGTCTATGTTCGACAGCGCCGACGTCTATTCGGTCGGCCTGGCTGAGCAGATCCTGGGCGAGGCCATCAAAGGCAAGCGCGACCGGCTGCTGATTTCGACCAAGGCGACCTTCCCGATGGGCGAGGGTCCGAATGATTACGGCTCGTCCCGCCAGCATCTGATCGATGCGGTCGACAAGTCGCTGAAGCGGCTCGGGACGGATCATATCGACCTGTTCCAGCTCCACGGCCAGGACTACAACACCCCCGTCGAGGAGACGCTGGCGACCCTGGACCAGTTCGTGCGGGCCGGCAAGATCCGCTATATCGGCGGCTCCAATTTCTCAGGCTGGCACCTGATGAAGTCGCTCGCCGTCTCCGAGCGCTACGGCTATCCGCGCTATGTCGCGCATCAGGCCTATTATTCGCTGCTCAACCGCGAATATGAGTGGGAGCTCATGCAGCTCGGGCTGGATCAAGGCGTCGGCGCCGTCGTTTGGAGCCCGCTCGGCTGGGGTAAGCTGACCGGCAAGATCCGCCGCGGCCAGCCGGCAAAGCCCGGCACCCGCGCCTACGACATCGCCGGCACCGGGCCGCATTATGACGAGGAGCGTCTGTTCAAGGTTGTGGATGCGCTGGATACCGTTGCGGCCGAGACGGGCAAGACCATCCCGCAGGTTGCGCTCAATTGGCTGCTGCGGCGGCCGACCGTTTCCACCGTCATCATCGGGGCCCGCGACGAGGCGCAGCTTGTTGCCAATATCGGCGCGATTGGCTGGACGCTGACACCGGAGCAGATCGCCGCGCTCGATGCGGCCAGCGATACGCCCGCCGCCTATCCGGTCTGGCACCAGCGCGGCTTCCCGATGCTCAACGAAAGAGCGCAGTCCTTCGCCGCCAAGGGCTGAAAGGCTCAGCCTGGGCAGATATAGCCGATGCCGCTGGGGCTTTTGAAGCAGCCGACCGATTGCGGCAGCAGCTTTTTCGGCAGCCAGAGCACCACCTCGGGGAAGAAGATGCAGAATGCGATCGCCCCGAAGAAGATTATGTAGATCGGCAGGGACGCGACCAGCGCCTTGGAAAATTTGACATTGATGAATTTCGCCGCCATCAGCAGCGCGATGCCGTATGGCGGCGTGATCAGTCCGAAAGCCAGCGTCAGCACGATCACCACGCCCATATGCACCGGATTGATATCGGCGAGCTTGGTCAGATCGGTGATGATGGGCATGAAGATGATGATCGCCGGAATGGCGTCGATGAAATCGCCGACGATGACGAACAGCACCACCAGCAGGATCATGATCCTGTATGGATCGTTGCCGGAGGCGGACGAGATCCAATGCGACACCACCGCCGGGCCGCGCAGATAGGCCAGCATCCAGCCGAAGGCCGACGCGGCGGCGATCGCGATGAGCGGAATGGAATAGAGCAAGCCGGTGATCGCCAGGTCGCGCGGCAACCGCGTCAGATAGCGGAAATTGAGCACCGGAATGGCGAAGATAAGGATGTACACCACCGCGATCACGCCGGCTTCGGTGGGCGTGAAAAAGCCGGTCAGGATACCGCCCATGATGATGACGGGGATCATCATCGGGATGACGGCCCCCCGCGCGGCAAACACAAGCTCGCCGAAGCTCGACCGGCGCTTGCGCACCCCGACCGGCCCGAAAAAATAGCTGTAGATCATCAGTCCGATGCCGACCAGAAGGCCGGGAATGACGCCGCCGAGAAACAGCCCGCCGATGGAAACATTGCCGGTCGCGCCATACACGACCGCCATGATGCTCGGCGGAATGAGATTGGCCATGGTCGAGGCGGATGCGATCAGCGCGGCGGTGAAGGCCTGGTCGTAGCCTTCCCGCTTCATCTCCGGTCCCAGCGTGCGCGAAAGGACGGCGACGTCAGCGGCGGAGGAGCCCGAAATCCCCGCAAAGAAGATGCTGAACACAGTGACGACCTGCGCCAGCCCGCCGCGCAGATGGCCGATCAGCGCCTGGGACAGTGCGATCATGCGCACGGTGACGTTCGCCGATGTCATCAATTCACCGACCAGCAGGAAGAAGGGAACCGCGAGCAGGGCCTCGGTATCGATGCCGTTGAAAAGCTGCGCCATCATCGAGGGGATGCTGACCGGCGTGAAGGCCGTCACCGCCAGCACGGCGGCAATCAGGGCGAAGGCGACGGGCACGCCGCAATAGCCGAAGAACAGGAACAGAAACCCCATCGCGAAGATGAGCACGCCGTTTGTGGTCACGGCGCATCGCTCCCGAAGGCGCCTTGCATCGCGCCCGGCGGCGGCACGGGTTCGGCAAATCCGGCGCTCCAGCCATTGACCAGCTGCTCGATGGTGAACAGGGCAATGAGCGCGCCGGAAATGGGAATCGCGGCGTAAAAGCTCGCCAGCGGCGTCATGGACGGCATGCGCAGGCTATTGAAGCCGTCGAGAAAGTTGAGATAGCCGAAATAGCACATGCAGAGTGCGACGATCAGCACCACGAGCCGGTTGAACGTCTCAAGCGCCAGCCGCTTTGCGCCGGTGAACGATTCCGCCATCGCGGCGAGATAGAGATGATCGTTGCGCCGGGTCGCGACGGCGGTGCCGATGAAGACGCCATAGACGAAGAAGGTCATCGTCACCTCCTGCAGCCAGAGCCAGGGATGGCCGATGGTGCGGGTGACGATGTCGCAGACCACGCTAACGGTGAAGCCGGTGATGGCGATGCCGCAGATCACCATAAGCCCCTGCTCCACCACATCGAGAGCGCGCCATTTCAGGTGGCGCTGCCCCGAAACAACCAGGGAATAGGTGTCGCTCATCGCCGCCTCCAGCTGCCCTGACGATCGAGACAGGCACACACACCTTCCGCCAGTCCGGAACCCCGCCTATTTTATCTCACGGACGAGTTTGAGTATTTTGACCGCGTGCGGCCCGAGCTTTTCCGCGACCTCGTCCTGGATGGGCTGGCTGATGGTCTGGAAGCCGGACTTGTCGACATCGGCCACGACTTTGACGCCCAGCTTTTCCAACTTCGCGCGGGATTGATGTTCCAGGTCGAAGGCCATTTTCGGCTGCGTGCGGGCAACCTCTTCGGCCGCCGTCTGCATCCATTTCTTCTGGTCGTCGGTCAGGCTCGACCAGACCTTGTCGCTGACGAACATCACCGAATTGTTGGCCTCGTGCTGGGTGACAGACATCACCGGTGCCACCTCATAATGCTTGTTCAGCAGATAGACCGTGAAGCCGTTTTCGGCCATGTCGACGACGCCCGTCTGCAAGGAGGTGTACACCTCGCCGAACGGCATGTGCACCACCTGGGCGCCATAGGCTGGGAAGAGACGGTCCTCGGTCGGCGTCGCCTGGACGCGGATCTTTACGCCCTTGATGTCGCCGATATTGTGGACCTCTTTCTTGCCGTAAAGATTGCGCAACCCTTGCGTCGCCAGCGTCAGCATATGCGCGCCCTTGACCTTGCTGGCGAACATCTCGCGCATGGCGGCATTGACGCCGGGATCGCCCAGCGCCTTGATGGCGTGGTCTTCATCGCGGAAAATGTAATGCAGCGAGAAGACGCCGGATTCGGGCTGGATCGTGGCCGCATTCGCGGTCGCCACCAGCACGAAATCGATGTCGCCGGTCTGGATTTTTTGCAGCGTCTGCGGCTCCTGACCAAGCTGGGCGCCGGGATATTGATTGATCGTCATCGATCCCGAACTCAGCTCCGACAGCTTGTTGGCGAAGGTGTCGGCGGCAACGCCATAGGCGCTGGTATGCGGCTGATCGTAGGCGAAGGAGAATTCGCGCTTCTGGGCGAACGTGGCCGTGGGTGCCGCGATACAGGCGCAGAGCAACAACGCCGCCATCACTGGCGGAATACGAAATTTGGTCATACGTTCCTCCCACCGGCTTTTATTGGGATCAAGTCTGTCCAGGTGTCGAACAGCTTTTCTTGCCGGATTTCACGAATTAGGGACTGAGGCCATTTTCTTGTCAACCCCAAGAAAATCTAAATGGCCGATCGGGCTCGCGAAATGGCCATTACTGCCTCGGCTCCCCGAAGGAGAACGAGTACGGCAGATCGAGGCATGTCACACCACCTGCTTCCATCTCGTCTTATGGCATTGGAGGCGCTTGACGCGCCCCGCCTCAGATTAAAAGAACGAGAGGAAGCCATGACACAGCGTCTAAATGCATTCACCGCCGCGCCTGACGGCATCGCCGCCCTGGTCAATGTCGAGGCATACATCAAGAAATCCGGACTGGAGCCAAGTCTGCTCTCGCTGATCAAGACCCGCGTCTCGCAGATCAATGGCTGCGCTTACTGCTTGCATATGCATACCATGGAGGCGCGCGAAGCCGGCATCAGCGAGGTCAAACTCTATCTCCTTGATGCCTGGCGGGAGTCGGCGCTTTACAGTGAGCGCGAGCGCGCGGCCTTGAACTGGGCGGAAAGCCTCACCAATATCGCCCAAACGCATGCGCCCGACGCCGTTTACGCCGAAGCGAGGCGCGCGTTTTCAGAAAAGCAACTGGCCGATCTGTCGATCGCTGTCGCCATGATCAACGGCTGGAACCGCCTCTGCATCGGCGTTAGGGCGGACCATCCAGCCGATCATGCGCACGCCGCCTGATGGAGATGCTGTATGGCCCTGCCCGTCCCGAAATACGATGATGTCACCGACTTCGAGAGCCATCGGGCCTATCTGACCGGACTTGCCTACCGCATGCTGGGCTCCCTCGCGGAGGCCCAGGATGCGGTGCAGGACGCTTATCTGCGCTGGCATAACACCGACCGCGGCGGCATCGCCAATGCCCGCGCCTATCTGACGAGGGTGGTCAGCCGCATCTGTCTGGACCAATTGAAATCGGCCCGCCGGCGCCGCGAAACCTATATCGGGCCGTGGCTGCCGGAGCCTTTGCTGGGCGTTACCGAATTCGCGGCGGAAACCGCGAGCGAATACGCCGATGATCTGTCGACCGGATTTCTCCTGGCTCTGGAGCGGCTGACGCCCTCCGAACGCGTCGCCTTTCTTCTGCATGACGTGTTCGATGTCGAGTTTACCGAAATCGCATCGCTGACCGGCAAGTCCGGCACCGCGTGCCGGCAGCTTGCGTCACGTGCTCGCCGCCATATCCGCGAGGCGCGCCCGCGCAACCCCGTGTCCCGCGAAGAGGAACGCAGCCTGCTCAGCGCCTTTCTTGCCGCCGCAAGCTCGGGTGAAACCGGCGACCTCGCCAGGCTGCTCGCCGAAAATGCCAGCCTATATGCGGATGGCGGCGGCAAGGCATCCGCGGCGCGCAACATCCTTCATGGACGCTCGCATATAGCGCGTTTCCTCATCGGCATCTTCAGGAAATTCCGGAACCGCGCGACGACCTCCGCGACGCTGGCGCGCATTAACGGCATGCCTGGCGTGATCACGTGCTATAGCGACGGCAGTATCGATACCACGGCCGTCGAGATGGACGGCGCCGAAATCGTCAACGTCTTCATCACCCGCAATCCCGACAAGCTGAAGCACATCGGCCGTGACGCCGTCATCCGCTGAGCAATGAAGCGGCAGATTGCCGCCGCCTCATTGCTTGCCGTTCATTGCCTGCTGCTGAGCGCATGGGCCTCAGCCGCGCCCCCTTTAGCGCAGACTCCCCTTCAGATCTTTAGGCTGCGCATCCCCGCCATCTTTATAGGTCCGATAGTCGCGCTCGTCATAGGTGCGCCGATCGTGGTCATTGTCATCAAAGCGGCCGTCGCAGTGGCGGTCGATTTCCTCATCGCCTAAAAGCTGGAAGAAGACGACGCCGATGACCACAACTGGCAGCTCGCCGAGGCAGCGCACGCCGACCTTTACCACGGCATCATCCGTCCTCATCGAGGAGGCGGCAGCGCCGGATAGAGGTGGCGCTGCGTGAGCCGGCGCGTGGCCGGTGAAGCCAATTCCTATTCCCAGAAGGGCAACAGCAAGGGCGTGTTTGATCATTCCTCTTCTCCGAGTTTAAGCCAAATCAAACATAGACCTATCACCTTCGACCAACGCTCGCCCTACTTGTGTCACCTTCCGCATCGTTGGCCGTCATGGCGTGGCAGAAATGCTGCATCGATTTCACTTCATGTCCTCTTCCGCGAGAGGTTTGCGCAGCAGATCGGATCTGGATAAATACTACCGATTCTACCCGGTCTTGATGAGTGACTTGATGGGCCGTTCGGCGCCCCACCTGGGATCGGGCACCTCGCCCCATGAAGTTGCGCCAGGTGGAGCCACCGGACCAAAGTGGCCCGGCGTTTTTCGGGGGCGGGAAGATCGTGTTGTCTTCTCCGCCTGCCGCATAGGGCATCACTGGCCCTTCTCTGCCTCCCGCCGCGCCCGCGCTGTCGCTTCCATCTCACTTCTAACCATTCGCGCAACCCATCTTTCAGGCTTCTCCGTTACGCTCTGAACACGAACCGCCGCGCGTCCTGCCGGCAAAACCGAAGTTTAGAGGCGGAAAGCCTCAACCTTTTCGCTGCGCTCCAAGATCATGCGTCCGGTGACCGCAAGCGTGTTCGCAACATCGGGCCTGATCGGCGGCATCGATTATCTGAGCGCGCGGCAGGTCGCGTGCGAGTGAGCAACCGATACGCTCGCCTGTGGCACCCTATGGGTTCCATGTTGGGGGCCACATCAACGCGTCCGAAGCGGGCAAAGGAGTCCTGGCGCTCACCGATATGCTCGGAAGCTATATCCAAATCGTCGATTTTCCATAAGGACAAGCCATGAAGCCCGTGCGGAGAAAGCTGCTTGTTTTGGACGACGACGAAGGAGACCGCATTCAGGTCGTCCGCTGCCTGGAGGAAGCCAGCGTCACCTTCGACTGTTATGAGGCAAGCTCGCTCCGATCCGCGCTGGACCAGATGAAGACGACACGGTTCGACTGTGTCATCATCGACGACAACATGCCAGGCGAGAACGGCCTTGACGGGGTCAAGGCGCTGCTGAAGTCGGACCCCTTCCTTGCCGTCATTATGTCGACCGGCCAGGCCGACGAGGATATCGCCAGCGCCGCCATCAAGTTCGGCGCCAGAGACTACATTCCAAAGGCCAAACTCACGCCGGCGTCCTTGCGCGATGTGATCGAGACCACGCTGCATCAGTCGGAGCTCGAACGCGCCTTGGCTGAGCAGCAGCGGGCACTTACGGTCTTTGCGCGGGTGCTCGTGCACGACATGAAAGCGCCGACACAGTCGATCCTGGGCTTTGCCAAGCTGGCCGGCGTCTTTCTGGACAAGGACCCCATCGACCGCGCGAAGCTCAAAGGGCAGGCGCAACGGATCGCTGAGGGAGCGATGCGCATGAACGCGCTGCTCGACCAGCTTCACGCCTACACCGAGGCCGACGCACAGCCGCAATTGGAGGATATCGCGCTCGACGAACTGGTCGGCAACGTCGTGGCCGATCTGGACGCGGTTATCGCCAAGGCGGAGGCGAGCGTGATTTTCTCGGGCCTGCCGACCGTCCGCGCGGATCGCCCGCAGCTCACCCAATTGCTACAGAACCTGATCGGCAACGGGATCAAATATTGCAGGATCCGAAAGCCTGAAGTGCGCATCGAAGCGCACAGTCGGGACAATGGCGAATGCGCGATCGAAGTGCGGGATAATGGCATCGGGATCGACGAAAAGCACCTGACCGAGATTTTCGAACCCTTTAAGCGTCTCCATGCCCGTGGCGAGTTCGAAGGCGTCGGCCTCGGCCTGACGACCTGCAAAAAGATCGCCGAACGCCACTATGGCAAGATCTGGTGCAAATCTCGGCTCGGCGAGGGGACCAGCTTTTTCTTTTCCATTCCGATGGTCGAGCGCAAGGAGCTTGCTGCCGCGAGCTGAGTGGAATAGGCACCTTCCGGTGATGTGGCAGATCGGCGTATTTGGGCCGGAGCCGACGATTTGAGCGGGACACAAACGGCAAACGACCTAATGAATGTGTGGGTCATCCGTGTCCCACCATTACATTAAGTCATTGAAAATAAAGAATTTTGGTACTCCCTAGGGGAATTGAACCCCTGTTTCCAGATTGAAAATCTGATGTCCTAACCATTAGACGAAGGGAGCGAAGTCCAAGGCCTGCCCTGATATAAAAAGGATTTGCCGCGAACACAAGCCCAATGCGGTGAGGCGGAATTCTACCCGTGCTGCCGCGCCGGGTCGGCCAGATCCTCGATCAGCACTTCGATCTTTTCGCGCCCGCCCCAATTGTCGCGCTGCAGCCGTCCGGCGACATGGAACGGGCGGCCTTCGGCGGACAGCATGGCGTCACCCAACGGCGTTCCGGCGGCGCGGAAGGCGATGGCCCCGATGGTGGCGCCGCCGCCGGATTTGAGCGAGCAGCGCACATGCGCCTCGCCCATCAGCTTAGCGAAACCGATGCGGTGGGCAGGGAAGACGAAGCGCGGCGAGGGGTTGCCGGCGCCATAGGGCCCGGCCTTTTCGAGCAGATCGGCGAAGTCCGATGTCGCCGCCTCGGGCGTCAGCGCGCCATCGACCGACAGCGCCGAGACGTCGCGCGCCGTCTGCACCCCGGCCGCCAATCCTTCGGTCATGAAGGCGGCGAATTCGTCGAGCCGCGCCCGCTCGATGGTGACGCCCGCGGCCATCGCATGGCCACCGCCCTTCTTGGCGAGACCCTTGGCCAGCGCCGCCCTCACCGCAAAACCGATATCCGCCCCGGCGATGGAGCGCGCCGACCCGGTGCCCTCGCCCGCCTCCTCGTCCCAGGCCATCACCAGCGCCGGACGGCGAAACCGGTCCATCAGGCGGCTGGCGACCAGCCCGACCAATCCCTTGTGCCATGTGGCGGAGCCGACGATCAGCAGCGGCAGGTCCGGCGCCGCCGCGATGCGCTCCTCGGCCAGGAGCATGGCTTCCTGGCAGCAGCGCTGCTCCATCTCCTGCCGTTCGCGATTGAGCTGGGCGAGGGTGGCCGCGATCGTGGCGGATTCGCTGTCGTCGTCGCTGGAGAGCAGCCGCGCGCCGAGCGCCGCGTCGCCGATCCGCCCGCCCGCATTGATGCGCGGACCCAGGATATAGCCCAGATGATAAGGCGTCGGCGCGGCATTCAGCCCGGCGGCGTCGGCGAGGGCGCGAAGGCCGGCATTCTTGCGCCGGTGCATCACCTTCAGGCCTTGCGCGACGAAGGCGCGGTTGACGCCGGTGAGCGGCACCACATCGCACACGGTCGCGAGCGCGACGAGGTCGAGCAGGCCGAGCAGATCGGGTTCGGCCTGCCCCGCCCCATAACAGCCGCGGCCGCGCAGCTGCCGCGTCACCGCGATCAGAAACAGAAAGGTGACGCCGGCCGCGCACAGATGGCCCTGGCCGGAAAGATCGTCCTGGCGGTTCGGATTGACGATGGCGACCGCGGGCGGCAGCTCCTCGCCCATCTGGTGGTGGTCGATGACGACGACGTCGGCGCCCAGCCGCCTGGCGACGGCCAGCGGCTCATGGCTGGTGCTGCCGCAATCGACGGTGACGATCAGTTGCGCGCCCTGCTTCACCAGCGTCTCGATCGCGGCGGGGTTCGGACCGTAGCCCTCGAAGATGCGGTCAGGGATGTAGATCACGGCGTCGCGCCCATGCGCCCGTAGGAAGCGCCGCACCAGCGCGGCGGAACAGGCGCCATCGACGTCATAATCGCCGAAAATCGCGATCGCCTCGCCGCGCATGATCGCGTCGGCGAGCCGCGTTGCGGCGGCTTCCATGTCCATGAGGCTGGATGGATCGGGCAGCAGCGCCTTCAGGGTCGGCGCCATCATGTCGGGCACGCCTTCAAGGCTCGCGCCTCGGGCCGCCAATATCCGGCCGAGCAGGTCAGGCAATTCGTGCCGCTGACAGATTGCCGCGGCGAGACGCGCCAGCTCGGGCGTCAGCCTCTCCCTCCACATCTGCCCCTTGACCGATTGCGTCACCCCGAGGAACGCATCCGCCTTCCCCCGGTCGCGCTGGTCCCGAAGCTTCAATGCCGCATCCATCGCCTACGCCCTCTCACACGCTCAACCTTACGCTTACGCGATTCGAGCGAGAAGTGCGGCAAACCTCTATCTCGACCCTTCGCAGGTAAACGGGCCATTAAACATTTGAGAACTCCGCTGTGGGCGAAGCGGCATAGAGGCCTGCCGCAATTTACAGTTGCATCATATCTGCTATGTTCGCTTCGCGTGTGCCCCGGCATCCTAAAACACGGTCGAGACCGGCGCGCCCCGCCAGCGTACGGGTACGGAGAAGATCATGGATGACTTCGCGCAGAGATCATCGGACCATCTGCAGTATGAGCATCGAAGTGCCGAGCTTGAACTGACGTTTGTCGACGTCGTCATGTTCCTCTGGCGCTACCGGTATCTGATCGCCGCCTGCGTCATCATCGGCGCCGGACTCGCGGTGGCCTATGTGACGCTCGCCACGCCGATCTTCACCGCCAAGGCGCAGGTGCTGATCGAGAGCCGGATGCCCGTCACGTTCCGCGAACAGGTGTCCGAAACCATCGCGACGCTCGACACGCCGGCGGTGGAGAGCCAGATCGCCATCCTGCAGTCTGAGAACATCGCCGAAAAAGTTGTGCGAAAGGCGGGACTGCTTGACGAGCATCCCGTCAAACCGTCCGGCTTTTCGTTCAATCCGTTCGGCTGGCTGCGCTCGCTGCTCGCTACGGCACAGCCGGAAGATCCGGTCGCCCTGAAGGAAGAGGAACATGCCCGGCTCCGCGAGGCGATAACCCAGTTGTGGAGCAGTATGGAGGTCAGCCGTCTGGGACTGTCGCATGTGATCGAGATTTCCTACAGCGCCTCCAATCGGGATCTCGCCGCCAAGGTCACCAATCTGATCGCCGACGCCTATATCGAGGATCAGCTCGAAACCCGCGCCGAAACGGCCAAGCAAGGCAGCATATGGCTGGAAAAGCGCATCGACACGTTGCGCCAGCAAATGAACGAAGCAGGGCTGCGCGTGAAGGAGTTCAAGGCGAAACGCGATTATCGGTTCCCCTCCAGTTCCGGCCAGAGCGAACCGAGGGTGGGACCGGACGGAGCGGCGGAGCCGCCCGGCACGGCCGATGAACAGCCCACCACCTCATTGGAGGATCTGGAATCCCGCGCCTCGACCTACCGTAAGATTTACGAAAGCTATCTGCAGGCTTATACGGAATCGGTGCAGGCGCAGTCTTATCCCGTCACGAACACGCGCATCATCACCCGCGCCACGCGGCCGAACGGCAGAAGCTCTCCGCGGGCCATGAAAGTGCTGGCCATCGCGATTGCGCTGGGCGGCGTGTTCGGTGTCGGCATCGCGCTGCTGCTGACCAGCTTCGGCAGATCGCGTCTCTCGCGGGCCTAGAGCCTTTTCCGCTCCGATTGCATCGGAGCGCGGCTCTAATTCTTTGTTTTGTCGCATTTTCCCGACGCAAACCGGCGTCCACTTTGCCGGAAAATGCTCTAAGTGCCTGATCAGTCAGGTGCGAGCGCCCGTGGGATGTCTTGTCTCCCCGGACGACGCGAAGCGGAGATCCAGGCCCCAATCCCACCGCATTGACGCGCGGCGAACGCATTCGGCCCCGGCTCGGTGGCTGGGGGCGACGAGCGTGCTCCAGCAGGGCATTCGGGCGAAGCGGGCACAGGCAAGCCTGACAATTCGGTGTCACACGCCCGACGGTTCCTCATGCGACCGTCCCTGCCCGCGTGCGAACGTCCTTCGCGGCAAATGCTCGAAGCCGCGCGGCGTCTCCGCGCTATTGGGCCGCCGGCTTTCCATCGGCGGACTGAGCCGACGCAAGGCCGGTCTGCCCTCGTGCCGCATTTGGCTGATGCAAGCTCGTCGCGCCGCGCATCTTATAGGGCGCGATTTCAACCTTTACGGTGTCTCCCGGCTGCAACTCCGTGTTCTCGTCGGCCGCAATTTCCGTCGGGTGGCCGTCGATCGTGCGCACGATCTTGTAAACCATCTTCTCGCGATCGCCGGGGTCCTCCTGCATGACGAGACCCGGCGCGATCACTTCGGCTTCATAGACCAGTTTCGCCGCCGTATTGCGCTTCGTCTGGATCTGCTCCAGGATCTTTTTGGTATCCTGCATATCGACGGTAATGTCGCTCTTGCGCTTGTTTTCCAGCTCCAGGATCGAGATGTCGGTGCGGCTGATGTCCTGGCGCGTCTTGATGAGGCTGCCGTCGAGCCGCAATCCGTCGCCTTCGAGCTGCACCGAAAGGCGCTCAAGCTCAAGCTGGCGGGTGCCGGTGGTCAGGCCCTTGCTCGCAAGTCCCCGGACCTTCTCCAATTCGTCGCGCACCAGCTTCTGCTGCGTATCATGCACCGCGCGCTGGTCTTTGATCGACTGGGTTTCCTGCTCCAGATATTCGCGAAGCTGTTTCAAGGCGCTGAGCTGGGTGGCAAAGGCCTGCTGCCTCGCCTGGAAGATCAGGGTCTCCTGCTGCATCAGACGCGAGATGTTCGGCTGATCCTTCTGCTCGGTCAGAGCCGGCGGAAACGCGATCTGGTCCTTGCCGGCAAATTCCGCTTCGAGCCGCGCGCTCCTGGCGACATAGGCGTCGAAATCAGTGAGCAGCACGTCCAGGTCGCCGCGCGCGACGATCGCCTCGCGCTGCAGGCGCAGCACCGCCGTATCCCGATTGCGGGCGAGGCCGCCGCCGGTGCTGACGGCGCGCAGCACGGTCATTCCTGGCTGGAACTGATAAGGACCAGGCTTTTCCACTTGGCCAAGCAGGTAGAACGGCCGGTGTTCGACGATCTCGACGATGGAATCGGGCGCCGCGGCCAACCGCATCCGGTCACGCAACCGCTCCGAGATCAGGCTTGCCAGCTCATGCGTGGTCAGCCCCGCAACCGGCAATTCGCCCAAGCAGCGGCAGGGCAAGCTGACCGGCGGAGCCGATGGTGTAATCCGCGTTGAGAGCCTCCCAGGCGTATATCTGATCGATCGACGGCCGCCATTCGAACACCTTGACGCTGATCTTGTCCTGCGGCCCGAGCCGGTAGCTTGTTTCGGCGGACGCCTCGCTATTTCCCTGCGCTCGCGCGCTGAGCGCCCCCGCCTGGACGAGGCAAAGCCAGGCGCCCGCTACGAAGAGTACGGCGAGCGCCCGCAATATCTTACTCATACGATACAAACCTCTTGAGCGATGTGACTTGCGCGCCGGATCCCGAAGCGAAGCCGGGAAATTATCTGGAAACACGAACACGCATAAGTTGCTGTTTTCATTTTATACAACATATCACCGCGCCCGTCCGCGTTGAATTCCGACCTTGGGACATGGCAAACGCCTCACTTGCCTTGCGGGGTCGCCCTTGTATCGGGCGCGCGCCCGGCCCCGTCATTGGCTAAAATCGCGGCCGGCCTGCCCGTTGCGAGCGCGCCTGCAATCCTGGAGAGGAAACCGAAGCCCCAGCTCAAATGCATCACCATCGCCGCGGGCCCGCTCAGTACCACGCAGGCCGAGCCGGTCCGCATCGCCAGACGCAGACCCCAGCCGCAGCAAAGCGCCGCATAAAACAGCGGCACTGCCAGAAACAGCGGCTCGAACAGCGCCAGCGCGGCGGCGCCGGCATTGGCCAGCAAAATCGCCACCGGAAGCAGCTGCCGCAGGCGCGGCACGGCGCGATGCTTCAGCAGCGTGTTTGCACGCCCCCAGCCGTAATTGCGGTATTGGCGCGCCAGAGAGCCAAGGGTGCCGCGCGGGAAATACTGGATCGCGATATCGCCGAGCAGATAGATCCGCTTGCCCGACTGGACCACCCTCTGATCATATTCGGCATCCTCGTTATGCCGGAAGGACTCATCATAGCCGCCCAGCGCCAGATAGGTCTGGCGATCGAATGCGGCGTGGTGGCCATGATCGACATAGGCGGAGCCGCCTAGCCTCCTGATGCGCCGAACCGCCATTGCCCAGCCGGCTGTTGGAGGCGGCGGCGATCGCCTTTTGCATGCAGCTTTTGCCCTGGCTGTGCATGGTCACGACGACCGAGGCCGCTTGCTTCTCGCGCAGAGCGGCGACGGTGCGCCCGGCAAAGCCTTGCGGGTAGTCGGCGTGGCAGTCGGCGCGCAGCAGATATTGGGCGCGGGGGTCCGCTTCGCGCGCGGCAATGTTCATCGCCGCGGCCTGGATGCGGCGCGGATTGCGCATCAGCTTGATGCGAGGGTTCTGCGCGCTCAGCGCGCCGACGATCGCCGCCGTGCGGTCCGTGCTGCCGCCGTCCATCACCAGAAGCTCGTAATCGAGTCTTTCGCCGCAAGGCAGCACCGACCGGATCGCCGCCTCGATGTAGTGTTCCTCGTTCAGCGCCGGCATGATGATGCTGACGAACGGCCTTTCATCGGCGCTCATTGCGTTGCCTTCCCTCTTGCTGGGCAGCGGGTCACATCTTTCGACTGTGACGCGAAAGCGTTAGCAATCTTCATATGCTGCGAGCGAAGGGCGGGCCATGAGCATTTCGACGAGCATCTAAGTTGAAAGACGTAAAGCTGCTATGGACTTAAGATTATATCAACCAAAAGGCGTAGGCTTTATCCACCGCCATCGACTCGAAACCTAGCGGATTATTAATGTCCATCCGCTATATATCTCTGCCGAACGCAAGGGATGAGAAACATCGCCTTATGCCGCCTCTGATGACCAGACCGAGCGAGGCGCCGATCACGGATGAGGCTGTCCGCGCGTCCACCGCGCATAGCCCGACAATCGCCTTCTTCGGCCATGATTCGGACGAAAGCACCGTCATCAAGCGCGCCCGCTGCTTTCAGGCAGAAGGCGCGAAAGTGATCGGCTTCATGTTCCGCCGGGCGCGCAATGGACGCAGCGGCGCAGCGGAATGGCTGAACGTGCCGTTCGGCACGACCGTCGAGCGCAATTACCTGCTGCGCGTGCCCAAACTGCTGCTGGCCCTGCTGAAGACCGTCCGTCACCGCGAACGGCTCAAAGCGTGCGACATCATCTATGCGCGCAACCTGGACATGCTGTTCATCGCGGTAACGGCGAAATGGCTGATCGGGTCTAAAGCGCCCGTCGTCTATGAAGTGCTCGATATCCAGCGCGTGTTTCTCGGCAAGGGCCTGGCGGGCAAGCTTTTCCGCTGGGCTGAACGCCGGCTGATGTCCGCTACCAGTTTGCTCGTCGTCAGCGCACCCGACTTCGTCCTCAAATATTTCCAGCCCGCCTATGGCTTTCGCGGACGCTGGTTCCTGCTGGAGAACAAGCTTCCGCGAAAGGCGCTCAGCACGAGCGTATCGGCACGGGCGGCGACGCTTCCTCCCGGCCCGCCCTGGGTCATCGGCATGTTCGGCGTGCTGCGCTGCGCGCGCAGCCTGGACGTTCTCTGCCACGTGGCGGAACAGCTCGGTGACGGCGTCCGCATCTATCTGCGCGGCATCGTCTCGGAACCGGACATCCCGGCGCAGGCAATCGAGGATATTTGCCGCCGCCTGCCGAACGTCACATTCGACGGCCCCTATGCCAATCCGCGCGATCTGCCCGACATTTACGGAAAAATCCACTTCATCTGGGCCGCCGACTTCCTCGATCCGGGCGGCAACTCACAGTGGCTGCTCACCAATCGCATCTATGAGGGCGGCCTGATGGGCGCGGTGCTGCTGGCGGCGGGCGGCAACGCCACGGGCCGGATGGTGGAGCGGGAGGGGCTTGGCTTTGCCCTCGATGAGCCGCTGAAACAGACGGCCGTCGACTTCATCAGGGCGCTCGACAGGGAAACCTTGCTGGCGGCCCGCGAACGGGTGCGCGGCGCCGACAAATCGCTGTTCGTCGACGAGACCGATACGAAAAAGCTGATCCACGAATTCGCCCGTCTCGCCGCGCGCGATTAGAGCGGCTCGCCGGAGGCGTCGTGGGTTTTGCCTGATAAGCATATCGAAAGGACAAAGGGTGAGCGGGATAAAGACTCCGATCAGGATTTTGGCGATCGCGCTATTGAGCCTCGCGGCGGGTTGGTGCTTTTCGCCGGTGCCGGCAGCTGCTGAGGACGAGACACAAGACGCGGACTCGTTTTTCGAGGGGTTTGACAGTTTCGACCCGGCGCGATGGTACGTCTCGAATGGCTGGGCGAATGGGCCGCAGCAAAATTGCATTTGGTCGGACAAGAACTTCCGCGTCTCGAACGGCGCGCTGGAACTCATCCTGCGCAAGCAGGATGCAGGCGACCCGCCGCCGGAAAAATCCTCCGAGGCGCGCGACTATAGCTGCGCCGAGCTGCAAACGCGCCAGACCTATGGCTATGGCACCTATGAGATGCGTGCCAGCGCCGCCGCCGCGCCGGGTCTGGTCAGCGCCTTCTTCACCTATATCGGGGCGGACGCCGATGCCCCGAACCGCCATGATGAGATCGACTTCGAGTTCCTCGGCAAGTCCAGCCATGCGGTGCAGCTGAACTATTTCGGCGAAGGCCAAGGCGGCCATGAATTGCTGGCCCCGCTTGGCTTCGACGCTTCGCAGAGCATGGCCAGCTACGCCTTCGAATGGCGCCCGGACTCGATCCGCTGGTATATTGACGGCAAGCTGGTGCGTGAAGCGAAGGCCGAGGCCGGCAAGCCATTTCCGAAGACGCCGAGCAAAATCTTCGTCAGCCTGTGGAGCAGCGACAATTCGGAGAACTGGCTGGGTAAATTCGCCGATCCCGGCAAGCCGCTCGTCGCGCGCTTCGATTGGCTGGCCTTCACCAAGGCCGGTGAAAGCTGCCGCTTTCCCGAATCCATTCTCTGCCAGTCGCGCAGGCTGGGCGAGGCAAAGGCCGTGAAAGCCGATCAGCGATAGCCGGGGCGCGCATATTCCCGGTAGGAGAAGCCGAGCGCGCCGCTCACATAGCCCGCGCCCCGGCACAGCGTATAGAAGCTGGCGACGAAGCGGTCGGGCTCGCGCCAGCCATGCGCGATGAGCGCGTAGAGGCTGCGCGCCGCGCCGGCCATCAGCCTCGCGATCCCGTGCGCGACATTCCGGGCCCGCCCGCCGAGCGTCGGCGCCGGCCCTTGTGAGAGCTGCGCCTCGACGATGCCGGTGCGATACCAGCGGCGGAACAGCCAGTCCGCCTTCATCCGGTGCGCCGGCACGAATTCATGCACCCGCGCGGCCTCGACCCAGGCGATCCGCTCGCCACGCGCGCGCAAGGCTTTGAAGAACATCGTGTCCTCTCCACCCATGTCATTGAAGCGCAGGTCGAATGACAGGTTTCCCGCGCGGATCGCCTGCATGGAAATCGCAGCATTGCAGCTGTGCCCATCCTCGGTAAAGCCGGCGGCATCCCTCACCCGGTTGACGAACCGATGCACCGGCAGCCAGGCGGATGGCGTTTGCTCGAAGACCGGAAAGACCGGGCCTATGGCGGCGGCGGCACCGCTTTGCGCGAGGCGGGCGAGAAGCGTCTCCAGCCACGAGGGCGCTGCCGCTTCGTCATCGTCGAGAAATACGACGGTCCCCGCCTGTTCCTGCCCGGCGGCGGCGAGGCAGGCATTGCGCGCATGCACCAGTCCTTTCACCGGCTGATGCACATAGCGCAGGGCAAAGCGGCCAGTCGCGCGCATAGTCCTCGCGGATGGCGCTCGCGGACCCGCCCTCGCTATTGTCCACCAGGATGAGCACGATCTGGTCTTCGCCGAGCGTGGTGAGCTGCTGGCCATCCAGCGAGCGCAAGGCGGCCTTCAGACCCTCGGGACGGTTATAGGTGCAAATGCAGATGGCGATCGGCGTCATGCGTGCCGTCCCGGCCGGCCCGGCAGGCGCGATCTGAGCCGATTGAGCACCGCCGCGCCGCCTTGGCGCAGAACCAGCGGCCAGATTGCGGGCCGCGCCGCAATTCGCACCAGCGCCTCCGATATGCGGCGCTGTTTCGCCAGATCGACCACGCCAACGAAGCGGTAGGCGTTTTCGAAGCTGCGAGCAAAGTCACGCGCCGCGGCGGCGATATCGGCATCCTGGCCTAGGCCGCCATTCAGCCCCTCCGCCTCGATCATCCGGCGAAGCTGCTCCAGATGCGACGCCTTCATGCGCCAGGATTGCGAGCCGCGATGCTTGCGGTATTTATAGTGGACCTCGGATGTCACGAAGAAACGCCCGCCCGCCAGCAGGCATTTGAGGCAGAACAGGAAATCCTCGCCGAAATCGAGCCCCTCGCGGTGCGTGATGCCGTTCGCCCTGAGGAAATCCGCCCGGAACATGCCCTTCACCGCGCCGAGCGTGAAGCGGGTGTCGCCGAACGCCTTGTTGGCGCGCAGGAAGGACGGCGTCTCGACCCTGAAAGCATAGGGTTCGGCGCCGCGCGGGATCATGGTGCCGCCGCTGGCGCCATCTTCGGTGAAGAAGCGCTCGAAATTATCGGCGACGATGTCGGCGGAGGAGAGCGCCGCAAGCTCGATCAGACGGCGGCTGCGATCGGGAAGGACCAGGTCGTCGCCATCGAGGATGGCCAGCCAATGCCCTTTGGCGACAGCCATGGCCTCGTTGCGCGCGGCGGAAGGGCCGCCATTGGCGGCGCGGCGGATGAGCACGATGCGCGGGTCTTCCTGCGCCATCGCCTGGACGATTTCGGCCGTCTCGTCGCTCGAAGCGTCATCGACCACCACGACCTCGATGGCCGCGCCGCGCTGATCGAGCGCCGACCGGACGGCCTCGCGGATGAATGGCGCGGTGTTGTAGGCCGCGACGATGAAGGACACATCGGGCCGGCCGGCCGGAGCGTCGGGCGCGTCGGCGCTCTCGCGCGAGTCCCACGCCTGTCTTGCCAATTCCGTCATAGGGTCTCCACCATGCGTGCCCCATTGTGATGCGTCTGCGGCCGGATATCGGCGAATTGGGCGCCGGGCAGGCCGATCAGGAAACGCGGCCGATGCTGCTCCGGGGCAAATTTTGGACGAAGGCGGCTCAGAACGGCATGGGTTTTGGCGCGCGCCGTCTCGGCGATGACATGGGGCAACGCGGCGGGCGAGCGCGTCAAACGCGCAAGGCCGGCCGCAAGACCGCGCGCCTTTCGCTTTTCGAGCGCGTCGGCGTAAACGAATTTGTTCCTCATAGCCGCGCGATGCCTCGCAAGCGCGCCGCGCTGGCTTGCCGATAGCGGAAGGCCGGCCTCCAACATGCTGTCATCGAACGCCATGATCCGCCGCAGATCCTCGGCGGAGTGCCGCGCGCTCAGCGAATCCGGACGCTCGACCGCGACATAGCCGCAGGCGCTGACCAGGCGAAAGCTGGCGCCCAGAAGCAGCGCCCGCAGATAAAAGGCGTAATCTTCTCCCAGCCGGATGTGCTCATCATAGAGCAGCGCGTGCCGCTGCATGAAGGCGCGGCTGATCAAGGGGCTTCAGAAAGCCCAGTTCGGCGCGCGGCCGCCCGGGGCGGGAAATATTGCCCAGCAGGAAGCTTTCCACATCCAGCACACGCCCGCCGTCGGCATCGTCGCCGCGCTGGAGCGCGAAGCTGAGCCGCGCCTCGACCGGCAGAATGATGATGTCGTCGGCGATCAGATCCCAATCGCCGTCCCGGCTTGCGATCAGGCGAGCCATCCGTCCAGGCAGCATGTAGTCGTCCGCATCGAGCACGCAGAAGAACGGTGCGGCGGAGCGGGCGAGCGCCCGGTTGCGCGCCGCGGCCGGGCCGAGATTTCGCTTCTCCGTCAGGATGTGCAGGCGTCCGCTGCCGTCCTGCGCCGACCAGGCGGCCGATGCGGTATGATCGGCTGAGCAGTCGTCCACGACGAAGACCTCGCTGCACATGGTCCTGCGCCAGCGCCGAGCGGACGGCCTTGGCGATGGTATCCTGGGCATTTCGGGCCGCGATGATGACGCAAACCGCGATCTGGTCCACGGGCCGGCCCCTCAGCGTTCGGCGGGATGGCTGGCGGATTTGCGCCGCGCCGCTGCCCCATCCATCGTGCGGGCGGCGCGCTCTTCGGGCTCCGGGCACTAAAGCCCGCAGATAAGCGCCGGCTTCCTGGAGAGACACCTCGCCGGACGCGAGCCATTTGAACAGGCGCGGCACTGTCGCAAGCGGGTACAGCTTGATGCCATAGGTGACGCAGCGGACCGCATTCGCCCGGTCGCCCTCGCGGTGGCGGCCCAAGCCATACCAGAACACCTCCATGCCGATGGTCGTCTTCACCAGCCGAAGAAGTTCGTGCGCTTGCGGCATCGCCGCGCCCTCATGCGTGAAGAAGCTTTCAAAGGCGGCGACGCGCTCGGCGAAGTCCCTGGCCGGCACCTCGCGATAGGGCTCGCTGGCTTGCGAGGCGTGCACCCGGCGGATGCCCTGGGGCACATTCGCCTTAGCGACGGAGCCCACGGTGGCGAGGCGCAGCCACATTTCCAGGTCGTCGGTGTAAGGCAGCGAGGCCCGGTAATGGCCGATACGCTTTTGCGCTGAATTGCGGCGCAGAACCGTCGGCGCGCCGACGATGTTGCGCGGGTCGCCGCAGCGCCGGCGCACGAAATCTTCGCCCGAGATCACGCTCCATGCCGCTTCGCAGGGGCTGGTGTCGGGAGCCGGGCGGTGCTCGCCATCCAGACCCATGAACAGCTCGGTGCTGTAGGAGAAAACGATATCGGTGTTCTCCTCCATGATCGCGACGCCGCGTTCGAGCGAACCCGGCGTGAGCAGGTCGTCGGCATCGAGCAGGAAGAAATAGTCGCCGGACGCCCAGTCGATCCCGGCATTGTAGCAGGCGTGCTGTCCGATATTGCGCTCGAAAACCTTGACCCCGACTCTGGCGTCTTCGGCAGCCAATTGCCGCGCCACATCGCCGCTCGCATCTTGCGATCCGTTGTCGATGATGAGGACGCGCAGGTCCTTGTGGCTTTGCGTCAGGATGCTTTCCACTGCATCCCGCAGATAGCGCGCGTAATTGTAACAGGGAACCGCGACGTCGATCGTGGGCATGTCAGATCTCGGAGTGCAGCGTGCCAAACATGTTGTGCAGCGTGGGTTTCAATTTGCCGTTGCGGAGTTCCGGCGGCCCGGCAGGCGCTTGGCTCCCGCCGCGGCGGCGTGGCGGATCTCATCCCAGAGCGGATGCCCGGTGAGCCGCAAGCCCACAGCCCAGCCGAAAGCGGCGAGGATGAGCGCGACCGATGTCGCCCCTATCGGAAGCGATGGGTTCCACCCGTGTGTTTCCATCACGAACAACGGTCCGATCGCCGAAGTCAGCGTTACGATGGCGCTCGGCCGCAGCGCCGAAAGCAGCTCCGCAACCGAGAAGCTGACGACGAGGCGCACGGAATAAAGCGCCACCGCACATTCGAGCGGCGCGGTTATGCACAAGGCCCAGGCCACGGTGTTGATGCCGTACGGGGCGGAAAGCAGGGTCACCACCATAGTGAAAGGCACGAGGATCAGATGCATCAGGAAGAGCTGGCGCGCGCGCCCCGCCGCGAGCAGCGAAGAATTGGTCAGGCTGGCGGCAAAATTGAACAGTCGCCCGAGAGCCATGATGAATACCAGCGGCGAAACCTCCAGCCAATTTGGGCCTAGCAATATGCTCACCAGCGGGTAAGCCAACAGCGCGATCGTGAGGAAGCCCGGCCATGTCACGCCGGTGACGAAGAGAGCCGCGCGCAGAAAAGCCTGCTTGATGTTGCCGCCTTCCCGCAAATGCGCCGAGATGGCCGGAAACGCCACATAGTCGATGGCGCTGACGGCCTTGTTCGGTAAGGTGCTGACGGTGATGGCGCGCTGATAGAGGCCGATCGCGGTGTTGTCGAGCACCCGTCCGATGATGAGATAGGGCATATACAGCCGCAGACAGGTCAGCATGCCCATGCCCATGCGGAAGCTGCCGAAATTCAGCAGCGCTGGCCATTCCGACAGGCAAATCCGGAAGGCCGAAAATTGCGGCCGGAAATAAAATCCCAGAAGCATGCCGCAGCTCGCGGAAATCACGTTGGCCAGCGCGAAGCTCAGATAGCTGTAGCCCAGGCTTGCAAAGAGGATCGTGGCAACGGCGTTGATGAGGGTGGCGATAATGGTTATCAGCGCGATTTTGTCGAAGGCCATCTCGCGCTGCATCAGCGCGAAGATCGGCGCGACAAACGGGCCGATCAGATAGGAGAGGGCGACGATCCGTAAATAGAGCGCCAGGCCTGGGACATCGTAAAAGCGCGCCAGCGGCTCGGCCGCCATGAAAAGTCGCGATGGCCAGCACCAGCGTCCAGACCAGCGTAACGGTGAAGGCCGTCCTGATCCCCTCCAATGTCAGCCGCTTTTCCTGGATGATGTAGGCGGCGCCGCCAAAATCGCGGATCACCTCGGCAATCGCCAGCGCGGCCATGCCGAGCACGGAGATGCCGAATTCGGCCGGTCCCATCATGCGCGCAATGATCGGCACCATCGCGAAATTGATCAAAATCACGAGATAGCGCTCGGCCGAGGAAAAGAAGAAGGCGCGGCGAATGGAACTCATGATCGTCCTTCCGGGCTGCGGCGGAGCGATGGCTCTGACCCAGCACGTCTCCAACTTAAGCGGCTTAAGTTAACCAACCACATCCGCCGCGTGCGGCCCGGGGTGACATGCTCGCATTAGGATACAAGGGGCGGGGTTGCGGCGCCCCAGGCAGATCCCGCAAGGGTTGCGGTTCGGCCCAGAAATCACGCCTCGGGGTTGCACGGCAAGCCGGATCGCCCGCTTTCCACATAGGTTCTCCTGCTGATAGGCGGGGCTGGCCGGCGGAGATAGTCTGAAGCCCGCCGCAGCCCAAAAAGGCGCCGGCGGGCTTGGAATTCAGCTGTCGGAGCGGCTATATCGCTATGCCGTCTCGTCAAACTTCATGACGGCGGGAATGGTTCTGAACAAAATACCGACGTCCAGAGCCAGAGACCAGCGCCTCACATAAAAGCGGTCGCACTTGACCCGATGCGCATAGCTGGTATTGCTGCGCCCGCTCACCTGCCACATTCCCGTGAGGCCGGGCTTGGCCTTGGCATACTCGCCGGCATGGTCGCCATAGCGCTCCAGCTCGTCCTGCAGCACAGGACGCGGTCCGATGCAGCTCATGTCGCCAAGCAGGATATTGAACAGCTGCGGCAATTCATCGAGGCTGGATTTGCGCAATATGTTGCCGAGCCAGGTTACGCGAGGGTCGTTTTTCAGCTTCTGCGTTTCGCGCCACGCCTGGGCCGCCTCGGGATTTTCCGCCAGATAGGCCACCAGCCGGTCACCGGCATCCGCAACCATGGTGCGGAATTTGAGGCATCCGAAAAGTCCGCGGTTGAAGCCGACCCGCCGCTGCATGAACAACACCGGACGGCCCATCGTCACCAGGATGAGCAGCGCGATCACGATCATGGTCGGCGCCATCAGGACCAGCGTGGTGGCGGCGATCGTTACGTCGAAAGCGCGTTTTGCTCGGCCGCCCACCGGCGCGTGCGGCTGAACGGCCGTGCCGGCCCGCCACGGTCCCGTGGATCTTGTGCGGGAGCGGCCGGACCATCGCGGCAAGCCGGTGACCGTTTCATCCATGACGGCCTCCCGAGTGCGCTGCGGCCGCAATGCCCGCGCGAAGGTTTTAACGCTGGCTTCAGTATGTTTTTTTTGTAATACGGGCTCTGCCGTAAATTCAGAAAGTGGTCCCATTTTTATGAGTCCCCGTCGAGAGTGTGCCCAGTGGAGTCGAGGTGTTGAGTTTTTGTTATGTATTTAGCTCAGCGGCGCGGATATGGTTTGCCGGTTCATGATTTGACCAACAATATAAGCGACCTCTGTTCTGTTCTTTGCTTTCAATTTTTTCATTATGTTGCGGATATGTACCTTCACGGTGCTCTCCCGGAGCTCAAGCTCATAGGCGATGGTTTTGTTGGCTTTGCCCTGGCGAAGCGCCTCGACCACGGCTTCCTGGCGCGCGGTGAAGAGCGTACCGAGCATCGATTTGGCACCTTGGCGGGGGGCACCTGCATGGGTCGCGGCCAAGCAGCTCGCCGGAACGAAGACGCCGCCCGCCCGCACCAGCCGCATCGCTTCGACAACGACATCCAGCGAAAGCGTGGTCGGAATGTAACCCTTCACGCCCTTGTCGAGCGCGCCCACGACGTGGCTCATATCGTCCGCATCGGATAGGATGATGGTCGGCACGCGATTTCTGACCTGTGCGAGCCGTGCGATTCTGGCAAAGAGCTGGGCGTCATCGGCGATCCCATGGCTGCTGAGCAGCACGACCGATGCCGGCGTGCGCTCACAGATGTTCAGCCACTCATCGACAGAGGATAGAGCCAACACCTCTTGCCCGCCCGCGGAACGAAGCGCCCGCAACAGGCAATCGCGAATGAACTGCCGCGGCTCGATAATGACGGCAAGCGGCTGCGCCGCCGCGGCCGGAGCCGGCTTGAGGGTCATAGTCGCAGCCGCCGCCCGGAGTTCGGTCTCCGCACGTGCATTTGCGATTTCCTTGTAAGTAATACTCATGGGCAACTCATGCCTTAAGGTCCAGACGCAGAAGCGAATGGTTGATGGTAAAGGATTGCTTAGATTTACCCGTAATTATATACGCCTTTTCATCCGTTGCAAGGGATTGCGCGCCTCAACGTGCTATTCGGCGGTCCCAACGGAGCAAAAGCGTAAGATCTAGTTAATATCGTAAGCGGGTTTCAGCCAACCAAGCTTGGCTATATTCGTTATAATTTTAACAATTTCATTGAAATCGCCTTCGTTGTTTGATGAGCCAGGTTAAAATACAGGGGGCGTTTGGCTCAATATGAAACATTCTCGTACAAAATCGATAAGACTACCTAATATACATGAGAGGTTGTGCTATAACAGAACGCACATCCCAATTCCGTGCCTTTTTTGCAACGCTTTAAGCGTGTTCGCCCGTGAGGGCCGCAGCAAGGTCTTAACGGGCACGCTCACCACACCTGGAAGTCTTCCAATAACGCGCACCTAACGATGCGGCTATCGGATAGCCGGCCGCCGTAATGCCGACTGCCCGGACGCCGAAGATGGCGCCGCCACATCCGGCGCTAAAAACGGCCAGCACAAGCGGCACGGCAGAGCCACGTCGCTTTGTTCCATTTCGCGACGGGATTCGCCATTGAAAATGTCGAGCGACTGGATAGTCTGTTCACAATTGGCCTCGCTGGAGGCCCGCCGCGTTGAAAGAGGGCATAAGAACAGCGAGTGGGGGTAAAAATGCTGTTTTCAGGCAGAGGGGCGGCGACGCTGACATTGCTCGGCGCCGTCATGGTCTTTAGTGCTGCCTCGGTTCGGGGCGACACCATCACTCTCAACCACATCAGCGGCGGCATGGAGGTGCGCGGCAAGCTGATCTCCTTCGACGGCAAGAATTACGTGATCGAGTCCGATACGCTCGGCCTCGCAACGCTCGATGCGGCTGATTTCGTCTGCGTGGGGAAAGGCTGTCCCCAGACCGTCGCAGCGCTCGACACGGCACAAACCGTGCTGAACATCAGGGGCTCCGGCACGGTCGGCACGCGATTGATGCCGGAATTGCTGCGCCGCTATGCCGCCAAGATACAGAAGGACGTGAAGCAGCAGAGCGATGAGGCGGGCGAGTTGCGGATGGAGCTGCAGGACCCGTCCGGCGCGCGCTTTGTCACCATCGACATGAAGCGGCAAGGCTCCGACACGGCTTTCCGGGCGCTTGCATCGCGCGAGGCGCAGATCGGCATGTCGGATCGGCCGATCACCAACCAGGAAGTCGGCGCACTGGCCAAGGCGGGCTTTCCGGCGATGAACAGGCCCAAGAACGAGCATATTATCGGGCTGGACGGCATCGTCGTCATTACATCGCTGCGAAACCTCGCCGACGCCATTTCAGTCGAGCACCTCTCGATGATTTTCGCCGGCGAGATCCAGGATTGGTCGGCTTTGGGGCTTCCGGCCGGGAGGATCAATGTCTACGCGCCCGACGACAAATCCGGAACGCTGAGCACCTTCAGCAGCCTGGTGCTCACGCCTTACAAACGGACGCTGTCTCCGGAGGCCAAGCGGTTTGAGTCCAATATCGACCTGGCGAAAGAGGTCGCGGCCGACCGTAACGGCATCGGCATCGCGAGCTTTGCCGAATTGGGCGTGGCCAAGGGAATGGCGATCAAGGATTCATGCGGCTTGGTTCACCAGCCTTCCGAATTCGCGGTGAAGACGCACGAATATCCTTTGTCGCGCAATCTCTATCTCTACACGACCGATGCCAGCGATCCGCATATCTCCAATTTCATTCGGTTCACCGCCTCCCAGGATGCGCAGTCGGTGTTGAGCGATGTGGGCTTTATCGACCAGGGCGTCGTTCCCCTGCCCTATGACCGGCAATCGGACCGCATCGCCAATTCGCTGAATGCCTCGCCGGAAAATTTCAGCATGGATCTGATGCGCCGGCTGATCGATGATTTCCGCAATGGGGAACGTCTGTCCGCGACGCTCCGTTTCGAACCGGCGTCGGCGCAACTCGACAGCGAGTCTGTGCAAAATCTCCTCCGGTTGCTGCAATATCTGGAAAACAACAATTTTGCCGGACAGCAGATCCTGCTCGCCGGCTTCACCGATACGTCTGGCGCCTTCGATCAGAACCGTTCGCTGTCATTCCTGCGCGCCAATGCCGTGCGGGATGCGCTGCTCGCTGCATCGAACGGCTCGCTGAAGCCCGAGCAAATCATAGCTAAGGGCTATAGCGAGCTGGTGCCCGTCGCCTGCAATGACACCGAAATGGGCCGTCAGAAGAACCGGCGGGTCGAGGTTTGGATTACACGGCCGGCTCAGACGAAGACCAAACTCCTGATTGAGCGGCTTTAGCGAAACATTCGTGCGGGGGCTTTCGCGGGACCATCCAGCGCGAGCGGGCCAGATCCAAGAAGAAAGTGTGCAAGGCCGCCGTCCCGAGGGGACGCGGCCACGGAAGCCACGAAGCGGCAGGTATTGCGTGTACAAGCGGAAAAGCACTCGAAACGGCGCCTGTCACAGGCTGATGCGCGGGGCGGCCTTGGCGATCGGCGCTCTGATCGTTCTCCTGTCCGGCGCTATGCCTTCACATGCCGAGCGCGTCGCGCCGCCCTCGGCCGAATGCCGCCTCAACCCCAAGGACGCCGAAGCCGGACCGCTCTACCTCGTCCATGTCTGCGCAACGGATCAGGACCTGCTGAAGCTGGCCGGGCTTGCCGTGCACGCCGCGGATGGCGGCTTTCGCGCCGAAGAGGCAAGGTTTTCGAAACTGCGGACGATTTTGGACGTATCACCGGAGGTGCTGGAGCAGCTCTTTGCCATCGCGGGCCAGCAGGACATCGCCGCCGAAAAGCTGGCGGAGAAGCTGGTCGAAATGACGCAAGCGCACAAAGCGCTGATCGGCACCTGGCTTGCCGCGCCGGACGCTTCGCAGCCCGAGATCGCGGCATTGATCAAGGGCGCACGCGAGGCGGCGCAGGCCGGGCGCTATGAAGAGGCCAAAGCCATTCTGACCAAAGCCAGCGTCGCGGCGGAAACCAAAGCGCAGAGCACACCGGCGGACGCGCCGAAACTTTTCAGCCTAGCCGCTACCGCACGGGCCGGATTGGGGCAAATCGCCCTGATCCGGTCCGACGATCACGAGGCCTCCATCTATTTCGAAGCGGCGCTTCGCCTGCTCCCCGAAACCGACACGGAAGCCCGATACCGGAATGGCGAGGCTCTGGCGCACGCCCTTTACCTGCAAGGCCGCGACAAGGACGACACCAATGCGCTGATCGAAGCCATCGACCGCTACCGGGCGCTGCTCGCCGCCAACGCCGGCGGCGCGACCCCCGCCGGAACGGCGCAGTTGCGGCACAATCTGGGCGATGCGCTGCTCCGTCTCGGCTCGCGCAACGGCGAAGTGGAACGGCTCAAGGATGCGGCGGCCATGTTCCGCGGAACCATCGAGGCTTTTCCGCGCGCCCGATACCCACTCGATTGGGCGCGCGCGCAGCAGGATTTGGGCGCCGCCTTGTTTCGCCTGGGGCTTGCGGTCAACAGCACCGCGCGCCTTGAGGAAGCCGTTACCGCATTCCGCGAAAGCCTGAAGGAGCGAACGCGAACGCATGCGCCGCTCGAATGGGCGGTGCTTCAAAGCAGCATCGGTACGGCACTTTGGAGCCTGGGTGCACGCGAGGAAGGTGCGGAGCGCTTCGAGGCGGCCGTCGCGGCCTATCGCGAAGGGCTGAAGCCGATCAGCCGCGACCATACTCCGCTCGATTGGGCGGCGCGGCAAAACAATCTCGGCGCGGCTCTCATTTCCCTGGCCGAACGCAAAAGCTCGGTGCGCGATCTTCAGGACGCCGTCACGGCATTCCACAACTCGCTGGAAGCCTATCAGGACGAGAGCGCAACCTATTATATCAGCGGCGTCAGGGACAATCTCGACAGGGCCGAGACTTTGTTCAAGCGGTTTCGAGCGACGGGAAAAATGCCGGCGGAACGCTGACGCCCCCATAAGCGACGTAACGCGAACCTTGCTGGGCCTGTTCGAGTAGGCGCACAGAACCAACCCCTTGGCCGCTTGCCCGCAGCGCCGCCATCGATCAAAGTCGGCGGATGAGCACGCGCCAGATACCGCCTTCGATGGACCCTGAAGCCGTTGCCCGCGTCGGCGAACGGCTCGATGCGATCGCGCGCGACGAGCCCGTCGCCATTCCGCTCGCCATCGAAAGCGGCAGCCGCGCCTGGGGCTTTCCTTCGCCCGACAGCGACTATGATTGCCGCTTTCTCTTCGTCAGGCCGGTCCGGCACTACCTGTCACCGTGGCCGCGCCGCGACGTGATCGAAACGCCATTGACCGGCGAGCTAGACGTCAGCGGATGGGATCTGCGCAAGTCGCTGACGCTGCTGCTGAAGGGCGATGCCGTGTTGATAAAATGGCTGACCTCGCCCATTACATATGATTGCGATCCGCAATTTCGCGAGGCATTGCTGGCACTTGCCCGGCGCACCGCCGATCGTGCGCTCATCGCCAGGCATTATCTGCATCTGGGCGAGAGGCAGCGACGCAGCTATTTCGGCAACGGCCGCCTTGTACCGCAGAAGAAGATCTTCTACGCACTTCGTCCCGCTGTCGCGCTCCGCTGGCTGCGCCGGCATCCAGGCGAAGCCGTCGCGCCGATGAATTTCCCGCAATTGCTGGCGGAATGCGAGCCGCCGGAACAGGTCGTCGAGATCGCCGCGCAGCTGACGGCACGTAAGGCGTTAACGCGCGAACTCGGATCGGAGCCGCTGCCCGCCCCAATCGCCGCGTTCATTGATGGCGAGTTCGCCCTGGCGCGCGACAGTCTCGAAATGCTGCAGGTGGCCGACAATCCGGGCGGGCGCGCGGAGGCCGAGGCGTTCTTCCTGTCGGCCGTGCAGCGGCTCGATCTGGAGGGCGGTGGGAATTGCCGATGATTTGCTTTGGTGCGCAGACGAACCGGTTATAATGCGGCGCGCGCCACTGTCGCAAATCGGCGCAACGGGGATCGGCGCCTTTGAGGAGCGGTATGGTAACGGAAACCTTGGGCGGCCACGCCAGGGACACGCTTGCGGCGGTCGGCGGCGCGGGACGCAAGGCGGTACGCTCAGTCCTCACCTCTTCAGTCGTCCGTGTGCTGACGGGAGCGCCGACCGCGCATCAGCTCATCATCATTCCGCAGGATCTGCGCACCGCCGATCCAAGCTTCGCCAGCGAGCTTTACGACGGCTATTTCGGTCTTGCGGGCCAGGTGGCGCTGACCGGATCGGAATCGCCTTTCACCATCCAGCCCCCCAGCCCGCTCTGGCAGAAGGAGCTGTACGGCTTGGGCTGGCTGAACAATCTGGAAGCTGCGCGCGACGAAATCGCGCGGGAAAAAGCCCGTTCGCTGGTCGCCGGCTGGATCGCGCACAGCCGCGACGCGCCCGCGATCGCCTGGGACGTCGACATCGTCGCGCACCGGACGATCTCGCTGCTGTCGCATGCCGGGTTCCTGCTGGAGGGCGCCAAAACCTCCTATTATGAAGCGGTGATGAAGGCGCTGACGCATGAGCTTCACTACCTCGCCGTCAGCTACACCGATCCGGGAGCGACGGCGCCCCGGCTGCGGGCCCTCACGGCGCTGTTGCTGGCGGGCCTGTGTATCGCCGAACAGCAAACCTATGTGAACAGCTATCTGCCGGCCTTCGGCGCCGAGCTGGAACGCCAGATTCTGCCCGATGGGGGGCATATTTCGCGCAACCCGCATACGCTGGTCGATCTGCTCTTGGACTTTCTGCCGCTCAAGCAATGTTTCCTCGCCCGCTCGCACGAAACGCCCGACGCGCTGAACAGCGCCATCAACCGGATGATGGGCATGATCCGCTTCCTACGCCTGGGCGACGGCTCGCTGGCGCGCTTCAACGGCATGGGCGCCACCCGCTCGGACCTGACCGCCGCCGTGCTCGCCTATGCCGACGACGATGACATGCCGCGTCAATACGCGCCCGACAGCGGCTATTGCCGGCTGCATCGCGGGCAGACGGTCGTCATCGCCGATGCCGGACCGCCGCCGCCCTTTGCCGCCAGCAGCGAGGCCCATGCGGGGTTTCTCGCCTTCGAGATGACCTCCGGCATCGAGCCGGTGATCGTCAATTGCGGTGCGCCGCGCGATGAGGGCTCCGACTGGAGCGTCGCCTGCCGCTCCACCGCCGGACATTCGACCTTGACGATCAGCGACGTGTCCTCATCCAAGCTTGTCAAGCGGCGCACCCGCTATCCGGCGCGCTCCGTGCATCTGCTGTCCGGTCCGCGCTCGGTGCGCGGCGAGGTAAAGGAGGATCAGGCCGACCTGCTGCTGCGCGCCATGCATGACGGGTATAAGGACCGCTTCGGCTTCTTCCATCAGCGGCGCTTGCGGCTGGTCGGCAACGGCAAGGTGGTGGAGGGCGTCGATCAGCTCGCCTGCCCGCCGCACGGCCGGCCGCTGACCAAGGACAGCGACGATTTCGCCATCCGGTTCCATTTGCATCCCCGCGTCTCGCCACGCCTCGATACGGAGGAGAATAGCGTGAGCCTGACGCTGCCGGACGCACAGCTTTGGAAATTCCGAGCGGCGGGCGCAAGGGTGGAGATAGAAGAGAGCATCTTCCTCGCCGACCCGATCATTCAGAAGCGGTGCCTGCAAATCGTGTTGCGCGGCAAATGCCTCACCGAGATCCAGGTCGTGTGGTCGCTGCGCAAGGTCGAGACCAATGTGCGCGATTCATCCCGCAGCGGCTTCCGCGGCAACCGCGAGCTGGACCGAAGCAGCTAGAGCATTTTCCAGCAGAGCATGTCCCGGTGAAGACCGGGATGGACGCCGGTTTGCGCCCGGAAAATGCGACGAAACAAAGAATAGAGCCGCGCTCCGATTCGATCGGAGCGGAAAAGGCTCTATCCCGTCCGCGGAATGACAGAACTTCCGATCCGCCCGGTCAGCCAGCGACTCTGCGCTGGCCAAAACCTGCCGACATCATTATAAGAGCGCCAGAGTAGCGTGCCGATTTGCGGCGCGAACGCATAAGGTTGACGGGTTTGCGGGCGGCTTCCGCTTTCGCGGGCGCGTTTTCCTATTTTGAGGTTGCAAAGATGGCTGTTCCAAAACGAAAAGTCTCCCGGATGAAGCGCGGCAATCGCCGCTCGGCCGACGCTCTGAGCGCGCCGACCTATGTCGAGGACAAGGACTCCGGCGAGTTGCGTCGCCCTCACCACATCGATCTGAAATCCGGCAAATACCGCGGCCGGCAAATTCTGGAAGCCAAGGGCGATTATTGAGCTGCAAGCGCCGCGCCCCGGCCGGGGAACGCGGTGCGCCGCCATGGCGTTCGCAGCAGACGGCTTGGGGCCGGTCTGTGACGGAATAGAGATGGAGTGTGAGCAATGATCCTCAGCATACCTTGGCTAATCGTCGCAATCGTCATTTATAATATGGTGGCTTTCTCGTCGGCCTGGCCTGCGCCGGGCACGGGCGGGCCGACTGTATTCAACGATACGCTGTTGAATTTCAACCTGATCTCGGGCGCCCAATGGTCGCTGACGGTGGGTGACGCCATTACGGTGCTGACCCTGATGCTGCTGTTCATCGAGCTCATCAAGTCGACACGCACGGGAGGTTCCTCGATCGTGGATCACGCCTTGTCGATGGTACTGTTCATGATCTGCGGGATTGAATTCCTGACGGTCCGCCAAGCCGGGACATCGGTGTTCTTCTTCATTCTGGTGATGACGTTGATCGATGTGGTCGCCGGGTTCTCGATCACCATCCGCGGCGCGCGCCGCGATTTTGGTTTGGGCGCGGCGGGCGACTGATCCTCGGGGCCAGCCCACCGCTTGACGATTTGGGAAGGGCGCTTCAAACGGCGCCCTTTATTTTTGGATCTGAGCCTTGTCATCGTCACTGAGCACAGCGCCGCCAAACCCGTATAAGGCCGATTTCAGCGGCGAAGTGGCGGTGGAGATCGGCCTCACGGCGGCCATCGTCTCCGTCGATGACGGGAATCCGTGCATTCTCGTCGTGAAAACCGGCGACGGCACCGGCGAGCAGCGCCCCGCCCTGCCATTCGGCCTGTTCGCGCCGCTCGATCACCGGACGCTTGAGATCGGGCTTCGGGCCTGGGTACAGGACCAGACCGGACTTGAACTGGGCTATGTGGAGCAGCTCTATACCTTCGCCGATCGCGGCCGCCATGCCAGACAAGGGGATGTGGGCCTTCAGCTTGTGTCCATCGGCTATCTTGCCTTGACACGCTCCAGTGCCCATTGCGGCCTGAACCATAATGACTGGCGGAGCTGGTACGATTATTTCCCCTGGGAAGACTGGCGGAGCGACAGGCCGGCCATCCTTACCGGCGAAATTTTGCCGCGGCTTGGCGTCTGGTCGAGAAAGCACGAGTCCAGAGGCGCCCCCCCCCGGCCACTGTCGCGCCAAGAACGCTTCGGTATCTGCTTCGGCGGCGAGGGCGGCTGGGACGACGAGAAGGTGCTTGACCGGTACGAGCTGCTCTATGAAGCGGGTCTGCTCGCGGAAGCCGCAACCGACGGTCGCGACGCGGCGCTGCAGTGGCAGACGCTTCCCTCTTTCGGGGCGGCGATGCAATTCGACCATCGGCGCATCCTGGCGACCGCAATGAGCCGCTTGCGCGCCAAGATCAAATACCGCCCGGTGATTTTCGAGCTGATGCCGGACAGTTTTACGCTCTTCGAGCTACAGCGTACAGTTGAGGCGATCCTTGGGAGCCATCTCCACAAGCAGAACTTTCGCCGGCTCGTGGCGTCGTCGGGCCTGGTGGAAGCGACGGGCGATGTGCGAACCGCGACGGGCGGGCGGCCCGCAAAAGCCTATCGCTTCCGGCGTGAGGTCATCCTGGAGCGGCCGGCGGCGGGCGTAAGGGTCAAAGGTGGGCGCGGATAACGTCCGAGGTGTTCGGAATGGTCGATTCCGTCACAGAAGCACACAATCTTGTGGACCGCACGTAATTTTTTAACGGCTGTCTCTTCAATGACGCGGCCCAAACGCTTATATAGAGCATCCTACGTGGCAAGCGACCAAAAGCAGCCGCACCGAAAGCGCCGACCACCCATAGGCTGACCGCAATTATTAACAATGTTGCGCAAATGCCTTGCTAATCCGGCTTTTTTGCCAAGGCTGACACAAGGGTAGCTTCCAAAAAAAAGTAAATGTGGTATTATCAATGCCACAAAAGCACACGATTGGTGACAAGGCGCGAAGCTTCCCTCATGCGCCGGGAAGTGTTTTCTTAATTTTGCGTTGGTGTTTGGCGGTCCCCGTTTAAGGACCGCTAAGCGATGCTATTTAGCATCCCTTTTATCTTCGTGAGCTTTTGCGACAGCGCGGTCTTTGCCGATTGGGGGCATGAGGCACGATTGCGCGTAGCGGTGCGTGGTGAATTGCGCGCCGCCAATCTCCATTTCGCCGGCGATGGCGGAGACGGCGTAGTCAGAAGATGTTTTCGGCGCCTGCGCCGGGAAAGAAACGTGAGAATGAGTATGGCTGCGAAGAAAAAATCAACGAATCGGAATGGGTTCCAGAAGGACGAATTCGTCGTCTACCCAACCCATGGGGTAGGCCGCATCGTCGGAATCGAGGAACAGGAAATTGCGGGCTACAAGCTCGAACTGTTCATCATCAATTTCGAGAAAGACAAGATGACATTGCGAGTGCCGACCTCGAAATGCGAAAGCGCGGGGATGCGCAAGCTCTCCGACGTCGCGATCGTGAGTAAGGCGCTCGATACGTTGAGAGGCAGAGCGCGCATTAAGCGAACGATGTGGAGCCGCCGCGCTCAGGAATATGAAACCAAGATCAATTCTGGCAGCCTGATCTCGATCGCGGAAGTCGTGCGCGACCTCTACCGATCCGATAGCCAGCCGGAGCAGTCCTACTCGGAACGCCAGCTTTACGAAGCCGCGCTCGACCGCATGGCCCGTGAGATCGCCGCCGTTCAGGATGTCGACGAGGTGATGGCCATTCAAGCCATCGGTAAGTCGCTGACCAAAGGCAACCGTCTCCCCCGCAAGGAAGAGATCGAAGCCGAGCAGGATGAAGCGGCCTGAGTTTCTGACCTTTGGGCAAGTTGATCGGGCGAGTGCGGTTGCATTCGCCCTTTTTTGTTCCGCGGCCGGCGGCGCGGCGGATGCCGGAGAACCGATCCGCGTCACGAAAGCTCCGCAGCCGCCTGCGTGCAACGCTCGCCCATTGGGGTGCCGTTCATCTGCGGCGCCGTATCTCTTGATTTGAGCCTAGGAGAGGATTAAGACCCCCGGTCAGGGAGTGCCATGGTGCATGGCTGATATCGCCACGAGACGCCAATGACCTACTCATTCGATGCACTGTCCGCAGAAGGGTCAGCCGACCTCTCCCTGTCGCACCGCAGCATTTCGGTGCCGGATGCGGTGCTCCGGTCATCTTATGCATGGCTGGTGGTGTGCGCCTTCGGCCTTTACTGGCTGACACACCTCATCCTCGACGGTCACAACGGGGCATCCAGCTTCGGTGCAGATTCCACTCTGTACGTTCCCATCGCCTTCGGCGGCGTCATCCAAGACCGATTGATGCGTTTCCATCCGCTGACGATCCATCTCCTGATCGTCTGGATGAAAATCGTGCGGCCCCTCTCTCCCTGGATTCCGCTGCAGCATCTGTTCGCGGCTTTATTCGCCGCCATTGGCGCCGGCGGCGTCAGGGCCGCGTTGTCCGCATTCGAGCGTCTGGTTGAGCGCCGCTATATTCTGCTCTGCGGTCTGATCTATGCGTCTTCGCTCGGCGTATGGTATTTCTCCAGCATCGCCGAGTCCAAGATTCTCACCGCGACGCTGACCACGATCTATATCGCCATCTACCTGGATCTGCGCGAAAGCTGGCGATGGGACGGCGTCATTCTTCTCACCGGGGTTTTGGCAGCCGCCTGTCTCAATGAGAGCGTGTCCGCCTTTCTGATCATCATACCCGTGGTCGACCTCGCACGGCGGCGCCGTCTCAATGTGCGGGTCCTCGCCGCTCTTGCCGCGCATGCCGTTGTCATCCTCCTGGCCCTCTATATCGCCGAAGTGATCGTGCCGAGCTTTCTGGCGCCCGCCGTGGGCAATCTTGAAAGCGGGTCATCGTCCAGCATGTTCTGGTTTTACGCCCAGCTCAGCGATCACAGCCTCTCCAGCCTCTACGGGTATGTGCTGAACTGGCTGTGTTTCAACATCGCCGCGCCCACCCCGCACGCCTTCGCGGCGGTGCCGATCTGGCCAACCTATTTCGGCTATTTCACACCTTCGCTCGCCGGATATTTTGGTGCTCCGGCTTCGGCCGGCCTTGTCGTTCTCGCGGCGATCATGGCCTTGAGTTCGCTCGCGCCGAGCGCCGACGCCAGGCGCCCGGTATCGGCGGCCGTGCTCGTGTCGCTGTTGGCGTTTTCAGCGCTGCGCGGCGCGTTCTTCTTCGCGTTCAATCCGGCGGAGGTGATGCTGTTCAGTTCAGCCGTAACGCTGCCGATCCTGATCTGCCTACTGGCCCCGTTCCTTGGCTCGCGGTTTCCGGCAAAGATGCCCGTTCTCGCGGTTTTCGCCTTTTTTCTGATCACGAACAATCTGCGGTTCATGCTCGGCTGAGCCAGGCTTAAGCGAGCGGCTGCGGCGCTGTTGTGCTTGCGCGGCGCCGCCGGCGCGGCTAAACGCGGTGGCAAGAGGATTGCCATGACACGACAAAACCCCATCATTCGCCGCGCGCTGATCTCCGTATCCGACAAAACCGGAATTGCCGACTTCGCGCGGCATCTCGCGGCGCGGGGCGTCGAGCTGGTCTCGACCGGAGGCACCGCCCGGACGCTGCGAGAGGCAGGGCTCGATGTGCGCGATGTCGCGGAGCTGACCGGATTTCCCGAGATGCTCGACGGCCGCGTGAAAACCTTGCATCCGGCGGTGCATGGCGGATTGCTCGGCATTCGCGACGATGCCGGACACAGGGCGGCGATGCAGGCGCAAGGCATCGGCGGCATCGATCTGCTCGTGATCAATCTTTATCCGTTCGAGGCGGCCGCCGGGCGCGGCGCCGGTTTCGCCGAGGCGATCGAAAATATCGATATTGGCGGCCCGGCGATGATCCGCGCCGGCGCCAAAAACCACGATTGGGTGACGGTGGCCGTCGACCCGGAGGATTACGCCGAGGTGCTCGCAGAGATGACGGCGAATGGCGGAGGAACCAGCCTTGCGCTTCGCCGCAAGCTGGCCGCGAGGGCCTATGCCCGCACGGCCGCCTATGATGCCGCGATCGCCGGCTGGTTCGCCGGAGAGCTGGGCGAGACAGCGCCGCGTCATTTCGCGCTGGCCGGCCGGCTTCGCCAGACGCTGCGCTATGGCGAAAATCCGCATCAGGCGGCGGCGTTCTATGTCAGCCCGGCGCGTGGAGCGGTGCGGCCCGGCGTGGCAACGGCCACCCAGCTCCAGGGCAAGGAGCTCAGCTACAACAATCTCAACGATACCGACGCCGCCTACGAGCTGGCCGCGGAGTTCGATCCGGCCGTGTCCTGCGCCGTTGCCATCATCAAACATGCAAATCCTTGCGGCGCGGCGCTAGGCGACAGCCTCGTCGAGGCTTATCGCAGGGCGCTGGCCTGCGACCCGGTGAGCGCCTTCGGCGGCATCATCGCGCTCAACCGCACGCTCGACGCCGACGCGGCGCGGGCCATGGCGGACATATTCACCGAGGTCATCATCGCGCCGGATGCCACGCCGGAGGCGCGGGACATCCTGGCGCGAAAGAAGAATTTGCGGCTGCTGCTGGCCGGCGGCCTTCCCGATCCTAGGGCGGAAGGCGTGACGCTGCGCACCGTCTCCGGCGGATTCCTGGTGCAGTCGCGCGACAATGGTTCGCCCGACGCGTTGAAGCTGACGATCGCCACCGCCCGCACACCGACGGACCGGGAGCTGGCGGACCTGAAATTCGCCTTCCGGGTCTGCAAGCATGTGAAGTCGAACGCTATCGTCTTCGCCAAGGATGGCGCGACGGTGGGGATCGGCGCGGGACAGATGAGCCGCATCGACAGCGCCCGCATCGCCGCCTGGAAGGCTGAGGCCGCCGCTGAAGCCGCCGGTCTCGCTGAACCGCTGACTCGAGGCTCGGTTGCCGCGTCCGACGCGTTTTTCCCCTTCGCCGACGGGCTGCTGGCGCTCGCCGACGCCGGAGCGACCGCGATCATCCAGCCGGGCGGCTCGATGCGCGACGCGGAGGTCATAGCGGCGGCGAACGAACGCGGACTGGCCATGGTGCTGACCGGAATGCGCCATTTTCGCCATTAGACCCGCTCCACGGGCTGACGCGAATCGATATTTTGGCTATGCTTCCTCCAGGGGCGCCGCCGGCGGCGGCGTCTTGCCGGAGCGCGTTTTGCAACGGCGATAGGAGACGTATTTCACCTCGTCCCAGGCCGAGCGCCGGAACAGGTGCGGCTCTTCATGAGCCTAGAGCGCCGGACGCTCCGCTGAACCGGAGCTGCGCTCTAGCTCTTTGTTTGTGCATCGGATTTGACCGAAAAGTGTACGCACGTTTCGGTCCGATGCTCGAAAAGCACGATCAGCGATGCCGGTTTCGCGGTGGGATCATGCTGAAGCAAAATGTGAGTTCGCCGAGCAACGCAGTTCTCGATATCTGGTTCAACAGCGGAGGCGCAGATGTCTGTGCGCGAAATTATCGCCGATTTGAGGCAAATTTTACCGACGATTCTGCTGGTCGTTCTGGCGCTGGCCGCAGCGGCGGCTGCGATCTATCTGCTGCCGAACCGGACCGCGGCGGTCATCCTGGGCGTGCTGGCGGCGGCCGCCCTGTCGACCTATGTGCTACGCGGATTGGAGCGGGCGACGCAAATCGCGCTGACCTGGCTTACGATCGGCGTCGTCGCGGATGCGGCCTATGCCAAGCTGAACGACCAGGCGCCGGTGACCATCGCCGGCTGGCTGGTGAAGGGGGCCGAAGGCGCCGTCAAGCTGATCGATGTGCTGATCCGCAGCATCGGCATCGGCGGGCCTAATCTGCAGAAGCAGATGGCGGCGGTCGCGCCCGATTTCGCCTGGGCGCTGATCCTGACCACGACGCTGCTCATGGTAATCGGCCTGATGGGCACCCAGCGCAGCAGCAATGCCAATGCGAGGCCCGACATTCGCCGCGCGGCGTGAGCCAAGGACGGTCCGGCGCGGAGCCGCTCTTTCGCGCCGGGCATCAAAGTCCGATCCCCCGTAAGGCGCGCCGGACGGCTGGTTCGGCCTGGCTGAGCGCCAGGAGCACGATGGGAGCGGGCGCCGCTCCCGCGAGCCTGACTTGTTCAGCGAACGCGGCTGCGACGGCGGCATCCACCTGCGCTGTCGTCGGCGGCTTCGGCGCGTTGCTCTGGCCAATCAGGTAAAACAGGACGGCGACGAGAATCAATAGGATCAGGCATATAATATAGCCGCTCAGGTAATGTGACTCCGGTTCGTACTCGACCACCGGAGAAGACGGATCTGCCGGGTCACAACAATATTCGCCCTGATTTATATAACGCACAGCGGTGAAGTTCGCCGGACCGCCCTCCTGAGCGCGGGCGCCGAATACGGCAAGCACATTGGCGACCAGCAGCGCGGCAAGCAACATCGGCACCCACGCCATCCGCGTCGCTGAAGCGAGCTTGCGATATCTGAAAGAAGCAATCGCGCAACGCCATGCCGGCCATGCCCGTCCCGGCTCCGAATCCTGCATCATCCGCCCCCGCGATGCGAATCGTTTGCGGGATTATGCGTGGCAGCATCGGCAGCCGCAAGCTGCTGGCGCAGCCGCGCTGGTTTGCCAGGTCAGACGCCGAGCATCAGCGCCGCATTCTGGACAGCGGCCCCCGAGGCCCCCTTGCCCAGATTGTCGAGCCGCGCCACCAGCACCGCCTGGGCGTGCGCTTCATTTGCGTAAACGCGCAGCTCCAGCATGTTGGAGCCGTTGAGGGCTTCGGGCTCGATGCGGTCCTTGCGCGGTTCGGCAAATGGCGACGCGATCACCGTCACCCACTCGCTGCCCCGGTAGTGAGCGTCAAGTGCGGCGCCAAGGTCGGCGGCCTTCGGCTTGCCCGGCAGCGCATCGAGATGCAGCGGTACGCTCACCAGCATGCCCTGGCGAAAATTGCCCACCGAAGGCACGAAGATCGGTCGCGTCTTGAGGCCGGAATAGCGCTGCGTCTCGGGCAGATGCTTGTGGTTCAGCGTCAGCGCGTAGAGATCGAAGCTCGGCCCCTGCCCCGTTTCATACTGCTCGATCATGGATTTGCCGCCGCCGGAATAGCCGCTGACGGCGTTGATCGAGACCGGATGTTCGGCTGGAATGAGCCCTGCATCGACCAGCGGTCGGATCAGGGCAATCGCGCCGGTCGCATAGCAGCCGGGATTGGAGACGCGGCGCGCGGAGGCGATCAGCCGCCGGCTGACCGGGCGTGAGTTCAGGGAAGCCGTAAGCCCAGCCGTCGACAACGCGGTGCGCACTTGAGGCATCCAGCAGTTTGGGTGCGCCCTCCCCCAGCTCCGCCGCCAGCGCGGCGGCTTGCTTCGCCGCCTCGTCGGGCAGGCAGAGAATGGCGAGATCGACCGATGCCATCATGTCGCGGCGCGCGGAGGCGTCCTTGCGATGCGCCTCCTCGATCGATTTCAGCTCGTAATGCGGCAGAGCTATCGAGACGCTGGCGAATTCCAAGACCCGTCGTGCCGTGTTCGCCGTCGATGAAGATGATGGGTTTGGCCATGACCTGCCTCGCGCAAAACGAAAGGGCGCCCGCTGCCGGACGCCCTTCAACGATACCTGAAGGAAACGTCCTACCGTTTGGAGAACTGGAAGCTGCGGCGCGCCTTGGCTTTGCCGAACTTCTTGCGCTCGACGACGCGGCTGTCGCGGGTGAGGAAACCGGCCTTTTTCAACGTCGGGCGAAGCTCGGGCTCGAAATGGGTGAGCGCGCGTGACAGGCCGTGGCGCACGGCGCCTGCCTGACCGGACAGCCCGCCGCCGACGACCGTGCAGATCACGTCATATTGGCTGGCGCGATTGACCAGCAGCAACGGCTGCTTGAGGATCATGCGCAGCACGGGCCGCGCGAAATAGGTCTCGTGCTCCTTGCCGTTCACGGTGATCTTGCCGGGGCCGGGCTTCACCCAGACGCGGGCAATGGCGTTCTTGCGCTTGCCGGTGGCATAGGCGCGGCCATGCGCGTCGAGCTTTTGCTCATAGACCGGGGCGCTGGGGGTTTTCGGTGCGTCGGCTGCGCCCAGATCGGCGAGCGATTTAAGGTCTGCGGTGGCCATCAGTCATCCCTTCCGGTATTTTTAGGGTTCAGCGCCGCGATATCCAGCTTTTCCGGCTGCTGCGCTTCATGGGGATGCTCGGCTCCGGCATAAAGCTTCAAATTCTTCATCTGACGGCGCGAGAGCGGCCCGCCCGGCAACATGCGCTGCACCGCCTTTTCCAGCACCCGCTCGGGGAACCGGCCATCCAGGATCTTGTCTGCCGTCCGGGTCTTGATGCCGCCGGGATAACCCGTATGCCAATGATATTCCTTGTCGGTGCGCTTCTTGCCCGTCAGCCTGACGTGCTTGGCGTTCACGACGATGACATTGTCGCCCATGTCCATATGCGGCGTGAAGGTGGGCTTATGCTTGCCGCGCAGCCGCATGGCGATGATGGAGGCGAGGCGGCCGACGACGAGGCCCTCCGCATCGATCAGCACCCATTTCTTGACGATGTCGGAGGGTTTTGCCGAAAAGGTTTTCATTGTTCATCCATCGCCGTTTGCGATCGCCATCGGAGGCAATCCGCGCCGGCTGCGTCAGTGTCGGGATCAGCCCGCTCGCGGCAAATGAGCCACGTCCGAGCCGACAGAATGTCTAGCGCACGATGTGAATCGCGTCAAGCGGCGTTGGTCGATATAATAATACGATGATTTAAAGGCTTATATCATAAGGTATTTTAATACCAGCAACGCCGGCACCACTAATCTTCAGGAATGGAATAGGTCGAGGTGGCGTGGGCGGCCAGTTCCTCGTCTCCATCCGACCGCAGGCCGATTTCACCGACAGCCAGCCGCTTGCCGAGTTTCAGGATGGTCGCCTCGGCGATCATGTCGACCGCGCGGGGCTTGCGCAGGAAATTGATGCTGAGATTGGTGGTGACCGCCAGCGGGCGCGTGCCGATCATCGCCAGGACGGCGGCGTACATGGCGATGTCGGCCAGCGCGAACATCGCCGGCCCGGAGATGGTGCCGCCCGGGCGCAGCATCCGCTCGTTGAACGTCATGCGCATCCAGACGGTCCGTCCGCTCAGCGCTTCGACGACAAAGCGTTGCCCGCGACTGATTCATTTGCGGGAAATTCTCATTCAGATAAGCGCCGAGTTCTGGCGCAGTCATGATCTGGGTGTCGGCGCCCGCCATGCCTGCAACCTCCCTTTCTTCGAAATCCTCACGATTTTAACACTTTTACAGGCGATCAAACGACAAAGGGAATTGAAAAAGGGCGGTTTGCCCTGATTGGGCTTCCCCAAGAAGAAGAGGGTCTCATGCCGAGCATCTGGAAAATGCTGCACGCCGCAGTTTCGCCTCCGGCGTTGCCATATTCATCCTCGCATGCGGCTTCGCCGCAATCGGGCAAGCGACGGCCAAGACGCACATCCTGACCGAGGAGACGGTCAAGCACTTCATCGCCAGCTTTCCCGCCGTGAAAGCCATCGCGTTAAGCCAGGCCGCCGACAAGGGGAAGGCGATCGCCAGTGCCAAGAATAATCTTGCAGCCGTCATCGCGGCGGTCGCGGACAAGTCGATTGCCGATCAGGTGACCGAAGCGGTGAAGCCGCACGGTTTCAAGAATGCCGCGGAATGGGCGTCGGTGGGAGAAAGCGTCGGCCGTGTCTATGCGCATCTGAAGCTCGGCACGGCGGACGGCAGGGCAAAGAAGAAGCTGGCAAAGGCGATCGCCAAAATCGAGAGAAACGACTTCCTCAACGAAAAGCAGAAGCAGAAGCTGACTCAAGGCGATGCGCAGCGGCGCCGAGGATGCGCTGGAACCGCCGCCGGCGGAAAATGTTCAGGCCGTCAAGCCGATGGTCGCCGAGCTGGAAGCCATGGTGAAATAGCCGCGCATCTGGGTTAGTCTGGGCGCGAACGAACCCACGGGGTCCTTGCGCCATGAAACCCACGCCAGCCGGCTCCTCCGCCTGCCTGTTGCGCGAAGATCGCGGACGGGTTGCGCTGCTGACGCTGAACCGTCCGCAAAGCCGCAACAGCCTCTCAGAGGAGATGCTGAACGCGCTCCTCGCCGCGATCCGTGAGTTGTCCAGCAGCGAAGCGGATTGCCGCTGTCGTCATCGCCGCCGCGCCGCCCGCCTTCTGCGCCGGGCACGATCTGCGCGAGATGACCGCCCGGCGCAGCGATCCGGATCGCGGCCGCGCCTTTTTCGAGATGATCATGCGCCTCTGCTCCGAGACGTATGCAGGCGATCGTGCACTGTCCCAAACCCGTCATTGCCGCCGTCGAAGGGACGGCGTCGGCGGCGGGCTGCCAGCTGGTGGCGAGCTGCGATCTGGCGGTAGCCGGGGCGAGCGCCCGGTTCGCCACGCCGGGCGTGAATATCGGCCTGTTCTGTTCCACGCCGATGGTGGCGCTGTCCCGCAATCTCGGCCGCAAGCATGCGATGGAAATGCTGCTGCTGGGCGACCTCATATCGGCGGGCCAGGCGCTGGAGATGGGCCTTGTCAACCGGGTGGCCGCCGATGCGCATGTGCTCGGCGAGGCGCTGGCGATGGCCGAGCGCATCGCGGCCAAATCGTCCGCCACCGTCGCCATCGGCAAGGAAGCGTTTTACCGGCAGATCGAAATGCCGCTGGCCCAGGCCTATGAATATGCCTCGCGCGTGATGACCGAGAACATGCTGATCAGGGACGCCGAAGAAGGGATCGGCGCCTTCCTGGAGAAGCGCACACCGCGATGGAATGACGGAGAATAAGCCCGCGCCCATGAACCATGACAGCTATAGCGAGGCCTATATCAGGGACATCCTGACCGGCTGCAAAGTCTTCGCCATGGTCGGCGCCAGCGCCAATACGGTGCGGCCGAGCTATTTCGCCATGAAATATCTGCTCGCCAAGGGTTATGAGGTGATCCCCGTCAATCCCGGCCTGGCCGGACAGACGCTTTTGGGCCAAACGGTTTATGCGAACCTTTCCAACATTCCCCGGCCCGTCGATGTCGTCGACATTTTCCGCAATTCGCAAGCGGCGCTTGACGTCACCAAAGAGGCCATCGCGGTCGGCGCCAAGGTCGTTTGGATGCAGCTTGGCGTCCGCAATGAGGAGGCGGCCCGTCTCGCCGAGGCCGCCGGCCTGAGGGTGGTGATGAACCGCTGCCCGAAAATCGAATTCGGGCGCCTGTCGGGTGAGATCGGCTGGGCGGGCGTGCATACGCGGACGCTGTCGAGCCAGCGCGCGGTGCTGGGACCAGTCGGGATTTCAGACGCTGTCGATCCGCAAGGATTGAGGCGCGGGCGCCGCCCTGTTGAAATAACCGACCGATCGTGCTATTCCTTCGGAATGAACAAGGGCGAACGCACCCGCAAGGAAATTATCGATCAGGCCTTCCTGATGGCCGGCGACATCGGGCTTGAAGCCCTATCGCTCGGCGCATTGGCGGGCGAAACGGGGCTGTCGAAAAGCGGGCTGTTCGCGCATTTCAAATCCAAGGAAGCGCTGCAGCTTGAGGTCATCGACGAAGTCAACCGGCGCTTCACCGACGGCGTCATCCGTCCGGCTCTCGCGCAGCCGCGCGGCGAGCCGCGTGTGCGGGCATTCTTCGAACATTTCCTGCATTGGATCGGCCATGGCCGCCAGAACGGCGGCTGCATGTATATGTCGCTGACGCATGAATATGACGACCGCCCCGGACCGATCCGCGACCGGCTGGTGGAGAGCCACAATGCGTTTCACGATTCGCTCGGCCGTATGGTCAACGCGGCTAAGGCGGAGGGGCATTTCCGGCCGGACCTGGACGTCGATCAGTTCGTGTTCGAATGCAATGGCGTGAAAATGGCCTATCAGCACCAGCTCAAATTCCTGCAGATGCCGCGTGCACTCGACCTTGCACGCGCTGCCTTCGAGCAATTGCTGGCGCGCAGCCGCGCTCCCTTCCCCTCGCTCTAACCCTTCAGGAAACCCTCATGGCCATGTCCCGCCCCGACAGCGCAGTTTCGCCGCTTAAAAAAAGCACGAGCGATCATGCTATTTCTGTCCCGATCCCAGCATTCATCCGGTGGCCGTTCCGGCTCGCCAGCGCAATATCGCCGCGGCTGGCCGGCGAATTGGGCCGGCGGATCTTCTTCCACCCGATGCGCACGCGTCCCAATCCGGCGCAACAGGCGGCGCTGGACGGGGCCGAGCGGATCAGTCTGCGTCTTGACGGGCGCGAGCTTGCAGCGTTCAGTTGGGGCGAAGGCCCGCTGGTGCTGCTGGTGCATGGCTGGAGCGGCAATTCAGGGCAGATGACCGCCTTCGCCGCCCCGCTCACTGCAGCAGGCTTTCGCGTCGTGGCGCTCGACTTTCCCGCGCATGGCCGATCGGGCGGCGGGCTCAGCTCGATTGTCCATTTCGGCCGGGCGATCGGCTCGGTGGCCGAGCATCTGGGACCGATCCATGCCATCATCTCCCATTCGCTCGGCGGTGGCGGCGTCATCCAGGCGCTGCTCGGCGGCGTGACGGCGGACCGTGCCGTGCTTCTAGCTCCACCGGCGCAGTTTCATGATTATTGGGGCGTATTCAAAAGCCGCATGCGCATGTCGCCGGAGGTCTGGAGGCTGATGGTCGAACGATCGGAGCGATGGCTGGGGATCCCGTTCGCTGAGGTCCACCCCGAATTCGGCGCGCCGAAGATGACGGTCGCCGCGATGATCCTGCACGGGACGCCGGACCGCGTCTGCCCTGTCACCGAAGGCCGCAGGCTGGCGCGGTTGTGGCCCGGCGCCCGGCTGCGCGAATTCGATGCGGGTCACGTCTCCGTCCTGCGCGATCCGCGCGCCATCGCCGAAGCCGTGGCGTTCATCGAACGCTCACCCGTCGCGCACGACAAAGCTCTTGCGCCCCAGCGTGGAAATTGTTTCCCTGCGGACATAACCAGCCGAGAGGAAACCCCCATGACGCAAGAGCGCCAACCTGGCTTCGACACGCTCGCCATTCACGCCGGAGCCAAGCCCGATCCGGCGACCGGCGCGCGCATCACGCCGATCTATCAGACGACCGCCTACGTCTTCAACGATGCCGATCATGCGGCGGCGCTTTTCAATCTGGAGGCGTTCGGCAACATCTATTCGCGCATCATGAACCCCACCCAGGGAGTTCTGGAGGAGCGCGTCGCCGCTCTTGAAGGCGGCACCGCGGCGCTGGCGGCGGCCTCCGGTCACGGCGCACAGTTGCTGATTTTCCATACGCTGCTCGATCCGGGCGACGAGTTCATCGCGGCGGGCCAGCTCTATGGCGGCTCGATCAATCAGTTCAACCACGCCTTCAAGAAATTCAACTGGAACGTGGTGTGGGCCAATGCCGACGACCCGTCCAGCTTCGAGCGCGCCGTGACGCCTAAGACTAAGGCGATCTTCATCGAATCCATCGCCAATCCGGGCGGCATCATCGTCGATATCCCGGCGATCGCGGCTGTCGCGAAAAAGGCGGGCGTGCCGCTGATCGTCGACAACACGCTGGCGACGCCCTATCTCTGCCGCCCCAAGGAGCTGGGCGCGGACATCATCGTCCATTCGATGACGAAGTTCCTCGGCGGCCACGGCAATTCCATCGGCGGCATTCTGGTGGATTGCGGCACCTTCGACTGGCTCGCTTCCGGGCGCTATTCCTACCTCTCCTCGCCCTCACCTTCCTATAATGGCATGGTCATGGGCGAGACTTTCGGCAATTTCGCCTTCGCCATCGCCGCGCGCGTGCTGAGCCTGCGCGATCTCGGCCCCTCCATCGCGCCGCTCAACGCCTTCCTCGTGCTGACCGGCATCGAAACGCTCCCCTTGCGCATGGAGCGGCACTGCTCCAACACGCTCGCCGTCGCCGAGTGGCTGCAGGGGCGGCCCGAGGTCGCCTGGATCAGCTATGCCGGGCTGCCGGAGAGCAAATATCACGCGCTGGCGCAGAAGATCTGCCCGAAAGGCGCGGGCGCCGTGTTCACCTTCGGCCTCAAGGGCGGCTACGATGCGGGCGTCAAGCTGGTCTCGAATGTGAAGCTGTTCTCGCATCTGGCCAATATCGGCGACACGCGCAGCCTCGTCATCCATCCCGCCTCGACCACCCACCGCCAGCTCACCCCCGAGCAGCGCAAAGCTGCGGGCGCGGGCGACGATGTGGTGCGCCTGTCGGTCGGCCTGGAGGACAAGGCCGATCTCATTGCCGATCTGGAACAAGGTCTGACGGCCGCCTGAACTCCGGCCCGTCCGCACGCAACCGGAGAGCCATCTGGCTGCGTGCGGCGTCGCGCCGATGTCACTATGGAGTTTCATCCACAATTTTTGCCGCTTGACTTAGGTCCGCGAATGGGATTTTTTGCTTAGAACAAAACAAGAACGATGCGGGGCTGTTTTCCCTGCTTTGCCCGTTAAAAAGCGATGGACCGCACCACACATGAAGCCACTCCGGGGTGCTTTCACCCAGATGAGAATGCTGCCCGAACCGTTTCGCCGGAGCCGGCAAAGCTGCTTGCCGCCGGCTTTCACGAGTTGCTTGGAGCCGGTCCCGGCGACGAGGCCCTGGCGCTGGGCTTTGCTTTTTCCCTGGCGGCGCGAGCCGCGGATCACGGGCGCAAAGGTCTTTGTTTTTGCGGCGCGGCTGGAGACGCGCAGGAGCACGGCGAACTCTATGGGCATGGCTTTGCCGCGCTGGGCATCCGGCCGGAGCGCATGCTGATGATCACCGCCGCCAAGGAGAAAGACCTGCTCTGGACGCTGGAGGAAGCGGTCGCATCGGGCGCATTCGCAGCCGTGGTCGGCAGCCTGGGCGCCAGGGAACGGCTCTATGGCTTTTCGGCAAGCCGCCGCCTGAAACTGCGTGCTGCCGCCACCCATACGCCGCTGCTTCTGCTCCGCCACCGCGCCAATGGCGGCGCCACCGCCGCGCAGGGCCGCTGGCGGCTCGCCGCCTTGCCGAGCCACCCCGAAGGCGAGCACGCCGGCTATGCGCTGCTGGGGCCGCCCCGCCTGCGGCTCACCTTGGAGCGCATGGGAGGATTGCCGCCGCAAAGCTGGGAGATGGGGTTCGATGTCACGGGTGATTTCCATATGGCTGCCCTTCTGGAAGACCGACCGGCTCGAAAGGCGGGGCGGCGGCGTCAAGCTGCATGAGCCGGCGCCGCTCGCCGTCATCGCCAAGGGCAAGGGTGGCAAGCGCCTCATCGCGCTCAATGCCGGGGCGCGGGAGGCCGGATTGCGGGCCGGGATGCTGCTCACCGACGCCTGCGCGATGTTTCCCTCGCTCATCACAGCGCCGCATGAGCCGCAAGCCGACTATCTGGAGCTGAAACGGCTCGCCGCCTCCTGCAACCGCTTCAGCCCCTGGACCGCGCCCGACGAGCCGGACGGCCTGTGGATCGAAGCGACAGGCCTGGCGCATCTGTTCGGCGGCGAGGCGGCGCTGATGCGGCACATCCTGGATTATCTGCGCGGCCTCGGCTTTACCGCGCGCGCCGCCATGGCCGGAACTCCAGGCGCGGCCTGGGGCCTGGCGCGGTTCGCCCAATCGCCATGCCTCATCGTTCCGCCTGATGAAGAAGCCAGCCATCTCGCCCCGCTGCCAGTGAAAGCCTTGCGCATCGATGCAGATAGCGCCGCGCTGCTTATCAGGCTGGGCTTGACCAGCATCGGCCAGCTCGCCCGCATTCCGCGCGCCAGCCTCAGGGCGCGCCTGGGCAAGGCGATCAACTGCCGTCTCGACCAGGCGCTCGGGCGGCAGGGGGAATCGCTCTCGCCGCTGATGCCGGAGCCGGTCTATGCCGCCCGCCTCGAATTCACCGATCCGCTCACCGCGCTGGAAGGGCTGGAGCAGACGGCGCGCATCCTGGTCGGCGACGCCTCCGAAAAACTCAAGGCCGACGGCAAGGGCGCGCGGCGCTTTTCCCTGGTGCTGTTCGACACGCAGAACGGCCGCACCGAGATCAGCGTCCGCATGGCGAGGCCGAGCTGCGAGCCCAGGCATATCGCCAGCGTTTTCAAGGAGAAGCTGGCGGCGCTGGAAGGCCGGTTCGATCCCACCTTGGGCTTTGACGCCGCCGCGCTCTATGCCATGGGCGCCGAGCCGCTGCGCAACCACCAGAGCGATCTCCTGGACGGCGTCGCCGACAAGGGGGATGGCGGCAAGCGCATCGCGCAGTTTCTCGACCGGGTGACGGCGCGGCTCGGCGAGAAGGCCGCGACACGCTTTGTCTTCGAGGAGAGCCATTGGCCCGAGCGCGCCGCCTCGCATGTCGCCGCCACCGCGACCGCGCGGACCTCCGCCGCCCCTGCCCTTTCCATGCCACGACCCCTGATGCTGCTGCCGCGTCCCGAACCGATCACCGTCATCGCCCTGGTGCCGGATTATCCGCCGCGCAAATTCGTCTGGCGCCGCTGCCATCATAAGGTCGCCAAGGCCGAAGGTCCGGAGCGGATTTCGCCGGAATGGTGGTCAGGGGAAAGGGTGCCCTCGGCGCGCGATTATTACCGGGTGGAGGATGAAAACGGCCAGCGTTTCTGGCTTTACCGGGAGCGCGCTTCAGGCAAGGCCGAGGAGCAACGCTGGTTCCTGCATGGGCTTTTCCCGTGAGGCGCCCGGCGGAGCCCGCCTATGCCGAACTGGTCGCGGCCAGCAATTTCAGCTTCCTGCGCGGCGCCTCGCGGCCGGAGGAGCTGGCCGTCGCCGCCGAAGCGCTCGGCTACGGGGCGCTCGCCATTTGCGACCGCAACACGCTGGCCGGCGTGGTGCGCGCCCATAAGCCCGCCAAGCAGCTCGGCCTGCACTACATCCCCGGCTGCCGCCTGGTCTTGCAGGATGGGTTGGGTGATCGTGCTGAAACGCCTCGTCCCTTCGTCGTCTCCCCAGCCCCCTGGCGGCTGTCCGGGACGACGAAGCGGGGTAGCCCTGAAACACCTTCCTCCCGGCCCCCCTTTCCTGTCGCCCCGGCCCCCGAGCCGGGGCCTAATGTCCTAAAGGCGAAGCATAAGGGTGCCGAGATGCGAGTGGGTCCCGGCTCTCCGGCCGGGACGACGTTGGGGGTTCCCCTCGAAATCGCCTGCCTGCCGAAGGACCGCGCCGCATGGGGTCGGCTTTGCCGGCTGCTCACTTGCGGCAACCGCCGCGCCCCCAAGGCGGAATGCTATCTCTGGCTCGACGACCTGATCCGCCACGCCGAGGGGCAGATCCTCATCCTGCTGCCACCGCCCGATGCACCGCCGCAGGGCTTCGCGGAAACCGCCTGGGACCTCGCCAGCCGCTTCCCTGGCAATGTCTTCATCGGCGCGGCGCTCGCCTTCGACGGCCAGGACGGGCGGCGGCTGGCGCGGCTCAGCAAACTCGGCAAGGAGACCGGCGCGCCGATGGTGGCGGTCGGCGATTGCCTCTATCACGTACCCTCGCGCAAAGTCCTGCAGGACGTCGTCACCTGCATCCGCGAGAAATGCACCATCGCCGAGGCCGGCTACCGGCTGCAGCGCAATGCCGAGCGGCACCTGAAGCACCCGGCCGAAATCGCCCGGCTCTATGCGGGGCATGAGGACGCCGTGGCTCGCACGCTTGAGATCGCCGCCGCCTGCCGCTTCTCGCTCGACGAGCTGAAATATGAATATCCCGACGAACCCTACGAACCCTTCGCTTCGCCGCAAGAGGCGCTCGTCCATTACACGGCGCAAGGCTTACAGGAGAAATATCCGGGTGGCGCTCCGCAAAAGATCAAGCAGCAGGTCGATTATGAGCTGAAGCTGATCGAGCAACTGGACTATGCGCGCTATTTCCTCACCGTCTTCGATCTGGTCCGCTATGCCCGCTCCAAGGGTATTCTGTGCCAGGGGCGCGGCTCAGCGGCCAATTCCACGGTCTGCTATTGCCTGGGCGTCACCGGCGTCAACCCGGGCGAGATCGATCTCCTGTTCGAGCGCTTCATCTCGGCCGAACGCGGCGAGCCGCCCGATATCGACATCGATTTCGAGCATGAGCGGCGCGAAGAGGTCATCCAGCATGTCTATGAGAAATATGGCCGCGACCGTGCCGGCATCGTCGGCACCGTCATCACCTATCGCGCCAAAAGCTCGATCCGCGAAGTCGGCAAGGTGCTGGGCCTATCGGAGGAGGTAATCAGCGCGCTGTCGGGGATGATGTGGTGGTGGTCCTCCAACGGCGTCGAGGACAAGCATATCCGCGAAGTCGGCCTCGACCCCGGCGACCGCACGCTGCGTCTGGCCGTACGCCTTGCCCGCGAGCTGAGCGGCTTCCCCCGCCATCTCAGCCAGCATACGGGCGGCTTCGTCATCACGCGCGGCCTGCTTGGAGGACATCGTGCCCATCGGCAACGCCGCCATGCCGGACCGCACCTTCATCGAATGGGACAAGGACGATCTCGATCAGCTCGGCCTCTTGAAGGTCGATGTGCTGGCGCTCGGCATGCTGACCTGCATCCGCAAGAGCTTCGACCTGATCGAGCAGCTTCATGGTGAGACCCTGACGCTCGCCAACGTGCCCTGGGATGATCCGAAGGTGTACGACATGGTCTGCAAGGCCGATACGATCGGCGTCTTCCAGATCGAGAGCCGGGCGCAGATGTCGATGCTGCCGCGCCTCAAACCGCGCGAGTTCTACGATCTCGTCATCGAGGTGGCGATCGTCCGCCCCGGCCCGATCCAGGGCGACATGGTGCATCCCTATCTGCGCAGGCGCGACGGCAAGGAGCCGGTGGAGTTTCCGAGCGAAGCGCTGAAGGCGGTGCTGGGCCGAACCATGGGCGTGCCGCTGTTCCAGGAGCAGGCGATGAAGATCGCCATCGTCGCCGGCGGCTTCACTCCCGGCGAGGCCGACAGGCTGCGCCGCGCCATGGCCACGTTCCGCCACGCCGGCACCATCCAGTCCTTCGGCGAAAGGCTGATCGAGGGCATGGTGGCAAACGGGTATGAGCGCAGCTTCGCCGAGCGCTGCTTCCGCCAGATCGAGGGGTTCGGCGAATATGGCTTCCCCGAGAGCCACGCCGCCGCCTTTGCGCTGCTCGCCTATGTCTCCTCCTGGATCAAATGCCACCACCCCGACATTTTCGCCTGCGCGCTGCTCAATTCGCAGCCCATGGGCTTTTATGCCCCCGCCCAGATCGTGCGCGATTTCCGCGATCATGGCGGCGAGGCGCGGGCGGTAGACATCAATCACAGCCTTTGGGATTGCACGTTGGAGGCCGGCGGTGAAATCCCGACGCAACAGCCGCCCTCATCTTCTCCGGGAGAGCACCCCTTGCCCTCTCCCCTTTCCTTGCCCTCTCCCCTTTCCTTGCCCTCTCCCCTCGCGGGAGAGGGCTCCCGCCACAGGCGGGTGGGTGAGGGGGATCGACCTTTCCGTTGTGCAACTCCCCCTCACCCGGTCGCTTACGCGCCCGCTCTCTCCCTGGTCGCGAACCTTTACGGTGAACGACAAGCGTTCACCAAGGGGAGAGGGCAAGAAGCAGGGGAGATCACACATGCCCTAAGGCTCGGCTTCCGCCAGGTGAAAGGAATTGCGGAGGAGGAGGCAAACAAGCTCGTGGAAAACCGCGGCGAAGGCTATAGCGGGCTCGACGACTTCGCCGCCCGCAGCGGCCTTCCCGTGCGCAAGCTGAAAGTTTTGGCCGAAGCCGACGCCTTCCGCTCCATCGGCCTCGACCGGCGGCAGGCGCTTTGGGCCGTCTCGCGCTATGCCGAGACCGGCACGCCCGCCGCCATGCTCGAAGCCCTGCCGCTGTTCGCCGCCGCCCAAAGCAGCCCGCTGGCGAGCGAGGTCCCGGTCGCCCTGCCCCCCATGGCGCTGGGCGAGCATGTGCTGGCCGACTACATCGCGCTGCGCATGTCGCTGAAGGCGCATCCGATGGCACTGCTGCGCGAGGATTTCGCGCCACGCGGCTTCGTGCAGGCCGCCGCCTTGCGGGGCATCGCCTCGGGCCGCATCGTCAGCACCGCCGGCATCGTGCTGATCCGGCAAAGGCCGGGCACCGCCTCCGGCGTGATCTTCTCGACGCTGGAAGACGAAACCGGCGTCGCCAACATCATCATCTGGCCAAAAATCTTCGAGCGCTTCCGGCGCATCGTGCTGGGTGCGCGGCTGCTGGGGGTGCGCGGCCAGATGCAGAGCGAACAGGGCGTCATCCACATTGTCGCGCGGGAGCTGTTCGATATGAGCGGCCATCTCGCCAAACTCGCGGAAAGAGCGCCCAGCCCGGCCGATTTCCTTTCGCCGGGCGATGAAATCCGCCGCTCGGTCGAGGATGATGGCCGCGCCGCGAAGCCCGGCAGCCGCGTCAACAACGCCTCGCTCGCCGCCGGCGTATTGCCGCAAGGCCGCAACTTTCATTGAACCCCGCCGCCGGATGCGGCGCCGCCTACGCAATCACAGCATGGGTCACGTCGCTTGAGGGAACGGCCCCAATCGCCTAACGTGTCGTCCGTGCTTAGACGTCAGAGAGAACTCCGAATATGGTCAGCGCCGTTCCCCTCATTCTTTCCGGCGGTTCCGGAACCCGGCTTTGGCCGCTATCGCGGGCGATGTACCCCAAGCAATTCATCAACTTTTTCAATGGCGAAGGCGCGTCATTTCTAGAAATGACCTTGCGGCGGCTGACCTCGGCCCCTGAATTCGCCAGCCCGATCATCCTGTGCAACAACGATCACCGCTTCCTGGTGCGCAACCAGATCGACCGGATGGGCGTCACGCCCAGCGCCATCATCCTTGAGCCGGTGGCCCGCAACACCGCCGCGGCGGTCGCTATCGGCGCGCTCGCCGCATTGAAGGGCGATCGTGACGCGGTCGTCATCGTCGCGCCCTCCGATCATCTGGTCCAGGACGAGGAGCGGTTCGTCGCACAGGTGCTTCGCGCCGTCGATATCGCGGCCACCGGCAAGCTCGTGCTGTTCGGCATCGAGCCGACCGAGCCGCATACCGGCTACGGCTATATTCGCGGCGGCGAGGCCGTGAGTGAAAGCGGGGCGCTGCGGGTCGAGGCGTTCTTCGAAAAACCAGACGCCGAAACCGCCGCGCGTTATCTGAACGAAGGCAATTATTTCTGGAACAGCGGCATTTTCGTGCTGCACGCGGCGACCTTCATCGATGAGCTCCAACGCTTCGAGCCTGCCGTGCTCGCCGCCGCCCGCGACGCCCTCGCGAGGGCGGAGGAGGATCTCGGCTTCCTGCGGCTCGACAAAACCGCCTTCGCCAAAGCGCCGTCAATTTCCATCGACTATGCCGTCATGGAACGAACCGTCGCCGCCGTCATGCTGCCGATCGATGTCGGCTGGAGCGATGTCGGGTCCTGGGCCTCGCTCTGGGAGGTCGCCAAGCGCGACGCGAATGACAATTACGTCAATGGAGAAAGCAATCTGCAGGCCAGCAGCGGCTGCTATGTGCATTCGGAGAACGCGCTCGTCGCCACCATCGGCGTGAAGGATCTCGTCATCATCAACACCCCGGACGCCCTGCTGGTCGCCGACCGATCGCAGACGCAGGAGGTGTCGAAACTGGTCGCGGCGCTGCAAAAATCCAACCGCAAGGAAACGCAGCAGCACGTCCGCAATTACCGCCCCTGGGGTTATTTCGAAACGCTCAGCCTCGGGCCGCGATTCCAGGTGAAGCTGCTGCATGTCGAGCCGGGGCAGACGCTCTCCTTGCAGATGCATCATCACCGCTCCGAACATTGGGTGGTTGTGCAGGGCACGGCGACGGTCGAGATCGACGGCACCGAGAAGCTAGTGCGCGAAAATGAGAGCGTCTACATCGTCGCCACCCAGTGGCACCGGCTCTCCAATCCGGGCAAGGTGCCGCTGCGGCTGATCGAGGTGCAGACCGGCACCTATTTCGGCGAGGACGACATCCTGCGCAGCGACGACATTTATCGCCGTGCGCCCGACGAGACGCGCTAGAGCCTTTCCGCTCCGATTGAATTGGAGCGCGGCTCTAATTCGTTGTTTTGTCGCATTTTCCGGGCGCAAACCGGCATCCACTTTGCTGGAAAATGCTCTAAGACGGGCCGAGCTTCACAAAACTTTACATACGCCGCCTTTCCCGGAAACACGGGTGCCTCATCTTCCGTCCATCGAACACCCCCTAAGGCTGAATGGAGATGAATATGACGGATACAGGACCAAGCGGACAGGACCAGGGCTCGGCGCCCGCAGGCCGGCGCAGGCGCCGCTGGCGGGGAGCCATCGTCGGCGCTGCGCTGTTCGCGGTGGGAACGGCCTCGGGCTTTGCCGTGGCGACGGCACACGGTGCGCCGTGGTGGATTCTGGGCGCCGCGCATCACCGGATGGACCCGACCCGTATCGCGGCCCATGTCGACCGGCGTCTGGACCACGTGCTGTCGCACGTCAACGCGACCGAAGACCAGACCGCCAAGGTGAAGACCATCGCCAACGCCGCGATCACCGATCTGTCCGGCATGGGCGTCGCGCCCTGGGAAGCGCGCGGCAAGTTCATCGAGCTGCTGCGCGCCGACACCATCGATCCGGCCGCCTTCGAGGCGCTCCGCGCCGAACAGATCGGTAAGGCGGACGCCGCGTCGAAGCGCGTTGTGCAGGCGCTGACCGAGGCGGCTGCCGTGCTCACGCCCGACCAGCGCCGCGAGCTGACCAAGCATTGGGAAGAGCGGATGCATCGCCACGACGACAACAAGGCGAAAGACGACAATAAGACGAAAGACGACAACACCGCAAAATAAGCCGTCCCACGTTCGGCGTCAGAGCACAGCGGCTTCGGCGCCTCAAAAAAAGGCCGGGCATGGATCGCAAAGGCGGATTATCGTGCCCGGCACCATGCCCAGCATCCTGCTTATCGACGATGACGTCCGGCTCGCCTCGATGATCGCCGCCTATCTTCGCGAGCATCAGCTGGACGTCACGCATGCCGCCGACGGCGCCTCCGCCCGCAAGGAGCTGGAGCGGCGCGGCTTCGATCTCGTGCTGCTCGATCTGATGCTCCCCGACACGGACGGCCTCGATCTTTTCCGCGCGCTGAACGCGCGAGCCTCCCCGCCCACCCCGCCGGTTATCATGCTCACGGCGCGCGGCGATCCGCTGGACAAGGTGGTCGGCCTCGAAATCGGCGCGGAGGACTATATCGCCAAGCCCTTCGAGCCGCGCGAACTGCTGGCCCGCATTCGCGTCGTGCTGCGCCGGGGCAAGGCCAGCACGCCCACCGCCGACATGCTCCGCTTCGGCCGGCTGGAGATCGACCAGGGCAGCCGCATCGTCCGGATCGACGGCGCGGAAAAGGCGCTCACCAGCTATCAATTCGACCTGCTGCTCGCCATGGCTCTGCGGGCCGGCCGCGTCCTGTCGCGCGAACACCTCGCCGAAACCATCCGAGAAGCGCCCCAGTCCTACGATGCCTCGCTCGACCGCTCGATCGACGTGCACATCGCGCGCATCCGCGCCGCGATCGAGGACGACGCCCGCCATCCGCGCCGAATCCTCACCGTGCGCGGCGTCGGCTATGTCTTCGCTAAGGCGCAAAGCTGATGCGCCGGCTCTATTTCCGCATCTATCTGGCGGTACTCGGCAGCCTTCTTGTCTTCGCCGTGCTGGCGGGACTGACCTTCGCGCTCATGCGGACGTTCGACGATGACGAGCCCTTTCGCTGGTTCGGCATGGGCAGCGAGATCGCCGAGCGCCTGTTCCCCAGCGACCGCAACGCGGCGTTTCTGGCATCGGAGCTGACCTTCTGGCATGACCGCACCGGCTTCAGTCTGATGATGCTGTCGCCGACGGGGCAAACCCTTGCACGTACCGGTGATTTCCCTGGCGATCTCGCCGAACGGCTTCAGCGCAAACGCGCCAGGCGCCCGATCTGGCACGGCGGGCGAGGGCTTATCGGCCTGACGCTGGGAGATGGACGCCAGCTGATCGCCTTTCACCCCGTCGGCGCCGATCTGGGAATGCTCCGCCATTTGCGCTGGATCGCGGCCCTGCTCGGCATCGGTCTTGCCGTGGGCATCTGCGCCTATCCGGTGGTGCGGCATCTGACACGCCGGATCGAGACGCTGCAGCAGGGCGTCGCGGCCTTCGGCGAGGGCGATCTGGGCATCCGCGTCGCCGTCTCCGGCCGGGACGAGATCGCCAAGCTGGCGGAGACGTTCAACGCGTCGGCCGAGCGGATCGAGCACTTGCTGAACGCGCATAAGACATTGCTTGCCAACGCCTCCCACGAGCTGCGCTCGCCATTGACCAGGCTGCGCATGGCGGTGGAGGGCCTCGGCGGCGCCGACGGGGCGCTCCAGACCCGCGCCGAGATCACCCGCAACATTGCCGAACTCGACGCGCTGGTCGAGGAAATCCTGCTGGCGAGCCGGCTTCAGGCCGATGCCGCCTATGAGATGAAGCCGGAGATCGTCGATCTTGTCGGATTGCTGGCCGAGGAATGCGCCGCCCAGGGCGCCGAGCTGAACGTCGAAGGCGGCGCGATCCCCACGGTGCGAGGTGATGCGAGGCTGCTGCGCCGGCTGTTCCGCAATCTGCTCGAAAACGCCGTGCGTCACGGCGGCGACCAGCCGCCGGAGGTGAGCATCGGCAGGCGAGAGGCAGAGACCCGCATCGAGGTGCTGGATAGGGGTCCCGGCGTACCCGAAACCGAGCGCGAACGCATTTTCGAGCCGTTCTACCGGATGAAAACCATACCCGAGAGTGGCGGGGGGGCCGGCCTTGGCCTCGCGCTCGCCAAGCAAATTGCCGAGAGACATGCAGGCAGCATCGCCTATCTGCCGCGCCCAGGTGGCGGGAGCTGCTTTCGCGTTCAGCTCCCGCTGGCCTCGGGAGCACCGGCGTTCTGAGGCGTCGCAACAGCGGTTTGCCCTGGTTCGAGCCCTGGCGCAGCTCTGGCCTTGCATGCCCTGCGTATGACTTTCTTAGGCGTTTTCAGGGAAACTGACGCGTCCGCATCGCCGCTGGAAGGCAGCACTGATGGCTGAAGACCCGCTAGACGAATACACGATGGCTGCCCTGATTCAGGAGGCCATCGACTGTATTCCTAACGCTTTAACCATCTTCGACGAAAATTTCGCGCCCATACTCGCCAATAAGGTTTCGCACGAGCTTTACGGCGTCCTGCATGCCGCCATGAGCGCCGGCAAAAGCTACAGAGAAGCCACGTTTCTTTCCATTCAGGCCGCCGATCCCAAACTCTGCGAGGATGAATGCTGGCAACTGGCCGATATGCTGGAAGCGCTGTTTCGCTCCGGTGATACTGTGGAGGTCTCTCATAGCGGCGGCCGGATCTTCCGCACATCCTACAGGCCGATGAGCGGCGACAACCATGTCGCGGTCGCCGCCGAGATCACCGAGCTTCGCCAGCGCGAGGAAGAGCTGATCCAGTCGCAGCAGCAGGCCGAGGCCGCCAATGAGGCGAAATCCTCGTTCCTGGCCGATTTGAGCCATGAGATCCGCACGCCTCTCAACGGCATTCTCGGCATGGCGCAAGTGCTGGTGCAGGGCGATCTTACACCGGAACAACGCGAACAGGCCGATATCGTGCTGGAATTGGGCAACAGCCTGAAGACCCTCCTCGACGATGTGCTGGACCTGTCCAAGATCGAGGCGGGGACGATGGAGCTGCTTCCGGTCGATAAGGACTTGCATCAGGTTCTGCGCCGCCAGCTCCTGCTTTGGCTACCCAGGGCGGCCGAAAAGGGCATCGCCCTGACCCTGACGATCGATCCGAGCGTGCCCGCGCTGATGCGGTTCGACCCCATTCGCCTCGGTCAATGCATCTCCAACATCGTGTCCAACGCGATCAAATTCACCGAGACGGGCGAGGTCGCCATTCGGGCGAACGGTGCCGCGGCGGCCCAGGGCACCCGCGTCACGCTCACGGTTCGCGACACCGGCATCGGCATGAGCCGAGCCACGGCCAAGCGGCTCTTTGCGCCCTTCGCGCAGGCCGACAGCTCCATCTTTCAGCGTTTCGGCGGCACGGGCCTCGGTCTGGTGATCACGCAAAAGCTAACCCGCCTCATGGAAGGCGACTTGACCGTCGAGAGCGAAGAAGGGGCCGGTTCCACCTTTACCTTGGCCTTCACCGCGCAGCCCGCTTTTGGGGCCGCAGACACGGCCGCGAAGGCCGGCGAGGCGCCTCCGGCGCGCAAACCCATTCGCGGCATGAAGGTGCTGCTGGTCGATGATCATCCGCTTAACAGGCGTGTGCTCAGGCTGTTCCTTGATCCGGAAGGCTGCCGGCTTACCGATGCGGAGAATGGCCGAGAAGCGCTCGAAAGGCTGGCCGCCGAGCGCTTCGACCTGGTGCTTCTCGACATCCACATGCCGGTACTGGACGGCATTGAAACGTTAAAGCGGATCAGGGCCTCCTCGGAACCATGGCGCGATGTGCCGATCATCGCGGTGACAGCCGATGCGATGAGCGGCGACCGCGATCGCTATCTTGCCGAGGGTGTTGATGGCTATCTGGCTAAGCCGATCGACAAGCTCGATCTGCTGGGTGAAATTCAGAAGCTGCTCGGCCTCGACGCCAGCGCCGGCGGCCAAAATCCGGCTCCAGCAACCGAAGGTGCGTTGCCGCTCGCCGAAAACGATCTTGCCCGCCATTTGGCCGAGACGGACGCCGCGCGATCCCATAAGCCGGGTTCCGGTCATGCTCCAACGCCCGCACGCCGCGTCACAGCGCGCTCGCCGTCCTGAAGCCGCCGGACATCATTTAGAGGATCAACCGGGAACCGGAACGGCCATCCAGCCATTCTTCCACCTAAACATCCTACAATTCGACTGGGAGGGTGGCGGGCGCATGGGGAACTCGTAGGCTTAGATTTAGGCAGCCTGCATAAACAACCGCGCCAATCAAATCGGGCGCGGTCTTACGGTGTAGTTCCATTCGCCGAGGAAGTCGTGTCTATGGATGGCAAGGGCCGCCATCTCGGCGTCGCTGACTTTTATGCCGGCGGGATAGGCGTTGGTTTCGAGCTCGGCGCGTACCGCAAGGCACTTCTCGGTCGTCGTCGCGTCGATCAGTTGGACGATTGTCCGGTGACTGAGGAGTGGTTTGCCGCGCCAGTTCTTGGTGATGAACGCGAACAGGCGATGCTCGATCCCCGCTTTCGCGGGGACAAGCTTTGTTCCATTTGCTCGTACCGGGTGGCAGATGGCAGACCATCACGGGAATGCCGATCTCGTCGACGAACTTCTGCAGCTCGATTTCCACAGGCGCACGCGCGCGCCATTCGACCGCCGCCATCCGCCGTGATCATGAGAACTCTTGGCCCTGGAGTAGCGCTCTTGCCCCATCGTGCTCCACCAATGGCGGGCGCCCTCGCGGCCCGGCGGGGGTGCAAGGCGCGGTGCTGCTAGACCGGATGTCTGTCGGCCATGGGCATGGAGGGGCAATCACTGCCCGGGCCTTCGCAATCCTTTGCCTTGGCCTTAGGCCCAGGTCCGCGCATGTAGTATTTTTCCGGCCGGTAACGGTCCTCCGCATTCCAGTGGAGGAGTTTGCGGAGCACCTTGTTCGTCAGCAGAATGTTCAACTTCATCATGGTCTGAGCTTTGGCATTATCCTCGTGCCGATAGCGGCAACGCGGAATACGCCCTGCTTATCGGCCGTAAGATGAACCATTCCTGACCGGCGCTAAAATACGATGAACAAATTCTGAAGATGTGCTTAATGCGCCGCAGTTTCGGTTTGGACAAACGCGGTTGACACCGGCCGCCGCGCTTCGCATCCTTGGCGCAAGGGGTTATCCGCGACCACCCCGTGAGGCGCCAGCCCAAGATCGCGTCCTGAACCTTGAGCAAAGGACGGACGCCCATGCCTTCTCCCAACGAAATCACCGTGGCTCAGCTTTCCCGCCTGATCGGCACGCCCGGTGCTCCCGTGCTGATCGACGTGCGGACCGAGGAGGATTTCGAGGCCGATCCGCGCCTCATTCCGGGTTCGCTCCATAAGGATTACCGCAAGGTGTCCGAATGGAACATCCAGCCGTCCGGCGCCCCGGTTGTCATCTCCTGCCAAAAGGGCCGCAAGCTTAGCCAGGGCGCCGCCGCCCTGCTGCGCTGCCAGGGAGCCACGGCGGAAACGCTGGAGGGCGGCTTCGAAGCCTGGCGTTCCGCCGGCCACCCGCTGCTGAACATCGACCGGCTCCCTGCTCGTAACGCCGAGGAGCGCACCGTCTGGGTCACCCGCGCGCGGCCAAAGATTGACCGGATCGCCTGCCCCTGGCTGATCCGCCGCTTCGTCGATCCCGGCGCGGCATTCCTGTTTGTGCCCGCCGCCGATGTGCTCGATGTGGCAGAGCGGTTCGGCGCCGCGCCTTTCGACATCGATAACGTCTTCTGGAGCCATCGCGGCGAGGCATGCACCTTCGACGTGATGATCGAGGAGTTCGGCATCGGTTCGCCGCCGCTGAACCGGCTCGCCGCGCTGGTGCGCGGCGCGGATACGGCGCGGCTCGATCTTGCGCCGGAGGCTGCTGGCCTGCTCGCCGCTTCGCTGGGCCTCTCCCGCATGTTCAAAGACGATCTCTCCCAACTCGATGCTGGGATGCTGCTGTACGACGCCTTCTATCGCTGGTGCCGCGATGCCAGCGAGGAAACGCATAACTGGCCGTCGGCAGGCAAAGCGTCATGAAAACCACAATGGCCGATGTCTCCCCCACCCCCCTGCACGCGGCGTCCCCGCCCTTTGCCGAGGCGCTCACCACCTGGGGGAGGATCGGCCTGCTCTCCTTCGGTGGCCCGACGGCACAGATCGCGCTGATGCACCGCATCGTCGTCGACGAGAAGAAATGGCTCGGCGAGGCGCATTATCTCAACGCGCTGAGCTTCTGCATGCTGCTGCCGGGACCGGAGGCCATGCAGCTCGCCACCTATGCCGGATGGCGGCTGCACGGTCTGGCCGGAGGGCTGGCGGCAGGGCTGCTGTTCGTGCTGCCGGGCGCGGCGGTGGTGCTGGCCTTGGCGATGATCTATGCCGCCTTCGGGCATGTGCCGCTGGTCGAGGCGATCTTCTTCGGCGTCAAGGCGGCCGTGCTCGTCATCGTCGTCGAGGCGCTGCTGCGGATCGCGAAACGCGCGCTCAAATTGCCCGAGCATTGGGCGATCGCGGGCGTATCGTTCGTCGCGATCTTCCTCTTCGCCCTGCCCTTCCCGCTGATCGTCTTCGCGGCGGCGCTGTTCGGCTTCCTGCGTACGCCGCGCCAGCCGGCGGCGGGCGTGGCGGCGGCGGCCGCAAGCCTGGCGCCGCTTTCGAAGACGCTCGGCACCATCGCGGTCTGGCTGGCGATCTGGCTGGCGCCGCTGCTGGCGCTTTCGGCAATGCTGGGTGGCGATCACATCCTCACCCAGCTCGGCTGGTTCTTCTCCAGGCTGGCGGTCGTGACCTTCGGCGGCGCCTATGCGGGGCTCGCCTATATGGGCCAGGACGTGGTGGTGCGGCATGGCTGGCTGGAGGCCGGGCAGATGCTGGATGGCCTGGGCCTGGCGGAGACGACGCCGGGGCCGCTGATCCTGGTGACGGAATTCGTTGGTTTTCTCGCCGCCTGGCGGGCCGGCGGCGGCGCGGCCTGGGGCCTTGGCCTGCTGGGCGCGCTCGTCGCCCTGTGGGCGACCTTCGCGCCATGCTTTCTGTGGATCTTCGCTGGCGCCCCTTATGTCGAATGGATCGATGCCCAGCCGCGTCTGCGTGGCGCGCTGGCGGCGATCACGGCGGCGGTGGTGGGCGTCATCCTCAATCTGGCGCTGTGGTTCGGGCTGCATGTGTTTTTCCGCGAGGTGCGGCTGGTCCAGTCCGGGGTGTGGACGCTGTGGACGCCGTCGCTCGCGACGCTCGACTGGCGCGTGGTTCTGCTCGCATCCATCAGCGGGTTTCTTCTGCTGCGCCGGCATTGGGGCATTCCGGCGGTTTTGGGCGTTGCGTCAATTTTGGGAATTGCCGTGACATTTAGCGGGCTGTAAATCGGATCAAAATGGACGCGCGAGGGTTGGACAAATCGACGCGCGCGAGAGAGTTTGATAAAACGGCCGGGACGTTCTATCTATAGGGCACCCGCGAACCCGAACGGATGCAAACGGACAGGATCATGAGCAACTTTACCGAGGAAACCGTTCTCTCGGTCCGGCATTGGACGGACGATCTCTTCAGTTTCAAGGCTACACGCAGCCCATCCTTCCGCTTCATGAACGGCCAGTTCACCATGATGGGGCTTGAGGTCGAAGGCAAGCCACTCACCCGCGCCTATTCGATGGTGAGCACCAATTATGACGACATGCTGGAGTTCTTCAGCATCAAGGTCGCCGACGGCCCGCTCACCTCGCGGCTGCAGCATATCAAGGAAGGCGACCGCATCCTGGTGAGCAAGAAGCCGGTCGGCACGCTGATCCTCGACAATTTGCGGCCCGGCCGCGCGCTTTACCTGCTCTCCACCGGAACCGGCCTTGCCCCCTTCATGAGCATCATCCGCGATCCCGAGACTTACGAGAAATTCGGCAAGGTAGTGCTGGTGCATGGCTGCAGGCAGATCGCCGAGCTTGCCTATGGCGAAACCATTACCGAGGCGCTGCCGCGCGACGAATTCGTCGGCGAGCTGATCCGCGAACGGCTGATCTACTATCCCACCGTCACGCGCGAGCCATTCCACAATCGCGGCCGGGTGACGGACCTCATCACCTCCGGCCAGCTTTTCGCCGAGACCGGCATGCCCCCGCTCGATGTGAGCGAGGACAGGGTTATGCTCTGCGGCAGTCCGCAGATGCTGGAGGAGATGCGCCACATCCTGGTGGAGCGCGGCTTCACCGAAGGCGCTAACGGCAAGCCCGCCGAATTCGTCGTTGAAAAGGCTTTCGTGGAGCGCTGACGAGGCGTCGCCTGGAACTCCCGCCCCACCCGATTGTTGGCGGCGAAGAATTCCGGTGATGGCGCGTCAATCGTGTTAAATACGCGAAAATGCGACGATCCGACATCAGGTCGCGGCAATAATACCTATCAGGGGCGGGAGAATTCGCATGATACAGATCCTACGCAGATCGGCCTCGATTGCCGCAGCCATCGGGCTGGCTCTGTCGCTCTCCGCTTGCGGCGTTAACGACATCCCCAGCTACGAGCAGAACGCCAAGGCGAAATGGGGCGAGGTGCAGAACCAGTATAAGCGCCGGGCCGATCTCGTGCCCAATCTGGTGGAGACCGTGAAGGGCTTCGCCGATCAGGAGCGCACGGTGCTGACGCAGGTCACCGAGGCGCGCGCCAAGGCGACGCAAGTGCAGATTCCCGCCGACATTCTCACCAACCCCGAAGCGATGAAGCGCTTCCAGGACGCGCAGAACACTCTTGGCGGCGCGCTGCGTCAATTGCTCTCGGTCGTCGAGCGCTATCCAGATATCAAATCAGGCCAGAATTTCCTGGCGCTGCAAAGCCAGCTTGAAGGCACCGAGAACCGTATCGGCATCGCGCGGCGCGACTATATCGAGGCGGCGCGCGTCTATAATACCGAGCTGGTGACATTTCCTGGCCGCCTGTGGAAATCGGTGCTTTACCCCTCGGCCGAACCGATGGCCACATTCACCGCGACGCCGGAAGAGCAGCAGACCCCCAAGGTCGATTTCACCAAGCCTAAAGCCTGACGGTCAACGCAGCAAAGGCGCTGGGACATGGCGCAGCTCGTTCGACGCACCCCGTCTGGTCTGGCGCTTCTCCTGCTGGCGTGGCTAGCCGCATTCGCCGCTTGCCACGCTGCCCAGGCGCAGCCGAAATTCCCGCCGCTCACCGGGCGCGTCGTCGATGATGCGCATCTCCTCAGCCCGGCCGACATCCAGGAACTGACGCAGACGCTGGCCGATCTGGAGGCCAAGTCCACCGACCAGCTCGTCGTCTACACCACCAATTCGCTGCAAGGCTACGAGATCGAGGATTTCGGCTATCAGCTCGGCCGCGCCTGGCAGATCGGCCAGAAGGACGTCAATAACGGCGCCCTGCTCATCGTCGCGCCGAAGGATCGGAAGGTGCGGATCGAGGTGGGGCGCGGGCTGGAGCCGCAGCTCACCGACATCATGACCAGGCTCATCATCCAGAACGCCATCCTGCCGGCTTTCCGCCGCGGCGACTTCGCGGCCGGCATCAAGGCCGGCGTGCGCGATATCCGGGATGTCATGCTTGGCGATGCCGAGGCGGTCAAGGACCGCGCCGCGCGCACGGTCAAGCGCGAGCCGCAAGACAACGAAGCCCTGTTCACATTTGGGATCTTCGTGATCTTCATCGTCTTCATGCTCTGGATTCAATGGCGTCAAAGCAAAGCCATCCAGCCGCGCCAGGGCGCCATGCGGGGCGGACGGCAAGCGCGGGACAATCCCATCGTCTTCTTTCCCGGTGGCTGGGGCGGCGGATCGGGTGGCGGCGGTGGAGGCGGCGGCGGCTGGTCCGGCGGCGGGGGCGATTTCGGCGGCGGCGGGTCGTCGGGGAGCTGGTAGCGACGACGAAACAGGCCGCGAGCGACGGCCGAAGCGGCGCGGGATGGCGCAAAGCGATGCACGGGGGACGTGACTTCATGCTGATATCACTGGAAGACCAGCAGCGCATCGCCGACGCCATCTCGGCGGCGGAGCGAAAGACATCGGGCGAAATCGTTGCCGTCGTCGCGGAGGCGAGCGGCAGCTATCTCGCGGCGGCGTTCCTTTGGGCCGGGATCGCCGCGCTCGCCGTGCCTTTGCCGCTCATTCTGTGGACGTGGTGGCCGATCCAGACGATCTACACCCTGCAGATCGCCGTCTTCGCGCTGCTCGCCTTCCTGCTCAACCTTCGTCCCTTGCGGCTGGCGTTGACGCCGCGCCGGACTCAGCATCGGCTGGCGCATCGGCGTGCGATGGAGCAATTCCTGGCGCAAAATCTCCATACGACGCCGGGCCGCACCGGTGTGATGATCTTCGTGTCCGTCGCCGAGCGATACGCGGAGATCGTCGCCGATTCCGAAATCAACCGCCATGTGCCGGTCGAGACCTGGGTGGGCATCGTCAGCGATCTCACCGCCAATATCGGCAAGGGACAAGCCGCCACCGGATTCCTCAACGCTATTCAAGCCTCCGGCCAACTCCTGGCCGCGCATTTCCCGCCTGAAGTCCATCCCCATGACATGCTGCCCAACCACCTCATCTTCCTGCCGGGGGATTAGGCCGCGCAGTGGTGAGCGCGCCGTTCCCGCCTCCGCGTTTGAAAATCGTCGCCGCCCTCGGCATCGCGCAAACGCTGGCGTGGGCGTCCAGCTATTATCTCGTCGCGATCCTCGCCGACCCGATCGCGCGTGACGTCGGCGGCATCAGCAGCGCCGGAGTGTTCGCAGCGTTCTCCGCGGCTTTGGCGGTGGCCGCGCTGCTTGGGCCGCGCATCGGCCGCACCATCGACCGCTTCGGCGGGCGCGAGGTCCTCGCCGCGTCGAATGTGCTCTTCGCCGGCGGGCTGGCGCTGCTCGCCTGCGCGCATGCGGCGTGGGTGATCTGGCTGGCGTGGCTCGTCCTCGGCGTCGGTATGGGTGCGGGCCTTTACGATGCGGCCTTCGCGACGCTGGGGCGCCTCTATGGCGACAAGGCACGTTCCGCCATCACCGGCATTACGCTGATCGCCGGCTTCGCCAGCACGGTCGGCTGGCCGCTGACCGCCTGGGGCGCCGAGGCGATCGGCTGGCGATATACCTGCGGGTGCTGGGCGGCCGCCCATCTGTGCCTTGGCCTGCCGCTCAATCTGTTCCGGCTGCCCGAGGCCCAAGTCGCCCGGTCCCACATCGCAGCTGCCGCGAAGCCGCATGTCCCGATGGACCGCGCCATGTGGCTGCTGGGCTTTGCCTTCGCGGCGGGCTGGGTGGTATCGACGGCGATGGCGGCGCACCTGCCGCGCCTGCTGCAAGCCTGCGGCGCGAGCGCGGGACAGGCGGTGGCGGCGGCAGCGCTGATCGGGCCGGGCCAGGTCGCCGCGCGCCTGGTCGAAGCGGGGCTGCTCAGCCGCTATCACCCGCTGGTCTCGGCGCGGCTGTGCATGCTGGGCCATCCAGCGGGCGCGGCGCTGCTGCTGCTCGGGGGAGCCTGGTTCGCGGCACCGTTCACGCTATTGCACGGAGCGGGGAACGGCATCCTGACCATCGCCAGGGGAACGGTGCCGCTGGCGGTCTTCGGCCCGGATCAATACGGCTACCGGCTCGGCCTGCTTGGCGCGCCGGCAAGGCTTGCGCAAGCGGGTGCGCCGCTCGCTTTCGGGTTGCTCATCGACCGCTATGGCGGCGCGGCACTCCTCGTTTCCTCGGCCCTGTGCCTGGCCGGGCTGGCCGCGCTGCTGCTGGTGAGACCGGCAGCGCGGGATGAAGCCGCGACCGAGAGCGGCATGCCGGGGCAATAACGGCCCGCCCGCGACCATCGCGCGGTGTCATTCCGCAGAACGCCGACAAAGAATGTTACCTTTTTCCGGCGCCGCCACCCCCGGCCAGCCATCTTGCCGACGCGTTGGCAATGACGATATATGCCGCAAGCTTCAGCGAAGGAGGTGCTCATGGGGACGGGTTCCGACCCATTTGCGGCGCTTATGGCGCTCAACCGTTTCGGTCTTGGCGCGCGGCCCGGCGATCTGACCGCGGCCCTGGACGATCCGCGCGGCTTTCTCGCGCATGAGGTGAAAACCGCCGATGTCGCGCTGACCGGCGCCGATCTCCCCTCAAGCGAGGAGGCGCTGCAGATCGTCTTCGGCGTCAGGGAACGCCGGAAGGAGGAACGTGCGCGAGTCGCCTCCGCCTCCGGTGCCATGGACGAAAGCGGAACGCGGGCCCCAAGGCCTGACGCCAAGCAGCCGTCGGCGCAGATGTCAGATATGCAACAGCCGGATGCGGCGGCCGAGCCGGCCATGAACGGCGCCGAGGCGGCGCCTATGGCAAAGCCAGCCGCGAAGCCGGGCGACAATCCGATCCGGCAGCTCTATCTGGACGAGGTGATGGCGCGCATACGCAAACAGGCGCAGGCCGATGCCGGCTTCGTCGAGCGGCTTGTCGCCTTCTGGGCCAATCATTTCGCAGTATCGACCGCCAAAGGCCCGATGGTGCGCGCTTCGGCCGGGTCGTTCGAGCGCGAGGCCATCCGCCCTCATGTGCTCGGCCGTTTCGGCGACATGCTGCGGGCCGTGGAGCAGCATCCCGCCATGCTGTTCTATCTGGACAATCAGCGCTCGACCGGACCCAATTCCAGGGCCGGACATAATCGCGGCAAGGGGCTCAATGAAAATCTGGCGCGCGAGACACTCGAATTGCACACGCTCGGCGCCGATGGCGGCTATAGCCAGGCCGATGTCACCTCGCTCGCCCGCATCATAACGGGCTGGACGTTTCCAGGGCCGAAAGGGCGGCTGGGAGAGCCGGGCCGCTTCATATTCCTTCCCAACTGGCATGAGCCCGGTGCGCATACGCTGCTGGGCAAGAGCTATCCCGAAGCCGGGCTGGCGCAAGGCGAGGCGGCGCTGGCCGATCTTGCGCGCAATCCCGCGACGGCAAAGCACATCGCTACCAAACTGGTCCGCCATTTCGTCGCCGATCTCCCGGCGCCGGCGCTTGTCGAACGGCTCGCGGGGGTATTCAGGGAAACCGATGGCGATCTTGCAGCCGTGTCGCTGGCGCTCATCAAGGACGATGCGGCCTGGGCGGCGCCGATGACCAAGATGCGCAACCCGGCGGAGCTCGTCACCGCCATCATCCGCGCCACGGGCATCCTTCCCGCCAAACCGCAGCCGGTGCTGGGCGCGCTGAAGGCCATGGGCATGCTTCCCTGGGAACCGCCCGGGCCGAACGGCTTCCCCGATACCGCCGATGCCTGGGCCTCGCCCGAGGCGATGAAGGCGCGGCTGGAGGTTTCCTGGCGCGCCGCGCAGCAGGCCAAGATCGCCGAGCAGCCGCTCGGGGTGCTTGATGCGGTGGTGGGAACGTCTGCTTCCGCCGAGACCAGCGAGGCGATCGCGCGGGCCGAATCCCGCCAGCAGGGGCTGGCGATCCTGTTCATGTCCCCGGAATTTCAGCGGAGGTGACGATGCCGATTTGCTGCGAAACGCCCTCGATTTCGCGCCGCGCCTTGATTATCGGCGGCGGCGCGCTGGTCGCGTGGGCCAACCTGCCGCGCTTTGCCCTCGCGGCGCAAGGGCGCGATCCGCGCCTCGTCGTAATCATCCTTCGCGGCGCGCTGGACGGGCTGTCCGCCGTCGGCCCGGTAGGCGACCCTGACTATGCGCGGCTGCATGGCGATCTGGCGCTTTCGCTCACCGGCGAGTACGCGGCGCTGCCGCTCGACGGCTTTTTCGCGCTCAATCCGGCGATGCCCAATTTCGCCCGGCTCTACCATGCGGGCCAGGCGGCGGTGGTGCATGCCGTGGCAACCAGCTACCGGGAGCGCTCGCATTTCGACGGCCAGGACGTGCTCGAAAGCGGCTATGCGCATCAGGGCCGCACGGATAGCGGCTGGCTGAACCGCGCCGTCGCCGGTCTTCCGGCGGGCGAACGAGTGCGGCCGGTGCGCGGCCTCGGCGTCGGGCCCGTGTCGCCGCTGGTGATGCGCGGTCCGGCGCCCGTACTTGGCTGGGCGCCGCAGATCCTGCCGACGGCGGGCGGCGACCTCGCCAGCCGCGTTCTCGACCTTTACACGCATCGCGATCCGGTGCTGGCGCAAGCCTTGCGCGCCGGTATCGACACCGGAGCCATGGCCGGGACCAGCGGCGACATGGCGAAGGGTGCCGGTGGCGCGAACCAGCCGGCCGGCATGCGGCTGGCGGCCAGCGGCGCGGCGAAAATCATGGCCGCCGACGACGGTCCGCGCGTTGCCGCTCTCGCCTTCGACGGCTGGGACACGCACGCCAATGAAGGCGGCGCGACCGGGCAACTCGCCAACCGGCTGTCCGGCCTCGATAGCGCGTTCGAGGCGTTCGAGACGGGGCTCGGCGACAAATGGAAGGACACTGCCATTGCGGTCGTTACCGAATTCGGCCGGACGGCGAAGATCAACGGCACGGTCGGCACCGATCACGGCACCGGCACGGTGGCGCTGCTGGCGGGCGGCGCGATCAAGGGTGGCCGCGTCATCGCCGACTGGCCAGGGCTCGCCGACGCGCAGCTTTACGAGGGCCGCGACCTGAAGCCGACCACCGACCTGCGCGCCGTGCTCAAGGGCTTGCTCGCGGACCAGTTCGGCGCCTCGGCCGCCATGCTCGCAGATGCGGTGTTCCCGGAGTCCGCAAGTGTCGCGCCAATGCAGGGCCTGCTCGTGTGAGCAGCGCCCCGCCCAGACAGCGCCGAACCGCCGTCGCACTGCTCGTTGCCGCATTGCTGCCGCTGGTGGCCGGCGTCGCGCGGGCTGCCGACCCGCTGCCCGGTATTGTCGCGCGCAAACCGGGCAACGGCATTTGCTTCCGCCGCGACTATGATGCGGCGCATCTGCGGCAGCATCCAGGTCAGCGCATTGCTTCGGTGCTGATGTCGGTCAGATATGGCCGGGAGCCGACAGGCGTTTGGATGAGGGCGCGGCTGCGTCAGGACAAGCCCGCCAGACAGGGCGACGTGTTCGCCAGCTGCGATTGGAGCGAGCAGGCCAACCGCGATACCTCGGACAAGCCGCTGATCCCCGCCTACGGGAAGGAGGCCGGTTTCGCCTGCATCTCCACCTTCAACGCAAGCTCAGCCGAGGAGGCAGGGGACCTGCTGTTCGATGTGTCCGAGGATGGACGCAGCGCCATTCTGCATTTCCCGGACCAGATCGGCCTCTGGGACAACACGAATGCCGGTGGCGGACGCATGTGGAAGCTCGGCGGCGAGGACCGCCGCTTTCGGCTCGACCGCACCGATAACGCCGATTGCCGGGATTTGGACACCCAGTTGCCCGACCAGTGACAGCTGAAGCTCAATCCCCGTGCCCAATGATATCCCTATCCTTGGCGGCCCTGTTGGCGCGGCGCTCGCAATCATTGACGTAGGTTTTCCCGTCGCAGCCGAGGACGGGGCGGTATTCGCGCGTGCAGAACCGCGGAACCTCGATGCACGCTCCGGCTATATCGGCGCCGCGGCAGCGTCCCGGCTCCTGATCGCACCACAAGCCGCCCTCGCATTGAATGCCCGCGATGCCGCCGCACATCTCGCCGAGATTCGCGCTCGGCCGGCCTTGCGCCATGGCGGGCGATGACAGGGCGGCGAAAACCAGCAAGATGCGCAGCACCGATATCCTATACCTCATTCCGGCAGCGGCACGCCGGCGGCGCCGAAGGCGGCGGCCTGCCGCGCCTGCACCGTTGCCAGATCGAAGCCCTCGATCGTCTCGTTGAACAGCCGGTAGAAATTCAGCTCCGCATCCAGATGCAGGAACACGCCGCCAAGGCCGATCGCCGCCCGGTCCATGAAGACGAATTCGCGCGGCACCTTCACCGGGCCTTTCTCCTTCAGCCCCTTATGGACGGTGAAGGCTTCCTTGCGGCCATATTGACTGGGCGAAACGCCCTCGGCGATGCGCCGCACACGGTCGTCGAGCAGCGGGCCGTAGATGAATTTCGCCCAGATGTTGAGAATGTCGATAAGTTCGTTAGACAGGCCGCTGAAGCCCCAGGTCTCATAGGCATGCACGATCAGGGCACGGTCGCCGCGCGAGAGGCCGTGATAGAGATCGACCACGCCCCCGACGAAGCGCGGCGCGAAGGTGCGCACGCAGCCATAATCGAGCAGATTGATGCCCGACGCGCGCCCATCCGTCTCGAAGATCGAATAATTGCCCAGATGTGGGTCGCCATGGATCACGCCGTAATGGCTGAACGGATACCACCAGGCGCGGAACAGCGCCCGTGTGATCTGGTTGCGCGCCTCCTGATCCTTGCTCTTGTACTCCAGCAGCCGCCCGCCTTCGAGCCAGTCCATGGTCAGCAGCCGGCGCGTCGACAGCTCCGGTCGCCCGGCCGGCACGCGGATCAGCGGATCGTTCGCGAATATCGCGCCATACAGTGCCATATGCCGCGCCTCCAATCCGTAATCCAGCTCCTCGCGCAGCCGGGCGGAGATCTCGGCCGCGATTTCCGAGGTGTCGATCACCGGTTCGAGCCGCTTATGAATGGCGAGCACGACGCGGAGTTGGTTGAGATCGGCCTCGACCGCCGACTGCATATCCGGATATTGCAGCTTGCAGGCGAGCAGCGCGCCATCGAGCGCCTTTGCCTTATGCACCTGCCCCAGTGAGGCCGATGCCGCCGCCTCACGCGAGAATTCGGCGAATTTGCTCTCCCAATCCGGCCCCAGCTCCGCCGCCATGCGTCGCTTGACGAACACCCAGCCCATGGGCGGCGCGTGCATCTGCAGCTTGGCGAGTTCCTCGGCATATTCGGGCGGCAGCGCGTCGGGGATGGTGGACAGCAGCTGCGCCACCTTCATCAGCGGCCCCTTGAGGCCGCCCAGCGCATTGGCGAGCGCCCCGGCGTTCTTCTCGCGATCCAGCGTCAGGCCCAGCACATAGCGCGTCGCCATGCCCGCCGCCATGCCGCCGACATTGGTGCCGACTTGCGCATAGCGCTGCAGCCGGCGGCTCAACCGATTGGCTTCGTCGTCGCGAGGGGGAGGGTTATCGGTCATGATCCGTCCGGCTCAAGGTTCAGGCTGGCCTCGACATGGGTTGAGCCAGATTTGTTTCCAAGATCTCCGGCCGAATAGCCGCGTCAAGGCTCTAAGCGGCAGCCGGCGCATCGTCGAACGCTTCCAATTCGTCGATGAGCCGCTCGATGACGCCGAGCCCCATCGCCCAAAAGCCTGGGTCGCTGGCATCGAGGCCGAAGGGCGCCAGCAGCTCCTTGTGGTGCTTGGTGCCGCCCGCGCGCAGCATGTCGAGATAGCGCTCCTGGAAACCGCCGGTGCTGTTCTCATAGACGGCATAGAGCGAATTGACCAGGCAGTCGCCGAAGGCATAGGCGTAGACATAGAAGGGCGAATGCACGAAGTGCGGCACGTATGACCAGAAAACCTGGTAGCCCTCGCCCAGATTGATTGATGGTCCAAGGCTTTCCGTCTGGACATCCATCCAGATTTCGCCCAGCCTGTCCGATGTCAGTTCACCTTCGAGCCGCTCGGTGTGTACCCGGCGCTCGAACTCGAAAAAGGCGATCTGGCGCACCACGGTGTTGATCTTGTCTTCCGCCTTCTGCGCCAGCAGCGCCTTCTTTTCCTGCGGATCGGCCGTCGTCGCCAGGATGGATTTGAACGTCAGCATCTCGCCGAAGACGCTAGCCGTTTCCGCCAAGGTGAGCGGCGTATAGGCCATCAGCGGACCCTGGCTGTTGGCCAGCACCTGATGCACGCCGTGGCCCAGCTCATGCGCGAGCGTCATCACGTCGCGCGGCTTGCCCATATAATTCATCATGACATAAGGGTGCGCGCTGGGCACGGTGGGATGCGCAAAGGCGCCCGGCGACTTGCCGTCGCGCACGGGCGCATCGATCCAGTGCTTGTCGAAGAACTCGCGAGCGATCCGCGCCATGTCCGGCGAGAAATTCCCGTAAGCCGAAAGCACCAGCCGGCGCGCCTCTTCCCAGGGCACATTGCGGTCGCTGTTGTTGATGATCGGCGCGTTGCGATCCCAGAATTCCAGCCGCTCCTTGCCCATCCAGCGCGCCTTCATCCGATAATAGCGATGCGAAATGCGCGGATAATGCTCGCGCACCGCCGTTACCAGCGCCTCGATCACTTCCGGCTCGACATTGTTGGCCAGGTGACGCGAGGCGGCAACGTCCTTGAAGCCTCGCCAACGGTCGGAAATCTCCTTGTCCTTCGCCAGGATATTGGAGATCAGCGTGAACAGCGGCAGATTGGCCGTGAACACCTTGGTCAGCGCCTCGGCGGCCTTGCGCCGGACGGTCTCATCGGGATGCACAAGCTTGTTCAGCGTCGGCTCGATCGGCAGCTTTTGCCCATCGATGTCGAAGCGCAGCGCGGTCATCGTCTCGCTGAACAGGCGGCTCCAGCCGGCGCGGCCGGTCATCGCCTTCTCGTGGAACAGCCGCTCCAGATCATCGGCGAGCTGATAGGGCTTTTCCTTGCGCAGTTCCTCAAGCCAGGGACGGTAATGATCGAGTGGCGGCTGGTTCTGGATGCGTTCCAGCAGCGCGTCGTCGACGCGGTTCAGCTCGAGGCCGAAAAACAGCAGCTTCGACCCGATATTGGTCAATTGCTCCTGCATGTCGCCGAAGAACTTGGCCCGCACCGGGTCGTCGGCCTTGGTGACGTAATTGAGGTAGGCGAATGAGCCGATGCGGCCAATCAGGTCCTGCAGCCCCTCGTAATCCTTGATGCAAGCGAAAAGTCCCGCCGAGCCTTTCGTTTGCGCCAAAGCGTCCAGCTTGCCCTGATAGCGCGCGGCGAAGGCTTCCGCCCCGTCGGCGGCCTCCTGCAGGTCACGCATCAGCTCCGGGGACGAGGCGGACGGGTAAAGATCGGTTAAATTCCAGGTGGGCATGTCGCCCAGTTCGGCCGCGCCGGTTTCGCTATCCGGGGCGCCGAAAATGACGCTTTTATCGTCATTGGCCACACCGGCAGAGTGCGGTAAACGCCTCATTCTATCCTGCTCCCGTGGGTTGTATCACAACGTTCGTCATAAGATGAGCAATCCGTCCTGCAATGTCAAAGCGGCTGGAACGCCATGTCGCGCTCCCGGCCGCCGGCAAAAAAGCGATCAACGCTAAAAAGCCGGATTTAGCGTGTTTTTACGCTTGCATGCCACAATCTCAAGTTGCTGCCTGCGAAATATGCAAGGAGCAGTGCCTCGCATTTCCCGCAATTCATGTAACCCGAGTGGCGTTTATGGCGAATTATGTCCTGATTGTCGAAGCCGATCCCGTCGAGGGCCGCCGTCTTCAGGAAATCGTCTCACAGCTTGGCCTTACCCCAAGGACTTTGGCGACGGGGGCCGAGGTGCTTGGCGATTTCGGCTGGGGAGCGCCCGAACTGGTGCTGCTCAATATGCAACTGCCCGACATGAGCGGCCTGACGGTGATGCGGCATCTGCGCGAGCAGGCCCATATGCCCATCATCGCGCTGACCGCGGCGGATCCAGGGGACGCGTCGCAGGAAGCGCTGGCGGCCGGAGCCAGCGAGGTCATCGTCAAACCCGCCGCCGCCGACCGCCTTGAGGGCGCGGTGCGCAGCAGCCTGAAGATCAGTGCGCTGGAAGGCGAGATCGCCCGTATCCGGCGCAAACTGGAAGGGCGTCCGGAATTCTCCGACATCGTTGCTGCATCGCCCGAAATACAGCGCGCGACGACGCTCGCCAGACGTGCGGCCGACCTGGAATTGCCGATCCTGATCGAAGGTGAGCCGGGGACAGGCAAGGGATTGCTGGCCAGGGCGATATTCGGCGCCGGCGCGCGCCGGCAGGGCCCGTTCCACACCCTGCATTGTGCCGGCGGCCAGCGCGACAGATCCCAGCCAGGCGAAACCGGGGAGACGGACTTTATCGACGCCGCCTGGGCGAGTGCGGATGGCGGCGTTCTCTTCCTGGAGGAAGTCAGCGAATTGAGCGACGCCTCGCAATCGAGGCTTGCGGCGCTGCTTGCCAGCGAGACCGGCTTCATCCGCGACGGCAAGCCGCGCGTCAGGCTGATCTGCACGAGCAGCCGCAATCTGATCGAGCGCGTCAAGCGCCAGCAGTTCCGCGAGGATTTGTATTACCGCATCAACGTGTTCCCCATCTGGCTGCCGCCCTTGCGCGACCGGATCGAGGATGTGCCCGCCCTCAGCCAGCATTTCCTCGCCCACATCATCGCGGAGGAAGGTAAGCGGATAGAGGAGATCGACCCCGCCGCAATGACGCTGCTGCAAGCGTATGCCTGGCCGGGAAATGTGCGGCAGCTTGAAAACACCATCTATCGCGGCGTCATTCTGGCCGAAAGCGACCGGCTCACCATCAGCGATTTCCCGCAAATTGCGACGCAGGTGCCCGGCTTCAGGGCGGAAGTGCCCCAAGCTCCCACGTTGCCGGCCAAGCCCGGCTATCACGGACCGGCCATGATCGGTGGTCACTGGCCGGCGGCGCGCGCCATTTCGCTGGCCCCTGCCCCGACAGGGGTGGCGCTGGGCATTCCGGCTCTGACCGACGAAGGCGAGATCAGGCGGCTGGACGATATGGAGGCGGATCTGATCCGTCTCGCGCTGGGCCATTATCGTGGCCATATCACCGAGGTTGCGCGCCGTCTCGGAATCGGGCGCTCGACGCTGTATCGGAAGATGCGGGAGTTCGGCCTGGAAATCCGTCACAATTAGGTGACGTGCGGTATCCAGGGGGTGCGTGCGCTTGCAAAACGGGTTTGAAATGGCGGAAACTATCGAGGTTCGAAACCAGATGACGCCAATGCCGTTATACCTTTATGGTGCCACCGGGCAAAACTGAGGGGGCTTTATGACGCTATTACGATTGCCGCTAGCCGGAGCGCTGGCGCTGGCTGTCACCTGCACGGCCGCGACGCAGGCCTTCGCGGTAGAGCCCGACGCACCGGACCGCCTCATCAGCCGGATGGAAGCGACATTCATAACCTTGCACGAGGAACTGAGCGGCAAAGCGAGTAAAAGGCTGCAACTCAGCAAAGAGGATCTGAAGGGCTTTGCCGAATATTATCGCGGACCGCAAAATCTGATCTGGGTGAGCGAATCCGGCTTGAACAAGAACGCCGCCGCGCTGCGCGAGGTCTTCAAGCACGCCGACGAATTCGGGCTTGCCGCATCGGATTACAGCATCATCGATGGCGCAGGTTTCGCCAAGCAGTCCGGCTATCCCGCCGAATGGCTGGCGGAGGCGGAATTGAAGATGAGCGCCTCCGCCTTCGATTACGCCCGTGACGCACAGTCGGGTCGCCTCGTACCCACGGCGCTGGACAAGGAATTCCTCGACCTGACGCCGGCCCGGCCGGACAGCAAGGCAGTGCTGAACGGCATCTCGGAAAGCGGCGGCAAGCTCGGCGCCTTCCTGGAAAGCTTTCATCCCACCAACGAGCAATTCAAACTGTTGAAGGTCAAGCTCGCGGAAGTCAGGTCGGCCGTGAAATCGGGCGCGAAGGCGGTTCGGATCCCGGACGGGCCGGCGCTTGGGCCCAACACCTATCACCCCCATGTCGCTCTGCTGCGGGCGCGCTTTTCGCTTGCGCCTTCCCAGAATGCGCCGAACGGCAATGCCGACGAATATTACGACGACGCTCTGGCCAATGCCGTGCGTGCCTTCCAGGCCTCCAAAGGCTTGAAACCGGACGGCATTATCGGGCGGGACACACGGGAGATGCTCAACGACGGCAGCGTCGATGTGAGCGCCGGAACGATCATCGCCAATATGGAGCGCTGGCGGTGGGAGCCGCGCTCGTTCGGCGACCATTACATCTGGATCAATCTGCCCGAATTCGTGTTCCGCGTTATGACGAACGGGCGCATCGTGCATGAAGACCGCATCGTCGCCGGCTCGCCGAAAAATCCGACGCCGATCTTTTCCGACCAGATGGAGTTCGTTGTCTTCAACCCCTATTGGAACGTGCCCAAATCCATCATCGTCAAAGAAATCATTCCGACGATGCAGAGCAATCCGGGATATCTGACCCGCAACAATATCGAGGTGGTGTGGCAGGGCGAACGGACCGTCGATCCCTATATGGTCGACTGGAACCTGGTCAACCCGGACAAGCTCAGCCTGCGGCAGGTGCCCGGCCCGGGCAATGCGCTTGGACAGGTGAAGTTCCTATTTCCGAACAAACACTCCGTTTATATGCACGACACGCCGACCAAGCAGCTCTTCGACAAGCCGGTCCGTGCGTACAGCCATGGCTGCATGCGCGTGCGAAATCCGCTCGATTTCGCCAAATTGCTGCTGGCCGACCAGGGATGGACGGACCGCAGGATTCAGCAGACCCTGGCGACCGCCAATGACGAGCAGGTGAAGCTGGAAAAGAAGGTGCCTGTCTACATCACCTATTTTACGCTTTGGGTCGACAAGGACGGCAAGCTGCAAAGCTATCGCGACATTTACGGATATGATTCGACCGTTCGGGTTGCGCTGAAAATCGATTCGGCAAAGCAGATCGCCGCCAGGGGAGAAGAGTTCGACGCCGGCGAAGGTGGCCTGCGGAACTAGCGGCAGAGCCGCAGGGCTCTATTAAACCCGCAACAATGAACGAAAATACGGCGATGCCGGCCCTGCGCCGGCATTTTTTTTCACAGGTTGCTGATTTGCACCGTTGCCATGTTTTCCCCGCAATTCCCCACATACTGAATTTTAACCACACAACGTCGATCATCGGTCCGCTTAACGACGCGGATCAAAGGCGAACCGGCTTCATGTGGTCTATCTGGGTGAGAGAGATCGGACGGCTCTTCAACTCCGATCGAGAGGGACAATTGGGCACTTCTCCTGTCGACCGCGTGCTGAACTGGCACGGTGTTGCCACGTTCGCACTTGTGATCCCCGCGCTTGTCGCCTTCTGCTTCGGCGCTTCCGCCGCGCAAGAGCGGACGATCGCGATGTACAACATCCACACCAAAGACAGCATTTCGATTGTCTATAAGCGAGACGGGCAATATGTCCCTGAAGCCATGCAGAAGTTGAACTACTTCATGCGGGACTGGCGCCGGAACATCACCATCACCATGGACCCCAAGCTGATCGACCTGATCTGGGAGATCCATGAGGAGCTCGGTTCCAAGGAGCCGGTGCATCTGATCTGCGGCCACCGCTCGGAAAAGACCAACTCCATGCTGCGGCGCACGGTGGGCGGTCAGGCGAGGCAAAGCAAGCATATCACCGGCCAGGCCGCCGATATCGAATTCCCCGATGTGCCGGTCAAGCAACTCCGCAATTCGGCGCTCATTCGCGAACGCGGCGGGGTGGGCTACTATCCGACGTCGGCCATCCCCTTCGTCCATGTCGATACAGGGAATGTCCGCGCATGGCCGCGCGTGCCGCGGCAGGAACTCGCCATCCTGTTCCCTTCCGGCCAGACGAAACACATTCCCGCCGATGGGAGGCCGATCACCAAGAAAGACTTCCAGATCGCGCTGGCCAATCTGCAGGACCGAGGCGGCGAATTGCCGATCGCGGTGCAGAGGAAGCTGAGCGGCGGTGACAGCGGACGGGTGATCCTCGCCAGCCTGACGCAGTCCGGCCCGAGCGAACCGAAGTCGATCCCGTTCAAGCCGGCGAAACCCGCCCTCACCTTTGCCAGCATGACGCCGTCATTCTCCCTCTCGAGGGGCGAGACACCGGCCGTCACAGAGGAAAAGCCGGAATCGCTGATTCAAACGCCGATGCGGCAGGCTGCCGCAAAGCCCGACCCCGAATCGTTCAAGCAGGATTTTCTCGACGGCAAACCCTCCGATACTGTCGTGAACGACGACCAGGTCGCGTCCAGCCCGGAATATGATGACGATCACCCGGACGAATTGGATTATCAGCCCTTCCCGGTCCTGCCACTGATGTCGGATACGCCTGTCGCCAGCATGGATATGACCACCGCCGGCGCCGAGCTTGAGCTGAGCAAGGTGCATATGATGTTTGCCGAGCCGCGCGAGATGTTGAATACGCAGTTTGAGCCGGGCCTCCAATATGCTCAGATGTTCTGGGCGCAGCGCTTCCAGGGAACGGCCGTCAATACGGCGGTCAAGCGGCTCGACCGCGATTCGCCCGGCGGTGAGGAGCGCGTGCAGACGGCGCAAAACATTCCGATCGGCCGCAGATAAACGAGAGGCTTGAGCTTATCGCGGGCCCAAGCCTCATCGTCCCACCCTCAAATCTGTCCTACGGCGCTCCGTCGGACCCGGAAAATTGCCGCTATTGGCTTTCCAAACCGCCGATCATGCCGAGCGCGTGCATATAGGTGGCCAGCAGCGCCTCCTGTTCCATGCGCTCGTGATCCTCAAGCTTGCGCAGGCGGATGATCGTGCGCAACGCCTTGGTGTCGAAGCCGGTGCCTTTCGCCTCGGCATAGACCTCGCGAATGTCTTCGGCCAGCGCCGCCTTCTCCTCCTCCAGCCGCTCGATGCGTTCGATGAACGCCCGCAAATGATCTTTCGCGCTGCCTTGCAGATTTTCGGCCGGCGCGGACTCTTCCATGATGTCGCTGATCGCCATCGGCTTCTCCCCATGCGTGGAACGTCGCACCGATTCGGCGCGTCGAGATTGGGTGGAGGCTAGAAAGGTTTGCGCTCCGGCTCAACACGCAGTGCCGATTTATCCCGGTGCCGCTGGTGAGCTGCGGATAAATGCTAAAAAACGCTGGCGGCGCCGCTAATGATTCTTCTGAGCGGCGTCGAGCCGTCCGCGCTGCTCGGGGCTCGCTTCGGCCTGATGCAGCGCTTTCCATTCCTCATAGGGCATGCCGTAGATCGATTTCGCGCGTATCGTCCTTCGACAACTCGACGCCCTTCTCAAGCGCCGCGTCGCGATACCAATTGGCGAGGCAATTGCGGCAGAAGCCGGCGAGATTCATCAGGTCGATATTTTGCGCGTCGGGGCGGTCGCGCAAATGCGCGACGAGACGGCGGAACGACGGCCGCTTCCAATTCTACCGCAAGTTTGGGGTCGATTTCGCGCTTAGCCATTCCATCCTCCCGCCTGGCCGCTCCGTCGGCGCGTGGAAGCCCTGTCAGAGCGGGACCCGTAATAGCGGATCGAATGGAATGTGGTGGCGGCGCGGGATTTGGCAAGGATGCGGCGCAGCATATGCCCGAGCCGCTCGCCCCATTCGGCCTGCCCCGCTTCGTCGCGGATCAGGTCCTGACGCACTTCGATGAGCGCATTCGCCAGGCCCCGCAGTCGTGGCATGCGTGTAAACGCAGTCGCCGAGCAGGGCGCCCGCATAAGGCTCGTTGTCGCCGACGACGAGCCTCTCATCCTCGCGAAGCGCATTCAGCAGCGGAATGGCCAGCCTCGGGTCCTTGTCCCAAAGCACGCCGACATGCCAGGGACGCATCCAGCCGCGCCAGTTTTCGGTGAAGCTGTGGACGGAGTAGATGACCGGCGGCTTCCCGGCATCGATCATCGCATCGATCATCTGGTCGACGGCGGCATGATAAGGCCGGTAATATTGGTCGATACGCTTTTGGCGCTCTTCCTGCGCTGATTGCGGCATTGCCCGGCACAATCGCGCCATCGGAGATGCGCATGATCAGCGTAGGATCGTTCTCGCCGCGATTCGGATCGATCAGCAGCCGGGAATAGCGCGTCAGCACCGCCGGCGCTCCGAGCAGCCGCGACATGTGGCGGGTGATACCGGCCGCGCCCGGATCATAGGCGATATGGCGCTGCAGCTGCGCCGGCGCCACGCCGAGCGTGTCATACCCGGCCGGAAAGCCGTTGTCCGCATGATCGCAGAGCAGCAGCACGCCGCTGGTCAGCGAACCCGGTAAAATAGTATAAGGAGCATCGGTCACCTTGTTGGCGACCGTGCCGTTCATGGGCATCGTGTCGAGCATGGGGTAGATATAGCTCCGCAATTTACATGCGGCTAGACCACCGCCCGAAATTCTGCACGGTTTTTCAACCACATTGGCATTTTTGCACATATAACCATTCGGATAGGCCCAGATGCCCAGGCGATCGGCTTTCAGCTCATGAAACAGGCGGATCACCGCGCGATCCTGCTGGCGATCTATGAATCGGCCGTTGCCGCCGCCCAGCCCGCGCTTTGCCTGCCGCCGCATTTTCCGCCGGCGCCGCGCGATGGCCGCCTGATCGCGCTCGCATGCGGCAAGGCCGCCGCGTCAATGGCCCAGGCGGCCGAAGCGCATTACGCCGACGCCATCGCGGCGGGACGCTTCATCGGCCTGGCGGTGACCCGCAAAGGCTATGGCCTGCCGCTTTCCGCCTTCGAGCTGATGGAGGCCGCCCATCCCGTGCCCGACGGCACCAGCGCCGCTGCCGCCGACCGTGCGCTGCGTCTTGCCGGAGATGCCGCGCGCGGGCGATCTGCTGCTGGCGCTGATCTCGGGTGGCGCCTCGGCGCTCTGGGCCGCGCCTTTGCCGGGCATCAGTCTTGCGGAGAAGCAGGAGCTGACGCGCAGTCTGCTTGCGTGCCGGCGCGCCGATCAGCGAAATCAATTGCGTGCGCAAGCACCTGTCGCGCATCAAGGGCGGACGGCTGGCGCGCGCCGCCTGCGCCCGCCCGCATCGTCACCCTGGCGATATCGGATGTGCCGGGCGACGCGCCGGACACGATCGGCTCGGGGCCGACCGTCGCTGACGCGACCACGCTGGCGCAGGCGCGGGCGGTGCTCGTCCGTTACGGCCTGTCACCCGCGCCCGCCATTCTCGCCGCCCTCGGCGATGCCAGCGAACGAAACCCCCAAGCCGGGCGATCCGGCCTTCGCCGGCGCGCAATTCGTCCTGGCGGCCGCCCCACGGGACGCGCTTGCGGGCCGCCGCCGCGACGGCTGCCGGTCATGGATACGAGCCGGTCATGCTGGGCGACGCGCATCGAGGGCGAAGCGCGTGAGGTCGCCGCCGAACATGCCCGTCTCGCCCTCGATGCGCACGGGATGGCAGGCGCGTCGCCATCCTTTCGGGCGGCGAGCTGACGGTGACGATCAGCGGAAACGGGCGCGGCGGCCCAAATCAGGAATATGCGCTTGCGCTTGCGCTTGCTCTTGGCGGCCGTCCTGGTATTTTCGCCCTGGCCGCCGACACGGACGGCAGCGATGGAGGCAGCGGGAGGCCTGACGATCCCGCCGGCGCCGTTATCACGCCGGATACGCTCGGCCGGGCGGCGGCGGCAAAACTCGATCCCGGCATCCTCTCTGGCGGATAATGATTCGACGGGATTTTTTGAAGTGTTGAGACGATCTTATCGTCAGCGGGCCCAGCTTCACGAATGTGAACGATCTGCGGGTAATCCTCGTTGACCCTGCATAATGTGATACCGAGTACATCCGTCAAACGTGGAACTCAGATGAAGAGACACACATCAAGCCGCATTGCCGTTTGCCTCTGCCTTCTTGCCGCCTCCGCCTTTGTTCGGGTCGCGCCTGCCGCAGCGGATCTGAAATTGTGCAATACCACCGCCAGCCGCATCGGCGTCGCCATCGGCTATAAGGATGAACAGGGCTGGGTCAGCGAAGGCTGGTGGAATGTCGCCTCACAAACCTGTGAGGTTCTGCTGAAGGGCACGCTCGTGGCGCGATATTACTATATTCATGCACTTGATTATGATCGCGGCGGCGAATGGGGCGGCAAAGCGTTCATGTGCACGGGCGACAAAGCATTCACCATACGCGGCGTGCAGGATTGCCAGACGCGCAACTACAAGCGCTCCGGATTTTTTGAAGTCGACACCAACGAAGAAAAGGACTGGACCGTCCGATTGGCGGATCCGGGCGAAGGCGGAGCAGCGACGCAATGAGGCGAAATCGTCGGGCGAAAATCATCGCAACTCTCGGTCCCGCGTCATCGCGGCCCGAGATGATCAGGCGGCTTTTCGATGCCGGCGCCGATGTCTTCCGAATCAATATGAGCCACGCATCGCACGAGGATCTGCGGGAGCGGCACGCGCAAATCCGCGCTATCGAGCGCGAGACCGATCACCCGATCGGCATTTTATGCGACCTTCAAGGGCCGAAATTGCGTGTCGGTCAATTCGCCCAGGCCGTCGAGTTGACCGCCGGCCAGAGTTTCAGCTTCGACAAGAGCGAGGAACCGGGCACGCATGCGCGCGTCTTCCTGCCTCATCCGGAAATTTTCGAGGCGATCAAGCCCGGCGACCACCTGCTGCTGAACGACGGCAAGCTGCGTTTGGTCACCACGGCCCATACGCCATGACAGCATCGACACCAAAGTTCTGATCGGCGGCGAACTGTCGAGCCGCAAAGGGCGTGAGCCTGCCCGACACGGTGCTCAATTTCAGCCCGCTCACCGAACGCGACCGCGAGAACCTGGAATATGCGGCCAATCTCGGCGTCGATTGGATCGCCTTGTCCTTCGTCCAGCGCGCCGAAGACGTCATCGAAGCGAAGCAGCTGATCGATGGCCGCGCCGCGGTCATGTCGAAGATCGAAAAGCCGTCTGCAGTGCAGGACATCGAGCGCATCCTGGCCGAATCCGACGCCATCATGGTGGCGCGCGGAGACCTGGGCGTCGAACTGCCGCTGCAACAGGTTCCGGGCGTCCAGAAGCGGCTGACCCGGCTGGCGCGGCGATTCGGCAAGCCCGTCGTCGTTGCGACGCAGATGCTGGAATTGATGATCAGCGCCCCGGTGCCGACCCGCGCCGAAGTCTCCGACGTCGCTACCGCCGTCTTCGAGGGTGCCGACGCGGTGATGCTCTCGGCCGAATCGGCTTCCGGGCAGTTTCCTGCCGACGCAGTCGCGACCATGAGCGATATCGCGCTGGAGGTGGAGCGCGACGCGCTCTATGAGAGCATCATGAACGGCCAGCGGCCCGAGACCGACACCTCATCGGCCGATGCGATCAGCGCGGCGGCCTGCTCCATCGCGCGTGATGCCGGGCTGTCCTCGATCATCTGCTACACATCCACCGGCGCCACGGCCCTGCGCGTCGCCCGCCACCGGCCGCGCCAGCCGATCCTCGTCCTCTCGACCAGCAAGGTGACCGCACGGCGGCTTTCGGTCGCCTGGGGCATCCATTGCGTGCTGACGGAAGACCCGCATTCCGTCGCCGACATGGTGACGCGCGCCTGCCGCCTGGCGGCACGGGAAGGCGTGGCGAAGCTGGGCGACAAGGTGATCGTCTCGGCGGGGCTGCCCTTCGGCACTCCGGGCGCGACCAACATGCTGCGGGTGGTGCGGGTCGAGGCGCAAGCCGTGCGCGCCGCGCAGGCGCATCATCAAAGCGCCGCAGAGGCCGGCTCCGGCTGAAGGCGCGGCCTATTCGGCGCGCACCACCAGACAATCGATCTTCAGGCGCTTCAACCTGGTGCAGGTGCTGAACGCCTTATCCTCCGAAAAGCTGCCGAAGCGGGCGCGGATGTAAGACTTGCCATGCGCTTCCCCGGGGACCGTCAGCAATCCGTGACCGCTCGAGAAGATCGGATGCCTTCTCGGCGACAGTCGCGAGCCTGCTCTTGGCGCCGGCGACGTCGAGATAGGATCCGACCTGCACATGATACGGTCCAAGCGCCAATTGCTGCTGGGCGGGCGTCTGCGCCGGCGCTTCCTCGCGGGCCGCCGCTTCCGGGGCGCTGTCGCCTTCCTCGGAATTCTGCGCTTCGGCGTCGTCCTCGTCATCGGACGGCTCGGCGGCGGAGGTATCGTTCAGCGCGGCGACGGCGACTTTCTCCGTCACAGCGGCTGTTCCGCTTGCGGCTCTCCCGCTTCGCGCGCCGCCGCCATCGCGATCGACAGCGTGCGCTCCGAGACGGTCGAATGGAACGCCGGATTGCGCTCCGGCATCATCTCATCGGTGAAATCGCACTTCGGTTTCCGCCGCGAGCTTTTCGGGTGTGTGCTGGCGGATATCATTATAGGCGATGGCTTTGCGCCAGGACGCGTCGAGCAGCCCGCGCATGCGCTCGTTGCGGTCGCGGCTGGACCGCCCGCCAAGCACCACGGCGATCAGATGCTTGTCGTCCCGGCGGCAGGAGGTCAGCAGGTTGAAGCCGGAATCCCTGGTATAGCCGGTCTTCAGGCCTTCCGTTCCGGCATAGCTGAACAGCAGCCCGTTGTGATTCTTGAGCCTCGCATCGCCATATTGAAAAAAGCGGGTGCTGAAAATTTTCGACTCCTTCGGGAAGTCCGACAGGATGCGCCGGCCTAAGGTGACGAGGTCGCGGGCGGTGGTCGTCTGATCGGGATCGGGAAGGCCGGAGGCGTTGCGGAAGGTGGTATTCGTCATGCCCATCGAACGGGCCTTCAACGTCATCATGCGGGCGAAGGCCGGTTTCCGAACCGGCGACATTTTCCGCGATCACGGCCGCGACATCATTCGCCGATTTGGTGACCAGCGCGTACATCGCGTCATTCACGCTGATCGTGTCGCCCGCTTCGAGCCCGAGTTTGGAGGGCGCCTGCGCCGCCGCCGCGGCGCTGACCTTGAGCTCGGTGTCCATGCTTGCATATCGCCCTTGCGAAGCTGCTCGAACAGCAGATAGAGCGTCATCACCTTGGTGACGGACGCAGGGAAACGCGGCTTGTTCTCGTTCTCGGCATAGAGCACCTTGCCGGTATAGGCGTCGATCACCATCGCGGCGGCAGGCGGCGAATATGAGGAGTGCTTGGCGCGCCGCCTGGCGTCGGCGGGGAGCGAGGCCAGCGTGATCGCGAGCACAGCCACGAGAGCGGCCGTCGCAAGCCGCCGGACAGCGGGCTGCGCGCCGCCAAAATCGATTCCCCAATGATACGATGAGACCCGCATCAAGATCCTCCCCGTTCCGGCGGCGCCAGAAATGCAAATCGTTAACTACAGAACCCTAGCGGCACACCCCTAGCAAATTCTTAACGGCGTGCCGCATTCGAACCTGGTCCTGTCCTCTCTTGAAACGGTCGCCGCGCCGCTTACTTATTGGCGGGTCGTCCCCAATGCTCCGCACCTCAAACGTAGACTCGCCCGCCAAGCCGCCGGAATAATGGCACGAAGGCCGGATCCATTCAAACCATCGCGAGTTGTGGACGCAGGCGACCGCGTCGCCGCGTCCGGAGATCAGGAAGCAGCTAAAGTTTTACATTCACTTTCCCGTTTAGTTGGGAGCGATCGCAGTTTTTTTTTGAGAGAAATGCCCTAGTATGAAAGTCCGGCACAGCATTCAGGCAGTGAATTGCGCAAGGAGGCTCTCGCCGAGGCCTTTTTGCTGACGTTCTGAAGGCGCTGGAGTGAGGGCAAGTCTCGCGGGACGCCGCGCATTGAAAGTGAGCGCCGGGAGGCTTACTCTAAAGACTGGAGAGTCGGCGCGGGGAAGCATTGGGGTTGGCATTATCATTGCATGTTATCCATGTGGCAAAGAGGCGAAATCAGCGGAAGCTGCGAAGGCAGGTGGCGCGAGGCCGGAGCCATGGCGCGCGTTTTCATGGCGAAGAAAAACGGCCAGAACGATGATGGAGATTTGCGTGGCGGCATCGTCACGAAAACCGAGCCGAAAACGAAGCGGCCCAGCCTCTACAAGGTGCTGCTTCTCAACGACGATTACACGCCGATGGATTTCGTCGTCTATGTGCTCGAAAGGTTTTTCAATAAGCAGAGCGAAGAGGCGAACCGTATCATGATGCATGTCCACCAGAAGGGTGTGGGCATATGCGGCGTCTACACTTATGAGGTTGCCGAAACGAAAGTCGCCCAGGTGACGAATTTCGCCCGGCAGCATCAGCATCCCCTGCAGTGCACTATGGAGAAGGAATAGGACGCCCGTGCCCTCGTTTTCTTCAAGCTTAGAAGAGTCCTTACACCGCGCCCTCGAATTCGCCAATGAGCGGAGCCATGAATATGCGACGCTTGAGCATCTGCTGCTCTCGCTTGTCGACGATCGCGACTCCGCCGCGGTCATGCGCGCCTGCAATGTCGATCTCGACCTGTTGCGCGGCAAGCTCATCGACTATCTCGACAACGATCTCGACAATCTGGTCGTCGATCAGGATAGCGAAGCGCAGCCGACCGCCGGCTTCCAGCGCGTCATTCATCGCGCGGTCGTGCATGTGCAATCGTCCGGCCGCGAGGAAGTGACCGGCGCCAACGTGCTCGTCGCCATCTTCGCCGAGCGCGAGAGCCATGCCGCCTATTTCCTGCAGGAGCAGGAGATGACCCGCTTCGACGCGGTCAACTACATTTCCCACGGCATCGCCAAGCGGCCTGGCATGTCCGAGCCTCGCGTGGTCCGCGGAGTGGATGAGGACGCAGCGACAGTGGAAGCTGGCGAAGAGAAGAAGCGCGCGGGCGATGCGCTCGACGTCTACTGCCTCAATCTCAACGAGAAAGCCCGCGAGGGCCGGATCGATCCGCTGATCGGACGCGGCAAGGAGATCGACCGCACCATCCAGGTTCTGTGCCGGCGGCAGAAGAACAACCCGCTCTTCGTCGGCGATCCCGGCGTCGGCAAGACCGCCATCGCGGAAGGGCTCGCCCGCAAGATCGTGCGCGGCGAGGTGCCGGAGGTGCTGAACAACGCCACCATCTTCCAGCTCGATATGGGCGCGCTGCTTGCGGGCACCCGCTATCGCGGCGATTTCGAGGAGCGGCTGAAGGCTGTCATGCGCGAGATCGAGGCCTATCCCGGCGCGATCATGTTCATCGACGAGATCCATACGGTGATCGGCGCGGGCGCCACCTCGGGCGGCGCGATGGATGCCTCCAACCTGCTCAAGCCGGCGCTCCAGTCGGGCACGCTGCGCTGCATCGGCTCGACCACCTATAAGGAATATCGCCAGCATTTCGAGAAGGACCGCGCGCTCGTGCGCCGCTTCCAGAAGATCGACGTCGCCGAGCCGACCGTGCCGGACGCCGTGGAGATCCTGAAAGGGTTGAAGCCCTATTTCGAGGACTTCCATAAGGTCCGCTACACCCAGCAGGCGATCAAGGCGGCGGTCGAGCTGTCGGCAAAATACATTCATGACCGCAAGCTGCCGGACAAGGCCATCGACGTGATCGACGAGACCGGCGCCTCGCAGATGCTGCTGCCGACCTCGAAGCGGAAGAAGACCATCGGCCTGCGCGAAGTGGAGACCACGGTCGCGACCATGGCCCGCATTCCGCCGAAGACCGTGTCGAAGAGCGACAGCGACCTGCTGCGCAATCTCGACGCGGATCTGAAGCGGGTGGTGTTCGGCCAGGATCAGGCGATCATGGCGCTGGCCTCGGCCATCAAGCTGGCCCGTGCGGGCTTGCGCGAACCGGAAAAGCCGATCGGCTCCTACCTGTTCTCAGGGCCGACCGGCGTCGGCAAGACCGAAGTCGCCCGCCAACTCGCCAAGCTGCTCGGCGTGGAACTGCTGCGCTTCGACATGTCCGAATATATGGAGCGCCACACCATCTCGCGGCTGATCGGCGCGCCTCCGGGCTATGTCGGCTTCGACCAGGGCGGGCTGCTCACCGACGGCATCGACCAGCATCCGCATTGCGTGCTGCTGCTCGACGAAATCGAAAAGGCGCATCCGGATCTGTTCAACGTGCTGCTTCAGGTCATGGACCACGGCAAGCTGACCGACCACAATGGCAAGCAGGTGGATTTCCGCAATGTCATCCTGATCATGACGACCAATGCGGGCGCCTCTGACCTGGCCAAGAACGCCTTCGGTTTCAACCGGACCAAGCGCGAGGGCGACGATCACGACGCGATCCAGCGGCTGTTCACGCCTGAATTCCGCAACCGTCTGGATGCCACCATCGGCTTCTCGAATCTGCCGCGCGATGTGATCGGCAAGGTGGTCGAGAAGTTCGTGTTCCAGCTCGAGGCGCAGCTCGCCGACCGCAATGTCACCATCGAGCTGAGCCCAGAGGCCTCCGAGTGGCTGATCGAGCATGGCTATGACGAGCAGTTCGGCGCGCGGCCCATGTCCCGCGTCATTCAGGAGCACATCAAGCAGCCTCTGGCCGAGGAGCTTCTGTTCGGGCGCCTCGAAGGCGGCGGCACGGTTCGGGTGATCGTCGAGGAGAAGGACGGCAAGAAGAAGCTCGGCTTCGAGATCGTCGAATCGCGGGAGAAAGTGAAATCGCCCTCCGATGATGGCGAGGACGAGCCCGATGAAGACGACAGCGCCAAGAAGCTGAAGGCCTCGAAGCGCCCCGCCATCGAGCAAGGCCCGCGCCGCCCAAAGAAGTCGCCTTCCGGCGATGGCCCATCGGGCGACGGCGGCGGCAAGCGGTCGAGCCTCGTCCCGAAGGTGCCCCTCGCGCCTTAAATGGCCGCAGAACCACATATGAAGCCCCGGTCCGAAATCCACGGACCGGGGCTTTCTCTTGCGGGCCGCGTGCAGCGTAAGCTTGCGCCCGTCCGCAGGCGACCGGCTTGCTCAAATCTTACTCATCCGCGCGCCCTATCCATGCACATTTGCGCCAGGATATGGCCCACCCAGCGCTGGCGTTCTCGCCCGCTTTCCGTAAGATCGCGGCAAATCACGCAGGGAGTGCGACGCGCGTCCATATGCCCATCTCCCCTGACCTGAACACATGCCCGGCACGAGGGTGACGTAGGTGGACGGCAGCATCCCGGCACCGGCCGAGCCGGCATGGACGCGCGATGCGACGCGGCGGACCGCCGTCTGGCACGGCGCGCGCGAGACGCCGCCGCTGCCGATCATCATCCTGTTCGCCACCTTCGTCGGCTTCGGCGCGCTGACCAGCGAAACCGGCCTCACCTGGCTCGATACCGTTTTCATGTCGGTGTTCGTCTTCGCCCTGCCCGCGCAGGTGGCGCTGGTGGACCAGATGGCGCACGGCGCCTCGATCCTGACCGCCGCATTCGTCGTCACCGGGACGGCGGTGCGGCTGCTGCCCATGACCGTCGCATTGTTGCCGGTGGTGCGCGACCGGCGCGTACCGAAATGGATGGAGTTCGCCGTCGCCTATTTCATCGCTGTCACCATGTGGATCGAATCGATGCGGCGTGCACCCCGCATTCCAAGGCACTTGCGGGCGGCCTATGTGCTCGGCATCGTCATGGTCCTGGTAGGCATTTCCACAATCGGCGGCCTTGTCGGATTTTTCCTGGCGGCGCGCGTTCCCCCGGTGATCACGGCCGCTCTGCTGTTTTTGACGCCCAGCTATTTCCTGCTTTCGATGCTGGCGACCGCGCGGTCGGCGTCAGGCGTAGCGCCGATCATGCTCGGTTTGCTGCTCGGGCCGCTCTTCCATGTTCTCGTGCCGGAATTCGACCTGCTGTTGACGGGGCTGATCGGCGGCTCGGCCAGCGTGCTGCTGGACCGCGTAGTGTTCAGGAGACGGGGCGGCTTATGACCGGCGCGGATCATCAGCTGATTTACATCTTGGTCGCCGGCGTTGCCGCCAATGCGGTCTGGCGCCTCGGCGGCCTGCTTCTATCCAGCGGGCTTTCGGAGGACGGCCCTGTCATCGCCTGGGTCAACGCGGTGTCGACGGCGCTGGTTGCCGGCTTGGTGGCCCGCATCGTCGTCTTTCCGCCGGGTGCGCTGGCCGATGTGGCCATGCCGGTGCGGATCGGCGCGTTTGCGCTGGGCATCGCCGTATACTACGCCGCGCGGCGGCGGATGGGGCTGGCGATCCTGGTTTCGACCGCCACGCTGATCGCGGCGCGTCTGTTCGGCGGCTGACGCGGCGCGCAAAGCAGCCTCACGGCCCCTTGGTGATCGCGCAATCCCGCGGCGGGACTTCATCGAGCTGCAGCGGCGCTCCGGTGACCTTGCTCGGCTGCTTATAGCGGCGCTGAATGAACACTGTAGCCTTGCCCGCATCAAGAGCTGTAGCGGTGAACTCCGCCTCCACCTCCTGTACGCTGCCTGACGGCGTCAGCTTGAGACGGCATAGATTGGCAACATAGCCGAGCGCGCTAACATCGTTGGCACTCGCGCCCTGTTGCTTCAGCCGCGCCGCCAGGCACTCGTCGAGCGCGGCCGGGTTCGGCATGAGTGCATCCATCGCGCCCGCCCCCCTGATGCCGAAACTGCCCGGTTGAAGTTCCTGCATCGAGCCGGGCAACGCCGCCGTTCCGCGCGCATCCGTCACCGAAAGCACATTCGCATCGAAACGCAATGCGACCGGCGGTGCATGCCCGGTGGCAGGACACTCGATATGCACGTCCGCAGTCGCCCCCGTCGCTGCCGCGGCCCCGGCCGCGAGCAGTACGCCGCGCAGCGCTGTGCCCATGCAAGCGGCGCCTGCGGTTCTAACCAGCTTCATTCAAGTCTCCCCATCCGCTGACCATAGCAGTAGAAGCCGCCGCGGCCCGGCGCGACAGCTTCCGGCCGCGTTGTAGCAGCTCTGGCCAAAGGTCCGCCAGAGGAACCTAAGTCGCACCGGCCGGCGCTCCGGGATTTTAGTGACCTAGATCAGCGCGATAGTGAACAGGATGGCGGCGCCTAGGGGTGCCACTGTGCGCGCATGGTTCCATGCGGTCCACACATCCAGATAACGCTGCCACAGGGCGGCCGCTTCCGGCGTGCCAGGCGAAACCGCGGCGAGCGCATCATTGAGCGGCACGTTGGCGACCATGGTCACGCCGATCGCGCCCGCGAGATAGATGAGGCTGGCGGCCAGGATAAGCGCCGCGCCCGGCTGGCCCCATCTGAACAACGCCCCGGCGGCGAGCGCCAGGCACAGCGCTCCCGTTCCCAGGAACGCCAGGAAGAAAACCGGATTGATGACGGTGATGTTGATGGACTGCATCGCCGAAATTCCCTGCTCGGGTGGAATGCGGGCCAGCGCCGCCATCACGAAGGTGGAGAAGGCGAAGAAAACCCCGGCGACCAGGCCGCTGCCGATCGCGGCGGCGAAGGTGAGAGTGAAGAAGACACCGCTGATCATAATCAGGCACTCCCTGAGACGCGCTGCAGGGGTTTCTCTGTACCGCACAGGACCAAAGTTGGCCTGCCGCTAAAGGTGTCATTTGACATGTCGATCCCCTCTGACTAACGTGAGCACCTCTCACATTATATAATGTGATAAACCCTCATGTTTTGCATGTCAAGCGGGAGCGGAAGAGGAGAACCGCCGTGAGCGACCGATTGCGCGACAACATAGCGGCGCCCGACGGCGCGCACGGACGCACGCCGACGCAGCGCCGCAGCATCGAACGGGTGGCGCGGATCCTGTCCTGTGCGACGGCTCTCATCGCCGAGCACGGCAGCGATCAGATGACGATGAGCGAAGTGGCCGAAATGGCCGGCATTTCCATCGGCTCGCTCTATCAATATTTTCCGGAGAAAAGCGCCATTATCCACGCGTTGGCAGAGCGTTTGGGCCAGTCGAGCCGCGCCTGTATCGAGGCGGCGCTCCGCCCGGTGCGCGACCTGGACAGTCTGCGCGATGCATTCTCAAGCCTGGTTGATCAATATTACCGGATCTTCCTGAGCGAGCCGATCATGCGCGACATCTGGTCGGCGACGCAAGGGGATAAGCGGCTACAGGCGATGGAATTGGCCGAAAGCCGCGTCTGCGGCGGGCTTTTGGCCGATATCCTCATTCCGCTCAGGCCCGGCGCCGACCCCTTGGAGCTGGCGACTTCGGCCTTTCTCGTCTGGCAGCTCGGCGAGGCAACCATGCGGCTGGCCGTCTCGCTCGGACAGGAGGAGGGAGAAGCGGTCGTAGCGGCCTATAAGCGGATGGCGCTCGGCGAGTTGCTGGGGCACTGAGAATTGCGAAGATCGTTTCAGCCAAGAGCGCGATCAGGTCAGATGGAGGCAGCCGGGCCTATCTTTCCCGAAATCGCCGTGACAACGGGGATCCAGTAAACCATTGAACCACCGATTAATACTAGATCCCCGCCTGCGCGGGGATTTCGAAGAGGCGTCTCCATCAAAGATGATTTCGCCCTAGGCGGTGCTTCAACGCCGCCGCCAAATCGCCATGCCGCTCCGCCTCGACGCCCGCAAGACCGAGCCAGGCCGCCATCGTGCGCAGTTCGTCGGCCAGCGGCCCGGCGACCGCATCGGCGTCCTGGCCCAGCTCCGAATGCGCGGACTGCACCCGCAGCGCAGAACGCGCCCGGTCTGCTTTGAGATCGACGCGACCTACGATGCGGTCATTAAGCAGAAACGGCAGCACGTAATAACCGAAGCTGCGCTTTTCCTTGGGCGTGTAGATCTCCAGCCGGATGCGGACGCCGAACAGCGCCTCGGAGTGCTCGCGTTGCCAGATCAGCGGGTCGAATGGCGCCAGCAGCGCCCGCGCCTCGATACGGCGCGGGATCTTGGCGTCGCGATGCAAAAGCCCCGAAGCGCGCCATCCCTCGACCCCCACGGTGCGCAATTCGCCCGCCTCGACCAATTCCGCGATCCGCGCTTTCGCATCAGCCGGCCCGAGGCGGAAATAGTCCCGCAGGCTGCGTTCGCTGGCGATCCCCATGGCGCGCGCCGCGATGCGCATCAGCTCGCGCTGCGCGTCCGGCTCGGCGGGGGTCGGCGCAGCGAGGATGGCACGCGGCAGGACGCGCTCGGTCAGATCGTAGACGCGCTCGAAGGTGCCGCGACGCGTCGCGGTGGTGACGGCGCCGGTCCAGAACAGCCATTCCAGCGCGCGCTTGCTGTCGGACCACCCCCACCAGCCGCTGGTCCCCTTATGCCGATGCGTCAGTTCGCCGGCGCTCAGTGCGCCACGATCGGCGATCTCGCGGCGGACTTCGGCGATAAAGTCGCGGCGCTCGCGGCCAAAGCGTGCGATCTCCTGGTAGATGCCCTTCCCGCTTGCCGCACGCGCCATGCGCCAGCGGAACAGCGGCTGCATGCCGACCGGCAGCAAGGAGGCTTCGTGCCCCCAATATTCGAACAGCGCCCGCTTGCGGCCACCATAGGCAAGCGCATTGAGATCCTCGGCGCGGTACGGCCCCAGCCGCGAGAAGGGCGGCAGCAGATGGGCGCGGGCGAGCACGTTGACACTATCGATCTGCACGACGCCAAGCCGCTCGATAAGGCGGCGCAGATCGCGCTTGCCCGCCCCGCCCTCTGCACGCGGCGCACCGAAGCCCTGCGCGCGCAAGGCAATGCGGCGCGCCTGGGCCGAAGACAGCGTATCGGAGCGGCGCGGCTTGAGCATGGAAGGTGGCGGGACGGCTGCTGTTCCGGTGCGGACAAGCGCACCGGACGCCAAATTAGCTGCATTGCGCCGGGGTCGCAACCGTCTGCTGCGGCTGACCATGGGAAGGTTTGGTACTAGGTTGTTTTCCCGGCTGCCATTCGCCGCGTCGAGAATGCTAGGATCTGAGGAGCTTTCGAAACAGCTGCGCAGGCGCTTTTCACCAGGAGAGTAGCATGAGACGTTTTGCGCTTGCTGTTGCCGCCGCCTCTCCGATTTTGATTTGGGGCGTTGCGCGGGCCGGGAACGACGCCGGTGCAAATGTCGTTATCGGCGGCACGGCGCGAACTACATATTCTTTCAGCACCGCCCCGCGTCAAGTCTCTGGAAGCAACATGGTCCTGGCCCCCGCAGCGCTTGATCCGGGTCAGATCGAAGTCTCGCAGCTTATCGATCCAAATACAGGGCGATTGAAGTCAGCGTCGATCCAGGTCGAATTCCAGGGCATTTGCAACGGCCTCCATGCTTTCTCCTTAAAGACCCGTCGCGGCGGGCTTGTGGCGCTCGAAGACGGCACCGCAACCAGAAGCTTCAAGCGCATTAACTATCGCGCTGAAGCGCAATGGAGCGGAAAAACTGTCGCGCTTGAAACGGATTCTACTCCAGAAAAGGTTTCTGATGTGGGACTCGTCGGCGGTCCAAGTAGGGGATCGCTAATAGTTACGGTGGCAATCGACGGCACAACCAACGACATGAGCGCCCCTCTATCTGAGGGTAATTATCTCGACACGCTTATCATCCGGATCGGACCGCCCCTTTAATGTCCGCGATCCTTGAGGATCATCCCGCTCCGCAACCCAGATTCGATCTAATGCAGATACAATGGACTATCAAGCCTTGCGGCTGAACTGGCTTAAGGTCTTCGCCGGGGTGATCGCCTGCGGGTCGAGGAGGCAGTGCAGGATGGCGGGCTTGCCCGAGGCCAGCGCCCGCTCGAAGGCCGGCGCGAACTGCTCGGTGCGCTCGACGCGCTCGCCATGTCCGCCGAACGCTACGGCATAGGCGGCAAAATCCGGGTTCTTCAAGCGCCGTGCCCGGAGATGCGGCCCGGATATTGGGCCTCCTGATGCATGCGGATCGTGCCGTACATGCGCATTGTCGATGACCACCACGATGATGGGAATGCCGAACTGCACGGCGGTGGCGAATTCCTGCCCGTTCATCAAAAAGCAGCCATCGCCGGCAAAGCACACCACGATCCGCTCCGGATGCTGGCGCTTGGCGATCACGGCGGCGGGCACGCCATAGCCCATCGACCCCGATGTCGGCGCGAGCTGCGTGCCGAAATGCCGGAAGCGGTAATAGCGGTGAATCCAGCCGGCGAAATTGCCCGCTCCATTGCAGATGATCGCATCGGGCGGCAGGCGCTCGCGCAGCCACACCATCGCCTCGCCATATTGGAAGGCGCCGGGGATGGGTTTCGGCGTCTCGGTCCAGGCGAGATAGCTGGCCCGCAGCGCCTCGGTGTCATCAGCCAGGCGCGACCGGCCGGGCGTCACGCCGTCGAGAGCGGCGCAAAACGCCGTCGGCGTCGCCTGGATGGCCAGCGCGGGCTGATAGACGCGGCCAAGCTCCTCGGCGCCCGGATGCACATGGACCAGCGTCTGGCGCGGCACCGGGATGTCGAGCAGCGTATAGGCGGAGGACGGCATTTCGGACAGCCGCCCGCCGAGCAGCAGGACGAGATCGGCCGATTTCACCCGCTCCGCCAGCGTCGGGTTCGGCCCGATGCCGACATCGCCGACGTAATTGGGATGATCGGCGGAGAACAGATGGCTGCGGCGGAAGGAGGTGGCCACAGGCAGGCCGGCGCGCTCGGCGAAGCGGGCGAAGGCCGCGACCGCCGCCTCGCTCCAGCGCGAGCCGCCGAGAATGGCGATGGGGCGTTCGGCCGCGCTCAGCATCTCGGCGAAACGCCGCATCGCATCGGGCGACGGCCAGATCTCGGCGGGCTCGACGCGCGGCGCATCCTCCACCTCGGCGGTCTCGGTCAGCATGTCCTCGGGCAGCGCCACGACGACCGGCCCCGGCCGCCCCTGCATCGCCACGCGGAAGGCCCGCGCGACCAGCTCCGGCAGCCGCGCCGCCTCCTTCACCTCGACCACCCATTTGGCGATCGAGCCGAAGACGGCGCGGAAATCGATCTCCTGAAACGCCTCGCGCTCCAGCATGCCGCGCCCGACCTGGCCCGCGAACAGGATCATCGGCGTTGAATCCTGCGCCGCGATATGCAGGCCGTGGGCGGCGTTGGTCGCGCCCGGCCCGCGCGTGACGAAGCAGATGCCGGGCCGCCCGGTCATCTTGCCATAGGCTTCGGCCATGATCGCCGCGCCGCCCTCATTGCGGCAGACCAGCAGGTCGATGGGGGCATCATGCAGGGCGTCGAGCGCGGCGAGATAGCTCTCGCCGGGCACGCAGGTGACGCGCTCCACCCCTTGCGCGACGAGCTGGTCGATCAGGATTTGTCCGCCGGTCCGGCTGCGCTTAGGGTCGCTCATGCGTTTACTCCTCGGATGCAATGGCCAGCTCGCGCAGGACGGCGTCGCTGTCTTCGCCGAGCCGTGGGCTGGCCTTGGCGGCGACCATGCGCTCGCCGTCGATGACGATGGGACAGGCGACGGTTGGAACCGCCGTGCCGCCGGATCGCAGGCTGGATTGGAGACCGCGCGCCGCCACCTGGGCGTCGGCAAACACCTCGCCGATGTCGTTGATCGGGCCGGCGGGCACGCCATGGCGCTCGAATGCCGCGAGCAGGTCCGCCCGGCTGCGGCGCGACGTCAGTTCGGCGATGCGCGCGCAAAGCGGCTGGCGCTGGCGGACGCGGCCCTCATTGGTGCGGTAATCCGGATTTTCGGCCAGATCCGCCCGCGCCCAGCACGGCGCAAAGCCGCGCGAACTGCCCGTCATTGCCCACCGCGATGGTGAGATGCCCATCGCTCGCGGGAAACAGCTGATAGGGCACGATGTTGGGATGCGCATTGCCGAGCCGCGCCGGCGGCTTGCCCGAAACCAAAGCAGTTCATCGCCTGATTGGCGAGCAGCGCCACCTGGCAGTCGAGCAGCGCCATGTCGATATGCGCGCCCTCGCCGGCCTGGTCGCGGCGGCGTAGCGCGGCGAGGATGGCGGTGGAGGCGTATAGCCCGGTGGCGATATCGGCGATGGCGACGCCCACCTTCAGCGGCTCGCCCTCGGCATCGCCGGTGACGCTCATCAGCCCGCCCATGCCCTGGATGAGAAAATCATAACCCGCGCGCGCAGCGTACGGGCCGGTCTGGCCGAAGCCGGTGATCGAACAATAGATCAGGCGCGGATTGACGGCTTTCAGGCTCGCATAGTCGAGGCCGTATTTCGCCAGCCCGCCGACCTTGAAATTCTCGATCACGCACGTCGGCTTCGGCAGCGCAGCGCACGGCACGCGCGCCTCGACCTTCGCGTTTCGAGGTCCAGCGCCACGGAGCGCTTGCCCCGTTCGTCGCGTGGTAATAAGCGGAGGCAGATCTCTCGCCGCTCTCGCCGGTCACGAAAGGCGGCCCCCAGCTGCGCGTGTCGTCGCCGACGCCGGGCCGCTCGACCTTGACGACCTCGGCGCCGAGATCGGCCAGAAGCTGGCCCGCCCATGGGCCGGCCAGAATGCGGGCCAGTTCCAGGACGCGAATGCCCTCAAGAGGCTTTGTCATCGCGCATCAGAAAAACGCCTGAATGCCCGGTCTGCCCGCGGCCCGAGGATCAGCGCGTGGACGTCATGCGTGCCCTCATAGGTGTTCACCGTCTCCAGATTCTGCGCGACGCGCATGATGTGGTATTCCTCGGAGATGCCGTTGCCGCCATGCATGTCGCGCGCCTCGCGGGCGATGGCCAGCGCCTTGCCGCAATTGTTGCGCTTCAGCAGCGAGATGGCGTCGGTCGGCAGGCGGTCCTCGTCGAACAGGCGCCCGGCGCGCAGCACCGCCTGCAGGGCGATGGTGATCTCGGTCTGCATGTCGGCGAGCTTCTTCTGGATGAGCTGGTTCGCGGCGAGCGGCCGGCCGAACTGCTTGCGGTCCAGCACATAGTCGCGGGCGCGATGCCAGCAGAATTCCGCCGCGCCCAGCGCGCCCCAGGCGATGCCGTAGCGGGCGCGGTTGAGGCAGCCGAACGGGCCTTTGAGGCCGGACACGTTCGGCAGCAGGTTGTCCTCCGGCACTTCGGCGCCCTCCAGCACGATCTCGCCGGTGATCGAGGCGCGCAGCGACAGCTTGCCCTCGATCTTGGGCGTGGAGAACCCCTTCGTGCCGCGCTCGACGAGGAAGCCGCGGATCTGGTCGCCATGCGCCGCCGATTTCGCCCAGACCACCGCGACATCGGCGATCGGGCTGTTGGAAATCCAGGTTTTCGCGCCGTTCAGCCGATAGCCGCCGTCGACCTTCTCGGCGCGGGTGCGCATGCCGCCGGGATCGGACCCGGCATCCGGCTCGGTGAGGCCGAAGCAGCCGACCCATTCGCCGCTCGCCAGCTTCGGCAGATATTTGCGCCGCTGCTCCTCGCTGCCATAGGCGTGGATCGGATACATCACCAGCGAGGACTGCACGCTCATCGCCGAGCGGTAGCCGCTAGTCGACCCGCTCCACCTCGCGCGCGGCCAGCCCGTAGGCACACATAGCCCAGCCCCGCCGCCGCCATAGGTCTCCGGCACGGTCGGGCCGAGCAGGCCGAGCGCGCCCATCTCGGTCATGATCTCGCGGTCGAAGCGCTCCTCGCGATAGGCGCTGAGGACGCGCGGCATCAGCTTGTCCTGCGCATAGTCGCGGGCGGTGTCGCGCACCATGCGCTCTTCCTCGGTGAGCTGCTCGTCGAACAGGAGGAGATCGTCCCAGCCGGCGGGCAGGCGCGCGGCGCTGCGGGCTTGCCCGGATCGTCGGGATTGAGGGCGGTCATGGGCGTATCCTCCGGATGAAGAGACGCGCCGTGCCGCCCGTCCGACTCCTCGCCGTGCGCTTCGCAAAGAGCGGATTGCAAATCTTCCTGCGGAATGGTAAGGCCGGCAACGGGGCAGGGAAAGCGCTGATTGCCATCCATCATCATCACGATGGCGGCGCCGGCTACGGTTGATAGGTCGCAAGCCGCGCGCCGAAGGCCAGCAGCACCGCGCCCGTCGCTCCCTTGACCCAGCGCTGTACCCTGCCGCTCGCCGCCACACCCCGCAGCCGGTTGAACAGCAGCACCATCGCCGAAAACCAGATGATATTCAGCGCCGAGTGGATGACGATCAGCAGCAGCGCGCCGCTCGCCACTGCATGATGCGCGGGAATGAATTGGGGAAACGCGGCGAGATAGAACATCGCCACCTTCGGGTTGAGCACGTTGGCTCATGCAAGCCTTCCGCGAAAGCGAACGTCAGCAGCGTGCGCCGGCGCGCGGCGGCCGGACGGCCAGATTGCGGTCGGTGACGCCCCGGAGCGGCACCCGGCTGACGTTTCAATGCCCAGCCAGCACAGATAGGCGGCGCCGAGCAGCCTTGCACCATTAAAAAGGGCTGTGCTGCCGATTGCACCAGAATAACCGAGATGCCGAGATATGGAGAGCGCGCCATGGACATAAAACGCGCAGACAAAATCCGGCGATATTGGCGACAACCGGCCGGACGGCACGGAGGTCGGCACCAGTGCCCTTTCTGGCGATCAGCAACTTGGCTTCCTTCCCTATCTCCGTCCAATTTCATACGCTCTCTATTTAATCATCAAGATTGGCGTGCTAGATCATTGGCTCACTTAACAGATCGACATCGATTAGAGACACCGAAGCAGTGCTGATGGCCATCACGGTGTCCCTCGCGTTAGCGGCTCTGATCTTCCATTATGTTGAAAAGCCTGGTCAAGCTCTGCTTCGCGAATTGAGGTCGCCGTCGCGCCGGGTCACGACACGTTGCACCATCAGCTTAGCGGCCATCAAGTTGAAACTTAACGGCGACATAACGGCGCCCAATCCAGCTAGTCTCGCCGCAGAAGGACACTGAGCGTCCTTTTCGCTTCGGGATTGACCCGGCAGCTACGGCGTGCCGTTGCGGCCATGGCGCCGATAAGCGGGGCGCTCGGCCAGCAGATCATAATAGGCGGACATCGCGGGGAAGTCGGGCTTTTCCCCGGTCGGAGTGGCGAACCAGCGATTGACGGTCAGGCCGATGCAGATATCGGCCAGCGTAAATTGCGCCCCGGTGATATAGGCGCCGGTCTTTTTCAGTTGCGCCTCGATGACCGCCATGCGCTTGGGCCATTCCGTCAGCGAGGCCTCGACGACCTCCTGCCCGCCCGGCAACGGTGATATTGAAGACCTGGGACATGACGGCGGCCCGATGGGCGTTGGAGACCTCCGTTCCCTGCCAGTCCATCCAGCTTTCGATGATGGCGCGCTCCTTTCGGATCGGCGGGAAGCAGATCGTCGCGCGAGCGCGTGGCGGCGAGATAGCGGATGATGGCGTGCGACTCGCCGAGAACGAAGCCGTCATCATCGATGACGGGGATGAGGCCGAACGGATTGATGCGCCAGGAATTGCGGATCGCTGAGCGGACGCACGCCGCGCCCCCAATCCTCGCGCTCATACGCAATGCCGATCTCGTCCACCGTCCACAGCACCTTGCGAACGTTGATCGAATTCGCCCGGCCATAAATCTTCAGCATCGGCGATTCCTGTCGGCTGCCGCTCTCCGGTCCCGAGCCTCGTTCATTCGAACCTGTTGCCCCCAGCCGAGCTCCCGGAGCGATTAGAGCTCAGACGGCGCCGGACATCGCGAGCCACGACTATCGGCTGGCCGAGATCGACGAACTGCATCCCGTGCGTCTCGGGAGATTGCTGCGCGTCGTTGTTTTTCTGAACTGGCTGGCTGTTGTTGGATTCAGCATCTCCCGCAGGCTTCATATCAGCCTTGGGGGCGCCGGACCCGGCCCCGGTATTTTGCTCATCCGCAGGCTTCAGCTCGCCGGAGCGGGGATTCTTCATCGAGCCGGTCCAGTCGGTTTGCGGGTTGACCCCGCTTGCGTCCGGCGTCTGATCGGCGGCGGCTGCGGGTATGGCGAATACCGCCGCCATGAGGGCGGTCAAAAGAAGTTTGTTCATTGTTTCGCTCCTTGGGTCCAAACAAAAGACCTGAGCAGCGCGGTTGTTCCCTTCTCGCGCTAAACGTTAAGCTCCTCCACCCTGGCCGGCTCTACTTCAAGCACGGCCTCCAGAACTTCGCCCACCTCGCTCGCCCAGATGAATTCCAGCCGCGAGCGGACGTCCTCGGATATGTCCTCAAGGTCTTTCTTGTTGCGGGCGGGCAGGACGACGCGCTTGATTCCGGCGCGCACCGCCGCCGCCGTCTTCTCTTTGATGCCGCCCACCGGCAGCACCAGGCCGCGCAGGCTGATCTCGCCGGTCATGGCGGTGTCGCTGCGGATGTTGCGGCCGGTCAGCAACGAGACCAGCGAGGAGAACAGCGCTACGCCCGCGCTTGGCCCGTCCTTGGGGATCGCGCCCGCCGGAATGTGGATGTGGATGTCGGATTTCTCGAACATCGACTGGTCGATGCCGATGGCCGCTGCGCGGTTCTTGACGAGGCTGAGCGCGGCCTGCGCACTTTCCTTCATCACATCGCCGAGCTGCCCGGTGAGGATCAGCCTGCCGCTGCCGGGGGAGCGCGTCGTTTCGATGAACAGAATGTCGCCGCCCGCCCGCGTCCAGGCAAGGCCGGTGGCGACGCCCGGAACGCTGGTGCGCATGGCGATCTCATTCTCGAAGCGCGGCGCACCGAGAATGGCGGGGATGTCGGCGGCCTCGATGCGGACATGCGTGGCGCTGCCTTCGGCGATCCGCAAAGCGGAATTGCGCATGACCTGGCCGATCTGCCGCTCAAGGGTGCGCACGCCTGCCTCATAGGTGTAGGCGTGCGCGATGAGCGCCAGCGCATCGTCGCTGATCTCCGCCTGTTCGGGCGTGAGCCCGGTTGCGTCGAGCTGGCGTTTCACCAGGAAGCGCCGCGCGATCTGGATCTTTTCGTTCTGGGTGTAGCCGGCGAGCTGGACGATCTCCATACGGTCGAGCAGCGGTTCGGGAATGCCGTCGAGCACGTTCGCGGTGGTCAGGAACACCACCTTGCTCAGATCGAAGGGCACGGCGAGATAATTGTCGCGGAAGCTGAAATTCTGTTCGGGGTCCAGCACTTCAAGCAACGCCGCCGAGGGGCTGCCCTGCACGCCCTGGCCGAGCTTGTCGATCTCATCCAGCATCATCACGCAATTGCGCGCCTTGGCCTTGCGGATGCCCTGGATGATGTTGCCCGGCAAGGCGCCGATATAGGTGCGCCGGTGGCCGCGGATTTCGGCTTCATCATGCACGCCGCCCAGCGCGATGCGCACGAACGGACGCTCCATGGCGCGCGCGATGGACTGGCCAAGCGAGGTCTTGCCTACGCCGGGCGGGCCGACAAAGCACAGAATCGGCGCGCGGCCGGACGGCGCCAGCTTGCGCACGGCGAGATATTCGACGATGCGCTGCTTGATCTTATCCAGGCCGAAATGGTCCTCGTCCAGGATGCGGCGCGCCGCGGCGATGTCGATGGGCTTCTCTTCCGGCAGCTTCCAGGGCAGCTCGATCAGCCAGTCGAGATAGCTGCGGATCATGCCATATTCGCCGCCCGCCTCGGGCGTGCGCTCCAGCCGGCGCAGCTCTTTTTTCGCCTGTTCCTCGACTTCGGGCGGCATGCCCGCCTCGGCGATGGCGCGGTTCAATTCCTCGACCTCGGCGGCCTTGCCGTCACCTTCGCCAAGCTGACGCTGGATGGCCGCCATCTGCTCGCGCAGCACGGCTTCGCGCTGGCGCTCGTCGAAGGCGGCCTTGGTCTGCTGGCCGATTTCCGCCGAAATGCGCAGCACCTCGATGCGGGCCGCGAGCAGACGCGTCACGCGATCGATCCGCGCGGCGATATCGATGGTCTCCAGCACCTCCTGCTTTTCGTCCGGCTTCATGTCCAGATAGGCGGAGACGAGATCGGCAAGCGCGCCCGGCGTTCCGGCCGCCTGCACCGCCGCCAGGAGTTCGGAGGGCGTCTGCGGCAGGAGTTGGAGGGCCTCCACCGCCATGCGCTGCAGGTTCAGATAGCGCGCCTCAATATCGGGATTGCGGACGTCCTGCTCCTCGATCCGGGTGACGCGCGCCACCATGAACGGCCAGCCGCTCAGGAACTCGCGCAACCGGAAACGGTGTTCGCCCTGGCAGACCAGATGATGCGAACCGTCGGGCGTCGTGATGTAACGCACCACATTGGCGATGACGCCGGTGGTGTGCATGTCGATCGGCGCCGGGTCGGCGATATCGGCCGAGCGCTGCATGAGGATGCCGATCTGGCGCTGATCCTTGACGGCGCGCTGGGCGGCCTCGATCGAGGAGCGCCGGCCCACGGTGATCGGCAGGATCACGCCCGGAAACAGCACGGTTTCGCGCACCGGCAAGATGATGATCGCGTCGGAGGGCAAGTCCGGCAAAGGCCGGGTGGGGCGGTCTTCGCCCTGCTCGCCTTTCAATTCCATGCCGTCTGCGTCCACCTGACGTCTCCTTTTTGGTGTTTGCTCAGGAAAATTTGCGGAGGCTGATAAGCAGGCAGCCATTGGCCGCGCTTTTGGCAATCTGATCGTAGCGGCCGCGCGGCAACGGTATGCGGCGCATGAAGTGGCCTTGCGGCAGCTCCAGCCGGTGAATGACGGCGTTGTGCAACTCGGCCGGGAGAATGCGCGCGCCCGAAATCACCAGTTCGCTGCCATCGATGGCCAGCTCCACATGATCCTGGTCGACGCCGGGAAGCGCCACATAGATGACGATATGGCTGTCGGTTTCCAGAACGTCGGCCGGCGGCTCCCAGGCGGCCGCTCGATAGGTGCCGGCCTGAGGCTGAAACAGCTGGCGATGCATCCGTTCGGCGCGCATCAGCATCTCGCATGCTTCGGACCACATCCAGCGTTCGGTGTCCTTAATCGCCATGTCGACCCGTCAATTCTTCTTTGGATTGCCCCGGAGCGCCAGCGCGCCCAGCCTTGCCTGCCGGACCTTATTTAAGCGCGCCGCGACGAAATGCCAAGTTGTGCCTGATGGCTTTACCGGAAGCTCTTGCGGCGCTTGGGGCAATCCCCATTTTCGTGGTACATCATGGCTGCGGCGCCGGCCGTCCCAAGGGCATGCCGGCCGCAGCGAAAGCATGATCTGGGTTCGCCGCAATTGCCGATCAGCGTCTCGTGCCAAGGGAGTGTCTCCGTGCCGCAACATTTCTCCAAGCCGCGCAGCTCGAATGTGCAGTCCTATGACCCGACATGGGAGGGCATGCGGACCGAGTCAGAGGATATCGCCCGGCGCGAACCGACGCTGGCCAGCTTCATTTTCGCCAATGTCCTCAATCATCAGCGGCTTGAGGACGCCATTTGCCACCGCCTGGCGCAGCGGCTCGATCATGACGACGTCAATGCCGACCTGATCCGCCAGACCTTCGACCGCGTGCTCGGTGAAGACCGCAGCATCGCCGATGCGTTCCGCGTCGATATTGCCGCCGTTGCCGACCGCGATCCGGCCTGCAAGCGCCAGATCGAGCCGCTATTGTACTATAAGGGTTTCCACGCGCTCCAGACCTATCGCTTCGCCAACTGGCTCTATCACAATGGCGAGCGCGACTTCGCGCTTTACCTGCAAAGTCAGTCCTCGCGCGTATTCGGCGTCGATATTCACCCGGCGGCGCGAATCGGGCGCGGCATCATGCTGGATCACGCGACAGGGATCGTGATCGGCGAGACGGCGGCGGTCGGCGATATGAGTTCGCTGCTGCATTCGGTGACGCTGGGCGGCAGCGGCAAGGAAACTGGCGACCGGCATCCCAAGGTGGGCCGCTGCGTGATGATCGGCGCGGGCGCGAAGATTCTAGGGAATATCACCGTAGGGGATTGCGCCAGGGTTGCGGCCGGCAGTGTCGTGCTCAAGGATGTGCCGCCCAAGACCACCGTCGCCGGAGTGCCGGCGCGCGTCGTCGGGGTCGCCGGATGCCCCGAGCCGGGCCGGACCATGAACCAGATGCTCGGGCTTGACGATGGCGACCGGACAGGCCAAACAGAAGGTTGAGATTTGGCCGTCCGGTTTGACGCGATGCGGGCGGCACGGCGGTGGTGATTAGGGGATTGGCGCTTATCGAAGTATAGGTTTCGCGGAGGCGGCTTTCGTTTCTGTGTTCGCGGGACATGTTTTTGCGAATCGTGCTTTGCTTCCTTCGTCGATTGCATTTTGCGGCGCGAACCGCCATTGGCCGCCGTCGGCCTTGCTGAAATTGCTTTAACCTTGGCAGGATTTCATGACTCGCGACGAATTGAATTTGCTGGAGAAATACCTCCGCAAGACCTTCCAGACCGAGGTGATCGAAATTCGCCAACGTCCCAAGAAGAAAGATTCGGCGGAGGTCTATGTCGCGGATGAGTTCGTCGGCGTGATCTACCGCGATGACGAGGATGGCGAGGTTTCCTACCAGTTCCAGATGGCCATACTGGAACTTGATCTCACCTGACATTCAATATCGAGTTCAGCCACCCTATGGACCGCCGATCACGTCCGCGACCCGGCGCATGCTCTTGGTCGCCGCCGCAGGTTAAGTCTGCCCGAGATAAAGGGGGGCGAGCCGGCGTTGGGGGGATCGCCGGCTCGCTAACGAGCCCGGAAGGGGCAGGATATGAGGGGCGAGGGGATCCGGGCCCGAAACTGCTATCTATATAGGTACGAATCCTTCTATTCAGAGTCCGCGCTTGAAGCGGCGACCGCGGGTCCGTCATGAACGGGCACGAGGGAATTCCAGCGTTGCGGGTCGACCGACGATTGCCTTTTGATATACTGGTAGGGCGTCTCGTTCCACGCCAGGATGCGGGAGTGCTTGTTGTCGAGAATAAGGTCGCCGCGACTGGTTCTGACAGTCAGCACCGCGTGACCTTCGCCGTGTTCATCCCGCACGACAGTAATCAGCAAAACGCTTTGCGGCCAGCCACGTTCCATTAATCGACGCATTTTCAGCAGCACGTAGTCTTCACAATCGCCCTTGCCACTATAGGGGTAAGTCCATTTTTCGATTGTGTGATACTGCACTAAATCGCTGACCGGCTTTATATCCAGATTCACTCTGAGATTGACCGCGCGCAGCTCTCTCCATTTGGGGTCGGTGAGGATCACCTCCGCTTCGGTCTTTCCCTGCGCCCGGCAATCGTCCCGGTTTTCGGCACAAAATTGCGTATATCCGATCGGCGGCTCTGCGGTTCCGTAGACCGTCATCTGCCGCGCCGACATCGGCGCCGGCCTCGCGCTTATGCCGCGAGCATCGGCTCCGTGGGAGATGCAATAGGCGACCCCGCCCACGGCGATAGCCAACGACCAGAACTTCATCGACCTCTCCTCGAACTCCGGGGAGATGATCGCAAAAGAGTTTTGACGTCCCGATAATGGGGACATGCGTTTTGCTTGTTTATTTTACTTATAGTTTTAAACAGAGCGCACACAGCCAATGAACCCAGCAACGCTACATTTCCGACTTCGTTTACCAAAAATTCCTACAATTTTTAGTTGAGTTCTAATAGTACCGGCTACTACCTATCCTCATCGATATTAGCATCACGGATTGAGCTTGGCAGCGAGAATCTCCGAGCGGTGCACGGCTGGAAACCCGCATTCTGACGTCTTCGTGAGTGTATATAATGGGGGATCCGGAAATGGCTGGCTCTCAACCAGCCGCGAGCCGAGATGGCGGCGATTTTCCCCTTCCAAGGAAAACCCGCCATTGCCGACCCGCAATAGCCCGAACACAAACATGGGGTGAACTCACGCGAACAGACTTCAACTTGCAATCTGCGATTGACAATGCTTCAAAAAGAAACGGAAATCAACCCTAGATTGTGGCATTTGCAACCTTGCGTTTAAGCTTTTGAATAATGGCAGCAGGCAATTTCCGTCTTGAAGAGGTGTTCAGTGGACGGACACGCTTGTCGAATGCGTCGCCCTGTCGCATCATCTGCATTCGCGGACCGATGCAACCGGTTTGCCATTTTGGAGGATGCGTGTTCAAGACGCGCCCCGGGAGGTTACGATGAATGTAGCGAGAATTTTGAAGGACAAGGGCCGTAACGTAACGACATTGTCGCCCGCGATGCAAATCAAGGACGTAATCGGCGTTCTGGCGGAAAAAAGGATCGGCGCAGCAGTCATTTGCGACGGCGATCTGCGCTTGGCGGGCATTATCTCCGAACGCGATATTGTCCGCATTCTCGCTGCGTCAGGCCCCAGCGTGCTCGACGAGCCGGTCTCCAAATTCATGACCAAGGACGTCATGACCTGCGTCGAACACGACACGGTCAACTGGCTGATGGAGGAGATGACCTCCCGCCGCTTCCGGCACATGCCGGTCGTCGAGGGAGGGCGTCTGATCGGCATCGTTTCGATCGGCGACGTCGTCAAGCAGCGCATCGCGTTGGCGGAACTCGAAGCCGCGTCGATGCGGGAATATATCGCGACCGGGTGACCAGCAGACAGTCTCGCCCCCGGCAACGGGGGCGATGCCCACGGCTGTACAGGGCATATCCGCTTCTCGGCACACCGTCCATAGCTCCGCCATACTGTCCGCGACGCGCGGCCTGCCTGCGCCGTCTGCGACTGCGCGTCGGGCAATGTGAACCCCTACCCCATTTCACTCGTCCAATCTTGACGGGCGCCCTTGCGAGCCGCGGCGGTTCATCCGGCGTACAGGCGTCTGCGACTATTGGAGAAGGGTTTCGCCGTTTGGAGCCGCGTCGCTCCGGATGCCGGTTATCACTGCGCTCGCAAGACCTTGATTGACAAACGCTGATACATTTTTGTCGTCTACGCGATGAAGAGGGGGGTAATAGAAGATGATGGACCCGACACCTCATATTCTGATTGTCGACGACCACCGCGAAATCCGTGATCTTCTCGCGAGATTTCTGCGCAAGCATTCGATGCGCGTCACCGCGGCTCCGGATGCGTCCGAGGCGCGCAAAGCCTTGAGGATGAGCTCCATCGACCTGATCGTCCTGGATATCATGATGCCCGGCGAGGACGGGCTGAGCCTTGCCCGTTATGTCCGAGAAAGCGCTGACGTGCCCATCATCCTGCTCACCGCCCTGGTGGAGGAGACGGACAGGATCATCGGCCTGGAACTTGGCGCGGACGATTACATGACCAAGCCGTTCAACCCGCGCGAATTGGTCGCCCGGATCAAGGCCGTGTTGCGGCGCGCCCAGAGCATCCCGCTGTCGCGCGAGCCCGAGCTCACCAAGAAATGGCGCTTCGGGCGCTGGGTGTTTCATGGCGATCGGCGGGAAATCATCGGCAACGACGAGATCGCGACGCCCTTATCGCATGGCGAGTGCCTGCTTCTGTCGGTTTTCCTTGAGCGGCCCAATCTGGTGCTCAATCGCGACCAGTTGCTTGACCTGACCAAGGGCCGCATGGCCAATCTGTTCGACCGCAGCATCGACAATCAGGTGAGCCGCCTGCGCCGCAAGATCGAGGAAGACCCGAAGAACCCCAAGCTGATCCAGACGGTGTGGGGCGGTGGCTATAAGTTTGCCGGGGCCGTGGAGGAGCTATGAAGCGCTTACAGCGGCTCATCCCACAAACCGCCGCCGGACAGCTCATCGCCGTCGCCATGCTCACGCTCGTCGTGTCGCAGATCGTGCTCACCGCGATCATGCTCGATGAACGCGAGCATGCCATGCGGGGCTGGTGGGCGAATGATACGCTCAACCGCATCGCATCGCTGGTGGAGCTTCTCGACGCAACGCCGGATGAGCTGCATACGAAGGTCATCAACGCCTCCGATTCGCAGCTCCTGATTTGCGAGATCGCCGAAACCCAAACGACACTGCCCGCCGTCGACGAGACGCTTTCCTATCTCCGCGAATTGCGCGCCATGATCCCCAAGGATCCCAGCAAGGTGCTCGTAAGGCTGGGCGATCAGCAATCCTGGTACAATCTGCTCGGCCGGTGGATCGAGCAATGGTGGCGGACCTCGCCGCCGCTGGATGAACCCTGGCTGGAAGCCTCGGTGCAACTCAACGACGGCAAGTGGCTCAATCTCGAAGTGGGCCGCGACATCAGCCCGCCGCCCGTCGGGCTCTTGTTCATTCCGGTCATCATCATTCTTCTGGTCTTCGGATCGACGCTCATCATCATCATCCGCCACATCACCCAGCCGATGAACGGACTGGCGCAAGCCGCCGAAGCGCTCGGCCGCGGCGAGAACGTGGGGCCTATTACCGCGCGCGGACCGCGCGAAATACGGCAGGCCATCGTCGCCTTCAACGATATGCGCGAGCGGTTGTCGCGCTCCGTGCTCGACCGCACACGGATGCTGGCCGCCGTCGGCCATGATCTGCGCACCCCGATCACTCATATGCGTCTCAGGGCGGAATTCATCGACGATGATGAAACGCGCGGCCGCATTCTTTCCTGCCTCGACGAGATGCAGCACATGGCAGAGGCGGCGCTTGCCTTCGCCCGCGAAGAGGCGGTGGTCGAGGCGACGCGGATGGTGGACCTGAACGCGCTGGTGGGCACGGTTTGCGCCGATCAGGCGGATATGAGCCGCGACGTCGCTTATGAGGAGTTCGGCCGCCTGCCCTATCGCTGCCGTCCGCACAGCCTGACGCGGGCGGTGCGCAACCTGGTGGAAAACGCCATCGTGCATGGCCGGTCGGCGCGCGTGCACATGAATGGGCCGGACGAAGAGGTGTGGATCACGATCGAGGATGACGGTCCGGGCATTCCTGATCTCGACATGGGGCGGGTGTTCCAGCCGTTCGTGCGGCTGGACGAATCGCGCGGTCAGGAGACGGGCAGCATTGGCCTGGGCCTTGCGATCGCGCGTTCGATCGTTCGGGGGCATGGCGGCGACATCTTGCTGCAAAATCGCGCCGAGGGTGGCCTGGCGGCAACGATCCAGCTGCCGCGCCGTCCCGAAGGCTATTCCGACGACGCCGGCCCTCGCCAGATGGACGCCTAAACCCATTCCCGATTTATTTGAATGGGAAATGGCGTAACACCTTCGGGAAGCGCTCTAGATCATGATCGCTTTAAACGGAAACGATCATGATCTAGATTCCTTTGTTTTCGCACGATTTTTCGGCAAAACCGGTGTTCACTTTTCCCGATCGTGCTCTAGAAATCGGAAGCGATGCCGCCCTTTTCCCAATCGCCATAGCGGGTTGGATCCGGGCCGTTTCTGCCGACCTCGGCAGCGGGCTGTGCTTCGCTTGACGCGCACTGCCTGCGCCGGGCTTCCGCTTCCGCCAGGGCCCGCGCGGCGGCTGGCGGGAGCGCCCCTCCGGCACCTGCGTCTTTTTTCGCCGAAACGTTCTTATCGCCGCTCATGGGCAAGATCCTCCGGCTTCCCATCCCCGCAAATTTTCGCCGCGCCCAGGCCGTCAGCTTGTTGCGGAGCAAAGCCCTTCCCATGATATAGGACATCCGCGCAAGGCTTCAGCAAGCCGGCGCCGAAAACTTTCCGCGGTGAGGCGCATATGAACTATTTCCGCACAACCCTGCTTCTGGCTGCCCTGACGGGCCTGTTCATGGCAATCGGCTTCTTCATCGGTGGTACGTCGGGCATGGTCGTCGCGTTCCTGGTCGCGCTCGGCATGAACGTGTTCAGCTATTGGAACTCCGACAAGGTGGTCCTGAGCATGAACGGGGCGCAGCAGGTGGACGAGCGGGCAGCGCCCGAATATTACGCCGTTGTGCGCGACCTGGCGGCAAGCGCCGGGCTGCCGATGCCGAAGACCTATATTATCGAAGCCGAGCAGCCAAACGCCTTCGCCACCGGCCGCGACCCCGATCACGCCGCCGTCGCCGCGACAACAGGCATTCTGAAGCGGCTCACGAAGCAGGAATTGACCGGCGTCCTGGCGCATGAGCTGGCGCATGTGAAAAATCGCGATACGCTGACCATGACCATGGCGGCAACCATCGGCGGCGCCATTTCCATGCTCGCCAATTTCGGCATGATGTTCGGCGGCGGCAACCGCAACAGGAACGGCGGCCTGGGCATTGTCGGCACCTTGCTGATGGTTTTCCTGGCGCCGCTGGCCGCCGGCATCATCCAGATGGCGATCAGCCGCTCGCGCGAATATGAGGCCGACAGGCTGGGCGCCGGCATCTGCAAGCATCCGCTGTGGCTTGCCTCCGCGCTGCGCAAGATCGAGAACGCCGCGCAGCAGATCCCTTATGAGCCGGCGGAGCGAAATCCGGCAACCGCGCATATGTTCATCATCAACCCGCTCAGCGGCAAGGGCATGGACAGCCTGTTTTCGACCCATCCGAACACCGAAAACCGCATTGCCGAGCTGGAACGGATGGCGCGCGAAATGGGTGAGACCAGCGCCCCGGCACAGTCCGAGATCCCCAGCCGGCCCCTGGAACCCCTCACCAGCCGAGGAAAAAGGCCCGTGGGGGTAAGGCACGGGCTTGTCACGGCCCGGCGCGCCCGGCAAAGATGAGGCTTGGCATTCACCCCTTAGATTGGCTGGAAATGTGTTCGGATCGTTCCTGTTCGGCCCAAGCGAGGAGAGGTTGAGCGCTGCGGACCGCGCCGGCCTCAAGGCGCGGCGCATGGCGGTCGGCCTGCTCACGGCGGTGCTGACCGACCGTCGCCCGTTCGACGAGGCGTTCGAGCGGCTCGGCATGGATCAGCGCTATGCCGATCTGGAGGCGCGCGACCGCGGCTTTGCGCGCGCCATCGCCGCCGCGACCTTGCGGCGCAAGGGGCAGCTCGGCGAGATCGTCAAGCGCTTCATCGAAAAGCCGCTGCCCGAGCAGAGGGGCCGGCTCGACGCCATTCTGCTCTGCGCCGCCGCCCAGCTCGTCATTCTGAAATCACCGCCGCACGCCGTCATCAACCTGTCGGTGTTTCAGGTGCGCGAGGACCCGCAGGCGCGCCGGTTCAGCCGTCTGGCCAATGCCGTCCTGCGCCGCGTCTCCGAACAGGGCGCGGCGATCGCGGCCTTGCAGGATGAGGGGATGGTCAACACGCCCGAATGGCTCTGGGACCGCTGGGTCAAGACCTATGGCGCCGAGGAGGCCGGCCAGATCGCCACGCAGCATTTGGCCGAACCGCCGCTCGACCTGACGGTGAAATCCGACCCGCAAGGCTGGGCGGAAAAGCTGGGCGGCGTCGTGCTGCCGACCGGCAGCGTGCGCTTTGCGCCGAAGGGCCGGATCGAGGAGATGGAGGGTTTCGGCGAGGGCGAATGGTGGGTCCAGGACGCCGCCGCCAGTCTGCCGGCGAAGCTGCTGGGCGATGTCAAAGGCCGCCGTGTCGCCGATTTGTGCGCGGCGCCGGGCGGCAAGACGGCGCAACTCGCCCATGCCGGGGCGGAGGTCACTGCCGTCGACATTTCGGCGAAGCGTCTGGAGACGGCTGGCGGCCAATCTGGACCGGCTGAAGCTCACCGCCGCAATGGTCAGCGGGGATGTCCTGTCCTGGCGGCCCGAAGCGCCGCTCGATGCGGTGCTGCTCGACGCGCCCTGCACCGCGACGGGAACGATCCGCCGTCACCCGGACATCCCCTATCTGAAAAAGCCATCCGATGTCTTCGAGCTGGCGCGGCTGCAACAGACGATGCTGGGCAACGCCATCGGCATGCTCCGGCCCGGCGGCGTGCTGGTCTATTGCACCTGCTCGCTGGAGGAAGAGGAAGGGCCGGGGCAGCTCGCCCGGATGCTCAGCGCGCGGACCGACGTCAAGGTCGCGCCCATTTCGCCCGAGGAAATCGGCGGCCGTGCCGAATGGATCGACAGCCATGGCGCGCTGCGCACCTTGCCGCATTACCTGCAACTCAGCGACCCCGACCTCAGCGGCATGGACGGCTTTTACGCCGCGCGGGTGGTGAAGCTGGGGTGAGGGCATTTCGCGATGGCCGACGCATCAGCGGCGCAGTGACCGCCATCTCCTGGTGCGGATGGAAGCACCAAAGTCTGAAATGAACACAGGAAGAGACTTTGAACCTCAAGTCGTCGACAGCCGCCAACGCCTCACAGCGGCCGACTGGCGGTGATCACGAACCTTCCGCTTCCGACAAAACGCGGCCGAACGAGCGGCGCGTTCTGGTCTTCTCCGGTTGCTTGCCTGCCGGCTCCAGTGCGGCGAGAGCCGTCACTGGGCCATGGCAGATCATTGCTCACTTTTTCACGGTCGCCGGCGGGGCCGGGGACCGGTGAGAAACGCCTCACTCTCGCCGCGGCGCCCAATGGCCGTCACGGGCAGATTCCCACCCAAACGACGCCTTTGCGCGTTGCTTTAGGCGACTTGGGCTTGCATGGCGAATAGCATGCGCATCTCCGCGACCGTCTTCCATCGGGAAGTACGCCTAATAAGTAACCGTAATACCAAATCCCGTTGATCAACACCCATGAGCCCAGTCACGAAGTCCGATGGACATGATGCGCCAGGGCTGATCGATCAGCTTGTTCCAGGCTCCGCAACAGTGATCGACGATGTCGTCGTAAGATTTGAAGATGCGGTTTGAGAGCCAGTTGTCTCGCATGAATTGCCAGATATTCTCCATCGAATTGAGTTCGGGCGATTTCGGCGGCAGAGCGAGAATGGTGATGTTCGAGGGAATAACGAGGTGGGCGGACATATGCCAGCCAGCTTGATCGACCAGAAGCACCGCATGGGCTCCCGTCGCGACGGTCATGGCGATCTCGGCCAGATGCAAGTTCATCGCTTCGGTATTGCAGGCGGGCAGAACCAGAGCTGCACCCTTGCCTTGTTGAGGGCAGATGGCGCCGAAGATGTAGGTTGAAGCGGTGCGCTGATCATGCGGTGCGCTCGGGCGCGTGCCGCGCCTGGCCCACCGGCGTGTGATCTTGTTTTTCTGACCGATCCTAGCCTCGTCGGCAAACCAGATTTCTATCTTGCCCGGATCGATGCCTTGCTCTTGCGCAATTTCGTCCAGGCGGGCAGGGAAACTTTTTTAAAATCCTCGATTGCACCCTCGGCTTGAGCATGGTGGCGAGGCCGAGCCGAAAGCTTGCGATAGCCCATGGCACGGAGTTCCCGGCTCAAGGTCTGCTTGGCGATGCTGATGCGGAATTCCTCAAAAATCCATTGGCCCAGATCAACGAGCCGCCAGCGCACAACGCCATGCACTGCTGGGATCGGCCCGCTCTCGATAACGGCCACCAATGCCTGGCGCTGGGCATCGTTCAGCTTCGGTGGCTGGCCCGGAGCCTTGCCATCGACAAGACCATCCGGTCCCTTCGCATTGAACCGCAGCACCCAGTCGCGGATCGTCTGCAGACCGACGCCGCCGATCCGGGCCGCATCGTTTCGCGCGCCGCCATCGTAAATCTCAGCCAGCGCCAAAAGCCGCCGCGCATGCCCGCCATCTCGCGACCGCTTGGCCAACAACCGCAAATCCTTCGACGTAAAATCGTCCCGAAGCAAAATCGCCGCCGCCATCCGGTCCCCCTGTGCCTACAGACACAGACAAATCATGATTTGCCTCATCTTGTGAATCGCCAAAATGAGTCAGATTTCACAGGGACTTGGTATAATCCCACCGATAACGCGCTTGTACTCATCGTCCCCGATGCTGCCTCGGATCTCGAATTTGGTCTTATCGTTCCCCGTCGTGGCATCCACGCTCCGCAATGAGACGATCGCGTCGTATATCGTCTTAACGCCGTCGTCGCCTCCGTGCTTATGCTCGACGCCGCCGGTGAGTTTCACACGGGCGTGCTCATTAGCGGCGAACAGGCCGTTCTTGGAAACCAACAGGTCGTAGCCAAGATAATTTTCAGAGTAGAAATATCCATTCGAATAGGACTGATCGTTGTCGTCTTCATACGATCGGTATTGCACGTAACCGAATTTGTTCTCGATCGAGACCACGTTGTCGTTGCCGACATCAAAATAGGCCTCGTTCGTGGTGTCGAACCCAAGCACTCTTGTGGTGACGTCAGCTTTATGATCTCGCTCGACACCACCCCGCAAAAAAGAGGTCAAGCTCCAGTTGTCGTTGAAGAAATAAGCAAAGCCGCCACCGAGCACGGAGGCGTACACATCCGATAGATCGGAGTTCGTATAGCTTGCGTTTCCTTCAACCTTCAGGTGAATTTTCGGGCTGTAGAAATTCGTGTAGGTGAACAGCTTGGAAAGGGAATTCACATCGACGCCGCCATAGTCTTCATGCGCGAATTCGATGGCCAGATCAATCTGATCCGGTTTTTTCGCGCTGACGGCTTTATTGAGGGTCGTCTCGGCATCCTGCGCGCCTGCCTGATCAGGCAGAGCGATCAGGAGCGTCATCCAAAGCGTTCCTGCCCTTAATATCGAATTCATCCCCGTCCCCAAAGCGTAAGTGATTTCATGACGAAAATTTCAGGTGATTTAACTTTAATCTTCTAGTATCTCGATATTGCTGACGACTTCATGCTCGTAATCATCAGCACAATTGCCTTGTCATTCGCGGCTAGCCTTTGAATTCGCCCGCGAAGCAATTTCTTCATCTACCGCAATCACGTACACGCTCAGCGGAAACCCTGAATCCCGAATACATTTTAATGCGAATTGAGGCTGTCCCGCTCCCACCGGCCGTTGGGAACCATACCGCGCCGCTCGAATTCTGGGCGCTACAACCCACAGGCTGGGTCGGGGATGGCGCCGCGGATATTTTGAGATTGACGGAATAAATATTTTCCTTGCCCTTTATCGTGGGTGAAGAGAATATTCGATACGAATGTTTGGTTCTGGCGGTGGCAAAAGATCCGATAATCCTGAGGAACTCCTGCGAAAGGTCGGATCCGGGTATCAATGCCATCGCCTGAGCCAGGGCTCTGCCGCCCGAGGCTATCCCCACGACCTCGCCAGTGCGCAGCATGACGGGGCCGCCGCTATATCCAGGATTGATCGGCGTGTTCATCTGCCAGCGGCCAAGCTCTGTCACGCCGTCATCCGGCAACATCCCCTGACGCAAACGTCAGATCTCCGTCCAACGGAAATCCAAAAACACAAAGGCCCGCGGCCCATCGGTCGCCTTGGCCTAACCGTTTAATCGGCAGAGCTTCTTTTTTGCCGGATGCACCCTTTGGAAGCTGAAGCAGGGCTACGTCTGCCTCCTGATCTTTC
>CAWIDT010000007.1:0-490317 GCA_963834945.1 uncultured Alphaproteobacteria bacterium | reverse complement strand
CTGGGTGAGTTCGCCCCACCCGCAACTACCGCGGGCACGGGCAAGCACACCGAGCGGTCGACGTCGCTGAAGTAGGAGCGCCGCGTGCGAGTCTCTGCCACTGCCAAGTACCTCCGCCGCTCGACCCGCAAGACCCGCCTGGTCACCCAGGCCATCGTCGGCACGCCCGGTCGAGGAGGCTGCGGCGATCCTGCAGTTCATGCCGCAGGGTGCGGCCAAGGACGTGGCCAAGGTGCTCAAGAGCGCCACCGCCAACGCCGAGAACAACCATCGACCTCTCCGCCGACGAGCTTGTCGTCTTGGAGGCCACTGCCAACGAGGGACCGACCATCAAGCGCTGGCGACCACGCGCCCAGGGGCGTGCATTCCCGATCAACAAGCCTATGACCCACGTGACCGTCGTGGTCGAGAACCGGGAGGCCTAGGCATGGGACACAAGGTCCACCCCAATGGCTTCCGGCTGGGCGTCTCGCGCACCTGGAATGCCAAGTGGTACTCCGATAAGGACTACACCGACCTGCTCAAGGAAGACATTACCATCCGCACGCTGGTCAGCAAGTCGCCTCGCCAACGCGAGCGTCAGCCTGGTCGAGATCGAGCGTGGCATCAACCACGTCACCGTCACCGTGCACACGGCCAAGCCGGGCATCGTCATCGGCAAGGGCGGCGCCAACGTGGAGTCGCTGCGCCAGGCGGTCGGCAAGCTCACCGACCCGCAAGGTCAAGCTGGAGATCAGCGAGATCCGCCAGCCGGAGCTCGATGCGGTGCTCGTGGCCACCAATATCGCCCAGCAGCTGCCCCGCCGCATCGCCTTCCGCAAGGCCATCAAGCAGTCCATCCAGCGCACCATGAAGGCCGGCGCGAAGGGCGTGAAGGTCGCCGTCGCGGGTCGCCTCGGCGGCTCCGAGATGGCCCGTCGCGAGTGGGACAAGGAAGGGCGCATCCCGCTGGGCACGCTGCGCGCCGACATCAGCTACGGCCAGGTCGCTCTCCCGGACCACCTACGGCGCCATCGGCGTCAAGGTCTGGATCTACCGGGGCGACGTCATCCCCGAGAAGACGGCACCCAACGAGGCGGCTCGCAGCCGGGGGAGGGGCCTAGACCATGTTGATGCCCCGTCGCGTCAAGCACCGCAAGCAGCAGCGTGGCCGCATGAGCGGCATCGCCAAGGGCGGCAGCACCATCGCCTTCGGCGACTACGCGCTGATGACCGAGGAGCCTGGCTACATCACCAGCCGCCAGATCGAGGCCGCTCGACGTGCCATGACCCGCTACGTCCGTCGTGGCGGCAAGATCTGGATCCGGATCTTCCCGGACAAGCCGGTCACCAAGAAGCCGGCCGAGGTCCGGATGGGCAAGGGCAAGGGCGCGCCCGACCACTGGGTCGCCGTCGTCAAGCCCGGCCGCATCCTGTTCGAGATGGCCGGTGTGCCGCACTCGGACGCGGTCGAGGCCATGCGCCTGGCCAGCCACAAGCTGCCCGTCGAGCGTCAAGTTCCTGGTCCGGGAGGGGGTCCGCGATGGAGATCGCTAAGGCCCGCAGCGCTCTCCGAGCAGGAGCTCGGCGAGGAGCTCGAGTCCGCCCGCCGGCACCTCTATGACCTGCGTTTCCAGCTGGCCACGCGCCAGCTCACCGATTACAGCCAGATCTCGCAGACGCGACGCGACATCGCCCGCCTGCTGACCGTGCAGACCGAGCGCCAGCTCGAGCCGGCGTCGGCAGGCCGGCGCGCGCGTCCGCCGGAGGGAAGTCGATGAGCGCCGCCACTGCACGCCGTGCGCGGGAAGCGCAAGGCCAAGGTCGGCCGCGTCGTTTCCGACAAGATGGACAAGACCATCGTCGTCTCCGTCGAGCGGCTGACCCGCCACCGGGTCTACAAGCGCGTCATCCGCCTGACCACCAAGTTCAAGGCGCATGACGAGCACAACGAGGCGCACGTCGGCGACACCGTGCGCATCGAGGAGTCGCGGCCGCTGTCCGCCACCAAGCGCTGGCGCCTCGTCGAGATCGTGGCAAGCGCGCGTCGGACGGCGGCGAGGAGCCGTGGTCGCCGATGAGAGCCGCGACCGCCGAGGCCATCCACGTGGCGGCGCACCCGGGCCGTGATGCACGCCGCGGCCGACGTCGGCCGGCGGAGAGGTGCCGGCGTGATCCAGCCATCCAGCCGCCTGCGGGTCGCCGACAACACCGGCGCCCGCACCATCGAGTGCATCCGCATCCTGGGCCGCTCGCAGAAGACCACCGCCGGCGTCGGTGACGTCATCGTCGCCGCCGTCAAGCAGGCCATCCCGAACGCCGCGGTCAAGAAGGGCGACGTCGTCCAGGCCGTCATCGTGCGTACGGCCAAGGAATACGGCCGCCCCGACGGCAGCTACATCCGCTTCGACGAGAACGCGGCCGTGCTCATCAACAACCAGGGCAACCCGCGCGGCACGCGCATCTTCGGCCCTGTGGCGCGCGAGCTGCGCGACCGCAACTACATGAAGATCATCTCGCTCGCGCCGGAGGTGCTGTGATGCCCCCTGCCGGACGACCTCAGCGCCAGACCCGCGTGCCGGACATCCGCGTCGGGCGACGAGGTGCTGGTGCTCAAGGGCAAGGACGCCGGCAAGCGGGGCATCGTCAGCCAGGGTCTTCACCAACCAGCAGGGCTGGAAGAAGTCGACGGCCGCGCTTCGGCGTCCGGCTGGCAGCGCAACGTCGCCGCTGGCGGGCGCGGCCGTCGTGGTCGACGGCGTCAACATCGCCAAGCGGCACACCAAGCCGCGCTCAGGTCGCCGGACGGACGGAGCGCCAGCCCCGCGTCCAGCAGGGCGGCATCCTGGATATCGCGCATGCCCCTCAACATCAGCAACGTCATGGTCGTCTGTCCCGCCTTGCTCGCGTCCCACGCGGATCCGCCACGCGGCAGGCCGCCGACGGCCGCAGCGTGCGCGTCTGCACCCACTGCGGCGAGCCCGTGACGCGCGTGGAGAAGAAGCGCAAGTGAGCGGACGGCTGCGGCAGCGGTACGACGACGAGGTCGTGCCGGCGCTCCAGCAAGGAGTTCGAGTACGAGAACCCCATGCAGGTGCCGCGCCTGACCAAGATCGTCGTCAACATCGGCCTGGGCGAGGCGCTGCGCAACGCCAAGGCCATCGATGCCGCCGTCGGCGACCTGACCCTCATCACCGGCCAGAAGCCGGTGGTCACCCAGGCCAAGCGGTCGATCGCCCAGTTCCGACTGCGGACCGGCAACGCCATCGGCGTCAAGGTCACCCTGCGGGGCGAGCGCATGTGGGACTTCCTGGAGCGCCTCACGCGCATCGCGCTGCCGCGCATCCGTGACTTCCGCGGCGTGCCCGCCAAGTCGTTCGACGGACGTGGCAACTACTCGCTGGGCCTGCGCGAGCAGCTGGCGTTCCCGGAGATCGACTACGACAAGGATCGACCGCCTGCGTGGGCTCGAGGTGACGCATCGTCACCACGGCCAACGACCGACGAGGAGTCCAAGCGTCTGCTGGCCCTCCTCGGCATGCCGTTCGCCAACTGACCGAGGAGCGGACCGATGGCCAAGAAGTCGATGATCGCCAAGGCGAAGCGCAAGCAGCGGTTCGAGGTGCGCGCCTACCACCGTTGCTTCGTCTGCGGTCGCCCGCGTGCCTACATGCGCCGCTTCGCGCTCTGCCGCATCTGCTTCCGGGAGCGCGCCCTGATGGGCGAGCTGCCGGGCGTCACCAAGTCGAGCTGGTAGCCCCATGAACGTCTCCGACCCCATCGCCGACATGCTCACGCGCATCCGCAACGCCAGCCAGGCGCGCCACGCCGAGGTGCTCCATGCCCGCCTCGCGCACCAAGCTGGCCATCGCCAGGATCCTCAAGGACGAGGGCTTCATCGAGGACTTCTCCGAGGCCAGGACGGGCCCGCGCAAGGTCCTGACCATCAAGCTCAAGTACGTGGGCAAGGTGCCCGTGGTCAGCGGCCTCAAGCGCATCAGCAAGCCCGGGCTGCGCGTCTACGCAGCCAAGACCGAGATCCCGCGCGTGCTGGGCGGACTCGGCGTCGTCATCGTCAGCACCAGCCAGGGCATCATGACCGGCGCGCAGGCCCGCAAGGGCCAGCTCGGCGGCGAGATCCTGGCGTACGTCTGGTAGGTCCGAGATGTCACGAATCGGCAAGTCTTCCCATCCCGGTCCCGTCCGGCGTGGATATCACCATCGACGGCAGCCACGTCGCGGTCAAGGGCCCCAAGGGCACACTCGCAGCGTGACATCGCGCCCGAGCTGTCGCTCGTCCGCGAGGACGGCGTCCTGCGCGTCGAGCGCCCCAACGACGCCAAGCGCTCGCGCGAGCTCCACGGTCTGACCCGGACCCTCATCAACAACATGGTCATCGGTGTCACCGACCGGGCTACCGCAAGGGCCTCGAGATCACCGGCGTGGGGTATCGTGCCCAGCTGGTGGGCAAGAAGCTCCAGCTCAGCCTGGGCTACAGCCACCCCATCGAGATCGATCCACCCGAGGGCATCGCCTTCGAGGTGGAGACGCCCACCAGGCTCGCCGTCACGGGCATCGACAAGGAGCTGGTCGGCCACATCGCCGCCCGGGTCCGCGCAGACGCGCAAGCCCGAGCCCTACAAGGGCAAGGGCGTCCGCTACGCGGGCGAGGTCATCCGCCGCAAGGCCGGCAAGGCCGGCAAGATCGGCGGCAAGAAGTAAGCACCCGCGACCGACGTCACCGCAGAGGGAGCACCACCTGGTCACCGACCGGTCGAGCGCCATCGCCGGGCGCCCCGAACCGATAGAGGAGAACCACGACCACCATGCCAACGGCCGCCGACAGCCGCGCCGCGCGCCGCAGAAGCGCCACTCGCGGATCCGCCTCCACCTCGCGGGGACCGCTGAGCGGCCGCGCCTGGCGGTCTTCCGCAGCATCAACCAGATCTATGCCCAGGTCATCGACGACACCACGGGTCACACCCTCGCGAGCGCCTCGTCGCTGGAGGCTGTCCCTCAAGGGTGCAGCCGGCACCAAGACCGAGCGCGCCAAGCAGGTGGGTGTCCTCGTCGCGGAACGTGCCAAGGGCCGCCGGGGTCGAGCGTGTCGTCTTCGACCGCGCCGGGTTCCGGTACCACGGACGGATCCGCGCGCTCGCCGATGGCGCGCGCGAATCCGGCCTCGACTTCTAGGAAGGAGCCCCATGGCACGGATCGATCCCAGCAAGCTGACGCTCGAAGAGCGCGTCGTCCAGATCAACCGCGTGGCCAAGGTGGTCAAGGGCGGTCGCCGCTTCAGCTTCAGCGCGGTCGTCGTCGTCGGTGACGGCAACGGCCATGTCGGCGCCGGCCTGGGCAAGGCCGGCGAGGTGCCGGAGGCCATCCGCAAGGGCGTCGAGGACGCCAAGAAGCACCTCATCCGCGTGCCGCTCGTCGGCACCACCATCCCGCACGAGGTGCGCCAGCAGTTCGGCGCCATCACGGTCCTGCTCAAGCCCGCCTCGCAGGGCACCGGCGTCATCGCCGGTGGCTCGGTGCGCGCGGTGGTCGAGGCGGCCGGCGTCCGCGACATCCTGTCCAAGTCGCTCGGTTCCACGAACCCCGTCAACGTCGCCCGGGCGACCCTCGAGGGCCTGCGCAGCCTGCATAGCGCCGAGGAGCTCTCGGCGCGCCGCGGCAAGCAGCTGCACGCGTTCATCCCGGGCCAGCCGCGCCCGGTCGATCGGAGGGGAGTCGCGATGGCCGCTAAGCTCCTCGTCACGCTGCGCAAGAGCACCGTCAGCACCAACCCCAGCGGCCCGCGGCACCGTCCGCGCCCTGGGCCTGCGACCGCATCGGCCAGACGGTCGAGGTCCATCGCGACGACCCGGCGACCCGCGGCAGGTCCGCGCCGTGCGCTACCTGGTCGAGCGTCGAGGAGATCCGCGGCACCGACCGGCAGACCGGACCGCCGCCGAGCCGAAGGAAGAGGCAAGCCGTGAAGCTCCACGATCTCAAGCCCGCGCCCGGCTCGCACCAAGCGGCGCATCCGCGTCGGTCGTGGCATCGCGGCCGGCAAGGGCAAGACCGCGGGTCGCGGCACCAAGGGCCAGAAGTCCCGCGCGGGTGGCAGCGATCCCGGCCTGGTTCGAAGGCGGCCAGACCCCGATCCATGTCCGGGTGCCCAAGCTGCGCGGCTTCAAGCGCCGCGGGCGCATCGAGTACCAGGTCGTCAACATCGGCCGCATCTCCGAGTACGCGGAGGCCGGTCGTTTCGGCGAGCCGCTGACGGAGCGCCGCCGCTACACCGTCAACGCCGAGGTGCTGCGCGCCGCCGGGCCTCATCAGCCAAGCGACCGCGGCCGGTCAAGATCCTGGGCTCGGGCGACGTCTCGGTGCCAAGCTGTTCGTGCTCGCGGATGCGTTCACGGCCAGCGCACGCGCCAAGATCGAAGCAGCCGGCGGCACGCTCCAGATGCACTGACGCCGGCCGAGCGCCTCGCGGCTGACGCAGCCGCGGCGACGTCGGCCGACGCCGTGGACGATGCTCCGACCGCGCCCGACGAGCGACCGCGACCGAGCCGGACGGCGGACCCGCGGACACGGCTGCCCGAGGACTGACGCACGGTGTTCGACGCCCTCGTCAACGCCTTCCGCGCGCCGGATATCCGGAAGCGCATCCTCTTCGTCCTGGGGATGCTCGTCATCGTCCGGTGCTGGCGCACGTCCCGGTGCCCGGCGTCGACCAGGCCGCGCTCGACACGCGTCATCATGGCCAGAACGCCGTTCCTGCAGCTGCTGAACCTCTTCTCCGGCGGCGGCCTGGCGACTTCTCGATCATCGCGCTGGGCGTGAACCCGTACATCAACGCCTCGATCATCATGCAGCTCATGACGGGCGTCGTGCCGCGTCTGCAGCAGCTGCAGCGCGAGGGCGAGTACGGCCGCAACAAGATCAACCAGTACACCCGCTACCTGACGGTGCCGCATGGCGCCTCCTGCAGTCGTACGGCTACCTGGCCCTGCTTCTCGAGCCAGCAGAACGGCGTGGTCATCCCGGCTTCGACCTGACCAGCTTCGACGACGCTCACGCAGATCACGTCGCTCACCGCGGGCACCGTCCTGGTGATGTGGATCGGCGAGCTCATCACCGAGCGCGGCATCGGCAACGGCATCAGCTTCATCATCTTCGCGGGCATCGTGGCCGGCCTGCCGTCGGGCCTCGCGGACGTTCCTGAGCTCGCCCGACCTCGCCGCCGGCATCGCGTTCGGCGTGCTGGCCATCGTCGCGGTCGCGGCCATCGTGTACATCCAGGAAGGCCAGCGCCGCATCCCCATCCAGTACGCCAGCCGCGTCCGTGGCCGGCGCATGTACCAGGGTGGCGCCACGTTCCTGCCGCTGCGCGTCAACCAGGCCGGCGTCATCCCGATCATCTTCGCGGTCAGCATCCTGCTGTTCCCGGTGCAGCTGGCGACCTACTTCCAGAGCTCCACCGGTGGCTTCATCGGCCAGACGTCGCCAAGATCTCATCACCTCGCTCGACCAGCAGAGCGCCGCTCTACGTGATCGCTGTTCTTCCTGCTGACCGTGGGCTTCACGTACTTCTACACCGCGTTCACCTTCAAGCCTGATGAGACGGCCGACCAGCTTCGCAAGAACGGCGGCTTCATCCCGGGCATCCGACCGGGCGCGCCGACCCGTGACTACCTGGCCAGGTCGTGTACCGCATCAGCCTTGCGGGCGCCCTCTTCCTGGGCACCGTGGCGGTCAGCCCGATCATGCTGTCGGCATCTCTTCGCGGCAGCGTCGTGGGCTCGTTCGCCCTGGGTGGCACCGCACTGCTGATCGTGGTGTCGGTGGTCGTGGAGACGATGAAGCAGCTGGAAGCGCAGCTGATGATGCGCAACTACGAGGGCTTCATCAAGTGACCCAGGCGACTCGAGTGGAAGCCCGAGCGCAGGCGGTCGCCGAGCGCGCCGCCGGTCTTCGTGATGCTGGGTGCACCCGGGGCGGGCAAGGGCACCCAGGCCGAGCGGCTGGCCAAGGAGCTGGGGCTGCCGCACGTCTCGACGGGCGACCTGTTCCGGGCCTCGCTGCGGGAGCGACTCCGCCCTCGGCGCGGAGGTCCGCACGCTACGTCGAGAACGGGCGTCCTGGTGCCCGACGACCGCTGACGATGCGCATGGTCGAGGAGCGCTTCGACGCAGCCGACGCGCGTCGCCGGTGCCGTCCTCGACGGGTTCCCGCGCACGCGTCCCCAGGCAGAGGCGCTCGACGAGCTGCTGGCGCGCCAGCACGCGCGTGTGGCGGCCGCGCTGTATATCGAGGTCGATACCCCACGAGCTGCGTCCAGCGCCTGGCCGGCCGCCGGGTCTGCACCGGGACCCAGCAGCACGTCTACCACGTCTGACCACCCGGCCACCCGCGGTGACGGGTGTCTGCGACCTCGACGGCAGCCCGCTGGAGCAGCGCCCGGACGATCGTGCCGAGACCATGCAGCGCCCGGCTGGACCAGTCAGCTGCCGCCGATGTACGAGGTCATCGACCACTACGCGGAGACGCGGCGTGCTCTTCTCGGTCCGCGGCGACCGGCCGCCTGGACGAGGTCACCGCCGAGCTGCTCCGCGTCGTCGACCGGGCGGCGAAGCGGCGCCTGACGATGCTCTTCGGACGACCGGCGCGTGACGCTCAAGAGCGCCAGCCCAGATCGAGCGCATGGCCGTGGCCGGGCGCGCTCGTCGCCGATGTGCTCGACGCGCGTCGGCGAGGCCATCCGACCGGGCATGACCACCCTTGAGCTCGACGCCATCGCCGACGCACATCATCCGCGGCCGCGGCGGGCACCCCGTCCTTCATCGGCGTGCCCGGCCACGTGGCGCCCTTCGCAGCACGCGACCTGCATCTCGCATCGACGACGAGGTCGTCCACGGCATCCCCGGCGAGCGACTCATCGCGCGAGGGCCAGATCGTCTCGGTCGACTGCTGGCGCCATCGTCGACGGCTGGCACGGCGACTCGGCACGCACCTGCATCGTGGGCGAGGTGCCGGCGGCAGCGCGCCAGCCGGTCGGAGGCGACGCGGGCGGCGCATGTTACGCGGGCATCGCGGCGGCCCGGTCCCGGCGCCACGCTCGGGGACATCGCGGCGGCCATCGAGGACGTCGGCCTGGCCGCCGGCTACGGCATCGTGCGCGGCTTCGTCGGCCACGGCATCGGCAATGACATGCACGAGGAGCCGCAGGTCACCAACTACCGCACGGGTAGCCGGGGTCGCCGATCGAGCTCGGCCTGTGCCTCGCCATCGAGCCGATGTTCACGCTCGGCGGCTACGAGATGCGTGTCAAGGCCGACGGCTGGACGGTCGAGACGGCCGACGGCAGCCTGGCTGCCCACTGGGAGCACACCATCGCGATCACGGACGACGGGTCCGCGCATCCTGACGCTCAGCGACCCGCGCAGGCGCAGGCTGCCGGTCGACGGCTGCCGGCAGTGCCACGTCAGCGCCGGTCGCGCTGTACGGCCTCGACCGCCGGACAGCGGCTTGCCGGCTCGCGTGCGACTTCTGGTACACTCCTCCTTCGCGCGCCGGGGCGTGTCCCGGCGCTTGCTCGCGCCCGCCGCGTGGCGGATCCGACGTCGGGGCCCATCGTCCAGTCAACCAGTAGCGGAGTCCAGCGGTCCGCCTGTGGCCAAGAAAGATGCGATCGAGGTCGAAGGCACGGTCATCGAGCCGTTGCCCAACACCATGTTCCGGATCGAGCTCGAGAACAAGCATCAGGTCCTGGCGCACATCAGCGGCAAGCTGCGGATGAACTTCATCCGCATCCTCCCCGGCGATCGGGTCCGCGTCGAGTTGTCGCCGTACGACCTCTCGCGCGGCCGCATCACCTACCGACTCAAGTAGACGGAGATCGACGTGAAGGTCTCTGCGTCGGTCAAGAGGCGCTGTGAGCGCTGCAAGGTCATCCGCCGGCAGGGCCGGTGATGGTCATCTGCACCAACCCCAAGCACAAGCAGCGCCAGGGCTAGGAGGAACGGTGGCACGTATCGCGGGCATCGATATCCCCCGCGAGAAGCGCGTGGAGATCGCGCTGACCTACATCTTCGGGATCGGGCTGCCGACCAGCCAGAAGGTCCTGGCGCAGGCCAACGTGAATCCCGGACACCCGTGTCCGCGACCTCACCGAGGAGCAGGTCAACCGCCTGCGCGACATCATCGACCGCCGCTACAAGGTCGAGGGCGACCTGCGTCGCGAGGTCGCCATGAACATCAAGCGGCTGCCAGGAGATCGGCTCCTACCGCGGCCTGCGCCACCGGCGCAACCTGCCCGTCCGCGGCCAGCGCACCAAGACCAACGCACGCCAGCGACGCGGTCCCAAGAAGACCGTCGGCGTCCGGCGCAAGAAGTAAGCACCACGCCGCGGCCGCGCCGGCCTCACGGTGACGCGCTAGCGCCCGGACACCGGGCAGGGCCATACAGGAGCAGACACCCCATCATGGCGGAACGCAAGCGCGCCACCAAGTCCAGGCGCAAGGAGAAGAAGAACGTGCCGTCGGGCCATGCCCATATCCAGGCGACCTTCAACAACACGATCGTGACCATCACGGACCTCGGTGGTGCCGACGTCGCCTGGGGCAGCGCCGGTACGGCCGGGTTCAAGGGCTCCCGCAAGTCCACCCCGTACGCGGCCGCGCTCGCCGCCGATGGTGCCGCCAAGCGCGCCATGGAGCACGGCATGCGTCAGATCGAGGTCTTCGTGAAGGGCCCCGGGCCGGGTCGCGAGCAGGCCATCCGTTCGCTCCAGGCGGCCGGCCTTGAGGTCACCGCCATCACCGACGTCACGCCCCATCCCGCACAACGGCTGCCGCCCGCCCAAGCGGCGCCGGGTCTAGGAGACGACAGCATGGCTCGATACAAGGACCCGTCTCCCGCCTCTGCCGCCGGGAGGGCATGAAGCTGTACCTCAAGGGCAGCAAGTGCTACACCAAGAAGTGCCCCTTCGAGCGCCGCGGCACCCCGCCCGGCCAGCACGGCATCCGCCGCCGCAAGATGTCCGACTACGGCATCCAGCTGCGCGAGAAGCAGAAGATGCGGCGCGTCTACAGGGTCCATGGAGCGACAGTTCCGGCGCTACTTCGACGGCGGCCGAGTCGCGTCCGGGCGTGACCGGTGAGAACCTGCTGCGCCTGCTCGAGACCCGCCTGGACAACGTCGTCTACCGCATGGGCTTCGCCAGCAGCCGCGCCCAGGCGCGCCAGCTCGTGAGCCACGGCCACTTCGCCGTCAACGGCCGCGCGCACCAACATCCCCTCGTTCCACGTCCGCGAGGGCGACCGGATCGAGGTCCGCGAGCAGCAGCCGCAAGACGGAATACTTCAAGCAGCGTCAAGGACGCCTTCGTGGCGCCCAGCGGCCTGACTGGCTCAGCGTCGACGCCGACAAGCTCGCCGGGACCGTGTGCCGCGCTGCCCGACGCGACCAGATGCCGCTCGAACTCAACGAGCAGCTCGTGGTCGAGTACTACTCGAGGTGACCGCCGCCCATGATCGAAATGGAGAACGCCCAGATCGAGTCCGTCGAGGAGCTCGAGACACTACGGCAAGTACGAGGCCAGCCCGCTCGCAGCCGGCTATGGCGTCACGTTGGCAACGCGCTTCGACGCGTGCTGCTCTCCTCCCTGGAGGGCGCGGCGGTCACCTCCGTCCAGGTCCGCGACGTCTACCACGAGTTCAGCACCATCGCCGGGCGTCAAGGAGGATCGTCATCCAGATCCTCCTCAACCTCAAGAAGCTGCGGCTCAAGAGCTACGTCGCCCCATCCCGCTCCAGCTCAAGCTGGTCAAGAACGGGGCCGGCCCGTCACCGCGGCAGACATCGTGGAGTCCGCTGACGTCGAGATCGTCAACCCCGACCAGCACCTGATGACGCTCGACTCCGATGGCGTGACCATCGAGATGGACCTCACCGTCGAGCGCGGTGTGGGCTACCTGGCCGCCGAGCGGGCCGAGCAGACTGCCCATCGGCGTCATCCCCGTGGATGCCATCTTCACGCCGGTGCGCAAGGTCGACTACCACGTCGAGAACACCCGCGTCGGACAGATGACCAACTACGACAAGCTGACCATCGAGATCGAGACCGACGGCACCATCTCGCCGGAGGAGGCGCTGTCGCGCGCCGCCGAGATCCTGGTCGCGCAGTTCAGCCTGTTCACCATCGGCGGGCAAGCAGCTCGCCAGCGACGTGGAGGCCGCGGCCGGCGCCGGGTCGCTGCCGCCAGAACATGCTGGACATGCCCATCGAGGACCTCGACCTGCCGATGCGCGCCTACAACTCGCTGAAGCGCAACAACATCGTCAAGGTCGGCCAGCTGCTGCAGCTGCAGGACGAGGACCTGCTGCGGATGCGCAACTTCGGCAAGAAGTCGCTCGACGAGATGAAGGAGCGGCTGCGCATGCGCGGCTTCCTGCCGCCCGAGGACACGGCCCCGGAGGGCTACGCCGAGTCCGCCGACGTCGACTTCGACGAGGACGATCGACGACGACGAGGGGGAGAGCTGAGCCATGGCCCGCATCGCATCGACGGCCGCAAGCTCGGCACGCAAGACCGCCCCGCGCATGGCGATGTACGCGAACCTCATCGTATCGGTGCTGCGCTACGAGCAGATCAAGACCACCGAGGCCAAGGCCAAGGAGGTCCGGGGCATGGTGGAGCGATGCATCACGCTGGCCAAGGGGGGCACGCTCGCCTAACGCCGCCGGATCGTCTCCGAGCTGCCCAACGAGCCGCTCGTGATCGACAAGCTCATCAACGAGATCGCGCCCCGCTACGGGGACCGCAGCTCGGGATACACCCGGGTCATCGAATCGGCCCTCGGGCCGGCGACAAGGCGCCCATCGTCCAGCTCGAGCTCGTCTAGCCAACCGCCACGCCGGTCCAGCGTCGAGGTCGACGGACAAATGAAGCACGCCCGAGAGGGCGGCCCCGTGCGGTATCGCGCACGGGTCGAATACGACGGCACCGAGTTCGCCGGCTTCCAGGCCCAGCCTGGACGTCGGACCGTCCAGGGAGAGTTGGAACGGCGCTCCGCCGCATCAGCGGCGGGGCACGCATCCGGATCGACGGCGGCGGGCCGGACGGACGCCGGGGTGCATGCCACCGGGCAGGTGATCGCATTCACCTGGACGCGGCGGCGGATCCCGGCGAAGGCGCTCGGTCCGGCCATCGGGGCGGTCCTGCCGCCGGACGTCGCGATCGGGCCGCTGCGCCGGGTGGCGCCGGGTTCCGATCCACGCCGCGCAGCGATGCGGCGGGAGTACCGCTACACCATCTGGAACGGGCCCCGCAGCCCGCTGCGCGAGCGCTATGCCCTAGGAGCTCGGGGAACGCCTCGATGTCGAGGCCATGGACGACGCCGCGAGGCGCTGGTCGGACGGCATGACTTCTCGGCATTCGGGGCGCATCAGACCACCGATCCGGACCTTGTACGAGGTCCGGCTGCGCAGGCAGGGTCACCTGGTCACGATCGATGTGACCGGTGACGCCTTCCTGCGCCAGATGGTGCGCAGCATCGTGGCCGCGCTCATCCGCATCGGGATGGGACGCGCCACGGCGGAGGATCTGGAGGCCGCGTTGCGGTCGCCGGGCCGGGCCTTCGACGGAGCCGATCGCCCCGGCGCAGGGGCTGTGCCTGCGGCGGGTGGTCGATGGCGGTCCGCCAAGCAAGATCAGTGACAAGGAAGTACGACAGGGATCATGAGCAGGACCTACACGCCACGGGCAAGTGAGATCGAGCGCCAGTGGCTGGTCGTCGACGCCGACGGTCAGACGCTCGGCCGTCTCGCCACGCGTGTGGCGCGACTGCTGGCGGGCAAGCACAAGCCCACCTACGCGACCCACATCGACACGGGCGATCACGTCATCGTGATCAACGCCGAGAAGATCAGCGTGACCGGCAACAAGCTGGACGACCAAGCAGTACTACCGCCACAGCGGCTATCCCGGCGGCTTCCGCGAGGAGACGCTGGACCACCTGCTGGCGCGACGCCCGGAGGAGGTCGTGCGCCGCGCGGTCAAGGGCATGCTGCCGCACACCAAGCTGGGCGCCCAGCAGCTGCGCAAGCTCAAGGTCTACGCCGGCACGGATCACCCGCACGAGGCACAGCAGCCGGCAGCCGCTCGCGGCAGGAGGTGCTACGGCATGAACCAGGCCCGCTTCTACGAAGGCACCGGCCGGCGCAAGACGAGCGTCGCGCGTGTCCGGCTGCTCGCCGGCGAGGGTGAGGTCGTCGTCAACGGCCGCAGCCTCGAGGAGCACTTCGGCAACGCGGTCGACCTGAACGACATCATGATGCCGTTCCGGGTCACCGGCACCGAGGGTCGCTTCAACGCCATGATCAAGGTGCGAGGGCGGCGGCATCAGGGCCAGGCCGGTGCCATCCGGCACGGCATCGCCCGGGCGCTGCTGGAGTCCGATCCCGAGGCCGCGCGTGCCGCTCCGCCAGGCCGGGCTCCTGTCGCGCGACCCGCGCATGAAGGAGCGCAAGAAGTACGGCCTCAAGCGAGCCCGCAAGGCGCCGCAGTACACCAAGCGCTAGCGCAAGCGGCGTCGCGGATCACACCCGCCCCGTTCGCTTCGCGTGCGGGAGTGCCAGGCCGCACGCCGCTCGCGCACGCAGGTGCGCCGCCAGCTTGCGATGCTCGGGATAGGTAGGGACATGACGGATCCGGTCTTCGACCGCTACAAGGAAGCCCTCAAGCGGGGCCATGTGGCGGTGGTCAAGGGCCAGCCACAAGGAAGCCTTGGCGCACTACGAGGAAGCCGCTGCGCCTGGCCGGCCACCGGCCCCTGCCATTCGTGAGCATGGGCTCCGTCTGCTCCAGATGCGCCGCGCCCAGGATGCCCTCGCGGCCTACGACGAGGCGCTCGCAGCGTGCGCCGGACGATCCGCAGGCATGCGCGGCAAGGCATCCGCGTTGCTGGCAGCGGGTCGAGGCGCCGGAGGCCGCGGACCTGGCGCAGCAGGTCGCGCGACTGGAGGCCGATGCAGGCCCGGCAGCGCGTGCGAGCAGCAGGCGACCGCGCGGGCGGCGGCCTGGGCGGCGCGGGCCGGAACGTTGCTGGCCGTGGCCGAGACGTCGCGCCGCGACGGCCACGCACGAGCCGCCGTCGATGGCTTCGTGGCCGCGGCCGCAGGCTACCAGCAGCAGGGCAACCTCGATGCCGCCCTCGACGCCTGTCAGCGGGCCCTGGGTGTCTCGCTCGGGGCGCCCGCAGCACATCTCCAGATGGCCCGCATCTACTTCCAGCGTGGCTGGGCCGACCGGGGGGTCGAGCGATTGCTGCTGCTCGACCGCCTGCTGACGCTCGACGAGGACCCGATGACCCGTGAGGGCGTGCTGCAGCTGGCCCGGACTGCACCAGGGCTCGGAGCCGACGTCTGGCCGCCTCGCGCCGGTGGCGTCGCGTGATGGCCCTTGGTCCGGTCACCGGATCGACAGATGTCCGGGTCGGCTGAGGGGGCCCCGTCCAGATGGACCAACTGAGCGACCTGGTCGACGGCGTCTCCGTCGAACCCACCGCGCTCCTCGATATCGCGCTGACGGCGGTCCTCATCTACGGGCTGTTCAGCCTCATCCAGGGCACCCGCGCGGTCCGGCTGGTCATCGGCGCCATCGTGCTCTACGGCATCTACGCCATGGCCCAGGCGCTGGACCTGCGGCTGCTGTCGGGCATCCTCCAGACGGGCGCGGTGGTCGGCCTGCTGGCGCTGGTGGTCGTCTTCCAGCCGGAGCTGCGGCGGGCCCTGGACCGCCTCGGCCGGGTCGGTTCGATGGGCTGGCTTCGCGCCATCGGGGCCGCGGGTGTCGCCGAAGCGGTCGCCCGGACGCTGGCCCGGACGGCCATCGACCCTGTCGGCGTCGCGCACGGGCGCGCTGATCGTCATCGAGCGTGACACGGGCCTGGAGGACATGGCCGAGACCGGCGTGATGCTCCATGCCGACCTCACCGAGGAGCTGCTTGCTTCGCATCTTCGCGCCGGGCACCGCGCTCCACGATGGCGCGGTCATCGTCCGGGCCGGCCGCGATCGTGGCCGCTGGCGTGATGCTGCCGCTGGCCGAGGCGACGGCGCACCGCGAGCGGTATGGCACGCGTCACCGGGCCGCGCATGGGTGTCACCGAGCAGACCGATGCCCTGGCGATCGTGGTCAGCGAGGAGACCGGCTCCATCAGCCTCGTGCACGGGGCAGGCACCTCGCGCGAGACTCGACGAGGACGGCTGCGGGCAGCGCTCGTGGCCCTCCTCCGGCCATCGGCCAATGCCGGCCGAGCCGCGGCCGGCATCTCGGCACTCGGCGCGCCGTTCGCGCGTGGCAAGCGCCCCCGGGTGTTGCGTCGGCGGCGCAGCCGGGGCATCGAGACGGCGGCCGCAGCGGATGGCTCGGTCGCCGTGAGTGCCGACCGCATCGACGGCCGTCGCGGCGGGCCCAGCCAGCGCGACCCGCGGCCAGCCACCCGACGCGGCCCAGTCCGCGGCCCCAGGGACCGCACGTGCCGCGGGTGGGCCGGAGTGAAACGCGCCCTCGACTTCATCCTCCGCAACTGGCCCCTGAAGCTCGCCGCCCTCGGGCTGGCCACGGTGCTGTACGCGGGCGTGACCCTGTCGGGCAACGAACGCACCTGGCCCGGCGAGGTGCCCATCGAGGTGCTCGACCCGCCGTCGGGCGCCGCGGTCCTGGACCTGCCCGGCTCGGTCACCTCGATCCGCTACCGGGCACCCATCGAGGCCGCCACCCAGCTCACGAACGGATCGTTCCTGGCGTCCATCGACCTGGGCAACGTGACGCCGACCGCGGGCGGTCCGCCGGTACCGGTCACGGTGCGGTCTCACGGCCATCGATCCGCGGGTCCAGATCGTCGACTTCACGCCCCGGTCGGTGAATGTGCGGGTCGACCAGGTCGTGTCGCGGCCGATGCCGGTCACGGTCGACCGGGGCACGGTCCCCGAGCGGCCTGGCGCTCGGCGTGCCCCAGGTCAGCCCATCGACCGTGGCGGTCCGCGGCGCCAGCTCCAGGGTGGCCGCGTCCAGTCGGTCATCGCGCGGGTCGCGGTCGACGCGAGCGGCCTCAACGTGGACCAGGAGGTGGACCTGGAGGCGATCGACGAGACGGGTGCTCCCGTGCCCGGCGTGGAGCTCGATCCCGCAGCGCGTCCACGTGAGCATCGACGTGGCACGCGAGCTGGCATATGCCACGTTGCCGGTGGTGCCCGTGCTGGTCGGCGAGCCCGCGGCGGGCTATCGCGTGAGCAGTGTCGTGGCCGATCCACAGACCGTGACCGTGAGTGGCGAAGCGGCCGCCGTGGAGCGGCTCTCGTCCATCTCGACCCAGCCGCTCGATGTCAGCGGCGGCTGACCGAGTCGATGGACGGGTCCGTCGAGTCGGACCTGCCCGCGGACGTGAGCCTGGTCGACGGTTCCGCCATCGGCCTGCATGGTGACCTTCGTGCCCGAGGTCGGGCTCGCGGACGTGGCAGGTGGGCGTACTGGCCCAGGGTGCCCGTGCGGGCCGCCAGTACGCGTTGTCTGCGCCCACCGTCTTGGTGACCCTTGCAGGGCCTCAGCCGGCGCTGGAGGCGCTCGACCCGTCTACCATCGAGGTGCATGTCGCGGTGGGCCGACTGGCTCCCGGCACGCACGAGGTGGATGTGGTGGTGGATCCGGTGGATGGCCTGGACCTGGTGTCGGTCGCGCCCGCGACCCTCCGTGTGACGGTGTCCGTGCCGGAGCCGGAACCGTCGGCCGCGCCGTCTGCTGCCGCCTTGGTGTCCCCCTGAATCTCCTCGTCGGTCACGGTCCGTCTTGCTGCCCGCGCGAGTCCCATCGATCGATCACGGCGTCCGTCGCCGTGGCGCCTGGAGGCGTCTGCTCATGAGCCGTCTCTTCGGGACCGATGGCATCCGCGGCGTCGCCAACGAGGACCTCAAGCCCACCCTGGCGCATGCGCTGGGGCGCGCCGTGGCCACCCGCGCTGCTGGCGGGGCCGGCCGCATCCTGGTGGGCCAGGACACGCGCCGCTCGGGCGACATGCTGGTGGCGGCGCTCGTGTCGCGGTGCGCACCTCGGCGGGCGCCGACGTCCACCGCCTGGGCGTCTGCCCGACGCCGGCGCTCGCGTTCGTCACCGGCGGCCTGGGCTACGCCGCGGGCATCATGGTCTCGGCTTCCCACAACCCGGCCGACGACAACGGGCTCAAGGTGCTCGACGGCGCAGGGCCTCAAGCTCGATGACGCAGTCGGAGGACGAGCTCGAGACGCTCATCTTGCGCTCCGACGAGCTGCGCCAGCCCCACGCAACGACGGCATCGGTCGGAGTCATCGACGGTCGCGCGGGCACTCGATCGCTACCTGGAGCACCGCCTGGGCATGGCCCGCCGCGTCGGCTCCGACCTGCGCGTCACGCTCGACTGCGCCAACGGTTCGGCGTCGGCCGTGGCGCCCGAGATCCTGGCGGCCACGGGCGCCGCGTGTCAGCGTCCACTTCGACGACCCCGACGGCAGCAACATCAACCTCGACTGTGGCGCCACGGCCCCCGCCGCGCTGGCGCCATCGTGGCCGCCCGGGGTGGTCGGACGTCGGCTTCAGCCTCGATGGCGACGCCGACCGCTGCGTCGCCGTCGATGAGCGCGGCGCGGTCGTCGATGGCGACCAGCTGCTGGGCATCATCGCCCTCGATCGGCTCGACCGCGGCGCGCTTGCCGAGTAGACCGTCGTCGTCAGCGTCCTCTCCAACGGCGGCCTGGCCGCGGTCGTCGAGGCGGCCGGTGGCCGCGTGGTGCGACACCACGTGGGCGACCGCTACATCCTCGACTCGATGCTCCTCTCGGGCGCCGGCCTCGGCGGCGAGAAGAGCGGCCACGTCATCGTCCGCGAGCACACCACCAGCGGCGACGGCATCGTCACGGCGCTGGAGATCCTGGACATCCTGGCGCGGACCGGCCGGCCGCCTGTCCGAGCTGGCCGCGGACATCCCGCTCGACCCGCAGGAGCAACGCACCATCCGCGTCCGCCACAAGGACATGGCGTGCCGACCGCGCCCTGATCGACGCCGTCGCAGCCGCGCAGGCCGAGCTGGCAGCGAAGGGGCGCGTCGTGGTGCGGCCCTCGGGCACCGAGCCGGCGCTGCGCGTCATGGTCGAGGGCCGCGACGCCGCGCGCGTCGCTCGCGTCTGGCCGATCGATCTCGGCGCTCGCCGCGCGAGCGGCTCAACCAGCCCAGCTGCAGGAGGCCGGTGAGCGCATGTGCGGCATCGTCGGCTACGTCGGCCGCGGGACGCGGCGCCCATCCTGCTGGACGGGCTTGCCCGCCTCGAGTACCGCGGCTATGACTCGGCCGGCATCGCGCTCGTCACCGACGTCGGGCGACCTGTTCGTGGAGAAGCGTGCGGGCAAGGTCGCGGATCTCCGGACGGCGCTCGCTCGATGCGACGCCCCGCGGCGACAGTCGGCCTGGGCCACACGCGCTGGGCCACCCACGGCCGGCCCAACGACCTCAACGCCCATCCCCACATCGACTGCACCGGTGAGCTCACCGTCATCCACAACGGCATCATCGAGAACTTCATCGGAGCTGCGCGACGGAGCTCGAGGCGCGCGGCCACCGCTTCGACTCCGAGACCGACACCGAGGCCATCGCCCACCTCGTCGAGGAGGCCTACGCGGGCGATCTCGCAGCCGCGCGTGCGGACCGCCCTGCGTCGGGCCCACGGCGCCTACGCCCTGGCCGTGCTCCACAAGGGCGAGCCGGACCGCCTCGTCGGTGCCCGCATGAACGTGCCCCTCATCGTGGGGCTCGGCGAGGGCGAGTACTTCCTGGCCTCCGATGTGGCCGCGGTCCTGGCCCACACGCGACGGGTGATCTTCCTCGAGGAGGGCGACGTCGCCGACATCCGACCGCGGACGGCGTGCGCATCACCGATCTCGACGGCTCGCGCGCACGAGCGGCCGGTGCACGTCGATCGACTGGATCCATCGAGGCCGCCGAGAAGGGCGGCTACGACCACTTCATGCTCAAGGAGATGCACGAGCAGCCGGAGGCCATCCGCGCCGCCATCACCGGACGCATCCACGGCGACGAGATGCGCGTCGACCGAGCTGGAGCCGGTGCTCGATGCCATCGGCCGGGCATCGAGCGCATCGAGCTGGTCGCCTGCGGCAGCGCCGCCTATGCCTCGGCCGTGGCGCGGCCATGCCCTGCAGGCATGGACCGGCCTGCCGGCGCGCTGGAACATCGGCTCCGAGTTCCGCTACGACCCGCCGCCGCTCGACGAGCAGACGCTCGTCATCGCCGTCACCCAGTCGGGCGAGACCGCCGACACGCTGGCGCCCGACACGCATGGCCCGGAGCGTGGCTGCCCGGTCATCGCGGTCACCAACACCGTCGGCTCGGCCATCACCCGCGAGGCGGACGCGGTGCTGTTCCTCCAGGCCGGTCCCGAGATCGCGCGTCGTGGCCACCAAGACGTTCGTGACCCAGGTGACCACGCTGCTGCTGCTCGCCGCGGCCGATCGCCAAGGTCCGTGGCCGCCTGGACGCCGCGCTCGAGCGGACGCTGGTGGAGGGCGCTGCGGGCGCTGCCCGCAGCAGGCCGAGCGGGCGCTCGAGCATGAACGAGGAGCCGCGCGGCGGAGCTGGCCCGCCGCTATGTCGGACTCGCGCGGGCTTCATGTTCGTGGGCCGCGGCACCACCTATCCGGTGGCCCTCGAGGGCGCCCTCAAGCTCAAGGAGGTCAGCTACGTCCACGCCGAGGGCTATGCCGCGGGCGAGCTGAAGCACGGGCCCATCTCGCTGCTCGACGCGGAGGTGCCGCTGGTCGCGGTCGCCACCCGCTCGCAGCTCCAGTCGAGAAGCTCATCACGCTTGCGGCGCAGCAGCGCGCGCGTGATCGGCGACCAGCCCAGCATGGCGGCATAAGCGAAATGGAAGACGTCGTGGAAACGGTAGCCATCCGGATCATAGGCGTTATCAGTCAGCTCCCCGCCGAACGGCTTTCCGTTGATCGATACGCGAACCCGCTGGCGGTTTTCGCTTTTGACGTCGACCAGTTGGACCTCGAACCGGCGCGGAAGGCGCTCGCCTTCGGGCAGGCTCGCATCGAAACACAGCGGCTCGGTGCGCTCCGTCGTCCAGCGCGCCTTCACCTTGGCGAGGTTTGCACCCGCGATCTCGTCAAGTGTTAGGTCGAACTTGCTCGCGACGTTCGCGATGTACCAAAGCAGGTCTCCCAGCTCTTCGGACACACGCTCCTTGAACAGTCGGTGCGCTTCACCATCGCGCAGATGTTTCTTGTATTCGCTTAGGAGCTGACCTGTTTCGCCGGCGAGACCCAACATGGGAACGATAAGAGAAAGGACATCGTCCGAACCTTGCAGCGCCGGGACGCGATCCGTCCGAAGAGCCTCCTTCTGATAGCGGTCGAAATCCAAAATCGTCTCCTTTGGCGCTTCGCTCAGCGTCGGCTTCACCCCATGGATCGTGCGAAGCGGTGTATCCGCGCCGGCGTGTATCTTTTCATTCAACTTCCACTTGGGCGGATAAAAGAGTTCGATCGGAGTCAGGATCGGCTCAAACTTCTGCTTGATCCGCGTGCGACCGGTTCGGCCCACAATCTGTGGGTGAGCGACGCGCGCATATTTGTCTACTTCGCAAAACAAGTTCTGGCAGTCGATCAATTGGAGTCGGCGGCCCCAAAGCGATTGAAAATCTAACCCCAGGCGCTCGAATTCCTGCTCCTGGAGATCAGCCATGAGCCGGATCAGTTCGGGCTCGTTCAGGCCTCCGGGATCGACAAAGCATTTGCGCAACCCGTCGCGCGCGCCGGGACCGGGCACGACAAAATCCATTTCGCTGAAATCGGTGATCTCGCTGTAATTGATATCGGTGATGAATTGGTAGGCGAGGAAATCGCCGATGGTCGGATAAGCGCGTAGCTTTTCGAAGCCTTCCTGCATAGTGCGAGTTTGCGCCAACCATTCGGGAAGTCGGTCCTCCATCATGCGTTCAAGCAACAACAGATGGTTCTGATGCTTCGCCGGCCTGCCGAAGGCACTACTTCCGGGTGGCATAATGTAGGCGGCCGAATAGATGCGGCGGCCGTCACGCATCGCCCCAGCAAGCACCTCGTCGTAACCCGCGAAGCGGTAATCCTCGAACGTGATCGGACCGAGCGATCGTTCCAGCATCTCCCATGTCTCGATCTTGTTGAACAGCTTGAACAGCAGAATGCGAAAGAAGACTTCGCGGGGCGATTTCGGCAAATCGGCGCGATAAATAACGTGCCGGATTAGGTACTGGCTCGCCCGATCCGAAGCCCGATAGGCGTTGGTGAACTTGTAGGTCGTAAGCACCCCGTTGCCGGTCCAAGGCCGCGCCTCGCCGCGGACTCGGCGGAAGAAGACGTCCTGCCGTTCGGCGGCGAAGCGCCAAAAGCTCTCATAGACCTCCGAGACCTTGGCAGGCGCGAGATGGCGCAGAATAATCGGCATCGGCGCGGCCGTTGCGGATGCCGCATTCGCCGCCAGCACGATCGGTAGGTCGAGCGGCAGCGTTACCGCTGCAGCATCGATGCACATTTTCGGCGGGCGGCCGCGCGGGCGCTTAGCAGTGAGCTTCAAGAGCTTCTTCCTCAAGACTCTGCCCCGACAGTCATCATCGGAACCGCAGGCAGTGCCAACGCCGCGACGGGCCCCAACACCAGTGCTTTTGCGGCGGCAACAAGCGGGGCCAAATCGGGATCGCTCTTTGTGATGCGCTCCAGCTTGGTGACGCCGACCATGACGTTTAGTCGCGCCAGCGGGATATCCATCTCATGGGACATGAATGCGCCAAGCTGGGCGAGGCCGAGATAGTTACCATAGGCTTTGTCAAAGATTTGCTGGGTCGCATAAAATGCGTTTACGACGAGGCCGGTAGCGGTAGGCTCGAAGCTGACCTGTTGCAAACACGGGAAGCCGAGCTGTGCGCTCGCAACATGATCGTAGTGCGGATCGAAAGTCGTCGCCTGCAACATGGAGCGGCGCACGCCCGCTCGCGAATCATATTGTGACAAAATCCACTCCAACTGATTGCCGTCGCATGGCCCGCGGCCATACATTACCAAGCGTTGGAAATACAGGCCGCGGCCGTTGGCTTTCTTGTTCATTGCCTGCCAACGTGGGAATGTCGCGCGATAAAGAGTGAAAAGGCGGGTGCGGTCGCCGCGCGACATCTCCCATAAGCGCTGAGGAAAGATGGTGAAGGCGACATCCTCGACCTTGAGACGCCCCTTACGTTTGAGGAGCTGATCGACGGCTTGGCGCAAGACCGGATCCTCGGGCACCACGCCCTTGTCGTCAAAGCCGGTCAGGCTCAACACCAGCGGGGATACCTCGGTGCCGGCGCCGCCGAGAACCCTGAGCAGGAGGCGTGCCCAGGCGCGCGAAAGGTTGTTGTCGTTGATTATGACGGGTTCCGGCGCGGCCAATGCTTTCGACTTACTCATCCGGGTCGTCCTCTAGATGGCGGTATTGGGCAAGCCCAACATAAGCCTCGGGCGCGATGCGAACGAACGCCGCCCAAGCGCCTCTGTCGGCGATTGCACGAACGATTCCAGGCCGAACCGCGCGGAATAAGCGACCGCTCGGCAGGTCGCGCTCGAAGGCGAGGCTGGCGCCAGTTGTTTCTGTTCCAGGCGGAAGGAGCAACAACATCTTCACCTCCGCGTCGAGGGTCGGTCCCGCGCGGTGGCTGTCGGCGACGATTAAAGGCTCCGGCGTCAGGGCACCGAGGATATCGGCGCGCAACGCCTTTGGCGTGACGCGCTTGAGCACGGCGGCGCGCGCCTGCGGGATCATGTTTATGCCGACAGAGAGGTGGGTGAGCAGCGTCCCGTAGCCGACACCGAAATCGGAGGCGATCGTGAACATTTGCGCGGCCGTTGCGGTCTCGGGCGTCCAGCTGCGCGCCGCGAAGGCACGGCGCAGCCCCATGATCGGCATCAGGACGAAGCCCGCAAAAGTGTCGGCGAGGAACTCCTTGGGGTCTTCCCAGGGATGTTCCTTGGCCTCCTCGCGCAACTCATCGATCGAAGAGCCGTGGCCGAAGACATGATGGCCGAGCTCGTGCGCGCAATTATAGGCGCGCCGCGCCAGCGGGCGGCGCGCCGAGAGGTGGATTCGCGGCGGCGCGCCGCGTTGGTACATGCCCTCCATGTTGATATTGTTGAAACGCACCGTGACACCGAGCGTCTCGGAGAGCCCGTAGATGCAGACGGGGCCATGCTGGTCGAGCTTGGCTTTTGCCCGAGTAGCGATCGCCGTCTGCATGGCTTGGGTGGCAAGCGCGCGACGATTGGTATTGGACTTGGTGGTTCGCATCGAATTCATCACTGATTCCCCCCTCGGCGTCCGGAGTGGAATTGCTGCGCATAGCGGCGAGAAGCCTGAGCAGGCGGTCAAGGTCGTCCGGCTTGAGCTTGGTAAGTTCGCGCGCTGCGAGTTCAAGCCGGGGGTCCTGGGCGTCGAGCGTGTCCGGCGCCTCACCCAGCAACCATGTGACGCCAACATCATAGATCTCGGCAAGACGAACTAGTTCGTCGGCTGAGACTCGGCGGTTGCCCGCCTCAATTTCTGTGATCGATGGCCGATGCAGGCCCAGAAGTTTGGCAACATGGCCTTGCGAGACGCCGGCGAGTTTGCGCGCCTCCTTCAGACGTTCGGCGATCAGCGCACGCTTAGCGCTTTCGGTGTCATTCATGCGGCAGCCACTTCCTTTTTCCGTCTGCTTCTCCAGCAGTTCGCACACGAAAACAACGGCTTCGTCGATCGAGCGCGACATTTTGGTCGTCTCGTCGACAAAGATGTTCACGTCGTTCGGGATCGGGGCGCCGATCTCGTTAGATAGGATGGTGGTGGCAACGGGCCAGACCTTGCTATCAAATTTCGGGATATCGTCGACTGGTTTGGTTGAGCCGGCAAGCAACGGGCATTCAAGGCCGCTGTCAGCCTGAACCTGGCCCAGCACGGCGATCAATTTCTCCTTGAGCGTGGCAGCGTCCATAAGTGTTGCTCCTTTATCCGACTCATGGTAAGATAATCTTACATATCTTTCTCGTCAAGGCTTCATTCCTCGGGGGGCGGCATGCCGCTATTTTCATGTTTATCGAACGCTTGCTCTTGACTAATTTTCGCTGCTTCGGCCCCCAACGCCGAGCAATCGACCTTGCGCCCGGTTTGACCACGTTTTTAGGATTAAACGGCGCGGGCAAGACGGCCGTCATGCAGGCGCTGCTGCGCCTGTTTGGGGTGACGGGCGACCAACGCCGCCTGCGGCGTCAGGACTTCCACGTGCCGGTAGCTGAGGCGGCACAGACTCGGCAACGGGCCTTCGTGATCGAAGCGATCCTCGCCTTTCCCGAGCTCGATGTAGAAGACGGCGACAACGCAGCCGTGCCAGAGTTCTTCCACCAGATGGCAGCGGACGACGCCGGCAGGCTGAAATGCCGCTTACGCCTGCAGGCGACCTGGACTGAAGACGGCTCCCTTGACGGCGCCATCGAACAGAAATTCTGGGCGATCCGAACATTCGGCGATTTCACCGAGACCGACTGCATCGAGTTGAAAGCGATCGACCGCGCCCGCGTCCAGATGATCTACGTTCCCGCGGCGCGTGATGGCGTTTCGCAGGTGACGGCGTTCCTGCGCGGTCGGCTTTGGCGGGCCATCGATTGGTCGCAGCAAGTGAAGGACGTCTTCGCCGAAGCCGGAGCCACCTTGAATGAGGCGTTCGGCGGAGAGGCCGCCGTCGATCTCGTGGCCGCGGCGGTCAAGCAGCGTTGGCAGGAGGTGCACAGCGCCGGCACCGACACGACGCCTGTCTTTCGGCCGCTCGATCTGCGGTTTCAGGAGTTCATCCGCAAGGTCGAGGTCGTCTTTCATCCCGACGAAGCCGGTCGCGAACGCAGCATCGACGATCTCAGCGACGGTCAGCGCTCGCTTTTCCATCTCGCCATGACGGCCGCCATCCTCGATGTCGAAGCGCGAATCGCTGCGGATCCGGCTGGAATCGGCTTCCAGGCGGACGGTGTCCCGCTGCCTTCCCTCACGCTGATTGCGGTCGAGGAGCCAGAGAACAATCTCGCGCCGTTTTATCTGTCGCGGATCATCCGGCAGATCGAAGATCTGACACGTGGGAGGCGCGCACAAGCGGTGATCTCCAGCCACTCGTCAAGTATTCTCGCGCGCATCGACCCGACACAAGTCCGGCATTTTCGCCTCGATCCTACCGACCGCACGGCGGAGGTTCGTCCGATCCGGCTGCCTGAAGGTCTGGAAGCGGCATCCAAATTTGTGCGCGAGGCAGTGCGAACCTATCCGGAGCTATATTTCGCGCGCTTCGCGGTGTTGGGCGAAGGCGCCTCGGAGGAAGTCGTGTTGCCGCGGTTGGCCGACGCGCTCGGCTTCGCGATCGACCGCTCGTTCGTGGCCGTCGTTCCGCTCGGCGGCCGGCATGTGAACCATCTCTGGCGCCTCCTAACGGACCTCGATGTTCCCTACGCGACGCTGCTGGACCTTGACTGGGGTCGGGCCGGAGGCGGTTGGGGGCGTATAAAGACGGCATGCACCCAACTACTAGAGAATGGAGTCACGCCTCCTGCATTGTTCGGTGAGCACCTTCACGCCGATGGCCCGGCCGCGAACCTCGCTGCATTTGATCGCCTCGCCGCCGATGACGCCAATAGTCTTGATGCCTGGGCGAAGTGGCTGCGCCAGTTTGGCGTGTTCTTCTGCGCACCGCTCGATTTGGACTATTCGATGTTGCGGGCTTTCCCTGCAGCGTATCAGGTGGCCGAACCCGGTCGGCAGGGACCGTCGAACCGCGGCGACCCACGGACGGCGGTGCTCGGCGACGACGGATTGCCTGCACTGTACGCTGCAGACCAGGATGGGCTGCTGCGCTGGTATCGCTACCTCTTCCTCGGCCGCGGCAAACCGAGCACGCACGTCCGGGTGTTGAGTGGCTTGGCGGCCGCAGATCTCGCGGCCGGCGCGCCGGAGGAGCTGCGCACGCTGCTCGCCGCGATCGTCGCGCGGCTCGATCCGCCGGCGCCGGTGGAAGCCTGATCATGCCGCGCGTTCGGCCGGACGACTGGCGACCGGGAGGGATCGAGAACCTCGAACCCCAGGCTTGGCGTGCGCTCCGTCAGGCCGGCTGCGCCTGTGTTGTTGCCGGTCCCGGCGCCGGCAAGACCGAGTTCTTGGCGCAGCGTGCGGTTTATCTGCTCGAGACAGGCGCTTGTCCGCCGCCCTATCGGGTTCTCGCCATTTCGTTCAAGAGCGATGCGGCCAACAATCTCGCAGCGCGAGTGCGGCAGCGGTGTCCTCGCGAGTTGGCGGACCGCTTCGTCTCGCTCACATTTGACGCCTTCACCAAGGGCTTGGTCGACCGCTTCACCACCGCGATCCCGCCCGATTGGCGCCCAGGTCGGCCTTACGATATCGCGTTCCCGACACGGCGACAGGTTGAAGGATTCCTCGAGCAGACGCGACTCGGCGCCCCGCCGCAATGGCGGGCCGCGATTGTGGGCTTGGCCGTAGGAGATTTCGAGTCGCGACATGTAGGTGGTTACCGCCTGCCGCTAATTCGCGCCGAGCCGCAGTCTGGCGAGGAGCATGCTATCGATCGTTGGTGGCACGGCCAAATCCGGGAGCGGGCGCGCGCGTCGCTCACTTTCGTCGGCCTCAACCGCCTGGCCGAGCTGTTGTTGAGGGCGAACCCGCACATTCGGCGTGCACTGCGGGCGACGTATCCCTTCGTCTTCGTCGACGAATTCCAGGACACGACCTACGCGCAGTACGATTTCCTCTTGTCGGCTTTCGCCGACGGGCGGACGGCCGTGACCGCAGTGGGAGACGACAAGCAGCGGATTATGGCGTGGGCCGGCGCGCGGCTCGACGCGTTTCAGCGTTTCGAGGCGGATTTCGGCGCCGTCCGGATCCCTCTGGCCTTCAACTTTCGGTCGTCGCCGGGCCTCGTGCGGATTCAGCATGTGGTCGCCCGCGCACTGGACGCGAACGCGATCGCAGGCGTGGCGCAAGCGGCTCAGCTCGTGGACGGAGATGTCGCCCAGGTCTGGAACAGTCAAACGCGAGATGGCGAAGCCGAATATCTCACCCGATGGCTTGCCGAGGACATGGCGCGTCGCGGTCGGTCACCGCGCGACTACGCTTTACTTGTTCGACAGAAGTCGGACGACTACGAAGCAGAGCTTTCGGAGCCGCTAGCCCAGGTGGGCTTGCGGCTCCGAAATGAAAGTCATACGCTTGGCCGCACCACGCTGCAGGATTTGTTGGCTGACGAACTCGCCCGCATCGCGATCGCGCTACTCCGCCTGGGAGCGCTCCGGCGCGCGCCCGACGCGTGGCGGCTGGCGTCGAACGCGATCCTAAGCTTGCGCGCGGTCGATCCCGACGATGAGCTGGCTTGTCACAAGGTCGAAGCGGAACTCACCGTGTTCCTGGGGGATCTTCGAACAGAAATGGCGCGCGTCGCGCCGACGGTGGAGAACAGCCAGGGCATAGCTGGTCGTCTCTTCGGATTTCTCGATCTGGGTGCGGTAGCCCGAACCTTTCTTGAGTATGGAACGGGAGAGTTGCTAGCCATCATGGTCGAAGCGTTTGGGCTGCACCTGGCGGCGTCCGCTGCTGGGGCCGCGAGCTGGTCGGCATGTCTCGACGCACTCGAAGGCGTCGCACAAATTCCGTTGATGACCGTCCATAAGAGCAAAGGCCTTGAGTACGACACGGTCATCTTCGTCGGTTTGGACGATCAGGCTTGGTGGAGCCACACGCCAGGGAATCCCGAGGGTCTAGCGACGTTCTTTGTGGCGTTGTCGCGCGCGAAGCAGAGGGCGATCTTCGCGTTCTGCCAGGGACGTGGCCAGCGCCGTCGGGTATCGGACCTCTTTCAACTGCTGACCGACGCCGGCGTCCCGGAGATCGCCATATGAGCGGCGCAAGCAATCTTGCACTTCGGATCGCTGGGGCGCCCAAGGACCGCTGCACCCACCAGGTCATGCCTAGCGTCGCGCTCGAAGCCGGCCTGATCATGGCGGCGGAGGCCGAGGGCATGAGCAAGCGTGATAGGCGCTTGCCGCTCTCGAAATCTCGCGCTGTAAAGCGCCGGCGTCGTTGTATATCTGGGCATCGGAGATAGTGGAGCCTGGCCATGGCACAGATGATCCCTGGCAGGTTGCCCGCGGGCAAGCCCGAGGGCGAGAAGCGCGTTTTTCAGGCTTTGGCGCAACTTGCCGCCGATTGCCTTGTCTATTACGAGCCGGTGGTGCGGCGGCGGTATCCCGATATTATTGTCATCCTGCCCGAGGTTGGTTTGCTGGTGATCGAGGTAAAAGGCTGGCGGTTATCTGAACTTGTCAGCGCGGACTCGACATTCGGTTGTCGTAAATCGCTCCGGCAAGGAAGCGGTTGAGGCACATCCAAGCCGGCAGGCGCGGGACTATATGTATCGGCTGATGGACGAATGCCGTAAGCACCGAAAAACGTCGACGCTCATGCGAGCGGACGGCCAGTACGCAAACCGCTTCGCTTTTCCATTCTGCCATGTTGCCGTGCTCAGCAATATCACCAGAAGTCAGCTCGAGGCTTCAGTGAGAGGGCTGGGGGATGTTTTTCCGCGCGGCAGCTGCATTACCAGGGACGAACTCGGCGATTGGGAAGCGCTCGGAGCGGAGGCGCTGGCGGCGAAACTGAAATCATATTTCGAGCCCTGGTGGCCATTTCCTAAAATGACGCCATCGCAGGTTGATGTCTTGCGCAGCGTTATCCATCCGAACATCGTCATCAAGGAAACGGACACGGACCTTGCTGTCCTTGATCTGCGGCAGGAACGCAATGCCAGGGCTATAGGAGCCGGGCATCGCATCGTTTATGGCGTGGCGGGGTCTGGCAAGACCGTGCTGCTCATCGCACGCGCCAAGCTCCTCTCCGAGGATCCGGAAAAGCGCATTCTAATGCTCTGTTACAACCGGCTGCTTGCGTCCCATCTGGCGATGTCGTTGAGGAACTGTGGAAAGGTCAAGGTCCTGACCTTCCACGGATGGGGACGCAGAAATGGCATCGAGTTTTCACCCGAGGAGAGTGACGACGCATTCGGCGAACGTCTGCTGGTCAAATTGCAAAGCGGTGCGGGGGATCGCGGCCGGTTCGATGCGGTCTTGATCGACGAGGCGCAGGACTGGCCTTGCCCGTGGTTTCAATGTGCCAAGCTCGCCTTGCATGAGCCGGAGACCGGCGATCTGCTGATCGTCGGCGACGGCAGCCAATCCCTCTATCGTGCACGCACATTTAGCTGGAAGGACGCGGGTGTTCACGCCGCGGGGCGAACGATCAACAAAGCGTTCGACCTCGACCGCAACTATCGGAACACCGCCGAGATTTTGCGAGCCGCGCGGCTGTTTGCCCGCAAGCCCTCTGGCGCCAGCACATACGAGACCGGTGTTCTTGCGGTGCCCGTCGATCCGGACGCCGCCATTCGGAACGGACCTGAGCCCCTTGTTGTCCGCCTGGACAGCGCCGCCGACGAATGTCACTACGCCGCCGCCCTGATCGAAACCTGGCTACGCGGCGGCATCGAAATAAACGGACGCCGGCAGCGTGTCAGGGCAAGTGATGTCGCCATTCTCTATCCCTGGCAGCAGCCGGATGCCGCCTTGCACAAGCTTTGCGAGCGCTTGAACAGTTTTGCGCCGGCGGTTGTGCTGGATCGCAAAACACCGCGTGGGACGCTGTGGGCCGATAGCATAAAGATGCTTACAATGGCGGGCTCGCGCGGACTGCAATTTCGGATTGTCGTGCTGCTTTGGGCAGGCGCGCTTCCATCGCAATTCAAAACCCGTGCGAATGGCGCTGACCGCAGTCTGCTCTATGTCGCCATGACGCGGGCGGAGGACATGCTGGTGATCCTGCATTCTGGGCACTCGGCCTATATCGAAGAACTCAATTCCAACTTTGACGTTCGCTCCGAAGCTGAGCTGCGCTGAACCAAGCGCTTTTCAACATATCTTCAGCCGCCCCGATGATCTCCTCATATTCTTCTCTTTTTCAGCGCAAAAAAACGCCCCGTTCCGAAGAACGGGGCGCCGGCCATCAGTCGCCGTTGGGGCGGGACCAGAGAAGGTTGAGGCTCTTGCCGTCTTCGGCCTCGATGAGCGAGGCGTAGACCGGCTGCGGCCAGCTCGGATCGTCAAGCTTGACCGAGAGATAGTCTGCGGCCCTCCTTCGAGGTCTTCTTCCAGACCGCGCCGATCTCGACTTGGTTGGAAAAGACGCGGTAAGCCGGGGCCTTGTCGCTCGGTTTTTCGGCGGGCTTGATCTCGGCCTTGGCCTTGAGGCTCAAGGTCTTGATCGTGCCGGTAAAGCCGTCGCCCGACTTCGTGAAGCTGCCGATGATTGCCATGGTCATTTCTCCTTATCGGTTGATTTCGCGTCCGCGCCGATCGCGGGCCGCGATGGCATGTCTCAGGAGCCAAGACGATCGGACCGCACCCGTCGGGGTCCCCATGGCGCTTGCGGCATGGGGTGATCCTTAGGGTCGCAGCGCAGCGGAGAACGGCAGGCACGAGGGTTTTCTTGTTTTCCGCGAGGAATGGCGCTTTTCACTTTGCGCCAGGGGAAGAAAGCCGGAGGCCGCCGTTGCGGCATAGACGATCGAGGCGCAGCCGGTGTTGGCTCCACATTGCCCATCGCACCCGGCCCGCATCGGCCGAATGCGGCCACCGATTGCGAGGAGGACACCTTGGCATTCGGCACGGAAGTCTATCGGAGCGACGTCGGCGGCACGATGCTTGAGGCTCGCCCGACGGAGATCCCACCGCAGCGAAGCGACAATGCGAGGACTGCTATCCGCATCACACCCAAGCCGATGATCGTGGTCGACACCCGCAATTCGGGGCGGTGTGCAACGCGTCAAGCCATTCACAGAGCCTCCCGCCGGTATCCTTGCGTGGCAACGGCAAACTGCCTGATCGTGACCGTCAAAGGAGGCTGATGGCCGGCGCTTTCGGAGGAGGGGTTTGCGCGATTTTGATCTTGTGGTTCGGTTTGGCAAAGTCACGGGCATTCCATCAAAATCTTCCGCCGTCCTGTTGCGACGTTTCGGCAATCTCTGAATGTCGCGCGCAGATGTGCCGCCATGTATAAAGCCGCCGGGTGTTCCCGGCGGCCAGTCGCGCTTACGGCTTGGGTGGATAGTTTCGATAGAGAGCCTCTTCGATATAGGCGGACAAGGTCTTATCGGCGAGGAAGGCCTCATCGGAAACGACACGCTCGCCATCCGGCCCAGCGAGGCTTTCGAGACTGCCGGCGGAAATAGGCAAGCTCCGGCGAGCCGTCATCAATGGTTTTCAGGCCGAACAGCCTGTCGGATCATCAGGCGCCATTTCGGTCAGCAGCCAGAGCGTGCCATTCCAATGGGCCGTGAGCTTGACCACCGGGAACGGATCGAATTGGGGATCGCGTTCGGCGGCGATGCCGTTCAGGAGAAGCAGGCGGCGCTGGTTTGCGGTGATGAGAGACATGGAAACTTTCCTCCAAATGATACCCCCGCGAAGCCGGGGGCGGAGGCGGCACGGCCCGGCGCGTCGGAGCCCGCGATCAGGCCCCGACACGGTCGGAGGCCTCTAGCGCTTGGCTGGCCTTGCGATCGGGGCGGGCTGGGGCTTGATGGTGGGCTCGCGCCGGGCCAAAACCCGCCATGCCCCGGCGCACGGGTTAATCTCGGAGGTTTGTTTGTCTCACTTTGCTTCGCGCTGGCCCTCTCCAGGATCGCCGCTGAGTGCTCAGTTGGGCGATACGGAATCCCGCGAAAAACCGTGCAGAATGTGCATGGCGCTGATGAGGATTGACGAAGGTCACGCGGCGCTCACGCGCCGCCGTCATCGATGAGCCAAACGCGGATGCCCCGCACGCGTGCCTTGTCGGCAAGATTCTGGACGACACCTCCGCCGGGAAAGACGATGAGCCCGGCAGGCATGCTATCCACGAGTTGATCGTTGCGCTTGAACGGTGCCGCTTTGCCAAAGCGGGTCCAATCGGGCTTGAAGACGATTTGCGGGATCTGCCTGTTGTCAGCCCAGCGGGAGGCGATGTATTCGGCGCCTTTCGAGGCCCCGCCATGCAAGAGAACCATGCCGGCATGTTTGGCACGAACCTTGTCGAGCGTGTTCCAGATCAGGCGGTGTTCGTTGAAGTCGATGCCGCCGGCGACCGCGATCATGGTGCCAGTCGGCAGTAGCGGTTCGATCTCCTTGCGGCGCTTGGCGGCGAGATAATCGCGGCTATCGATCATGGCGGCAGTGAGGGTTTTGTGTGCGGTCATCGACCCGCTACGCGGTCGCCAGCTCGATCCGGTGTGCGAGGCGAACAATGTGGCGGCGTAATCGCGAAGGGCGAGATAGGCCTCATGCCGTTCGCTTAAGTCCTCAGCCCACAGTAATCAGCCGTTCGAGGTCAACGGAGCGAATTTCTGAGCCATCCTGTTCGATCTGGCTTTGCCTTTGGGCGCGTTCATTGTCGTCGAGATGGTGCTGAAGGCGCATGGAAGCGGCGTGGAAGATATTGACGGCGGGCCAAAGCAGCGATTCCGCATCGTCTTCGAGCCGTGATCCGGCAATCATCGAAACGAGCGCATCGAACATGGCGCCCAGGGCGGCTTGCGCCTTGTCGTCGTCGGGCAATGCCCTCGGATCGGGATCACCGGGAAGACGCCCACCGTGGAGGGAAGGTGATCGAGAATCCGAGCTGTCGCGGACAGCTGTTCCGGCTCATCTGTAGTGTCGCGAAGATCAATGCTCATGGCGGTCTCCTTCTGCCGTTGTGCCGCCAAGATGAGCGGCCGTGACGGCGCTCGGATGCCGCCAAGCAAAGCGCCGCCGCACCGGATGGGGCCATGGATGGCGTGATGTTTTGGTCGGAGCGCAGCGGAGAACGGGCGCAAGCCCGTTGCGGCGGCGCTTTAGGGGACGCTCCTGGTCCCCGGCTTGGGGGCAGAGCCGCCGTCCCGCACGGCCGCTTATCTTACGGCGACGGGCGCCGAGGAGGCCTTATTGCTGACTGCGCGACATCGGAGAGCTGTTTTACGATCGTTCAAGCTGAAGGGCTCAATTTCGTCCGCTCGTCGGGGGCGAGTTGTAGCGCGAGATGTTCGGCTAAGGCTTGGGCCCCAAATTCGCGCAGATCGTCGTTGAAGTCCTTGAGGATAGGGACGAGATGAAGGATCGACGGGATGCCCATTTCGATAGCGCGGATTTCGAGACGGGCCGCTGCCCAGCGCCCGGCGGCGTCATTGTCGCCGGACGATGATAGAGCCGTGTGAGATTGGCGGGCAGATTGAAGGCGGCCAGATGCGCTGCACTTGATGCCGCGACGACGGGCAGATTTGGAATGACCGGTGACAGCGACAACATCGTTTCGATGCCCTCACCGGCGGCAAGAGCGGTATCGGTGCTCCCAAATCGCACGCCATTGCCGAGCAGATTCCCCCAAAGCGAACGGCGCGGATCTTCGACATCGGCCTTACGAGGATGTTTGCGATCAAGAAACAGACGCTGCACGCCGGTGATGCAGCCATGTGCGTCGGTGACGGCGGCGATAAGGCCTGGAAAGATCGGGGAGCTTGCCGCCAGTCGATAGAGGAGGCGTGGGTGGAAGCGGAGTGGGCGCTGCTGAAATCGCTGTCGATGCCACGAGCACGCAGATAGGCTTCACCAGCGTGCCGATAAGCGGCTGCGCGCCGGCATAAAGCCGGCATGCGGCTTGCCATCGTCGAGGTCGAGATCGAGGAAATTGTTGGTGGTCTCGGGATTGATCGAGTGATCGGTGGCGGCAGGAGGCCCAGAAACCGCTGCGCTTCCTTGATGGCGTCTCTCAGAAGGTGAGACGTGAAGTGAGGCGGATGAGATCGAGGAGATCGCCATGCTCGCCTGATGCCGCGTCCATCCATTTGCCACGTGCGCCAGTGCCACATTCGGGACCATTCAGCCGGACGAACAGGCTGCGGCCGGGGCTATTTGAGACATCGCCGACGATCCAATATCGACCGACGCGGCGGCCATTGGAAAGATAATGACGGCAAACCTGTTTCGGCGCTGCACGCCAAGGCGTGCGCCGTGTCGCTGGCTGTTGTGCGCATGACAAAACCCCGCTGATCCGAGGTCCAATCAAGCAGCACTCGATTGGTCTGAGGAGTGGCGAACCGGCCAGCGCTCGAAAAGCCGCCCCAGAATCGCCGGTCCATTCGCTTCGCAGGCAGGCACGAACAGCCGGAGTTTCCAGGCGATGATCTCCGAGGTCAGGCCAAGCACTTTCAGCTGCGGCACAGCGCTATCGGAAAAGCCGATCAGTTCGATGCGGTGCGCGCCCATGTTGAGAGACCGGCGTAAAGCGAGATCGCTCTGGAGATTGAGAGTTTTGCCCTGTCGCAGGATCGCCATGAAGGTCGCCTCCGGCGTCAACGTCGGTATTCCAGGCCAGCGCCGAAGGCTATCCAGCACCTGCGGCAAGGCTTCCGGCTGCAATGACGCGACCGATCAAGCGTTCGCCCTCGTTGGTCTCAAGCCGATAGACCCGCAGCGCGTGTTTGCCGCAGCCGAGCCGGTCCCAGATCGGCAATAGGAGCCCGGTGATGAGATGGATCATGTCGTCGGTGAAGGGCGGGATCGTCTCCAATTCCGTCTGCCAGGCTTGGCGGAACGAGGACAGGTCGGCGGACCGCCATTCGGACTGCGCCAAAGCCTCCGCCGGGATCGTCTCGCGGGATTTCGGACGGTGCAGCCGCCGGCGGACAATGACGGCCCCGTCGGCGTCAAGCTGACCCGGTGCCGAAGTCGCGACCGCCGCCCGTCCTGAGACGGCGTTGACCAGCAGTGCTCCATTCATCCCCGCCGCCAGCTCAAGCGCCGTCTCAAGGTGCAATATTTTGGTTTTTTGCCGCCGCTCGATCGTTACAAGACTGGTTTGGGCGCCCGCGCTCTCGTGAGTATACAGCGTCCGCCGTTCGGCGACGGTCATGCGCTCAGCCGTGATCGTCTCGACGCCTTGCTCGTAGATGCCCGCCGCGATTGCCGCCTCAACGCGATCCTCAAGCAACGCTTCGAAGACCTCGAACAGTCGGTTTTGCAGATCGATCCTCAAGGCCAGCATCCGATTGAGGAACTGGGAAATCGGCGGCAAGTCTTCCTTCAAGCCACCGCCCTCCTGGGTGAGCGTCAAGCCCGTCGCAGCCTCGAACTCGGCGGCGGAACAGGCCTGCGATCTGGCCGGCATGGAGATGCTGGAAAAAATCCCGCAGCGCTGCGCGCGCATAGGCGCTTTCCAGATTGTCCTCCGCCCGGAACATCCCCTGTCCGCCCGTCGCCCGCGCGCCGCGGGTGATGGCGCCGAGCGTGTCGAGCCGCCGGGCGATCGTCGAGAGAAAGCGCTTCTCGGCCTTCACATCCGATGTCACCGGCCGGAACACCGGCGGCTGCTTCTGATTGGTGCGGTTGGAGCGTCCCAGCCCTTGGATCGCGGCATCGGCGCGCCAGCCGGCCTCGAGCAGATAATGGATACGGCGGCGCTGGTTCTTTGCGCCCAGATCGGCGTGGTAGCTGCGCCCTGTGCCGCCCGCGTCGGAGAACACAAGCACGCGCTTCTCGTCATCCATAAAGCATCGCGCTTCCGAAAGATTGGCCGAGGCGGCCCGCGTTTCCACGGCAAGGCGCTCGCATTCGGCTTCGCAATGCGTGACGATCCGTCTTGAGCGGCCGGTCACCTCGGCGACATTAGCCGCGCCGAAATGCTGGATGATCTGATCGAGGGCGCCGGGCAGGGCGGGAAGGCTCGCCAGCCTTTCGATCATCGCATCCCTCAAGCAAAGAGCGGCGCGGCATTGAACCGGCTGGCCGTCGCCGTTCACCACCGGACGCGATAGCAGATTGCCGTTTTCGTCCGTGTAGGTTTCATAGAGCTGGACCGGAAAGGCGTTCGCCAGATAGTCGAGCACATATTCGCGGGGCGTGATGTCGATGGAAAGATCGCTCCATTCGGCAACCGGGATCTGCGCCAGCCTGCGGTCGAGCAACGCCTGGTTGGTTGAGACGATTTGGATGATCGCGGCGTTGCCCTCGGCCAGATCGGTCTCGATGGACGCTATCAGCCGAAGGAAGCTTCATCGCCGTGATCAGATGGTTGAAAAACCGCTGCTTGTTCGACTCGAACGCCGAGCGCGCCGCGGCCTTGGCATGGGCGTTCAGAGCCTTGCCCGATGAACCCGTAATATTTGCGGCGGCGAGGGCGGCCTCCAGATTGCAATGGATGATCTGGAAGGCATCCGCATAGGCATCGTAAATGCGGATCTGGTCGGCTGTCAGCGCATGCTCGAGCATCTGGACCTCGACGCCATGATAGGAAAGTGAGCGCGCCGCGTAGAGGCCGAGCGCTTTTAGATCGCGGGCGAGAACCTCCTGCGCCGCAACGCCGCCGGCCTCCAGCGCCGCGACGAAATCGCCGCGTGTGGCGAAAGGCATATCGCCGGCACCCCACAAGCCGAGACGGGCAGCGTAGGCGAGGTTTTCAACCGTGGTCGCGCCTGTCGCCGAGATATAGACGATGCGTGCTTGAGCACAGGCATTTTGCAGCCGCAGCCCCGCCAGGCCTTGCTGTGACGGAGCCTTGTCGCCGCGTTCACTTGCACCGCCCGCCGCATTCGCCATGGCGTGGGCTTCATCGAAAATGATCACGCCCTCGAATTCTCGGCCCAGCCAGGCAAGGATTTGGGCAAGCCGCGATGGCTTGTTGCGCGCCTCGCCCGTCCGCAATGTCGCGTACGTCGTGAAAAGGATGCCCTCGTCAAGACGGATGTCCGTTCCTTGTGGGTAGCGTGCGAGCGGCACGATCTGCAGCGGCTCGCCGCCGATCGCCGCCCAGTCGCGCTTAGCATCTTCGATCAGCTTGTCGGATTTTGAGATCCAAACGGCCTTGTGGCGGCCCTTTATCCAGTTATCGGCAATGATGCCCGCCGCCTGACGCCCTTTGCCCGCCCCGGTTCCGTCACCAAGAAACCAGCCGCGCCGGAAGCGCAACGCACCCTCATCAGCTTCCGCGGCAGGCGTTAAACGGTCGAAGCTTTCATTGACGGTATAGCAGCCGGACAGAAAAGCTTGGTGCGCTTCACCGGCATAGATGACGCTTTCGAGCTGCGCCTCGGAGAGAAGACCCGCGCTCAGAACCCGCGCCGGCAAATGCGGCTGGTAGGTCGGAGAGGGTGGCGTGACGGAGGCCATTGCGGCGGACTGTACCAGTGGGGTCGGATGCGGCGCGGCGCCGGGGATCGAGATCCGCTGCAGGCTATAAGGCTCGTAGAGCGCGGCGCTGCCTCAGCGATCGATCGGCGTCCGTTTCGCGCCTGATGGTATAGGCGAGTTCGGTCGCATTCGCTGGATCGAGATCGGGCGCCAGACCGGATGCCGGCTTCGAGGATGAGCGTTTCGGCGGTGTTTTGGCCGACGAAAGCTGCGCGGCAACTGATGTCGATCTCACGGGATTGGGGGTGATTTCCAATGGCTTTCGGGTCGGGACATCCGCTTCAACAAGCTCAAGCACCTCCTCGGCCGTCTGTGCGATGAGAAGATTGGCGCGGGCCTGGCCGGGGTCCGCTGGATATTTGTCGATGACCGTCAGCCGCGTTTCGACGGCGGTGCCATGCCGCGCATAGACGCGCCCCGAAATGATTGCGCTGAAGATCACCTGCGAAGGTCCGAGGGTCGCAAATGTCGTGCGCCAGCTTGGGCTGTCGAGATCAAGGCTCGCCGGGGTAATCGCCACCAGCCGTCCCCCCGGCACGAGCCGGGCGAAGGCCGAGATGATATGCTTGGCGGCGGCGCCTGTAACCCGGGCATCGACCTGCGGCGACACCGAAAATGGCGGGTTCATCAGCACCACGCTGGGCTGAATATCCGCGTCCAGATGGTCGTGAATGTGCTCGGCATTGTGCCGTGTGACGCTGAGTTGCGGAAAGGCTTGGGCGAGTAGCCCAGCCCGAAGCTCGGCCAACTCGTTGAGATGCAGATGCGCGCCAGCCAGCTCAGCAAAGATGGCGAGCAGCCCTGTGCCGGCCGAAGGCTCCAGCACGAGATCGGATGGCGACAGGCGCGCGGCGACGCTCGCGATAAACCCAAGTTCGATGGGCGTGGAAAATTGTTGCAGCGCTTGGGCTTTCCTCCGACCGCCGCGTCTGGGTGGGTATAAGGCGCGATAGCCGGGACAGCATGGCGAGCATCGCTCGTGCCGAGCCGGCAGCCTTTGCTCGGCATCGCGGGACCATGACGGCGCAGAAACAGAAGCTGAGCTGCTCTCCAGCGCCTCGTAAGCGTCTTTCCACAGCCAGGCGCCGTCTGGCGTCGCTCGCGCCGAATGCGGTTTCCATCGCCGATCGAAGCGCCCTCGCATCGATGGTCTGGCCAGCGCTGAGCTGCGTTTCCAGAGATTGCGCCGCCGCGAACAGAAGCGGCGCTTTGGGTTCGGTTTTGCCAATCGGATGCGGCAATTCGGGTAGGCAGGCAGCCGCAAAGGCTGCCGTGGTCAAGGGCAGTGTCATGATTGATAGCTCCAAAGGATTTTTGGAAGATTCGGGGCGGCGGGGATCGCACGCGCCACATGGGTGAGGCGATCAGGTCAGGAAGTTCGGCGGCACCCGGACGAAGGCACGGCAGCGGATATAACCTCTCGCACTCGCGCCGCGAGGCCAGGGATGTCGTCGAGCCGCTCTAACGGCTCGAAATGATTGCGGCCGCCACTATAATCGCGGCGGCCTTGGCAGGTGCGGATCATGATGCCGGTGTCATGGCCGGTAGCGGGCTGGCAGATCTGGATGTAAACGGTTTCATGATGCAGCGTGATCTCGCCGGACACCGCGATGCCACCCAGGTTCGATCGCAAATCGTAGCTGCCGGGAGGAAAGCCGAGCTCGGCGGCGAGATGTTTCAGACGCTTGCGCGCCTCGCGATGAAAACGGTGCTTCTGTTCAGCGTCATAGGCGCAAGGCGATACCAATTCATGGGAATGGACTCCTGAAAATGAAAACGGCCCGCGCGAGGGCGGGCCGTTTGGGAAAATGTGATGGTTTGCTGTCGCGACTTATTCCGCCGCGACCGCATAAGGCTTGGCCGCTGCGCTCTCGCCGAAACCGTCTTCGTTAAGAAAGGCGGGCAACTCCGGCGTTTCGTCTCGGCGCGACGGGAGGTTGTTGCACCTCCTCCTCCTCCTCGGTGCTCCAAGTGCGAAGCAGCTCGGGCAGCCATCCCGAGCCTTGCAGAAGCCGCTCGGCTTCGCGCGCCATGTCGGATTTTTTCAGATGCGCGATCAGATCGGCGGCCGCAGGGCCCTTTGCGTCGCGGACGCTGTCCAAAATCTGCGCCTTGGTCACGCGGCCGAAATAGCTTTCCGCGGTGGCCTGCCAGCCGGCGCCGGTCATATCGAGTTTGAGCGCTTGGGCGAGCCGATCGGCGTGGCGTCCGATGTTTCCACGGCGATCGTGAACATCATGAACCGCATTGACGGTCAGCGCCGCCGAGAAGGCAAACAGCTCCGATCGCTCGGTGGCGTCGAACGCGAAAAGCCCTTCCCACAGATCCGCCGGATCGGCCGGAAGTCTGCTTTGCCAATGCTGGCGGCGCGCCTCGAAGCGGTCCTGGATCGGCATGGTTGCGATTGCTGACGCATGGCGGTCGAGGCCAGTTTCCCTCGCGTCAATTTCGAGACAGCTTTCAGCGTGGATGCGGAGGTAAAACAGTTTTAGACAAAATGCGTGCAGGACCGACAGAAGGGCGATCTCCGGATCACCGGCGAGCGCTTCGCGCAAGGCCAGCGTCCGGCAGGCGGTAAGCTCTTCCATGAGGCGGTCGGACAGGGAAGCCGAGACCGTTTCGTTCTCGCCCGTAACATCGGATTGAACACCGCCGTTCGCCGGGACTGCTGGCGCTTCGGCGTTGTTGCTTTCGCGGCTGTCGTCCCGCGTTGGGTCGGCGCTCGAAGGTTCGCGGCGTTGCGGGTCGTCTTCTTGCCTGACGAAGCCCCTCTCGATTCGCATCTGTCCATCGTGGGAGAGGCTGACGATGATTTCGGCATGAGCCATGTCGGCAGGCTCGTAAACAAGTGGACGATCGTCGAACCGGGCGAGGGCCGCTTCAAGTTCGTCGAGCCGCTTGGCTTGGCCAGCTGGAAGTTCGTCGGCGCTTTCGTGGCTCTCCTGAATCTGCTCATATTCGGCTTGGAGAGCATGATGTTCATTCCGATCCTCGTCGCTGAGGGGCTGCTCCTTGCCAGCAATCTGCCGGTAGCGATAGCGCTCCGAATAGGAGAAATCGATCATGGCTTGCGCCCATTTCCAGCCCTCGCATTTGATATCGTCGGCTTTCGCTTGCAGCTTTTCGAGGGTAAGCCGGTCGAGCAGAGCGGCATCGGCGAACCAGCCGTCCTCGTCCGTGCTGAACAGATCGCGCAAGATGACGCCACCGGCTTTCTCATAGGCTTCCGAGCCGACCAAACGCGCCCGGCGATCGTGGCCTCGAACAGCACCCTCGGTCAGCATGCGGCGGATCGTGTAGGGCTCGCGGTTGTAGGCGTTTGAAAGACGCTCCCACACTTCCTCCTGGCGTCGGTGATCGTCGCTGACGCAAAACGCCATCAATTGATCGAGGGTGAGTTCACCGGCGACATAGGCCTCGAGCAGTTTCGGGCTGGCGGCTGCGAGTTTCAGGCGTTGGCGTACGACCGCGGCGGTGACGCCGAAGGTCGCCGCGATCGCTTCCAGCCCTTGCCCCGCCTCGGCGAGCGTCTGGAAAGCGCGGAATTGATCGAGCGGGTGCAGCGCCTCGCGCATGACGTTTTCGGCAAGGCTGTCTTCCTCGGCAAGGCCGTCCGTCTTGACTATGCAGGGAATGGGAGCGGTCTTCGGCATCTTCTTTTGTTTGACAAGGAGCTGCAGCGCCTTGAAGCGGCGTCCACCGGCCGGGACTTCGAACATGCCGGTCTCCTTGCCATCCGCGTCCGCGAGCGGGCGGACGCTCAAAGATTGCAGCAAGCCGCGGCGCTCGATATCGGCGGCGAGCATATCGATCGATTGTCCAGCCTTCTCACGCCGGACATTGGCCTCGGACAGAACGAGCTTATTCAGGGGAATGTCGCGGGACGCATGCAGCGTTAGTTTGGCCTGAGCCATGGTTGAGGTCTCCGGACGGGCCGGGAGGAGCCACTCTCCTCTCACCTTCCACCCGTCACCCGAAACCCCAATCATCCTCTCACTTAAATCCGCCACACGGGCTCCGCCGGCAAAATCCGCAACTCCCAAAACGATTGTGGTTGCAGTGCCACAATCGCCTATTCAAGATTGCAACAAGGATCGCCATTCAGAGCGGCTTGCACAAAATGGATGGTCACTCTGGCCGAGGATGCATTAAGCAGTTTGCAAACATAAAGCCTTGAATGGGAGGATCGTGCATGTCACGCAGTTCGCCGCGACGAGTACGTCAATTTGGTCCATGCGAGGATGATGGGGAGGATGCTTATTGCGCCCGTCATAACGATCCGGGAGGGGAAATTACTCTTATGATCGACGGCGAAATGGTCGAACGCGCGGTTCTGGAAAAGGCTAGGTTCGAGGTCGTCTTGCGCGCCGACGGCACGGTGACATTGGACCCGATGGGGTTTTCGGAGGCCGTGATCGCCGAGGCTAGAACGAAAGGTGTTCTAGCGGATACCGATCTGGCAAGCCTGTGCCGGGTCTGTCTCAATGAGAAGATGCTCGGCCTTGAAGACAAGCCGCGAACAGCTCTAGGGCTGCTGCGGGAGCGGCTCGCGACCTGTCTTTGCCTCGTCGACGACGCGATAAAAACCCTGCCGTAATCGTTCTTCAACAGGATGCGCCGGCCCGTCACCAATCTGGGCTGCCTTGCCGATGATTTGTCTGCGCTTGAGCAGTCCGAAATAGCGTCCGTCAAAACTGTCGGGATGATCGCCCAGCAGAAAGACGTCGTCTTCTCCAAGTCGTAGACACCCATTCCAAACTGGCAGGCTGCGTCCCCGAGCGTCAGCGACCTTTGCCGTGGCGGATATAAGCCCGTTTACACGGATCAAAAGACCATCGCGGCAAACGCGATCACCTCTCAAACCGGAAACGCGCTTCAGAACCGGGATGCCCGAGGCAAGATAGCCTCGTGAGGCCGCCAACGAGGCGGCGCCGGGCGGTAGCGCGGCAATGACGAAGTCGCCGCGTTCATAAGGGATTGCGGACGAGAGGATATAAACGCCGCGTGGAGCACTGGGCGACGCATTGAGATAGAATTTCGGCGCCACCGCGTCTTGGCACGCCAATAATCCCAATCCGGCTGCGATGACCGTTACAATTCTGCGCGCACGTATTGGATCTTCAGTCACGTTCGCCAGATGTCGACTTTCTGCGCCTCGCGTCAGACCAGGCGGTCACGTCGTCCCGATGATAGAGAATGCGGCCGCCATGCTTGCGGAAGCGCGGGCCATAGCCGAGCCAGCGCATATTATCGAGAGTCCGGCGTTTGAGCCGCAAGAAGAATGCCGTTTCTTTCGGAGTGAGATACGGAGATTCAGATTCTGTCGTCATGAAAACACACCTCGTGATCTTGGATGTGTTTCACTGTCTGGTTTTTTTACTGTGGTGGGGAGTGGCGTCGTTTCATTCTAGCAAACGCCACCAGGATGGCGATAAGCAGGCGCCACATCCGCAGCTGGATCCCGCCGGCGCGAAGAATTATCAGGCGATGGCGCGCATGCGGAGAGAAACACACGATAGCCGCCGCCGACGAGCTTGTCGCCTCGTTTGACCGCCCGCCTGATGCGGTCTTTAAGTACCGTATGGCCGATCTGCCATTCCTTTTCCACCCGCGCATCGCCAAGCAGCTGGCGCGCAATGTCGCGATAGCACAGGCCGGCATTTTTTCTATCGAACGCAATCAATGCATCGCGGAACGAAAGGCGTTGCGCTGTCCAGACCGGCGGATCTTCCATTTTGCGCAGCGCACGCAACATGCCTTCGACGCTTTGGAGCGCCTCACGGTGACTAATCACGAAGGCGAGATCATTGCCGTGCTGAAAAGCTGTCTCGTTCGAAACGGACAGCCTGACCGCCATCCCTCCAATGCGTAAATGCAGCGTTGCTCTATTCTGAATATCGATCAAGAAACGCGGCTTGGTACGAATGAGGGCCGCCGCCGTCTCACCATTGCCGCTTGACCGTGAGCACCGACGGCGGAATGCCGGCGTCATCCATCGCCCAGAACAAATTCTGGACCGGCGCTGCCTCATTAGGCGCGCACAAGCCAATAAGGCCCCAGCGTGCCGCCGTCGCACAGATCCGTACCTGCCGATAGACCGCAATGCCGTGCCAATCCCGATCTCGGATGATGGCGTCCGAGCCGAAACGCTCGACGTCTCGGCCATAATCGGCGTTGCGGCGCAGAAACTCCCAGGCAATATCGCATTTGGGCACGTTCTGGATTGCATCGTAGGCCGTGATCGGCGGCAAATGGCCGTTCAATTGGTTTTCAATCATTCTCCCCTCGTCATTGAGGATGGACGTGCCTCGTTCGCCGCATACGCCGGCGGGAACTGTTTGAATATTCTCTCAAAGCAGCAAGGCCCTAATTAAAGCTTGGCTGCGCAGGGAAGACTATTCAGATTTACGGCGAATTCTAATTTTTGCGGTAAATGCTTAATGTAATCAAAGTATTATTTGCCAGACGGTGATACCGTGATCGGTCGCTTGGTATCAGGCTGGTTTGCTTCTCCTGGCGCGATTAGAAAATTCGGAACGCTGGCGTCGACGCCCTCGCCACTGATGACCTCTACGCTGCGTTCGCTTCGAACCAGATGTGAAAACCGTCCATGATCAAGTTCGTTGAGGAAATCGAGCAGCGCATCGCAAACCTCGTCCTTGGCAGCGAAAGCAGCTGAGTGGTTTTTGCCGCGCAGCACTGTGAACGCGCCGCACATGAACTTGGCAAAAATCTTAGCCGCATCGAGAAACAATTCGTCTTCGCCGCACAGGGTCAGCGACGGAAACCATAGATCATGCAAATCTGCCGCGATATTGCGCCTGTCGTCCGCCGTGCAGGCTTTCAAGGCTTTGTCGTCATTGCTGAGAAGTTGCGCCCGGCGTCTGGTACCAAGCGAGCGGCCGCATTCACGCTCGAGGTGAGCGATCCACCCCTCCATCCCTTGCTCCAACGCGTCCCGAAATGGCTGCAGGCTTTGTGCAAAGCCATGGGCACCGTTGATCGCGATGCTACGCACTCGGCCGGGGAACGTCCGAGCGGTGGCGAGCGCGTTCCAGCCGCCCATCGAAAAACCATGCAGATCGGCCACGGCGAGGCTGAGCGCATCGAGAACGGCAATCGTATCCTGGGCGCGTTTGTGAGGGGCGTAAGACGCCGCATGATGGGGCTTGCCGCTGCTTCCATGCCCGCGCGCGTCAATGAGGATGATCTGCCTGCCCGTAGCGGACAATTTGTCGACATAGCCTTTCTCGCGCCAGCAATGCCGGTTTGCGGCAAAGCCATGCAGGAGAACGAGGGGCGGGCCGGAGCCTTCGACCTCGAAAGCAATTTCGGTTCCGTCCGAGGATATGGCGTTACGCTCCATAGCAAGTCCCTTTCCGCCACGGACTTCGGAAAAATGCCAGCCGCAAGCGTCGAGCAAACACGTCTGCTCGGTTGGATAAATCGCTCGATAGAACTGGGGTTTAGCCTCGAAGACTTTGTGGCTTTGTCGTTTCAACCGGCACCAAGCCTAATGCGGATGATCCGACTACGGCGATGCGGAAAGCCGGGAAAAGGCGTGAAGGAATCAACGAGCTATTTCGACATCGGTTTCGGCGAAATCGTGGCCTTTGAACAGCAGAGGGGCGTTTAGGCTTTTCGACAAAGCGTAAGCTGCACAATCACATAAGTTCAGGCGAGCTTTTGAGTGAATACCCTTGCCGAACGCCTTGAAAGCCTGAAGCGCGGCCCGAGCGGCGATATGATCGAACGGAATGATTTCTGCTTCGGCAAACTCTAGGAATTTAGCAAGATCCTGCAACCCAGCTTCCCGCTTGCGTGCGAATAGAACAAGAGCAGTTTCAAAGAATGTTAAAGCTGATAAGGCGCAGTGATCAGTATTTGCCACGATCGCAAGAAGGCTTTCGTTGCCAGGCTCACTTGACAGGATGGCGATGATGGCTGAACTGTCGAGTACGATCACCGAGGCAATCCGAACTCATCGTAGTTGATGATTTCGTCAATGCCCCTTGTATCGTAAGTAGGACGCTCGGCATGTTGGCGGGACAACGCTTGGATCGCTGCCAGTTTTTCAGCGGGCGTCAATTTCCGTTTCCGATGCGCGATACCGGCGCCTATTGCGCGCGTTATGATTGCATCATGGACAACCTCATCGAGTGTTTGCCCATTTTGTTTTGCGATTTTTGTCGCCAAGGCTTCGGTTTCAGCGGAAAGCTCGATCAATCGTCCCATGGGTTTCTCGATAAGTGCGGTCAATTAAGCGTCTCCGACAGCCGCTCTTCATCTTATTATAGTGCGTCTCCGACCGCGTTGCCATTCAAAGCGGATTTGACATGGCTCGCGACTTCCGCAGCGGCGCGCCGAACAGGATCGGCGGCTAAGTGCGCGTAACGAGCTGTCGTCTGGACCTGCGTGTGGCCGAGCAATTTGCCGATGAGCGGCAAAGTCTGGCCAAGCGCGAGCGCCTGCGAGGCATATGTATGACGCAAATCGTGAATGCGGACATCGTCGATGGCCGGAAAGCTTTCTGATTCTGCGCCAGGGCTTTTGTAAATCGGTTAAATATCCGCCGAGTTTCGAGCCGGTGACAACATAAGCGTTTCCCCGGAGCTTCGGCACGGAGTTTAATACTGCAATCGTTTCGTCTGTCAGGTAGATGACCTTCTCACCGGTTTTCGACTCAGGCAGCCGGATTTGTTTCTGCTCGAAATCGATAAACTTCCACTGCAGGGTCTGGATCTCACCCAAACGGCAGCCGGTCAACAAGAGCAACCTATAAGCGACCACCGCCGAAGGGCATTCCGCTTCCACTTGGTCCAGCGCTTGGCCAAGGCGCCGTAGCTCAGTTGGCGATAAAAATCGCTCGCGTTTTTCTTCGCGGTATTTCTTGACCCGAATGCAAGGGTTCGAATTATCGGCGCGCCATCCCCAGACCTCAGCCATGCTGAACATCTTCGACAGAACTCCAAGTGTACGATTAGCCTGATAGGGAATATGCCGGAGGCCGTGATGAAGCTCTGCGATTGACCGGCGTTCGATCTCGTGGACTGCATGTTTTCCAATTATCGGCGTTATGAATATCTCGACCGACCGCCTATATTCACGCCGTGTCGCCGGCTTCAGATGAACATCCGCATACTCGCTAAGAAAGCGCTCGCCCAAAGCCTTCACTGTTATCGCCGACTTTTGTTTGCGGATGTCTTCTGTTGGATCTTGCCCGGTCGCGAGTTCACCCAGAATGTGTTTGGCTTCGGTGCGGGCTGTCTCGGCGGTCCACGCACCGTGATACCCGATCGTTACCCGACGTTGGCTACCCTTGAAGCGCTGGCGTACAAAATAAACTTTACGCCCCGATTTGCGAACCCGTAGCCCAAACCCCGCAAGCGCCTCGTCGAAATAGTCGATGTCGCGGTCTTCGGGTTTAAGAGCGTCGATAAAGCGTTTATTGAGTTTCGGCATGACGGCCACAACCTCTGTTATAGGACGCTGCCGTTCTGGGGAACAATTGGGGCACAGTTGGGAGTGAATATCCGTGCGGCCTATAGCGTCATTTCAGAGCTTATCATCCGGAAATATCGTTCTATATCAGTAATATAGAGAAAAACCGTGAAATTCCAGGAAAGCGGGCGTGACCGCCATTTTCTATCTCATAACCTGAAGGTCGCAGGTTCAAATCCTGCCCCCGCAACCAATGCAAGCGATTGAAATTAAAAGATTTTGTCTCGAAACGCCCAGCCCGGTTATTCCGGTTTAATTCGCTCCGGGTTACAGCTGGGTTACAAACGAAGATGAATGTCCGAGAAGCCTGACGTACTAATTTTTAAATACGAGTGTCAAACGGCTCGCAATGTTGACCCCCAATCGGCGTCCAAAACTGACCCCGCTTTGCGCGAGGTATTGGGCTCGTTAGGACCTGTGATTGCTGAGATTTGTGGAGCTGGGGTTGGCTCTACCCCGACAGATGTGCGTGTACTGCTGCCCAGCTGGAGCGGGGTCATTCGCTGACGCTGATCCACATCAGCCTGCATTATGCCGGTGTAGGTCGCGAGCTGCCGCTCCGGATGCTCACCTTCACGATTGGGCGAGTAGTAGAACATCGCGGCTGGAGCCGCTTTGCCGGCAAACGGACGGTCGTCCCGGAGGTGGGTCCATACGCGCCCGATTTGACACTTATGCTTGGCCAGCACCGGCACTGTCGTATCGTCGACATGAATGCGCTCGCCGGCATGGACATGCGTCTCGATCGCGTCCCTGATCGGCATCAGCGTCGCTGCCGTAGAACCAACCCAGTCGGCCATGGTCGAGACATCGAGATCAATGCCTTCATCGGCGTGGATGTCGCTCTGGCGGTTGAGCGGCTGATGCGCCCGGTATTTGCCGAACACGATCTCGGCCAGCAGGTTCGGCCCAGCGCGGCCGCGCGCAATCGGATGCGACGGCGCCGGAGCCTGGACGATCGTATCGCATTTGCGGCAGGCGACCTTCTCGCGCACATGCACGACAACCTTCCACTGTGCCGGCACGCGTTCCAGGCTCTCGGTCTCATCCGTGCCCAGCTTGCGGAATTTGGTGCCGCAGCAACATGGACAGACTGCCGATGGCGGATAGATGATGCGTTCGCGCGGCAAGTGTGCGGGAAGCGGTCGCCGCGCTGGGCGGCGGCGTGGCTCTTTGCTTGTCGTGGCATGCTCGCCATTGGAGGCCGCTGGCAGCGCTGCAATCTCATCGGTTGCCGTATTCTGGGCAACCTGCTCCTCCAGTTCGGCCAGTTGCAGCTCCAACTGATCGAGCAGCCTCGCGCGCTCTGAGGATGAACCGAACTTGTCGTGCCGCAGCTTCGCGATGGTGAGTTTCAGATTTTCGATCTCACCGTCGAGGGTGTTCGCCCGGGTCTGGGCGTCATGGGCGCGCTTCGCCGCGGCGATCAGCATGGCCTTGAGCGTCGCGACATCGTCCGGAAGCTGCGTCGGATCGAACATCATGGGTGCGAGCATAGCTGCTTCGCGCCCTGCATTGATCAGCACCATGACGAAATTGTTGAGGTGAGCTGCGCGCGCCACACCGAGGCGTCGCACTCACCCGTCGATTTCCGGCCGCCATGTGTGCAGCGGCGCGCGCCAGTCGATCCCCTCAAGCATATATCCCAATTGCGCGGGGGATATCGACACCGCGCCTTCGGTTGGCGTCGGCCAGATGACTTTCTCGTGAGAGCTAGACCGCGGATCGAACGCTCGACGGTGTTGGAATCGATCTCGATGCGGCCGTCGTCCAGGAGAAGGCAGAGGCCGTCCCAGTGGTTGAGGCCGTAGCGGAGCGCCTTGGCGAGCTTGCTGCCCTTCGACACCTTGGCAAGGCTCGCCTCGAACCAAGGTTTCATCGCCTCGATCACCGGCTTGGAGCGCTCCTGGCGGATTGCGCGCCGGATGCCGGGCGGAAGGCCACGGATCTCGGCCTCGATATCGTAGAGCGGCTTGATGCGCGCCAGCGCCTGGGTCGCGATCGGTGCATTGCCGCCGACATAGACCTCGTAGAACTGCCTTCGTAGGTGGCTCCAGCAATAGGCAAGCGTCACCGGCCCGCCAGGCCGTGCCGGCGCAGCCAGTTGCTTGTAGACAGAGTATCCGTCGACTTGCAGAACGCCGGTGAAGCCAGCGAGCAATTTGACAGCGTGCTCGCCGCCGCGGCCGGGCGCATAGCTGTAGGCCACTGCAGGCGGATCGATGCCGCCCCACGGCCGATCGTCGCGGGCGATCGCCCACATGAAGCCGGTCTTGGTCTTGCCGGCGCCAGGGTCGAGCACGGGACAGCGCGTCTCATCGCAAAACAGCCGAGGCGATGCTTTGAGCAGATCGATAAGATGATCGTGCAGCGGCTGCAGCTCGGCGGCCGCGGCGCCGACCCATTGCGCCAGCGTCGAACGCTCGATGCTGACGCCGTGACGCGCCAGGATCTGCGATTGCCGATAGAGCGGTAAATGATCAGCGTGCTTACTCACCACCACGTCGGCCACAAGGGCCTCGGTGGGCAGGCCGCCCTCGATGAGTCGAGCAGGCGCCGGGGCTTGAATGATGCCGGCGACGTCATCCGCGCCGGTCTTCTCGCAGCTTCGGCAGGCGTATTTCGGGCGCCGCGTGACGATCACGCGCACTTTGGCCGGAACCTTGTCCAGGCGCTTAGAGGTATCCTCGCCGATGACGTGCAGCTCGCCGGCACAGCAGGGGCAGACCTTGCTCTCCGGCTCGATCACCACCTCTTCATGCGGCAGATGATCGAGAGTTCTCGTTGCGGCTGGCACGGCGCTTTCGCGTGCGCTCGGTTTTGAGCGCGGGATCGGCCTTCTCCTCCTCTGCCTCGGTCTTGGCGAGCGAGGTCTCGAGCTCGTCAAGCGCCAGCGCCAGCTGGTCGTCAGTGATGCGCTCGGATTTGCGGCCGAAATGCGCGCGGCGGATCTCCTTGATGATCGCCACCAGCCGCTCGTTGCGAGCCGCGAGCTTGTCGCGCTCGGTGCTGATGGCATTGCGCTCTGCAACGATAGTGGCATGGGCTGCGCGCTCGGCCAGGATCAATGCCCGCAGAGCATTGATATTTTCGGGCAGCGTTTCGCTCACATCCATCATGGTTCGCGCTGGCTTTGGGGCGGCTGTTTTGCCGAGAAAGAGCCAGAGCGTTGCTGATTCTGGCGCTGCGCGCATCATCGACCTTGTGGGTGAGTCGTCATGCCGCGCGATCATTGCACAGCACTCGGACGGACGACGTCGCGGCGCTCTGCCTGCATCCACGCGACGCCTTCGAGCAGCGCGGATAGCTGCGCGGCCGACAGCTTCAGCATCCCGTCCTGGATGGGAGGCCAGCGGAACTGGCCATTCTCCAGCCGCTTCGTCATCAGGCAGATGCCGGTCCCGTCCCACCACAGCAGCTTCACGCGATCCATCCTCTTGGAACGGAACACATAGACCGCGCCGCAGAATGGATTGGCGCCAAGCGCCTCCTGCACAATCGCGGCGAGGCCGTCGGCCTGCTTCCGGAAGTCCACGGGGCGCGTCGCCACGAGAACCTAAATCTCCGCCCCCGCCGTGATCATGACGCCCTCCGCACGGCACGCAGCACGGCGACGAGCACCGAAGTCTCCACCTGGCCGAGGATGCGCACGACCGCGTCGCCGATCGCGATCTCGACTGTGCCTGAACCAGCCAGTGGCGGTTGCGGTAACGCCCTCGTTCCAACCGCTTGGAGAACAGACACGCGCCGTGACCGTCGTGCCAGATAATTTTTACCAGATCGCCTCGCTTGCCGCGGAAGACGAACAGATGGCCCGCGTGCGGATCGGCTTTCAGCGTTTCCTGCACGAGCAGGGCGAGGCCAGGAAAACCGCGCCGCATATCCGTATGACCAGTCGCCAGCCACACACGAACCCCCGCTGGAACCGGTATCATCGAAGCGCCTCCAGCGCCGCCACGATCCGGGCCAGCGCTTGCGGATCGACATCGCTTGCCGTCCGCACGGTGCGGCCATCCGCGAGCAGGATCTCGATCGGCGTCGAAGACGGCGGCACGGTGAGAGCCCAAGCCGGCGGCGTCGGCAAAGGCGCCGTCAGAGCGATCGGCACGAATGTCGGCGCCCCCGCACGCAATGGCGCCGGCTCTGGCCGCGGCGCTGCCAAATCGCGCCGCCAGCGAAACAGAAGGCTCGTGTGAAGGCTGTACCGCCGCGCGACCTTCGAGACTGAGCCATTCGGCGCATCGATCTCGGCGACGATCTCCCGCTTTTGCGCATCCGTCCATCGACGACGGGTCGACGCGATCATCTCGAATTGCGGCGAAGACCTATATCCAGACATGGTGACGGACCTATCTCCTGAAAGGATCAAGCGTCACCACCAAGAACCATCGCCAGCCCACCTGCAAGACGGCCCTCGCCGGGTGCGTACAGTTGTGTGCGGTCGTAGCCGCCATCGGCGAACAGATGCTTGAGCCATGGCCAGCGCTTGCGAATAGCGTCGAGGATCATCTGCGCTCCGGCGCTGTCGGACAGATCAGCGGGCGTAAGGTTTACCATCAGGAGCCGCCCGTCCGTATCTACGGCGATGTGACGTTTGCGTCCCACGATCCGCTTGCCGCCGTCGAAGCCCCTTTCCCGCGCTGCTGGAGCCTTAACGGTCTGGCTATCGAGAACACCGCCTTCCGGGCTTGCTTCGCGCCCAGCCCGTTCGCGATCAAGCATCAGCGCCACATCGTGGATCGTTCGAAACAGCATCAGCCGAACAAAGCGCCGGAACCACCAATAAACAGTCTGCCAGGGTGGAAAATCCTTCGGCAGCATCCGCCAGCCTCCGCCAGAGCGCGCCATATACCTGATGGCATTGACAACCTCGCGCAGATCGACGCCCGGCTTGCGCCCGCGACCTGGCCGCAGCGCCAGTAAAGGCGCAATCCGCGCCCACTCGGCGTCAGTCAGATCACTCGGATAGCGCTTTCGTGCGCCGCTCAATCTCGGCCATCCGGCCGCGCGTCTGTCGTGTCCACATAGAAAGCGTAAATCACACCGACACTGATTTGAAAACCCCATTCTCAAACGGACTCTTAGACATTTCTGCATCTTCTAGTAACTCCAAAGCGAGTCGCTTAATTTCATCGTTTTTCGTCATGTTAAGTTTGCGCCCCGGATGCCTTGACGCGGCCCGATGCACTCTCCCACTCTCTGCCCGAATTGGGTTTTAATCAGCTTTTAGCTTAGCTAACGTCATGCGACCTACTGATATGCCGACGCAGCGGCCAAAGCTGCGCCAGCGCATTGAGCTGCTATTTCTTCTTCGAAGGCCTCTTCTTATCCGGCGTCTGGGTGAGTGCCGCACCACTCACGGTCTTGATCTGCTTGTTCGTGAGCGCGCCGGGATTCTTCAAGGCCTTAGACGCAATCGATGATGGTGCGAGTTTCGATGTCCATTCACGCCTCCTAAAGGAAAGCGTGATACGCGACGAACGTCGCGCGTCTAATCTGGCATTATGTCCGGAGCCCGCGATCTGCCCATCAGCCTCTTAGCCGAGTGAGACAAGGCGCAACTCATTGGGAAAATTGGTGGAGCCAGACGGGATCGAACCGACGACCTCGTGAATGCCATTCACGCGCTCTCCCAACTGAGCTATGGCCCCTGATGCGTGAGTTGTCTTATGCTTTTCGCCGGCCTGGATCAAGCGGAACGTCGCGCGGGCGCCGTTATTCACCGCCGGGCCGGATCGGACCGTCGCGGCCAGGGCAAATCGGCGGAAAGCTCTCAGGCCAGGACGTCGCCGAATGCTGTTTTTGCTGTAATATGTCGATTAGAAAAGACGGAGCGAACCCTTTGCGAGGATCTTATGCATAAGCTTGCCGGAATTTTCGCCGCCGCCGCCACGCCTCTCAAAGCCGACCTGACCATCGACACGGACCGGCTGGTGCGCCATTGCCGCTGGCTGCTGAATGAAGGCGGTTGCGATGGCATCAACCTTCTCGGCACGACCGGCGAGGCGACGAGCTTTTCCCTGGAGCAGCGGCTAGCCGCAATGCGCGCCGTCGCATCCTCCGGCCTGCCCATGAGTAAGATGATGGTCGGCACCGGCGCCGCCGCCTTACAGGATGCGCTTGCGCTGACGCGCGCCGCCCGCGAGCTGAAATTCTCCGGCGCGCTGCTGCTGCCGCCGTTCTACTACAAGAATATCGACGACGCCGCGCTTGAGGCCTATGTCGCCACGATCATAGAAGAGGCATGCGGCGACGATTTGAGCCTCTATCTCTATCACATCCCGCAGGTTTCGGCGGTCCCCTACCCGATCCCGCTGGTGGCGCGGCTGGCGGCGCGTTTCCCGCGCACGCTGGCCGGCATCAAGGATTCCAGCGGCGATCTCGACCACGCGAAGGCCCTGGTGGAGCACCTTCCCACGCTCGCGGTCTTCCCCGGCGCCGAGTTGCTGCTGGGCCGTGCGCCGAAGGTGAATTTCGCCGGCTGCATTTCGGCTGGAACCAATGTCACCGGCGCGATCGTTTCGCGCGGTTGGAAGGCACGCGGCACGGAGGCGGGGGCGCGCGCGCTGGAAGCGGCGGCGGCGATCCGGGCGACGATTTCGGAGTTTCCGCTGATCCCGTCCGTCAAATGGCTGCTGGCGGAATTGCAGCACGACCTGGAATGGCGGCGCATGCATCCGCCGCTTTCGGCGCTGCCGGAGACGGATTGGCTGCGCCTGCGCTCCAAGCTGGCTGAGAGCGAGCTGTTCAAGGCCGATCTGGCGGCGCTGAGCGGCTGAGCGGGCCTATCACGCGGGCGCCGGATGCACGCACCGGCCCGCGCACCTATTTCATCCTTGCCGGCGGCAGCAGTTGAAGGCATCGATGTCTTGCCTGGCCGGTCCATGATCGCGCCCGGCTCACATCGCACCTTGCCGCCGCCGCAATCAGCACACGGGGCCATCCATGCAGCCGATCCTTGAAATCGCGGACCTGAAGCGATTGGCGCGGCGCCGCGTCCCGAAGATGTTCTTCGACTATGCCGATTCGGGCTCCTGGACCGAGGGCACCTATCGCGCCAACGAGGAGGATTTCGCCAAGCTGAAATTCCGCCAGCGCGTGCTGGTGGACATGTCCAACCGCTCGCTGGAAAGCACCATGATCGGCCAGACGGTCGCCATGCCGGTGGCGCTCGCACCGACCGGCCTGACGGGCATGCAGCATGCCGACGGCGAAATGCTGGCCGCGCAGGCGGCGGAAGCGTTCGGCGTCCCCTTCGTGTTGTCGACGATGAGCATTTGCTCGATCGAGGACGTCGCTTCGGTGACGAAAAAGCCCTTCTGGTTCCAGCTCTACGTGATGCGCGACCGGGGTTTCGTTCTCGGCCTGATCGAGCGCGCCAAGGCGGCGGGCTGCTCGGCGCTCGTGCTCACGGTCGATCTGCAGGTTCTGGGGCAGCGCCATAAGGATTTGCGCAACGGCTTGTCCGCTCCGCCCAAGCTGACCCTGGCGAATATCTTGGAAATGGCGACTCACCCCGGCTGGTGCATGGCCATGGCGCGCACCGGCCGCCGGACGTTCCGCAACATCGTCGGACACGCCAAGGGGGTCGGCGATCTGTCGTCGCTGTCGGCCTGGACCGCCGAGCAATTCGACCCGTCGCTGTCCTGGAACGATGTCGCTTGGATCAAGCAGCACTGGGGCGGCCCGCTGATCATCAAGGGCATCCTGGATGTCGAAGACGCCAGAATGGCGGCCGATAGCGGCGCCGACGCCCTGATCGTCTCCAACCATGGCGGGCGCCAGCTCGACGGCGCCTCCTCCTCGATTTCGATGCTGCCGCGCATTGCCGACGCAGTCGGCGACCGCATCGAAATTCATTTCGACGGCGGTATTCGCTCCGGGCAGGACGTGCTCAAGGCGGTCGCCCTGGGGGCCAGGGGCACCTATATCGGCCGCCCGTTCCTCTATGGCCTGGGCGCCATGGGCCGGGAGGGCGTGACGTTGGCGCTGGAGATCATCCGCAAGGAACTCGACCTCACGCTGGCGCTATGCGGCAAGCGCGTGCTGCGCGATGTCGGCCGCGACATTCTCCGCGACGACCTCGCGAGCAACTCCTTTTAAGGCGTCACCCGCACCGTCGGCGTGAACGGCAGGTCGCTCTGCGGCGTCTTGAGTGCCAGCAACTGCGCCAGCAGGCTGATGATCCGCTTGGTGTTCTCGGCGCCCTCGGCGGGAACGCAATAGCGCTTGCCAAAATCTTCGACTTCGGTGAAGCACGGCACCGACCCGTCTTCGACAATGGTCAGAACCTGGGCGTCATCCTTGCCGGTTCCGTCCAGCCGCACCCGGTTCATCGCGTGCTGGGCCAGGATGCGGCCGAGATATTGGTAGATGCCGTAGGTCGAGCGCGTCGATATTTCAAATTCCTGTTTCGCCGTATCTCCAACCGGCGCCGGAGCCGAGAAACCCCGCGCCGACCGCGCCTCCGGGATTGCCTTTTGCGGCGGCGTCGACTGGATGATCAGCCGGTTCGACAACAGCCCCTCGCCCGCCCCGGACGACGGCCCGTGCCCGCCGCCGCCGGCCGATGGCCGGTCGTCCTCTTTCGGCCATGGCGATCTGCCGCAAATGGGATTGACCGCGGTTCCCGCCAGCCGCGGCTGCCGCGTCCGCAAGCCCTGCTGCACCTCGCGCCTCGCGCGGTCGGCGAGCACCGGATCGAAGCACGTCCGCGCCTCGGTCTTGGGCACGAGTTTCGCCTTCCCATCCGACCCGGTTGTCGCTTTCTGCACCACCCGCGTCTCGACGCGGAAACCGGTGTCGATCGCGGCATCCACATAATTCACGAAACACCGGCGCTGCGGCACGAACTCGCAGGATTTCTCGTCCGATGGCTCATTTCGGAACTCCGCCGTCTTGCCCTTATAGGTGATGCGGATGGAGTCCGCGAACAGCCAGAACAGCAATTCGCGCGGATAGCCCTGCCGCTCGAAGAAATTCAGTTCCACTTCGTCGACCGGGGTCAGCAGGGCGCTGTAAAAATCGCGGTTTTCCAGGATCGCGATATCGAAATTGCTGTTCGCGGATACGTTGCCGTTCAGCGTGCTGTTCCCGAACGACGTCTGTCTCTGGTTGAGAGCCCGATCCGGGCCGACGATGAAGGACGGCAGGCCCACGCCCAGACCGGTCGATGTGGTGCCTCCGATTTTGGCGAAGGCCACAAAGTTCAGCGGTTCGGCCCGGCTGGCGCGTACGATGTTCAGCAGAATGGCTTGGTTGCGCGCCGAATCGGTGCTGCGGTTGATCGTATCGTAGCGCCCGTCGACCGTGCCGTCGGTGAAGGCACAGGCGGATAGCGCCAGACACGCCATGGCGGCCAATGCGCCCTTGCTGATTTGCGCCACCTTCGCGCGAACCGAGGACGCCAATGAACCCGATCGGTCACAAACGAGAGACATGCCACCCCAACACTCAAAACCCGCGCGAGGGGTGCGGCCGTCGCTATAGTCCCACTTGCCCCGCTTCCCCGCGCCGAATTTATCGGAAGACATCGGCACAGGCCACGTTCAAACGATTAATGAACAGGCGGGTGAAGCATTTTTGGCTCATTGTTGCCGATTGGGTACGGCAGGATTTTTGACATCATCATGCCGCCGCGTGATGCTGCACACCAAATCCCCAACCCTGCCAAGCGTCTAGCGGCGATTCTGGAGCACTGACACTTGCAGAGGCTGCAAATAAGCCCGATTAGACTCACATCAGCGAAATCCGACTCGCGGGAGACCTTGCCATGTCGCTTTATACCTCGGTGCTCAAGCAGGTGCTTGTCGCCACCGACCTTTCCGGCCATTCCGACCATGCGATCGAACGCGCTCTGCAACTCGCCGCGGCGCATGGGGCCGAACTGGACGTCGTGCATGTGATGGAAGAGGGCCTGCCCCCCGAGGCGCAAGCCGAAATTACCGCCAGCCGCGAAGACGTGCTTCGCGAAAAGCTGGCGGCGATGCCGTTCGCCGACAAGGTCAATGTGACGATCGACATGGTGGTCGGGAACGCCGACACCGACATCGTCGAGCGGGCGGTGATGTCGAATGCCGATTGTATCGTCATCGGGCTGCACGACCGGCTGCTGCGCGAGAACCTGGCCATCGAAGGCACCCTTGCCGAAGCGGTCATCGGACACAGCAAAGTTCCAGTGCTGCTGGTGCGGAACGCCGCGGGCGTCCCCTATCGCACGGCTGTCGTCGGCATCGATTTTTCGCCTTTGTCGCGGGCCGCGATCCGGGCGGCGGTGCTGATCGCCCCCGAGGCGACGCTGAACCTCGTCCACGCCTATGATGGCGGAACCGACGAAGCCGCCCTGACGGAGCAAAAGCTCAAGAGTCTCGTATCGGAGGAAAGCCAGCTCTTTCAGCGTGCGGCGCTCCAGGCCGGGCTGCCGCAGGTCACGGTCAAGACCATCGCCGAGCAGGGCGGTCCGCGCAACGCCCTTGCCATGCAGATCGATAGGCGCGCCGCCGATCTGCTGGTGCTGGGCACGCATGGCAGAACCGGCCTGAGCCGAACCCTCCTGGGCAGCGTCACCACCGACCTGATCAATCAACGCCTCTGCGACGTGCTGGTGATCCGGCCGCAGTGACGGCGAGATGAACCGACGCGGCGCGGCCGGCCTTGGGTTCTGTCGCCCCGGACGACGCGCAGCGGAGATCCGGGGACCAATCCTAACCCGCATCGAGTCGCGGCGACCGAATTAGAACGAAATGATTTTTTTGACGAAGACTCCTTTTCGAAATCCCCGCGCAGGCGGGGATCCAGCATCGGAGGTTCAATAGCTTACTGGATCCCCGTTTTCACGGGGATTTTGGGATGCTGGACCCCTAATCCGGGGGCCGGGGCGACGAGCGTTTGCAGGTGAGCCGAGCGTAAACCTAACCTTTCAGCTCGCTGCCGCGGACATACTCCGCCGCCCGCAGTGCCAGCGCCGCCACCGTCAGCGACGGATTGACCGCCGCCGAGGTCGGCAGCACGCTCGCATCGACGATGAACAGATTGGCATGGTCGAATGAGCGGCAATGGGGATCGACGGCGGCCTTGGCGGGACCGGCGCCCATGCGGACGGTGCCGCATTGGTGCGACGGCGTGCGCCGGTCGAACGGCTTCACCAGCACGATGGGAAATCCCGCAGCGCGCAGCACCTCGCGCATCCGCGCCACCAGGCCCTTCTGCGCGGCCATGTTGGAGGCCCGCCAGTCGAGCACGATGCGTGATCCGTCGAGCCAGACCCGGCTTTTCGGCGAGGGCAGATCCTCGCTCATCAGGTAGAAATCGACCGCACGGTTGGCGAGCAGGTCGAGCGCGGGCTCGGGCGCCCGGCGCAATTGCGATTTGAGGATGGTGCCGGAAATCTTGCCGAGCAATTGCACATTGCCGAGCGGCGGGCCACCATGTCCGTCATCGAGATAGAAGTCATTGCAGCCGATGGTCTTCTGATAGACCGAATCGTTCCGCCGGAACGGGTGAATCGCCAGCGCCGCCGAGCTGTTGTGGTTCATGAAATGCCGCCCGACCTGATCGGCGCGATTGGCAAGGCCCGTGGGCATCGCGGCATTGGCCGAGGCCAGCAGCAGCAGCGCCGAATTGACCGCGCCCGCCGCAAGCACAACGAGGCGCGGCGCGATGCGGACGGTTTCACCGTTTTGCTCGTAAACTACCGCTGTGATGCGCTTGCCGGCCGGGTCGGTTTCCAGCTTCGTCACTCGGGAGCCGGTCTCCAGCGTGACGTTATCGTGGGCGAGCGCGCTGGCGAGGCCGCAGCTTTCGGCATCCATCTTGCCGGCGCCGGTATCGGGGAATGCATCCCAAGGTGTCTTGGCGCGGGCAAGCCAGCGGTCGATGTCGACCCCGAGCGGCAGCGAGAACGGATGCATTCCGGCGCGCTTCAGCCGCTCGCGCACATCGGCGATGGCCGGCTCGTCCGGCACCGGCGGAAAGGCGTAATCGTTCGAATGCCTCGGTTCCGTCGGATCTTCGCCGAGCCGTCCGCGCACCTGATACAGCGCTTCGGCGCGACCGTACCACGGCTCGATCTCGTCATAGTCGAATGGCCAGCCGGGCGTGGCGCCCTCGGCATATTGGATGGGACGGAAATCCTCGGCGCGATAGCGGATCAGCACCGCGCCATACAGCTTGGTCGCGCCGCCGACATAATAATAATTGCCCGGATTGAAGCCCTGGCCGCCGGGCTCGTACCATGTCTCCTTCGGGCGAAATACACCGCGCTGGAAAATCGCCCGCGCGTCCCGCGTGTCCGCGTGGTCGACGAGGCGTTCGCCGCGCTCAAGGATGAGGATGCGTGCCCCGCTCGGCGCGATGCCGGCGGCGAAGCTCGCGCCGCCCATGCCGGACCCGATGATGGCGATGTCGATGTCTTCGTTGCGTTTCATCCGGCTCCCACGGTCATAGGTCTGCGCGCGGGCAAAGCCACCACAGGCAGCGGCCGGCGGCCCAGGATCAGGTCCGACGCCTTTTCGCCGATCATGATGGCCGGCGCGTTGGTGTTGGAAGATATGATCGCCGGCATGATCGAGGCATCGCAGACCCGCAAGGCGTCGATGCCGCGCAATGTCAGATCGGGCGACACCACCGCTTCGTCTCCATGCCCCATGCGGCAGGTGCCGACCGGGTGATGGTCGGTCTTGGCGTGCCGGCAACCGTAGTCGAACAGATCGGCATCCGAAAGCTTTGCCGGACCCGGCAGCCGTTCCGCGAGCACGAAGGCTTTCAGCGCATCCTGGCTCATGATCTCGCGCGCCAGCCGCAAGCCGTCGATGGAAATCTTCCGGTCATAAGGGTCGGCCCAATAGTTGGGATCGATCAGCGGCGCCGCCATGGGATCGCTGCTCGCCAGCCGCACGGTTCCACGCGAGCGGGGTCGCAGGAAGGCTGAATTGAGCGTCACGCCCCCATTGGGCATCGCCGCAACACCTGCCTCGATGCCGGAGCCCAGCCCCAGATGCAACTGGATGTCCGGCGAGCGCGCCGACTTGTCCGCCCACCAGAAGCCGCCGGTCTCGAACAGGCTCGACGCGACAGGCCCTTGCCGGAAGAGGAGGTATTGCAGCCCCGCCCAAGCTGAGCGATGCAGCTTGGCGACATTGTCGTAAGTGTGCTCGCCGGTGCATTCGGCGATGACGAACAGATCGAGATGATCCTGCAGATTGCCGCCGACGCCGGGCAGATCGTGGACGACGGCCACGCCGACCGCCTTGAGGTGGTCGCCCGGCCCGATACCCGACTGCATCAGCAGCTTGGGGCTGCCGATGGTGCCGCTGGCCACCAGCACCTCGCGCTCGGCACGGATGACGCTGAGGCCGCCCTTCTCCGCGATCTCGACGCCCACCGCGCGGCCCCGCTCGATCACGACCCGCGTCGCCGTCGCCCCGGTGCGCACCGTCAGGTTGGCGCGGCCGCGGATCGGCGCCAGATAGGCGCTGGCCGTGGATGAGCGGCGCGCACCGCGCTGCGTCAGCTGATAGAAGCCGACGCCCTCCTGGCGCGCGCCGTTGAAATCATCATTATAGGGAATGCCCATCTCCTGCGCGGCGCGGAAATAGGCGTCGCAGATCGGCAGCGGCGAAATCGGCATCGAGACGCCGAGCGGTCCGCCATGGGCGTGATAGGCGTTGACGAAGCGCTGATTGTCCTCGGCGCGCTTGAAATAGGCGAGCACCTCGGCATAGCTCCAGCCTTCGCAGCCGTCATCGCGCGCCCAGCCATCGTAATCGAGCGCATGCCCGCGCGTATAAATCTGGGCGTTGATGGTGGAGCCGCCGCCGATCACCTTGGCCTGCGTATAGCGCAGCACCCGGCCCTGCATATGCCGCTGCGGCACCGTCTCCCATCCCCAGGCGCCGATGCCCTTGGTCATTTTCGCAAAGCCTGCCGGGATGCCGTAGAACGGATGCCAGTCGCGGCCCCCCGCTTCGAGCAGCATCACGGACACGTCCTTGTCCTCGCTGAGCCGGTTGGCCAGCACGCAGCCTGCCGAGCCGCCGCCGACAATGACATAATCGACCATGCTCCCTCCCTCGTCGCGGCGTTATAGACGCGGCAGCAACAGGCCGCCATCCACACAGATGACGCTTCCCGTCGCATAGCGGAACGCGCCTGATGCAAGACCCGCGACAGCTTCGCCGACATCGGCAGGTTCGCCCCACCGTCGCGCCGGGACAAGGCCGTCGGCGATACGCGCATCGTAGCGCTCCGCCACCGGTGCCGTCATGTCGGTGCGGATGATGCCGGGCCGGATTTCGAACACCGCGATCCCCTCCGGCGCCAGCCGCAGCGCGAAGTTGCGCATCGCCATTGAAAGCCCGGTTTTCGACACACAGTAATCGGCCCGGTCGGGCGAGGCCATCTCCGCCGATGCCGAGGTGATCGTGACGATCGACCGTGGATGGCCCCTCTCGCCATGCGCGAGCATCGCCCTGGCGGCAGCCTGAGTAAGAAACAGCGTGCCGCGCAGATTGACGTTCACCACCGCGTCGTAATTCTCCGGCGTCAGGTCGAGCAGATCGCCGCGCACCACCGCGCCGCGCCCGGCATTGTTGATGAGACAGTCGAGCCGCCCGAAGCGCTGCATCACCGCAGCGATCATTCCGGCATGGCTGCCGATATCGGCGACATCATGCGCCAGGAATGCCGCCTCAGCGCCTGCCTCGGCGAAGGCGGCTTGGGCGGCCTCGCTCGCCGCGTCGAGCACGAGATCGGTGGCGGCGATGTCGAAGCCCGCGCGCGCCAGCGCCTCGCCGCAAGCCCGGCCGATGCCGCGCCGCGCGCCGGTGATAAGAGCGACTGGCCGCGCCCCAGAGGTCATCGCCGCACCATCTGCTTGTCTCCTAACGTCCGGTAAACTGGGCTGCGCGCTTGGCCCGGAACGCGGCGACGCCCTCCGCGAGATCGTCGGTCATGGCGGTCAGCGCTCCGGCAATGCCCTCGATGGGGGCGTCGCGGTCTTCGCCCTCGGCCGCGTTGATCATCGACTTGACGATCTGCACCGCGACCGGCCCGCGCGCCGCGACCTCCGCAGCGACAGCCTCCGCACGCGCCAATGCCTCGCCGGGACCGACGACCTCGTCGACGAGGCCTAATGCGAGCGCCTCCTCGGCGGTGAACATCTTGCCCGTGAGCGCCATCCGCCGCACCGTCTGCGCTCCAAACCGGCGCACCAGGCGCTGCGTGCCCGACCACCCCGGCACCATGCCGAGCCCGGTCTCAGGCAGCCCGAATTTGAAGCCGGTCTCGAAGATGCGGATATCGGCGGTGGCAGCCAGTTCCAACCCGCCGCCGAAGGCGTGGCCGGTGAGCGCCGCGATCAGCGGCACCCGCAGCCGCGCCAGTGCCTCGAACGCGCGATGCCCGACGCGCGTCCAGTCGCGCCACATCTCCAGCGGCGGCAGCCCGCCCCAGGCCGCGATATCGCCGCCCGCGCAAAACGCGCGGCCCTCGCCGCTCAGGATCGCGGCGCGCACTCCGCTCGCGGCCTCGATGGCCTCCGCGGCGTCGGCGAGCGCGACCACCATGGCGCGGTCGAGCGCATTGAGCTTATCGGGGCGCCGTAAGGTGATGCGCGCCAGATGCCCCTCGATGGAAAGGGCGACATGCTCGCTCATCGGCCCGCCTCCCGCGCCGCCAGCGTCAGCCCGATTGGTTCGGGGCGGAACAGCGCGCCATCCATCACCGCCAGATTTTCGGCGATGCGCAGCGGAAACATCGCCTGCGCCAGCACGTCGCGCTCAAGATCGACGCCCGGCGCGATCTCCGTCACCGTCACCCCCTCCGGCATCAGCCGCATGACGCAGCGCTCGGTGACATAGGTGATATCCTGACCCTGGGCGACGGCGCGCCGTCCCGAGAACGAAACCTGCTCCACCGCCTCGACCAGCTTCTTCACCTTACCCTCCTTCCCGATCGCCAGAGCGCCATCGGCTACGGAAAGCGCTGCCCCGGCGGTGAAATAGCCGGAGAAGACGATCTTCTTTGCCCGCGCGGTGATGTCCACGAAGCCCCCTGCCCCGGCCGTGACATGCGGGCGCACGCCCAGCTTGGACACGTTGACCGAGCCCTGCCGGTCGATTTCGAGGAAGGACAAGAGCGAGCAGTCGAAACCGCCGCCCTGGAAATAGGTGAACTGATAGGGCGACGGCATGATCGCCTCGGCGTTCGAAGCGCAGCCGAATTGAAACTCCAGCAACGGCACGCCGCCGACCGCGCCCTGCTCGATGACCCAGGTGACGCCGCCATGCTGCCCTTCCTCGATGAGGATGCGCGGCACATTGCGCGGATATGCCGAAGCCGATATTCACCGCATCGCCCCGGCGCAACTCCTGCGCCACCCGCCGCGCGATGACCTTGCCGATGCCGAATTCGGGCAGCTCGAAAGAGGCCAGCGGCCGGAAGATTTCGCCCGAGATCGCCGGCTCATAAGCGGTGTGCGTGGTCTGCATCTGGTCCGGCGCGACCACGATCGCGTCCACGAGAATGCCGGGGACAAAGACCTGCTGCGGCCTCAAGGTGCCGGCCTGCGCCAGCCGCTTGACCTGCGCGATGACAATGCCGCCATTGTTGCGCACCGCGAGCGCCTGATCGAGCGGGCCGAGATAGGCGCCCTCATGCTCATAGGAGAGGTTGCCGCGCTCGTCGGCCGTGGTGGCGCGGATGATTGCCACATCGGGGATGATCGCCGGGAAGAACAGCCATTCGTCGCCCGCGAATTCCACCACCGACGCGATGGGCGCGGCGGCGGCCTTGGCGTTCATCGCGCAGCCTTCCCGGCGCGGATCGACGAAGGTGTCCATGCCGACCTTGGTCAGCACGCCCGGCCGTTTGGCGGCGGCCTCGCGATGCATGTCGAACAGGATGCCGGAGGGGATGTTGTAGGCCGGGATGCGGTCGCCGGTGATCATTTGCCAAATTTTCGGCGGCTCGGCCTTCGACGGCCCCGATGGATAGGACCCGGCGAGCACGCGCGCCAGGCACCCGTCCTTGGCCAAATGGTCGATGCCCTGGATGCCCCACATATCGCCAGCGGCGATCGGGTGCAGCGTCGTCAGATTGCGCGGACTGCCGCTTGCATCGAAGCGTCGCCCGATTGCCGCGAGCACAGCGTCCGGGCATCCCAGACCCGAGGACGACGACACCGTGACGACGGCGCCGTCGGGGATGAGTTCGGCCGCCTGGGCGGCTGAGAGAATCCGGGGCGTTCCCATGCGAGTCAAAGCCCCGGATCGATGGCAGTTTCGCAACCCGACTTCGCCGCCTCCAAAGCCGCGACGGCCACCGCCAGCGAGCGGACGCCATCCTCGCCGGTTGCCGAAGGCGCGCCTTCGCCCCGCACCGCCGCCTGGAAGTTGCGCACCGAGCGCTGGTAGAGGTTCTCGTGATCGATCTTCAGCATCTCGTCGCCCGCAGCGGTCCGCAGCAATACCGTCCCGCCCCCGCCCTGTCCCATGCAATCGGCGCCGATGAGCGAGCCCGCCGTGCCGTGCGCTTCAAAGCCGGTCTTGGCAAAAGCGGTGGTGAAGGCGTCGTGGAACATCGCCAGCAGGCCGGAGCGGAAGCGGATGACACCCATCGCGCCGTCCTCGATGTCGCCCTCGCCGAGGCCGCTGCGCTGGACCATGGCAACCACGGCTTCGGGCTCCTCGCCCAAAACGAAGCGCAAGGTGTCGGCATCATGCACGGTGATGTCGAGCACGACGCCCGCGCCGGTCGCCGGGTTCTTGATGCGCCAGCCCTGCAGATGCGGCGGCAATTGCACCGCGTGAGCCACCTTGGCAAAGAGCGGCCGCCCGATCCGCCCTTGCGCGATCGCGTCGCGCATCGCGCGGTGGGTCGCCGCGTTGCGCAGATGATGGTTGGTCGCCAGCACGACGCCCGCTTCGCGGCAGATTTCGACCATCTTGCGCGCATCGGCCACGGTCAGCGCCAGCGGCTTCTCGCACAGCACATGCCGCTTCGCTTTGGCGGCGGCGGTCACCTGGGCCAGATGCAGATCGTTGGTCGTCGCCACATAGACCACATCGGCCCGGCCGAGCAGATCGTCCAGCGAGGTGGTCGAATGCGGAATGCCATGCTCCGCCGCATAGTCGCGGCCCCGGCCGGCATCGGTGCTCATGACCGAGACGATGTCGCCGCCCTCGGCGCGGATCGCATCGATAACCCATTCGCGCCCGATGGTGGTCGCGCCGATCAGTCCCCAACGCAACGCTGTTGTCATGATGCTTTCCTTTCCAAGCGAGCCGCGCCGCAGCTCTGTCTGATGATCAGCCGCGTCTCGCCCAGATAGGAGAGACTGGCGGGGTCCTCGCCGTTGATCAGGCTGAGCAGGCTTTCGGCGCAGCGCGCCCCGAGTTGCTTGGCGTCGGCGCTGATGGTGGTCAAAGGCGGGGCGTTGTCCTGCGCTTCGGCGATATCGTCGAAGCCGACGACGCCCATATCTTCGCCCGGCAGCATGCCGCGATCGAGCAGGGCGCGGGTTGCGCCGATGGCGACGATGTCGTTGTAGCAAAGCACCGCGGAGGGGGGACGCGGCGTCGCCAGCAGGCGCTGCATTGCCTCAAACCCTCCCCGCCGGGTCGGCGCGCCCTGGAAAACCAGGCTCTCATCGACAGGAATTCCGGCTGCCGCGAGCGCATCGCGCCAACCCGCCTCGCGCTCCTGATGGGTGGTCATTTTCGCCTCGCCGCCGAGAAATCCGATGCGCCGATGCCCGAGCCCGGCGAGATGGGCGGCGGCCTGACGCGCGCCCAATCGGTTATCCGCGCCGACATAGGGCAGGGGGCTTCCCGAAATCCGGCGCGTCGTAATGACGATGGGAACGGATGGCGGCAACTGATTGGCGAGGGTCCACGCGTCGGTGCCGCGCGCCGGGCACATGATGATTCCGGCGACGCCGTGTTCCCGCAGCGACTTCAGTACACGCGCCTGACGATCCGGGTTCTCGCTCGTATTGGCCAGGATCGGCACGAGGTCCCGTTGGAACAGCGCGTCTTCGATGCCGGCGGCGAGTTCGGCGAAAAACGGGTTCGTCAGGTCGTTGATGACGAGGCCGATCAGGCTCGACGTTGCACCGCGCAGATTCGCGGCGCCGCGATTATAGACATAGCCAAGCCGGCTAATCGCCGCTTCGATGGCGGCGCGCGTCGCCGGCCTCACCCGCTTGTCTGCGTTCAGCACGAGCGAAACCGTCGATTTCGACACGCCCGCCGCGCGGGCAATGTCGATGATCGTCACCGGATTCTTTCCGCTGGAATTTGGGCCGGCCAACGAGTCACTCCGCAAGCAACGCCATTGGAACGTTCCTATAGGCTTGGCCGGCTGAGGTCAAGTTCCCAAGAGGCAAAAGCTCATTTACGGTTTGCAGCAAACCTGTCACGTTCCATTTCTGGACGGGAGCGGCCGTGTTACAGCCGCTCCCGGACCTTCCATTATTCAGCGGCGCCGGGGAATGCGGGCAGTTTGCCGATGTCATCGGCATCGTGCTGCACGACGAGGGTGGCCTTCAGAGACGCCACGATTCCGCGCAGCCGGTCCATCGAGGCGAGCGATGCAGCCCGGTCGGTATTGAACGGCGGGACGTAATTGTTGGTGAGCTGCGCCTCGAAATGCACAACGTCGCCGCTGAGCAGCACTGGCCCGGTCTTGGGCAGCCTCACCAGCAGCGCGGTGCTGCCGGGCGTATGGCCGGGCATTGCAAGCATCGTCACGCTGCCATCGCCAAACACATCCTTGTCGCCTGAAACCGCCTCCGAGGGCGCCTGCCCGTCGAGCCAGGGTCCCAGCAGGTCGCGTTGCGCCCCAAATGGCAGCGGCTTCGATTTCATGGCGTCCAGATCCGCTTTCCCGATCATGAGCTTTGCCTTGGGGAATGTGGCCGCCTGGCCGACATGATCGAAATGGTAATGGCTGATACCGATCATCGAGATCTGGTCCGGCTGCACGCCGATTTGGCCGAGCTGCGTCGCCAGCGTTTGTGTCAGGGTCGGACTCATCGGATCCTTGCCGATCGGTTTACCCAGCAGCGCGGCGGGAAGGCCGGTATCCCACAGCATGTAGTCGGTGCCGTGCTGGATCAGGTAACAGCTGTCGGTGAAGCGCCGCGTAGCGCCGGGATACCCGTATGTGTCGGAAAACAGGTTGAGATCGTTGACCTGGATGGTGCCACAGTCGAGCCGCCACAGACGCATGTCCATGGCCTTGGCGGGCGTGCCGAGCGCAAACAGCGCGACGGCAGCGGATGCAAGCTTGATGAAATTCATGTCTTCTCCGTAAGGTCTGATAGATCGGCGGCGTGCGATCCTGTCCAGTATTGAATAGACGCTGGAAAGCCTGCCTGTGGGCCGCAAGCGCCAAGGATTGAGCCCGAAACGCTCTTCTGTTACTCATCACGCAGCCTGAGACCCTTAAGGGATTTGCACGTATGACGTCCGAACTCGAACAGGCTTCGCTGCGCAAGCGTCTGCTTCAGCGGATGGACCCGCTCGCGGCCGCCGGCAGGCGCGGCACCGCCGAGGCCGGGCTATACGCCTTCGGCCCGCAATTGTTCAGCTATTGCGCCTTTACGGTCGAACGCCTCGCGCCCGTCCGGCTGCCGCATTCGGCGATCGGCATCGTACTGAGCGGCAACAAGGAGATATGGCTGGGCGACGCGGTGCGGCAGCTGCAGCCCGGCGAGGTTTTCGTGCTCCCGGGCAGTCTCGACTTCGACGTGGTGAACATCCCGGATGAGCGGCGCGGCCTTTACGAGTTGCTGCTGCTCGAAGTGTCGGCTTTGCCCGCGCCGCTTGCAGCTATACAGGCCTCGTCGAATACGCCCTCGGCTGCCTTCGATGTCGGCGTTCCCCTCACTGGAGACCTCGTCGATGCGCTGGGCCATGCCGCAATCACCCTGTCCGAGACCGGCTACGCCAGGGAATTGGCGGACCACCGCCTCGCCGAAGTGCTGCTGCTGCTCAGGGATGCCCCGGCGGCGCGGCCGCTCTTTGCCCGCAATCTTGCCGATCAGGTGAGTTGGCTGGTGCTGGGCGAGCCTTCGCGAGATTGGACTGCCGCCGAGATCGGCCGGGAACTCGGTATCGGCGCGTCCACCCTCCGGCGCCGGTTGGCCGTGGAGGGCCAGTCGCTGCGGCAGATCATGGCCGATTGCCGCATGAAGCTCGCCCGCGACCTGCTGGTGGCCGGCCACAGCAACGTCGCCCAGGCGGCCGAGGCGGCGGGCTATGCCTCGCGGTCGCATTTCGCCCGCCGATTCCGCCGCGCCTACGGCATTCCGCCCGGCCGCATGCGCAGCGCCTGAGCGCCGCCTTACCCCCGCCCCTCGAACGGCATCGTCGTCGCCTTGATGGTCATGAACAGCACATTGGCCTCCAGCGGCAGGCTGGCCATATAGCGGATCGCCGAGGCGCAATGCGCCACGTCCATCACCGCTTCCGGCGCAACGGTGCCATTCGCCTGCGGAACGCCGGCCTTCATCCGCCCGCCCATGGCGGTATCGGCATTGCCGATATCGAGCTGGCCGCAGGCGATATTGAACGGCCGGCAATCGAGCGCGATGCATTTGGTTAGGCCGGTGACGGCGTGCTTGGTCGCAGTGTAGGCGATGGAGCCCGGCCGCGGCGAATGCGCGGAAATCGACCCGTTATTGACGATGCGCCCGCCCTGCGGCGTCTGGCTTTTCATGATGCGGATGGCTTCCTGCGCGCAAAGGAACGTGCCCGTGAGGTTCACATTGACCACCGCCTGCCACTGCGCCAGCGTCAGGTCTTCGATCGGCATTGCCGGCGCGCCCCTGCCGGCATTGTTGAATAGGAAATCCAGGCGGCCGAACGCGTCGACGGTTTCGGCGAACAGGCGTTTGACATCATCCTGGCTGGACACATCGGCGGCGATCGCGAGCAGCTTGCCTCCATCCGGCTTGCCGAGCTGGACGGTCCTGTCCAGTTCCTCCGCTCGCCGGCCCGTGACGGCGACATTCCATCCGTCGCCCTGCAGCGCCAGAGCCGCCGCCTGCCCGATACCCGTGCCGCCGCCGGTGATTAACGCTACCTTGTTCTGCGTCGCCATGCTTGTTCCTTCCCTGACCGCATTGGACCGCCGGCCAAACCCGCGATCGTGCTCGATGCATCATCGCGTCATTCGGGCGAGCCCGCCAAGCACGATTTCAAAGCCGCGAATTGCGATACCGGCGCAACCATGGCAACAATGATGGGAAGCCGGGCCATCCATGAGCCCGCGCGGGAGGAGACAATGGCAAAAGCCATAAGACTGACGATGGCGCAGGCTGTCGCACGCTACCTGTCGCGGCAAATGACTGTCATCGACGGCGAGAAGCTGCCGGTGTTTGCCGGCGTTTGGGCGATCTTCGGCCATGGCAACGTGGCCGGGGTCGGCGAGGCGCTGTATCAGGTTCGCGAGGACCTGCCCACATTGCGCGGGCACAATGAGCAGAGCATGGCTCTTGCGGCAATCGCCTATGCGAAGGCGAGCGGCCGGCGCCGGATGATGGCCTGCACCTCCTCTATCGGCCCTGGCGCCACCAATATGGTGACCGCTGCGGCGGTCGCCCATGTCAACCGCCTGCCGCTGCTGCTGCTGCCCGCCGACGTCTTTGCGAGCCGCCTGCCCGACCCGGTGCTGCAACAGACGGAGGATTTCGGCGACGGTACGGTTTCGGTTAATGACGTCTTCCGCCCCGTGTCGCGCTATTTCGACCGCATCACGCGGCCCGAGCAGATCATCCCCGCATTGCGACGGACCATGCAGGTGCTGACCGACCCCGCCGAATGCGGTCCGGTGACGCTCGCACTCTGCCAGGACGTGCAGACGGAGGCGTTTGATTATCCGGAAGCGTTTTTTGCCGAGCAGCTCTGGATGCCGCGCCGGCAGCGGCCGGATATGGACGAGCTTGCGGCGGCTGCGGCGGCCATTAAGGCTGCGCGCGCGCCGGTCATCATCGCCGGCGGCGGCGTGCTCTATTCAGCCGCAAGCGCGGAGCTTGCGGCCCTTGCCGAAAGCCACGGCATTCCGGTCATGGAAACCCAGGCGGGCAAATCGGCGCTGCCGGACAGCCATCCGCTCAATATGGGCTCGGTCGGCGTAACCGGAACGTCGGCATCGAACGAGCTGGCGCAAGCCGCCGATCTCGTTCTCGCGGTCGGCACCAGATTGCAGGATTTCACGACGGGATCATGGGCGCTGTTTCAGCATCCGGGCGTCAGGATCGTGGCGCTGAACGCGCAAGGCTTCGATGCGGGCAAGCACGGTGCGCTCCCCGTCGTCGGCGACGCAAAAGCCGGGCTGGAGGAGCTGGCGGCGCAGCTGGCGAACTGGTCCGCGCCACAAGCCTGGACCGCAAAGGCGAAGGCAGGCAAAGCCAAATGGCAGGAAGCGGCGGCCGCCGTGACGGCCGCCAGCAACGCCGAGCTGCCGTCCGACGCGCAGGTGATCGGCGCGGTGCAGCGGGTCTTCGGCAGCGGGGCAACCATCGTCTGCGCCGCCGGGGGCCTTCCCGGCGAATTGCACAAGCTCTGGCGGGCCGGCGCGCCGGGCTCCTATCATCTCGAATATGGCTATTCCTGCATGGGCTACGAAATCGCCGGCGGCTTGGGCGTCAAGCTCGCCAAGCCGGACGAAGAGGTCGTCGTCATGGTGGGTGACGGCTCATACATGATGATGAACTCCGAGCTTGCGGCCTCGGTAATGCTCGGCGCCAAGCTGACCGTGGTCGTGCTCGACAATGGCGGTTACGGCTGCATCAACCGGCTGCAGATGGCCACCGGCGGCGCCAACTTCAACAATCTGTTCGAGGACGCAAAGCACGAGGTGCTGCCCCAGATAGACTTCCGCAAACACGCCGAAGCAATGGGCGCGCTGGCTGTAAAAGCTGCCTCCGTCGCCGAGTTGGAAACGGCGCTCGCGGAAGCCAAAGCCAACGACCGCACGACCGTGATTGTGATCGACACGCACCCGCTGGTCACGACCGAAGCGGGCGGCCACTGGTGGGACGTCGCAGTGCCTGAGGTGAGCGAACGCGAAGAGGTACGGCAGGCCCGCAAGGCCTATGACGAGGCGGTGAAAAAGCGGCGGTTGAGCTGATGTGTGAAAGCGCAACAACAAGTGGAATGGTCGGAGGACGTGAATGATCCGCATCGGCGCCAATCCGATCGGTTGGTCGAATGACGACATGCTGGAGGTCGGCGGCCACATCTCTCTGGAGCAGTGCCTCAGCGAGGCGCGCGCGGCCGGATTCACCGGCATGGAACTCGGCAACAAATTTCCGCGCCGGGCGGAACAGCTGCGCCCGGTTCTGGAGGCGCACGGACACGCGCTTATCTCGGGCTGGTATTCCTGCGAGTTGCTGGAACGGGACGTGGCCGCCGAGATGCAGGCGGCCCAGGATCACGCCGCACTGCTCAAGCAGATGGGTTGCGGCGTGATGATCGTTTGCGAGACGTCCAACACCGTGCAGGGCCAGAAGGGAACGCCGCTTTCCGCGCGTCCGGTCCTGGAGCACGCACGCTGGCTTGAATTCGGCTGGCGTTTGACGCAATTCGCCGAGCGTCTTATGGCGGCCCATGGCCTGCAACTGGTCTATCACCACCATATGGGTACGGTGGTGCAGAGCGAGGCCGAAATCGACAGGCTCATGGAGATGACCGGCCCGGCGCTGCATCTTCTGCTCGATACCGGCCATGTGACCTGGGGCGGCGGCAATCCCGCGCGCGTGGCGCGCCACTACAGGGATCGCATCAGCCATGTGCACTGCAAGGACGTCCGCGAAGCGGTGATGTGGCAGAGCCAGCGGCAGGACTGGTCGTTCCTTGATTTGGTGCTCGCCGGCGTCTACACCGTGCCCGGCGACGGCTTCATCGATTTTGCCGCCGTGTTCAAGGCGCTGCCCGGCTATTCCGGCTGGGTTGTAGTCGAGGCCGAGCAGGATCCCGAAAAGGCCGAGCCGGCGAAATATGCAAGGATCGGCCACGACAATGTTGTCCGGTTCCTCGCGCAAGGTGGGCTGGCTTAGACGGAGGGGGTCATGGGAGACAGAGACCGCGAATTTTTCAAGCCCTTGTGGCGCCGGATCGCGGTGCTGGTGGTGCTCTTGGCTTGGCTGGCCTGGGAGTGGTCGAACGGCGACAGCTATTGGGGCGTGATCGTGGCGGGCGCTATAGTCTATTTCGTCTGGGCGTATCTTATCACCTTTACTGCGGCGCCATCGCCCGTGGACGCCGTCGAAAAATCCGACGAGTAAAGCGATGCCCAGCCTTCCGAGTAAACCTGCCGGGGCGCATGGGCGTGTGCAGAATGTCACGCCGGAGAATGCCGGATGGACCTATGTCGGGTTCGATCCCTACAGGCTCGGCGAGGGCGCGGCGGCGGCCGGGGATGGGCGATGTGGTGCTGATTCCCCAAGGGGCTGCCCCGGCGTCTGAGTGGGTGGGATTAGGCCCCGGATCTTCGCTTCGCTTCGTCCGGGGTGACGGAACCGGCGGCCGGCCTTGACCGCGTCGATGAAGGCCGCGATCTCGCCCGCATAGGCGGCGGTGGTGCACGTCATGAAGAAATCCAGCAGCGGCGGCTTCGTGAACCCTTCGGTTGCCGAACTCGCGGGGCCAGAATGGACTTATCCCCTGAAGCGGCAAAGGTCGAGTGCGCCGCGAAGGGGCACGGCCGCATGCAGCACACTGTCAGGATCGGAACCGCCGGGTGGAACGTGCCGAAAGCCTATGCCACGCAATTCTCAGACGAAGGATCGCACCTTCAGCGCTATGCAACCCGCTTCACGGCGGTCGAGATCAACTCCTCCTTCTATCGTCCGCACAAGCCGGGCACTTACGCCCGCTGGGCCGCGAGCGTTCCGCCGGGCTTTCGTTTCGCCGTTAAGCTGCCGCGCGAGATCACCCACGAGCGAAAGCTTGCCGACGCGGTGGCGCCGCTCGAAGGCTTTCTCGCCGAGGTGCAGGTGCTTGGCGAAACGCTCGGCCCGCTTCTGATCCAGCTGCCGCCCAGCCTTGGCTACGAGGCGTCGATTGCCGCGCCTTTCTTCGAAGCGCTCCGCGTCCGCTTTGACGGCGAGGTGGCCTGCGAGCCGCGCCATCCCACCTGGTTCGCCGATCCCGTCGACCGCATGCTGTCGGCGTTCCGCATCGCGCGCGTCGCGGCGGACCCCGCCCCGGTCCCGCGCGGGGCCGAGCCAGGCGGCTGGCCGGGCCTCGTCTACCGCCGCCTGCACGGCTCGCCCGACCTCTATTATTCGCCCTATTCGGAGGCGGATATCGCGGCCACCGCAGCGTCCATGCGGACGCAAGCCAGCCAAGCGCGCCAGAGCTGGTGCATCTTCGACAACACCGCACGCGGCGCGGCATGCGGCAACGCACTCACCCTGTCTCGGCTGCTCCAGCCCCGCAAAGCTCGCCGTTGAGGATCGAAATGGCTTCCTCAACCCAGCCGTTCGTGATTATGGATCTACACTGCCCCTGCTGTGCGCATCAAAAGGAGAACGGCATGCCCTTCGTAAACATCCGCATCGTGAAGGAAGTCATTGCGGCGGACCCGGCCGGCAAAAAGGCGGCGATCAGCAAACAGGTCACGGCTGCCATCGTCGAAGCGACGGGCCTCGCCAAGGAGGATGTCTGGATCGTGTTCGAGGAGGTGAATGCGCGCGACTGGTATCTCGGCGAGGTCGATGTCGAGACGCGGCGCTTTAAGGCGTGACCGGCAGGATGCGGCGCTTCCGCCTTTGACTCCGATGCGGGTTCTCGTCGTCGGCGCGACAGGTCTGGTCGGCGCGGCCGTCGTCGCTCGGCTGATCGGTTGCGGGCACAACGTCACCGGGCTGGCACGCGGCATTTCGCACGCCGCACGGCGGCTGCCGCAGCTCCGCTGGATCGCGCTCGATATGGCGCGCGCCGGCTCGCCGCAGGACTGGCTGCCGTATCTGCAAAGCATCGATGTGGTCGTCAACTGCGCCGGAGTATTTCAGGACGGCCCCGGCGATTCTGTTGCCGGGGCGCATGAGCACGGCCCGGCGGCGCTGTTTGCCGCTTGTGAACAGGCGGGCATCCGCCGCGTCATCCAGATTTCCGCCATTGGCATCGATGTGGAAACGCCGACGGCATTTTCGCGCACCAAGTTGCGGGGCGATCAGGCGATGATGCGCCGCGAACTGGACTGGGTGATCCTGCGGCCTGCCGTCATCGTCGGACGCTCCGCCTATGGCGGCAGCGCGCTGTTTCGCGGCCTTGCCGCGCTTCCCATGCTTCCGGTGATGCCGGACATGGCACCCCTGCAAGTGGTGCAGCTCGATGACATCGCCGACACCGTCGAGTTTTTCCTGCGTCCCGGCGCGCCCTCCCGCCTCACACTGGAACTGGCCGCTCCCGAGCGCCTCGCGTTCATCGAGATTATCGGTGCGTATCGCCGTTGGCTGGGATGGAGCGAGGCCCGGCTCTGGCATGTGCCGCACTGGCTCGGCGCGGCGCTCTATCGGCTAGGCGACCTTGCCGGGCTGCTCGGCTGGAGATCGCCGATGCGCTCCACAGCGCGCCGGGAACTCGCGCGCGGCGCGGTTGGAGATCCGGCAGCCTGGATGCGGCTGACCGGCGTCGTGCCGCGCCCTCTCTCCGCCGCACTCGCGGCCGAGCCGGCCTCGGTGCAGGAGCGCTGGTTTGCCTGCCTGTATTTTCTCAAACCTGTCCTCTTCGTCGTCCTGCCCGTGTTCTGGATCGGCACCGGGCTGATCTCGATCGGCCCCGCCTATGATGTTGGGCTCGCATGGATGCGCGAGGCCGGCACCGGCGCGCTCTCCGGCCTTTGCGTCGTCGCAGGCAGCCTCACCGATATTATGATCGGCGCGCTGATTGCGATACGGCGCACCGCAAAGCTGGGGCTCATTGCGGCCCTGGCTATCACCATCCTTTACCTCGTCGCCAGCTCGGCGCTGCTGCCGCAACTCTGGTTCGATCCGCTCGGACCCTTGCTGAAGGCCATCCCCATCCTGGTGCTGAACCTGATCGCGATTGCCATCCTTGAGGACCGCTGATGGCCTATGTGCTGCTGAAATATCTGCATCTTATCGGCGCGGCCGTGCTGCTGGGGACAGGCGCCGGCATCGCATTCTTCATGCTGATGGCGCATCGCACCGGGAATGTCGCTGTCATCGCCGCGGTCGCGGGCATCGTCGTTACCGCCGACTTCCTCTTCACCGCCACCGCCGCCGTGGTCCAGCCGATCACCGGCCTCGCATTGGCATGGATCACAGGCCACGCGCTGACCGAGGGCTGGATCATGCTTTCGATCGCGCTCTATCTGTTCATCGGCGCCTTCTGGCTGCCGGTGGTTTGGATGCAGATGCGCATGCGCGACCTGGCCCGCGCCGCACTCGCCGGCGGCACGCCTCTGCCGGAGCGCTACCATCAGCTTTTCCGCACCTGGTTCGTCTTCGGCTTCCCCGCCTTTGCCGCCATGCTCGTGATCTATTGGCTGATGATGACCCAGCCGGCGATCGGGATTTTCTCGTAACCCGATCAGCTTAGGCGCGAGCGGGGGACCAATCCCGTATCGCCGGGCGCATCAGGCCCGGCTCGGGTGGGCGGGGCGACAACCGCGTTTCCACCTGAACCGACCTTGCTTTCGCGCGGTGACCTACTCGGCCATGAACCGCGCGAATGCCTCCGCCTGATCGGCGCGCCAGCGCGACAAAGCGGGCCGGTTCTTGATGATGTCGTCGGCGGTCCATTGCATGCGGCGCTCATCCACGGCGCGGGTGACGGAATTGTCCGGGCACAGAATGTAGAAGTCGCCGCGCTCCAGGCTTTCGATCATGAAATCGACCACCTGTTCGGGCGTCCACGCGCCATCGGGCTTGGAGCTGCCGCCCGCCGCTCCGGTCAACCCGGTATAGGTCCAGCCGGGGATGAGCAGATGCGCGCTCACATGCGGCGCATCGGCCGCGAGCGCGAAGGCGAGCTGCTCGGTCAGCGCCCGCACGGCAGCCTTGCTGACATTGTAGGGCGTCGCGCCCGGCGGGTTGGTGATGCCCTGTTTCGACCCGGTGTTGATGATGAGGCCGGGCTGCGTCTGCGCCATCATGCCTTCGGTGAAGACGGTGACGCCGTTGACCACGCCCATCAGGTTGATGTCGATCAGCCGGCGCCAGAGATCGGGGTCCTGCCAGGGCTTGCCGCCACTGGCGCCGATCGCCGCGTTATTCATCAGCACGGCCACGTCGCCGAACTGCGCCAGCGCCGCGTCGCGGAGCCGCTCGACATCCTCCCGGCGCGACACGTCCGTCGGCTGCGCCAGCACCCGACCGCCCTTGCCGGCGCTCTCCACCTGAAGCCGCGCCGCATCGAGAGCGGCCGCTTCGATGTCCGCCAGCACCACATTCATGCCCAGCGACGCGAAGTGCCGCGCGGCGGCTAGACCGATGCCGCTGCCGCCGCCGGTAATCACGGCGGTCCGGCCCGAGGCGAGAACGTTGTTCAGCATTCGTGCAACTCCATTTTCCTGACAGACTGATCGTCAACGCTCGACAAGCGCGGAGCGCTCCCTGCCCAGTATGGAGTATTCGATAAACCCGTTATGCGCCTGCGTCGAATCCTGATGGCAGGCGCATGGAAAAGGCCGGAGAAATCTCCGGCCCTTGTCATCGAGCTTGGGAAGCCCCACGCCTTACGATGTGGTGAAATGGTTCCAGGTCACCGTCACGCGCGCGCCGATGCGGGCACGCTCATAAAGGTCGATCACATCGGCATTATGCATGCGAATGCAGCCATGTGAGACATCCTGGCCGATCAGCCAAGGTGCGTCGGTGCCGTGGATCCGGTACATCGAACTGCCGAGATACAGGGCGCGCACGCCAAGCGGATTACGAGGATGACCGCCGGGCACAAAGGCGGGTAGCTTGGGGTTGTCCCGGCGCATTTCAGCGGTCGGGGTCCAGTCGGGATTGACCTTCTTCGCGCTCACGCTGGTAATGCCCGACCAGCGCGCCTCGCCTTTCGGGATCGCGATAGGATAGCTGATGGCCTGCCCTTTGGCGTTGATGTAATAGAGCCGGCGATCGCCGAAGCTGACGATGATCTGGCCGACGCCGTAATTGGGAGAGAAACGGACATTGGTGCGTCCCCCGCCCGAATAGCTGTTGCCGCCGCCAAACAAATCGTCGAAGAAATCGGCCCGGGCGTCGTTCGTGCCCATCGCCAGACAGGCGAGACCGCCAGCCGCAACCACCGCAACTCTAAGCAATCTTGTAAACATTCCAACCTCCGTTCGTCGTGCCGCTTCCAGCCCCTTATGTCCGGGGGACCGGAGTTCCCTTACCTGATGACATAGACCGGCGCCCCGATATGGACGCGCTCAAACAGATCAGCGACATCGCTGTTCCGCATTCTTATGCAGCCGCTCGACGCAGCCCGCCCGATGGATCCCGGAGCATTGGTTCCGTGAATCCGGTAGTCGCTCCAGCCGAGATAGATCGCCCGGATGCCGAGCGGATTACGCGGCCCTGCTTCGACATGAGCCGGTAGCGCCGGATGCTCCCGGCGCATGCGCGGCGTTGGTGTCCAGCCGGGATTGCGCCGCTTCGATTGCACGAAGGTCTCACCGGACCATTGCATGCCTTCTTTGCCCACCGCGACGTCGTAGCGAAGCGCCATACCGTTGCCCAGCACGTAATAAAGCTGACGCTCAGAAGTCTTCACGATGATCGTGCCAATAAGATGGTGACCCGGCCAGGACACCAGGTCACGCGCTTCGGCGCCGCCCTGCCAAATGGATGGCGCGGTGAGCGTCGCCAGGCACGCGAGGGCATGCCGAAGGCGGCGTGGCGCTATGCCAGTTTTAAAGGAAGCCATTCCCATCTCTTGATCGCTTGTGCAAACCGAGCCGCCGGAATGCGCCGCGTCTTGGGGAGAAGACCCGAGCGTCCATGCCGCTCCCCAGACGTGCCCAAACTGCTTTCCATTACCTCATCAACTCCGGAAAGGCGCAAGCATTGCAGTCTGACGCGGCTGCCGAATTGCGAAGAGATTGTGGCTAATTCGCCACGATTTTGGCTCAATATGTCGCATATCGCCATTTCCAGACTTCCAGCTGGGGATGTGCCGTGGCTGACCCGCTCAATTGAGGCAACTTTATGTCCGGAACCGTCAACATAAGGTAAACAGATCGTAAGTTTGCTCCGGCAGAGTTCTCCGTATTTCCCCCCAGGGTGCCTCAGGCGCAGGCCACTCGCGTAAACAGCGCGTGCAGGCCCTTGTTTTTTCGCGCCGATGTGTTAGCTAAACAGAACAAAGCGTACGATATTGCGAACTCGCCACTGTAAAGAGAACAACATGAGCGACAGTCTGCACGGCCACACCACCCTGTTTCCCATCAGCCAGCTAGAGTCGACGCCCGAACTCTTCGCGGCTGCCGAAACCCTCCCCGCGCTAAAGGCCAGGGCGGGCGAGCTGCCCTCCTGGAATCTGAGCCCGCGCCAGCTTTGCGACCTCGAACTGCTCATGAATGGCGGCTTCGCCCCTCTGAGCGGCTTCCTCAACCGCGCCGACTACGAAAGCGTGCTGGACGGCATGCGCCTCGCCTCTGGCGCGCTTTGGCCCATCCCGGTGACGCTCGACGTCAATGCCGATTTCGCCGGCAAAATCGAGATCGGCCAGCACATCGCCCTGCGCGACCCGGAATATGTCGTTCTGGCGCTTCTCGAAGTTCAGTCGATCTGGCAGCCCGATAAATCCGTTGAAGCCGAAAAGGTGTTCGGCTCCAACGATGCCGCTCATCCGGCCGTCCGCTATCTGCATGACAAAGCCGGGACGCATTATGTCGGCGGCAAGGTCATCGGGCTGCAAGCGCCGAACCACTATGATTTCCGCGAGCGCCGCCACACGCCGAACGAGATGAAGGCCCTGTTTAAGCAATGGGGGTGGGACAAGATCGTCGCGTTCCAGACCCGTAATCCGCTGCACCGGGCGCATCAGGAACTGACGCTGCGCGCCTCCCGGCAGGTCGGCGCCAATCTGCTCATTCACCCGGTTGTCGGCATGACCAAGCCGGGCGATGTCGACCATTTCACCCGCGTGCGCTGCTATGAGGCGTTGCTGCCGCATTACCCGCAAGGCAAGGCTGCCCTCAGCCTGCTCGGCCTCGCCATGCGCATGGCCGGCCCGCGCGAAGCGCTGTGGCACGCCCTCATCCGCCGCAATTATCGGCTGCACCCATTTCATCGTCGGCCGCGACCATGCCGGGCCCGGCAATGACAGCCAGGGCAAGCCGTTCTACGGACCCTATGATGCGCAGGATCTGGTGAAGCAGCACGAAGCGGAGATCGGCATCGAGATGGTGCCCTTCAAGGAGATGGTCTACCTGCAGAACCGCCACCAATATGCGCCGTCGGACGAGATCCAGCCGGGCGAGGCGATCCTGAACATCTCCGGCACCGACCTCCGCCGCCGCCTGCAGGAGGGCGAGGAGATACCGGAATGGTTCTCCTTCCCCAGCGTCATCGCCGAATTGCGCCGGACCCATCCGCCGCGCCGGGCCCAAGGCCTCACCGTCTTCTTCACCGGCCTGTCCGGCGCCGGCAAGTCGACCATCGCCAATGCGCTGATGGCCAAGCTGATGCAGGTGGGCGGCCGCCCCGTGACGCTGCTCGACGGCGACGTGGTGCGCAAGCATCTCTCCTCCGAGCTGGGCTTCTCCAAGGAGCACCGCAACATCAACATTCTTCGCATCGGCTATGTGGCGTCCGAGATCACCAAGAATGGCGGCATCGCCATTTGCGCGCCGATCGCGCCCTATGCCGCGACGCGCCGCGAAGTGCGCGAAATGATCGAGCCGCTGGGCGGCTTCATCGAGGTGCATGTCGCCACGCCTCTCGCCGAATGCGAACGCCGCGACCGCAAGGGCCTCTACAAGCTGGCGCGCGAGGGCAAGCTGAAGCAGTTCACCGGCATCGACGACCCTTATGAGGCGCCGGAGTCTCCCGAGGTGTCGCTCGACACGCTCGGCCTCTCACCGGATCAGGCCGCCGATGCGATCCTGGCGAAGCTCGCCGAAATGGGCCTCATCCGCCATGCCGCGGCGGATATCGACCACGCAGCGCCGGTCGCCATCTCGGCTTAGCTGCGAGCGGACGCGGGGTTGGATGCCGCGCTCCGATTGAATCGAAGCGCGAATGGTATTCCCTTCGAAAAGATAGAGGGCGCGGACCCAAATCCGCGCCCTCCCAAATCAGGTGGCTTTGCCTCAGGCGAGCTGATCGCCGATAGGCAATTGCCGGATGCGTTTGCCGGTCGCGGCAAAGATCGCGTTGCACAGCGCGGGCGTGAAAGGCGGCACGCCCGGCTCGCCCAGACCCGACGGGTGCACATCGATTGAATTCTCAACGATATGCACATTGGTCTGTTTCGGCGATTCATTAATGCGCAAGAGCTGGAAGTCGTTGAAGTTGCTCTGCTCGACCGCGCCGTTCTTCAGGGTGATCTCGCCATATTTGGCCAGCGTCATGCCCATCACCGCGGCGCCCTCGATCTGCGAGCGGGCGCGCTCGGGATTGACGCAGAAGCCGCAATCGACGGCGGTATCGACGCGCGGCACGCTGATCTCGCCCTTGTCGCCGACCTTCACATGCACGACCGTCGCAATGTAGCTGACGAAGGAGCGATGCGCGGCGATGCCGAGTCCTTCGCCCTTCGGCAGCGTCTTGCCCCAGCCGGCCTTCTCGGCTGCCAGCTCCGCGACCCGGCGCAGCCGGCCGGTCTCGATCGGATAGCTCTCGAACGGCTCGCCGTAGTTCCACCACTCGCTCTTGATCGAGTTGCGTGGATCGACAACGCGGTCCGGGCCGATCAGCTCCAGGAGCATGTCCTTGGGATCGCGGCCGAGTTCTGCCGCGAGTTCGGCGATGAAGGACTGCTCTGCCCAGGCATGCGCGACGTTGTTCACCGACCGGAACCAGCCGACGCGGATATGAGCCTGCGCCTCGCCGCTTTCGAACCGCAGGTTGGGCACATCGAACGGCGTGTCGACGAAGCCCATCCCCAGCTCGATACCGCCTGGGAGCTTCGAATCCGGCATGAACAGCGCCATGAAGCTTGGCGCCGCGCTGCGATGCCGCCAGGCGATCACCTTCTTGTTTGCGTCGAGGCCTGCCTCGATGCGCTCGGCCGTCACGGTGTGGTAAAAGCCGTGCTGGATGTCATCCTCGCGCGTCCACACCACCTTGACCGGCGCGCCGTCCAGCGCTTTGGACAGAAGAGCCGCCTCAAGCGCATAGTCGCATTTCGACTTGCGGCCGAAGCCGCCGCCGAGCAACGTTTCGTGCACGGTGACGTCGGCTACGTCCACGCCAAGTGTCTTGGCGATGTCGTCGCGCGCGCCGCCTGGGCTTTGCAGTGGAGCCCAGACCTCCCACTTGCCGTCCTTCCGGCGCGCGGTCGCCGCAGGTGGCTCCATCGTCGCGTGGGCCAGATGGGGCGAATAGTAATTTGCCGTGAAGACCTTCGCCGCCGATGCGAGCGCGGCATCGATGTCGCCCACATTGCGCTCGATCTTGCCGGGCTTTTTCACCGCCTCCTCGAGATGTGCGCGGTAATCCTTGGAATTATAGGACGCATTCGGGCCGTCATCCCAAGTGATCTTCAGCGCGTCACGCCCCTTGATGGCTGCCCAGGTGTTCTTCGCGATCACCGCGACACCACCGAGCGGGGCGAATTTGCCAGGCATCCCGGTACCGGGAATCTGGACGATCTTCTCCACGCCGGGGACTTTCTCCGCCGCGCTCGAATCGACCGAGGCGACCTTGCCGCCCACCACCGCCGGCCTTGCGATGACTGCAAATTTCAGGTCCGGCAACGTGACATCCTGCCCGTAAACCGCCTTGCCCGTGGTGATATCGACAAGGTCGGTAAAGCGCACATTGCCCTTGCCCATATAGCGGAACGCGGCCTGCTCCTTCAGCTTGACCTTGTCGGCTTCGGGCACTGGCAGGGCGGCGGCGTCCTTGGCAAGCTCGCCATAGCCGAATTTGCGCCCGGTCGGCTTGTGCAACACCTCGTGGAATTTGGCTTCCACTTCGGCGACCGGAACACCCCATTTGGCAGCGGCGGCGCTTTCCAGCATCATGCGGGCGGATGCACCGCATTGACGCATCGGCTGGATGAAATGGCGGGTTGAGCGGGAGCCGTCCGTGTCCTGGTTGCCGTAGGTTTTTTCATCGCCCGGCGCCTGCACAACCTTCACACGCGCCCAATCGGCTTCGAGTTCATCGGCGACCATCATCGGCAGGGTCGTGCGGGCCGCTCCGGTGCCCATTTCCGCCCGCGCGGCGACGATGCTGACGGTGCCATCCGCGGCGATCGAGACGAAGATCTTCGGATCGGCTGACGACGCCATTGGGCATGGCGCTCGCGCCAGTCGGATAGGCGCCGGGAGCTATGTCGGCGACGGCGGTCGGAGCGGCGGCGGTGGCGGCAAACGCGCCCGGCATCCGCACGGCGAGGATAAACGCGCCGGTTGAGGCGACACCCTTCAATACACCGCGGCGGCTGACATTGGTGATCTGGACTGCGCTATGTGCGTCGAGTTTGGTCATGTCACGCTCCTGTCGCAGCGGCGCGAACGGCCGCGTGGATGCGCTGATAGCAACCGCAGCGGCAGAGATTGCCGGACATCGCGGCGGTGATTTCCTCGTCCGTCGGCGACGGCTTCTCGCTCAGCAGCGCGGCGGCTTGCATGATCTGCCCGCACTGGCAATAGCCGCATTGCGGGACGCTGACCTCCTGCCAGGCCAGTTGAACCCGGTGCTGGTTCTTGGGGTGGAGCCCTTCGATCGTCGTAACCGCCTTGCCGCCCACATCCGACATAGAAACCGTGCAGGAGCGCACCGCTTCGCCGTCGAGATGCACCGTGCAAGCGCCGCAAAGGCCGACGCCGCACCCGAATTTGGTGCCGGTCAGCTCCAGCTCGTCGCGCAAATACCAGAGCAACGGCATAGACGCGTCGCCGTCATAGGTCCGCTGCTCACCGTTAACTGTAAGTTTTGCCATTGATTCCTCCCAGGTTGCGCGTCCCGTTGACCGGATCGCTGTCGGTTTGCACTGCTGCAGCTTAATGTCCGCAGTGTCTTGTTCGAATTACGCAAGTGAATGCTTTACATGCCCGCCTCTGGAGGCTATTCAGCCTACCCTCAAAATGAATGCGGCACAACAATGCAGGTGAAATCGCTAAAACGCAAGTAAATACATGTCGTTAGGAGGGTGTTTCTCATCAATACTTCGACGTTCTTTCCGTCGGAGGGATAGGCCGGTAACGCTAGGCCGCTCCCTGAAATGTGTTCCGCGGCTTCCGGATAAGAAGCGCGGCAGGCAAAGATTCTAGACCCATTTGCGATTCATCGGTCATGCCGTGGCGGATATCGACCACACAGCGCCGGTCGCCATCTCACTGACTTGCCGGGGGCGACTTATGTTTCCCTCTAGCCCGCGAAGCTGACCCGCAGGCGGCTCGCGATCGCGGCGGCCTGGCCGAAGGGCGCCGCGCCTTGCGGCAGCGTGAGAGCGGACGCGGCGGCGGCGGCCCCCTCCTCCCCGAAGCGTTGCAGCAGCGAGGCGCGCAGCCAGCCTTCCGCCTGCGCGTGCCGGCGGGCTGCGAGCGCAGGCCCCGCCATCCGCGCGAAATGCGCATCCGAGACTGCGGTCAGCGCGTCCAGACCCTCACCCTTGGCGGCGGACAGCATCAGGCAGGCGACGTCACCGCCGCTCGCCAGCCCGAGCGCGCCCTTCAGGTCGGCGAGCGCGCGTCTGGCTGATGGCCCCATATCGGATTTTGTGACGACGGCGATGTCGGGAATCTCCATGATGCCCGCTTTCATGAATTGCAGCGAATTGCCGGAGCCGGGCTGCACGCAAAGCACCACCGTGTCCGCAACGGTGGAGATGTCGGCTTCCGATTGTCCAACCCCGACCGTCTCGACGATGACGCGGTCGAAGACCGCGCGCATCAGGATGATTGCCGGGAAAGCCAGTTCGGCCAGCCCGCCGAGCTGTCCGCGCGATGCTAGCGAACGCACGAATACGCCCTGATCGTCCGGAGCGGTGCGCATGCGGATGCGGTCGCCCAGCAGCGCGCCCCGAGTGATGCGCGAGGATGGATCGACAGCGATGACGCCGGCAGTGCGCCCCTCCGCCCGCCACAGGCGGAGAAGCCCGTCGATCAGCGTCGATTTGCCGACGCCGGGCGGACCCGTGAAGCCGATGACTTGGGCGCGCGGCGCCAGATAGGCTGCATCGACCAGCTCGGCGATCGCCGAGGCGCCGGGCGCCCGTTCGACGCTCGCCAGCGCCTCGGCGAGCGCGCGCTTGCCGCCCGTCCGCAGCGCTTCCAGATCACCGGTCATGGCCTTGCCGTTTCGCGTCCGCTCATGCTGGCCATGATTGCGATTTGAGCCGCATGGGCAAGCAAAAACGCCCGGTCGGGACTGCCGCCGGGCGCTGAATTTACGCAGGATGATAGCGCCTTGCCGCGCGGGCTACGTCTTGCAGACGGTGGCGCGGGCGATGCAGGTCCAGCTTCCGTCGCCGCCCTTGCAGCGATAGACCGGCTTGGAGATCCGGTCCGACTGGAACGGCCAGTTGCCGGTGACCTGCTGGATGATTTCCAAGGCCTGGAATTCGGCAATGCCCCTGGTGATGCCCCAGCCCTCGCCGGCTTTTTTGACGCAGGACGCCTTCGCCATCGCCGCGTTCGGCAGGCCAAGAACGAGACCGGCCGCAAAAAGCGCGGCTTTCATGCATGTGATCCGCATTGATGTTCCCCGTGGAAAAAGTGTGCGGCTCAAAGTAGTTGAGCCGCCAGGCTCGCACAATATCGGCGCGCGCATCGCATGACATTTGCCAGGCCCCTGTTGCTGCCGCGCAAGACGGCTATTGCTTGGGGTCGGTCACGGTCGGGGCGGCGCGTGCTGCGGGCTTTTGACCGGGCGTCTTGGCGCGGCGCGAACTGACGGCGTTCGTCGCCGCCTTCACCGGAGGCGGGTTCTTGCTGGCTGCATCGCCGGTGCACACCTTCGCCTCGCCGGTGCAATGCCACTCATCCGCGCCGATCAGGTTCGGAAATGGCTGGCAGTTCAGCTCGGCCCTGGCGATGCGGCCAAGCGGGCTTCCTGTGGATTCGATCAAGCGCTTCTGGTCGTCGATGGCGTTCGTCAGGCTGCGGTCGGCATAGAACCGCGCCGCCTTTTCGCCAAGGCTGACGACATCGCTCTTTACCGGGAAGCAATTGGCCCGCGCGATGCCTGCGCCAAGCGCGAGGCCGGCAAAGGCAAGCAGCAGGATGCGGGTGGGCTTCATGCAGGACTCCGAACGCGGTGCTTTTTGCCTTCCATAGGTCAGGACACCGGCCACCCGCAATCATCTTTTCTCCTGTTGCGCTGTGCCGAGGGCTGTTGTAGCTGGCTTGCACGGGCTCCGCTTGTGCCCGGCGCGGCCCCAAGGACCCCAATGCCCGAGACTTTGCTGGAGCGCTATCGCGCCATGATCCGCTCCGGCGAGATCGGACGGGACCAGGCGCAGGCGCTGGCGGTCGAAAAGCTGCAATTGCTCGCCAACCGCCTCGCCAGCTATACGCCGCCGGCCAAGACGGACCTGTTCTCCTTCTTCACCCGCCGAAGCGGAGAGGTGCCGCTCGGACTTTATATTTTCGGGCGCGTCGGGCGCGGCAAGACCATGCTGATGGACCTGTTCTTTGCGGCGGTGCCGTTCGCCAAAAAGCGGCGGGTGCACTTTCACGAGTTCATGAGCGAAACCCATGATCTGATCGCGGCGGCGCGCAAGAGCTATCCGGGCGACCCGGTGCCTCATGTCGGTGAGACGATCGCGCGCGAGGCGCCGCTCTTGTGCTTCGACGAGCTGCAGGTCACCGACATCGCCGATGCGATGATCCTGGGGCGGCTGTTCGGGGTGCTGTTCGAGCGCGGCACGGTGATCGTCGCCACATCCAATTCGGCGCCGTGGGAGCTCTATCGCAACGGTCTCAACCGCGACCTCTTCCTGCCGTTCGTCGAGCTGATCGAAGCCAGGATGGAGGTGATGGAGCTGGAAGCGGCGCGCGATTACCGGCTGGACCGGCTCAGCGGCGCGTCGCTGTATTTCACGCCGCTGGGCGCCGAGACCGACGCCGAGATGCGCAAGCTCTGGCGGGTGATGACCGGCCGCGACCGGGGCGAGCCCCAGACGCTCACCGTCAAGGGGCGCGAGGTGGCGGTGCCGGAAGCGGCAATGGGCGTGGCGCGCTTCGGCTTCGAGGATTTGTGCGGCAAGCCGCTGGGGGCGAACGACTATCTCGCCATCGCGCGCAACTATCACACGCTGTTCATCGAGCATGTGCCGATCCTGACGCCCGCCCGGCGTAACGAGGCGCGGCGTTTCAATACGCTGATCGATGCGCTTTACGATCAGCGCGTCGGCGTCGTCATATCGGCGGCGGCCGAGCCGGATGCGCTCTACCCGGCGGGCGACGGCGCCGATCTGTTCCAGCGCACGGCTTCGCGGATGATGGAGATGCGCACCGAAGCCTATCTCGGCGCGCGGCATCAGCAGCGCAGCCTCGCGCGGTCATAAGGCGACGTTTTCGCCGAGAGGTTGGGGCCGCAAATGCGAGGCGGTGCGGCTCGCATCGAGACGGGCGGCAAGGCGCTTGCCGAGCCGTTGCGAGGGCATCTCGACAAGCCTGTGCAGCAGCCAGGCGGCGCTCAGGGATGACGCGGTCACCAGCAGCAGCGCCGCGGAAGGCTGGACACCTCGATCAAGCAGCAGCCGCAGGGCGGCATAGCCCGCCACGCCGTGAATGACATAGAGCGGATAGCTGATGTCCGCCAGGAAATCGAGGGTGGGATTGGATTTGAAATATCGCGGACAGGCATAGGCAAAGGCGAAGGTCGCGACGGCGACGCCGTAGCTCAGGGTCAGGAAGGCGGAGGCCGCGTGCGGTCCGGTCGCCCATTCCAGGCAAAAGCCGCCGAACAATGCCAAGACAAATAGGCCTGCGTTTCGCGCGCCGATCCGGCCGGTATACAGAGAGTGAAACACCACGCCGATAAACATGAAGATGATGTGGGGTAACGCAAAAATCAGCGCAACCGCGACGCGATAGGGAACGGGAGCCTGGTTGAGCCGGGTCAGGCCAGCATGGCTGAGCCACAGGGTGAACACGAACAGCGCCGCCGGTATGGCGAAGACTTTGAGCGACCCGCAGCGGAACCAGGCGATGAAGACTGCGCATACGAGATAGAATTTCATCTCTATTTCGAGGGTCCAGATGATCCCGTCGATGCCGCGCGATAACAGGACATCCCGGATGCCCGGAATGTAATGGATAAGGATTTCCCGCAGGCTGAAGGGCCAATCCGTGCCGAAATAGGCGCTGCAGATCGCAATCGCGAGCAGGCACAGGCTGAAGCCGATCGCGTAGGTCGGTCCGATCCGAAGGCAGCGGCTCAGGCAGAAACCTGCTGCACTGGCGCCCCGCAGTGAGAACGGAATGACGAACCCGCTGATCAGGAAGAACAGCGCGACGCCGTAAGAGCCCCAGTTGAAAAGCGGCACGGCGTTGAGCCAGCCCACATAGGCGGGGATGGCGTGCGGCGCAAGGACCATAACCGGCGCATTGATCAGATTGCCGACTGCGTCGGGCCGCGTCCAGAATACGCCGAGATAATGCGAGGCCACCACGGCCAGGGCGGCGAGGCCGCGTAATGAATTCGCGAATGCAACTCTGGATTGGCCCTGCATCGCTCACCTTTCGCGGGAACTCTTCCTGTCATTCTCGCTGCCCCGTCAGGGAACGGCGCCCATAAGCTTATGGCACAGGATTCGCGGTTCGGTTGGTTGCCGTCGCTGAATTCCACGATAAGTTGCATTCGATGCGCCGCCCATTGCGCGGGGGCGGCCCGGCGGGCAAGGTGCTGCGGGACGCGCATCGCCATGCCGGTGGAAATTGCGCCTCCGGAGGCGGGAGCCGCGACGGCTTGGCCGATCTCCGTGTGTTTTGCAACCCTTGACATCGCGCCGGGAACCCCCCCAATGATGCGTGAACGGCGAGCAAACATCCGAACGGCAAATCATGAAGATCAACGGCAACGAAATCCGGCCCGGCAATGTCATCGAACACCAAGGCTCGCTCTGGATGGCGGTGAAGACCCAGGCGGTGAAGCCCGGCAAGGGGCCGGCCTACGCGCAGGTCGAGCTGAAGAACCTGGTGAACGGCACCAAGCTGAACGAGCGCTTTCGGTCCTCCGAAACCGTCGAAAAGGTGCGGCTGGAGCAGAACGACTACCAGTTCCTCTATGTGCAGGACGACATGCTGGTGTTCATGGACAATGTCAGCTACGAGCAGCTCGAAATCCCGCAGGAGTTCGTCGGCGAGCGCGCCGCGTTTCTGCAGGACGGCATGACCGTGACGGTGGAGAGCTATGAGGGCAAGCCACTCGGCGTGTCGCTGCCCGATCAGGTCACGCTGGCGGTGGCCGAAGCCGATCCGGTGGTGAAAGGGCAGACCGCCTCCGCCTCCTATAAGCCGGCAATGCTGGAAAATGGCGTGCGGGTCATGGTGCCGCCTTTCGTCGTCGCCGGCGAAAGGATCGTTGTCGACACGAATGAGAGCACCTACATACGCCGCGCCGAGTAGCGCCTCCGCCATGGCCTGAACAAGCCCTTCGGATCGCCTCGAAGGCCCCAAAATGCGCCGCCACCACCTCTAACGGGCACGTTACTCGCCTGTGGCCTTGCGGGCCGAACAGTTCAAGGGATCGGGACCGATGGCAGCCTCCGCGCTGATGACGACAATGTTTGCAGCCGCGCGCAAGGCAGGGCGAAGCCTCGCCCGCGATTTCGGCGAAGTGGAGCAGTTGCAGGTCTCGCTGAAGGGACCCGGCAATTTCGTCACCGCCGCCGATACGCGGGCCGAGCAGATCATCTATGACGAATTGTCGAGGGCTCGCCACGGCTACAGCTTTCTGATGGAGGAGCGCGGGCTGGTCGGGGGGCCGGATAAGAGCCATGTCTGGATCGTCGATCCGCTGGACGGCACCACAAACTTCCTGCATGGCATCCCGCATTTCGCCGTCTCGATCGCGCTCCAGCGCGAGGGCGAACTGGTCGCCGGACTGATCTTCAATCCGGCCAATGGCGACGCCTTTACCGCAGAGCGCGGCAAGGGCGCCTTCTTCAATGACCGGCGCATCCGGGTGGCGGCGCGGTCACGGCTGGACGATTGCGTGATCGCGACAGGTATTCCGCATCGCGGCCGCGATGGGCATGAGGCCTATCTCCGCCAGCTTGCCGCCATCATGACATCAGTTTCGGGCATAAGGCGCTTGGGCGCGGCGGCGCTCGATCTGGCGTGGGTGGCGGCGGGCCGCTATGATGGCTATTGGGAAGCGGGTATCCAGCCCTGGGACATTGCGGCGGGCCTGGTCATCCTGCGCGAGGCGGGAGGGTTCGCCTCCGATGTGAGCGGCGGAAAAACCATGTTGGAGACTGGCAGTATTCTTGCAGGAAATGAGAGTGTGCACCGCGCCCTGTTGAAACTGCTTTGAGCTTGAACGCGGCTCCGCTCCGCGCGCGCAGGAGAAGTGCTTAAGACTTAGGCGATATATTGGAAAGAAGCTGAGCACGACGAAGCGGGACGCTAGTTGCCGATCCGCCGCAAGCAAGCGCTATTAGCATCGGATCATGCCACATGCGGGTGGTATGGCCGCTGCGAGGCAAACTTGCGGTTTTTCGCTGTGGATAAATCGGCTATGAGTGGGTGTCAAAGGGGGCGGTGACATGGCATTCCCGCTGCAGAGGCGTTCTACGAGTATGACAAAGACACCCTATTACAAGACATTGTCCAAGCCTCAAACCTTCGTCTGGCGGATGTTTCTGTTCGTCGCCCTGGCTTCTTTCATTGCGGTTATTCTCTATAACGCGATCGTTGTGGCATTCAGTTCCAACCCGGCGCTCAATTCGGTGATTATCGGGACGCTCGGTTTCGGCATCATCTACACGTTTCAGCAGGTGCTGCGGCTCTATCCTGAAATACGCTGGGTGAATAGTTTCCGCATCGCCGATCCAGGGCTGGCGGTGGAGCCTTCGCCCGTCATGCTGGCGCCCATGGCCACGCTGCTGAGGCGGCGCCAAGGTCAGGCTGCGATCTCGGCCACCGCGATGCGCTCCATCCTCAACTCCATCGGCTCGCGCCTCGACGAATCCCGCGAAACCACGCGGTACCTTGTCGGGCTTTTGGTGTTTCTTGGCCTGCTCGGCACCTTCTGGGGCCTGATGCAGACCGTGCAGGCGGTAGGCCTGACGATCAATTCGCTCGGCGGCTCCGGCGAAGGCGGGGCGATGTTTGAGGAGCTGAAGAACGGCCTCGGCGCGCCGCTGAAGGGCATGGGCGTCGCGTTCTCGTCCTCGCTGTTCGGGCTGGCCGGATCGCTGGTGGTGGGCTTTCTCGATTTGCAGGCCTCGCAGGCGCAGACCCGCTTCTACAATGAGCTGGAAGAATGGCTGTCCGGCATTACCGAACTCTCGCCTGAAAGCGCCAATGTCGCCAACCAGGGGCAGCCGGCACAGCTTCGTTTCGCCCTGCTCGATTTGCAGCGCAGCATGACGGATCTGGCCGAGAAGATCGAGCAGGGCATGGTGCGCAACAACAGCGGCGAGGCGATGCTGGAGCTGTCGCGTGGCATCGACCGGCTGGTCAAGCAAATGCGCGCGGAGCAGAAGGTTGTGCGGGAATGGGTGGACGAACAGGCCCACCAGCAGAATGCGCTGGCCAATGTGCTGCGCGAACAGAACAAGTTGGCGACCATCTTGCGCGACGTCGCCGTCCGCCCGCCCAGAAGCGGCGGCGACCGTTGACGCAAGACGAATGCGCGCCGATAGCGTGGGGGTTGGATAGACATGGCGCTTGTCAGAGGACGCCGCAGGGCGCACCAGGATTATTGGCCCGGCTTCGTCGACGTGCTTTCGACCCTTTTGCTGGTGACCATCTTCCTGATGTCGATGTTCATGATCGCGCAATATTTCGCTACCCAGGAATCATCCGGCAAGGACAGCGCGCTCGAGCGCCTGACGAAGCAGATCGCCTCGCTGAACGAGCTGCTGGCCCTGGAGCGCACCCGCAAGAAATCCGCCGAGGATCAGCTTGTCAGCATGCAGGTTTCGCTCACCAACGCCGAAAAGGAGCGCGCCCGGACGCAGGCGCTGCTGGGCGAGGAAGGCGAAAAGGGCAAATCCGCCGATTCCCGCATCGCCGCGCTCAGTTCCGAGGCTGAGGAGCAGAAGAAGCTGTCCTCGCAGGCCATGGCGCAGGTCGAGCTGCTCAACCAGCAGATCGCCGCGCTCCGCCGCCAGATCGCGGCCCTCGAGGACGCGCTGAACGCGTCCGAAAAGCGGGACCGGGAATCGCAGACGCGCATCGCCGATCTGGGGCAGCGGCTGAATGTGGCGCTGGCCAAGCGCGTACAGGAGCTGTCGCGCTACCGCTCGGACTTTTTCGGCGAGCTGCGGAAAATTCTAGGGGATCGCGACGATATCCAGATCGTCGGCGACCGTTTCGTGTTCCAGGCCGAGGTGTTCTTCGCCAGCGGCTCGGCGGAGGTTAACCCGGATGGCAAGCTTGAGCTCGATAAGCTGGCCGTGGCAATCCAGCAGCTCGACAAGCAGATCCCGAGCGAGATCAACTGGGTGCTGCGCATCGACGGGCATACGGACATCCACCCGATCGCGACGCCGACCTTCCCGTCGAACTGGGAGCTGTCTTCGGCGCGCGCCATCTCGGTGGTGAAATATCTGATGATCCAGGGCGTCCCTGCGAAACGGCTCGTCGCCGCCGGCTTCGGCGAATTTCAGCCGCTGGTCGAGGGCACAGCCGAGGCGGACCTGCGCCGCAATCGCCGCATCGAGCTGAAGCTGACCGAGCGGTAGCCGCGGCACGCAATCCGGCTCGCCGGCGACTACAGCAGGTCGGTTCAGGTAGAAACGTTTGTCGCCCGCCACCGAGCCGGGGCCCATGTGCCAGACGATAAGGCGATTGGCCCCCGATCTTCGCTACGCTTCGTCCGGGGCGACAGAATCCAAGGCCCTCGCAGCTAAAATGGCCACGCTTTAGGGGTGTCGCGCGTGGGCCGTCACGAGTAGCCGCGCTCGTCGGCGATGATTTTGCCGTCGTTCGGCAGCGAACCGGGGGCGGCGAATTGCACGGCGCCCTTCAGCCGGGTGAGGCTGGCAAGCGTCGCGGTGACGCGGGTGCGCAGGTCTTCGCCATCGCCTGAGCTTTCGACCATCAGCAGCATCTCGTCCTGATCGCCGGTTCGCCGCACCAGAAGCCGCAGCCGCCCAAGCTCAGGATGCCGCTTGCCGATTTCGGCGATGTCACGCGGATGCACGAACATGCCTTTCACCTTCGTGGTCTGATCGGCGCGCCCCAGCCAGCCCTTGAGGCGCGCGCCCGTCCGCCCGCAAGGGGAGAGGCCCGGCATCACCGCGGACAGATCGCCTGTGGCGAAGCGGATCAGCGGATAGGTATCGTCGAAATTGGTCACGACCACTTCGCCGACCTCGCCTTCCGGCACGGGATCGCCGGTGCCGGGCCGCACGATCTCGACCAGCACGCCCTCGTCGAGGATCAGCCCGCTATCGGCGGCGCTTTCATAGGCGATGAGGCCCGCCTCGGCGGTGGCGTAGCATTGCAGCACGGCGACGCCGCGCCCGGCATAGCCGGCGCGCAAGGCCGGAAACAGCGCGCCGCCCGAGACCAGCGCCCTCACAAAGCCGGAGGAGCCGCCAAGCTCGACGATCTTGTCGATGAGCAGGTTCAGGAAATCCGGGGTGCCGACGAAGCCGCCCGGCCGCAGCCGGATCGCCGCCTCGGCCTGCTGTTCGGTGTTGCCGGTGCCGGCGGGGACGACCGTGCAGCCCAGCGCGCGCGCCGCTTCGTCGAACATGAAGCCGGCAGGCGTCAGATGATAGGCGAAGGCGTTGTGAATGATATCGCCGCGCCGGAAGCCGGCCGCGAACAGTGCGCGGGCCATGCGCCACGGGTCGGGCCGGGCGGGCTGTGGCTCGAAGATCGGGCCGGGCGAGACCATGATGCGGGCCAGCGGTCTGTCCATGACGAGCCCGCCAAAGGGCGGATCGGACTTCTGCAGCTCCGGCAGATCGGATTTGCGCAACAGCGGCAGCATGGCCAGTGCCGCACGGCTGGAGATGTCGGTGGCGCCGATGTCGCGCAGATGGCTGGCCCAGCCGGGCGCGCCTTTGCGTGCCTGGGCGATGATAGCCGGGAGGCGGCGCAGAAGTCCGGCTTCCCGTGCTGCTGGATCGCGCGTTTCCTCGCTGTCGAAATACTCCGCCATTCGCGAAAGCTCCGGCCCTTGGTTCGCGGGTAAGGCTAAACGGGTTTTCCCCGCTTGCCCAATGACAATCCGTGCGTGGGCGCGGCGGAGCTGCGTCCCGCTCTCGTCGCAATTCGCGGATAAGCAGGCATTCTGGGGGAAGGCCAGTTTTGGAAACTCTGCACAGATTGCAGCGCTGCCGCCACGCCGGTTTCAAATCCGCCGAACGCAGCATAAGGTTGCCCGAAAATCGGTTCCGGGGCGAGACTCTGGCATGAAACGCAAGGACACGCTTGGCGAAGATCCCGATGATGGCGGCGCGCACCCAGATGCCGGCGCGCCATTCGGATGGGAGCCCTTGCCGCCGCGATTGCAGCGCCTGTTCGCCGCGCAGCCTTCTGCTCCTCCGGTGCAAAAGCGGCGACGCTGGTACGTGCGGGGCGCGCGCGCGGCCCTCTATTGGAGCTGTGTCGCGGCGATCTGGCTGATTCTGATCCTGGTCGGCGCGGTGACGGTCTATTCCCTGCTGGCGGAAGACCCGTTAAAGGCGGGATTGAGCAAAAGCGCCGCCAAGATCACCATTCTGGCCGAGAACAAGCGGGTGATCGCGGAAAAGGGGCTGCGCCGCAACCACATCAAACTCGATGCCATGCCACCGCATCTAATCCAGGCCGTGCTCGACACCGAGGACCGGCACTTTTTCCATCATTTCGGCTTCGATCCGGTCGGCATGGTGCGCGCCTCGATCGCCAATTATCGCGCCGGCCGCGTCATCCAGGGCGGCAGCACCATCACACAGCAACTGGTCAAAGTGCTGTTCCTGAAGCCGGACCGCACCTATTGGCGCAAGATCGAGGAAGCGCTGCTGTCGCTGTCGCTCGAATACCGGCTGGAAAAGAAGCAGATTTTGGAGCTCTACCTCAACCGCATCTATTTCGGAGCGGGCAATTACGGGGTGGAGGCGGCGGCGCAGCATTATTTCGGCAAGAGCGCCACGAAGGTTACGCCCTACGAGGCGGCGATCCTCGCAGGCTTGATCAAATCGCCCACCTATTATGCGCCGACCACCAATCTGGCGCGCTCGCTGGAACGCGGCAAGCTGGTGCTTACACTCATGCGGGACGCCTCCGACATCACCCAGCGGAGTTTTCAGGAGGCGCTGGCGGACCCGCCGGCCTTGCGCACCTATCTGCCCTCGGAGAGCTACGGCTATGTGATCGACTGGGTGGTGCAGCAGTTGCCTGACCTCGGCCTCGACATCAACGAGGACGTGGTGGTCGAGACGACGATCGATTACGAGCTGCAGGGCGTGGCGCAGCGCATCGTCAAGGACCACATGGACAAGGAGGGCAATGATTACGACGCGGGCGAGGCTGCCGCCGTGATCATCGACCGCAACGGCGCCATCAAGGCGATGGTCGGCGGGCGCGACTACACGGTGAGCCAGTATAATCATGTCGTGCAGGCCAAGCGGCAGCCGGGCTCGACCTTCAAACCCTTCGTCTATCTCGCCGCCATCGAGCGCGGCATGACGCCCGACAGCCTGATCCATGACGGGCCGCTGCGGATCGGCAACTGGACCCCTTCCAACTACAACGACCACTATTACGGCGATGTCACCATGCGGGACGGCCTGGCGAAATCGCTGAATACGGTCGCGGTGCGGCTGTGCGAATGGGCCGGGCGGGACAATGTGATCAAGACCGCGCACCGGCTGGGCATCGTCTCGCCGCTGGAGCCGAACGCCTCGATCGCGCTGGGGACGTCCGAGGTGTCGCTGCTGGAGCTGACCTCGGCCTATGTGCCGTTCGCCAATGGCGGCTTCAGCGCCAAGCCGCATATCATCACGACGATACGCGACGCGGCGGGCAAGACGGTCTACGAGGTGGGCCGGACCAATTGGGGCCGGGTGATCGGCCCGGCCGACGTCGCGGCGATGAACAACATGCTGACCGCGACCATCCAATATGGCACGGGCAATGTCGGCTCCATCGACCCGCATCCCGCGGCGGGCAAGACCGGAACCGGGCAGAATTATCGCGATGCCTGGTTCATCGGCTACACGGCGCATTACGTGACGGGCGTCTGGCTGGGCAATGACGATTTCAAGCCGATGAAGCGCGTGACCGGCGGTTCGCTGCCGACGCTGATCTGGCGCGACCTGATGATCTACGCGCATGTCAACAAGCAGCCGGCTTTCCTGCCCGGCGGCGACCAGCCACAGGTCAATGCCCGCGTGTCGCAGAGCGGCGGCGGGGGCGGCTCCTTGTGGGACACGCTGTTCGGCGATGACCGGCGCGTCGCCCGCGATACGACGCTGGGCACGCCCAATGCCGGCACCACGGGCACCGCGGCCACCGGCCGGAGCGGCGGGCATAAATCCCTGCTGGAGGAGCTGTTCTCGAACTGAGGCGCGGCGCCGCTACTCGCTCGGCGCGGCGCGCGGGATCGAGGATGTGGGATCGAAGGCGATGATCGCACGGGTGCCCTTGTGATCCGGATCGTAGCGCATTTCGGCGCCCAGCTTCTGCACCATCGCCTTGATGATGACGCTGCCAAGCCCTGTCGCGTCGGAGCTGCCACTGGCAAGGCCCACACCGTCATCCTCGATGCTGAGCACGCTGCGATGCGGTTCGACGGCCTGCAGCCTGACGCGGATCGGGCCATTGCCGTCCGGATAGGCGTGCTTTCGCGCATTCAGCACCAGTTCCGTCAGCATCACACCGACCGCGACGGCACGGTCCGGCTCGATTTCGATGGGGTCGGCAACCAGCGAAAAGGAGTTGCCGCCGCTGTCATCGCCCGCCGCGCTTTCGATGTCTTCAGCGAGCGCCTCGATATAGCGGTGGAGCGACACCGACTGCACGTTCTGCGAGGTGTACAGGCTGCGATGCACCTTGGCGACGGCCAGCACGCGGCCATGCGCTTCCATCAGGGCGCGGGTAATTTCCGGCGTGGCGCCGCGCGCCTGGAACTGCAGGAGCGACGCGATGAGTTGAAGGCTGTTGCTGACGCGGTGATTGACCTCGCGCAACAGCACCTCGCGCTCCTGCGCCAGCGCCTTATAGCGGTCCCGCGCCGCCATGGTCTCCGTCTCGGCGGCGGTCTTGGCCCGGCGCAGATTGGCGGATTGTATTCCCGCCTCGATATCGGCCCGCAGAAGCGCAAGAAACTCGCCGCGGATGTCCTTGATCACATAATCCGTGGCGCCGGCCTTCAGCGCCGCCACGGCGGTTTTGCTGTCCTCGGCTCCGGTCAGGTAGATCACGGGCGGCGGGTCGGACAGCTTCTGAATTTCAATCAGGATGCCAAGTCCCTCCTGGTCCGGAAGGTGGTGGTCCAGCACCACGGCATCGATGCCGCCCTCGGCGATACGCGCCAGGCCGCTCACGCCGTCCAGCGCGAGTTCGGCGCCGAAGCCGTGCCGTTCCAAATCCCTTTTGACCAGTTGCCCAAGTCCCTCATCATCGTCGATGAATAAGACGTAGGCGCCAGCGTCCTGCATCATTTGGTCTCCGGCACCTGAATGACAGAGAAGAATAGCCCGAGTTGGCGGATTGCATTAGCGAAATGCTCGTACTCCACCGGCTTGGTGATGTAGACGCTGCAACCGAGTTCGTAGCAGCGCTCGATTTCGCGCTTGTCGTCCGTCGTCGTTAGCACGATGACCGGCGCTTTTTTGAGCGTCTCGTCAGCCTTCAGACTTTGCAGGATGTCGATGCCCGTCATGTCGGGAAGGTTGAGGTCGAGCAGGATGAGCAGGCTACCCGTGCTTTGATGATGCCGCATCAGATATTCCATCGCGGCGCCGCCGGTCGTGAAGTGCACGATGGGATTTTTGACGCCGGCGCGGACGATGTTCTTCTCGATCAGCCTTGCGTGCCCGTCATCGTCCTCGATCATCACGATAGTCACAGCGGTGTTCATGCGCTCATCCTTCTTTGTTCGGTCGCCAGAGCCCGAGGCAGCGAGACGCGAAAAACGCTGCCCTCTCCCGGCGTGGATTCCACGGCGATGGAGCCGCCAAGCCGGCGGACCAGCGCTCGCACATGGGCCAGCCCCAGGCCCTCTCCCGGCATGTCCTGCGCGCCGGCACGGCGGAACAGCTCGAAGATCCGGGCCTGATCGCGCCGTTCGATCCCACGCCCATTGTCGCTGACTTCGACAACAATCTTGCCGCCCTGATGGTTCGCTTTGACGCTGACCCGACCCCGAACGCCTTTCCGCAAATATTTGAGGGCATTGTCAATCAAATTGGAGAAAACCTGTTCGACAGCCAGCCGATCGGAGACGATTGTCGGCAATGTCGACACCTCGATCGCTGTGTCGGCCTCCTGCGCCTGATGCGCCACCGCACAGGTGATCATCTCGAACATCTCGTTCATGTCGATCGGCTCGGGCTGGAGCCTGCGGTTGCCCTCGCGGGAGATCGTCAGCACGGCATTGATCAGACGGTCCATCTTGGTGATAGAAGCCTTGATGAAGTTCAGCGCTTCGTCGAAATCCTGTTCGAGCTGATCCCGTGGCGTTGCGCCGTTGGTCTCCGGCGCGGCCACCAGCCCGGCCCCGTTTGCCGGATGATCGCCCGGCAATTCGGATTTGTGAAACAGCTCACCTTTCAGCGTTTCCAATTCGCTGGTGAAGCCCATGATGTTGACCAGCGGCGAGCGCAGATCGTGGCTGACGATATAGGCGAACTTCTGGATTTCCTCGTTCGTGGCGATCAGGTCGGCCGTGCGGGCGGCGACATTGGCCTCCAACTCGGCGTTGGAGTCCCTCAGGACTTGCTGGGCGTGGCGCATGGCGGCATTGGCACGGCGGATGGCGAGAAGGGAAATGCCCGCCAGCAGCAGAATGAGTGTCACCGAAGCGATATTGATGCCGAGCAGCCATCGTTCCTGCCGGCGCGCCGCGCCATATTGCGCCGCGCGTTGCGCAGCCGTATCCGCCCCGATCTGCCGCACGATATCACGCATATTGTCCATGTAGCGGGCGCCGGCACCGGTGCGGACCAGCTTGATCGCCTCATCCCGTTGTCCCGCGTCATACAGTCTGAGACTGTCAGCCATCTCGTTCAGCTTGGATGCGATAAGCGGCTTGAGACGTTCGACGTCTGTCTGGCGCGCGCCATTTTCATTTACGGCGTTCGCAAGACCATCGATTTTGTCCCCGATCTGGGCCAGTGTTTCCTTATAGATATCAAGGAATTGCGGATCGCCGGTGAGCAGATAGCCGCGCTGGCCGCTTTCCATGCGGCGCATCGAGGCAAGCAGCAGGTCCAGACGGCTCTGCGCATCGATCGTCTGAACAAGCGCGTCGCGCTGGCGCTGCGTGTAATCGAGCAATGTCATCGAGACAAGGATGGACAGCATCAGGAACGCGAATGCCGCTCCGAGCATGACCGAGGCATGGGGAATGCGCGTGATGTCAAACCATTTGCGATAATCGGCCATCGAAATGCCCAGCGTCACACCCGCACCTTACGCGATGAAGGCACCCCAAAGCCTTGTGCCCCGGAGTGCCTTGATTGATCGGCTTCGTTGAAAGAGCCGGACGCGAAATCACCGCTGCACGGGTGCGTCTTTCGGCTCCTCCTTACGATATTCATCAATTTTCTTAACAGCCTGGTCCTTCAGCTCGCCAGCTTTTTCGGAAGCTTTTTCAGCGACTTCGCCGGCCTTTTCCTTCACCTTATCGAAGCTCGTTTTTTCAGTGAAGGTATAATCCGGCGCGCTTTGCAGGGCTTCCTTGGTCAGGGGCACCATGATCTGGCGGTCGCCGTTCTTGTCGGCGTAAGTCACCGCCTCGAAAGGAAGACCCACCTGCTTGGCACCCAATCCCAAAAAGCCGCCGACGCCAACGACGACCGTACTGATCTTGCCGGTCCGGTCAAAAAGCAGGTCGCTCACATCGCCGATCTTCTCGCCGGCGGAGTTCACGATCGGTTTGCCGATATAATTGGCCGCACGCCATTCATCCGGCGCTTGCGAAAGTTTGAAAACGCCGTCGGTGGATTGAGCCATCGCCTGAGTCGCGAATGCGACGAACACCGCGGCCAGAACAGTCGATTTCATCTTATCGTTCCTCTTCATTTCGTTGAACGATCCTCAACCTTGGCCGCGCTAAATTGAGATTTTTTGAGGGAGAACGCAAGGTCGGCGACAGGAGCTTCGCCGACCTTACAGGAATTTAAGCTGTACAGTCGAGCCGGCGGTCGACTTCGGTTCGGATGGAGTTACGGTCTTTGCCATAACGTTCCTGAAGCTTGCCTTCCAGCACGTCCCGCTGACCGTCGATCACATCCAGATCGTCGTCCGTGAGCTGACCCTACTGTTCCTTCGCCTTGCCTTTGAACTGGTTCCAGTTTCCTTCGATGCGGTTCCAATCCATCTTGGATCTCCCTGGTTAAAGTTTCACCCGTTTGCCGCCCGCGTCACCTTGCGGAAACAAGCTCAACCGCGCCGCGCGAGGCCGCCGATCAACGAGATCACGAAAAGCACGATGAAAACCCAGAATAAAATTCTCGCGCCGTCCATCGCCACACCTGCCACGCCGCCGAATCCAACGGCGGCGGCGACCAGGGCGATGACGAGAAATACAATGGCGTATTGAAGCAGGTTTCCCATTCTTGTCTCCTCCGCTTTGACTTGCCCGCTGTCCAACGTCCGGGCAGCCGGGTAATGCGCAGAGGGTGGGAGAGTTCCGGCAATCGCCAAGAAAGTCGCGCGGCGTAAACTTATGGAAGGACGTAAACTTTTGGAAAATGCGGGGATAGGCTGCGGAAGGAGAGTAGGGCGGATTGCTTCAGTTTGAAACGGCGGATTTCTGCTGCGATCCGTCCATCATCGCTTCCAGGCGGGCGCGGGCACGATTGACGCGGCTTTTGACGGTGCCGATGGGGCAGGCGCAGATGGCGGCGACTTCCTCATAGGACATATTCTCGACGGTCACGAGAATGAGCGCCTCGCGCTGGTCGGGCGGCAGATCGGCGAGATTGCGCATGACATCGCCGAATTCCATCGTCTTGTCCTGCGAGGCCTGCACGACGAATTGCGAATTGTCCATGGTGCGGGCATATTCGTTCTGATGTTTCTGCCGGCGCAAACCGTTGTAGAAGTTGTTTCGCAGGATGGTGAACAGCCAGGCCTTGAGATTGGTGCCCTCCTGGAAATTCGACAGATTGTTCCAGGCGCGGATCAAGGTCTCCTGGACCAGATCGTCGGCTTCGGTGCGGTTGTGGCAGAGCGAGATCGCGAAGGCGCGAAGGCTCGGGATGGATTTGACCAGATCGTCCCGCAGGGTCACGGAGGGCGCTGTCATTTGCTTTCCGATTCCTTGCTCTCCAGCTCCTTGAGGAGCTGCGCGAAGCGATCAGGGATCGGCTCTTCGAGAAGCCCTTTATACAGGCCGCGCAGTTGCGCGCTCAGACCGGCAAAATTGGGGTCCTCCTCGCTTTCGGCGTTGCCGTGCAACGCGGGATCCTCCGAGCCAGGCATCTCGCCGGCGTCGTTATTTTCGTCCTCGTCATCCGATCCGGGCGGATTTTCGGCCATCTCGTCGTTCTCACCCATTCCTACTCGCGGTCTTTATGGTCCTCAATCGCCAAGCACGAATGCAGGCGCAACGCAATAAATTTCACGTTGGCAGACACGCGATCCTTACTATAAAGGGAATCCGAGATCTTCACTTAAAAAAAGGGAATCGCCGTTCATGCCGATTTCTCAGGAAATTGCGCCGCATTTGCCTCATCTGAGGCGATTTTCACGCGCGCTCTCCGGTTCGCAGGCGAGCGGCGACGCCTATGTGGTCGCCGTGCTGGAGGCGCTGGTGGCGGATCCATCGGTCTTTCCGGTGGATCTGGGGCCGCGCGTCGGCCTGTATAAGCTATTCCTGCGGATGTGGAATTCCCTGGATGATGTCCATTCCGTGCTCAATTTCGATCCGACGGAAAACGAAGCCGTTCACAGCATCCAGACGATCACGCCGGAGCCTCGGCAGGCCTTTCTGCTGCTGAGCGTCGAGGGGTTCGAACCGGGTGAGATCGCCCAGATCCTCGATGTCGATATTGGCGGCGTCGCGGCACTGATCGAACAGGCCGATCGCGAGATCGCCGACCAGATCGCGCCCGCAGCCATCATGATTATCGAGGACGAGCCGCTCACGGCGGCCAATCTGCAAATCCTGGTTGAAAGCCTCGGCCATCATGTGACCGGCATCGCACGCACGCATCGCGAGGCGCTGACGCTGGTCGGCACGGAGCAGCCGGAGCTGATCCTGTCTGATATTCAGCTCGATGACGGCTCATCCGGCGTCGAGGCCGTCAACGAAATCCTCGGCTCCCTTGACCTGCCCGTTATCTTCATCACCGGACATCCCGAATTGCTGCTAACCGGCGAGCGACCGGAACCGGCGTTCCTCATCCCCAAGCCGTTCGACCCGAAAACCGTCAAGGCCATTATCAGCCAGGCGCTGTTCTTCGACGTCAAGACGCATAAGGGCGACTAATCCAGGCGGGGCATGTCCCGCGGCGCCTAGGACCGGCCGCGACGGCAAGGGGTGAGGGCTGGACGATGGGCGAAGCGCAGCACGATCTGATCGTTTTCGGCGCCACCAGCTTCGTCGGGGCGCTGCTGTGCCGATATCTTGCAAGCGCGTTCGGCACGGCGGGAGGGCGGTTGAACTGGGCCGCCGCCGGGCGGTCTCAGGCACGGCTTGAGACGATGCGCGCCTCATTGGGGGGCGGAAATGCCGGGCTCCGTCTCATCGTCGCCGACGCGGCGGACGAGGCTGCGCTCGCGGCGATGTGTGCCCAAGGCCGCGTGGTGATTTCGACCGTCGGGCCTTATGCGCTCTATGGCGAGCCCCTGGTCAAAATATGCGCCAACACCGGGACGGATTATTGCGACCTCACCGGCGAAGTGCACTGGATCAAGCGCATGATCGACCGCTACGAAGCCGCAGCGAAGGCGTCGGGCGCGCGCATCGTGCATTGCTGCGGCTTTGATTCCATCCCTTCGGACCTGGGCGTGCTGTTCCTGCAGGATGAGGCGCAGCGGCGCTTTGGGGAGCATTGCCGTGATGTTTCGATGCGCGTCAAAGCCATCCGCGGCGGAGCCTCGGGCGGCACCATCGCCAGCATGATGAATATCGCCAGGGAAGCCGCTGCCGATCCGGCGCTGCGCAAACGGCTCTCAAACCCGTATCTGTTGTGCCCGCAGCCCGCTCCCAATGTCCGCCAGCGGGCGATGGGAGCCGCCGACTATGACGCGGAGTTCGGCGCCTGGGTCGCCCCCTTCGTGATGGCCGGGATCAACACCAGGATCGTGCATCGCTCCAACGCGCTCAGCGGATATGCCTATGGGCGCGATTTCCGCTATGACGAGGCGATGCTGACCGGCAAGGGGCTGGCCGGACGCGCCAAGGCGCTGGGCATCACCGCAGGGCTGGGCGGTTTCCTGGCCGCAAGCGCGGTCGCGCCGACGCGCTGGGCGCTGAAGCGCGTTCTGCCGGCGCCCGGCGAAGGGCCGTCCCCGGAGGCGCAGGCGAACGGCTTTTATGATCTGCGGTTCGCCGGAACCGCAGCGGATGGCCGCAAATTGCGGGCGAAAGTGGTCGGCGCGGGCGATCCCGGTTATGGCTCGACCTCGAAGATATTGGGCCAGGCCGGCGCGTTTCTCGCCTTTGATGTGCCGAGGACGCAAAAGCCGGGCGGCTTCTGGACCCCGGCAACGATATTCGGCAGCCGCTTGATCGAACGGCTGCCATCCCATGCCGGATTGCGGTTCGAGATTATCGATTGAGCGAGGCGCGCCACGCTTCAAAGCGTGCCTCCTTGCCCGCCGCGTCATGCGCCTCGAACGCCTCAAGCTCGCGCTGCTCGGCCTCATGCGCGGCCATTTGCTCCTGCTCGACCTGCATCTGAGCCAGACAAGCCTCTTCGGCTTCGCGCATCGCTCCGACCAGCAGGCGCTGCTCGGTGGCCTGCCGGGATTCCCGCATCAGCTTGTCGCGATCGTCGTCGGCAAGGCGGCCGAGCAGCTCGGCGGTCTCCTCCGGGCTCGGCGCTCGCGTGTCGGCGGGCATAGCGCCCCAGGCGACCCGGTTGCACACCAGGATCGCCCGCCCCAATTCGCGCTCGGCATGCAGCTTGGCATTGGCCAGCGCATTCGGCCGTTTGCGCAATTCGTCGACGGTGCTTTGCTGGGCAACCAGAACGTCACCGCCGACCGGCTCGTTCCAGACAAGGCTGGCATCAAATTCGCTCATGCTGGTCCTCACGCCAATGATGCAGTCGCGCATTGGCGTTAAGATGTCCCAGCAGCCGCGTCCGCCGCAAGTCTCAAATGGCGGCGATGATGCCTTCCCCGGCAGGGTGCGGCATCGCCGACGCAGGTGGCATGCGGCGCGTCATTCGGCGGCGGCTGTCGCGGCGCTTGCGGGCTCGGCCGGATAGCTATCCTCCGAGGCGACCAGGAAGCGGTCGCAGACCAAGGCAAGGCAGGAACGGCGAGGTCAGGCATGGCGGCACTCCGGCTCGAAAGCATCGATGCAAGGGGCATGCCAAAGGTCTGGCGCCGTTCCAGCCCGTATCGCCGCTGGGCGCGGTGCCCAGATGGCATGACGCCTCGATCACGCATTTCCACGCATCGTCACGACTGAGTGAAACCCCCGCTCCGCTATAACGAAGTGCAAACTTATTGCGTATTGTCGGTAAGAAGCCGCGCTCCTCTTTCCCAAAACGCGGCCCGTCTGCCGGAAAGGTCAATTCGATGCACATTCGCAAGCCCCCCACCATCGCCCCCTCAGAGATCACGCCGCGCGATGTGTATCTTAACCGGCGAGACGTCATGGCCGGGGCCGCCGCCCTGGGGCTCGCCGGCGCCATGCCATGGCAGGCCGCATCGGCGGCGGCGTTGCAGGGGGTGAAGAGCCCGCTTTCGACCGACGAGAAGCCGACGCCGCAAAAGGACATTCTCAACTACAACAACTATTATGAGTTCGGCACCGACAAGACCGATCCGGCGGCCAATGCGCATACGCTGACGACGACGCCATGGTCCGTCAAGATCGACGGCCTGGTGGACAAGCCGGCCGAATTTGCGGTGGACGACCTCCTGAAGACGATGACGCAGGAGGAACGCGTTTACCGGATGCGCTGCGTCGAGGGCTGGTCGATGGTCATTCCGTGGATCGGTTTTCCGCTCGCCGATCTCTTGAAAAAGGCCGAACCGCAGTCGGGCGCTAAATATGTGGCTTTCGAAACCGTCGTGCGCCCTGCCGAAATGTCCGGGCAGCGCGGCTTCCTGCAGCCGCTTGACTGGCCCTATGTGGAAGGGTTGCGGCTGGATGAGGCGATGCATCCGCTCACCATCCTGGCGACCGGCCTTTACGGCGAGACGCTGCCCAATCAGAACGGCGCGCCCGTTCGGCTGGTCGTGCCTTGGAAATACGGCTTCAAGAGCATCAAATCCATCGTGCGCATCAGCCTTGTCGACAAGCAGCCGCCGACCTCCTGGAACCTTCAGAACGGCCGCGAATACGGCTTTTACTCCAACGTGAATCCGGAGGTCGATCATCCGCGCTGGAGCCAGGCGACGGAGCGGCGCATCGGCGAAGGCGGGCTGCTCGCCAAGCGGCGCCCGACGCTGATGTTCAACGGCTATGGCGATCAGGTGGCCAGCCTCTATGACGGCATGGACCTGAAGGCGAACTACTGAGCATGACGGAAACGGCGACGCAGACCCGAACCGCCGCCCCGCCGCGCGCCGCGTTCGCCTGGCGCAATGCCATTCGCCCGGCCGTCTACTGGCTGGGAGCGGCGCCGGCGGTGTGGTCGTTCTATCTGGCGCTGACCGATCAGCTCGGCGCCGATCCGATGAAGTCGCTGGAACGGCTGCTCGGCCTGTGGGCGCTGCGGTTCCTGATCGTCGGGCTGGCGGTGACGCCGCTGCGGCGGCTGGGCGGACCCAACTTGTTGCGCTATCGGCGCGCCTTCGGCCTGCTGGCGTTCTTCTATGCCAGCCTGCATCTCACGGTCTATATCGCGCTCGACCAGGGCTTCGACATGTGGGCGGTGTGGAAGGACATCATCAAGCGGCCCTATATCACCATCGGCATGGCGGCATTCGCCATCCTCATCCCGCTGGCGGCCACCTCGAACAACGCGATGGTGCGAAGGGTCGGCGGCGCGGCCTGGGCGCGTCTGCATCGCTGGGTTTATGTGGCGGCGGTGCTGGCGGCGGTGCATTTCGTCATGGTGGTGAAATCCTGGCCGCCCGAACCGCTGATCTATGCGGCCATCGTGGCGGGTCTGCTGGCCTTCCGGCTGGTTCCGAAGCGCTCCAGGCGGCAGCGCGCTCGATAGCCGGAGGCTAGGGAACCCGGTTTCAGGCGGGTTGTTGGTCAGGCAGAGGTCACACCAGCCCGACGGAGCGGAAATCATGTCCAAGATCGCACCATGCCTATGGTTCGACGGAGAGGCGGAGAACGCTGCAAAGCTTTACGTCTCCCTGCTGCCAAATTCGCGGATCGACCGTGTGCAGAAGAATCTCGTGGATAGCCCCGCCGGGAGGGCCGGCTCGGTGCTGGTCGTCAACTTCACGCTCGCCGGCCAGCGTTTCCTCGCGCTGAATGGCGGGACGAGGTTCGAATATACGCACGCCATTTCGTTCGAGGTGGACTGCGACGATCAGGCGGAGGTCGACCGGCTCTGGAATGCGCTCTCCGATGGCGGCGCCGTCGAGCAATGCGGCTGGCTGAAGGACCGCTACGGTGTGTCCTGGCAGATCGTTCCCACGGTGCTGAAGGACATGCTGGGCGATCCCGATGCGAGCAGGGCGGGGCGGGTGATGGAGGCAATGCTGGGGATGGTGAAGCTCGACATTGCGGCGCTGAAGAAGGCGTATGACGGACGGTGAGGAGCGTCTTGCCCCCAAACGGCAGCCGCCCTCTCCCATCGTGAGCCGGTTTAGGATGAAACGCTTGTCGCCCGGCAACCGAGCCGGGAGATAACGCGGCCTTTGGGGAACGCTATGCCGAAGGCGCCGAGCGCTCAGCTGCCGCCTGGATCGCCTCCTTCTCGCCGGGAACCTTGGCGTGCTCATCGAGCAGCTCGCGAATATAGAGGCGCGTCACCAGCACGGCGGTGACCACCGCCATCGGGGTTGCGAACAGCAATCCCAGCGGGCCGAACAGCAGTCCGAAGCACAATATCGCAAACAGCGTCAGGACCGGCGGCAGGGACACCATGCGCCGCTGGATGATGGGCGTTAGCGCATAGGCTTCGAGAAGTTGCACGACGGCCAGCATGCCAATGGTCCAGAGCAGCGTCGTTGGGTCCATCGATGCGGCCAGAAGGACCGGAATGAGGAACCCGAGAATCGGGCCAAGAATCGGCACGAATTCGGCGATGCCCGCGGTAATGCCGAGCGCCACGGGGGCGGGCAGGCCGATATACCACACGATGACCCCGGTCAGCGTGCCGATGACCAACATCGCCAGAAGCTGACCGACAAGCCATTTCTTCAACGCGGCTCCCGCATCATCGAGCGTTTCACCCATCACCCGCCGTTGGTCCGGCGGAACCAGTTTCAACGCCCCGGTCCGGTAAAGCTCCGGCTGCGCGGCCAGATAGGCGCCGGCCACCAGCACCAGCACGGTATTCACCGCCACGCTGAGAATAAAGGCCGCCATCGAGGTAATCTGGAACAGCAGGCTGCCGCTATTCGACCGCACCTGCTCCATCAGCTTGCCTGACAGGTCGCCAAGCCCGAAGCGCTGCTCGAAATTGTCGACCGCGCCGGGAAGCCGCTGGGCGAGATCGGCGATCTGAGCGCTGATCTGCGGCCCGAACAGCGCGATGATGCTGCCGAAAACGATGATGAACGCGGCGATCGTCAAAATCAGAGCCTGCCCGCGCGACAGCAGCGTATGGCGTTCGACAAAGCTCGATGCGCCGCCGAACAAAACCCCGACCAGTACGGCCCCGAAGAACAATAAAAATGCTTGCGACAACTGCCAGATCAGCGTTGCAAAGATGACCACGGCCGCAACGATCAGCACGCGGCGGAAAAAATCCCAATCGTCCATAGCTTCCCCCTCACGGCACATGCGCCGGACCCTGGGCATCGCCATCCGATGCGGGTCGGCGTTACGGCCCCTCGCTCAACGAAGAAGCATTGTGCGGGATTATGGTTTCAGCACCATTGAATTTCATCTGGCGGGGCAGGCGACCGAATATGCCGCCAGACCGGGGATGCGATGCGCGGGCAACACCTGCGCTGCCTTATGTCGCGAAGAATGCGGTTCGTTAAGGCGGCGCTTACAAGTTCGACGTAAAATGCGATGAACGGCCTTTAGCGGCCCTTAAACAACGGCGCGGAACCAAATCGAAACCTCAAACATTTATTGGGACAACAAGGCCTAGGGCCGGTCCGGTCAATTCGGAGTAACGCTTATGACGATGATGAATGGTTTCGACGCGCTGGATGTCGATATCCTCGATGAGGAGTATTTCGGTCCGCCGCCCCGTTTTCTCGTGGAAAGCAGGCTGGACGACGACCGCGCCGATGCAGGCAAGCATGCTTCCGCTGAGGAGTTTGGGTTGCCGAGTCTCAGCCGGATCAAGGAATTGCTCGGCGTCTGGTAGGCCGCAGCAAAGCTAAGCTGGCCGATTAGTGGCCAAGAAACCTATCCACATACCCCGGAAGGCGTGTGGATAGGTTTTTTATTGCCTTCGTTCGGTATCAGCGCAACTCGGCGCAGAAGCGCTGAATGCGCCGGCAGGCTTCCTCCAGCGCTGCGGTGGAGGTGGCATAGGATATGCGGAAGAATGGCGAGAGGCCGAATGCCGCGCCGTGAACCACGGCGACGCCTTCCTCCTCCAGCAGCGCCGTTACGAAATCTTCGTCGGTGGCGATGCGCTTGCCCTTACCGGTCGTCTTGCCGATACATCCCTCGCAGGACGGATAGACATAAAAGGCGCCCTCCGGCGTCGGGCAGTTGATGCCCTTTGCCTGATTGAGCATCGAAACAACCAGATCGCGCCGCTCCTTGAAAGCCTGCGCACGCTCCTTCAGGAAATCCTGCGGACCGTTCAGCGCCTCGACGGATGCCCATTGGCCGATCGAGGACGCATTCGATGTCGTCTGCGATTGCAGCTTGGTCATCGCCTTGATCAGCATTTCCGGTCCGGCGGCATAGCCGATCCGCCAGCCGGTCATCGCATAGGCTTTCGAGACGCCATTCATCGTCAGCGTGCGCTCGTAGAGGCCGGGCTCGACCTCGGCCGGGCTGACGAAACGATAATCGTCGTAAACCAGATGCTCATACATGTCGTCGGTCAGTACCCAGACCTGGGGGTGCCGCATCAACACTTCGGTCAGGGCTTTCAGCTCCTCGCGTGAATAGGCGGTGCCGGTGGGGTTGGAGGGATGGTTGAATATCAGCCATTTGGTCTTCGGGGTGATGGCCTTTTCCAACACGTCCGGACGCAGCCTGAATTTGTCCTCCAGGGTCGATTGGGCAAAGACGGGGGTCCCGCCGACAAGCTGCACGATGTCGGGGTAGGACACCCAATAGGGTGTCGGGATCACCACTTCGTCGCCCGGATTTAGAGTGGCCATCATGGCGTTGAAGATGACCTTCTTGCCGCCCGGCGCCACGATGACCTGGCTCGGCTTGTAGGTGAGCCCGTTTTCGCGCTGGAATTTGGCGCAGATCGCCTTCTTCAACTCGGGAATGCCATCGACATTGGTGTATTTCGTCTGCCCGTCGCGGATGGCCTTGATCGCGGCCTCCTTGATGTTGTCGGGCGTATCGAAATCCGGCTCGCCCGCGCCCAGACCGATCACGTCATGGCCGGCAGCCTGCAACTCGCGCGCCTTGGTGGACACGGCAATGGTTTGGGACGGCTGCACCCGGCCCAGTGCGTCAGCGATAAAGCCCATCTCAGCCTCCGAGGCGGTTGGAATGCGCCCGAAACTAGGAGCGCGGGACGCCCGCCGCAAGGGAAATCGGGCGGGTGGCGAGTCATTTCGCCGCGGCGCCCGTCGCGGTGACATCGTCCAGCGCCTCGACCATTTCGATCATCTTCGCGCCGCCCTTCACCGTGCGCACGAATTCGCCGTAGACCGGACCGCTGGCCTCCTTGAAAGCCTCGGCGTCGATGTGGGTCACCTGCATCCGCTGGTCGAGCTCATCGATCAGTTCGCTTTCCATGTCGATGGCGGTTTCATAGATCCAGCGCTCCATCGCCTTGCCCTCGGCGGCAACAACCGCCTGGACCGTCGCCGGCAGCTTTTCGAATGTGGCTTTGCGCGTGATCAGAAAAGCGGGGCTGTAGAGGTGGTCGGACAAGGAAAGATAGCGTTGCAACTCCACCAGCTTGCGGGTGTGGATCTCGACGAGCGGCGCTTCCTGGCCATCGGCGATTCCCGCCTTCAGCGCGCCGCGGAGGGCGCGCGATGCGATCGGGATCGGCTCCGCGCCGAAGGCTTGTAGCACCTTTTCCCGCCAGCCATTCGCGGGCACGGCAAATTTAAGCCCTTCGAGATCGCTCGGCCGTTCGATGCGGCGGCGGTCATTGGTGAAATGCCGGAAGCCGCTTTCCCAGACGCCGAGTATGCGAAGCCCCTTATGCTCCGCTTCCGGCTGAAGATAGGTGTCGAGCAGAGCACCGCGAATATTGCCGACCTGCCCGCGGTTGCGGATCAGGAACGGCAGCTCGAAGATGGCGAAGCTGTCGCTCACCGATGTCATTGCGGCGGAAGGCAGCACGAATGTTGCTTCCCCTTTGCTCAGCTTGGCGAGCAATGCCGGACCGTCGTCGAGATCGGGGTTACCGACGACGCTGACACTATAGAGGCCGCCGAGCCGCGCATTGACCCGGCGCGCAAATTCATTGGCGCTCACCTCGTACAGCGAGCCGGGCGCGCCGGTATGGACCAGCACAAGCACGCGCGGCTCGGCGGCCCCAGCTTTCCCGAGGGCCGCTGCGATGCCGACCATAAATATAAAATAATAGATAAATTTCATCTGTTTGTACCGCGGCGCTCTATAACCAACCCCCAGGTTACGAATAGTCGCGACACGATGCCGACGCGATGCCTATATCATAATTTTCACATGTTTATGCACGGTGGAATCTCCGTGCCGCATGACGAATGCGCCTGGAACGCTCGGCTGAGGCGGCTCCCCTGCGGCATCTGCGGCTTGACAAGCACGGGGCGCTTCCACTAATTCCAGCGTTAGCACTCACGGGCGCCAAGTGCCAATTACGGGCGCCAGCCGTCTCAATCCAAATAATGCTGGAGGCCAGAATGAAATTCCGTCCACTCCATGACCGGGTCGTGGTGAAGCGCGTGCAAGAGGAAACCAGGACCAAGGGAGGCATCATCATTCCCGACACCGCCGCCGAGAAGCCGCAGCAGGGCGAAGTGATCGCCGCCGGTCCGGGTGCGCGCTCCGAAAGCGGAGAAATCGCGCCGCTCGACGTGAGGGTAGGCGACAAGGTTCTGTTCGGCAAATGGTCCGGCACCGAGGTCAAGATCGATGGCGAAGACCTCGTCATCATGAAGGAAACCGACATTATGGGCGTGCTCGCCTAGCGCTCCACGCTGCTCCGAGCGGCTGCGCGTCCGCTCCCCGCGGCGCATTTCATTGCCCGCGCGCGCCGATGGGCGCGATGACACCAAGCAAATAAAGGATTTTCCCAATGGCCGCCAAACTCGTCCGCTTTTCCTCCGATGCCCGCGATCGCATGATGCGCGGCATGGACATCCTCGCCAACGCCGTCAAGGTCACGCTCGGGCCCAAGGGCCGTAATGTCATCATCGACAAATCCTTCGGAGCGCCGCGTTCCACCAAGGACGGCGTCACCGTGGCGAAGGAAGTCGAGTTGGAGGACAAATTCGAAAACATGGGCGCGCAGATGATGCGCGAAGTCGCCTCCAAGACCAATGAAAAGGCCGGTGACGGCACCACCACCGCGACGCTGCTCGCCCACGCCATCGTCAAGGAAGGGCTGAAGGCGGTCGCCGCAGGCATGAACCCGATGGACGTCAAACGCGGCATCGACAAGGCGGTGATCGACGTGGTCGCCGCCGTCAGGAAGAAGGCCAAGAAGGTCAGTTCCTCCGCCGAAATCGCCCAGGTCGGGACGATTTCCGCCAATGGCGACGCCTCCGTCGGCAATATGATCGCCGAAGCGATGCAGAAGGTCGGCAATGAGGGCGTCATTACCGTCGAGGAAGCCAAGAGCCTGGAAAGCGAGCTGAACGTCGTCGAAGGCATGCAGTTCGATCGCGGCTACATCTCGCCCTATTTCATCACCAATGCCGAGAAGATGGTGTGCGAGCTGGACGACCCGCTCATCCTCATCCACGAAAAGAAGCTTTCCAACCTCCAGGCCATGCTGCCGGTGCTCGAAGCCGTCGTGCAATCCGCCCGTCCGCTGCTGATCATCGCCGAGGACGTCGAAGGCGAGGCGCTGGCGACACTGGTCGTCAACAAGCTGCGCGGCGGGCTGAAAGTGGCTGCCGTCAAGGCGCCAGGCTTCGGCGACCGCCGCAAAGCAATGCTGCAAGACATCGCCATACTGACCGGCGGTGAAATGATCTCCGAGGATCTCGGCATCAAGCTGGAGAACGTCAATGTCAAGATGCTCGGCAGCGCCAAGCGCGTGCGCATCGACAAGGACAACACACTGATCGTCGACGGCGCCGGCAAGAAGAAGAACATCGAAGGCCGTATCGGCCAGATCAAGGCACAGATCGAGGAAACCACCTCCGATTACGACAAGGAAAAGCTGCAGGAGCGGCTGGCCAAGCTGGCGGGCGGCGTCGCCGTCATCCGCGTCGGCGGCGCGACCGAAATCGAAGTGAAGGAAAAGAAGGACCGCGTCGACGATGCGCTGAATTCGACGCGCGCGGCAGTGGAGGAAGGCGTTGTCGCGGGTGGCGGCGTGGCACTGCTGCGGGCGGTGTCGGCTATCACCACGAAGGGCGACAATGAAGACCAGGACGTCGGCATCAACATCGTGCGCCGCGCGCTTCAGGCGCCGGTCCGGCAGATCGCCGAGAATGCAGGCGTCGAAGGCTCGATCGTCGTCGGCAAGCTGCTGGAGTCGAAGAAGGAGAATTTCGGCTTCAACGCGCAGACGGGCGAATATGTCGATATGGTCGCGGCCGGTGTCATCGATCCGACCAAGGTGGTGCTGACCGCACTCCAGGACGCTGCCTCGATCGCCTCCCTGCTGATCACCACCGAGGCCGGCGTGGTCGAAGCGCCGAAGCGGGAGTCGGCCGGCGGCGGCATGGGTGGCGGCATGGGCGGAATGGGAGGCATGGGTGGAATGGGCGGCATGGATATGATGTAAGCCGCGGCGGCGCCTGCTGCGCCTCGGGACGCTTGAGCGCGATCATTTTAGGTGCGAGCGGCCGTTGGTTCGATCGCCCCGGACGCAGCGTAGCGGAGATCCGGGGACCAATCCTATTGTCGTCCGGTAGATAGGTCCGGGCTCGGTGGCGGGGCGACAACGTTCCACCTGAACCGACATGGCTTGAGGGCGGCGATTGCCGCCCTTTTCCGTTCGCCCTGCTCCTAGAGCGGGATCGAATTAGGCGGAATCGGAAAATTGGGATTCTCTTCCTTCGCGAACAGTGATTCATCATCGGTGCTGGAGAGGAGGCCGGCATGGATGGGGAAGCCTTATTCGATCGATCTTAGGGAACGTGTCGTCAAGCGCGCGGCTGCGGGCGAAAGCATTCGCGCTATTGCGGCGGCGTTCGAAATCAGTCCGTCGGCGGTGTCGAAATGGGCTGGAAGGCAGCGGGCGACGGGGAGCGTCGCGCCGGCTCAGATGGGTGGCTATAAGCCGGTGATCTTGGCAGCGCATCGCGATTTTGTTCACGCCCGCTTTGCTGAGGTGCCCGAGTTGACCTTGCGCGGGCTGAAAAAGGATCTGGCCGAGCTCGGCGTCAAGGTGAGCTATGGCGCGGTCTGGAGCTTCGTCCATGCCGAGGGCCTGAGCTTCAAAAAAAACCGCGGTCGCAAGCGAGCAGGACCGGCCCGACGTCGCCCGGCGCCGCACGCAATGGAAAAAATACCAGGCGAAAATCGATCCCACGCGGCTCGTCTTCATCGATGAGACCTGGACCAAGACGAATATGGCGCCGCTGCGAGGCTGGAGCGCTTGCGGCAAGCGCCTGATCGGCAAGTCGCCTCATGGTCACTGGCGAACCCAGACGTTCCTCGCCGCATTGCGCTGCGACCGGATTGAGGCGCCTTGCGTCTTTGATGGGCCGATCAACGGCGTGAAATTCCTCACCTATGTCCGGGAATTCCTTCTGCCCAGCCTGAAGGCTGGCGACGTTGTGATTATGGACAATCTCGGCAGCCACAAGGGACGGGCCGTTCGCCAAGCCATCCGCAGCGTCGGCGCGAAGCTCTTCTTCCTGCCGCCATACAGTCCCGATCTCAACCCCATCGAACAGGTCTTTGCCAAGCTCAAACACTGGCTCCGAAAATCCGCAAAGCGCACGGTCGAGACCGTCTGCGATCGCATTGGATCATTGCTCGATGACTTCCCGCCCAACGAGTGCAGAAACTATCTCGCAAACTCGGGATATGCTTCCGATGTAAAGTGATCGCCGCGCCGGAATGAAGAGCGCGCGATCGGAGCTTTAGAGCGGGATCACTTTAATTGGAAGCATATCCCGCATTGACCAGATAGTTTTTACACTCAGTTGCGGGGAACTGGTCAAGCAGCCTGCCGACGCAGTTGCAGACTGTTTCGGCAGTGCGCTCAGAGGCTCGACGCAACAAGTGCTTCAGCTTAGCGAAGACCTGCTCGATGGGGTTGAGGTCGGGACTGTAGGGCGGCAGGAACAAGAGCCTGGCGCCGATACTCCGGATCGCTCTGCGGACCGCCTTCCCTTTATGGCTGCCGAGATTGTCCATGATCACGACATCGCCGGGCTTAAGCGTTGGCAGCAGAAATCGCTTTATATAGGTGAGGAAGCGAACGCCATTGATGGGGCCATCGAACAGGCAGGGTGCCTCTATCCGGTCGCAGCGCAGAGCGGCAACAAAGGTCAGCGTTCGCCAGCGACCGTGCGGCGTCTTGCCGATCAGGCGCTGAGCCGCAAGCGCACCAGCCCCGCAGTGGCGCCATGTTTGTCTTGGTCCAGGTCTCATCGATGAAGACCAGCCGGGCCGGATCAATCCGCGCTTGATACTTTTTCCATTGTGTCCGGCGCCGGGCTACATCTGGCCGATCCTGCTCTGAGGCAAGAGCGGTTTTTTTTGAAGCTCAAGCTTTCGGCATGCATAAACTTCCAGATCGCGCCGTAGCTGATCGTAACTCCGCGAGAGGAAAGCTCTTTTTGCAAACCCCGTAAGGTCAGGTTCGATTTCTCGGCAAAACGGCTATGAATGAAAGCGCGATGCGCCGTAAGGATCACCGGTCTATAGCCGCCCATTTTGGCAGGGGCCACGCTGCCGGTTGCACGATAGCGTCCACACCATTTCGCCACAGCAGACGGACTGATTGCATAGGTCGCGGCGACCGCCCGAATGCTCTCACCTGCAAGAACGCACCCTACGGCACGTTCACGAAGATCGTTGGAATAAGCACGCACCATTCATGACTGGCCCCCTTTCCAGTGGGAATCATGAATCACTGTTCGGGCATCTTGGGAATCCCTTTCCGATTCCGAAAAGAGTGATCCCGCTCTAGCTAGTCATCATTTCGTGCCAGTGCTTTACATCGATCTGACTGGTAGGATCGTGCTGCCGCGCCCTTGTCGGTCATCGAGGATCTCCAGGAGGTCGCGGCCCTGTTCCGCTGTCACATTGGCAAGCCCCCAGTCATCGTGGATCAGCAGCTGCGCGCGGGCGATGCTTTTGAGCAGACGCACATGGCGGCCATCGCCGCGCGCAAGCGTCAGCGCATCGAACAGCCTGGCACGCGATGATAAAGCACCGAGCGATCATCACGGCGCGCTCTATGGGCAAGGGCACAGGCGAGCCAACTCTTGCCGAGCCCCGTCTTGCCGACAATGATCAGGTTTCGGTGCTGGTCGATCCAGTCGCCGGCAACGAGCTTGGCGAAAAGGGCGTCCATGCAGTGCATGGCTTCGCCATAACGTCGAGTTCACGCGCGGCTTTCATGTCAACGTCTTCGACGATGGCGTTCTGCCGGAGCCCCGCAAACTTCAAGCGGCTGACGAGCCGCTTATTTTCCCGCTCGATGGCTTCACGATCGACAAGAAGTCCGAGCCTTTCCTCGAAGGAGAGCGCGGCGACATCGGGTTGTCGGCGCTGCTCTTCAAGCGCCTTCGCCATGCCGGCAAGGCCGAGTGCCACAAGCCGTTGTTCCGTTGGGTGAGTGAGCATTGCTGGTCCTTTTCGTTTTCACCCGCATGACTGTTCGCGCGTGCCGCCGGTGCGGGAAGGCCGGTGGCCGCGCATCCCTTGGCTTCGTCTCTGTGGTAGTAGCCAAACCCGCGGATATTGCCGTGCCGGAGCAGCGGCGTTGCCGCTTGCGCGAAGGCGCGATCAAGCCCGTGTTTCGGGATCGAGGCGACCGAGCCGCAATATAAGCGGCGAGGGCGTCGAGATGACGATCCAGCTTGCGTCCCGCGCGACCGGTAGGATAGGCCCCGGATCTCCGCTTCGCCTTGTCCGGGGTGACAAACATCCGACGGACCACGGGTAGGCGCGCATCAAAATGTTCGCGCTCCAGCCGTGGCTCAGTTTTTCTTTGGAAACGGCGAATAGAGTTCCAGCTTGTTTTTGCCGTCGATCAGCAGGCCGAGATTTTCGCGCATGTAGCTCATCAGAAATGCGCCATAGAGAACGATGAGCAGCGCGAAGGCGAAGTTCTTTACGGTCAGCGAAAGCACGAAGATGTTGAGGTGCGGCGCGGCCCGGGCGACCAGCGCCAGCGAGATATCGGCGAGCAGCATGGCGAGCACGATCGGCGCTACCAGCATCAGGCCGAGGCCCAAAATGTCGTCCATGATGGTCAGGAAAAGGTGTCCCGATTGGGCGCTGAACACCGGCAGGAAGCTGGTCAGCGGCCACAGTTGATAGCTGTCGTAAACGGTCCGCAAGGTCACGGAAAGGCCGCCGCTTGCGAAGAACACCGCCACCATCACCACCGCGAAGAAGGTGCCGGCGATATTGTTGTGCGTGCTCATCGAGGGGTCAACCAGTTCGGCAAAGGTGACGCCGCGCTGGAGATCGAGGATTTCGCCCGCCGCCTCCGCCGCCCAGATCGGCACGCCAAGTACCAGGCCGATCGTCATGCCGACAGCGGTTTCCTTGAGCAGAATTCCAGCCATCTGGCCAAAGCCGAAGGGCTGGGGCGTGACGGTCGCGATGATGAAGGGCAGCAATGGCAAAGCCAGCGCCAGCGCCACGCCGCCGCGCAGCAGCCCGGTGAGGCCGATCCGCGTGAAAGCGGGCATGACGATGATCATGCCGGTCATGCGCGCCAGCGCGATGGAGCCCGCGATCAGATAGATCCCCGCATCCTGCAGCGAATTCAGCGCCGGCAAAGCCCCCATGTTACCCACGCTTCCGTCGCTATCGGGTCAGGACCGGAAACTCGTCCAACGCGGTCGAGGCCTGATCGGCGATGCCTCTGGCGAAAAGCGGGCCGAGCATCATCACGATGAGCAGCGTGGCGATGAGCTTCACCGCCTGGGGCAGGGTCTGGTCATGAATTTGCGTCAGCGCCTGCGCCAGCCCGACCAGAATGCCGATCACCACCGCGGCCAGCAGGACCGGCGCCGAAGTGATGAGCACCGTCATCAGCGCGCTGTTCACCTTCACCAGCAAAACATCATTATACATCTGCGAGGGCTCCTTAGCGGATCAGAGCACGATCGGGAAAAGTGGACACCGGTTTTCCCAAAAAATCGTGCGAAAACAAATAAATCTAGATGATGATCGTTTCCGTTTGAACGATCATGATCTAGCCGCCAGTATAACTCATGATCAAACCGTGCATCAGGCGCGACCAGCCGTCCACGGTGACGAACAGAAAGAGCTTCAGCGGGATGGAAATCAGCGTCGGCGCAACCATGATCATGCCCATTGCCATCAGGATATTCGCCACCACCAGGTCGATCACCAGAAACGGCAGATAGAGCAGAAAACCGATCTCGAAGGCGCGGGTGAGTTCGGAACTGACGAAAGCGGGCAGCAGGATCAGTATGTCATCGTCCTTTACCTGCGCCTGCGCGCTTTCCGGCCATATGCGCTGGGTGGCGGCGAGAAAGAATTGCCGTTCTTTCGGTTGGGCAAAGCGGGTCAGATAGGTCTTGACCGGTTCGCGCACGCGGCCCGCCGCGTCCTGCATGCCGGCGACCGAATTGATATCGACCGGGGTAGCCGTCAGACGGCCATAAATGTCGCTGAGCACCGGCGAGCTGACATAAAGCGTGAGCACCAGCGCGATAGCATAAAGCACAAGATTAGGGGGTGTCTGCTGAATGCCGAGCGCGTTCCGGACTAGAAACATCACAACGGAAATCTTGAGAAAAGCTGTCATCGTTACTACGAACAGCGGAATGAGGCCGAAGGTAACGAGTGTAACCAGAACGCCGACAAGATTGAACTGGTTCTCAAGCATCTGTGTCGAGCCTGGTCACCCGAACCGCGAGGCCGTCGCCGACACTCACCAGCCCGCCACGCCCGATACGCTTGCCGTTCACGACGATGTCCAGAACGTCGTCGATCGTCCGCTCGATCGGAAGCAGAACGCCAGGCGCGAGCCGCTCCAGATCGCTGAGCGTCATCTCGATCTGCCCGGTCTGGAATACGACCCGCACCGGCAGCGACGCCAGATCGCCATCCTCTTCCTGCATGATAGTCCCCCTTCACCCTGCCATAGCCCGCGCCAGAGCGCGCCATGGCTTTCGTTTGACGGCATTTTCGCCATGTAAACCGGCGCTCTCATCGCAAAAGGGCGGCCCGAATGAGCCGTCCCCCAGCATGCTTCAGGTTGTTGCGCGCCGGCCGACGTCACTGGCCGTGTATCAAGGTCATCACGGATTTGCTGACATTGTGGGTCGCACTGGTGAGCATGTTGGTTTCCACGGTGAAGTGCATGATCTGCATCAGCGCATCCACGGTGCGGTCAAGTTCGGCATCGCTGACGCTGGCGATCTTTTCACCCGAGCCGCTTTTGGGCATGACCGGCTCCATCCGGTCGCTCGCCGGACCGCCGGGTAGCGAGGCAAGCTGCAAACCGCCGCCCGCCGGCTTCATGCCTTCACGATTTTCACTCACCACATGTGCCTTTCTCGCCCAGCTTTCCTGAAGAGCGGTGGCCCGCTCGAAATAGCCCTTGAGACTCTTGAGGGCTTCTCCGCCCAACGCCGCCGGATTGCCGAGATGCTGCCCCCTGGCCAGACCTTCCGCCTGATGGCGCGCAATGTAGTCGAGCAGCTTCTGCTCGAAGGTGAGGGGCATCTCCTGTTGGGCGGCGCCCACCGTGCCCGGCAGCGCCACGCTCTGGGGTGCCACGGGATTTACAGCCGTCATTCGCTATCCTCTCGTCCCGCCTGATGTTCCGCTCAGCGCCTAATGCGGGGCGCTATTCATCGTTGAAAGACTCAGTGACCGTCTGTTTGGTGAAACCCATCTGACGCATAACCATGCCCAGGGCTATCGAGCCGACGATCTTCGCGAAGGCGGCTTCGATCTCCGCCGATTGCTGATCGTCCTGCGTCGCCGCTGCCTGCTGGCCGCTTTGCACTCCGCTCACTTCCATCTCGAATGTCCTTTCCAATGAATGGGCTTGTTCGGCAAGGAGGGGTATCCCCCGCCGGCTTGCACGTTAGGTTCCTTCGCGATTGCCTCGAAATATTCTCACGCGCTTCTCGTCGCCGTCCGTGACTTCGCGAACCGGCGCGGGCGTCATCGATTTTTCCAGCGCGGCGATCGTTTCGCGGACGAGCGACAAATAGGGTGGCGGTCCCGAAATGGAGACGATGCCGGTCTTGTCGGTGGTGTGGATCGCAAAGCGGGAATCGGCGACGCCAAGGGCATCGAGCCTCTGCAAAAGCGTATCCGATCGCACATTGACGAGGGGGAGCAGCTCCGTCCGGATCTCGGCCTCGGTGTTGATGTGCAGGACCGTGCCGTCGAAATACCAGACGAGCCCATGGGTGCTGCACAGCCGTTGCAGGAACTCCCGCGCGCCGACCACGTCGGACACGCTTCGCACACGCCGTCCCGCTACCGCTTCGCTGATCTGGGTGTGTATGCCAGTATTCCGGCCGAACTCGGTCAGGACATCACGAAGATCCTGGTCGACCACAATGTATCTGTATGGTTCCGCCGGCCATACCGGCTCAGCACTGCTGACCGAATGGTTACAAATAGCTGAGAAGAATAGGAGCGCCGCCGGCAGGATGCGCCGGAATGCGCGCGATACTAAACGGCTATTTACCATTGCTTCCCTGCTACCGCCGCTTCTCCAACGACCGCGACCAATTCGCGGCATATATTATGTAAAATCCTAGTCAAAATTGCATATTTTACGGGCAACCAAGTGACGGATTTCCGTCACAATTAGACTATAGAGAAATGACGAGTATCCGACAGTCGCTTTAATTCCTTTATTACGGCTAAAAATGGGCAACATCAACGCATCCTGGCTCCGAGACGTAATTCTAACCTTTCGACCACCTTCCTTCAAGGTAATATGTGGGTTGACTTCTTTGTCGCCGTTCATTAATTTTTTCACGGGCGTCGTCAACGGGACTGGCCCCGCTGGGCTGTGCCGACCGACGTCGGCGATTGTCAGAAACATACGGAGACATAGATGAGCGGCTCGACACCTCCATCCGGCACCAGCAACAGTGACGTGCAAGCGGCTTTGGACGCTGCTGTTGCCCAGGCCAATCAGATGACGATTATGACTGCGAAGTTTTCGGGGCAGATGAGCGCTGTCAACGCCAAGAACCACGCGGCCAAACAGATCGTGCAATAGTCATTGCGTGACGCGGCGCCGCACTCTCCGGAGCCGCGTCACAACCATCCGTAAGGCTGCCGCTTCCGGCCGATGTCGTCTGCTGGCTTGAAAGAACAATTCATGAGTGAGATATGGTCTTTATCGCGCGATGATGAGACCCAGCCGCAGCTTGAGATCGTCCAAGGACTTCACACCGGCGTTCGGCTCGCTCTGAAGGACGGCGAGTATTTCGTGGGGCCGACGCCTTCCGCAGACATCGTGTTGCGCGACGATGGCGTTTTGACGCAGCACGCGTTGCTGCGCATCGAGCAGGGCGAGGTGCGCGTGGAGGCGACCGGCGGCGCGCTGACGGTCGGAACGATGACGATCGCGGCGGGTCATGGATGCCGCGTAAGATTGCCGGCGGTGATCACGATCGGCCAGGCATCGCTGCGGCTGTCGCGCGGCAGCGGAGCGGACCGAACACTTGCCGGCCGATTGAGAACTGTCGGCAAGGGATTCTCCAATCGCCCGATGGAAGTTGCCGGCGGGGTGCTCCTATGCGCCTTCGCGGTGACCGTGGCGTCGCAAGCGGTGTCACCTTCAGCCCCAGTGGCGGCGAAATCCGAAGTCGCGGTGAGCGGCCCGGTGACGGTGGCCGCCATCGGCGAAGACCGTGATCGCGCGGCCAGCAAGGAAGCCGACGCGGCGGCAGCGGCTTCGACCATGAAGCAGGCCGCGGAGGATCTTGACGCCAAGCTCCGCGATGCCGGCATCCACAGCGTTCGGATCACGGCGGAGAACCGGCGGGTTTCCGCCCAGGGACGGGTGAACGAAACGCAAGCGGCGCAGTGGGCTTCGATCCAGCGCTGGTTCGATGAGGCGCATGGCGCCAATGTCGTGCTGACGGCCAATGTCGCCGTCGGCCAGGCGACAGGCGGCCCGCTGCTGCGGCTGCAATCCGTGTGGTACGGTGAGCGGCCGTATATCGTCGCGGATAACGGCTCGCATTATTATGAGGGAAGCGTCCTCGATAGCGGCTGGATCCTGCAGAGCATCAACGATGAGCGCGTGCTGCTGCGCAAAGACAATGAGACATTCGCGCTGACCTATCGCTGAGCGGCGGCACGGCGCATCGTACGAAGCGGGACGAAGATCATGGCCTATCCGAAAATCGAAGGTGAGCGCCTGGACCTGCAAAGGCTGCGCGAGAAGAGCGGCAGTTCGGCAATTCCGGCGGCGCACGAATTCGAAGCGCTGCTGAGCCGTCCGTCCGGGAAATCCGCGGCGGAAGGATCGGCGGAGGCAGAGCTGATCGACTTCGTCAGGCCGGTGATCAAGGATTCCGGCATTTTTCAGGAAAGCCACATTCTCACCCTGCTGCAGCATCTGCACGACATGGTGCTGCCGCAACTCAACAAGAACAATGAAATGACCGCTGAGGCGTTTGCCTCCGTGCGGCTGGTCGTGCAGGACGAGATCACGCGCTTCAGCGATCTTCGCGAAAGACGGCATGAGGTCATCTCGGCGTGACGACACCCGGCGGCTCGCGCTGAGCCTTCGCCCGTGCCCTTCGCATCGGGCCTCTGCCCGGACGGGCGGGAGCGGCTCATTCCGGCCCAGACCGGCTTCGCTTCAATTGGTCGCCGTCGTCTCTGAGCGCATCGTTCCGAGCGCCAATGCGCGGGCGTTCGGACTGGCAATCTGGCGGATTTCGCGGGCTTGCTTCATCAGCGCGTCGAGTTCGGCGGCGGGGAATTGCTTCGCCCCGGCGCGTCTGGCGTCCTCCTCCCGGCCCGAAATGCCCATGGCAAGGATGAGATTGCGGCGATGATAGTCTTGCACCCCTTTGCTCGCGAGCGTCGCCTGCGCCAGCGCCTCCGCGCGGTCCTTCTGCCCCGACAGCGCCGCGGCCAAAGCCAGATTGGTGGCGATGTCGAGATCGCTGCTGTCGATGGAGTGCGCCTGCTCGAAAGATGCCAGCGCCTCGCGTGGCTGCCCCATGGCCATGTGCGCGACGCCGAGCCGGTCATATGCGGTTGCCGAATTGACCAGCGGCGCGGCTTTGGCCAGCAGCGTCACGCCGTCCGCCGCCCTCCCGGCACGAACCTGAACGCCGCCCAGCCCAAGCAAAGCGAGGCCGTTTTCCGGCTCCTTCGCCAGAGCGTCGCGATAGGCGGCAGCGGCCTGGTCGTCGCGGCCGAGCCTGGCGTAAATGTCGCCCAGCTTCACATGGGTGGAGGCATCGGCGTTCGGCAGGGAGGCGGCGCGCTGATAGAGCGGCAGGGCGGTCGCGGGCGAACCGCGCGCCTCGACGTCGCTGGCCAGACGCAGCACACTCTCGCCCTCCGAGCTTACTCCGGCCGTTCCCGTCCGCTGGCCCGCCCCGGTATCGCTCGCCTGCAACTCCGCGGTGCCGGGCGACTCGGCACAGCCGCCCAGCGCCAAGGCTGCGATCAGCAAAAAGCCGCCCGCCGCTCCGTACAAAGAATATCCCATCTGCTCATGCCCATCCCTTATGGTTTCGATGCCATAGCTTCGTGGCGCTGCCGTGGCGCGGGCTGGGAATACAGCCTCGACATTCCAAAGCCACGAAGCCATGGCCCAATGATTTGGGATCGTCGGCGTCACCCAAGGAAAGCGGCCAAGGCCCATGGCTGAGAAGGACAATCAGTCGGAGCAGAAGTCGCTGCCGGCCTCCGACAAAAAGCTGCGCGACGCCCGAAAAAAGGGCCAGGTTTCCAGCAGCCGCGACCTGGTTTCCGGTTTCGGCCTGCTCGCGATGATCCTGTATCTGCTGCTCGTCTGGCCGGTACTGCGCGACTATGTGCTCTCGCTGGTCGATCTGGTTTCACGGCTGACGACCGAGCCTTTCGGAATGGCGTGGCGCATGGCGCTATCGGCGTCGATGAAGCTGCTGTGGCTCGCCGTGGCGCCCGCGGTGGCGCTGCTGATTCTCACCAGCTTCATCGCCGGAATGATCGGCAGCTATGGCCCGGTGTTTTCCTTTCACCCGATCAAGCCCAATTTCGAACATATCAATCCGGCGGCGGGCTTGAAGCGCATCTTCTCGCTGCGCAATGTCGTCGAGTTCGCCAAAAGCGCCGTCAAGGTGGCGGTGCTGGGCACGGCGTTCTTCTTCGTGCTGCGCGCCTGGCTTCAATCGATGTTCCACGCCGCCAATTGCGGCGAACATTGCATCGCGCCCATGCTGGTCGACGCGCTCAAGCCGATCGTGGCGGTGGCCATCTTCGCCTTCATCACCATCGGCATCTTCGACACCGGGCTTCAGCGCTGGCTGTTCCTGCGGGATATGCGCATGACGAAGACCGAACAAAAGCGCGAACGCAAGGACATCGAGGGCGACCCTCTCATCCTGGGCGAGCGCAAGCGCGAGAGAATGCGTCAGAGCAGGGTCGCGGGCCGGCTCGGGCTGCCGGAGGCGAGCGTCGTCATTGCCGGGGGCGAGCATCTGGTAGGCATTCGCTACCATCGCGAGCGCGTGCCGCTACCGATGTTCGTCGCCAAGGCCAAGGGCGAAAGGGCGGCCGCTTTGCGCCAAGAAGCGGTGCAGCTCGGTATTCCCATCGTCGACGATCCGGCGCTCGCGGCGGCGCTCGTCAGCCATCACGCGGCGGGCGATCACCTGCGGCAGGAATATTTCCCGCAGGTCGCGGAAATTCTGGTGGCGCAGAACTTCACATAGGGCGGCGTCCGTTTTCGGCGGAGCGGATCAGGCACGAGACATGCCGCGCCATTGGCAAATCGGTGGCCAAGGCGCTAAACATGACGGCATCGCCACTGTCACCGTCAAGACCCCTTATGTCACGCAAAGCCGCCGGCCCCGAAATCGAGAACCTCATCGCGCTGCTAGGCCGGTTGCCGGGCCTCGGGCCACGCTCGGCGCGGCGCGCCGCGCTGCATCTGATCAAGAAGCGCGAGCAATTGCTTCAGCCGCTGGCGCGCGCCTTGGCCGAAGCGGCCGAAAAGATCGTCGTCTGCCAGGAATGCGGCAATCTCGATACGGTTTCGCCTTGCACCATCTGCGCCGACCCGCGCCGGGATGCCGCGATGATCTGCGTGGTGGAGGAGGTCGGGGACCTCTGGGCGCTGGAGCGGGCGGCGGTCATCAATGCGCGCTATCATGTGCTGGGCGGCACGCTTTCGCCGCTGGACGGCGTCGGGCCCGACGATCTCAGCATCGGCAAGCTGATGGAGCGCGCCCGGGCGGGCGGGGTCGCCGAGGTGCTGCTGGCGCTCAACGCAACCGTCGAGGGGCAGACCACCGCGCATTATCTGGCGGCCGAATTGGAGAGCGCCGGGCTTATCGTGTCGCGGCTCGCCCATGGCGTTCCCGTCGGCGGCGAACTCGATTATCTCGATGAGGGCACGCTGGCGGCGGCGATCAAATCGCGCCGGCCGGTTTAGGGGACACCCGTAAACCCTTGCGGAACGGCGCAACGCTCTTCAATCTTAACCGATGACCTGTTAGAACTGAGCCGATCAGCGGAGGCGACAGTGGTTGCGCGAATCTATCGGCCGACACGGACGGCCATGCAGTCTGGCGACGCCAAGACGCGGCATTGGGTGCTCGAATATGAGCCCGATCTGCCGCGCGAAACCGACCCCTTGATGGGCTGGACCAGTTCTGCCGACATGAAGCAGCAGATCGTGCTGCGCTTCCCGACCAAGGACGAGGCGACGGCCTACGCGATCGGCAACGGCATTCCCTACCGGATCTTCGAGCCGCATCCGCGCGCTTCAACAAAAAAGGCCTATGCGGATAATTTCAAATATGGCCGCATCGGCAGTTGGACGCATTGAGTGGCTTTAAACGTTTCGCCACAGCGTCATTTCGGCGGCGGCGTCCGCTATGGCGTCCTAATGGTCCCGTAGCTCAATAGGATAGAGCACCAGCCTTCTAAGCTGGGGGTTGCTGGTTCGAGCCCAGCCGGGATCGCCAATTAATTCAATGGTTTAGTGATCAACCGTATTGTAGCTTCGGTTTCGTTAGTGCCACCATAGTGCCAGTCATATCGGATTTCGAACCGCTGCGGGGCAGTGTACGCATCGCGGACAGCGCGCGAGCGGTATGGGAATGTCAGGAAAATGCGCGCCATTCTGCTCATCGTGCTAGTCCTAATTGCCACGTGCGGGTGGTTATCTGCGAAAGTGGTCGGGCAACCCCATTCACCGCCGGTCGATTCCCAAGCATACTATGGGTGTATGGATCGCGAAGTTGAAGCGGCCGTTAAAGATGCCGTGGCGAACGGCATGGAATTTTATAAGATCGACACGAGACAAATCGGCGACCAAGCCTTCATAAAATGCACGGCGCTTTTTGCGAACGGGGCGCCGCTCCAAAGCTTCGATCGGCGAAGTGCGGAGCTTCGTGCGAATGACGCCCTTACCGCGCTCATGCGAGCCGATCGACAGAAGCGACAAAACGCTCAGTACGAGCGAGAAAAACGTCAAGCCGAATTGGATGCTCCAAAGTAGGAAGCTGAAAGCACCGCGGCATATCGAAGTTATGGCAACTGTCTATTTCGCGAGGCGCGGGCATTGGCGCTCAGCTCATCAGAGCTAGCAGAAGTCATAACAAAAGCGGTGTTCGCGGCGTGCATGCGAGAGCGCAGATTGATTTCTAATGTGTATAGTAAATACCATGATAATGGTTTTAACAACACGGCACTAGAGCGCGATCAGGTAAAGTGGAATCCGGTTTACCGTCCGATCGCGCGCCAGGCAAAGATCTAGAACGGGCCACAACGGAAAGATGCTTCCACCTAAAGCGATCCCGCTCTAGATGAAGTTGACAAGGAAATATCGGGAAAGTTGATACTCGAAATCATCAAAGCGCGCGCTGCAGAAATACCTCGCCGCTGAGCAAGACGCCGATACTCCTTCGATGTCACCGCCTCCGATAGCGCTGATCTGCATAGGGATCGCTATCGAGACCGCTGCTCCGCGACGGCCACATTTCGTGGAATGGGTCGTAGTTCTGCGCCGGCTGGTTGCCTCGCGCCGACCGGTTCCACGCATCGGCAAATGGATCGTAGCCGATCTGATGGCGAGACTTGCCGCCATGACGGGCCAGCTGCTGCACGGCGTGGGTCAGGCCGTCAAGCATGGCTGTATTCACAGCATTATGCAAACAAACTCGCGTATATTATGCAATACTTCCATATAACATAGCTATACCACCCTATGTCAATGATAATAAATAATAATTCATCGCCAGACCGATTCGCGACGAAGCGATATATTGTAATCTTAATTGGATGCATCTCCGATAATTATTCGCTCGGCCAAAAACAGGAGAGAAAGCCATTGCCGTGTATCCTCCGGACAGCGAAACGGCGCTGAGCTACGGTGACATCTTACAGGCCAGGGATTCCGCGGCAGCCTTCGGGTTGTTATCGAGTGGGCCACTCGCCGTCGGAAGTGACAACATCGCCTGGCGCACCTGTCAGCGGCTGCGTTGTCCGCGCCCCCTTTTTTCGATGTGGGCCCACATTGGATGCGCGCAGGGGTTAGCACTGGAGGTATAAAAATCATCGAGCAACCCGAATCTACTCTGATTACTCGGAGTTCGAGTCCTGCCGGGCCAGCAAATGCCTTTTCCGCCAGCGTCCACGGGCGTCTGATCACTTCAGGCCCGAACCGCAGAAGAAGCGGAAACTGCGGGCGAACGGAACGGCATATAGTCCCCCCCCGGGACAAACATTTTATCCTCCTCATAGTCAGCGGGCTGGACTGATGCGGAAATCAGCGCCTTCGGGGAGGGTCTGACCGCCATCGACGATGATCGTGGTGCCCGTCACGTAGGACGCCTCATCGGAGGCGAGATAGAGCACCGCGTTGGCCACGTCGCGTGGGGTTCCGAGGGCGCCAAGCGGGATCATCGCCGCCATCGAATCGATGAAAGTCTGCGAGCGATGCTCCTTCATACCTTCCGTGAGGATGTTGCCTGGCTCGACGCCATTGACTGTGATGCCATAGGTAGAAAATTCGATCGCCGCCGCCTTGATGAACGCGTTGATGCCGCCCTTCGATGCCGAGTAATGACCATGGCCGGGGCTCGTCACACGCGGCCCCGTGATCGAGGAGGTGAAGACCATGCGGCCGTAGCTTTGCGCCTTCATCGGTCCGAGCGCCGCCTTCGCGGCCAGGAAACAGCCCTTGAGATTGACGCCAAGCACAAGATCCCATTCCTCCGGCGAGGTGTCCTCGATCAAGGTCCAGGGGTAGATCCCGGCATTTTGCACCATGATGTCCAGGCGCCCGAAGCGCGCCACGGCGTACGCGACGATCGCATCGAGATCGGCAGGCTTGGTCACATCGACGCGCCGGAAAAGCGCCGTGTCCGCCCCGCCAAGAGCCTTCGCTGCCTCGATCCCGGCTGCTTCCTCGGTATCGCCGATCACCACGCGCGCTCCCTCCTCGACGAACCGGGCGGCGATGCCCAAACCGATGCCGCGTGCCGCGCCGATCAGCACGGCAACGCGCCCGCCCAGCCTTCCCGCCATCGCCGTCGCTCCTTCTGGTTTTACGCGATGCTTGCCCGGACCTGAGTTCTTGATCGAATCCAGCACCATGGCCAGAAGCACGAGGCCGCCATGGATGATCTGGGTGTAATGCGCCGGCATCCCCATCAGATTGATCGCGGTGTTGATGGCGGACAGCAGCAGGACCCCGGCATAGACGCCCGACAGCCCGCCGACGCCGCCCTGCAGGCTCACTCCGCCGATCACCACGGCGGCAAAGGCCTGGAACAGCATGCCGACGCCGAGATTGGCCGTCGCACCGGAGGTCCGGATCGCCAGAAGCCAGCCGGCCAATCCCGCGATGGCGCCGGCCAGGACGAAGGCGATGGTCGAGAGCAGGTCAATCTTGATGCCCGCCCGGAACGTCGCCGTGCGATTGCCGCCGATCATGATGAGATGTCGGCCGAACGGGGTGCGATTGAGAATGAATGCGAACACCGCAAAGCACAGGATCGAGATCCACGCGACGATCGGAATATGGGCGATGGTGCCGATGGAGAGAAAGCGCAGCTCATCGGGCAGGCTCTGCGCCGAGCGGCCGCCCGACAGCGCGATGACCAGCCCGCGCACCCAGATGAACGAGGCAAGCGTGACAATGAATGCGTTCATGCCGAGCTTGACGACGAAAAACGCGTTGATCAGCCCGATGATCGCCCCCGTCGCCAGCGCGATAAGCAGCGAGATCGGGATGACGAGCCACTCGGGCGTAAAGGCGATGCCAAGCCCGGCGCCGCGCGTGGCGAACAACAGCCCCGTGACCATGGCGGCAAGCGCCAGGGTCGATTCGACCGAAAGATCGATATTGCCGGCGATGATCACCAGCGACAGCCCGATGGCCATGGTGCCGACGAAGGTCGACTGCTCGATGATGTTGGCGAAAATCCCGATCTGGAAATAGTCCGGGATCATCACTGAAAAAACGACCAGGACGGTGGCGAGTATCACCCACACCAGATTGTCGAGCACGAACTCGATGCTGCGTCTGCGATCAGGCGCGACCATGCGGTGGTTTTCCCGTGTGGACAGGGCAGGGGAGATGCCTCACGGGAGGGCTTGTAGGCCCATCCGGTGAGGGCGATTGGCGAGGCTGTTATTCGACCGGCTTGACCGCCTCTGTCGGCGCTTTCAGATTGCCCCAGAAGCGCGATTCGTCGACATTGGCCTTGGTAATCGCGGCGCCGGGGATCTTGATGTTCGGACCCCAGGCTTCGATGGTCACTTCCGAGTTGAGGCCGAGGACCTTGACCTTGCCGGGCTTGATTTCCTTCTTGTCGATCACCTTGTCGGCGAACATCGCCAGCGCTGCCGCCTGGGCGTAAAGCGGCTGCTCGACCTCGACATTCTCCCAACCCTTGCGGATCAGATCGAGCCCGACCGGCGCGCCGTTCGACGAGACCAGCATGATCTCGCCAGGCTTCTTGCCCTTGCCCTCAAGCGCCGCCACCGCCGCCACAGACAGATGCGCGGCATGGACGAAGATCAAGTCGATGTCGGGATTGGCGAGCAACTGGTCGCTGACGATCGTGCCCGCATTCGAGGCTTCCCACTGCAAGGCGGGCTTGGAGATGATGGTGACTTCGGGGAAGGCCTTCATCTTATCCTCGAAGCCCTTCTGGATGTCGAGCGTGTAGGGATCACCCGGATCGCCGAGCACCTGAAGGATCTTGCCCTTCACGGAGCCTTTCTTGGCTTTCAGCAGCTTCTGGATTTCATCGGCCGCGATCTGGCCGATCTCGATCGTGCCAGCGACCGAAGTGAAGGCCGATTTGGTGGAGGTGACCTGCCGGTCGAACTCCATGACGGGGATGCCCGCCGCCATCGCCTTCTCGATCCCAGGCTTCAGCGCCTCGAAATCCACCGCCGCCAGGATGATCGCCTTGGGGTTGAGGTTGATCACGTCGTTGATCTGGCCCTGCTGGACGTCGGTCTTGTTGTCGGCATTGAGGGTCACGGTCTCAAAGCCGACATCCTTCATGAATTTCTCGATGGCCTTGACCGACTCTGTCTGGAACTCGTCGAGCAATGTCGGGACGAGGTAATAGACCTTGCCCTTGGATTGGGCGAAGGCCGTGGTCGCAAGGGCCGAGACCGCCAAAGCGGTCATGCCGGCCACGAGGGCGCGGCGCGTCAGGTTGTACATGGACAAATCCCCTTCTTCCTTTCGCAAATCAATGACGAGCACTCTGTGCTGCCAATTCTCCACCTCGTCCGGGCAAAACCGGTTCGATCTCCCCGGTAATCATCCGCACGACCTCGGTTTCGGTCGTCTCAGAGGTCGCCGCATCGCCCGCGACGATCCCCTGCCGTAGCACGACGATCCGGTCCGCGACCATGAAGGCCTGCTGCATTATGTGGGTAATGACGATGACGCCGATGCCTTGCGCGCTGACGCGGCGGATCATTTCCAGCCCGCGCCGTGTCTGTTCGACGCCAAGCGCCGCGAACGGCTCGTCCAGCAAGACCAGCTTGCCGCCGAAATGCACAAAACGATTGAGTTCGATCGCCTGCCGCTGCCCGCCCGAGAGGTGTTCGACCTTCACCTTCAGCGATGGGATCTTCGTGCCCGCGCGTTGCAATGCCTCTTCCGTCTGACGGGTCATCTCCGTCTCGTCGAGCAGCGGGATGCCGAAAAACCGCTTGGTGATCTCGCGGCCCATGAAGAAATTGGCCACCACATCGACATTCGTGCACAGCGAAAGATCCTGATAGACCGTCTCAATGCCCGCCTTCTTGGCGTCGAGCGGCGAGGTGAAGGTGCGAGGAGAGCCATCGATCACGATCTCGCCGCTTGTTGGCGCAAGCCCGCCCGAGATCATCTTCACCAGCGTCGATTTGCCTGCGCCGTTGTCTCCCAGCAGCGCGACCACTTCGCCGCGGTCGACCCCGAAGGATACGTCGCGAAGTGCCTCGATCGCGCCAAAGCTCTTGCGGATGTGGCGCAATTCAAGCAGCGGCACGGCTGATCGATCCTCCGGCGAAGGGGCGTATCCAGGTGCGTGTCGATGGGGCGAGGTGGAGCATGGCCGCTCAATCCGGCCAGCGAAGCAGCTGATTGACGGCGTCTGCCGGCGTTGCAAGACACCGCGGAACGGCAGCGCTCAGGATTTGCGCCAGCCGGCTTGCGACGATCTCAGCCTCGCCTGGATGCAGGTTGCAAGGGTCGAGTTCGAAAAAGCCGCGATCGATCTCGTCATCGCGCACAATGACGGGGGGATCGCCTGACTGAAGCGCAGCGGCCAAATCGCTTATGGTGAAATCCGCAAGCGGCGCGGCGCGGATTTCAAGACGATCAAGCGGGTTGCCTGTCGGATCGGGAACAAGGCCCGTTCGGACGGCGGGAAACGCTCCCAGCGTCTCTTGCCATAGGTCGAGCGCGGCCCGCTGCGACTTGCGGATCGCGGCATGATCGCGGCGTTCCCACGCCTCCAGCGCGGCGATGAGGCCCGCGACGCTCTCTTTGCCGACCTTCATGCCACGGCCTATGCCGCGATTCTGCAAATAGGCCGCGCGGACCAGAGGCTTGCGTCCGGCAATGATGCCCGATGTCGGCCCGCCCAGGAATTTATGACCGCTATAGATGACGAGATCGGCCCCCTTAGCGAGGAAGCCGCGCAGGTCATATTCGGAGGCGGCATCGACGATCACCGGAACATCTTGGGCGTGGCACGCGGCGGCAACCATCTCGAGCGGGATCAGACCATATTGCACCGTGTGATGGGAGACGACGTACAGCGCGGCGGCTGTGAATTCGCTGATCGCGGCTTCGAGCTGGTAAAGCGCGGCCCCGGTTGCGCTGCCCACCGGCACCGGCGTCGCTCCCGCAAGGCGGATCGCCTGCTCGATCGGCGCGCCATAATTCACCATGTGCCCCATCTGGATCAGCACTTCGTGTTTCCGCCCTGCGACGCTGGGCAGGCGCTCGATCGCGGCAAGATCCGTGCCCGTCATAGTGGCCGCAACGCACAGGGTTATCCCCGCAGCGGCGCTGGCGGTGACGCATCCCGCTTCCGCGCCGGTCACCCGCGCAATTGCCAGACTGGCGGAACGCTGCAACTCATCTATTCTGACAAATTCTGGGGCAATTCTGGCCATGGAGGCGATGGCTTCCGGCACCATGACGGAGGCCCCAAGCGCCGTCATCGTGCCCGCGACATTGATGAGCGCCGAAGACCTGAGCTTCTCCCTGATGCCGCCACCGCGCCCTCGGTCCATCTCGCGCTTGAACCCCATCCCGGTCAAAATCCCGTGTTCATCGCCGCATTTGTCCAGTATATTGGACAGCTATACGGGATACTGGACATAGCCTATCAAACTGATGCGAGGAGTAAAGCCCGATGTTGGATGGTCCTGGCATGACACCCGCGCGCCCCAAGACCGCACGCCGGCCAGCTGCCGTCGCCGGTGCGAACCCGCCCCAGCGCGAGCGCGGCATCGACCGGGTGATTGCCATTCTCGATTTCATCCATAGGCAAGGCAGGCCGGTCCGGATCGGGGACCTCGTCGATGGGCTCAAGGCTCCGCGCTCCTCGATCTATGATCTCGTGCGCTCGCTGACCGCGGGAGGCCTTCTCGAAAGCCAGGGTGACGGGGCCGTGTTCTTCGGCTCGGCGCTGTATTTCTATGGAGCGGATTACCTGCGCGAGCATGACATTTTTCGTCGCGGGCGTGAGGAGGTCGATCGACTGGCGCAGGAAACGGGCGAAATGTGCCAGTTCTGCGTACCCCATAACGGCAAGTTCACCGTGGTTCATATGCGCTACGGCACGCGGAGCTTTAACATCTCCTCCGGCATCGGCATCGAGATCCCGATCACCTGGACCGCCTCCGGTCGCCTGTTCTGCTGTGGCCTGGACGACGACGAGATCGGTGCTCGGCTCGCGGCGGACGATTTCACCCTCCCCAATGGGCAGATCATTTCGCCCGCCGGCTTCATCGCATCGGTGCGCCTCGCCGAGCGCCAAGGCTATTTCATCGCCTCCGGCCTCGTCGACGTTTACACGCATTGCATTGCCGCTCCGGTGTTTGACGAGCGCGGACAGGTGATCGCAACCGTTTGTTTCATCGTGCTGATCGACACGCCCGAGGAGCGAATTGCGGAATTGCGCGACACGCTGATCGCAAGCGGCAAAGCGCTTTCCGTGCTTAGTTAGGCAGATCTTTCCAGCCGGACAGCGACGAGGCATAGTCGCCACCGGCTCCAATCTGCCGAAGTGAGCCGGTTGGTTTTTCCCCTCGCCTCTCGCCTCATTGCAACGGAGCGCCTGCATGACCCCGGAACAGCGTCTTGAACAGCTTGGTATCGTCTTGCCGCCGGTCCCTGCGCCGGTTGCCAACTATGTGCCGTTCCGCCTGATCGGATCGATGCTTTATCTCTCGGGACAGGGCCCCAAACGGTCGGACGGGACCTATCGCAAGGGCCGGCTGGGGAAGGACATCTCCATCGAGGAGGCCTATCAGGAGGCGCGGATAACAGGCCTCGGCCTGCTGGCCGCCGCCAAGGCCGCGATCGGCGAGCTTTCGCGGGTCGAGGCCGTGGTGAAGCTCCTCGGCATGGTCAATGCGGAACCCGATTTCGCTGACCATCCCAGGGTCATCAACGGCTGCTCGGACCTGTTCGTCGAAGTGCTGGGCGACGCTGGCCGCCATGCCCGCTCCGCGGTCGGCATGGGGTCCTTGCCCAACGGCATGTCGGTCGAGATCGAGGCCATCCTCCACGTTCGGACGTAGCCGATGTATGGTATCGCCGCAGCGATCGAGCGGGAGCTCAAAATGGCCATTCAGGCCTCCTGCCACAGCGGAGCGCTTGCAAGATGATCCTGCCCGCAGGTTTTGAAACGCCCGCCATCCTCATCGACGAGGACATCGCGGAGCGCAATATCCGTTCAGCGCAGACGCAATTCGATGCCCTCGGCGTCCGGCTCCGGCCGCACATCAAGACACACAAGCTGGTGGCATTTGCCAGGAAGCAAATCGCTGCCGGGGCGACGGGCATCACCTGCCAGAAGATCACCGAAGCCGAGGTCTTCATCCGTGCCGGCTTCGCCGACGTGTTGATCACCTACAATCTCATCGGGGCGGCGAAGCTTGCCCGGCTGAGAGAGCTGAGCGGCTTCGCGCGAATTGCGGTCGTCGCCGACAGCCGGACCGTCGTCGATGGCCTGGCGGCTGCGTTCCTGGATGCGCCTGCACGCCTCGAAGTGCTGGTGGAATGCGACACTGGCAGCGGGCGCTGCGGTGTGCAGTCCCCCGCCGCCGCCGCGGAGCTGGCCGGACACATTGCCCGCTCGCCCGGACTCTCTTTCGGTGGATTGATGACCTATCCGGCCCCGGACATGCACGAAGTGGTGGAAGCCTTCCTCGCGCAAGCGCGTGATCTCTGCAACGCCTCAGCCGGAGCCTGCCCCACCGTCACCAGCGGCGGCACACCGTCAATGGCCACGTTCCCCGGCTCCCAGGTCATCACGGAATACCGGCCGGGAACCTACATCTATAATGATCGCTCGCTGGTCTCGCGCGGCTCTGCGCGGCTGGAGGATTGCGCCCTGCGTGTCGCGGCGACGGTCGTCAGCCGGCCAACGCCGGACCGGGCCATCCTTGACGCCGGCTCAAAGACGCTCTCCTCCGATCTGCTCGGCCAGGTCGGCTACGGATTGTTGCCCGATTATCCGGGCGCGGTCATCGGAGGGCTCAGCGAGGAACATGCCCACGTGGACCTATCCGGCGCGACCGGCCGGCCCGACATCGGCGACATTGTCACGATCATCCCCAACCACGCCTGCGTTGTCACCAATCTCACCGATCACGTCTATCTCCACCGCAGCGGTGGTCCAGCGGTGAGAACTCGGGTCGACGCGCGAGGCCTCGTCTGGTAGCGATCGCCACCGAGTTTGAACCGTCGGCGCAGGCGATCCGCAATTGGGTGGCGCAGGCCGACCGTAACGAGGGCCGCCGCAGGCGGCCGTAGTCGGAGGGCGTGGCTACTGTTTGCGCCGCTCGTGGTGGTGCGGCCTGAGGAGCGATGCCCAAGCGGCGCTTCTCCCGGTGGCATAATGATCGCGCACCTGATCTCGGCGATCCTCGCCTTTTTCGCCGGACGCACGGTGATTTACGCGCGAATTGGGTGCCCTCGCGTCCGGCCTGGCGGCAAACCGCGCGGAGCTGGCGAGTTTCGAGGAGCAACTCGCCGCTATCGTGCCGCCGGATCTCCGGCGTCTTGAGCACGTCAAAGCGGCGATCCATGCAATTGAATCAAGCGGTGGCCTATTTGGTGGCGCCGACAGCAAGGAGGAAGCAGATGACGCAGCAGCAACGAGAGCACCTGGAGGGCCGGTTCGCCAGCGCCCGGCAGAATTATCTGATCACGGCGAAGCCGAACGAGTTCGCGCGTATGACCAAGGCCGGTGAATTGCAGGAGCATCTGGACCTGATCGGCAAGGAAGCCGCCAGTCATTACGAGATCCTGATGGCGCAGATGCGCGAGACGGCGGAGACGATGCCGGACCTGCGCGAAAGGCAAGCCTATCTCAGCCAGATGAGCCACTCGGCCGGCGAGCTGACGCTGGCGGACATCGTTTACGTCTAGAGGCGGAGGAACAGGCGGCACGGCGGCGTGACCATGCACGCCTCAATTTCCGCATAGAGGCTGAACACCGGATCGGCGAGGGCACGCCGAAGGAAAAGGTCGCAGCGAATATCGCGGCGATCCGCATTCTGAAGACGCTGGCCGAGGAAAACCGCCCGGCGACGCCGCAAGAGCAAGCGCTGCTGGTGCGCTATGTCGGCTGGGGCGCATTTGCCCAGGCGATGTTCGACAAGAACCCGAACACCGCGAATGCGCAGAGCTGGCGCAAGCAGCGCCAAGAGCTTGCCGACCTGATCACGTCAGACGAATGGGTTGCGGCGCGGGCTTCGACGCTGAACGCCCATTGTACCGGCGAGGCGGTGATCCGCGGCATGTGGCGGGCGCTCGATCATCTCGGCTTTGCCGGTGGCCGCGTGCTCGAACCGGCAGCGGGCATCGGCCATTTCATCGGCCTGACGCCCGATCATCTGCGGGAGGACATTGCCTGGACCGGCGTCGAGATTGATCCGATTACCGGCGGCATCGCCAAGGCGCTCTATCCCGGCGCCGATATCCGCGTCCAAGGCTTCGAGACCGCCGCCTGGCCGGACGGATTCTTCGATCTGGCAATCTCCAACGTGCCGTTCGGCGATTATAGGGTCGCCGATGCGCGCTATCGACCCATGTCCATCCACGATTATTTCTTCGTGCGCAGCCTGGACAAGGTCCGCCCGGGTGGCCTGATTGCCTTCATCACCTCGCGCTATTCGCTCGACAAGGAAACCGACCTTGCCCGCCGCGAGATCGCCAGGCGCGCCGATTTCCTTGGCGCCATTCGTCTGCCCGGCGGCAAAGACGGCGCCTTTGCCAGGAATGCCGGCACCGAGGTCACTACCGACATCATCTTCCTGCGCCGGCGCGCCGAAAACCAGCCGGCGATGGATGAAAGTTGGCTGTCGCTCAGCGATCTCGACACGCCGGACGGCCCCATCAGGATCAACAGCTATTTCGCGCATAACCCGCACATGCTGCTGGGGGAGATGCGCCTGAGAGGGTCAATGCATGGGGCGGCCGAACCCGTGCTTGTCGGTCCGGTGGAGGAGCTTGAGGAGACGATCGCACATGCCGCGCGCCACATGCCGGCGAATGCCTTCATCGCGCGCGGAAGTCTGGCGCAGCGAGCGGCGGAAAGCGTTGCCGCTGTCGACACCGACACGGACGGCATCCGCGAAGGGGCCTTCTATCTCAAGGAGCGACAGGTCTACCGAAAGCTTCACGGCGTCGGTGAACAGCAAAATCTCTCCCGCGTCGATGCCGACAAGGTCAAAGCGCTGATCGAGATGCGCGATGTCGTCAATGAGCTGCTCGCCCGGCAAGCCTCCGGCGATCCCGCCGATCGCGGTCCGTTGCGGGACAGGCTGAACCGGACCTACGACGCGTTCCATCGCCGCTTCGGCCCGATCAACAAGACCGTGACCACGGTCTCTGCCCGCAAGCGCGCCGACGGCAGCGCCATCATCATCTGGCGGCTACCCAATCTTGGCGTGTTTCGCGAGGACCCGGACGGCTTCAAACTCGCCGCCATCGTTCGGGAAACACGCTGATCGACCATGCCGTCGGCGCGGGCAAGACCTTCACCATGATCGCCGCCGGCATGGAGCAGAAGCGGCTCGGGCTGATCCAGCGGCCGATGTTCGTCATATGTCGCAGGCCCGAAGCGGCCGCTCAATAATGGCCGCTTGAGTGGGTCGAAAGAGCCACGAGCGGTCGCTGGGTTGGGCCTGATTTGCATGTCTTCGCACGATTTCTAGGGGGAAGCCGGTGTTTACTTCTCCTGATCGGGCTCTAGGATGTGTGCGGTACCGTCGCCCTTGGCAGCATCCGCTTCCTCAGCCGCGCATCACCCTAGGCGGCAGGTCATCCGCCCCATCTGGAAGATCGATGTCAGCCCACGCCACGTACGAGGTGACCATTGGAACTCCCTTCCAGCCATCCAAGCTCATCGGGCGAAAGTGCAATATCGAGGGCCCGCAAGCTGTCGTCGAGTTCACCGAGCGTGCGCGGGCCAATCAACGGAACGGATGGAAAGGGCTGCACCAGGACATAGGCGAGCGCGACATGGATGGGCTTCCTGCCCAGCCTCCCGGCGAGTTCGATTGCCCGGTCACGGCGGATAAAATTTTTCTCCGAATACCAGACCCGCGCCAGCTCATCATTATCGCGCTTATCGCGCCCAGCCAGGGCGGTGAAGAACCCTCGCCCCTGGCTCGACCAGGCGAAATTCGTCACCTGCTGCGCGGTCAGCCAAGCCTTCCATTCATCGCTGGAGGCGGTGACGCAACCGGGCCAGATCGGCTCCAGCATTTCTGCAAGCGAAAAATGGTTGGAAAGCGCGGCCGGTTTTTGCCTGCCGGCCCGCTCGGCATAGGCGATCGCGTCGTCTATGCGCTGCATCGTCCAGTTGGAGCCGCCGAAGGGGCCGCGAATGCGGCCGGCACGAACCTCCGCGTCCATGGCGTCGACGAATTCGCCGACCGGGACATCGGAGTTGTCGCGGTGCATGAAGTAGATATCGACATGGTCGGTCCGCAGCCGGTCGAGCGACTGGATAAGCTGCTTGCCGATCACATCGGGATAGCAGAGCGGAGTGTGAGCGCCCTTGCCGATGATGACCGATTGCTCACGCACGCCGCGATTCTCCAACCACTCGCCAAGGAGCGCTTCGGTTCGGCCGGCACCGTAGACATAGGCGGTATCGAAGAGATTGCCCCCGGCCTCGAAAAAGGCATCGAGCAGAATCGCTCCCGAGGCAAAGCTGCGGAAATCTTCAAAACCGAGCGCCACCACCGACATGGGCTTTGAGAGTCCCTGGATCTCGCGCTTTGGGATGGTTGTGTCGCCCGATCGCAGCGGCCTGCCGGAAATCGTGTTGAGGCGCCTTGCAGGCTTTTCGATTTCATATTCCAACTGCGCGCTGGCTCGCCATTGGTCGAGCACGCGAAGATTGCCGAGGCTGTCGGCCCAGCCCATGCCGGGCCATTCCAATTCCTGGCGGCCAGCGAGAATGGCGTCGCCAGCGGCGTCGGCTTCGAATGCATAGAGCCAGCCCGCTTCCGACACCTCGATGGTCCGGTTGACGCCGTCGCGGCCGATCACTTCGATCCGGCCGGTGCCGCCTTCCTTGCCCCCGGCGAACCAGAAATCCTTGACCTCGATGCGACCGGCCGTGCCCAGGATGCGCAAGACATTGTCCTGTTCCAGCGAGATGCTGCACGAGACCTCAGCAACGATGCCACCGGGAAAATGCAACAGGGCGGATGCCCATTCGTCGACCCCCGACTGGCCCAGATGTGCCATCCCGGCGACCTTGTCGGGCTCGGAGAAAGGTTTCCCCACCGCCGCGCCGGCGATGAGCCGCGCCATCGAAACCGGATAGCCGCCGACATCAAGAATGCCGCCTCCGGCGAGGTCATTGGCGAACAGCCGGTGCTCCGGCATGAAGCGCGGCATGGCGAAGCCGAAACTTGATTTGATCATGCGCACCTCGCCGATAACGCCCGACCGGATCAGTTCCACGAGCTTCGCCGTCTGCGGATGGCACCGATACATGAATGCTTCGCCGAGAAAGGTGCCGGCCTTGCGCGCGGCATGGATCATCGCGTCGGCCTCGAATGCGCTCAGCCCCATGGGCTTTTCGCAAAGCACGTGCTTTCCCGCGCCCGCCGTCTTCATCGCCCACTCGGCGTGGCTCGGATGCGGTGTCGAAATATAGATGGCGTCCACATCCGGGTCTTTAAGCAGCGAGTCATAGCCATCGAGGATGCGGGCGCCGGGGAAAGCCTCAGCGAGACCTGCCTTGCCGGGATGGCGCGTGCCGATGGCGACGAGGTCTCCGGTGCGGGAATGGCTCAATCCGCCGGCAAATGCCTTGGCGATGGTGCCCGGTCCGATGATCCCCCAACGCAGTTTGGTGACCGCAGCGTTCATTGTCTTTGCATCTCCTTCAAGCCGCCCGCTGCGGCTGCTGCTTTCTTAATTTGCCCACGCAACTAGCGCAGCCGCGCTCCGCTGGCGTCGAAGAGAAGGGCCTTGCTCGCCTTGATCGAGACCGACGTCCGGTCGCTCGTCGGCTCATGCCGCTGTTGCGAGCGTCGTGAAACCAATCGCAAGGCCTGCTGAGACGGCCATTGCCGACGATCCAGCGGTCACATCTGATAGTTCAGCTATACAATTTTGCGTTATAGGCGAGCGCTTAACGAACATAAACAAGGATGGCGAGCGGGAAGGTGCCGTGCCAGAGCATGTAAAGCCAGGCCGTGCTCTGCGGCTGCGCTCCCAGCCATCCCGTAGGCGAGAACGGGCCGGGAAATGTGAGCATGTGGCATGCAGCGATAATCGCCGTGAACACGTACGCGCTGACGAGCACGAGGACAGCAGATGAACGTGTGAAGGTGAACAGCGCGAAGAGCAGCGTGGCCGTTATTGCGTCGTTGATAACGAACGCCGCCTGATAGACGCCTATAAAAGCGGGCAAGCGGAACGCGAGCGAAGCGGACTGCCGCAAGGAACCCAAATAAGGAAAGAAAGACAACCCAAAAGGCGCGGCGAAGCTCAAGATGCCTCGGCGACACACCTGACAAGAATTCTATAGGCTCACCAAGCGTGCTGGCTTCTACCTTCGCGCCGCCATTTTCCGCCTCCTGGACGGTTTCCATAACGCCTGAGCTTGACGAAGTTCTGAGGAATTCTGACTCGGCTCCGTGAATTTGCTCTTAAGGAGCAACTCCAGCTTCGTATGATCGGATCAGAAGATATGGCCGCTGGATTAAAGCCGAGCGGCAGGGCAGAGCCAACACACGCCTCTGGGCGACCGACGACCGGTGAGCCTTCAGCTGCAGACAGAGGCCGCGCATTACTGACTTTCAACAGCGGGCCAACGAAGAGACGTCAGGCGCCGAACCGTAAAGCGCCGCAAGCGCCTCACCTCGGACGTCACGCTCGCTTTGCTTCGTGACTTAACCCTGCCGCCCGGACCGCTCTCGCAACGGAGAGAAACCGTCGGCAAACTAAGGTGAAGCGGATGCGACCCCGAGACGCCTTGACCGCCGGACGTGACCCTAAGTTGACACGGCGCCTCATCCCATTCGCCCGCAACTATTGCGGCGCGGTTGGGCTCAGTGCTCCCCGTGCGCGAACCTCAATGCGCCGGGTATGATCCGTTCTCGCCGCGTCGCGCAGCCCTGGCAGCGCCCGTTCGGATTTAGAGAGTGCAGACTAAGCCAGTTCTATGATGCTGCAGCCATAGGCGGGAAGCCTCATGCGGCCTGCCTTCACCTGCGCGTCGCCGAGGAGATCGGTGCCCTTTGGAATATTCGGCACGTCTGCCGGCTCGCCCAGCGTGTTGAGAATGAACAGCAGGCGGCGGTCCTTGCTCTCGCGGATCGTCGCTTCGACGCCGGCCGGCATGTCCGCGATGAGCGGCACGATACCGGCGGGCGCCAGCACCTGATCGGCCAGCACCTCGACCAGAGCATCGCGGAGGTACGTGCCGAGGTAGATCACATTGCCCTTGCCGACTTTGCGCGAAGTCATCGCGGCTTGGCCCTCGGCGAAGCGGCTGGCCCAGCTGCCGATAACCTCCGTGCCGGGCGCCACGTTAAGCAGCTCATAAAGATGCGCCGCCGTCACCTGCGCATTCCCGATCTTGAGCTCGTATTGGCGGCTCGCCGACGTCGCCGGAAGCTTCTTGCGCACCGTGTTGGCGCCGAAGCGGCCGCCATGCTCGAACAGGCCATCGCCGCCGATCGGCGTCAAAAGTCCGAACTCCTCGACCGTGACACCGGCCAGCGCCGAGAGCGCCTTGCCCGGCGGGGTCTCGCGGATGACGTGGTTGTTGACGTCGCGCGATCCGGTGCGACCGCCCAGGATCACCGTTCCACCGGCCTTGGCGAAGGCCTCGATGCGCGCCGTCCACGCATCGGTCCATTTTAGCCAATGCGGCACATAGAGTGCCTTGAGCTTCGATAGATCGTCCTCGGGATGGATGAAGCCGCAGGCGATGTTGTGGCGATAGCAATAGCGGTGCAGCAGCGTCGCGTCGTCCTGCGGGCTTGGCATGCCGATGGGGTAGGAGCGGTGCATCTCCTGATTGTCGAAATCTGATCCCGCGATGCCCAAATCCATGCGCACATGCGTGCCGAGGATCTTGTCCTTGAGCGCCGTGACCTCACCCGCAAACAGCTTGGCCTCGTCATAGCGCCGCCGCGGGATGTCGTCGTGATCGATGATGCCCATCCAATAGATCTCGGCGCCGAAATGCGCCGGCCGCCAACGGAAGAACATCACGCCATCGGCACCACGCGCCACTGACGTATACGCCATGCGACGCATCTCGCCGGGTTCGGGCGTCAGCGTCGAGACGTTCGGCTGCGCACCGAAGCCCGATTGCTGCTCGGGCACGATGAAGTTGCCGGTGAAGCCGCGGCAGATGTCGAGATGCAGCGCCTGCACCTCGCCGACGCCGCCGACCCGCTGCAGCTCGTCATAGAGATGCGGGTAGATGTCGAAGCCGAGAAAATCGAGATCGGTCGAGAACTCGCCGCGGAAGTCGATGTCGTCGATCCGCCCCAGATTGTGGAAGACGAACCAGTCTGGATTGGTGGCGCGCAGGATCAGCACCTGATCGTGCTGGAACCGCGCCGTGACGAAGGCGAGGAAGCGGTGATAGTCGACCACATGGGTCGGCCCGACCGGGGCGGGGGCGTAGTCGAGGGGTAACACCACTTGATCGAAATCGTCGTAGGCGGTGGCCCAGAAATGCCCGCCCCACGCATCGTTGAGCGCGGCGATGGTCTTGTACTTGTCCTTGAGGAAGGCCTGGAACTCGGCCAGCGTCACCGGACCGTAGGACAGCGATCCAGAGGTGTTGAGCTCATTGTCCGTCTGCCAGCCGATGATGTGCGAATTGCCGCGATAATGCTCGGCCATCGCTTTAGTGATGCGCTTCGAATGCTCGCGGAACACCCCGCTCGCAAGGTTGGCGTGCTGGCGTGAGCCATGACTTATGGCGCGTCCATTGGCATCGACGCGCAACACTTCGGGATAACGCGCCGTCAGCCAGCGCGGCGGCGCCGCCGTCGGCGTGCACATAATGGTCATGATGCCGGCCTTGCCCAGCACATCGATGGCCCGGTCGAACAAATCGAAATCGAACGTCCCCTCATGCGGCTCTAGAATGTGCCAGGCGAATTCCGCAAGCCGCACCGCGTTGAAGCCCGCGGCTGCCATGCGGTCGGCGTCGCGCTGCCAATAGCTCTCATCGACATGCTCCGGGTAATGCGGGGTACCGACGAGGAAAGTGTCGGTCGCGATCGGCCGCCAGACAGAGAGCGGCGCGGATTTCGAGGCAGTCGTCATAGTCGGAAAACTCCAGGCGATAGTCTATTTGATGGCGCCGGCGGTGAGGCCGCCCTGCCAGAACCGCTGCAGCAGCAGGAACACCACGATGACCGGGATGATGCTGACCAGCGCGCCGGTGATGACGATCGAGAACAGCACCTGTCCGCCGCCACCCCCCTGCTGCGCGAGCTGATACCAGGTCGCAAGGCCCACCGTGATCGGCTGATACTCCTGCGAGCGCAGCACGATGAGCGGCAGGAAGTAATTGTTCCAGGTCCCGACGAACGAGAGCAGCGCCACGGTCACCATGCCCGGCGCCACCAGCCGCAGCACGATGGCGCGGAAGATCACGAACTCGCCGGCGCCATCGATACGCGCTGCGTCGAGCAGTTCGTCGTCGACGCCCTGCTCGATATAGACGCGCATCAGATAGACGCCGATCGGCGAGATCATCGAGGGCAGGATCACGCCCAGCGGATTGTCGTTGAGACCCGACAGCGCCAGCAGCAGGAAGATCGGCACGACGAGGGCGGTCTGCGGGACAAACACCGCGCCCAGCACGAGCCCAAAGGTCAGATTTCGCCCGCGGAACTTGAACTTCGCGAACGCGTAGCCCGCCGCTGTTGCAAGCAGCGCCGCGCCCACGCCCGACACCGTCGCATAGAGGACGCTGTTGAACATCCAGCGCGAGAAGATGCCATTGTCGCGGCTGAACAGATCGCTCAGATTCCGCCAGAGGTTGAACTCGGTGCCGAAGCCGAAGCCGAACGTGCCGAACAGGTCGCCATTCGTCTTCGTTGCCGATAGGACCAGATAGACCAGCGGCACGAAGCTGTAGACGAGGAACAGTGACAGCAGCAGCGTGAGGATGATCCGCGAGCGCCGCCGCTCGCCGGGCCGGCGCTTGGCAGCGTCGAAAGTGGCGATGTCGGTGGTCGCAGTCATCACTGCTCCGGCCGTCGGCGGTTGGTGATCAGGGTGAAGATGTAGGAGGAACCGGCGATCACGATGCCAAGCACGAACGAGACGGCGGCCGCATAGCCATACTGCTGGTTCTGAGTTGCCAGCGAATAGGCATAGAGGTTCGGCGTGTAGCTCGAATTGATGGTGTTACTGGCGAGCGAGCGCATCAAATACGGCTCATTGAACAGCTGCAGTGTGCCGTTGATCGAAAAGATGATGGTGAGCAGGATCGCCGGCCACAGCAGCGGCAGCTGGATCAGCCGCGCAAATTGCCAGGGCGAGGCGCCATCGATCCGCGAGGCCTCGGCGAGGTCCGACGGGATCGCCTTCAGCGCGGCGTAGTAAATCACCATATTGTAGCCGACATATTCCCACGTCACGATATTGGCCAATGAGAAGATCATCGCGCCCGGCGACAGGAAGTCCGGCGGCGGCAGGTTGAACGCCTTGGCCATCTGCGTGAACGGGCCGAAGTTGGGGCCGTAGAGATAACCCCAGATGATCGTCGAGATCACGCTCGGCACGGCGTAGGGGAGGAAGAAACCGAGCCGGAAGACGCTCTTGGCATAGACCTGGCCACGATCGAGCACGATGGCGAACAACAGCGCCAGGCCCAGCATGATCGGCACCTGCACGATGCCGAACAGAACAAGGTTCCACACGCCGCCCCAGAATTTGGCGTCGCCCGTGACCTTGATGTAGCTGGCTGCACCCGCGAATTGCCGTCCGCCCACCAGCGTGTCGCGGTAGAGGCTCATATAGAACGCATAGACCAGCGGCGCGACGATGAAGGCGATAAACAGCAGCACGAAGGGCGCCAGGAACAGATAGGGCGCGAGCTTTCGTGACGTAAAACCGCCCGATCGCGCTGGGCGCGTCGCGGCGGCTGGCGAATTCGACATTGCCATGGCCCCGTCCGGCAAGATGAAGAGATCGAGCGCGCCGGTCAAGCGCGCCCGGCCGTTGCCCGGGAGGAGTTAGGCGACGGTGAAGCCTTGTTCCTTCGCGTAGGTGACCACGGCGTCCTGGATGCGGTCGAACGCATCCGACAGCGTGCCCTTGCCGCCGATCGAGGCGCCGAATTCATCGGCCATCGACTGGTAGAGGAAGTCCTGGAACGGGCTCCACTCAAACGGCGCCACGGCATTCGCCGACTTGGCGAACACTTTGTTCACCTCCTGGCCGCCGAAGAAATCCGGCTTCTGGCCCGCCCATTCCGGGCTCGACAGCAGCGCGAGGGTACAGGGGAAGAAGTTTTGCTTGGTGGTATAGAGCTTTGTGGCTTCGGGATTCGTGTTCAGCCAGATCGCGACTTCGGCGGCCTCGGGCAGATGCTGGGTCGTTTTCATCACGGCCAGCGCTGAGCCACCCCAAGCGCCAGTCGCGAACTTGCTCGCGTCCCACTGCGGCAGATCGGCGGCACGCCACTTGCCCACGCTGGTCTTGGCGACCGAAGTCAGGAACAGCGGACCCCAGCCCGCAGCGAGCCAGGTGGCATAGCGGCCCGAGTCGAGGCCGGTGTACCACTCATTGTTGAACCCCGGCTTGGTCTCGATGACACCCGCGTTAATAAGGTCCTGCCAATAGGCGGCGAAGTCCTTAGAAATCCTGTCGTTGATGTTGATCGCGAGCTTGTCGCCATCGCGGGTGACCGGCTTCCAGCCCATCGGCCACAACAGACCCAAGACCCAGTCGGCATTGGCTCCGAACGGCGCGTCGGTGATGAACACATTCGGATCGGCCGCATGGATCTTCTTGCCCGCATCGGCAAACTCGGCCCAAGTGGTTGGCGGCGTGATCCCATGCTTGTCGAAGATGTCCTTGTGATAGAGCATCGCCATCGGACCGTAATCCTGCGGCATGCCGTTGACCACATCGCCCTTGGCGACCTGCGTCCACAAGCCTTCGGGGAACTCGCCCTTGTGGGCATTGGCGTACTTGCCGATGTCGGCGAAGGCGTCGACCTGGCGGAAGGTCTCGATCAGCTGGTATTCGATCTGGACGACGTCGGGCAGGCCGCTGCCCGCCTTCAGGCCCGCACGAACCGCCTGATATTCGGGGTTCCCCTGGCCGGCATTCACGAGTTCGATCTGGATGCCCGGATGCGCGGCGTTGAACATGTCTACCTGAAGCTGGAGATCCGGCACCCACGACCACAGGACCACCTTGACGGGATCGGCAGCGCGAACTGCCGCCGGCAGGGCCGCTACCGCAACGCTCGCACCGGCAACTTTCAAGAAGTCACGACGCTGCATCGTCCGCCCAAGCGGATTGAAAATCTTCGTCATTGAAGTCCTCCCACGAAAGATACGCTCCCACACGATGCAGGGGCGCATTGTTTCTTTCAGTTAGAAACTTAATGCCGAGATTCAGTCGCTGTCAATCGCGATCGATTGATCTTTGGTCGGCTATCGCCAGGCCTGTCGGCGGTCTTGAGCGTCGCATCGAGCACCAGGCGCACCGCTCCAAGCACGATGTCGCGGTGCCCCAGCGCGCCTATCACGAGGCGCGGCGGGTCGTACACATTGCCCTTGAGGCGGTGCCGCAGCACATCGAGCACCAGATCACCGCCGCCGACGACCCGGCCCGCCAGTACGATGATTTCGGGGTTCATGAAGGCAGCAACACTGCCCACCGCCATCGTCGCATAGTCGAGCAGTTCGGTCACGATTGGCGAGATTTTGCCCACCTGCCGCTCGGTGACGGCAGCCAGGGTGAGCTTCCCCGCCGCATACTGCGTGTTGGCCTCTTCGAGCATCTTGGTCGCCTGTTCGGGGATGCCGAAAAAGCGGAGCGATTGCTTGTCGCCCAGATGTTCGAACGGCCGCCCCGTGAGGAGGGGATCATCGAGATACCAGCTGAGCTCGCCCGCTGCATGCGAATGCCCGCCATAGAGCTTGCCGTCGATCACGACGCCCGCGCCGGCCCCGGGCCCGATCGAGAGGCTCACGACGCTGTCGGCGCCACGCCCGGCCCCGAATCCCCATTCGCCCACGGCGGCGAGGTTGCGCCCGTTCTCGACGACGATGGGCATCTGAAAATATTCGCTGAGCCGCGCCCGCAGCGGCATGTCGCGCCAGCCGAGCCCGAGCGTCAGCACCACTTCGCCCGCCGGCTGCCTGACGATCGAGGGCAGGCCAACGCCGATGCCGCGAATGGTCTGGCCGCGCGGGGCGGGGGCCGCCATCAGCCGACGGATCAGGCCGACCAGCTTTTCGAAATTGCGCTCGCCATCATCGTCGGCCGTCTCGTGCATTTCTGCCTGCACGACGCCTTCGAGATTGGCCACGGCGCCGTAGAACTCGCCCTTGCCGGCCTCTATGCCGATGATCGCATGCGCCGCACCGCGGAACTTGATGCGCGCCCGCGGCCGCCCCCGCGACGTCTCGTCGAAGCCGTCATAGGCGACCAGATCCTCGGCGATCAGATCCTCGATCACGCGCATCACCGTCGGCAGGCTGATGTTCAGCCGCTCGGCGAGGCTCGATGGCGAAATCACCCCTTCGGTGCGGATCAGATCCACTGCGGCCGACCGGTTGAGGCGGCGCAAGAGGCTCGATGTCGTTGACTGTCGCTTCATCGGACAGGCCAGTTTCTACTAGGCCGGCGCACCGGCAACGAGCGTCGGCATAAACCAGAACCGCCCGCGAGTCCGCTTTTTTTGCTGCTGGGTCGTTCGGCCTCACCCCGCCGCGCCGGGCGGCACCAGTGATTGCGGCTGCGGTTGGAGGATCGTCCGACGCTCGAAAGTCAGTCGCGCCGGCATCGCGTCGCTGATGTTGAAAGGGTAGCGCAAACACCCCCAGCTTGGGCCGTGGCGATAGACCGCCATGCGGCGTTGGCCGGGGTTCACCCGCTCGGCCGAGCCATGCATGATCCCATGGACGAAAATCAACGCATCGCCCGCATTGAGGCACTTGATGGCGCCTTCGATCCCCTCCATTGACTTGCCCCAGCTTCACTTCCGCTGTCGCGTTACAGCCGGCAAGCTGCGCCTTGGTCAGCCCATTGCGGATGATGATGTAGCCGTTCAAATCGAACAGATACTCTTCCAAGTCCGTATATCCGCGAGGTCGGCGTCGATCTCGCTCATCGAATCTGCTCCTCTTGTGCCCGTCTTTGCGCGGGCAATACGGACTGGCAATCTGGCGCGGGGGGAGGCGCCAAGCCGCTTGACGCCGCATATTGGCGTGATTTCGAACGATGTGCAAATGCTCAAACGACCGCCGTGGCGTCGGAGAGGCTGTCGCAACGGAAGGCAATGTGATGCAGCGATGGGCCACGCTGGTTCAAGGTATGCGCCAGACGCTGGGTACAGGTCCGGACTCCAGGAACTCAACATCGATATTCGGTAGCCTGAACGCGCGGGTGCGGGCGCGAACCGGCCCGGCATCTCCACGGTAGATGGTCGGCGTTTCGGCGTTAGCCGCTGTGGCCACCTGCCCGGGCGTGGGTCCGGTCAAACGCGCGAACTCCGCGAACGCGGCCTCGAGATCATCTGTGACGAAGCAGAGGTGCGCTATGGGCGAGTTGCCGGTGCCAGGGGAATGGAGAGTGCTGTTCGTCCACGATCATGCTTTCCTTCGTGGGTCTCGAGCATCGGTTTATCGTCTGCGGAGTTGGAGTCAAAGCGTCAGCGTTAACGTTCAGGTTGATTCTTGATTTGTCGGTTTGGTTTTGCGAGGCTGGCCTCGCAAAGACGGAGGAGATAATGCTCGACTGGCGCAGCCGTCGGTCGCTCGGCTCGACGCAACTCAGCGTCACCGGCCTTTGCATCGGGACCAGCCCGCTCGGGAGCGTGCCGGATCTTTATGGCTATGCGGTCGAAGAAGACCGGGCGGTCGCAACCATCAGGGCGGTGTTCGAGAGCCCGATCAATTTTCTCGATAACTCCAACAATTATGGGGCCGGCAGGGCCGAGCAGCGCTTCGGGAAGGCTCGCCCCCGCCTGGTTTCGTGATCGCGACGAAGGTCGAGCCCGAGCCCGGAACGCATGACTTCGCAGGCGATCGCGTGATGCGTTCGTTCGAGGAGAGTCTCGAGCGGCTCGGTCTCGACAGGGTGGATCTGCTGCATCTGCACGATCCCGGATTCCACGTCGATTTCAAGCAGGCAATGGCCCCGGGAGGTGCGGCGGAGGCGCTGGTCCGGCTGCGCGAGAGCGGGCGGGTGGGCCATATCGGGATCGCCACCGGCACGATCTCGGTGGTCACCAGCTATGCCGAGACGGGTGTGTTCGACGTCGTGCTCAATCACAACCGCGACACGCTAGTCGACCGCTCGGCCGAGGCACTGATGGCACTCTGTGCCGACCGCAGGATCGGTTTCATCAATGGTGCGCCCTATGGCGGCGGCATCCTCGCACGCGGGAGCGCGGCCAGCTCGAAATACGGCTACGCGACCGCGCATCCCGAAATCATACGCGCGGTTCAGGCAATGGAGGCCGCCTGTGCGCGGCATGACGTACCGGTCGCGGCAGCGGCGCTGCAGTTCTCGTTGAAGAGCGGGAGTATCGCGTCGACCGTCATCGGCGTGTCCAGTCCGTCGCGCTTGGCAGAGACCGCGGCGCTCGCCGATGTCGCCATTCCTGCGTGAGCTCTGGCGCGAGCTGGAGACCCTTGTTCCGCCGCGCGAGACGTGGCTGTCCTGATGTGAAGCGTCAGGCTGCGGCGCGAGGCTCGCTCGCAAATTTCAAGAGCTCGATGGTCACGCCGAGCTGGCGCGCTTCTCCGGGCTGGAGCGTTGGAAACACAGCTCGTTGGATGTTTGCTCTGCGCGCCCTGTGCAGGGTTCGAGTCCCAGCACGTGGTGACCCGCGACATTGGCGAACTGCCAGCGCACGAGACTGGGCAGCGCGGATGCGTCGCAGTCACTGGAAGCGTTCCCGCGCCAGGCTGGCGTTGCCAACCTTGAGGCCTGGGTGTTCCGGATCGCTCAGAACGCTGCGCTCAACTTCTTGCGCCGAAGTAATCGAAGGATTGTGGTCCCGGTCGATGAGGATGCCGATTTCGCCGACCCCTACATGAACAGCGACCGCGGGCTGGAGGCGGCGGGCAGCCTAATGCAGTCCATGCCCTTGCACCGGCGCAGCGGGCTTCGGTTATTCTGATGGACGTGATCGGCTATTCGCTCGAAGTAGTGGCCAGACAGGCTCTATGGCAAGGATGTGAAACAGTATTTCACACGCTATGCTGAGATTTTCGACCTTCGCCTCGCTTCTGCGATCGCCGAGGGTCAGCCGATCGCGCGGGCTTACGTAAACGATACGCTGAGCTACATCATCGCGTTCGATTGGCATGATGGAAAGATCAGCAAGATCCTTTGACTTCAGCTATGCCGGGTGCGTTCTCGACTTGATAGGCATCGAACCGATCCCTTGATTTAGCGAGTTTGCCTGAGTCCCAACCTGCGCAACCAATGTCCGCTTAGGTGCAGGTTAGTCGGTTGAATGAGTAGGCGTGAGTGACAGCTTTGGAGGATGGGCTCTTCAGCAAGGCGCAAGTGATGGCGCTCGCCTCCGGCGATGGCTGGATCGGGCAAGGCCAAGGGCAAGCCGCATGCTGCAGGATCTGCCGTGCGGGCCAAGCATGCCGGCGTGTGCACGAAGGTGGCGATCCCGCTGCCCGGCTGATGCATTCCTTCGGCGGTTGGGGAGGGGGCGAAAGCCGTCAATCGGCTTGACAAGATCGATATATTATAAAATAAATCATACATAAATATATCAAAATGATGTGGGATTGAGTATTTGCGCATCACCTCCATCAGCGCGCGCGTATGCAATGCGGAAATGCGCAACTGGATATTCGTGCGGGTCGACACGGACGAGCCCGGCCTGTTCGGCTGGGGCGAGGCCACGCTCGAATGGAAGACGCGCGCGGTGGTCGGCGCAGTCGAGGACCTCGCCCCGCTGCTGATCGGCGAAGACCCCAGGGATATCGAACAATGCCAGCAGATCCTGACCCGCCACGGATTCTGGCGCCTGGGGGTGGTCGGCATGTCCGCCGTCAGCGGCATCGAGCTTGCGCTCTGGGATATCCTGGGCAAGTCGCTGGATGTGCCGGTGTGGCGGCTCCTGGGCGGCAAGGTGCGGGACCATCTGCGCACCTACACGCATCTTGGCCTCGGCGACATGACGGCGGTCTATGAGACCGACACCGCCGCCGGAATCGTGGAGCGCGGGCGGATCGTCACCCAAACCGGCTATGACGCCGTCAAGGTTGTCTGCATTCCCTATACCCACTATCTCGCCGGCAATCGCAATGTCGACAAGGTCGGGCAGATGCTGTCCGACTTGCGCGACGCGCTTGGACCCGACATCGACATCATGGTCGATTTTCACGGCCGGCCCGCTTCGGTCAGTGCCGCGATGGACTATATCAACGCCATTGCGCCGAGCCGGCCGCTGTTCGTCGAAGAGCCGGTGCCGCCGGAGAATATCATCGGCCTTGCCGAGGTCACCGCGCGCTCGCCTGTGCCTATCGCCTCCGGTGAGCGGCTGGTCGGGCGGCGCGAGTTCGAGCCCGCAATCCGCGCCCGCGCCTTCCATATCGGGCAGCCCGACATCTGCCATACGGGTGGCCTGCTGGAGACCAAGAAGATCGCCGCGATCGCCGAAACCGCAGGGATCGGACTAGCGCCGCACAATCCGCTGGGGCCGATCGCGGGCGTGGCCGCACTGCATTTCGGCATTTCCACGCCGAATGTCATCATCCAGGAAGAGATGTCGGGCGCGGTGCCATGGTACGGCGAGGTCGTGCAATGGCCGATCGAGCGGCATGCCGGGCGTTGGGACGTACCGCAAAAGCCCGGCCTCGGTGTCGAGGTCGATGAAGCCGTGATTGCGAGGCATCCATTCCAGCAGGAGATCCTGCATGCCCGCAATGCCGTGATGCCCGACGGCACGATCGTCGACTGGTGACGCCGATGACCGGTCGTCTGCAGGGAAAAGTGGCCATCATTACCGGCGCCGGACAAGGCATCGGTGAAGCGATCGCCAGGGTTTTCGCGCAAGAGGGCGCCGCTGTGATCGTCGCGGAGAAAAACGCCTCGACCGGAAAAGCGGTGGCCGCCGCAATCCTGGCGGCGGGCGGCCGCGCCTTGTTTATCGAAACCGACGTGACCGACAAGGCAGCGGTCGCCGCCATGGTGTCCGGCGCCCGCACAGCCTTCGGTCCGGTCAATGTGCTGGTCAACAATGCCGGCGCCAATGTCTTTCATGCGCCGCTCGAAATGCCGGAGGAGGACTGGCGGCGCTGCTTCGCGCTCGACCTCGATGCCTGCTGGACCTGCGCCCGCGCCGTGCTGCCCGGCATGATCGACGCGGGCGGCGGCGCGATCGTCAATATCGCCAGCTGCCATTCGTTCCAGATTATCCCGCATTGCTTCCCTTACCCGGTCGCAAAGCACGCGCTGCTCGGCCTGACCCGCGCGCTCGGCATCGAATATGCGGCGCGGCGGATTCGCGTGAATGCGATCGCGCCGGGCTATATCGAGACGCCGATAGCAACCGCTTATTGGAGCACCTTTCCGGACCCCGAAGCCGAACGAAAACGAGCCTACGACCTTCACCCGCCGGGGCGTATCGGCAAGCCCGAGGAGGTCGCGATGACGGCGCTGTTTCTGGCTTCGGACGAAGCGCCGTTCATCAACGCCGAGACGATCGTCATCGATGGCGGCCGCTCGGTGCTCTATCACGAATAACCAAAACGCAAACAACGATCGAGTGGGAGGAAAATGAAATGAAACATGTTGCAGCGCATATATCCGCGGCCTTCTTGATGGCGGCGGCAATCGGCCAGGCATCGGCGGCCGATGACATCAAGATCGGCTACATCAACAAGATGGGCGATCATCCTTGGTTCGTGGCGGAAGTCGCCGGCGCGAAGGCCGCGGCTGCAGCGGACGGCGCCAGCTTCCAGTCGCAGGATGTGCAGTTCAATGCGGATCTGGCCATCACGACGTTCGACACGATGGTGGGCGACGGCGTGAAAGGCATCGCCATCGTGGTGCCGGATAAGGGCCTTGGCCCCGTGATCGCCGAAAAGGCCAAGAAGGCCGGCATCAAGCTGGTGGCCGTCGACGACGACATCTATTTCCAAGACGGAAAGCAGGTGCCCTATGTCGGCATGAACGCGCACAATATCGGTACGCGCGTCGGCGAGGAGCTTGCCAAGCTCTATAAGAGCGAAGGCTGGGCCGGCAAGGAAGTGCGCATCGCTTCGATCGAGGATCGCAAGGCCGATACCTGCATGCAGCGCAATAAGGGCGCCGAGGAAGCGTTCCTGAAAGCCGTACCGGACTTCAAGCCGGCGAACATCGTGCGCGTCCCCTACGACAACACCATGGTCAACTCGATCGACGTGATGACCACGACGCTCACCGCCAATCCGAACGTGACCAACTGGATCTTCTATTCCTGCAACGATGACGGCGTGCTCGGCGCCGCGCGCGCGATGGAGAATGCCGGCTACAAGCCCGACAGGGCATGGGCATCGGCATCGACGGCAGCCGCGCCTGCGATGCCTTCGGCGCCGGCAAGCCGAGCGCGTTCCGCGGTACCATGTGGCTCAACTCGGAGAATCACGGGGCCACGGCGGTGAAGCTGCTGGTCGCTTCGATCAAGGATGGCACCGATCTGCCGGTCCAGACCTTCACCAGTCCGGAATTCATCACGCCGGAGACTTTCGCGACCACCTACAAGGCCAAGCTGTGCAAATGACCTTGGCAATGACGCAAGGGGCGGATAATTCCTTCCGCCCCTCGCGGCATAAGCGGTTGCGGAAATGAGCACAAACACCTCCGCGCATGATGCCGGCGAAACGCTTCTGACCCTGGAGCATGTCTCCAAAAGCTTCGGCATCGTGCAGGCGCTGGACGACGTTTCGTTGTCGTTCTGCGCCGGAGAAATCCTGGCTCTGGTCGGCGAGAATGGCGCCGGCAAATCCACCATGATGCGCCTGATCGAAGGTGTCTTTCCGCCCGATAGCGGGACGATCACGTTGTCCGGTGCGCCTGCTGCGTTCAAGGAGCCGCGCGAGGCGCATCTGCGCGGCATCCGCGTGATCCATCAGGAGCCGGAGATCGTGCCCTACCTGACCGTCGCGGAGAATATCTTCATGGGCGACATGCCGCGGCACGCCGGGCTGTTCCTCGATTGGTCCAGACTGGAGGCGAAAACCGCCGAGGTGCTCGCGCAATTCGGAATGGAGCGCGATCTGCGGCCGCGGCAAATCTGCGACGCGCTGGGGCCGGCCCAGCGGCAGATGATCGAGATCATGCGTGCGGTCCGGGCCGGCGGCCGCCTGATCGCCTTCGACGAACCGACCTCGTCGCTGACCGACGACGAAGCGCGGCGGCTGTTCGCGGTGATCCGGCGCCTGCAAGCGGACGGAGTGTCCATCATCTATATCTCGCACCGCCTGCCGGAGATCCTCGAACTCGCCGATCGCGTCGCCGTCCTGCGCGACGGGCGGATGGTCGGAACCTTCCCGATCCAGGAAGCCACCGAGGACAGCATCACGCGCCTGATGGTCGGCCGGGATCTGAGCGGCCTGTTCCGCCGCTCGCGCCGCGCCATCGGCGAGCCGCTGCTGGAGCTTGAGAATCTGACCACCGACCGGGTGAACAAGGTCACGCTCTCGGTCCGGCGGGGCGAGGTGCTGGGCATAGGCGGGCTGATGGGCGCTGGGCGCTCCGAGCTTGCCAAGGCGATCGTCGGCTATGACCGGCGCAAAAGCGGCTCCATCCGCATGGCGGGATCCAATGTGCCCGCCAACAGCCCGGGCGACGCCATTCGCTGCGGCATTGGCTTTGCGCCGGAGGACCGCAAGCGCGAGGCGCTGCTGCTGTTCCGCTCAATTCTGGACAACGCCACCCTCTGCATTCCGGACAAGGTCGGGCATTTCGGCCTGTTCAGCCGCAACCGGGCGCTCGCGGTGATCGAGGGCCTTGCCCGCAAGATGGCCATCAAGGCGCCCAATCTCGACGAGCCGGTGTCGCGCCTGTCCGGTGGCAATCAGCAGAAGGTCGTGCTCGCGCGCTGGCTGGCGCGCCAGCCGCTGCTGCTGATCCTGGACGAACCCACGCGCGGCATCGATGTCGGGGCGAAGTCCGAGATCTATCGCCTGGTCGACGAACTTGCGGCGCAAGGCATGGCGGTGATCCTGATCTCATCCGAAATGCCCGAACTGATCGGCCTCGCCGACCGCGTGGCGGTGATGGCAGGCGGCGAAGTGACCGGCATGCTGGAAGGCGATGCCATCAATGAAGCGAACATTCTGAAGCTCGCCATGCCTCAGCATGCGGGTGTGGCAGCGGAGGCCCTATGAGCATGAACGCCGTCGGGAAAGAGACCATGGACCGGACATCGGCCTATCCGGCACGCAGACAGCTTGCCGCCCGGCTCGACCGGCTCGGCCTCCACAATGTCAGCTTGCTGTTCGCCCTGGCGATTCTACTGATCATCTTCGGCGGATTGCGGAGCGATGTGTTTTTCTCGTCCCGCAATATCCTCAATATCGGCCTCGCGATCACCATCCTCGGCGTGCTGGCAATGAGCCAGACCGTGGTCATTGTCGCGGGCGGGCTCGATATTTCGGTCGGGTCGATGGTCGGGTTGACGACCGTTTCGACGGCCATGGCGATTCAAGTTTCGGATTCGCCCGCCGCGGGAATCGTCGCCGGCCTGGTGGTCGGCGCCATCGCCGGCATGGTTAACGGCCTCATCATCACCTATGGACGCGTCAACGCGGTCATCGCGACTCTCGGCACCATGGCGATCTTCCGCGGCATTGCCTTCATCCTGTCAGACGGCCAATCGATTTCGATCTTCAACGAAACCTTCCGCTTCATGGGCGTCGGCACAATCCTGGGACTGCAATTCCCGATCTGGGTGCTGGTCGCTTCGGCGGTCCTGTTCCAGGTCTTCCTCGCCAAGACCATCGTCGGGCGCAATGTCTATGCGCTGGGCGGCAATCCGGTGGTCGCGCGATTTTCCGGGATCGACGTCAATCGCTACCGCATCGGCATTTATGTGATGAGCGGCGTGTTCGCGGGTGTCGCCGGCATTCTCTTGGCCGCGCGCACCGGGTCGGGCCAACCGATCTCCGGGTCGCAAGGCCTGGAACTCGAGGCCATCACGGCGGCGGTCCTGGGCGGCTGCGCCTTACAGGGCGGCAAGGGGACGATTGTCGGCGCGCTGCTGGGCGTTGCCATCATCGGCGTGCTCAACAACGGCATGATCCTGACCTCGGTCCCGACATTCTATCAATTGCTTGCCAAGGGCAGCCTGCTGATACTCGCAGTGATCATTGCTGAATATCAGCAGAATCGGGCTTGAAGGGGGAGAGATGGCCGAGGTCGCGAAGATCGTGGCGATACCGTTGGCGCCCTGGCCGTCCACTTCGTCGATCCGGGACCGCGTCGCCAGCCGCCTTGCCCAGCAGATCCTGTCCGGCCACTACCTGCAAGGCGCGCTGCTGCCGACCGAGGCGGAGCTTAGCGCCGAGTTCAAAGTCAGCCGCACCGCCCTGCGCGAAGCCGTGCGGACCCTCGCCGCCAAGGGCCTGGTCGAGACGCGCCAGCGCGCCGGAACCAGGGTGCGCGCATCGGAGGATTGGAACCGGCTCGACATCGATGTGCTCCACTGGATGGGCGAGATCGAGCCGGACCTCACTTTCGTCCGTGGACTGACCGAGGCGCGGCAGATCATCGAACCGGCGGCGGCGGCGATGGCCGCGCAGCGTGCCACCGGGCGCGATCTGGCGGCGATCGAAGAAGCCTATGATGCCATGTGCGCGGCGAAGCTGACCGACCTTGATGCCTGCGCCAAGGCCGACGTGGCCTTCCACGTCGCCATCCTGCGCGCCAGCTACAATCCCGTGCTCGCCAATCTCGGCAACGTCATCGGGGCGGCACTGATGAATGCATTCCGCCTGACGACCTCCGCCTCGATCAGTTATCAGAAAACGCTGGCGGCGCATGGCGAAGTGCTGGAGGCTATCCGCATGCGCGATGCCGCCGGCGCTCGGGGCCGGATGGAAGCGCTGCTCGGGATCGCGACGCAGGATCTGATGCGGATCGCGGTGTCCGGCGCCACGGTGAAACGCCCCAGCGAGCGGAGTTCGTAATGTCCGAATGTGGTCTGATCGTGGAAGGCCCGTTTTTCGTCGCGGGCGAGAATGCCCTCTGCTGGGTCGCGGTGACCAGCCGCCGCTGGCGCTCTCCTTTCGAAGGCTAGTCCGTGGACCTGCTCTCGCTCCGCAGCAGCCATCTCGATCTGCAAATTGCGCCTGCGATCGGTGGATCTGTCGCGCGCCTAGACCTGCGTCGCTCCGATGGCGTCCATCCGATTTTGCGCTTGTCCGACGCCGCAGCCCTCGCCAGAGATGGCGCGGCGCAGGCGGCAATGCATCCGCTCGTTCCCTTCGCCAACCGCATACCCGGAAACAGCATCGATCTGGTCGCCCCGCCGATCCGGCTGCAGCCGAACGTGGCGGGAGAAAGCTGCGCGCTACACGGACTCGGCTGGCAGCGGCCTTGGCGTGTCTTGCAGGCGCGTGAGGATCGATGCGTGATGGAACTTCTCGTCCCCGAAGATGCGTGGTGGTTCGGCTTCCGCGCGATCCAGGCGTTCAGCCTCCAGGACACTCAGTTCCAGGCCAGCATCGAACTGGAAAATATCTCCAAACGTCCGATCCCGGCCGGCATCGGCTTCCACCCCTATTTCGTGCGGACTGCGGGAATGACCCTGCAATTCGGCGCCGAACGCTTCTGGCTGGAAGGGCCGGGCTATCTGCCCACCGACGCCATGTCGATCCCGCCCGAACTTGATTTTGCTGATCCGGCGCCGATCCCAGGGGCCTGGAGAAACAACTGCTATTCGGGTTGGGACGGCGAGGCGACGATTTCCGATCCCGCTCGCGGTGTCGCGCTGCATCTCAGCGCCTCGGCCACGCTGCGCGAGCTTATGCTCTATACGCCGCCGTCTGCCGCTTTCTTCTGCATCGAACCGCAGAGCCATACGTCTGGCGCCACGAACAGAGCGCGTGCAGGACGCCCAGCCACCCCTCTCAGCGTTCTCGCACCGTCCGAGACCATCGCAGGAGATTTCACTATCGAAATACTGCTCTAGCGGGAGCATGCGGCGCACAATGTCGACGAGGCGGCGCGGCGCCTGCTCGCCAGCATAGGATAAGCCATTCCAGTTCATGCGCCAACTATAGCCCGATACGTTATAACCGGATCGCCGCCAATTGGCCCGGAGCGGCGAGGGTCGAGTGTCCACTTGTTGACTAGTCCGGCCGCACAGCGGATCGAGTTTGGGCGCCCGCGATCTGAACCCGCTCCCGCATCCAAGGGCGCGGAATTCTCCCTGGGGTGTGGGATCAGCGTCAGCGAATGACCCCGCTCCAGCTGGGCAGCAGCACACGCACATCTGTCGGGGTAGAGCCAACCCCAGCTCCACAAATCTCAGCAATCACAGGTCCTAACGAGCCCAATACCTCGCGCAAAGCGGGGTCAGTTTTGGACGCCGATTGGGGGTCAACATTGCGAGCCGTTTGACACAGATATGCGCAGTACCCCAGCAGATGTGCCTCGAGTGCGCTCTGTTTGAGCCATGCGCGCGTGTGCGGCTGCAAGCGCAGGACGTCTTCCATGATGTTCTCCCTTCACGTGGTTAGACACGTGCGGAAGATCAGGAGAATTATGTGCAGCTCGATCGGCCCAATGCGCTGCGGACACTCCTATCCACGGACCATTCGGCACAGGAGACGCGACAACTGCGCATAATCCGGACCTGCGCATAGTTCTGGTTATGCAGAGCTCTGCATAACCGATAGAACGCTCCTTTCTTCTCCGCGCCACAAGGGCGCACGCCCTCTGGGCGACCATCCTTAACGCGCGACACGATGGGGCCAAAGATTTCGGTCACGGCATTTGAGCGCCAATTTTTGGCTATCCCGCCAATTCACGGATTTCCTCATCACGAACCGCCGCATGACGCGGTAGGCTGTCGTCTTCAATCAAATAAATCGCACGTTCATGGAATGACACAGCAATTCGAGCCGCGACCAGAGCCACCCAGCGATCACGGGCGTTCTCGAAACTTGCGTTTTTCACGGATGGTCCTCGATCACGCTGCAAAGCGGGCAGGCTCCAACCTCGGCCCAAGAAATCCAGCGGACCGCGTTTCGGCCGGGGAGACAGCGCGCTCGTACTGACAGCTCGTCACGGTTTTGTTCCCGCCACGCGCCGCGTCATCGTCAAAGCCCGTATCGTCCGGCATCGCACACCGGCGATGTCCGGGGCCAATGCGCATTTGCGCTATATCCAGCGGGACGCGGTGACCCGCGACGGCGAAGCAGGCAGGCTTTACGACCACAGTCATGATGATGCCAACGGCAGAGCATTTCTGGCGCGCTCGGAAGGTGAACGGCATCAATTTCGGCTGATTATTGCCGCTGAAGATGGACGTAAGATCGCCGAACTCAAGCCCTTCATCCGTGATCTCATGGCACAGATGGAAAAGGATCTCGCCACCAAGCTCGATTGGGTTGCTGTCGACCATCACAATACGGGCACCCTCATACCCACGTCGTCATTCGCGGCACGGATGAGGACGGCCGTGACCTTGTGATCGCCAAATCCTATATGAGCTTAGGCATCCGCGCTCAGGCACAACATCTCGTTACCCTGGAACTCGGCCCTGAAACTCAGATCGAGCGGCTATCCAAATTGACGCTTGAAACTCAAGCGCTGCGGTTGACGGCAGTGGACAGGTCGATCCTGCGCGAAGCGAAGCAGAACGTCTGGGCGTTGGCCGCCCAGGGCGACCCCGCAAATCGAATGCGCAGCCTCAAGATCGTCCGCCTCAAAATGCTGGAACGGCGGGGACTGACAGCCGAACGTCGGCCAAGTGTGTTTGAAGTCGATCCGCACCTCGCAATGAAACTTCAAAGCTTAGCCGATCGCGAACGTCGCCATGCAACAACGCAGCGAACCTTGAAGGAGGCCGGCCTCACCGTTGCCCGGTCACAAATCTTGCGTTGGTCCACCGCCGGAGTTGGCTAAACAAAAGGCGTGGTCATGTCGATGACGGGTCGGAGCGCCGTTACCTCGTGCTTCAGAGGGAAAATGGTCGCTTTGTGTATGCGGAGTTCAATGGGACGACTCGCCTGACGCTACCAGAGCGTGGCGCAACATTGTCGCTAAATCCCGGTCGGTCTTCCGAGATTGCGCTCGTGAAGCAAATGACGCCGTTGCGTGGCGGTGGTCGTGTTCGGTGACCCATAGCCGAAATACGCATTAGTCGGACGCGCTCCCCCCGCGGCCTCTTCCGTTGCCGGCGACCGTCCGGCGGCTTCCGGCAACGCCGCTTGATCTAAATCAACGCAGTCAGTCCCGCACAGGGTCATATGTAAATCATGGGTTCTGCGCCCGCTGCGGGGGCGCTTCGCGCATGAAGGGCTGCAAGGATGGATGACGCGCCGATCAAAGTCGAATATGCGGTCCTATCGGACTTCTTCGCCATTCTAAGTTCAGTCGCGGGGCTGGTGTTGGGCCTGGGTTTGGCGATGGGGTCGACGGACAAAGTGATGTCTTTCCATGGCCTCCTGCTTGGCGCGTGTTCCGGCGCGGCGCTGCTGTTTCTGCTGATCAAGGCGTTCGACGACGGCACCTTTGCGGGAGCAAACTACAAGCCGGAGCGCCGCCCATATAGCGACACTGTCATCAAGGCCGGGGTCATCGCCACGGTGTTGTGGGGGATCGTGGGCTTCCTCGTCGGCGATTTCATCGCGTGGCAACTGGCATACCCGGCGCTCAATCTGGACCTGCCATGGACGAGCTTCGGACGGCTGCGCCCGCTCCACACCTCCGCTGTCATCTTCGCCTTTGGCGGCAATGCGTTGATCGCCACATCGTTCTATGTCGTGCAGCGGACCTGCCGGGCGCGTCTTGCCGGGCGCTGGTCGCCCTGGTTCGTCTTCTGGGGCTACAATCTGTTCATCGTTATCGCCGGGACCGGTTACGTGCTGGGCGTCACCGAAGCCAAGGAATATGCCGAGCCGGAATGGTACGCCGATCTGTGGCTGACGCTGGTCTGGGTGGTCTATCTGCTGGTCTTCCTCGGCACGCTGGCGCGGCGCAAGGAACCGCATATTTACGTCGCTAACTGGTTTTATCTCGCCTTCATCGTCACCGTGGCGATGCTGCATATCGTCAATAATCTGGCGGTTCCCGTTTCATGGACCGGCACCAAGAGCTACATCGTCTATTCCGGCGTGCAGGACGCGATGACGCAATGGTGGTACGGCCACAACGCCGTCGGCTTCTTCCTCACCGCCGGGTTCCTCGGCATGATGTACTACTTCATCCCCAAGCGTGCCGAGCGGCCGGTCTATTCCTATAAGCTCTCCATCGTGCATTTCTGGTCGCTGATCTTCCTCTATATCTGGGCCGGTCCGCACCATCTGCACTACACCGCGCTCCCCGACTGGGCGCAGACGCTGGGCATGACCTTCTCCATCATGCTGTGGATGCCCTCCTGGGGCGGCATGATCAACGGCCTGATGACGCTGTCCGGCGCCTGGGACAAGCTGCGCACCGATCCGGTCATCCGCTTCCTCGTGGTGTCGGTCGCCTTTTACGGCATGTCGACCTTCGAAGGGCCTTTGATGAGCATCCGCGCCGTCAATTCCCTCTCGCATTACACCGACTGGACCATCGGCCATGTGCATTCGGGCGCGCTGGGCTGGGTGGCGATGATCTCCTTCGGCGCGATGTATTGCATGGTGCCATGGCTGTGGCGGCGCCCCACGCTGTATTCCATGCGGCTGGTCGAATGGCACTTCTGGATCTCGACGGTCGGCATCCTGCTCTACATCACCGCCATGTGGGTGTCGGGCATCACACAAGGGCTGATGTGGCGCGCCTATGACAGCCTCGGCTTCCTGCAATATTCCTTCGCCGAGACCGTAGACGCCATGCACCCCTATTACGTGATCCGGGCGACGGGCGGCCTGCTGTTCCTGCTCGGCTCGCTGATCATGGCCTACAATTTGTGGATGACGGCGCGCGGCGCGGTCGCGGCGGAATCCGACTGCAGCGACGGACGCCGCTCTCGGCTCCCTGGCGGCGGAATAGGGGACCGGACATGAAATTCTCCCACGGCTTTTTCGAGAGAAACTCCCTCTTTCTGCTGATCGGCATCCTGATCGTGGTCGCGATCGGGGGCCTGGTGGAAATCGCGCCGCTGTTCTGGCTGAGTTCGACCATCGAGAAGGTGCAGGGCATGCGCCCCTATTCGCCGCTGGAGCTTGCCGGCCGCGACATCTACATCCGCGAGGGTTGCTACAACTGCCACAGCCAGATGATCCGTGCGCTGCGCGACGAGATCGAGCGCTACGGCCATTACAGCCTCGCCGCCGAGAGCATGTACGATCACCCGTTCCAATGGGGATCGAAGCGCACCGGCCCGGATTTGGCGCGCGTCGGCGGCAAATATTCCGATGAGTGGCATGTCGCCCATCTCACCGACCCGCGCAGCGTCGTGCCGGAATTGATCATGCCCGGCTATCGTTTCCTGGCCCGGACCAAGCTCGACTATGCCGATATCACGGAGAGGCTGAAGACCAATCGCACCGTCGGCGTTCCCTATACGGATGAGATGATCAAGGACGCCAAGGCCGATCTCGAGGCGCAGGCATTGGCAGACTTCGGACGGCGCGGGCGGCGTCACGCAGCGCTATCCCAAGGCGGTGGTGCGCACCTTCGACGGCGACCCGCACAAGATCTCCGAACTCGACGCCCTGATTGCCTATCTGCAAGTGCTCGGCACGCTCGTCGACTTTACCAAGTTCGACGCGGCCGGCCCCAATCTCCGGTGAGGCGCCCATGAGTTACGAAGACGTCAGAGGGTTGGCCGCCATGGCCGGGCTCCTCATCTTCATCGGCCTGTTCGCGGGCGTGCTGCTCTATGTGTTCTGGCCCGGCAACGGAAAACGCTTCGAGGCGGCGCGGAGCGTCCCGCTGCGGAACGACCCCGACGACATTCCATCGAGAGGCGCAAATGGCGGTTAAATACGAGATCGACGACGTCACCGGCGCCCAAACCACGGGCCATGAATGGGACGGCATCAAGGAGCTGAACCGGCCCTTGCCCAGATGGTGGCTCTATGTGCTCTATGCCTGCATCCTCTGGTCCGTCGGCTATTGGGTGGCCTATCCGGCTTGGCCGATGCTCTCCGGCTACACGAAAGGAGCGCTCGGCTACAGCCAGCGCGAGACGGTTGCGCGCAGCATCGAGGCGGCGCGCGCCGTGCAATCGGCGCCCAACGCGGCCATCGCAGCTGCGACGCCAGAGGAAATCGCGGCCAATCCGGAGTTGCTGCAATTCGCGATGGCGGGCGGGCGCGCCGCCTTCGGCGACAATTGCGCTCCTTGCCATGGGCGCGGCGCGCAAGGCGCGGCGGGCTATCCGAACCTCAACGACGATGACTGGCTTTGGGGCGGCAAGCTGGCGGACATTCAGTTCACCATCCGCAACGGCATCCGCAGCACGTCCAATGACACCCGGCTCACCGCCATGCCCCGTTTCGGCCTGGACAAGATGCTGACCGAGGCGCAGATCGCGGACACGGCGGATTACGTCCTGTCGCTGTCCGGCGCCGACCACGACGCGGCGGCGGCCGAGCGCGGCAAGACCATCTTCGCCGACAATTGTGCCGCCTGCCATGGCGACAGTGGCAAGGGTAATCAGGAGCTTGGCGCGCCCAATCTGAGCGATGGCATCTGGCTCTATGGGTCCCGCAAGGCCGATGTGGTGCGCAGCATCGAGACGGGACGGGGCGGCGTAATGCCGACCTGGGCCGGCCGTCTCGACGACGGTACCATCAAGAAACTCACCGTCTACATCCATTCGCTTGGCGGCGGTCAATGAGCGGGTATGGCGTGTGCGGTTCAAGTTTCCATGATCATCCAGCAAGCTCTCAGTCCTAGCGCCGAAGCGGCGCCCGGCGTGCTTAGGTCGGACGCCGAGGCCGTCAACGCCAAAGCCGAGCGTCCGATGTATGCGGCGCGTGTGCCGATCTATCCCAAGCGCGCCTCGGGCGATTTCCGTCGCGTCAAATGGGCCGTGATGGCCGTCACGCTCGGCATTTATTACGTGCTGCCATGGCTGCGCTGGAACCGCGGGCCTAACTTGCCGAACCAGGCGTTCCTGCTCGATTTCGCGCATCAGCGGCTCTACATGTTCGGCGTCGAGATCTGGGCGCAGGAGCTGTATTTCGTCACCGGCCTGCTGATCATCAGCGCGCTCGCTTTGTTCATGGTCACCGCCATCGCGGGACGCGTCTGGTGCGGCTATGCCTGCCCGCAGACGGTCTGGACCGACCTCATGATTGCGGTCGAGCATTTCTGGCAGGGCGACCGTAATGCGCGGATGCGGCTCGCCAAGCAGCGCTGGAATGCTGAGAAGCTGTGGAAGGTCGGCGTCACGCATCTGTCGTGGCTGCTGATCGCGCTGGCGACCGGCGGCGCGTTTGTCTTCTACTTCCGCGACGCACCAACGCTGGCGATGGAGCTGGTCCATTTCGAGGCACCGCTGATCGCCTATGTGTTCCTCGGGATCTTCGCCGCCACCACCTATCTGCTGGGCGGCCTCGCCCGCGAGCAGGTCTGCACCTATATGTGCCCCTGGCCGCGCATCCAGGGTGCCATGTTCGACGATGATTCCCTGCTGATCTCCTATCGCGCCTACCGGGGCGAGCCGCGCGGCGCCCACAAAAAGGCCGAAAGCTGGGACGGGCGCGGCGACTGCATCGATTGCAGGCAATGCGTCGCGGTCTGCCCGATGGGTATCGATATCCGAGATGGGCCGCAGCTCGAATGCATCCATTGCGCCTTGTGCATCGATGCATGCGACGAGATCATGCAGAAGGTCGGGCGGCCGCCCAAGCTGATCGCCTACGACACCTATCGCAATCTCGACGCCGCCAGCCATGGCGACCGTGCGCCGATCCGCCTGATCCGGCCGCGCACCATCCTTTACGCCTCGCTGCTCGCACTCGTGGTGGCGCTGATGGTTGTGGCGCTGCTGTCGAAATCCGTGCTCGACGTCAATGTGCAGGCGGATCGCAATCCGCTTTTCGTGCGGCTCTCCGATGGCGGCATCCGCAACGGCTATTATCTGCGCATTCTGAACAAGCTTTACGATACGCGCGCCTACGCCCTGAGCGTGGAGGGTCTGCCGGGGGCGCATTTCGCGATTCTCGGGCCAGGACAACGGTGCCGCGCAGCTCAACGTTGCGCCCGACGATTTGCGCACATTGAAGGTCTTCGTCACCCTGCCGCCGGAGGCCGCGCACAGCCTCAAGGACAGCCGCACGCCCTTCTCCTTCGTCGTACGCGATGTCGCAAATGGGGCCGAGACGCGCCGCGAAACCATTTTCAGAGGACCGGACAAATGACAGCGGCCGCCATGAGGGAATTCCGTAGGCGTCACCTGCTGTATATCCTTGCCGGCTTCTTCGGCACGATGCTGGCGGTGAACGCGCTCTTCGTCTATTTCGCCCTGTCGACCTTCAGCGGCGTCGAGGGCGACGCCTATGAGAATGGCCTCCATTACAATAACCGGATCGCTGCCGGAGAGCGCCAGGCCGCTCTTGGCTGGTCGCACAGCGTTGTGCCGCAGCCGGAAGGCACCTTGCTCGTGTCGATCCGGGACAAGGCAGGCGCGCCGGTTTCGGGTCTTTCCCTCGCCGGGGACATGACCCGGCCCGCCAACGAGCGATTGACCGCACCGCTGGCCTTCCGCGAGACCAGCCCCGGCTATTATCTCGCGACTGCCGCATCCTTGCAGCCGGGTGGCTGGATCGTTTCGCTGAGCGCGACGCGCGCGGGGCCGGGCAGCGGGGAGACAACCTATCGGATCAAGGAGCGCCTATGGCTCAAACCCAAGCACTGACCGGAAAGCCCCGCGCCTTTCCGCTATCTGACGCAAATGCCGGAGCGCTCACCACGGTCACGCTGACCGTCGAGAACCTGAATTGCGGCGGCTGCATGGGCAAGGTCGAGCGGGCGCTGATGGCCTCGCCCGGCGTCGCCGCCGCGCGGGCAAATCTGGCGGCGAAACGCGTCAGCGTCACCTTCGAGCGCGGCCGCACCGGCGCCGAGCCGCTGATCGCGGCGCTCGGCAATGCCGGGTTCAATGCCGCCGAGCTGGTCGGCGAAGCATCCGACGCCGACCAAAGGCGCAATCGCGATTTCCTCGCGCGGCTGGGCGTTGCGGGCTTCGCCGCCGCCAATGTAATGCTGCTCTCGGTCTCGGTCTGGGCGGCGGGCGCGGCGAGCATGGACCCGGCGACGCGCGTCATGTTCCATTGGATTTCCGCGTTGATCGCGCTGCCGGCCGTCGCCTATTCCGGCCAGCCGTTCTTCCGCTCCGCATGGCAGGGCTTGGCGGCGCTGCGGCTAAATATGGATGTGCCGATTTCGCTCGCCATCATCCTGTCCGCGGGCATGAGCCTCGTCCAGACGATACGGCTTGGCGAGCATGTCTATTTCGATGCCTGCATCACGCTTTTGTTCTTCCTGCTGGTCGGGCGCTATCTGGATCAGCGCATGCGGGTGCGCGCCACGGGCGCGGCGCAGAACCTGCTGAAAATGCGGGGCAAATGGGCGACGCTCATCCAGCCGGATGGCTCGGCGACACGCATTTCGGCGGCGGCCTTGCTGCCGGGTATGCGTGTCGCCATCGCCGCCGGAGAACGGTTCCCCGCTGACGGCATGGTGGTTGACGGCAAATCGGAGGTAGACGAAAGCCTGCTGACGGGCGAAAGCCTGCCCCGCGCGCTTCAGGCCGGCTCGGAGGTCTTTGCCGGCACGGTCAATCTCGGCGCCCTCATTCAGGTCGAGGCGACGAAACTCGAAGCCGACACGCTGCTCGCCGAACTCACCCGTCTTATGGAAATGGCGGAACAGGCGCGCGGCCGCTATGTCCGCCTCGCCGACCGTGCGTCGCGGTTTTATGCCCCCGCCGTGCATTTGCTGGCTGGCGCGACGTTCCTCAGTTGGATGGCTGCGGGCGCGGGCTGGGAATTTTCCCTGCTGACGGCGATTGCGGTCTTGATCATCACTTGCCCTTGCGCGCTCGCGTTGGCCGTGCCGGCGGTGCAGGTCGCAGCCGCCGACCGACTGTTCGCACGCGGTGCGCTGGTTAAGGCCGCCGACGGGCTCGAAAAGCTCGCCGAAGTCGATACGGTCGTCTTCGACAAGACCGGCACGCTCACCGAAGGCCATCCAGCGCTTGCTGGGGCCGATGCGATCAGCGACGAGGATATGCGCGGCGCGGCGTCCCTCGCTGCCGCCAGCCGTCACCCCTACGCCATGGCGGTCGCCGCAGCCGCGAAACAGCGCTTCGGCTCGATCACGCCAGCGGCGGGCGTCTCCGAGGCGCGCGGCGAAGGTCTCAAAGCCGCGACGCCCCAGGGCGAGATGCGTCTCGGCTCTGCCGATTGGTGCGGCGTGACCGGGATCGCTCGCGGCGCCTCGCTCTATTACGCCGCCCCCGGACGAGCGCCGGTCGGCTTCCGCTTTGCCGAGCAGCTTCGCCCCGACGCCGCCGCAGTCGTCAAGGAGCTGATGGCGGCGGGCCTCGCAGTCGAGATCATGTCAGGCGATCGCGCAGAAGCGGTGGAGCCCATCGCCCGCGAACTCGGCATCGACGCCTGGCAGGCAGGCTGCAAGCCGCAGGAGAAAATCGCCCGCCTCCAAGCTCTGACGGCGCTCGGCCGCAAGGTGCTGATGGTTGGCGACGGCCTCAACGACGCGCCCGCTTTGGCGGCAGCCCATGCCTCGCTTTCGCCGTCCACCGCCGCCGATATCAGCCAGATGACCTCGGACGCGGTGTTCCAGGGCACCAGTCTGCGCCCGGTCATCGAGCTGCTGGCGACCGCGCGCCGCGCTCAGCGCATGGCGTTTCAGAACTTCGCCATTGCCGGGCTTTACAATCTGATCTTTGTGCCGATCGCAGCGGCTGGCCTCGTCACGCCTTTGATCGCTGCGCTGGCGATGTCCACATCCTCGATCCTGGTCACGGTGAACGCGGTGCGGCTGCGGGCGATGACGATCAGGCTCGCATCATGAGCGCCCTTGCGTGGCTCATTCCGGTTGCGCTGTTGCTTGGGCTGATCGGTCTGGGCGGATTTCTCTGGTCGCTGCGTTCGGGGCAGTTCGATGATCTGGAAGGCGCGGCCTACCGCATCCTGGAGGATGACGAGGAGGACGGCCCGGCGGCAGGCCAGCCTCCATCCTCTTCGGCGCGCAGCTAGAGCGGGATCACTTTAATTGGAAGCATACCCCGAGTTTGCGAGATAGTTTCTGCACTCGTTGGGCGGGAAGTCATCGAGCAATGATCCAATGCGATCGCAGACGGTCTCGACCGTGCGCTTTGCGGATTTTCGGAGCCAGTGTTTGAGCTTGGCAAAGACCTGTTCGATGGGGTTGAGATCGGGACTGTATGGCGGCAGGAAGAAGAGCTTCGCGCCGACGCTGCGGATGGCTTGGCGAACGGCCCGTCCCTTGTGGCTGCCGAGATTGTCCATAATCACAACGTCGCCAGCCTTCAGGCTGGGCAGAAGGAATTCCCGGACATAGGTGAGGAATTTCACGCCGTTGATCGGCCCATCAAAGACGCAAGGCGCCTCAATCCGGTCGCAGCGCAATGCGGCGAGGAACGTCTGGGTTCGCCAGTGACCATGAGGCGACTTGCCGATCAGGCGCTTGCCGCAAGCGCTCCAGCCTCGCAGCGGCGCCATATTCGTCTTGGTCCAGGTCTCATCGATGAAGACGAGCCGCGTGGGATCGATTTTCGCCTGGTATTTTTTCCATTGCGTGCGGCGCCGGGCGACGTCGGGCCGGTCCTGCTCGCTTGCGACCGCGGTTTTTTTTGAAGCTCAGGCCCTCGGCATGGACGAAGCTCCAGACCGCGCCATAGCTCACCTTGACGCCGAGCTCGGCCAGATCCTTTTTCAGCCCGCGCAAGGTCAACTCGGGCACCTCAGCAAAGCGGGCGTGAACAAAATCGCGATGCGCTGCCAAGATCACCGGCTTATAGCCACCCATCTGAGCCGGCGCGACGCTCCCCGTCGCCCGCTGCCTTCCAGCCCATTTCGACACCGCCGACGGACTGATTTCGAACGCCGCCGCAATAGCGCGAATGCTTTCGCCCGCAGCCGCGCGCTTGACGACACGTTCCCTAAGATCGATCGAATAAGGCTTCCCCATCCATGCCGGCCTCCTCTCCAGCACCGATGATGAATCACTGTTCGCGAAGGAAGAGAATCCCAAATTTTCCGATTCCGCCTAATTCGATCCCGCTTTAGCGCGGGATCACCATGGATGGAAACAAATCTATGTCGCGGCCCGCTCTAGAGCATGACCGTTTCAAACGGAACCGATCATGCTCTAGATTTCTTTGTTTTCGCACGATTTTTCGGGAAGACCGGTGTCCACTTTTCCCGATCGTGCTCTAGATTCCTGGCTGGTCGCGTGATCGGACGAAAAACTGGATTCCATCCCCGCCTTCGCGGGGACAAGCTTTTCCTGATCGCGCTCTAAGCCTCGCCCACGACATCGCGATAGGCATGCCACGTCGCATAGGCCATGAGCGGGAAGATGACGATCAATCCTAGGCATAGTGTTGCAAGCCCAACCGCGACGAAGCCCGCGATGAGCGCCGCCCACAGCGCCATGGGCTTCGGACTAAGCCAGACCGCGCGGACGCTGGTCAAAATGCCCGCCGCTGTGCCCACTGGCCGCTCAAGCAGCATCGGAGCCGAGACCACAGAAATCGAAAAGACGAGCGCCGCCAGCGCCGCGCCTTCGATCGTTCCTGCCACCAGAAGTGTGACGCCCTGCCAGCTGAAGAGCAGGCGCGGCACGAAGTCCTGCAGCGGCGGGAACGGCCCATCAGAAAAGAACAGCATGAACATGATAATTGCTGTCTCGATCCAGGCCATATAGATCAGCAATAAGGCTAGGCCGAGCAGCGCAAGCTGGCCCGGGGCGCGAAATCCCACAACGGCAACGTCAACGAGGCGAACCGGCATACTAATCTGGCGGCGACGGCTGGCCTCGTAAAGCCCGACGCCGAGCACCGGCCCGATCAGCAGAAATCCGCCCGCGAGCGGAAGCATCAGCGATTGCGATCCGACGCTCAAGAGCCCCAGCCAGAAGCCGGCCGCCAGCGCGGTGAAAACGGCGCCATAGGCCAGACTGATCCAGGGCATGGCCAGGAGATCGCTCCAGCCGGCGGCGAGCCAGCGCCACGGCGCTTCCAGATCGACCTGCCGGATGGCGATCAAATGCTGCGCCAGCAGATCCGAAGATGCCGTCGCTTGCAGGTCGATGCCGTCTTGTCGCGTGCTTGTCATTGTCTTGTATCCTCCCCAAGACTTGCGTCATTAAAGAGCATAAACCTTTTCTGTGCGAATCGCGTTGATGCAAATCAACATATGAAATTTGCGCGAAAGCGCTGTGCTTGATGAATGTCAAAGCAAACCCACAGCGATGTGTCCATCCTGCATCATCGAATTCAGGAGGGCGAGACCGTGTATCGAACGATTTTTACCTATCTCACATCGCCGCAAACCGCGGAGAACCTTGCCGAAGTCGGCGCCTATCTGGCGGACACGCAGCGCGCCCATCTCATCGGCGCGCATAGTTCGGCGCGTATCACCATCTATGGCGGCGTACCGTCGGATTTTCTGGCTCAACATAATCAGGTGCTGCGCGAGGCGGCCAAATCCATCGAACGAAGCTTCGAGAAAGCGACCACGTCGCGCAATCTGTCGCATGAGTGGCGGCATCGGTCTGTCAATGACACTGAAGTCCTGGCCGACATCATCCATCAGGCGCGCATCGCCGATCTGATCATCACGTCCATTCACGACAAATCTGATCCGCTGGGCAGTTATTATGACGTGCCGATTCGGCTGGCGATGGAAACCGGACGGCCGGTGCTCATCGTGCCGGCCAAGACGCAGATCAAGTCGGTCGGCCAGCGCATCACCATCGCCTGGAACGACAGCCGTGAAAGCACCAGGGCGGTATTCGATGCGCTGCCCTTGCTGCGAACCGCCGTCTCGGTGGAGATCGTCGCCATCAATTCCACTCAGGACAGCGCCATCAATCCCGGCCAGGACTTGGCCTCCGTATTGTCCCGGCACGGGGTGAACGCCAGCGCCATGCAGGCGAACGCCGCGTCGGGGTCGGAAGGCGATGAACTGATGGCAGCGCTCGCGCGGCATGAGAGCGATATGCTGGTGATGGGCTGTTATGGCCATTCGCGGCTGCGCGAGATGGTGCTGGGGGGCGTCACGAAATATGTGCTCGCCCACGCGGCGATGCCGGTGCTGCTGTCGCATTGACGAACCGGCGAACGGGTCAGACGGCGCGCATCCGCCCGCCCCGCCTCGTTCAATGCTTCAGCGAAAGGATATAAGCGGCGAGATTGGCCCGCTCGATGTTGGTGAGCTGGAGTTGCGGCATCGGAGGATGCGGGTCGATGAGGAAATTCTGTATTTTACTGGCCGTTTGACCGGGCTTTTCGGCGACGGCCGCAAAGCTCGGGATTCCGGGTATCACCTGGATTGCGGCCTCTCCGGGCGCAACGACGTGGCAATTGACGCAAAGCTTGTGCGCAAGCGTTCGGCCACTGGCAATATCGGCGGCTTCAGCGTTCCACGCCGAAGCGGTCAGCAATGCAAGCGGCACCGCCCATATCCGATATCGACTTTTTCATCCGGTCATTTCTCATATTGTCCCTTTCCGTAGCGAGCCGCTTCGTCTCGCCCACCTTGGCGACTGGGCAACGGTTTCTCCATGATTCAGATCAACCTGCCGGTCGCCCACGTTGGTTTCGCGCCAGCGGGTGAGTGGTCGTCGCAGGCTGCGTCCATTTGTGGATGAAATTCGGATGGAGTTGCCTTAACCTGCGGCGCATCGTCGGCGGTTGATAGACTGAGCGATGGAGACTCCAGCCATTTCACCCTCACAAGCTGAGTTCGAACCGCGTATGGTCGAGGCCGCGATTGCCTCCGCCGTAAATGCGATCATCATCATCGATGATCGAGGCCGCATCCAGCGCGCGAATCCCGCGACCGAGCAGCTCTTCGGCTTTCCGGTCGGGGAATTGCTTGAGCAGAACGTGCGTATGTTGATGCCTGAGCCCTATCACTCGGCGCACGACGCATATCTCGGGAACTATCTCGGTTCGGGCGTGAAGAAGATCATCGGCATCGGCCGGGAGGTCACGGGCCGCCGCAAAGACGGCACCACCTTCCCGATGCATCTTTCCATCGGCGAATTCGAAGCCTATGGCCGGCGCTATTTCGTCGGGACGATCCACGATATTTCCGCGCGCGCAGCGGCACAGGCCGAAATCGCCCGGCAGAAGACATTTTTCCAGGCGATTTTTGATAATTGCCCCGATGCGATGGTCATTTCCGATTTGAACGGCGTGATCACCCTGTGCAACCCGGCCGCCACGCGGATATTCGGCCGGTCGCTGGAAGACCTTGTCGGACGCCCCTTGCGGGCGCTCTATGCGAACGACGCCGACTATGCCCAGATCTCCGCGCGCGAGCCGTCATCCACGGCCGATCGCCGGATCGAACAGCGGATCATTTCCTTTGCTCGCGGCGGCGAAACGCATTTCCCCGGGGTCGCAGCCTTTGCGCAAATCGTCGATCATTGCGGCGGCAATTTCGGCTGCCTCACCGTGGTTCGCGACGTGAGCCGCGAGGTGGCCCAGGAACAGGCCCTGCGGAAAATTCAGCGCATGGAAGCGCTGGGGCAACTCACCGGCGGCATTGCCCACGATTTCAACAACCTGCTGACCATCATCACCGGAAATCACGAATTGCTGGAGCTTGAAATCCAGGATGAGTATCAGCGGGATCTACTGAAGCGGGCGGATGACGCGGCGATGATGGGCGCCAGACTGACCGACCGCCTGCTGACCTTCGCTCGCCGCCGGCCGCTCGATGCGGTTCGCCTCAATATCAACGACCTGCTGCTTGGCACGATGGACCTGTTGCGCCGGTCACTCGGCGAAACCGTCAGTCTTACCGCAGCACTGGCACCGGATCTTTGGCCTGTACGCTCCGATGTGAGCGAAATAGAAAACGCCGTGCTCAATCTCGCGATCAATGCGCGGGACGCGATGCCCAATGGCGGCAAATTGGTGCTTGAGACCAAAAATCTGCTGATCGAAGATCCAGAGTTTGCCAAGGAGGTCGGCCTTGCGCCCGGCGGATATGTGCGCTTCTCGGTCTCCGATACGGGCCAGGGAATGACGCCGGAGGTGCTCAACCGGGCATTCGAGCCGTTCTTCACGACCAAGGAGGCGGGCAACGGCACCGGATTGGGCTTGAGCGTCATCTATGGTTTCGCCAAGCAATCGAAGGGCGAGATTACGATCTACAGCGAGGTTGGGCGTGGCACGACAGTCAATCTCTATCTGCCCAGAGCGCGATCGGATGACGCCGGAGCGTCTGAGCCGGAGACGCGAGGCCCCTACGCGCGGCTGTCGGGGGCCGGCGAGATCATCCTTGTCGTCGAGGATCAGCCGCAGGTGCGCGAAGTCACGGTGCGCCGGCTCCTACAGCTCGGCTATGAAGTGATGGAGGCCGACAGCGCCGTCAGCGCGATCGAACTGCTTCGGAAAGGGACATCTGTCGATCTCATCTTTTCGGATGTCGTGATGCCCGGCGGCAAGACCGGCCTGGATCTGGCCGGCTGGGTCAGGGAGCACCGGCCGTCGCTCCCGGTCGTGCTGACCTCCGGCTTTGCCGAGGATGTGGCGCAGACGGCCTCGCACGCGCCGCGTCTTGACATATTGCGCAAACCCTATGGACGCGACGAACTCGCCGCCGCGATCCGTGCCGCGTTGGATGGGGTTCGCGGCTAGATTCCTTGCTGGTCGCGCGGATCGGACGGAAAGCCGGCAACCACTTTTCCTGATCGCGCTCTACGTCTTTTGCACGTCGCCAGTAAAGATGTAGCCGACCCCGCGTACAGTCTTGATCAGATGCGGTGCGTCAGGATCGTGCTCGATTTTCTTGCGCAGGCGGGCGACCAGATTGTCGATCGTGCGGTCCACCGGCGACCATTCGGCGCCCTTCAGCAGATCCATGATGTTGTCGCGGGATAATACGCGTCCCGGCCGCTTCACGAATATATCGAGAAGATTGAATTCGGCCGTAGTCAGCTCCCGCGCGGCTCCTTCCAATGTCCGCAATTCGCGCCGCGCCGTGTCGAGCAGCCAATGATCGAACTGCACGACGCCATTCCGATGCTCCGCTGATTGCGCCGCATTGTCCGGCGAGGCGTCGTAGCGTCTCAGCACGGCCCGAACGCGCGCCAGCACCTCGCGAAGGTGGAAGGGCTTGGTGATGTAATCGTCGGCGCCCAGTTCCAGGCCGACCACGCGATCTATCGTATCGCCCTTGCCGGAAATCATCACGATCGGCAGATTACGCTTTGCGCGCACGCGCCGCGCCAGTTCCAGGCCGTCCTCTCCGCCGAGTCCCAGATCCAACGTGATCAGACTGACCAGCCCCTGGTCGAGCACCCGAAAAAGCTCCTCGCCATTATGCGCCTCCGATACGGCGTACCCCTCACGTTCGAAACAGCGGCGCAGCAGCAGCCGCACCTCCGGCTCGTCATCCACCACAAGGATGTGGGCCTCATTCGTGCTCATCGTCCGCAGCCCTTCCCGGGTCTAAGCCACATCGATAGCGGAGCCTCAGTTACACAAAATTTTACACACGATTACAAATCCATTGAACGGCGGAGACGGTGGCTTGGTTAGCTGCGCTTAAGAAAACGGCGCAGCCAGTTCCGATCGGAGAGAGCCATGGGCAGCTTACTCGCTTTCAGCCATCCCCAGACATATGCCGCTCCCCACAGGCCGCTGGCCGGCCAGGTTCCGGCAAGTCGAAACGGCCTCGACGATTGTCTTGAGCACGCCTCGCTGCGCCGGCTGCAAGCCAAGGAATTCGTCTTCGTCGACGGCGACCCCACCAAGCATATTTACCGCATCGAAGCGGGCGCAGTATCGCTTTTCAAGATTCTCACCGACGGAAGGCGGCAGATCCTCGGTTTTGCCTATGCGGGCGACTTCATCGGGCTTGGGCTGCAAGGCGAGCACATCATGAACGCCCAGGCGATCAAAGCCACGAAAGTGCGGTGCATGCCCCTCGCGGCGCTCCACCGGATCGCTGCGCACGACCCGGCATTGAGTTTCAGGCTCTATCAGACAGTGGCGCAGGAACTTGCGTCCACGAGAGATTTGCTGATGACCATCGGCCATCGGAGTGCGTCGGAGCGTGTGGCATCGTTCCTATTGGCCCTGTCGCGCCGCAACGAGGAAAGCGGTGCGCCGGCCAATATCATCGATCTGCCCATGACGCGAGCCGATATTGCGGACTTCCTCGGCCTGACAATCGAAACCGTCAGCCGGACGTTCAGCAAGATGAAATCCAGGCGGCTCATTGATCTGCCGCAAAGCGCATGCGTGCATTTGCTCGATATAAATGAATTGGAACGGATTGCGGAGGGCGGTGGCAGCCGTTGAAGACGGGGCACAGGCTCTGAGGAGACTTGCATCAAACCGCACTATAGATGTCCAGCATGAGCGCCAAGCTCCGTCTCGCGATTGGTGCATTCTACGATGCCGATCGATTGGCCGGCGCGTTGCAGGACTTCGTTCTGCTTGGTCTTCTCCCCGACGATCTATGGCTGCTGACCAATGCCGAGTCGGACCAAGCGCACGTCATACTCCGGACCGCACTTGAGGATTGCGGAAGCCTGTTCGCGGCGTTTGCGAAAGGCGCCGCGCCGGCCGAACTCATCCCGGATGGGCCATTGGTCTTTTGCACGAATACACCCGTCCTTCATCTACTGCAGCGGGCCACAACCGCAACAGGTGCAACTTGCCTTGAAGCGCTGTTCGGCGGTGAGATCGGTAAGGAAATCAGGGCGCATGTCAGGAATGGGGCCATGCTCGCCATGGCAAAAGCTGAGACACCCAGGCTGCAAGATCATTGCGTCAGGATTCTGCTCCGGCATTCGCTGCACACAGTTCATTCCGAGGAATGCGGTTACGCATCGGTGTAACCCGATGCCGCGTTCTCACACGATGGAGGATTCTATGTACAAACATGTATTGATCGCCACTGACGGCTCCAAACTGTCGGATCGCGCGGTGCGCCAGGGGCTTGAACTCGCCAAGGCGCTTCAAGCCCAGGCCATTGTGATTACGGTCACTGAGCCTTGGGACGCGATCGTCGTCGGCGAGGCCGCGCTCGTATTTCCGCCGGACGAATATGAACAGAGCGCGGCGGCGAATGCAGCGGGAATTCTCGCCAAGGTGAAGGGCGTCGCCTCCGAAACCGGCGCTGCCTGCGAGATGCTCCATGTGAAGGACCGCCGGCCAGCCGAGGGCATCATCGAGACGGCGAAGGCCAGGGGCTGTGACCTGATCGTGATGGCCTCGCATGGGCGTCGCGGCCTCAGCCGTCTGGTCCTTGGCAGCCAGGCCAATGAGGTGGTCACGCATAGCACGGTGCCGGTGCTCGTCTGCCGCTGAGACGATCGCCAGCGCTCCCCACTGATGTTCATTCTAATCCATGCCAGGAGGCACCCATGGCTAAAATGAAAGCCGCCATTTTCGTCGAACCCGGACGTATCGTTCTCGATGAAAAACCAATACCGGATATCGGCCCACTCGACGCCCTCATCAGAATCACCACCACGACGATCTGCGGCACCGACGTCCATATTCTCAAGGGCGAATATCCGGTGGCGAAGGGCCTGACCATCGGTCATGAGCCCGTCGGCGTGATCGAAAAGCTCGGCTCCGCCGTGACCGGCTTCCACGAAGGGCAACGCGTCATCGCTGGCGCGATTACCCCCAGCGGCACCAGCAATGCGTGTCTGTGCGGCTACCATTCGCAGGACGGGGCGGGCACGAAGCATGGCTGGAAGCCGATCGGTGGTTGGAAGTTCGGCAACACCATTGACGGGTGTCAGGCCGAATTCGTGCGTGTCCCGGACGCGATGGCCAATTTGAGCCCTGTCCCCGACGGCTTGACCGATGAGCAGGTCCTCATGTGCCCCGATATCATGTCGACGGGGTTCAGCGGTGCCGAGAGCGGTGACATTCGCATCGGCGATGCCGTGGCGGTCTTCGCCCAGGGGCCCATCGGGCTTTGCGCCACGGCGGGCGCGAAACTGCGCGGCGCCACGACGATCATCGCCGTCGATTCGATCCCTGAACGGCTGGCGATGTCGCGCAGGCTAGGCGCGCATTTCACGGTCGATTTCACCAAGGTCGACCCTGTCGAGGAGATTCTCAGGATCACCGATGGACGAGGCGTCGACGTCGCGATCGAGGCGCTCGGCACCCAGCAAACGTTCTCTTCGGCGCTTCGCGTGCTTCGGCCCGGCGGCACGCTTTCGAGCCTGGGCGTTTATTCGACAGATATCACCATCCCGCTCAATGCGTTCGCAGCCGGGCTTGGCGACAACAAGATCGTCACGACGCTATGTCCAGGCGGGAAGGAGCGGATGCGCCGGCTCATGGAGGTCATCGCATCGGGCAGCGTCGACCTGACGTCATTGGTCACCCACCGCTTCAAGCTTGAGGATATCGAGAACGCCTACGATCTTTTCTCTCATCAGCGAGACGGGGTTCTAAAAGTCGCGATCACCCCGTAGAGCGGGATCATCTTCGATGGAAACAACGCCGCGTTGCGGCCCGCTCTAGAATCCTTGATGGTCGCGCGATTTGGCACGGAAAACCGGTAACCACTTTTCCTGATCGCGCGAACGCTTTCACCATTGTCGCTTACACAGGCCGATGCCATGAACACCCATCACTATCACGCTGTCATCTGGATCGATCACCGCGAGGCCCGCATTTTCCACTTCAGCCCGACCGAGGTGGAAATGCTTGTTTTGCATCCCGATCACCCGACGAAGCACATCCATCACAAGGCCAACTCCATCGGCAGCGGGCATGCCGCCGAGGATCAAAATTACCTGCATGCCGTTATCGAATTGGTGGCGGACGCGGGCGCCGTTCTCATTACCGGGCCGGCCAACGCCAAGATCGAATTAATCAAGCACATTCACCAGCATGATCCGCTGCGGATGAAGACGATCGCGGGCGTGGAAACTGTCGATCATCCGAGCGACCCATCGCTGGTCGCCTATGCCAGGAAATATTTTACGGCGGCGGATCGGATGCTGCCGCAAAAATCGTGAAAACCTATATCCCACGCTCCTTCCGTAGGCTGAACTGGTCAGCCTCGTCGCGTTCCGCCCGCAAACGTGCTGACTATCACCGGCCGGGTTTGCCGCCGGAGTGAAAACTTCCCCTCCTCCCATGTGACGACAGAGTGTCCAACCCAAAAAGCCCGCAGACGGCGCTCCGTGCGGGATGCATCGGCTTGTGCGGCGAAAATCGACAAGAGACGCAGCACTCGAACGCAGATGAGGGGCTGGCGTCGGAGACATGGCCGGGGAATTGACCTGCGTCAATGCGGTTTGCGCAATCGGAAGCCACTGTCTTCGAGCAACTACGCCGACAACGGACATATCACGACATCGAGATAAGGATGGCGGAGCCATGGCAATCAATATTGCCTCCGACGGCAGACTAAATACTGGACGCATAGCTACGCGGAAACTGGGGCTAGGGGCACTCACAGCCGTCGTCATCGGCTCCGGCCGTGTTAAGCCTTCCCCAAAACATGTCAGCCGGCGCTGGGCCGCTCGCGATTATCATCGGCTGGGCCATAAGCGGCGTCGGAATACTGGCGCTCGCATTCGTCTATCAGTGCCTCGCAACAAGGAAGCCTGCGCTCGATGCCGGATCCTATGCCTACGCCAAAGCGGGCTTCGGGCCGTTCATCGGCTTCAACAGCGCTCAAATGGCGGCGCGTGGTCGCGTCCCCCTTGCCGATCGAAATCCTCGAAATACGGGTCATTTCGCTGCTAGTCGAACGAGGTGCCGTGGTCATTTGCGGCGGTGGCGGCGGCATCCCGGTCGTGACGCGCGAGGACGGCAGCCTTATCGGGGTCGAAGCGGTCATCGACAAGGATCGGGCAAGCTCGCTCCTGGCGCGTCAGCTTGGCGCGGACATGCTCCTGCTGCTGACGGATGTGGATGCGGTTTATCTCGATTACGGCACGACGCAGGCGAAGCGAATAAAGAATGTCGGTGCCTCGGCATTGACGGCCGATCAATTCGCGTCCGGTTCGATGCGCCCCAAGGTCGAGGCGGCAATGAACTTCGTCGCGTCAACCGGCCAAACAGCCGCCATCGGCCGTCTTGAGGACGCCGCCGCGATCATCCGAGGCAATGCCGGGACAAGGATTTAAGCCCGGTAGCTCGAAAATTGAGATCCGCCCGTAAGCGTCGACGAGGAAGACGTGTCGGCCTATTCCAATGAGCCATCTGTGCAGTAGACATCCGCGCGTTTCCAGTCTGTCACCAGGACCCGATCGAGGCCGGAGGTGAGGAGAGTCTCAACCGAGACTCTGCCCTTTGGCGTAATCAGCGATCGTCGATGAATGATCGGCATAGGGCGCGTCGATCAGCATCGGGACCGCGTGCTGTCACGTGCCGCCCGCCGTGAACTCCCTGACGCGCATGGCGTCGAGGTCGAGAAAGATCTTATTGCCGGTCGCCCATTTCGGGGATGGCGGTGTAACGATTGCCCCGGCTTCGTCAAGATAGCGCATGTTGGCCTCGAACATGTGCAATCCCGCCTCCCCCATTTCGACCGCTGCCGCGAGCGGCCAGAACCAGGGCACGCTGTGATCATAAACGGTTGGGACGGGTTTCTGTGTCATAGCTAAACCTCGGCCTTAGGAATGCGATCGCCTGTGGGATTTGCGCGGCAAGGCGCTCACTCACCAAGCGCATCGCGCCGGCTCGCATACTCCTCGCGATCGATCTCGCCTCGGGCAAGGCGCTCGTCAAGAATGTCGCGCGCCGTATGCGATCTGGATAGCCTCACACCGCCGCCCGCCCAGCGAATCGCAATGACGATCACTACGATCAACAGCGCCACGGGGATCAGCATGAAGACCGGTCCGAACCACATGCCGCCCCATCCGCCCGGGCCCCAGCCCATCCACCAATCATGCATCTTATTGTCTCCCAATCTCTACGAGCTTTTGTTCAGTTGAGCACAAGAACCGCCGTATGCGTCGCGGCTGGCCGCGTCTCCTGTCTGAAGATCGTCAAACGTCCGGTTCTAGAGTCGCTCCATTGGGTCCTCCAGTCTGGACGATGCCCAGCCGACGATGTGATAGCTTTCGAGCTGCTCGGCCAGCGGTCGCACAAACGGCTCCGCTTTGGCGTTGAGATAGGTGACCGCGATCTCGGCGCCAGCGTCGCGTAGCACCCGTGCAACCATAGGCGATGCTGTTCTGATTGGCGATCCGTACGATCAGGCCCCTCTTGGCGAGGAGCGGCACAAGGCTCTCATTTCCTGGCTGTTTGGGGGTACCCGTATGCGTTACCATTATTCCCTCCGTTCTTTACCTTGCACCGGTCGTTCGATATGCCTGCCCGCAGAGGAACGCTGCCTTGCGTGGTCCGACCGGCTCGCCGTCTCGCCCGCGGCAAGTTCGATGATTTCCGCTGTGATTTCCTCCTGCCGGACGATCCGCTCAGTCGCCTGCAGCCCGGAAAGCTGCCGTTCGATCTGCGTGCGCGCCGCTGCCATCGCTTCCATGCGCGCCTCGTTCTCCGCCGCAAAGGCATGGAGCGCCGTATTGCAGAGCTGCGCATGGATGTAGTCCGACGTGAGTCCGGCGATGAGTGTTTCGGGCGCAAGGTTCAACACAGGCGCGTTCATATCGCTCGGGTGAGGCATGGCCGATATATCGAGGGGGAATAAGCGGCGGCGCTCGATGTGCACGCCTCGGCCGGGCTCCCATTGACTGAAGACAGCGTCGAGCCGGTCGATCTCTCTCGCAGCGATGCGGCGATAGAGCGCTTCGGAAATCCGATCGGCAAGTTTGGGAATGCCGAGCGTATGCGATGGCATCGGGCTGGTCCAAGCGGGAACCACTCCTCTTTCCGCCGCGAGCGCCGCGCCGCGCGTGCCGATCAGCAAAAGCTGGGCTTCGGCCAAGTCGGAAGCGACTTCGTTCAGCACCCGCTCGCTGAAGGCCCCCGCAAATCCCTGCTCGGCGCAAAAAAGGATGAGAGCCGGTCGCGCTTCCCGACTCGCCGTGCTGAAGCGCTCGGCGGGGACCAGAGCAAGGGTGCGGCCGATGGCTTGGGCGATCATCGCGGCATAGCTGTCGACGGCACCGAGCTGATTGCGGGCTTGCTGCGCGCGAGCCGCGGCAATGCCGCGCATCGCATTGACCACCGCGCCGAGCTGACGGATTCCGTCAATGCGCGCGCTGATGTCGGAGAGCCGTTCAGTCATGGCTGCTCGCCCGTCTTGGTTGCCGCCGCCGGTGCGAGCGTCAGAACATAGGCTCGCAGCGCCTGTTGCAGTGCTTGGCTCTGCGTGTCGCCGAGCGTGCCGGTTTCCTCAATGGAGCGGACAGCATCCGGCGCACCTGCGTCGAGCGCGTCGCGCAGTCCGCGCCGGAACACAGACACGGCCGGCAGCGCAAGCGCATCCAGAAGTCCCGATTGCACGGCCATGACCAGGGCCACTTCGTCGGCGAGCCGCAAGGGCGCGTGCTGTGGCTGATCGAGGATCGCGCGAATGCGGGCGCCACGGGTCAACTGATCGCGGACGCGGATGTCCGGCATGCCGCCAAAGCGGGTGAATGTCTCCAATTCGAGGAACTGGGCATAATCGAGCCGCACTGTCTTCGCCGCATCTCGCAGCGCGTGCGCCTGGGTCTTACCGCCGACCCGGCTGACGCTGGTGCCGACGTCGACCGCCGGCTTCTGACCTTGATGGAAGAGCCGCGCATCGAGCACGATCTGCCCATCGGTGATCGAAATCAGATTGGTCGGGATATAGGCGCTCAGATTGCCCGCGTCGGTCTCGGCGATCGGCAGCGCCGTCAGCGAACCGCCGCCTTTCTCCTTGGACAGTTTTGCTGCGCGTTCGAGCAGTCGCGCATGGACATAGAACACATCGCCCGGATAGGCCTCCCGGCCCGGCGACTGGCGCGTCAGCAGCGCGATCTCGCGGTGACTCGCGGCATGTTTGGTCAGGTCGTCGATCACGATCAGGGCATGCTGGCCGCGATCGCGGAAATATTCCGCCATGGTGAAGGCGGCGAAGGGCGCGATCCATTGCAATCCCGGTGAACTCGATGATCCCGCCACGACGACGATGCAGCGGTCGGGCTCTCCAAATGCCGTGATCGCATCGACGGCGCGGCGGACGCTCGAACTCTTCTGGCCGACCGCGACATAGATGCAGATGATGTCTGCCGTCTTCTGATTGATGATTGCATCGATCCCAATCGTCGTTTTGCCGATGGCGCGGTCGCCGATGATCAGCTCGCGTTGCCCTCGCCCGAGTGCGAACAAAGTATCGATGACGGCGAGGCCGGTCTGTACGGGCTGGGTCACCAGATCGCGGTCGATGATGGACGGCGCCGGACGCTCGATCGGGTCCGTCATGTCAGCGACGACCGGCCCCTTCCCGTCGAGTGGCCGGCCGAGCGGATCGACGATGCGGCCGAGAAGGGCGGTCCCCACCGGTACGCGGACGACATCGCCCGTGCCATGCACCGTGTCTCCGGCTTCGATCGCGTTCACATCGTCGAACAGCACGCAACCGACATGGTCGCTTTCGAGCACTTGGGCGAAACCGAATTGCCCTCTGCCAAAGCGCAGCAATTCATCGAGCCGGACGGTGGAGAGCCCTGAGACCAACGCGATGCCGTCCCCGACCTCCTCCACTCGGCCAATCTGCTCGGCTTTCGGCCCGAGCGCCGTGGCGCCGAGCTTGGCGCGGGCGTGTTTGAGCCACGCATCCGCCGGTGCGTCAGGATCGGCTGTCATGGGCGAGGTCCGCGAGGATCTTGGTCAGATCGGCGCGCCAACTATTGTTGATGACGAGGTGGGGCCCTCGTAGTTCGAGGCCTGCGATAAGGGCGGGATCGACCTTGAAGGTGATTTGCGGGCTGGCTGCGAACGCTTCATCGATCAACGCGCGGTAGTGGTCCTGGTCAGCCGGATCGATGGGCGTCGCACTGACGGCTTCAAGGGCGGTTCCATTCGCCGCAACAGCGTCACGCACCGAGCCCGGCAGAGCCTTAATCTCATGGAGCAGCCAAGCGAGGAAGGTGGCGGCGACAGCGGGGCCATCGAGGCGGCCGATGAGACGTTCGGCGATTTCGATCGCGAGGCTGTTTGACCGCTCGGCCCAGGCCTTTTCGGACGCCTCGCGCTGTTTTTCGATTCGCGTTCTTGCCGCTTCCTCCAACGCCGCCGCCTCCTTTGCCGCCGCGGCAAGAAGCGCCGCGCGCGCCTGCTCGGCGGCTTCATGGGCTGCGGCGATGATCGCTTCGCGTTCCTTGTCGAAGCCGCCGCGTGTCCGCTCGACCTCGGCGAGGGCCGCATTTGCCTCGCTGCGTTTCGCGTCCGCTTCCGCCAGCGTCTGCTGCGCCGCGCTGCGGCGTTTCTCGATCATCGCCGCGACCGGCCGCCAGAAGAACCGCGCCAACAGCCAGATCAGAATGACGACGTTTACCGCCTGAATGCCGAGCGTCCACCAGTCGATCACCATGGGATCACTTCAGCAGCGGGTTGGCGAACAGCAGCAGCAACGCGATCACCAGACAGTAGATCGCCATGGTCTCGATCATCGCGAGACCGACGAACAGCGTCCGCGAGATGGTGTTGGCCGCCTCGGGCTGCCGGGCGATCGCGTCCATGGCGGCGGCGACCGCGCGTCCCTCCGCAAGCGCCGGCCCGATCGCGCCGAAGGAGACCGCCACGGCGGCGGATATGATACTGATGAAAGCCAGCCAGTTCATGGGGTTGCGTCCTTTATGTGGAGCTGTCCGTTTCGGGTTGTCCTTCGCTCACCGCCCCGCCGATGAACACCATCGCCAGGACCGCGAAGATGTAGGCCTGCACCGCGCCCGTCAGCAGATCGAGCGCCATGAGAGGGATCGGCACGAGAAGGCCCGCCAGCGACAGCACGATGCCGATCACGAACACGCCGCTCATCACATTGCCGAACAGCCGGACCAGCAGGGAGAAAGTGCGCGTCAGGCTCTCGATGAAATTGAGCGGGATCATGATCGGGTTCGGCGAGGCGAAGGTGGCAAAATAGCCGCGCACACCGCCCGCGCGTATGCCGAACCAGATCACCGCGACGAAGACGAGGAGCGCAAGGGCGGCATCCGTCTCCAAATGGGCCGTCGGCGGTTCGACACCCGGCACCAGCGACGACCAGTTGGCGACGAAAATGAAGACGAAGAGCGTCCCGATAAACGCGCGGTAGGGGCCGGGTTCGAGCCGCATCGTATCGCGGATCTGGCTGTCGATGGTGCCAACGAGCAGCTCGAATGCGGCCTGGGCCGCAGACGGGACGAGCGACAGCCGGCGTGTTGCGAGCATGCCGCCCAGGACCAACAGCGCCATGATCATCCAGGTCGTCACGACACCCGCCGTGATCGGAATGGAACCGAGATGGAACAGCGCAACGCTGCTGAGAGGCGATGTCATCGAGCAATCTCCCGCGGCCCGCGCATGATCACGAACCGGGCCCCAAGCACACCGAGCGCCGTCATGAGCAGCGGCAACGCACCCTCAAGGCTTACGAAAATCAGCACGCCGCCGAGGAGAACAAACCGGCCAATCGTCAAGCCGATGATCGTCGTCATGCGCCCGCCTCCGGCAAACCGGCGCACGCTCCACCACAGGCCTTTGAAATATGCGGTGCCCAGCACGAACCCGGCGGCCAGATGCGTGCCAGCGCCGAGAAACGCCATCAGGGGCGGCAGCGTATCGAGGGAAGCAAGGCTCATGCGTTCTTCATCCATTTCCAGGCGGACCAGCATCCCAGCGCCAGCCCGAGCATCAGCAGCGGTGCGGTCCAGAAAAGTCCGGAGTTGAAGCTCTGATCGAGCCAGTGACCGGCGAAAACACCGATCAGCATGGGCACGACGATGATCCAGCCGAGCACGCCGATCTGAGCGAGCCGGCGCGCAACGGAGGGGTCGCCCTCGCGTAGCCAGCGTTTGTGCCGCTCGCCGCGAAGCCGAACCTCCTTGACCAGCGGATCCTGTTCCTCCGGCCTTGTCCGAGGCTCTGGCAATTCTTCCGGCGCGCTCATGAGAGGATCCCCGCGCCGCCATATTGACCGGGGCGAAGATGGCGCATGATCTGGCGGATTGCGTTGAGCTGCAGGCGGGTGCTTTCGACATGCTCTGTCCGTTCTGCCTCGATATCGGCGCGGAAGCGGGCTAGGACCGTTTCATCCAATTGCGCGAGATCGTCCCCGCACACCGCTTCGCGCGTCGCAATGTTGAGGCCCTGCCCGCCAGCGACTGTCAGGACACCTCGGCGCACCGCGCAATAGTGCCGCCTATCATCGGGGCGTTCCCAGCTCACGATGGAGATCGCGAGGCTGGTGAGAAAATCCGCATGGCCCGGCAGGATGCCGAAACTACCGCTCGCATCTTCGGCGCGCAGGGCGAGCACGCCGTCTTCATCGACGACGACCGAGAGCGGGGTGACGATCCGCAGCTTCATGGGGCGCTTCCCTTTCGCGTGGACGCCGCCTCCTTCTCGCGTGCCTCATCCAGAGTTCCGACCATGTAGAGCGAGCTTTCCGCCCAGTCGTCGGTCTCGCCGTCCAGAATGGCGCGGCAGCCGGCGAGCGTATCGGCGCGGCCGACGCTGCGTCCAGGCGTGCCGGTGAACGCCTCCGTGACCGCGAAGGGCTGGCTGAGAAAACGCTGGAGGCGGCGGGCTCGCTTGACGATCAGCCTGTCGCTCGCGCCGAGTTCTTCGACGCCGAGAAGCGCAATGATGTCTTGCAGGTCCTTGAAGCGGGCGAGCGCCTCGCGGGCGCGTTCCGCAATACGATAATGCTCTTCACCGACCACAAGCGGGTCGAGCAGCACCGACGATGAGGCGAGTGGATCGATGGCCGGGTAGAAGCCTTGGGCCGCCAGGGTGCGCGACAGCATGATGATGCTGTCGGTATGGCTGGAGATGGCCGTCACCGCCGGATCGGTGAAGTCATCCGCCGGCACGTAGACGGCCTGTATTGCCGTGACGGCCGCGCCCGCAACCGAGGCGATCCGTTCCTGCAGCGAAGCCACTTCCGTGGCAAGGGTCGGCTGATATCCGACGCGCGAAGGCAGGCGCCCCAGCAGGCTCGATAGCTCGCTGCCGGCCTGGACGAAGCGGAAGACGTTGTCCATCAGCAGCAGCACATTCTGATGCTTCTGGTCGCGAAAATATTCCGCGATGGTCAGCGCGGTGAGCGGCACGCGCCAGCGTGCGCCGGGCGGCTCGTTCATCTGTCCGTAAACCAGCACGGTGCGGGCGAGAACGCCGGACCCTTGCATATCGGTCAGCAACTCGTGACCCTCGCGGGAACGCTCTCCGACACCCGCAAACACCGAGATGCCTTTATACTTCTCGACCATGGCATGGATCAACTCCATGACGAGCACAGTCTTGCCGACGCCGGCGCCGCCGAACATCGCAGCCTTGCCGCCCTGAGCGAGCGGAGCGAGCAGGTCGATCACCTTGATCCCGGTCTCGAATATTGCGCTGGTCGAGGTCTCATCCTCGAGCGCCGGCGGCGGATTGTGAATGCCGCGGCGCGGGGTGTCGAACGGCAGAGCGGGACCGCGGTCCCGGACGGTGCCGACGACATCGAGGAGGCGCCCCAGAACGGCGTCCCCGACCGGCACCATAGTGGGCGCGCCGGTCGCGCGTGCTGCCGTGCCGCGCGCGAGCCCTGCGGTCGCCTGAAGCGCGATGCTGCGGACGGTCATCGGATCGACATGGCTATGCACTTCGAGGACCAGAGGTTCGGGCCGGTCCCATTCGACGATCAAGGCCGTATTGATCGGCGGCAGTGCTTTACCGTCGAACGCGACGTCAACGACCGCGCCTCGAACCGATACAACCGTTCCCCTTGATGTGGCCGAGCCCATGGAATGTCCGAAATGCCTGGGGGACGCCGCGTAAAGCGCAAGCCCTGCCGCACCCTTATGGAAGGTCCAGCTCTCGCAAGCATTGACCCAGATCAAGGTGCGGAAATAACGCCCGGCGCAGGGTAGCAGCGACAGAAGGCGTCGCCGTTCAACCGGTTCGGATCTTAAATCTTGCAAAGCGCAAATCGCGAACGCCTGTTTCGGCGTGCTCTGATCTTCATCGCCTTCGGGGCGCTCGTCTTCGGCGTTATCGCATGGACGCTGGGGGGAACCAGCGCCGCGCATTGGATCTGGGCGCTCGGCACAGTGCCCGTTGCCGCCGCGCTGCTGGTCTCGATGATCCGCGACTTCCTCTCTGGCCGCGTCGGCGTTGACGCTATCGCATTTGTCTCGATGTCGGCGGCTCTTGGACTTGGCGAGATGCTGGCTGGGGTGGTCGTCGCTGTCATGTATGCCGGCGGCAACGTGCTTGAGGATTTTGCCGTCGCCCGCGCCGAGCGCGATCTCAAATCGCTGGTCGATCGAGCGCCCAGAGTGGCCCACCGCATGACCCAGCGCGGCGTCGAGGCTGTCGCGATCGAGGATGTCTCGGTCGGAGATGCCCTCCTTGTCCGGGCCGGCGAGATCATCCCAGTGGACGGCGTCATCACCAGCGCGAGCGCCATGCTCGATGAGGCGGCGCTGACGGGCGAGCCGATGCCTGTTAGCCGCCGCATGGGCGAAACGGCCCGTAGCGGCACGCTGAATGCCGGCGAGACCTTCGAGATGCGGTGCGCCGCGACAGCCGGCGAGAGCACCTATGCGGGTATCGTGCGGCTGGTCACCGCCGCGCAAACCGCGAAAGCGCCGTTCATCCGGCTGGCGGACAGTTACGCGCTTCTCCTTTTGCCTCTTACTCTCCTCGTCGCGGGCGGCGCCTGGCTGCTTTCGGGCGATCCGATCAGAGGTCTGGCGGTGTTGGTCGCGGCAACGCCTTGCCCGCTCATTCTGGCGGCGCCCGTGGCCTTCATCGCAGGCGTATCCCAGGCAGCCAGGAACGGCATTCTGATCAAAGGCGGCGGCCCGCTGGAAGCGCTTGCCCGCACCCACACTGTGATGTTCGACAAGACGGGCACGCTCACCGTCGGCGGCGCCCGTCTCATCGCAATCGAGGCGGCGCCGGGCGAGCAGTCTGACGACGTGCTGCGGATGGCGGGATCGCTGGAGCAGGCATCCCAACATGTCGTGGCGGCGGCGATCCTGCAGGCGGCATTGGCGAGAGGGCTGACCCTGGAGGTCCCCGGCAATGTCCGCGAAACGATGGGATCGGGGCTTGAGGGACGGCTCGGGGATAGCGTCGTCTGCGTCGGGTCGCATCAGCTGGTCTATGGCGCCCGCAAGCCCGAGGCTTGGGCGGTGCGCGTGCTCAGGCGGGCAGCCTGGCGCTCGGCATTGAGCGTGTTCGTTTCGGTCGATGGCCGGACGATCGGAGCACTGCTGCTGGGCGACGAACTCAGGCGCGAGACACCGCAAGCCGTGCAGACGCTTCGCCGCGCCGGCGTATCGCGGATCGTCATGGTGACCGGCGACCGGTCGGATGCCGCCGAAACCATCGGCGCCGCGCTCGATCTCGACGCGGTGCTGGCGGACCGGACGCCTTCCGACAAAGTGGACGCTGTCACGGTCGAGCAACGGCTGCATCCCACCGTGATGGTCGGCGACGGCATCAATGACGCGCCTGCGCTCGCCGCCGCCAATGTCGGGATCGCGATGGGAGCGAGAGGGGCCAGCGCCTCATCGGAGGCGGCGGACGTCGTCATTCTCGTGGATCGCCTGGACCGGGTCGCCAAAGCCGTGGTCATCGCCAGGCGGACACGGGCGATTGCCGTGCAAAGCATTGTCGCGGGGATGGCGATGTCGGGGATCGCCATGGCGTTTGCCGCATTCGGCTGGCTGTCCCCGGTCGTCGGCGCGCTAACCCAGGAGGCAATCGATGTCGCCGTGATCCTCAATGCGCTGAGAGCGTTGATGCCTGGCCGCGCATTCTGGCGCAGCTCAATGCCGCCAGCGACCGCCGCAGCATTGCGCAAGGAGCACGAGCAGCTTGATGCGCGCCTCGACCGGCTGCGGGAAATCGCCGACGCGCTGGATGAATCCGGCCCCGCCGCCGCCGTCGCGCTCATCGCCGAAGCCAACCGCATCGTGACCGAACGGATCGTGACTCATGAGCGCGCCGATGAGAGCAAGGTGTATCCCAAGCTCGCCCGGTTCCTCGCCGATAGCGACAGCCTGGGAGCGATGAGCCGGGCGCATCGGGAAATCCTGCATATGGCCCGGCTCCTCGACCGCCTCGCGGCCGACCTCACGCCCGCAGATGCCGACCGCTATCTGATCAGGGATGCTCAGCGCGTGATCGAGGCGATCGAATCTCTCGTTCGCATGCACAACGCCCAGGAAGAAGACATTTACGAACATGCCGTTGCGGCATAGCCGCCCGGTTCACCCGAAGGCTTGCCCCTTGGGAATGCCAATGAATTTGAACGCCATGGCGGCAGGGCAAAAGCCCGTTACTGACGCCTGTATCTGGTTGAGACCGACAAAGGCGGTGAGCAAGAACCAGTAGGGGCTAACAAACCAGCCCAGAGCGAGGCCCAGCAACGTCATGAAGCCAGCGAATGCAAGCACTGCGCGATCGATATTCATGATGATCTCCTCATTGAAGATGGGTTTGCGTCCAGGCGACGATCTGATCGGCGTTCATCACGCCCGCATTCCGCGCAATGACGGTCCCGGAGCGCATCAGGAGCAGCGTAGGGATGCTGCGTATGCCGAAACGCGCCGAACTCTTCGGCGCATGATCGGCATTGAGCTTCAGGAGGCGCACCTCCGGTTCAAGCGCGGCGCTGGCTTGCTCGAACATCGGAGTCATCGTGCGGCACGGACCGCACCAGGGCGCCCAGACGTCAACCAGGATAGGAATACTGCTATGCGTAAGCTGGCGCTCGAACGCGGCCTCATCGACGTCGATCGGATGAGCCGTGAAAAGCGGCTTGTGGCAGCCGCCGCAGCGGGCCTCGCCCGCTGGCCGCGCTTGCGGCACGCGGTTGATCTGCCCGCATGCGCCGCAAACGATCTGGCGAGCATCGCTCATGTCGTCTCCTTGATTTTGCGGATGTTGAGCCTGTCGAGCAGGAAACGCTCATAGAAGGGCTCGCTCGTGCCGCGCCGGATCTTGCGCAGGAAATATTTCTCGAACGCCACTTTCGCCAGATGGACCCAATGACCCTTGGAGGACCAGTTGACATTACGCGGCGGGATCTGCGGCTCGGCGAGAAAGGCGACGCCCGTGTCGCCGAAATCGGCAAGGCAAATCGCGTTCAGCGTGGGCTGCGCCGCCGGGGGCTTGCCGCGCAGGAGCGAGCCGATATTGAGCGCGGTCGCCGTCGCCATGGATTCGATCATGAAGCCGGTTTTCGGCATGCCGACAGGGACGGGCGTCGGTCCAATCGGCGGAATGGCTACGCAAACGCCCACGGAGAACACATTCGGAAAGGATGGATTGCGCTGATATTTGTCAGCGAGGATGAAGCCGCGCGGATTGGTCAGCCCCTCGATGCCGCGCACCGCCTCCACGCCGCGAAAGGCTGGCAGCAGCATCGAATAGGCGAAGGGCAGCTCATGGAGCTTTCGGACGGAGCCGTCATCGCCGACTTCCTCGACATGCATCTTGCCGGCATCAACGCTCGTAACCCGCGCATTGGTGATCCATTTGACGTGACGCTCGCGCAATTCGCTTTCGAGCAGGCCCTTGGTGTCGCCGACGCCATCGAGGCCGAGATGGCCGATATAGGGCTCCGATGTCACGAAGGTCATCGGCACGCGGTCGCGAAGACGCCGCTTGCGCAGCTCGGTGTCGAGGATAAAGAGGAACTCATAGGCCGGGCCGAAGCAGGATGCGCCCTGAACGGCACCGACGACGATCGGTCCGGGCGCGGCGGCGAAACGCTCGAAGGCTTCATGGGCGTTGACCGCGTGATCGACATGGCAAACAGACTGCGTGTAACCATCAGGGCCGAGGCCCGGCACCTCGTCGAAGGCAAGCTCGGGGCCGGTGGCGATCACCAGATAATCATAATCGACCGATGTGCCATCTTCGAGTTCGACACGGTTATCGCTGGGATGCACGCGCTTTGCGCCCTGCGGCATGAAGCGGATGCCCCGGCGCCGCATGACGTCCGCCAGATCCACTTCGATGGCCTCGCGTTCGCGCCAGCCAATGGCGACCCATGGGTTGGAGGGGACGAAATGATAGCGCTCCCCCTGACCGATCACGGTGATCCGGTCCTCCGCGCGCAATTGCTCCTTCATTTCATAGGCCATCAAAGTTCCGCTGAGACCCGCTCCCAGCACGACAATTTCTGCCATGTTCGTACTCCCTTGCGCTTGCCCCCGCAAAACGGTGAAGCCCTCAGTCCTTATTTTTGGCCGAGCGTCGGAATCGGCACTGACAATTGACAATATATGCGAACATTCGTATATTCGCAACTATGAAAATAAAGCCCGAGACCATGGAACAAGCCGCCGATCGCGCCAGCGAGCTGCTGAAGGCCCTGTCCAATCGGCATCGCCTACTTATCATCTGCCAGCTGATCGATGGCGAACGCTCGGTCGGAGACCTCGCCGAATTGCTTGGAATCCGGGATTCGACGGTCTCGCAGCATCTGTCGCTCTTGCGCCGCGATGGTCTTGTGGCCGCGCGCCGTGACGGCCAGACCATCTGGTATTCGATTTCCAGCGGCCCCGCACGTGAGGTGCTGGAAACGCTGTACAGGGTGTTTTGCGATCCGGCGGGCACCAACGACACGGAGACGCGTTCATGACGGGAGTGCCCCTAAACCACCACATGGTCGGTGTTGCGCTTTGGCTCACGGCGGTGCTGCAAACATTGGGCGCTGCTGGCCTTGCCGCTGAGACAATCACCGTCAAGCCGGTGGAGATCGCGGACAGCAAGGCGGTGTTCGCGACGGTCGAGGCCTCGAATGTCGTGCCGGCAAGGGCGCGCATCGGCGGCACGCTGGCGCAGCTCTCCGTGAAGGAGGGCGACAGCGTCAAGTCCGGCCAGCTCCTGGCCACGGTCGGAGACGAAAAGCTCGTCCTGCAGATGCAATCGCTGGATGGCCAGATCGCCGCGCTCGACGCGCAGACGCGCCAAGCACAGACGGACTATGACCGTGTGGACGAGCTGGTGGGAAAAGGCACCATACCGCGCACGCGGCTCGATGAAGCGCGCACCAATTTGAATGTGGCACAGAACACCTTGCGCTCGCGCGTCGCGGAGCGCTCCGTCATTCAACAGCAATTGGATGAAGGCAAGGTGCTGGCGCCCACCGCCGGACGCATCCTCAAAGTGCCGCTTACAACAGGGGCTGTGCTGCTGCCCGGCGAGACGGTCGCGACGATCGCGGAGGGAAATTTCGTTCTCCGCTTGCGCGTGCCTGAGCGTCATGCGCGCACTCTGAAGGTCGGCGACAGCGTGCGCGTCGACGGCGCCGAGCTTGGCCGGCAAGCTCCGCTGTTCGGCACCATCCGGCTGATCTATCCGCAAATCGAGGACGGGCGTGTAGTCGTCGATGCCGCTGTCGAAGGGCTCGGCGATTATTTCGTCAGCGAACGCCTCCGCGTGTGGGTGTCGAGCGGTGAGCGCACCGCGATCATCATACCCGCCGCTTTCGTGACCACCCGTTTTGGCGTCGACTATGTGCGTCTCGAAGATGAAGGCCGGGTCGTCGACGTGCCCGTGCAGCGCGGACGCGATCTGCCCCGGCCGGACATGCCCGACGGCCTTGAAATTCTGTCCGGGCTGAAGGCCAGCGACCGGCTGGTGCGGCCATGAAGCTGGGGCTCTCGGGCAAGCTGACGCAGGCGACGATCCGCTCGCCACTCACACCGCTGTTTCTGCTTGCCGGTCTCGCGGTCGGGGTGATGGCGCTCATCATGATCCCGCGTGAGGAGGAACCGCAGATCAGCGTGCCGATGGTCGATATCCTCATCAATGCGGACGGCCTGAAAGCGCCGGACGCGGTCGAGCTGGTGACCAAGCCGCTCGAAGCCATCGTCAAGGCGATCGACGGCGTGGAGCACGTCTACAGCCAGACGGTCGATGACCGCGTCATGGTCACGGCGCGCTTCCTGGTCGGCACTAGGGCCGACGACGCGATCCTGCGCGTCCACGAAAAGATCCGCGCCAATTTCGACCGCATCCCGGTCGGCATTCCCGAACCGCTGATCGTCGGGCGCGGCATCAACGATGTGGCGATTGTCGTACTGACGCTTTCGCCCAAGCCCGAAGCCGCCGCCCGCTGGACGGACAAGGATCTCTACGAGGTCGCCGATAAGCTGCGCACCGAATTGATGAAGGTGGACAATGTCGGGCTGACCTATATCTCCGGCGGCAATCCGCAGCAGATCCGCGTCGAGCCGGACCCGGAAAAGCTGGCGCTGTTCGGCGTCACCTTGCAGCAGCTCGTCGGCAAGGTGCAGGGGGCAAACCGCTCGTTCCTGGCCGGCCAGGTGCGGGATGGCGGCATGATGCGGAGCGTCGCCGCCGGGCAGACGCTTGCCGGGGTTCCCGATATCGGCCTTTTGCTGATCACGACACGCGACGGCCGCCCGGTCTATGTGAAGGATGTCGCCTCGGTCATCATCGGCCCGAGCCCGCGCGAGCACCGGGTCTGGAATGACATGACGGACGGCGGCGGCACCTGGCAGCGGGCGCCGGCGGTCAGTGTCGCGCTGGCAAAGCGCGCGGGCGCGAATGCGGTGGTCGTCAGCGAGCAGATTCTCGCCCGGTTAGAGACGTTGAAGGGCCGGCTCCTGCCTGACGACCTTGCCGTCACGGTGACTCGCGACTACGGCCAAACGGCCAATGACAAAGCCAACGAACTCCTGTTCCATCTGGGGCTCGCGACGCTCTCCATTGTCGTTCTGATCGCGCTCGCCATCGGCTGGCGCGAGGCGGTGGTGACGCTGGTCGTCATTCCGACGACGATCCTTCTCACCCTCTTTGCCGCCAATCTGATGGGCTATACGATCAACCGCGTCAGCCTGTTCGCGCTGATTTTTTCGATCGGCATCCTGGTGGATGACGCCATCGTCGTGGTGGAGAACATCGCCCGGCATTGGGCCATGAACGATGGCCGGCCGCGTCTCCAAGCGACCATCGAGGCCGTGGCGGAGGTGGGCAATCCGACGATCGTGGCGACGCTCACCGTGGTGGCGGCGTTGCTGCCGATGCTGTTCGTTTCCGGGCTGATGGGGCCGTATATGGCGCCGATCCCTGCCAACGCCTCTGCGGCCATGCTGTTCTCCTTCTTCGTGGCGATGGTCATCGCGCCCTGGCTCATGCTCCGGCTGGCGCCGAAGGAAGTCGAGGCGGGCAGCACACATACCCCGCATGATGGGGGTGCGCTTGGGCGGCTCTATCGGCGCATTGCCACGCCCGTTATCCGCACGCGCCGCCGGGCGTGGGTTTTCCTACTCTCCGTCGGCATCGCCACGCTCGCGGCCCTGATGCTGTTCGCGACCAATGCCGTCACGGTCAAGCTGCTGCCCTTCGATAATAAATCCGAGATCGCCGTCGTGCTCGACCTCCCCGAAGGGGCGAGCCTTGAGGACACCGAGCGGACCCTGTTCGGCGCCGCCGACATCGCGCGCGGCCTCCCCGAGATCCGATCCGTCCAGACCTATGCCGGCACCCCCGCGCCGTTCAACTTCAACGGGCTGGTGCGGCACTATTATCTGCGCGAGTCGCCGGAACTTGGCGAGTTGCAGGTCAATCTGGCGCCGCGTGGCGAGCGGGAGCGTTCAAGTCACGCGATCGCGCTCGATCTGCGCCAGCGGCTCGGTGCCCTCAAGCTGCCTCAGGGCACCAGCCTCAAGGTCGTCGAGGTGCCGCCCGGACCTCCCGTGCTCGCCACGCTCCTGGCGGAGATCTACGGTCCCGATCCCCAGACCCGCCGTGCCGTCATGGGAGAGATGAAAAAGATCTTTGCATCCGTTCCTTTCATCGTTGATGTCGACGACTCCGTCGGCGAGCAGCGCCCACGCCTGCGGCTGTCGATCGATCAGGACCGGCTCGAATTCTTCAAGGTCGAACAAAGCGACGTCTACGACACGATCCGGACCTTGCTGACGGGCGTCTCGATCGGCTATTCGCATCGCGGCGAAGGGCGCAATCCCATCGAGATCGCGATCCGGCTGCCGAAAAGCGCCCTCGCCTGGAACGAAGCGCTCGCGGCAACGCCTGTGCCGGCGAACACAGTGCCGGGCGGCAAAGGCGTGGTCGAACTCGGCGAGGTCGTCCGCGCCACGCAGGAAACCGGTTCGCCGACCATTTTCCGCCGGGACGGGCGATTTGCCGACATGGTCATGGCTGAAATGGCTGGCAGCTTCGAAGCGCCGATCTATGGCATGCTCGAAGTCGGGCGCCGCATCGATGCGCATGATTGGGGCGCGGTGCCGAAGCCCACCGTCAGCCTGCACAGGCAACCCGTCGATGAAGCGGCCCCGACCTTGCTCTGGGACGGCGAATGGGAAATCACCTATGTCACCTTCCGCGACATGGGGGCGGCCTTCGGCGCGGCGATTCTGGGGATCTATGTGCTGGTCGTCGCGCAATTCGGCAGTTTCCGTCTGCCGCTGGTCATCCTGACGCCCATCCCGCTGACGCTGATCGGCATCCTGCTCGGCCACTGGCTGCTCGGTGCGCCGTTCACGGCGACCTCGATGATCGGCTTCATCGCGCTGGCCGGCATCATCGTGCGCAATTCGATCCTGCTGGTCGATTTCGTCCGCCACGGCGCCGCCGCGGACAAGCCGCTGCGCGAGGTCTTGCTGGAAGCCGGCGCGGTGCGGTTCAAGCCCATCCTGCTGACAGCGCTGGCGGCGATGATCGGGGCGGCGACAATCCTGCTCGATCCGATTTTCCAGGGGCTGGCGATTTCGCTGCTGTTCGGCCTCGCTTCCTCGACGCTGCTGACGGTCCTCGTCATCCCAGCGATCTATGTTGCCCTGCGTGACAAGCCCGCAGCCTCACCTGCCGCAATTGCGACGCCGCTCTAAGCCATCCCGGGCTGAGGCACGAGCGGCAATGTCACATGCTGCAAGAGAAGATCATCCGGCGCGGCGTCGATCTCGAAGCCGAGTTCCCGGCACATGGCGAGCATTTGCGTGTTCTCGCTTAGCACCTCGCCGAAAAGTTGCTTGAGGCCGTCGGCCCTGGCGTAAGCGATGAGGTGCCGCATCAGCGCCCATCCCAGCCCCTGGCCCTTTAGATCGCTGCGGACCAGCACGGCATATTCGCCATTGACGTAATCGGGATCGGCGATCAGGCGCGATGCGCCGAGGATAGTGCCGGTTTCCGGTTCGGTCGCAACGAACGCCATGGCGCGTGCGTAGTCGATCTGGGTGAAGCGGGCGATCGCTTTGTCCGAAAACGCAGCTACCGTTGAGAAAAAGCGCAGGCGCCGATCTTCGGATGCGATCGAGCGGAGGAAATCGCCATAAAGCGCATCATCGCTCGGCTGGATGGGCCGCAGGAATATCTCCCGGCCACTTGCAAGCGTCTCGGACTTTTCCCAACGCTTTGGGTAAGGCCGGATCGCGAAATAAGGGTTCGGCGCGGGAACCGAAGCGCGCGTCCAGTCAAGCTTCACCCGCGCATCGAGGGCCACGACGCCGCGATCATCCGCCAGCAACGGATTGATATCCAGCTCGACGATGGCCGGAAAATCCGTCAGAAGCTGCGAGATGCGCACCAAACTCATCGCGATCGCGTCCAGATCGGCGGCTGGACGGTTGCGATAGCCATGCAAGAGCTTTGCGACGCGCGTTTCGCCGATCAGGTTCCGCGCAAGCTTGAGGTCGAGCGGCGGCAGGGCGACGGCGGTGTCATTTATGACCTCGACGGCAGTCCCGCCCGCGCCGAACAGGATCGTCGGCCCGAAAATCGGGTCCTGGCCGACGCCCAGGATCAACTCATGCGTGCCCGGCCGCTCAATCATTTCCTGAACCGTGAACCCCTCAATCCGCGCCTTTGGCTGCTTCTCGGCGACGCGCGCCGCGATTGTCTCGGCGGCTTCGCAGGCGGCGGAAGCGCTCTCCAGATTGAGCACGACGCCGCCAATATCGGATTTATGCGAGATGTCTTGCGAGAGTATCTTCACGGCAAGCCGGGGGCACTTGGTCAAAAGCTTTTCCGCCATACGCTTTACCTCGCTGAGGTCGCTTGCGATGAGCGTTTGTGCGACCGGCACGCCATAGGCACTCAGCATCGCTTTCGCCTCGGGTTCGGTCAGGACACCGCGATCATCGTGCCGGGCCTTGGCGACCGCCTCGCGCGCTGTGTCGGGCTCGACCGAGAAATGGTGAGGCAAGCTTGGCGGGGCCTGCATCAATTCATCCTGGGCGCGGTTGTAGCGGGTGAGATAGGAAAAGCTGCGCACCGCGTCGCTTGGAAACTCATAGGTCGGAATACCAGCGGCAGTGAATTGAGCGCGCCCATCCTTTGCCGTCTGCTCGCCGAGCCAGTTGGTGAGAACCGGCTTCGTCGAGGCGTGTTCCGACTTTTGCTTCTCGACCGTACGGATGACGGCGCTTGCTACCTCGGAGGACGACGCCAGCGCCGTCGGACAGTTCATCACCAGGATCGCGTCGGCGGCGGGATCGTCGAAAACGGCCTTGAGCGCGGCTTCATAGCGTTCGGGACCGGCATCGCCAATCACATCGACCGGATTGCCGTGCGACCAGGTCGCGGGCAGCGCGCTGTCGAGCCGTTTGAGCGTTTCCGGCGACAACTCGGCGAGATGACCGCCAAGCACCTCCAAAAATTCCACCGCCATAACGCCGGCCCCGCCCCCATTGGTCACGATGGCGAGTTTGTCCCCGCGCAGCCGGCCAAGCCGCATCAGAGTTTCCGCTGCGTCGAACAGCTCATTGAGCCCGCCCACGCGCAAAATGCCTGCCCGCCTGAAGGCCGCATCCACCACGCGGTCATTGCCCGAAAGTGCGCCAGTATGGGTTGCCGCCGCCTTGGCCGCAGCGTCGGTACGGCCAGCCTTGACGACCAGGACGGGCTTCGCCCGCGCGGCGGATCGCGCGGCAGACATGAATTTGCGCGCTGCCGGAATGGTCTCCAGGTACATCAGAATCGCGGTGGTGTCGCCGTGACCCGCGAGATAGTCAAGCATGTCCCCGACATCGACGTCGGCCATGTCGCCCATCGATACAACTTGGCTGAAGCCCACATCATGCGCCGCCGCCCAGTCCAGCATCGAGCTGGCAACGGCGCCGGACTGGCTCAGCAAGGCGAGCGTACCGCGATTGGCCGGGATGTGGCCGAAACTGGCGTTAAGCCCGAGATGCGGGAGAAAGATGCCGAGACAGTTCGGCCCGATGATGCGAAGGGTAAAGGGGCGCGCCGCGTCCAGCATCGCCTGGCGAAGACCGTTCTCGCGGCTGATGCCGGCTGTGATGACGACGGCGGCCCTCGTGCCCTTTCGTCCAAGTTCGGTGATAATGCCCGCGACTGTCAGCGGCGGCGTCGCGATGATGGCCAGACTTGGCGCCTCCGGCAGCGCGTCGATGCGCCGATAGCAGCGCTCACCGGCGATGCGATCATGATGCGGATTGACCAGCCAGATCGGCCCGCGAAACCCGCCTTCGTGCAAATTCTGCGAAATTTTCTGGCCGACGGAACCCTGCTCATCGCTCGCGCCGATCAGAGCGACGGATTTCGGCATAAAGGCAGCATCCAGATTTCGGATCGTCATCGGCTTGCATCCTGATCAAAGGGATTTTCCGGCATCGATCCATTCGCGGGTGGCTGAAGTGCCCTCGGAACTGATCGTGCTGTTTAACATAGGCGGTTTCCGCCGCCCGTTGGGAATCCTGGACACCCGCGGCGGGTTTCGCGCAGCAGTGCAGCGGATCCGAAGTAACGTGAAGGGGTTTGATCAGCATTGAGCAGGATCAAACGTGCCACGCACGAGCCCCGATTTTGATCCCGGGTTGGGCGGGTCGTTGATCAGCATCAAGGCCGCGCTGCCGGCCTTAGGATACAAGGACATCAGTAACAAGTGCTCTGGGAAATCATGGTACGCACCATCACCATCATCCAAGGCCATCCGGACCCGGAGGGCGGGCATCTGTGCCACGCGCTTGCCGACGCTTATGCCGCCGCAGCCAGAGATGCCGGACATCGCGTCAATCGGATCGATATCGCAACAAGCAACTTTCCGCTGCTGCGAACGAAGACGGAATTCGAGAGCGCGCCGCTTCCTGCTGACCTCGCAAGCGCCCGGAATGCTATCTTCGCGGCCGAGCATATCGCGCCTGATCTTTCCGCTGTGGCTCGCCACGATGCCGGCACTGCTGACGCGCGCAGGACGGCTCCTGGTGGCCGGAATCGGCCCGCTGGCTGGGGCAGCCCATTCCGGTCAGATAAAACAACGCCGCCCGGGATCGGCGCGGCAGACAGAGGGTTGCCCGTCCTCGGTGAGGCGCCGGGCGATCATGTACGGCGGAAATGAGCGCGCGTACAGCGGATGAGGGACGAGAGGCGGATCAGGCGCTCACCATCGCCTTTCTGATGCGTCCGGACAGCTATCCCGATCGTCCGGACAAGGTCGAGCGCATCGACACGCACGGGGCGATGATCTTCCTTGCCGGCTCGCGCGCCTATAAGCTGAAGCGGGCGGTCAAGCTCGCCTACCTTGATTTCTCGACGATGGCGAAGCGCAAGGCGGTGTGCGAGCGGGAGATCGCGCTCAACAGCATCACCGCGCCGAAGCTTTATAAGGGTTTGATTTCAGTGACGTGCCGTCCGGCGAACAGTGGATTGCAACTGGGCGGTGAAGGTGAACCCGTCGACTGGCTCATTGAAATGGAGCGCTTCGGGCAAGATCAGCTCTTTGACAGGCTGGCTGTTGCGGGCCGGCTAAACGCCGGAATGATCGAGGCACTCGCCGGAGTGATTGAGCGGTTTCATGCCTCGGCGGCGATTTCGAGAGACGACGGTTGGCCCGCGGCGCTTGGCAAGGTTGTCGCCAATATTGGCGGCGCGCTGGATCGGTGGAGCGGCGCGTCCGGCGGCGGTCTTGGGCTGGCGCTTAAGGGTGCGCTCGCGGCTCAGTTCGATCTGCTGGTTGCAAGACGCGAAGGCGGTCTTGTTCGGCGCTGCCACGGAGATCTGCATCTGAGGAACATCGTTCTGGTCAATGGTAAGCCGTGCCTTTTCGACGCTCTCGAATTCGACGAGACCCTGGCGCGCATCGACGTGCTCTATGATCTCGCCTTTCTGCTGATGGATCTCTGCCATCGCGGATTAAAGAGCGAGGCGCATAGGCTGCTCAACCATTATTTCATGCGCGACATCTCGGAACTGGAATGGCGCGGCCTCTCCGCCTTGCCGTTCTTCCTATCGCTTCGCGCCGCGATCCGCGCCATGGTCGGCTTGGACGGGCTCAGCCTCGCCAAGGGCGAGAAGCAGGGCAGCCTCGCGAAAGACATCACCGATTATGTCGATCTTGCTGCCGCATTGCTGACACCCAAACCGCCGCGCCTGATTGCCATAGGCGGGCTTTCGGGAACGGGCAAAAGCACGGTTGCGAGGGCCGTTGGCCCACAGATTGGCGCCGCACCCGGAGCCATCATTCTGCGTACTGACAGCGAGCGGAAATTGATGCGCGGTGCTCAGCTCACCGAGCGGCTTGCGGCCGATGCCTATGCGCCGAAGACACGCGACGAAGTTTACGCCCGAGTGCTGGCAAAAGCCGAGGCGGTGCTCAAGGCCGGCCATTCCGTCATTCTGGATGCCGTATTCGACGCGCCGAACCATCGCGAGGCCGCGAAGCAGATCGCTCAAACCCTCAAAGTCCCTTTCAGCGGCATCTGGCTTGAAGCTCCGGCCGAGCAGATGATGACGCGGGTGGCCGCGCGGTCGCGGGATGCATCTGATGCTGACGCGACCGTCGTTCGCCGTCAAATCGAGCGCGTTGTTGCCCCCGAGGACTGGCAACGAGTCGATGCCGGAGGAAGCCCAGAGCAAACCGCCGATCGGGTCTGTGCCCAGCTGGACCGCCAGAGCTAGTGTATCGATCCAAACGGAGGCTTCAGCCGGAGTTTGGCAAAATTGATGCAAAACAACGGGCTAGGATCGTCGAACGCCAGCTCAACGTCCAGCCGACCATCAAGGTCAGACCCGGCTGGCCGCTGCGCGTCATCGTACAAAAGGATTTGGTGCTCAGTTCTTACCCGCAAAATTGATGCGACGGGCAGGCGATCAGCGGCGGTCCGGTTAACCTCAACGCCCAGCATACGGATTTCGCAACACGGTACCGTCAATGACGAAGCCGTCTTGCATGTCCTCGGAGTAAAGGACCGGATATACCCCGAAGAGCGGCCGCCCAGATCATGCTATCATACGCGGCAAAGCCGTACCGTTTTGCGATCGAAATCCCAACTCATGGGTTTCGAGAGTCATTGGCGCCACGCTGCAGACAGCTTTCACTTCGTCGAGGATATCGGCGATCTCCTCCAGTTCATGCCCAGCTTGCGTTTCGCCACGCTTGCAAATTCGCTCAGGACCTGGACGCTGATCACGCCGCCCGACTGCAACAGCCCGTGCGCGGTGTCCGCGCGGCCGTCTTCATCCGATAAAAGATACAGCAAAATATTGGTGTCGAAAAACGGCTTAGTTTCGCTCATTGGCTTCCAGCCTGTCGAAACGAAACTCCTTAGGCAGGCGACCGCGATATTTCCGCAAACGGTCGAGCAATTCTTGCGTGGAAGGCAGCTTCGTCACCTCCAACGCCTTCCCGCCCAGGACATGGATTTCGATGTCATCGCCTTCCTTCAGCCCCAACGCGTCAACGACCGCGGCAGGGAGGCGCACTGCCAAACTATTTCCCCAGCGAGAGACTTGCATGGCACATCCTTGATAGACGAAACGGTCGGTGTATATCTTAGAAGGCAAATCGCAGATCCTCAAGATTTTGAGGTGGATGCCCTTCGGGGATTGAACTTCCTGTCTCTTCAATGTGATCGGGCATCACAAGCTCGATATGACTGACGCCGAGCACCGCGGCGATCTCATAAATTGTGACAATCGTTGGGTTGCGACGGCCCCGCTCGAGATCACCAGATGTTTAGTCCCGGCATTTGCTGGAGCGGATTTAGAGAGAGAGAACCGTTCTGTCTGCGCGGCCCATGTCTTACAGATGAACTCGTAGGGCGTGAGCCCCTTGAGGGTCTTCAGACGTCGACCGAAATTGTGGGCGGCGACGAAGTCGGCGAGATGCCGGCGGAGGTGGTCGTGGTTTTCGTAGTAGAAGCGCTTGACGGTGGCGTCCTTGATGGTTCGGTCAATCCCCGCCTTCGCGAGGACAGGCTCTGGCCGTTGGTCCAGGGATGCTTCGCTTTGGTCGTGCGATGCTCGATATCGTTTCTGGCGCATGCCAGCTCGAAAGCGTGGGCGCGGAAGCGCTCGCCCTTGGCAAGTGCTTCCTTGATCAATGGGACGGCCGAGCCTCCGGCGCCGGGTGTGGTGAACTGAATGCCGTTATCGGTCAGCACGATATGGATCTTGTAGGGGACGGCGGCGATCAGGCGCAGGAGGAAGTCTCTTGAGACCGCGGTGGTGGCTTTCTCATGCAACTCGACGAAGGCGAACTTCGAGGCACGGTCGATAGCGACGAACATATGGAGCTTGCCCTGTTCGGTTCGCACCTCGGCGATGTCGATGTGGAAGTAGCCGATCGGGTAGCTCTTGAACGTCTTCTTCTGAGGCTTGTCGCCTTCAACATCCGGCAGCCGGCCAATACCGTGGCGCTGCAGGCAGCGATGCAATGACGAACGCGTCAGATGCGGGATCGTCGGCTGCAGCGCATAGAGGCAGTCATCGAGGGGCAGGAGCGTGTAGCGCCGCAAAGCGACGATGACCGCCTCTTCCTCGATGGAGAGTACCGTCGATCTCGGCTCCCTCGGCCCTGTCGGCAGGTCGGTCACCGAAGTGCGCTTCTTCCACTTGGCGACGGTCTTCTGATTGATGCCGTAGCGCTTGGCCAGCGCCCTCAGGCTCTCTTGACTATGTTGTATCGCTCGACGGATCGCCTCTGTCGTTGTGGCGCTCCCATGAAGAACCTAGCCCATAGTGCCTCCCGCGAATCTTGCGACGAGAATGCACCATTAAAACATGGGATGAAACATCCTAGCCCGCATATCCGCAATTTGCTGAGTTCGCGTGGGACGACAGCAAGATGCGCTCACACAATCGTCGCTGCCGCAGGCTGGATATGAGAATGCAAGTTCAAGCAGCATAAACCGGAGGAAGACATGCTCGATTTCAAAGCACTCGCTGCGGAACTCTAATCAGCGGTTATTTCAGATGCACTCGACAGTTTCGGCTTAATGAACCAGGCGATGCGCCCGTTCATCCGGCCGCTCGATGAAAATCTGGTGCTCATGGGACGGGCGCGCACGGGACGTTTTGTTGAGAGGGGCTTGCTCCCCTTGGGCGAAAATCCCTATCTGATCGAGATGCAACTGCTCGATAGCCTGCAACCAGGGGAGGTTTCGGTTCTCGCCTGCAACGGGCCGACCGAGACCATCGCGCCGTGGGGGAATTACTCACCACCGCTTCGATCGCGCGCGGCCCCGTGGGCTGCATCACAGACGGTTTGATCCGTGACGTTCGCAGCATCAGGGCGCTCAACTTTCCCGTATTTCACGGCGGCATCGGCCCGCTCGACACGCGCGGGCGCGCTTATATGACCGAAATGGACGCCGATGTGATCTGCGGTGGCGTCAGGGTGCGCTCCGGCGACATCGTTCGCCGATATTGATGGCGTCGTCGTCATTCCGCGCGAGGATGAGAGGAAAATCATCGAACGCACGAGAGAGAAGATTACAACCGAAAACCATATACGCGACGAGCTTCGCCAAGGGCGGCTGCTGCGCGAGGTCTACGAGAAGTATGGAGTGTTATGATATCGCCTCCTACCTCGGCATAGGTACGGCTCACCTACGGAGCATGGCGGCATGCCTTGGTATACCGGCTTCGGCGGCGTCCGGCAGAGCTATTTTTCAAGGCGGGCCCAACGCTCGACCGTCAGGCGCCGCCCAAACATCGCCCGGAAGCCGCTCAGACGAACCGGTTGACCAGGTTTTCGAGATATTCCTGCTGGCCGGAGTGCGGCTGCGGGTTGATGTTTTCGGCTTCGACCCAGGCGGCGATCTGCTCCAGGCTCCGGTCGCCGCTCAGCATGGCGGCGGCTCCCTTGTCCTTCCAGCCGGCATAGCGATCCTCGACCACCTTGTCATAGGTGCCGTCCTCGATCATGGCCGCCGCGCCCTTGAGGCCGCGGGCGAGCACGTCGAGGCCGCCAATATGGCCGTACAGCAGATCGGCCGGATCGAGGGACTGGCGGCGCACTTTGGCGTCGAAGTTGAAGCCGCCTTTGCCGAGGCCGCCATTCTTGAGGATCTGGTAGAAGGCGAGCGCCATCTCACCGGGATTGTTGGGGAACTGGTCGGTGTCCCAGCCGCTTTGCAGGTCGTTGCGGTTGGCGTCGACTGAGCCGAGAATGCCGAAGGAGCGCGCCAGCGCCAGTTCGTGCTCGAAGGAATGGCCCGCGAGGAAAGCGTGGCCAACCTCGATATTGACCTTCACGTCCTTTTCGAGCCCATAGGTCTTCAGGAAGCCGTAGACCGTCGCGACATCGTAATCATATTGGTGCTTGGTCGGCTCCTGCGGCTTGGGCTCGATCAGCAGCGTTCCGTCAAAGCCGATCTTCCTGGCATGATCGATGACCAGCGACAGGAACCGGGCGGCCTGATCGCGCTCCTGCTTGAGGTCGGTGTTGAGCAGCGTCTCATAGCCCTCGCGCCCGCCCCATAGAACGTAGTTCGCCCCGCCCAGATCCTTGGTGATGTCGAGCATGGTCTTCACCTGCCCGGCGGCATAGGCGAAGACGTGCGGATCGGGGTTGGTGGCAGCGCCGGCCATGTAGCGGCGGTTGGAGAACAGGTTCGCGGTGCCCCAGAGCAGCCTGGTGCGCGAGCTCTGCATCTTCTCGGCGAAGATGTCGGTGATGATGCGCAGGTTCTTGTTGCTCTCGGCGAGACTGTCGCCCTCGGGCGCCACATCGGCGTCATGGAAACAGAAGAACGGCGCGTCCAGCAAGCGCGAACAGCTCGAAGGCGACGTCGGCCTTGAGCTTGGCGCCCTCCATGCCCTTGCCGAACCATGGCCGGTCGAAGCTGCGCCCGCCGAACGGGTCGCCGCCTTCCCAGGCGAAGCTGTGCCAATAGGCGATGGCGGGGCGGATGTGATCTTCCATCCGCTTGCCGAGCACCATCTCGTCCTTGTCGTAATGGCGATAGGCGAGCGGGTTGGCCGAGTTCGGCCCTTCGAATTTGACGGGTGAAATGCCCTTGAAGAAATCGGTCACTTACGGGCCTCCTCGATGGCGGGGTAGAGGGCGCGATAGCGCGCATATTGCTGCGTATAGGCGTCGCGCAGCGACGCATCGGGTTTGATGACCTGCTTGATGGCGGGCATGGTCATGATTTCGGCCGGGTCGGCGCTTTCGGCGGCGCATAGGCCCGAGCCGGGCCGCGCCCAGCGCCCCGCCGAAATCGCCGTCCTCGGGCAGCGCGATCTCGGTGTCGAGATTGGTGGCGATCAGCTTCAGCCACAGCGCCGATTTCGAGCCGCCGCCGACGGCCAGCAGCCGCCCGAGCGTCGTTCCGGCGTCCTTGAGCACGCGCTGGCAATCGCGGAAGGCGAAGGTCACGCCTTCCATCACCGCCTGCGCCAGCCGCGCCTGATCGCTGAGATGGCTGAGCCCGACGAAGGAACCGCGCGCGCCGGCGTCATTATGCGGGGTGCGCTCGCCGCTGAGATAGGGCAGGAAGATTTCCTCGCCCGGTCCCTGGAAGCTACGCTCGGCCAGCGCGCTGAGCTCGGCCTGCTTCTTGCCGGTGATGCCCGAGAGCCAGTTGAGGCTGTCGGTGGCGCTGAGGATGACGCCCATCTGGTGCCAGGTATTCGGGATGGCGTGGCAGAAGGCATGCACCGCGCCCGCCGTATTGGGCCGGAATTTGTCGTTGCTGACGAACAGCACGCCCGACGTGCCGAGCGACACGAAGCCCTCGCCCGGCCTGATGGCGCCGATGCCGGCCGCCGCCGCCGCATTGTCGCCCGCGCCGCCCGCGACCACCACCTTGCCGCTCATGCCCCAGCGCGCTGGCGAGTTCCGGCTTCAGTTCGCCCGAGGGCGCCGAGCCCTCGACAAGCCGCGGCATGTGCGAGCGGTTGAGGCCGGTGACGGCGAGCAGGTCGTCCGACCAGTCGCGCTTCTGCACGTCGAGCCACAGCGAGCCCGAGGCGTCGCTCATCTCCTCGACATGGTCGCCGGTCATCAGCAGCCGCACATAGGCCTTGGGCAGCAGGACCTTGGCGATCTTCGCGTAAATCTCGGGCTCGTGCTTGCGCACCCAGGCGATCTTGGGCGCGGTGAAGCCGGGCATGGCGATGTTGCCGGAGATCTGCCGCAAGGTGGGCAGCGCGGCTTCCATCTCGGCGCATTCGGCGGCCGAGCGGCCGTCGTTCCAGAGGATGCAGGGCCGCAGCACCTCGTCATTCTTGCCCAGCAGCGTTGCGCCATGCATGTGCCCGGAAAGGCCGATGCCGCGCACCGCCGCCATCTCGGAGGGATGCGACTTGCTGAGCGCGTCGAGCGCCTCGAGGCATGCGGTCCACCAGTCGGCCGGGTTCTGCTCCGACCAGCCGGGATGCGGACGCACCGGCTCGACGGACTTGGCGGTCGCTTCGCCGAGCGTCTTGCCGCTGCGGTCGATGAGGATCGCCTTGACCCCGGACGTGCCGATATCGATGCCGAGATAGCTCATGAGGCAGACAGCGCAGGTCGCATCATGCAAGTCTCCTCCCGATGCGGCGTTTGACGCCGTCTCACTCTTCGATCACTGAACTCGTTTGTCGCACGGCAAAGTGCCAAATTCAATTGGGTCGGCATGGATGCGCGGCTCAGATCGATGCCGCGATATACTTCGTCTCAAGGAACTCGTAAATGCCTTCGGTCCCGCCCTCGCGGCCAAGACCGCTCTGCTTGACGCCGCCGAACGGTGCCGCCGGATCGGAGACCAGCCCGCGGTTCAGCGCGATCATGCCGGCCTCGATCCGGCGCGCAATCCTGAGGCCGCGGGCGACATCGCGCGTGAAGACATAGGCCGACAGGCCATATTCCGTGTCATTGGCCCGGGCGATCGCTTCATCTTCGGAGGTCGAAGCGATACAGAGCCGCGACCGGGCCGAAGATCTCCTCGCGGGTCATTTCAGCTTCGGGCGGAACCTCGGAGAGGACGGTCGGCGGGTAGTAGAAGCCCGAGCGGTCCGGTTTTTTGCCGCCGCATAGCAGCCTGGCGCCGCGCTCGGTCGCGTCATGGACGAGGCGCTCGATCTTGCCGACCGCCGCGGCCGAGATCATCGGGCCGCATTCGCTCTCCGGCAGCGGTGCCGGGGCCGACCGTCAAGGCGGCCATGCGCTCGGTCAGCCGTGCCGCGAACGCGTCGTAAATGCCGGATTGGACGTAAATGCGATTGGCGGCGGTGCAGGCCTGTCCGGCGTTGCGCATCTTGGCGATCATGGTGCCTTCGATCGCGATGTCGAGATCGGCATCGTCGAAGATGATAACGGGCGCGTTTCCGCCAAGCTCCATCGAGCAGCTGATGACGTTCTTGGCCGCCTCGGCCAGCAGAGTGCGCCCGACGCCGGTCGAGCCGGTGAAGGAGAGTTTGCGCACGCGGGAATCGGCGAGCATGGCCGCGACCAGCGGACCGGGCTTGGTCGTCGTCAGCACATTCACCACGCCGGGTGGAACGCCGGCTTCTTCATAGAGCGCGGCCAGGGCGTAGGCGGTCAGCGGCGTCTCGGTCGCGGGCTTGAGAATGACGGTGCAGCCCGCCGCAAGGGCCGGACCGATCTTGCGCGTCGCCATCGCCGCCGGAAAATTCCACGGCGTAATGAGCACGCAAATGCCGATCGGCTGATAGTCGATGATGATCCGGTTCGCGCCGGACGGGGCGATGGCGAATTCGCCCTTGATGCGCACCGCTTCCTCGGCGTTCCAGCGGAAGAACTCCGCCGCATAGGCGACCTCGCCGCGCGCGTCGCGGAGGGCCTTGCCATTCTCCAGCGAGATCAGCTCGGCCAGTTGCTCGGCTCGCTCGGTCATCAGCTCAAAGCAGCGCCGCAGAATTTCCGAACGCTTGCGCGGGGGCGTCTCCGCCCATCCGGACGCGGCCTTCGCGGCGGCCTCGACCGCGAGCGGCGGCATCCTCCAAAGTCGCATCCGGCACCTGCGCGAGGACGCGCTCGGTCGAAGGGTTGAGCACCGGGATGGTCGCGCCGCCGGTCGCGGCACGCCAGGCGCCGCCGATATAGAGGCCTTGAGCGGCCGCGAGTGCCTCGATCACGCTGCGAGCGGCGGGATTGGGTGTGTCCATGTCAGGGCTGTCCTTAGAGAATTCGGCGGAAGTCTATTGAGCGGCGGCCGCAAGGTTTCCCTCGAACGCGGCGGCGACGAAAATCCGCATGCCGCTCAGATCGATGGGGCGCGGATTGTTCTTGATCAGGCGCTCGATTCCGACCGCGTGCTCGGCCGTCCAGTCGATCTGGTCCCTCGGCAGGCCGAGCCCTTGCAGCGATGCCGGAATTCCGACCGCGGCGAACAGGCGGCTGACCTCCCGGATCGCGGCATGGGAAAGCTCCTCCGTGGACAGCGCCGCGCGATCCGAGCCGAGCGCAACCGCGATCTCGGCCATCTCGGCCATGGCGGCGCTGCGATTATAGCTCATTGCATAAGGCAGGACTGTCGCGACGCCGATGCCATGCGGCGTGTGCGTAAGCGCCCCGATCGGATATTGCACGGCATGCGCCAGGGACGTGCCGGCGGTGCCGAAAGCGCAGCCGGCGGCGAGGGCTCCCTGCATCAGGTCGGAGCGCGCCTGTCTGTCAGCACCGTCCGCACAGGCTCTTTCCAGACTTCTGCCGATCAGCGTGATGGCTTTCAAGGCGAAGAGATCGCTGAACGCGTTCTTGCCGACGAAGACGTGCTTCTGCGCGAGATCGGCATCGGGAACGCGCCGGAAGGCGGTAAACGCCTCGATCGCGTGCGTCAGCGCATCGGCGCCGGCTATCGCCGTCAGGAGCGGCGGGCATGTCCAGGTCAGGACCGGATCGCAAATCGCCGCCGCCGGGATCAAATAAGGGCTCGAAATGCCGACCTTGAGCGTCCGCTTCGCATCCGAGACGACCGCGACCGGCGTGACCTCGGACCCCGTGCCGGCCGTAGTCGGCACGGCAATGATCGGGAGAACACGGGACGGGATCTTGAATTCCCCGTAATAGTCTTCGAGCTGTCCGCCATGCGTCAGGATGAGCGAGGCGCATTTCGCCATGTCGAGGCAGCTGCCGCCACCGACACCGACGACCAGGTCCGGAGTAAAGCGCTGCGCCGCCTCTGCGCACCGGTACACGGTCTCGCTGGGAAGGTCAGGTTCTACTGCGTCGAACACGTGGCACTGTAAACCGGCATCTCGGAGACGTTGGTGAAGCGTGGAAAAGGCGTCGCTCGCCGCGAAGCGCGCATCGGTACAGATCAGCGCCTTCGATCCGAGCCGTGCGGCGACCTGACCGATGGCGGCCATTTGTCCCGCACCGAACAGGATTTCTCGCGGCAGCCGCAATACGGAAAACGGGTCCACATCGGTCATCATAGCCTGCTTTTAGCTGCTCTTTAGGGTTGTGATCTGATATGATATCCTATACGATCTGCCGATCCAATAGGATATCGTGCTTCTTTGTACGAGTCCATTATTAAGAACTGTGGTATAGAATGCCGCAAGCTGCAGTCGGCAGAGTTGGTTGGAAACGTCATGGCAATTCAGCGGCATAAAGGGTTGGCCGATGACGTCTATGGGGCGATTTTCAATAAACTCATGTCGTTGGATATTTCGCCCGGCGCGCGCATCACGGTCGATGGCCTGGTTCGGGAACTTGAAGTTTCCCAGACGCCCATTCGCGAGGCACTGGGGCGACTGGAGGGCGAGGGACTGGTCGTTAAGACGCATCTCGTCGGATATAGCGCATCGCCGCAAATCACGCGCCGGCGCTTCGATGAGATCTATCAACTTCGGCTGCTGCTAGAGCCAGACGGGGCGCGGCCGTGCCGCGGAACGCGTCGGCGAAGAACAAATGCGCAAATTGAAAGACATCGCCGAGCAGATGCGGAAGCTCAACAGAAGCCGGGAAAGATCGAGTTACTCCAGATTTGCGCGTCTGGACGCCGAGTTTCACGACAAGATCATGGGGATCGCAGGTAACGAGCTGATCCGCGACACGCTGGCGCATCTGCATACCCATTTCCACATATTTCCGTCTGATGTTTCACGCCCGGATAACCGAGGATGCGCTGGCTGAGCATGAGTCCATTCTGGCGGCGCTTTCGTCCCGCGACGAACCCGGGGCGGAACGCGCCATGCGCGATCACATCGAACGCTCGCACCACCGGCTTCTGCCGGCTTTCGTATGATATACAGTGGAGGCAGTGGGTGTTGTCGACACCAGCCGGGCAAGCCGGGGGCGCCTATAACGAAGGCGTCGGCATACAGCGGTTGGCACGTCGTGCCAGCAACGGAGGAGTAGGATGGGGGAGGTCGGGAACTGCGCGCTGAGCTTGACAAATGTCACCAAGTCCTTCGGAGAGGCGCGGGCTCTGGCGAACCTGTCCTTCAGCGTTGCGGAAGGCCGCTTCTTCGTGTTGTTCGGACCAAGCTCGGTCGGAAAAACGACGACGCTCCGCACCATCGCGGGTCTCGTCACCCCGGACCGGGGCCGGGTCGAGATATTCGGTAAGGACTATACCGACGAGCCGATTGCGGGCCGGGGCGTGTCGATGGTGTTCCAGTCCTTCGCGCTCTATCCGCATCTCACCGTTTATCGAAAACTTTGCATATCCCCTGGTCGAAGCCAAGCTTGACCGCCAGGAGATCGATCGCCGGGTGAAAGAGACGGCGGCGATGCTCCGGCTGGACAACAAGACCGACCGTAAGCCCAACACGCTCTCCGGCGGCGAGCAGCAGCGCGTCGCGCTGGGCCGCTCGCTGATCCGGCGCCCGCGCATCTTGCTGCTCGATGAACCCCTGACCAACCTCGACGCCAAGCTTCGCCACGAGATGCGGGCGGAATTGAAGCGCCTGCATCGCCAGTTCGGCCTCACCATCGTCTACGCGACGCCTGACGAACTCGAGGCCCTTTCAATGGGCGAGGAAATCGCCGTGCTGCGCGATGGCGCCGTGGTGCAGATCGGGACACCCGACGAACTTTACGAAAAGCCCTGCGATCTCTATGTGGCCGGCAAAATCGGCTCGCCTCACATGAATATGATCAAGGGCAAGCTGACCCACGACGGCGCCGCCTTCGAATCCGCGGTCGGGTCCTTGCCCCTCGCGCGCAAGCCCAACACGGCGGAAGCTGGCGAAGCGGCCGTGGTCGGCATTCGGCCGAGCGACATTCGCTTCGCGGCTGGCGGTGAAAAAGGCTTCGCGGCGAGTATCGCCATGCTCGAACCGCAGGGCGACGTCACGGTCGTCTCGTTAGACGCCGGCGGCGAGACTCTGCGCATGGTCCTGCCGGAGTTGGTCGCGTCGGGGCTGCGACCCGGCCAGCCAGCGCCAGTCATGCTGGATCCAACAAAATTCCACGTTTTTCGAGCGTCCAGCGGACAGGCGATAGCCTGACGCCGGGATCAGAAGAAGAAGACGACAATGTGCAAATGGGAGGAGTGCTGAAGATGACCGCAAGGAGAAAGCATAAAGAGCGCAATGATGGCGGCGGGTGTCGCCGCCGCGTTTATTGCAGGAAGTGCGACGTTCACTTACGCCGAAGAAGTAACGCTGACAATGGCCGTGCCCGATTGGCCACCAACGCGCATCATGAAGAAATTCTTCGACGAGCAGTATAAGCCGAAGTCCGGCAATACCGTGAAGCTCGACGTCGACTTCATTCCATGGCCGGACTTCTATACCCGAGTCAACGCGTCGCTGACCTCGGGCGAGAAGAAATACAACTTCATCGTGTCGGACTCGCAGTGGCTGGGCGCCTTCGTCGAGGGCGGCTATTATCGCAAGATCAACGATCTGCTCGAAGCGGATCCGGAGTTCATGAAGATTTTTAAGGATATTCATCCGGTTGTGGTGAATGCTTACTCCAGCTATCCATACAAGTCGAAGAATTACTACGGCTTTCCGCAGTTCCCCGACGTACTGGTGAACTACGTGCGCAAGGACATTGTTTGCGACGCCACCGAACAGAAGAACTTTAAGGCGAAGTACAACAAGAAACTACCCTGTACTGGCGAAGAACTCGACGCCATGACCTGGGATGACTTCAAGAACGTCGGCGAATTCTTCCGCCGCAAGAAGGGCGAGATGCTCGCCGGCAAGCCTGCCGACGACGATTTTTACGGCATCGCGTTCCAGGCGGGCAAGGGCTACGACTTCTCGTCCATGCAGATCAATGGCATGATCTGGCAGATGGGCGGCGATATCTGGGACGAGACCAAGGTGCCCAACGCGCAGGCCGAAGGCGTCGTGAATTCGCCGATAGCCGTGAAGGCGCTGGAGCAATATCTGAGCCTGATCGACTACATGCCGCCGGTGGCCAAGACCGGAACCATGGACATCTTCAAGTCGGACGAGCTGTTCCGCGAGGGCAAGGTTGCCATGAACGTGGACTGGATCGGTCTCGGCGAAGCCTCGCTTGATCCGAAGATCCTCGAAGGTCGCCGACAAGCTGGTATTCGGCATGATGCCAGGCACCATCGGGGCAGACGGCAAGATGGTCCGCTGGTCCAACATTGGCGGTCAGCCTTTCGTGCTGACCACCTGGACGACCGACTCCCAGATCAAAGAGGCCGTGGAGTTCGTCAAGTGGTGGCTGTCGCCCGCGATCCAGCACCAGTTCGCTGCAGGTGGCGGCCAGTCCGCCGTCAAGGCCGTGTACTCGGACCCCAAATATGTGACCTACCGTCCATGGAACCGCGCCTGGGCCGCTTCGCTGGATTGGCAGAAGGACGTCTGGCACATCCCACAGTTCTTCGAGCTCCTGACCGAGCAGCAGGACCAGTTCGACCTTGCAATCACCGGCAAGCAGAATGCTAAGGCGACCTTGGATAATGTTGCCAAGTTCCAGCAGAACCTGCTGAAGGGAGCTGGGCTGATCAAATAATGTGACGACGGCCGCTGCCAGTCCCTCCTAGGGGGAGCGGCGGCGGCCGAGCCATGCGCGGGAAGAGTTCGCAGCTCCGGACTTTCCCACGGCTGATTAGGATAAGGCCCTGACACCGTCACCTGCCGGCACGAGGCCGTGTTGGATTTCACCAGATCGCATTGCCAGCGGAGCGTCTTGTGCTGATGTCAATTTTTCCAGCCACGTCAGACACACGAACTGGTCGGACCACGCCGACGTTGCTCAAGGTTTCTGCCGACAACTGGCGGCTGGCGATTCTCGTTGCCATCGTCGTTTCCGCGCTGGCGGCCGCTGCCCTGCCGGCATCCATCTCTTTCTGGATCGTCGGTGCCATGGCGGCGATGGTCGCCGCCACTCTTGTGGTAAATGCCTACAGACGCCGATATTACGGTGGTCTCCTCGTCGCGCCGGCAATCGCCGTGCTCTTCGTGATGAACATCTTCCCGCTGCTATGGTCCCTGGGGCTCTCGTTCTTTGCCTACCAGTCGAACCAGCAGTCGATCCGTTTCGTCGGCCTCGGCAATTACATCAAGGTTCTGACCGACGATATCGCCGCGCCGGATAATTGGAACGCCCTCGTCAATACGGCCATGTTTGTCGTGCTGACGGTGGCGGCGCAGATGATCGTCGGATTTCTCCTGGCGATACTCTTCTCGAAGCAGTTTCCGCTCCGGAAGTACCTGCTGATCCTGGTACTTACGCCGATGATGCTCTCTGTCGTCGCCTCGGGCGTGTTCTTCACCTACTATTATGACCCGACCTTCGGCATCCTGAGCTACGTGATCAACAGCATCGCGGGCGGACAATTTATCCTGATGGACAACAAGGCGGGCGCCGTTGCCGGCATCGTCTTCGCCGATGCGTGGATGTGGTCGCCCTTCGTCATGCTGCTGGTGCTGGCGGGGCTGGTCTCGGTGCCGAAATATCTCTACGAGGCCGCGGCCATCGACCGCGTGTCCGGCTGGCGCAGCTTCTGGAGCATCACCTTCCCCTATATACGGGGGCTCCTGATGCTGGCGCTGCTGTTCCGCACCATCGAGGCCTTCAAGCTGGCCGATCTCGTCATCCTACTGACCAGGGGCGGCAATGACACGATGACGATCTCCTATCACCTGATCCGCATTGCCAATGAGCAGAACAAGACCAGTGAAGGGGCCGCGATCTCCTACATCATGCTGTTCATGGTGATCGTGCTCACGAACCTCTACCTCTATATCGCCAACCGCAGAAACCGGGAGGGCTGACCCATGGCATATGGTGAATCCATTTGGGAACGGATCGGCTTTCGCAGAAGCGCCGGGGTGGCGGAGGCAGGCTGGGGCCGCACGTTCGTCGTCGCGATCGTCAGCCTGATCTATTTCCTGCCGGTGCTGTTCATCATCTTCACCGCCATCAAACCGCAGGAATTCGCCCTGTCCGTGCCGCCGACGCTGTCGCCCACGTCCTTCTTCGGCCTCATCCCGGACCAGTACGTCTTCACCCCGACGCTGGAGAATTTCGGCTCGGTGTTTTCCCGTGCCATGACGGTCGGCGGCCAGCCGGAATCGACGGGTTTCGATCGTTACTTCTTCAACTCGATCGTGATCGCCTCCACCTCGGTGATGCTGGCGCTCGCCCTCGGCACCCTGGCTTCCTACGGCTTTTCACGCTACCCGCTGAAGGGCAATGACACCTATCTGTTCATCATCTTGACCACCCGCATGCTGCCGGCGATCGTCGTCATCATCCCTGTCATCCTGATGTTCCGCGTCGTGGGCCTTTCGGGCTCCTATCTGGGCATCATCCTGCTCTACACCGCCTTCAATCTGGCCTTCACCATCTGGATGATGAAAAGCTTCTTCGACGAGCTTTCGACCGATGTCGAGGACGCCGCCCGCATCGACGGCTCGTCCGAGGCCAGGGTGTTCTTCAAGATCTGCCTGCCGCAAGTGATCGCCGGCCTGGCCGCGACCTTCGTCTTCGGCCTCATCCTCACCTGGAATGAGTTTCTGTTCGCGCTTTTGCTTACCGGCCCCGATACGCGCACCGTGCCCGTGGCCATGAACCAGGCCGTATCCTCCGGCGGCCGCGGCACGGACTGGACGCTGCTGGCCGCCATCGAGACCCTGTTTCTCATCCCTGTGTTCCTGGTCACCTTCTTCCTGCAGGAGCACCTGCTGCGCGGCGTCACCTTCGGAACGGTGAAGAAGTAAACATGTCCACCATCGAGATCCGCAAAGTCACCAAGAAGTTCGGCGCCTTCGTCGCCGTGCGCGACGCCGACCTTTCGGTTGCGGCCGGCGAAGTGGTTTGCCTGCTCGGCCCCTCGGGCTGCGGCAAGACGACGACCCTGCGCATGATCGCCGGTCTGGAGCGCGCCACCTCGGGCGACGTCATGATCGCCGGGCGGCGCATGAATGACGTGCCGCCGGACAAGCGCGACATCGCCATGGTGTTCCAGTTCTATGCCCTTTATCCCGCGCTGACGGTCCGCCAGAACATCGCGATGCCGCTCCACAATGAGCGTCTGAGTGCGGCCGACAGGGCCTCCCGCATCGACAGCGTCGCCGACATCATGCATCTCGGCGACATTCTCGACCGGTTGCCGGGCCAAATCTCGGAGGGTGAGAAACAGCGTGTCGCCGTGGCTCGCGCCATCATCCGGGATCCTAGCTGCTTCCTGTTCGACGAGCCGCTCTCGCGGCTCGACGTGGAGCTGCGCCATTCCATGCGCGGCCAGATCAAAGCTGTGCTGGCGAATCTCTCCAAGGCTACGGTCATCGTCACCCATGACCAGCTTGAGGCCCTGACCATGGCGGATCGCATCGCCATCATGCGCGATGGCCGGATCGAGCAGGTGGGAAGCCCGCATGAGGTCTTCGCCCGGCCCGCGAACGTCTTCGTCGCAAGCTTCATCGGCACGCCGCAGATGAACCTGATCGAGGCGGAGCTGAAAGGCTACGGCAATGGCAGGGCGACCGTTTCCTTCGACCAGCAAGATATCGAACTCAGTGTCGATCCGGCGGTCGAGAGCTTGAGCCGCGGCCCGGTGACGGTGGGTGTGCGCCCGCGCGCATTCTCCGTCGTCTCCGAGCACACCTCGGACACGATCGAAGCGCTGGCCGAGCTGATAGAGCCGATGGGCGCCGAGACGCTGATCCACGCCCGCACGCGGACCGGCAACGATATCCGCGTAGTCGTTCCGCGCGAGAAGAAGGTGAAGACCGACGAGACGCTCCATCTCATTCCGGAACCCGACCAGACTCACATCTTCGGCGAAGACGGAAAGGCGGTGCGCGCATGAGCGGCGGCGAGCAAGGGCACGGTGGAATGACGCCCGATACCGCGCGGAAGCTGGAATACACGATCATCGGGCTCGGCGTGCTGGCGCTCGTGATGATCCTCCAACCGTTCAACATAACCCTTTTCGCGGTAGGCTGCATGCTCGTGGTGCTGGCAGGCCTCGCCAACAATCTGTTGCCCCTGGCGCAACCGGGCGTGCCGGCGCGCTCCGTGGTTAAGGCGGCGATGATCATCGCCATGACCTTTTGCATCGTGCTGCTGGTCTCGATCTTCGCAGCCTACCTCTACGGCGTGTTCTTCCTCAAGCCGCCCAATCCCGATAGCTGGACCGGCAAGCTCCAGCTGAACGCAGAGCCCTGGTACATGCACAGCTTCACGTGGACGATCGCGGTTATCGCCTGCGTCCTGGCCGGCCTGATCACGCTGCAGGGCCGGCGCGGAAACTGACGTTTTGAACGGGTGAGCCATGCCTCGCATCGAGCGTAAGCATCTGTTGGAGCGATTCCGGGCCATGATCGCCCGGAAGGAACCCATCATCGGTGCCGGCGCGGGAACCGGGCTCTCCGCCAAATGCGAGGAAACCGGCGGCGCCGACCTGATCGTCATCTACAATTCCGGGCGCTACCGGATGGCGGGGCGCGGTTCGCTGGCCGGCCTTCTCGCCTATGGCAACGCCAATGAGATCGTCAAGGACATGGCGCGTGAGGTGCTTCCCGTGGTCCGGCACACGCCGGTGCTGGCGGGCGTGAACGGCACCGATCCGTTCCTCCTCACCGATGCCTTCCTGGACGAGCTGAAGGCGCTCGGGTTCTCCGGCATTCAGAACTTCCCCACGGTCGGCCTCATCGACGGCACCTTCCGCAAGAACCTTGAGGAGACCGGAATGGGCTATGCGCATGAGGTGGATTTGATCGCCAGCGCGCACCGCAAGGACATGCTGACCACGCCCTATGTCTTCAATGCCGCCGAGGCCACGCAGATGACCGAGGCGGGCGCCGACATCATCGTCGCGCATCTGGGTCTGACCACGGGCGGCAGCATCGGCGCAGAGACCGCGCTGAAGCTGGAAGACTGCCCCGAACTGATCGATGCGTGGGCGCAGGCCGCGCGCAAGGTACGCGAGGACGTCATCATCCTGTGTCACGGCGGACCGATCTCGTCGCCCGAGGATGCCGCCTATATCCTGAAAACCGTTCCCGGCATTCACGGCTTTTACGGTGCAAGCTCGATGGAGCGGCTGCCGGTCGAAACCGCGCTTACGGAACAGGTCCGCGCCTTCAAGTCCATTTCGTTCTGATGTTCGAAATATAACGACCCACGACCAACTTCTTTCGGGAGCATGAAAGATGAGCAATCCATCCCAGGCCGACGCCTTCAACCGCATGCAGCAATTCATGTCTTCCTCGCCGGTTCCGTCGATCTCTACGGAACTTCTCACCACGGCCGACGGCGAGCTGAATCGCGAACTCAACGCCTTCCTGTTCAGCCCGGCTTCAAATCCGGAGCTGCTCAAAGGCAAGCGGATTGCGATCTGCTGCACCAATGGCGTGGAGGAGGTCGAGATCCTGGGCGCCCATCGCTGGCTCACGGAGCATGGAGCCACTGTCCACATCGTCTCGCCGCGCATTGGTGAGTTTCACCCGACGCTCGGCCTGCGCTTTCCGCCGCAATGCGCCACCCATGTGCTCGCCATCCGCCTGATGGAGAATGCGGGCTGGCTGAAGATCGACCGCTACACGGACGAGGCGAAGGTGGAGGACTACGATTCCATCCTGCTGCCGGGCGGCTGCTGGAATCCCGACGCGCTGCGGATGGACCCGCATGCACGCGCCCTGGTGACCGCTATGTATGAAGCCGGCAAGCCAACCTGCGCGATCTGCCATGGCCAGTGGGTGATGGTCAGCGCCAAGATCCTCAAGGGCAAGCGCGCGACGGCAGTGTGGAACATCCAGATCGACGTGGAGAATGCGGGCGCGACCGTCCTGGACGAGCCCTGCGTGGTGGATGGCAATTTGATCACGGCGCGCTTCCCCTATGATCTGCCGCGCCTGATTGACGCCATGGTGAAGCAGTTGCTGCCCGCGAAGGACTGATACGTCGGCGGCACGGCGGAAGCCCCTGCGTTCCAGGATCGTACACGGCCGGGCGGAGTCGCCCGGTCTCGCATAGTCTTGTCCGACGTGATGCGCCAGGGCCGAGGCGTGTTTCATGCGGTGAATGAGCACGCTTGCAGCCTCAAACAGGTCTATATACCGCAGCCGATCACCCCACCATGAGATGTGCCCAATCAGATCGCGCTCACGCGCTGATCGGCCATAATGGCTTCGACACGCTGGCCGAGGAAGAGCGGGATGGCGACGACAGCTATCAGATCGTCTTGTGGCGGCAGCGACTGGCATGGCGACGTGACGCTGATGAGCGGCCTGCCGGGCGCGGGCAAGGACAGGTGGCTCGCGGCCAATGCCGCAATGTGCCGCTGATCTCGCTGGATGAGCTGCGCGCCGAGCTGGAAATCGACCCAGCCGACGCGCAGGGCCCCGGTGATCGCGGCGGCGCGAGAGCGGGCGCGTATTCTCCTGCGGGCGCGGCGGCCCTTCATCTGGAATGCCACCAACGTCAGCCGGCAGCTGCGCAGCCAACTCATCGACCCGTTCGCCGACTATCAGGCCAAGGTGCGCATCGTCTATTTCGAAGCGCCGCTTAGCGAAGCCGCCCGGCGCAATCAGGCCCGCGCGCATCCCGTGCCAAGGGGCGGCCATCGAGCGGATGCTCGATCGCTGGGAGCCGCCGGATCTCACCGAGTGCCACACGCTCGATGTCGTGTTGACGTGAGCCGAGAGACGGTTCTTGCCCCGCTGAACGGCATTGCATTTGCTTGTGACATCGCCCGCGGACGACGCGGCTAAGCCTTTTCCGCTCCGATTGAATCGGAGCGCGGCTCTAATTTTTTGTTTTCTCGCATTTTCTCGACGCAAACCGGCGTCCACTTTGCTGGAAAATGCTCCAAGCGATGGATTGGCTGCCTATGCGGCAAAAGGGATGCATCTCTTGACCTCCAAAGTTTATGCGCCGTTGAATTTACCGGCGCTAGCGGTTACAGGCAGGGAAATGAGTGGAGGGAGGGGAAAATGGTGGATATCAAACGGGCAAGCCTCGACGAAGCAACGAGCGCGCCAACCAGAAGATACGGGTTTTTCGGCACGCTCGGCGGACCACAATTCATCGTCGGGCAGATTTTCACGATCATTGCCACGGTGCTCGGCGTTTATCTCGCCGGATATGTCGGCTTTCAGCGGACCCTGGAATATGACCGTCTGAACGATGCGCAGCGACGGACGAACCTCATGCAGGCGTTGCGTGCCGAGCTGAGCGACAATACCGCCCGCCTGAAGGAGTTCGTGCCGTTGATGCAGAAGACCCAGGAAGGCGAAGCCATCTACCGCGACTGGCCGCGCTTGCGGCTGTTCGTCTGGAACGCATCTTCGCAAAACTCGGCGCTCTTCGACGCGCCGCCCAGCGCGATCACCGACATGCAGGCGTTCTATGAGGATGCGGGCGATCTTCTGAAAAACGTACCCATGCAGGACGCCTTCCGCCACCTGACTTCGAGCAACGCCAGCGATCGACAGGTCATTACCGAGCAACTCGACGCCCAGGTGAAGCGGGCCGAGACGGCGATCTTGCCCACATTGGAACAGGCGGTGGCCGAGTCCGAGCAAGTGGTCCGCCGGTATGCAGGCATGGCAAGGTGAGCCGGCGCATTCTTTGCCGCAGTCGCGCGGCAGGTCCGCAACGCTGTCGGTGGGCCGACCAGAGGCAGCAGACGGCGGATTTCATTGATAAAGTCGCCGAGTGAGTGACGGATGGCGTTCCAGAAGCATTTTTAGTGCTGCCGGGTCGATAGTCGGTGGTTGAGAGGCCGGGCGTGCGGCTGAGGAGGCTACGCCCAATTTGGTCGTCACGTCGCGGCGTGCGCAGCGGTCAAATGTAGGAGGCGGCCATCCTTCTGCTCAAGGTGCAAATTATCCTGACGGCGCAGGACGACTATGGAGCTTGAGGAAATAGATGCCGCGTATCCTGACGTATAATGTTCGCCAGTGCCGCGGTATGGACGCTCAGCTTTCGCCTGCGCGTATTGCTGAAGTCATCGCTTCCTGCCAGCCGGATATCGTCGCGCTCCAGGAACTCGACGTTAACCGCCCTTCGACGCGCGGCGTAGACCAGGCGCAGGTCATTGCGGACGCGCTGGGCATGCACCTCCATTTTTACCCGGCGATCCGGGTGATGGAGGAGTCCTATGGCGATGCCATCCTGACCGCCCTTCCTTGCACGCTCGTGAAAGCCGGGCTTCTGCGGCCCCGGGGATGGCCAGAGGTTGTCGAACCGCGAGGCGCGCTGTGGGTATCGATGACTGTCGGCGGCACCGAGATCCAGGTCCTCAACACGCATCTCGGCCTGCCGGGATCAGGCCGACTTCGGCAAATCGACACGCTGCTTGGTCCCGATTGGCTCGCTCATCCCGCCTGTCGCGAGCCAGTCATCGTCGCAGGCGACTTCAACACCATTCCGCTTTCGCGCATCTACCGACGGCTGGCTGCGCGGTTTTGTGACACCCAGACATGGCTCGGCAAGTCTGGCAAGCATCCAACTTATCCGAGCCGTGCGCCCATTCTGCGGCTCGACCATGTTTTCGTCAGTCGATCGATCGAGGTGCTGAATGTGGATACGATCCGCACACCTCTAGCCCGAATTGCATCGGATCACCTCCCTTTGCTGGTCGATTTCCGCGTCACATCACCTTAGCAACGCGCCCAGGAAAGCAGCGACACTTGCTCGCAGAGGATCGGTGATCGGCTGCGGTGTCCGGAGGCCCCGATGACGTGGGGACGCTTGCGCGCATTGTGCTTGCCGAGCCGTGCCGGACATGGAGGCCAAGGCGCAACCCTCATCTGGTGGGCGGCCGGACCGGCGTCGAAGTCGGCTCCGAGGTGCTGCAATGCCGATGGGGCGAGGCATCCAGCATGTGCTGCTTTGACCATCTGCCCGTCATGATTATAATGTCAGATTGCCAAGCCGAACGTCCGGGTGTGGCGTGGGATAATTCCCGCGCGTCGCCTGGCCCAAAAAATCAATTGGGAGGAACAATCATGAACCGCGAACGAGTTGATTCCGGGGATTTACCGTCTTGCCAAGGTCCACGTATTGTCCGTCGCAGCCGCCCTGTACCCCGGCTGTGCTTGGCAATGTGCGCAGTCGCGCTGGCCGTCGCCGCACCAGCTGTTGCGCACGCGGCCGAGCCCTGGATCACGACATGGGCCGCCACCCCTGCGCCGCGCTGGGCGGAGGAACTGCCGGCGCCGTTCGATGTGCCCGAGGTGCTGGACAATCGGACAGTGCGGCAGATCGCACGCATCAGCGTCGGCGGCGATCAGGTGCGGGTGGTGATTTCCAACGAATTCGGCGCGCGGCCGCTGACCATCGGGTCGGCCAGCGTCGCGCTGTCCACCACCGGCAACGCGGTGGATCCGGCAACGATGAAGCCATTGTCCTTCGGCGGACAAAGCTCGGCGGTCATTCCGCCCGGCGCACCGCTGGTCAGCGACCCGGTGGACTTGCCCGTCAAAGCGCTGGCCAGCATTGCGGTCAGCTTCTATCTGCCCAAGCGGACGGGCCTTGGGTCCGTACACTGGGATGGCGCGCAGACCGGCTACATCTCAGGCCCAGGCGACATGACCCAGGCAGCCGACTTCAAGGCGGAAAGCACCACCAAATCGCGCATTCTGCTCAGCGGCATCCTGACCAACGCGAAGGCTGACTCCAAGGCCATCGTCTTCTTCGGCGATAGCATCACCGACGGGGCCTGCTCCACCGTCGACACCAACAATCGCTGGCCGGACCATATTGCGGAACGGCTGCAGGCGGAGGGCCAGCCGAATGTCGCGGTGGTGAACGAGGCCTATTCCGGCGATCGCGTCCTGACCAACGGCATGGGAACCAACGCGCTCAGCCGCTTCGACATGTCGGTGCTCAGCCATCCGCGCGTGTCGACCGTCGTCATGATGATGGGCATCAACGATATCGGCTGGCCCGGCCAAGGTGCGATCACCCCGGCCGATCCGGAGCCGACCGCCGACGACATCATAGCCGGCTACAAGCAGATCATCGACCGCGCGCACGCGCACGGCATCCGCTTCGTGGCGGTCACCCTGACGCCGTTCATCGATACGTTCAAGGGCACGCCGCTGGCCGGCTACTACACGCCGGAGAAAGAGAAGATCCGCCTGGCGGTAAACAATTGGATCCGTTCCAACAAGACCGCCGACGGCTTGATCGACTTCGACAAGGTGATCGAGGACCCGGCTAAACCCGGCTACGTTCTGCCGGCCTATGATTGCGGCGATCACCTGCATCCCAACGATGCCGGCTATCAGGCGATGGCCAAGTCGGTCGATCTGAAGGTGCTGGTCGGCAATTAGTTGACGAGAGATGCGGATCGGGCGCCCTTTGGGTGCGCCCGATCATCCGCCGTGATGCGCCGGGAACGCCGGTCCGCCGGCCTGCGCTGGAGAGCCACGACACCTGAGCGTTTTCTGAGGGCGGCGAGCCGGTCGATGCGTTGCCGCCGCGCATGGTGCCCTTGCTCAAACATGCTCGCAGCAGCCGGCACCCAGTCCCTCCGTTGAGCTAACCTTCGTATCGAAACGGCGGCGCCTTCCACTCCCGTCTGGGCAAACGGTTGGGACGCACGCGCGCGTCACCGCGCTGGGTGCGCCAGACGCTGCGACCGAAGATTCCGCGCTACTGAAAAGCGCACTGCGTTCGGCATGATTCGGTACTCAAATACGGGGATGTGCATATCGGATATGGCGAGTTCACCTAACTTGACACAAACCTTAGGTTGCAATATGCGTTCGGCTATGTGCTGTCACGCGAGCAAAGCGAGAGTTGTACAAGCGATGAACGGCTTCCGCCGCACGCCGAGCAAAGGGCTCGAAAAACGAGGCAAGAGTTGGCCGACCCGCTATCGCGCGGGTTCAGATCCATATCGTCTCAAAAAGTTGAAGGGGCCGAATAATGCCCCCCGCTGAAAGCACTCAGCAGAGCCAGCCAACTTCCCCAACGCCCGCCATCCCCGCGTCTTTTCTGATCACTTCATACAACAAGGCAGCCTATCTGCCGGCCGTGCTTGAAAGCGTCTGGCGCGAGGCACTGGACGTTGGCGGCGAAGTCATTCTCGTCGATGACGGCTCCACTGATGGATCGGAGCGGATCTGCGCGGCCTTCGCCGGAATACACCCGGAGGTGGTTTACTGGCGGCAGGAAAACCGTGGGATCTACCAGACCATCAATGGTATCGCGCCCAAGGCGAGGGGACGGTGGGTCAGATTTTGTGACAGCGACGACCCGTTGATCCGGGGCTCGACCCGCCGGCTGGTCGATATAGCGAACGAGACCGGCGCCGGGGTGGCTTACGGCCGCGCCATTTCATACGGTCCCGACCCTCTTCCCGGGGACAGGCTTTCGCTGCGCGTCGCTCCGCCTAGCGCGGCGAATATTCATGCCGATGGGCTGATGTATCTGATCCGGGGGATGAATTTCACGCCCTCCATGGCGGTCTGCCGGGCGGACGCGCTAATGAAGATCCTTCCACTATCGGTGGACCTGGTGTCATGCCAAGACCTTGCACTTTGGTTTCCCATTGTCAGCCGGCTACCGCTTGCCTGGATCGACGAGCCGGTTTGCTTCAATCTGCAAGGCGCGCCCAACCAGCTGTCGGCGAACAACGCGCTGACCCTCCAACAGACCATCCGGATCACGCAGCGCAACGCGGGGCTGCTCTCGATCCGGCATAAACGCGCTGCGCTGCTGAAGGCGTCCAACCGCACGAGACGATGGCTTAGGAACATGCGGCCCGAGCAAAATTCGTTCGGCGTGCAGCTGTGGCTCTTCGCTGTCAACGCACTGGCCAAATTTGGATTAATTGATTTCAACAGAACACTTGAACAAATTGCAAATCAGTATGAGCACGAGCTTGAGCCTATCCTCCAAAGACAAGCAAGACCATTTTGACCCGCGGACATCGCGATTTGTGCCGCTTGTCCTGACAGAGGTCATCCTTATCGAACCGGCGCGATTTGGCGATGCGCGCGGCTGGTTCTGCGAGACTTACAGCCAACGGACATTCGCGCAGAACGGCGTCGGCCTGGAGTTCGTGCAAGACAACATGTCGTTCTCGGCCGCCGCCGGAACAGTGCGGGGGCTGCATTTTCAAACTGAGCCTTTTGCCCAGCACAAGCTAGTGCGCGTGCTCCACGGTCGCATCCTTGACGTGGCGGTCGATATTCGAAAGCACTCGCCGACCTTCGGCAAACACGTCAGCACCGAGCTGAGCGCAGAGAACGGCCGCGCGCTGCTCGTGCCGGCCGGTTTTGCCCATGGCTTCGTCACGCGCGAGCCGAACACGCTACTGGCATACAAGGTTACCGATTTCTACGCGCCGGATCACGATCACGGGATCTTCTGGGCAGACCCGCATCTCGGCATCGACTGGGGCATTGGCGGCGAAGCGGAGGCGACGCTTTCGGTCAAGGATCTGGTGTTGCCGCGGTTCGCGGAAGCGGATCATCTGTTCACGTAACAATAACGGCGCCGGCAACATATGAACGTCGCGGACGACAACCGGGATCGAGGGTGAGATGCGCATATTGGTGACGGGAGGATGTGGCTTCATCGGCTCAGCGGTGATCCGGCACGCGATCGAAAGAACGGACGCTGCTGTCCTGAATGTCGACAAGCTAACCTATGCCGCGACGCTCGAAGCGCTCGGGGACGCTGAGGGGGATGCACGCTACAGCTTCATACAGGCCGATATTTGCGACGCCGCGGCGGTCGCACGGGCGTTCGCCGAATTCGCGCCGGACGCGATTATGCATCTCGCTGCCGAGAGCCACGTCGACCGCTCGATAGACGGGCCGCTTCCCTTCATCACCACCAATCTGATCGGCACCTACACGCTGCTCGAGGCGTCGCGGCGTTATTGGTCCAAGCTTGGGCCTGCCGCGCGCCGCCGCTTCCGCTTCCACCATGTGTCAACCGACGAAGTCTACGGCTCGCTGGAATTGGCCGCGCCCGGATTTACCGAAGTGACTCCTTACCGGCCGCGCTCGCCCTACTCCGCCTCGAAGGCGGGGTCGGATCATCTGGTGCGGGCCTGGGGCGAAACCTTCGGCCTGCCGATTCTCGTCACTAACTGCTCGAATAATTATGGCCCCTGGCAATTTCCTGAAAAGCTCATCCCGTTAATGATCCTGAACGCCTACCGCCTGCAGCCGCTGCCGGTCTACGGCAAGGGCCACAACATTCGCGATTGGCTGCATGTCGAGGACCACGCCCGCGCGCTTTGGGAGGTTTTGACCAAGGGGATGCCGGGCGAGACATATAATATCGGCGGCATGGCCGAGCTCCGCAATATCGATGTCGTTTCGGCTATCTGCCGCTTAATGGATGAGCGTGTCCCCCATCGCGGCCCGCACGACCGGCTAATTCGTTTTGTCGCCGACCGGCCTGGGCACGATCTGCGCTACGCCATCAACGCCGACAAATTACGTAACGACTTGGGCTGGACACCAGCCGTCGAGTTCGAGACGGGCCTGGCGGCGACGCTCGACTGGTATCTGGAACATGAAGCCTGGTGGCGGAACATCGGCGCGCGGACGAGCTATAGCGAACAGCGTGCCGCCGCGACAGAACCGCAGCGGGCTATCGGCTGAGGGGAATGGCGGAATTCCATGCGTGTGATTGTAATCGGTAAATTCGGCCAGCTTAGCCGCTGCCTCGCGGAATGCGTTCCAGCCGGCGCGACACTGACGTGTCTGGGGCGGCGCGAGTGCGACATCGCCAACCCTTCGCCCGATTTCGGCGCACTCGAATTGTATCGGCCGCATATCGTCGTCAACACGGCGGCTTACACCGCGGTGGATGAGGCCGAAAGCGATCGAGAGGCGGCATTCGCGTTGAACGCGCATGGGCCGGGCCGGCTCGCCGCATTTGCCGCTGCACGAGGAATACCGTTGATCCACGTCTCCACGGATTACGTCTTCGACGGCACAGCGTCGCGGCCCTATGTCGAGACGGACGCGCCGGTTCCGCTTAACGTCTATGGCGAGAGCAAGCTGGAAGGGGAACGCGCGGTCGCCCACGCACAGCCTCAAAATTTGATCCTCCGAACCTCCTGGCTATTCAGCGCCCATGGAAGCAATTTCGTGAAAACCATGCTTCGCCTCGCGGGCGAGCGCGACCGCTTGCGCATTGTCGCCGATCAATTCGGCTGCCCGACTTCGGCGCACGAGCTGGGAAAATGCATCTGGCAGCTGGCCCGCCGCATTAACGATGCCGTGGGCACATTTGGCCATTGGGGCATTTATCATTATGCGGGATCAGGCGCCACAAACTGGGCAGATTTCGCCAACGCAATATTTGCGTCACCTCACGCGAAAGCGGCCGGCGTTCCCATCATAGAAAGGGTGACCACGGACGAATACCCCACGCCCGCCATCCGCCCGCGATATTCCGTGCTGAACTGCATGAAAATCCAGACGCTCCTCGATATCCATCCGCGTCCCTGGAAAGCGACGCTCAAGGAGGTTCTGGTCCGATCGCGGGAAGGTGTGCGCGCATGAAAGGCATTCTTCTCGCCGGAGGCAGCGGCTCGCGGCTCTATCCCGTGACGGGCGTGCTCTCGAAGCAGTTGCTCCCAATTTACGACAAGCCGATGATCTATTATCCGCTTTCCGTGCTCATGCTGGCAGGCATTACCGACATTTTGCTTGTCTCCACGCCCGAGCATCTGCCGATGTACGAGGCGCTGCTTGGGGACGGGGCGCAATGGGGGATCTCGCTTAGCTACGCCCCTCAACATCGCCCGGACGGGTTGGCGCAAGCCTTCATCATCGGCCGCAGCTTTGTCGGCAGCGAGCGGGTCTGCCTCATTCTCGGAGATAACATCTTCTACGGGCACGGCCTCGCGGATCTGCTCGCACGCGCCTCGGGACGCAATCAGGGCGCGACGATCTTCGCGTATCGCGTCTCCGACCCGGAGCGCTATGGCGTAGCCAGCTTCAGCGCGGATGGCCGGGTCGAAAGCATCGAGGAGAAACCGACCGAACCGCGCTCCAACTATGCCGTCACCGGTCTTTATTTTTACGACAACGACGTGCTCGACATCGCCGCCGACATCCGTCCTTCCGCGCGCGGAGAGTTGGAGATCACCGACGTGAACAGCGCCTATTTGCGCCGGGGCAACCTTTACCTCGAGCAAATGGGCCGGGGCTTCGCCTGGCTTGACACAGGGACGCATAACTCCCTGCTCATGGCCGGACAGTTCGTTCAGACAATCGAGGCGCGTCAGGGCCTGAAGATAGCCTGTCTGGAGGAAATTGCCTGGCAGCAGGGTCTTATCGACGACGAAGCTCTGGCCCGGCACGCCGAGCGGCACAGCAAAACCGACTATGGCGATTACCTCGGACAGCTTCTCTATGCCGGCGCGCGCACGCCGGCAACATAAAGCCGGCAACATGAATAAGTCGCTTCCAGTATATCCCACAGCGCGAGGAGACGCATTTGAGCTATACAGCCCACAATATCAAGCTGCCTGATGGCACCGAAACGATGCCAGAAATCGGCTATCTGCTTGCGGACAGTCCGTGGATGAAAGCGGCGGCGCGTGTTCTCAAACTCACATATCATGATGAGCTTCTTGGAAAATCCATCGCGGACCTCGGCTGCCTTGAGGGAGGGTATACAGTCGAATTCTCGCGAATGGGCATGAAGGCAACAGGGATTGAAGTCAGACAAAGCAATTTTGAAAATTGTCAATCGGTACAGAAGGCGCTTCATTTACAAAATCTGACTTTCATAAAGAACGATGTGTGGAACCTTGATCATTATGGCCAGTTCGACGCGATGTTTTGCTGCGGACTGCTCTATCATTTGGATCAACCTGTAAAATTCATTAAGCTGATGGCCGAGCATACACGTGACGTGATCATGATCAACACTCATTACGCGGACCAAAACGAAAGCAGAATATTTAAGCTGTCTCCGATGGCAGAAAACGAAGGCGTCCCTGGCAAATGGTATGTGGAGCACGACGCCGATTCCGAAAGTGAGATAGAGACGTTCAAATGGTCATCTTGGTTGAACAAGCGCTCATTCTGGCTTACGAAGGCCGCGATCCTACAAACACTTCAAGACTGTGGGTTCGACATGGTCTTTGAGCAAGCGGACTGGATTCAAGATGGGATTCGACCTTCAATGGAAGGCGGTTACTACAGCACTAATAATCGCGGCATGTTCGTGGGCATCAAAACCGGGATTCGTTAATAACCGGATCTAACCACGCCGCCCCCGAGATTGTGCAGGCCGCCAATTTGGTCCGGATGTCACAATTGCCATTCACGGCGTGCTGGTCGATCGAACGCCAAATCCGGCTTTGAGGTCAAAACCAGGCGATCATTCAACTCGTCCCCTCGCGGGTCAGCCTCTCACCGGATCGCTTCATCGACCACCGTCGTGGGCCGCTGAACCATTTTGATTATTCCACATTGAGTGCGGGACGCTGCTGCGTTTGACGTTTTGACCCACCACCCATCGAACCTCATGAGAGGGTAGGCGACAGCGAAAAGCACAATGGCGGTAGCGGGGTACAAAACCAGCACAAGCCAGAAAGGCGGCACCTCTGCATCGGCCAATATGCACATTCAGGATCTAGAGCGTCGGGCGAGAAGTGTGAATCGTGAGATTCCCTTTTCTCGCGAACAGTGATTCCGTGGGGTCGGGAGGGACCTCATGGGCAAATCTGTTTCGTTGGATCTTCGGCTTCGAATGGTGCGCGGCATTGCCTCTGGCAAGTCGCGCCGCGCGGTAGCGGCCCAGTTCGAGGTGGCGCCCTCGACGGCTGTGCGGGTGCAAGCCCGCTTTGCGGCTACCGGTTCGGTTGATCCGGCTAGACAGGGGCGCCCCAAGGGCTCGGGCAAGCTTGGCTCGTATCGGGAAGCCGTTCTCGACAAGGTGAAGGCGCAGCCGGACATCACCATGCCGGATCTGGCGGCTTGGCTGGAGGCGGCGCACGGGGTGACGGCCGATCCCTCGAACCTGTCCAAGTTTCTGTGCCGGCACGGGTTTACCTATAAAAAAAACGCTGCTGGCATCGGAAAAAGAACGCGCTGACGTCAGGGTGGCCCGCCAGATGTGGTGCGACCGTCGCCAGCCTTTCATGCGCCGCCAACCGGCGCGGCTCGTCTTCATCGATGAGACCAGTGTAAAGACCAACATGACGCCCTTGCGTGGGCGCAGCCTGAAGGGAGCGCGGCTCATGGCCGATGCTCCCTTCGGCAAGTGGCGAACCCAAACCCTGGTCGCCGGCTTGCGCTGCGATGAGCTCGTTGCCCCCTGGATCATCGAGGGGGCCATGGATGGTCCCACTTTCGACATCTACATCCGCACGCAACTCGCGCCAAACCTCAGGCAGGGCGATGTGGTGATCCTGGACAATCTGAACGTCCATAAAAGTCCGCGTGCGGCACAGGCTCTGGCCGAGCGCGGCGCCTGGTTCCTGTTCCTGCCGAAATACTCTCCCGACCTCAATCCGATCGAAATGGCCTTCGCCAAGCTCAAGACCCTCTTGCGAAAAGCCAAGGCAAGAACCTATGACGCCCTTTGGCGCGCCGTCGGCGATATTTGCAACCTCTTCGAGCCCCAGGAATGTTGGAATTATCTCAAGGAGGCGGGATATGTTGCAGGTTAATCGCCCGACGCTCTAATCAGCACAGGACTGTCAATCGGCGCGGAACTTTGACCCCCAATCGGCCTCGAAAATTGACTCCTGTCCGGCGCGCTTTATCGCCTGCGTCTGCTTGATCGTCTAGCCTTTGACATGAAAGGCATGCCGTGCACGGCCAATCGTCTCCACCCTCACCATCCCCCGTTGAGCCCCCGCTCGCGAATTGCATCGCGGGACAATGTGCCATCGGGGGCGGGTCAAAATTGAACGCCGATTACCCATGGCAGGGGGCAAAATTGCATGCCGATTCACACCCGTTCGCGGCAATCATGCCGAGTTCAGGCTGAAATTCCACTTATCCTTGATGTCCAAATTTCCCGAGCCAGCTCAATTTTTCTGCGAATGTCTCGGCGCACTGATCCGCTGGTCGGTCCAGGAAATCCGCCGCATCGCTACAAAACTGGCCCAACGGCGCATTCGACCTGCCCGCGTCATCGCATGGTCACTCTGGCGACGAGCCCATCAGGCCGCTGCTCAGCGCGCGCATCTGAAATCAAAAATGCAACTGTAATGCTAAAGTCATTGCCTGCCGCGCTTCTTGTTTGAAAGCCGCGTAACACCTTTCGGGAAGCGCTCTAACTGCCGGTCTTCAGCAGCGAATCGGCGCCAGTGCCGAGCCCGCGCGCCTTCAGCGCTTCGCCGATCTCTTCGAGAATGGCGGGATCGTCGATCGTCGCGGGCATCTTGTAAGCTTCGCCGTCGGCGATGGCCCGCATCGTGCCGCGCAGGATCTTGCCGGAGCGCGTCTTCGGCAGCCGCTGGATGGTCAGGGCCAGCTTGAACGCCGCCACCGGCCCGATCTCGTCCCGCACCTTCTGGATGATTTCCTTTTCGATCTGCTCGGCGCTTTTGGTGACGCCCATTTTCAGCACCACGAATCCGGCCGGCACCTGGCCCTTGAGCGCGTCGGCGATGCCGATCACCGCGCATTCCGCTACGTCCGGATGGCTGGACAGCACTTCCTCCAGCGCGCCGGTCGACAGGCGATGCCCGGCGACATTGATGATGTCGTCGGTGCGCGCCATGACGTAGACGTAGCCGTCCTCGTCGATATAGCCGGCATCGGCGGTTTTATAATAGCCCGGATAATCGGTCAGATAGCTGTCGCGGAAACGCTCGTCCTTTTCCCAGAGCGTCGGCAGGCAGCCCGGCGGCATGGGCAGCCGGATCGACAGCGCGCCGGTTTCGCCCCGGCGCAGCGGCCGGCCGTTTCTCGTTCAGCACGCGCAGATCGTAGCCGGGCATCGGCACCGTGGCCGAGCCGTGCTTGACCGGCAGCGTTCCCAGCCCCGACCGGATTGCCCGCGATCGGCCAGCCGGTTTCGGTCTGCCACCAATGATCCAGCACCGGCTTGCCCAGCAGCTTTTCGGCCCATTTGACCGTATCGGGGTCGGCGCGCTCGCCGGCGAGGAACAGCGTGCGGAACTGCGACAGGTCGTAATCCGCGAGCAGCTTGCCTTCCGGGTCTTCCTTCTTGATGGCGCGGAACGCGGTCGGCGCGGTGAACAGCGCCACCGCCTTGTGCTCGGCGATCACCCGCCAGAACGCGCCGGCATTCGGCGTGCCCACGGGCTTGCCCTCATAGAGGATGGTTGTCGCGCCATGCAGCAGCGGCGCGTAGACGATATAGGAATGGCCGACCACCCAGCCGACATCGGAGGCGGTCCAGAACACCTCGCCGGGCTCGATGCCGTAGTGGTTCGGCATCGACCATTTCAGCGCCACCATATGCCCGCCATTGTCGCGCACGACGCCCTTCGGCTCGCCCGTGGTGCCCGACGTGTAGAGGATGTAGAGCGGATCGGTCGCCGCGAGGATGACCGCGTCGGCGCGGTTGCCGCGCGCCTTGGCTTCGTTGAACAGCGTCGTCCAATCATGGTCGCGGCCGGGCGTGAGCGCCGCCCGCTCATCGGCGCGCTGGAAGATGATGCAGGCGTCGGGCTTATGCGATGCGCTCGGCGATCGCCGCATCGAGCAGCGGCTTGTATTTGACGATGCGGCCCGGCTCCAGGCCGCAGGAAGCGGCCAGGATCAGCTTGGGCTTGGCATCGTTGATGCGGGTGGCGAGTTCATTCGCCGCAAAGCCGCCGAATACCACCGAATGCACGGCCCCGATGCGGGCGCAGGCCAGCATGCCGATCACCGCCTGCGGGATCATCGGCATATAGAGGATCACGCGGTCGCCCTTGCGCACGCCCTTGTCGCGCAGCACGGCGGCGAAGGCGGAGACGTCGTCGAGCAGCTCGGCATAGGTGAAGACTGCGCTTCTCGCCGGTCATCGGGCTGTCATAGATCAGCGCAGGCTGATGCGGGCGCTTGCCGGTGATGACGTGCCGGTCGAGGCAGTTGAAGCAGGTGTTGCACAGGCCGCCCTCGAACCAGCGGCCATATTGGCCCTGGCTCGGGTCGAAGATCTTCTGCGGCGGTCTGACCCAGTCGATCTCGGCGGCGGCTTCGGCCCAGAAGGCTTCCGGGTCGCGCTTCCAGCTCTCATAGACCTCGAAATAGCGGCTCATTCGGTCCTCCCGGCATGTCCGGCTGTTTCCCGCATTCGCGGGCTGGGGCGGCGCGCAATGCCGCCCGGCGATGCTCGCTCAGCGGGCATAGTGCGAGGCTGTCCGAGGACTGACAAGCACTTCTTTGCGGCAGCGCTCTCCGGCGCATTCGCCTTGACGCAACAGGCGTATTATAATGGATCGCAGCGGAGGAAAATGAATGACGCCCAATCCTTATGCAAGCGGCCTCGATAAAAACGCGGCGAACTTTCAGCCGCTCACGCCGCTCAGCTTTTTGAGCCGGGCCGCGCAGATCTTTCCCGATCACCTTGCGGTTGTGCATGGCGCCGGGCGCTGGACCTATGCGCAATATTACGCGCGCACGCGGCGCCTTGCCTCGGCGTTGTCGCGGGTCGGCATCGGTCCCGGCGACACGGTTTCGGTGATGCTGCATAACACCCCGCCGATGCTGGAGGCCCATTACGGGGTGCCGATGACAGGCGCGGTGCTGCATTCGATCAATACCCGGCTCGATGCCGCGATCATCGCCTTCATGCTCGATCACGGGGAAAGCAAGGTCGTCATATCGGACACCGAATTCTCACCGGTGATGAAGGAGGCGCTGGCGAAGGCCTCCGTCAAGCCGCTGGTCATCGATTATGCCGACCCCGAATTCACCGGGGGCGGCTCGCCGGTCGGCGAGCAGGACTACGAAGCGTTCATCGCCGGGGGCGACCCCGAATTCGAATGGCGCATGCCGGGCGATGAATGGGACGCCATCGCGCTGAACTACACCTCGGGCACCACGGGCAATCCGAAAGGCGTCGTCTATCATCATCGCGGCGCGCATCTGCTGGCGCTTGGCAATGTTCTTGCCGGCAGCATCGGCAAGCATCCCGTCTATCTCTGGACCCTGCCGATGTTCCACTGCAATGGCTGGTGCTTTCCCTGGACGATCCCGGCGGTCGGCGGCACCAATATCTGCCTGCGCTATGTTCGCGCCGACGCGATCTGGAATGCGCTCGGCGGGCACAAGGTGACGCATCTGTGCGGCGCGCCGATCGTCATGTCGACCATTCTCAACGCGCCGCAGGAGCAAAAGCGCGCGCTGGATGGCAAGGTGCGGTTCCTCACCGCCGCCGCGCCGCCGCCGGAAGCCGTGCTGGCCGCCATGAGCGATGCCGGTTTCGATGTGGTGCATGTCTATGGGCTGACGGAAACCTACGGGCCCGCCGTCGTCAATGAATGGAAAGACGAGTGGAACGGCCTGGACGCGCCGGCCAGGGCGGCAAAAAAGGCGCGTCAGGGCGTGAAATATGTGCCGCTGCAGGAGCTTTCGGTGCGCGATCCGGAAACCATGGAGCTGGTGCCCGCCGATGGCGAAACGCTGGGCGAGGTCATGTTCCGCGGCAATATCGTGATGAAAGGCTATCTGAAGAACCCGGCGGCGACCGAGGACGCCTTTGCGGGCGGCTGGTTCCATTCCGGCGATCTGGGCGTTCTGCACCCCGATGGTTATGTCCAGCTTAAGGACCGTTCTAAAGACATCATTATCTCAGGCGGGGAAAACATCTCGTCAATCGAAGTGGAGGATGTGCTTTATAAGCATCCGGCGGTCCAGGCGGCGGCGGTCGTTGCCAAGTCGGACGACCGCTGGGGCGAAACTCCGTGCGCCTTTATCGAGCTGAGGCCGGGAGCCAGCGCCACCGCCGAGGAGATCATTGCCCATTGCCGCGCGCATCTCGCCTCGTACAAAGTGCCCAGGCACGTCCGTTTCGCCGAGATTCCCAAGACTTCCACGGGGAAAATTCAGAAATTCAAGCTTCGGGAGCTGGCAGGCAGCCTATGACATATCTATGCTCCGCCGACAATAAGTCGGGCTAAGGGTGTCCGATGAGTGAAGAACGCGAGCAGCGGCTGCGGGCCGCATTGGCGCAATTGAAACAGGAGCATCGCGACCTGGACGACGCCATTTCCGGATTGGAACAGACGGTCCGCGTCGACCAGCTTCAGATCAAGCGCCTGAAAAAGAAAAAGCTGCAGCTCAAGGACATGATCGCTCGCGTCGAAGACGAGCTGTTCCCCGACATCATCGCCTGAGCGGGCCAAGAGTTTCCTTGTCGCGGCGCGGCCATTCCGATAGATGCGGGAGCGTATTGTATACAGAGCGGGCCTGATATGGATTTGCATCCCCTTGTCGGCATCATCATGGGCAGCCAGAGCGACTGGCCGACGATGCGCCGCGCCGCCGAAGCGCTGAGCGAATTCGGGGTTGCCTATGAAAAGCGCATCGTGTCCGCCCACCGCACGCCGGAGCGGCTCTACACCTACGCCAGGGAAGCGGAGGGGCGGGGCCTGAAGGTGATCATCGCCGGGGCGGGCGGCGCCGCGCATCTGCCGGGCATGGCGGCGGCGCTAACCTGCCTTCCGGTGCTCGGCGTCCCGATCAAATCGCGCGCCTTATCGGGGCTGGACAGTCTTTTGTCGATCGTGCAGATGCCGTCGGGCATTCCGGTCGCGACGCTGGCGATCGGCGAAAGCGGTGCGGTCAATGCCGGGCTGATGGCGGCGCAGATCCTGGCGCTCGCGGACCCTGTCGCTTGCCGCCCGCCTGCGCGACTGGCGGCAAGCCCATACGGCGACGGTCGCCGAGGAGCCGAGCGATGCCGGCGGCTGAGCCTTTGCGCCGGGGTGCCGTCATCGGCATCGTCGGCGGCGGGCAATTGGGGCGCATGCTGGCGCAGGCCGCCGCGAAGCTGGGGTTCCGGGCCAGCATCTTCGCGCCCGAAGCCGAAAGCCCTGCATTCGATGTCGCCGCTTACAGCCATTGCGCGCCCTATGAAGACGCCGCCGCGCTGGCCAAATTCGCAGCGGAAGCCGACGTCGTGACCTTCGAGTTCGAAAACATCCCATCCGAGACGCTGGCCGATCATCGAACGCGGCTGCCCGGTATCGCCGCCCCGACGGGCGCTAGAAGTTTCGCAGAACCGTATCGCGGAGCGCCGGTTTCTGGCGTCGCTCGACCTTCCGGTGGCGCCTTGGGCCGAAATTACGAGCGCTGACGCGCTCGGCGCCGCCTGTTCCGCGCTGGGTACGCCTGCCTATCTCAAGCGCGCCTCGCACGGCTATGACGGCAAGGGCCAGATGCGCGTCGCCGGCATGGCAGAGCTTCCCGCGGCGCAAGCCTGGCTTGGCGACGATGCGGCGGTGCTGGAGCGCGAGATCGCCTTCGCCATGGAGGTGTCGGTGATCTGCGTGCGCGGCCGCGATGGCGCCATGGCATTCTACGATGCGCCGCAAAACATCCATCGCGGCGGCATCCTGCACGAAAGCATCGTGCCCGCTCCGATTTCCGCCGAGATCGGCGACACGGCGCGGCGACTATGCCAGCCGGATCTGCACCGATCTGGACTATGTCGGCGTTTTGGCGGTGGAGATGTTCCTGGCCGGTGCGGACGGCGCGCCGCGCCTGCTGATCAACGAAATCGCGCCCCGCGTCCACAATAGCGGGCATTGGACGATCGAGGCCTGCGCCGTCAGCCAGTTCGAGAATCACATTCGCGCCGTCGCCGGATGGCCGCTCGGGTCCACGCGCCGGCATTCGGATGCGCGGCTGGTAAACCTGCTGGGCGAGGAGGCCGACCGCTGGCACGCGCTGCTGGAAGCGAATCCAGGGCGCTCGCTGCATCTTTACGGCAAGGCGGAGGCGCGTCCCGGCCGCAAGATGGGGCATTATGTGGATATCATCGCACACTAGATGCTGAATCCAGGCGAACGCTCTGGCGCGATGGACACAGGCGCGTTTTTTTGGTAAAGATAGGGGCGGCTCAGGAATGCCGGGTGCGATGCGTCCGGCATTTTGTGTCATTTATCACACCACATCGTCAAAACGCAAACCGATGGAGATAGCGTGCAAGTCCATGTTCGTGACAACAACGTCGATCAGGCGTTGAAAGCTCTTAAGAAGAAGATGCAGCGGGAAGGCATCTTCCGGGAGATGAAACTTCGCAATTATTACGAAAAACCCTCTGAAAAGCGCGCGCGCGAGAAGGCCGAAGCCGTACGCAGAGCACGCAAGCTGGCGCGCAAGCGGATGCAGCGCGAGGGCATGGTGGTTGGCCGTAGCCGCGGCAAACGATAGCACCATTCAGGCTGGCCTCGTCCAGGGCCTCCATGATCGCGGAACGAATTTAGGCCGCATTTCTATTGCACCACAATCGAAGGGGCCGGCGACGAAGTGCAGATCCGTCTTCGTTGCCCGAGTTGCGGTTCAATAAGGCAAGACCGGGATTGGCTGTTCTTATGGGCTTGATCGTCAACCCTGACGCAATCGGCAAACTGGCGGTTACAATCCTGTTATGCTCACTGGCTGGGTGCGCGGGTGAACTTTCCAGTAAACTGGCGCAGCAGCAGCAGCTTGTCCGGACCGAGCAGAAGAACAACATCGCATCTCTAAGCGAGGTCATCAAAAATAACCCCAAGGATGCCAACGCGCTGAATCTGCGCGGCGCCGCTTATGGGCAATCCGGCGATTATGATAAGGCGCTGGCTGACTTCAACGCCGCGCTGACGATCAATCCGCAATATGCCCAGGCCTATTCCAATCGGGCGCTGGTGAATGTGCGCGCCAAGCGGCTCCAGCAGGCGATCGCCGATTATGATCAGGCGATCAACATCGATCCCAATTACGCCGTAGCCTATGTGGGGCGCGGCAGCGTCTACCGCACGATGAACAACCATCCGATGGCGATTGCGGATTTTACGCACGCCCTTGAGCTTCAGCCCGATGCGATCGCCTATTTCAATCGCGGCCTCAGCCGGCAGTCGATGGGCCAGCATGCCCAGGCCATCGACGATTTCGACAATGCGCTCGGCTTCCGTCCCGATGCACCCGAGGTCTATCACGCCAAGGGGTTGAGCGAACTCGAACTGCAAAAGTACGAGAAGGCCTTTGACGATTTCTATAAGGCCGCCCAGGGCAGCACCAACAATTACGAGGCGTGGGCCTTGCGCGGACGTGCGGCCGAAGGCATGGGCCAGAAGAAGGAAGCCGCCCGCGCCTATCAGCGCGCCTTACAGATCAACCCCTCGTTCCGGCCCGCGCGCGAAGGCCTCGACCGCGTGGGCGACGCTGCTTAGAGCGTCGGGCGATTAACCTGCAACATATCCCGCCTCCTTGAGATAATTCCAACATTCCTGGGGCTCGAAGAGGTTGCAAATATCGCCGACGGCGCGCCAAAGGGCGTCATAGGTTCTTGCCTTGGCTTTTCGCAAGAGGGTCTTGAGCTTGGCGAAGGCCATTTCGATCGGATTGAGGTCGGGAGAGTATTTCGGCAGGAACAGGAACCAGGCGCCGCGCTCGGCCAGAGCCTGTGCCGCACGCGGACTTTTATGGACGTTCAGATTGTCCAGGATCACCACATCGCCCTGCCTGAGGTTTGGCGCGAGTTGCGTGCGGATGTAGATGTCGAAAGTGGGACCATCCATGGCCCCCTCGATGATCCAGGGGGCAACGAGCTCATCGCAGCGCAAGCCGGCGACCAGGGTTTGGGTTCGCCACTTGCCGAAGCGAGCATCGGCCATGAGCCGCGCTCCCTTCAGGCTGCGCCCACGCAAGGGCGTCATGTTGGTCTTTACACTGGTCTCATCGATGAAGACGAGCCGCGCCGGTTGGCGGCGCATGAAAGGCTGGCGACGGTCGCACCACATCTGGCGGGCCCCCCTGACGTCAGCGCGTTCTTTTTCCGATGCCAGCAGCGTTTTTTTTATAGGTAAACCCGTGCCGGCACAGAAACTTGGACAGGTTCGAGGGATCGGCCGTCACCCCGTGCGCCGCCTCCAGCCAAGCCGCCAGATCCGGCATGGTGATGTCCGGCTGCGCCTTCACCTTGTCGAGAACGGCTTCCCGATACGAGCCAAGCTTGCCCGAGCCCTTGGGGCGCCCCTGTCTAGCCGGATCAACCGAACCGGTAGCCGCAAAGCGGGCTTGCACCCGCACAGCCGTCGAGGGCGCCACCTCGAACTGGGCCGCTACCGCGCGGCGCGACTTGCCAGAGGCAATGCCGCGCACCATTCGAAGCCGAAGATCCAACGAAACAGATTTGCCCATGAGGTCCCTCCCGACCCCACGAAATCACTGTTCGCGAGAAAAGGGAATCTCACGATTCACACTTCTCGCCCGACGCTCTAGAGCGGGATCACTCTTTTCGGAATCGGAAAGGGATTCCCAAGATGCCCGAACAGTGATTCATGATTCCCACTGGAAAGGGGGCCAGTCATGAATGGTGCGTGCTTATTCCAACGATCTTCGTGAACGTGCCGTAGGGTGCGTTCTTGCAGGTGAGAGCATTCGGGCGGTCGCCGCGACCTATGCAATCAGTCCGTCTGCTGTGGCGAAATGGTGTGGACGCTATCGTGCAACCGGCAGCGTGGCCCCTGCCAAAATGGGCGGCTATAGACCGGTGATCCTTACGGCGCATCGCGCTTTCATTCATGGCCGTTTTGCCGAGAAATCGAACCTGACCTTACGGGGTTTGCAAAAAGAGCTTTCCTCTCGCGGAGTTACGATCAGCTACGGCGCGATCTGGAAGTTTATGCATGCCGAAAGCTTGAGCTTCAAAAAAAACCGCTCTTGCCTCAGAGCAGGATCGGCCAGATGTAGCCCGGCGCCGGGCACAATGGAAAAAGTATCAAGCGCGGATTGATCCGGCCCGGCTGGTCTTCATCGATGAAACATGGACCAAGACAAACATGGCGCCACTACGGGGTTGGTGTGCCCGTGGCTCACGCCTCATCGGCAAGGCGCCGCACGGTCGCTGGCGAACGCTGACCTTTGTTGCCGCTCTGCGCTGCGACCGGATAGAGGCACCCTGCCTGTTCGATGGCCCCATCAATGGCGTTCGCTTCCTCACCTGTATAAAGCGGTTTCTGCTGCCAACGCTTAAGCCCGGCGATGTCGTGATCATGGACAATCTCGGCAGCCATAAAGGGAAGGCGGTCCGCAGAGCGATCCGGAGTATCGGCGCCAGGCTCTTGTTCCTGCCGCCCTACAGTCCCGACCTCAACCCCATCGAGCAGGTCTTCGCTAAGCTGAAGCACCTGTTGCGTCGAGCCTCTGAGCGCACTGCCGAAACAGTCTGCAACTGCGTCGGCAGGCTGCTTGACCAGTTCCCCGCAACTGAGTGTAAAAACTATCTGGTCAATGCGGGATATGCTTCCGTGTAAAGTGATCCCGCTCTAGCTGCCGTTTCGCCACCGCGTCTGCTCAGCCATCGGCGACTTCCTCGGTCGTTTCACCCCGAAGCGCGGCGGCGAAACCGCCCACGTCCGTGATGATGGCGTCGCCCGCAAACCTTAACGTCTCCAGCGACAGCCGCGCCAAAGCCACCCCCGACGCGAGGGAAACAGTGTACCAGCTTATGCCCCTGGGCGAGACGCTCCGGCCCGTGTTGGATGCTCTCTGCACGTGCGGAGAAGGCGCCGCGACGCAATAAAGTCTTGGCTTAATCTGTCGCGGTCCCGGTCTCGGGATTCGCGCGAAGCCGCTGGGCGTAGACGTTGATGACAAGCGCGGCGAGCAGGATCAGCCCGCGGATAAGGACTTTCAGGAACGGGTCGATCTGGACGTGATCGAGGCCGTTATTGAGCACGCCGAGGACGAACAGGCCGACAATCGTATTGCCGATGCCGCCGCGGCCGCCGAACAGCGAGGTGCCGCCGACGACCACGGCCGAGATAGCGTCGAGCAGGAACGGGGTGAATTCGTTCTGTTGGGCGCTGCCGAAATAGGCGACGCCGAGCATACCGGCAACGCCTGAGCAGACCGCCCCGATGAGCAGCACCGAGCCGATCACGAGCTTGACGTTGACACCCGAATATTCGGCGGCCTCGCGGTTGCCGCCGACCATGTACACGTAACGGCCAAAGCGGGTGTAGGTCAGCACGAGATGCCCGGCGAGCAGGAATAGCCCCGCGACGATCACGATCCAGGGCACGCCGCCGATCGATCCCGCGCCAAGCGTCGAGACGATCGAGGGCACAGCATAGGCGATCTGGCCACGCACGAACATCGCCGACATGCCGTCCGCGATCTGCATCATCGCGAGCGTCATGATGAAGGAGGGAATGCCGATGAAATTGACGCCGACGGCGTTGACGACGCCGAGAAGAAAGCACACCGCGAGAGCGATGATCACCGCCGCGACGCCGGGAAGCGGCAGATTGGCGATATTCACATAGCTTTCCTGGTGCGTGAAGAAGGCTACGACGATGCCCGTAACGTTCGCGATAGCCGCCACCGACAAGTCGATCTCCGCGCAAAGGATGACGAAGGTCAGGCCGACGGCGATAATGGCGGTGATCGAGACCTGATTGAGGATATTGGCGAAATTCGCGGTGGTTCGGAACGAGTCGCTGGCGAGGCTGAAAAAGACGACGAGGAACAAAAGCGTCGCGAATGGCGCGATGTTGCGGAGTTGCCCGCGCACCCAGTCGCCCCATCCGTTCGTCCGCGTCGCCGCCACATCCGCCCGCATTGACTTGTCGTCCCCCTCACGCGGCTTCCAAAAGCCGATCCTTGCTTACGGTATCGCCTGCAAATTCCTTCACCATCCGTCCGCGCTTCATAACCAGGATCCGATCGGCGAGCGACAGGATCGTCTCCGGCTCGGTCGAGGCGACCACCACGCCGATCCCCGCGTTACGCAGCCCGCGCACAATCTTCACCACATCCTCTTTCGCGCCTACGTCCATCCCCCGGGTCGGCTCGCTGAGAATAAGCACTTTGGGCGCATGCGTCAGCCATTTGGCGAGCGCCACTTTCTGCTGGTTGCCGCCGGATAGGTTGCCGAGGAGCTGGTCGACGGATGGCGTGCGGATATGCAGCGCCTCCACCTGCTGCCGCGCGATCTCGCGTTCCTTCGAAGGCTTCAACAAATATTTCGAAATGCGGTCGAGGATCGCGATCGAAATGTTCTTGTAGAGCGGTTCGTGGTGGAACAGCATCTTCCGCCGGCTTTCCGGCACGAAAGCGATGCCTTCCCGCCGCGCGATCGATGTGCGGGTCAGCCGCAGCGGCCTGCCTTCCAGCGTCAGCGTCCCGCTCGCTCTGATCTTGCCGAAGAGCGCCCGCGTCAGCTCGATCTGGCCGCAACCCATGAAGCCATAAATGCCGAGCACCTCGCCCGCACGCACCTTGAGCGACACATCGGTAAACGCCCGTTCGTAGGAAAGACTCTCCGCCTGGAGGACGACCGGCGCGTCAGGCCTGCTGTCCAGCCTGATCTCGCCGGTATAGCTCTCCTCAAGTTCATCGTGACCCGACCCGATCATATTCTCGATCACCTCATGCTTGGTGATCGTTTGCGCCGGCGAGGTGACGATCTTCCGCCCGTTCCGGAAAATCGTGACGGTGTCCGAGACGCGGAGAATGTCGTCGAGGAAATGCGAGATGAACACGATGCTCCGCCCGCCGTCGCGAAGCTGCCGGAGCGTTTCGAACAGCCGTTCGACCTCCGGCGGGGAGAGGGCGGATGTGGGCTCGTCGAGAATGATGATGCGCGCCCCCGAGAAGAGCACGCGCGCAAGTTCGATGAGCTGCTGCTGGCCGATGGGCAAGGCGCCGATGAGCGTTTTTGGGTCGACCACGATGCCAAGGCCGGTGAGCTGTTCGCGCGCCTCGCTGACCATCCGGCGCCAGTCGATCACCCCGCCAGCTTTCACCGGCTGCTTGCCGAGAAAGACGTTCTCCGCGACCGTCAGATCGGGCACGATGCTCAACTCCTGATGCACCATGCCGACGCCGGCATGGAGCGCGTCCCTCGCGGAGCGGAAGCGCACTTGCTTCCCGTTAAGCCGCATAGCGCCCTGAAAATCGTGATGCACGCCGGCGATGATTTTCATCAGTGTGCTCTTGCCGGCACCGTTCTCGCCGACGAGGCCGTGGATCTCGCCTGCCCGGAGTGAGAAATCGACGTTGCGGAGCGCCTGTACGCCGCCGAACGACTTGGATATGCCGGTCAGTTCGAGGAGGGGCGTTTCGTCGTCGCTCGCCGCAGGATTCATTGGGTTCGCCAGATTTGTGAAGATAAGCGCGAGATCGGCACCGGCCGCGCGAATGCGGCCGGTGCGAGCCCTTCCTAGATGAGGAAGTGGTTTTCCATCCAGAGCATTCCTTCGGCGTTGGCCTTGGTGACCACCGGCCCGTCGGTGACGATGTTCTTCGGGATGCCTGCGCCGGACTTCTCGCCCGCCACCGCCGCAACGCCGGCAACAATCGCTCCGCCGTGGATACGGCAGGACGGATTGCGCACCGTACCAAGCATGCGGCCCTCGATGACAGCCTGGATCGCGGGCGGCATGGCGTCGACCCCGCCGATCAGCGTTTCGGTGCGGTTGTGACGCTTCATCACTTCCGCCGCGGCGAGCGCCATGTCGTCATTGTGGAAGAAGGCGCCGTTGATCACCGGATATTTCGTGAGCAGCGTCTCCCAAATGCGGGAAACCTTCGACACGTCCCAGTCGGCCGGCTGGGTATCGAGGACCTTGATGTCCGGATAACCCTTCACGACCAATTCAAAGCCCTTGGCGCGGCCTTGAGCACCGGTGTGGCCGAGCGCGCCCTGGGTCATGACCATGGTGCCTTTGCCGCCCATCGCCGTGACCAGCGCTTGGGTCATGGATGCGCCCATGAATTCATTGTCGGGAGCGAGGAAGGTGTGGACGTTGATCTGGTCGAGCGGGGCTATCAGCGTGTCCATGTCGATAACCGGTATGCCGGCTTCGATCATCTTGTTCACCGGCGCGGTGAGCGTGCCGATCCCAAAGGCCTGGATGGCGACGAAGTCCCATTTCTGCGATGCCATGTTGTCGATCGCGCTGCGCTGTTTCACAGCGTCGAGCTGGCCGTCGAACCACGTGACCTCAACGTTGAAGAGCTTGCCCCAATATTCGGCCGCGGCCTTTCCCTGGGCGCACCAGGTGGCCTGCAGGCCGGCATTCGAAAACGCCGCTTTAAGCGGCTTCTCGGAAGCCCCCACGGACATGGCCGCCTGCGCGAGTGCCGGGCTGATGCCGAAACCGCCTAGCACTGCCGCCGCTGCGGCGCTCGAGCCGCCAGCCAGTTTGAAGAAGTCGCGCCGCGATTGCGGCGTATCGAATTTTTTCGCCATGATTTTCCTCCCAGTTTATTTCTAGCTTAGCCCGGACGCGTCGCAAAGTGCTTCTCATGCGAAGGTCACGCTGCCCCTTATATCATAAATGACAGCGTTCCCGCGCGCGTTGGCCGTAGGGAGGTTGCGGAGCTATCCTTCTCGCGGGAACGGCTGATCAACGAAAACTGCTAATCCTGATGCCGTGAATATACTCTAAACTTATTTCGCAACCTTACACGCCGTTGTGAGTTAACAAATTAGGCAGCAAGAGAAATCGCCGCCAAGCTTGCCAAGTTTGCCATGGCAATTTCGGCTCCATCCTACCAACCAATATTAAAGGAGACTCACATGAAGCTAAGATTTACGATGTTATTGCTTGCAGGAACCGCCTTATCGTCGCCGGCTCTGGCAGAAAATACTGTGACTGCGTCGAATTCGCAGCCCGCGCTCGCCGACTGCGACCGCGCTATTGCGGTCGTAAATCAAGGCCCTGCCGCCGACAAAACTGTAACGCTGGACCAGATCAAGACGCTGCGGTCGCAGAAAAACGCTCAGGCTTGTCACGATATGCTGGCGCGGGTCGATCCGGCCGCAGTCGCAACCAAGAGCAGTGACAGCAGCCAGATTGTTGTTCAGCAGCCTGCTCCGACGGTCCGGGTGGAACAAGCCTCTCCGCAAGTGACCGTGGCGCAGCCGCAGCCTGACGTGAACGTGACGCAGGCGAAGCCTGAAATCTTCGTCCACCAGCCTGCGCCGACTGTCACAATCGACATTCCGCAGCCGGAAATTACCGTCAAAATGCCCAAGCCGGACGTCAATGTTTCGATGGCGCAGCCGCAGGTCCATGTGACCGAGGCGAAGCCCCAGGTCCAGGTGATACAGCCAAGCCAGCCGCAAGTTGAGGTTCAGGGCGGTAAGCCGCAAGTCAGTGTTCAGCAGACCGCGAATGCTCAGCCAAAGGTGACCGTCGAACCCAGCGGCCAGCCTCAGGTTCACTACGACCGTGCGGCCCCGAAGGTCGTCGTCAACCAGGCGCAAGGACAACCGCAGGTTAAGGTAGAGCAGATGGATGCCGCGCCCAGCGCCCAGCAGCGGCAAGCCGCCGCCGATGCGAGCATCAGCGACAAGGGCGCGAACGACACCATCAGCACTCAGAGCGTCAATACCGCCGAACCGAAGGCCGCCGCGCAGCAGGTGACCGTATCCCGCATCGATGCCATGAACCTGTACAACACCAAGGGCGACAATCTTGGCGACATCGAGCGCGTGGTCATGGACAAAGATAACCAGCCCCATGTCGTTATCGGCAACGGCGGTTTCCTTGGCCTTGGCGAGAAGCGGGTCGCCATTCCGCTGCAGCGGACTGCGATGCGCGGAGATCGATTGGTCATTCAGGGGCTCACCGACGATCAGATTCGCGCGATGCCGACCTGGAACAAAAGTTCGGGTTATCGTGAGCTTGCCAAAGACAGGACCCTCTCGATTTCGACGATCGAGTGAACCGACGATACGAGCATGCCTCGACGCATGTTTTGACCGGAGACGTTGTCGAATCTAACGATGGCGGCCTTCCCTTCCGGCTCAACCCGCCGGCGAGAAAGCCTGAGCGGATGTTGCCGACGACCAGCAACCCGCTCAGGCTCAATCCGCGGTTCCGATATATAGACGGCGCAGACGCGGATCGGCGCGGATTTGCGCGGGCAGACCCGACAAGGCGATAAGATGACCAGCATGGGCCGCGACATCAGCGTGCGGAGGGCTATGCAGCGTCCCTTACTTCAACAGCGCGATCGCCGAGCGGGCAAACAACCCGAGCGCAAGCACAATTCCGGCGGTCGCTGCGAGACGAGGGTCTACGACCGTCAGTCCGACCAACCCGCAGACAATCGCGACAAACAAAATCGCCCGCTGACCAAATTTCACCATTGCCGGCTTCCCGGTCGCACGAATGGACCCATGCCATAGCGGCTGGACCCAAGCCCTAACGCGGCGACGTGCTTGAGGCTAACTTATGGGCCCGTCGGCTCACTGTGACGAACCTTACAAGAAAGTAAGATTTGCCTTTCGCCCGCCCTGGCCGCTCGTCGGCATTTGCAATCGGCGCCTGGAAGCAGGCCGTGGCGGTCTAAAGCGTGATCCGATCAGATGGAGGCAGCCGGGCCTATCTATCCCGAAAATGCAGAGATGGACGCCGGCGGAAAAGGCTCTAAATCAATGCCAGTGTAAGACGCGCGCGCAGCCCCGGAGCGTTGTCCTCCAATTCGAGGCGCCCTCGATGAAGGTGCGCGCACGCTTCGACGATGGCGAGCCCCAAGCCCGCGCCTTCGCCTCTTTCGGCGTCGCCTATCTGCTTGAAGCGCTGCACAGCCTCCGTGCGGCTTTCCGGGGCAATACCTGGACCATCGTCACAGACAATGATCTCGGCGCTATCGTCATGGGCGCGCAGTTCCAGATCAACCTTGCCGCCTGCCGGAGCGAATTTGATCGCATTGTGGACGAGGTTTGACACCGCTTGCATGAGCAAGGCCTTGTGCCCGTTGATCCGAACATCGGCGGCGTGAACAGCAAACTTGACGCACCTTTCGTCAGCAGCTGGCTCGAACAGGTCGTAGACCTGCGCAATCAGGTTGGAAAGGTCGACCTGCGTCATCGAGGCACGCGACAGACCCCCTTCCGCGCGGGCGATATCGATCAGGCTGGTGAATATCGCGAGCGTTCGATCCATTTCCGCAAGCGCCCCCTCCAGGGCAGCCTGTTTTGCGCCCGCATCATCGCTCAGGACGCCATTCTCGATGTGCCTGCGTGTTCGCGACAGCGGCGTCCGGAGGTCGTGCGCCACACTGTCGGTCACAGTCCGCAAGCCGGTCACGAGATCTTCAATCCGCTCAAGCATGGCGTTTTGCGCCTTTGCGATCTCGCCGAAGGGCCCGCCAGCGTCAGCCCCCGGCGCCCGGGCGGAAAAATCGCCTGCGCTGACGAGGACCGCTGCGGCAGAGAGGGCACGCACGCGCGTCATGATGAAAAATATGATGGCCGTCGCGACGAAAAGGCACGTGACGGCCACGATCGCGATCGCGATCCAGACGGCATAGATGATCGTGCGTTGAAATGTCGAGTGCGCATCGTCGTCGCGCCCGGCCAGCGCGACGAGTCCAGGCGCAAGCGTCTGCGTTGCCACATGCAGCGTGCCGCGTCCCTCGGGATCTTCGAAGCTTGACCAGTCTTCGTCGTCCGCCAGCTTTGTTGGCCAGACCTTCAGGTTGCCGGCGATCAGGCGTCCGTCGGCCCCTTTCAAAGCAAAGACCTGGTGGTCGCCCTGGATCTCGATGCGGCGGGCCAGAGCGCGAATCATCTCCGTCACGGCCTTCGTCGCGATAAATTGCCGAGATCAGGTCCATTTCATCCGAGAGCGCATCCTTCACCTGGGCGGCGATCAGGTCTTGCCCCCTGACTTCGACCAACCAGAGCGCGGCAGCGCATGCCCCCAGCACCATGACAATCATGGCCGCCACGATCGTGATGCCCCATCGGGGAATCCAGATCGCGCGCCCATGCGCCGCTTCCTCCATCAGGGCTTCTCGGATATGCGATAGCCGACGCTGCGAATGGTATGGACCAAAGGCGTGTTGAAGCCGTCTTCGATCTTCTTTCTCAGGCGGCTCATATGGGTATCGATCATGCTGGTATGCGGATCGAACCGGTAGTCCCACACCTGTTCCAGCAGCATGGTCCGCGTGACGATCTTGTCCTTGTGCCGCAAAAGGTGTTCCAGGATCTGGAATTCTCGCTGCAGCAGATCGAGAGGCTTGCCACCCCGGGTTACGCGCCGCTTAAGCAGGTCCATTTCCAGATCGCCGCATCTGAGCACGGTCTCCGCTTGTGTGCCGTTTGCGCGCCTGAGCAGATTTTCCAGCCGTAGTTCAAGCTCGGAGAAGGAGAATGGTTTGCCGAGATAATCGTTTGCTCCCGCTCTGAGCCCATTCACCCTTTCGTCCGCATGGGCGAGCGCGGAGAGGATCAGTATGGGCGTTTCCCTGCGCGCGGCGCGGAGGGCCTTCAGGACCGAAAGGCCGTCAATGCCGGGAAGATTGCGATCAAGAACGATGGCGTCGAAATCCTCACTCGTGGCCATGTGCAGCGCGTCTGGGCCGGTGACGACGAGTTCGATCGTATAGCCGGCCTGACGCAGACCCGTGGTGACGAAATCCGCCGCGCTTGGATCATCTTCTACGACAAGCACCCGAAATGGCATTCGCTCAGTCCTGCAATCTCACGTTTAGGTTGGGCATAGCACACGCAGGTGGCGACGGTCAGCGCAAACGTCAAATCCTCTCCTCATCGCCTCGGCGGCGATCCAGCGTTGCTTTGAGTTCATGCATACACGGCTAGGTTGCGCGGTAAGCGCGGTATTTGCATCTTTCATCGATGTAGGAATCGGGGAAGCCGCGTGAAATCAGCCGACATTAAGTTCCGGGTCTCGACGCTGCGATCCGCATCGGCGATGCGCAAGAAGGGCCTTTTCCATGACATCCCGCCTCCTCATTCCCGCTCTCACCAGCATAGCGCTCCTGACGACGCCGTGCCTGGCGCAAACGGGATCGGCGCAGGCTGTTTCGCCGACGGCACAGTCGATGCAGCACCACATGCTGAACACGGCACATCAAGGGCGACATGCCTCACTTTACCGTCGCGCCGAGCGAAAACTTAAGAGCTTGGGCGACTATGCCGGGCCTGTGGACGGCCGCAGCCACGCCTCATATGTGAGGGCGCTCAAGACCTTCCAGACTGCTCATCGCCTTCCGGCGACCGGCCGGCTGACGCTTAAGACGCGGCGCGCCCTCGGCATTTGATGGCCAAATCCATCATGGCTGGCGACGCGTTTGCACGCCGGCCTTGAGCGCCTATAACCCTCAAACATATGCAATGATCGGAGATGTATCATGTTTGAAACGATGTTGGAGTTCGCCGGCAAGGGGGCAGCGGGGCGCGTGCTGCATGCCATCCAAAGCCGCACACCCATTGCACGCGATATCGCCGATGAGGTCGAAGGCCGGGCCACCTTAGGCGACCGCATGGCGGACCGTGTCGCCAAGGTCGGCGGCTCCTGGGGATTTGTGCTCGCCTTCGGCCTCTTTCTGACGGCATGGGCGTGGCTGAACGTCATCGCCTTGCCCGCCACCAATCAATTTGATCCCTACCCCTTCATTTTCCTGAACCTGCTGCTGTCGATGCTGGCGGCGATCCAGGCGCCGATCATCATGATGGCGCAAAATCGGCAGTCGAGTAAGGACAGAATCGAGTCGCGCTACGATTACGAGGTCAATCTTCGGGCCGAACTTGAGATCGTCGCGCTGCATGAAAAGCTGGACCGGCTGCATCAGGAGCATGCCGTGGAATTCGCGGCCCTGCGCCAGTTGCTGGCAAGTTCTCCCGCCTGACTTCAACGGAAAAATCACCGACCGCGTCTGCCTTGATCCCTAGGCAGCGCCACCTCTTCAGATGGACGCATGACGATGCAATCCCGGACTGTCGATACTGTCGCCTTCGTCGGACATGGCGGCGGCGACGATTTCAGAGGCGAGATCGCGACCTTGCTCGCGCGTCTCGATTGGAGAAAAGCCGGTATTGCCTTAGGCGTGACACTGTTCGCGGCCGTGTGCGTCGCTCTACGACAAGAACTTGGGACGATCACCTGGGATCAGGTTCGCTCGGCAATGCAGGAGCTTCCCGCAACCAGCATCCTAGCCGCATGCGCGGCGACCGCCCTGTCCTACCTTGCGCTGGTCGGCGTCGATTACCTTGCCTTGCGCCAAAGCGGCACGACGACGGTTCCGCCTCTATTCGTGGCGTTCACGTCCTTTATCAGCCATTGCTTTACCTTCACGCTCGGTTTTGGCGTGCTGACCGGAGGCGCGGTCCGCCTGCGGCTATAGCGCAGCAAAGGCGTGCAGATCGAACGCGGTCTGGCCGTCGGCGCGCTTTCCGCAATTGGCTTCTGGACCGGGCTGGCGGCGGTTGGCGGCGCTTGCCTGGCGCTGGAGCCGGCCGCTTTCGGCCGCGACGGGCTTCAGCCCATCGTCAACGGACTTGCCGGTTGGACCATCCTTACGGCGCTCGGGAGTTGGGTGGCATACACGGCGGCGAGCCACAGATCCATTTCGATCGCCGGCCGGAATTTTAGCCTGCCAGGACCGGTTTCGACAATCGGATCTGCCCTGGTCGGCATCGCCGATACGAGCGCGGCGGCGCTGGCGCTCTGGTTTTTGATGCCCTCCGATCTCGCCGTGTCCTTTCCGGCTTTCCTCCTGGTTTTCGTTGCAGCCATATGTCTCAGCGTCGTCAGCCATGTCCCTGGGGGCTTAGGTGTTTTTGAGGCCGTGTTCGTGCTGGCCTTTCCGCAAGCGAACAAGCCGGAGCTGGTCGGCTCGCTTCTCATGTTCCGGATCGTCTATTATTTCGCGCCCTTTGCCATCGCTGCTGCTTCACTGGCTGTTCACGAGGCCCGGCCCCACCGTCGCGCTTTTGCCGCAGTAATGCAGAGCGTCTCCGGGGCGGGCGGAAAGCTCATGCCGCAGCTCACGGCAATCGCGGTTTTTCTGGGAGGGTTCATTCTCCTTCTATCGGGGGCGCTGCCTGCCGAGCCGGACCGCATTGCCGCGCTGCGCAATGTCGTGCCTCTGCCCTTTGTCGAAAGTTCGCATCTGGTGGCAAGCATCGTCGGAACGTTCCTTTTGGTGATCGCACATGGACTCTCGCGTCAATTGCGCTCGGCGTGGAGCCTGTCGATAGGGTTGTTGAGTGCGGCAGCATTATTCTCGCTGGCAAAAGGCTTCGATTACGAAGAGGCGCTGATCTGCTGCGTGGTCGTTGGGCTGCTCTGGGCAAACAGGGATCAATATTGCCGGCTTTCCGGCGGTTTGGAGGGGGCGCTCTCGCTTCCTTGGCTTCTGGCGATCATCGGCGCGGCCGGCGTCTCGATATTTGTCGGGTTCCGGGTCTACCAAGCGGTCGGCTATGAAAATTCGATTTGGTGGGATTTTTCCTATCACGCCGACGCGCCGCGCTTTTTGCGCGCGAGTATCGCGGTCACGGTGACGGGCGTCGCTCTCATCTTGTACAAATTGGTCCATCAGCCTTGCCGGATGCAAAAGCCTAATAGCCTCGCGGCTCACCGCGAGGTCGAAACTATCGTCAGGACATCGAGCCGGATCGATGCCGATCTGGCCCTTTCGGGTGACAAGCGGTTTCATTTTTCTGACCGCGGCGATGGCTTCGTCATGTACGGCGTTCAGGGATCGAGCTGGATCTCCATGGGCGACCCGGTTGCCTCCAGCGCTGAAACCGCGCGCGAGCTGATCTGGCGTCATAAGGAACTCGCCGACCTGTATTGCGGCGCGGCGGTGTTCTATCAGATCAGCACGCGCTATCTGCCGGTCTATCTGGAAGCGGGATTCACCATGGCCAAGCTCGGCGAGGACGCCTGGGTCGATCTCGGCAGGTTCACGCTTGAAGGCAGCGAGTTCCGCAAGCTCAGGCAGGCCAAAGCGCACGCATCGCGCGCGGGCATCTGTTTCGAAATCGTCCCGGCAGAAAGCGTTGCTCCGCTGCTACCGGAGCTGAAGCGCATATCGGACGCCTGGCTTGCCGAATGCCGCAGCCGCGAGAAAGGCTTTTCGATCGGTTATTGGTCGGAAGAGTATTTGTGCCGCTACGATCACGCCATCATCCGCGACAATGGCAAGATCGTCGCTTTCGCCAATATCTGGGGACCGACCAGCAGCGGCGAATATTCCGTCGACCTTATGCGCCATACGCCCGACGCTCCGAGCGGAGTGATGGATTATCTGTTCATTTGCCTGCTTGAGTCGCTGAAGGCGAAAGGCGGTCTCTGGTTCAACCTCGGCATGTCACCCCTATCCGGCCTGCCAAACCACCGGCTTGCGCCATTTTGGAGCCGGGTCGCCTCGCTGATCTATAGGCGCGGCGGCAGGTTCTATAATTTCGAGGGGCTGCGCGCCTTCAAGGCCAAGTTCAAACCGGAATGGCGACCCAGATATCTGGCCTATCCAGCGGGCATGTCCCTGCCGCAGCTCCTGCTCGATGCGACACGCCTCATTTCCTTCAGCCCGATCCGCGCGCGCGCCGCCATGGAAGAGACACCGAGATGAAAACCCGGTCACTCCTGCTGGCGATGGCCTTAGCAACGCTCCTTCCCGCCTCCGGCTCTGCGGACCCCCGCGCCGCGCCGGATTATCGCCGACGCCGGCGATGCCGGACGGGTCGAAGTCCTGGCACCTCAAGGCGAGCCGAACGCATTCATCATTTTCCTCTCCGACCGGGATGGTTTGACGCCCGGGCGCCGCACCGAGGCCGCGCAGCTGGTCGGTCGAGGCGCCGTTCGACCGGCTGATCGGGGGCCGGCATCGCCATCACACTCGCTCGCGCGGGCCGCCATGATGGCGGCAGCGTAGCCAGAAAATGCTCCAGGGTCCAGCGCTTTGAGTTGCTAGAGCGGGATCACTTTAATTGGAAGCATACCCCGAGTTTGCGAGATAGTTTCTGCACTCGTTGGGCGGGAAGTCATCGAGCAATGATCCAATGCGATCGCAGACGGTCTCGACCGTGCGCTTTGCGGATTTTCGGAGCCAGTGTTTGAGCTTGGCAAAGACCTGTTCGATGGGGTTGAGATCGGGACTGTATGGCGGCAGGAAGAAGAGCTTCGCGCCGACGCTGCGGATGGCTTGGCGAACGGCCCGTCCCTTGTGGCTGCCGAGATTGTCCATAATCACAACGTCGCCAGCCTTCAGGCTGGGCAGAAGGAATTCCCGGACATAGGTGAGGAATTTCACGCCGTTGATCGGCCCATCAAAGACGCAAGGCGCCTCAATCCGGTCGCAGCGCAATGCGGCGAGGAACGTCTGGGTTCGCCAGTGACCATGAGGCGACTTGCCGATCAGGCGCTTGCCGCAAGCGCTCCAGCCTCGCAGCGGCGCCATATTCGTCTTGGTCCAGGTCTCATCGATGAAGACGAGCCGCGTGGGATCGATTTTCGCCTGGTATTTTTTCCATTGCGTGCGGCGCCGGGCGACGTCGGGCCGGTCCTGCTCGCTTGCGACCGCGGTTTTTTTTGAAGCTCAGGCCCTCGGCATGGACGAAGCTCCAGACCGCGCCATAGCTCACCTTGACGCCGAGCTCGGCCAGATCCTTTTTCAGCCCGCGCAAGGTCAACTCGGGCACCTCAGCAAAGCGGGCGTGAACAAAATCGCGATGCGCTGCCAAGATCACCGGCTTATAGCCACCCATCTGAGCCGGCGCGACGCTCCCCGTCGCCCGCTGCCTTCCAGCCCATTTCGACACCGCCGACGGACTGATTTCGAACGCCGCCGCAATAGCGCGAATGCTTTCGCCCGCAGCCGCGCGCTTGACGACACGTTCCCTAAGATCGATCGAATAAGGCTTCCCCATCCATGCCGGCCTCCTCTCCAGCACCGATGATGAATCACTGTTCGCGAAGGAAGAGAATCCCAATTTTCCGATTCCGCCTAATCCGATCCCGCTCTAGAGCATTTTCCAGCAAAGTGGACGCCGGTTTGCGTCGAGAAAATGCGAGAAAACAAAGAATTAGAGCCGCGCTCCGATTTAATCGGAGCGGAAAAGGCTCTAAGCGGCAACGAATTTTTCTATCGGCAACAGTCCTCGGACTCGGCCAGAAACGAAGATCCCGAGCCGCCCTGCATCGGTCGGCGAGAACAATTAAGACTTGAACGAGCTGGAGTGCTCACCAACAAGAATGGGAACAGAGCCCGCCCTGGACGCCTCTTGCCGGGCCTTTTCTGGCATGGCCGGATGTTTGCCGGAGAGCCAGTCGGAAAGCTGGTCGAGATAGAGATAGATCACCGGCGTCGTAAACAGCGTCAGCGCCTGGCTGACGATGAGACCGCCCACCATGACGTAACCGAGCGGCTGTCTGATCTCCGCGCCGGTCCCTTGTCCGAGCATGAGCGGCACCCCGCCGAGCAACGCGGCCATCGTGGTCATGATGATCGGCCGGAAGCGCAGAAGCGCCGCCCGGCGCACCGCGTCGCGCGCCGACAGGCCCTCGTCGCGTTCAGCGACAATGGCGAAATCGACGAGCATGATGCCGTTCTTTTTGACGATACCGATCAGCAGGATAATGCCGATCAAGGCAATCAGACTGAAATCGAAGCCGAACAGCATCAGCGCCGCCAGGCCGCCGACGCCGGCCGATGGCAGCGTCGACAGGATGGTGATCGGGTGGATATAGCTCTCATACAGGATGCCGAGGATGAGGTAGACGACGACCAGCGCGCCGATGATCAGCAGCGGCACCGTCGACAGCGAATCCTGGAAGGCCTGGGCGTTGCCCTGGAAATTGGTGTTGATGGTGCCCGGCACCCGCAATTCGGTTTTGGCGCGTGCAACCGCGTCGGTCGCCTGGCCGAGGGCGGTTCCTGGCGCCAGATTGAAGCTGATGGTGATCGCCGGGAACTGCCCCTGATGGCTGATCGATAGCGGCTGCACCGGCGTTGTCGTCCATTTGGCGATGGCCGAGAGCGGCACCTGGCCGCCGGTCGTCGGCGATTTCAGGAAAATCCTGTCGAGCGTCGCCACATCGCCCTGCAAGCTCGGCAACACCTCCATGATCACCTGGTAGCTGGAGAGCTGGGTGAAATATTGCGCGATCTGGCGCTGGCCGAACGCATCGTAAAGCGTGTCGTCGATGACCTGCGCCGACAATCCATAGCGCGACGCCTGGTCGCGATTGATCGTCAGCGTCAGCGTCGTGCCTCGCGTCTGCTGGTCGGTGGCGACGTCGCGAAGCTCGGGCAGGGTCTGCAGTTTGGCGAGGATTTTCGGCGCCCACTGGTTCAACTCGTCAAAGTCGGAGCTTTGCAGGGTGTATTGGAACTGCGTCCGCGAGGCACGCCCGCCCACCCGCACATCCTGCGCAGCCTGAAGAAATAGCCGTGCGCCCTCGACTTTGTTGAGCTGCGGCCCCAGCCGCGCAATGATCTGATCCGCATTTGCGGTGCGCTGATCGCGCGGCTTCAGCGTGATGAACATTCGCCCCGTGTTCAGCGCGTTGCCGCCTCCGCCGCCGCCGACGGCCATTGCGATATGATCGACGGCCGGATCTTTCAGCACGATCTCTCCGAGCGCCTCCTGATGCCGCATCATGTTTGCGAAGGAGACGTCCTGCGCGGCCTCGGATATGCCGGTGATCAGCCCGGTGTCCTGCTGCGGGAAGAAGCCCTTGGGAATGATCACGAACAGGTAGACGGAAAGAGCGAGGGTGGCGAGGAACACAAGCAAGGTGATGAAACGAAATCTGAGCACGAGATCGAGGCCGTGCCCATAGGCTTTCATGAGCGAGGCGAAACCGCGCTCGCTCAGCGCCTGAAGGCGCCCGCGATGCCCTTCCTTTGGCGGCGTGAGGAAACGCGAGGCCATCATCGGCGTCAGCGTCAATGAGACGAACGCCGAGACGATGATGGTCATCGACAAGGTCACCGCGAATTCACGGAACAGCCGTCCGATGATGCCGCCCATCAAAAGCAGCGGAATCAGCACCGCAATCAGCGAGATGCTGATCGACAGGATGGTGAAAGCGATCTCCTGCGACCCTTTGAGCGCGGCGTTGAAGGGCGTTTCCCCCTCCTCGATATAGCGGGTGATGTTTTCGAGCATCACGATCGCATCATCGACCACGAAGCCGACGGAAATCGTCAGCGCCATCAGCGACAGATTGTCGAGACTATAGCCGGCCAGCCACATCAGCGCGCAGGCGCCGAGCAGCGCCAGCGGCACCGTGATGCTGGGGATGATCGTCGCCCATAGGCTGAGCAGAAAGACGAAAATCACCATCACCACGAGCGCAATCGTAATCAGCAGGGTGATCTGCACGTCATGGACCGACGCCCGGATCGTCTGCGTACGGTCGCTCAGAACGGAAACCTTGATCGCCGGCGGCATCGCGGCGGTGAGGCTGGGCAATTTGGCCATGATGCTGTCGACGGTCGAGATCACGTTGGCGCCGGGCTGCTTGAAGACGATCAGGAAGACACCGCGCTTGCCGTCGGCCCATGCGGCCTGCTTGGAATCCTGCGCACCCGTAACTGCGGCGCCGATATCGCGGACGCGCAGCGGCCCGTTGGTGGTGTAGGAGACAATGACATCGTTCCAGGCTTTCGCCTGCGTGAGCTGGTCGTTGGTGTAGATGGTGAAGGAGCGCGTCGCACCGTCGACCGCGCCTTTTGGGCTGTCGGAGGTGGAGGAGGAAAGTTGCGATCGCACATCCTCCAGCGACAGGCCTTTCGCAACAAGCTTGGCCGGATCGAGCTGAATGCGGACGGCGGGTTTCTGCTGACCGCCAACGGACACCTGAGAGACGCCCGAAATCTGGCTGATCTGCTGCGCGAGCTTGGTCTCGACATTGTCGTCGACCTCGGTGAGCGGCAGGGTGTCGGAGGTTGCCGAGAGCAGCAGAATGGGCGAATCCGCCGGATTGACCTTGCGGTAAGTCGGCGGGCTCGGCAGATTTTTAGGCAGCTGACCTCCGGCCGCGTTGATCGCCGCTTGCACGTCATTGGCCGCCGCGTCGATGGCGCGGTCGAGGGCGAACTGAATGGTGATTGCGGTCGATCCGAGCGTGCTTGTCGATGTCATCTGCGCGACGCCGGGAATCTGCGCGAATTGCGACTCCAGGGGCTGGGCGACGGCGGACGCCATCGTCTCGGGACTGGCGCCGGGCAGTTGCGCCGAGACCTGAATGGTTGGAAAGTCCACCTGCGGCAGCGGCGCGATCGGCAATTGCGGATAGGCGACGATGCCGACGAACAATATGCCCACCATCAACAGCGATGTGGCGATCGGATACCGGATGAAGGGCTCAGAGATACTACCCTTCATGATCAAGGCTCCTTCACAGGCGTCGTGTTTGCCGCTTGCGCCGCAGGCGCTGCTGCCTCGCTGGGATTGACCAGAGAGCCTTGCTGCAAGCGGTATTGCCCCGCGGTTACCACTTTTTGGCCGGGCGACAAACCCTTCGACACGACCGAGGACCCGTGCCCCTCCTGAGCCACTTCGACGGCTTGGATCTGGACCTTGTTTTCGTCGCCGACGACGAATGTATAAAGGCCGTTCGCCCCGCGCTGGACGGCATTTTCAGGCACCACGATCACCTGCTTCAGTGTCTCGACCAACAACCGCGTCGCGACTGAAAGGCCCGGCCATAGGATGTTGTCCTTGTTCTCGAAGGTCGCCTTCATGCTGATGGTTCCGCTCGCTTGGTCGACCGCGTTGTTGACGATTGCCAGATGGCCTTCGCCAAGCGTGCGCAACCCGTCAGAGCTCAGAGCCGTCACCGGCACGGCGCCTCCGGCGAGCGCCTTGTTGATTTCCGGCACCGCATCTTCCGGCGCGGTGAATACGACCGAGATCGGTTGCAGCTTCACGATCGTCACGATGCCGGCCGTGTCGGTCGCATGCACGATATTGCCGGTATCGACGAGGCGGAAGCCGGTTTTCCCCGAGAGCGGAGCGCGGATGGTGGCGTAGCTCAGCTGCGTCTGGGCGTTGTCGATCGCGGCCTGGTCGCCCTTAATCTGTGCGGCAATCTGGTCGACCGCCGCCTGCTGGGTATCCAGCTGCTGGCGAGAGCCGGATTCCGTCTTGGCGAGGGTGGTATAGCGTTGCAGGTCGATCTGCGCGTTTTTCAGATTGGCTTCGTCCTGCGCCTTCTTCGCAATCGCCTGATCCAGCGCGGCCTGATAGGGGCGCGGATCAATCTCGATGAGAATATCGCCTTCCTTGACCATCTGGCCCTGTCTGAAAGCGACCTTGGTTATCGCGCCATCGACGCGGCTGCGAACGGTGACCGTCTGGTAAGGCTGGACCGTGCCGAGGCCGTTCAGATAGACGAGAAAGTCGGAGGCTTGGGCTTGCGCAACGGTAACCGGGATGGCGACAGAGCTTTGCGTCCCCGGCCCCGCAGATTTTGGCGTCCCAGCATTGCCATAATAATAGCGCCAACCGAGATAGCCGCCGAGGGCCAACGCAAGGACGATCAGAACAACGATCTTCTTCGAACCAGAGCGAGGCGGAGAATGGTCAGTTGCGTCCACAATAATGTCCCTCTGCCGACTACGTTATGCAAGCCACTCAATAGAAAAGAGCCCCGAAAAAAACTAAAATCGGAGCCCTGTTATATCAGAGACTGATATTACCGACGCCCGCTGTCGTGGTGGCCGCCTTGTTCGTTATCTTTGAATACTTCCGGTTCGGTTTCGTCGATGGACGACGCCATCTTCCGTCCATTTTTGATATCGTAGGTCACATCGACCGTCTGACCAATCTCGAAATCTCTCAGGTTCACATCCTTGGTAACGCTGAATTTCTAACCATCGGATAGCGTGAACTGATGGTTTGCAGCATTGAGGGTCTTGATTTCGCCCGTCGCCTGGTCGGCCGCGAAAGCTGAGCCGGACACGGCGAGGACGCCGAGCAATGCAAGCGGGACAAGAAATTTCTTGGACATGACACTCTCCTGTTGTTGCGAACCAACGCGCTGGAAGTGGGACACGTGGCGTTTCAGCTCTGCGGCCACCCCTCGGGCAGGTTCCAGGGAGCGTGCGCCCGAGCCTCGGCAACGCCAGTCCTATGCTGCATGTTCCGATAAGTGTCCGACTGCCGTGGGACGGCAAAAACTGCGCTGGAACTCGCCAACATTCCGAGGATGGCGAGCGGGATCATGAGCCTCTTAAACGTTGCAAACTCCTGTAATTTTCTGCGATCGGCCGTGTCCGATGTGAACGGGACTTTCGCTCTCAGCGCCCCTCTATCCGAGTGAGCGGCACAGCTAAAATATGCTTGAGGGCGTCCATTTCAACTTACAAAGATGTAAGTCTCAGTATAGATTGATGTAAAAGCAAGAGCATACAAACATAGACACCCAAGACCTTTCAGAAGTATTGATATTTACGAAATGGTCTGCGTCAAAAGGCGAACCTTTAAGACAAAACGCCGGTTCGATCTGATCGGCACATTCGCCGTGATGTGGCTGGCCGGGTTCAGCCTCGACAACCTTTCGCTGATGGCGCTGACCATCGGCACAGGCTTTGTGGTCGACGACGCCATCGTGATGATCGAGAACATCGCGCGGCATAGGGAAGCCGGCGAGGACGCCAGGACCGCGGCCTTCCGCGGCGCCTCGGAGATCGGCTTTACGGTGCTCTCGCTGACCGCCTCGCTGCTCGCGGTGTTCATTCCGCTGCTGTTCATGTGCGGGCTCGTCGGCCGCATGTTCCACGGCTTAGCGGCTTATTCAGGCGGCGCTCGGTTCCAGAAACAGCTCTGTGACTCGGCGGCTCGCATCGTGCGGAGCGCACCCGGCGCCCGTAATTATCGGTCTAACGATTGACGGCGCCGAGGCGATGATCACGTTGAGGCCTCTGCCCGCGGATGTCGCTGTACAACAACGGTTGAACTGCTTCCGGTAGGTTCGGTGCGCCTGAGGCTCTGCCCTCAGCTGCTGACGACAAGCGGACTATGACCGGATGCGGCGCACTTTCGATCCGCGACTTCGATCTTCATGCCGGCAGCAGCCGGGAGCACACCAAACAGACGTTCCAGCGCATGCTGCAAAGTCCCGTCGGCCTGTCCGGTTTCCTCTGGAAAGTCAGCCAACGAGAGGTTCAGTGGCCTGAGAAGCTCCAACAGCTCAGGTCTGATCCAAAACATTGTCCCACCGAAGAAATCAAGCCGGCAGCTTTGCGGGCCAATCCCAATTCGGCGTGCCAGAGCGAGGGTCGCGTCTTTGTTCATCCCCCATGCCGATTGCTCGTTCACATAGGAATTTGGAAAGCGAACGCGTTCAGACCCGACCATGCCCACGCGCGCGTCCCGAAACATCGCAATGTTGGCATTTACGATTGCGCTGGAGCCCATCAGATCCTGGGTCATCGCTCTTCGCCAGATCGCTCCGAGTAGGGCCGTCGGTCCGCTGACGCCAGTACGTTTTCCGTGCATCTTGCAAATGAGATCCAAACCGCCGAAGTGTCCGTCGCGCCATGTTTGTAGAAAAGGCCCGACATCGCGCCCGCGGTTCTCGTATACGAACACGCTGGACCCTGGGAATTCGCCGGCAATGCGATCACGCAGGCCCGGATTATCTTCGGTCAGGGTCACAATTAGCCGAAAGGCACGTTTGACGTGCAGCAGCCGTGCCGCGAATTCCGGCCATAGCTCTGGGTAATGAAGATGCAGATGGAAGCCGATGCGCGTTTCCTCGGCGCCTGCTGCGATTGTGGTTTCCGCCGCATCCTCGTGGTCGCGATCTCCGCGCAATGTCTCACTGAGATTGCTGTTGCCGATGCCGAATCCGAGCCGATCGAGCCGCCTGAGGGAGCGCAACAATTCGCGCGCATCGCTGCCGGCCCCACCGAGCAACGGCAGAATGAATACTCCCGCACCGAGGCTAACGCCGAGCTTGGTCTTTTCCCAATGCTGCCGAAGAACTTGCGGCAAGTCCGTAATTCGCGCCGAGCGGCACTCGATCCCTTGAAGCCCCTGCACATCCGCGCGTAGCACCACCTCATGCGACAGGGTTTCTACGAGGTAAACCGTTCTCGCGAGCGTGGGCACAAACTCGTCGACGGCCGGCGTCCCGTCCTCACGCGTAATCTTGGCGAACGGCAGGCCCGCCAACCGCCGCTCAATTGTGAGGATGTGGACACCCGACGCGAGGAAGAACAGCGTAGATCTATTACCGTCCCTAACAATTACGGGCGGCTGGACAGAACGTCCCCGAACGACCTGGGCGGTCCACCTCGCAGCGGCCCGGGCAGGCTGGTCCTTGATAAGTCCGAGCACGTTGCGGGAGCCTCCCGGCGACCTTATCCAACAAGTTTGCCAATCTCACGCTGGCCTGGATGAGCGAGGCTCATGGGACCGCGTACAACACACGACTTGCCGCGCATGTGAATACGCGCATACGAGGATGCTTGTGAACTGCGCATCCCCCAAATTGGGGATTTTACTGATCGATCCACACCCTTTCAATACCTGCCCGCAAAAAATGACCGCTCCCAGAAAAATATTGCAGTCTCAAGCGGTGCAATTTATGGTTGCACCATGTCCTGGCAATTATTCTTTGACATCACGGCAAAGCGAATTAAGCGAAGTGAATCAATTTTGCATTTATGGAGCCGGCGGCCATGCCAAAGACCTTGTTGCCCAACTGATCTTCGATTTAGGCAGGGACTCCGTCCTCTGCCTCGTCGACGACTTCAATCCGGACCGTCAGCAGGCCGGCTTTGACGTTTTAAATTTCGACACCGCCTGCCTTCGACATCCCAAAGCCCGTTGGCTCATTGCGGTGGGCGACCCGTCTCAGAGGATGCGGATCGCTCAAACAATGGGAGACCGGGTCGGTGAGGAAGGTTGGTTCATCAGCTCGCGAGCTTTCATTTCACACGACTTTGTTCCGACATCCGGCGTGCAAGTCTTATCCGGATGCTGCATATCCGCGGAAGTAACGCTGGGCAGAAGCACCATCGTCAACGTTGGCTCAACAATATCGCACGAGAGTAAGATCGGGGCTTTTGTCAGTATTTCTCCAGGCTGCACTTTGGCTGGACGCGTGCGGGTGGAAGACCAGGTTTTCGTCGGCGCCGGTGCCACGATTTTGAACGGCACGCCCGAGCGGCCCATCACGATCGGGAAGAAATCCGTCATCGGCGCCGGTGCGGTCGTCATACGCGACGTTATCGGCGGGGACGTCGTTGTCGGTGTGCCTGCCAGGTCGCTGCGGAGAACCAAATGCTAACTGTCTCTCAACCGATCATCCCGGATTTTGATCGATTTACGAGCTACCTGCGTATCGCCTTCGCGGAACGCCGCTTCACAAATAACGGCCCGCTCCTGTCCCTGCTTGAATTGCGCTTGCGGGAGTTGGTCGCTGCTCGCAATCTCATCCTCGTCAGCAACGGGACGATCGCGCTTCAGCTCGCCCTGCAAGCGCTCGGCGTAAAAGGCGAGGTTATCACCACTCCATTCACCTTTTGCGCGACCACGCATGCGATCGTCTGGGCAGGCGCGCAGCCCGTTTTCGTGGATATCAATCCTCACAACCTCACAATTGACCCGGCCCAAATCGAAGCCGCCATTACGCCTCGGACAGAGGCGATCCTGGGCGTCCACGTATACGGGCGCATTTGCGACGTCGAAGCCATCCAGAAGATCGCCGATAAGCACAGCCTCGCGGTCGTTTACGACGCCGCACATTCCTTTAACGCCGCTTTTCGCGGCACGCCGATCGGCCATTTCGGCAATGCTGTCGCTTACAGCTTTCATGCAACAAAGATGTTTCACACCGGAGAGGGAGGCGCGATTGAGACTTCGAGTTCGGAACTGGCCGAGAAGCTCCGGGGGCTTAGAAACTTCGGTATCGAGTCCGAAGATTCGATAACCCAGTGCGGTACAAACGCGAAGATGTCCGAATTATCCGCAGCAATGGGATTGGCCGTCTTGGACAAGATCGGGGAAGAGGGGCGCGCGCGGTCCGCCTTGCGGGAGGTCTACAATGATGTTCTGGCAAGCGTCTCCGGCATTTCTCTATTCCCTGGCCCCGAGGATAGCGCCACCGATATATATTACATCATACGATTTCATCCCGACAACGCGCGCTTACGCGATCAAGCTCAGGCGCAATTAAAGGCGCGGGGCGTTCTTGCGCGGAAATATTTCTACCCTCTTACCAGCGATGCGTCTTTTGGCTACAGCCAGCCACAAGACGCGGCGATTCCGGTCGCTCGTCAGGCGAGCCGTGACGTATTAGCACTTCCCTTTCATAGCGGTGTAAGCAAGGGCGACGTCGAAAATATTGCTGCAGTATTAAGGTCCATTCTGAGTCCATCGTAAATGATTAATGTTATTATTCCAGTGTACAATAATGAAGATACATTGGATGCTGCGATGCAATCTGTCATCCGGCAATCCATATTTCGAAGTATCCGCGTCCTGATCTCCGATGACGCATCGACTGACCAATCCGCCAAGAAGGCTGCTGGCTGGGCAGAAAGGTACAATAACATACAGCTTATAGAAAATTCAGAAAATCTTGGCGTCATGGGGAACTATAGAAAACTGTTGAGCATATGCGATAGTGAATTTGTGGCCCCAATCGAAGGGGATGACATATGGATTTCGAATACAAGACTCCAAGTTCTCATGACGCTACTTTCTAAATCCAATATTTTATCTTGCTTCAATCATTTTTTGGTAAAAAACGGAAGCCAATACCACCTCGGTGCCGCGCGACTGGACCCAAATCGCTATTCGAGGATTTCTGCTTTCGACCTCATCGAGGAAAACTCACCTGCCTCGTTCACAAATTGCGTGTACAAAACTTCCGCGCTCCGGGATATACTTGCTGAAACGCGAGGAAGCTTCGGTTACGACTGGCTGGTGAATACAATTTTGGCCGCTCGGGCGCCCGGCATGGACTTTTTTCCTGAAGTTCTGTCGACTTATCACATATCCCAGCGGGGCACCTGGTCCTCCCTCAATAACAAACATAAGAGCGAAAAGACAATTGAGACCTTGCTGGCCATGAAGGCGCATTTGCCAGCGCGTTACAATCAGAACATCACCCGCCGTGCAGAGGCTCTCCGTCTTGAGGCCAAGAATGACTGACATTTCGGTTATTGTGCCTTCGTACAATCACGCGCCTTACATTGTGGACGCCGTTGCGAGCGTCCTCAGCCAAACGGCGGCCATTCAGGAAGTCATCGTCGTCGACGATGCTTCCTCCGACGATAGTCTGGCTCGCTTGCGTCAGCTCGACGATCCCCGTCTCAGGATTATTGCGCTGGAGCATAATCGAGGCGGCAGCGAGAGCCTTAACGTCGGGATCAGGGCCTCACGGTTCCCGCTGATCTCGATATGTAATTCTGATGATCTTTGGGAACCCACTAAGCTGGAAGCGCAACTCCGTTGGCTTGTGGAAGACCCGAATATTGGCGCCGTATTTACAAATGTTTCCTGGATTGGAAAATACGGGGAAGAACTCGACCCGGAATTGGGATTTTGCGATGTATTCCGCGTTAAGAATAGGTCCCGCCATGCATGGATCAGATGGCTCGTGGAGAATGGCAATTGCTTCTGTCATCCCTCGGTTTTGGTTCGTCGAAGCGTCTACGATGATGTCGGCCTTTACGACAATCGGTTCAGGCAACTCCCCGACTACAAAATGTGGCTCGCCATTCTGAGGCATTCAGAGTTCCATATTTTGGAGGAAAAGCTCGTACGATTTCGAGTGCACGACAATACAAGCGCACCCTCGCCTTCAGCATCTACCAGGGATCGAAATGAGTTTCTAGATATACTTCTTGATTTAATGGCGAACATTTCTGTGGACGATTTCTTCTTGGCTTTTGGTTCCCGTTTATCTCCGACCGATCCAAGGTTTAATCTTACCGTGGAAATATCGCTGTACCTCTGGTCTTTGACTGGTCACGTATCGCCAGTCGCGTTCTGGGCGGCGAACCACTTGTGCATGGGTCTCCTTGCGACCGACGATGGGAAGTCGGCCTGGGAAGCCTACGGGTTCACGATGTTCGAGTTTCACTTGCTGAGAGGAATAGAGAGCCCCTGGCTGAACGCACGCGGTCTTGGCGATTTCACGCCTGCCGAGTGTTCGGTTCTCAGGCGTGTCCGTGCTGCGGGTAGAATTGGCAAATGCGCTGGGAAAATGCCAAGTACCCGCCCTCGGCTACCATCACGCGACAAGATAAAGCGAGAGATTCGCAGGATGAGCAGACAAGTTAGAGCATTTTTATCTTGAATTATTGCTGCGCCTACACTCGAGTTTTGTATATTAGATGAAACGTATCCTTTGCCACACTTCGGATTTGTGGCAGCCCAAACTTTCGCGTCCCTGACATCATGAGTAGATGTTGAATCCCGGTTTTCAGGGAGGGCTGGAGCGACGTATAGAGCGGGATCGCTTTAGGTGGAATCATCTTTCCGTTGTGGCCCGCTCCAGATCTTTGCCTGGCGCGCGATCGGACGGTAAACCGGATTCCACTTTACCTGATCGCGCTCTAGCATTACAGTTGCATTTTTGATTTCAGATGCGCGCGCTGAGCAGCGGCCTGATGGGCTCGTCGCCAGAGTGACCATGCGATGATGCGGGCAGGTCGAATGCGCCGTTGGGCCAGTTTTGTAGCGATGCGGCGGATTTCCTGGACCGACCAGCGGATCAGTGCCTGGTCTTGCGGCGCATCATTTTTGGGGGCGGCATGGCGTTCGCGTGATGGCGGATGGTCGCCATCACGGCGAAGGCAAGCATGACGAGCGACACATGCCGATGCCATCCGTGCCAGGAGCGAGTTTCATTATGGTCGAGGCCAAGCTCGGTCTTGGCTGTCTCGAAACTGTCCTCGATAGCCCAACGGTGGCCCTCAATGCCGACCAGGGTTTCTATGGCGGTTCCGGCTAGGCACCACGTCGAGAAGAAGGCCAGATCGCCATCGACGATGTTGCGCCGGATCAGGAGGCCGCGCGTCCACAGACCAGTATGGCTGCAACCATAGTCGGCGGCATCGAGATTGGCCAGTTCCAGATAGGCCCAGTCATGGAGGCGTTTCCCCTTGGTGCCTTCGCCCGCCGACAGGCACGTCCAGTCCGATGCCGGCAGATCTTGCGCGATTCGCACCCCCGAATCATGGTTACCCATGGATTCAGAGCCGCAGGAAAAATGCAACTGTAATGCTAGAGCGGGATCACTTTAATTGGAAGCATACCCCGAGTTTGCGAGATAGTTTCTGCACTCGTTGGGCGGGAAGTCATCGAGCAATGATCCAATGCGATCGCAGACGGTCTCGACCGTGCGCTTTGCGGATTTTCGGAGCCAGTGTTTGAGCTTGGCAAAGACCTGTTCGATGGGGTTGAGATCGGGACTGTATGGCGGCAGGAAGAAGAGCTTCGCGCCGACGCTGCGGATGGCTTGGCGAACGGCCCGTCCCTTGTGGCTGCCGAGATTGTCCATAATCACAACGTCGCCAGCCTTCAGGCTGGGCAGAAGGAATTCCCGGACATAGGTGAGGAATTTCACGCCGTTGATCGGCCCATCAAAGACGCAAGGCGCCTCAATCCGGTCGCAGCGCAATGCGGCGAGGAACGTCTGGGTTCGCCAGTGACCATGAGGCGACTTGCCGATCAGGCGCTTGCCGCAAGCGCTCCAGCCTCGCAGCGGCGCCATATTCGTCTTGGTCCAGGTCTCATCGATGAAGACGAGCCGCGTGGGATCGATTTTCGCCTGGTATTTTTTCCATTGCGTGCGGCGCCGGGCGACGTCGGGCCGGTCCTGCTCGCTTGCGACCGCGGTTTTTTTTGAAGCTCAGGCCCTCGGCATGGACGAAGCTCCAGACCGCGCCATAGCTCACCTTGACGCCGAGCTCGGCCAGATCCTTTTTCAGCCCGCGCAAGGTCAACTCGGGCACCTCAGCAAAGCGGGCGTGAATAAAATCGCGATGCGCTGCCAAGATCACCGGCTTATAGCCACCCATCTGAGCCGGCGCGACGCTCCCCGTCGCCCGCTGCCTTCCAGCCCATTTCGACACCGCCGACGGACTGATTTCGAACGCCGCCGCAATAGCGCGAATGCTTTCGCCCGCAGCCGCGCGCTTGACGACACGTTCCCTAAGATCGATCGAATAAGGCTTCCCCATCCATGCCGGCCTCCTCTCCAGCACCGATGATGAATCACTGTTCGCGAAGGAAGAGAATCCCAATTTTCCAATTCCGCCTAATCCGATCCCGCTCTAGAGCCTGATCGGTTCAGGTGGAAGCGTAGCCTTGCGTTGATCAGGTAGTTCATTCGCTGGCGGGGATGTGCTCGAGCAGTTTTCCAATGCAGGTGCAGACCGCATCAACAGTGCGCTCCGCGGACCGTCGAAGCCAGTGTTTGAGCTTGGCAAAGACCTGCTCGATCGGGTTGAGGCTTGTCCCCCGCGGAGGCGGGGATCGGGTGAGTAGGGCGGGAGGAACAAAAGCTTGGCACCTACGCTGCGGATGGCTTGGCGAACGGCTTTTCCTTTGTGGCGGCCGAGATTGTCCATCACAACGACATCGCCGGGTTTGAGGCTGGGCACAAGAAACGCCCGCACATAGGTAAGGAATCTCAAGCCATTGATCGGACCATCGAAGACGCAAGGCGCCTCGATGCGATCGCAGCGTAGTGCGGCCAGGAAGGTCTGGGTGCGCCAGTGGCCGTGTGGCGCCTTGCCGATCAGGCGCTTGCCGCGGGCGTTCCAGCCTCGCAGCGGCGCCATGTTGGACTTGGTCCAGGTTTCGTCGATGAAGACGAGGCGAGCCGGATCAATCTGCGCCTGGTATTTTTTCCACTGCACTCGCCGCCGGGCGACGTCCGGACGATCCTGCTCGCTGGCGACGGTCGTTTTTTTTAAAGCTCAAGCCCTCGGCATGCACGAAGTCCCAGACCGCGCCATAGCTCACCTGGACGCCAATTTCCGCAAGCTCTAAAATCAAGCCGCGCAGAGTCAGGGCCGGCTCCTGAGCAAAGCGGGCATGAACAAAGTCCCGGATGCACCGCCAAGATCACCGGCTTGTGGCGGCCCATCTGGCCCGGCGCCACGCTCCCGGTTGCCCGCAACCGGCTCGACCATTTCGAAACGACCGACGGGTCGACCTCAAAAGCGGCGCCGACAGCGCGGATGCCGTCACCGGCCAGGACGCGCGCAATCACCCACTCGCGAAGATCAATGGAATAAGGTCTCGCCATCTGCGCTGGCCCGCTCTCCAGCGCAGATGATGAATCACTGTTCGATCATTTTGGGAATCCCAAACCAATTCTGATTAAAGCGATCGTGCTCTAAAGCGGTTGGGATTAGGCCCCGGATCTCCGCTTCGCGTCGTCCGGGGTGACAGAAAATTCCACGGCCACGCATCTAAACCGATCGGGCCTTAGCTGCCGCCGTAGGTCTGCTAAAATGGAAGCGGCGTAGGAACGCGCCGTGGTGCTGTGTTCACTCCGCCGGTCTGAGGTGACGTCGGGCGCGCGCGCTGATTTGCACCCGCACCTCGCCCGGTTGCTCGGAAACCGCCACGGCGATGGCCCGCATCGAGCGGCGCAGATCATAAAGCTGATCCACCAGCGACAGCACGAGCGGCAGGCTCGTCTCCTCGACGTCAAGGTCGTAGCGCAATTCGCAGATGAGCCGGACCCGTGCGACATCGGCCTCATCGAACCTTACCGGACCGGCCCCCGCGCCGCGCACCAGCCCGGCCGCCAGCCACTCGCGCAGCGTGTCGGTATCAAGCACCTTGAACATCGCGCAAAGTTCAGCCTCTCCGATCATGACACGGTCTCCTTGCCTACACGCGGATCATACGGATGCTCGCGCTCCCAATCCGCAACGAGGCTTGCCAATTCGTCGCTCCCGGATTTCGGCAGCATAACGCGCAGCTCGACAAAATGGTCGCCGCGCTTGCCGGTGGCGCGGTTCGTCACCCCCTTGCCGCGCAGACGCAGGATGTCGCCGGTATTGGAGCGCTTTGGGACCGTGACATTCACCGTCCCGGACACCGTCTGGACACGCACCTTGGCGCCGGACAAGGCCTCATTGAGGGTGATCGGCAGGGCTGACCGGATCACATCGCCGTCGCGGGTAAAGACGGTATGTTCGCCGACATGGACCGTGACCAATGCGTCGCCGTTTTCGCCGCCGCCGACGCCGGACCGGCCCTCGCCGCGCAGGCGCAGCGTCTGCCCGTCCTTTAATCCGGCCGGGATGGTGATGGAGAGCCTCTTGCCATCGGGCATCGTGACGGATTTTTTTGCCCCGTTCACCGCTTCGAGGAAATCGACCGGAAGCGTATATTGGATGTCCGCACCGCGCGCGCGAAAACCTGCTTGCCCGCCCGCGCCGCGCGCGCCGAAAAGGTCGGCGAAGATGTCGCCGAAATCCTCCGCTCCACCGGATTCCGTCTGCCGGTAATATTTGAAACCCGGCTCGCGCTCGGCTTGATAGCGATAGAATTGCTGCTCGGGCCGTTCGGCGCCGGTCTCGTCGATTTCGCCTTTGTCGAAGCGCGCCCGCTTGTCCTCGTCGCCGATGATCGAATTCGCGCCGGATAGCTCCTTGAAGCGCTTTTCGGCGCTCGCATCGCCTGGATTGAGATCGGGGTGGTATTTTTTGGCGAGGCGCCGATAGGTTTTACGGATGTCGGCTTGCGAGGCGTCCCGCGCCACGCCAAGAACGTCATAGGGATCTGCCATTCTCAATCTTTCGTTTCAATATCACTGGCAATCCGGTGAACGCCCGGCCGGTGCTCGGACTCGCCGAGCTGATGTGCGTCGATCAGATTGGGCCCGCTCGATCGATCGCTGCATTGCGTCAGCAGCCATCCCGTGCTCCAGCATATGTCTCGATATAAGCCCGCCGCCGTGAAAATGCTCGTCATATCCGATGAAGCGACAGCCGTCGCTGCTCAGTTCCGGCAGTCTGGGGCACGATCAGCAAAGCATTTCCTCACGATAGGCGCGTACGCGCTAACATAGGTGCCTGGCTTTCACCTCTCCCACGGGGAGAGGTCGGCGCTGCAAGCGCCGGGTGAGGGGAGTCAACGGCTTCCATCGAGGCTCTACACACCCTTGCATGTTTCGAAATGCCGACTCAGTCGAGACTGGTCGGGCGAACGGGACCGTTGCCCCTTGGGTGCGAGGCACCGCGGGTGAGCTTGGTCCGTCCGTCCTCGGCTTTTGTCCTGAACAGATGATGGGGAGCAAGTCCCGCATGCAAGGCAAGGATGTGTCCGAACGCAAAGCCGTGGGTGAACTGTACGTGGGAATCGATGTGAGCAAAAGCTGGCTCGACGTCCATATCCTGCCCTCGGAAGAAAGCTGGCGCGTGGCCAACAGCGGCCCGGGCCACCAGCTGCTGGCGCGCCGTCTGGGCAAACGGGCGGTGCTGATCGCGCTCGAAGCCACCGGCAAGTGGCATCGGCAACTGCATCTCGCGTTGCACGCCGGCGGCTTCAAGGTTGCCGTCACCGATCCCTACCGCACACGGCAATTCGCCAAATCGATAGGCCAGGCCGCCAAGACCGATCGCATCGACGCCCGCGTGCTGGCTGTCTACGCGATGGCGATTAAGCCGGACGCCGCCTCGCCGCCTCCCGAAATCATTGAAACCTTGAAGGAACTCGTGGCTGCGCGCGCCGCCGCCATCGCCCAAGGAACCGGGATCGCCAACCAGATCGGCGCCAGCAATCACCCGTTGCCAATACGGCTGCTCAAGCGCCGAAAGGCCCAGATCGATAGCGACGTCGCCAAGCTCGAAGCCGAGATCCAGCGCATCATCGCCGCCGAGCCCGCGCTTTTGCGCCGCCGGCAGATCTTGCTGTCCATCCCAGGCTTTGGTCCCGTCGTCACGGCCACCTTGGTTGCCATGCTCGCTGAACTCGGCGACTGCAACGCAAAGTAAATCGCCATGCTCGCGGGCCTCGCCCCCATCGCCAACGATTCCGGACAGCGTCAAGGCCTGCGTTCGATCGGCGGCGGCAGGTCGGCCCCAAGACGCGCCCTGTACCTCGCCGCCCTCGCCGAAGTCCGCTGCGATCCTGGCATGAAAGCTTTCTACCTTCACCTCACCGCCCAAGGAAAACGCGCCAAGGTCGCCCTCGTCGCCGTCGCAAGAAAGCTCGCCGTGCTCGCCAACACCCTCATCAAGCAGGATCGCCTCTGGAAACCGATCCATGCTTAACTCCGAACACAGATGCTTGCCCGGCCCTCTCCCCACGGGAGAGGGGGTGATCCAAGACCGCCGTTGGAGCCCCATATCGCGGTATGAGCGACGGCGGGGATGACAGAACTATACTAAACACACCTCATAAGCGGATTGCTCGGATGACGATAGGGGCGGACCGGCTCAGATGACGCTGAGTTCGAGGTCGCCGATGCCTTCGACCCCGCCATGCAGCCGGTCGCCGCGCGCAACGGCGCTCACGCCGGCAGGCGTTCCGGTGAAGATCAGATCGCCGGGCCGCAGCGTGAACAGCCCGGAGAGATAGGCGATCACCTCGGGCACCTTCCAGATCATCTGGGCGAGGTCGCCATCCTGCCGGACCACGCCGTTGACCGCCAGCCAGATCCGCCCAGATACCGGATGCCCGATCCCGCTGGCCGGCACGATCGCCGAACAAGGCGCCGACGCCTCGAAGGCCTTGGCGATTTCCCAGGGGCGGCCCGCCTTCTTCGCCTCGCCTTGCAGATCGCGGCGGGTCATGTCGATGCCGGCTGCATAGCCGAAGACCAGGTCGAGCGCGCGCTCCACCGGAATATCGGCGCCCCCGCCGCTAAGCCCCACCACCAACTCCATCTCGAAATGCACGTCGCGCGTTGCGGGCGGATAGGGAAAGTCGGAGCCGGGCGGCAGCACGCAATCCGGGTTCTTCTGGAAGAAGAACGGTGCCTCGCGGGAGGGATCGTGCCCCATTTCGATCGCATGATCGGCATAGTTGCGCCCGACGCAATAGATGCGGTGGATTGGGAATAGCGCGTCCTTCCCCTCGACTGGCAAGGCGGGGATGGCGGGCGGAGCGAAAGCGTATTGCGCGGATTGGGACGTCATTCTGGCTCTCCGAAGGGCCGATCTGCGGGATGGTGAGCAGGATGGCGCAAACGCCATCAAATGCAATGGCGAAATGCTTGGCGCCTGGGCGCGGCGGCCCTTGCCAACATTGCAACAATTTCCGCCTATAGGTGTTCGCCACAAGTCCGCCAACACGGCCGGGCCGGCGCTTCACGTCGCGTTCACCTTGGCTCGGTATGATTTGTTACAGATTTGCCCGCGGATTGGTCACCGGGCAGCATTTCGCGTTGCCGAGCCGCCCGTCTGTCCGGCGGTATGAGGTTCGAGTGGCTCTTCCGATGGTTGGTAATCCGTCCCATTTCTCCCTGATCTCGGTGGTGCTGCCGGCTTTCAACGAAAGCGAGGCGCTACAATGGCTTATCCCCGCCATTGCCGATGCGCTCAAGAACGAAACCATCGAGATCATCATCGTCGACGATGGCAGCACGGACGGCACCCGCAATTCGATGCTGTTTCTCAAAGGCCGCTGGCCGATGCTGCGCTATCTGCGCTTCTCGCGCAATTTCGGCAAGGAAGCGGCGCTGTCGGCTGGCCTGAGCGCGGCGCGGGGCGACGCTGTCATTCTGATGGATTCGGACGGCCAGCACCCCCCTGCCCTGCTCGCGACGTTCCTTGAAAAATGGCGCGAAGGCTATGAGCTGATCTGCGGCGTACAGACCGGCCGGCGTGAAAGCCTGCCCAAGCGCGTCGCCAAGCGCATCTATTACCGGCTGATGCAGGCCGGCAGCTCCATCGTCATTCCGCCCGATGCCGGGGATTTCCGGCTGCTCAGCCGCAATGTGGTCGACGCGATCAACGCCATGCCCGAGCGCAAGCGCTTCATGAAGGGGCTTTATGCCTGGGTGGGGTTCCGCACGGCGATGATCCCCTTTACCGCCGCGCCGCGCGCGGGCGGCAGCAGCAAATATGGATGGCTACAGCTCTTCAGTCTCGGATTGACCGGCGTGACCGCCTTCACCATCGCGCCCTTGCGGGTGGTGTCGATCCTGGGATTCTGCATATCGGCGTCGTCGTTCCTGTTCGGCATCTATCTGCTGCTGGAATATTTCCTGGTCGGCAATCAACTGCCGGGCTGGGCCACGCTTGGCTGTGGGCATGACATTCTTTTCGGGCCTGCAACTCCTGGCGCTTGGCTTCATCGCGGAATATATTGCCGGCATGTATGAAGAGCTGAAGCAGCGCCCGCTCTATATCATCGCCGAGGACAGCGCCGTTCCGGCCGCCTCGGTGTCGCTCGTGCCGCCGGAACCGGCGGCGCTGGGACGATGAGCCTCGCCTATCTGAGCAGCCATCCGTTGCGGCGGGAGTTGACCGCCTTTCTCTGCGTCGGCTGCGTGGCGGCGGCCACGCATCTCACTGTCGTCACCATTCTGGTGGAAAAATTCGCCTGGGCAGCGCTCACCGCTAACGTCGCTGCGTTCGCGGTCGCGTTCTTCGTCAGCTTCGGCGGCCATTCCCAATTCACCTTCCCGACCGACCCGGCGACGCTCAGCGCGGCGCGGCTGCGGTTCTTCTGCGTGGCGGTTTCGGCCTTCATCCTCAATCAAACCGCCTTCGCGGCGGGTTTGCGCCTCTTGGGTGAGCGGTTTTATCTGCCCATCCTATTTTGCGTGCTGCTGCTGGTCGCGGCGGCCACCTATCTGGCCTCGAAACGCTGGGCTTTCGCAAGCCCGCGAAAATAGCGGCGGCACATGCGGCAGCTGATCCTCAATGCCGATGACTACGCGATGGACGAAGGGGTGGACCGGGCCATCCTCACCTTGATCGGCCAGGGTATCGTGACGGCAGCAAGCGCCATGGTGCTGTCGCCGCGCTGGACGAAAGCCGCCGGCCAGATCGGCCAGGAGAAGGCGGATTGCGGCCTTCACCTGGATCTGACCAGCGCATTCGCGGCGTCGAGACTGACGCTGCCCGGCCTGTCCGGCATCATTGCCCGGTCTTATGCCGGGAGGCTGGACATTCCCGCCATAAGCGATGTGATCGAGACGCAGCTCGACCTGTTCGAGCACGCGCTTCGCCGACCCCCGGATTTTGTCGATGGCCATCAGCATGTGCATCAACTGCCGGGCATTCGCTCGCAGCTTTTCGATGCGCTGCGGCGCCGTTATGGTGCCGGGGCGTCCAGGATCGGCATCCGCGTTTGCACGGCGCGGCGCTGGCGCGGAGCGAAAGCGGCGACCATCGGTGCGCTGGGCGCGGCGGGGACCGCCAAACTCGCGCGCGAGTTCGGCCATCCGGTCAACAGCGACTTCGTCGGCGTCTACGGCTTTTCGCCGGACGCAAAGCTCCCCATTCTCTGGCGCGGATGGCTGGCCGGCATGCGCGGCGATGCACCGCTGGCCATGTGCCATGTCGCGGCGGCTTCCGGCCCAGCCAGGCCCCGCGATCCCATACGGCCCGCCCGTGAGGCCGAGTTCGGCTGGCTGGCAAGCAACGCCTTCCGCGATCTGTGCGCCGAACGCTCGGTGAGCTTAGAGCGCTGGCCACGCGGCGGCGGCCGATCTGGTTAGCTTCCTTGGCGTCTCGGATCGCATGCCCAATTCCATGAGCGCACCCGCGAGCGGCCTGAACGTGAAGCGCACATGGTGGTGACCCGCAGGAACCGGAACGGCGCGGAAGAGCACATTGGCGCGCAGAATGGCCGTTTCCTTGCCGTCGACCTGAGCGAACCACCAGGGGTGCCAGACATCGTTCAGCACGAGAAACCCATCTTTCGCGGCATCCACATCGACATCGATCTGCGTGTTGTGATAGCTCGCCAAACGTGCCGATGAAGGCCCTGAGACCGCAGCGCCCGGCCTATAGCCCGGAGCGCGCACCGGCGGCATCTCCAGCAAAACCGTGCTGCGCGGGTCAAAGCTCGTCGGCCAGCGGCCGGTCTTGACCAGCGTGGCGAAATCCACCAGCCGCGAGTTGGTTGCGAACAGCACACGCGGCAGCGCACCCGGATTTTCGTAAAGATAGCCGTCCGGCGTTCTGCCCAGCGGCGTGAGAGCGCCCGTCAACAGCTTTTTGTCGATTTTTTCGATCGGAAGCAGGCTGACGATGTAGCGAAGCCCCAGCATGTCCGCCATCGTCGAACGGTAGGAGGGCATCAGCGGACTGAACGGCACCTGATCCGGCACGGCAACAGTATCGCCCGCGCCGAGCGCCTCGTCGAATTGCCGCAGCCGCAGGGGATTATAGCCGAACACATGATCGAAGCCGTGCGTCAGGCCTGCATTGGGCCAGTCGAAGCCGATGCCCAGCAGCGCCACCCGGTCGCGGCGATCGGTCGGCGTGGGGATCAGCTTCGAGCGCAGAAAGGCCACCGTCCGGTTGTTGCTGTTCGGCAGGAACGCCGAATATCTTTGTGAGGCGAGGCCGGTCGACTCATTGGTCTTGTTGTTCACGCCCAGGTCCACGACCATGAAACTGGCGGCCAGCAGAACGGCGGCGACGGGCGGCGCGGCGCGCATGCGGCCAAAGGCGATGAGAACGGCGCACCCCGCGGCACCGAACAGGCACGCTATCAGAACGGGTTTGACCGTCACCGCGACCTTGCCCTCCGACGCCCCGGCGAGGAAGGCGAGAGCCATGACCGCGCCGACAGTGCCCGCAAGCCACAGATAGCGGCGATGGCCCGGATCCTCCTCCTCGGTCAGGAAAGCATGCAGACCATAGCCGCCGACGATGGCCATGAAGGCGCCGATGAAGAATGTTGCGTCGGACGGACGGCGGAATTGCTGCACGCCGGGCATGATTTCATACAGCACCCGGAAAAACGGCGTGTAGGCGCCCAGGGCATAGACGATGCCGAAGCCAAGTGCGAGGCTGTAGAAACGGATCTCCTGCCGCCACAGCCTTCGCTTGACCAGACCGAAGGCGATCAACGCCAGCATGGGCAGGATGCCGATATAAATCTGGCCCATATTCTGCGCCAGCAGCCCGGAATAGGCGACCCATCGGCCCGAGCCCGGCCCCCAATACGGCACCGCGGTGTCATTCGCGCCGAACAGATCCGCGATGAAGGCCGTCAAAAACGAGGCCGGATGCAGCGAACCGTGTTGCACCTGCTCGAACGGTATTTCCGCCCGGCTGGCGGCGTTGCCGAACAGAAAGGTAAAGAGCAACGGCACAGCGGCCAGCAGGACGGTCACGACAGCCGCCGCCGCGAGGGGCATGACCGACTGCACGAAGCGGCTGCGTACATCCTCGCCCGTCAGCCAGTGGCACACGACATAGCCGGTCAGAAAATAACAGCCAAGCAACTGCACCTGACCGGCCTCGACGATCATCAGCCCTGTGGCGACGCCGGCAAGCGCGCCATAAAGGGCAGAACGGCGGTCCAGCGCCCGCGCGATCAGCCAGAGGGCAATCATAAAGAACACCAGCCCCTGGATCTGGCCCACATGCTGAATGCGGGCATTCGCCGAAGCGCCGAAGCCGAAGCCGAAGGCCGCCAGCACCGCCGCCGCCGGATGCCAGCCGCGATCCCGGAACAGCATCAGCACCGAGAAGCAGCCCGCCAGGATCACGGCGAACACATAGGTGTCGAACGCGCGCAGACTTGGCGCCGGATTGAAATAAGCCAGGAAGAATGCCGGCGAGAAGATCAGCGATTGCGGATCGGCGATTTGCGGAGAGCCGGCAAACACATTCGGCGTCCAGAACGGCGACTCGCCCGAATGCAGCGCCCGCGCCAGAAACTGGAGCTGCGGATAAAAATGCGCCGTTGCGTCATAGGGGATGGTCACGCGCCCGAGCAGCCAGGGCATGGCGAGAACCGCCCATCCCGCAAAGACCGCAAGAAAGGCCACCAGATAGCCCTGCTGCGTGAACGCCGCGAGCGGCGGATGCCCCGCCAGCACAGGCGCGGATTGCCCCTCCACGCGGGAAATACCGAAAACTGACTTGTCCAAGAAGCGTCTCCAGATCGGACCGTTTACCCGGCCCCGGTGGGGAGGGATACATCGGAAAGTATTCTTTTTGGCAGGCTCTTAGCCTGGCACAGCGTGCGGGCTGTCCCAGGAGTGAGTATTCAAACGCTCCTTCACCGCGGCGGGGTGCTTCGCGACGAAGGCCATCCGCCCACTATTGTGTCCCAGATTGGGGGTGTGTCGATGCGCGACAAAGCCGCAAGCCTGCAGCAGCGCGATCATCCCCGCTTCGTCGAACATCTGCAGCCCCAGCCGCGAGCGCACCCGCCGGTAATCCGAAAAGAACGTCCGCACCAGCCCGGCGCAGGCGGCGAAGAAGAAGCCGTTGCCTGCCGCGAATGTCAGAAGCGCCGCCGCATCGGCCAGGGCGCCCCGGCCAGGCGGAATGATGTCGGCGAGCATCAAGGTCCCGTCACCGGAGAGCTTTCGCCGCCAGACGGTAAGCCCGTCCCGCAACTCTTGCGCCGAGAGATATTGCACCACCGAATTGACGACCAGCAGATCGATCGAGGCGTCCTGAAGGCCGGAGATCTCCTGCGGCGCCAGGACGACCACCGTCCGACAGCGGCCGAATTGCTCGCTGAGCGCGGTCCTCACGTTTTCAGCCCCATCGCAGAGATAGAGCTGCGCGCAGCCGTCCGCGACCAGTCCCGCGGAGAGCGCCCGGCCGCAGCCATAGTCGAGCACGCGCGCGTGCTTGCCGGGCACTTGCCGCGCGATCCCTTCGGCGATCTGCCGGTAATGCGCAGCCATGTGGCGCGCGTTGACGTAAATCGTCGTTTCGCCATTCCAGAAATCGATCCAACGCAACATCGGATTGGCTTCCCCTGATGCCAACGCCGTCTCCGCCTGACGTGCACGCCGTATGTTTTCCGAGACAAAGGCATTAGCATGGTGATTATGAACAAGGGCTGTGCAGTGGGGCTTCAAATCGCGCTTGCGTCTGGAGAGAGTGCCTCTCCGGCCACAGATTGGATGATCGCGACAGCATTCGAGGGGGAGGCGGGTGAACGAAATCAGCCATAGGACGGTCGAGACAAACGGCATCCAAACCCATATCGCCGAAGCGGGGCAAGGGCCGCTCGTGCTCTTGTGCCATGGCTTCCCGGAATCCTGGTATTCCTGGCGGCATCAGATCGCGGCGCTGGCCCAGGCCGGATTTCGCGCCGTCGCGCCCGACATGCGCGGCTACGGCCGCACCGACGCCCCGGAGGACATCGGACAATACACGCTGCTGCATCTGGTCGGCGACATGGTGGGCCTGCTCGATGCGCTGGGCGAGGAGAGGGCCGTCATCGCCGGCCATGATTGGGGCGCGCCGGTCGCATGGCATGCGGCGCTGCTGCGGCCCGACCGCTTCCGCGCCGTGATCGGCCTGAGCGTGCCGTTCTTCCCGCGCCTCACCAGCCGCCCGACGTCAGGGATGCCACAGGATGAGCAGAACATTTTCTACCAGCTCTACTTCCAGACCCCCGGTGCCGCCGAGGCGGAATTGTCTCGCGATCCGAGGGCGGCTTTGCGCCGTATGCTCTATTCCGGCAGCGGCGACGTTCCGCGCAGGGCGGATGGCGAGCCTTCGGCAGGCTCCTTCGGCCTCGTGCCGCGCGATGGCGGGTTCCTGACGCGCACGCGCGACCCCGACACGCTGCCCGCCTGGCTCGGCGAGGCCGATCTCGATGTCTACGCGGGAGAATTCGCGCGCACCGGCTTTCGCGGCGGGCTGAACTGGTACCGCAACATCGATCGCAACTGGGAACTTCTGGCGCCTTTCGCCGGAGCGAAGGTGAGTGTCCCCGCCCTCTATATGGCCGGTGACCGCGATCTGGTCATGCGCTTTCGCGGCATGGACCGACTGATCCCCAATTTGCAGAGTTTCGTTCCGGCGCTCTGGAAGACCATCATCCTGCCGGGCTGCGGCCACTGGACCCAGCAGGAGCGGCCCGCCGAGGTGAATGCGGCAATGCTCGAATTCCTGCTCCAATTGTCGCCCTGAACCCGGCCTCGGCGGCGGGCTTTACGAGAGGCCCCAGATGCGCGGTTCGGCGAATTCGACGCTGTTGCCGGCCGGATCGCGGAAATAGAGCGAGCGGCCGCCCTGCGGCCATTCGAACTCCGCCTCGATGGCAATGCCGAGCGCCGCCAGCCGGGCGCGCCATCGCCCGATCTCTTCCGCCGATGCCTTGAAGCAGACATGCCCGGCTCCGCGCGCGCCGTGCGGAGGAAGCGGCAGCCCATCGGCGGCGGGCGGCAGTTCCGTCACATCGGGATTGAAGATCAGCAGCATCTGCTCGCCGCAGCGGAAGAACACGTGACGATTGCCGACCCTTGCCCGCCATTCGAGGCCGAGCACATTGCTGTAAAAGGCTTCGGCCGCGTCGAGATCGCCCACATAGAGGATGGTTTCCAGAATGGCGGAGGGCTTCATATCGGGGTTCCCACGCGGCGCCAGCCGCGATATTAGAGCACGATCGGGAAAGCATACCCTCGCGAATGCGGGGTGGACACCAGCTTTCCCGAAAAATCGGGCGAAAACAAAGGAATCTGGGCGATGGAGAGTGCGGCGGATGGTCAATTCGCCGCGACTGCATGGCACGGATAGGGGTGGGAGAGTCCAGGATGCCCGCACGCAGCCGCATGAGAGGCTCGGCCCTGAGCCACGTCCTGGCGGGCATTATCCTGGCCGTGCTGCTGCTTTGCCATCCCCCTTTCGCGCGGGCGCAGGGTCTCGATCACATTCGCGCGCAGGCGCTCACCCTGCTCAACCAATCCCGCAAGGAGAACAATCTGCCGCCGCTCATCCTGGAGGCGAAACTGAACGCGGCCGCCCAGGCCCACGCCGAGGACATGCTGAAGCGGCACTATTTCGCCCACGTCTCCCCCGAAGGCAAAACCCCCGGCGACCGCTTCCGGCAGACGGGCGGAGGCCGCTGGGTTGTCGTCGCAGAGAACATCGCCACCTTCACGCATTCGCCGCCGCCGGTGAGCGACAACATCCTGAAGCACCTTCAGTGGAGCTGGATGAACAGTCCCGGACACCGCAAGAACATCCTTCTGCAAGGCATCACCGAATTCGGCTTCGGGCTTGCGGTGAGCGCTGAGGGCGATCTCTATGCGGTGCAGGAGTTCGCAGGGCCCGGCGCCAATGCTGCCTCGAAAGACGGCGACACGCCCATCGGACAGTTGAAACAGGCCGTGCGCGCGCTCCTGGCGGTCAACGCGGCGCGCAAGAAAGCCGGACGCCCGGCCCTCGCCCTGAACGAGGCCCTGAGTGCCGGCGCCCGAGCCATGCTGCCGGCGGCCGGAGACGACAATCTGAGCCTGAAGGGAAAGAACATCCTAGACTATATCCCCGCAGTCGCCGGGCAAAGCTGGGCGACCATCAGCATCGTATCGGCCGCCTGCGGGGGCTGCGGCATTCAGCCGGTGGCCGGCGATGTCGACAATTTCATCGCCCAATGGCTGGGCAACGCCGAATACCGGGCGCTGCTGACCGGCGCCGATATTACCCATTTCGGCTTCGCCATCAGCGCCGATGGCAAGGGCAAGAAGGTGGGCATCGGCGTGCTCGGAAAACGGGATCAATCGCATTGAGTCCAGGCGGCCGGTAGCGGGCTGCCAACCCCTGAGCTTGACAATCCCCATGTGCGGCACCAATGTCGCCTCAACAAAGAATTAATTTGCGAAAGCGGCCATTGGCCGCGCCTGCAAACCCGGTGAGCGAGCCTTCCTGATGGTGGGATTTGGGGGTGGCGGGCTTATAAAACCTCGAAACCAAATTCGGGACCGGCGAACACTAGCCTTGCGCGATGGATCGATTCGCCGTCGCGTCGGGCGCGAAGGCGGCAACAAACGCCTCCGCGTGTCCATCGCCGCCGCCCATTTAGACAGGAATTTGAATGGCCAAGGAAGAATTGCTGGAATTTGAAGGCGCGGTTACGGACGTCTTGCCGGACGGGCGTTTCCGCGTTCAGCTCGATAATGGACACGAAATCGTCGCCTATACGGCTGGCCGCATGAAGCGAAACCGGATCAAGACCATTGCCGGCGATCGCGTCACGGTGGAAATGACACCCTACGACCTGGAAAAGGGCCGCGTCGTCTTCCGGCATAAGACCGAGGGCGGCCCGCGTCCGACGGGCGGCGCGCGTCCGCAGCGCGGCGGCGGTCCCGGCGCGGCGCGGCGGCGCTAGAGCATTTTGAGCTGAGCCTCGCCCCACGCGGGCGGTGGGGATGAATGCTGGTTTGCGCCCGCAATGCGACAAACCAAAGAGCTGGAGCCCCGTTCCGGCATGGAACGGGCGCAGGACCTATCTCCATCTAAGCGCTGCGATGGCGCGCCGGCGGGCAGGAGCGCCTCCTATTGTTTCCGACCTATACGAAGCGGGAGCGCTTCGCCGACAATGTGGTGCATGTCGCGGGCGTCGCATTCGGGGTTGCCGGAGCCGCCACGCTCATGGCCGCCGCAATCGGCACGTCTCCGGCGCGCGACATAGCGGGCCTGGCCATCTATAGCGCCGGCCTTATCGGCATGTTCATTGCCTCCGCCATCTACAATCTGGTCCGGGAACCGATCCTGAAGGAACGGCTGCGCCGCCTCGACCACGCGGCGATTTTCCTCATGATCGCCGGCAGCTATACGCCTTTCGCGCTGATCAAGATCGGCGGCGGTACCGGCCTCGCGCTGCTTGCCGTCGTCTGGGGCATTGCGTGCCTCGGCATCGCGGCGAAGCTCTGGCTGCCGCACCGCCTGGAACGGATGTCGATCGCGCTTTATCTGGCGCAAGGCTGGGTGATTGTGTTCGCCATAGGCCCGCTGGTCGAGTCCGTGCCGCAGCGCAGCGTTGTCCTGCTGATCGCCGGCGGGTGCATCTACACCGCCGGCATCGTCTTTCACCTGCTGGAACGGATGCCGTTTCACAATGCCTTGTGGCACGTCTTCGTGCTTGGCGGAGCGGTTTCGCAATTCCTGTCGATCTACGAGGCCGTCATCCCTTAGAGCCTTTTCCGCTCCGATTGAATCGGAGCGCGGCTCTAATTCTTTGTTTTCTCGCATTTTCTCGACGCAAACCGGCGTCCACTTTGCTGGAAAATGCTCTAGCCGCCTATCCGGTCCGAACGCGGCTTCAGGATCATTATTCGGCGGATTTAGGCGCCGTCCGGCGCAGCGCGCGGCTCAGTGCGGCGGGCGCACGGCGCTCGAGGCTTGCAAAGATCGCGTTCAGGCGCGGATAGCCCAGGCGCAACCGCTGCAGGTAGAAAGAGGCGGTCTCACTCACCGAAACCAGAAGCGCGCAGCCGATGAAGATGAGGACGGCGCCGAACGGCAGCGGCATGGAGAAAACGACGAGGCCGAGGAGGATGATGAGGATCGCGAGCGGGATCAGGACAAGCCTAAGCATGAATTCCGATAAGCTCCCCGTCGCGCCTGTCACGCCATTCTATCCTAACTTACGATGAACGAAGCGGCGCTGCCGGCGCCGCGCTGGCGCCCGCCTCGGAAACCATAACGGGGCAAGAGGGAAAAAGTTCTGCCGGGGTTCGTCGCCGGCGCCGATTGAGGATCAGCGGCGAGGCAAGGGCGGGTTAGGCCGGCGCGGGTTGCAGAGCTGGGCGCCGGCGGTCAGATGCCGCCGGGGCCTTGCCAGGATGGGCGCAGATCCTGGCTTGTGAGCGTATCGCGCGATGTGCTGGACGTCGCCGTCACCCGGGGGTCGCCTTCGATCTGTCCATGCCGTTCGCGGGGATCAGGCCCGGCGCCGGTCTGTTCCCGGCGGGCGCCAATGCCCGCGTCGCGCAGCACGTCTTCGATCATCTCCGCACTGGTGCGCAACTTTTGCACGACGCCGCCGACCATGGCCGACGTCCTTTCGCACACATCGGGGTTTCGCTGGCAGAAGCCGCCAATGTCGGAAATCGTGCGTTCGGCGGTGGAATAAAACTCAAACTTCTCCTGTCCGTTGCTCGGCAGCAGAAGGATGATGAGTACGATCCAGAAGGCAGCTCTTACAAGGAACATGACTGCGCTCTACTCCTGCAACAACAGATCGTCCACGTTTAGCAGAGCGCCGCTAAGCATTGTCTAAGAGGCACCGCAATCTTTCATTAAAATTCCACGTTGCGGGCGGACGCAGCTTTTGGGCCGTTCGCATCGATGCAGCGTGCGGCGCCGGCGTTAAGCATGCCTTTACGGTTTGCCATTAATCATTCGCACAGGAATGCGCTCCTTCGTTTAATGGCATGACACCATTTCGGATGCGGCTGTGCGTTGTAGTGTTCTTGGCTGTAGCGTCGGCTATCTCGATCAATGCTCTCTACCTTCAGCATGCGCCTCGCATCGCCGGCGCAGCTGTGCAAAATTTCAATCCCGATGCTCATGAAGCGGTGACGAGCACGGCCGCCACTTCGGCGTTACCGTCGAAAACGCCGGCTCGCCGCGCCGAAAGCCGCACCGAAGCACTGGTCGATGTCGCGCAAGCCGCCGCGCACCAACCCGCCGCCCATAGCCCCGCCAAACCCGCATCTGCCAAGCTGGTGAAGGCCATTCAGCGGGAATTGTCGGATCGGGGCTATGCCGCCGGCGATAGTAGCGGGGTGCTGAATCTGCAAAGCCGCGCGGCGATCATCGCCTATGAATTCGACGAGCACATGCCCCTTACCGGCGAACCGAGCGCTCCTGTGCTGAAATCGCTGATTTTTGGCCGCGCTGCCGGAAAGGGCGGCCCAGGTCCTGCGGACCGTTTCGAACGCAAGCAGCGCCTGGTCGCCCAGGTCCAGCAGGCGCTGGGCGCGATGCGCTATCGATCAGGCCCGGCCGACGGGCGGCTCGACGGCGAAACGCGCGAGGCGATCCGCAAATTTGAAAACGACCACCAGCTGAAGGCTGCGGGCCGGCTCACCGAGCGCGTCATCCTGGAACTCGTGATCGCGATGGGGCGGCCCTTCGACGCTGACGGCTAAAGCGAGGTCGGCTGGATGGAAACGGTTGTCGCCCCGGCCGTTAGAGCGGGATCACTTTAATTGGAAGCATACCCCGAGTTTGCGAGATAGTTTCTGCACTCGTTGGGCGGGAAGTCATCGAGCAATGATCCAATGCGATCGCAGACGGTCTCGACCGTGCGCTTTGCGGATTTTCGGAGCCAGTGTTTGAGCTTGGCAAAGACCTGTTCGATGGGGTTGAGATCGGGACTGTATGGCGGCAGGAAGAAGAGCTTCGCGCCGACGCTGCGGATGGCTTGGCGAACGGCCCGTCCCTTGTGGCTGCCGAGATTGTCCATAATCACAACGTCGCCAGCCTTCAGGCTGGGCAGAAGGAATTCCCGGACATAGGTGAGGAATTTCACGCCGTTGATCGGCCCATCAAAGACGCAAGGCGCCTCAATCCGGTCGCAGCGCAATGCGGCGAGGAACGTCTGGGTTCGCCAGTGACCATGAGGCGACTTGCCGATCAAGCGCTTGCCGCAAGCGCTCCAGCCTCGCAGCGGCGCCATATTCGTCTTGGTCCAGGTCTCATCGATGAAGACGAGCCGCGTGGGATCGATTTTCGCCTGGTATTTTTTCCATTGCGTGCGGCGCCGGGCGACGTCGGGCCGGTCCTGCTCGCTTGCGACCGCGGTTTTTTTTGAAGCTCAGGCCCTCGGCATGGACGAAGCTCCAGACCGCGCCATAGCTCACCTTGACGCCGAGCTCGGCCAGATCCTTTTTCAGCCCGCGCAAGGTCAACTCGGGCACCTCAGCAAAGCGGGCGTGAACAAAATCGCGATGCGCTGCCAAGATCACCGGCTTATAGCCACCCATCTGAGCCGGCGCGACGCTCCCCGTCGCCCGCTGCCTTCCAGCCCATTTCGACACCGCCGACGGACTGATTTCGAACGCCGCCGCAATAGCGCGAATGCTTTCGCCCGCAGCCGCGCGCTTGACGACACGTTCCCTAAGATCGATCGAATAAGGCTTCCCCATCCATGCCGGCCTCCTCTCCAGCACCGATGATGAATCACTGTTCGCGAAGGAAGGGAATCCCAATTTTCCGATTCCGCCTAATCCGATCCCGCTCTAGAGCGTAAGCGGGCCAGCCACCCCACCTTGATTCCGGCTCAGGCTGGTTTTGCGTAAGCCCAGGGCATCAGTTCGTCGATGCGGGAAGCCGGCCATCGGTTGACGAGCTTGGTCAGCACGTCGGTGGTCCAGGCCAATGGATCGACCCGGTTCAGTTTGCAGGTCTCAAGGAGCGACGCGATCATCGCCCAGCCGACGGCGCCGCGGTCGTGGCCGGCGAACAATGCATTCTTTCTCGTGAGAGCCAGACCGCGGATCGAACGCTCGACGGTGTTGGAATCGATCTCGATGCGGCCGTCGTCCAGGAGGCGGCAAAGGCCGTCCCAGTGGTTGAGGCCGTAGCGGAGCGCCTTGGCGAGCTTGCTGCCCTTCGACACCTTGGCAAGGCTCGCCTCGAACCAAGGTTTCATCGCCTCGATCACCGGCTTGGAGCGCTCCTGGCGGATTGCGCGCCGGATGCCGGGCGGAAGGCCACGGATCTCGGCTTCGATGTCGTAGAGCGGCTTGATGCGCGCCAGCGCCTGGGTCGCGATCGGTGCATTGCCGCCGACATAGACCTCATAGAACTGCCTTCGTAGGTGGCTCCAACAATAGGCGAGCGTCACCGGACCGCCAGGCCGTGTCGGCGTTGCCAGTTGCTTGTAGACAGAGTAGCCGTCGACTTGCAAAACGCCATTGAAGCCGTCGAGCAATTTGACGGCGTGCTCGCCGCCGCGGCCGGGCGCATAGCTGTAGGCCACTGCAGGCGGATCGATGCCGCCCCACGGCCGATCGTCGCGGGCGATGGCCCACAGGAAGCCGGTCTTGGTCTTGCCGGCGCCGGGGTCGAGCACGGGGCAGCGCGTCTCATCGCAGAACAGCCGCGGCGATGCTTTGAGCCGATCGATCAGATGATCGTGCAGCGGCTGCAGCTCGGCGGCTGCGGCGCCGACCCATTGCGCCAGCGTCGAGCGCTCGATGCTGACGCCGTGACGCGCCAAGATCTGCGATTGCCGATAGAGCGGCAAATGATCGGCGTGCTTGCTCACCACCACGTCGGCCACAAGGGCTTCGGTGGGCAGGCCGCCCTCGATCAGCCGCGCCGGCGCCGGCGCTTGAATGATGCCGGCGACATCGTCCGCGCCGGTCTTCTCGCAGGCTCGGCATGCGTATTTCGGGCGCCGCGTGACGATCACGCGCACTTTGGCCGGAACCTTGTCCAGGCGCTTAGAGGTATCCTCGCCGATGACGTGCAGCTCGCCGGCACAGCAGGGGCAGACCTTGCTCTCCGGCTCGATCACCACCTCTTCATGCGGCAGATGATCGAGAAGTCTCGTTGCGGCTGGCACGGCGCTTTCGCGTGCGCTCGGTTTTGAGCGCGGGATCGGCCTTCTCCTCCTCTGCCTCGGTCTTGGCGAGCGAGGTCTCGAGCTCGTCAAGCGCCAGCGCCAGCTGGTCGTCAGTGATGCGCTCGGATTTGCGGCCGAAATGCGCGCGGCGGATCTCCTTGATGATCGCCACCAGCCGCTCGTTGCGAGCCGCGAGCTTGTCGCGCTCGGTGCTGATGGCATTGCGCTCTGCAACGATAGTGGCATGGGCTGCGCGCTCGGCCAGGATCAATGCCCGCAGAGCATTGATATTTTCGGGCAGCGTTTCGCTCACATCCATCATGGTTCGCGCTGGCTTTGGGGCGGCTGTTTTGCCGAGAAAGAGCCAGAGCGTTGCTGATTCTGGCGCTGCGCGCATCATCGACCTTGTGGGTAAGTCGTCATGCCGCGCGATCATTGCACAGCACTCGGACGGACGACGTCGCGGCGCTCTGCCTGCATCCACGCGACGCCTTCGAGCAGCGCGGATAGCTGCGCGGCCGACAGCTTCAGCATCCCGTCCTGGATGGGAGGCCAGCGGAACTGGCCATTCTCCAGCCGCTTCGTCATCAGGCAGATGCCGGTCCCGTCCCACCACAGCAGCTTCACGCGATCCATCCTCTTGGAACGGAACACATAGACCGCGCCGCAGAATGGATTGGCGCCAAGCGCCTCCTGCACAATCGCGGCGAGGCCGTCGGCCTGCTTCCGGAAGTCCACGGGGCGCGTCGCCACGAGAACCTGAATCTCCGCCCCCGCCGTGATCATGACGCCCTCCGCACGGCACGCAGCACGGCGACGAGCACCGAAGTCTCCACCTGGCCGAGGATGCGCACGACCGCGTCGCCGATCGCGATCTCGACTGTGCCTGAACCGGCCAGTGGCGGTTGCGGTGAACAGGGCGCGGGCGCCTTGCTTGCGCTCGGGGGCCGGCCCCGACGAGCCGCGATCACCACCGGCGCGAACGCTGGTATCTCATCACCGCTGCCGCACAGCCGCGTTTGCCGACCCGTCCTCCGATGCTGCGGGGCCGGAAAATGTCCGACGTGATCCTTGTCGGCGCCTTCATTGAACAACGCATGGGCCGCTCGACGCCATGCGAAGAGTTGCTGGGGGCTCAGCCCGTTGCGCCGAGCCACATCCGACACGGTCGCGCCCGGCTTCAGGCTCTCCTCCACGATGCGGGCCTTGTCGTCACGCGACCATCGGCGGCGCCGCCCGGCGCCCGTGATCAGCTCGATCCGACGCACGTTTGAGACGCGGTGGCCGGTCTCATCGCTGTCGCTTGCAAGCTTACGCTTAAGCTTATGGTCAAAATGATCGCTCATGGGCTGGCATTACGCCATCACCCGAGCCCGGACGAAATGTGGGGGCGGAGACCCGCTTACGTTAGAGCCGGGGGACCAATGCAGCCGCCGCAGTCAATGCGGGTGGGATTAGGCCCCCGGGATCTCCGCTACGCTTCGTCCGGGGGGACAGGATAACCCTACGGCCGCTCGTATCTAAACTGATAAGCCCATAGAAAACCGATGCAGGCATCAAAGCGCGCAGCGGATTACTTGGCCCGCTGCCGCCGCAGCAGCATCGCCATGACCAGGCTTTGCGGCACCAGCACGATCGCATTGGACAGGATCAGCGGCCAACTGCCGAGGATGACGCCGTAGACCAGCCAAAGCGTCACGCCGCAGAGCAGCAGCGCGTACATGGTGAGCGAAAGCCCGCTTGCGTCGCGGGTCCGAAGGGTTTTGACAGCTTGCGGAAAAAACGCAGCGGTTGTGAGGATCGCCGCGATCGCGCCGACCAGATCCGTCCATGCCGATTGCATGTGTATTTCCTAATTTCGAGGCAGGACGCTGAGCCTCGCATGGTCGCGGCGCCGTTCACCTACGCCGACAATATGGGTCCGCGCGGCAGCGTTATACATGGGTGGTGGAGAGTTGAACTGGCATCGGGCGTCTCGTCAGCTTGTCGGGATAGCGGCGACGAGCGGCAGATTACCGGCGGCGGCACGCTTTTCAAGTTCGTTCAGCGCCCATTGGTAGGTCAGATCCTTCAGCCGGCTATGCTCCCCCCATGCCAGCACATCGGTGCCGTGCGGAATTGGCCCGGCGAGCAGCATGTCGAGTGGCCCGAGCCAGTCTCGCTCGTCGCCGTTCCGGTCGCTCGCGGCCGTCAGCACGGCTTCGAAGGATGGCAGGCTTGGCCCCTCCGGCGGTTTTTGCCAGGGGAGCCGTCCGCGGACCTGCTTTTGCCAGGCGGGCAAATCGCGATAGCGCACCGGCGATTTGCCGAAGGGCGGGATCGCGGCACGCGCCACCACATTCGGCCCGGCATTGAGGCGATGCATCGGCTGCATCGGCGGCGGGCTGATGCAGCTCCCATCGATGAGCATCTGCCCCTCTTCGTCGACGAAGGGCGGCAGCAATCCGGGAAAGGTCCAGTTCGCTCGGACCGCCACTTGCAGATTGCCCAGGCTATGGATGTGCGGCTTGCCGGTGGAAAGATTGGCCGACGCGGCATAGAAGGGAACCGGCAGATCGGCAAGATCGGTATCGGGAAAATGCTTCAGGATCAGCCGGTCGAGAATGCGCGGATTGTAGAGGCTGAACAGCGGCCAGCTCTTGCGCCGCAGCGCCCGGCGGTCGACCATGATTTCAGCGACGAGCTGATCGATGTCGTCGGGGTCCATGCCAAGCGCAAGGCAGGCGGCGATCGCGGTGCCGGCGCCGGTGCCGCCAAAGCAGTCCGGCTCGAAGCCTGAGGCTTGCACCGCCTTGAAGATGCCCAGCGTCGCCGCGCCGAATACGCCGGCGGCCGAGGCGAAAAACCCCGTCGACTGGCCCAGCAGGAACCGCGCCAGCCGCTCGAAATCCTTGCCCTGATTGGGCCTCAGATGGTGATGCGAGCGCACCGGCCGGTATTCCAGCCAGCGCCGCGTTCCGGCGATCGCGGTCCCGCGCCTGGGATCGTGCATAAGCGCCAGCCGGCAGGCATCGGCGCCCCGCATCTCGAAGGCCAGTTCCTCCACCGGCCCCAGCGGCACCGGCGAGCCGAGACGCCCGCCATCATGCGTGCCGATCAGGCAGATTTCGTCGGCTTCGGCGAGGGCGCGTTCCGTCCAAGGCGTCGGCTCGGGATCGGTGACGAGGATGATGACCTCGAAGCGGCTTTCCTGCTCCTTCAGCCAGTGCACCACTTGCGGATCGTCCAGCGCGATGCCGCCGGGAAGGTCCTGGCCCAAACCCTCCGATGACAGGATCTGGCATTCGGCGCGGTGTTCGATGGCCCCGGCGAGGCGTGCGGCGAAATCGGCCGGAACCGTTTCGTCGCCTGCCGGGCATATCGCCAATGAACGCGCCCTGTCCGCATGGCTGCGCGGCAGGGCGGGCACCTTGCCTTGCGTGTGAACGAGGCTGCGGATGGCGCCTTGCCAGACATCCGGGGCGGCCTCGGCCAGAGCCTTGAAGCTTTCCCATTCGAGCTTCAACACGATGCTGGAGCGTACCGCCATGATCGCGGTGTCATGCGCTTCGCGGGTCAGAAACGCCGTCTCGGCCAGAACCGCGCCGGGCCCCATCTCGGCCCTGCCGGGCTCGCTGGCGAAGCGTGAGGTGCGGAAGCGGCCGGAGGTGACGATGTGCAGCGCATCGGGCACCTCGCCCGCCTTCACCAGCGTCTCGCTGCGTTCGACGCTCTGGAGATGACATTCGGCATAGAGGCGCTTAAGCACCGCGTCCGGCATGGCCTCGAATGCACGCACACTCCTCAGCCATTCGGCTGGAGATTTGTGTCGCATTCGTTCGTGTCCTGCCATGCAAGCGGTCCCATTAGCGTCGCATGCTTAACCGATCTGGGGGGAAAAGCCTATGAGGTAGAAAGAATTCGATAATGACCGAAACTTGTTTCCCACAATAGCGCCCGCAAAGGCGAGTTGCAGCGGGCCCGAATCTCCAAAATTCATCGGGTATGGTGATATCCGAGGCGCGCGCTTTAAGCCAATTCACCAGATCGTGCAGCGTTTTGAGAGACTTATCCCCAGCTTCGCATCGCGCTCACTGATTCGTGACGCCAGTCGAAGGAATTGAGGCTTCGTCCCGATAATCATCCCCAAATGGGAGCGTGGGTGCCGTAACCGCTTCGGGCAATAAGGCCTTTTCATGACCTTTTCGGGGTTGAAAAACTTAGTTAGGTAGAAATCCAACTGTATCGACCGCGCGATTTGGGCAAAATAGAGCCAGTTAAGAGCAAAAAGACGTTCAAGCGGTTAGCTTATTGGAAGCATTATGCAAATTCACACGCAGAACATAAAACTTATACGCACACATAAAACTAAAAAAATTGCCACCGAGGTGGTTGCACTGCATCGCACGCAATTTTTGGAGTATATTGCTGCGATGGCATCCGAGCTTTCCGCACTCGCTGCTAAAAACGACGAGAAGGTGCTGGAGCATCTATTAAATCTTGCGTCACTGGAGGCCATATCTGGCAAGGACAGCAAGCGGTGGCGAGCCGCCACGGGCTAGAGCCTTTTCCGCTCCGATTGAATCGGAGCGCGGCTCTAATTCTTCGTTTTGTCGCATTTTCTCGACGCGAACCGGCGTCCACTTTGCTGGAAAACGCTCTAGTATGGTCGAACTGATCCGATGACCGACAACACGCCGCAAAAGCGTAAGACGCAAGGTCGCGCCGTCCAGCCAGGGGAAGCTTTGCGAAGCATATCAAAATCCCAGCATGAAAAACGTCGACTTTCATGCTGGGATGTCAAACGTTCAGTGAGAGTACCGACCTCGCGGATTTTTCATCACGCGGCGGAGAGCATCTCCTCGACATGTTCCCAGTTCACCAGATTGTCGAACCAGGCCTCCAGATATTTCGGCCGCGCATTGCGGTAGTCGATGTAATAGGAGTGCTCCCAGACATCGACGCCCAAAAGCGGCTTGGCGCCATGAACCAGCGGATTTTCGCCGTTCGGCGTCTTCATCACCTGCAGCTTGCCGTCCTTCACCGCCAGCCACGCCCAGCCCGAGCCGAACTGGCCCTTTCCGGCCTCGATGAAGTCGGTGCGGAATTTGTCGAAGCCGCCGAGATCACTGTCGATCCTGGCCTGAAGGGTGCCCGGAACCTTGGTGCCGCCGCCGCCCGGCTTCATCCATTTCCAGAAGTGAATGTGGTTGTAATGCTGCCCGGCATTGTTGAACAGCGGCTGATTGGTGCCAAAGGAAGCTTTGACGATCTCCTCCAGGGACTTGCCCTCAAGGCCAGATCCCTCCAGCAGCTTGTTGCCGTTGTCGACATAGGCTTTGTGATGCTTGTCGTGATGATATTCAAGCGTTTCGGCCGACATATAGGGCTTCAACGCATCATAGGCATACGGAAGTTCGGGTAATTCGAATGCCATGGCGCTCTCCTCGATCTTTGGCTGGGCCTTATGGGCCAACGTAGACACTGAGGGTCGAAGAGGCAAGGGGAGAGCAAAAAGGCCGGGGCATGAAATCCCTGAATTTCATGCCCCTAGATGTTGCCGAGGAAAGGTTCGTTGGATGACACAGGGATCAGACAAGAGGAAGAATGCGGCAGTACCAATGAACCGCCCATGAATGATGCGTTCAGCTCCCGGTCGGATTGGCGGAGCGCAAGTCCGTTCATTTGATCAACGGAAGCAGATCCCTGAATTCGGGCGCGCCCGAGCTTTCCAGCCACTCGAACATCACCATTTCGCTGTCGACGATAGCGGCGCCCGCCTGTTGCAGCCGTTGCAGCGCCAGGGTGCGGCTTTCGTGCGAGCGCGAGGCGACCGCGTCCGCGACGACGAACACCTGATAGCCGTCGAGAATCAGATCGAGCGCCGTCTGAGCCACGCAGACATGTGTCTCGATCCCGGCGACGACCGCCTGCCCTCTCCCCGTATCGCGGATATCGTCCAGATGCAGGTGCAGCACCTTATCGGCCAGACAGGAGAAATGCCGCTTTTGCAGAATCGGCGTGTCCGGCGCGAGTTCGCGCAGCAGCCGCTGAACGGTCGGTCCCAGCCCGTCCGGATAGTGCTCCGTGACGGTTATCGGTACGTCCAGACGCCGGGCAATCTTGACCAGCCTTGCCAATATGTCGATCAGACGCGCGCTGTCGCCAATTGGCGCCATTACCTTATCTTGTATGTCTATCAAAATCAGCTGCGACATCTTCCGATTCATGCGCAACATTTGCTGTAACTCTCACAGGCTCTTGCAGGTCTCGGTTTGGGCCAAGAACCAAGACTATAGCAAAGCGGAACGATATTGAAGATGTACATGCACGCCGGGCCAAAAAGCGATTGCACGCCGCGAACGCCGCATGTTGAGCCCGTTGAACGGACGCTTGATTTCGTCGCCACCAGCGGCCAATCTGCGGGCGAAGCACCCCGGCGCGCCGCAAAACGCCGCCCCTCCCTGCGAAGCACCACCTTGCAGGAGGCTGGGAGACGTTCTTTTGGAAACGACAGCCTATGATCCTACCGAAGACCGCATCCATCGCCGCGCTGAATGCCGATGCGAGCGCCCAGTCCCCCATCGACCTTAAGGCCGGAAGGGGCAAAAAGCGCGTCGTCGCAAGCTACAAGCTGGTGCTGGCCAGCGCCTCGCCCCGGCGCCTGGCTCTGCTTGAGCAGGTGGGCATCGAGCCGCAGGCGCTCCGCCCGGCTTCAATCGACGAAACGCCGAAAAAAGGCGAAAGGCCGCGCACGCTTGCCCAGCGCCTCGCCAAGGCCAAGGCACTGGCCTCGCGCGAAAGGTTGCAGCGGGAACCCGAATTGCGCGACGCGTTCGTGCTGGCCGCCGACACGGTGGTGGCGATCGGCCGCCTGTCCATCGGCAAGCCCGAATATCTCGACGAGGCGGCCAAAGCCCTCGCCACCCTGTCCGGCCGCACGCACAAGGTCTACACCGCCGTTTGCCTCGCCACGCCCGAAGGCAACATCCGCATGCGCACCGTCGAGACCCGCGTGCGGCTGAAGCGCCTCAACCGTGAGGAGGTAGACAGCTATCTGGCCTGCGGCGAATGGCGCGGTAAGGCCGGCGGCTACGCGATCCAGGGCATCGCTGGGGCATTCATCGAGAAAATCGTCGGATCCTATTCCAACGTGGTGGGTTTGCCTCTCATCGAAGTGGTGAGCCTGCTTTCGGGCGAAGGCTTTCCCGTCTATTTCAACTGGCTCAACCGCGCGGAAGTGGACGCCGTATGACGCAGAAGACCGGCAAGCCGAAAAGCGCCGGAGCGGGAGGCGCCGCAACCGTCCCGAGCTGCCCGATTTGCGGCAAGCCGCGCGCCCAGGAATACCGGCCATTCTGTTCCAAGCGCTGCGCCGATGTCGATCTCGGCCGCTGGCTGAAAGGCACCTATGTCATCCCCGGCGCTCCCGATGCCGACGAAGATGGCGAAGGCCGCGGCGACCGCATCGATGACCCTTCAGGGGGCGAGGGCGGCCACGCCTGACGGGCTTGCAGAAGCCCGACGCCGATGCACGCCGCGCCCAGCATCTTGTCTGGACAGCCCAACCGGGATTACATATAAACCGACTTCGGCCGGCACACCCAACGCCGCGCCCGGCGCCCAGGTAGCTCAGTCGGTAGAGCAGCGGACTGAAAATCCGCGTGTCGGTGGTTCGATTCCGCCCCTGGGCACCATAAAGCACTTGGCATATTTGCAAGTGCTGCGAACCTATGACCCCAGCTGGACTTTGAGCGAAGCCGTGCTTATGCGGCACGGCCTCACATCCTAAACGCATGGCAGAAGGCCGTTTTGCGGCGAAGCGCCCCACGGCGCTCCGGCATCTCAGGCGGCCGCGGACTTTGCCTCGACCGGGTCGGCGCGCACGAGAACGGTCGTGGCAACGGGATAAAACTCGTCGCCCGGCATTCCGACGCGTCGCGCATGCTCACGGATCGACTCGCCGTCACGGGCCTCATAGACGCACAAGGCTGCCGATGCGGCCATCCGGCTCGTTTACGACATAGCTGCGGATCCAGCGCACCCGATCCGACATTTCATCATTGCCAATGCGCGCGGATTTGGCGCCGGCAGCCTGCAGTTCCTCAAGATTTGCCCAAGCGCTGGGGCGGCGGATAACATAAAGATCCATCTGACTTCTCCTTTGGGGTTGAGGGCGCGGAGCCCTGCTGCTGTTCCCGTCGGCGATTTCCGCCCGGGACATCTGTGGTATAAGAGACGCTGTGGCCTGCCGTCCTTACGCCGGCCTGAGCATTCCCTGATCTTTGCCTGATCGGAATATGTGAGCCGGAGATCTGCCCTGGGCACTTTTGAATTTGGTCGTTTTCAGCTCGATGGACCCAGCCGTGTTCTCCGGCTGGCTGGGCGCGAGATTCCGCTCCAGCCGCGCGTTTTCGACCTGCTTGTCTATCTGGTGCAAAACCGCGCGCGCGTTGTTTCCAAGGACGAGTTATTCGACGCCCTCTGGCCCGGCGTGACGGTCACGGAAGGGTCGCTGCAGCGGGCCGTCAGCGTGCTTCGCGCCGTTCTGCGGAAGGGCGGCGTGGAGGAGGCGATCCGCAGTTTCCCTCGCATCGGCTATCGCTTCTCGTTGGTTATGGATGGGCAGGAACCGGAGCGCCCGGCGGGCACGGCCAATTACGAGGGGGAGAGGCTCGCCGCCGCGCGAAGCGCCGCGGCCGAGCAGCGATGGGAGGAGGCGGTTGCGCTTTACGCGCAGGCCGACGATGCATCGACGCTCGAAGGACCAGACCTCGACCGTTGGGCGTTCGCATTGCAATGCCTCGGTAGACCTTCCGATGCGGTGCCGATCCTCATCCGCGCCGTTTCGGCGCACCGGCAGGCGGGCAAAATCGATGCCGCCGCCGCCGAGGCCATAGCGCTGTCGTCGATCCATTTGGAGCGAGGCGAAGCCGCGGTCGCCAAGGGCTGGCTCGCTCGCGCCGAGAATTTGGCGGCATCGCAGTCGAAGTCCCTGGAAGCCGGCCGTATATGCTGGATGCAGTCGCGTATCGCCGCTGCCGAAGGCGACCCGCACCGCGCGCTCGAACTGGCGGAAGCCGCCTACGCGTTCGGGCAGAAGCAGGGTCTCCTGGACATCGAGGCTCTGGGCCTCATGTACCGGGGTTTCTTCAGGTTGAGCCTGGGCGATACTCAAGCTGGCCTGGCCGACCAGGACCATTCGGCCGCGCTTGCTCTGTCCAGTAAGATCGATCCGATCACAGGCAGCGTACTCTATTGCAACATTCTTTGGGCTTGCCGCACTTTTGGTGATTGGGCGCGGGCAAACCAATGGACGATCGGGTACCAGCGGTTCTGCGCGGCCAGCCGGATGGGCTTTTCCGGTTCGTGCCAGTTGCACCGCGCCGAGGTCCTCGGCATCGGCGGCTCGCTCCGCGAGGCTCTGGCGCATGTGAACGATGCGCTGAGCCGGCTTTCGGGCGATGCACCCTGGGCCGTCGGCGACGCTTGCCGCGTTCTCGGCGACCTCCACGCCGCCATGGGCAATCCCGCCGCTGCGCTCGCCGCTTACGACAAGGCTTATGCCCTGGGCTGGGATCCAGAACCCGGCCATGCGATGCTGCTGCTGGAACTCGGAGAGGCCGAGGCTGCGTATGTCAGCCTGGAACGCAGTCTCATCGGCCAGAGCTGGTGGACGCTCCAGCGGCAGGGAATGCTGCTCGCGCATCTGGCGGTGGTCGCCGCCCATACCGGCCGCCTTGAGCGGTCCCAGGCGCTGATCGACGATCTTGCCGGCCAAGCGGAGCGCTGGCCGATGCCGTCCATCCGGGCGCTCACGAACGAGGCTTCGGCGCTGCTTGCCCAGAAGCGCGGCGCACGGGAAGAAGCGCTGCACCGTCTGTATCTGGCGCGCCAACTGTGGACGAGCATAGAGTTCGCGTTTTCATGCGGCGAGGCTGCGGCTGCAGATCGCTGCACTGCAACTGGAGTTGGGTGACAGCAGAGGCGCCGCGGTTGAAGTCCGAGCCGCCTGCGCTGCCGGGGAAGACCTCGATTCGGACAAGCTGAGGCTGGCGTGCCGAGCCATGCAGCACCTGCTTGCCGAATTGGACGCCGCCGCGGACCGCACGCCGGAAAGCTGAGCGGCGTTCGGTGGACTCGGCCAACTTCCGCCGTTCCCGTAACGGGATCTCCGGTGCTTGCCCCCGAAGCTATGTCGTCAGCGCATCGCGCGCAAAATTCGCTCCAGCTTCAGAGCGTCCGTGATTTGCCCGTTTTCCAATGCGGCGCGGTACCAGCGCTGATACCAAAGCGTCGCCTGCTCGATGTCCGGGGCGGCGTTTGGATTGCTCAAAGATCGAAGGAAACTCGGATCATAGGACCGCGCGAGCGCCAAAGCGACGTCAGGCGGGCCGGAGTCGGCTGACTTCATGAGCGTGGCACGAGCGCCCAAAATGTCGCCATTGAGCATCATTTGCTGCGCCTGATTCAGCAGGATCAGCGGCGTGCCGGCCGCCGGCTGTTTGTCCGTCGGTTCGCGCCGCGATGAAATCGGCTCGGGAGATCCTGGCTGCTGAATAGCGGCAGTCGGAGGATCGCGGCTTTCCCGCCTGTAGCTGTCAAGCAGCCACGCACTCGTTGTAGCGGCGGCAAGAAGCACCATAGCGATGCAGGTCACGAGAACGGGTCTGCCGACCCTCGTTCGAGATGCGGATGGACCGGGCTTTGCGCCTTCATGCGGCTGGCCGGGACCGCCGTCGTGTTCCTTTCGTTCCGAGCCAATCTGTTGAAGCTGGTGAAGAAGCGTTTTGACCTCTTCCAGCCGGGCCGCGTCAGAGCGTTTCGCCATTTGCCCCCCTGCACTGTCACGCGAGATCACCCGTCGCCTAACTCTATTCAAGCTTGTTCTTCTCGCCACGCAATTCCTATTCCAATGTAATACGTATTGCACCCACGCATGCTCGTCATGGAAATCCGCCCGATTCCGTGATCAACATTCGAACTGGAAAATCCTTAAAGAGGGCGGCTCACCCTCCACCAAACGTACAAACATCACCAAATGGGCGGGCTTTCGAATGCAAACTGCGCGTGACGTGTTATCAAGCACATGATACTGCGCAGTGAAAGCACCTGTTCACTGTGTCATCTGGTTTGCAAAACCAAGTCGTGATCTATATGGGGTAATGCCTTGAGATAAATCGATTAAGAGCCTGGAGATCGACGGACATCTTTAGTCCCCGCCGTGGGGACACTCGCAATCAGCCGACCTTGCCAATGGTAAGTTCTGATATGCACAATTCCATCGTTTCGCTTCTCGGTTCGCACCTGCGCAGCTTTTGGACGAGGCATGCCCCGCCCGCGACCCTTCCGGCTCGCACCTATGAGGCTACGGACGGCCAGGATTGGACGAATATATATCGCATGCCGCGCAGTTCGCTGCTGTTCCGCAGCGTTCTTGTCGATGAAGATGCCGAGAGCTTAGTGGAGGAACGCCGGGACGTCAGCGACGCAGCGGATGTGCCAGTGGCGGTTCGCAGCGACAGAATCGGTGAGATTCTGGGCGCAAAAGCCGACCTTGTCCGCAACACGGGCAAGGATCTGGCGCGCCTCGTCGATCCCCATACCGCTCATTTCATCAATGACGCGCTGGCGGAGCTGAACCGGCAATTCTGCCGGGTCGCCTTCGTCGGCCAGATGAATTCGGGCAAGAGTTCGCTCATCAATGTTCTCACGCAGCGGCCGGACTTTCTGCCAACCGACATCAATCCCTGGACCACCGCCGTCACCAATCTTCATTTCGGTGCGCCCGATGCGCCGCATACCGGGGTCGTGTTTCGATTCTTCGACGGGGATGAATGGCGCAGGCTTGCCGACGGAAGTCCGCGGATCAAGGAATTAACCAAACGGCTTATGCCGGATTTCGACTGGAATTCCTTTGCCGAGCAGGTCAATGCAATCCGTAACCGCGCGCAAGAACGGCTCGGCGACCGCTTCGAGCAGCTCACCGGGCAAACCCACCAACATGGCACGGTCACGAAGGAGCTGCTGGAGCGATATATTTGCGCGGGCTCGCAATTCGACGATGCACCCGGCTCGTCCGATGCCGGCGAATATGCAGGCATCACCAAGGTGGCGGAGCTTTACTTCGATCTGGAATGCTTCAATTTTCCGACGATCCTCACGGACACGCCGGGCGTCAACGATCCATTTCTCGTACGCGATGAAATAACGCGGCAGAATCTGGAGCTTGCCGATATCTATGTCGTGGTGCTGACCGCGCGCCAGCCGCTTTCTCACGCCGACCTCAATCTGCTGCGTCTGCTCAAGGGCCTGAACAAGGACCGGATCATCGTTTTTATCAACAAGGCCGATGAACTCGAAACGATCGGTGAGCATGCCCCGGAAATCATTGCGAGGATCAAGGATCTTCTGGCTCAGGAGCTTCGCCTGACCGGCGTTCCCATCGTCATCGGCAGCGCGCTTTGGGCAAAGGCGGCGCTGTCAGGCAATGATGCAGATATCGACAGGCGGCTTGCCTCTTCGGACTCGCTCGCCGGCAGCAGCGCGGCCGCGACCCTGAGCGCGTCCGGCAGCTTCTGGCTCGATGACGCAAGCAAGCGCGAAGTGACGGCGGAGGCGCTTCTGACCCGTGCCGGCACTCCGGCCCTGGCGGCGGCCCTGTCCGATCTGATGCAAAGCGGGCCTATTCCAAAACTTATCGATGGCGTGCAGGGCGTGCTGACCACGGTCGCCATGACCGCTAAAGCCATCGCCAGTGAGCACGCTCGCATGGTTTCGGGGCTCGCCGCGACTCCCCCGCCTCGGGACGGCCTGCTGTCGCTGCGCAACCGGGCCGATAGCCTCAAAAAGGTTGAGGGGGAGCTGGAGGCGCGCATAGACCGGCTGGAGGCGGACATCCACAGCCTTTCGCGAGACTGGTTGGTCGGATTGCGCAACCGGCTGCGCGCCGTGGTGGCCTCGTTCGCTGAAACGTCCGGCCTCGAACTTCTGGAAAGTCGCAAGAAGCAGACAAAAAATATTGCATGGCGATGCAACACCCTCCAGCTCCGCTGCGATCTGGAAGCGGAAATGTCCCAATCGCTGGACCGCCTGCGAACCGAGCTGGCTGCGCTTCAGGAAAATGCGGCGCGGGATCTGCATGGCATTTCGAGCCGCAGCGCCGGCGATCTCGGCGTGGCGCTGGTTTGCGGGCCTTTGCCTTTCCGCAACCTGTCTCCGAGCCTGGCATCGCTCGGCGGAATGGTCGCGATTGATCCTGACAGCCCGGTCTGGGCGGAATGGTGGTCGCGGACTATGCCGGACGGCGAGCGGGTGACGCATTTGCGCGCAGTGATCGAAGCCGAATTCGGCGGAATCTGCGGGCAGTTGGCCGATGCGGCAGACCGCGAAGTCGGCGATCTGACCGCGTTTATCCTCGCCCATTTCCGCGTCGTGATGTCCGCGCCGTTAAAGGGGTGGCATGCGAGGCTCGAACGCCTGATCGAAGCAGCGGAGGGCACGGGGCTTGTCACGGCGCTAGAGGCGGATTTGCAGGATTGCCGCGACCGGCAGACGAAATATGGCGAGCTCATTACGGGCCTGAGTTCAGGCGCAGGAGAAACACGCTGACTGGAGCGCCGGACGCTCCGCTAAACGCGAAGCTGCGCTCTAGACCATGATCGTTTCAAATGGAAACGATCATGGTTTAGATTTCTTTGTTTTCGCACGATTTTTTGGGAAAACCGGTGTCCACCTTTCCCGATCGTGCTTTAGCTCTTTGTTTGTGCATCAGATCTATCCGAAAAAGCCTGTCCCCGCGAAAGCGGGGCGCGTACACTTTTCGGTCCGATGCATTGGAACGGAAAGCGCCCTTGCCTTTCCGGTGTTCCTTTGCGAATGATCCCGGTTCATGCCCCCTGATGACGTGAAACCTCATTCCCGGTCCATCCGTCCATGCGTGATTGGCTGACCAGCCTGAGGCGTAACCCGCACCCGACAAAGCGGCCGATCGCACATGAATTGCTGCCGGACCCGGCAATCGGAGTCCTCGCGCAGAGCTTGGCCGACCTGCGCCACAAGCTACGGCGCGTCGCGCCGTCCGGCGATAAGGCCGTCGCCGCGATTATCGGCACCCTGCTTCGGCTGGAGATGCGCTTGGTAAGACCTTACCGGATTGCCGTCACGGGCGAATTCAATGCGGGCAAATCCTCGATCGTCAATCTCCTGATCGGCACATCCATGATGCCGACAAAGGCGGTATCGAACACCCGCGTTCCGACATTGATACGCTACGCGCCCGCTCCCGTTCTGATCGCGATATGCAGCGATGGAAAAAGGCTCCCCCTTCACGAGGGAATGCTGCCGGATATCGACGTCGTGACCCGCCTGGATGTGGGGCTTCCCGTCGAACGCTTGCGTGTTTTGGAAATCGCCGATCTTCCCGGCATGTCCGATCCCCTGCTTCAGCCGCAGCCGCTCGATGTGAGGCGGCTCGGTGTCGATGCCGCGATCTGGTGTACTCTGGCAACCCAGGCCTGGAAGGAGAGCGAGCGCGTCGCTTGGCTCAATCTTCCCGATGCCGTTCGGCGGCACGGGATCTTGGTTGCAACCAACAAGGACCTCCTGCAGGGCGAAGAAGAAACTAAGGTGCTGTCCCGTTTGAGGCATCTCGCGGGACCATTTTTTGAAGAGATCGTAATGCTGGCAACACCGCAGGCTCTATCGGCGCTCGATATGCAGGGGACCGAAGCGGAGGCGATCCGGCAGGCGAGCGGCGGCGCGGCATTGGAAGAGCACGTCGCGGCAATGCTTCGGAACCTGGCGAAACGCCGCATCGAAACGATCGCCGGCGCCGCCGGGCGCGCGGCAGGACGGGCGCTTCAGCGGCTTCGGGACGAAGATGCGTGATGAGAGCACACCAGACCCGCGTGGGCGTTCCGTCACGGAATGCATACCCGCCAAGCACTTCCGCACAAGTCAAGCTACAGAGGCTCAGCCTCAGGGCTTTGGCGGGGCCTGCTCACGGCTTGCGTCCGCCGCCGTGGCGCGCCAAAAGGGCGATAGCTGTTTCTCGACGATCTCGGCATAGCGGCCATTCTGCCGCAGCTTGGCGAGCCCTGCATTTAACGCGCCAATGAGCTTGACGGCGCGCGGGCTGTTCTTAGCTGCAATGGCGTGGAGAGTGCGCACGGCGACGGGCCGTTCCGCGATCCGGAATTTCTGTTGAATGCCCAACCGCCGAAGGGCAACACGGCCCTCGAGTTCGTGCATGAACAAGCCGTCCGCCTTGCCCTGTTCGGTGAGGCTGATGCAGTCAAGCATAGAGGCGGGACGCACAAGATTGATCGTCTTCTCGGATGCCCAGTGCCTGTTATCGCGGTTCAGATCGGAGACATCGGCGCCTGCGGGAAGACAAAGCGTTTTTCCGGCCAGGCTGGCGTCATCGGTAAACAGCAGATCGGAATCGGCGCGGGTGAACAAAGCGAAGACAGATTGGAAAATCGCGTCGGAGAATACCGCGCGATCGCACAGAGCGAGCGAATCCGGTCCAAGGTCCCCGGGATTGTCGCAATCGGGACGGTCCCAGGCGATCGCGATGTCGGACGCGCCGTCCTTCAACACGGTTTTCAGCTGTTCCGCCTGATCGGGAATCCATATGATCCCGGTGGAAGGCGGCGGCTCCTTAGCCGCACCCGAGATTGCCAGAGCCGAAGCGACGAGGTCGCCGATCAGCCCGCCGCCGGATTGCGTCTGATCGGCGAGGGGCGGGCGCGGCGAAACGAGAAGGCGCGCCACAGGGCTTTCCTTCTCGCCACGCGCCTTCGGAGTGTCGGCGGCGCTCGCCTTGGCTGCGTCTCCCCGCGTCAGCGTGACCGTCGCTCGCAATGCGTCGGCGACCGAGAAACGTTGCCAATCCGGCACTTTCTCCTGCACGTCGGTTTCGAGCCAGATGGAATTCGGGTTGTCCTGTCTCAGCTTCGGCAGCGCCGCGAACAAGTCCTCAACGAAACGGGAGACATTGGGAAAACGGGCGTTGGTTTTCTTCCAGTCGAACGTGGCCAGGAGGGTCGCAACCTTCACTGTGTCGATCGGAGCGGAAATGGGTAAGCCGGGGCTTTCGGATGGTTCGATTTTGCCGGTCTGATAGATTGGGGCGAGACGCTTATCGGCTGCGATGGGCAGGAGCTGAAGGCCGCCGCCCCAGGGAACAACGGGAAGATTCTGCTCCAGGACAAGGATCGCATCCGCGCCGTTCTTGATCGCCACGTTCAGCGCTTCACCGGAGCGCACAGGAACGATCTTGGCCGGGATTTTCAGCAGGCCGAAGAGGGTCACCGCCGTAACCTGGCCCGCGCTTCCTTCGAGCACCGCCACCGTCTTGCCGGCGAGCTGATCGAGTGAGGCGACATCCTTGCTGGCGATAAGAAAGACCTTCTGATCAAAGAGCGCCGTGATGTAGCGAATGCGGCCGCGCGCCTCGGGATAGGATTTGACCTGATCGAGATAGGCAAAGATATCGCTGTTCAGTACCGCAAGGTCGGTGCCGCGCAATTTGAGCAGATCGCGCACATTTGCCGCCCCTCCATATCCCATCAAAGGGAGAACACGCATATTTTCGATCTTGTCCAGACGCAGCGACAGCTCGCTGATCGCCTTTGCCGCCGGACCGGTCGGGTTGGTGATGCCGTCCGTCAGGATCGTGACGCTGCTCTGGCCCGCGTCTGGGGCACCCGACGGGGTCTGTGCGTTTCCAGGCGGAATGGCCAAAAGAATGAACCAAACCGACGCTGCGAAAATTCGAAAGCCCATTGCGCCTCTCATGATGCCGCGCCTTAATTTGCGAACACCGCCAGTAACAGCTACTTTTTGTCTTGAGTATTCCAATAGCGAGACAGATGGCTATTGACGATCTTGTCGTAGTCGCCTGAATCCTTCAGCTTGCTGATGGCGGTATTGATGTAATACAGCATGGTGCTGGCATGTGGATGCGTTTTGGGCACGATGAGGTGCAACGTAGAGATCGCCAGCGGCCGCTGCAGCGCTTTGACGCGATCGCTCAGACCAAGTTCGGCAATCGCCGCCTTGCCGGTCAGATCAGCCGTTACGACCGCAGAGACCGAACCGCTATCCAGGAGCCGAAAGCACTCCCCGACGGTTTGCGGCTGCATGAGGGTGATCTTATTGTCTTTCACCCAGTTTCGGCCGCCCTTGTCCATTTCAAAAGTCGAATTGCCGGCAGGCTGGCAGAGCGTCTTCCCCAGAATGTCGTCATCCTTGTCGAACGTGATGGGTGAATTGGACTTCACGAATAAAATAATGAAAACCTCATAGAGGGGATCGGAAAAAAAGAACTTCTGACAACGATATTTTGCCTCGCGCGAAAGCTCGGAAATGCGATCGCAATCCGGCTTGATCCAGGGAAATCCCACATCGAACGCTTTGGTGATAAGCAGCGGGTTCAGATGCGCTCCCCGATCGTTGACCCAGGAAATGTTGTAGTCGAAAGAGCCGCCGGCCTGTTCCTTGATCAAATCCATCGCAGCGCTGACGATGTTGGTGATCATCCCGCCATTGGGAAGCGAGCGCGCCGTGAAGGGCGCGTAGTCGTCAGCGGTCAGAAATTCGATCCGCCGAACCATCGATGACAGTTCGATTGCCGCAGGCGCGGGCGGCGTATCCGTGGCCGAAGCTCCCGCATCCTTGGGTGCCTGCTCCGGCGATGTCGCGGGCGGCTGGTCGCCCAGACACGGAATCCTGATGCTCAGCCCTTGAACGAGCATGGACACATTGGCACCCATGCGGTCCTGATTGGCATAGAATATCACCACCCATTGCGCGGGGCTTCCATAGACCCTCCCCGCTATGTCCGCGAGTGACTCGCCCTCCTTCACAACGTATTCGCTGCCGCATGTTTGAGCCTGCGCGGAATAAGAGCCGCCGAAGACCCCGGAAAGCAAGGAGAGCCAAAGCGCTGTGCGTAGGACCGATTTGCAGGCACGACAAAGCCAAGCCATTCGCGTTTCCTTTTCCCGATACCTTTGGCTTGTCTTTAGCCCATCGCTACACACCGTATCAATGCAAGTTTCTCTTAAATCTATTTCGTCCGGGTTGTTGAGCTTGTTAAAGATTTCCGTGATTTTCCAGAACATCGCTCAGCGAAAAGGCGGGGCCGGAATTCTTCAGCCGTTCTGCTACGTATTTGGCCTTGATGGGGGTCCCGAGACCGCGACACCGCCGTCTTCGATCATTTGGCGCAGGGCGTGCCGGTCGATCTTGCCGTTTGAATTCAGTGGCATCACATCCACAGAGTGGATGGCACCCGGCACCATATAGCTGGGCAGAACATTGCGAAGGTGACCAGCCAGGGCCGACACGTCCGTCCCACCTGAGACAAAAGCCACGATCGCCTCCGCGTGCTGTGGCCCTGGCCAAGGCAAAGCGACAGCCTCCAGGCAACCGGCGCGCCGCAACGCCGCCTCGATCTCGGAGAGTTCGATCCTGTAGCCCCGTAATTTGATCTGGTGATCGCGGCGCCCAAGAAACGTGTAATTGCCGCTCGGCAGGCGCCGCATCAGATCTCCGGTGCGATAGTAGCGCTGAGGACAGCCGTCCGGTCCGTTGCGAACAAACATGTTCGCCTCCGTCATATCGGCGGCTCGCCAATACCCCGGAAATGTTTGCGGGCCGGCCACGCAAAGCTCGCCCGGCTGACCATCGGCCACCGACACCAGTCCCTCGTCGACGAGTTGAGCGGACAGGCCAGGGTATACGGGACCGATCGGAAGCAAACCCTGAGCGCATTCCGCGAGTGAACGGTCCGGATCCCAGCGATAGGCGGCGCAGGCTATCGTCAGTTCCGTCGGCCCATACAGATTTTCAACGATCGAATTTGGTGCCGCTTGCTGCCAAGCCGCAGCCGTATTGAGCGGAAGGCTTTCACCGCAGAACAAGCTCCAGCGCAGCGAAGGCATCGTGTTCGGCCGCAGAAGGTTGTTTTTCTGCATCATGATGGCCAGGGACGGCACCGAGAACCAAACGGTGATGGCGTGCTTGTTGATGAACGGGGCGGGCGCGACCAGTTGAATTGGCTGCATCGCGCAGACGCGTGCGCCGCTCGCCCACGCCATGAACAGATCGAAGATCGACAGGTCGAACGTCTGGTCGAACGTTTGGCTCAGGCGATCATCCGGCCCTATCCCATAGCGCTTCAAATTCGTATCGAGGAAGCTGGTGACATTCGCATGGGTGACGGGCACCCCCTTGGGCTCCCCCGTACTGCCGGAGGTGAACAGGATATAGGCGATATCGTCCGGCGAGACCGCCGGCAGATCGGCCAATGGCGGCGCGTCTTGCATGGCGTTGCGATCGAACATCATCTCACGCAAAGCCTCGCCCGGCGGCGAGGAGGGCGCGAGCAACGCCGGCGGACGCGCGAGGCCCGCCGTCACATCCTGCACCTGTGAAATCGATGCGGGGTCCACAAGCAACGCGTCCAAATCCGCCATCTCGATCATCAGGCGCGTGCGCCGGACCGGGAAGCGCGGGTTGAGCGGCACAAACGCCGCGCCCGCATACAAGCTGGCCAACGGCCCCAGGTAAGAGGTCTCACTTCGATACCCAAGCACGCCGACCCGGCGCGGCTGGCCCCCCGTCGCATCGAGCAGACTCGAAGCCCAGCGCCTCGCGGTATCATCGATCTCGGAATAAGTCCGGGAGCGGCCATCCAAGACCAGGGCCACCGCATCCGGATACCGTTCGCAACTCTGCTGGACGTACTGTCTCATACTCGGTTCGCTCCTAAGCTCAGCTGCTGCGCGTGATTTGCGGTCCGATTTTGGAAGCTGGAGTTTTGCAGTTCATGCAGGGGGCGCCGATCTTTACCGGCAGAGCCGTCCACCCGGATCAGTCGATGGGACCGGGAGCTGGAGCGGCCATCGGCGCGGTCGCCGCGGTGCCGATCGAGGCTATGATGATGCAGCCGATCGCGAGGGACTGAACCTGCGTCAGCCGCTCGTTCAAAATGAGCGCCGCCGCCAGCGCACTCATTGCGGGCTCCAGGCTCAGCATGATGCTGTAAGTCCGCTTCGGCAACCGCCTCAGGGCGACCATTTGCAGGGAGTGGGGCACCGCGCTCGACAGGATCGCGACCGTCAGGCCGGCCAGAAACAACGATGGATCGAGCAGTCTCACGCCCGCATTGGCAATGCCGAAAGGCAGAACGATGAGCGAGGCCGTCGTCATCCCCAGCGCGGTCGTCTGCCCGGGATGCGCACCGGCGGTCATCTGTCCGAAGACGATGTAAAGCGCCCAGCAGATCGCGGCACCGAGCGCATAGGCAATGCCCGTGGGATCCAGACTTGATCCGGTTTGGGCGAGCGGGAGAAGCATCAGCACCCCCTCGACGGCGAAGACGATCCACACCAGATCGCTCGCGCGGCGTGACGTCGCGATGGCCACGGTGAGCGGCCCCAAGAATTGCACGGCGACCGCGATCCCGATCGGGATCGAGCGTATGGACATGTAGAATAAAAGATTGAGGGCTCCGAGAGCTGCACCGTACAGGATGATCGTCCCGGCATTGCGCCCCGACAGGCGGAGCCGCCAAGGACTCCAGAGCGCGAGCAAAATAAGCGCTGCGATGACGACCCTGAATGTAACGGCTCCCTGCGGTCCAATCACGGAGATGAGGTTTTTGGCGAATGACGCACCGATCGAAAGCGATGCCATGGCGCCGATCAACGCGGCGATGGGGAGTAGAATGGACGATCGCGCAGTTGGAAACATGACGACGGTCTGCTCGCGAGCCATGAACTCCGATGCGCACAACAGAGCATGATCTATTCAAATTGAACGTGTTCTTAGCAATCCCCTCGCAGTCGAGGCTCCGGAGCGGGCACGCCGACGCAACACGAAGAGATATAAATTCAGCGCCGTGCAAGGCTTCGTTGCATCCGTCGAGCTGCAGATCACCCGGCTTACGCCGCGGGATCTTGCAATATTTTGACGCGCGGAAAGAAGGTGCGCTCTGTGTTGCCTACATAATTCATGAGCGGATATATCAATATATTGCTCTCCCGCTGTTCTAACGCGTGAGCGACCCAGCCCGCCATACGACCGGCCACGAAGATGGGCACGGTCAGATCGTCGGGCAAACCCAGCATTCGGTAAATCACCCCGGCGTAGAGATCGACATTGGCATGGACACCGTAGCGGGCATAAGGTCTCGTGGCGTCCACCAAGGCTTGAATGATCTCGTAATGGCGCATATCGCCGCGATCGCGGCTGATGCGATAGGCCAGTTCGCGGAAATGTCGCACGCGCGGATCCTCGACGCGAAATACGCGATGCCCAAACCCCATCACGGGTTGATTGCGCGCCCTGCGCTCGGCCACGTAATTTTCGGCGTTTTCGGGTGCGCCGACCGTGTCGATCATTTTCAGGACTTGCTCCGCTGCCCCTCCATGGAGCGAGCCGGCGAATGCTGCGATCGCCGCGGTGATCGCAGCATGCATTCCCGCATTGCAGGAAATCGCGATGCGCGCCGCGAACGCCGAAGGGTTGGCCGCGAGTTCGGCGTGCAAAATGAGGTCGCGTTCCATAATGCGAATTTCAGACGCGCTTGGCTGCCTGCCCAACAGCAGATGCAGGAAATGCTCGGCGAACGGCATGCGAGGCGACGGCAAGACCAGTTCGCGCCGCTGCCGCGCCGCGTGATGGGCGCCGATCAGAATCGGAATTTGCGCAATCAGGCTCACACCCGAGCGGCACAAATCGTCGCCTTTATCGGCGTCGAACGCGGCCAGGGCGGAAACCCCTGTCCGCAGCGCTTCTGTTGCATGCGCATGGCTGAGGCCGCGCATGAGATCGAGTATGAAGGCGGGCAACGCGCGTGCCTCTTCGATCTGCGCGGTGAACGCGCTCAATTCGGTCGGTCTCGGCAACTCACTGCGTAAAAGCAAATACGCGGTCTCTTCAAACGACGCATGCAGGTTCAGATCATGGATCGAATAGCCGCGATACTCTAATATCCCGTTCTCACCATCGACGCGTGAAATATGAGTATTGTCGACAAGTAGATTGGCTAAGCCGCGATACAATACATGGCCCGAAAGGCTTTTCGACTCTGCTTTCGCCTGACTGGCGCCGACCGCATATGCTCTGCCTTTTACATTCTGCTGCCTAAAAAAATCGCGTATTTTACTTATATCGTGCAATTCCGGTATAAGTTCCGGATCTATCTGAATACCGTACGCCTCTTCTAAGGCTAGCATCAGCGACACGTGGCGAAAGGAATCCCATTCGGGAATGGACTGATAGCCGAGCTGATCGTGGATCTCCTCGATGCCGATACCCAGAACGTCGGCAATTATGGAGTCAAAATAACTTCGCTCATCATCAAGTTGAACCTTCTCCATTTAAGTTGACTCCGAACATTCTCAAATGGCTACAAATAATATTTATACACACTGAGATTTGCATTGCGTAGCATACACGATATTTACGGCCTTTCAAGTGCAACTGTTATTTTTGTCACGAATAGGCGCGCGAGCCAGCGGCGTTGCGGCACGTTTATTCGACGCGCTCTAATGCAACAACAGTATAAGTGAGATCAGAACTTGGGATCGCAAGCAACTGAGTGCGAACGGAATATCCGTCATGCGGTTGGGCTTGGCCGAGGTGATTTGGTTGAATTGCGCAGGACGTCAGAGGGGGATTTTATTGCAGCCGCATGCAGTCCCGCAGGGACGCGTTCGCTTGCCGCAAGGAAGCGCTACGTTCGAACTGAAACCCTGCCTAACGGACAGGGCTTCAGGCAGCAGAGGCCGGCGACCGCGCTCCGCACGCGGCGGCCGACGCGGGACCGTTATTTGCTGTTGCCACTCATCTTGATGTGAACGGCTTTGAGCCAGGTGGTGTTCTGACTGAGCCACTTGTTCTCCAACTTCAGGAGTTTGTCGGTCCTCAGCCAGTCGGTCACCACGCCGGAGATATACCGGCCCCAGGCGGTGTTCTTTTCTTCGAGCCGGACGGCTATGCCCCAGGGAACGGGATCAAATTCGGTTAGTTCGATCAGATCGTAGTCGCGCCATTTTTCCGCTTCGGTCCGCTTTTTGTAGATGAGCAGCACGTCATCGAACACGAACCCGACGCATTGCTTTTGTGCAAGCGCGGCTTCGATTTCCGGGACGCTCTTGAAAAGGACCAGATCCTGATGCGTGAATTCAGATTGAAGCCGGCTGTTGAAGAACGCGCCGGCAAGTGAGCAGATGCGCTTCCCGTCCAAATCGGTTTCGTCGCGAAAATTGGCGTCCTTACGCGCAATGACGGAGATGCGCGTCGCGTAATAATGCGGATTGATGATCCCGACCACCTTTTCGCGCTCGTCGCTCACCGACATCGTCGCGATCATCAGGTCGATCTTGCCTTCCTGCAGAAAGTTCATCCGGTTGGCGCTGGTAACGGGCACCAGTTCGAGCTTTACGCCGAGGCGCTTGGCGACGTCCGCGGCGAGATCCGGCTCCAACCCGATGGGCTTGCCTTCCGCGTCCTTGTAGCCGAAGGGAGCATAGTCGACCTTGGTGCCGACAACGAGGACACCCTTCTTTTTGACGTTATCGAGCGTGTCCGCCGATACGGCTGATCCGCAAAGATTGACGGCAAGAATAACCCCCGCCACCCAGGCGCATGTGTGACTCATCTAACCATGCCTCCAAATGTGCATTTGTCGATATGCGCTATCTCGTTCGTCAGTGCTGCGAATGTAATAAAGTCTTGGCAAGGATCTATGGGGGCGACGTTGCGCATTTGGCGAGAATTGGATCGCATTATCCCTAAACGCGTTAAAAATACAAAATTGTGCAGCCGGGTCAATCCGTTTCGCAGGTCTGCTCCCAGATTTGATGTACATCGTGTCGGTTTCGCCATCCTGCCGCTTCCTTGAAAATGACGGGGCAAAACATCGTCCGTGCGCATCTTTTCTCAAGCTCGCAAATATTGCTTCGACACGTCCGGCCGATCGTCGTCCTCCGGGCCGGCAAAGGCCTCGCCGGAGGCTGCTGCCGCTTCGCCGGATGTCAGAGCACCGGTGACCTTGCTGATCAGCTCTCGCTGATCGATCGGTTTCGCGAGATAGTCCGTCATGCCGATCGCCAGGTAGCGCTCTTTATCGCCACTCATTCCGTCCGCGGTCAGCGCGATCGTCGGCACGTCGCGCCAGACCTCCCCGCTTGACCTGATCGCCTTGATCGTCTCGCAGCCATCCATCACCGGCATGTGGATATCGAGCAGCACGAGATCGAACGAGGCCCGCGCCAGCGCCTCCAAGGCGTCCCTACCGTTCACGGCTTCGTGGATCTCCGGGTCAAATGGCTTGAGGAAAAGCTTCGCCACCTGCCGATTTACGGCATTGTCATCGACCAGGAGAATGCGCTTGCCTGTAATTGCGGAACTCGTGCCCGTTATCGACATCGCAGCCTCGCCCGCCAGAGAGCTGAGCTGGCGGATAGCAGCGGCAGGGGCGGCGGTTCGCGCCTCGAAAGTCAGGTGGAAGGTCGACCCCCTATGCAATTCGCTCTCCGCCGTAATGTCGCCGTTCATCGCCCGGGCGAGCTGACGGGAGATGGCAAGCCCCAATCCCGAGCCGCCGAAACGGCGAGAGGTGGAATCGTCCGCCTGGGTAAAGGCCGAGAACAGCCTGGAAAGGGTTTTGGCGTCCATTCCGATGCCTGTGTCGGAGATGCTCATCGTCACCAGATGCGCGCCGCCCCTGTTCCGTGGCGCCGAGCCTGAGGTCAACATTGCCGCCGTTCGGGGTAAACTTGATGGCATTGGATAAGAGGTTGCCGATGCATTGACCGACACGCACCGGATCGAAATTCAGCCGGTCGGGCAAGAGCGGATCGATTTCTGTGGTGAGGCTGATTCCCTTATCCTCGGCACCTGGTCTGAACAGCTGTACGGCCCTCAACACGCTCTTGCGCAGATCGCCGTCGGTCGGCGCGATATCCATCTTTCCGGCGTCGATCTTGGAGAGGTCCAGCACATCGTTGAGGAGCGCCATCAGCGTGCTGCCGGAATCGAGAATGATGCCGACTTTCTCGCGTTTGGTCAGGGGTCAGATTGTCTGCCCGGAGCGCCTGCGCCATGCCCAGCACACCATTCAGCGGGGTGCGGATTTCGTGGCTCATCGCGGCAAGAAAATTGGACTTCGCGGTGGCCGCGGCTTCCGCGGCTTTGTGTGCCTCGTCGAGAACGAGCTCCTGCTTCTTTTTCTCGTCAATGTTCAGCATGAGGCCGACGGAGCGAAGCGGCTGCCCGTCCTCCTGCCGCTCCACTTCGACAAACAGCCGGATCCAGCGAATACCGTCGAGGGTCAATAATTTTGCGTCGACCCCGCCCAGCTCTTCGCGCTGCGCCATGCGGCGTGAAAAGCCACGCAATGTCTCGTGATCGTCTTCGGCGAAAAGGCCGAGCGGCAACGCGCTCGCATGGCTGATGCGCTCCGCGCCCATAATCGCGACCAGCTCTTCGGAAGCCCAATATTGCCTTGTCCGATAGTCATATTCGAAAACGACCGCGTCGGCGGCCTTGAGCGCCAGTCTCAGCCGGTGAGCATATTGGCGCGTGCGTAGATCCGCGCGCTGCTTTTCCCTTGTCATGCGCCGCCAGGCGAGGGTCGGAATCCCGACACCGATGCCGCCAAGCAGGAACAAAGCAAGCGTAGCGATCGCGAAGGTCTTTTGAAATTGATCGTGTTGCTCGCTCAAATCGACATAGGCGGCGACGATAGCTCTTGGACGCTGGTCGACGATGACGGGAAGATAGGCCTCCGCATAGACGCTCGGGCGAACCGGCGGCTTGCCTTCTTTCACCGAAACGATCGGCCGGCGGGAGACGACCGCACTTGGTGCGGCATCACGATGCACGGCGCCGCGCACGCTGGATATTTTCGAACCGTCCGAACTCCAGCTGCACGTTGCCTTGCAGATCGAGGATTTCGAAGCCGAACACGTGGCGAATCTGCTGGGTTTGAATCAGGAACGCCATGCTCGCCGCCGACGGCTGCCCGCCATTGGCGATGTCCTCGATATCCGTGACGTTTTCCGCAACATACTTCGCCCAGCTTTCCGCCGCGGCGGTCGCATCCCAATTCAGCAGGTAGGCCACGGTCGATTTGAGCACGTCCCCAACCCCGACGACGGCAATGAGCATCACCAGACTGGCGAGCGCCAGTTGTCTTCAAGGATGGCAGCGTGAGCGGATGAGGCATCATGATCTCCGCCATTCATCTAAGAAGAGCGTGCTTAACAAAGCGATGATATGGGGCTGGCGCAGTCGGTTCAGTCGGAGATCCGGTTAACGGCTGATTTATAAAATCTGTCAGATTATCCGCTTAAATCCGCTTAACCACGCCAGGAGACTGGAAAATCTTATACAATCTGGCCGTGACGGGGCGTTAACTCAGCATAATGTAGAACTATGGCGTTGCCATACACTGTGAAGGCTCATGAAAAAGCTTTGGACGATCGGAGTTTGTGCCTTCATCGCCGGCGCGGCTGCAATTTCTATTGCAAGCTATCCTCGCACGCCCACATCCATCAGGATCGGCTACGCCATTTCATTGAGCGGTCCGAACGCGCCGGGCGCGAGCATGACGTTGCTGCCCAATTATCGTCTCTGGGTCCAGGAGGTGAACGCGAAGGGTGGAATTATGCTCAGCAGCATCGGCAAGCGGTTGCCGGTCGAGGTTGTCGAGTATGATGATGAGAGCAAAGCCGACAAAGCACTGGAGGCGGTCGAGCGGCTCATCGAGGAGGATAAGGTCGATTTTATCCTGCCACCGTGGGGGACCGGTCTGAACATGGCTGTAGGGCCGCTGCTTCATAGCGCGGGATATCCGCATCTGGCGATTACAGCGCACAGCGAGGAAGCGCCTGAACTGGCAAGGCTTTGGCCGAACAGCTTCTGGTTCGTCTCGACACCGGGTGATAATGCGCGGGCGCTCGTCTCGGCCCTCGCCAGATTGCGGTCGGAGGGCAAGATCAGCAGCAAAATTGCGATGGTGAGCGTTGCGGATCAGTTCGGCATCGGGCTCGCAAAAGCCACGCGCAAGGCCCTTGAAATGGCCGCTTTCAAGATCGTTTACGACCGGCCGTATACTGTCGGGCAACTGGATATGCGCGAGATGATCGCCGAGGCCAAAAATCTAAACCCGGATACGTTCCTCGCCTTCAGCTATCCGTCCGACACCATCGCGATCACCGAACAGGCGCGCGCGTCGAGCTTCAATCCCAAACTGTTCTATACTGCGGTCGGAACCGCATTTCCCGTTTACAAGCAGTACTTCGGCAGCGACACCGAGGGCGTACTGGGGACCGGCGGCTGGAACCCGGACACCCCCGAGAGCCAAGCCTTCATCCAGCGCCATTTGGCGGCTTTCGGCCAGCAGCCCGATCGTTGGACCAGCCCGATAACCTATGCCTCGCTGCAAATTCTGCAACAGGCGATCGAACGGGTTGGCAAAATCGATCGGGAGGCCATCATCGCGGAACTGCAGACAGGAACGTTCAAAACCATGCTGGGAGAAATCAAGCTGGAACACAACATGTATACTAGGTCTTGGGAGGTCGGACAGTGGCAGAATGGTGAGTTTTACGGGATCGCACCGGCGACTCTATCCGGCGCCAGGCAGATCATGTTCCCGAAGCCGGCGTGGCACATGTCCAGATAAGCAATCCGAACGCGCGGCACCGTCCAAGGCGGGAGGCGGTGCGGCAGTCTCAGCGCCATACGCTAGCTCGAACACGTCTGAGCTGTAGGGGGCGGAACTGCAATTCGTAATCATAAGCTGGGAAGCCCCAGCCCTCGTCGAGGTCGGGCATGGTCTCCTGATAGACGTTGAGGGGAGAATGTTGGATCTTGTCGGAAACGCCAAATGATGACACGATATTCTCTCGATATTCCAGGTGCATTTGACGAATTATAGTTTAGGGGAGTTGATATGCGAGATTCGGTCCAGCATATCGTTGCAGCGATATTGCTCTTTTCAGGACTTCTAGCCACTTTCAGTATTACCAGCGCCGCAGCGCCGCCCTGCTGGGATGACTCGGAATGCGGTAGTCACCAGTATTGCTTACTTAAATGGCCAAACGGGACCATCGGGCATTGCGTTGCACAACACGTAATCAAGCGCTCGAGGCGAGCGCATTCTGTTCCACGGGCTGTATGCCTTGATCTGGAGGCTTATGGTCAATGCATGGGTGAATATGAGTGCGATGGCGCTCCGTATGAGTGTGAAAGCTATTGCTGGGAACATTATTGCCGTCGGTCACGCTGAGTTTTTTGGGCCGCGATTGAGCCGCGCGATGAGGCTGGACGTATCCCAGCGTTTGCCGCCCATCGCCTGCACCTCGGAATAGAATTGGTCGACAAGCGCCGCCGCCGGCAGATGGGCGCCGTTGCGCCGCGCTTCGTCGAGGCAGATCGAGAGGTCCTTGCGCATCCAGTCCACCGCGAAGCCGTAATCGAACTTGCCGTCGTTCATCGTCTTCCAGCGATTTTCCATCTGCCAGGATTGCGCGGCGCCCTTGGAGATGGTGTCGATCACCGCCGCCACATCGAGCCCGGATTTCTGCGCGAAATGGATGCCCTCGGCGAGGCCCTGGACCAGCCCGGCGATGCAGATCTGGTTGACCATCTTGGTGAGCTGGCCCGATCCTGCCGACCCGAGCAGCTTGGATGCCCGCGCGTAATTCGCGATCACCGGCTCGGCCTTCGCGTACGCCTCGGCATCCCCGCCCACCATGACCGTCAGAGCGCCGTTTTCCGCGCCGGCCTGCCCACCCGACACGGGCGCATCGAGAAAGCTGGCGCCCTTGGCCTGTGCCGCCGCGTAAAGTTCGCGGGCGACATCGGCGGAGGCGGTGGTGTTGTCGATGAAGATCGCGCCGGATTTCAGCGCCTCGAACGCGCCGTCCGGGCCGATGGTCACGGCACGCAGATCATCGTCATTGCCGACGCAGGCGAAGACGAATTCGGCGTCGCGAGCGGCGTCGGCCGGCGTCGCCGCCTTCTGGCCGCCGAATTTGGCCACCCACTCGTCGGCTTTCGCCGCGGTGCGGTTATAGACGGTGAGGTCGTGGCCGCCCTTGGTCCGGATGTGTCCCGCCATCGGGAAACCCATCACGCCGAGGCCGATCCAGGCAACTTTGCTCATCCCGCATTCTCCCTTGTGTCGTTAGCGCTCAAGCGGCGCCGCGTAAGCTCATGGCCAGCACCTTGTCGATCCGCCGGCCATCAAGATCGACGACTTCGAATCGCCATTTGTCCCAATCGAACGTCTCGCCGGGCACCGGGATATGGCCGAGCTGCGTCAGGACGAAGCCGGCGAGCGTCGTATATTCATGCTCGCGGGCGCTGAGGCCCCTGACCGCCAGTGTGCGCTCGACTTCATAGACCGGCATCTGTCCGTCGAGCAGCCACGAGCCGTCGGCCCGCATGACCGCGCTCGGCTCGTCGTCGCCCTCGCGTTCGGGAAGATCGCCGGCGATGGCGACCAGGATGTCGGTCGGCGTCACGATTCCCTGCACGGTGCCGTGCTCGTCCAGCACCACCGCCATATGCACGGTCGAGGCGCGGAAGCTTTCCAGCAGCTTCAGGACCGGCGTACCCTCGTGGATGTAGACCGGGTCGCGCGCTACGCTTTTCAGATCGATCACGCCGCCCCTTCGGGTCTGGTCCAGCAGATCCTTCGAATGCACGATGCCGATGATGTTGTCGACATCGTCACGCGCCACCGGAAAGCGGGAATGGCCGCTCTCGGCGATGATGCCGTAGATCGCCTCAAGGTCGTCTTCCAGATCGAGCCAGACCACGTCGGGGCGCGGGGTCATGATCGAGCGCACCGAGCGGTCGGCGACGCGGAGCACGCCTTCGAGCATCTCCTTTTCCGCGGGCTCGAAGACGCCGGCTTCGGTGCCCTCGGCGATCAGTGTCTTGACCTCTTCCTCGGTCATGCGCGGATCTTCGAGCGAAGGCGCCGCGAACAATCCCACCAGCAGGTCGGTGACCGAGCGCAACAGCCAGATAATGGGATACGCGACCTGGGACACCAGCCGCATCGGCGGCGCCACGATGCAGGCGAGCCGTTCAGGATTGCGAAGCGCCAGCCGTTTGGGCACCAGTTCGCCGATCAGCGAGACGAAGGCAATGATGAGGATGACGATCGCCGTGGATACGGCGCTTGCATGGTTGCCGACATAGGGCAGGCCTTCCAGCGCCGTCGAAAGAGGCGCCGCCAGCGCCGCCTCGCCATAGGCGCCCGAAAGGATGGCGATGAGTGTGATGCCGACCTGAACCGAGGATAGAAATCCGGTCGGATCTTCCGCCAGCTTGAGCGCGGTCGCCGCTCCGCTTCGGCCCTCCACGCGCATATTGCTGGAGCCGCCCGCGTCGCGAGGACACCACGGCGATCTCCGACAAAGCAAAAAAGCCGTTCACCAGGACAAGCAGGAGGAGGATCAGAATTTCTTGCCAAATCATTTGGCTTTAGGGGTCCAAACTCGCGCGGCGCGCAGCGTCTCAAAACAGGGCGTAACACGCTTTCTAAGGCGAATTGGCGCAACAGGAAAGCCTTTACGCCGATTTGCCCGGCGAACCATCCAATTATCCCGGCCGGCAAGGCTCAGATTTTCTGATTATAGGCCCCGATTTCCGGATAGGTCTGCAAATGCGCGTCGATCTCGGCGAATATGGCGCGCATATTCGCCTCCGAGGTGGGGCTTTCGACCACCACCACCAGTTCCGGCTTGTTGGATGAGGCGCGCACGAGCCCCCAGGTCCCGTCCTCCAGCACGATGCGGATGCCGTTCACGGTGACGAGATCGCGGATGCCCTGTCCCGGCGAGCGGCGTTCCGTTCGCCGCAATCGCCTTGAAATGCGCCGTCACGCGATCGGACACGCCATATTTCACCTCGTCGCCGCAATGCGGAGACATGGTCGGCGATTGCCAGGTCTTCGGCAGGTCGCGCTCCAGCTCGGCCAGCGTCTTGCCCGGATTGCGGTCGAGCATGTCGAGCACGGCAAGGCCCGATACGAGCCCATCATCATAGCCGCGCCCGATCGGCGGATTGAAGAAGAAATGCCCGGATTTCTCGAAGCCGACCAGCGCGCCGGTTTCATGGCTGTAGCGCTTGATGTAGGAATGGCCGGTTTTCCAATAGTCGGTTTTGGCGCCGTTCGCCATCAGCACCGGATCGGTGAGGAACAGCCCGGTCGATTTTACGTCGACGACGAATTTGGCGTTCTGGTGCAGGCTGGAAATGTCGCGCGCCAGCATCACCCCGACGCGGTCGGCGAAGATCTCGCGGCCCTCATTGTCGACGACGCCGCAGCGGTCGCCGTCGCCGTCGAAGGCGAGGCCGACATCGGCGCCGTGCTCGCGCACCGCCGCGCTGAGGTCATGCAGCATCGCCATGGCTTCGGGGTTGGGGTTGTAATTGGGGAAGCTGTGATCCAGCTCGCAATGCAGCCGCACGACCTCGCAGCCGACCTGCTTCCAGCACTTGCGGAGCAAAGGCGCCGGCCGTGCCGTTGCCGCAGGCGGCGACGACCTTGAGCCTGCGCTTCAGCGTCGGGCGATCGGCGAGGTCCGCCATGTAGCGCGTCGCCAAGATCGGCGACGAAATGATAGGCGCCGCCGCCGGGCATCTCGAAATCGCCGGCCATGACGATCTCCTTCAGCGCCAGCATTTCGTCCGGGCCGAAGGTGAGCGGGCGCGACATGCCCATCTTGATGCCGGTCCAGCCATTGTCATTGTGGCTGGCGGTGACCATCGCGACGCCTTCGACCTCGAGCGCGAACTGGGCGAAATAGGCCATCGGCGAAAGTGCCAGGCCAATGTCGAACACCTCGGCGCCGCCCGCCAGCATCCCCGTCATCAGCGCTTGCTTGATCGAGGAAGAATAGGCGCGGAAATCGTGCCCGGTGACGATGCGGACCGGCACATCGCGGCGGCGCATCAGAGTCGCGAGCCCCATGCCGATCGCCTGCATGCCCATCAGGTTGATCTCTTCCGGGAACAGCCAGCGCGCGTCATATTCGCGAAAGCCGGTGGGCTTGATGAACGGCAGGCGTTCGAAATCGGCGGTGTTGGGGGAGAGATCAGTTCGGGGCGTTGGAAACATGAACGGTCCTAAGGTGCATTGACGGCCGGTCGGCATCCGGCGATCGCGCAGCTATGTGGCAAACATGATGATCGGTCAATTGCGGAAAAGCCGGCTCTGACGGGCGCAATGGGCAACGCGCCCGTGGCCGGCCTATTGCTCCATATTGAGCCGCCCGCCGCTCAGCTCGAAGCCGGAGAGCCGGCTGATGAAGCTCATGCCGAGCAGATTTTGCGTCATCTTGCCCGGCTCGGCGATGACCGCCTTGACGTCGTGCAGCACGATGCTGCCGATGCGGACGTAGTCGAGCGTGACCGGCGCGACGCGGGCAATGCCGTTGGCGGTGCTGGAGCGGCTGGTGAAGCGCAGATTGCTTTCATTCAGGCCCAGTTGCAGCGCCGTCTCATAATTGAGCGCGACATAGGTGGCGCCGGTATCGGTCAGCAATTCGACCTTGGCGCGGTTGATCTCCGCCTGGACGATGTAATGGCCATAGACATTGGAGCCCAGCGTGACCTTGTGGCCGGAACGGGAGATCTTCTCGACGAAGGCGTCGAGGCCGGTCAGCGAGGACCGCATCTCGGGAGGCATGGTGTGTACCGCATCGGGCGCGCCGGCCGAAGGCGAAACGATGGACTGAACCGTCCCGCCGGGCCCGGCATCCGCTTTGCACTTCGGACGCGACGCTGGCCTGCAGTCTCGGCCAGCTCTCCTCCAGCACCCGGTACACATCTTCGAAATAATAAAAACTCACCGCACCCGCGCCCGCGAAAGCCAGAATCAATCCCGCTTCGCCAAAGGCGCGCCGCATCCCGCCCCGGAATGCCATCCCCGTATGCTCCTAAACAGCCGAACCGTCAGCGCCTCACGTCGCCGCGGTCGTTCATCCTCAGCCCCTAAGCTCCAGATAGTCGCCTGCGAACTCATATGACCGCAAACGGCTTAAGAAACTCATACCAAGAAGGCTTTGATGCAAACTTCCGGGCTTGGCGATGAGGGCTTCGACCTTCCTCAGGCCGACTTTGCCGATGGCGACGCTGTCAAGCTCCACCCGGGCGGCGTAGGAGGAGCCGTTCGCGGTCTGCACGGGGACGGTGTAACGCAGCGAGCGCATGTTGATGCCGAGCTTTTTAGCGTCCTCGTGCCTCAGCACGATGGTCGAGGCGCCGGTGTCGACGATCATCTCGACGCCCTTGTCCTTGATGCGGGCAGTGGCGACGAAATGTCCCGGTCCAGCCGCGCTTGATGCGCACGGCCTGCCCCGCGCCATAGGCGCCGGTCACGTTGATCTGGCTGCCTTGCGGGCTGAGTTCGCCGATCACCCGGTCGGCCACCATGGCGAGTTCGCCCCGATAGGCGTAAAGCGCGACCAGCGAGACCAGCATGGCGGCCCAGCTGGCGAGATGCTTGACCGCCTGGAAAAAGCGTCCCCGATAGGATGAACTGACCGCACCGCCGAGAAAGATCACGATGGCGGCGCCCGCGACGATCCGCGCGAACGCCTCGTTGGACAGTCCCGGCGATCGTGTCCGCATCGTTCGATACCAGCAGGGCGATTGCCGCAACGATGAGTGCCAATATTGCCAGCCAAGCAGCCAAGGTAAACGCCTCACACGAAAGAGCCCAGCCTCGATATATAGCAACAGCGCGCATCCCTGCGAAGCCCTCTTCTGAAGGCGGCGCCCCGGTTTCGGGCGGCGCGAGCCTGTTTGCCACACAAGATCACGGCAGCAACATGCAAACGGCCAACCAATATCTCGTCAACATTTGCGTCTCCCGTGAGCGTCTGTCCTGTTGCTGAACGAGCCGCGTGATCTGTCCTGGATGAAGGCCGGCATGGGAGCCCAGCCTCTAAAGCACGATCGGGAAAAGGGAGACACCGACGTGCTTGAAATCATGCACTCAGCGGCTGCAGAGCTGGAAACGCTGAAATCCGAAAAAGTCTTAACCTCGTATTGCGCGCCGGTGCAGCCGATAAATTCGCATGCTGCGACCGGCGGCAATACCGCAAGTCTTTATTAACCTGTATTCCAACGCAATCAAATATTCACCGATTGGCGGCACAATCGGCATCACGATGAGCGACACCAGAACGGCGAACGGTGTTTCCAGCACTGCTTTGCGCGGTCGAGGATCGAGGCGTCGGAGTTCCCGCCGCCGAGCTGGAGACGGTTTTTGAGAAATTCGCGCAAAGCATCAAGACCCGAACCGGCGGCAGCGGCCTTGACCTGTCGATCTGTCAGCAGATCATCGAGCATCATACAGGCCGGATCTGAGCCCGGGACGGGTCTGCCGGAGGCGCACTCTTTCAAGTCCTTCTGATCAAACAGGTTGGCGAACAATGCACGGCGAATGCTCAAACGCGTTTTCGAACCATGCGACCGGCGACACATGAAGCTCAGGCAGAAAATTCTCGCGGTCGACGATGATGCGTTGAATCGCAACGTTCTAACCGACTATCTCGCCATTGCCGGCTTCGAAGTGGTCGAGGCCGATGACGGCGACACGGCGCTGGAGGTCCTAGCCGGTCATCACGACATTGATGCCATCATTCTGGACCGGATGATGCCGCGCATGGACGGGATGACGGTGCTGATCAAGATCCGGAGCGATGCCCGGCTGCGTGACGTGCCTGTCATCATGCAGACGGCGGCGGCCTCCACCGAGCAGATCGCGGAGGGCATCCGCGCCGGCGCCTTTTACTATCTTACAAAGCCTTACGACGACGTCGTTCTGCTGGGTGTGATCAGTGCCGCTCTGGACGACGCGGCCGAGAAAAAGCAGCTTCGCCATGAGATCGTCAAGGCGCGTGGCGTCCAGGCATTGCTTCAGCAGGGACGCTTCCGTTTCCGCACCTTGGAGGAAGCCAAGGGCCTCGCGGTATTCATCGCGAATTGCTGCCCCAACTCGGAATCGGTTGGTGCGGGGCTGCTGGAATTGCTGGTGAATGCCATCGAACACGGCAATTTGGGGATTACCTACGAGCACAAGGCCCGTCTTATCGCCGACAACCGCTGGCAGGGCGAGGTCGACCGCCGGCTGGCGGCCAACGAGAACAGCGGCAAATTCGCCGAGCTGGCCTATGAGGTCCGGAACAGGGTCATCGAAATCCGCATCAAGGATGCCGGAGCGGGCTTTGATTGGTCCGACTACCTCGAAATCAGCCCAAGGCGGGCCACCCACTCGCATGGACGCGGCATAGCGACGGCCAAGGCGCTGTCGTTCAGCTCCCTGACCTATATCGGCTGCGGCAATGAAGTCCTCTGCACGATCGTGTTGCCGGATTAAGAGCCGTGCGCTTGCCGCTTCGCACGTCTTCCCTCCCCCGCACCTCGCCGCCTCGATACGGGGCGCGAATAGATAGGAATGTCTGTGCCCATCTAACCTTATCTTAGCCGGCCCGATGCAAGATTGGCCTCTCGACCATACAGGCACGAATAGGGAATGATCGAAACCGCCCGCAGCGAGTACGAATTGGCTGTCTTAATGCAGGAAGCGGTCGATTGCCTGCCGAATGGCTTCTCGATCCTGGACGAAAACTTCCGGCCGATCATGGCCAATCGGGTCTTCCGCACCACATTCAGCACGTTCTACGAGGCCCTGGAGCAAGGGCTGAGTTATCGCGAGGCGGGCTTTTCCCTGATCAAGCAGAGCATGCCCGATGCCTCGGACGAGGCGGTGTGGCAGGCTTTCGACGGACTGGCCAGGCAACTGGCGAAGGGCGCCGCGGTCAATTTGGCGATGCCGGACGGCAAGATCTTCAAGACCACATACAGGCCGATGAGCCACGGCCGCCATGTCGCCGTGTCGATCGATGTCACCGAACTGGCCAGGCGCGAGCGGCAATTGCGCGCCTCCCGGCAGCAGGTCGAGACCGTGACCAACGCCAAATCCTCGTTTCTTGCAAATATGAGCCATGAAATTCGCACGCCCCTCAATGGCATACTGGGGATGGCGCAAGTGTTGGTTCAGGGCAAATTGAAGCTCGATCAGCAGGAGCAGGTGGAAATCATCCTGGATGCGGGTCAGGCGCTCAAGGCGCTGCTCGACGATGTCCTGGACCTCTCCAAGATCGAGGCGGGCCGGATGGAGCTCTCGCCGACCGGCGGGGATCTGCGGCAGCTATTGCTGCGGCAGCAGCTTCTATGGCAGCCTCGCGCCGAGGCAAAGGGCATCGGGCTGCGGCTTGAAATCGACAATGGCGTTCCAGCTTATCTGTCCTTAGACCCAACCCGGCTCGGGCAATGCGTTTCAAACCTGGTCGCCAACGCAATCAAGTTCACCGCTAAGGGCGACGTGGTGATGCGGGTGAGCGCGGCGCCGCTCCCCGATGGCACCCGGATCAGCATTGCCGTCTCCGATACCGGCATCGGTCTCACGGCGGCGACGACGAGCCGCATCTTTGCCCCCTTCACCCAAGGCGACACCTCGATGTCGCGCAGCTTCGGCGGCACCAGCCTCGGCCTCGTCATCACGCACAAGCTGGCGCAGCTGATGGGCGGTGAGGTCACCGTGACGAGCGAGCAAGGCAAGGGCTCCACCTTCACGCTCACCCTGATCGCGCAAGCCGCGGATGAACCCCTGGCTGGCACTGACGCCATGCCGCCCGAGCCAGGCGTCGCCTCGAAAGCGGAGCTGGACGGCAAGCGCGTTCTGCTGGTCGACGATCATCCGCTCAATCGGCGGGTCGCGCAGCTTTTTCTGGCGCCCGAAGGCTACCGCATCACCGAAGCCGAGAACGGCCAGGTCGCCCTGGACCGCCTCGCCAAGGACACGTTCGACGTCGTGCTGCTCGACATGCACATGCCGGTGCTCGATGGAATCGGCACGCTGCGCCGCATCCGCGCATCAGCCGAGCCATGGCACGATGTTCCCGTTATCGCACTCACTGCAGACGCCTTGCGCGGTGACCGGGAACGCTATGTTGTCGAAGGCGTGAACGGCTATGTGTCCAAGCCGGTCGACCAGCGCGCGTTGCTGGACGAAATCGGCCGCGTCATCGCAGGCGCCGCGCCGCAGCCGCACCAAGACAAAGCTGCGGCTACGCCTGCCGAGTCCGGGACTGGCGAACCGCCAGCCCGCAGTTCGCATGACGGCCTCACCTTGTTGAGCAAAACGGACGTTCCCAGAAAGGCAGCGGTAAGGACCCGATGATGCAAACAACGATCGATACCAGTCAGGAGCTTGAGGAGCTGAAGCAGATTTGGCTCTATCAGGCGAAGGAAGACAGCGACAAAATTGCGGCGATGATCGCGGCTTATGAGCAGGCGCCCGGCGAGCATCCGCAATTCCCGCAGGAGGTTTATCGGCTGTTCCACGACATGCAAGGCCAGGCTGGACTGTTCGGCTATGCGTTGCTGGCGACATTGGGCGGGCGGTTCTGCGGTTATTGGCGCCGTGTCGAGGGAGATTTGGCCGCGCGGGAACTGCCCGTGGTACGGGCCTATCTGGTGGCGTTGCGTTTCGTGCTCGAACGCAACCTTGTCGGCAATGGCGGGGAGGCCGGACAAGCCATTCTCGTCAAGCTCGATACGGTGATGCAGGGCTGAGGCGCGGACCTTCTCCGAACCCGAGCCGCGCCTTGATCGTCGCCCGCTGGCACGTCGAACGCATCGTCCAGGGCCGCGCCGCGATGAGGATCGCGCGCCATATAGCGGCCCGTGGACCTATTCCCTGAAGCGGCGCAGCTGGCTCGGTTGGAAGATCCATTCGGGCGTAATCAATTCGCCGCCGGACTCTGGAATGCTGTACCAAGGCGCCGCGTCCTGCGATTTTGGGTTCTTCAGGATATGCATGTCCTGCGCGGGCATATAGCTCTGCGCCAGCAGAAAGCGCCGTTCGCCCGTCGCGTCGTTCGCGGCTATGTCGACCACGATCACGGCATGACCGGGGAACCCGCCCTTGATGAAGACGTCGCCGATGCGCATGTCGCCCGGGGGCACGGGGAGCATTTCGCGTTCCAGCGAATAGGTCCCCGCATAGGAGAAAACCCGGATCATGTAGCGTTGGAACGCCTTACGGTCGCCGGTGCCGCGAAACACCAGCCGCTTGCCGCTCGTGTCGTTGAAGGCGATATCGCGGAACCGTGCCGCGGCGAACAGATATTCGGCGCGCAGCCGCATCACTGCATCGGCGCATTGCTGAAGGTCTCTGGTGCCGGTGTCGATGTCGATCACCGCGACGTGCTTGTCCTGCGACCATTTCAGCCGTCCATCGTAAAGACGCACGGGCGTCCCGGCCGGGCGGAGCGGCAGGTTGCGCAGCCACTCGGCGAAACTTCGCTGGGGAGCGGGCACGCGCTCGAAGCCGCTTGGCGGCGGGATCCGGGCGGCGAGCGTTTCCATGTGCTCCGCATGTAGGCCCACCAGCCATGGATAGTGCGGCGCGGCGGCAAGAGTTGCCGGCGCCAACGCAATCCCGATCCATGCGGCGACCATCCCGGTCGCGAGTATCCGGGTGTTCGCGATGCTCATCTTGCCCGCCCGCGCCGTTCGACTTCGGTGAAGACTTAACCCCGCGCAGCATCGTGTCAAACGGCAAAAAACCCCGCTGGAGAGATACCAGCGAGGTCTTTGGTCATCCAGAGGGCGTTTGGGGTCTGCTTTCAAGCAGGGGAAGTACAAAGCCGTGCAAGTCGTCTGAACAGCGGTGACTGGTGTAAAACATCCTCCTATCGCGATCACCCGTTCCAACACGAACCTTGCGCGTTCGTGACGTTCCCAGCGATGCCCGCGCCGGGCTGATCCGGTTATTACGGCCCATCAGACGCGAATGAATACTCGAACAACTGTTCGCACCGATAGAGCCGTTAAAATCAATCGAATTGTTTGAGGTTTTCGTCCTGGCGAACCAATAAGGAATGGCGCGCATCAAGACTGCTTAACCTGCTTCGGCGGGATCATTTTCTTAGACCTCCGTAGCTGATGATCTGAGTATGACAAAGATTTCCCAGGTACGTCAATGGGGTTTTTGATTTTGCTTAAGGTTTGCTTATACCGGCTTGAGCGCACCGCTTTCACGGTCTAAGCTTCGCCAAACAGCAAAGGATGATCTTATGGCGGCAACCGCGACATCGGGCGATCTGGGCACAAAAGCGCCGGAATTCCACCTCCCGGCCACGGACGGGAAGAGCTATGGCCTTCATGATCTGTGCGGACCGCAGGGCACGCTGGTGATGTTCATCTGCAACCATTGCCCTTATGTCCGCTCGGCGATGGACCGGATCGTGCGCGACGCCGCGGAGCTGGGTTCGTATGGGGTGAACTCTATCGCGATCAGCGCCAATGATGCCGCCTCTTATCCCGACGATTCCTTCGAAAACATGAAGCTGTTCGCGGCGCAGTACCGGGTTCCCTTCCCCTATCTCTATGACGAGACGCAGGAGGTGGCGCGGGCTTATGGCGCGGTATGCACGCCCGACTTCTTTGGTTTCAATTCCAAGCTGGAGCTGCAATATCGCGGACGGCTGGATGAGGGCGGGCGTAATGCCGTTCCCGGCGCGAAGCGCGAGCTGTTCGAGGCGATGAAGCTCATCGCGCAAGGCGGGCAAGGACCTCGCGACCAGACGCCCTCGATCGGCTGCTCGATCAAGTGGAAATAGCGCCGGGGGGTTCGGCGGGAGCCTAATGCCTCCGCGCGTCTGGGCGGCTGAGCAGCCCGGGCCGCCACCGGCATCTAAGCGGATATCGCCCTGAAGCGGCGATTCCGCGCGCGGACGCGACAACGAAATATTAACTCAACTCCATACAATTTAAGATAAATTCTTAGGTTCTGCTATTCTTGCCCCGAATAGAAGAGGCTGTCATGACTGTGACTGTGGCCGATGTTGCGCGTTTCGCTCTGATTATTGGGCTCGGTCTGCTTGCGCTGGTCACTTTCCTCATGGCCGGCACTATTGTCGGACTGATGTGGGTCGAGAACAGCGATTGCGACTGTGTGCGCTATCCTGTCGGACTCTATGTGCTGGGGCTGTTCGGCCTGCTGCTCATCGCCTCCATGATCGGCGAGGCACTCGACGCGCCGCCGGTGTTCGAAAACTGGGCGGAGAACCAGCGCGAAGCGCTGATCATCGGCGTGATTGTTCTGATCGCGATCATCCTGCTGCTGTTCTGAGCGCGCCGCGCCCCTGCCCCGCTACTGCGCCGCCAGCAGCGCGAACCGCCCCTGCCCCACCGGGCATTGCGCCCACAGCGCCGACAGCGCCGAGGCGAGCCAGTCCATATGCTCGTCCGTATGCAGCGGCGACGGCGTCAGCCGGATGCGCTCGGTGCCGCGTGCCACGGTCGGATAGTTGATCGGCTGCACATAGATGCCGTAATGCTGCATCAGCAGGTCGGTCACCGCCTTGCAATGCACGGGATCGCCGACCAGCACCGGCACGATATGGCTGGGATTGTCCATCACCGGCAGGTCGCGGTCTTTCAGCTTGGCCTTCAGGGTGCGCGCCCGCTCCTGGTGCCTGATACGCTCGATCTGGCTGACCTTCAGATGCCGGATCGAGGCCAGCGCTCCGGCCGCGATCGCCGGGGCGAGCGAGGTGGTGAAGATGAAGCCCGGCGCATAGGAGCGGATCGCGTCGCAGCAGGCCTTCGATGCTGCAATATAGCCGCCCATCACGCCAAAACCCTTGGCCAGCGTGCCGTTGATGATGTCGACCCGGTGCATGACGCCGTCGCGTTCGGCGATACCGCCGCCGCGCGGACCGTACATCCCCACCGCATGCACTTCGTCCAGATAGGTCAGCGCGCCGTATTTTTCCGCCAGATCGCAGATCGTCCCGATCGGCGCGATATGGCCGTCCATCGAATAGACGCTCTCGAACACGATGATCTTGGGCACATCGCGCGGCGCGGCGGCGAGCAGCTCTTCCAGATGCACCGGATCATTATGCCGCCAGATGCGCTTTTCGCCGCCGCCATGGCGGATGCCGGCGATCATCGAGGCGTGGTTCTTCTCGTCGGAAAAGATCACCGTGCCGGGCATCAGCTTGGTCAGCGTCGACAGCGTCGCGTCATTGGCCACATAAGCGGAGGTGAACAGCAGCGCCGCCTCCTTGCCGTGCAGATCGGCCAGTTCCGCCTCCAGCTCGACATGGTAATGCGTGGTGCCGGAGATGTTGCGCGTGCCGCCCGAGCCGGCGCCCACCGCATCGATCGCCTCATGCATCGCGGCGCGCACGCTCGGATGCTGGCTCATGCCCAGATAATCGTTCGAGCACCACACCGTCACCGGACGCGGGCCGCCATTGCTGGCCTCGCTGATTTGCGGAAAATGCTCGGCCTGCGGATAGGCGCCGCAGCGGCGCTTCAGATCGGCGAACACCCGGTACCGCCCCTCACGGCGCACCTGCGCGATCTGAGCCTGGAAAATCTCATTATAGTCCATTCTCGCCTCCCTTCAGGCGTGCGGCACTCGCTTGCCCACCCTATCGTCAGATACGGTGCCGCGAAAGCATAGGCTAGTGCCTCAAATTGCCGCTTTCGCGGCGCGCCGCCGGATCGGGGCGCCTTAATTATGTCCGTTACAACGGGCGAAGCCGCCAAGCTTCCCCTTATTACTCATATAGACAGGCACGCGCTTCTGTCCATCCGCATGACGCCGCGCCAGTCGCAGCATAAGCCCGGATGGTGTTATATTATTTCACCGTTGCGGCAGAATTGAGCGGGATCAACCCCGTATAAACGCGGAGGCGGCCAGCGCGGATTGGGAGAGGCCGGCAGGCTCCGCACGAGACTGATTCCCTCGCGTGGAACCGTTTGCCATTTTCGGAAACGGCCTTAGTCTAATGGGTGAAAGCCGGGCAGGCGGCGAACGGGCGCTCCGGCGATAGGCGGCCCGTAGGTAGGATCACCAATGTCGAGCGAAATCTTTGCCAGTGGCCGCTGTCTTTGCGGCGCGGTTGGCTTTCAGATCTCTTCGCCGCCGGTGCGCATGTCGCAATGCCATTGCAAGGATTGCCAGCGCGTCTCCGGGACCGGCCACACCTCGCAAGCATTCTTCAAGGCAGCGGATGTCGAGATCCGGGGTGAGTTGTCGAGCTTTGCGGTCACGGCGGATAGCGGGAACATCGTGACCCGATATTTTTGCCCAACTTGCGGCAGCCGCGTCTGGAACGAGAACACCGCCCGGCCGGGAATTGCGGTGATCGCGGTCGGCGGCATGGAAAACAGCGACTGGTTCGAGCCGGAGGTCGTCGTCTTCACGAGGAGCCGGGCGAAATGGGATTGGACATCGCCGGAGATTGCCAATTTCGAGGCGATGCAGGCGGTGCCGAAGCAAGCATAAGGAGCCATGCCCGATGCGGGGAAGCTGTCTATGCGGCGGCGTTCAATATGAGATCACCGGCCGGTTGACCGGAGTGCTCAACTGCCACTGCACCACCTGCCGCAAGGCTCATGGCGCCGCCTTCCGGACCCGCGCCTCGGTGCGCAAGGCCGATTTCCGCTGGATCTCCGGCGAGGAGATGCTGACATTCTATGCCTCCTCGCCCGGCAATCATCGCGGCTTCTGCCGGGTCTGCGGTTCGCCGATCCTCTCGGTATTCGATGACCATCCAGAGTATTACGGCCTGCCGCTCGGGCCGCTCGACGACGACCCCGGCGTGCGGCCGCGCGAAAACATCTTCGTCGCCGACAAGGCGCCCTGGTTCGACATCACCGACGGCCTGCCGCAATATCCCGGCTTTCCGGAGCGCCCCGAATGACGCGCGATCCCGCCACATTGCCGCCCGGTTCCGACACATCCGCGGCGCGAAAGCGGCTCATTCTGGACGAGACGGTACGGCCCGTGCTGCCCCGCTATGTGCGGCTGCATCATGATTTGGGCCGTGGACGGTGGGTGCTGCTGGCACCCGAGCGCATCATCGAGCCGAACGAAATCGCGCTGGATGTGTTACATCTTTGCGACGGGACGCGCGACATGACGGCCATTGCCGAGGAACTCGCAAGCGCTTACGACGCGCCCCCCGCTGAAATCCTCGCTGACATCATCGAACTGCTGCAGGATTTGGCCGACCGCGGCTATATCAAGGATCATAAAGCCCGTGACGTTGCTTGAGAAAACCATCGCCGAGGACGGCATCATCTGCGCAAGCGCGCCAGAGGGGCTGCTGGCGGAGTTGACGCATCGGTGCCCGCTGCAATGCCCCTATTGCTCCAATCCGCTCGAACTGGAGCGGGTCAACCGCGAGATGAGCACCGCCGAGTGGCAGGACGTGTTCACCGAGGCTGCCGAAATGGGCGTGGTGCAGGTCCATCTGTCCGGCGGCGAGCCGACCTTGCGCACCGATCTGGAAGACATCGTCGCCCATGTACGCAGTGTCGGCCTTTACTCCAATCTGATCACCGCCGCCGTGACGCTCGACCGGGCGCGGCTGGAAAGGCTGGTCGAGCGCGGCCTCGACCATGTGCAGATCTCCTTCCAGGACGCCGACCCGGAGAATTCCAACCGCATCGGCGCCATCAAGGGCGGCTTCGACAAGAAGATGGCGGTTGCCGGCTGGCTCGCCGAGCTGGGCGTGCCGCTTACCGTCAACGCGCCGATCCATCGTCAGAACATCGAAAATCTGGAAGCGATCATCGCGCTCGCCGACGGGCTGGGCGCCATCCGGCTGGAAGTGGCGCATGTGCAATATTACGGCTGGGCGCTGCGCAACCGCGCCGCGCTGATCCCGACCTATGAGCAGACGATGCGCAGCGCCGCCATTGTCGAGCGTGCCGCCGAGCGTCTGAAGGGCATCATGGCGATCGACTTCGTCGTGCCGGACTATTATGCGCGCACGCCCAAGCCGTGCATGGGCGGCTGGGCCAGCCGCTTCCTTAACATCACGCCCTCCGGCAAGGTGCTGCCCTGCCATGCGGCGGAGAGCATCCCCGGCCTCACCTTCGACAATGTGCGGGACCGCCCCTTGCGCGATATCTGGCTGAACTCGCAAGCCTTCAACGCCTATCGCGGCATCGGCTGGATGCGGGAGCCCTGCCGGACATGTGACCGCCGCGAGATCGATTTCGGCGGCTGCCGCTGCCAGGCTTTCGCGCTGACGGGCGCCGCCGAGAACGCCGATCCGGCCTGCATCAAATCCGCGTTCAACGCAGGCATCGCCGCCCTCGCCGTCAAAGAGGCGGGTGAGGCCCCGCCGCCTTTCGTCTACCGGCGCTTTGAGCGACGTTCCGCTACCTGAGCGACCGGTTTTGCGGCCCGCTCAAGCGGCGGGAGATGTCCGGCTTTAGCTATTGGACGGCGTCCATTCCAGATTGAGTTCGATGCGGCGGTTCAGCTTTTCGTCCGCGTCCGACACGAAACGTGGATGGGTTTCGCCGAAGCCGCGCGCGACCAGCCGGTCCGAGGTGACCCCTTGATCCAGGAACGCCTTCTGCACGGCGAGAGCGCGCTTTTCGCTGAGCTCCTGGTTCATTTCATCGCTGCCCGTCTTGCTGGTATGGCCTTCGACAAGCACGCGCGTCGAGGGGCACCGCTTAAGAACCTGCGCAATCTGGGTGATGAGGGCGAGATCGTTGTCGCCCAGATTGTCGCTTTCCTCGGCGAAGGTGATCGGCTTTTGATATTGCAGCCAATCGGCAATCCGCTGGCAGGTCTCGGGGTCGAGCGCGCCGCTTGCGTTGAGACGGTCGTCGTCGACCGGGCGCGGCGGGATATAGGTGACATCCTTGAGTTTCGCGTCGCAGAAGCCGGTCGCCTTGCGCCCGACAACCTGCGCGGCTTCGCTGACGGTCAACTCGAACTGCCGCACCCCGGCGCACGCGCTGATGAGGTAGGTGTCCGCATCGGTCGCGGCCAGAGGCATGCGGATGCTTTGATAACCCTGAAGCGTCAAAATCCGCTCGATCTGCGCCGGCTCGATCGGATCGCCTTCATCGAGATTGCAGACGCCATTGTCCTTGGTATCGATGATGTCGCCGTCGCTATCCAGGCGGACCTGGAATTTGCGCCCGCCCCGGCAGGCATTGACGACGAAGGTGGGCGGGGTGCGATCGAGCACGTTGATGCGCAGATAGCCCTGGCCATAAAGCGCATCGATGATGACATCGGGATTGACCGGGTCGCCGGTTGCGTTCGGGTCGCAGGCGCCAGTCTGGTCGCGCTCCAGCACCTTGCCTTTCCTGTTGATGGTGACGCGAAAGGCGCTGTCGCCGCTGCACACCTTGGCGCTGATGGTGGCGCCTTTCAGATCGATAAAATCGATATGGCTGTAGCCTTGTACCCGAAGCAGTTCCCTCAGGCGCTGTGCATAAGCGCCGCCTTCATCGGTGTCGGCGGATTGCGCCCATGATCCCGCTGTCCCGGCGCATAGCGCAAAAAGCGCCGTCGCCATGAATTGTCCTGCATACCGCATTTGGCCTCCAGCTAACGGTTAACGTGATGAATGGACGGGCAACGGCTGAGGGTTTTGCGAGTTCCTCCGCCGCAAATGTTCGGGGCGCGTAAAGATCACCGAAACTTGCGGGAACATTGTGGGGCGGGGCGCGTCATGCCCGCTGACCATTCGGGCGCAAAAATTAAGGACGCACACATTGAAGAGCTTTACGAAACTGTTGATCGCTGGCGTTCTGCCGCTTTGCCTTGGAGCGTGCGGTGACGAAGCCGAACTCCCGGTTAAAGCAGGCATGGGGCAAAAGCCTCAACTGCCGGCGCCGAACCCTTCCACCATCCCAACCGTGAACATCGCGCCAGCCATCGGCTGGCAGGAGGACGACAAGCCGAAAGCCGCGAGCGGCCTGCAGGTCAAAGCCTTCGCCACCGATCTGGACCATCCGCGGCAGCTTTACGTGCTGCCCAACGGCGACGTGCTGGTGGCGGAGACAAATGGTCCATCCAAATCGCCCGAGGGCCTTCGCGGCTGGATCATGGGCCTGGTGATGAAGCGGGCCGGAGCCGGCGTTCCCAGCGCCAACCGCATTTCGCTGCTGCGCGATGCCGATGGCGACGGCGTTGCCGAGACCAAGACCGCCTTTCTCGTAGGGCTGAACTCGCCTTACGGCATGGCGCTGGTCGGCGACCAGCTTTACGTCGCCAACACCGACGCGCTGGTTCGCTTCACCTATAAGGAGGGAGATACCCAGATCACCAGCGGGCCGACCAAAGTCACCGATCTCCCCGCCTTTCCGATCGATCACCATTGGACCAAGAATGTCGTCGCCAGCCCGGACGGCTCCAAACTCTATGTGGCGGTCGGCTCGAACAGCAATGTCGGCGAAAACGGCATGGAAAACGAAGTCGACCGCGCCGCCCTCCTCGAAATCGATCCGGCGACCGGCAGCAAGCGCGTCTTTGCGTCGGGGCTCCGCAATCCGGTCGGCATGGCCTGGCAGCCGCAGAGCGGTCAGCTGTGGGTCTCCGTCAATGAGCGGGATGAAATCGGCAGCGATCTCGTGCCGGACTACATGACCTCGGTGCAGGATGGTGGATTTTACGGCTGGCCCTACAGCTATTACGGTCAGCATGTCGATGATCGCATTCAGCCGCAAAAGCCCGATCTCGTCGCCAAAGCCATCGCGCCGGATTACGCGCTCGGACCGCATACCGCCTCGCTGGGCCTGACCTTCTCCAGCGGCACGCTGCTGCCGGAGCCGTATCGCAATGGCGCGTTCGTCGGTCAGCACGGCTCCTGGAACCGCAAACCGCTCAGCGGATATAAGGTGATCTTCGTGCCGTTCGCCGATGGCAAGCCGTCCGGGGATGCGCAGGATGTGCTGACCGGCTTCGTCAATGAAGACGGCAAGGCTCATGGCCGGCCCGTCGGCGTGGCGATCGACAAGGCGGGCGCGCTGCTGGTGGCTGACGACGTCGGCAATCGCATCTGGCGCGTGACGCCCGGCGGTCCAGCGAGCGCCGAGGCGGGCCAGGGCGGCTCGGTCGTACGATAAGTTCTGCGCCGGTAGTTAAATCGAAAAGCCGGGGCCGATCGGAAACGGCCCGTATTTTCGTATTTAGAAAGATATAAGGACATCTTTATATGTTGTTGCCTTGATCCGCTCGCGGCCCTATAGAGGAGCGAACCCAGCTTTCCGAAAGGCAGCCCGCAATGAACGATATGAGCGCGACCAAGGATTTTCTCGTCAAGGACCTCTCCCTCGCCGATTGGGGCCGCAAGGAGATGGACATCGCCGAGACCGAGATGCCCGGCCTCATGGCGGCGCGCGAGGAATATGGGCCGCAGCAGCCCCTGAAGGGCGCCCGCGTCGCCGGATGCCTGCATATGACCATCCAGACGGCGGTGCTGATCGAGACGTTGCAGGCGCTGGGGGCCGAGGTCCGCTGGTCGTCCTGCAACATCTTCTCCACCCAGGATCACGCCGCCGCCGCAATCGCCGCGCGCGGCACGCCGGTCTTTGCGGTGAAAGGCGAGAGCCTGGCCGAATATTGGGATTATGTGGACCGCATCCTGGAATGGCCGGAGGGCGAGACCGCCAACATGATCCTCGACGATGGCGGCGACGCGACGATTCTGGTCCAGCTCGGCGCGCAGGCGGAGCGCGACCCGTCCGTGCTCGCCAACCCCAAGAACGAGGAAGAGGAAGAGCTGTACGCCACGATCAAGCGGCGGCTGGCGCGCACGCCCGGATGGTACTCCAAGGTGAAGGCCAATATTCGCGGCGTCTCCGAGGAAACCACCACCGGCGTGCTGCGGCTCTACCAGATGGAGAAGCGGGGCGAATTGTCTTTCCCGGCCATCAATGTGAATGACAGCGTCACCAAATCCAAATTCGACAATAAATATGGCTGCCGCGAGAGCCTGGTGGACGGCATCCGCCGCGCCACCGACGTGATGATGGCCGGCAAGCTTGCCCTCGTCTGCGGCTATGGCGATGTCGGCAAAGGCTCGGCGCTATCGCTGCGCGGCGCCGGAGCGCGTGTCGCCGTGACCGAGATCGACCCGATCTGCGCGCTGCAGGCGGCCATGGACGGTTTCGAGGTGGTCACGCTCGAAGACGCCGCGCCCAGAGCGGACATTTTCGTCACCGCCACCGGCAATAAGGACGTCATCACCATCGACCATATGCGCGCGATGAAGGACATGGCGATCGTCTGCAATATCGGCCATTTCGACAATGAGATTCAGGTCGGCAGCTTGCGCAATCTGGTCTGGACCAACGTCAAGCCGCAGGTCGACATGATCGCCTTCCCGGATGGCAAGCGGATGCTGCTCCTGTCGGAGGGCCGGCTGGTCAATCTCGGCAACGCCACCGGCCACCCCAGCTTCGTCATGAGCGCCAGCTTCACCAACCAGGTGCTGGCTCAGATCGAGCTGTGGAAGTATCACAGCAAATACGAGAACAAGGTCTACACGCTGCCCAAGCACCTGGATGAACGCGTCGCCCGTCTGCATCTGGACAAGCTCGGCGTGCAGCTGACGACGCTCACCCCGGAACAGGCCGGCTATCTCGGCGTCGACCAGGCCGGACCATTCAAATCCGACCAATACCGCTACTGATGGCGAAGCGGAAAGCCGGGCCGCCGGTCCGGTTTTCCCCAACTCACAGCAAATTTCGCGCGAATTTCCACTCATATGCACGCGCAACGATTAGGCTCGCCTCCCCGTTAACGCTAAAGTAACGGGCGATTCGTCCCATTGTGGGTGATGCCGGGCCTCCGCCAAGGCTTGCCCGGCCGCCTTGCGGAGACGCCTGATGCAGGCTGAAGCCTTTCTACGATCTGCGTTTGCGCGACGCCGATCCGCCGCCATCCTCGGGGCCGCTGTTCTCGCGCCCGTTGCGGCGCTCGGCCGCGCGGTCGCCATGCCCCTGCCGTCCGAAGCGCTGCAGACCGCCACGACGGTCGGCGATCTGCTGGTGATTGCCATCGTCAGCGGCGTCATCCTGGCCGCCGCCGGCGCTGCGGTGCTGTTCCTGCGCGCCGCCTCCCGCGCCAAGCTGACGGAAAACCGCTCCGCCGAGGCGATGAAGGCGCTGCGCCAGGAGCTGGAAATCGCGCAATCCATCGTCATGGCGGAGCCGCAGGCCCTCGTCGCCTTCGAAGCGGACGGCACGCCGCGCCTCGTCAATCATGTTCTGGATGCCAAGCTCGGCGTTCCCCTGAAGCTGCGCAATCTGATGCGCTTCGCCTCCTGGCTGGAGCGCGGTGCGGCCCTCAGCCTGGAAAACCGCCTCAAGGAGCTGAAGGCCAGCGGCCGCCCCTTCGAGCTGACGCTGAAAACGCTGGCGGGCCCGCATATCGAAGCCGAAGCGCGCGCCTCGGGAAGCGGCTATTATCTCAAATTCCGCGACCTTGCCGGGCGCCGCGTCGAACTTGCCAACCTCTTGCGCCAGCAGCGCGCCGCCAATGAGGAGCTTGCCTCGCAGAAGGCGCTGCTCGATGCGCTCCCCATGCCGATCTGGTTCCGCGATCCCGATGGCAGGCTGATCTGGGTGAACCGCGCCTATGTCTCGGCCGTCGAAGCCGCGCGCGCCGATGACGTGCTCGACCAGCAGCGCGAACTGCTGGAGACGCGGCAGCGGCGTGCGGCGGAAACCGCGCTCGCAGGCGGCGATACGTTCCGCAAGCGGCTGCAAACCGTCGTTGCCGGAGAACGGCGCAGCTTCGACACCATCGTCGTGCCGGTCGGCCGCGCCAGCGCCGGCGCGGTGATCGACATCGCGCCGCTGGAGAACGTCCAGGACGAGCTGTCCCGCCAGATGACGGGGCAAGCCCGCACGCTCGACCGCGTCTCGACGGCGGTGGCCATCTTCGCCGCCGATCAGCGCATGAGCTTCTACAATCAGGCGTTCCGCGACATGTGGGACCTCGATCCGGTCTGGCTGAACGGCAAGCCGATGCTGGGCGAGCTGTTCGACCATCTGCGGCAGAAGCGGCAATTGCCGGAACAGCCCGATTACCGCAAATGGCGCGAGAGCCAGCTCAAGCTGATCGAGGATACCGAAGCGCTTGAGGATTGGTGGTACCTGCCGAATGGGCGCACCATCCATGTGCTCGGCGACCGGCGTCCCGATGGCGGCGTCACCTATCTGCTGGATGACGTCACCGAGCGGCTGGCGCTCGAAAGCCGCTACAACGCGCTCATCAATGTGCAGCGCGAGACGCTCGACAATCTGCGCGAGGGCGTCGCGCTGTTCGGGTCGGACGGACGGCTGAAGCTGTTCAACGCCGCCTTTGCCAATATCTGGAAGCTGAAACTGGCATTTCTGGAAACCGGCCCGCATATCGATGAAGTCAGCACGGAATGCCAGCCGCTGCTCGACGGCATCGAGCCCTGGACCACCGCCCGCGCGGCCGTCACCGGCATGTTCGAGGCGCGCGAGGCCTTCGACGGCACCGTGACGCGGCCGGACGGCATTGCGCTGGCCTATGCCGGGGTGCCGCTGCCCGATGGCGGCACCGTGCTCACCTATATCGACATCAGCGACACCAAGCGCGTCGAGCTGGCGCTGATCGAGCGCAATGAGGCGCTGGAAGCGGCCGACAAGCTGAAGAATACCTTCCTCAGCCATGTCTCCTACGAGCTGCGCACGCCGCTGACCAACATCATCGGCTTTTCGGAGATGCTGGCGCAGCCGCCCGTCGGCCCGCTGCAAGGCAAGCAGAACGAATATCTGGACGACATCCGCACCTCCAGCACCAAGCTGCTCGCCATCATCAACGACATTCTCGACCTCACCACCATCGATGCGGGCGGGCTGGAGCTGAAGCTTGCGCCGGTCCCGGTGCGCGAGATCATCGATGCGGCGGAGCTGGGAGTGAAGGAGCGCCTGACCAAGGCGGGCATCACGCTGGATACGCAGATCGCGCCCGAGCTCGACATGGTGATGGCGGATCGCCAGCGGCTCACTCAGGTGCTGTTTCACCTGTTGTCGAACGCCATCGGCTTTTCCTCGGAAGGGTCGGTCATCACGTTGTCCTGCCGGATCGATGACGGGATGGCCGCCTTCGCCGTGCAGGATTCGGGCGTCGGCATCCCCGAGGAATATCAGGCGAGCGTCTTCGGCCGGTTCGAGAGCCGGTCGCAAGGGTCCAAGCATCGCGGCGCGGGACTGGGGCTGGCCATCGTCAAAAGCCTGGTCGAGTTGCACGGCGGACGCATCGCGCTACGCTCGGCGCCGGGCGTCGGCACCACGGTGACGGCGCTCATCCCGCAAGGCGGCCAGCGCCGGGGCGCGGGCGCGCTGCCTCCCTCCGGCGGATCGGGCAAACCCCAGGCGGCCTCCGGAGAGCATCAACCCGCGGCGAGATTTGGCTGAACGACGCGCCTTGCGAGGCGGGGAAGCCAAGACGCGCCCCGCTTCATTTTTCCCCGATGTTGAGCTATTGACGGCTGCATCGTTCCCGCCCGAACCGATCGGGCGCCGCAATCCGGGGAAGCCGCCGATGTCCGATCCGGCGACACTGCAATTCGACCGTCTAAGCGAGGTGGCGCTGGGCCAGCTCGCGGGCAAGCTCGCGCCCCGGCTGCGCAGCGGCGATTTCCTTGCGCTGAACGGCGATCTGGGTGCAGGCAAAACCGCCTTCGCCCGCGCCCTCATCCGCGCCATCGCCGAGAGGCCGGAGGAGGAAGTCCCCAGCCCTACCTTCGCGCTGGTTCAGCCTTACGAAACGGTGCGTTTCCCTATCCACCATTTCGACTTCTACCGGCTGTCCGGTCTCGGCGAGGTGGCTGAGCTTGGCATGGGCGAGGCGCTGGATGCCGGTCTCGTCATCGCGGAATGGCCGGAGCGGCTGGGCAGCGCGCTGCCCGCCGACCGGCTGGAGATTTCGCTCGTCGAAACGGATCGTCCAGACCGGCGCCACGCGACACTTCAGGGCTTCGGCGATTGGGCGGCAAGACTTGCGCGCTTCGCCGCGATCGACCGCTTCATCGGCGGCACGCAATGGCGGCAGGCGCGCCATCATTTCCTCAATGGCGACGCCTCGGCGCGCGGCTATACGCGGCTGCGAGCGAACGGCATTCCCGTGATGCTGATGGACTGGCCGCGAGCGCCCCCTGGGCCGCCGATCCGGCAGAACCGGCCCTACAGCCAGATCGCGCATATTTCCGAGGACGTGAAACCCTTCGTGGCGGTGGCGCAGGCTCTCCGCCGCGCCGGGCTTGCCGCGCCTCAAATCCATGCCCAAGATCTCGATGCCGGGTTGCTGATCCTGGAGGATTTCGGCGATGCGACCTTCACGAAAATGGCCGCCGAAGGGCTGGATTTGTGCGGCCCTTACCGGCTCGCCGTCGATGCGCTTCTGGCGCTGCGCGAAGAGCCGCCGCCGCGCATTCTGACCGCAAACGGCGTCAGCCACGCTCTCCCCGATTTCGACCGCGAGGCGCTCGGGATCGAGACGGACCTGGCCGTCGACTGGTTCCTGCCCGCGATTCGCGGTGCCGAGACGCCGCCAGCGCTGCGCGCCGAATTCACCGCGCTCTGGAACGAGCAGTTCGACTGGCTGCTGCAACAACCCGCCGGCTGGGTGCTGCGCGACTACCACTCGCCCAACCTCATCTGGCGCGAGGGCGAGGAGGGCATCGCCCGGCTCGGCATCATCGATTTCCAGGACGCCATGCGCGGCCATTCCGCCTATGATCTGATGTCGCTTTTGCAGGACGCGCGGCTCGACCTGCCCGCCGGTTTTGAGCCCCGATTGCTCGATTATTATTGCGACCGCGCCGCCACATCGGAAACAGGCTTCGACGGCCACGCCTTCCTGCGCGCCTACCGGCTGCTCGGCGCGCAGCGGTCGACAAAGCTGCTCGGCATCTTCACCCGGCTCTGCCGCCGCGACGGCAAGCGCGCCTATCTGCAACATCTGCCGCGAGCCGCCCGCTATCTTGCTGAAAACCTTAAGCACCCCGATCTCGCCCGGTTGAAATCATGGTATGAGCGCGAATTGCCGGGAGACATGGCGAGTCTGGCGGCAAAGCTATAGGCGCTTGAAGCAGATAAGAGATTGAGCGATGTCCGGCGACCGTCCTACCCGTGCCCTGGTGCTTGCGGCTGGCCTCGGCCAGCGTATGCGGCCCCTCACCAACAGCATTCCCAAGCCGCTGGTGCGGCTCGGCGGGCGTCCGCTCATCGACCATGTGCTTGACCGGCTGGCCGAGGCCGGCATCGCCGAGGCGGTCGTGAATGTGCACTACCTGCCCGATCTGATCGAGGCGCATCTTCGCAGCCGGGCCGCGCCGCGCATCATCATTTCCGACGAGCGCGAACAATTGCTCGACACCGGCGGAGCTGTGAAGAAAACGCTGCATCTGCTTGGAAGCGCCGGCTTCCTCGTCCACAATTCTGATTCGGTATGGATCGAGTTCGAAGGGGGCGACGCTGACCCGCATGATCGACGCCTGGAACCCGGATGAGATGGACAGCCTGCTACTGCTTGCGCCGGCCGCATCCAGCTTGGGCTATTCCGGGCGCGGCGATTTCAACATCGGCGACAAGGGCGAGGTGCGTCGCAGGGGGAAGGACGAGACGGTTCCGTTCATCTTCGCGGGCGTGTCAATCAATCATCCGCGCCTGTTCGCCGACTGCCCGGACGGGCCGTTCTCCATCAATCTGATGTGGGACCGTGCGCTCGCCGCAGGGCGTGTTGCCAGCATCTGTCTCGACGGCACGTGGATGCATGTCGGCACCCCGGCCGCCCTTGCGGATGCGGAAAGGCGGCTGGATGGTCAACACGCAGCCTGAGCTGCAACTGTTCGGCGGAGGGATCGGCAGCGCGCGGCGACACATCTTCACCATCCCGCCGTCAGCGCCATTCCTCGACGCGCTGGCGCGCGCGATCCTGGATGGCAATCTGCCGCGCGAAGGTGGAATGCGGCCCGGCCCCGCCGAACTCGCCGCCTATCAAATCTATCTGCCCAATCGTGCCGTCTGCCGCGCTTTAGCCGCCGCATTCCTGCGCGCCTCGGACGCCCGCGCAACATTGCTGCCGCGCATCAGGCCGCTCGGCGGCGCCGAGGAAGACGCCCTGCTGCTGCTCCCGCCGGACGACGCGGCAGAGGCTGGTGACCGCCCCGATTTGCCGGTGGCGCCCGCTATTTCAGCGCTCGACCGCCGCATGGCGCTCACCCAGCTTGTTCTCGCCTGGGCGAAAAACCTGCGCAAGGGCCGTGCGTTCGGCGACGCCGCGCCGCCCATCGCCGATACGCCCGCCGCTGCCGCCGAGCTGGCGCTGGAGTTGATGCGCCTGATGGACGAGGCGGAATCCGAAGGCGTCGATCTGCGGCGTCTGCGCGAGATGATGCCGGAGCGGTTCGCGGCGCACGATCAGGTGTCGCTCAGCTTTCTGGCGATCGTGCTGGAGGCCTGGCCGGCCTATCTCGCCGAGCGCGGCCTGCTCAATCCGGTCGCCCGGCGCAACCGTCTCATGGCACTGGAGACGGCGCGGCTGCGCCAGGCAAGGCCCGCGACGCCGGTGATCATCGCCGGATCGACGGGCAGTATTCCGGCGACCGCAGACCTGATGAAGGCGGTGCTCGATCTGCCCGGCGGGGCCATCGTGCTGCCCGGCCTCGATCTGGCATTGGATGAGGCGAGCTGGAACGCCGCCGCCGAGCATCCCGAGCACCCCCAAGCCGGGCTGCACCATCTGCTCGGAGGCCTGAATGCGGCGCGAGGCGATGTCCGCGTCGTCAAGGGCACCGAACCGTCTCGCGGGGCAAGCCAGCGGCTGAGCGTCATCAGCGAAGCGATGCGCCCCGCTTCGACTGTTGGCCTGTGGCCGCTCTTCACCGGCAAGGCCGATCCGGCGGCCATCAGGGATAGCCTCAAACCTGTTTCGCTCGTCGATGCGTCCACGGAACAGGACGAGGCGGCAGCGATCGCGCTCATCTTGCGCGAAGCCCTCGAAACACCGGGCAAGACGGCCAATCTCGTCACCCCGGATCGCGCATTGGCACGCCGCGTTGCGGCGGAGCTCGGCCGCTGGGGCCTCGCCGTCGCGCCAAGCGGCGGTGACATGCTGCGTGCGACCCCTGCGGGCATCTTTTACGAGCTGATCGCCGAAACCGCCGCGACCGGCTCGCAGATCGCCTTACTCGCTCTCATCAAGCACCCGCATACGCGGCTCGGCTTGCCGGAAGGCGCCGCGCAAGATGCGGCCCGCATTGTCGAAATCGCCGGAATGCGGCAGGCCTGGTGCGGCGAGGGTCTCGATGCGCTTGCGAAAAGCCTCAGCTTGGCGAAGCGGACCAAACCGCGCCACCGCGCTATCGACCTGCTCTCGGAAGAGGCATGGGACGCCGCCGATATGCTGCTCCAGCGTCTCGCCGGCGCGCTGCGCCCCTTGTCGCGGCTGGCGCGCCGGACGGCGATGCCGTTTGCGGAGCTTGCCGCCGCTCACGCCGAAACCGCCCACGCGCTTGTCGCCGATGCGTATGGCGGCAGCGCGGAGCTGGCGCGCGGCGCCGATGGCGAGGCGATGGCGGCGTTCATGCGCACGCTGGCCGGCGATGCACCCGGCCCGGCCATTTCGCTCGGCGATTATCCGGCGCTGTTCCGCAGCCTTATCAGGCTGGAGAAGACCCGGCCCACCGCCGCGCATCCCCGTTTGCAAATCCTGGGAGCGATGGAAGCGCGGCTCACCTGCGCCGATCTCGTCATCATCGCCGGGCTCAACGAGGGCACATGGCCGGAGGCCGCCGACCCCGGCCCGTGGCTCAACCGCTCGATGCGGGCCGCGCTCGGGCTGCCCTCGCCGGAGCGGCGCATCCGGCTCGCCGCGCATGATTTCTGCCAGATGATGGGGGCGGGCGAGGTCGTGCTGACCCGGTCGCTGAAATCCGGAGGCGCGCCGACCGTGCCGAGCCGCTGGCTGATGCGGGTCGAAGCGCTGCTGCAAGGCCTGGGGCTGAACGAGGTGCTGGCGGCGCGCACGCCTTGGGCGGAGTGGTCGGCGGCGCGTAACCGGGCGAGCCCCGCGCCCGCCGCAAAGCCGCCCTGCCCGTGCCCGCCGCTCGATGCGCGCCCGCGGCGTCTCAGCGTCTCCGACATCCAGGCGCTGATCATCAATCCGTATGCGATCTATGCCAAGCACATCCTCGAACTCAGCCCGCTGAACCCGCTGGATGAGGGGCCGGGCGGCGCCGAGCGCGGCCAGATCATCCACGATATGCTGCACCGCTTCGCGAGGGCGTTCCCCGGCGCGTTGCCGCCCGCATCGGGCCGTGAGCTGCTGGCGATTTTCGACCGATGCGCCGCGCTCTATGGCGAACACGCCCGCATCAGCGCCTTCTGGCGGCCGCGGCTGGAGCGGTTCGCCGCCTGGTTCGAGGAAACGGAGCCGGCGCGGCGCCGCGATGCGCAGGTTTTGACGGAAGTGCCGGGCGAGCTGACATTCGAGGCGCCCGCAGGACCGTTTACCCTGCGCGCCCGTGCCGACCGCATCGATCTCCACCCCGATGGGAGCCTCGCGCTCTACGATTACAAAAGCGGTGCCATGCCGACGGACGCAGCCGTCGCGGATTTCAAGGCGCCGCAATTGCCGCTTGAGGCGCTCATCGCCTTCGAGGGGCATTTCGACGGTCTGGCCAGCCGCCGGCTCGTCAAACTCGCATACATCTCGGCCAAGGGCGGCGACCCCGCCGGGATGGAGCGCGAACCGTCCAAAGAGCCTCCGGACGTGCTTGCCAGAGCCGCCCGCAAAGGCCTCACCGCGCTCATCGAACGCTTCGACCATGCAGCCACGCCCTACACGGCGATGCGGCGGACTGCATTTGCCGAGAGCTACCGCTTTGACGACTACGCGCATCTGGCACGCGTGGCCGAGTGGAAGGGAGCGACGACAGAAGAGGATTAAGAGGGATTGGGGCACATTGGTGACCTGCCGGTCGCCGCCGCGCTCGCGGAGGCCCGGCAGAAGGCTGCCGATCAGCAAAAGCTGGCGGCGGATCCTAAGATATCGGCCTGGGTTTCGGCGAACGCGGGCACGGGAAAAACGCATGTGCTTGTGCAGCGCGTGCTGCGTCTTCTGCTGTCCGGCGCGGCGGCGGAGAGCATCCTGTGCCTCACCTTCACCAAGGCGGCGGCGGCGGAGATGTCGAACCGGCTCATCCGCGAGCTGAGTCGCTGGCCGGCAAAGCCTGACGCGCTGCTGCGTCCCGAGCTGGCGAAGGTGCTGGACCGTGAGCCCTCGGGCGAGGAGCTGGATTTCGCCCGCTGCCTGTTCGCCAGGGTGCTGGATGCGCCGGGCGGGCTGAAAATCATGACCATCCACGCCTTTTGCGACCGGGTGCTGCGGCGCTTTCCGCTCGAAGCGGGCGCTCCACCCAGCTTTTCCGTTCTGACCGAAGCGGAACAGCGCGCCGCGCTCGGCGAGGCGATCAACGCCGTTCTGCATGAGGCCGCCAAGGCGCCGGAAAGCCGTCTGGGCAATGCGCTCATGACGGCGATCGCCTATGCGGGGGAGGACAGGTTTCACGATCTGCTGGCCAATCTGATCGGCCGGCGCGACGAGATCGCGGCGCTGGCACGCGAACAGGAGGATGGCGACACGTCTCAGGGCGTCGAGCGGGCGCTCCGGGCCGCGCTTGGCGTCAGCCGCGCCGACAGCCTCGACGGCCTCATCGCCAAGCAGGCGGCGCTCGGGCCGGACACGCTGATTGCGCGCGCCGTCGCGGCGCTGCGCGAGGGCGGCAAGACCGACAACACGCTGGCAGACTATCTCGACGGGACGCGTGGCCAGCCCGATGCGGTCCGGGCCAAGACGCTGGCCAAGGTGCTGCTGACGGAGAAGGGCGAGGCGCGCGCCGATAGCCGCTTCATCACCAAAGCGGTCCGGGAGGCGCATCCGGGCCTCGCCGAAGAGCTGTGCCGGGCGCGCGACGAATTCGCCGCGCTCGAATGCCGGCGGCGCGCTTTGCAGGTCGCCATCGCCACCGCCGCCCTCATCGGCATCGGCGATGCGGTGACGCAGCGCTATGAAGACGCCAAGACGCAGCGCGGCGCCCTCGATTTCGACGGGCTGATCGCCAAGACCGCCGCGCTGTTCCAGCGCTCGGACGCCGCCGCCTGGGTGCTGTTCCGGCTGGACGCCAACCTCAACCACATCCTGGTGGATGAAGCGCAGGACACCAGCCCCCGGCAATGGGCGCTGATCCGCGCGCTGACGGCGGAGTTCTTCGCCGGGGAAGGCGTGGAGGACCGCCATCGCACCTTGTTCGCCGTGGGCGACGAGAAGCAGTCGATCTACGGCTTCCAGGGCGCGGAGCCGCGCCAGTTCGCCGAAACCGGCCGCGACTATGCCGTCCGTGCGCGCGCGGCCGATGAACGATGGCGCGACGTGCCGCTTGCCCTGTCGTTCCGCAGCACCCGGGCGGTGCTCGAAGCGGTGGACCTCGTCTTCGCCGACCGCGGCCGAATGCCTGGCCTCACCGCCGACGCCAAACCCATCCGTCACTTCGCCCATCGCGACGGCGAAGCGGGGCTGGTCGAGATCTGGCCGGTCGAAAAGGCTGAAGAGCACGAGCCGGTCCCCTCATTTGAGCCGTTCTCCGAGAAGGCAGCGGCGCTGCCGCCCGCCACGTCGCTCGCAAATCGCATCGCTCGCCAGATCCGGCACTGGCTGGACAGCGCCGAACGGCTCGGCTCGCGCAACCGGCCGTTGCGGGCGGGCGATATTCTCATCCTTGTGCGCAAGCGGGTGCCGTTCGCCGCGCCGATGGTGAAAGCGCTGAAAGCGCTTGGCATCCCGGTGGCGGGCGCCGACCGCATGCAACTGACCGAGCAACTCGCCGTGATGGATCTGATAGCGCTCGGCGACTGCCTGCTGCTGCCCGAGGACGATCTGACCCTGGCGGCCCTGCTGAAAAGTCCGATATTCGTCCTTGGCGATGACGATCTGTTCCGCATCGGCCATGGGCGGAGCGGCAGCCTGTGGGATGCGCTGGCCGCGAGGGCCGGCGATCATCCGGCCTATGCCGACGCGGCGAGGCGGCTCTCTTGGTGGCGCGAGGCGTCGGCGCGCGAAAAGCCCTTCGAGTTCTATATGGCGCGGCTCGAAACGGACGGTGTGCGCCAAGCCTTGCTGGCACGTCTTGGCGCGGAAGCCGGCGATGCGATCGACGAATTTCTCAGCCTCGCGCTCGATTACGAGGCATCCCAGACGCCGAACATGCAGGGTTTCCTGCAATGGCTGCGCGCCTCCGCACCCGAGGTGAAGCGGGACATGGAGCAGGCGCGCGACGAGGTTCGCGTCATGACCGTGCACGGCTCCAAAGGGCTTGAGGCGGATATCGTGTTCCTTGCCGATACCTGTTCCGCGCGCAATGCGTCACGCGGCGGTCTGGTGGGACTTAAAGCGCCCGCCTCGCTGCGCGGCATCGACACCATTCCGGCCTGGCTGCTGCCGGGATCGAAGCTTGTGCCGCAGCTCCGCGATGCGTGCGAGGCCGCGAGGCAAGGCGAGCGCGACGAATATCAGCGGCTGCTCTATGTGGCGATGACCCGCGCCCGCGACCGTCTTTACATCGCCGGATTCGAGGGCACCCAGCGGCGCGATAAAGATTGCTGGTACGATCTGGTCGCGGACGGGGTGGCGGCAAGGCTGAGCGAAGCCGAGGACGGGCTTGGCGGTCCGGTCCGCCGCATGGATTGCCCGCAGACGGCGCCCGCCCCCGAAAGGCCAGCCGCAACCCGACGCACGGCGGCGGTGGACATGCCCGGCTGGATCGCCAGGCCCGCGCCGCATATCGCGCGTCCGATGCTGCTCAACCCGTCGCGGCTGGAGATTGCGCCGGACGCGGCGCACCTCCAATGCGCGGCGCTCCGCCCGCGCCAGGAGGCGCTGCTGCGCGGCCGCGCGGTGCATCGCCTGCTTGAGCTGCTCCCGGCAACGCCGTCACGGGACTGGCAAAGCGCCGGAGCCCGCTTTTTGGCAGCGGAAGCGCGGCGCATGCCGCAGCGGGAACGCGAGACGCTGCTCGCGGCCGTGCTCGCCATTCTCGCCGACGCGAATTTCAGCGCCGTCTTCGGTCCCGGCAGCCAGGCGGAGGTGGCCTTGTCAGCCGAGTTGCCGCCGCTCGCGCCCGGCGGCGTTCCCGCCATGATTTCCGGGCAGGCGGATCGGCTGATATTCCGCGACCGGGACATTCTCATCGTCGACTTCAAGAGCGGCGCCGCCGTCCCGGAAAGCGCCGAGGTCGCGCCGCTGAATTACATCGCCCAGCTTGCGGCCTATCGCCTGGCCCTGACGCGGATTTTCCCTGAAAAGCCCGTTCGCGCGGCGCTGCTTTGGACCGACGAGCCACGGCTGATGAAAATTCCGCCCGCGCTCCTCGATCGAGGCGAAACCTTGCTTTACGAATTTTTGAGATCGCGCCACCTTGATCTGCCGTCACCGACCCACCAGCTGTAGGTAGAATTTCGCAGCGGATCACCCAAATAGGAGATGTCCATGTCACCAATCGCTGTATCCGACGACACGTTCCAGGCTGAGGTTCTCAATGCCTCAGAGCCGGTGGTCGTCGATTTTTGGGCGGAGTGGTGCGGTCCCTGCCGGATGATCGCGCCGGCACTGGAAGAAATCGCCAACGAACTGGCCGGCAAAGTGAAGATCGTCAAAATGAATGTGGATGAAAATCCCCGCATTCCCGGCGAGCTCGGCATTCGCGGCATCCCGGCACTGCTGATGTTCAAGGACGGCAAGGTCGCCGCACAGAAGGTCGGCGCGCAGCCGAAGAATCAGCTCAAGGCCTGGATCACCGAATCGGCCGACGTCCGGGTCGCCTGACAAGATAACACCCGCACTACAGATAAAGGGGTCCGTTCGCGGCCCCTTTTTGCTGCTCTCCGCGCGGGCTGCCTTCCGCCGATGCGCCACAGATATGACACGGTGTCATGACTGTGTTCCGGCCAAATTTTCGATCATGGCCGGCATGCGCCGGGTCTGAAAATTGAGATGATGTTGGGGGCGCAGCATGACTCTCCGGATTGCCCGAATCGGCCTGGCTGCTTCGGCCATTATGGTTGCCGGCGCCGGACCGCTCGTGGCCGACGTGACCATCACCATGGCAAGCAAAAGCCCGGCGGGGGACGTGACCTCCACGGCCTCCATCAAGGGCATGAAAATGCGCGAGGACAGCACCGTGAGCGGCGGCATCGCGGCGCAGTTCGGTGCGGGCAGTATCGAGAATACCCGCATCGTAAAACTCGACGAACGCGAGACGATCAATATCAGCTCGTTCGAGAAGAGGGCGATCGTGCAGGGCAAGGACTATTTCGACAAGGTGGCGAAAGACGGCGTGCGCCCCGATCAGCCTAAAATCCATATCCGCGCCTCCGGCCAGACGCGCCAGATCGCCGGGCAGGCTTGCGAAGTCCACGATGTGGAGGCCAGCATCCCACTGTCGAACATCATGCCGCAAGCACTCGCCAAGGTGCCAGAAATGCAGCTCGCCGGCGCGGTGATGACGATGAAGGGCACCGCCTGTCTTGCCTCAGGCGCGCCGGGCTGGGCGGACTACAAGGCCTTCTACGCGGCCGCGAGCGAATTCTACCGGCGCGCACCCTCGCTCGATGGCCCCGCGACCGTGCTGATCGGCGCGATCGCCCAGAAGGGCATCATGTATGAGATGACGATGAAGGGCGAGTTGGAGAGCGCCAATGGCGGCGCCATTCCGCTGCTGTCGCAGCTTGTGTCCAGCTTTGCCGACATGTCGATGCGGGTCACGGCAATCTCGACGGAAAATGTCCCGGCTTCGCGGTTCGAAATTCCAGCCGGGACGCCCGTTCGCCGCATCAGTAATTGATCCGGATGTTTGTTGCGCCAGCCTCATATGGCTGGCGGTTCCGCGAGCCTGCCGCTTCGGCGACAGACGGCTGTTGGCTTCCGGGGATATTGGGCGGCGCGATGTGGTGCGGGAACTCAGCGCCGTTAATTTAGTTGCACCAAAACAACTTAGCGGCGGCGTTCATACCCACCGCGCTTCGCTGAAGCGCCGAACAGGCGGGTGGCCGGTTTTTCAAATCAGGAGGAGGCAGATGGCACAGGCGAACTCGCAAAGCGGTACCACGATCGATCATGACGAAATCCGCCGCTGGGCGGAAAAGCGCGGCGGCGTGCCGTCAACGGTGAAAGGCACGGGCAAGAAGAAGGCCGCCGGCATCTTGCGGCTGGATTTCGAGCCCAAGGACGAGGATTTGGAGGAGATTTCCTGGGACGAATTTTTCGATAAGTTCGACAAGGAAAGCCTCGCATTCCTCTATCAGGAGAAGACCGCAAAGGGTCAGGTGAGCCGCTTCCATAAATTCGTCGAGCGCGAAGCCGCAAGCATGCCGCGCGGAAAAGCAAATCGTGTCGGCGCCAAATCCGCCGCAACGACGAAAACGGCAAATGCAGCCAGCACGTCCAAATCCGCACCAGCGCGGAAATCAGCGGCCGCATCGAAATCCGCAAGCCCAAAGACGTCGCCAGCCGCTGCAAAGACATCTATGGCCGCCGCAAAAAAACCGTCCGGCACCTCCAAAACCTCCCGGACCGCGCAAGCAACGCAGAAAAAGCGCGCGACTTCTAAAAAGAGCTGAGCTCCGGACGCGCCGGGAGCCCGCGTCCAGCGCTTCCCGCCGCCAGCCAGCCGCGCGTTTCGGCACTGTCACGCCGCGGCGAGCAGGCTGGCAGCTTCGCGCAGGACCAGATAGCCATGACGACGCAGCTCCTCCCGGTTTGCGGGTTTAAGGCTGGCAATATCGCCGAAGCCGCAGCCGAACCACGGCGCCATCAGCCTGATTTCGTAAGGCAGAGACTCGAAAGCGCCTTCTGGAAAGATCAGCGTCATCGGGTGGTCGCCGGAGGTGTGGGTCATTTCGAATCGAGTGATCATGGGCTTCCTATGCACTAGGAACAAACAGAGAACAAGAGGATATTTTCCTGATCCTTACCACTGCCGGTTGTAAGCTTCATGAATGTGCCGGTTGCTGATTGTTCAGACACGTCCAGTCAAGATGCCCGGTCGAAACTGCCAAGCCCTGGGAGCGTCGAATGCGCACCGCCGCGTCGAGCGCGTTCTGCAATCTAAAGTAGCAACTCCGAGGCGTGCACAATCGTTCCGCATGCATTGGGGGATTTTTGCAACTGGAACTGCTGGAGTTGCGCGGGCCCGATCGCCCTGCTAGCGTCGAGCCGGATGACGCCAGCGGGTGAACGACCGGCATCGTGGCGCAAGAACCCAAATACGCCCGCTCGGTTCCGTTTGCGGCGGGCGCGGAGGCCGATGGCCGGCGCAACCTATGACAGCCGAATCAAAGCCCTATCTCGTCCTGGCGCGAAAATATCGCCCGCAGACCTTCGACGATCTGATCGGCCAGGATGCCATGGTTCGCACGCTCAGAAACGCTTTCGAGAGCGGCCGCATCGCGCAGGCCTACATGCTCACCGGAGTGCGCGGCGTCGGCAAGACGACCACCGCCCGGATCATCGCGCGGGCGCTGAACTATTCGAAGCCCGGCGAGGACACCGGCCCGACCATAGACCTGACCGAACTCGGCGAGCACTGCCAGGCCATCATCGAAAGCCGCCATGTCGATGTGATCGAGATGGATGCCGCCTCCCACACCGGCATCGACGACATCAGGGAAATCATCGAATCGGTGCGCTACAAGCCGGCCTATGCCCGGTACAAGGTCTACCTCATCGACGAAGTGCATATGCTCTCCAAGGCCGCCTTCAACGGCTTGCTGAAAACGCTCGAAGAGCCGCCGCCGCATGTGAAATTCATCTTCGCCACCACCGAAATCCGCAAGGTCCCGGTCACCGTGCTTTCGCGCTGCCAGCGCTTCGACCTGCGCCGGGTGGAGGTGCCGCTGCTGACCGAGCACTTCGCGCGGCTGGTGAAGGCCGAGGGACAAAAGGCGGAGCCTGAAGCGCTGTCGCTGATCGCGCGCGCTGCGGAAGGGTCGGTGCGCGACGGGCTGTCGATTCTCGACCAGGCGCTCGCCCATGGCGACGGCAAGGTCAAGACCGGCGATGTCCTGGCGATGCTGGGCCTCGCCGATCGCGGGCGGCTGTACGATCTGCTGGAAGCTGTCATGGGCGGGCAGCCGAAACAGGCCATCGCACAACTCGATGCCCTGCATGCTGACGGCGCGGACCCGATTCAGATCATCGGCGATCTTGCCGAGGCCGTTCACGCCGCGACCCGGATCAAGGCGGCGGGCGACGGCGCGGCCGCGGCGCTCAGCGGCAGCGAGCGTGCGCGGGCCAGGGCGCTGGCCGACCGGCTCTCCATGGCCGCCCTGGCGCGGGCCTGGCAGATGCTGCTGAAGGGCCTGGATGAGGTGGGGCGTGCGCCGCGCGGTATCGTGGCCGCCGAGATGCTGCTGATCCGCATGTGCTATGCCGCCGACCTGCCGCCGCCGGAGGAGATCATTCGGCGCTTGACAGGCAAACCGGCGGATCAGCCGCGTGGGGAACCTTCAAGGAACGAATCGCGAGCATCTGCAAACGTTCTCGATTCGTCTGGCTCAGCCGCGCCACCGCCCAAGGGGCGCCGCGCCGCCGGCGGCGAAGATATACCGCCGGAGACGGCCGCCACGCCAGCCCTCGAAGCCTCGGTCCCGACGGGGCCTCGCCTCGACAGCTTCGCCGACATCGTCGCGATGGCGGCGGAAAAGCGCGACGTGCTGCTGAAGCTGGCGCTTGAGGACGGCGCCGAGCTGGTCCGCTTCAAGCAGGGCCATGTCGAATTGCACCTGCTGCCCGGCGCGCCGAAGGAGCTGGCGAACGATCTGGGGCGCAAGCTGAAATTCTGGACCGGCGAGCGCTGGATGATCTCGGTCACCGAGGAGCGGGGCGAGAAGCCGCTCGGCGAAGTCCGGCGCGAGCGCGAGGCGCGGATGCTGGAGGAGGCGAAGCGCCATCCCGCCGTGCAGTCGGTCCTGCGCCGCTTCCCCGACGCCGAGATCACCGCCGTGCGCGACTTGAGCGCTGGGGACGAGCGCGCGAAAAAGGATTGACGAAAGCGGCGGCAAACCCAACTTTGGGTTCAGCTCCAACGCCATTCCGCTAGCCGGCAAGGCAACGCGGTTGAAAGGACGGCCCATGAAAAATCTCATGGACATGATGAAGCAGGCCAAGCAGCTCCAGGAGAAAATGGGGGAGATGCAGACCGCCGTCGAAGCCGTCACGCAAACCGGCACCGCAGGCGGCGGCCTTGTCAGCGTCACGCTCAACGGCAAGGGCATGCTCCACGAAATCAAGATAGACCCCAGCCTGCTGAAGGAAAGCGAAAAGGAGATTTTGGAGGATCTGGTCGTCGCTGCTCACGCTGACGCGAAGGCGAAGATCGAACAGGTGCTTCAATCGAAAATGCAGGAGCTGACAGGCGGATTGCAATTGCCACCCGGCCTGAAGCTCTTCTAGCGCACGATCGGGAAAAGTGGACGCCCACCTATGTTGGCGCGTATGCGCCGACGCGACGTAGACTGACACGCCGAGGAGGCTGCCTACCCCGGTGGGCAAATCAGCTCAGGATCGCCCAGACGGGCACATGATCCGACGGCTTTTCGCGGCCGCGGACATGCTTGTCGATCCCGCTCTGCTGCAACCGGTCCGCCGCCTCCGGCGACAACAGCAGATGGTCGATCCGAATGCCCCAATTCTTCTGCCAGGCGCCGGCCTGATAATCCCAGAAGCTGTATTGACCGGCCTCGCTGTTGCACAGGCGGAATGCGTCCGTCAGTCCGAGGTTCAACAGGCGCCTGAACCGGTCGCGCGTTTCGATCTTGAACAGCGCGTCTCCCCGCCATGCCGCCGGGTTGTGAACGTCGGCCTCTTCGGGAATGACATTGTAATCGCCGCCGAGAACGAGCGTTTCCTCATAGCTGAGTAGCGTCCGCACATGCTGCTGCAATGCGGCCAGCCAATCCAGCTTGTAATCATATTTAGGGCCGTCGGCAGGATTGCCGTTCGGCAGATAGATCGATGCGACGCGAATGGCCTCGTCCGGCAAGCCGATGAGCGCTTCGAGATAGCGGGCCTGGTCGTCTTCCCTGAGGGTCGGCAGCCCCACGGTTACGTCGCTGATCGGCCATTTCGAGAGAATTGCGACTCCGTTGTAGGATTTCTGCCCGTGAACAGCTAAATTGTAGCCGGCATCTTCAAAAATTATTCTGGGGAAATTGCTATCCTGGGTCTTGATTTCCTGAAGACACACTACGTCCGGTTGCGCTTCTCGCAACCATTCCATGACCGATTCGGCTCGAATCTTGATGGAATTCACGTTCCAGCTTGCAATTTTAATCGCCATACAACCGCCTAAAAGCCGTGATTCGCCGGAGCCGCATTTTAGCCTAACTTTGTACGGAATTTCCATTGCTGTAGCAGGGAATCAACAGCCAGGCTCCAACTTCGCTCTCCGGGCATTTATCGCTTGTTTCGCAACGCCTACCCAGCAGAATGGCAATGGGGTAACTGATGCGGTCGGAAAGGCAACCTATGTTCGGTTTCGTGAAGGCGGTTTTTGCGTTGGCGTTTCTGTTTGCCGGCGTTTCACTCGCGCAGGCAGCCGATTGCGCCGACGATCCGAAAACCACCGGCCTTTCCCGCACCGTTGCCGTGGATTTCGACCGGCGGCATGCAGTTCGGGCGTTTGCAATATCCCAAGACCGCGCCGATCCGCCGAATGGAGGTCGTGCTGACCTTCGATGACGGTCCCCACCCTCAGCACACTAAGCAGATCCTCGACATTCTCGACCGGCATTGCGTCAAGGCAACCTTTTTCACCGTCGGACGCATGGCGCTGTACATGTCGGCCGCCCTGAAGGATGCCGCCAAACGCGGTCACACCATCGCGACCCATACCTGGTCGCATCCGCGCGACCTGAGCAAGATGCCGATCGAAGAAGCCAAGATGGAGATCGAGAAGGGCTTTGTCGCCACCTCCTATGCGCTCGGCGCGCCGATCGCACCCTTCTTCCGCTATCCCGGCCTCAATGACTCGCCTGAGCTGAATGCCTATCTGGCGAGCCGGAACATCAGCGTCTGGTCGGTGGATGTCGTATCGGATGACACCATGGCCGGTACGACACCGGAGCAGCTCATCAACAGGGCTATGGAGCGCGTACGGCAGATGCATGGCGGCATCGTGCTGTTCCACGATCTGAAAGCCGTCACCGCCGAAGCGCTGGACGGATTTCTTACCCAGCTCAAGCTGGAGGGATATAAGATCGTTCATGTCGTGTCGAATTCCGGCTATCAGCCGAACCCGGCCATGGTCGCCCGTGCCGATTTTTCCAAAAAGTCGCTCCAGACCGTGGCTTTCACTGGCGTGGCGCCCGAAGGGCGTACTGGCGGACAGCAGGATCGGAACGTGCTGACGACGGGCCGCGTCGATATCATGAAGACCGAGTTCATCAATCTGGAATCCTCGGCTATATCGGCCAAGCAGGAAGCCGCAGAGGCAGCGGCCTCCCGTGTCGTGGCGAAAGACGAGCATAATTAGCGGCTGATCAGTTTAATCAGGTGCAAGCGTCCATAGGTTGTTCTGTCACCCCGGACGACGCGAAGCGGAGATCCGGGGCCTATACCTACCTGGATGGACTCGCGGCGATGGCATTAGGGCCCGGCTTGGTGGCCGGGGCGACAAGCATTTCCGTCTGAACCGACCTTGCTCTAGCGGCTACCGCCTCGCCGAGATCGATGGCGCCCCTCCCCTACGCCTCGCTGTCGCGTTCAGTTTCTTACGCGCCAGTGGTGAGCAATGGTGGCGGCCCGCGTCTAATGGTGCGGCACCTGGACCGTGATCAGGTCTTGAGCCGGTAGCCCGTCTTGAAAATCCACCAGACAAGGCTCAGGCACAGCACCAGGAACACGCTGATCATCACGATGCTGACCGACACACTGACGTCGGAGACTTCATAGAAGCTCCAGCGAAACCCGCTGATCAGGTACAGTACCGGGTTGAACAGCGTCACCTTCTGCCAGAAGGGCGGCAGCATGTTGATGGAATAAAAGCTCCCTCCGAGAAATACCAGCGGCGTCACCACCAGCAGCGGAATGATTTGCAGCTTCTCGAAGCCGTCCGCCCATATGCCGATAATGAAGCCGAACAGGCTGAAGGTGACGGAGGTGAGCACCAGAAAGAAAATCATCCAGAATGGATGCGCGATGTGCACATGCACGAACAATGACGCCGTAGCCAGGATGATGAGCCCCAGCACCATGGACTTGGTGGCGGCGGCGCCGACATAGCCGATCACGATTTCCAGATAGGAGATCGGCGCGGACATGATTTCGTAAATCGTGCCCGTGAATTTGGGAAAGTAAATGCCGAACGAGGCATTCGAAATGCTCTGCATCAGCAGCGACAGCATGATCAGTCCGGGCACGATGAACGCGGCGTAGCTCACACCCTCGACCTGCGTAATGCGCGAGCCGATCGCCGAACCGAAGACGACAAAGTAGAGCGATGTCGAAACAACCGGCGATACGATGCTCTGAAACAGCGTGCGCAAGGTGCGCGCCATTTCGAAGCGATAGATGGATTGAATGGCGCGCAAATTCATGCTGATTTTTTCACCAGATCGACGAAGATCTCCTCAAGGGAGCTTTGCGTCGTATTGATATCCCTGAAGCGGATTCCGGCTTCGCTGAGATCCTTGAGCAGCGAGGTGATGCCGGTGCGCTCGGCTTGCGTGTCGTAGGTATAGACGAGCTGACGGCCCTGTTCGGCGGTCTCCAGCGCATAGCCGGCAAGTTGCTGGGGGACGGCATCCAGCTGCTTCTGTAAATCGAGGATCAGCCGCTTGCGGCCGAGCTTGCGCATCAGCTCCGCCTTGTTCTCCACCAGAATGATTTCACCGTGGTTGATCACCCCCACCCGGTCGGCCATTTCTTGCGCTTCGTTGATGTAATGGGTGGTCAAGATGATGGTGACGCCGGACGACCGCAGCGCGCGCACCACGTTCCACATGTCCCGGCGCAATTCTACATCGACACCTGCGGTCGGCTCATCGAGGAAGAGAATCTGCGGTTCATGCGAGAGCGCCTTCGCGATCAGCACGCGGCGCTTCATGCCGCCTGACAGCGTAATGATTTTACTGTCTTTTTTGTCCCACAACGACAGATCGCGCAGCACCTTCTCGATATGCGCAGGCTTGGGACCTTTCCCGAACAGGCCACGGCTGAAGCTGACCGTAGCCCACACCGTCTCGAACGCGTCCGTCGTCAGCTCCTGCGGAACCAGGCCGATCATCGACCTCGCCGCCCGATAATCCTCGATGATGTCGTGTCCATCGACGCGGACCGAACCCTCACTCGGATTGACGATGCCGCATATGACGCTGATGAGCGTGGTCTTGCCGGCGCCGTTCGGTCCGAGCAGGGCGAAGATCTCACCGCGGCGGATTTCCAGGTCGATGTTTTTCAGCGCCCGGAAGCCGCCGGCATAGACCTTGGAGAGGTTCGAAACTTCAATAATCGACTGCATGATGAACTGAGCTATCTGGTGGGAAAGGGAAGAGGATGCAAGCGGTCCCGCGCCGACACTGGCCGATCGGTGCGGCGGGAATGTGCCCCCTCAGACAGCTTTGGGCAACTGATTTTGCTGCTTGATTGCCCATAGCCTCAGTTTTACCGTCTTCACACGCTTTAAACTCGGCGTTCGCTCTTGTCTTGTGAATTGCGTCCCCGCCCTCACGAACATTTCGCAAAAGAGACCCGCCATGGCGCTCCGTCTGACCAGCACGACTGCACTCGCCACCCTCCTCGCCGCTGTCGCGCTCAGCGCAGCGATCTCTCCGCTTGCCCGGTCGGAAACGATAGAACAAGCGGTGCCCGAACAGAGCGCACGGCCCGACTTTACCGTCACGCGGATCGCCGGGCCGTTCAACTTTCCCTGGTCGATCGCGTTCCTGCCTGAGGGGCTGATGCTGGTGACCGAGCGCTGGGGAGACCTGAAATTGCTTCTGCCGGGCGAGCCCGAGCCCCTGTCCATATCCGGTACGCCGGACAGGCTCGTCGATGGGCATGCCGGGCTTATGGATGTGGTTCTCGATCCCGAATTCGCCAATAACGACACCATCTATCTCTCCTACGCCTTCGGGACGAAGGAAGCGGCCACCATCAGGGTTCTCAAGGCTCGCCTCGATGTCGAAAATCTGTCGCTGGAAGATGGCAAGGTCATTTTCGAGAGTTTTCCCCCGGCACCTGGAACCGAACAACTCGGCGGACGCATGGCGATCGACCGGAACGGATTGCTGTTCCTCACCCTCGGCGACCGCTTCGACGGCAAGCACGCGCAGAATTTGGGTGACGATTACGGCAAGATCATCAGAATGCGGCGCAACGGCACCTTTCCCGAGGACAACCCGTTTGCCGGGAGGGAGGGCGTCCGGCCAGGAATCTGGAGCTACGGCCATCGCAATCCGCAAGGGCTGGCATTCGACACCGAGACGGGGCAGCTATGGGAGCATGAGCACGGTCCCAAGGGCGGCGACGAGCTGAACCGCATCGAACCGGGACGCAATTACGGCTGGCCGCTCATCACCTATGGCGTGGATTATAGCGGCGCCCCGATCAATAACGGGCTCACCGCGGCCGAGGGCCTGGAGCAGCCGGTGCATTACTGGGTACCCTCGATCGCACCATCCGGCTTCACGCTCTACAACGGCCAGGTTATCGGTTGGCAGCATACCGCATGGCTCGGAGCGCTTGCCGGCCAAATGCTCGTCCGGCTGAAGCTCGAAGATGGCCGAGTCGTCAGCGAAGAGCAATTCCTGAAGGAAGAGCTTGGCCGCATCCGGGAGGTGCGAACCGGGCCTGACGGGGCGATCTACTTCACCACCGATTCCGATGAAGGCGGCCTCTATCGCGTCGACCCGATCGAGGAATATGCCACGAAATCGAAAATTTCGCAGGACCACGTCGAGTAACGGTGGAACGCCCAGCAGGTCCGAGCATTATCGTGCGAATGGCGAGGTGGGTGGCAACGGGGGCACCCGGCTCATAGCCGATGTCGGTTCGAATATTCGTGCTTGCTGAAGATGCCTTCCATGGCAAACTCAACGACTAGCCCGGCACCGCTGCGAAAGGCGTGCCGGGCCGCAGTGCTGAATCGCAGTCGTGTTGTATCCGGGGATGGGCGAAAGCCCGAATGGGGGAGGATCTACGCATGCAGTTTATCGATCAGCTTTTAAATTTTTTGCGCACCGGGCTTTCGGCGATCTTCAAATTTGTCGAAACGATCTGGAGATGGACGCAGGACCAAATTCTCAGCGTCCCGTGGAATGCGCTCGGCGACCTGCCGCTATGGAAGCAGCTCCTGCTCCTCGTCGTCGCGGCTGTCGTGATCTATTTCCTCTATCGGGCGATCAGGGAGCTGCTGGACGCGGGCGAAAAAGCGCTTGCCGCCTTTGCAACGCTGCTCACCGTGTTCGTGCGTACGCTACCGCCGATCCTGCTGGCGGGCATTGCCGCCGCGGCAGGGGCATGGGTGGTCAACAACGTCAACTTCTGAGTATGCCGGTTTGCAAGCAGTCTGAGCCTTGCCTCCTTTCGGGGGCGAGGCTTTTTGCATTCATCGGAGACGGTGGCGTTTAAGGCGAGCCCTCGTGTTCATTTTTTCGCAATCAAACCCGGCCATTTCTGGTCGGCGATGCCGATATAGTCGGCGGGCTTTTCGGACCAGGTCTTCTGCACGGATTTGTCGTAATTCAGATAGAGCTTGCCGTCCTTGATCGACCAGGCGTCCGGCTCGATCTTGACCAGATAGCCCTGCGAAACGCCGTAGGCGCAATAACCGCCATAGGCTGGGACGTAGCTCTCCGGGGCCGCCTCGAACTTCGCCTTGTTCTCGGCGCTGGCGAATTGCCAGATGGCGCCGCGATACTGGGCGGTGAATTCCGGCTTGCCCTTGTGCGGTGCGCCTTCGGTAAAATAGGCGACCGGATCGTAGCCCTTGATCGCCACGCCGTTACTGTCGAGCGTGTTGACGGGGGCGGCGTCCGGCGCGGCGATGGATGCGGCAGCGCTCAAAAGCGCGAAGGTCACGGCGGCGATCGCGGCGGTGACTTGCGAGAGTTTCATGATCGGTTTCCGCGTTGCTTTTGGCAGGCAGGCTGCCAATGATCTGCGCTGGATAGCTCAGCACAATGTCGTGTTTAAGGCCGTCTTTTTCGAAGGCGGCGACGGCGGCGCGGACGGCAAAAAGGGCGCTCCGCCGATCGCGGAGGCGCCCCTGTGATACAGCAGTCGTGCGGATCAGCAATCATGCCGTCTCAAGCAGCGGCGGAACTGCCAATTGTGCCAGCCCCAACGCGAACCGCATTCGTCCCGCCATCTCGCGCAATGATGATAGACGCGGGCCTCACGGCAGCGCCAGTTCCCCGGATGCCGCCAGCAAAACTCGCTGCGCCAGCTCGCCTTCTGGACCGCGCCGCCGCCAGCCTGATCGGCCACCTGCTGCGACATAGATATCAGCGGCGCGGCGGAAAGCGGAGCAGCCTGGACGGGCGCCCGCGCACCAACGAGAAGCCCGAAGCCCACCGCCGCAACGGCAAGGCTCATTCTCATATTCAGCATGTTTGAAAATTCCTCCTGATGTCCTCCCCGGCAGGACCATTTTTGAAATTTTGTGCTTTTAAATCAAATTTATAATTGTATCGCCCGGCTCCCGGAGCGATACAGATCCGCGCGGAATTTGGCGCTTTTTTGCGCGACGATGTCCGCAAATCTGCCACAGGGCGCCGCCGGCACACTTTTTTACATTTCGTCACAACGCGCTCGGCCGCCGTTCATCTTTGGCCGGGAACAGCGTCAGATGCGCGGGTCCTCGGCGTCATGGACATGGCGAATGAGCTTGCGCGTTTCGGCATCGAGCTTTTCGACATCCAGAATGACCTTTTCCGAATGTACCTCCGACACCGCCTCTAGCGGCACCAGGCGGTCGCCGGCATTCTCGAAATAAATCGTGATGCTGCGCGGATGTCGGGCGGAAATCTCCCGCACCGTTCCGATCGCCTTTGTGCCGTCGGCGACAAACACCTCAAATCCTTCTTCAATCTGCTCGAATTCCATTTTCGTCTCCATCAGATGGGCCGCCGGCATTCATGCCGCGACGAGCCGGCTCTCCAAGGCACCATGGCATTGCCGCCACTCAGCCGGCAAGGGCCGCTCTTGCAAATCCGCGCTACGCATATAGGCTGGAGGCCAAGCGGGTGCGACACAAGATCAGGTGGGCGTGTGGCTTTCAAAAGCGAGACTGAGGCGCGAGTCGCCGCAAATACCCGAAACGTCGTTCATTCCATCATTCTCATTGGCGGCATCGGCGCCATCATGGCGCTTTGCGCCTACGTCCTCTGGGGCCATTCGGGCGTGGTCTGGGGCTTCGTGCTCACGGGTGGCCTATTGCTGGTCAGCCCGCGCATCGCGCCGGACCTCATTATGCGCATGTACGGCGCGCGCCGTATCGGCCCGGCAGACGGAGCGCCGGTCCTGCGCATCATCGACGAACTCGCCAGCCGGGCCGAACTGCCCGCGCCGCCGCATCTCTATGTCATTCCCAGCCCGATCATCAATGCCTTTGCGACCGGCGTGAAAACCAACTCGCTGCTGGCGGTCACGCAAGGGCTGCTCAGCCGTCTGAATGCCCGCGAACTTACCGGCGTGCTCGCGCATGAAATGGCGCATATTCGGCATAACGACCTCTGGGTGATGAGCCTGGCCGATACGATGAGCCGCTTCACTTATTTCATGTCCATGTTCGGCGTGGTGCTTTTCCTTTTCAGTTTGCCCGCCGCTTTGCTGGGCGCGAAAACCTTTCCGTTGCTCGCTATTTTACTGCTCTATTTTGCGCCGACCGCATCCAACCTGCTTCAACTCGGCCTGTCGCGCGCCCGCGAATATGATGCCGATCTGGAGGGCGCAAGGCTGTCCGGCGATCCAGAGGGGCTGGCCGGCGCGCTGCAGAAGATCGAGGCGACACAGGGGCGTGTCTGGGAGAACATCTTCATGCCCGGCCGTAACGTCCCCGTGCCTTCGATCCTGCGTACCCACCCGGCGACGGCGGAGCGCATCCGCAGACTGCGAGAACTCGGCGCGCCATCTCGCCCGCCGCTGCGGGTCGCGGGAGCCGAGGAGGTCGCGTCGCACTTCCGGCCGGCTGGTGCCGCGCCGCGCTACCATCTGAGCGGGCTCTGGTACTAGGGTATGATCGGCGAGGATTGATATGGCCCAGGAGATCGAGCGAAAATTCCTTACGTCAAGCGGAGGCTGGGAGGCTGCGGTAAGCGAGGTCAGCCGCATCAGCCAGGTCTATCTGGCCGCGACCGACAGCGCTTCGGTGCGCGTTCGCATCAAGGACGATGCCAAGGCGTTCCTGACGGTCAAGGGCGCTGAGGCCGGCCCGAGCCGCCCGGAATTTGAATATTCGATCCCCGTTGACGAAGCCAAAGCGATGTTCGCGCTGCGCACCGGACATATCGTGGAAAAGCACCGGCACATCGTCATTGTTGAGGGGGAGCGCTGGGAAGTGGACGTGTTTGGGGGCGCGCTCAGCGGCCTCGTCATGGCCGAGCTGGAACTCCGCGATGCCGAGCAGCAATTCCACAGGCCCGATTGGCTCGGCGAGGAAGTGACACACGACCGGCGTTACTACAATGCGAGCCTCGCCCTCGACGGGCTGCCATCCTCCCCGGCAGAACCTGTGCAGTCCCCCGTCTCGGGAACAGGTTCTGCCCCTCCACGGCGCTGACATCTTGGCCTAAGGCGTCAAGGATGGCCGGTCGTCCCTACACGGACGATGTTCGGGGCAAACCCGGATGAGTTCAACGACGTGCCGATGGTCGTCAACGGCTAATCGATGCGGACCATCGCGGCCAAAGCTTGCTGCCCGACGGCTTGGATCTCGCGGCGCTGACGAACCATCGCTACCCGCTTCCAGGCATATCCGGCACCGGAACTTTTCATCGCAGCGGCTATTCGTCTAGCGCAGCAACCGGATTGGACCCGCAAATGTTCTTTGTCGCCCTGGCAACCGACTATGATGGGACTTTGGCGAGACACGGCATCGTCGAGGCCTCGACCGTGGATGCGCTCAAGCGGGTCAAGCGGTCCGGGCGCAAACTGATCATGGTCACCGGACGGGAAGCGGCCCATCTCGTGCCGATTTTCCCGGAATTGGACGTTTTCGACTGGGTGGTCGCCGAGAACGGCGCCACTCTCTACGAGCCGGCATCGAAAGAAGAAACGCCGCTTGCCCCCGAGCCGTCGGCCGAATTGGTCGATCTGCTTCGGCGCGAAAGGGTGGAGCCATTGTCGGTCGGGCGCTCCATCATCGCGACCTGGGAGCCGAATGAGGCCGTCGTGCTGCGCGGCATCCGCGATCTGGGCTTGGAATTGCAGATCATTTTCAACAAGGGCGCCGTGATGGTGCTGCCCGCTGGCATCAACAAGGCCTCGGGATTGGCGGCGGCCGTCGAACGGCTCGGTCTTTCTCCCCATAATGTCGTCGGCATCGGCGATGCTGAGAATGACAACGCGTTTCTGGACTATTGCGGCTGCGGCGTCGCAGTCAGCAATGCGCTGCCGGCCCTCAAGGAGAAGGTGCGCCATGTGACGCGCGGCGCTGCGGGAGCAGGCGTCGCCGAACTCTGCGAAGCCTTGATCGACACCGATCTTCGGGACATTTCGCCCTCCGTTCCGTCCAGGCGTCCGGTGCTCGGCTTTGCCGAAGACGGCGGCGAATTGTGCCTGGACCCGCGCAGCGGTCCGATGCTGATCGCGGGGTCCTCCGGTGGCGGCAAAACCACGACGGTGACATTCCTGCTGGAGCTGATGAGCGCGCTCGGCTTCCAGTTTTGCGTGATCGACCCCGAGGGCGATTATGCCGAAGCGCCGCACACTGTCTCGCTGGGCGGTCCCGATAACCCGCCGACAACGGCGGAGGTTCTGAGCGCCTTGTCGCGGCCGGACGCCGGCGTCATCGTCAATCTTCTTGCCGTGCCGCTAGCCGACCGCCCCGCCTTTCTCGCCAAGCTGCTGCCCGAGCTATCGCATCTGCGAGGCAAGACGGGCCGCCCGCACTGGATCATCATCGATGAGGCGCATCATCTGCTGCATGCGGACGCGGATGCGGCCTCGACGAGCCTCCCGCGCGAACTGGCCGGGCTGATCCTCGTCACCGTTCATCCGGACCAGATCTTGAAGGCGCTGCTGAACGGGGTCGAGACGGTGATCGGCGTCGGCAATGAGCCTTATGAGGCGGCAAGCCAATTTTGCAAGGTGCAGGGGCTACCGTGCCCGCCCTTTGTCGAAATCGGCAAGGAAGACCGAAAGGCGTATGTCTGGGAGGTCGGCGGCGCGGCCAGGGTTGTTTCGATCGGAGAGCCCAAAGCGGTTCTGCGCCGGCACGTCAGGAAATATGCGGAAGGCCAGCTCGGCGAGGACATCAGCTTCTATTTTCGCGGGCCTGAGGACAAGCTGAACCTGCGCGCGCACAATCTCACGATGTTTTCGCAAATCGCCGCTGGCGTCGATGAAGAGACCTGGATGTATCATCTGCGCCAGGGCGATTATTCGCGATGGTTCGATGGCGTCATCAAGGACGCAGCCCTGGCGGAGGAGGCGGGGCAGATCGAGGCGGATAAGTCTCTCTCGGCACAGGAAAGCCGGGAGCGGATTGATGAGGCGATCTCCCGCCGCTACACGGTGCCGGCAAAACAGTAAGCTGCAGGATTTGCCCGCGTCAGTGCTGAGGTGTAAAGGCGCAGCGTTTCGTGCACCGGCGGAGAGACCGGCCGTCCCGAGGATGATGGCCCTATTGCACTCTTGCAAGCAGCGAACGGCAATACTCAGCGGAAAGGCCGCGATCGCCGAACAGGATATGATAGCAGATCGGCGCGATGACATGATCGATGATCTCAGCAACGTCGAACGACGATTCATCGCGCGCGGCGGCACGGGCCGCGATGGTCGCAAGATGGTCATAGGTGTAGCGGCAACACTTGCTCGCCGCGACATCGCTTTCGGCCTCGGCAATAACGTCCCGCAAGAGCCCGCGGCCGACCTTCGACGACATTTCCTCGGCATATTGCAGCACGAACGCTTCAAGGTCTCCCGCTACACTGCCGGTGTCGTCCGGGTCTGAAATAGGGCGGAGCCGCTCGACCGCGACATCGGCGAGGAGCTGCCCCAGATCTCCCCAGCGACGGTAGATCGTCGAGGGCGTCACGCCCGCCCGCTCGGCGATCATCGGCACGGTGATCGCGTTGCGATCCATCTGCTCCAGCAGGGTCCGCGTCGCAGCATGAACTTCTTTCTGAATACGGGCGCTACGCCCGCCCTGACGTACCATCTCGCGGGTCATATGAAGCTCCTATTCCGAAAACGCATATCCGATATGAGCGTCCATTAACGCAAATAATTTGCATTAGGGGGCGAGTGGCGTTATTTGCTTCTAACGCTAAGATTTAGCTTTAGGAGCATGAAATGTCCATCTCCGCTACGATTTCAAGCTCCCGCTGGACGCTTTCGACCCGTGCCACCACAGTCTTTGCCGCGCTGACCGCCATCAGCTTTTCCGCTACCTCGAGCGCGCCAACGCCGCTCTATCATCTTTATCAAGAGAGGATGCATCTGCTGCCGCTGACGATAACCCTGATCTTTGCGGTCTATGCCTTCGCGATACTCGCAGCCTTCCTCACGATTGCGCGGCTGTCCGACTATGTAGGGCGGAGGCCGATGATCCTGAGCGCATTGTCGCTCAACGCGCTCGCCTTGGTCTTATTCATCACGGCCGGCACCGCTTCAGGTCTGATACTCGCCCGGATCGTGCAAGGCGTGGCAACGGGCATCGCTCTGACGACGCTTGGCGCCACCATCGTCGACACCGATCGCAAGAACGGGGCGATCTATAATAGCGTCACCGCTTTCATTGGGCTGACAGTCGGATCGCTCCTCGCCGGCGCGTTGATTTCGTGGGCGCCTCTGCCGACACAACTGGTCTACATCGTCCTGCTGGCGGTGAGCATAATCGAGATGATCGTTTTGCTGTTCATGCCCGAAACGACACTTGGCAAACCGGGTGCATTCAATGTGCTCATCCCGCATATGAGCATACCCATTGCGGCACGCCCGGCAATGATCCGGCTCCTCCCGTTGAACCTTGCCGCCTGGGCGCTGGGTGGATTCTATCTGTCGCTCATGCCTACACTCGTGGCTGTGGCGACGGGTTCGACCTCCATTTCGTTGGCGCGGTCGTGGTGTCGGCGCTGATGCTGACGGCGGCGATCGTGGTGTTTGCTCTGCGCGGAGTGACGCCGGAACACGTGCTGGTGGTCGCCAGCACCGGACTGGGGCTCGGCATCGCGGTGACTTTGCTCGGCGTGCATTTGCAGTCGGCCCAGGGAATGCTGATCGGTACAGTGGTCGCGGGCATCGGGTTCGGATCGGCTTATGCAGGCAATCTGAGGACGCTGCTGCCCTTGGCGGGCGAACAAGAGCGGGCGGGCCTGCTCGCGGCTTATTTCGTGGCGAGCTATCTTTCCTTCGCGGTGCCGGCGATCATAGCGGGTCTGCTGGCGCCCGTGCTCGGGCTGGTGACGACGAGCTATTTGTATGGTGCGGTTCTCATCGCGTTGCTGCTCTTTTCGTTTCTAGCCTTGCGGCCGCGACGGGTGCTGGCCCTGGAACTCTGACATCCGCCTTACGAATCCGAGGTGCAAAGGGTCCAGAGCCCGAACCCGATGCAAACCGCGTTCGGGGAGCAAGCCCCCTGCGGAGCCGCGAAGGGGTGTGGCCGAGTTCGAATTGGCGCTTGCGCGGGGCGCGGAAATAGCGGCTCGCCACGATCCGTGTGGACGTGGGCAGCTGAAGAAATTGTGATCCCGGTGCAGGGTCGCGGCGGCGTATCCTTGCGTCCGCAGCCCCAGCAGGAGAGACGGACATGGACGCCGACGCATTGAAAGCACTGCAAGCCCCCCTCAAGGAGCGCTATCGGGAGACGCCGGATGCGGCGCTGGTGACCCTGCGGGCCGAGGGCGTGGTCGGCGAAGGCGTCACCTGTTCGATCCGCACCGCGAAGGCGCTCATCGAGGCCGGCCTGCATCCGGCGACGGGCGGCAAAGGCTTCCACGCGTGCTCCGGCGACATGCTGCTTGAGGCGCTGGTCGCCTGCGCGGGCGTGACGCTGAATGCGGTGGCGACGGCGCTGGCCCTCGACATCGGCGAGGCGAAGGTGCGCGCCGAGGGCGATCTGGATTTTCGCGGGACGCTCGGCGTAGACAAGCAGGCGCCGGTCGGCTTCCGCGTCATCAGGCTGCATTTCGAGCTTGGCGGCGATCTCACGCAGGAACAGCGCGACACGCTGCTCAAACTCACCGAGCGCTATTGCGTCGTTTATCAAACGCTGCGTTCCGCTCCGCCGATCGACGTGGACGTGCGCGCCACCGCATAGAGCACGATGGGAAAAGCGCGCCCCGCGAAGGCTGGGATGGACACCAGTTTCCCCGAAAAATCGTGCCCAAACAAGGAAATCAATAGCGTGATCGGTGCCGTTCGAGACGATCATGCCATAGACGTCGCCGTGGCGATCTGACGGGTGCGGCGAGGAAAGCATATCGGCAGCCGCGCGTCCCTCGCCGTCCTTTGCCCTATTTCAGCGGCTCGGAGATGCTTTGCAGGCTGTAGTTCAGGCCCACCTTGATGGTATGGATGTCGTTCTCGTGCCGGAACGCATCCCCATCGAAGTTCCCCGACCGATCTTCGCCGAAATCCATATATTGATACTCGATCTTCATCGACAGGTCGCGCTGGAACGCATATTCCACGCCGCCGCCGAGCGCCCAGCCGACGCGCACCTCTTGCAGGCTGGTGAAATCTGAAGGGTCGACGCTGCCACCGGTAAAGGCACCCGCCTTATTCGTGATGTCGGCGAAGGCAAGACCGCCCTTGCCGTAGAAAAGCCAGCGGTCTTCCGCATAGCCTATGCGGCCGGTCAGGGCGCCATAGCCGCCATATTCGGCGATGGTGAAAGCCGCAGCGTTTTCCTGGCTGTCTTTTGCGCCCAGATATCCGAGATCGGCTTCGAGTCCGAAGAGGAAGGCGTCGAACTGCCAATTATATCCCGCGTTGATACCCCCCATCCAGCCATGCGGCTGGACGACGAAGCCGTCCGCGCCATTGAAGGCATCCCCATTTCCGACGCCCGGAAGATTGATGGAGGAGGACGAACCCCACCCATAGCCGAGATTTCCGCCGATAAAGAAGCCGGTCCATGAAAAATAGGATCTGGGCACGACTATCGGATCATCGCCGTAATCCTTCTGGCCTCGATTGTAGTTACCGAGATCCGCAGCCCCCGCTGGGATCGTAGCCAATGCTGATAAGACGCACGCCAACGCGACACGCGACGCCGCACAAACACACTTCCGCATAGATGTCTCACACTTCTTATGAACTGAACGACCGCATTATCCGCTCCAGAATAGGCTGCTGCGCAAACCCTGAACGCACACCCCGCAGCACCGGAAGGGGAGGACGGCACTCTACACATTTCACCCCTTAAGGTTGCGTCTTATCCACTCAATTCAATCTCAGATAGAAAAAAATGTGCGCGTGTTGCAGGCGTTGCAGAAGCGGCAAAGATCTTGGAATGCGCGATGCCTCGGAGCCGCGGGCACGCCTCATCCGATGGGGCTGTGATCGCCTATAGGGCGGCGTCGCTCGCCAAGGCCAGCGGCGGCGGCACCTCGCCGTTTTTTCCGCCCGTCACATCGCGTCGATAGGCAAGCGCTTCGGCGATGTGCTTGCTGACCACCCTGGCCTCACCGTCGAGATCGGCCAGCGTTCTGGCGAGCCGCAGCACCCGGTGATAGCCGCGCGCGGAAAGGCCGAATTTCGTCGCCGCATCCTGGAGCAGATTTTCGCCTGCCCGATCGGGCGCTGCGATCTCGGTCAGCATGGCTGCGGGACATTGCGCATTGGTGCTGATGCGCTTGGGTCCGGTCGCCGCATAGCGATGCTCCTGCAGACGCCGGGCCGCCGCGACACGCCCGCGCACCTGCGCGCTTCCCTCCGTCGCCGGTGGCTGGGCCAGATCGGCGGCGGTAACGGACGGCACGCTGATGCGGATATCGATGCGATCGAGGATGGGGCCGGAAAGCCGCGCAAGGTAGCGATCCCGGCAATTGGTCCCCTGGCGGCAGGAGAACCCCGGCTCGCCGGCGCGGCCGCAGCGGCAGGGATTCATTGCAGCGACAAGCTGTATACGCGTGGGATAGGTGATCCGGTGATTGGCGCGGGCGATGACCATCTCGCCCGATTCCAGCGGCTGACGCAGAGCGTCGATGACTTGCGGCGCGAATTCGGGAAGCTCGTCGAGAAAAAGCACGCCATGATGCGCCAGGGCCACCTCGCCGGGCCTTGGCCGCGAACCGCCGCCGACCAGCGCCGCCATGCTCGCCGAATGATGCGGCATGCGGAACGGCCGCTTCCGGCTGAGCTGCCCGCTCTCGATCTGGCCCGCCATGCTTTGGATCATCGAGATTTCCAGCATCTCCTGCGGCTCCAGCGGCGGAAGCAGACCGGGCAGCCGCTGGGCGAGCATGGATTTACCGGCACCGGGCGGGCCGGTCATCAGGATGTGATGGCCTCCCGCTGCGGCGATTTCGACGGCGCGCTTCGCCATCTCCTGGCCACGCACGTCGCTGATGTCGAGGGTCTCGGACTTGCCGGCATCGAGCTGCGGTACCGGACGCGGCAAGCTCGACACGCCCTTGAAATGGTTGACCAGCGTCAGAAGATGCGGCGGGGCAAGGATGGCCATCTCCGGGGATGCCCAAGCCGCTTCGCTGCCGCAGGCGAAAGGGCAGATCAGGCCCTTGCCCAACGCGTTGGCGCCAATGCGCGGCGGGCAGGCATCCCGCAACCGCGGCGACCGAGCCGTCGAGCCCCAATTCTCCGATGACCACATAGTCGGCGATATCCTCCGCCGGCATCGCGCCGCTCGCCACCATCAGCCCGATCGCAATGGGAAGATCGTAGTGGCTACCCTCCTTGGGCAGATCGGCTGGCGCGAGGTTGACGGTGATCCGCTTGGCGGGCAGTCCGAGGCCGATCGAACACAGCGCGGCGCGGACCCGCTCCCGGCTTTCGGCCACCGCCTTGTCAGGCAATCCGACGATCGAAAATGAGGGCAGACCGGCGCCGATCTGCACCTGCACATCGACGGGGCGCGCGTCGATCCCCAGGAAGGCGACAGTCGATATATGGGCGAACATTGTTCCGGTCCGTCGTGAGGCGGTCGATATAAGCCACCCTACAGCCTGGAACAATCAGCGAACATAAGGGCGATTACGCAGGCTCGACGGACTGCCGGGCAGCGACCCGGTCCTCGACGGCGTCCCAGATCATCACGGCAATGTCGGCGCCGCCAAATCGCTTCACTTCGCGAATGCCCGTGGGGGATGTGACATTGATTTCCGTCAGATAAGGGCCGATCACGTCGATGCCGGTAAATATCAGGCCGCGCCGCTTCAATTCCGGCCCGATGGTCGCGCAGATCTCCCGGTCGCGCTCGGTGATCTCCGTGGGCTCGGCGCGCCCGCCGACATGCATGTTGGAACGGGTCTCGTCCTCGGCCGGGACCCGGTTGATCGCGCCCGCGATCTCGCCGTCGACCAGGATGATGCGCTTGTCGCCCTTGCGGACCTCCGGCGCATAACGCTGTACGACGAACGGCTCTCGAAACACGCTCTGAAACAATTCCACCAGCGATGCGATATTGGTGTCTTCCGGCTGCACGCGGAATACGGCCGCACCGCCATTGCCATAGAGCGGCTTCAGGATGATGTCGCGATGCTCGCGGCGGAACGCCTTGACGTCCTCCAGCGAGCGGGTGATCAGCGTCGGCGGCATCAATTGCGGGAATTGGGTGACGAAGAGCTTTTCCGGACAGTTGCGCACGCTGGCCGGATCGTTGACCACGACGGTCCGAGGCGGCAGGGCGTCCAGAATATGCGTCGTGGTGATGTAGTTCATGTCAAATGGCGGGTCCTGGCGCAGATGCACCACGTCGCACTCGGCGAGGTCCAGCACGCGGCGTTCGCCGAGCCGGTAATGGCTGCCGCTTTCATCCGTAACCGTCACCGGCGCCGCATGGGCCACGACCCGGCGGCCGTTCATCGAAAGATCGGGCGGGGTGTAATAGAACAGCTCGTGCCCTCGCCGCTGGCCTTCCAGCATCAGGGCGAAAGTAGAATCGCCCTTGATGACCAGACGCTCGATCGGGTCCATCTGAAATGCTGCGCGCAGCGGCATCTGTCTCTCCATATATCCGCGACGGGACGCTCTTCGACGCTACTCAGCGCGTTCCAAACCGCACGGGATCAAATCCGGAGCAGCACCGACCGGGAAAACACCGATGGCGGCATGATCAGTTAGGGCGGAACGCATCGCTGATATATTCGGCACCGTGCCGCGGCGCAATCAGCACGGCGTCAAAGGACATGTCGCGGTCCTGGTATTGGGGGAAGGATTGCAGCCAATATCCGGCGGCGTCGGCGATGCGCCGCTGCTGGCGAGGCGTGACCGACCACGCCGCGTCGTCCCGATTGCGGCGCGCCTTGACCTCGACAAACGCCAGATGCGCGCCGTTGGATGCGACGAGATCGATCTCGCCCGCCGGGGAGCGAAAACGCCGGCTGAGGATCTCATAGCCGCGCCGCGTCAGCATTGCCGCTGCGTCCGCCTCGGCATCCTGGCCCTTACGATAGGCCTTGACCCTGTCACTCCTGCTGATCGCCTTCACCCGGCATGCTCCGTTGGTATTCAAGAGCGATATCATAGGCCTGCTTCCGAGGTACACGCAATGTTCTTCTCACTTCTTCAACAGCGTCCCGCAAACTGGCGCGTTGCATCGCCGCCCGGATCGCCTCACGCAGCTCCTGCTCGTCGGCCGCGCGTTCGGGTGGCGGCGACACCAGCAGCACGAACTCGCCCCTCCAGTCCGCCTCGGCAAGCGCGGCGGCGGGCAAGGTCACGCGCAGCACTTGCTCGAACCGCTTGGTGAGTTCCCGGGCGATGACGAGGTCCCGGCCCTGGAACACGCTGCCGAATGCGGCGAGGGATTTCGCGAGGCGGTTTGCGGTTTCGAAGAAGATCAGCGTTCCGGGAACATCGGCGAGCTCTTCCAGGCGCCTTCGCGCGGCCGCCTCTCGAGAGGGCAGGAATCCGGCGAAGAAGAAGCTGTCGGTCGGCAAGCCGCTGACCGTCAGCCCGGCGAGCACGGCCGATGCTCCGGGGATCGCGAACACGGCGCTGCCTTGCGCGGCGGCTTCGCGCACGAGCTTATATCCCGGATCGGAAATCAGCGGCGTTCCGGCGTCGGATATGAGCGCGATGCGCGCGCCCTCAGCGAGCCGCGCCAGGAGCTTGGGGCGTTCGCGCGCCGCATTATGATCGTGATAGGGGGAGAGCTTCGCGCTCAGCCGATAGTGGTTCATCAGTTTGAGGCTGTGCCTGGTGTCCTCGCAGCAGACCAGGTCGGCCCGCTCCAGGACCGCGAGCGCGCGCAGGGTGATGTCGGAAAGATTGCCGATCGGGGTCGCCACCAGATAGAGCCCCGGCGCCAGAGCGTTCGCGGCTTCCTTCTCCAGAGCTGCCAGCACGGCGTCTTTGCATGCGTCGTTCATCGATCGTTGGCTTACCTGCTCGGGCTTGAGCGAGTCCGCGCCGAGATCTATCACCTTATGGCCATACTCGCGGCATAGAAAAGATAGGGTGATGAGCGAGCGTATTTGTGCAAAGCTTGGCCCGTTGCAATGATTCTTTGCGCTTTGCGCGGTGGCTGCCTTAAAAGCTGCAGCCAATTGTGAAACACTCCGGGACGAACGGCATGATCGGGATTTTGACCGCTTATGCCGTTTCCTTTGTCCGATGGCATCGAGACGATAGCGAGACATAAATGGCTGATCAACGCTTTCACGGATCCGAAATCCGAAGCGTCTCTCTGTTTCGGAATGCCGCAGCGGTGTTTTTTGCCTTAGCGCTCGCGGCGGCCTGCTCGATCACGGGCGGGCGGGATACGGCCAGCACCGGGGCCGAGGGGGCCAAGCTCACGCCCGGCGCCGGGAAGCCCAGCGTCAAGGTCGCGGTTCTGCTGCCGCTGACCGGCGGCAATTCGCAGAAAATCGCGCAATCGCTGAAACAGGCCGGCGAACTCGCTCTGTTCGACTTCGACAATCCCAGCGTCGAACTGGTGCCCAAGGATACGCGCGGCACGCCCGACGGCGCGCGCGCCGCCGCCCAGGAAGCCGCCAAGGAAGGCGCCGAGCTGATTATCGGGCCGCTGTTTGCCAATGAGGTTTCCGCCGCCGCGCCCGAAGCGCAGCGCGCCGGCATCCCGATGATCGCGTTTTCGAGCGACCGCAAGGTGGCCGGCAACGGCGTCTATCTCCTCAGCTTCCTCGCCGGCAGCGACGTGCCGCGCATCGTCTCCTATGCGGTCACGCAAGGGAAAACGCGTTTTGCCGCGCTCATTCCCCAGACCGATTACGGCCGGCTAGTCGAACAGAGCTTCCTCGGCGCGGTCAAGCAGCTTGGCGGCCAGATCGTCGCGGTGAAAAGCTATCCGCAAGACGCCAACGGCATGCTCGCGCCGGTTCGCGAAATCGCCGAGCTGGCGAAAAAGGGCCAGCCGCCGCAGTTCGACGCGCTGTTCATTCCGGCCGGTGCCGACACGCTTCCCGCGCTCGCGCCGCTCCTGCCCTATTCCGAAGTCGACACCACAGCCGTGAAGGTCATCGGCACCAGCGGCTGGGACTATACCGGCGTCGGCAAGGAACAGGCGCTGGTCGGCGGATGGTATTCCGCTCCCGCCCCCAAAGGCTGGACCGATTTCACCAAGCGCTATGTCGAGACCTATGGCGATGTGCCGCCGCGTTTGGCAACCCTCGCCTATGACGCCGTGAGCCTGGCGATCTCGCTCTCGAACAACCCCAAAGGCTCGCGCTTCACCGCCGCGACCCTCACCCGCGCCAGCGGCTTTGCCGGCGTCGACGGGCTGTTCCGACTGCGCCCGGACGGTACGTCCGACCGCGGTTTCGCCGTGCTCGAAGTGCAGAAATACGGCAATCAGGTGATCGATCCGGCGCCAAGCAGCTTCAGCACGGCGCAATATTGAGGCTCGGGTCGGCTCTGTCGATCGCATGAGATTCGGTTGGAGCGGAAAGCCTTAGGCCCGCCCCCGGCGGCTTTGCTCCGGCCGGACGGCATAGCTCAGCCAATTGGCGATTTCGGCCATTCTGGTCGCGGGGTGGAGAAGGTCGGAATCGATCCCCAGTCGCCAGGCAAGGTCATGGCGGCCTGATTCCTCGCCCAAGCGTCCGCATCGCCGCTGCATGGGTCTCCAATTCCGCAAGTGAACGAAAGAATCCATCATCGATCAGCCGCGTGCCGTAGCGCCGTAGCGTGGCGGCGATGTCGAGCAGCGAATATTCGGGGTGATATTGCACCCCCCAGAACACCCCGCCTTCATGGCGGATCTCGGCTGCCTGCACATCGGTGACGGCATTGGCGGCTGTCACGACGATGTCGCCGGGCGGAAGCGCTACCTCATCGGAATGGACGGTGGGCGCATCGAACGCGAGCGGCCGTCCGGCATGCATGGGGTGCGCACGCCCCGCTTCGGTCAGCGTGATCTTGCGCGCAACGCCGATCTCGCGGCCCTTGGGGTTGAGCCGCACCGTCCCGCCCGCCGCCACGGCCGCCACCTGCAAGCCCCAGCAGGAGCCGAAGAACGGCACGCTGCGAGGCAAAGATTTCACGGGCGAGTTCGACCTGCCGCAGCGAAGCCGGCTCGGCCTTCCACAGATTGAGGCTGGAGCCGGTGATGACCGCGCCGTCATAATCGGCGATGGCCATGCGCTCGGGCAGATTGGCGCCCGGATCGGCAGGAAAGCAGACATCGATGATCGCGTCCGGCGCCAGCCCGTTCAGCACGGCGGAATAGGCCTCGCTGGCGGTGCGTCCCGACGTTGCGACATGGCGCGCGCGGGTTTCGGCGGTGTTGCCTTCGACCACAAGCAGGCGGAGCGCGCACATCGGTTACGCGCTCACGGTGAGATCACCGCGCAGAGCCGCGCCGATCAGGGTCTTGAAGCCGTCGACGGTCATCGGCACCGGATTGCCGCCGGTCGAAGGATCGCGCTGCGCCTTCTCGGCGAGTTCATCGATCCGCGCCTCCTCTACGCCAAGGTCGGCGAGTGTATTGGGCACATAAAGCTGGCGGCGCATCTCGATCAGCCAGTCGAGAACGGCGTCAAGTCCGCCGCGCGGCAGCCTCAGCGCCTCGGCGAGTTCATCCATGCGGCCGCGTATGGCGGCGCGGTTATAGGACAGCACATAAGGCATCACGACGCCGTTGGTCAGACCGTGATGGGTATCGTAGATCGCGCCGACCGGGTGAGAAATCGAATGCACCGCGCCCAGACCCTTCTGGAACGCCGTCGCTCCCATGGATGCCGCCGCCAGCATGCGCGAGCGCGCCTCGATATCCTCGCCATTCTCTACGGCGCGCGGCAGATAGGTCTTGATCAGCTTCATGCCCTCGACCGCGATGCCATCCGCCATCGGGTGGAACCCCGGCGCGCAATAGGCTTCCATGCAATGAGCGAGCGCGTCCATTCCCGTCCAGGCGGTCAGCTTCGGCGGCAGCCCGACGGTCAGCTCCGGGTCGGAGATCACGATGACGGGCAGCATCAGCGGATGGAAGATGATCTTCTTCTCGTGGGCCGCTTCATCGGTAACGACGGCGGCGCGGCCGACCTCCGAGCCCGTCCCGGCCGTCGTCGGGATCGCCACGATCGGCGCGATGCCAAGGGGATCGGCCCGCGTCCACCAATCGCCGATGTCCTCGAAATCCCAGAGCGGGCGAGTCTGCCCGGACATGAACGCGATGCACTTGCCGATATCGAGCGCCGAGCCGCCGCCCATGGCGACGACGCCGTCGCAATCGCGTTCCCGATAGGCGAGCAGGCCCGCCTCGACATTGGCGCCGGTCGGATTGCCCTTTACATCGCTGAACAGCGGCACCTGCAAGCCGCCCGCCTGCAGCAGGTCGCGTGCGCGCGCGATGATCGCGGCCTCGCGCAGCCCCGCATCGGTGACGAGCAGCGGACGGGTGATGCCGGCCTGCTTGCAGGCCTCGACGATCTCGGCGATGCGGCCCGGACCATGCCAGACCTTGGTCGGATAATTCCAATTGGCTTTGAGCACGGCCGTCATCGGCACTCCTCGTTGGGCTCAGATCGCGTGGCGCAGATGATAGGATTTCGGCCGGGTCAGCGTGTGATAGCCGATCTGCGACAGCGCCGCGCCGTGCCCGGTGTCCTTGACGCCCGTCCAGGCGAGCGCCGGATCGAGATAGTCGCAGCGGTTCATGAACACCGTGCCGGTTTCGATACCCGCCGCAAGCTGCTCGGCGGCGTCGGCGTCCCTGGTCCACAGGCTGGCCGTCAGGCCGTAAGGGCTGTCATTCATCAGCGCCAGGGCTTCCTCGTCGCCCGAAACCTTCATGATGCCGACGACCGGGCCGAAGCTTTCCTCCATCATCACCCGCATGGAATGATCGACGCCCTGACAGCACCTGCGGCGCGAGATAGGGCGTGCCGGGCGCGTTGGCCGGAAAGGTTTCCGGATCGATATGCGCATGCGCGCCTTTCGCGACGGCTTCGGCGGTGTGTTCGCGCACCAGATCGGCGAAGCGTGCATGCGCCATCGGGCCGAGGCTGGTTTCGGCCGCCAGCGGGTCGCCGAGCACATATTGGCTCGTCAGCGCGACGACGCCGTCGAGGAAGGCGTCGTGGAGGCGCTCATCCACATAGATGCGCTCGATGCCGCAGCAGCTCTGCCCGGAATTGAAGAAGGCGCCGTCGACGAGATTTTCGACCGCAAAATCGAGATCGGCATCGGCGCGGACATAGGCCGGGTCCTTGCCGCCCAGCTCAAGCCCGAGCGTGGTGAAGCTTCCTGCCGCAGCCCGCTCGATCGCGCGCCCGCCGGACACAGAGCCGGTGAAATTGGCGTGGTTCACCGCCCCGGAGGAAAGGATGCGCGCGACATCCTCGTGGCCGAGGACGAGATGCTGGAACACCCCGTCGGGCAGCCCTGCCGCGTTCATCGCCGCCTGGAAGCGTTCGCCGATCAGAATGGTCTGGGCGGCATGTTTCAGGATCACGGCATTGCCGGCGATCAGCCCCGGCACGATGCTGTTGATCGCCGTCATATAAGGGTAGTTCCATGGCGCGATCACCAGGACGAGGCCGAGCGGCTCGCGCTTGATCGCCCGGCGAAAGCCGGCCTTGTCCGGCGGCACGATCGGCGCCAGCGCCTCCTCCGCGATGTCTGCCATATGCAGCGTGCGCTCCTCGACGCCGCGCATTTCGCCGCCGTAGCGCACCGGACGCCCCATCGACCAGGCCAGCTCCGGCACAATGGCCTCATTCATGGCCTTGAGCGCATCCAGAAACCGCAGCACCGCCGCCTTGCGCTTGGCAATGCTTGTCATGGCCCATCGACGCTGAGCGCTGCGCGCCTTGGCCAGTGCCGCTTCGATTTCGCTGCCGCTCGCCGCCCGGCGCCGCGCAATTTCGCGGCCGTCCACCGGCGAGATGCATATCACTTCAGCCATTCCAGTCTTTCTGTTTTTGTCATCCCCGCGAAAGCGGGCATCTAGTAAATACCAGAGGCTACGGAGTACTGGATCCCCGCTTTCGCGGGGATGACAACCAATCAATCGTGCTCAGATGATCTCGAAATAGCGCGCCATTTCCCAATCGGTGATGGCGCGGCGGAATTCGCGTTCTTCCCATTCGCGGGTCGCCGCATAATGCTCGACGAAAGCGTCGCCGAACAGCGCGCGCGCCGGCTGCGACGCCTTCAGCCGTCCCGCCGCCTCGTAGAGCGTGCGCGGAAGCGCGCGTTCCGCTGGGAACTGCTTCTCATAGGCGTTGCCCTCGATGGGCGGTCCCGGCTCGATGCGGTTCTCGATGCCCCAAAGGCCCGACCCGATGGCGGCGGCAAGCGCAATGTAAGGATTGATGTCGGCCGCAGCGATCCGGTATTCGACGCGCTGGCTTTTCGCCGAGCCGGGGATGACGCGCAGCGCGCAGGTGCGGTTCTCGACGCCCCAGGCCGCTTCCGTCGGCGCCCAGAAGCCGGGGATCAGCCGCGTATAGCTGTTCACGGTCGAGGCGACCATGGCGAGCAGCTCCGGCATCAGCTTCTGCTGGCCGCCGACGAACCAGCGCATCGTGTCGGACATGCCGTGCGGCGCGCCCTCCGCGTAAAAGGTCGAAGCGCCGCTTGTCCGGTCATTGAGCGAGACATGCAGATGCCCCGACTGGCCGGGCCAGTCCGGCGACCATTTCGCCATGAAGGTGGCCATCAGCTCCCTGCGCTGGGCCAGCACCTTGGTGAAGGTCTTGAACAGCGCGGCGCGGTCGGCGGCTTCCAGCGCGCCGGTCACTTCGATGGCGGCTTCCAGAACGCCAGGGCCGGTCTCGGTATGCAGGCCTTCCAGCGGGAAGGCCATGTCGCGGCACATCGCCAGCAGCTCGGTATAGAACTCGGCATGAACCGAGGCGCGCAGCATCGAATAGCCGTAAAAGCCCGGCGTCATGTTGCGCAGGTTTCGGTAGCCCTTCTCGCGCACCGAATGCGGCGTTTCCTCGAACAGGAAGAACTCGAACTCGGCGGCGGCGTTGACTGCTGTAGCCCATGCGGTCGGCCTGGGCGAGCACCCGCCGCAGCACGCCGCGCGGACACACCTCCTCGGCGCCGTCCGCGAATTCGCCGAGAAAGAACACCATCTTGTCTTCGAACGGCACCGGGCGGCAGGTATCCGGCAGGATGCGCACCGGGGCGTCGGGATAGGCCGTATGCCAGCCGGTATATTTGACGTTGTCGTAAAGCTGGTCGTTGGAGTCCCAGCCCAGCACCACGTCGCAAAAGCCGAAGCCCTTGTCCAAGGCGGAGAGGAACTTCTCGCGGCCCATATATTTGCCGCGCAGCACGCCATCGACATCGAAGACGCCGACCTTGACGTGGGAGAGCTCGCGCTCCTCGACGATCGCCCGAGCGTCGGCGGCGGTCTTTACATTCGATGGGATCATGCAAAAGCCCGGCTGTTTCGGAAAATCGCGGCGGGGCGGACCTGCAAAGCCCACCCCGCCGCTTCGAATGGTCACTTGTCAATGCGTCTTATAATCCACGGCGCCCTTGGTCAGCGCAAACTCCTCTTCCGGCGAAAGCACCAGCTTGTGCCGGCCGACAAGCGCGAAGTAAAGAATGCCGACCGCAAACCAGATCGCGACACCGATCACCCCCTGCCGGTAGACCGGATCGAGGAACTGGAACCCTATGGTAATCAGCGCCAGGATGACCGCCAGATATGCGCCCAAATTGCCGAAGGGGCTGACATAAGGCCGGTCGATATGCGGGTGATACATCCGCAGGAGAATGAAAGACACCCCCTGCGACACGTAGGAGCACATGGCGGCGAACACGGCCATGTTGAGCAGCGTGCCGCCGATGATCGCGCCGCCCGCGTCGGCGCCCAGACGGAACCAGATCGTCAGCATGATCGCCAAGGCCACCAGCGCGCCGCCGATCATGGCTATATGCGGCGTTCTGCGCGACCCATGCGTGATCGACAGCCAGCGCGGGAAATAACCCGCGCGTGACAGCGAGTAGATCTGGCGCCCTTGCGCGTAGATGATGCTGTGGAAGCTGGCGATCAGCCCCAGCACCGCGACAAGCGACAAGACGACTGCGCAGATTGGATTTATAGATCGCGCGGAAGCCGTCCAGCAGCGGCTCGCCGGACGAGGCGATGGCGAAGGCGCCGGTCAGCTGGGTCGTCTGGCCGGTCGCCGCATCCGTGACCTCGCGCACGACGGGGACGCTGCAATTCAGCCAGACGACAAGAAACGCCGCCACGATCAGCGTCAGCATCGCCAGAATGATGCCCTTCGGCATGTCACGCTTGGGATCGACCGATTCTTCGGCGGCCAGCGGCAATTGCTCGATGGCGAGGAAAAGCCAGACCGCGAAAGGCATCGTCGCCAGCGTTCCATAGACGCCGAAGGGGAAATAGGAGCCATGGCCGTCGGGCAGCTCGACCGCCGCTCCGTCGGGGCCAACGCCGATATTAAGCGCCCAGCGTCCAAAATCCATCACCGGGATTGCGCTGATCCAGAAGGCGGCGAGACATGCGAGCGCCAGAAGCGTCACGATGGTCGTCACCTTGAAGGACAATTCGACCCCGGAAATGTTCAGCCCGACGAAGATGATGTAGCAAACCACCCAATAGACGGGCTGGAACTCGGTCGGCGTGCCGAAGATCGAACCCAGATACGAGCCGATAAAAAACACCACCACGGCGGGGGTCAGGACATATTCGACGTTCTCGCATAGGCCGGTGATGAATCCGCCCCACGGGCCCATCGCCGTGCGCGCAAAGGAATAGGCGCCTCCGGTATGCGGTAAGGCCGGCGACATCTCGGCGATGCAGAAGACGAGGCCGAGATACATGATCGCGATCAGAATGGACGCGACCAGCATGCCGCCCCACCCCCCGGAAGCCAGTCCCAGATTCCAGCCCGAGAATTCGCCGGAGATAACCGCTCCGACCCCCAGGGCCCAAAGGCTGGCGACGCCGGCATAGCGCGTCAGCCCCCGCTTTGCGAAATAGGCGTCGTCCACCTTGCTATAGGTCACGCCCTGCTGCGATTCCTGCGACATATCACTTCCCCTCCAGCCTTCGTCAGATAACCTATCCTTACGTCTCTCGCTCTCCTTGCATCTTCTCCTCGTGGCCGAAATTTATCCGCGGCCGACTCTTGGAATGATCATTCCAGATGACAATCTTCCGTGTCAAGTTGGAAGAAAAATTCCAGGATGGGGGAATGACGGAAAACACGCCCAAACGGCTGGATGGGTCCGCCGAGCCTCCGGCACTGCCGGACAGCATTGTCGAGCGGCTGCAACGGCGCGAGGCCGAGCTGACGGGCCAGGAACGGCGCGCCGCCGCCTATCTGCGGCTGCATTATCCCGCCGCAGGCCTCGGCGCGATGGCGCGTTTCGCCCGGGCCGCCAATGTGAGCCCGCAAACGGTGCTCCGGCTGCTCACCAAGCTGGAATTCGTGAGCTGGGAAGATTTCCAGGACCGGCTGCGCGTCGAACTGGTCGCGGAGCAGGCCTCGCCCCTCGGCCGCTGGACGGCGCGGCACGCGGCGGCGGACCCCCAGTCGGACTGGCTGGCCGCGTTCGGCGAACGGCTTGCCCGCAACGTCGCCGCCAGCTTTGCCGGTCTGTCGCCGGCCGAATTCGAAAGCGCCGCCCTGTCGATTGCCGATCCTCGATACCGCGTGCTGGTGATCGGCGGGCGCTTTACCCAGCAGCTTGCGCGGCTGCTCGTGCGTCACTTGCAGATCGTGCGCGGCGGCGTCGAGGAGATCGGCAGCCTTTCCAGCACCTGGCCCGACCGGCTTATCGATGCCGGCCGCAAGACGGTCGTCGTCGCGTTCGATATCCGGCGCTATTCCCAGGACGTGATCCGCTTTGCCGCATTGGCCGCGGAACAGGGCGCCCGGATCGTGGCGATGACGGATGCCGCCGACGCACCGATCCTCAAGCATGCGTCGCAGAAAATCATCGGCATCGTCGAGACCGCCAGCACCTGGGATTCGCTCGCAGCTTTGCTGGCGCTGACGGAGGCGCTCGCCGCGCGCGTCACCGAGCTTTCAGGCGGCACGATGCCCGAGCGGCTTGCCCGCCTGGAGACTCTGCGTCAGCGCCTCTTCCAGCGTTGAATTTGCAGGGATTTTCCTCGTTCCGCGCCGCAGCGGTTTTGTTCCATTTCCCGGCATATCTATCGCATTTTAATTGCAGCACAGCCTACGGAACAAAACCTCCCGATAGGCCTTCATTCATGGAAGCTGCCCCCGGCAAGGCAGTGCGAAGCAATAAGGAGGATTAAATGTCGACGTTACGGAACGGGATAGCTGCATTGGCCATCGTGTGCACGGCTGGAGTTGCAGCCGCACAGACAACCACGCCTGACACCACCACCACACCGCCGGCTGCCGCTCCGACCACACCGGCCGCCACTCCAACCACACCGCCAGCCGATATGCCGGCCACAACGCCTGCCACGACCACAACCGACAAGACGGCAACAAACACCGACACGACCTCTGATAAGCCGCCGCTGGCGGGCGCAAACAGCTTCACTGAATCTCAGGCCAAGGACCGGATCGCCAAGGCCGGCTTTGCCGATGTGCAGTCGCTGAAGAAAGACGATCAGGGCATCTGGCGCGGCCAGGCCAAGAAGGATGGCAAGGAAGTGAGCGTCGCTCTCGATTATCGCGGCAACGTAGTTCAGGAATAAGGATCAGGTTATGACCCAGGTTACACACGTTTACGATAGCGCATCCACGGCCGCCGAAGTCGTTGCCGCGCTGGAAGAGGCCGGTTTTAGTTCAAGCGAAATCAGCATCGTCCGGCAGAAAGACGGTACCGTCAAAACGACGACGCCGGCCGACAGTGACATCGGATGGCGCGATGACCGGCGCGACAATCGGTCTTGTGACCGGCACCGGCGCCGGGCTTTTGGCCTCGCTTGGGCTCATCGCGATTCCCGGTATTGGTCCGCTCGTGGCGGCGGGTGTGCTCGCCACGACGCTTGCCACGGCAGCAGCCGGCACAATTACGGGCGGATTGCTCGGTGCGCTGGTCGACTACGGCGTTTCGCCAGAGCATGCCGACGTCTACGCGGAAAATGTACGTCGAGGCGGCACGCTGGTTTCGGTGAAGGCCGAAGGCGAGCGGCTGAGCGAAGCCGAAGATATCATGCAGGACTATGATCCGGTTGATATCAGCTCGCGCGGCGACATGTACCGCAAGGAAGGCTGGACGAATTACGACCCGGATGCACCGGCCTATTCGGATAGCGAAGCCGATCAGGAGCGTGAGCGCTATCGCGCGTAACGGCTGAGAATTCTACAGGAAATGGGCCGTTCGCGGCCCATTTTTTGCGTTCTGCGGGATGCTTCAGTTCAGCGGCTTAATAGTCGGTGGGGGTTCACGTTTTGGGCGCTTCGGCGTCGGGCCGTCGGAAAAGCTGTTGAACACGAGATCCGGCGACGTCGTGTTGTGCTGCGACGGGGTGAGCCGCCCTGCCCAGATGTCGGTGGCGTTCGCACCGCCGAACTTCATGATGCTTTCCTCCCGCCACGATTTCGCGCCCTTCTCGCGCACCGCGATGCGGGCCACGTCGTTGTTGAACTCGGTGATATACATCGATTTCAACATCGCGAACGGTCCGCCCTCGATCGCCCGGTCGAAGACGACGTCGAGCGCAAGACGGTTGTCGTCGATTGTCTCCATCTGCACCACAGCCGAACCGCCCCTCTCGAACTCCAGCGTGAAGGCGCGGAATTTCGGGTCGAACGACACGGTCTTGATCTTCACCAGCGGCCGCCCATCGACCTCGACAGGGCCGATCAGGAAGGATGAGCCGTAGGCGGTATTGCGGAAGCCTTTGGGCGCCATCGGCCGGGGGCGCCAATAGCCATCCTGCGGATAAAGCACTAGCACTTCCTCCGACCCGTCCGTGCGCAGCACCCACACCTGGAGCATGTGAATGCCGGTTTCCACGCGGTCGCCGATGCGCACGGTCGCATTCGCCGGACGCCAGAAGCTGGGGAAGGTGTAGCCGACGATCCAGAGGTCGTTGTCGTCGTAAAGCGTCGTCTTGCGCGGCGGGCTGGAGGCCCTGTAACCGATATCGGCGGCCATGTCGCAGGCCGTCCAATCGGCCTCGAAATTATCGCGCATGCCAACCGACAGATAGACCGGATGCGCCGCTTCGATGCGGAAACTGCGCACATCCTTGTTCGCGAATGTCAGCGCGACATTATCCTTTTCGGCGCACAGCACCGGCTCGCTCTGATTCTTGATCTCGACGGCGAGGCCGTCGAGCGAGGCGGCGCGCGCGGACATGCCGGCCAGCGCCGGGGTCAGAATGGCGCAAATGAACCATGCGGTACGAAAGTGCATCGCGAACTCCCTGCGAGCTTCGGGGGACGGTTATTTCGGCATTTTATCGAATAAGGCGCTCAGGGCCGAAACACAATGCCGTTGGGTGTGCGGGACGCCCGCGCTCAATCGGAAGCCGCGCAAATCTCCGCGAGGCGATCCAGAAACGGCAATTGGCTGGCGAGCAGTTTCTCCGCGGCGTCCGACAGTGCCAGCCAGGCCGCGCGATCAACCTCAGGATAGGATTGGATGCGTCCGGTGCCGGGCGGCCATTCGAGTTCGAATTCATTGCTGCTTATGGCGGTGACATCGAGATCGCCTTCGAGCGCGAAGGCCATGACCCGCTTGCCGCCGCGCTGCTTGATCTCGCCCAGCGGCAGCATCGGCCCTTCGGCCGCATGGCCCAGCTCCTCGGCGAATTCGCGCCGCGCAGCCGCTTCCGGATCCTCCTCCGGGCCATATTCGCCCTTAGGTATGGACCAGGCGCCTTCGTCCTTGTTGCGCCAGAACGGGCCGCCAGGATGGACGAGCAGCACCCGCAGCGCGCCGCCGTGCCGATTGTACATCAGGATGCCTGCGCTTTTTGCGGCCATGGTGAGGGGATTGCCCGGCGTCGGATCGAGGCAGCATAGCAGCTTTGCCGCCGCTGTCCTCGAATCCGTCAGCGGATGAGCTTTTCGAGCGCGTCCAGCTGATCGGCCTCATCGGCGGGCTTGTCCCAGCGGATGCGGCTGATGCGGGGGAAGCGCATCGCGACGCCCGATTTGTGCCGTGTCGAGGCATGCACGCTGTCGAACGCGACCTCGAACACCAGCGCCCTTCTCCACCTCGCGAACCGGACCGAAGCGGTTGGTGGTATTATTGCGCACCCAGCGGTCGAGCAGGCGCAATTCCTCGTCCGTGAAGCCGAAATACGCCTTGCCCACCGGCAGCAGCTCGCCCTCGCGCCACAGGCCGAACGTATAGTCGGAATAGAAGGAAGACCGCTTGCCGCTGCCGCGCTGCGCATACATCAGCACGGCGTCGACCAGCAGCGGATCGCGCTTCCATTTATACCACTGGCCTTGCGGTCGTCCGGCGATATAGGGGCTGGATTTGCGCTTCAGCATCAGCCCCTCGACATGCACGCCGCCCGCCTGCGGTGCCGAGGCGCGGAGCGCGGCGAGGCTCTCCGGCCCCTCGAACGGGAGCGGCATGGCCAGATCCATTGCGCGCTGGGCTGCGTTTCCAGATACCAGCGGTCGAGATGCTGCCGGCGCTCGGTGAGCGGCAGCGGCCGCAGATCGGCTTCGCCCAGCCGCAGCGCGTCGTACAGCACCATATGCGCCGGAGCGTCGGCGATCAGCTTGGGTGTCGGCGCCTTGCGGTTCAGCCGCTGCTGAAGGTCGTTGAACGAGCCGACCTCGCTGTTCTTGCGGATCACCAATTCGCCGTCCAGCACGCGCGTGGAAGTCAACCGCCTCCATCAGATCCGGAAAGGCGCCGCTGATCTCGTCTCCGGTGCGGGAAAACAGGCCCTTGCCCGCCGGCAGGCTGACAAGCTGCACGCGGATACCGTCATATTTCCACTCCGCCTGGAACTCATCCGGCGTGATGATGCCGATATCGCCGTCATCGAGCGCGGTCGCCAGCATCACAGGGTGGAAGACCACCTGATCGCCGGTATCCGGTTTCGGCGCGCGGCGTTCTAGCCAGGCGAACAGCGTTTCATAGGGAGGCTGCAGCCCGTGCCAGACCTCCTCCACTTCGCCGAGGTCGACCCCGCCATATTCGGCGAGAATGCGCTTCATGAACCGCGCCGAAATGCCCGACGCGCAAGGTCTGCGTCCCCAGCTTCAGCAACGCCCATCGCTGCGCCGGAGTGGAAATGTCGAGCAGGCCCGCAAGCAGCTCGCGGATTTCCGGCTTGGTGCCGCCTCGAAACGCCTCGATAACCTCATGCAGAGGCGGCAATCCGGCGGGCCTGTGATCATGGGGAATGGAGGGCCACAGATGCGCCACGGTCTCCGACATCTCCCCCACATAATCGTAGGACATGGCGAACAGCACCGGGTCGGTACGCTCGGCGACGAGATCGCGCACCAGGGTGCGCTTGAACAGGTCGAAGCGCAGCTCTCCGGCGATGGCGGCGACCGCCCAGCCGCGATCGGGGTCGGGGGTCCGGCGCAGATAATCGTGCAGGATCGCCGCCTTGGCCAGATTGCCATGCGAGAAATACAGACGGTCGAGAAGTTCGGCGAATGCGCGCATGGGCGGAAAATAGCGATACGATGCCCGTCGAGGCAAGGGGTCGCCCCCGATGCCGCCACGAATAGGCGTGTGGGTTGCGCCGAACTCATGTAATGATCGTTCACATGAGCTGGTCGAAACCTCCCGGCGGCGGCGAAGGCCGTCGCGGCTATCATCATGGCAATCTGCGCGAGGCGCTCATTCGCGGCGCGCTGGCACTGATCGCGGAAAAAGGACCGGCGGGCTTCACCATTGCCGATGCGGCGCGCTCGGCAGGCGTCAGTCCGGCCGCGCCCTATCGCCATTTCCGCGACCGCGACGATCTCATGGCCGACGTAGCGCGGCTCGGCTTCGAGGCATTTGCCGCCCGGCTCTCGGCAGCCTGGAACGATGGCCGGCCGAACCCGCTGCGCGCTTTCGAAGACGTCGGCAAAGCCTATCTCGCCTTCGCGCGCGACGAGCCGGCCTATTATGCGGCGATGTTCGAGGCCGGTACGCCATCCGAGCCGACGCCGGAACTGCGGCAGGCGAGCGACCGGGCATTCGCGGTGCTCCGCGAAGCGTCAGAAGCCATCTGCCAGACGCTACCGAAGGAAAAGCGGCCGCCGCTCCGCGATGATGGCGTTGCATATCTGGGCGATCGCGCATGGCATCGCCTCGCTGTTCGGACGCGGCCGCCACAAGACGCCCATGTCTCCCGAGGACCTGCTTGAGGCGGCAGTCCTGATTTATTTCCAAGGGCTTGGCATTCGGCCCGATGGCGCGTCAGCGACCACATCCTAGAGCCTTTTCCGCTCCGATTGAATCGGAGCGCGGCTCTAATTCTTTGTTTTCTCGCATTTTCTCGACGCAAATCGGCGTCCACTTTGCTGGACAATGCTCTAGCGGATTGCGGCGCGATCCTAGAGCACGATCAGGAAAGGCTTGTCCCCGCGAAGGCGGGGATGGATACCGGTTTTCCTGAAAAATCGTGCGCGAGCAAATAGGTAGCGATCAGGATCGTTTCCGTCAGAAATGACCCTGATCCATGCGCCGCGAAAAAATTCACGGCCCGGCTTGACAAGCCCGCCCCACCGGACCAACTATGTGAATGTAACTAACATTTACATGAGGAAGACAGATGACTGTTGCTGCAAAACTCGATGAGTTCGGCAGACCGGCCTGGGTCGCCACCATGGTGCTGGGCTTTATCGTTTGGTGGCCAGTCGGATTGGCGATCCTTGGCTTTTTGATCTACACCGGAAGGATGGGACGGATGGGTTGCAGACATGGCGGTTGGGGCGGATGGCATCGGGACCGGCACCAAGGCTGGCGAGGCCGTGGCCACCCCTACAGCGGCAATAGCGCCTTTGAGGACTACAAGATGGAGACGCTTGAAGCGGCTTGAGGAGGAGCAGGGAGAATTCATGGATTTCCTCCAGCGCCTGCGCCACGCCAAGGACAAAGCCGAGTTCGACCAGTTCATGGCCGACCGCCGGAACAGGCCCCAGACGCCGCCCCAGGGCGAAACGCCGGACTCGCCCGAAGGCCAGCGACTTTAGTTCGCAGACGCCTCCACTCGAAATACGAAGGCGCGGAAGGCCAGGTTCCGCGCCTTTTCATATCCAAACCTCGAACCGCCGATATATCGAGCGGCGCCCGAAGCGTCCGCGAGATGTTCGGTCACCGCGGACGACGCGAAGCGGAGATCCGCGGCCCAGTCGCACCGGCATTGACTCGTGGCGACCGCATTCGGCCCCGGCTCGGTGGCCGGGGCGACAAGCGTTTCCGCTTAAACCGACCTTGCTTTAGCGCTGTTCGAAGCGACCGCTCCCTTGGCTCCATTGCCGCTCGTTAACGAGCCGTAAACGGTTCTGCGATATGAAACGGTTTTGGCTCAATGGTGGCGGGCATGACCGGCTATATCGAAACGGGCGTAGACAATGACATCCGCGACATCGCCGCCGCCGGACCGCTCGACGCCGCGACCTCCCGTCCAGTGCGATGACCGCCGCCGAAGCCGAGGCCCTGCCCTTCCCTGCCGCGCCCGATGCGGCGGAAGCCATGCGCGCCTGGCTCGCCTTTCTCACCAATGAGCGCGCCTATGCGGCGAACACGCTGGACGCCTATGAGCGCGATCTACGGCAGTTTTTCTGCTTTCTGAACGCGCATTTCGGTCATCCCGCCGCGCTCGGCGATCTGAACCGGCTGACGCCGCAGGATTTGCGCGCCTTCATGGCGTCGCGGCGTGCGGAAGGCACCTGCTAGCCGCAGCCTTTCCCGCGCGATCTCGGCGCTGAGGATGTTCTTCCGCTTTCTGGAACGCGCCAAGCTGCTCAAGAACCGCGCGGTGATGGCCGTGGCGCTACCGAAAATCCCGTTCTCGGTGCCCAAGCCGCTCACCATCCCCAAGGCCATGGATGTCATGCAGGAAAGCGCGGCATCGCAGAAGCGCGGCCAGGAGAAATGGATCGGCGCCCGCGACGGCGCCGCATTGCTGCTGCTCTACGGATCGGGCCTGCGCGTGTCGGAAGCGCTGGGCCTGCCACGCCGCGACGCGCCGCTGCCGCCGCGCGACATCGTCCGCGTCAAAGGCAAGGGCGGTAAGGAGCGGCTCGTCCCCGTGCTGCCGGCGATCCAGAAGGCCGTGGCGCGCTATATCGAGTTGTGCCCCTATGCCGCTGCCGCCCGAAGGACCGCTGTTTCTGCGGCGCCAAGGGCGGCCGGCTGTCGCCCCGCATTTTGCAATTGCTCATGGCCCGGATGCGCGAGGCGCTCGGTCTGCCCGAGACTGCCACCCCGCACGCCTTACGCCACTCTTTCGCGACGCACCTGCTCGGAAGCGGTGCCGATCTTCGCGCGATCCAGGAATTGCTTGGTCACGCAAGCCTTTCCACCACACAGATTTACACGGAAGTCGACCGGGAAGCTCTGCTGCGCATTTATGATCGGGCCCACCCCAGGGCTGCGCTTTAGAGCACGATCGGGAAAAGTGGACACCGGTTTTCCCGAAAAATCGTGCGAAAACAAAGGACTCTAGATCATGATCGTTTCCGTTTGAAGCGATCATGATCTAGGGCGCTTCCCGGAAGGCGCGGATTGTGCCGAAAGAAGGCGATGGGGCGCGGCTTGATGTTGGCGGCGCCTGCAAGATGCGCTACGCGCTCAGCTTGGCGGGTTCCCTCACCGGCGTGTCGAGCGCGGCGTCCAGCGCGATCAGCGCGTCCGTGCCTTGCCCGGCCAGTTTCGCGAGTACGCTCAGCTCCTCCCTCACCGGCTCGGCTTCAGGCTTATCGATGAGGGATTCGATACCCATCGTCAGCACTTCGACCAGAATGCGGATCTCATAGGCGAGAACGGCAAGCTCGATCGTCAGGCCACCGCTGTCGCGGTCGTGCTTCATATGATTCTCCGCCATCCCCAACTCCCACTCAACATTGGCGGTATCGAGCAATGGCTGCGCGGTCGGCCTCCCTGCGACAAGGGAGGTCATTCCATTGGCCGCTGCTGTCGTTCGTCGTCTTTGACAACGCCTTTGCGCACCGGCAGGTCAGCGATCGGCGCCCACTTGTATGATAACCTGGAGGGGAATAACTTCAACCAAATAAAATGGCGTTTCGTGGTGCGGAATGGGTTTGAATGCACCTGTTGCGGAACGGCACATGCCGTGGCAATCCGCGAAGGGCAAAGGGGCGCCGAGCGTCGCGAAGACGACGCGCCAACCCCTGCATTCTGAATAGAATTCTGGTCGATCACGGCAAACTGATGGCGAAAAGGATCGGAGCGGATTCGGCCCCGATCTTTTTCCTGCACGACATGCCGCGAACGCAGGAGCGCTCGCCCCGGCCGCGCGTTAAAGGCCGGAAAATACCGTTCCGAGCCACAGAAGAATATAGGCCAGCAGCAGCACTTCAAACGTGTGCCCCGACGCGATTGGCGTCAGGACCGGAATGGCAACGCCTGCATAGGTCATCAACACGACTACCGCCGCCAGCAGCGTCGAAATGAACCACAAAGCAAATGTCGGTCTCGATAGCATTTCACCCCACCTCCCAATGAACTCCGGCCAGCCTCAATGCGCCCCGCAAAAAGCTGCCGTCGCGACTATGCAACGGGCAGTCCATGCGATGGTTCCGCGCCTTAGGATGCCACGGCAATGGGCACCGGATAAACACCTTTGAGAACTTCGTCGAAATGGCGGCGTACCGCGTCGGGACAATCGCAGGATAGCGCCGTCAGCTTTTCCATGTCGCGCACGATCAGCCCGCCCCTGCGGGTCGCCAATACGCCCTCATGTTTCAGGACCTGGATGACCCGGCTGACATAGCTGCGGCCGACCCCCAGCATGCTCGCCAGTTGCTCCTGCGTCAGCGCGACTTCATAATCCCCGGTGTGCTCCATCGCCGTCAGCAGCCATTTGACCGCGCGCTGCTCGATCCTGTGCGCAGCGTTGCATGCCACGGATTGAAAAATTTGCGCCAGCAGGCAATCGGCATAGCGGGCAAAGAAATGCCGCAGCGTGAGGGAGCGGCTTTTTGCTTCCTCCAGCGCCGCAAGCTCGATCCGCAGGAATTCACCGCCGATAACGACCACCGCGCGCGAATAGGCCGGGAGATGGCCCTGCGAGACGATGCCGCCGATCGCCCCCTCCCGCCCGATCAGCGCCGTCTCGACGCTGACGCCGGAACTCAACAGAACCACATAGGATGCGAGCGCCGAACCACGGGGAAAATGCGCGAATTGGACGAGATCGCCCGGCTCGTGCAGCACGGTCCCCCGTTCGGCACGGACCGGTGTGAGATGCGGCGTCACCAGATCGAGATCCTCGGAGCGCAATGCGCGCAGAAGGTTGTTCGTGTTGCAATCCAATTTGGCCACTGGCTGTTGCCCCTTCAGCATGCAATCCGTTCCCTGACAGTTATGTCCATCATCATACGTTATCTGTGCACTTGTGGGCAGACATAGTTGCAGCTTTTGCGTAGTGCTGTGAAACAGACTGAGATTTTCATCACAGAGGTCGCCGGTGACGCACAATCCGGGCCACACGGTCTTTGCACGGCGGGTGGCAAATTTTTCCGGATCGCGCCCGGTCGGTCATCTTGCGCCTGCCGTCGTCGAAGAAAGGAGCAATTCCATCAGTGCCCCATCCGATGGGCAGTTGCTCGACACGCCTCCCGAAGAGACATTCGATCGTGTCACACGCGTGGTCGCCCGGCTGCTGAATGTGCCTGTGGCGCTCTTTTCCATTGTCGACACGTCGCGCCAATTCTTCAAAAGCGCCTATGGTCTGCCCGAGCCTTGGGCCAGCCGAAGAGAGACGCCGCTGTCCCATTCGATGTGCCAGCATGTCGTGAGGATGGGCGAGCCGCTGATCGCCGGAGATACCCAAGCCGAGGCTTTGCTTTCGGGCCATCCCGCAATATCGGACCTGAACGTGAAGGCCTATCTGGGCGTGCCGGTGAGGGACGCGCAAGGACAGGTCTTTGCTTCCTTGTGCGCCATCGACCATAAAAAACGCGACTGGCGCGAGGACGATCTGGCGACCATGCGCGATCTGGCCGCTATGGTCGAAAGCGAACTGAAACTGCGCAGCGAAATTCATTCGCGCTATGAGGCGGAACGGGACCTGCGCCTGCAAGAGGCGCGCTTGCGGTCGATCGCCGATGCCGCCCCGGCGATGATGTGGCAGACGGACGGGCGCGGCGCCTCCACCTATCGCAGCCGGGGTTGGCAGGAATTCACCGGCCAGCCGCAGGCGGATACGCTCGGTTTCGGCTGGCTGGATGCGGTTCATCCCGAGGATCGCGCCCGGATCGGCGAGACGATTTTGCATGCAAATAGCGCAAAACGCGCCTTCCACGTCGATTACCGACTTTTACGCGCCGACGGCACCTGGCGGCGTATCGCCGATGCCGGTAATCCGCATTTCGACGATGATGGCGTCTTTCTCGGCCTGGTCGGTTCGGCCTATGACGACACCGAGCGCAAACAGGCCGAAGAGGCGCACGAATTCATCGGACGCGAGCTTTCGCACCGGATCAAGAATGTCTTTGCGATGATCTCCGGGCTCGTCGGCCTTTCGGCGCGCGATCATGACGGCGCGCGGGAATTCGCCGCAACGCTGCGGGACCGCATCGCCACGCTTGCCCGCGCGCATGAATTCGCATTGCCCAGCACCGGCAGTCCGGGCACGAGCGAACACCGGCTGCATACGATGGAGCACCTGCTGCGTACGCTGCTCGCGCCGTATCAGGCGAAGGCCAACCTGGCCCGGATCATCGTCGCCGTTGACGACATTGCGGTCGGCTCCAGCACGGCCGTCACTCTGGCTATGCTGCTGCACGAATTGACCACCAACGCGCTGAAATATGGCGCCCTGGCCGCCGACACTGGCCAGATCGTGTTGCGCGGCCAGCTCGAAAAAGACGAATACGTCCTGACCTGGGAGGAGCGGGGCGGTCCCGCGGTCGACGGTCCGCCGGCAAAGCAAGGCTTCGGCACCGTGATGGTGCAAAGGGCCGCGGGCCTGCAGCTCGGCGCGACCTGCGAATATTGCTGGGAGCGCGAGGGACTGCGCCTGACCTTGAGAATTCCGGCGGCGAGCCTTTCGGGCTGAACCGCGCGCGCGCCGCGCCTCACTCGATGCGGCGAAACCTGTAGCGGTCGCGGATATGCGCGTTGAAATAAGCGCCTATCGAGGGCGCCGCGAGAAGGGCGTCGCTCACGCCGCGCGGGATCCCGAAATAAACATAGCGTTTGCCGCTGTTGAACGTGATCGTCAGTTCGGCTAGTGCGGGTTCGTAGCGCACGAAGTCGATCGCAGAGGAGTCAACTGGGGGCATGGCCGCATCTCCGGAAAAGCCCCGGCCGCTTTGCGCGGCCACAACAGGAGCCCGCCGGGGTAACGGTTCAGGCGCCGGTTTGTGCCGTTTTGACACGGCCTGCGCGCCGCAAATCCCCCAAAACGCAAAAGACCCGCCAGAGCGGCGGGCCTTCGCTAACCTAGGGTATACGGGCTGGACCTAGTAGTCCATGCCGCCGCCCGGCATTTGCGGCATGCCGCCGCCGTCCTTCTTCGGCTTCTCCGCGATCATCGCCTCGGTGGTGATGAGCAGGCCGGCAACGGACGCCGCATCCTGCAGCGCGGAGCGCACGACCTTTGCCGGGTCGATGACGCCTTGAGCGACAAGATCGCCATATTCGCCGGTCTGGGCGTTGTAGCCGAAATTGTAGCTGTCGTTCTCGAGGATCTTGCCGGCAATGACGGCACCGTCTTCGCCGGCATTGGCGGCGATGACGCGGGCCGGGGTCTGGATCGCCTTGCGGACGATGTTGATGCCGGCCTTCTGGTCCTCATTCTCGACCTTGATGCCGTCGAGCACCTTGATCGCGCGCAGCAGAGCAACGCCGCCGCCCGGAACGGTGCCTTCCTCGACAGCCGCGCGGGTTGCGTTCAGCGCATCGTCGACGCGGTCCTTCTTTTCCTTCACTTCGACTTCGGTCGCACCGCCGACGCGAAGCACGGCAACACCGCCGGCGAGTTTCGCCAGACGCTCCTGCAGCTTCTCCTTGTCGTAATCGGAGGTGGTCTCCTCGATCTGCTGCTTGATCTGGCCGACGCGGGCCTCGATGTCCGCCTTCTCGCCATTGCCGTCGACGATGGTGGTGTCGTCCTTGGTGATGACCACCTTCTTGGCGCGGCCGAGCATGGTGATGTTGACGTTCTCAAGCTTGATGCCGAGGTCTTCCGAGATCATCTCGCCGCCCGTGAGGGTCGCGATGTCCTGCAGCATGGCCTTGCGGCGATCGCCGAAGCCGGGAGCCTTCACCGCCGCGACCTTCAGACCGCCGCGCAGCTTGTTGACGACCAGCGTCGCCAGAGCCTCGCCCTCGACGTCCTCGGCGATGATCAGCAGCGGCTTGGACGACTGGACGACAGCCTCCAGCACCGGCAGCATCGCCTGCAGGTTCGACAGCTTCTTCTCATGGATGAGGATCAGCGGGTCTTCGAGTTCGACGCGCATCTTCTCGGCGTCGGTGACGAAGTAGGGCGAGATGTAGCCGCGGTCGAACTGCATGCCTTCGACGACTTCCAGCTCGGTCTCAAGGCTCTTGGCCTCTTCCACCGTGATGACGCCCTCATTGCCGACCTTCTCCATCGCTTCCGCGATCAGGCGGCCGATTTCGGCGTCGCCATTGGCGGAAATCGTGCCGACCTGGGCAACTTCGGCGCTGGACGAGATCTTCTTCGACTTGGCGGCCAGTTCCTTGACGACGGCGGCAACGGCGAGATCGACGCCGCGCTTGAGATCCATCGGATTGGCGCCGGCGGCGACCGACTTGGCGCCTTCCTTGACGATCGCCTGGGCGAGAACGGTCGCGGTGGTGGTGCCGTCGCCGGCCGTGTCATTGGTCTTGGAGGCGACTTCGCTTGCACCATCTGCGCGCCCATGTTCTCGAACTTGTCCTCAAGCTCGATTTCCTTGGCGACAGTCACGCCGTCCTTGGTGATGCGCGGCGCGCCGAAAGATTTGTCGAGCACGACATTGCGGCCCTTGGGGCCGAGCGTAACCTTTACCGCCTCTGCCAGAATGTCGACGCCGCGCAGCATCCGCTCGCGCGCGTCCTGGCCGAATTTAACTTCTTTGGAAGCCATCTTTATAAACTCCTGATTATTGGGCGGTGATTAAGCGGCTTTCTTCTTGCCGCCGACAGCGGCAACGCCTTCGAGAACGCCCATGATGTCGCTCTCCTTCATGATGAGAAGGTCTTCGCCGTCGATTTTGACTTCGGTGCCCGACCATTTGCCGAACAGCACGCGATCACCGGCCTTCACGTCGAGGGCGACAATTTCGCCCTTTTCATTGCGCGCGCCGGGACCGACCGCGACAATTTCGCCCTGCTGCGGCTTTTCCTGCACCGTGTCAGGGATGATGATGCCGCCTGCGGTTTTCAGCTCGGCATCGACGCGGCGAACGACGACGCGGTCATGAAGCGGACGAAACTTCATAGGTGAACCTCCAATAAAATTGACCGGACAAATGGACTGGATGGCGGAACCGCGCATCCGATGTCACTGACGCCGATCTAAGGGCAACTGCTAGCACTGTCAAGGGGTGAGTGCTAACTATCCGGAACCTTGCATAGGCTGAAGCGGCTGGAAATTACCGACCCTTTAGCGTGAGATGGGCAGCGCCGCGCCCTTGCCCCGTCCGGCAGCGCGGAAATTTCAGGGGGCATTCTACGCTCTTCGTCGCCGCGATGTCCTCGTTGCGGCACCGCCCATATTTACGCGGGCACGGGACCGAACTGGCCAGCGCCCGGCGTAGCAGGCGGCATTCCACCTGCTTCGGATTGCAGGTCCGCGCCCGCTCCTGCGGCGTGAGCGCCCGTTCCGTACGGCCGGGCAGCTTCGCGCCTGCTGCTGCCACCACCGCGACCGCGGGCTTGCGCAGCTGCGTGCAGGTCTTGTTGCCCGCCAGCGAGACGCGCCGCGACCGGCGCGACTGAAACGCATACTCACCCTTGCACACGAATGTGCGCGGGGGCAGGCCATCGCGCAGGAAAAGATCGTGCCCGCGCTTGAGCGTCTCCCAGAACGGCATCCATTCGTCGCCGGAATGGCGCGCCAGATTGGCCCGCGTCAGTGGAAAGGGAAAGACATGGACGGTGACGCGGGGCTGACCGGCGTCCAAGGCTGCGGCGATCACCTCGTAAACGTCCTCGATGATCGGATCGGTCATCGAAAAGCAGCCGATGGACGAGCATTTGCCGTGGATGAGAATGCCCGATCCGGTCAACCCCATCGCCTTATCGCGGGAGTTGGGGAAGCCGAGATTCATGGCGCGATGCCAGCGTGCATTGACGATGAGGTCACGGCCGGAGATGTAGTAGACGCCTTCCGGACTTTGCCGGTCGCCTTCGGCGAGTTTGGGGCCCAATTCGCCGGACCATTTGCAGATCGGATAGCTTCTGAAGGGGTAAAACCGCCCGTTCCTCCACAGCCAGAGCTCCAGGACCGAATTTTCCTTGAAGACGCGGATGAAAGCCGGCGTGCCCAGGGCAAATTCCTTTGCCGCCAGATCGGTCTCAAGCCGGGGTCCCGCGCCTTCGGCCGCCGGAACGGCGGACGGCGCGGCCCGGAACGTTTCCGCGCCCGCAGCCGACGGTCGCGACAGGAGCGTAAGACCGATGCAGAAAATGGAAGCAAATCGACGCCGCGTCATAGGCCGAGTCCAATAGCGCCGGGCGGCAATAAAATGATTTTCAGCTCCCGTGATGAATTGATCATTCCGCTCCGCGACGGCGCGCAAATGCAGGCCCCGATCAAAATCCCATGATCGGCTGGAGCAAACGGGGAAGCAGATCGCTATAGCGGGCAGGCCTTTCGCTGGCGATGATGCAAATACACTCTTCCTCGCTCATCACCTTCGGCTGATGCTCGATGTCCTCGTCCAGGTCGGACACATCGCCGCGATGGTACTCGCCCGTGGCATCCCGATAGGCGCCCTTCAGGACCATCGTCAGCTCCATGCCGCGATGTCCATGCTTCAGCAATTTGAGCCGCGGCCGTGCTCGCAGCAGCCGGATCTCTCCCGAGCCCTTCCTGAGCTTCAGCCGATATTGCTGCAAACCTTTGACGAGGGTCTTCCAGGGTATCTCATCCGAACTCATGCCGAGATAATTGGCCAGCGGAGCCGGCAGCACGGGATCGGAGTCTTTGCCATTCGCTTGTTTGCTCTGGGCCGGGGCGAGAGCATGGCTGTCCATGAACCGGCGGACAGCCGTTTCCACATCCACCTCGGACGTAGGCTCAGCCTCCAGCCGCTCAAGAAGCAGCGCGCCCGCAAGCTTAAGCCGGCGAAGCCCAACCCGGCACTGCGGACAGAGCGAGGCATGACACGCGACAACACAAGCGATGGAAACGGGCAGGACGCCGGCCGCATAGGACATCAAGGTCGCTTCGCTTGGATGGTGCCGCATGGTCATTGCGCCCTCTCCACGGAGCAGCGCAGCTTATCATAAGCAAGACGCATCCGAGATTTAACGGTTCCGAGTGGGAGCTTCAGCCGATCCGCAATTTCGGTTTGGCTAAGTCCGTCCTCGAAACAAAGTTTTATAATCTGGGATTGTTCCGTAGGAAGGCACGCCAAAGCGGTGCCCACCTGCTCACGTTCCTGCTCACGGGCTATCGTCTCATCGGCCGGCTCATCGCCGCTCGGCATCGCGTCAAATTCTTTGCAGAAGCCCTGCCAAACCACCTGACGTCGCACCCTGTCGATGCGCAGATTGCGCGCGATTGTGAAGATCCAAGTGGAGATACTCCCTTTTTGCTCCGCGAATAAATGAGACTTTCGCCAGACGGCGAGCATCGTGTCCTGGGCAATTTCCTCGGCGGTGTCGCGGTCGGCGCCCTGGCGAATCATCATCGCCCTCACCTTCGGGCCGAAGGTGAGGAATAATTGCCGGAAGGCGTTTGCGTCACGCTCTAGCGCGATTTTTTTCAGTTCGTCGCTCATGCTCGCCCGGATGCGGCCGGTCTGCCGGTGCGGCCCTGTTATACCAGGTGGATAATGTTAGAGGCGTCTGTCGACAAAGGACAGTCGAAACCGCAGCAGCCGGATCAAAAATCCGTATCCCGTAAACAAGCGCGGTTTTACTCGCCGGAGACGTTGCCGGCACACGCCAATATGGGAGGCACCGCACCAGCGTTCCATGCTGGGTGCCCACGAATTGTCCCGGCTCACGCCCCGGGGGCGATCCCGTCGTCACCGCCCCGTGGGGCCTCGGGCATATGCACCTGATGTCGATCGCAGTTGAATTCTCGAACGTATATCCGGAGATCTTCGTTGCGGCTCGTGTTGACCGACCGTGTCGTCCATACCACCGAGGAGAATATCGATGTCTCGATCGGTATTGGCCCTCTGCCGGACAGCAGCATGATCGCCAGCCGGGTCGCCTCTGCCCGTCTCGTGATATGCGGCAATCTTCGGCCCGAGTGAAACCGTCATAAGGGCTTCAGGCGCGTTGAAAATCGTAGCGTGACGGATAAAACTGTGCATAAATCAGATTGTACAATCATACAACGATCATTGCATGGCCCAATCATTGGATGACCAGACGGCCGTAACCTTGCTGACCGCGCTGGCGCAGGAGCATCGGCTGAAAATATTCCGGCTGCTCGTGCGGCATGGGCCGTCGGGGCTGCCCGCGGGGGAGATCGGAATGGAGGCCGGCATCAGCCCGACAAGTGCCTCGTTTCATCTCAAGGAGCTGGAGCGATCGGGGCTTTTGCAGTCGACGCGCGATGGGCGCTTCATTCGCTACGCCGTCAATATCGAAGCAATGCGCCAGTTCCTCGCGTTTCTGACGGAGGATTGCTGCCAGGGAAATCCGCAGATTTGCGGCGGCGTCTTTGTAAGCGGCAAGAATTTGTGCGGTTCTGGAGGAGAAAAGGCATGAGTGAGCGCGTCTATAATGTCCTGTTCTTGTGCACCCATAACTCGGCGCGATCTGTTGTCGCGGAGGCCATCATCAGCCAGCTTGGGGCGGGAAAGTTTCGCGGCTTCAGCGCGGGAAGCCAGCCAAGCGGGCGCATTCATCCATACGCGTTGGACCTTCTCAGCGGACTGAATTACGACGTTTCGCCGCTGCGCTCGAAATCCTGGGATGAGTTCGCGGTATCCGGCGCACCCCAAATGGATTTCGTGTTCACTGTTTGCGACGATGCGGCACAGGAAGTCTGCCCGCTTTGGCCTGGCCAGCCTCTGACGGCGCATTGGGGCTTGCCGGACCCGAGCCGCGCAGAGGGCACCGAAGCGGTAAGGCGGCTCGCCTTCGCGGACACGCATCGGATGCTTTATCAGCGGATCGGCATTTTCGTGAATCTGCCCCTGGCTTCGCTGGATAAGCTCGCCCTGCAGAAGAAGCTCGACGAGATCGGCAGGCCGATGCGGGCCGACGCCGAGGGCGGGTGAGCCGTGCAGACGACCTCCCTTCCGCAGCGCCTTGGAGCTGAATTCCTGGGCACGTGTTTCCTCCTGGCCACGGTGGTCGGCTCCGGCATCATGGCGGAGCGGCTGGCCGGTGGGAATGTCGCCATCGCGCTCCTGGGGAACACTCTGCCGACCGGCGCCATCCTGGTGGTTCTAATCACGATGCTCGGGCCGATCTCGGGAGCGCATTTCAACCCTGCGGTCACAGCCGCGTTCTTTGTGCGCGGCGATCTTCGCGCATCCGATGCGGCGCTCTATTTTGCCGCGCAGATCGCGGGGGCGATCGCAGGCGTGCTTGTCGCCCATCTCATGTTCGATGTGACCGTGTTTCAGCTTTCAACGAAACTCCGCAACGGCCCAGCGCAGTGGTTCTCGGAATGGGTGGCGACTTTCGGCTTGATGACGACCATCTTGCTCACCTTGCGCGCCAAGCCGGCCGCCATCCCGGTCTCGGTCGGCCTATACATCACCGCCGCGTATTGGTTCACCGCGTCGACATCGTTCGCGAATCCGGCGGTGAGCATCGCCAGGGCGCTGTCCAACACCTTTGCCGGGATTCGTCCGCTCGATGTGCCCCCCTTCATCGTTGCGCAGTTCGCCGGTGCAATCCTCGCAATTTACGTGTGCCGTCTTCTCCTGGGGAACGAGGCCGCGGCGGCGAAAGTGGCGGTATTGCCGGCGGAATAGCCCAGGCAGTGCCGCGCCAATTCATTGAGCCGATGACGAAATCTGCCGTATATTGCGTCAGTGACGAACGATAAGAACGGAAACGCTAATCGAGGAGCGCGCAATGCCCGAGCGGTTTGCGCCTTTCACCCGTTTGCCTGTCCACCGCCGGACGGTTTTCGGAATGATGGCCGGCGGTCTCGTGGCGCTCGCCGCGCCGGGCAGCGTGCACGGTCAGGACAAGCCCCGTGAGCTCACCCTGGGGCTGACGCCGGTTTTTCTGAACAACGATCTGGAGCTGCTGTCAGCACTGAAAGCCTATCTTGAGGCCTCGACCGGACAGCCAGTAAAGCTCGTTCTCAGACGCACATATGAGGAAATTACCTCGCTTCTGGTGTCCGGCCAGCTCGATGCCGCGTGGATCTGCGGCTATCCCTTCGTTTCGTTTCGCGACCAACTCGAACTCGTCGCCGTCCCGGTCTGGCAAGGCAGGCCGCTTTATCAAAGCTACATTATTGTCGGGGCTGGAAGCGCTGCCGCCTCGATCGGCGATCTGCGCGGCAGCGTTCACGCATTTTCCGACCCGAACAGCAATTCCGGCTATCTCGTCACCGCAGCCCTGCTGGCCGAGCAAGGCCTTCGGCCCGAAAGCTTCTTTAGCCGCGTCTTCTTCACCTATGGTCACCGCAATGTAGTCCGGGCCGTCGCGGCAGGTCTTGCCGATAGCGGCAGCGTCGATGGCTATGTCTGGGAGGTTTTGACCACCGCCGAGCCGGAGATCACCCAAGCCACGCGCATTGTGCGGAAATCCGAATGGCTGGGCTTTCCGCCAATTGCCGCCAGGCGCACAACGCTAGCGCTCAACGAGGTCCGGGCCCTTCAACGCGCCTTTGTCGGCATGGCTGACACAAGTCAGGGCCAACGCGTGCTCGGGCTGCTGCGTCTGGACGGCTTCGCTCAGGAGCCTCCCGGACTCTTCGATACGATTGCGGCCAAGGCCGATCTCGTAAGACGGTTGGGTTGACATGACGATGCGTGACCCGCTCAGAACGGGACAATGGCCGATCACGATAAAGGTCCCGCTGCTGGTGATGGTGCTGATGCTCGCGATCAGCTTCGTGGTCTCCAACTCCGTCCTGACACGGCTCGCCGAAACGCAAAGGCGGCATTTGCAGTCTTTGAGTAAAGCCTATCTCGACGGCCTCGCCGGAACGCTTTCGCCATATATCCTGCATGAGGACGTTTGGGAGGTTTTCGACGCGCTCGATCGCGTGCGTTCGGCCTATGAGGGCCTTAATGCGAGAAAGACGATCGTAGTCAATCCGGCGAACCGCATCATTGCGGCAAGCGATCCCAAAGCCTATCCGACCGGCAAGGAGCTGACGCCGGAGCTTGCGAAGGGGATGGACCTATACGGCAAGCTGTTCATCGACGAAGACAAGGGAAGGGCCTGGATTTCCCAGCCGGTGATTCTGCAAGGACAGAAAATTGGTGGCCTTTACGCCGAACTCGATGTGTCGGGTCTGCTGGCCGAGCGGCGATCGGTACTCTGGCAGCTCATCGGCACGAACGCCGCCGTGACGTTGTTCCTGATGGTGGCTGGCTATTGGGCGGTGAGGCGGATGGTTCAGCCGGTAAGAACGCTTGGGTCATTCCTCGACAGGGGTAGCGACGGACCGGTCGAAATCATCCCCGATGCGCAACTCGGCTCGTCTACAACTGAGTTCGGTCGGCTGTTCCGCCGCTACAATGCCATGGCCCGTGCGGCCAATGAGCGTCTCAGTCTCAGCGAGAGTCTGGCGGAGAAGGAGAGGCTGGCCAGTCTGGGGCGGCTCGCTTCGGGCATGGCGCATGAGATCAACAATCCGCTTGGCGGGCTTTTCAATGCGCTGGACGCCATCAAACGCTATGGCGATCGCGACACCGTGCGCGAGTTTTCGATCAAGCTTCTGGAGCGAGGGTTGAACGGTATTCGCGATGTGGTCCGGGCAACGCTCATGACCTATCGACAGCCTGAAGACCCCCGCGCCCTTAAGCGCGACGACATCGAGGATCTGCACTATCTGATCCAGCCGGCGCTCCGCCAAAAGGGTCTGAGCCTGGAATGGCGCAATGGTTTGGAGAGCGATTTGCCTTTGCCAGCCGCTTCGGTGCGTGACGCGATCCTCAACCTGCTCCTCAACGCTTGCGCGGTGTCCCCGGACAGTGGGCTGGTGTCGCTCACCGCCGGCCGAATGTGCGCGGCCTGGACATCAGCGTTGGCGATTGCGGATCGGGAATGCCCGATGCTTACCGGAATTTTCTCGAAAACGGCAGCTCCAGCGGCGGCCCGATGAAGGCCGGCGCCGGTCTTGGGCTTTGGATGGTGCGACGGCTGCTCGACGCCTCCGGCGGCTCGGCAAAGGTCGACACCAGCCCCGCAGGAACGACAATCCACTTGACCTTGCCCTTCGCGATGGAGACCACCCGCAATGTTGCTTGAAGGCCGAAACATCGCGGTGATCGAGGACGATCCGATCATGGGAGAGTCCTTGGCTCAGAGCCTGTCACTGGAAGGGGCGAAGGTGAGCCTTTACCCGTCGGGGCAAGCAGCGCTGAAAAGCGTAGCCCCGCGCAATATCGATCTCGTGGTCTGCGATATCCGCCTGCCGGATACAGATGGCCAAAAGCTGTTCCGGCATTTTGGGGTCAACGCGGACGCGCCACCTTTCCTGTTCATGACCGCGTTTGGCGATCTCGACACAGCTGTGGAACTGATGCGCGAGGGTGCGGCGGACTATCTGACCAAGCCGTTCAACATGGAGGTCTTTCTCCAGCGGGTGAAAGGCTCGCTGCGCCCGACGCCTTGCATGGAAGCGAGCGTGACGCTCGGGGTGTCACCCGCGATGCGCGACATAGAGCACCTGCTCCGCGTCATTGCCAAGATCGACAGTCCGGTCCTGATTACCGGCGAAACCGGGACAGGCAAGGATGTTTGCGCGCGATTGCTGCACCAGCTTGGCGGTAAGCAGGGGCCGTTCATGGCGGTGAATTGCGCCGCGATCCCCGGCGACCTGCTGGAGAGCGAATTGTTCGGCCACGAAGCGGGCGCCTTTACCGGAGCCGGCAAGCGTCATCTGGGATTTGCCGAGCGCACCGGCGAGGGAACGTTGTTTCTTGATGAAATCGGCGAACTTGCCGGTCCGCTTCAGGCAAAGCTTTTGCAGTTGGTGGAGGACAGGCAGTTTTACCGGGTTGGCGGGGAAACCATCGTTCCATTCAAAGGGCGGCTTCTCGCAGCGACCAATGCCGATCTGAACGCAATGATGGCAGCGAAGCAATTCCGGCTGGACCTCTATTATCGCATCAATTCGCTGGAGATCAAAATTCCGCCCTTGCGCGAACGTCTCCAAGACATCCCCTGGTTGATGAGCCAGATCTTTGCCAATCTGGTTGCCGAACAGGGCAAATCCATGCGCGGCATAAGTGCGCTGGCCGAGCAAGCGGCGCTCGCACATGCCTGGCCCGGCAATGTGCGGGAATTGAAGAACCGAATTGAACGGGCGGTAGCCCTGAACCTCACCGGATGGATTTTGCCGCAGGATTTGTTTCCCGAAAGAGCGCTAAGCGCGGCGCTATCATCGCATGCCTCCTTGTCTCTGGCGGACGCGCGCGAGGCGGCGGAAAAGCATCAGATTGCCCAGGCTCTCGCCGACAATGACGGTCAAATCGGCAAGACCGCAGAAACGCTTGAAGTCTCGCGCACGACGCTTTGGGAAAAAATGAAGCGTTATGGTCTAGCCGACGGCTGACATCGCACGATACCAGTACGGGCATGTTCAGATATCCGAACGTGCCTTGCCTGGTATGTTCGGAAGTTCAAACATCTCCTCCTGATAATGTTCCCATAAGTCACTAATATCACTAGTCTAATCACTGTTTGCCGGTGATGGCACAGCGCTTGCTCTTGCTTCGGTAATCGCGATCGAAGAAGCATCAGGGAGGAAGTGTATGAAACGTTGCCGCAATCTCGTCGATACTGGCCGGCGCCAGTTTCTCAGAGGTGCAGGAATTGTCGCCGCAGGCGCAGCCACCGCAGCCGCTTTGCCGAAAGAAGCCAAAGCCGCATCGACGCTGGCCCGCGTGTCCTATCCCGCCAACCGGCTCGCCAATGTCAGCGCGCTCAAACTCAACGAACCGGTCGATGTGAGCTACCCCGATGCCGATGCGCCGGGCGTTGTCATCAAGCTCGGCCAGCGGGTCGAGGGCGGCGCCGGCCCCGACGGCGATATCGTCGGCTTCTCCACCGTCTGCCCCCACAAAGGCTTCCCGCTGGCCTACAATTCGGACGACCGAACGTTCAACTGCCCGGGCCATTATTCGCGCTTCGATGTCGAAAAAGGCGGTCAGCAGATCTGGGGGCAAGCGACGCAAAACTTGCCGCAATATGTGCTGCGGGTGGACGATAAGGGCGACATCTATGCCGAGGGGCTGGATGAGCTGCTCTATGGCCGTCTGAACAATGTGCTGTCGTAAGGGAGGAACGGACTATGGCCTATAAGCGCAATATCGATCGGCTGCCGATCATCCCGGCGGACGCCAAAAAGCAGAATGCCGTCTGCCATTATTGCATCGTCGGCTGCGGTTACCACGCCTATACGTGGCCGGTGAACAAGCAAGGCGGCACAGCGCCAAGCGAGAACGCCCTCAATGCAGACCTTTCGAAGCAGCAGCCTGCAGAGACCGAGGCCTGGTATTCGCCATCGATGTACAACATCGTCAAGCAGGACGGAGAGGACGTGCACGTCGTCATCAAGCCCGACAAGGCTTGCGTGGTGAATTCAGGGTTGGGCTCGATCCGCGGCGCGCGGATGGCAGAGATGAGCTATTCGGAAGCGCGGCGGACGGAGCAGCGGCGGCTGACAGATCCGATGGTCTGGCGCTATGGCTCGATGGTGCCGACGAGCTGGGAAGACGCACTCGATCTGGTCGCGCAGGTCACCGCCACGGTGATCAAGGATAAGGGCGAAGACGCGCTGTTCGTTTCGGCTTTCGATCATGGCGGCGCGGGCGGCGGCTATGAAAATACCTGGGGCACGGGCAAGCTCTATTTCGGCGCGATGAAGATCAAGAACATCCGCATCCACAACCGCCCCGCCTATAATTCCGAGGTGCACTCGACACGCGATATGGGCGTCGGCGAGCTCAATAATTGCTATGAGGATGCCGAGCTTGCCGACACGATCGTCGCGATGGGCTGCAACTCCCTGGAGACTCAGACCAACTATTTTCTGAATCACTGGGTTCCCAACCTGCGCGGCACCTCCCTGGACAAGAAAAAGGCGCAGCTTCCCGACGAGCCGCATGCCAAGGCCCGCATCATCTTCATCGACCCTCGCCGCACCGTGACGATCAACGCCTGCGAAGTGGAGGCCGGCAAGGAGAATGTGCTGCATCTCGCCATCAACTCCGGTACTGACCTCGCCTTGCTCAACGCCATTTTCACCTATGTCGTTGAGAAGGAATGGGTGGATGGGGATTTCATCGACGCCTCGACGAAGGACTTCGACAAAGCGGTCGAGGCCAACAAAACCTCGCTGGAGGACGCGGCGAAGATCACCGGCCTGAAGGTGGAAGACATCGTCAAGGCGGCGACCTGGATTGCCCAGCCGAAAGAAGGCAAGCGCCGGCGCACGATGTTCGCCTATGAGAAGGGCATCATCTGGGGCAACGACAATTATCGCACCATCGCGGCCATCGTGAACCTGGCTTTGGCGACCGGCAATATCGGACGCGAAGGCGGCGGCGCGGTGCGGATGGGTGGCCATCAGGAAGGGTATTCGCGTCCGTCTGACGCGCATATCGGAAAGCCGGCACCCTATGTCGACAAGCTGCTGATCGAGGGTAAAGGCGGCGTGCATCACATCTGGGGATGCGATCATTACAAAACGACGCTCAACGCGATGGAGTTCAAACGCGTCTATAAAAAGCGCACCGACATCGTAAAGGACGCCATGAGCAGCGTGCCGTACGGCAACCGTGCGGCGATGGTGAAGGCCATCGTCGATGCCATCAACCAGGGCGGCCTGTTCGCCGTCGATATGGACATCGTGCCGACGAAAATCGGGCAGGCTTGCCATGTCTGGCTGCCCGCTGCAACCTCGGGGGAGATGAACCTCACCTCGATGAACGGCGAGCGCCGCATGCGCCTCACCGAGCGTTATATGGACCCGCCCGGCCAGGCCATGCCGGATTGCCTGATCGCAGCTCGCATCGCCAATCACATGGAACGCGTGCTGCGCGACATGGGCGACGACAAATATGCCGACCAGTTCAAGGGCTTCGACTGGACGACGGAGGAAGACGCCTTCATGGACGGCTATCACGAGCACGAAAAAGGCGGCAAGCTCGTCACCTATGAGCGCCTGAGGGCCATGGGGACGAATGGCTTCCAGGAGCCTGCCACCGACTTCAAGGACGGCAAGATCATCGGCACCAAGCGTTTGTTCACCGACGGCAAATTCGGGACCAAGGACGGCAAGGCGACCTTCTTTGAAGCCAAATGGCGTGGTCTGCAGGCGCCCGGCAAGGAGGAGCAAAAGCAGAAGTTCAAGTTCCTCATCAACAATGGGCGTGCGAACCAGGTTTGGCAGTCCGCCTATCTCGACGTTGAGGAAGAGCTGGTGATGGACCGCTGGCCCTATCCGTTCATCGAGATGAATCCTGAGGACATGACCTCACTCGGCGTCAAGCAGGGCGACCTCGTTGAGGTGTGGAACGATGCCGGCTCGACGCAGGCGATGGTCTATCCGACTCCAGCCGCCCGCAAGGGGCAGACCTTCATGCTCTTTGCCTATCCGACCGGCGTGCAAGGTAACGTTGTGAATGCGGGCGTGAACGAGCTGATCATCCCAAACTACAAGCAGACCTGGGCCAACATCCGGAAGATTTCCGACGCGCCGCAAGCGGTGAAGCATCTCACCTTCAAGTCGCAGGAATATACCTCCTAGACCAGGATCATTCCTGACGGAAACGGTCCTGATCTCTATCTATTTGCTTGCGCACGATTTTTCAGGAAAACCGGTGTCCACTTTTTCTGATCGTGCTCTAGAGCCTTTTCCGCTCCGATTGAATCGGAGCGGGGCTCTATCTCTTTGTTCTGTCGCATTTTCGCGGCGCGAACCGGCATCCACTTCGCTGGAAAATGCTCTAGCGGAGCGCAGAACGATAGCCGGGCAGACGCGAAAGCATCTGCCCGGCCGCCCATCAGGCGACACGATTGCCGTTTGTCGATGATCGGCGCTCAATCCCCCTTTGTCAGCAGGCCGGGCGGGAGCTGCCGCAATGGACAATGCGGCTTCATCTTTCGGGGGGCTGGTGCGCGATGGCCGCCCACAAGCGATCGGCGACCGCATCCACCGCGTTCTCGGCCTTGCCCCGATTGATGCCGCAGCGGCCCCGCGCCGCTTATGCCGGGCGGTCACAGCCAGCGCCCATCCCGGCGGCGGCATGCTCCAAGCGCCGCGACTGGCCGAGGAGCCAAATGATGTCGACGCTGAAGGAATAGAGCAGCAGCGAAAGGCCGGACAGGCAGCAAAGTTGCGCCATTACCGCCGGCATCGACGGGACGGTCGCGGCGATCAGCAGCGCCGCCTGCGTACCGAAAATAGCCTTGCGCCGCCAACTCCGAAAGAGCGGGGCGGCAAGCACCGGCCAGAAATGGCCAGCCAGGCGGAAGGTGTAATAGGTCAGGCCGCTGGCGAGCACCCAGACGCCGGCAATGCCGCCAACAAGCAGGATGAGAGCCAGCGCCAGCAGAAAGAGTCCATCGGCTTCCATATCGAAACGGGCGCCAAATCCGCTCGTCATATTGTTGCGGCGCGCGACCCAGCCATCAACGCCGTCGAGCAGCAGCGCGGTGGCGGCCGCAACCGTCAACCCCCACCGGAACGCGTGATTGTTCAGCACCTGGCCGCTGCCGAGCGCCTGTTCCGCTGCCACCGCCAACAACAGCACGCCGAAAGCCGCGCGCGAAAGGGTAATGGAATTGGCGAGGCCGAAATGGCGATGCGGCGCGTGCAGGCTGAGCCCTGCAACCACCAGAACCGTCACCAGCGCATAGCAAAGGGCGGCGATCATCGCGCCACGCCACGTCAAGGGCAATAGGCCTAGCGCGGCGAGGGTGGCTCCGATCGCTCCAAGTATGATGAGTTCCAGTGCCGCTTCGATGATCAGGCGCGGTGGGCCTGCCCTGCGTGTGTCGGCGCTTTGCCATTCTTCAGCATAATCAACCATTGCGCGGTACTCTCAAGGTGGAGAATGACTCTGACTGGGGCATGTTCTCCGCTGGCGGCGGCAGTCCTCGGAGCGCCGCGTTGCCTACCGGCGGTTGAAAGCCGCGCCGCGCAAACGCCGGGACCACTCCGAAACTGTAACATTGTTTACTATCAGTGTGTTCACACAGCGGCTTGCTGGTTCGACGACATTCTGAATTTCCCGTTTAACACGCGAAGCGGGATGATTATTCGTCGCGCGCGGGGGCAGGCGAGAATCGGGCCTCCGACGGGCGGCGTGCCGAAGCGGAAGCGGCCGATCATCGCCTGCTGCCGCTCCACTTGACGCGTCCACGGACGCTGCCTATACCAATAGCTCTCGCGCGGCGGGGTAGCTCAGTTGGTTAGAGCGGCGGAATCATAATCCGTAGGTCGCCAGTTCAAGTCTGGCCCTCGCTACCAATCCTTCATTGATTCAATCGGCGCCGTGAACGTCCGGCGTTCATCCCGCCTCGTTGAACCTGCGCACAAAATAAAAAAGCCGCCCCGATCAGGAGGCGGCTTTAAACCCAGGCCGCCCCTTGGCGGAGCGGCGAAAAGTTCGTTAAGAGGCCTGGATGTTATCGACAGCGACTTTGCCGGTACGGCGGTCTTCGCGTGTGTCGAAGCTGACCTTCTGACCCTCCACCAGGCCGCGAATGCCTGCGCGTTCCAGGGCTGTCGCGTGGACAAAGACGTCCTTGCCGCCATTGTCCGGTTGAATGAATCCATAACCTTTTTGATCGTTGTAGAACTTAACGACACCGGTATTCATAGTTTAGTCCCTTTAGTTTAGTCGTCCGTTGAGCGGCAACGCATGCGCGCGCAGCTCGGTTCGTCGAAATTTGGTGAGAGAGCTTGAACGTCACCCGGTAGCGCCAAGGTGTAACGGCCCAATCGTCCGGCCCAAAGTCGATGCACCAATTTAGGGCGAACCGCACGGATTGACAAGCGCTGATGACAGCAAGAACGACCGAAATCGGGTGTAGATGCCACCGCCTCCCTCTGCGTTACTTGAGCACCCTGGCCGCGGTGAGTTGCGCCAAGTGCATGCCTGTGCCCGAATGGGCATTCCCAAGTTGCTGGCGCGCTTAACCTTCCTGTCGAACGCCGCCGATCCGCCTAATCCGCCGCCTGGGCGGTTGCGAAACCGAGGCGCATGCGGGCGGCGGCGTATTCGCGGGCCAGCCGGTCGATCAGCGCGGCGGCGGGAACGATGTCCTGCACCGCACCGATGCCCTGGCCGGCGCCCCAGATCTCCTTCCAGCTTTTCGGCTTGGCAGAACCGGCGGCGAAATTCATCGCGGACGGATCGCTGGTGGGCAGATTGTCCGGGTCCATGCCTTGCGCGGCGATGGAGGGCTTCAGGTAATTGCCGTGAATGCCGGTGAACAGATTGGAATAGACGATGTCGCCCGCACCGCAGGCGATGATCATCTGCTTGTATGGGTCCACCGCGTTGGCCTCCCGTGTGGCGATGAAGGCCGAGCCGATATAGGCGAGGTCCGCACCCATCGCCTCGGCGGCAAGAATGGCGTTTCCCGTCGCGATGGCGCCGGGCAGCAGAAGCGGCCCGTCGAACCATTGGCGGATTTCCTGCACCAGGGCGAAGGGCGAGATCGCGCCCGCATGGCCGCCTGCGCCCGCCGCCACCGCGATCAGCCCGTCGGCACCCTTTTCGACGGCCTTCCTGGCAAAGCGATTGTCGATGATGTCGTGCAACGTGATGCCGCCATAGGAATGCACCGATTCGTTCACCTCCACCCGCGCGCCGAGCGACGTAATGACGATCGGCACGCGCCATTTGACGCAAATCTCCATGTCGCGTTCCAGCCGCGCATTGGAGCGGTGCACGATCTGGTTGACGGCATAGGGCGCGGCGGCCCGGTCGGGATTGGCCTGATTTTGGCGGTCGAGCGCCTCGGTGATGCGCGTCAGCCAGCGCTCCAGTTCGATCGGCTCGCCGTCTTTCTCGCGCGCGTTGAGCGCCGGAAAACTGCCGACGATACCGGAGGTGCATTGCGCGATCACCAGATCGGGGTTGGAGATGATGAACAGCGGCGCGCCGACCGCGGGAATGCGCAAGCGGCAAAGGATCCGGGGCAGTGCCATGCGATCAGCGCGCTTTTTTGACGATCAGCGCGTCGAGCGCGAGGCAGCGGTCCGGCAAGGCGCGGATGGGGTTCATTTCGACGCTTTCCAGCGTGTCGGCGTTGGCGGCCGCAAACAGCGACAGCTTGGATATGGCGTCCGCCAGCGCATCGAGATCAGCGGGCGGCTGGCCGCGCACGCCTTTGAGGACGGCGGCGCCTTTCAGCTCGTCGATCATGTCGCGCGCCATATCCGGGCCGAACGGCGCCCGCCGGAAGGCGACATCCTTCAGCACCTCGGTGAGGATGCCGCCCAGGCCGAACATCACCATCGGACCAAAGACCGGATCGATCCGGGCGCCTATAATGCATTCCACCCCGCCCTCGATCATCGGCGCGATGAGCACGCCGTCGATTCTGGCATCGGGCGCGTGCCGGGCGGCGTTCTCCATGATCGTAACGAAGGCCGCTTCCGCCGCCTCGCCGCCTTCGACGCCCAGAACGACACCGCCCACCTCCGTCTTATGCGCGATGTCCGCCGAGACGATCTTCATCGCCACCGGCCCTTCCATGCGGCTGGCGGCCTCGCCGGCATAATGGGCGGTGGTGGCCAGCACGTCATCGACCATCGGCAGCCCGGCATCGCCCAGGATCTGCTTTGCCGCACGCTCGGAGATCGCGCCCGCGGGCAGCTCGGCGGCGTCCGGCAGGGCGAACAGTCCGGGTCCGCTCGCGGCGAAGGCTTCGCCGAAGGCCATCATCGCGGCCATTGCGGCGACGGCGCGCGTCGGGTCCTCAAAGCAGGGGAACCCGGCATCCTCGTAGCGGCTGCGGATCTCGTCCGGCGCGACGAGGCATTGCATGAACAGCCGGTCGTCATAATGCGACATGGTTTCGGTGAGATAGGCCAGCAGCCGGTCGGCGAGCAACGGCGAGCCCGCCACCGATGTCCAGAAGCCGATCAGCCCGTCATAGCCGCCCCGGTCGAGCATGGCGCGGGTGAAGCGCGGGATGAGGCTGAGATCGTTGAAGAACTGCGCCGTGACATCCACCGGATTGCGCGCCGAGGCGAACGGCAGCAGCGATTTCAGCTCGGTCTGCATGTCCAGCGGCATGGGGGCGACATCGAGGCTGTAATCCGCCGCCGCATCGGCCATCAGCACGCCCGCGCCGCCGGAAATCGACACGATGCCGAGCCGCTTGCCGGCGGGATAGATGCGCGGGCGGCAGGCATAGGCGATGTCGAGCATCTGTTCGGTGCTGCGGGCCCGGTAGGCGCCATATTGCCGGAGCACCGCGTCGTAGATCGCATCCTCGCCGGCCAGCGAGGCGGTATGCGAACTGGCCGCCTCGGCGCCCACTTCCGAGCGCCCCACCTTCATGAAGATGACCGGCTTGCGATTGGCCCGCGCCGTATCCAGCGCCTCGATCAGCATCGGCCCGTCCTTGATGCTCTCGGCATAGGCCATGATGGTGTGCACATCGTCCTGTTCGGCCAGGATGCGGATGCATTCGGCAATATGCAGATCGGCCTCGTTGCCCGTCGTCAACCAATAGCCGATACCCAGGCCCCGCAGATGCGACACCATATAGATATGGCTGCCATAGGCGCCGGACTGGCTGGCGATGGAGATACCGCCGGGCACCGGGGCGGCGCGGTCGATGGTCGAGGTGAAGGTGGGATAGAAGCGGGTTTTGGCGTTGAAAGCGCCGAGGCAATTCGGCCCGACGATGCGAACCCCGGTTTCACGGGCGAGAGCGGTCAGCTCATCCTGCAGCGCGACGCCTTCGCCGCCGATTTCGGCAAAGCCGGAGGACAGCACCATCACGGTTTTCGCCCGCTTCGCCGCCGCCTGCCGGACGATTTCGGCGACGCCAGCCGCAGGCACGGCCACAAGCACGAAATCGACATCGCCATCGATAGCGGCGAGCGAAGGATAGGCCTTCAGCCCCTGAATCGTGTCGCGGTTCGGGTTTACCGGATAGACGCCGCCCTCGAAGCGCTGCCGGATCATATGCGAGACGGGACGCCCGCCGATCCGCGTCGGGTCGTCGGATGCGCCGACAATGGCGATCGATTTCGGATTGAGCAGATCGGCAAGGCTCGTCATCGGCACCTCTAAACTGTGGCTATGGGCGTGGCCGGGGAGCCGACCGTTCCGGGCAGGCGCAAGGGCGGGGCGGTGAGCAGGAAGCGGTTGCGGCTCCGGCTTCGCAGATGCGCGGCAAGATCGCTCAGCCACCACAATTCGCCGAGATGGATGCCGAGCTTGAACAGGCACAGCTCATGCAGCGGCAGCAGCGGGCGGCGGCCCTCGCCGGAGCGGTTGGGATAGCGTTCGACGGCATAATTGTCGGCGATCAGAATGGCGAGGCCGCTGTCGCGCACCCATTCCTGCAGCCGAGGATCGCGCCCCTCCAGCGCGGCGCAGGAATGATGCAGCACGTCCGGCGTGGGCTGCCGATTCATCTGCATGATCTTGGCCGCAAAGCCGGTGTGGAGGCAGACCATGTCGCCGGTTTCCACCGTGACGTTCTGGGCGCGCATCGCCTCGTCCAGCGCCGCGAAGTCGATGTCGACCATGGCATCGCCGTGGACGGCGTGCAGGTCGATCAGCACCGCACGTCCCTGCACGCAGCGCTCGGCCATTTTCTCGATGCCGAGGCGCTTGGCTTCCGCGCCCTCGAACGGGCTGCATTCGCCGCCATGGTCGTGATCGTGGGCGCCAAGAACGATGTCCGTGCCGCCGCGCCAGCCATTATAGAAGACGACCTCCGCCACGCCATCGCCATCGGCGTCGAACTCCGAGCCGACATGGGACAGCGCGTCCCATTGCGTCGAATATTGCGTGTGGAGCATCACCCGGTCGTCGCAGATTACATCGGTCAGGTCCGGGTTGGCCTGGGACAGCTGCACCAGATAGCGCGCCGATCCGTCCAGCGCCTGTGTCGCGAAGCGTAGCGGCGGATGGCGGGCGGGGTTCAGCACATTGCCGCCGGGATAGTCGAGCGGCATCGACAGGCAGAAGCTCTTGCCCTCCTTCACCTCCGCGATGCCCTGCAGCACCTTGTCCGGCGTTATGAGGTTGAGCCGCCCGTTCTCGTCATCCGGGCCGAACTCGCCCCAATTCGACCCTTCCGGGCGACGTTTCCAGCGCATCGAACCCCTCTGCTTGCAGCCTTCGTGGGCGTCTTTCCCAGATGCATCCCATGTTTTGTGCAGCCTATCACTCGCCAAACCGATGGAACAGCTTGCTTCGCGGGCGGCTAAAGCGTGATCGGATCAGATGGGGGCAACAGCCCATCTCTCCTGAAATCCCGGTGAAACGGGGATCCAGTAAGCTATTGACCACCGATTAATACTGGATCCCCGCCTGCGCGGGGGGATTTCGAAAAGGCGTCTCCATCAAAAATGATTTCGCTTTAGATCGCCGTCAAACCGCCGTCGATGCAAAGCGCCTGGCCGGTCATGAAGCTGTTTTCCGGCGAGACGATCCACAGCATTGCCTGCACCACCTCTTCGGGTTCGGCGACGCGGCCCAGCGGCACGCGCCGGGCGATCCGCTTATGCGCCTCGTCGCGCGAAATTCCCAGCTGGCTCATCATGGCGTCGGCCATCTCCGCTATCATGGGCGTGTCCGCAAAGGACGGGCAGATCGCGTTGATCCGGATGTTGAGCCGGGCGCATTCGTCCGCTCCGGTGCGCGTCAATCCGACGACGGCGTGCTTGGACGCGGCATAGGCGGCAATATGGCCCGCGCCGACGACGCCCGCCGCCGAGGCAACGTTGAGGATGGCGCCGCCGCCCGCCTTGGCGATCTCGGGGATCTCATATTTCATGCCCAGGAACACGCCGCGCGCGTTCACCGCCATGATCCGGTCGAAGTCTTCGACGCTGATTTCGGGAATGGCCGCCTTACCGCCGCCGATGCCGGCATTGTTCACCGCGATGTCCAGCCGCCCATAGGTGCTGATCGCAAGTGCGACATAGTCTTTGGCGTGCTGCTCGTCGCTGACATCGCCGGGGACGTCAGCGACCTCACCGCCCTCCGCGCGAACCAGCCGCACCGTTTCGGCCAGCCCGGTCTCGGAAATATCGGACAGGGTCAGTTTTGCGCCTTCAGCCGCGAAGCGTTGCGCCGCAAGCCGTCCGAAACCGCCCGCCGCGCCCGTGATCAGCACGGACGTATCCTTGAAACGCATCGTTCCTCCGTTGCGGGGCGCCATTTTTTGATCCGGCATCGCTCTCAGGCTTGGCGAAAATATTGCCGCGAAATCCATTCGGCGGTCAAAGCGGGACGCTCCTGGCCCTCGATTTCAACCTTCACTCGATATTTCAGGGTCAGCTCGCCCGGTTTCAGCTCCTCGGCCGAGATGACATGGAAGCGCCCGCGAATCCGCGCGCCGGACACGACCGGCGAAAGAAAGCGGATTTTGTCGAAGCCGTAATTCACGCCCATCGTCGTGTTTTCCAGGCGCGGAATGGCGTCCAACGCCATGGCCGAGAGCAGGGACAGCGTCAGAAAGCCGTGCGCAATCGTGCCGCCGAAGGGCGTTTGCGCCGCCCGTTCCGGATCGACATGGATGAACTGCCAATCCTCGGTGATGTCGGCGAAGGCGTTGATCTTTTCCTGGTTGATCTCAAGCCAGTCGGACAGGCCGATCTCCTCGCCCGCCATCGCCTTGGCCTCGGCGACGGGAATGGTGTCGCGTTCGTTCATCGCTTCGCGCCTAAGGCGCGGCATCGTGTCCCCATAGCGTCGTCCTCCCGTGACAGTTTTATCATGCGCCAGCGCGCCGCGCCCGGCAATCCCGCGATCCGCCGTGCGGGACGTTCCGCTATCGAGTGATAAAAATTACGCATTCCGGATTTTTGTTGGCTTACGTTCAGATTGGCCATTTTGCGGCCACGGCTTGTCGCTAGATAGTTACAAAATGTTAGGGGGAGGGGGGCATATGCGTGTTCTGGTTACGGGGGCCGGCGGGTTCGTCGGGCGACGGTTGGTTTCGGCGCTGCTGGGCGAGCCGGCCTTGACGCGAGGCGGCGCCGACGCGGAACGGATCTGCGAACTCATTCTCACCGACAGGTCGAATGAAGGATTGGGCGCCTTCGCCTCCGACCCGCGCGTCCGCATCGAAATCGGCGATATTTGCGACGCAGAGTTCCGCCAAGGTCTGTTCGTCAAGCGGATCGACAGCATCTTTCATCTCGCGGCAGCGCTGACCAGCGAGGCAGAAGCGGATTTCGCGCGGAGCCTGGAGATCAATCTGCTCGGTGCCATCAACCTGCTGGAAGATTGCCGGTCCGGAGGGCACCGGCCGCGTTTCATCTATCCCAGTTCCATCGCGGCCTTTGGCGGTCCGCTGCCTGAACGGGTCGACGACAAAGTCTGCCAGACACCGCAGACCTCTTACGGCACGGCAAAGGCCGTAGCCGAGCTGCTGATCAATGATTACAGCCGCCATGGCTTTGTCGATGGGCGCGTGCTGCGGCTGCCCGTGGTGCTGATCCGGCCGGGCGCGTCCCATGCGGCGGTTTCGGATCGGATCGCCGCGATCGTGCGGGACCCGCTGCGCGGCGAGGACATCGTCTGCCCGCTCGCTCCGGAGACGAAGATTCCGGTCGCCTCGGTACGCTCTGTCGTCGCGGCGCTGATCAAGCTGCATGAAGTGCCGGCGGATCGCTTCGGGCACACGCGCGCGATGAATCTGCCGTCGTTGACCGTGACCGCCGCCGAGATGGTGGAGGCGCTGAACACGCTCGATTTCGGCGGCACGCGCGGCCAGGTGCGCTGGGAGCGCGACGATGAGTTGCAGGCCCTGGTGGACGGCTGGCCGCGCTTTTTCATTTCGGACGAGGCAAGCCGGCTCGGCATCCGCGCCGATGCGAGCTTTGCCGATATTCTGCGCGCCTATGTCGAGGATGAATTGCGTCCGGCGGCGTGTGCGCCTTACGCGCGGCTCACGGCTTGAACGCGTTGACCAGAAAGCGGCCGGCAATGTCCAGCCCGTCGCCGTCGATCCCATGCGGCAGTCCGGCGGAGACGTGCGATTCCACCGGCACCCCTGCATCGGCCAGCGCGGCACGGGCCTGCTGCAGCGCCTGAACCGGGATGACTTCGTCGCGATCGCCATGGACGAGCAGCACCGGCGGCCGGGATTTTATCTCCGCCTTCAAACGGTTCGGCTCGACGAGCATCCCTGAAAAGCCGACGATGGCTGACATGGCCTTGGGCCGCCGCAGACCGACATGCAGCGCCATCATGGTGCCCTGGCTGAAGCCGACAAGCGCCAGCGCGTCATCGGCGAGACCATAGGCCGCCAGTTCCTGGTCGATATAGGCGTTGAGCGAAGGACCGGCCTTCTGCACGCCGCGCCAGCGTTCCTGCGGATCGGTCATCGTCAGGCCGAACCATTGCCGGCCGCCGAAAGGATTGCCGGCGCAAGGCTCTGGCGCATGAGGGGAAATGAAGGCCGCATTTGGGAGCACGCTGCGCCAATGCTGGCCGAGCGACATCAGATCATTGCCGTCAGCACCATAGCCGTGGAGGAAAATGACGAGCTGTTTCGGCACGCCACCGCCCCCAGGTGTCATGCGGGGGCCGTCCATATTCGAAGCGGGGGCGGTCATGAATATTCCTTCGGCTAGCGTCAGTCTCGAAGAGTGGTTTTTTTGCGGTTTTCGCGAAAATGGCGCGACAACAACAAACACTCCTGGCTTCACGAAACGGGATTGAACGCATATTGGTGGAAAAATTCCAAGGGTGAAGATGCCGATGCTTGATATCCGGCCCGTTTTTCGGTTCGCGCCGAGCCCCAACGGCCACCTTCATCTCGGCCATGCCTTTTCGGCCCTGTTCGGGCGGGAGATGGCGCGCCGGGCGGGCGGGCGGTTTTTGCTGCGCATCGAGGATATCGATCTTGAGCGCTCACGTCCCGCGTTCGAGGCCGCGATCCATGAAGATCTGGCGTGGCTTGGCATCGCCTGGGAAGAGCCGGTCAGGCGGCAATCGGAGCATCTGCCCGTTTACGCAGAGGCACTGGCGCGGCTTCAGGCGCTCGGCCTCGTCTATCCGTGCTTTGCCTCGCGCAAGGAGATCGCGGCGGCGGTGGAGGCCGCGGGCGCCATGGCGGCGAGCGATCCGGACGGCGCCGCTGTCTATCCAGGGCTTTACCGCGACATGGCGGCGGAAACTGCCGCCGCGCGCATCGCGGCGGGCGAGCCTTACGCGCTGCGCCTGAATATGCCGAAGGCCATCGCGCTGGCGCGGCGCAAGCTTGGCGGGCCGTTGTGCTTTCGCACGTTCGAAACCGATTTCAGCATCGGCGCGCGCGAGGCGCTGCCGGAGCGTTGGGGCGATGTGGTGTTGTGGCGAAAGGAGCGGCCGGCGGCCTACCACGTCGCGGTGGTGGTCGATGACGCGCTGCAAGGCGTAACGCATGTGACGCGCGGCATGGACCTATACGCCGCGACGGATATCCACCGCCTGTTGCAAACCTTGCTCGATCTGCCCGAGCCGCTTTATTGTCACCACCGCCTGATTCTGGATGCGGATGGCCGCAAGCTCTCCAAATCCTATAAGGACCAAGCTATCAGGAGCCTGCGGGCTGAAGGCGCCACGCCGCAAACGATTAAGGAGATGGTGGGATTCTGCTGCGATTGATGTTTAGACTGCACCCTATGACACCAGCAGGATCTCGCAAGATTTAAGCCATGCCGCACCGTTTTTCCTATCGGATGATGAGGGGCCGGCGCGCATTCCGCGCGGCGCGTGAACGCAGCATCCCGATGCGGCTGCTCATCCCGAACATGGTCACGGTGCTGGGGCTTTGCGTCGGGCTGACCTCGATCCGCATGGCGATCGAGGGGCGTTTCGAGCTGGCGCTCACCGCGATCGGCGCGGCGGCGGTGCTAGACGGGTTGGACGGCCGGATGGCGCGGCTGCTGAAGGCGTCCTCCCGATTCGGCGCAGAACTCGATTCGCTATCCGATTTCGTCTGTTTCGGCGTGGCGCCCGCGATCGTGCTGTATTTGTGGGGGTTTTCGGGCGTTTCGAGCTTGGGGTGGATCATGGTGCTGATGTTTGCGCTCGCCGCCGCGCTGCGGCTCGCCCGCTTCAATGTGGCGCTCGACGAACCCGGCAAGCCGCTTTGGGAATCCGGCTTTTTTGTCGGCGTGCCGGTGCCGGCCGGCGCGATATTGCTGATGTTGCCGCTCTATATGGAGGGGCTGGGCGTGCCGAAATCCTGGATGTTCATGCCGCTGCTCAGCCTTTACGCGCTGGTCATCGCCGCGCTGATGGTCAGCCGGGTGCGGACCTTTTCCGGCAAGCTCGTCGGGCGGCGGATCGCCCGCGATTACATTGCGCCGGTGATTGCCCTGGTCGTCGTGCTGGCGGCGACGCTGGTGACCTATCCCTATATGACCCTGACGTTAGGGTGCCTTACCTATCTCGCCTTGATCCCGGTGAGCTTGCGCCGGCACCGCGAGCTTCAGCAGGAATACGCAACCTTCGAAGCTCCGGCGCTGCCGCTTGGCGTCACGCCAATCCCAACACCAGAAAAGCGGCGCTGAGCCGCTTCAAGAGCGGCCTCCCGGCGCGGGTTTCTATTCGTTGTTGCCGATCACCGGCTTATGCAATGCCGAGGCCTTGCTGGCGCCATGACCGTTTTGCTGGCGCGAATCGCTCTGCGGCGTCTCGCCTGCCGCGCGGCGGCGGAAGGGCGCCACCCGTTCTTCCGCGCTGGCGCCGGATGCGTTTTGCCGTCTGCCGCGTTCGGGCGGCTGGTCCGTCTGGAAATCGCGGCCGAGCACCGTCTGCTGAACGTCGGGCCGGGGCGGCTTTTGCTGGGCTTCGTCGCGGGCCGCCGATGAGGACACCACGTCGTCGGGCACCTTCATCGCACCGGGGGGAACCTTATCGCCACCTGGCGGAGGGCCGGACGGGGTCGGGGGTTCGGGGCGGACGCTGCCCTTGGCAACGATAACGGCGGCAGGCCGCAGCACACGCTCGTCGATCATGTAACCGGCATGGATGACCTGCACGACTGTATCCGCCGGGACGTTGGGGATGTCGATCTTGGTCATCGCGTCATGCATATGGGGATTGAACGGCTCGCCGAGCGGGTCGAAGCGCCTGACCTGGAATTTTTCCAGCACCTTGAGTAGTTCGCGCTCGGTGACTTCGATGCCCTCGATCAGGCTGCCGAGCGCCGGATCCGAGCTGACGGACTCTTTCGGCACCGCCTCGATGGCGCGGCGTATATTGTCGCCGACCCCGACCACGTCGCGCGCAAATTCGGAGATCGCATATTTGGCGAACTCGGATTTATCGCGTTCGGTGCGGCGGCGCAAATTCTCCATTTCCGCGATCAGGCGAAGCGAGCGATCCTTGAGCTCTTCATTCTCAGCCTTTGCCGCGTCAAGCTCGGCGGAAAGCTTTCCCGCCAGTTCCGCGATCTGCTGCGTCTCGGAGCTGGCCTGCATTTCGCCTTCGTGACCTTGCGCCATGCCGTTCGCGGGCTCCTCAGCGCCTTCGTTCGGGCCTCGCTTGTCTTCTTCCATTGCGGTTCTACCCTCTCTTGGAAGAGCTCCGACGCTGGAGCGAATTTGATGCGGATATTGGCTGGAAGCGCAAATTAATCAAGTCAGCAGGCGACCAACCAACCGCGCTGTATAATCTACCATGGGGATAATGCGGGCATAATTCAGACGCGTGGGCCCGATCACACCCAGAACGCCGACTATTTTGTGCTCCGTGTCGCTGAACGGCGCAACAATGAGCGAAGATCCGGACAGCGAAAACAACTGATTCTCCGACCCTATGAAAATGCGCACGCCATCCGCTTGTTCCGTAAGCGTCAGGAGCTGCATGATCTCCCGCTTCGATTCCAGATCGTCGAACAGGAGCCGCACGCGCTCCAGATCCTCAACAGCCCGCAAATCCTCAAGCAGGTGCGACTGGCCGCGCACGATCAGGCTGCGCATATCGTCCTTGCCGCCCGACCATTGCGCCAGGCCGGACTGCACGACCTTGGCGGTAAGTTCGTCGAGTTCGGCCTTCTTGGCCGTGAGTTCTTCCTCGATGCGGCGGCGCGCTTCGGCGAAGGTCGCGCCGGGCAGACGGGAGTTCAGGTAGTTGGTCGCCTCGGTGAGGACGGAAGCGGGCAGCCCTTCCGGCAGGGAAAGGACACGGTTCTCCACCGTGCCGTCCTCGCCGACGAGTACAATGAGCGCTTTCGTCGCCTCCAGGCTGACGAACTCAATGTGCCTGACGCGGTGGAGAAGCTTTTCCGTCAGCACGACGCCGGCGCAGCGCGACAGACCCGACAGCATCTCGCTGGCTTCCGAGAGCAGCTCGTTGAGCCCATGCGGCCCCGATATCTGCGCCTCGATCTGGGCGCGCTCATTCGGTGCGAGGTCGCCCAGCTCCAGCAGGCCGTCGACGAAAAGGCGCAGGCCGGACTGGGTCGGCAGGCGCCCGGCGCTCGTATGGGGGGCATAGATCAGGCCCAGCGCTTCCAGATCGGCCATCACATTGCGCACCGAGGCCGGCGAGAGCGCCATCGGCAGCGTGCGGCTGAGATTGCGCGAGCCGACCGGTTCGCCGGTCGAAAGGTATGATTCGATGATCTGCCGGAAAATCGCCCGCGAGCGCTGATTGAGGTCGTTGACGCTGGCGATGTCGCCATGCGCCCCGAACGGCGACGACGCCAGATCTTTCCCGATAAGGTCTTTGGTGCGTTGCATAATCGGCGGTAGCGGACGAGTGGGCAATGTGGTTCTCAACAAATACGCGAATTCCATTCAGAATCTAAGCAGCACGAAAGGTCACGTCAAATGACGTTGGTGCCGTCGAGGCCGAATTCGGTCCCCGAGGGGATGGAAACCGCCGATTGGCTCAAATTGGGACATTTTTGTTCAGCCATACGCAAAACTCTTGGAATTATTTGAAATCCGCCCCGCGGCAAGCCTCGCGCAGGTTTGCCGCCTCCTCATGAACGAAAAATGAAAAGGCGGAGCGGATATGAAGCGCAAGCATCAGCGGCAATCTGAAGGGCAGCCTTCCCAGCCTCCGGTGTCACCGCCGCAGCCGCGCCAGGAAGACGCCGAGAGGCAGGCGGAGGCGATCGAATTTCTCAAAGCGGGACGGCTGGAGGAGGCCGCCGCCATTTTGGAGGAGATGGTCGAGGCGCGGCCGGACTATTGGCAAGGGCTGCATCTGCTCGGCCTCATTGCCTATCGGCAGGGGAAGCTGGAGGACGCCGCCGGGCTGATCCGGCAATGCCTGGATGTGCATCCCAATCTCGCGGAGGGCTATTCCGATCTCGGCGTGGTGCTGAAGGATTTGGGCGAGCTGGATGACGCGCAGGCCGCATGCGAGAAGGCGATCGCGCTGAAACCCGGCTTTCATCCGGCATTCTCCAATCTCGGCAACGTATTCAAAGCGATGGGCCAGCTCCAGGACGCGGCGGAATGCTATCGCCACGCCATTGAGCTCGCGCCGAACTTTGCCGACGGGCTTGCCAATCTCAGCTCGGTGCAGCTGCTTTTGGGAGATTCCGAAGAGGCGCTGATCAACGCCGCACGCGCGGTCCTGCTGGCCCCGAATCATCCCGAGACGCTCATCGCGCATGGGCATGCGCTGCGGATGGCGGGCATTTACGGCGAGGCGATGGCCTCCTATCGCCGCGTGATCGAGCTGAAACCTGATTTCGCGCCCGTCTATTCCGATATTGGCTGCGTCCTGCAAGAGACAGGAAACCTGCAGGACGCCCTGCAATTTCACCAGCGCGCCATCGCCCTGCAGCCGGAATACGCGGAGGCTTACAACAATCTCGGCATTACCCTGAAGCATCTGGGCCGCAACCATGACGCCTGCCGCGCCTACCAGGCCGCGATCGATCTGAAGCCGGAATACGCGGAAGCCTATTCCAACAGGGGCGTTGCGCTCGACGCGATCGGCAAGCCGAACGAAGCCGGCGCATCCTATCGCCGCGCCATCGAACTCGCCCCCGGACTGCTGCACCCTTATGTCAATCTTGCGGGGCTGCTGTGGGAGCAAAGCAACCTGGCCGATTCGCTCGCGTTACAGGCGAAGGCGCTGACGATCGACCCCGACAATCCGACCGCGCTGGTCGAGCACTATAATTTGTGCCGGCACGCCTGCGCCTGGGATGGGATCGGCGCGGCGGAAGAGAAAATCCTCACGCAGACCTACCGGCTCGGCAAGCCCGTCGCCCCATTCCCGATCCTCAACATCTCCTGCGGCCCCGAGGAGCATCTGCTTTGCGCCCGCGAATGGGCCAAGACGGTATCGAGCGGCCTTGAGACACCGCTCACCCATCGCCCGCTCCGCGGCGCCTCGAAGAGCGGCAGGCTGCGGATCGGCTATATGTCGGCCGATTACAACGAGCACGCCACGGCGAACCTGATCGCGGAACTGATCGAACGGCACGACCGCTCGCGTTTCGAAGTCTTCGGCTATTGCTTCAGCAAGGAGGACGGCAGCAATCTCAGGGCGCGGCTGATCGGCGCGTTCGATAATTTTGCCGTCATCGAGCATCTAGCGCACGCCGATGCAGCACGGCGCATCCATGCCGACGGCATCGATATTCTGGTCGACCTCAAGGGCTATACCGCTTGCGCCCGCAGCGGCATCCTCGCCTGCCGTCCGGCGCCGGTCCAGGTGAACTATCTCGGCTTTCCGGGAACGATGGGAGCGGATTTCATCGACTATGTGGTGGCCGACGATTTCATCCTGCCGATGGATCAGCAGCCCTTCTATGACGAGAAGATCGTCCACCTGCCGGGCTGCTATCAGCCCAACGATACGAAACGGGCGATCGCCGCCAGATGCCCGACGCGGCGCGAATGCGGCCTGCCGGAAGAGGCCTTCGTCTTCTGCAGCTTCAACAACACCTATAAGATCACGCCGCAAATCTTCGCACTCTGGATGCGGCTGTTGAAAGCGGTGCCCGGCAGCGTCCTCTGGCTGCTGGAGGCCAACACGCTGGTGCGGGACAATTTGCAGCGCAAAGCGGTGGCGCTGGGCGTCGATCCCGGCCGGCTGGTCTTTGCGCCCAAGACGGAGCTTTCGAAACATCTGGCGCGCCATGCGCTTGCCGATCTGTTCCTCGACACGCTGCCGGTCAATGCGCACACGACAGCCAGCGATGCGCTCTGGGCGGGCCTGCCGGTCCTTACATGCGCCGGCGAGACCTTCGTCGCGCGGGTCTGCGGTAGCCTTTTGCGCGCGGTGGGGCTGGACGAACTCGTCACCTATGATTTCGAGGAGTATGAAGCCGTCGCGCTGCGGCTGGCGAACGATCTGGGGCAGCTTGGCGAGATCCGCGACCGGTTGGCCCAAAACCGGCTCAGCGCGCCGCTCTTCGACATCGCGCGCTATACTAGGGGATTGGAAGCGGCATTCGAGCACATGGCGGACATCTGCGCCGACGGGAACGGGCCGCGCGCCTTTTCCATGACGGAGATGAATGAGCCGGACGGCGCCGCCCGGCAGGAACCAGAGCCGCCAGCCAAACCCGTGCCGGCGACCGCGAGCGTTTCTCCCGCGCCGAAATCGGCGGCTCCGATCCGGCCTGCCGGGCGGATCGCTTACGAGGCTTGCCCGCTATGCAACAGCCCGGACATTTCGTCGTACAAAGAAACGGATTGCACGCAGCATCCTCACTATGATCCCGCATTGCCGCCGCTGATGATCTGGTGCCGATGCAGTTCCTGCGAGCATGTCTTCACCCAGGGCTATTTCTCCCCCGAAACCGCCGAGGCGCTGGTCGCCAAGGCTGGACCGGAGCGCGTCGGCCAGGAGGCGGAAGCGCAGCGTCTCGCCTCGGCGCGCATCGTCGGCAAAGTGGCGCGCTACAAAGCCGGCGGCGATTGGCTGGACGTGGGCTTCGGCAATGGCTCGCTGCTGTTTACCGCCGAGGAATGGGGCTTTCGCGCCGTCGGCACCGATCCGCGCCCCGATCATGTGCAGTCATTGAAGGGGCTGGGGTTCGAAGCCTATGGCACGCCGATCGACAAAATCGACTTTCCGGGCCGGTTCAGCGTCGTTTCGCTGACCGGCCGCCTGGAGCGCGCACCTTTTCCACGCCTCTTGCTCGACGGTGCGCATCGGCTGTTGCAGCCGGGCGGTGTGCTGTTCGCCTCGATGCCAAATATGGCGACCATGGTCTGGCGCCTGCGCGACACCGGGGGCGGTAACTCCGCCTGGGGCGACGTCCAGCATTATCACAGCTTCACCCGCAAGCGGCTCTATGCGCTGCTGCAGACGCATGGCTTCAAGCCCGCCGCCTATGCCGTGGGGGAGGCCGGACACAGCATGATGGAGGTTCTCGCGGTGCGAAGCTGAGGGCGGATCGAGCAGCGGGAAGGCGTCGCCGCGATGAACCGGAACATCAGCCGCAAAGCAGCGGCACCGCAAGGCGGGCAGGCATTGCTGATCGCCGCTGTCGGGCACCTGCAGGCCGGGAGGCTGAACGAGGCTCGCGACGCATATCTACGATTGCTCGCGGCCGACCCGCACCATGTTATCGCTCTCCACCATCTGGGGATTGCCGAACATCAGCTCGGGCGCAGCGATGAGGCAATCCGGCTCATCCGGCAGTCGCTTGCGCTAAAGCCGGCCTATGCGCAGGGGCATTGCGACCTCGGCGTCGTCCTTGCGCATCTTGGCCGCGCCAACGAGGCGATCGAGGTCTGCCGGACGGCAATATCTCTCGATCCCAAACTCGCAGCCGCTCACAACAATCTCGGCGACTTCATGCGGGGCAAGGGCGATCACGCCGCGGCCGAGCGCGCCTATGCGGAAGCCGTGGCGCTGATGCCGGACTTTGCCACCGCTCATGCGAGCCGCGCCGATGCGCTTGTTGCGCTCGGCCGCCTGGCGGAGGCGGAGGCGGCCTGCGACACAGCGATCAGGCTGGTGCCCGCGCTGGCCCAGGCTTATGGCGTCAAGGGGCTGGTTCTGCACCGCCAAGACCGGCCAGCCGAAGCCATCGCCGCCTATGAGCAGGCACTGCGGCTCAATCCGGCGCTAGCGCTGGTGCATACGCGGCTCGGCAATGTTTTCCGCACCGAAGGCCATTTCGAAGCCTCGCTAGCCGCCAACCGGCGCGCCCTCGACATCGACCCGAACTGCGCCGAGGCCTTTTGCAATCAAGGCCTGTGCCTGCAATCGCTGGGCCGCGTCGAGGACGCCCTTGCCGCCTATGCGCGGGCGCTTGCCCTGAAACCCGGCCTGATCGAGGCGCTGGTCAATATGGGGCCGCTGCTGCACCGCACCGGCAGGCCGGGCGAAGCGCTTGCCGCCTTGCGGGAGGCCGTGCGGCTCGGGCCGGAGGCTGATTTCGCCCTGGTCACGCTGGGCAGCCTGCTGAAGGATCAGGGCCATGTCGAGGAGGCGGTCGCCGTCTACCGCAAGCTGCTCGCCCTGCCCGAGCCTCCGGCGACCGCCCAATATGATTATTGCAATCTGCGCCGTCACATTTGCGATTGGGACGGCCTGGACGAAGCCGAGGCGCGGGCCATCGCCGCCGCATTGCGTAACGGCGAGCGGGTGCAGCCCTTTGCCGCCCTCGCCATGGCCTGCTCGCCGGAGGATCATCTGGCGCTGGCGCGCAACTGGGCAAAGGGTTTTGCCGGCGGCGGGGCTTGTGTCCAGCGCGCGGCCATGCGTACGGGCGCCGACGGCCGCATCCGCGTCGGCTTCCTCTCGTCGGATTTCTTCCAGCACGCCACCGCGAGCCTGATCGCCGAGCTGATCGAGCGGTTCGATCGCGCCCGCTTCGAACTGCTCGCCTATTGTCTCAGCCCCGACGACGGCAGCCCCATGCGGCGCAGGCTGATGGCGGCCTTCGACCGGTTCTCCGTGATCACTGGCCTGCCGAACGCCGACGCCGCGGCGCGCATCGAGGCCGACGGTGTCGACATCCTCATCGACCTGAAGGGCTATACGCGCAATGCGGCTTCGGCGATCATGGCTCAGCGCGCGGCGCCTATACAGGTGAACTATCTCGGCTATCCCAGCACCATGGGCGCCGACTTCATCGACTACATCATCGCCGATCCGTTCATCGTGCCGATGCAGCATCAGCGCTTTTTCGACGAAAAGATCGTGCATCTGCCGGACTGCTACCAGCCCAACGACCGCTTGCGCAAAGCGGCCGAGCCGGCTCCGACGCGGGCGCAATGCGGGCTGCCGGACGCGGCCTTCGTGTTCTGCTCGTTCAACAACGCCTATAAGATCACCGCGCCGGTCTTCGGCGTCTGGATGCGGCTGTTGAGCAAGGTGCCGGGCAGTGTCTTGTGGCTGCTCGGCGCGAACCCGCTGGCGATCGCCAACCTGCAACGCCACGCGACGGCGCGGGGCGTGGATCCGGCGCGGCTCATCTTCGCGCCGAAGCTGCCGACCGCCGAGCATCTGGCCCGCTATCCGCTGGCCGATCTGTTCCTCGACAACCTGCCCGTCAACGCGCATACCACCGCGAGCGAGGCGCTCTGGTCGGGCCTGCCGGTGGTGACCTGCGCGGGGGAAGTTCTCGTCGGGCGCGTGGCCGGCAGCCTCTTGCACGCCTGCGGGCTGCCGGAGCTGGTGACCCATTCACTGGAAGTGTACGAGGCGCTGGCGCTTCGGCTCGCCACCGACCGCCCGGCGCTGACCGCCTTGCGCGACAAGCTGGCCCGCGACCGCCTCACGGCACCGCTTTTCGACATCGAACGCTATGCGCGAGGGTTGGAGGCCGCCTTTGCGCATATGCTGCGCCTTCACCGCGCGGGGCACCCCCCCGAAGCCTTCGCCGTCGCTGATCTTGCGGGCGACACTTAGCGTTAAGTTTATTGCCTGCCTCACTCCTCTTCGAAGGCGTCGTTGCAATTGATGCTTACAAGATAGCATTACCGTTGACGGAATGCGTTCGGTCGTCTCTTTTTTGTGGATTTTGCACATGCTGCATGGCAGATATGCGCTCAATTCAGGGTGGTTTGACATTTCGTCAAGGTGGGGCTCACCCTTAAATGGCGCTATCGAGACGGGGAAGATCAGAATGAGCAATCCACATTACGTGACTGAAACCAATATTTTACAAAGGGTTGCGTGTGATCCTGATTGTCAAATCAAGTGGAGTCAGCATGCATTATCCATGATGCGAGAGCGGGCATCGTTGCCGCAGATGTGATTCGCACATTGACAGAAGGTCAAGTAATATTACAGGAGATGAAACGGGACGTAATTTGGAGGGTTGAGGGGAAGGACGTTGATGGGCAGCCGCTTGAAGTCGTGGTGACAGTCTTCGAGCGAGAGATCACGATAAAGGTGATCACGACGTTTTAAATTGGGGGTGTAGATGAGACAGGGCATTCGTGAGGGGCAGCTACGCTTTGTGAAAGAGGGGGGTTTTGAAGGCGGCGGCCCAAATAAGGAAAAAAACATGGTCCGGATATTGGAGGAGCATGATGCCACGGCATTAGTGGGCATCAGTACGATTGTGCTGAACGCAGCCGTCTACAATGAAGAAGATGACACTGTAGAAGTGCCGAAGTTGCGGGAGTTGATGGCAGCCACCGCAGTGGCCAGGTGCCTCGTGCCGATTCGTTTGCGTGGCTCTGAAATTAGAGCTATCCGCAAGATCATGCAGCTCACGCTTGCGGAACTCGCCAGCCGGATGGACGGGCGCGCGGCACCGGAAACAGTATCGCGCTGGGAGAGCGAAAACCAGCCGATGGGTGGATACGCGGAAAAAGTGTTACGGCTAGTTGCCTGCGAAGCGCTTAAGGCTGAAGCGCCGGGTGTGCCTTATGACGGGTCTATGATCGCTCAATTGCGGGTGAGCGATCCCTGGAAAGGAGATGCGGATTTCGTGCTGCCGGCCATTGTCCTGAAGTTGTGGCAAGCTTAGAGAGAATTCCGGATCAATAATCGACGTCTGGGATCAAGCCGCTTGATGCTGCCCAACAGCTAAAATGGGGCCGTCCTTAGGAGCGGCCTTTTTACGCCGAGGCAGACCTTCACCAACAAGGATGATTTAGACCGTTGCCACCTTCGGTTACCTGTTTGGCGTGGTCGGTAGCGCAAGAGCGGGCCAGAGTTGAACGGAAAATAATACGCCGAAGGCGCTACGGTACAGCTCCGGGGCCCGCCTTTCTTCTCTGTTCGTTTGCCCCGATTGGTGAGCCTCACCGATTAGCGCTTGCGCGCCCAAAATGCCCATGTGATAACGCCTTTCCCAGCGTCGGAGTGTAGCGCAGCCTGGTAGCGCACCTGCTTCGGGAGCAGGGGGTCAGAGGTTCGAATCCTCTCACTCCGACCAATCAAACCGGCAACGTGGCCGCTCTCCATCTGCCGTCAATTTCGCCTAAGCAAAATCATTTTCGATGGAGACGCCTTTTCGAAATCCCCGCAAAGGCGGATAGGGCGCTAACACGGGCCTGGCTTCACCTCTCCCAGGTCGGCGCTGGGAAGCGCCGGGTGAGGGGAGACAACGCTTCTGCCGAGGCTCTGCATGCCCTCAATCCCCCTCTCCCCACGGGGAGGGGGATTCGCCCGCCGCGCTCGGAGCCCCGTATCGCAATATTGCTTACGCAGGTGCATAAATCTCTCTCGATCGACTTGTGCGTTTATGAAGCAAATGGCCGTAGGTTACGGCTGTGCCAACCCGATTGTACCTTGGCGCGAAACTCAACCGATGCGGCGCAAACCGGATCGACCCGCCAAGCGAAAGAAGGACAGGGTAGGCCATGTCGACGAACGCGCATTCGGAACGCGACCCGTCTGAATTGCTCAGCGAAATTGTCGCGATGTTCGAGGATGGGCTAGTCACTCAAGTCAGCCCATTTCCCGAGACCGATAAAGAGTTCAATGGCATCTTGCTGCAATTGCGCCAGCTCGATCCGGCAGACCTGAAGGGCAAACTCATTGTTGGGGGCGTCGTCGATCACCCTTGGGGTCCGGAGAGTCAGCGCTGCATGGAGTGCACGTACTACCTTGTTCATCGTAAATGGTGTGATCTGCCGGAACTCGCGCTGCCGGTCGAGCCGGAATGGTGGTGTCGTCTCTGGCGAATCTGAGTTCGCTTACCGCAAGGTGAGAGCGGACGGCCGCAGCCGTCACGCAGATGGTCGAAATGCGCCCGGCACGCCGGCTTCCGATATACGGTTGCCAACCGCCGGGCGGGTGCCGCTCAGCAGGCGTTCAAGCCGCGTATCTCTTAATCGTCTGGTCAAGCTGCGAGCTGAGAGCGGTGATGTCGTTCACGGCCAACTCAATTTGGCGCGTGCCGGAGGCCGTCTGTTCGCCGCCGCTGCGAATTTGCTGGAGAGCGGCGGCCACCTGGTCGAGTCCAATTTTCTGCTGGTTGGTCGCGCTGACAGACAGCTCGAATGCCCCGATGCTGAGACGAAGGTTCTCCGTCATGTCGCCGATCGACGCCAATGCCTCGTCCGCTCGGACGTTGCCGCTTTCCACCCGCTTTACGGATTCCTCGTTCAGCATCACGGATGTGTTGATGCCATCGTGAATTTTGCGAAGGATATCGGTAATCTGGCTTGTGGCGGCTTTGGACTGCTCCGCCATCGCCTTGATCTCTTCGGCGACGACCGCGAAACTGCGGCCATGTTCGCCGGCCGCCGCCGCTTCGATCGCGGCATTCAACGCGAGCAGATCCGAGCGCTGGGCGACGTCGGTCACGGTCGCAATAATGTCGCCAATGGCTTTGGTATGCTCGCTAAGCGTCAAAATGTTGCGAGCCACCAGTTCCGTTTGAATTCGGATGGCGCCCATCGCCCCGGACATAGCCTGAACGGAGTGCAACCCGTCTTTGCCCTTCTGCGCGGTGGCTCTCGCCGCGCGCAGGACATCGCGCGCCTTCGCGGAGATTTGCTCTCCGGACTGAACGATTTCCTCAACCGTGGCCGCGACTTGCTGCAGCGACGCAAACTGCTCGGTGACACTCGTGGCCTGTTGGCGGGTCGCAGCCAGCGTTTCGTTTGCGAGCACGGACAGCCGGGTCGATGCGTCGCGAGCGTTTGTCGTTAGTGTTTCGAGGCTGTCGGTCATCTCGTTGACCGCGGTTGCGAGAATCCCAACCTCGTCCTGCGCCTCCAGGTGGATTCGATCGCTCAGATCCCCGCCCCCGATGCGCTTCACATGTGCAACAAGCGCGCTGAGAGGCGACATGAGCCGCGAACGAAGAAATAGCATCAAAAATCCGGCGAAGACGATCAAAGACAAGCCCATCGCAATGGCGGTGGCCCGTGTGAACGCGGTGGCGGTTGCGATAGCGCTTCTCGTCTTGTCTTGCCCCAACGAGCGCGCTGCGCCGATGACCGTCCGGAGTTCATCGAATGCGGCCAATGCCCGGGCATCGTCATACGCGATCGCCGCGTCGATCTCGGTAGCCCCAGCGCCGCTTTTGATCATCTCGAGCGATTGGGCGACGCGGCCTCGGTAGCTCTTGATCATGTCTTGAAGGACGGACAGGTCATTGGCTTCCTGTTGCGACACGCCAAATGACCGGTATGTAATGATAAGCCTCTCAACTTCGTCGATAGCCGCATACACCTGAGCGCCGAGCGCGCTATCGTGCCGCAGAATCATATTCTTGAGCAGGTAGTGTACGCCGCCATAGCCCATTTTTGCGCGCATCTCATATAGCGCACGCCCCTTGGGGTCCGTTGTGCTGAGCAGTTGCTCTGACACCCGTGATATCGCCGCAACTGCGGTTAGAGTTTGATATGAGGCTGCGCAAATGAGCAGACCTATCCCGACTTTCACCGCGATCAAGCCGAGGCAAATCGTCTTCAATTGCAGTTTCCGTGCGAACATCAGCATCTGCGGATTTACTCCAAACGCGCTGAAGGGGGAGCTCCCCAGCGAACCATAAATTTGTGCCATAGGGCGCGCCAAGATCGAGGCTGCTCCGAGCTATGCGCGTGCGTCCAAACCAACCCGACCGGCCCTACGCGGCGCCTCTCGCCTTTTCCGGCTCTGTTGCGACGGCGAGTTGCTTGAGTGGCAATCGAATGAAAAACTCCGAGCCCTCGTCAGCATTCCGCCGGTATCCGACCTGGCCGCCATGCGCGTCCACGATCGCTTTGCATATGCTCAAGCCGAGACCGGCCCCATCGGTTTTCCGGCTGGCGGAATTATCGGCTTGGGTGAAACGATCAAAGAGCTTGTCGACGAAGGCTGCGGGGACACCTTCTCCTTCGTCGATGACCGAAATCTGGACTGCATCGCCCAGATCGAAGACCATGACCCGGACCTCCGAACGCAACGGGGAAAACCGGCAGGCGTTTGACAGCAGGTTCGCCAACGCCTGAGTAAGACGGGTACGATCCGCAACAACAGTGAGGTCGGGTATTACCCCATCGATGCGGACGTCTGTCTCATTTTTCTCTGCCGCTTTGCAGTGTTGCGTTATGCTCTCATAGACCAGATCGTGAATGTCCACCGGACCCATATCAAATTCGACCGCTCCGCCGATAAAATCCTGAATATCCAAAATATTATTAATGAGAACAAGGAGACGATCACAATTTTCACCTCCTCTTTGCAATAAGTCATGGATTTTTGGAGGTAAATTTCCGAGCGCGCCGGTGCAGGCGAGCTTGATTGAACTTAGAATTACCGTAAGCGGCGTTCGTAGTTCGTGCCGTACCGTGGCAATAAAATCATCCTTGATCTGCTCGATGCACTTCGTTTCGGTAACATCCCTGGTGACGCTCACCAGCCCGAGCGCCTCTCCCGAGGCGTCCCGGATCGGTGTTTTAACGGTGGAGTACCACCGCTTGGATCCGTCCTCGTCGACAACATACTCGACGCGGTTAAGGAGAGCCTCCATTTTGGCAAGCAGCTGCTGCTCCTCGGCGTCCCAGCTTGCGGCCCTCTCCACATCGAGGAAATCGCGGTGGGATTTGCCCCGCGCTTCGGACAGCGCCTCTGCCCCTAAAAGCTTGGCTTCGGCTGTATTCAGGCAGACATATCGATGCGCCACGTCTTTGATGCTGATGGCGTCGATGCTGCATTCCATAATGCAATCCAGCAGCTGCTTCTCCTGCTGAAGGGCGGCGGTGAGAGTAAATCTCAGAGCGGCGGCGTCGACAATCGCAAGTAAAGCGTCGTTGTCCCAAGGCTTTCTTACGTAATTGTAGATTTTCCCTCCATTTACGGCGCTTATCACGGCTTCAAGATCGGCATAAGCGGTGACCAGGATGCGCGTCGCCGTGGATATTTCGTTGGCACGCGCCAGGAATTGATCTCCCGTGAGGCCCGGCATCCGTTGATCGCTGAGTATGACCTGGATATCTTTGTTGCTCTCCAGAATGGTGAGCGCGCGTTCGGCCGAAGTCGCACCGATGACGATATACTTGTCGTCGAGTGCGTCCGAGAGCGCCGTAACCAGTTGCGGCTCGTCATCGACGACCAAGATCGTGGACTTGCTTGCTCCCGTGTTCCGGCCGAAGGCTGAGCCCCACGTACCCATCCCATGTTTGGACTCATGCAACATTCTGCTTTACTCCAAGATTGACTGGCAGACGGATAAGGAATTCTGCGCCACCAAGATCGCTTGTCCGGATTTCGATTGTCCCACAGTGGCGGTTAATGATGCGGTAGGTAATTGGAAGGCCGAGCCCGGTCCCTTCGCCGACTTCTTTCGTCGTGAAGAAAGGCTCAAAAATGCGTTCTCGAATCTCTTGCGGAATGCCGGGACCGCTGTCGCCGATCGCGACCCAGTAAAAGCCCTCGTCACGGCCGGAGCGGATGCTGATTCGGCCTTGATCGCCTGCCGCGTCGGCGGCGTTGGAGATCAAGTTCAAAAATGCCTGGTTGAGCAGCCCGGGAGCGCAATAGAGGCGGTTGTCTTCGGCAAAACTGCTCTCAAGCTCGACAGATTTGCTCTTGAGCTTGAGCGAAATGAATGCGGCGGCGGAGCCTATGCATTCCGCGATGTCCGCATCCTTGAACTCGCCCTCGTCAAGACGCGAAAAGGTCCGCAACCGCGTCACGATATCCGTCACGCGGTCGAGACCGGACCGGGCGTCGAGGGCACGCTGCCGCGCTTTTTCCAGATATGCGGTCCCCTGATCAGTGAGCGCACCGGTTGCCTCCGCGGCTAATTTTTCGAGACTGCTGGCGACCGTGCCGAGATGCGCCATCGAAAAGGCAAGCGGATTATTGACCTCATGGGCTATGCCCGCCACCAGCTCGCCGAGCGAAATCATCTTGGCGCTCTGGATGAGCTGCACCTGGGTTTCCTTCAATTCGCGATAGGCGCCCTGCAGCTCTTCATTGGCCTTTTGCAGCTCCTCGGCCATTTGCGCGCGGGCTTCGGCGGAGTGGCGCTCGGCCCTCTCCTTGAGAATTTCAAGCTCGGTATTTCGAAAGTGCGCTTGAATACGCTCATTCTCGTCGTGCAGCGCCTTCCGGCGCAGCAAAGCGCTGATCCGCGCGGCGATGATCGAGGGGTCGGCCGTGTGCGCCACGATGTCATCCGCTCCTGCCTCGACGGCAAGGATCGTTTCCTGCTTGGCGTCCCGTCTGCTGATGATGACGATGGCGAATGACAGGCGGGAGGCTGTGCGCATTCGGCTGAGCTGCCCGCAGACGCGGATGCCGTCCGTGTCGGGACGCTGCAGGTCGACGACGACGCAATCGACGTTCTTGCTCACCGCATAGGACATCGCCTCTTCGGTGGAGGTGAGCACGGCAAGCTCACAGCCGAGCTGCGCGAGAGCCTGCTTGAAATCGATTGCCGATTCGTCTTCGCTGGCCAAGATCATGACACGGGGAGCTTTGAATGCGGGCCCCTCTCCCGAGATCGACCGCAGCTCAATTGCGTTCTTGCGAAGCAGCGTCTGTACGCGAACGATCAAGAGATCGGGATCGGCGATTTTCGTAAGATGATCGTCCGCCCCGCATTCGAGGCCGCGCCGCTCCAAATCCGCCTTGGGATCATTGGTCAGCATCAGTACCGGCAGCGCCTCGGTCGCCGGATTTTGGCGGAGCAGCCGGCACAGATCGACGCCCTCCATGCCCGGGAGATGGTGGTCGATAATCGCCAGGTCGGGGATTTCGCCACGCAGATAATCGAGCGCTTGTTCGGCGGAATTGGCGCGCACTGTCTCCCATCCCTCTTTGCCCAGTTGCATCCGCAGAGCCAGTGCCTGGGTATCGGAATCTTCGACGATGAGAATCTTTTTCACGGGGCTGGTCATAATATCGGCTTCGCTAATGATGGCGCACCCGCGCCGGTGAGGGTGTGTATGCCGCTGCGCCGATTGGTAATGACGCGCACCGCGCCAGGGATCGAAGACAGCGGTAGAATCTCACAGGCGGCTTCCAGTTTTGCCGCCACCGCGGGCATGCCGTAGACGACCGACGTGCTCTCATCCTGGGCGATAGTCCAGGCGCCGGCATCACGCATCGCGGCCAATCCCCGCGCTCCGTCCTCGCCCATGCCCGTCAGCACGACACCGATCGCGCTCGCGCCGCATTGCTTTGCCAGCGACGTCAGCATCACCGTGCCCGATGGACGATGCCCATCGACGGACGATCCATGTTCCAGCCTGATACGGCCGGCGTCGATCGTCAGGTGACAGTTTCCGGGTGCAACATAGATACGTCCCCGCGCGGGCACGGTGCCTTCAGTTGCGATGCTGGCGGGGAAGCGGCCGGTATTGGCGAGCCACTCAACGAACCCGTGCGTAAATTCGGCGCCGATATGCTGCACAATGAGGATCGGCATCGGGAAATCGAGAGGCAGCCCCGCGAGGACGGACAAGATGGCTCTCGGCCCGCCGGTCGAGGCCACGATCCCAAGCGCCCCGCCGCCTGCCGGCACCACTGGCGTGATCTGACAGCGTAGCCTTCGTGCAGCGCCCACGAAAGACGTCGGCGGGACGTTAAAGCGCTGTTGCACAAGGCGGACGCTGCTCATGGCGACGAGCTGATCGGCAAGCCGGCTGGCCATAGCGGTATCGCCATCGAGATTTTCGCTCGACGGCTTCTCAATGAGTGCCACGGCTCCCGCCCCCAGGGCCCGTATCGCGCGCGCGGCACTGTCGTTGCCGACGTGACTAGAGACAATGACGACCGGGGTCGGCCTGATGGACATGATGAGACGGGTGGTCTCGATGCCGTCAATGCCAGGCAATTCGATGTCCATCGAAATGACGTCAGGAGTCAGATCGTCAAGCTGATCAAGAGCGGCTTCGCCCGAAGCCACGGCGCCGACGAGACGCAGCCTCGGGTCGGAACGCACGATACGCGTCAACAGCGCACGAACGGTGTCGGAGTCTTCGACGATCATCACAGCAATCTGTTTCTGGGTCGTCGCCATAGCGGCCTCACACCAATCGCTGGATCGTGTTTATAAGTTCGGCCTGATCGAAGCGCTGCTTGACGACATAGGCATTGGCGCCCAGGCGCATCCCCTTTTCCTTGTTCTCGGGCTCATCGCGCGACGTAACCAGAATCAGGGGCAATTCCGCCAATGCGGGATCAGCCCGCATCGCCGCGAGCAGGTCGAAGCCGCTCATATTCGGCATCTCAACATCGGATACGACGAGATCCACGGGGGCGCTGCGAAGCTTCGCCAAGGCGTCACGCCCATCAAAGCCGAGACGAACGTCGTAGCCATGGGCCTCCAATATGGCCTTCTCCAGCGTCCGCGTCGTGACCGAGTCATCGACCACAAGCACCGATTTGCGCCGGACCTCTTGCTTCGGCTTGCTCAAACTCAACCGATGATCGCCGGTCGCGGCGGCGGTCAAGGCTTCGACATTGACGACAAGCCGCAAAAGGCCGTCACGCCCGGCAACGACGCCTGCCCAGGATGTCCGGCTGGCGTCGAGGAAGTTGGGTGGCTGGAGAATGCATTCCTCGACGGCGATCAGCCTGTCGACAATGAGGGCATGACGCTGACCGGCACCGTGACGCAGGATCAACGCGTAGGCGCCCTCGCGACCGATTTGGATCTCCGATTGCCCGAAAAGACAGCCAAGGGAAATGACGCTCAGCGACGTGTCGCCGGCCAGGAGCACGGGGCGGCCGCGCACTGTACGGAGGCGGTCCGGACTGATCCGCTCGATCCGGGCCACGGCGCCGCTCGGAACCGCGAAGTGATGACCCAGTGACTCCATCAGCAGCATCGGTTGCGCGACAAAACCCTTCGGCACCGAAAGCGAGATCCGGGTGCCCTTGCCCGGCTTAGCCTCGATCTGGATACTGCCTTGGAGTTCGGTCACTGCTTCGCGCACGACCGACATGCCGATCCCGCGCCCCGAGATCTCCGTCACAGCCGCCGAAGTTGAAAAGCCGGGAGCAAAAATCAGCTGGTCGAGCTCTTCATCATCGATGACAGCGGCCTGCGCATCGGTGATGAAACCTTTTTCCAGCGCGCGCGAACGAATCAGGTCGCGGTCGAGCCCGCGTCCATCATCCTCGATACTCGCACACAGGCGTCCGCCGCTGGCGTAAATTGAGAGGCGGACAGTGCCTCTCGTTGGCTTGCCCGCTGCTTCGCGAACATCAGCCGGCTCGATGCCGTGGCTGATGGCGTTGCGGAGCACATGCATGATCGGATCCTTGAGACGCTGCAAAACCCTCCGGTCGGCGGTGTTGTCGAAGCCCTCGGTTTCGATTTCAATATCTTTGCCCTCGAATGCGGCGACGTCTCTGGCCATCTTGCGGATGCTGCTGAAAACGACGCCTGCCGGCGTGAGCCGGACTGCCTTGATGCCTTCCCCCAACTCGCGCAGATGCCGGCGAAGGCTCCGAACCGCGTTTGTGTGGGTGTCGATAGCCGCGCTGATGGCCTTTATCGGGTCGTCAGTCTCTGGCGAGGGCTTCGGAAGAACCCTATCGGCTGTCAGGGGCTGCGGGCGAGAAAGCTGTCTCGATTGCCCATATCCGTGAGTGCGGTTGAGTGAATTCCGGAGACGCGGCAATTCCCGTTGCGCTTCGCGCAGCCGTTGGTTCGCCGCGTCCAGCTGACCGAAATCGGTATGAAGCTCGCCTGCCGCGCGCAGGAGGAAATCCAGGCTTTCGACGCTGACGCGGACGTCAAGCGCATTGGCCGGGGCCGCCACTGCATCCGGGCTGGGCTGTTCCGGAGCGGGTGGCGCAATTTCGCTCAACCCTGGCGCCTGCTCCAACACAATCGCCGGACCCGCAACGGCGCCGGAAGTGTTATTTTCCTCGGACACATTGTTCTGGTCGCTTCGGTAGCCCGCTCGTAATTGCTGCAGCAGCAATTCGGGTGGCAACTTCGGTCTGGAGCTGGCCGGAAGCGCTATCCAATCGTCGATTGCATCAAGCGCCGCTCCCACCACCCGGCGCAGATCGTCGGGAAGCTCATTTCCGCACCCAAAAATCGTTTCGATATCGTGTGCAAGCATCTCGATATAGGAGAAGCCGACGACCCGCGCGGCGCCCTTGAGACTGTGTATGCGGCGCATCGCTTCGGTGAGATCGCCTTCAGCCACGCGGCCCGCCGCGATCCGGGCGAGGACCACACGAATCTGCTCGAGATGCTCTTGCCTCTCGGTCTCGAACACCCCGTACAATTCCTGCATCAGATCCGTCATGCCGCCCGCCCTTTTATGGAATGCGTAAGCTGCGAGCTCAGCGCGGTGATTTCGTTAACCGCCGTTTCGATTTGGCGGGTGCCGGAGGCCGTCTGTTCTCCGCCCTGGCGGATTTGCGCGAGTGCCATGGCAACCTGATCGAGGCCGATCCTTTGCTGATTGGTCGCGGTGACGGAGAGTTCGAACGCGCTGATGCTCTGGCCGATGCTTTCGGTCATGTCGCCGATGGCTCCGAGCGCTTCCTCCGATCGCAGACGGCCGCTTTCCACGCGCTTGACCGACTCTTCGGCCATCATCACCGACGTGTTGATGCCGTCATGGATGGTGCCGAGGATCTCGCTGATCTGCTTCGTGGCCGATTTGGACTGCTCCGCCATCGCCTTGATTTCCTCGGCGACGACGGAGAAGCTGCGGCCATGGTCGCCGGCGGCGGCGGCTTCGATCGCCGCGTTCAGGGCGAGCAGTTCGGATCGTTGGGCGATATCCGTAACCGTCGTGATGATCTCGCCGATTGTCTGGGTCTGCTCGCTGAGCGTTACGCTGTTGCCGGCTACAACTTCGGTTTGGCGGCGGATTGCATCCATGGCCGCAGCCATCGCCTTTACCGAGCCCAGTCCGTTTTCGCCTTTCTCCACGGTTGCCCTGGCTTGATGCAGAACTTCGCGGGCTCTCGCAGCCATCTGCTCGCCGGATCGGACAATTTCGTCGACCGTCGCCGTTACCTCCTGGACGGAGGCGAACTGTTCCTCCACGCTGGACGCCTGCTGACGCGTCGCCGCAAGCGTTTCATTGGCAAGCGAGGACAGTTGCAGTGAGGCCTCGTGCGCGTGGGACGTCAGCGTCGCGAGGCTGACGGTCATATCGTTCATGGCCGCGGCAAGCGCTCCGACCTCATCTCGCCTGGCGAGCTGTATCCGAGTCGATAAGTCACCCTTGCCGATGCGGTTCATGTGCGCCACAAGCGATGTGAGCGGCCCCATGACGCGCGTACGAATGAAGAGAATCAATGCGAATGCGAAGAATGCCAGCGCCAAAATTGCCGTGGCCGCAGTCAGACGCGTGAAATTGGTCGCTGCGGCGACAGCACCTTCTACAGCGCCACGGGCGTGCGTTCGCTCGGCACTGATGGCCGCCTTCAGGCGATCGAACGCGGCGAGAGCGGGTCCGTCATCATATTTGATCACACGGTCTATTTCGGCCGGAGTTGCACCGGTCTTGATCATTTGCAACGCCTTGGTGACCCGCTCGCGATAGGCGGCCACCATTTGCTGCACAATGTCGAGGTCCGCGATTTCGCTCTGAGACGGATTAAGCGACCGATAGGCAACGATCTCGCTTTCCACTTCGTCCAGAGCGTGCACCACTCGTTCGCCAAGCGATTTATCTGTGCGCAGAACCATATTCTTCAGCGTGTGGATCGCTCCGCCATACCCCATGGCTGCCAGGACCTTGTGGAGAGTTCTGATTTTTCGGAATGCTCACCGTTTGAAGGCTTATCCACTGATCGCCGATCTTCTGGACTTCACTTAACGTCTTGTAGGTCGCGCCGGCGACGAGAATGCCGACGCCGATCATCAGCCCAATCATTCCCAGGGAGATTGTCCTAAGCTGCAACGTGTCTAGAAACTTAAGCATTCCGTCATGAACTCCTTCCCAGATTCCTCAGAACGCCGATTGCGCGGGAGCGCGAGTGCGCAGCGTTGTAAGGAGAACCTCATCATCCAGGACAATCCAGCCGCCGTGCGCCAGGCCGCGAGCGAACGCTTCGCCCGGTGCTTGCCTTTCGATGAGACCAAGTTTTTCGAGATCGGCCGCGATGACGCCCTCGGCCTTCTCAACGAGGAGCGCGACCGGCGGCGACATGCCGCGCAATTCGACGGCTAGGGTGTAGCTGGGCGCGACCGCCGGACGCTCACAGCCCAACAACACCGACAGGTCAATCAGCGTAAAGAGGCTGCCGCGATGCATGGCGAGCCCTGCGATATCCGCGGCGGCCCCGGGAACCGGTGTTATTGTCGCCGGCCTGAACGCTGCTCCGGCGCGGACGAGACGCAGGCACCAGCTTTCCTTGCCGAGCCGGAGCGCCAGCATTTCGGTTGTGGCGCCCTGGTCGCGCCGCGCGTCCGGCCGTGCGGCAAGCAGCCTTGTGCGTTCCGCCAGCAATTTGTTGCGGAACTCGCCCGAAACGGGATCGGTTTGGCACTCCCCGCGGCCGTCCCCGTAAGCAGGGTCCGCTCCCATCATGGGATGGCCAGGATTTGCGTTGCGAACTGCTCCACCGCTGCACGGAGTTCGGATGCGCAGACACGTCCATCGGGCGCCAGGCCAGTGTCATCGTCCAGGTCGATTAAGGTATCGAGGGTCACGGCAAGGGCCTGGCGCGCGCCGGGGAGATCGCCAAGGGCATAACGGCGGCGACCCAATTCGTAATGCGCGAGAGGAAATGAAGGAGCAAGGTAGAGGGCACGGCGCAATGCGGCGTTCGACTCGGCGATATCGCCTTCAGCCCACTGGATAATTGCGCTGTAGTAGTGCCCCGCCGGATTAAGCGGATCACCCTGCAAAAACGCACGACACGCCGCGCCGGCGGGCTTCCATTGACCGCCATCGACGAAGCGCAGAATGTCATCCAGCGATTGCAGTGGCTCAGTGGTCGTTTTGATCGCCGCCCGGGACGTACGCTTGGGGACTGGGCCGGCGGATGCAGCACTCGTGACCGCATTGAAACCGGCTTGAGGCGCTGGTCTTGCCGGTCGGTCCACCCGTGGGGCCGCCGGCCGGCATTGTGCTCGCGGTTCCGATCTCCGTTCATCCTCGCGGCGGCGCCGGTACACGACAGCGCCGGTGACATGCTCCGCCTGCAAAATGCCACCGAATGCGGGCGCGAAATCAGCGCTGCCGATCAATAAGATCCCGTCTGGGCGAAGCGCTCGCTGGAACTGATGCACCAACCGGACATTGGTGTCGCAATCGAAGTAGATCATGACGTTACAACACATGATCGCGTCGAAGCCGGCCTCGTCTTCGGCCACGGCGGAGAACGCCTCCGACACAAGATTGTGGCAGCGGAAGTGCGCGCCGCCCCGATACTCGTCCCGAAGAACGAATTCCTCGCCTTTGTCGCAAAACCATTCCGGAATGCTTTGCGGAGATAGATTGCGCAGGCACCACCGGCGATACACGGCTTTTTCAGCAGCGGCGAGTGAACCGCGATTAATGTCCGTGCCGATGATCTGGACCGGCCTCGACAGGTCTCCTGCCGCGCGCATCCCGGCCGCGAGAATCAGTGCCGAATAGACCTCGGCGCCGTTGGCGCAGCCAGCGCTCCACACTCGGATCGGCACCGATTTGTCGCCGCCGCTATCGAGTGCGCGCAGATGCTCCCGCAGTGCGTCGAAATTTTGCGGATAGCGGAAAAAGCTCGTCTCGCCGATCGTCAGCCTGTCGATCAATTCATGCAGTTCGCCCGCCGCACCCTTCGTGTTCCGGATCAAGTCCAGATAGGGCTCGTAGCCGCGGGTGCCTGTGTTCCGCAATCGCCGATCGACCGCGTCCCGCAATAAATCGTCGCGGTCGGAGAAGAATTTTTGCCCGGTTACGCTGATGACCAGGGACTTCAGCTCGGCGAGCGCGGCGGCGTCCCGGCCCGATGACGGCTCCGGTTGCTCAATGACCATGGACGGCATCCGTGGAGAGGGCTGAGAGGCGAGCCATTTCGCGCGCGAGATGGGCCGTTACAGCTTCCTGCTCCTGCCGCAGAAGCAGCCTCTCGACGCAGAGCACGGTCACGCGGGAATAATCAGCCTCGAACTGCGCTTGCGCGCATCCATTGAAGGATTGCGCTGGCGGCAGCGGCACCAACTCATCCGCTCTAAGCTTGATCAGCCGTTCGACAGCTTCAACATGGAGCGCGATTTTGGGCTCGGTCTTGAGGATGATCAGAGGAGCGTAGAAACCAAACGGCCGCTCTTCCAGGCCGAGCAACCTATCGAGCCGGATGACTGGGACGGGCTCGCCGGCGAACACGAACAGGCCAGCGATAAACGCCGGCGTCCCCGGCGCTGCCGCCAATTGGGGAGCGTGCGCGATCCGCCCGACCTTATCGGCGGCAATCGCGGACCGGCCGCCGCCATGTTTAAAGATCAGGCCATGCCACAATGACATTGACGTCTTCGCTCCAAGGCAAAACTCTCTCGCCCACCAACTGTGCCGACATGCAATCTAATTTTCGGTAGCCGCCTCGGGTTGAACTCTGAAAATGGTAACTGAAAGATGCATGGGGGCCGGGCCGACCATCGACTTACCTTTCCGATCGGTGGAACGGCGGCCTTCACCGATCGGCAAGCTTCGGTTGGTATGCTCGCCCGTTATCCTGGATTGAATTGTGAGCCTTCCACGCGCGACGCCTCTTCCGCCATGCTCACCGACAGCGGGCATTCAGCAACGCTTTTGCGATAACAGCTCGGTGACGGACGAAGCCAGCGAGGGCGTGTACGAGAGGAGACCCACAGCCTTGCGACGACAGATTCAGCATCCGACGCGCCTCGTACCGCTGACGTTCCTGGCTGTCATCGTCCTCGGCACGGGTCTGCTGATGCTGCCGGTCTCCCGGAGCGCTGCTGGCGGAGCCCCGTTCCTGACGGCGCTTTTCACATCAACCTCCGCCGTTTGCGTCACCGGGCTTAGCGTGCAGGACACGCCGGTCTATTGGTCCTGGTTCGGCCAAAGCGTGATTCTGGCCCTCATACAAATCGGTGGATTTGGCATCATGACCGCCGCGACGCTGCTCACACTCCTGGTGACGCAGCGCTTGCGGTTGGGCGCCCGGCTCATCGCCCAAGTCGCGACCGGCAGCTCGGCGCTCGGGGACATCGCCCGAATTCTGCGCCTTATTTTCCTGGTCACCATTGGCGTCGAACTGGCAACCGCCGCGATTTTGTCGCTGCGCCTCCGATATGCCTATGGCGAGCCTTGGAATGACGCGATCTGGAACGGCATATTTCACGCGGTTTCCGCCTTCAACAATGCCGGCTTCTCAACCTATTCCGACAGCTTGACCCGCTTTGCCACCGATCCATTTTTCATCCTTCCGATCATCGGCGCCGTCGTTGTCGGCGGGTTGGGCATTCCCGTACTCCACGACCTGCGGGGAAACCCTTTCCATGCGACGCGGTGGTCGATTCACACGAAGGTCACATTGCTGGGCACGGCGTTTCTGCTGCTCAGCGGGATGGCTGCCGTCTTTGGGTTCGAAGCGAACAATCCGGCAACGATTGGACCTTTCGATTTGAACGGCAAGTTGCTTGCCGCTCTCTTCCATTCCGCCATGACGCGGGCGGCGGGGTTCAATTCGGTTCCGATCGGAGAGATGCGGCCCGAAACGCTTACGTTCAGCTACGGGTTGATGCTGGTTGGCGGCGGCAGCGCGGGTACGGCCGGCGGCATCAAGGTCACCACCTTCTTTCTCCTTGGCTTCGTCGTCTGGGCGGAAATTCGCGGAAACCCGGAGACCAACCTGTTCAACCGTTGCATTTCCACCGAGCTCCAGCGTCAGGCGCTCAGTATCGTCCTGCTGGCGGTCGGAACCGTGGCGGTCGCGACTTTGGCGCTGCTATGCGTCACCCATGTGAGCTTCGACAAGCTGCTGTTCGAAGCAATCTCGGCTTTTTGCACGGTTGGACTGACCACCGGCATTACGCCCGATCTGCCGGTCGCGGCCCAGGCCATCCTCATCAGCCTGATGTTTTTCGGCCGCGTCGGAACGGTCAGCGTTGCGACCGCGCTCGCCCTGCGCAGAAAGCAAAGACACTACCGTTATCCAGAGGAGCGCCTTGTCGTTGGTTAAGTTCACCTCCCCACATAGAGACGGCGTCGTCGTGATCGGCCTTGGCCGGTTCGGTGGCGCGGTCGCCAAATCGCTGACCCTGCTTGGGCATGAGGTTCTGGGCATCGATGACGATGCGGAAATCGTCCAGAAATGGGCGGATCACCTGACCCATGTGGTCAGGGCCGATACGACGGATGGCGACACGCTGCGTCTGCTTGGCGTGCACGAATTCGGGCGCGTTGTCGTCGGCATCGGAACCGATATTCAGGCCAGTGTGCTCACCGTGCTCGCACTCAGTGAGCTCGGTGTCAAAGACATCTGGGCAAAGGCGACGGGAGACAGGCACGGGCGCATTCTGGAGCGGACCGGCGCCCATCATGTCGTCAATCCAGAGGCGGCCATGGGAGAGCGTGTCGCGCATCTGGTCACTGGCAAGATGATCGATTTCTTTGAGTTCGAGGACGGGTTCGCTTTCGTGAAAACGAGGGCACCCGAGATGGCGGTGGGCAAAACGCTTGGGGAATCCGCCTTTCGAAAGAAATATGGCGTGACTATTGTCGGAGTGAAGCGGCCGAAGGCGGACTTCGTGTTCGGCCAGCCGGAGACGGTTGTTGAGGTAGGGGATCTCCTCATCGTGTCCGGACCGACCAAGCTCGTGCAAAAATTCACGGCGCTCACCTGATCGCGGATGATGTTCGCGCTGACCCAACGATAGCCTCAGCAGGTCACTCCGCCCTGTTGATCAGGGGCGTCGCTGGTTTCCGTCAGGTAGGTCATCGCCGCGTCGACGCCGCCCCGGCGGTGCGGCACGCCCGCCAGTTGCAGCCCCATCTCGCAGCCCGACAGCGTACCCATCAGCATGAGGTCGTTGAAGTCGCCGAGATGGCCGATGCGGAACACCTTGCCGGCGATTTTCGACAGGCCGGCGCCCAGCGACATGTCGAATTTGTCGAGCACGATCTTGCGGTACGCGTCGGCGCTGTGGCTCTCGGGCATGAGGACGGCGGTGAGCGAGGATGAGTAGTTTTCCGGGTTGCGGCAGAAGACCTCCAGGCCCCAGGCGGTGACGGCGCGGCGCGTGGCTTCCGCGTGGCGGTCATGGCGGGCAAAGATGGCCTCCAGCCCCTGCTCCTCGATGATGTCGATGGCTTCGGCGAGACCGTAAAGCAGGTTCGTCGCCGGAGTGTAGGGGAAGAAGCCCGATGTGTTCGGCCCGAGCATATCGGCCCAATCCCAATAGGACCGTTTCAATCCGGCGGATTTGGACGCGGCCAGAGCCTTTTCGGAGACGCCGTTGAACGACAGGCCCGGCGGCAGCATCAGGCCCTTTTGCGATCCGGCGACGACCACATCGACGCCCCATTCGTCCATGCGCATGTCCATCGATACGAGCGAAGAGATCGTATCGACCATCAGCAAAGCGGGGTGGCCGGAGGTATCGATGGCCGCCCTCACCTTGTCGATGCGCGTGGCGCAGCCGGTCGAGGTTTCATTCTGCACGACGCAGACGGCTTTGATCGCGTGCTCCTTGTCGTCCGCGAGGCGGGCGGCGATGGCATCCGGATCGGCGCCGGTACGCCAGTCGCCACCGATGACGATCGGCCGCAAGCCGAGCTTTTCGGCCATCGCGCGCCAGAGATTGGCGAAATGGCCGGTCTCCGGCATGAGGATCTGATCGCCGGGGGACAGCGTGTTCACCAGCGCGGCTTCCCAGGCGCCGGTGCCGGACGCCGGATAGATGATCACCGGCTGGCTGGTCTTCATGACCATTTTCATGCCATCCAGGACGCGCTTGCCGAGCTTGGCGAATTCGGCGCCGCGATGATCGATGGTCGGCGCGGCGATGGCGCGCAGAATGCGGTCGGGGACATTGGTGGGGCCGGGAATTTGCAGGAAATGCCGTCCAGCGCGTGCCATATGTTTCAACTCCCATGCTGCAGTGGCGCGGGCCGTCTGGCGCATGGCGCCAGATCCGCTCGCGCAACCCGTTGCCGACCCTTACAGTTGCACGGGAGCGTAATTCGAAGATGTGAGTCAAGCGGCATTCGCCCTTTGCATGAGACGCATGCGCTGAGGAGGCGCGTCAATTTTGAAGGATTTGGATCCGGGCGCAGGGCCGCTCGCGGCGCGGCTTCGCAAGGCAGTCGAGGGCGAAGTGCTGTTCTCCCGCTTCGACCGCGGACGCTATGCGACGGACGCCAGCATTTACCAGATGTTTCCGCTGGGCGTCGTGGTGCCGAAGCATTTTGCCGATGTCGAAGCGGTGCTGGGGATCGCGCGGGAGGAAGGCGTGCCGGTGCTGCCGCGCGGCGGCGGGACTTCGCAAGCCGGGCAGACCGTCAACGAGGCGATCGTCGTCGATTTCTCCAAGCACCTCAACCGGGTGCTGGACGTGAACCCCGAGGCCGCGAGCGCCGTGGTCGAGCCGGGGCTGGTGCTTGACGAACTCAACCGCGTGCTGAAGCCGACGGGCCTGTGGTTTCCCGTCGATATTTCCACCAGCTCGCGCGCCACGCTCGGCGGCATGACAGCGAACAATTCCTGCGGCTCGCGCTCGATCCGCTACGGCATGATGCGCGACAATGTCGGCGCGGTCGACGCGCTGCTGGCCGACGGCACCGCGGCGCGCTTCGAGCCGGTCGACCGAGCCGCGACGCTGGCGTCGAACGAGGGCGGCGTGGCGGCGATGCGGCGCGATCTCATGCGGCTGGGCGCGCGCGAGGCGGACGAAATCCGCGCCCGCTTCCCAGATGTGCCGCGCCGGGTGGGCGGCTATAATATCGATGCGCTTGTCCCAAGCGGTCCGGTGAACGATCTCGCGGCGCTGCTCGTCGGGTCTGAAGGCACGCTCGCCGTCAGCGAGAAGATCACGCTCAAGCTGGCGCCCATGCTGCGCGAAAAGGTCGTGGGCATTTGCCACTTCCCCACCTTCCGCGAGGCGATGGACGCCGCGCAGCATCTGGTGAAGCTGGGGCCGACGGCTGTCGAACTGATGGACAGCACCATGATCGCACTGTCGCGGCAGATCGCCATGTTTCGCCCGGTGGTGGACCGCTTCGTGCGCGGCGAGCCTGCGGCGCTGCTGATGGTGGAATTCGCCGAGCCGGATCAAGGCGAGAATTTGCGGCGCTTGGGGCTGCTGCACGATGCGATGGCCGATCTGGGTTGGCGCTGGGGCGATCCGGGCAAGCGCGAGGGCGGCGTGGTCGAGGCCGTCGAGCCAGGCTTCATCGCGCAGATCTTCGAGGTGCGCAAACAGGGCCTCAACATCATGATGTCGATGAAATCGGACGGCAAGCCGATCTCCTTCATCGAGGATTGCTGCGTGCGCCTGCCCGATCTCGCGGACTTCACCGACCGGCTGACCGCGATCTTCCACAAGCATGGCACGGACGGCACCTGGTACGCCCATGCGTCGGTCGGAACGCTGCATGTGCGGCCGGTGCTGAACCTCAAGCTCGATACGGATGTGAAGGCGATGCGAGCCATCGCCGAAGAGGCGTTCGACATGGTCGCGGCCTATCGCGGCGCGCATTCGGGCGAGCATGGCGACGGCATCGTGCGGTCGGAATTGCACGAGAAGATGTTCGGACCGCGCATCGTCGCCGCATTCGAGGAGGTGAAGGCGCGGATGGACCCGCAAGGAATTCTCAATCCCGGCAAGATCGTGCACGCGCCGAAAATGGACGACCGGCGCCTCTTACGCTACGGGCCTGACTATGCCGTGCCGCCGCTCGATATGGCGTTCGACTGGAGCGCCTATACCGGCCAGGGGCGCGGCTTCCAGGGCGCGGTGGAGATGTGCAACAACAACGGCGCCTGCCGCAAGCTCGCGGACGGCGTGATGTGTCCGTCCTACCGGGTGACCCGCGACGAGCGCGATCTGGTGCGCGGGCGAGCCAACAGCCTGCGCCTGGCGATCAGCGGGCAGTTGGGTCCGGGCGCGCTCGCCTCCGACGCCATGATGGCGACGATGAAGACCTGCGTGTCCTGCAAGGCCTGCCGCCGCGAATGCCCGACCAGCGTCGACATGGCGAAAATGAAGATCGAGGTGCTGCGGCAGCGGGCCAAGACGAATGGTCTGTCGGTACGCGACCGGCTCATCGCCTATCTGCCGCGCTATGCGCCTTATGCCGCCGCCGCGCCGTTCCTGATGAATCTGCGCGACGCGCTGCCGGGGATGGCGGCGCTGTCGGAGCGCCTGGCTGGGTTTGCCGCCGACCGGCCGTTGCCGCGCTGGACGTCCAGGCCCTATCGCGGCACCGATGGCGGCGAGGCGGAGGTCATGCTGTTCGCGGATACGTTCAACCGCTATTTCGAGCCCGACAATCTCGCCGCCGCCAAGACAGTGCTGAAGCGCGCCGGGGTGAGCATCGCGGATGCGCTGCCGCAAGTTGGTGGGCGGCCGCTATGCTGCGGACGCACATTTCTCGGCGCCGGCCTCGTGGAAGAGGCGCGCCGGGAGATGCGCCGTACCGCCGCCGCGTTCAGGTCGGCGATCGACAAGGGCAAGGCTGTGGTGGGCCTTGAGCCGTCCTGCATCATGACATTCCGCGACGAAGCGCCAGCCCTGCTCGGCGAGGAATGGACCGCCGATTACGGCGAGCGCGTGCTGATGTTCGAGGAATATCTGATTGCCGCCCACGCCGCGGGCAAGGCCGCACTGAGCCTCGCGCCGGTTGCGAGCAAGGCGCTGCTGCATGGCCATTGTCATCAGAAGTCGTTCGCCGCGCTTGGCCCGGTGCAGCAGCTGATGGGGCTCATTCCGGGCTTGGCGGTCGAGACCATCGCCACGTCCTGCTGCGGCATGGCCGGCGCGTTCGGCTATCAGAAAGAAACGGCGGACGTCTCCAGAGCTATGGGCGAACTCACGCTGCTGCCCGCGATCCGCCGCGCAGGGGCGGACATCCCAGTGATCGCAGATGGGTTCTCCTGCCGGCACCAAATCCTTGATGGGACAGGAAAACCGGCGATTCATCTGGCCCGGATGCTGCTGCGCGCGACGGATAGGGGTGGCGCGAAAAGCGCGGATGTGATGTAACTCACAGGGTATCTGCATCACCAACTACGCTGATACTGCCGTCTGGACCGTGGGGTTACCACCAGACGATCATAACGCGATCCAGGAGGTGGGCGAGCGAATTGCGTGCCGCGCCGGCTCTAGCTTTGAGTGGGCGCATGTTTATAACCAGGAGTGTAAAGGGCGTAAAAATGCGGCTTAGAATTTTACCTGTTTTCGCAGTGATCTCCGGACTGGGCTTGGCGGCGGGCGCCGCTCGGGCGGAGCCGCTGGATTTGAGATTTGGGCATGTCGGCGAGCCCGGATCGCTTTTCGACGTGTCGGCGCAGAATTTCGCCACTTGCGCAAATCCGAAACTGGGCGACAAGGGCAAAGTCCAGGTTTATGGGTCGTCGCAGCTCGGCAGCGATCAGGAAATGCTGCAAAAGCTGAAGCTGGGGCAGATCACCTTCGCGCTGCCTTCCAGCGTGATGTCCTCGGTTACGCCGGAATTTGGCGTGTTCGAGATGCCTTACATCATCCAGAACCGCGAACATATGGCGAAGGTGCGTGACGAAGTCGTCATGACCACGCTGCAGGAGGCGACCAAAAAGAAGGGCTATCGCATCCTGGGCGTGTGGGAAAACGGCTTCCGGCAGATCACCAACAATGTCCGCCCGATCAACAAACCCGAGGACCTCAAGGGCATCAAGCTGCGCACACCGAAAGGCGAATGGCGCGTGAAGATGTTCAAGCTCTATGGCGCCAATCCTTCGCCGATGGCGCTGTCCGAGGTGTTTACCGCGCTCAAAACCGGCGTGATGGACGGCCAGGAAAATCCGTTCGCGCAAATCTATCCGTCGAAATTCCAGGAAGTGCAGAAATATCTCTCGCTGACGGATCACGTATATACGCCGGCTTACGCGCTCGTCTCGGAAGCGCAATTCAGCAAGCTTCCCGAGGACGTGCAGACCGTTCTCAGCGATTGCGCGAAGGAAAATTCGGACTGGGTTTATAAGAAGGCGGCCGAACTGGACACCGAGCTTCTGGCGAAGATCAAGGAATCCAGCATTACCGTGAATCAGGCGGACAAGCAGGCCTTCATCGAGGCATCCAAGCCCATCTATGACGAATTCGCGTCGTCCGTCGAAGGCGGCAAGGATCTCGTTGACGCCGTTCAGAAGCTTGCACCAAAATCCTGAAGGCTCTGCCGGCAGCGCTCCTTGTGGGCGCTGCTTTCGGTTTCAACCCCGGTTTTTCATTTTCGGAGAGGGCCTCGGTGGCGACGGCGCGACGCATCCTGGACAACCTACTTTCCTGGACTCTCATAACCTTGATGGTGGTGCTCACGACGCTGGTCATCATCGCCGTCGTTTACCGCAAGCTGGGTGCGTCGCTGTCCTGGTATGACGAAGTCGCGTCGGTGCTGCTTGCCTGGATCACCTATTATGGGGCCGCGCTCGCGGCACTGCGGCGCTCGCATATCGGCTTCGACGGCGTGCTGCTCGCGCTGCCGCCGCAATGGCGCATCTGGGCGGTTGCCGTTGCCGAGATCCTGGTCATCGGCTTCTTCGTGATCCTGGCCTGGGCCGGCTGGGAGATCCTGAAGGTGCTGGAGGGAACCAATCTCGTCAGCCTGAGCTGGGTTCCCGTTCAGCTCACCCAGTCGGTCATTCCGATCGGCGGCGACGCTGTTCATCATCGCGGAGCTGCTCAGCATTCCACCCTATCTTGCCGAGGTCCGCCTCGGCATTTCGACAGAACATCCGCCCATGGTTCACCAACCCATCGAGGAAAGCTGAGCCATGGTTCTGACATTCATGTTTCTGGCGATGGTCGCGATGATCTGCCTCAATGTGCCGATCGCGATCGCTCTGGCGCATCTCGGCGCTGATCGGGATGATCTGGACCGACGGCACCGGCAGCCTCGTCAATGTCGGCCTCGACATGTACAATGGCGCGACCAGCTTCTCGCTGATCGCCATCCCGATGTTCGTGCTCGCCGGCGCGATCATGAACGCCACCGGCATCACCAAGCGGCTGATCGCCTTCGTCTCCGCCATGATCGGATTCGTCCAGGGCGGCCTCGCCATGGTGACCATCGGCGTATCGCTGTTTTTTGCCGAGATTTCCGGATCGGCGGTGGCCGATGTCGCGGCGATCGGCTCGGTTCTCATCCCGGAGATGAAGGCGCGCGGCTATCCGGCCCCGCTGGCGGCGGCGGTGACCTCCTCGGCGGCGTCGCTGGCGATCATCATCCCGCCCTCGATCCCGATGATCCTTTACGCGATTTCCGCCGGCACCTCCGTCGAGGAGCTGTTCGTCGCCGGTTTCGTGCCGGGCCTGCTCGGCGGCGCCGGGCTGATGTTCGTCGCCTATATGATGGCGCGGCGCTATAAGCTGCCGGTCGAACGGGCGTTCGATCTGCGTCACCTGAGGGTCACCTTCCTCGACGCGGCGCCGACCTTCCTCATCCCGGTGATCATACTGGGCGGGATTTTCGGCGGCCTGGTCACGGCGACGGAAGCGGCGGGCCTGGCGGTGCTGGCGTCGATCCTGGTCGGCTTCTATTATCGCGAAGTCGATTGGGCGCGCGCTGAAGACCGCCATGCTCGATGGCGGCATCCAAACGGCAGTGGTGATGCTGCTGGTCGCCGCCTCGGTGCTGATGGGAAGCTATCTGACGACCGCCCGCGTGCCGCAGCAGATCGCGTCGTCGATGCTGAGCCTGACGCGATAATAAATACGTCATCCTGCTGATCCTGAACGTGTTTTTCCTGGTCATCGGCTTCTTTCTGCATTCCGCCGCCGCGATCATCCTGGTGGTGCCCATCGTGGTGCCGCTGATCAAGGCGGCGGGCATCGATCCGGTGCATTTCGGGCTCGTGGTGACGCTGAACCTTGCCATCGGCCAGCAGACGCCGCCGGTCGCCAGCGTGCTGATCACGGCCTGCTCGATCGCCAAGACCAGTGTCTGGGACGTAACCAAGGTGAACATCTATTTTATCGCGGTGCTGCTGGCTGTGCTGTTCATCTGCACCTATGTGCCGGCCATCCCGATGTTCCTGGTGAATGTCTTTTACCGGTAGAGCGAGGCGCGCCCCTTGAACGAGCTGATCCTTTACGCCGTTGACGGCGGCATCGGCACCGTGACGATCAACCGTCCGGAGGCGCGCAATGCGCTGACCTTCGAGATGTATGACCGCATCGCCGAGATTTGCGCCGCGCCCGGCCCGGACGGCAGCGTCAAAGCCCTCATTGTGACCGGCGCCGGCGACCGCGCCTTCGCCGCCGGCACCGACATCTCGCTGTTCCGTGCCTTCGAAACCGCCGCCGACGCGCATGCCTATGAGGCGCGGATCGAAAAAGCGCTGACCGCCATCGAAACCTGTCCGGTTCCGACCATCGCCGCCATATCGGGAGCCTGCACCGGCGGCGGCGCCACCATTGCCGTGGCATGCGATCTGCGGATCGCGTCGCGGGATGCGGTTTTCGGCTTTCCCGTGGCCCGAACCTTGGGAAATTGCCTGTCGGTCGACAATTATGCCAGGCTGGTGTCGCTTATCGGTGCGGGCCGCGTTCTGGATATGGTGGTCACGGCGCGCCTGCTCGATGCAGAGAGCGCGGCAGCCGCAGGGCTGATTTCGGAGGTGCTGCCGGATCGACCGGCCGTCATGGCGCGGGCGCGGGAGCTTGCGGTGACCGTCGCGGGCCACGCGCCGCTCACCATACAGGCGACCAAGGAAGCGCTGCGCCGCATCCGCATGGGCAGGCGCGACGGCGACGACCTGATCGAGCGATGCTACACCAGCGCGGATTTCCGCGAAGGGCTTGAGGCGTTCCTCGCCAAGCGCAAGCCGAAATGGCAGGGGCGGTGATGGACCCGGCGCGCGAAGCTTATGGCCCGCTCAGCGGCATGAAGGTGCTGGAGCTGGCGCATATCATGTCCGGCCCGACCTGCGGGCTGATGCTCGCCGATATGGGCGCCGAGGTGATCAAGGTGGAGAAGCCGGAAGGCGACGACACGCGCCGCTTCGTTCCACCCGCCATCAATGGCGAGGCGGCGGCCTTCATGATGATGAACCGCAACAAGCGCGGCATCGTCCTCGATCTGAAGACCGCCGATGGCAAAGCCATCCTGCGCCGGCTCGCGTCGCAAACGGACGTGCTGCTGGAGAATTTCCGCAAAGGTACGCTGGAAGGGTTCGGGCTGGGCTACGAGACGCTGCGGCAGGACAATCCGGGGCTGATCTATTGCGAGATTTCCGGCTTCGGGCGTACGGGGCCCTATGCCGACCGGCCAGGCTTCGACCTGATCGCGCAAGGCATGTCCGGGCTGATGTCGATCACCGGCGAAGGGCCGGGGCGGGCGCCGGTGAAAAACGGTGCGCCGGTCTCCGACATCGTGGCGGGCATCCTGGCCGCCATGGGCGTTTGCGCCGCCTATGCGCATAAGCTCAAGACCGGCGAGGGGCAGAAGGTGGACACCTCGCTGTTCGAGGCCGGCATCACGCTCACCTATTGGCAATCGGCCATCGCGTTCGGCACCGGTGTTTCGCCTGGCCCGATGGGGTCGGCGCATCCGCTCAACGCGCCCTACCAGGCCTTCCAGACGCAGGATGGCTGGATCACGGTCGGCGCCGCCAATCAGCGCAATTGGGAGCGCCTGCTCGCCGTTCTCGGCCGTACGGAGCTGAGCGAGGATGCGCGCTTTGCCACCAACGCGGCGCGCATGGCGAATCGAGAGACGCTGGCCGAGGTGCTCACAGCGATCTTCATGACGCGCAGCAGCGCCGATTGGCTTGAGACGCTGGGCAAGGCCGGACTGCCGGCGGGGCCGGTCCTGAGCATTGCGGAGATGCATCAGGACCGGCAAACGATTGCGCGGAGCATGGTCGCGGACATCGAGCATCCGGTCGCGGGCAACGTACGGGCCGTCGGCATGCCGGTGAAGTTCTCGCAGACGCCGTGCCGAACGGAGCGCCCCGCACCGCTGCTGGGCGAACATTCCCGGCAGATCTTGCAAGAGATCGGCTTCAGCGCGGCAGATATCGATCAGTTTTTGCAGAATGGAGCTGCCGGCTGAGGGGGAACCAGCGCGACTTTCACGCCGTACCGGACCTCCATGCACTCGGAACGAGGCTGCGACGAGGCACTGCAAAACGCTAAGTGTGGTGCGCTGACATGGCTATCACTCAACAAATTGCTAAAAAGCCTCTTGAGAAATTCTGCTTAAGGTGGTCTTTTGTGCGTAACAGTTCAGTAATCATGTGGGGACATGGGGGAGCGTCGTGAAAACGATTTTATTTGCTTTCATAGTGATCGTGACAGCCTGGGCGCAGCAAAGCGCCATTGCGCAGCAGCAACAGCCCAGTTCGGCCTACGAAGAGAAGCGCCGGGACGTCAACAAGAACACTGTCACAATTATGGGGTCGCAGGCGCAAACCGCCTATACTCAGTTTGCCGAGGATATGCAGAATGTGCTCGACGATCCCAAGACGGGTGATCTTCGCGTCCTGCCGATCCTGGGGCGTGGCGGCGGTCAGAACGTCATCGATGTGATGTTCCTGCAGGGTATCGACCTTGGCATCATGGAACAGGACGTGATCGACGAGTTCACGAAGAAAGACCCCACTGTCTATCGAGACCTGCAAAATCGTCTTGTCTATATTTTGAAGCTTTCCAACTCCGAGATGCATTTCTTTGCCCGGCCCGAGATCAAGAAGCTTGAGGATCTACGCGGCAAGAAGGTCAGCTTCTACAAACAGCTCAGTTCAAGCGAGAAGGCGATCGAAACAATATTGGGTGCCTGCAATATCGAGGTTGAACGGGTCTATGCCGATACCGACCTGGGCGCCGAAAAGCTGCGGAGCGGAGAGATCGCGGCGGTTGGGCGTATTTCGGCCGCGCCGCACGGCGCGCTGACCGGGTTTACCGCCAAGGACGGCCATTTCCTGCCTCTGGACGAAGAAAACCTTCCCCCGGGCTGTTACGCCAAGCTGATGAAGACCTATCTTCCGGCCATTCTGAAGCACGAGCACTATCCGAATGTGCTGGCCGAAGGCGAGACGGTGCCGACCGTCGCCGGTGCAACGCTGCTGGCGACCTATAATTTCGCGCCTCAGACGGAGCGCTATCAAACCGTCGCAAAATTCGTCAATAAGCTGTTCGATAATATCGACAAATTCCGCGACGGACCGCGCCATCCCAAGTGGAAAGAGGTGAACCTTGCGGCTGACGTGCCGGGCTGGAAACGCTTCAAGCCGGCGCAGGATTGGATCAACGCTCACATGGCGGCGAAGGAGACCGCGACAAGCTCGGAGGCCAGCGAGGATCTCAAGACCGCGTTCGATCGCTTTCTCGAACAGCGTACCAAGGAGGGCAGCCGACCGCTGAGCGTCGCGCAGAAGGAAGTCCTGCTCGATGAGTTCACGAAATGGTGGAAAGATAATAACGCGCACCGCGGTCAGTGATCATGCTTGGCGGATCAGACGGCAGCCAGCGCGGAGCGCTCCAAGATTTCCTACACCTCGGAATGAGGCGAAACAGCCCCGTCCCTGTCTGCCCCATATCGCCGCGCTTGCCAGCGCTGGCGCGGCTGTCGTTCTGCCTCGCGGTCGTGGGGCTGTGCCCGTCCTCGTGTTTGGCGGCCCTCATGGCCAGCGGTGTCAATTCGGAGCCCGCCAATGCCGGACAGAAGCGATATGAGGTCTTCGGCCGGTTGGCGCAGGCGGACACCGCGAATGCCGGCGCGCGGGAGATCTACGGCGATTCCTCCGGCCCGATACCCCTGACCATCGAATTGCCCAATGTCGAGAGCGCCGAGTATAAGTTTCTCATGATCTCAGGGATGCCTGACGATTTCCGCATGTCCTCAGGGTTTCGCACCAAGAACGCCTGGCTGGTTTCAATCCGCGACGCGTCCAAGTTGCGCATCGTGCCGAGCAGCGGCTATTCCGGCCAGTTCTTGCTTCACGTTCTGCTCGTTACCGAGGGCAATAAATCCGACGAACAGATCATCGCGGTGACGATAGGGCCAAAGGGCGATGAGAATCTTAAGAACGTCGCGCCGAACGTCGCCTCGACCGCGGCGACCAGCCCCAAAGCAGAGGCGGAGCCCGCTCGGGCGCGACCGGCCAAAAAGCAGATATCGGAGGAGCGGGAGAATGCCTCCATGCAGCGGGCGGCGGAGTTTGTCGACAACGCCGACATTTCAGCGGCGCGGCTGATTTATGAGACTCTGGCGATGAAGGGCAGCGCCAGCGCCGCTTTTGCGATGGGGCAGACCTTCGATCCTGAATTTCTGACGGGCAAGCGCATCGAGGGGCTGAAGCCCGACATTGAACGCGCCCGCAGCTGGTACAAGAAAGCCATCGAACTCGGCAGCCCCGACGCGGAGGCAAAGCTGGTCAATTTGGACGCCCGGTAGGGCGGCGGCAAAACGCCGCCCACGCCCGGCGCGTCTTGCGGCGGGAGCTTTGAGCGTCAGGCGTCGCCGACTGCTTCCAGGAAGGGCGACAGCCGCAATTCCGGACGCGGCTTTGAGAGCACGCTTTCGATTTTGGCAGCCGGAACGCTGAGGGCCTGCATGGCCGTCGCGACCAGCCGGCTTTCATAATCCTGGGGCATGTCCATCGAAACCAGGTTGATGGTGCCAAGCAAGAGCAGGCCGCCAATCGTGTGACGGGTCATTTCGATGTCGTCGCATTTGAAATGCCCTGCCGCGACGCCCTCTTCGATGCTCCGCTTCAGATTGTCGGCGACACCGAGGCGCAGCCTTTGACCGCGCGAAAGGGTAGACCGCACCAGGAACCAGCCCCAGACGTGATCGGTTCGGCTGTCATGAAGGCCGATACGCAAATCCATGCCGAAGGCTTCGACAGGATCGGGTGAAACCTCGACGACCCGGTCGCAAATATCGAGAATCCGCGACAATGCGGCTTCGGTGACAGCATCGACTACGGCGTCTTTGGAGGGGAAATGATTGTAGAAGGTGCCGTAGCCCAAATCGGCGGATTGGGTGATTTCCTGGATCACCAAACCTTCAAGACCGCGATCCGCGATGATTTCATACGCGGCCCGCATCAGCTTGCGCCTGGTATCTTCACGGCGTCTTTCAGAGCGGTTCTTCGGCCCAGCGTCCATCACAACCCCATGGCCAGCACTCGAGCCACTATGCCCGTCGCATTCTCATGTTCGCAATGAGCCTCTCCCGACCTGTGTCTCCCCTCACAAGCGGTGCTCAATCCCATATGTTTAAGTAAAGCTCGAATCGGGGCAGGTCCACCGACAAATGCGCGGCGCTAACAGTCCGCCCAATTATCATATGGTATTAGTAGCGGGTTTGCATAGCCGTCTTTTATAGGTTGGATCGCCGCAAACGCAGAAAGCCGCCTTTGCGGCGGCTTTCCATGGCGGGTCGAAGCGGAACCTAGAAGTTGATCTTTGCACCCGTCATGATCTGATTGAAGTCGTTGAAATCGTGATGGGCGATGCCGGTTTCGCCGTTTGCGCCGAGGAAACCGGTCGTCGCATCCGCCTCGACGTGACGATAAGCGACATAGAGGTCGAGTGCCGCCGAAGCGAAATATTGATTGACGCCCATGCCCCAGATATTCGTCTGGGCGTCGTTCACCACCCCGCCTCCACCATTGACGAAGAAACCGCCGTCGATCGTCTGCCACTCGCCATAGAAGGTCGTCGGCCCGTAGCCGAGCCAGTTTTTCTCGATGCCGGCCTGGACATAGAAGGACGTGCTGGTGTCGTCCTCGCCGGCAGGAGTGTTTTCGTCGGTCTTGGCACCGTAGGCGACATGGGCGAACAGGCCGGTGGGCACATGCATGATGCCGCCCGACGCGCCGAGAATATGGCAATCGGACTTGAAATCGACGGCCTCCGCTATGCAGTTGCCGAAGCCTGCGGTGCCGACCCCTGCCGGTCCGACGCCCGGATCGGTCCATTGCTGATAGCCGATCCCGGCCGCCACCCTGATGCTGTTCCATTGCCCGGCGTAGCGCAGCGCGACATCCCACATGTCGTTTTCGCCCCAAGCGGCAGTGAGCTTGAAGCCGGCGATCGAAGGCAAGTCATATTTGATGACGTCGAAGCGGGTGCCCTCGCCGATAGCCTGGCTGCTGCTGCCGCCCCACAGATTGCTATATCGGATGCCATTTACCGCGGAACTGCTGACCAATGTCCCCGTTGCCGAGTCGATCGGGTGGAAGGCGCCCATCCAGAGCTGCGTGCCGGAATTGGAAACGGAGCCCGTCCTTGCGAGGTTGATTTCGGTGATGACGTCGGTCGCCGAAGAGGTCTGGCCTATGGACACCCGGCCGAGTTTTTCATCCTCAAGATAGGCATAGGAATGGCGGATGAAGATGGAGTCGCTCGCCGCGCCAACCGCCCCGGAAATCGAATCGTCATGCGTTTCGTCGACGACAAAAGACTGCTCGGTATTGATGCCGAATTCGACATAAAAGCCCGCCTTCCTGCCGGGGCTGATCTTGCCGTCGCCCTTGAAATACAAGGTACTGGATGGATAGCTGTTGCCGACGACATAGGCGTCGCTGTTTTCGCCATTGTCCCAGATCATCAGAGCATTGGCGATGTTCCCGCCGATCTGCAGCGTCACCACCCGGTTCCCCTTCCGGGCGGTGGTGGCTTCGAGTTCGGCAACCCGCTCTTCCAGATCGGCGCAGCAGCCGCCGCCCAGATCGGCAGCACGCGCGGAGCCGGACGCCATCATTCCCACAAGCAAGGCAGCAGCTGCGCAGAGCCCATGCTTCGTTCCCCCGAACATTTGTCTCTCCCTGTCAATTCTGATAAAAATGTCAGTACTGACTAAATAGCAGGATGAGCCTCGGCTGCCACCCTTTCGTTACCGGGCAGTTGTATTTCACCTATTGCTCGTGGCGCTCGGGCCACAATTTCAGTGATTCGAGGGCGAAGCGGTGCGAGCATTGCAGGGATCGCCGGCGTGCGGCTGGATCAATCCTGGTTCCCAGGTGTTTGCGCCTCGGCCAGAGAGGGGATCTCCAATGCAGATACGCCTGATTGTGCTTGCCTTGTCGTTGCTCGCGGCATTGCCGTTGATGGCCGCGGATGCCGATGACGGCCCCGATCTGATCTTCAAGAAGACGACTGTGTGGAAATTTCTTTCGCCAGACCACAAGCTGGCGACCTACGCGATCGACGACCCGCTCGTACCGGGCGTCGCTTGCCATTTCACAGTGCCGGAAAAGGGTGGCTGGACGGGATGGCTCGGCATCGCCGAACAGCTCTCGAACGCCTCCCTCGCCTGCCGGCAGATAGGACCGATCGACTTCAAGGAGAAGTTCGAGCAGGGGGAGGAGATGTTTCGCCAGCGCCGCTCGCTGTTCTTCAAAAAGATGCGGATCGTGCGCGGCTGCGACACGAAGCGGAATGTGCTCGTCTATGTGGTCTATACGGACAAGCTGATCGAAGGCAGTCCGGAGAACTCCACCTCAACCGTGCCGATCATGCCCTGGGGCACGAGCGAACCCAAGCGGTGCGCGGATTGGGTCAAACCCTAGATCAGGATGATTTCTGACGGAAACGATCCTGATCTCTATTTTTTCCTATCGCGCCTTAGCGGAGCGAGCGCGCAGGCGGGCTTTGCTGTCGGTCGAACACGACCGCGACCCGCACGTTGCCGCCGCGCAGCACCTGCACCGAAATCTCCGAATCGTGGCGTCTGACGACGAAATCGACGCGCGTATTGCCCAGACGCAGATCGCGGATGATGACCTCGTCGAGGAAATCCGGCAGGCGCGGATTGCGCAAGCGGATCTCAAGGGCGCGCGGATCGAACTCGAAGCCGAGCGCCGCCTCCAGCAGCGCGAACGGCGTGCCGGCGGCCCAGGCTTGCGGCGAGCAGGCAACGGGATAGAGGGTCGGACCGCGTCCCTTGCCGCGCTGGAATCCGCAGAACAGCTCGGGCAGGCGGCGCAGATCCATATAGGTGGCGGCGTCCACCAGGGCCTCGGAACACGCGCTCCACACTGTCGGGCGCCCCATAACGCGCCAGCCCGAGCGCGATCAGAGAGTTGTCATGCGGCCAGATCGAGCCGTTGTGGTAGGACATCGGATTATAGCGCGACTCGTCCTTCGCGATGGTCCTGATGCCCCAGCCGGAAAAGAAGCGGGGGCGGAGCAATTCGTCCGCGACCTTTGCCCCCCGATCCTGGCGCACGATGCCGGAGAAGAGCAGATGCCCGGCATTGGACGACCGTACCCGGCAAGGCTGTTTATCGCCGTCCAGCGCCAGCGCGTAGGTGTTCAGCTCTGGGAGCCAGAACTTCTCCTCGAAGCGCTCGGCAAGTTCGCGCGCTTGCAGCTCAAGCTGCTCGGCGCGGTCGTCGAGCCCGAGCAGGCGGGCGCAGCCGGCGGCGCGTTTCTTGGCGTCATAGACATAGCCCTGAACCTCGCATAGGGCGATCGGCCCAGTGGCGAGATGTCCATCGGCGTGGAAGACGGCATCGTTGCTGTCCTTCCAGCCCTGGTTGCTCAGCCCGTCCTCGTTGGCGCGCTTATATTCGAGGAAGCCGTCGCCATCGAAATCGCCGGGGCCATCGATCCAGCCGAGCGCCGCCTCGACATTCGGCCACAGCTCCTTCAGCGTGTCCATGTCGCCGGTTCGCTCGATATAGCGGCCGAACAGCGCGACGAAAAGCGGTGTGGAATCGACGCTGCCGTAATAGCGCTCGAACGGCACCTCGCCCAGCGCCGCCATTTCGCCGCCGCGCATTTCGTGCAGGATCTTGCCCGGCTGCGCGTCGGCTTGCGGGTCGTTCTCGGTCGCCTGGTAGACAGCCAGCCGGTGCAGCACGCCGCGGGCGATGCTCGGATTGGCCCACAGCATCTGCATCGCGGTAATCAGCCCGTCGCGCCCGAAGGTGGTCGAGAACCAGGGGATGCCGGCATAGGGATATTGGCCCTGCGGCGTGTCGGTCAGCAGCATCGACATGTCGGCCATGGACCGGCAGAGCACTTCGTTGAAGAGGACGTTGGAGGTTTCGACCGTGGCCGCGGACGCGGGCAGGCTGGCGCAATTCGCGGCGCACCGACAGGAAGCCCTTGAGGAAACGCGCGGGCCGCTCGTCGGCCGGCTGGTCGCAACCGACCGTGAAGAACACGGCCTGTTCTTCCTCCGGCGCCAGGCTGATGCTGTAGGATGCCGAATTGGTGTTGAGCTCGGTCGGGGCCGGGTCGAACATGACCGTCGAGTTGCGCACTTTCCGGTCGAGGCCGAGATAGGTCATCACCACTTTGTCCGGCCGCCGCGACCCGCCGGTTGACCACGCCGCGTTGCGCCCGGCGCATACCGCGCACCTCGAAGATGTCGGCGAAATCGCTGCCGAAATAGGTGGTGACGCGGAACTGGACCGGGGCCTCACCATAGTTCTTCAGCGCAAGACGCTGATAGGCGGTGCCGCGCCAAAGGAAGATGTTGCGGGTTATGTGAACCGTGTCCTTGTGCAGGACCAGTTCGCCGTCCGCGAAAATATCGGGATTGGTCAGCTCGACGGTGAGCATGGAATTGTCGTCGCGGACATTCGAGCCGAGCAGAAGCGGCTGCAATCCGTCGATGACCACTTCCAGATAAGAGAGGAAACGGGTGTCGCAGTGGAACAACCCGTCCTGTCCGCCGGCAGACGCGCCGATGTCGCCATAGCTGTCGCAGACGAGAAAGGCGTCGCCGTGCTTCAGAGTACGGCGCGACCGCGAAGCCTGCCCGCGCGCCGTTATGTAGAAGGGGGTTTCCGAGAACCCATCAAGACTTCTGTGCGTCTCCAACGTGCTCTCGGATGTCATGGCGCTCCAATCAGTTCAATGATTTGGCCCGCTGCCGATCTTGATGCACCGCCACATCGCGCATCGAGGGAATCCGAGTCGACACCCCATTCCCCATGGAGCGCATCAGCAGCTTCTCATACACCGTGACATAATCGGCCGCCATTCTGGATGCGGAGAAGCGTTCCTCGAAGCGGCGCCTGACGCGGCGGCGGTCAAGCATCAGAGTTTGCGGAAGGGCCGAAATGGCTTCTTCTTCGGTATCGACGAGATAACCGGACAAGCCATCCTCTATAACCTCCGGAACTGAACCGTTCCTGAACGCCAGCACCGGAGTCCCGCATGCCATCGCCTCGATCATAACCAGGCCGAAAGGCTCAGGCCAATCGATCGGGAACAGCAGCGCACGGGCATTGCCCAGAAATGCGGATTTGTTGCGCTCGTTGATCTCGCCGATATATTCCACGCCCGGCTCGTCGAGCATCGGCTTGATGCACTCGCGGAAATACTCCTCGTCCGCCTTGTCCACCTTGGCGGCGATCTTCAGCGGAATGCCTGCCGCTCTGGCGATGCGGATGGCTCGGTCGGGCCGCTTTTCCGGCGATATGCGGCCGAGGAAGGCTACGTAATTCTCCGTTCGGCCGAGATTGGCGCGGAGCAGGTCGTTCGGCAGGCCATGATAAACGGTGGCCGCGAAATTCGCGGACGGCACAGGGCGCCGCTGCGCGTCGGAGATCGAGACGAGCGGCATGTCGGGGAAGGCGTTGTAGAGCATCTTCAGGTCGGGGATGTCCTGACGCCCGTGCAACGTCGTCACCGTGCGTCCCGCCATGTGATGGAACATCGGGAACTGAAAATTATCGATGTGGAAATGCAGGACGTCGAACTCATCGGCCATGCGGCGGAGACGGTCCATCATCAGCATGTAATAGGGGATCGGGTCCTTGACGTTCGGATCGAGACGCAATGCCATGGCGCGCAGCTCACCACCTCGGCTGCGGTCGTCGAATCACCGCTGGCGAACAACGTCACTTCATGGCCCATGCGAACAAGCTCTTCCGTCAGATAGGAAACGATCCGCTCCGTGCCTCCATACAGCCGGGGCGGGACGCTCTCAATCAGAGGAGAAATCTGCGCTATTTTCATGTTTTGTCATCCATCTTGGCAACGAACCTCACTGAAACATGTTTAAGCAGAAAAAGTTCCGAAATGAGGGCATATAGGCAGTTGCCGTAGGTTAAGGGAGGGATGATATAAAATTAGCATAAAAATGAAGTAGAATTTCTCGGGCGCAGCAATGAATTCAGGAATAAAACTGTCAAAATCATGGCAGACAATTTGACTTAAACCATGTTGCTTGCATCGAAGGCGGGGCGCTTTAAGCGCGACCAACTCTGTTTATGTCGAAAATGGGGCTAATGCAACCTGTTAGCGCTTGGCACGGCTCACATTCAGTGGAATCGCACGAAATTCGACGCGCTGCGTGAACCGATCACGTGCTAACGCGCTGATCCGATCACCCGAATTAACGAGCGCTATGTGCAGTTGGTTCCAAAGAATGGTGCGATGCAGCAGAAATTTCTGCTCCGAATTTGGGCGCAAAGGCGAACGCCTAATTCACAGGCAGAAACCGACGCAATGTTTCGGTGCTATCGGTCGCGCAGGCGCGGAAACAGCTCGTCGGAGGGGTAGCCATCGGCGGGCAAGCCGAATTTGATCTGGGCCTGCCGGATGGCGTCGCGGGTCGCGGCGCCGATAATGCCATCCACCTTGCCCGACCTCATAGCCCTGGCGCATCAGCATTTCCTGCAAGCTGCGCATCTCCTGCAGGCCGTAAGCGGGGACTTCGCCCCTGCCCTTATGATAGGGCGGCGCGCCGGCCAGCCGCGTGGCGTAATAGGCGGCGGTGGTCGCATAGACCAGCGACTGGTTCCACTCCGTATAGGCCTTGAAGTTGGAGAAGGCGAGGAAAGCGGGACCGTTGCGCCCCATGGGCAGCAGCAGCGAAGCGGGCGTGCCGTCGGCCTGAAGCGGTCGTCCGTCGCGCTGCTGCACGCCCCAAGACGGCCCATTTCGAGCGGGGATGCTGAATGGCGAGATCCGCCTCCTGCCAGGGCAGCTCGCCGGGAACGCTGACCTCCTCGATCCAGGGTTCGCCGGCTCGCCAGCCATAATGCTGGATGCAGCTTGGCTGTCGAGGCCAGCACATCGGGAACGCTGTTTCGCAGATCGACCCGGCCGTCGCCGTCGAAATCGACACCGAATTCCAGATAATGGGTGGGGAGAAACTGCGTCTGGCCCAATTCGCCGGCCCAGGCGCCGACCATCTGATCCGGCGTCAGATCGCCTCGGTCGATGATCTTGAGCGCGGCGAGCAGCTGCTCGCGGAACATGTCCGGGCGGCGGCAATCATAGGCGAGGGTGGCCAGCGCGCCGAGAATCGGGCTCTTTCCGGAATTGGCGCCGAAATCGGTCTCAAGCCCCCAAAAGCCGACGATGACAGGGCCAGGCACGCCGAACTGCTTTTCGATCCGGGCGAATGTGTCCTTGTAACGGTGCAGAAGTTCGGTGCCGCGCTTCATGCGATCAGCGGAAACCATGCGCCCGGAAAACACCAGGAAGCTCTGCGCGAAAACGCCCTGCGCCCGGTCCTTCCGGATTATCGCGGGGTCATAAGCGACCGAGCCCAAAGCTGCCGAGATGGTGCCGCGCGACACGCCCGGCACCCGCCGCTTCGCGCTCGAAGTCTTCGAGCCAGCGCTCGAAGCTTTGGGGGCGTTGCAGCTTTGCGCGCGGAGCGGCGCCGCGCCTGAAAGCAGGACGAGAATGGCAGCCAGGCTGCGCAGGGTAAGGCGAGACATACGCATTGAGGGTGATTGATCCTGAAGAAATGGTTCGACCCATCTTACTTGCGGGTCGGAATGGGGTTGAGGCGGCGCGGACGACTCCTGTCGGGTTATTGCTGCGGGAGCCGCATTCCGCGCGTCGCGCCGATCGGTGCATCGTCATCCTTTTTCCGGCCCGTGATACGCTCCCACCAGCTGCGGTCGTCCTTATAGGCCCCGATCGTGCCTTCATAAGGGCCTTTGAGCGTCTTGGTCGTGCCCGACGACTGGATCAGCACCCGGATCGAGGCCCCATCAGGCACCTTGACCCGCGCGTTGTCGGCCAATTTGTCTCCGACCGCGAGCCCCGGCGCGGACGATTCGAGCACCTCGGTTTCCGCCATGGCGATGGCGGGCGCAAGCAGGATCGCCAAGGCGATGGCGACCCCGGCGCCCTTGCGAATTCGTGTGAGCAGTCTCATCGGCTTGTGCCCTCCTAAAGCACGATCGGGAAAGTGGACACCGGTTTTCCCGAAAAATCGTGCGAAACAAAGAACTCTAGAGCATGATCGGTGCCATTTGAAACGATCCCGCTCTAAGAGCGCGCGAAACGCAGCTTGCGCATCATTGTCGCAGAATAATGTCCGCCTGTGACACCCGCCGTCCAGGCAAAGAACAGCGAGGTGGACGGGATGATGATTGCATAGGTCGAGAACAGCACCGCCCCGAGCACGACAAGAGCCGCCAGGCCGATGAAATAGATCAGCCACTCACGGCGCTCCACATGCACAAGGCGGCTGACGGCGAAGCCCAGCAGCGCGATCAGCCCCAGCAGCGGCAGTTCGGTCTGCCACGGCACTTCGTGGAGGGAGCGCCCGTCGCGCAATTGCGCCAGGATCTGCGCCTGGACGACGACACCCGGCATCTTCGCCCCATCGAGGACGGAAAGCGGCGTGAGATGCTTGTCGCGGTCGACGAAATCACCGCCGATCAGCACGATTTTGCCCCGCAGCGCCTGCCTCCAGCTTTCAGGTAGAATGACATCAGCCGAAGCGCCGGGCTTATGCCGGGGTATACGGAATAGCGGAAAAAGATCGTCGCCACGCGGCGGCAGCAGCCAGGCGATGTAGGGGCTGTTGGGCGGGCTGGGTGAATTGGCGCCGGTCTTTTCGACCAGAAGCTGGGCGATGCTCTTGCGGTGCGGCGGGGCGGGAGACCGTTCGCCCATATAGCGCACCACCTGATCGCCGATTTTCAACTGCTCCAGCTGGCGCGCAAAGAAGACGTGGCCCGCCTCGCGGCCGGTCTTGGCGATGAAGTCTTCCTGGTATTTCAGGTCTTCCGGGCTGATACCGCGGACGCGCCCGTCGATGGCGCCGAAGACGATTGGCGCATGCATCGATTTGATGGTGTCGATCAGCGCCTGGGTCTTGGTCTCATCGCTGCGGCGGTCATAGATGAAATCCAAGCCGACGGCCTTGGGCGAAACCGTATCGAGCGCCTGGAGCAGTTTGGCCACCAGGCCGCGATCGACCGGGGAGATATAGTCATAATCGCGCATGCTATCTTCATCGATGAGGATGATGGCGATGTCGTCACGCTGCCGATCGACGCTTTGCGAGAAGAACAGCGTGCGCCAGTCATAGGTCCATTCGTCCGGACCTTCCGGCGTCAGTCCAACGACGGACGCCGCCATCAGCGCCAGCGCGACCAGGCACGCCCAGATGATGCCGATCAGGGCGCTGAGCCAAACACCGCCGGGTGCGGAGCCTCCCTTCTGAACCGCCTCACTCATGGACTCTCCACGCCACGCTCTCCGCGAACAGTACCGTCAAGGGGCAGTCATAGCGCAAAATCGTGCCGCGCATAGCCCATTTTTGACGGATTCGGATCGTGCTGGGATGGTATCGCGGCAGGACGGTGGCTGCCGGTTCAGTGCTTGAGCTTGGGCCTGCGCACGGGCAGCGGGACGCCCGCATCGTCGGTCGCGGAGTCGCTCGCCGAGTTGTTTGCCGTGTCGGCTGCCGGGTCCGCATCACCAGCGGCGGCTTCGGCATCGTTCGATGAGGCGGTGATGGCGACGCCGGGAACGACGGTGGTCGTCGGCTCGGCGGTCGCGACGGCGGTTGCGGTGACGCTGGTGCCGGCGGCGGCCGCTGCCTGCTTCTCGGCTTCGGCTTTGGCCGCTTCCTGCCTGGCCCGGATTTCCTTCTCGATGATGCGCCACTCGCCGACGCTCTTCTTGTGATCGTCATAGTTCTCGGAGAAGACATGGCCGCCGGTGCCGTCGGCGACGAAATAGAGGTCGCTGGTCTTTGCCGGGCGCAGCACTGCCTCCAGCGCCGCGGGGCCGGGATTGGAGATCGGGGTCGGCGGCAGGCCCTTCATGGTATAGGTGTTGTACGGTGTCATCTGCTGGATTTCCGAGCGCAGGATAGGACGGCCGAGCGTGCCTTTGCCGCCGGACAGCCCATAGATGATGGTTGGGTCCGACTGAAGCCTCATATTCTTGTTCAGCCGGTTGACGAACACCGCCGCGACCCGCGCGCGCTCATCCGCCTTGCTCGCCTCGCGCTCGACGATCGAGGCCAGCTTCACCGCCTCCTCCGGGGTCTTCAGCGGCAGTCCCGTGGCACGCTTGGGCCACACCTTCTCGATGAATTTGCGCTGCGCGCTTTGCATCCGCTCGATCAGCTCCTGCCGCTCGGTGCCACGCGCATACCGGTAGGTGTCGGGCAGAATGCTACCCTCCGCCGGGACAAGATCGATTTTGCCGGTCAATTCAGCCTGGCCGTTGAGCCGCTCAACCACCTGATAGCTCGTCAGCCCTTCCGGAATCGATACCGTATGCAGGATCTCCTTGCCCTCGACGAGCGTGTCCAGCACTTCCCTCATGCTGGCGTGTTTCTTGATCGCATATTCGCCCGCTTTCAGCCGCGACTGCGCCCGAAAGTACATCACGACGCTGGCGACGAAGATGCGCTGATCGGCGATGATGCCATCGTGCTCAAGGCGGCTGGCAATCTCACGGACGCCTTCGCCCTTCGGGATGACCACCACCGTGCTGTAGCCGAGCGGCCCGGGCTGATCGAATTGCGTGCGGACGAAATAGAAGAGAACGGCAAGGCCGATCACCCCGAGGAAAGCCAGAGTTATGACATTATTGAAAAATCTCACGCTGGGCCGCTGGCGCCAACCGCCACGCTCCAGCGGAGGCTCGGGCGCCTGATAGGGCTCCAATGCCTCGGACGGGCTGCGCGGCAAGGCGCCATAATCGCTATGCGCGCCGAAATAGCCTCCACTTTGACCGCCGCGATTCTGATCCCAATGATGATTATCGCTCGGCATTGTGGACGCGCTCTCCGAACTCCAGGCCACGGCAAGAATGACCAACGAATTGTGGCGAAAGCTGGGTTTGCACCGCATCGGTGCCTTAAAAACAGGCTCGCCAAAGATCTAATCTGCGACGCGGGTAAAAATCACGGAAGCGTTGGTTCCACCGAAACCGAAGGAATTGCTAAGCACGGTGTTCACCTTTTTCGATCGTGCTTCATGCGGCACGAGGTCGATCGGGGTCTCCACCGAAGGATTATCGAGATTGAGGGTCGGCGGAAGCAAATTGTCCCGCATGGCTAACAGCGAAAAAATCGCTTCGATGGCGCCGGCCGCGCCGAGCAGATGCCCGGTCGAGGATTTGGTCGACGACATCGCCAGTTTGCCCGCGGCGTTGCCGAACAGGCGTTCGACGGCGGCCAATTCGATCTCGTCGCCGACCTGGGTGGATGTGCCATGCGCATTCACATAATCGATCTCCGAGGGCTGTATTCCGGCCCGCTTCACCGCCATCTGCATGCAGCGATAGGCGCCGTCGCCGTTCTCGGCCGGCGAGGTGATATGATAGGCATCTCCCGACAAGCCGTAGCCGATGACCTCGCCATATATCTTGGCGCCGCGCCGACGTGGCGTGCTCCAATTCCTCCAGCACCAGGACGCCGGCGCCTTCGCCCATGACGAAGCCGTCGCGGTCGCGGTCATAGGGGCGCGAGGCGCGCTTGGGCTCGTCGTTGAAATGCGTCGACAGGGCGCGGCAGGCGGCAAATCCGGCGAGGGCGAGCCGGCAGATCGGCGATTCCGTGCCGCCCGCGACCATGAGGTCGGCGTCCCCCAGCGCGATCAGCCGCGAGGCGTCGCCTACTGCGTGAGCACCGGTCGAACAGGCTGTGACCACAGCGTGGTTCGGCCCTCTGAGCTTATGCCGGATGGAGACATAGCCGGCGGCGAGGTTGATCAGGCGCCCCGGAATGAAAAACGGGCTGATGCGCTTCGGGCCTTTGTCGGCGAGCAGCAGCGCGGCCTTCTCGATACCTTGCAGGCCGCCGATACCCGAGCCGATCAGCACGCCCGATGCAGCGCAATCCTCATCGGATTTGGGGTGCCAGCCGGCGTCGTCGAGCGCCTGCTCGGCGGCGGCCATGGCGTAGACGATGAAATCATCGACCTTGCGCTGTTCCTTCGGCTCCATCCATTCGTCGGGATTGTAGGCGCCGTCGGCGTAGGCGCCGCGCGGAATGGAACAGGCGATCTGGCAGCTAATGTCCGAAACGTCGAACTCAGTGACCCGGCTCGCGCCGCTTTCGCCCGCGATCAATCGCTTCCAACTCGCCTCGACGCCGCATCCGAGCGGCGAAACCATGCCAAGGCCAGTAATGACGACGCGCCGCATCATACCTCCGTCGGTGTCACATGCGCGTCCAATCCTTGAGCCAAGCTGCCATCGGGCTGTTGGCGTCCATGGGAAACCCGGCTGCCTGCAACGAAGCCGTGCTCAAGAAAGGACGTACCAATCAAGCGCTGGCGTGCTGTTCCAGAAAACGAACCGCATCGCCAACCGTTTGGATTGTTTCGGCGGCATCGTCTGGAATTTCGCAACCGAATTCCTCTTCGAACGCCATCACCAATTCGACCGTATCGAGGCTGTCCGCGCCAAGATCGTCGATAAAGCTGGCATTGTCCGTGACCTTATCGGCTTCCACGCCCAAATGTTCGACGACGATCTTCTTAACACGCTCAGAAATGTTTTCGCTCATGCTATTGCCTCACCATTGCTCCCAAATGTCTTGCTCGGAAGACGACCGATCACGAAACTCACGCTGCTACCCCAAAGCCAGGCTGTGATCTCACGCACTGGAACGCGACAGGTCGGCTGGTACTATCAAAGAGGGCCGAAGACAGCCATCTTTATACAGTTTGCGAGGTCCGCGCTTGGTAACACAGTTTGCCGCGGCTGACTATTTTTCATGCGCGCGGCTCGCCTTTACGCTTACATCATCACCATCCCGCCGTTTACGTGAATGGTTTCCCCCGTCACGTATCGGGCTTCACCGCTTGCCAGATAGACCACGGCGGCGGCGATGTCTTCGGGCTTGCCGAACACCCCTGCCGGAATTGCCCCGGCGATGGTTTCGACCTGCTTTTCGTTCAAGGCGCCCGTCATCGGCGTTTCGATGAAGCCGGGCGCGATGCAATTGGCCGTGATGCCGCGCGAGGCGACCTCGCGGGCGATGGATTTGGTCATGCCGACCATACCGGCCTTGGACGCGGCGTAGTTGCCCTGGCCGGGATTGCCGATGACGCCGCTGATCGATGCGATGTTGATGATGCGGCCGTAGCGGCGGCGCATCATGTTGCGCAGAGCCGCGCGGCACAGGACGAAGGTCGCCGTAAGGTTGACGGTGAGGACTTCGTCCCACTCCTCATCCTTCATCCGCATGAACAGATTATCGCGGGTGATGCCGGCATTGTTGACGACGATGTCGAGCGTGCCGACGGCGCTTTCTGCCTGCGCCGCAAGATTGGCGATGGCGGCGCGGTCCTTCAGGTCGCATGGCAGGGGCGCGACGTCGCCGATGTCCGCGGCGAGTTCGCGAAGCCGGTCCTGGCGCGTGCCGGAGATGGCGACCCGAGCGCCCTGCGCCTTCAGCATCCTGGCGATTTCGCCGCCGATGCCGCCCGTGGCTCCGGTTACGAGCGCGCCCTTACCGGTCAGATCAAACATGGTCATTGATCATGCATCTCCAGACTGTGCGTCTCTAAAGGGCTGATGCGGAAGCGGGGTTTCCGCCGGCGGCTTCGATGTCGTCGCGGGTGCCGAGGGGCTTGCCGGTCAATCGGTCGTCGATACGCCGGACCATTCCGCTCAGCACCTTGCCCGCGCCGATCTCATAAAGGAGGGTGACACCTGCTTCGGCCATCAGGCTGACGCTTTCGCGCCAGCGAACGGTTCCGGTGACCTGTTCGACAAGCTGCCGCCTTATCCTGTCCGGGTCGGTGACCGGTTCGGCGGTGACATTGGCGATGACCGGCACGGCAGGCGCAGCGAGCGCGGCGGTTTGCAGCGCTTCGGCCATGCGATCGGCTGCCGGCTGCATCAAGGCGCAGTGGAATGGGGCGCTGACCGGCAGCGGGATGGCCCGGCGCACGCCGTAATCCTTGCCGACCCGCATGGCTTCTTCGACGGCCTGCTTTGCGCCGCTGATCACGACCTGGCCCGGCGCATTGTCGTTGGCGACCTGGCAGATGAGCCCGGTGGCGGCCGCCGCCTCGGCAACGATCTTGGCGGCGATGTCGGGGTCGATGCCCAGAAGCGCGGCCATCGCGCCCTGTCCGACGGGGACCGCATCCTGCATGGCCTTGCCGCGAATCCGCAACAGGCGGGCGGCATCCGCAATCGTCATTGTTCCGGCGGCGGCGAGGGCGGAATATTCGCCGAGCGAATGGCCGGCGACGAACCGCGCCGCGCGCAAATCCCAGCCCTTTTCCTCAGTGAGAACCCGCATCGCGGCAAGCGAAACCGCCATCAGCGCCGGCTGTGCATTTTCGGTCAGTGTCAGGCGATCGGCGGGGCCTTCCCAAATGATCTCCGACAGCTTTTCGCCCAGCGCATCGTCCACTTCGGCGAACACCGCCCGCGCCGGTGCATAGGCCGCCGCAAGGTCCTTGCCCATACCGACAAACTGGCTTCCCTGCCCTGGAAATGTGAAGGCGATGTCCATGGAGGAGTGAGGAGACCTTGCGCGAATGCCGACCTGCGCCGCGACGGGCGATATTGCGCGCCAAAGACAACTATTGCATCGGCAATGTCAAGCTTTCGTTCATCTTTGCCGGGGCAACTTAGAGGGTTTCCCTGGGCGGGGCCAGGGGCGTCCGGGACCTGCCTCTTGCCTTCGCGCAGAAATCGCTTATAAGCACCTCATACCGCTTCGGCTGGAGGCTGAATGGGGGCTGGTCGCTGTCCGACCTGTCGCCGATTTCTGATCGGCAATCTCCCGGTGTTTCCGCTCTTTCGAGTCTTCCTCCTTGGGCCTTTCCGTCTTGGCTCAAAAGGGGCTTCGCGCCGAAGCATGGCTATGAAAGGAAAGGCAATCATGCCGTTTTACGAACACGTGTTCCTTGCGCGCCAGGACATCACGGCGCAGCAGGCAGCAGCCTTGCAGAAGACCTATCAGACCGTCATTGAAGAGAATGGCGGCACGGTCGCCAAGGTCGAATATTGGGGGCTGAAATCCCTCTCCTACAAGATCAAGAAGAATCGCAAGGCGCATTATTCGCTGATGAATATCGACGCGCCGCATGCGGCAGTGGCCGAAATGGAGCGGCAAATGGGCCTCTCCACGGACGTCATCCGCTTCATCACGATTCGGATGAAGGAACTGGACGACAAGCAATCGGCGATGATGCGCCGCGCCGACGACCGGGATCGCGATCGCGGCGACAGAGGTGACCGGGGCGATCGCGGCGATCGCAGAGGCCCCAGGCGTGACGGCGGCGGCGGTGGCGGCGGGTTCCGCGCTGATCGCGACGGCGGCGGTGGCGGCGGATTTCGCGGCGACCGCGAGGGCGGCGGTGGCGGCGGATTTCGGGGTGATCGCGACGGCGGTGGCGGCGGCGGATTCCGGAGCGACCGCGAGGGCGGCAACCGCTTCGGCCGGACTGAAACGCCCACTCAGGGAGACAATTCATGAACGCCATGGCCGCACCCGCGCGCAAGACCTTCCATCGGCGCCGCAAGACCTGCCCGTTCTCCGGCGAAGGCGCGCCGCAGATCGATTATAAGGACGTCAAGCTGCTGCAGCGCTTCACCTCCGAGCGGGGCAAGATCGTTCCCAGCCGCATCACTGCCGTTTCCGCCAAGAAGCAGCGCGAACTGGCGCAGGCGATCAAGCGGGCGCGGTTCCTGGGGCTGATCCCCTATCTGGTGAAATAGCAGGCTGCGCGGGACTCACCCGCGCATCGTGAATTTAATTGTAGGGTTATCAGGGCGCCGATGGTGGCCCGACCCGGTTGAGGCTGCTACTTCGTGGCCTCTAACCGCTTTGGAGCGGGACAGCACAATGAAGGCATCGCCACATCTGATCGGATTCGGCGCCGGGCTTGTCGCGGCGGCCCTGTTCGCGTCGCTGGCGACCAATACCACGCTGGCGGCGATGCTGTTCTATCTTACGCCGCTGCCGGTCCTGCTGGCGGGCGTGGGATGGGGGTCACGCGCGGCACAGATCGCCTTCGTAACCGCAACCCTGCTGGTCGCCATCGTCCTGAACCTCACAACCGCGATGGCGTTCGCGCTCTGTATCGGCTTGCCGGGCGTGCTGCTTGCCTATCTGATGCTATTGCGGCGCGACGGTTCTCCCGGCGAGGCGGCCCCTGCGGCCGTCGTCGAATGGTATCCGCTTGGCCGCATCATCGCCTGGGCTTCGCTGATGGCGGGCGCGTTGGTGGTGTTGGGCGTCATCACGCTTGGCGGCAACGGCGAGGGCTACCGTCAAGCCGCCAAGGCGATGTTCGACGAAACCGCGCTGAGGGAATTGCAGGCGCTGCTCGGCCCCGATTTCGGTCCCGAGCAGTTCAACCGTTTCGTCGAGCGGTTCACCCGCTATGTCCTGCCGGCATTCGCTGCCGCCTTCTGGCTGCTGATCATGGTGGGCAATCTATGGCTGGCGGCGAAAAGCGCCGCGATCTCGGGCCAGCTCGAACGGCCCATGCCGCGCTTCACACAACTGCATTATCCGCCGCTGCTGCTGGCCGGTTTCGCCACGGCCGCCGCTTCTACCTTCGCCCCTGGTCTGCTGGGCCTTACCGGCACCGCGTTCCTGGGCAGCTTCTCCTGCGCCTATCTGATGCTCGGCCTGGCGGTGGTGCATGTCACGGCCACCGGCTCGCGGCTGAAACCGCTGATGCTGGGGCTGCTCTATACCAGCCTTTTCCTGCTTCCCTGGGTCGGTCCCATCCTGGTGCTGATGGGGGTAGCCGAACCCTTCGTGCAACTTCGCCGGCGCTTCATGCAGCGCCCGGCGCCTCCCGCCAGCCATGCGGGCCCACATTCATAAGGAGCAATAACCATGCAGATCATTCTTCTGGAGCGCATCGGCCGGCTCGGCCAGATGGGCGATGTCGTCAAGGTCAAGGACGGCTATGCGCGCAATTTCCTGTTGCCCAAGGGCAAGGCGCTACGGGCGACCAAGGTCAATCTGGCGCAGTTCGAAACGCAGCGCACTCAGCTTGAGGCAAACAATCTGGAGCTGAAGAAGGAAGCCGACGCGGTCGCGTCCAAGCTGAATGGCAAGAGCTTCGTCGCATTGCGGCAGGCGAGCGATTCCGGCCAGCTCTACGGCTCGGTTTCCACCCGCGATATCGCCGACCTGATCACCGAAGGCGGCTTCACCGTCGCCCGCTCGCAAATCCTGCTCGACCGCCCGATCAAGACGCTCGGACAGCATCCGGTGCGGGTCGGCCTGCATCCGGAAGTGGTTGCATCGGTGAGCGTGAATGTCGCGCGCACGCAGGAAGAAGCCGAACGCCAGGCTCGGGGCGAGGATGTCACGGCGCTGCGCGACGATGATGATGACGATGAGGACAATCAGGCCGCACTGGCGGCCGCTGAAGCTCTGTTCGAAGACGAGGCCGAAGAACCGGCGCCCGAAGAGGGGTGAGCCGGGGTAGGCCGCGGTTCAGCGGAGCAGGGGATGCCGGCTCAGCACCTTGAACAGGCCGCCTCCCCCAGGATCGCCGCACAGGCAGATGTCGCCGAGCGAAAACGGCTCGCTCGCGAGAGGCTGCGTGGCTGGCGTCAAAGCGGTTTCGACCCGCTCCAGTTCGTCAGGCTCCAGCGGGCCGGCCAGCGTGATGTGGAACAGGAAGCGGCTGAAGATGTCCGCATAGCCGAACTGTTCCAGGTGCCGGCGCGCCAGCGGCGGCAGGTCATGTGCGCGCCGTGCGCGATCCGCCTCGCTGAGGGGCGCGCGGAACCTGTCGAAATGCGTCACGCATTGATCGGCGAGCCAGTCCGCCTCCGCCGCTCCTTCCACAAGGGTGAGCGCGAGGAAGTGGGATAGCCGGCGCAGCTTCAGCCTGCCCGCGACGGCGCCGCGGCGGCCGCAAAAATCGGCGAGCGCGGCCGAGATCGCCGCCTCTGTCGCTCCTTCCGCCACGCGAAACGGCGCCTTGAGCGTCGCATGACACCCATAACGGCGCGGCGAGGCCGTTGCACGGTCGGCCAGATCCGGTTCGAGGCCGTACCGCGCGCGCGCCGGCCAGGACTGTCCCGTCTCCGCGTCCATCCCGAACCATTCGCGGGCGAAGGCGGCGAAAGCCGTATCGGCGCGCGGCACCCAATAAAGCGCGTAGCGTTCGCAGGTCATCGCTGCGTCCCTCTCTCATTGCATCGCGGGCGCATGATACGCACCGCAGCCGCAAAACCAAGGCGCATGCCCCGCTAATCCCGTCTGTCACCATGTGGGCTTTTGTCTTGCCTGCCCAGGGTGTAGATTGCGGCGGTGCGAGGCATTGCGGGAGGCGACATTGCGCATATTTGCGAAGCTGGTGTTTTGGGGCGCATTGGCCGTCACCGGGTTTCCGGCGGTGGCGCAAGATGCCAATCTGCCGCCGCAGGATCCGATCTTGCGGATCGAAACCGAAATGCACACCGCGCCCATCGTGCGTGTGGGGGTTGACGCGGCCTGCAAGCTGATGGTCACCGGATCGGACGACAAGACAGCCCGGCTCTGGGACATCACCGAGAATGACCAGGATGTGCCCAGGCTGCTGCGCGTATTGCGGGTGCCGATCGGGCCGGGCAATCATGGCAAGGTCTATGCGGTGGCGCTGTCACCCGATGGCAAGATCGTCGCGGCGGGCGGCTATAACCGGTCGGGCGGCGATCATTGGGTGTATTTGTTTGACGCGGCCTCCGGGAAAATGCTGCGGCGGCTCGGCCAGCTCCAAAACGTCATCTATCACCTCACCTTCTCCGCCGATGGGAAATATCTCGCGGCGACGCTCGGCAGCGGACAGGGCATGCGCGTCTGGAGTACCTCCGACTGGCAACTCGCGGCGGAGGACAAGGATTACGCCAACGCCGACAGCTATGGCGCCGCCTTCGACAAGCAGGACGCGCTGTTTACCGTCGCCGATGACGGTTTTGTGCGGCGCTATGGGCGGCATTTCAAACTGGAAGCGAAGGCGCAGACCACATCCGGCAAACGCCCGTTCCAGATCGCGGTCAATCCGGTCAGCGACCGGGTCGCGGTGGGCTTTGACGGCGATCTCGGTATCGAAATCTTCGGCGCCGCCGCGCTCCAGCTCATCACCAAGGTCGATACGGAAGGGATGAAGGGCGACCTGTCCACCGTCGCCTGGTCGCCGGATGGGACGCGGCTTTACGCCGGCGGCAAATATGCCTCCGGCAGCGGCCGCCCGGTGGTGATCTGGGACAATGGCGGCCAGGGTCCGCGCCGCGAGATCAGCCTGGCGCGGTCGACGGTGATGCACATCCTGCCTTGCGCGAATGAAATGGTCGCCGCCTCGGCCGATCCGGCGATCGGAACCTTTAGCGACATCGGCATACCGCTGCAACACCGGGAGAATGTGATCGTCGACCAGCGCGGCAAGCAGGGCGACCGGTTCCTCGTATCCGGCAACGGAATGCGCGTGCGGTTCGGGCTCGATTACGGCGCCGATAATCCCGTTCTGTTCGATCTGGCGCAGCAGACCCTCGTCGATGCGCCGGCCGCCGATCCGGCGATGAAGCCGGCAGGCGTGACAGGCCTTGCCGTCACCGATTGGAGCGACGAGTTCCAGCCCAAGCTGAACGGCAAGCCCCTGCCGATGCAGAATGCCGAGCGCTCCCGCAGCCTGGCCATCGCACCTGACAATTCGGGCTTCGTGCTCGGCACCGAATTCCGGCTGCGCGGCTTCGATAGCGCCGGCAAGGAGATCTGGCAGCGGCCGATGCCGGGCGTATCCTGGGGCGTCAATATTACGGCCGACGGCAAGCTGGTTCTGGTGGCCTGCGGCGACGGAACCATACGCTGGTTCCGGATGACCGACGGCGAGGAGCTGCTGTCGCTGTTCGTGCAGGCCAAGGACAAGCGGTGGGTGGCATGGACCCCGAAGGGCTACTATATGGCCTCGCCCGGCGCCGAAGAGCTGATCGGCTGGCACATCAATCGCGGCTGGGAACAGGCCGCCGACTTTTTCCCGGCGAACCGCTTCCGCGAATCCAACCGGCCGGACATCGTCAAGCTGGTGCTGCCGGCGCTCGACGAAAGCGCGGCCATCACCCGCGCCAATGCCGAGAACAACCGCAACCGCGACGATGAGGACATCCGCAATCGCCTGCCGCCGGTGATCAACATCACGTCGCCCACCGACGGCGCCACTTTCGGGCAGCCGGCGATCAACATCAATTATACGGTGCGCTCGCCTTCGGGGCTGCCGGTGCGCCGCGTTCGCGCGCTTGTCGATGGCCGCCCCATCGAAGTGGAGACGAGGGGGCTGGAAGGCATTCGCGGCAACGAGACGAGCTTGACGCTGACCCTGCCGGTGCCGCCGCGCGACGCGATGCTGTCATTGATCGCGGAAACCGACCAGTCGTCGAGCGAGGCCGCCGAGGTGCAGCTGAAATGGTCGGGAGGCGCCGAGCCTCCTGTCGCCAAGCCCAAGTTGTATGCGGTGCTGGTCGGCGTCAGCAATTATAAGGATGAGAACATTCCCGATCTGCGCTGGGCCGCACAGGACGCCATCGATCTGGCGGCGGCGCTCGAAGCGCAGAAGGGCCTGCTCTACGAGAATGTCGAGATCAAATTGCTGACCGACGAAAAGGCGACCAGCGCGGCCATCATCGACGACCTCGACTGGATCTCGCGGGCGGCATCGCAGGGCGACCGGGTGATCGTCTTCCTTGCCGGGCACGGCGTGACGGACGAGCGGCAGGACTATTATTTCCTGCCGTCGAATGCCGAGATCGACCAGTCCAGCGGCATGTTCATCCCGCGGCGCAGTACTGCGGTGAAGCGGACCGACATCGTCAGCAGCCTGCGCGAAACGCAAGGCCACGCGCTGTTCCTGTTCGACACCTGCCACGCCGCGCGCGCCACATCGACCGTGGCGCTGCGGAGCGGCGCGCCCGATCTGGTGCCGTTCATCAACGAGCTGCGCTCGGCGGAAAACGGCGTGCTGGTGCTGTCGAGCTCGGAGGGCCGCGAATCGAGCCAGGAACGTGACGAGTGGCGGCACGGTGCCTTCACCAAGGCAATTCTGGAAGGTATCAGCGGCAAGGCGGATGCGGAGCCGCGCGACCATGTGGTCACCTTCTCCGAGCTGAACCGCTATGTCGGCGAGCGCGTGAAGGAGCTGACGGCGAACCGCCAGCATCCGGTGCTGCACTCGATACAGCCGTCGCGCGATCTGCCGCTCGCCGTTACCACCGATTAGCGCAAGATCAATTCGGCCGTGCGTGCCGGAACCTGACGGTCACTCGCCGCATTGGATGCGTGCGAGGGCTCGCTATCGAGCAAGGAGGTGGCATGACCGTCCCCAATCTCCGCCATGGCCGATTTTTGCGGGCCGCCCTGGCGATGGTGGCCATGTGCGCCGCGGTGCAGGTGGCGCAGGCGGCTGGGGCAAGCCGATGCATCGCGCTGGCCAGGGCGCCCGACGTGCAGTTCGTCTCGCTGAGCCCGACCGCCGCTGCGGCTGGCGAAGTCACGATCAGCTTCGTCGGCCACGCCACGTTCCGCATCGAGAGCGCCGGCGGCACCGTCATCGCCACCGATTATGCGGGCTATGCGGGCTCCGGGCGCACCCCCGATGTGGTGACCATGAACCATGCGCACCGCACCCATTACACCGATTACCCCGACCCGGCGATCAAATATGTGCTGCGCGGCTGGCCGGTGAACGGCGTGCCGGCGCAATACAGCCTGACCGTGGGCGATGTGTTCATCCGCAACGTCACCACCGACATTCGCGGCTGGAACGGCGTTCGCGAGAAGGACGGCAATTCGATCTTCATCTTCGAGGTGGCCGATCTTTGCATCGGGCATCTGGGCCATCTGCATCACAAGCTCGGCCCGGAGCATCTCGGGCTGATCGGCCAGCTCGACGTGGTGATGGTGCCTGTCGACGGCTCCTATACGATGGAGCAGGCGGCGATGCTCGACGTGCTGAAGCTGTTGAAGGCGCGGCTGATCCTGCCGATGCACTATTTCGGGCAGGCGACGCTGTCCCGCTTTCTGTCGCAGCTGGATGAAAGCTTCGACGTGGAAATCAGCAAATCGCCGTCCGTCACCATATCGGCGGCCAGTTTGCCGGAGAAGCCGAAAGTTCTGGTGCTACCCGGGAGGGATATCATCCCGCCGGATTGACCGGCCTGCCGGCCATCAGTCGGCTTGCGCGCGCAGTGCATTCAGATCGAGGCGGCGGGTGAACATGGCGATGTGCCCTTCGGCGTCGCGCGGCCACTCGTTGCGCGGACGGTCCCAATACAGCTCGACGCCGTTCTGGTCGGGATCGCGCAGGTACAGCGCTTCGCTGACGCCGTGGTCGCTTGCCCCGTCCAGCGCAATGCCGGCCGCTTCCACCCGGCGCAGCGCGTCGGCCAGTTCGGCGCGCGTGGGGTAGAGGATGGCGAGATGGAACAGTCCGGTCGCGCCGGCCGGAGGCGGCGATCCCCCCAGGCTCTCCCAGGTGTTCAGCGCGATATGATGGTGGTAGCCGCCCGCCGATATGAAGGCGGCGCCGTTCCCATAGGTGGTGACGAGTTCGAAGCCGAGCACGCCGACATAAAAGCGCAGCGCGCGGTCGATATCGGCGACCTTCAGGTGAACATGGCCGATGCGCACGCCGGCATCGATCGGTTTTGCGGGCTTCGCCTGCGCGAAATCAGAGTGTACGGCCATTGAAGCGCTCCTTTGCTGTCGAACGGGATGTAAGCGCAGCGAGGCTCGGCGGAAAGCCGCGCAAGCATCGGATTGCGTGGCTGCAATGAACACAGCTGGCAACGGGGCCGGAACCGGATCGGTCTGAGGAACATTTAAGGAACGAAAGGATCTTGCCATGACCGCATCAGACACTCCTAAAGCGACGTCCACGCCCGCGTCGAACACCGAAAAAGACCCCGACGACTGGACCACCGGCGATGAGCCGATGACCGGCGCCCAGGCTTCCTATCTGAAAACCCTCAGCGAAGAGGTCGGGGAGAGCTTCGATCCGAATTTAACCAAGGCGCAGGCGTCGAAGACGATCGACAAATTGCGCGAACGCGACCCGCGCCTGACCAGGTCATCGTAACAGATCATGCAGAGCTGCATCGCCCCGCTTCGCGGCGTCAATGTGGAAGCTGTGCTGCCGATGAAGGATCCGCGCGAGATGACGAACACAATCTTCGCAGCGTCGGCAAGATCGCGGAATTGGCGCGGAGTTTGGGCTGACACGAGGGGCAGGCGGCTGCCACGATTACCTTGCTTTGCAACCTTTCGCGGTGCCTCCGCGTTGTCCTGACGTCTGATGCGCAACCCGGCGCACCTAGGCCAATATTCCCGAACTTCATCAAAGGAGCAAGACACCATGGGCTTATTCTCGAAAGACATCAAAACCTTTGACGACCTGTTCATGCATACGCTGCAGGACATCTATTACGCCGAAAATCAGATCATTAAGGCTCTACCGACGATGATCGAAAAGGCGACCGATCCGCAGCTGAAGCAGGGGTTTCAAACCCATCTCGGCGAAACCAAGAGCCATGTAAAGCGCCTTGAGCAGGCTTTCCAGATGCTCGGCAAATCCGCGAAAGCGGTGAATTGTCCCGCCATCGACGGGATCTTGAAGGAAGCGGACGAGATCAGCGGCGAGGTTGAGGACAAGAACGTCCTTGACGCCGCGCTGATTGCATCGGGCCAGGCCGTCGAGCATTATGAGATGACGCGTTACGGCACGCTGATGGCATGGGCGAAGCAGCTCGGCCGCGAGGACGTCGCCAACCTGCTTCAGCAGACCTTGAAGGAGGAAGAGGCGACGGATAAAAAGCTTTCGGCCATGGCGGAAAGCAAGATCAATCGCAGGGCTGCTTAGCAGCTATTGAGCTCGGCCGGCAAACACTTCGGGTAAAAGGTGTTTGCCGCCGCAGCTCTGATCGCTGTAAAAACGCGCTGCGCCGCATCGGTGCGGCGCGTTTTTTACGCGAGCGGGGAGAGGACCATGTTACTTCAGGGGTCATGTCACTGCGGGGCCGTAAGCTTCACCGTCGAGTCGCCGCATCCTTATCCATTTAACCTCTGTTATTGCTCGATCTGCCGGAAGACCGCCGGTGCGGGCGGATTTGCCATCAATATCAGCGCGCAATTTCCAACGCTGAAAGTGCAAGGCGCCGAGCACATACGCAGCTATAGCGCGGTGCTCCATGATGGCGGCAGCGGCGATCCGGTCCAAAGCCCGGCCGAACGCAAGTTCTGCGGCAATTGCGGCAGTGCGCTCTGGCTATGGGATCCGAGATGGCCGGATCTGATGCATCCTCACGCCTCCGCCATCGATACCGAACTGCCCAAACCCCCGGAGCGGACGCATCTGATGCTGGGCAGCAAGCCCGGTTGGGTGCAAGCCTGCGTCGAGGAGCGCGACCAGACTTTTGACGGCTATCCGGACGAAAGCATTGCCGAATGGCACGAGCGGCTCGGCTTGGAGCGCCGGACGCTCCGCTGAACGCGGAGCTGCGCTTTCACTATTGACTACATACCAACTAGTCGGTATCTTCTCTGTCTTGAGGAGAGCGATATGTTGAACCCGACGGCAAAACAGGACGCCCGGTCAAAGTTGCTCGATGCCGCGCTGTCGGTGATCCGCACCAAAGGCTATTCCGCCACCACGGTTGACGAGCTCTGTGCGGCCGCCGGAGTTACCAAGGGCGCATTCTTCCACCACTTCAAGAGCAAGGACGCGCTCGGCGTCGCCGCGGCGGAGCATTGGTCGGAGACGACCGGAGAGCTTTTCGCTGAAGCTCGATACCATGACCACGCTGATCCGCTCGATCGTGTCCTCGGATATGTCGCGTTGCGCAAGGCGCTGTTGCAAGGCGGAGTGCCCGAGTTTACCTGTCTCGTCGGCACCATGGTGCAGGAAACTTACGAGACTTCTCCGGCGATACGGGATGCCTGTGACCGCAGCATCAGCGGACATGCCGCGACGCTGGAAGCCGATATCGAAGCAGCGATGCGCGATCGGGGCATGTCGCCCAACTGGACCGCCACATCATTAGCGCTTCACACCCAGGCCGTTCTTCAGGGAGCCTTCATCCTCGCTAAGGCGAAGGGTGGACCCGAGATTGCAGCCGACAGTGTCGATCACCTTATCCGGTATCTGAAGCTGTTGTTCGGACCGGAAAAATCGAAATCCCCAAGTAAGACCAAGCCAAGAGGATAAACTTATGCCAGCTACCGTCCGTCTACACCGTGTCATTGCCACTACGCCCGAAAAAATCTATCGGGCATTTCTAGAACCAGATGCGGTGGCGAGCTGGCTTCCGCCATTCGGGTATCTCTGCACCGTCCATGAGTTGGATGCGAAGGTGGGTGGTACTCACAGAATGTCATTCCGCAACTTCACTACGGGCGGCGGCCATTCCTTTGGCGGGACCTATCAAGAGCTCGTTCCGCGTGAGCGCCTTGTCTATACGGACACGTTCGACGACCCCAATTTGCCGGGCGAAATGATTGTCACGGTAAACTTGAAGGCCGTCTCCGTCGGCACGGAAGTGAACATCGAGCAAAAGGGCATTCCCGACGTGATCCCGACTGAAGCCTGCTACCTCGGCTGGCAGGATTCATTGCACAAACTGGAAAAGCTCGTGGTGCCCGAAATACACGAGTAGACGCACGCGCTTAACGCGCGCCCACGCGGCCATCGCCGAGTGGAAAGCGCTGATCCGGTCAAGGCCCTGACGAAATGCATGTAATTACGTCAACTGCCTGAAGGCGAAATAGGGATGGGTCAACGCCACGCCAATGAAAAGAAGAGCAACCATGCTCCCAACGGATACAGGTTAAAGGTCAATATCAAACAAATCAAAGAAAGGAGCCGCGAAATGAACAATGCCACTCAAGGTGGATGGAGAAATGCCTCCGGTGCTGTCTGGACGGGGAGAGTAATGAGCGGATTCTTCATTTTCTTTATGCTTGGCGCATCGGTCTCGCCCAAATTTTTCCTGCCTCACGTGAGCGAGCCTATCATGACCGAACTCGGATGGCCGACGAAGTACACCTTGCTAATAGGATTCATCGAGCTAGTCGGGACGCTTCTCTACGCAATACCTCGGACGACGGTTCTTGGTGCGGTGATCCTTATGGGGCTGTTGGGGGGCGCGATGGCGACCCAGCTCCGGGTCGAAACCCCCCTCTTCAGCCACGTCCTTTTCAGCCTCTATCTCGGGCTTTTCATGTGGGGCGGGCTATGGCTGCGTAGCCCGAAGCTAAGGACAATATTTCCCCTTGTTCGAGAATCTTCGTCATGAGAACGGGCAACACCATGAGAAAGATGATCGCAATTGCACACGTCATTCCCGATGGCGTGGTGCAATCACCTGGAGCCTTTCAATGACCACCACCATCACCGCCTTTGAACGGTCTCCCGCTCGCGGCAAGGGACTGGCGCGTGACATGCGCGTTCGCTGGGCGCTCGAAGAAGTGGGCCAGTCTTATGACGTTCGTCTTGTTTCGTTCAGCGAGAGGCGCGGGCGGTCACCTGGATGTTTGCCGCGCTCAGCACGATGGAGCCGCCGATCGTTGATCGCGAAATCGCGAAGCTTTTGGAACGCGACGAGACCTAGCACGAGCAGCGCTTACGTCTTGTCGAGGATCGCATCCGTGACCGGCTGGGCGAACTTTCCGCACGCCTTAGCGATGCCGACTGGCTCGACTGTGCGTTCAGTGTCGGCGACCTTATGATGGTGGAAGTGCTGCTCAGGTTGCAGGGATCGGGAATACTGGACGAATATCCGAATCTCGCCGCCTATGTCGCCCGCGGCGAAGCGCGGCCTGCCTTCAAGCGTGCTTTCGCCGCTCAATTGGCGGTTTTCACCGGCAAGCCATAGACCGGTACAGGTCCGTTTCATACGCCTCGTTACGACGGCGCAAGTTCTTCGGTGATAGATGACGGTCTCATCCTTCGTCGGTGAAAGGATTGGGATCACGGCGCGCATTGTCGGTCCAGCCGGGCGGGTTTTCGGCATGAGGCGGAAAGAACAGCAGGCGCCGGATGTTCTTGTAGGTGCCATCGCAAAAATTGGGCTCGACCCAGGCGTCGGTCGGATCGAGGAGCAGAAAGTTCTGGTGATCGCCTTCCGCGGCGCTGTGATTGATGATATCGCGCGAGAAGATCCGTTTGCGTCAGGTACACCGGCCAGACCAGGATCTGGCGAAAATGCGTGACCTCCGCAGCAGGCGGTGCCTCCCCGGACCGGAACGCGGCTTCTTGGTTCAAGGGCAGATCGATCGTGGGCTCCATTGTGCGGGCGCCCCAATCACGACAGCGCCCTCCCGGCGGTCGCTGGAGCCATCGTCAAAGGGTACACCGGTCGCGCGGATCCACAAGAGCGGCGGCTGCCCGCGACGGGTCCAACCGTGGCACATGCGCATGATTGTCGGCTGGCAGCGATGACAGCCGTATGACGCAAAACGGATTTGCGCGGCTGGTTTCGAATGCGGCGGTAACCTAGCCTGAAGTGAGGATTGCGGCGGCGACCCTTATTCGCTTAAATGCTATTTGCGTTCGGGGGCCGTCATGATCAGACAAACATTTTTTACCGCAATGCTCGGCCTGAGCATTTGCGGGCATGTCGCCTCGGCCGACGCGCAGCAGGACGACCGGCCCAATCCATTCTATGACTATGCCCGCAACAAAATGGGCCTTTTGCGATATTGCCGGGATCACGGCCTTGTCGCCCAGGTCACCGCCGATAAGGCGGTCAAGGCTATCGAGGTCGCTCTGCGACGCTTGCCTGTCAGCGGCGGCTCTGCCAATGACCAGGGCGACAAGGCGGAACGTGCCGGCGCGGCGGGCTTCTGGAAAGACGCGAATGGCAACCAAGAGCTTGCAAGTGTCGCCAAGCTATTTGGCACGACAACAGCCGGCCTATGCAACGTGCTGGCTGGGGAGAGCCGCACAGTTCCGCAACCTGCGGCTACAAGGCAGGTAGCCCCGAAGGTACCGACATCAGCTTTAATCAAGCCTGCGGGTTCGCCAGCCACTTCCACCGAAGCTGTGGCCCCAGTTCCTGCGGCGAAATCGGCCGGCGCCATCGAATGCGAGGGCAATTTTCAGGTTCAGAAGAACGGCAACCGGATCGCCACGCCCTATTGCCAGGATGACTACCTGGCGATCGTTGCGCGCAAATACGGCATGAAAGTCAGCGGCAGAGATATTCGCCAAGATTATAGCGAGAAGCAGCAGGCGTGCCGCCTGGTGGGCGAAGACAACCGAGTGCGCGACACCTGCTCGCAATACCGTCTGTTCAAGCGAACTCAGCGCTAATTCGCTGGCGGCGAGGCGATGGACCTCCTGGCGAAAATTGCGCGCATTTAGAAGTTCAGCTTCGTCCCGTCGTTCACCCCGCGCCCATTTCATTTTGCATGGTAAGAACCGCGTTAATATATGCGCGAAGCCGCTCGCTTGGTGCACGCGTCAGGCCACGAGATCGCATTCGTGCCTATCACAGGATCACGCGGAGGCGACTTAGCGCTAGCCTATGCGCAAGAACTCGAATTCCCCACGCTGACGCTCGACGAGTTGGCGCGGAAGTCGGTAGCCGGAGACCTCATCCGTTGTGGCTGCGACTGGAGCCCGCGCAGGTACAAGGGACTGCTCAGCGCAAAGCAGCGTGAAGGCGTGACGCGAGTTCGCATCATTGAAGGCGCACGGTTCTCTCCGAGGCAGTTTCGGCGTGTCGACTGTCAAACGGCTCGCAATGTTGACCCCCAATCGGCGTCCAAAACTGATCCCGCTTTGCGCGAGGTATTGGGCTCGTTAGGACCTGTGATTGCTGAGATTTGTGGAGCTGGGGTTGGCTCTACCCCGACAGATGTGCGTGTGCTGCTGCCCAGCTGGAGCGGGGTCATTCGCTGACGCTGATCCACAACCACGGCGTCACCGCGCCTCTCGGCTCGCTCGGTTGTTCTGCGAAGCTCCGCGCCGCTAACCGCGGATATGACTGGCAAATCGGCATTGTGGCCTAACGCCCTAGGCGAGCAACCGTGCTGTAACCACCAAGCCCTGCGATGGTGCCGAACGTCCTACAATTCACGGCAGATGGCGATCGTAATCCATCCATTGATGGAGGATACGGACCACGTCGACCATGTCGTCAATCGCACGATAAAATAGGACGTAGGAACCAACCGAATACTTTCGGTAGCCTTCACGGATATGATCGCAGTTGCGGCCAAGCGTCGGCGTTTCAGCGATGAGTTCGACCGCCTCCGCTATCCGGCGGAGATATCGCTCCGCCTGATCGGGACCCCATCTGTTCGCCGTATACGTCCAGATGCCATCAAGGTCTCCCCGCGCGCGGGGAGAAAGGACGAAGCGGTTCATTTCGCCGCTGCTGGGGTGTTCTTACGCTTCTCGGTGATGAACGCCTCGAAATCGAAGGGCTCGGACGCACCGCTCTTCTCGCCTTCGATCAATGCGGTCCGGAGTGCCTGGAGGCTCGCCTCACGCTCTTCGAGAAGCCGGAGTCCGGCACGCACGACCTCGCTTGCCGAGGAGTAGCGCCCTTGCGTGACCTGCTCGTCGATGAAGTCGGCGAAATGGTCGCCGATGCTGATGGAGGTGTTCTTGTTCATCGCCAACTTATACCAAAAATTGGTATCAAGCACAAGTTCACCGCCTTCGCTCAGCGCGCCATAACGGACGCTTATGCGAATCGACGTTTCCGCCCGCACGCAATAGCTTTAAAGTCGCCCGAAAGGAGCTTAGAGCGTCGGGCGATTAACCTGCAACATATCCCGCCTCCTTGAGATAATTCCAACATTCCTGGGGCTCGAAGAGGTTGCAAATATCGCCGACGGCGCGCCAAAGGGCGTCATAGGTTCTTGCCTTGGCTTTTCGCAAGAGGGTCTTGAGCTTGGCGAAGGCCATTTCGATCGGATTGAGGTCGGGAGAGTATTTCGGCAGGAACAGGAACCAGGCGCCGCGCTCGGCCAGAGCCTGTGCCGCACGCGGACTTTTATGGACGTTCAGATTGTCCAGGATCACCACATCGCCCTGCCTGAGGTTTGGCGCGAGTTGCGTGCGGATGTAGATGTCGAAAGTGGGACCATCCATGGCCCCCTCGATGATCCAGGGGGCAACAAGCTCATCGCAGCGCAAGCCGGCGACCAGGGTTTGGGTTCGCCACTTGCCGAAGGGAGCATCGGCCATGAGCCGCGCTCCCTTCAGGCTGCGCCCACGCAAGGGCGTCATGTTGGTCTTTACACTGGTCTCATCGATGAAGACGAGCCGCGCCGGTTGGCGGCGCATGAAAGGCTGGCGACGGTCGCACCACATCTGGCGGGCCCCCCTGACGTCAGCGCGTTCTTTTTCCGATGCCAGCAGCGTTTTTTTTATAGGTGAACCCGTGCCGGCACAGAAACTTGGACAGGTTCGAGGGATCGGCCGTCACCCCGTGCGCCGCCTCCAGCCAAGCCGCCAGATCCGGCATGGTGATGTCCGGCTGCGCCTTCACCTTGTCGAGAACGGCTTCCCGATACGAGCCAAGCTTGCCCGAGCCCTTGGGGCGCCCCTGTCTAGCCGGATCAACCGAACCGGTAGCCGCAAAGCGGGCTTGCACCCGCACAGCCGTCGAGGGCGCCACCTCGAACTGGGCCGCTACCGCGCGGCGCGACTTGCCAGAGGCAATGCCGCGCACCATTCGAAGCCGAAGATCCAACGAAACAGATTTGCCCATGAGGTCCCTCCCGACCCCACGGAATCACTGTTCGCGAGAAAAGGGAATCTCACGATTCACACTTCTCGCCCGACGCTCTAATGCCACCTGGAATTAAAATGGAAAAAAGACCAATCGACCACGCCCGCGATGCGGCCGTGACTATGGAGATTAGCGATACAAACGATCCGTCCCCCATCCGGGAAGTGATTTCTATGCCGGATCGAATACTCATTATTAAAGAGCGTAGCATATGGCAAATTCAACTAGCGGATGAAATTGATCCTGATCGCACGAACCCAAAAATTCCAAACAGCCAGCAGAAGTTGATGGCACGCGGTGCGGCCGATCCGCTCGTTTGCCGAACATTGCTTCAGGCAAAGCGCCTCTTGAAGCCCGAGTTTTTGCCGGACACATACGACACGGCTGAGGGAATGCGGTTTAGCCTAACTTTCTTGCAGGAAGTTGCCGCGCTCCAGAACAAAGCGGATGATTTCCGGAGCGTGATCGAAGGCCAGAATAAAGCCATCGATGACAACGATAATCGGGGGAAGGGATTCGCTGTTCCGGCCGTCGGCGACATCAGCACGAGAGGCAAGGCCTTTATTCAGGGGGCTGATCATGCGGTGCGGTGCTTATGGCAGTTGAATTCGTATTTTCGAGCCCAGCCTACCGCTTGGAGTTTCATGGTCAAAGCTTAAGACGCGGCTGGAGGCTGGTGACGATCGAGCGAAGCAAGCTGCGAAGGTATTTGATGAGCTGGCTGCAAGCTTCACCTTCTTGCGCAATACGCGCAACGCCATTGAGCATCCCAAGCCCGGTCAGGATGTCGTTTTCCAAGATTATCGCTTGAAGGCGGATGGGGACGTGCATCCACCGACGATCACGGTAATTGAGAAGGACACACCGCTTTCAGAAACTGACCTCCGCGACTATGGTAGCGTCGCGAAGTGTGTTGGAATTTGATTTGGCGCAGTTTCCGGCGGGTTGAAGGTAGCGGATCAGGCGGCGAGGTCAATGGACAGATCGGCCGGCTTCACGGCGAGGGTCTTCCAGCCATCGATTTTGCGCATACTGATCTGTCCGGAGGCAACCAGCGCCCAGAACATCATGGCCGCGGTTTCCGCCGAGGGCAGCACGGTTTGCGTCTTGATCCGGCGCTTGAATTCCTCGTGCAGCCGTTCGATTGCGTTGGTCGTGCGCGCGCTTTTCCATTGGCAGTCCGGCAATTTGGTGAAGGTGAACAGTCGGTCGCCGGCCTCCTCCAGGCACTCAGCGACGGCCTGGCAGCGCCGCCGCCCTGCCTTGGCTTCGGCCACGGCCGCCGTTTCCCCCTGGTCGGAAACACCCGCACCAATTCGCCATCGAGCCGGGGGCACATCTCCCGCCACTTTAAGAACATGTCCCGCAGCGTCGCCCCCATCGGAATGGTGCGCATCCCGGCGTCGGTCTTGGTGGCCTCAAAGGTCGTGCCGTCGTTCTCCCGGACGCGGCGGACATGGATCTCATTCCGCTCGAGATCGATGTCACGCCATTGCAGGCCGAGCATCTCGCCGATCCGCATTCCCGTCAGGAATAGCGTTGCGATGCTGAGATTTGTGGAGCTGGGGTTGGCTCTACCCCGACAGATGTGCGTGTGCTGCTGCCCAGCTGGAGCGGGGTCATTCGCTGACGCTGATCCACACACGCCCGACAACGCAGTTCCTTTGTTCGATCTGGCGGCCGTTCCTTCGTCCCGACCTTGCAGGCCCTCTCGGCCAGCGCGCGCAGACGCCGTCAAGGTCGGCCGTCGCTCCGACTTTGATGCGATCTCTTCGTTTCCAGGCCGCACCTTGAGGGCGGCGAGCACGTTGGCATGATGAGAGCAAGTCGGCCGATGTGCGGAGAGCTCAGTTGCGGTTTTTGAAGCGCCAACTCTCGTTGCCAGTCTCGATGATGTCGCAGTGATGGGTAAGCCGGTCAAGCAGCGCGGTCGTCATCTTGGCGTCGCCGAACACCGTCGGCCAGTCGGCAAAGGCGAGGTTGGTGGTGACGATGATCGAGGTCCGCTCATACAGCCGGCTGATCAGATGGAAGAGCAGCTGTCCGCCGGATTGCGCGAACGGCAGATAGCCAAGCTCGTCAAGCACCACCAGGTCGACACGGGTCAAGCCATCCGTGATGCGCCCGGCCCGCCCAAGCTTGACCTCTGCCTCGAGCCTGTTGACCAGATCGACAGCATTGAAGTAGCGCGCTTTCCGGCCCGCCCGGACGCAGCTCCGGGCAATGCCTATGGCGATGTGGCTCTTGCCTGTGCCGGTTCCCCCCACAGCAACGACGTTGCGCTGCTGGTCGAGGAACGCACCGCCGGCCAGATCGTGCACGAGCGGCTCGTTGATCGGCGTGACGGCGAAGGTGAAGTCGGCGAGTTCCTTCGGCACCGGCAGCTTGACCGCCGCCATCTGGTAGCGGATCGAGCGCGCTTGCTTCTCGGCAACCTCCGCCTGCAACAATGCTCCAAGGATCTTCTCGATGCCGTGCTGGCGCTTGATGCCGGTTGTGACGATCTCGTCATAAGCCGCCCGCATTCCTCCGAGCTGCAATACGCGCAACATATCGAGGATCTCAGAGCGCTCCATGGGCAGCTCCCATGCTCACCGTCTGCGGGTCGGCGGCAGGGAGAAGAGGCGGAGGTCGCAGGCCGTCGTAACGACCGCAGTCGGCAAGCGGACGCAGGACGAGCCGAAACCGGTCTGGCGTCGCAATCGATGCCGCCGGCGGCAGCTCATTGCGCCGCGCCAGGATATTGAGGATCACGTCCGCGCTGTGCGTGCCTCCGTCCTGCGCCTGGGCACAGGCCGCCTCGACAGCAACGAGACCATCGCTCAGCACCGCTGCCAGCAGATCGACCATCTGCCGGTCGCCGTCCTTCATGCCCTTGAGCTTGCGGTGAACACGCCCAAGCGCACCAGGCAGCTCCCAACCCTGGAACGGCGCACCATTGCGTAAAGCTCCGGGCTTCCTCGCCAGCACCGGTACGTAATGCCAGGGATCGTAGATCCGCTTGTGACGGGCAAACGAGCGATCATGATCACCGACCACATGACCGTCCTGACGAAGCACAATGCGGTCGGCATAGATGTAAACGTCAACCGGGCGGCCGACGGCCGAAGCTTTTACGGAATACAGATTGTTGTCGACCCGAACCAGGCAGGTCTTGGACACCGACGCTGACGTCCAGCGGTAGCTGTCAAACGGTCCGCGGTAGTCGATCAAGGAAGCGCGCTCGGTCTCGAAGACCTCGAAGATCATCCGATCCTTGAACTCGGGGTGCGCCTGCTTCTTGGCATAGGCCACACACATGTCGATCAGCCAGGCGTTCAGATCCTCCATCGTCTTGAACCGCGGCCGCGGCACGAACAGCTCCTCGCGCAGATTGCCGACCTGGTTCTCAACCTGCCCCTTCTCCCAGCCCGCTCCTGGCGTACAAGCCGTCGGTTCCACAAGATAGTGACTGCACATCGCTAGAAAACGCCGGTTGAAGGCCCGATCCTTGCCAACGTGGATCGCATCAACCGCCGTCTTCATATTGTCGTAGATGCCCCGCGTGCAGGCTCCCTTCGAAACAACGACAAACTGCCCGCGAA
>CAWIDT010000006.1:0-153823 GCA_963834945.1 uncultured Alphaproteobacteria bacterium | reverse complement strand
GTCTACATGTTCTCCGGCTTCTGCGCGGCGGTGGCGGGCCTCGTGATCTCGTCGCAGCTCGTCGCAGCCCATCCGGCAACGGGCGAGACCTTCGAGCTCAACGCCATCGCGGCGGCGGTACTCGGCGGCACTTCCATGTCGGGCGGGCGAGGGCGCATCGCGGGCACTATCGTCGGCGCTTTTGTCATCGGCATCCTGTCCGACGGGCTGGTGATGATGGGTGTAAGCTCCTTCTGGCAGATCGTCATCAAGGGGCTCGTCATCATCGGCGCCGTCGTGATCGATCAGGTTCAGCAGCGCATGGAGGCGCGGATCACCATGCAGCATCAGGCGGCGCTCGGAAGGTAAGGAGGCGGCAATGGTCAGGGGTGTGCTCATTGATTACGGCTTCTTTGCGCAGAACCATCTCCACGCCTGGCGCAACATCGATGGCGTCGAGATCGCTGCCCTCTGCGATCGCGACGAGGCGCGGCTGGCCGCCACGGCCGGCGCGTTCGGCATTGCGCGCACCTATACGGACGCAGCGGCGATGCTTGCGGCTGAGACGCTCGACTTCGTCGATATCGCCACCACCGTGCCAAGCCATCGCCCGCTTGTGGAATTGGCGGCGGACGCCCGCGTGGCGGCGATCTGCCAGAAGCCGTTCGCAGCGACGATGGCCGACGCAGCAGCCATGGTGGACGCCTGCCGCCGCGCCGGCGTGCCGCTGATGGTGCACGAGAACTTCCGCTGGCAGTCGCCGATCCGCGCCGTGAAAGCGGTGCTGGACTCCGGCGCCATCGGCACGCCATTCTGGGGGCGAGTGAGCTTCCGCTCGGCCTACGATGTCTATGCCGCGCAGCCTTATCTTGCCACCGACGACAAATTCATTATCCGGGACCTCGGCATCCACATCCTGGACATCGCGCGCTTCCTGTTCGGCGACGCGGCGCGGATCACCGCCTCCACCCGCAGGGTCAATCAGAAGGTTCGCGCCGAGGACGTGGCGACGATGATGCTTGTCCACGAACGTGGCGCGACGAGCATTGTCGATTGCAGCTATGCGACCGCGCTGGAGCAGGAGAATTTCCCTCAGACGCTGATCGAGATCGACGGCGATGCCGGCACCGCCCGCCTCGGTGCCGATTATCGCCTCACGGTCCATTCGTCCGGCGGGACCGAGCATCGCGACGTCTCGCCGCCGCTTCTGCCCTGGGCCGAGCGCCCCTGGCACAACATCCAGGAAAGCGTCTTCAACATCGAGCGCCATTTCACCGAATGTCTCAAGACCGGCGCAGAGCCCGAGACTTCAGGCGCCGACAATGTCAAGACACTCGCGCTCGTCTATGCGGCCTATGACTCGGCGGCTGAATGCGGCCGCACAATAGACATGCGAGACAAATCATGGATGCCGGCGCAGAAGAACGGCTGACCAGGCTTTGTGGGACAGCCAAGCCGCCGGCGCGCCGTTCCAGGTGTCCATCATCACCACCAATGTCTGCCGTCCCGCTTGGATAGAAATGTCTTACCCGCAGAAGTTGGAGCGGCTAGAAACATGAAGGGATGACCGGCACTGCCGGCCAGACTGCGCTTCCTCGCAGCGGTGCTCATGAAAGACCTGGACTACATAGAGCTTGACGCGGATCGCATCACCCGCCGGAAATTATCCGATCAGGTGCTGGACCGGCTGCGTCAGATGATCCTTCGGGGAGTGGTCGCCCCCGGCGACCCCATGCCGTCCGAACGCGATCTGATGAAGCGGTTCGGCGTTGGCCGTCCGGCGGTCCGCGAGGCCATGCAGACACTCAACACCATGGGGCTCATCACGATTTCCCACGGCGAACGCGCCCGTGTCAGCGAGCTTTCGGCTGACACCGTGTTCCGGCAGATCGACACGGTCGCACAAATGCTGCTGTCCACTTCACCCGACAATCTCGAGCATCTTAAGGAAACAAGGCGCTTCTTCGAGCTCGGCATGGTGCGCCAGGCGGCCGAGCAGGCGACGCCCGATGACGCAGCCCATCTGCGTACGCTCGTCAGCACTCAGCGGTCGCGTCTCGGCAGCGCCAAGCCCTTCATTCAGGCCGATATCGCCTTTCATGTCGGAATCGCGAGGATCACGAAAAATCCGATTTTCGTGTCCGTCAGCGAAGCCATGTTGAGCTGGCTTTTCCATTACCACACCGATCTTTTGTTCTGGTCGGGGAATGAAAATCTGACGCTTGAGGAACACGACAATATCACCGAGTCCATCGAGCGCAAAGATCCGGACCAGGCGGTAATCGCCATGCGCACGCATCTCGACCGCTCGCGCGACTTCTACCGGCACCATGCCTGATAGGGGGCTGCCCAAGAGCTAGCCACGGCGCGGCGGCAATTGTGTCGATGTGGGTAAATGGTTGATGGCAATCAACCTCGGCGGAGCCGAACGACGAGCTTAAGGTAAGCCGGACGCCTCCAAATACCTCGTCAAATCAGCGCCATCGTGATTCAATTTGCGGAGATTCGCGGCTTTGGGGGCGAGGATGGCGCGGCAGCCTGGATTTTTTGATGTCGAGGAGCGTTTGGCGGCCTTGTCGGCGAAGGGAGACGTCCTCGAAAAACTCGGCCGGCTTGTCGATTTCGAAGCTTTTCGCGCGGATTTGGAACGCGCGGTGCCGCGTGCGGACCGCGCCAGGGGCGGCCGTCCGCCCTTCGATCATGTGTTGATGTTCAAGGTTCTGGTTCTGCAGACAAGCCATTCGCTATCGGACGAGCGGACCGAATATTTGATCAAGGACCGGCTCTCCTTCATGCGCTTTTTGCGGCTGAGCCTGGCCGATACGGTGCCGGACGCCAACACCATCTGGACCTTCCGCGAGGCGCTGACGCAAGCGGTCGTCGACGGCAGCCCTGCGATCGAAATCCTGTTCGGCCGTTTCGACGCGATCTTACGCAATGCCGGATTTCTGGCGATGGGCGGCCAGATCGTGGACGCCACCATCGTTGCCGCGCGAAAGCAACGCAACAACGACGACGAAAAGCGCGCCATCAAGGAGGGCAAGACGGCTGGCGAAATCTGGCCAGGCAAGCCGGCCAAGGCGGCGCAGAAGGACACCGACGCCCGCTGGACGGTGAAATATTCCAAGGCCAAGCCTGCAGCTGACGGAGCAAAGCGCGTCGACATTGCCATTCCGTCCTTCGGCTACAAGAACCACATCGGCATCGATCGCCGCCACCGGCTGATACGCCGCTGGAGGGTTACCAACGCGGCCCGCTATGACGGCGCGGTTCTGCCTGAACTCCTCGACACCGCCAACACCGCCAGCTGGGTCTGGGCCGATACGGCCTACCGGTCAGAGAAGAACGAGGCGCATCTGGCTAGGCGCGGCTTCAGATCCGAAATCCATCGCAAGAAACCTAAGGGCAAGCCCATGCCGGAGCACATCGCCAAAGCCAACGCGGCGAGGTCGAAGGTGCGCGCCGATGTCGAGCATGTCTTTGCTTGGCAGAAGGGGCCGATGGCGCTCGTGATCCGCACCATTGGTCTTGCCAGGGCGCGGCTGAAAATCGGCATGGCCAATCTGTTCACCAATATGCGCCGCATGATCTGGCTGAGGGAAAACGCCGCAGCGACAGCATGACGGCGGCGCAGGACGGCGGCAGCCCGCCTCACGAATGCCGAAGCCCTCCCTCAGCGGGCAAATGCACCCCATCATCAAAAATGCCGCCGCGGAAACTGGGTTATTGGAGGTGTCCAGCTTGTCTGAATTGTAATGCACTTCTTTCGACGTGCCTCAGACATCGGACCGGAGGTCGCGACCTTAACTTCGAAGCGCAAGCTGTATCTATTAAACCTCTGTCTCGGCATTAGCCGTCGGTTCACGATAATTCGTGGATTACTACCGCACGGTGCTGCTTCAATTCTTCCCACCTCTCCACTTGAACAAGCCTGGCAGCGAAGAGGCGTAGTCATTCCTTTGTGACACGACAGCCGCTCCTGGCCCGTACCGCCAGTGCCGCGCCGCTGGAGGTCGGTCGGAAGCTGAGGGATAAGCGGCCCAAACCAGCATCCACCTCGATAGCGCAACCGCGCGCCGAAGCTGTGATCAGCAAGAGGGGCCGAACTTTCTCCGATGGGGTGCGGAACGAATCCGCTCGCGGAAGAGCGCGCGGCGCGCGCAACGTGCCGTGGGGAGGGGCTGGGGCGTAAGCCGATAGCGGCGATTACCCAACAAGATCGGCTTCGGGCCTGAGGATCGAGGGGTTTCAACCTCGCCTCAGGAGCCCCTGATGACTGACAAGACAATCAGCCCTCTGCGCCAGCGCATGATCGAAGACATGACGGTGCGCAGTTTCGATCCGCTCACGCAGAGCGGCTATATCCGTGCGGTGAAGAAGCTGGCGGCGTTTCTCGGCCGCTCGCCCGATGAAGCCAGCGCGGAGGATCTGCGCCGTTTCCAGATCCACCTGCGCCAGACCGGCGTGCCGGCGCCAACGGTCAATTGCACGATATCGGCGCTGCGGTTTTTCTACCGGACCACGCTCGACAAGCCGGAGATCGTGCGCCATCTGGCTGTCGTGCCGAAGGCGCACCGGCTGCCGGTGGTGCTGAGCCCCGACGAGGTCACGCGCCTTCTGGAAGCCGCCGCCGGCCCCAAATATAAGGCCGCCTTCAGCTTGGCGTATGGGGCGGGCCTGCGCGTCGCCGAGATCGCCTCGGTCAAGGTCAGCGACATCAACTCCACGCGCATGCTGCTGCGCGTCGAGCAGGGCAAGCGGCGCAAGGACCGTTATGCCATCCTCTCGCCGAAGATGCTGAAGCTATTGCGCGACTGGTGGCTGATCGAGCGGCCGAAGGTCTGGCTGTTTCCCGGGCAGGATCCGATCAAGCCGCTAACCACCCGCCAGCTCAATCGGGCGGTGCATGAAGCGGCGTGCAAGGCCGGGATCGACAAGCGCGTGTCGCCGCACACGCTGCGGCATAGCTTTGCCACGCATCTGCTCGAGGAGCATGTCGATATTCGCGTGATCCAGGTGTTGTTCGAAACAACGACAAACTGCCCGCGAACACCCGACCGAGGGGAAAATCCACTATCCCTTCCATCCGCGCTGTGGGGAGGCGGTGCCGATCGTGCGGCGGCTGATCCGCTATGGCGTAGAGCTGGTGGTCATCATCCAGCCCGATGGATCGCTGGCCCAGCTCCCCGCGTGGATGCTGCATGAGGCGGCGGCTCACTGCGCTCTGCGCGCAGAGCCGCGTTTTCCCCTTGATATTCTTCGATCCCTACGCGCCGAGCTCGATGCTCTCCTAGGCTTCCTTCCATCCAACTCGATCACGGAGGAAGATGGGAATGACGCAGCAGATCGATATCTCCAATACCCAGCGAAGCCTGCTCGAGCTTCTCGAGGGGGCGCCATCCGTCGCATTACCGCCAGCGCAACAGACCCAGCTCGCGACGCTGGTGGAGGTGCTGATCCGCGAGATCGCCATGACGCTGGCAAACGCGGGGCTCGCAGCCAGGGAGGTCGGCGATGACGAAGATCACCGCTGAGCATCTGGCGCGTGGCGCCTATGTCTATGTCCGCCAGTCGACGGCGGACCAGCTCGTACACAACCAGGAGAGCCGGCGCCGGCAGTATGCGCTGGCCGACCGTGCACGTCAGCTCGGCTGGGCGACCGTCGAGGTCGTCGACGAGGATCTCGGTCGCTCGGGCGGCGGCATCAGCCGGCCCGGCTTCGAGCGCCTCTTGACCGCGATCTGCGCCGGATCCGTCGGCGCCGTGCTCGCGATCGAGGTCTCGCGGCTTGCCCGCAATGGCCGGGACTGGCATACGCTGATCGAGTTTTGTGGACTGGTCGCGACGATCATCGTCGACGAGGACGGAATCTACGATCCTCGTCATCCCAATGATCGACTGTTGCTCGGGATGAAGGGCACGATGAGCGAGTTGGAGCTGTCCCTGTTCCGTCAGCGCTCGCAGGAGGCGTTGAAGCAGAAGGCGCGCCGCGGCGCGCTGTTCCTTGGCGTTGCAGCGGGCTTCGTGAAGACCGGCCGCGATCGCATCGAGATGAATCCGGACAGCCGCGTCCGAGACGCCCTGGGCCTCGTGTTCTCCAAGTTCGCCGAGCTCCGCAGCGTTCGCCAGGTTCATGTCTGGCTGCGCGAAGAGGGCATCGTGCTGCCCGTCAAATCGCGGCAGTCCGAGGCCCTCGGCGTCGTCTGGCGTTTGCCGGCCTACAACACGGTGCACAATATCCTGACCAATCCGATCTATGCCGGCGCCTACGCCTTCGGGCGCACGCGGAGCACGGTCAGCGTCGTCGATGGCCGCAAACGCATCCGGCGCGGCGTGCGCCGCCCGATCGCCGAGTGGGACGTTCTGATCAAGGATCATCACGAGGGCTACATCGACTGGGACGCGTTCGAGAGGAACCAGCGCATCATCGCTGACAACGCGACCGGCATGGGCAGCGCCATCGCCAAGGGTGCGGTTCGGCAAGGCGAGGTGCTTCTCGCTGGGCTGCTGCGCTGCGGTCATTGCGGCCGCAAGCTGCAGGTGCACTACAGCGGCAAGATCGGCCGCTATAATTGCTACGGGGCTCATTTGAACCATGGCACGGCGCGATGCATCTCGATCGGGGCTCGCGGAACGGATGCCACCATCAGCGCCGAGGTGCTGCGCCTCTTGGCGCCGCTCGGGGTGGAGGCGGCTGTTAAGGCGCTCCAGACCCAGGCGAACACGATGTCGGCCACGGAGCGCCAGCTTGAGCTGGCGCTCGCCCAAGCGCGCTATGAGGCCGCTCATGCCCGCCGGCAATATGATGCGGTCGATCCCGCCAACCGCCTTGTCGCCGGAGAGTTGGAGCGGCGCTGGAACGAGGCGCTCGCGGCTGTGAGCCGGATAGAAGGCGAGGTTGCCGCCGTCGCCGCGCGAAAGCCACCGCCGCTCGGCGAGCAGGAACGCCAGCATCTGATTGCACTCGGCGGCGATCTTGCACGCGCCTGGTCGCATCCGGCGGCGACGGCGGCAACCCGCAAGAGGATCATGCGCGCGGCGCTCCACGAGATCGTGGTGCGCAAGGAGGGCGCCATCATCGACCTCATTCTGCACTGGCAGGGCGGAGACCACACCGCCCTGCAGATCAAGCTGAGGCTCAATGCCGCCGGCCGGCATCACCCTCGCGTCCCCGAGGACACGATATCTCTCGTTCGCGAGCTGGCTCGGCTGATGCCGGACGCCCAGATCGCTCGGCTGCTCAATCGTTCCGGCAAGCCGACCGGGCATGGCAATGGTTGGACCGAGCAGCGCGTGCGCGGCTTCCGCAGTCATCATGAGATCGGTGGCTTCCGCGCCGGCGAATGGGCCGAGCGCGGCGAGATCACCCTTGACGCCGCGGCGGAGATCATCGGCGTCCACAAAATGACGGCGCTGCGCATGATCCAGCGAGGCGTCATCAAGGGTCGGCAGGCCTGTGTGGGGGCACCTTGGGTGATCAAGACCGAGGATGTCGCTCCGTTCAGCGCTCGGCAGAGTCCGAAAAAACCGGTAACACCAAATCCTGCCCAGCAGGCCCTTGATTTTCAATGAGATAGGAGGATGCGCATTATGGCGCATGGCTTTTGAAGAATGCAAAGCCCTTGTCGTGCGCGTCAAACACCATCTCCTGCGCTTCCCGGAGATAGGCCCGTACAAAAGGCATGCGACTATGACACAGCCGCATGTGCGCCGCCTTCACATGCATCGTCACGCCGTCCAGGATGACAATCTCGTGGCTCCAGTCGAACTGGTAAGCTTCACCCGGTGCAAAGCTCAACGGCACGTAGGCAACTGCAGTCGATGCCGCATGGCGCTGGCGCCAGCTTCGCGCATAGCGGCGCACCGCGTCGTAACAGCCCCCATAGCCCGCCTCGCGCAGCCGCTCATAGATATCCGCTTCATCGTCAGCTGGTCGCGCTTCGGTTTGCCCGCATTCTCCGACAACAGAGCATCAAGCTGCTCCAGGAACAAACCAAGCTTGGGAAACGGCTGCTCCTTGCGCTCATAAACCGGCATCGCTGAAGTCTTGCCGCTGCGAACAATCCGCCGAACCGTCTCACGCGCAAGCTTCAGCTCACGGCAGATCGCCTTGATCGTCTTGCCCTGAACCCAGTACGCACGGCGAACCCTGCCGATCGTGTCCATCGTGATCACCCCTAGCCTGCATTTCTCACGCGTCTGAAGCCCTTACGTGGTCATCTGGGCGATTTGCCGAGGATGTTGACGCGTAACGTGCGTGCGGGTGGCGCAGACTGCGCGATTGGCTTCGGCAATCGGCTCGGCTTCTTCTGTCTCCAGTGGGCCTCGGGGGGGTACCGCGAGAGAGGCGCGTCGCAGTTTCGCGCGTCAAGCGGGGGAGCCGCGAGCATGCGCGAGCCGCGCCGCGGCGAGACGCCATTCCGCGGCGGACGGACAGGCGGAGGCGAAGGCAATCTTGACCCGACGCGCGCTGATTTTCACCAGCGCGCCGATCTTCAGCAGCTTCAGCCGGATCGTGCCGCAGGTCGCGGCGGCGAACTGCGTGTGAGCGAGGCCAATCCGACGCAGCGCGCAGAGGAGCACGTAAGCTATCGAGGCAAACCACAGGCGCAGTTGGTTGGCCCGCATCGTCGCCGCCGAGGTGCGGTCGGCGAACAGATCGCCCTGCGCTTCCTTGATGCGGTTCTCCATCTCGCCGCGCGCGCAATAGAGATCCTCGTAGAGCGGCCTGGCGGTCCAGGCACCGGGCTTCAGCGAGGTGACGAGAAAGCGCGGATTGGCATCCCCGCCGGTCCATTCCGCCTTGCCGATCACGCGGCGGCGGCGTGACCAGGAGTCCTTCGTCGACCATAGGAAATCCCGAAACACCCGCGCCGGCTTGCCGTCCGCGGCCTCCGACAGCCGTCGCGCCTCGGCCAGCGCCTTCGCGATGCGCACCTCCAGACGCGCGTTACGGGCGAGGCCAAAGACGTAGTCGACCTTGTGGGCCTCGCACCAGACCATCAGGGCCTCCCTGGCGAAGCCGGAATCGGCGCGCAAAATGATCTTCACCTTCGGCCAGCGCCCCCGGATCCGGCCGACGAGGCGCGCTGTCTCTTCGACCGCGCCGGCGCTGCCGTCAATGTTCGAGCGTCGAAGCTTGGCGGCCAGAAGATGACGGCCGCAGAAGACGTAGAGCGGCAGGTAACAATAACAGTCGTAATAGCATGGAAGAACCGGCCTTCCTGATGGCCGTGCAGCGGATCGTCGGTGGCGTCGAGGTCGAGCACGATCTCACGCGGCGGCCTGCTGTGCGCGTCGAGAAATAAGTCGACGAACAGCGCCTCAATCGACGTGCCGTCGTGGCCGATCCTGTGATAGCGCTCATACGGCGCTCTCGGCCGGAGCGTGCTCGAGACGGTTCAGCGTGCTCTTGCCTGCCAGCGGTGCCGGCGCCTCAGCCCCGCGCTCGAACTTGCCGAGCAGCACGCCCAGAACCGGATCACGGCGCAACTCGTCATGGTCGACGAGGTCCTCATAGCCCAGCGCCAGGCCGAACACCCGCTGCGCGACCAAGGTCTTCACGTCATGCAACACGTAGGCGCGATGGCGTTGATCGCGAAAGCAGGAGGCAAAGCGATCGATGAGCCGGATCGCCTTGTCCGTCTCCCCGAGCAGGAGAGCGCCAGCGTCCGAGGACACCATGCCGCCATCGAAATCCGCGACCACCTGCCGTCCGCCAGCTCTTCCAAAATCGATCTCGCTCGCGCTACACTCTGTCAGCATCGGGGAGCCACCTCGAATTGGCATAACTCGTTCTCGCTGTCGGAAGGCGGAACTGGACGTTCTGCGGCAGCGATTCCGGCGGGCAACGCGCCGCGGTGTTTTACACCCTCATTGAGACATGTCGGCTGAATGATGTCGACCCGCGCGCCTGGCTCGCGGATGTCCTTACCCGCATCGCCGACCATCCGGCCCAGCGCATCGCCGAGCTACTGCCGTGGAACTGGAAAGCACTACGTCAGCAGCCGACGCAGGTTCAGGCCGCCTGATAGGTCGCCCACCCGGTCCCTGACCGGATGCGTACGGCGGTTCCACCGCTTCGCGCGGCCGACGCTGCGGGCAATGTCCTGGGTTGCCGTGCCCTGATGCGCTACGGCAGCGGCGATCGAGGCAGCGACGCCGTCCACCTCCGTGATGGTCCTGGTGATGTCACCAATGGTAATGGCCGCCCGCGCGGTGGAAATCTGGATGTGGCCGATCTGCGCGCCGATCTCGGCGGTGGCTTTTGAGGTCTGCTGGGCCAGCGCCTTGACCTCACCGGCAACGACCGCAAAGCCCTTGCCCGCTTCGCCGGCCCGCGCCGCCTCGATCGTGGCATTGAGGGCAAGGAGATTTGTTTGCGCCGCGATGTCGGAGATGATCCCGATGATGCTGCCGATCTTCTCCGCCGCACCGGCCAATTCTTCCACCTGGGCGCTGGTCGCCTCCGATTCCGCCGAAGCCTTGCTGGCGATGGTGCTCGAATGATGGATCTGCTTGGTGATTTCCGCGATCGAAGCGATCAACTCGTGGGCGGCAGCGGCCGCCGAGTTTACATTGACGGAAGCCTCGTCGGAGGATGCTTCGGCGGCGGTGCTCTGGTCGCTTGTCTGATTGGCAGAGTTTGTAAGTTGCTCGGCCGCGGCCGTCAGCTTGGCGCCGGCGGAAGCCACCGTGTTGACGATGGCGCCGACGGCTTCCTCGAACGAGGCCGCCAGCCTGCGCAACTCGGTCTTGCGCTCGGCGGCGGCTCGCAATTCAGCCGCCTTATGGTCGGATTCCATGCTCTCCATGCGGAGAAGACTTTCCTTGAAGGTGCGGGCTGCGCGGGCGTTGTCGCCCACTTCATCGCGGCGGTCGGCATACGGCACCTCCACCGTTTTGTTGCCGCGCGCCAGCTCCAACAGCACATCGCCGATGCGGCGTACTGGCCGCGCAATCGTGATGATCGAAAAAACCGCCGAGCCGATGAGCAGCAGCACGATCGCGCCGCCAATCACAATGCCAGTGGCGCGGGCGCGATTTCTCAGCTCAACGGCGGCCGCCGCGGTCTTCTCGGCGCCGGCATGCGCGGCTGTTACGACCTGCTCTTCCAAGGCGACACGCTGCGCGTTGAGCGGCATCAGGCGCTCACCTACGAGGGACGCCACCCCTTCCTCGGCCTCGACCCATGCATCGGACAGCGCGGATAATTCCTGAGTCGATCCTAACAGCCGGTTGAGCGACACGGTAAACGCTCCGATTACGTCGAGCCGTCCGGCTTTTTCCAATGATTCGATGGCAAGCGCGCTTTTCTTTGTTGCCGTCTCGGCCCACGCTTTCTCGCCGGTGAATCCGAACCGCCATATGTCGGCGCGTGCTGCGTTGAAATCTGCGGTAGCTTGCATCAGATGCATTTCGATAGCTTCGCCGTTCGGCAGGGCGGCCAGCGTGGTTGCGCTCGCGAAGGCGCTGATTTCCTTGGTCCAGTCCAGGGCGAACTCATTACTTTTCTGGATGACATCGAGCCGGCGGAGCTGCGCGGAAACCAGATCTTCGGCGGCGCTCTTGTACTGCGCGCCGAGCGCTTTGATGTTCTCAAGCGATTCGCGATGCATCGAAATCGCGGCGAGGCCGAGCGCGTCGTCGACCTCCTTTTCGCCCTCCGCGATGGCTTCACGCATGGACGCAGCGAGTTCGTTCACGCCCCCGACAGTACTCTGTAGCCTGATCTCGGCGATTTTGCTTTGCGCCTGGCGAATATGACTTTGCGATCCCGCGGCATCGAACGCAATCTGCCTCCGAACCGTCATGCTGCGCACGGCGTCGGCCCCCCCTTGTCGCTGCGCCATTGGTTCAAGAGCATGCCCGCGACAAGTAGAACACCGAGGCCCGATGCGATGGCGAGCTTCGTTCCGATGCGCAGACCTTTGACGGGCATACCGCTTCCTTCTTTCGCGGCTGGGTGGGGCATGCAAATCGCACTGCCATGGTCTCGGCCATACAGCGTCGCAGCTTGAGGATGAAATTCCGTTACTTCTCCCCCTCAAAATGCCAAGCATCGGCTGTCACCTATCGGTGGCGGCAGCCGGTCGTAACCGCCCGTTAACGCATCAGCTCCCGCATCGCCCCATCGATGCCTTCCAGCGTTAGCGGGAACATGCGGCCGCCCATGAGCTGCCCGATCAGCTCGATTGAGGGCGTATAGCTCCAGAGGTGCTCGGCGACCGGGTTCAGCCAGACCGCGCTTTTGTAGATCCCGGTCATGCGTTCGACCCAGGCGCCGCCGGGTTCCTCGTTCCAATGTTCGACCGAGCCGCCGGGCATGGCGATCTCGTAAGGGCTCATCGAGGCGTCGCCGACGAATATCAGCTTGTAATCGGCGGGATAGGTGTGCAGCACGTCCCAGGTCTGCTGGCGCTCGGTGTTGCGGCGGCCATTGTTGCGCCAAACCGTTTCATAGACGCAATTGTGGAAGTAGAAATACTCCATGTGTTTGAATTCGGTGCGTGCCGCGGAGAACAGTTCCTCGCAAATCTTGATATGCGAGTCCATCGAGCCGCCGACGTCGAAGAACAGCAGCACCTTCACCGTATTGCGCCGCTGGGGGCGGAAGGCGAGATCGAGATAGCCCTGATGCGCGGTGGATTTGATGGTCGCGTCCAGGTCCAGCTCCTCCGCCGCGCCCTCGCGCGCGAACTGCCGCAGCCGCCGCAACGCCAGCTTGATGTTGCGGATGCCGAGTTCGACGCTGTCGTCCAGATCGCGGAACTCGCGCTTGTCCCACACTTTCATAGCGCGGAAATTGCGGTTTCCAGCCTGGCCGATACGCACGCCGGCCGGATTGTAACCATAGGCCCCATAAGGCGAGGTGCCTCCGGTGCCGATCCATTTTGACCCGCCTTCATGACGGCCCTTTTGTTCCTGAAGGCGCTTCGTCAGCTCCTCCAGCACTTTCTCCCAGCCGCCGAGCGCTTCGATCTGCGCCTTTTCCTCGTCGGTGAATACGCGCTCGGTGACGGCGCGCAGCCATTCCGCCGGGATCGCGGCGTTGGCGGCCTCGCTCATTAGCTCCAGACCCTCGAACACCGAGCCGAAGACACGGTCGAACTTGTCGAGATTGCGTTCGTCCTTCACCAGAGCGGTGCGGGAGAGGTAGTAAAAATCCTCGACGCGCTTGCCGGCCAGATCGGCTTCGACCGCTTCCATGAGCGAGAGATATTCGCGCAGGCTGACGGGCACGCCCGCCTCACGCAACCCATGGAAAAACTTGACGAACATGACGCATCCTATCCCCGCAGCCAGGGAAAGCTGCGGATCTGGGGGGCTTTCGCTGCCAGCCTGGTCTGCACTTCCATGACGCTGGAGGTCAGCGATTCCGGATCGTCGTCATCGGCATCATCGGCATCGGTCTCATCTTCGCCCAGCTCGTCCGGGGTATCGTCGTCCTCCGCGATCGCCTCGGCGAGATCCTCATTCGGGAGTTCCGATAGCTTACCCAGAAGCGTCGGCGCTGTCTCGGACGGTGTGGGCGGCGCAGCGGTGTCGCTCGCCTCGGCGGCATGCTCGCGTTCCCAGGCGGCGGCCAGCAGGTCGCCGATGGTCGGTTCGGCGGGTCGGCGGCCCAGCAGGCGATCGAGCAGGGAGCGCCGCTTTGCGGGCGGCGGCAACGCCGCAGCGACGGGCTCCGCTGCCGCGGGTTCGGCCGGCGCCGGTGGCGAAGGCCGTGCGACGATCGGCTCCGCATGGCGCTTTGCGGTCCGTTTGGCCGATCGCGAGTCGGGTTCCGCAGCCGTGGCGGGCGCGGCCGGCTCGGACCCGAGGCCGCGCAAGGCGGGTATCGGTTCGGGGGGCTGCAAGCGGGCGGGTTTCGCGCCTCGTTTCGGCTGTTTGGGCGCTTCTTTTGCGGCGGGCGCCGCAACGGGCGGCGGGCTTGCCGCCGTGTGAACGACGTCAGGCCCAGTTACAGCCGCATGATCCGCTGACGGACCCGGCAGAGGTCGAATGTCCGACTTGCCGCCGGGCTTGACAGCCGTCGCTTTGGCAATGACAGCCGCCGGCTCAACGCGCGCAGCGGACTTTGCGACAGGCGCATCCGGCTGCTTCGCGGCCTTTGCCGCCTTGATCGACTTCCTTGCCGCTGCCGCGGGCTTGCCCTTCGCCACCGACGCCGTTTTCGATGTCTGGGCTTTCGCGTGTTTCGCCACGAAACCGTCCTCCTGCATATTGGGCCGCCGAGGCCGCTGCTCGCTCAAACCGCTCGCCCCCAGCGCCATCTGATACGAACGGAACGCCGGCAGATGCCGCCCGCGCACCGGAGTGGGAGCGACGAGCAAAGCAGCCAGCGCACCGGGCGGCGTTTCGCTGAGCGCCGCTTGCATGGTCTGCAATCCCGCAATGAAATGGGCCAACCCTGTCGCAAGCTGACGTGCTAGCCAGATCAGAACATTCGCTGAGGTCAGCCGCAGCCGCTCCGAGCGTTCGGCCAGTTCCAGCCGCGCGATGAATTGGCGCCCGCGTTCGGTGATCTGCGGCGCACGGCGCAGTGCCTGCTCATATTTCGCTTGAAAATCATGCGCGGTGACGAGGAAATCATAATGCTGGCGCAGTCCGCTGGCGCTTTGCCGGGCGGTAGCCGAGGCGCGCTCGAAGCCGGTGACGAGGCGTCGCGGCAGTTCCTCCTGGGCTCGGCGCAATTCGCCGACGCCCCGCTCCATCGCCTCCGACCGGCGGATCGCCCCGGCGATCTCGGCGGCATAGCGGTAGAATTCCGCAAGAAAGCCCCGCGCGACGCCGATCTTGGCCGGCACCGCTCGGATCGCGGCAATCGGATAGGCGATGATTTCCGCAAAACTCGGCAGCCGGTCGCGTTCGCGCGCGAGGCGTATGGCGTCCTTCAGCTCCGGGACGAAGCGCTCCGCCTCGCCGCGCGCCAGGGACAGCCGCAAATCGATGACATCCTCGTCAGCCGCCCCCGAGCCGCCCGCCTTGAACAGTAAGGCGGCGGCTTCAGCGCGCAGGCGCTCGTAAGCGCCGGGCTCGGCAAAGCTTTCGCCGAAGCTGCTCAGATCTTCGACCAGCACGATTTCGCTGGCGGCCCAAAGGTCGCGCCGGATGTGCAGAATTTCGGAAAGCGGCGGATAGTCGTCCATGCCAAAGCCGGCGAGCATATCGACGCGCAGCGCGTTCACCTTGTCGAAAAAGGCGCTGCGCGCCTGGACGCGCTTCAGCAGCGCGTGCGTCTCCTCGCTGAGCGCCGCGCCGGAGGATCGCGGGAAGTCCCGAATCGCATCGAAGATTTTCTGCGCATCGCCGGTATAGACGGTCGCGCGCGCCGCCTGCCGCATCTGGCGCCGCTGTCTGGCGTGGACCGAGCGCCGATGCAGCCACCAGAGGCCGCAGCTTACGCCGATCCATAGGGCGATGACGCCTGCGAGTGACCCGAATTCATCCATGCGCCGCCACGATCCCCACCCACCGGCCGCGCCCGCTATGAAGGCGCGCCCAGAGTCTACAGCCGCGCAACCGCGGAGGGAATAAGGGTGGAGATTCTGCCAGCCGCCATGGCCCGCTATGGGGCAAAAACCGTTGTCAGCTCAGGCGCTTGCTACCCGGCGCCATCAGCGCCGAGGAGGTCTCGTCCGGGGCGCCGAAATGCCCGAAATAGCGCGAATCAATCGCTTCGACGGGCAGGATGATCAGCACATCGGTGGTGCCGAACTGCCGGTCGACCACCGCGCCTTCGCCAATATAGGCGCCAAGGCGCAGATAGCCCTTGATCAGCGGCGGCATGGCCTTGATCGCCGCCTTCGGATCGATGTCTCTGGCATTCACCATATTCATGTTCACGAACAGGCGGTCATGCGCCTTGACGCGCCACTCCTTCGGCGCCATCGCGTTGTGATGCAGATAGCTGAGCGCCAGAGCGTGCCGCTTGGGATCAATGCCTGGGAAACTGGCGCAGCCGATCATCACATCGACGCCGTGCTCGCGCGCGTAAGTCCATACGCCATGCCACAGCAGCTCAACCGTGCGCCGGTTCCGGTACGGCTTCAGCACGCAGGAACGGCCGAGTTCGATGAAGTAATTGTCACGCCCTTTCGCGGCCAGCAGCGGCGCGATATTGTATTCGCTCTGCGTGTAGAACCCGCCATGACGTTCGGCCATGTCCTGGCGCAGCACACGGTATGTTCCGACGACCCGCGGCCGTTTCTTCCACGGATTGCGCCCAACCACCATATCGCCGTGATCCACGACCAGCAGATGATCGCACATCTCGTCATAGGGGTCCTCATCGCGCCGGCTGAGCATGGCGGCGGCGTTCGGAATGGCGTCCATTTCCTCGTAGAACACCTCGTAGCGTAGCTTTTGCGCCCGGCGCAGATCGCCGCGCGAGCGCGCCAGCCGGACTTCCAGATTGCCGATCCGCCCGTAGATTTTCGGCATCCGTCCGATCGGGATGATGGGGATGCGCTTGCCGCGCTTGTTGCGGAACGGGAAGGCGATAGGTGGCATGCCACGGAGCGCGCGAGGCCTGAATTTACTGACGAGGCGCCGTGGACTCAAAATCATACGTTTCTCCCATTCGCGTGGCGGTCGCGGACAAAGCCGGTATCGAGGCGGCGGCGGCGAAGCACGGCGTTTCTTGGCTCTCATGCCCGCAACTGGCCCATGCGGGCAAGGGGCTGGAGCGATTAAGCAATGTTCAGGATTGCGAGTTTCACAAGCCTCAGGGTACCGCTCGAGCGGTCACTAACCAATTTGGACTGCCCCAGTGTGCGCAGGATGCCCACACATTGCCCCATAGCCGGAACGTTGCCGAACTTTACATCAATCCGGTTCAGAGCGTTAGCGTTTCTTCCAAATATAGGGAATTGGCCTGCGCGCCCATCCGGCCGGTCTGTCTTGTTCATGGCGCCGATGCGGTTTAACGTGGCGCCGGTTGCGCGGCAAGTGGATTGCGACGAAAGGCTGCCTGAATGGACCAGAAGGAAACGAGCCGCAGCGTCGATCCGCGTCTCCTGGAAGTGCTTGTGTGCCCGCTCACCAAGACGCCGCTGCGCTATGACCGCGAGCGGCAGGAACTCATCAGCGAAGCCGCCGGGTTGGCTTTTCCGATCCGCGATGGCGTGCCGATCATGCTTCCCGAAGAGGCACGCAAGCTGGAAGATTAAAGGCCGGGCCTCGGCGCGATTCGGTCAGGCTGACGCCCAAAGATGCTGCGCCGCATAGGCCCGCCACGGCCGCCAGCTCTCGGCGCGTTCGGTCAGCTCCCGTGCAGTCGGGCGACGTCCGGTTTCGTCGCATAGCGCGCGCATCAGCCCGATATCGGCGGCGGGGAAGGCGTCCGGCTCGCGAAGCTGGCGCAGCGCGATGTAATTGGCGGTCCAATCGCCGACCCCCTTGATCGCGCGCAATGTTTCGATGGCCTCTTCCAGGCTGCGGCGCGCGCCGAACAGGTCCGGATCGGCGATCAGCGCGGCAGCGACCGCCGACAGTGCCGCCGCGCGCGCCCGCGGCATGCCGAGCGCCGTAAGGTCCGCCGCCGCAATGGCGTCGGCGCGCGGAAATACATGCGTCAGCGCGCCGGCCGGCATGGCGAGCGCTTCGCCATGGGCCGCCACAAGCTTCCCGGCGAGCGCGCGGGCGGCCGACACGGTGATCTGCTGCCCAAGCACCGCGCGCACCGCCAGCTCGAAGCCGTCCCAGGCGCCTGGCACCCGCAGCCCCGGCCGGGCCGCGACCAGGGGCGCAAGGGCCGGGTCCTGAGCCAGATGCGTTGCGATGGAGCGCGGATCGGCGGCCAGGTCGAACACCCGGCGCAGCCGCGCGATGATCAGTGGCAGCGCCGTCAGCTTCGGAAAGCAGATCGTCACGCCCAGCGCATGGCCATCGGCAGGCCGCACCGCGACGGTACCCTGCTGGCCGCCTATATCGATCGTGCGCGACCATTCGCCCTGCGTGACGTGCTCGATGCCCGGAATGGCGCGCATGGCCAGGAAGCTCAGCATCGCGTTCCAGTCATAGGGCGGCTGGTAGCGCAACAGCAGGCTCACCTCGCCGCGCGGTCCGGCGGAAACGTCGGCTTGGCTCGACCGCCGCAGCGCGCCGGGCGGGCGCCCGAACAGCGCCTGAAAGGTTTCGTTGAAGCGGCGGATGCTGCCGAATCCCGACGCGAATGCGATTTCCGCCATTGGCAGCCGTGTCTCGTGGATGAGTTGCTTGGCAAGCAGCACGCGGCGCGTCTGCGCGACCGCGACCGGCGATGCGCCAAGATGCTGCCGGAACAGCCGCCGAAGCTGGCGCTCCCCCACGCCGAGGCGGCCCGCCAGCGTATCCACATCGGCCTCGTCCAGCGCGCCCAACTCGATAAGCGCCAGCGCGCGCGACACCGTATTGGATGATCCGCGCCACGCGCCCAGATCAGGTGCGGTTTCGGGGCGGCAGCGCAGGCAAGGGCGGAATCCGGCCTCCTGAGCGGCGGCGGCGGTGGGGTAGAAGGTGACATTATGCGAGAGCGGCGTGCGCGCCGGGCAGATCGGCCGGCAATAGATGCCGGTGGTCTTCACGCCGGTGAACAGCCGCCCGTCGAAGCGGGCATCGCGCAGGCTGATCGCGCGGTAGCAGGCGTCATGATCCATATCCATGCGCTGGAATGTGGCGAGCGCTCCGCGCATTGTCTAGCGGTTTTCGGACATCGTCAGCAGTCCCGCGCGCCCGAGACGATGCCGTCCGGAAATCGCCAGACGGCCGACGATCCATGCGGTTTCTACTGCAAGAATGAAAGGAGACCGAATCATGACCGCTGACGAAAACAAGCGCATCATCATCGACACGTGGAAAGCCTTCGGGACGCGCGATTCCGAGCAAATCCGCCAATATTTCCGCGAGGACGCCGTCTGGATCGCGCAGCATCGAAATGCAACGGCGCTAGTGGCGAACGAGAGCGGCAATCTCACCGGTGCTACCGGCCTCAAAGGCGCCGGCAGGATCGCCGATTTCATCGCCAACGAGGTGCCCAGGATTTTCCCGCATGACCGGACAATCGATTTCAGGGGCGTCTATGCCGCCGGCAATGTCGTCATCGTCGAGGAGCGCATGCGGGCGACACTGTTCAACGGGCGCCGCTACGATAATGACTATTGCTTCATCTTCGAGCTGGAAGGCGGGTTGATTGCCATCATGCGCGAATATATGGACACCGCCAAAGGCTTCCGGATGATTTTCGGCGAGGAGGCCGGCGCACGGATCGATGCCCTCGGCGATCCCGAGGCGGCGTGATGCGTCGGATCCAAAAATCTACGCACTTGGGATAATCCGATGCAAAGCTAAAATGCTGGCTGGTCGCGATTTGCGGCGCTTCGGCGGTGCCAAACCTAGAGCACGATCGGGAAAAGGAGACACCGGTTTTCTCGAAAAATCGTGCGAAAACAAAGAATACTAGAGCGTGATCGGCTCCGTTTGAAACGATCATGCTCTTGCGTGAGGCGAGACCCGCGTCTGTTCCCACGCGCCGCGGTCCAGCCGATAGATGACGCTGGGCACATAGCGGCCGAGCTGAGCCGAATTGATCCGCCCATAACCGACGCGCCGCATTCCTGCGCCTCGCAGTACGCGCTGAGACGCAACGTTCGACGTTCTCGCGCTCGCGGCGACGGCTGGTGCATCGGTCTGCGCAAAGGCTAAGTGGATGACGGCGCGCGCCGCCTCCGCGGTAAAACCCCGGCGCCGATAGGGCTTGGCGATCCAATAGCCAATGGTCGGGATCTGTGAACAGTCGAAGCTGATGCCGATGCTGCCCGCGATCAGGCGCGGATTGGATCGTAGCGTCATCATAAAAGGAATATGGAACGAAGCCGCTGCCGCCGCGTGAGCGGAGGCGATCCATTGTCGCCCTGAGATTACAGGATAGGGGTAGCGTATAAGAGTTGTGTTCTGCGCGATCACTGGATCATTGATGAGCCGGGAAATCGCGACGAGATCGGCCGCGACGGGCGGGCGAAGGACCAGCCGCCGCGTTACGATCGGCGCGCGTAGCGCTTCAGCGCCAAGTCCTTCGCCCATTCCGCCCAGTTGCATTGGTCGCAGATCGGCTCAGGCTTCGGCGCCTTCCGCCCCGACGACCGAAATGTAAATCTTGCCACCGCCGCGCGCCTGAAATTCGACCTGGCCTTCCTGCACGGCGAAAATCGTATGATCGCGGCCTATATCGACCCCGGTGCCGGGGTGCCATCTGGTGCCGCGCTGACGCACGATGATATTGCCGGGAATGACGCGTTCGCCGCCATATTTCTTCACGCCAAGGCGCCTGCCGGCCGAATCGCGGCCGTTTCTCGATGAGCCGCCTGCTTTCTTATGTGCCATGATATCGGCTCCTATTTCTTGGACTTGTCAGCGGCCTTTTCGGCGGCTTCCTGATCGATCTTGGCGCGCGGCGGCTTGCCGGCGATGAGGTCCTTGGCCTGCTGCACCCATTCCTCACGGTCGATGCGGCCCTTGAAGGCGAGTTCCTCATCGATTCGTTCGATGTCGGCGGCGCTCCATTCGGCGATCTGCTTAAGCGAGGTAACGCCCAGCGCCGCCAGCTTCTTTTCGAGCACCGGGCCGACGCCGCCGATGAGCGAGACGTCATCATTGAACCCGGCGGCCTTGGTCTTTTTCGGCGCGGCTTCGCTGGACTTCGCCTTGGCGGCGCTCTTTTTCGGCTTCTCGCCATTGGTGAGGATTTCGGTAAAGCGGACGGTCGTCAGCGATTGACGATGGCCGTTCTTGCGGCGGTAGTTCTGGCGGCGCTTCTTTTTGAAGACGATGATCTTCTCGCCGCGATGGTGCTCGACGACCTCGGCCGCCACGGTAGCGCCGGCAACAAGCGGCAAGCCAAGCTGCGGCTCGCCATCGCCGCCCAGCAGCAGCACTTCACCAAATTCGACGATGTCACCGACTTCGCCGGAAATCTTCTCGATGTCGAGGACATCGTCCGGAGCAACCCGGTATTGCTTGCCGCCTGTGCGAATGACAGCGTACATGATCTTGACCTTTTCCTGTCTTCACGCGCCCATCGGCGCCACGGCCAAAGCCGCGGACTTGATCGCCATTTTTAGACTTATGAGCCTGGGGCAGCGCACCTTGCGCGGGCCGAGCAAAGCTCGCCGCGTGGGCGCACTATAAGGATGCGCCAAAGCTTGTCAATCCCGGCAACCGCCGGATTTTGCGCTCATCCGAATGCACGCGTCGCGCCCGCCCGCAACTCCGGTTAAGGGCGATGCAGCGCTGGCAAGGAAACCGCGCCTGCACTAAAGTGGCGGCAACAGGGAGGCAGGACAGTGACAATGTTGCGCGGCTGCATCGGGAAGCAGGAGTGGCGGGGCCGATCATTATCGGCAAGCGCAGCGCTCGCTCTGGCCGTGCTGGTCTTTTCGGCCGTATCGCCGTGACGCGGACGCGCTCGAATGCAAGCCCAAGACCGCAGGCTATTTCCACCAGATGGCGGCGTTCGCCAGGGCCCCGTCACCGGCCGAACTCGTTGGGATCACGCAATCGCTGACCGGCTCGATTGGCGATCCGGCGCGCGGCCGGCTGGTGATTATTGACAAGCAGAAGGGGAATTGCCTTGCCTGCCACCGCGTGCCCGCGCTAAGCGAGGAACCGGCCCATGGGGATGTCGGCCCAAACCTGAACGGCGTCGGCGGCCGCTTCACCGAAGCCCAACTGCGCCAGATCATCGTCGATCCGAAGGTGCTCTATCCGGATACCGTCATGCCAGCCTTCCACACCACCTCCGAGTTTCAGCGCATTCCGCAAAGCCTTGCCGCTCAGACGCTGCTTGCAGCGGGCGAGGTCGAGGACGTCATTGCATTTCTGAAAGACCTGCGATGACCGTAAGGCACACATCCGCATGAGCATGACGAGCAGGCCGCATCTGGCCGCTATAATCGGGTTGGCAATGATGTTGCTGCCGATTTCGCAAGGCACCTGGGCGCAGGAGCGGAAATCCATTCCCCCCAAGGACGCAGATAATCCGCTGGGCAATCTGATTTCGGGCTATTATTTCAGCTCGCTGGAAACGCGCGCGCTGCAGGACGATGATTTCGACAATCCGGGCTTCCGCTGGGTGCAGTCAGGCGAACGCCTCTGGGGCGAAGTCTGACGGCGGCGCGCGGAAAGCCTGCGCCACCTGCCATAACGGCGCTGGCGAAACCATGCGGGGCAGAGCCGCGGCCTACCCCAAATTCGACAGTGCGGCCGGGCGTGTCGTCAATCTTGAGCAGCGCATCAACATGTGCCGTGAAGAAAAGATGCAGGCTTCGCCCTGGGCCTATGGTTCCGATGAATTGCTGTCGATGACGGCGTTTTTGCGCATGCAGTCCCGGGGTAGTCCGGTGAATGTGCAGATCGATGGCCCCGCAAAACCGGCCTTCGACGCCGGCAAGCAGCTTTATAACACACGGATCGGTCAGCTCGGCATGTCCTGCGGCCTCTGCCATAACAGGCATTATACTCAGTCCTTGCGCGGCTCATTCATCGGCCAGGGCCATTCAAACGGCTTTCCCGAATATCAGACGGGGACCAAAACGTTCGTATCCCTGCACGAAAGGTTCGACGCCTGTTTCGGCCTGATGCGGGCGGAGCCTTTGGAGGCTGGATCATCTGAATATGTAGGGCTGGAACTCTATCTCGCCTGGCGCGGCAACGGCCTGCCGATCGAGACGCCGGCCGTTCGTCCGTAGCCGCGGCGATTGAGCGGAAATATTGTCACCACAATAGGTTGCGATTTCATTGCGCGCGCGACACAAGCTGTGCGCATTTTTACCAGCGGGCTCGCGCAGCCCCGTTTCAACGCCTATCTACAACGACCATGAAAACGCCCATTGCCCTCACGATTGCAGGCTCGGATTCTTCTGGCGGCGCCGGCATTCAGGCGGATCTGAAGACCTTTTCGGCGCTGGGGGTGTATGGCGCCTCGGTCATCACCGCGCTGACGGCTCAAAATACCACCGGCGTCACGGCAATTCACGCGGTGCCACCCGAATTCATCCGCGCGCAAATGGACGCGGTCTTTGCCGATCTCGCGGTCGGCGCGGTGAAGATCGGCATGCTTGGCAATGAAGCGGCGGTTGTCATTGTCGCTGACGCGCTCGGCCGGTGGCGGGGCGCTCCGATCGTGCTCGATCCGGTGATGGTGGCGGGGAGCGGCGATCCGCTGCTCGACCCGGGGGCGGAGTTCGCGCTCCGGTCGCACCTCATGCCGATCGCGGACATCATCACGCCGAACCTCCCAGAAGCAGCGCGCCTGCTTGGGGCGGCCGAAGCGGTCGACGAGTCGATGATGGTGCGCCAGGGCGAGCTGTTGCTGTCGCTCGGTCCGAAAGCCGTTCTCATGAAAGGCGGCCATGGCAGCGGGCGTGAGGCTGTCGACATTTTTCTCGACGGCACCAACATCGTGCGGCTTGCGGCCGACCGGGTCCGCACGAAAAATACCCACGGGACCGGGCTGTACGCTGGCGTCTGCGATTGCGGCGCGGCTGGCCAGAGGCGGAACCGTGCTGGATGCGGTGCGGGAGGGAAAGATGTACCTGACGAACGCGCTGATTCAAGCCGATGAACTGGGCATCGGCCACGGGCGCGGGCCGGTTCATCATTTTCATGCGCTGTGGCCGAAAATCGCCTGATGCCGAGAAATGCCGTGCATCGAGCACGCGCTGGTTTTGCTGAACCGCTGCGCTTCCTATGTTAACGCCACCATTGCATGCGTTAGGTCATTGCCGCCGGACCGGCATTGGTGCATTGGAAATCGATGGGCTTTGGCTCAGGGAACATCATAGGGCAAAGGGTATCAAAAAAATGGCACATCTCTTCAAAGCGGGTCTGACGAGCCTGGCCGTTATGGCCGTCGGTATGGGTGCATCGGTCGGCCAGCTTGCCGCTGCCTGCAATCCGCAGGCGCAGTCGCTGATCAAGAATCTCAACGGCGCGTGGCGCGGATCAGGCACGGTGAAGCCGATCGGCGGCGCCGAAGAGCGCATTACATGCCGCGTCAATTATTCCGGCAGCGGAGCGCGTGTGTCGCAGAAGATCTCCTGCGCCGGCACCGATTATAAGTTCGAAGCGGGCGCCGACGTAAACTGCGACGGCGATGCGGTCAGCGGCAACTGGACGGAGAAGGTCGCCAACAATACGGGCAGCGTCAACGGCACGATCAGCGGCGAAAAGCTCAATCTCAGCGTTGACGGGCCTAATTTCAAAGGCCGCTTCGCCATCAAGGTTTCGGGCTCTTCGAAACAGTCTCTGACCATCACGCAGTTCGATCCCGGCGCCGGCCGCTATGTCGCGGTGGCGACGATAGCGCTTTCGCGCTAAGCTTGCGGAAGGTCCGGTAGACACGCCAGAGCGCAGCGGGGTCAGCCATGGCAGGCATTGACGAGACAAGGGTGTTCAAGCCGGTGAGGATCGCGATTCTCACCGTGTCCGACACGCGCAGCCTCGACGACGACACGTCTGGCGCCTTGCTCGCCGATCTGCTGACTGAGGATGGCCATCAGCTCGCCGAGCGTACCCTTCTGAGGGACGAGCCAGCCCAGATCCAGGCTCTTGTCAAGCGCTGGGCCGCCGATCCGGGGATCGACGCCGTCATCACCACGGGAGGCACCGGCCTGACCGGCCGGGACGTGACGCCGGAAGCGGTTCGTCCGCTTTTCGAGAAGGAGATCGACGGCTTTTCCGTGCTGATGCACATGATCAGCTTTCAGAAGGTCGGGACGTCCACCGTGCAATCGCGCTCGCTGGGCGGCGTCGTCAACGGCACCTATGTGTTCTGCGTTCCGGGATCGCCGGGCGCCTGCCGCGATGCGTGGGAGGGCATTCTTCGATTGCAGCTCGATTCGCGCCATCGGCCCTGCAATTTCGTCGAGATCATGCCGAGGCTCCAGGAACATCTGAAGCCGGCCAAATAAGTGTGGCTCACTCTGCCGTTGCGGTGCGCTTGCGCCAGCGCCCCGCCGCGGCACCGTCGGCCGTTTTGGCGGTCACCCAATTGTCCTCGCCCTGCTGCGGCTGCTCCTTTTTCCAGAACGGCGCGTTGGTTTTGAGGTAATCCATCAGAAACTCGGCCGCTTCGAAGGCGGCGCGCCGATGCGCCGACGCGGTGATCACCAGGACGATATTGTCGCCCGGCATCAATCGCCCGTGCCGGTGAATGATGGTGCAGGCGCTGAGCGGCCAGCGATCCCGCGCCTCGGCCTCGATGCGCGACAGTTCGCTTTCCGTCATGCCGGGGTAGTGCTCCAGCGTCATCGCGCGGATAGCTGCCTGCCCCTCGCCCTGGCGCACCAGGCCCGTGAAGCTCACTACCGCGCCAATGTCGTCACGCCCCGCGGTCAGCGCGCGGATTTCGGCTCCGCAGTCAAAATCCTCTGCCTGCACCCGGATCAAAGCCGCCTCCCTCTATCGATGCTGGGCGCTTCCATTTGGCCGGTCCGCACGCTACGTTTGGTTCCGCGAAAACTGGAGGGATCTCATGCCGAAGGGCTATTGGATTGCGCATGTCACCGTCAACAATGCTGATATGTACCCGGATTATATACGCACCGCCGCCCCCGCGTTCCAGAAATATGGGGCGCGTTTTCTGGCGCGCGCCGGACGGTATGAGGCGATGGAAGGCGAAGCGCGGCCACGCAATGTCCTCATTGAATTCGATAGTTTCGAGCAGGCGGTCGCCTGCTATCGCTCGCCGGAATATCAGCCTGCGGTTGCGATCCGGCAGCAATGCGCCGATGGCGAGATCCTGCTGATCGAGGGCGTCGATTAGGCGGCGGGGGCTGGCAGATCGTGACCAGACTTTCGGGCAGGAAGGCGCTGGTGACCGGCGCCAGCCGAGGCATCGGCGCCGCGATCGCCAGGGGACTTGCGGGCGCGGGCGCGGACGTCGCCATCACCTATTTCAACTCCCGCGCCCAAGCCGAGGCGACCGCGCAGGCCATTCAAGCGCTCGGCGTGCGCGGCGAGGCGATCCGCGCGGATGCGGGCGACGGCGAGGCGGTGCGGCAGGCGGTTGCAGAAGCGCATGAGCGGCTGGGCGGCCTGGACATCCTGGTCAACAATGCAGGGATTTTCCAGCGGCGGCCCCTGCTCGATACGACGGACGAGGAGTTCGACCGCGTCATGGCCGTCAATCTGCGCGGTGCGTATATCGCAATCAAATCGGCGGTGCCACTGATGCAGGGGGGCGCGCGTATCATCAATCTGAGCAGCACCTTCGGCGCGCGGGTGCCTGCGCCAGGAATAGGACTCTACGCCATCAGCAAGTTTGCGGTTGCGGGCATGACCCGTGCCTTCGCCCGCGATCTGGCATCGCGCGGCATTACCGTGAATGCGATTCAGCCCGGTCCCATCGCGACGGAGATGAATCCGGACGACAGCCGCCACGCCCGTTTGATGAGCATGATGACCGCGCTTGGCCGTTATGGCCATCCGGAGGATGTCGCCAGCATGGCGGTTTTTCTTTCCGGCGAGGAAACGGCGTTCATCACCGGCACGACCTTCAACGTGGATGGCGGCTTCGAGACTTAAGCCTTCGACCGAGCCCGGCGGCGGAACTTCTTCAGCACCCAAACGGTTTTGGAATGGTCGAGACGGGATGGGCCTTCGACGTTCATGCCTTAGTCACAAACCGCACGCGATTGTCGTGCATAAACGCAACGCAACGCAGCTCTGGACCAGAGCCGCGCGCAGCGTTTGCTTGCGCACGTAACACGAAAGGTCAGGAAATGCCCTTTATTCGAACGAGGTACGCAGTTTTTCTTGTAGGGACGGTGATGGGGATTGCCGGCTCTTATGCCGGAGCTCAAGCCGAACCCAGGACGGGCAGCGAAGCACGCATCATGCTGGCGCAGAACCAGCCGAATGAGACCGAGGACGAGAAGAAGCGCCGCGAACGCCAGAAAGGCAAAGGCGGCGAGCAGGGCCAAGGCGGACAACAGGGTCAGGGCCAGGAGGAGCACAAGCGCCGTAATCCTCAGGAGCAAGGTCAGGGCAGTGGCCAGGGCCAGGGCAACCAGCAGGGTCAGGAAGACCTCAGGCGCCGCAAGCTGCAGGAGCAAGGTCAGGGCGGTGGCCAGGGCCAGGGCAACCAGCAGGGTCAGGAAGACCTCAGGCGCCGCAAGCTGCAGGAGCAAGGTCAGGGCGGTGGCCAGGGCCAGGGCAACCAGCAGGGCCAGGAAGACCTCAGGCGCCGCAAGCTGCAGGAGCAAGGTCAGGGCGGTGGCCAGGGCCAGGGCAACCAGCAGGGCCAGGAAGACCTCAGGCGCCGCAAGCTTCAGGAGCAAGGTCAGGGCGGCGGCCAGGGCCAGGGCAGACCAGCAGGGTCAGGAAGATCTCAGGCGCCGCAAGCTTCAGGAGCAAGGTCAGGGGGGTGGCCAGGGCCAGGGCCAGGGCAACCAGCAGGGTCAGGAAGACCTCAGGCGCCGCAAGCTTCAGGAGCAGGGTCAGGGCGGCGGCCAGGGCCAGGGCAATCAGCAAGGTCAGGACGAGATCAAGCGGCGCAAGCTGCAGGAGCAAGGCCAGGGCGGCGGCCAGGGCCAGGGCAACCAGCAGGGTCAGGAAGACTTCAAGCGGCGCAAGCTTCAGGAGCAAGGTCAAGGCGGTGGTCAGGGCCAGGGCGGCGGCCAAGGTCAGGGCCTGGATAAGCGCTTCGGCGGGGAGAAGACAGGACCCGGTGGCGATAACCGCGCCGAACGCGCTGCTCGTAACCGCGATCGGAAACCGGAAGAGCGCCTGCGCGACGGCTTCATTTCTCCGGCTGAGCAGCAACAGCGCCGGCAGGAACGCGTCGAATTTTCTCGGGAGAAGCTGAAGGACATTACCGGCCAACGCAAGGAGCGCCGGGAGAAGGACGGACGTATCGTCATCGAGGAGCCGGGGAGCCGGCTTATCGAGCGGGACAACGGCAAGATCATCATCCGGCACGACGAAAGCGAGCGCCTGCGCGGCCCCTCCCGTGACTACCATGTCGAGCGGGGAGAAGGCGGCAGAAACCGCATCATCATCAATCGGCCGGACGGGGCGCAGATCATTGTCATCCAGGGTGAGGACGGGCGGCTACTGCGCCGTATCAAGCGGTTCCGCGACGGGCGGGAAATCATCCTGATCAATAATGAGTTCAGAGGCGAGGGCCGGTACCGCGATCGGGATCGTCGCCCCGGTTTCGGTTTCTATCTCAATCTGCCCGAATTCAGGCCGAACATTCCGCGCGATGAATATTACGTAGATGCGGACGATGCGTCGGAAGAAGACATTGAGCGCGCGCTTAGCGCTCCGCCGATCGAAGCCTTGGAAGGCGACTATACGCTCGACGAAATCCGTTACAACCGCGGATTGCGGCAGCGGCTGCGCCGGGTCAATCTCAGTTCGATAAACTTCGAATTCGGCGCCTGGGACATCCGGCCGGAACAGATCGGCAATCTTCAGGATGTCGCCGACGCGATTAAGAGCATCCTGCGCCGCAATCCCGACGAGGTGTTCCTGGTCGCCGGCTATACGGACGCGGTGGGCTCCGACGAGGACAACCTGTCCCTCTCGGACCGGCGCGTCGAGACGGTGGCTCGCGTGCTGACCGACGAATTCGGCGTGCCGCCGGAGAACCTGGTGACGCAAGGGTATGGCGAGCAGGATCTGCTGATCCCGACGCAAGGCCCCGAAGTGCGCAACCGGCGCGTCGAGTTCATGCGCATCACGCCCTATTTGGCGCAGAAAGATTGATAGCCGGAGCAAGGCCCGGCTAAGCCGTCAAGTCGGCGCCGCTCCACTATTGGGGAGCGGCGCCGGACTTAAATCGCGTTTCCGAACGTGTCGCAGGCTTCGAACTTGCCGCTGTCGAAGCCTTTCCGGAACCAGGTGACGCGCTGCTCCGACGAGCCATGCGTAAAGGCATCCGGCACGACCCGCCCTTGGGTCCGCTTCTGAAGCCGGTCGTCGCCGATCGCCGCCGCCGCATTCAGCGCCGCCTCGATGTCGCCCGGCTCGACGAATTGCAGGTTCTGCTGCGCGCGGTTGGCCCACAAGCCAGCAAAGCAATCCGCCTGTAACTCCGTCTTCACCTGAATTGCGTTGCTCTGCACCTCGCCCGCCTGCGCGCGGGCCGCCATCACCTTGTCCATGATGCCGAGCTGCGTCTGCACGTGATGGCCGACTTCATGGGCAATGACGTAGGCTTCGGCAAATTCGCCAGGGGCGTTCAGCTTGTTCTTCATGTCTTTGAAGAAGGACGTATCCAGATATACCTTGTGGTCGATCGGACAGTAGAACGGTCCCATCTGGGAAACGCCCATGCCGCAGCCCGAATTGATATCGCCGCGGTAGAGCACCAACTTTGGCGGAACGTAGGTCTTCCCCATCTGCTGAAATTCCGCCTTCCAGACGTCTTCGGTCGTCTTGAGGACGACGGCGGTCATCTTGCGCAGATCCTGGTCCTCGGCGCTGGCCGGCTGGCTTGAATCACTCGGTTGCCCGATCTGGGGCAAGCTCACGCCGCCATCGCCATTATCGAGGATGACGCGAGGGTCGATACCGAGAAAATACATGATACCCAGCAGAACCAGGACGCCCACGATACCAAGGCCGCCGCTACCACCCGGAATAGGTATGCCACGCGGAAAGCCTCCGCTGCCGTCGCCTCCATCATCGCCGCCGCGCGGAAACCGGAACGGGAAACGCCCCCCTCCCGATTCGTCGCGACGATCCTCGACATTTTCGCTTTCCTCACGGTCACGCCAGCGCATGTTGTTCTCCTGACCTTCTAAATCTCAGTCCGCTACCGCCACCAGGGCTTGGGACTTTTCCGGCACCTTCAGCAACGCCCGAACGGGTTTGGATGCGGCAACCGCACCTGAATTGGCGAACAGCTCATGATTGCGCTCGATGTCGCGCAACTCGTATCGGTAGTTGACCATAAGGCCATGAGCTTCCTTCATCCCTTTCGGGGAGGTGTTGGCCAGCCAGTTAATGCGTTCAAGGCGTGCGCCGTTCCCCAGATGAAAACGCGCCACGGCATCGATGGGTCTGCCGTGAATGTTTTTCGCCGCCAGGAAGTAGTGCGCGGCAGCCGCCATCAGCACCGGATTCATCGCCTCCGCAAGCTCTTCGTCCTCCGGCCAACTGTCATCCGCCAAATTGTCGAGGATGGCGAGATCGGTGGCATCGAGATAGGTGAGGATCTGGCTTGCCTTGGCGCGCTCCAACCAGGCGCTGAAGCCGGGCACCGGCGACAAGGTGACGAAGGTTTTCAGGCTGGGAATGGCGCGGGCCAGGTCTTCGACGACCTGCTTGATGAGGAAATTGCCGAAGGAAATGCCGCGCAGGCCATCCTGGCAATTGGAAATGGAGTAGAACACTGCCGTGGTCGGCTCCCGCATGGCTTGCGCATCGCGGCGTTCCTCCTCCAGCACCTGCCGGATCGACCCGGGCACCTCCCGCGTCAGCGCCACCTGCACGAAGATGATGGGCTCATCCACGAGCGAGGGATGGAAAAAGGCGAAGCAGCGCCTGTCCACCGGGTCGAGACGGCGGCGAAGATCGTCCCAGCCCTGAATTTCGTGCACGGCCTCGTAGCGGATGATTTTCTCCAAAATATTCGCGGGCGTCGACCAGTCGATGCGCTGTAGCACCAGAAAACCCCGGTTGAACCAGGAGACGAGCTGGTTGACGAAATCGCGGTCGACGGCGGCCAGGCTGTCGTCGCCTTTAAGGAAGCGGAGCAGGTCCTGGCGCATGGCCACGATGTCGGCTGTCGCTCCAGGCGCGAGGTTGAGCCGGCGCAGATATTCCAGGCGCGGCGGCTCTGTCAGCTGCGTTAGCCGCTTCAGCGTGTCCGGGCCGGGCGCCTGAACGAAGCCGCGCGCGGCGGTCATCAGCTTGTCGGTATCGGGAGTGATGGTTTGCGCGAGATAGCGGAAGAATTGGTGGCGTCCAGCCTCGTCGAGCGCCTTATAGCGGGTGAGGATTTGCCTTGCCAACGCAACACCGGACGCCTCCCCGCGCCCGGAAAGCAGCGCTTCCGAAAGGCTTTGCACCGTTTCGCCGGGAGCAGAGACGATCCCCGATAGATCCAGAATCTGACGTCCACGATCCGAAATGGCCGTGAGTAGTTCCCCAAAAAAAGAAACGTTCATTCCTGCTCCCGCAATTCACGGCGTATCCGTAATAATCCTAATCGTCAGCGCTCGGCTTGGCTTGCCTCCCTAAGAACAAGTATTCTTGCTAAGATAACTTTTCTTGAAAAAAACATTTTATACCCTGCTGCATATTTCGTATACGGGTTCAGCCGTTGCTGCCTCGCGCGGATTTGGCAGGTAGCTTCGCAAGCGATCCATCTTGCAATTCGGTTGAAGTGCAGTCAGGCAGGATTTTCCATGGCGCCGTCGATCGCGGAAACGCTTAAACTCAAAATCGAGCACGAAATTTTGATGTTCAAGTTCAAGCCGGGCGAGCGTCTCGACGAATCGCGGCTGGCGGAGCGTTTCGGCAGTTCGCGAACGCCGGTGCGTGAGGCGCTCCGCCAGCTCGCGGCGGAAGGCTTGGTCCGCATCCGGACCCATCGGGGCGCGGTGGTCTCCGGTCTGAGCATGACCGAATTGATCGAGATGTTCGAGATGATGGCGATCTACGAAGGGGTGTGCGCCAGACTCGCCGCCAAACATGCCACCCCTGAGGAGGTGACGCAGATCGCCGACGCCCACGAAATCTGCCGGGCGCGCAGCGAAGCCGACGATATCGAAGGCTATTGCCTCGCAAATGCCCGCTTCCACGATGCCATCTATCGCGCCAGCCACAACGGCTATCTGATCAAACAAACGGTTTCTGTCCGCAACAGGCTCGGTGCCTATCGCCGCTTTCAGCTGAGACGCAACAACCGGCTTCGCGATTCGTTCCGGGAGCATCAGACGGTGATCGACACGATCAAGAAGGGCGATACCGACGCTGCCGACCGGGCCATGCGTGAACACATCACTTCGCACGGTTCGCTGATCGCATCGCTGATTACCCGCCTTCCGCCCGAATATTTCGCCGACAGCCAGGCAGGCACGGCGCAACACGCCATGGCGCGGCCGGCCAATACCATCTATCCGGCCGCGGCGCTTGCCTTCGAATAGGATTGCGATTCTCGCCGCGGTGCCCATCTCACCGCGATAGGCTGTCGAGAAGGGGCAAGCCCGCATGAGCGAAGCCAGCAATTCAGGTCCCGGCTATAAGCGGAATCCCCAGCATCGCATCGTCATAGAACCCGGCCCGTCCCGCGTGCGCGTGGTATTCAATGGCGAAACCATAGCCGATAGCGGCACCGCGCTGACGCTGCATGAGGGGAATTACCCGCCCGTCTATTACATTCCGTTTGCGGATATCCGGCCCGACGCCATCGAGGCTACCCGGCATTCCAGCTACTGCCCCTATAAGGGCACCGCGAGCTACTGGTCACTTCTGGCTGGGGGCAAGCGCGCCGACAACGCGGTCTGGGCCTATCAGGCGCCCTATGACGAGGTTGTGGCGATCAAGGATCACGCCGCATTCTACCCAGGCAAGGTGGACGCGATCGAGACCGAATGAGCGCCTCCTCGCCTACACAAACTCCATGATCACCGCGTCTACGGCCAGACTGTCGCCGGCTTTCGCCTTGACGCTCTTGACCGTCGCATCCCGCTCGGCGCGCAAAATGTTCTCCATCTTCATCGCCTCGACGGTACAGAGCGGCTCACCGGCCTTGACCTGCTGGCCCTCGGCGACGTTGATGGCGCGCACGAGCCCCGGCATCGGACAGCGCAGCACTTTCGATGTGTCGGCGCGCTTTTTCTCCGGCATCAGCGCCGCAAGTTCCGCTTCACGCTCCGTGTAGACGCGCGCCAGCACGACGGACCCTGCATAGGTGAGCTCGACGCCGTTGAGGATCGGCCGCACCTGCACGGAAATTGGCTCATCATCGAGCGTGCCGTGCCAGACAGGTTTGCCGGGCCACCAATCCGTCTCGACGCTGATGCTGCGCGCCGCCGCTTCCCCCGCAGGGAGGGTCACGACGAAAGGCCCGCCGATCTTTCCAGACACGCAGAGTTTGACGCGCTCGCGCCCCAGAGTGACGACGCGGAGATCGGTGAAGCGGACCGGCTCGCCCGACATCTGCCCGGAGATCTGCCGCCGCCGCTCATTGGAGACGTGATCGACCGAAGCCGCTACCGCCGCGAGATCGGTCAGATGCTTGCCCTGGGGTTGCAACGGGGTGAACCCATCCGGGAACTCCTCGGCGATGAAGCCGGTCGAAAGCGCCCCCCTCCGCCAGCGCGGATGCTGCATGATCGCCGAAAGGAACGGAATATTGTGGCGGATGCCGTCGATATAGAAGGCGTCGAGCGCGCGTGCCATGTGATCGATGGCTGCGTCCCGCGTTGGGCTATGGGTCACGAGCTTGGCGATCATCGGGTCGTAATAAAGCGAGATTTCGCCGCCCTCATAGACGCCGGTGTCGTTGCGCACGGTATAGCCCCCGCGCATGCCCTCCGCCGGCGGCTGATAGCGCACGAGGCGCCCGATCGAGGGGAGGAAATTGCGGGTCGGATCTTCGGCATAGACACGGGATTCGATCGCCCAGCCGTTGATTTCGAGCTGGCCCTGCACGAAGGGCAGCATCTCACCCGCCGCGACCCGGATCATCTGCTCGACGAGGTCGATGCCGGTGATCAGCTCCGTGACCGGATGCTCGACCTGTAGCCGGGTGTTCATCTCCAGAAAGTAGAAATTGCGGCTCTGGTCGACGATGAATTCGACCGTCCCGGCGCTTTCGTAATTCACGGCGCGGGCGAGCGCCACAGCTTGCGTGCCCATCGCCTCGCGCGTCTCCTCGTCCAGAAACGGGCTGGGCGCCTCCTCGACCACCTTCTGATTGCGGCGCTGGATAGAGCATTCGCGCTCGAACAGATGCACGACGTTACCGTGCTTGTCGCCCAGCACCTGGATCTCGATATGGCGCGGATTTTCGACGAATTTCTCGATGAAGACCCGGTCGTCGCCGAAGGAGGATTTCGCCTCGGATTTGGACGATTTGAAGCCCTGCTCCACCTCTCCGGCGCTATGGGCGATGCGCATGCCCTTGCCGCCGCCGCCAGCCGACGCCTTGATCATCACGGGATAGCCGATCTCATCGGCGATACGGATGGCCTCGGCCGCATCGGCGATAACGCCGAGATATCCGGGCACGGTGCTGACCTTGGCGGCGTTGGCGAACTTCTTCGAATTCGATCTTGTCGCCCATCGCCCTGATGGCTTCGATATTAGGGCCGATGAAGGCGATGCCGGCGGCGGCCAGCGCCTCGGCGAAAGCGGCGTTTTCCGACAGAAAGCCATAGCCGGGATGGATCGCCTCCGCGCCGGTCGCCTTGGCCGCCTCGATCACCTTGTCGATCACCAGATAGGACTGTGCCGCCGGTGCCGGGCCGATATGCACCGCCTCGTCGGCCATCTCCTTATGCAGCGCGTCGATATCGGCGTCGGAATAGACCGCCACCGTCTTGATGCCCATCTTGCGCGCCGTCTTGATGATCCGGCAGGCAATCTCGCCGCGATTGGCGATCAGGATTTTGGTGAACACGGGCGGCGGGCTCCTGGCGGGGGCGGATTCGTATTGTGCGCCACCTCTGTTTACAGCGACTTGACGCAGGCGTCACCTTTTGCTGCGCCTTGGGAAATTGGGACCTTCCGAGATCTGAGACTGAGTGTTGCGACAACCTCCGATGGCTTCAATTAGTTTTACCCGCGTGGCTCCCCAGGAAACCATTTGCACCATTAAGCGTTTCGGTCGCACAGGAATGAAATAGAGGAGCAACTATGAAAAATCTAACTGCAATTGTCTTCGCAGCCGCGTGCGGTCTGGCCGTGACTGCTAGTGCCGCATCAGCCGAAATCGTTTGCAACGAAGATGGCGATTGCTGGCATGTGAAGAAGCATCATAAATATCATCCCGAATTCGGCGTTGTCATTCATCCCGACAATTGGAGATGGAGCGACGGCGACCACGACAAATACCGGTGGCGCGAGCACGAGGGCCGTGGATATTGGCGCAAAGGCGTCTGGATCGGCTTCTAAGGTTCTGGCGGCGGTTGCCCAGGCGAGTAACCGCCGCCATCCCTGAATTAGCTGGCCGTGGGGCAATTGACGATTTCCGTCCCCAACCGAACCACTTCACGAATTAGCAGGTCGAGATCCTCATATCGGGTACGGTGATTGTTGATCGCCGCGCGAAGGCAGTGCCTGCCTCCCACCGTTGTATCCGAGAGCGCAGCGATGCCCTCCTCCTGAAGCCGCAGCATGATCTCGATATTGAGCGCCTTCAGCGCATCTCCGGCAAGGGTCGGCGGCACGGTATCGGAAGCAAACGATGTTGATGCTGCTCGGTGCCACCAGTTCGAGACACGGTTCTGTCTTCGATCAATCGGCTTAGATACTGGCCCTGCGCGATGTTCTGGTCGATGAGGCGGCCGAATTTGTCGGCCCCATGCTCCTTGATCGCCATCCATATCTTCAACGCCCGGAAGCCGCGCGTGGTCTGAAGTCCGTATTCGTGCAGCCACGGCGCCGCCGCCAGGCCTCGCGGCGCCGATTCCAGATATTCCGGCGTTACGGCGAAGGCGCTTCGATGCGCCGAGGCATCGCGGACGAGGGCGCATCCCGCCTCGAATGGCGCGTGCAGCCATTTATGCGGGTCCAGCGCGACGGAATCGGCGCGTTCGATGCCGGCGACGCGATAGGCGTTTTCCGGGGCGATGGCGATCAGCGCTCCGATACAGCCATCGACGTGAAACCAGAGCTTCTCTTCGGCCGCCAGCGCCGCCAGGGCCTGCAGATCATCGATCGCGCCGGTGTTGACCGTGCCGGCAGTGCCGATGATGCAGGCCGGCCTGAAGTCCGGCCGCGCGGTCTTCCTCTATCGCGGCGCGCAGGGCAGCCAGATCGATGCGCAATCCGGCGTCCGTCGGGATGCGGCGCAGCGCGCGGTTCCCCAGACCAAGCGCCTCCATCGCCTTGCGGTGGCAAGAGTGGATCTGATCCGATCCGTAGAAGCGCAATGGACTTTCGATGGCGGCGACACCCTCTTCGCGCACATCGATCCCGGCATGGACGTTCCGGGCCACGGTAAGACCGATGAGGTTGGCGATCGAGCCGCCGCTGACCAGCGTACCGCTCGCCGACGCCGGAAAGCCGACCATCGTCTTGAACCAGTCCACCACCTGGCCATCCATGAGGGCGGCGGCGTGATTGCCGCCCCCGAGATTGGAGCCCTGGATCGCCGCGAGAAAATCGCCGAGCGCTCCGGCGAAATTGCCCGCGCCCATATACCAGGACCAGAATCGCGGATGGATGTTGCCCATCGGATAGGGCATCACCGTTTCGGCCACCTCGCGATAGACGTCCGAGAGCGGCACTCCCGACCGGGGCAAAGGAGCCTGGAAGACATCCTTCACCTCGGCGGGCATATTCCGCCATACGGGACGCTCGCGCACGCCTTGCAGATAGGCGATCGAATCCTCGACGATCCGGTGCGAGAGGGCCTGGGCATCGGCCCAATTCGCGGGATCGAGTGTTTCCTCGGCCGCCCGCGCTCGGGATATTCCGCGGCATGTCCATTCGCCTGCTCCCTCGGCCTCGTCAAGCGGCGAACTGGAAGCCGGGCGTGGAGCGCGACAGGGCGCGTTTCCTCCTCGTTCATCTCGGCCTCGATGCTCTCGAACAGCGGCGTCGTCAGATAGCGTTCGCCGGTGTCGGGAAGCATGCACAGGATCACCGATCCAGCCGGCAGGCGCTCGGCGACCTGGCGCGCCACGGCAAAGCTGGCTCCGGCGGAAATGCCGACAAAGATTCCCTCCTTTTGCGCCAGCGCCTTTGCCCATTTGATGCCCTCGCTTCCGGCGACCGGCACGATCTCGTCATAGAGGCTGGAATCGATCGCTTCCTGCAGCACCAGCGGAATGAAATCCGGGGTCCAGCCCTGGATGGGATGCGGCTCGAAGGCCGGATGGCTGACGGCGGGAGCGCCATCGGCGGTCCGCTCCTGCGCCCGGCCGCTGCCGACCAGCTGCGCGTTGGCGGGTTCGCTGAGCACGATGCGCGTTTCGGGCCGTTCCCGGCGCAGGACGCGGCCGACACCCGCAACGGTGCCACCCGTTCCATATCCGGTTACGAAACAGTCGAGCCGCGAACCGGCAAAGTCATTGATGATCTCGCGCGCCGTCGTCGTCTCGTGGATGGCCGCGTTGGCGGCGGTTTCGAATTGGTGCGCCAGGAACCAGCCATTGGCCTCGGCCAGTTCCACCGCCTTCTTATACATGCCGACGCCCTTTTCCGCGCGAGGCGTCAGCACCACCTTGGCGCCCAGCATGCGCATCAGCTTGCGGCGCTCGATGGAGAAGCTGTCGGCCATGGTCACGACCAGCGGATAGCCTTTTTGCGCGCAGACCATGGCGAGGCCGATGCCGGTATTGCCGCTGGTCGCCTCGACCACGGTCTGGCCCGGCTTTATGCGCCGTTGCGTTCGGCCTCTTCGATGATGTTGAGCGCGAGGCGGTCCTTCACCGAGCCGGCGGGGTTGAAGAACTCGGCCTTGACGTAGATGGTCCGCCCGTCCACGCCCAAGATTGTTGATCCGGATTGCCGGTGTATCGCCGACCGTGTCGAGAATGCTGTCGAAGAGGCGCCCGCGTCCGGCGGTCGTCCTGATTTCTGCTTGATGTTGCATGTGTGATCTCCATAATGGCCAAATTGAGCCCGATCCGATCGCGGCGAAGCGAAACTCCATGCCGTGGGTTCCCGCGTCGATGCAGGATGCGCTCCCTCGGTGCAAATGATAAAACAAATCCTGGGGTGCTAACGTGGGAGGAAGCGTGGGAACGCGCGTGGAATCCACCTCATCAGAGCCAGATTTGATGGCTGCCGGCCTTCATGTGCGGATGCTCGGCCCACTTTCCCTTGGCCGGAACGGGACGGCGCTGGAACTGCCGGCCTCACGCAAGCTGCGCGCGCTGTTCGCCTATCTTGCGCTTTCCCCGCGCGCGGTCGGGCGCGGCCGGCTTTGCGGCCTTCTATGGGATGTTCCTGACGATCCCAGGGGCGAGCTTCGCTGGTGCCTCAGCAAGCTGAGAGGCGCGCTGGACGAACCTGGCCGGCCCAGGGTGCTCGCTTCGGGCGATCTGGTCTCGATCGATCTGCGCGGCTGTATGGTGGATGCCGCCGAGGTCACGGCCGCATGCGAGGAGCGCATGGAGGGGCTCGGCCTGGACAGGTTGCGGGCGGTGTCCGAACTGTTCGCCGGGGACTTCATGGAAGGGCTGGCGGTGGAGCGCAGCCCGCAATTCGACAGTTGGCTGATGGCGCAAAGGCGCCGGTTCAGAGGCTTTCACGCAGCGGTGCTGGAATGCCTTGGCGCCCGGCTGGCGCGCGGCGGTGATGATGCCTTGCCCTGTCTGGAGCGATGGCTGGACATCGCGCCATTCGATGTGCGCGCGCATGCGGCGCTGCTCGGCGCACTGGCGGAGCGCGGCCGGATAGGCGACTGCGAGGAGCACATCGCGGCGGCGGCCAGGAGCTTCAAGGCCGAGGATCTCGAATTCGGGCCGGTGCTTCTGGCATGGAACGCCATCAAACCGAGGCGAACGGGAGTGCGCATCAGCCAGGCAACGCCCGTGACCCCCGAATCCTTCCCGGTCGCCGGTCCCGCCGAAAGCGTCGTCTCCCCGCGCCGCGCCTCGCTCGCCGTCATGCCGTTCGCCGAGCACGCGAACGAAAGCGGCGCGCGCGGCGGGCTTGCGCACGGTCTCACCCACGACATCATCACCCGGCTGGCCAAGCTCCGGAGCCTTTTCATCATTGCCCGAGGCTCCGTTTTTGCACTCGCCGAGCGAGGCGTGAGCGCGCAGGACGCCGGCCGGCAGTTGAACGTCGATTATGTCGCCAGCGGAAGCGTGCGCCGTGAGGGCGGTCGCCTCGTCGTGATGATCGAACTCGTCGAGGCGCGGACCGCAGGCATTGTGTGGACGGAGGTCTTCGACCACAAGCCGGACGACGCTTTCATGATGCTCGACGAAATCGGCAACCGGATCGTCTCGTCCATCGCCAACGAAATCGAGCTGGCCGAAAGAAATCGCGCCATCTTGAAGCCGCCCAACTCGCTGGATGCCTGGGAGGCCTATCATCGCGGCCTTTGGCACATGTACCGCTTCACTCAGGTCGACAATGACATGGCGCAGCACTTCTTCGAGATGGCGATAGGGCTCGACCCGACCTTCGCGCGCGCCCATGCCGGCATGTCCTTCACGCACTGGCAGAACGCCTTCCAGAGTTGGGCGGACCGCCAAAGCGAAAGCGACCGCGCTTTCGAGGCCGCCGGGCGCGGCCTGATCATCGACGACCGTGACCCGGCGGCGCATTGGGCCATGGGTAGGGCGCTATGGCTGCGTGGGCGGCAGGACTGAATGCTTGAGCGAATTGGAGAGGGCGGTGGATCTCAGCCCCAATTTCGCGCTCGGGCATTATGCGCTTGTCCTTTGTGCACGCGCAGTCTGGTGATCCGCTCTCCGCGATCGGATCAGCCGATCATTCGCGTCATCTGAGCCCCTTCGACCCGCTGCTGTTCGGCATGCTCGGCGCCCGGGCCATGGCCCATGTCCGGCTTGGCCAGTTCGAGGAAGCCGGGGAGTGGGCCATGAAGGCCGCCGCCCGCCCCAACGCGCATACCATCATACAGGCGATCGCCGCTCATTGCCTCGGACTGGCAGGCAGGCTCGACGAAGGACGCGCCTTTGCCGCTGCAATTCGCAAGACGCATCCGCAATATAGGGTCGATGATTTCCTCGCCACCTTCCGCTTTCCGCCGGAGACCGAGGCAGTCTTCCGGCGCGGTGCACTTCGTATAGGGCTGGGCTGATCCGCCGGTCTGGGCATCGATGCCGCCGGATAAGCAAGTCCTACAAGCAAAGCACCCGCGAAGCCGCCGCCGAAAGATCGATCAGCAGCGCGGGGCCTCGCGCCAGCATCAAATAGGCCGCACCCGCGCAGAGCAGCGTGATGCTTGAGATGATGATGATCCGCGCGGCGAGCGGCATGGGGCGTCTCCCGGTCTATTCCGCCGGAGCCAGCATAGCACGCCTGGGCGACGGCCGCTCGCCGATCGGCAGATGCAGCGCGGCGGCCATCAGGCTGACGGCGATTGCGGCCCACCAGAGCAGGTCGTAGGACTGGTATTTGTCGTAGAGCCAGCCGCCCAGCCATGCGCCCATGAAACCGCCGACCTGATGCGAAACGAAGACGATGCCATAGAGCATCGACAGCCAGCGGGGGCCGAAAAACGTCACGATCAGGCCGCTGGTCAGCGGGATCGTGCCCAGCCACAGGAAGCCGAGTATCGCCGCATAGGCGATGACGCTGGTCTCGGTGAGCGGGAAATAAAGCAGCCCCAGGAATACAAGGCCCCGGCCGAGATAGATGAGCGTAAGCGCGACCCGCTTGGGCATGAAATCGCCCGCGCGGCCCCAGACATAGGTGCCGGCAATGTTGGTCAGCCCGATCACCGTGAGCGCGATGACGCCCAGGCTCGCGTCGAAGCCTTGATCTGTCAGAAAGGCGGGCAGATGCACCCCGACTGCCGCGAGCTGAAAGCCGCAGACATAGAAGCCCGCCGTCAGAAGGATGAAACTGGGATGCTTGAACGCCTCGCCCAGGGCTGCGCCCATCCGTTGTTCGGCAATCGGAGCCGCCGCGGCCGGCCGGCCGCCCCCATCCGGCCCGCTGCCGAGCGCGAAGCCGAGCGGCGCCATGACCGCCGCCGTTCCCGCAAGCACGAGCAGGCTCGTCACCCATCCCGTTTCGCTGATCAGCACGTGCGTATAGGGGAGCGCGGCGAATTGGCCGATGGCGCTGCCCATGCTGGTGAGACTGATCGCCAGCGCGCGCTTTTCGGGCGGAGCGGCACGGCCCACGACGCCGAGCACGGCGGTAAAGCCGCTGCCCGCCACGCCCAGGCCAATGAGGACGCCGCTGAGCGAAAATGCGCTTTGGCTGCCGCCCATCGCCATGACGATCAGGCCCGCGACGTAGAATCCGGCGCCGCCGAGCAGCACCCATCGGGCACCGAATTTGTCGCTAAGCGCGCCGGTAAAGGGCGACCCAAGCCCCCAAACCAGATTGAGCAGGGCGATGGAAAAGGCGAAGGCCTGACGGCTCATGCCCAGATCCAGCGTCACCGGCTTCAGGAACAGCCCAAAAGTTTGCCGGATGCCCATATTGATCGCGAGGATGGTGCCCGCAGCCAGAACGATCCACCAGATTGGATCAATGCGTTTTTGCATGAGAATGCGCCATTGCAGCCGAAATTACCGCCAGGGCGCAAGAATCCTGGCGATGGGCCGCGCTGTCCAACGACATTTTCGCATGGGAGACATAAGGGATCTTGATGAAGGCGCGGGTTAGGGTAACAACTCCTGATGGACATCTTCAAAGCCGCGTGCCGGGTTGAAGACGCGGCTGTGCATCGCAATCCGCCATTGGCCATTGCCGCCGCGGGCAATCGAGAAGATGTTGTAGCCGGCGCGCTTGGCGGGCTCTTCGCTGGGGACGGAGGCGGAAGGGGCGCCGATAATCGGGATCGGGCCGCGTGCGCCCTCAAATCTCGCAATCATGCGCCGGTGATTATGGCCGTGCAGAACCAGCTCCGCGCCGTGCCGGTCCAGGACATTGCGGAACGCGCCGGCATCGTGAAGGGCGCGCTGCCAGCTTGTCATGCCCGGCAAGGGCGGGTGATGGATGAGCACGACGCGGCAAAAGCCGTCACGGCCGAGCGCATCGAGCAGTGGGCCGACGCGGCGCGTCTGTCCACCGCCCAGCCAGCCCGAGGCCATGCCCGGAAAGGTCGGCCGCGCGGAGGACAGGCAGATCAGCGCGATATCGCCGAAGATGCGCACGAACGGAAATTCGCGCGGCTCGCCATCCGCGAATTTTGCGCCCTTCTGATTGGCCAGCATATAAGGCCGCCACTGGCGAAAGCCAGGCCCGCGCATGAACGGCACATAGGCATCGTGATTGCCGGGAATGACCGTGATATGCGCCGGATCGCCCACCGAATCCAGCCAGCGCCGCGCCTGGCGGAATTCCTCCGGCAGCGCGATGTTCACCAGATCGCCCGTCAGCGCGATGTGATCCGGCGTGTGGCCGAGCATGTCCGCAACGAGCCGGTCCAACATCTCCCGCTGGTGCTGAAAGCGGCGGCGCTGCCAGTTGACATAGCCGAATATGCGCTTGTTTATCAGCTCATGCAGGGCCGGTCGCGGCATCGGCGCGATGTGGATATCGGAAAGATGAGCCAGGGTGAACATCGATGCGCCGGACCGGGTGAAACGAACGCTGCCTGCATAGCAAATCACATAGGCCTCACAACAGCCCCAAATGCATCCTAAGCGCCGACGCGGGAGGCCCACCTTGTGAAAAGACAGATTTTGAAGCGGATGATATTTCCTTATTGGCGGCTCACGCGGGGCATGACCATCGGGGTGCAGGCTGTCATCACCAACCCGCAGGAGCATATCCTGCTGATCCGGCACGGCTACCGGCGCGGCTGGCATTTCCCCGGCGGTGGGGTGGAATGGCGCGAGACGCTGCTGACGTCGCTGGCGCGTGAGGTGGAGGAAGAGACGGGTGTGGTAGTACGCGGGCAGCCCCGGTTGCACGGTCTGTTCGCCAATTTCCAGGTGGCGCCCAGCGACCACATTGCGATTTTCGTGGTTCAGGATTGGGAGCAGCAGCGCGTTCCGGCCCCAACCTTCGAAATCCAGGAGCAGCGCTTTTTCCCGCTGACCGGGCTGCCGGCCGATTTGGTGCGCGGTGCGCGGCAAAGGCTGGCCGAGATCTTCGACGGCCAGCCCATCGCCCAGAATTGGTGAGGCGGCTCAAGCGAGATCGCATTTCGCGGATGTCGCTTCGAACTCACCCAAGTCTGCCCCAGCGGCTTACGAGGTCGGACCGATCTTCTGGGTGAGGCTTTCGAACTCCTTGCGCAGCGTTTCGTTACGGAACACCTGCTCAAAGCCGGGTGCTTCCAGCTTTTGCAGCGCCTCGAACGAGGTGCGCGCGTCCTCCATCAGCTGGCGAAGCTGGAAGCTGGCTTCCACCGTCTCATAGGTATTGTCGGCGATGGCCAGATCCCGGAGGGTGCGTTCGCGCGCCTCGGCCAGCTGGCGGCGCTGCGTCAGCAGATAGTCGCGGTAGAAGCTGGCGACCTTTTCGGCAAAGTTCTGCGCATTGACATTGGCATCCAGCGCACGCTGCTGATCGGGGCGGTTCTGGCCGGAAAGCAGCTTGCGGCTTGCCTCCCGCGTATCCTTGATATCGCCGAGAATCGTCTTCAGCTTGGTGACATAGATGGTGTCGATCTTCTCGATCAATATGTCCTGCGCGTGCACGATCATCGCGAACAGCGCCGCATGCATGGCGAAATAGCGCCGCGCCGCCTTTACATCCTCATTCGACTGGCTGAGCAGCACGCCAAGCCTGTCGTCCACCGCGCGCGCCGCCTGGAACGCCGTCACCAGCTTGATGAGATCGCCGCCGAGCACACTGTCGAGCAGCAGGTCGAGCTGGTCGTCGGCAATATCGACACCGGCCTGCTTCAGGGCCGCCTTGATATCGCCCTTGATCTTGCCGATCTCGTCCTCATTGGCTTTGATCCGCGCTTCCAGATCGGCGATCTTGCTGTCGATCGAAGCCTGCGTGTCCGTCAGGATGCTGGGCATCAGCCCGCCTTCGGGGGCGCTCAGCCGCTTTTGCCGCAACTGGCTGATCTGATCTTTGATCCCGGCAATGGCCTTCCGGCGCTCCTGCAGCTTGCCCTGCATCTGCACCACGGGCGCATCGGTGACGATCTCAAGCACCGAATCCAGCAGCTGGCGGATCTGCTTCTCCCGGTCTTCCTTCGTCTCCGTCCACAGCGGCGGAATGACATAGCTGTCGCGGCTGGGCAGGTCCTTCAGGTTGCCGCGCTCCTTAGCCGTGCGGGTGAGAAGGCTGTCGATGGCGGAGAGCAGTTCGCTGGCTTTCCTGCGCGCCAGCCGTGCCTCCGCATCCTCGGCGGCCGCCTTGTCGGCCGCGGAGGGGCCTGAGGCTTCCGGCGCCGCCTCCGGTTTCGCCGCGGTTTGCGCGGCCAGCGGGCCGAGCGGAACGAGCAACAAACCGAATGCCACCGCTGCCGCGGCGGCACGCGGCACAGAGCTCATGAACATGAGCGGCTCCTCTCGCGGGTATCCCCGCTATGGTCCTCGGCAGCGTGATTTTTGTTCCGGCCTGCCTCGAAAACGGGCAAGCTGTTCGCACCAATATGGACCTGTTAACGGCGATAAAAAAGATGCGACCGGCAAACGGTAAAAATTATCGGAGCGAGCTGAATTTCGGCCTTGGGGAAACGGCTGATCTGCTACGCGAAACGGCGGCGAATTTTTGCGATGCCGAGATCGCTCCCCGCGCCGACGAAATCGACCGGAGCAACGTCTTTCCCCGCGATCTGTGGCCCAAGCTCGGTGCGCTCGGCCTGCATGGCATTACCGTTGAGGAGGAATGGGGCGGATCGGGTCTCGGCTATCTGGAACATTGCGTGGCGATGGAGGAAGTGAGCCGCGCCTCGGCCTCGGTGGGGCTCTCCTATGGGGCGCATTCCAATCTTTGCATCAACCAGATCCGTCGCGCCGGCTCGCCCGACCAGAAGCGCCGCCATTTGCCCGGATTGATTTCCGGCGAGCATGTCGGCGCACTGGCCATGTCGGAGGCGGGCGCCGGGTCGGACGTGGTGTCGATGAAGCTGCGCGCGCAGAAGAAGGGCGACCGTTATGTGCTGAACGGCACGAAAATGTGGATCACCAACGGCCCGCAGGCGGATGTGCTCGTCGTCTATGCCAAGACCGATCCGGAGGCCGGCGCGCGCGGCATCACGGCCTTTCTCGTCGAAAAGAGTTCTCCCGGTTTCAGCGCTGAACCCAAGCTCGACAAGCTGGGGATGCGCGGCTCCGACACCTGCGAACTGGTGTTTACGGATTGCGAGGTGCCGGCGGAGAACGTCCTCGGCGAGATCAATGGCGGCGTGCGCGTTCTCATGTCGGGGCTGGATTATGAGCGGATCGTGCTCGCCGCCGGTCCGCTTGGCATCATGCGGTCGGTGATGGACGTGGTGTTGCCCTATACGCAGGAGCGCAAGCAGTTCGGCCAGCCGATCGGCTCGTTTCAGCTCATGCAGGGCAAGCTGGCGGACCTCTACACCACGATGAACGCCTGCCGCGCCTACGTCTACGCGGTGGCGAAGGCCAGCGATCGCGGCGAGACCACGCGCAAGGACTCGGCTGGGGTAATTCTCTATGCGGCGGAGAAAGCAACCGGCATGGCACTCGAAGCCATACAGATCCTGGGCGGCAATGGATATATCAATGATTACCCCACCGGGCGCCTGCTAAGAGACGCAAAACTTTATGAAATCGGAGCGGGCACCAGCGAAATCCGGCGCATGCTGATCGGGCGTGAGCTGTTCGAGGAAAACCGCTGAATTCCCATTAACCTGCGATTACAATTCAATTCACATTTGAAACGCATTGTTGCATTATCCGGCGAGAGTATGGGTTCGTCTTCATTGGAAGAAAACCGCGCTCGGCCTTGCGGTCGCAGCGCGGCTTTTTGCAGAGACCGTCAAACTGGAAGCTTGGACGTAACTCCATCGCCGCGAGAAAATGTTCCGATAATCTGGGGCGTGGTGCGTTAGGGAGTGTGTAATGAGTGTGTGGCGTGGGATCGCAATCATTGCGTCAGTCACACCTTTTTGGGCGATCGGGCTTCATCCGGTGTATTCGTCGGCAAGGGCGGCGCAGAGCTGGCACGTTATCGACATCGCGCCGACGGCCCGGATTCATTTGCGCGAGGAGCCGGACAACAGATCCGACGTCCTCGCCTACATACCCGGCGATGCGCGCGGGCTTAGAGCGACCGGGCCATGCGATGATGGCTGGTGTCCGGTTGAGTATGAGGGCCTGAAAGGCTGGGTGTTCGCCCGCTATCTCGCCGAGGACGAGCCCGCGCCGCAAGATACTGCTGCCGCGTCCGCGCCCACACCGGCTCAGCTCCGATCCCTGGCAGTCAAGAAAACACTGCAACTGGCCAAGCATGAGGGTGTTCCCCTGACGGTTTACGCATTCGCCGATGAGCGACTGCCAGTCGCGGGTATTCTGCCGCCGGAAGCCGAGACCGTGGAAGGTCTTGGCAGCTGCATCCGGGATTGGTGCTACGTGCGCTCGGGCGATCTCGCCGGCTGGCTGAAAGCGGAGGCATTCGCGTTGGTCGATGACGCCAAAGCGCAAGGCACTACCGCCGCGCTGGCGCAAACCATCACCGTGGACGAAAGCAAGGCGCTGAATAAAAATGAGCCGACCGCGACGCATGCCGCGGTGCAGCCTTCTGCGGCGGCGCTGGAGCCGCATGACGGCGACAACAAGACCTATACGCTTGCCGGACTTGGGGGACAAAGCTCGCTCGCCATGCGCGAGGAGCCGGACGGGACGTCCCGGATCCTGGGCTGGATTCCGAATGGGGCGACAGACGTGGAAGGTCTGCATAAGTGCGTCGAGAAATGGTGCCTCGTCCGCCACGGCGATGTGAGCGGCTGGGTGGCGCGGCGGCATCTGGCGGACGCATCGGTGGAATCAAGCCAGATGTTCCAGGCCAAGGGCGTGGAGCTGTGGGGCTCAGTGGATGTGCTCGACTATCCGAACGCCCATGCCAAGGTCGTCGGTAAGATCCCATCTTACGCGACCGGCATCGTTCCCATCGGCGGCTGCGACGATGAATGGTGCCATGTGCGCTACCTGGGCATCGCCGGCTGGGTCAGCGGGCAGAATCTGGAGCCGCAGACCCGCTGACGCGTATGCTTGAGCACGATCGGGAAAAGTGGACACCGGTTTTCCCGAAAAATCGTGCGAAAACAAAGGAATCTAGATCATGATCGTTTCCGATCATGATCTAGAGCCTTTTCCGCTCCGATTGAATCGGAGCGCGGCTCTAATTCTTTGTTTTCTCGCATTTTCTCGACGCAAACCGGCGTCCACTTTGCTGGAAAATGCTCTAGGACGCCAGCACCGCCGCCAGGGCGATCGCGGCGGGAACCGTCTGGATGAAGAAGATTTTCCGCGCCACGGTGATCGCGCCCCAGACGCCCGCGATGATCACGCAGACGAGCCCGTAAACCACGAAGGCTTGCGCAATCTCCTCCTCCGCATAGAACAGCCCCATTGCCAGTGCCGCTACCAGGAACAGATTGTAGCAGCCCTGATTCGACAGCACCGGCGCCATTTCGTCGACCCGATCGGCCGGAATGGCGAATGCCCTGACGCCGAGCGAGCGAAACAGAACCGTCTCCAGCAGAACGATATAGATGTGGATCACCATCACGAGGCCGGTGAGCACGAAGGCCGCGTATTCCATGGAAGCTCCCCCCGAACGTCTCATAGCTCCACCGCCGGGCAAAGCCATGCCGCCGGATCATGGCACTCGTGCTTCACCCCTCAAAGCGGAATATTATCGTGCTTCTTCCATGGGTTCTCGACCGTCTTGTTGCGCAGCATGTTGAGCGCGCGGGCGATGCGTCCGCGCGTGTTGCGCGGACGGATCACTTCGTCGATATAGCCGCGCTCGGCGGCCACGAACGGGTTGGCGAAGCGGTCCTGGTATTCCTTGGTGCGGGCGGCGATCTTTTCCGGGTCGTTCAGTTCGCCGCGATAGAGGATTTCCGCCGCGCCCTTGGGGCCCATCACCGCGATTTCGGCGGTCGGCCAGGCATAGTTCACGTCGCCGCGAATATGCTTTGAGGACATCACGTCATAGGCGCCGCCATAGGCCTTGCGCGTGATCACCGTCACTTTCGGCACGGTCGCTTCGGCGAAAGCGAAGAGCAGCTTGGCCCCATGCTTGATCAGCCCGCCATATTCCTGGGCGGTGCCGGGCAGGAAGCCGGGCACGTCGACAAAGGTGATGAGCGGGATGTTAAAGCAATCGCAGAAACGCACGAAACGCGCCGCCTTGCGGCTGGCATCCGAGTCGAGCACACCCGCCAGCACCATCGGCTGATTGGCCACGAACCCGACCGTATGCCCCTCGATGCGTCCGAAGCCGGTGACGATGTTGCGGGCGTAGGCCGCCTGAATCTCGAAGAAATCGCCCTCGTCGGCAACTTTCAGGATCAGCTCACGCATATCGTATGGCTTGTTCGGATTATCCGGCAGCAGCGTGTCGAGCGACGGTTCGGAGCGGTCGAAGCGGTCGCGGGTCGGCAGCACCGGCACGCCCGAAAGGTTGTTCGAGGGCAGGAAGTCCATCAGCCGGCGCATCTGCAGCAGGCATTCGACATCGTTCTCGTAGGCATGGTCGGCGATGGAGGATTTCGTCGTGTGGACGGACGCGCCGCCCAGCTCTTCCGCCGTCACTTCCTCGTTGGTCACCGTGCGGACCACATCGGGGCCGGTGACGAACATGTAGCTGGTGTCCTTCACCATGAAGATGAAGTCGGTCATGGCGGGCGAATAGACATCGCCGCCCGCGCACGGCCCCATGATCACCGAAATCTGCGGCACGACGCCGGAGGACAGCACATTGCGCAGGAACACCTCGCCATAGCCGCCGAGCGCCGCCACACCCTCCTGGATGCGCGCTCCCCCTGCGTCGAACAGGCCGATGACAGGCGCGCGGCTGCGCAGCGCCATGTCCTGGATTTTGGTGATTTTCTCGGCATGCGCCTCCGACAGCGAGCCGCCGAACACGGTGAAATCCTTGGCGAACAGATAGACTGTGCGGCCGTTGATCGTGCCCCAGCCGGTGACGACGCCGTCGCCTGGGATTTTTGCCTCCTCCATGCCGAAATCGGTGCAGCGATGCTCGACATACATGCCGAACTCTTCGAAGGACTTGTCGTCGAGCAGCAGCTCGATCCGCTCGCGCGCGGTCAGCTTGCCGCGCTTATGCTGCGCCGCAATGCGCTTCTCGCCGCCCCCCAGACTTGCGGTCGAGCGCCGCCGCGCCAATTCTTCCAGAACTTCCTTCATCCGCCTCGCCCAGCTCAAGCCACGGTGCCGCCGCGTTGCATATCATGGAGGGCGGAGAGAAACATTCGTTTAATCAGGCGGCCAAGTGAGCCTGCTGCTAGGACATCGATCCAAATTGCCTGACCCGCACCCGGTCTTGAAACAGCCCGATTCGCACCATTTTCATACCGAATTGATCGTGGACAGACCGAAACTGCGTGATGCGGTTTATGAGCCTCTGCGAATTGAGGCGTCTGTATCGAGATGTGCTTTGCCCGAAATCACGCTCATGGCCACCTTTGCCGATCCCGGAATTCTGACCCGCTCCGCCGACGCAACTTCGTTGCGAAACCGGGAAATCGGTTGGGCCGCCGCGGCTTCGCTCGCTCTTCATGTCGCCGTCGGCATCACTCTCGCGCGGCAGCCGGCCGTGTTTGCGCCGAGCTCTGCTCCGGAGCAACATAAAATAACGGTTCGCATTTTGACTCGCGAGCAGTTCGAGGCTGTGTCCAGGCCCAATATCGTTCGGGAGCCGTCGAGGCCGCCCGCCGAGAGCCGTCCTACCGGGGCACGGCCATCGCCGGTTTCGCCGCCGGTTGAGACGATACATGCCGCCCCGGTCGAACCCATGAACGAGGCGACACAACTCTTCTCCGCAAATGTGCTGGCTGACCCCCACGCCGAGCAAGTTAGACGGACTTTGCCGCTGCTGGCGAGCGATGACCGGATCACGCAGCTCTGCAATATTGAAGCAATGGAGCAGATCCACCGGTCGAGGCCCGAATTTGAGCCGGACTATCTCGTAGCCGACGCCATGTCCGACGCAACGCTGGGTCAACTGACGCTTGAAGCGACGGGCGGAGCGTTCCGCAGCAAGCAAAGCTGGTTTGACGTCAGATACAGATGCCAGGTCACACGGGACTTGCGGCAGGTGGTTTCATTCGCGTTTCTGGTCGGGAAAGAAATCCCCAGAAGCGCGTGGAAAAGCCACTATCTAACGCTGGAAAAAGCAACGCAAGAATAGCGGCTTTCCAATTCCCGCAGCGCGGTCGCACGGGCGAGCTTGTCGAGGTTCATGGCGAGGTGGCGATATCGCCGTCAGAACGCGCGAAAATTCCGAAGCCGACAATCGCCTCAAGCAGCCAAGGCCGCGCGTCGACAATCATTTGTCCGGTTGCATCGCTGTTCGCACTCACCTAGGCTTTTTGGCATTCGCCAACGCCGGGGAGAGTGTCATGCCCATGTATCACGATGGCAACCGTGAGCTTCAGGACCGGTTCGGCTCCAGGCCGCTGGCGGACCGTCTGGTCGAGCGGCTTTGGCGCTACCGCTTCAAGGATGACGACAAGGCGTTTATCGAAAGCCAGGGCTTCTTTTTCCTGGCCACGGCAGATATCGAGGGGCGGCCCGATTGCTCCTTCAAGGGCGGCGCCGCCGGCTTTGTCAGGGTTCCCGCGCCGGATCTCCTGATCTTCCCCGACTATGACGGCAACGGCATGTTCAAGAGCCTTGGAAACATTCAGGTCAACCCTCAGGTTGGCCTGCTGTTCATCGCGCTGGGGGACAAGCCTCAGCGCTTGCGCGTGAACGGCAAGGCCACCATTCACCTCGACGATCCGATGCTGCGGGACATGCCCGGAGCGCAACTTCTCGTAAGGGTCGTACCGGAGCATATCTTTCCGAATTGCCCGCGCTACATCTCCAATCTTCAGGCCGGCGTGCCGTCGCAGTACCTGCCCTGCGAGGGAAGCACGCCTGTTGAACCCGCATGGAAGTCTTTTGACGCCTTCAAGGACGTCGTTCCCCCGCGCCGCCGCTAACGGGCGTACTGGCAATAGATAGCGAGAGATAGCGAGTCCGTCGCGAAATCGGCGATTTACACCGCGAGGCTCGGCTCGAGGGCGTATTGCGTCCAGATCAGGCTGTCTGATCAACGCATCCATCAGGTCTCAGCGGTCGGCTTAGCCTTCCCAGTGATTAAGTTGATCGGGGTTCATCTTGCAACAGATCAGACCGTCGATCAAACTATCCACGGCCATTTCGTTACCTGTTCCGCAGCTTGCTTTGCTTTCTCATGCCGCACGACGATATTTTTAGACTTCAGGAGGTTGCGTCTATATTCTTGTTCCAGCCGACCATCAATTCCAATTTGTTTATCCGCCTGATCGAGGCCACAATTCAAGGCCGCGACCTCAATATAAAAATCTTGGATGGCCGCAATTTGTGTTCCACTTATTGTTCCGATGCTGAGTATTTGTGGGATTGATTGTGCTAATCCAAGTGATGGAAGCCTATATGCGGGAGCTTGTATGTTATCTGTTAAATATGTATTTGACATTTGAAGGCATTTTTCAATTTCAATACAAAGTCATGCGCGATGCGCAGCTAGTTTTTGCTTGTTTGCAAGGAATCTAGGAACATATGTCAAGAAAGCGCCCAGCAGCGCACCAATCAATATCTTCTCGAAATCGTTCATCTCTCTGCCCATGCTAAAAACATGTGCTGTAAACGCTTTCGAATTTGCGATCAAGTCACAACGCCGAAGCAAGCTCCCTCAGCCCAACTGCCGAATATCCACAAACCGCCCCGCCACCGCCGCCGCGGCCGCCATGACAGGCGACACCAGATGCGTGCGGCCGCGGAAACCCTGGCGGCCTTCGAAATTGCGGTTCGAGGTGGAGGCGCAGCGCTCGCCGGGGGCGAGCTTGTCGGGGTTCATGGCGAGGCACATGGAGCAGCCGGGCTCGCGCCATTCGAAGCCAGCGGCGAGGAAGATCTTGTCCAGCCCTTCGGCCTCGGCCTGCTCCTTGACGAGGCCGGAGCCGGGCACGACCATGGCGTTGACGCGGTCATGCACATGGCGGCCTTCGATCATCTTGGCGGCGGCGCGTAAATCCTCGATGCGGCCATTGGTGCATGAGCCGAGGAAGACGCGGTCGATGGCAATGTCTGTCATCCGCGTGCCGGCGGCGAGACCCATATAGTCGAGCGAGCGCTTCATCGCGGCGCGCTTGTTTTCGTCGGTGACCGCGTCGGGGTCCGGAACCGCGCCGGTGATGGCGACCACGTCTTCCGGGCTGGTGCCCCAGGTGACGAGCGGCGGCAGATTGGCGGCGTCGAGCCTCACTTCGCGGTCGAAATGGGCGTCGGCGTCGGATTGCAGCGTGCTCCAATAGCGCATCGCGGCGTCCCAGGCGGCGCCCTTCGGCGCGCGCGGGCGGCCCTTGATATAGGCGAAGGTGGTCTCGTCCGGCGCGATCAGCCCGGCGCGCGCGCCGCCCTCGATGGACATGTTGCAGACCGTCATCCGGCCTTCCATCGACAGCGCGCGGATCGCCTCGCCGGCATATTCCATGACATAGCCGGTGCCGCCGGCAGTACCGATCTCGCCGATGATGGCGAGGATGATATCCTTCGCGGTGACGCCATTGCCAAGCTGGCCGTCCACCGTGATGCGCATGTTCTTGGCTTTGCCCTGGATCAGCGTCTGCGTCGCAAGCACGTGCTCGACCTCCGACGTGCCGATGCCGTGGGCCAGCGCGCCGAACGCGCCATGGGTCGAGGTATGGCTGTCGCCGCACACGATCGTCATGCCCGGCAGGGTGAAGCCCTGCTCCGGCCCGATCACATGTACGATGCCCTGGCGGATGTCATTCTCGTCGTAATATTCGACGCCGAATTCGGCGGCGTTCTTCGCCAGTGTTTCCACCTGCAACGCCGATTCCGGATCGGAGATGCCCTTGGAGCGATCGGTGGTCGGGACGTTGTGATCGACCACGGCGAGCGTCTTTTCCGGCGCGCGAACCGTGCGGCCGGACATGCGCAAGCCTTCGAAGGCCTGCGGGCTTGTCACCTCGTGAACGAGGTGACGGTCAATGTAAATGAGGCAGGTGCCGTCCAGCTGTTCATCGACCAGATGATCATCCCAGATTTTGTCGTACAGCGTCTTGCCCATTGTCGAACCCTATTTCGTCTCTTCGGTTGCTTCTGCTTCTGCTTCCTCGGCCGGCACTTCCTCGACGGTCGTTTCCGCCATCAGCGCGCGGGCCTGACCGGCCCAGTCCTCGCGCTCGAAACGGCCGCGCAGTACGAGCATATCGTCCAGATAGGCGATTTCCTCGTCGGTCAGATTGGCAATCTGGGCGAAGGTGACGATGCCCATGTCGTTCAGCTTCTTGCCGTAGACATCCTCGATCCCCTTGATGGCCTTGATGTCGTCCACCTGACCCTTCGGCTTCTTGAACTTGATCACCCGTTCGCGGGCGGCCTGGGCCTTGGCGCGCGCGTCGGTGCGCTCCGCGATACGGGCCGCCTTGCCGCGAAGGCCGCGCAGATAATACAGCTTGGCGCGGCGGACCTTGCCCCTGCGGACGACTTCGATGGAGTCGATCAGCGGCGAATGTACGGGAAACACGCGCTCGACGCCCTCGCCATAGGAAATCTTGCGGACGGTAAAGCTTTCCTGAAGTCCGCCGCCATGGCGTCCGATGCAGACGCCCTCATAGGCCTGGACGCGCTCGCGCGTACCTTCGACCACCTTGACGTTTACCCGCACCGTGTCGCCCGGGCTGAACTCCGGCACGCGGCGCTTCGCCGTCAGCTCGGCAACATAGTCTCTTTCGAATTCCTCAATAACGTTCATGGCTGTTGCCCTTTGCTTGGCCAGCTTGCCGGTCATGCCGATTTCGCTGTGCTTGATTCCTGATAGCGAGCCGCGAGAGCCGCGCCGAACCGGCATCGACCGCAAGAGCATGCTCGCAGGCGCCGGTATGTCGGGAAGACTGGCGCTTGTGATAATGGATATTGCCGCGCTTGTCGATGCCCTTAGGATCACGGATCAAAGAACTCTTAAGCGCCCTGTGACAGTGCGGACATTTATTCCGCGGTCTCGTCCTTCCCTGCTTTGTTCTCGATAAGATCAGGCCGGCGCTGCCTCGTGACGGCTTCCGCCTCGGCCCGGCGCCATCTGGCGATCCTGCCATGATCACCCGACAGCAGCACCTCCGGAATGGCACGGCCTTCCCATTCGCGCGGCCGCGTGTAATGCGGATATTCGAGCAGGCCGTTCTCGAAGCTTTCCTCGGTCGCCGAGGCCGGCGCGCCCATCGTGCCCGGCAGCAGCCGGACGGCCGCGTCGATGATCACCATCGCCGCCAGTTCGCCGCCCGAAAGCACATAGTCGCCGATGGACACCTCCAGCGGCTGCCGCGCCTCGATGACGCGCTGGTCGACGCCTTCGAAGCGCCCGCAGAGCAGCATGGCGCCGGGGCCGCTCGCCAGCCGGCGGACCTGCGCTTGCGTCAGCGGCTGGCCGCGCGGCGACGGATAGAGCAGCGGCAATCCGGCATGCCGGGCGCGCGCGCCATCGATTGCCGCCGCCAGTACGTCGGCGCGCATCACCATGCCCGGTCCGCCGCCCGCCGGCGTGTCGTCCACCGAGCGGTGCTTGTCCGTGGCGAAATCGCGGATGTTGACCGCGTCGAGCCGCCAGCGTCCGCCGGCAAGCCCCTGACCCGCCAGACTGGCACCCAAAGGGCCGGGAAACATCTCGGGAAACAGCGTCAGCACGCAGGCGGTCCACATGGGGCCTCACATTTTGAGCTTCATGCCTTCGTGGCTGGCGACGAAGCCGAGCGCCCGGTAGAACGCATGCGCCTCGGGGCGATGCTTATCGGTGGTGAGTTGCACCAGCACGCAAGCCCGCGCTCGGGCAAGCCCGATCGCATAGGCCATCATCGCCTTGCCGATCCCGCGCCCGCGCATGGCTTGCGCCACCCGCACGCCTTCGATCGTCGCCCGCTCGCGGCCCTGATAGGTCAGGCCGGGCGTGAATGTGAGCTGGAAACAGCCGACCACCTCGCCACCGATTTCCGCCACATGTAGCTGATTGCGCGGATCGGCCGCGATGATCTCGAATGCCGTCCGGTAGGCGGCGGGGATGTCGGCCTCGGCGGGCAGCGCCAGCTCGCGATATTTGCCCAGCGGATCGTCGGCGAGCAGCGCCAGGATTGCGGCGAGGTCGGCGCCTCGCGCCTCGCGGAACACCGCGCAATCGCTATTGGGGAGTTCTGGGCTGCTCATCCACTTCCTCCGGCAGATCGACGACGAGGCGTGCGTTTTTCATGTCGACCAGCGGCACAACCGCGCTCGTGAATGGCACGAGCACCGTCTGGCGCGCATCGGGCGAGCGGATTTCCAAGAGGTCGCCCGCGCCGAAATTCTGCACCGAAAGCACCTCGCCGATGTCGTGCCCCTCGGGCGAGACCGCCTTCAGCCCGATCAAATCCTCATAATACCATTCATCCTCGTCAGCCTCGGGAAGCTGATCGCGCGCGACATACAGCTCTGCGCCATGCAGCGCCTCGGCCGCGCCCCGATCCCGCACGCCGGCGATCGATGCGACCACCGCGCCGCCCTTCAGATGGCGCACCCGCTCGATGACGAATTGCCGCCCATCGGCGCCCGTCAGCCGACCATAGGCGGCGATGGCCTCGGGATCGGCGGTGAAGCTGTTGATCTTCACCTCGCCCTTAAGCCCTTGCGCGCCCGCGATCCGGCCGAGCAGGATCAGCTCCGATGTCTGGCTTGCCTCTGGTCCGCTACCGCGTTTCGCCATTCGATCGCCTTATCGACTTACCTTCAGCGACGGCCTGGAGTCCGCGACGGAGCGCCAGCCCGCTGCGCCGGAACGGGATGTGCCGAACCAGCAAGCCGTTAAGCCGAGGCTTCGGCGCCGGCCGCGTCCTCGGCTTTCTTGCGCTTCTCTTCGACGCGATCGAGCGTCTTCTTGCCCGGCTTCGCCTTATCCGGATTGTTGCGCGCCTCGCGCTTCCTGATGCCTTTGGCGTCGAGGAAGCGCAGCACGCGGTCAGTCGGCTGCGCGCCGACGGACAGCCAATGCTTGGCGCGCTCCTCGTCGAGCACGATGCGGTCGGGGCTGTCCTTGGGCAGGATCGGGTTCCACGAGCCGATGCGCTCGATGAAGCGCCCATCGCGCGGCGCGGTCGCCTCGGCGACGACGATCCGGTAATAAGGCCGCTTCTTGGCGCCGCCCCTGGCCAGTCTGATTTTCAGTGGCATATGTTCTCTTTCCTTTCCGATTCAGATAATCTGACGTTTGTCTGCATAACTCTATTTAATTGCAACATTCCTGTAAACGTACCAGACGAGTGCAAGCGAAAAAACTATCAATACTGCGAATATGATTTCAACGGTCATGTCAGTCTTGTTTATTTTTCTTCTATAATTGCTCGAAAACGACTTTTCCCACCCCAATTCTTTCAATCCCAACGCTTTTTCGATCTCGGCTGCATATTCACCCAAGAGATGTATTTCTACTACCCGTCTAGAGTAGAGGGTAAAAGAAAACACTGTTATGAGCAAAGGAAGCAAAGAAAGAATTAGCAATATTTCGCGTGGAATCGAGCCCTGACCAATTTGGCTGAGAAGCCAAACCGCAGAAACTGCATCGGCAGACAAGCAATAAACCAGACTATCGTTTGCCGCCTTGAGCTGAAGTAAAAGCTGCTGACGGACCACAGTGTATTCTGCGATATGAAATTGTACGTTATGCGGCTCCATTGCTCTCGCACCACTACCTATGCGATGTGCACCACTTCGCGCCGCCTAGCGGCCAAAGCAGTACCATTCCATTACTTTTTCTTCCCTGGTAGTCCCGGCAACCCCCCAAAACCTCCCGGAAATCCCCTCGGCAGGCCTATGCCGCCGGGCAATCCGGGCATCCCGCTCGGCAATCCACCCATCCCTGGCGGCATACCGCCCGGCATTTTGCCTGACTTGACCGCCTCCAGCATTTCGGGCGTCACCTCGGGCATGCCGCCGCCCATGCCGAACATCTTGGCCAGCCCGCCCTTGCCGCGCGACACGGACTTCATCATGTCGGCCATCTGGCGGTGCATCTTCAGCAGCTTGTTGATCTCTTGCACGCTGGTGCCGCTGCCGGCGGCGATCCTCCGCTTGCGCGATGCCGCCAAAATCTTCGGGTGCCGGCGCTCCTTCGGCGTCATCGAGGAGATGATCGCTGTCTGCTGCTTGAACATGCTGTCGTTAAGATTGGCGCCATCCAGTTGCTTCTTCATCTTGCCGATGCCGGGGAGCATGCCGAGGATCGAGGACATGCCGCCCAGCTTCTGCATCTGCCCGAGTTGATCGGCAAGGTCCTGCAGGTCGAACTCGCCCTTCTGCATCTTGGCGGCGACTTTTTGCGCCTTCTCGGCGTCGATCGTCGCGGCGGCCCGTTCGACGAGGCTCACCACGTCGCCCATGCCGAGAATGCGGCCCGCGACCCGCTCCGGGTGGAAATCCTCCAGCCCGTCGAGCTTTTCGCCTGTACCGAGCAGCTTGATCGGCTTGCCCGTCACCGCGCGCATGGAGAGGGCGGCGCCGCCGCGTCCGTCACCGTCGATGCGGGTGAGAACAATACCGGAAACGCCAATTCGTTCGTCGAAGGTTCGCGCTAGGTTCACTGCGTCCTGGCCGGTGAGCGCGTCGGCCACGAGCAGCGTCTCGTGCGGGCGGGCGGTGTCGCGGATATCGACCATCTCCGCCATCAGCGCTTCGTCGATATGCGTGCGGCCGGCGGTGTCGAGCATCACCACGTCATAGCCGCCCAGACGCCCGGCCTCCATCGCCCGGCGCGCGATTTGCGGCGGCGTCTGGCCGGCGACGATCGGCAGCGTGTCGACGCCGGTCTGCTCACCGAGGATTTTGAGCTGCTCCTGCGCGGCCGGCCGGCGCGTGTCGAGCGAGGCCATCAGCACGCGCTTCCTGTCGCGATCCGTCAGCCGCTTGGCGAGCTTGGCGGTGGTCGTCGTCTTGCCGGAGCCTTGCAGGCCCACCATCATGATGGCGAAGGGCGACGGCGCGTTGAGGTCAATCGGTTCGGCCTCGCGGCCGAGCGTCTCGACCAGCTCGTCATGCACGATCTTGACGACCATCTGGCCGGGCGTGACCGTCTTCACCAGCTCATGGCCGACGGCTTTGGCGCGCACCCGGTCGATGAACGAGCGCACCACGTCGAGCGCCACATCGGCCTCGATCAGCGCGCGGCGCACCTCGCGCATCGCGGTTGCCACGTCGCTTTCGGATAAGGCGCCGCGCCCGGTGAGCTTGTCGAGAATGCCGGAAAGGCGTTCCGATAGTGTATCAAACATCATATAAGCCTGGGTTGTGGATCATTTGCCAACAGAACTATGAAGTGCGGCGCGCCGAGGCAATGACCCGATCCCTTATTCCAAACAAAAACGCATCCGCGGGCGAAAATCGCTGGCGGATGTTGCGTCCCTTGCCTCCCGGCTTGCCGTCAAGCCATGTGCAAGGCTAGCTGATAGCGACGCTATGCAGATTGGCTCCATGTTTACGCCGCACGGCGCCGCGCCGTCAACCGGGCAATTGCACCGACCACACATCCGTAGTTTACCGTAAGTGGGCGTCCGCAGTGCTGCCACAACCAGATCGTGATATTCCATTCGGGTACACGCAATTGTAGGCATGGTCCTTGGAGCATCGTGAATGGCTGCTGTTTATTTCGACTCAGAGTTGGGCGACGCCGCTCGCCGCCGTTCCCTTTACAATGGCGACGTCTTCATATTTTCCAAGACATCCGCCACCGAGGCTCTGATTGACGTCGCCCGCACCATGCTGGAGAAGGCGTTCGCGCCGCACGATCCCAGACTTATTCATCGCCACATGACGCCGGAAGCCGTCGCCGCGATACTGGGTGACCTGAAGCCGAAGTTCATTCACCACCCGGACTGCAAGACCATCATCCCGCAGATCATGAAGGAGCGCGGCGTCGACCTCGAAAAGCTGTATTTCGATGTTCCGCGGCTGAGATCGGCCTATCCATCCGATTTCTTGTCCTCGGGCATTGCCTATGCGTTCCACCCGCATCGCGACACCTGGTATTCGGCGCCGATGTGCCAGCTCAACTGGTGGATTCCGGCCTATCCGATCGAGGCCGACAACGCCATGGGTTTCTATCCCGGCTATTTCAGCGAACCGGTCGCGAATAATTCCGAGATCTATAATTATTACGAGTGGAACACCAAAAACCGCGCCACGGCCGCGCAGCACGTCAAGCAGGACACACGCGAGCAGCCAAAGCCGCAGCAGCAGCTTCAGCCGATCACGGTCCGCTACCTTCCGCCGCCGGGCGGCATCATCCTGTTCTCCGGCGCCCAATTGCACGAGACGGTTCCGAACACGGCAGGGCTTGCCCGCTACAGCATCGATTTCCGCACGGTGCATGCCGAAGACGTTCGCGAACGCCTTGGCGCCGGCAATATCGATTCGCGCAGCACCGGAACGACGATGCGCGATTATCTGAGGGCCAGCGATCTGTCGCATCTGCCGGAAGAGCTGATCGCCATGTATGACGACGACAGCTCCCGCGATAAGGATGTGCTGTATTTCGGCAACCGCCTTGCCGCTGCGCCCGCGGGCGAACTCAGCGAGTCTTCATCATAGCTCGCCAGAGCAGCGGTTAAATAGGTGTGTGCTGATGCTGCACGAGGCGCCACCCTGCGTCCGTGTCGATGTAAGTCGATGAGCAAAGCGCCCGATAAGGCGGCCCCCCGTCTCGGATAGCATGAGCCCTATAGGCAAGCACCACGCCGTGCCTGCCGATGCGCGACAGGATCGTTTTGCCGAAATCCACCGTTTTCCAGCGCGGCACGGATTGGAGGCTCTCAACGATCGCGCTTCCGGTCAGCGCACCGACCGGCTCGGGAAAGGCCATGATGCAGCCCTGCGCCATATGCGCTCTGAAATGCGGCTCGCCTTGTAGCCAAAATCCGCGTTCCAGATCCCAAAACTCTGCGTCAGCCATCGTCATGACCGCCTACCCACCCTGCGTTACGTCGCGCCCGGCGGTGCATTCTGCGGCCGCGCCAGCTTGCCGCGCTCGGTGATCAGCACCGTCACGAGCGCGGCCACCGCCAGCAGCGTAAAGCCGACCGTCAACGGCCGGACCGTTCCATCGAAGGATTGGCCGATCAGCCAGCCGAACGTCGCCCCCGCCGCCGTGGTGTAAAACCCGATGAACGAGGACGCGGTGCCCGCGATGTGGCCGACCGGCTCCATGGCCATGGCGTTGAAATTCGGCCCGATCAGGCCGAAACAGAAGAACGCCACCGCCATGAACAGGCAAAAGACGATGAGCGGCGGTTTCTCCGGATAGCCGAACGCCGCCATCAGGCCGCACGCCGCGACGAATGCCATGAGCGAGATATGCGAAACGCGCCGCATCCCGACGCGCTCGACCAGCCGCGAATTGACGAATGACGCCAGGATCATTGCCGAGGCGACCGCTCCAAAGGCGAGCGGGAAATTCTCGCCCAGTCCGTAAACGTCGGTGAAGATCTGTTCCGCGCTGCCGACATAGCTCATCAGCACGCCGAAAAAGAACCCGAAGGCTATGGCGTAGCCCGCCGTCTGGCGTGTCGTCGCCAGAAGCCGCACCGCCCCGCCTATGCGCGCCGCCGACAGCGGCAGGCTGTCACCCGCCGCCCGCGTCTCCGAAAGCCGCAGCCACGACCAGGTCAGCGTGACCAGCGATGCCGCGAGCAGAACAAGAAACAGCCACCGCCAGCTCGCGACCGCCATGATGCCTTGCCCGACGGTCGGCGCAATGATCGGTATCACGATAAATGTCATGATCACGAAAGACATGACCCGCGCCATGCTCCGGCCTGCGAAGCGGTCGCGCACGATGGCGATGGCGATGACGCGCGGCGCCGCCGCGCCCACGCCCTGCAGCGCCCTGGCCGCGAACAGCATCGCAGAGCTGGTGGAAAAAGCCGCCAGGACCGAGCCCACCGCAAAGATCGCCAGCCCGGCATAAAGCGGCTTTTTGCGGCCAAATCGGTCGGACAGCGGACCGAAAAAAAGCTGCCCGATCGCAAATCCCACCAGATAGAAGGTGATGATAAGCTGGCGGTCGTTCGCCCCGGCGAGATCGAGCGCCTGGCCGATCTGGGGCAGCGCGGGCAGCATGACGTCGACCGCGAAAGCGGTCAGCGACATCATTAGCGCGATAACGCCGACGAATTCGATGAAAGACAGCTGGATCGGGACGGGCGGCTTCTGGGCCGAAGACTGGAGCATGATCAGGTCATTATGGGTGTTGGGCGGCGTGAAATCCACCGCGGATTGGCCGCGGGCGCGTGGCGCTGCCGCCGGTACGGAATAGCGTAAGATTACCTGCACTTCAAAGAACGGCTTGGCAAGACCATCTAAATGTCTGCATCCTGAAGGCACAAATGAGCTGATCCTCGCCAGCCGAACCGGCAGAGGACGCGCAACGCTGAAGGCTTGAATGACGTTCATCGAAAGACCCACGCCGCCATCGGCGAGCAAGATCAAAATTCATGGCCCCGAAGCCTTCGCCGGCATGCGGCGCGCCGGCCGGCTTGCCGCCGAGGCCCTGGACGTGATCACCGAATATGTGCGGCCGGGCGTGTCCACCGAACGGCTCGATGATGTGGTGCTGGACTTTGCCCTCGGACATGGCGCGGTGCCCGCGCCGCTGAATTATCGCGGCTATACCAAGGCCATCTGCACCTCGCTCAACCATGTGGTTTGTCACGGCATTCCGGGGCCAAGGCCGCTGCGCGAGGGTGACGTGCTCAACATCGACATCACCTTAATCCTCGACGGCTGGCATGGCGATTCGAGCCGCATGTATCCGGTGGGCGAAATCTCGCGGAAGGCGGAGCGGCTCATCGAGGTGACATATGAGGCGATGATGCGGGGGATCGCGGCGGTCAGGCCCGGACATACGGTCGGCGACATCGGCGCGGCGATCCAGTTTTATGCCGAGGCGGAGCGTTGCAGCGTGGTGCGCGATTTCTGCGGCCACGGGCTGGGGCTGGTGTTCCATGACCGGCCGAACATCCTGCATTATGGCGAGCACGGCGAAGGCCCAACGCTGGAGCCGGGCATGATCTTCACGGTCGAGCCGATGATCAATCTGGGCAAGCCGCATGTGAAGATGCTCTCCGACGGCTGGACGGCCGTGACGCGCGACCGCTCGCTATCCGCTCAGTTCGAGCACAGCGTCGGTGTGACCGAGACCGGCTGCGAGGTCTTTACCTATTCGCCGCGCGGCTGGCACAAGCCGCCCTATATCGGCGCGGTAATGCGCCAATAAGCCAAAGCGCGGCGCCGCCGCGACGGTTCGGCCTTGTGTTTTATGCGTTTGGGTTTCGACAGAATGGCGGCATTCAAGGAAGCATCGGTCCACGACATAGCGATCCCGCACCAGTTCGGTCACCGGGAACGCTTGCGGCAGCGCTTCCGCCAGGGCGGCGCCGAGGCGCTCCCCGATTATGAGCTGATGGAGCTGATCCTGTTCCGCGCCATCCCACGGCGCGATATCAAGCCGCTGGCGAAGGCCATGATCGCCAAATTTGGCGGCTTCGCCGAAGCCATCAACGCCAGCGAGGAGAGGCTGGCGGAAGTGGCCGGCCTTGGCGCAGCCGCCATCACCGAGATCCGCCTCGTGCGTGCCGCCGCGCTTCGCGTCATGCAAGGCGAAGTGCTGAAACGTCCGTTGCTCGGCTCCTGGGACAAGGTCGTGCAATATTGCCGCGCCGCCATGGGCTTCGAGACGCGCGAACAGTTCCGCGTCCTGTTTCTCGACAAGCGCAACCGGCTGCTCGTCGACGAAGTGCAGGGCCACGGCACCGTCGATCACACGCCCGTCTATGTGCGCGAGGTGGTGAAGCGCGCGCTGCAGCTATCGGCCTCCGCCATCGTGCTCGTGCACAATCACCCATCGGGCGATCCGACCCCGTCGCGCGCCGATATCGATATGACCAAAGAGATCATGGCGGCTTGCGAAAAGCTTGATATCGCCGTGCATGATCATCTGATCGTCGGGCGCGACGGACATATCAGCTTGAAATCCGCAGGGCTGGTGTAAGGCGGGAGCATCGTTGCGGGGACATCGCCTGAACGATGCATAACGGCTCGGGGCGGGCCGTGAAACGTCCTTGCCCGCAACCGTCATGCTGCGGTACAAAGCTAGCCAGCCGGCATGATGCGCGATGCGCGAAATCACTGCCTGCGGCGACGTGGCGGAATGGTTACGCAGCGGCCTGCAAAGCCGTCTATCCCGGTTCGATTCCGGGCGTCGCCTCCACTATGCTTCTCATCGGCGGCATAAGATTTTCTACCCACGCTATAAGAGGCGGTGATCGGCCGTAGCGAGGGCCCGTCCGGCGAGAAAGAGAGCCGTTTGCCACCGTCCCGACATCGGAAGGTCATGGTCCGACCAAGAAAAAAGAATACATCGAAATTGGGCAGCAAGCTGCGGCGGCGCGAAATGGGCGGTCGGAGCGAGGCGCAGAAGTAGGGCGCATTTTATCAATCTGTTCAGACACATCGAAGCGCACAGTAACGAAATTGAAGGAATGGCGAAGCCAGTGCACGATGGCTTAAAATCACGAGTATCACGAGCGGGGCCCGGCACGATTCGGATCGAACGAGGCTCTTCCCAAGAGCCACATGGCCGCAATTGCGGCGAATTCTGGACCGGCGCTCTGCCGGTGATAGACTGGTGAATGGGCGGCCCTGGGGGACAGAATGGCAAAGAGCCATACAATCACACTTAACGACAGGACTTTCTCCGGCCGTCGCGGCGATCTTCTGCTCGACGCGGCGATCAAGGGCGGCATCGACATGCCCTACGATTGCCGGGCAGGCCATTGCGGCAAATGCTGCGTGCGGCTGGTTTCGGGACGGGTGCATGGCGGCGAAGGCGCGGAGCCGGGCATCATCCATGCCTGCCAAAGCCGGCTGATCGGGGATGCCGTCGTCGAGCTTGGCCAGGCGCCGGACATGCGGCTGGTCGAAGGCACCGTAACCGCCTTACGGCGCGTCGCGCCTGATGTGGTCCAGGTCGGAATTCAGGCGAATCGTGCCTTTCCCTACATGGCCGGCCAATATGCCAAGGTCCGCTTCAGCGGCTATCCCGGCCGGCCCTACAGCCTGACGCATCCGGTGCAAAAAGGCCCGGAGCGCGGCTCGGTCTGGCTGCATGTGCGCCGCATCGAAGATGGCCGCGTCTCCTCGGCGCTCGGAAAAAGAATCGCGGTGGGCCACCGCGTCACGCTGAGCGGGCCGTTTGGCTCAGCCTATTTCCGGCCGGATATGGACCGGCGGCTGATCCTGGTGTCGAGCGGCACGGGGTTTGCTCCGATCTGGGCGATTGCTTCGGCCGCCCTGCACGAGAATCCTGAGCGCAAGATCATGGTTGTCGCCGGAGCGCGCAAGATCGACGACCTCTATATGGTGCCGGTGCTTGGCCTGCTGGCGCGCTTTCCCAATGTTCGGGTGATCCCGGTTTGCAGTACGCCGCAAACGAAGTCGAGATCGGTGCGCTTGGGGCGGCCGACCGACGTTCTGCCGCGGCTGCATCCGAGCGATATCATTTATGCGTGCGGCGCCCCGCCCATGGTCGACGCGATCAGGGAGATCGCGGCCCGCACCGGTACCGTGTGCTATGCGGATCCGTTCATGCCGACTTCGGACGAACAGGATGAGGGCGTTCTGGCGCGCGCGCTGAACTGGCTGCCGACGGAGTTGGCGCGTCAACTTATTGCCATAGGAAGCCGTCAGAAACGCCAGCTCGCCTTACCGCGACCGCAGCGATCCCAGGTAAGGGCCGCCGGCTGACGGCGATTATCATTTCACAGTGAGTATCAAGCATCGTCATGGTTTTTAGCGCGCTGATTGGCCGATATGTTTACGTTGACCGGCACATGCTCGTGGCGTCCGCTGGTGCGAGTGCCGTTGCTGCGCTGCTCGCATTGGTGTTGGCGGCGAGCGGCGTTATTGCCGCCGAGCCGCATAAGACGATTGGTCCCAACGCCTGCGCCGAATGCCACAAGGAGGAGACCGAAGCCTGGAAGCTGACCCATCATTTCAAAACCTTCCAGGACATGCCGCGCAAGAAGGAAGCCAATGAAATCGCCGCGAAGATGAAGGTGCGGCGCATCAAGTCGGAGAGCCTTTGCCTGAATTGCCACTTTACGGTCGTGACCAAGGACGACAAGACCGAGCCGGTCGCCGGTATTTCCTGCAAATCCTGCCATGGCAACGGAGCGGACTTTGTCAAAATCCATAGTGAATTCAGCGGTAAAACCGAAAAGACCGAATCCAAGGCGGAAGCAGCTGAGCGCTGGAAGAAGGCCGAGGCAGCCGGCATGATTCGCCCGCGCGCCATATACCAGCTGGCAAAGAACTGCTATGGCTGCCACGTCGTGCCGGAGGAGGCTCTGGTCAATGTCGGCGGTCATCCGGCGGGCAGCCCGTTTGAGCTGGTGTCCTGGTCGCAGGGTGAGGTCCGCCACAACACCTGGTACTCCAAGGGCAAGGATAACCATCCCGACAGCGCTGAGCGTAACCGAATCCTTTACGTCGTCGGTGTCGCGGTGGAGTTGGAGACGGCAATGCGCGCAATCGGCAAGGCCACCGCCAGAAAACTCTACGCATTCGAGATGGCGCAGCGCGCCGCCCGGGCGCGCGACAAGCTGGCCGCCGCCGCCAAAGCCGCGCCGGGGGTGCCCGAACTGGCCGCGATCGTGCAATTGTCGCATTCCACCGGCCTGAAGCTGAACAACGACCGGGCGCTTTCCTCTGCCGCCGACGGCATTGAAAAGCAGATCCTCACATTGACGGAAAAATATGACGGCAGCACACTTGCCGCGATTGACAGCCTTATTCCCGGCCCCAATCAATTCAAGGGGAAGCCGAGATTAAAATAGAGCGAAGTGGGATGTGCAAATCGGCATGGCCGCTTCGGGAGCGTAGCCGGTGAGGCAAGCAATCAGTCGCAGCCCAACCCCGACCTCAGGCCGATTTCGATTAGGGTCGGTGGCTGGGATGCTGGGCCAGATTTTCCAGACAGCCTTGATCGTCACGACCGGCGGATTGCTGTGCTGGCTCGTCTGGCTTTATGGCGCCGCATTGCGTGATGCCCGATATCTGGATGGCTGGCTTCTGACGGCGGGCATGGCTGCCCAGGTCTATTTCCACGCTAGGCGGAAATTCGCGCCGCTGTCGCCGAAAGCCGCCAAAACCTGGCGCCGCATCCATGTGTTCCTCGGCTATGTCCTCGTGTTCCTTTTTGTGTCGCATTCGACATATTCCCTGCCCGATAGCGGCTTGGATTGGGCGATATGGTCCGGCTTCGTGCTCATTACGCTCAGCGGCATCTTCGGCATCTATCTGGCGTGGGCCGTTCCCGCAAAGCTGGGACCGAATGACAGCACCGTCTTCGACCGCATCCCGGGGCGCATCACCGAGCTTGGACGACAAATCCATGCGCTCGTAACGACGAGCGATCAGGGGCAGCAATTCGTCATCCCGCTGCCCGCGGCACCCTATGAAGAGTGGATCCTCGACCTGTATAAGAGCCGGCTGCGCGGCTTCTTCAAAGAGCCGCAAAATCTGGCCGCGCATATGATCGGATCGCAGCGGCATCTGAAGCACCTCACTGGCGCTATCGACGCTCTGGAACCCTATGTCGGTAAATATGGAGTGGACAAGCTCCGAGCCATGAAGGCGCTGGTTTTGGAGAAGGACCGGCTCGATTTTGCTTATGTGCATCTGGGGCTTACGAAGCTCTGGCTGTTCGTCCACGTGCCCCTTACCTATGCGCTGGTCGTGTTGATTTTGCTGCACATCCTGGTTGTCTATGCATTTGCATCGGGGGTGTGGTGATGCCGTCGCGGAACGGACGCGGGCAGCGCAGCAGTCCACCGGAAAACCCGAACGGCCGGCGCGACCGGCTCGCTAATGCGGCCGGCGTGGTGACCATATGCCTGCTCGTCTGGGTGTTCTATTCCGCAAATGGCTTAGGATTTCTGATGCCCGGGCCGCTGCTGAGCGGGCATGCGGCAATCGAGGATTGCGGCACCTGTCATACCAAGACCGGCACCGGCAAGCTGAGTTGGCTGCATGGCCTGATAGCGGCCGATCCGCGCGGCGACAGCAAAGCCTGCCTCGGCTGTCACAAGATGCCCAACACCGCATTCAACGCGCACAGCGCACCGGCCGACGATCTCGATCAAAGCACGCGCCGTTTGGCGAAGATCGCTGCGGCCGTTCCGGCGAGCGCGCGCTTTCAGAAAAATCCGTTCCCGGTGCAGGAGGTCATGGCAACCGGCATGCTGTGCGCAACCTGTCATCAGGAGCATCGCGGGGTGGATCTCAAAGCCATCTCGAACGCGAAATGCCAATCCTGCCATACGCTGCAATTCGACAGTTTCGACGGCAGCCATCCGGATTTCAGCAACTATCCGTTCGAGCGCCGGACCCGCATCATCTACGATCACGATGCCCATTTCGGAAAGCATTTCCCCGAAATCGCCGCCAAGAAGGACCCCGCCAAAACCATCCCGGCGTCCTGCTCCGCCTGCCACTCCAGCCAGGCCGACCGCCGGCTCATGGCGGTCGTGCCGTTCGCCAATACCTGTTCGGGCTGCCATCTGGATCAGATCCTCGGCAAGGAGCGCGCCTCGGGACCGAAAGGCATTGCCTTTTTGACGCTGCCGGGCGTCGATGTGGCAACGCTGAAATCCAAGGCGGATATCGGCGAATGGCCGGGAACATCCGAAGCTGCCGTGACGCCGTTCATGAAGGTGATGATCGGCCGGAACGAACGCGGACGGGCGCTGCTGAAGACCATAGGCGGGCTGGATCTCCTCGATTTGTCCCAGGCAAAGGATGCCCAGATCGCGGCGGTCGCAAGCTTCATCTGGGAAATCAAGGGCCTGTATTACGCGCTGGTCTCCGGCAAGGCATCCGACGTGCTGGCGAGCCTGGATCTCGACGGCGGATCGAAACTCAACCCGGCTGTCCTTGCGGCGCTGACTGCCAGCCTGCCTCGGGATGTCATCATCGCAGCGCAGCGCGAATGGCTGCCCAACCTTGGGACCGAGATAGCGAATCACAAGGAGCCAGCGGCCGGGTCTGGCGCGCCAGCGACCGGTGAGGGCGCACCGGCGACCGGTGAGGGCGGCGCGAGCGGCTGGACCTCCTCGGTCACCGAGTTGCAATTGGCTGCACAGGTGCCGCCGAGCGAATTGCCGGAAGGGGTGGCGCGCGACGCGACGGGCACAAATTCCAAATCTCAGGGCCAATCGGGTGCTGCCAACCCGCAGCGCCTGGCTGAGGCCTGGAAGCTCGACGAGTCCGGGCGGCTCATCAAGAGCGACGAGCCTCCGCCCGCGGCCACATCCGGCGCGCCCGCCGCTTCAAGTTCGGAACCGGGGCCGTCCGGCGGGCCGCCGCCCGATGCAGCCGCTTCGCCGGCGACCGGTGCCGATGCGGGGTCAGCCGCCCCGTCAGCACCGGTGGGCGCTGCGATCATCAGCAATGTCGATGCCGAAAGCTGGGCCGAATATGGAGGCTGGTACAGGCAGGATTACGCGATCCTCTACCGTCCCGCTACCCATCTGGACACATTCATCCGTGCCTGGCTCGATCTGGCTGGGCCTCGCGCGCCCCGCGGCGATAAAGGCCCCGCCGCGCAGCTGTTCGACGTGCTGGCCGGCAAAGACGCCCAGGGGCAATGCACCAAATGTCATAGCGTCGACGACGTCGCAGGCAAGGGACGGTTCGTCAATTGGAGGCCGGCCTCGATAGCGACCAAGCAGCGCCGCTTCACCAATTTCGTGCATGAGCCGCATTTCGGCGTCATGCAGAACCGTGGCTGTCTCACCTGTCACAAGCTCGAAAAGGGCGCCCAGGTCCGCAAGAGCTACGAACAAGGCAATCCGCGGAGCTTCGTGTCCAATTTCGCCGGCGTCAAAAAAGACCTCTGCCAAACCTGCCACAAGCAGAACGTCGCGAGGCAGGATTGCGTGCTCTGTCACAGATACCATGTGACCGATGTCAACACGCCTATCATCAGTACGAAAATCCCGAAGCCGTGACGCCGGCTAGAGCATTTTCCAGCAAAGTGGATGCCGGTTTGCGTCGAGAAAATGCGACAAAACAAAGAATTAGAGCCGCGCTCCGATTCAATCGGAGCGGAAAAGGCTCTAGTCTGGTGCGCGGCATAAAACGTAATGACTCCATTCATTTTGTCGCCGGTGAACCAGCAGATTTCTGCAGAATTGATGCGAATGGCCGCAAAATCGACATGCGATAAATTGTAATTCGCCTATCTCTCGCCCAACACAATGGCTAGTTTGCCGGAGTTTTGGTCTGCGAGCGGGACGGCTTGCCGATGAACTTATGGGGACGTGCGGTTATATGATTGCGGAAACAGGCCATTTTGCGCTGATCTTGGCGTTCACGCTCGCTCTGGTGCAATCCACCATTCCCATGGCCGGGGCGCATTATGGTGACGCCAAACTTATGCGCAGCGGCTCGACGGCCGCCATCGGCCAGTTCTGCTTCATTGCGCTGGCCTTTGCCGCGCTGGCTCGGTCCTTCGCGACCTCCGACTTTTCCCTTATGATCGTTGCGGAGAATTCCAACTCTACGATGCCGCTCATCTACAAGCTGGCGGCGGTTTGGGGCAATCATGAAGGATCGATGCTTCTCTGGGTGCTGATCCTGGCCCTGTTCGGCGCGTCGGTGGCGGTATTCGGCGACAATCTTCCGTCGGGCCTGAAAGCCCGGGTGCTCTCCGTACAGGGCATGATCGGCGCCGGCTTTCTCGCCTTCATCCTGTTTACCTCCAATCCGTTCCTGCGCATCGATCCCATCCCGGCCGACGGCGCGGAGCTGAACCCGCTGCTGCAGGACATCGGATTGGCGATTCACCCGCCATTCCTCTATCTGGGCTATGTCGGCTTCTCGATGGCCTTCTCCTTCTCGGTCGCCGCGCTGATCGAGGGCCGGGTCGATGCGTGCTGGGCGCGCTGGGTGCGTCCGTGGGTGCTGGCGGCGTGGTGCTTTCTCACCATTGGCATCACGCTCGGGAGTTTTTGGGCCTATTATGAGCTGGGCTGGGGCGGCTGGTGGTTCTGGGATCCGGTCGAGAACGCCTCCTTTATGCCGTGGCTGGTCGGAACGGCGCTGCTGCATTCCGCGCTGGTGGTCGAGCGGCGTCAGACATTGGTCAACTGGACGATCCTGCTCGGCATCCTCACATTTTCCCTCAGCCTGATCGGCACATTCCTGGTCCGCTCGGGCGTGTTGACCAGCGTGCATTCCTTCGCGCTGGATCCGTCCCGCGGCATATTCGTGCTCGGCCTGCTGCTTCTGACGACAGGCGGCGCGCTCCTGCTCTATGCCTATCGCGCCCCGGCGCTGATGCGCGGCACCACCTTCGCGGCCGTCAGCCGCGAGAGCAGCCTGGTGCTGAACAACGTTCTGCTGATCTCGGCGGCCGCCACTGTGTTCCTCGGCACGTTTTATCCTTTGATCATCGAGGCGGTGAGCGACGACAAGATCTCGGTCGGGCCGCCCTTCTATAATCTGACCTTCGTTCCGATGATGATCCCGGTCCTGATCGTCATGGCGGTCGGGCCGATGTTGAAATGGAAGCGGTCTTCCCTGCGCGAGGCGCTTGCCAAATTGAAATGGGGTGCGGTCGCCGCAGGGCTCGGCGCTGTCGCCGTGCTGGGCTTCACCCTGGGCACCCACGCACTCGCGGCGGCGGGCATCGGGCTGGCGCTTTGGGCGTTTGGCGGCTCGCTGACCATTCTCGCCATCCGCACCCGCCTGCTGCAGGTGCCCTTCCGCACCAGCCTGCATCTTGCCGCCACCACCCCGCGTTCGGTCTATGGGCTGATCTTCGCCCATGCCGGGATGGGCATCGCGGTCGCGGGCATCACCGCCATGAGCGCCTGGCGGCAGGAGGCGCTGCAATCGCTTCCTATCGGTGGCCATATCGATCTGGCAGGCTATCAGGTGACGCTGAAATCGATGACGACGCCGAACGGCCCCAACTATCAGGCCGAGCGTGCTACTTTCGATGTTAGCGAGGACGGGCGTGCATTCACCACACTGTTCGCGGAGCGGCGCTTCTATCCGGTAAGGCGCTCGCAAACCACCGAGGCGGGCATCCACACAAACCTGTTCTCCAACCTCTATCTCGCTATCGGCGAGAAGAACAGCGCTGGTGAATGGACCGTGCGGGCTTATTATCATCCGCTTGCGCCCTGGATCTGGTTCGGCCCGCTCGTGATGGCGCTCGGCGGCTTTATCTCGCTGTCGGACCGACGATTCCGAGTCGGCGCGCCGCGCCCTGCGCGCAGCCCCGCAGCGCTGGTTCCGGCGGAATAGGAGATGGGCGGCATGGTTCGTGACCGACTGTTGACGCTTTTTATCGTCTCGATCATCAGCGCGGTGAGCCTGCCCGCGCTGGCCGTCGAGCCTGACGAAGTGCTCGCCGACCCTGTGCTTGAGGCGCGTGCGCGCGATCTGGGGCAAAATCTGCGCTGCCTCGTCTGCCAGAATCAATCGATCGATGATTCCAACGCGCCGCTCGCCCGCGACCTTCGCGTCCTCTTGCGCGAGCGGCTGAAGGCGGGCGACACCAATGCCGCCGCGATCGGCTATATCGCTGCGCGTTACGGCAATTTCGTGCTGCTGAAGCCGCCGGTGCAGGTGGACACGCTTCTGCTCTGGTTCGGTCCTGCGACGATTCTCGTCCTGGCTCTGATCGCTTTCTGGACCCTGCTGCGCAAGCCCGCGACCGAGTCCGCCGGCTCACCGGCTCCGTTGACGGCCGCGGAGCGCAAAGATTTGCAGACGATACTTTCAAAAGGTTCACCAACGTGATGCTTTGGCTTGTTCTGACCATCCTTATTGCCGCCGCCGCCCTCATCGTGGTGGGGCCATTCCTTCGCCGCAGCGATGCGCGCGGCGATGCCGTGACCGGCGTCGAGGTCTATAAGGATCAACTCGCCGAAGTCGAGCGCGATAAGGATCAAGGCATGATCGACGCTAAGGAAGCCGACCTCGCGCGCCTGGAAATCGAAAGGCGCATTCTGGCCGCCAATCGCGATGAGGCGCCGGTGGATGCCATGGCGCCGGCCTGGCAGTTTCGCATCGCGATAGCCGCCGTCATTATCGTCGTGCTCGGCGCCGTCGGCCTGTACGCGGTCATCGGCCAGCCGGATGTTTTGCTTGCCCAGAATAGCCGGCAAGTCGCGGCGGCGGGGCCGGCCGGTGCAATGCCCGCGCAACACCCCGGGACAGAGGGCGTCGGCCAGAACGGCGACGGTGTGGAAAGCCTCGTAACCCGGCTTGAGCAACGTCTGAAAACCGATCCCAATGATGCGGATGGCTGGCGCGTCCTGGGCTGGTCGTATTATAACACCGGCCGCTACCAGGATGCGGTGGCGGCCTACAAGCGGGGCGTGGATCTGCAAAAAGATAATGCCTCGATGCGTGCGCTCTATGGCGAGGCGCTGGTCATGGCGGCCAACGGCGTTGTCACGCCGGACGCCGTCTCGACGTTCGATGCGGTGCTCGCCATCGATCCCAAGGACGAGCGCGCCCGCTTCTTCAAAGGCGTCGCCAAGGCCCAGAAGGGCGACAATCAGGCCGCCCTGGATGAGTGGATTTCGCTATACAACGCTGCCCCCGCCGGTGCCGAATGGGCCCAGGATCTGCGCGGCCGAATCGACGAGCTGGCGAAGAGCAGCGGCATCGACGTCGGCGGCCGGCTGACGGCGCCGAAAACCGCGACGGCGGCGGCCGAGCCCGCCCCCGCCTCCGCGCCCGCCCCCACCTCTGCTTCCGCGCCCGCCCCCGCCCCGGCCCCGGCGGCAACGCCTGGCCCCAGCGCCGCAGACGTCGAAAGCGCCAAGCAGCTCAAACCGGAGGACCGGCAGCAGATGGTGCAGACCATGGTGGAGCGGCTCGCCGCCAAGCTGAAGGAAACGCCGCAGGACGCCGATGGCTGGATCATGCTGATCCGCTCGCGCATGGTGCTGAACCAGCCCGACGAGGCCCGCGCCGCGCTCGAACAGGCAAAGAAAGTGTTCGCCGACGCGCCCGAATCCAATACGCGCATCACGCAAGCCGCGGAAGCGATGGGCATCCAGTCTACCGCGCGGTGATGCGCCTTCGCCACCGGAGCGATGCGTACCCGCCGAAGGGAACCGTCTGAATGAAGACCCGCATCGAAAGCGTGACTGCGCGGCGTGTGTGGGATTCGCGCGGGCGCCCCACCGTCGAAGCGGAAATTACGCTGGCGGACGGCACGGCGGGACGGTCCATCGCACCCGCCGGCGCATCGCGCGGATCGGGTGAGGCGGTCGACCTGCGCGACGGCGGTCCGTCGTTCGGCGGCCTGGGCGTCGAGGCTGCCTGCCGGGCCATCCGCGAGGCGATCGCACCAGCGCTGATCGGCGTGGCGGCCGACGATCAGGCCGCGCTCGACAACGCGATGATTGCGCTGGATGGCACGGCGGACAAGGCGCGGCTCGGGGGCAACGCCATGATCGCGGTCTCCATGGCGGCGGCCCACGCGGCGGCCTCCAGCCACGGCGTGCCGCTCTGGCGCTATCTGGCGCGCGAGGCCCCGCCACGATTGCCGATGCCCATCATCCAGATCTTCGGCGGCGGCGCCCATGCGGGCCGGCGCATCGATCTCCAGGACATCATGGTGGTGCCGCTCTCCGCCACGTCCTTCGATGAAGCAACGGTCATGGTTGCCGAGGTCTACCGCGCGGCGGGCGATCTCATGGCGGAGGCGGGTCTGCTTCGAGGCGTCGCCGATGAAGGCGGCTGGTGGCCGGAGTTCGGCTCGAACGAGGCGGCTCTCGACCAGACGGTCCGCGCGATCGAGCGGGCCGGATACCGGCCGGGCGAGAGCGTTGGCATCGCGCTCGACGTGGCGGCCACCCAGTTCCGCCATGGCGACGGCTACCGGCTCGCCGCCGACAGCGCGCGGCCGAGCAGCGAGGCGTTGGTGGAGAAGCTGGCCGCCTGGTGCGGCCGCTATCCCATCGTCTCGGTCGAAGACCCCGTCGCCGAGGACGACGACGCGGGCATGACGGCGTTCACCAAAGCCGTCGGCGGCCGGGTGCAGGTGGTGGGCGACGATTATCTCGTCACCTCGGCCGCGCGCGTGCGTCGCGCCATAGGTCTTGCCGCCTGCAATGCCGCGCTGATCAAGCCGAACCAAGCCGGCACGCTGACCGAAACCCGCGCCGCCTTCGATGCCGCGCGTGAAGCAGGCTGGCGCACGATCATCTCGGCCCGCTCCGGCGAAACCGAGGACACAACCATCGTCCACCTCGCCATCGGCTGGCGATCCGATCAATTGAAGGTCGGCTCGTTCGCCCGCTCGGAACGGATGGCAAAGTGGAACGAGGCACTCCGGATCGAAGCGCGGCTGGGCGCGCAAAGTGCTTTCGCCGGCTGGCCACCGCGCTCATGCAGGATCAGCTCAGGTGGATTTGGCCAGCCATGACCCAGTTGTCATCCCCGCGAAAGCGGGTATCAAGTAAACGTCAGAGTTGCTGCGGAGTACCGGAGACCCGCCTTTCGCGGGGACGACAGGTAAAGAGTACTTCAACTAAGCTTATCGCGGCCTAAAGCGGTTAGACGGCACCATCTTTTAGCGGCGTTGCAGACTGGCCTCGATTGCATAACCGCCATAGAGCCGTTCGGTCGCGCAGGTAAAGCCGATTTCGGCGGCGAGCGCGCTGATCCGCTTCTCGAATTCAGGGATGGGCGTGACCGAGAAGTGGCGGAGCCAGGCGTGCTGAGCGCGCTGCACCACCGCCGGATATCCGGCGAAATCACCGAAATCGATGATCAGCAGCGCACCGCCCGCTGCAACGCAGGCTGCGGCGCTTTTCACCACCTCGGTCCAGGCCGGTATCATGGACAGCGCGTAGGAGATGAGGACGCGCTCGAAGTTTTTCGCCCCGAAGAGGGCCGCCGCGTCGAACGCCGTCGCGTCGCCCGCCGCCAGCTGAATTCGTTCTGAAAGCCCGGCCCGTGCCACCGAGGTCCGCGCCGTCCGCAGCATGACCTCCGACACGTCCAGGCCACAAAGCTGCGCCCCCGGATAACGCCGCGCCGCCAGGATCAGGTTGCGCCCCGTGCCGCAGCCGATCTCCAGCACGCTTGCTTTGCCCGGTATGCGCAGATCGGCAATCAGATGGTCGCGGCCGAGCAGGTAATAGCGCCGCGTCGCGTCATAGATGAAGCGCTGCCGCCGATAGATGCCGTCCATCCTCTCGGCGGCCGAAGCGAGTTCCGTCATGCCCGTCAAGCCTTGAGCTGGTAGAGGTGGAACCCGCCATAGATCGCCGATCGGTCCTTCAGGGTCAGCGCGCACGAGACCTCCGCCGCATAATGCCAGCGCGACAGGATATTGTCGGGCACGCGCCCCGGCAGAATTGTTGGCTCGCCGGCTGTGCGGTAGATGACGCGGGCGCCGGGACGCGCGGTACGGCTGATCTCGCCCCAAAGTTCAGTGAGATCGGCGGCGCTCATCCAGTCCTGTGCGTCGAGCAGTACATAACGGTCGAAGCTCCCAGGGGGCGATGCGGCAAGATGGCTGGTCATCGGCACGTGATGAACCGAGACGCGCGAGGCGTTGCCGCGCACCGCCTCGAAATTCGCGCGGTCGAGATAAGGCGGCAGCGGCCCGCTCTCGGATTTCGCGTAGCGCCGCCCAAAAGCCTGCCAGGCGAAGTAGTTCTCGGCGAGCGGAAAGCCGCAGGCCAGCCGTTCCAAGCGCTGGCGCAGCACTTCGGCCATGCCTCCCTCCATGTCTCCGACAAGCGCCTTATATTGTGCCGGCGGAATGCCCAGCCCATACAGCGACGCCGGACGGTTGACCAGCCAGCGCACCGTGCGCCGGTTGAACAGCGGCGCCAATTCGCGGTCGAAGATGTGGCGCTGTTCGTCGAGCGTGCGCGCCTTGAGCAGGGTGCGCGGATTGACGCCATGCAGCCTCGCGACAAGGTGACTGGCGCCGATGAAGCTGCCCAGCAGCCCGGCACGGTAAAAATTATCGGCAAACCGCCTGATCCGGCGGCGGCGGCGCAGACCGTGGCGGCCATACCAGTAGGCGGCGGTCGCGGCGTCCAGATGCGGCAGAATGTATCGCTTGAATGCGGCGATGTTCACAGCTGTGTCGGCCGCGCCGAAGAAGCGGTAGAACGCCTCGCGATCCGGCAAGTGGCGCGCGGCCACAAGCTTCAACCGGCTGAGCGCCACATGCGCGGCGTTGATGTCGACGGCGGTGATGTGTGCCGGTCCGGCGGTCAGATAGTTGAGCACGTTGCAGCCGCCCGAGGCGATCGTGATGACGCGGCTGTGCGCATCGAGTGCGAGCGCCTCCAGGTCGACCGCGGGGTCTTCCCATATTTGCGGATAGACGAGGTTGGAAAAAGCCAGCGTGAACAGCCGTTCCCGGAGGCCCTCCGCCGAAAACAGGTGGCTCCGGCAGACGGCCGCGCCGATCATTGCGCCGCTTTTGGGCGTCGCGGCATTGGCAGCTTCAACCAATCGTGCCTCCTTCTCATTGGTGGATGCCGGGGCATCCAGAATTTTGCAGTGACTCTACTCGCGCGCACGCTTGCGGCGGCTGGTCTTAACAAGGCCGCTCGGTGGAACTGATTTGCAGGTCGGCAACCCGGCTCGACGGGCGGAACGCTATCGGGGTCTGCGCGCCAGCGATCAATGGCATAGGGGTTGCAGCCGGAAGTGCGGCCGGCGTTTTCGGAGCGGGATGAAGCTGGCCGTCATGCCACCGGATCAGGCGCAGCCGTCCGGCATGATCCTCGGCAACGGCCGTGCAGCTTTCCACCCAATCACCGCAATTGATATAGCGGATACCTTCGATTGCCCGGTCGGCGGCGTGGTGGATATGTCCGCAGACCACGCCATCCGCATGGCGGCGCTTGGCCTCGGTCGCGATCGCGTGCTCGAATTCGCCGATGAAACTGACCGCGCTCTTTACCCGCAGCTTCAGATAGGCGGAAAGCGACCAATAGCCGAAACCGAAGCGCCGCCGCATCCAGTTGATCGGATGGTTGCACCAGAGCGCGAATTCATAGGAGCGGTCCCCCAGAAACGCGAGCCATTTGGCATAGCGCACGACGACGTCGAACTCATCGCCATGCATGATCAGCAAGCGGCGCCCGTCGGCGGTGACATGGATGACATCGCGATGAATTTCGATGCCGCCGAAGCTGGCGCCGCAATAGGCGCGCAGCGCTTCGTCGTGATTGCCGGGAATGAAGTAGATCTTTGCGCCCTTGCGCACTTTGCGCAGCAGCTTCTGCAGCACGTCATTGTGCGACTGCGGCCAGATTGCCCCGCGCCGTACCCGCCAGAAATCGATGATGTCGCCGACCAGATAGATGATGGCCGCGTCATGGGCGCTCAGAAAATCCAGAAAGGCCTCGGCCTGGCAAGCGCGCGTGCCCAGATGGATGTCGGAGATGAAAAGCGTGCGGAAGGCCGTGCGGCCCCGCTCGCTGTCCTCCCGGTCGTCGTCAGTGTCTTGCACCCAGAATCACTGCTTTCCGTTGCCGTTGGCAGCAGAAAAGACCATTAACATTTCATCCGTGTGACAGGGCTTGTGCTGACCGGTAAGTGCGTGCGTAGTCGCAATATTGCTCGATGATAACGCGCATCATGGCCCGTTTTGCGTCATCGAGCGGCGCGAGCGGCCGAGCCGGACGCCCGCCCCATAGCCATCCGCTCCCGATTGTCTGCCGGGCGCCGGTGACCGCGCCAGCAGCCAGAAGCACGTCATCCTCCACGATGGCGCCCTCGGCCAGGACGCACCCGATGCCGATCAGAGCCCGATTGCCGATGCGGCCGTCGCCCATCGTCACATTGTGCCCGATCGTGGTGTCGCGGCCGATCTCCACACCGCCCTCCGCGCTGCGGATCTGCGTGTTGTCCTGGATGTTGGTGTTCTCGCCTACAACAATCGCGCCGGCCCCTGCATGCAGGTGGCATCCAAAGAACACGCTCGCCTGATGATGCAGCGCAACTCTGCCGGAAAGGCACGCCGTTTTCGCGACGAAAACCCCATCCGGTACTTTAGTCGCGGAGCCTATCGTCTCCTCCGGCTTGCTGATCGTGGAGGATGCCGCCGCCTCGCGTAAGGCTCGCGCACGCTCGGCGCATTCGGCAAGCGTCAGCGCGCGGACCTGTTTGGCGGGGCTTCCGGCGTAGACGAACCCGCCCGCCAGCACCGAGCGCGGAAAAACCGTCGAATTCGCCTCGATGACAACAACGTTACCCAGCACCGAACCGTCGAGGATGACCGCATTGTCTTCGACCACGCAATCGTCACCGACGGTGCATGCATGCACGACGGCGTTCCGTCCGAGGGCGACACGATTTCCGATGATCGCCGGATAAACGTCGTGGGCGATATGCACGGTCGCCATCTCTCCGATGGAGACATCGTCCCCGATGTGCACGAAGTGACCGTCGCCGCGGATCACTGCGCCTCCGGCGATTAAAGCGCCGGCACCGATGGTTACCTTGCCGAGCACGCTGGACGTTGCCCCGAAAAAGCGGGGAGCGGCCCCAAATTCCGGCTCGACCCCATAGAACGGCAGTAACAACGGGGCGGCGGATGGCAGGAATTCGACGGCCATGATCGGGTCGCTCTCCCTCATAAGAATTGGCACAGCCCGCCTGGGGCCGTGCCAATGTAGGTTGAGACTTTTAAGAGCCGGGGAGGGGCCGGTCCAATTATTATTTTACAGGAGCGCCCGACGGATTTTTCTTCGCCTTGCTCTCATCCGTGGTCGGTTCGGTCGAAGACGTCGTGTCCACCGAACTTCCCGGGTTGTCGGTCCCCGGAGTTGCGGCGGCATCGCTGCCTGGGGCTTCCTTTACGTTAGGATCGATGAACTGCTGATCCACCGCTTTGCCGCCATTGCCGGTCGAGGCTCCGCTGCCGGAAGCTTGAGCCATCTTAATGGCACCGGTAGAAACACCAGTCGCGGCGTTGTCATTCCCAGTGGAGGCGAATGCGCCAGCCGACAAAGCAAGAACACCTGCCGATGCGGCTAACGCGATCATCACTCGTTGCATAAGATTGTCCTTTTCGTTTGCTCACCTCCCAGACAAGCTACGTCCTGACCACTTTGTTCCTGCGCCATGCTGCTTTCATTCTGGTAACTTAAGCGTGATCCAGCCAGCCCAGCCGAACCGTGTGGAACTCAGCTCCCCGCCTCTATGATGTGGAAATCCGGCAGCTCCCGCAGGCCGAGTTCCGGGCCGGCCGGCGAATAAACCACAAAGAGCTGCATCGGGCCGCTGCCCGTATTCAGCGTCGAATGAAAGCGGCTTTCGGGCACGAAGACGGTGCAGCCCGGACCGACATCCTGCGTGACCGGATTGCCATCGGGGTCTTCAACCATCTGCTGGCCGTGACCCGATATCACGAATATGATTTCCTCCGCGCCGGGATGGTTGTGCCGCGCGTGGCCCTGGCCGCTCGGCAGGTCCACCACGCCCCCGGAGAAGCCCTTGGCGCCGTTGGTTTCGGGCGCCACCGTCAATGACAGCCGGCCCCAGTCGAAACCGAAGGCATCGACATCCTTGGGATAGACGAAATTGTTTTCCTTGCTCATTGTCTGCCTCCGATCAGCCGCGCAGCGGCAACGCCTTGAAATCCTCGACCTGCTTTTCGGATCGCCACCTCAACCGGCAGGCGTTCCATCGAACTTGCACCGTAAAACCCGTGCCATCCCCTGGACGATGACCATGTCGTGAAGCCTGTCCAGGATTTGCGCGCGTGGAATCGCTGCCATGTCTTCCCTCTAATGTGCGATGTCGTTGAAAGCCGCGACGGCGGCGGCTGCGAATGCCGGGTCATTGATATGAAGCGGCAGCCGCTCCAGTTTCCTGTGCTCCGTCCAGCGGACCGTGCTCGCGATGGCGTCGAACAGCGCTTTGTCCGCTTCCGGGTCGAAGAAGGCGCCGCCTTCGATGTCGAGCGCCGAGACGCCCCGCTCCGGGATGAGAAAACGCACCGGGCCGTCGCACGTATTCAGCTTATAGCCAAGCCATTCGCCGATCGCCCGGCACTCCTGCGCCGTCGTCCGCATCAGCGTCACATTCGGATTGTGCTTGTAGAAGAGACGCCCGGCAAAATGCGCCGCTACGGTCTCGGGCGCCCAGAAATTGACCATGTCCAGCGCCCCCACCGAGCCGACATAGGGCAGCTTCGTCCGCGCAACGGCACCCAGGCGGTCCGGTCCGGCCGGCAGCACGCCGCCGAACAGCATGTCGCAAATCTCGGTGGTGGTGATGTCGAGGACGCCGGCGAGCAAGCCGCTGTCCACCAGCGCTTCCATCGCCCGGCCGCCCGTCCCGGTCGCATGGAACACCAAGGTCTCGTAATCTGCGGCCATGAGTTCGGTGATCTGCGTCACCGCCGGGGTGGTGACCCCGAACATGGTCAGGCCAAGCGCCGGCTTGCCGCCGCCCACCATCGGCGGGTTGGCGCTCATCGCCACGATCGCCTGGGCGGCGTTCTGAAAAATGAGACGGGTGATCCGATTAAGCCCGGCCATATCGGTGATCGAGGGGATCATGATGATGTCGGAGACCCCCACATAGGGCGCGACATCGCCCGAGGCGAGAGTGGAGATCATGATCTTGGGCAGGCCGATCCGCAGTTTCCGCATGCCCGCCGTGACGATGCCCGTGCCGCCGCTGCCGCCGATGCCCACAATGCCGGCAATGTCGTCGCGGGTCTGGATGAACCGCTCGAAGGCCTCCGTCATGCCGCTCATCGCCGCGCCGCGGTCATCTGCGGAGAGTATGGCGTCGGCGCCCGAACCGCCGTGTCCGGCAACCTCGCGTGCGCTGATGTCCACCGGGACCGTAGCACCGCGAATTCCGACATCGACGATCAAAGGATTGGCCCCAAGATCCCTGATGGATTGGGCCAGATAGGCCAGTTCGCCGCCCTTGGTGTCGGCGGTGCCAACAATATAGATCTGCGTCATCAGCGCGCCTCCTCCCAGCTCGCAGCCGTCGATTCAGCATCGGCGGAATCGACCCGCCATGCGCGCGGAGAGGATCCCGATCGGCAGATCGCCAGCGGCGTTGCAAAGCATTTGAGATATGCGTATCGTTTTAATATGAGCATATCACGCCAGGCGATGGGAACAATAGCCGCCGATGCTCGTGGCCCGAAGGCGCGCACCAGAAAGCTGATGCTGGAGACCGCGATCGGCCTGATGCAGAGCGGGTTGTCTCCTTCGGTCAGCGATGTCGCGGAAGCCGCCGGCGTATCGCGCGCTACGGCCTATCGCTATTTCCCCAGCCAGGCGGCGATGGTGCATGCGGCGGTCGATCACGGCCTTGGCCCCATCCTGGAATGGTCGTCGGAGTCCAGCGACGCGCAAGAGCGCATTGCCGATCTTCTTGAAACGTCGATGCCGCGCATCAGCGCCTTCGAGGCGACCTTCAAGGCGGCGCTGAAACTGTCGCTCGACCAGTGGGCACGCCGCCAGGCCGGAACGCTCGGGCCGGAGCCGCTCTTCAGGCGCGGGCACCGCATCCAGGTGCTTCGGGACGCCATCGCGCCGCTGCGTCGGACGCTCTCGGCTGAAGCATTCGACCGGCTGGCCAAGGCCTTGTCGCTGGTCTATGGGCTCGAAGTGTTGCTGGTTCTCAAGGACATGTGGCAACTTGAGGCGGAGGAGGTCCACGCCATCAATCATTGGGCAGCCCGCGCCCTGATACGTGCGGCCATCGAGGAGGCGGCAGCAGAAGCCTGAGCATTTGAACCGAGACGAAACGTGCGCCGCCGTTCATTCCCTCGCAGGTCGGCTTATATGATCCGTTTCGGCTGGAACCCGGAAAGGTCATCCTCTACCACCGGACTGAATGTCAGCTCAAAACCCGCATCGGCGGACATCAAAACATAAACCCTTGGGAGGGGCGCATGGCAGACGCGCAGACGAACAATTTTCCCAAACTCCACAATGCGGCCTGGCCCGGAGTGGTTGGCAAGGGCGCTCCCGATTCCGAGCCGATCATCCCGCTGGACACGTTTTTGCGGCTGACGGCGGGCGCCCAGGTGGACGGCGTCGGCTTCGACGGCATCGATCTCTTCATCACCGCGCCGCATTTTGACATCGACAGCGACCGGGACGCTGTTCGCAAAATGTCCGATCATATTGCCAGCTACGGGCTGAAGGTCGGCTCCTTCGTCGCTCCGATATGGGGCGGTGCGGGGGGCGGCTCGGCCATGGGCGACGCCGAGGAGCGCAAACGCTTTCTCACCCAGGTGCGCAAAGCCTGCGCCATCGGTCAGCAGATGCGCGAAATGGGCGTGCGCCCGACAGGCGGGGTCCGCATCGACTCGTCCGTCGGCGTCGAGGCGTGGGACAAAGACCCGGAGGGCAACACCAAGCTGATCGCGGAGACCTTCCGCGAAGCCGGCAAGATCGCGCAGGACTACGATGAATTCCTCGTCGCCGAGGGCGAAATCTGCTGGGGCGGCATGCATTCATGGCGCGAGAACGTGAAACTGCTGGAAATGGTCGGCATGCCCGGTGTCGTCGGCTATCAGGCCGATATGGCGCATTCGATGCTGTTCGTGCTCGGCGCCAACGCCGAGAAGGACCGCATTCTTCCCGAAAATTTCGACTGGTCCGACAAGGACGCGCTCGATGCCGCCTATAAGAAGGTGGCGGACGCGCTCCGGCCGTGGACGCTCGATTTCCACGTGGCGCAGAATGACGGCACCACCTTCGGCTCCGGCACGCATGAAAAGACCGGCCGCCACTGCCGGATCGACGATCCCAATGGCCGCCTCGACGTGGTCAAGCACGCCGGTTACTGGCTGCGCGACGAGCAATGGCAACCTCACCAAGACCATGCGCCACATCTGCTGGGACGGCTGCATGTTCCCCAATTCGGTGATGGAGGAGCAATCCACCTGGAACAAGGTCCTGGCGGCGATGCTCAAGGTGCGCGAAGCTCATGGCTGGCGCGAATAGGAGGCGATCATGACCAGAAATCTCAATGTCGGCATGGTCGGCTACGGCTTCATGGCCCGCGCCCATTCCAACGCCTGGGCCAATGTCAGCCATTTCTTCGACACCGGCTACCGCCCCGTTCTCAAGGCGGTCGCCGCCCGCAACACCAGCAAGGTGCGGCGTTTCGCTCAAATGTGGGGCTATGAAAGCGTCGAGAGCAGCTGGCGGGCGCTGATCGAACGCAAGGACATCGACGCCATCGATATCTGCGTGCCCAACGACCTGCATGCGGAGATCGCCATCGCCGCCGCCGAGGCAGGAAAGATGGTGCTCTGCGAGAAGCCGCTGGCCCGGACCGAGGCGGAGGGCAAGCCCATGGTCGACGCGGTCGAGAAGGCCGGCGTCCCCAACATGGTCTGGTATAATTACCGGCGCATTCCCGCCGTCACTCTGATCAAGCAGATGGTCGAAGCGGGGCGTCTTGGTAAGATTTTCCACTATCGCGCCAAGTTCCTACAGGACTGGACCATTTCGCCCGATGTTCCCCAGGGCGGGCAGGGCACATGGCGGCTCGATGTCGATGCGGCCGGATCGGGCGTCACCGGCGATCTGCTCGCCCATTGCCTCGATACCGCTGTTTGGATCAACGGCTCCATCTCCAGCCTGACCGCGATGACGGAAACCTTCGTCAAACAGCGCAAACACGCCGAAACCGGAAACGTGCAAGCGGTCGGCATCGACGACGCCGCCGCCGTGCTCACCCGCTTCGGCAACGGCTCGCTCGGCACGTTCGAATCGACCCGCTACGCGCGCGGCCACAAGGCGGCCTACACGCTGGAAATCAATGGCGAGAAGGGCTCCTTCGCCTGGGATCTGCACGATTTGAACCGCGTCGCCTATTTCGACCACGGCGTCGAAGGCCAGCTGCGCGGCTGGACCTCGATCCTCGTGACCGATGGCGATCATCCCTATCTCGGCAATTGGTGGGTTCCCGGCCTGATCATCGGCTATGAGCATTCTTTCGTGCATCAGGTGGCGGATTTCCTCGACGGGCTGAAATCGGGAACGCCCGCCGCGCCCACATTCCGCGATGCGCTGGCGATCAACCGCATATGCGACGGGATCATTGCCTCCGGCAGTTCCGGCAATTGGGTGGCCCTATGAAACTGGGCTTCAACCTTCTGCTCTGGACGACGCACGTCACCGACGAGCATTGGCCGATCATCGAAAAGCTCAAAGCTACCGGTTATGACGGAGTCGAAATCCCCATGTTCGAGGGCGAGCCCGAGCATTATGCTAAGTTGGGCGCCCGCCTGCGCGATGCGGGTTTGGCCTCGACCGGAATCGGTGTCATGCCGGGCGGCGGCAAAAGCGCCGTCTCAGCCGACGCGTCGGAGCGGACGGCCGCGCTCGACCACATCAAGTGGCTGGTCGATTGCACCGCCGCGCTTGGTGGTGATCTGGCCGCCGGCCCCTTCCATCAGCCTCTGGGCGAGTTCACCGGCCAGGGCGCGACCGCCGATGAGAAGCATCGCGTCGTCGAGGTCCACAAGGCCGGCGCACACTATGCGGCAAAGAGCGGCATCAAGCTTTCCGTCGAGCCGCTGAACCGTTTCGAGTGCTATTTCCTGAATACCGCCGCCGATGCCGCCGAACTGGTGAAGCGTGTCGATGAGCCCAATTACGGCTATCTCTACGATACGTTTCATTTCAACATCGAAGAGAACGCGCTTACCGACGCAATCGAGGCGACGAGCAGGCAGATCAACCACGTCCACATCTCCGAAAACAATCGCGGCGTCCCCGGCGACGGGCATATCGACTTCCAGCCGGTCTTCTCTGCCTTGAAGAAGGCGGGCTATGACGGCTGGATGACCATCGAAGCCTTCGGTTCGGCACTGCCCGATTTGGCCGCCGCGACCAAAATCTGGCGTCCGATATTCGAACGCCCAGAACATGTCTATGAGCGCGGCTATCAGCTCATGCGAGAAGGTTGGGACGCCGCATAATCCTGCGCGGCGCCGAGCCTCGCCGTCTGCATGCCGCAAGATCAAGAGGATCGCCATGTTGGACTTCCCTATCGTCGACAGCCACGTGCATCTGTGCAATCCGGAGCGGCTAGGCTATGCCTGGACCCGAAATGCGCCGCAGCTCAACCGGCTGGTCTTGCCCGATGATCTGACCAAGGCGGCGGAACCGGTGCGCATCGAGCGGTTCGTCTTCGTCGAGGTCGATGTCGACGAGGGCGAGTATCTCGATGAGGCCGCCTGGGTTGCCGAGGTGGCGCGGCACGATTCCAGGCTCCAGGGCATGGTCGCCGCGCTTCCTCTCGAACGCGGCGCCGCCATCGAGGGCGATCTGGACCGGCTCTGCCAGCACGGCATCCTGCGCTCCATCCGCCGCCTCATCCAAAACCAGCCAAACCCTGATTTTTGTGTGCAGCCTGATTTCATCGCCGGACTCAAGCTTCTGGCGCCGCGCAATCTGGCCTTCGACATCTGCATTTTCCATCATCATCTGCCCAACGTCATCAAGATGGTGAAGCAATGCCCCGAGCTGCGCTTTGTCCTCGACCACATCGGCAAGCCGCCCATTAAGGCAGGCGGCATGGACCCCTGGCGGCAAGATTTGAAGGAGCTGGCCACGCTGGAGAACGTCTATTGCAAGATCTCCGGCGTCAGCACCGAGGCGGATCATAAGAGTTGGACGCGCGATCAGATCCGCCCCTATATCGAGCACGCAATCGAAACCTTCGGCTTCAACCGCGTCATGTTCGGCGGCGACTGGCATGTGCTCGAACTGGCGGGAACCTATCCCGAATGGGTCGATATCGTCGACGAGACCACGCGCGGCGCGTCCGATCAGGACCGGCGCAAGCTGTTCAGGGACAACGCCATCCGCTTCTACCGGCTTGACGGCTGAGCCGGCCGATGGCTCCGCCGCATTGGAAAGCCGCCTCGCCCAGCGTCCAGGCCCTTCGCAATGGGGCACGCGCCGCGCTGCCTCGCGCCATCTTCGACTTCGCGGATGGTGGAGCGGAGAAGGAATGGACCTTGCGGCGCAACGAGGCCGCATTCGACGAGGTCGCGCTTGCGCCTCGCCCGCTGCGTGGAGCGGCCGAGCGCGACCAATCGTTGACGCTGCTGGGCACCCGGCTTTCGATGCCGGTGATCGTCGGGCCAACGGGGCTCGCGGGCCTGCTGTGGCCGCAGGGCGAGCTTTGCGCGGCACGGGCCGCCGCCCGGCAGGGAACCATCTATTGCCTGAGCCACGGATCGGTGTGCCGGCTGGAGGAATTGGCGGAGCTTGGGGATGCGCCCCGCTGGATGCAGGTCTTCATCTACAAGGACCGGCAGTTCACCCAGGAACTCGCCCGCCGGGCGAAGCAGGCCGGCTATCGCGGCCTCGTCCTCACCATCGACAACCAGCTGCGCGGCAACCGGGAGCGGGACCTGCGCAACGGCTTCACGATACCTCCGCGTTTCGGTGTCGGCCAGCTGGCGGAGATGGCGTTCAAAACGCGCTGGCTGTGGCGCATGCGCGCGGAACTGTCCCGCATCACCTTCGGCAATTACGTCCGTGAAGGCGAGCCCTCCGATGCTGTGACCCTCGCTCGGACGATGGGCGATTTGCTCGATCCGTCAATGTCTTGGGCGGATGTGGATGTCCTGCGCGCAAGCTGGGACGGGCCGCTGATCCTGAAGGGTATCATGCACCCTGAAGAGGCGCGCGAGGCGGTCGAGCACGGCGTTGATGCGGTGATCGTGTCCAATCATGGCGGCCGGCAACTCGATGGCGCGGCAGGGTCGCTGGATGTGCTCCCGGCGATCGTGCAGGCCGTGGCCGGGCGGATTCCCGTCCTTGTGGATGGGGGCGTGCGCCGGGGCAGCGACGTGCTGAAAGCCTTGGCGCTCGGAGCCTCCGCGTGCCTGATCGGTAGGCCGCAGCTATGGGCGCTCGCCGTCGGCGGGGAAGAGGGCGTCAGCCATGTCCTCGATATCTTCCGCGCCGAGATCGACCGCGCCATGGGACTATGCGGTCTGCGCCGCCTCGACGAGGCTGGCCCGGATCTTCTGATGCGGCGGGAGAATTGGATGCGAACGGCTGAATCCGGCAGCCCCGACCTTATGAGGCGCTCATGATCGAAGATCCACCGCTTTTGCGGATCCGGCGCAGCTTTCAGCGCCCCAAGGCGACAATGCTCAGCGCGTTTCGCGGACTGCAAACCGGTTTTGTCGTCGATGCGATGAACGGCGCTGGCGCGCTTGACGGCCGGATCAAGGCGATCGGCGGTGGAGGCGCTTTCTGTGGTGTCGCGCTGCCATGCCATGCCGGCCCTGCCGACAACCTCGCCGTTTTCGGCGCCCTGTCGATTGCCCGTCCAGGCGATGTTATCATCTGCGCCGCGGACGGCTTCACCCAGGCTGCCGTGACGGGCGACCTTTTGCTCGGCATGATGAAAAATCGCGGTGTCGCTGCTTTCGTAACGGACGGTTTCGTCCGGGACGTCGCCGGGATCAGGGCGGTGGGCCTGCCCTGCTACGCTGCGGGCGTGACGCCGAACTCGCCGGCACGCAACGGCCCGGGCACGGTCGGCCTTTGCGTCGTGGTCGGCGGGGTGACGGTGAACGCGGGCGACATCGTGATCGGAGACGAGGATGGCGTGGTGATCGTTCCAGCCCCAAGGTTGAAGCCGACGCTTGAGCGGCTGCCGGCCATCCAGGCGGCGGAAGCCGAGCTGGACGTCAAGGTCAAGGCGGGGCTGGGCGTGCCCCCCTTCATCCAGGCGCTCATCGATGCCGGGCGATTCACCGATGTCGATTAGCAATCCCGCGCGATGCAAACCCGAACAAGGAGGAAGGCCCGGATGCCTGCCAGACATCGGATTTTCCTGACGCACCCGCCCGAAGCGCGCGCCACCTATTTCGGCGAGCGCGCCCTCAAGAGCCTTCGAGAATTGGGCGACGTGGTCGAGCGCCAGACCGAGGACACGCTGGACAGCGAAGCCTTGATGCGCGCTGCATCCGGCTGCAGCCTGATCATCAGCGATCGCGCGACACCGGGCTACGCCGAGATCTTCACCCGCCTGCCGGAGCTGGTGGCCTTCCTGCGTGTCGCCGTCGACATCCGCAATATCGATGTGGACGCCGCGAGCAGTGCCGGCGTGCTGGTCTGTCAGGCTGGCCGGAGCTGGGTTCCCGCCGTCAGCGAGCTGATCCTCGGCCTCATGATCGACATCTCTCGCGGCGTGTCGCGCGCGAACATCGCCTATAAGCAGGACCGCGCGCCCGACATCCTGATGGGCCGCCAACTTGCCGGCGCGACGGCGGGCATCATCGGTTACGGCCATCTCGGCCGCCGCATGGCCGAGATCCTTTCGATGCTGGGTATGCGCATCCTGGTTGCCGATCCCTATGTCGTCATCGGCCAGCCCGGCATACGACAGGTCCCGATGACCATGTTGCTCGAAGAATCGGATTACGTGCTGCCGCTCGCCATCGCGACGGAAGAAACCGAAAATCTGATCGGCGCGGCAGAGCTCGCGCGGATGAAGCCGTCGTCGTTTCTGGTCAACGCCTCACGCGGCAATCTCATCGACGAGGCGGCGCTGGCGCAAGCGCTCGACGCGGGCGCGATCGCGGGGGCCGCTCTGGACGTCGGACGTGCACCCGATCAGATGCCCACCTCCATCGCTCGCCGCCCGGCCGGATGTCGTCGCAACGCCCCACATTGGCGGCCTCACGCCTGATGGTGCCGAGGGCCAGGCGATCGAGACCGTGGCGCAGGCGGCCGAGATCGTCGCTGGCCGGATTCCGCCCGGCGCTGTCAATTCCGAAATGGCGCGGCGGCTTCGCGCAGCCGCAAGCTGACCCCGCCGGCAGGCGGTATTACGCGATCCGGCCAGCGCGGATCGCCAGAGGCCAGCGAACCCCGCGTCGCTCTCCATCCGGCCACACTTCCGCAAGGCTGGCGCTGAAATCTTCATAAAGCGCGCGCCCGACCGCCTTCTCGGCCGCGCGCATGGCCGACCAGGTGTCGACATAGGCGAGGAAAGCGTTCCGTGTCCAACTCAGCGCGATTGACAGCTCGGGCGGTTCGATTTCCGGGTAAGGGAAGGGCAGCGACCGATAGCCACTCTCCACATGCTCGCGGCCCGCCGGCCAGAAAGGACCGATCTTCTTCCAGTAGAAATCCTGAATGAGCGGGTCGGCATCGCCGTCTACATGGAATACACCATAGCTGACCAGCGCCAGCAGTGCGCCCCGACGCCCGACGCGCTTGGCCTCGGCGTAGAACGCTGGAAGGTCGAACCAATGCGCCGCCTGCGCCGCAACGACAAGGTCGGCACTCGCCGCATCCAGGCCGCTCGCCTCGGCGGGCGCGACCCGGTAACTGACCCGAGGATGCGGCGTGGCGGCGGCGATCTGCTGGGCGCTGGCGTCGGTGGCGACCACCTTGTCGAAATGCTCGCCGAGCTGCACCGAAAGCTGGCCGCTGCCGCAGCCGCAATCGAGCGCCAGCCCGCGCCCCGGCGAATGCTCGGCCAGAAAGCGCGCCAGCTCCGGCGGGTAAGTCGGCCGGGCTGCGGCATAGTCATCCGAACGCTCGGAAAAATGGTCCTTAAATGCCGATCCGGTCATTGCGCCTCCCGTTTGCCTGGACGCCCCGCATCCGCGGGGCTTTTTGGCCCGCTTGCAGGCCCCGGGAGATCGCCACGACCTCCGTGCCGGCTGCTGGCTCTGCGCCTGAATTGGGCACCCGGGGCCTGCAAGCGGGCCGAGTGCCGCGCGGATGCGCGGCTCCAGCAAACAACCCCTCAATCCGACAGCGTCCGGCGTACGGCGTCGCGCCATCCCGCCAGCTTGCGGTCGCGCAACGCCGCGTCGATCGAGGGCGTGAAGCGCCGGTCAAGCCGCCAGCTTGCTGCAAACCCGTCTTCGTCCGGCCAGACGCCGGCCTGCCGTCCGGCCAGCCATGCGGCGCCGAGCGCCGTCGTCTCCAGCACTATCGGGCGGTCGATGGGCGCGTCGAGAATGTCAGCGAGCCATTGCATGGTGCGGTCGCTGGCGACCATGCCGCCGTCGACGCGCAGCACGGTTTCGCTTTCGGCGCGCCAGTCGCGGTGCATTGCGTCAAGCAGGTCGCGGGTCTGGTAGCAGACCGATTCCAGCGCCGCCCGCGCCAATTCGTTGCGGCCGGTGGAGCGCGTCAGCCCGAACAGCGCGCCGCGCGCCTCGGCATCCCAATGCGGCGCGCCAAGGCCGGTAAACGCCGGGACAAGATAAACCTGCTGGTTCGGATCGGCGGCCTCGGCCATCGGTCCGGACTGGTCGGCGCGGTCGAGGATCTGCAGCCCGTCGCGGAGCCATTGCACGGCCGCTCCCGCGACGAAGATGGAGCCTTCCAGCGCATAGGTCGGCTTGCCATCGAGCTGATAGGCGATGGTCGTCAGCAGCCGGTTGCGCGACAGCACAGGCTCATCGCCGATATTCAGCAGCGCAAAGCACCCGGTGCCATAGGTGGATTTCATCATGCCCGGCTTGAAGCAGGCCTGCCCCACCGTGGCCGCCTGCTGATCGCCCGCAATGCCCCCGATCGGAATGGCGGCACCGAAGAGCGAGGCATCGATGGTGCCGAAGGGCGCGGCGCTGTTCTTCACCTCCGGCAGCATGGCGCGCGGAACGCGCAGCAGCCGCAGCAGGTCGTCGTCCCAATCGCCGGTACGGATGTTGTAGAGCAGCGTGCGCGAGGCGTTGGTCGCATCCGTCACATGAACGCGCCCGCCGGTGAGCTTCCAGACCAGCCAGCTATCGACGGTCCCGAAGGCCAGTTTCCCAGCCTCGGCGCGCGCCCTTGCGCCATCGACATGGTCCAGAATCCACGCCGCTTTGGTGCCGGAGAAATACGGGTCGAGAATGAGGCCGGTGCGTTCGGTGACATCGGGCTCGGCGCCGTCCGCCTTCAGTCGCGCGCACATTTCGGCGGTGCGGCGGTCCTGCCAGACGATGGCCCTGTGGATCGCCTCGCCTGTTTCGCGGTCCCAGATGACAGTGGTCTCGCGCTGGTTGGTAATGCCGGCGGCGGCGATGGATGAGGCGGGCAGCCTCGCATCAGCAAGCGCGAAGCGGATCGTGTCGACCGTGGTTCGCCACAAATCCTCGGGGTCGTGCTCGACCCACCCGGATTGAGGGAAATGCTGCGGGAATTCCTGCTGCCCACGCCCCCGCACCCGATAGCCGTCATCGAAGATGATGGCGCGCGACGATGTCGTACCCTGATCAATGGCTAGAATGAAGCCGCTCATAGACCCGCTTCCCTGATCCACTTTTGCCGGCATGCTACGCAATGTGAGTGGCCCGCGGAAGCGGCATCATTCAGATTTCCGGCGGATCGGCGACAAAACTGGACGCCTCGGTCCGATGCTCGATCCAAAGTTGCTGGCAACCACCCTAAACACGCTAAAGTTGTTAAAATTCCCCAATACGCGTTGGTGCAGGACAGAACGCCAGGCTATTGAACTACGCGATCCGAAATCGCGACTGAGTTAGAGGACTTTATGTCTGACATCGGCTACGAGCCAGCGCACCATCGTCTGCCGTCGAGTGTCGGAGAGCCGAAGAATATTTCGACTGCTTTCTCGCTTTGGCTCGACTTCTTTCGATGGACAGCCGCCTTTGCTGTCGTTCTAAATCATGTCAACAATCGCTTCTTCGTAAAGATACTGACATTGCCCCCCGAAATGCGCGCGATCGAGCACTTCGCATGGGCCCTCATATCTGGCTTTGGTCGACCAGCGGTTCTCATATTCTTCGTCGTAAGCGGTTATCTTGTGGGTGGTGGTGCGCTTTTTAAGTATTTAAGCACTAACACATTTGACCTCAGGGAATATTTTGCCGCCCGGCTATCGCGCCTTTGGGTTGTCCTCATTCCAAGCATGGGCCTTGCCTACCTGCTCGACAGTGCTGGAGCAAACTTATTTGGTGGAATTGCGAACGGCGTCTACGGCGCCGGGGGCGATGCGACGACTGTTCATGGTCCTCTCACCTTCCTCTGCAACATGACGTTCCTTCAGACTGCACTTTGTTACCAGTATGGCACAAATGGCGCATTGTGGAGCCTTTTCAATGAGTTCTGGTACTACGTCACTTGGCCATTAGTTATGGTAGCTGCCTTCTCAACTCGCCGAACAAGTAAATGCATCGGGCTCCTATCAGCTGCCCTCGTTCTTCTGACGTTATTATCATTGATGCAATTTGTTGGCCTAAATCTTTTGGTTTATTTTTCAATTTGGCTCTTAGGGGTCGCTGCCGCAATTCGAAGGAAACCGCTGCTGCCCGTGCGGCCTTCTGCTGCGGCATTATTATTCGTTGGTTATTTAATTGCTTGGCGCGTCTTTCTTCCCACCACTGTCGCAGACAGCATCCCTATACTACAATTCTCCAGCGATTTCTTGACGGCATTGCTTTTTGCAAACTTGCTGATTGCGATGAAACTCGAACAATCCCTCCCCCAGCCGCCGTTCGGATCCCTACATACGCAACTGGCCGGTTTTTCCTTCTCAACATATTGTATTCACACTCCAATCATCAACTGTTACGGGGCGTTTCTCGTTTGGGCGACAGGAACGGGTTGGGGAATGCTTCCGAGAGGTCCAGTGCCTTACCTATATGCGATATCCGCAATTGCGCTTTGTATCATCCTCTCACGTGTCTTTGCGCATTTTACAGAACGTCACACTCCGCGTGTGCGACGTTACTTCAGCGTCAAATTCCACTCATCAAAGGCGTACCACGACGCCAGTTGCGGCCCCGAAAATCGTGCGCAAATACCACAAGGCAGTGACGCATAAAGCAGCGAATGAAGTCGCGGGAAATATAGGAACAACTCCAGCTGAGCGATCCCGTTAGAAATCGCTCAGCTTAACGAAGTGCTATTTTTTGGTTTGTTGCCAGCTCTTCACCAACTCGTCATAGTTGATGGTGATCGGCTTTTCCTTCTCGTTGGCGATTTTCGGCTTAGGAGCGCCCGGCTTCTTCAGCCATTCCTGCGGATCGACCTCAGGATTGAGTTTGGGACCGATGTCGCCCTGAACGCCGGCGCGTTCGATGCGTGCCATCACCGCTTCCTGAGCCTTGCACAGCGCATCCATGGCTTCCTGAGGGGTTTTCGCACCCGAAGAGGCGTCGCCGATATTCTGCCACCAGAGCTGTGCCAGCTTGGGATAGTCAGGCACGTTGGTGCCGGTAGGGGTCCACTGAATGCGGGCCGGCGACCGGTAGAACTCGATCAGACCGCCGAGCTTGGGCGCGCGTTCGGTAAAGCTCTTATCGTTGATCGTCGACTCGCGGATGAAGGTCAGGCCGACCTGGCTCTTCTTCACGTCCACCGTCTTCGAAATCACGAACTGAGCGTACAGCCACGCGGCCTTGGCGCGATCGACTGGGGTCGATTTCATTAGCGTCCAGGACCCGCAGTCCTGATAGCCGAGCTTCTGGCCCTCTTCCCAGTAGACGCCATGCGGCGAGGGTGCCATGCGCCATTTCGGTGAGCCGTCCGAATTCACGACCGGCAGCCCGTCCTTCACCATGTCTGCGGTAAAGGCCGTGTACCAGAAGATTTGCTGTGCGATGGCCCCTTGCGCGGGCACCGGGCCTGCCTCGGAGAACACCATGCCGGGAGCTTCCGGCGGAGCATAAGCCTTCAGCCAGTCGATATATTTCCGCACCGAGTAGACTGCGGCCGGACCGTTGGTTGCGCCGCCGCGTGCGACGCAGGAGGCGACCGGCTGGTCCTTTTCGTTGACCCGGATGCCCCATTCGTCCACCGGCTTGCCGTTCGGGATGCCCTTATCGCCGGCGCCCGCCATAGACAGCCAGGCATCGGTGAACCGCCATCCGAGCGACGGGTCCTTCTTGCCGTAGTCCATGTGGCCATAGACCTTCTTGCCGTCGATCGTCTTGCCGGTAAAGAAAGCCGCAATGTCCTCATAGGCCGACCAGTTGACCGGAACGCCGAGATCGTAGCCGTATTTCGCCTTGAAATCGGCCTTGTTCTTCTCGTCGTTGAACCAGTCATAGCGGAACCAGTAGAGGTTCGCGAATTGCTGGTCGGGGATCTGGTAGAGTTTGCCGTCCGGCGCGGTGGTGAAGGACTTGCCGACGAAGTCGTCCACGTCCAGCGTCGGCAGGGTGACGTCCTTGCCTTCGCCCGCCATCCAGTCGGTCAGATTGCGCACCTGCTTGTAGCGCCAATGGGTGCCGATCAGATCGCTGTCGTTGACGTAAGCATCGTAGATGTTCTCGCCCGACTGCATCTGCGTCTGGATCTTCTCGACGACGTCGCCTTCCTGGATGACGTCGTGCTTCACCTTGATGCCGGTGATTTCGAAGAAGGCCTTGGCCAGCACCTTGGACTCATATTCATGCGTGGTGAGCGTTTCGGACACCACCTTGATTTCCATGCCCTTGTAGGGTTCGGCGGCCTTGATGAACCACTCCATCTCCTTCATCTGCTCTTCTTTGGAGATCGATGAAGGCTGGAACTCGGTGTCCACCCACTTTTTCGCCGCGTCCATGTCGGCGAATGCCGGCATGGAGCCTGCAAGCAGCGCGGCGACCGCCGCCGTCGCTAAGAGATGTTTTCGCATTCTTCTTCCTCCCAGTTTGTTGACGTCACTTCTGTTCTTCCCCGGTATTCCGGGCCTTCCATTGCGCTTCCCAGGGTTCACACCCAGCGAAAGACGCAAATCGCATAAATCACCGAGATCGCCAGCGCCCACCACAGGCTGAAGCCCGTAAGGCCAAGCCAGGCGAGGCTGATATAGGCGCTGCCGAGCAGCGAGATGAAAAGCCGGTCGCCCCTGGTCGTCTCGATGCCGAGAATGCCGTATCGCGCGCCGCCGCCGGGCGACACATATTCCCAGACGCCCATGCTGGCGATCAGCAGGGCGATGGTGACGAAGAAGAGCGCCGTCGGCCACGTCCAGGCCATCCATGAAAAATTCATCGGCGGCTCCTCAAACCCGTCCCAGGGCAAAGCCCTTGGCGATGTAGTTGCGGACGAAATAGATCACCAGCGCGCCGGGAATGATGGTCAGCACGCCGGCCGCCGCGAGCAGCCCCCAATCCATGCCCGCCGCCGAGACGGTGCGGGTCATGATCGCGGCGATAGGCTTGGCGTCGGTGGTGGTCAGGGTGCGGGCGATGAGCAGCTCCACCCAGGAGAACATGAAGCAGAAGAAGCAGGCCACGCCAACGCCCGAAGCGATGAGCGGCAGGAAGATCTTGATGAAGAAGCGCGGAAAGGAATAGCCGTCGATATAGGCGGTCTCGTCGATCTCCTTCGGCACGCCCGACATGAAACCTTCCAGAATCCACACCGCGAGCGGCACGTTGAAAAGGCAATGCGCCAGCGCCACGGCGATATGGGTGTCGATGAGGCCGAAGGCCGAATAGAGCTGGAAGAAGGGCAGGGCGAACACGGCGGGCGGCGCCATGCGATTGGTCAGCAGCCAGAAGAACAGATGCTTATCGCCCAGGAACCGGTAACGGGAGAACGCGTATGCGGCAGGCAGAGCGGCGAGCACCGAGATAACGGTGTTCATCACCACATAGATGATGGAATTGATGTAGCCGGAATACCAGGACGGATCGGTAAAGATGATCCGGTAATTGTTCAGCGTTGGATCGTGCGGCCACAGCGTAAACGCGCTGGTGATCTCCTCGTTGGTCTTGAAGCTCATGGTGATGAGCCAATAGATCGGCAGCATCAGGAAGATGATGTAGACCGTCATGATCAGCCCGCTATAGTCGCGCCGTAGCAGGCCGGCACGCGGGCGCCCGGCTGCCTCGGCCGAGCGCATCGCTTCGGCGCTGTCTTGACCCGCTTCCGGCAAGCTGCGTGCCACGCTGTCGATTCTGTTTTCTTCCTGGGATACCGACATGGGCTATCGCCTCTCCTGCCCTGTATTCGTCATGACGGTGTAGAAAATCCACGACAACAGCAAGATGATCAGGAAATAGATGATCGACATCGCAGCAGCGGGGCCAAGATCGAACTGGCCCGTCGCCGTCTTCACGAGATCGATGGACAGGAATGTCGTCGAGTTGCCGGGACCGCCGCCGGTGACGACGAAGGGCTCGGTGTAGATCATGAAGCTGTCCATGAACCGCAAGAGCACCGCGATCAGCAGCACGCGGTTCATCTTGGGCAATTGGATGTAGCGGAACACCGCCCAGCGCGAGGCGCCATCGATCTGCGCCGCCTGGTAATAGGCTTCCGGTATGGCGACCAGCCCGGCATAGCAAAGCAGCGCGACGAGGCTGGTCCAATGCCAGACATCGATCGCGATGATGGTGATCCAGGCGGCAAGCGGCTCCTGGGTATAATTATAGTCGATCCCGAGCGCCGAGAGCGTATAGCCGAGCAGGCCGATATCGAGGCGGCAAAAAACCTGCCAGATCGTGCCGACGACATTCCACGGGATCAGCAGCGGCAGCGCGATCAGCACGAGGCAGAGCGAGACGGTCCAGCCTTTGCGCGGCATGGCCAGCGCGATGATGATGCCGAACGGGATCTCGATCGCGAGGATGATGGCCGAAAACAGCAGACTGCGCCAAAGCGCGTCGTGGAAGCGCTCCGAGTTCAGCACCTGCTGTGAACCATTCCGTGCCGGCCCAGAAGAACTTGTTGTTCCCGAACGTGTCCTGAACCGAATAATTCACCACCGTCATCAACGGAATGACGGCGCTGAAAGCCACCAGCACGAGAACCGGCACCACCATGAACCACGCTTTGTTGTTCCAGGTCTTGTCCATGGTTCAGGCAGCCTCCGGCTCGACCAGACGGGCATCGGCATAGATGTTCACATGCGCCGGATCGAAGCTGGCGCGCGGTGTCGCGGGAATCTCGGCGGTGTCACTCACCATGATGTTCAGCGGCTGGCCGGCGAGCCGGCCGCGCACGATCTTGGAGCGGCCGATGCTCTCGACGGCGCTGATCTGGAGCGGTATGTCGCCGGTCTCGCCGAGGCGCACATATTCCGGCCGGATGCCCAGCTCTGTTTCGCCGCCGAGCCTGCGATAATGGCCGGCCAGCGGCACGGTGATGCCGCCCTCAAGCCGTGCACGGTCGCCTTCGACCTTGCAGGGCAGCACATTCATCCCCGGCGAGCCGATGAAGTAGCCGACGAAGGTGTGACGCGGCGTCTCGAACAGCTCGGTGGGCGTGCCCATCTGCACAACTTCGCCCTCATACATCACGACCACCTGGTCGGCGAGGGTGAGCGCCTCGGTCTGGTCGTGCGTGACATAGATCATCGTGAAGCCGAGCCGCTTATGCAGATGTTTGAGCTGCGAGCGCAGTTCCCACTTCAGATGCGGGTCGATCACGGTCAGCGGCTCGTCGAGCAGGATGGCGTTGACATCGGAGCGCACCAGGCCGCGCCCCAGCGAGATCTTCTGCTTTTCGTCGGCGGTGAGCGCACGCGCCTTCCGGTTCGCCTTACCGCCAAGCTCCAGCATGTCGATCAGCTCATCGACGCGGCGCTTGATATCGGCCTCGGGCACGCGGCGGTTGCGCAACGGAAAGGCCAGATTCTCGGCGACCGTCATCGTGTCGTAGATCACTGGGAACTGGAACACCTGGGCGATATTGCGATCTTGCGTCGGCAGGTCCGTCACGTCGTCCCGGCCGAAGAGAATCCGCCCCCGCGTCGGGCGAGATCAGCCCCGAGATGATGTTCAGCAGCGTGGTCTTGCCGCAACCGGATGGCCCCAGCAGAGCGTAGGCGCCGCCATCCTGCCAGACGTGATCCATCCGCTTCAGCGCGAAATCGGCCTCGGACTTCGGCTTGGGAAGATAAGAGTGGGCGATGCCGTCCAGCGTGATGCGCGCCATGTGCTCCCCCTCAAGCCGCTTGTTTGACGTCTGGTCCGGCGGCGAGCGCCCCGGACGGGTCGAAAATGAAGAAGCGCTCCGGCATCAGATAGAGCTGGATCAGCTCGTCCGGATTGACGACGCGCACGCCTTGCGCCAGCGCCACCCAGCGCGCATCGGCGAAATCCACATGCACATAGCTTTCCGAGCCGGTGATCTCGGTGATCGCGACCTTAGCCTTGATCGGAACCGCGCCTTCGCCGGGATTGTCGAGATAGAGATGATGCGGCCGAAAGCCGATGAGATATTCGCCATCGGCGAGCGACAGGCTGGCGCGCGGCACCGGAATTGACACACCGCCTTCCAGCACGAAATTGGCGCCGGATTTGCGCAGCCGGATGGTGTTGAGCGGCGGGTCGGAAAAGATCTCCGCAGTGCGCAGATCAGCCGGCTGCCGATACACATCGATGGTCGGCCCGAATTGGGTGACGGCGCCTTCATGCAGCGTCGCGGTGTCGCCGCCGAGCAGGAGCGCCTCGCTCGGTTCGGTCGTCGCATAGACGAGGATTGAACCGGCCTCGGCGAAGACCGGGGGCAGTTCGGCGCGCAACTCCTCGCGCAGCTTGTAATCCAGATTGGCGAGCGGCTCGTCCAGCAGCACCAGCGAGGCGCGCTTGACGAAAGCGCGGGCGATCGCGGTGCGCTGCTGCTGCCCGCCGGAAAGGCTGAGCGGCGTGCGGTCCAGATAACGCTCCAGCTTCAGGAGCGCCGCCGCCTCGTGGACCCGGCGTTCGATTTCGGCACGCCTGACCCCGGCGACCCGCAAGGGAGAGGCGATATTCTCGTAGACGGTCAGCGAGGGATAGTTGATGAACTGCTGGTAGACCATCGCCACGTCCCGCTGCTTCACCGGCACGCCCAAAACGCTCCTGCCATCGACGCGGATATCGCCCGCGGTCGGGCGGTCGAGGCCTGCCATCAGCCGCATCAGCGATGTCTTGCCCGAGAGCGTCGGTCCGAGCAGGACGTTCAGCGAGCCTTTCTCCAGCCGCATCGACACGGATCGGATATGCACGCCGGTCGGCGTCGCTTTGGTCACATCGATCAGCTCAAGCATGGCGTTCCTCGTGACTTTCCACGCTATTATAGGCCCAATTCATGATTGCGCCGCTCTCAATGCAGGAGCTTGCGCCGGCTCCGTCATCCACAGTGTCAATGCCGCCACTTGATCCTGGTTGAGCCGAAGTCCGAGCTTGGAACGGCGCCACAGCACATCTTCGGCTGTGCGCGCCCATTCCGCTTTCATGAGATAGCGCACCTCGGCTTCATAGAGCGTTCCGCCGAAATGGCGGCCAAGCCCGGCGACATTGTCGACACCGGCCAGTATCGTTCGCGTATCGGTGCCGTAGGCGCGCGCCAGCCGATAGACGTGGTCCGCGTTAAGGAATGGGAACTGCTTGCCAAGTTGGGCGCAAAACGCACTGAAGCCCGTCATGGGAAAATCGCCGCCGGGCAGCTTCGCCGAAGCGGTCCATTGCGGTCCGCGTTTGCCCAGCGTCTTTTCCACCATCTTCATCACCGATTCCGATAAACGCCGAAACGTGGTGATCTTGCCGCCGAAAATGTTGACCAGCGGCTGCTCGCCCTCCGGGTTCTGCAGCCGCAGCACATAGTCGCGCGTCGCTTCCTGGGCGCTACCCGCCCCATCGTCGTAAAGCGGCCGGACGCCGGCATAGGACCACACCATCTGGTCGCGGGTGACCGGACTCTTGAAATATTCGCTTGCCGCGGCGCACAGATAATCGATCTCGGCATCGGACGCGGTGACGTCGCCGGGATCGCCTTCGTAATCGATATCCGTCGTGCCGATGAGGGTGTAGTCGCGCTCGTAAGGAATGGCGAAGATGATGCGGCCGTCGGCGTTTTGGAAGATGTAGCAACGGTCATGCTCGTAGAGGCGCGGCACGACCATGTGGCTGCCCTTCACCAATCGGACCGTGGCGCTGTCGTTCTGGCCGATCACCTTGCTCAGCACATGGCTGACCCAAGGCCCGGCGGCATTGACCAGCAGGCTTGCGGTCACCTCCTGGACGCGCGTCGTCACTTCGTCGCGCAGGGTGACGCGCCAGAAGCCGGCCTCGCGCCGCGCCGCCACGCAGCGCATACGGGTTTCGATATGCGCGCCTTTGTCGGCCGCGTCCCGCGCATTGAGCACCACGAGGCGGCTATCATCGACCCAGCAATCGGAATATTCGAAGGCTTTGCGGAATTCGCCTTTCAGCGGCCGGCCAGCGGGATCGCTCCGCAGATCGAGGGTGCGGGTGGGGGGAAGCAGTTTGCGGCCGCCGAGATGGTCGTAGACGAAAAGGCCGAGCCGCAAAAGCCAGGCCGGGCGCAGCCCCGCATGATGGGGAAGCACGAAGCGCAAGGGCCATATGATATGCGGCGCGATGCGCCATAAGGTCTCGCGCTCCAGCAGCAACTCGCGCACCAGCCGGAATTCGTAATGTTCCAGATAGCGCAAGCCGCCATGGATGAGCTTCGTCGCGGCGCAGGAGGTGCCGCTGGCGAGATCGTTCATCTCGCAAAGATAAACGGAGAAACCGCGCCCTGCCGCATCGCGGGCGATGCCGCAGCCGTTGATGCCCCCGCCCACAATAAGGATATCGTAATCCGCGGCGTTTTGGCCACTGTGGCTCAAATGTCCCTCCCGGGAGCGATGCGTTATCATTGAGTATATTCGCATCGTCGATGGGGGAAGGGTAAACGAAAGTATCGCGGTGTCAATCGAAACAAAACGAAAGCCGAGGCCCGCCGCTACTCGACTGCGGGATACGGCGCCGAGGTCTCATAAAGCTCCACCTTCGCGTCGGCGCAGATGCGGCGGATGCGCGGGCTGCGGCATTCATCCGTAACGAAACAATGCGTTTGCGACAGATGCGCGATCCGCACCGGCGCCGCTCGCTCGAACTTCGTCGAGTCCGCCACCAGCATCACATGGCGCGCATTGCTGATGATCGCCTGCGCCACCTTCACCTCGCGATAATCATAATCCAGCAGCGCGCCGTCCTCATCGATGGCCGAGGTGCCGATGATGGCGTAGTCCACCCGGAACTGCTTGATGAAATCAACCGCCGCCTCGCCGACGATACCGCCGTCCGCCCGCCGCACGACGCCGCCTGCGATGATCACCTCGATGTCGCGTGAGGGCCGCATCGCGTTGGCCACATTGATGTTGTTGGTGATCACCATCAGCCCTTGATGGCTCAGCAGCGACCGCGCGACGGCCTCCGTCGTGGTGCCGATATTGATGAACAGCGAGGCGTTGTTCGGGATCAGGGTGGCCGTCAGCCGGCCGATCGCCTCTTTCTCCTCGTTGGCGATGGCGCGCCGGGCGTCATAGCCGAAATTCTCGATCCCCGACGACAGGATGGCGCCGCCATGTACGCGCGCCAGCAGCCGCTGGTCGCACAAATCGTTGAGATCCTTGCGGATCGTCTGCGGCGACACCTCAAAACGCGAGGCAAGATCGTCGACGGTGACGCGCCCGACCTGCTTGGCGATTTCCAGGATGCTGTTCTGTCGCGTGGCGAGCATGCAAGGCCGGTTTCGTTATTCCAGATATGAAACGACACTCCAGAAACGAAACGATAAACGAAACCGGGCAAAAGTTGAACCCTTATGGATTCGCGCACAGATTCCACATTGTGGTTCGAGCGGCGGGGCCGAGCCAAATCCGGTCACAAAATACAGATATTGGCAATGGCGGATCGTAGCGATGGGCTGCCCCGCAATCTGGAGATGTCAATGACACTCATCGCGCGGCTTCTTGTGAGCTGTTTCCTTGCAGGCCTGCTGCCGTCCCTCGCGCGGGCCGAGCTGAAGACCGGGACGATTGCGCCAGCATTTTCAGCAAAAGCGGCGCTGGGCGGCAAGGATCTGACCTTCACGCTGGCTGAGGCCCTCAAGAAGGGCCCGGTCGTTGTGTACTTCTACCCAAAGAGCTTCACATCGGTCTGCACGGAAGAAGCTCACCTCTTTGCCGAGGCGATGCCGGAGTTCAAAAAGCTTGGCTCCTCGGTCATCGGCATCTCCGCCGATACGATTGAGACCCAGCGTGAGTTCTCGAAAACGGAATGTCGCGACAAATTCCCGGTTGCTGCCGATCCCAAAGGGAATATCGTGAAGGCCTACGATGCCCTGGCTTTGAATCTGGGCGTCAGCGTCTTCGCCAGCCGAACATCCTACGTGATCACGCCCGACGGTAGGATCGCGTCGGTCCTGACGGCAGACGATGCGGGCAGCCACATCCAATCCGCTCTCACATTTGTCAAATCCTGGAAAGCGCACCAGGTACGATAGGCGAGCGATTCCTCCGGAGGTGAACCGATGATTTTTATCGCGATGCGCACGGCAAGCCTGGCTATTCGCATGCTGGTCGCGGCTTTCGCTTGGCTCATGCTGGTCGGACTGCCGCCGGTCGTGGCGCAAACGGGTTACACCCCGATTCCGACGCAGTATATTGCCGCTCTGGGAGACCCCAAGTCCAAATCCGGGTCTGGAGCCCAAGCTTGGGGGCTCTGGCCCGTGGATCCTGGCCCGCGTGGCGTAAGGCTGAGCAATTACGCAACATTGGAGGCGGCGGGCGGTTTGGCGCCGGCGAAGTGGACGTTCGACGCTTCGGACTGGTGGCTGGAGGAAAACGGGTCGATCATGGAACAGCCGAGTTTCCCGATTCCCGCCGGAAAATACGTCGTGACCGGCGACCGCGACGTGACCGCGGTGCTGACGATCCATCCCAAAGACGGGAGCGGAGCCGTGCGCTGGGAACTCGACACGGGCGCCACGCTCTACGACGTGACGCATTTGGGATGCCGCGCCGCGCGGTATACGCCGGCAGCGGGCGCGAAGTCCTGTTCGCCGGGCAAGGCGTCACAAAATGCCTTTCCCGTTACGCCCGGAGCAGCGATGCCTCCGGTCGAGAGCTGCAACAAGCAGGACTACGAGGTTCTCATCGTGGTTGGCATGGTCAATGACAAATGACTGCCGCGTGACCTCGCACGTTTTGAAGCATCGACGACGTGACCTGGGCCGACGACGCTAGGTCACTGACTCATAAGTTCGCAGCCAGATGCGCAATGAGGCGAGCTTAACGCTTGCCAGGAATTGTCATCACGCTTGTCGTATCGCGTGGCGACAGCACGGAAGTGTTTGAGTTTGTTGAAAAATCGCTCGACGAGGTTACGATATCGATAAAGCCATGCCGAAAATGCTGGACGGTTCTTGCGGTTAGGCATGAGCCTGATGTTGCCCCAGGCATCGCGCTCGGTGAGCGCCTCGCGCAGCGCGTCGGAATCATAGGCGCGGTCTGCCAGCAAGATTTGCCCAGCCCGAACTGTCCCTAACATGTCCTCGGCTGAGCGTCCGTCATGCGCCTGTCCTTCGGTCAGCTTCAGCGCGATCGGTCGGCCTTCGGCATCGACCAGTGCATGAATCTTGGTCGTCAGGCCGCCGCGTGAGCGACCCATGCAACGGGATCGGAGGGCTTTTTTTGACCGTTGGCCGCATGCTGGTGCACACGGATCGAGGAGCTGTCGATCATCTGGATGTCACCATCGTAAGCTTCTGAAACAGCTTTTAAAAGGTGATCCCAGACACCAGCCTTGCGCCAACGGTTGAATTGGTTCACGCAGGTGGTATGAGGACCGTAACGTGCCGGAATATCGGCCCAGGGCGCACCCGTACGAAGCCCGCCAGAAGATCCCATTCACCACCCGGCGATCATCCACGCGCGGAACGCCCCGCAGCTTGTTCGGAAGTAGCGGTTCAATAACAGACCACTCGAAATCCGTCAGATCAAAGCGAGCCATTCATCCCTCCATCGCTGAAGAGACAGAATCACTGTTCGATGAATTTGTGAATCCCGTTTATGGGTATGTGACCTAGAACCTTCGCCTGCCGCGCTTCTTATCCGAAAGCCGCCTAACACCTTTCGGGAAGCGCTCGGGGCAACCGGCGTCTGCGCCCTTAGAGCCTTGACCCTATGAGCGAAAAAGCGCGCCTGGACCAACTCATGATCGCCAAGGGCCTTGCGCCGACGCGGTCGCGCGCCCGCGATCTGATCAAGCGCGGCGCGGTGTTGGTTGGCGGCAAGGTGGAAACGCGCGCCGGGCTGAGCTTGCCGTCCGGCGCCGAGCTGAGCGTGACGGAAGATTGGAGCGGCTATGTTTCGCGCGGTGCGCTGAAGCTGGCGGCGGCGCTTGATGCGTTCGGCTTCGATGCGCAAGGGCGGGTGGCGTTCGATATCGGCGCCTCGACCGGCGGCTTCACGCAGATGCTGTTGCGGCGGGGCGCACGGCGCGTTTATGCGGTGGATGTCGGGAGCGGCCAGTTGCACCCCGACCTTGCCGGCGACCCGCGCGTGGTCAACCTCGAAAATCAGGATGCGCGGCGGCTGGATCGCGTCGTAATCCCGGAGGCGCCGGGCGCGGTTACGGCGGATGTGAGCTTCATTTCCCTGGCCAAAGCGATGCCGGCGGCGTTGGCGCTCGCCGCGCCGGGTGCGTGGCTGGTGGCGCTCGTCAAGCCGCAATTCGAGGTCGGGCGCGAGGGTGTCGGCAAGGGCGGCATCGTTCGTAGCGAGGCCCTGCGCCGGCAGGCACTGGACGATTTAGCCGGGTTTTTCGCGGAGCAGGCGGGTTGGCGCGTGGAGGGCACCATTCCCTCTCCAATCGAGGGCCGGTCGGGCAATCTCGAATATCTGCTGGGCGCGACCTATGCGCCTTGAGCTTACGATCGATCGTCTGGGCGCACAAGGCGACGGCATCGCGGAAACGCCCGATGGACCGGTTTACGTGCCGTTCGCGCTTCCGGGCGAGCGCGTCGCCGCCGAATTGGAGAAGGGGCGCGGCGCGGCGCTTGAGCTGCTGACCCGCTCGCCGGAACGCGTGGCGCCGATCTGCGGTCATTTCGGCGTCTGCGGCGGCTGCGCCTTACAGCATCTCGAACGCGGCGCCTATATGGAGTGGAAGCGCCAGCGCGTCGTGGAGGCCCTGCGGCTGGAGGGCATCGATACGGCCGTCGAACCGGTGCGCTTTTTCGGGCCGCATAGCAGGCGGCGCGCTGCGTTCTCGGCGGTAAAGATGGGCGGCGCGCTCACCTTCGGCTACAGATGGGCGCATAGCCACGAGATCGTCGGCCTGCGCGAGTGCCCGGTGCTGGCGCCCGGTTTCGAGGCGGCACTCCCGGCGCTTCGCGGCGTGGCCGATGCGCTGCTGCCTTCGGGTGAGGCACGCATCGTGGTGACTGCCTGCGACAATGGCCTGGATGTGGACATCGAGCCGAGAGCGGGCAAATTGCGCCCCTTTACGCCCGCGCTCGGCGCGCTGACCGAAGCCGCCGGAATCGTCAGGCTGACCGCGGGGGGCGAGCCGCTTTTCAGCATTGCCGCGCCTGTTGTCGGCCTCGCAGGTGTCGCGGTCGAGTTGCCGCCCGGCGCGTTCTTGCAGGCCTCCGGCGAGGCTGAAGCGGCGATGGCGGACATCGCGATGCAGGCGCTCGGCAAGGCGCGCACGGTCGCCGATCTGTTCTGCGGACTGGGCACATTCAGCTTTGCGATGGCGCGGCGGGCCAGCGTGACGGCGGTGGAGAACGACCGCTCGTTACTGGGCGCGCTGGATGCCGCATCGCGCCGCGCTCAGGGCTTGAAACCGATCCGGCCGCTTGCCCGCGATCTGATGCGCGAGCCGCTGTCAGCCACCGAACTGAACGCGTTCGACGCCGTGCTGTTCGATCCGCCCCGCGCCGGTGCGCTGGCCCAAGCCGGAACGCTGGCGAAATCCCGCGTTCCCCAGCTGATCGCGATGTCATGCAATCCGGCAAGTTTTGCCAGGGATGCGCGCGCGCTGATCGGTGGCGGCTACCGGCTGGAGCGCGTCGTGCCGATCGACCAGTTCGTCTTCTCGGCGCATGTCGAACTGGTCGCGGTGTTCACGCGCAAATAGAGAGCATGTCGGACGATAACGGGATTGGACCCCGGATCTCCGCTACGCTTCGTCCGGGGCGACAGAACCCGCCCGCACCTCAGCGGCTGTGAGCGGCGCGCCAGGCCGAGAAATCCACCTTGGTTTGCTCGTCGGTGGCGGGGTACAGGCCGAGGATCGAGCGTCCGTTCTGCACCTGCTCGATAACGAAATCCTCGAATGCGGTCATCTCGACGGCCTCGGCGGCGATCTCGTCGGCCAGATGCGCCGGGATGACCACCACGCCCTCGCCGTCGCCGACGACCACGTCACCCGGCCAGACCGGCGCGTCGCCGCAGCCGATCGGGACATTGATGTCGAGGGCCTGGTGATGGGTCAGATTGGTCGGGGCCGAGGGGCGGTTGTGATAGACGGGGATGGCGAGTCTGGCGATTTCGGGCGAGTCGCGGAAGCCGCCATCGGAGACCACGCCCGCCACGCCGCGCTTCATCAGGCGGGTGACGAGGATGCCGCCAGCCGAGGCGGCGCGGGCGTCCTTACGGCTGTCGATGACCAGTACTGCGCCGGGCGGACATTCCTCAACCGCCTTACGCTGCGGATGGTCGCGGTTCTGGAAGACGCCGAGCGGGTTGAGATCTTCGCGCGCGGGGATATAGCGCAGCGTAAAAGCAGGCCCCACCATATTGCCCAGCTCCGGATTGAGCGGCCGCACATCCTGGATGAACTGGTTGCGCAGGCCGCGCTTGTAGAGCGCCGTGCAGAGCGTCGCGGTGCTGACGGTTTTCAGCTTGTCGCGGGTCTCGGGGCTGAGCTGTGCCATCATGTGTCTCGCGGGGTTAAAAGATTGCCGGTTCGCCGACGGGCGCGCCGAAGCCGGTTTCAAGGAAGTCAAAGTCGCAGCCCTCATGCGCCTGCCGGATGTGGCGGGTGAACATCCAGCCATAGCCGCGCTCATAATGCGGTGCGGGCGGCGTCCAGGCGGCGCGGCGGCGGGCCAGCTCATCTTCGGGAACGTCGAGAGCGATGCTGCGCGCATCCACATCGAGGCTGATCCGGTCGCCGTTGCGCACCAGTGCTAGCGGACCGCCGATGAAGGATTCGGGCGAGACATGCAGGATGCAGGCGCCGTAGCTGGTGCCGCTCATACGCGCGTCGGAAATCCGCACCATGTCGCGCACGCCCTGCTTCACCAGTTTGCGCGGGATCGGCAGCATGCCCCATTCCGGCATGCCGGGGCCGCCCTGCGGTCCGGCGTTGCGCAGCACCAGCACATGATCGGGGGTGACATCGAGGCTGTCGTCGTCGATCGCGGCTTTCATGGCGGGATAATCGTCGAAGACGAGAGCCGGGCCGGTATGCTTGAGAAAACGCGGATCGCAGGCGCTCGGCTTGATGACGCAGCCGTCGGGCGCGAGATTGCCCTTCAGCACGGCGAGCGCACCTTCGGCATAGATCGGGTTTGCGAGTGGGCGGATCACGTCGTCATTGTAGACCTCGGCAGCGGCGATATTCTCGCCGAGCGTCTTGCCGGTCACCGTCATCGCGCCGAGATGCAGATGCTCCCGCATCCGCGACATCAGCCCCGGCAGGCCGCCCGCATAGAAGAAATCCTCCATCAGATAGGTGTCGCCGCTGGGCCGGACATTGGCGAGCACCGGAACCTGCCGGCTCGCCGTCTCGAAATCGTCGAGGCCGATCTCCTGTCCGGCACGGCGCGCCTGCGCAATCAGATGGATGATGGCATTGGTCGAACAGCCCATCGCCATGGCCACGGCGATGCCGTTGAGAAACGCCTCGCGCGTCTGGATGCGGTCCGGAGTCAGATCCTCCCAGACCATCTCGACGATGCGGCGGCCGCATTCGGCGCTCATGCGGATATGGCCGCTATCGGCGGCGGGGATCGCCGAGGCGCCCGGAAGCGACATGCCGATGGCTTCGGCGATGGCGGTCATGGTGCTGGCGGTGCCCATCGTCATGCAGGTGCCATAGCTGCGGGCGATGCCGCCCTCGATGGCCAGCCAATCGGCGTCGGTGATGCCACCGGCGCGGCGCTCATCCCAATATTTCCAGGCATCCGAGCCGGAGCCGAGGATCTTGCCCTTCCAATTGCCGCGCAGCATCGGGCCGGCCGGAAGGTAGATGCTGGGCACACCGGCGCTGGTCGCGCCCATCAGCAGGGCGGGGGTGCTCTTGTCGCAGCCGCCCATCAGCACGACGCCATCGATCGGGTGCGAGCGGATCAATTCCTCCACATCCATGGCGACCAGATTGCGGTAGAGCATCGTCGTCGGCTTGACATATTGCTCGGCGAGCGAGTTGGCCGGCAGTTCAACGGGAAAGCCTCCGGCCTGAAGGACGCCGCGCCTGACGTCTTCGGCGCGCTGGCGGAAATGCGCGTGGCACGGATTGATGTCCGACCAGGTATTCAAGATGCCGATGAATGGGCGGCCGGCCCAATCCTGCGGCGCATAGCCCATCTGCATGATGCGCGAGCGATGCCCGAAACTGCGCAGGTCATCGGGCGCGAACCAGCGGGCGCTTCGCAGCGCGTCCGGAGTTTTTTTATGTGTCATGCTCGGTGACGCTCATGGCGCGGTTTCAGTAAAGAGTACCACCGCGCATTGTCGAGCGGTGCATAAGCTCAATACATACTCGCGCACGGATCAGCAATCCATTGCACGGATTTATCGGCGCTTGGGCTTGGCCGGCGCGGCATGCGCCCACGCGGTTTCGAGCGCGCTTCTCAGTTCCGCTTCGCTTAGCTTCGAAAGCGTGGCCGTGGTCCAGCCCTGCTTGCCCCATGCGTTCGGGACCGGCGCGAAGGCTTCGGGGGCCATCATGCATTTGAAGTCCTGCTCGTCGGGCGCGAACTTGAAATTGGCGGTGCGGCCGTCGGCGGCAAGGGTGACATAGATGCGCGCCACCTTGAATGCGGCACGGTCGAAATGCGGCGCTTCCACCGTGCCCTCCAAGGCGAGCGCGAGGCGGCGGAGATCCCTGCCTGTCGTCATTCGCGCGCCCTCCCGGTGGCTTTGCCCCCAGATGCTTAGGCCGCAATTATGGCATGTATTGGCCGCCATTGACGTGCAGGATCTGTCCGGTCACGTAGCCGCTCATGGACGGCGAGGCGAGAAACAGCACCGGCCCGACGCAATCCTCGGCGTCACCGAGACGCCCCATGGCGATGGCATTTTTCATCGATTCCATGCGCTCCTTCGGTGTAGCGGCATGGAAGGGGGTGGCAATGACGCCGGGCGCGACCGCGTTGACCCGGATGTTCCGGCGGGCGAGCTCCTTGGCCATGCTGCGGGTAAAACTGTGCACATAGGCCTTGGCGGCGGCATAGTGGCCCGATCCCGGACCGCCTCCGTCGCTGCCGGCGATCGAGCCGAGATTGATGATGGCGCCGCCGCCCTGCGCTTCCAGGTGCGGGATGGCTGCCTGGGTTGCCGCGATCACCGAGCGGACATTGAGGTTCATCACAGCATCGTAGAGGGCGTCGTCGAGTTCGGCGAAGGGCAGCCGCTTTATGAGCGAGCCGGCATTGTTGACCAGTACATCCAGGCGCCCGAGCGCGGCGACCGCCTCTTCGACAACGCGCTTGCCCTCGGCCGGATGGTCCAGATCGCCCTGCACTATGACCACGGTACCGCCCTCGCGCTCGATGTCGGCGGCCACGGCCTTCGCTTCCGCCGCGCTGGAATTGTAGTGGACGGCGACCTTAGCGCCGTTGCGCGCGAACCCCTTGGCGACGGCCGCGCCGATCCCGAGGCTGGCGCCGGTCACCAGCACCGCCTTGTCCTTCAGATCCTCGATCATGCGTTCCTCCAGGCTGTGCCGGGCTTGATCCCGATGCACTTGCATCTGGTCATAATGTATGACTAAATCCGGAGGTGCAAGCCTGCGGCCTTGACGTTGTAATGGTAAGCTGTTGAAGCCCTCCTTCGCCAATGAGAACGCCGTTTTCGCCGAACCGAACGCGATCACCCGGCATGTTCGCGGCCAGGTCGCCGAGCGGATCGGGATCGGCATTGTCCGCGGCGACATCCTTCCGGGCGAGCCGCTGCCGTCGGAGTTGCGCATTGGCGAATTGATGGGCGTCAGCCGGACGGTCGTACGCGAGGCGATCCGGATGCTGGCCGCAAAGGGCTTCCTCGAAACGCGCCAGAAGAGCGGCACCCGCGTCCGTTCGCCGGAATATTGGAACCATCTTGACCCGGATGTGCTGCGCTGGCGCGTCGAAGCCACGGACATCGACAGCTATCTCGCCAAGCTGTTTCAGCTCCGCAATGCTCTCGACCCGACGGCATCGGCGATTGCCGCCACCGCGGCCACCGACGACGACAAGGCGCGAATTCGGGCTGGTTTCGAGGGCATGGCAGGCGCGGCCGACAATGAGGCCTATGTCGTGGCCGACATCGATTTTCACAAAGCCATCTATGTCGCGACCCGCAACGAGTTCTTCTGGCCGATCGCGCAGATGTTCGAAATCGCGCTGCGGCAGAGCTTCCGCATTGCGGCGACCAGCGTGCACCGCGAGAGCGCCTTGGCCGTGCATCGCGAGGTCATGGATGCGATCCTTGCGGGCGATCCCGAGCGTGCCAAGCAGGCGACCGTCATCTTACTCGACTATTCCTTAACCGACCTCGTAATGATACGAGGACATAATCCGTTTGGAGACGTTAGCCGGCTGGGGCCGCGCTTAACATAAGTCTGGCATCCTGGAAACTACCAACGCCCAAACCGAGCCAAGCCGGGGGGCAGGAAGAGAGTTTTGCATCATAATTGTAGGGCTTATGCTATTGCTAATGATGTAGAAAATGGCCTAGGCTGTTTTTTGCATATAATAAAGTGTCGCATTCGCAATTGCGGCATACCGCCAGGAAACACAAAAGGAGGAGTCAATGGGCTCACAACTGCGCATGCCTTTATATTTCACTATCGGTGCGGTATTTGGCGCGGCCCTTGCTGCAAGTACCGCTGCAAAAGCTGCCGGACCCGAAGTGGTTTCCGGCCCCTCCGCGGACCCGAAATGCTTTGTGCCATGGGCTTCGGACACGAAGTTTTTCAAATTCAAGGCCAAGAAGCCGCCATACCGGATCGCGCTTGCGAACGGCTACATCGCGAACACCTGGCGCATCCAGATGATTCAGACTGCGAAGGCCTATGCGGCGCAGCCGGAAGTCGCCAAGAAGATCAAGGAATTCAAGGTGGTCTCCACCGGCGAAGACGTGCCGGCGCAGATCTCGGCGATCAACAACTTCATCGATAGCGGCTATGACGCCATTGTCGTCAACGCGCAGAACCCGACCGCTTTCGGTCCGGTCATCAAGCGCGCCAAGGAAGCCGGCGTCATTCTCGTCGCCTTCGACAACATCCTCGACACGCAGGACGCGATCAACGTCAATGTGGACCAGAAGGGCCTCGGCGTCATCTGGGGTAAATGGCTGATTGACCACATTCCGTCCGGCGGCAAGGTGCTGGAGGTGCGCGGCGTTGCCGGCACATCGGTCGATACCGACCGTCATAATGGTGTGCACGAGGCGCTCGATGCCTCGGGCAAGAAATGGAACGTGACCGAAGTCGCCGGCAAATGGGACGACGGAACCGCGCAGAAGGTGACCGCGGATGCTATCGCCACCAACGGCCCCTTCGTCGGCATCACTGGCCAGGGCGGCGACACCGGCATCGTTCAGGCGATGATCGACGCCAAGCATCCTTTCGTGCCGTTCGGCGGCGAAACCGAGAATGGCTTCCGCAAGTTCTGCGCGGCGCATGCCAAGGACGGTCTGAAGTGCTCGTCGGCGGGCACGGGGCCTGCGCAGGTCGCGGTGGCGATCAAGACCGCGATTGCGGCACTTGAAGGCGAGGTCGTTCCTCAGTCCGTCAAACTGCCGACGGCGCTGGTCTCCGATCCGGACTTTAAGGCTGGCGAGGATTATTTCCCCGACCAGTCGGATAATTTCTTCGTCGGCAATGCTTTCCCGACCTGCGGTATCAACTTCACCGCGCAGGAAATTATCGGCCAGACCAAAGAGAACCAGTAGTCGGGATCTCTGAACAAAAGCGCCGCGGGGCAAACCTCGCGGCGCTTGATCATGTGTCAAATCGCCTTGGAGGGGACGATGGACAACGCGGTGCCGCTCTTTCGCATGCAAGGCGTGTCAAAGCGCTATGGCGGTGTCCATGCCCTCGAAGAGGCGGAACTGTCGGTCATGCCGGGGCGTATTCATGCCATCCTCGGCGAAAACGGCGCCGGCAAATCCACGTGCATCAAGATCATGGCGGGGGTGGTCGCACCGGACGAAGGCCGCATGACGATGGAAGGGCGTGAGGTCGTGTTCGCGTCTCCGGCAGCGGCCAACGATGCGGGCATCGTCTGCATCTTCCAGGAATTGTCGCTCGTCCCCGATCTGAGCGTCGCCGACAATATTGTCATCAGCAATCCGCCGACCCGGTTCGGCCTGATCGACCGGCGCGCGCAACGCCAGATGGCCGAGGCGGCACTGGCGCGGGCGGGCGCGGAAGACATTCATCCGCTGGCGCTGGTCAAGGACCTGCCGCTCTCCCGCCGGCAGCTCGTCGAAATTGCGAAGGCACTGCAGCGCGAGCCGCGCATCCTCATTCTCGATGAGGCGACCTCGGCGCTCACGGCCGCCGATGTGGCCAAGATTTTCGGCGTGCTGAAGCGGCTGCGTTCGGAAGGGCTGGCGCTGCTTTACATCTCGCACCGCATGCATGAGATCGCCGAACTCGCGGATGAATGCACCGTGTTCCGCAATGGGCGGAATGTCGCTACCTACAAGGCCGGCACAAAGACCGATAATGAAGTCGTCGAGCTGATGATCGGCCGCGAATACAGCCACATTTTCCCGCCCAAGCCTGTGGCGATCGCGCCGGCCGAGGCGCCTGTGCTGGAGTGCCGCAACCTGTCGTGGACCGAACGGCTCAGGAATATTTCGCTGTCGGTGCGGGCAGGCGAGGTGGTGGGCCTGGGAGGCCTCGACGGTCAGGGGCAGCGCGAATTGCTGCTGGCGCTGTTCGGGGTGCTGGCGAGCTGTTCCGGCGAGGTGCTGATCGACGGCCGGCCGACTGCGATTTCCAGTCCGTCGCGGGCCAAGGCGGCTAAAATCGGTATGGCGCTAATCCCGGAGGACCGCAAGACGGAAGGGCTGATGCTGCCGATGAGTGTGCGCGAAAACCTTTCCTTCGCCTCGCTCGACCGCATGTCCAAGCGGGGTATCATCGACCGCGCCGCCGAGCAGCGCCTGATCGACGACGTGATCAAGCTGCTCGCCATCCGCACGGCGGGGGCCGACATCCCGGTCGGGTCGCTGTCGGGGGGCAATCAGCAGAAGGTGGTGATCGGCAAATGGCTGATGAACCAGCCGCGCATCATCCTGCTCAACGATCCGACGCGCGGCATCGATGTCGGCACCAAGCAGGAGATGTATCAGCTGCTGCGCAATCTTGCCGACGCGGGCGCGGCCATCATCTTCTATTCGACGGATTATGACGAGCTGATAGGCTGCTGTGACCGGGTGCTCGTGCTTTACGACGGTCAGATCAAACGCGAGCTGGTCGGGGCTGAGATCACCGAGCGGGCGCTGATCGCCAGCGCGCTCAATATCCAGGTCGAGGAGGCGGAAGCAATGCCGGCGGCAGGCGCGTGAAGGAGTGGCGGTTCTGGCTCGCTGAACAGCGCGGCACGCTGATCGCGATCGCCATCTTTGTGGTGATGTTCATCATCTATGTGTCGAACCACCCGGCCGGCTTTACGGTCAACGTGGTGCAGACGGCATCGAACAAAGGCGTGCTGCTGGCCTTCATCGCCATGGCGCAGACGCTGGTGGTCATCACGGCGGGCATCGACCTTTCGGTTGGCATGATCTTCGTGCTCACCAATTGCCTGGCGTCGTGGATCGTGGTCGGCTCGCCGTTGCAGACGGGGCTGGGTTTGCTGGCCGTGCTCGGCGCCGGCGCGCTATGCGGCGCCATCAACGGCGCGATCGTGATCTTCGGCCGGCTGCAGCCGATCGTGACGACCATTGCAACGGGCGCGGTCTATTTCGGGATCGCGCTGGCGCTGCGGCCGTTTCCGGGCGGCAGCGTCAATTCCGATCTCGCCGACCTGCTTACCGGCAAGGTCTTCGACACGGTGCCGGCCAGCCTGGTCGTGCTTGCCGCAGTGGTGCTAGTCGTCTGGGTGCCGTTCAGCCGTTCGGTGATTGGACGCGCAGCCTATGCCGCCGGATCGTCCGAAGTCGCGGCCTATATGTCGGGAGTGCCGATCCGCCGGGCCAAGTTCGCCGCTTACACGCTGTCCGGATTGCTGGCCTCGATCGGCGGACTGTTCGTGACGTTCTTCACCTATACGGGGGAAGCCTCCAACGCGAGCGGCAATACCTATACGCTGTTCTCCATCGCCGCGGTGGTGCTCGGCGGGGTGTCGCTGTTCGGCGGGACCGGCAGCGCCATAGGCGCGATTTTCGGAGCGCTGGCCTTCCGCACCATCGGCGACCTTCTCTTCGTGTTTGATTTCGATCCGCTGTGGCAGCCGCTGTTTCAGGGCGCCGTGCTGATGCTGGCGGTGAGCCTGGGCGCATTCGGCCTGTTGCGTGTGCGCAACCGTCTGGAGTGGTTCGGATGAGCGTAACGGCCTCCAATGGCGTGAGCAGCCGCGTATCGGCGCTGGTCAGGCGTGTCGATCCTGCGGTGGCGACCGCGTTTGCCTGCATTCTGCTGCTGCTGTTCCTCGGCAGTCTCTATTCGAAGAACTTCCTGTCGCCCGAATATCTGCTGCAGCAGCTCAAGGTGGCGGCGTTCCTCGGCATTATCGCCACCGGAATGATGCTGGTCATCCTGCTCGGCCAGATCGACCTCTCGGTGCCCTGGGTCGTGACGACTGGCGCCATGATGGCCTGCGCGGCCTCCTCGTTCGGCACGGCGGGGATGATCCTTGCCGTTCCGTTCGGCATCGCCTGCGGCATGGCGCTCGGCCTGATCAACGGCATTGGCGTCGCCTATCTGCGCATTCCATCGATGATCATCACGCTGGCCACCAATGCCGTCGCGCAAGGGCTGATGGTGGTCTATTCGGGCGGCTTCTCGCCGAAGGATTCGGCCTCGCCGACCATGCGCTACCTTGCCACGGGCTTCACCATTCCGGGCGTGCCTAATGCGGTGGTGATGTGGGCGATCGTGGGCGCGGCGACCGTGTTCCTCTTGTCGCGCACGACCTTCGGCCGGTCGATCTACGGCATCGGCAATCGCGAGAGGGCCGCCTATCTGTCAGGCATCAACACCCGCCGCGTCGTGATGATCACCTTCGCGATTTCCGGCGGACTGTCGGCGTTTGGCGGGGTGCTGCTCGCGGGCTATGCCTCCAAGGCGGCCCAGTCGATGGGCGACGCCTATCTGCTGCCGTCGATCGCCGCCGTCGTGCTTGGCGGAACCTCGATCCTGGGCGGCAGCGGCAGCTATCTCGGCACCGTGGCGGGCGTGATCCTGATCACGCTGCTGCAATCGATCCTATCGGTGATCCAGATGCCCGAATTCGGCCGCCAGATCATCTATGGCGTCGTCATCATCGCCATGCTGATGCTTTACGGGCGCGAGCGGCTGTTCCGCTAGAGCGGGATCGGGAAAAGTGGACACCGGTTTCCCGAAAAATCGTGCGAAAACAAAGAAATCTAGACCATGATCGTTTCCATTTGAAACGATCATGGTCTAGCGGGCAGCCGCCCGCCTATTTGGCGTTCTCATAGCCGTCGAAGGCGTGGACCGTCTTTCCCGTGATGAGATCGCGGGTCTCTTCATCGAAGCGGCGGAAATGCGTCATCGTCTGATGCTGCTCGAACGCTTGCTTGCTTTCATAGATTTCATAGAGAAACACATCCGGCCCGCCCGCTCCGGTGGGTGTCAACACATCGAACCTCAGGCAGCCCGGCTCAAGAGCCACTGACGCCGAGGCATTGGCCTTTACCAACTGCAAAAAGTGGTCCCTCGCTCCTGGCGGGACGTCGAAAGCGACTGTAATGACGTAACGCTGCGGCATGGATGCGCCCTCAGGATCGTTCAGCTTGCTGCCGCAATGCGGTATTGCGGGCACCGGCGTTCACCTCAACCGCCGACAATATGGTTGCGCAGGATGCCGATGCCCTCGGCTTCGATCTCCACCACGTCCCCCGGCTTCATGAACACCTGCGGCTTCTGGAACAGCCCGACGCCGGCGGGCGTGCCGGTGGTGACGATATCGCCAGGTTCCAGTGTCATCACCTGCGAGAGGAAGGCAATCAGGCGCGGCAGCGGGAACAGCCAATCCGCCGTGGTGCCGTTCTGCATGAGTTTGCCGTTGAGGCGGGTGCGAAGCGCGACCTGGTCGGGGCGCGGCAGGGCGTCCTTGGTGACGATGCACGGGCCGATAGGGGCAAAGCCGTCGAAATTCTTGCCCAGGGTGATCTGGTTGTCCTTGAACTGCACGTCGCGCGCCGAAACGTCATTGAGCAGCGTGTAGCCGAACAGGGCGGGCATGATTTCGGCCTCCGAGGCGCGGGCCAGCCGGCGGCCGATCACGGCGGCGAACTCCACCTCATAGTCGACCTGCAGAGATTGCGGCGGGCAGACGATGGGCGCTTCAGGGCCCGATATTGCGGTCGGCAGCTTGGCGAAGAAGAAGGGTTCCTCCGGCATTTTGGCGCTCGGATTTTCTTCGGCGTGGCTTTTATAGTTGATGCCCGAGCACAGCACCTTGCCCGGCCGGAGCGGCGGGAGCAGCCTGGCGTCCGCCACGGCCATCGCCGCCTTGTCGCGCGCCATCGCTTTTGCGGCTTCCGCCAGCGCCGCGCCGCCGCCTCGGATGAGCGCCATCATGTCGGTTGCCACACCGGCCGCCGTCAGATCGATGAGGCCTTCAGCGCTGCCGGCGCCGAGATGGGGACCGGAGGCCGTCTCAAAGGTATAGAGCTTCATGCTGTCTCCGATAGGAACACGGCCTTGTGGATGGCGGAGGGGTTCTCCGCGAGGCGGGCGAAGATCGACGGAGCCTCGGCGAGCGGCATGGCCTCGGCGATGCGCGGATAGCGAATGGCGCCGCTGGCGATCAGCCCAAGCGCTTCGGGGATGCAATCGAGGGAAGCGCGCGAGCCGAGCAGCGTCACTTCCTTGCGGGTGAGATCGAGGCCCGGCAGCGTGACGCCCACCCCTTGCTTGACGAGGCCGACAATGACGATGCGGCCGCCTGCCGCCACCAGATCGATCGTGCTCTCCATGACGCCCGCGACGCCGGTCGCCTCCATCACCACGGGCATGCCCTCGCCATGGGTGATCGCCATTACCTCGGCAAGCAGCGCCTCGCCTGCAGGCAGCGGCGTGGCGCCGAAGTCGGCGGCGATCTTCAGGCGGTCGGTATTGACATCGGTGATATAAGCCGTCGCGCCCAATGCCTGCGCCACCTCGATGATGGCAAGGCCGATGGGGCCGGCTCCGAGGATGAGGATGTGTTCGCCCTTGGCGACCTGCCCGCGCCGGCACGCCTGTACGCCGATGGCGACCGGCTCGGCGAAGCAGGCGTTGAAGTCGGAAAGCCCTTCGGGAATCGCGTGAAGCTGAACGGCGGGGGCGCGCAGGAAATCGGCGAAGCCGCCATCGCGATGCACGCCGAGAATGGTGAGGTTGGCGCAGCAATTGCGCTTGCCGATGCGGCAGGGATAGCAGTGTCCGCAGCCGATGAACGGATCGAGCGCCACCCGCGCGCCAAGCTTCAGCCCCGACACATCTTCGCCGAGTGCAGTGACGATGCCGGCTGCCTCGTGGCCGCCGACGCGGGGATAGCTCACATAGGGATTCCTGCCGGTGTAGATGTAGAGATCGCCCGCGCAGACTCCGGCAGCCGTCACCTTGATCTGCGCCTCGCCGCGGCCCGGCTCGGGCGCCGGGCGGTCCTCGAAGCTCAATTCAAGCGGATGGTGAAAGACCGCGGCGCGCATGGGTTACTCTCCTGGGCGAACAACGCGGCCGCTCGGATCGATGTCGAGCCAGTCGCCGGGGTTCATGACGATGGCTTCGGGCACCTTTTCGCCGCGCGCTTTGGCTTCGGCGTGATGGTGCATGAAAGCGCGGACATCGTCGTCGTCGGGGTTGCAATAATGGCAAGGCAGCACCGTGCCGAGGCCGAGCCATTGCGCCGCGAGCAAGCCTTCATAGGGGCTCATCTCGCCGGTCAGCATCTCGCCGGGCATCGGGTTGCGGTGCAGGATTTCCTGCGGATTGGCGATGCCGACACAGCCGATGGTCGGCGCGTAGAGCTGCGCCTGCAGCCTCATATCGGAGAAGATGGCCGTATCGCCGTAATGATAGAACCGCACATTCTCGTCTGCATAGACGACGAAGGCCATCGGCACGCCTGAGATGAGATTGCCGTTCGGCAGCTTGATCTGCGACCAGTGATGGCATTCGACCGGCTGCACCTCGATGCCCGCAACCTTGACCCGGATGCCCCAGGTGGTGGCGCGGACTTGAGTCGGTGGCACGCCCTTGGCTTCGAGCCAGGCCCGCACTTCGCCGCCGGCGATCACCGGGCATCCGTAGCGGAGCGCGATCTTGTCGGTGTCGCCGAGATGGTCGAAGGCGGCGTGGCTGACTATGACGAGATCGACCGTCTCGAACGCGTCGGATTTGACCGGGCAACCCGGGTTCTCGTCAAGGAACGGGTCCATGAGGATGCGCAAGCCCGCCCTGGTGACGATCTCATAGGCGGCGACGCCAAGGAAGCGAATGCGGGTGGTAGGAGCAAGGGCCACGAAGCACCTCCGGACGGTAAGGTCACGCCATCGGAGCGGAGCCGCAGGCAGCCGGGCTGCCCGCGGCATACCGCCTATTTCACGTTGAGCGCCGTCAGAACCTTGGCGACATTGTCCTTGGTGACGGCCAGGACGCCGGTGTCGAGCGTCGGAGGCACGGGCAGGCCGCCATCCTTGGCCGACAGGCCGGAGGTTTTCAGGCCATTGTGGTTGAAGTCGTAAAGCGTGCGCACCGCGTAATAGATGAACAGCTCGCGGTTCTGCACGATGATGGCTTCGGCCCAGCCTTCCTTGGCGTTCTTGAAGAAGTCCGGGGTCTGCTCCATTGCGGTGACGACCACCTCGCCCGGCTTCTTGCCCGCTTCCTGAAGCGCGCGGATGATGCCGGCGCCAGATTCGGAGTCCATCCCCGCGATGGCGGCGATGTCGGGATGGGCGGCCAGGAGCGCGGCGGTCACCTGGGCTGCCTTGGCCGCGTCGCCATTGTCGTCTTCATTGGCGACGATGGTGAATTTGCCGCCGCCCTTGGCATTGATGTAGTTGGTCAGGCCGGCGACGCCCTCGCGCATATTGCCGGCGTTAATGATCGAGGTCACCGCGATCTTGCCGCCCTTAGGCAGCTTGGCCATGATCGCCTTCGCCTGGGCCTCACCGATCTTGGTCCAGTCGGTTCCGATATAGGCGATGCGCTTGGAATCGGGCAGGTCGCCGTCATCGACGACGGTCGGCACGCCCATGTCGATGCATTTGTTCACCGCTTCCGTAAGCGAGGGGTCCCAGCCGCCGACCACTGAAACGCCCGCCGGATGCTGGGCGCAGACCTGCTCGACGGCGGCGATGAAGCCGGGAATGTCGAAATCGGTGGGTCCGGCAACCCGCACCTGCACCTTCAGCTCGTCGGCGATCTTCTTCATGCCGACATAGTCATATTGGACGAACAAGGGCAGATTGGCCTTGTTCGACACCCAGTAATAGGTTTCCTTGGCGTCCGCCGGTCCGAAGCTGGATTGCTGGGCCATGGCAGGCGCGGCGAAGCCAGCGATGATCAGGCTGGCCAGTGTCAGTTTCTTGAGGGACAGCATCGTGATGTTTCCTCCACTTATGATGCTCATTGCTTGGCCGAATTCTTGTGTCGTTGATCCGGTTGTATCCGGATGCGGTGCGTGTTCTTTGTGTCAGGCGCGATAGGTCTGTTTGAAACGGTCCAGCGACACGGCCAGCAGCAGGACGAGGCCGACGATGATCGGCTGCCAGAAAATCCCGATGCCGTTGATGATCATGGCGTTCTGCACCAGCGCGATGAAGAAGACGCCGAGCACGCCGCCCAGAATGGTGCCTTCTCCGCCTTTCAGGCTGGCGCCGCCCAGGACGGTCGCGGTGATCACGCTGAGTTCGACGCCGATGCCGGCGGACACCACCGCCGAATTCAGCCGGGCCGCGCCCAGCACGCCGGCGAGGCCCGCCAGCAGGCCGACCATGACGAAAGCCGCCCGCGTCAGCGCATCGACGCGGATGCCGGACAGCTTTGCCGCGCGCGCATTGCCGCCGATGAAATAATATTGGCGGAAGAAGCGAGTGTTCGCGACGGCCCAGGCACCGACGACAACCACGACCAGCATCACCCAGAACGGCATCTGCAAGCCGAAGACGGTCGCCTGTCCATAGGCCTTGAAGCCGTCGCCGATGGGGGTCACACCGGTGCCAGCGGTGAGATAGGTCAGCCCCCGGAAGATGGTCATGGTGGCCAGGGTCGCGATCAGCGCGTTGATGCCGAGCCGGGTGACGATGAGGCCGTTGATCCATCCGGCGAGGCCGCCGACGCCGATGCCGGCCAGCAGACCCACCACCGGCGGATAGCCCCACCAGCCTACCACCACGCCCGACCACACGCCGGCCAGCGCCAGCGTCGAGCCGATCGAAAGATCGAACGAACCGGCGATCATCAGCAGCATCATCCCGGTGACAAGGATGCCGTTCTGCGCCGCATTCAGCAGCACGGCGGCGATGTTGGAGGAGGTCGGGAAGTTGTTCGGATAGCGGATCGCCATGCCGACCACCAGCAGCGCGATCAAGGCCAGCAGCATCAGCTCGCGCGAATTGGCGAGGCGGGCGAGCGCCCGCGCGAACTGGCTCGGCTTGGCCTGGACGGGGCTTACGGCAATGGTCATGCTGCGGCTTCCGGCGTTTGCGGAGACTCTGGTGTAGCGGGTGGCGAGCCGCAGCACGCTTTCTTCGTCGGCCTCTCCGCCGCCGAGTTCGCCGACCGTGCGGCCATCGGCCATGACAATGATGCGGTCGGCCAGCGTCAGCACTTCGGGCAGGTCGGAGGAGACCACCAGCAGCGCCACGCCTTGCGCCGCGAGCGCGCGCAGCAGGCGGTATATCTCCGAGCGGGCGCCGACATCGACGCCGCGCGTCGGTTCATCCACGATCAGCAACGAGGGGCTCATCGCCAGCCATTTGGCCAGCATCACCTTCTGCTGATTGCCGCCCGACAGATTGCCGACCGGCTGGCGTGCCGAGGGGGTGCGGATGTTCAGCTCCTTGATGAAGCGGTCAGCGAGGGCGATGGTGCGCCGGGTCGAGACAGATCCCATGACGGAAACCTGGTCCATCACCGTAACGGCGATGTTCTGCGCGATGTCCTTGGTGAGGAACAGGCCGCCCAGCTTGCGATCCTCCGGCGCCATGGCGATGCCGGCGGCGATGGCGTCCCACGGCCCGCGCGGCGACAGAGTGCGGCCGTTCAGTCGGATCGTGCCGGCCTGACGCGGGCGGGCGCCGAAAATCACCTCGCACAGCTCGGAACGGCCGGCGCCGACAAGACCGGCGAGGCACACGATTTCACCGGAACGCACGGCGAGACTGGCGTCGCGCACGAAGGGCGGGGCCGCGACATGCGCCACCTCAAGCACCGGCTGGCCGGGCGCGTGCGCGGGGGCCTCGCGGATGAAATGCACCTCACGTCCGACCATCAGCCGGATGAATTCGTCGGTGTCGCTCTTTTCGACCACGCGGACACCGCTGACCCTGCCATCCTTGAGCACGGTGACGCGGTCGCAGATCTCGAAGATTTCGGCGAGGCGGTGCGAGACATAGATGATGGAGACGCCGCGCTGCTTCAGGCGCCGCAGGACCTCGAACAGGCGCTGCGTCTCGGTCAGCGTCAGCGCGGCGGTGGGTTCGTCCAGGATCAGCAGGCGCAGATCCTGCGAGAGCGCCTTAGCGATTTCAACCACCTGCGCCTGCGCCGAAGACAGCGTGTCGACCTTGACCTTGGGGTCGATATCGACACCGAGCTGTTGCAGCAATTCGCGGGCGCGCGCCTGCATCAGGCGTTCGTCCACCATGCCGAGCGCGCGGGCCGGCTGGCGGCCGGCGAACACGTTGTTGGCGATCGAAAGGGTGCCGACGAGGCTGCCTTCCTGGTGGACGATGCCGATGCCGAGCTTGCCGGCGGCGGCTTCGTCGATCTCGCCGAGGGGGCTTCCGTCCAGCGCCATCGATCCGCTGTCGCGCTGATAGACGCCGGCGATGATCTTCCCCAGAGTCGATTTGCCGGCGCCGTTTTCCCCGAGCAGCGCGTGGATTTCGCCCGGCTCGACCGTCAGCGAGACATCATCGAGCGCCTGCACTCCCGGGAAACCCTTGCTGACGCCGCTGAGTTCGATCCGCGCCGCCATGGTCAATCCGCCTTGGGAGTCAGATATTTGCTCTGCAGCGCGCCGATCAGATGCACCATCGTTTGGTTGACCGGAGTCGGCACGCCCGCCTTGGCACCGGCGTCGACGATGGCGCCGTTGATGACCTCGATCTCGGTCCGGCGCGAGGCTTGCACGTCCTGCAACATCGAGGGTTTGCCGCCGATGGCCTTTTCCAGCAGCGACGTGATCGCGTGCCAGCGCTCGTCATAATCCAGAGCGATGCCTTGCGCCCCGGCGACGGCAACAACTTCCTTCAAGAGAAGCGCCATCAAAATCTTGGCGTCCTCATGGGCGACGAGTTCATGCGCGTCGAACCGAAGCAGCGCGGCGGTCGGCAAGGTGCAGACATTCAGCGCCAGCTTCTTCCACACTTCATCGAGGATGCGCTCGGAGATGCTGGTTTCGAACCCGGCGCCGCGCAGGGTCTGGGCGATCGCGGTCAGGCGGGGCGTAACCTTGCCGCTCAGTTCGCCGATATAGGTGATGCCGATGCCCGGATGCTTGACCCGGCCAGGCCCCAGAAGCGTGCCGCTATGATAGGTGAGGCCGACCAGCACGCGCTCTTCGCCGATCACCCGGGAGATGCGCGAGGCGTTTCCCCAGCCATTTTGCAGGGTGAGCAATACGGTGTTCTCGCCGATCATCGGTCGCGCCGAATTCACGGCGTCCTCGGTGTGGTAGCACTTCACGAAGTTGATGATGAGATCCACAGGGCCGATGCTGGCCGGATCGCCAGACGCGTTGACGGCAATAGTGGGATTGGAGCCGTCTTTTTCCTCGATACTGAGGCCGCTTGTGTTAATGGCGTCAATCGCGGGCTGCGACACGTCGATCAGGGTTACGTCATTACCTGCGCGCTGTAACCAGCCGCCGAAAACGCCTCCCATTGCGCCACCGCCTCCCAGGATCGCGATTTTCATCTGTTGAACTCCCAGGAATTGCTTGCAGAAACCTTAAATAGGATATCTGACAAATAACTGAACGACGACCATTCTTAAATAGCCGGACGAGATGCTTTGAGATATTGCGGCGTTTCCTTGATCGAGCTTGCGCTTCTTTCGATTTCCACCATAGTGTCGAGAGGTGCGATGATTGTCAAGCATGATAGCATTCATGCATGATGGTATAATCACATGCTGAGGTATCATGATCGAATCCGTCGCCGTCGACCGTAAAAAGCTTTACGAGCAGGTTGCCGCCCACCTTGAACGGCAAATCCTCGATGGCCAGCTGAAGCCCGGCGACCGGCTGCCGACCGAGCGGGACTTGCAGGCCATGTTCGGGGTGGGCCGCCCGGCTATCCGGGAGGCGTTGATCACCCTGCAACGCTCGGGGCTGATCGAGATCGTCAACGGCGCGCGCGCGCGCGTCGCCATGCCCACCGCGCTGGATGTCGTATCGGGAATGGGTGCGGCGGTGCGGCAGATGCTCTCGACCGAGGAGGGACAACATCATTTCCAGGGCGTCCGCCTGCTTTTCGAAACGGCGCTGGCCCGCGCGGCGGCGCGCAGCGCCACGGACGAACAGATCGCGGCGCTGGGCGAGGCGCTGGCGCGCAATGAGGCGGCCATCGGCGACCGTCAGCATTTCATCGAAACCGATATCGCCTTCCACCTCGTCATCGCGGAGATGACGGGCAATCCGGCTTTCTCGGCGCTGCATGCGGCCATGTCCGGCTGGCTGACGCAGCAGCGCGTCGTCACGCTCAAGGCCGAGGGACAGGACCAGATCGCCTTCGCGGCACACAAGGCGATTTACAGTGCGATTGCGGCGCACGATCCCGACGGAGCGGAGGCTGCGATGACGGAGCATCTCCGCCAGCTTTCCGACATGTTCTGGCAGCAGAGCGGCGCCTAGAGCGCTTCCGCTGCGATGAAATCGGAGCGGGGCTCTAACTGTTTGTCTGGTCGCATTTTCTCGACGCAAACCGGCATCCATCCTCCTTCACGGGGACATGCTTTGATGGAAAATGCTCTTAAGATTGAGGATATCCGGATGCTGCTCTCAGCAATTTTGCGAGCCAAGCCGGCGGGATCGTGTCAGAAGTGGCGCGGTGCCGGCATCGTCGGCGGAGAAACAATCGGGGACTGAGATCGTGATCCACGTCATTGCCATCATCACCACCAAGCCCGGCCAGAGAGACACGGTGCTCACCGCATTCCGCGAGATCGTTACGGAGGTTCAGGCTGAAGCGGGCTGCCTGGAATACGCTCCGGCGATCGATATCGACAATGAAGCGGCAAATTTTGCCAGGCTCGGGCCGGACAGCTTCATCGTCATCGAGAAATGGGAAAGCCAGGATGCACTTGCCGCGCATGCGGCCTCGGCGCATATGGCCGCCTATGCGGCGAAGGTGAAGGACCTGCTTGCCGCCCGCGCGATCCACGTTCTCGATCCGACGTGACCCCGGCGGCGCGCCACATCCAGCCAGCCCGGCGGATTATGCTATAAGATCGCGACAGCCAACCAAAAGGGATGAGCGGCGATGGCGAAAGGGCTGCGCAAAGCGCTGACGAGCTATGGCGACGAAGGCTTCGCGCTGTTTCTGCGCAAGGCGTTCATCAAGGCCATGGGTTATTCCGACGATGCGCTCGACCGTCCGATCGTTGGGATCACCAACACCTATAGCGACTATAACCCCTGCCACGGCAACGTCGCCGCGCTGGTCGAGGCGGTGAAGCGCGGCGTGATGCTGGCCGGCGCCATGCCGATGGCGTTTCCGACCATCTCCATCCATGAGAGCTTCGCGCATCCTACGTCGATGTTCCTGCGCAATCTGATGGCCATGGACACCGAGGAGATGATCCGCGCCCAGCCCATGGACGCCGTGGTCGTCATCGGCGGCTGCGACAAGACGCTGCCGGCGCAAATCATGGCCGCCGCGAGCGTCGATCTGCCCACCATCGTCGTGCCGGTCGGGCCGATGGTGGTGGGGCATCATCGCGGCGAGGTTCTGGGCGCCTGCACCGACTGCCGTCGCCTTTGGAGCGCGTATCGCGCGGGTGAGATCGGCGAGGCCGCGATCGAGGCCGTGAACGGCCGCCTGGCGCCGTCGGTCGGGACCTGCATGGTGATGGGCACGGCCTCGACCATGGCCTGCATCACCGAAGCGCTCGGCCTGTCGCTGCCGATGAGCGCCACTATCCCGGCGCCGCATGCCGAGCGAATTCGCCTGGCGGAAGCGAGCGGACGCATCGCCGCGCGCATGGCCGTCGAGGGCGGGCCGCTGCCGAGCGCCTTACTGACGCCGGCCGCGTTCCGCAACGCCATGGTGGTGATGCAGGCGATCGGCGGCTCGACCAACGGCGTCATTCATCTCACTGCCATCGCCAATCGCACGCCGCACGGCCTGAGCCTCGACACGCTCGACGCGATCGGCCGCGACGTGCCGGTGCTGGTCGATCTGAAGCCCTCCGGCGCGCATTACATGGAGCATTTCCACCATGCCGGCGGCGTGCCCCGGCTGCTGGCGCAGCTCGGCGATCTCATCGATTTGGACGCGGCGACCGTCGCGGGCGGTACGCTGCGCGATGTGGTCGCCAATGCCGAGGATGTGCCGGGACAGGAGGTCATCCGGCCGCGCTCCGATCCGATCAAGGCGGAAGGCTCGATGGTGGTGCTTTACGGCAATCTCGCTCCGGGGGGCGCCATCCTCAAACAGGCGGCGGCCACGCCGCGCCTGCTCCAGCATACGGGCCGCGCGGTGGTGTTTGACAGCGTGCCTGACATGGCGGCGCGGATCGATGATCCCGAACTCGATGTGAGCGCGGACGACGTGCTGGTGCTGCGCAATACCGGCCCGATCGGCGCGCCCGGCATGCCGGAGGCCGGCTACCTGCCCATTCCGAAGAAGCTGGGGCGGCAGGGCGTGAAGGACATGGTGCGGATTTCCGACGCGCGCATGAGCGGCACCGCCTTCGGCACCATCGTGCTGCATATCACACCTGAATCGGCCATTGGCGGCCCGCTGGCGCTTGTCCGGACCGGCGATATGATCCGCCTCGATGTCGGCAGCCGCAGCATCGACCTGCTCATAGAGGACGATGAATTCGAGCGCCGCCGCGCCCTGCTCCCTATGGGCTTGGCCAAGGCCAGCCCCGCACGAGGGTATGCGCGGCTGTTCCATGAGACCGTGCTGCAAGCCGACCAGGGCTGCGATTTCGATTTCCTGGTGTGGCGGCGGCCGGACGAGACTGCATGAGCTGACGCCCGCTTCTACCCGCCCCGTCTTGCAAAATCTTCGTGCAAGCGGAACAAAACCCCGTCGGCTGCGTTCCGACAGGCCTCCTTTTGCCGTCGCGCCAGGCGCGACTCCACGCGACCTTTGGGCAGGGATTGTCGCTAATGGGCTAACTCTCAGGCGCTTTTCAGCGCCGAACCTCCGTAACGCTGCTTGGCTCCGCGTCCGCAGAGCCGCGCGGTCCAGCCATTTTCGCGCCTGGAGCCTTTCATGAAGCCGACCCCGCAGACCGCCGCCGATCACGCCGCTACGCAGAAAGCCGTTCTGTCAGGGGGCGCGGCGGCGAATGCGAAAACCGACGCTCAGGGCGAAATTCACGCGCTGCTGGCGGCGCTGCACGGGGTGCGAAGCGGCGACTTTTCCGTGCGCCTGCCGAATGACTGGACCCTGCTCTGGGGCAAGGTCGCCGATGCTGTCAACGAGATCGTCGCCGATAATGAGCGGATGGCGCAGCAGCTCGAAAGCGTCGGTAAATTCGTCGGCCGCGAAGGACGGACGCGCCAGCGGGTCAAGCTGGGCGGGCGCGGCGGCGCCTGGCTCGCCATGGAGGAATCGATCAACACGCTGATCGACGATCTGCTCTGGCCCACTGCCGAGGTGACGCGGACCATCGAAGCGGTGGCGCAGGGCAATCTGCTTCAAACAATGCGGCTGGAGGTGGATGGCAGGCCGCTGAAGGGCGAGTTCCTGCGCTCCGCCAACATCGTCAACACGATGATCCGCCAGCTCAGCATCTTCACATCGGAAGTGACCCGCGTGGCGCGCGAGGTCGGCACGGACGGCAAGTTGGGCGGGCAGGCGCAGGTCCGCGAAGTGACGGGCGTGTGGAAGGATCTGACCGAGAGCGTCAACTCCATGGCCTCGAACCTGACGGCGCAGGTGCGCAATATCGCCGAGGTGACGATCGCCGTGGCGAATGGGGATCTGTCGAAAAAGATCACGGTGGACGTGCGGGGCGAAATCCTGCTGCTGAAGGAGGCCACCAACACGATGGTGGATCAGCTGCGTTCCTTCGCCGCCGAGGTGACGCGCGTCGCCCGTGAAGTCGGCACGGAAGGGCGACTGGGCGGTCAGGCGGTGGTGCCGGGCGTCGCGGGCACCTGGAAAGACCTGACCGACAACGTCAACCTGCTGGCCGCCAATCTGACGACGCAGGTGCGCAACATTGCGGAAGTGACCACGGCGGTGGCGCGCGGCGACCTGTCGCGCAAGATCACGGTGGATGTGAAGGGCGAAATCCTGGAGCTGAAGGACACCATTAACACCATGGTGGACCAGCTCAACGCCTTCGCTTCGGAGGTGACACGCGTGGCGCGCGAGGTGGGGACCGAGGGCAAGCTGGGCGGACAGGCGCAGGTGCCGGGTGTCGCGGGCACCTGGAAGGACCTGACCGACAACGCCAATTCGATGGCCAGCAATCTGACGTCGCAGGTCCGCAATATCGCCGAGGTCTCGACGGCCATCGCGCGCGGCGATCTATCGAAGAAGATCACAGTCAATGTCAGCGGCGAAATCCTGCAGCTGAAGGAAACCATCAACACGATGGTGGATCAGCTCAACGCCTTCGCCTCGGAAGTGACGCGCGTCGCCCGCGATGTCGGGACCGAGGGCAAGCTGGGCGGTCAGGCGACAGTGCCGGGCGTGGCCGGGACGTGGAAAGATTTGACCGACAACGTCAATTCGATGGCGACCAACCTCACCGATCAGGTCCGCAACATCGCGGAAGTGTCGACCGCCATCGCCAAGGGCGATCTGTCGAAGAAGGTGACGGTGGACGTGCGCGGCGAGGTGCTCGGGCTGAAGGAAACCATCAATACGATGGTCGATCAGCTCAACGCCTTTGCCGAAGAGGTGACGCGCGTGGCGCGCGAGGTCGGCACCGAGGGCAAGCTGGGCGGTCAGGCGACGGTGCGGGGTGTGGCGGGCACCTGGAAGGATCTGACCGACAACGTCAATTCCATGGCCAGCAATCTGACGGGGCAGGTGCGCAACATCGCCGAAGTGGCGACGGCAGTGGCCGAGGGCGACCTGTCGAAGAAGATCACCGTGAATGTCAGCGGCGAAATCCTGCTGCTGAAGGACACCATCAACACGATGGTGGACCAGCTCAACGCGTTTGCCGCCGAGGTGACGCGCGTGGCGCGAGAAGTCGGCACCGACGGCAAGCTGGGCGGACAGGCCGAAGTGCCCGGCGTCGCAGGCACCTGGAAGGACCTGACCGACAATGTGAACTCCATGGCCAGCAATCTGACCGGCCAGGTGCGCAACATCGCCGAAGTCGCGACGGCGGTGGCGCAGGGCGATTTGTCCAAGAAAGTCACCGTGGACGTGCGGGGCGAGATTCTGGAGCTGAAAGAGACGCTGAACACCATGGTGGATCAGCTCAACCGCTTCGCCGGCGAGGTGACGCGCGTGGCGCGCGAGGTGGGCACGGAAGGGCGGCTCGGCGGTCAGGCGAACGTGCCTGGGGTCGCGGGCACCTGGAAGGATCTGACCGACAACGTCAACCTGCTGGCCGCCAATCTGACGACGCAGGTGCGCAACATCGCCGAGGTGACGACCGCCGTGGCGCGGGGCGACCTGTCGCGCAAGATCACCGTCGATGTGCGCGGCGAAATCCTGGAGCTGAAGAACACGATCAACACCATGGTGGATCAGCTCAACGCCTTCGCGTCGGAGGTAACGCGCGTCGGCCGGGAGGTGGGCACCGAAGGCAAGCTGGGCGGGCAGGCGCAGGTGCCGGGGGTGGCTGGCACCTGGAAGGATTTGACCGACAACGTCAATCTCATGGGGTCGAACCTGACGGCGCAGGTGCGCAATATCGCCGAGGTCGCGACCGCTATCGCAGGGGGTGATCTGTCGAAGAAGATCACCGTGGACGTGCGCGGCGAGATCCTGCTGCTGAAAGAGACGCTCAACACGATGGTGGAGCAGCTCCGCTCCTTCGCCGCCGAGGTGACGCGCGTCGCCCGCGAGGTGGGCACCGAGGGGCGGCTGGGCGGCCAGGCGGTGGTGCCGGGCGTGGGCGGCACGTGGAAAGACCTGACCGACAGCGTCAATTCCATGGCGACCAACCTGACCGATCAGGTACGCAACATCGCGGAGGTGACGACGGCGGTGGCGCGCGGCGACCTGTCGCGCAAGATTACCGTCGATGTGAAGGGCGAGATCTCCGAGCTGAAGATCACCATCAACACCATGGTGGACCAGCTCAACCGCTTCGCTGGCGAGGTGACGCGCGTCGCGCATGATGTGGGCACGGAAGGGCGGCTCGGCGGTCAGGCGCAGGTTTCCGGCGTCGCGGGCACCTGGAAAGACCTCACCGACACAGTCAACGTCATGGCCGCCAATCTGACCGAGCAGGTGCGCGGCATCGTCAAGGTCGTGACGGCGGTGGCGAACGGCGATTTGAAGCAGAACCTCACGGTGAAATCGAAGGGCGAGGTGGCGGCGCTCGCCGAGACCATCAACAACATGACCGGCACGCTCGCCATCTTCGCCGATCAGGTGACGACGGTGGCGCGCGAAGTGGGCGTCGACGGCCGGCTCGGCGGTCAGGCGCATGTGCCGGGCGCCTCCGGCACCTGGAAAGACCTGACCGGCAACGTCAATCTGCTGGCTGCCAATCTGACGAACCAGGTGCGCGCCATCGCCGAGGTCGCAACCGCGGTGACCAAGGGCGACCTGACGCGGACCATTCAGGTGAATGCGCGCGGCGAGGTGGCGGAGCTCAAAGACAACATCAACACGATGATCGAGAATTTGCGCCTCACCACGGAGCAGAACACCCAGCAGGACTGGCTGAAAACCAATCTCGCCCGTTTCACCGGCATGCTGCAGGGTCAGCGCGACCTGGCGACGCTCGGGCGGATGCTGCTGTCGGAGCTGGTGCCGCTGGTCTCGGCGCATCAGGGGCTGATCTATCAGGTGCACGGGGAGGAGACGCCACATCTGCGGCTGCTCGCCAAATATGCCGACGATCCCCGCAACGGCCATCCGCGCCGCCTGGAACTGGGCGACGGTTTCATCGGCCAATGCGCGCTCGACCGGCGCCGGATCTACGTGCCGCAAGTGCCGGCGGACAGCGCCCGGATCGATTCCACCCTTTGCGATGCGGTGCCGCGCAGCCTCGTCACCTTCCCGGTCATCTTCAAGGATAAGGTGAAGGCGGTGATCGCGCTTGCCTCGCTAAACCAATTCGACCAGGCGCAGCTGACCTTCCTCGAACAGCTCACCGAGAGCATCGGCATCGTCTTCAGCAGCATCGAAGCGACGATGAATACCGAGGGGCTGCTGGAGCAGTCGCAGCAGCTTGCCGCCGAGCTTCAGACGCGCCAGAAGGAGCAGCAGCAGATCAATGAGCAGCTTGAGCTGAAGGCGCAGCAGCTCGCTGAGCGTAATTTTGAAGTGGAGCGCAAGAACCAGGAAATCGAGGACGCCCGCCGCGCGCTGGAGGACAAGGCGGCGGAACTGGCGCTGACGTCGAAATACAAATCCGAGTTCCTGGCGAACATGTCGCATGAGCTGCGTACGCCGCTGAACAGCATCCTGATCCTGGGCCAGCAACTGACCGACAATGCCGAGGGCAATCTGACCGGCAGGCAGGTCGAATTCGCACGCACCATCCACGGGGCCGGCACAGACCTGCTCAACCTGATCACCGATATTCTCGACCTGTCGAAGATCGAATCCGGCACTGTCACGGTGGACGCCGAGGACATCAACCTGTCCAACCTTCTGGACAGCGTGACGCGGCCGTTCAAGCATGAAGCGGAAACGCGCGGCCTGTCGTTCGCGCTCGATCTGGACCCGAGCGTCAACCGCTACGTCAAGACTGACGCCAAACGGCTGCAACAGGTTTTAAAGAACCTATTATCGAATGCCTTCAAATTCACGGCCCAGGGCAGCGTCCGGCTGGGCGTTTCGACCGCCGCAACCGGCTGGAGCCCGGACCACCCGACGCTTGCCGCCGCTCAATCGGTGATCGCGTTGAAGGTCAGCGACACCGGCATCGGCATTCCGCCGGAAAAGCAGCGCATCATCTTCGAGGCGTTCCAGCAGGCCGATGCGGGAACGAGCCGCAAATATGGCGGCACCGGCCTTGGCCTGGCGATCAGCCGCGAGCTGACCCGCCTGCTCGGCGGCGAAATACGCCTGCGCAGCACGCCCGGCGTCGGCAGCGTCTTTACCCTTTACATCCCGCAGAATTATGCGGGACCGGTCAATGCGGGCGAGAGTCTGCAAAGCGCGGCGCCGGCCAGCAACGGCGCCGCGCTCGCCGCACTCTATGGAGAGCGGGAGCCCGAAGAGACGCTTGACGACCGCTCCGACATCGCTCCGGACGACAAGGTGCTGCTGATCGTCGAGGACGACCCGCATTATGCGCGCATCGTCGCTGATCTCGCCCGCGAGAACGGCTTTAAGATCCTGGCCGCGAGCCGTGGAGCGGAGGCGCTGGCACTGGCGCAGCAATACCATCCGACTGCCGTGTCGCTCGATGTGTTCCTGCCCGACATGCTCGGCTGGACGGTGCTCAGCCAGCTCAAGCAGAATCCCGGAACGCGGCACATTCCGGTGCAGATCGTGACGCTCGACGAAGACCGTCAGCACGGCCTTACACGCGGCGCGTTCTCGTTTCTCACCAAACCGGCTGGACCGGACGGTTTGCAAGCGGCTTTGTTACGGCTGAAGAGCTTCACCGAACCGCGACGCAAGCATCTCCTGGTGGTGGAGGATGACGCGGCCGAGCGGTTCAGCATCGCGCAGCTGCTGGGGCATGACGATCTTGACATCATCACCGCGAGCAGCGGCGCCGAGGCGCTGGGGATATTACGCAGCCAGTTCATCGATTGCGTGGTCCTGGACCTGAAGCTGCCCGATATGTCCGGTTTCGAGGTGCTGGGCGAGCTGCGGGACGACACCACGCTCGCCGACATCCCGGTCGTGGTGTTCACCGGCCGCGAGCTGACCGCCGAACAGGACGCCCAGTTGCACATGCTGGCCCGCAGCGTCGTCGTGAAAGGCGTCGAATTGCCGGAGCGGTTGCTGGATGAAACCGCGCTTTTTCTCCACAGGGTTGTCGCCGACCTTCCCGAGGAAAAGCAGACCATGTTAAACAAGCTGCACAGTTCGGATGAACATCTCGCCGGACAGATGGTGCTGCTCGTCGACGACGATGTGCGCAACATTTTCGCGCTGAGCAGCGTGCTGGAACGCCGCGGCTTGCGGGTGTTGACCGCCACGACGGGGAACGAGGCGATACGCATTCTGCAAAACGCCCCGAATATCGCCATTGTGCTGATGGATATCATGATGCCGGAAATGGACGGTTACGAAACCATGCGGTTCATTCGCGGCAATCCCGAATGGCGCCGCCTGCCGATCATCGCGCTCACGGCCAAGGCGATGAAAGGGGACCGGGAGAAGTGTCTTGAAGCCGGAGCGTCCGAATATCTGGCGAAGCCCGTCAATACCGAACAGCTTCTTGCGGCCCTGCGCATGTGGCTGCATCGGTAAGGCGGGCGCGGAAAACTCATGAGCTCCCAATCTGCCCGTCAACATCCTGCTGGTCGACGATCAGCCCGCCAAGCTGCTCAGCTACGAGGTGATCCTGCGCGAGCTGGGCGAGAATTTGATCGTGGCGGGTTCGGCAGCCGAGGCGATGGAATGTCTGCTGAAGACCGATGTCGCGCTGATCCTGATGGATGTCTGCATGCCGGAGCTCGATGGGTTCGAGCTGGTCAGCATGCTGCGCGAGCACCCGCGCTTCGAAAAGATCGCGGTCATCTTCGTCTCCGCGATCCAGATGTCCGAAACGGACCGGGTTCGCGGTTATGAGACCGGCGCGGTCGATTATATTCCGGTTCCGGTCGTCCCGCAGATCCTGCGCGCCAAGGTCAAGGTGTTCGTGGAACTGCACCGGAAGACGCGCCAGCTCGAACAGCTCAACAGCGAGCTGGAAGCGCGGGTCGCCGACCGTACCGCCGAACTCGTCAGCTCGCTGGCGCGGCTGGGCGAGAGCGAGGAGCGCATACGGCTAGCCAGCGAGGCGGCGGCGTTCGGCACCTATGATTATGATGCGCCCTCGGACGTATTCCATGCCTCCGCCAATCTGCGGCGGCTTTTAGGCGTGACGACCGAGCAGCGGCTCGGGCTCGATGATTTTCTCGGCTTCATTCACCCTGATGACCGCGACAGCGTGCGGCGGTCCATGTCCGCGCTGCGGGACAGCGGCGACGACCATCAGGAACAGGAATTCCGCATCATGCGGGCCGATGGGGCGGTGCACTGGCTGCTCAATCGCGGGCGGCTGTTCCATCTGAGTGCGCCCGCAGGCGGGCAGAGCCACCGCCTGATGGGCACGATCCTGGATATCACCAGCCGAAAAGAGGCCGATGAACGCCAGCAGCTGCTGATGGCCGAACTCGATCACCGGGTGAAGAACGTGCTCGCCAATGTGAGCGCCATCGCGCATCTGTCCAGCCAGCGCGCGGCATCGGTGAAGGGCTTCGTCGACGCGCTCGACGGCCGCATTCAGGCGATGTCGCAGGCGCACAGCCTGCTGCGGCGGGGCAATTGGGACGGCGCCGATCTCGCCGAACTGGTCGAGACGCTGATCCGGCCTTTCCGCGCCGCGGGGCGGGGCAATATCCGGATCGATGGCGCGCGGGTCGCGTTGAGCGCCAAGGCGGCCCAATCGCTGGCGCTGGTGCTGCACGAGCTGGCGACCAATGCGGTGAAGCATGGCGCGCTTTCCGTACCGGGCGGCAGGATCAGCATTTCCTGGGACCGTGTCGCCGATGGTGGAATCAACCAGATCCGGCTTGTGTGGCGGGAGCAGGATGGGCCGCCTGTCAGCGAACCCGATATGGCCGGCTTCGGCATGACGGCCCTGCGCGCGTCGGCGGCGGAGTTCGGCGCCGCACTGCATTGCGACTTCGGCAAGGAGGGCCTGGTGTGCACGCTGGTCGGCGTCTTCCAGCGGGCCGGCGCGGAAACACCATGGCTGTCCGCGCCCGGTGCGGACGGCGCGATGAACGGCGTCCATGCGGGCGGTCAGGGCGACTTGGCCCCGATTTCGGGAAAGCGCATCCTGATTGTCGAGGATGAGCCGCTGGTGGCGTTGCAATTGCAGGCCGATCTGGAACATGCAGGGCTTATCGTCGTCGGTCCGGTCAGCAATCTGGCGCAGGGCATGGCCGCCGCGACGAGCGAGGCATTCGATGCCGCCCTGGTCGATGTTAGCCTCGGCAAGGAGATCAGCGCGCCGATCGCGGACCAGCTGCTGCTGCGGCGCATCCCGTTCGCCTTCGCCACAGGCTATGCCGATGTCGGCCTGCTGCCGGCGCATCTGCGCCGGATCGCCCGGCTCAGCAAGCCCTATGCGGCGCATGAGGTGCGCGAACTGCTCGACGGGCTGTTCTTTCCCTCGCCTGGCCGCAAATGAGCTGCGCTCGCGCGGGAGCCGCCTGCGGAGTTGAGCGTTTGATTGGAGGAGGACGGTGCCGGCGGCGCCTCTCTCCTCCGGCGTTGAATAACGGCCAAGGGGGGTCCTGCAAACCGTCCCTTGGCCGTCACGGACATCGGGATCGTCGATGCCCTATCAGGTGTAATGCATGGTGGTGACGCTTCGCGTGCCGTCCGTCGTCCTGACACCGTAGCCTCCGTCGCTGCCATATATGATCATGCCGAGATTAGGCAGTTTTATTTCCTTGTGCCACGCTCCGGCGGTGGCCTCGATCTCGTGATCGTTAAGATCTCTGATTTCGTTTGAAGAATTTTTCGAGTGTGTTTCCATGACTAATTCCCGTTAAGTTGGGGGTTGCACTGCTGAATGCCGATGGCAGGCATCCAGAGATTTAGGTCTTTACATCGATTGCGTAATAAAAGTTCCCGTTCGAGGTGCTTGCTCCGTAGCCGTGACTGTCGGCCCAGACGTCGAGACCGAAATACGGCACATGGATCATGTTACCGGCACCGGACACGGCATCAATCTCCGCAACGCTCAAATTGCGGGTCGGCTCCATTGAGACCTGGCGTTTTTCGGACATGGTCGTCTCCTGAAGGTGGCCATTCGGCTTTGACGAAACGGTTCCGTCCGAGCCCTTCCGAGACTTTGCCCACATTTGCGGGTGCTCGCTGTACCGCGCGGAACACTTCGAAAAGTTTGCATCCCATCCGGCAAAATTCGCGCTTTCGCCGGCTTCCCGCTATTATGGAGGCCTGTTGAAGCGGAGCGCTCCATGACCATTGCCCAAGCCACGCCAGCACAGGAAAACCAGACCGGCGCGAGGGCGGCCACGCTGGCCGCGCTCAAGCTGCGCTTCGGCCCGCGCTATGCCGATGGCGCGGCGTTGCGCGCGCAGCACGCGCACACCACCACCTGGATTCCCAACCAGCCCCCGGACGCCGTGATCTATCCGGAGACCACGGACGAAGTGATCGAAACCGTCAATCTGTGCCGCGAAAGCCGCACGCCGATCATCCCGTTTGGCGTCGGCACGTCGCTGGAGGGGCATCTCAACGCGCCCTTCGGCGGAGTCTGTCTCGACTTTGCGCGGATGAAGCGGATTATCGCGGTCAACGCCGAGGACATGGACTGCGAAGTGGAACCCGGCGTCACGCGCAAGGAATTGGAAGCGCATCTGCGTGATACGGGGCTGTTCTTCCCGGTCGATCCGGGCGCCGATGCGACGCTGGGCGGCATGGCGGCGACGCGCGCCTCCGGCACCACTGCGGTCCGCTACGGCACGATGCGCGACTGCGTGCTGAATCTCACCGTGGTGATGGCCGACGGGAGCGTCGTCCGCACCGCAGGGCGGGCGCGAAAATCCTCGGCGGGATATGACCTGACCCGGCTGATGGTCGGCTCGGAAGGCACGCTCGGCGTCATCACCGCGCTGACGCTGAAACTGTTCGGGGTGCCCGAAACGGTCCTGGCGGCGGTCTGCCCCTTCCCGACGCTCGACGGGGCCTGCCGCACCGTCACATCGGCGATGCAGCTTGGTCTGGGCCTTGCCCGTGTCGAGCTGCTCGACGCGCTGCAACTGCGGGCGGTGAACAGCTATTCGAAACTGTCGCTTCAGGAGGCGCCGACGCTGTTTCTCGAATTCCATGGCACCCGGACGGCAGCCATCGAGCAGGTCGAGACCTTCAAGGAGCTTGCCGAGGCCGAGCAGGGCGGTCCGTTCGAATGGGCCGAGCGCAAGGAAGATCGCACCCGGCTGTGGCAGGCGCGCCACGACGCCTATTGGTCCGGATTGTCGCTGCGCCCTGGAGCCTCCGCCCTCGCCACCGATGTCTGCGTCCCGCTGTCGCGCCTGGCCGAATGCGTAGCCGAAACCTACGCCGATATTACCGAAATGGGGCTGATCGCGCCCGTGGTCGGCCATGTCGGAGACGGCAATTTCCACGTTTTGCCGCTGATGGACATGAACGATGCCGGAGAGGTCGCCCGCGTCGAAAAGTTCAATGAGCGGCTGGTCCGGCGGGCGCTCTCCATGGGCGGGACCTGCACCGGCGAGCACGGCGTGGGATCGGGCAAAATGAAGTTCATGGAAATGGAGCACGGCCCCGGAATTGCCGTTATGCGCGCCATAAAGAAGGCACTGGATCCGTGTAATATACTAAATCCCGGGAAGATCGTTGCTTTGCCGTAAGGTTGCTCTATGGTCCGGGAGCCTGTGCGGCCAAGTTGACTATCCGCACGTAGGCTGGAGGTCTCGTTGGGTTCGCTGCTTGCTGCCCTGACAACTGTTGTGGTGACGGCGCTCGCCGTGCTGTTCGCGGTGCCCTATTTCGTCGATTGGAACGATTACAGGAGCGCCTTCGAAGCACAGGCAGCGAAGCTCGTCGGCCGTCCGGTGCGGGTCGCAGGCAACATCGACCTGACCATATTGCCGGTGCCGGTGCTGAAGGTGCGCGGGCTGCGCATCGCCGACGAATTCGGCAAGTTCGACAAGCCTTTCGCCGACATCGAAGGGCTGAATGTCACGCTGGCGTTGCCACCGTTGTTAAGCGGCACGGTGGAGGCGAAATCCATCGAGCTGGACCAGCCGATCTTCCGGCTGAAAATCGACGCTTTCGGCGAGGGCACCTGGCAAAGCATCGGCCCGCAGCGCGCCGACATGGTCCTGCCGGTCCGCGAGGTGATCCTTCACGATGTCCAAATCAAGGACGGTGCCCTGGAGATTCGCGACGCGCAGGATACCTCCACCAAGCGGATCGATCGGGTTTCAGGCACGTTTTCGGCCGATAGTCTGAGCGGGCCATTTCACTTCTCGGGTGCGGCAAGCGCGGGCGGCGACGAGCGCGAGATCAAGCTTGCGACCGGCCAGATCAAGGGGTCCTCGGTTCGTCTCAAGGCGTCGATGCGCTCGGCGGACGGGGTCAGCCTCTATCAGCTCGACGGCGATGTGAAGGGGCTGGACGGTCCCATCCATTATGTCGGGCCGGTCGCGGCAAGGCTGGCGCTCGACGCGGATGCGAAGCAAGCCAAAACCGGCCAGCTCGCCGAGCCGATGGCCGGCAAGGCCGTGGAGCTGCGCGCCGCGAGCAAGATCACTCTGCAGCAGGCCACGCTTGACGACATCTCGCTGACGGTGACGCAGAACGAGCGGCCGCAATCCTTCACCGGCAGCGCCTTCGTCTCCTGGGGAGAGATACCGCGACTGGACCTGACGGTCGAGTCTTCCTGGTTCGACATCGATCAGATGCTGCGGGCCGATGCGCGGGAGGTGCGCCCCGTGCCTGGAGCGGCGATTGCGGCGCTTCCCCGAATTTTTGAGGGTTGGTCCTTCACCCCGCGCCAGGGACAGATCAAGGCGAAGATCAAACAGGCCAGCCTGGGCGGCGATGTCGTCGAGGGACTGAATTTCACCGCGTCGCACGATGCAAGCGGCTGGCAGATCGAAACGCTGGTCGCGCGGCTTCCCGGCGAGACAGATATCGACGTCAAGGGCAGCTTGCCGGCGGGCGACTCGCTCGGGTTTAACGGCGATTTCACCCTGAGCGGCAAAAATCTGTCGCGGCTGATGCAATGGGCGGCACCGTCGCTGGGTGTGGTGGACGCCGGTAACGCGCAGAGTTTTTCCCTGTCCAGCGGCATGACGCTGACGCCGACACGGCTCGCCTTCCGCACCGCCAAGGGGGCGCTGGGCGAGTCCTCCTTCACCTTCGATCTGGCGCATGATTATGGGGCGGATTCCAAGCTGCTGCTGGCGTTGCAGAGCGACCGCCTCGATCTGCGCAGCCTTTATGCGCGAGACGCCGATGCAGCGGCGGACGCGATCCCGGCGGCAGCCTCGGCGGTCAATCCGAACAATGCCGCCAACGACGGGACGGCGCAAACCGCCCCGGTCCGCAAGACCAGCCTTGCCGATGTGCTGCAGACCGTGTTCAAGGCCGAGCAGTCCAATGTCAGCCTGCTGATCTCGCAATTGCAACTGCCCGACTTCGAGGCGCGCGATGTGCGCACCGCCTTCCGCTATGAGAATGGCACTTTCGACATCAAGGAGCTTAACCTCGCGTCGACGGACGGCTTGCGGGTCAAGGCGGATGGGCGTGTGACGGGCTTCGACAGCGAGCCGGATGGCGCCCTCAATCTGTCGATTGACGCGCCTTCGGCGCAATCGGTCACCAATCTGGCGCGGCTTGCCGGCCTGGACGGCGTTAGCTCGGGCGCCCGCCGGCGGATCGAGGCGCTGGCGCCGTTCCGCCTGTCCGGCAATCTAAGCGCGGCCAGGAAGGAGCGGCTGCTGAAGCTGACCCTCGCCGGCAATGCGGGTGGCAGCGAATTGAGCTTCACCGGCCGGCTTTCCGGCGACCTTAACGCCATCCGCGAGGCGAAGGTCGATGTCAGCGGCGTGATCGGCAATGCCGACGGGCACCGGCTGATCGCGCAACTCGCCCCCGAAGTGGCGCTGGGCAAGGACGCGACTGCCCAGGCCGGTGCCGGTGTGCTGAATGTCTCGGCACTCGGAGCGATGAAATCCGGTCTCATCAGCCGGATCGAATTGCAGACTCCGCAGGCGAGCGGACATTTCGAGGGCACGATCGCGCTGCTGGATGAGCCGTCCTGGAGCATGAAAGGCAATCTCGACATGCGCGCCGCCCAGGCAGGCACGGCGCTGTCGATGCTGCGCCTGCTGCCCGGCGGATCGCCGGTGACGGGCGCCATCGATCTGCATGCGGTGATCGCCAAGGATGCGGCCAAGTATGGGGTGAGCGATCTAGCGCTGACGATCGGAGGGGAAACCATTCGCGGCACCGCCGAAGTGGACATGGCGAGCGGCCGGCCGGCGGCCAAGATCGACATCAACGCTGCCTCCGCCGCCCTGCCGAAAATTGCCGCCTATCTCGTCGATTGGGACCATCAGGACCCCACCGCGCAGTTCTCCGATGCCGCGACCGGCGGCGGCGCCTACTGGCCCAATAGCGCCTTCGCGCTCGCCGCCCTGCAAGCCGGCGACGGCACGCTGAAGCTCAAGGCGTCGACCATGACGCTCACCGAGGAGATGGCGCTGGCCGACGCGCAGCTCGAAGCATCGCTGTCATCCGGGGCGCTCACCGTTTCCCGCCTCGATGGGCGGCTTTACGGCGGCAAGTTCACCGCTTCGGGTACGCTGCGGGCGCTGCAGGGGCATGCGGGTTTCGACGCCAAGCTGAAGCTGGCCAATGCCGATCTCGCCGCCCTCACGCAGGATGCGGGCGGCAGGGAATTGGCGAAGGGCAAGGCGGACCTTCAGCTTTCGCTCGAAGGCGAGGGCTTCAGCCCGAGAGGGCTGGCGACGGCGTTGTCGGGCAAGGGCGAATTGCGATTGGACAAGGGTGTCATCCACGGTCTGACGCCAGCCGTGCTGAAGAAGGCAGCAAGCACCTATATGACGCAGGAGATCCCGGAGAAGTCGCGGCTCACCGCTTTCCTCGACGGCGATTTCCGCAAGGGAAACCTCTCCTACGCGCCGATCACAGCGCCGATCCTTGTCAAGGACGGGGTGATGTCTGTGCGCGACACGGAATTCACGGGCGACGACTATCGCGCCAGGGCGGAGCTGATGATCGCGCTGGCTCCGCTGCGGCTGGATAGCGAATGGGAGGTCACCTATACCGGCAAGACGGATGACGGCCAGAAGCTGCCGCCGGTGCAGCTTGTCTTTGCCGGTCCGCTTGCCGGTTTCGGCAATTTGAGCGCGCAGATCTCTTCCGACCAGTTCGAGCGCTTTCTGTCGATCAAACGGCTGGATATGGATATGGACCGGTTGGAGAAGCTCGGACAGCAGCGCGGCGCCCCCAAAGGCCAGCCGGCAGCGCCCCGGAAAGGGCCTCCGGTCTCCTCGACCAACGCGCCGGCGGCTGCGAGCGCGGCGCCATCGAGCACGATTCCAACCCAATCGGTCATCCATGCGCCGCCGGTCATTCTCGGGCAACCGGCAGCGGACACGACCAAGGCCAATGTCCCGATGGGGCCGGACACGCCTGCTACAGGATGGTCAACCGGCGTGGAAACGGCAGGCAAGCAGGCCGAAACGGAGCAGCAAAAGGCGCAACCCCCGACGGATGCGCAAAATTCCGAGGCTTTCGAGGCGCAGATTCGCGAGGCGCTGGGGAACCGGCAGAAACCGGTGGCCGACAGCTATAGCGGCGACCCGCAATATCACACGCAGAGCTATTCGCGCGGGGGCGTGAAGGTCGACAATTGACCTGGGGTCGCGGGCTAGATGTTTAGTCCCGGCATTTGCTGGAGCGGATTTAGAGAGAGAGAACCGTTCTGTCTGCGCGGCCCATGTCTTACAGATGAACTCGTAGGGCGTGAGCCCCTTGAGGGTCTTCAGACGTCGACCGAAATTGTGGGCGGCGACGAAGTCGGCGAGATGCCGGCGGAGGTGGTCGTGGTTTTCGTAGTAGAAGCGCTTGACGGTGGCGTCCTTGATGGTGCGGTTCATTCTTCCCACCTGGCCATTGGTCCAGGGATGCTTCGCATTGGTCGTGCGATGCTCGATATCGTTTCTGGCGTATGCCAGCTCGAAAGCGTGGGCGCGGAAGCGCTCGCCCTTGGCAAGTGCTTCCTTGACAGCGATGCAATGACGAACGCGTCAGATGCGGGATCGTCGGCTGCAGCGCATAGAGGCAGTCATCGAGGGGCAGGAGCGTGTAGCGCCGGAAAGCGACGATGACCGCCTCTTCCTCGATGGAGAGTACCGCCGATCTCGGCTCCCTCGGCCCTGTCGGCAGGTCGGTCACCGAAGTGCGCTTCTTCCACTTGGCGACGGTCTTCTGATCGATGCCGTAGCGCTTGGCCAGCGCCCTCAGGCTCTCTTGACTATGTTGTATCGCTCGACGGATCGCCTCTGTCGTTGTGGCGCTCCCATGAAGAACCTGGCCCATAGTGCCTCCTTTGAATCTTGCGACGAGAATGCACCATTAAAACATGGGATGAAACATCTAAGGTTGTTGCCTATTCTCTTCATGGCACGTACGGCGTTCGTCTGTCTGGACCAAGCAGAAGCCGCTTTTGAGAATCGGCTCTATCCCGCCGAAGGTCCCATCAAGCCTCTCTCGTCGCCGGTGTGTTAAGAACGAGATTTGCCACAGGCAAATAGCCCCCGCTAAAACGCAATTTTCCCCGAAACCATCACGACTGGGTAGAAGCGGTAATATTTCTCCAAATCCGATCTGAGCGTCTCGGATTCCAGTGCCAGATCGTCGGCAAGCCCCGACACGGAATGTTCCGTTCTGACGGACACATCCGGATTGCCAGCATAAAGCGCGCCGCAATCCAACGCGAACGTCAAAGTCGAATTCTCGCGATTGAAGTGTGCAACATCATAGCCAATCCCAAGATACGGCGCGAGCGGATTGCTGTTCGAAACCGTCCGGTGGATGTCGCCTACTTGTGCGGCGCTATACGCATTCGAGCCGAGAGTTCCTCCATTGCGGTCCACACTTTCGAAATCAATCTTCACGTACCGCAAGCCGCCGGTCAGACGCAAATCGTTTCCGAATGGGTGCCAATCCAGCATCGCTCCGGCGAAGAAGCCGCGGGCGTCAAAGTTGAAATCATTCGAGTCGATGTTGCTGATATCGAAGATCGTTTGATCGATATCCAGCTTATAGGCTGAGATGGCGCCGCGCAGCACGAGTTTGTCGTAAATTCGATACGAGGCTTCCGCGCCAACGCCCAGCGTGCCGGCGGAGACGCCCAGCGCGAATATCCGCGGATGCTCCGGCGCTTCCTGGGCATACACCGCCTGAGACATAGTTAACGGAAGCGTCACTGACGCTGCTAGAAATGACGAGTATTGCATCTGGAGTCCACCTAAGGTTTCTATTTTTATTATTGAAACGATACGCTTACTGGACTTTTTTACAAAACAAATGACGCTCTACTTTGCCGCGGTGACCTCGTAGCCTGTGACATTGAATTGCGATTTAAGATTCTGAACAACGATTTTTGCAAGTTCAGTTAGCTTGGGCTTTATCCATTCCGGATCATTCAACGGTGTTTGCCATGGTGCGTGAAGCAGCGTCGTTCGCTCCGGCCAGATGTCGAAGCTGCCGCTGGCTGGGGTCGTTAGCCTTCCGGTGATCTCAACGATTGTCGAACTGCCGGACTCCTTCCAGCCTTTCGCATTCACAACTAGAGTATGAGACGATGCCGACCTGCAGCCGGGCTCGAAACGGTTCGCTGAGAGAATCTCCGACAACGCATTGCGTAGTCCTTCGGTCAGCGGCTTAGGCTCGCCGGTCACATAGTCGAGATAGACACCGTTCGTTCTGACCGGGGCGTCACGCAGGTCGACTGGGAGACCGGCTTTCGCGAGCAAAAGGATGACGTCGGGAAACGGATATCCCCGTGCTCCCTCGCGCTCGTTGGTGGACATCAACCCAGCCAAGTGGGCGTCCGGCGTAAAAATCCCGCCGCCGGAATTGCCTTGTTCGACGTTGGTGGTAACGAGAATCTGCTTGCCTTCGAGTCTCACCAAGCCGGGCGGGGATAATTTTGGCGCGAGCGAGCCCCCGGGATATCCGATCGTCAAGAGGCTGGTAACAGGAGCGTTTTTATCGCGAAGTACGGCAAAGTCAGGCGCATAGGTTGCGAGGCCCTCCGGCATTTGATTGATCTGGATCACGGCGACATCCTCTTCGGCGGCGAGGCTCTCAAACTGCGCTGTCCGGTGTGCCGGAATTGATTTCCTATCATCTATGTCAACGACGATCTTTTGCCGGTTCCCACCAATCGCATCTTTGACGACGTGATTGGCGGTGACGATATAGATGATCCCATCCCTGACCGCGAACACGATTCCCGAGCCGACTTCTTCCTCGGCGGCAGTCCCGGGATAGCTCGACGTTATCCGCACGATCAGGTGTTTGGCTGCAGTTTCGGCCCGCTCCTGTTGGAAGCATTCTGTCCCCCCCAATACGGAAACAGTCCGGCTTGCGTCGGGAAGGCTTTTCGGCGCCGGCGTCTGGATCGTGTTGGAGGTCGGCAGCAGCATGGTGAGCGGCAACGACGAACAGCCTGTTGCCATCAATGCAAAGCAAATGCCCAGGGTCATCCGCGGGGTCATTCTTTTGCACCGCGCAACGGAAGGATTTGCGCGAGCGCCCAGATAAGTCCCAGCGTCAGACCGCAAATCGCCTGGAAATAATCGACCGATGCCAAGGCCGCAAACAGCGTCGGCATGTGGTTCCGGCTTAAGCTTCGCCATTTTGTCTGCAAGCTGGAAACGTAACCGGACATGTTCAATTTTATCATGTTGTCCGAGAGAGCGAGATTGACGACAAAGCCATCACTTATTTTGCCGATAATCAGCATTTCTCTGGGCTGCAGTTCGAGCGTGCGCTCATTGCCATCAAAATTCTCAATGTCCACGAAATCGAACAGAGCCAGTTCTCAGAGAGCTGAAAATGGATGACACGCGTCCGTCGGCGTCGCTGTCGCGAAAATCAAGTCGAGAAAGTGGAAGAGGCTGCTGCGTGCTCCACTCCCGTTCGGCCAGGGTGAAACGGAGGGTCAGGCTCGGCCCGAGCGACTCCATCTGAAGTGTCGCGGGCGGATCAAAGGCTTCCTGACGATTGGCTGCTTCGGTGCTGATCTTCAAAGCCCCCTGCGCAAAGAGGGTCAATGTCGCAGGCGCGTTCGAAATGTCCGCGATAGAGAGTTCGAACGTGTTGTCGGATCCGGGGTATCGGCGGAGCGAGATATCAGAATTGGGCGACAGTCTGACCCCGCTCAGGCTTAGCGTGACTGCCGGGACATTCGTGCTTGGTATGGGGCTTGCCGCTTCGAAATTGGCAAATGAATCAAATCCGACTGTGTCACTCAATCCCTCTATCTTGCCGCTTGCGATGACCGTTAGCTTGGAAATGAGGAATGGTGGGAATTCAACGGCATCGCTGCCGCTGCGCAATGTTACGACGTCCGACATCGCGATAAGGTCAATCGGGGTTGCCGAACGCCGCCATAAGCCGAGAACGAGAAGCGACAAGCCAAGCAGCGCCGTCAACAGCAGAAGTTGCGAGATGGCCAGCTGAGGGCCCTTGATAATTCGTGGGCGTCTCATCGTGCCCTCTCACCTTACGATTATCACAGCGCGCGCCTCATCGGACGCATTCATCCCGAGCGGTATCGCGAGCGCGCGCAACTGATATGTTCCGGGGCCGATGTCGAGAAAAACGTTCTTCGCGATGCCCCCCGGGAGTGTTCCCATGTCCAATACATTCGTTTTGTTGAAGTTGGGGAGCGCGACGCCGGCACTTTCGACTGTAACGAGCAACTCCTTGAGGTCGAGGGCTGCTCGCATTCGGACAGTAATGCCATCGACATTTTTCGCGGTGCTCTCGGTGATGATCGCAGGATAGACGGTCAGCGTGCTCTTTTCGCAGCTATCGACGCAGATCAGCGCGGCAATATCCGCCGGTCTTAGGCCGACGCGCACATGGTCGATAATGTTTCTTTTCCAAAGGAAATTGCCCTTCGGATCGAGGCTTGCGTCAAGCCGATAGAAAAGCTGAGGTTTAGTCGTAAGAACCCGCAGCTTCAGGTTCCTTGTCTCTGCAGATGCCGTGGAAACATGTATGGGGATGCCTGACCAAGGCGTAAACGCGGGACGATTGCGATGTACACCGATGATCTGCAGTTTAGCTGACGCGGAGACAGGTTGCTGATATAGCCCCTCGCATCGATCTCCCCGGTTACCGTAGGCGACTGCGGCGTCGGAAGCGGGTTTAACGTCGGCAGGACAGCTTGAAGCGGCGATCGCAGATGGTGCCCAAAGCACCGCCGAGGTTGAAAAGATAACATGGCTCATTGCCAAGAGCGCGACGCTGCGAAAGGGGGCGAGTGACATCGGAGCTACTTCGAGGGTAAAGGAATATACGTCAATGCATGATTGTGAATTTGCCATATTGCAACTTATAAGAGTGGCGAGTGGGTATCTTTTGAACATGTACCTGAGGGGCCCATATGTTGAAGTCCGTCCGCAAGGCCCAACCCGCTATCGCGCCCGGAGCTAGCCCGGTTTATTCATCGGGTGTGAACAGGCGTGGAATTCTGACCCCGTTTTTGGGGTGATCGGCGTCGAAAATTGACCCCTTTGCCTTTGGCTTCCACATGTCCCTGGTGCGCGTTGCGGCTGGGGAGGGCTAGGGGTGATCACGATGGACACGATCGGCAGGGTTCGCCGTGCGTACTGGGTTCAGGGCAAGACGATCAAGGCGATCTGCCGTGAGCTGAAGCTTGCGCGTGAGACGGTTCGGCGGATTGTTCGCATGTAGCGTCGCGAAGTGTGTTGGAATTTGATTTGGCGCAGTTTCCGGCGGGTTGAAGGTAGCGGATCAGGCGGCGAGGTCAATGGACAGATCGGCCGGCTTCACGGCGAGGGTCTTCCAGCCATCGATTTTGCGCATACTGATCTGTCCGGAGGCAACCAGCGCCCAGAACATCATGGCCGCGGTTTCCGCCGAGGGCAGCACGGTTTGCGTCTTGATCCGGCGCTTGAATTCCTCGTGCAGCCGTTCGATTGCGTTGGTCGTGCGCGCGCTTTTCCATTGGCAGTCCGGCAATTTGGTGAAGGTGAACAGTCGGTCGCCGGCCTCCTCCAGGCACTCAGCGACGGCCTGGCAGCGCAGCCGCCATTTGCGCAGGAACGCCTTGCGTTTCCCCTCGATTTCCGCCGCCGAGGCGGCATAGATCATGTCGTTGTAATCCGCCGAGACCTCCTCGCGCAGCCGTTCGGGTGCATGGGCAAGCAGATTGCGGTGCTTATGCACGGTGCAGCGCTGGGTGGGCACATCGCTCCAGAGTTCGGCAAGCGCCCGCTCAAGCCCCGAACCGCCATCGACGATGAGGAATTCAGGCCTGCGCAGGCCGCGCTTGATGAGATCGTCGAGCACGACGCGCCAGGCCTGCGCCGTCTCGCCGCCCATATTCTTCACGGCCAGCAACACTTTCTGGCCGTCCGCGCGGATACCGAGCACGACGAGGAGGCAAATCGTGGTGGCCTTCTTGTCGAGGCGGACGCGCACGACGGTTCCGTCCAGGATCAGGCGAACAATCGGCTCATCGGCCAGCGAGCGCTGGTTCCAGCCTTCCCAGTCGGTCTTCACCTTCCGCCAGACCCGGCTGACAGTATCTTTGCTCACGGCGCCGCCAAACAGCGCGGCAAGCGCACGCCGGACCCGACGCGTGTTGGTCCCGGCCAGATAGGCGCCGGCAATCAGCGCGTCGGCGGCTTTCGTGCGCCGCTGGTAGACAGGCAGGACATTGCTACGCCATTCCGTCGTCTTGCCGTTGGGCGCCTCTATCCGGGCGCGAGGGACGCGGATCTCGACTTCGCCAAAAGTTCCCATCAGCGACCGAGAGCGATGACCGTGACGGTGGCCGCAGAGCGGACCGTCACCGTCGGTTTCGCCATCCGGCGTCTCCGATCCCGAACCAGGACAAGCTTTGGCGTGCCGGACATAGCGTGTCCGCGAAAGCGCCTCGTCGAGTTCCGCCTCGATCATCGCCTGGATGAAACCATGTACACGGTCGCGCACAGCGGTTTCAATCGGATCGAACCAGTTCTCAAAAAGCTGGGCGGTCGCCGTCGCCGCCGGCTGCTGCTGCGCGAGGTTTATGATATTGCTTGGCATAGCGTGGTCTCCACCGGCGCTTCAACGCCGGAATCATTTTGGGTTGAACACCCGGAGACTACGCAACCTTCAATTTCCCACCACACCCGCTACGCTACCCATTCTACATGACACATATTCTCGAAATGTCCGCGCAGGCGGGGATCCAGTATTTATCGACTACTCAAGTGTTTACTGGATCCCCCGTGTTCACGGGGATTTTGGCAGAGATAGGCGCGGTCTCTTCCATCTGATCCGGTCACGCTTTTGGCGCTCTGGAAATCTGGTCTCAATGGGTAGGCAGCGCTCCGTCGATCGGGTAGATTCTCCCCATGTCCGAACATGAACACGATCACGATCATTCCGAACTGTCCGATATCGAGCTGCGCGTGCGCGCGCTGGAGACCATCCTGATCGAGAAGGGTTATGTCGAGGCTGCCGCGCTGGACAGCATCGTCGAAGCCTACGAAACCAAAATCGGTCCGCATGTCGGCGCGCGGGCTGTCGCGAAGGCTTGGACTGATCCGGCGTTCAAGCAGGCGCTGCTCGATGATGCAACCAGGGCGGTTGGATCGATGGCCGTTACGGGCCGCGTCGGCGAACATCTGGTGGCGGTGGAGAATACGCCACAAACCCACAATCTGATCGTCTGTACGCTGTGCTCCTGCTATCCGTGGGACGTGCTTGGCCTGCCGCCGGTCTGGTATAAATCGGCGGCTTATCGCTCGCGCGCCGTGAAGGAGCCGCGCGCGGTGCTCGGCGATTTCGGCGTGACGCTGCCGGAGGGGACGGACATCCGCGTCTGGGATTTCGACCGCCGAAACGCGGTTCCTCGTCCTGCCGATGCGCCCCGCCGGCACGGAAGGCTGGAGCGACGACAGGCTCGCGGCGCTGGTCACCCGCGACAGCATGGTGGGCACGGGTTTGCCCAAACATCCCGGCGAGGCGGCCTGATGGACGGCATTCACGATATGGGCGGCGTGGACGGCTTCGGCAGGGTCGAGCCCGAGCCGGGCGAGCCGGTGTTCCATGCGGATTGGGAAGGCCGCGTCATGGCGATGAACCGCGCCGTCAGCGCCGCCGGGGCCTGGACCATCGATATGGGGCGTTATGGCATCGAGGCGCTGCCGCCGCATGTCTATCTGACCAGCTCCTATTACGAGAAGTGGTTTTTGCGGCTTGAAAAGATGCTGCTGCAGCGCGGCTTCGTCACCGCGGAGGAGATCAAGGCGGGTCGCGCCTTGCGGCCCGGCAGGAGCCTGCCACGCGGCCCGTTCACCCGAGGCAATGTGGAAGCCGTGATGCGGCGCGGCGATTTCGGGCGCCCGGCACGGGCGGCAGCGCAATTCGCGCCCGGCGACCGGGTGCGCGCCAGGATCATCCATCCGAAATCACACACGCGCCTGCCGCGCTATGTTCGCGGACGCGCGGGCGTGGTCGAGCGTCTGCACGGCGCGCATGTGTTTCCCGACGCGTTGGTGCTCGGCCAGGGCGAAGATCCGCAATGGCTCTATACGGTGTGCTTCGAGGCGCGGGAACTTTGGGGGGCGGATGCCGATCCCACCGTGAAGGTGTCGGTGGAGGCGTTCGAGCCCTATCTGGAGCCAGCCTGAGATGGCGCCCGTTGAGCCGGAGGCACTGCGCCGCGCGAGCCACGCCAATCCCGGCATTCCGCGAGATGCGGGCGGTCCGGTTTTCCGCGAACCCTGGGAGGCGCACGCCTTCGCCATGGCGCTGGCGCTGCATGATGCCGGCGTGTTCGCCTGGAGCGAATGGGCGGCGATGCTCGGCGCCGAGATCGGCCGGGCGCAGGCGGCGGGTGATCCGGGCACGGGCGAGACCTACTATTACCACTGGCTCGCCGCACTCGAACGCATGGTCGCCGAGAAGGGCGTCGCGGCGCGCGAGACACTTGCTCGCTATCGCGACGCCTGGGACCGTGCCGCCAACCGCACGCCGCACGGAATGCCGATTGAACTCAGAGAGGACGATTTTCGCGGCTGATCTGCGCGCGGTCAGCGCTGGGCGCGTTCTCCGAGCGCATAGCCAGCGCCGCGAACCGTGCGGATCGGGTCTCTTTCGCGGCCGCGATTGATCGCCTTACGCAAACGGCCGATATGCACATCGACGGTGCGCTCGTCGACATAGGCGTCGAGGCCCCAGACGCCATCGAGCAGCTGCGCGCGCGAGAACACCCGGCCGGGGCTTTCCATCATGAATAAGAGCAGGCGGAATTCGGTCGGGCCGAGCCGCAGCTTGCGGCCGCTGCGGGACACTTCATACGCCTCGCGGTCGAGATGGATGTCGTCCACCGCGAGCACGCTGGCGATCTTGTCCGGGTTCGAGCGGCGCAGGATGGCTTTGACCCGCGCCATCAACTCGGGCACCGAGAACGGCTTGACGACATAATCGTCGGCGCCGACGGCAAGGCCGCGAATGCGGTCGGCTTCCTCGCCGCGCGCCGTCAGAATGATGATCGGAATGTTGCGCGAGGTGCGTCCGCTGCGCCAGCGCCGGCACAATTCCAGGCCCGACAGTCCCGGCAGCATCCAGTCGAGCACAATGAGATGCGGCGGGTCTTCGGCGACGGCAAGCTCTGCCTCGTCGCCGCGCGAGGCGACGGCGACCTGGAATCCCTCCGCCTCGAAATTGTAGCGCAACAGCAGGGCCAAGGACTTAGCATCCTCGACGATGAGGATTTTTACGGTCATGGCCAAAGCGCTTTCACCGACGGCCGCGGCTTGATTGACCACGCCTTACAGGGGCATTGCGAAACTGGTCGTATCACCTTTGGGACGCTGCTCCGTTATCGGATTGCCGTGAACCAGGAAATGCGTCATCTCGGCAATGTTGGTGGCGTGATCGCCGATCCGCTCAAGGTTTTTCGCGCCGAACAGAAGATGCGTGCACAGACCGATATTGCGAGGGTCTTCCATCATATAGGTCAGCAATTCGCGGAAAATGGAATTGTAGATCGCGTCGAGCTCCTCATCGCGCAGCCACACCGCGAGTGCCTTGGCCGCATCCCGATGCGAATAGGCGTCGAGAACGTCCTTGAGCTGCTCCAGCGCCTTATCGCCGATATGCCGTATGCCGATCATCAGCTGCTTGGGACGGTTTTCCTCGGCGATCGCGGTGGCCCGTTTGGCGATATTCTTGCCTAGATCGCCGATGCGTTCAAGATCGCCGGCCACGCGGATCGCGGTCATGATCTGGCGCAGATCGACCGCCATCGGCTGCCGCCGGGCAATGATGGAAATGGCCAGATCCTCCACCTCGTGCTCAAGCTGGTCGATGCGCTCGTCCTGGCGGATCGTGAGCGCCGCCAGATCCGGGTCGCGGCGCTCCAGCGAGTTGATGGCGCGGCCGAGAAGCTGTTCGGCAAGGCCCCCCATTTCCGCAAGCTTGCTGTCGAGCAGCTTCAGCTCTTCCTCGAATGCCGTTACCGTATGTTCCGCAACCATGATGGGTTTTCCTCGTCGCCTGCGCTCAATCTTTAGCCGAAGCGTCCTGTGATATAGTTCTGAGTCTGCGTTTCCTTCGGAGAGGTAAACACGTTCGGCGTTTCGCCAAATTCGACGACATTCCCGAGATACATGAAGGCTGTATGGTCCGATACGCGCGCCGCCTGCTGCATGTTGTGGGTGACGATGGCAATGGTGTATTCGGCTTTCAGCGCGTCGATCGTTTCCTCGATCTTGGCGGTCGAGATCGGGTCGAGAGCCGAAGCCGGCTCGTCCAGCAGGATGACTTCGGGCCACAAAGCGATGGTGCGGGCGATGCACAGCCGCTGCTGCTGGCCGCCCGACAGGCTCAGTCCGCTGGAGTTCAGCTTATCCTTCACCTCGTTCCATAAGGCGGCACGTTGCAGGCTGGTGTGGATGCGTTCGTCCATATCGGCTTTGGGCAGTTTCTCGTAGAGGCGGATGCCGAAGGCGATGTTGTCGTATATGGACATAGGGAAAGGGGTCGGCTTCTGAAACACCATGCCGACGCGGGCGCGAAGCAGATTGACGTCCTGGTCGTCAGCAAGAATGTTCTCGCCGTCGAGCAGCACTTCACCCTCGGCGCGCTGGCGCGGATATAGGTCGTACATCCGGTTTAGAACACGCAGCAAGGTGGACTTGCCGCATCCGGACGGGCCGATAAAGGCTGTCACCTTCTTTTCGTAAAGCGGCAGGTTGACGCCGTGCAGCGCCTGTGTGTCCCCGTAGAAGAAATCGAGATTGCGCATCTCGACCTTCACATGCTTGTCGGAACCGTTTTCCTTTGGCGTCATTTGACCCCTCTTGAGGACGCAAGCAACCGTGCGACGATGCTGGTCGTCAGAACGAATAATGTGATGATGAGCGCGCCGACCCAGGCCAGTTCCTGCCATTCCTTATAAGGGCTCAGGGCAAACTGGAAGATGACGACGGGCAAGCTGGCTATCGGCTGATTGAGGTTGGTGGTCCAGAACTGATTGTTCAGCGCGGTGAACAGCAGGGGAGCCGTCTCGCCGCTGATCCGGGCCACCGCCAGCAAGACGCCGGTTATCAGTCCGGCGCGCGCCGCCTTGTAGGCGACGGCTCGAATGACATAGGAGCGCGGCGCTCCAAGCGCGCTCGCCGCTTCCCTCAATTCGCCCGGCACAAGCAGAAGCATGTCCTCGGTGGTGCGCACCATGATCGGTATCGACAGAGCCGCCAGCGCCAGGATACCCGCCCAGCCAGAGAAATGGCCCATAGGCACGACGGTAATCTCATAGATGAAGAGGCCGACGACAATAGATGGCGCACTCAGAAGGATGTCGTTGATAAACCGGATGACCGGCGTCAGACGCGAATAGCGCCCATATTCGGCAAGGTAGGTGCCCGCGAGTACGCCGATCGGGGCGCTGACCAAGAGGCCCATGCCGACCATCATCAAGCTGCCGACGATCGGATTGAGAAGGCCGCCCGCGCTTCCCGGCGGCGGGGTCATTTCAGTGAAAACCTGGAGCGAGAGACCACCAAATCCCTTCCACAACAGGGCGCCGAGTATCAGTGCGAGCCAGCCCAGGCCGAAAAATGCAGCGACCACGCTCATCGTCATGGCAACGTTGCTGGTCACGCGGCGTCGGCGGTAGAACGGATTTTCAGCGTTGATAGCGGAACGAACCATCGTCAACTCCCGCTCTTCTTCTCGAGCCGCATCAACATGATACGCGCGGCGGCGAGAACGATAAAGGTGATCATGAAGAGGATGAGGCCGAGGGCGATCAGGGACGATGTGTAGACATCGCCGACGGCCTCGGTGAATTCATTGGCAATCGTCGCCGAAATGGTGGTGCCGGGGGCCAGCAGCGATCCGGAAATGCGATGGGCGTTGCCGATGACGAAGGTGACCGCCATCGTCTCGCCCAGCGCTCGGCCCAGACCCAGCATCGAGCCACCCACGATGCCGACCCGCGTATAGGGTATGATGACGTTTCGCAGGACCTCCCAACGCGTGGAGCCGAGGCCTAAGCCGCCTCCTTGAGCATCGGAGGCACTGTCTCGAACACGTCGCGGGTCACGGCGGCAACGAAGGGGAGAACCATGATCGCCAGGATCAGCGCGGCGGTCAGCACACCGATGCCGTAGGGCGGGCCGGAAAACAGCGTCGAAAGCACAGGGATCGAGCCGAAGGCGGATATCAATGCGGGCTGGACATATTGCTGCAGGAAGGGCGCAAGAATGAACAGGCCCCAGATGCCGTAGATGATGCTCGGGATGCCGGCGAGCAGCTCGATGGCGATGCCGACCGGGCGGCGCAATTGCGGTGGGCACAGCTCGGTCAGGAAAATCGCGATGCCGATGCCGATCGGGACGGCGACGATCATGGCGAGGGCGGAGGTGACCACCGTGCCGTAGATCGGCGCCAGAGCACCGAATTTCTCGGTGACCGGGTTCCAGGATTTGGTGACGAAGAAACCGAAACCGAAGGCGCGAAAGGCAGGCGCGGCGCCGTAGATGAGCGAAATGATCGTACCGCCGAGCACGGCGAGCACGGCAAGGGCGGCAGCATAGGTCAGGTAGCGAAACGCCGTGTCGCCGAAACGGAAGCCGCGCGCCACTTTCGCC
>CAWIDT010000005.1:0-844938 GCA_963834945.1 uncultured Alphaproteobacteria bacterium | reverse complement strand
AGGAGAACTGCGAGAATTTCGACCAGATCATCCCCAAGCCGCTCGATATCTATGAAATCTGCAACGTCATCGAAAAGGCGGCGGCGCGTGGCCCCGGCCGAAGCGGCTGCCGAAGCGGGCGCGGCCGCGCCGCAGGCCAGGCGGGCGGCAGACGGGTGGGCGCCAATGGCGCGGCTCGCCGCAGGCCCGAACCGGCCTGGGCGACCGGGCTGGAGCTGCTCAGATGGCCGGACGATTTCGATCCGTCGCGCTTCACGGCCGCCGGCTTTCAAGCGGCAACGGGCGATCTGACAATCGACGCGATCCTGATCAAGGGCCCGGCCAAGCTGGCCGATATCGGGCAGATCTGGGAGCGCAAGCAGCTGCATCTGTTCCCCATCATCGATCTGGTCGGGAGAGCTCGGCACGCATGCCGATCTCGACGCTTCGCAATCGCATTATGCGAGCGGCGAGGCCGTGCGCGGGCTGGTGCAAAGCTTTCACCAGCGCCGCGGCGAATTGCACCGCGATCTCACCATGACCGCCGATCTGGGCGAAAAGATTCTCGGCCGGATGTTCGTCAGCAATAGCAAGCTCGCGGCCGCCTATGATCCGGGCGAAGTGTCGCTGGTCTCCTATAATGTGTCGCTCGGCCATGGCGCCGTGGTCCAGGAGGCGGAAAAGCAGTTCAAGAACGGCTTCCTCGCCGCGAGTTCTTCGACAAGTTCCACTATTGCTATCGCTGCGGCTCCTCCCGCATGCATGTGCGCGAGGAATGCCCGGAATGCCGCTCGGCGGAGCTGCGCGAAGAGCAGTACATGCATCATTTCCGCTGCGCCTATCAGGGCATCGAGTCCGATTTCCGGCGCGGCGACAGGCTGGTCTGTCCGAAATGCCGGCAGGAGCTGTCGCATTTCAGCGTCGATTACGACAAGCCGGGCGCGGTCATGGTGTGCGGGCGCTGCCGGCACACCAGTTCGGAGCCCGCCATCGGCTTTGTCTGCCTCGATTGCTCCTCCCATGTCGACAGCGACGCGGCGGCGGCTAAGGACACCTATTCCTACGCGCTGACCGAAGAAGGTACCGCGTTCCTGCAAATGGGGCGCGCCCTGCGCGGTCCGGCGCAGCAGTCCATGCGCTTTTCCGATCTGCCGCTCGATTTCGTCGTGGCGCTGAACGGCGCCGCCAAGACCTACAACGAAAACAGGACGCCCTTCTCGGTGCTCAACCTGTCTTATGAGAATGAGCGCGAAATCGTCCGCGAAACCGGAATGCGGCAATTCTCCCAGGCGCGCGATCTGTTCCTGGAGAAGCTCCGAAGCTGCTCGCGACAAAGACGTGGTCATCAAGGGCCGGTCCTATGATTTCTGCCTGCTCGCCGGCCTCGGCCCGGCGAGGCCGAGGAAACGCGCCGCCCAAATTCACGAAGAGGCAACCGCCGGCATCCGTATCGACCTGGGGGTGAAGATCCGCTTTTTCGGACCGGAGGATTTCGCCTGATGCCGATTGCTTTTGCCGATACCGGCACTCTCTACAGGTGCATGCGTATCAGCACGAGATATTCAATACGGAGACGGCTATGATCCAGGGTTTGAAGAAACGGCCCCGGTCGGACGCGCTGGTGAACGAGAAACGCAAGGTCGCCAATCCGGTAGGCCGAGACGATCTATCTCGGCATTCTCGGGATTTTTGTCCTCGCCGTGCTCAATTTCTGCTTCGGCGACATGCTTGTTCTGCGCGCCGATGGCCTCGTCTTGAAGGACAAGACCGTGATCGCCACGACCTTTGTGGCGCGCATTCAGGATGTCGACATCAGCGAAGGCCAGGAGGTCGAGAAGGGCCAGGTCATCATGCGGCTGCAATCCACCGAAATGCTGGAGCGTCTGGCGGATCTGTCCGCCCGGCGCGCCAGGCTGGTGGCGGATACGGTGGAGTTTCGCATCCGCGCCGAGACGGTGGCGGAGTTGCTGCCGCTCGCCATGAAGCGCGAAGGCGAAGCGACCCGGGTGGTCGGCAAATTCGACGAATTGGCGCAGGCCGGCCTCACCACCGCATCCAGCTACGACACGGCGCTGACCGCCAATTTCAGCGCCCAGGGCGACCGGATCAAGCTCGCGACCCAGCTCAAGACGCTGGAAAAGGAAGTCGCCACGCTGCAAGAGGCGCGGGAGTTGGCGGAAAGCACGCTCTCCGATCTGCAGGCGCATTATGCCGAAGGGGTCATCCGCGCGCCCGTTACAGGCGCGATCGGCGTGTCGGTGCCGTCGGTCGGCAATGTCTACCGGACCGGCGAGCCGATGCTGTCGCTGTATTCCGGCGATCCCTATGTGCTCGCCTATCTGCCGCATCGCTACATGTTCTCCATCAATGTCGGCGACAAGGTCATCGTCTCCGATGGCCAGCGTTTCGCCTCGGGCGTGATCGCCGAAATCCTTCCGATGACCGACGCGCTCGCCACGGAATTTCAAAATACTTTCAAGCCGCGTGAACGCAGCCAGCTCGCCAAAATCCGGCTTACGGGGAGACGCCTTTCCCTTGCTGCAAAAGGTCTCCGTAACCGCCTTCTTCTGAGCGGCGGTAACCACGTCGCCCGGCCCAGTTGCCGTCCGGTTCCACCGTTGTCTTGAGGGCGCGGCGTAGCGGCTGATCTTCCACGTTGATCGCGCCCCCTAAGCCTGACGCAATCCGGCAAATATGTCACAGAATCGGGAAGATTCCTGTGGCAAGCAGGGAATTGACATTGATGCAACCTATGATTGCATATAAGCCAGAGCACGCAATCAGTGATTGCTCATGCCGATTCCCATGAGTGACCGCGTAATCTTGGAGAGGCAATTAGCAGGTGGAACGCCTGCGAGATTTAACATGGAGCCCTCAGCGGTGAAGATGATGATTCGCGGATTTAGGACGATGTCGAGCCGGGCCGCTCTGGCCGCGACGGCTGGACTACTCATGGGCGCCTATGCCTCCGCCCCCGCGCATGCGGCGGATCTGGGCGGCGGCTGCTGCGCAGACCTCGAAGAGCGTGTCGCGGAACTTGAAGCCACGACCGCCCGCAAGGGCAACCGCGTCGTGTCGCTGCAGGTCTATGGCCAGGTCAACAAGGCCTTGCTGATCTGGGACGACGGCGAGGACTCCGATGCCTATATCGTCGACAATGATTATTCCGGCACGCGCGTCGGCTTTACCGGCAAAGCGGCTATGCGGCCCGGCTGGACGGCCGGCTTCCTCGTCGAACTCGACATTCAGGATCCGCGTCGGATAAAGTCGACAATGGCGGCGTCGCCACGAAGTTCGACGACGGCAACGAGAACGAAATCGCCATTCGCTACAGCAACGTCTATATCGAAAGCGACCGGCTCGGCCGGGTAACCATCGGGCAGGGCAGCACCGCGGCCGACGGCGCCAACGAAGTCGTGCTCGGCAATTCGCTGCGCAACTCCGACCTTCACATGGGGAACAACTTCACCCTTCGCGACGGCAGCGGCGGCTATTCCGACCATTCAGCTGAAGAGCATCGCCAGAACTTCGATGGCAGCCGCGACGACGTCATCCGTTATGACTCGCCGTCGATCTATGGCTTCATCCTGTCCGCGTCATGGGGCGATGACGACTATGCCGATATCGCGCTGCGGTTCAAAAAAGAATGGAACTCGGTTCGCGTCGCGGCCGCGATCGCCTATCAGTGGGACGACACCAACGACGCGAGCACGACCGCTTCGTCCATCGCCAATAGCGACTTCACCGTGCTGAGCGGCTCCATCTCGCTGATGCATGTTCCGACCGGCATCTATGGCGCCTTCGCAGCGGGCAAGAGAGAATATGACAATCGGCCCGGATGCTTCGATTTCTGGTACGCCCAACTCGGCATTGAGCGGAAGTTCCTGCCTTACGGCTCGACGACCATTTACGGCGAATACGGAGATCTACGATGATGTCGCTGTTGCAAGCGCAAATCGGGCTTCGCGAGCAGCGAAGCGACCGCTGGGGTCTCGGTGTCGTGCAGAAGTTCGACAGCGCGGCGCTCGAACTTTATGCGCAGGCCACCTTCTGGAGCTTCGATGCAACCGCAGCAACGGCGTAGATCTGAGTCTGGAAGATTTTTCGACCGTCATGCTCGGCTCCAGGATCAAATTCTAAGCTAAGCGCGGCTAACAAAGACAAAAAAGATCGACCAAACTAAAGCCGCTGTTCGCAGCGGCTTTTTTCTTTGTGCGCATGTGCTATCCCTGGGCGCGCGGCTAATGCGGGGCAAAGCCATGATCACCAATGTGGGCGTGATCGACGGCGTTTTTCGTCTTGTCTTGGGCTCGGGCTGCTGGCCTGGAGCTGTGGCCGGTTCGGCCCGGTTTTGCCCGAAATATTTGCCTGGATTGCTTGGGCTGCCGGGGCAGTTTTCGGCGGCGACAGGGCTTTTCCGCTATTGTCCCGCCTTCGCCCTGGGGTACGAATAGCTGCGCCATCTATCCGGCGCGGACCGGACCCGCCGAAGGGAACCGGCTCTGGCGAAGGCGATCTGCCGGAATAGGCGGCGATCGCAAGACGCTGATCATGCGGCGCATGTTTAGGAAAATGGGATTTCCGCTTTTCCAGATCGTGCTCTAATCGATTGGACATCTGCATCCTCAACGGCTTGGACGATCAAATGACCATCTCGACCTTGGCTGTCGATCATACTTGCCGCCGGGCTCGGCACGCGCATGAAGTCGGCGATTCCGAAGGTCATGCATCCGGTCGCCGGGCGGCCGATTGCCGCACATGCGGCGGCGGGCGCCATGGCGGCGGGCGCATCGCGGCTTGCCTTCGTCATCGGCCCGGAGATGGAGGCGGCGCGCGGGGCGCTCGCCAAATTGGCGCGCGAGGCGCGCGTTCTTTGTCCAGACCGACAGGCTGGGGACCGCCAATGCGGTGCTGGCCGCGCAGCCCGCCATCGAGGGTTTCGACGGCGATGTCGTCATCCTTTATGGCGATACGCCGCTGCTGCTGCCCGACACGCTCCGGCGTCTGCTCGCGGCGCTGGATGGCGGGGCCGCCGTCGCCGTGCTCGGCTTCGAGGCCGCCGATCCGACCGGCTATGGGCGTCTGCTGCGCGACGAGACAGGCGCGCTGGTCGCCATTCGTGAAGAGCGCGAGGCGAGCGAGGCCGAAAAGCGGCTCAACCTATGCAATTCCGGCGTCATGGCCTTCCGCTCGGGCGTTCTGCTTCCGCTGCTTAGCCGCATCGGCAACGCCAACGCCAAGGGCGAATACTACCTGACCGACGCTGTGGAAATCGCGCGGAGCGACGGTCTGGCCGTGGCCGTGGTGACCTGCCCGGAAGACGAAGTGATGGGCGTCAATGACCGCGTCCAGCTGGCGCGCGCCGAGGGCCTGATGCAGAAGCGGCTGCGCGAGGCGGCCATGCGGAGCGGGGCGACGCTGATCGCGCCCGACACCGTCACCTTCAGCTACGATACAAGGCTGGGCCAGGATGTCATCGTCGAGCCGAATGTGTTCTTCGGTCCCAAGGTCACGGTCGGCAATGCGGTCGAGATCAAGGCCAACTGCTATATCGAGCAGGCCGAAATCGCCGATGGCGCGGTGATCGGACCGTTCGCCAGGCTGCGGCCCGGAGCGGAAATCGGGGCCAAGGCCAAGATCGGCAATTTCGTCGAGATCAAAAAGGCGGTGATCGGGGCCGGCGCCAAGGTCAACCACCTCGCCTATGTCGGCGATGCGCGCGTCGGCGCGGGCGCCAATCTGGGCGCGGGCACCATCATCTGCAATTATGACGGCTTCGAGAAGCATTTCACCGAGATCGGCGAGGGGGCGTTCATCGGCTCCAACAGCGCGCTTGTCGCGCCCGTTAATATCGGTGAGGGCGCGTATGTCGGCTCCGGCAGCGTCATCACCCGCGATGTGGCGCCGCACGCACTGGCCGTGGAGCGCTCCGAGCAGAAGCAGATTCCCGATTGGGCGATCCGCAACAAGCAAAAGCGGCAGAAATGACAGCGCCACCGCTACGCAATTGAAACAAGCTGCTGCAATAGTTTGTAATCGGCTTTGATTTGGAAATTATTTGCGTGCGGCATAAACGATGTCCGGCGCTAAAAAACGCTCATCGCGACAGTTTCGATTGCTGACGGACGGGAAAGACCATGTGCGGAATCATCGGGATTTTGGGAAAACAGCCTGTCGTCGACGCGCTGGTCGACGCGCTGAAACGGCTCGAATATCGCGGCTATGATTCCGCCGGCGTCTCGACGCTCGAAGAGGGCAAGCTCGCCCGCCGCCGCGCCCAGGGCAAGCTGCGCAATCTGGAGGCCTTGCTTGCCACGCAGCCGCTGCGCGGCACCGCCGGCATCGGCCATACGCGTTGGGCCACGCACGGCGTTCCCAGCGAGCGCAACGCCCATCCGCATATGACGTCTCGCATTTCGCTTGTACACAACGGCATCATCGAGAATTTTCATGAGCTGCGTACCGAATTGGAGGCCGACGGGGCGCAGTTCGAGACGGAAACCGATACCGAAGCCGTCGTTCATCTGATCCATCGCGAGTTGGCCAGCGGCGCCTCCCCGGAAGCAGCCGTGGCCGAAACGCTGCGGCGGCTGGAAGGGGCCTTCGCCCTGGCGATGCTGTTTGCCGGAGAAGACGATCTGCTCGATCGGCGCGCGGCGAGGCAGCCCGCTTGCGATCGGCTATGGCGATGGCGAAATGTATTTAGGCTCCGATGCCATGGCGCTGGCCCCGTTCACCAACCGGGTCGCCTATCTGGAGGAAGGCGACTGGGTGGCTCTGACGCGCACCAGCGTGCGTATCCGCGATGAACAGGGCAACGCGGTCGAGCGCCCGGTGCAAATCACGCAAGCCAGCGCGCTGCTGGCCGACAAGGGCAATCACCGGCATTTCATGGCCAAGGAAATCCATGAGCAGCCCGACGTGATCGCCCGCACGCTTGGACATTACGTGCATTTCGCCGAAAGCCGCGTCGAGCTGATGGATACCAAATTCGATTTCAGCAAGCTGTCGCGCCTGACGATCTCGGCCTGCGGCACCGCCTATTACGCAGGCATGATGGCGAAATACTGGTTCGAGCGCTATGCGCGCCTGCCCGTCGATATCGATGTCGCATCCGAATTCCGCTACCGCGAGGCGCCGCTGCCGCCGGACGGCCTGGCGCTGTTCATTTCGCAATCCGGCGAAACCGCCGATACGCTCGCCGGCTTGCGCTACGCGAAAGAACAGGCGCAGGCGATCCTCTCAATCGTCAACGTGCCGCAATCGACCATCGCGCGGGAATCGGACGCCATTCTGCCGACGCTCGCCGGGCCGGAAATCGGTGTCGCCTCGACGAAGGCGTTCACCAGCCAGCTTGCGGTTCTGGCCTGCATGGCGATAGCCGCCGCCCGCGTGCGCGGACATCTAAGCGGCCCCCAGGAAGCCGAAATCGTCAAGGGGCTGGTCGAGCTGCCGCGGCTGATGAACGAGGTCCTGCGGCGTGAAGAGGAGTTCGAAAAGCTGGCTCATCTTCTGTCGCACGCGAGCGACGTGCTCTATATGGGGCGCGGTAGCTACTATCCGCTGGCGCTGGAAGGGGCGCTGAAGCTGAAGGAGATTTCCTATATCCACGCCGAAGGCTTCGCGGCGGGTGAGCTGAAGCACGGCCCGATTGCGCTGATCGACGAAACCGTGCCTGTCATTGTGGTTGCTCCGCGCGATGCGCTCTACGAGAAGACCATCTCCAACATGCAGGAGGTGGCGGCGCGCGGCGGCCAGATCATCCTTATCACCAGCGACGATGCGGCGCTGACCGGCACCAAGCTCACCGCGCAGGTCCGCCTGCCCAAGGCGCACGCCTTCATCGCGCCGATCCTCTACGCGCTTCCGGTGCAGTTGCTCGCCTACCATACTGCGGTGCTGCTCGGAACGGATGTGGATCAGCCCCGCAATCTGGCCAAATCGGTGACGGTGGAGTAGCCGGCATCGTGCCGGCGACTCCTGCTCATCCAGCGCGTCCAGTGCCGTAATTCGGTCAAGAAATGTGGCAAAAAAGCACCAGTGCGATCAATCTCTTGTCGCATTTCTGTGCATGATATCCACAGGCGAGGGTGTTGCAATCCTGGGGCAATTGCGTAAGAGTCCGCGTTGTTATGGCTATTTATCTCCGCATAAACGCTGCTTTGTTCGCGGCGGCATTGGGCTTATCCATCATCGCCCCTTCCGCTCGCGCAGATGACGCCACGGCCGCGCTCACTCAGGCTAGCAAGATGATGGAGCAAGGCATCCCGGTGAAGGCGATCGAGTTGATCGATGCCGCGCTGAGTTCCGGGAAGCTGCCTGCCGACGCCTCCGCAAAAGCCTTGCTGATGCGCGCTCAGGCGCAGGAAAAGCTGAGTAAGCTCGCCTTTGCCCTGGCCGATTACAATTCGGCGCTTTGGATGGGCGGCCTCTCCCCCGCCGATAAGGCCAAGGCGGAAGACGGCCGAGACCGTATCGGCAGCAAGCTGGGCATCGCCTCCGAATCCGGGAAAGCCGCGCCAGAACCAGCCGAGCATCCGGATCCAGGAAAAGAAAAGAAGCCGCGTGTGCCCAAGGCGTCGGCGTCGGAACAACCGACCGGCAGCAGCTTGAGCAGCGTGTTCAGCAGCATATTCGGCTCATCGGAAACCTCGTCGCAGGAAACGCAGCGTCCGACGCCCGTCGCGGCAACAGTGACGGTGGCTCCGGAGCGTCCGCGGGTCACGAGCGTGAAGGCCGAGAAGCCGGCGCGCAGCGCCGCGGCGAAACCGGCAGCCTCTCCGGCGGCGTCTCCGGCAGCGTCGTCGGACGAGTTTGCGGGCAAATTCGGCATCCAGTTTGCCGCGCTGCGTTCGGAAGACGGTGCGATTTCCGAGGTCGACCGCATCGCCAAAAAGTTCGGGCCGGAGCTGGCCGGGCGCTCGCCCGCGGTGAAGATTCTCGCAACCGACGATGGCGGCACGCTCTACAAGATCGTCGCCGAACCCTATGATCGCGGCGAAGCGACGGCGATCTGCGAGCTGCTGAAGACGAAAAATCTTAGTTGCATGATCATCTCGCGCTGATCTTTGGCCGGGCGTCCGATCAGCCCGCCCTCAGCAGCCGGATCGCTTCATCCCGTTCAAACAAATATAGACACAGGCGCGCCGCTTTGCCCTGTTCCGAGGTCAGGTCCGGGTCGCGCGCGAGCAGGTATTTCGTCTGATCGCGCGCGGCGGCAAGCAGCTCCTCGTCGTCGGGCAGGCGGGCGACGCGGAAACCGGGATCGCCGGATTGCCGCGTGCCGAGAATCTCGCCGGCACCGCGCAGCCGCAGATCCTCCTCGGCGATCCGGAACCCGTCCTCGCTCTGGCGCAGAATGTCCAGCCGCGCGCGCGCCGTCTCGGAGAGCGGCTGATTGTATAAGAGAATGCACGAGCTTTGCGCCGCGCCGCGCCCGACCCGTCCACGCAATTGATGCAGCTGGGCGAGGCCAAAGCGTTCGGCATGCTCGATCACCATGACGCTGGCGGCGGGCACGTTCACCCCCACTTCGATCACTGTCGTCGCCACCAGAATTCCGAGCCGCCCGCCGGCGAATTCGCGCATCACGGCGTCCTTTTCGGCGCCTTTGGTGCGTCCGTGGACCAGCCCGACCGCATCGCCGAAGCGCTGGCGCAAATGGGCGGCGCGCTCCTCGGCGGCAGCCAGGTCGATCTTCGCCGAGGTTTCCACCAGCGGGCACACCCAGTAAATCTGCGCGCCCTCGCGCCGCGCCCGGCCAATGGCGTCGATGACCTCCTGTAGCCGGTCGAGCGGCACGACGCGGGTGAGCACCGGCTTGCGGCCTGCCGGCTTCTCCGTCAGCTTGGAGGCGTCCATGTCGCCGTAATGCGTCATTTGCAGGGTGCGCGGAATGGGCGTCGCGGTCATCACCAGAATATCGGTCCCGCCGCCGCGCCCCTTGGACTGCAACGCGTAGCGCTGATGCACACCGAACCGGTGCTGCTCGTCGATGATGGCGAGCAGCAGATCGGCAAAGGCGACATCCTCCTGGAACAGCGCATGCGTGCCGATGGCGATCTGCGCCTCGCCGGCGGCCAGGGCATCCAGCACGCGCTGGCGCGCCTTGCCCTTCTCGCGGCCGGTCAGCAGCACATGGCGGATGCCGGCGGCCTCGCAAAGCGGCGCGATCGATGTGAAATGCTGCCGCGCCAGGATTTCCGTCGGCGCCATCATCGCCGCCTGCCCGCCTGCCTCGACGGCCCGTGCCATGGCGAGAAGGCCCACCAGGGTTTTGCCGCTGCCGACATCGCCGTGCAGCAGGCGCAGCATCCGGCGCGGCGCCGCCATGTCGTCCAGGATTTCGCCCAGCGCGATCTGCTGCGACCGCGTCAGCTGAAAGGGCAGGGCGGCGGTGATCTTCATGGCCAGCTTTCCGTCGCCCGCGACCGAACGTCCGCCCATGCGCCGGAACCGCCGCCGCAGCAAGGCCAAAGCGAGCTGCCCGGCAAACAGCTCATCGCAGGCAAGCCGCATGCGGGCGACCGCGCTCAGTTCGATATCCGCCTCGCCCGAAGGACGATGCAGCGCTTGCAGCGCCGCAGTGAAAGGAGGCCAGCCGCGTCCTTCGACCAGCCGCCGGTCGAGCCATTCCGGCATCTGCGGCAGCCGCGCCAGGCTCTGCGTGAAAATCTTGAACAGGAATTTCTGCGTCAGCCCCTGCGACAGCGGATAGACCGGCTCAAGTCCGGGCAGCTTGTGGCGCTCGTCTTCCGGCAGGATGTAGTCAGGGTGCGGCATCTGGAGCTTGGGGCCGTACCGCTCGATCCGCCCTGACACAATGCGCATTTCGCCGACCGGCAGTTGCCGCTCGATAAAGGGTCGCTCGGTGTGGAAGAAGATCAATTCGATCTCGCCGCTTTCATCCTCGCAGATCACCCGGTATGGCGCGCGGGCGTTGCGCGGCGGCGAGGGGAAGTGCTTCTTGACCTTGACCAGCAGCGTCGCCAATTGACCTTGCAAGGTCTCCGCGATTTCGGGACAGGCACGGCGATCCGTCAATCCGGATGGCAGATGCCAGAGCAGATCGATGATGCGCGGTTCGCCGCCGGCCGGTGAGGGCAGCAGCTTTCCCAGCAATGTCTGATAGCGCGGGCCGACACCGTCGAGGGTGCCGATGCCTGCGAACAGGGGATTGAGGAGCGTGGGGCGGGTGCCGCTTTTCACCTCGGCAGCCGACGGGTCCCGCTCTTGCTGATCATGGGTCACGGGGTAATAGGTATATCTACCAAGACAATATCGCTAGCTGACATAGAGTGTGTATGGCGCTATATCACGGCTTGGGATCATCCGGCCATCGCCGCGCGTTAGTCGTTTCGGACATCCACAAGCCATCAACGCAATCTAACCATGACAGCCATCGAGACCCGCATCAAACGCGCGCTTTACCGTGCGCATCATCGCGGCACGAAGGAAATGGATCTGGTGCTCGGGCGTTTCGCCGATGCGGAGCTGAGGCATTTTGACGGCGACGGCCTGACGCTGTTCGAGACGCTGCTGGCGCTGCCCGATCCTGACATCGACCGTTGGATAAAGGGGGAGCAGGCGCCCCAAGGGCTTGCGTCCCTTATCGGGCTCATCAGGGCCTATCACCACCTCGAAAGCTGAACGATGCTCGAACACCCTGACCAAAAGGCACGGGCCAAGACGGAAAAGCCGGCGCGGTCCTCCGCCGCGATCGCCGCGCTTGCCGCCCAGGACAAGCCGCTGGTGGCGGCCGGCGTGCCTGAAGGGTTCGACGCCTATCTCATCGCGCGGATGGCCGCGACCGCGCATAAGGAACTCGGCACGCCGGTTTCGGTGCTGCACATCGCGCGCGACGATCAGCGGGCGGACTCCTTGCGCGAGCAATTGCGCTTTTTCGCACCGAACATGGATGTTCTCACCTTTCCGGCCTGGGACACGGTGCCCTATGACCGCGTCTCGCCGAATGCGGAACTGTCCAGCCGGCGCATCGCGACGCTGGCTCAACTGACGAGGCTGAAGGCGCCCAAGCGCCCGGTGATCGTCATCACCACGGTCAACGCCGCGCTTCAACGCGTGCCGCCTCGCGCGATCATGCGCAAGGCGCTGGTCAAGCTGACGGCCGGCATGACCGTCGATATGAGCAGCATCGCGCGCCGCTTGGAGCGCTGGGGCTACCGGCGCAGCGGTACGGTGATGGAGCCCGGCGAATATGCGATGCGCGGCGGCATTCTCGACCTTTACCCCCCGGCCAATGCGCGTCCGGCGCGGCTCGACTTTTTCGGCGACACGCTGGAGGCCATCCGCTTCTTCGACCCCGCCTCGCAGCGCACCCAGGCGGCGAAGGATCAGCTCATCCTGATGCCCGCGAGCGAATTGCCCTCCGGAGCGGAGGTGATCAGCCGGTTCCGCGAGCGCTATATGGAGCTGTTCGGCGCCGTCGCGAGCGACGATCCGCTCTATGAGGCGGTGTCGGAGGGCATGAGCTATGCAGGCGCCGAGCACTGGCTGCCGCTGTTCTATGGCGATCTCGAAACGCTGTTCGACTATGTGCCGGACGCGATCATCTCGCTCGATCATCTGGCGGCGGATGCGCGGGCGCAGCGCCTGGAACAGATCGAGGATCATTACGAAGCCCGCAAGATGGCGTTGGAACAGGCCTCCTTCGGCACGCCGCCTTATAAGCCGGTGCCGCCCAAGCTGATGTTCCTCGATACCGGCGAGTGGGAGCAAACGATGGCGGCGCGCAAGGTGCGGCTGTTCTCGCCGTTCGATGCCATCGAGAGCGCCAGCGGCATCGCCAGCCTCAATTTCGGCGCCAAGGTCGGCCGGAACTTCGCGCTGGAACGGGCCGACCAGTCCGACAAGCTGTTCGAAGCGGTTAACGCCCATATCGGCCGGCTGCAAAATGCGGGAAAGCGGGTGATCGTCGCGGGATGGACGGCCGGCGCGCGCGAACGACTCGGCGCCATGCTGGGCGCCCATGGGTTGCACGCGATCCAGCAGGTGGACAGCTTCGCGGAAGCGACGAAGCTCGCCCGCGATGTGACAGGCTTTGCCGTGCTGGGGCTGGAAGGCGGCTTCGAGACGCCCGATCTGGCTGTGATCGGCGAGCAGGATATTCTCGGCGACCGGCTGGTGCGGCGGCGCAAGGCGCGCAAGGGCAGCGATGTGCTCAGCGAGGCCTCCTCGCTCGGCCCCGGCGATCTGGTGGTTCACGCCGATCACGGCATCGGGCGGTTTCTGGGCTTGCAGGCCATTACCGCCGCGGGCGCTCCGCATGATTGCCTGGAAATCGAATATCAGGGCGGCGACAAGCTGTTCCTGCCGGTCGAGAATATCGAGCTGCTGACCCGCTACGGCTCGGACGATTCAAACGCCAATCTCGACCGTCTCGGCGGGGCTGCATGGCAGGCGCGCAAGGCGAGGCTTAAAAAGCGCATCCGCGATATCGCCGACAGCCTCATCAAGATCGCCGCCGAGCGGGAGCTGAAGGACGCGCCTGTCCTCGATCAGCCGGAAGGCGCCTATGACGAATTCGTCGCTCTCTTCCCCTATGAGGAGACGGACGACCAGCTTTCCTCCATCGAGGCGGTGGCATCGGATCTGTCGCGCGGCCGCCCCATGGACCGGCTGATCTGCGGCGATGTCGGTTTCGGCAAGACGGAAGTGGCGCTGCGGGCGGCGTTTATCGCTGTCATGAGCGGCAAGCAGGTGGCCGTGGTGGTGCCGACGACGCTGCTGGCGCGCCAGCACTACAAGACCTTCACCGACCGTTTCAAGGGGCTGCCGGTGCGCGTCGATCAGGCCTCGCGCCTCGTGCCGGCCAAGGACATGGTGGCGATGCGGGCGGGGCTCAAATCGGGGCAGACCGATATTGTCGTGGGCACGCATGCGCTGCTCGCCAAAGGCATCGAGTTCGCCGATCTGGGACTGCTGATCGTCGATGAGGAGCAGCATTTCGGCGTGCAGCACAAGGAGCGGCTGAAGCAGCTGAAAGCCGACGTGCATGTGCTGACGCTGACGGCGACGCCGATCCCGCGCACGCTGCAACTGGCGCTGACGGGCGTGCGCGAAATGTCGGTGATCGCCACGCCGCCCGTCGACCGGTTGGCGGTGCGCACCTTCATCACGCCGTTCGATCCGGTGACGATCCGGGAAGCGCTGCTGCGCGAGCGCTATCGCGGGGGGCAGACCTTCTATGTGTGCCCGCGCATTTCCGACCTTGACGAGATCGCCGCGTTCCTGCGCGAACATGCGCCGGAGCTGAAATTCACCATCGCGCATGGGCAGATGGGTGCGGGGCAGCTCGAAGATGTGATGACGGCCTTCTATGACCGGCAGTTCGACGTGCTGCTTTCTACGACAATTGTCGAATTGGGGCTGGATATTCCCTCGGCCAATACGCTGATCGTCCACCGCGCCGATATGTTCGGCCTCGGCCAGCTCTATCAGCTGCGCGGCCGCGTCGGCCGGTCGAAGACGCGGGCCTATGCGCTGTTCACCCTGCCGCCGAACCAGAAGCTGACGCCCACCGCCGAGAAGCGCCTGAAGGTGCTGCAATCGCTCGACAGTCTTGGCGCGGGCTTCACGCTGGCGAGCCACGACCTGGACATTCGCGGCGCGGGCAACCTGCTGGGCGAGGAGCAGTCGGGCCATATTCGCGAGGTCGGGTTCGAACTGTACCAGCACATGCTGGAGGAGGCGGTGGCCTCGCTGCGCGAAGGCGGCATGGAGGAACGCAGTGAGCAATGGTCCCCGCAGATCAATGTCGGCAGCGCGGTGCTGATTCCGGAGAGCTATGTCTCCGACCTGCAGGCGCGGCTGGGCCTGTACCGCAGGCTATCCAATCTGCACGAGCGCGACGAGATGGAGGCGTTCGCCGCGGAGATGGTGGACCGCTTCGGGCCGCTGCCGGAGGAGGTGCGGCATCTGCTGGCGGTCGTACAGATCAAGGGCTATTGCCGCAAGGGCGGGATTTCGCAGGTCGAGGCGGGTCCGAAAGGTGCGGTGATCGGGTTCCGGGACAACAGTTTTGCCAATCCAATCGGGCTGGTCGCCTTCATGAACGAGCATCGGGGCGCGGTGAAATTACAGCAGGACCACAAGCTCGTGTTCAAAGCCGATTGGCCGGACGCGGAAGAGCGGCTGAAAGGCGCCCGCAATCTCGTCCGGCGTCTGTCGGAGCTGGCGGGCGACGTGAAGAAGGCCGCTTAAAACGGCGCCGATGCCCACGCCACGGTGGATCGGCTGAAGCACACCGCAGAAATTCGCGTGCAGCCGATGGCGCTACGGACCAATCGGCATGGCTCCGGTCAGAGCTGCGCCGACATTTCGCCGTTGGAGCTGTTTCGCATGCCGCTGGCCTGGTAGGTGGCAAAATCCTCGGTCCATCTCAGGCTGCCGTCGTAGCGAGTGCCCATTTCGATGCCGATGCCTTGATGGTAGATGTCGCCTTCGACGCGGGCGGTGGCATGCAGCATGACGCGCTTGCCTCTGATGGTGCCCACGACCTTGCCCAGCACGATCACTTCGTTGTTGGCGATGATGCCGCCGTCAATGTCGCCGGACTTGCTGACGACCAGGGAAGCGCAGTGAATGTCACCCCGAATTTTGCCATCCAGCTTGACGTTCCCTTTGGAGGTGACGTTGCCGATGATGGTCAAGTCGGTACTGATTATGGTTTCCCCCATGGTACTCACATCCTGCAAACATTTACACAAATGATAATGCGATTACACGGATACAGGCCCTGAGCCCGAACCCGTTCCAGCCCTCTCGCCGAGGCCGGAAACGCGTCTGATAGGTGCTTGTAAACTATTTTGAGTTCCTGTCCACCGCAAGAACTTTCCGCATAATTGCGCGGAAGGCGGAACGCACGCGACTGTTGTAGGACTACAACGCGGGGGGCTCTCACAGAACGCAAAACACGCCTCGATTGCCGCAAAGAAAAGCAGGCCGCTGGCCTGCTCTTCTTCCACTGCATTATCGATGGCGAAACATCAGGGCCGCAAATGGGGCACGAGTACCCGGTACGGCTCGCAAGTATCGCGCACGCGGTTATCCTCACCGACCAGACGGCAGGCGCGTTCCTTCTCGGAAGGGTTGTACCGAATGGCTTCGGCGCTTACTCTCATGCCGTACTCCCGCGCCACGATGGCGAGGTAGCCGTCCGCGCAATAGGGCGTCGCAATCCGGTCGCCGCTATGTTGAATTTGGAAGTTGCCTTCGCATTCGATCGCGCTGGCTGGTCCGGCTGCGGCAGCCATGCCCACAAATATGGCTGCGGCGATAAGGGATTTACGCATCTTTCTCTCCGTGTCCTCAAAAATGTGCATAGCCGCCACGCACCCGGCTGATCGGGTTTCGAGTCCGCGGCGGCGCATATCGGAGATGATAACCATCCAAACCCGCCGAACATTCAGATTTGCTTGTGCACAAATGCGTGAACACCGTTTGGACATAGGGAACTCTGTCCGGCCGGCGGCATTCGGCGCCGATCATCTATGATATCCCATTTACGTTCTGACGGCTGCGCCCTCGGTGGGGCGGCGCACTCAATCGCCCAGCGGAGCCTCGCTGGACAACGGTATCGTTACGCGAAGCCGGCCGCTATGGACCTCTCCGTCGCCGTTCTGCAGGGAGAGGCCGTATTCACCCGAGAGCTTTATATTGTCGCCGATTACCCCGCCGATGCCGGCCTTCAGATACAGACCTCTTGCCTCAAGGTCGTCGTTGATCGTCACGGCATGAGCCGTGTTGGAGGCCAGTTTGGCGGTGTAGGCGTCATCGGTCGAGAACAGGTCCTCATAGCCGACCTCGCCATAGACGGTTGCGCCGTAGAATGGCGTGGAGGCGCGTAGCCTCGCGGTCCAGAAGCCGGTGGTGACATCCCGGTCGCCATATTGCAGCGCAAGGATCGGCGCCGATTCGGTGAATTTGTCGAGGTTGAGCGAGGCGTAGCCGACGCGGACCGCCGGGGTCAATGTAAGGCCCGACAGCTGATATTGGGCGCCCAGCGTTGCCGCCAGCGTGTAGTCGATGCTGTTCGTCGACCCATCGGCATTGATCGTCGGGAAGCCCGTGCCGCGCTTGATATCGTGGAATTCATTGAAGGATACGCCGCCTTCCAAACCGGCGAACAGAGCCGCATATCGTCTCAGCAGATACGCATCGATCTGGCTCGAACGCAGATTCGCATCCAGGAGATGACCGTTGATGTCGCCGCCCTGATAGGCCAGGGACGCGCCGAAACTGACCGGCCCTTCGCCCGCATCGAACCCTGCGCGCACGCCGGCCAGTGAATAGTCCGCTCCGGTATTGCCGAGAATCGTGTCGGTGCCATCGAACGAGCCCGTTTCGCCGATGATTTCGGCATAAAGGCCGCCAGGCCCCTGCCGCGCCGGAGCGAAAGCCCGGCGGAAAATGATGTCGGAGGCCTCAAGCCGCGTCGTCAGCGCCACCTGACCGAGAGCCGCCACAGCCTGGCCCGTCTGCTCCGTGGACAGAAGCAGCGCGGCATATTGAGCGAGAAACTCATGCCCTGCCTCCGTGGGGTGCACGGTGTCCCAGAACAGAAACTGGTTTTGGACGCTTAAAGGTTTTCCCGCGCAATTCGGGTCGAGAATACAAGCCGCCGTGACGTTGGTGAAACCGAACGCCGCCGGGTTCGCGATGACGACATTCAATGCCGAAAACCAGTCCATCTGCACGAAATTGACGCCCGGATTATCCGTTGCGAGTTGCTGGGTCGCCTGGTTGAGGGCCGCGTTGTATGTCGCGGTCGCCAGAAGGCCGCCGCCTGCGGTCAAGGGATTGCCGTTGAAACTGGGCGTGGCGCCGATATTGGGCAGGTTAGAGACGAGGATGGTCTTGGCGCCGGCGCCCGCCACGAGCGCGACATTGCCGGCTTCGTTCAACCCCGTCACCGTGGCGAAGGTCTGGAGTTGCAGTGCGGTGGGGGTGGGGTTCGCCGTGAAAAAGGCGAAGAAATCGTTGGCGCCGCCTTGAACGCTCACGAGATCATTGGGCCCAAACACGCCGCCGGCCGATACAAAGGCACCGATTTGCGCCTGCACCGATGGAGGGAATCCGGCAACGGTCTGCGCACCGCCGATCGCCGCATTGACGTTATCCACATTGCCGCCGACGTCATAGGGCAGTCCAAAAAACGATCCGCCCCAGAACCTGTTCATGGAATTGTCGGGGTTCGTCGATTTTGACGGATCGGACAGCAATTCGATCCAGGTCGGACCATTCGAAAACCGGCCGTCGAAATATCCAGGAAGAAACGGCGCCGACGGACTGGGCGGAATATTGTTTGCCAGATTGCCATTGTCCGAAAGGCTGTCGCCGAAGGCGATGGTGCGGCTGAAGTCGTTCGGGTCCGCCGCTGCGGGCACAATTAAGCTTACGAACGCAAGCACGAACGCAAAAATACGCATAAGACGCCCCCCAGGCGGCCCCCATCGGCCCTTGCTTTTATCTTGCGACGTTACGACCGTGTTCTACGGAGAGCAATTCGTAGAACAAGATTTTATTTAAAAGCAGCATAAGAGCCACAGCCCTATCCGCTTCCGCCATCCCCGCATCTTCAAACTCCATTTCCCCCAATCTTAAGAGCTGGTTAGCAAAAGCTTAACGGCGTGATCCGCACGCCGAATGACGCGCTTTGCTTGGAAATGCCGGCGTGAGCGCCTGCTCTGCTTTCCTTCCGGCGACGCCTCGCAGCGATTTCGGCCCCGTTTTCCATCCCCTCCCGCCAGATCTCCATTCCAGCCCTTGTGGTTCCGTTGACTCCCATATAATCCCATGCTATCCCATTCAAACCCGTTCGGAAGGGTGTGATTCGGGAGGAGGCCAACTGAAGCGAGTTCCTTCGAAGGCCAAATAGGGGGCACGAGCGCGCGCTTCCTCCCGGTCCTAACCGTTCGAAGGCGAGCGCCAAGTGGCGGACAATATTGAGAAAGCGCCGCGCTGCCGGCGGGCTGGTATCGCGTCGCAAACCGGGAGCGCCTGAGAGGAGATGGATGACTTTGCCTCCAGGTTCGATAACAAGATCGACGCGAAAGGACGGGTCTCCGTGCCCGCATCTTTTCGGGCAGTCCTCTCCAAAGAAGGTGCTGAGGAGATTTTTTGCTACCCGCATCTTGACCGGCCCGCGCTCGAAGCTGGCGGCGGCCGCCTGGTCGAAAAGATTAAGGGGATTTTGGATGGCTTTCCCATCGACAGCGCCGAGCGCGATGAAATCGCGACCGCTTATTTCGGAGAAAGCGAAAAGATCAAGGTCGATCCCGACGGACGGGCCGTATTGCCCAAAAAACTCAGGGATCATGCGGGGATTGGAGACACGGCTGTCTTCGTCGGACTTGGGGACAAGTTCCAGATCTGGGAGCCGTCGGCTTATGAAGAATTCCGGACCGAGGCGCGCGAGCGTGCCCGGACCTACCGGAGAGATCTCGGCGCGGGGAACCGTCCATTAGCGGACGGGCGTAAAGAGGGAGTACAGGAGTAATGGCGGGTCGCGGCAAGGGAGAGGAGCCCGAAGCCGCTGGCGGACTGTCCCGTCATTCTCCTGTACTCTTGGCCGAGACCCTGGCAGCGCTCGAACCGCAGGACGGCGAGCGCTATATCGATTGCACCTTCGGCGCCGGCGGTTATGCGCGTGCCATTCTGGGTAGCGCGAAGTGCTGGCTGCTGGCGCTCGACCGCGATCCGCTCGTCGCGACAATCGCTGCCGATCTTGCCAAGGATTTCCCGAACCGTTTTCGCTTCCACGCAGCCGCGTTCAGCGCGCTGGGCGACATTGCCGCCACGGCGGATTTCGTGCCCGCCGATGCGGTGATTTTTGACCTTGGCGTGTCTTCGATGCAACTCGACGAAGCGGAACGCGGCTTTTCCTTCATGCGCGACGGACCGCTCGATATGCGCATGTCCGGCGAAGGACCGACCGCCGCCGACGTGGTGAACCGCAGCGACGAGGCCGACCTTGCGGAAATTCTGTTTCTGCTGGGCGAGGAACGACGCTCGCGCGCCATCGCCCGCGCGGTCGTGCGCCGCCGCGAAGACGCGCCGCTCACGCGCACGCTGGAGCTGGCCGACCTCATCGCGGGCGTGCTCGGCCGCCGTCATGATGATGCCAAACATCCCGCGACCCGCAGTTTTCAGGCGTTGCGATTGTTCGTCAATGACGAGCTGGGTGAGCTGGTGGCGGGGCTTGCCGCCGCGGAAGCCATTCTGCGCCCCGGCGGGAGGCTGATCGCGGTCACCTTCCACTCGCTTGAGGATCGCATCGTGAAGACTTTTCTGGCGGAGCGATCGGGCGGCAAGGGGCGGGCGTCGCGCCACTTGCCCGATACGCTTACCCCGCGGGCGCCGAGCTTCGGTCTGGCCCGGCGCAAGCCGGTGGAGCCGGGGGCAGCGGAGATCGCCGCCAATCCCAGGTCGCGCTCCGCAAGGCTGCGCGCCGGGGTCAGGCTGGACGCGCCCGCCTGGCCGGTGGACCCGGCGGCGCTCGGATTGCCGATGCCGAAAGGCACAGGATTGCGCGGGCGAAATTACCGGACATTTACCAATCCCGGTTAACCCTAAGGGAGCGTTAGGCAGCTATTGAGGTCTTTGCGGTGATGCGTTTGTTTTGTCTTCTGGCTTTCGGCTTTTTGGCCGGTCTGGTGGTCCTCATCTACAACATGAAATTCGAAACGCGCCGGCTGGAAGACCGCGCCGCGCAGCTTGAGCGCGCCATCGAAGACGAAAAGGATAATGTCGCCTTGATGCACGCCGAATGGAGCCATGTCTCCAGGCCAGAACGGGTCGAGACGCTGGCGCGTAACGTGCTGAAGCTGGAGCCGGCCAAACCCGAGCAGCTCATCAATCACCGCGACTTCATGGAGGTTCTGGCGCATCGGCCCATTCCCTCGGCCACCGATGGCACAGGCTGGCAGGCGCGCGACGAAATCGGCGCGCTGATTCGCAACGGCGCGGGGGGAGAAGGCCATGCGGCGCGAACCGCGGCACAATGACCGGACAGACGCCGCGTGCGGACCGCCGATCTGGCGGCTCAGGCTGCTTACGCTGGCGCTGCTCGGCAGTTTCCTCGCCATAGGCTGGCAGCTCACCGTGCTTGGACGGGGCAGCGCGTTTGCCTCGCGCATCATGGTGGCCGAGAATCAGCTCCGCCATGCGGTTTCGCGGCCCGATACGGTGGACCGCAACGGGCTGATGCTCGCCTCCGATATCCGGGTATATTGGTTGTTCGCCGATCCCGGCCAGATCATCGGTGTCGATGAGACCATCGAGCGGCTTTCACGCGTGCTCTCGGCCGAGGACATGATCGGCCTGCGAACCAAGCTCAGCAGCCAGAGCCGCTTCGAATGGGTGAAGCGCGGCCTGACGCCGAAAGAGGCGGCCGCCGTGCATAATCTCGGTCTGCCAGGCCTGCATCTCATCCAGGAGCCGCAGCGCGTCTATCCGGCCGGGGATACGGCGGTTCATGTGCTGGGCCACACCAATGTCGACAATCAGGGGCTGGCCGGCATCGAGAAATACATAGACTCCGCCCAGCAGGCCACAGGCTCCGCCGGCGACACTGGGGATCGCGGCCGGGTTCAGCTCTCCATCGATCTGCGCATACAGCACGCCCTTCACGAGGAGCTGACCGAGGCGCGCAAACGCTATCAGGCGGAGGCGCTGGGCGGCATCGTGCTCGATGTCCATACCGGCGAAGTGCTGGCGCTGGCCGGACTGCCCGACTACGACCCCAATCGCCGCGAGGCATCGCTCAAACCTGGCCTGCACAATCGCTTCTATTATGACGCGTACGAACTGGGCTCCGTATTCAAGACCTTTGCCATAGCCATGGCACTCGACGGGGGCACCGCCCGCATCGATGATCGCATCGACGTGCTGACCCCGCTGCGCATGGGCCGCTTCACGCTGCACGACAGGCACGCCCATTCGCGTTACCTCACAGTGGAGGAGGTGTTCACCCATTCCTCCAATACCGGAGCGGCAAGGCTGGCGCTGGCTGTCGGCGGCGAGCGGCAAAGGGCGTTTTTCGAGAAGCTGGGGCTGATGGAGCCCATGCAGACGGAGCTTGGACCGACGGCGCGGCCGCTTTTTCCCGAGAAGTGGCGCGATGTCAACACGATGACCATGGCCTATGGTCACGGCATTTCCGTTCCGCCCTTTGCTTTCGCCGTCGCGACCGCCGCCCTCATCAATGGCGGAAATAAGATTACCCCCACCTTTCTGCCGCGTCTGCCGGGGCAGGCGAGCCCGCCGGGAGAACAGGTCGTGAGCGCGGAAACCAGCGCCGCGATGCGCCGGCTTTTCCTCGCCAATGTGGAAAACGGCACCGGCACGCAGGCGAAAGTTCCCGGCTACCGGGTCGGCGGCAAGACCGGGACGGCCTGGAAACCGTCCAAAGGCGGCTACAGCCAGGACGTCATCACCAGCTTCGTGGCGGCTTTTCCGATGGATGATCCGCAATATCTGGTATTCGTCGTCATCGACGAGCCCAAGCCCGAGCAGCCGGGCAAACGCACCGAAGCGGGTCACAATGCGGCTCCGACAGCAGGGGCGATCATCAGGCGCATCGCGCCGATGCTGGGGATTGCCCCGGCGAGGACGTTTGACGAAAGCCGCCAAGCCTCCTATTAACCGGAACGATTAAACGCTTGATCGAGCGCTTCCCGCATCGCGGTGATGGGGGCTGCCTGGCGTGGCCGAGACAATCATGAAACTGAGCGATCTGTGCGGCCCTGGCGCCGCCCCTGCCGAGTACGAGCGCGTGCCGATAAGCGGGCTGACCGCCGACAGCCGCGAGGCCCGGCCGGGCTATCTGTTCGCGGCGCTGAACGGCGTGAAAACGGATGGGGCGCGCTTTATCGCCGACGCCGTGGCGCGCGGGGCGTCGGCAATCCTGGCGGGCGACGCCGTGGCGGTCGAAGCGGACGGCCGGATTCCGGTGATCAGGGACGCCAATCCGCGCCGCCGTCTGGCCCTGATGGCCGCCCGTTTCCATGGCCGGCAGCCTGAGATCGCCGTCGCAATCACCGGCACCAACGGCAAGACCTCGGTCGCGGCCTTTCTCCGCCAGATCTGGGAGGCCTGCGGACAGGCCGCCGCCAGTCTGGGCACCACGGGCATCCATTTCCGGCATCAGGACTGGCCGCTCGTTCACACTACGCCCGATCCGGTGTCGCTGCATGCGAGCCTTGCCGAACTTGCCGATCACGGGGCCACGCATCTGGCCTTCGAGGCCTCCAGCCACGGGCTCGCCCAGCATAGGGTGGACGGCATCAAGCTGGCGGCGGGCGGCTTCACCAATATCTCGCGCGACCACCTGGACTATCACCCTGATTTTGCGGATTATTTCAGGGCCAAGATGCGCCTGTTCACCGAGCTGCTGCAACCGGGCCAGCCCGCCGTGATCGATGTGGACAGCGAAGGCGGTGAAGAGGCGGCGGAGATCGCGCGCGGGCGCGGCTTGCTGCTGGTCACGACGGGCCGGCGCGGCGACAGCCTGCGGCTCCTGGCGAGCGAGCGCGACGGTTTCGGCCAGCGGCTCGAAGTCCAGCATGAGGGCTCCGCCCTGCAATTGGCGCTTCCGCTGGCGGGTGACTTCCAGGCCGCGAACGCGCTGGTGGCGTTGGGGCTGGCGATTGCGAGCGGCACCCCGGCCGGGGAGGCTTTCGCCGCCGCCGAACATTTGCAGGGCGCGAAAGGGCGGCTGGAGCTGGCAGGCCGCACGGCCGGCGGCGCCCCTGTCTTCATCGACTATGCGCATACGCCGGCCGCGCTGGAAACCGCGATCCTGGCGCTCCGGCCTTATGTCTCCGGCCGGCTGCATGTCGTCTTCGGCTGCGGCGGCGACCGCGACCGGGGCAAGCGGCCGCAAATGGGGGAGATAGCCGCCCGGCTCGCCGACTGCGTCATCGTTACGGACGACAATCCGCGCAGCGAAGACCCCGCCGCAATCCGCGCCGAAATCCTGGCGGCGGCTCCGGCAGCCATCGAGATCGGCGACCGCGCCGAAGCCATCGCGGCTGCCATCCATGCCTTGCGGCCCGGCGATCTGGTGCTGATCGCGGGCAAGGGCCACGAAACCGGACAGATTATCGGGCATAGGGTGATCCCCTATTCTGACCATGAAACAGTGGCCGCGCTCCTGGAAGGCGGCCGTGAGAGGTTAACCATACATGGCTGAGACGCTCTGGACAGGCGGGGAACTGGGCAAGATATTCGGCCCGCCGAGGCGCGGCGCGATGCCGGCGGGCGTCACCGGAATTTCCATCGATACGCGCACGCTCCAGCCGGGCGATGCGTTCTTCGCCGTCAAGGGCGACCGGACGGACGGGCATGATTATCTTGCGCAGGCCTTTGCCGCCGGGGCCGCGCTCGCCGTCGTGCAAGAGGGTTTTGAGGAGGCGGCGGACGGGCCGCTGCTTCCGGTGCCCGACACGCTGGAGGCGCTCAATGCCCTTGCCCGGGCCGCGAGAGCGCGCAGCGAGGCCCGCATCGTCGCGGTGACCGGCAGCGTCGGCAAGACCGGCACCAAGGAGATGCTGCGCCTGATGCTGGGCGCCGAGGGGCAGGTTCATGCGTCCGACAAATCCTATAACAATCACTGGGGCGTGCCGCTGTCGCTTGCCCGGCTGCCACGCGATGCACAATATGCGGTATTCGAGATCGGCATGAACCATGCCGGCGAGATCACGCCGCTGGTGAAGCTCGTTCGCCCGCACGCCGCGATCATCACCACGGTCGCGCCGGTGCATATGGAGTTTTTCACCGATATCGAGGCGATCGCGGAAGCCAAGGCGGAGATTTTCACGGGACTGGAAACCGGCGGCGCGGCAATCCTCAATCGCGACGACGGACAATTCGCGTTGCTCGCCGAACGCGCCAAGTCGGCCGGTGCGGGCCGGATCGCGGGATTCGGCTGGGATAAAGGCGCCGAAGCGCGGCTGCTTGCCGTGGAGCCAGCCGACGGCGGCTCATTGATCGAGGCCGATATTCTGGGCGACAGCCTCACCTATGAGCTCGGCGCACCTGGCGAGCATCTGGCGATGAACTCGCTCGCCGCGCTCGCGGCCGTGAAGCTCATGGGTGGCAATATCGAACGGGCTTCCGCCGCCCTCGCAGGGTTCGGCGCGCCGGTGGGGAGAGGCGCGCAAGGTGTCCACCGCATTGCGGGGGGCCAGTTTCTGCTGATCGACGAGAGCTATAACGCCAATCCCGCCTCGGTCGGGGCGGCGCTGAAGGTGCTGGGCGACACCGCGCCGGTCTGGGTCAAGCGCCGCATCGCGGTGCTGGGCGACATGCTCGAACTTGGCAGCCAGTCGGAGGCCATGCATGCGGGCCTCGCCGAGCCGATCAAGGCGGCGGGCATCGACAGCGTGTACTGCTGCGGGACGTATATGGAAGCCCTGTTCGATGCGCTCGACGAAGCACGGCAAGGCGGCTGGGCTGAGGATTCGGATGGTCTGCGGGACACGCTGCCGGCAGCCATCCGGGCGGGCGACGCGATCATGATCAAGGGGTCGCTCGGCAGCCGCATGGGGCCGCTGGTGAATGCAATCAAAGACCGGTTCCCGCTGCTGCAAAGCGCCGGCAGAACGGCTGCGGAATAGGTCGAAAGGGGAGGGGATGCTCTATCTGCTTGGCGTCTTGGGTGACCATGCGCAGATCTTCAACGTGTTCCGCTATATCACCTTCCGCACCGGCGGCGCCATCATGACCGCGCTGATGGTGGTGTTCCTGTTCGGCCCGGCGCTGATCAATCAGCTTCGCCGGAGCCAGGGCAAAGGACAGCCGATCCGCTCGGATGGCCCGAAATCGCATCTCAGCAAGGCTGGCACGCCGACCATGGGCGGGCTGATGATCCTGCTCGGCGTGGGCGTGGCGACGATCATGTGGGCCAATCTCGCCAACCGGCTGGTGTGGGTGGTGCTGGCCGTCACGCTGTCTTTCGGCCTGATCGGCTTCTATGACGATTATCTTAAGGTGACGAAGCGTTCGAGCAACGGGTTTCCAGGGCGCGTTCGCCTGTGCCTCGAAGTGGCGATCGCCGCGATTGCCGCCTATTCGATCATGAAGATCGCCGCGCCGGGCGTTGCCACCTCGCTTGCCGTGCCGTTTTTCAAGGATCTGCTTTTGGATCTCGGCCCGATTTTCCTGGTCGTCGGCACGTTCGTCATTGCCGGGGCAGGCAACGCGGTGAACCTCACCGATGGGCTGGACGGCTTGGCGATCGTGCCGGTGATGATCGCGGCGGCGACGTTCGGCGTCATCGCTTATCTGGTCGGCAACAAGGTGTTTTCCGACTATCTGCAAGTGCATTTCGTGCAGGGCGCAGGGGAACTTTCGGTGATTTGCGGAGCGCTGGTCGGCGCCGGGCTCGGCTTCCTCTGGTTCAACGCGCCGCCCGCGATGATCTTCATGGGCGACACCGGCTCGCTGGCTCTGGGCGGAGCACTCGGCACCATCGCCGTGGCCACCAAGCACGAAATCGTGCTGGCGATTGTCGGCGGGCTGTTCGTGCTGGAGACGGTGTCGGTGATCGTGCAGGTGGCCTCATTCAAGCTGACCGGCAAGCGGGTGTTCCGCATGGCGCCGCTGCATCACCATTTCGAGCAGAAGGGCTGGGCCGAGGCGACGGTAGTCGTGCGCTTCTGGATTATCGCCGTGGTGCTGGCGCTGATCGGTCTTTCGACGCTGAAATTGCGGTAGGGTTTGCGATGAAATGAACCATCTCTGCTTAATCGGCAAGTCCGAGAAAACGGGGCTGGCCCGCCCCCTCACCCACCCGCCATTCGGCGGGTGCCCTCTCCCGCGAGGGGAGAGGGCAAGTGGGGCAGGCCGCGCCTTCCTTCGTCACCCCTCTCCCTCGATGGGAGAGGGGTGCGCGCAGCGCCGGGTGAGGGTGGAGCCGCTCTCTCCGCGCTTTGGGATGATTTCCGAAGGTACGGACCGGCGGCGGCGCTCGTGCGGAGAGGGGCCATGATCCCCGTCACCGTCTTTGCCGGCAAACGCGTTGCGGTGTTCGGCCTGGGCCTGTCCGGCATAGCGGCGGCGCGGGCGCTCAGGGCTGGCGGCGCGGAGCCGGCCGTGTGGGATGATGGCGAGAAGGGCAGGGCGGCGGCGGTCGAGGCGGGGTTCGCGCCCGTCGATCTGACCGAGGCCGATTGGCGCGACTTCGCGGCGCTGGTACTCGCGCCGGGCGTGCCGCTGACGCACCCAAAGCCGCATTGGACCGTCCGGCGCGCCCGAGAAGCGGGCATCGACGTGATCGGCGACACCGAATTGTTTTGCCGCGAGCGGCGCGCGCTGGCGTCCCGCGCCAAGATCGTGGCAATCACCGGCACCAACGGCAAATCCACCACCACCGCCCTGACCGCGCATCTGATCGGCGCGAGCGGCCGGCTTGTTGCCATGGGTGGCAATATAGGCACCGCCGTTCTGGCGCTCGATCCGTTCGCCGACGATCTCACCTATGTCATCGAATATTCCTCCTACCAGATCGACCTGACGCCGACGCTCGACGCGACCGCCGCCTGCCTGCTGAACATCACCCCTGATCATCTCGACCGTCATGGCAGCATCGAACATTACGCCGACGTGAAAGCGCGCATTTTCGACCGGATCGGCGCGGGCGACGTTGCGGTGATCGGCGTCGATGATGCGATTTCCGCCGCTATCGCCAACAAGCTGCGCGGCAATGTGAAACGGATTTCCGTGCTCGGTCCGGTGCGCCACGGCATCTATGCGCGGAACGGCGCGCTGATTGAAGTCGATGGCGGAGAGGCGCTCCCTGCCATCAGTCTCGCCGGCATAGGGTCGCTGCGCGGCGCGCACAACGCCCAGAATGCCGCCGCCGCCTTTGCGCTGTGCCGCGCCATCGGCCTGTCGCGCGGGGAGATCGCGGCGGGGCTTCGCAGTTTCCCCGGCCTCGCGCACCGCATGGAGCAGGTGGGACTGCTCGGGCGCGTGCTGTTCATCAACGACTCCAAGGCGACCAATGCCGACGCGGCGGCGAAGGCGCTCGCAAGCTTCAACCAGATCTACTGGATCGCGGGCGGCCTCGCCAAGGCCGGTGGGCTGGCCGGATTGGAAAGCTATTACCCGAAAATCCGCCGCGCCTATTTCATCGGCGATGCGGCGTCCGAATTCAGCCGGTCCGTCGAAGACGCGGTCCCCAACACAATCAGCGGCACGCTGGAGGCGGCGGTCGCCGCGGCGGCCCGCGACGCGCTTGCCTCGCATGACCCGGAGCCGGTGGTGCTGCTCTCGCCGGCCTGCGCCTCCTTCGATCAATTCCCCAATTTCGAGGTGCGCGGCAATGCGTTCCGCGCCGCAGTCGCTGCCCTCGAAGACGTCACGATGCGGGGCGCCGAAGCGCCATGAGGCTGGCCCGCACCGACCGCAGCCTGATTGCCGAATGGTGGTTTTCGGTGGACCGCCTCGCTGTCGGCGCGGTGCTGCTGATCATGGCGCTGGGTGCGATCGTGTCGCTCGCCGCCAGCCCCGCCGTGGCGCACAAGCTGGGCGAGGAGCCGCTGTATTTCTTCAAGCGGCATCTCGTGTTTCTTCTGCCGAGCGTCGCGCTGCTGATCGGCGCATCGATGCTGGACCCCAAGCTGACGCGGCGGGCCGGGCTGTTGCTGTTCCTCGGCGGCTTCGGGTTGATGCTGCTGGCAATGCTCCAGGGCATCGAGAAGAACGGCGCGGTACGCTGGCTGATCATCGGCGGTGGCCAGTCGATCCAGCCGTCCGAATTCGTCAAGCCGGGGTTCGTCATCCTTATTGCATGGCTGTTCGCCGAGGCTGGCAAGCGGCGTGACATGCCGGCGCTGCCGCTGGCCGTGGCGCTGCTGGCCGCGACCGCCGGGACGCTGGTGCTGCAGCCCGATATCGGCCAGACCTGTCTTCTGGTGCTGGTGTGGGGCGGCCTGTTCTTTCTAGCGGGCTATTCGCTGTTCTGGATCGCGCTCGCTTGTCTCGTCGGCGGCGCCGGGTTCGTCACCGCCTATTTCCATGTCGCCCACGTGCACAGCCGGGTGGACCGGTTCCTGTCGCCCGCGCCGGGCGGCGCGCACCAGATCGACACCGCGCTTATGGCCTTCCGCGAGGGCGGCTGGTTCGGGCGCGGTCCTGGCGAGGGTATCGTCACGCCCAACCTGCCGGATGCCTATACGGATTATATCTTCGCGGTGGTGGCGGAGGAATTCGGCATCCTGTTCTGCTTGTTTCTGGTCCTGCTGTACGGATTTATCGTCTGGCGCGGATTTCGCGCCGCCGCCCGTTCACAGGATGTGTTCATCCGGTTAGCGCTTTCCGGCCTGATGATGCTCTTTGGTTTTCAAACGCTCATTAATATGGCAGTTAACGTAGACCTGCTTCCGGCGAAGGGTATGACGCTCCCATTCCTGTCCTATGGGGGATCCTCGCTGACGGCAATGGCCTTGACCATGGGCCTGGCGCTGGGGCTTGCCCGGCGACGGCCCGAAGCGGGCCCCATCTATCGGTCCATGCCGCGCAGAACGGACAGGACGGCTTCCTCTGAGGGGATAAGGATTTGACGGGCGCGTCCATCGTACTGACTGCGGGAGGATCCGGGGGACATCTTTTCCCGGCGCAGGCGCTTGCCGGCGAGATGATGCGCCGGGGCTATGAGGTCGATCTGATCACGGATAACCGCGCATCCGTCTTCGGCGTCAATTTTCCGGGCCGCGGGGTGCATAAGGTTCCGGCCGCCACTTTCAGGGGCAAATCGCCGATCGAGGCGATGAAGATGGTGGCGACGAACTCCAATGGCTTCAAGATGGCGTATGACGTCATCGGCGATCTGAAGCCGAAGGCCATGATCGGCTTCGGCGGCTATCCCACCATCCCGCCGGTGCTGGCGGCGATGGCGCGCGGCGTCCCCAGCATGATTTACGAACAGAACTCGGTCATGGGTCGGGCGAACCGTTTTCTCGCGCCGATGGTGAAGGCGATCGGCATTTCCTTCGAGGACACGAAATTTCTCGAAGGCAAGCTCACCGAAAAGAGCTTCCTCACCGGCACACCCTTACGCGATGGCATCCTGGAAATGCGCGGCGGCACCTATCAGCCGCCCCAGCCGGGACAGCCGCTCAATCTGCTCTGCTTCGGCGGCAGCCAGGGCGCGCGCTTTTTCTCCGACATCATGCCCGTGGCGCTGCAATTGCTGCCGCAGGAACTGCGCGACCGGATGATGGTGGTGCAGCAATGCCGCGAAGAAGACATCGACCGCGTCTTCGATTCCTATGAGGTCGCGGGCGTTGCAGCGGAATTGGCAACGTTTTTTGAGGATTTGCCGCTCAGGATGGCCGGCGCGCATCTGGTCGTATCGCGCTCAGGTGCAACAACCATCGCCGAACTGTCGGCTTTGGGGCGTCCATCCGTACTCGTACCCTTGCCTCATTCGGTCGATAATGATCAGTTGGAGAACGCGACCCGATTCGAAAAAGCGGGCGCGGGTTGGTGTTTCGAGCAGGCAATCATGACCCCCGAGCGGCTGGCAGGGACCTTGCGGCGGCTGTTCGAGGAGCCGGCGACTCTCGCACGGGCTGCATCGCGCTCAAAATCATTGGCGCGCTTCGACGCCGTGGCACGTTTGGCCGATCTGGTTGTTACGCTTGCGGAGGCACCCGAGTCTTTCGCGGCGCAAAAGGCAGTCCAGGGGCAAGCACGATGAAGAATTTGACGGAGTTCCAGCCGATCCACATCGTCGGGATCGGCGGGATCGGCATGAGCGCGATCGCCGAGGTGCTGCATGACCGCGGCATCGCCGTGCGCGGCAGCGATCTCAAGGACGGCGTGAATGCCCGCCGCCTCGCCGCCAAGGGAATTTCGGTCGCGGTGGGTCATGGCGCCGAAAATATCGAGGGCGCCGGGCTGGTCGTGCTGTCCTCCGCCGTCAAGGCGAGCAATCCCGAACTTGTCGCCGCAAAGGCTGCAGGCCTGCCGGTCTGGAGCCGCGCCGACATGCTGGCGCGGATGATGCAGAACTTCCGCACCGTCAGCGTCACCGGCACGCACGGCAAGACCACCACCACCTCGATGATCGCGTGGATCTTCCAGCAGGCGGGGCTCGACCCGACCGTCATCACCGGCGGCATCATCAACGATTGGGGCACCAATGCCCGCATCGGCCAGGGCAAATGGTTCATCGTCGAGGCGGACGAGTTGGACGGCACATTCGTGAAGCTGCCGACCGACATCGGTGTCGTCACCAATATCGACCCCGAACATCTCGACTATTACGGCTCGCTTGACGCGATGCACGACGCGTTCAAGCAATTCTTTGCCGGGATCGCGCCGGAAGGGCTTGTGGTTGCCGGGATCGATCATCCGGTGGTGCGCGCCTTCGCCGGTGAGGCCGAGCTTTCGGAGGGGCGCCGCATGCTGCGCTATGGCGTGGCCGCCGACGCCGATCTGCGGCTTACGGCGGTGCGCTCGAATGGCGGCTCCGTGCATGTCGACGCGGCGCTCGGAAGCGCGGTCAAAGGCGGCGCTCGCGCCATGGACGATCTGACGCTCGCCGTGCCCGGTCATTACAACGCCCTGAACGCTTTAGCCGCGATTGCAGTGGCGACCGAGGCGGGCATCGACGATAGAACCATTCGCGAGGCGCTGGCCGGCTTCCACGGCGTAAAGCGGCGCTTCACCCGCACAGGGATTTGGAACGGCGTCGCCATCTATGACGACTACGCCCATCATCCGGCCGAAATAGCGGCGGTGCTGGATGCGGCGCGCGCGGCCACGACGGGGCGTGTCATCGCCATCGTGCAGCCGCATCGCTATTCGCGGCTGAAGAATCTGTTCGATGAGTTTTGCGGCTGCTTCACCCAGTCCGACGCGGTGATCGTGACGCCGGTCTATTCCGCCGGCGAGGAGCCGAACGGGGTCGACCGCGACAAGCTAATCGACGGCGTCCGCCGCACGGGCCACCGGCAGGTGCTGCCTGTCGACGGCGAGGAGGGGCTCACCGGCCTGATCGCATCGCTGGCCAAGCCCGGCGATCTGGTGATCGGCCTCGGCGCCGGGACGATTACCGAATGGGCCAATGCCCTGCCGACGCGGCTCGCCACGCTCACCCCGATGCTCGACGCGGCGGAATGAGGGCTGCTTTGTCGTTCCCGCGCAAGCGGGAATCGCATCAGTGTCAATCACAAGCTCTGTCGAATTCCTCGCGAAGCGGGGGTCCGGTAAGGGACTGAGCTTGCGGAGAATACTGGATCCCCGCGAAGGCGGGGATTACGAAACGTGCAGGTGCGCCGATGAGTTTTCCCGATCTCACAGCCGAGTTGCAAGCCAGCCTTCCCGATCTGCGCGGGCGCATGGAGGCGAACCGGCGGATGGAGGATATCACCTGGTTCCGCGTCGGCGGGCCGGCGCAGTTGCTGTTCACCCCCGCCGACGAGGCCGATCTGGCCTATTTCCTTGGCGGCGTGCGCGGCGATTTGGGTGTCACCATCGTGGGTGTGGGCTCCAATCTGCTGGTGCGAGACGGCGGCATTCCCGGCGTAGTGATCCGGCTTGGCGGGCGTGGCTTCGGCAAGATCGAGGCGGAGGAGGGCACGCGGCTGCGCGTCGGCGCGGCGGTGCCGGATATGCGGCTGGCGCAAGGGGCAGCGAAGGCGGGCGTGTCCGGCCTCGCGTTCTATCGCGGTATTCCCGGAACGGTCGGCGGGGCGCTCAGAATGAATGCCGGCGCGCACGGCACCGAGACGGCGGATGTGCTGATCGAGGCGCGCGCAGTGGACCGGGACGGCAGCATCCATACGCTCGGCCTTGCCGACCTTGCCTATAGCTACCGGCATTGCGGCGCGCCCGAGGCGCTCGTCTTCACCGAGGCGCTCTACCAGGGCTCTCCGGGCGATCCCGACGACATCGAACGCGCCATGCAGGAGGTCGCCGACTACCGCGAAGCCGTCCAGCCGATCAAATCGCGCACCGGCGGCTCGACCTTCAAGAACCCGCCGGGCCATTCCTCCTGGAAGCTGATCGACGCGGCCGGCTGCCGGGGTTTGCGCGTCGGCGGCGCGCATGTCTCGGAAATGCACTGCAATTTCCTCATCAATGACGGCGAGGCGAGCGCGGAGGACATCGAGACCCTCGGCGAAACCGTACGCGCGCGCGTCAGGGCGGCAACGGGCATCGAACTGGAATGGGAAATCAAGCGCCTGGGCGTTCCCGCCGAGGGCCGGCCGATGGTCGCAGCGGCATGAGCCGCAAATTCAACCATGTCGCGGTGCTGCTGGGCGGCTGGTCCGCCGAGCGTGAGGTGTCGCTTAATTCCGGCAAGGCCTGCGCCGATGCGCTCGAAGGCGAAGGCTATCGCGTCACCCGCATCGATGTCGACCGGCACCTGCCCGAACGGCTGCGCGACGTGGCGCCGGACGCCTGCTTTAACGCGCTGCACGGCAAGGGCGGCGAGGACGGCACGGTGCAGGGCATCCTCGAAACCCTGGAAATTCCCTACACCCATTCGGGCGTGCTGGCCTCGGCGCTGGCGATGCACAAGACGCGGGCCAAGATCGTGTTCGCCGATGCCGGGATTCCCGTCGCCGAGGACCGGATCGTCTCCCGCTTAGAGGCGGCGAAAGCGCATGTGATGCCGCCGCCCTATGTCATCAAGCCGGTGGCGGAGGGCTCCAGCGTCGGCGTGTTCATCGTGCGCGAGGATCACGCTCACCCGCCGCAGCAGCTCACGGCGTCGGAATGGGCGTTCGCGGAAGAGGTGATGGTGGAGCGCTATATCGCCGGCCGCGAACTCACCTGCGCCGTGATGGGCGACCGCCCGCTCGGCGTTATCGAGATTCTTCCGGCCGAAGGTCTAGGCTTTTACGATTATGAAGCAAAATACGCTCCCGGAGGCTCAAGACACGTCCTGCCAGCCGAAATTTCACCAAATATTTACCAGTTGGTACAGAAGCTGTCGTTACAGGCTCATCGCGCTTTAGGGTGCAGGGGGATCAGCCGCGCCGACTTCCGGTTCGACGATCGTACCGGCGGCACCGGCGAGTTGATCTGCCTGGAAGTGAACACCCAGCCCGGCATGACGGCGACCTCGCTGGTGCCGGAGCTTGCAAGCCACAGTGGTCTGACATTCGGTGAACTTGTCCGCTGGATTGTGGAGGACGCGTCTTGCAATCGGTGATAAACATCTCTAGAGCTGAAGACCACAATTGGTTCGACCGCGCAATGACTTACAAGTCGTCGCGCATACACCGGTCCCCCCGGCCCCCGCAGGGCGCGAACAAACGGGCGGGGCCGCGCGATGATTCGCTTTTCGCCTGGTTTGCAGCACGTGGCGAAGCGGCATCGCGGATCGGTTTCGTTGCTTGCGTCATCTTTTACGGGCTGACCGCCGCTTACGGCATGTCGTGCAGCGGCCAGTGGGACACACTTCGCCAATCGCTCGCGACCGGCACGAACGAGCTGGCGCTGATGGCCGGGCTCGAGGTTAAAGCCGTGCAGGTCGAGGGACAACATCGCCTGACGAACGCCGATCTCGCGGCCGCGCTCGGCCCGCGCGAGGGCATATCCATCTTCGCCTTCGACACGAACGCGGCCCGCGACCGGCTCAAGCATAATGGCTGGGTCGCCGAGGCACGAATTATGCGGCTTTTGCCGTCTACCCTGGTGGTCGAAGTGGAGGAGCGCACACCTTTCGCGCTTTGGCGGGATGGCGACAAGGTCGCCGCGATCGACGCATCGGGTAGATTTCTGGCGCTGGCCGAGCCGTCTGATTTCCCCAATCTGCGGGTCGTCTCCGGCGCGGGTGCGGCCGCCCCGGCCGCTGAAATCATCGACGCGCTGGATGCAGTGCCGGAGCTGCGCGACCGCGTCCGCGACGTCGAGCGCATTGCCGGCCGCCGCTGGGATCTGGTGCTCGACACGGGCCTGCGGGCGAAGCTGCCGGCGGTTGACTTCACCGCGGCGCTGCTCGACCTGAGTGCGATAGCTGCGAGGAATCCCGCCGCGCTTTACGAGATCGCGGAGATGGATTTTCGGGTCTCGACGCAATTCACCTTGCAGCTGAAGGATGCCTCCGAGGAGGGCCGCAAGAAGTTCCTGTCCTGGCTCCCGAAGTCGCGCGAGAGCCGCAACGAAAAGCTGTAATGCGTCGGGCGGATTTCAAGAACACGCCCGCGCGTCGGGGCAAGCGTCGATGATCGGAGCATTTGCGTGCGTAGATGGTGTCTGCCGTAAAATCGGTCGAGATCTGCGTGAAAGCGGGATCCAGTAAACGACCGAGTTCGCCGGGTACCGGGTCCCGCCTTCGCGGGGATGACAGGGACGGCGCCAAGCGCATGGCTGCGCAAACGGGGAATGGGATTGCGGACCAGGGCTCGCAAACATCAAGGCAGTGAACGTACGGTCGTCATCCTCGATGTCGGCACACGGAAGATGTGCTGCCTGGTGGCGCGGCTGTTCCCTGAGCCGCGCCGCGACGAGGCGCCGGCGTCGATGTCCCGCATCCAGGTGCTTGGCCATGGCTATCAGCTCTCGCGGGGCATCGTCGCGGGCCGGGTGGCCGATATGGAAGCGGCCGAGCGCACCGTGCGCAGCGTTGTCGCCAAGGCCGAGCGCGCCGCCGACGTGACCGTCAACGAGGTCTATGTCACGGCCTCATTCGGCCCGCTCCACAGCCAGAGCTTCACCGCCAGCGTCGATCTGCCTTCCGGCTCGGTAACGGGCCGCGACATGCACCGGATCATGCGCGCCGCCAATGAATATGCCTCGCGTAGCAGCAAGACGGTGCTGCACGCTGCGCCATTCGGCTACACGCTCGGCTATGAAAGCGGCATCACCGATCCGCTGGGCATGATCGGCGACACGCTCAAGGTCGATGTTCATGCGGTTTCGACGGACAGGCTTCCGTTGCGCAACCTGAAACATTGCATCGAGCGCAGCCATCTCTCGGTCGCGGGCGTGGCGGCGTCGTCGTTCGCCAGCGGCAAGGCGGTGGTCACCGAGGGCGAGGCGCAGACGGGCGTAACGTGCATGGACATGGGCGCCGGGGCGACCGGCGTTTCGGTGTTCTCGGGCGGCAGCTTCATTTTTTGCGATTCCATCGATCTTGGCGGCAATCACGTCACCAGCGACATCGCCCGGTATTTTTCCGTACCGCTCGGAGAGGCGGAACGGCTGAAAACCCTGCATGCATCCGTGTTTGCGGCGGGTGCGGCGCTCGATCAGGGTGTTATTACGGATGAGGATCATCGGAATACAGAGTTGCTTTCGCGCCACATTTCAAAAGCAGAGCTTTCCGATATCGCTAGAATCCGGTTAGAGCAGATATTCACGGATGTGCGCGAGCGTCTGCGGGCCAGCGGCATCGAGCCCATGTCGGGTCAGCGGCTGGTGCTGACGGGCGGCGCAAGCGAACTGGTGGGCGCGGCCGAACTGGCGGCGCGGATTTTTGGAAAGCAGCCGCGCCTGGGACGTCCGCGCGCGGTGTCCGGCCTGCCGCGGCCGGAAGCGGGACCGGCATTTGCGGCACCGATCGGTTTATTGATTTATTTGCTTGAAGACGATTTGAAACTGGATGTGGGGATCGCTCCCGAGATTATCGCAACAAGCCACGGCTATCTGGCGCGGGTGGGGCAGTGGTTGCGGGAGAGCTTTTGACGATGATGGCGGGTCGCGTTCGCGGCGCGGTCGAACAGTGCCAGAGGGCGCAGAAACGATATTGACGAGGCTGCCATGAGCATCAATTTGAAACTTCCGGCATTGACGGAGCTGCGGCCGCGCATCACCGTGATCGGGGTCGGCGGCGCCGGCGGCAACGCCGTCAACAACATGATCCAATATGGATTGGAAGGCGTCGAATTCATCGCCGCCAATACGGACGCGCAGGCGCTGTCCATGTCCGCCGCGGGCTGCCGCGTGCAGATGGGCGCGACCATCACCGAAGGGCTGGGCGCCGGCTCAAAGCCCGATGTCGGCGCGGCGGCGGCCGAAGAGGCGATCGACGAGCTTCGCGCGCTGATCGAGGGCGCGCATATGCTATTCATCACCGCCGGCATGGGCGGCGGTACCGGCACCGGCGCGGCGCCGGTCATCGCGCGCGCCGCAAAGGAGATGGGCATCCTCACGGTCGGCGTCGTAACCAAGCCGTTCGAGTTCGAGGGGCAGCGGCGGATGCGCGTCGCCAATGACGGTATCGTCAATCTCGCCGATTTCGTCGATACGCTCATTGTCATCCCGAATCAGAACCTGTTCCGTATCGCCAACGAGAAGACTACCTTCGCCGATGCCTTCCAGAAGGCCGACGATGTGCTGAAATCGGGCGTCTCCTGCATCACCGACCTGATGGTGAAGGAAGGGCTGATCAATCTCGACTTCGCCGACGTGCGGGTCGTCATGCAGAGCATGGGCACGGCGTTGATGGGCACAGGCGAGGCCGAGGGCGAGCAGCGGGCGCTCCGGGCGGCTGAGATGGCGATCTCCAATCCGCTGCTCGACGAAGTGTCGATGCGCGACGCCAAGGGGCTGCTGATCAGCATCACCGGCAGCTTCGACATGACGCTCTACGAGGTCGAGGAAGCCGCCTCGCGGGTGCGCCGCGAAGTGGACCCGGAGGCCAATCCCGATATCAACATCATCGTCGGCGCGACCTTCGACCATTCGATCGAGGGACGCATCCGCGTGTCCGTGGTGGCGACCGGCATCAATGCCGGCATGCAGCCTCACCTGAAGACCGCCGAAGCGGCCAAGAACAGCCGGCTGATGGAGCGAATCGCGACACCTGCCCGCGCCGAACGCGAGAAGCCCCAGGCGCGCGGCAATGACAACCCGCCGGAGTCCTGGCGGGGCTCGGACAATGTCACCATTGAGCCGCGCTCGCCGAAATATCCTGTGAATAGCGCCGCGGGGCGTGGAGGTAAGGCTCCGGCACCGCAAGCGCCCCATTTCGAGCCGCAACCGCCGGCCAAGCCGCTGCGGCCGCCGCGCCGTCCGCTGACCGGCAAGGACTTTCCCGAACTGGCCCAGCATGAAGCCGAGATGCAGGGGCATCGCGACCTGGGCCTGAAGCGCCGGGGCGGCCTGCTCGACTGGGTCACGGGCCGTGTCAAGGGCGGCGAGGAGCGGCCACATGACGATCGGCCAAGTCCCAGCTTCGATTCGGACGATAATGCCGGTCGTAATCCACGCGACAGCGGGCCTGTAAATTCCCATGACCCGATGGACGATGAAGGGCATGGCGGGCGCGGCCGTGACATAAAGGGTACAAACCGCGGTAGGAATACTGAGGAGCCCTTCGAGATCCCGAATTTCTTCAAACGCCCGCTCAGTTGATAGACCTTCGCATCCCTCATAAAACTCGTTGAAAACAAACGATTTTTTGCCTCGCATCCTGGATGCGGCGCGCGCAACGCCAAGCTTGCGCGAAATGTTCCCGTCCAATTCTTACAAATCGTAACAGACTGTAAAAAACCGTGATTTGCGGGCCTGAACGGCGGCGGCTTAAGTTCGGCGTGGTTACAGCGGTGGTTCAGCGCGGTGCACCGGGAAACAATCCCGAAAGCAACAAAAAGGCTCAAGGGCCGCGCGAGAGACGCCGCAAGACATAGGGGGGCTAGGGTCGCTGTTAGGGGTAACGGGCCTTCGCCATAGGGGAAAGATAACGGCGCGATATGAAGACTTATTCGGGGGGATGGCAGACGACGATCGATTGTGATCTGGTTCTGTCCGGAACAGGTGTCCATAGCGGTGTTGAAGTTTCTGTCATTCTGCATCCGGCCGAGGCCGGCACGGGTTGGACGTTCCTGGTAAATTCCGGCTGCGGCCGTGTCACCCGCATTCCCGCCGATTTCCGGGCGGTTTCCAACGCAACGCTCTGCACGGTCCTCAGCGACGGCAATGGCGCGACGGTCTCCACGGTCGAGCATCTGCTGTCGGCGCTGCGCGGCATGAACATCGACAATGTCGAGATCGAGATTGAAGGCGGCGAGCTGCCGATCATGGATGGCAGCGCGGCGCCTTTCGTCGACGCCATCGACGAAGCCGGCATCCGCGTGCTCGACGAGCCGCGCCGCTGGATCAAGGTGCTCAAGCCCGTCCGCGTCGAAGAGGGCAAGAGCAGCGCCGAGCTGCGCCCGTATAGCGGCAGCCGCTTCGACGTCGAAATCGATTTCGAAACCCCCTTCATCGGCCGTCAGCGCCTCGATATCGACCTTACCCCACAGCTTTTCCGCCATGAAATCGCCCGCGCCCGCACCTTCGGCTTCATGCGCGACGTGAAGGCGCTCTGGGCCGCCGGACGCGCCCTCGGCTCGTCGCTCGAAAACACCGTGGCCATCGATGAGGACCGGATCCTCAACCCCGAGGGCTTGCGCTTCAAGAACGAATTCGTCCGCCACAAGACGCTGGACGCCATCGGCGATCTCGCTCTCGCCGGAGCGCCGATCCTGGGCGCCTATCATTCGGTGCGCGGCGGCCACCGGATCAATACCAATATTCTTAGAGCCCTGTATCAGGACCGTTCCGCCTGGACCGTCGTCGAGACGGAACACGCTTATGTCCGTAGCAAGGGTCACGCAGATGTGGGTGTCGGCCTTGCTCAGCCTGTTTTCGCGGCTGATCGCGGTTAGTGCAGTCTGGTATCATCCCCTTAATGGCCGCCCGCTTTCCCCCATGAGCGGGCGGTTCCATTTTCGGGAACGCGAACCGGGGCATGACCGCCGGAGCAAAAAAACACCACAATCAGCATGTTCCGTCTGATGTGCGACTCGCATTAAGCTTTAGCGGCCGAGAAGGCATGAAACGCTCGGCGGCAAGGCGAGGCCGTTGGCAGGATCGAGGGAATAATGAACGTCCGGCATTTCCTAAAAGCGGCTGTGCTCATTCTCATGATCAGCCCGCTGGCCGCATGTGCCAGTTCCTCCTGGTTCGGAGGCGATAGCGAGCCCAAGGTCGAGACAGAACCAGCCGACGTGCTTTACAAAAAAGCAAACGCGGAGATGGATAAGGGCAATTACAGCAAGGCCGCCGAGAAATTCGAGGAGGTGGACCGCCAGCATCCTTATTCGCCGGAAGCGCGCGAATCGATCCTGATGTCGGCGGTGGCCTATCAGCAGGCGGGCAAGTCCCCCGAGGCTGTCGCCGCCGCGCGCCGCTATCTGACGATCCATCCCGGTACCAAGGAAGCCGCCCTAGCCCAGCATGTGATCGCTTCGTCCTACTATGACCGGATCAATGACGCCACTCGCGATCAGGCCGACACCAAACGGGCCATCGTTGAAATCGAGACGCTGATCAACCGCTATCCGGACAGCCGCTACGCTGAAGCCGCCAAGAAGCATCTGCGCCTGGCCCGCGATGTGCTCGCCGCTTCGGAAATGAATGTCGGCCGGTGGTATCAGCAACGGGCGAACTATCTTGCCGCGATCAACCGTTTCAAGGTGGTCGTCACCGATTACCAGAACACCGCCCATGTCGAGGAAGCTCTGATGCGCCTCACCGAATGCTATTATGCAATGGGCGTCGTCAACGAAGCGCAGACTGCGGCGGCGGTGCTCGGGCATAATTTCCCCGACAGCAAGTGGTACAAGGACAGCTATTCGCTGCTCGCCTCCAAGGGACTGGAGCCGCGTGAGGACACAGGCTCCTGGATCAGCCGCGAATGGGGCAAGCTGACCAAGACCAGCTCCGCGCAATAGGCTCTTACCGGGCCTGCTACACCCTTGAGGCCGAATGGAAAACGTCCTGCTCGTCACCGGCGGCAGCCGTGGCATCGGCGCTGCGACGGCCAGACTTGCGGCGGCCAAGGGCTACGCGGTCTGCATCAGCTATGTCGCGAATGAGGCCGCCGCGCAGACGGTCGTCGGCGATATTGCCGGGAATGGCGGCAGCGCGATCGCCGTTCAGGCGGATGTGGCGCAGGAGGCCGATATTATGCGCCTTTTCGAGCGGGTCGATGCCGTATTCGGACCGCTGACCGCGCTGGTCAACAATGCCGGCATCTTGGAGGTGCGCAAACGCGTCGAGGCGTTCGATGCCGCGCGCCTTACCCGCCTGTTCGCAACCAACATCACCGGCAGCATCCTGTGCGCCCGCGAGGCGGTGCGGCGCATGTCTACCCGGAATGGCGGCAAGGGTGGCGGCATCGTCAACCTGTCCTCGGTGGCGGCCCGGCTCGGCGCGCCCGGCGAATATGTCGATTACGCGGCCTCGAAAGGCGCCATCGACAGTTTCACTCTCGGGCTGGCCAAGGAGGTCGCGGACGAAGGCATTCGGGTCAACGCCGTGCGTCCAGGTCTCATCGTCACCGATATTCATATCAGCGGCGGCGAGCCGGGCAGGGTGGAGCGGCTGCAAAGCGCGATCCCCATGCGGCGCGGCGGTACCGCCGACGAGGTCGCCAAGGCGATCCTGTGGCTGCTTTCGGAGGAGGCCTCCTATGTGACCGGAGCGGTGCTGGAGGTGACCGGCGGACGCTGATGGCGGGAACGGAGGAGGTCTGAGAAAGTTGATAATCATGCATATGCATTCAGAACATGATGTAGGCTCGGTTAGCGGCAATCAAGCCGCTGCTTGACAGATTGTGGAGGACGGTATGAACGGCCTGTGGGTCTGGGTATGGATATTGTGCGCTCCGGCGATTGGTCTGCTCCTGGTGAACTCTTTCACCAAATAAGTCTTAAAGTGGCGCGCCGAACCTCTGGCGCGCCTTTTCAGTTCCTTCCGCCAGGCGCAGACGCACAGCCGGCTGCGCGAACAGGGTTGTGCTGCGCGCCAAGCGGCGTAACCCGCGCCCTGACAACAGCGTCTCGCAGTTGCGTAAGGGCCGAACCGGCGTTATGAAGTCTTGGAAGTCAGCGTGGCAAGGCTGGCTTTGCGATTTTTAGATTCTCCGCAAAGGGCAGACAATGAAGGTTGATGAGGCCACGGTGCGCCACGTCGCCCGGTTGGCGCGCATCAAGGTGAGCAGGCAGGAGGCGACCAGCCTCAAGCGCGAATTGACCGCAATCCTGGAATGGGTCGAGCAGCTTGGCGAGGTTGATACCGCCACGGTCGAGCCCATGACGCGGGTCGAAAGCATGGCGCTGCCGATGCGCGTCGACGCGGTGACGGATGGCGGCATCGCCGAGGCCGTCGTCAGGAATGCGCCGATGAGCGAGGACAATTTCTTTGTCGTGCCGAAAGTGGTGGAATAGGCCATGACCGAATTGACGGGTCTTACCATTGCAGAGGCGCGCGATGCTTTGCGCAAGAAGGAATTTTCTGCGCGCGAGCTGACGCAAGCGCATCTGGACGCCATCGCCGCCGCCAATGGCGCGCTCAACGCCTTTCTGTTCGCCACGCCCGATAAGGCGCTGGAGATGGCCAAAGCGTCGGATGCGCGGCTGGCTAAGGGGAAGGGGCTGCCGCTCGACGGCATTCCGCTCGGCGTAAAGGATCTGTTCTGCACGCGCGACGTGCGCACCACGGCCGGCTCCGCCGTGCTCGACGATTTCAAGCCGGCCTATGAATCGACCGTCACCCAGAATCTGTGGGACGCGGGAGCGGTGATGCTGGGCAAGCTCAATATGGACGAGTTCGCCATGGGCTCGTCCAACGAGACCAGCCATTTCCGCCCTTGCGTCAATCCGTGGCGCGCGCGTGGCAGCACGAAGCCGCTGGTGCCGGGTGGGTCGTCGGGCGGCTCGGCGTCGGCGGTCGCGGCGCGCATCGCCATGGCGGCGACGGCATCCGATACGGGCGGCTCGATCCGCCAGCCCGCCGCATTCACCGGCACGGTGGGCATTAAGCCAACCTATGGGCGCTGCTCCCGCTGGGGCATGGTGGCTTTTGCCTCTTCGCTCGACCAGGCGGGGCCGATCACGCGTTCGGTGCGCGATGCGGCGATACTCCTGCGGCACATGGCCAGCCACGACCCGAAGGATTCGACCAGCGCCGACCGCGAAGTGCCCGATTTCGAGAAGGGATTGAACACCTCCGTCAAGGGGATGAAAATCGGCATTCCCAAGGAATATCGCATCGATGGCATGTCGCCGGAGGCCGAGGCGCTCTGGAGCCAAGGCATCGACTGGTTCAAGGGAGCGGGCGCCGAGATCCGCGAGATCAGCCTGCCGCATACAAAATATGCGCTGCCTGCCTACTACATCGTCGCCCCGGCCGAAGCCTCGTCGAACCTTGCCCGTTATGACGGCGTGCGCTACGGCTTGCGCGTCAGTGGCCGCGACATCACCGACATGTATGAGGAGACGCGTTCGCACGGCTTTGGCGCGGAGGTGAAGCGGCGCATCCTCATCGGCACCTATGTGCTGTCGGCGGGCTATTACGACGCCTATTACATCAAGGCGCAGAAGGTGCGCACTCTGATCCGCCAGGATTTCGAGGACGCCTTCCGCGATGTGGACGCCATTCTGACGCCCGCGACGCCCTCGCCCGCCTTCGGCATCGGCGAGAAGAGCGGCGATCCGATCGAGATGTATCTGAACGACATCTTCACCGTGACCGTGAACATGGCGGGGCTGCCCGGCATTTCGGTTCCGGCCGGATTTTCCAAAGAGGGCTTGCCGCTGGGCTTGCAGGTCATCGGGCGGCCGTTCGACGAAGAAACCGTGCTGCGCGCCGGGCGGATCATCGAGGATGCGGCCGGGCCGTTGCCGAAGCCGGAGGCGTGGTGGAACGGCAAAGGCGCCGCGCCGGCCGCCAAGAAGGCCAAGCCGCCCAGATCCGCCAAAGCGCCGAAGAAAGCGTCCCTGTGAGGTTAAGCCGATGTCCGTGCGTCCGCCTGCCGATTGCGAAAACATGGACCAGGTCCGCGCCGAAATCGACCGGCTGGATGCAGCGATGCTGGATCTGGTCGCCGAGCGCTTCAGCTATGTCGACCGCGCCTGGCAGCTCAAGACGCGGCGCGAGGAGGCGGTGGTGCCCTGGCGAATCCAGCAGGTGATTGACCGCGTCCGTGCCCGGGCACAGGAGCGCGGCGTGCCGCCGGAACTCGCCGAAGCCCTGTGGCGGCAGATGATCGGCTGGTTCATTCAATATGAGGAAGAAAAGCTGTCCTCAGCGGCACCTGGAGAGGGCGGATAACGCCCGGACGTTTCAGATGGCTGAGCCCGCCTCGTTCACCCCACATGAAACAGACTGCCGCCGAATTGGCTCACGCCGGCTGATATCCGCATGAAAGAGAATTCCTGGCCGACGGCGCTGGGCGGAATGGCTGCGCTGGCGGCCGGCATGGGCATCGGCCGCTTCGTCTATACGCCGATTTTGCCTGTCATGGCCGAGGCGCAGCATCTCACCGGCAGCGAGGCAGGGCTGATCGCCTCGGCGAACTTTCTCGGCTATCTGGCCGGGGCGTTGCTCGCGGCGGCGCCTGTGTTTCGGGCCTCGCCGCGCCTTTACCTCATGGGTGCCCTCACCGCGAACGCCGCGCTTCTTGCCGCGATGGGGGTGACGAGCAGTTTTGCGGCCTATCTCGTCTTGCGGTTTCTCGGCGGCTCGGCCAGCGCATTCGTCCTGGTCTTTGCTTCGGCGCTGGTGCTTGAGCGGCTTGCGGCAAGCGGGCGCGATGGGCTCTCTGCGGTCCATTTCGCAGGCGTCGGCGTGGGCATCACTGTTTCTGCGGTGGTCGTCGCAGGGCTCACCTTTGCCGGAATCGGCTGGGAGGGCCTGTGGCTGGCGAGCGGGTTTCTGGCGCTGATCGGGTTGGTCGTTGCGGGACGGCTGCTGCCCGTGGATGCGTCACCGCAAATGTCGGCGAGTGCCGGCAAGGCGGCGCCCGCCCCGGTCGCGCTTAAGGCCATGATCCTGGCATACGGCTTGTTCGGCTTCGGATATGTCATCACAGCGACCTTCATCGTCGCCATGGTTCGCGGTACTCCGGACATCAAAGCGTTGGAAGCCTATGTGTGGGTGCTGTTCGGGCTGACCGCCGTTCCATCGGTTGCGCTGTGGACATGGATCGGAGCGCGGTTCGGCGTGCTCCCGGCATTTGCCGCGGCCTGCCTTGTCGAAGCCACGGGCGTCGTCGCAAGCGTCGCATGGGTGACGGTACCGGGCATTCTGATTGCCGTGGTCTGCTTGGGGGGAACCTTCATGGGACTGACGGCGCTGGGCCTGATCGCGGCGCGGCGGCTGTCGGCGGGGGACCCGCGCCCCAATGTCGCGCTGATGACCGCTGCCTTCGGGGCAGGGCAGGTGGCCGGCCCGGTTCTTGCGGGCTTGCTTTTCGATCGGCTGGGAAGCTTCTTCGTGGCGTCGCTGGCGGCGGCGGCGGCGCTGATCCTTGCCGCAGGGCTGGCGGCTTTTGCCGCCATGGCATTGAAGCGGCTGCCGGTTTGAGTTGAATCAGCGGCCATCCGAAAGAAAGGGCATCGGCGACGGGCGCATCCGGCTTGACGCCGCTGAAAAGCATGCACAGGTTGAACGGTCACAGCAGCAAAGCCCTGCCCGGCGCGATGACCATAGCGATCAACGACATCCTTTCGATCGAAGATTCCGAAATCGGATTGAGCTTCATCCGTGCCGGAGGCCCCGGCGGGCAGAATGTGAACAAGGTGGCAACCGCCGTTCAGCTCCGGTTCGATGCGCGCAATTCGCGGTCGCTGCCTCAGGGTGTGCGGACCCGGCTGCAACGGCTCGCGGGCGCCCGGCTGACCAAAGATGGCGAGATCGTTATCACCGCGAGCCGTTTTCGCACCCAGGACGCAAACCGGAAGGATGCGGTGGAGCGGCTGGTCGAGCTGATCAGGGAGGCGGCGATCGCTCCGAAGCGGCGCGTCGCGACCCGCCCAACCCTCGGCGCGAAGACCAGGCGGCTGCGGGCGAAAGCGGAACGGGGCGGCGTGAAGCGGCTTCGCGGCGGCAAAATCGAGGCGGACGATTAAAGCGTGATCGGATCAGATGGAGGCAGCCGGGGCTATCTCTCCCGAAATCCCCGTGAAAACGGGATTCCAGTAAGCTGTTGAACCACCGATTCATAGTGGATCCCCGCCTGCGCGCGGATTTCGAAAAATGCGTCTGCGCTAAGCGTGCGAACTTCGCTGCGCGACCGCGCTCAGCCTTCGGTGCCGGTCGGGGTGAAACGCTGCTCCAGGGCCTGCAGCCGGGCCGAAGAGGCGTCGACGATCCGCGCAACGTCGCGCGACGGGATATAGCTCGCATTGCTGTCGGCGGCCTGAAAGGACCGCAGATTACAGATCTGAGCGAGAGTTCTCTGCAGCTCGGCGCGCAGATCCGTCAGCTGGTCGGCAATCATGATTGCCGCCATGAGGTATAGCCGTTCTTCCTGAACCTGCCGGAATCCGCCCTTGATTTCCTGGACAACGCCATCGACAGAGGTCGCAAGATCGAGCACGCGCTGTTCGGCGCCGTCCTCGCAAGACATTCGGTACTTCCGGCCATTGACGCTGACCGTCACGTGGCCCATCACGCTCTCTCCTACTTAAGGCAGGGCAAAGCGAGTCTCAGCCCTGTCTGGCCAGAATTGCTTTCACCGATTCGATTGCCGCATCCAGCCTGTCGGCGACGCGGGTGGTGGTATCTTCAAGCGCCTTGGACCTTTGCCGCTCCGACGTGAGTTCGGCACGCAGGCGCTCGGCCTCAGCGCCGCTCGCGCTTCGCTTACCCTTTTTGCGCTCCTCGCCAGAGCCACTGTCGTGCCCCATCGACCGCATCTTGTCCCCGCCGGATTTGACCATGCCCCAAATGCCATCTCGTTTCCGCATCCTTTGTCCGGCGTATCGCGACAAAGAACGTCAGCAGGATTTGATTTTCCGCCCCGATCCGCATGAGCCATACGGCCGCCCGCGAAAGTCAATCCATTGAATTTACAGTACTTTGGCAGGCTAGTTTTAAAAAACTCTTAAGCTGCACATTCGCCGCGCGCAGCTCTGCGGGCCTGCCAGGTTCATCCTTCGAACCAGTCTATCAGGAGTTCGGGGTGATTCGGGGCATCATGCTCAGCTAAAATCCCCTCATCCGCGCTTCGCGCTTCTGCAATTCACATGCCCATGCGGGTTGATTAGCCGTAGGCCGCCGCCCACTTCCGCCAATGCAGGCCCAGGAATATGGTTAGACGAAAATTTTGTTAGGCCGCCGTTCAGCTCTCCCGTAGCCTGACCGGCGACATTCGGCTTACGGAGACGGCTTTGCTATACTCACGCATCCTTGCCTGGGCGGGCTTCCTGCTCGCCTTGGCGTTTCTGACGGCCTTCACGGCCTATGCGGCGGACACGACGATTCTCAACGTGTCCTATGACGTCTCGCGCGAGCTGTATAAGGATATCGATCCAGCCTTTACCGCCGCCTGGAAGGCCAAGACGGGCGACACCGTTACCGTCAATCAGTCGCATGGCGGCTCCAGCAAGCAGGCGCTTTCCGTCGTCAGCGGGCTTGGACGCCGATGTCGTGACCATGAATCAAAGCCCCGATATCGACCTGCTGGCCGAAAACGGGCTGGTGGCGAAGGACTGGCGGTCGAAATTCCCCAATGGCGCGGCGCCTTATACGTCGGTTTCGGTGTTCCTGGTGCGCAAGGGCAACCCGAAGGGCGTGAAGGACTGGCCCGATCTCGTGAAGCCGGGCATGCAGGTCGTTATTCCCAACCCGAAGATCACCGGAAATGGCCGCTACACCTATCTCGCCGCCTGGGGCTATGCGCTCAAGGCGATGGGCGGCGAGGACAGCCGCGCGCGAATTCGTCCGCAAACTGCTGGCCAATGTGCCGGTGTTCGACGGCGGCGGCCGGGGTGCGACCACCACCTTCACCCAGCGCGGTGTCGGCGACGTTCTGGTCACCTTCGAGAATGAGGCGCGGCTTATTGCGTCGGAGCTTGGAACTGGCGCGTTCGAGGTGATTTACCCGTCCCTGACCGTGGAAGCTCCCGCGCCCGTTGCAATTGTGGACAAGGTCGTGGACAAGAAGCAGACGCGCAAGGTGGCGGAGGCGTACCTGAATTTCCTCTATTCGCCCGAGGGCCAGACCATCATCGCCGCCCATGATTTCCGTCCGCGCGACGAGACGATCCTGCGCGCCAACGAGGCGAAATTCCCGCCAGTGAAGACCTTCGACGTCGAGGAGATGCTCGGCCCGTGGGCGCAGGTGCGTAAAGTCCATTTCGCCGATGGCGGCATCTACGATCAGATCTCGGTGAAATAGGCATGGCGACGGCCGCGTCCCGCAGAGTGCTGCCCGGCTTCGGCCTGACCCTGGGATACACGCTCGGGTATCTGTCGCTGATCGTGCTGGTGCCTCTGGCGGCGGTGCTGCTGAAAGCGGCGACTTTGAGCTGGCCGCAATTCTGGTCGATCGTCACCGCGCCCAGGGCGTTGGCGTCCTACCGGCTCAGCTTCGGCGCCGCGCTGCTGGCGGCCGCCATCAATGCGGTCTTCGGGCTTATGCTCGCCTGGTCGCTGGTTCGCTACAGCTTCCCCGGCAAGCGGCTGATCGACGCGCTGGTCGATCTGCCCTTCGCGCTGCCGACCGCCGTCGCCGGCATATCGCTGACGGCGATCTATGCGGGCAATGGATGGCTCGGCCAATTTCTGGAACCGCTCGGCATCAAGATCGCTTTTGCGCCCGCCGGAGTGCTGGTCGCGCTGGTATTCATCGGCCTGCCTTTCGTGGTGCGGACGGTGCAGCCGGTGCTGGAGGACCTTGAGGTCGAATTGGAGGAGGCCGCCGCGAGCCTTGGCGCCGACCGCTGGCAGACGATCAGCCGTGTGGTGTTCCCGCTGGTGTTGCCGGCGCTGCTCACCGGCTTCGCGCTCGCCTTCGCCCGCGCGGTGGGCGAATATGGCTCGGTGATCTTCATCGCCGGCAATCTGCCGATGATTTCGGAGATCACCCCGCTGATCATCATCACCAAGCTGGAACAATATGATTATGTGGGTGCGACGGCGATTGCGTCCGTGATGCTGCTGGCCTCATTCGTGCTGCTGTTCATCATCAACGGACTGCAAGCCTGGACGGCCCGCCGCACCGGGAGAAACCGCTGATGGCAGGCGCCGCGGCCGCCACCATCGGGCAAGGCGGCAGGCACGAATCCGTTTTCGAGATCGCGGGCGGCAACGCGCGATACGCGCTGGGTGAAATGGCTGGTGCTCACCCTGGCGCTCAGCTTTTTCGCGATCTTCATCTTTCTGCCGCTGGTCGCGGTCTTCGTCGAAGCGTTCCGCAAAGGCTGGGCAACCTATCTCAGCGCGCTTGTGGAGCCGGACGCGCTGTCGGCGATCCGACTGACATTGATCGCCGCCGCGATCGCCGTGCCGCTCAACATCGTCTTCGGCGATCTGCGCCGCCTGGGCCATCGCCAAATACCAGTTCCGCGGCAAGCAACTGCTCACCACGCTGATCGATCTGCCCTTCTCCGTGTCGCCCGGTCGTCGCCGGCCTGATGTATGTCCTGGTGTTCGGCGCGCAGGGCTGGTTCGGCACATGGCTTGCCGACCACGACATCAAGATCATCTTCGCCGTGCCGGGCATCGTGCTTGCCACGGTCTTCGTCACCTTTCCGTTCGTTGCCCGCGAACTCATCCCGCTGATGGAGTCGCAAGGGCCGGAGGAGGAGGAAGCGGCGGTCGTGCTCGGCGCGTCGGGCTGGCAGACGTTCTGGCGGATCACCTTGCCGAACGTCAAATGGGGCCTGCTCTACGGCATCATCCTGTGCAACGCCCGCGCCATGGGCGAATTCGGCGCCGTATCCGTCGTCTCCGGCCATATTCGCGGCCAAACCAACACGCTGCCGCTGCACGTGGAAATTCTGTATAATGAGTATAATTTCGCGGCCGCCTTCGCGGTGGCCTCGTTGCTTGCGCTGCTTGCGCTGATGACGCTGGTGCTGAAATCCGTCATCGAGTGGCGCGCCAGCCGTCAGATGAGCCGGGAGACGGCGCCATGAGCATCGAAGTCAGGCATATCACCAAGTCGTTCGGCGACTTCAAGGCGCTCGACGATGTCTCGCTGGAGTTCCCGACCGGCAAGCTGGTGGCGCTGCTCGGCCCGTCCGGCTGCGGCAAGACGACCTTGCTGCGCATCATTGCGGGTCTGGAATTCGCCGATAAGCGGCAATGTGTTTCTCGACGGGGAGAACGCCTCAGACCGGCATGTGCGCGAGCGGCAGGTCGGCTTCGTCTTTCAGCATTACGCGCTGTTCCGGCATATGTCGGTGTTCGAGAACGTCGCCTTCGGCTTGCGGGTGCGCAAAGGAAAGGACCGGCTCGACGAGGCGGAAATCCGCCGCCGCGTCAACGCGCTGCTCGATCTGGTGCAACTCGGCTGGCTGCGCGACAACGTCCCGGCGCAGCTTTCCGGCGGCCAGCGCCAGCGTATCGCGCTGGCCCGCGCGCTGGCGGTGGAACCGCGCGTGCTGCTGCTCGACGAGCCGTTCGGCGCGCTCGATGCCCAGGTGCGCAAGGAGCTGCGCCGCTGGCTGCGCAACCTGCATGAGGATCTGCGCATCACTTCGATCTTCGTGACCCACGACCAGGAAGAGGCGATGGAACTCGCCGATCAGATCGTCGTCATGAATCGCGGCCATGTCGAGCAGATCGGCGCGCCGGTCGACGTCTACGATAAGCCGGCGACGCCCTTCGTCTATGGCTTTCTCGGCGCGGCCAATGTCTTCAACGGCACCGTCGAAGGCCGCAATCTCCGCGTCGGCGAGGACCTTCTGCCGATCGCCGGGGCGGACGCGGCGGACGGAGCGGCGGTTCGCGCCTATCAGCCGTCCGCATGATATCGAGATCGAGGCGGACAGCGGCAGCGATGTCGGCATCAGGGCCAAGATCAACCGCATCATGAATGTCGGCGGCATCGTCCGGGTCGAACTCACCGCGACGCCCGGCGTCAATGGCGGCTCGGCGCCGCAGCATTACGAGGTCGAGCTGCCGCGCGACCGTCTGGCGCGGCTCACCCTGTCCGAAGGGCAGGCGGTGCGGCTTCGCGCTCCGCGCCTCGCGTTTTTCCCGGCGCTGACGGCGGACGCGGCGGAATGAACTTTCAGCAGCTCCGCATCATCCGCGAGACGGTGCGGTGCAATTTCAATCTCACCGAGGTCGCCGGGGCGCTTTTTACATCGCAATCGGGCGTGAGCAAGCACATCAGGGATCTGGAGGACGAACTCGGCGTCGAATTGTTCGTCCGGCGGGGCAAGCGGCTGCTCGGGCTGACGGAGCCGGGCAAGGAACTCGCCGCCATCGTCGACCGGATGCTGCTGGATGCGGCGAACGTCAAACGGCTGGCGGATCAGTTCGCCCGGAGCGATCGCGGCGAATTCACCGTCGCGACCACGCATACCCAGGCGCGCTATGCGCTGCCGCCCGTGGTCGCGGAGTTCAAGAAGGAATTCCCCCAGGTGCGGCTCATTCTGCACCAGGGCAGCCCGACCGAAATCGCCGCCATGCTGCTTGGGCGGCGAGGCCGACATCGCCATCGCCACCGAGGCGCTGATCGACAGCCCCGACATCGTCGCCTTCCCATACCGCTCCTGGCATCATGGCCTCGTGGTGCCGGCCGGCCATCCCTTGGCGTCGGTTGCGCCGCTTACGCTGGAAGCCATCGCTGACTATCCGATCATCACCTATCACGAGGGCTTCACCGGGCGCGGCCATATCGACGAGCGCTTCGCCGGTGCGAGGCTTGCGCCCGATATCGTCATGGCCGCGCTCGATGCCGACGTCATCAAGGCCTATGTCGAGCTGGGCATGGGCGTCGGGCTGATGGCGTCGATGGCGTTCATCCCGGAACGCGACAAGCCGCTGCGGCTGCTCGACTGCTCGCATCTGTTCGACGAGCAGACATCGCGCATCGCCGTGCGGCGCGGCCGCTATCTGCGCGGCTTTGCCTATCGATTCATCGCGCTGTGCTCGGGAGATCTGACGGAGGCCGTCATACGCGGCGCCGCGCTCGCAAGCGTCCAGGGCTGAGGCTCGCTCCCCCTTCGTTTCGAACTCGCCGCCGTGTTGGCGTGTTGTCGGACGCGGCCATCCGGGCGGAAAGGCGAAATCATGCAACGCGGTCTCGACAAGAAGGAACGCGAAGAGGTCGACGAATTACGCCGGGCCCGCGCTCCCGTGCATTACGAGGTGATCCGGCAGGAAGGCGAAGTCGAGCTGGAACGCCCGGTCGCGTCGCTGTGGTGGTCGGGCATCGCAGCCGGGCTGGCGATATCCGCATCCGTGTTCAGCGAAGGATTTCTCCATGCGCATCTGCCGGATACGGCATGGCGGCCGCTGGTCGAGAATTTCGGCTATTGCTTCGGCTTCGTGCTGGTGATCGTCGGCGGCTTCCAGCTTTTCACCGAGCAGACGGTGAAGGCCATCCTGCCGCTGCTGAGCGAGCGGAGCTGGCAAAATTTCAAACGCACGGCGCGGCTTTGGGGCATCGTGCTTGCGGCCAATCTGGTCGGCACCTTTGCAGCGGCTGTGTTCGCCACATTCGGCAATGTCGTGTCCGCCGAGCACATCAGCGCTTTCCTGGACATTTCGCGCCCCATCGCCGCGCATGGCTTCGTCGAGGCGATGACGCGCGGCATTCCCGCCGGTTTTCTCATCGGGGCGCTTGCCTGGATGATGCCGAACGCGGAGGGCAGCAAATTCTGGGTCATCATCATCGTCACCTATGCCATCGCGCTAGGCGAGTTCGCGCATGTGGTGGCAGGTTCGGCGGAGATCTTTCTGCTGCTGGTCGGCGGCGAAATCTCCGTGGCGAAAGCGTTCGGCGGGCTGCTGCTGCCCATCCTGATTGGCAATGTGTTCGGCGGCACGGCCTTGTTCGCGCTGATCGCCTACGCTCAGGTGCAGGAGGAAATGTAAACAGCCGGTGCAAATTGCAATTCCCGGATGGTATGGTTGCGCAAACGGATTAAGCTCCCGCAAAACGTGCGACAATCCAAGGACTCTCCATGCGCATCGAAGCCACCGATCTGCCGGATGCATGCCTTATCATACCGGAGCCGGTGCGCGACGAACGCGGCTTCTTTGCCCGGACCTTTTGCGCGCGAGAGATGGCCGAGCGGGGGCTGGAGACGATTTCGTGCAGCATTCGATTTCGGCGTCCACCCGAAAAGGCACGCTGCGGGGCATGCATTTCCAGACCGAGCCGCATGGCGAAGTGAAGATCGTCACCTGCCTGAAGGGCGCGATCCTCGACGTCATCATCGATCTGCGGCCCGGGTCGCCCGCCTTCCGCAGCTGGCAGGGCTTCGAGCTGACGGCGGAGAACCGCCACCGGCTCTACATCCCCAAGGGCTTCGCGCACGGCTTTCAGACGCTGACCGACGACGTGGAAATGGCCTATCTGATCTCCGCCTTCTACGAACCTGCCGCCGCGAGCGGGGTGCGGTTCGACGATCCGGCCTTCGGGATCGACTGGCCGCTGCCGGTCACGGTGATGTCGGACAAAGACCGCGCCTGGCCGGATTTCACCTGATCGGCGAGGATTCGGCGGGCGCCAGCAGCCCATGCTCCTCCAGCAGCTTTGCGGTGGCGCGTATCGATGGCGAAGGGCAGGGCGGCGCGTTCGGCGATGTCGAGCAGCGAATGCTCGCCATCCGACAGGTTCAGCACCCAGAGCATGGCCATGTTTTTTGCCGCCGCATCCTTATCGCCGCCGATCGCGCCGTAAAGCCCGCGCCTGCCAAGCTGCGGTTCGCATTTGGGCGACAGGTTGATATAGCGGCGGTCATGCTCGATGATTTCGATCGCCGCCGCGATCATGTTGAAGGACGCGGCCAGATGCTCCGGCCGGATGAAATCGAGATTGTCGGCCGATGTGTGATATTGCGGAAATGTGCCGAACTGGCTGCGCTGGAACATGCCGACCGGCAGATTGAAGCCGGGCGAGCAATATTGCCGCTCGTCATAGCCGTAGGGGAAGAAATCGATGATGTCGGGCGAGGGCGCGGCGGCCTTCAGCACATGCGTCATCACCCGGTCGATCGTCGCATCGCCGCGCCGGCTTTTCTTGTAGGTCGGACCGCCGCCATCGCCGACGCAGGACACGGTGAGCCCGTGCTTGATGCGCCCGGCATTGCTTTCGTTGCGGGCGAGCCAGGTGATGGCGCCGATGGTGCCCGGCGCAAAGATGAAGCGGTAGCTCAGCCGCGTTTTCACGCCCGCCATGGCTTTTCGCCAGCAGCGTCAGCAGCGCCAGCCCCGAGCAATTGTCGTTCGCCAGCGAGGGGTGGCAGATATGCGCCGACAGGAGGAATTCGTCCTCCGTCTCTCCCCGATGCAGATATTCGCCATAGGTCAGATGCCCGTCGGCGAGCGAGGCGTCGATCACCGCTTCATAGATGCCGTCCGGCAGCGCGGCGAGCCGGTCATGCGCCATGCAGAAGCCCCAGCGTTCGGCGTAATAGGACGTGCGATAGGGGATCAGATCGGGCTGGTCGGGCAGCGTGTGAATGTGCGGCTTCAGCTCGGCGAGCGGCAGCCTCGTGCGCACCGGCGCGCTGTAATTCAGCACATGCAGCGAATGGGCCTGGAAATCGACGACGCGCTCGCCCGGCCTCGTTCTTGATATAGGCGTCGCGGATGGTCCATTCGCGCGGCACGGTCCAGTCGAAGACCGGCGTGCCCGTCGGCACTTCAGCTGATCTGCAAATCGAAGGCGCGGCCGAGAATTTGCAGCGTCTGGCGCACCCCGTCGCCGGTGATGCTGCGGCAGATAGGGTAAAGCTCGGGCGGCGAGCGCGTAAATCTCCTCGCCGGTCGGGGTGGCACCCAGGGCACCGGCAAACGCGGCGTCTTCCGCCTCCGGCACCGGCGTCAGCTTGCCATTGCGGGGGCGCCCGCTGGCTGCGTGGCGAGGTGGCGCAAATCCGGCCCGATAATGCCGTCGGCCATCAGCTTCTTGATGTGGCTGATGCGCTGATAACGGGGGCCTTCGAACTCGTCCAGCGTCAGCCCGGACTTGCTGTAGGCCTCGTAAAGCTGCTCGGCGCCGCGTCGCGCGTCCCATTGCGGCTTGAACTCCGGCAAGCGTGCGGGCGATCTTTTCGAAGCTGACGCGGTAGGAGCGCGTATCGGGTCCGGCGTCCGGCGCGAATTCGAGGCGGCAGCCAGGCACCACATCGGCGACGATCTGCGCCAGATCGCGGATGCGGTAATTGTGCTCGCTGTGGCCGACATTGAACGCCTGATTGCGAACGCGCTGCTCCGGCGCTTCGAGCGCGGCGATGAAGGCGCGCGAAATATCCTCGATATGGACGATCGGCCGCCAGGGCGTGCCGTCGGATTTCAGGTAGATGAGGCCCTTGGTGACGGCCCAGGCGACGAGATTGTTGAGCACGATGTCGAAGCGCATGCGCGGCGAGACGCCATAGGCGGTTGCGGGGCGCAGGAACACCGGGCAGAAACCGTCATCGGCGAGCGGCGCGATGTCGCGTTCCGACCAGACCTTGGTTTGTCCATAGGCGGTGACCGGATTGAGTGCGCCGGTTTCGTCGATCATCTCCTCGCCGGAGCGGCCGTAATTGCTGCATGACGACGCCAGCAGAAACCGCGAGACGCCGGCCTGCTTGGCGGCTTTCGCGAGACTGACGCTGCCCTGATGGTTGATGCTGAAGGTCACTTCCGGGTTGAGATTGCCGAGCGGATCGTTCGAGAGCGCCGCCAGATGAATGACCGCGTCGATGCCGTCCAGGTCCGCTGCGGTGACGTCGCGAATGTCCTTGCGCAGCGCGGGAACGTCGGCACGATCCTGCCGCCCGCTTCATAGGTGCAGCGCTCGTAAAGATCGCTGTCGCAGCCGATGACTTCATGCCCCGCCTTCATCAGCATCGGCACCATGACCGTGCCGATATATCCCAAATGACCGCTGACCAGGACTTTCATCAATTTGGCCCCTATTCATGGTTGAACGGTAAGCGCGAGCGAGCCTCGCCATTTCCCGTATTGCGAGAACCGGATAGCAGCATTTAAGATGGTTGGCATCAATTTGTTGATGAAAAGAATAACGGTACGTAGGCAGCAGCGCGCGGCACGCTCATGCATGAGCGACACAACCGCTTCACGGCCTTGCCCCCGCCGACGGCGACGCAGCCAGCGCGGGCAGCCATTGGGCGCATCGTGCTTTCGCGGGAAAATCTCGTCGCCGCGTCGTGCTTTGCCTTCCTGCTCGGCGCCAGCACCGGCCTTGCGGGCTGTGCTGCCGGCGTTTTTCGCGGGTGAGCGCTATGTCTGGCTGCTGGCGGACCTGTTCGTGGTCGGCTGGTCTGTTAACCTGTCCGGGACAGGTCCTGGCCTTTGCGCGGCGCAACAAAATCCTGATCGGCTGGGGATTGCTCGCCTGTATTTCCGGCGATCTGGTCGCTCAAACCCGCATTGAGCTTCTATTATGGCCTGCAGCTTTTCTTCACCGATCCTGATGGGTTTCCTGCTTTGCAACCTCCAGACCGCGCACGCGGCTCATCCAGCTGCTGTTCCTCGCGCTCCTGCCCACCCAGCTCATTTCCTTCTATGTCAACCTGGTGGCGCCGCATCTGGCGCCCGGATTTCCGGGAGGCGGCGCCTTTACGCACAAGAATGTGCTTGGCAGCTTCATGCTGCTTCAGATCATCAACAGCCTTTGCCTGTTTACCCAGGGACTGGCGGCCGTTGCTGACCGGCCATCGGCTTTCTCATGGCGGCGGTGCTGCTGGTGATGTCGGGATCGGCGTCCTCGCTGCTTATCGCCGTTGTGATCACCGGCGGGCTGCTTCCCATGGCGCTGCTATACCGGGCCAATGTGAACTTTGCAGGCGCCTGTATCGGCGGCGTATGCCTTATCGGCGTGGCGGCGGTCGTGCTCATTCTGGTGAGCGGCTACGATCCGGTCAAAGCGGTGCTCGGCAGCGTCGGCAAGGACGCAACGCTTGACCGGCCGCACCGTCCTGTGGGATTTCGGCTGGGACGCCTTTCTGGAAAAGCCTTGGCTTGGCTATGGCTTTCGCGGCTATTGGGAAAGCGAAAAAACCACGGTGCTGCTGTTGCGCTATGTGATGCAGCAGGATCTCGAAATTTTTCATAACAACTTTCGTCGAGGTGGCGGTGGCGTTCGGGGTCTGGGGACCGCTTTTTCTGCTTGCCGGTATCTTAGGGGCATTTCACCGGTCGCTTCGGGGAGTTCCTGGCCACAAAGTCGCTATCGGCGCTTTGGTCGTTTCTGTACGTGATTTTCGTGGTCACCTTGTCCTTCGCGGAAAATCCGCTGTTCAACAATCACGGCTTCCTGCAGGCGCTTTTTGTGGTGGCCATGGCGGCCCGCGATCCGGATGCGGAACAGCGTGCCCCGGCGGAACTGAGCCCGTGCTGCGGTGTTTCGTCGTGATACAATCCGAAACGGAGGGATTAAACCATGAAAATGCAAGCCTTAAGGCTGGTTGCCGCGTCAGCTTTGTCGGTCGCATTGTTAGGCGCACCGGCTGCGTTTGGCTGCAGAAGAATGAAGGCGTACGTGTTGGCGTACTCACCTGCCAGGTCGAAGGCGGGCCCGGTTTCGTCTTCGGCTCCAGCAAGGACCTGCGCTGCCATTTCAAATCATCGGACGGCCGCGATGAGCGCTATGTCGGCTCCATCAACAAGTTCGGCCTAGATATTGGCGTCACCGGACCGGCAATCATGACGTGGGCCGTTCTTGCGCCAACCGACGGGATCGGTCGCGGCGCTCTGTCCGGCAATTATGTCGGCGCTTCTGCCGGGGCTAGCGCCGGCGTCGGCGGCGGTGCCAATCTTCTCGTCGGCGGATCGGACGATACGGTTTCGTTGCAGCCGCTCAGCGTTCAGGGACAAACCGGCGTCAATGCCGCGCTGGCTATCGCCGAACTGGTACTTGAACCCGCTTGAGGTTTCAGCATCGAGCAAGGAACGGCGCCCGCTTGTGGCGCCTTTTTCTTTGCCGCAATCGCGGTCAGGCCTTTTCGCACCAGATCTGGTACATCGCGTCAAACGTCCGCGGATGGCGTTCCTCGAACTTTGCCCAGTTCGCAAGGCTTCCTGGGCGGGTTTCGCCCGGAAACTCGGTGCGGAATGCCGCTGTCATCAGCGGCGGCAGGCTGAAACCCCGGAAGACAAGTCCGTTCTGTTCCAGAAACGCCTCGACCTCGGAAAGAAAGATCGGCCGCTCATTCTCATGCAGCGCGAGATCGCGGAAATTGCTGAGCGTATAGAAATCATAGGACAATGTGAGCGGGCCGCCTCGCTCCAGGAGCGCCGCTCGCCAGGCGCGTGCGGCTTCGTCGCCGCAACCGGGGCCGGGGTATCCGGGCTCGCGTCTTAATCCGGCAATGTCCTGCCGCGCCGCGGCGCTATAAAGGCCGGCAAGCATCAGCCCCCCGGGCGCAGCAGCCGGATGAGCGCTTGCCAGCCTTTGAACGGCTCAGCCATGTGATGCAGCACGCCGACCGCTTCGATGATGTCGAAAGGCCCGGCCGCATCGGGGATGGCCTGCAGATCGGCTTGGGCGAAATCCAGGTTGGCGACGCCGAAGCGCGCCGCCCTGGCCTTGGCATAGGCGAGGCTGCGCCGGCTAAGATCGACCGCAAGCACCTGGGCGTTTTGCCCATAGCGCGCGCTTGCCGCGATCGCGTGCTTTCCCGTACCCGCTCCGGCGATCAGCACACGGAACGGATGGTCGAAAAACGCAAGATCGGCGGGCGACACGAGTGTTTCAAGCGCAGCCCTCGCGCTCCCCTCGCGCGGCATTTGCAGGCTGGTCCAGCGCGGATAGGGATGCGCTTCATATTGGGCGGCGACCTTGCGCGACGTGGCGTCCTCGATCGGTCCGATTGTGGGAATGTCCGCAGCGAGCCGCGCCTCTTCCGCGTCCTCGGCGCGTTCACCAGCCAGCAAATCGCCCAGCGCGCGCGGCCGGATCGCGCGGCAGAGTTCGGGCGAAAGCGGCCCGTTCATCGCATCCTGACGGCTATAGAGCATTTGCAGCATCAGGCGCCGAGCTTCCTCCGGCGCGCCGCTCCGAAGCGCGGTCCAATCGGGCGTGAGGCGACCGAGCGCCTCGGCTTCATCGTCGCTGACGGCGAATACATATTCATTGTTCAGGCATTGCCGGATCAGCGCCAGCACAAAGCCGGTCAGCGCCTTGTCTCCAAAGCGCTCGGCCGCGACCTCCAGCAGCAGAACCCGCCGCATCGCCGTCAGCAGGCGTTCCAGACCTGGATGCCTGTTCACCCCATGATGGAGCGCATTCAGCATCAGCGGATCGCAGAGCGTCTTCTGCGTCCGCCGCAGCAGCCAGTCGCGAGCGGCTTGCGCCGCCTGCCCCGCTTCCGCGTGGGCGACCGCCTCACCGAGCGGCGAATGTGCCAGCAAATGCGAAACGGCGGCGGATGCGATGGGCTGCAAATCGATCCGGTCGAAGCCGAAAGCCGCGAGGAGCCCGCGCCCGTCGAGATCTCCCGGCGCCCGCAACGCATAGCGCGCCAGCAGCAGCGCCAGCCGTTGCGCCGGGTCGAACCAGCCGGGCCTGTGCCGAAGCGCCAGCGCGAGCAGCATGGCGGCTTCGTCGATGTCGCCGATCCGCTCCTTGGCGCTTGCCAGGTTGAACAGCGCCACCGCATCGCGCGGATTGGCGTCGCGCGCCTTGGCGAAGGCCTCCGCCGCCAGATGAAAGCGACCGGCGAGGAACGAGTCCCGGCCTTGGGCAAGGTAATCAGGGGATGGCTGTTTCGCGCGGCTTGCCGGTTTCATCGCCGGATGCGTAGCCTATCGCCAGGCAAAAGCCAAGGGTGAGGGAGGGCGATTGACGGAGCGCGTTGCGCGTCAGCACCCGTCAGGCGAATCGGTCCCGTGACCCGGCTTGAAATGGTCCTCGATGATCTCGACCAGCCGCTCGTAGAACCGCTTCTCGGCGGTCGGAAATGTGATGCTGAGCGCGTTGATGACGCCGTTCCTGCAGGAAAACATCACCTTCTGGTAATAGATGTTTTCACCGCGAAAGCCGGAAAGCACGAACCATGTCTGGCCGCTCGGACTGTAATCCATCCGGTCATAGCCGCCGAATTCCTTGAGGATCACATTGCGGTACTGGGCCGGGGTGAATTTCTCGCCATTGAGGGTGGCGAAGACGACGATCTTGGCGTGGCCATCCTTGGAATTGAAGGTCTGGCCGCCGCCATTTTCAGGAAGCTGCCCCGCCTCGAAGAGCGCCGAGGGGTAATAGAAGCTATAGCCGAAGCGGGCGTCATGATAGGTGGCCCAGTTTTCCTCAGCTCTTGGCTGGTATTTAGCCGCCCCTTGCGCCGCCATACCGGACACTGCCAGAATCAGGAAAACAAGAGGCGATGCCCACGCCCTGCTCGGGCGCGTCGTGGTCGTTCGCATGATCAGCCTCTGATGTGATTCCGCTTACATGAAAGCATTATGGTCCATTTTGGTTCCCGGACCAATTAAGCCGCATGGGTGTTTGCCCGAAACTCCTGCTCGGCGGCGAAATTGGTGCAATCGGACCCTCCGCCACCGCGAGGGGAGCGACGGATCGCGGCGGGTCCGATCACACCGCGCCAGCTGGGAGCCACGCCGGATGAATCATCGGCAGCCAGCTGGCGTATCCTTGCCCGGGCCTGGGCGGAAATTGTCCTCCATCACCTCGATCACGCCTTCATAGAAGGTTCGGTCGGCGACGGGGAACGTGATGCTGAAGACGTTGATCACCTGGTTGCTGCAGGAGAACAGCACCTTCTGGTAATAGATGTTCTCGCCGCGATAGCCCGACAGCACGAACCAGGTCCGGCCCTTCGGGCTGTAATCCAGCCGCTCATAGCCGCCGAAGTCGCCCAAAATCGTGCTGCGATAGCTCGCAAGCGTGAAGCCTTCGTCGTTTTGGACGGCTGAAACGACGATCTTGGCCCGTTTGTCCGGCGACAAGAATGTCTTGGCGTCGGAAGCGCCGGCAATGGCTTGCGGCTCGAAGAAGGTCGAGGGGTAATAGAAGCTGTAACCGAGCTCATCGTTTTTGTAGGTAACCCAGCCGTCTTCGGGAATTTCCTTGTGTTTCGGTGCGGCCGAAGCCGCCACGCTCGAAACTGCGATCGCCAGAGCCGCGGCGATGGCCGTTGCGCAAAGTCCAACGGCGCGTAAATAGCGCATGTCCTGCCTCCTCCAGTGCCTTGCCCGATCGAGCCGGAGCGAGACATGTCCGGCTGATCCAAATAGGTACGGGGATGCTATGAAAAGGTTTCAGACCGCCCTGAACCAGGCCGTAGACTCATAAGCGTGCAGGCAAAACCGCAAGATCGGTCGAGCGCGTCATGTCTCACTTGCGCTTAGCTGGTTCTGCCACGGAGGACAGAGGGATGAAGGCGGCGCTTCAAAACTACCATGCCCGGATGCAGCGGGTGCTGGATCACATGGACCGGCATCTGGACGACGATCTGGACCTGGATGCGCTGAGCAGCATCGCAGCCTACTCGAAATATCATTTCCACCGGCAGTTCACGGCGACCTTCGGGCTGTCCGTGCATCGCTATGTCCAGCTTGCCCGTATGAAGCGCGCTTCCTACCTGCTGGCCTATAGGGACACCGAGAGCGTGACGGACATAGCGATGGATGCCGGTTACGATACACCGGATGCCTTCGCCCGCGCCTTTCGGCAACGGTTCGGGCAATCGCCGTCGTCGTTCCGGAAATCTCCCGACTGGGAGCCGTGGCTTGCGGCCTTCGGGCCTCTCGACAATGCGAGGAGCAAGCTCATGCAGAAGACTTTTATCGCTGACGACGTGACGATCCGCAATGTGCCCCCCACGCCGGTGGCGATCATCGAGCATCGGGGCGACCCGGCGATGCTCGGCGCCACCATCCAGCGGTTCATCGCGTGGCGCAGGGCCGCTGGCCTGCACCCCAGGACAAGTCCGACCTTCAATGTCTGGCGTTCCGAGCGGCGTCCTGCCTCGCCCGCCGATTATAGCGTGGACCTTTGTGTCGGGACCGACGGGCCGATCGAGGCGCATGGGGAGCAAATCAAAGCCGGCGAGATCCCTGGCGGACGTTGTGCGGTGCTGCGCGTCGTCGGCAACACCGACAATCTGGAGCCCGCCGCGCTCTACCTTTATCGCGACTGGCTTCCGGCCAGCGGCGAGGAAGCACGCGACTTCCCGATCTATTGCCAGCGGCTGAGCTTCTTCCCGGAGGTGCCGGAGCATGAGACGGTCGCGGACCTGTTTCTGCCGCTGAAATAGCGCCCTCTGACGGCGCCTGTCCCTTCCGATCGCAGCGGTTCGCAACGTTAGAGACGAACCATTAGAGCGCGATCAGGTAAAGTGGAATCCGGTTTACCGTGCGATCGCGCGCCAGGCAAAGATCTGGAACGGGCCACAACGGGAAGATGCTTCCACCTAAAGCGATCCCGCTCTAGCGTGACGCGAGCGGAAAGCGCTTGAAGAATTTCCAGCTGATGTCGGCGGCCGAGATGTCCTGGTTGGCGCGGCCCAGCATGGCGCGCAGCATCGGCCGATTGCCGATATGAGCGCCGGGCGGCAAGTGGCCGCCGCCTTCCACCGTCAGCAGCACCACCGGCGCGCCGGTCCGGCACTCGGCGAATTGCCTCGCCGTCACCGTCGAGCCGTCCCGAGCGTCCTTGTCAGGCAGGGGTTTGTCTTGCGATTTGCCCTCGCAGCCATTGCGCTGCTGCCAGAAATCGACGGTGTCGAGCGTCGACAGAACGTCGCCGCGCGACCACTCGCCGGCATCGCCCTCTTCATACGGATTGAAGGGATCGCCGGTGGAGTTGATGACCAGGAGCGGCGTGCCACCGCCGGACCGGCACAGATTGGCGACCCGCTTTGGCATATTGGCGATGACGGCTGCATAGGCTGCGAAGACGCCGGGGGACTGGCAGGCCATGCGATAGGTCAGCATGCCGCCATTCGACACCCCTACCAGATAGAGGCGTGCCGGGTCGGCGACGCCCTTGCGCACCAGATGATCCGCCAAATTGCGCAGGAATCGCACATCGTCAACGTCTTCGTTGCGTCCGTCGCGTCCATCGTTCCAATGCCTGCCGATGGCGTCGGGATAGACGACGGCGAACCGGTCCTGTTCGGCGATTTCGTCCAGCCCGAAGATGCGCCGCATCGACCGGCCGTTCATCAAACCGCCATGGAGAGCAAAGACGGTGGGCATCGGGCGGCCCTGCGGCGCGCCGTCCGGCAGCAAGAGGGTAAAATGCCGCTCCCTGTCCCCCGTGCCGATGCTGTCATAGAACACTTCGGCGCGGGCCGGTAATGCGGCAAGCGGCGCCGCGCAAATGGCGAATGCGAAATAAAGCAAACCAAGCGTCAGTTTATTGACCATTTTGGGCGATCCTGGATGCAAGAGAATGTGCAAACACATCAACGCCGTTCATGCGTTTCGCGCATCCCTCATTTGTTTATCCGAATGCATTCATGATTGCGAGCGCTCGAAGGCCTATACGGACCCTTGGCCATCCTTCCAGCGGTGCCTGAACGGGTCTGAATGCCCGTGTATTCATCCATTGAGCAATTGCGGCTTATGCTGCGGAGCGGTAGAAGGTCGGTAAGCGATGATCGAGGAGTGACCGATGGCGAAAATTGAGGCGCGGCCGATGCGGCCGATGTCGCCGCATCTGATGATCTTCCGCCCCTACGTCAACATGATGATGTCGATCCTGCACCGGATCACCGGCTCGGCCAATTATTTCGGCACGCTCCTTCTTGCCGCCTGGCTCACCGCGGCCGCGTCCGGTCCGGACGCCTTCCACGCGGCGAACGCGGTTGCCGCCTCACCGGTGGGGCTGCTGGTTCTGTTCGGCTATAGCTGGTCGCTCATTCATCACGGGCTCGGAGGCATCCGCCACTTCGTCTGGGACACCGGGCGCGGCTTCGATCTCACCACCATTCGCCTCCTATCCTGGGGCACGCTCGCAGGGTCGTTGACGCTTACGGCGATCGTGTGGATCATCGGCCTGACAAAATGGGGTGCCCTGTGATGACCAGCTTCCGCACGCCATATTCGCGCGTCAAGGGTCTGGGGTCGGCGCAAAGCGGCACCGAGCACTTTTGGGCGCAACGTGTGACGGGGTTGGCCAATCTCGTGTTGCTCGTCTTCCTGATCTATTCCGTCATCCGCCTGGCCGGTGAACCGCTCGAATATGTGCGCGCCTATTTCGCCTCACCGGTGGTGGCCGTTCTCGCCTCGCTGTTCGCCGTTTCGGCCACTTATCATATGCGGATCGGCATGCAGGTCATTATCGAGGACTATATTCACAAGGAGAGCTCAAAACTCGTCCTGCTGATCCTGAACACCTTTCTTGCGGTGGCGGTCGCTCTTACCTGTGTCATTGCAATCATCAAGTTGAGCCTGGGAGCCTGAGACCATGGCGGAAAAGGGCAAGGGGAATGGCGTGCACACGCCGCGCACCAACGGCCGCGCCTATCCTTTCACCGATCATACCTATGACGTCCTGATCGTCGGCGCGGGCGGAGCCGGCCTGCGCGCGACGCTGGGATGCGCCGAGGCCGGGCTGAAGACGGCGTGCATCACCAAGGTGTTCCCGACACGCTCGCATACGGTCGCGGCGCAGGGCGGCATCGCGGCCTCGCTCGGCAATATGGGGCCGGACGATTGGCGCTGGCACATGTATGACACGGTGAAGGGCTCCGATTGGCTTGGCGACCAGGACGCAATCGAATATCTGTGCCGCAACGCACCCGCCGCCGTCTATGAGCTGGAACATTACGGCATGCCGTTCTCGCGCACCGAGGAAGGCAAGATCTATCAGCGGCCGTTCGGCGGCATGACCACCGATTTCGGCGAGGGCCCGCCGGCTCAGCGCACCTGCGCCGCCGCCGACCGCACCGGCCATGCCATGCTGCACACGCTTTACGGCCAGTCGCTGCGCTATTCGGCCGAGTTCTTCATCGAATATTTTGCGCTCGACCTCATCATGGACGATGAAGGCGCCTGCCGCGGCGTCACCGCCATGTGCATCGAGGATGGCTCGATCCACCGTTTCCGCGCGCAACGGACGATCCTGGCCACCGGCGGGTACGGCCGGACCTATTTCTCCTGCACCTCCGCCCATACCTGCACGGGCGACGGCAATGCCATGGTGCTGCGCGCCGGGCTGCCTTTGCAGGACATGGAATTCGTACAGTTCCACCCCACCGGCATTTACGGCGCCGGGGTGCTGATCACCGAAGGGGCGCGTGGCGAGGGCGGTTATCTGACCAACTCGCAGGGCGAGCGCTTTATGGAGCGCTATGCGCCGCACGCCAAGGATCTCGCCTCGCGCGACGTGGTTTCGCGCTCGATGACAGTTGAGATCCGCGAAGGGCGCGGCGTCGGTCCGGAGAAGGACCACATTTTCCTCAATCTCGACCATCTCGATCCGAAGATCCTGGCCGAACGCCTGCCCGGCATCACCGAATTGGCGAAAATCTTCGCGGGCGTCGATTTGCGGCGCGAGCCCATCCCGGTGCTGCCGACGGTGCATTACAATATGGGCGGCATTCCCACCAACTATCATGGCGAAATGGTCATGCCGATCGGCGGCGATCCGGATGCGGTGGTGCCCGGATTGATGGCCATCGGCGAGGCATCCTGCGCCTCGGTGCATGGCGCCAACCGTCTGGGGTCCAATTCGCTGATCGACCTTGTGGTGTTCGGCCGCGCCGCCGCCCTGCGCTGTGCGGAGGCCATCGAAGCCGGGTCGTCGCAATCGCCGCTGCCGGGCGATGCGGGCGACAAGGCGGTGACGCGTCTCGACCGCTTCCGCTATGCGGAGGGCGTCACGCCGACGGCGGCGCTGCGGTTGCAGATGCAGAAAACCATGCAGGCCAATTGCGCGGTGTTCCGCACCGAAGAGGTGCTGGTGGAGGGCCGCGAGAAGATTCAGGAAGTCTGGGGCGCGATCGAGGACATCAAAGTGTCCGACCGCTCGCTGGTGTGGAATTCCGACCTCATCGAGACGCTGGAGTTCGACAATCTGATCGCCCAGGCGGCGGTGACGGTAGCCGGGGCGGTGGCGCGCCAGGAAAGCCGCGGCGCTCATGCGCGCGAGGATTTCCCCGACCGCAACGACGCCGAATGGATGAAGCACACGCTGTCATGGGCCGATTACGGCACGCATGCGGTGCGGCTGGATTACCGCCCGGTGCACACCCGGACGCTGACTAACGAAGTGAAATATATCGAGCCCAAGGCGCGGGTTTACTGACCCGGCTTTTGCCGCGCGAAAAGGCAACGCCTCACGGGAAGCGGACGACTTGGCCGCGTTCGACGGCGCGTGTGACCGGCGCGGCCGTTTTTCCGGCCTGCATGATCGAGATGCCATATTGAGACGTCATGACGCTGCGGATGATCGCGCCGTAGAAGCCTTCGGCCGTATGCGAGACTTCCGAGGCTTCCTGCATCACGCGAGCAATCATATCGTAGGCCCCCACCCAGGCCTCCCTGACTTCCGGCGTAAATTCGGAGCCGAGCACGCGGCCAAGCGTCCAGAGTAGCGCTTCTCCAAGCAGCGCAAAATGCGCATCCTCCACATCATAGGACATGTGCCGACGACCGAGATCGACGATTTCCTCGGAGATCGTCGCGACCTGATCGAGGCTCCGCACCACGCCGGCAAGCATCTGCACGAATTTGACCTTGTGTGCGCCCAGATCGTCCGGGAACAGATCCCGCAATTCGGGCGAAATCCGAAAAAGCTCGTCGTAGAAAATACGGCTGGCTTCCGCCGCCTGAGGGCCGATCCGCTTGAAACTATCCTGGACGATGCCGACCTGCGCCGGCGTCAATGCCGTGCGAACGACGAAAATATAACCGCCGTGCTGGGCGAGACGAATTTTACTCATGTACACTCAATCAAAAAGGGCAACTATCTTTGCTTATTGCAAAAACAGTATTCCCTCAAATAGATTTTGATTAATTTCAGCCGCTTAGGAGTTTTACTTAAGGTGCATAACCTATAAATTTTAAAGTTCTCATAAGACTTGCGCCTTGGTGCCGTATTCTGATCAGGGGACGCCGCGTTCCGCTTTGGCCGTCGCGAGTGAGTTTGAGAGCAAGAAACGGGTGGCGCAGTTCGCGGAGGGGGTGATCAGCGTGGTCGATCATCCGCCGCTTCGATCGTTACGCCTGGGCTGGCGTCTTGGCGACGAAAGGAGGGCAGGGGCCTAGCATGCGGGACTGTATCGCCGCGCGTGAATACCCGGTCGAGTTTGGGCCGCCTGCGACCGGGAGCGAGCCTGCAGGCCCCTTAATTCTCGTCCATCTTCAGCGCTGCGATGAACGCCTCTTGCGGGATCTCCACCCGGCCGAACTGGCGCATCTTCTTCTTGCCCTCTTTCTGCTTGTCGAGGAGCTTGCGCTTGCGGGTTACGTCGCCGCCATAGCATTTCGCGGTGACGTCCTTGCGCATCGCCGAAATGGTTTCGCGGGCGATGATGCGTCCGCCGATCGCGGCCTGGATCGGGATCTGGAAAAGATGCCGGGGGATCAGCTCCTTCAGCTTCTCGCACATGACCCGGCCGCGCTGCTGCGAGCGTGAGCGATGCACCACCATCGACAGCGCGTCGACCGGCTCGGCATTGACGAGGATCGTCATCTTGACGAGGTCGCCCGGCTCATAGCCGATGATCTTATAGTCGAAGGAAGCATAGCCGCTGGTGACGGATTTCAGCCGGTCGTAGAAGTCGAACACCACCTCATTCAGCGGCAGTTCGTAGACGACGAGCGCGCGGCTGCCGGCATAGGATAAATCCTTCTGGCGCCCGCGCCGGTCCTCGCACAGCTTCAGCACGGAGCCGAGATATTCGTCCGGCACCAGGATGGTGGCGCTGATCCACGGCTCCTCGATGCGGTCGATCTTGACCGGATCGGGCATGTCGGCGGGATTGTGCATCTCCATCATCGTGCCGTCGGTCATGAACAGGTGATAGACGACGCTGGGCGCGGTGGTGATGAGGTCGATCTTGAACTCGCGCTCAAGCCGCTCGCGGATGATCTCCAGATGCAGGAGACCCAGGAAGCCGCAGCGAAAGCCGAAGCCGAGCGCGGCGGAGGTTTCCATCTCATATTGGAAGGAGGCGTCGTTGAGGCGCAGCTTGCCCATCGCCTCGCGCAGATCCTCGAATTGCGACGAGTTCGACCGGAAAGAGGCCGCAGAAAACGACGGGCTGCGAGTCCTGGAAACCGGGAAGCGCTGTGGCGGCGGGGCGCTTCTCGTCGGTGATGGTGTCGCCGACGCGCGTGTCGGCCACCTCCTTGATCGCGGCGGTGAAAAAGCCGATCTCGCCGGCATGCAGCGCGTCGCGCATCTCGCGTTTCGGCCGGAAGATGCCGACCCGGTCGATGGTGTGTACGGCGCCGGTGGACATCAGCTTGATACGCTGGCCCTTGGACAGTGTGCCGTCGACGATGCGTGCCAGCACCACGACGCCGAGATAGGCATCGTACCAGCTATCCACCAGCATGGCCTTCAGGGGGCCGTCGGGCTTGCCCTTCGGGGCGGGCAGGCGGTGCACGATCGCCTCAAGCACCTCATCGACGCCGAGGCCCGATTTGGCGGAGATCTCGATCGCCCCGGAGGCGTCGAGGCCGATCACATCCTCGATCTGCTGGCGGACGCGGTCCGGCTCGGCGGCGGGCAGGTCGATCTTGTTGAGGACCGGCACGATCTCGTGGTTGTTGTCCAGCGCCTTATAGACGTTGGCGAGGGTCTGCGCCTCGACGCCCTGGCTCGCGTCAACGACGAGCAGCGACCCTTCGCAGGCGGCCAGCGACCGGCTGACCTCATAAGTGAAGTCCACATGGCCGGGCGTGTCTATGAGGTTGAGCTGATAGGCCTTGCCGTCGCGGGCGGTGTAGTCCAGCCGAACGGTCTGCGCCTTGATGGTGATGCCGCGCTCACGCTCGATGTCCATCGAATCGAGCACCTGGCTCTTCATTTCGCGCGCGGAAAGCCCGCCGGTCATCTGGATCAGTCGGTCGGCCAGCGTCGATTTGCCATGGTCGATATGGGCGACGATGGAAAAATTGCGGATGCGATCCATGCCCGGCTGCTCCGTTGCGGCGGATTTCGGGGCAGCGGCTGGACTCAATGTCGGGCTTGATGTGCTCATGCCCATTAGATAGTGGAAAAGCCTTGGTGCGCAAAGCCCCTGAATGGAAATCGGACAGAACGCAAACGCGATCGTATCACGCCAAGCCGGGCAGCGGCGCGACACCGAACAGCCATCGATGCAGACCCAGGATCAGCGCCCACAGAAGCACGGCAACCGCGATGCGCCACCAGCCGACCTGGGTGAGGCTTAATCTGGCGCGGCCCTGCAAGATGGCGAGCATCGGGATGAACGACGTTTTGCCGGCGAAGCGGTCCCAGCTTGCCCCATAGGTCGCGGCTTTGCGCCGTTCCTGGAGGAGGGCGCCGCCGATGGCGGTCAGAGCGAAAATGCCGAAGAACCAAAACCCGCGCCAATCAGGCTGGCTGATCAGATGCGCGATGCCCCACAAGCCGAAACTCCACATCAGCGGATGGCGGGTGACGGCGAAGATGCCCTGTCCGACATCGGGCCGGTCCAGCAGCTTGCCGCCCTGGGGCAGTGTAGGGTTCGGCGAGGTCAGTCCGCCGACGAAAAGTATGGCGGCAAACAGCAGGATGACGGCTTTGATCCAGGGCCACCAGGTTGGATAGGCCCAAAGCGGCGGGTCATAGGCGGTTGCGTTGAACGCACGCACCCACCACCAGATGGATAGGAGCGAAATCAGCGAGAACAGGCCCAGATAGGCGCCCTCGCCAATCGCCGCGGTGGCAGTGCGGCGCAGCGGCGTCGCGGGCACGATGTGGATGGCCAGAAACAGCAGCCCCGCAATTGCAAGCATTGCCATGGACAAATCCCCCTCATCCCGACATCGGTCAACATAATGACTTTTATCGGCGAGGGAAGTGCGCGAATTGTTGCTCCCGCAGGAACGCCGCCCAACGCATAGGGTTTAATGCCTCGCATTACGAAGCGGGTATGCGGGACAGGACCGGGTCATTGAGCAAGCACAAGAAAGTACCATCGCCCTGTATTGACATCTGCGAAGACATTCGCGGGGTTTGCGTCGGTTGCGGGCGGACCAAGCGGGACAAAAAGGCGTGGAAGAAGGCGGACAGCTGGGCCGAAAGGGTCGCGTTGGTGCGGGCCTGCGTCGATAATACCGAGAAAATCGGAACGCAGGTTCTATGGTTGCGCGAATACCGGCTCAAATGCGTAAGGAAGGGCACCGAATGGCCCTTGGGCGCGGTCGGAATACCGGTTCTGGTGCCGGCAAAGCTTTAGGATCGCGAGCTCGCCCGCCCGCCGCATCGACAGCTTGCGTCAGCATCCCAATATATTTAGAATCATTCTAAGTTCACACATCGCCGGCGCGGGGGTTCTACCATATGAAGCAGTTTGCGCAGCTCAGCGATCGCGAGATTCTCGCGCTCGCCATTTCGCTGGAGGAAGATCATGCCCGCATCTACCGGGACTATGCCGACGGCCTGAAAGAGAAGTTTCCCGCATCCGCCCAGGTCTTCATTGAACTGGCGCAGGAGGAAGACGAACATCGCGGGCATCTCATCGCGCTCTATTCGGAGAAGTTTGGCACCCATATCCCGCTCATACGGCCGCATGACGTTCGCGGCTTCGTCACCCATCGTCCGCTATGGCTGGTGCGGCCATTGGGGCTGGAGGCGGTACGGCGCCAGGCCGAGGAGCTGGAATATGAGACGCGGCTGTTCTATGAGCGGGCGGTGACGCGCGCCACCGATGCACAGACGCGTAAATTGCTCGGCGATCTCGCCGCCGCCGAGCGCGAGCACGAATCGCTGGCGCATCGGCTGAAGGAACTGCATCTGACCGGCTCGGCACGCGAGGAAGAGGACGAAACGCGCCAGCGCATCTTCGTGCTGCAGGTGGTGCAGCCTGGCCTTGCAGGGCTTATGGATGGGTCGGTTTCGACGCTCGCGCCGCTTTTCGCCGCCGCTTTCGCGACGCATAACACCTGGGAAACGTTTCTGGTCGGCATGGCGGCCTCGGTCGGTGCGGGCATCTCGATGGGCTTTGCGGAAGCGCTCTCCGATGACGGATCGCTGACCGGACGCGGGCGGCCGTGGATACGCGGCTTCATCACCGGATTGATGACGGCCATCGGCGGCCTGGGTCACACGCTCCCCTATCTCATCAGCAATTTCAATCTCGCCACGACGATTTCGGCCATCGTGGTGATGATCGAGCTATGGGTCATCGCCTGGATCAGGGCGCGCTATCTGGATACGCATTTCCTGCGCGCGGCTTTCGAGGTCGTTCTAGGCGGGTTGATCGTGTTCGCAGCCGGGGTGCTGATCGGCAACGCTTAGCTTGCCGGCCCTCTGGCGAACTCCCTTCATCATTATGATATAAGCGTAAAGCTGCATTGGCGAAGCAACGGCTCGGGATCAACGCCGTGAACGGCAAATCCATCCTGCTCATCATCGGCGGCGGCATCGCCGCATATAAGTCGCTCGACCTGATCCGGCGTGCCCGCGAAAGGGGCGCGCGCGTTCGGGCGGTGCTGACCGAAGGCGCGCAGCATTTCGTCACGCCGCTTTCGGTCGCGACGCTGTGCGAGGAGAAGGTTTTCACCGAGCTGTTCGATCTCAAGGACGAGGCCGAGATCGGGCATATCCGCCTCTCCCGCGAGGCCGACGTCATCATTATCGCGCCGGCGACCGCCAATCTCTTGGCGCGCATGGCGCATGGCCTCGCCGACGATCTGGCGACGGCTGTGCTGCTGGCGGCCGACAAGCCGATCCTCGCCGCGCCGGCGATGAACTGGAAGATGTGGGACAATCCTGCGACGCAGCGCAATATCGCCCAGCTTCGCGCCGACGGTGTCCGCTTCGCCGGCCCAGGCGAAGGCGCGATGGCCTGCAATGAGTGGGGCGTGGGCCGCATGGCGGAACCGGCTGACATCCTCGATGCCGCCGCCGCGCTGCTGAGGGGCGATGCCACGCTGCCGCTGGCGGGCAAGCATGTGCTGGTTACCGCCGGCCCGACGCATGAGCCTATCGATCCGGTCCGCTATATCGCCAACCGCTCATCGGGCAGGCAGGGTTTTGCCATCGCCGCCGCCGCCGCCCGGCTCGGTGCGTGCGTGACGCTGGTCTCGGGGCCGGTCGCCATTGCCCCACCGGAAGGCGCCGACAGTGATTCGCGTCGAAACCGCTCGGGACATGCTCGCAGCGGTCGAAAAAGCGCTGCCCGCGGACATCGGCATATTCGCGGCGGCGGTCGCCGACTGGCGAACCGCCGAAAATCATGACGAAAAGATTAAGAAAGGTGGAAAAGCCAGAGTTCCAGCCCTCGCGCTTGTTGAGAATCCCGATATCCTGGCAACGATTGCCAAACATGCATCGCTGCGTCCGCCGCTCGTGATCGGTTTCGCGGCCGAGACCGAAAATGTGGTCGGCTACGCCAAGAAGAAGCTGGCGTCGAAGCGGTGCGATTGGATCGTGGCAAATGACGTATCACTGGAGAGGGGCGTTATGGGGGGTCGTGAGAACCAGGTGCAGCTTGTCACCGCGCAAGGGGTGGAGAGCTGGCCGAAAATGTCGAAAGAGGCGGTTGCCGAAGAGCTGATGCAGCGTGCTGGCGCTTTTCTGAGCGGAGCCGGACGCGCGCATTCGGCGGCGGCGGAGTAGCGGGATGGTCAACATGCCGTTTTTCGGGAATGGCCGTCAGGCGGTCATTCGCTTGCAGCGCCTGCCACATGGCGAGGGGTTGCCGCTGCCCAGCTATCAGACGGATCGGGCGGCGGGGATGGACCTCATTGCCGCGCTGGCCGAGGATGAGACCGTATTTCTGCCGATGGGCGAGCGGGTTCTGGTGCCCACCGGCCTGGCGCTGGAAATTCCGGCGGGGTTCGAGGGGCAGATACGCCCGCGCTCGGGTCTGGCGTTGAATTACGGCGTGACGGTGCTCAACAGTCCGGGCACCATCGACGCCGATTATCGCGGCGAGGTGAAGGTGCTGCTCGCCAATCTGGGCCTCGAAACCTTCGCGATCGAGCGCGGCACGCGGATTGCCCAGCTCGTTGTCGCCCCGGTGGTGCGGGTCTCGTTTGAGGTGGTGGTCCGGCTTGAGGAGAGTGCTCGGGGCGCGGGCGGCTTCGGTTCGACGGGTAGGTAAGGGTTAAGGCAAGCGGATGGCTCTCAGCGGCTCGGAAATCCAACGTTATAAGCGGCATTTGCTGCTGAAGGAGGTCGGTGGCGCCGGCCAGCAGAAGCTGAAGGACGCGCGCGTGCTGGTGATCGGGGCGGGCGGGCTCGGCTCGCCGCTGCTGATGTATCTGGCGGCGGCGGGCGTCGGCCATATCGGCATCGTCGACGATGACCACGTTTCGCTCGACAATCTCCAGCGCCAGATCGTGCATGCGACCGAGCGCGTCGGGGTGCTGAAGGTGCACAGCGCGGCGCAAACCCTGAGCGGCATCAATCCGCATGTGGTGGCGGACATCGTCGCGGAACGGCTGACGGCGGTGAATGCGCTCGATCTCATAGGCGGCTACGACATCGTCGCGGACGGCTCGGACAATTTCGGCACCCGCTATCTGGTCAATGACGCCTGCTATCTGGCGGGCAAGCCGCTGGTGTTCGGCGCGCTTGGGCCGTTCGACGGTTATGTCTCGACCTTCCGCGCCTTCGAGACCGGAGAGGACGGCAATCCCAACCCCTCCTATCGCTGCATCTTCCCGGAAGCGCCGCCACCGGGCACGGTCGCAAGCTGCGAGGAGGCGGGCGTCCTCGGCGCCGTCGCGGGCGTGATCGGCACCTTGCAGGCGACCGAAGTGCTGAAGGAGCTGCTCGGCATCGGCCAGTCGCTCACCGGCAAGCTGCTCATCTATGACGCGCTGGGCGGGCGGTTCGAGACGATGAGCTACGCCTGGGATCCGGACAATCCTCTCAACGGCCGGCAGCCGACGATTACCAATCTTGACATTCATATGCAAAAGGCCGCGTAGCCGCAGATCGCGCCCGGAACCGGCAGGAATATAAGAAGCGCGGCGGCGGCTATCTCGGCACGAAATCGGTGGACAACGCGCTCAGGCGATGGACTGAAGAGGATTGGGGCACGAAATCGGGCCGCAACAGCCGCGAGGGAGCGTTATCTGCCGAAGAAGGCGCGCACTGCGCTTTCAGAAGCGGAATATCAGAAGACGAGCGCTAAAAAGCGCGCCGATATGAAAAAGGGCAGGCAGTTTTCCAGCCAGCCGAAAGACGTGGCGAAAAAGACGGCGCGGCAACGCTCAACCGGCACCGCCGCCGCCAAACAGTCTCAAGCCACCAAGGCCGAGCTGCTGAACCAAGCGTGCCTGCTCGATATCGAGGGGCGCTCTGCGATGCGAAAGGCGGAACTCCAGAAGGCTGTCCACCGCGTCAAGAAATGAGCACGCTCGGCGATCCGTTCCTGACGAAGCGCATTCGTCTCACCCGGATTCGGCGTCAGCCGCGGCACTTACTCAGCGGCGGCCTGCGTCTTGACCTCAAGATCGGGTCCAGCTCCGTTGCCGTTGCCGTTGACGAGCGCTGTTCCTTCGCCGCTCTCCTTGATGGTCTCCGGGCGCGGCATGGCGACGGTGTTGTAGCCGGAATCCACGTAGTGGATCTCTCCGGTCACCGCCGTCGACAGGTCGGACAGCAGATAAAGCGCCGAGCCGCCGACCTCGTCCAGCGTCGGTGTGCGGCCGAGCGGCGAATGCATCTTCTGGAAGTTGAACAGCACCCGCGCGTCGGAAATGCCGGCGCCCGCCAATGTGCGCATCGGTCCGGGCGACAGGCCGTTGACGCGGATGTTCTGCGGCCCGAGATCCATGGCCAGATATCGCACGGACGCCTCAAGCGCCGCTTTTGCCACGCCCATCACATTATAGCGCGGCACGACGCGGGTGGATCCGGCATAAGTGAGCGTTATCAGCGATCCGCCGTGCGGCATCAGCGCGGCGGCGCGTTTGGCGATCTCGGTGAAGGAGAAGCAGGAGATCACCATGGTGTTGGTGAAATTCTCGCGGCTGGTATCGGCGTAGCGGCCCTTCAGCTCATTGCGGTCGGAAAAGGCCAGCGCATGGACGACGAAATCGAGCGAGCCCCATTTCTCGCGCGATCTCGCTGAACACCGCATCCACCGAAGCAAGGTCCAGCACATCGCATGGCGCGATGATGGTGCCGCCAAGCGCGCGGGCCAGCGGCACGGCGCGCCGCCCGAACGCGTCACCCTGGTAGGTGAAGGCCAGTTCCGCTCCATGCCCAGCCAGAACGCGTGCGATGCCGTAGGCTATGGACCGCTCGTTGGCGACGCCCATTATTAGCCCGCGCTTGCCCGCCATCATCGGCCCCGGCTTGGCGATATCGATCCCTGTCATGGCTGCTCTCGGTATCTGAATTTGCTCAGCGGCCTCGGCCGCGCGACCGAATGCCTCAGGCGTTGTAGCGCTTGAAGATCAGCGTGGCATTCGTCCCCCCGAACCCAAAGCTGTTCGACATTACGCAATTTAACTCAACATTGTCCAGACGCTCTCGGACAATGGGAACATCATTAAAAGCGGGATCAAGTTCGTCGATATTGGCGGATTTGCAGATAAATCCGTTCTTCATCATCAGCAGGGAATAGATCGCTTCCTGCACCCCCGCCGCGCCGAGGGAATGGCCCGGTCAACGATTTCGTGGCCGAGATCGGCGGAATGTCGCTGCCGAAGACGCTCGCGAATCGCTTCGATTTCCCTGAGATCGCCGATCGGGGTCGAGGTGGCGTGCGGATTGATGTAATCGATGGGCAGCTCAAGCCCTTTCATCGCCAGCTTGATGACAGCGCGCAGCGCCCTCGCCCGGATGGCTGCACCATGTCATAGCCGTCCGAATTGGCGCCGTAGCCGGCCAGTTCGGCGTAGATCTTGGCGCCGCGCGCCTTGGCGTGCTCCAGTTCCTCCAGCACGAGAACGCCGGCGCCGCCAGCGATGACGAAACCGTCGCGGCGCAGGTCGTAGGCGCGGCTCGACCTCTCCGGCGTGTCGTTGAAATCCGACGACATGGCGTTCATGGCATCGAAGAGCACGGACAAGGTCCAATCCAGTTCCTCGCCGCCGCCGGCAAAGACGATGTCCTGCTTGCCCCATTGGATCATCTCGGCCCCATTGCCGATGCAATGCGCCGAAGTCGAGCAGGCCGATGAAATGGAGTAGTTCACGCCGCGAATCTTGAAGGGCGTGGCGAGCGTAGCGGAATTGGTGCTCGACATGGTTTTGGGCACTTCGAACGGTCCGACCTTGCGCGGCCCCTTGGAGCGGGTCGTGTCGGCGGCCTGCACTATGGCGCGCGTCGAGGGACCGCCGGAGCCCATGATCAGTCCGGTGCGCTCATTGGAGACGTCGCTCTCTTCCAGTCCGGCATCCTCGATCGCCTGCTTCATGGCGATGTAGTTCCAGGCCGCGCCCGCGCCCATGAAGCGGCGAACCTTGCGGTCGATGGCGTTCTCCAGATCGAGGGTGGGCGCGCCGTGCACCTGGCAGCGGAAGCCCAGCTCGGCATATTCCTTGGCCTTGACGATGCCTGAGCGCCCCTCACGCAAGAGACGCCAGCACCTCCTGTGCGTTATTGCCGATCGAGGACACGATGCCCAAGCCTGTAACCACGACGCGTCTCATGGAAACCCCTGTTGTTCCTCACCCGGTCTTTCGGCACGCCCCGCATCGGTCCGCGCGTTTTTAGGCGCTGGCGGCGGCGGTCTGCCCGGATTGGGCCTCCAAAAGCCCGACGCGCAGATCCCTGGCGATGTAAATCGTAGTCACCGTCGGCTTTGACGAGACCATCGGCGATGCCCAGCGTCAGCTTGCGCCTGATGACCCGCTTCAGATCGACGATATATTCGAGCCGCTTGACCGCGGGCGTGACCATGCCGGTGAGCTTGACCTCGCCGACGCCGAGCGCGCGTCCGCGGCCCTGACCGCCGACCCAGCCGAGGAAAAATCCCAGCATCTGCCACAGGGCGTCGAGGCCGAGGCATCCCGGCATGACCGGATCGCCCTTGAAGTGGCACGTGAAAGAACCAGAGATCGGGTTTGACCTCCAAGCTCGGCGACGATCTGGCCCTTGTCGTGTTCGCCGCCCGTTTCGGCGATATGCGCGATCCGGTCGAACATCAGCATCGGCGGCAGCGGCAATTGCGGATTGCCGGGACCGAACAGCTCGCCTCGCCCGCAGGCCAGGAGATCCTCGTATTCATATGCCTGTTGGCGTTCAGCCATCGTACCTCTGATATGATCCATGAGCGGGAGAGAAGGTGCTTCCCGTTTAAACATGTGTTACCTAACATAAACGGGTGACGCCGCGAAAGTCCGCCCGAGTGCTCTTGCGGGAAAGCTACCGAGACGTGCATATAGTTGCTATGAAAGCGGCTACACAATATATTTTTGCAAGTGGCATGCAAGGACATTAGCACATTGACGAACGGCTCCCGTATCCAGCTCCGAGGTCGCCGAACGCCTGAAGCAGGCGGGGCTGCGCCCCACCAAGCAGCGCGTCGCGCTGGGCGTCGCTGCTGTTCGGCAAGGGCGACCGGCATGTGACGGCCGAAATGCTGCATGACGAAGCGGTGCGCGACGCCATACCGGTTTCGCTGGCGACCGTATATAATACGCTGCATCAATTCACCGGGGCCGGCCTGTTGCGCGAGGTGGCGATCGAAGGCGCCAAGACCTATTTCGACACCAACACCTCCGACCACTATCATTTCTATTTCGAGCATGACGGCGCGCTGATGGACGTCGCAGAGCGATACGATTCCCGTGCTCGGCGTTCCCGAACCGCCCGCGGGAATGCAGATCTCGCGCATCGACGTTCTGGTGCGTCTCGTCAAAACGAGAGCTAGCCGCGGCTCAACGCTGACGTTTTAATCGACCTTTTCGCCGGGATAGGCGCCCCAGACCAGTTCCTGGCCGATATAGCCGGAAATGTCGCCCGCATAGATCCGGCACCAGGCGCCGTCGCAGTCCTGAACATCGCCAAGCACCCCAGGCGCAAGCTTTGCGCTCACCTGCGCGGATTTGGCTGCCGCTTCGTGCAGATCGATGGTTTTGTCCTTGGCCTGCCATGGCGCGACCAGCACCGTGCGCCGCCCGCTGAGCAGCGAGCCGATGACCCAGCCGGTCGCGCCTTCGCTGTCGCGCACCTGGCGCCAGACGTCGAACTCGGCGATCACTTCCACCGGCAGCCCGGCGCGACGGAACACCCAGGCGACGGCGTGATCCCATCCCGGCCCTTTGCGCACATTCACCTCATCGGCTTTCAGGCTGACGAATCGCGGCATCGGCAGGCCGCTGCTCGGACCTTTCTTGCGCGACGCCAGATCGATTTCCGGCTTGTTGCGCCGACGCGGGCGCGCCGATCAGGCCAGGCGCGCAAAACAGCATCAAAGCAAGGATGATCGCAATCCGGCTCAATGGTCTCCTCCTCGTGGCGATGTCGGAGTGATGGAACGGGGCTTTAATGCTGCGCGGCCATATCCGGCAAGTCATCTCCCGCTTTGTCATCACTGCGCGGTTCTGGTAAACAATATGTCGACTTTTGCCGGATCATCTCTCGGCCGATTACAAACTCACAGATTACTTCCCCATCCGGGAGACATTCCGAATGAATTCCGACATGCCTCTCGTGATCGTCACGAGAAAACTGCCCCAGGCCGTGCAAGCACGCATGCGCGAATTGTTCAATGCGCAGTTCAACGATGAAGACCGGCCCATGACGCGCGATGAGCTGATCCGCGCCGTGCAAAGCGCGACCGTGCTCGTGCCGACCGTCACCGACCGGATCGACAGGGCGGTTCTATCGCAAAGCGGCCCGAACTTGAAGCTGATCGCCAATTTCGGCACGGGCGTCGACAATATCGACCTGGAAACCGCGCGCAATCGCGGCATTATTGTCACGAATACGCCCGGCGTCCTGACCGAGGACACCGCCGATATGACCATGGCGCTCATTCTCGCCGTGCCCCGCCGCCTGGCGGAGGGCGCCAAATTCCTGAAGGACGGCGTAGATTGGCGCGGATGGTCGCCCACCTGGATGCTCGGCCACCGGATTTACGGCAAGAAGCTGGGCATCATCGGCATGGGCCGGATCGGTCAGGCGGTGGCGCGCCGTGCGGCTGCTTTCGGGTTATCGCATCAATTATCACAACAGGCGGCATGTCAGCCCCGAAATCGAAAAGGCGCTCGGCGCAACCTATTGGGAAAGCCTCGACCAGATGCTGGCGCATGTCGACATCGTCTCGGTGAACTGCCCCCATACGCCGGCGACCTATCATCTGCTCTCGGCGCGGCGCTTGAAGCTGCTGCAACCCTCCGCCTTCATCGTCAATACGGCGCGCGGCGAGGTGATCGACGAAAACGCCTTGGCGCGCATGGTCGATGCCGGCGAGATCGCCGGGGCGGGGCTGGATGTGTTCGAGCACGAGCCGGCGATCAATCCGCGCCTGCTGAAGAGCGACGCGGGTCGTCGTTCTGCCGCATATGGGGTCAGCGACGCTCGAAGGCCGCATCGACATGGGCGAGAAGGTCATCATCAACGTGAAGACCTTCCTGGACGGCCACACGCCGCCGGACCGGGTGCATCCCGCGATGTTTTAGTGCATCGGACCGAGGAGTGTACCCACTGTTTGGATAAATCCGATGCACAAACAAAGAGCTAGATCATGATCGCTTCAAACGGAAACGATCATGATCTAGAGTTCTTTGGTTTCGCACGATTTTTCTGGAAAACCGGTGTCCACTTTTCCCGATCGTGCCCTAGAGCGCAGCTCCGCTCCGATCGAATCGGGGGCGGCATCGATCCTGGTAGCGGGGCTGAACGGCTCAGCGCTCGCCAGCGAGCAGCAATGATCCGTAGGCGTCGGTGAGGCCGGCGCCGAACTCGCTGTCCTGACCGATCTCGCCCAGATCATGTGCTGAATCCACGAGAATGCCGCGCACATCCTGCGCCGTCAGATGCGGATTGCGTTCCATCATCAGGGCAATGACGCCGGTGACATGGGCCGCCGCAAACGAGGTGCCCGAGAGATAGTCGAACGCCTTACCGATGACCGGCGCCAGAATGTTGACACCCGGAGCCGCCGCCAGCACATAACCGCCGCGATTGGCCTGATCGTAGATCTCGTCCGCCTCGTCGGTGGCGGTAATGGCGATCACCTTGTCATAGGCGGCCGGATAGGCTGGCGGTGCATCCGGTCCCTCATTGCCTGCGGCAGCGACGAACACCGCGCCTTGCGCATAGGCGGCGTCGATGGCCTCGATCAGCAGCGGCTCTCGCCGGCCGGCGAAGCTCATGTTGAAAATGCGCGCGCCCCGGCTGAACGCCGCGTCGACCGCGACAGCAAGCGTGGTGGCGTCGGTGAGAGGCGGCGTGCCCAGGCCCTCCACCGCAAAAGCACGCACGGCGATGATCTTGGCTTCGGGGGCAATACCGATCATGTCGCCGCTCGCCGCTATGATCCCGGTGATCGCGGTGCCGTGCATATCGGGTCCCTTGATCCCGCGCGTCGTTGCGTCGATCAGCGTGAGATGGGCGTTCTTTAGCGTCGGGTGGGTGGAATCGACCCCGGAATCGATCACCGCAACGGTCATGCCGCGCCCGCGCCCGAATGCCTGGGCGGCCTGAACGCGCATTTTCGGCAGCGCATATTGCAAATCATGCGTTTGCTTGGCGGCGCTGCCCTGCAGATAGTAAAGTGAGTTCGGCACCGCAAAACCGACGCCGGGTATCGTGGACAAAGCTGCTGCCACGGTCTCTACGGGCCGCTCATCCGGGATGCTGAAGCGGTAGACGCGGCTGGTGCCCAGCAGCGCTAGCCGCAGCGTCTCCCGCAGCACCAGATTAAAATTCTGTGCGAGCTGCTGCGCCGCCGCATCGGGGTCGGCGATGCCCCGCATCAACACCACAACTTCGCCTGGCCGGTATTGCGGCCTCTCCACGCCGATCAATCCGCGCCGTTGTGGAAAGGGAGCCGTGAGGAGAGGCGGCGATGGCGGAATCGCGGCGAGGCGGCTGCGCGCGCCCTTTCCAGAATAGCCGCGCTTGTCTCGCCCGGTTTTTGAGCGCTTTTTTCGGGCCGGACGGTCATTGTCGTCATTGTCGTCGTCATCATAGGCTTCGGTGGGGTGGCGTTTTCGTTCAGGCTTGACCCGCTTATGTCCATCGCCACGGTCGAGATTGTCGATGATCGCGGGGGCGAATTGCAACAGTAAGCCGCCCGCGCCCGGCAGACCACCGCCACCTCCGCCACCGCCCCGATTACGGCCGCTGGAAGGATAGCGGCTTTGCTGCGCGGCAGCCGGCGTGTATGTCAGGGCGAATACGGTCAGGACCAGGCAAAGGGTGGCAAACAGCTTTGCCACTGCGGGCGGAGTGAAGGGCCTCACGGTTGTCCTCCTGGCGTTTATCTTTTGCATCGCCGGCTTCATTGTCCGGCGGACATCACGAAGGCGATGATATCACTTTTCTCGCGTAGTTTCGTGATTGTCGTCTCAGCTTCGTCGTTGCCGGGCGTGCGGGACGCGACCCTGATCTTGAAGACGCCGCCGGGCTTGGGGCCGTCGACGATCACGGCATCGAAGGTCTTCAACAATGCGGCGATGTCGGCTGCCCTGGCGTTATCCGTGAAGCGGACCAGAAAATAGCTGGCGCGGTGCGCCTGCCCCGGCTCAGTACCGGATGCGACCTTGTAGCCGCCGTCCGGCTGCGCAAAGGTGAATGCGATCAGCGCCGCCGCCTGTAGCGCGATCACCAGACACGCGGCCGCGGCGGCAAGCCCCAGGCGCGGCGACATGCCGTCGGGCAGCCATGTCCGCCACCAGACATTCAGGCGGCTGCGGAGACGCGGGGCGGTGGACGCTTCGGCGGCGATCGCCGCAAAGAGCCGCTCTCGCGACGCGCCGCCCGGCATGCCCAGGCTCTCATTCGCTGCTACCGTCTCGGCCAGCTCCTCGCGGATCAGACCGAGCCGGAACTGCATTTCGGGATGCGCTCTAAGATAGTCTTCGACGCGGCGCATCTCGGCGGGATCGAGCGTGCCCCGCTCATACCATGGGAGCAGCTCGTCGATCTCCTGGGCCTCACGGCTTTGCATGTCGGTCATGGCCATCCCCGGTCAAGCCCGGCCTCCCGCATCTGCTCGGCCAGCTTCTTGCGCGCGTAGAACATGCGAGTCTTCACGGTGTTTTCCGGAATGGCCAGGATCTCGGCAGCTTCCGACACCGACGCCTCCTGATAATAAACCAGATCGATGATGGCCCGGTGATCGGCGGAAAGGCGGTCCATGCAGGCGCGCATGATCGCGGCCTTGTCGCGCTTCTGCTCGGTGATTTCGGGCGTGTCGCTCTCATCCGCGAGCTGGGCCGTGGCGTCATCGTCGAGCTGATCCTCGCCGCGCTTGCGCATCTGGCTGATCGCCCGGTTATGGCCGATCGAAAATAGCCAGGTGGAGACCGCGGACCGGCCCTCGAAACGATCCGCCTTACGCCAGCACTCCAAAAAAACTTCGTTCATGAGCTCTTCCGCTATGGCCTCGTTGCGCGTCAGCCTCGCCAGATAGCGGTAAAGCCGGACGTGGTGGCGCGCATAAAGGACGGTCATGGCGGTCTGATCGCGAGCGGCGATACGCTCGATCAGATCCTTGTCTGTGGCGGCTCTCATCGCCGCACCGTCGCTGTGTCTGCGCGTCTTCGATCCATAGGTCGTCCAAGCGCGGGGAATGGTTCAAACGGAGTTACGGCTCTCACTCATACGGCCGCTTTTAGCATTTTGTGCTGGAGGCGATAGGAATTTGGCATGTCGGCATTCGGCAAGCTGGCCGGGCGCGAGTTTTGCTGTCGCTTGAGGCAATAACGTTGCGCCAATGCAACAAAATCTAATCTTTCTCAATGGTTTTCCACAGTGGAACTACTGCAGCACCGATACCAAAGGTTGCATAAGTAAAAATCCTGATCAGCAGCTTGAATTTGCCCAAAGCCCGAATCGCCGAGTTTAACGCAATCCAGAGTTGCATGCTGGCGATTTAGGAAAATTTATACTCGGAGCGACGATTCCATAGGTGGCTTGCAAGCCGTCTAATCTTTTTGCAAAGTTTGTTTTATAAAATTTTGTATAATTCTGGCGGTTTGTTCCCATGAGTACCCAAGGTCAGCAGGTCCAGCCTGCATCTCCAATCTACAGAACCGAACGCGTTATCGCCTCTCTGGTTATGGCATGGGTAATTATACTTACCACGTACATGATCTTTCAGGATCACGAATTATCTCAATCCAGTATGTATTTTCTGAAGATCATTCTGTCCCTGTCGGGGGCGGTGATGCTTGCGACCCTGCCGGGATTTTTAGATATCAATTATAATATCGGCGGCTTCTCGGTCCGGGCGGCAGGCGGCGCGGCGGCGTTCGTGTTCATCTACACGCAGTCACCCAATTTGCCGGTTCTGAAACTCGATCCGGCGCGGGCAAGACCGGCGCAGAATCAGCCCGCCCCGAAAACCGACACCGTATCTGCTCTGACGAGCGGCTTTCCCACGCTCATGGCATTTTCGCTGATGGCTCCCGGCGTGACGTATTCGTCTGCCGGGGCGGGTGGCGCTTTCGTGCAGTCGGGCGATTCTGGCGTCGGCGTGATCCTTGATCCGCCTCAAGATGGCGCGCTCGTTACAGGCTCGCTGGGGGGCGGCGGCATCGGCTTCGGAGAGGCTGTTTCCGCTGACGCGCGAGCCGCGCTGGCGACGGTTGCTGCGTATGCGCGAAGCGCCGCGCGGGCATTGCGTGGGCTGCTGAATAGGATGGCAGCAGCGCTGCGGGAAGGGGTTTCCTGGGCCGCAGAGGCAGTCGGCAAGGTGGCCGGAGCCGTGCAGACGCTCCTCGGCGCGCCGCGTCAAACGATCGATTTGATCTCCGAAACGGTTTCAGCACGCGCGGACGCGCTTTTGTCGGACGTCTTAGGCCCTGAAGGCGCATCCGTCGGCGCTCTAATCAACCAGTCGGGCGGCCTGACGACGGGATTGCTGGGGGGATTGGGACAGTCCGTGGACGCTATCGTCACGACGACCGACGGCACAGTCCAGGCACTCGCCTCAGCCTTGCATGGTACGGCGCACAGCCTGTTGGACAGCACCGAAACCCTGGCACATGGCCTCACCGGCACGCTCGGCAGGGCGACGGGCGACTTGGCGCCCGCGGCCAATCGGATCGTCAGCGGCATCAGTTCGGCGACCGGCCAGGTGGTGGACGGCGTGACGCCGGTAGTGACGAATGCCACCAGCCGCGTGCTGAAGAGCGTCGGCGATGGCGCCGGCAAGCTGACGGAGCGGCTGAACGCGGTGTCGCCCGAACTGATCTCCCGTCTCGATCCGCATTTCGTCGCTAGCCAGATGCCGTTGCAATTGCCCGATCGCCTGGAGACCGCCAACTTGCTGCCTGGCATCGAGAAGATTGCCGACCCATTCGCGAAGATGGGCCGGGACAATCGGCAAATCCTGTTCGGCGGGGCGGGCGAGCGCGCGCTGTTGCCGAATAGATTTGCTGATCCGCTGGGCGGGGAAGCGCTTCACACCGGGGCAAGATGTATCGCAGGTTGCGGAGGAGGGCTCGTTTCCTCGGCGGACGCATTGCGAGACACGGCAGACGGCCTGGGTCTCCGCCAGGGCGGGCTCCTTAATCCGCTGAACGGCGGCGGATCTGCCTCCGGAGGCCCGGCGTCCTTCGGAGACGGTCCGGCGACCGCCGCGGGCCTTACGGGAAACACGCCGCAGGGAGCGGTATCCTCGGCTCTCGGCAGTACCCGCTCGCTTCTCGGGGGTGCCGCCCGCCTGGGACGACATTGAAGGCGGACAGACCGCCTGCCTCCACGAAAAATTCACAGCAACAATGGTGAGTGTCATGTCCAAAACAATATTTCAGGCAACCGCCCTCGCAATCCTGACCATCTGCGCCGCCGCTGCCGCAGAAGCAGCACCGGATGCGGGTACGCAATCTCGCGCGGCCGCCATTGCTTCAGTCGCGCATCGATCCATGTCGCCGTCGCCAGGACATTTGCACGGCGGAGTGCTGCTTGCGCGCGACATCCGCAGTGCGAGTGGCAGCGGCAATGGCTGCTGGAACGCCTGCTTCACCGATTTCGACGAATGCATGGGTATCCGCCAGAAAGCGCAGTGCGTGTCGCGCGTGAAGACCTGTCTGGAAACCTGTGACCGGCTTTCCAACCGCCCAGGCATGTGACCGGCGCGGGGTCGGTCTCCGCCGGCGCAACCCGACGATCGTGGGGGCGGAGGATGCCAGAGGCTCGTCATGGCCGTATACGCCTGAGAGGCTCTGGCTCTTCGCCCTCACCCGCAGGCAATCGCGTGCCCTTCGTCAGCTTGCCGCGCGCGGTGCGGGCAGGGTGCGCTCCTCGGTCGCGGGCTCGTAATTGAGGATCGGAGCCAGCCACTTCTCGGCTTTCTGCAACGGCCAGCCTTTGCGGCGGGCATAGTCGGCGACCTGATCCCGCTCGATCTTGCCGACGCCGAAATAATGGCTCTCCGGATGCGCCAGATAGAGACCGGATACGGCCGCGCCCGGCATCATGGCGAAGCTTTCGGTCAGGCGAATGCCGGCGGCGGCTTCTGCGCCAAGCAGGTCGAACAGCGTCGCTTTCTCCGTGTGGTCCGGCTGTGCGGGATAGCCCGGCGCCGGACGGATGCCGCGGTAGCGCTCCCTGATCAGGTCTTCCGGGCTCAGCGTTTCGTCCGGCGCGTAAGCCCAGAATTCGCGGCGAACGCGCGCATGCATATGCTCGGCCAGGGCTTCCGCCAGCCGGTCGGCCAGCGCCTTGACCATGATCTTGGAATAATCGTCATTGGCGCGCTGAAACCGCTCGGCGATCGCCTCCTCGCCGATGCCCGCCGTGACGGCGAAGCCGCCAATATAGTCAGCGACGCCGCTGCTCTCGGGCGCAATGAAATCGGCCAGCGCGGTATTGGCGCGATTGTTTCTGCCGTCCCTGCCGATCTGCTGGCGCAGCGTGTGCAGCGTGGCGCGAGGCGTATCGCGGCCATCATCCGCGTAAAGACGGATATCGTCATCGCCGAAGCTGCCCGCCGGCCAGAACCCGATCACCGCATTGGCCGAGATCCATCGCTCCGCGACCAGTTGCCGGAGCAGCGCCTGCGCATCCTCGAACAGCGGACGCGCGGCGGCGCCATAGCGGCTATCGCCGAGCACCTGGGGATAGGTGCCCTTGATTTCCCAGGTGGAAAAGAATGGCGTCCAGTCGATATAGGGGAGCAGCACCTTCAGATCATAATCGGCGAAGGCACGCGTGCCCAGGAAGGTGGGTCGCGGTGGGGCGTAGGCGCTCCAATCGATGCGGAATTTGTTCGCCCGCGCCGCCGCAAGCGGGACGCGCGACTTCGCCTCCCTGCCGCGCTCATGTGCGATCTTCAGCTTGGCATAGGCTTCGCGCGTTTCCGCGATCAGGCCGTCGCGGGCATCGCCCATCAGCTTGGACACCACGCCCACCGCTCGGCTCGCGTCGGTGACATAGATCGCCTGGCTGCGCTTGTAATTCGGGCTGATCTTAACGGCGGTATGCACCTGGCTGGTGGTCGCGCCGCCGATCAGCAGCGGCATGGTGAAGCCGGTTCGCTCCATCTCGGCCGCGACATGGCACATTTCGTCCAGGCTCGGCGTGATCAGCCCGGACAGGCCGATGAGGTCCGCCTTCACCTCGCGCGCCTTATCGAGGATGATCTGCGCCGGAACCATGACGCCCAGATCGATCACCTCATAATTGTTGCATTGGAGCACGACCCCGACGATGTTCTTGCCGATATCGTGCACGTCACCCTTCACGGTCGCCATGACGATTTTGCCGGCAGCCGGCTTGTCCTCGATGCCGAGTTCGCGCTTTTCCGCATCCATGTAGGGCAGGAGATAGGCGACCGCCTTTTTCATCACCCGCGCCGATTTCACCACTTGCGGCAGGAACATCTTGCCGGCGCCGAACAGATCGCCGACGACGTTCATCCCGTCCATCAGCGGTCCTTCGATGACGTGCAGGGGCCGGGCGAATTGGTGCCGGGCCTCCTCCGTATCGGCCTCGATAAAGTCGGCGATGCCATGCACAAGCGAATGGGTGATGCGCTCGCCGACCGGCTTCTCGCGCCAGGAGAGATCGGTGCCGCTCTTGCGCTTCTCGCCGGTCTTGAAGCGTTCGGCGGCTTCCAGCAGGCGGTCGGTGCCGTCGGGCCGGCGATTGAGGATCACGTCCTCGACCAGCTCGCGCAGCTCCGGTTCGATGTCGTCATAGAGCGCCAGTTGTCCGGCGTTGACGATGCCCATGTCCATGCCCGCCCGGATGGCGTGATAGAGGAACACCGAATGCATGGCCTGGCGCACCGTCTCATTGCCCCGGAAGGAGAAGGAGAGGTTGGAAACCCCGCCGGAAATATGCACGTAAGGCAGCTCGGCCTTGATGCGCCGCGCCGCCTCGATGAATTCGATGGCGTAGTTGTTGTGCTCCTCGATGCCCGTGGCGACGGCGAAAATGTTGGGATCGAAGATGATGTCTTCCGGGGGGAAGCCCACGGTTTGCGTCAGGATGCCGTAGGCGCGCTTGCAGATCTCGAATTTGCGCAAGGCGGTATCGGCCTGGCCGGCTTCGTCGAAGGCCATGACAACGACCGCCGCGCCGTAGCGCAGCACGGTTTTGGCCTGGGCGATGAAGGGCGCCTCGCCTTCCTTGAGGCTGATCGAGTTGACGATGCCCTTGCCCTGGACGCATTTCAGGCCCGCCTCGATCACCGGCCATTTCGATGAGTCGATCATGACGGGAACGCGGGAGATATCCGGCTCGGAGGCGATCAGGTTGAGGAAAGTCACCATCGCCTTCTCGCTGTCGAGCAGGCCTTCGTCCATATTCACGTCGATGATGTTGGCGCCGTTCTCCACCTGCTCGCGCGCCACGGTCAGCGCGGCGTCGTAATCGCCCGCCTCGATCAGCTTGCGGAATTTGGCCGAGCCGGTGACGTTGGTGCGCTCGCCGATATTGATGAAACTGCTGCCGCTATTCGTCATTCTCGATTTCGCTCTCGATCCCTCACGCGCTGCTGACATCGCCTATTGCGGCATGTTTTTTGGCGGGTATAGCACCTTTTTTTACCGGCGCAGGCTCAGCTTTCGTTTCACGTTCGGCGTCATCCTGGGCAAACAGCTCCTCAAGCTCCTGAGACTGTTCGCGGGCATGCAGCTGGAGCTTTTCCGTATCGGTATAGTGCTTGTAATCGTCATAGAGACGGCGTTCGTCGCTTTCCCTGAACGTGTCCATGATCCATTTCGCCCGCCCCATTGGGGTACCCAGCCCCCCGAGCAGGGATTTGGTCAGATCAAGGGCCGAAAGGAAGGTCTCGCGCTCGATTTCCTCGATGCCCAGATCCATCAGCCGGTGTACATGCTGGCGGTTGCGCGCCCGGGCATAGATCGGGACATGAGGAAAATGCGTGCGCACCACCTGCGCGGTTCGCATCGACGTCTCGATGTCATCGATCGCCAGCACGAAGGCGCGGGCATCCTGCGTGCGCGCCGCTTCCAGAATGCCGAGCCGGCTCGCATCGCCATAATAGATCTTGTTGCCGAACTGATTGACCAGATTGACCTGCTCGGCGTTGATGTCGAGCGCGGTGAACGGAATTTGCGTGGCGCGCAATACGCGCGCTACGATCTGACCGAAGCGGCCGAAGCCGGCGATGACCACATGCCCGTCGACTTTCGGCGGCGTGTCGAATTGCGGCTCCGCCTTGCTCAGGCGCCTGGTGACGAAGTCGTCCGCGAGCAGCAGCAACGGCGTCATCGCCATCGAGATGGTGATGGCGACCGAGATACCTTCGGCAAGGTTTTGCCTGATCACCGCACCTGAGGCCGCCGCCGCGAGAATGACGAAACCGAATTCGCCGCCCTGCGACAGAACGATGGCCAGCCGGCGTGCGGAGCGATTGCCCAGATCCTGCCAGCGGCCGACAAAGATACAGAATGCCCATCTTGATCAGCGTGATGGTGGCGACCGCCGAGAGGATGACCATGGGCTGCGTGGCGATCAGGGCGACATTGAGCGACATGCCAACCGTCATGAAAAACAGCCCCAGCAGCAGACCTTCGAAGGGCGCGATATCGGATTCGATCTGATGGCGGAATTCGGAATCGGCCAGCAGAATGCCGGCGAGAAACGCGCCGAGTGACGCCGACAGTCCGATCCGGTCCATGAGATACACGACGCCGACGATGGTCAGCAGCGCGCTGGCGGTCATAGCTTCGCGCACGCCTGTCGAGGCGATGATGCGATAGACCGGATTGAGCACGAACCGCCCGGCCAAGATGATGCCGCCGACCGCAACGATGCCTTGGAGCGCGCCTGTGATCGTCACGCCCGTCCCGGTGTCCTTCAACGCCAGAAACGGCACCATTGCGATCATCGGGATTGCGGCGATGTCCTGAAACAGCAGGATCGAAAAGGACAAGCGTCCGTGACGGGTTTTCAGCTCTCCTTTTTCTTCGAGCGTCTGCAGCGCGAAAGCCGTGGAGGACAGGGACAGCGCCAGGCCGATCAGCAGCGACGGGCCGAACTCAAGCCCGCCATAAAGCGCCACCAGGGCGAAGGCGACGATGGTGATCAAGCACCTGCGCGCCGCCCGCGCCGAACACGGCGTTGCCGCATCGACCATAGGCGCTTGGGGCGAAGCTCCAGCCCGACCAGGAACAGGAACATGGCGACGCCAAGTTCGGCCGTGTGCCGCAGATCGCCCGGGTCGCCGAGCATCTCAACCAGACCCGTCTCGCTGATGACAATCCCAACCAGCAGATAGCCGAGGACCGAGCCAATGTGGCAACGACGGCCGAGCGGGGCTGCAATCGCTGCGGCGGCAAGAAATACGATAAACTGCAAAAGGGAGCCGTTCATGGCTGCTCTGCAGAAATACTCGTTGCCCGGCGGCGGGAGATCCGATGATTCACCCTGTTTTATCAGGGAATTGGTTGCGGGCCGTTAATGTAGCTTTGCGAACGGCCGTAGGATAGCGTCAGGCACTTCTGGATTGGCGGATCTCCCATGAAATTGCCATAAGGCGGCGTGAGACTATGCGTATGGTTCCAACATTGAAGCACATCATCGGCCGGGTTGGACAGATTATCTGGCCCGCCGCAACGGTATGCTTGGTGCTTTTAGCAGACACGGCGGCTTGGGCGCAGACGGCCTGCGTGCGGTGCTCCGGTCCCGAACAGGTCTATCGCTGCGATGTGTCCTCGGATGGGGCGGTCACCGACCAGGCCGTGGGTTTCTTCTGCCTCGTCGAAGATCGCGAGCGAACATACGCATGGACGCTGCGCGATCCAGCGCGGCGCGCCGGCCTGCGAGGGGCTGACCGTAAGCTACGTGTATGACGAGAATTTCGGTGCAGCCGATACAGTCGCTGTGGACAGGGCGCCGAACCGTACACGCAATGGTGAGCCAGCGACTCTGGGCGAATTCACCAAGGATTCGGTTGAAGCCTCGGCGAAGTCCGCGAAAAAGGCGGGGGAAAACATCGGCGAGGCGGCCAGCAAAGCGGGCAGCGCTACCTCGAATGCGATAAAAAGTGCGGGAAGCGCGATCGGGACCGCAACCAAGAAGACATTAAGATGTCTTGGGTCTGCCTTAAACGACTGCTAAGGGCGGTAAGGGATGTCGGTGATCCGGCCCTGCTTTAAGAACATGAGGGAATAATTACGATGTCAGCGAGGGAGACCGCGGCTGCAACTCTTGGGGATTCAATGCCCCTGCGAGCAGGCGGCTTGCTGCGCCTTCTGGTCGCCACGATCGTTGTGGCGATCGCGGCCCTGCAGGGAGGCTGCGCGACCTCGATCCACAATGGGCCGATCAATGCAGCGCTGGCAGGACCGGTCGAGCCGACGACGGGACTGGAGATTCCGGGCGGCAATTTCGAGGATACGGTCGTCGGCCTCAGCTTCTCCGGCGGCGGTACCCGGGCGGCCGCCTTCGCCTATGGCGTTCTGCGCGAGCTGGCACGCACCCAGATTACCAGCGAAGGCCGGCAATCGCCGCTGATCGATCAGGTCGATTTGGTTTCCAGCGTGTCGGGCGGTTCCGTGACCGCCGCCTATTTCGCGTTGAAGGGCAATGCGATCCTGAAGGATTTCGAGTCGAAGTTCCTGCTTCAGGATGCCGAATCCTCGCTGCGGACATCGGTTTCGCTGTCCAATATCGTGCGGCTGTCGGGCAGTGGCGGCATCAACGACTCGACCGGCCTGCAAAGCTGGCTGGATGAAAACCTGTTCCACAACGCCACCTATCACGACGTTTTCAAACGCGCGCGGCCCGTCTTGTGGATCAACGCCTCGGATATCTACAACCGCACACCCTTCGTTTTCAACCAGACGACGTTCGCCTCGCTTTGCAGCGACATCAGCACTTTCCCGCTTTCGGAGGCTGTGGCCGCGTCGGCGGCGGTGCCGCTGGTGTTTGCGCCTGTGGTGATGACGAATTTCGCCGACCGCTGCCAATATTCGATGCCGCCATGGGCTCATCGCGCGCTCGAAAACCCGAACGCCCCTGCCGTGCTGCGCGCCAATGCGGAGGCGATCAAGCGCTATCGCGACCGGACCGACGTTAAATATGTCAAGTTGCTCGATGGCGGCCTGACCGACAATCTCGGGCTGACCGGCCTGCTGATCGAGCGCCTGGGGGCGAACGCGCCCTATGAGCCGATGAGCGAGCGCGAGGCGGTGAAGATGAAGCGCCTGCTGTTTGTCGTGGTCGATGCGGGTCGTCCGCCGGGCGGCGACTGGGCGCAGAATGTCAAAACCAACGCCAGCGATGTGATTCAGGCGGTCGCCGATACCGCAGTCGACGCCAATGTGCGCAATACCTATGATACCTTCGCGGCGCAGCTGAGAAATTGGAACCGCGATCTGGTGGAATGGCGCTGCAAGCTGCCTGCCGAACGGGTCCGTGCGCTCACCGACGGCAACAGCCAGTGGAACTGCCGCGATGTGAGCTTCCATGTGGTCAAAGTGACATTCGACCAGATGCCCGACCCGACGGTGCGCGCCAAGCTCGAAAGCATTCCCACCCGCTTCAAGATCGAGAAGGAGAATGTCGATCTGCTGCTCGATTCGGCGGGGGCGATTTTGCGGCGGAACGGTGCGTTCCAGCGCTTCCTGGCGTCGGCGCGCTGAAGCCCCGCCTATCGCTACGCGCTGACCCGGCTGAACGACATCGCGCTGCGCATCGCCTGGGCGCGCCGCCGAACATAGATCGGCCGCACCGCCGCAGCAGCGGCCTGTGCATCCGCGCAAGGTTGGCGATTCACCGACGCGATTGGCCAGCCACGCCCTCGCCATGCGCTGAGCCTCGGCTATGCTGGCCGCCGGCATTTCCCGCGCCAATTCGGCCCGGCTGTGGCGCGCTTCCTCATGTCCCATCATCGCGGCGAGGTTGAACCATTTGTGCGCGGCGACCAGGTCGTGCTCGACATCCCGGCCGGTCGAATAGCGAATTCCCAGCACGAAAAGCGCGTCTGCATCCTGCTTCTCGATTGTCTCGGAGGCGCTGATTTTTTCAAGGCAACTCTGAACCATGAACGCTTTCCCACACACTTAAATACGCTGTTGCGGGGACGCTTGAGCAGACCCGCTCCTAAGAAGACAGGAACAGCTTGCCATGGCATCGCGAAAATTCAGTAAATCGAAGCCGCGTAATATTCCTTAGGCGATTAACTTGGCAATATTACTGCAGTAATTTCCACTTAAGAGCATTTAAGCGGACGCTAAGATTTGCCCGGGAAGCGCTCAGTCGGCAATGTACAGGCGCCAGGAGGACACGCGGTATCCGTCCGGCTTCCAGAAGTGCCGGCGCCAGGGGACGTCGATCCTGATAGCGTCCGCCAACCGGTCGCCGGGCCGTGGGACGAAGAGCGGTTCGAAGCGGGCAGCCACATCCAGGCTGTCGCTGTCGGCCGACCACAACAGGGCGGTCTTGGCCCTAGGAGCGGGGCGCGGCGGGACGTAAGCGTCCTCGCCCGCCAATTCGATGCGCGCATCGGGGAAAAAGCGGCGCATATTGCCGCCCAGATCTTCCTCGAACACGAGGATGCGCCCGGTTTCGAACCCTTGCCGCTTTATCTCCTGTGCGAGCGCCGCGTAAGGCACCCCCCATCGGCAGATGCTGCAGACCGGCTCCAACACATACATGTTGGCCGCCCTGGCGCAGAAGGCGAAGAGCGCGACCGACGCGGCCATGATTACGAACCGGCGGACCTGGCGCCTATCGGGTGCCGCATTTCGGGCCTGCGCAGTCAGCCAGATGGAGGTGAGCAGAAACATCGGCATCAAGCGCATGCACGGGGTAGCGCTGAATGCCGAAAAACACCGCGCGCCCCGATCAGCGCCGCGACATTGATGAGCGTCAGATGCAGCAGAAGCTGCTCGTAATCCGGCGTAGCGGCGGCATCGGGTGCGACGCGCACCGTTCTCCATAGGGATGGAAGCCAGCCGGGGAAGAACAGCGGGTAAAGGAACAGCAGCGGCGACAGATACATGATCGGCTCGGTAAAGGCGCGGCGTATGCCGGCCAGCGCGAGATGAACGTGCTCGCCAATATTGCCGGCGGCGAACCCAGGGCAGCATCGCCGCAATCCCCTCAGGCGTCCGGGCGAGCCAGATCGAGTGCGGCGCCACGATCAGCGCCGCGACCGCCACCGCGATGCCGAACGCGCGGCCGCAACAGCACTCGTCTGATCGCGGGCTGCAAAGCAAGCTGCAAGGATGAGCGCGGCGAGATAGATCCAATAGGTCTTCACCGTCAGCCCGCCCAGCCCGACGCACAGGCCGAATACGCGCAAAATCGGCAAGGCGTCCGCGTTCGATCAGCCGCAGCAGCGCCCAGAAGGTCGCGGCGACCGCGCACATTGCCCCGACCGCATGGGTGAAGCCCTCATGGAAACGCCAGCTTATCTGATAGATCAGCGCCAGCGCCTCCACCGATAGGAAGGCCCAGAACGCGTCGCCTTTCATCACCCGGCGCGCCGCCAGGAAGATGAATCCGCAAGTTGCCGTCAGCAGGCTGTATTTCAGCAGCTGAAACGGCAGCGCGCCCGGTCCCGTCACGCGCTCGATGAGCCACAAGGCCCAATCGTAGAGCGGCGGCTGGCCCGGCAGATAGCCCAGCGCCAGCGTCTGGGTGAGGATCGCCTCAAGCGGATCGTCCTCGCCCAGATTGCCGGAGGCGATCAGCCGCGCGGTAATGTGCAACGCCGAATACAAGCACACGGCGAGCAGCACGCCGCCGAGGCTGTAAAGCCCGCCGGTCTTTTCCCCGGGCATCGCCCGGATGCTTTGGGCGCGCTCAAGCACGGCCTGCCGCCTTATGAGCTTTGGCGCGCGGGCGTGGGCCGCATGCCCCTATCCACCGAGAAGACGGTCGATCCGGTGGTTTTGCGGGCCTCCAGATCGCGATGCGCATCGGCGGCGCTCGCGCAGCGCGTAGGTCTGGTTCACCGAGATCTTCACATGTCCCTGCTCGACCACGTCGAACAGGTCCTGCGCGGTCGCCAGCAGATCGGCCCGCGTCGCAATGTAGGAATTCAAGCGTCGGCCGCGTGGTGAACAGCGATCCCTTCGCCGCCAGAATCGAGACCTCGAACGGCGGCACCGGTCCGGACGAATTGCCGAAAGTCACCCACATGCCGAGCGGCCTGAGGCAGTCGAGCGAGGCCGGAAACGTATCCTTGCCGATCCCGTCATAAACGACGTCCACGCCCTTGCCGCCGGTGATCTCCTTCACGCGCTCGACAAAATTCTCACTTCTCATATTGATGACGTGCGCGCATCCGGCGTCCTTGGCCAGCGCCACCTTTTCGTCCGAGCCGACCGTACCGATAACCGTCGCGCCCAGATATTTTGCCCATTGCGTCGCGATCAGCCCGATGCCGCCTGCCGCCGCATGCAGCAGCATCGTCGTCTCCGGGCCGACGCGATAGGTGCGCCGCAGCAGATATTGCACTGTCATGCCCTGCAGCATCATTGCGGCGGCGGTCTTGCTGTCGATGCCGGCCGGCAGCTTGACCAGCCGCCCTGCGGGGATCAGCCGCTCCTCGGCATAGGCGCCGATGACGCTGGCATAGGCGACCCGGTCGCCCGGCGCGACCTCGGTAACGCCGGGGCCGACCTCCAGCACTTCGCCCGCGCCTTCGGTGCCCAGCACGAAGGGAAGATGCGGCTGCTTGTAGAGGCCGTTGCGATGGTAGGTGTCGATGAAATTCAGCCCGACATGGCTGTGCCGGATTTTAGCCTCGCCCGGTCCGGGTGCAGGCACATCGATATTTTCCCAGATCATTGCCTCGGGACCGCCATAGGCGTGCACCCGAATTGCGTAAACCATGCGCCACTCCTTATTGCCCAGTTCCAGCCAGGCATTGGTTGCCCAACGAATGCCTGCTCAGATTCGTCGTTCTCGACGAGTTTTTGCCAGAACCGGGACGCCATTTTGACAACCCAGCTTAGGATTAGCGGACCGGCGCCGGCTTGACCAGCGTGCGTGCGCCACCTCATGCCGCGCCGTTTCGGACATAGCCGCCGAGTGCGCCCGCTAATGTCGCAGGTTTGCTCCCGCAAGCTTGGTGCGTTCCAGGCGATAGATTTTTGCACCGCCATCGTCGAAAACTTTCGCGGCGAAGCCGCATGCGACCACGGGCGCCTTGCCTGTCACGAGCATATGGGTCAGCCGTTCTTCGACGACCAAATGCTGGAGGCGCTCGCAGTCGATCCTGGCGCTCGCATAGAGCTCTTGGGCAACTCTCAACCGTTTATGCCATTCCAGAACCTCGATATCCTGATAAGGATGGCTCTTGAACGTCACATATTGCGGGACGCCCGTCGCCAGCCGGAAGTCGTGCAGCGAGGGCGGTGTCAGATATTGCTGGCCGGGGGCCAGATTGGCGCGCACATAGTCGCGAAAAGCGGGCTCGGCCTTACGAAACTTCACGGCCGAGAAGCCGGTGCCGACCGCCGCGCAGAACAGAACCACGCCGGCGCCGCCGAGCGTAAACAGTCTCAGCCTATCGGGGCGAAAGATCCCGGCATCGTCCAATCGCGCCGCCACAAGCGCGCAAAGCGCGATGGTTGCCAGCGGTACGAGGACAACCGAAATTCGCCAGGGCGCGATGAGCCGGTAGGTTTCCGTGCCGGGCAGAAATGCGATCGCGGTGAACACGACCAGGGCGCCGAGCCCCAGGCGGAGGACGAAGCGCAGCCGCCCGGCCGACAAAAGCAACGCCGCGGCGAGGCATAGAGCGAACTGCGCGATGACGTTCTGGTTGAACCAGACCCAGGGGTCGGCGTGGCGCGGAATTCTCACCGCCGTCAGCACATGCGCCGCTTCGAGCTGGCTTTGCGGATCGGTCGCGGCGAACAGCTGCTTCAGAGCGTAGGCCATAGTGGCGAGCACGATGAGGCCGATCGCCGATACGACGAGTGCGGTGAATTTTGCGCCGGATTTTTGATCGGCCTCCTGGGTCAGCTCATAGAGCAGGACTATGACGGTCAGCACCGCGCCGGGCGCCACATAGCCGGGATGCATCGCGGCGGCCAGCAAGATGCACGCGATCGCCGGGGTGAGCAGCCGGCGCTCGAACAGCACGACGGCGCCGATCAGGAACACGCCGAAATCGGCGGTCTGGAAATAACCGCCCAATATATATTGCTCGGAGAACCCGGCCAGCACCACCTGTTGCACGTCGGTGAGCATGGCGATAACGAACATCAGGCCCAGGAACACCGGCAGGCCATGCGCTGGAATCTGGCGGCCCTTTGCGATCCGCTGGTAGATCAGCAGCGCGCAGAACAGGAAAATGATGTAGGTGATCGCGGCGGCGGCATAGAACCCGTTCGGCCCTACCGTTCTCAGCATCGCTTCGAGCAGGCGGGTGAACAGCGGCAGGCCGTCCTTGGTGCGCGCCAGCCAGTCTTCGCGCAGGAAGCCGGCACCCGTATCGGCCAACGCATGCAGGAACTTGGTGTTCTGATTGTCGGCGTAGAGCGGCTTCAACTGCCAGGCGGCGAGGAGCAGCGGCCCGAGCCCGAGCGCCAGCAGGGCCATCGCCTGCGTGCCGCGCGGCACACGATCCGCCCTGGATGAGCCGAGCGGTATCGCATCCTGCTGTGATGTCATCAGGCGGCACCCTTTTTAGGCGGAGCGGCGTCGCCGACCTGCATACAACAGCGCCGGGGCGATTTCCAGACCGTTGCCCGTGCCGGCGCGCTGCCTTCTCAGCGCGTCACCCGATTCACCCATTTGGACCGCGGCGAGATGGCGTAGATGAAACTGCACGATGACGATGAAGGCGATGCTGAGATAGGTCGAGGCAATGCAAAGCACAGCGCCGATCGCACGCCGTCGCTCCTTGTTCGCTTAGCCTATGTTTTATGGACTGGCTGCGGCTTGACCAGGGTCCAGCACCCGCATCTGTTTCACTTTTTTGAAGACCGGGCGGGATTTGTCCAGGCGGCGCTGAGCGCTGCGCCGCCTGCGGAGGATCACCGAGAAGGCTGCATAAACTCAATCGCCTGCTCGAACCCCGCGACATTGTTTGCGGCCGCCAGACCCGCCAGGACAAGGGCACCGGCTAGGCACGGCAGCCGCCATTTGCTGGCCGACGCGAAGGACGCCAGCAGGACCAGCAATGGCGCATAGTGGAGCGAATAGAGGAAGAACCATGAGCCGTAGAACACATGCAGGATAAGCTGACCGGCAGTCACTCCGCTCGCCAGCATCGCCATGCGTCGCAGGTTGCTCCGCCTTCGCCACGCGCTCCACGCCGCAGCCGCTCCAGCACCGAATAAAGCGATCCAGGTGAGCACCGCAAATTTGTGGACCAAGCTCGCACCGTTCGCCGAGGGCTGAGCCATCAAGAAACGCTTGCCATCCTTATCAGTGCCGCTTCCGACGCCGGGAAAGATGATCGGATCGACAAAGAAGGCCCTCGGGACGGCCTGGATTTTCTGCCTGATATCGATCTTCGCATAGCGCGCCTCTTCGCCAAGATAAAGAAATTTTCCGCTTGTTCGATAGAGGTTGGACTGAACCGCGGCAAGAGCGGCGACGGTTGCGAAGGCCATAACCGTATACAGGGCGGCGCGCCGAGGCGGTTCCGCTAAGGCGGTAACGGCGAGACCGGCCATCCAGTTCGTGACGGTGAAGCTGAGGGAGACGGCGCTGCCAGCAATCAGCGCCGCCGCCTTATAGCGGCCGCTAACGGTGGCGCATAAAAGCGCCGCCACGATGGAGAACGCTCCCCATGCGTAGAGTTCGAATACCGTGGCGAAGAACAGGAAGCCGGCGCTTGACATGAGCAGCAGCGTATAGATGAGCGCGTCCAAAACGCCGCCGGTGAGCCGGTAGCACAGCAGCAGGAAGGTCATCGCCAAGAAGCCGGCGCCCGTCGCCATGGTGAGACGTGCCGCCAATTCCGCCGACAGCCCCAGTTGCGTCAACGCTATAGTCGGGGTGGAAAGCAGCAGCGAGCTTAGTGGATGCACGGCATTCCGGTAATGATCGCTGAACCGGTCGGTAAGGTTGGCGAACACCCGCGCCAAATCGCCGTCGAACCAGACATCCTGGACCCGAGAGGCGCCCGTCGCGACGAGCGTCCCACTGAAGGAGAAACTGATCCATGCCGCCGCCAGAAAGACGAGGATGAGAAGCGTCGAGAATGCGGTGTCTATGCCCGCCGAGCTTTTCGGCGGTGAAATCGCAACGGCTGAATCCACGCTTGCCTTCTCCTTCGAGTATTCGGTACGGCAGCGATACCGCTCGTGGAACGCGTGGCGGACACCGTGGTCCACACCCGCTGCATAAGCGTGGCGGCACCGATCGGGAGCCATGATCGGATCGAGCCGCTGAAACAATCATAATCGCGCCGCAACCTCCGGTTTTCCACGCAATTAACGTTCTACCTTATGGTTCTCCCTTGAGGGCGGATCGCGGGAACCTCACGGGGAATTCAATGCTAGGCGCCGTGCGGCATGTATAATGATCAAATGATCATCCACAATGCGCGAAAGCTGGCTCTCGCGGCGGGCCTTTGCCTGATGGCCATCATGGGCACGACCGCTCTTATGGCGCAGACACCGCCCGGCGACCCATCGAAGGCCCGGCCCCATATGGCCGCGTTGCGCGAGCAGCTGTTCCAGGCGCTGAAGCAGGCGCAGAGCGAGCAGGAGGCGCGCGGCATCGAGGACCAGATCTGGCTGTTCTGGATGCAAGGGCCGGACGAGCAGGCCACCCGCGAGATGGCCGCCATCCTCGCCGCCCGCCGCGCTTACGACAACGAGAAGGCGCTGAGCCTCGCCGATGCGCTCATTGCCCGCCTGCCCGACTATGCCGAGGGCTGGAACCAAAAGGCGACCGTGCTGTTCGCGATGGACGATCTCGACGGCTCGCTGGAGGCCATCCAGCATGTGCTCGGCCTGGAGCCCAAGCATTTCGGCTCGCTCGCCGGCAAGGCCGTCATCCTGATGCGGCAGGGACGCGCGGCGCTGGCCCAGGACGCGCTCAAGGCCGCCGTGGAGATCGACCCGTTCCTGAAGGAGCGCGTCATGCTGGCCGAGCCGCCGGGGCAGCCGATCTAGCCGGCCTCTCCGGGAGATTTTGGCTTTGGCCGCTCTGCTTCCGAACTCGATCCCCGCCCAATCCCAACCATGAAACGTGCAGGCGCCGGGTGAGCTGAAACGCGTCCCGCCTGTTGCCGCACGGCCAGAAACGGGGCGGCATTGGCCCTCTTCGCGCCGGATTGCATCATGCTCTTGTGAGCGGCATCACACCCGATATTCATGCGAGCACATTAAGTTCCTAGCCTTTTGGCGTAGCCTATAAGCAATTTTGTGTATTTTCTGTTCAGCGCGTTAAGAATGAATGGGGAATGACTTCAAGTTCTCGTGGAAAGGACTGACCATATTGCCTTATGGATAGGCGGATACCGATTTAGCGCAACGAACATTGAGGCAAGGCAGTGATCGCGGGAGAGAACACAGCGAGGGGCTACATCCCGCAGATCGACACTCTTCGCGCTGTCGCCGTCGGCCTCGTCTTCCTTGAGCATTATCTGCCCCAGCAAACGCATGAACTCGGCATCACCGGCGGATATGGCGTCTGGCTGTTCTTCTCGATCAGCGGTTTTTTGATCACCGGCATTCTGCTTGGCTATAAATCGGCGATCGAAAGCGGAAATGCGACGCTCCTGCGCGTCCTGATGGTCTTTTACGCCCGTCGCTCGCTGCGCATATTCCCCGCTTATTATCTGCTTCTGTTCGTGCTGCTCATGTCGGGCTTTCTGGCCTGGCGGGGCGAGTTCTTCTGGCATTTGGCCTATCTATCGAATTTCTGGACGGCGAAATACAATGTCTGGAGCCAATATGCCGGGCATTTCTGGTCGCTGTCGGTCGAGGAGCAGTTCTATCTGGCTTGGCCTTTCATCCTGCTCATCGCGCCGCGCAAGGCGCTGCCCTGGATCATCGGCGCCGGGATTGCCATCGCCCTGATTTTCCGCCTCTGTGCGGCCAGGTACAATCTCGGGCTTGCCGGCTACACAATGCCCATTGCAAATTTCGATACGCTGGGCGCCGGTGCGCTGCTCGCCTGGGCGCATCAATCCGGCCGTGACAAATCGCTGGCGCTCCTGCGCCGTCATGGCGGCTGGCTGCTTTTGATGCTGCCTGCGATGAGCTTCTGGCCGGAGCCGCTGAAGGCCCTGCTCGGTCCCACCGCGATCGCATTGATCGCAGTCTATCTGATCGAGCGCTGCGTCGCCGGCTTCGACGGCGTCATGGGCTGGCTATTCAGCCGGCCATCCGTTCTCTATCTCGGCAAGATCAGCTATGGGCTGTATCTCTATCATTACGTCGCGCGCTGGTACTTTCCGAAGGGCATGTTCGATGGCATTTACGCGCAGCCCTATGTCCAGGCGTTGGCATGGGCAGTGGCGACCATCGTGATCGCCTCGCTCTCCCGGGTGCTGCTGGAAGAGCCGATCAACGGGTTGAAGCGATACTTTCAGATCGGATCGGCGAACGGCAGGCTCGCAACGACGCGTTTGTCTACCGCCACCGTATAGGGAGCACAGCGCTTCGTCTTCGAGCGCCGCCCTCTCCTTCGTCGTCCCGGCCTCCAGCCACTTGCCGCCCCAGAACCACGGTTGAATGCCGCCGGGCAATCCACCAATATCGTCTGGCCATCCGGGCTTGGCGATAAAGATGTGGGGAGGGCGGCATGAAATGGTGCTCGTTACTTTGCCTGGCGATCTGTTTCAGCGCTCCATTCAGCGGGGCGTCCCATGCCATGGGAATCGAAGCCGCCGCCAAAGCGGAAGAGCTGATCGCCCTCTGCAACAGCAAAGGCGTCCTGTCGCGTCCGGGATGCCTGAGTTCCTCGCTCAATCATCAGTGGAAATATGAATTGGGATATGCGGGGAAGCCTTTTTCCGCGGCCGGCAAATTCGAGCAGATCGCAAAATCCATCCTCGGGAATTTTTTCGCCTTCGTCATGGTCGATCAATATCTGGTCGCCTGCAAGGTTACGGAGGGCAAAGCCGAAGCCTTGAAAACGATCGGCGGCGCGCGGAGGGTCTTGATCACCGGCGTTTTAGAGAGCTACAACCTCACCTTCAATCTCCTTAGCATTCATCATCTGAGACTGACGCCGTATTGTTCGATTGATCCGGCGGTATAGTTGCGAGCCGGCGCGCCACGCCCCGCCGCTTGATGACCGCCACATGTTCTCTTGTCGCCCCGGCCCCTACTCTGTCGCCCCGGCCTTGAGCCGGGGCCTACTCCGCACCTTTCGGTGCTGGATCGGCGAGGCGGAGTATAGGGGTGGTTCTGGGGGGCGGGAATAGGTTTTTTATACAATTGCATTGTTACTTGCCGGGGGCTCTACTCAGCGGTCTCGTTGGTGTTGCAAATTTCTCATAAAATAACCGGTGGCGCGACGGGACCCTGCGCATTCCTTGCTGAGTTCTGGAAAACAGGTTAATTGTTACGAAAGCTGTGAGTATGTGACTTGGACCAAGAGTTCCTCTTAGGGCTGCTACCTAGCAATGGCGATCCAATAAGCCGCGCGGCTGTTGCCGTTCTCTTGTCTGAAAAGCTAGGACGCACCCTGGATGACAGCGATGTAGACGGCTTTATCTGGGCTGCGGGCAACCAGATTTCTTGGGACCATGTAAACCAACAAATAAAACTTGCCGAATTCCCACGCTTCCCAAGCGCGATTGAACGTGAGGCTGACCTGGAGCCTTGGTTCGAGCGGTACTTGCTTAGGCACGCGTCGGAGGGCTTTTTTCCTTACGTACCGCCAAGCTTGAGCTTAGTAGTACAAAACACTGCTAGAACTGGTCCCGCAACCGGAGTCTTTACAAAACCGGATGTGTGCATGGCGAGCGTGGCGTTATTTCATTATTCGCCAAGCGCACATTTCGATTTGTTTGCGTTCGAACTTAAGATGCAAGAAGGGTGCAGCGCCGATTCTGTCATGCAGGCAAAATCCTACAGTGAGTTCGCACACTATTGTTACGTTTGCGTCTTCCTGCCCGATAGATCAGAAATGCTGCGTAATTTACCGACCATGCGAGCACGCGCTCAAGCCCATGGGGTCGGCGTGATACAGATCACCGATCCTTTTCGGGACGACGGCTATCAGATCGTGGTAGGCGCTAATCGCAATAATCCCCATCCAGGAAGAATTGATAAGTTCGTAGAGGACAGGTTTAGCGACGCTAATAAGTCTGCACTGAGGAAATGGGTGCGTTTATGAGTAAAGTGGTTGCCGTCGTAAACATGAAAGGAGGGATCGGCAAGACGACCGTTGCGGTGGCCTTCGCGGAAGCCTCCGCCGCAATGGGAGTTAAAACCCTTGTAATAGATTTAGATCTCCAGATTAACGCCAGCATATCGCTCGCAGGCAACTGCGAAGACGACTTCTTGCCCTGGAGACGGCATCATACGATTGAGGATTATCTCGAAAATCGCTGGCATGGCCACAAACCCAACGCCCACATCTATTTCCTACAGTTTGGTCAGCCTCATCTGCTAAGTGGTAGCCCTTCCCTAACGATATTCGAGCGGCGACTTCTGATCGCATGTAATAACGTCTTTCAGGCTAAGTGCCATCTCTCCCAGTGGATGAATGAGATTCTCGACGAGGCCAAAAGCAATTTTGATTTGATCATATGCGACACTCCTCCCGGACTTTCACTTCTCGCGGAGGCCGCGATTCGATCAGCAGATCAGATCGTAGTTCCGCAGGTGCCGGATAGGCTTTCAACGCAGGGCCTTCAGCTTTATTCCCGGTACCTTCGCGACGAACTGCAACTGCCGAGTGTTGCTGAAAGAACAAACGTGTTCATCAACCGCTTTAATCGTGCTCAGAATGTCTCCAAGAACTATGCAGACCAAATTATGATGGACGCCGGACGTCCAGCATTTCCTTACACTTGCTTCGTAAATCGCTTCAGCGAAAGCGTGATTTTCAAGAAAGCGATGGATCGGTCTGAGCTAGGCGACTTATGTAACGTTAGTTTCAGACAATTATGGGGTGCTGCATCGGACGAAGTTATTGCAGCCACTCGTGAACTGTGGACGCTTCTAGGGTGGATCGATGAAAATAAGTCAGAGAGCGCTGTCGGAACTCGCCCAGAAGTCGGTTCGGCTTTCAGTTATATCTGAAAGCCATCAGCGGAAGCTTGGAGATGCGCTCGAAAAGTGGTTTGCGGCAGAAGTATTGAAAGGCCTGAAATTGCCTTTGCTCCGCAAAATATTTAATGCTGGCGCATTTGATGTCTTCGTTGAAATATTAGCTGAAAGAGGTGACGCAGAGCGCATCAAATTATTGCATAAAGTCGACGAGCATAATCCGAAGATGCAAATGCTATCTGCTAAGGACGCGATCGCTCACCTTGAGCGTCTTGCAAGGGGTGAGATTAAACCTCATCCGAAGCCACAACTGGACCCTAAAAAACCAAAGAGAAAAAAGCCATCCGCCCCGCGAGGACTACTTGCTAGCTCCAAATACTAGATGGTCGTGGCTAGCTAATCCGCAACCTCCAACTTCCTCCTCAAAATCTCATTCACCGCCGCCGGGTTCGCCTTCCCCCCGTCGCCTTCATCACCTGCCCGACAAACCACCCCAGCGTCTGCGGCTTCAGGCGCACCTGCTCGACCTGCTTCGGGTTCGCGGCGATCACCTCGTCCACGGCGCGTCTCGATCGCGCCCTCATCCGTCACCTGCTTCAGGCCGCGGCTTTCGACGATGTCGCCGGGGGCCGTCGCCGGTTTCGACCATGATCTCGAAGACGTCCTTGGCGATGCGGCCGGAGATCACGCCGCCGGTGATGAGGTCGATCAGCTCGCCCAGATGTGCGGCGCTCACCGGGCTGTCGGCGATCCCCTTGCCGACGCGGTTCAGCGCGCCGAAGAAGTCGCCCATCACCCAGTTGGCGGCGAGCTTGGCGTCGCGGCCCGCCGCCACCGCCTCGAAGAAGTCGGCCGAGTCCTGGTCGGCGACCAGCACGCCGGCATCATAGGGCGACAGGCCGAAGGCGGCGATGAAGCGCGCCCGCTTCGCGTCGGGCAGCTCGGGCAGGCCGGCGGCGATCTCGTCGACATAGTCCTGCGTCAGCTCCAGCGGCAGGAGGTCGGGATCGGGGAAATAGCGGTAGTCATGCGCCTCTTCCTTGGAGCGCATGGAGCGGGTCTGCCCGGATTTGGGGTCGAACAGCCGCGTCTCCTGGTCGATGGTGCCGCCCTCCTCCAGGATGCCGATCTGGCGGCGCGCCTCCACCTCGATGGCCTGGCCGATGAAGCGGATGGAATTGACGTTCTTGATCTCGCAGCGCGTGCCGAGCGGGTCGCCGGGCTTGCGCACCGAGACATTCACATCGGCGCGCAGGGAGCCCTGCTCCATATTGCCGTCGCAGGTGCCCAGATAGCGCAGGATGGAGCGCAGCTTGGTGATGTAGGTGCGCGCTTCCTCCGAGGAGCGCAGATCGGGGCGCGAGACGATTTCCATCAGCGCGACGCCGGAGCGGTTGAGGTCGACATAGGAGAAATCGGGGTGCTGGTCGTGCAAGGATTTGCCGGCGTCCTGCTCCAGATGCAGGCGCTCGATGCCCACCTCGATGCGCTCGCCGTCCTTCATGTCGAGGATGACGATGCCCTCGCCGACGATGGGGTGCTTATATTGCGAGATCTGGTAGCCCTGCGGCAGGTCGGGGTAGAAGTAGTTCTTGCGGTCGAAAACGGAATAGAGGTTGATCTGCGCCTTGAGGCCGAGGCCGGTGCGGATGGCCTGGCGCACGCATTCCTCGTTGATGACGGGCAGCATGCCGGGCATGGCCGCGTCGACCAGCGAGACATGGCTGTTGGGCGCGCCGCCGAATTCGGTCGAGGCGCCGGAGAACAGCTTGGATTTGGAGGTGACCTGCGCATGCACCTCCATGCCGATCACCACTTCCCAAGGCCCCTCGGCGCCCTCGATGAGATTGTCGCGTTTCGTTTCGATCGTCATGCCGTCGCGCCTCGTGCCTTACGCTTGCGGCTCTCCCACGCCATACCCCCTTGGCTATAGGAAAGCGCTGCTCCCTCACATCCCAAACGTCAAATAAGTGGAAAACGCAAAACTGCCAACTGTGCTAAATGGCGGCCCCGTGGGGGCCCATTGCTGCAATGGCCGGACCAACATGAGCTTATAAAATATTACCTGACAAGCGAAAAAATTCGCCTGTGCGCCAAGCCGTGGATTGCGCGCTGAGGTGCCCGGCGGGGCTGCCTATCCGGGCGCGGTGGCGGCAACGCTGGGGCGGGCGGATATGCGTTCGTACCAGGCGGCGAGATCGCCGCGCCCGTCGCGCCAGCCGATGTCGGCATGGCGGTAATCGACATAGCCGAGCGCCGACACCAGCGCCAGATGGCCGAGCGTCACCGCCTCGGGCAAGGTGCCCAGCGCCGGCTGCATCGCATCGAGGGCGCGCAGCAATTGCCCGCGCTGGCGGGCGGCCATGGTGGGCGATTTTTCGCCCGCCGGCTTCAGCGCCTCATAGCGCAGCGCTAAGGCAAGGTCGGTAATGCCGTCGCCGAGTGCTTCGGCGCGCAGCACCATCCAGCGCTCGGGGCCTGATTGCGGTTGGAGGCGCGGGCCTTGCCCGCGAGGCTCGGCGTCGAGATAGGCGCAAATCACCGGACTGTCGAACAGGGCGGGGCCGCTATCCATGGCGAGCGCCGGGATCTTGCCTAGCGGGTTGACGGCGATGAGCTCGGGCGGATCGTTGCTGGCGTTGACGCTCACCTCCTTCACCAGGGAGCCGAGCGCCTTTTCGGCGATGACCATGCGTACCTTGCGGGAATAGGGGGAGGCGTTCGACCAGTAGAGCTTCATCGGGGCGGGCTCCGTCAGTGTTATGCCGGCACCGTAAAACGGGCGGCCGCGTCGCGCCAAGGATTTATGCGAGGCGGTGGTGGGTCTGTCGGGCGCGGCGTAAATTCGCGGCGCTGCTTAGAGCGGTCGCACATAAAGAACCACAGATATCATCATGTTCTTAAGTGCAATCATTACAGTTTGATTGACAGCACCCGACCCCAAGCGCAGCATCGAAACGCAAACTGGCCGCATTCTGAATTGTCGCAATCAATCTGACAAAATCGGGCCAGGGTAAGGGAGGAATCAATGATCCTACTGGGACGGGCCAGCGCTATCGCTGGCACTTTCGTGCTGAGCCTGGCGCTGTCGAGTGCGGCGTGGGCGCAGGAAGTCAGCGTGGCCGATGAGCCGAAGTCGACAGACGCCCCCGCAATATCCGTGTCACAGCAGGATCTTAGCGCGGCGGCATCAAATTCGACCAATTTCCTGCATACCAATGGGAATTATGATCAGACGCGCTACTATCCTGCCAAACAGATCAATACATCCAATGTCGGCAAGCTTCACACGACCTGGATCTTCCAGACGGAAGTGACGGATTCACTGGAGACGTCGCCAATCATCGTCGACGGCGTGATGTATGTCACGACCTCGTTCAGCCATGTCTATGCGCTCAATGCCAAAACCGGCGAAATGTACTGGCATTACAAGCATAAGATGGGCCCGATTACGACATTCTGCTGCGGCCCCAACAATCGCGGCGTGGCGGTCTACAAGGACAAGGTCTATCTGGGAACCCTCGATGCCCAACTCGTTGCGCTCGATGCGAAAACCGGCAGCCCGCTGTGGAAAGCGGATCTGGGCGATCCCGAGCTTGGCTACAGCGAAACCATGGCGCCGACCGCCGTCAATGGCAAAATCCTCATCGGCACCAATGGCGGTGAATACGGTATCAGGGGCTTCGTAAGGGCCTATGATGCCGATACGGGCAAGCTCTTGTGGAATTTTGATACGACCATCGAAAACTCCGTCGGTGTGTGGGCGGAGAAAGACGCCACCGGCCGCGATATGCATCGAGACATTGCGGCGGAAAAGGAGGCGCTCACGAAATTGGGAGACCCCTATAAGCGGCTTGGCGGTGGAGTCTGGCAGAATCCGGCTGTCGACCTTAAAACCAACCGTATCTACTTCGTCGTCGGCAATCCGTCACCCGACCTCGACGGTTCGTTGCGTCCCGGCGACAATCTCTACACGGATTCACTCGTCTCGCTCGATCTGGATACCGGCAAATATGTTTGCCATTTTCAGTACATCGCGCATGACGTTTGGGATCTGGATGCGGTCAGCCCGCCGGTGCTTGTCGACGTAAAGGACAAGAGCGGCGCGACGGTTCCCGGCGTCGTTCATGCCAACAAGAGCGGTCATATCTATGTGCACAAGCGCGATGATTGCAGCCTGATACGCTTCTCCGAAGCGATGGTTCCACAGGAAGACATGTGGACGCTTCCCACCAAGGACGGTGCGCGCATGCTGCCGGGCGCCAATGGCGGGGTCGAGTGGTCGCCGATCGCGATTGTGCCCGATCTGAACTTGGCCTACGCGATCAATTTGAACCAGCCTATGACGTATCACGTCGACAGCACGCCTTATCCGGGCGGCAAGCTCTGGCTTGGCGGCGCCTTCAAGGTGATCCCCACCGAAACGCAGTCGGGCAATATTACGGCGGTTGATTACAACACCGGCAAGATCGGCTGGCAGGTCAAGACGCCTCAGCCGATGATCGGTGGCGTTCTTGCGACGGCCGGCGGCCTGGTGTTCACCGGCGAAAGCAATGGCTGGTTCCGTGCCTATGACGCCAAGGACGGCAAGATCCTCTGGTCGTTCCAGGCCGGCGCTGGCGTAAACGCGCCGCCCTCCTCATATCAGGTGGATGGCAAGCAATATATCGTCGTTGGCGCGGGCGGAAACGCGCAGGTGCATTCCAAGCGCGGCAACGACATCATCGCCTTTACGGTCGACTGATGTCATAGCGCCGTACGCGTGACGAATGAGCAAACAAAGGGGTGGGGTAGATTGCTCCATCTCTTTTTTTTGCGAATTACGTAAGGAGATGCTGATGGGCCTGGACCGATGCTGAAGGGCAGCTTTTTCTCGATGTTGGGAGGCGGTTCCGCCGCACCACCGGCGAAAGATAGATCGAGTGGTCTTGGTCTCGGACCATATTTTTCGATGGCTGGTGGACGATCATCTTTCAAAATGACGCTGAGCGGGCTTGCGCTTCTCTTGGCGGTCATGGCACCGATGCTGCCCGTTTCGTCGTCGGCGGAAAATCTCGAAGATTTAGTGGCGACCTGCAGCGCATGCCATGGTGAAAATGGAATACCGCAAGAGCCGACCACCCCGGTGATCTGGGGCCAGAACGAAGGCTACATGTATCTTCAGTTGCGTGACTTCAAACTGGGAACGCGGAAGAACGAGCTAATGCAGCCCATCGTCGACATATTGGAAAAGACCGACATGCGGGCGTTGGCGGCTCATTTCTCGGCGCTCAAATGGCCCGATCGTATCGCGCCGTCCGTCCCTGCCGATGTTCAGAAGAAGGCGCTTTCGGTCAACGAATCCGTCGGCTGCACGGGCTGCCATCAAGGTGAGTTTCAGGGTGACGGAACGACCGGGCGGCTCGCCAGTCAGAACGAAGCTTATTTGATCAAGACAGCGAAAGATTTACGCGATGGGACGCGAGCCAATAATCCAGGCATGAGCAGTATTCTGCGCGCCATGCCGGAGGATGATATCGCGGCGGTCCTCAAATACATCGCGTCTGTAAGATTGCAGCCATCCGGGGGCGGGCGCTGAAGCCCGTCTCAATTTCCTGCCAGCTTTGCGCGCAACACTTCCGTGGGGGCCAGATCGCCGGCTGATTTTCCTTGCTTGTCGACAAGCGTCGTGTCGGCGCCAACACGGATCAGAGTGTCGACCATTTCCGCGCGGCCCAGCTCGGCTGCGATCATGAGCGCGGTACGGCCCCGGTTGTCCCGGTCGTTGATGTGAGCGCCGCGTTCCGACAGAAGCTTGATAACATCGATTGCGTCGTAAATGCCCGCGTCCACCGAATACCCAGCCGCCCACATCAATGCCGTCAGCCCATTGCCATAGACGGCGTTGATATCGACGCCGCCATCGAGAAGGACGCGCACCACTTCTGTAAATCCGCGACCCGCTGCATAGCACATGGCCGACTTGCCAAATTGATCGACATGCAAGGGATCGGCGCCGCTTTTCAGGAGAAGCTTGACCATCTCCGGGCTTCCCGCATAGGCAGCGGCCGCGATCACAGCGTTGCCCTTGCGGCCGGGAAGGTTCACGTCCGCTCCCCGTTCAACGAGGATGCGAACGATGTCGACGCTCCTCGCGGCAGCCGCACGAAACAGTGCCGTCGATCCCTCGACGTCGCGCGCATCAATCGGTGCGCCGCGATCGAGAAACAATGTCGCCAGCGCGGTCCAGCCCTGTTCCGCCGCGACGCTTAGCGGTGTCGCGCCGACGCGATCCCGGGCCATAAGCGAGGCCCCGTCGGTCAGCAGCCGCTTCGAGAGATCTTCACATCCGCGTTGCGCAGCCGCTCAGAAGAAAATTGTTGACCTGCAGCGTGCTGGCTCCCGCCTTGATCTGTTCGTATTGCTGAACGATCTCACGACAGAGTTTTTCGTCAGACGTACGGGCGGCGGCTGTCTGAAAACAGGCAAGAGACAGAATGATGGCAAACATCGCCGGGCGAAAAGCGTTTGCCAAACAAGCCTGTGACGCGACTTTGGTCAGCACAATGGCCCTTTTCATCCGCCAGCTTCGGGGGAAAGATGTTTCGCGATGCCAGGACGGCGAGTGTATTTGCAGCCGATATTTTACATTCGTTGCAATCCCAAAAACAGCAAAAATCTTTGGCTCCGTTCGAGGTCGGATGGATTTTATGCTGAGGCGGCGACTAAGCCGCGGTCCGGCCCACGGATCGTGTTTAGTCGCCGTCGCCGAGCGCTTCGGCGCGCAGCACCATCCAGCGCTCCGGCCCCGATTGCGGCGCGAGGCGCGGACCTTGCCCGCGGGGCTCGGCGTCGAGAAAAGCGCAGATTACCGGGCTGTCGAAGGGGCTGGAGCCGTCATCGGTGACGAGGGCCGGGATCTTGCCCAGCGGATTGACGGCGATGAGCTCGGGCGGATCGTTGCAGGCGTTGACGCTCACCTCCTCCACCAGGGCGCCGAGCGCCTTTTCGGCGATGACCATGCGGACCTTGCGGGAATAGGGCGAGGCGTTCGACCAGTAGAGTTTCATCGGGCAGGCTCCGTCAATGTTATGCCGGCACCGTAAAACGGGCGGGCTCGCCGCGCCAAGGATTTATGCAAGGCGGCCTGGGTTGTGGCCCAGTTTGAATTTCGGCCGATGCCGTCGAAGCGGGCACGCGCCCTTGTAATGCCGAGATTTCGGCAACGGGTGTGATTGCGGCTTCCCTTCTTTCAGCTTGCTCCCACCGCGCCTGGTTCGAGATGGGCGCGTTCGCCTTACGGGTCTCTGGTGGCATTGTGCTATCCTCACGGTGGCATTGAAAGGGGGCAAGAATGGCAAGACGGGCGCCGATGAAATCCGCACGAGGCGCAACAGCGACCGGCGCGAATGCGACCGGCACCGCCGCTTTTGGCGCGCTTGCATTGGGTGCCATGGCGCTGGGTGCAATGGCTGTCGGTGCGCTGGCAATCGGGCGGCTCTCAGTCGGCCGCGCACGGCTGCGACGCGTGGAGATCGGGGAACTCGTGGTCGGGCGGCTCGATATCGGCCCTAACGGCCGCCAGCCCGGTGCGCTGACCGCCGTCGCTCGCATCCGCGCGGCTCCAGGCAAAGGCGATGCGATGGCCCGCCTGCTACTCGATCAGGTATCGTTCATGCGCGCAGACGAGCCCGGGATTCTTCTCTACCCGCCGCACCGCTCGACAAGCGATCCCGACTTGTTTCTGCTCTACGAACACTATGCTGACGAGGCTGCGTTCGAGAGGCACGCTCATGCGGCCCGGCTTGATGCCTTCCGCCGGCGCGTCTCCGAGCAGGGACTCGCCGCGGGCTCAGCTGATGATGCGGTGGAGGTAGAGCTTTACCGGACGATCTAGCGGGGAGTGCGGGAATTAAATGCGAACTCCGTCGGTGGATGACGTGCGGTTGGAAGCAAGATGCGAATGGCTCGAGCAGAAAAAATATCGCCCGACCCTAAGATAGCGCCATCGGCGCGGCATCACGAGTGGCGGGACGCATAAGGTCGCCTTCAAAGCGACGGCGGCTGTCGCTCACATTGCGCCGATCGACATATCGCTTTCGAGGCGCGAACGGCTATGCTGTGCAAGGGCGCGACGACCGACTATGGCCCAACTTCTTTGTAGCCGTATCAGGATTGTCACGGAGAGAAACACCGCACTCTCTCCGTCGCGCACGGCGACGGGCGAAGGGGAAAAATGAGCAAGAAGCAGCCGCCATCGTGAATTCCGTAGAGAGGCGCAAGCGGCCTCACCTCCCCCCATTGCGTTCTCTTCTGCTCCTTCACCGCGGCTTGGGCCGGCTTGTCATACAAGTCGATCGGTGATAAAACCATCGAGAGCCCCGGCGGGCGACGATCGCTGGCGAAAGGACACAGTTTGACGGTGCTTCGCCAACGCGAGACCCTCACCTCCCAACTGAGCAAGGCGCTGCGCGCCAGCATCGATTCCGGCGAGCTGAAACCAGGCGACAAGCTGCCGAGCGAGCAGGAGCTGGTCGAGCGCTACGGCGTCAGCCGCACAGTGGTGCGCGAGGCGATTTCCAGCCTGCGCGCGTCGGGTTTCGTCGCCACGCAGCAGGGTGTCGGCGCCTTCGTGCTGCAGCGGAGCGGCTGGCCGGCCCTCCCCTCCGAGGAGACCAAGCCCGATCTGCTGAAGGAGATCGTCAACGTCCTGGAGCTGCGCATCGCGGTGGAAGCCGAGGCGGCGGCGCTGGCCGCGCAGCGCCGCTCCGCCGAGCATGTCGCGCTGATGAGCGAGGCGCTGGCCAGTATGGCGAAGATGATCGAGGCCGCCGAAGACGCCATCGCGCCGGACCTGCATTTCCACCAGGCCATCGCCAAGGCGACCGGCAATCCGCATTTCGCCCATCTGTTCAGCTATCTCGGGGCGTTGCTGATCCCGCGCGCGCGGGTGCCGACCTTCCGCTTCTACGCCGCCGATCCGGTGGAATATCTGCTGCGGGTCAACCGCGAGCACGACGACATCTTCCGCGCCATCCACCGGCAGGATTCCGATGCCGCCCGCTCGGCCATGCGCCTGCATCTGAGCAACAGCCGCGAACGCCTGCGCGCCGTGCTGGAAAATCCGCCGCCCAAAACCGACGACTGACATTAGAACGTCTCACACCAAGCCTGAGGTCTTATGCATCCGGATGAATTGAAAAGCGTGCTTTCGGCCGGCCTGTTGTCTTTTCCGCTGACCGACTTCGCCGCCAATGGCGATTTCAACCCGCCGACCTACCGCGCGCGGCTGGAATGGCTGATGCCCTATGGCGCCAGCGCGCTGTTCGCGGCGGGCGGCACCGGCGAGTTCTTTTCGCTGACGCCGGAGGAATTCTCCGCCGTCATCGGATGCGCCGTCGACACCTGCCGCGGCACCATGCCGATCATCGCCGGCACCGGCTACGGCACGCGGCAGGCCATCGCCTATGCGCAGGAAGCCGAAAGGCTGGGCGCGGCCGGGCTGCTGGTGCTGCCGCATTATCTGGTCGAGGCCGACGGCGAGGGCATCGCCCGGCATGTCGCGGCGATCTGCAAATCGGTAAAGCTGGGCGTCATCGTCTATAATAGAGGCGTGTGCCGGTTGCAGCCGGACACGCTCGCCTGGCTCGCCGATGAATGCCCCAATCTCATCGGCTTCAAGGACGGCATCGGCGATCTGGAGCTGCTGGTCGGCATCCGCCGCAAGCTGGGCGACCGTCTCGCCTATCTCGGCGGCCTGCCGACGGCGGAGTTTTTCGCCGCGCCCTATAAGGCCGCCGGCGTGCCGGTCTATTCCTCGGCGGTGTTCAATTTCATCCCGCGCACCGCGATGGACTTCTACCGCGCCATCGCCGGCGACGACATGGCGACGGTCAACCGGCTGCTCGACGATTTCTTCATGCCTTATGCGAAAATCCGCAATCGCCGCCCTGGTTATGCCGTCAGCATCGTCAAAGCTGGGGCGCGGCTGGTCGGGCGGGATGCGGGTCCGGTGCGATCGCCGCTCGCCGATCTCACCGAGGAGGAGGACGCCATGCTCGCGCCGCTGATCGAAAAGCTTGGTTCGCAAGAGATTTAGCGGGAGCGAGACATGCGTAAAGTTCTGTTGACGGGGGCATGCGGCGGTGTCGGCACGCGGCTTCGCACGATGCTGAAGCCGATCTATCCGGAGCTGGTCCTCAGCGACCTCAAGCCGCCGGAGGATCTGGGCGAGGACGAGCGGTTCGTCGCCGCCGACCTGTCCGATATCGCCCAGGTGGAGAAGGCCGTGGCTGGCGTGGAGGGCATCGTGCATCTGGGCGGCTACTCCATCGAGGGGCCGTGGGAGACGCATCCTGCAATCCAACATCATCGGCACCTATAATCTGTTCGAAGCGGCGCGGCGCCAGGGCGTCAAGCGCGTCGTGTTCGCCTCCTCGAACCATGTGGTCGGCTTCTACCCGCGCCATGAAACGATCGGCGTCGATGTGGTGCCGCTGCCCGACACGCGCTACGGCCTCAGCAAGCTGTTCGGCGAGGGCGTCGCCTCGCTCTACGCCTATAAGCACGGCATCGGCGTGCTCAGCATCCGCATCGGCAATTTCGGCGACCGCCCGCTGGATGAGCGCCGGCTGGCGATCTGGCTGAAGCCTGACGATCTGGTGTCGCTGATCCGTATCGGGCTGGAGCGGCCCAAGCTCGTCTATGAAGTCGTCTACGGCATGTCCGACAATGCCCGCGCCTGGTGGGACAACAGCCTGGCCTATGCGCTCGGCTACGAGCCGGAAGGCCAGAGCGAGGCGTTCGCCGTGCCGGTGCTGGCGGCGCAGGCGAAGCTGCCGAAGGACGAGGTCGGCGACTATTTCCAGGGCGGCGCCTTCTGCGCCCAGGAGTTCGACGGCGATTTTGAGCGTATTCGCGATATGGGATGAGGGGTGCGATGGTCACGATCAAGTCCGTCGAGGCGATCGCGCTGCAAATGCCGTTCGATGATTTCCATCAGGGACCGCGCGCCGCGCCGCGCGGCTGGACGCATTTCGAGACGGTTCTGGTGCGGGTGGAGAGCACGGACGGCGCGGTCGGCTGGGGCGAGAGCTTCGCCTATAGCTGCGCCCGCGCCGTGCATGCGGCCGTCACCGACATGGTGGCGCCGCTGGTGGTCGGCCGCAGCGTCGACGACATCCCGGCGCTGAACCGCATGTTGCAGCAGCGCCTGCATATTCAGGGACGCTACGGCATCACCATCTTCGCCATTTCCGGGCTCGATATCGCGCTGTGGGACCTTGCCGCCAAGCTCGCGGGCAAGCCGCTGGCCGAGCATCTGGGCGGCATTCACTGCGCGCATTTGCCTGCCTATGCCAGCCTGGTGCGCTATGGCGAGCCGGGGATAGTGGCGGCGATCGCCGGTCGCGCGGTCGATGAAGGCTATGCCGCGGTCAAGCTGCATGAGCCCGCTTTTGAGTGCGTCGCCGCGGGCCGCAGCGCCGTCGGCGCCTCCATAGACCTGATGACCGATGTGAACTGCGCCTGGTCCGAGGCGGAGGCCGAGGCGATGATTTCGCGGCTGAAGCCGCTCGACATGGCCTGGGTGGAGGAGCCGGTGTTTCCGCCCGACGATTATGACGCCTTGAAGCGGCTTTCAGGCCTCGGCGTGCCGCTGGCCGCCGGCGAGAACGCCTGCACCGCGATGGAGTTCAGCCGCCTGACGCCCGCCGTCGCTTTCCCGCAGCCCAGCGTCATCAAGGCCGGCGGCGTGAGCGAATTTCTCGCCATCGCCGCGCTGGCTTCGGCCGCAGGCAAAACCGCCATGCCGCATTCGCCCTATTTCGGGCCCGGCTATTGGGCAACGCTGCAACTGGCCGCGCATTTGCCGGAAGCGGGGCTCGTCGAGTTCCTCTATACCCGCCCGGAGGCCTGGATCGGCGAGGACATTCCGCTGCCCGATGCCGGGCATATCGCCGTTCCACAGCAGCCGGGCATCGGCTTTACGCCCGATGCCGCCGTGCTCGACCGCTACCGCCTTTCCTGAAAGGGACGCCCATGACCGCAAGACCGCTGACCGGCCGTGCGCCGCTGCTGAAGACGCCGCCGCAGACCTGCGACACGCATATGCACTTTTACGACAAGCGATTTCAGACGCTGCCTGGAACGCCTTTGCCGCCCGACGCATCGGTGGAGGATTACCGCCAGCTCATGGGCTGGCTCGGCATCGAGCGGGTGGTGGTGGTGCAGCCCAACGCCTATGGCGACGACAACAGGCTGACGATGGAATCGGTCGCGCAGCTGGGGCCGTGCGCCCGCGCCGCCGTGGTGGTGAAGCCGGGGGTGAGCGATGATGAGCTTGAGCGCCTGACACAGGGCGGTGCGCGGGCGCTGCGCTTCATGGCGCTGCATGGCGGCACGCTGCCGCTCGAAGCGCTGGACGAAATGACGGCGCGCATCATCCCGTTCGGCTGGCACGCCATCGTGCAGCTCGACGGGCGGCTGCTGCCGGATTACGAGGCGCAGCTCCTGCGCCTCAAATGCCCGTTCACGATCGACCATGTGGGCAAATTCCTCGAACCGGTGCCGACCGACCATGCGGCATTCAAATCGCTCTTGCGGCTGGTCGATAGCGGGCGCTGCTGGGTCAAGCTGTCGGCCCCTTACGAGACCTCGAAGACCGGCGGCCCTGACTATGACGATATCGGGCAGCTGGCGAAGGCGCTGGTGCGCGCGGCGCCCGAGCGCATGCTGTGGGCCAGCAACTGGCCGCACGCCCAGGCGGAAAAATTCGGCTATCCCGACGACGCGGCCTTGCTCGACCTACTGCTCGACTGGGCGCCGAACGAGCAGGACCGCACCAAGATCCTGGCGAGCAACCCCGCCGAGCTGTACGGGTTCGGGTGAAGGCAGCCGGATACGAGAGTATCGGCTTTGCACCGCTCGGGCCGTCTGGGAGCGCCAGATCGGCGGATCGGAGCGGCATGCGCCATTTGCCGGGATAGTTGACTCAGTCAACTATCCATTCCAGACTATGCCCGCAAATGGGAGGCTCGCTGATGGGCGCAGCATCGCTCGGCGCGGCGGCAAGCGTATTACGGCACTTCAACCGCTTCTATACGGCGCAGATCGGGGTGCTGGACCGCGATCTGCTCGGCAGCGGATATTCGCTGGCGCAGGCCCGCGTGCTGTACGAGCTGGCGACGCGCGAAGACGCGGCGGCGGGCGATCTGACCAGGGCGCTGAGCCTCGATGGTGCCTATCTCAGCCGCATTCTCCACAATTTCGAAAAGGCGGGCCTGCTGCAGCGCCGCCGCTCCGCCACCGATGGCCGGGTCATCCGTCTCGGCCTCACCGCAAAGGGGCACGCGGTATTTGCCAAGCTCGACAGGCTCTCACAGAGGGCGGCGGAAACGTTGCTCTCGCGGCTGCCCGGCGAGGCGCGCGAGGAGGTGCTCGGCGCCGTGCGGCTGATCGAGGAGCGGCTCGCTCCATCGCCAAAGCCGGCCGAGATTACGCTGCGCCCGCATCGCGTCGGCGATATGGGCTGGATCGTTCACCGGCAGGCGGTGCTTTATACGCAGGACTATGGCTGGGATAACGGCTACGAAGCGCTGATATCAGAGATCGCCGGCCGCTTTCTGCGCGATTTCAAGCCGGATCGCGAGCGGTGCTTTGTCGCCGAGCGCGAGGGGAAAATCGTCGGATCGGCGTTTGTTGTCGAGGCGAGCACTGAGGTCGCGAAGCTGCGCTTGCTCTATGTCGAACCTGCGGCGCGGGGGCAAGGGCTCGGCCGGCGCTTGGTGGAGGCCTGCATTGGTTTCGCGCAAGCCAGCGGCTATGCGCGCCTCGATCTGTGGACCAACGATATCCTCACCGCAGCCCGGCGGATCTACGAAAGCGCAGGTTTCGAGCTTATAAAGGAAGAGCGGCACCGCAGCTTCGGCCATGACCTCGTTGGCCAGACATGGTCGCTGGACATAGCGCGCGGCGACCGGCCCTGATCGCGGCAGGGCCGGTCCCCGGCATTGGGGTGCCGCCGCTTAGCGGAGCGGCGCGCGGTCACCATTCAAATGATAGGTCAGGCGAGCGCGGGCGGCCCAGAAATTGTCGTCACCCGAGCCTGAATCGTTGTTACCGTCAAAGCCGTAATACAGGCCCTCGACGCCGATGCTGACATTTTCGCGGATCTTCCGCTCGATGCCGCCGCCAGCGACCCAGCCCGTGTCGTCGCCGTCGCTGAGGCCGATGAACGCCGCACCGCCGGTCGCATAGACTAGGGTCGGGCCGAAAGCGTAGCCCAGCCGTCCGCGTGCGGTGGCGAGATAGTCCACACCGTCAAGGAAACTCACATCGCCTTCGACGCCGAATACGATGTTGCTCGGTCCCTGCCAATTATAGCCCAGATGCGCGCCCGCCAGGAAAGCCGCATCGTTGACGATCTCGACGTCGCTGTTGTCGTCGAAGGCCGCGCCGATATGAGCGCCGAGATAGAAGCCCGTCCAGGTAATAGGCGCTGCGTAATCGACTGGGCCGGTATCCTTCAGGCTGCCGCCGTCGCCCTTGTAGATATCCGCCGCGTTGGCGGGCATGGCCGCGCAGAGCGCCAGCGCGCCGAAGAGAGCGAGACCTATGGACTGTCGTTTCTTCATCATAAAACCCCCGTTTTGAAGCGATCCCAAATGTCGGAATCACGGCACGATCCGTTCGTGCCAATATTGCTATTTTGGTAAGTCTGCCATTGGGCGATGTTGTGGCAATGCACAAGACAGCTTTCGGTTGCATCCTAAATCATACAGCCACAAATAAAGTGTTAACGAATCAGTGCGTTACAGCAGCCTGCTCCGAATATGACCCGATACGAATCGGAGGTTGCCGTATTTCCGCCTGCTGCTTGTGGTTGAAATGTGGCAGTTCGGGGCGCCGTGCGGCGGCAAGCCTTCCTTGTGAGTTGTTACGATGGCGCGTGCCGGACCGGTGCCTTTCGGTTATGGTCGGCGCAATCCGGTCCAGAGCCCATCGGCAAGGAATCTCATGCAATTGCGCTATTCTCTGTTGAGCGTCTTCACCAAGCGGGCGGATGGCGGCAATCCGCTGGCGGTCGTGACCGAGACGGAAGGGCTGGACCCGGAGGCCATGCAGGCCATCGCGCGCAAGCTCGGCCTGTCCGAAACCGTCTTCGTCTTCCCGGCCTTGCGGCAGTCGCACACGGCGGCGATCCGCATCTTTACCCCCATGGAGGAACTGGCCTTCGCCGGCCATCCGACCATCGGCGCGGCGATCTGCCTCGCCTATCAGCGCATCTGGCCGAATATGGACGAGGAATGCGACGCACTCGCCGTGCTGGAGGTAAAAGGCGGGATTTTGCGGGTGGCGGTCAAGCCGGCGGGCGACGATGTCGCCTTCGCCGAGTTCGACGTGCCCTCGCTGCCGCAGGAAACCGCCGAAACGGCGCCCGTCGACCGCCTCGCCGCGGCGCTCGGCCTCGCGCCGACCGAAATCGGCTTCGAGAATTTCCGGCCACGCCGGTTCAGCGCCGGCTCGCCCTTCACCTTCGTTCCCGTCGCGGGCCTGGACGCGATGCGCCGCGCGCGGGTGGTGGAACAGTTCTGGGACTCGGCCTTTGGCGGCGATAATCACCCCGCCGCCTATCTCTATTGCCGCGAAACCGTGCTGCACAAGGCCGCCTTCCACGCCCGCGCCTTCGTGCCGGCGATGGGCGTGCCCGAGGATGCCGCGACCGGATCGGCGGCGGCGGCCTTCGCGGCGATCATCAACCTGTTCGACTCGCCCCCCGAGGGCACCTACAACGCCATGATCGAGCAAGGCATCGAGATGGGCCGCCCCAGCGAAATCTTCGTCGAATTCGAGGTAAAAGGCCGCCATGTCCGCACCATCCGCATCGGCGGCTTCGCGGTGATGGTCGGCGAGCGGACGGCGGAGATTTAGGGGCTGGACATCGGACGGCTCCTGTTGGCGACCGCTCGCGCCTCAATTCAGTCGTTAGCGAGCCGGTCATATAGGCGCAAATGAAAGCCGCAAGTGAAGTACTTATAACCCCAATACTTAATTGGCTGGGCAGTGCTGCAGTGCTAACCTACACGGTTTTTTCATAGGCAGCCTGCGTTTCATTAATTAAATGTGAGGAACAAACGTGAAACCTCAAATCGAGTTCAAGCACGTATTGGGTGAACTGTCGGTAAATCGGGGAAGTATGTACCTGACTGCACAGGCGCAAGTCATGGTATAGCTGCGCCGTTCCAGGCGTGCGCAAAGGGGGCGTCATGAGTTGCGACGCTTCCCTTTCCTTGAATGCTTTGCAGCGTTTTCCCTCTGAGCCTGACGCTTCTTTTGCTTCTCATCCCGAGCGTTTTCAAGAGCCATTTGTGCAGGTGTCGGTGTCGGGACGCCGTCTTTCTTTCCCAGGCTTCGCTTTAAGTGAAGGGCTTTCTGATCTCTGTCTAGCCACGGGGGTATGTGTCTCTCTGGAGGATTATGCTGTAGGGGTTGGGCTTGTCCTATTGGCATTGGAAAGGCGTGGTATTTGTGTTTTCCAGTCCATACAGCCAGCTCGCCTTCTAGGTAATGAAGCCAATCCAGAGCATAAAGGAAATGCGCCTCTTGTGCTTTCAGCAAGGAAACGCTGACGTGAGAAAAATGATGTTCGAAGGTATTGAATTTCGCCGATTTCTCCAGATCGGCGAAGAACAGTCCTGGATGTCCTGGAGCGTCGGCCCAATTGCAATGCGCATACTGATTGCGGATACGGAGGCAATATCGAACGGCCTCGATCATGAGATGATATTCGGTATTGAGGTGGAGAGAGGCGAAGACGGGATGCATAATGGCGTCGGCAGCATCAATGCGGCCGCTTGTTGCCCGGAGCCGATACAGAGCGCATTGAATAACTTTTCGACTTTTGATTGCGTCTCCGGCAAGAGTTCACAATCATAAATTCGAGTTCGCCAAACGAGGCCAAAATGCGCCCGACAATCGCGGCGGCTGCACGGTGTCGGCGAAAAGCAGGGTTGATACTCCAATGAAATTTTGGAGCCATTGACATGGCGAAAGCACCTAAAAAACCAGAAGAAATAGAAGACGAGCCGGGCGCTGAGGAACGGTTTACGCGCGGTCTGAAACGCGCCCTCGAAACGCCTCCAAAGCCTCATGAGGAATTGAAGGCCGATCTCAAAAAGCGTGAGCGCCTGAAAGGGGCCAGTTCATGACGGCTTCGAACCGCTCAGCTTCTTTTGCTTACGACGAAACCGAGAAGTCCAAGACCGATAGCGACGCCAAGGGCGTCGATGGTCTCTTTTCTAATCGGGCCGATATAGCTCGTATAGCTTTCGACCCCACCGATAACGGCGAAGCCGGCCATGATGTAGAGCATATTGGGATTACGCTCCCGCCAGCTAAAGTAGGCCATAAAAGCGATAACCGCGCCAATGATAATGAGGTTAACATCACTCATCAGGATAGCTCACTTTTAAAGGAAGCGGACGTTTTGAGCGAAAAAGACAGCGATCTGGTCAGAGAGTATGAGGCTCTGGTTTGTCTCCCGCCCGAGCGGATTTTAGGGCGACGAGGATTTGTTCGGAGGCAAATTGGAAGCCCTCAACTAATTCATCCAGGGCCAAAATGGTTTCGAGCTTGGCTAGGCCCGCTTGCTCAGCGGCTTGAAAATGGCGTGCAAACAATTCTGGGTCGTGGTGGGTTTTGACAAGGGCTGCGGCAAAAGCAAGGAGGGCTTGAACTTCGCCTATAAGGAAATCAATACGTCCAGCGTCATCCATTGAGTTTCTCCGTATGAGTGATTCGTTGCAGAACCATTTTACACGGAGATAGGGGACCGCCGCTCATTTCTTGCGGCGGCGGTCCTGCCCTAAGGGGTTAGGCGTATTGGTCAGTCCGCCGATATGTAAGGCGTTTTCCTTCGGCACCTTTGATGGCCGCGATAGTGCGGGCCGTATCATCGACGCCAAGCGCGATACGGTTGTTCCACTTGAAGGCGATCTCGTTGATGTAGCGTTGCAAGTGGTGTTCGCTTACTGCGTGATGCGTTCCGTACATCTGGCGTTTGATGATCGCATGGAAGCTTTCAGCGGTGTTGACATGAACGAAGCCACCGAGACGCACATATTCACAAGCCGAATGGTTCACGGAGGCATGACCGCCGAACTGTTTGCCGGGCGTGACATAGACTTGGCTTTCGTCGGTCACCAGATAAGACGCCTTATCGACGCTGGCCGAAAGATGCTGCCTGACGTTTTGTGCGGTGACGTTCGGAACGTGCTTCGCACGCACTTCCCCGTCACGCTCAACCAGCGTCACGACTGCATGTTTCTTGAGGATAGGCTTGGATTTATGCGCGTTCGCAGCCTTGCCGCCGACATAGGTTTCATCGCTCTCGACCACGCGATTGCTGCCGCCGATCGGGCCGCTTTCGCTCTCGGAAGGCGTCATTGCCTCTCGGATGCGGTGGGCCAGAAACCAAGCGCTCTTGTATGTGAGGCCAAGCATGCGGCCGAGCTGGTGGGCGCTCATGCCTTTCTTGCTCGCAGCCATCAAGCGGAAGGCAAGAAGCCATTTCGCCAGCGAAACGTGGCTACGTTCCATCACCGTACCAGTGCAGACGGTGAACTTCTTGCGGCAGGCTCGGCAGTGATAAAAGCCGGGCGTCGGCTTGGGGATTGGGTTCTTCTTCGACGGCTTGCTCATCATGGCTTCAGCGGGAAGCGCATGCACGGTTTCTTGCTGTCCGCAGGTTGGGCAAACCGCGCCGTTCGGCCAGCGCTGAGCCTCAAGGTGCTCGCGGGCTTTGCCTTCGTTGTTAAATATCGGATTGGTGATGTCAAACATGGTCTTATTCCCTGTCTGACCTGAATGTAGAGGATCAAGAATGTGCAGTCAAGTACATACTTCCGGTAAATCGTAATGATCCATGCGAGGTACTACGAGAGCTGACATCCAATGCCTACGACGCGAAGGCAAAGAATATATTTTACGCGCCGCTAGAAGAGCATAGTGGATTTGTTTTTGCTGACGATGGAACTTTTGCGATATCGGCCCAACGTGCACACAGGGCTCTCGCCGCATCGCTGAAATAAACCGGCGAGAGCGCAAGAGGCCGCTCACACCGCATTGAAGACACGTCCGCATCACGATCTCGTCGGGCCCCGCGCCCTCAATCCACCGCGTGGCACGCCACATCGCGGCCAGCGACGCTGCGCAGTTGGGGCTCTTCCACCAGGCAGCGGGCCAGCGGGCATCGCGGATTGAATGTGCATCCCGGCGGCGGGGCGAGCGGGGAGGGCGGTTCGCCGCGCAGCACGATGCGCTCTTTGCGCCGTAGCGAGTTGGCGACCGGCGTCGCGGAAAACAGCGCGCGCGTATAGGGATGGCGCGGGTGCTGGGGCGGATTGCATATCTCCGCTTTCGCCTTAAAGCGGATATCCGCGCAAAGTCGGCTTCGGGTCGGTCGTGTTCTCTAAGAAGCCGAGGTCCGCCCGCGTTCTTTTGATTAAAATTCGCCTGCCAGCGCCTGCGTTCTCTGCGCATTCGGGTGGCGATGCTCCGCCGCTTGCCTCGGCGAGGATCATTGCCATCGAGAAAACTGGAACCTAATGCCGTATAACTTGTTACAAGAGGTTGGGCCGCAGCCGCCAAGGGGTCGTCAGGGACAAAATAGGTATGATTTCAGATGTCGCCTCGCCTCCCCCGCACGACGCTAAATTCGACGAGAAAGTTGAGGGTCGGCTCGGCATCGTTCCGAACTTCTTCCGTTCGGCTAAGGCAGCGCCGGGTTTAATAGAGGAGTTGTGGGGATTTGCTGAGACCGCCTATCTCGATAATCCGCTGCCGTCATTGTTCAAGGAGCGGCTATTTGTTCATCTGTCACGCTTCTGCAGGGCTCGCTACTGTATAGTCCGCCATGTTGGTTTCCTTGTCGGAAAGGGAAACCCCGCCGGTGATCCGCTGGCGGAGCCGGAGAGCGTGGAGCAAGTTGTCCAGCTTCTGTCGCGCCCCGCCATTCTGCCGGCCCCAGAAATGGAGATCGTTCTCTCGCGGTTGGAAGCCATGGGCCTGCTGGACGATATACCGGCGCCAGGTCATCAGTCGGAGTTCGATATTTTTGTTGCTGCCAGTGTTCTGTTTCTGAGCCCACCGAATTCCGAGCGGGCGCGCAAGGCTCTCAAGGCAGCATTGGGCGAGTGCAATCTGGAGTTGTTGACTGCTTATCTTGCATTCATCCGGACGGCGCACTACTGGACGGAGACGCACCCAGAGATCATCTTTGAAGAAGACATGGAATTGCTTATGCGCGGCCAAGCGGCGCTGGCAGAAAGGATGTTGTCTACCTCGGACGCGGAACGCAAAGACCTCGGCCAACAGCTGTATAATGAACTCGTCGAGCTTCGGCTTGAGCAGCGCGGTCATAGGGCAGCTCTTTTGGAGAGCGAAGAACAATTTCGAATTCTGGTGCAGAGCGTCTCCGACTACGCGATATTCATGCTCGACGCGTCGGGCGTCGTCGCCAATTGGAATATTGGAGCGAAACAAATCAAGGGATATGAGCCTGGCGAGATCATCGGCAGGCATTTCTCGGTGTTTTACTCGAAGGAAGATCAAGAGGCCGGCGTTCCGGGACAGGCGCTTCAAACTGCTGCGCGCGTGGGACGTTTCGAGCAGGAAAGCTGGCGATACCGGAAGGATGGCAGCCGATTTTGGGCAAATGTCGTCATCGACAGAATCCTAGACAACGACGGGAAGCTTATTGGCTACGCCAAAGTCACCCGCGATATGACAGAGCGCCGCGAGGCTCAAATAGCCCTCGAAAGGGCTCGTGAGGCAATGGCCCAGTCGCAAAAGATGGACGCGATCGGCCAGTTGACAGGTGGTGTGGCTCACGATTTTAACAACCTGCTGATGGCCGTACTAGGCAGCCTTGAACTGCTGAGCAAGCGGCTTCCGGACGAACCTAGGCTTAGAATGCTGCTGAACAACGCGTTTGAAGGCGCAAGGCGCGGCGTATCGCTAACCCAGAGGATGCTTTCGTTCGCGCGGCGGCGTGAACTGGCGCTGTCGGCGGTCGGCGCAAAAGAACTGGTGAACGGCATGATGGATCTGATCACCCGCAGCCTTGGCCCCCTGGTAACCGTCGACACCGACATCCCGGCAGATCTTCCAAGAATCAAAGCCGATGCCAATCAGCTTGAAACGGCGATCCTGAACCTTGCCTTGAATTCGCGCGATGCCTTGCCGCGCGGTGGCGTCATAAAAATCCACGCGCGCCTCGAAAGGTGCGAGGAGATTATGGAAGGTAGCTCATTGACCGGGGATTGCATCGTTTTATCGGTTAGCGATGACGGTGAGGGAATGGATGAAACGACCCTGCGACGGTCGATGGAACCGTTTTACACGACCAAAGGTGTAGGCAAAGGGACAGGCCTCGGACTTTCCATGGTCCATGGAACGACTGAGCAGCTTGGCGGGCGTGTCCAAATACAGAGTAAGGTAGGACAGGGCACGACTGTCGAGCTGTGGCTGCCGATCTATGAAGGGAGTATTCTGAAAGGTGATGCGCCCCCAGCTCTGGAAAATGTTTCGAGCATCGCACGCAATCTGGTGATCGTCGTAGTGGATGACGACAGGCTCGTGCTAATGAATACTTCGGCGATGCTTGAAGATGCCGGACACACCGTCGTCGAAGCGTCATCGGGCGCGATGGCGCTTGAGCTTATTCGCAATACTGCGAATGTCGATCTCGTCGTTACGGACCAAGCGATGCCAGGAATAACCGGGATTCAGCTCGCCGCGGCAATCAAAGCCGAGTGGCCGGAAATGCCGATTTTGCTAGCGACTGGCTACGCCGAATTGCCTGCGGGAGACACGCTTAAAATCCCCAAAATTGCAAAACCATATTCTTTTGATGATCTGCGAAAGGCAATTGAGGCTCTCGTGAACAATGGAAGCAAAGCTCAGGAGAGGTTTGCTTCCAGCTACAACGTTGATTGAGAGTGTCTGGCGTTTATGATGCATTTCTCGTTCACTCAAGCGGAATGCGAAGCCGTTTGAGCCGGCAGCGGGAAATCTCTGCTTCCCGGATTCAGCCGAAATCCGACGACTGAGCGACTTCCGCTCGGACCGCATCGGCGACACCGCCACCCCGCGATCCCGTTGGATCCCCGCGCCCTCAATCTACCGCGTGGCACGCCACCTCGCGGCCGGCGACGCTGCGCAGTTGCGGCTCTTCGACCAGGCAGCGGGCAAAGGCCAGCGGGCAGCGCGGATTGAACGTGCATCCCGGCGGCGGATCGAGCGGGGAGGGCAGTTCGCCGCGCAGCACGATGCGCTCCTTGCGCCGCAGCGGGTCGGCGACCGGCGTCGCGGAAAGCAGCGCGCGCGTATAGGGATGGCGCGGGTCCTCGAAGATCGTCTCGCCAGGGCCTTGCTCGACCGGCCGCCCGAGATACATCACCATCACCTCATCGGCGATATGGCGGACGATGGACAGATCGTGGCTGATGAACATGTAGGCCAGATCGAGCGTGTCCTGCAGATCGGTGAGGAGATTGAGGATCTGCGCCTGAATCGAGACATCGAGCGCGGAAACCGGCTCGTCGAGAATGAGGATGGCGGGATCGAGCATCAGCGCGCGGGCGATGGCGATGCGCTGGCGCTGGCCGCCGGAGAACATATGCGGATAGCGCTTGGACATGCTCCGGCAGCAGGCCGACCGCCTCCATCATCGCCTCGGCCTTGTCGCGGCGCTCGGCTGCGGGAAAGCGGCGTGTTGACCAGCAGCGGCTCTTCGAGCGCCGCGCCGATCTTCTGGCGCGGGTTGAGCGAGCCATATGGGTTCTGGAAGACGATCTGCACGCTGGAGCGTAAGGCGGACAGGGCGGAGCGCGATGCGCCGACGATCTCTGTGCCGAGAATGTTCAGGCTGCCAGACGTGGGTGCTTCGATCATCGTCACCAGACGGGCGAGCGTCGATTTTCCGCTGCCGGACTCGCCGACGACGGCCAGGGTTCGGCCGCGCCGCAGCGCGAAGCTGGCGCCGTCCACCGCCTTCAGCACCGCATCGCGCCGGAAGGGTCCGCGCGGCACCCGGTAATGCCGGGTCAGATCCCTGGCGATGAGGACGGTTTCGCCGGTCATGCCACCGCTGCCTCGAATGCGGGATGGCCCTGCGGCACGCCCTCGATCAGCGGATAGTGGCAGAGCGCTTCGCCCTCGGCCGGGCTGGCGGCGACCGGCTCGACGCTGACGCAGCGCTCAGTCGCATAGCGGCAGCGCGGCGAGAACAGGCAGCCTTTCGGGCGGTCGAACATGCCCGGCACCACGCCCGGAATCGACGGCAGGTCGCCCGGCTCGGCCCGCTCCGGCAGGGCGGCGAGCAGAGCGGCGGTATAGGGGTGATGCGGGTCGGTGAACAGATCGAGCACCGGCTGCTCCTCCACCTTCTGCCCGGCATAATGCACCGAAACGCGCTGCGCCGTCTCGGCGACCACCCCCATATCGTGCGTCACCAGGATCATCGCCATGCCCTTGTCCTGGCGAAGCTGGAGCAGCAGGTCGAGGATCTGCGCCTGGATGGTGACGTCGAGCGCCGTCGTCGGTTCGTCGGCGATCAGCAGCTTGGGATTGCAGGCGATGGCGATGGCGATCATCACCCGCTGGTTCATGCCGCCGGAAAGCTGATGCGGGAAGGCGTTCAGCCGCGTCTCGGGCGCGGGAATGCCGACCTGATCGAGCAGCTCCACCGCGCGGGCGCGCCGCTCGCTCCGGCTCATGCGGGTGTGGATCTTCAGCACTTCGGTGAGCTGGAAGCCCACGGTGAAGCAGGGGTTGAGGCTCGATGACGGCTCCTGGAAGATCATCGAGATCTTGCGCGCCCATGATGGCGCGGCGCTGGCGCGGCGGGAAGCGTCAGCAGATCCTGCCCGTCGAAACGCAGGCGCTCGGCGCTGACGGAGGCGCTCGGCGGCAAGAGCCCCATCACCGCAAGCATGCTGACCGATTTCCCCGAGCCGGACTCCCCGACGATGGCCAGCACCTCGCGCGGATCGACGGCAAGCGAGACGCCCTCCACGGCGCGAAACGCCCCGGCTGATGTGGCGAACTCGACGCTCAGATTTTCGATCTCCAGCAGCGCCAAAGCCTTACGCCCTCTTCAGCTTGGGATCGAGCGCGTCGCGCAGGCCGTCGCCCATCAGATTGATCGCGATCACCACGATCAGGATGGCGAGGCCCGGGAACGTCACCACCCACCAGGCGCGCAGGATGAATTCGCGCGCATCGGCCAGCATGGTGCCCCATTCGGGCGCGGGCGGCTGCGCGCCCATGCCGAGAAAGCCGAGCGCGGCGGCGTCGAGAATGGCGATCGAGAAGGACAGCGCCGCCTGCACGATGAGCGGCGCGAGGCAGTTCGGCAGGATCGTCACAATCATCAGCCGCAGCGGCCCGACGCCAGCAACCCTGGCGGCCGTGACATAGTCCTTGTTCTTTTCGCCCAGCACCGCCGCGCGCGTCAGCCGCACATAATGCGGCAACTGCACGATGGCGATGGCGATCATCGCATTGGTGAGGCTGGGGCCGAGGATCGCGACCAGCGCCAAGGCGAGCAGCAGGCTGGGAAAGGCGAGCACGATGTCCATCAGGCGCAACAGCAGCGTGTCGATCAGCCCGCCGAAAAATCCGGCGACCAGCCCGACCGCGACCCCCACCAGCATGGCGCCCGAGACGACGACGCAGCCGACGAGGAGCGAATAGCGCGCGCCATGCATCAGCCGCGAAAGCATGTCGCGGCCGACCGCGTCGGTGCCGAGCAGGAAGCGCCAGTCGCCGCCCTCCTGCCAGACGGGCGGAGTGAGCAGCGCGTCGCGGATATTGCATCGGCCGGATCGTGCGGCGCGATGAGGTCGGCGAAAATTGCGATCAGGCAGACGAAGACGAACACGCCGAGGCCGATCACCGCGCCGGTATTTTCGCGGAAATAAAACCAGAATTCGCCCAGCCCCGAGCGGATGCCGGTCGGGCGCTGATCGAGCGCGGCGCTATCGAGGATCGCATCGCTCATCGCCGCCTCATCCTGTGTGCCTGATGCGTGGATTGATAAGCCCGTAGAGCAGATCGACGAAGAGATTGATGATCATGACGATCATGGCCATCAGCAACAGGCCGCCCTGCACCGCAGGATAGTCGCGCCGGAAGATGGAATCGACCATCCATTTGCCGATGCCGGGCCACGAAAAAATCGTCTCGGTGAGGATCGCGCTGCCGAGCAATACGCCGGTTTGCAGGCCGATGGTGGTGATGACCGGGATGAGCGCGTTGCGCAGCGCATGCACGCCCACCACCCGCATCGTCGACATGCCCTTGGCGCGCGCGGTGCGGATGTAATCCTCGCCCAGCACTTCCAGCATCGCCGAGCGCGTCTGCCGCGCGATGATCGCCAGCGGGATGGTGCCGAGCACGATGGTCGGCAGCACCAGATGCGACGCGGCTGAGGCGAAGGCGCCCTTTTGTCCCGAGATGACGCTGTCGATCAGCATGAAGCCGGTCACGGGCGGAAAGAAATACAGCAGCGAAATGCGGCCCGATACCGGCGTCCAGCCGAGCATGGCCGGAGAACAGGATGATGAGCAGCAGCCCCCACCAGAAGATCGGCATCGAATAGCCGACAAGCGCCGCCGACATGATGGTCTGGTCCAGCCATGAGCCGCGCCGGGTCGCCGCGATGGCGCCCGCCGGAATGCCGAGCGCGATGGCGAACAGCATGGCGCAGACGGTCAGTTCCACGCTGGCGGGAAGCAGCGTCAGGAATTCGTCGAACACCGCTCGCTTGGTGACGATGGAGTGGCCCAGATCACCGGACAGCGCGGAGGCGAGGAAATCCGAATATTGCGCGTAGAGCGGGCGGTCGAAGCCGAGCTGGTGCATCAGTTCGGCATGGCGCTCCGGCGACAGGCCGCGCTCGCCCGGCCAGCAGCAGCACCGGGTCGCCGGGCAGCAGGCGGATAAAGGTGAAGGCGGCGACGGTGATGCCGATGAATGTCGGAACGAGCAGCCCGACCCGGCGAAGGATGAAAGCCAGCATGTCCGCCTAATCCCCCGCGCCCGCGATCATCTAGCCCATCCCTATCGCCCCGGCGTCCGCCGCTTGCGCGCTTATGCGCTAACACAGGTGCCTGGCTTTCACCTCTCCCACGGGGAGATGCCGGCGCTGGAAGCGCCGGGTGATGCGGGACGGCAACGCTTCTGTCGAGGCTATATACCCCCTGCACCCCGGCCCTCATCGCCCACGGGAGAGCGGGCGATCCCATATCGCAGTATGTTAGCGCGTATGCGCCTTCGCGGGGACTGCGAAAATCACGTTATCGCGGTGCATCGCCCGCGCGTCTAATTCGCCAGATCCACCCCATAGAAGATGTGGCCGCCGAAGGGGTCGATCTTGAAGTTGGTGACTTCCTTGCGCATCGGCTGGAACCGCACCGAATGCGCGATGGTGGCCCAGGGCGCCTGCTCCTTGAAGATCACCTGCGCCTGCTCGTAGAGCTTGGTGCGCTCGGCCTTGTCGGAGACGAGCTTCGCCTGCTGGATCAGGTCGTCGAACGGCTTGTAGCACCATTGCGCGCGGTTGGCGTTGCCGACCGCGTCGCAGCCCAGGAGCACGGCGAGGAAATTGTCCGGGTCGCCATTGTCGCCGGTCCAGCCGAACAGCATGGCGCCGTCGCGGGTCTTTTCCTTCGACAGCTTGAGATATTCGCCCCATTCATAGGAGACGATCTCCGCCGTCACGCCGACCTTGGCGAAATCGGCCTGGATCAGCTCCGCCATGCGCCGGGCATTGGGGTTATAGGGGCGCTGCACCGGCATCGCCCACAGCTTCATCTTCAGATCCTTGACGCCGGCTTCGTCCAGCATCTTCTTGGCGGCTTCCGGATCGTAAGGATCGTCCTTCACCGCGTCATTATAGGACCAGATGGTCGGCGGGATCGGGTTCTTGGCGATCTTGCCCGCGCCCTGAAACACCGAGGCCAGGATCGCCTCCTTGTTGATCGACATGTTGAGCGCCTTGCGCACCTTCACATTGTCGAAGGGCGGCGTCAGCGTGTTGTAGGCCAGATAGCCGACATTCAGCCCTTCCTGCTCGCATCACCTGTCAAGGCCGGATCGGCGCGCATCGAGGCCAGATCGGCGGGGTTCGGAAACGCCATCACCTGGCACTCGCCCGCCTTCAGCTTCTGGTAGCGCACCGAGGCGTCCGGGGTGATGGCGAAAATCAGAGTGTCGATCGGCGCCTTGCCCTTGAAATAGGTGGGATTGGCGGCGAAGCGGACGACGGCGTCCTTCTGATAGCCGACGACCTGGAACGGCCCCGTGCCCACCGGCACCTGGTTGAGCAGCGCCATCTTGCCTTCGGCCTTCAGCTTGTCGGCATATTCGGCGGAGAGGATCGAGGCGAACTGCATGCCCAGATTGGCGAGCATCGGCGCCTGCGGCTTGTTCAGCACGATTTTGACGGTGTAGTCGTCGACCTTGACGGCGGCCTTGAACAGGTCCGGCATCGACATGGAATCGAAATATTCCCAGGTGGTGCCGGGCGTATATTGATGCCAGGGATGATCCTTGTCCTTCTGCCGCATGAAGGTGAACACCACGTCGTCGGCGTTGAAATCGCGGCGTGGGGGTGAAGCCGTCGATGGTGTGGAATTTGACGCCCTTGCGCAGCTTGAACGTATATTCAAGCCCGTCATCCGAAATGGTCCAGCTCTCGGCAAGGCCGGGGCCTAAATTGGTGGTGCCGCGCTCGAACTCGACCAGATTGTCGTAGATCTGGCGCGAGGTGACGTCGAAGGTGGTGCCGGAGGCGTATAGCGCCGGATCGAACCCTTCCGGCGAGCCTTCGGAGCAAAAGACCAGCGTCTTGGCCTGCGCCAGTCCGGCGAACGACATCGCCGCCAGCAGCGGCAGCAAAAATTTGACCCGCATCATTGAGAACTCTCCCGGAACCAAGCTGGGGGGCTCGCCGCCACAGCGAGCTGTCGGCACCAGTTAAGCACCAAATCACGCCGATTGAAATTGCCTCGGCGCAAGAAGAGGCGGTCAATTCGAAGGCTTATGCCGCCTGTCGCGGCAATGGTGCGGTCCCGTGACGGCTAACTTTCCAGAACATCTCCAGAGTCTTCAGGCCATATGGGGGGATGCGATCCCGGCGGCATGGATGGGCGCGTCCATCGCGCCGGCGTCTGCGCGAAATGCGCGGCATGCGGCATGGCTTGCAGGCGGCCAAAGCCGGACGGATAGGTTCGGCTAAGGGCCTCCAGGTCCGGGCGGGGTTCGGACGGGTCCGGCGCCGCGCGTCCGAGGCTCCGAAGCCAGCGCGCCGTCTGGGCGAGCGAAACGCGCACATGCCAGCTTCCGCCTTCGGTGTTCTGCCGCAGCATCGCGGCCGCCGCGCCGAAGGTCATCAGAAACCCCGAGGCAAAATCGAGGATTTGCACCGGTAGCGCCTTGGGGGTGCCCAAGCCGAACGCGTCCGCCTCCGCCAGATTGAAGCCGGTCGCGGTCTGCACCAGCGAGTTGAAGCCGCGCCGTCCCGCCCAGGGACCGTTCGGGCCATAGGCGCTGAGCGTTACGTAAACCGCGCCGGGCCGCATCCGCGCCACCGCGTCCGGGCCGAAGCCGAGCGCCTCCAATCCGCCGGGGCGATAGCCTTGCATGCAGATTTGCGCGCCGGCGATCAGCTTGCGCAACTGCGCCCTGCCGGTCTCGGTCAGCAGGTCGACATGCGCCGAAAGCTTGCCCCGGCTGGTATCGGCGATGGCCTCGATGTTCGGCAGATTGGGCGAATTCACCAGCATCACATCCGCGCCATAGGCGGCCAGCGTGCGTCCGGCGACCGGCCCGGCAAGAATACGGGTGAGATCGAGCAGGCGGATGCCCTCCAGCGGCAGACCGCCGGGCGAGAGAGCCGGCCATCCGATCGGCGGCGCATCGCCGATCTTCTCGATGCTCATCAGGGGCAGGGCGGCAACCGCCTTGCCCTGCGGATGCGCATCCCACTCAGCGAAGGTCCGCCCCGCTGCCACGACCAATCCGGCTTCCGCCGCCGCATCCTCAAAACGCTGCGCGCTCCAGCCTCGCAGCGCGCGCTCCACATCAACCCGTTCCACGCCCTCGGCCGAGGCAAAGCCGAGCAGCCGCAGCGCGCCCTCGCGGTGATGCGCGAAATTGGCGTGGATGCGAACCCAGCCCGGCTCGCCGTCGCCGCCGCAGGGATAGAGGCCGGAGAATTTGTCCCAGAGGTCGGGCACGCGCCCATCGAGGGTGAAAAAAGCGGTGCATTCGAGCGCCGCATCGCGTGCATCGACACCGACCGCCTGGCGGCGGCCAGTTCGCCGATGCCAGATCTCCGCCGCTGCAAGCGCCGCCGCCGCGATGCTCGCTTGCGCCGCCGCGCCGATCGCGAAGGAGGATGGCAGGCCCGTCTGATTCGCCGTCAGGCTGAGGTGCGACAGGGCATCGCCCGGCAGATCGAAGCTGGACCACAGCGCCTTGAGAGCGTCCAGGCTGGCGGTGCAGCCTTGCTCGATGTGGTGATTTGGGGTCATAAGCCGATGCTCACGCTGAAGTTGGATCGCAGGCCAGAATAGCACAAGCGTGCTGATTTGCTCTGCGCCAGGCAAGAAGCCGATATGCGATTTCAGAGGAGGGGTTGACGGGCGGCCTCTTCCACTTTATTTAGCTATCATGTTAATTAGCAACATCGTTAAATGAGATTGCCTGACCCGCTCAGCCTGACCCTCTCGGCGCTTGCCGACCCGACGCGGCGGGCCATCCTTGCTCGCTTGTCCCAGGGTGAGGCAACCGTCAACGAGCTGGCGGCGCCGTTCAAGATCAGCCTGCCTGCCGTCTCGCGGCACCTGAAAGTGCTTGAGAACGCCGGGCTGATCTCGCGGGGCCGCGAAGCGCAGTGGCGGCCGTGCCGGCTCGAAGCGGAGCCGCTGAAGGCGGTCGACGGCTGGCTCACCCGGTATCGCGGGTTCTGGGAAGGGAGCTTCGACAAAATGGACAGCTATCTCGCGCAGATTACGAAAGGACAAGGCGGTGAAGGATAAGTTTAGCGTGGGCAGGGATGTGGCCGACGACGAATTGCTGATCATCCGGACGTTCGATGCGCCGGTCTCGCTCGTCTTCCGCATGTGGGCGCAGCGGGAGCACATGGTGCGCTGGCTCGGCCCCATCGGTTTCACCTGCACGGCGCTTGAGCTTGACTTCCGGCCCGGCGGCAAGTGGCGCGCCTGCATCAGGTCCGATGCCCGCGGGGACAGCTGGATGGGCGGTCAATTCCGCGAGATCGAGACGGATAAGCGGATCGTATACAGCTTCGCCTGGGAAAACGGCCGCGATCAACCCGGTGTCGATACGCTGATCACCGTGACCTTCGCCGAAGAGGGCGGCAAGACGGTGCAGAGCTTTCATCAGGCGCCGTTCCTGCATGTCGAGGCGCGCGACAGCCATATCGATGGGTGGAGTCAGTCCTTCGACAAGGAACAGGCCTACGTGGAAAACCTGGCAAGAGGAGAACGGTCATGATCAAAGTTTCAGCATTTCGATGGGTGCCGCCTTTCGCGCAAGGGCATGTCCGCGACCTCCGGGTGCGCTGGGCGTTGGAGGAGGCCGGCATTCCCTATGAGGCGAAGCTGATCGGCGGCAAGGATCAGGGGTCGCCCGACTATCGCGCGCTGCAACCCTTCGGGCAGGTTCCGGCGTTCGAGGAAGACGGGCTGAGCTTGTTCGAATCCGGGTCGATCGTGCTGCATATCGGAATGCGCAGCGAGGCGCTGCTCCCCGCCGACAGCGCTGCGAGAGCGCGGGCGATCACCTGGATTTTCGCGGCGCTCAGTACGATGGAAAAGGTCATCCAGCAGCTCGGCGAAATCGATTCCTTCTCCCCCGACGAAGACTGGGCGAAAGCGCGGCGGCCGGAGGTGGAGCGGGCGGTGCAGCGGCGTTTGTCGGAGCTTGCGGCAAGGCTGGGCGATCGCGACTATCTGGAGGGACAGTTCACGGCGGGCGACCTGATGATGACGACGGTGCTGCGCATCCTTGACGACACCGATCTTCTCGACGCCGTGCCGAACCTGAAAGCCTATAAAGCGCGTTGCGAGGCGCGGCCGGCGTTCCAGCGCGCGCTTCGCGATCAACTGGCGGATTTCCAGGAGCCGATGCCGCGCTCAGCGGCCGGCTGACCGTCCTTTCCGCTCGACCGTTTTGGCGCCGGCGGCGATGAAGCCGCCGGCAAGCGACAAAAGGCCCAAGGCGACGGCGAGGCTCGTCAAGGAAGCGATCCCGCCGATGACGGGCGGCCCGAGCAGCAGGCCGGTATATCCGATGGTGGCCACGGTCGCGACGCCGGCTCCGGCGGTAAGGCCGGGCACGCGGGCGGCGGCCGAGAAGATCACCGGCACGACATTGGCCGCCCCAATCCCGACCAGGGCGAAGCCGGCCGCCGCGCCAAGCGGATGCCTGATCACGACCGCCGACAAAAGCCCCGCCGCGATCATGATGCCCCCGGCAAGCATGACCCGGCGCGGCCCGAAGCGGAGGATCAGGGCGTCGCCTGCGAAGCGGCAGAGCGCCATGGCAACGGAAAAGGCGGAGTAGCCGGACGCGGCCGATGCCGCCGACGATCCGGCGTTCCGCACCAGTAGGAGCGCGCTCCAATCCGCGACAGCGCCCTCCACCGCCATGCACAGCAGCGCAAGCACGCCGAGCGCCAGCGCCGCGCGATGCGGCCAGCCGAAATGTCCGCCGACATCCACAACGCCGGCGCCGGGCAGCAATCGCGCCGTCGCCGGGATGAGTGCCAGGATAATCGCCGCGGCGGCGAGCGCCGCGCCGCGCCCATCGCCCAAGCCGCTGGCGATCAGGACGCCGCCGAGCGCGGCGCCTGCCAAACCGCCGACGCTGAAGAACCCATGAAAGGACGACATGGTCGGCTTGCCGCGTGCCGCTTCGACCTCGCTGGCATGCGCGTTCATGACCACGTCGAGCGCACCGTTGCCGGCTCCGAACAGCAAGGCCGCCGCGAACAGCGCCACGGTCGTCGGGGCCATGATCGGCAGCGGCATCGCCGCCGCAAAGGCCAGGGCCACGAATGCGGTCGCGCCGCGCGTGCCGAAGCGGCTGGCGATGGCTCCCGCCACCGGCATCGCGATCATCGCCGCGCCGGCGACGGCCAACAGCACCCAGCCCAGCAGCCGTTCATCGAGCTGCAGCCGGGCTTGCACGAGCGGAATGTGGGCTGCCCAAAGCCCGATGCCCGCGCCATTGGAGAAGAATACGGTAGAGATGGCCCAGCGGGCGGCAGCGACCCTCGGCTTGGGGGCATGGACGATGGTCGTCATCGTGTGGACCTTTCGGCGATCGGGAGCTGGGGGCGCGATGTTGGAGCAGGTCGCGGGAGAAACGGGTGTGAGAGCAGCCCCACGGCAGGATTGAATCTATGGAATCAGCCCTTAATCCCCGTTTTCGCGGGGAGTACCCACCCGATCGTTCATTTCATCCCGTTGCGCAGCCTCAGGTCACCACCGATGGCGCATCGCGGCCGGTGCGCTCCGCGATGCTGGCGAGGCTCTCTGCGGTGGCGATCAGCGAGGCGACGGCTGCTTGCGTCGGCTGGTCGCGCTTGGCCGGATCCGGCTCGAAGCGCTCCAGATAGACGCGGAGCGTGGCGCCCGCCGTGCCGGTGCCGGACAGGCGGAAGACGATCCGCGAGCCGTCGGCAAAGCCGATGCGGATGCCCTGATGCTCGCTCAGCGAGCCGTCGACCGGATCGTGATAGGCGAAATCGTCGGCGCTGACGATCTTGCCGGCGGCAGTCGCGGTGCCGGGCAGGGTGGTGAGGCGCGCGCGCAGATCGGCGATCAATGCGTTGGCCGCGGCGGCGTCCACCTCTTCATAGTCGTGGCGGGTGTAGAAATTGCGCCCCAGAGCGCGCCAATGCTCGTCGACGATCTCGGCGACCGGCTGCCGGCGCTCGGCCAGGATGTTGAGCCAGAGCAGCACCGCCCACAGGCCGTCCTTTTCGCGCACATGATTGGAGCCGGTGCCGGCGCTTTCCTCGCCGCAGATGGTCGCCATGCCCGCATCGAGCAGATTGCCGAAGAACTTCCAGCCGGTCGGCGTCTCGAACAGCGGGATGCCGAGCTTCTCGGCGACGCGGTCGGCGGCCTGGCTGGTGGGCATGGAGCGGGCGATCCCGGCGAGCCCGGCGCTATAGCCGGGCGCCAGATGCGCATTGGCGGCGAGCAGCGCCAGACTGTCCGAGGGCGTGACGAACAGGCCCTTGCCGATGATCAGATTGCGGTCGCCGTCGCCATCGGAGGCCGCGCCGAAATCGGGCGCGTCGGCGCTCATCATCAGATCGTACAGCTCTTTCGCGTAGACCAGATTCGGATCGGGATGATGGCCGCCGAAATCCGGGCTCGGCACCCCGTTGATCACCGTGCCGGCCGGTGCGCCAAGGCGCTGCTCCAGGATGGCGGTGGCGTAGGGGCCGGTGACGGCGTGCATCGCGTCGAAGCGCATGCTGAAGCCGCCCTTGAACAGTTCGCGGATTGCGTCGAAATCGAACAGCGTTTCCATCAGCGCCTGATAGTCGGCGACCGGATCGATGATTTCGACCGTCATCTCGCCCAGCCGGCTGCGCCCCAGCGCGCCGAGATCGACATCCCCGCTATCCAGGATGCGGTATTCGCCGATGCGCTGCGTGTTGGCGAAGATCGCGTCGGTGACCTTCTCGGGCGCCGGGCCGCCATTGGCGGTATTGTATTTGATGCCGAAATCGCCGTCCGGACCGCCGGGATTGTGGCTTGCCGACAGCACGATGCCGCCGAATGCCTTATGCTTGCGGATCACGCAGGAGACGGCGGGCGTCGAGAGCAGCCCGTCCCGACCGACCAGCACGCGGCCGATGCCGTTCGCCGCCGCCATCTTCAGAATGATCTGGATGGCCTCCTTGTTGAAGAACCGGCCATCGCCGCCGACGACGACGGTCTGCCCCTTGATGTCGGGCAGCGCATCGAAGATCGACTGCACGAAATTCTCCACATAATGCGGCTGCTGGAACACCGGCACCTTCTTGCGGAGGCCCGACGTGCCGGGCTTTTGTCCCTCGAAGGGCCGGGTCTGAACGGTCTTGATCGTCATTGGAGGCTCTTTCGGTGCGCGTTTCAGCGTCTTGTCGGCGGGCGGGGCGGTCTCCCGCGCCGGGATTGTGATGGCAGGTTTTTCCGGGCCTTGCGACAGGGCCGCGCGCGCATCCCCAAGCTGTGCGGTAGAGCGCGGCATAGGCTGGCGGCGGGAACCGACCAGTCGACCCTGCGTCCCATGGCGCGCCGCTGCACGGCCTGCCAGCCCGGCCGGTCGGCATAGAGATCGAAGGCGCGGTCGAGCCCGGTTTGCAGCTCGGCGGTGTCGTCGGGCCTGAACTGGATGCCGGTCGCGACGCCGTCGAGGAGCGCCGCCTGATTGGCATCGATGATCGTGTCGGCCAGCCCGCCGACCCGTGCGACGACCGGCAGCGTGCCATAGCGCAGGCCGTAGAGCTGGGTGAGGCCGCAGGGCTCGAACCGCGACGGCACGATGATCGCGTCGGCGCCCGCCTGGATCTTGTGGGACAGCGCCTCGTCATAGCCGAACACCACGCCGATCTGTCCCGGATGCGCGCGCGCCGCCGCCAGGAATGCCTCTTCCAGGCCGGCATCGCCGCTGCCGAGCAAAGCGAGCTGGCCGCCCCTGCCAAGGATGGTCGGCAGCGCCGCCAGCAGCAGATCGAACCCCTTTTGCGCCGTCAGCCGGCTGATGACGCAGAAGAGCAGCGCCTCAGCGGCAGGCTCAAGGCCGAAGCGCTGTTGCAGCGCGGCCTTGTTCGCCGCCTTGGCGTCCAGCGTCAGCGCGCCATAGGGTTCGGCGATATTGGGGTCGGTTTCCGGGTTCCAGATCTCGGCGTCGATGCCGTTGGTGATGCCGGTCAGCACGTCCCGCCGCTGGCGCAGCACGCCCTCCAGCCCCGCGCCGAAAGCGGCCGTGCAGATCTCGCGCGCATAGGTCGGGCTGACCGTGGTCAGGTGATCGGCATGGGTAAGGCCGCCCTTCAGGAAGCTGAGCTGGCCGTAAAATTCCAGGCCATCGATGGCGAAGCTGGCGCGCGGCAGCCGGAGCGGGGCCAGCAGATCGGCGGGGAAGATGCCCTGAAAGGCGAGATTGTGGATGGTGAGCAGCGTCGCCGGCCGGTGCTCGGCCTCGCGCAAATAGACCGGCGTCAGCGCCGCCTGCCAGTCATGGCCGTGGATCACGTCGGGCCGCCAGCCCTCGATAGCGCCGAGGCCGATGCGGCTTGCAGCCCAGGCGAGCGCGGCGAAGCGGAAAGCGTTGTCCGGCCAATCCCGGCCATCCTTGCCGACATAAGGGTTGCCGGGCCGGTCATACAGATGCGGCGCATCGAGGATCAGCAGCGGCGCCCGCCCCGGCCCATAGGCCGTCTCCCGCAGCGTTCGCGCCGCCGCCGAAGAGATCGTCGAACTCGGCGACGATCTTTGCGCTGCCGATCTGCGCCATCACGCGCCGGATAGCCCGGCAGCAGGGTGCGCATCTCGACATCTTCGGCGGCCAGCGCGCCGGGCAGGGCGCCCGCGACATCGGCCAGCCCGCCTGTCTTGATCAGCGGGAAAAATTCGGAGGCAACCGATAGAACCCGCATCGATCAGCTCTGCAGCCGGTCGATCATCGGCTGGGTGATCAGGCACACGCCGCCCTCGCTGCGCCGGAAGCGGCGGGCGTCCTCTTCCGGGTCTTCGCCGACCACCAGCCCTTCGGGGATCATCACGCCGCGATCGACCACCACCTTCTTCAGCCGCGCATTGCGCTGGATCTGCGCATAGGGCAGCACCACGACCTGATCCATCTCGCTGTAGGAGTGGGAATGCACGCCGGTAAACAGCAGCGACTGCGAGATCTTGCTGCCCGAGATGATGCAGCCGCCCGACACCATCGAGCTGACGGCCATGCCGCGCCGCGTTTCCTCGTCATGGATGAACTTGGCCGGCGGCGTCACCTCCGCATAGGTCCAGATCGGCCAGTCGCGGTCGTACAGATCGAGCGCGGGGATGAAGTCGGTCAGGTCGATATTGGCCTGCCAATAGGCATCGATGGTGCCGACATCGCGCCAATAGGGCTCGTCGCTGAATTCGCCGCCGCTGCGCACGCAGGAGGTCGGGAAACCGGTGCGCCATGGCTTTGCCGTGCTTCACCAGATAGGGAATGATGTTCTTGCCGAAATCGCGATCCGAGGCGGGGTCGGCGGCATCGCGCTTCAACTCATCGATGAGGAACTGCGTGTCGAAGACATAGATGCCCATGCTGGCAAGCGCCATCTCGGGCTTGTCGGGCATGCCGGGCGGATCGGCGGGCTTTTCCAGAAACTCGATGATGCGGTCGTCCTTGTCGACATGCATGACGCCGAAGCCGGTCGCCTCCATGCGCGGCACCTCCAGGCAGCCGACCGTCACGTCCGCGCCGGAATTGACGTGCTGCTGGAGCATGATCTCGTAGTCCATCTTGTAGACGTGGTCGCCGGCCAGAATGACCATATATTCGGGGCCGTAAGCGTCGATGATATCGATGTTCTGATACACCGCGTCGGCGGTGCCGGCATACCACTGGCTTTCCGAAACGCGCTGCGAGGCGGGCAGGATGTCGAAACCTTCATTGCGCTCCGGCCGGAAGAAGTTCCAGCCGCGCTGCAAATGGCGGATCAGCGAATGCGCCTTATATTGCGTGGCGACGCTGATCCGGCGAATGCCTGAATTGAGCGCGTTGGAGAGCGCGAAATCGATGATGCGGCTCTTGCCGCCGAAATAGACGGCGGGCTTGGCGCGCTTGTCGGTCAGCTCAAGCAGGCGAGAGCCGCGGCCGCCGGCCAGCACATAGGCCATGGCGTTACGCGAAAGGTTCGATGCGATCCGCTCCGTCCTGCCCATTGTTTCCTCCTTGGATCTTGTTTCGTTTGTCTTTGCTTTGTGGTTACTCTTACTCACCGGCGCAGTCCTGCCCTCGGGAAGCAGTTGCGCCCCCACTCTCTCCCTTGAGGGAGAGTGGGCGCAGCCCGGTGCGCGCCTCCTAGCGCGCGTCAGCTCTTCCCCTCCAGCCGGAACCAGACGGTCGCGAGCGGCGGCAAGGTGATGCGGGCCGAGAACGGCCGGCCGTGGCTCGCCACCTCCTCGGTCTCGATCATCCCCAGATTGCCCATGCCGGACCCGCCATAGACCTCGGCATCGCTGTTGAGGATCTCGCGCCAGCGGCCGGCGGCCGGCAGACCCAGCCGGTAGCCGGGACGCGGCGTCGGGGTGAAGTTGCAAACCACCAGGACCGGCGCGGTTCCCTCGCGCCCCTTGCGCAGCCAGGCCAGCGTCGAGGTTTCCGCGTCGCTCGCCTCCAGCCATTCGAAGCCGGCGGCCTCGCAATCGAGCTGATGCAGGGCGGGCTCTTGCGCGATAGAGGCGGTTCAGATCCTTGATCAGCGTCTGCACGCCCTGGTGCCAGGCCACGCCGAGCAGATGCCAGTCGAGCGAACGGTCGGCGTCCCACTCCGCGCCCTGGCCGAACTCCTGCCCCATGAACAGGAGCTTCTTGCCGGGATGTCCCCACATGAAGGCGTAATAGGCGCGCAGATTGGCGAATTTCTGCCAGCCATCGCCGGGCATCCGCGACAGGATGGTGCCCTTGCCGTGCACCACCTCGTCATGCGAGAGCGGCAGGATGAAATTCTCGGTGAAGGCGTAGAGCAGGCCGAAGGTCATCTGATGGTGATGCCAGCGGCGATGCACCGGGTCCTTGCTCATATAGACCAGCGTGTCGTGCATCCAGCCCATGTTCCACTTGTAGCCGAAGCCGAGGCCGCCGGCCGAGGTGGGCCGCGACACGCCGGGCCAGGCGGTGGATTCCTCCGCCACCATCATGATGCTGTCGTCGGCGCCGTAGGTCAGCTCGTTGGCGCGCTTGAGAAATGCGATCGCCTCCAGATTTTCGCGCCCGCCGTGCCGGTTCGGCACCCACTCGCCGGCCTTGCGGGAATAGTCCAGATAGAGCATCGAGGCGACCGCATCCACGCGCAGACCGTCCAGATGATAGATGTCCTGCCAGAACAGCGCATTGGCGTGCAGGTAATTGGCCACTTCCGGGCGGCCGTAATTGTAGATCAGCGTGTTCCAGTCCTGGTGGAAGCCCTGGCGCGGATCGGCGTGCTCGTAAAGCGCGGTGCCGTCGAACCGGCCGAGGCCATGCTCATCGGTGGGGAAATGGCCGGGCACCCAGTCGAGCAGCACGCCGATGCCGGCGCGTGTGGAAGCGATCGACGAAGCGGGCGAAAGCGGCCGGGTCGCCGAAGCGCGAGGTCGGCGCGAACAGCCCGATGGGCTGATAGCCCCAGGAGCCGTCGAAGGGAAATTCGGTGATCGGCAGCAGCTCGATATGGCTGAAGCCCATCTCGGTCACATAAGGGATGAGCTGGTCGGCAAGCTCGTCATAGGTGAGGAAGCGGTTGCCGTCGCCGCGCCGCCATGAGCCCAGATGCACCTCATAGATCGAGATCGGCGCGTCGATGGATTGCCTCGCCCGGCGCGCCGCGCGCCATTCGGCGTCGTGCCATTCGAAGCCGTCGATGCGCCTGACGACCGAGGCGTTCTTCGGGCGCAGCTCGCCGCCGAAGCCGAACGGATCGGCTTTCAGCGGCAGCAGCTTGCCGCCCGCTCCGAGGATTTCATATTTGTAGACCGTGCCTTCGCCGAGCCCCGGCAGGAAGATCTCCCAGACGCCGACGCCCGGATGCAGCCGCATCGGATGCCGGCGGCCGTCCCAATCGTTGAACTCGCCGACCACCGAAACCCGCCTGGCGCTCGGCGCCCACACCGCGAAATGCATGCCCTGCAACGCCCTGATGCTCGATCGCATGCGCGCCGAGCCGCTCCCAAAGCCGCTTGTGACTGCCCTCGCCGAGCAGATAGGTGTCGAGTTCGCCGATCAGCGGCGCGAAACGGTAGGGGTCTTCCAGCTCCCATTGGTCGCTGCCGCGGCGGGCGCGCAGCCGGTAGTCGGGCGGCGCGGTCCGCGGTCCGCGATGACGCCGGAGAAGAAGCCCGCATCGGATCGAGCCGCTCCAAGCTCGCCAAGCTGCCGCGCCGCTGCTCCGCTCGATGACCGCCAGCGCTTCCGCGCCCGGCACGAAAGCCCGGATCGCGAACGCCGCCTTCGACCGCGATGCGGCCCGAGCACCGAAAACGGATCGTGATAGGCGCCCTTGACGATCGCCGCGACGGCATCCTTTGGCGGACGATCTGCGCTCATCGCGGCGCCTCCTTGGCTGCGCCGGCGCGGGAATGCCCCAGATGTCGCGGGCATAGCTGCGGATCGTGCGGTCGGACGAGAACCAGCCGGAATGCGCGGTGTTCAGGATCGCCTTGCGGACCCAGACTTCCGGCTCGCCATAGACGCCGTCCACCAGGCGCTGAGTGGCGACATAGGCGTCGAAATCGGCGGTGACCAGGAAATAGTCGCGGTTGGTCAGCGCGTCGATCAGCGGGTGATAGCGTCCCGGTTCGTCCGGCGAGAACGCGCCCGCGCCGATGGCGTCCAGCGTCGCGCCCAGCACCGGGGATGCGGCGATCGCCTGCTTCGGATTGTAACCCGACCCGCCGCAAGTCCAGCACCTGATCCGCGACCAGGCCGAAGATGAAGATGTTGTCGTCGCCGACATGCTCCTTGATCTCGACATTGGCGCCGTCGAGCGTGCCGATGGTCAGCGCGCCGTTCAGCGCCAGCTTCATATTGCCGGTGCCGGAGGCCTCCATGCCGGCCGTCGAGATCTGCTCGGACAGATCGGCCGCCGGGATGATCTTCTCGGCCAGCGACACCCGGTAGTCGGGCAGGAACGCCACCTTCAGCCGGTCGCCGACCACCGGATCGGCGTTGATGACGCGCGCCGCATCGTTGATCAGCCGGATGATCAGCTTGGCCATGTGATAGGACGCCGCCGCCTTGCCGCCGAAAATCTTCACGCGCGGCTGCCAGTCTTTGTCCGGCTCGGCGCGGATCGCGTGGTAATGCGCGATGGTTTCCAGGATGTTCAGCAGCTGGCGCTTATATTCGTGGATGCGCTTGATCTGCACGTCGAACAGCGCGGCCGGGATCGACGGCGAGCCCGGTCTGCGCCTCGATCACGCGGGCCAGCGCCTCCTTGTTGGCCTGCTTGATCGCGGCATAGCGCTCGCGGAATCGCGGCATCGTCGGCCAGCGGCGCGAGCGCTTCGAGCTGTTCGAGATCGCCGATCCAGCCATCGCCGATGGCCTCGGTGATCAGCGCCGGCGAGCCCCGGATTGCACTCCAGCAGCCAGCGCCGCGGGCGTGATGCCGTTGGTCTCGTTGACGATGCGGTCGGGAAACAGCTCGTGCTGGGCGCTGAACACCGTCTGCTTCATCAGCTTGGTGTGCAGCGCCGAGACGCCGTTCACCCGGTGCGCGCCCAGAAACGCCAGATTGCCCATGCGCACGCGCTGGCTGCCCTCGTCGATCAGCGCGACGCTGCGGATCACCTCTTCGCCGACGCCCTTGCTCCGCTAAGCGCCGCCATCTGATCGGCGTGGATCAGCCCGATGATCTCCATGTGACGCGGCAGCAGCCGCTGCATCAGCGCCACCGGCCAGCTTTCCAGCGCTTCGGGCAGCAGCGTGTGGTTGGTGTAGGAGATGCAGCCTTGCGTGAGCCGCCACGCCTGCGTCCCATGGCAGCGCCGTGCTGGTCGATCAGCAGCCGCATCAGTTCGGGCACGGCCAGGGCGGGATGGGTGTCGTTGAGCTGGATCGCGACCTTGTCGGGCAGCGAGGCGAGACTGCTGATATTGCTGCGATATGGCGGCGGACGAGGTCCTGCAGCGAGGCGGAGGTGAAGAAATATTCCTGCTTCAGCCGCAGCTCCTGGCCGACCGGGCTGGAATTGTCGGGATACAGCACGAGCGAAATCGCCTCGGCCTTCGCCTGTTCGGCGAGCGCGCCCAGATAGTCGCCGCGATTGAACGCGTCGAGCCGCATCAGATCGGGCGAGCGCGCCGACCACAGGCGCAGGGTGTTGACCCGCCGTCCGCGCCAGCCCGCGACCGGCGTGTCGAAGGCGACCGCGAGCACGTGCTCGGCCGGGCGCCAGCGGGCGCGCCGAAGCTTGGGATCGGACCCGGCCGGCTCGACGCTGCCGCCGAAGCCGATCTCATAGGCGACTTCCGGCCGCTCGAACTGCCAGGGATTGCCGAAGGACAGCCAGTTTTCCGGGATTTCGATCTGCCGGCCGTGGTCGAACGCCTGGCGGAACAGGCCGTGATCGTAGCGGATGCCATAGCCGAAGCCGGCGATGCCGACCGACCCCATGCTTTCCATGAAGCAGGCGGCCAGCCGGCCAAGACCGCCATTGCCGAGCGCCGCATCCGGTTCGATTTCCCTCAGCGTTTCGAGCGACTGGCCCAGATCGCCAAGCGCCTGCGTGCAAATGTCCCGCAAGCCCAGATTGGAGAGATTGTCGATCAGCAGGCGGCCGATGAGAAACTCCATCGACAGATAATAGACCCGCTTCTCCTGGCCCGCGTAAATCTGCCGGGTGCTGTCGATCCAGCGCGCGACGAGCTGGTCGCGCACCGCGAGCGACGTGGCGATCAGCCAGTCCCGCGGAACGGCGTGGGCGGGGTCCTTGCCGACCGCCAGGATCAGCTTGCGCAGGATCTCGTCCTTGAAGGTCTCGGCGGTGGTGGGGTAGACGGGCGTGTGCATCGACGTCATGCGTAGGTCCTTTGGCGGGGTCGAATTTTGCCGGGCGCGAAGATGATTGATCAGGCCATTGGTCGAGGCGTCGTGGCTTGTGACCGGCTCGGCGGCGCTGAGCTCGGGCAGGATGACCTTTGCAAGCTGCTTGCCAAGTTCGACGCCCCATTGGTCGAAACTGTTGATGTTCCAGATGATGCCCTGGGTGAAGATCTTGTGCTCATAGAGCGCGATCAGGCGGCCGAGCGCGAAGGGCGTCAGGCGGTCGTACAGGATCGTCGTCGTCGGCCGATTGCCTTCGAACACCTTATGCGGCACGAGCGGCTTCGATCTCCGCAGCCGGGGTGCCGGCGGCCTGCAGCTCGCGCGCGCGCTTCGTCGGCGGTCTTGCCGAAGGCCAGCGCCTCGGTCTGCGCCAGGCAGTTCGCCAGCAGGATCGCGTGATGGTCGCCCAGCGGCGTCTGGCTGACGCAGGCGGCGATGAAGTCCGCCGAAATCAGCCGCGTGCCCTGATGGATCAGCTGATAGAAAGCGTGCTGGCCGTTGGTCCCCGGCTCGCCCCAGATGATCGGGCCGGTGGTGTAATCGACCTTGCGTGCCGTCGCGCTGCGCCGATTTGCCGTTGCTCTCCATGTCGGCCTGCTGGAGATAGGCCGGAAAGCGATGCAGGTGCTGATCGTAGGGCAGCACCGCATGGCTCGCGGCACCGAGGAAATTGGAATTCCAGATGCCGGCGAGCGCGCATGAGCACGGGGATGTTGTCGGGCAAGCGGCGCGGTGCGGAAATGCTCGTCCATGGCGAAGGCGCCGTCGAGCAGCTCCTCGAAGCGCTCGAAGCCCACGGCAAGCGCAATCGGCAGGCCGATCGCCGACCAGAGCGAGTAGCGCCCGCCGACCCAGTCCCAGAAGCCGAACATATTGGCCGGATCGATGCCGAATGCGGCAACGGCGTCCCTGTTGGTGGAAACGGCGACGAAATGCTTGGCGACGTCGGCCCCGCCGCCGAGCCGCTCGACCAGCCAGTTGCCGCGCCGAAGCCGCGTTCACCATCGTCTCCTGAGTGGTGAAGGTTTTCGAGGCGACGATGAACAGCGTGCGCGCCGGATCGAGCCCGGCCAGCGTATCCACCAGATGCGCGCCATCGACATTGGAGACGAAATGCGGCCGCAGGTCGGCGCGCTGATAGGGTTTCAGCGCCTCGCACACCATCAGCGGCCCGAGATCGGAGCCGCCGATGCCGATATTGACGATGTCGGTGATCGTCTCGCCGGAGCTGCCGCGCCACTCGCCGCCGCGGACGCGCCCGGCAAAGTCGCGCATATGGGCCAGCACGGCGTTGACGTCGGGCATGACTTCGCGCCCGTCCACCATGATCGGCCGGTTGGCGCGGTTGCGCAGCGCGATATGGAGAACCGCGCGGTGTTCGGTGCTGTTGATCTTGTCGCCGGCGAACATGCGGTCGCGCCAGCCTTCCAGATCGGCCGCCCTGGCCAGATCGCACAGCAGTCGCAGCGTTTCGGCGTCGATGCGCTGTTTGGAGAGATCCACCAGCAGGTCGTCGAGGCTGAAACTGTAGCGCTCGAACCGGTCCGGGTGCATCCTGGAACAGCGCGCGCAAATGGCGGCCCTCCATGGTCCGGGCGTGGGCTTCGAGCCCTTTCCAGGCCGCTTGCTGCGTCGGGCTGCTCATCGGGATGTCACCATAGGGGCGTTGGGGAAAGCATTTCGTGCCATGCGCTTGATCCGATTCCTCTTCACCCCGATGGTCTTCTCCGCAGGCGTTTTTGTCAAAGGGCAGAAATTGCTTTTCCCGGTAGCCCCGAATCGAGAGCAGCGCACCTGGGATGCACCCGGGCACGCTGCTGTCACGATATCAGAGGTATGAACCTGATTTGAAGCGCCGGAGAATTTTCCAGCAAATCATGTCCCGGCGAAGGTCGGGATGGACGCCGGTTTGCGTCGAGAAAATGCGACGAACAAAGAATTAGGGCTGCGCTCCGATTCGATCGGAGCGGAAAGGCCCTAGCGCTCGGCCCGCTTGGTCCTGGCGGCATCGCGCGCCACGGCCTGAATGTCGGCCCTGAGGATGCCGATATCGGCCAGATCGCGGTCGCTCAGCGCGCTGAGCTCATCGATCGCTTGCCGATAGTCGCGGCGCTCCTGCGACCAGGCCGCCAGATTGGCAGCCAGGCGGCGAATGCCGCTCAGCGTGCTGTCGGTCTCGGGACGGTCATAGCCGGCAAACCCTGGATGGGCTTTCGCATTGTATGTAGACATGATCAATCTCCTTCTGTCAGACAGGGAAGCTGGCTCGACATCGAACTACCTTCCCCAATGCTCGACTAGAAGGATGAGGCGTCACGCGCCGAAATTAAACGGCTTATCTTGCAACGCAGCATTGCGTGTGCAGCGCAACATGGTGTCACACTCTGTCACATGATGGGCTGATACGATCAGGCTTTAGGCCGCTCCTCGGCGACAGCCTGGGTGATTGCCAGCAGGTTCGGCGACTGGAAAAGCGCCTCCAGCGGCAAGGGAAATCTGCGCCGCCAGTTCGGCTGCTCGTTTACGGTGCCGGGCAGATTCATGCGCTCGCGTATCGCCGCAAGGTCTTCCAGCTGGATGGCGACCAGCCGGCAAGGGGTGCGGGCGAGGAACCGGCTGAGCCCGATGGCGAGGCTTTCCGGCAATGCGGGCGGCGAGGGCTGCTCGCCGCGATGCGCCGGTCCCAGCTCGTCGGGCAACAGGCCGGCCGCCGCCAGCGCGTCCATCATCATGCGGCGGTCGGTCTCGCGGGAGGCGCGGGCCGCGGCGGCGTCATCGGGTTGGTCCAGGCCGATTGCCTCCCGGTCGTCGATGTCCGTCCCCTCCCACCAGCCATGCAGGGTCGGCAGATCATGGGTGGAGACGCAGGCCAGCGCGTCGCGCTCATAGCGATCTGGCAGCCGGAACCCCCGGCCGTCATCCCAGTCCCGCTCGAAGAACAGCACCCGATAGCCCTGGATGCGGGCGGCACGCAGCGTTTCGCGGAAATTCGCGGGGACCGTCCCGAGGTCCTCGCCGACGATGACCGCATGTGTGGCCTGGGACGCGGCGCACGCCGCGTTGAGCATATCCTCGAAGGGGAAATGCACATAGGCGCCGTCGATGCCGTCGAGCCCGTCGGCGATCAGATAGAGGCGCATCATCGCCATGGCGTGATCGATGCGGAAGGCGCCCGCAGGCCCGATGGCGTCAGCGACCAGATCGCGAAAAATCCGCCCGCGCTCGGCTTTTAAGGCGCGCGGCGAAATCGGCGCGAGCCCCCAATCCTGTCCGCTGGCGTTGAACGCGTCGGGCGGCGATCCGATGCGCACGCCGCGTAGCACGCTCTCCGGTTCGCTCCATGTGTCGGCCCCGCCTTGCGCGACCCCGACCGCCAGATCGAGATAAAGGCCGATCCGCATGCCCGCCGCGACCGCCCGCTGCTGCGCATTGGCGAGCTGATCGTGCGCCACCCATTGCAGCCACTTGTGAAACAGCACGCGCTCGCGGTGCTGGTCCCGGAACAGCCCCACCGCGCCGCTATCCTTATCCTGGAATTCCTCCGGCCAGCCCTGCCAGCCGCATGGACAGCCCCCGGCCGACCATAGTCTCCGAAAGCGCCTCGAACAGCGCGAAGTTCTCCAGCCGCTCGCCGCGCTCCCGGCCGAAGGCCTCGAAGGCGATGGCGCGCTCCGATCCGGTCCCGAGATGGTCGGCCTGGAAGCGCGCGAACTGCGCCTCCAGCGCGGCATGTTTCAGCCGCGCGACGGTTTCATAATCGACCAGCTCGGCATCCCGCGCCGCCTGAAGCGCGGTGCGATCCGCGTCCGAGTAATCCGGCAAAGCCCTCGATCGCGATATAGAGCGGGTTCAGGAACCGGCGGCTCGACGGCGTGTAGGGGCTGAAAACATTATGGTCGGCGAAGAACAGCGCATGCAGCGGATTGATGCCGATGAAATCGGCGCCGAGCGGCGCTGCAAGCTCGGCCAGCCGCGCCAGGTCTTCGAAGTCGCCGATGCCCCAATTGCGCGCCGAGCGAAGCGCATAGAGCTGGCAGGTGATGCCCCAGGCACGGCCATCCTCCAGCCAGGGCGGAATGTAGCAGAGCGGGGCTTCCAGAGCGGCGAGGCTCTGCGCCACTTCCTCATCGGTTCCGGCGGGAATGCCGAGCGCGCTCAGCAGGCGACGTTTCGCGTCGTCGCTCGGCAGGCGCTCGGTGCCCATCTCGTCGAAAAAGGCAAGGCCGATACCATGAGCTTCCGCCAGCCGATTCAGCTCCGCGCTCATGCCTGGCCTTTCCCGTCGCGACCGTCGAGGGCGTTTGCCCGCGTCCAAAGCCTAAAACTGTACCTGATTATAGGCTTACGGCAACGCAACACTCCGCATTCGGTTGCAAAAGGCGACGCTCAGGCGAGGCGGCCCTCGAACAGCAGCACGCTGCGGGCGGGCAAGGTCACGACCGCGCCATGGCCGATATTGGGCTCGTTCGGCTCGATCAGTCCGCGCGCGGAATCCGCCAGCAGCCGCCATTCCAGCACCACTCTGGGCCGCGGCGTGCGGTATTCCAGGTCCTCGTAATAGGCGTTGAGCAGGATCAGCAGCGGGCGCGAGGCGCTTTCTGCGCGATCATCAGGCCGATGCTGCGCGAAAATCCGTTGGTCCAGTCCTCCTCCTCCATCTCCTTGCCGTCAGGACGCAGCCAGGTGGCGTTCCTGGTTCCGTCGCGCAGCGTGCTCTCGCCGTGGAGAAAGTCAGGCTGCCTGCAGCAGCGGCAGGCGCTGGCGAAGGCGAAGCAGACCGGCGGTGAAGGCGCAAAACGCCTCCTCCTCGGCCGGATAGCGCCAATCGATCCAGGACAGCTCGTTATCCTGGCAATAGGCGTTGTTGTTGCCCTTTTGCGAATGGCCGATCTCGTCGCCCATCAGCAGCATCGGCGTGCCCTGCGAGACCAGCATCGCCGCCATCAGGCCCCGCCGCATCCGCGCCCGCAATGCCCGGATCGCCGGATCTTCGCTCGCGCCTTCGACGCCGCAGTTCCAGCTTCGGTTGTCGTCGTGGCCGTCGCGGTTGCCCTCGCCATTGGCCTCATTGTGCTTGTCATTATAGGCGTAGAGGTCGGCGAGGGTAAAACCGTCATGCGCGGTGATGATGTTGACGCTCGACCACGGACGCCGGCCCTGCTTGTCGAACAGTTCCGGCCGAACCCAGCATCGAAGACGCCAGCGCCGGCAGAAACCCTTCATCGCCCTTCCAGACGCTGCGCAGATCGTCGCGGTAGCGCCCGTTCCATTCGGCCCAGCCCGCCGGGAAATTGCCGAGCTGAAAGCCGTACTCGCCCAGATCCCAGGGCTCGGCGATCAGCTTGATCTGCGACAGCAGCGGGTCCTGCCCGACGGCGTCGAAAAACGCGGCGCCCGGATCGTAGGCCCGCTCCTCGCGTCCGAGCGAGGTCGCCAGATCGAAGCGGAAGCCGTCGACATGGCACTCGTCGACCCAGTAGCGGAGCGAATCGAGGATCATCTGCAGCACGCGCGGATGGCTCTGATTGACGGTGTTGCCGCAGCCGGTGGCGTCGTAATAGAAGCGCGGATCGTCGGCGAGCTTGTAGTAGCTCGCATTGTCGATGCCCCGGAAGGAGAGCGTCGGCCCCAGATGGTTGCCTTCGCCGGTGTGGTTATAGACCACGTCCAGGATCACCTCGATGCCCGCCTCATGCAGGCGGTGGACCATCAGCTTGAATTGATGGATATCGCCTCCCGCCCCCAGATATTTCCAGGACGGCGCGAAAAAGCCGATGGTGTTGTAGCCCCAATAGTTGGTGAGGCTTTTCTCCTCCAGGAACCGGTCGTCGACGAAAGATTGCACCGGCAGCAATTCGACGGCGGTCACGCCCAGCTTGACGAGATGATCGATCACCGCGGCGATGGGCGAGCCCGGCGAAGGTGCCGCGCGCCGTCTTCGACACGATGGGGTGGCGCATCGTCATGCCCTTGACATGCGCCTCGTAGATCACCGTGTCGGTCCAGGGCGTGTTCGGCCTGCGCTCGCGGCGCCAGGGGAAGGCATAGCGGCGGCGGGAGGCGGCTTCGACCACGCAGCATTTCGGCATGAACGGCGCCGAGTCGCGCGTCGTCGAAGGACAGGTCCGCCATCCTGAGCGCCGATCGTGTGGCCGTAAAGCGCGTCGTCCCAGACGATACGGCCCTGGATGGATTTGGCGTATGGGTCCAGAAGCAGCTTGTTGGCGTTGAACCGGTGCCCCGCCTGCGGCGCATAGGGGCCGTCCACCCGGTAGCCGTAAAGCTGGCCGGGACGCAGCCCGCCAATATAGCCGTGCCAGATCTCGTTGGTGTATTCCGGAAGGGCGATGCGCGCGGCTTCGGTGCGGCCGCCATCCTCGAACAGGCACAGCTCCACCTTCGTCGCATGCGCCGAGAACAGCGCGAAATTCACCCCCGAACCGTCATGCGTTGCGCCGAGGGGATAGGGGAGCCCGGCCTCGATGCGGGGCATGGCTCGAACCATGGGTGCCTTACCTGTTTGCGCGCATTGATGTTGCGGACTTTATGTCACGACGGTCCGGCGCCGCGCTGGACCGTCGATCTTATAGGTGCCGGGCGGGGCGGGTGTAAAGTTGCAGGCGAAGGTTACAACCACGGGATTTCACGCGGCGTGACCTTTTGCGCGCATCGGCGTGCGGATTGCCGCCAATATCGCCACGCGCCGCCCTCGGCTTCGGCTGGGCGTTCAAACCTCGGCCTGGCTGCGCATCGCGGCGAGCGCGCCATGGATCTGCGCCACCACCGCGGCGCCTTCGCCCACCGCCGCCGCGACGCGTTTGGTCGAGCCGGCACGAACGTCGCCGATCGCAAAAATGCCGGTGACGCTGGTCTCCAGCGGCAAAGCGGCGCGGGACGCCCCGGCCATGGCATGGGCGCAGTCGCCTCCGGTCAGCAGAAAGCCTTTGTCGTCGACGGCGGCAACGTTTTCCAGCCACGCAGCATTCGGGTCGGCGCCGATGAACAGGAACAGATGCCGAAGCCGCACCGTCTTCGTCGCGCCGGTCTTGCTGTCCTTGAAGGTCGCCCCCGTCAGCCCTTCGTCGCTGGAGCCTTGCAGCGCGACCACTTCGGAATGGGCGTGCAACTCGACATTGGGCAGGGCTTCGATGCGGTCGATCAGGTAGCGCGACATCGTGTCTTCCAGGCCGCCCCGGCGGACGATCAGATGCAGGCGCTTCACCTTGGAGGCGAGGAACACCACCGCCTGGCCCGCCGAATTGCCGCCGCCGACCAGCGCCACCTCCTCGCCCTCGCACAGCTTGGCCTCGACGGGCGAGGCCCAATAGGACACGCCCGCGCCTTCGAATTCATCCAGGTTGGAGATGTCAGGACGCCGATAGCGCGCACCCGAGGCGGCAACGGCGGTGCGCGCCAGCACCACCCGCCCATCCGTCAATTGCAGCCGCAGCGGATCGCCGCGCCGCCGCTCGCCGCCGCCGCAATCGAGGCGCTTGACCTCAAGCGGCAGAGCGATCTCGGCGCCGAATTTCACCGCTTGGCTGAAGGCGCGTCCCGCCAAGGCCTGACCGGAAATGCCGGTCGGGAAGCCGAGATAATTCTCGATCCGCGATGAAGCCCCGGCCTGTCCGCCGACGGCGCGCTGGTCGAACACCAGCACCGACAGCCCTTCGGATGCGCCATAAACGGCGGTCGCGAGCCCGGCCGGTCCCGCCCCCACCACCGCGATATCGTAAATCGTCTCCGGATCGAGGTCGGGGGTGATGCCCAGGCAGACGCCGGCCTCGGCGTCGCTCGGCCGCTTCAGCACCGAGCCATTGGGGCACAGCATGAGCGGCAGCTCCTCCGGCCGCACGCCCAAACGCTCGACCAGCGCGCGGCCCTCTTCGTCGGACGCGGCGTCCAGCACGGTAAAGGGATAGCTGTTCCGGGTGAGAAAGCCCTGCAGCCGCACCAGTTCCGGGCTGCCCGGCCGCCCGACCAGCACGGAGCCCGCGCCGCCATCCTCGATCAGCGCCACCCGGCGCAGGATGAAGGCGCGCATCACGGTTTCGCCGACATCGGCGGAGCCGATCACCAGCGCGCGCAGATGCGCCGCGTCGAAGGGCAGGGCGGTTGCGCCCTCCGGCCCGGCGCGGCCGCCCGCGAGCGATGTACGCCCGGCCAGTTGCGTGATCTCGCCGCTCATCTGGCCGGCGCTATGGGTGACGATGGCGGTCTCATGATTGAGGCCGTCGCGCCGGACGATGTCGATGGTGCCATCCAGCACGAGCCAGGCGGGCACATCCTTCTGGCCGACATCGAACACGAGTTCGCCGGCTTCGAAACGGCGCGCTTCGCCGCTGGCAAACCGGGTCGCGGTTGCGATGTGGCTCTGCGTCGAACACGGGGAACATCTGGTGACGGCGCGTATCCGCAATGCTCATCGCATCCCTCCTCGATCTCTAGCCCTGCCCACTATGTGAGGGCGGCCGATGGCTTTGCAACGGCTGCGACGGCGTCTTGGCGCAGATCGGAGGGATCGAGGCCGATATCGGGCAGGAATTGACGCCCTTCGGTGACGAGAAATTCATTGAAGGCCAGCATCGCCGGAGAGAGGGAGCGGTCGAGCCGCGACACCGAGAACCACTGCCTGCGGATCGGCATGCCCGCGACGTCCAGAATCACCAGCCGGCCGAGCTGAAGCTCCTGCTCTATGGTGTGCGCCGAGATGAACGCGATGCCCAGCCCGGCCATCACCGCCTGCTTGATCGTCTCGTTGGAGCCCAGTTCGGTGCCGAGATCCTCCAGCTTTTCCGGGATGTCGGCGAAGAATATCTCCAGCGATATGCGCGTCCCCGACCCCGGCTCCCGGATGAGGAAACGTTCCCGCGCGACCTCCTGCTTGGCGATGCCGCGCCGCGCCGCCAGCGGATGGCCGGCGGGAGCGATCATGACGAAGGGGTGCTCGCCGAACTCCAGCGAGCGGACGGGCACCTCACGCGGCGGGCGTCCCATAAGCACGATGTCGAGATCGTGGCGCTTCAGCGCGTCGATGGTCTTGGCGCGGTTGGCGACATGCAGGTCCACCTTGATGCCGGGATGCCGCTGCTGGAACGCGGCCATCAGCCGGGGGGCGAAATATTTCGCGGTCGAAACCACGCCGAGGCTCAAATTGCCGGCCCTGCGCCCGGTCATCGCGTCCACTTCGTCAGCGAGCACGCGCAGCCGCTCATCGATGGCGCGGGCCGCTTCCAGCACCACCAGCCCTGCGTCAGTCGGCCGCATGCCGTCCGGGGTGCGGTCGAACAGCGTCAGCCCGAGCTCTTCTTCCAATTGCTTGAGCTGCAAAGTCACGGCCGGTCCGGTCAGCCCCAACTCCTTTGCGGCAACAGAAATTTTCCCGCAGGCATGGATGGCTTGCAGCGAACGGAGCTGGCGGAGTGTGGTGTTGCGCATGGGTTGATAGTAAGAAAAACTGATCGATCCTGTAAACAAAATAAAATTTACTTAGTGACCGATATAGACGATCGTCTAATTATGCCACCTGCGCTGTTCGTTTGCGCGATGGAGGACGATCATGACGACGCCGACGCTCGATGCGTATCTCGACACCTTCTCAGGCGATGGCGACGCCGCCAAATCCCACATTGCCGACACCGTGCGGGCGCTCGCCGAAGCCGCCGTGAAGGTGCGGATCGCCACTACGGACGGCGCGCTGAGCAAGGTCTTCGCCGGCACATGCGGCGCGGCGCACGCACAGGGCGATGTCCAGAAAGAGCTGGATCTGCTGGCCGACGGAATCTTCCTCGACGCGGCAAAGCGCTCGGGGGTCGCCTCCTACGCATCGGAGGAACTGGTCAGGGCGGTGCCGCTCGCCGACGGGGCACGGCTCGCCATCGCCATCGATCCGCTGGACGGCTCCTCCAACATCGACACCAATGTCTCGATCGGCACGATCTTCTCGATCCTGCCCGCCCTGGAGGATGTCGACCGCACCTTCGTGCAGCCCGGCAACCGGCAGCTCGCCGCTGGATTTTTCATCTATGGCCCGCAGCTGGCGCTGGTGCTCACCCTGGGCGAGGGCGCGCGGGTTTTCGTGTTTTCGGCGCGATCGGGCGCATTCATCCAGGCTTACGGCCCGCTCGCCATTGTGCCGGGAAACGCAGGAATTCGCCATCAACGCCTCCAATTACCGGCATTGGGACGAGCAGATGCAGCTTTATCTGGATGATTGCGTGCAGGGCACCGATGGCCCGCGCGGCAAGGATTACAACATGCGCTGGATCGCCTCGCTGGTGGCCGACGCCTATCGCATCCTGATGCGGGGCGGCGTCTTCCTCTATCCGGGCGATGCGCGCAAGGGCTACCGGCATGGGCGGCTGCGGCTCATCTACGAGGCCAATCCGATGGCGATGATCGTCGAGCAATCGGGCGGAGCGGCGACAGACGGCACCAACCGCATTCTCGACCTGACGCCGAGGGACATTCATCAGCGCACGCCGTTCGTGTTCGGTTCCGCCGGGGAAGTCGAACATATCTCGCGCTATCACCTCGATCCCTCCGCCATCGGCTCGCGCAGCCCGCTGTTCGGCAAGCGCGGCCTGCTGCGGGTGTAAAGGGGCAAGCCATGTCGACCAGACATCCCATCATCGCGATCACCGGATCGTCCGGCGCCGGAACGACGACGGTGCAGGACACCTTCAAGAAGATATTCACGCGCGAGAAGGTCACCGCCGCCTTCATCGAGGGCGATGCGTTCCACCGCTATGACCGCGCCGGCATGAAGGAAAAGGTCGCCGAGGAGGAAGAGCGCGGCAACCGCAACTTCTCGCATTTCAGCCCCGAGGCGAACGAACTCGAAATCCTGGAATCGGTGTTCGAGGAATATGGGCGCACCGGCAGGCGGCAAGACCCGGCATTATGTGCATGACGATCGCGAGGCCGAACTGCACGGCACGCCGCTCCGGCACCTTCACCGAATGGGCGGAGCTGCCGCCCAGCGACCTGCTCTTCTATGAAGGGCTGCACGGCTGCATGGTCACCGAGACGGTGAACCTGCCGCGTCATCTCGATCTGAAAATCGGCGTCGTGCCCGTCATCAACCTGGAATGGATCCAGAAAATCCATCGCGACAAGGCGGCGCGCGGCTACACCACCGAGGCGGTGACGGACACGATCGTACGCCGGATGCCCGATTACGCCCGCTACATCTGTCCGCAATTCTCGCACACCAACATCAACTTCCAGCGCGTGCCGATCGTCGACACCTCGAACCCGTTCATCACGCGCTGGATACCGACACCGGCCGAATCGATGCTGGTGATCCGCTTCGCCAATCCGCGCGGCATCGACTTCCCCTATCTGATCGCGATGCTGAAGGGCAGCTTCATGTCGCGCGCCAATTCCATCGTCGTGCCCGGCGAGCAGCTCGATCTGGCGATGCAGCTCATCTTCACCCCGCATATCCACAAGCTGATGGAACTGAAGCGCCGCGCATCCTGAGGAAACAGCCATGAACATTCAGAGCGGAATCCCGCAGGCGGCCGTGGCGGCGGAAGCGGACATGGCCAACGCCATCCGCGCCCTCGCCATGGATGCGGTGCAGAAGGCCAATTCCGGCCATCCGGGCATGCCGATGGGCATGGCCGATGTGGCGACCGTGCTGTTCAACCGCTTCATCAAGCTCGACCCGGCCAAGCCGGACTGGCCCGACCGCGACCGCTTCGTGCTGTCGGCCGGGCACGGCTCGATGCTGCAATATGCGCATCCATTATCTGCTCGGCTATGCCGACATGACCGTGGAGGAGCTGAAGCGCTTCCGCCAGCTCGGCTCGCGCACCGCCGGACACCCGGAATACGGCCACGCGCTCGGCATCGAGACGACCACCGGCCCGCTGGGGCAGGGGCTGGCGACGTCGGTCGGCATGGCGCTGGCGGAGCGGATGATGGCGGCCCGTTTCGGCGACGGCCTCGTCGATCATTACACCTATGTCATCGTCGGCGACGGCTGCCTGCAGGAGGGCATCAGCCACGAAGCGATCGATCTGGCGGGGCATCTGAAGCTGTCCCGGCTGATCGTGTTCTGGGACGACAACAGTATATCCATCGACGGCCCGACCTCCCTCTCCACGTCGATGGACCAGCCGGCGCGGTTCACAGCCGCCGGCTGGGACGTCCAGCGCGTCGACGGCCACGACAGGGAAGCGGTCGCCGCCGCCATTGCGAAGGCGCGGGTGACGCGATACGCCGTCCCTCATCGCCTGCAAGACGCTGATCGGCAAGGGCGCCCCCAATCTGCAAGGCTCCGAAAAGACGCATGGCGCGCCGCTCGGCGATCAGGAAATCGCCGCCGCGCGCCTGCATCTGAGCTGGCCGCACGCGCCGTTCGAGGTGTCCGACAGCATTGTCGCCGCGTGGCGCGGCATCGCGGAGCGCGGCAGCGCCGAGCGGACGCAATGGGAGGAACGGCTCGGCGCCTCGTCCAGCCGCGCGGCTTTCGAAGCCGCCCTGGCGGGCGATGTCGCGGGCCGCGTCTCGCGGCGCCTCGATGAATTCCGCGCCGAGCATGTCGCGAAGGCCACCAAAGTTGCGACGCGCAAGGCCTCCGAAATGGCGCTCGGCGTGATCAACGACGCCTGCGACATCACCGTCGGCGGCTCGGCCGACCTGACCCATTCCAATCTGACGCTCACCAAGGGCCTGGCGCCGATCCGCCCCGGCGAGTTCGGCGGCCGCTACATCCATTACGGCATCCGCGAGCATGGCATGGCCGCCGCGATGAACGGTCTGGCGCTGCATGGCGGCTTCATCCCCTATGGCGGCACGTTCCTGGTGTTCTCCGACTATGCGCGCGGCGCCATGCGGCTGTCGGCGCTGATGGGGCAGCGCGTCATCTACGTGATGACGCATGATTCCATAGGCCTGGGCGAGGACGGCCCGACGCATCAGCCGATCGAGCATCTCGCCATGCTGCGCGCCACGCCCAATATCAACGTGTTCCGCCCGGCCGACATCATCGAGACGGCGGAAGCCTGGGAGATCGCGCTGGCAACGCCGCGACCGTCCGAGCGTGCTGGTGCTCTCCCGCCAGGCGCTGCCGATGCTGCGCGACTGTTACACCCGGAAAAACCGCTCCGAACGCGGCGCCTATGTGCTGCGCGAGGTGATCGGCCCGCGCGACCTGACGATCATGGCGACAGGGTCCGAAGTCCAGATCGCCAAGGCCGCCGCCGAGGAGCTGTTCGCCGGGCCATGGGGTTCGCGCGGCTGTCGTCTCCATGCCGTGCTGGGAGCTGTTCGAGGCGCAGAGCGCCGATTACCGCAGCGAAATTCTTGGTAGCGCTCCCCGCGTCGCGGTGGAAGCCGCCGCCCGGCTCGGCTGGGACCGCTGGATCGGCGAACGGGGCGTCTTCATCGGCATGAATTCGTTCGGCGCCAGCGCGCCGGCGGAAGCGCTTTACACCCATTTCGGCATCACCGCCGAAGCCGTCGCCGAGGCGGCGCTCGGCCTCATCGCCGACTGAGGCGGATCAGGAAAGGAAAACACCATGAACGTTGAGTTCGAAAGTCGAACTCAAGGGCAAGGAACGCTACAAATCCGGCGTCATCCCCTACAAGCAGATGGGCTATTGGGACGCCGGCTATGTGCCCAAGGACACCGACGTCATCGCGCTGTTCCGCATCACGCCGCAGCCGGGCGTCGATCATGAGGAAGCCGCCGCCGCCGTCGCGGGCGAATCCTCCACCGCGACCTGGACCGTGGTGTGGACCGACCGCCTGACCGCCTGCGATCTCTACCGCGCCAAGGCCTATCGCAGCGAGCTGGTGCCCAATACCGGCCCCGGCACGAGCACCGAGGCGCAGTATTTCGCCTATATCGCCTATGACATGGACCTGTTCGAGCCAGGCTCGATCGCCAACCTGACCGCCTCGATCATCGGCAACGTGTTCGGCTTCAAGGCGGTCAAGGCATTGCGCCTGGAAGACATGCGCATCCCCGTCGCCTATCTGAAGACCTTCCAGGGGCCTGCGACCGGGGTCGTGGTCGAGCGCGAGCGTCTCGACAAATTCGGCCGTCCGCTGCTGGGCGCCACCACCAAGCCCAAGCTGGGTCTTTCCGGCCGCAATTACGGCCGCGTCGTCTATGAGGCGCTCAAAGGCGGCCTCGACTTCGTCAAGGACGACGAGAACATCAACTCGCAGCCCTTCATGCATTGGCGCGACCGCTTTCTCTACTGCATGGAAGGCGTCAACAAGGCGCAGGCCGAGACCGGCGAGGTGAAGGGGCATTACCTCAACGTCACCGCCGGCACCATGGAGGAGATGTATGAGCGCGCCGAATTCGCCAAGGAACTCGGCTCGGTCATCATCATGATCGATCTGGTCATCGGCTACACCGCCATCCAGTCGATGGCGAAATGGGCGCGCCGGAACGACATGATCCTGCATCTGCACCGCGCCGGCAACTCGACCTATTCGCGCCAGAAGAACCACGGCATGAATTTCCGCGTCATCTGCAAATGGATGCGCATGGCGGGCGTCGACCACATCCATGCCGGCACCGTGGTCGGCAAGCTCGAAGGCGATCCGCTGATGATCCGCGGCTTCTACGACACGCTGCTGGACACGCACACGCCGCAAAAGCTGGAACACGGCCTGTTCTTCGAGCAGGATTGGGCCTCGCTGAACAAGGTGATGCCGGTTGCCTCGGGCGGCATCCATGCCGGGCAGATGCATCAGCTCATCCACTATCTGGGCGAAGATGTCGTGCTGCAATTCGGCGGCGGCACCATCGGCCATCCGATGGGCATCCAGGCCGGCGCGATCGCCAACCGCGTGGCGCTGGAAACCATGATCATGGCGCGCAATGAAGGCCGCGATTATCTGCGCGAAGGCCCGGAAATCCTGGAGGACGCGGCGAAATGGTGCAGCCCGCTGAAGGCGGCGCTCGACACCTGGAGAGACATCTCCTTCAACTACGAATTCGACCGACACCGCCGATTTCGTGCCCGTTGCCACGCCCGCTTTTTGACGCCAGGCAGGAGACATTACTCCGATGATGACCAATCACGGCAACCGGATCACGCAGGGACAGTTCTCATTCCTGCCCGATCTGACCGACGAGCAGATCACCGCGCAAATCGAATATGCGCTGAAGCACAATTGGGCGGTCAGCGTCGAATATACCGACGATCCGCATCCCCGGAACACCTATTGGGAAATGTTCGGCATGCCGATGTTCGACCTGAAGGACCCCGCCGGGATCCTCATGGAGATCAACAATTGCCGGAAGACCTTCCCGAATTGCTACATCCGCGTCATGGCGTTCAATTCCGAGCGCGGCGTCGAAAGCCCTTCGATGTCGTTCATCGTGAACCGGCCCGCGAACGAACCGGGCTTCGCGCTGCAACGCACCGAGACGCGCGGCCGGCAGATCCAATACACCACCCGCGCCTACGTCACCGACAAGCCCTCCGGTGAACGCTACGGCGGATAGCCACCATGGCGGAGCCTGTGGTTCCTCTCTCATGGGGAGAGGGTGGCGCGTAGCGCCGAGTGAGGGGATATGTGTCCTATTTCAGCTATTTAACCCCCTCACCCCGGCCCTCTCCCCATGGGAGAGGGCGCGATAACGCTGATGGAGATCGAGAATGGCGGCAGCCATGGCCGAAGCTTCGCACGAGCCCGACGAGACGCCCGCCACCGTCGATCTGGCGGAGGAATATAAGAACTCCGGCGTCGCCGATGTGCTGGACGAACTCGACCGCGAGCTTGTCGGCCTGAAGCCGGTGAAGCAGCGCATCCGCGAAATTGCGGCGCTGCTTATCGTCGAGCGGGCGCGCAAGACGCTCGGCCTCAGCCATGAAGCGCCCACGCTGCATATGAGCTTCACCGGCAATCCCGGAACCGGCAAGACGACGGTCGCCATGCGCATGGCCAACATCCTCCACCGTCTTGGCTATGTCAGGAAAGGCCACCTCGTCTCGGTGACCCGCGATGATCTCGTCGGCCAATATATCGGCCACACCGCGCCCAAGACCCGCGAGGTGCTGAAGCGCGCCATGGGCGGCGTCTTGTTTATCGACGAGGCCTATTATCTCTACCGCCCCGAAAATGAGCGCGATTATGGCCAGGAGGCCATCGAGATCCTGCTGCAGGTGATGGAGAACAATCGAGAGGATCTGGTCGTCATCCTTGCCGGCTATGAAGACCGGATGGACCGCTTCTTCCAGAGCAATCCAGGCTTCCGCTCGCGCATCGCGCATCACATCGACTTTCCCGACTATGATAACGGCGAATTGCTCAGCATCGCGGAAACCATGCTCGCCAATCAGAATTACCATATGGACGCGGAAGCGCGCCTGACGATGGCCGACTATATCGAGCGCCGCCGCCAGCAACCGCTCTTCGCCAATGCGCGCTCGATCCGCAATGCGCTTGACCGGGCGCGGCTGCGTCAGGCAAACCGGCTGTTCAGCAGCGCCCGGGGGCCGGTGACGGCGGATGCGCTCTCGGCGATCAGCGCCGAGGACATCCGTGCCAGCCGCGTGTTCACCATGGGCGTGCCCGACAGCGTAAAGGAACCCGCGCCATGAGCCGCACCATCATCGCCCCCTCGATCCTCTCGGCCGACTTCTCGCGGCTGGGCGAGGAGATCGAAACCGTCATCCACGCCGGGGCCGACTGGATCCATCTCGACGTCATGGACGGCCATTTCGTGCCCAACATCACCTTCGGCCCGCCGGTGGTGAAGGCCGTGCGGCACCGCACCGACAAGCTGTTCGACTGCCACCTGATGATCGAGCCGCCCGAACCCTATCTCGCCGCCTTCGCCGAGGCGGGCGCCGATATCATCACCGTGCACGCCGAAGCCACGCGCCACCTCGACCGCACGCTCCAGGCGATCCGCGATCTGGGCAAGAAGGCGGGGGTATCGCTCAATCCCGCGACGTCCGAGGACGCCATCGAATATGTGCTCGACCGTCTCGATCTGATCCTCCTGATGACGGTCAACCCCGGCTTCGGCGGGCAGGCGTTCATCCCCTCGGTGGTGGACAAGGTGGCGAGTGTCAAGGCGATGATCGGCGCGCGCCCCATCCACATCGAGATCGATGGCGGCGTGACGCCGGAGACCGCGCCGCTGGTGGTGGCGGCCGGCGCCACTGTGCTGGTTGCCGGTTCCGCCGTCTTCAAAGGCGGCACCGAGGATGCCTATGCCCGCAACATCGCCGCCATCCGCGCCGCCGCCGACAGCGCGCTGAGCCTGGAGGCTTAGAGCGAAATCATCTTTGATGGAGACGCCTTTTCGAAATCCCCGCGCAGGCGGGGATCTAGTATCAATCGGTGGTTCAGTAGCTTACTGGATCCCCGTTTTCACGGGGATTTCGGGATAGATAGGCCCGGCTGCCTCCATCTGACCTGATCGTGCTCTAGCGTATGGCGGTCCGACCGCAGGACGTGCGGTGGCGCCCGTGATAAAGATCGGCGCGTTGGCGCAAGCGACAAGGGAGACGGCGTGATCATATCGGCAATCCTGTTCGACCTCGACGGCACGCTGATCGACTCCGCGCCCGATATCGCGGCGGCGGCGAATGAATTGCTTGCTGAGGGCGGGCTCGGCCCGCTGAGCCTCGTTGAAGTGCGCGGCATGATCGGCAACGGGATTCGCAAGCTGGTGGAGCGGGCCTATGCCGCCTGCGGCGAACCGCTATCCGCCGAGGCGCTGGATGCGCGCCATGCCCGGATGATGGAAATCTACGCGCATCATCTGACCAACCTGACCACCCTGATGCCCGGCGCGGCCGAAGCGCTGGCGACGGTGCGGGACGCAGGCGCGAAAATCGCCGTGATCACCAACAAGCCCGAGGCATTCTCACGCGCGATTCTGGCGCATTTCGGCCTGATGCGCGTCGTCGATCTCGTCATCGGCGGCGACACCGGACCCGCGCGCAAACCGGCGCCGGACATGCTGCTGCATGCGCTGGTGCAATTCGGCGTGGCTCCGAACAGCGCGCTGATGGTCGGCGACGGCCCTGCCGATATTGACGCGGCGCGGGCGGCGTCCGTGCGATCGATCGCGGTGAGCGGCGGCTATACGCCGGTGCCCGCCGAGGCGCTGGGGGCCGATCTGCATATCGCGACGCTCGCCGATCTGCCCGGCGCGATCGAACGGCTGCGGGAGACCGTGTGACATGCCGGTTCGCGCGCTGATCTTCGATGTCGATGGCACGCTGGCCGAAACCGAGGAGCTGCATCGCGCGGCGTTCAACGCCGCCTTCGCCGAAGCCGGGCTTGGCTGGGACTGGACGGAGGCGCTTTACACCCGGCTGCTGAAAGTGGCGGGCGGGCGCGAACGCATCGCCGCCTATGCCGATGAGGTCGGCAGCGCGCCGCTCGACATCGCCGGGCTCCACCGCCGAAAATCGGACCTCTACAATGAGCGCATCCGCCAGGGGCCAATCGCGCTGCGCCCCGGCATCGAGGCGCTGCTACGCGCCGCCCCGGAGCGCGGCCTGCGGCTCGCCATAGCCACGACCACCGGCCGGGCCAATGTCGTCAGCCTCATCGCGGCGACCCTGGGCGAAAGCGCGGTGAGCTGGTTCGCTTCCATCAGAGCCGCCGAAGACGTATCGCGCAAGAAGCCCGATCCGGAAGTGTTCAATCTGGTGCTCGCCGATCTCGGCCTGGCCGCCGCGGACTGCGTGTCCTTCGAGGATTCCGCCAACGGCCTCCGCGCCGCGCTCGCGGCAGGCATCCCGACGATCGTCACGCCCAGCGTCTATACCCAGCGTGACGATTTTTCCGGCGCCGCGTTCGTGGTGAAAGACCTTTCAGGACCGTTCGCCATCTCGATGCTGTCCGGCGGTCCGGCCTGATGGGCAGCTGCTCCCGCCCTAAACCGGCCTGCCTCTAATTCACCGCCACGGTCACGCGGCGCCCGCTCCGATCAGGCCGACGCTGATCCAGGCCTGCCAGGATAGATGTTCGCCGAGCAGGGCGGCCGCGAGCACGGCGACCAACACCATGCTGAGCTTGTCGATCGGGCCATCTGCGCCGCATTGCCCAGCTTGAGCGCGCGGGAAATAGCGTAGCCACGACGCCCCCGCCAGGCCCGACAGCGTCAGGAACACCAGGCCGCGCGTGCTGATCGAGGATAGCGGCTGCCTTCCCGCAAGCCGGTCAGCAGCCGGCGAGGACCAGCGCGACGACGATGGTGCGGAAGAATGTCGCGAAATCGGCGTCACCTGATCGACGCCCAGCTTTGCCGGAATGGCGGTGAACGCGGCGAAGACCGGGGCGAGCAGCGCCCAGAACTGCCATCTATCGAACATTGGCGAGACCGTCCTGCGCCGGCGGGCCTTGCCGGTTCGCCCAAGGGGGCTCGATCGTGCCGCGCCGCTGCAGCCAGACCATCACCGACCAGCACGCCATCGCCCAGCTTGCGCCGAGCGCCCAGCCCGCCAGCACGTCGGTCGGCCAATGCACGCCCAGATAGACCCGGCTGACGCCGACGATGACCGTGACGAAGGCGCATAGGCCGAGACTATAGAGCTTCAGCGCCGTGCTCTCTTGCGTCGCCGCGATCAGTGCGCCCAAGGTCAGATAGACCACCGCCGAAACCAGGGCGTGGCCGGATGGAAAGCTTGCCGAATAGACCTGTGTCATATGCAGCACCGCATCGGGTCGCGGCCGGTCGAAGCCCGCCTTCAGCGCGGTGCTGAGCAGCATTCCGCCGGCAACCGCGACCAGCACCAGAAGCGCCGCACGCCGATTATGCGCTAGCATCAGAAATCCGAGCGACGCGATGGTGACGAGCGACAGCACGAAGATGCTGCCGAGCGCGGTGATGTCGCGCATGATCTCGCGAAGCCATGCCGGCCCCAGCGGCAAGGCGGGGTCGGCAGCGCTGCGGAACAGCATCAGCAGCCACTCGTCGAAGCGCATGCTGTCGCCTTCCACCATTTCCTCCGCAAGTTCGATGAAAGCCCAGAGCGCAAACGCCGACAGCGCCATGACCAGCAGCAGACGCAATTCGGGCCGGTGAGGCCGGAGGCGCTGCGTGAACGAGGGTTTGACCTGCTGCACTGTGTTGGCGACCATGGATCGGCATCTCCTCGCGGGTAGAGCCTTTTCCGCTCCGATTGAATCGGAGCGCGGCTCTAATTCTTTGTTTTCTCGCATTTTCTTGACGCAAACCGGCGTCCACTTTGCTGGAAAATGCTCTAGGCGTTTCAGCGCGGACCTACGGGCAAAAATCCCGTACGCGGCCATTGTTCCATCTCACCGGGCGATATGATTACGGGCGCCGAAGCCAGCACGCAAATCCAACCGAACAGGAGGGTTCAGGCCGAAACCGCCGCCTCGTGCTCCACCGTCAGGTCGAAGGCGGCGGCCATCAGCGCTTTGGTGTAATCGGTCTTGGGGGCGCGGAAAATCTCCTCCGCCGTGCCTTCCTCGACCACCTTGCCGTTGCGCATGACGATGACATCATTGGCCAGCGCCCGCACCACGCGCAGATCGTGGCTGATGAACAGATAGGCGAGCCGGTGCCGCTTCTGCAAGTCGCGCAGCAGATCGACGATCTGCGCCTGCACCGAGACGTCGAGCGCACTGGTCGGCTCGTCGAGCATGACGAATTTCGGCTCCAGCACCATGGCGCGGGCGATGGCGATGCGCTGGCGCTGACCGCCGGAGAATTCATGCGGATAGCGGTCCTGCGTATCCGGGTCGAGGCCGACCTCCTCCATGGCGCGCGAGACGCGGCGGCGGCGCTCCTCGCGCTTCAGGTCCGGATTTTGGATGATGAGGCCCTCTTCGATGATCTGGCTGACTGAAAGCCGGGGCGAAAGCGAGCCATAGGGGTCCTGGAACACCACCTGCATGTGCCGGCGCAGGGGGCGCATCTCCTTCGATTGCAGCCCGTCGATGCGCTTGCCGACATAAGCGATGGGGCCGCGGCTGGAAATCAGGCGCAGCAGCGCAAGGCCGAGCGTCGTCTTGCCCGAGCCGCTCTCGCCGACGACGCCCAGCGTCTCGCCCTCGCGCAGCTTCAGCGACAGGCCGTCCACCGCCTTGATGTAATCGACCGTCTTGCGCAGCAGCCCGCGCTTGACCGGATACCAGACCTTCAGATCGTCGGCCTCCATCACCACCGGCGCGGAATGGTCCGCGGCGGGCGGATCGCCGCGCGGCTCCGACGCGATGAGGTGCCTGGTATAGGCGTGTTTCGGCGCGGCGAAGATGTCCTCCACCGTGCCGCGCTCGACGATCTCGCCGTAGCGCATGACGCAGACGCGGTCGGCCATCTTGCGCACGATACCCAGGTCATGGGTGATGAGCAGCAGCGCCATGTGGAATTCGGACTGTAGCTGCTTCAGCAGCGCCAGGATCTGCGCCTGGATGGTGACGTCGAGCGCCGTGGTCGGCTCGTCGGCGATGAGCAGATCGGGATTGTTGGCGAGCGCCATAGCGATCATCACCCGCTGGCGCTGGCCGCCCGAGAGCTGATGCGGATAGGACGCCATGCGCTGCTCGGCGTCGGCAATGCCGGCCTTGGTGAGCAGATCGATGGTGCGCGCCCGCGCCGCGCTGTCGCTCATGCCCTGATGCAGCTTCAGCACTTCGCCAACCTGCTTGGCGACCAGATGCAGCGGGTTGAGCGAGGTCATCGGCTCCTGGAAGATCATGCCGATGTCCTTGCCCCGGATTCCGCGGAGTTCGGGCTCGCTCATTTTCAGCACATCGCGGCCCTTGAAGAAGATCTCGCCGCTGGGATGGCTGGCGGCGGGGTAGGGCAGCAGCCGCGTGAGCGACAGGGCGGTGACGCTTTTGCCCGATCCGGATTCGCCGACCAGCGCGACGGTCTCGCCTTTCTTGATGTCGAAGGAGACGTTCTTCACCGCGTGGGTCGCGGTGCCGCTGGCGTGGAAATCCACCGACAGGTTCCGCACATCGACAAGAGTCTCTTCGGGCAAGTGCGGCTCCTATTTAAAGATCTTGCGCGGATCGAAGGCGTCGCGCACCGCCTCGCCGACGAAGATCAGCAGGCTCAGCATGATGGCGATGACGAAGAACGCCGTCAGTCCCAGCCATGGCGCCTGCAGATTGTCCTTGCCCTGCGCCAGCAATTCGCCCAGCGAGGGGGAGCCGGGCGGCAGGCCGAAGCCGAGGAAGTCGAGCGAGGTCAGCGTCGTGATCGAGCCGTTGAGGATGAATGGCATGAAGGTGAGCGTCGCCACCATGGCGTTCGGCAGGAGATGCTTGAACATGATCTTGGCGTTCGACAGCCCCAGCGCCCGCGCCGCCGTGGATATATTCGAAATTGCGGCCGCGCAGGAACTCGGCCCGCACCACGCCCACCAGCGAAACCCAGTTGAACGCCAGCATGATGCCGAGCAGCATCCAGAAGCTGGGCGCGATCACCGATGCCAGGATGATGAGCAGATAGAGCGTCGGGATCGAGGTCCAGATTTCGATGAAGCGCTGGAAGACCAGATCGACCCAGCCGCCGAAATAGCCCTGCACCGCGCCCGCCGCGACGCCGATCACCGAGGACAGGATCGTCAGCGTCAGGCCGAACAGCACCGAGATGCGGAAGCCATAGATGACCCGCGCCAGCACGTCGCGGCCCTGATCGTCGGTGCCGAGCGGGTTCTCGGCCGAGGGGTGGGCGGGTGCCGGCTCTGGCAGGTTCAGGTTGATGGTGCGGTAGCTGTAGCGGAGCGGCGGCCAGAGCATCCAGCCGCCCTTCTTTGCGATCAGCTCCTGGACGTAAGGATCGCGATAGTCGGCCGCGGTCTGGAATTCGCCGCCGAAGGCGGTTTCCGGATAGGTGTTGAAAACCGGCCAGTAATAGCCGCCATCGTAGCTGACGAGCAATGGCTGGTCGTTGGCGATGAATTCGGCGGGCATCGTAATGACGCACAAGGCCAGAAAAATCCAAAGGCTGTAAAAGCCGCGCCGGTTCGCTTTGAAATTCTGCCAGCGGCGGCTGTTGATCGGCGAGAGGGCAAAGCGGCTGGGCGGCGCCACGGCGACCATCGGCCCGGCGGTGTCCAGCTCCTCCTTGGTGACGCGGGCTTCCATCATGGCTTACACCTCGCGCGATTCGAAATCGATGCGCGGATCGATCCAGGTATAGGTGAGGTCCGAGAGCAGGTTGACGAACAGCCCGATCAGCGAAAACATATAGAGCGTGCCGAAGACCACCGGATAATCGCGGTTGACGACGGATTCGAACGACAGGAGGCCCAGCCCGTCCAGCGAGAAGATCGTCTCGATCAGCAGCGACGAGCCGAAGAAGGCGCCCAGAAACGCACCCGGAAATCCGGCGACCACGATCAGCATGGCGTTGCGGAAGACGTGCCCATAGAGCACCTGCCGCTCGGTCAGGCCCTTGGCGCGCGCGGTCATCACATATTGCTTCTTGATCTCGTCCAGGAACGAATTCTTGGTGAGGAAGGTGAGCGTCGCAAAGGCCGACAGCGACATCGCGATCAGCGGCAGCGTCAGGTGCCAGAAATAGTCGAGGATGCGCATCGGCCAGGACAGCTGTGCCCAATTGTCCGATGTGAGGCCGCGCAAGGGGAACCAGGTCGAAATAGGAGCCGCCGGCGAACAGCACGATCAGCAGCACCGCGAACAGGAAGCCGGGGATCGCATAGCCGATGACGATGAAGGCGCTGGTCCAGACATCGAACGGCGTGCCGTCCTTCACCGCCTTGCGGATGCCGAGCGGGATCGAGATGCAATAGGAGATCAGCGTCATCCACAGGCCGAGCGAAATCGACACCGGCATCTTCTCGATGATCAGGCTGACGACGCTGACATCGCGGAAATAGCTGTCGCCGAAATTGAAGGTCAGATAGTTCTTCATCATCAGGATGAAGCGCTCCACCGGCGGCTTGTCGAAGCCATATTGCTTTTCCAGCGACTTGATGAAGGCCGGGTCGAGCCCTTGCGCGCCGCGATATTTCGATGAATTGGTTTCGCCCGCTCCGGCTCCCGGTTGCGCCGCGCGATTGCCCAATTCGCCGCCGCCCGAGCCGCCGCCGATGCGCGCCGTGGCGCCCGGATCGGCGCCGGTGAGCTGGGCGATCATGCGCTCGACCGGGCCGCCCGGCGCGAATTGCACGATGGCGAAGCTGACCACCATGATGCCGAACAAGGTCGGGATCATCAGGAGGATGCGGCGGAGAATGTAGTTACCCATGGGCGCGTCGGCTTCTTTGTTTTATGACTTCAGCTTGGCGGCCTTTTCGGCGTCGTACCACCAGGTGTCCTGGATGCCGCGATCATAGGTCGGCTTGATCGCGGGCCAGGAAAAGCGGTCCCAGAACGCGACCGTGTGGGCCGCCTTGTACCATTGCGGCACCCAGTAATGGCCGGCGCGCAGCACGCGGTCGAGCGCGTGGGCGATGGTGCGCAGCTCGTCGCGGCTGGCGGCCTGCAACATGCGGTCGATCAGCGTGTCGATTACCGGATCGGCGATGCCGGGCAGGTTGCGGCTGCCCTTGGTCGCCGCCGCTTCCGAGCTCCAATAGAGGCGCATTTCCGGGCCTGGCGTCACGTCGAGCGAAAAGCGCGACATGTCGAGATCGTAGTCGAAATCCTTCAGGCGCACCTGATATTGCGCCGCGTCGATATTGCGGATCGAGGCCTGGATGCCGACCGATCTGAGCTTTTCGACGTAAAAGCCGAAGATCTTCTCCAGGCTCGGCTCGTCCATCAGCAATTCCAGCGCCAGCACTTCGCCCTTGTCGTTGACGCGCACGCCGTGCTGCATTCACCGTCCATCCGGCCTCGGTCAGCAGCTTTGAGGCTTCGGCGAGCTGGCGCCGGTCGCGTCCGCTGCCATCGGAGACCGGCGGGACATAGGGCTCGCCGAAGACTTCGGGCGGGATCTTCTCGCGGAACGGCTCAAGGATTTTCAGTTCGGCCTCGCTGGGCGGCCCCTTCGCCTCCAGGTCGGAATTGGCGAAGAAGCTGTGCGTGCGCGTATAGAGGCCGTAGAACAGGTTCTTGTTGCACCATTCGAAATCGAAGGCGTAGTCCAGCGCTTTGCGCACGCGCGGATCGGCGAATTTGCCCCGCCGCATATTGATGAACCAGCCTTGCGCGCCTGATGGGCTGCCATCGGGCAGGGTGGCCAGCTTGATCTTGCCCTGGGCGACCTGCGGAATCTTATATTCGGTGGCCCAGCTCTTGGAGGTGAACTCCTCGCGCAGGTCGTAGGCGCCGGCCTTGAAGGCTTCCAGGCCCGCCGTCCGGTCGCGGTAATATTCGTAGCGGATTTCGTCGAAATTGAACCGCCCGCGATTGACCGGCAGATCGGCCGCCCAATAGTCCGGGCGGCGCTTATAGGTGATGAAGGTGCCGGTCTTGTAGGGGCCGATCTCGTAAGGCCCGGACCCCATCGGCGGGTCGAGCGACGGTTTGTAGAAATCGGCATTCGTGTAGGCGGCCTTGGAGAGCACCGGCAGCCCGGCGACGGTGCGCGGCAGGTCGCGCACATTGTCGCCCCGGAACTCGTAGCGCACGGTATGCGGGTCGATGGCCTCGGCCTTGGCGACGTCGCGCAGCGGAGCGGCATAGGAGGGATGCGCGCGGATCGGATCGCGCAGCATGTCGAAGGAGAAGACGACGTCCTCGGCGGTGACCGGCGTGCCGTCGCGGAACTTGGCTTCGGGCCGCAGATAGAATGTCACCGAGCGCTTGTCGTCGGCGACCTCGGCCGATTGCGCGATCAGGCCGTACATGGCGTCCGGCTCGTCCTGGGCGCGCGTCATCAGGCTGTCGAACAGGAAGTCCAGCCCTTGCGCCGGGTCGTCGCGCAGGATGAACGGGTTGAAGCTGTTGAAGGTCAGCACCGAGGCGGTGCCGATCGTCGCCAGCCGGCCGCCCTTGGGGGCGTCGGGATTGACATAGTCGAAATGCTTGAAGTCGGCCGGGTATTTCAGGTCGCCGAATGTGGACAGGCCGTGCTTTTTCTCGGAAGCGGCGGCTGAAGCGGTCAGCGCGCACAGGATCGCGACAATGCCGAGGATGGACTTAGGCCTTATCTTCAACACGCCATTGACCCGCTTCTCGAAATTGCCATTTCAGTTCCCGGCCAGCTTGGCCGCTTTCGCCGCGTCATACCACCAGACGGTCGGAAAGCCGACGGCGCGCGACGGCAGCGGCTCGGGATGGGAATATTTGTTCCAATAGGCGACGCGCTGAAACGGCGAATAAAATTGCGGCACGATGTAGTGGTTCCATAGCAGCACCCGGTCCAGCGCGCGGCGTGGCGGCGACCAGCTCCTCGCGATCCTTGGCGAAGATGATGCGGTCGATCAGCTTGTCGACGGCGGGATTCTTGATGCCGATGCTGTTCTGGCTGCCGGGCCGGTCCGCTGCGGCCGATCCCCAATATTCGCGCTGCTCGTTGCCGGGCGACTCCGATTGCCTGAAGCTGTCGGTGATGACGTCGAAATCGAATTCGTCCGAGCGCGCCTGATATTGGGCCGCATCCACCACCCGGATCGAGACCTTCATGCCGAGCCGTTCCAGCGCCTGCTTATACGGCTCGATGATGCGCACGAAATCCGGCTGCACCAGCAGGAATTCGACCGTCATCGGCTCGCCGCTCTTGCTGTTCACGAGAGCGCCGTCCTTGATCTCCCAGCCGGCCTCACGAAGCAGTCTTGCCGCCTCGCGCCAATTTTTGCGGTCGATGATGGCGTTGGGGTCGTTCACCGGATTCTTGTATTCCGTGGTGAAAACCTCCGGCGGCACCTGATCGCGCACGGTTTCCAGAATTTCCAGTTCCTTGCCTTGCGGCAGCCCGCGCGAGGCGAGCTCGGTATTTTCGAAGTAGCTCGTGACCCGCGTATATTGATCGTAGAAGAGGTTCTTGTTCATCCATTCGAAATTGAACGCCAGATCGAAGGCCTGGCGCACGCGCGCATCGGCGAATTTGGGTCGCCGCGTATTCAGCACGAAACCCTGCATCGGTTCGGCAAGCTGCAGCTTGATGTCGCCGCGCTTGACCACCTTGCCGGCGTTGATGGCCGGAAAATCGTAGGCCGTCGCCCAGTTCTTGGCCGAGTTTTCCGTGAAATAATCGATCTGCCCCGCCTTGAACGCCTCGAACGCGACCTGCCGGTCGCCGAAATAATCGAAGCGGATCTCATCGAGATTGTTCTGGCCGACATTGACGGGGAGATTGCTCGCCCAATAATCCTTCACGCGCTCATAGACGACATAGCGGGCGGCCTCGAAGGATTTGATCTTGTAGGCGCCGCTGCCGAGCGGCACATCCAGCCAGGTTTTTGACGGATCGCGCGCCTCGCCGCCTGCATTTTCATAGAAATGCTTCGGCAAGACCGTGATCTGGCCGACGATCTGCGGCAATTCGCGGTTGTTCTTCTCGTCGAAATAGAACGTCACCTCATGGTCGCCGGTCTTTTTGGCCTCGATGACGTTCTTGTAATAAAACGCCCGCTGCGGGTTATATTTCTTCAGCACGTCGAGGCTGAAAATCACGTCTTCGGGCGTAATCGGCTTGCCGTCATGCCACCGCGCCTCCGCGCGCAGCTTGTATGTGGCCGAACCGAAATCCGCCGGATAGGACACCCACTCGGCGATGCTGGCCATATTCGGAGGACGGTTCGTCCATGCTGCCGGCCATCAGCTGATCATAGATCAGGTCGAGGCCGCCGGGCTTGGTCCCCTTATAGGGAATGAAGTTGAAGGTATCGAACGTCCCCATCGCCGACAGCCGCACGCTGCCGCCCTTGGGCGCGTCCGGGTTCACATAATCGAAATGCTTGAAATCCGGCGGGTATTTCGGCGTGCCGATCAGGCTGGTGGCGTGCCGCGTTTCCTGGGCGTGAAGGCCGGTCGCAGCACAGACCAGAGCGGCGGAAATCGTAACGACTTTCAGGCCGGAAAGGAGCCGGTTCATCATCATCTCGTGGCTTGGGGCGTTGTGGCCTCGATAAGGGCCGCATTATCTATCGTCCCGCTACAATGGAGTCGAGACATGCGGCGGCCAAATTAAAATTATGTCATGCGGCCGCGACTATAACGACTTTTCTTCGCGCCGCGCCAGAAAACCGAGCCGGTTCAACCGCCATGCCGGGAGAGTCCGTCGGCATCGCGGCAAAGAAATCCCGCCGGACCGCGAGGGCTGACGAGGCCCGCAACACGTCGCTCCCTGCTCAGGACTGCAACTCGGGTTCCCGGCAAGCGGCTACTGCGTTGGCTGAGGTGGAGCGTCAGTGCCAGTGGCTGGAGGCGTGCCGGGCGCGGGAGCCGCCTCTTGCGCGGGAGCGGTGTTGGTCGCCGGAGCCGCGCTTGGGGCAGGAGCGGCGTTCGGCGCCGACTCTGGCGCGCTCGCTGCGGGCGCTGGAGCCGCCGCAGGCGCTGGGCGCTGTCGCAGGCGTGGCGGCTGGCGGTGGGGCCGCCGCGGGCGCTGGAGCCGCCGCTGGCGCCGACCCGGCTGCGGCGGCGGGTTTCGCGCCTGATTTGCCTGGACCGCTGCCGCCGCCTGTTGCGGGTCCGGCGCCCGATGCCGCGCCCGATTTCTGTGCGGCTGGCGCCGGAGCGCCGTCCTTCGCCGCTGGGGGCGCCGCATTGTCCTGCGCGGTCGGAAGCGGCGGCGCGTCGGGTGAAACGGAGCGCAGATAGGCGATAACATCGGCGCGGTCGTTATCCTTCTTGATGCCGGCAAACGACATCTTCGTCCCCGGAACGCAAGCCTTCGGGTCTTTGATGAAGCAGTTCAGCTTTTCATAGTCCCAATTGCCGCCGAAGCCCTTCAGCGCCTCCGAATATGCAAAGCCCTCATGGCTGGCGACCGGCCGCCCGACGACGCCGTAAAGATTAGGCCCGACCTTGTTCGGCCCGCCCTGTTCGAAATTGTGGCAAGCGCCGCATTTCTTCGCCTGCGCCGCGCCTGCATCCGCCTTGCCGGCGGCCAGCAGCACGGCAAGCGGCTGCGCCGCCTCAGCGGTCTGGGCCTCGCCTCCGCCCCCGGCGGCAGGAGCCTCCTGCGCCGCCTCCTTGGGTGCCGGCGCCTCGGGCTCGCCGCCGCTCGGATAGACGATGTTGATGAACGTGTTCACGCCGACGAGGACGAGCAGCGACGATAAAACCGCGCCCGCGATCATGTTGACCGTCATTTTATTCACTTGCGGCCCCTTTTTTTGCCGTCGCCTCGCCTGCGAGACTAACAAGCCCGCCTTACCAAAGTCCGAGGATTTCTTCCTTGCCAATACGACAGCTCATGGCGCAGAAAAAGCCCTCAACAAGGGCGAATTGTCTCAGCCCTACGGTTTCCGGCGCGGCGGATGCCACTTTGCTGACACGCTTATGGCCGGCGAGCATGCCCCCGATCGGACGGAATAAGAAGGAACGGACGCGCAGATGGCAAGACCCTTGATCGTAATTCCATCGCGAATTGGAGCGACGAGGCTGCCGCGCAAGCCGCTTGCCGACATTGCGCGGCGAGCCGATGATCGTGCATGTCTGGCGCCAGGCCATGGAAGCCGATGCCGGCGACGTCGTGGTGGCAACGGACACACCCGAGATCGCCGGGTGCGGTCGAAAAAGCTGGGGGTAAAGCGGTAATGACCCGCGCCGACCATCCCAGCGGCTCGGACCGGGTGTTCGAGGCGGTCAATATTCTCGACCCGGACGGACGCATCGATATCATCGTCAATGTGCAGGGCGACCAGCCAGTGCTGGAGGCCTCATTGATCCGCGATACGATCGCGCCGCTGGCCGATCCGGCGGTCGACATCGCCACCGTTGCCGCTGTCCTGACCGACCCCGCATCCCTGCTGGAGCCAAGCATCGTCAAGATGATCGGCACGCCGCTGCCGGGCGGCCAGATATTGCGTGCCCTGTATTTCACCCGCGCCCCCGCGCCCTTTGGCTCCGGGCCGATCTTCCACCATATCGGTCTTTATGCCTATCGCCGTGCGGCGCTGGCCCGCTTCGTCGCGCTGCCTCCCTCGCCGCTCGAACTGCGCGAAAGGCTGGAACAGCTCCGCGCCTTGGAGGCCGGGATGCGCGTCGACGTCAAGCTGGTCGCCCGTGTCCCGATGAGCGTCGACACGCCGGACGACCTGGAAAAAGTGCGCGCGCATTTCCGCGCCAAGGCGGTCAATGGCCCGACAGGCGGATCGAGCATCCACGAACACCAACAGGCGTAATATGTCCTCACCTGCCCAAAGAACCAAGAAGCCCAAGCCCGCGCCGGCGGCAAAATCGCCCGGCGCGGCTCGGTCCGCCGACACCGTGCTCTACCAGGGTGAGCCCGGCGCGAATTCGCATCTGGCCTGCCTGCAAGCGTTCCCGGACATGGTGCCCGAGCCCTGCGCCACCTTCGAGGACGCGCTCGCCGGCTTGCGGCAAGGTCAGGGGCGCTACGCGCTGATTCCCATCGAAAACTCCGTCGCGGGACGGGTCGCGGATGTGCACCATCTGCTGCCCGGCTCCGGGCTGTTCATCGTCGGCGAGCATTTCGAGCGCATCTACCATCAGCTCCTGGTGCTCCCGGACGCCAGGCTCGAAGACCTTCGCACCGTGCACAGCCATACGCATGCGCTGGGGCAATGCCGGGGCGTCATCCGCGAGCTTGGCCTCAGGCCCGTAATCGAGGCGGACACCGCCGGCGCGGCACGCATGCTCGCCGAGGAGCGCGACATCTCCAAATCCGTCATCGCCTCGAAGCTGGCGGCGCAAACCTACGGCCTGCGTGTCCTGCGCAGCAACATCGAGGACGCCGAGCACAACACCACCCGCTTCATCACTCTGTCGGCCGAACCGCGACGAGGCCGCTTCCGGCAACGGGCCGGTGATCACAACCTTCATCTTCCGCGTCCGAAACGTGCCTGCTGCGCTCTATAAGGCGCTGGGCGGCTTTGCCACCAACGGCGTCAATATGACGAAGCTGGAATCCTACATGATCGACGGCGCCTTCACCGCGACCATATTCTACGCCGATATCGAGGGGCATCCCGACGATCGCGCCGTCCAGCTGGCGCTGGAGGAGTGCCGGTTCTTCTCCTCCGAGTTCCGCGTCGTCGGCGTCTACCCGGCGAGCCCCTTCCGCGCCGAGCAGCTAGCCGCGACGGCCGGGTAGCAGACGCGCCCCCGGGGCGGCGGAACCAACAACGCCGGACCCATGCACCCGACCATAAGGGGATTGGCTCCCTGACCTAGGCTCCGCTTTCGTCCGGGGCGACAAAATCCACGGTCGCATCTGAATGATCGGCTTCAGGCGCTCTTTTCTGTTGTCCCGCGAAAGCGGGGATCCAGTACTCCGCAGCAACGCTGACGTCCATCGGGTCCCACTTTTGCGCGACGGCAACTGGACGCGGCTGGCCAATTCGCCTATCAGGAGCGGCCAGACAGTTTGTCCGCCATCACCGAGATGGTCTTCACATAGACCTGCGCCTTGTTCCACTCCTGGATGACGCTGTAATTGGGCGAACCCGGTCCCCAGCCCTGCCCGCGCTGCCATCCATAGGATTTCAGGAAATTGGCGGTCGAGGCGAGCATGTCGGGGACGCTGTGGATCAGGTCACGCCGGCCGTTGCCGTCGAAATCCACCGCGAATTTATAATAGGCGGAGGCGAGAAACTGGGTCTGGCCGATCTCGCCTGCCCATCCGCCGCGCAGCTGGCCGGGGCTCATATCGCCGCGATCGACGATCTTCAACGCGCTGAGCAATTCGTTCTGAAAGAAGTCGGTGCGCCGGCAATCATAGGCGAGCGTCGCCAGCGAGCGCAGGATCGACATCCGGCCGCTATCCGCGCCATAGCTGGTTTCCAGGCCCCAGATCGCGACCAGCACCGGCGCCGGTACGCCGAAACGCTGCTCGATGCGCTGCAGCGTTCCGCCATGCGTCTTCATCAGGCTGCGGCCCCTGGCGATCATGCCGCCGGATACGCGCCGCGCGTAAAACTTCTCGAAGCTCAGCTTGAAGGAATGCTGCGAGCGGTCCAGCCCGATGACCTTGCGGTCGTAGGTGACGCCGTCCAGCGCCGAGGCAAGGGTCCGCGCCGAAACCCCTTGCGCGGCGGCCTTCGCCTTGAAATGCTCCAGCCAGCTCTGGAAGCCGCTTGCGTCGCGTCCGCATTCGGCGGCGGCGATCGCAGGATGGATTGCAACGAGAGCGGCGAGGATCGCCCCTGTCAAAGCCGATGCTCGAAGCCTTATGCCAAATATCGTGCCCATGAGACCCCCGAAAGTGACTGCGGCGCTGGTTTGCCGGTCTTCGCCGCAAAAGTGCAGTTACCTTCGCACGCAAGTAGCGCGATGGGCGATCACAGTCAAACGGCGGTGAAGGAATTCGCGAGTGGTTCCGCTTCTCGAAGCGCGCCCGGCCGGCCGGTGGTCAGTCGACTTCGTTGAACCCCAGCTCGATCAGGCTTGTCAGCGCGTCCAGGGCCTCCTCGGCTTCCGGACCTTCGGTCTCGATGAGTATGATCGATCCAGGACCCGCCGCGAGCATCATCAGGCCCATGATGGAAGAGCCGGGAACGACGGTCCCATCCTTGGTGACGGTCACTTCCGCGTCGAACCTCTCGACGCATTTCACGAACGCGGCCGAGGCCCGCGCGTGCAGGCCCTTGCGGTTGACGATAGTGACTTCAGCGAGGCACTGATAAACCCCTGAAGCGGACCTGCTGCTCATGAAAAACCTGACAAGCGAAAGAATTGCCTGATATGGCGTGGAAGTATGCCCTACAGCTAGAGCCTGCGGAAGCCCCGTTGCGCGGCCCGGCTCGCAAGGCGCCGATCCGGTAAGGCGCCGGACAGGAAAAAGCGGCTTATCAGGAAATCCTTAACGACCCGTCAGGACCTGACTGGCGACGTTGATATATTTCCGTCCGGCATCCTGCGCCAGCTTGATGGCTTCCTCCATCGTGCTTTCCTCGCGGACGCGGGCCAGCTTGACCAGCATGGGCAGGTTGATGCCCGCGATCACCTCGACATGGGCGTCATCCATGACCGAGATCGCCAGATTGGAGGGCGTGCCGCCGAACATGTCGGTGAGCAGCACGCAGCCATCGCCGCGATCGACGCTGCTGATGGCCTTGAGAATGGATTGACGCCGTTCCTCCATGTCGTCATCGGGCTGGATGCAAATGGTCGCCATCTGATCCTGCGTCCCGACGACATGTTCCAGGGCGGCGCGAAACTCCCTCGCCAAATTCCCGTGAGTAACGATCACGACACCGATCATGCTTCAGATCCGCCTAACCGGGTCGGTAACGCCTTGAAAATCGCTCATGCCCCGTAACATCAACCTTACAATTGTTGCCATCCCGCGAGATGTTCAAGCTCCATCCTGCGGCGGTTCGGCACGATATCAAACGGATTTATCCCAAATTGGTAATTTTTCGTGTCGTTTTTTCATGAAACGATGCGCTGAAGCGCCAAACAAAGCTTAAGGCTTGCCGAGGCTTCGAAGGGAGCGAGCAGGATGAGCGGCAGCGCGATGCCGCAAATCGGCTCGGCCTGCTGGGCGACCGGCCAGCGCGGCACGTCATGCGGCTCGGCGAGTTGCACCACCAGCTTGAGCCCGGCCTCGCCGCGATGCGGCAAGGTGAGGATGCCGAGGCCCCGCACCTCGATCTTTCCGGCAAGCGCCGATGGCGGGCGGGCAATGAGCGTGCCGCCGCGCGCCTCGATATGCACCTGATCGTCCGCCACCAGCGCCGCGTCCAGTTCGGCCGGGGACCGCAGCACAAATCGCAGCGCCAGATCGGATTTGCCGCTGCCTGAAGGGCCTTGCAAGATTGCTGCGTTTCGCCCCAGCGCGACGCATGTGCCATGAATGAGTGCGGTGGCCGTGCTCACGCGATGGCGGGAAGCCGGATCACGAACCGCGCGCCCACGACGCGCGCCGGCACGGCGGCGCCATCCATCGACGGCACGGACGGTGCGATCCGATTCTCGGCCCAGATGCGGCCATTATGCGCGGAGACGATCTGCCGCGATATATTCAGCCCAAGCCCCGAATTCTTGCCGAACTCCTCGTGCTCGGGCCGGTCCGTATAGAAGCGCTCGAAGATGCGCTCAAGATTTTCCGCCGGAACGCCCGGCCCCTCGTCGTCCACGGTGATTTCGACTTCCTTGATCTTTTTCACGAGACTGCAGGTGATCCGGATTTTGCAATCCGCGGGCGAAAACGACATCGCATTGTCGAGAATGTTGCTGATCACCTGATGCAGGCGCCCTTCATGGCCCTGGATGAAGAACGGGCTCTTGCTGCTCAGGGCGATCGCGCGCATGACGCCCTTGATCTGAAACTCGATCTTGGCCCGGCAATCGCGGTGCACGTCGTTGATCGCGCCGCAAAGCGTTTGCAGCAGCTCCGCGACATTGACGGGCCTGCGGCTCTCGCGCGCCAGTTCGGAATCGAGCCGCGAAGCGTCGGAAATGTCGGTGATCAGCCGGTCGAGGCGCTGTACATCATGCACCATGATCTGAACCAGCCGCTCGCGATCCTCCTCTTTCTTGATCAGGCTGAAAGCCCCCATGGCGCTGTGCAGCGAGGTGATGGGATTTTTCAGCTCATGCGAGACATCGGCGGCGAAGCTTTCAATGGCCTCAAGCCGCGAATACAGCGTCGATGTCATTTCCTGGAGGGCATTGGCGAGGTGGCCGATTTCATCCGAACGGTGCGAATAATCCGGAATGACGGCGCGCGTTTTGATGTTCTTGCGGACGCTTTCGGCGGCCTGCGCCAGCCTGTGCATCGGACCGGCGATGGTGCCGGCGAGAATGACGGAGCCGGTGGTCGTCACCACCAGGATCAGCAGCCAGATGCGAATGACGGCGGCGCGCTCATCGGCTAAGGCGGCGTCGATCTCGCCGTCCGCCGTCAGCAGCAGCAGCGCGCCGAGCACTTTGCCGCCCTTCTCTATGGGCGTCGCCAGGCTGAGAATCGTTTCGCCGACGTCGTTTTCCCGCACGACGAGGGACTCGCTGCCCTCTTCCAGCGCGCTCTTGATTTCCGGGACGCTCTTGCCGGTCTGGAGGTCGCCCTCGTTCAGCTTGGGCAGGCTCTCGCCGCGGATCAGCCGCTCGATGTTGAGCCAATATTGATAGACATATCCCAGATCGTCACTTCGCCGCGTGGGGGGCTGAGTTCGCGTCAGCTTTCCGCCCTTATACACTCTGCTGGTGTCGGCGAGCCAGCTGCCGTCCGCGGCATAGATATACCAGCGCGTCTTGGTGTTTTCGGTCAGGTTGCGCAGGATGAAATAGGATTTTTCGACGCTGATCGTGTAGGCGTTTTCGGCCGGCTGGCCGAATATCGCGTCGTCGACCACGTCAGATGTTTTCGGCGCGCCTTCCAACGTCAGCGCGCGGGCGACGATGGAGCTTTCAAACCGCAGCGTTTTGGAGAGCGTGTCGATCAGCCGGTTGCGGAAATCGCTCAGATAGAGCATGCCGATCACCAGCACTAGCAGGCTCAAGATGTTCAGCGCGACGATGCGGCCGGTAATGGTGGTGAAGCGGTAGTAGATGCCGGCGCTGGCGAAATACCGCATCAGCCTGCGCCAGAAGACGCGACCGAAGGTGGCCGCGGTCAAACGAAACGGCGGGGCGTCGTCTATCGCGGCGTTCTTCCCGTCCACGCTCATTCCTTAAAGCGGTACCCAACCCCGTAAAGTGTCTCGATCACATCGAAGTTGTTGTCAACCAGCTTGAACTTCTTGCGAAGCCGCTTGATGTGACTGTCGATGGTGCGGTCATCGACATAGACCTGATCATCATAGGCGGCGTCCATCAGGGCGTCACGGCTTTTCACGACGCCGGGGCGATGCGCCAGCGCTTGCAGGATCAGGAATTCGGTGACGGTCAGCGTGACCTGCTTGTGGTCCCAGATGCAGGTGTGGCGTTCCGGGTCGAGCTTCAGCTTGCCGCGTTCGATGATCTTGGCCGGATCTTCGACGGCGCCGCCGCCCTCTCGCGGCGAGGACCTGCGGAGAATGGCCTTGATTCGTTCGACGACCAGCCGCTGCGAGAATGGCTTCCTGATGAAATCGTCCGCGCCCATTTTCAGGCCGAACAGCTCATCGATCTCGTCTTCCTTGGATGTGAGGAAGATCACCGGCATTTCGGTACGCTGGCGCAGGCGGCGCAGCAGCTCCATGCCGTCCATGCGCGGCATCTTGATGTCGAGGATGGCCAGATCGGGCGACTTCGCGCTCAAACCGTCGAAAGCGGAGGCTCCATCCGTATAAGCAAGGATTTTATAGCCTTCCGCTTCGAGTACCATCCTTAAAGATGTCACAATGTTACGGTCGTCATCGACAAGTGCGATCGTTGGCATAGTTTCCTCGGCCTTAGGGGACAGGTCTCGTCAGTGCGCTCCGGTGGGGCCCTCGGACCTTGTGGCGGAAACGCCACAGCCATCAGAAGGCCGCATGGTAATTGGCTGTGATCAGATTGCAATAGTAGAAATCATAATGGATAAATCCACTGGAGATTCAGGCTTAATTTTGACCGAGGCGCTTGCGCTACTGCGTAACACCCCGATTGGAAGCCTTGCGACCCTGCAAAGTGCGGGTGGAAGCCCCTATGCGTCGCTTATTACGCTGGCGACAGCCGGTGATGGTACACCGCTTTTTCTGGTCTCCGCCCTCGCAGTACATACGCGGAATTTGAAAACCGATCCGCGTGCCTCGATTCTGATTGCGGAGGCGGCCAGTTCCGGCGATCCGCTCGATGTGGGGCGGCTCAGCGTCGGCGGTGTTGCCGAACGGATCGAGGCGTCGGCGGCCGGCCCGCGATTCCTGGCGCGGCACCCCTCGGCGGCGCGTTATGCCGGTTTCGCCGATTTCACCTTCTGGCGCCTGCGCATTGAAACCGCACATTATGTCGGAGGATTCGGGAAAATCGTCACCATGCCCGGCCAGGATCTTCTGCTCGGTGAGGCCGACGCGGCGCTGTGGGAGGCGGCCTCGGCTGCGCTTCCCCAGCAGCTGAACGAAAGCCATCGCGACATGATCGCGCGCCTTGCCGCCGGGCGCCGCCCGGACCTGAAGGGCGTCTGGCGCCTCGCCGCCTGCGATGCGCTCGGATGCGATCTGGTGCTGGGTCCGGCGAGCCTTCGCCTTGCGTTCGCCGCGCCGGTTGCCGCACCCGAAGACGTCGCGGATGCGCTCGCCCGTCTCGGGGCGAATGACTGATCAACTAATTTCGTGAAAACAAATTTGTCGTGGAGCCATAATGGATTAATAATGGCTCCCGCAGGTGCCGCAACCTGGTTTTCCAGGCGGCGGCGCTGTACTCATTCTCAACCTATTCTTTTATCTCAAGATCGACCTCGTCCCGGCTTCCCATGAAGGAGCCGTCGTTTGCAGGGAGTACTCATTGACCAATGAAACAGGCGGCATGCATGCCGCATCAACGGCGGCCCTGACGGCCGGGCAGTTGAAGCCGGTGCACCACAACCCCTCGACCGCCGAGCTTTATGAGCTGGCTGTGCGTCGCGGGGAAGGACAGGTGGCATCAACGGGCGCACTGGCCATGCGCACCGGAACCCATACGGGCCGCTCCGCGGCGGATAAGTTCATCGTCCGCGATGCGACCACCGACGGCAATGTCTGGTGGGACAACACCAAGGCGCTCTCGCCCGAGCATTTCCAGGTGCTGCTGGGTGATTTTCTCGCGCACGCCGCCGGCTCCGAGCTGATTTGCCAGGACCTTTACGCCGGCGCCGATCCGGCCCACCGGCTGCGCGCCCGCATCTATACCGAGCTGGCGTGGCACGCGCTGTTCATCCGGCATCTGCTGATCGTGCCGGCCGCCGCGGAGCTTGCCGGGTTCGATCCGCAATTCACCGTCATCAACCTGCCCAGCTTCCGCGCCGACCCTGCTCGCCATGGCTGCCGGAGCGAAACCGTCATCGCCTGCGATTTCACCCGCAAGATCGTGCTGATCGGCGGCACCTCCTATGCGGGCGAGACGAAGAAGTCGGTGTTCAGCTATCTGAACTATGTTTTGCCGGGCCAGGGCATCATGCCGATGCATTGCTCCGCCAGCGAAGCGAAGGACGGCGGCAACAGCGCCATCTTCTTCGGCCTCTCGGGCACCGGCAAGACGACGCTCTCGGCCGATCCGGCGCGCACGCTTATCGGCGACGACGAGCATGGCTGGTCCGAAAACGGCATCTACAATTTCGAGGGCGGCTGCTACGCCAAGACCATCAAGCTGTCGCGGGAGGCCGAACCCGAAATCTACGCCGCCGCCAACAGCTGGGCCACGGTGCTGGAAAACGTCATCCTCGATCCTGTGACCCGCGATCCCGATTTCGACGACGGCTCGCTGACCGAAAACACCCGCGCGGCCTATCCGCTCAGCGCGGTGTCGAACGCCAGCGCCTCCGGCATCTCCGGCCATCCGCGCAACATCGTCATGCTGACGGCCGATGCGTTCGGCGTGCTGCCGCCCATCGCCAGATTGACGCCCTCGCAGGCCATGTACCATTTCCTTTCCGGCTATACGGCGAAGGTCGCTGGCACGGAAAAAGGCGTCTCCGGCGTGCAGGCGACCTTCTCCACCTGCTTCGGCGCCCCCTTCATGCCGCGTCATCCCGGCGTCTACGGCAACCTGCTGCGCGAGCTGATCGCCGCCCACGGTGCCGATTGCTGGCTGGTGAACACCGGCTGGACCGGCGGCGGCTATGGCGTTGGGCAGCGCATGCCGCTGAAATTCACCCGCGCGCTGCTGTACGCGGCGCTCGCCGGCAAGCTGAAGAGCAGTCACCTTCCGGCGCGATCCGCTGTTCGGCTTCGAGGTGCCGATGGATGTGGAAGGCGTGCCGCCGCATCTGCTCGATCCGCGCCGCACCTGGTCGAATAAGCTGGCCTACGACACCCAGGCGCGGCAGCTCGTCGCCATGTTTGCGGAGAATTTCCGCAGATTCGAAACCGTCGTCGATGCCGAGGTGCGCGGCGCCGGGCCGGTGCTGCCGGTCGCCGCCGAATAGAGGGACGGCGGGGCCGCCCCCGTTAACCGAAAACCGATAAGCGAGGCGCGTCCATCCCAGGAACGCGCCTCTATTGCTTTGCGCCGTCACATCTTTCGGCTACAACGCCTCCGCACCACGTCACACGCAATTTCAGCAAACCGCTACGCTGCGGAAAGGCAAGCCGATGCAGCAAGCGCTCGCGGCATTCGATTGGGGCGCGAGGATGGCGCTCGGCGGCCTGGCGGCGCGGCGATGGCTTGCGGCGCCGTTCCTGGTCGCGCTGTGCCTTGCGCTCTATCTGCCGGGCTTTGCTTCGCTGCCGGTCACCGACCGCGATGAAGCACGCTTCGCCCAGGCCACCAAGCAGATGCTGGAGACCGGCAACTACATCGACATCCGCTTCCAGGACGAGCCGCGCTACAAAAAGCCCATCGGCATCTACTGGCTGCAGGCGCTGAGCGTCTCGGTCCTCTCGCCCGACCGGCTGACGGCGATCTGGGCTTACCGCGTGCCCTCGCTGCTTGGCATCATCTGCGCCGTGCTGCTGAGCTGGTGGGCGGCGCGGCCCATCTTCGGGCGCGAAACCGCGCTGCTCGCGGCGATATTGCTGGCGCCGGTCTTCACGCTGAGCCTGGAATCGCGGATCGCCAAATCCGACGCGGTGCTGCTGGCGACGGTCGTGCTTACGCAAGGGGCGCTCATGCGCGCTCTATCTGTTCCGCTTCACGCGCGCTCGTGCGGATGACTTGGCTTGCCGCCTTGTTCTGGATCGGCCTCGGCCTTGGCATTCTCATCAAGGGGCCGGTGGCGCCCGGCGTCGCGCTGCTGACCGCGACTCCCCTTGCTGATCTTCGCCCGCGACCGCTCATGGCTGCGCAATCTTCATGCGGCGTGGGGCGTGCCGCTGATGCTGGCGATCACCTTGCCCTGGTTCATCGCCATCGGCATCACCTCGGATTGGGCGTTCTTCCGCGTTGCGTTCGGCGAGGATTTCCTCGGCAAGCTTCAGGGCGGCCAGGAGAAGCATTGGGGACCGCCGGGCTTCTATTTCGTCACCTTCTGGTTCAGCTTCTGGCCGGCGGCGCTCGTGGCGACAGGAGGCGCCGGCCTCTGGCTCTGGCGCAACCGCAGGCGGCGGCGCGCCTTGTTCCTGTTGGCCTGGATCATTCCGTTCTGGCTGGTGCTGGAGGCGACACCCACCAAGCTGCCGCATTACGCGATGGTGTTTTACCCCGCCATCGCCATGGGCGCGGCCTGGGTGCTGCGCGAGGCCGTCCTTACCGGCGAACTTGCGCCAGCGCACCTACAAGCAGGGCGCGGCGCTCTGGCTGCTGATCGCGGTGCTTCAGCTCGGCGTGCTCGGCTTCGGGCTGGCCTATTTCCGCGAGATGCCGCCAGCGTGGTTCTGGCCACTGGCGGCGGGCGTGGCGCTGCTGGCGCCGCTTACCGCGGTGGCGGCCTGGCGCGGCCGGTTTCATGCCGCGATCGCCCTGTCCATCCTCACCGCCGGATTGCTGTACACCGCCACATTCCGTTTCGTCCTGCCAGCTCTCGATGGCCTGTGGATGAGCCGCCAGACCGCCGAGATCATCGAAGCGCTGCGCCCTTGCGCGCCCGGTCCGGTCGTGCTCACCCGCTATCGCGAGCCCAGCGCCATCTTCCAGCTCGGCACCGGGACGCTCCTCGCCAGCGAGGCGGATGCTGCCGAGGCGCTGCGCAGCGGCAAGGCCACCTATGCGCTGGTGCCTGGCGATCCCCGGCAATTGCCGAGCGGCGAGGCGCCGCCCAGGCCGGTGGCCTGCCTCGACGGCTTCAACATCAATGGCGGCAAGCATCTCAAGATGCAGATCGTCACGCTGAAGCCCGCGGAGGCGTTCGCCGCCTGCCCGGTCCCCGAACGCTATCGCTGCGGCGGCTGATGCGCCCCGCCCTGGACGTTGTTGGAGATCCCGGCGCGCCGCCATGCGGCGTCCGGGACGGCATGTGTGAACTAAATCGCCTTGTCGGTGATCGCGTGCGTCCATGCGCCCTGCGGCTCCTTGCTGATGACTGGCGTCGAGCCGCCCGACAGCAGCGACTTCACCGTGCGCTGATAGTCCGCCGGATCGAGCGCGCCCTTCGAGCCCGCCGTCAACTTGGCGATCTCGCCCATCATGCGCTTCTGGTGCTTTTCTGTCTGTGCGCCGGTCGTGTCGTTGTCCAGCGTGATCTGGGCCGCCTCGTCCGGATGCGCCTCGGCATATTTCCAGCCCTTCATCGAGGCGCGCACGAACCGGACCATCTTGTCGACGAAAGCTGGATCTTTCAGCTTGTCTTCGAGCACATACAGGCCATCCTCAAGCGTCGCCACGCCCTGGTCTTCATATTTGAAGGTCACGAGCTGGTCGGCGGGGATGCCGGCGTCGATCACCTGCCAATATTCGTTATAGGTCATGGTGGATATGCAGTCGGCCTGCTTCTGCAACAGCGGATCCACATTGAAGCCCTGCTTCAGCACCGTGACGCCGCCCGCGCTGCCATCCGTTTTAATGCCGAGCTTGGCCATCCACGACAGGAACGGATATTCATTGCCGAAGAACCAAACGCCCAGCGTCTTGCCCTTCAGGTCCTCCGGCTTGGTGATGCCGGTTTCCTTGCGGCAGGTCAGCATCATGCCCGATCGCTTGAATGGCTGCGCGATGTTGACCAGCGGCACGCCCTTTTCGCGGCTGGCCAGCGCGGAGGGCATCCAGTCGATGATGACGTCCGCGCCGCCGCCCGCGATCACCTGCGCCGGAGCGATGTCGGGGCCGCCGGGCTTGATGTCGACGTCCAGCCCCTCGGCCTTGTAGAAGCCCTTGTCCTTGGCGACGTAATAGCCGGCGAATTGCGCCTGCGTCACCCATTTGAGCTGCAATGTCACCTTGTCGGCCGCCTGGGCGGAAAACCCGCCAAGCGACAGCGCGCCCGCCGCGAGGATGGAAGCGATCAGTTTCTTCATTGCCGTTTTCCTTTGGTTTTGCGCCTATCCGGCGCGGATGGAGGGATGCCAGAAGGTGGCGGCGCGTTCGAGCAACGCCACCAGACCGTAGAAGAGGGAGCCCGCCACCGCCGCGACGGCGATCTCGGCCCAGACCATATCGATATTCATCCTTCCGGCTTCCGTCGATATGCGAAAGCCCATTCCCACGATCGGCGTACCGAAGAACTCGGCGACAATGGCCCCGATCAGGGCCAGCGTCGAGTTGATCTTCAGCGCGTTGAAAATGAAGGGCGCGGCGGCGGGCAGGCGCAGCTTGATGAGCGTCTGCCAGTAGCCCGCCGCATAGGTGCGCATCAGGTCCTTCTCGATTGCCGAGGCGGCGGCGAGCCCCTCAGCCGTGTTCACCAGCATCGGGAAGAAGGTCATCACCACAACGACGGCCGCCTTGGACGGCCAGTCGAAGCCGAACCACATCACCATGATCGGCGCGATGCCGACGATCGGCAGGGCGGAGACGAAATTGCCGAGCGGCAACAGGCCGCGCTGCAGGAAGCGCGAGCGGTCGATCAGGATGGCGGCGGCAAACCCGGCGCCGCAGCCCAGCGCATAGCCGATCAGCACGGCCTTGAAGAATGTCTGCTGCAGATCGGCCCACAGCACCGGCCCCGAGGCGGTAAGGCGTTCCCAGATCATCGATGGCGCGGGCAGCAGGATCGACGGCACCTGGAAGCCGCGCACCATGCCTTCCCACACCACCAGCACCGCCACGCCGAAGATCAGCGGCACCGCGAGGCCGATGGCGCGCGCCCAGGCGGGCCCGGCCGGTTTCAGGCGCACCAGCCATTCGTTGAGCGCCCAGGCGGCCAGCCAGAACAGCGCCGCAAAGATTAGCCAGCCCGCGCTCATGCCGCCGCTCCCATGCGCCGCAGGACCAGCCGGTGCAGCAGCCCGATGATCCCCACCAGCACGCCCGCCAGCGCCGCCGCCATGAACAGCGCCGCCCAGATCTGCACCGTCTGGCCGTAATAGGAGCCCGCCAGCAGCCGCGCGCCGAGGCCCGCCACCGCGCCGGTCGGCAATTCGCCGACGATGGCCCCGACAAGGCTGATCGCCACCGCCACCTTCATGGAGGTGAACAGATAGGGCAGGGCGCTCGGCCATCTGAGCTTGGCGAATGTCTGCGGGCCCGAGGCGTTATAGGTGCGCATCAGATCGAGCAGGGTAGGCTCCGGGCTGCGCAGGCCCTTCACCATGCCGACGACCACCGGAAAGAACGAGAGATAGGTCGAGATCAGCGCTTTCGGCAGCAGGCCGGACACGCCGATGGCGTTGAGCACCACGATGATCATCGGCGCGATGGCCAGGATCGGGATGGTCTGCGTCGCCACGATCCACGGCATCAGCGAGCGGTCCGCCGCGATATTATGCACGATCAGCACCGCGAGCGCGATGCCCAGCGTCGTGCCGATGGCGAAGCCGAGCAGCGCCGCCGACAGCGTTACCCAGGCATGATAGACGAGGCTGCGCTTCGACGTAATCGGCTTGGCCACCGTCGTATCCCAAAGTTCGGCCGCCACCTGATGCGGCGCGGGCAGCACGGGCCGGTCCTGCGCCATCGTATCGGCGACGAGCTGGGCGAAGGTCAGCCCGGTTCCCGCCCGCTGCGCCTGGTCGCGCGCCCATGGCGCATTGAGCCAGACGGCCGCCGCATACCAGATGACCAGGATCGCCAAGCAGACGGTGAGCACCGGGCCGACCGTGCCCGCAAACAGTCGTCCGAGCGCCAGGCTGGGTTTCAGGACGGGCGCGGCGTCACGGCTTATGGCGTGCCCGACGCTCATAACGCAGGCCGCCACTTAGCGCATTCACGCCTGTACCCCTCACCCGGTCGCCTTCGGCGCCCGCCCTCTCCCGCAAGGCGAACGCTTGTCGTTCGCCGTAAAGGCTCACGATGGGGAGAGGGCTGATTCGCGGCGACTCCCTGACTTGCCCTCTCCCCTCGCGGGAGAGGGCGGCGCGAAGCGCCGGGTGAGGGGGCGCCACAAGCTCCGACAACCTGCGTTCGACTGAGTTGGCCCCGGCGCGCTGGCCGGGGCGGCGGGCGGATGTCAGCCTCAATCATCATAGCTGTGCCCCGCTCTGAGCCCCTGGCGGATGCGGTGCGCGACGGCGAGGAATTCGGGCGTCTCGCGGATGTCGAGCGGCCGTTCCTTCGGCAGCGGCGAAACGATCACGTCGATGACGCGCCCAGGCCTTGGCGACATCACCACGATCCGGGTTGAAAGATAGGCCGCCTCCGGGATCGAATGGGTGACGAAGCAGATCGTCTTGCCAGTCCGCTCCCACAGCTTCAGTAGCTGCTCGTTAAGGTGATCGCGGACGATCTCGTCCAGCGCGCCGAACGGCTCGTCCATCAGCAGCAGGTCGGCATCGAAAGCCAGCGCCCGCGCGATCGAGGCGCGCTGCTGCATGCCGCCGGAAAGCTGCCACGGATATTTCCTGCCCGAGCCGGCGAGGTCCACCAGATCGAGCAGCCGCGCGATACGCTCCTGCTGCTCCTCGCGCGGATAGCCGATGATCTCCAGCGGAAGGGCGATGTTCTTCTCCACCGTCCGCCAGGGATAGAGCGCCGGCGCCTGGAAGACATAGCCATAGCTGCGCAGGATGCGCGCCTCGCGCGGCGTCATGCCGTTGACGGACATGGTGCCCGAAGTCAGCGGCTCCAGATCGGCGATGACGCGCAGGAAGGTGGTCTTGCCGCAGCCGGACGGCCCGATGAAAGAGACGAACTCGCCCTTGCCGATGTCGAGATCAATGCCGGAGAGCGCATGCACCGGACCGTGATCGGTCTGGAAGGTGAGGCTGAGATCCTTCGCGGAGACGACTGTCGCGGCTTTCGTATCGGATGCAAGCAATCCTGGAGCGCCAGGCGGATTTGCGGTCTCAAGCATGGCGCTCCCGCTCCTTGCCTGTTCGCATCGTTGTTGCGCAAAACCGGTGCCCACTTTTGCGCACGATGTTCTAGAACTCCGCTCGCCGGAATTCCCGACCGTTCCACCTTGCGCGGCGCGGTGAGGTCTTTCCATTTGGACAGTGCTTTGCTCACAGCCGGGAACGGCTCGCGCGCCACATATTGGCCATGGCCTTCCTCGGTCTTCAGCGCGCCGTCATCGACGACCACCTTGCCGCGCGAAAGCACATAGCGGGGCAGGCCTTTGACGTGCTTGCCCTCGAAGACGTTGTAGTCGATGGCCGATTGCTGCTTTTCGGCAGATATCGTCTTCTCCTTTGCTGGGTCCAGCACGACGATATCGGCATCCGCGCCTTCGACGATGGCGCCCTTCTGCGGGTAGACGTTGAGGATTTTCGCGATGTTGGTCGAGGTCACCGCGACGAACTCGTTCATCGTCAGCCGGCCAGTCTCGACGCCATAGGTCCACAGCATCGACAGGCGATCCTCAAGGCCGCCCGTGCCGTTGGGGATCTTGGTGAAGTCGCCGACGCCGAAGCGCTTCTGCTTTGTGGTGAAGGCGCAATGGTCGGTCGCCACCACTTGCAGCGAGCCGGCCTGCAAGCCCGCCCACAGGCTGTCCTGATGGCTCTTGTCGCGGAAGGGCGGGCTCATCACGCGGCGGGCGGCGTGGTCCCAATCCTTGTCGAAATATTCTGTCTCGTCGAGGGTGAGATGCTGGATCAGCGGCTCGCCATAGACGCGCATGCCCTTCTGCCGCGCCCGGCGGATCGCCTCATGCGCCTGTTCGCAGGAGGTGTGCACGATATAGACCGGCACCCGCGCCATGTCGGCGATCATGATGGCGCGGTTGGTCGCCTCGCCTTCCACTTCCGGCGGGCGCGAATAGGCGTGCGCCTCGGGGCCGTTATTGCCCTCGGCCATCAGCCGCGCCTGCAGTTCGGCGACGACATCGCCATTCTCGGCATGGACGAGCGGCAGGGCGCCCAGCTCGGCGCAGCGCTTGAACGAGGCGTACATCTCGTCGTCGTTCACCATCAGCGCGCCTTTGTAGGCCATGAAATGCTTGAAGGTGTTGATGCCCTTGTCGCGGACAACCGTCTCCATCTCGTTGAACACCTGCTCGCCCCACCAGGTGATCGCCATGTGGAAGCCGTAGTCGCAATTGGCGCGGCTTGTCTTGTTGTGCCACATCTGCATGGCGTCGAGCAGCGACTGGTTGGGGCTCGGCAGCACGAAATCGACCACCATCGTGGTGCCGCCGGAGAGCGCCGCGCGTGTGCCGCTCTCGAAATCATCGGACGAATAGGTGCCCATGAACGGCATTTCGAGATGGGTGTGCGGGTCGATGCCGCCCGGCATCACGTAACAGCCCGTGGCGTCAAGCTGCTCGTCGCCGGAAAGATTGGCGCCGATCTGCACGATCTTGCCGCCATCGATCAGCACATCCGCCTTCCATGTCCGGTCGGCGGTGACGATGGTTCCGTTCTTGATGACCTTGCTCATGGCTCGTCCCATTCGATTGGCTCCAGATCAGGACCAGTCTCGTCGAAAGCCCGTCTCTTCGTAATCCCCGCGAAGGCGGGACCCAGTAATAACCCAAAGCCGCTGCGGGCTGCTGGATCCCCGCCTTCGCGGGGATTACGTCCGAGGTGTTTGCGAAGGCTTCCGTACAGCCCGATCGTGCTCCAAATTTTTGCTCATTCCACGATCCCTGCCGTCTCGACCACCGCGTGGAACAGCACGTCGGCGCCGGCGGCGGCCCATTCCTTGGAGATGTCCTCGGCCTCATTGTGCGACAGGCCGCCGACGCAGGGGCACATCACCATCGCGGTTGGCGCGACGCGGTTGATCCAGCAGGCGTCATGCCCGGCGCCGGAGATGATGTCGCGATGCGAGTAGCCGAGCCGCTCCGCCGCCTCGCGGATCGCCTTCACGCAAGCCGCATCGAACGTCACCGGATCGAAATGGCCTGCCACCTCGACCTCGATCTTCAGACCCAGCGCTTCGGCGATTTTCGGCGCTTCGGCCTCCAGGCGCGCCTTCATGGCGTCCAGCTTCGCCCGGTCCGGCGAGCGGATGTCGACGGTGAACACCGTCCTGCCCGGTATGACATTGCGCGAATTGGGATAGACCTCCATATGCCCGATGGCTCCGACGGCATCCGGCTGATTGTCCATCGCGATGCGGTGCACCAGCTCGGTGATGCGCGCCATGCCGAGCCCGGCGTTGACCCGCATAGTCATCGGCGTCGAGCCGGTATGCGCGTCGCGGCCGATCAGCGTGATCTGAAGCCACCATAGGCCCTGGCCATGCGTCACCACGCCGATATCCTTGCCCTCGGCTTCCAGGATCGGCCCCTGCTCGATATGCAGCTCGAAAAAGGCGTGCATCTTGCGTTCGCCGACTTTTTCCGCGCCCTTCCAGCCGATGCGCTCAAGCTCGTCGCCGAAGCGCAGGCCTTTCGCGTCCTTGCGGTCATAGGCCCAGTCGAGATCGTGCACGCCCGCGAACACGCCGGACGCCACCATTGCGGGCGCAAAACGGGTGCCCTCTTCGTTGGTCCAGTTGGTGACGACGATCGGGTGCCTGGTCTTGATGTCGAGATCGTTCAGCGTGCGGATGACCTCAAGCCCGCCGAGCACGCCCAGCACGCCGTCATAGCGCCCGCCGGTCGGCTGGGTGTCGAGATGGCTGCCGACATAGACCGGCAGCGCTTCCGGGTCGGTGCCTTTGCGCGTGGCGAACATGGTGCCCATCGCATCGATGCCGATTTCCAGGCCAGCCTCTTCGCACCATGTCTGGAAGAGCTTGCGGCCCTCGCCGTCCTCATCGGTGAGCGTCTGGCGGTTATTGCCGCCCGCGACGCCCGGCCCGATCCTGGCCATCTCGTGGATCGAATCCCAAAGCCGGCCGGCATTGATGCGAAGATTTTCTCCGGGCGCCGCCATGCCTGCTGATCCTTCACGGCATCATCTGCGGCAGGCGGCGGCTTCGGCCGTCACATGCCGCATGCCTAAGCCTCGCATTTGATGTAGAATTTTGACCGATTGGACAAATCCTAGCATTGAGGCCCAAGTGGTCAAGGGAATAGTGGCGGCCGAACGGGATGTCAGCCGGTCTTGTGAAGGCCCGCGCGCCAGGGCGATCGGAATGCCGCCGCCATGAGCACGCAAGCGGATGGCAGGCGTCCGAAGACCCGCATTCAGCGGCAGAAGCGCGAGATCATCCTGGACGCGGCCCTCGATATTTTCTCGACGCAAGGCTTCCGCGGCTCGACCATCGACGAGATCGCCGAGGCGGCGGGCATGTCGAAGCCGAACCTGCTCTATTATTATCGCGGAAAGGAGGAGATCTACGCCACCCTGCTGCACCGCCTGCTCGACACCTGGCTGGCGCCGCTCATGGACATGAACCCCCAGGGCGATCCGGTGAAGGAGCTGCGCGCCTATATCCGCCGCAAGATCGAGATGGCGCGCGACTTCCCGCGCGAGAGCCGCCTGTTCGCCAACGAGATTCTGCGCGGCGCCCCGCATATCATGGCGATGCTGACCGACGAGCTGCGCCCGCTCGTCGATCGCAAGGCGGAGGTGATCCGCCACTGGATGCGCGAGGGGAAACTGGCCAAGGCCGACCCGCATCACCTCATCTTCGCCATATGGGCGGCCACCCAGCATTATGCCGATTTCGACGCCCAGGTCCGCGCCGTGCTCGGCCCCGACCGGGGCGGCGACGGCCGCTTCGAGGACGCCGCGCGGCTGATCGAGCAGCTGTTCCTCGAGGGGCTGCGGCCGCGCTAGCTGGCTCCCTCACCCATGGGTGAGGGCCAGGACGAGCGGCTAATGCCCCTCCTCAAATTTGAACGAAAGCTTCAGCTTGGTGCGATAGGCTTCTACCTTGCCGGCGGTGATCACCAGATCCTGCTCGACCACCTCGGCGATGCGCAGGTCGCGCAGCGTCTTGGACGCCCGTTCCACCGCGACTTTGGCGGCCTTGTCCCATGATTCCGTGCTCGTGCCGATGATTTCGACGACTTTGTAAACGGCTTCGGCCATTGCCCATCTCCTTGTTCTCGCGGCCGCCGCGTTGCGCAGCGCCTCCCGGGAGCTAAGCCTACGCCGGTTTCGGGATTTGGCCAGCCTCAACATAGGCCCCCGCGCCGCGCTTGGGATACCAGCGCAACGCAGCATCAACCTTTCGCTGATATGAATGGCGCGGCAGCTTTACGGGGGCATGCCCAGCTAATGGCGATCGCGTAGCGGCGGCTCGATCGTGCTTGAGGAGCGTAACTGATGTTCGGCCTGTCGATAAAAACGACGCTCTGCGCGATATTTGCAACCATCCTCCTGATCGTTGGCGCGCAAAACTGGCTGGCGGTGTCGAACATCGGCCGTCTGGAGGGCTCGCTGGTGTTCACCTATAGGGACCTGCTCCCGAGTGTAGTGTCCGCGAAGGACATGCAGGCGTCATGGTCCGCCATGCAACTGTCGGAAGCCGAATATTTCATCGCCAAAACGGCAGAGGCGCGCAGCGCTGCCCAACAGCGCCTTGAGGCGGCGGAAGCGTTTTGGCAGAAGAGTTCGGGTGTCTATAAGAGCCTGATAGAGCAGCAGGAAGTGGAAGAAGCGGACCATTTTGCCAAGATAGAAAACGCCTTCAGCGTGTATAGGGCGCAGCTCTCTCACATCGTCGATTTGATCACGTCGGAAAAGACTGACGAGGCGGCGACAGCATTCAGCGACCAAATGGATGGAACGTTCCACGAAAACCTTCAGCTTATCGATCAGTTGGTCGCAACCAACGAGGCTGAAATGAAGGCAGGATTGGGAGAGGCCAAGGGCAGCTATCAGGCGGCGCTGCAGCAAACCCTCGGCGGCGCGTCGGCAACATTGCTGCTGTGTCTCCTGGCTCTGCTGGTTTCCCTTGTCGGCATAGGGCGGCCGATCGGGATCATAGCCGAACTCGTACGCCGGCTTGCAGCGGGCGACCTCGGCGCCGAGATTCCCTATCGCAGCCGCGAGGACGAGATCGGCGCGATCGCAAACGCCGTCCAGATTTTCAAGGAAAGCGCCCTCGAAAAGGAGCGCCTGACCGGCGTCGCGAAGCAAGAGGCCGAAAAGCAGGCGCGGCGAAGAGCCTCGCTCGAAGCCTTGATCGGCGTCTTCGAGCGGAAGGCCCGAATTATCCTCGACAGCTTCGCCGCAGCGGCACTGGCGATGAGCAGCACGGCCGAAGGCCTCTCGGCAACCGCCGCGGAGACCAGCGAGCGGGGAACCTCGGTCGCTGCCGCCTCCGAAGAAGCCTCGGCCAATGTTCGCTCCGTCGCAGCCGCGGCCAGGCAGCTCGGCGCGTCCATCGATGAGATCAGCCGCCAGGCGGGCCAATCCAGCCGGATCGCCGAGCAGGCGAAGGTCGCGGCGCAATGCGTGACCACCGATGTGGAGACGCTATCGGATTCGGCTTGCGCAATCGGCAACGTCGTGAGCCTGATCGCCGATATTGCCGGCCAGACGAACCTTCTGGCGCTGAATGCGACGATCGAGGCGGCCAGGGCAGGGGAATCCGGCAAGGGCTTTGCGGTCGTGGCATCGGAAGTCAAGGGACTGGCGGCGCAAACCGCGCAGGCGACGGAGCAGATCGCGGTTCAAATCGGCAATGTGCAGTCGGCGACAGCGAACGCCGTCGCATCGATCCGCCTGATCAACACGACCATCGAGCAGGTGAATGACATTGCCAACGCCATCACGGCGGCCCTGCAGCAGCAATCAACGGCGACGCAGGAAATCGACCAGAATGTCGATCAGGCCGCCTTCGCGGCCCAGGAAGTCAGCACCAACATCAACGGCGTCGCCGAGGCGGTCGATCGTACCGAGCAATCGGCGTCGGCGGTTCTGGACGCCGCCGGAAACCTGAAAGCGGAGTTGCTCAGCCTTGGCCGTGAGATCGAGGCGTTTCTGCAAGGCGTGCGCGCCGCCTAACGCGAGGTGGATTTAGGTGGAAACGTATGTCGCCTCGGCCACCGCCGGAGGACGATAAGGGGATTGGCGCCCGGCTCTCCGCTACGCTTCGTCCGGGGCGACAGAACCAACGGTCGCTCGCGCCCAGAATGATTTGGCGATTCAGCCGGGGACTAACGGCGTCGCCCCGAGTTCGAGCGGATTGATCCCCGGCTCTCTTGCTTCGCGCCATCCGTCCGATCGGCGTTACTGCTTCGCGCCAGCTTCCGCTGCCTTGGGCTTTTTTACCGCCAGCAGCAGATTGGACTCGTTCGACCGCCAGCGATAGCCGACGCCGTAATTGAGCGGCTCGCGATTGCCGGACTTGAACAGCTTGGCGAGCTTTGGCTGATAATTGCCGCGGAAGAGGCTGATCGGCCCGAGATAGCGGCCAAAGGGGCGCAAGTCCCAATCCTCAGCCTTGAAATATTGCAGCGGGATGCCGGAATCGTCCTGCAGCAGCGTCATGCTGTGGCCGAGGAGGAAATCGCGGATGTCGCTGAAGCCGCCCGAATGCATCAGGTAGGATGCGCTCTTGATGAAGGCGTCGCCGGCGCCGAGCTTCTCGCAGAAGGCCCTGAAGCCGCCGTTCTTCTTCATGCCGGCATTGGAGATGTCGGTGGTGAAATAATACAGCGTGTGCTTGTGGCCGTCGGCGCTGGTAAAGCCGATCTTGACGCCCTTGGTCGCCGCTTTCGCGTCCACCTTGCCTTCGGGCTGCACGGCGCCGTCCGCATCCAGATCGACCAGGGTCACATCGTCGATGGTTTTGCCCGAGCGCGCCAGGAACACGTAAAGGAGAGGCAAGGTGCCGTTGATCTTGCCGACGCGGAGCTGCTTCTTCATGTTGTTGGTGATGAAGAAGCTGTAGGACATCACCGAATTCAGCGACGATTGCAGCTGCCGGAGTTCGCTTGACAGCGTACGGCTGGGCATGTCCGCGATTTCAGGCACAACGCCGATGGGCTCCAGCCCGCTTAGCACATAGGTGTCGGCCTTCGGGAAGAAGGCGTCGGCATAGAGGAAATCGGGTCCGCTGAACATGTAGAACAGCGTCGGCTGTGGGCTGGGCAGATTGGCGGCCTGCCAGGCGCGCACTTTTGTGAGCTGGCGCGCGTCCAGCTTGCCCCAGGCGGTGTTGAAGAAGGCGGCGTGCCGCTTCCAGCCGGCGTCCTCGGCGACGTGGGCGAGCGGGGAATTGGCCGATGGCGGCAACCCGGCAAGGATATGGGCAGCGTCATCGGGGGTGCTCGTGGCGGCAAAGCCCGGAGCGGCGGAAAGGATGAAGGCCAGAGCGGCAAAAGCGGCCGCCCGCGCGAACGCGAATGAGGGTTTCATGGGTGTCAGCGGCTCCAAAGCAGCGCCGGGAAGCGCCATTCTCTTTGCGAAATGAAATAAAGCAGCAGGCCGGCGAACATCGTCGCCAGACCGGCGAGGGATTGGACCGGCCGTTCCGTCAGCAGATAGTACATCGTGAACAGGGTGACGCCGAGGAAGATGACCGGCGTAACCGGATAGCCCCAGGTGCGGTAGGGGCGCGGCAATTCAGGATGGGTGATGCGCAGCACGATGACGCCGAGCACGGTCAGGAAGGAGCAGAAGGTCAGGCTGAACTGGATGAAGTCGAGCACCGCCTCGAAGCTCTGGGTGAGTAGCAGCAACGTGACGATCACCAGCTGGCTCATGATCGCCGCCGCCGGCACGCCGTTGGGGCGCTTGCGGGAAAAGACGCGCAGCAGCGGCAGATCCTCGCCCATCGCCATGGTGACGCGCGGCCCGATCCAGGTCATCGCGCTGATCGAGGACACCAGCCCGACGCAGATCAGCGCGCCGACCAGCCGCCCGCCACCATCGCCGAAGATGTGCCGGCCGGCGATCAGCGCGACGTCGAGCTTGCCCGCCATCTGCGAAATCGGCGTCGTATAGAGGAACACCGCGTTCAGCGCGACATAGAGCACCACCACCAGCAGCAGCGAAATGATGATCGAGCGCGGCAGGTTGCGCTGCGGATCGTGGATTTCGCTGGCGATGTAGGTCGCCGCGTTCCAGCCGGAATAGGAATAGAGCACGAAGACCAGGCCGATGGCGAAGGGCGCGCTGCCGACATAGCTGAAATCGTGGAGGGCGGGGGCGAAGGAAATATCCTGCGGCGTGCCGAAGGCGAGCCCGGCGATAATCAGGATAAGGATTAGCCCCAGCTTGATAAAGGTCGATATGTTCTGGAATTTGCTGCCGAGCTGCACACCGGACAGATGCACCAGCGAGACCAGCCAGACAACCGCAAGGCCCAGCACCAGCGGCGGCGCGCCGGGCACCACGCCGGCGAAATAGCTGCCGAACGCCATGGCCGCCAGCGCGATCGGCGCCGCAAAGCCCACCGTCGCCGACACCCAGCCCGCGAGGAACCCGACCGCCGGATTGAAGATGCGCGACAAAAGATTGTATTCGCCGCCCGAGCGCGGAAACATCGCCGACAGTTCGGCATAGCTGAGCGCGCCCGCCAGTGCGGCAACACCCCCCACCACCCAAAGCATGATGATGGCGAAAGGCGAGGGGATCGAGGCGACCTGGAAGCCGAGGCTGGTGAACACGCCGATGCCAATCATATCGGCCACCGCGAGCGTCACGGCCGTCATGGCTGTCACGGACGGAATATCGAGCAGGCGGGAGTCTGGAAAGGCGGTGCCGCTCAGCTCTGTCATTGTCCTGCCAGCACATTTGGTACGGATGGGAAATTTTCTAACAGGCGATCCGACATACTTCAATCTGCCTTGAACTCTCGACCCTGACTGACCCGAAGGCGACGTTGCAAATCCGCCACGCAGCCAGGAGATTTGCTGCACCTGCGTCCAAGCTTATCGCAGATAATCCTTTGCATTTTATTAAATTTGCCGGCGCAGAATTGAATGGATGTTGCCTCGCTTCTGCTTGCGGTTCGCGGCGTCGCGGTTCTTAAATACGCGGCCAAAGTTAAAATGCAGTGATCGCGCGGTTCAGGCTGACGCCGGGCGGCGGCAACTCTGTGGGGGACTTGGACGTCGGCGGCGCGGCGGGCCGGAACATTGATGAAGCGGCAGGTACGGCTTGCTCGGGAAGGATGACGGAACCTCCCTGGCGGGTGCGGACCGGCTTTGCAACGAGGCTCATGATCCGGTCACTTTTGTTTTTTATTAGCATGATGCACCAAAGCCACGGTCAGCACGTCGCGAAGGGCGCGGGAAAGGACAGCACGACGCATGACGGAACCGCTCAGCCGATGACGCATCTCAGCCGAGGATTGCGACTTGGCTCTGCCGCGATGGTCACGCTGTGCCTGCTGGCTGCCTGCCGGACGGATACCGCGGCCGTGAAGCAGGATCGCGAGTTCAACAATCGCCTCGGCACGATGGAGCGCATCCGCGCCGCCTATTCCGATCATGTGCAGCGCCAGACCAAAGCCAGCCTGCTGCCGCCCAGGATGCTGGCTGAGTCCCCGCCCTCCCTGCCCGAAAAGCCGGAAAAGCCGATCGTGCAGACGGCCTCCTTCCTGCCGTCGAGTGCGGGGATCAGCAGCGCGATGCGCCAGACCCGGACGAGCCTGGTTGCCTTCGACACGGCGCCCTTTCCCTATGAAGGCACGATTGCGCGCTCGGACCAGCCGTTCATGAATGTTTCGGAGGGCGGCAGGCGGGGGCACCGCACCCCTTTCAACCGCGTCTATTGGGAAGACGAAACCTATGACGACCCGCGCGTGCTGCTGCATATTCCGCGCGGTTTCGACATCAAGCGCCCGGCGGTGATGGTGCTGTTCTTCCACGGGCATGGGGCCATGCTGGAGCGCGACGTGCATCTGCGCCAGGAGGTGCCCCGGCAGATTTCCGAATCCGGCATGAATGCGGTGCTGGTGGCGCCGCAGCTGGCCGTCGATGCCAAGGATTCCAGCCCCGGCAAGTTCTGGGAACCGGGCGCCGTGAAGCGGTTCCTCGCGGAGGCGGCCACAAAGCTTGCCCGCCTGCAGGGGGATCCGGCCTCGCGGCAGACTTTCGCCAACATGCCCGTGGTGATCGTTGCCTATAGCGGCGGCTTCCTTCCCGCCGCCTGGACCATGTCGGGGGGCGGCTTCGGCAAGCGGCTGCGCGGCGTCGTTCTGCTCGACGCGCTCTATGGCGAAACCGACAGGTTCGCCGATTGGATTCTTAGCCAGCATGGCGGGTTCTTCGTCAGCGCCTTCGCCAATTCGACGCGGGCCCGCAACACTGCGTTCGAACACCAGCTGGAGGAGCGATCGGTGCCCGTAAAGACCGAACTCGGGGAGCGGCTCGGGCCCGGCAGCGTGGTGTTTCTCGACACCGGGCCGGACACCGAGCACCGGGATTTCGTTACCCAGGCCTGGACCCGCTACCCGGTCAAGGATCTGCTCCAGCGCATGACGATGGCGGACCGGCGCTCCTGATTGCCGGGCGTGCCGGTCAATCTTTGACCAATTGATAAAAAAACCGGTTTGCGCTAGCCTTTCGGGGGTACCAACGATGACGGTGGCTGAGATGGCTGAGGGCGCGCGCATGGACGGGATCGCAGCGGGGCGTCTCGCGCCGGAGGCCTACGCGAAAGGATTCGCCGATCTGCATTCGCCGCTGGGCCGGCACGAAGCGATGGTCGAGTCCGACCGCTGCTACTTCTGCTATGACGCCCCTTGCGTCACCGCCTGCCCCACATCCATCGACATTCCGCTGTTCATCCGCGAGATCGGCGCCGGCAACCCGCTGGGCGCGGCCAAGACCATCTTCGACCAGAACATCTTCGGCGGCATGTGCGCCCGCGTCTGTCCGACCGAGACGCTGTGCGAGCAGGCCTGCGTGCGCGAGGCCGCCGAGGGCGAGCCGGTGAAGATCGGCCTGTTGCAGCGCTATGCAACCGATAAGGCGATGTCGGACGGCAAGCAGTTTTACACGCGCGCCGCGCCGACGGGCAAATCGATCGCGATCGTCGGCGGCGGCCCGGCCGGCCTTGCCTGTGCGCATCGCCTCGCGATGAAAGGGCATGAGGTCGAGATCTTCGATGCAAGGCGCAAAGCCGGCGGGCTCAACGAATATGGCGTCGCGGCCTATAAGACCGTGGATGGCTTCGCACAGGCGGAAGTCGACTACATTATGGCCGTTGGCGGCATCACGATCCAGCATGGCAAAGCGCTCGGCTGGGATATGCGTCTGGCCGATCTGGCGGCCAAATATGACGCCGTCTTCATCGCTTTCGGGCTCGCCGGCATCAATGCCTTGGCAGGGGCCGACAGCGACGCGGTAGGCTCCGACGATGCAATCACCTGGATCGCGGAATTGCGTCAGGCCGCCGACCTTGCGCAAATCCCTGTCGGCAGGCGGGTCGTGGTGATCGGCGGCGGCATGACCGCAATCGACGCAGGCGTTCAGGCCAGGGGTCTCGGCGCCGACGAGGTGACGATCTGCTATCGCGGACCGCAGGATCGCATGAAGGCGTCGCCCTACGAGCAGGAGTTGGCGCAGACGCGCGGCGTCGCCATCCGGTTCCACATGCAGCCAAGAGGTCTCATCGTCAGCGACGGGCGCGTGGCGGGCATGGAATTCGACCGCGATGGCGAGATGGTGGTCATCGCGTGCGACCAAGTGTTCAGGGCTATCGGACAGACGCTCGACACATCGCCGTTCACCGGCGCGGCGCATGAGATCGAGCTGACCGGTGGGCGCATCAAGGTGGATGCCGAGGGCCGCACATCGCTCGCCAAGGTCTGGGCCGGCGGCGATTGCGTGGCCGGTGGCGACGATCTGACCGTCACAGCGGTCGCGCAAGGCCGCGACGCCGCCGAAAGCATTCACCGCGCGCTCAGCGCCTGAGCCAGGGAGCATCCGCCATGGCCGATTTGCGTTCGACTTTCGCCGGCATCAAATCGCCGAACCCGTTCTGGCTGGCGTCCGCGCCGCCGACGGACAAGGAATATAATGTTCGCCGCGCCTTCGAGGCCGGATGGGGCGGCGTCGTGTGGAAGACCCTCGGCCTCGACCCGGCTTGCGTCAACGTCAACGGCCCGCGCTATGGCGCCATTTGGGGGCCGGATCGCAGGCTGCTCGGCTTCAGCAATATCGAGCTGATCACCGACCGGCCGCTCGCCCTCAACCTGCAGGAAATCAAGGCGGTGAAGCGCGACTATCCCGACCGCGCGCTGGTCGTCTCGCTGATGGTGCCCTGCGACGAGGAGAGCTGGAAAGCCATCCTGCCCTTGGTGGAGGACACCGGCGCCGACGGCGTCGAGCTGAATTTTGGTTGCCCGCATGGCATGAGCGAGCGTGGCATGGGGTCGGCCGTCGGGCAGGTGCCGGAATATATCGAGATGGTGAGCCGTTGGTGTAAGGCGAACACCCGCATGCCTGTCATCGTCAAGCTGACGCCCAACATCACCGACATCCGCTTCCCGGCCCGCGCGGCAAAGGCCGGCGGCGCGGATGCCGTCTCGCTGATCAACACCATCTCATCGATCACCGCCGTCGATCTGGACACCTTCGCACCCGAACCGACCATCGACGGCAAGGGCTCGCATGGCGGCTATTGCGGGCCGGCGGTCAAGCCGGTTGCGCTGCATATGGTCGCCGAGATCGCCCGGGACCGGGAAACAGCCGGTCTGCCGATCTCCGGCATTGGCGGCATCACGGTCTGGCGCGACGCGGCCGAGTTCATGGCGCTGGGGAGCGGCACGGTGCAGGTCTGCACCGCCGCGATGACCTACGGCTTCAAGATCGTGCAGGAGATGATCGCCGGCCTCGAAAACTGGATGGACGAGAAGGGCCACGCCAATCTCGACAGCTTCATCGGCCGGGCGGTCGGTAATGTGACGGATTGGCAATATCTAAATCTCAACTACGTCACCAAGGCGCGCATCGATCAGCAGCTCTGCATCAAATGCGGCCGCTGCCACATCGCCTGCGAAGACACCTCGCATCAGGCGATCACGCGGCAGGTGGGCGGCGTCAGGCATTTCGAGGTCATCGACGCCGAATGCGTCGGCTGCAATCTGTGCGTCAATGTGTGCCCGGTGGAGAACTGCATCACCATGGTCCCGCTCGCCGCCGGCACGCTGGACCAGCGCACCGGGCAGACGGTCGATCCGCACTACGCCAACTGGACGACGCACCCGAACAACCCCGCGCGGGTCGTGGCGGCGGAGTAAGCCGCTGGCTGTATTTGCTGCTCCCTCTCCCACGGGGACAGGGCTGGGGTGATGGGGTATGCCCTATCAATAGATCTCCAAACCCTCATCCTGCGCTCGCCAGATGCCCGCCGCATGGTTGTCTCACCCCTTGTCGTCCCGGACGGCCTTCAGGCCGCCGGGATACACTCGCATTTCAGCACGCCATGAGCCGCCCTCCGTTTTAATCGGAGCGGAACAGGCCCTAAGTATTCGAGCGTAGGGCGGAATGTGGCGATTCGCACGGTTCAATGGCCCTGAATCGGATACCGACGCCTAGGGTGGAAGAGCGCATCGCCTTTCACCCGCTGGCGAAAGGACATGCAATGAGCCACTTCGGTCAGCTTGCATTGGAGATGAAGCAAACGCGCCATACTATGGGCCTGATGAAAATCTCGCGGGCCGCCATTTTGATCCTGATCGCCCTCTTCACCACCGCGATATGGGGCGTGATACTGATTTACGGCTCGCGGGCTTTGGGAGCGCCGATCGGAGCCGGCTCGCTGGCCGCGATCCTCGCGGTGATTTGCGTCGTGGTGCTGCTGGCCCTGAGCATGGCGGCGCTTGCCTCCGACAGCGGCGGCGAGGATGACGGACCGCAACCGCCGTCCGCCCCCTGACCGGCCGCGTCGGTCCGGGAACCCGGTGCCTCGCGCCGACCTCTCCCTCAGGAGACGTAAGTAAGAATGCCCGAACCTCATGCGGACGGCTCAAGCGCGCCCAGCGACCGGGAATAATCCGCCCAGAGCGTGGCATATTCCGGCACCGTCTGGACCAGCCGATCATGCGGACCGTCGCCGACGAGGCGGCCCGCCTCCAGCACCAGGATGCGGTCGGCATGGCGGGTGGCGGCGAGGTGATGCGACACGACGAGCATCAGGCGGCTGCGGCCCCAGGCGACGAACTGCTTCTCCAGCGCCACCGCCGCTTCGGCATCCAGGAAAGCGGCGGGCTCATCCAGCAGCATGAAGTCGGGCTGGCGTACCATCGCCCGCGCCACGGACAGGCGCTGCCGCTGGCCGCCAGACAGCGAGCGGCCGTTTTCGCTGAGTTCGGCATCCAGCCCGCCCGGCAGCGCCTCGACGAAATCCTGCGCCCCGGAAAAGCGCAGCGCCTCGCGCAGCGCCGCTTCCTCAAGCTTGCGGCCCGAGATCAGATTCTCACGCACCGTACCGGAGAACAGCACCGTATCCTGGTCGACGACGCCGATGCGGCTCCTGAGCCAGCGCGGATCGTAATCGCGCAAATCCCGGCCGCCGATCTCCACGGTGCCCGAATAATCGCGGCGCAGGCCGAGCAGGATGCGGATCAGCGTCGATTTGCCCGAGCCATTGCGGCCGACCAGCGCGATCATGCCGCGCTCCGGCAGCGCCACGCTCACATCGTCGAGCGCGGGAGAGGCGCCGCCCGGATAGGCGAGCGAAACATGCGACAGCCGGATGCCGCCCGCGCCGATGTAGCGCAAGGGCGGGCTCACCGCCGCGGTCTCGTTCGGCTGGGTGAGGAATTCCGCGATCTGCCGGATGGCGACATCGACATCCTTGTAGCTGCGGTAGAAGTCGCTGCTCGCCATCAGCGGGAAGGTGATGCGCCCGCTCAGCAATTGCAGCGCGACCAGCTCGCCGACCGTGAGCCTGCCCTCGAACAGCCGCCAGCAGCCCACCGCCAGCACCAGCAGGGTGACGCTGCGCGCGCCGATCTGGGCGCGCAGGTTGAAGCTGCGGAAGGCTTCGCGGAGCGCGCGGAATTTGCCCAGCATGTCGTCCGTCGTCGCCTCCCAGCGGCGCATCCGGGCGCCTTCGACGGCGAGCGCCTTGACGGTGGCGATGCCGTTGACGGTCTCAGCCAGCGCGTTCTGCCGCACGCCGATGGAGGTGTAGAAGCTTTCCGCCAGGGCATCGAACCCGCCGATCTGCTTGCTGACGGCGAGGATCAGGAGGGGCGCGGTGAGCACCAGCGAGAGGCCGACAAAGAGGTCGTAATAAAAGCACATCGCCAGCGCCACCAGCGCGCCGCCGAAATCGAACAGCGCACGCGGGATCTCGAACAGCACGAAATCGCGGATCTTCTCCGCCTGCTTGAAATGGTTCATCGCGTCGCCCGACCGGAAGCCCGCGCCGTCGATCCGCAGGCGCAGCAGATGCGCGAAGGCGCGCCGCGAGATGCGCCGGTCGAGGAAGGTACCAAGCTCGATGACCAGCCTTTGCCGCCAATAGGACAGCGCCGCTTCCAGGGCGATGGAGAGGAGCGCCGCCAGGGCGAACGCGGCGAGTTCAAGCCCGGCCCGGCCGGCGATGATGGTGTCGACCGCCTTTTGCGTGCTGACCGGGAAAACCAGGCTCACCGCATAGATAACGCCGGTCATCGCCAGCATCGACACCGCCTGCCAGCGCCGCAGCAGCAACGACCGCGCGATCCAGCGCCAGCCGAAAGGCAACCGCCCGCCGGCCGCCCTGAACGGATTCCGCATCGCCGCCCCCCTTTTGCGAAAACAGATGACAAACAGAGCATAATCGATTGGCGCCCCGCGCGGGGCGCGGATTTAGGTCTCCATGGGAGCGGTCAAGGCGCAAGCGTTCCGGGTGAGGGGTGCCGCTCAGAGGGCGGTGCTCCCTCGACGAACCAGACTGACGCCATATCAGCTAAGCAGGCCCCAGAAGGATGACTAAATTTGCTTGGCCCAGCGTAAAGCCTTTCGATGATCTATGCCCGAAATAGCGCGGCGCCTCGAAGCAGTGCTCGGGTCCATTTCACTTCGGGACCACGTAAGCCCTTTGCGGCCGGACCGAAAACCGGATCAATGTTTTTGAAAGCTTGCCCCTGGCTCAGGACCAAGGAAGGTATCGAGGTCGTCAAGCGCATCGAGAGCGAAGGGGCGGACCGAGGGATCCTTGAGCATCTCTTTCAAGAGCGGGCGCACTCGCGCGAGCCGCGGATCTCCATGAATACGCGCCAGATGCCCCAGGCAGGTGGCCGATAGGGCGCGAATTTCGACTGCCGGGTGAGCAAGACATTTGGTACAGACGCGTTCAACCCAGTCAGCGTCGGCGTCGAAGTAAGCGATGCTCACCAAGGTCTCGCATATGAGAGGTATGACTTCAGATGCCAGATTGTCTTCTGCCTCCTGCCGGGTAATGGGTTCGACGGCACGGTATTCCATCATCGTCCTCCCGCTCCGTCTTCAGCCACGCCGCCGAACTCTGGCTGAGGGACGATATCGGCGACGAGGCCGGGCATCGCAGAGATGGCGGAGCGCTTCCGGTCGCTCGTCTCCCTGTGGCGCCGTCAAGACCGCATTGGCTGACGGCGCAAACCGCCCCCTCACGTCGCGCTTGACGCCGCCCATAGATTGATGCCGCTCTCGGAGGCATGGCGGTCGATCTCCGCAAGCTCCTCGGGGGTGAACGCCAGCTTGGTCAGCGCCGCGACGCTGTTCTCGATCTGCGCCGGACTGCTGGCACCGATCAGGGCACTGGTGACCCGGTGATCGCGCAGTGTCCAGGCGAGCGCCATTTGCGCAAGGCTTTGTCCGCGACGCTGCGCGATGCCGTTCAGGCTGCGTACCTTCTCCAGCTTGTCCTCGCTGAGGAAATGCGGCTTGAAGGCGCCGCCTTCTTCGGTGGCGCGCGAGCCGCTCGGAATACCGTTCAGATATTTGTCGGTCAGCAGCCCTTGGGCGAGCGGCGAAAAGGCGATGCAGCCGATGCCTTCCTGGCCGAGAACATCGAGCAATCCGCCTTCGATCCAGCGATTGAGCATGGAATAGGAGGGCTGGTGGATCAAGCAAGGGGTGCCCAGACTCCGCAGGATGGCGGCGGCTTCGGCGGTCTTCTGGGCCGAATAGGAGGAGATGCCGGCATAAAGCGCCTTACCCTGCCGCACGGCGCTGTCGAGCGCGCCCATCGTCTCCTCAAGCGGCGTGTCCGGGTCGAACCGGTGCGAATAGAAGATATCGACATAGTCCAGACCCATGCGCTTCAAGCTCTGGTCGAGACTGGCCAGCACATATTTGCGCGAGCCGAGCGTACCGTAAGGTCCGGGCCACATCAGATAGCCGGCCTTGGTGGAGATGATCAACTCGTCGCGATGCTGGGCAAGATCGGATTTCAGCACGCGCCCGAGCGTCTCCTCGGAGGAGCCGGGAGGCGGTCCGTAATTGTTCGCCAAGTCGAAATGGGTGATGCCCAGGTCGAAGGCGCGCAGCAGCATCGCCCGTGCCGATTCGAGTTGCGAAATGCCGCCGAAATTGTGCCAGAGGCCAAGCGAGATGGCCGGCAGTTGCAGGCCGCTACGGCCGCAGCGGCGGTAAAGCGTATCGTTGTAGCGATCCGGGTTCGCCATCCATTCAGTCGCCATTGCCGGTCTTTCTCATGTTGCGTTCTGTCCAGTGGGCCATGTCGCCTAGACGCTCGTCCGTGTCAAGGCGTTGCGACGGCGGCCATACTGATCGAGCGCCACCGCAAGCAGCAGCACGATACCGCGTGCCGTATCCTGGTAAAAGGTTGGAACGTTCATCAGGCTCATTCCGTTATTGAGGCTCCCCATCAGCAATGCGCCCAGGATCGCCCCGAATATGCGGCCCTTGCCGCCGGTCAGCGCCGTGCCGCCGATGATCGCCGCCGCGATCGCGTCCAGCTCCAGGAACAACCCGGCGCTGCCGGCCACCGCGCCGCTGACCCGTGACGTCAAGGCGATGCCGATCACGCCATAGGCGAAGCCCGCGATCAGGAAATTGATGAACACGACCCTGCCCAGATCGACGCCCGACAGCCGCGCCGCTTCCGGGTTGCCGCCCAGGGCATAAAGCTTGGCGCCGAACGGCGTGGCGCGCATCACCGTCTCGGCAGCGATGGCACAGGCAGCAACCAGCAGCACCAGAAACGGAATGCCCTGCCAGGAGGCCAGCCAGATCGCCGCCGCGCCGAAGATGAAGGCACCGGGCACCGTACGGAGCAGCGGAGCGGCGATGCTGTCGATCACCTCAAGGCGCTTCGCTTTCAGCGCCGTGCGGATCTGCAGCGCGGCGTAGAACGCAAGACCGGCGATCACCAGCACCGCCGACCAGGATGGCGGCAGAAAGCCCGTCGCGAATTTCTTCAGCGCGGCCGGTACGGGCGCGACGGTTTCGCCATTGGTGATGATCATGGAGAGGCCGCGGAAATAGAGCATGCCCGCCAGCGTGACGATGAAGGACGAGACGCCGAGCCGCGTCACCCACAAGCCTTGCCAGGCGCCCATCAGCACGCCCACGCCAAGGCTGGCGAGAATGGCGAGCGGCACGGGCACGTTCCATTTCACCGTGAGCACGGCGAGAACAACGCCGACCAGCGCCACCGCCGACCCGACCGACAGATCGAAATTCCGGCTGACGATCAGCATGACGGCGCTGATCGCGGCGAGGCTGACGATCGAGCTTTGCAGCGCCAGCAGCACCAGATTTCTCTGCGTCAGGAAGGTGCCGTCGGTGGCGAAATAAAAGAAAAGCCATATTGCCGACAGCACCAGGATCAGCGCCGAGCCGCGTAGCACGGAAGCGCCGATCATGCGCCGTGGTGCCGCGGTTGCGGCGGTTTCGCCCCTCCCGGAAAGACTGCCAGCGGCGGCGGCGTCCATCATCTGTGCTCCATCCTGCATCGTCAAACCCCGGTCGCCGCCCGCAACAATCGATCCTCGGTGAGCTGCGCATCCGACAGTTCCGCGACCAGCGAACCCTGGCGCAGTACCAGCACCCGGTGGCAGACGTCGGCCAACTCCTCCGCTTCCGAGGATGTGACGATGATCGTCCGGCCTTCCACCGCAAGCCGCCGCCAGATCTCATGGATTTCGGCGCGGGCTCCAATATCGACGCCGCGCGTCGGGTCGATCTGGAGCAGGATGCGCGTATCGGCGGCGAGCCAGCGGGCGATCTGCACCTTCTGCTGGTTGCCGCCGGACAGGCTTCCCACAGGCGCATCCATCGACGATGCCTTGATGCCGACGCGCCCGATCAGATCGGCGACCCGCCAGCGCAGCTTCGGCTTGTCGAGAAAGCCGCGCTGCGTGACGGAGGGCAGGCTGGCGAGACTGATATTGTCGGCAATCGAATGATCGATGATCAGCGCATCGCGTCTGTCCTGCGCCATCAGGCCGAGCCCATGACCGATGGCTTCCGACGGCGTTCTCAGCTGCACCTCACGGCCATCGAGGAAGATACGCCCAGCCACCGGCCCTTGCCAGGCGCCGAACAAAGCCAGCAACGCTTCGGCGCAGCCCGCGCCGAGCAGGCCGAACAGCCCGAGAATTTCCCCGGGGCGGGCGGCGAAGCTGAAATCGCTGACGAAGCGGCGCGAGCGGTCGCCGCCGCTTGCCACGCTCAGATTGCGGGCTTCCAGCGCGCTGGCGCCCTGCTCAGGCGCCGCCAGCCCGCGAGCGGGACTTGAGCGCATCGCGCCGACCATCTCCGTGACGATGGCGTCGCGCGACGTCTCGCTTGTGATGTGAACCCCCGAAAGCCGCCCGTCCCGCATCACCGCGATGCGGTCGGCGATGGCGAAAACCTCGCCCAGCCGGTGCGAGACGAAGATGATGGAGACGCCGCGCGCCCGCAGCGTGCGCATATGCTCGAACAGCCGCTGTGCCTCGGTATCGGTCAGCGCGGCGGTCGGCTCGTCGAGAATAAGCACGCGAGCGTTTTTCGAAAGCGCGCGCGCAATGACGACAAGCTGCTGCGTTGCCAGATCGAGCGCATCCATCGGCGTCGCCGGGTCGAGGTCGATGGCAAAGCTGCGCAACACCTGCCTGGCCCTGGCGAGCCGCGTGGCGCCGTCAATAAAGCCGTAGCGGGTCGGCTCGGCGTTAAGGAATATGTTCTCGGCGAGATTGAGCGTGGGCGCGACCGCGATCTCCTGCGGCACCAGCACGATGCCGCGTTCCTCCGCCTCGGAGATGCTGCGCGGTTGATGCGCCCTACCGCCAAGCCTGATGTCCCCCTCATAGCTCCCGTGAGGATAGACCCCGGCCAGCGCCTTGATGAGCGTGGATTTCCCGGCGCCGTTTTGCCCGAGCAGCGCCAGGATTTCGCCAGGCTCCACCGTCAGATCGAGATCGTCGACCGCAAGCACGCCGGGAAAGCGCTTGGTGAAATTGCGGATCGCCAGCGTGGCGCCGTGCTGCCGGACCGCATCGCGGCCCGGCTTTCCGGCTGATGACGCTTCGGCGCCGCCGATCATGGCAGCGCCTTTCGCGATGGCACAGGCATCGTCAGCATTTCGGCTTGTCGTTCGGGACGTTCTTATAGATGTCGTTGATATCGAGCCAGTAGGGGTGCTCGCAGACGAACTTTGCCATCTCCGGCTTGGTCACCAGATAGATCGGTGTGAGCGCCCAAGGGATATCGGCCGCCTTGTTGTTGATGGTCCGCTCAGTCTTGAAGGGCTGGCATTTCGCCATGGCCACGGCGACCTCCGCGCCGCGCTTGGCCATTTCGTCCGGCGCCGGCCAGAGGCTGCCGAACATCCGGCCCTCGACGATCGCCTGGGCCGCCGACAGCTCCATGTCCTGTCCGGTGATCGGAATCGAACCCGCCTTGATGCCGGCGCTTTCGACCGCCTGCAGCACACCCAGCGACATGCCGTCATAGGAGACGAGGAAGGCATCGACCTTGTTGTCATTGCGGGTGAGCGCGTTTTCGGCATGCGCCTGGGCGGGCTCGGTCTTCCATTGCGGCGTGAACTGGTCGAGCACGATCTTTACGGCGCCGCTCTTGACCGCAGGCGCAAGCATCTCGCGATAGCCTTCCTGCATCTGTGTGGAGCCGGTTTGGCCGGCATCGCCGCCGATCAGTACGTAATTGCCTTTGGGGACGACCGCGAGCACTTCCTTCGCCGCCTCCTTGCCGCCTTCCTTCGGATCGCGGCCGATGAAGGCCATGTGCTTGGCATTCAGGATCAGGTCGTCATAGGAGGCGAGCGGGATGTTGGCCTTGGCCGCCATGTCCGCGATCGAGGCGGCGACGTTGAAATCCACCGGCTGGATGACGATGGCGTCGACGCCCTGCGTGATCACGTTCTCGGCCTGCGCGACCTGGTTGTTGGCGCTGTTTTCCGCCGACTGCACCAGCACCTTGTAGCCGGCCGCCTCGGCGGTCTTCTGAAAGAACGGCACGTCCGCATGCAGATAGCGGAAGGCCGTCTGCTGCTTGAGCATGAAGGCGATGCGTCCGGTCTTGCCGGGGGTGCATCCTTGCGCCGCGGCCTCGCCCGCCGACCCCGCCGCGACAGCAGCGCAGACTAGCAGACACGCCGAAACGGCGCCTTTCTTACGGGTATAAGTCATCTTACTCCTCCCTTACGCTTCGTTGATCGCTCATTTTTGGTAACGTTACCATTGACGGCGACGTGGTGACAAGGGCAGTAATGATTGAATTTCAGCGGCTTGATTGTGGTCGCCGCTCTGTTGCCTTATGTTACTGTAACATGAAGGAAATCATGCCGCCGAAGCGAGAAGCGCCCACCGAGATGAGAGTGAGCCTGCGCGACGTTGCCAAGCGGGCGGGCGTTTCCCCCATGACGGTGTCCCGCGTGATCAACAACGCGGCGGGGGTCAAGCCGAAAACCCGCGAGTGGGTGGAACAGATCATCGCTGCCATGGGCTATATTCCGAACCGGCTCGCGCAAGGGCTTATCTCACAGCGCACCGGCACGATCGGCCTGATCCTCCCTGACGTCGCCAACCCCTTCTTCGCGCATGTGCTGAGAGCGGCGGAAATCACCGCCCGGCGCGAAGGCTACCGCCTGCTGGTCTGCAACACCGAGGGCGATGCGGGGCTCGAACGCGACTACATCCAAAATCTCATCTCGCATCAGGTGGATGGGCTTATTGTCGCGCCGGTCGGCGACCGCTCGCGCGCAGGGCTGCTTCCGCTCATTCATCGCCGCTATCCGCTGGTGCTGCTCGACAGGTCCGTCGCGGGCATCGAATGCGACCTTGTGCTGGGCGACAGCGCCGGCGGGGCGCGGCGGCTGGTCGGGCATCTGGCCGCGATCGGCCACCGCCGGATCGCGATGATCCTCGGCGCGGACGACGTATCGAGCACGCGCGAGCGATATGCGGGCTATTGCGAGGCTTTGCGGGCGGCAGGGCTGGCTTTGGAGCGCGACCTGGTGGTCGAGACCACGGTCGATAGTCCCGGCGGCTATCGCGCCATGCAACAGATCCTCACTCTCGATCCGCGCCCGAGCGCGATCTTCGCTGTCAATAACATGACGGCGCTCGGCGCCATGCAAGTGCTTCGCGAGCAAGGTTTGACCGTTCCCGACGCCGTCGCGCTGGTCTGCTTCGACGATGTCGAGCATCTGGCCATTCTGGCGCCGTTTATGACCGTTGTGGATCAGCCCGCCGAGGCATTCGGCTCGATGGCGGCGCAGATGCTGCTCGAACGCGTCGGCGGCAGGGCGGGCGAGAAGCCGCGATTAGTGCGGCTTCCGACCAAGCTCATCGTCCGGGTCTCATGCGGCGCGGCTCTCGCCGGCGTCAGGAATGCGGGATGAGCGGCACAGCATATCTGCTGTCATTCATGGCGCGCGCCGTTGCGATGACACGCGCAAGCGGACAGCATCACCTACCATGCGTCCGTCTCCATTGCAGAAATTCCTGAAAGAACTTGTCTTGTTCGGCTGCCGATTTAAATGAGCCCCCTGCCTCAGCCGCATCGGAACCCGGCGATGCCGGCTCATTCCTGGCGGCTTCCAGCTCTTTGACCTTTGACGCTCTCTTGGCCAGCATGTCCTCGGCCACACTATAGCGGGTCCATCCGGGAACCTTCGCGGCCAGATCGATTTCCTTCCATTTTGGGTGAAACGGGGGGTAGCGCAGCTTATCGAAGCGCTCGAAATAATACTGAATGAAGCGCTCCACCTTGCGATAGCGATCTGTGCCCTTGGGCCAATTATAGACCGCGAGCACTGCCGGAACACCAATCGTTTGGACCGTTTCACCTTCGCCGATAATATTGGGATAGTCATCTTTCGTCAGGGTCGACGGGACGTAATAATCAAAGAATTTATCGCCGTAAGGCACCGACAGGAAATGAAAGCCAGGCTCGGCCTTCAGCTTTGCAAAAAGGGGGCTCGGCTTGCCGGCATTCTGGATCACGGCCGCGATTTCACCGGTCTTCATTTTTTCGAGCGAGGCTTCGGCTTCGGTGAAGACGATATTCGCCTTGACGCCTAGCCTGTCCAGAATGATCGGCCCTGTAATCGTCTGGCCTGCGCCTTTATTCCCCAAGCTGACGGTTTTGCCGGCCAGATCGGCGATCGTCTTAATTTCCGGCCGCGCAAATATATGCACCTCGCTGACGTACATCGGTGAGATATAGTTGATGTGTTTTTCGATATCGGGTTTCTTAAACTCGGAAAAAACATCGGCGTTGGTGATGGCGATGTCGATGCCGTGCTGAGAAATCAGGTCGTTCAAATTATCGACAGCGCGGTAGGAGACGATCGGCAGCACTCGCATATTCTCGCCGTCGTCGAGCGCCTGACCCAGATCCGCGGCGAAGCGGAGGAAGCTTCCTTCAAGCAGGCCGCCGACCACACCCACCGTCCAGCTGTTTGCCCGAGCGACGTTCTCCGATTCGCCCGCGTTCACCGCTGACGTTGTGGAGGTATTCCCGGCTAGAACGGTCGAGCCGCCTGCGTCGCCGCTCTGCGCATGGCTTGGGGTGAAGGGCAGCAAAAACAGCAATGAAAGCAGCGCCGTTACAAGTGGCTTTCGCATCAACCTGTCTCCAAAGCATTCCGGGTCTGTTGGGTGAGACGTCCGGACGGACGACGCACCCAACAGATTAAGCTGACAGCCGATTAGGCTCAGCAGTGAAACGCGAAGATGACATACCTAACGCCATTGACGTCGAGACGTCAAAACAAATAAATACGTGAAAATGCGATGGTAACCTCTTGGGCCATTGTGGCAAAAAACTGGCGTTTAGTCCGCCGTCGCGACGCAGGTTCAGTGTCCGTTCGCGTTCATCCTAAAGACGCCGCACCCGTGACCAAGTTTATCGCCGGATGGGTGATTTTGAGTTTTGGCCGCATCCGGGTGTCAAAAGAAGATGGCCGGGCTCAAGCCTATGGCAGCAAGTCCGCGCAGCCCTGCCAGATGAGGGTACAGGACAACAGGAATATCAGCACATAGGCAATCTTGTAGAACAGTTCGACCGGCGTGACGCGCACCAGCCAGATGCCGGCGAAATTGGACGCGATGGCGAGCGGCATCAGCGCCAGGCTGGTGGAAAGTCCATGGGCCGAGAAATTGCCCAGCGCGAAATAGGGCACCACCTTCAGCCAGTTCACCACCGCAAAGAAGATCGTCGTGGTGCCGACGAGGGTGAGCTTGGGCAATCGCTGCGGCAGCACATAGATCTGGAAGGGCGGCCCGCCCGCATTGGCGAAGGCCGAGGTGAAGCCGGCGACGCCGCCCCAGAAGACGCCCCCGGGCGCGCTGGGCATTTCCGCCGGTTCGGGCTTGGGGCCGAACCAGGCGTTGAGCACGAAGGACATGCCGATGCCCCCCACGATCAGCCGCACCCAGGCGTCGGGAATGAAGGCCGCGAGCACCCACGCGAGACCGATGCCCAGCACCGCGCCCGGCAGCATCAGTTTCAAATTCCGGGCGCTCCAGTCGCCGCGATAGACCCAGAGTGAAATCGCATCCTGGACGATAAGGATGGGCAGCAAGAGCGCCGCGGCCTCGAAGGGCGGCATGACCAACGCCACGAGGGGCGTGGAAATGGTCCCGGCACCGGCAAATCCGCCCTTGGCGATGCCAAGCGCGACAACCGCGGGAATGACCGCCGCGAGAAAATAGGGATCGGTGAGCACCAGTCTAAATGCCTGACGGAAGGTTTATGGGTGGGAGCACGGCATCAGAATAGGTTGAAGGGTCGTTCCGGATAGCCGGTTGCCAGACATTTGTGGTTGAGTCCCGGTCGCCGCAAGAGCGGCAGAGAATAATGGGTTACTGGCGCCGGTCAGAAAGGTTCCGCCTCGCGACATCCGCCGGTCACGCCGGCAGCGCCGACTGACGCCGCAGCAGGAAACGCCGCACCGCGTCATCGCGTTCCAAACCGATCGCGATGTCATAGGCGCCGCGCGCCTCGCTGGCGGCGCCTGTTTTGGTCAACAGCTCCGCGCGGGCCGCCCAATAAGGCTGGTATTGGGCGAGCCGGCCATCGCACGCCAGCTCTTGCAGAGCTTCCAGCCCGGCCGCCGCGCCGTGCTCCTGCCCCAGCGCCAATGCGCGATTGATCCCCACCACCGGTGAGCCGGCGAGCGCGAACAGACTGTCGTAAAGCTGCACGACCTGCGCCCAGTTGGCGCATCCCGTGCGGCAGCGATGCACATGCGCCGACTGCAACGCCGCCTCAAGCTGATAGCGGCTGATGGCGCCGAGGTAGCTGGCGTGCCGCAGCAGTGCCTCGGCCTCGACGATCATCGGTTCGTCCCATAAGGCCGGGTCTTGCTCGGCCAGCGGCACATAATCGCCCTGCGCGTCCCGCCGGGCATGGCGACGGGCTTGCGCGTGGAGCATGAGCGCCAGCAGGCCGAGAGCCTCCGGTTCCTGCGGCATGAGTTCGACAACGAGCCTCGCCAGGAACAGGGCTTCCTCGGTCAGATCGCGGCGAGCGGCGTCTGTGCCTTCCGGGTCGGTCCAGCCTTCGGTAAAGGCGGCGTAGATCGCGTCCAGCACCGCGCCCAGCCGGCCGGGAAGCACCTCGCGGTCGGGCACGCGGAAGGGGATGCCGGCCTGGCGGATCTTGTCCTTTGCACGCACCAGCCGCTTGCCCATCGCCGCGGGCGAGGTGAGGAACGCCGAGGCGATGATTTTCGCGTCGAGCCCCAGCACCACCTGCAGGATGAGTGGCGCGCGGATGCCCGCCTCGACCGCCGGATGCGTCACGGCGAACATCAGCGCCAGGCGGCGGTCCGGAATGTCGGCTTCCGCTTCGGCCGCATCCAGGCCATCGGCGAGCAGCAGCAGTTGTTCAGCCGCCGCCTCGCCGCCCGCGCGCCGCCGGGCGGCATCGATCGTTTTGCGGCGGGCGACGGTGAGCAGCCACGCTTCCGGGTTTGCCGGACAGCCCTTCGCGGGCCAGTCCCGGAGGGCCGCCGCGAAAGCCTCCGACACCGCGTCCTCGGCGTGCGTGACGTCCCGCGTATGCGCCGCGAGAAAGGCGACGAGCTTGCCGTAGCTGCGGCGCGCGACCGTATCGGCCATGCCGCGCGCCTCATCATCGTTTTCGCGAGGGAGCATTGGATCGGCCACGCGGAAGGTGCTCAGGGCCTGGTTGAAGAGGAACCGCCCGGCGCATCCCAGATCGGGCGCACCTCGACAGCGCCGTGCCCGGCGGCGGGGCAGCGAGCCGCCCAGGCGATCGCGGCATCGAGATCGGCGACGTCGATAATGAAATAGCCGCCGAACTGTTCCTTGGAATCCGCGTATGGTCCATCCAGCACTTCCGGTTTGCCATCGGCGAGCCGCACCGTGGTCGCGGTCGTTGTCGGCTGAAGCCGGTTGCTGCCCTTGAGAGCGCCGGCCTCTTTCAGCGCGTCCATGTACGCCATATAGGAGGCGGTGCCCTGCTCCTGCTGCGCCTTGGTCAGCTTGCTCCAGCCGTCTTCCTGGACATAGGTCATCAGAAGATATTGCATGTGTGATCTCCGTCATGAGGTGCTGGCGAGCACCATGCTTCGCCGACACAATGACGTTCCAGCGTCCGCGAATTGGACAGGCATAGCTCCGCCGCGACATCTCCGGCAAAAATAATCGATCCGTCCCATGGCGCGGCGGTCAATTCCGGTGGAGATCCCGCGCCATGCGGCAGGCGCCTCAGCCAGCCGTCGCGGCGGGATCGACGATCAGGGCGCGCAATTCGGCATCCGGCAAAGCCTCCGGCATGGCTCCGCCCTCGATCTCGATGGTCTGTCCCGCTTCGCCAGCATTCAGGATGGCATAGAGCACCTCAAGCACATGCAGCCCGAGGCGGCCCGAGGCGCGGGGCTGGCGCCCTTGGCGGATCGCCTCCGCAAATTCCGCGACGCCCAGCATGCGATAATTGGCGTGCTCGGGCGCGTCATCGGGGTAATTCACCTTACCGCAGACCTGATGGCTGGTGTCGATCGCCATCCAGTCGCCGCGCCCCTTCGTATATTGCACGAGGCCGCCATAGAAATTCGGGTCCGGCACGCGCAGCGACCCTTGCGTCCCGTGCAGCTCGATCGGCTTCAGTGCGTGATTGAACACGTCCCAGGACATCATCACCGAGATGAGCGCACCGCTGGCGAACTCCAGCACCGCGAAGACCGTCGTCGGGGTTTCGACCGATATCGAGCGGCCGCTCATCGGCCCGGCGGCCGTGACCAGGCGCTCTGGTGCGCCGACGGCGCTCATGCCGGCGACGCGGCGCACCGGCCCCAGAAGCGAGACCAGCGTCGTAATGTAATACGGCCCCATGTCGAGCACCGGCCCGCCGCCCGGCTTGAAGAAGAAGGTGGGGTCCGGGTGCCAATGCTCCATGCCGTGCGACATCACGGCGGCGGTGCCGGCAACGATGCGGCCCACCGTGCCGTCCTCGATCAGCCCTCGCGAGGCCCGCGCGCCAGGGCCGAGGAACGTGTCCGGCGCGACGGCGAGCGTCAAATTGCGCGCCTCGGCCTCGGCCACCAGCTTGCGGCCCCGATCGAGCGAGACCGTCAGCGGCTTTTCGGAGAAGACGTGCTTGCCGGCGGTAAGGGCGGAAAACGAGACGTCGTAATGGGCATTCGGGACGGTCAGATTGATGATCGCGCCGATATCGTCGCGCTTCAGTGCCGCCTCGACGCTGAGCACCTCGACGCCGAAGCGCGCGGCCTGCGCTTGCGCCGCTTCCGGCACGATATCGGCGACGGCGACGATTTTTATGCCTTTGAACAGTGGCGCATTCTGAAGGTAGCGCGATGAAATATAGCCGCTGCCGATGATGGCGATGTTGAGGTCAGTCATGCTCAATCCTCGTTATAGATGGAAACGCTCCTTGCAAGCGCGGGCAGCTCCTCTCTCACGGAAAGAGGGAAGGGCAGCAGGTCGCTCGGCTCGGGTCCTCGCTCACCAATGGGATATGGTTTCGTAGGAGCGGCGGGCGAAACGTTCGGGGTCGGAGGGCTTGTCGTGCTCGACGACATATGTCGTCACACCCGCCGCCTTTGCCGCTGCCAGGATCGCCGGCCAGTCGAGCACGCCATGGCCGACATCGGCCCAACCGTCCTCGTCGGCGCATTCGCCTTGCGGCGCGATGTCCTTGACATGCGCCAGCGGGGTGCGGCCGGGGCGTTTGGCGAGTTCGGCCACCGGATCGCCGCCGCCGCGCACGATCCAGGCGAGGTCCGCCTCCCATTGCAGATCGGGGGCCGCCTCGAAAAGCAGATCGAGCGGCAGCGAGCCGCTCGGCGTCGGCTTATATTCCCAATGGTGATTGTGCCAGGCGAGTTTCAGTCCGGCGTCCGCGACCGGCGCCGTATATCCCTGCAATTCCGCGCCGAGCGCCCTCCAGCCATCCGCATCATTCTCGAACTGGCCCTGCGGCGGGGCGGGCACGACCGCAATCTTGACCCCGAGCCCTTTCAGCAGCGCGGCCGCGCCCGGCGCATCGGCGCGCAACCGATCGATGCCGACATGGCAGCTCGGCGCCGTCATGCCGTGCTTGTCGAGGAGCCCACGCAGGCGCTCCGGTTCATCCAGAAGGCCGCCCCAGGGCTCAACGAGACGGTAGCCGACGCGCGACAGCATGTCGAACTGCGCCTCCAGCGTCGGCATCAGGCGGGCGGAATAGAGTTGGAACGACAGTCTATCGAGATAAGCTCACGGGCGATGCTCACTGTTGCGGGGACGGGAAGGGGTCACAGACGCTCACCACTCGCATCATCGAACATCGAGACGCGGTCGGCGGGAATGGCAATCGGCAGGGTCTCGCCGCGTCCGGCGGTGACCATTTCGCCGAGCCGGACGGAGAGAGTGGTGGCGCGTCCGATCCGGCACCACACCAGGCTTTCTGCCCCCATCGGCTCGACCATCTCCACTTGCGCGGCAAGGCCGCTGCCCTGCGCCGCGTCGCCCGCCACGATATGCTCCGGCCGGATGCCGAGGGTTGCGGGCGCGGTGGTCGGAGCGCGGCGGAAGCCGTAACCGGCAAGCGGGACGCTCACATCGTCATTGGTGAAGACCGGCGCGCCGTCGCGGCTTTCGATGCGTCCAGGCAGGAAATTCATCGCCGGCGACCCGACGAAGCCAGCAACAAACCTGCTTTGCGGCTCGCGATAGACCTTATGCGGTGTATCCAATTGCTGGATGACGCCCGATTGCATCACGGCGATGCGGTCGGCCAGCGTCAGCGCCTCGATCTGATCGTGCGTCACATAGATCATGGTTGCGCCGATGCGCGTGTGCAGCCGTTTGATTTCGATGCGCAGCTCAGAGCGCAGTTGCGCGTCGAGATTTGACAGCGGCTCATCGAACAGGAACACCGGCGGCTCCTTAACGAGCGCCCGGCCGATGGCGACGCGCTGGCGCTGGCCGCCCGACAGTTCCGCCGGGCGCCGGTCGAGCAGCGGCCCGAGGCGCAGAATCGCCGCCGCCGCCATCACGCGCTTGTCGATTTCGGCGCGGGGCAGCCCCGCCACCCGCAGGCCGAAAGACAGGTTGCGGCGCACGCTCATGCGCGGATAGAGCGCGTAGGACTGGAACACCATGCCGATGCCGCGATCCTTCGGCTCCTCCCAAGTGACGCTGCGCCCACCGATCCAGATCTCGCCGGCCGCAATATCCGTCAGGCCGGCGATGGCGTTGAGCAGCGTGGACTTGCCGCAGCCGGACGGCCCGAGCAGCACGAGGAATTCGGACTGGTGCACGTCCAGGTCTAGCGCCTTCAGCACCCGCACCGCGCCGTAGGAGATATCGAGGCCCCTGACCGAAACGTTCGACGGCCGGATCGCTTCAAGTCCGGGGATCGCGGCTGCTGTCGACACGGTCATCCTTGTTATCCCTTCACCGCGCCGGCGGTGATGCCGCGCACGAACCAGCGGCCCGACACGAAATAGACGGCGAGCGGCAGAAGCGCGGTGAGCATGGTCGCGGCCATATCGACATTATAGGTCCGCTCGCCCGAAGTGGTATTGACGATATTGTTGAGCTGCACCGTCATCGGCAAGTTCTCGCGGCCGGCGAAGATCAGCCCAAGCAGGAAATCGTTCCAGATGCCGGTGACTTGCAGGATGACGGCGACGACCAGGATCGGGATCGACATCGGCAGCATGATCATGAAATAGAGCCTGAGAAAGCCAGCCCCATCGATGCGCGCCGCCTTGAACAGCTCGATCGGCAGCCCGGCGTAGAAATTGCGGAACAGCACCGTCATCACAGGCAGGCCGAAGATGGTGTGGATCAGCACGATGCCGGGCAGCGAGCCGTAAATCCCGAAGATCGAGAAGATGCGGACCAGCGGGTAGATGAAGATTGGGTAGGGGATGAAGGCGCCGACCAGCAGGATGCCGAACAGCACCTTTGCGCCCGGCACCTTCCAGAAGGCAAGCGCATAGCCGTTGATGGACCCGACAGCGATCGAGACGATGACGCTGGGCACGAGGATCTGCACCGAATTGAAGAAGCCGACGCGGATGCCTTCGCAATTGAGGCCGGTGCAGGCCGCGCTCCACGCCTTGACCCAGGGCTCGAAGGTCGGCGCCTGCGGAAAGCCGAGGAACGCGCCCTCGCGGATTTCCGCCATGGTCTTGAACGAGGTGATCAGCATCACATAGAGCGGCAGCATGACGATGAACGCGGCGAAGATCAGCACCGTATAGACGGCGACGCGGCTGAGGGTCAGCCGCTTCGGCTTGCGCCTGCTCTGTCCGCCTGCCGCGGGCCTGGGCACGGAGCCGAGAGCGGCGACGTCGGGCGCCGGCAGGCTCATCGAACGCCCTCCCGTTGCGCGCGCCGGTATTGATAATAGGCATAAGGCGCCAGCACGGCGATGACGGTCATCAGCATCACGGTGCTGCCAGCGGTCGCCAGCCCGATATTCTGACGGGTGAACAGGTAGTCGATGACGAATTTGGCGGGCACCTCGGATGCGATGCCGGGGCCGCCATTCGTCATGGCGACGACCAGATCGTAAAGCCGCACCACCGAGATCGACAGCAGCACGACGCAGGTACCGATCGAGCCGCCCATCATCGGCAGGATGATCGACGGATAGGCGCGCCACGCCGGGATGCCGTCGATGCGGATCGCCTTCCAGACCTCCTCGTCGATGCCGCGCAAACCGGCAAGCGCAATGGCCATGACAACGCCCGAGGCCTGCCAGACGGCGGCCAGCACCAGCGTATAGACGACCATGGTCTGATCGACGATCCAGTCGAAATGGAAGCTGGAAAAGCCGATGTCATGCATCGCTTTTTCAATGCCGCTGCCGGGGGTCAGCATCCACTGCCAGACGAGGCCGGTAACGATGAACGACATCGAATAGGGATAGAGATAGATCGAGCGCAGCAGATCCTCGCCACGAATCCTCTGGTCGAGGAAGATTGCGAGGAGGAAACCCAGGACGATCGAGGCGATGACGAAAAAGACGCCGAAGATCGCCAGATTGACGACGGACACTTGCCACCGCTCGTTGCTGACCAGCGACGCATATTGATCGAGGCCGACGAACCTGCCGCCCGGCAGGATTTTCGAGGCGGTCATCGAGATCCAGATCGACCAGACCGTGCAGCCGAGATAAACGACCAGCACCACCAGCGCCGCAGGTGCGACGGCCAGCATTCCCGGCAGATGTCTGATCATCCGGCGAAGCGCCATGTCACCCGCCCCGTTCGCGCCGGTTCACGCCAACCTGCAGGTGAGATAACGCGCCGGTGCCGCTCCCTCTCCCATAGGGAGAGGGCCGGGGTGAGAGGGTAAGTATCTGAAACCAAATCATGATCCCCTCACCCGGCGCATCGCGCCGACCTCTCCCCATGGGAGAGGTAAGGTTGTCGATCCGCATGGGTGATGACGATGGTATGGGGGCTCGCAACACTGGGATCGAGACGGTACGGCCGGCGGGAGATGATCCCGCGCGGCCGCTGGATTAAAGGTCGCTCGTCAGCGCCGCCGCATATTTGGCGACGAAGTCGTCGACCGACATGGAGGGCGTATTCCAGTACTGGGAGACGACGTCCTCAACGGCGCCGACGATGCTGGCCGGCACGACGATAGCCATATCCGGCGCCTGATGCTTCGGATCGGCAAGCAGCTTTGCGCCTTGCTGGGCGCAGATGTCCATGCTTGACACGTCAACATCTGTCCGGACCGGCACCGAGCCCTTCTTGGAGTTGAATTTGATCTGGGTTTCCGGATCGAGCATAGTCTTAGCCAGCAGGTCCTGCGCGGCGATCTGGTTGGGATCGTTGATCTTGGGGAACACAAAGACATCGCCACCCATCATGTAGCTCGGTCCGACAATCGCGCAGCCATATTCCTTGTTGGGGGTCTGATTAGCGGCATTGAACTCGCCCTTCGCCCAATCGCCCATCATCTGGATACCGGCCTTGCCGGTAATGACCATGGCGGTGGCGTCATTCCAATTGCGTCCGGGGCTACTTGGGTCGACATAGTTGCGCAGCTTGATAAAGGCCTCGGCTGCGGCGCGGAATTCCTTGCTCTTGACCAGGGCCGGGTCGCGCTTAGTCACCAGGTTGACGTAGAAGTCGTGATCGAGCGCCGCCACCACGGAATTGAAGGTGTTGTTTTCGACCCATTTCTGGCCGGCAAGGGCAAACGGAATGACCCCGGTCGCCTTAATCTTGTCGAGGGTGACGAACAACTCGTCCATCGTGGTCGGGACGGTCGCGCCTGCCTTGTCCATGACAGCCTTATTGTACCAGATCCAGTTGATCGCGTGGATGTTCACCGGTACCGCATAGACCTTGCCGTTCCGGGTCACCGCATCCATGACCGCCGCCGGCATGATCTTGCGCCAATTGCCGGCGGTCGCCAGCGCGTCGACATCGCGCAAAAGGCCGTTCTTGACCAGATCGTCGAACTGCGCGCCGGTGTTGAACTGCATCGCAGTCGGGGGCTTGCCGCCGATGACGCGGTTGACCTCCGCCGCGCGGGCCGTCTGTCCGTCGGCGACGGCGCTGTCGATCCAGGTGCCTCCGGCCTTGGTGAACTGGTCGGCGAAGACTTTCACGGCGGCCGATTCACCGCCCGAGGTCCACCAATGCATGACTTCGGCCTTGAGTTCGGCGGCTCCGGCGGGCATGCTTGCGTTGAAGTTGATCAGGGCGGCAAGCGCCACCGATACCGATGTTGCCAGCAGTTTGCGCATCATTTCCTCCCATGGACCCCGATGGTTCGGGTTATGTAATCGATTACAAATACATCTATCACAGAAATGGCGACTATAATAGGCGCGACATGCATAAACCTGGGGTCCTCTGCTTCAGTGTTCAATAAATTTTCCCGTAACACTGTAAGCAGTGCTATTGCGCCGGCGGGATGCGTCCTTATGTTTCGCGGCGCTGGGTTTTTGCCCGCCATTGAGCAACGGAGGTGACGACGCGGAAATCCGTGTTGGCATGCGCGAAGCCGAAGTCGAAGCCGTAGCGCAGGATGATGACGACGGGCACGTCGCCGATGCCGCCCGCATTCCCGGCGAAGACCGCGTCCTCGATCTGGCGGGTGAGCACATCCCAATCTGCTGGCCGGGTGCGAAGCAGCGCGACAACGATTATTCCGTCGGTATGCGCGATGCCGGTGCGTGCGGTCGCGATATAGGAGCTAGACCATCCGACCTCGGCCGTCCTCACCGCCGGCACGGTCTCCACGGAGGCGCGGATCGCATGGGTTTGCCGCTGGGTCGGGTCAAATTCGGCGTCGTAGAACGGCGCCGCGAATGCCAGCGCGCAGATGCAGCCGACGACCACCCAATGTCCGGTCCACATCGCCTGAGTCGAGTGGGGCGGGGGCTGTACGAAAGTCCACCACGATCGCCCCAGTGATCAGATCGTGAAGCGAGCGCCGCGAGCGATTGAAAAGAACGAGATAGATCGAACTCAGCAAAAGGCCGCTCGTCACCACAAGCCAGGCGCCTGAGAGGGCGGGGGATGCGCTATCATAGGCGATCCTGCCGAGCAAAACTGGAATATAGAGGATCAGGAAGCGCAGCGCAGCGCGCGGCGGCGTCAGCAGCGCCCCGTCCGTCCCGATCACGGCGATGCGCAACAGCCGCTTTCCCGGCGACCGTCCTTCCGCCCACCAGCTATCGAACACCGTGAAATAGAACAGGGCGAAGATCAGCCCTACAAGCAAACCCCACTGTCGCAAAGCCGCCGCCGCGTCGAAATATCTGATCCCCAGGCCCAGAGCCGGCAATCCCAAAATTGCGGTATCGACCACAAGCGCAACCAACCGACGCCAGCGCGCCGCCGGCCTCGCTTCGTCGGCCTGAGGCAAACGAACGCCCTCCGCCATGACTCCCCCCAGATCCATGAATTCGCCCGGCGAACCTAACACCGCATCGGGCCAACATTAAGGGGGGTTCTCAGGGGCGGGCCGTGAAACTTGCCGGATGTTCCGATCGGAGGTTTCGGATTTTCCCGTTTCCGGCCGCCAAGGCCTGCATGGTTCAATCCCGCTCAGATGAGCCGTGAGCGGTCCCCTCGCACGGCGCAACACGGATTGGAGGCATCGATGACGACCACGGACCACAGCGCCGGACTTATGCGCGTGCTTATCGTCGGCGGCGGTTCCGGCATGGGGCTGGCGCTTGCCGAGGCTATGCTTGGCGAAGGCGCGGAGGTGACCATCGCCGGCCGGTCGGCGGAGCGGCTGGAGAAGGCGCGGCGCGTGCTGAAAAGCCCCTCCGCGCTCGGAACGATCCAGGCGGATATCGCTCAGGAGGCCGACGTCGAGCGCATCTTTGCGCAAACCGGACCCCTCGATCATATCGTGACGACGGCGGCCGATATCGCCGGCGCTTACAAGCTGCTGCCCGAGCTCGACCTGGCTGCGATGCGCCGCGTCATCGACTCAAAGGTCATCGGCCCTCTGCTGCTTGCCAAGCACGGCGCGCCTGTTCTCCGGCCATCAGGCTCGATCACCTTCACCTCCGGGATCGCTGCCTATCGTCCCGCGGCGAGGGGATCGATCGTCGCGGCCGTCAACGGCGCGCTCGCCTCGATCGCCTATGCGCTGGCTGTCGAACTGGCGCCGATCCGGGTGAACGCCGTTTCGCCGGGCTGGGTCGATACCGCGATCTGGGACGCGGTCATCGGTGACGCCAGGGTGGCGACGTTGGACGCCATGGCGGCGCGGCTGCCGGCGGGACGCATCGGCAAGCCGTCCGACATCGCGGACGCCATCCGCTTCGTCATGCGGAACGGTTTCGTTACCGGGACCGTGCTGCATGTCGATGGCGGACATCGGCTGGTCTGACCAGGGCCGGATCGTCCGGCACCTGGGCGAGGAACCGGCGCAGAGCCGGCGCGATGGCACGCCGCCGGCGCCAGATCATCGAAATCGGGATCGCGGCGCCCGAAGCCGGCCACGGCGCCGCGGCGATCCGGCCGGCAGCCAATGCGTCCTCGGCGGCCATGCGGGGCACGAGCGCGCATCCGGCGCCGGCTTCCACGATCCGCAGAATGGCCGAGATGCTGCCGAATGTTCCTGCAAGGCGAGGCTGCGTCACGCCCGCCGCAGCGACGGCATCGTCGAACATCGCCCGGTAAATGCAGCCGGGCTCGGTCACGAGCAGCGCCTCTTGCGCAAGCGCGGCCATGTCGATGCCGCTCGCGTTCTCCAGGCGATGGCCGGCGGGCATGACCACGACAAGCCGGTCCTCGCCGACCTTTCGACTCGCCAGCTCGGGGCCGGCATTCGCCGGGCCGAACAGAAAAGCCACATCGAATTCGCCGCTCCTGACGCTGTTGCGCAACCCCGCGCTGCCGGCCAGGCCCAGCGACAGCTCGATATCGGGAAATTCCCGGCAGAACCGGACGATTAGCGCCGGCATCCACCGTGCGGAAAGGGTTTCGAGGCTGCCGATGGCGAGCCGTCCCGTCACCCGCCCAGCGGCCTCAGCCACCGCGGTGCGCGCTATCGCGGCGGCGTCGATCAGTCCTGTTGCGTGCTCCAGAAGGCGCTGGCCGGCGCCGGTCAGCTTCAGTTCGCGCCTGGACCGGTCGAACAGTTTTACACCCAGATCGGCTTCAAGCGCCTGAATCTGGTCGGTAACGCTGGATTGCGCGAGGTGAACCTGCGCGGCGGCGCGCGTAAAGCTCAGCGTGGAGGCGACGGCGACAAAGGTTCTCAACTGGCGAAATTGCATGAGAACAGTAGAGCAAATCCCGCCTCGCCGCGCCATCCCCACGATTGCCGCCGGCTGATGGCCATTGTATAAGCCGCTCCGTCATGCATGCTCAATGCCGCTTGACCGACCGCACGAGGCAAGGAAACCAGATCATGTCGGACGTTCTCCCACTCCCGCGCGATATCGTCGACACGCTGCAGCAATGCACGACCGCGACCCTGACGACGGTCCTGCTCAAAAAGGGGCTGCGCAACCTGTGGCTGCGCGGCACGCGGCCGATACGGTCTGGCCAGCCGCGCCGCGCCGGACGGGCGTTCACGCTGCGTTTCGTGCCCGCCCGCGAGGATCTGGCCACGCCCGAAAGCTGGGCCTCGCCGATCTCGACGCGCGCCGCTATCGAGGCGATGCCCGAGGGCGTTATCGCCGTCGCGGGCAGCATGGGCACGTTGGATGCCGGAATTTTCGGTGACATCTTATGTGCGCGCATGGTGAAGCGGCAGGTCGCCGCCCTCGTCACCGATGGCGCCTTGCGCGATATGAGCGGCGTGCTGTCCACCGGGCTCGACATCTGGTGCCAGGGCGCAGCGGCGCCGCCTTCGGTGGCCGGGCTCACCTTCGTCGGCTGGCAGCAGCCGATCGGTTGCGGCGGGGTGGCGGTATTCCCCAATGATGTGATCGTCGTCGACGATGACGGCGCGGTCTGCATCCCTCAGGCTCTGCTCGATCACGTCGTTGCCGAGGCCCCGGCGCAGGAGCGCATGGAGGCGTGGATCATGGACGAGGTGGGGCGCGGCGAGGCGCTGCCGGGCCTCTATCCGATGAATGCCGACACCAAGGCAAGGTACGCATCCTTCCAAGCGCAACGAAAGTCCTGATCCAAGGCGCGCCGCGCGGCGGACGTCACTTCTTCAGCGATGCCCGATAGTCGTGAACTTCGGCTGGCGTCATGGGCTTTTCGCGGAGCGTGGCGACATCGTCGGGGGTAAGGTCGGCTAAGCTGGAGGGACGAGCCGCGCCATTGCCCCAATTCGACCGGACGTAGGTCACCACTGCTGCAATTTCGGCATCGGAGAGAAAGTCGAAGGCGGGCATCACCTTGTCGAAAGACTGGCCTTCCACGGTGATCGGTCCCTCGATCCCGTTAAGCGCGACGGCGGCCAGAAAATCCGGCGCCAGGAACACATCGGGGTTGGCCGCCAGCGGCGGAAACTGTCCGGGGCTGCCTTTCCCATCCGGCTGATGGCAGGCGCTGCAGGTGTTCTCGAAAACGACCGCGCCGTCCGCGGCGGTTGCGATCGCTTCGCTCGCCGCCGCCGGCGGATTCGGCCCGAGATAGGTGCCCAGATAATCGAGGATGGCCGCCCGCTGCGCGTCGCTGATGCGCAGGCCGAACTCCTTCATATTGTCGAGCACCGCATCCCAGGCGCCGCGTCGGATGCCCTTGGAATCCAGCACCGATTGCAGGTCGTGGCACGTCTGGCATTGGCCGTAGACGAGGTCGCGCCCCTTACCCTGAGGCAGGTCAAAACGCTCCGCCGCTGAGGCGGGCGCCGACCCCAGCGCCAGCGCGAGGACGAGCAAAGAGGCTGACGCGGACCGCAAGGGCAAACTCCTCGGACGTGAAGGTAAAAGGCTCATGCAGAGCGCCGCCGCTGCGGCGCTCTGCATCGCGTTCAGGCCGAAATTTCGACGCGGTCGACGCCGTTCCACTCATAGCCGCGCGGATTCCACCGGATGAGGCCGTCCATCGGCTGGCTGCGGCCCAAGGCATCGGTCGCCCGGCACATCAGCACGCTGTTGCCGGAGGCCAGTGTCGCCTTCGCGGACCAATGATACCAGGCCCAGGGACTGTCCGGCTTCTTGATGTCGGCCTCCTGCCAGCTCTTGCCGCCATCGGCCGAAACTTCGACGCGGGTGATCGGGGCCATGCCGTCGTTGAAGGCGACGCCGGTGATCTCGACCGCGCCCGCCTTGGCGCCGTCCTCCGGCAAGGGCGAGAAGATGACGCTCTTGATCGTGTGGCCGTAGGTCGGCGTGCTGTTATAGATGGTGTAGTCGTTCGCCTCGAACTTCCCTGGCTCGACCAGCATGTTCGGCATGCGGTAGCTCACCGACTGGAAGGCGCTGGGCGACTGGGCGGCGGCGTATAAAAGTACCGTCAGCATCTTGACGTTCATATTGCCGTAGAAGCCGGGGATGATCAGCCGCACCGGCCCGCCATGCACCGACGGGATCGGTTCGCCGTTCATCTTCAGGGCAAGGATGGCGTGGTCGAGCGCCGCGTCGGCGAGATGATAGCTCTTGGCGAAATCGGAGCCTTCCGGCGTCGCCGGCTGGTCCCAGCCTTCGGCGGTCAGCCACTGCGCTTCGGGATTGGGGGCAAGCTTGAGCTCTTCGAGCAGCGGGCGCAGCGGCACGCCTTCCCATTCGACATTGCCCATGCCGCCATTCTTCCACTGCCCGCCCGCGACCTTCTCCTTGCCGGCATAGAAGCTTCGGCCGTTGCCGGCGCATTGCATGACCGAAACCCGCTTCTCCTGCGGCCGGCCCTTAAGATCGGCGATGGTCAGCGTGCGAGGCCGCTGCACCAGCCCATCAATGCGGATAGTCCAGGTCTTCACCATCTCGTCGGACGGCGCGGCGGTGGTCGCATACCAGGCCGCGTCGCCCTTATGCGGAAAGTGCAGGCGGTTGAATAGAATCTCCTTCGGCGTCAGCTCATATTTGCGCAGCAGCGCGAGCGGCGTCTCCATCACGCCGAGATCGGCATTGTGGACGATCATATCGGGGATCTTGCCGGTAATGATCTGCGCGGAATCGGTCGCGTCAGCGGCGAAGGCCGAGCGCAGAAATCCGGGCGCGGCGCCGAAAGCCAGCCCGGCGGCACCCGCCAGCTTGCCGAATTCACGGCGTGACAGATGCGGTGTTTGGGGTGATTTCCTCATGGTTTCCTCTCTTGAGCCGCTTGACGTCCCGCGCTTCAGCAGGTGGCGGCAAATGGCGCGTCGCGGGCGATGAACGGCGCGAGGCGGGAAGCTAATCAGATCGGAGGCGGGCGGACAAGGCCGGCGCCCCGGGCCAAAAAAATCTCACCATCCGGTGCGGTTGATCCTAGGGGGCACTCGCAAGCCTATCGATCTTGTGCCAAATCCTAAACTCATGAATCGTCTTCCGGTTCGCCTGCACCCGGCAGCGTCATATCCAGCGTGGGCGTCACGGCCTGGACGGCGGGCGCCGAGGGTTGCCGGGTGAAGCCGCGCAGATCGGAGACGGCTTCGCGGTCGCGCGGGATATCTACCTCGCTGCGTGCATAGCAGGTGAGCAATTCGGCGAGCGAGCGCAGGGAGTGCATATGCGTCCGCTCATAGCCATGGCTGGCATCGACGCCGAAGGTCAGCAGCGCCGTTCGCACGTCGGCACCCGCTTCCAGCGCCGAGGCGCTGTCGGACCGGTAGAAGCGGAAGACGTCCTTCTGGTATCTGATATCGTTGGCGCGGCACAATTCGACCAGCTTGCGGGTCAGATGATAGTCGAAAGGCCCGGTCTGATCGGCCATGGCGATGGTGACGCCGAATTCGGACGAAGACTGCCCCGGCGCCGACGTTCCGTTGTCGACGGCGATCATCGAAGCGATATCGGGCAGCAGGATGGAGGCGGCGCCATGGCCGACCTCTTCCGCGATGGTGAACAGCCAGGATATCGTCACCGGCGGGGGCGGCACCGCGATCAGCGTCTTCAGCGCCGCCAGCATCAGAGCGACACCGGCCTTGTTGTCCAGGTGGCGCGACACGATGAAGCCGTTATCGATGAATTCGGGCTGCGGATCGATGGCGACGATGTCGCCGACCTCGATTCCCAGATGCCGCAGATCGCGCGCCGTCCTGGCGGGCGCATCGACGCGCAGCTCGATGTGGCCCCAGCCCACCGGCAGCGTGTCGACCCCATCGCCGAAGGTGTGGCCGGAGGCCAGCAGCGGCAGGATGGTGCCGCGATAGGTGCCCTTTTCGGCAAAGATGGTGGTGCGCGCGCCTTCGGCGAAGCGGGCCGACCATGTGCCGATCGGGACCAGTTCCAGCCTGCCATTGTCCTTCAGCGCCTTCACCTGCGCGCCGAGCGTATCGACATGCGCCACGATGGCACGGCCGCCGGACGATTGACCGCCGGCCAGCGTCCCCCGGATCGCGCCCCTGCGGGTCATTTCATAGTCCACGCCGAGCTGCTCCAGCTCCTCGCAGACATAGCGCACGATGGTGTCGGTGTAGCCGGTCGGGCTCGGGATGCTCAGGAGATCGGAGAGTTTCTGCTTGAGATAGTCGGTGTCGATGGTCAGCCGTTCGCAGCTATCGTTCATTGTCCTCGCCTTCGTTGCCGGGTACGAACTGCCTGCGGTATCGAAAGCGGAAACAGGAGGTCGATGAAGCGCGCTGCAGTCGGTTGCGGTTCGTGGTTTGCAAGGCCCGGACGCTCATTGGCCTCGATGAAGACGTAGTCCGGCGCGGTCGGGTTCTTGACGATGAAGTCGATGCCGGTGACGGGGATTTCGATGGCCCTGGCTGCGGCGATCGCCGCGTCGAGCAGCGTGCGGTCGGTTTCCGCCGTCACGTCGTGGATGGTGCCGCCAGTATGCAGATTGGCGGTTTTGCGCACCTGGAGCTGCGCGCCGGCCGGCAGCACGGACTCAAGCCGATGCCCCGCTTCCCGGACGCAGCGCTCCGTCTCGGCGTCCAGCGGAATGCGGCTTTCGCCGCCCGTCGCGGCCGCCCGGCGCCGGCTTTGTGCATCGATCATCTCGCGGATCGTGGCCCGGCCGTCGCCGGTCACGCAGGCAGGCCGGCGCACCGCCGCCGCCACGACCTTGTAGTCGATGACGATCAGGCGCAAATCCTCGCCCTCGAAACATTCCTCGATCAGCACGTCCTCGCATACCGCACGCGCCCGCTCGATGGCCGCCTCGACCGCCTCGATCGTCTTCAGGCCGACGGCGATGCCTCGGCCCTGTTCCCCGCGCGCCGGTTTGACCACCACGGCAGCAGTGCTTGGCGAGGAAGGCGGCGCGCTGATCGGTGTCGTCGCCTGCGAGCTGGGCCGGAACCCGGACGCCGGCGGCCTCGACGATGCGGCGTGTCACGCGCTTGTCGTCGCAGATCGACATGGCGACGGCCGAGGTGAACTCGCTCAGCGATTCACGGCAATGCACGGTGCGGCCGCCATAGGTGAGCCGGAAAAAGCCGCCCTCCGCGTCGGTGACCTCGACCGAGATGCCGCGCCGCCGCGCTTCGTTGACGATGATCTTGGCATAGACGTTCAGGCTTTCGTCGGCGGCGGGTCCGGCGAACAGCGGCTCGTTGATGGGGTTACGGCGCTTGACCGCGAAAACCGGAACGCGCTGAAAGCCGAGCTTTTCGTACAGCGCGATGGCCTGCTCATTATCGTGCATGACCGACAGGTCCATGAAGGCCGCGCCGCGCGCTTTGAAATGATCGGCCAGCCGGCGCACCAGCGCCTCGCCGATGCCGCCGTGGCGGGCCTGCGGGGATACGGCCAGACACCAAAGCGACGACCCGCTCTCTGGATCGCCGAAGGCCTGGGTGTGATCGACGCCCATGGCCGTGCCGAGGATTTCGCCGGTTTCGGCGTCCTCGGCCACGATCGCGACAAGGGCGCTCGCATCGCGCTTCGACCAGAAGAAATCCGGCGGCACCTGCACCATGGCCCGCGCCGAATAGATGATGTTCACGGCTTCCGCGTCTTCCCGCGTCGTCAACCGGCGGATCAGAAAGGCCGGCCGCCGCCGGTGCAGCGGTCGATAGGCAGCCAGGTCGAGCCGGTAGGTATGCGACGGATCCAGGAACAGCTCCTGCGGCGCGGCGGCAAGCAGCACATGCGGGTCGCGGACATAGAAGGCGATGTCGCGCCGGTCGGCGCCTTCGGCGCGCAACAACTCGGCGAGCCGCTGATCGGATGCGAAGGTCTGGGCGAAGACCAGCCGGCCCCAGCCGCAATCCAGGGTGGCCTCAACCTGCTGGGCGGAATTGTTCGCCCCGGCATCCTGATCAGCCAGGGGCTGAAATGGCTCGTTCATATCGGTCAACGCTAAGCCCCTTGTGCCTGCAGCCAAAGCTCCAGCAACGCGACCTGCCAGAGTTCAGATCCGCGCAGGCGGGTTATGTGATCTTTCGGCGCGAGGAACAAGCTGTCCAGATAGTCGGCGCGGAACAGCAAACGCTCGCGCGCCGCCTTGTTGGTCAGCGCCTCGCGTGCCATGTCGAGATACGGCCCCTCGATATATTTCAGCGCGGGAACCGGAAAATACCCCTTTGGCCGGTCGATCACGGCCTCCGGGATCACCAGGCGCGCGGCCTCCTTCAGCACGCCCTTGCCGCCATGGGCAAGCTTGTGCTGCGGCGGAATGCGCGCCGAGAGTTCGACCAGCTCGTGATCGAGGAAGGGAACGCGCGCTTCCAGGCCCCAGGCCATCGTCATATTGTCGACGCGCTTCACCGGATCGTCGACCAGCATGATGTTGGTGTCCAGCCGCAAGGCCTTGTCGACGGCGTGGCTCGCGCCCGCCCCGGCGAAATGACGCTCGACGAAGGCGCGGCTTTCGTCCCGGTCGGCCAGATGCTGCGGATCGAGATGCGCGGCAAGCCGGTCATGGGACCGGTCGAAGAACGCCTGTTCGTAGCTGGCCACCGCGTCGTTGGAGTCGTTCAGCGGCGGATACCAGTGATAGCCGCCGAACACCTCGTCGGCACCCTGGCCCGATTGCACCACCTTGATGCTCTTGGCGACCTCCCGCGACAGCAGGAAAAAACCGATATTGTCATAGGACACCATGGGTTCGGACATGGCGGCGATGGCATTGGGAAGGTTCTCCAGCATCTCGGCTGAGGGAATGAAGATCTTATGATGGTCGGTGCCATAATGCTTGGCGATCAGATCCGAATATTGGAACTCGTCGCCCTTCTCGCCGTGCGCTTCCTCGAAGCCGATGGAGAAGGTCGCAAGGCCGCGCTGCCCTTCCTCCGCCAGCAGCCCGACGATCATCGAGCTGTCGACGCCGCCGGAAAGCAGCACGCCGACCGGCACATCCGCCACCATGCGCCGCCGCACCGAGACACGCAGCGCCTCCAGAACGGCGTCGCGCCATTCGGCAAAGGGGCGCTCGGCATCTGCCGCGCTGCGGCCGAAGTCCGGTTGCCAGTAGATGGTGTCGGCGAAAGTCCCGTTCGGTTCGATGATCCGGTAGGTCGCCGCGGGCAGTTTGCGCACGCCGGCCAGGATGGTCATCGGCGCCGGGACGACGGCATGCCACGTCATGTAATGATGCAGTGCCACCCGGTCGATCGAGGTGTCGATGCCGCCCGAAGCCAGAAGCGCCGGGAGCGTCGAAGCGAAACGCAGGCCGCCCGGAACGTCGGAATAATAGAGCGGCTTGATGCCGAAGCGGTCGCGCACCAGCGCCAGCCGCCCGGTTTCGCGGTCATGGATGGCAAAGGCGAACATGCCGTGCAACCGGTCGATGGCGGCGGGTCCCCAGGCATGCCAGGCCTTCAGGATTACCTCGGTGTCGCCGGTCGATGCGAAGCTGTAGCCGGCCGCCTGCAACTCGGCGCGCAATTCCGGGTAATTATAGATGCAGCCGTTGAAAGCGATCGTCAGGCCCAGCTGCGTATCGACGAAGGGCTGCGCGGCATTTTCGGTCAGGTCGATGATCTTCAGCCGGCGGTGTCCGAGCGCCAGCGGGCCACGGGCAAAGACCCCGGCGCCGTCGGGGCCGCGCGCCGCCATGCGATCCGCCATGCGTTCGGTTATTCCGGCCGACGCTCGCTCCCCGTCAAACCTGAATTCTCCGCAAATGCCGCACATATCCGCTCCAACATCCCGTAATTAATTTGACCCTGAACCATTAGACCGATAATCATTTGAATTCAACCATGGAGATCGCATGCCCGACACCTCGGAGCTTCGCGCCGTCCTGAAGGCCATCCGCCGCATCGCGCGCGCCATCGATGTGCATTCGCGGCGGATCGACCGCGACGTCGGGCTGACGCTGCCGCAGCTGGTCGTCCTGACCTGCATCCGCGATCTGGGCGAAGTGACCGGTCGGGCCATTTCCGCCGAGGCCGATCTCAGCCCGGCCACCGTGGTCGGCATTCTCGACAAGCTCGAAGCAAAAGGCCTGATTGAGCGCTATCGTTCCAAGATCGACCGGCGGATCATGCATACCCGGCTGATGGAGAAGGGCACAGCCATGCTCGCGGCTGCGCCCCCGCCGCTGGGCGTCGCCTTCGAAAACGCCTATCGCCGGCTGCCCGCGCCGGAGCGGGCGGCGATCGTGCAGGCGCTCGGCCGCCTCGCCGACCTCACCTTGCCCGATATGGAAGACCCGATCATGGCCGCGCGCGAACGGGAGCGCATCTGATCCGCAGCGAGCCGCTTACGATCCCAGGCGGCCTTGTGAAAGCTTGGAGACATCCGCCAGCCGGACGATGAACTCCGCGCCGCCGAACCTGCTGGTGGCGAGCAGCAGGCTGCCGTCGAAACGTTCGACGATCTGGCGGCTGATCGCGAGCCCAAGCCCCGCGCCCGACTGGCGCGACGCCCTGCCACGCGCGAATTTGTCGAAGATGCGTTCGCGTTCCGCCTCCGGGATGCCGGGGCCGTTATCGCTGACGCGCGCTTCATACAGCCCGTCGCGCAGCAGGCTTGATACGGTAACCGCCGGCTCGGGGCTGGTATTGTATTTGATGGCGTTGGAAATGAGGTTGATGAACACTTGCGCCAGCCTGTCGGAGTGGCCGCAAATGCAGACAGAGCGGGCGCGGCTACCCCGTTTCAGCGTCACGCCGGCGGTACGCGCCAGCGCATCGCAGCTCTCCATCGCCTGATCGAGCGCCGTTTCCGGATCGAGCGGCGTCAGGTCCAAGGGCGGTTCGCCCGTCTCGCGCTGATCGAGATCGAGAATGCCGTCGAGCAGGCGGGTCAGACGCAGGCTTTCATTCTGGATGATGCGCAGGAAGCGCTGCTTCTCTCCCTCGTCCAGGTCCGGGTTGTCGAGCAGAATGTCGCTGAAGGATCGAATCGAGGTCATCGGTGTGCGCACCTCGTGGCTCACCTGGCTCAGGAACTCGTCCTTCTGGCTGTCGATCTCGCGCAGCCGCCGATTGGCGCGCGCCAGTTCGGCCGCCGCCGCCTCGATTTGCTGCGACTTGCGCTCCAACTCGGCGGAATAGGCGCGGATCTGCTCGGCCTCGCCGGCGAGGCGCTTCAATTCCTCGACGCTGATGGTTTCATTGGTGACGACGCTCGACACCAGCGAGCGCGCCGACGCGGCGCCGACATTGGCCGCCAGCCGTCCCTCGACCACCGAAATCAGTTCGTCGCTGGCGGTTTTGGCGCTGGATCCGCCCTCGCCGGGTGTGATCAGCTTGATCGCCTCGATCGGGCCGAGAATGCGGCTGGCGATCCGGCGCAGCTCGGAAATCGGCGCGGTGCGCCGGATGACGCGCAATTCGCTCTCGGTCTGGCGCCGGAAGACGTCGATGAAAAGCGTGGATTGAATGCGCGCCAGCGGCGTCGGCTCCGACAGCATCGACACGGCGATGAACAGGGCAATATTGCCGAACATGCTCCAGAACACCGCATGCACCAGCGGATCGAGGCCGGTAAGACCGAACAGCGCATACGGCTTCAGCAGCGCCCAGCCGAACAGGCCGGTTTCGACGACGCTCGCCGGCATCAGAAGCGAGCCGCCGAAGCTGGGCAGGAACAGCGTGTAGTTCCAGATCAGGAAACCGGCGGCAAGACCGGCGACAGCTCCGCTATGCGTGCCCCGCCGCCAATAGAGACCGCCGACCAGCACCGGCAGAAGCTGGGCGATGCCGCAAAAGGATATAAGCCCAATGGCAGCCAACGCGCCCGAAGTGCCGCTCAGGCGGAAATAGACAAACCCTAAGAAGACGACAAAGACGACGCTCGCCCGCCTTGCGCCCAGGATGAAGCGGCGCACATTCCGGCCGCCTGCCGGCACGAGCGAGAAGCGCAGCGCCAGCGGCATGACGATATGGTTGGAGATCATGGTCGACAGGGCGATCGAGCAGACGATGACCATCGAGGTGGCCGAGGAGAAGCCGCCCAGAAACACCAGCAAGGCCAGCGCGTTCTGATTGGCGTGCAGCGGCAGCGTCAGCACGAACAGATCGGGATTGGCGCCAGCCGGCAGGCTGCCGAGCCCCGCCACCGCGATGGGCACGACGAACAGGCAGATCAGGAACATGTAGAGCGGAAAGAGCCAGGAGGCGGTGCGGAGCTGGCTCTCGCGGGAATTCTCCACCACCGTGACATGAAATTGGCGGGGCAGGCAGATCACCGCCGCGCCAGCCAGGAAGCACAGCGTGATCCAGCGCGGGCCGAAGGTCGCCTCCGGGTTCGCGAGCGCGGCCGGTGCGTTGCTGAAATCCAGCGCCGGCGTTCCAGCGAGGCTGAACACGACCCAGAGCCCCACCGCCAGCAGCGCGGCGAGCTTGACCGCCGCCTCGACCGCGATCGCCGCGATCACCCCGTGATGACGCTCGTTCACGTCGATATTGCGGACGCCGAACACGATGGAAAAAACGCAAAGCCCTGCTGCCATCCAGAAGGCATTCGTATAGGGCGTGGCGGCGCCGCCGGCGGCCCCACCCGTTCCCTCCACCGTCGATGTGATCACCTGGAAGCTATCGACAAGGGCCTTCAGCTGCAGCGCGATATAGGGCGCGGTGGCGACAAGGGCGACGATCGTGACGAGCGCGCCGAGCACCGAATGCTTGCCGAAGCGCGCCGAGATGAAATCCGCGATCGAGGTGATGTGATGGATACGGCCGATGGTCACGAGCTTGCGCAGGAAAATCCACCAGCCGGCAAAGACAATGGTCGGGCCGAGATAGATGGTGACGAATTCCAGACCATTCGTGGCCGCCGCTCCAACCGCCCCGAAAAACGTCCAGGAGGTGCAGTAAATCGAGATCGACAGGGTGTAGACGAGCGGAGAGGCCAGCCAGCCGGCCGGATCTCTCGACGCGCGCAGATCGCCGGCAAAGGCGACGGCGAAAAGCATGCCGACATAGAGCAGGCAAACCAGGATGACGAGATGGGCGTTAAGCATCAGCGCCGTCCGTTTTCCTCTGCGCGTTCCCCATCGGAGGCTTTATCTTCGCCCGCCAGATTGTATGCGGCCAGAAGGGCATAGACGATCACCGCCGCCCAGACACCGAACAGATAGACCACGATCAGCGGCAGCCCCGCGACCATGACCGGCTTGGCGAAAATCAGCACGATCGGCGGCATCAGCAGAAACGCGGCGATAAAAGGCAGAACGGCTGCCGCGTCCCGCGCGCGGCGGCCCCGGCCCTCGGTGCCGTCCATCGCCTAGACCTTCGCCAGTTCGCGGACGCGGGCGACGATCTCCGCGTTCGAGAACGGCTTGGTGATGAACAACGTCGCGCCGATCGCCTCGGCGGTCTTGCGGTCGTTCGCCTGCCCCTTGGCGGTGAGCACGATCACCGGCAGCGCCGCGAGCAAAATATCGCCGCGAATCGTTTTGAGCACCTCGAACCCGCTCATGCCCGGCAGCATGACGTCGAGAATGACGGCGCCGTAGCTCTCAGCGCGCAGCCGGTCCAGCGCCTGGGCTCCGTCGATCACGATGTCCACGTCGAAATCGGCTCGCTGGAGCAGAAAGTTGAGGGATGTGGCGATGTTCGGCTCATCCTCGACAATGAGTATTCTTGCCCGGCCCAACCTTGCCGTCCTCCCATGGTGTTTTCCACAGCCTATACGAAGCGGCGCGGCTCACACAGCGCCTTGTTGCCGGCGAGGCCGCCGCAGGGTCAGGCGATCAGCGGCGCCTCCTGCCGGTGGCCGCAGGCAGTGCGGGGGCAAAGGCGGCACACCGTACCGATCGGCATCATGGCGGCGGCGCGGTCGATTCCGTCGCCATAGACGACGCGGCCCGCATCCGTCGCCTGGCAGGCGAGCATCACCGACAGAAGGTGGCGCGGACGCGTCGCCGAAGGCGGGGTTTTCTCCACCGCCCGCGCAAAGAGCAGGAACGTGTCGCCAGCCGCCAACGCGCCGAACCCGCGAACGGTGATGCCGGGCGTCTGGAATGCACCATAGATCGGCCAGAGCGGGCAGGCGGCGCCATAGCGCGGCAGCGGCAGGCGCGGCAGCGGCAGGCGCTTGGTGACATAGCCGGACGGATCGGACCGCATGAAGGCGAAGCGAACGCCTTCGGCGGCGGGGCAGCGCAGCGTCGCGACCCGGTGCGCCGCCTGTTCGTAGGAGACGCCGAACATGCGCGACAAGGCGTCAAGATCGTAGCGGTGGCGCTCGGCCGCTTCCAGGAAACGCGTATAAGGCATCAGGATCGCGGCGGCCGTATAGCTCGCGAGCGCCGACACCGCCATCAGGCGCGACTCTTCCGACCCGAGCGCGGGATGCTGGCGGACGATATCCTCGATTTCACCATTCGCGATGCGGTGAGCGGCCGCCCGCATCAGCGCGAAGCGGCGCGTTTCGGCCGGCCACATCAGGCCGGTTTCGTCCGCCTTTGGTGCTGCCGCGCCCAGAACCCGCAGCGCCGCGGCTTCCAGGCGCTCCCCCTTCAGGCGCGTGCGAAGAAAATCGGCGGCGGCGGTTTCGAGCGCCGGAAAATGATTGTCGGTTTCGAAGATGAACGCGTCGACATGCTCCATCGGCGTCGCCGAGCGGACGCGCGTCGCCGCATTGTCGAAGAACGCCAGCAGCGCGCGGGCGGTACTCGACAGCTTTTCACTATCCCCGGCAATGATCGCCATGAAACGCCGGCGGTCCGCATCGGTGAGGGAACTTGCATCCTGCAGGATCTCCGTTGCCGAGCGGATGGCGGTGACGTTGGTCAGCATCGTATGGACGCTGTCACCCAGGAAAGGATCGCGGTTCAGCCGGTCGGCGAGCGCCAGCACGGCCTGTTGTTCATCCAGATAGGCCTGATAGAGCTTGAGGATCAGATCCGCCCATTCCGGGTGCCGGCTCACCAGCGCCTCGGCGGCCCCGGAGGGCGGCGCACCGTCGGCGAGCGCCGGGTCGGCGGATATTTCTTCGAGCGAGCTGATCATGCGCCGTTCGGCTTCGCCGTCCAGAGCGCCGCGCTCGATGCCGAGTCCGGCGGCGATGCGGTCGAGCAGCGGATCGGTCGCGGCGCGCTTGTTCATCTCGACGAGATTGAGGTATGACGCGGAGATCCCGGCGCGCCCCGCCAGTTCGCGTTGGGTCAAACCCCTGCTTTTGCGCAACATTCTGATTTTCAGTCCGGCAAGGTACTTCGTCATGGGCCCACGCGTTCAGTGCCGCAACTGTCAATTAATTACAGACATGGAGTTGACCAAGAATAATTATTTACAAATTCCGCGCCATAAACCAATGGCTTATTGCTTCGGTGACAAATCTCGGCGAAAATGAGGTGAGCTTACAGCTTAAGCCTTAAATGGCCGGGCGTGGCCAAAGAAACTAATGGGAGGACTTCCATGACATTTGACAAAATGAACAGGCGCAACTTTCTCAGGACCAGCGCGCTCGTCGGCGCGGGCCTTGCGGCGCCCACGATCTTCACAAGTTCCTCTCGCGCCGCGGAATTCTGCAATGCACCCAGCGGCTCCACGGTCACCTTCGGTTTCAACGTACCTCAGAGCGGCCCCTATGCCGATGAAGGCGCCGACGAGCTGCGCGCCTACCAGCTTGCCGTAAAGCACCTCAATGGCGAAGGTGACGGCGGCATGATGAAGACCTTCAAGGGCTCGGTCCTGAAGGGTGACGGCGTGCTCGGCAAGAAGGTCGCCTTCGTGACCGGCGACACGCAGACCAAATCCGACGCGGCGCGCGCCACGGCAAAGCGCATGATCGAGAAAGACGGCGCCATCATGATTACGGGCGGCTCGTCCTCGGGCGTCGCCGTCGCGGTGCAGTCGCTCTGCCAGGAAGCCGGCGTCATCTTTATGTCCGGCCTCACCCATTCCAACGACACCACCGGCAAGGACAAAAAGGCCAATGGCTTCCGCCATTTCTTCAACGCCTATATGTCCGGTGTCGCGCTCGGCCCGGTGCTCGCCGAAGCCTATGGCAAGGACCGCAAAGCCTACCATCTGACCGCTGACTATACCTGGGGCTGGACCCAGGAAGAGTTGATGAAGAATTCGACCGAGGCGCTCGGCTGGCAGACCGTGAAGGCGGTGCGCACGCCGCTCGGCGCGGGTGACTTCTCGCAATACATCACCCCGGTTCTGAATTCCGGCGCGGACGTCCTGATCCTGAACCATTATGGCAAGGACATGATCAATTCGCTGACCCAGGCGGTTCAGTTCGGGTTGCGCGACAAGCAGGCGAACGGCAAGAATTTTGAAATCGTCGTGCCGCTGTTTTCTGAGCTGATGGCGCAGGGTGCCGGCGACGCGATCAAGGGCATCTACGGTACAGCCAATTGGGACTGGAAGCTTGAGGACGAAGGCACGAAGGCCTTCACCAAGTCCTTCGGCCAGGAATATGGCCAGCCGCCGTCGCAGGCGGCGCAGACCTGCTACGTCCAGGCGCTTCTCTACGCCAATGCGTGCCAGATGGCCGGAACGTTCAGTCCGGTCGGCGTGGTGAAGGCGCTGGAAGACTTCAAGTTCGACGGGCTCGGCAACGGCCCGACGCTCTATCGCGCCGCCGACCATCAGTGCTTCAAGACGGTGCTGGTGGTGAAGGGCAAGGAGAAGCCGAAGGACAAGTTCGACCTGCTCGAAGTGGTCAAGCAAGTCCCGGCTGATCAGGTCACCTATGATCCGAAGATCTTCGGCGGCGAGCTGGGACCGGTCAACTCCTCCTGCTGAGCCAAGATACACTTAGACTTGGGCCGGCGCGATGTCATATCGCGCCGGCCGCAATCATGTTCCAATGATTTCTGGCGGCTCTCTCCGCCCACCGGCAGCGAACCCCATGGATGTCTTCGTTCTGCAATTGCTCAACGGCCTCGACAAGGGCGGCGCCTATGCGCTCATCGCCCTGGGTCTCACGCTGGCCTTCGGCACGCTGGGCATCGTCAATTTCGCGCATGGCGCCCTGTTCATGCTGGGCGCCTTCGTCGCGGTGATCGTCAATCGCGTGCTGCAGATCGAGACGGTGACAATTGACCCGACGCATTTGACGCCCTGGGGCACGCCGATGGAGATCCGCACGCCGCTGGTGCAAGCCTGGCTCGGCGACAGCGGCGCGTTCCTCTTGCAATATTCCGTACCGCTATCGGTGCTGATCGCCATTCCGATCATGCTGATTCTGGGCCTTGCGATGGAGCAGGGTCTGATCCGCTTCTTCTACAGGCGCAGCCATGCGGACCAGATCCTGGTCACCTTCGGGCTCGCCATCGTGCTGCAGGAGCTGGTAAAGGCCGCTTTCGGCGCCAATCCTATCCCCATCAGCGCGCCGGACAGCCTGTCGGGCAGCGCCAGTGTCGGTGACTGGATCGGCCTTGGGTCCGGGGTGATCTATCCCTGGTGGCGGCTTGTCTATCTGGCCTTCTCGCTCGTCGTCATCGGCCTCGTGGTAGCGTTCTTGCAATTCACCACCTACGGCATGGTGGTTCGTGCAGGAATGCAGGACCGCCAGACAGTGGGCTTTCTCGGCATCAATATCGAGCGCCGCTTCACCGTCGTCTTCGGCATTGCCGCGATCGTGGCGGGCATCGCCGGCGTGATGTATACGCCGATAGTGCCGCCAGACTATCATTTGGGAATGGAGTTCCTGGTGCTCTCATTCGTCGTCGTGGTGGTGGGCGGCATGGGCTCGGTTGCGGGCGCGGTGCTGGCCGGTTTCCTGCTCGGCATCCTGCAGAGCTTCGCCTCGATGAACGAGGTCAAGGCGATAATCCCCGGCATCGACCAGGTGGTGATCTATCTCGTCGCGGTGATCGTGCTGCTCGTGAGGCCGCGTGGCCTTTTGGGGCGCAAAGGCGTGATGGAGACTTGAGATGACCCAGTTCCGCCGCGATCTGCTCACCATGACGCTCTTCACCGCCGTGGTGCTGACGATGCCCTTCTGGCTCGACCCGATCGGCGCCAACTATCCCGATCTGCTCCAGCGCTTCGTCATCTATGGCATCTTTGCGATGGGCTTCAACATCCTGTTCGGCCTTACCGGCTATCTCTCCTTCGGGCATGCCGCCTTTCTCGGCGTCGGCTCTTATGCCGCGGTCTGGTCGTTCAAGCTGCTGACGATGAACGTCATCCCGGCGGTGATTTTCGGCGTGCTGGTCGCGGGGGTGTTTGCCGCGATCCTGGGCTATATCAGCCTGAGACGGTCGGGCATCTATTTCTCGATCCTGACGCTCGCCTTCGCGCAGATGTCGTATAATCTTGCCTATTCGGTGTTTACTCCGATCACCAATGGCGAGACCGGGCTGCAATTGTCGCTGAATGACCCGCGCGTGCTGGATAAGGCGGCGGGCGTCGTGGATGTGCCGGGCATTCCGGTCACCAATCTGTTCGGCATGGAGATGAGCGGCTATCCCGGCTTTTATTTCTGCGCCGTGCTGCTGATCATCGTCTTCTACATCTCGCTGCGCATCAGCAATTCGCCCTTCGGCATGATGCTGCGCGCCATCAAGTCGAACCAGACGCGCATGGCCTATACCGGGTTCAGCACGCGCCCCTACACACTCGCCGCCTTCATCATCTCGGGCATGTGCGCCGGGCTCGCGGGCTCGCTGCTCGCTGTCACCGATCCGCTTGCCGGCGCCGAGCGCATGCAGTGGACGGCCTCGGGCGAGGTGGTGCTGATGACCATTCTGGGTGGCGCCGGCACGCTGGTCGGCCCGATCATCGGCGCCGGGCTCATCAAATATTTCGAGAACATCTTTTCTTCCTTCCACCAGGCGAGCCTCTACGACACGTTTTCCTTCCTTCCCGCCGGGCTGCAGAAATTCTTCGTCACGATCACCGCGCCATTCGTCGGGGAGGGCTGGCAGCTCACCCTGGGGGTGGTGTTCATGCTGATCGTCATTTTCCTGCCCGGCGGCTTGATGGAGGGCGCACGCCGCGTCGGCGCGCTTTTCACGCGCGGGCCCTCGCCCCGCGAAGACGCCCGCGAATTCCAGCCGGCCGAATAGGAGAACCAGGATGCAGAACGCGGTTCTCCATGTCGCCGACGTCAGCAAGCGCTTCGCCGGGCTGCAGGCGCTGTCCGACATCGACCTGCAGGTGATGGAGGGCACCACCCATGCCATCATCGGCCCGAACGGCGCGGGCAAGTCGACCCTGCTGAATGTCTGTATCGGCCGCATCCCTCCCGATACCGGGGCGGTGATCTTCAATGGCGAAGTCATCACTGAAAAGCTGCCCTATGAAATCAACCAGATGGGCGTCGCCCGGGTTTTCCAGACGCCGGAGATCTTTCCCGACCTTACCCTCTTGCAGAACGTCATGGTTCCCGCCTTCGCCAAGCGCGACGGCGCTTTCAAGCTGAATGCCTGGCAGTCCGTGTCGAACCAGAAGGCGATCCGCGAGGAGGCCGAGCATTGGCTCGAAGATGTCGGCCTGCTGGCGCAGAGGGACGCGATCGCCGGAAGCCTGTCGCGCGGCGACAAGCGGCGCCTGGAGCTGGCGATGGGCCTCATCCAGCGCCCCAAGCTCCTGCTGCTTGACGAGCCGACGGCGGGCATGTCGCGCCATGACACCAATTCGACCATCGAACTGCTGCAAAAATTCAAGGACCGCGGCATGACCAAGGTCATCATCGAGCACGACATGCACGTAGTGTTTTCACTGGCCGACCGGATCACCGTGCTGGCGCAAGGCCGCATCATCGCCGACGGCACGCCCGAAGAGGTGCGCGGCGACCCGAAGGTCCAGGAAGCCTACCTTGGAGGCGCGCATCTATGAACACGATGGCCATGCCGGATACGCGCTCGGCGACCGAGGCGCCGCCTTATTTCCGGGTCCGCGACATCCACGCCTATTATGGCGAGAGCTACATCGTCCAGGGCGTCAGCTTCGATGTCAATGAGGGCGACATCGTTGCGTTGCTCGGCCGCAATGGCGCTGGCAAGACCTCGACGCTGCGCACGCTTGCCCGCGCGCGCGATCCCGAACTCAGGCGCGGCCAGATTTTGTTGCGCGGCGAGCCCATCCACAAGCTGCACGACTACCAGGCCGCCGCAAAGGGCATCCAGCTCGTCCAGGAAGACCGCCGCATCATCCCCGGATTGACGGTCGAGGAGAACCTGCTGTTGGCGCAGATCGCGGAACCGAAGGGCTGGCCGCTGGAGCGGATTTACGAGGACTTCCCGCGCCTTGCCGAGCGCCGCAAGCAGGAAGGCATCACCCTGTCGGGCGGCGAGCAGCAGATGCTTGCCGTGGCGCGGGCCCTGGCGCGCGACTTGAAGCTGCTGCTGCTGGACGAGCCGTATGAGGGGCTGGCGCCGGTCATCGTCAAGGACATCGAGCGGATCGTCGAGCAGATCAAGCAGCTCGGCATTACCACGATCATCGTCGAGCAGAACGCTGTCGCCGCGCTCGAACTCGCCAACCGCGCCCTGGTGCTCGACATGGGGCAGATCGTATTCGACGGCCCCGCCCAGGCCGTCCTCGACGATGCGGACCTGCGAAACACCTATCTGGCGATCTGAGCGGGCACAGCCGGTCGCCGGGTTAAGCTGATTGTCCACTAAACCTTATCATCGCGCGGCGACTTCAGGATGTGCTCCTCCACCTTCAGCGCGTCGGCGAGGCGGGCCCGGGCCGAGCCGGGGCGCAATGGCTTTTGCTGGCTTTCGTGCGGCGCCCAGCCGGCGAGATGGATGATCTCGAAGGTCGCGCGAACGCGGCCGTTCCCCGCGCTGAAATGGGTTTCATAAAGCTGCATGGCCCGGGCGAGCGTCTCACGCCGCAAGGGGCGTTTGCGCCGTTCGGCAAGCACATTTCCGGCCCCCATGGCGCGCAGTTCCAGCATCAAGGCGAGCGGCGAGGCGTAGGTCACGGTGACCAGATCGGTGTCCGCGACCGGCAAAGCGAGCCCGGCGCGATGCAGCAAGGCGCCGAAATCGCGGATATCGGCCATCGGCGCCACGCGCGGGCTGACGCCGCCTTCCAGCTCCAGCTCAGCCTCGGTGAAGGCCTGGCGGAGTTCCTGCAGCGTCGCGCCGCCCAGCACCGCGCCGAGAAACAGGCCGTCCGGCTTCAGGGCGCGGCGGATCTGTACCAGTGCGCCCGGCAGGTCGTTGACGAATTGCAGGGACAGCGCGGAGGCGATCAGGTCGAAAGCGCCGTCGCGGAAGGGCAGAAACTCCTCGTCGCCCTGCACCTTGGGCGCTTGACAGAGCGCCAGAAGCGGCGCGCTCGCCTCCATGTTCACGATGAGGCTGGCGGCGGCGTGTGTTTTCCGGAGCCGTTCGCCGAGCAGCCCGTGATGGGCGCCGAGATTGAGAATGCGCGAAAAGCTGCGCTCCACCGCGGCGAGGCGATCCGCCATGTCCTCGGCCGCGCGGCGAAGCAGGAAATCGGGCAACGCGGCCGACCGCGCGGCACGGGCGCGCCGCAGCGTCAAGAGTTCGCGATCAAAAAGCCGAGGTGCACTCAAGGCCGCCACCCGTTATTTCACCATCTTGCACCAGATGTATGCCGCGTTAGGCTTGAGCGAAAGAGCTAGCTCAGGATGTTTGCCCGTGAACCGCCCCGAGGACGCGCCGGCCCGCAGAAGCCTCAATCCCGTCCTGGCGGATCTGAGCCGCTGGGCGATGAGCAATCTGCGCTATGTCGCAGACCTGTTCCTGCCGCCCATCTGCATCCGCTGCCACGCGCCCAATTCGGCGCATGGCGTGCTGTGCGCCACCTGCTGGCAGGGGATCAATTTCATCACCGCACCGCTTTGCGAGCGGCTCGGATTGCCGCTGGCCTATGCGAGCGGCGAAGAGGTGTCGCTGTCGGCCATGGCGATGCGGCATCCGCCGGCCTATGCCCGCGCACGGGCCGCGGCACGGTTCGACGGCGTGATGCGCGATCTGGTGCATGGCCTCAAATATGCCGACCGTCATGAGGTGGTGGATATGTTCGGGCGGATGCTGCGAACCGCCGGGGCCGAGCTGCTGCGCGATGCCGATCTCATCATGCCGGTGCCGCTGCACCGCACCCGGCTCTGGAAACGGCGCTTCAATCAGGCGGCCATCCTTGCGGGACGGCTGAGCGCCGCGACCGGCGTTCCGCTGGAGCCGCGCGCGCTGCGCCGCATCCGCGCCACGGCAAGCCAAGTCGGGTTCTCGCGCCGCGAGCGGCGCCGGAACGTCGCCGACGCCTTTGCCGTCGCGCCCCTGGCGGCGTCCCGCATTCGCGGCAAGCGCATCCTGCTGGTCGATGACGTCATCACCACGGGCGCCACCCTGGAAGCCTGCGCCCAGGTGCTGAAGGCCGCCGGCGCGGTTGAGGTCGATTGTCTCGCACTCGCATTGGTCGTGGATGCGGATCAGCTGTTCGCGTGAGCGTGGCACGGCCAGTTGTGCGTTGCCAACCAAGTCCGGCTTCCATAAACCATCCAGGCAGCTTCTCACATCCCGCCGAGGCCCCAATGGACGAGACTTCCCTGCGCGAGGCCGCGCTCGACTATCACCGTCTGCCGAAGCCGGGCAAGATTTCCGTCACGCCGACCAAGGGGCTGACCAACCAGCTCGATCTGTCGCTCGCCTATTCGCCGGGCGTCGCCTATGCCTGCACGGCCATCGCGCAAGACCCAGGGCAAGCGGCCTCGCTCACCTCGCGCGCCAATCTGGTCGCGGTCATCACCAACGGCACGGCGGTGCTTGGGCTGGGCAATATCGGGCCGCTTGCCTCGAAGCCGGTGATGGAGGGCAAGGGCTGCCTGTTCAAGAAATTCGCCGGCATCGATGTTTTCGACATCGAGGTGGCCGAGAATGACCCGGAAAAATTCATCGACATCGTCGCGGCGCTGGAGCCGACCTTCGGCGGCATCAACCTGGAAGACATCAAGGCGCCCGAATGCTTCATCATCGAGCGCACCTTGCGGCAGCGGATGAAGATCCCGGTTTTTCACGACGATCAGCACGGCACCGCGATCATTGTCGGCGCCGCGGTCCTGAACGGGCTGAAGCTGGCGGGCAAGGATATCGGGCAGGTGAGGCTTGCCGGATCGGGCGGCGGCGCGGCGGCGCTTGCGTGTCTGGATCTCCTGGTCCATCTCGGGCTGAAGCGCGAGAACATCTTCATCTCCGACATTGACGGCGTCGTGTATAAGGGTCGCGGCGTCAATATGGACCCGGAGAAGGACCGCTACGCCCAGGAGACGAGCGCCCGCACGCTGGCCGACATCATGCCCGGCGCCGATATCTTCCTTGGCCTGTCCGCCGGCGGCGTGCTGAAGCCGGAGATGGTGCTAGGCATGGCGCCGACGCCGATCATTCTGGCGCTCGCCAATCCGACGCCCGAGATCGCGCCGGAGCTGGCCCGGCAAGCGCGTCCCGACGCGCTCATCTGCACCGGCCGCTCGGATTTTCCCAATCAGGTCAACAACGTGCTGTGCTTTCCCTTCATTTTCCGGGGGGCGCTGGATGTCGGCGCCACCGCGATCAACGAGGAAATGAAACAGGCCGCCGTCCGCGCCATCGCCGGCCTTGCCCATGTGGAGGTGTCCGATCTCGTCGCGACGGCCTATGCAGCTCACCCGGTCCGCTTCGGCCCGGATTACCTGATCCCAAAGCCCTTCGATCCCGCGTCTGATCGAGAAGATCGCGCCCGCCGTCGCGCAGGCGGCGATGGATAGCGGCGTCGCCACGCGCCCCATCGCCAATATGCGCGCCTACCGGCAGCAGATGGCGCAGTTCGTCTATCATTCCGGCACCAGCATGAAGCCGGTGTTCGACGCCGCCAAGGCCGCGCCCAAGCGCGTCGCCTATGCGGAAGGCGAGGAGGAGCGCGTGCTGCGCGCCGCGCAGGTGACGGTGGATGAAGGGCTGGCCTTCCCGCTGCTGATCGGGCGGGCCGACATCATCGCGCAGCGCATCGCTAATTTCGGCCTGCGGCTGCGGCTGGGCGAAAATTGCGAGGCGGTGAACATCCTCAGCGATAGCCGCTATCGGGATGTGGTCGCCGAATATTACGAGCTGACCAAGCGCAAGGGCGTGACCCTCGCCATCGCCAAGGAGGCGATGCGGACCCGTCCGACGCTCATCGGCGCGGTGCTGCTGCGGCGCGGCGATGTCGACGCCATGCTTTGCGGCACGGTCGGCACCTATGGCGAACATCTCCGCTTCATCCGCGAGGTCATCGGCTGCCGGCCGGATGTGAAGACGCTCGCCGCGATGAACATGCTGATGCTGCCCGACCGGCAGATCTTCATCTGCGATACGCAGGTCAACCGGACGCCATCCGCCGAGCAAATGGCGGAAATCACCCTGCTGGCAGCCGACGAGCTGCGCCGCTTCGGCATTACGCCGCGCGTGGCGCTGCTTTCGCATTCCAGCTTCGGCTCCTCCGATGCGCCCGGACGCGCAGCTCATGCGCGATGCTCTGGCGCTGATCGAAGCCCGCGCTCCCGATCTGGAGGTCGAAGGCGAGATGCAGGGCGACGCCGCACTGTCCGACGGTATTCTGGGCGGCGCGATATCGGATGCGCGGCTCACCGGACAGGCCAATCTGCTGATGATGCCCAGCCTCGACGCCGCCAACATTTCGTACAACCTCCTGAAGGTCGCGGCCGGAAACGGCATTACCGTCGGGCCGATCCTGCTCGGCACGGCCAAGCCGGTGCACATCATCGAGCCATCGGCCAGCGTGCGCCGCATCGTCAACATGACCGCGCTGGTCGTGGTCGAGGCAGCCGTACAGCGGCCGGCGGAGCAAGGCTAAGCCGATCATGGCGCCGGCGCCCGCATATGATATAAGCGCGCCATGAGCATCACACTGCATAAGGGCGACCTGCCCGAGGGGCTGACCTTCGGCGACATCGTCGCAATCGATTCCGAAACCATGGGGCTGGACCCGCACCGCGACCGCCTGTGCCTCGTTCAGCTTTCAGGCGGCGACGGCAACGCGCATCTGGTCCAGTTCGACCACGCCTACGACGCGCCCAATCTGGTGCGGCTGCTCGCCGACCCCGCCGTGACGAAGCTGTTTCATTACGGCCGCTTCGACATTGCGATGTTCCAGCAATATCTCGGCGTGCTCACCGCGCCCGTCTATTGCACCAAGATCGCCTCCAAGCTCACCCGCACCTATACCGACCGCCACGGCCTGCGCGATCTGTGCCGCGAGCTTCTGGGCGTGGAGATCTCCAAGCAGCAGCAAACCTCCGATTGGGGCGCCAGCCAGCTCACCGAGGAGCAACTCGCCTATGCCGCCTCGGACGTGCTGCATCTGCACCGGCTGAAGGCGATTTTCGACGAGCTGATCGACCGCGAGGGGCGGCGCGGCATTGCCGAGGCCTGCTTCCGTTTTCTGCCGATGCGGGCGCGGCTCGACCTGCTCGGCTGGGACCAGGAAGAGATCTTTGCGCACTGAGATGGCCGCGAGATTTCGGCGCTCATCATTATTATGCGCCGCATTAGCCCTATGCTAGGGTGCGGCGCCTTGATCACCCCTCGCATGGCAGTAGCCGCGCGCGAAAAAGGACCCATCAGGCAGACATGGCCATGCAATCGGACATCCGGCATGCGGGCACGAGATTTGCTGCCCTGCCGAGCGGCGGCGACCGCACCAAGGCGTTTCGCGCGGCGAAACGGCACAGCGCACGCGTCAGAGTGCTGCGCCTGGCTGCTTCCCCTTGCGGCCTTATGCGCGGCGGGCCTCTATTTCCTGCCCTCCCGGCTCGCGATCAAAACGAAGGAGCGGCGAGGCGTCCGTCGACGATGTCGTGGTGACGTCGGGCGGGCTGAAGATGGTCAACCCGCGGATGAAGGGCGTCAATGAGAAGTACGGCGTCTATGACATCAGGGCGGATCACGCCACTCAGCAGGCGAAAAACCCCGAATTGATGAACCTGGTCACCATTTCCGCCGATATTACCTCGAAGGCCGGCGAGAAAACCACCTTGACGGCCCCGACCGGAATCTATCAATCCAAGCTGGAAGAGCTGACCTTCGACAATGGCGTGTTGATCGGCGGCGATGCCGGCATGTCGGGAACGCTGAAAACCGCGGTCGCCTATATGCAGGAGCATAAGCTGATCTCCCACGATCCGGTGGATCTGGCCTTCCACGACACGACCATCAAGGCGCAATCCATGACGCTGTATACGGCGGAGGGGCGCGCCATATTCGAAGGCAATGTCAAAGTCCACATGCTGCGCAAGCCGAAGGGGGCGGACAATGGTCCAAAATGATGTGCGGTTGGCGGCCGGGTTTTACGGCGCGCCTTATGCTGCTCCTCGGCTCGTCTTTTGGAGCCTGCCGGCATGGGCGCAGGCGCCGGGCAGCAGCCTGGGCACCAGCTATTCCGCCAATGCCGACAAGCCGATCGACATCGAATCCGATGCGCTGGAGGTGGACGACAAGAAGAAGCTCGCCACGTTCAAGGGCAATGTTTCGGCCACCCAGGGCGATTTCAACATTCGCGCCAAGGAACTCCAGGTGACCTATACCGCAGCCAAGAAGGACCCGGCCGCGGCCCCATCGACCGCCGCAGCGTCCGCAAAGAAGGCCCGGCCGACTCCCCCCAGCGTCACTCCGGCCACCAATCCTCTGGTTCCGGGCGGCGGCGCCGATATCACGCAGATCGACGCCAAGGGCAAGGTGCTGATCACCACGAAGGACAATCAGACCACGACCAGCGACTGGGCCGTTTTCGAGGTCAAGAAGCAGCTCGTGACCATCGGCGGCGACGTGGTGCTGACGCAAGGCACCAACACGATCAAGGGCACCAAGCTGGTCATCGACCTCAATACCGGCCTCAGCCGCTTCGATACCGCCGGCGACAAAGCCGCCGGCGCCCCCACCGAAAGACTGAGGGCCATCTTCACGCCCAAATCGAGGCCCGAGAAGTCCAAGGTAAAGCCGGACGCCGAAAAAGCCGAATTGAACGCGGCCGATGGCCGCGGGCCGCACGACCGCGCCTCGTATAAGACTTCTTCCCGCGACAAAATTCGCATTAACCTTTCGCGCCATTGGCACTATGGTCTATGCAAATGGCGTGCCTAAATTCGGCTGGCTCTCACATGGCGATCATGGACAGGCATAATCCTAACGCGCAATCCGCCGTCCCCGCCGCCGCGCCGGTGCGCCGGCTGCATCCCGAGCAGGCGCCCAGACGCCGCCCCGCGCCGGCGCCGGCCGGCGAGCTGTCGGCATACGGACTGGTCAAGAGCTTCGGCCAGCGCACGGTGGTACGCGGCGCCAGCGTCACGCTGCGCAAAGGCGAGGCGGTCGGGCTTCTCGGGCCCAACGGCGCGGGCAAGACCACCATCTTCTACATGATTACCGGCTTGGTGAAGCCCGATCAAGGCAAGGTCGTCATCGATGGGCATGAGGTCACCGACGCTGCCGATGTATCGCCGCGCCAGGCTCGGAATCGGCTATCTGCCGCAGGAAACCTCGATATTTCGCGGATTGACGGTCGAGCAGAACATCCGCGCCGTGCTCGAAGTGGTCGAGCCGAAACGGCGCGAACGCGAGCGCCAGCTCGATGCGCTGCTCGAAGAATTTCGCATCACGCGGCTGCGCAAAGCCCCGTCCATGGCGCTGTCGGGCGGCGAGCGGCGGCGTCTGGAGATCGCGCGCGCGCTGGCCAGCCGTCCGTCCTACATGCTGCTCGACGAGCCTTTCGCGGGCATCGACCCCATCGCCATCGGCGATATCCGCGCGCTGGTGCGCCATTTGACGCAGCGCGGCATCGGGGTTCTCATTACCGATCATAATGTTCGCGAAACTTTAGAGCTAATCGATCGGGCGTATATCATCTATGATGGCAAGGTGCTGACCGAAGGCACGCCGGCGGAGGTGGTCGCTAATGAGGAAGTAAGGCGCGTCTATCTGGGAGACATGTTCTCCCGCTAAGGCATTCCGCAGACGCTTGTTCCCCAGGGGATAGGTTTTGCGCTGAGCGACAGTATCGGGTTGGTGTTTGTGTTGGAAGTGGAAGCGCGATCTTGCTCGCAGCAAAGCTAGAGCTCAGGCACACGCAGTCGCTGGTCATAACGCCGCAATTACAGCAGGCCATCAAGCTATTGCAGCTTTCCAATCTCGAGCTGCAAAGCTTCCTCGAACGAGAAATCGAACAAAATCCGCTGATCGAGTGGGACGAGCGCAGCAAGCGACGATTCGGCTCGTCCGAACGGCGCCGCAGCCGAGATGGCACCGCCGGATGCGGCGCCTCGCCCCAGGGACGGCGATGCCCCTGAATTTCCTCCCGAACCCGCCGAAAGAGCCGACGGCGTCTCAGGGGACCAGCTGGCTGATTTTGCCGATGATCCGGTGGCCATCGATCCAGCCGCCTATGAGACGTTTTCGATGCGCACGAGCGGGACCGGCTTTTCCGAATCCGGCAGCGCCCGTCTTGAGGATTACGCCGTCGAGCAGACGACGCTGCGCGATCATTTGCGCCGCCAATTGCATATTTCGGTCGCCGAAGCCGCGCAGCGCTTGATCGGCGACTATCTGATCGACCTGATCGACGAGGCGGGCTATTTCAAAGGCAGCTGCGGCGAAGTGGCGGAGCGGCTGGGCGCGTCGACCGGCCAGGTGGAACACGTGCTGACCGTGCTGCACGGCTTCGAGCCGGCGGGGGTGGGCGCCCGCTCGCTCGCCGAATGCCTGGCGCTGCAACTCGCCGAGCGCAACCGCTTCGATCCGGTGATCGGCAGGCTGCTGGACAATCTGGAGCTTGTCGCAAGCCGCGATTATGGCCGCCTCCGCCGCATATGCGAGGTCGATCAGGACGAACTGCATGAGATGATCGCCGAAATCCGCGCGCTCAACCCCAAGCCGGGCCTGCAATTCGGGGCCGGGCCGGTCGAAGCCGTGGTGCCCGACATCCTGGTCCACCGCGAGGCCGACGGCACCTGGAAGGTGCAGCTTAACCCCGAGACGCTTCCCCGGATCAGCGTCAATCACGGCTTTTATGCCGCCGCCAAGCGCATGGCCCGCTCCGAGCAGGATAAGCAATATCTCCAGGGCTGCATCAGCAATGCCAACTGGCTGGCGCGCAGTCTCGACCAGCGCAAGCGCACGATGATGAAGGTGGCGCGGGAGATTGTCCGCCAGCAGGAGAACTTCTTCGAGCACGGGGTGCGGGGGCTGAAGCCGCTGGGGCTCAGGGACGTCGCCGACCGGATCGGCATGCACGAATCGACCGTCAGCCGCGTCACCTCGAACAAATACATGCAGACCGCGCGCGGCACGTTCGAGCTTAAATATTTCTTTACCTCGGCCATTGCGGCGGCGGGCGCGGGCGATGCGCATTCATCGGAAGCGGTGAAGCATCGCATCAAGGAGATGATCGATGCCGAATCGCCTCGGCGGATCTTGTCCGACGACAAGATCGTGACCCTGCTTCGTGGCGACGGGGTCGATATCGCCCGGCGCACGGTGGCGAAATACCGGGAAATCATGCGCATCCCCTCATCGGTGCAGCGTCGCCGCAACAAAAACAGCGTTTGTGGCCGCACGCTTGTGGCATTCAGGGGATGAGCTGAGCCGATCGTCCTCCGGGCCGTCTCCCGGCAAAGCGGATGCCCGTTCGCATTGAGCCGTGCGACCGACAACGAACCGGGGCACGGTTCGATTGGCTCGGAACGAAAAAAGCCTCAGGGATAACGCTTATGCAACTTCGTGAAGAATAAAGCGCATTGTCTCTTTCCACGCGGTCAAACTCGTAACACAATAATGGTCATGTTTGACATCCGCGGAGCACTGGCTTAGGGTCCGCCGAGCTATCGAGGGGCGAGATGGGATGCAGACGGCCTTTGTCTTCGGCTGAAAGTCAACAGCGTTGAGCAGCACTGTGATGGGCCGCTGCTGATCACGCCAAACACAAAATAAATATGGCCATTCAAGTAACCGGAAAAAACCTTAATTTGGGTTCCGCTCTTCGGAGCTACGTAACGGAAAAGCTCGACAAAGCTTTCGAAAAATACGGCAGCCATGGGTTATCGGGAAATGTGTTCGTCGAAAAGGAACACGGCCAATTTTCCACAATGTGTACGGTGCACCTTGCATCCGGGTTGTCGTTGCAGTCGGAAGGAATCGCGGCCGATGCCCATGCCAGCGTCGATGAGGCGATGGACCGGCTCGAAAAACGCCTGCGCCGCTACAAACGCCGGCTGAAGAAGCATCATACTTCCGCCGCGCGGGACGGCGCCGCAGATTTTGCCGCGATCGACTATATGATCCGGAGCGATGAAGAACAGGACGCGGACGACACGGAACTGGCCCCCGCGATTGTCGCGGAAACGCAGACGACCATTCACGAATTGACGGTCGGCGACGCAGTGATGGAAATGGATCTGGCGAACAAGCCGTTTCTCATCTTCAAGAATGCGGGCCATGGCCGCCTGAATGTTGTGTACCGGAGGCAGGACGGCCATATAGGCTGGATCGACCCTGGAGGAATTTTGGCGCAAGCGGACCGCAACAGCTAAAGGCTTTCCAGGCCTGACGCGGGTGGCCAAGGGAGCGTATGGAAAGACTATGGATCTCAGCGATCTGATCACACCTTACGGCGTCATCCCAGCTTTGAAGGCGGGCAATAAGAAGCAGGCTCTGCAGGAATTATCGGTTCGGGCGGCGAAGCTGACCGGCATCGATGAGCACGAGATCTTCAACATTCTGCTGCAGCGGGAACGGCTAGGCTCGACCGGCGTCGGCAACGGCATCGCCATTCCGCACGGCAAGATGAGCGCGCTCACGCATATTGTGGGCCTGTTCGCGCGGATGGAAGAACCGATCGATTTCGATGCGATCGACGAAGAGCCGGTCGATCTGGTGTTCCTGCTTCTGGCTCCGGAAAATGCCGGCGCCGACCATCTGAAAGCGCTCGCCCGGATTTCCCGCCTCATGCGGGAGCCCACTGCCGTGGAAAAGCTCCGCTCATCCCGGGAGAAAGAGGCGCTTTATGCCGTTCTCACTGAGCCGGCTGCCTCGCACGCGGCGTGATATCGGCCGCATCGGCTGGTAACGCGGCGCCCCGGCCCAGCTTTTTGCGCCACCACTGCGTTGCATCGATCCCTCCCGGCGCGGCGTAAAGGTCGGTCTGCGTCGCCCTCCAAGGGCAGCGTGCATGTGTCCCGACAATCGGAGCATGAAGCGAGCGTTCCGAACGCATTGCGGCACATGAGAAAGCGGGGCAGCATGGTAGCTGCCCAGGCGGCGCCGGCCGTCCGCGCGCGGGAACCAATCCCGCCGCCTCACCAGGGCGGAACAGCATCATGATCGACAAGCTGGAAATGTTCATCGCGCTGGCCAAGCAGAAGCATTTCGGCCGGGCCGCTGAGGAAATCGGCGTGGCGCAGCCCACCTTGTCCGCCGCCATCAAACAGCTTGAGGACCAGCTCGGCGTCATGCTGGTGCGGCGCGGCTCGCGCTTTCTCGGCCTTACCCCCGAAGGACAGCGCGTGCTGGAATGGGCGCGCAGGATCGTCAGCGACGCCCGCTCGATGCGCGACGAGATTCGCGCGGCGAAACACGGCCTTTCCGGCCATGTCCGGATTGCCGCCATTCCGACCGCGCTGGCGATGATTTCCGAACTCACCGAGCCCTTCAGCGCGCATCACCCGCAAGTGAGCTTTTCGGTGCTCTCGCGCGCCTCGACCGAAGTGCTATCCCTCCTGGAAAATCTCGAAATCGACGCCGGCATCACCTATCTCGAAAACGAGCCCCTGGGCCGAGCGACGACCGTGCCGCTTTATTTCGAGCGCTATCATCTCGTCGGCGCGGGGCTGAATGCGCAGATAAGCCGGAAAGGGGTGAGCTGGGCGCAGGTCAGTACGCTGCCACTTTGCCTGTTAACGCCGTCGATGCAGAATCGGCGCATCATCAATCATCATCTGGAAGAGGCGGGCGCGTCGGCGCGTCCGACGCTGGAATCGGACTCACTCGTCGCGCTGCTTTCGCACATCCGCACCGGGCGCTGGGTCAGCATCATGCCGCTGAAGCTGGTGGAGACGTTTGGCCCATGGGCGGATATCGAGACGATACCGATCATCGAGCCGGAGGTCTCGCACCTGGTCGGCCTAATTGCGGCGCATCGGGAGCCGCATACGCCGATCATCGCCACGCTCTTGAAACAAGCGAGAGCGATTTCCCAGCTCGGCGAGGATGTTTGATAGGTTTTTATAATCGCTCAACGGGAGAGGCGTATTGATCACATGAGTCAAAAGGGCCACAATCCTTGAGGGGGTAATGCAGATTGGAGGCAGAAATGGCTGCGCAGCTTGCGCCGCAGGATGTCGGCGAACGGGTTGGCGCCATCGTCGACAGGAACATCGCGCTGGAAGGCCCGTTGCTGCCGATTCTGCATGATGTGCAGGGCGAGTTCGGCTTCGTGCCGAAGGACGCGCTGAAAGTCATTGCCGACAAGCTCAATTTGAGCCGCGCCGAGGTGCATGGCGTGATGACCTTCTACCATGATTTCCGCGAGGAGCCCGCCGGCCGCCATGTGCTGAAGCTTTGCCGCGCCGAGGCTTGCCAGTCGATGGGCGGCGACCGCATCGCCGAACACGCGCAGGCCCGGCTCGGGATCGGATGGAGCGAGACGACCGCCGACGGATCTTTGACGCTTGAGCCGGTTTATTGTCTCGGGCTTTGCGCTTGCGCCCCCTCCGCGATGCTGGACGGGCGCGTCATCGGGCGTCTGGACGAGGAGCGCATCGACCGGATCGCCAAACAGGTGCAGACATGAGCGCCATCATTTACATTCCGCGCGATTCCGGCGCGGTCGCGTCGGGGCCGACGAGGTCGCCGAGGCGATCGCGCGTGAGGCCGAGCGGCGCGGGCTGGATGTGACCATCGTGCGCAACGGCTCACGCGGCGCCTATTGGCTGGAGCCGCTGGTCGAGGTCGCGACGACGAACGGCCGCGTTGCCTATGGTCCCGTCACGCCTTCGGATGTGAAGGGATTGTTCGATTTCAATTTCGTCGCCGGTGCCTGGCACGCGCTGGGACACGGCCTCACCGAAGAAATTCCGTTCCTCAAGCATCAGACGCGGCTGACCTTCGCCCGCTGCGGTATCACCGATCCGCTTTCGCTGGAGGATTACAAAGCGCATGGCGGGCTTGCCGGCCTGCAAAAGGCTGTCGGCGATGCAGCCCGCCGAGATCGTGGCGCTCGTCACGGCGTCCGGATTGCGCGGCCGTGGAGGCGCGGGCTTTCCGACCGGCATCAAATGGAAGACCACGCTCGAAGCCCCGGGCGCCCAAAAATACATCGTCTGCAACGCCGACGAAGGCGACAGCGGCACCTTCTCCGACCGAATGATCATGGAGGGCGATCCCTTCGTGCTGATCGAGGGTATGGCGATCGCCGGCCTCGCGACGGGCGCGACCAAGGGCTATGTCTATCTCCGCTCGGAATATCCGGACGCCATCGCGGTCATGAATGAGGCTGTCGCCATCGCGCGCGACGCCGGCATTCTCGGGCCGCGCGTGCTGGGATCGCCATATGCCTTCGACATGGATATCCGCGTTGGCGCGGGCGCCTATGTCTGCGGCGAGGAAACCTCGCTGCTCAACAGCCTGGAAGGCAAGCGCGGCGTCGTGCGCGCCAAGCCGCCGCTGCCGGCGCATCAAGGCTTCATGGCCCGCCCGACGGTCGTCAACAATGTGATTTCGCTCGCCAGCGTGCCCGTCATCCTCGACAAGGGCGCGGCCTTCTATCGCGATTTCGGCATGGGGCGTTCGCGCGGCACCATCCCGATCCAGATCACCGGAAATGTCAGATATGGCGGCCTTTACGAGACGGCGTTCGGCCTGACGCTGGGCGAAATCGTCGATGGCATCGGCGGCGGCACCGCCACCGGACGCCCGGTCAAGGCTGTGCAGGTCGGCGGGCCGCTTGGGGCCTACTTCCCGCGCGAGCTGTTCGACACGCCCTTCGACTATGAGGAATTCACCAAGCGGGACGGCCTGATCGGGCATGCGGGGATCGTGGTGTTCGACGACACAGCCGACATGCTGAAGCAGGCGCGTTTCGCCATGGAATTCTGCGCCATCGAATCCTGCGGCAAGTGCACCCCCTGCCGCATCGGCGCGGTGCGCGGCGTCGAGGTCGCGGACAAGATCGCACGCGGCGAGGAGCCGGAGAAGCAGATCGCGCTGCTCACCGACCTGTGCCAGACGATGAAATTCGGCTCGCTCTGCGCGCTGGGCGGCTTCACGCCGTTCCCGGTGATGAGCGCGCTCAACCATTTCCCCGAAGACTTTCAGCCACGCCCCCTTGCCGTGGCAGCGGAGTAGCACCCATGGGCCTGATCCAGGAAATCGACTACGGCACACCGGCGAGCAAAGCCGAAAAGGCCGTCACACTGACCATCGACGGTTTCGATGTCACCGTTCCGCAGGGCACATCGATCATGCGGGCGGCGATGGAAGCCGGCATCAAGATCCCCAAGCTGTGCGCCACCGACATGGTGGACGCCTTCGGCTCGTGCCGCCTGTGTCTGGTGGAGATCGACGGCCGCAACGGCACGCCGTCCTCCTGTACCACGCCTGTCGCCGAAGGTATGACTGTGCACACGCAGACCGGCCGGCTGAAGGATTTGCGGCGCGGCGTGATGGAGCTTTACATCTCCGACCATCCGCTCGACTGCCTGACCTGCGCCGCCAATGGCGATTGCGAATTGCAGACGCAGGCGGGCGTCGTTGGCCTCCGCGATGTGCGCTACGGCTATCAGGGCGACAATCACGTCTTTGCCCGCTCCGGTTCCGGAACCGGCGCCGTCAACGCCAAATGGATGCCGAAGGACGAGAGCAACCCCTATTTCACCTATGATCCGTCCAAATGCATCGTCTGCTCGCGCTGCGTCCGGGCCTGCGAGGAAGTGCAGGGCACGTTCGCGCTGACCATCGAGGGACGGGGCTTCGAAGTCGCGCGTCTCGGCCGGCATGCACGAGGCGTTCCTCGACAGCGAATGCGTCTCTTGCGGCGCCTGCGTCCAGGCCTGCCCGACGGCGACCTTGCAGGAAAAGTCCGTGATCGAGATCGGCCAGCCCGAGCATTCCGTCGTTACCACCTGCGCCTATTGCGGCGTCGGCTGCTCCTTCAAGGCCGAAATGCGCGGCGACGAGCTGGTCCGCATGGTTCCCTATAAGGACGGCAAGGCCAATCGCGGTCATAGCTGTGTCAAGGGCCGCTTCGCCTATGGCTACGCAAACCACAGGGAACGCATCCTCAACCCGATGATCCGCGAAAAGATCACCGATCCGTGGCGCGAAGTGTCATGGGAGGAAGCGCTCACCCATACGGCCAATGAGTTCCGCCGCATCCAGCAGCAGCATGGCCGCAGCTCCGTCGGCGGCATCACCTCCTCGCGCTGCACCAATGAGGAAACCTATCTGGTGCAAAAGCTGATCCGCCAGGGTTTCGGCAACAACAATGTCGATACCTGCGCGCGCGTCTGCCACTCGCCGACCGGCTATGGCCTGGGCCAGACATATGGCACGTCGGCCGGAACGCAGGATTTCGACTCGGTCGAGGACACCGATGTCATGGTGATCATCGGCGCCAATCCGACCGACGCGCACCCGGTCTTCGCCTCGCGCATGAAGAAGCGGCTGCGGGCCGGCGCCAAGCTGATCGTGCTCGATCCGCGCCGCACCGATATCGTCCGTTCGCCGCATATCGAGGCGCAGTTCCATCTGCCGCTGCGGCCCGGCACCAATGTCGCGGTGGTGACGTCGCTGGCGCATGTCATCGTCACCGAGGGGTTGTTCGATGAAGCCTTCGTCCGCGAGCGCTGCGACTGGGACGAGTTCCAGGACTGGGCGTCCTTCGTCGCGCTGCCCGCAAAACAGCCCGGAAACGGTAGGCGCCTATGCGGGCGTCGATCCGGAGGCGATCCGCGGCGCCGCACGGCTCTACGCCACCGGCGGCAATGGCGCGATCTATTACGGCCTTGGCGTCACCGAGCACAGCCAGGGCTCGACCACAGTCATCGCCATCGCCAATCTCGCCATGGCGACCGGCAATATCGGCAAGCCCGGCGTCGGGGTAAACCCGTTGCGCGGCCAGAACAATGTTCAGGGCGCCTGCGACATGGGTTCGTTCCCGCATGAGCTTCCCGGCTACCGGCATATTTCGGGCGACGCGACGCGCGATATTTTCGAGAAGCTCTGGGGCGTGAAGCTGGACGACGAGCCGGGCCTGCGCATCCCGAACATGCTCGACGCCGCGACCGAAGGCACATTCCTGGGCCTCTACGTCCAGGGCGAGGACATCCTGCAGTCCGATCCGGATACGCACCATGTCGCGGCGGGCCTTGCCGCGATGGAATGCGTCGTGGTGCACGATCTCTTCCTCAACGAGACCGCCAATTACGCGCATGTCTTCCTGCCCGGCTCGACCTTCCTGGAGAAGGACGGCACCTTCACCAATGCCGAGCGGCGCATCAACCGCGTCCGCAAGGTGATGAGCCCGAAAAACGGCCTCGGCGATTGGGAGGTGACGCAAGGGCTGGCGCAAGCCATGGGGCTGGCCTGGAATTACAGCCATCCGTCCGAAATCATGGATGAAATCGCCGCGACCACGCCGAGTTTTGCCGGTGTGACCTATGCCTTGCTTGACGAAATGGGCTCGGTTCAGTGGCCGTGCAACGAGAAGGCGCCGGAAGGCACGCCGATCATGCATATTGACGGCTTCATGCGCGGCAAGGGCAAGTTCATCCGCACCGAATATGTGGCGACGGATGAAAAGACCGGCCCGCGCTTCCCGCTGCTTCTCACCACCGGGCGCATCCTCAGTCAGTACAATGTCGGCGCGCAGACGCGGCGCACGCAGAACATCGTCTGGCATCAGGAGGATCTGCTCGAAATACACCCGCACGACGCCGAGCAGCGCGGCATCCGGAACGGCGATTGGGTACGCCTCGTCAGCCGCGCCGGCGAAACCTCGCTGCGCGCCGACATCACCGAGCGGGTCGCGCCCGGCGTCGTCTACACGACCTTCCATCACCCGGACACCCAGGCCAATGTGGTGACGACGGATTATTCGGACTGGGCGACGAATTGCCCGGAATATAAGGTGACCGCCGTGCAGATCTCGCCGTCCAACGGCCCGACGAACTGGCAGGTGGACTATGATGAACAGGCCCGGCAGTCGCGCCGCATCGCGCCGCTGGTCACGGCGGCCGAGTGACGCCCATGACGCTGCCCACCGCGCGCACCGTGTCCCGTATCGCCTACCGTGCGCGGGGCGCGGAATCCGGCGAGCGCGCCGTGCCGGAGGAAACGCCGGTCGCGCTTACCTATAATGGTTCGACGCATGCGGTGATGATGGCGACGCCCGCCGATCTGGAAGACTTCGCCTATGGCTTCACGCTGACCGAAGGGATCGTCGGCGATGCAGGCGCCATCGAGGGCGTGGAACCGGTCGAATTCGAGCAGGGCGTCGATCTGCAGATCGCGCTGGCGACGGATGCCTCCGAGGCGCTGGCGCGGCGCCGACGGCGCATGGCCGGGCCGGTGGGCTGCGGTCTGTGCGGCATCGAGAGCATCGAGCAGGCGCTGCGTCCCGCCTCGCTCGTGGCGGCACACCTCACCCTGTCGCGGGCGGAAATCGCTGGTGCCGCGGCCCAGCTCAGTGACATGCAGCCGCTCAATGCCGAAACGCGCGCCGTGCACGCAGCTGGGTTCTATCTGCCCGGCGAGGGCATCGTGCTGGCGCGCGAGGATGTCGGGCGGCACAATGCGCTGGATAAGCTCGTCGGGGCCATCGCGCGCTCCGGGATGGATGGCGGCGCGGGCGCGATCGTGCTGACGAGCCGGGTGTCGATCGAAATGGTGCAGAAGGCGGCATCATGCGGCTGCCCGATGATCATCGCCGTCTCCGCTCCGACCGCGCTGGCCGTGCGGATGGCGGATCTGGCGCAACTCACCTTGATCGCGGTGGCGAGGGGCGACGAGTTCGAAATTTTCACCCATCCGCATCGCGTCGCAGAGGAGGGGATTGCCCATGTCGCCTAGAAAGCTCGTCTACATGGCAGGCCAGATCGCTGCGTTCTTCGAGTCGAAGCCGCATGACCAGGCGGTTACCGGCGTCGCCGAGCACATCAACAAATTCTGGGAGCCGCGGATGCGCGCCCAGCTTCTGGCGATCATCGAAGAAGGCGACGAAGGTCTGAAGCCGCTGGTGATCGAAGCTGCCCCGCTCATCCGCAACCGCAAGCTTCCGGACCGGATCGCGCCGTCCTGACGCGACCTTTTCCATGCAAGCGCTTCAGGCGGAAGCGAGCTGCGCCGCGTGCCAGCGCAGATGATCCTCGATGAAGCTGGCGATGAAGAAATAGGAGTGGTCGTAGCCGGGCTGCATCCTCAGCGTCAGCGCTTGACCGGAACTGGCGCAGGCCCTGGCGAACAATTCCGGCTTGAGCTGTTCGGCCAGAAACGGGTCCTTATCGCCCTGGTCGATCAGAATAGGCGCGGTTGACGGGCTCGTTTCGACGATCTGTGTGGCGTCAAATGCCGCCCACGCCCTAGCCTCATCGCCAAGATACGCCCCGAACGCCTTTTGCCCCCACGGGACCTGGCTCGGCGCGACGATCGGCGAGAATGCCGATACCGAGCGGTATAGATCGGGGTGCTTGAGATGGATCGTCAGCGCCCCGTGGCCGCCCATCGAATGGCCGAGAATGCCCCGCCTGCCGGGATCGGCGGCGAAATTGGCGGCGATCAATTCCGGCAATTCGCGGGCGATATAGCTGTCCATGCGGTAGTGGGGCGCCCAGGGCTCTTTCGTCGCGTCGAGATAAAATCCCGCGCCCTTGCCCAGATCATATTCGCCTTCCGCATCGGCGACATCGTTGCCGCGCGGGCTGGTATCGGGCGCGACCACCATGATGCCCAGCTCCGCCGCAACCCGCTGTGCTCCGGCCTTGACGATGAAATTCTCCTCCGTGCAGGTCAGCCCGGCGAGAAATGTCAGCACCGGAACCGCGCCGCGCTCCGCCTGCGGCGGCACGAAGACGCCGAAACGCATCGGGCACTGGCATTCCCGCGATTGATGCTCATAGACCCCCTGCATGCCGCCGAAACATTTCTGCTGACTGATCGTTTTCATGCCTCGCGACCCCTCAAGGCTCAGAGCATTTTCCAGCATCGGAGCAGGACTCTAGTGGTTCGTCTCTAACGTTCCGAACCGCTAGCATTTTTGCTGATGGATCGAATTGACCTGGCATTTTATAGGCTTAGCGCTTTCGCTAGACTCTCCGCACGGGGCTCAAATGTCAGGTTCGATCCACTAGAAACACCGGATTTCGGCTTCCGCCTGCGCTCGCTTGAGGCGGGCGATGGCCTCTTTCGGCTCGGGACTGCTGCGGAACAACGCGCCCTTCTCGCCGCGCGACCTGGCGCATCCGGGCTACCGTCTCGGCCTCGACGAACTGATCGTAGGGGAGGATCGAGGCGACCACATCGACGCTACAGGAACATTTTTCCAGCGCCTCGCGTGTCTGGCCGTTGGTCGCCATGCAGCCGAAGACGTAATCGGCGATAGCGACGGTGGGATAATCCTGCCGCCCCTCTTGCGCGCGCGGCGGGGTGGCGGCCAGGCAGACGCAGGCGGCGGCGAGCCCGGCGGCCGCCAGAAGGCGCGGCCGGCATGTGTTTTGCTTCGGGACAGGCATGGACAAGGCGGCCACTCCAGGATGCTGACATATCGTGATGTGCTCGCCGGTGATTGTAGCCCTCCCGCTCCTGGGGAGGGAGGTCAAAACGCCATTGACGGCAAGTAACAAGTGGACTTGCGATTATGGGTTGCGGCGGGGCGCCGCTGAAGCAAACTAGCGATCATTGTCAACGGGAAACGGTCAAGGAGGATTTGCGATGCAAACGCGAGCAGCAGTAGCGGTGGCGGCAGGCAAGCCCCTCGAAGTCACAACCGTTGAAATCGCGCCTCCGCGTGAGGGCGAATGCCTCGTCGAGATCAAGGCCACCGGCATCTGCCACACCGACGAGTTCACCCTTTCCGGCGCCGACCCTGAGGGCATCTTCCCCGCCATCCTGGGCCATGAGGGCGCCGGCATCGTCGTTGAATGCGGCCCTGGCGTGCGGTCGCTGAAGCCGGGCGATCACGTCATCCCGCTCTATACGCCCGAATGCCGAGAATGCGATTATTGCACCTCCGGCAAGACCAATCTGTGCCAGAAGATCCGCGTCACCCAAGGGCAGGGATTGATGCCCGACGGCACCAGCCGCTTTTCGGCGGGCGGCGACAAGATCTTCCACTATATGGGCACCTCCACCTTTTCCAATTATACCGTGGTGCCTGAGATCGCCCTGGCGAAAGTGCGTGAGGACGCGCCCTTCGACAAGATCTGCTACATCGGCTGCGGCGTGACGACCGGGATCGGCGCCGTCATCAACACGGCGAAGGTGGAGCCGGGCGCCAATGCGGTGGTGTTCGGCCTGGGCGGCATCGGTCTCAACGTGATTCAGGGGCTGAAACTGGTCGGCGCGAATATGATCGTCGGCGTCGACATGAACAACTCGAAGAAGGAATGGGGCGAGCGCTTCGGCATGACGCATTTCGTCAACCCGAGCGAAGTGCAAGGCGACCTCGTGCCGTATCTTGTCGACCTCACCAAGGGCGGCGCCGATTATTCCTTCGAATGCATCGGCAATGTCAATGTCATGCGCCAGGCGCTGGAATGCGCCCATAAGGGCTGGGGCCAGAGCATCATCATCGGCGTCGCCGGCGCCGGCAAGGAGATCTCGACCCGGCCGTTCCAACTGGTGACGGGCCGCGTCTGGAAAGGCACCGCTTTCGGCGGCGCAAAGGGCCGCACGCAAGTGCCGCAAATCGTCGACTGGTATATGGACGGCAAAATCCAGATCGATCCGCTGATTACCCATACGATGCCGCTCGGCGACATCAACAAGGCGTTCGACCTGATGCATTCGGGCGAAAGCATCCGCAGCGTCGTGCTGTTCTGAGCCTGTTCGCCAGCGGGCGGCGTCGCGCAGGCAACGCGCGATTGGCTGGCGGGCGGCATCGCGCCACCAAAAATGGTGCGGACAGAGGGACTCGAACCCTCACTCCCATTGGGAAACGGATTTTAAGTCCGTTGCGTCTACCGGTTCCGCCATGTCCGCGTCGTCAGGCGCCTTTATGCTTCAGGCTCGGCCGGCTTTCAACCGGGAGGGCGGCTCCCGGACTGTCAAGCCGTCCGCGCCATGGCGGATCACCGCAAGCAGCAGCAGGAACAGCACCACGCTGTTGAGCGTGTGCCAGAGGAAATGGGTGCCGATCGGCTTGCCCATGAAGGCTATGCTGTTGCACCAGATGCGGTCGACGGCGCGGAAGCTGACCGAAACCATGAAAACCACGGCGGCGCCCAGCACATAGGGTGCGGCGGCGTGGCGTCGCGCGGCCAGCCAGGCGCCGATGATCAACATGGCGGCAAGGGCGGGGAGATAGCCGAAGCTGCCGTTCAGGCAATTGGTCTTTTCGAGCAGCGGCCAGCCGAAACCCAGCGCGTCGCATTGCACCTGCATGGCCTGCCGGATCACGTAGGCGAAGGCGCCGATCAGCGGCAGCACCGCCAGAAGCGGCAAACCGGCGAAGACGTTCAGCGCATAGCCGAGAAACACCAGCATGAACACCCCGATCGGGGCCACATCGGCGGCGGAGGACAGCGGCGTTGCAAGCGTGTGAAAGAGGAAACTGCCGACGCCGATCACGAAGACGTTGAAGATCAGCAATGCGCGGAAAAATTTGGGCTCGTGCGCCGGCCGGCGCGAAAGCTCCCAGAATGCATAGAGCGCCGCGATGATGAAGCCGAAATTGGTGATCGCATTGAACGGCTCGGCCCAGAAGCCCGGATCGAGGCCGCGTTCACAATAGGCGAAGATTTTGCCGCTATTCTCCATCGCCATCGCTTAGCAGGCGGCCGCGCCGGTTTCAACGGCAGGCCACTGACGGCGCACCGCATATTCCGAGATTGCGGCGGGGGCTGTGGCATCAGCGCCGCGCCGGAACCATTAGACTTTGCCTGCTATGGCCACTATTCTCGCGCAAAACGCAACAATACGGCACGCACCTACACACACCGGAGACTGACGATGGGGCACATTCTAAAACTTATTAGCGCATCGGCCATGCTGGCCGCCACGGCATTGGCCATGAGCGCGCCCGCCGATGCCGGCTCATGCAGGGGCCACCGCTGCAAGCTCAGGCACGATGGCGACGGATCGGGCATCTATCGCTATGTGACCGCCGAGGCGAGCACCGGCTTCGGCACGGTCACCGGGCCGGTTCGCCCGGGCCGCTGGGGCGATCAGGTTCAGCTTCCGGGCGGCAGCTGGGCCGATTGCGAGAGCAGCTGCGAATATACGCTGCGGCGGTGGACGGTGGATTTCTGGGAAGGCCAGTCGCACCATTTCGTCTCGCCCGGCTATTTCCGCTTCGATCTCGATCTGGACACCGGCGCGATCTACAGACGGCGCCCTTATTGAGAAAACCGCGCTGGATTGCTGCCGCAGCGGCCGCGCTGTTGACTTGGGTTGACGGCATCGGCCGGCAGGTGAATCGCCGCTTGCTCCGCGCCGCCGCGGCCGCTGAGTCGCGGCCAAATGCGGTCGCCTAAGCAATGCGAGTTGGATAGACCCCGGATCTCCGCTTCGCGTCGTCCGGGGTGACGCAAAAGCCCCACAGACGCTCGCACCCAAACTGATCAGGCGCTAGAGCATTTTCCAGCAAAGTGGACGCCGGTTTGCGTCGAGAAAATGCGAGAAAACAAAGAATTAGAGCCGCGCTCCGATTCAATCGGAGCGGAAAAGGCTCTAGAATCGCAGGCGGCTGGCGAGCATCACATGCGGCAGGCCCCTGACCTTGGCCAGCACATCGTCGCTTACCTCCTCATCGACGCCGACCAGCGCCAGCGCCTTGCCGCCTGCCGCGTCGCGGCCCAGCGTGAATGTCGCGATGTTCACGCCTGCCTCGCCGAGCACGGTGCCGATCGCGCCGATATAGCCGGGCTTGTCGGCATTTTCGGTGTAGAGCATATGCGGCGTCAGCTCCGCTTCCAGGTTCATCCTCTGGACCTGGATGATGCGCGGCCGGTGATCGGAGAACACCGTGCCCGCCACCGAACGCTCCTGGCGCTCGGTCTTCAGCGAGACGCGCATATAGGTCTCATAGGCGCCTTCCTGGTCGCGGCGCACCTCCTCCACCATGATGCCGCGCTGGCGGGCGATGTCTGGCGCGCTCACCATGTTCACCTCCTGCAGCAGGGGCCGCAGCACGCCGCTCAGCGCCGCCGCAGTCAGGGCGCGGGTGTTCAGCTCGCCGATTTCGCCGGCATATTCGAAGCGGATCCGCGTCAGGCCGCTCTCCACCAGCTGCCCGGCGAAGGAGCCGAGCTGCTCGGCAAGCTTGACGAAGGGCGCGAGGCGCGGCGCCTCTTCCGCCGTGATCGAGGGGAAGTTCACCGCATTGGAGATCGCGCCGCTCAGCAGATAGTCCGACATCTGTTCCGCCACCTGCACGGCGACATTCTCCTGCGCCTCGGTGGTCGCCGCGCCCAGATGCGGCGTGCAGATGACATTGGGCAGGCCGAATAGCGGGTTCTCGGTCGCCGGTTCGCTCTCGAACACATCGAGCGCCGCGCCCGCGACATGCCCGGCGCGAATCGCCTCGGCGAGCGCTGATTCGACGATCAGCCCGCCCCGCGCGCAATTGATGATGCGCACGCCTTTCTTCATCCTGGCGATGGAGGCGGCGTTGATGATGTTCCTGGTCTTCTCCGTCATCGGCGTGTGCAGCGTGATGAAATCGGCGCGGCGGAACAGCGCGTCCAGCTCGACCTTTTCGACGCCGAGTTCGGCGGCGCGGTCGGGCGTCAGGAACGGATCGAAGGCGATGACCTTCATGGCGAGGCCGCGCGCCCGGTTGGCCACGATCGAGCCGATATTGCCGCAGCCGATGATGCCCAGCGTCTTGGCGGTCACCTCGACGCCCATGAATTTCGACTTCTCCCATTTGCCGCTTTGAGTCGAGCGGTCGGCTTCCGGGATCTGCCGGGCGAGCGCCATCATCAAGGTAATGGCGTGTTCGGCGGTGGTGATGGAATTGCCGAAGGGAGTGTTCATTACGATGATGCCCTTGGCGGTGGCGACGGGCACATCGATATTGTCGACCCCGATGCCGGCGCGGCCGATCACCCGCAGGCGGCCATTCGCCTTGGCCAGCACCTTCTCGCTCACCTTGGTGGCCGAGCGCACGGCCAGCCCGTCATAATCGCCGATGATGGCGGCCAGATCGTCCTTGTCGAGCCCGATCTTGGTGTCGGTTTCGATGCCCCGGTCGTCGAAGACCTTTTCGGCGAGCGAGGAAAGCTTGTCGGCAATGAGGACACGAGGGGCCATGGGACTCTCCGGGAAACTAGGTATTTCGTGTGATTGAGCGCCGCTCGCAGCCGCTCAGGCCGCTTTCAGCGACGAGGCCTTGACCTGCGCGAAGGCCCAGTCGAGCCAGGGCATCAGCGCTTCCAGGTCGGAGGTCTCGACCGTGGCGCCGGTCCAGATGCGCAGGCCCGGAGGCGCGTCGCGATAGGAGCCGATGTCCATGGCGACGCCGAGCTTCTCCAGCGTCGAGGCGATCTGCTTGGCGACGGCGGCCTGGGTTTCGGCCGAAGCTGCGGCGATGTCGGGATCGACGATCGTCAGGCACACCGACGTATTGGAGCGGATCGCCGGCTTGTCGGCGAGGAAGGCAATCCATGGCGTGCGCTTCACCCATTCGGTGATCACATGGGCGTTGGCGTCGGCCCTGGCGAACAGCGCCGGCAGTCCGCCGACGCTTTCTGCCCAGGCGAGCGTGTCGAGATAGTCCTCGACGCACAGCATGGACGGCGTGTTGATCGTCGCGCCTTCGAAGAAGTCGCTGTCGACCTTGCCCTTCTTGACCATCCGGAACAGCTTCGGCATCGGCCAGCCCGGCTTGTGGTTCTCCAGCCTTTCGACGGCGCGCGAGCTCAGAACGATCATGCCGTGCTGCGCTTCGCCGCCCAGCGCCTTCTGCCAGGAGAAGGTGGTGACGTCGAGCTTGTCCCAGGCCAGATCCTGCGCGAAGGCGGCGGAGGTGGCGTCGCACAGCGTCAGCCCCTCGCGATTGGCGGGGATCCAGTCGCCATTGGGGATGCGCACGCCCGAGGTCGTGCCGTTCCAGGTGAACACCACGTCGCGCGCGAAATCGACCTGGGTGAGGTCGGGCAGTTCGCCATAGGGCGCCGTGAGCTTGCGTGCATCGTCGAGCTTCAATTCCTTGAGAACATCGGAGACCCAGCCCTCGCCAAAACTTTCCCAGGCCAGCAGATCGACGCCGCGTGCGCCGAGCAGCGACCACATCGCCGCCTCGAAAGCGCCGGTGTCGGAGGCGGGCGTGATGCCGATCAGATAGTCCTGCGGCACGCCGAGAATCTCGCGCGTCGTGTCGATGGCAAGCTTCAGCCGCGCCTTGCCCTCTTTGGAGCGATGCGAACGGCCAAGCACTGCGGATTTGAGATTGTCGAGCGCGTAGCCGGGGCGCTTGGCGCAGGGGCCTGACGAGAAATGCGGCACGCGCGGGCGCGCGGCCGGTTGAGGCATGGTCATGGTTGCTACCCTTTCAGATAGAAGCTCCGCGTTGGGGCGGAGTGTCCCGCCGATGCGGATACGCCCGGGCGGGGCGCAAGTCAAGGGGTGGTGGTTGGGGGTGGTTGGTTTGAATTTCCGCTCTCGCCTCGTTGCGGAAGTTAGGCTAGGCAGGCAGCGACGCAAACTAATTCGCGCCGCGCAGCAACTTCTCCATTTTTGCCGCCTGGCACGGGCGAGTTCCTGGTGCTGAACAAGAGCCCGGCCACGACAGTCCTCTGTCCGGATGGTCGTATCCGGCCGTGCGCCGCTTGCATGCCGTCAAGCCTTGCGGCCCCGATGCGCTCTTTCAGGAGGATGGCCTTTATTCCGTGGCGCTGACTGGCCTGCCGTCGGATGCGGTCGAGCGTTTGGTGTTCGGGCCGCTGGATACACGTGGCGCCCGGGCGAACCGGCTTTTCCTTCAATGGCCGGAGACCAGGGGGTTCGGCAGCCATCCGGCAATTCCGCCCGGCTACGGGAACCCCAACGAGCGGATGTGCGACCTGCTGGAGTTCATAGACGCCCAGCTCGCACGCACGCGGCGCGGTATCGACCAGGTAAAGCAAGAATTCGCCTTATCGGGCCGGATCGCGCTGGACAATACCACCATCATGGCGCGCCTTTTGGCGCGGCGGCAGTTTCATTGTACGATTTGGGCGGAAGGGCACTGGGAGCTATTCTCCGCCAAGACCTCGCCGACCAAGTTCCTCGTCTCCGACGACCCGGTCGTCATCTATAACTGCGACTGCTATTCCGGCGCGGAAATCTGCGCCTATCCGCGGGTCCCGAACCCGTTCTGGCGCGGCTCGCGCATTCTTTATCCGCTCTCGCCCGACATGCTGCTCGTGATCACCCACAAGGAGCATCTTGATGATCCACGCCGCCGCCTCGCCCGGCGGAACCGCCGCAATGCGCGGGCCTACGACCAGGTCATTATGACGTTTCTGGATATCGTCAATTACCGCGCCTTTACCGAGGAGCAGGTGCAGAAGGTGAACGTCATAATCAAGACACGTGCAAAGCAACATGTTGCCTCCGTCCGCGAGGAAGACCTGTTTCCCGAAAGGCATATCGGCGCGCCGCGCTGGGCCGACCTCGCTCAGCTCTTCCAACCCGACTTCCCGTCCTACCGCAGCCAGAGCGAGATCATGGTTCGCTACAACGATGACAGCCTGCTCGGCTCAAACGCCTTCGGAGAGCGGCAGAGAGTGCCAGGCTGGTTCGTCCGTAGCAGGGAGCAGCGGGGCGAGTGATGCCCGCTGGTTGAGCGGCCTGCGACTTCCGCTCACACCGCCCGGCCGCCATGCAAACCGCCGCCGACATCATCCGCTTGCTCGATCTCAAACCCCATCCCGAGGGTGGGCATTTCCGCGAAACCTTCCGCGATCCGCGCCTCGTGGATGGCCGTGCGGCCTCGACCGCCATCTATTTCCTGCTGGGGCGGGGCGAGCGCTCGCGTTGGCACCGGGTGGACGCGGCCGAAATCTGGCACTTCCATGCCGGCGCGCCGCTTGAGTTGGCGGTTGCGGCCGGCCCGCAGCCGTCCGCCATCACGCGGCTGGGGCCCGACCTGATGGCGGGCGAGCGGCCGCAGGCGGTCGTCCCGGCCGGGGCATGGCAGAGCGCGGCGACGCTTGGCGACTGGACGCTAGTTGGTTGCACCGTGGCGCCGGGCTTTGAATTTTCCGGCTTCGAGATGGCGCCGGAAGGCTGGTCGCCGGACGCGGCCTGATCCGGCATTGAGCGAAAATTCCCGAGCCGGCTCGTTCGGTTTTGGTTGCTCCCGCTTTACCTCCTCATGGCATACGGGCTAAGGCTTGCGTGTTGGCGTAAAACTGGGGGAAGTCATGGCAGTACCGCGTATATTCAGCGTTTTCAAAGTCCGGGAAGAGGGCAATCTGGAGTTCTGGGTCTCCAATGTCGTCATCATTTTGTCGACCGTGCTCGGCGTTTATCTGGCGGCAAAAGCCGGCTACCGCACCGCGCTCGATTTCGAGCTGGCGCGCACGCAGCGGGAGAGCTTCTACATGCGCCGCGCGCTGCTCGACGAATTGAAGGACAACCTCACCCAGGCCGATGCGATTTCCAAGAACATGGTGGAGAACGGCTGGCGGTTCAAAAATTCCGACCCGGACGTGTTCAAATTGCAGGGCTATGTCTGGGAAACGATGAAGCAGCAGAGCATCACCTTCCAGGTTCCGTCCGAGCTGCTGACCGGCATCAGGCGCTATTACGATAAATCGTCAGCCTACACCAAGGCGCTTGCTGTGGGGCAGGGGACCGCCATCGAGGCGGCGAATTCCTGGTCGAAGGACACTCAGGACGTGCGCGAGAAGGTAGTCCCGGCCATGGAGCGGGACATCGCGCTGCTGCACGACAAGCTGGTCGATCGCGGCCTGCAGGTCGACTGAGTCTTTTTTACATCAGAGATGGAACAATCCACAGGGGTGCAGAATCTGCAACTTGACTGTTGCGATTCCATGACGAAGCGCTGCGAATCGGATAAACAGGAATCACAAGAAGGTAAAAAGCCTCTTAACAGCGTTAGTAAACAGTGGAGCGTCAAGTGGAGCACGAGTACCCAGCGGATTGGAAACAATTCGGAGATCTGGCCAACGGTATATTGCGGTCGGTGGCGGAGAAGCGGATGAAACAGGCTGAATTCATGGGTGCCGAGACCGGTGGCCTCGACGCCGCGTTGCACCCCCCGCGTGCACAAAATCGCATTCAGCTGGATTTGCCGCTTTTCCAGCAGGCCGCACCGTCGGCCGAAATCAGAGCCGGCCGCGTCTAGGCCGGGTCGCGCAAACCCCGCATTTAGGTGTTGCGTCGTGTTGCGTAGGTGGCGTTCGTTGCGTGGTGTTGAGTTCGGTGGCGTTTGTTGCGTTGGATGTTGCGTTTGTTGCGTCGGAGTTGAGTTGAGTTGAGCGACCGGCTCAAGTGATGCGTGTTGCCGAGGAAATTTGGCCGGCCGCCCGAAATATGTTGCGTATCGCCTGCCGTATCGGGTGTTTGCGATCGCGTAGAACTGGAACGGGCGCCTCCTGAGGGCGCCCGTTTTCTTATGCGGAATACCGCCTGAATTCGCGTGAGCAGCTAGAGCACGATCGGGAAAAGTGGACACCGGTTTTCCCGAAAAATCGTGCGAAAACACGGGAATTTAGATCATGATCATTTCCGCTTAAAGCGATCATGATCTAGAGCGCGATCAGTTCAGCAGCTGCTCTTTTTTGTCGTCCCCGCGAAAGCGGGGACGACAAATGGGCGTGGTTGGCCGGTTCCGCCTGAGCTGATCTGCACTAAAGCATTTTCCAGCAAAGTGGACGCCGGTTTTGCGTCGAGAAAATGCGACAAAACAAAGAATTAGAGCCGCGCTCCGATTTAATCGGAGGAAAAGGCACTAAGGCTCCAGCTCGGTATCCCAGTAGAGATAATCCATCCAGCTCTCATGCAGATAGTTCGGCGGAAACAGACGGCCATTGCGGTGCAGCTCATGCACGGTGGGGCGATAGGGCGTCTGATGGGGCCACATCTTGGCCTTTTTGGGCATATCGCCGCCCTTGCGCAAATTGCATGGCGCGCAGGCAGTCACGACATTGTCCCATCGCGTCAGCCCGCCCCGTGAGCGCGGAATGAGATGGTCGAAGGTCAGGTCCTGCAGGTCGCCGCAATATTGGCAGCTGAAGCGGTCGCGCAGAAACACGTTGAACCGCGTGAACGCCGGATAGAGCGCCGGGCGCACATACACTTTCAACGAAACCACGCTGGGAAGCTTCATCTCGAATGTCGGGCTGTGCACCGCCTTGTCGTAATGGGAGACGATGTTGACGCGGTCCAGGAAAACCGCTTTCACGGTGTCCTGCCAGCTCCATAAGGAGAGAGGATAGTAGCTGAGCGGACGGTAATCCGCGTTGAGGACGAGCGCCGGATAGGCCTCTGGCGGCGATGATGCGGTTGCTACAGCGGTCACGTCTGCCTTTCCTGACGGTTAACCCGTTAGCCTTTGCAGTCACGTTCGCACTACGTCGCACGGTCTGGGATACTATAGCTCTGTTTCAGTTCTGTGAAGACCCCTCTCGCGAAGTGGTGACTTTGCGTGACCTGCCTTGGCGGCGGCCCTCAAATAGCACGTGTCGAAGGCGGCAAAGCGCCGAATCCGGCAAAGCCGGGGGCGTTCGGCGCGGGAATATGCCGTTAGACCGGATCGTGGCCGTTTGTTAGTGTGTGGCGCGAAATGGCCGCCAGCCAGGCAAGCGCCACGGGGATATTGCGACGATGCGGTTCGCTTGCATTGGCGAGTGCATGATCGAGATCAGGGAGGCCGCCGACGGGTCGCTCTCGCGCGCCTACGGCGGCGATACGCTGAATACGGCGGTGTATCTCGCCCGCCTCGGCAGCAGCGTCGCATATGTGACCGCCCTCGGCGACGACGCATGGAGCGATGAGATGATCGCCGGCTGGCGCCAGGAGGGCATCGGCACCGAATTGGTCGCCCGGGTGCCCGGCCGCTTGCCCGGCCTCTACCTGATCCAGACCGAGACCGGCGGAGAAAGGCGCTTCTCCTACTGGCGCGACAGCGCCGCGGCGCGCCTGCTGTTCGATCTGCCCCAGACGCCCGCGATCGGCGAGGCGCTGATCGGCTACGACCTCCTCTATTTCTCCGGGATCAGCCTGTCGATTTACGGCGAAACCGGGCGGCAGCATCTGTTCGAAACGCTCGATCGCGCGCGCCGGAGCGGCCGCAAGGTCGCCTTCGATACGAATTTCCGCCCGCGCGGATGGCCGGACCGCGCCGTCGCCCAGGACGCCTATCGTAAAGCGCTCGGCCGCGCCGACATCGTGCTGGCATCCAGCGAGGATCTGGAACAGCTTTTCGGCGCGTCCGGCCATGACGAGCTTGGCGAGGCTTGCGCATCCGCCGAAACCGTTCTCAAGCAGCCGGATCTGTCCTGCCGCATCGCCGCCGGGGGCGAGCATCTCGTCGTCAGCGCTGCTCCGGTTGCTAAGGTGGTTGACACGACGGCGGCGGGCGACAGCTTTGCCGCCGCATATCTGGCGGCGCGCTTCACCGGCGCCAGCCCCGCCGCCGCAGCCGCCGAAGGGCATCGCCTCGCCGGCATCGTGGTCGGCTATCAGGGCGCCATCATTCCGCGGCAGGCCATGCAGGGTCTTGCCACGCCGCGAAACCCTACGGGACAGGAGCCTTTCCCTTGACCACCGCTACAGACGCCGCGCCGCGCCGCGACCGGCTGGCCGAGCTTCTCGCGACGTCGCCGATCATTCCGGTCATCACCATCGAACGGGCCGGGGATGCCGTGCCGCTGGCGCGCGCCCTGGTCGCCGGAGGTTTGCGGCTTTTGGAAATTACGCTGCGCACGCCCGCCGCCCGCGCCGCCGCCCAAGCGATCATCGCCGATGTGCCGGAGGCGATCGTCGGCATCGGCACGGTGCTTTCGGCGAAGGATCTGGCGCTTGCGACCGAAATCGGCGCGCAATTCGCGCTGAGCCCCGGGGCGACGCCGGCGCTGCTGGAGGCCGCATCGGCCGCTGATCTGCCCTTCATACCGGGCATCACCACCAGCTCCGAGCTGATGGCCGCGCTGGCGCATGGCTTCGACACCATGAAATTCTTTCCGGCGGTTCCGGCCGGCGGCATCCCGGCGCTGGCCGCCCTGTCCGGCCCTTTCCCGCAGGTCAGATTCTGTCCGACCGGCGGCATCGGCGAGGCGAACATGCGCGAGTGGCTCGCCCAGCCCAATGTCGTCGCCGTGGGCGGCTCCTGGCTCACCCCCGCCGCCGATGTGAGGGCGGGCGCATGGGATGCGATCGCCGAGCGGGTGCGGCGCACCCTGTCGCAGCTTTCCACCTGACGCCGCCCCGGCTGGGGCGGGCGGCTCGACCAACTCCGAACATGATGGGACCGAATGATGCGCACCATTCTTGCCGAACCGATCACCGCCGATGCCTTCGCGCCCTATGGCGAGCTGCTGGTGCCGCCGGACGCCTTCGGCCGGACTTATTTCGACGCGGGCCTGAGTAACGGCCGTCCGTCGGCTCATCCGAGCCTGTCCGTGGCGCTCGCCCCGCCGGTCAAATCGCTGCCGCTGGACGCCGTGCAATTGGAGCGGCACCCGTTTTCCTCGCAAAGCTTCGTGCCGCTCGACGCCGCGCGCTATCTGGCGATCGTGGCGCCCCACGCGGCAGGTGGCGGCCCGGATGTGGAGAAGGTGCGTGCCTTCCTGGTCGGCGGCAGCCAGGGCATCACCTTCCGCGCCGATGTCTGGCATCACCCGATGGCCGCCCTCGACCGCGCCTCGACCTTCGCCATCATCATGTGGCTCGACGGCGGCGAGGGCGACCAGGAACTGGTGACGCTCACGGCCCCTTTCCGCGTCGGGGTTGCCGGTTAGAGCCCAGGACGATTGAGCAATTTCCGTCAACTCGCAAATTCGGACATCCAGGACGGGGTGCGGGTTTTGACACGCTCATCGCGCGTATAACGCCGCTGCATTTCGCAGACCGCGCTGTCATAGGAGGACATCCAGCGGTCATAGCCCAGCCGGATGGTCTGGCGGTGCCTCGGGCGCTCGCGCCAGGCGCGCAGGGCGGCCGCGTCCTCGAACATCACGATGGTGACGAACTCGCCGTCCTAGGCCGCGTATTCCTCATGGTCGATGAAGCCCGGCATCGATTGCGCGATGGCCTCCAATTCCTCGCCGATGGCAGCGCGCTCTTCGATGACGTCCATGCGCGCCGGGCACGGAAAACCATGAGTAACATTGCGCTTCCCCTCCGCATCTCACGAAACCGGCCATCCGGTGGAAGCGGCAATTGTGTCCCCGAGCCGGCAATCCGCGCCAGTCATTTTTAAGGTGTTCAGCGGGGTCGCGAACATGCAATTCGGCGGGGGCGGGATTGGAGGTGCGCTTGGGTGAAAGATGCCATCCGCGACTGAGGTTCGGGATGCGGGTGAGGGCTGACACTCCATGCGCGATTTGGGTCGAAGGCGCAGGTGCCGCGGACCGGCCAGCTGAGAAACCCGGGCACTCATATTTCTGCACTGCTGGATCGGCAGGCGCCTGGCCCGCGTTATCCACCCATGGAGGCGACCTCAATGTTTTTCGATAGTTGGGCAGGAGTTGCGCGCACGATCATTGTCGGAACGGCGGCCTATATCTTTCTCGTCGGCATTCTGCGGGTCTCGGGCAAGCGCACCCTTGCCAAAATGAATGCCTTCGATTTGGTCGTGACCGTCGCGCTTGGATCGATCCTCGCGACCATTCTGCTCTCCAAGGAGGTCGCCCTTATCGAGGGCGTCGCGGCATATCTCACCCTTATCGGACTGCAATATGGGATCGCGACGCTTTCGGTCCACTCACCGCGATTTCAGGGCCTGATCAAGTCGGAGCCGCACATGCTCGTCTACGATGGACAATTTCTGGAGACGGCCATGCGAGTTGAACGCGTGACGCGTGAAGAGCTGCTGGCGGTGATGCGGTCAAATGGTATGGGGCGCATAGAAGAGGTGGGCGCCGTCGTCCTGGAGACCGATGGCAGTTTCACGGCGCTGAGCCGCGCGGACCTGCCCGCAACCGCTTTGCAGACCGTCAGCAACAGACCAGGTAACTGAGGAGGTGCTTCGGAGCGAGGGCGCAGCGCTACCGCTGGCCGATATCCGGAGAGAGCTGAAAGTAGAATGGGGAGACAACCAAAATTTCGGAATGCCGCTAGCCCGTCTTATTCAGCCGGGGTGGGATTTGCGCTGGCGGATGTAGCACAAGGCATTGAACTTGCGTAGGAAATGGGTGTCGAAGCCAGCCAGCGCACGTTGCGCCTCGGAGCCACACCGCCATGTCCGACGATAGCCCGCTCGCCGTTCCTTATCCAGCCGTGTCGCGCAAGAAGGTCACAGCCGCGTTCGATGGCGGCCGGCTTTCCTCCGACAGCGGCGTCATGCTGCTCGGCATTGCAGAGCGGGGGCGCGGCCTCGCCAAAACGCTTGCCGCCCTGATCGCCGACCGCCGCGACCCGGCTCACATCACGCACACGGTCGAGGACATACTGAAAGCCCGCATGCTGGCGATCGCCTGCGGCTATGCCGACGGCAATGATTTCGACTGGCTGCGTTCCGACCCCGCTTTCAAGCTGGCCTGCGGGCGGCTGCCGGATACGGGCCACGATCTCTGCTCGCAGCCGACCATCTCACGTTGGGAAAACGCGCCGACGCTGAAGGAGATCATCCGCCTGACCTATGCGCTCGTCGATATCTGGTGCCGCAGCTACAAGGCGCCACCCGCATCGGTGGTCCTGGATATCGACGACACGCTCGATGTCGTGCACGGCCATCAGGAACTGTCGGAATGGAACGCCCATTACGACGAACGCTGCTTTCTGCCGATCCACATCTATGACACCGCGACAGGCCGACCGGTCACCATGATCCTGCGCCCCGGCAAAACGCCGTCGGGCAAGGAAGTCCGCGCATGGCTGCGCCGTCTGATCAAACGCATCCGCCGGCACTGGCCCGGCACGCGCATCACCATCCGCGGCGATAGCCATTACGGTCGGGAAGAAGCCATGAGCTGGTGCGAAGCAAACAGCGTCGACTATATCTTTGGTTTTGCTGGCAACAGCGTGCTCGACCGCCTGGTCGAACCGGAGGCCGACGATATCCGGGTTCGCCGCGCCGAGGGACAGCTTGCTGCCCTGCGCGGTTTTGCCGAAACGCGCTATGCGGCGAAATCCTGGGCCAGGGAGCGCCGCGTTGTGGCGCGCATCGAGGCCAGCGCCAGCGATGAGGATGACATGCTCCGCCGCGGGCTCGACATCCGCTATGTCGTCACCTCGCTGGCGAAAGGCAGCGCCGAGGCCATCTATGCGACCGTCGTGCTCGGGCGGGACGATCCGAAGCGGCATCGGGGCTCCGGCGGAAGATCAGCTCATCTTCCGCCGCGCATATTTGTCCTACTCGCAGCCGTAATAATTCATGCAGCCGTAATAGTCGTCGTTTTCGTGGCCCCAGTTGGCGACGCATCTGCGGCTCCAATAGGAGCATCGGCCGTATCCCCGGTCATTGGCAGGTCTGTAATTGTTTGGGAAATCATAGGCATAGCCCGGGCCGATATTTCTCGGGTAATAGCCGCGGCTGTAATAGTAGGGATAATCATAATAGAGATAGCTCGGGCCGATCGGCAGGTGAATGCGCCGGTCGCGGCCACGATATTGGATCTCTGTCGCCCGATGCCCGGCGCTTTCGCCAGGATTTATAAAGGACGGCCCGGCCGGCGCGGCACTGGCCACCGATGTCGTGCCCCCAAAACCGATTGTCAGCAAGCATACCATCAGAATAGATGCGAACACGGTTCGACTGCTCATAACACTCCCTCATATAGTGATATTATGGCAAATAACTGCGATCTTTACGATCAGATCACGTAGTGTACTCTATATCAAAATATTTGTATTTAGTCGACCTGGGCCGCCGAAACGCCCACGGCAGGCACGCGCAAAACTGACGCCCGCCTACCGCGTCGGGGGGATCTGGATGTTTGGCGGGATGGGGCGTTGCAGCGAGGGCGACGGCCGGGTCGGCTGGAACGAGGGCTCAGGCGTACGCGTCCCGCCGAAACATTGCGACCACCTGTTGCAGCCGCAAGCGTCGTTGGAATCGCCGAAAGCCTGGCAGACGCTGATCTGCCCGTTGGTGCAGAACGGCTTGGGCGGGCAGTAGACGTTCCGCCGGGTCTGCGCATGCGCCGGAACGCCGGACAGCAATGCCGCCGCAACAACCGTTCCGATGGCCAATATACGCTTCATGGTGTTTTCGCCGCGTGCTAACGCGTGCGCTCGCTACTTCATCGTCGGTATGACGAATTCCGCACCTTCCTTCAGGCCGGATGGCCAGCGCGCGGTGACGGTCTTCGTCTTGGTGTAGAAGCGAAACGCATCAGCGCCGTGCTGGTTCAAATCGCCGAACACCGAACGCTTCCAGCCGCCGAAGGTGTAATAGGCCAGCGGCACCGGAATCGGCACGTTGATGCCGACCATGCCGGTATCGACCCTGGAGGCGAAATCGCGGGCCGCGTCGCCGTCGCGCGTGTAGATGGCGACGCCATTGCCATATTCGTGGCTGGAGGGCAGGCGCAGCGCCTCTTCATAGTCGCGAGCGCGGGCGACGGACAGCACCGGGCCGAAGATCTCCTCCTTGTAGATGCGCATATCCGGCGTCACGTGATCGAACAGCGAGCCGCGCATGAAATAGCCGTTCTCATAGCCCTGCATGGTGAAGTCGCGGCCGTCCACGGCGAGCGTCGCCCCTTCCTCGATGCCGAGATCGATATAACCGCGCACCTTGTCCAGATGCGCCTTGGTCACCAGCGGGCCGAGTTCGGCGCTTTCATCGGTGTAGGGACCGATTTTCAGCGCTTCGACGCGAGGGATCAGCTTGCTCATCAGCGCATCGGCGGTCTTGTCGCCGACCGGCACCGCGACGGAGATCGCCATGCAGCGCTCCCCGGCCGAGCCGTAACCGGCGCCGATGAGCGCGTCCGCCGCCTGGTCGATGTCGGCGTCGGGCAGGATGATCATGTGGTTCTTGGCGCCGCCGAAACACTGCACCCGCTTGCCATGCGCGGTGCCGGTGACATAGACGTGCTCGGCGATCGGCGTCGAGCCGACGAAGCCCACCGCTTTGATATCCGGATGCGTCAGGATGGCGTCCACCGCGACCTTGTCGCCATTGACGACATTGAGCACGCCCTCGGGCAGGCCGGCTTCCAGGAACAATTCCGCCAGACGCATCGGTACGGATGGATCGCGCTCGGAGGGTTTTAAAATGAAGGCATTGCCACAGGCCAGCGCCGGCGCGGCCTTCCACAGAGGGATCATCGCCGGGAAATTGAACGGCGTGATACCGGCGACGACGCCGAGGGGCTGGCGCAGGGAATAGATGTCGATGCCGGGTCCGGCGCCTTCGCTGAATTCGCCCTTCATCAGATGCGGCGCGCCGCAACAGAACTCGGCCACTTCCAGCCCGCGCTGCACGTCGCCGACCGAATCGGCCACCGTCTTGCCGTGCTCGGAGGAGAGCAGCTCCGCCAGCGAGCGCATCTCCTTCTGCGCCAGTTCGAGAAATTTGAACAGCACCCGCGCCCGCCGCTGCGGGTTGGTCGCGGCCCAGCGCGGCTGCGCGGCCTTGGCGTTCTCCACCGCCGCCGCCAGTTCAGCGGCCGAGGCCAGCGCCACCTTCGACTGCACGTCGCCGGTATGGGGCGCGAAGATATCGGCGAAGCGGCCGCTTGTGCCGGCAACGCGCTTTCCGCCAATGAAATGCCCGATCTCGTTCATGCACCGCCTCCCAAATTTCCGCGACTTCTTGTGGATTGCTGAAACGCTGAACGGATTGTGCCGACGCCTTGGCCCTAACGCAAGCGGGGCCCGGCGGGAGGGGCGCCGCCGCTGCATGGCAGCCATGCCGGGCCGGGACATTGCGTTTCATCTTGCCGCAATGATCTGCTTATAATTGTGCAGCGCAGCAACCGCCCGGCATGCGAGGGAGCGGCGGCAAGCGCAAAACCAGTCGGAGATTTGGCACATGTCAGACGCTCGCCTCTGGGGGGAAACGATCAGGAAATTGTGGTTCACGGAGACGGAGAAATTCCGGGATCATCTGCTGCAGACTCGATAGAGAGAGCCGGCGGACGCGATTCGGCATGGCGGTGAGGGATGATTTCATTCACAGCTATGCGGAGCGGACCGCCCGATTCAAAAGCGTCATCTATGGTTCGTTCGCCGGCCGCGAGATGCATGCGGCGGCGGAGCTGCGCATGATCGGCGAAAATTGGCACGGCGAAGCGGAAGCCGCGTTTTCGGTGGAGCGCGCCTATCAGGATAGCGGCGTCGGCACGGAGCTGCTGGGGCGGGTGATCGTCGCGGCGCGCAATCGCGGCGTCGAGCGGCTTTATATGAACTGCCTATCCGAGAACCGGAAAATGCAGCGCATCGCCAAGAAATACGAGGCGGACCTGTATTTCGACCATGGCGACGTGGTGGGGCAGCTGAAACCCTCCTTCCCGACGCCCCTCTCCTTGTGGACCGAGGCGGTCGACAACGGCAACGGCTTCGTCATGGCGGTGCTGGAATTTCCGCTGCGCCGGCTGAGTCCTGCGGCTTGAGGCCAAGCGCCTGACATGATTGTGAACGGACGGCGGATGCCGGGTTCTTTTGCTGCACGACCGGTTGCCGCATGGTACGGCTCGTTATCGAATGAGGGAGGCGACCAGATGCAGGACACGATCAAGGACGCTGTCCGCGCCAATTACGGAGCGCTGGCGCGCGGCAGCGACGGGCTGGATGCGGTCAAGCTGACCGCCGTTGCCGAGGCATTCGGCTATCCCGCCGAGGAGTTGGCCAGCTTGCCGGGCATAGCCAATCTCGGCGTATCCTGCGGCAATCCGGTGGCCATGGCGTCGCTCGCGCCGGGCGAGACTGTAGTCGATCTCGGCTCCGGCGGCGGTATGGACGTGTTCCTGGCCGCCAAGGCCGTCGGTCCCGCCGGGCGCGCCATCGGCATCGACATGACCGGCGACATGATCGCTCTGGCGCGCCGGAACGCCGAGGCCGGCGGCTATGCCAATGCCGAATTTCACCAGGCGCCCCTCGAGGCGATGCCGCTCGAGGCGGGCACCGCCGATTGCGTCATTTCGAATTGCGTGATCAATCTGGTGCCGGACAAGGACGCAGCCTTTGCCGAAATCTTCCGGATCCTGAAGCCGGGCGGACGGCTCGCCATCAGCGATATCGCGCTCAAACAGGCGCTTCCCGAAAGCCTTGCGGGCGCGGCGAAAGCCTGGGTGGCCTGCATCGCGGGCGCCGTGCCGGTGGGCGAAACCCGGGCGGCGTTGGAGCGGGCGGGCTTCGACGAGGTTGCCGTGCTCGACGCGGCGACGGATTTAAACGTCTATAAGGGCGACGGCGGCGGCGAGATGTGCTGCGCCCCGACTCCGCAAGCCGAAGCCGGGCGTTGCTGCGGCGGCGCGCCCAGCGCGCCCAAAGGCGCCGAGGCGTCCTTTCATGACAATGTCGGAGATTTCTTTCGCGATGTCGATCTGAACGCCTATGCGGCGAGCGTGAAGATTTTCGCCGTCAAGCCGGTTTAGAGCGAAATCACCTTTGATGGAGACGCTTTTTCGAAATCGCCGCGCAGGTGGGGATCCAGCATTAGCCCATGTTCAATAGCTTGCTGGATCCCCGATTTCACGGGGATTCCAGGAGAGATGGGCCCGACTGCCTCCATCTGATCTGTTCGCGCTTTAACGCCCCGATCACCCGTCCCGACCCGGCGACAGCCACCAACGCAGCAGCCAGGCGGCGAAGGCCGCCAGGCATTGCAGGCCGGCAATATAGGCCGCGTCGATGAGGCGGATGGCGGTGAAGCTGTCCGTCAGCGTGCGCGCCAGGGTGATGGCGGGATCGGCGAAGCTGAGCGAGGGCGTGGCGAGCGCGATGGCCAGCAGCGCCAGCGCGCCCGTCACCGGCATCAGCGCCTCGCGGCCGCGCGCTGCGAGGGACAGCATCGCGAAGACGAACAGCCCCGTGCCGAGCATTTCGCCGGTCCACACGCCCCAGCCGGTCTGGATCTGGGTCGCGACCTGGACGAGGCCGGTGTTGGTGACGAGATGGGCGGTGACGACGCCGAGAAACGCCGCCGCGATCTGCGCCGCCGCGCTCAGCACGCCGGTGAGCAGATCGACCCGCCCGCTCAGCATGAAGGCGAAGGCGAGCGCCGGGTTGAAGGCGCATGCGGCCAGCGGCGAGAAGGCCCGCGCCAGCACGAGAAAGCCGCCCGCTCCCGCCAGCGCCGTGATGAGGGCGGAGAGGGCGATCGAGCCGCCCGCCTGCCGCTCCGCCAGCAGTCCCGCCGCGACGATGAGGAAGGTCAGCAGGCCGCTGCCGATCGCTTCCGACGCCAGCCGCCTGGCGTCAGGCAAGGAGCCGTGCCCGGTCACGCTTTGGGCATGATCGAATTCGGCGCCTCGCGGCTCAGCTTCCATGGAGGTCTTCGTCCGGCGCCTTCGCCTTCACCGCGAGCGCATGCACCGGGCCGGCCAGTTCCTCGGCCAGAGCCTCGTGCACCATGCGGTGGCGGTCGATGCGCGAGCGGCCGGCAAAGCCGTCAGCGACGATGGTGACGGTGAAATGGGTCTCGCCGGGATTGCGGCTGTCCCGGGCGCCGGCATGTCCGGCATGTTTGGCGGAGTCGTTCTCGATCACGAGGCGCAAGGGCGAAAACGCCTTTAGCAGTTTTTCCTTAATTCTGGCCTCGATCTGCATTGTCGTTTCCCGCAATCCTACCAAATATTTATGTGCGTGCCGCCCGGCGGCGGCGTAGCGTGCCTCACCCTTGTATCGGGGCAGGCGAAGCAGCATAATCTTGCGCTAAGGCCTGCCGTCCCTAAATAGCCCCGCTATGCTCCTTTGGGAATAGTCGAAGCATGAAGCTGGATTCGAAATATTTCGATTGCATCCGGGTGAAACCGGATCGGGATCGGCTGGATCGTCAGCATATGCCCGGCTGCGCCTGGCCCGGCTGCGACAAGGCGGGGTGCCACCGCGCGCCCATGGGCAGAGGCAGGGAAGGGGAATACCACCTGTTCTGCATCGACCATGTGCGCGACTATAATAAATCGTACAATTACTTCGCAGGTATGAGTGACGAGGATGTCGCCTCCTTCCAGAAGGCCTCGATCACCGGGCATCGGCCGACATGGTCGTCCGGCGTCAATGCCTGGGCGTCGACCGGCTTTAAGTCCGGAGTCGAAAAGGACATGCCCGGCTATAAGCGCGATTTCGGCACGCATGACCCGTTCGGCTTTTTCGAGCGGGCGCGGCAGAGCGCCACGGAGGGCGAGGACCGCGCCGAGCGCCGCCCGATCCGCAATGCCGAGCGAAAATGCTTTCGCGCCATGGATTTGCACGAAGATAGCGCGCCCGACGAGATCAAGGCGCGCTTCAAGGCCCTGGTCAAGCGGCACCACCCCGACAGCAATGGCGGCGACCGTGGTAGCGAGGACCGGTTGCGCGAGATCATCCAGGCCTATAATTATCTCAAACAGGCCGGCTTTTGCTGACGTTTCTCGAACATTCGCAGACCTGACCGGCGCGGCGCCGCCGCCGCTCCCTGCCATCCGTAATCGCGCCTTATTGGAAAGCCCCTATGCCTGCAACGAGCCCAACGACGATGAACGGCCTGCCCGACATGAAGGTGTCTGTGCGCCAGCTCTTCGGCATCGACAGCGATCTGGAAGTGCCGGCCTTCTCGCAGGCCAATGAGCATGTGCCGGATTTCGACGCCGACTATCAGTTCAACCGCGAGACGACGCTGGCCATTCTCGCGGGCTTTGCCCATAACCGGCGCGTCATGATCCAGGGCTATCACGGCACCGGCAAATCCACCCATATCGAGCAGGTCGCGGCGCGGCTCAACTGGCCCTGCGTGCGCATCAACCTGGACAGCCATGTGTCGCGCATCGATCTGGTCGGCAAGGACGCCATCGTCATTCAGAACGGCGTGCAGGTGACCGAATTCCGCGAGGGCATCCTGCCCTGGGCGCTGCAATCGAATACGGCGCTGGTGTTCGACGAATATGATGCGGGCCGTCCCGATGTGATGTTCGTCATCCAGCGCGTGCTGGAGGTTTCGGGCCGGCTGACGCTGCTCGACCAGTCTAAGGTGATCCGGCCGCATCCGGCCTTCCGGCTGTTCGCCACCACCAACACCATAGGGCTGGGCGATACGTCCGGGCTCTATCACGGCACGCAGCAGATCAATCAGGGCCAGATGGACCGCTGGTCGATCGTGGTGACGCTCAACTATCTGCCGCATGACGATGAAGTCGAGATCGTGCTGGCGAAGGTGAAGCCCTATCAGACCGATGCGGGGCGTAAGGCGGTCGCCAGCATGGTGCGGCTCGCCGATCTCACCCGCAACGCCTTCATGAATGGCGATCTGTCAACGGTGATGAGCCCGCGAACGGTGATAACCTGGGCGGAGAATGCCAAGATTTTCGGCGATGTCGGCTTTGCCTTCCGCCTCAGCTTCCTCAACAAATGCGATGAGCTGGAGCGCGGGCTGGTGGCGGAATTCTACCAGCGCTGCTTCGGCGAGGAGCTGCCCGATTCCACCGTCAACGTCGCCCTGAGCTGAGAGCGCCAATGCCTTGGATCGGCGATGAGGTCTCCAGGCCCTATGTTTTCACCCGCGAAAACATCAGGCGCTTCGCGGAGGAGGCCGGCGATGAGAATCCGTATCACCGCGATGAGGCGAAGGCGGCGGCCTCGCGGTTCGGCGGCATCATCGCCAGCGGGCCGCATATGGCGGCTGTGCTGATGGCTGCGGGCGCCACGGAACTGACGGGTACGCGGGATGGTGTCGGCCTCGATTTCAACTTCCGCTTTCTCAAGGCAATACCGGCGGGAACTTCGACCTTGCTGAGCTGGAAGGTGACCGGGATCGAGCCGCATGCCGGGCTGAAGGGCAATCTCGTCACGATGGAAGGGCGCATCGTCGACGATCAGGGCAAAGTTTATGTGACCTGCCAGGGGCATGCGGTTGTGTGGCCGGATCAGAACGCCCCGGATGCGGCAACCATCGGTTCGGATTGAACCGGTCTATATAGACGAGGGCGAAAGTCGCCATGGCAATACCGCCGAAAAGGAAAAGCGACCCCGGCCTGCCGTTCAAGCAGGCGCTGGCCTCGGCCACCCGCGCGCTGGCGGGTGACGAGGAGTTGCAGGTCCTCTATTCCACCGAAGTTCCAAGCCTGAAAGGCAAGACGGCGACCCTGCCGCAGCCCTCGCGCTCGCCCTCGAAAAAGGAGCTGGCGATCCTGCGCGGCCATGCGGATTCGCTGGCGTTGACGGTCGCCTGCCACGACGACGCGCTGCACGCAAGGCTCGCGCCGGCGGCTGGCATGGCGCGCTCGGTGTTCGAGGCGGTGGAGCGCGCCCGCGTCGAGGCGATCGGCGCCATCCGCATGAAGGGCGTCGCCGCCAATCTGTCGGCGCGCATGGAAGCCCGGTATGAGGGCCGCGCCGCGATCCCCGCCGAACGGGAAAGCGCGCCGCTCGACGAAGCCCTGGCGCTGATCGTGCGCGAGCGGATGCTGGGCGCCAAGCCGCCCAAGCGCGCCGCGCCCATCGTCGAGGCATGGCGGCCCTGGATCGACGATCGCGCCAGCGGCCTGATCGACGCGCTCAGCGAAAATCTGGAAGACCAGGAGGCGTTCGGCAGGCTGCTGCGCGACGTGCTGACCGCGCTGGAGCTGCTTGAGGAGAACGCTCAGGGCAATGAGGATACCAGCGGCGGCGAGGATGAAGAGGGCGAGCAGCCCTCGCAGGGCGACAGCGAGGAGAGCGGTCAGGATCATGAAACCAAGCCGGTTTCGGCCGACGAGGATTCCGACCAGAGCAGCGGCGCCGCTGAAGATGCCGAGCTGACCGAATCCTCCGATCGCGGCGAACTGGATGGCGACGGCGAGGACCAGCAGCGCAGCCAGGCGCCGCCGCGCCGCCCCAACACCTCCGTGCTCGATACGCCGAGCGCCTTCGGCTATGAGGTGTTCACCCGCCAGTTCGACGAGACGGTCGCGGCGGAAAATCTGTGCGACACCGACGAGTTGGAGCGGCTGCGCGGCTTTCTCGACAAGCAGCTCACCCATCTGCATGTGGCGGTAAGCCGCCTCGCCAACCGCTTGCAGCGCCGCCTGCTGGCGCAGCAGAGCCGCGCCTGGGATTTCGACCTGGAAGAGGGCATTCTCGACGCCGCCCGGCTGTCGCGCGTCGTCACCGACCCGTATCAGCCGCTCTCCTTCAAGGCCGAGCGCGACATCACCTTCCGCGATACGGTGGTGACGCTGCTGCTCGACAATTCCGGCTCGATGCGCGGGCGGCCGATCATGGTGGCGGCGTGCTGCGCCGATATTCTCGCCCGCACGCTGGAGCGCTGCGGCGTCAAGGTGGAGATCCTCGGCTTCACCACCCGGCAGTGGAAGGGCGGCCAGACGCGCGAGCAATGGCTGGCCAAGGGCAAGCCGGGCGCGCCGGGGCGGCTCAACGATCTGCGCCACATCATCTACAAATCCGCCGACATGCCCTGGCGGCGGGCGCGGCGCAATCTCGGCCTGATGATGCGCGAGGGGCTTTTGAAGGAGAATATCGACGGCGAGGCGCTGGCCTGGGCGCATAGCCGGCTGCTCGGCCGCCCGGAGCAGCGCCGCATCCTGATGATGATTTCGGACGGCGCGCCGGTCGATGATTCGACGCTTTCGGTGAATTCGGGCTCCTATCTGGAGCGGCATCTGCGGCAGGTGATCAAGGAGATCGAGACGCGCTCGCCGGTTGAGCTGATCGCCATCGGCATCGGCCACGATGTTACGCGCTATTACAGCCGCGCGGTGACCATCACCGACGCCGAGGAGTTGGGCGGCGCCATGACGGAGAAGCTGGCCGAGCTGTTCGACGAGCACGCCCGCGAATTCCAGCCCCGCCAGGGCCGGGGGCCGCGCGGCAGGCTGCATTAGGCCCGGCCCTCGGCAGGATTAATGTGGGTGCAAACGGTTGTCGCCCCGGCATTCAAGGCGCGGCCTAGAGCGAAATCATTTTGGATGGAGACGCCTTTTCGAAATCCCCGTGAAAACGGGGATCCAGTACGCTATTGAACACCGATTAATACTGGATCCCCGCCTGCGCAGGGATTCCGGGAGAGATGGGCCCGTCTGTCTCCATCTGATCCGATCACGCCTTAATGCAGTCGCCGCGAGTCAAGCGGACGGGATTAGGCCCCGGGGAGACAGAACAACGGTAGCGGCCGCTCCCAGCGGATTTAGCCGCCCCTCATGCGGGCGACTTGGCGGCTCAGCTTGTTCAGCCAGCGTTCGATGCGGGCGCGGTTTACCCCGAGATCGGAGCTACCGAGTTGGGAGCGGGAATAGATCGCGATGGTCGAATGTCCCTCGGGGCGCTCCAGGAAACGCACGACGATCGTGTCGGGAAACCGCATTCTCTCGCTGCGCTGAACGAAGCGCTGCGTCGCCATGCGGTCGTCGATATCGACCAGGGTGAGGCGGCGTTCGGATAGGATCGCCTCGGAGAACGCCTCGCGCAGGGCTGGCGCGGAGACCGGGAAGATCGGCGGGACGATATCCACCTCTGCCGCGCACAAATCGGGCGGGCAGGCAAGCGCGTCATTCGCCGTGGTCCTGCGCCACAGGCTCTCGAACATCACCGGACCCAGATCCGCGGGACCGAAGAAGGTCCAGATCCGCTCAGGGCCCAGCAGCAGAAACGCACCCGTGAGCGCGGCCACGATTGCCAGGATCACGACGATGATAAACGTCCAGACGCTCAACGCACCCGTTTCCTCTGCTAACGCCCGCGAACGGCAGCACCCTTAGCATGGCGCCGGGGCCGGAGGTAGTCCGGTCGCGCGAAATTCGTCGGCGGTCGTGACGGGGCGATGCGGCGCCTGGCTTGATCATCGCGCCTTTCTCGTCGCCCCGGCTGTCAAAGCCGGCCTAGTCGCATCGCGATACGGCGAGAATGTGCATCCAGCCAATGGATCCCGGCTCGGTCCATGGCCGTCCGGGCGACACCTGCGCATAAATACGCTAGCCCAGCCGCTCCATGTCTTCCGGGCGGCGGACAGTGACGTTCAGATCCTTCACAAGCCCGTCCGACAGCGCATACACCCAGCCATGCACGCTGAGCGGTTGCCCGCGCGCCCAGGCATCCTGCACGAACACGTCCGAGCCGACATTACGCACCTGCCGGATGACGTTCAGTTCGCAGAGCCGATCGAGACGAGCGCCGGTGTCGGCGATGGCGCCCAGTTCGCCGCGATGCTCATGCGCCACCTCACGGATCGGATGCAGCCAGTGATCCACCAGCCCGCGCCGCTTGCCGTCCACCGCCGCCGCGACGCCGCCGCAGCCATAATGCCCCACGACCATGATGTGCTTCACCTTGATCACATCGACGGCGAATTGCAGCACGGACAGATAGTTGGCGTCCTGCGGCGGAGCGAGATTGGCGACGTTGCGGTGCACAAACAATTCGCCCGGATCGAGATCGACGATCTCATTGGCCGGCACGCGGCTGTCGGCGCAGCCGATCCACAGATATTCCGGCGCCTGCTGGCTCTCCAGCCGCTTGAAGAAGCCCGCGTCGGCGGAGACTTTCCGCGCCGCCCAGGCCCGGTTTTTGGCTTTGAGGTGATCCAGCATGGGGAGAGGCTAGCGCGCGGCGCGGGCAGCGGCAAGACGGAGCATCGCCGCAGGACGGACAAGGATGGCTCAAGAAACTCGGAAAACTCGAATTTTTCGACTATGCTGAGACTATGGAAAAGTCAGAGTCAAAAACCGCGCCGCGCGTCAGCTCGTCTGAGTTCCTCAAGAGCTACGGGGCGCTGTCAAGGCGGGCGCAGCGTGAGCCGGTGACGATCACCAATCACGGGCAGGATAGCCTTGTGCTGATCTCGGCGGAAGAGTTCCAGCGGCTGAAGTCGCTCGATACGCGCCGGGCTTATTATGCTTGGGAATTGCCGGAAGCGCTGAAGCGGGCTCTGGAAGAGGCGGAAGCGCCGGCCTAGACGGCTCAGTACGACCACGAACTCGACAGCAAATAACGAGCTGTGTCGCTTCCCACTCCCGAAATCGGTCTGGTTATCCATTACGCCTATTTATGGCGGTCGGAAGCCGACCGGGGCGAGGAGGAAGGCCGGAAAGACCGGCCATTTCGCCGTGGTCGTCGCCCGCCGCGTGGAGAGTAGCGGCGCGATCGGCGTCATGGTCGCTCCAATTACACATAGCGAGCCCGCCGAAAACGATACCGCGCTCGAAATTCCTCCCGATGCTAAACGACGCCTTGGGCTGGATGACGCGCGCTCCTGGATCATCACCCACGAACTGAATATTTTCGCTTGGCCGGGCTCGGACCTGCGCCCGGTGCCTACGGCGGGCAGTCACTTTGCCTACGGGTGCCTACCCAAGAAGCTCACGGATGAACTGGTGAAGCGTGTGATGGCCAATGTTCGCAGCGGCGGTATGAAAATTGTGCGGCGAACGGAGTGAGGGACCCAGCGTTTGCAATCATCCGAGTAGCGACGCAATTCGACGATGCCAGCGCGCGTGCGAAATTATCTCATCAACCGAGTTAATCATTCTCCATTTCGTGACTACCGGGCTGAGGAAGAAGCGATACAAATCGCGTAACGACAACGAGTATCAAGAATAATCCAACTAGTGATTGGATTGTTGTGACCATAAACGGAATTAAATTACCGTTTAGCTTCATATGTCCATAGCTGTTGCTCAACATTAAGGCAAGACTTTCCCTCAATATAGCAACCGAGACAGGAGCTTCTACCGTAATAAGACCGTCGATCTTAAATGCGGAATAAAATACCGCAAACCAAATAACGATCTCCAAATAATTGATCAAGACAAGAATGAGAGATCTTTGAGGGCTGCGGACACGAAATGAATCTCGGCGGAGGGTCTCGACTGCGTGGAAGAGAACAATTTCATAAACACGCAACATCCCAAGGAAACCACTAACTATGACAAGCAAGAATGACGTGAATCCAATTACTTGCAGCAAGGCATAGACCGTGATCGAAACAATGGTCCATATCACAACGTATAAATCCACCAAAAACCAATTGAACGGCAACCATCGTCCAAGCGTAAATATACGACCGCCCTCAATACAATAGAGGAAAGCCTCAACTATGAACGAATCCGACCCCCTAGCTTCCCGATTCTTCCCCGCCACCATCGCATCGCCCCTATGCCAATGATTCTTAACAACCCAATTTAAATGCCACGAGCTGAACGATGCTAACGCCCCAGCGTCCCCGTCCCGTCCTGCGGCTTCGTCCTCCCGCTGCCCGCGCGTAATACGGCACCAGCTTGAACGCCGCGTAGGGCGCGTATTGCTGGTTCTGGATCAGGCCCTGGAACATCTCCTGGCGCTCCAGATAATGCTGCACTTCCTGCGCGTGCACGCCGCTCGCCGAGCCGGTCACCGCGCGTACCACCGCCTTCTTGTGATCGGGCTGCTGGTTCTTCAGGAAGATGCGGGTCGCGAGCGATCCGGCGAGGTCGGGCGGCAGGTCGCCGGGATATTGCGTGCCGATGGCGATGCCGACGCCGAAGGCGCGGCCCTCGCGCGCCAGATTCTCCAGATGCTTGGACGACGCCACGCGCCACGCCTCGTCGAGCACCAACAGGCGCGTCAGGCGGCGGGGCTGATCGCCGCGCACCAGATGGCCGTGCAGGCGGATGATGATCAGCTCGGCGAGCGCGGCCTTGATCTCGTCGGTCGGCAGCTCGAACAGCGACAGCACCAGCCGCTCGTCCAGCATGGTCTCGAACGGCACTTCCAGCTCATGCGCGCTCGGGAACAGCCCCAGCTCGAACAGCGGCGAGACGCGGTCGAGCAGGCTGATGGCGGTGGTGTTGCGCGCCTCCTTCTGCTCTTCGAGGATGCGCGACGACCTCGTTGAAGCTGGGCGCGCGGATGGTGTCGACCGGCACCCATTTCTGCGGATCGACGCCGTGCCGCTCGAAGGCCTCCTTCATCGCGTCGCGCAGCAGCGCCGCCTGCCGGTCGCCGAGGCCGAAGACGCGCTTCAAGACGCCGGTGATGGTGAAGATGTGCTCGATCGGCTGCGCCTTGCCGTCATCGGCGGCGCTCGGGAACAGCGGGTTGAAGGGAATGCCGTGGCGGCGCACATCGTGCACGCGCAGGCCCTGCTCGGTGATGAAGCCACGGTCGGCATAGTCGTTCTTGAAATCGAAAATGCACACCGGCGCGCCGATGGAGGTGACGCCGTCGATGATGACGCGCAAGGTCTGCGTCTTGCCGGAGCCGGAATCGCCGGTCACCAGCACGCCGAAATTGAGCAGCTTGGTGTCGGTCTCGAAGGGCGCCCAATAGATCGGCTGGCCATCCGGCTCGTGACCGAGGAAGACGGCGGGCGCGGTCGGCGCCTTGCGGGTGACGCGGGGCTTGAGCGGCTCGACCGTGCCCTTCGGCTCGGCCTCGACGGGCTTCTCTTCGACCGGCGCGCGATAGGGATATTGCAGCACCTCCGACAGCGAGGCGATCTGCGTCAGCGGCCGGGCGCGGCGCTGCCAGTCGATGAAGCCGGGCTCATCCTTGAAAAGGTTGAAGAAATCCTTCAGCGCACGGATGCGCTCCCAGCTCGGCGCCCTCGAACTGGCGCACGACGATGGCGCCAGCCTCCAGCGCCGCGTCGAGCAGCGGACCGGCGGTGCGGCCGCCCTTGGGGAAGCGTCCGCCGCGCGGGCGCACCAGCACGGGCCGCACATCATGGCGGCAGGTGGCCAGCACCGAACGGATTTCGTCGGCGAGCTGCGAACCCTGGTTGGGCTCGTTGCACAGCGCGACTTCGCGGCGCTCCATCACCGCACCGTTTTCCTCGATGTCGAAGCCGATGACATAGGTCTGCGCCCGGCCCCGGCAATCGCGGCGGGAGCGGATGGCGGTGACGCCTTCCATTTCCGGCATGGCGGCTTTCACCGCCCATTCGATCAGGTCGGCCTGTTTCGAGCCGTCATTGGGAATGCCGAACGAGGAGTGCTGCGCATAGAATTTGTCCCAGCGCGCATCGTAGTCCACGGCCGGGCCGGAATAGGTCTCCGCCGGTCCGCCGCTGGACGCGCCGAGCGGCTGCGGCGACACCGGCACATGCGCGGGCTCGGGTAGCGGAAAATCCTCCATCGCCGGAATGCCGCCCTTGCCGATCAGCAGCCGCTGGAACTGCTGCACATATTCGGTGACATAGCGCGAGGTCTGGCCGGCCAGCTCATCCAGGAACCAGCCCTCGAACGGGTAGAGCGGGTCCTGCGGGTCGAGCTTGACGTCATAGACCGAATAGAGCAGCGCAAGCCGGCGCTCCAGCAGCTGCTCCACCTCGGGGCGCGTCAGCGGCTTCAGCCGCACCGGCTGCGCGCCGAGCCGCTCGATGCGATCGCGGATCGAGGGGTCGATGCCTTGCGCGATATTCTCGTAGAGCGAGGGCAGCACCGCAAAGCTGACGGCGACATTCGGTAAGGTCTCGGCGATCAGCGCGCCCCGGCTGATGGCATGCGTCAGGCGTCCTTCCCAGCCCTCAAGCTTGCTTTGTTCCAGCTGGTCGAAGGCGATGAACACCGCGCCGCCGAAGGCGCCGATGATCTTCACCAGCTCTTCCAGCCGCAGCCGCGCGCATTGCTCCGCATCCGGGTTGGCGATGCGCACCCCGGCAATGATGGTGTCGATCTGCAACCCGCGCAGATAGTCGAACGCCTCGTCCTCGCCGAACAGCACGCCGAGAATGGCGGCGATGGTGCCTTCGCCGGCGGGCGGAATGCGCGTCGCGCGGGCGAGACGGCTGCGGATGCCGCTCACCAGTCCCTTGAACTCGGTCTCGCTGACGCTGACATCGCCGTCATTGGCCGCCTGCTTCAGCCGCTTGGCGACATGGCCCGGCACCAGATCGAGCAGCGCATTGGCCAGCGCGATCAGCGGCACGGGGGAGCCTTCCGGCACCAGATAGGGCTCGCTCAGCCGCGTCACCAGGCTGCGCGTCAGCCAGGCATCGAACTGCGACTCCGAAACGAATTCCACCATCGGCAAAACCACGGCGAACACGTCGCCATGCCGGTGCAGCCCGCGCACGGCGGTCAGCAGCGTGTGGGTCTTGCCGGTGCCGGTCTGACCCTTGATCAGCAACAGGCGCGAGGCGGGGTCTGGGTTCTTCGTGCGCGCATGATGGACGACATTGGCGATCGCCTCGTCGGCGGTGGGGCCGATGTCGGAAACGTCGAGCAGCTCTTCCTCGGCCGCGCCGGCAAGCGAGGCCACCGCGCCGAAAACGCGAAAGAACTCGGGGCTTTTGAGGGCCTCAAGGCGCGGGTCCATTGATGACATATCCTAAGCTAAATCCATTCGTTGACGATGAAGTGCCGTTCGTCGCGGCCAAAGATGGTGCGCGAGCGGTCGCGCAGGGCGCTATCCATCGGCCCGGCAATGTCGTAGCGCTCCAGATCGAGCAGGCCCGCCCGGCAGCTTTCCGCGACGCGGCTCTTGAATTCATCCAGCGTGCCGAAATTGAGGCCGCGCGAGGTGCCCGCATCGTAGACCTGGGCGATGGCGACGCGCCCCGCGAACGGGTCGGTATGCAGCGTCTTGGCCAGGCCGCGCACGGTGGCGGCGAAATCGGCGAGGCCAGTCTGCTCGACCCGGATCTCCTTCCTTGGCAAGGGGGCGGCGCGCGGCGCGGCCTTGCCGATGGCGGAGCGGATCAGCGCCTCGGCGACACCGCCGCTGGCCTCGGCGCGCAGGCCAAGCGCGCGGCGCAAAAGCACGGCTTCGGCATCGCGGATGGTGCCACGTTGAAGTCCGGCGGCGCCCAGCAGCAGGGTTCTGCCCATCGCGTCGCGCGAGCTGTTTTGCATCATGGTCTCCGTAAAGGCGGGTTCGCACTCTGGCAAGCGCGCGAGGAGGACGCCGCGCAACAAGGCAAAACGGACCTGGCTTCGGGAGGGCATTTCGCCCAGCTCGTCCAGCCCATAGAGGCGGGCAAGGGCCGCGCACTCCAGATTGTCTTTGCGCGCCAGATAGCTTTGCGCGTCTTCGGTTTTGGTGTCGATGCCCAGCGCCAGACCGGCCAGCGCGCGCGAAACGATCTCCGGCCAGCTCCGGCCGAGCAGCTTGCCCATATCGGCTTCGGCCGTTGTGCGGCCGGTTTCGGCGATGCGGCAGCGGCCGCCCTTCGACAGCGAGACCAGCCCTTCGCCGGCCAGCTGGGTTAGGGCGGTGCCGAACAGGCTCGGATCGGCATAAAGCGGCAGCAGCGCCTTCTCGACAGCATCACGCGCCGATGAGCCGTGACCGCTGACCGCCAGGAACGCCAATATGGGCAGCCCGGGGCCGATCGCCTTCAGGTGATCCGCGCTCGGCGCCGGCAGGGGAGAATAGGATTGCGTGCTGGTCATTCGGGTGCGGGGCTTGCTCACCTGGAATTAAGCGTTCCTTAACCAATTACGCGATTCGTGCCCTTCTGTTTACCCGCCCGCCATTTACCGGGCGCAGCCGCCTCCGCGACGTGTCCGCCGAGACACAGATGCAGGGGGCGGCTGACGGGGTGATGCAAGCTTGGAATCAGCGGTCGCTGGAAGGGCGTCACGGCGAGTGCCGTTCGGTGGCGCTGGCGTCAGGGAGAGCGGGCCATAGCCGTTCATCCAAAAGCCTCCCTCCGAGTGCGGTTACAGGGGACCTCCTCCGTCCTCAGCACCCGATGGATTTCGTGCATCAGCGCCCGTTGCTCGATCGGCTTGGACGTATATCCGGTCATGCCCATCGACAAGAGGCGTTCCTTGTCGCCGCTCATTGCGTCGGCAGTCAGCGCGATGACCGGAAGATCGCGCCAGGCTGCATTATCCCCACGAATATGCTTAATCGTTTCCGGGCCGTCCATGACCGGCATATGCACGTCCAGCAGTACAAGATCAAATTCTTGTTCGGCAAGGCGGTCGAGGGCTTCCCTGCCGTTCGCCGCTTCGGTGACGACAACGCCGCTGGGCGCGAGCAGCAGCCGCGCGACACTGCGGTTAATGGCGTTGTCATCTACGAGCAGGATCTTCAGCCCCAGCAAGGGAGCGCTAAGCACGTCACCTTGCGACAGGGCAGCGGGAGCGAACTTCGCCGACGAGGCGGCGGACGCGCGGAAAGTAAGGGTAAAGGTGCTTCCCTTGCCCGGCTGGCTGGTTAGGCTGATATCGCCGCCCATCATCCGGGCCAGCTTCCGCGAAATCGCCAAGCCGAGGCCGGTCCCGCCGAATTGGCGTGTCGTCGACGCGTCGGCTTGTGAGAAGTCTGAAAACAGCCTCGCCGCCGCTTCCTTGTTGATCCCGATCCCGGTATCGCTGACCGCGACGGAGATGAGATAATCGCCGGCATCGGCCAGCTCATGGGTCACCGCAACGCGCACACCGCCGATGTTGGTGAACTTCACCGCGTTGGAGATCAAATTGGCAACGCACTGATGAACGCGGACATAGCCGAATTTGAGCAACTTCGGAATAGCTGGATCGATCTCGACGTCGAGGGTGATCAGCTTCTCCAGGGCGCGCGGCAAGAACAATTTGTGCAAGTGAAGAAATATGTGCTCGACCTCGCCGTCGATCGGCAAGATCTCTAGCTTTCCCGCTTCGATCTTCGACAGATCGAGAACATCATTGAGCAGGGTCATCAGGGTCTGGCCGGAGTCTAAAATCGTTCTGACGCTTTCCCTCTGCGAATTGGTGAGCAGTTCGTTTTCCAGCACCTGCGCCATCCCCAATATGCCGTTCAGCGGCGTGCGGATTTCGTGGCTCATATTGGCCAGAAATGAGGACTTTGCCTCGTTCGAAGCTTCGGCCGCCGCCGCCGCGCGCTTCAGTTCATCCTGCGCAGCGCGCAGGCGGCTCACCATGAGCTGATTCTGCTCTTCCGCCCGGCGCTGCTGCGTAATGTCTCCGTGTGTCGCCACCCAGCCACCATCGGGCATCGGCTGATGATGAATTTCGAAGACACTCCCATTCATCAGCTCAACGGTCGTATCGGTCGGCGAGTCGGCCATGATGACCTCATTTCGCCATGCGTGGTAGTCCTCTTCAGACATGGCGGCAAAGGTACCGGCCCCACGCCTCAGATCCATGATTTCGCTCAAAGTGCTACCGGGAGAAACGGCTGCAGAATCGATATCGTACATATCGAGATAGCGATTGTTGCAGATTAGCAAACGCCGTTCCCCATCAAAAAAGCATACACCTTGTGATATATTATTTAGGGCCGTGTCGAACTGAAGATTTTTTGCGGCAAGTTGCAGTTTTTGCTCATTCATGATCTCGAACTGCTCCCTCAGCTGGGAGTGAAGCTCTTCACGTTCCGTAATGTCATCGTGGGTAGCTATCCAGCCGCCACTGGCCATCGGCCGATGATGGATGGCGTAGACACGGCCGTTTGTGTGCCTCACGATGGTATCGGATGGGGAATTGGCGACGAAGATGGAGGTTCTCCAACTGTCGAACTCTTCCCGCGACATGGCAGGAAGGCTGCCGGCCCGATAACGCAGGTCGATGATTTCGGGCAGGGTCATGCCCGGGCGGATGGCATCCGGCCGCAGACCATATATCTCCGCATAGCGATTGTTAGAAACGATCAGTCGTTGCTCGCCATCAAAGATGCACAGCGCTTCAGACATATGGTTCAACGCGGCCTCGAACTGCAGATTGCCCGCGAGTAGCTGCTCCTGTCGCTCCTTGAGGAGTTCAAATTGGCCCCTGAGCCGCCTGTGTATGGTCTCCCGGCGCAATAGGAAGCGTAAACCGAGAATTCCCATCGCGAACGCCGTGAACACGGCGACGATCCATGGCTGATGACCGACCTCGCTGAGCACCGGCATGCACCCTTCTTACGGCTTTGCAAAGCTAAGCCTATCAGGGGGCACCTTATGGCTGATTAATGGCGGCCAGGCGCGAGCAGCTTGCCCATATCGGCTTCGGCCGTTGCGCGGCCGGTTTCGGCGATGCGGCAGCGGTCGGCCTTCGACAGCGAGACCAGCCCTTCGCCGGCCAGCTGGGTTAGGGCGGTGCCGAACAGGCTCGGATCGGCATAAAGCGGCAGCAGCGCCTTCTCGACAGCATCACACGCCGATGAGCCGTGACCGCTGACCGCCAGGAACGCCAATATGGGCAGCCCGGGGCCGATCGCCTTCAGGTGATCCGCGCTCGGCGCCGGCAGGGGAGAATAGGATTGCGTGCTGGTCATTCGGGTGCGGGGCTTGCTCACCTGGAATTAAGCGTTCCTTAACCAATTACGCGATTCGTGCCCTTCTGTTTACCCGCCCGCCTGTTTCGGTTGGCGATCGACGGGCGTGGCGCCCGAAACGTGTCTGCCGAGACACAGATGTGCCCGGCTTCCGGATGCGAGGAACGCGGGATGGGTCAATTCGCCAGTACGCCGATGTCTCCGTCGCAGGCCGATCCCCCGGCTTCCGACGAGGCGACGCGCTCAAGCGCTGCGACTATAGTCTTGGCGCTATGCAGCATCTGCCCGAAGGCGCTGGTCTGGACCACGAAAATGTGGCCAGGGAGGACCGAACGGCCGGCCAATGAGAGGGCTGTCACTGGCTCGATACGCAACCAGCTGCGCGTCGAGATTACGGTAACCGACCGCATTGGTCCGGGCGCGCTCGGATGGGTCAGCGCTGGCCCATGTGAGCTGGGACAGCCCCGCCGGGTTGAACACGACCCCCCGCACACCAGGATTGTGAAGCACGGCATAGAGCGCCAATCCACCACCGAGCGAGTCGCCGGTCACGACGACCGCCATCCCCGGATGCTCGCGCACGATCTGCGCGACCAGCGAAGCCGCCCAGGCATAATAAGCGGTTTCGATACCGACGAAGCTGAGAACATCGGTGGAAATATCGCTCCCGATCGAAAGCCGCGTGCCTTGAAATATGACCACGGCCTGCTGATGGTCCGGCTCGAGCTGAACCTCCGCATAGCGCCGCCCCGCGTGGTCGTAATAGGCGCTGCGGTCATTGCCGAGATCCAGCTTCGTTACGCCGGCCGCCTCCATCTCCGCGCCGTGACCGCCCGCGTAAATGTCGCGTGCATAGCGGCCGAAACGCAAGGCTTCGGGGAGAAGGGCGAGCAACTCTTCACGGCGTTCCGCACAGGTGCCAGCACGCGGCGCGGACTTATAAACGCGCATGGCCTCTCTGTTGATCTCCAGCGCCTGGCCCCCGATGGCGCCGAAAAGATCGAAAAGCGGTCCGCCAGGGTGACCTCCGTGTTGCGCAACCGCCGCCATAGGTGTTGCGGCAAAAAGCGCAATGGCCAATCCGGCGATCCTCAATTTTGCCCTTGCGACGATCATCTGTCCTCTCTCGACGGCGCCATGAACGCGTCCTGCGCGGCGGCGCAAAACCGGCTATCGCCCACAGATATTTTTGGAACACGCTTTCTGAATGCAACGTGTCGAAGCTGAAAGTGAGAGGGCTGCATCCTGTTGTGGCCTCCACTGCAAAGCCGAAGCCCAAACCGAGCCAACGCCTGCTGCTCCCCTGGCTTCGAAGGGTGTCCGGTCACGGCGGCCATCACCTGCCGACTGATTTTGTTGACAGGCGCGGCGCCTTGTTTAACTTGTCAGCAGGTTCGAGACGCCTGCCGCTCGCAAGCGTAAGCTTTGGTGAAGTCTCCTGGATATTCGCAGCCGCCCATTTTAGTGACACGCGGTCTGATGGCAATGCGAGCACCATTCGGTTTCCGCTGATGACACTGAATGAGGCGAATGATGAATAGACTGCGAACATCTCTCGATGAACTAAAAAGTCAGGCGAAAAGGCTGCGTGAGGGTCTTGCGCGTGACGGGATGCTTGTCGGCCACAGCGGATCGCTGGAGTTGCTTGCCTATCAACTTGGCTACAAGGATTGGAACACACTCTTTGCCGCGATAGGAAACCGGCCGCCATCATGCCCGGTGGATCTGGGAGCGCGGGTGAGCGGCGAATATCTGGGCCAGCCGTTCCGCGCCGAGGTGATCGGGGTCGGGGCGCTTGGATCGGACGATCGCTACCGCGTTACGCTGAAGTTCGATGAGCCGGTCGATGTCGTGAAATTCGCCAGCTTTTCTGCATTCCGGCAGCGCGTGAGCTGCGTTGTTGACCGATCCGGCATGACGGCGGAACGGACATCCGACGGACGTCCACATTTGCGCCTGGCCCTTTGAACCGTTGTTGGTAGGAGGGACGCGAAATGCATCGCGGGCGGCTGAGCATTTTTGGAAGGGAACAGCGAATTCCGTTCGGTCGTGTTTCGGTCGAGTTCCGCGCTCGCGTCTCTCCGGCCACTCAACTCGCGAGGGATGACAAGAGAGGCCGGCCCGCCTTACTGAACCAGACGTCGAGGGCGATTATCGAGGACCCATAAACCTGACAGCGTTGCCCTGATAGGTTTGCGTGCAGCAACCGTCCTTAGAAATCCGACCACCGGATCTTTGGATCGCGCGACGGTCTCGAGCTTTTGCAGCAATCGAGGCCTAAACCGCATCCGCGATGCGGCTCTGCTATCCAAAGGCGGTTAAATTTCACGCCGTTTCGGTCGATCGTCGTTGCATCCCGCTCCTCCAGGAAATCACCCAAACGCCCGACGTGGGTGCGGAATGAACCTGGCCGACCACCGTGAACCTTGGCCGCAGCGGGACCATTTCGGGGCCGCGACTGTGTCCACGTCAATATCTTGCCATATAATTACAATTCATTCCGTTTTATGGCGGCACAGATTTTTCGCGTTTTTTCCTGTTGCGTACTGCTCGCGGTGTTGGCGATAGCGCCGGGGCATGCCGAACCGCTGAAACTCAGGCTCACCTTGCAGTTCCCCATCACCGACCCTTTCCAAGGCAAGAGCGTTGCCGATTTCAAGGTCGCGGTAGAGCGCGAGACGGAAAATGCCGTCACAATCGAGATCCTCGATAAGCTTGATGTCGACTACCAGGCTCTCGACGCCGTCAAATCCGGGGCGGTCGAGATGGGCGTCGCCGGCCTCAATCAGGTCACCAAGGTTATTCCGGCGGCCAGCATCATGGAGCAGCCATTCCTGTTCAATTTCGAGGCATTGGTCCACGCGGCGACGAGCCCGGACAGCGAAATGAGGCAGCTCATCGACAACGCGATCCTCATATCGATGGGAGTACGCGTGTTGTGGTGGCAAACGATCGGCTCACAAGTGTTTTATACTACGAAGGATGGAGACCTCCGGAATCCCGATCAGCTCAAGGGTCTAAAGACGCGGGTCAACAGCGAGACCATGGCCAGTCTGGTCACATATTGCGGAGGCGTGCCGATCGATGTCGCCGCGTCGAAAATCCATGACAGGCTGAAGGACGGCACAATCGACGCCAGCATGAGCGGTATCGCCTCCGTTAAGACGCTGGGCCTGTGGGAGGTGTCGCGCGCGGTCACGAAAACCGACCACGCGACAATCGAATTTCTCGTTGTCATCAACGAGAATAGTTGGCGGCAGCTCAGCGAAACGCAGCAGCAAATCTTCATCAAGGAGGCGCGAACCGTCGAACGCCGCGCCCGCGAGAGGGCGGCGATGCTGGAGACCGCCGGTTTCGAGTTCGCCCGAAGTAAGGGCATGCAGATCTACGAGCTGGCCCCGGCAGATGTCGCGGAGTGGCGAGCGTGCAGCGCGGACGTCTTCACGAATTATCTGGAGCAGACCGGCGAGTTTGCGAGCGAGCTGATGGAGGCTTATGCCAAACTGCGTCAGCAACCCTGCTGCAGCGCCGGCCCGGCGGCGAACGGGTTCAAAGGACAGTAAGTGGCGCGGCCCGATACGCCGCTTCATCGATTGGTTTTGGCGGCGGCACCCCAAATCTGCTTAGCGCTTTCCGGTCCGATGCTCCAGACACGCTTGCGCGGCCTCGTCCTTAGGGACGCTTTGGCTTGGCGTCCGCTTTCACCACTGACCAGAAGCCCAACACGAGCCAATCCCCGCTCCTCCCCCTGCCTTTACCCTAAGGTCAACGGGTGCTAGATTTCACGGCTCGCGTGGTTCTTCGGCGGATGCGCGGGGAAAGAACATCGTGCCGGCCCAGCCGGTCATCAGGGAGGATGTAACAAGATGCGTTTCGCAATGGCGGCGCTGTGCGCCGGGGTGTTGGTTTTCGGCGCGGGGCCGAGCTTCGCGCAATCGGCTGATGACGCGTTCGGCGTCTGGCTCAATCCGGAAAACGGCTCGCACATCAAGGTGGCGAAATGCGGCGGCGGACTTTGCGCCACCATCGTCAAGGTCACCGACCCGAGCCGCAAGGACGTAAAGAATCCCGATCCCAAGCTGCGCAACCGGCCGGTGGTGGGCGTCACCATCATGAATGGCGGCAAGAAAAGCGGGGAGGCGACCTGGTCGGGCAAGCTCTACAACACGCTCGACGGAGAAACCTATAGCGGCACGGTGACAGTGGTCGACAAGACCCACCTGAAGCTTCAGGGCTGCGTGCTCGGCGGCCTCATCTGCCAGGGGCCGACCTGGACGCGCGTACAATAGTCGCACGGGCCGGCTCGGATGGATTGCGAAGGCCGGACCCGTTCCGGCCTTTTTCTGTGACAAACGGCGTGAGATATAAGGTCGGGCTAACCATTTCCGTGTAGTTTTGGCGGGCTTCGCGCAGACGTTGAGCGCTGCCGAAGCGATTGCACCGAAATGTGAGGCTTACCCGCGTGACTTTGCATTCCCCGCGCTTTCCCATTTCCGCCGACCTGCAAAAACGGGCGCATCGGCTCATCCCCGGCGGCTCGCACACCTACGCCAAGGGCGACGACCAATATCCGGTTCTGGCGCCTGGCTTCATCGCGCGCGGAAGCGGCTGCCATGTGTGGGATGCGGACGGCAACGAATATATCGAATATGGCATGGGCAACCGCGCCGTCGGCCTGGGCCATGCCTATCCGGCCGTCGTCGAGGCGGTTAAGGCGGATCTGTCGCGCGGCTGCAATTTCACCCGGCCGAGCCCGCTGGAAGTGGAATGCGCCGAGCGCTTCCTGTCGCTGATCGGCACCGCCGACATGGTGAAGTTCTGCAAGAACGGCTCGGACGCGACCTCGGCCGCCGTGAAGCTCGCCCGCGCCTATACGGATCGCGATCTGGTCGCCTATTGCGGCGATCATCCGTTCTTCTCGGTCGATGACTGGTTCATCGGCCCGACGCCGATGGGCGCCGGCGTGCCGGAGGCGATCAACGCGCTCTCGGTGACGTTCCGCTACAATGATCTGGAGAGCGCCAGGGCGATGTTCGCCCGGCATCCCGGCCGCATCGCCTGCTGCATCCTGGAAGCCGCCCGCAGCGACGACCCGCGCGACGATTTCCTGCACGAGTTGAAAGCGCTGTGTCACGCGAACGGCGCGCTGTTCATCATCGACGAGATGATCACCGGCTTTCGCTGGCACAAGCGCGGCGCGCAGCATGTCTACGACATCGTGCCGGATCTGTGCACCTTCGGCAAAGCGCTGGGCAACGGCTTTTCCATCTCGGCGCTCGCCGGTCAGCGCGAATATATGCGGCTCGGCGGGCTCGATCATACCGACAAGCCGCGCGTGTTCCTGCTCTCCACCACCCATGGCGCCGAGACGCATGCGCTTGCCGCCGCCATGGCGACGATGCGCATCTATGACGAGGAGCCGGTGGTCGAGCGGCTGACGGCGGCGGGCGACAGGTTGCGCACCGGGCTCGCGCAAGCGATCGCACGGCGCGGTTTGGGCGATCATGTCACGCTGAGCGGCCGACCGGTCTGCCTGCTCTACGGCACGCGCGGCATGGACGGCCAGCCCAGCCAGGCGTTCCGCTACGCTGTTCCTGCAGGAGATGATCCGGCGCGGCGTCATCGCGCCGTCGCTGACGGTCAGCTACACGCATTCGGATGCGGACATCGATTGCACGGTCGACGCGCTGGACGGCGCGCTAGAGATTTATGCGCGGGCGCTGAATGACGGGGTGGAGGCCCATCTGGTGGGCCGGCCGTCGCAAGTGGTGCAGCGCCGGATAAATGTGGCAAGCGAGGGCTGAAACCTTGTCGCACCGGCCGGCAGAGCCGGGGCCTACTCTCCCAAATTTTTGCGATCGATCGGCGGCGCCGGCATTGGATCCCGGATAGCCGCTAACGCGTCTTCCGGGACGACGTGGCTAGAACCTTCGCCTGCCGCGCTTCTTATCCGGAAGCCGCGTAACATCTTTCGGGAAGCGCTCTAGAGCGGGATCGGATTAGGCGGAATCGATCTTGCTCTAAATTTCATTATTTTCGCACGATTTTTCGGGAAAACCGGCGTCCACTTTTCCCGATCGTGCGCTAGCCCAGCACCGCCTTGCGCATCACGAAGCCTTCGGCGTAGCGCTCGGGCGCCCGGCATTCCATGCCGCGCAGGCGGGCGAGGCCGCGAAAGGTCTCGGCGTCGAACCAGTCCTTGGAGCGCTGCGTGCCGAAATGCCGGAGCAGCAGCGCCGTCTTGCGCTCCATGATCGTCGGCCGCCAGCGGCATGTAGACATTCGGCTGGGCGGTGTCGCCGTCCCATTTCGGAATTTCATATTCGAGGATGAGATGGTCGCGGAAGCTGTTCCAGGTGAGATTGCAGACGTGGCGGTGATCCTGATGCGCGTCGTCGCGGCGATGCGTGAGCACCACATCCGGCCGGACGCGGCGCCGCAGATCCTCGAACCAGTCCTTGACCTCGGGCTGATGGGGAAAATACCCGTCGCGGAAATCTTTCAGCTCCAGCGTCGGTTCGGCGGCGCCTTCGAGAAACGCGTTGGCCGACCCGGCGGCTTCATCGGCCCTGGCGCCGCTCGCGCTCAGCACGCACCAATGCGCGTGCACCCTGACCCCTGCGGCCAGCCAGCCCAGGATCGTGCCGCCGGCGCCGATTTCGATATCGTCCGAATGCGCGCCCAGGCACAGAACGGAGAGCGGCTCGCCCGGCCGGGCGAGCGGCAGCGCTCTCATTCGCCCGCCGCCAGGAAGGGCGACGCTGCTCGGCGCCGCCTCCGGCTGGACGACCCAGGGCATGTTGCCCTTTTCGACCAGATCTTCCAGCAATTGCCGGTCGCGCAGCGTGTCCATGGAGCGCCAGAAGCCCTCATGCTTGAAGGCCATGAGCTGATTGTCGGCGATGAGCCGCTTGAACGGCTCCAGCACCAGCTCCTCGCCGGGGCGCATATAGTCGAAAATCTGCGGGCGCAGAATGAAATAGCCGCCATTGATCCAGATGTCGGAGCGGTCGGAGGCGCGGAATTCGCGCACCCTGCCATCGTCTTCCATATCGACGAGGTGATAGGTGAGCGGCGGACGGATGGCGAGGAAGCAGGCGATCTTGCCGCTGCGCTTGAACTTGTCGATCACCTCGTTCAGATTGACGTCCGAGAGCCCGTCGCTGTAATTGGCCAGGAACATCTCCTCGCCCTTGACGTGATCGCGCACCGCCCAGAGCCGTTCGCCGATATTGCGCCAGATGCCGGTGTCGATCAGCGAGACGCGCCAATCCTCCGGCAGCGCGCTGAGGAATTCCACCTTCTCGCCATGCTGCGACACGACGCAATCGGCGAAGGATTGCGGCCGGTAATTGAGGAAGAAGTCCTTGATGATGTTGGCCTTATAGCCCAGGCACAGCACGAAGTCGCGGTGCCCATACTGGCTGTAATACTGCATGATGTGCCACATGATCGGCTGATGGCCGACGGGGATCATGGGCTTGGGGATGCTTTCGGAATATTCCCGGATGCGCGTTCCGAGGCCGCCGCAGAACAGAACGACTTTCATGAGCGGATGTCCTTCGGGTCGATGATGATGACTTCCGGGATCGGCACGATGAATTTGGCCGAAATGGCGCCGGAGCCGGTCAGCTGCTGGATGATTTCCTGCTTCAGGTTCCACGGCAGGATGAAGATGTAGTCTGGCCGCGCTTCTGCGAGCGCCTCCACGGGGCGGATGGGAATGTGCATGCCCGGCGTGAAGCGGCCGTGCTTGTAAGGGTTGCGGTCGACGGTGAAGTCGAGGAAGTCGGTGCCGATGCCGCAATAGTTCAGCAGCGTGTTGCCCTTGCCCGGCGCGCCATAGCCGACGATGGTCTTGCCCTCGTTCTTGATGGCGATCAGCGCCGCCAGCAGCTTGCGCTTGGTGCGCTTCACCTGTTCGGCGAATGAGGCATAGGTCGCGAGATCGAGAAAGCCCTGAGCTTCCTCGCGGGCGAGCAGCGCCGCCACGGCGGGCGAGGGGCGATGCGCGGCGCTCTCATGGGCGAGATAGACGCGCAAGGAGCCGCCATGCGTCGGCAGTTCCTCCACATCGATCAGCTTCAGCCCGTGCCGGGCGGCCATTTTCTCCACGGTGACGAAGGAGAAATAGGAGAAATGCTCGTGATAGATGGTGTCGAACTGGTTTTCCGCCATCAGCCGTTCCAGATGCGGGAACTCCAGCGTGATGACGCCTTCCGGCTTCAGCAGGATCTGCATCCCGGCGACGAAATCGTTCAGGTCCGGCACCTGGGCGAGCACGTTGTTGCCCGCGATCAGATCGGCCTGCTTGCCCTCCGCCACGAGGCGCTGCGCCAGCGCGACGCCGAAGAACTCGGTGAGGCTGGGGACGCCCTTGGCGATCGCGACCTCGGCGACATTGGCGGCCGGCTCGATGCCGAGCACCGGCACGCCGAGCGGCAGGAAATGCTGCAGCAGATAGCCGTCATTGCTGGCCAGCTCGACAGCGAGACTGTCCGCGCCGAGGCCGAGCCGCTTGGCGATCATCTCGCAATAGGCTTTGGCGTGGGCGACCCAGCTCGTCGAATAGGACGAGAAATACGCATATTCCCGGAAGATGTGCTCCGGGGTGACATATTGCTTGAGCTGCACCAGAAAGCATTCGTCGCAAACCAGCGCGTGAAGCGGGAAGAACGGCTCCATCGCGTCGATTTCGATCGGCTTTCAGGAAGCTTTCGCAGAGCGGCGACATGCCCAGATCGACAAGGCTGTGGCGCAGGTTCGTGCCGCAGAGCCGACACGGCGTAGCAGCGTGCGCGGCGTCGGCCGCCGACGATTTCAGGATCTGCAAATTCATATTTCACCGGGGGCGAGGAAATTTAATTGAACATGATAAGGACAAAGCGTAAGCCGACCGTGTAAATCAATGTTCCGGTTTTTCTTTCCCCGTTATTCCCTCATTAGGGATGGCGTGCCTGTGGATTGCGGGATGCGCCTTCGACGCTTCATTGCAATGGCAGAGAGAAAGCCGCCGCCGTCGCGCCCGAGGTCAGCCGGTCTGCCGCAGCTTGGCCAGAACCTTCAGCCCGGCATAGCCGTCCGCTGGCTGGATGCCGGCCTTGAGCTGGAAATCGCGCACGGCGCGCATCGTGTCCTGGCCGATCCGGCCGTCCGTGCCGCCCGTATTGAAGCCGCTCGCGGTCAACCGCTTCTGCACTTCCTGCAATTCGGCCAAGGTCAGCGGCCGCTCGCCGCCGGGGAAGGGCGCGCAGGATCGGGCCGCCCCCGGCGATCCGGTCGCCCAGATGCACGATGGCGAGCGTGTAGAGACCGGACGGATTGTAGGATTTCACCGCCTGGAAATTCTGCGTGATGAGGAAAACCGGGCCGTGCAATGCGGGTTGCCAGAGCCGCGCCTGTTCCTTCGGATGCGGAAACTCCTTGCCGTTCGCCCGCCGCACGCCCAGCCTGCTCCAGGCCGCGATGCTGCGCCGCCCACCGCTGCGCGCGCTGATCCGTGCGGGCAGCTTCACCTCATAGCCCCAATGCTCGCCGCGCCGGTAATTGCCGCGCTCCGCGATATAGCGCGCCGTGCCCGCCAGCGCGTCGGCCGGCTCGAACGGCGAGATGCGCCCGTCGCGGTCGATAATCGACGCCCATATTCAGCCAGACCTCCGGCATCCACTGCGTATGGCCCATGGCGCCGGCCCAGGAGCCGATCATCTGCGCCGGGCGTCCCCAGCCGCGCTGCACGATCACCAGGGCGTTGAGCAGCTCCTTTTCCCAATAGCCGCGGCGGCGCGGCTCGCCCCAGGCAAGCGCGGCGAGCGCCGGGAATACCGGGCGCATATGCTTGGGGTTGTCGACCACATCGCCGAAGGCGGATTCCATCCCCCACAGCCCCAGCATGATATAGCGGTCTGACACCGTAATCCTTCTCGATGCGCGTCAGCAGCGCCTCATGCTCGCGGGCGCGGACCTTGCCCGTCGCGATCCGCCAGTCGGATACGCGCCGGTTCAGATATTGCCAAGCCTTTTCGCGGAACTCCGGCTGCGCGCGGTCCAGCGCATAGACCGAAACGTCGGGCTTGAGGCCCTGCATGACGCTGTCATAGACGGCATCGGAAATGCCGCGCGCCTTGGCGCGGGCGCGGAACTGGCGCACCCAGCCGTCGAAGCTTAGCTTCGAGGATTGCGCCAGCAGCGCTTCACCGGGGACGCAGGCCGCAAATCCGCCCAGAGCTGCGGCGAGCAAGGCGCGTCGTGAGATCGGCACGGTCATCCGACGTCAATAGCCAGTTCGCGCCGCGGTTGCAACGGTGTCGAGGCGTGCCTTTGCGCGAGGAACAGCCGGGCCGCAATGTGCGCGGCCCGGCAAAGCGTCTTTTACAGGCCGTGTTCCTTCATGATCTTGGCGGCATTGTCCTTGGTCACCTTCATCGTGTCCAAGGTGATGGTTTTTTCCACCTTCTCGCCCTTGAGGAATTTCAGCGCCTGGCGCAGGCCTTCGGCGCCGGGCGTCGCGTAGAGGAAGGTCGCGGTCAGCTCGCCCTTATTGACCCAGGTGACGCCTTCGTTCGGCAGCGCGTCGATGCCGATGAACTTCATCTCCTTTTCGCGCCCGGCGTCCTTGGCGGCAAGATAGGCGCCATAGGCCATCGGATCGTTGTGGCCATAGACGAGGTCGATCTTCTCGTTGTTGCGCAGCGCGGTCGCCATGATGTTGTACGCCTGGTCCTGCTTCCAGTCGCCGGACTGCTGGTCGAGCAGATATTTGATGCCGGGCTCCTTGTCGGTCTTTTCGTGGAAGCCGTCATGGCGGTCATGCGCGGGCTGCGTGCCAAGGCCGCCCCAGATCTCGACGACATTGCCCTTGGCCTTGCCCGAACCGCCCAGCAACTCGACGGCATATTCGCCCGCGGCGCGCCCGATCAGCTTGTTGTCGCCGCCGACGAACTGCGTGTACTGGTCGGTGTTGACGTTGCGGTCGAGCACGAAGACCGGGATTTTCGCGTCGATCGCCTGCTGCACGACGCCGGTCAAGCCGGCGGATTCCTTCGGCGAGACCAGCAGCGCGTCGACTTCCTGGCGGATCAGGTTTTCGACATCGGCCACCTGTTTCTCGGTCTTGTCTTCACCGTCGGTGATGATCAGATCGACGTCCGGGTGCTTGGCGGCCTCGGCGATGATGTCCTTGTTGAACTGGGCGCGCCAGGGCTCGATCGTGGTGGCCTGCGAGAAGCCGATCTTGTATTTCTTCGCCTGGGCGAAGGGCGGAGCCGCCCGGCAGCAGGGCCGATGTCGCCATCAGCGCGGCTGCGATGGCGGCGAGCTTCAAAAATTCACGGCGTTTCAATTGCGTTTCCTCCAATGTTTCGAGACGGGGTCTCGTTTGACGGCCGCTTTGACGCGGACGTTTGCTGTTGCGCCGATCGCCGCCCCGGCGGGCGCAGATAGGCGAAAAGATCGGCGGCATTGCGCTCCTGTACGAGCACGGTGCCGACGATGATCAGTCCTTTCAGCACGAGCTGAAGGTTGGAATTGATGTTGTGGAGCTGCAGAATGTTCGAGAGCAGCCCGAAGATCAGCACGCCGCAAAAGGTACCGATGAGACTGCCGCGCCCGCCCATCAGGCTGGTGCCGCCGATGACCACCGCGGCGATCGCGTCGAGTTCCAGCCCGGCGCCGGCATCCGGCTTGCCCTGGCGATATTGCGCGACATAGAGCACCGCCGCGATGCCCGCCAGCAGCCCAGACACGGCATAGGTCGCGATTTTTACCCGGCCGATGGCGATGCCGGATAGGCGCGTCGCTTCCTCATTGCCGCCGATGGCGTAGACATAGCGGCCGAAAGGCGTGAAGCGCAGCACCGCGCCGTAGATCAGGATCGCGGCGATGAAGAACAGGCCCGGCATCGGGATGACGCCGAACACCAGCGAGCGCAGCATGTCGAAATCGGCGGTGGCGTTCGATCCGGTATAGACCGGCAGCACCGCGTTGTTCTGTCCGGCGGTGAGGCGCGCGACGCCCAGCGCCGTCACCATCATCGCCAGCGTCACGATGAAGGGTTGCAGCCGCCCGGCGACGATGATGACGCCGTTGATGGCGCCGAACAGAAGCCCGACGCGATGGCGCTACCAGCAGAACGCCGAGCACGCCGAACTTCGTCTCCACCTGCGGCAGCAGGAACCACAGGGCGAGGCCGCATAGCGCCAGGCCCGCAAGGCCGGGCACGATCACGCCTCTGACAGTATCGAGACCCGCCTCGCGGGACTGCACGCCCCGCATGCGGCTTTTCTGCAGGTTCGAGAATACGAACCGGGTGATGACGATGCCGAGAAGCAGCGCCACCAGCGCCGACCGTCGGCACGCCCATCAGCACCGCCGGCGTATAGCCGGGGACCGTCAGCAGCATGGCGCAGACGACGCTGGAGATCGCCATCAGCGAACCGACGGAAAGGTCGATGCCGCCGGTGATGATGACCGCCGTCATGCCGGTGGCGATCAGTCCGGTCGTCGACACCTGGCGCAGCACGTCGAGCAGATTGCCGGAGGAGAGGAAGATGTTCTTGCCGGACGAGGTGACCGGTGAAAACAGCACGCCGATCAGGAAGATGGCGATCAGGCCCCAATAGAGCTTCGTCCGGGAGAGGAGTTTGAACGCGCTCATGCGACCGCCTTGCCGCGGGCTTCGCGCGGCGCGGCGAGCTGCATGAGGCGTTCCTCGCTCGCCTCGGCACGGGCGACGAGGCCCGTCTGGCGGCCCTCCGACATGATGAGGATGCGGTCGGCCAGCAGCAGCAGTTCCGGCAGTTCCGAGCTGACGACGACGATTGCCAGCCCCTGCCGCGCCAGCGCGAACACCAGATCGTAGATCTCGCGCTTGGCGCCCACGTCGATGCCGCGCGTCGGCTCGTCGAGCAGCAGCACGCGCGGTTTGGTCGCCAGCCATTTGCCGATGACGATCTTCTGCTGATTGCCGCCCGACAAGGTGCCGGCGGCCTGCGCGATGCTCTCGCATCTGACGCCCAGCGCCTCGACCGCATCATGCGCAAGCCCGGCCTCGGCGGCAAAGGAGCGGATGCCGAAACGCGCCAGCGGGCCGGTCAAGGGCAGGGCGATATTGTCGGTGATCGAGGATTGCAGATGCAGCCCTTGCGTCTTGCGGTCTTCGGTGACCAGCCCGATGCCGAGGCGCCTTGCATCGCGCGGCGACCGGATCTCGGCCGGCTCGCCGTCGATAAAGATCTCGCCCGAAGCCTCGCCCGTGGTGGAGCCGAAGATCGTCTCCAGGATCTCGGTGCGCCCCGATCCGAGCAGGCCGGCTATCCCCAAAATTTCGCCCGCATGAAGATCGAAATCGACGCCGTCCAGAACTTGCTTTGCGCCTTGGCGCTGCGGTTTGGACAAGGAAAGGCCGCGCACCGACAGGATCACCTCGCCGGTCTTGTCCCGCCCGCCGCGGTTTGCATCGAGCAGGCTTCGCCCGACCATGGCGGCGATGATCGCATTCTCGTTCATCGCCTCCATGCTTTCGGTCAGCACATGCTGCCCGTCGCGCAGCACCGTGATGCGGTCGGCGAGCTGCATCACCTCGTCGATCCGGTGCGAAATATAGACGATGGCGACGCCGTCCTCGGCCAGTTGGCGGATGATCGCGAACAGCCGCCGGCACTCGGCCGGGGACAGCGCCGATGTCGGTTCGTCCATGATGAGAATGCGCGCCTCGCTCGACAGCGCCTTGGCGATCTCGACCAGTTGCTGCTCGCCGACGCGCAGCGATCCGACGCGCGCTTCGGGATCGAGTTCGATGCCCAGCCGGTCAAGCAGGGCGCGGGCGGCGCGGCTGCCCGCGCGGCGATCGACGATCAGCCCCGCGATCAGCGGCTCGCGCCCGAGGAAGATGTTGTCGGCAACGCTCAGTTCCGGGACGAGGTTCAGTTCCTGGTGAATGATCGCAATGCCGGCCGCTTCGGCATCGCGCACATTGGCGAGGCGCAACCGGCGGCCGCCGAGCGTGACCTCGCCCTCATAGTCGGTATGGATGCCCGCCAGGATCTTCATCAGCGTCGATTTGCCGGCGCCGTTTTCGCCCATCAGCGCATGGATTTCGCCGGGCCGCAGATCGAAACTGACGTCGCTGAGGGCGGTCACCCCGCCGAAATGCTTGGAAATGCCGCTCGCCGTCAGTACCGCGGCGGACTGGCCCGCCGGTGTTTCATGTCTGACCTGATCGGCATGGCGCATGACAGGGCCCCATCCAAGTCTTGTCCGCTGAACGAAATTAATCTAAACGTTTCGATAGTGTCAAGCCATGCGGCAGCGTTCAGACCATAGCGCCCCCAGATATGACCGAGGATAAGCCGAGACGCCCGCGCCGATCCACCGCGCCCACCATGCTGGATGTGGCGAAGGCGGCCGGTGTTTCCGTCGCAACCGTATCCGCCGTCGTCAACGGAACCGGCATCGTCAGCCGCGAACTCACCGCGCGGATTGAGCACACCATCGGCGCGATCGGCTATAAGCGCAACGCGATCGCCCGCAGCCTCAAAATGGGGACCACCCGCACCATCGGCCTCACGGTCGCGGACATCACCAACCCCTTCTTTACCGATGTGGTTTCGGCCATACAGGAGGTGATGCATCATGCCGGATATGCTGTGATGCTGTGCTCCAATGACGAGGATGTCGAGACACAGGACAATCAAATCCGCCTGCTGCTCGACCGGATGGTGGACGGCCTCATCATCGCGCCGGCGGGCGACGATGCCAATCTGAAGCGCATCCTGGGCGGCACCGATATTCCCGTCGTGCTGATCGACCGCATCTGCGACGGCATCGACACCGACGCCGTGATCCTCAACAACCAGCCGGCCGTCATGGAAGCCATCACCTATCTGCTTGGTCTGGGCCACCGGCGTATCGGCTACATTTCCGGAGCGCTCGATACCTCGACCGGGCGCGAACGCCTGGCGGGCTATCGCAGCGCGCTGAAGGCGGCGGGGGTTGCTTTCGAGGACGATCTGATGCGCCTGGGCAATTTCCGCGAGGCCGACGCTTACCGCGGGGCCCGCGAACTCCTTACCTTGCCGGATCGCCCGACCGCGATCTTCGCGGCCAACAATCTGATGGTCATCGGCGTGCTGAAGGCGATCCGCGATCTGGCGCTGTTTTGCCCCGAGGATATTTCCGTTGCCTGTTTCGACGATTTCCCCTGGGCCGATGTGCTGCGCCCGCAATTGACCGCCATCGCGCAGCCGGTCCAGGAGATCGGCGAACTGGCGGCGAAGCTGCTGCTCGGCCGCCTCGCCGGCAGCATCGAAGAGGCGCCGCGCCCGCTCGTGCTGCAAGGAAAGCTGATTATCCGCGAATCCTGCCGGGCGCTGATCGCGGGGTAAGGCTACGCCGGGCGACCAAACAGAAAGTTAGAGCCCCGCTCCGATTCAATCGGAGCGGAAAGGCTCTGGCATTATGTCTCCGCGATGGCCTTCAGATTGGCGAGGCCGGCTTCGAAATCCTTGCCGATCATCCGGTCCATGTTGAAGACGGTCCGCATGATCTTGCTCACGAACGGGCTCTTGCCGTTCATGGCCCAGATCACCTTGGTGGTGTCCCCGCGCGGTTCGAGCCTGAACAGGGCGGTATTGTCGGCTCTGAACGGCTTTTCGAAATGCAGGTCGATGGCGATTTTCGACGGCGGCGCGGTGTCGGCGATCTCCATGCGCCCCTGGCCAACCTTGCCTTTTCCGCTCCATTCATAGATGGCCCCCTTGCCGCTTTCGGCGCCTTTGAGGGTTCGCGTCATCGCCGGGTCCAGCTTCTCGTAAGGCGACCAGGAGCGCCAATGGCGAAAATCGTTGATCAGCGGAAAAATGCGTTCTGGCGGCGCGGCAATCTCCGTCGTGCGCTCGACATGGAATATGTCGGGCTTTGCCGCCGCGAGCAGAAGCACCACCACGATGGTAATGGCGGCGCCTACCGCGATGATGGCGAGGACGGTCAGCATCGGCACCTCCTGAATGAGCTGGGTAAAGCGACGTCACGCGATCGGCCCGTGCACGGACGAATCGAGCGGACCGGGGCTGATCCTAGCCCAAAACGTGGCCGCTCTAAGTCGGGGGGCGGCATTTGGCGACAACGTCCAGATAGGCCGCCTGCAGGCGTTCGGCGACGGAAGGACCGCCGCGCTTCCCCTTTGGCCGGTCGTCGACGCCCAGATGTGTGCAGCGCAGCTCCGACATGAACTCGTCCCACATGGCCGGTCCGCCTTCCCCAAGCAATTGCGCGCGGATGCCGAGTTCTTCGCTGACGGGCAGGTATTTGCGCCCCCAGACGGCCATCTGCGCCAGGACAGGCAACAGCTCGATGCCCTGCTCGGTGAGGCTGTAGATCGCCTTCTGCTTGTGGCTGGGGTCGTCCGCCCTGGTGATGATGCCGCGCTGCACCAGCATTTTCAGCCGGTCGGCGAGAATGTTGGAGGCAATGCCTTCTTCCGATTTGGTCAGCAACTCCCGGAAATGGCGCCGGTTGCCGAAGATCATGTCGCGGATGATCAGCAGACTCCATTTGTCGCCAACCGCCTCAAGCGTCAGATTGATCGGACAGCCGGACCTCGGATCGACGCTCATTCGATACCTCGGAAAAAACCAGTTGCAATATGCCATCGGTTGACCTAACGTGCAACCAGTTGCTAAATGCAATCGGTTTTTGCCGGGAGAAACAAGGGAGATCTCCATGTCGTTGCAGCTTCACATGCACCCGCTCGCATCCTTTTGCCAGAAGGTGCTGATCGCGCTTTACGAAAACGGAACGCAGTTTACGCCGCAGCTGGTGGATTTGGGCGACGCGGCTTCGAGCGCGACGTTCAAGCGGCTATGGCCGATCGGCAAAATGCCTGTCTTGCGCGACGAGGCGCGGGATCGCACGGTGGCGGAGTCCAGCATCATCATCGAATATCTGGATCAACATTATCCGGGCGGCACGCGGCTCATTCCGTCCGATCCGGCGCTGGCGCTGGAGGTGCGTTTCGGCGACCGCTTCTACGACATCTACGTGCATGAGCCGATGCAGAAGATCGTCACCGACCGCCTGCGCCCGCCGGGCATGAACGATCCGCATGGTGTGGAGCAGGCGAGGGCGCTCATGCAGACGGCCTATGGCATGATCGATCATACCATGCAGTCGAGACCGTGGGCGGCGGGCGATGCGTTCACAATGGCCGATTGCGCCGCCGCGCCGGCTTTGTTCTACGCCAACAAGGTCGCGCCGTTCGGCGAAACGCATGCCGGCATCGCCGCCTATTTCGCCCGGCTGACGCAGCGTCCGTCCTTCGCGCGGGTGGTTCGCGAAGCCGAGCCCTACCTCAAATATTTTCCACAATCGCCGGAATGAGGAGCGCCAATCATGCCGCGAAAGAGCAGATCCGAGATCATCCGCGCCGCTTACGGCGCCTTCGTCGCCAAGGACCGCGAGGTCTTCGAGGCTGTCCTTGCCGATGAGTTCACCTTCACCAGCCCCTATGACGATGCCATCGGCAAAGCCGTCTATTTCGAGAGGTGCTGGCCCAACAATGAGCGGTTCGCCAGCTTCGACATCGAACGGGTTTTCGAAAAAGGCGCCGAAGCCTTCGTGCTCTACCGGGTGGTGACGAAAGACGGCAAGGAATTCCGCAACACCGAATTCCTCACCTTCGACGGCGACAGGATTGCCTCGGTCACCGTGTATTTCGGCCCGACCTACAGGGACGGCGCCTTCGTATCGCAGCAATAGAGATGACCCGGCAGGCGACGCGGAACGGTCCACGACTATGGAAACGCCAAGGCAATGGAGCGGACAATGAGTGACGCCAATTTCTCCAAATCGCGGCTCGCCCGCATGCATGAAACGATGAGCCGCCACGTCGAGAGCGGCTATGTGCCCGGCCTCGTGACGCTGGTCGCGCGGCGCGGCGAGGTGCATGTCGATGCCATCGGCCAGCAGGATTTGGGCGGCACCGTGCCGATGGCCCGCGACACCATCTTCCGTATCGCCTCGCTGACCAAGCCGGTCGCGGCGGCGGCGGCGATGACGCTGGTGGAGGAATGCCGGCTGCGGCTGGACGATCCGGTCGATCCCTGGCTGCCAGAGCTGGCCGATCGCAAGGTGCTGCGCAGCCTCGACAGCGAGGTGACCGATACCGTGCCGGCGCATCGCCCCATCACGCTGCGCGATCTGCTCACCTTCCGGCTGGGGCTGGGCGCGGTGATGGTCTATCCGGAAAAGCATCCGATCCAGAAGGCGATGTCGGAGGCCGGGGTTGCGCCGGGGCCGTTCCTGCCGACGGTCGGGCCGGACGAGCTGATGCGGCGCTATGGCAGCCTACCGCTGGTGCATCAGCCCGGCGAGCGCTGGCTCTACGATACCGGCTCGCATATTCTCGGCGTGCTGATCGCCCGCGTCTGCGGCAAGAGTTTCGGTGAGGTGCTGCGCGAGCGCGTCCTGGAGCCGCTCGGCATGAAGGATACCGGCTTCAGCGTGCCGGCGGACAAGCTCGATCGCCTCCCCACCTGCTACTGGACGGAGGGCGGACAGCGCAAGGATCTGGCCGTGTTCGACGAAGCGCGCGGCGGGCGGTTCGCCTCGCCGCCCGCGTTCGAATCAGGGTCCGGCGGCCTCGTCTCCACCGTCGACGACTATTACGCTTTCTGCCGGATGATGCTGGACAAAGGCCGCTATGGGCAGGGCCGCATCCTATCGCGGCCATCGGTCGAGCTGATGACCACCGACCAGATCACCCCGGAGCAGAAGGCCGCCTCGCCCTTCTTCCCCGGCTTCTGGGAAACCCGTGGCTGGGGCCTGGGCCTGTCGGTGATCACAAAGCGCGACACGCTGGAAAATGTGCCGGGCCGCTTCGGCTGGGATGGCGGCTATGGCACGTCGGGCTATTCCGATCCGCAAGAGGATATGGTGGGCATCCTGATGACGCAGCGCGTCATGGATTCGCCCGCCGCGCCGCCCACCTATGCCGATTTCTGGACCTCCGCCTATCAGGCAATCGAGAATTAGAAAAAAAATGCGGCGGCGATGTCGATCTCGCCAGGGCTCGCTCGACGTGACAATAGAGCGAGGCCGCGTTCGGCGCGCTCCAGATAGCAAACGATGAGGAGACGGAACCATGCGTTTCATGATGCTGATGATCCCGAAGGGCTACGAAACCGCCGCGCCCGGCACCACGCCCGAGGCTAAGGCGGTGGAGGCGATGATGAAATATAATCAGGAGCTGCAGAAGGCCGGCGTGCTGCTGGCGCTCGACGGCCTGCATCCGCCATCGATGGGCGCGCGCGTCACCTTCGCCGACGGCAAGCCGAAGGTCACTGATGGCCCCTTTGCAGAGGCCAAGGAAGTGCTCGGCGGCTATTGGATGATCCAGGTGAAGTCGAAGGAAGAGGCGGTCGAATGGGCCAAGCGCTGCCCGGCAGGCCCGAACGAGATGATCGAAATCCGGCAGGTGCAGGAGATGGCCGACTTCCCGCCGGACGTCCAGAAGGCGGCTTCCGGCTTTTCCGAGATGCAGGAAAAGGGCAAGGGCGGCAAATCGAAATAACGGCGCCGCCGGTCTTGCGCCGGCGCGATGATGATGGTGTGATCGGCGGCTATGAGTGCTGCCGACACACATCGCGCCATCGACGCCGTCTGGCGCATCGAGCAGGCGAGGCTGATCGCGGGTCTGGCGCGCATCGTGCGCGATGTCGGCCTCGCGGAAGACCTGGCGCAGGACGCGCTTCTCGCCGCCCTGAAGCAATGGCCGCAGGAGGGCATTCCGCGCAATCCGGGCGCCTGGCTGATGGCCGCCGGAAAATTCCGCGCCATCGACCTGCTGCGCCGGGGCAAGCTGCTCGATCGCAAGCATGAGGAACTTGGGCGTGAGGCGCAGCTCGAACAGGAGCTGACCGCACCCGATCCGGACGCCTCGCTCGACGATCGCATCGGCGATGACCTGCTGCGCCTCATCTTCACCGCCTGCCACCCGGTTCTGTCCCCTGAAGCGCGCGTCGCGCTGACGCTGCGGCTGCTCGGCTGCCTGCGCACCGAGGAGATCGCGCGCGCCTTTCTCATCGCCGAGCCGACTATCGCGCAGCGCATCGTCCGGGCGAAAAAAACGCTGAGCGAGGCGCAAGTGCCGTTCGAGACGCCGGTGGGGCCGGAGCTGGCCGCGCGTCTCGCTTCGGTGCTTGAGGTGATCTACCTGATTTTCAACGAAGGCTATTCCGCGACCGCCGGTGACGACTGGATGCGGCCGGCGCTTTGCGAAGAGGCGCTGCGGCTCGGCCGCATCCTCGCCGAACTCATTCCAGCCGAGCCGGAAGTGCACGGTCTCGTCGCGCTGATGGAAATCCAGGCGTCGCGCTTCAAGGCGCGGACCGGGCCGGAGGGCGAGCCGATCCTGCTGCCCGATCAGGATCGCAGCCGCTGGGACCATTTGCTGATCGGCCGGGGCCTTGCGGCCTTGGCGCGCGCCGATGCGGCTGGCGGCGCGGCCGGTCCGTTCAGGGTGCAGGCGGAGATCGCCGCCTGCCACGCAACCGCACGGACGGCGGCGGCGACCGACTGGACGCGCATCGCCGCGCTCTATCGGGCGCTGGCGCTGATTGCGCCGTCGCCGGTGGTGGAGCTGAACCGCGCCGTGGCGGTCTCGATGGCCGATGGACCAGAGGCGGCGCTTGAGATTGCCGATGCGCTCGGCGCCGAGCCCGCGCTCAAAGCCTATCATCTGCTGCCGGTCGTGCGCGGCGATCTGCTGTTCAGGTTGGGCCGCATGCGCGAGGCACGGGCCGAGTTCGAGCGCGCCGCCTCGCTCACCCGCAATGCCCGTGAACGCCAGATGATGTTGGCGCGCGCCGCCGCCTGCGATGTGCATCCAGCTGTTTCGCGATAGTCTTAGCCAAGCCGGCGGTGCTACAGCATCGATCCAAACAGAGGCAGCAGTCAGGAGACGCCGATGAAACTGAATTCCTCGATTTGCGCGGTCGTGACCGGCGGGGCCTCGGGCCTGGGCCGCGCCACCGCCGAGGCTCTGGCGGGCAAGGGCGTCAAGGTTGCGGTGTTCGATCTCAACGAAGAGGCGGGAGAGGCCTTCGCCGGCGAAATCGGCGGGGTGTTCTGCAAGGTCAATGTCACCTCCGACGCGGAAGTGGATGCCGCCTTCGCCAAAGCGAGGCAGGCGCACGGCCAGGAGCGGGTGCTGGTGAACTGCGCCGGGATCGCCAGCGCGGTCAAAACCGCATCGCGCAATAAACAGGGCGGCGCGATCAGCCATTTCCCGCTCGACGGCTTCGAGCGGGTGATCCAGGTCAATCTGATCGGCACCTTCCGCTGCATCGCCAAATCGGCGGCGGGCATGCTCACCTTGCCGCCGCTCGATGACGGCGACCGGGGCGCCATCGTCAATACGGCGAGCGTCGCCGCGCAGGATGGGCAGATCGGGCAGGCCGCCTACAGCGCGTCGAAAGCCGGCATTCTCGGCATGACGCTGCCGATTGCGCGCGACCTGATGAGCGAGGGCATCCGCGTCAACACCATCCTGCCGGGCCTGTTCGAAACGCCCCTGCTCGCCAGCCTTCCAGAGCATGTGAGGGCGGCGCTTGCCGCATCCGTGCCCTATCCCAAGCGGCTGGGCCAACCTGCCGAATATGCCTCGCTGGCCATGCAGATGATCGAGAACGGCTATTTCAACGGCGAGTTGGTTCGCCTCGACGGTGCGATCCGCATGGCGCCCCGATAGGTGGCGCGCATAGAGCCGCCGCTCCTGACATGCCTGTCCGCGAGCCGGGAGCGGCAAGCCACTGTTGACAGGAACCCCTATATCGGCGATTGCGCATTGACCCTGGGTACAACTCAAGGTTAAATCCGCGCGCGTTCAAACGTTTGCCGTCCAATCATTTTATCCTGTTCATTTCACGGGTTGCCTCATGCAGGATTACAATATTTTCGGCGTCGGCGGCTCCGCCGTTAAATTTCGAGCCGGAATGCCGGGCGCGGCCAAGGGAAAACCCGCCGTCATTTTCGTCGATCCCAGCGCCAGGGACGTATCCCCGCTCATCGCCGATGCGGAGAAAAGGGCCGAGCTGATTTTCCTCAACGCGGAGCGTGACGGTCTGGAACAGGTCGCCGGACATCTCGGCAGCCGGGGACGCCTGTCGCTCATTCATCTGCTGGCGGATTTCTCGCTCGGCCGGCTGGTGCTCGGCAACAAGGTCCTGCTCGTTCGCAGCCTGCGCGATGCAGCGGCGATGCTGCGCCAGATCGGCAAGGCCGTCAGCGGCGGCGGCGAGATCGTTATCGGATCGGGGGGCGCCCCGGATGGCCAGGGCGACAATTTCCGGCGCGCCTTCGAGGGCTTCGCGGCCGCACCCGTCCGCCTGTGGGATGGCGGCGCGAGGCGGAGAGCATAGGCCGGGCTGCGGCCATGCGCCCTTCCGCCCAACAGTAAAGCGTCGCAATTCCTCACAAAGCCATTAAGTATACCTTGTCGGCCGCTTGAGAGACCCGGTCCGGCAAGACCCAAACAGAGGAATGTGCTCGGCGCATAAGATCGGCTCTTATGAAGGAAAAACTCGTCGTCCGCCTTGCGCGGTATTCGGACATTGACGCGATCGCCGATCTCAGCCGCCGCACCTATAACTCGCCCCCTTACGATTACGAGCGAGCAACCCGCAGCCAGATCAACAATTTCCCCGAAGGCCAGATTGTCGCCGATTTGGGCGGCAAGATCGTCGGACACTGCGCCACCTTCATCATCGGCGGCGATGCTGCTCTCAAGCCCCATAGCTGGGACGAGATTACCGCTGAAGGCCTCGCCTCGCGCCACGATACCGACGGCGATTACCTTTATGGCATGGGTGTCTGCGTCGATCGCGACTATCGCCGGCTGCGCATCGGGCAGCGCCTCTACGACGCAAGGCGCCGGCTGTGCCAGGAATGGAGCCTGAAGGGTATCGTCTTCGGCGGACGGATGCCGGGGCTCGCCCGGCAGCGGCGCGAATACCGCACACCTGAAGCCTATTTGGAAGCCGTGCAGGCGCGCCGCATCCGCGACAGTGCGGTTCAATTCCATCTGGCGAATGGGTTCGAGCCGATCGGCGTCATCAAGAATTACGATGAGAGCGATTATGAATTGCTCGGCTATGCCGCCCACATGCTTTGGCGCAACCCGCTGGCGGAAGAGGGGTCATCGGAGAAATCCGCGACGCCCGAAATGTCGAAGCAGGACATCGTGCGGGTCGCGACCGTGCAGTTCCAGATGCGCGGCATCACCGCCAAGGAGGAGTTCGCGCGACAGGTGGAATATTTCGTCGATGTCGCCTCCGACTACCGCTCTGACTTCGTCGTCTTCCCGGAATTGTTCACCCTGGAGCTGCTTTCGCTGGAGGAAAAAGCCCTCTCGGCCAGCGAATTGATCGAGCGGCTGAGCAGCTATACGGCCTGGTTCCAGGAGTTCGTCAGCGATCTGGCGGTGAGCTACAACATCAACATCATTGCCGGGTCGCATCCGACCAAGGACGAGGCCGGCGACCTCAAGAACGTCACCTATATCTGCCTTCGCGACGGTTCGGTCCACCAGCAGGAGAAAATCCACCCGACCCCGAACGAGGCCTATTGGTGGAATATGAAGGGCGGCAGCAAGCTCAACGCGATCAACACCGATTGCGGACCGATCGGCGTGCTCATCTGCTATGATTGCGAATTCCCCGAACTGGCGCGCCACCTGATCGACCAGGGCGCGATGATCCTGTTCGTGCCGTTCTGCACCGACGAGCAGCGCGGCTATCTGCGCGTGCGCTATTGCGCTCAGGCCCGCGCCATCGAGAATCAATGCTATGTCGTTCTCTCGGGCGTCGTCGGCAATCTGCCCAATGTCGAGAACATGGACATCCACTATGCCCAGAGCTGCATTCTGACCCCTTGCGACTTCGCCTTCTCCCGCGATGGTGTCGCAGCGGACACCGGCGCCAATACCGAGACCATCGCCTTTGCCGATCTGCGGCTGGCCGATCTGCGCAATGCGCGGGGCTCCGGGACGGTGCGCAATTTGAAGGACCGGCGGTTCGATCTGTATCGCGTCGCCTGGGGCCGCCGGGCAACGAGCTGAGCGCGGCGGCGGGCGGGGCGCTATGGCGCATTGGATATGCAGGCGCAATGGCCTATCTTTGCGGCATGAAAGTGGAAAGGCGCACTTGCGCCCGCGCATGCGGTCGGTTAAGCCGTTGCGATGAACTTTGAGCCGGTTGCGAGGGCCAGCGGCGGCGGGCAGCCCGGCCGGATATGCGGTGGACCATGAATTTGCTTCTCGCCAACTATCTGCCTTTGGTGATTTTTTTCGGCGTCGCGCTCTTTATCGGGCTCGCGCTGCTGGCCGCCCCGTTCCTGATCGCGCCGAACCATCCCGACCCGGAAAAGGTCTCCGCCTATGAATGCGGCTTCCCGGCCTTCGACGACGCCCGGATGAAATTCGACATCCGCTTCTATCTCGTGTCGATCCTGTTCATCATTTTCGACCTGGAAGTGGCGTTTCTGTTCCCCTGGGCGGTGGCGTTCAAGGAAGCCGGGCTGTTCGGCTTCTGGTCGATGATGGCGTTTCTCGGCGTGCTGACGATCGGCTTCATTTACGAATGGCGCAAGGGAGCGCTCGAATGGGATTGATGACCGACAGACGAGAGGGCGCCGTGCTGCGCGATGCCGGGGGCAGGCCCATCGCTCCGCCCGCGCCGCGCAACGACCCCTATTTCGCCGATGTGTCGAGCGAGCTTGCCGATCGCGGCTTTCTCGTCACCTCCGCCGACGATCTGATCCAATGGGCCCGAACCGGCTCGCTGATGTGGATGACCTTCGGCCTTGCCTGCTGCGCCGTGGAGATGATCCAGGCTTCGATGCCGCGCTACGACCTGGAGCGCTTCGGCTTTGCGCCTCGCGGCAGCCCGCGTCAGTCCGACGTAATGATCGTCGCCGGCACGCTGTGCAACAAGATGGCGCCCGCCATCCGCAAGGTCTACGACCAGATGCCGGAGCCGCGCTACGTCATCTCGATGGGGTCGTGCGCCAATGGCGGCGGCTATTACCACTATTCCTATTCGGTGGTGCGCGGCTGCGACCGCGTGCTCCCGGTCGACATATATGTGCCGGGCTGCCCGCCCAGCGCCGAAGCGCTGGTTTACGGTGTGCTGCTGCTGCAAAAAAAGATCAGGCGCGTCGGCACCATCGAGCGCTGAACGTATCCCCTGGGCGAACGGACGGAGCCGAGCCTATGAACGACAAGCTGAATGAACTCGGCGCGGCGCTGGCCGAAGCCCAGGCCCCGGCGGTGGCGCGCTGGCAGGTCGCGCTCGGCGAGCTGACCCTCTACGTCGCGCGCGATCAGATCGCCAATGTGCTGCGCTATCTGCGCGACGATCCACGCTGCCTGTTCACCCAGCTGCTGGACATTTGTGGCGTCGATTATCCCGGGCGCGAATACCGTTTCGATGTCGTCTATCATCTGCTCAGCCCGCAGCTCAATCACCGCATCCGCGTCAAGATCGAGGCTGACGATGTGACCCCCGTGCCCAGCGCCGTGAGCATTTTCCCGTCGGCGAACTGGTATGAGCGCGAAGCCTTCGATCTGTATGGCATCCTGTTTTCCGGCCATCCTGATCTGCGCCGCATCCTCACCGATTACGGCTTTCAGGGCCATCCGCTGCGCAAGGATTTTCCGCTCACCGGCTTCGTCGAGGTGCGCTACAGCGAGGAGGCCAAGCGCGTGGTCTACGAGCCGGTGCGGCTGACGCAGGAGTTCCGCAATTTCGATTTTCTCAGCCCATGGGAAGGCGCCGAATACAAATTGCCGGGCGATGAAAAGGCGTCCACTTCGTGAACCCGACCAGAGGAGACCGGCCCATGACGAAGGAAAATGAATATACGCTCCAGGAGGCGCTTACGGCGCAGAAGGCGCTGCGCGACGCCGCGGGAGCCAAGGACGAGGTCTTCGATCTCGCCGACGTCATCGGCATGGCCAGCGATGAGATCGAAATGCTGATGGATCAGGGCAAGACGGCGGACCAGATCGCCGCGCTGATCCAGAAGGCCACCGGAAAGCCCGCCACCGGAAAGGATGTCGAGGAGCATTATGTCGGCCCGGAAGAGCGGGGCAGCTGGAATGACGACGACGAAGACGGTGATCGCGACGACAAGGACCGTCGATGAAGGACACGCTTCGGGCCGGTCTCAAGGCGAGCTTTTCCTACACGGTGGCCGAAGATAAGACGGTGCCGCATATCTACCGGGAATTGCCGGAACTGGCGGCCATGCCGGAGGTGTTCGCCACCGGCTTCATGGTTGCGCTGATGGAGTGGACGTGCGTGCAGGCGCTTGCGCCGCATCTGGACGAAGGGGAGGGCAGTGTCGGCATCCACGTCGATGTCTCGCATGACGCCGCGACCCCGGCCGGCATGGTCGTGACCGTCGATGTCGAGGCGACCGAAGTGCAGGGCCGCAAGGTCTGGTTTTCCGTGCGCGCCCATGACGGTATCGATCAGATCGGCGAGGGCTATCACCAGCGCGCCATCGTCGATTGGGCGAAGTTCAACGCGAAGATCGCCGCGAAACGCGCGAAGGCGGCGGGATGATGAAGCTTTATCATTGTTTCCAGCGGGATCGGTTCGCATGTCGGCGACGGCGTAATTATTCCGTCGCCCCGGACGGCGCGAAGCAGAGATCCGGGGCCTATTCGCACGCGCCGGATCGTCGCACGGTTTCCAGGCGACGTTCAAAGATCATGAATGGAATGGGAGCCAACAATGGCTGACGGCAGCACGGCAGAGACCATCGACGCAAAGCCGGCGGAGTTGCAGCCGGAAGCCCCGGTCAATCCCGGCGTCGAACTGCGCAATTTCACGATCAATTTCGGGCCGCAGCATCCGGCCGCGCATGGCGTCTTGCGCCTCGTGCTGGAGCTGGATGGCGAAGTAGTCGAGCGGGTCGATCCGCATATCGGCCTCCTGCATCGCGGCACCGAGAAGCTGATCGAATACAAGACCTACCTTCAGGCGATCCCCTATTTCGACCGGCTGGACTATGTCGCGCCGATGAACCAGGAGCACGCCTTCTGCCTCGCCATCGAGAGGCTGATGGACATCGAAGTGCCCCGGCGCGGCCAGCTCATCCGCGTGCTCTATTGCGAGATCGGCCGCATCCTCAACCATCTGCTGAACGTGACCACCCAGGCGCTGGATGTCGGCGCGCTCACCCCGCCGCTCTGGGGTTTTGAGGAGCGCGAGAAGCTGATGGTGTTCTACGAACGCGCTTCCGGCTCGCGGCTGCACGCCAATTATTTCCGCCCGGGCGGCGTGCATCAGGATTTGCCGCAGCCGCTCATCGATGACATTTCGGCGTGGTGCGAAAGTTTCATCCCCGTTCTGAATGACATCGACCGGCTGCTCACGGGTAACCGCATCTTCAAGCAGCGCAATGTCGATATCGGCGTCGTCTCCTTGAAAGACTGCCTCGCCTGGGGCTTTTCCGGCGTGATGATCCGCGGCTCGGGCGCCGCCTGGGATTTGCGCAAGAGCCAGCCCTATGAGTGCTATGCCGAACTGGATTTCGACATCCCCATCGGCAAAAATGGCGACTGCTTCGACCGCTATCTCATCCGCATGGAGGAGATGCGCCAGTCGGTGCACCTCATGAAGCAATGTATAGAGCGGCTGAACGCGGAAGGTCCGGGTCCGGTCGTCACGTCGAACAACAAGGTGGCGCCGCCGCGCCGCGATCAGATGAAGCGCTCGATGGAAGCGCTGATCCATCATTTCAAGCTCTACACCGAGGGCTTCCACGTGCCCGAGGGCGAGGTCTATGCCTGCGTTGAGGCCCCCAAGGGCGAGTTCGGCGTCTATCTCGTCGCCGACGGCACCAACAAGCCTTATCGCTGCAAGCTCCGCGCACCGGGCTTTGCCCATCTCCAGGCGATGGACTTCATGAACCGGGGCCATATGCTCGCCGATGTCTCCGCCATCCTCGGCTCGCTCGACATCGTCTTCGGCGAAGTGGACCGCTAGGCAGGGAAACGGTTGTCGCCACCCGCCGTCGAGCCGAACTATGGCGCGATCGTTTTCGGTGCGAGCGGTTGTCGGTGTGTCGCCCCGGACGAAGCGTAGCGGAGGTCCGGGGGGCCAATCCCCCTGATCGTCCCAGTATATTGGAGCATTTTCCAGCAAAGTGGACGCCGGTTTGCGTCGAGAAAATGCGACAAAACAAAGGATTAGAGCCGCGCTCCGATTCAATCGGAGCGGAAAAGGCTCCAGGCCCCGGCTCGGTGGCCGGGGCGACAAAATGTTTCCACCTGAACCGACCTTGCCTTAAATCTCGTCGCTGCGAGTCAATGCGGGTAGATTTGGCCCCGGATCTGCGCTTCGCGCCGTCGGGGCGACCGAGGAAGACCACCTCCGCCCGCATCTCACGCTCCCGGTTCGGGGTGCCGGTCGCCGTACTCAATCCTCGATCATCGCCATCGCGGCCTTGCGGTCGCCGGGTTTCAGCTTCAGGAACAGCGCGCGGGCATGCTTGATGTCCCGCTCGCTGCCCGTCGCTGCCGCCGCCTTGAGCGCCGCCGTGGTTGGGTGGCTCGCTCCGCAAATGAATATGAGAGCTTTTGCCAGACGTCCCATGGCCGCCTGGTCGATCGATGTTTCCGCCATTGTCTTTGAATCCTCGCTGCGCTTCCTGCGTTGTGCCTGCTTGCCTTGGAACCACCGAGGCGCCATCGTCCGGGCCGGTGAGACAGGAGGCCTCCCTTGAGTGGCGCTTCCCTGGGAACCCATATCACCGGCTGACGCGCAGGCGGCCGGACCGGACCCAAAGCCTTGCATCCTTGCAACCGATTTCATCGAATGATTATGGTCAGCAAGCTTAGAGTAGCACAAACCCAGCTCGAAACCACAACCCAGGTCACCCTTGCCGTGCTAAAGCCTTTTCCGCTCCGATTGCATCGGAGCGCGGCTCTAACCCTTGTTTGGTTGCATTTTTTCGACGCAAACCGGCGTTCACTTTGCTGGAAAATGCTCTATCGCCGGCAAGCGGCCTCTACACCTGTCTCGGTGCGCGTGGGCTGTTGACCGGCACTCCGCTTATGGTGGACGGGCTAAGCCAGATCGCTTCCGAGCAGGATCAGCTCAGGTAGACAGGGTGTCGTCCCGCGAAAGCGCAGACCCAGTGAACATCAGTGATGCTGCGGCATACTGGGTGCCCGCTGTCGCACATTGGCGCAAATATACTGCGATACGGGCTCTGAGAGCGGCCACGGATCGCTCTCTGTCCCGTGGGAAGAGGGCCGGGGTGAGGGCGCAGAGCCTTAAAGAAGCGTTGCCACCCATCCCCCCGGCGCTTTCAGCGCCGGGGGGAAGAAAGAGCACCTCATCAAGCTGAGCACGCTCCAGCTGGTTACGGCCGTTTCGGGATTTCCAGGCCGCGCTGGACGGCGGGCCGCGCCAGGCAGCGCTCCAGCCAGGCGGGAACCTTGCTGAGGGCGCCATAGTCGACCAAATCGCCGGCGCCGTAAAATCCGACAAGATTGCGCACCCAGCCCATCATGGAAATGTCGGCGATGGTGTATTCATCGCCCATGATCCACTGCCGGTCGCCCAGGCGCGTTTCCAGGACGCCGAGCAGGCGCTTTACCTCATCGCGATAGCGGTTGAGCGGGCGCTTGTCCTCGATGTCCTTTCCGGCGAATTTGAAGAAATAGCCAAGCTGGCCGAATATCGGACCGATGAAGGTATTCTGAAAAAACACCCATTGAATGGTCTCATAGCGCCGGGCCGGATCGGCCGGGATCAGCTTGCCGGTCTTTTCAGCCAGATAGATCAGGATCGCGCCGGATTCGAATAGCCCCAGCGGCTTGCCGCCTGGCCCGTCCGGGTCGATGATCGCCGGGATCTTGCCGTTCGGGTTCAGCGACAGGAACGCCGGCTCCCAGGATTCATTCTTGCCGATATTGATCGTGTGCGGTTCGTAGGGGAGGCCGGTTTCCTCCAGCATGATCGAGATCTTGACGCCGTTCGGCGTCGGCAGCGAGTAGAGCTGGAGGCGGTCGGGATGCTGGGCCGGCCAGCGCGCGGCAATCGGGAAGGCTGCGAGGTCTAACATGCGAACTCCGTTGGGATGAGGTTCTGGTCTCGCCGGCAGCCCGATACGGGGCGCCGGGGAGGACGGTTGGGCCGGGCGCGCCGGCTTGGTGCCCTGATGGTCGAACGTCGGAGGGGCCGGGTCAAGCAAAGCCGGCGTGATCTCGCGCCGCCGTGCGGCGTCGCGGCCGAACCGCCGCGCGCGTCAGGCGGCGCTGGTCATCGCCTCGGCGGGCGAGACAGCCGCGGTCAGATCGTGGATTTGGACGCCGGGACAGATGCGCCTGGCGATCTCGCACAGATGCTGATGATGGGTGAGGTAGATCACCTGGCCGATCCCGGCCATTTCGGCGCAGACGCGGAAGGTCTCCTCGGCGCGGAATTCGTCGAAGGTTTCCATGATGTCGTCGGCGATGAACGGCACCGGCCGGCGCGATTGCGCGAATTCATAATAGCCCGCGACGCGCAGCGCCAGATAGAGCTGGAACCGCGTTCCCTTGGACAGATCGGAGGCGAGCTTGGAGCTGCCATCGGCGGCGACCGCGATCAGGATCTCGGTGTCCTTGTCCATCTGCGTCGTCAGGCTGGTATAGGCGTCCCGGCTGATGGTGCGGAATGCGCCGGAGGCACGCGCCATCATCGAGCTGCGATGCCTCTCGCGGTAGACGTGCAAGGCCTGCTCCGCCGCGACGACGCCGACCCTCAGCCTGAAATAGCGATGCGCCCTCTCCTCGATGTCGAGCAGCGTTGTCCGCCGCCTCTCCTCGATGCGGGCCGCAGCATCGTCGCCGCCGACCGCCTCGACCCGGTCGGCCGCCTTGCTGTGGGCCGAGTATAGCTCGCGGGCGCGCTGATCCTGGTCCTCAAGCCGGGTTCGGAGGCCCGCCAGTTCCGCCTCCATCGCGGCGCGGTCGGCGATGTCGAGCGACGCTTCGGCGGCCTCGATCGAGGGGGAGCGGAGCGCCTCGACAATGTCGCGCGCGGTGTCTTCGGCACGGCTTTGCAGGTCGGCCCGCTTCGCGGCGTCCTGCAATTTGACGCCGACTTCAGCCAATGAGCCGACCTGGAAGAAGGCCGTCATCTCGGCTCCGCGGCTGGCGTGGATCGCAAGGGCTTCGTCAAGACCGCGCTGCCGCGCCTGGGCTGCATCGAGCGCCTCCAGCTTCACGGCCCTGAGCGACTGAACCTGGCGGGCCGCCCCGATATGGCCGTTGACGCGCTGTGCCGTACCGAGGATTTCGTCATCGAGCGTATCCAGGCGCAGCATGCGCGCGAGCGTCGCGACCTCCTCGCCGAAAGCGGCCTGGTCGCCCTCCATCTTGCGGATGCGATCGGCAAGGCCGGCGCGTTTTTCGAGGATGGGGCCGAGTTCGGCCAGCGCCACCAGGATTTCGCGCACCGCCGCGACGCTGGAAACACTGCCGTCCTCGCCGAGCCAGCAGGACGAACAGGCTTGCGCCCAAGATTCCAGCCAGGATTCATCGGCCCCGGCCGCTGCCTTGAGGGCGCGCTCGCGCACTTTCAGCTCACGCTCGCGATCCTGAACCGTCGCGCGCAACGTCTTGGCTTCCGCTTCACCATCAACCGTCGCCTGCGCCGTCGCGAGCAGCGCCTCGAATCCGAGTTCGGCCTCCAAGGGCACCCGTAATGCGGTGAGTGCTTCGGACAAGGCTTGGCAGGCTGCAGCGATGTCCGCCTTCGCCTCGCGCAACTCGCGCTCGGCCTGCCTGAGGCTGGCGCGGGCCTCCAGGGCTTTGTCGCGGCGCGCAATCCAGCTCTCAAGCTGGGCGGGCGCAAGGCTGCCCGGCAGCGGCTGCATAAGGGCGCCGAGCGAGGCGGCAATCTCCTCGTTTGTTGCCTCGCGCGTCGCATAGGCCGCCGTCAGACGCTCGCTTCTGTTGCGCAGATCGGCTTCCAGCACCGCGAGCGCCTCGCTCGCCTGATGCAGCTTTGCGACCTCTTTTTCGCGCCTCAGCTGGGTATTGACCACGATATCGTCGCGCCGCAGTGCCGTCTCGAAGCTTGCCGCCGAGCCGGTGTCGAGCAGAGTGCGGTGATAGGCCCAGGCCTCCTCGCGTTCGGTGCGTATGCATGCCGCGTCCTGCTCGCTCACGACGCCGCCCACCCTGCTGATCGCGTCCAGCTCAGCCTGGATGCGGCGCTGATCCGACTGCAGGCGCTCGATGGCCTCTTCCTGCCGCTCGATCTGCGTCTGGGCCTGCGCGAGCGCCGCCTTCCAGCGCTCGATGTCGGCCGCGTCCGGGAGCGCGAGGACGGCGAGCTGCTCGGCATCGCCCGACCAGGGGCGCAGGGCCGCCATGCGCTCGGCAAGCGCTTCGCGGCTGCTGGCGCGGGCGCGCTCGGCGACGCGGCGGCGGGCGGTCATGTCGCTGCCGCGCAAGGCGGCGGCCGTCGCCGCAATCGCGGTGATCTGCGCCTCCCGCTTCCGCCCGGTGCTGGCGCGGCCCGCAGCCTCATGATGCGCCTCGCGCGCCTCGTCCAGCCGCTCTTTGGCGTCCAGGACTTCGCGCCGCGCCGCCGCGGCGGCGGTCTCGACACCCGAGCGGGTCTCTATGAGCGCACGCAGATCGCCCACGGTCTGCGCGGTGAGGACGAGGCGGGCGGGATCGGCTTCGTCCTGCTTTTCAAGCCGGCCGAGGAGGCCCGATATGGTCCGTTCGAGTTCCTGCAATTGAAGGCGGCGATCCGGCAGGTCGCGTTCCGCGGTGACGAAGCGGGCGCGCCGCTCGGCGAGGTCGTCAACCCTCCCGGCGAGTTGCAGCGCCGTGTCATCGACGAGGCTCGCCGCCAATTCGGCCGAGAGCTGCTCGATGTCCCCGGCAACGCCGCTCGCCCGCGTCGTCAGCTCGATCTCTTCGGACTGCAATTTCGGCAGCTCCTCCAGCCAGCCGAGCGGCGCGTCCGGCAGGTCCGCGAGCGGCCGGAGCGTTTCGCGGAGGGCACGCAAGGCGGCCAGCCGCGGCAGAGCGCCGAGATGCCGCTGGATCTCATCGATCCGCGATCGAATGCGGCCGCACTCGGCGTTCGCTTCCTGATATTGGTCCAAGGCGCTTTTCCGGGCGCTGACGAATTGTGCATAATCGGATGCGAAGGTGTCGATCCGTTCCCGCTCCTCCTTCAGCGCCGCCAGTTGGGCCTTCAGATCGAGCAGTTCGCCGGTCCGGGCGCGGTATTTGTAAAAGCCGTCGGTCTCGGCCTTTACATCCACCAGGGAACGGCTCAGTTCGGCAAGCCCGGTGCTGGCGGAAAACAGCAGCTGGCCGAGATCGCCCCTGCTGGCGAGGATGTTCTCGCCGCCGGCCTCCAGCGTGTCGTCATCGAGCGAGAACATGTCGCGATAGGCTTGCCGGTCGAGCCCGCCCAGCTCGCCGAGGATGACGCCCTCCGAAATCGACCGGCCGTTGCCGTCGAGCAGGCTGTTCTGCGGCTTCTTGATGCGCACAAGCTCGCGAGTGCCGTTCGCGAGCTGGACGCAGGCGCCGATCCGCATCGCCGGATAGGGATGCAGGAAGTTGAAGCGGCTGCGCGCCTCGATGCCGAAGAGCAGATCGAGAAAGGCGGCAAAGGCCGTGGATTTTCCCGCCTCGTTCGGGCCGTAGATGACGTGCAGGTCTGGCTGGCCGGGCGCGTGCCGGCCGAAATCGATGACATGGCCGGTGAATTTCCCGTATCGGGTGAGGTCGAGCCGGTTCAGGCGCATCAGCCGCTCTCTCCTGCCGCATGGAGCCGGGCGAGAACATCGTCCGCTCCCTCTCTCACCATCCGCGCGACGGCGGACCGGCCGCTTTCCTCATCAGAGCCGAAAATGCCGCGGCATTCCGGCGGCAATTGCGCCCGCAATTCGTGAGCGATCCGCTCCACCTCGGCCCGATAGCCATCGGATCGCACCACCTCCTCATCGATCAGGCGGCGCAGCTCCAGGATCGGGTTGTCGGGCGTTCCGACGGGCAGGCCGGGGGCGGCGCAATCCACTTCAAGCTTTTCGACCCAGCACCGGCCGACGGCGGAGGCACGGTCATCCGCCTCGGTTTTCAGCAGATCGAGATCGCGCCGGATGCGCCAGGCCAGCGGCGTCGCGCCCGAGAGGCGCAGCCGCGCGACCAGATGCGGCGAGACGGCGAGGCTCCGCGCGGTCTCCATCGCGGCGGTGATGGCGTCGATCAGACCGGGCCAATCCTCAAGCCTGGAAACGTCGACGTCTATGCGCTCGAACTGGGCGATGCTGGTCGCGTGTTCCTCGATGCGGATGGATCGGTCGTCGCCGATGGTGACGAGGGTCACGGATTTGGCGCCGGCCTCGTTCACGTCGCGGCCTTGCGGGATGCCCGGCATGACGATGGCGGAGCCTCCTTCGACGGCGCTGCGCTTGTGGATGTGGCCGAGCGCCCAGTAGCGGAAGCCCGCTGTCTGGAGATCGGCGATGCTGCACGGCGCGTAGAGATCATGGCCCGCCGAGCCGGCAAGGCTGGTATGCATGAGACCGATATTCACCGCCCCCTCGACCGGCGCGCCATAGCTGGGGAGCAGACTCTCGGGCGCATGCGGCTTGGCGAAGCTCAGCCCGTGAACGGCCAGCGACAGATTGCCGTCCGCGCGTTCGACCGCGACCGCTTCGGCGCGGCTGCCGAACAGCTTCACCGAATCGGGAAAGGTCAGCTCCCGGGTGATCTTCGACATCGCATCGTGATTGCCACGAATGATGAAGGCGCGGATGCCGGCCTCATGCAGCCGGCGCATCTGCTCCGCCAGGAAGCGGGCCGTCTTCATCGATGTCTGGTCGCCGTCATGAAGGTCGCCGGCGAGCAGCAGCGCGTCCACCTGCTCGCTGAGGCACAGGTCGATTATCGCCTCGAAGGCGCGCCGGGTTGCATTGCCGATCAGGCTCGCGAGATCGGGATCGCGCAGCGCCAGCGAACGCATTGGCGAGTCGAGATGAATATCGGCTGCGTGGACGAAACGATACACCACCTGTCCGGCTCCCGTGTCACCGGGCCGCCAAGGCCGCCCGGATGTCTGTCCGTTCAATAGAGCGAGTCGCGAGAAGGGTAAAAGGTGAACTTTCCACTAAGGGCTTTCCCCTGTGGATAACTCACGCGGATGGTGGCCTTGAAAGGATGCCGGATATATAATATATCAAGCTTACTATAAGTAGCTCACTCGATTGGAGGGCGGCATGCCTGCCCACAGCCCCGAACACAGTCTCGGCTTCCTGATCAAAGACGTTGCGCGGCTCATGCTGCGGAACTTCAACGCCCGTGCGCGCCATATCGGCCTGACGCAGGCGCAATGGCAGACGCTGGCGCATCTGTCGCGCCGCGAGGGCATCAACCAGGTGATGCTCGCGGATCTGATGGACATTCAGCCGATTACGCTGGCGCGGCTGATCGACCGGCTGGAAGCCGCCGGTTATGTCGAGCGCCGGCCCGACCCCAAGGATCGCCGCGCCGTGCAGCTGTTCCTCAAGCCGGCGGCCGAACCGCTGATCGGCACGATGTGGGATCTGGCCGCGCAAACGCGCGCCGAGGCTCTGGCGGGCCTGCCCGGCGCCACGCGCGATCTGATGATCGAAGCGCTCCAGCACATGCGCAACAATTTGATGTCCCGCGAGGGTGAGCCGAGCCTATCGGCCGATGCCGGCGAGCGGGCCTTGACCGAGGTGATCGATGAACCAGAAAGCAACTGACGACCAACGTCCGGCGCGCACCGAAGCGGGCGACGGGGCCACGCCAGGCGCGTCCGCGAATTTGCCGGCGCCCCTGGCGCCCAAGCGCCGCCGCCGCTGGCTGCGGCCTTTGCTGCTGATCGCCGGACCGCTCGCCGTGATCGTCGGCGGCGCCTGGTGGTATTATTCGGGCGGCCGCTATGTCAGCACCGACAATGCCTATGTGCAGGCGGATATGGTCGCCGTCAGCCCGCAGGTGAGCGGGCCGATCGCCGAGGTGCGCGTGCATGAGAACCAGCATGTGAACACGGGCGACGTGCTGTTCGTGATTGAGCAGCAGCCCTACCGGATCGGCGTCGAGCAGGCCGAGGCCAATCTCGCCTCCATCCGCCAGGACATGCAATCGCTCAAGGCGACCTACCAGCAGCAGCAGGAAAGCCTGCGGATCGCCCAGATCAATCTCGACTACGCGCAGCGCCGGTTTGACCGGCAGGCGCCGCTGGAGAAGAACAGCTACCTGTCGCAGGCGACGCTCGACGATACGAAGAACGCGTTGGAAACCGCCCGCCAGCAGACCGTCCTGCAGCAGCAGGAAATGCGCACGACGCTGGCCAAGCTGGGCGGCAGCGTCGACACGCCCATCGAGCAGACCCCGCAATATCTCCAGGCCAAGGCGGCGCTCGATAAAGCCGAGCTTGACCTTGCCCATACGACGGTGAAGGCGCCATTCGCGGGCATCGCCAGCAACATGCCGCAGCCCGGCCAATATGTGTCGCCCGGCGGCGCCGTGATGAGCCTCGTTTCGTCCGAAAATCTGTGGATCGACGCCAATTACAAGGAAGACCAGCTGACCTATGTGAAGCCGGGCCAGGAGGTGGACATCTGGGTGGACACCTATCCCGACCGGCATTGGCGCGGCACGGTAAAGAGCATTGCGCCCGCCACCGGAGCGGAATTCTCGGTGCTGCCGGCGCAGAACGCCACCGGCAATTGGGTCAAGGTCGTGCAGCGGATTCCCGTGCGGATCGGCGTCGACAGCGCCGACGGCGCGGCGCAGCTGCGCGCCGGCATGAGCACCGAGATCGAGATCGACACGCACCACCAGCGCCCGCTCCCCGGCATCGTGTCGTGGCTGGGCAGCCTCACCGGACAGGCGACGGCCGAGGCGGCCGCAAAGGACACCCGGCAATGACCGCCGCCGCCATTCCAGCCGGGGCTGAGCCTACTGGCTTTCAGCGCGGCCTCAGCACCGTCCCCATCATGCTGGCGACGATCATGCAGGCGCTGGACACCACCATCGCCAATGTCGCGCTGCCGCATATGCAGGGCTCGATGTCGGCGACCCAGGACCAGATTTCCTGGGTGCTGACCTCCTATATCGTCGCCGCGGCGATCATGACGCCGCCCACCGGCTACCTCGCCGCGCGCTTCGGGCGAAAACGGCTGTTCATGGTCTCGGTGGCGGGCTTTACCGTGACCTCGATGCTGTGCGGCGCCGCGACCTCGCTGCCCGAAATGGTCCTATTCCGGCTGCTGCAGGGGGCGTTCGGCGCCGGCCTCGTGCCGCTGTCGCAGGCGGTGCTGCTCGACACCTATCCGCGCGAGCAGCACGGCTCGGCCATGGCGATGTGGGGCATGGGCGTGATGCTCGGCCCGATCCTGGGCCCGACCCTGGGCGGCTACCTGACCGAATATTACAATTGGCGCTGGGTGTTCTACATCAACCTGCCGGTCGGCATCCTGGCTTTCGCCGGCATCGCCATGATGGTGTCGGAGACGGAAAAACGGCCCGGCCTGCCGTTCGACTGGTTCGGCTTCGCGCTGCTCAGTCTCTCCATCGGCGCGTTGCAGATCATGCTGGACAGGGGCGAGTCGAAGGACTGGTTCTCCTCCCCCGAGATCCTGATCGAAGGCGCCGTCTTCGCCGTGTGCCTCTATATGTTCTTCGTGCAGATGTTCACCGCGAAGAATCCGTTCCTGCGGCCGGCGCTGTTCACCGACCGAAATTTTGCCGTCGGCCTCTCGATGATCTTCATTGTCGGCATCGTGCTGCTGGCGACGCTGGCGCTGCTGCCGCCGTTTTTGCAGGACCTCATGGGCTATCCGGTCATGACGGCGGGCCTCGTGCTGGCGCCGCGCGGCATCGGCTCGATGGTGGCCATGGTGGCCGTCGGGCGGCTGGTCGGGCGCGCCGATATCCGCTACCTCATCCTGTTCGGCTTCTTGATGATGACGCTGGCGCTCTATCAGATGGCGGGCTTCACCGCGGATGTGAGCATCGGCACGATCGTGATGACCGGCCTCATCCAGGGCGTTGGCCTGGGCTTCGTGTTCGTGCCGCTCTCGACCATCACCTTCGCCACGCTCGATCCCCAATATCGCAATGATGGGACGGCTATGTTCAGCCTGATGCGCAATATCGGCTCATCGATCGGCATTTCCGTGATGATCACGATGCTGGTGCAGAACACGCAAGTGGTGCATTCCAGCCTCGTGGCCCATCTCACGCCCTTCCGTATGACGATGCAGTCGCCCTGGCTGCCCGGCGCCTGGAACTGGCACACTCCGGCCGGCGCCGCCGCGCTGAACCAAATGGTGACCGCGCAGGCGAGCACGGTCGCCTATCTCAATGACTTCCGTGCGATGATGTGGATCGTGATCGCGGTGATCCCGCTGCTTCTGCTGATGCAGGGGCCGCGCCGGGCGCCGTCCGGCGACGCGCATCAGGTGATGGAATAGCGCATCATCGCGCGATGAGCGCTTCGCCGAAGGCTTGGAACAGGGCGCGGTTCACCGCATTGGCTTGCGGGTCATATTCCGCGTGCCATTGCACGCCGAGGGCAAACCCCGGTGCGTCCGCGATGCGGATCGCCTCGATCGTGCCGTCTTCCGCCACGCCCTCCACCACCACCCGTTCGCCTGGTTCCAGAATGCCCTGGCCGTGCAGGGAGTTTACGCGGATGGTTTCCCGGCCGAGGATGCGCGCGAAAGCGCCGCCCGGAACGAGGCTGACATCATGCCGGTCGGCGAAGATGACGGTGGGGTCGGGGTGGATTTCGCCGGTCTCCAGGCGGGGCATGCGATGGTTCATGCGCCCCGGCAGCTCGCGGATTTCGGGATGCAGCGAGCCGCCAAAGGCGACGTTCATCTCCTGGAAGCCGCGGCAGACGCCGAACAGCGGCACGCCGCGCGCGACGCAGGCCTCGACCAGGCTTAGGGCGAGCGCATCCCGCCCTTCGTCATAGGGCTCATGCTTGGGATTGGGCTCAGCGCGAAACCGGGCGGGGTGGACATTCGCCCGCGCTCCGGTCAGCAATATGCCGTCTACCACGCCAAGCAGGTCATCGATATCGGTGATCTCGGGCGCTCCGGCGAACATCAGCGGCAATGCGCCGGCGACATCGGCGACCGCCCGAAGATTTCTTTCTCCGACGGCCTGCACGGCGAACCTGCTTTCGACGACATGCGCATTCGCGATCACGCCGACCACAGGTTTCCTCATTGCCCCGCTTCCATGCGCTCGCCCGGATGTGCCGTTTCACTCCGGCAATCCGGCGCGCGTGGCGGACCTGCCGAGCGCGAGAGGTGCGGAGGGTGCACGTCCGGCGCGACCGACAGCCTACACGGATTGGCATCCCGCCGTAAACCTGATGCGTTCTCTTGTCCGGAGGTTCGTCCGGGGCGATGCGCTATTCGACGCTTTTTATGCCCCACTCATCGCGGGCCTCGGCGCCCGTGCGGTTGAGAAACACGGTGTCACCGGCGACGCTTTCGACGCTGTCGAGGTGCAGATAATGATGTTCGCCGCCGGCCGCCGGATCGCTGCGCGTGAGCTTCAGACGCTGGCCCTCGACATGGTCGACCGTGCCGACATGCTCGCCGTCCGAACCGACAACCTCCATATGCTCGCGAATGTCAAAATCGCCTGCCATGCCCTTCTTCCTTTCCACTGCTTGCGCGTCTGCCGGGAGATAAGCGGAAAAGGCGCTTCCCGGTTCCGCCAGCAGCGGCCGCCGCCACCGCGCTGGACGTGCTGGCGCAGCCACGGCGATACGCGTTACAAAGGTGGCAGCCGACTTCGCCTTCATTCCGGATGGACACGACCCGATGATTCCACGCTATTCCCGCCCGCAGATGACCGAGATCTGGTCACCGGAAACCCGTTTCGGCATCTGGCTGGAGATCGAGACGCTGGCCACCGAGGCGATGGCGAAGCTGGGCGTGGTGCCCGAGGCGGCAGCCAAGGCGGTGCGCGAGCGCGGCGGCTTCGACATCGCCCGCATCGACGAGGTCGAGCGCGAGGTGAAGCACGATGTCATCGCCTTCCTCACCAGTCTCGCCGAGCATGTCGGCCCCGAGGCGCGGTTCGTGCATCAGGGCATGACCTCGTCGGATGTGCTGGACACCTGCCTCAATCTGCAACTCGTCCGTGCCGCGGACCTGCTGATCGCAGATACCGACGCGCTGCTCGCCGCGCTGAAGCGCCGCGCGCTGGAGCATAAGCACACGCCGACCATCGGCCGCAGCCACGGCATCCACGCCGAGCCGACCACCTTCGGGCTGAAACTCGCCTATGCCTATGCCGAATTCGCGCGCGGACGGGAGCGGCTGGTGGCGGCGCGCGCGGAGGTGGCGACAGCCAAGATATCCGGCGCGGTCGGCACCTTCGCCAATATCGACCCTCAGGTCGAAGCCTATGTCGCGGAAAAGCTGGGCCTGCGCCCCGAACCGATCTCCACCCAGATCGTGCCGCGTGACCGCCACGCCATGTATTTCGCCACGCTGGGCGTCGTCGCCTCCTCGGTGGAGCGGCTGGCCACGGAAATCCGGCATTTGCAGCGCACGGAGGTCGGCGAGGCCGAGGAATTCTTCTCGGCGGGCCAGAAGGGCTCCTCCGCCATGCCGCATAAGCGCAATCCCGTGCTGACCGAGAACCTCACCGGCCTTGCCCGCATGGTGCGCGCCTATGCGCTGCCGGCGATGGAGGACGTCGCCCTTTGGCACGAGCGCGACATCTCGCATTCCTCCGTCGAGCGCATGATCGGCCCCGACGCCACGGTGACGCTGGATTTCGCCCTGGCGCGGCTGACGGGCGTGATCGACAAGCTCGTCGTCTATCCCGAGCGGATGCTGGCGAACCTCAACAAATCGGGCGGCATCGTACATTCGCAGCGCGTGCTGCTGGCGCTGACCCAGGCCGGCGTGAGCCGCGAGGACGCATACCGCCTCGTGCAGAAGAGCGCGATGCAGGCCTGGCAGGGCGGCGGCGATTTCATGGAGTTGCTAAAGGCGGACCCAGAGGTGAGCCGTGCGCTGACGGAGAGCCAAATCGAAGCGCTGTTCGATCTCGGCTATCACACCAGGCACGTCGACACGATCTTCGCACGCGTGTTCGGCGCCGAGTGATCGAATCGGCAAGTGCAATGGCCGCCACCCGGAAATCGCTTGTACAAGACCTTCGCCGCCTGGGATTGGCACCCGGCCGGACGGCAATGCTGCACGCGTCCGTTCGCGCCGTCGGCCGACTAATCGGCGGCCCCGACGCAATCCACCTCGCCGTCGCGGACGCGATCGCTCCTGGCGGTACGGTGATGATGTATGTCGGCTGTCCTGATTATGTCGCCGATATCGGCCGGGGCTACCTCACGCCCGAGGAGGAAAGCGCCGTCCTCGCGGATCAACCGGCCTTCGACTTCCAGCACGCCCGCGCCGCGCGCGATTTCGGCACGCTCGCCGAGTTCTTCCGCTCCTATCCGGGTGCGCTTTGCAGCGAGGCCGTCTGCGCGAATGGCGGCGCGCGGCGATGGCGCGGCGTGGCTGCTGGCCGATCCGCCGTGGAAATATGGTTTCGGCCGCGGTTCGCCGCTCGACAAGCTATGCCAGGCCGGCGGACAGGTGCTGCTCGTCGGCTCGCGTCACGACGAAGTGACTCTGCTGCATTACGCCGAGCACATCGCGCCCTTCGACGGCAAGCGCATCGCCCGCTATCAGGTGCCGATCCTGCGTGACGGCGTCCGCACCTGGCGGGATTGCGAGGAATTCAACACCGGCAGCGAGGGGGTGCACGAAAACTGGGCCGAAAACGCCTTCGAGCAGATCGTGGATGATTTCATCGCCAAGCGTGCGGGGACGCCGGCGTGCCGCGTGGGGCGCGTGGGACGAGCGGATAGCGTGCTGCTCGATGCCGCTGAGCTTGTCGCGCATGCGGTGCCGATTATGGTGGGTTGGGCGGATGGCAGGCCCGGCATGCGCTAATCCGCAATCGCTGCCCGACTGGGACTGCTCGTTGCCTACAAAACGCTCCGGATCCAATCCGCATTCACCGCCACCACGATCCCGGCGATGAAATAGACGATGTCGCCGATCAGACCGCGCTGAAGCCGGTAACTCAGCCCTGGATTGAAGGCGTGCGCCATGCTTTTGTGGATGGTGACGGATTTGTAGGTGGTGTAGGCGAAGTCGAAGATGATTTGCAGGGTCTTCAGAACAACGAACACTAGGATGAGCAACAAAATATTATAGATGACACTCATAACGCTTCCCTCGAATGGCGGCTCGCCGCCGACCTACCCCGCATGTGTTACGGGCCGCCCCGCCCGCATTCCCCGCGCACCACAGCCGCCCGCCGGGGCAGCCGCTCGCAGAGGCCGTCAATATAGCGCACCCGGCGTTTTATCGGGCGCGCCAGCCGGAGCCCCGCCGTCGATCACCCGCCGCGCCGCCTTGGCCGCCTCGCTGAGCCAGCGCGCCTCGGACCCGATGGCGATGACCTGCCAGCCCTTGCCGATCATGGACTTAGCATAGTCGGCGTCATTGGCGAAGATAGCGGTCATCACGCCGTTTTCTTTGCATTTCGCCAGCAGCAGGTCCAGCGCTTCGATGACCTCGGGCGAGCGGATGTCGCTATGGGCGCCGCCGGACAGGGTCAGCGCCAGATCGTTCGGCCCGGCGCAGACCATGTCGAGGCCGGGCGTGGCGAGGATCTCGTCGAGATTGCCGAGCGCGGTACTGGTCTCGATCTGCCCGCAGGCGATGGTCCAGTCATTGGCGGCGCGGAAATAGTCGGGCAAAGCGAGCCGGGCGCGGAACGGGCCGAGGCTGCGTTTGCCAAGCGGGGGAAATTTCACCGACGAGACCAACTGCGCGGCGTCCCCGGCGGTGTCGATCATCGGGCAGATCACGCCATGCGCGCCGGCGTCGAGCGCTCGCCCGATCAGACCGCTGTCATTCGCGGCGACGCGCACCAGCGCCGGCACGCCGCCCGCGGTCGCGGCCATCAGGCTGCTCAGCATCTCCGCGTGGCCGCCGATGCCGTGCTGCTGATCGACGGTGACGAGATCGCAGCCCGCTTCCGCCGCCAGTTCTACCGCGAAGGGGGAGCCCAGCGTCAGCCAGGCGTTGAAAAGCGGCTTGCCGCCGCCGAGCTTGGCGCGAATCGGACCGCCGCCGGCGTCGGTGCTCATCACTGTGCCCTGCCGGTGTCTGTCTCGATCTGATGCACGGCCTCGGCCAGCTTCTCGATCAGCAGAAGCTGCAAGTCCCGGTCGGGCACATCGACATTTGCGGCGGCCAGATCGGCGCGCAGCTTTGCCAGCACATCCTCGTCGCCCGGCTGCTGAAAGTCGGCCTTGACCACGGTTCTGGCGTAGGCTTCCGCCTCCGCACCCGCGAGACCGAGCTTTTCGGCCACCCATAGGCCGACAAGCCTGTTGCGACGGACGGTGGATTTGAAGCGCAACTCTTCATCATGCGCAAATTTTCTCTCGAACCCCTTTTCCCGTTCGTCGAACGTCGTCATCCTGCAAATCCTCTTGATAAAGGTGTCCAACGGCAAAGAACGCCGATTTTTGCCCGCCCGCAAGCCGCATATGACATAAACCGGCATGGCGGCGGACGCAACGCGGCCGGGCGTCCGGGGCGGCTTCATCAAATGATTGTTTCCCTCCGGCAAACCCGCTAGTGTCGCGACGCACAATGGCTTGATTTAACCGGGGGATGCGCAGCTGCCTATGCCCAGTCATGGCGTTGCGCGCTTGTTCGCGTCAACGTCAAGCCCATATAACCCGCAAGCCGCGTGCATGACGCCACGCGGCAATTTTACATTTTGACAGGTAGCGAGGTGCGATCCAGATGAACCGCCGTCGCAAGATCTATGAGGGAAAGGCCAAGATCCTTTATGAAGGACCCGAACCCGGCACCCTGATCCAGCATTTCAAAGATGACGCAACCGCCCAGAATGGCAAGCGGCATGAGCGCATCGAGGGCAAGGGGGTGCTGAACAACCGGATTTCGGAGTATCTCTTCACCCGCCTCGGCGAAATCGGCGTTCCGACGCATTTCATCCGCCGTCTCAACATGCGCGAACAGCTCATCCGCGAGGTCGAGATCGTTCCGCTTGAGGTAGTGGTGCGCAATGTCGCGGCGGGATCGATCGCGCAGCGACTCGGCCTGGACGAAGGCACGGCTTTGCCCCGCTCCATCATCGAATTCTACTATAAGAACGATCAGCTCGGCGACCCGATGGTGTCCGAGGAGCACATTACCGCGTTCGGCTGGGCCAATCCGCAGGAAATCGACGAGATCATGGCGCTCGCCTTGCGCATCAACGATTTTCTCTCCGGGCTGTTCCTTGGCATCGGCATAAGGCTGGTGGACTTCAAGATCGAGTTTGGGCGCCTGTTCGACAATGACATGGTCCGCATCCTGCTCGCCGACGAGATCAGCCCCGATTGCTGCCGCCTGTGGGATGTCGAAACCCAGAACAAGCTCGACAAGGACCGCTTCCGCCGGGATCTCGGCGGGCTGGTCGAAGCGTATCAGGAAGTTGCGCGGCGGCTGGGCATTCTTGTGGAGAATGGCCACCCGAAAGCCTCCGGCCCGGTGCTCGTGCGTTCCAAATAGGCTAGAGCATTTTCCAGCGAAGTGGATGCCGGTTTGCGTCGGGAAAATGCGATAAAACAAAGAATTAGAGCCGCGCCCGATTCGGTCGAGCGGAAAAGGCTCTGGTCAGTGTGGCGCGCTGGGGTAGGGGTGAGCGATGAAGGCCCGAGTGACGGTAACATTGAAGAACGGCGTGCTCGACCCCCAAGGCAAGGCTATCGCCAACGCCGTCGGGGCGCTCGGCATCGTAGGCGTGGGCGACGTCCGGCAGGGCAAATATATCGAGGTCGAACTCGATGAGACCGACCCGGACCGGGCCCGCGCAACGCTGGAGCGCATGTGCCGTGAGTTGCTCGCCAATCCCGTCATCGAGAATTATCGCTATGAGCTGGAGGACGCATGAGGGCCAGCGTCATCGTCTTTCCCGGCTCCAATTGCGACAGGGACGCGGCGGTCGCGCTTGAGGCCGCGACAGGCAAGGCGCCGCGCATGGTCTGGCATGGCGACAGCGACCTGCCGGACAGCGATCTCATCGTGCTGCCGGGCGGCTTCTCCTATGGCGATTATCTGCGCTCCGGCGCGATGGCCGCCCATTCGCCGGTGATGCGGGCCGTTGCCGACCAGGCGCGGCAGGGCGTGGCGGTGCTCGGCATCTGCAATGGCTTCCAGGTGCTGACCGAAACCGGCCTGTTGCCCGGCACGCTGATGCGCAACGCCTCGCTGAAATTCGTCTGCAAGGACGTTCATGTCCGGCCGGAGCGCGTCGACACACCGTTTGCCGCCGCCTATCCGCTTGGCGGCGCGATCAGGATTCCGGTGGCGCATAAGGACGGCAATTATTTTGCCGACGAGCGGACGCTCGACAGGCTGGAGGGTGAGGGACGCATCGCTTTCCGCTATTGCGAGGAGGACGGCGCGATCACGCAAGAACTCCAATCCCAACGGTTCGCAGCGCAACATCGCCGGACTTTACGATGAGAGCGGGCGCGTGCTCGGCCTGATGCCGCATCCCGAGCGCGCCGCCGATCCGCTTCTGGGCGGCACCGACGGGTGCCTGCTGTTTGCATCGCTTATCGAACACCTTCACTAGCGGCATCGGGCCGCGCAGCGCCTGAGCATCAGAAATGGAGAGCGGACTATGGGATTCGATGACGAGGTCGATCAGCTGAAACGAGAGCTGCAAACGCCCAAGATGGATGCCGCCGGCCGCAAGAGCGCGACCGATGCGCTGCTCGGCAAGCTGAGAGAGCGGATTCAAAGCAAGCGGCTCGAATTCAGCGCCGGCGACGGTGTGGAGCCAGCCATTACGCTGACGCATATGCCAAGCCGGGAAAAGCTGGCGACCATCACCGTCAATGAAGATGGCAGCGTCACCTTCCAGTCCGTGGTCAGCGACGAGCCGACCGGCGACGATCTGGAGGATGTCGGCTATTTCCCGCCTTACGTCGAATATTACGACGAGGACGAGTTTCTCGAAGAGGCTCCGGAAATGCTGAAGCAAGGCATTGCCGAATTCGAGCTCGATCTGGAAGAAGACGCCTAGCGACCGGCGGCGGGCTTCGGCCCGCCAGGCTGGCCCGCTTTTCCCCCGCTGGTGCAACCGTTTCGTAACGCCGCCAGGGGGGCAAGTCAGGCTCCCGATCGCCGCTCGCAAAAGCGGCCATCTCCCCGCAGCGGAACCCCAGCATGACGGCAAGCTCCCCCTCGGCGAAACACGTCCCGCAAACCGCCGAGATCATTGCGCAGCACGGCATCAGGCCGGACGAATATCGTCGTCTGGTCCAGCTGCTCGGACGCGAGCCCAACAGGACCGAACTGGGCATCTTCTCGGTGATGTGGTCGGAGCATTGCTCTTATAAATCCTCCCGTTTCTGGCTGAAGGAGCTCCCCACCGAAGGCCCGCACGTCATCCAGGGGCCGGGCGAGAATGCCGGCATCGTCGATCTGGGCGAGGGCCTCGCGGCCGTGTTCAAGATGGAGAGCCACAACCATCCGTCTTTCATCGAGCCATATCAAGGCGCGGCGACCGGCGTCGGCGGCATCATGCGCGACGTGTTCACCATGGGCGCCCGGCCGATCGCCAATCTGAATGCGCTGCGCTTCGGCGCCCCCGACCACCCCAAGACGCGCCATCTGGTGGAAGGCGTGGTGGCCGGCATCGGCGATTACGGCAATTGCATCGGCGTGCCGACGGTTGGCGGCGAGACCAATTTCGACCCCGCCTATAACAACAACATCCTCGTCAATGCCATGTGCGTCGGGCTGGTCGATGCTACCCGCATCTTCTATTCGGCGGCGGCGGGCGCGGGCAATCCGGTCGTCTATGTCGGCTCCAAGACCGGCCGCGACGGCATTCACGGCGCCACCATGGCCTCGGCCGAGTTCGATGACGCCTCCGCCGAGAAGCGCCCCACCGTTCAGGTCGGCGACCCGTTCACGGAAAAGCTGCTGCTGGAGGCCTGCCTGGAATTGATGCGCGAGGATGCGATCATCGCGATCCAGGATATGGGCGCGGCGGGTCTCACCTCCTCGTCGGTCGAAATGGCAAGCAAGGGCGGCGTCGGCATCGCGCTCGACCTCGATAAGGTGCCGCAGCGCGAAGCCGGAATGAACGCCTATGAGATGATGCTCTCCGAAAGCCAGGAGCGCATGCTGATGGTGCTGCGTCCCGGGTCGGAACCGCTGGCCGAGGCGATCTTCCGCAAATGGGAGCTGGATTTCGCCGTCATTGGCCAGACCACCGAGACCGGCCGGCTGCAGGTTACCCATCGCGGTGTGACGGAGGCGGATATTCCGATCCCCGCGCTTGCCGACGAAGCGCCGCTCTATAAGCGGGACTACCGGCTCAGCAAACCGCCAGGGCTTCTGCACGCCGAAGACGTGCCCGCGACGAAGTCCGCCGGCGAAATCCTGATGACGCTGATGGGCTCGGCACATCTGGCCTCGCGCCGCTGGATCTGGGAGCAATATGACCACATGGTCATGGCCGACACCGTGCAGCGCCCCGGCGGCGACGCGGCGGTCGTGCGCATCCACGGAACCAACAGGGGCCTTGCCGCAACCTGCGACGTGACCCCGCGCTACTGCAAGGCCGATCCCTTCGAAGGCGGCAAGCAGGCCGTGGCCGAAAGCTGGCGCAACCTCACCGCCGCCGGCGCCGATCCGCTCGCCATCACCGATTGCCTTAATTTCGGCAATCCCGAACGGCCCGAAATCATGGGCGAGGTCGTCGGGTGCATCCAGGGCATGGCCGAGGCGTGCCGGGCGCTGGCCTATCCGGTCGTATCGGGCAATGTCTCGCTCTACAACGAGACGAACGGCGTTGCGATCCCCCCGACGCCGGCGATTGGCGCGATCGGCCTCATTCCCGACCTCGACCGTCAGGCGACGATCGCCCTGCGCCCCAACCAGACCATCCTTCTCATCGGCGGCGAGGGAAGCCATCTCGGACAGTCGCTCTACCAGGCGCTTACCGCTGGCGGTTTCGCTGGTGCGCCGCCTCCGGTCGATCTCGATGAGGAGCGGCGGAACGGTGACTTTGTCCGGGCGCTGATCCGCGAGGCGCTGTGCTCCACCGTGCATGACATTTCCGATGGCGGATTGCTCGTGGCACTCGCGGAAATGGCGCTCGCCGGCAATACCGGCTTCACGCTCTACCGTCATCCCGGCGCCTTACCCGTGCACGCCCTCTATTTCGGCGAAGACCAGGGCCGCTATGTTCTGGGCGTTTCCCCGGCGGATGCCGATGCTATAGTGGAACGGGCGGCCAGAGCCGGCGTCCCCGCTCGAATCGCCGGAGATGCCGGCGGCGACCGCATCATCCTTCCCGGCGAGGTGCCCGTTCCGCTCGGCGATCTCCGGGCCGGGCACGAGGGCTGGTTCCCCCGGCTCTTCGGAACGAATTGAGAGCGAACACCAAATCCAGGGCCGAAAATCATGCCGATGAGTGCGACAGAGATCGAGAAGCTGATCCGGGAAAAGCTGCCCGACGCGGAGATCACCATCAAGGATCTGGCCGGCGACGGTGACCATTACGCCGCGCAGGTCATCTCGGAAGCCTTTCGCGGCAAGACCCGCGTGCAGCAGCACCAGATGATTTACGACGCCTTACGCGGCAATATGGGCGGCGCGCTGCACGCGCTGGCCTTGCAGACCGCGGCGCCGGATTAGAACGTTTCCGACAAGGCGTTGGTCGCCCTGAGTGTCGATCAGGAATGCAGGTCCAATTCGCGGACGCTGCAGGGGTTGTCTCCCTGCGCCCGAATCGCTCTGCGCCGACAAGGCCGTTCATGCTGCCGACGGCGCGGGAGCGGTAGTTTGGTGTCCCGATGTCTCTTGCCCGCAGTGCGTGAGAATGGGTATATGACAAAGAGGCGCGCTGATCACGACAGGTCCGCTGCAAAGGCTTTCTTCGCGCTTTTGCGCGGCCGGCGCTTGCAGGCTAGCGGTGGACGCGCCATCTCGCGCCATGGTGCGTTCATGCGAACTGATGTAAAATGCGCGGGAAACGACGATTTATCGGGCACGAGCGCACCCGCGCGCTCAGACGTCGAAAGGAATGATATGAGCACAGATACCGTCAACGCCTGGATCGATCAGCAAGTGAAGACCAACGACGTGGTGCTGTTCATGAAGGGCACGAAGGATTTCCCGCAATGCGGCTTTTCCGGCCGCGTGGCGCAGATCCTGGGCTATCTCGGCCTGCAATATCGCGACATCAACGTGCTTGAGGATATGAGCATCCGCGACGGTGTCAAAGCCTATGCGAATTGGCCGACGATCCCGCAGCTCTACGTTAAGGGCGAGTTCGTGGGCGGCGCCGACATCGTCAGCGAAATGTTCCAGTCGGGCGAGTTGGAGCAGCATTTGCTGGAAAAGGGCGTGGAAGTCTCTAAAGCGGTGGCCTGAGGGCCATCACGGCCGGCGCGGGACCGGCCGCGCCCCACCGGGGAGCGACCGGGCCAAGGCAGGCGGCGGCCGGGCGAAAGGCAGCAGCATATGAGCGGCAGCAGGCGGTCTTTTCTGCTGGGGCTGACAATCGTCGCCGCGACGGTTTGCCTCGTGCTGGGTCTGACGCTGCCGATCATGCGGCTGACACGCTTCTACATCTGGACCGACGTGCATTCGCTGGTATCGATCGTGCGCGAACTTTATCTGTCCGGCGAGATTTTCCTGGCGTCGATCATCTGCATTTTTTCGGTGATCTTTCCGTTCTTCAAGCTGCTCTATCTGCTGGCGCTCTATTCCATCAGGCAGGTGCATCCGGGCGGGCCGGGGCGGCTGCTGAAGCGCATTTCCTGGCTCGGCAAATGGTCGATGCTGGATGTGCTGGTGCTGGCGCTGCTGATTTTCTACGCTAAGGCGACTAATCTCGCGGACGCCACCTCGATGCCCGGCATCTATCTGTTCGCCGCGGCCGTCATCCTGACGATGATCGCCAATTCCATGATCGAGCAGGATCTGAGCCGCGATGAAACCGCCGATGGCCGCAAGAGCGCCGAAGTAAGGGAGTTGAAGCCATTTACCGACGGCGCCGGTTCGCCCCCGCTGCAGCCATTCCTCGAAAGCCGTCGCCAGGAAAGCTGAGCGCGCCGGCAGCCGCGCAAGACCGCGCTTCACGCGAGATTGCGTTGACAGCCCCCCTCACGCGGGCGAAACGAATTATAATCCAGAATAGTGTACGCCTTAAGGATGTATCGTTTGCCACATTTTGACGTTTGCTCTCCGTTCCGCGTGCGAGGCGCCTGATGGCCCGTCGGATCGCCCTCGCCGCCGCGCTTATCGCATTTGCGTCCTCCGCGCAGGCGCAGCAGCCCGCCGCTCCGCCAACGGTGGCCGTAGAGGCCGCCAAGGTCGAAACCGGTCCGATGTCGGAGCGCATCACCGCTGTCGGTGGCCTGTTGTCGAACGAATTGGTCATTATCCGGTCGGAAGTCGCGGGGCGCGTCGTCGAGATTGGCTTCGAGGAAGGCCGTCCGGTCGAAAAGGACGCCGTGCTGCTGAAGCTGGATGACAGCCTCAACCGCGCGGAAGTGGCCCAGGCCCAGGCCCAGCTTGAGCTGGCCAAGCGCAATTTCACGCGCACCGAGGAGCTTTTCGGCAATCAGGTGGCCACCGCCCGCTCGCACGACGAAGCGCGCTCCAGCCTGGATGTCGGTACCGCCACGCTGGAGCTGGCCAAGGTCCGGCTGGAGAAAACCCGGCTGGTTGCGCCGTTCGCCGGCATCGTCGGCCTCAGGCGCGTCAGCATCGGCGACTATATTACCGTCGGGCAGGACCTGTTCAACCTGGAGGACATCGACCCGATCAAGGTCGATTTCCGTGTTGCCGAACGCTATCTGTCCGCCGTGCGGACGGGGCAATCGATTGAAATCGGCGTCGACGCCTATCCCGGCAGGCTGTTCAAGGGCGAGGTGTTCGCCATCGATCCCCGCGTCGATGCGGCTGGGCGCAGCGTCGTCATACGGGCGCGGATCGGCAATCAGGAAAAGCTGCTGCGGCCTGGGCTTTTTGCCCGCGTTACGCTCATTCTCGAACTCAAGCCGAATGCGCTGACGGTGCCGGAACAGGCGCTGATGCCGCGCGGCGATGACCAGTTCGTCTACCGGGTGATCGACGGCAAGGTCAAACAGACCAAAGTGAGGATCGGCACGCGCCGCAACGGGCGCGTCGAAATCGTCGAGGGGTTGGGTGCGGACGACGTTGTCGTGACCGCCGGGCACCAGAAGATCCGCGACGGCGGCGCCGTGCATGTGCTCGATGAAGCCAGGAGCGGCGAAAGCGGCACCGGCAAAGGAGCCTGATTAGTGGTTATTTCCGAGCTGTCGATCCGCCGGCCCGTCCTGGCGACGGTGATGAGCCTGGTGCTGGTGCTGCTGGGTCTCGTTTCCTATCAGCGCCTCACCGTGCGCGAATACCCCAATATCGACCCGCCGGTCGTCACCGTGAACACCACCTATAAGGGCGCCGGCGCGGCGATCGTGGAGTCGCAGGTGACGCAGGTTCTGGAGGATTCGCTCTCGGGCATCGAGGGGATCGACTTCATCACCTCGATCAATCGCCAGGAAAACAGCCAGATCTCCATCCGTTTCAAGCTTAGCCGTGACCCGGATTCGGCCGCCGCCGACGTGCGCGACAGGGTAGGGAGGGTGCGCGGCAAACTGCCCGACGAGATCGACGAGCCGGTGATCCAGAAGGTTGAGGCCGACGCGCAGCCGATCATCTATCTGGCCTTTTACAGCGACCGCCATTCGGCGCTGGAAATCACCGACTATGCCGACCGCTTCGTCAAGGACCGGCTGCAGACGCTGCCCGGCGTCGCGGAGGTGCGTATTTTCGGCGAGCGGCGCTATTCGATGCGCATCTGGCTCGATCCAGAGCGGCTCGCCGCCTACAATCTGACGCCCGCCGATGTCGAAGACGCGCTGCGCCACCAGAATGTCGAGGTGCCGGCGGGGCGCGTCGAAAGCAGCCAGCGCGAGTTCACCGTGCTGTCGGAAACCGATATGCGCAGCCCAGAGCAGTTCAACAATCTGGTGCTGAAGGAGGCGAACGGCTATCTGATCCGCCTCTCCGATGTCGGCAATGCCGAACTCGGCGCCCTGGATGACCGGCTGAATGTGCGCTTCAACGGCAAGAACTCCATTGCCATGGGGGTCATCAAGCAGGCGACCGCCAATCCGCTCGACGTCTCCGATGCGGTGCGGGGCGAATTGCCGACTATCCTCAAGTCGCTTCCCGAGGGCATGAAGGTGGAAGTGGCGCACGACAAGTCGGTGTTCATCGATGAATCGGTGAAGAACGTTTATGAGACCATCGGCGAAGCGGTGGTGCTGGTGGTGCTGATCATCTTCATCTTCCTGCGATCGCTGCGCGCCACGCTCATTCCGCTGGTGACGATCCCGGTGTCGCTGATCGGCGCCTTCGCGCTGATGTTCGCGCTGAATTTCTCCATCAACACGCTGACGCTGCTGTCGCTGGTGCTGGCCATCGGCCTGGTGGTGGACGACGCCATCGTCATGCTGGAGAACATCTTCCGCCATGTCGAGGACGGCGAGACGCCGAAGCAGGCCGCCTTCATCGGCAGCCGCGAGATCGGCTTCGCCGTCATCGCCATGACGCTGACGCTGGTCGCGGTCTATGTGCCGATCGGCTTCATGGCGGGCACCACCGGCCGGCTGTTCACCGAATTCGCCTGGACACTGGCCGGCGCGGTGCTGGTCTCGGGCTTCGTCGCGCTGACGCTGACCCCGATGATGTGCTCCAAGCTGCTGAAAGGGGACGCCACCCATGGCCGCCTCTATCTCGCCGTCGAATGGCTGCTGCGCGGGCTGACCAACGGCTACCGGGCTGCGCTGCGTCTCGCCTTACGCGTGCGCCCGCTGGTGCTGCTGATCGGCCTTGCCGTCGCCGGATCGAGCTATTTCGTCTTCAATCTGCTGAAATCGGAACTGGCGCCCTATGAGGATCAGGGCACGGTGGTGAGCATTTTCATCGCGCCCGAGGGCTCCACCATCGATTACACCGACAAATATGCCAAGCAGCTGGAAGCGATTTTCGCCAACACCAAGGATGTCGACCGCTATTTCGTCGTCTCCGGCAGTCCGGTCGTGTCGCAGGGCATCGGCTTCGTCAAGATGACGCCCTGGAACAAGCGCACCCGCAGTCAGCAGGCGATCGCCGAGGAATTGCGCCCCAAGCTGTTCAACGTGCCGGGCGTGCTGGCATTCCCCGGCAATCCGCCGCCCCTCGGGCAGAGCGTGCGCGACAAACCGATCGGCTTCGTGATCCAGACGACGCAGACCTATGACAAGCTGCAGGAGCTGGTCGACGCGGTGATGGACAAAGCCCGCGCCAATCCCGGCTTCACCAATCTCGACACCGACCTGAAGCTGAACACGCCGCAGCTCAACATCTCCGTCGACCGCGAGAAGGCCGCCGATCTCGGCATCCAGGTGGAAACGCTCGGCCGCACGCTGGAAACGCTGCTCGGCGGACGGCAGGTCACCCGCTTCAAGCGCGAGGGCGAGCAATATGACGTCATCGTGCAGGTTGCCAATATCGACCGCCGCAATCCGGAAGATCTGCGCCGCATCTACGTGCGCGGCTCGGGGCCTGACGTGATCCCGCTCTCCAACCTCGTCAAGGTGCGCGAAACCGTGGCGCCCAAGGAGCTGAACCATTTCAACCAGCTCCGTTCCGCGACGATCAGCGCGCATCTGGTGCCCGGCTACACCATCGGCGAAGGGCTCGACTTCCTCGACAAGACCGCTGCCGAGGTGCTCAAGGGGCAGGCGCAGACCGACTATTCGGGCCAGTCGCGCGAGTTCAAGGAATCCAGCGCCGGCATCTACGTCACCTTCCTGCTGGCGCTGGCCTTTATCTATCTGGTGCTGTCGGCGCAGTTCGAGAGCTTCCGCGACCCGCTGATCATCATGTTGACCGTGCCGCTTTCGATGACCGGCGCATTGTTCGCGCTGTGGTGGAGCGGCGGCACGCTCAACATCTACAGCCAGGTGGGGCTGGTGACGCTGATCGGCCTCATCACCAAGCACGGCATCCTGATCGTTGAGTTCTCCAACCAGCTCCGCGCCGCCGGCCGGCCGACCTTCGAGGCGGTGGTGGAATCCGCCGGGCTGCGGCTGCGGCCGATCCTAATGACGACAGGCGCCATGGTGCTTGGCGCGGTGCCGCTGGCCATCGCGACGGGTGCAGGCGCCGAAAGCCGCCAGGACATCGGGTGGGTCATCGTCGGAGGGCTGCTTGTCGGCACATTCTTCACGCTGTTCGTCATCCCCGTGGTCTACACCTACCTCGCCGGCCCGGTGAACCTGGACGCGCACCAGCCGGCCGCCGAGCCCGTAAAACCGGAACTGCATGGCGGAGGGTTGCAGCCCCTTTGAGATCGGAGTGAGATCAGAGGCCGTCGCCGAAACTATTCCCGCGCGCCAGGCAGGCCTCTTGCTCGTCTACCGTGGTTGGTGGCGCGCTTGGCGATGAGCCGTCCTATTGGATCGGCGATGCCTACAGGGAGCGTATCGGGAATTTTTCTTCGTCGCAGCACTCTCTGATGTTCGGAGCATCGACCGGGGGCAGTCCCGGAGGACCAGCCTGTGCTTCACCGGACTCCATGTCATGACGGAATTGGGGCGCCCAGGTTACCTATTTGTTACCTGCCAGATCACTCCACATAACCTTTCGGGTCTATATATGCCCAGGTAAACAGGCCTGTGTATCTGGCGCGCATGAGTTTTGGGTTACATTGGGATCTATGACTGCTGCAACATCGATCACCCGAATGGACAAATGGATGGCAAAGCCGGTCGCCGTCCTTTTATTTGCCTGTGTGCTGCAAGTCATCAATTGGAGCCTGGCGCCCGCGCTCACGCATTCGGCGCCGCCGCTCGATGTCGTCGAGAGTTATCTTTGGGGGCGGGAATGGGTGTGGGCGACATTCAAGCACCCCTCCTTTCCAGGCTGGGCATTGGAGGCCAGCTACCTCCTGACGAATGCGGTGGGCTGGCCGGCCTATCTGCTCTCGCAATTCGCGATCGTGACGGCTTTCGTCCTGGTGTTCCTCATCGGACGCGATCTGTTCGGTTCGGATCTTCGCGGCTCGCAATTGGCGTTGGCCAGCGTGCTGCTGCTGACCGGGATCTACTATTACTCATTGTCCACCCCGGAATTTAATCACAATGTGGCGCAGATCCCCTGTTACGCCGCTGCGATATTTACGCTCTTGCGCGCCGCGACGCGTGGGACGCTGATCTGGTGGATCGCGCTGGGCGCGGTTTGCGCGGTTGGCGTCCATGTGAAATATTCTTTCGGGATACTCATCGCCGTTGCCGGGCTTTGGCTCCTGCTTGAGCCCCGCGTCCGCCGACAGTTGCTCCATATCGGGCCATGGGTCGCGGCGGCCATCTTTCTGGCCGGAGCATCGCCGCAGATCGAGTGGCTCCTGGATAGCCATTTCCTGCCGCTCAGCTATGCGGCAAGGCGCGCCGCCGGAGCCTCGGCGAATAACCCGCTCCTGTTGCTGCTGACCCAGATCGTGGATCATGCGGGCCTTTTGGTGCTCGCCGCAACGGCAGGCCTTTTTGGAGCCCTTCCGCTGGTTTGGAAACGCCCGTTCAAGATCGGTTCGCTCGATCCCTTTGCTTCGCGGTTCTTGCTGACATTCGCGCTCGGACCCGTCGTATTATCGGTGCTGCTCGCCCTGATCGCGCGCGCGGGCATGAAAGACATGTGGGCAATGCCGATGTTCAACCTTTCCGGCGTTCTGTTGGTGGCGCTGTTTGCGGACCGCTTTACCGATGCGTCTCTGAGAAGGCTGGCGGTTGGTGCCTTGCTGCTCCTGGTGCTGGTGCCGCTGGGCTACGCGGCCACCGTCCGCTTTACCGGTCCCGCTTTGAAAAAGCCGCTCCCCGTGACGTGGCCGCAAGAGGCGATGTCGAAGCGTTTCGATAAGCTTTGGCATGGAGAAGTAAACCGCCCGCTCGGCATCGTCGCTGGAGATGTCTGGGTAGCAGGGCTCGTGGCGCTGACGGCTGTTGATCGGCCGTCGATCTACACCGAAGCCGATAGGATGCGGTCGCCCTGGATTACGCCGGAGCGGCTCGCCCGGGAGGGGGCTCTTGTCGTATGGCAGGAAAAAAGCGACGGAGCCCCGCCCCCGCAACAGCTTGCGGGCCTGATCGGCGCGGCCGCCCGCAGGACGGCCACATTCGCGTGGCCGTACATGCCTGACCATTCGCCCTTGCGCATTGGCTACGCAATCGTACCGCCTGCCGCGCCGCCAGCCTCGAACGGGAGCCCCGTGATCGGCAGCAAGTAGCTTTGAGCCGTCCTATGACGATATTTTCTGGATGGCCGGCGCCCGTTCGATCGTTTCGATTGTGTCACGGGCACGTTTTGCCAACGCGACGGGGTCATTTAGCCGGTTGTTCCCATTCATCAGCAATGTGATGAGCGCCAGAATTCCCGTCTGGAGAAAGAGCAGCAAGCTGAAGCCGGTGACGGACGTTACCCAACCGGGGGTCGCCATTCCGGCGAGTTTCAGCAGCATCGCTCCGGTGATGCTGACTCCGGTCAGCCCCGCCATCAAGGCGCAAACCACCGCCATCCGCGTGACGACCGCATCGCCAAACACCATGATTGCGCGCATGCCATGCAGAACCAAGGATACGAAATCCATCTTCGAATGCCCGTGATAGCGCGTGGCGCGGTCGATCGGGATTTCCAGGCACCGCAGCTTGGCCTTGACCACCGCGCCGGCAACATGGGTCCAGGTTTCATCCATCGCCGCGAGCCGCCTCATGGCGCGAGCGGTCAAAGCCATGAAATTGCCGAAACGGATCACTTTGCCCGTCATGGCGGCGAAAGCCCGCTTGTAGAGGAAATAGAAGGTTCGGAAGAGAATTGTCTCGCTGCGCTTTGCCCGTTTGGCAACCGCGACATCCACGGCGGAACCGCGAACCGCTGCGATCAGCAAAGCTAGCGAGTCCGGTGCGTCCTCTCCGTCCGAATCCATCACCACGCACCCGGCCAGCCTGTCGAGGCTTGCGGCATGGATCAAGCCGATCGCAATCGCGGCCTGATGACCGACATTGCGCGCAAGATGCAGAACCTCTCCGCTCAGGCCAGCGGCGGCAATGTCGCGCTGGCTTGGAGGCGCAACGAGCGAACCGTCATCCACCGCGATGATATACAAACCGACGCCAAGCGGCTCTGCCGCGAGTGAATGGCACAGCGTGGCAAAGCTCTCCCGGTCTTCGAAAACGGGTGTAACGACAGCCCAGCGCTCCATGCCCATGTCAGCCGACGTGCCGGAACGTGTCCTTCCCGAATTCACGGAACAGGGCTTCGAAATAGGCGATCGTCTTTGTAAGGCCCTCGCGGAGTGAAACCCGCGGCTGCCAGCACAACTTCTCGCGCGCCAGATCGATGGCCGGGCGGCGGCGGACCGGATCGTCCTGCGGCATGGGCGTGAACATTATGACCGAGCGGCTTCCTGTCAAGCCGAGTACGGTTTCAGCCAGCTCCGCGATGGTTATCTCCTCCGGATTGCCGAGATTGATCGGGCCAGGGTGCGAGCCGTCCAGCGCCATGTAGCGCATTACACCCTCGACCAGATCGTCGATGTAGCAAAAGGCGCGCGTCTGTGACCCGTCGCCGGTCATGGTGATCGGTTCGCCCAGCAGCGCCTGCATAATGAAATTGGAGACCACCCGCCCATCATTCGGGTGCATGCGCGGACCGTAGGTATTGAAGATCCGGGCGACCCGGATATCAACCTTGTGCTGGCGGTGATAGTCGAAGAACAACGTTTCGGCGCAGCGCTTGCCTTCATCGTAGCAGGAGCGCGGGCCGATCGGATTGACGCTCCCCCAATATGTCTCGGCCTGGGGATGGCTCGATGGGTTGCCATACACTTCGCTGGTCGAGGCCTGCAGAATACGAGCCCCTGTGCGCTTGGCCAGTCCAAGCATATTGATCGCGCCGTGCACCGAGGTTTTCACGGTCTGCACCGGGTCATGCTTGTAATGGTACGGGCTTGCTGGGCAGGCGAGATTGTAGATCTCGTCGACCTCGATATAGAGCGGGAACGCGACATCGTGCCGTTGGAACTCAAAGCTGGGGAGGCTGAGGAGTTCTCGGATGTTGTCCTTGGTCCCGGTGAACAGATTATCGACGCACAACACGTCAGCCGCCTGCTGCACGAGACGGTTGCACAGATGCGAACCGATGAAGCCCGCGCCGCCCGTGACAAGCACTCGCTTTCTGAAATGCCTCATACCGCCGCCCAAACAACCCGTGGCACCCAGGAAAATGCCGACCCGTGAAAGTAATTGCGTGTGAGCTCTGGGCCGAAATGCGGCCTGGAGGTTACGGATTTGTTACCTGCAGCACACCTCCTCGTAAACTTGCTCCCCGCGCATTGCCGCGGTGAACCAGCCGACTCGCGTCGGCTGCCTTGGCCCATCGTTAGGGCCCGGGGTTCTGGTTGTGGCGCTCGATGAACCGAATGTCGGCCTCGCGCTGGCTGGTTGAGGTGTGGACACTGCGACAAGTGAGCGAAATCTGCGGCCGGGTCGCCTCATACTCGGCGTGCGGATTGCTGATCCGCGGGATTTCACGCTCGATGGCGCCGGCAAATTTTTCCGCCGTCTCCGCAATCGCCATATGATTGCCGCCGGCGGAATTGGCCGCATTTATAGTGATCGAATTTTGACAGAGGCAATTTATCATGAATAATTGACGGGCTTCAATTCTGATCCGACGGCAACTTCAGGAGTTCCGCCGATGCTGACTGTCTTCCGCAGAGCCGCTGCCGCGGTGGCCCTGACCCTCATCGCGCAAGCCGGAGCCGCCCTCGCCCAGACGCCGCCCGGCGTGCTGGTCGTCGCGCAGATCGCCGAGCCGAAATCGCTCGACCCGCATACGGTGACGGCGCTCAACGATTTCCGCATTCTGATGAACGTCTATGACGGCCTTGTCCGCTACAAGCCGGGCACGCTGGAGGTCGAGCCGGCGCTGGCGACCAGTTGGACGATCTCGGAGGACGGCAGGACCTACAATTTCAAACTACGCGAGGGCGTCAAATTCCACGACGGCTCGCCCTTCAATGCCGAAGCGGTCAAGTTCAATTTCGACCGCATGCTGAAAGACGACCACCCGTTTCACGACACCGGTCCGTTTCCCCTAAGCTTCTTTTTCAGCTCCGTCGACGCGGTCGAGGCGCCGGACGCGCAAACGGTGGTGTTCAAGCTGAAGGAGCCTTATGCGCCGTTTCTGTCCAATCTCGCCTATCCGACCGGCCTGATCGTTTCGCCGGAGGCCGTCAAGACGCACGGCAAGGATTTCGGCCGCCACCCCTCCGGCACCGGGCCGTTCAAATTCGCCGAATGGGTTTCCGGCACAAAGGTCGTCCTGGAGGCCAATCCGGACTATTGGGACGGCGCGCCAAAGCTCAAGGCGGTGGTCTTCCGCCCGATCACCGACGCCAATACCCGCGTCGCCGAAATGCTGTCGGGGGGCGTCGATATCATGGTGGAAGTGCCGCCGGACAATGTCGCCACCTTCGCCAGCGATGCCAATTACAAGGTGTATGAACAGGCCGGTCCGCATTTATGGTTCCTGATCCTCAACACCAAGGAAGGTCCGTTCAAGGATAAGCGCGTGCGCCAGGCGGTGAATTACGCCATCGACAAGACCGCGCTGGTCGACAATGTCCTGCAAGGGACCGCGGTGGTCGCGGCCGGACCGACGCCGCCGGCTTTCGCCTGGGCCTATAATGATCAGCTCAAGCCCTATCCGCACGATCCGGAAAAAGCCAAGGCGCTGCTGAAGGAGGCCGGCGCGTCGGATGCGAGCCTCACCTTCTACGTCACGCAAGGCGGCTCCGGCATGCTCGACCCGGTGGCTATGGGCGCCGCCATCCAGGCGGATCTCGCCAAGGTCGGGCTGAAGGTGAAGATCGAGAGCTATGAGTGGAATACCTTCCTCGGCAAGGTGAACCCCGGGCTCGGAGGCAAGGCGGACATGGCCGAAATGTCATGGATGACCAACGACCCCGATACGCTGCCCTATCTGGCGCTGCGCAGCGAGGCGACCCCCGACAAGGGCGGCTTCAATTCGGGCTATTACTCTAACCCGAAAGTCGATGAGCTGCTGGTCGCCGCGCGCCGAGAGACTGACCGGGACAAACGTGCCGCGCTCTATAAGCAGATGCAGACCATCGTGCATGACGACGCGCCATGGGCCTTCATCGCCAATTGGAAGCAGAACGCCGTAACCAGCGCCCGCATCGAAGGCTTCCGGCTGGAGCCGTCCTTCTTCCTGCTGCTGAAGGATGTGGCGAAGAACTGAGGTGCTCGGCAACCAGGTCGGACATCGTCGCCCCGGCCTTGAGCCGGGGCCTGTTGGCCTATCCGCGCGGCGGCGCATTGTGAGACAGGCTAATGGATCCCGGCTCGGCCTGAAGGCCGTCCGGGACGACGGAGAGCTTGTGGTTCGTCCCTACGAGCACGTCTATCGCAGACATAGGAGCCCGGCATGCGGGTCTATATCGGCAAGCGTCTTCTGCTCGCGATCCCGATCCTCATCGGCCTCTCCATCATCGTCTTTGCCATGATGGCGCTGATCCCCGGCGATCCGGCGACGGCGATCCTGGGCAGCTACGCGACGCCGGAAAATGTCGAGCGGCTGAACCGCGAACTCGGCCTCGACAGGTCGCTGCCCGAGCAATATTTCATCTGGCTCGGCAATCTGCTGCATGGCGATATGGGCCGTTCCTATGCGCTCAACCGGCCGGTGGCTGACGAGGTGTTCGAGCGCTTCGGCGCCACGCTGATCCTGGCCGGTACGTCGCTGGTGCTGTGCTCGATCCTCGGCCTCGCCGCGGGCATCGTCTCGGCGGTGCGCCAGTTCGGATGGACCGACCGCGTCGTCACATTCCTGGTGCTGATCGGCATCTCCATACCGTCTTTCTGGCTCGCGCTGCTGATGATCATGCTGTTCGCGGTCGAACTGCAATGGCTGCCGGCCTCGGGCATGTACGCCATCTATGGCGGCGGCGGTCTCGGCGATCTCATCGCGCATCTCGCCATGCCGGCGATCACGCTGGCCGTCGTCGCGACAGCCGTCATTGCCCGCCTCACCCGCACCGCCATGCTCGAAGTGCTGCGCCAGGACTATATCCGCACCGCGCGCGCCAAGGGCTCAGCGAGCGGCGGGTGATCTACCGCCACGCTTTCAAGGCGGCGCTGGTCTCGGTCATTCCGGTGATCGGCATTCAGGCAGGCTTCGTGCTCGGCGGGGCGGTCTATATCGAGACGGTGTTCCAGTGGCCCGGTATCGGCCGGATGCTGGTCAATGCCATCGCCACGCGCGACCTCTTGCTGGTCCAGGGCGGCGTGTTGGTGGTCGCCGCGAGCTATGTGCTCTTCAATCTCCTCGCCGATGTGGCGCAAACGCTCATCGATCCGAGATTGCGCTGATGGTGTCACTCGCGCTGCCGACGAAAGCCGGAGCCCGGCGCGGTGGACGACCCTCGCCCTTGCGGCTGCTGGTCGCCAACCGGCTCTCCGCGGCCGGCCTGATCCTCCTCGCTTTGATTATCGGCCTCATTCTCGTCACGCCCTATCTGCCGCTGCCCGATCCTGACGTTACCGAACCCGCGCAGCGCCTGCTCCGCCCTGGCGCCGAAGGCCATCTGCTCGGCACCGACCATCTCGGCCGCGACCTGCTCTCTCGGCTGCTCTGGGGGGCGCGCGTCTCCATCGCCGTTGGCCTTGCGGCAACGCTGATCGCGGCCATTACCGGCTCGCTGATCGGCCTGACCGCCGGCTATGCGGGTGGGCGCACCGACAGCGTCTTGATGCGCGGCGTCGATCTGCTGATGGCGTTTCCCTATATCCTGCTTGCACTCGGCATCGTCGCGGTGCTCGGGCCGGGCCTGCTCAACGCGCTCTACGCCATCGCCATCGTCAACATCCCGTTCTTTGCCCGCAATGTGCGCGGCATCACGCTGGGCCTGTCGCGCCGTGAGTTTGTCGACGCCGCGCGGCTATCGGGCGCCTCGCATACCGTCATCCTGTTCAGCGAGGTGCTGCCGAATGTGATGCCGACCATCGTCATCACCATGTCGACCACCATCGGCTGGATGATCCTGGAGACGGCGGGCCTCTCCTTCCTCGGTCTGGGCGCGCAGCCGCCGCAGGCCGATCTCGGCTCGATGCTCGGCGAGGGGCGCAAGCTTTTGTTCACCGCGCCGCATGTGTCGGTGATCCCCGGTCTGATGATCTTCATCCTGGTGATGAGCATCAATCTGGTCGGCGACGGCGTGCGCGACGTGCTCGATCCGCGGCTGAAATCCGGCGCGCTGATCGCTCCCGGCGCGGCGACGGCGGTTCAGCGCGAGAGCGTCCCGCAAGGCGCATTGCCCGCCGCCATGCTGGCGGTCGAGGGTCTGCGCACCGAGTTTCGCATCGGCGACCGGGTTTACAAAGCGGTCGGCGGCGTCGATCTGAAGCTGGTGCCGGGCGAACGCGTCGGCCTTGTCGGCGAGTTCGGGCTCGGGCAAATCGGTGACCGCGCTGTCGCTGCTGCGACTTGTGCCGACGCCGCCCGGCGTGATCACCGGCGGGCGCGTGGTCATCGACGGGCGAGGACCAGCTCGGCGCTCCCATCGAGACGCTCCGGCGTTTGCGCGGCGGCAAGGTCGCCTACGTCTTCCAGGACCCGCTGACGACGCTGCATCCGCTGTTCACGCGTCGGCGCGCAGATCGTCGAAGCCATTCAGGCGCATCAGCCGCTCGCCTATCGCGCGGCGAAGGCCAAAGCCATCGAGCTGATCGAAAAGGTGCAGATCCCGGCGGCCCAGGCGCGCTTCTCCGCTTATCCGCATGAGCTGTCGGGCGGCATGCGCCAGCGCGTCTGCATCGCCATGGCGCTTGCCAATTCGCCCGATCTGATCGTTGCCGACGAGCCGACCACCGCGCTCGATGTCACCGTGCAGGCGCAGGTGCTCAAGCTCATGCGGCAGCTCTCGCGGGAGCAGGGCTCGGCGGTTCTCTTCATCACCCATGATTTCGGCGTCGTCTCGGAGCTGTGCGACCGCGTCGCGGTGATGTATGCGGGGCGCATCGTCGAGATCGGGCCGACGCAGGAGGTGCTGCAAAATCCTGCCCATCCCTATACGCGCAAGCTGATCGATTGCGTGCCGGTTCTCGGCCAACCCGGGCGCCGCCTCGAAGCGATCGAGGGCCTCCCGCCGGCGGCGGACCGGTTGCCCCCCGGGCTGCGCCTTCGCCGACCGCTGCCCCCATGCCGAGGCGCGCTGCCGGGAAGGCGAGATCGCGCTCGACCGGCTGGCTGGCGAGGCGGGGCGCGCGGTCCGCTGCATCAAACCGCTGGCGGGGAGCTGAGGCCGATGAAGTGGACAACCCGGCGAAATCCCCCTCAACCATGGAAGACACTGCAATTCGCAGAGGTCTCCCCATGGGAGAGGTAAGATCGCGGCATCGCCCGCCAAACTGGGAGGGGCATCATGAGCGCAGCCGTTGAAGCTTCGGGGCTGACCCGTACATTCGGCGGTGGGCGGACGCTGTTCGGCGGCCACCTCCCCGCCGTCCACGCGGTGCAGAGCGCCGATCTCACTGTCGAGGAAGGCGAGACGCTCGGCATTGTCGGCAAGTCCGGCTGCGGCAAGACCACGCTCGCCCGGATGCTAGTCGGGCTGGACCGGCCAACCGCAGGCACGATCCGGCTCGAAGGCCGCGATGTCACTGATCTCGCCGGCAGCGATCCGCGCGCCCTCGCAAAGCACATTCAATATGTGTTCCAGGACCCGGTGGCCTCGCTCAACCCGCGAAAAACCATCCGCCAGACTCTGGAAGCGCCGATGATCCGTCTGCGCGGTCTGGGGAAGGCGGCGCGTGAGGCGAAGCTGGCTGAACTGCTGGCGGCGGTCGGCCTGCGCACGGAATTCCTCGAACGCTATCCGCATGAATTCTCCGGCGGCCAGGCGCAGCGTATCGGCATCGCCAGGGCTCTAGCAGCAGATGCCCGCGTGATCGTGCTCGACGAGCCGGTCTCGGCCCTCGACGTTTCCGTGCAAGGCCAGGTTTTGAACCTGCTCGACCGGCTGAAGACGGAGTTCGGCTTGACCTACATCTTCATCAGCCACGATCTGAGCGTCATCGAAAGCGTCTGCGACAGGGTGGCGGTGATGTATTTCGGGCGGATCGTCGAAATCGGCACGGCGCGCGACATCTTACGCCCATCCCCGTCATCATTATACCGCGCTGTTGATGCGCTCCGCGCCGAGCCCTGGCGCTGCGCCGGATCGAGGCCGAGGAGCACCTGGCCGAGCTGCCTGATCCGCTGAGGCCCCCACCGGGCTGCGCTTTCGCCTCCCGCTGTCCGCGTGCGGATGCGCTGTGCCGGGAGCGGCGACCGCTCTTGGAATCGGCCGGTCGCCAAGCCGCCGCCTGCTGGCATCCGCTGGACGGCCATGAGTAAGCCGTTCGAACCGCCGCCTCCTTCACGTCCTGCACCGCGGCGGCGGCGTCAGAACAGTATCAGCGAGCAGATCAAGGAGATGATCGTCGAGCGCGGCTTGCGTCCGGGCGACCGCCTGCCTGCCGAACGCGCGCTGATGGCGATCTTCGGCGCTTCCAAGGGTTCCGTCCGCGAGGCGCTGAGCGCGCTCCGCTCGCAAGGGGTGATCCGCACCCGCACCGGACCGGGCGGCGGTGTTTTCCTCGCCGAGATCGGCGCCGAACTGTCGATGTCGCTGCTTTCCAATTATTTTTTCTTCCGTACACCCACCATTATCGACGTCTACGCCGTGCGCTGCGAACTGGAACCTGAACTCGCGGCCTCGGTCGCAGGGCGGCTCGGCGATAACGATATTGCCCAGCTCGAGGGCACCATGCGGATCTATGACGCGCTGCCAAAAACCGCGGAAGAGGACTATCATCAGCGCATGGCCGAACTCGATTTCCATACCGTGCTCGCCGCGCTCTGCCCCAATCCCGTGCTGGGCTTCATCTGCCGCTTTCTACAGAAGCTGCTTCGCGAAATGGCGGTGTGCGGGCGGATCTACGACCTCCCGCATCCGGAGCTGCGCGGTACCGCTCTGCATTATCAGATCCCGCTGATGCGGGCGCTCCGAACCGGCGATGCGGAGGCCGCGCGCCGGATCACGGCGGACCACATGGCGGCTGCCCGGGACTATATGGTGAGCGTCGAAGCCAGGATAGCTTCCGGTTTTCTGCGCGGCGCATAGAATGCCGAGCAGGCCGAACGTCCACAACAGGAATAAGGGATAACCGGCGTCCACTTTTCCCGAGCGTGCTCTGGCCATTGTTCGGCACCGCGAACACGCTATTCGCGTCAACCCCGATTATCAAGGCTCAGCGGATCAGCCATATCGGTCGGAAGAATGGAGAGCCTTGATGAGCAACCAGTCCCCGGCAGCGGCCGCCGGCCGTTTCACCTTCCCCGGCACATCCCTTGTGGTCAACCGGATGGGCTATGGCGCGATGCAACTTGCCGGTCCGCATGTGTTCGGCGGGCCCAAGGACCCCGACGAGGCGCGTGCCGTCTTGCGCGAGGCTCCGGAGCTTGGCATCGACCATATCGACACCAGCGACTACTATGGTCCGCATGTGACCAACCGCCTGATCCGCGAGGCGCTCTTCCCATATCCGCCGCATCTGACGCTCGTCACCAAGATCGGGGCGTGGCGCGACGAGAAGGGCGGCTGGGTCCTCGACCGCAGCCCGGATTTCCTGCGCAAGTCCGTCGAGGATAATCTCCAGCGTCTCGGTCTCGAGCGGATGGCGATCGCCAATCTGCGCATGGGCGGCCCCAAGGACGACATCGCGGCGCCGATGCGGGTCATGCGGCAGATGCAGGAGGAGGGGCTGATCGATCATATCGGCGTCAGCACCGTCGATGCAGGGCAGGTGCGGATCGCGCGCGACATCGCTTCGGTGGTGTGCGTTCAGAACCACTACAATCTCGTCCATCGCGACGACGACGCCATGATCGATGCGCTGGCCGAGGACGGCATCGCCTATGTTCCCTACTTCCCGCTCGGCGGCTTCACCCCGCTGCAAACGGAGGAACTGAGCCAGGTGGCCGATGAGATGGGGCAATCGCCGCAAAGCGTCGCGCTGGCCTGGCTGCTAAGTCGCAGCCCGAACATCCTGCTCATTCCGGGGACGTCTCGGCGCGCTCATCTGCGCGCCAACGTCGCCGCAGCTGGATTGCCGCTGGGCCAAGAGCACAGGGCCAGGCTGAGCGGCATCGCCACCATCCGCTAAGTGTCTGGTGCCGCGACAAAGTCTCACGGTGCGAGGCACAAATTCGCGATGCCGAGTTAGGCTTTCGGTGGGCGCCGATCGTCCGCAGCGGCTCACAACTTTGACCGGCCCCACCGCACGAAATGGGACTGGGTACGGCGACCGCGCAGACCCAGGTGGCCGCCGATCGGCTTGGGCTTCCGATGGAGCGGGTTTCGTTCGTCTATGGTGGCTCCACGCTTCCCGGCAACGTGCTCGCCGGAGGCTCTCAGCAGACGGGCGTCGATCGGCGCTTCGGTCATCGCGGCGCAGCACGCGTTGGTGAAGGAGTTGCTCAAGCTTCGGATACCAGCAGCGTCAGACGCAGCTCAAGGCTATAGCGGCCGACGAAGTGGAACAGCGCGCCGTTCTGGCCCTCGAAATAGACTGGCAGGACGCTGGCCTGGGCATCCTGGATGAGCCAGGCGGTAAAAGTCTTCCATGGCAGCTCCTCCGGCTTGCCGAAGGCTCTATCGGGGGTCGCGACGCCCCAGCCGGGAAAACGACGAGCGTCACGCCCTGCTTCAGCGCGCGCCAGGCGGCGTTCCGGGTTTCCAGATTGGTCTGGATCGCCTGCCGGGTCGGGGAAAAATCGATCGGCAAGGCAAAGGGGCGGATTTCGGGAATCTTCATGAAGTCGCTGTTGATCAATACCCGGAACGGGCGGCCCAGCGGTTCGGCCCATGCCAGAATAACGATGCCATCGCCGATGCGGAACGGGTGGTTGGCGACGATCGCCAGCGGTGCGTCCGCCGGAATAGCGGGTGGCCAGGCGGGGCTGGACAGGCTCAGCCGGGTGGCAAGCAGATCGAGAAGCAGGCTCGTCATCCGGGATTGCCCGACGCAAGGGCGCTCCATTCCCGGTACACCGGCAAAAGCTTGCGCCGGCCGGAAAGGTTTTCGATGGCGCGCATCATCGACCGCTTCCAGAGCGGGTCGCTTGCGCAAACGTAGCTGAGCGCGAATAAGTCCAAGGCCAATTGCTTCCGGAATTCAGCCCTGAGCGAGGTCACGGCCAAGCCCAACGCGTCAATGCAACATTGCCGTGAACCTTCCGGTTAACGCTTGCCACGAGCCGATGTCGGGATAAACTGCCTGCACGAGACTGCAATCAAACCTCATCAGAGGCCACCCCCCAATGTCTGTTACGCTGACCCTAAACGGTCAGAGCCATACGCTCGATCTGGATGGAGACACACCGCTTTTGTGGGCCATCCGGGACGAAGTCGGCCTGACCGGTACCAAATTCGGCTGCGGCGTCGCGCAGTGCGGCGCCTGCACCGTGATGATCAACGGCAATCCGACGCGCTCCTGCGTCACCCCGATTTCGGCGCTCGACGGCGCCGAGATCACCACCATCGAAGGGCTGTCCGGCAAGGAGGTCGAAGCCGTGCAGGCCGCATGGAACGCGCTTGATGTGCCCCAATGCGGCTATTGCCAGTCCGGCCAGATCGTTTCCGCCGTCGCCCTGCTCAGCGAAATTCCCAAGCCGAGCGATGACGACATCAACCTGGCCATGAACGGCAATCTGTGCCGCTGCGCCACCTATGTCCGCATCCGCGCCGCCATTCACGACGCAGCCAAGCGCATGGAGGCCTGATCATGACCCTCAGCGAAACGAAAGCGAGCCGCCGCGCCTTTTTGAAAGGCGCCGGGGCGGCGGGGCTCGGGCTTGTCATCGGCTTCCACTTCGATCCGCGCGGCATCGCCGGGCGTGCCATGGCTGCGCCCGCAGCGGATTTCATGCCGAACGCCTTCATCCGCATCACGCCCGACAATGTGGTGACGATCCTGTGCAAGCATCTGGAAATGGGCCAGGGGCCGTTCACCGGTTTTGCCACCATGATCGCCGATGAGCTGGACGCCTCCCGCGACCAGATCAAGGTGGAGCACGCGCCCGCCGATGTGACGAAATACGCCAATTCCGCGTTCGGCGCGCAGGGCACCGGTGGTTCCACCGCCATGTTCAGCTCCTGGGACCAGATCCGTCAGGCGGGTGCCGAGGCGAGGGCGCATCTCGTCCAGGCCGCCGCGAAGGACTGGGGCGTCCCCGCGTCCGAGATCAAGATCGAGGGCGGCGTGATCAAGCATGGCACCGACAAATCGGCCGATTTCGGCGCCATGTGCGAGAAGGCGGCCGCCATCCAGCTGACGGCGCCCGCCACGCCGAAGACGCCGGAACAGTGGATCTATATCGGCAAGAGCTTCCCCAAGGTCGACGTCCTGCCCAAGACCAATGGCGAGGCGATCTTCACCATCGACGTCAAGCTACCGGACATGCTGACCTGCGTGATCGCACGTCCGGCGCGCTTTGGCGCCAAGGTCAAGAGCTTCGATGCCAGCGCCGCGCTTGGCGTGAACGGCGTCGTCGAAGCCTTTGCCGTTCCGTCGGGTGTCGCGGTGCTCGCCAAAGGCTATTGGCAGGCGCGCAAGGGCGCCAACGCGGTGAAGGTGGAATGGGATGACAGCGGCACCGAAGCGCGCTCGTCGGACGAGATCATCTCGCAATACAAGGACAAGGTGAAAACCGTCGGCCTCGTGGCGCGCAATGACGGCGATGCGGAAGGCGCACTCAAGGGAGCGGGCAAATTGGTCGAGTCGACCTATGTGTTCCCCTATCTCGCCCACGCGCCGCTGGAGCCCAATGACTGCGTCATTCACCGCACGGGCGACGGCGTTGAGTTGATCTTCGGCTCGCAATTGCAGACGCTGGATCAAGTGTTTGTCGGGAAGATCCTGGACCTCAAACCCGAGCAGGTAGCCATCAAGACGGTGTTTGCCGGCGGCAGTTTCGGCCGGCGCGCCACGCCCGGTGCCGACATGGCGGCGGAAGCGGCTTTCGTCCTCAAGGGCGCCAAGCACCAGGGGCCGATCAAGATCATGTGGAGCCGCGAGGACGACATTAAGGGCGGCCGCTACCGGCCGATCTTCGTGCACCGGCTGCGCGGCACCGTAAAGGACGGCACCATCGAAGCCTGGGACCAGGCCGCCGCCGGACAGTCCTTCATGTTCGGCACGCCCTTCGAGGAGATGGTGATCAAAAACGGCCTCGACGAAACCATGATCGAGGGCGCCAGCGACGCGCCTTATACCATCCCGAATATGCGCGTCTCGGTGCACCGGGAAGAGGTCGGCGTGCCGACGCTGTGGTGGCGCTCGGTCGGCCATACCCACACGGCCTATGTGGTGGAGACCTTCATCGACGAGCTCGCCGCGTCGGCGGGCATCGACGAGCTGGAATTGCGCCGTAAGCTGCTCGCGAAAGAGCCGCGCTATCTCGGCGTGCTCAATCTCGTCGCGGAGAAAGCCGGCTGGGGGTCGCCCATGCCGCAGGGCCGCGCGCGGGGCATCGCCGTGCATAAATCCTTCGGCACCTATGTGGCGCAGGTGGCCGAGGTCAGCCGGGGCGACGAAGGGCTGCCGAAAGTCGAGAAGGTGTGGGTCGCCGTCGATTGCGGGCAGCCGATCAATCCGGATGTGATCGTCGCGCAGATGCAGGGAGGCGTCGGCTACGGCCTGTCCGCCGCCTTGTTCAGCGCCATCGACCTCGACAAAGGCCGGGTGGTGCAGTCGAACTTCAACAGCTACCGCATTCTGCGCATCCACGAGATGCCGCAGATCGAAGTGCATATTGTGCCCTCGACCGAGCATCCGACCGGGGTCGGCGAACCGGGCGTGCCGCCGCTGGCGCCGGCCGTTGCCAATGCCTGGGGCAAGCTGACCGGCCAGCGCGTCAAGGAACTGCCGTTCACGCGCGGGGTCGGCAATGTCTGAACCGGGGGGAACGATGAAGTGGGTGGCCACACTGTTCGCGGTCTCGGTTCTGGCGTCGGGCGCGATGGCGGCCGAGCTGCGTACGCCCGAGAGCTTTTCGGGCATCAAGGACAAGGACCAGCGCGCCGCGGCGATCTTCACCGAGGCGGGCAAGGTCCTGCTAGAATCCGCGCTGCGTGAACTGCCACCCGGCGGGCAACCGCCCGACGCAAGGCAATGACGAGCATCCGCATCAGCCGCTGGTCGTGCGCGGCGACGGCGATCTGGGCGCGGTCGGGATGCGCTGCTTCACTTGCCATGGGCAGTCGAATTACGACCCCGCCCATGTGCCGGGCCATCCGCAGTGGCACATGGCGCCCATTGAAATGGCCTGGCAGAAGAAATCGCTCGCCGAGATCTGCCAGCAGATCAAGGACCCGGAGCGCAATGGCGGCAAGGACATGGCGGCGCTCATCCACCACATGGCCGAGGACAGTCTGGTCGGCTGGGGCTGGTCGCCCGGAGCGGGCCGCGACCCGGTTCCGGGCACGCAGAAAGAGTTTGGCGCGCTGATCCAGGCCTGGGCCGACGCAGGCGCGGCCTGTCCGGCGAAGTGATCATCGGGAGTGGGGCGCGCGGTGGCTGCGCCAGCACCCGCGCGGGGTAGGCGCATAGCTCCACCCTCACCCGGCGACTGCGTCGCCGCCCTCTCCCATCAAGGGAGAGGGCTAAAAAAGAGCGGTAATTACTCACACTCCTTTTTTTTGCCCTCTCCCCTTGGGGGAGTGGGCGGACGCCGGAGGCGGCCGGGGGAGGGGTGGGCCGCATGCGCCTAACTGCGCCGGATTTAGGATGCGAATTTCCCCAGAGCCTTTTCCGCTCCGATTGAATCGGAGCGCGGCTCTAATTCTTTGTTTTGTCGCGTTTTCTCGACGCAAACCGGCGTCCACTTTGCTGGAAAATGCTCCAGCCTCGGAGGCACCGGCTCAACGCGTCATCGCCGGCAGGCCGTCAAAATAGCCGACGATGCGGTGCTCATCGACCAGGCGGCGCAATTCCACTTTGATCTCCGGGGGATATTTCGACAGGTCCTCTTCGGCGCCAGGGTGCCGGACGTTGCCGGTTAGATAGTCGTGGCGGTTGACGTCGTCATAGACCTTCAGGCCGGTGTTTTCGCCGCCCGCAGGCGCGCTGAAGATGCGTGCCAGCGTCTTGCTGTCGACATTGAAGGCCCAGGTGAAATTGTTCAGGTGATTTCCGGAGTCCTCGCCGATGAAAAGCGTGCGCGCACGTTCGCCATCTTGACCGGCGTGAGTTCTCCTGTGGACGGGTCCTGGTCGAGTACCGTCAGGTTCATCGCCATCGGCAGAGCGGCGTAAAGGTCCACCGGCGGCTTTTTGGGATCGAAATTGTCGGCCTCGGTCTCATACTCCAGATGATTGATCAGGAATACGGTGTGGCCCTTGACCCCATCCACCTTGGCGCCGGGGACGACGAGCATCGAGATGCCATCCGCGCCCGGGGGAGAAGAGCGGGCCGCGCGCGATGTTGCCCTTGGCGTCGGGCGCCGACTGCGTGATCGGCTGTCCGCCTTTGTCGACCACCAGCCCGGCATACCAGCCGCCGACACAATCGCCCGAGCGGTGCAGGACGCGATAGGTGAGCGGGAATGTCTTCTTGCTGCCGTCGGCGAGTGTCACCACCGCCTCCGAGCTCGTATAGGGCTGGGTCATTTCCAGGGCGTTGGCAGGCGCCGGGGTCGAGGTGAATTCGACCGATGTGACCTTCAGTGGCGCCACCGCGTTTTCCCCGGCCTGCGCCGGACTTGCGACGACGCGACCCGCGATCGATGTGATGCCGACAGGATGGTTCTCAATGTCATAGGCTTGCCTCCGCCACGCTATATACGTCCGGAAGCGTATATTGCCTCGATGACGCGCCCATGAAACGCGCCTCTCGCGGCCTATGCCAAATTCCACGAGCCTGTCGGGGTGACATGCGGCTCTGGAACCGGCGCCGACCAGCGCAGGGGAATGGCGTCTTCTGTCCGATATCCCTCATCGATGCGGATTTGGAGCAGCCGCTGAGCGCCGGCGAAACCGTCGCGTTCCGCGCCCTCCCAGACGATGCGGGCCTCCCCCGCCAGTGAAAGCAGATCGCCGGAGGCAAAATCGACGAATAGCAGCCCGGCGCGCGGGTGGAGGGACAGATTGCCCAGCGTGGCAAAGTGATAATTGCCCAGGAAATCCGGGATCGTCAGGACCGAGTGCCCAGCCTCCTCCGTAAGGCGCACGAAACCGGGTTTGCCGCCTCTGTGGGAGACATCGACATCCATGGTCCCGCCGGTGCGCGGCGCGGCGCTGGCGATGAAGAAGGTGTCCGCATTGCGCACCATCCGCGCCGCCTCGCCGGACAGCAGCGGCCCTTCACGGCGCACCCGGCGCGGAGCCGTTATGGTCTTGGGATCGCGGATGAAGACGTGCCGCCGCGCCGCGATGTATTTCGGGCAGTTGCCGAAGCTCTGCGACACCGTGACGGTGAAGCCCTGCGTGCCGGTTTCGGCCACATGCCCGTTCATCCGGTTGCGGCGGCGGGTTTCCAGCTCGATGCCCAGCAGGCCGACCGGAGCACCGGGCGCCAACCGGCCGGGCAGCGGGTCGCCCGGCAGGGCAGGGGCGTGGATCTCCAACGTCCAGGGATCGGGCGAATGCAGAAATCCCGGCTCTCCGGTCAGGATCGATGCCCAGGGCTGCTGCCGCGCATCGAGGCTGCCGACCAGAAGCATCGGCAGCGTTTCGAACAGCTCGCGATGCTGATCGGGCATGAAGCTGCGGATCACCTTTTGCCCGATCTTCTCCGCCCTGTCGCGCATATTGGCGCGGGTCTGCAGCGCTTGTTCACCTTCATGATAGGGCGAGGGCACGGCCGGCTGGGTATCCGGACCGCCTTCGTGGGAAACGGCATTGGACATCGTTTTGCCTCCGCCTCAAGCCGCCGCGGGGACGGGCGCGCGTGGCATCGGCACGAAGCCCGGCAGCGCTTCGATGCGTGCGAGCCACGCGCGCACCTTGGGATAGCTCTCCAGCGACACGCCGCCTTCGGGAGCGTGCGCGGTATAGGAATAAAGGGCGATATCGGCAATGGTCGGGGCGGCCCCGGTCAGAAACCGCTGATGCGCCAGATGCGCATCGAGCACCGCGTAAAGCTCCGCCGCGATCTCCCTGGCCCGGTCGCAATCGATATCGGCGCCGAAGACCGCCGCCAGGCGCGCTGCGGCCGGACCATAGGCGAGTTGCCCGGCGGCAACAGAGAGCCATTGCTGCACCCGTGCCGCCTCCAGAGGTTCGCGCGGCAGCCAACGGCCTGCCGGATCGTAGCGCATCGCCAGATAGACGAGGATGGCGTTGCTGTCGAACAGGATCGCCTCGCCATCCTCCATCACCGGGACCTGCCCGAATGGATTTCTCGCCAGGAATTCGGGCCGCTTATGCGCGCCGTTGGCCAAATCCGTATCGATCGGCTCGTAGCCGATGCCGAGCAGCGACAGGAAGAGTTCGGCGCGATGCGAATGACCTGACAGCGCAAAGCGGTGCAGGCGGATCGTCTGTGTCGGCGAGGCGGTCATGGGGGACCCTTTCCAGAATGGGCTGAAGTGCCATCGCCCGGAAAATATCAATTACATTCTGTGACGAGAATGATCGGTCTTGACAGGACACTATTCCAGAATATGAAACGATCATGGATCGCCTGGATACGATGCGCATCTTCATTGCCGTGGCCGAGCAGGGCGGTTTCGCGCGCGCCGCGCGGCAATTGTCGCTCTCCGGCCCGGCCGTGACGCGCGCTGTCGCCGCGCTGGAAGATCGCATCGGGACACGGCTCCTGCATCGTACGACGCGCCAACTCCGCCTGACTGAAGCCGGCGCCCGCTTTCTCGCCGATTGCAAGCGCATCATCGCCGAGATCGCCGACGCTGAATCCTCCGCCGCCGGCGACCATGCCGAGCCGCGCGGACCGTTGGCGATCACGGCTCCCGTGCTGTTCGGGCGCATCCATATCGGCCCCGTCCTGCTGGATTTTCTCACCCGTTACCCTGAGGTGTCGGCGCGGCTGATGCTGGTCGATCGTATCGTCGATCTGATGGAGGAGGGCGTGGACGTGGCGTTGCGGATCGCCGAGTTGCCCGATTCCTCGCTGAGCGCGATCCGCGTCGGTTCAGTGCGCCGGGTGGTCTGCGCGTCGCCCGATTACGTCGCGGCGCATGGCATGCCTCGATCGCCCGACGATCTGGCGCGCTTCGAGGCAATCGCGTTCTCGCAAGTGCCCGGCCCGGATGAATGGGTGTTCGGCGCGGGCTCCAAAGCCATGACCTTGCGGCCTCCCGCAAGGCTGCGGGTGAATAATGGCGATGTCGCCATCGCGGCGGCATTGGCGGGGCGCGGCTTTACCCAGATGCTCTCCTATCAGGTGGCGCGGGAGGTGGGCGCCGGACGATTGCAGATCGTGCTGCGGGATTTCGAACCGCCGCCGATTCCCGTCCATCTCGTGCATCTGGAGGGCAGGCGCGCTTCGGCCCGGGTGCGCAGGTTTCTCGATTTTGCCGCGGAACGGCTGCGCGCCGACGAGACGCTGTTGCTTTAACACCGGCGCGCGGACGCATGGGCCGCAAGTCAGGACCAGCGGCGGTTGGACCACATCCACTGTTCCGGATTTTCCCTGATCCACGCCTCGAACTGCGCCTGCAGGCTGGTAAGCGCAGCGGTGACATCGGCGGTGGGGTCATCCGTCCAGGGCACCTTGATTTCCGTGAGCCGCACCCGGAAGCGGGAGCTGTGGCCCACCCGGATGCAGCGCCCCGCCCATAATCTTGCCCCGGCACGCCGCGCCAGCATCGCCGGCACCACATTGGAACCGGCGGGCTTGCCGAAAAACGGCACCTTGACGCCCTTGCGCTCGAAGCGGTCGGCCAGGAATCCGAGCCGTCCGCCCTCGCGCACATAGCTGGCGATCATCCGGGCCGTATCGTGGCCCAGTTTCATGCCCTGCGCTCGCCCGCGCGCGAACAGGCCGCCAGGGTAAAGGTCCTCGCGCTTGCTGCGCAGATAGAGGTCGACATAAGGGTTATCCACCAGCCGGTAGACGGCGGCGGGCTTCGCGCCTATCTGGGTCAGCGGCCACATGGCCAGCTCCCAATTGCCCATATGCAGCGAGCAGGTGACGGCGGCGCCCATTTTGCCGGCGTAGCGGCCCAGGAGCTCCGGGTTTTCGATCTCGATCCGGTCCGGCTCCTTGAGAATGCGGTCAAGCAGCATGGTTTCGGCCATGACGCGCCCCAGATTGCCCCACATCTCCATGGCGATGGCTTGGCGCTGCTCCTGCGTCTTCTCCGGAAAGGCGATGGCGAGATTGTCCAGCGCCCGCTGGTGGCGCCGGCCATAGGGTGCCAGCAGCCGCCAGCCCTTGGCGGAAAATTCCCGCGCCATGTCCAGCGGGAAGGCGCGTACCGTGGCGATGATCAGGCGCAGCAGTGCATATTCGAGAAGATGGCGGATGGTCAGCAGCGTGGACATGGACGGAGAGGAGCCTGAAACGATGAAGGGTAGGAGTGCAGGATGGTTTAAGGCGTCAGTTTAGATGTGAGCGGCCTGTGATCGTTCAGTTGCGCCGACGATGCCAAGCGGAGATCCGATAGGCCCACGCCTTATCACTCGGTCGGCTCGCGGCCACGGGATCAGCCCCCGCTCTAGTTGCCAAGCGCTCCACGCCGCGTCAAGCGGGCAGGGCGAAAGGGCGGCAATTCGCTGCGGGCGAGGCGGGGTGCGACGCCTTCGGGCCACATCTCGCCGCCCTTGGCGCGGCATTCAGGCGGCGGCCATGCCCTGGCGCATCGCCGCGCGCCGCAGAGGCGGCAGCATGGACAGCGCCATCAATCCCGCGCCTCGGACGAATTGCAGCGGCAGCAGGCCGGAGACAAGCGTTCGGTTGAGCAGATCGGCGGCGGCCATGCGGGTCAGCACGTCGGCGCGGCGTGCGGTTTCATAGGCCGCCAGCATGGCGGGCGCGCCAGGGTCCGCCTTGGCGCGAACCGCGCAGCCGACCAGGTCCGCGACGTCGCGGAAACCCAGATTGAGGCCCTGCGCGCCGATCGGCGGCATCACATGCGCGGCTTCGCCCACCAGCGCGAGACGCTCGCCGGTGAGCCTGCGCGCGACAAGTCCGGCAAGCGGGAAGGCGTTGCGCGGGTCCGCCTCGATGATGTCGCCGAGCAGCCCGTCCAGCCTGCCGGCGATCGCATCGGCGAATTCGGCGTCGCTCATCGAGGCGAGCGCGGCGGCCTGCTGCGGGCGCGCCACCCAGATGAGGCTGGACCAGCCCGCCGCGCAGCGGCACGACGGTGAACGGCCCGTTTGCGTAGTGGATATTCGGTGCACACGCCGTGATGCGGACGGCTATGGGCGAAATTGCACACCGTCGCGGTCTGATCGTACCGCCATTCCCGCGTCGGGGATGCCCGCCGTCTTGCGGCAGAGCGACTGACGGCCGTCGGCGCCGACGACCAGCCTGGCGTCCAGGCGGCGCCCGTCGGCGAGCGACACGCGCAAGGCGCCCTCCGGCCGGTTCGAGATGCGGTGACGCCGCCGGTCGCGATGAACGCGCCGCCGAGCGCCTGCATCAGCGCGGAGACGATCCGGGTGTTGGGGATATTATAGCCGAACGCGGCTTCGCCGATTTCGCTGGCCTCGAACAGCGGTATCGGGCGCGCGGAAAAGCCGGCCGGTGCGATCGACAAGGCGAAGGGCCGAAAGCGGTGCGGCATCGGCGCCGAAGGCGCTCCAAAGGCCAAGGCTCGGTCAGGAAGCGCACCGATCCTTGCAGCAGCGCGGTCGTGCGCCGGTCGGGGTGCGCCGGATCCGGCGCCGGCCCCGCGCAGACGGCGTCGAAACCGGCATGCCGCAGGGCGAGCGCAGCCGCCAGCCCGGCCGGTCCCGCCCCGACCACGACGCAATCATGAGAAGCCACGGTCATGCGCGCGATCCTGGCGCTTCCGACGGACTTAGACAAGCGCCAAACGGCACGCGGCGCGGATGCCGGAGCGGCGTTATCGCCGCCACCGATTTGAGGTCGGACCGCTCGCAGGTGACCACCGGACCGTTGACGCTGTTGACCAGCTTGCAGACGCTGTCGTCGCAGCGGCCGGCCGGCGGCAATGCCGAGCTCAGGCTGAGCGGATCGGGCTCCGTCGCGCCGAGCTTGGCGGCCTGCTCGTAGAACTCCTCCGCCTTGGCCGCGTCGCCGGAGACGCCGATCACGTTCTGCTTGTTCAGATAGATCGGGTCGTAGGTCTTGGCGAGCCCGGCATAACCCTTCCGCCAGTCCGCGGCTATTGGCGAGATAGCGGAACATCAGGCGGGCCGCGACGATGTCGCCGCTTTCGAGCAATTTCATCCCGCGCGCCAGCATCGCCTGGTCTTCGGGCCGTGCGCGGCGACTTGTTCTGGATGGAATAGGTATTCATCGCTTCGGCGCGGACGGCTCGGCGCCGTTTCTGCGGACCATGGGCCGCTCGGACGCATTGCCGCCGCGCAGCGGCAGCGAGCAGGCGGAGACGAAATCGCGCAGGTCGGCGGCGAGCACCGCATAGGAAATGCCGTTGGCTTCCTTGTGGATGGAGGTGCTGATGCCGACGACCACACCGTTATTGTCGATAAGCGGACCGCCGCTATAGCCGGGAATGATCGGCGTCTGATGCTGAAGCTGGCTGCTGAACCACCGGTTGGTCAGCACCCGGAGACATCGCCCTTCAGCACGGACGGAATGAAGAAGGTCTCGTCGTCGCCCCTGGTCCAGGACAGCGCGCCCTTGCGGGTCGGCGGCGGCGGGAAAGCCGATGGCGTAGACATCGGTGGCGGCCATCGGATATTGCGTCGAAAGCTGCAACGGTTCGCCCGGCAGATCGTCAAGCGCTTCGAGCAACGCCAGATCCTTTTGCGGAAAGACGGCGAGAACGCGCAAGGGAATGCGCCTGACGACGCCCTTTTCGCCGGCATAGCCGACGGAAAAGCGGTGCCCTTTTCGATGACGTGATGGTTGGTGGCGATGACCCGATTGCCGCTGACGAGAAAGGCGGTGCCGCCCTTGATCGCGCCTTCCACATCGACGAGCAGCCGGTAGACCTGATGGGTGACCTGCGCCACCACCTGCACCGGAGAGGCGCCGTCTTCCGGTGCTGCGGCGATGGCTCGGCTATCGGGCTGGCTGGAGCTGCGCTCCATGGTCTGGGTCTGAGCGCTGCCCGAAACCCAAAACGCTGCATATAAGCCCGCGACGATCAGCCGCCAGCAGCGACCAGCAGAGGACGCCCGGCCGCTTCAGACGCAAAGCGCTTCTCGATGCCCCGCCGCAATACGCCCTCCACATGCCCCAGAGTTCGGATCAGAAGACTTGAACCCCGAATTCACCTTAAGGAAACGGCAAAAATGTGGCCCCGAAAAGTGAATTCCATCGAAGGAAACAGGATTTTTCGCCTCGCTACGGCTAAAATCAGGTCAAAGCAACAAAAGTCCTGTGCGTAAAATCGGGAAATATTGACGCCGAATCTGATCAGGAAATATATTGAATACTTACTTATATCGCCGCATTACGGGCTTTTGAATAAGCAGCCGCCGAGCATTGGCAAGCGCTTTATCGGCGGCCATCCAGATTTTTTGATCGTCGTCGGCGCGCAAATAGTCGAAGACCAGCTTGGAAACCACCGCGCCGATGACGAACAGCAGCGTCATCGCGATGCCAGCGCTGACCAGAAAAGTCTTCTGATACATGTAGGCCGGCCCGCGCTGGAGAATGAGCCAGCCCAGCAGTCCGAGCGCCAGCGGAAACGTCGCCAGAAAGCCGAAAACCGCGACCTTCCACAGCCGCGCTTTCCTGCGGATCAGCGCGATATTCTCCGGCAGGCGCGCTATGGCGCCGGTCGTGTGATTTTCCAGATAGATGCAATGGCCGTAGGGCGCGCCCTGCCGCGCCGCCCACACGGCCGTGACAGCATGGCCGTTGCGGAATCCGATGCCGCTGTCGATGAGGAAGATCTCGATCTCCCGCCCGTCGCGCTGACGCAGAAAAAAGCGCTGCCGATCGATCAGCGGTTCCCTGTTCGGACCGCCGATCGCCAAGCCCCGGCTTGCCTTCTGCTGCAAGCTCTCGCCGGTCGACCAAGCCTGAAGCCCCGCTACAAGTCCTGTCGCGGCCCAGGCAAAGAACTCTCCCATCCCCAGCCCACCACCAATTCGCGTGCCACCCCCCGGTGACCGCGCGCCCGCTTGAAGCCGTTGCCCGTGCACACCCAAATAAGCCGACGAGCTCGCATGCGCCGCCTGGAACGGTTATCACCGTGCGGACTAAAATCCAAGCGCTCGTTGCCTGTCGAGTAAAAAGCCTCTCAAAAAACGTAAATTAGCTAAAATGGGTTCATGGCGGCGATTTTGAGGCTTGACGCCTGAAAACGCGCCGTCTATCTATCGCCACTATCGATTTGGCAGGCGGTAGCGCCGTGCGCCTTGTTTGGCGCCTTAAGCGATCTAAACGCTGCCGGAAAAAACTGATGACAAGACTGGGTGTATGACCCTCCGGTGAGATCGCCGGCCGGTCCTCTCGTGTTTACGCTGGTCGCCAGTTTGGTCGGAGCCCGTGGGCGATGACGCATTCTGCGTTCGGCGGCAATTTTTGCTTGGGTTGAACAGACGCATGCCAACGATACAGCAGCTTATTCGCAAGCCGCGGAAAGCGCCGGTGAAGCGGAACAAGGTTCCGGCGATGCAGCAATGCCCGCAAAAGCGCGGCGTTTGCACCCGGGTGTATACGACGACGCCGAAGAAGCCGAACTCCGCTCTGCGCAAGGTTGCGCGCGTCCGGCTGCAGAACGGCTTCGAGGTGACGAGCTACATTCCTGGCGAGGGGCACAATCTGCAGGAGCACTCGGTGGTGCTCATTCGCGGCGGCCGCGTCAAGGATCTGCCCGGCGTGCGCTATCACACGATCCGCGGCGTGCTCGATACGCAGGGCGTTTCGAAGCGCCGCCAGCGCCGCTCGAAATACGGCGCCAAGCGGCCGAAATAGGTTGAACGGAATTACTGGATAAAAGCCAATGTCACGACGGCACAGAGCGGAAAAGCGCGACATCATTCCCGATCCGAAATACGGGGATGTCGTGCTGGCCAAGTTCATGAACAGCCTGATGTTCGAAGGCAAGAAGTCCGCCGCCGAGCGCATCGTCTATGCGGCGCTCGAAAAGATCGAGAGCAAGGCCAAGCGCGACGCCATTCAGATGTTCCATGAGGCGCTCGACAATGTGAAGCCGGCCATCGAGGTGCGCTCGCGCCGGGTCGGCGGCGCGACCTATCAGGTTCCGGTCGAAGTGCGCATGGACCGCAGGCAGGCGCTGGCCATCCGCTGGATCATCACCGCGGCGCGCGGCCGGAACGAGAACACAATGGAAGAGCGGCTGTCCGGCGAGTTGCTGGACGCAGCGAACAATCGCGGCACTGCAGTGAAGAAGCGTGAGGACACGCACCGGATGGCCGAGGCCAACCGCGCCTTTTCGCATTACCGCTGGTAACGGGTTTAAGAGGATCGCCAGACGATGGCACGCCAGACACCAATCGAGGACTATCGCAATATCGGCATCATGGCCCACATCGATGCCGGTAAGACGACGACGACGGAACGCATCCTCTTCTATACCGGCAAGAGCCACAAGATCGGCGAAGTGCATGACGGCGCCGCGACGATGGACTGGATGGAGCAGGAGCAGGAGCGCGGCATCACGATTACGTCCGCCGCGACGACTGCTTACTGGAAAGACAAGCGGATCAACATCATCGATACGCCCGGCCATGTGGACTTCACCATCGAGGTGGAGCGCTCGCTGCGCGTGCTCGACGGCGCCGTGGCGTTGCTGGATGCCAATCAGGGCGTGGAGCCGCAGACGGAAACCGTGTGGCGCCAGGGCGACAAATATCGGCGTGCCGCGCATGTTCTTCGTCAACAAGATGGACAAGATCGGCGCCGATTTCTATGCCTCGGTCGCCTCGATCCATAAGCGGCTCGGCGCCAAGACGCTGGTCATCCAGCTTCCCTATGGCGCGGAGAGCGGCTTCAAGGGCGTCATCGATCTGATCCGCATGAAGGCGATCGTCTGGGAAGAAGAGACGCTCGGCGCGGCGTTCCACGACGAAGAGATTCCTGACGATCTGCTTGAGCGCGCCAAGGAATATCGCGAGAAGCTGATCGAGACCGCCGTCGACATGGACGAAGCGGCGCTCGAGGCCTATCTCGAAGGCAACGATGCCCGAGATCGACGACGCTGAAGGCGCTCATCCGCAAGGGCACCTGCACCAGCGCTTTCTATCCGGTGCTGTGCGGCTCCGCCTTCAAGAACAAGGGCGTGCAGCCGCTGCTCGACGCGGTGATCGATTATCTGCCCTCGCCGCTGGACGTTCCGCCGATCAAGGGGATCGACTTCAAGATCGGGCGAGGACACCGTCCGCAGGGCCTCCGACAGCGAGCCGACCTCGGTTCTGGCGTTCAAGATCATGGACGACCCGTTCGTCGGCACGCTGACCTTCTGCCGCATCTATTCCGGCAAGCTCGAGTCCGGCACCGGCGTGCTGAATTCGACGCGTGACAAGAAAGAGCGCGTCGGGCGCATGCTGCTGATGCATGCCAACAACCGCGAGGACATCAAGGAAGCCTTCGCGGGCGACATCGTCGCGCTCGCCGGCCTGAAGGAAGTCCGCACCGGCGATACGCTTTGCGATCCGGCCAAGCCGGTGATCCTGGAGCGCATGGAGTTCCCCGATCCGGTCATCGAGATCGCGATCGAGCCGAAATCCAAGGCCGACCAGGAAAAGCTCGGCATCGCCTTGCAGAAGCTTGCCGCCGAAGATCCGTCCTTCCGCGTCTCCACGGATCAGGAATCGGGGCAGACCATCCTGAAGGGCATGGGCGAGCTGCATCTCGACATCAAGGTCGATATTCTGCGCCGGCAATATAAGGTCGACGCCAATATCGGCGCGCCGCAGGTCGCCTATCGCGAGACGATCACGCGCAAGGCCGAGATCGACTATACCCACAAGAAGCAGACCGGCGGCACCGGGCAGTTCGCGCGCATCAAGCTGATCATCGAGCCGGCGGAAGCCGGGCGAGGGCTTCGTGTTCGAGAGCAAGGTCGTCGGTGGCAATGTGCCGAAGGAATATATTCCCGGCGTCGAGAAGGGCCTGAAGAGCGTGCTCGACAATGGCGTGCTCGCCGGCTTCCCGGTCATCGACCTGAAGGCGACGCTGATCGACGGCGCCTATCACGAAGTGGACTCCAGCGTGCTGGCCTTCGAGATCGCGGCGCGTGCCGCGGCCCGTGAAGGCATCCAGAAGGCCGGGCCGAAACTGCTCGAACCGATCATGAAGGTCGAAGTGGTGACGCCGGAGGACTATCTCGGCGGCATCATCGGCGATCTCACCAGCCGGCGCGGGCAGATTCAGGGGCAGGAGATGCGCGGCAACGCCACCGTGCTCAACGCCATCGTGCCGCTCGCCAATATGTTCGGCTACGTGAATACCCTGCGCTCGATGAGCCAGGGACGCGCGCAGTTTACGATGACATTCGAGAATTACGCCCAGGTTCCGCAGAACGTTGCTGAGGAAGTGCAAGCGAAGTTTGCTTAACAGTTCTGGATAATGCCAGAAGCGAGAAGAGACGGAGAGCCAGATGGCCAAGGCAAAATTTGAACGCAACAAGCCGCATGTGAATGTCGGGACGATCGGTCACGTCGATCATGGCAAGACCACCCTTACGGCTGCGATCACGAAGGTTCTGGCTGAAATCCGGCGGCGCGACGTTCCAGGCCTATGACCAGATCGACAAGGCCCCCGAGGAGCGCGCCCGCGGCATCACCATTTCCACCGCGCATGTCGAATACGAGACGGCGAACCGCCATTACGCCCATGTCGACTGCCCCGGCCATGCCGACTATGTGAAGAACATGATCACCGGCGCGGCGCAGATGGACGGCGCCATCCTGGTGGTGAGCGCCGCCGACGGCCCGATGCCGCAGACCCGCGAGCATATTCTGCTGGCCCGCCAGGTCGGCGTGCCGGCGCTGGTCGTCTATCTGAACAAGGTTGACATGGTCGACGATCCGGAGCTGCTGGAACTCGTCGAGCTGGAAGTGCGCGAATTGCTGTCGTCCTACGAATATCCGGGCGACGACATTCCGATCGTGAAGGGTTCCGCGCTTGCGGCGCTCGAAGGCAAGAACGAAGAGATCGGCCGAGAAGTTCGATCCTGGAGCTGATGAAGGCCGTCGACGCTTACATTCCGCAGCCGGAGCGTCCGATCGACAAGCCGTTCCTGATGCCGATCGAAGACGTGTTCTCGATCTCCGGCCGCGGCACGGTGGTCACGGGCCGTATCGAGCGCGGCATCGTCAAGGTCGGCGAGGAAGTCGAGATCGTCGGCATGAAGCCGACGACCAAGACCGTCGTCACCGGCGTCGAGATGTTCCGCAAGCTGCTCGATCAGGGCCAGGCGGGCGACAATGTGGGCTGCCTGCTGCGCGGTATCGACCGCGAGGCGGTCGAGCGCGGCCAGGTGCTGTGCAAGCCGGGCAGCGTCACGCCGCACACGCAGTTCAAGGCCGAGGCCTACATCCTCACCAAGGAAGAAGGTGGCCGTCACACGCCGTTCTTCACCAATTACCGGCCGCAATTCTACTTCCGCACGACCGACGTGACGGGCGTGGTCAAGCTGCCGGAAGGCACCGAAATGGTCATGCCCGGCGACAACATCGCCATGGAAGTCGAGCTGATCGTGCCGATCGCAATGGAAGAGCGGCTTCGCTTCGCCATTCGCGAAGGCGGCCGTACGGTCGGCGCCGGCGTCGTCGCCAGTATTCTGAAATAGTTGAGTTGGGGGACGCGGTAGCCCCGCGTCCCCACCTTTGAGGCAATGGACATGCAAGGTCAAAATATCCGCATCCGACTCAAGGCGTTCGACCATCGAATTCTCGACGCTTCGACGAAGGAAATTGTGAATACCGCAAAGCGGACCGGCGCCGAAGTGCGCGGACCTATCCCGCTGCCGACGAGGATCGAAAAGTTCACCGTGAATCGCTCGCCGCATATCGACAAGAAAAGCCGCGAGCAATTCGAAATGCGAACTCATAAACGGCTCATCGACATCGTCGACCCGACGCCGCAAACCGTCGATGCTTTGATGAAGCTCGACCTTGCGGCCGGTGTCGATGTGGAGATCAAGCTTTAATTGGACGTCCGAGGCAGCTCGATGCGGTCAGGTGTAATAGCGCAGAAATTGGGAATGACCCGGATCTTCACGGATGGCGGCGAGCATGTGCCCGTCACCGTTCTGAAGATCGATCAATGCAAGGTCGTTGCCCATCGCACGGAAGAAAAGAATGGCTATACCGCGCTTCAGCTTGGAGCCGGGCTGGCCAAGGTCAAGAATGTGACGCGGGCGCAGCGCGGCCATTTCGCGGTGGCCAATGTCGAGCCGACGGCCAAGCTGGCCGAGTTCCGGGTTTCGCCGGAGCATGTGATCGATGTGGGCGCGGAGATCACCGCGGACCATTTCCTCGAAGGCCAGTTCGTCGATGTCACCGGCACCAGCATCGGCCGGGGCTTCGCGGGCAGCATGAAGCGGCACAATTTCCACGGGCTGCGGGCGTCGCATGGCGTTTCGATTTCGCATCGCAGCCACGGCTCGACCGGCCAGCGCCAGGATCCCGGGCAAGGTCTTCAAAGGCAAGAAGATGGCCGGCCATATGGGCGATGAGCGCGTGACGACGCAGAACCTGAAGGTCGTCAAGACCGACGCCGATCGCGGCCTTGTCATGGTGCGCGGCGCGGTGCCCGGTGCGAAGGGCGGCTGGGTGCTGCTGCGCGACGCGGTGAAGTCCGGCATGCCGGAGGGCGCGCCGACGCCGGGTGCCTTGCGCGGCGGCAACGGCTCGACTGAGAATGGGAAGGGCTAAGCGATGAAAGCGGATGTTACGACGCTTGAAGCGAAATCGGCCGGAACGGTCGAGCTGCCCGACGATGTGTTCGGGCTGGAGCCGCGCGCCGATATTCTGCAGCGCATGGTCCGCTACCAGCTGCTGAAGCGCCAGGCCGGTACGCACCACGCCAAGGATCGTTCGCTGGTCTCAGGCCGGCACCAGAAGATGTACAAGCAGAAGGGCACGGGCCGCGCCCGTCACGGCAATAAGCTGGCGCCGCAGTTCCGTGGCGGCGGCAAGGCATTCGGCCCGGTGCCGCGCAGCCATGCGATCGACCTGCCCAAGAAGGTCCGGGCGCTGGCGCTGAAGCACGCGCTTGTCGTCGAAGGTCAAGTCGAACGAGCTGATCATCCTCGATAAGGCGGAACTTGTCGGAGGCCAAGACCAAGGGGCTGCGGGCGCAGTTCGCAGACGCTGGGCTTCAACTCGGCGCTGATCATCGGCGGCGCGGAGCTGGACAGCAATTTCTCGCTGGCGGCGCGCAACATCCCCAATATCGACGTGCTGCCGATCGCCGGGCTCAATGTTTACGACATTCTTCGCCGGCGCAAGCTGGTGCTGACGAAGGCCGCCCTTGAGGCGATCGGGGAGCGCTTCAAATGAACGAGGCCGATCTTTACGACGTAATCCTGGCGCCGGTGATCACCGAAAAGGCGACGATTGCGTCCGAGCATAATCAGGTTGTCTTCAAGGTGCGCAAATCAGCCACCAAGCCGCAGATTCAGGAAGCGGTGGAGCGGCTGTTCAATGTGAAGGTGAAAGCGGTCAACACGCTGATCCGGGCCGGCAAGACCAAGCGGTTTCGCGGCATTGCCGGGCAAGCAGAACGACATGAAGAAGGCCATCGTGACGCTGGAAGACGGCCATTCCATCGACGTCACGACGGGGCTTTGAGAGAACGAGCAGCGAGAGCGTTGAGCCATGGCTTTAAAAACCTTTAATCCGACATCGCCGGGCCGCCGCCAGCTCATTCTGGTGGACCGCTCCGAGCTTTGGAAGGGCAAGCCGGTCAAGTCGCTGACCGAGGGCCGGTCCGAGAAGGCTGGACGCAACAATCATGGGCGGATTACGGCGCGGCGCCGGGGCGGCGGTCACAAGCACAATTACCGGCTGGTGGATTTCAAGCGCCGCAAGCTGGACATGTCGGCGACGGTCGAGCGGCTGGAATATGATCCCAACCGCACCGCGTTCATCGCGCTGATCAAATATGAGGATGGCGAGCTGTGCCTATATCCTGGCGCCGCAGCGGCTCGGCGTCGGCGACAAGGTGATCGCCGGCAAGCAGGTCGACGTGAAGCCGGGCAATGCGATGCCGCTGGCGTCCATGCCGATCGGCACCATCGTCCATAATATCGAGATGCGGCAGGGCCGCGGCGGCCAGATCGCGCGCTCGGCCGGCTGCTATGCGCAGCTTGCGGGCCGCGATGCCGGATATGCCATTCTGAAGCTGAATTCGGGCGAAACCCGCATGGTGCGCGCCGAATGCATGGCGACCGTCGGCGCCGTGTCGAACCCGAACAATTCCAACACCAGCATCGGCAAGGCCGGACGCAAGCGCTGGATGGGCAAGCGCCCCTCGGTGCGCGGCGTGGCGATGAACCCGATCGATCACCCGCATGGCGGCGGCGAAGGCCGGACCTCGGGCGGCCGTCACCCGGTGACCCCCTGGGGCAAGGGCACCAAGGGCACCCGGACGCGCTCAAATCCGTCTACGGACAAATATGTGGTCCGCAGCCGTCACGCGAAGAAGAAATAGGAGAGAGACGTGGCACGGTCAGTCTCGAAAGGCCCGTTTGTCGACGGGTATATGCTGAAGAAAGCCGAGAAGGCGCGCGAAGGCCGCTCGAACGCGGTGATCAAGATCTGGAGCCGGCGCTCGACGATCCTGCCGCAATTCGTCGGCCTGACTTTCGGCGTCTATAACGGCCAGAAGCACGTCCCGGTTCTCGTCAGCGAGGACATGATCGGGCACAAATTCGGCGAGTTCTCTCCGACACGGACCTATTACGGCCACGGCGCGGATAAGAAGGCCAAGAGGAAGTAGCGATGGGACAGGCCAAACAAGAGCGGCGGCTGGCAGAGAACGAGGCGCAGGCGATGACCCGCAATATCCGGGTCAGCCCGCAGAAGCTCAATCTCGTGGCGCAGATGATCCGCGGCCAGAAGGTGGATAAGGCGCTTGCCGATCTCACCTTCTCGCGCAAGCGCATCGCCCAGGACGTGAAGAAGACGCTGGAATCCGCCGTCGCCAATGCCGAGAACAATCACAGCCTCGATGTCGATGCGCTGATCGTCTCGGAAGCCTATGTCGGCAAGAATTTGGTCATGAAGCGGTCGCGTCCCAGGGCTCGCGGCCGGATGGCCCGGATCATGAAACCGTTCGCACAGCTCACGGTCGTCGTGAGGGAAGTGCAGGAGACCGCCTGATGGGACAAAAAGTCAATCCGATCGGCCTGCGTCTCGGGATCAATCGCACCTGGGATTCGCGCTGGTATGCGGGCCGCAAGGAATATGGCCGGCTGCTGCAGGAAGATCTGAAGATCCGCGAATATGTCGCCAAGACGCGCCGTCAGGCCGGCATTTCGAAGGTGGTGATCGAGCGTCCGCACCGCAAATGCCGGATCACGATCCACAGCGCGCGGCCGGGCATCCTGATCGGCAAGAAGGGCTCGGACATCGAAAAGCTGCGCGGCGAGCTGGCGGCGATGACCACCTCGGAAGTGCATCTCAATATCGTCGAAGTGCGCAAGCCGGAGATCGACGCCGTGCTGGTCGCGGAAAGCATCGCGCAGCAGCTCGAACGCCGCGTCGCCTTCCGACGGGCGATGAAGCGGGCCGTGCAATCGGCGCTGCGGCTCGGCGCGCTGGGCATCCGCATCAATTGCTCCGGGCGTCTGGGCGGCGCGGAAATCGCGCGCGTCGAATGGTATCGCGAGGGCCGAGTGCCGCTGCATACGCTGCGCGCCAATATCGACTACGGCACGGCGCTCGGCGTCACCGCCTACGGCATCATCGGCATCAAGGTGTGGATCTTCAAAGGCGAGATCCTCGATCATGACCCGATGGCGCAGGAGCGCCTCTCGCTTGAAGTGCAAGAGAGCGGTGGCGGCGGCGGCGGACGTGGCAGGCGCGATCAGGCTCAGGCCTGAGACGCTTGGGGAATAGGTAAAGGGCAGGGACATGCTGCAACCGAAACGCACAAAATTCCGCAAGGTGCATAAGGGCCGCAATCGCGGCAATGCAAAGGGCGGCTTCGAGCTGAATTTCGGCTCGCATGGGCTGAAGGCGCTGGAACCGGAGCGAGTGACCGCGCGCCAGATCGAGGCCGCGCGCCGCGCCATCACCCGGCAGATGAAGCGCGCCGGCCGCGTCTGGATCCGCATTTTCCCGGATCTGCCGGTGACGAAGAAGCCGATCGAAGTGCGCATGGGCAAGGGCAAGGGCTCGGTGGAATTCTGGGCGTGCCGCGTGAAGCCCGGCCGGGTGATGTTCGAGATTGACGGCGTGCCCGATCCGGTGGCGCGCGAGGCGCTGCGGCTCGGCGCGGCCAAGCTGCCGATCAAGACGCGGGTCGTGGCGCGCTTCGGCGAAGCCGCCGTCGCAGGGAAGGCATAGAGACGATGAAGATCGCTCAGGTCCAGGAATTGACGCCCGACCAGTTGCGGGACGAATTGATCAAGCTGAAGCGCGAGCAGTTCAATCTGCGCTTCCAGAAGGCGACGGGTCAGCTTTCGAACACGTCGCGCGTCCGGGATGTGCGCCGGTCGATCGCGCGCATCAGAACGGTCGAGCGCCAGAAGCTGAGCGCCGCCGAGATTAAGGGATAGAGACGGAACCATGCCGAAACGCATTCTTCAGGGCGTCGTCGTTTCCGACAAGAACGACAAGACCATCGTCGTGCAGGTCGAGCGCCGCTTCACCCATCCGGTGATGCGCAAGACGGTGCGCCAGACCAAGAAATATCACGCGCATGACGAAGACAATCGCTGCAAGGAAGGCGATATCGTGCGGATCGAGGAATGCCCGCCCGTTTCGAAGAAGAAGAAATGGGTGGTGCTCGCGCAGGGCGGTGCCGGCGGGTGACCGCGGGCAGACCGGCAGATTTTGATAATTTAGACCCGCGCGCGGCTCCCCGGTTGCCGCGAGAGGCGGGCCGGGGTTTGAGGATTGTGACATGATTCAGATGCAGACCAATTTGGATGTCGCCGATAATTCCGGCGCCCGGCGCGTCATGTGTATCAAGGTGCTGGGCGGCTCGATGCGCCGTTTCGCGACCATTGGCGATATCATCATCGTCAGCGTCAAGGAAGCGATCCCGCGCGGCCGCGTCAAGAAGGGCCAGGTGATGAAGGCCGTCGTGGTGCGCACCGCAAAGGGCGTGCGCCGCGCCGATGGCAGTCTGATCCGCTTCGACCGCAATGCGGCGGTGCTGGTCAACAACAACAAGGAGCCGATCGGCACGCGCATCTTCGGCCCGGTGCCGCGCGAACTTGCGCGCCAAGCAGCACATGAAGATCATCTCGCTCGCGCCGGAGGTGCTGTAAATGGCGGCGAAGCTGAAAATCAGGCGCGGCGATAAGGTGGTCGTGCTGGCCGGCCGCGATAAGGGCAAGCGCGGACGAGGTCGTCAAGGCCTTTCCGGCTGATAACAAGGTCTTGGTGCAAGGGGTGAACATGGTGCGCAAGCATCAGAAGCAGACGCCGAACCAGCAAGGCGGAATTATCGCGAAAGAAGCGCCGATACACGTGTCCAACCTCGCCATCGAAGATCCCAAGGATGGCGAACCGACCCGGATCGGCTACAGGATTTTAGACGATGGGCGCAAGGTTCGCTTTGCCAAGCGTTCGGGAGAAGTGATCGATGACTGAGGCGGCTGCCTACGTTCCGCGGCTGAAGCGCCACTATCACGACAAGGTTCGTGGGGCGCTCGTCGAGGAGTTCAAATATGAAAATCCGATGCAGGTGCCCCGGCTCGAAAAGATCGTGCTGAATATGGGCGTCGGCGAAGCGGTCGCGGATCGCAAGAAGGTGGACAGTGCCGCGCGCGACCTCGCCATGATCGCCGGCCAGAAGCCGGTCTTGACCAAGGCGCGCAAATCCATCGCGACCTTCAAGCTGCGTGACGGCATGCCGATCGGCGCCAAGGTCACGCTGCGGCAGTCGCGCATGTATGAGTTTCTCGATCGTCTGATCACGATCGCACTGCCGCGCGTCAAGGACTTCCGCGGCCTGAACCCGAAGAGCTTCGACGGCCGGGGCAATTACGCGCTCGGCATCAAGGAGCATATCGTGTTCCCCGAGATCGACTACGACAAGGTGGAAGCGATCCTGGGGCATGGACGTCATCGTTTGCACGACGGCCAGGTCCGATGATGAAGCGCGTGCGCTTCTGAAGCAGTTCAACTTTCCGTTCCGCACCTAAAGCCGCGCCACAGCGAGCGGACGAGGAGAATAGACAGAGATGGCAAAGACCAGCATGATTGAGCGCAACAAGAAGCGCCAATCGCTCGCCAAGAAATATGCATCGCGCCGGGCCACGCTGAAAGCGCGGGCCGGGGATCGAGAGCTTGCCCGTCGAGGAGCGCTTTCAGGCGCGGCTGAAACTGGCGGAGTTGCCGCGCAACTCAGCGCCGAACCGCATTCGCAATCGCTGCGAAGTCAGCGGACGGCCGCGCGGCTATTACCGCAAACTGAGAATGTCGCGCATCGCGCTTCGAGATCTATCCTCGAACGGTCTGGTGCCGGGCATGGTCAAGTCGAGCTGGTAGGGGGATTTAAATGACGGTTTCAGATCCCTTGGGCGATATGCTGACCCGCATCAGAAATGCTCAGATGCGGAGCCGGCCGAAGGTCTCGACGCCCGCTTCCAAGCTGCGCGAGCGCGTGCTCGAAGTGCTGAAGGAAGAAGGCTATATCCGCGGCTATTCCCGCATCGATTATACGGGCGGCAAGTCCGAGATCGAGATCGAGCTGAAATATTTCGACGGCCAGCCGGTGATCCGCGAGATCAAGCGGGTTTCGACGCCCGGACGGCGGGTCTACTCCTCCGCCAGGGAGTTGCCGACGATCGCCAATGGCCTGGGCGTCGCCATTCTGTCGACCCCCAAAGGCGTGATGTCGGATAGCCGCGCCCGGCTGGAGAATGTCGGCGGCGAAGTGCTTTGCAGCATATTCTAAGCAGGCGCGAGCCTTGCGTTGAGATGAAAGGCTTGGACGATGTCCAGGATTGGAAAAAAGCCGGTGCCGGTGCCCAAGGGCGTCACGGCGACGATCGACGGGCAGACGGTGAAGGTCAAGGGGCCGAAGGGCGAGCTGTCCCTCACGCTGGTCGATGATGTCACCGTGAAGATGGGCGAGACCGGCATCGAGGTCGCGCCCCGCGACGACAGCAAGCGGGCCCGCTCCATGTGGGGCATGTCGCGCTCGCTGGTGGACAATCTCGTCAACGGCGTCGGCAACGGCTTTTCGCGGACGCTTGAGATCACCGGCGTGGGCTATCGCGCGGCGTTGAAGGGCACAAGGAGCTGCAGCTCCAGCTCGGCTACAGCCACGACGTGCTCTATCCGATCCCGGAGGGCATCCAGATTCAATGCCCGCGGCCGACGGAAATCGTCATCAGCGGCAATGACAAGGCGCAGCGTCGGCCAGGTCGCCGCCGAGATCCGGCGCTATCGCAAGCCGGAGCCGTATAAGGGCAAGGGCGTGAGATACGCCGGTGAATTCATCTTCCGTAAGGAAGGCAAGAAGAAGAAATAGCGGAGAGTTCGGCGATGGGCGCGACAGAAACAAATTTTGCGCGGCGTAAGGTGCGGGTCCGCAAGACCGTGCGCAGCGCCGCCAATGGCCGGCCGAGGCTCTCGGTGTTCCGGTCCTCCAAGCATATCTATGCCCAGGTGATCGACGATGCGAACGACCGCACCGTGGCTTCGGCGTCGTCGCTGGAGAAAGACCTGAAGGGCAAGCTGAAGACCGGCAGCGACAAGGAAGCGGCCGCCGAGGTTGGAAAGCTGGTGGCGCAGCGGGCGCTGGCTGCCGGCGTTTCGAATGTGGTTTTCGATCGCGGCGGCTACATGTATCACGGCCGGATCAAGGCCTTGGCCGATGCAGCGCGCGAAGGCGGGTTGAGTTTCTAAGGCTTCATCCTATTTACGAGACGGAAGGGATTTATCAGTGGCACGTGCACCGCGAGAAAGAGACCGCGAAGAGCGCGACAGCGAGTTTGTCGACAAGCTCGTTCACATCAACCGCGTGGCGAAGGTCGTCAAGGGCGGTCGGCGCTTCGGCTTCGCGGCGCTTGTGGTGGTCGGCGATCAGAAGGGCAGGGTGGGCTTCGGCCATGGCAAGGCCCGCGAAGTGCCCGAGGCGATCCGCAAGGCGACCGAGGCGGCCAAGCGCGGCCTGGTGAAGGTGCCCTTGCGCGAAGGCCGCACGCTGCATCACGATGTTTCGGGCCATCATGGCGCGGGACGGGTCCTGCTGCGCGCCGCGCCTCCCGGCACCGGCATCATCGCCGGCGGTCCGATGCGCGCCGTGTTCGAGACGCTCGGCATCCAGGACGTGGTCGCCAAATCCATGGGCACGTCCAACCCCTATAACATGGTGCGCGCCACGTTCGATGCGCTGCGCCATGAGGACAGCCCGCGCAGCGTCGCCGCCCGGCGCGGCAAGAAGGTCAGCGAGATCGTCGCCCGCCGCCGCGATGGTGCCGAAGGCGCGGCTGCGGCAGCGGACGCATGAGCCGGCGAGGGAATTGAACCATGGCTGAGAAGAAAAAGAAGGCAGGCGGGACGCTGCTCATCGAGCAGATCGCCAGTCCGATCCGGCGCCCCTGGCATCAGCGCGAGACGCTGATCGGTTTGGGGCTCAACAAGATGCACAAGCAGCGCACCGTGCCCGACAATCCGGCGGTGCGGGGCATGATCGCGAAGGTCTCGCATCTGGTGCGGATCATCGAGGAACCGGCGGCGAAATAGAGGCCGTACCAGGAATTTGGCTTGAGGCAGGCAGATGCAGCTTAACGAACTCAGTGATATGGATGGCGCGACCCAGGCGCGCAAGCGTGTCGGCCGCGGCATCGGCTCCGGCCTCGGCAAGACGGCGGGACGCGGTCATAAGGGCCAGAAGGCGCGCTCGGGCGTCGCCATCAAGGGCTTCGAAGGCGGCCAGATGCCGATTCACATGCGGCTGCCGAAGCGCGGCTTCAACAATCCGGCGCGGCTGAAATATTCCGAGGTCAATCTGGAGCGGCTGCAGCGCGCCATCGACGACGGCAAGCTGGATGCGGGCAGCCCGATCGACGCCAAGGCGATGATCGCCGCCGGTGTGCTGCGGCGGGAGCGCGACGGCGTGCGCCTGCTCGGGCGCGGCGAACTGAAGGCCAAGGTCAGCCTGGAAGTGGCCGGCGCCACCGCCAGTGCGATTAAGGCCATCGAGGCGGCGGGCGGCAGCGTGAAGCTGCTGAAGCTGGTCAAGGATACGGATGCGAGCGAGCGGCGTCCGAAAAAGGGCAAGAAGGCTGACGCAGCAAAGAGTGAATAGCGCGGCGCCCGCGTATCCTGGGCGGTTTCCGGCGCGTGACGGGCGGAGTGGATTTTGAGGCGCTTGGTGACGGCATCGTCGGCAAGCAGCTGAGACGGGCGCGTAGGCGCGCCCATCGGCATTTGGAGTTCTCCTGATGGTGTCTGCGGCTGAGCAGCTTGTCGCCAATCTCAATTTTTCGGCTTTCGGCAAGGCCGAGGAGCTGAAGCGGCGCCTGTGGTTTACGCTGGGCGCCTTGCTGGTCTATCGCCTCGGCACCTATATTCCGCTGCCCGGCATCAATCCGGAGGCGCTTGCCGATCTGGTGCGCCAAAATCAGTCTGGCATTCTGGGCATTTTCAACATGTTTTCCGGCGGCGCCGTCGGACGCATGGCGATCTTCGCGCTCAACATCATGCCCTATATTTCGGCCTCGATCATCGTTCAGCTCCTGACCACGGTTTCCCCGCATCTGGAAGCCCTGAAGAAGGAGGGCGAGAGCGGCCGCAAGCAGATCAACCAATATACGCGCTACGGCACCGTGATCTTGGCGGCGCTGCAAGGCTATGCCATTGCCGTCGGTCTGGAAAGTTCGGGCAATGTCGTGCTGGATCCGGGCTTGTTCTTCCGGCTGACGGCGGTGTTCACGCTGGTCGGCGGCACGGTGTTCCTGATGTGGCTGGGCGAGCAGATCACCGCGCGTGGCGTCGGCAACGGCATTTCGCTGATCATCTTCGCCGGCATCGTCGCGGGCATGCCCACCGCGCTGGTCGGCATGCTGGAGCTGAGCCGTCAGGGCGCGCTTTCGCCCGGCCTGATCGTGGCGTTGCTGATCGGCGGCGTGCTCGTCATCGGCTGCATCGTGTTCATGGAACGGGCGCAGCGCCGGCTGCTGGTGCAATATCCCAAGCGCCAGATGGGCAACAAGATGTTCCAGGGCGACAGCTCGCATCTGCCGCTGAAGCTGAATACGTCGGGCGTCATTCCGCCGATTTTCGCGTCCTCGCTGCTGCTGGTGCCGATCACCATCGCGAATTTCTCCGCCGGCCGCGGTCCGGACTGGCTGACCTCGATGACCGCGGTTCTGGGCAGAGGACAGCCGCTCTATATCGCGCTCTATGTCGCGGGGATCGTGTTCTTTGCCTTCTTCTACACGGCCATCGTGTTCAATCCCCAGGACACGGCGGAGAATTTGAAGAAATATGGCGGGTTCATTCCCGGCATCCGTCCCGGCGCGCGCACCGCGGAGTATATAGACTATGTGCTGACGCGCATCACGGTGATCGGCGCCGCCTATCTGGCCGCCGTGTGCGTGCTGCCGGAGATCCTGATTTCCTCGGCCGGCGTGCCGTTCTATTTCGGCGGCACGTCGCTTCTGATCGTCGTCAGCGTGACCATGGACACGGTCGCGCAAATTCAAAGCCACTTGCTCGCGCACCAATATGAAGGCCTAATCAAGAAGTCCAGGTTGCGGGGAGCGAAGCGCTGATGAATCTCATTCTTCTGGGCCCGCCCGGTGCGGGAAAGGGGACACAGGCAAAGCTTCTGGAGCAGAAATTTTCGCTCAGGCAGCTCTCCTCGGGGGATATGTTGCGGGCGGCGGTGACGGCGCAGACCCCGGTGGGCATGCAGGCCAAAGCGTTCATGGACAAGGGTGCTTTGGTGCCGGACGGTCTGGTCGTCGAGGTCGTCTTCGAGTATCTGGCGGGTATGAAGCCGGCACAGGGCTTCATCCTCGATGGGTTCCCGCGCACCGTGGAGCAGGCCGAGGCGCTTGACGCATGGCTGGAACGAACGCGGCAGCGCGATCGACCATGTAGTCGTCATTCAGGTGCGCGACGAATTGCTGGTGGACCGGATCGCCGGGCGGTTCACCTGCGCCGTGTGCGGCGAGGGGTATCACGACACGTTCAAGCTTCCGGCGCAGGACGGCGTTTGCGACAAATGCGGCAATCACGAATTCAAGCGCCGCGCCGACGACAATCCGGGGACGGTGAAAAACCGTCTGATGGCCTATCACACGCAGACGGCGCCGCTGATAACGTACTACAAGGGACAGGGCAAAGTTGCCGTCATAGACGGCGAGGCGCCCATCGAAGAGGTCTCGCGCCATATCGACGAGGTTTTCAGTGAAAAGGCGACACGCTGAGAACACCGGCGGGAGGTTGACGAGCAGTGCAAACATCAGCTAAATATCGCACTCTTCACCGAAATGGGTTCGTTTCGCCTGAATGACTGTAATTCAGGTCGGTTTTATGCATGTAAAGCGCCCCATCGGGCGGCTAACGAGAATGACGGCGGAACGCATTGTGCACCCGCCTGCTAAGGAGAATCTGCTGTGGCACGTATTGCGGGTGTCAATATTCCGTCGAATAAGCGCGTCGATGTCGCCTTGCGCTACATCCATGGCATTGGGCCTAAGCTGGCCCAGAATATCTGTGAAAAAACCAACGTTCCGCCGGAGCGCCGCGTCAATCAGCTTTCGGACGCCGAGATTTTGCAGATCCGCGAAGTGATCGACCGCGATTATGCCGTCGAAGGCGATCTGCGCCGCGAAGTCGCGATGAACATCAAGCGGCTGATGGATCTGGCCTGCTATCGCGGTCTGCGGCATCGCCGCGGCCTGCCGGTGCATGGCCAGCGCACGCACACCAATGCGCGCACGCGCAAAGGCCCGGCCAAGCCGATCGCGGGCAAAAAGAAATAAGGAATTGCCGCCGGTCGCGCGGCTGATGATCTGAGGACTTTGAGACCATGGCTAAGGAAAAGACGCGCGTTCGCCGCCGCGAAAAGAAGAACATCACCTCGGGCGTGGCGCATGTGAATGCCTCGTTCAACAACACCATGATCACCATCACCGATGCGCAGGGCAATGCCATCTCCTGGTCGTCGGCGGGCACGATGGGCTTCAAGGGCTCGCGCAAATCGACGCCCTATGCCGCGCAGATGGCCGCCGAAGACGCCGGACGCAAGGCGATGGAACATGGCATGAAGACCATCGAGGTCGAAGTGAGCGGCCCTGGTTCGGGGCGCGAATCCGCGCTGCGGGCTTTGCAGTCCTGCGGCTTCCAGGTCGTGGCGATCACCGATGTGACGCCCATTCCGCATAATGGCTGCCGGCCGCGCAAGCGCCGCCGCGTGTAACGCGGGCCGCTGGGCGCGGACTCGCGCCGCCCGGCCCTCAGGTCAAAAGTGTTTCGCCGAATTGAGCTGCCAGCCCTTTGCTGGCGCATCGCATATAGGAAGGTTCTCCGTGTTGCAGAAGAACTGGCAAGATCTCATCAAACCCGCCAAGCTGAGCGTCGCCTCCGGCCGCGACTCCAAGCGCCTTGGCACCGTGGTCGCCGAGCCGCTGGAGCGCGGCTTCGGCCTGACGCTCGGCAACGCGCTGCGCCGCGTGCTGCTGTCCTCGCTGCAGGGCGCCGCGATCACCAGCGTGCATATCGATGGCGTGCTGCATGAATTCTCCTCCATCGCCGGCGTGCGCGAGGATGTGACGGACATCGTCCTCAACATCAAGGAAGTGGCGCTGCGCATTCACTCCGACGGCGTGAAGCGCATGGTGCTGAAGAAGGAAGGCCCCGGCGTCGTGCTGGCGCGCGATATCGAAGCGGGCGCGGACGTCGAAATCCTCAATCCGAACCATGTGATCTGCACGGTCGACGAGGGCGCGACGGTGCGCATGGAATTCACCGCGTCGCTCGGCAAGGGCTATGTCCCCTCCGAGCGCAACCGCCCGGAAGACGCGCCCATCGGCCTCATCCCGGTGGACAGCCTCTACAGCCCGGTCAAGAAGGTCTCCTACCGCGTCTCCAACACGCGCGAAGGCCAGATCCTCGACTATGACAAGCTGACCATGGATATCGAGACCGACGGCTCGATCAACCCGGAAGATTCCGTGGCGCTCGCCGCCCGCATTCTCCAGGACCAGCTGTCGATCTTCGTCAACTTCGAGGAGCCGCGCAAGGAAGTCCGCGAGGAGCGCGCGCCGGATCTGGAGTTCAACGCCGCGCTGCTCAAAAAGGTGGACGAGCTGGAGCTTTCCGTGCGTTCGGCGAACTGCCTGAAGAACGACAATATCGTCTATATCGGCGACCTCATTCAGAAGTCCGAGCCGGAGATGCTGCGCACGCCGAATTTCGGCCGCAAGTCGCTGAACGAGATCAAGGAAGTGCTCGCCGGCATGGGCCTGCATCTGGGCATGGAAGTGCCGAACTGGCCGCCGGAAAACATCGAAGAGCTGGCCAAGCGCTTCGAAGATCAATATTAACGGCGCGCGGGGGTTTTGGCCCGCGCCGCCACGACGACGAATTGAGGGAAGTCGCATGCGCCATCGCAAAGCAGGCCGGAAGCTGAACCGGACGGCCGAACATCGCCGCGCGCTGTTCGCCAATATGGCGGCGGCGCTGCTCAAGCATGAGCAGATCATCACCACCTTGCCGAAAGCCAAGGATCTGCGCCGCGTCACCGAGCGGCTGATCACGCTGGCCAAGCGCGGCGATCTCAATTCCCGCCGGCTCGCCGTCGCCCGCCTGCGCGACGAAAAGATCGTGGCGAAGCTGTTCGACACGATCGGTCCGCGCTACAAAACCCGCGAGGGCGGCTATACGCGCGTCCTCAAGGCCGGCTTCCGCTATGGAGACAGCGCACCGATCGCGGTGATCGAACTGGTCGATCGCGACGAGAGCGCCAAGGGTCAGGATTCCGGCCCGGTGCAAAATCAGGGTGAAGCAGAAGCCCGCGCCGCGTAATCCGCTTTGCGTGGGCGGCTGACCGTCGTGGTGGCATGAGTTCAGGAAAGCGCCATATGCGCGGGCCCCGGCGCCTGTTTCTTGGAAGCCTTGCGGCGCTGCTCATCGCAGCCGGTGTCCTCGCAGCCGGCCGCTGGGCCCCCATCGCTGTTGTCGCGCAGCAGACGACCGTCACGGCCGACAAGCCGGTGCCCCGCAATCGGGGCGATCTCACCGTATCCTACGCCAAGGTGGTCAAGATCGCGGCCCCGGCCGTGGTCAATGTCTATGTTGTCCAACAGCAGGCGGCGCGTCGCCAGCGCTCCCCGTTCCTCGACGATCCGTTTTTCCAGCGCTTCTTCGGCGACAATTCCGGAAATTCGGACGGCAGGCAGCAGGGCTCGCTCGGCTCGGGCGTCATCGTCTCGCCGGACGGGCTGGTCGTCACCAACAATCACGTCGTGCAAAGCGAAGGCCAGGCGACGATCAAGGTCGCGCTCTCGGACAGCCGGGAATTCGAAGCCAAGATCATCCTGCGCGACGAGCGCTCCGATCTCGCCATCCTGCGCATCGAGGGCGACAAGGACTTTCCTTATCTGCCCTTCGCCGATTCCGATTCGCTGGAGGTCGGCGACATCGTTCTGGCGATCGGCAACCCCTTCGGTGTCGGCCAGACGGTGACCAGCGGCATCATTTCGGCGCTAGCGCGCACCCGCGTCGGCATCTCCGACTATCAGTTCTTCATCCAGACCGACGCCGCGATCAATCCGGGCAATTCCGGCGGACCGCTGGTCGACATGAACGGCCGCATCGCCGGCATCAACACCGCGATCTATTCGCGCAGCGGCGGATCGATGGGCATCGGCTTTTCCATCCCCTCGAACATGGTGCGCGTCGTGGTCAATTCGGCCCTGCATGGCGGCAAGATCGAGCGGCCCTGGCTCGGCGCCGACCTGGAGAACGTCACCCCCGACATCGCCCGCGCGACGGGTCTCGACCGCCCGGCGGGAGCCATCGTCGACAGCGTCACCGATGGCAGCCCGGCGGCGAAGGCCGGTCTGAAGCCGGGTGATGTGATTACCGCCGTCGATGGGCGCGATGCCATCGACTCGCAGGGCGTGCTCTACCGCTTCGCCACCAAGAGCGTCGGCGGCACCGCCGAGCTGGATGTCACGAATGGCGGACGCATCCGCAAGGTGCGGGTCGCGCTGACGCCGGCGCCCGAGAGCGTGCCGCGCGACCTCAGGGAGATTGACGGCGCCAACCCGTTCGCCGGCGCGACGGTCGCCAATCTTTCGCCGGCAGTCGCGGACGAGCTGTCCATCGATCAGAAATCAGGTGTGGTGGTCGTCGAAACATCGGCGAATTCGACCGCCCGCCGCGTCGGCCTGCGGCCTGGGGACGTCATCATCATGATCAACGGCAAAGCCGTGGAGCGCGTCAAAGATCTGGTCGAGCTGCTGAAACGGCCGGTTCGCGGCTGGGACCTCAGGATCAGGCGCGGCGGCGAGGAATTGCGCACCATCGTGCGGGCCTAATGCAAGGTCGCTTCAGGTGGAAACATTCGTCGCCCGGCCTCCGAGCCGGCCTTATGCACCGGAGGATAGGGATTAGTCCCCGGATCTGCGCTGCGCTTCGTCCGGGGCGACAGAATCCAAGGCGCGCCGATCCTCTTGCAGGGCCTGCATCAACGGCACTATCTTAGCCGATGACCACCCTTTTCGAAGCCGCCGGCATGGAGCGCAGCGCGCCGCGCCCGCTCGCCGACCGCCTGCGCCCGAAATCGCTCGACGAAGTCGCCGGGCAGGACCATCTGCTCGGCCCGGAGGGCATGCTGCGCCGGATGCTGGGCAAAGGCGGCCTCCGGTCGGTGATCTTCTGGGGGCCGCCCGGCACCGGCAAAACCACCGTGGCGCGGCTGATCGCCGAAGGCGCGGGGCTGCATTTCGAGCAGATTTCCGCGATCTATTCGGGCGTGCAGGAGCTGCGCAAGCTGTTCGAGGCCGCGCGCGAGCGCCGCAAGATGGGCGTGGGCACGGTGCTGTTCGTCGACGAGATCCACCGGTTCAACCGCGCCCAGCAGGACGGCTTCCTGCCGGTGATGGAAGACGGCACCATCATCCTGATCGGTGCCACCACCGAAAACCCGTCATTCGAGCTGAACGGCGCTCTCTTGTCGCGCGCCACGGTGCTGGTGTTCCGCCGGCTGGACGAGGAGGCCCTTGAGGGTCTGCTGCGGCGGGCCGAGGCGCTGGAGAAGCGTCCGCTGCCGCTCTCGCCCGACGCCAGGGGCACGCTCATCGGCATGGCCGATGGCGACGGACGCACGGTGCTGAACCTTGCCGAGAGCGTCTATGCGGCCGCACCTGCCGGCGCCGAACCGCTCACGCCCGAGGCCCTCGTACAGATCGTACAGCGCCGCGCGCCGCTCTACGACAAGAACCGCGACGGCCATTACGACCTCATCAGCGCGCTGCACAAATCGGTGCGCGGCTCCGATCCTGACGCCACGCTCTATTGGCTGGCGCGGATGCTCGCCGGCGGCGAGGACCCGCTCTACATCGCCCGCCGCCTGGTGCGCATGGCCGTGGAAGACATCGGCCTTGCCGACCCGCAGGCGCTGGTCCAATGCAACGCCGCCAAGGACGCTTATGATTTCCTCGGCTCGCCGGAAGGCGAGCTGGCGCTGGCGCAGGCCGCGCTCTATCTGGCCACGGCCCCGAAATCCAACGCCGCCTATGTCGCGTTCAAACGCGCCATAGGCACTGCAAAGGAGCAAGGATCGCTCGCGCCGCCGAAAATCATCCTGAACGCGCCGACCCGGCTGATGGCGGACGAGGGCTATGGCGAGGGCTACATTTACGACCCAGACACGCCGGAAGGCTTTTCCGGCCAGGACTATTTTCCGGACGAGATGGAGCGCCAGAGCTTCTACACGCCCACCGGTTTCGGCCAGGAAAAGGAGATCGGCAAGCGCATGGCGGCCTGGGTCAAGCTGCGGCCTGAGAAAAATCGCAGCTGAGCCGGCAAGCGGCTTATGGTAGCCATCGCTCCTATGCTATATGCGAACGCGCCATATGGCCTCGGGGAGAGCGCATGGTCACGTTTCATCAGCTCTGGTCAAATCATCCGACCAATCAGGGGGAGCAATATCCTTGCCGCACGCTCGGCATCGGCAATTTCGAAAATCAATGCGCCATCCGCATGGGCGTGTGCCTGAGGCGGTCTGGCGTCGGCGTCGGCGAGCTTCGCGGCGCGACCACCTGCAACCAGGCCAAGCTGACCAATCATCCGCCTGAGGAGATGCATTTCATCCGCGCCAGGGAAGTGGCGAGCGCCTTGCGCGGGGCGCGCGTCGCCGGCCTTGGCCCGGTCTACAGCCTGACGAAACCGGGCAATTTCGCCGAGGAGCTGGATGGGCGCAAAGGCATCGTCTTTTTCAACGGCTATTGGTGGCGAACCACCGACACGACGCGTCCCACGGGCGATCATATCGACCTTTGGAACGGTTGGCGCACCTCGGCGAAAATGCTGTTTCCCTGGTTCGGCTGGCTGGGCGGCTACAACAAATCCAGCGAAATCTGGTTTTGGGAGGTCAAATGAGGATCATGTCCGGCATCCTGTTCGCGGTGATCATCGGGCTGGCAGGCGCGCGTTTTGCCGGCTGGTTCGTCGATCAGCTCATCGCGACTCAGCGCTTCGTCAGCCCCGACCAGGTGGCGATGTTCGACATCGTCGCCAGGGTGGCGGTGACGCTGACCGTGGCGCTGATCGGCGCCGCGCTCGGCGTGTGGGTTTCGACGCGTTTCCGCAGCCGCTTGTTCAGGCGCGAGCTTTAAGCGCGGCAGGCAAAGAATCGAGACCCGTTCCCGATACATTGAACCAGGAATGGGGTCTAAGGCATTTTCCGTTGCGTTTTGAAAGGCAGGCCGCTTGCAGGTGAAGCTCGTTTTATTGGCAGCATTGGGAGGCTCGATCGGCGCCGCCCTGCGCTATCTCGTCAGCCTCGCCTCGGGCGCGCTGTTCGGCCTCAGCTTTCCTTGGGGCACGATCATCGTCAACATCGTTGGATCGCTGACGATGGGGCTTGTCATCGGGCTTGCCGCTTCTAAATTCCACCTCACGAACGAGCTGCGGGTGTTTGCCGCGACCGGAATTCTGGGCGGCTTCACAACTTTTTCGGCATTTTCCCTGGATTTTGCTTTGCTGTTCGAGCGCAAGGACTATGGTCTGGCCGGACTTTATCTCGCCGCCTCGGTCGGCTTCTCTATCCTGGCGTTATTCGCCGGCCTGTATCTGGTGCGCGCATGGGTGAGCTGAAAATCGACGTGAAGCAGGTGAAAGCGGCCGATGACGGCATGCGGCTCGACCGCTGGCTGAAAACCAATCTGCCGGCGATGCCGCATTCGCTGGTGCAGAAGCTGGCGCGCACCGGACATATCCGGATTAATGGCGGGCGGGCCAAGCCCGATTCGCGCGTGGCGACGGGCGACGAAGTGAAGGTGCGCCACGTCCCCGAACCCGCCTCCGAAAAGGGCGAGCTGGGCGCCCGGCCGTCGCTGCACGCGCCGCTCGGCGTGTCCAAGGCCGACCGCAATTTCATCGAGGGCCTCATCCTGTTCGAGGATCACGAGTTGCTCGTCCTCAACAAGCCCTATGGCATCGCCGTACAGGGCGGCACCAAGACCAAGCGCCACATCGATGGCATGCTGGCCGGCATGGCCGACCGCTTCGGCGACAGGCCGCGCCTTGTGCACCGCCTCGACCGCGATACGTCGGGCGTGCTGCTGGTGGCCAAGACGCGCGGCGCGGCGGGCACGTTCGGCAAGCTGTTTCAGACGCGCTCGGTGCAGAAAATCTACTGGGCGCTGCTGAAGGGCATCCCGAAGCCGCCGCAGGGCAAGGTCGAGGCCGCATTGGTGAAGGCCGCCGGCCCCGACGGAGACAAAGTGCGCAAGGCGCTTCCGGGCGAGCAGGATGTGGCACAGGCGGCGGTGACGCATTATTCGGTGATCGACCGCGTCAGCACTAAGCTGGCCTGGGTGTCGCTGAAACCGGTTACCGGCCGCCAGCATCAGCTTCGCGCCCATATGGCGATCATCGGCAACCCGATCATCGGCGACCAGAAATATGAGGGCGACCAGGGGCTGCCCGTCGAAGGTTTGGAGATGAAGCTGCATCTGCATGCGCGCCGCCTGATCCTGCCGCGCGGCAAGGGTGCGCCGCTCGATGTCACGGCCCCGCTGCCCGAGCATATGCTCGCCACCTGGGACATGCTGGGCCTTGATCCCGACAGACATGCGAGAGACGAAAGTTGAAGCTCGTCATTTTTGACTGCGACGGCACGCTGGTCGATAGCCAGCATATGATCTGCGAGGCGATGCGCGTCGCGTTTTCGGCCAGCGGCCGGGCGGTTCCGGCCCGCTCGCATCTGGTCCGGCATGTCGGCCTGTCCGTCACCGAAGCGATGATGGCGATGACCGGCCTGGAGGAAGGCGACGCCGTCGGAAAACTTGCCGCCGACTATCGCGCCGCTTTTGCCGCATTGCGCAAGGAAGCAATGCTGGCCGAGCCGATGTTTCCCGGCGCGCGCGAAGCGATCGCGACGCTCGCCGCTCATGACGGCGTGCTGCTGGGCATCGCGACCGGAAAGTCGCGGCGCGGCGTCGACCGTCTCTTGGAACGCGAGGGGCTGGACGGCGTTTTCGCCACGATCATGACCGCGGACGACGCGCCTTCCAAGCCGCATCCCGCCATGATCGAGCAGGCGATGGATGCGGTCGGCGCGCAAGCCGGGGACACGGCCATGATCGGCGACACCAGCTTCGACATGCTGATGGCCCAGGCGGCGTCAGTGGCCGCGATCGGCGTCGGCTGGGGCTATCATGAGGCCGCCGAACTTACGGAGGCGGGCGCGGTCGCCGTCGCGGAGGATTTCGACGCGCTGCTGCGGTTGCTACTGCCGGACAGGGCAGCCGCCGCATGAAAAACGGCTCGAACGAAACCGACCCCCTCGCCAAGCGCTTCTATGCGGCCGTATCGCCCGAGGCGACAGGCGCCGGCTGGCGCATCCTGCTCGACGGGCGGGTGGTGAAGACCCCCAAACGTGCCGAATTGCTGCTCCCAACTCTCGCGCTGGCCGAAGCCGTCGCGGAGGAATGGCGCGCGCAAGGGGCGCAGATCGCCCCGGCTTCCATGCCGCTCACCAAGCTGGCCAATACCGCGCTGGATGCCGTCGCAGCCAATCTCGCAGCCGTCGCCGAGGACGTGCTGGGCTTTGCCGGCCGTGATCTCATCTGCTACCGCGCCTCCACCCCGGAGAGTCTGGTCGAACGCCAGCGCGCGGCATGGGACCCGCTGCTCGCCTGGACTGAGCAGCATTATGGCGCCAGGCTCATCGCGACGGAGGGCGTGATGCCGCTCGATCAGCCGCCGGCGAGCCTTGCCACCCTGCATGTGGTGCTGGCCCGTTTCGATGCCTTCGCCCTGACGGGGCTGCACATCATGACGACGCTGACCGGGTCGGCCGTGCTTGCGCTGGCCCATGCCGCCGGCCGGCTATCGCTGGAGGAATGCTGGGCCGCCGCGCACATCGATGAGGATTTCCAGGTCGGCATCTGGGGCGAGGATGCGGAGGCCGGCAGACGGCGCACGCTGCGCTTTGCCGAGATGCGAGCCGCCTCGGAATTTTCCCGCCTGAGCAGCATGGATTGATGGTGCCGCCCGACAGCGGCATTTCACGCACTCCAGATCGGTCAGGCGTGGCCGGGGCCACGCGGCCCGGTTGAGGCCGCCGTCACATTCGAATAGAGACTGAGATAGGCGAAGATGTCCCGGCTGCCGATCACGCCGACCGGCTTGCCCTCGGCCAGCACCAAAGCCTCCGGCCGGGGCGTGCGAGTAAGCTGGCGCAAGGCGGCCGCTGCGCTTTGATCCGCGCCGATCGTCGGCCCGTTGTACTGATCGGCGGCCGGGCCGGTGGTCAGGTTGGCCGGCAGCGCCCGCATCAGCTGACGCACGCTCACGCCCCGAAGACGCTCCAGCAGCTCGGTTTGCCGCCGCGTGCTCCCGGCGGCGTTGAAGACGAAATAGCCTATCAGGATCTGCCACATTCCGCCGATCGTCGCGCCCGTGAACGCGTTATAGGCACCGAACGCCATCAGCGCGATGCCGAGCCCCGCGCCCAAAAGCGAGGCGATGCGCGTCGCCTTGCCCAGATCGCCCTGACGCCACCACAGCGCGGCGCGCAGCATGCGGCCCCCATCGAGCGGGAAGGCGGGGATGAGATTGAACACCGCCAGCACAATGTTGATGATCATGAGATAGCTGAGCACCGCCAGCACTTCCACCGGAGCGCTTGATTCAAGCACGTTGCCGATCAGGTAGAGCGCGCCGCCCAGAAGCAGACTGGAGATCGGTCCGGCGATGGCGACGAGAAACTCAGATTTCGGCGTCGGCGGCTCATCGTCGAGTTCGGCCACGCCGCCGAACAGGAAGAGCGTGATGCCGGCGATCCTTATGCCGTACAGCCGCGCCACCAGCGAATGCGCAAGCTCGTGATAGACGATCGAGGCGAACATGCCGAGGGCCGCCACGACAGCCATGAGATAATAGGTTTGCGTGCTGCGGCCGGGCAGGCTATCCGGGAACAGGTCGCTTGCAAGGCTCCACACGATCAGCGCGGCGAGTCCGAGCCATGACAGGTCGATGCTGATGCGGAAGCCGAAGATGGAAAATAAACGAACGCTTCGCGTGAACATGAGCGGCCTGGCTGGGTTGGGTTGGGTTGCGACGGACCATGATGCCTCACGATCCAGGCAAATTGTAAGCGTGGCGTGATGCCGATGCGCTCCGATCCCTGCAACATAGGAATTCCCGGCAAAAAAGCGAGGGCTTGCGCGCGTTGGACAAGACCGAATGCGTCTTGCTGGTGAAAGTGGCGCATGATATTCAATGCCCCGGCGCGGCCTTCGAAGGCAGGTCCGCCATGCCGGTCCCGAGCGATCAGGCATCGACCGGACGCGTAGCTCAGCGGTAGAGCACTACGTTGACATCGTAGGGGTCACTGGTTCGATCCCAGTCGCGTCCACCATCTCCTTGCACGCCGCCGCTGGCGAGGCGCCTCCCCGGACAAGCAGCCGTTTCCAAGCGGCGCGCATGCCGGGTTTCCCTCCAACTTTAATCGAATTCTCGCCGTTATTGCTTGCTAAGGCTCTTACAGGCGCGTTTCGATCCGTAGCGGCGCGTAAAGCTTTAATTTACCGCAATATGTGTAAAGGTTTATGCATCGAGGGCCGCAGCGGAGAGGCGAACGGTCCGGCCCATGGCGAAACTGGTGGAATTCGCGGACGATCATGTGTCAATGTTCGCGGCGAATGCCACTTGGCGGCCGATGGAAATTTGCAAGGGCGTGGAAGCGTGTTCGCTGCCGCGCGCTTTCGTGTCGAGGAGACGAAGCGGCGGCGGATCTGGAGCCGCGCTTTCGAGGGGGGCGCCGGAGGGGTGCCGTGTCGACAGCCCGCAGGCTGTCATCGTGTGGAGTTGTACCATGGCGAGGGACGAGCAGGACACGCCGGACTTACCGGAATCATCAAAAGCTGAATTCAGATCTCACCGGCTCGCGGATCGAATGGCCCGGGTCGATGCGGCAGACCACGCCACCGTCGGCGGTGCCTTGCCGGTAAGCCAATCCCCGGCGTTCACGCATTTGCCGGAAGGCCGGGTGGTCAGAAACGCGGGGCGGATGGTGCTCGGCGCGCGGGCGCCGATGCCAGCCGGCGTATCGGTGAACGATGCAAGCGGCACGTTCGAGCCTTCGCAGCTGTTTTCGAGCAGCAGGGACGGGCGTCCGCGCAGCCTTTCGGGCGGCGCGGCGGTGGCGCTCGCCTGTGCCGTCGCGGTGGGCTCGACGGCGCTGCTCACCAGCGCCCTGAATTCAACCAGGGAGCACGATAATGGCGCGCCGAATGCGCCTGCCGCGCACACCGAACCGCAAGGGGTATCGCAGGCCGTGATGGCGCCCTCGGCCGCGTCTCCGCAGGCCACGCAAGTGGCGTCCATTTCACCTGTCGCGGTTTCGCATCCGCTGACAGGTGCGGAAGGCGGCATTGTGCGCATTGCAAATCACGATGCGCCTGGATTGGTGGTCACGGACATTTCGGGGAAACCGGGATCGGATATTCCGCTGCGGATCGAAGTCGCCCAGAGCGACACGGAAGAATATTCGTTCTTGATGTTTCGCGGGCTGCCGGCCGATATCAGCCTTTCGGCGGGTTTCCGCCTGAAGGATTCCTGGGCGGTGTCCTTGCGTGATCTCGCCAATCTGGCGCTGATTTCGCCCCCCGAATTCGAGGGACGCTTCCAGGTCGAGGTTCTGCTGATCAAGGGGCGGAACACGCCGGCCGACAGCCGCGTCATGAATGTGGATCTGCAAAGGTCGGCGAGGGCGCCCGCAGTGGCGAGCGCGCCGCCGCGTCAGGAGGTCGCTCCACAGCAGATTCTGACGGCCGCGCCGCCGGAATCGGCGCCGCTGGCGGAGCCGAAGGCCGAGCCCGCGCCCCGGCTTGTTCCGGCTGAACGCCAGAAGATGTCGATCTCGCCGGAAACCGAGGCGGCGATGCTGGACAAGGCGACGCAGCTGTTGAGCATGGGCGATGTGTCCAGCGCCAGGCTCCTGTTCGAGCATGTGGCAAAGAAGGGCAGCGGCCGCGCCGCGATCGCTCTGGCGCGCACCTTTGACCCTGCGTTTTTCGCCGAAATCAATACGCGGGGCCTGAAGCCCGACCCGGAAAAAGCCAAACATTGGTACGCGGTTGCCGCCGATCTGGGCCAGGATGAGGCGCGCAGCAGGCTGACCGAGCTTTCGGCCAAATAAACGGGGGCGGCGCGCGCGGACATTCCTCTACGCCGGGGCAGGCTTGGCGCGCAAGGGCGTGTTGACAAGCCTGCCGCGCCTTATTAGGGTCGCGCCAGCAGATTTCCAACATTGAAGGTGCCTGCGCGTCGGCGGCGGTGTCGGCCAAGTGGGCATTTCGAGAGCATCATGAAGATCAAGAATTCCATCAAATCTCTGAGAATGCGCCATCGGGACAATCGCGTTGTCCGCCGTCGCGGCCGGCTTTACGTGATCAACAAGACGATCAAGCGCTACAAGGCTCGCCAGGGCTAATCCTGATTTTCAGATCGGTCGATGCACACCGGAGTTGACAGATTCTCGGCGTGTGCTTCACTGTTCATATGAGATTTCGCCGTGTCCCTCGCGCATTGCGCGCAATCGCCGCCGCCGCCAGCATGGCGCTGGCGTCCGGTCTTTCGGCATCGCCTGCGCCCGAGGCGCAACATTCCGTCAATCTGCCTGTGCTGAAGCCGCTCAACACGCCGAGGCAATCGCTTCGCAAGGCGCGTCTTGAGCTGCTTGGCTCGCTTTACGATCAGCTCAAGGCCGCCGATAGCGACGCCAGCTCGGACCTGATCGCCTCGGCGATCGAGAAGGTCTGGAGTCAGTCCGGCAGCGATACGGCAAACCTGCTGATGGAGCGTGCGGGGCTGGCGATCAAAGCCCATAATTACGAGCTTGCGACCGACCTGCTCGCGGCGCTCACCGAGACGGAACCCCGCTATGCCGAGGGCTGGAACCAGCTCGCCACCATCTATTTCATGCGCGAGGACTATGACAATGCGATGCGTCATCTCAAGAAGGTGCTCGCGCTCGACCCCCACCATTTCAAGGCGATCGAGGGGCTGAGCATCATCCTGCGCGAGACCGGGCGAAAAAAGGCCGCGCTTGAGGCGACCCGCCGGGTGCTCGCCATCTATCCGCATCTGAAATCCGCAAAGCAGGCGGAGGAGGAACTGACCCGCGAGGTGGAAGGGCAGGGGATTTAGAGCCTTTTCCGCTCCGATTGAATCGGAGCGCGGCTCTAATTCTTTGTTTTGTCGCATTTTCTCGACGCAAACCGGCGTCCACTTTGCTAGAAAATGCTCCAGGGCGCGATCTTCCGGGAGGCTCCTGCTAAGTCAGGTGCTTGAGCAACAGGTCTTTGGCCTCGTTGATCTTCGAGGCCAGATAGGTCGTGCCGCCCTGGTCGGGATGATATTTCTTCATCAGGCTGCGATGCGCCGTCTGGACCTGTTCGCGACTGGCGCCGGGCGGCAAGCCGAGCACGGCGTAAGCTTCATCGACCGTCATGGCGCGCGAGGTGGTGGCACCGGCCCCCGCCGATTGCCCGGCGCCGCCGTTCCGGTTCTGCTGGCGGCGCTGCAGAAAGGCTTCGAGCAACTGCGCCGCCTGCACGTCCCGCTGCCGCGCCTCGGCCAGCACCATCTCCAGCTCGGCGCCCGAAAGATCCGACAGCCGCCGCCCGGCAAACCGGCCCCGCCGGATCATTCCGTCCATGGCGCCGCTATCGTGGTCGAGCGTCATCTCCAGCATTTCGGTGCGGACCGAGGAGGTCTGTCCCGCGCTCTTGCTGCCGGCCCCCAGCGGATTGCTCCATGAGAACGTTCGGCTGAGCAGGGAATAGCCGAATAGCGCCAGCGGCAGGCCTAGCATCAGCTTGCCGGTTACGATCAGCAACAGAGCGGCAATAATGGCGCCGACGCCTCCCAGCTTGCGCATGTTGCTGGCGAGCAGCTTCGGATTTGCCCGCGCGAAGGCCCTCCCGCTCAGCAGTACCAGGACCAGAAGCGCGAGGCCGAGAAGGAGAAACTGCATCGGGCCTGCTATCGTTTGAGTTGTTCAAGCAAGAGTTGCGCCTGCGGGCCCTGCTTGCTCAGATCTTCCAGGGCTTGCCGCCCGCCCGCGGCATAGGCGGCCACCGCACGCAGCAATTCGCGCAGCTGTTGTGCCGAGCCTGCATCAAACCGGCAATAGGCGCCTTTCGTCAATCTGGCAATTTCCTTGAAGGCGGTTTCCGCCTTGCGGTCGCGGCCTTCCTGGAACATGAAGGCGGGAACCCCGAGCAGGCCGAGTTCGCCCGCCAGCGCAGCCAGATGGTCGATCTCCTCCTCCATGCAATCGCCCACATAGACCAGAGCATCGACCTTGCGCCTCTCCGACTCGCGCCGTGCATGAATGAGCACCTTGCGGATCTGCGTGAAGCCGCCGAGGCACCGGATGCCCGTCATGAGCCGCGCCAGGGCTTGCGGGTCGCTGACCCAGGGCGAGGCGCGGCATTCATCATAGCTGCGGAAATAGATGAGCTGCACGTCCAGCCCGCCGATCGCCTGGACTTCCCTGAACATGTCGGCTTGCAGCTTCAGCGCCATATCCCAGGTGGGCTGCCGGCTCATCGTTGCGTCCATGGCGAAAATCAGCCGGCCTCGGTCGGACGCGGGCCCCTTATTGCCGAGCGCCTTCATCGATTTCAGAAACTCTGCGACCTCGGAATCGCTGGAGTGCGCTTCGGGCACGCCGGATTCGGATTTCGGAACCGGCGTATTGTCGTCGGCAGCCATGGTTGAAAATCTCCTCGCGCCATTTTACGGCTATAAGATGTGAAGGCCAAGCAAGCTGCTTATGGGCGTTACCCGCGCTTCCGTTTCCGCTCGAAATTGCTATGGTCACGCCGGTTTGCAAGCTGGGAGAGCGTTGCCATGGCTACGAGATTGCCGGTCGTCAGGACGGTGCGGGATCTGCGCGCCGCAGTCCAGGGCTGGCGGCGCAAGGGCAACACCGTCGCCCTGGTGCCCACGATGGGCTCGTTGCATGCCGGCCATCTCTCGCTCGTCAAGCTCGCAGGGAAACAGGCCAATCGCGTCGTGGTTTCGATTTTCGTCAATCCCACCCAGTTCGGCCCGCACGAAGATTTCGAGGCCTATCCGCGCGACGAGCAGGGGGACTGGCACCGCTTGTCCGAGGCAAAGGTCGACCTTCTCTATGCGCCATCGATGGACCAGATCTATCCGGACGATTTCTCGACGCGCGTGGAGGTGATCGGCATCACCTCGGGGCTCGAAGGCGCCTCGCGTCCCCGGCATTTCGCCGGCGTTACGACGGTGGTGACGAAACTGTTCCTCCAATGCCTGCCCGATTTCGCGGTGTTCGGCGAAAAGGATTTCCAGCAGCTCCTGGTCATTCGCCAGCTGGTGAAAGACCTGGACATGCCCATCACTATCCTTTCGGGACCCACCTTGCGCGAGCCGGACGGCCTGGCGCTGTCCTCGCGCAATGCCTATCTCGATGCCACCGCGCGTGCGATCGCGCCGCGTTTCCATGCCGTGCTCGACGAGGTCGCCCGAGACTTGTCCGCGGGGCGGCCGATTCACGAGGCGACGTTCCTCGGACGGGACTGGCTGGCAGGCGCCGGATTCCGCGTCGATTATCTGGATGTCCGCGACACGGCCAATTTCATGCCGGTCGGCCGTCTGGTGACGGTGCCTTCGCATGTGCTGGGCGCGGTCTATCTGGGCGATATCCGTCTGATCGACAATGTCGCGGTCGCGCCGGTCAAAGCGGGGTGATTTCGGTGCGCGGCGGCTTGCGCCTCCGGCAAAAATGCCTTTGTCTGGGGTTGATCGACGGCAGCACAGATTCGGAAGGCAGGCAGCGCATGACCTACCGCGTGATGGTTGAGCATCGGGGTGGCGGCGTCGAGGCGCTCGGCCAGTTCGAGACGCGCAAAGGCGCCATGATCTGCATCAATCAGTTCCGCCTCGATGATGAGGGCCATGATGATTATTGGCGCCTGTGGATCGAGGATGACGGGCGGGTGATATACAATCACCTGTCGACCCATTACATCGTCGACAAGCTCTCGCCGGCGGAGAAGCGGTCGGGCAGGCTATCCACCGAGGGTTAATGCATCGGACCGAAAAGTGTGCGCGCTTTTCGGATAAATCCGATGCACAAACAAGGAGTTCAGAACGTTGGCGACGGTATTTGGATCGTCCGATGCGGGCAGCGTTGAGTAGCGAGGAGTGCGAGGATGATCAATGATGGGACGCTGGCCCGCTTCGAGCCGCTGGGCGAGGCGTTGCTCAAGCCGATCTATGCGGACTACTCCTTCGCCAACATTCCAACCACGATCCATTATCTGCTCACCGGCGAGCAATTGGGACCGCTGCTTCCGGCCGATTGTTTCGGTGGCTCCTATCCCCGGCCGGAAAAGATCGTGCTGTTCTTCATCGACGCCTTCGGCTGGCAGTCCTGGCAGCAGCATCTTGAGCGCTTCACCATCACCCGCCGGGTTGCGCATGAGGGCGTGCTGACGCCGATCTCGGCGCTGTTCCCCAGCACCACATCAGCCTCGGTCTCGACAATGAATCTCGGCGTGCTGCCGGCGGTCCACGCTTTGTATGAGTGGAACGTCTACATCCCCGCTTATGGCGAGGTGATCCAGACGCTGCCCTTTAGCCCTCTCGGCCGTCACGGCCAGGATGAGTGCCTGAAGAAGGGCTACGATCCGGCCGCGCTGGTCGAGGTGCATGAAACCGTGCATGACCGGCTCGGACGGCATGGTGTGCGGTCGCTGCAGTTCACGCACCGCAACCACACGCATTCGAGCTACAACAAGGTGGTTAGCGCAGGTGCCGAGCTCATCCCGCATGTCACGCTGTCGGAAGGCATGGTTCAGCTCAAAGATGCGCTGGCCGAAGTCAAAGGGAAAGCCTGGTTCAATCTGTATTGGCCAAGCATCGATTCCATTGCGCATACATACGGTCCCGGCAGCCGCTTCCACGCCGCCGAGATTGCCAGCTTCTGGTCCACCTTCGATGGGGTGCTTGGCGGGCTGGACAGTCCTGGTACGCTGTTTCTGTTCACCGCCGACCATGGGCAGGTCCGTGCCCGGCGCGAGGACACCATCTACATCAACGAGCGGCTTCCTCGGATCGCCGATGCGCTGCCGATCAGTCCGACCGGCAACGTGATCTATCCGAATGGCTCGCCGCGCGATATGTTTCTGCACCTGAAGCCAGAGCGCCGCGCCGAGGTTCTCGGCCTGCTGCGCGAGCATTTCGGCGATATCGCGCACATCCTCACCGTGGACGAAGCGCTGGAAGCTGGCCTGTTCGGCCCGCAAACGGTGGCGCCGGAGCTGCGCCGCCGGCTCGGCGACGTGCTGGTGCTGCCGCATGACGGCCAGTTCATCGGCTGGCGCGAGCGCGGCCTGCTCGAAAATCGATTCAACGGCCATCACGGCGGTCTGGCTCCCGCCGAATTGATCAGCGTGCTCGGCGTGATCGGCAACCTGTAGATGGCCTGTGCAGATGCGGCGCACACTTGATCTAGGATAAAGCGCCGAATCGGTTCGGGTGTATTGTGGCATTCACCGCCACAATACGAGTCTCTCCTCTCATGCATCACCCCCTCACCGCCGATAGTGACCGCGTGCAGACGTCCCGCGCTGCCACTTGGCGGCTGTTCAAGCCCAAGCTGATCACCGTCCTCAAAGAGGGGTATGGCTGGACGCATTTCCGCAGCGATACCATCGCGGGGCTAACGGTCGCGATCGTCGCGTTGCCGCTCGCCATGGCACTGGCAATCGCTTCGGGGGCGACGCCTGAAAAGGGGCTGGTTACGGCTGTCATCGCCGGTTTCCTGATCTCGGCGCTGGGCGGCAGCCGCTTCCAGATCGGCGGCCCGACCGGCGCTTTCGTGGTTGTGGTGTTCAACGTTATCGCGGTGCATGGCTATGACGGGCTGCTGCTGGCGACGCTGATGGCGGGCGCCATGCTGATCGTGGCAGGCCTCGCGCGCTTCGGCACCTGGATCAAATACATCCCCGAACCGGTGGTGACCGGCTTCACGTCCGGCATCGCGGTGATCATTTTCTCCAGCCAGATCCGCGACCTGTTCGGACTTACAATGACGCAGGTCCCGGCCGGTTTCATCGAGAAGTGGCAGGCTTTCTGGGCGGCGCGCGGCAGCATCGATCCGGCGACGGCGGCGCTCGCGATGGCCGCGCTGGCGACCATCATCGGCCTGCGCCGTTTCGCCCCGCGCGTGCCCGGCTTCCTGATCGCCGTGCTGGGCGGCTCGCTCATCGTCTGGACCGCCGGACTGCCGGTGGAGACGATTGGCTCTCGTTTTGGCGGCATTCCTTCCGGGCTGCCCTGGCCGCAAGTGCCGGCTATCGATCTGGTGAAAATGCGCGAGGTTCTGCCATCCGCCTTCACCATCGCCTTTCTGGCCGGGGTGGAAAGCCTGTTATCCGCCATGGTCGCCGATGGCATGACCGGGGCGCGCCACCGCTCCAATTGCGAGCTGGTCGCGCAAGGGATCGCCAATACCGCTTCGGCGTTTTTCGGCGGACTGCCGGCGACGGGCGCCATCGCGCGCACCGCGACCAATATCCGGGCCGGCGCGCGCTCACCGGTGGCCGGGATCATGCACGCGGTGTTTCTGCTCGTCTTCATGGTTCTGGCCGCCCCGCTAATGGCCTACGTGCCGTTGGCGAGCCTTGCCGCCGTGCTCGTCATCGTTGCCTGGAACATGAGCGAGATCGACAAATTCCGGCATCTGATGAGCGCGCCAATGGGCGACCGCGTGGTGCTGCTCGTGACTTTTGCGCTGACTGTCCTGGTGGATCTGACGGTGGCCATCCAGGTCGGCGTCGTGCTCGGCGCAGTGCTGTTCATGCACCGGATGGCGGAAGCCGTGATGGTGCAGAAGGGCGTCGATTTCCTGCAGGCGGATATCGACGACTCGCTGGTGCCGGCTCCCGATTTCAGCCATCGCGCGCTGCCTGAGGGGGCGGAGATGGTAAGCCTGCGCGGTCCCCTGTTCTTCGGCGCGGCGAGGCGGCTCGGCGACGTGTTGGACGCTATGACCACCCGGCCGCGCATTTTCATCCTGCGGATGCGCAATGTTCCAATCGTCGATTCAACCGGCGTTGCCGCATTGTCGGATTTCACGCGCCGCTGCCGAGCGCAGAACATTCAGGTGATCATCTCAGGATTGAGAGAGCAGCCGGCGCAGGTTCTCGAACAGATGCATTTTGCGGCGGCGCATGACAATCTGCGGTTCTCACCGAACTTCGCGGAGTCGCGCACGCTGGCCGCCATGCTGCTGGCGATGCCGAGCTAAGCCTTAAAGGTGGCACCAGCTCTCGCGCTTCTTGCCGAAATAGGGCCGTGCCAAGCCTTCGGCGATCAGGATCTCGCCGACATCGCGGCCATTGGCCGTAAGCTTGGCCAGCGTGCGGCCATAGCGGTCGATCTTGCCGCTTTCCAGCACCTTGACCTCGCTGGTCTCGACCAGTTCCTCCAGCCGCTGCTTGGCTATCAGGCCGAGTTCGCGCTCAGCCCTGCATTTGGCGAAGTGCGTCTCAGGCGCATCGAAGCCGAGCAGCCGGTAGGTGACGCCGTAAGGCGCTTTGATGGTGTCGCCGTCCACCACGATGAAAGCGGCGATTGCGTAAAAGGCAAAGCGAAGCGCGTTCATGCCTAGCGTCTCCGGTGAGGCCCAGCCGTCGGGCGGAAACGCATTACAGCGGCGCATACGCACAAATCCTTAGGTCACGGAGCGGGAGTTCGTTCCATGCCGCAAGCCAGACTTGGATGCGGCCCGCCGCTTTGCACAGATTTATGGCCCAAGGTTCCTGCGCCGGGTGGGAGAGACAATCGGCGCCGTTGCGCCGCGCTCGCGGGCGGCTCATTATCGCAGCGGATCGGCCATTCGGACGAATCGAGACCTGCTTGCCTGACCAGAACGCGCTCGTCGATCTTCTGCGGAGCCTGATACGACACCCTTGCGTCGTCGGCGCGGAACATTCGTTTTTCCGCGTTCTGCAGCGTGAACTCGAAGAGCGCGGCGCTCGTGTCACCTGGTATGAAGGCGTGCTGGTGGCGTGTGGGCGCGATCCCGACGCGGTGATGTTTTCCGCCCATATCGATCGGCATGGCCTCATCTGCACCGGGCCGAACGAGTTCCAATATGCCGCCTTCGTCGCCGGCAGCCGCTCCGATCTTCTGGGCAATTCGGTTTCCGAAGAGCTGATGATGACCATCGCCGACCGGTTCGAGGGCGTGCCGGTCTATGCCTATGAGCCGTGGTCGGGCGCCTATCGCGGCGCTGGCGCCATCAGCCGCGCCTCGATTTGCGAGCACCGGCACAATCTGATCTTCGAGGTCAAAGGCCTGGACCATCTGGTCGCCGGAACGCCGGTGGCGCTGCGCGACACTCTCCGCATCGATCAGGATTGTTTCGTCGCCCAGCTCGACAATGTGCTCTCCGCCGCCATCCTGGTCTATCTGTTTGAGATCGGCTTTCAGGGCACCGCATTCTTCACCGCGCAGGAGGAGGCGGGGCGAAGCTGGCGCTATCTGCTGGAATGGTTCAGGCGGTTCGGCGGCTCGACCAACCATCTCATCGTGCTCGACACCAGCCCCTATCCGACGCGGCAGGAGGCCGACCGCCAGCAGGTGGTGCTTCGCGGCCGGGACGCCAATGCGGCCTTCAACGAAGGCCTTACGCACCAATTGGAAAACCTCTGCCATGCGCGGCACATCGCCTTCAGCTATAAGGACCGTTACATCGCGGAGCAGAACCAGGCGCTGATTGCGGCAGGGCGACCGGCAAAATCGCTCGGCAGCACGGAGATGGGACGGATCATCGCGGCGTCCAGTGGCCTCGTGGACGGCACGACGCTGCAAATTCCGACCGATGGCTATCACACGATACAGGAGACGGCGGCGATCGCCTCATGCGAGGCGTTCATCCGCCTGCTGTGCGACGTGGCGCGGATCTAAAGCAGAGTTCCCAAAAGTGGACTTCCCGGTTTTGGGAAAAACTCTGCGAAAACAAAAGAATCTAAACAGGCATTCGTTGGACAACCAAGGAATGTTTGCTTAGCCGCCCGTCACACAAATCAATGATGTCGCCTGTCCAAATCGCGGTATAGTTTCATTGCCACATTCGTTGGCTTGGGGAACACGAATATGAAGCGTCCAACCGCAATCGCGGGCTTGCTATTGCCGTTCAGCCTGTATGCCCTGGCAACCGCGCCAGCGTCCGCCATTCAGATCGGACCCCGCGCGGCGAGTGTCGTGCTGCGAAGCGCGATCCTTCGCGTCGCCGCGCCGAACGAATTCATAAAACTCACGCTGCCTGACGGATCGGAGGGACGATTGCAGGCCAACACGGTGATCCGCATCCGGCGGACCATCTCCTCGGAGCGCGAGAGCGGCGCGTTGACCCGGATCGACTGGATCCAGACGATGCTGGTCAAAGAGCCTCCCGAAGCGGTGGTGACGCTCGTCGGAGCGGCTCTGCCGTCGCTGGGCAAACTGCTCCTGCCGGACGCCTCGCCGATTTGGTTCAATGCACTGGCGGCCGAAGGCCCGTTGCCGCTTGCCGATGGTAAGCTGCAGAACGGCGTTCTCTCCGGCATGGTGCTCGGCAACAGACTTCAATATCTTTCCAGCTCTCCGCAAGCGGTGCATGACGAAATCGCCGCCAGGGGCGGGAGTTCGCTGCCTGTGCCGGCGCCGTTCAAGGACGGGGAGAGATCCGTGAAACCGCCGCTGGAAGTGTGGGATTCCGATATACGGCAGTAAATCCCGCCAGCGTCCGGAGAGGCGCCTTCCTCGTCAATATACCTCCGGCACGTAGATGTCGCGTGGCAGCGGGTCGCGGTGGTAATCGGGATTGTGGACGCGCTCGGGCAGCACCATCGGTTCGCGCGGGATGTCCTGATAGGGGATCTGGGCCAGCAGATGGTGGATGCAGTTCAGCCGCGCGCGCTTCTTGTCGTCAGCCTCGACGATGGCCCAGGGCGCCTCGGTGATGTGCGTCCGCTCCAGCATCGCCTCCTTGGCCTTGGTGTATTGCTCCCAGCGCCTACGCGACTCCAGGTCCATCGGTGACAGCTTCCATTGCTTCAGCGGATCGCGAATGCGCAGCTGGAAACGCAGATGCTGCTCGTCATCGGAGATGGAAAACCAATATTTGACTAGCTTGACGCCGGAGTGCACCAGCATGCGCTCGAACTCCGGCACGGTGCGGAAGAACTCCTCCACTTCGCCCTCGGTGCAGAAGCCCATCACCCGCTCGACGCCGGCGCGATTGTACCAGCTCCGGTCGAACAGCACGATTTCGCCGCCCGCAGGCAGATGCGAAATATAACGCTGGAAATACCATTGCGATTTTTCCCGCTCGTTCGGCGCCGGCAGGGCCACGACGCGGCAGACGCGCGGATTGAGCCGCTGCGTGATGCGCTTGATCGCGCCGCCCTTGCCGGCAGCGTCGCGTCCCTCGAAGATGACGACCACCTTCAGCTTGTTCAGGACCACCCAATCCTGCAATTTGACCAGCTCGCGCTGCAGCCGGAACAATTCCTTGAAGTAGAATTGCCTTTCGGCGGTGCGCGCGTCCGGGGTGTCGGCGATGCCGTCGAGCATATGCGCCAGGCGGTCGTCGTCGAGTTCCAGTTCCAGCTCCTCGTCGAAGCTGTCGAGCATTTCGGCGTAGATCCTTGCCTGCCGGGCATGGTCGGGCGGCGGTTTGTCCTCACTCATAGGGGGCTCACAAAGGTGTTGCGCTTCGAACGAATAATCGCCGGAGCACTATAACACCCATGTGACAGGGCCGGGCAGCGCCGCCGCCGGTTTTTTCGCCGGCGGCTTGAGCAGGGGTTTAGCGCGCGCCCATGAAGTCCAGCTTGCCAATTTCGACGCCGGCGTGGCGCAGAATGTCGTAGGCGGTCGTCGCATGGAAGTAGAAATTCGGCAGCACGAAGCCGAAGGTGTAGTCGCGTCCGTTAAAAGTGCGTTCGCCGCCGCGCAGTTTCAGCGTCACTTCGCGGTCCTCGCATCCCTCGAACCGCTCCGGCGCGATGCTCTGGACGAATTCGATGGTCTTGGCGATCCGGGCCTTCAGCTCCTCGATCGTGCTCTCCGTATCGGGATAGCTCGGCACTTCGGTTCCGGAGAGCCGCGCCGCCATGCCCTTGGCCTGGTCGGTGGCGACCTGGATCTGGCGGGCGAGCGCGAACATATCGGGCGCCAGTCGGTAATTCAGCAGCACCGACGGATCGACCTTGCGCGCCTCGCAATAGGCGGCTGCCTTGTCGAGAATGGTGCTCAGGGCGTTAAGCGTGCGGATGACGGCGGGAAAGGCGACTTGATGCATCGTAATGGGCATGGGGATTTCCCGATGTGAGAGGGGGGCGGCGCTCGCATGACGGAGGCCGGGAGGAGCCCAGTTATAAAGCATTTCGCCGCGAACCGGATACCGGATTCGGTCGCAAGATTTTGACGCGACGACGGCTCTCGCCGCGTGCCGGGCGATCCGCATGCCAGCGCAGGTGGCCCGTCAGCCGCCCTTGTCGTTCTGGAAATGATCGTAGATGGTTTGCGCCATGGCGGCGCTAATGCCCTCGACGGCCTGCAAATCCTCCACACCCGCGCGGCTGATCGCCTTGGCGGAGCCGAAATGCTTCAGCAGCGCGCTGCGGCGGCGCGGGCCGATGCCGCCGATCTCGTCCAGCGGGTTCGCGGCGATGGACTTGGAGCGCTTCGCCCGGTGCGTGCCGATGGCGAAGCGGTGCACCTCGTCGCGCAGCCGCTGCACGAAATAGAGCACCGGGTCGCGCGGCTCCAATATGAACGAGGCGCGCCCGCGCATGAAGAAATGCTCGCGGCCGGCATTGCGGTCCGGCCCCTTGGCGATGCCGACCAGCGCGATGCCGCCGATGCCGAGTTCGTCCAGCACCGCATGGGCGGCGGCGAGCTGTCCGGCGCCGCCGTCGATCAGCACCAGGTCGGGGATGCCCCAGGTGGATTTCTTGTCGTCGGCATCGGCGAACAGGCTGTCGGGCTGGTAGCTTGGATCGGGCTCGGCGGCGTCGGCCTCCTCGGAGGCCCATTCCGTCAGGGCGGGGTCCTCGGAGTCGTCTGCTGATCGCTCCCTCTCCCTGGGGGAGAGGGTCGGGGTGAGGGGCTCATCGGTTGACAGGAGACATGGCATCCCCTCACCCGACGCTGGCGCGCCACCCTCTCCCTGTGGGAGAGGGGACGATGCGGCAAGCTCCTTCGCCAGCCGGGTGAAGCGGCGTTTCAGCACCTCGCTCATCATGGCGTAATCGTCGCCGGGGGTGAGCGTTTCGGATTTGATGTTGAACTTGCGGTATTGGTTCTTCACGAAGCCCTCCGGCCCCGCGACGATCATCGCGCCGACGGCGTTCGTGCCCTGGATATGGCTGTTGTCATAGACTTCGATCCGTTCCGGGCGGCCGGCCAGGCCGAACGCCGCCGCCACGCCGTCCAGCAGCTTGGCCTGGCTGGACGCATCGGCCATCTTGCGGCCGAGCGCTTCCTTGGCGTTGGTCAGCGCATGGGCGACCAGCCCCGCCTTCTCGCCGCGCTGCGGCACGGCGATCTCCACCTTGCGCCTCGCCTTGATGCTGAGCGCTTCGGCCAGCAGTTCGCGCTCGGCCAGATCATGGGAGAGGAAGATGCAGCGCGGCACCGGCTTGTCGTCGTAGAACTGCGCGATGAAGGATTCCAGCACCTCCTCCAGCTCCACCGAGCGGTCGGCGCGCGGGAAATAGGCGCGGTTGCCCCAGTTCTGGCCGCTGCGGAAGAAGAACACCTGCACGCAGCTCTGCCCGCCCTGGCTGTAGGCCGCGAATACGTCCGCCTCCTCGACGCCGTGCGGATTGATGCCCTGCGCCGCCTGCACATGGGCGAGCGCGGCGAGCCGGTCGCGATAGCGGGCCGCGCGCTCGAATTCCAATTCGGCGCTCGCTGTCTCCATGAGCGCGTTCAGCTTCTTTTGCACCGCGTCGGTCTTGCCTTCGAGGAAGCGCTCCGCCTCGGCGACCAGCTTGCCGTAATCCTCCAGCGAAATTTCGCCGGTGCATGGCGCCGAGCAGCGCTTGATTTGATAGAGCAGGCAAGGCCGGGTGCGGCTCTCATACATGGCGTCGGAACAGCTGCGCAGCAGGAAGGCGCGTTGCAGCATGTTGAGCGTGCGGTTGACCGCGCCGGCGGAGGCGAAGGGGCCGAAATATTCGCCCTTCACATTGCGGCTCCCTCGATGCTTCATGATCTGCGGCGCCCGGTGCTCACGCGAGATCAGGATGTAAGGGAAGGATTTGTCATCGCGCAGCAGCACGTTGAAATAGGGCCGGAAGCGCTTGATCAGATTGGCTTCCAGCAGCAGCGCCTCGGACTCCGTCGCCGTGGTGACGAATTCCATCGAGGCGGTCGAGGCGATCATCCGCGCGATGCGGCTGGTGTGGCCGGCAAGGCGCGTATAGTTCTGCACCCGCGCCTTCAAATTGCGCGCCTTACCGACATAGATCACGTCGCCCGCCGCATTGAGCATGCGGTAGACGCCCGCGCCCGTGCCGAGATGCTTCAAATAGCGCGCGATCACCTGCGGGCCGGTTTCCTTGCCGTCCTGGTGCTGCGCGTCCTGTCCGGTATCGTCGATCATGTCAGTCGGGAAGGTCCCATGGTCCGCGCCGCCACTCGGGTCTGGGTGGGGGCTGGGCCGGAGCAAATAGCAGAAAAACGGGCAGCAGCGCCAGCCCGGCGACGAAGCCGCCAATATGCGCCCACCATGCGATGCCGCCGCCCATGCCGGGGCTCAGCTTTTCCCAGGCGCCCTGGAGCAGCTGGATGCCGAACCATACAGCAGCAAAGACGACGGCGGGAACCCTGAAGATCAAGGGAATGATGATGATCGGCACCAGCAGGGTGATCCGCGCTGTGGGAAAGCGCACCGCATAGGCCCCGATCACCCCCGCGATGGCGCCCGAGGCGCCGATCACCGGCACCCGCGATTCGGCATTGAAAAAGCCATGCGCGAAGGTGGAGATGACGGCGCAGCAGAGATAAAAGATGAGGAATTGCGGCGTACCCAGGCGTGCTTCCAGGGTCGAGCCGAAGATCCACAGCGTCCACATGTTGAAGATGATGTGCAGCCAGCCGCCATGCATGAAGGTCGCGGTGAGAAAGGGCACGAAGTCCGTCAGCGTCAGCCCTGGGCGAAGACCCGATATGCCGTCGAAAAAGACATAGGGCACCAGCCCATAGGTATAGGTGAAATCGACGGCCTCAGGAGGCGGCAGGCTGAGCTGATAGAAGAAAACCAGAGCATTCACCGCGATGATGGAATAGACGGCGACCGGCGTTTGCGTGGTGTGAACCGAATCGCGGATTGGAAACATCGGGCAATCGCCTAAAGCATCGCGCGCAACGGTCCGCTTGGCGCCGTGGCCCTCCTAATCTAGGTGCTTTGCCGTGCAAGAACCAGTAGCGTTCCGGCGCGGCATCGTGCTGCCTCGCTTGCCGTGCGACTGCTGGAAGATGCTCTCGTTACAGGATTGCCCGCAATGCTCCGCTGCCTCACTTTTGCCGCCGCGATGGTTCTGCCGCTTGCGAGCGCGGGCGCCCAGACGCCCAACCCGATCGATTGCAGCCACGCCACGTCCACCGTGGAAATGAATGCGTGCGCCGACCGCGATTTTGCCGCGGCCGACCAGGTGCTGAACGATACCTATCAGAAAGCGCTGGCCGCGATCGACCAGGACGGCGGTTCGCCACCTTATACGGCGGCGGAATGGGAAAAGCAGTTCCGCGCCTCGCAGCGGGCCTGGGTCGCGTTCCGCGACGCCGAATGCAAAGGCCTCGTGCCGATGGAGTGGTCAGGTGGCTCAGGCACATCCTATGCGGTGCTCGGCTGCATGATAGAACTGACCAAGGCGCGCACCCAGGCGTTGCGCGAGCGCTATGACAGGCGATAATCGGATCGAGAGCGTGATCGTTTTTTCGGGAAACCGGAGTCCACCTCCGCCTTCTCAGGGACATGTTTTTCGCGGTCGAGCTTTGGCTATCACCTGAATTTGGAGGACGGAATGAAAAGATTAGCCGGAATTGGGTTCATCGCGCTCATCGTCGCGGCGAGTGCGGCCAGTTTCGCACAGCACGCCCATGAGGGCCACGATATGGGAGCGATGTCCGGCGGAGAGGCCGAGCAGGCCTATCAAGCGGTAAATGCCAGAATGCATGAATCAATGGCGATCAGCTACAGCGGCGATGCCGACATCGACTTCACGCGCGGCATGATCCCGCACCACGAGGGCGCCATCGACATGGCCAAGGTAGTCCTGAAATACGGCAAGGATCCCGAAATCCGCAAGCTGGCCGAAGAGATTATCGCGGCGCAGGAAAAAGAAATCGCCTTTATGCAAGGATGGCTGAAACAGCACCCGAAATAAGCGGCGTCGGCGGCCAGTCGGCGGGATTAACGATTGCGGAGATGCTTCCTGAAGATCGTCGCCGTCGCCTGCTGCGGGGGAAAGCCGCGCTGCGCCGCAGCAAATTGAGCGCCGCATTCCCCTATTGCTCAATCGACGCCCTGAAAGCGTCCGCGGCGGCCTTGATCACCGCCAGCGAGTCGAGACTTCCGTCGGCCTCGCCTTTCTCGAAGTCGCCTTCGATGCGCGCCATCTGGTTGGTGACATGGGCAAAGCATAGGACCGGCTTGCCTCGTCCGGCGGCGAAGGCATAGAGCGCGGCCGCCTCCATCTCGACCGCGAGCAGCCCCTTCGCCTTCATGGCTTCTATGGCCTCCTCAGTCTCGCGGTAAGGCGCATCGGTCGTCCAGGTCGGACCGCAGATGACCGGAAGGCCGATGCCGGACAGCGCACCGGCAATGGTCCGCTGCAAATCGGGATCGGCGTGGCTGAACTCGGACGGCGGCTGATAGTGGTAGCTTGTGCCCTCGTCGCGAAGCGCTTTTTCGATCAGGATGAAATAGGGCGGCGGCGCGACGTCGATGAGCTGGCCCGCCGAGGTGATGCTGATCAGAAACCGGCAGCCGGACGCGAAAAGCTGTTCGGCGACCAGCACCGCAAAGGAAGCGCCGACCGCGCATCCGACAATGCCGAGATCGTGGTTCTCCCAGCGCACCCGGTGCAGATCGGTGTGATAGCAGGCCCAGGCCGGGTCCGGCTGCCCTCGCCCGGTCCGCCGAAGATACCTGACGATATCGCCGTCCGGATCGAGCACGCAAACAGCCGGAATCTCGCCAGCGGGAAGGCCTTTCTGGCGCCGCGCTTCCCGCAGCAGGTTTTCCGGCGCGAAGGCCGACGGCCGGTCATAGCGCTTGTCAGCGAGGATCGGAAAGGGCGGCTTGGAGATCGGGGGCATCGGCGATCTTCTCCCGGCTCAGGATGCCCATCGGTAGAGGCGTGCGATCAGCCCGTCGCCTTGCGCCAGCGCCGTCTCGCGCCGGAGTAAGGCGTCCAGTCCCAGGCTCCGGCCGGCGGCGTAGATGTAGAACATCCAGCAGATGACGATGATGAAAATATAGGTCCAGGGCCATTCATTCGGATGCCGGTACAGGCCGAAATAGAGCTGCAAGGTAAAGACCATGCCGAGCAGGGCAAAGGCGCGCACCTTCAAGCCGAGCATGAATGACGCCGCCATGCCGATCTCGGCAAGGAAAACAAACACGTTGAGCGGCGTGAAGATCGGCATGAGTACGGAGGTGATGAACTGCTTATGAAAATCGAAGGCGGCGTATTGCACTTCCTGCTCCAGCCAGTAGCGAAAGCCGCCGGAGGGGATCGGCAGCTTCCACAGGCAGCCCTCGAACCACATCGTCCCGATGATTACGCGGGCGAGCCAGGTTCCCAGATGCGCCTGCGTGCGCTGGGCCGGGTCGGCCTGCCAGTTGCGATAGGCAATGGCGAAGCTGGCGATGAGCAGCGACCAATAGATCAGCACCAGCAGATAGCGCATCGGGCCGATGCCCTGATGCGGGCCGGTGTCCCCGATGAGGAAGAGCCAGGAGTTGTAAAAGGGATTGACGCGCATCGGATATCCTCAGCGGGCGGTTAAGAGTTGGACGCGATCGGCGGAAAGACGTGTGGACAGCGTCTCGATCCTGAGACTTCGGCGCAGGCGGCGCGACAGGGCATCGACAGACATGGACAGCGCTGCGACCGCGATCAGCAATATGGCGGCCGTATCGAGCCGCAATTCCGATATCGCGGCATCCAGGTAATAGCCGAGCGTGCGAACGCCGAGAATGCCGAAGATGGCGCTTTCGCGCAGGATGAGCTCCCAGCGGTAAAGCATATAGGCAAGGAACTGGCCGTAGAGCCGGGGCGTCGTCTCGTAAAAATAGAGGTTGGCGCCATGAGGCGCGTCGGGGCGAAAGCCGAGCTGGTCGGTCTGCCTGCCCAGAAGATAGCCGCCGATCGCGCCATTATGCAGCGACAGCGCTATGATCGCAGGCAGCATGGAAGGGCCCATGAGCTGCAGGAGCAGATAGGCCAGCATATATTCGGGCGTCGAGCGGGCAATAACGAGCAGCGCGCGGCCCAGATAATGACCGGCGCGGCCAAGAAAACGCCGGGAGACGATGGGGTAGACGATAAGCGTCAGGCTGGCGGCGGCGACGAGCGCGATCTGGGCCAGGATCAGCGTCTGCACCGTCCCCGGTATGATCTGCCGGGTCACGATATCGGCCGCCCACGACAGGGCGGAACCCCAGGTGCCCGGCTCCGCCAGAGGGCCATTGCGCAAGGGCGCCGGTACGATATCGTGGCCGAAAAACCTGGCGATATTGCTCCAGGTCGAGCCGCTGCCGACAGTCTCGGGCAGCAGGAGTGCGCTCGCGATGATCAGAAACGGCAGGGTCGAGGCCCGTGCCCAAAGCCGCCTGGTGCCGATCAGCGCATAAAAGCAGAGGAGCAGCGCGATCGCCGGGGCGTAGTCGCCCTGCTTGAAATAGGATTCCAGGTGAAAGCCAATCGTGGGAAGCCCGACGAAGCCCAGCACGAGCGTCGACCGCATGCCGCATTCGAGCCGGTAGAGCGTATAGGTTTTCATCGCCGAGGCTACCACTGGCAGCCGCGCGAAGGCAAAGCGCGACAGCGCTGACGTTCCGGTCGGCAGCACACGCTCGGCCGAAAGATCCGCCTCCTCGATGATCTCCGAGAAGACCTTGGCGAAAATTCCCATATAGGGCACGGCGATGGCGAGGATGCCGGTCAGAGGCGACAGGCCGGTGATCTGCAGCAGAATGAGCGCCCAGAACAGCTCATGGATCGAGCGCAGGAAGGCGGCAAGCAGCCTGATCGGCCTTGAGCGGTCGAATATCAGCGCCATGGCAAGGCCGATGGAGCTTCCCAGGGCCACACCCAGTACCGCGAAGGCCACCGTCCAGATGACGCTCCAAATTTCGATGGCCGAGAAATCGGGAGAGAGCGCGCCGGCGATCAGGCGCTTGAATTCGGCGGTGGGATCGAGCGCGGTGACGGCGAGATCGGCGAAGGGGAGGGCGCCGAGCGCCACGGTCAGGAACCAAAGACTTGCCGAGCGGTAGCTCAGCCTCCGTCCAGCCACGCCGATCACACGAACTCCCCCTCGAAATAGGGAAGCAGCCGCTCATAGCTCAGATGGGCGGTGCGCTCGTCAAGCGTGATGCGGCCGCCCTCTATCAGGATGATGCGGTCGGTATGTTCCAGCGCGAGCCGGATATCGTGCAGTGCGAAGATCTTGGTTTCGTGCCGGTCCGACAAAAGCCGCAGCACATCGCCGGCCTGGACGCGGTCGAGCGAGGAAACCGGCTCGTCGCCCACCACGATCGGCCGCCCATTATAGATGGCGCGTGCCACCGAGGTCCGCTGCTGCTGCCCGCCCGACAATTCCCCCGCCTTGGCGAACAACTTGTCCGAAAGCCCCAGTTCACCCAGCACGCCGTCGACCCGGTCCACCTCAGGCGCCGAAGGCCACGCCAGGGTGCGCAGGTTGTACAGCGTGGAATGGCGGTCGAGCCGCCCCATGAACACATTGTGGAACACCGACAGATTGGCGACGAGCGCGCTCGATTGCGGGATGAGGGCGACCGCTTCCGGGCGCGTCCGGTAGATCAGGTTGATCAGCGTCGATTTGCCTGCCCCGGAGCGGCCCATGAAGGCGACGCGCTCGCCTGTCTCGATGGTCAGCGAGAGATTGTCGAAGACCTGCACCGCCCCATAGCCCGCGCTCGCATTCTCAAGCGTGATCGCGGCGGCCATTCACCCGGCCTCAATCGAGCTTAGTTGCGGCGGCGACGTCCTCGATCGGCTTATATTGGGCATTCGAAGCCGGAATGAACTTCGAGCGGGCGAAAAAGCCGAGGATTTCCTTGTCGTCAAGGTCAAGGATCGCCTGCTTCACCTTCTCCGTGAACCCGGCGCCGAATGTCTTGTCCACGTCGCCGCGGATGGTGAACTGGTAGTCTGGAAAGGGCGGCGTCTCCCAGATCACCGTGACTTTGCTTTCATCCACCTTGCCGGCCTTTTTCTCCAGCCCATAGACGGTGTAATCCATGACGCCGACCTGATAGGCGCCCGATTGCACGAGTTGCAGCGTGCGCGAGTGGTCGCCGGAGAAGCCGACGCGGCTGAACACATCGTCCGGTCCCTTGCCCAAATTCTGGCGGATGTAATATTCCGGCATGACGCGGCCGGAGGTCGAGGCGCGCGAGCCGAAAGTGAAGGTCTTGCCCGCTATGCCGGCCGGGAAGTCCTTGGACGGCTTAAGTCCGGTTTCGGCATTGGCGATGAAATAGGATTTGAAGCTCACATCCTCGGCGCCCTGGGCGATGGCCTGCGAGCCGGGCACGGCGCGCCGGGCCTGAAATCCCGTGAAGCCCCCGAACCAGGCGAGCTGCACGTCATTGTTGGTGAAGGCCGTGACGGCGGCGGGATAGGACTTCACCGGCACATATTTGACGGGAACGCCGAGCTTGCCTTCTAGATAGGTCGCGAAGCGGCTGAAGCGCTCGACAAGCCGTGTTTCATCCTGATCAGGGATCGCGGTGAACACAAATGTCTGCGTTTGCGCGGCGGCGGAAGACGCGGCCGCCACGCCGAGAAGCATAACAGTTCTGAGCAGCGCACGGATCATTGGCTAACCTCCCAACCCATTGGACTATGCCATCGTTATAGATCACCCAACATCAAGTCTTCACACAATCTTTTGCCAAGCGTCATTTCCATGTGAGATCGCGGGGCCGGCGCGATCGCGGGTCAAGCCGAAGGCGGCACCCGCGCACTGCCGATGAAGGCGCTGGCGTTCAATTCGACCGGGCGCCTGGCAAAGCGGTGTTCCAGCCGCGCGTGGAACGCATCCAGGATTTCGGCCTGCCGTGCGCCGAAGCCGCCGAGCATCGCCACCATGCCCGGCGCGAACCGGACGCGCTCGGCCAGCCAGCGCGGTGACGGGGCTCGCAGCGTCGCCGTAGCGGTGTCGATGGCGACCTCGTCCAGGTCTGCCGCCTCGAACAGAGCTGCGAAGGTCTCCCGGTCCTTGAAACGCAATTGCGCGGGCGGCGTGCCCATGGGCAGGTCGCCCAGCACCGAGGCCGCCGCCGCGCGCATTTCCGCCACCAGCTCATAGGTCTCCGGCGCCGTCCAGGTAACCAGCGCGACTCTGCCGCCGGGCTTTACCACGCGCCGCAACTCGCCGGCGCCCGCCGCCGCATCGGGAAACAGGATAACCCCGAAGACCGACAGTGCCGCGTCGAAACTGGCATCGGGAAACCCGAGCTTTTGGCCGTCCATCACCAGCGCTTCGAGCGCGAGCCCGGCCGCAGCGGCCCGTTCCTGGATGCGCGCCACCATTCCGGCCGAGGCGTCGACCGCCGTCACGCGATGCCCCGATGCGGCAAGCTCCAGTGCCGCGCCGCCCGTTCCGGCGCCGGAATCGAGGACGCGCGAACCCGGCTCCAGGGCGAGCGCCTGGATAGCCATTTTCGCCAAGCCTTGCGTCAGCGGCTCAAACACCGCCTCATACAAACTCACGTGATGATCCCAAAGATCGGGCCTTTGGTCTGGTTGGAGTGCGCTATCCATGGTCATCATCGTCCTTGAGGTCAGATTGACACCGACAAATTACGAGGCTGGCGCGACATTGGGAAGGGCAGGCGGCGGCGAGACGCAAGTCAGAACCCCATTCGCGCTCGGGCTCGGCCTGACGAACGAATGCAATCTGGCCTGTTCCTTCTGCTACCGCGATCCCAGCCGGACGGACAGATTGACCCTGACACAGGTGCGCGGCGTCGTGGAAAGCGTGCCGCTCAAATCCGTCAATCTAGGCACTGGCGAGAACGGCATGCATCCAGAATTCCCGGCGATGCTGGCCTATCTGCGGGATCAGCCTGTGAAGCTGACGATGACGTCAAACGGCCATTCCGTGCAAGTGCTGGCCGATAAGGACGCGCAGGCCTTCGATGAGATCGAGTTTTCGCTCGATTACCCTGATGAGGCCGAACAGAACGCCCAGCGTGGACCTGGAAACTGGGCGCTGGTTCACGAGCAGGCTGCGCGCTGCCGCCGCCTTGGCGTGCAGGTGACGATCATCGCGGTGATGATGAAAAGCAATTACGAGAGGCTTGCCGACATCGCGGATGTGGCCAAGGCTTATGACGCACCACTCCGGCTGAACGTCTATCAGGCCGTGCGTTCGGATGCCTATGCGCTCACCTATGATGAATATTGGACGGGCTTCCAGACCCTGTTCGACCGGACCGACGTCCTGGCCATCGGCGAGCCGCTGGTCCGCGCCATGGCGGGGCTGCCGGCGCGCCGGGGTGGGTGCGGCGTCGCCACCATCCGCGTGACGCCGCGTGCCACCGTACAGCCTTGCGTCTATTGGCCTGGCAAGGGCGCGCCGCTGGACCTGCTTCTCGGCCTGAAGGGCGACATCCTCCAGACCGACAGCTTCGACGCCGCGCGCTCCCTGCCCGAGGCCTGCAAGCCTTGCGACTATCTTGCGTCCTGCCGGGGCGGCTGCGCCGGCCGCAGGCGGCTGCTCGGCCAGCTCTCCGAGCCGGACCCTTATTGCCCCGTCGTCAGAGGCGAGCGCCGTCCCCTAAGCATCCGCATGGCGCAGGGGCGGGCGCTTGCGAAATCCGACAGCGCCTGTACCACCGTGGTGATCGCGCGATAAGGCTGCCACCCCCGGCCTATGCGGCGCCGAGCAGGTCCTTTGCGGCCTGCACCACCCGGTCCGGTTCGAAGCCGAACCGCTTTTGCAAATCCTTGAGCGGCGCCGACTCGCCAAAGGTGGTCATGCCGATCACACGGCCGCGCGTGCCGACATAACGCTCCCAGCCGAGCGGCGAGGCCTGCTCGATGGCGATGCGCGCCGTGACCGCCGGCGGCAGCACACTGTCGCGGTATTGCTGGGATTGCCTCTCGAACATGTCCCAGGACGGCATGGAGACGACGCGGGAGCGTATGCCGCCGGCGAGCAATTGCTCATGTGCGGCGGCGGCAAGGCTCAGCTCGCTACCGGAGGCGATCAGGATCAGCTCGGGATCGCCGCCGGGCGCCTCGCCAAGGATGTAGGCGCCGCGCGCGAGGCCAGATGCCGACGCGTAGGTGCTCCGGTCGAGCACCGGCAGCGGCTGGCGGGTGAGGACGAGCGCCGCCGGCCTGTCGCGGAGCTGCAGGATGACGCGATAGGCCTCGACCACCTCGTTGGCGTCGCCGGGCCGGATGAGCACGATGTCGGGCATGGCGCGGAACGAGGCGAGCTGTTCCACCGGCTGATGCGTCGGGCCGTCTTCGCCGTCGCCCAGCGCATCGTGGGTGAAGATGAAAATCGACGGTATGCGCATGATCGCGGAGAGTCGGATCGCCGGGCGCGCATAGTCGCTGAAGATGAAGAAGGTCGCCCCGTATGCCCGCAGCTTCGACAAGGTGAGGCCGTTGACGGCGGCCATCATCACATGCTCGCGGATACCGAAATGCAGGTTTCGGCCGCTGGGCGTATCCGCTTCGAAATCGCCCGTGCCTTTCAGTATCGTCTTGTTCGATGTGCCCAGATCGCCCGACCCACCGATCAGCCAGGGAATGGTCTGCGCCAGCACGTTGAGCACCTCACCGGACGCATCGCGTCCGGCGATGCCCTTCGCGTCGGCGGCAAAGACCGGCAATTTGTCGTCCCAGCCGGCCGGCAGCTCGCGCCGCTGCACCCGGTCGATCTCGGTCGCCAGGTCCGCGTGCTCGGCGCGGTAGGCGGCGAAACGCTCCGTCCAGCCGGCTCGCGCGTCCCGGCCCCGCACGCCTATGCCGTCGGCGAAGCGCTTGCGCACGGCCTCGGGAACGAGGAATTTGGCGTCTTCGGGCCAGCCATAGAAGCGCTTGGCCAGCCGGACCTCCTCCTCGCCCAGCGGCTCGCCATGCGCGGCGGCGGTGTCCTGCTTGTGCGGAGCACCGTAGCCGATGTGGCTGTCGAGGATGATGAAGGTCGGGCGGCCCTTGGTGGCGCGGAACTCGTCGAGCGCCTGCTCGATGCGGGCAATGTCATTGGCGTCGCCGACATGAAGCACATGCCAGCCATAGGCGCGGAAGCGTGCGGCAACGTCCTCGCTGAAGGTGAGATCGGTGCTGCCCTCGATGGTGATGTGATTGTTGTCGTAGATCCAGCAGAGGTCGTCCAGGCCGAGATGACCGGCAAGCGACGCCGCTTCGGAGCTGACCCCCTCCATCATATCGCCGTCGCTGCACACGGTGTAGATGCTGTAGTCGAAAATGTTAAAGCCCGGCCGGTTATAGCGGGCGCCAAGCCATTTGCGCGCGATCGCCATCCCCAGGCTCATGGCGACGCCCTGTCCCAGCGGCCCGGTCGTTGCCTCCACACCGGCGGTCAGATGATATTCGGGATGGCCGGCGGCCCGGCTGTCGAGCTGGCGGAAGCGCTTGATATCGTCGAGCGAAATGGCGGCTTCGTCGGCCGGCTCGCCGTCGGCGTTCAGCGCGTGGGTGCCCGATAGATAAAGCGCCGACCATTGCAGCATCGAGGCATGGCCGTTCGACAAGAGAAAACGGTCGCGGTTCGGCCAGACGGGGTCGCGAGGATCGAACCGCATCACCCGGTTCCATAGCGTATAGACGAGCGCAGCAAGCGCCATCGGCGCGCCCGGGTGGCCGGATTTGGCCGCCTGCACCGCATCGATGGACAGGGTGCGGATGGTATTGATGGCGAGCTGATCCAGTTCCTCGCCGGTCATCGTGTCATAGGGCCGGTTCGCAAAAGTAGCGATGTCGTTCATGAGTGGGACTCCAAATTCCTGTCGCTTTCGAGCTGGGCCGCCGCCGCGCGATCGGCGAGCACGAGCGCCGCGTCCGGGCGCACGCGTCCGGCCGGTATCGCCGGGTCGGCGGCGCGCAGGCGCGCGAGCATCCCGGCCTTCTCCGCGCCGGTCACGAGCCAGAGAATGCGCCGGGCGCGGTTGATCATCGGAAAGGTCAGCGTTAAGCGCGGCGTGCCCTGATAGGGGCCGCTGACCGCGACGTCGCTATCGGTGACGTTGAGCACGGCATCACCGGGCACCAGTGATGCGGTATGTCCGTCCGGCCCGAGGCCGAGATGGACGAGGTCGAGAACGGGCGGCGAGCCGGCGACCTGATGCAGCGTTTGCTGATAGCGCCTCGCCTCGCCAGGCAGATCGGCGCCGCCGACCAGCATGGCATGGATCTGATCGGGAGGCAGGGGGACGTACGCCAGCAGGCTTTCGCGCAAATGGGTGAGATTTCGGGCCGGGCTGCCGTCCGGTGCGACGCGCTCATCGACCTGGAAGACATGTACGCCCTCCCAGGGCACGTCTTCGCCGGCAAGAGCGCGAAGCATGATCCACGGCGTGCTGCCGCCGCTGAATGCCGCGAGGAAACGGCCCCGCTCGGCGATTGCCGCACGCGCCTGCGCCGCCACGACGGAGGCAGCCTCCATGGCAACCGCCTGATCGTCCGGGAGAACCGTGATTTTCATGGGGCGCTTCCTGCTAATCCGATGTCTTCTCCACGTGCCCGCCAAACTGGAAGCGCAGCGCCGAGAGCAGTTTGTCGGCGAAATCCGCCTCGCCGCGCGAGCTGAACCGCTGATAGAGCGCGGTGGACAGCACCGGCGTCGGCACGCCCTCGTCGATGGCGGCCCGGATCGTCCATCGGCCTTCGCCGGAATCGGAGACCTTGCCGGAAAAATTAGAGAGTGCGGGATCCTGCGTCAGGGCTGCACCCGACAGATCGAGCAGCCAGGAGGCGATCACGCTGCCCCGGCGCCAGACCTCGGCGATATCGGCAAGCTCGAAATCATATTTGTAGAGCTCCGGGTCGCGCAGCGGCGTGGTTTCGGCGTCCACTGTGTGTTCGCGCTTGCCGACATTGGCGGCGCGCAGAATGTTGAAGCCTTCCGCATAAGCGGCCATCAACCCGTATTCGATGCCGTTATGGACCATCTTCACGAAATGGCCGGCGCCGCTGGGGCCGCAATGCAGGTAGCCCTGCTCGGCGGTGCTGGGGGCGCCGCTGCGTCCCGGCGTGCGGCCGATCTCGCCCGCGCCCGGCGCCAGCGTCTTGAAGATGGGTTCCAGATGGCAGACGGCCTGCTCCGGGCCGCCGATCATAAGGCAATAGCCGCGATCCAGGCCCCAGACGCCGCCGCTGGTTCCCACATCCACATAGCCGATGCCTTTGCGCCCCAGCTCCTCGGCGCGGCGGATGTCGTCCACATAATAGGAGTTGGCGCCGTCGATCAGCATGTCGCCGCTTTCCAGATGCGGGAGGAGTTCGGCGATGGTTGCGTCCACGACGGCCGCCGGGACCATGAGCCAGATGGCGCGCGGCTTGTCGAGCTTGCCGGCGAAATCGGCGAGCGAAGCGCTTCCGGTGGCCCGATCGGCAACCAGAGGCTCCTGCGCTTTCGGGAAGACGTCGAACACCACGCAATCATGGCCGCCCTTCAGCAGACGGCGCACCATGTTGGCGCCCATTCGGCCCAGTCCAACCATCCCGAGTTGCATGTGCGGCTCCTTGGCTGAGTTGCTTTTCGCGGCCGCTGATAGCCGCACGGTTTCGGTCTTAGGAGGCGCCGGGCGTTTTGGTTCGGCGCGGCGACGGATCCCACAGACGAAAGCCGCCGATAAAGGCATTGTCATTGGTCACGACGCGGCAGTTCGGCGGCAGCTCGTCGAGCTTTTCCGCATTGCCGCCTCCGATCGCCGTCTCGTCGGGCTCCAGCGCGGCAACGAGCAGGTCGATGACCTTGCCGACGTGATGCCGCCATTTATGCAAGCCCCGCTTTTCAAGGCCGTGCTCGCCGACGTAATCTTCATAGGTGTGCTTCCGGTAAGGCAGATGGCCGAGTTCCATCGGCTCGATGATGCCATCGACGATCATTGCCGATCCCAGACCCGTGCCGAGGCCCAGAAACAGCATCTTGCCGGACACATAGCTGCCGAGCGCCTGCATGGCCGCATCATTGACGACCTTCACCGGGCAGCCGAATGCGGCTTCGAGATCCAAGCCGACCCAGCCGGGCGCCAGATTGTGAGGCTCCAGCGTAGGCCGGCCGTCGGTCACCACGCCCGGATAGCCGATCGAGACCGCATCATAGGCCCAATCGCCGGCCAGTTCCTTCACGGCGGCGATGATGTCCGCCGGCGCGATCTCCGGTCCGGTCGCGGCTTTGCGAGGCTCGCGGTGTCCGGTGGCGAGGATTTTCACATGCGCGCCACCGACATCCACCACCAGCACTTTCTTGGGATCGGGCTTCGGAGAGGCCATCGACCTAACCGGCCTTTTCCAGCACGGCGGATTTGGATGCGATCACGCCCAGCAGGCTGTTCCAGGATTTGACGAAGGACGCAGCGCCCTCATCCTGAAGCCGGGCCGCCAGCGCATCGATATCGACCCCGGCCTTGGCGAAGTTCGCCAGCGCTGTTTCGCTGTCGCCGCCATCTTCCGGCATGACCGACATTTCGCCGTGATCGGCGAAGGCTTTCAGCGTCGCCTCGGGCATGGTGTTAACGGTGAAAGGCGAGGCGAGCGCCTTGATGTAGAGGATATCGGAGGCTTTCGGGTCCTTGGTGCCGGTGCTGGCCCAGAGCAACCGCTGCGCGCGGGCGCCAGAATTATAGGCAGCCATCCAGCGGCGCGAGCTCAGCATCTCGCGATAGGCCTTATAGGTCTGGCCTGCCGTGGCGATGCCGAGCGCGTTTTCCTGCTCGGCGGGGACCTTGCCCTTGACGCCGCCATCCCACCGGCTGACGAAGACCGAGGCCACCGACGCCACATTCGGGTTGAGCCCCGCCTCGATGCGCCGCTCAATGCCGCGCATATAGGCGTCCGCGGCGGCCACATACTGCTCGCGCGAGAACAGCAGCGTGACGTTGATCGGCACACCTGCGAAGATGGAGTCCTCGATCGCGCTCAGCCCCTCTTTCGTGCCCGGGATCTTGATCATCACATTCGGGCGCTTGACCCGCTCATGCAGATCCTTGACCTGCGCGGCCGTCGCTTTGGCGTCGTGCGCCAGAGTGGGCGAAACTTCCAGCGAGACGAAGCCGTCGACGCCGGCTGTCCGGTCGTAGACCGGGCGGAACAGATCCGCCGCCGCCGCAACATCTTCGATGGCCAGATCGAAAAACAGCGCCTCACCCGACTTGCCTTGCCCCAGCAGCGTCTGAATGGTCGCATCGTAATCGGCGCTCTTGCCGATCGCCTGATCGAAAATCGTCGGGTTCGAGGTGAGCCCGGTGATGGAAAGCGTGTCGATATAGGTCTGCAGCGTGCCGCTATGCAGCAGGTCGCGCGTGATATTGTCGAGCCAGAGGCTCTGGCCGAGCTTGTGGAGTTTTTCCGTTGCCTTCATGGCGTTACCTCATCGTCTGCGGTCAGGAGGAATTGTTCGATCGCCTTGGCGAAGCCGTCGTCCTCATTGGTATCGGTCACGGCGTCCGCCTGCTGCTTGACGCTCTCGCTGGCATTTCCCATGGCCGTGCTGAAGCCCGATCGCTTGAACATGGGCACGTCTATCAACGCGTCGCCGATCGTTGCGATCGCCATGCTGGGAATATGTAGCGAACGGGCGAAATATTCCACGACATCTCCCTTGTTCGCTCGAGGGTGCGTGATGTCGAGGAAATAAGCGTGCGAGCGCAGGGCGGTGACGCGGTTGCCGAGCACGGCATGAATCTCGGCCTCGCAGCGGCTGAGGCGGTCGCCATCGTCGCTGACGCCGAGAACCTTGAACACCCGAGCCAGCGTGCCGTCGAACCCTCGAACCTGCTTCGGTGCGTATTTGAGGATCGAAGCCTCGCGTTCGGCATGGGGCGCTTTCGGGTCGCGCAGCATCCAGTCGTCGCCGGCAAAGACCCAGACGTCGATATCGTGCCTGAGGATAATGTCGATCGACTGGCGGGCGATCTCCGGCGGCACGATGTGCTCCTCGATCACGGTCATGCCGGGCGTTACGAAACAGCCGCCGTTGAAAGCCGCGACCGCCATGTCGATGGCGAGCGGCTCGATCAGCAAGGCCAGCCCTTTGGGCGGACGCGCGCTCGCCACGGTAAAGCGGATACCCGTCCGGCGCAAAGCGTCCACCGCCGCCAGCGTGCGCGGTGTCAGCACCTTGTCCGATGTGAGGAGGGTGCCATCCACATCGGCCAGCAGCAGCGAGATTTTGGCCGGCTGTCTCATTGGCCGTTTCGGCGTGGTTCCGCCGCCCCGATGGGGAGCCAGGATCGCCCGTCGCGCGCCAGCAGGTCGTCCGCCGCCGCCGGACCGGCGCTGCCTGCCCCATAGTTCGGGAAATCGGGCGGCGGACTTGCGGCCCAGGCGTCGATGATGCCTTGCACGGCGCTCCAGGCGGCCTCGACCGTGTCCACCCGCTGGAAGAGGGTCGCATCGCCCATCAGGCATTCATAGATCAGCGTCTCATAGCCATTCGCCATCAACGGCTCGAAATAGTCGCGATAGTCGAAATCCATTGCCACGCCGTCGATCTTGATGTCGGGGCCTGGCCGCTTGGCGCTGAAGCTGACGGAGATGCCCTCATGCGGCTGGATGCGCAGCGTCAGGATATTGGCGGGCAGATGCTCGACGGGCGTATCCGCGAACAGCGCGTAAGGCGCCTGGCGAAAGCGGATCGCGATCTCGGTGGACCGAAGCGAGAGCGACTTTCCCGTCCGCAAATAGAACGGCACGCCCGCCCAGCGCCAATTGTCGATGCCGAGCTTGAGGGCGACATAGGTTTCGGTCTGCGAATCCGGCGCGACATTGGGAGCGCTGCGATAGGCTTCGACCGGCTGGCCCAGCACCTCGGCCCTCTCCATACTGGCCGCGAACGGCATCGGCGGGCGAGATCGGGTGGATGGCCTGGAACAGTTCGGTCTTCTTGGCCCGCACCGCATCGGGCCGGAACGAACTCGGCGGTTCGATCGCGATCATCGCCATCAGCTCGAAAAGGTGGTTCGGCACCATGTCCCGCAGCGCGCCGGTCCGCTCATAAAACTTGCCGCGCTGCTCGACGCCGATGGTCTCGGCGACGCTGATCTGCACATGGTCGATATGCTGACGGCTCCAGAGCGGCTCGAAAATGCCGTTGGCAAAGCGCAGAACCATGATGTTCTGCACGGTCTCCTTGCCGAGAAAATGGTCGATCCGGTAAATCTGGTCTTCGGCGAGCACCTTAAGAATCTCGCGCGTTCAGCGCCTTGGCGGAGCGCAGATCGTGCCCGAACGGCTTCTCGATGATCACCCGCCGCCACGCGCCTTCCGACTGCCGCGCCAGCCCCGCGCGTCCAAGCTGCTCGACGATCGGCGCAAAGAAGCGGTCTCCGACGGCAAGGTAGAAAAGCACATTGGGCCGGCCGCTCTGCCATCCGCCCAATTCGGTCAGCAGCGACTCAAGCCGGTGAAACGTCTCCGGGCTTTCGAAATCGCCGCGAAGAAAGTGAAGCCGGTGCTCGATCCAATGCCAGGCTTCCCCATCGAGCGATCCGGTTTTGGCCTCGATCAGCGACTGCATCGCCTCCTTGAGGCTCTGACGCCAGCTCTCGGTGGTAAGATCATTGTGATCGATGCCGACGATCGTGAACGCGTCCGGCAACCGGCCCTCACGCAGCAGATTGTAGAGCGCGGGGACGATCAGGCGCTTGGTCAGATCCCCCTTCGCGCCGAAGATCACCAGGACGGCGGGGGGTGCTGTGTCGCGCTGGGAGGACTCCGCCGATCCCGGTGCCGCCATTGGTGGGGTCATGAGGTTATCTCATTGATGATGCTGGTTGAACACACACTCTTCCAACTGACAGATGAACCGTTGGGCACGCCAGACCTTGCGCGGCGCCGGCTTGTCGCCGCCTGCAGCCTAAGCTGCAAACCTCTACGCGAGCAGGCCACGACGCCCGTTTCCGGACTATGGTACGCCCGTCTTTTGCACATGGCGACGCGTCCGTCTGAGGGCAAGTCCCGAACCGGAGGCGGCTGTTCGCGGCGCAGGGCCGGCGGGGCCTGACGAGTTTTTTCTTCCGTTTATCGGCATTTACCGTGAAATTGTCATCGAATGCATTGATCAAAGGCTGAGCCATCCCGCACAGTGGCGGCTGCGCCCCTCGCCATTCGGCGGCTGGATTGCGCGACCGCATTGGCGTTGCCCTCATGAAAGGAAATCCCGCCATGTCCCCCAAAAACGGCCTGCTCGGCGCCGTGCTCGCCCTCGCCATGACCGCCGGCGTCGCCGATGCGCAGGTCGTGGTCTCCTCCAAGATCGACACAGAAGGCGGGGTGCTGGGCAACATCATCCTGCTGATGCTGGGCGCCAATGGCGTTGCGACCACCAACCGCCTTCAGCTCGGCGGAACCCCGGTGGTGCGCAAGGCGATCGTTGCAGGTGAAATTGACATCTATCCCGAATATACCGGCAACGGGGCGTTCTTCTTCCAGAAAGCCGACGATCCGGTCTGGAAGAATGCCGCCAAGGCGTATGAGACGGTCAAGACGCTCGACTACGATGCCAACAAGATCGTCTGGCTGTCGCCCTCTCCCGCCAACAACACCTGGGGGATCGCGCTGCGCAAGGATGTGGCGCAAGCCAACAAGCTGGCGACGCTGTCGGATTTCGGCAAATACGTCTCCGGCGGCGGCAAGGTCATTCTCGCTGCATCGGCCGAGTTCGTGAATTCGGCGGCGGCGCTGCCGGCGTTCCAGACCGCTTATGGCTTCACGCTGAAGCCCGAGCAGCTCATCACGCTGTCGGGCGGCGACACCGCCGCCACCATTGCAGCGGCCGCCAACCAGACCAGCGGCGCCGACGCCGCCATGGTCTACGGCACCGATGGCGGCATCGCCTCCTCGGGGCTGGTCGTGCTTGAGGACGACAAGGGCGTGCAGCCGGTCTATCAGCCAGCGCCGATCATCCGCGAGAGCGTGCTGAAGCAGCATCCGCAGATCGAGCAATGGCTGAAGCCGGTCTTCGCCAAGCTCGATCTCACCACCCTGCAAGGGCTGAACGGCCGCGTACAGATCGGCGGCGAACCGTCAAAGGCGGTCGCCGAGGAGTTTCTCAAGAAGAACGGGTTTCTGAAATAGGCCATGACGGTGTGGGATACGTCCTGTTCTAGAGCATTTTCCAGCAAAGTGGACGCCGGTTTGCGCCCGAAAAATGCGACAAAACAAAGGATTAGAGCCTCGCTCCGATTCGATCGGAGCGGAAAAGGCTCTAGGCAAGTCTCATGAGCGTCCGCGCCGACAAGCTCGGCGTGGTCATCGCCGCGATGCTCGCCTACGGCGCCGGGGCCGCGCCTTTCGCAACAGTCCGGGCGAACCGCATCGTCCCCGGCGAGGGACGCACCATCCTCGAAGCGCTGCCGGATGGGGCCGGCATCCTGCTTCTGTCCGCTATCGCCGCGGCGGGCATCGTTGCGCTGCTGAGGACGCCGGCTTTGCTGCGCCTCAGCGCGGCGGTCGTGGCACTGGCTGCGCTGGCGGTGCTGATCGGCGTCGCCGCGCTGCATCTGACCCCGCCCGAGAGCCCCTATGCCCGCATCTCCCCCGCTTCCGGCTTCTGGCTGCTTCTGTTCGCTTTGGCGCTGCTCACCGCCGATGCCCTGACGCGGCTGAGGCTCTCGCCCTTGGCACGGGTCGCGCGCGCTGGCCGTCGCAGCCACCGCGGTCTGGCTGCTGCTTGCCGCCGGCGGCTGGGATGGGCTTTCCATCCTGAAGGAATATGCCTCGCGCGCCGACCGTTTCTGGGCCGAGGCGGGCGCGCATGTGACGCTGGCACTCGGCTCGCTGGCGGCGGCGGTCATCATCGGCATCCCGGCTCGGCATTCTCTGCCACCGCGTCGAGGCCCTGCGCGGCGCCGTGCTGAACGTGCTCAACATCATCCAGACCATCCCGTCGATCGCGCTGTTCGGCATTCTGATCGCCCCGCTCGGCTGGATCGCCGCCAATGTGCCGGGCGCCGCCGCCATCGGCATTCGCGGCATCGGCATGGCACCGGCGTTCCTGGCGCTGTTGCTCTATTCGCTGCTGCCGGTGGTGGCCAACACGGTGGTCGGTCTCGCCGGCGTGCCGGGCGAAGCCAATGATGCGGCGCGCGGCGTCGGCATGACCGATCGCCAGCGGCTTTTCCAGGTCGAATTCCCGCTCGCCCTTCCGGTGATCCTGACCGGCATCCGCATCGTCCTGGTGCAGAACATCGGCATGGCCACCATCGCGGCCCTCATCGGCGGCGGCGGTTTCGGCGTCTTCGTCTTCCAGGGCATCGGCCAGACCGCGACGGACCTGGTGCTGCTCGGCGCCGTGCCGACGGTGGCGCTGGCTTTCGCAGCGGCGATCATGCTCGATGCGGCCGTCGAACTCAGCGCCACCCGCTAGGGCCAGCAGCGCATGATCGAGATCGAAAACATCACCAAGCGCTATGGCGACGGAGGAGGTCGTCAGCGGCGTTTCGCTCATCATCCAGCCGCGCAGCATCGCCACCATCGTCGGCACCTCCGGTTCCGGCAAGACGACGCTGCTGCGCATGATAAACCGGCTGGTGGAGCCAACATCGGGCGCTATCAAACTGGACGGCATCGACAACCGGTCGGTGCCCGGCTACGAGCTGCGCCGCGGCATCGGATATGTGATCCAGGGGCATGGGCTGTTCCCGCACCGGACCGTCGCCCAGAACATCGCCACCGTACCGGCGCTGCTCGGCTGGGAAGGCGCGCGAATTGCCGCGCGGGTCGCGGAACTGCTGACGCTCTTCCAGCTCGATCCGGACGAGTTCGGGCCGCGCTATCCGCACGAACTCTCCGGCGGCGAGCAGCAGCGCGTCGGGGTGGCGCGGGCGCTTGCCGCCGAGCCCAACGTGCTTTTGATGGACGAGCCGTTCGGCGCCCTCGACCCGATCATCCGCGCCAAGGCGCAGGACGACCTGCTCGCCATCCAGAGGCGTTTCGGCACGACGATCATCCTCGTCACCCACGACATCGAAGAGGCCATCCACCTCGGCCACAAAATCGCGATCATGGACGCCGGCAAGGTGGTGCAATACGCACCGCCGGCCGAGATCCTGATAAGGCCCGCCACGGCTTTCGTCGAAACCATGGTCGGCACGGGCGAGCGGCCATTCAAGCTGCTCTCGCTCGGGCCCGTCGGCGATGCGGTCGAACCCGGCCCGGCGGACGGCGAGCCCATCCCCGCAAGTGCGACGCAGCGCGACGCCCTTGCCGAACTTCTGTGGTCCGGAAAGCCGGCCCTGCCGGTCAGCGGCCCGGATGGCACGCGCCTCGGCAAGGTGACGCTCGAAGCGCTGGTCAAACGGGCCGCGAGGCCGGCATGACCGTCTCGCTGTCGACGCTGTTCAGGCTTGCCGCGTTGGCGCTGCTGGTGGCGTTCATCACCGAGCCGCAATGGTTCGAGGCGGCGCTCAAGCCGCTGACCGAGAACAATGCGCCCGCCATCTACAATCGCGGCAGCCTGCTGGCGCTGACGCTCTCGCATCTGCGCGTCGTCGCGATCGCGACGGGTGCGGCGATCGCGCTGGCAGTGCCGCTCGCCATCCTGGTGACACGTCCCTTCGGCGCCGAATTCCTGCCGCTGTCGCGCAGCCTCGTGAATATCGGCCAGACCTTTCCGCCGGTCGCGGTGCTGGCGCTCGCCGTTCCGGCAGTCGGCTTCGGCGAAAAGCCGACGCTGATCGCGCTATTCCTTTACGGCCTGCTGCCGATCTTCGAGAACGCTCTGACGGGCCTCACCACGCTGCCGGAGCCGGTGATCGAGGCGGCAAGGGGCGTCGGCATGACGGGCTGGCAAAGGCTGGCCAGCATCGAGCTGCCGCTGGCTCTGCCTCTCATCCTCGCTGGAATCCGGCTTTCCGTGGTGATCAGCCTCGCTACCGCGACGATCGGCTCGACGGTCGCGGCGAAAACGCTCGGCGAGGTGATCATCGCCGGGCTCCTGTCCAACAACCTCGCCTTCGTGCTACAGGGCGGCGTCATCGTCGCCGTGCTGGCCGTGCTGATCTACGACGCTATGAGCGCGCTCGAACGCTTCGCCGCGCGCCGGACCGGACGGGTGCCGGTTTGAGGGCGAAAAAGGGGCCAGAGCATGCATTCACTTGGCGCAGGTTAGAGCCTTTTCCGCTCCGATTGAATCGGAGCGCGGCTCTAATTCTTTGTTTTGTCGCATTTTCTCGACGCAAACCGGCGTCCACTTTGCTGGAAAATGCTCTAGCATGGAAAATCGCTTTCGCCCGGCGTCAATGCGAGACGCCATGCTTCACGAATGATCCGTGGTCCTTCCGGACCCGCATAATGTGGCATCGCGGCGAGAAGCATTTCCGCAAGGCGCGTCCCGAGCGGTTCCAGCCCGACGCTGAAGCCGGTCAGCGCAGGTGACAGATATCCGCATAGCGGGCTGGCGAAGGCGACGATGAGCGCGACGTCGCGGCCCGGCTTGACGTCAAGGTCACGGAGCGCGCGATAGCCGCCAAGAGCGATCACGTCACTGTTGTAGAGGATTGCAGTCGGCGTGCCACCCCGGGCCATGATCTCCCTCGTTGCGTTGTATCCCCCGTTTTCGCTCACTTCACATGTCGCGATGAGCTCTGGGTCGAAGGAGAGCCCGCTGCGTTTCAGCCCCCTTCGATAGCCCTGGTGAAACAGATATGCGAAATTCAATTCCGTCGGCGGACTGATCAAGGCGATCCGGGTGTGGCCGAAACCGGCGAGCCGATGGACGGCCTTGATCCCGGCGTCGACGAAATCAAGGTCAAGCGAGGGATAGCCGTTTCCGCCGGAGCGGCTCCGGCCAAGGGTCGCGAAAGGGAAGCCGACCTCGGAGAGATATTCGATGCGCGGGTCGAAGCGCCGCGTCCAGGCGAGAATGATCGCATCCGCCCAGCGCGCTTCGACGATTCGGCGGAGGCGCGCCTGATCGCCGCCAGGCTGGTCGATGACCGCGATGAGTTCGAGGTTGCGCGCGCCGAACCCGGCCTGCAAGCCCTTCATGAAAGGCACGAAAAAGGGCTCACCATATTGATTGTCGCCGGGGTGCGGCTGGAGCAGGAAGGCGATGGCGTGCGTATTGCCCTTGCGCAGGCTGCGTCCGGATTGGTTGGGCGCATAGTTCAGCTTCGCCGCCGCTTCGAGCACACGCTGGCGCGTCTCGACGGCGACGCCGGCACGGTCGTTGAGCGCGCGCGACACCGTGCCGATCGATATATTGAGATGACGTGCGAGGTCGCGAATGTCCAAATGTTACTCCTTCAGTCTGCTTTGCGCTTCTTAGATAGCACCTTGACAATCCTGGCAGTCAATGTTTGCCTGTAAACGTTTACGAGCGAGCGAAAACGGCTCCGTGTAGAGAGTCGCAAGCCGGGAGGCGAGCAGTGGTCGAAGCCGTCATTGTCGGTTGCGGCGCGATGAGCGGCGCTTGGCTCAAAGCTGCCAGCCAAATTGATGACCTCTCCATCGTCGGGCTGGTGGATATTGACGTGGCGCGGGCAAGAGCGCGGGCGGAAGAGTTTCATCTCCACAGCGCCGATGTTGGTGCCTCACTCGACGAGATACTTGACGCCAAGCGTCCCGATGTCGTTTTCGATGTCGTGGTGCCGGCGGCGCGCTGGTCGGTCGTTTCGTCCACGCTCTCGCATGGCTGCCACATCCTCACCGAGAAGCCGCTGGCGGCCAGCCTCGAAGAGGCCCGCAAGATCGTCGCTGCGGCACGCACGGCCGGACGGATGCACGCAGTCGTCCAGAACCGCCGCTATTTCGCGCCCGTGCGCCGCATCCGGCGCTTCCTCGATAGCGGCATCATCGGCAGGCCGACCAGCATCCATAGCGACTTCTTCCTCGGTCCGCATTTTGGCGGGTTCCGCGAGGCGATGGAGCACGTTCTGCTTCTGGATATGGCGATTTACACTTTCGATGCCGCCAGAGCCATGACCGGCCTTGAGGCAAGGCGGGTCTATTGCCGGGAGTGGGATCCGCCGAATTCCTGGTATCGCCAAGGCTCGTCGGCGTCCGCCATCTTCGACATGGAGGGGGGCGCCGTGTTCACCTATCGCGGCAGCTGGTGCGCGGACGGTGCCCGGACCAGCTGGGATGCGTCCTGGCGCATTGTCGGCGAGCGCGGTTCGCTCCTCTGGGATGGGTTCGACACCATCCAGGCCGAGGCCGCTGTCGGCGCCGAGCGCGACGGCATGTTCGCAAAAATGATCCCGGTCGAGGTGCCTGCCCTCGATCCTGCCGACCGCGTCGGCGGACATCTCGGCGTCATGCAGGACTTTCTGCGGGCAATGTCCGACGGCACGCCCCCCGAGACCACCGGGGCCGACAATCTGAAGAGCCTTGGCATGGTCTTTGGCGCGATCGACAGCGCCGAAAAGGGGCAGCCTGTCGAGCTTGAATCATAAGGATGCCTAACTTGACCGACCCACTTCGCGACATCCGCATCGGCACGATGGTCAAAGCGAACCAGCCTGACCCGGCGGCCTATGTGCGCAGCATCATCCCCTTGGGCTTTGAAAGCATCCAGCCGTTCTTCTGGCAGACGCTCGGCGATAAGGACATCCCGCGATTGGCCGGCGAGCTGAAAGACGCGATCGGCGACGCGGACGTGACGATGAGCACGCTCGGCATGTTCGGGAACCCGCTGGAAGACCAGGATCTCGATCGGCAGACGCTGAGCGGCTGGGAGACGCTGATCGACAACGCGCATCTGTTCGGCGCCGAGGTGATCGCCGGTTTCACCGGGCGCATCCGGGGAAAGCCGCTCCCCGATAGCCTGCCGCGCTTCACGCAAGTTTGGGGCGAACTCGCACGCCGCGCCGCCGATAAGGGCATCCGCATAGCGTTTGAGAACTGCGCGATGAACGGCAATTGGGCAACCGGCGACTGGAACATCGCCCACAATCCCGATGCTTGGGAATTGATGTTCAACGCGCTCCCGAACGACAATATCGGCCTCGAATGGGAGCCGTGTCATCAACTGGTCTATCTCATCGACCCGATCCCGCAGATCCGGAAATGGGCCGCCAAGATCTTCCACGTCCACGGCAAGGACGCCACGGTGCGCTGGGATGTGATCCGCGAGCACGGCATTTTCGGCAAGATCCCGTTCGTTCAGATGCGCACGCCCGGATTTGGCGACAGCGACTGGACCCGCATCATCAGCGAGTTGCGCCTTGCCGGCTACAAGGGCGCCATCGACATCGAGGGGTGGCACGATCCGGTGTATCGCGATGCGCTCGAAATGACCGGCCAGATGCGAGGCCTTGAATATTTGAAAGAGTGTCGCGGCGGCGCACGATATGTGCCCGACGCGCACTGACAATGCTCCGGCAGAGCGCCGGACAAAAAGCAAGCCGGCATTCACGCCCGGCGGATTTGAAGGCACTACGTTTTGCGTAGATTGGGAGGATAATGAAATGACGAATAGGTCGCGAGACACATTGAACACTGCCCTCATCGCTGCGGTGAGCGCAATCGCACTTGCCGCATCGATACCATCCGCCGGCGCGCAAACCATGCGCGACCAATGGTGCAAGGACGTGCATCTCCGCTTTTTCACCGGCGGCGCCGAGGGCGATGCCTTCGCCACCATCGTCTATAATGGCGCCAAACAGGCAACGCATGATCTCGGGCCTAGCGTCGATTACGTCTTTTCCGGCTGGGATGTCGAGAAGATGGTCCAGCAGCTCCGGGAGGCCGTCGCGTCGAAGCCCGATGGCATCGCGATGATGGGCCACCCCGGCGATGCGGCCATCATGCCGCTCGCCGAGGAAGCGTCGAAAGCGGGCATCAAGATGATGTACCAGAACGTGCCCGTCCCTACCGTGGTCGCGAAGTTCGGTGGCGGCTATATCGGCGCCCAGCAGGCCGAGCAGGGACACGCCCTCGGCGCGGAAGCGGTCAAGCGCGCCGGGCTGAAGGCTGGCGATAGCGCGCTGATGATCGGTCCGTTCGACAACGAGAATCGCGGTGCTCGCGAGCGCGGCACCGTCAAGGCGCTGGAGGATGCGGGCGTCAAGGTCACCAAGATCAATTCGCCGCCTGAATGGGCGGCCGACCCCAACCAGGCCATCCCGGTGATCACGGCGGCGCTCGCCAACAATCCGGGCACGAAGGCGATCGGCTATCCCGGTGGCCAGCTGCTCGGGAATGTGCCGACCTATATGCAAGCCGCCGGGAAGAAACCGGGACAGATCTTCAATTTCGGCTTCGACACCAGTCCTCAGATCGTGGAGAGCTTCAAGGGCGGCTGGGTTCAGCTCACGGCGGATCAGCAGCCCTTTATGCAGGGCTATCTGCCCATCCTCGCGCTTTGCCAGGAGGTGGTTTACGGGCTTGCGCCGATCAACGTCGATACCGGCGCGGGGTTCGTCACGCCCGACAACTATGAGACTGTCGCCAAATTGGCGACCGAAGGCCTTCGCTGACCGTCGAGGCGCCGGCTGGATTGGCTGGCGCCTCGCTCAAACCGAGGGCTCATCGATGGCCGAACGTCTCATTGAACTGCGCGACGTCGCGAAATCCTATGGCCGCGTCTATGCGCTAGGCGGCGTCAGTCTCGCTGTCGACAAGGGCGAAGTGGTCGGCCTGCTCGGCGACAATGGCGCGGGCAAATCGACGCTCATCAAGATCCTTGCCGGCGTCGTCAAGCCGACAGCGGGCGACATTCTCGTTCGCGGTCGGCCGGTGACTGGTTGGAACGCCGCCCGCTCCCGCGAAGCCGGGATCGAAACCGTGTACCAGGATCGAGCGCTGGCGGTGCAGCAGTCGATTGTCCGCAACATCTTCATGGGGCAGGAGCTTGCCGGACCGCTGGGCTGGCTCAAGGTCGGCATGGAGATCCGCGAGGCGGAACGTCTGATGCGCGAGATCGGCTTTACGTCGCGGGTGTTTACGCCGCGCTCGATCGTCGGCCAGCTTTCCGGCGGCGAGCGGCAGGGCGTCGCCATCGCGCGCGCCATCTACAAGCAGGCGGACCTCATCATTCTCGACGAGCCGACGACGGCGCTGTCCCTCACGGAAACCGCGAAGGTGTTTCATTTCGTCCGCCAGGTCAGGGCGAGCGATCGCTCAATCCTGTTCATCGGCCACAACATCCATCACGTCTATGACATTGCCGACCGGTTCGTCGTGCTCGATCGCGGCAAGGTGGCTCTTGAAGCCAAGCGCGCCGACGTTCCTTCGGCCGAAGCCCTGATCAACTTTATGGAAGAGGTCGCGCATCCCAGCGCAGCGCAAGAGCCGCTCCTCGGCGAGGAAGGAAGCGCGTAATGGCAAACATCGCCGAACCCCAGGGACGCATTCGGAACAGAGCCGGTGCGGGCCAGTTCTCTCACCCCGCCGAGCAGCCGTTTTACCGTTTCATCCACGCCAACAGGGCGGCGCTCGGCACGCTGGGCGTGTTCGTCGTGATGATGGCGGTGTTCATCGCCGCGAACCCGCGCGTCTTCCTGGAGTGGAACATCTACCGCTCCGTCCTCACGACGCTGCCGGTTGCGCTGTTCCTCGTCGTGCCCCTGGTTTTCGTGGTGACGGCGGGCGAGATCGATCTCTCCTTCCCCGCCACAATGGGCTTCTCGGCGTGGATATTCGCTCTGCTCGTGCAGGCGGGATACAGCCCTTACCTTGGCTTCGTCGCGGCAATCGCCACCGGCATGGCGCTTGGGCTCCTTGTGGGATCGATCGTCGTCTATTTCAGCCTGTCCTCGCTGATCGCAACGCTCGGCATGAATTTCGTGCTGCGCGGCGTGATCCAAATCGTCAATGAAGGCAAGTCGATCGCCCTCGTTTCACTGACGCAAAGCTCGGCAAAGGCGGTTTTTTCCGACGTCGTTTTCGGGATGCCGACGCAGATGTTCTGGGCGTTGGGCTTCGTCGTCTTCGCCGCGCTGCTCTATAACCGCCACCGGTTCGGCGCGCAGGTGAAGATCGTCGGCGACAACCCCGACAGCGCCAAGCAGATGGGCATCGACGTGAACCTGGTCCGGGTCAAGACGTTCGTGTTTGTCGGATTTGGCGCGGCGCTGGCGGGTGTTTTCTCGACCATGATCAATTTCACCTGGTGGCCAAGCTCGGGCGATGGCTATCTCTTGCCTGTGCTGGCGTCCGTATTCGTGGGCGGCACCCCGACCTGGGGCGGCATCGGCACGGTGGTCGGTGGCGCGATCGGCGCTCTTACTGTGTCCTTTATCCAGACGGGGGTGGTCGGCGCCGGGCTTTCCGGCTTCTACGTCCAGTTCTTCAACGGCCTGATCATTATCCTCTCGCTGATTGGTCACCGCTGGAACCAGGCGCGCTATAGGTAGCGCGCGGCGGTAGCGCAAGGCACCTACCGGCGAAGTCGCCATTGCGATCTCAGCGGTCAAGCCGCCGATCATAGGAGATGGCGAGGCTGCCCAACTGCGAACTGCGCGAAAGGCAACCGAACGCCGAATTGGTCGGAGACCGGAACTCCTGCCGGGGCGGGAGCGTTCATCGAGCTGGCACGGTGCGCAAGACGTGAGCACCGATATCAATCGTTTCCTCACCCTCTGCTTTGACAGGATGATTATGCGCATTGCAGCATTAGTCGCAGGGTTTATGGCCGCATGCACTCCGTGCGCTCCCGCCGCTGCCCAGCAAACGTCCCCCGATCATTCCTCATACACCCTCGCCACTGCCGATTTCGCCGGAGCCGGAAAGCCGGGCGAATGGACCAGCCAGGCGAGAGATTACGCCAACACCCGCTACAGCCCGCTGGACCAGATAAACGCCAGCAATGTTTCGAAGCTGAAACTGGCCTGGTCGTTTTCCGACGGCACCCAATATGGGCACGAAGGCGGGCCGCTGGTCATCGGCGACACGATGTTTCTGGTGACGCCCTTTCCCAACGTCGCTTATGCGCTGGATCTCACCAAACCTGGTCCGTCCGTCAAATGGTCCTATAAGCCGAATCCGTCTCCCGTTGCTATCGGCAAGGCTTGCTGCGACGCCGTGTTGCGCGGATGGGCCTACGCCGACGGCAAGCTGATCTACAATCTGCTCGACGCTGAAACCGTGGCGGTGGATGCCAAGACCGGGAAGGAAGTCTGGCGCACGCGCATGGATGACCCGGGGCGCGGCGTAACCATGACGATGTCCGCCTTTGCGGCCGACGGAAAAGTATTCGTCGGAAATTCCGGCGGCGAAATGGGCGTCAACGGATGGCTGGCCGCGCTCGACGTTGCGACGGGAAAGGAACTCTGGCGCGCGCATGCGGTCGGCCCCGACAGCGACGTCCTGCTCGGCTCCGACTTCAATCCGTTCTACCCGCAACTCAAGGGCAAGGATCTGGGCGTTTCGAGCTGGCCGGCTGAAATGTGGCATACCGGAGCCGGAGCGTCATGGGGTTTCGTTTCCTACGATCCCGCTCTCGATCTGATTTACTATGGCACGTCCAATCCTGGTCCGCGCGTTCCGGCGCAGCGTCCGGGCGACAATCTCTGGACCAGCGCCATGTTCGCCCGGTCGCCGAAGACCGGAATGGCGAAATGGGCCTATCAGTTTACCCCTCACGACCAATGGGATTACGACGGCGTCAACGAGGCCGTGCTGCTCGACATGCCGATCAACGGGCAGATGCGCAAGACTTTGGTTCACTTCGATCGAAACACCTACGCCTACACCATCGACCGGACCACCGGGGAGGTGCTGGTGGCGAAGAATTTTGCGTATCAGAACTGGTCGAAGAGCTTCGACATGAAGACCGGGCGCCCGATCGTAGATCCGGCGCTGGAGCCCAAACCCGGCATCGCGCTGGATCGTGTCTGTCCTCCCGATATCGGCCAAAAGGACTGGGAGCCGCCGGCGTTCAGCCCCCACACTGGTCTGCTCTATGTCGGCGTTTTCAATATCTGCATGAAGCTGACCGACCACGAGGTCTCTTACATTCCGGGTACCCCCTTTGATGGCATGGAGATGGAGCGCTTCTCCGTCGACGGGAAAGGCGGCAATTGGGGCGGGTTCATAGCCTGGAATCCGGCCACCGGGAAGAAGCTCTGGGAAATTCCGGAAGAGTTCATGGTCATGAGCGGCACGATCGCGACGGCAGGCGATGTCGTCTTCTATGGCACCACCGACGGCTGGTTTCGCGCGGTTGATGCGTGGTCGGGCAAGGTGCTCTGGTCGCAGAAGCTGGGGTCGGGCGTGATCGGCCAGCCGATTACCTATCTTGGCCCCGACGGGCGCCAATATGTCGCCGTGGCGGCCGGCGTGGGCGGTGCCGCGATGGTGCAGAAGTCGCGCGACGGCTTTCCTCCGCGCGGCAACACGCTCTACGTGTTCTCGATCGACGGCGATACGATCACACCGCAATATCCGCAGACCAGCGCCGCGGCTCCGGCCGCCTCGACACCGCAATAGCGGAGGTCACAATGGGCATCTTTCGCATTATTGCTGTCGTGTTGGTGGCGGCGGCGGTTTCAGCCGGATTGACAGGCTGGATCATGAACGTTCGGCAAGTCAATGCGCGCCTCAAAAATTCATATTACCCGGTGCCCCCTTCACCGATTGTGCCTCTAGGCGATACAGCCGGCGCCGCGAAGCCGCCCGCCGGTATCAAGATGTCAAATCCACTGAGCGGAGACGCATCCTCGGTTACTGAAGGGCGCAAGCTTTTCCTCTCGATGAATTGCGCCAGCTGCCACGGCTACGACGCCAAGGGCGGAATGGGGCCGAACCTGACCGACACCTATTGGCGGTACGGGGGAACGCCGGAGCGGATCTATGAGTTGATTCTCGATGGGCGCCCGCAAGGCATGCCCGAATGGGGCGTGGCGCTGCCTCGGCGAAGCATCTGGCAGCTCGTCAGCTACATTCAGTCGCTCGGCGGGTCGGTATCTGCATCCAAGGCACAGGCCGCCGCCTCGGGTAATCTCCCAACTCCAGGAAACCAGCAGGACCGCGGCCAAAACAAGGGGGCGTCGGATCAGGAATGAAGCGCCCCTCACCAGCCCTGCTCGCCCTTGCCATGGTCCTGAGCGGGTGCAGTTCCGCACCGCTCGGCTATCTTGAGGGCGCGGGGCCAGCGGCGCGCCACATTGCGAGCCTGGGCTGGGGCCTGATCGCCATCTCGGCAGCGGCAACGCTGATCGTTCTTGCGCTTCTGGTCTACGCTATCTGGAGGCCGAGGGCTCCGGAAACCGAAACTCCAGGCCGAATAAACGACAATGCGGCGATACGCTGGATCAGCGCCGGAACCGGAATTTCCGTCATCTTCCTGCTTGCGGCCGCGATTTGGACGTTGCTGACTGTAAGAAGCGTTTCCAGTACATCCACGCCGCCGGGGCTGGTGATCGACGTTACCGGCCACCAATGGTGGTGGGAAGCGCGTTACCATTCGGACGTTCCGAGCCAGGCGTTTACGACCGCGAACGAGATCGTCATTCCCGTAGGCGTGCCCGTCAAGGTCAATCTGCGCTCCTCGGATGTCATTCACTCCTTCTGGGTGCCGAAGCTTGCCGGCAAGACGGACGCTATCCCAGGTCTCACCAATATCACGCGCATAGAGGCCGACCGTCCGGGTCTTTACCGCGGCCAGTGCACCGAGTTCTGCGGCATGGAGCATGCGAAGATGGCGTTCTTTGTCCGCGCGCTCTCGGCGGATGATTTCCGGACGTGGCGCGATCGCCAACTGCAAGCGGCGGCGGTCGAACCTGCCAATGCCGGTCAACAGGCGTTCCTGAACCGCTGTTCCGTTTGCCACGCCATCAGAGGCTTGCCGGCAGGCGGCATCGCCGGACCTGATCTCAGCCATTTCGCCGGCAGAGGCACGATCGGGGCAGGCGCGCTGGCAAATAATGCCAAAAATCTCGCTTATTGGATCGACCACACCCAAACCGTGAAACCGGGATCGAAAATGCCGGAACTCGATCTGCCCGCCGACCAGGTGAATGCGATCACCGCCTATCTGGAAGGATCACAATGATGGCTACGCCGCTGGTCGATGAGCTGCCTGAGCGTGAGCGTCAGAAACTTCTCGACATCTGGGAAACGGCGCCGGGGATTTACGGCTGGCTTGCGACCGTCGATCACAAGCGCATCGGCATCCGCTATTTGTGCACGGCATTCAGCTTTCTGCTGATCGGCGGCATCGAAGCGCTCACCATGCGCATTCAGCTGGCCCAGCCGAACTTGAAGCTTCTCTCGCCGGACGCCTATAACCAGCTCTTCTCGATGCATGGCGTGACGATGATCTTCCTCTACGCCCTGCCGATGCTGTCCGGTTTTTCCAACTTCTTATGGCCGCTGCTGCTCGGCTCGCGCGACATGGCGTTTCCGCGGCTGAATGCGCTGAGCTATTGGGTGTATCTATTCGCAGGCATCTTCCTTTATATCAGCGTCCCGGCGGGGCAGGCACCCAATGGCGGCTGGTTCAACTATGTCCCCAACACCGCCCAGCCCTACGATCCGGGCGTCAATATCGACGTGTTCGCCCTGGGCATCATCTTTCTCGGCATTTCGACGGTGGTCGGCTCGGCGAACTTCATCGTGTCGCTGTTGCGGTGCCGCGCGCCGGGCATGTCGGTCAACCGGCTGCCCATCCTCGTATGGGGAACGCTCACCGCGTCGGTCGCCAATCTGCTGGCCGTGCCGGCCGTGAGCCTCGCCTGCTTCATGCTGTGGATGGATCGGCATTTCGGCACCAATTTTTTCACCGTCAATGGCGGCGGACAGCCGCTTATGTGGCAGCATCTGTTCTGGGTGTTCGGGCATCCCTGGGTCTACGCGCTGGTGCTGCCGGCGATGGGGCTGGTGTCCGACGCCTTGCCGGTATTTTGCCGCCGGCCGCTGGTCGGCTACACGCTGGTCGCCATTTCCACCGTCTCGACGATGATCCTCGGTTTCGGCGTCTGGATTCACCACATGTTCGCGACCGGCCTGCCGGTTCTTTCACTCTCCTTTTTCAGCGCGGCGAGCTTCGTCATCGCCATTCCCAGCGCGATCGCCGTTTTCGCCTGGATCGCCACCATTTGGACCGGGAGGCCCCGCTTCGACACGCCGTTCCTGTTTTTCGCCGGCTTCGTGCTGCTCTTCGTCATCGGCGGTGTTTCCGGGTTCATGACAGCCTCCGTCGCGCTCGACTGGCAGCTCACCGATACCTATTTCATCGTCGCTCACCTGCATTATGTGCTGCTCGGCATCAACGTGTTTCCAGTCGTGGGCGGCATCCATTTCTGGTTTCCGAAATTCACCGGGCGCATGCTCGACGAGCGGCTCGGCAAATGGACATTCTGGACGATGTTCATCGGGTTCAACCTTGCCTTCTTCCCGATGCATATCCTCGGTCTGATGGGTATGGCGCGGCGGATCTACACCTATCCGCCCGAGCTTGGTTTCGGCGGATATAACCTGCTGATTTCGATCGGCGCTTTCATTTTCGCCACGGGCGTCCTGATGCTGCTCATCAACGTGGTGCGGAGCCTCCAGTCCGGCGATCGCGCCTCTGCCAATCCGTGGGATGCGCCGACGCTCGAATGGTCCGTCGCCTCGCCGCCGCCGCCCTACAATTTCGCGACGATTCCGGTGATCGCCAGCCGCCACCCGCTCTGGGAAGCACCGGCTGAACGAAACGGATGAGCGCTCCCAGCTCGGAAACGGCCTGGTGCTGGATAACGGCAAGGAAACGCTCGGGGTCACCGTTCTCGACGCGGAGCCAGACGCGATCATCGTCATGCCAGGCGACAGCCTGCTGCCGTTCACGCTGGCGGCATGCATGGCCGTGGTGTTCGGCGCCATGCTGGCAAATAACTGGTTGTTGCTGGGCTTCGCGGCCCTGCTGCTGGTGGTGATACTGCTGATATGGCTGGCCCCGGCTTCGCCCTCCGCTCAGGAAAGGCACGCAGCGCATGGCTAATCTTGACATCTCGTCCGCTGACCTGCCCTTCGAGGGCGGCGATCAGCGGACGTCCGCATGGTGGGGCATGATGTGCCTGATCGCCACCGAGGCGATCCTCTTCGTCTATCTGATCTTCAGCTATGCCTATCTCGGCGCGCAGAGCACCGGCCCCTGGCCGCCGAATGGTAAGCCCAGCCTGTTGCTTGCCGGGCCGGACACGATCGTCCTGCTGGCGAGCAGCTTCGTGCTTGTTTGGGGCATGCGCGCATTCAGGCGGCGGCGCGCCCAGGGAACGCTTCAGATCGCGCTGGCCATCACGGTCGTAATGGGTGTGATCTTCGTCACGGTGCAAGGCCTCGAATGGCACAATAAGCCGTTTGGTCTGGGCACGGGCGCCTACAGCGCCGTCTATTTTACGCTGACCGGCGTGCATATGGCGCATGTGGTGGTGGGGCTGGTGATGCTTACGGCCTTGCTCGTCTGGTCGCTGATGGGCCGGTTCCAAGCACCGAACCAGCATCTAACGCTCGGCGCGCTGTACTGGCACTTCGTCGACGCTGTCTGGTTGGTCGTGTTCACCACCCTCTATGTTTTACCGCGGTTATCATGATGCAGTCCTCCGCCACGACAGGCAAAGTTTCGCATCCGGCGCCCCACCGTCACGAAGCCCCGGCATGGCTGGTCGCGGCCGGTCTGATCGTGGCGCCCGCCGCTTGGTTTCTTCAGCTCAACGCCTCCTACCTGCTCGGGACGTCGCACTGCAATGATGCTCCCGCCGTCGTGCCGCCTGACGTCGCCTACGCGCTGATCGTCATGGCTGGTATCGGGGCGGTCGTTCTGGCGCTGCTGGGACTTTGGGCAACCATCAGAACCTGGAATTTGACTCGCGAGGAAGGCCCCGGCGGGCACGCAGACGCGCTGAGCAGCGGGCACGGCCGGACGCGCTTCCTGGCCCTCGCGGGTTTCATCGTCAGCAGCATATTCGTGATCGCGATCGGCTTCTCGCTGATCATTCCGATCCTGGAGCACACATGCGGTGCCTAGAGCATTTTCCAGCAAAGTGGACGCCGGTTCGCGTCGCGAAAATGCGACAAACAAAGAATCAGAGCCGCGCTCCGATTCAATCGGAGCGGCAAAGGCTCTAGCCGAAGCGATCCTGGCGGTCTCGGGCGCTTTATGTGCAACCAGCGCCCGGGCGCATGGCGCAGGCGGGGTCTCCGCAGCGGAGGTCTGGTGGGAAGATCCGCTTATCGCGGCGGTGCTGATCCTCACGAGCCTCGCCTATCTTGGCGGCCTGATACGCGCGCTCCGGCGCAGGCCGCGCCGCTGGCCGGTGGCGAAATGGCGGGCCGCTTGCTTTGTCGCCGCGATCGCGACCATCGCGATTGCCCTATTGTCGCCGCTGGATACGCTTTCGCAGACCTACTTTTCCGCGCATATGGGACAACATCTGCTGCTGATGCTGGTTGCGGCCCCGCTCCTGGCCGCTTCCGATGCGCAGCTCGTCCTTTTGCGCTTGTTTCCCCTGGCGCGGCGCCGCCGGCTCGGTTTCGCGGTCTCCCGCCTTCCGGGCGTAAAAGAGGCGGGCCACCGTCCTGTCGCAGCATGGCTTGCCGCCGGGGCGTTCATGGTTTCGATCGCCTTCTGGCACCTGCCCGCCGCCTTCGACTGGGCGCTTCGTCATCCTTGGGTGCATGCGTTGGAGCACCTGACGCTGATCGGCGCCGCCATCGCCTTCTGGCGGGTGGTACTGACGAGCGGACAGCGGCGGCTCAGCCCCGGCATGGCCGTGATCATGGTGTCGCTGGTCGGCATCCAGGGTGCTTTCATGGGTGGACTGATTTCCATCGCGCCGCATCCTCTGTACGCGGCATATGCCGGCAATTCGCTCAATGACCAGGCACTGGCGGGCGTCATGATGTGCATCCCGGCGTCGCTGGTCTACCTGTCGAGCACGATTTGGGCTCTGGTTCGGATGCTGCACTCCGGTCAAGCACCTAAATCTTCCCGGTCGCAGCGCTCGACAGCCTCATTGCCGTGAGCGCCAATGATCGTCTCATCCATCTCTCCGGTCGCCCGGCGTCGCCCTGTCGCTTTGGCAATCCACAGCCGGTCTTTCTTGCGCCGGAGATGCCGTACCTTTCGATGATGGGCGCAGATTGCACTTGCGATATGGAGGTAGCGGCTGGATACAACCGCAATGATTTTTGCCGTACCGCTTCCGATCGACGCCATCCTCGACGAATTGCGCGCGGCCTTGGCGGCGCGGAGTTCGGCTGTTCTCGTCGCGCCACCCGGCGCCGGTAAGACGACACGCGTTCCCCTCGCCTTGATGGACGAAAGCTGGCTCGGGGGCCGCAAGATCCTGGTGCTGGAGCCGCGCCGCATCGCCGCGCGGGCTGCTGCCGAGCGCATGGCGAATTCCTTGTCGGAGGTGGTCGGAGAGCGCATCGGATTGCGCGCGCGGATGGTCTCGAAATCGGGGCCGAAGACACGCATCGAGGTTGTCACGGAGGGTGTCTTCACAAGGCTGATTCTCGATGATCCCGAGCTTTCCGGCATCGGCGCGGTGCTGTTCGACGAGTTCCACGAGCGCTCCCTCGATGCCGATCTGGGGCTTGCCCTTGCGCTCGACTGCCAGCGCGGCTTGCGGGAGGACCTGCGCATACTGCCGATGTCGGCGACGGTCGACGGCGCGCGCGTCGCGCAGCTTTTGGGCGGTGCCCCCGTGATCGCCAGCCAAGGCCGCGCCTTCCCGGTCGAGACGCACTATCTTGGCCGCGATGCCAATGCGCGCATCGAAGATCAGATGGCGGACGCGGTGATGCAGGCCCTTCGCGCCGAAACGGGCTCCATCCTGGCGTTTCTGCCCGGCCAAGCCGAAATCCGCCGCGTTGAGGAGCGGCTGAAGGAGCGCATCGGCGATGCGGCCATCGTGCTTGCCCCGCTTTACGGCGCGATGGACATGAAGGCGCAGGACCTCGCGCTCCAGCCTGCTCCACCCGGCATGCGCAAGGTGGTTCTCGCGACCTCGATCGCCGAGACCTCGATCACCATCGAGGGCGTGCGGGTCGTCATCGATAGCGGCCTTGCCCGAATTCCGCGTTTCGAGCCGGATGTCGGCGTGACCCGGCTGGAGACCGTGCGCGCCTCGCGAGCTGCCGCCGACCAGCGCCGGGGCCGCGCCGGCCGGACCGGGCCCGGTGTCTGCTACCGCCTGTGGGACGAGCCGCAAACGCAGAGCCTGCCCGCTTTCGCCGAGCCCGAAATTCGCTCCGCCGATCTGGCGAGGCCTGCTGCTCGACTGCGCGGAATGGGGAACCCCCGATCCGCTCTCGCTGTCGTGGATCGATCCGCCGCCGGCCGCCGCCATCGCAGCCGCGCGCGAGGAGCTGACCGAGCTGGAGGCGCTGGGCGCGGATGGCCGCATCACGGCCACGGGCAAGCGGCTGAGGTCGCTGCCCTTGCCGCCCAGGCTTGCCCGCATGGTGATTTCCGCAGCCGACGCTCGGCCACGCGCGAGGAGGCTGCCGACATCGCCGCGGTGATGGTGGAGCGGGGGCTGGGCGGCAACGATGCCGATCTCGCGCATCGCCTCGACAGTTTCCGCCGTGACCGGTCGCGCCGCGCCGGCGACATGCGGAAGCTGGCGGCAGGCTGGGCTCGGATGGCAGGCGCGGGCCGGCGGGCGCGAGAACCTCGCGCTGATATATCCATCGCGCGCATGCTGGCGCTCGCCTTTCCGGAGCGCATCGGCAAGGCGCGCGGCGCGCCCGGCCAATTCCTTCTCGCCAATGGCCGTGGCGCCAATCTCGATGCGACGCATCCTTTGGCCCGATCGCCTTTCCTGGTCGCTGCCGAGCTGTCAGGATCGGCGGCGTCGACGCGCATCCTGCTTGCGGCCGCAGCCGATGAAGCCGACATACTCGCTGTCGCCGGCCATCGCATCCGCGAGACGGACGAGATCGAATTCGATCAGCCCGCCGCTGCTTTGAGGGCGCGCCATGTTCGCCGGCTGGGTGCCATTACGCTCGCAAACGAGCCACGGGCGGTCACAGCGAGCGAGGAAACCGCGCGTCTGCTGGCGGTCGGCATCGCGAAGCTGGGTCTGAGCCGTCTGCCCTGGAGCAGGACGCAAATCCAGCTCCGCGACCGGGTCGGTTTCCTGCGCGCGGCTGGAAGCGATGAATGGCCGGACCTGACCGACGCAGCACTTGGCCAAACGGCCTCTGCGTGGCTTGCCCCATTCCTGGCGGGCAAGACGAAACTCGCCGAGGTCGGCGCCGATACACTCGGTGCGGCGCTCGATGCGCTGCTGCCATGGGCCTTGAAGCGGCGCCTGGAGGACGAAGCGCCGACGCATTTCGAGGCGCCCACGGGCCATCGTCACGCCATCGACTACGAGACGGCCGGCGCACCCGCTTTGCACATCCGCGTGCAGGAGCTGTTCGGGCTGACGACGCATCCCTCGATCGCGGGCGGCAAGCTGCCGCTCACCCTGCATCTGCTCTCGCCGGCGCACCGGCCTCTACAGATCACGCGCGATCTGCCCAGCTTCTGGAAGGGATCGTGGGCGGCGGTCAAGGCCGAGATGAAAGGGCGCTATCCGCGCCACCCCTGGCCCGACGATCCCGCCTCGGCGCTTCCCACCGCGCGGGCCAAGCCGCGCGGAACGTGACGGGATGAGCATTTCACGGCGCGAGGGCAGGGCGGATAAGACTTAGCGCCGACTTTGCACATGATCCTATCGAGCCACTTATCCATCCCGCGCTCTTTCATGTCCAGGTGTGCGGCAATGTCGCTGCTCGACATGTCAGCCAGGAAAGTAAAATGGTGGGCCCGGCAGGACTCGAACCTGCAACCAGACGGTTATGAGCCGTCGGCTCTAACCAATTGAGCTACAGGCCCAGCGCGACGCAAGTGTTCTAACCAATATCGGCGGCTTTCGCCAGAGCGGAAATCGACGCCGCTTTTGGCCGGCCGCAGCACGCTGCGGGGGCATTCGCAAAGCTGCGCCCTGTGCTAAGATGCGGGCGAAAACGGCACCCGGCCAACGCAGCTAACGCGGCCGAAGGCTCGGCAGACAAGACCCCGCGATGCGAGCGGGGCGGCAGGAAGCATTCCGTCCATGATCAATGGCTGGATCATCGTTGGTGTGGCGCTGGCCTATCTCTGCTTCCTATTCGGGGTGGCGTATTTCGGCGACCAGTACGCCAAATCGCGCAAGCTGACGCGGGGGCGGCCGACCATCTATGCCCTATCGCTTTCGGTGTACTGCACCTCCTGGACGTTTTTCGGCAGCGTCGGGCTGGCGACCTCGACCGGCCTCGATTTTCTCGCCGTTTATCTCGGCCCGATCGCGGTGTTTGCGTTCGGGCGGCCGCTGATCGAACGCATCATCAAGCTCAGCAAATCGCAGAACATCACCTCGATTGCCGATTTCATGGCGGCGCGCTACGGCAAGAACCCGCTGGTCGCGGCCATCGTTTCGGTGATCGCGGTGGCGGGCGTGCTGCCCTATATCGCGCTGCAACTGAAGGCTGTCTCGCAGTCCATCACCACGATCATCCAGCCCGGCGGCCCGGCGGCGCTGCTGCCCAGCGGCGACCCGCTTGGCGACATGACCTTCATCATCGCCATGACCATGGCGGTGTTCGCGGTGCTGTTCGGCACGCGCCATATCGATGCCACCGAGCATCAGGAAGGGCTGATGCTGGCGATCGCCGCCGAATCGGTGGTGAAGATCGCCGCGTTCCTGATCGTTGGCACCTTCATCACCTATTCGATGTTCGGCGGCATCGGCCCACTGATGGAGCGCGCCGCCGCGAAGCCCCAGATCATCGGTCTTTTCGCGCGCGGTTTCCACGGCTGGAACTGGCTGACGGTGACGTTCCTGTCCTCGGTGTGCATCCTGCTGCTGACGCGCCAGTTCCACGTGACCATCGTCGAGAACAATTCCGAGCGCGAGGTGGGCCGTGCCAGCTGGCTGTTCCCGCTTTATCTCATTGCCATCAATATCTTCGTCATTCCCATCGCCATAGCGGGGCTTCTCACTTTTTCGCCCGGCGAGGTCGACCGCGACATGTTCCTGCTGGCGCTGCCACGCAGCCATGGCGCCGAAGCCTTCAGCATCATCGCATTCCTCGGCGGGCTTTCGGCGGCAACCGCCATGGTGATCATGGAGTCCGTCGCGCTGTCGATCATGGTCTGCAACGATCTGGTGATGCCGATCATCCTGCGCCGCTTGCAGCTCGGCATCGGCGACCGGCGCGACATGGGCGCGATGCTGCTCAACATCCGCCGCGTGGCGATCTTCGCCATCCTCATCCTCGCCTATCTGTTCTACCGGGTCGTGGGCGACACTTACGGGCTGGCGCGCATAGGGCTGTTGTCGTTCGCCGCCATCGCCCAGTTCGCGCCGGCCTTTTTCGGCGGCCTGATCTGGCGCGGCGCGACGGCGCGCGGCGCCATCGCAGGCATCCTCGCTGGCTTCGCCGTCTGGACCTATACGCTGCTCATCCCCTATTTCGTCCAGGCCGGTCTGCTCGGCTCCGGCATCATGCGGGACGGGCTTTTCGGCTTGGCGATGCTGCGTCCGGAATCGTTCTTCCATGTTGATCTCGATCCGCTGACGCACGGCGTCATCTGGAGCATGGCGATCAACATCATGGCCTATGTCGTGGTGTCGATGCTGCGCGCGCCCGAGCCCATCGAGCGGCTGCAGGCCAATCTGTTCATCGAAGGCAATTTCCCGCGCGCCAGCGCACCCTCGTTCCGCGCCTGGCGCACATCGGTGACGGTGGACGATTTGATGCGCACCGTCGGGCGCTATCTGGGCGAGGAGCGCGCCGAGCGATCGTTCGCTGACTATGCCGCCAGCTGCAAGACAGCACTGATCCCGAAAGCCGAAGCCGACATCCATATGATGCGCTTTGCCGAAAACCTGCTGGCAAGCGCCATCGGCACCGCCTCATCGCGGCTGGTCATGTCGCTCACCCTCAGGCGGCACGATGTGGGGATGCAATCGGCGCTGAAGCTGCTGGACGACGCCTCCGAGGCCATTCAGTACAACCGCGATCTGCTGCAATCGGCGCTCGACCAGGTGCATCAGGGCATCGCGGTGTTCGACAGCAACCTGCAGCTCATCTGCTGGAACCGCGAATTCCGCGAGATGCTCGATCTGCCGGCGAGCATCGGCCGGGTCGGGGTGCCGCTCGACCAGATCGTGCGGCACATGGCGGCGAAAAACGCCAGCGACGCGGCCAGCTTCGAGCAATTCGTCTCCGACCGCATCCGCAAATATGTGGTGACGCTGGAAACGTTCCAGGAGCGGCTGGACGATGTCAGCCGGGTGATCGAGGTGCGCACCAATGCCATGCCGCAAGGCGGCATCGTCACCACCTTCACCGACATCACCGACCGGGTCGCCGCCGCCAGCGCGCTGGAGCGCGCCAACGAAACATTGGAGCGCCGCGTCAGAGAGCGCACGGCCGAGTTGACCAAGGTGAACCGCGCGCTCGGCGAAGCCAAATCCAAAGCGGACGAGGCCAATCTCGACAAGACGCGGTTCCTTGCCGCGGCCAGCCACGACATTCTTCAGCCGCTGAACGCGGCGCGGCTCTATACGACGAGCCTGGTCGAACGGCGCCCGCCCGGTGAGTTCCAGCATCTGGCGCGCCACATCGACGCCTCGCTGGAATCGGTGGAGGAAATTCTCAATGCGCTGCTCGACATCTCGCGGCTCGATACCGGATCGCTGAAACCGGAAATCACCGTCTTTGCCATCGGCCAGCTGCTGCAGCAGCTCAAGGTGGAGTTTTCGCCCCAGGCGATGGAGAAGGGGCTCCGATTCGTCGCGGTTCCGTGCAGTCTCTATGTCCGCTCGGACCGCCGGCTGATGCGGCGCGTGCTGCAGAACTTCCTGTCCAACGCGATCAAATACACCAGCGAGGGGAGGGTGCTGCTGGGCTGCCACAGAAGAAGGGACGGCACCGTCACGGTCGAGGTGCACGATACCGGCCTTGGCATTCAGGCGAGCGAGCGGGAGGTGATCTTCAAGGAGTTTCAGCGGCTCAATTCCGGCCCCAACACCGTGCCCGGCATCGGCCTTGGCCTGTCCATCGTCGAGCGCATCGGGCGGATGCTCGATCATCCGATTCATCTGTTATCGCGCCCGGGCGCAGGGTCGGCTTTCGGCATCACCCTGCCGGTCAGCCTTGAGGCGGCGGCTGGCGACAAGGCGGCCGCGCCGAGCGTTTTCCTGTGGAGCCAGCTGGATGGCTGCGTCGTGCTGTGCGTCGACAACGAGCCGGCGATCCTGGACGGCATGCGGCTGCTGCTTGAGAATTGGCACTGCAAGGTGCTGCAGGCGTCCGATGCCGCGCAGGCGCTTGCGGTGATGTCGCAGGCCGGCGTGGTGCCCGACCTCATTCTGGTGGACTACCACCTGGAAGCCGAGACCGGCATAGGCTGCATCGCCGCCATTCGTGCCGAGGCCGGCAATGACGTTCCCGCGATTTTGATCACCGCCGACCGCTCGCCGGGGGTCGAGGAAGAAGCGCGCGCGGGCGGTCTGCGGCTGCTGCGCAAGCCGCTGAAGCCGGCGGCGCTGCGGGCGCTGATGACGACGCTGCACACGAGGCGCGCGGCAGCCGAATAACATCAGAGCACGATCGGGAAAAGTGGACACCGGTTTTCCCGAAAAATCGTGCGAAACCAAAGAAATCTAGATCATGATCGTTTCCGTTTGAAGCGATCATGTTCTAGCGCCGACGAGCCTTTGCGGGGACATGCTTTGCTGGAAAATGCTCTAATCCGGGCCGTCACTCAATCTGCGTCCAAAACGCCCCGGAAGTCGTTCAACTCGCCCTTTTCGATGTTTTTCACCGCGATCACCGCCTGGGTGCGGCTTTCCACCCGCAGCTTTTGCAGCACCGCCGACACATGCGCTTTGACGGTCGCCTCGGAGACGCCGAGCTGAAAGGCGATCTGCTTGTTCAGCAGCCCTTCCCCCAGCATCATCAGCACGCGCACCTGCTGCGGCGTCAGCGAGGCGAGCCGGGCCACGAGAGCGGCGGAACTCGCTCTGTCCGGCGCCGGGCAGGCTGACGCCCTCCGGCACCCAGATCTCGCCGCGCAGGATCGCGGCAATGCCTTCGCGGATCCTCGACACCGCCAGCGATTTGGGAATAAAGCCCGACGCGCCGAACTCCAGGCAGCGCCCGATAACCGCCGGGCTCTCATTGGCGGAGACGATGACGACGGGAATTTGCGGGCTGAGCGAGCGCAGATAGATCAGACCGGAAAAGCCCTGCACCCCCGGCATGGAAAGATCGAGCAGCACCAGATCGATGTCTCCCGCCTCGATCAGGGCGCTCAAACCCTCCAGCGAGCCCGCTTCGCTAATGCGCAGATCGTCGAAGCTGGCGGCCAGCGTCTGCTTCAGCGCATCGCGGAACAGCGGATGATCGTCGACAATGGCGATGTGGTGTTCGGTCATGGCAAGCTTCATGGCCGCGCTCAAACTGAGCCAAGGCGTTACTCGATGAGAAGCCTTAGACGGTTTCCCGGAAAAGGCCAAGGCTGCCGTTATTTTACCATAATGGTCACGCCAACCCTCGCCAAATATCCCGCCGCCTTGCTTATCTTGGCGGGCCATGCTTTTGCTTGGGCAATCCGGCTTCGGCTGCGTCGGCGGGCCGGCACATAAGGAGAGCGTCCATGATCGACGAGGAACAACGCAAACGCCACGCGTCGCGGTCGCTGCGGCTGGTGGCCATCACGCTCTCGCTGTTCGGGTTTATCGCGCTGATCGTTCCCTTGTTCGCGCCGCTGCTCAACGGCTATTCCTTCCTGCGGTTTCCGCTCGGCCTGTTCCTCACTGCGCAAGGCTCTGTCTTGGGGATCATCGCCGTAATCTACTGGGCGGCCGCCCGCCAGGACAGGCTGGACAGGCGCCACGGTCTGACGAGCGAAATGTAAGGCCGGCAAGACTCACATGTCCCTCAACACCAGCTATCCCACGGCAAATCCCCGGCTCGGCACCAGCTTCGGCATCTTTACCAGCGCCTTCGCCAGCCTCGTTTTGATGCTGATCATCCTGGAACAGCTCGGGCTGGAGCGCAGCTGGGTCAGCCAGCTCATCATCACCTTGCCGGTTCTGTTCTATGCCGGCATCGGCATCGTGGCGCGCACCGCCAATCTGGAGGATTTCTTCATATCCGGCCAGCGCGTGCCGCCGCTCTATAACGGCTTCGCGCTCTCGGCCAATCTCGTCAGCGGCGCGGGGCTGATGGGGCTGATCGGCTCGTTCTTCTTCATCGGCTACGATGCGCTGCCGATCGCGCTCGGCTGGTGCACGGGCCTGGGCCTGATGGCGGTGCTGTTTGCACCCTATCTCCGCAAGATCGGCGCCTACACGCTGCCCGGCTATTTCGGCATCCGCTTTTCCAGCCGGTTCGTACGACTGGTGTCGGCCTTCATCCTTTTCCCCCCGGTCCTGATGTTGCTCGCGGCCGAATTCCGGGTCGGCCAGATCACCGCCGGCGCGTTCCTCGATATCAATCCGAATCTGCTACTTCAGGCCGGCGTCGCGCTCGCCACGGCGACGGTGCTGTTCGGCGGCATGCGCTCCCTCACCTGGACGCAATGCGCGCAGTTCATCGTGGTGATGCTTGGCATTTCGGTGCCGCTCATTGCCATTTCGGTGATGATCACCAATCTGCCGCTGCCGCAGCTGGCCTATGGCGGCATTCTCGCAGATATGAGCCAGCTCGAACTCGGGCGCGGGCTCACCGACCGCGCGCTGCATCACCTTGGAAGCGCGCTGCCCGGCCCCGATGCCAGGGCTTTGACGGAGCCTTTCGTGGCGCTGTTCGAGTCCGTGAGCAGCGCTGATTTCCTGGCGCTGACCTTATGCATCATGCTGGGGACGGCTGTGCTTCCGGCGCAGATCGCCCGGCTCGCGACGCCGCCAAGTGTATCGGCGGTGCGGAAATCCTTCGGTTGGGCGGCGCTGTTCGTCGGCTTCATGGTGCTGACGATTCCCGCCTATGCCGCCTTCACCAAATATCAGGTGCTGAAGCAGCTTCTGGGCGTGCCGCTGTCGCAGATTCCCAGCTGGGGCGCGGTCCTGTCGCAGCTTCGCCTCGTCACCCTGTCCGCCGATCAGCTCGATCCGGCGTTGGGCAGCGCCAAGGTGCTGTTCCACCGTGACAGCGTGGCGCTCATCCTGCCGGTGATCAGCCAGTTTCCCTTCGTGCTGGCGGGTCTGGTCGGGGCGGCGGCGGTTGCGGCGGTGCTGGCGGCGGCCGGCGGACAGCTCGTGTCGCTGGCCAATGTGCTCAGCAACGATGTGTATCATACGCTGTTCAATCGCCTCGCCTCGCCTGCCAGGCGCCTGCTCGTCGCGCGGGTTGCGATGGTGTTCTTTGCGGTCGCCGCCTATTCGATCGCCACGCGCGACAGCATCGATCCGCTGCGCATGATGATCTGGGCGATTTCGCTCTGCGCCGGCAGCTTCTTTGCCCCGCTCGCCCTGAGCATCTGGTGGCGGGGCCTCACCGCCTTCGGCGCGCTGTGCGGCCTGGCGGCTGGTTTTGCCGCAACGGCTGGCTATATCGTGATGACGCTGAACGGCGGTTATCCCTGGTTCGGAACGGATGGGCTGACCGCCGGGATTCTGGGTGCCCCGCTCTCGGCTCTTGCCGCCTTCACCGGCAGCCTCTTGTCGCCGCGTCCGGATGCGGCGACGCTGGACATCGTCGATGAAATGCGGATCCCGAGCGGCGAAACGGTGCATGCGCGCCTGGCGCGACTTGCCGCGCGCGGCAAAGCGCCCAAGCCTTGATCGCCGTGTTAAGCTGGGCGCCTGCAACCGCGCAGGACTGACAGGATGCGAATGTCCAACCGCCGGGGCCTCTACCCGGATATCCACCCCTATCGGAGCGGAATGCTTGCCGTGTCCGATCCGCACCGGATCTACTATGAGGAATGCGGCAATCCGCAGGGCAAGCCGGTGGTGATGGTGCATGGCGGGCCGGGCGGCGGCTCCAATCCGACCATGCGGCGCTTTCACGATCCGGCACGCTACCGAATCATTCTGTTCGACCAGCGCGGCTGCGGACGCTCGACCCCCCATGCAACGCTCGAAGGCAATACGACCTGGGATCTCGTCGACGATATGGAGCGGCTGCGCGTGCATCTCGGGCTGGACGCCTGGCAGCTCTGCGGCGGCTCCTGGGGCTCGACACTGGCGCTGGCCTATGCCGAGGCGCACCCTGACCGGGTCAGCGAGCTGATCCTGCGCGGCATCTTCCTTTTGCGGCGCGCCGAATTGCACTGGTTCTATCAGGATGGCTGCAGCTGGATCTTCCCCGACGCTTTCGACCAATATCAAAAGCCGATCCCGCCGGAGGAGCGCGGCGACATGATCGCCGCCTATCACCGCCGCCTCACCGGGCCGGACCCGGCGGCTCAGCTGGAAGCGGCGCGCGCCTGGAGCATATGGGAGGGTACGACGCTGTCGCTGCTGCACGACCCGGAGCGTGTCAGCCGGTTCAGCGTCAACGACTACGCGCTCGCCTTCGCGCGGATCGAGGCGCATTATTTCGTCAATAACGGCTTCTTCCGGCACGAGAACCAGCTCTTGCGAGGGGCTGACGCCATCCGCCGAATTCCCGGCGTCATCGTGCATGGCCGCTACGACGTGGTGACCCCGCTGCGCAGCGCCTGGGACCTCAAACAGGCCTGGCCGGAGGCCGATCTGCGCATTGTCCCGGACGCCGGCCACGCCATGACCGAGGCCGGTATCATCCATGAAATCGTCGAGGCCGGCGACCGGTTTGCCCTCCGAGCCGTCTAGAGTACGATCGGGAAAAAGCATGTCCCTGCGAAGGCGGGGATGGACACCGGTCTTCCCGAAAAATCGTGCGAAAACAAAGAAATCCAGAGCATGATCGGTTCCGTTTGAAACGATCATGCTCTAGAGTCTTTGCCTGCCGTGCTTGTTGTCCGAAAGCCGCGTGACACCTTTAAGGAAGCCCTCTAACGGCTGTCATGATCAAGTCCTAAAGCATTTCCGGCATGCGAGTCCCATCCGGTTCAATCGGATTGGAAAAGGCCAGCTTGCGTTCGGCCTTTGCGCGATGCGCCTGAAGCGGGAGGTCTTGGCACATGACGGCGTGGCGGCGGTTTTCCTGGCGGCGCTCGCTGCTTTGGCGGCATTGAACATGCTGCTGTTGCTGACCGCGTTCACCCATGTGCTCAAGCTCTGGCCGACGCCGGGCAAGCGAAGCTGGCAGAGCTATGTTTTCTGGCCGCTGTTCCGCGCCGGTCTTGGGCTGACGATCCTCCTCGGCGTGATCCGCTTCGCGCTGGCCCCCTCGCACGGCTGGCAAGCGGCGCTAGGCGTGCCGCTGGCGCTGGCGGGCTTCGGCTTCACCATCTATGGCTATTTCGATCTCGGCATCGAGAACACCTATGGACGCGACGACCGGCTGGTGACGTCCGGCCTCTACCGCTATAGCCGCAACCCGCAATATGTCGCCTCGATCCTCGCCTTTCTCGGGCTGGCCGGCGCATCCGCGTCGCTCGACGTCGCGCTGCTGTGCGCGCTTGCGATCGGCGTTTACGTGCTGCTGCCCCTCATGGAGGAACCCTGGCTGGCGCGCACCTACGGCGCCAGCTATCAGCGCTACAGGCAGCGGACGCCGCGCTTCTTCAGTCTCGCCAAAGTGCTCAAGAAACCTGTCGCCGCCGAGCGCTGATTTTACATCGTCATGGCGTGGGCATCCGCCGCCCGTGGCGCCGATTCGGCGCCGTCCGGCCGCAGGAAGCGCAACGCGTCGAACACCACCTCCAGTCCCGCGCCGGGCCGGATCGCACCCTCGGTCAGGTGCCGCCTGAAACCGCGCGCGCCCGGCACGCCCTGCACCAGCCCGAGCATATGCCGCGTGATCGAGGACAGCCTTTCGCCGCGTGACAGCTCGCGCTCGATATAAGGCGCCATCCGCGCCATGATCGCGGCTGGATCGGCGTGGCGGCCGGGCGCGCCGAACAGCGCCTCGTCGACGCCGAGCAGCAGCGAGGGATTCTGATAGGTCGCGCGGCCCATCATCACCCCGTCGACATGGCTCAGATGCCGTTTCGTCTCCGCTATGGTCGCAATGCCGCCATTGAGAACGACCGTCAGATCGGGGCGTGATGCCTTCAGCCGCCATACGCGGTCATGGTCGAGCGGTGGCACGTCGCGATTCTGCTTCGGGCTGAGGCCATGCAGCCACGCCTTACGCGCATGCACGATGAAGGTGCGGCACCCGGCCTCGGCGACCGTTTCGACGAAGCGCTGAAGGTCCGCCTCGCCGTCCTGATCGTCGATGCCGATGCGGCACTTGACCGTGACCGGCACGGCTACCGCCGCGCGCATCGCGGCGATGCACTCCGCGACCAGCCCCGGCTCCGCCATGAGACAGGCGCCGAAGCGCCCCGCCTGGACCCGGTCCGACGGGCAGCCGACATTCAGATTGATTTCGTCGTAGCCATAGGCTTCGCCGATGCGCGCGGCCTCCGCCAATTCGCGGCGGTCGCTGCCGCCGATCTGCAGCGCGACAGGGTGTTCCGCCGCATCGAAGCCGAGCAGCTTGTCGCGCTTGCCATGAATGATCGCGGCGGACGTCACCATCTCGGTATAAAGCAGCGCATGGCGCGAGAGCTGGCGGTGGAAGAAGCGGCAATGCCGGTCCGTCCACTCCATCATCGGCGCGACGCTGAATCTATGTTTTTGGCATTTCATCGTTTTTTAAGCAGATTCAGTAGGCTAGACCGTGAACGCAAAGACGCCTGTGCGCGCGATCTCACTCTATTGCACAGATCTTCGCAGTGTTTGTGTGCATCGTTTGTGCATGCGGTGTTCTCAGTAGAGACTAATTCACGGCGTCCTTCAATAAGCTGCCTTCCGGATTATGGCGTACGCAAGTTCGCAGCCACGGGCAGCAGGTTTCGAAATGCTTCCCCCTCAAATCGGAAGCCGCAGCCTGGGGCGCTCGAAACCGAAACCGTGACAATCGGCCGACGGTCGCTCCCGCCTCGGATTTCCTCAGTAAAAATGGACGAGGGTCCGCCTCGGCGAATAGCAGATTTCTGGCACACTATTTTCCGGGTGGCTACTTTGGATGTCACCGACGCTCTCGGACTGATCGGCTTCAGATGAGCAAACCGTCTGTTCGACCAGTATCCCCGAGACGAAATTGCCGGCCCTTCTAAAATCCAATGCTGGACATTAAGAATTTGCGGTTGTGAGGGTACCATTCCTGCCTTGTTTGACTCTCTTTTCAGTCTGGCGGAAACAACGTGTGTATTGCGAGCCAGCCAAAAGTCAACAGAGGCAGAAAGCGCGGAGCCTTGCGTCTCCTGGGTGTAGACCTGAACGTGGTGCCCAGCGTGAAATTGTAGCTGTTGGGATTGATGCGCTGCGGATCGAACGAATCGATGATAATGCGCCCTCTCTCCACTTCAGCGGCGATCGCTCTGCCGGTCAGGATCTTTTTCCCTCAAGGATAATCGGGACGGCATTGTCGTCGTGGAGCGGGCATAGCGGCCTGCATAGGGCAGAATCTGCCCGTAATTTTTCTAGAAGCAGATTTTTCCTATAATTATTCCCGTATAGATACGCACTGGTTGCGCAACAACAATCTCAAGCGTCCAGTTAACCACTGCACCTGTATGGCCAAGCGGGGCGCTCGTTTGGATAAAGATACCGCAGAGACTTGTTAACAATCCGGCATAAATCTCTGATGCGTAGCAGTCGCTACCCATTTTTTCTAGGGTATAACCAAGATAGAACTTGTCAGGTTTGAATACGTACCCGCCTGGCGGCGCTTGCAAGTGCGTCGGCCATGGGCGCGCTTGGAGCGGCGATTGCAACATCATCGCGGGATTATGCCTCCGGTCATGGCTGGCTCTCCATCGCCTCGCTGGGTTTCGCTTTTCTCAGCCCGGTCTTATATGACATCGCCGCGCTGCCATGGCCGATGGCCGGTCTCAGCTGGCTGTCGCCGTTCACCCATACCGCGCTGCTGGTGAAGGCGGTCATTGCAGGCGAGGCCGCCCCGGCGTCGCATGTGCTGGCTCTGCTGGCGCTCGCCGTCCTGCTCAACCTTCTCGTCTGGCGTGGGCTCGCCTGGAGGTGACGTCTTTCCTGCACTCCGTCTTCGGGCTTCTGCGGCTCAGGGCGCTGATCGTCGTCCGCGCGCTCGTGCCACGACTGACATACGGCATCGTGCTGCCGCCGGTTTTCATTCTCATCATCGGGGCCGGCGCGCCTGTGGAGAGCGGGCTGCAGATTGCCTTTGGCGGGGCTAAAATGATCAGCCATTGCCTCGCGATGGCAAAAAATCCGCGGGTGGTGGTGAGTGCTGAGAGACGCTTCAGATCGTCTCGCGGAATCCGAACCTCGGCACGCAACCCAATATCGCCCACGACACATCCTTTCTCGCATTTAGCCACGAAGTCAACCGCATCGAGCAAGCTGTGCAAGCCGCGAGCAAATTGAAACTCAACATTGTCAATTATAACAGAATATAGAGGCGGTTATTCAATTCTTAGAGAAATTATCAAATCCTAGTATTTCTCAAATTTTGTAAGTTTGCATAACAATGCATCAGTGGCGGATCCGCCTGATATATGGAAAAAAGTCTTGTGATTCCGCGCGATGCGTCACGATCATACAGCTGAGACAAATGTTTGCCTCAAAAGTAGTCTTCGATAGAGGCTGGGGGCGAGAGAGCGTTTGGTGGAGGCCTGAAGCCGTGGCTGCCCGCCCGCGAACATTCGGTATGTCGAATGTGGGGTGGTGCGGAGATCGGCGCCTATTGCAGGCGCGGGAACGTTTCGGCACTTTGGCCGTCCGAACCGCAGCGGGATCGGACCGCGAGAGCGCATCAGGCGTTTTGCGGGCCGGACCGCGATCAAAAGCTGACGGCCAGTTGCGCCGGATCGGATCCAGGCGCCTGCGACCCCGCGTCGCCCGAGCGCAAGCCCGATCTCCGAGGGGGAAACCTTCCCCCTCGTTTATTAGCGTCTATTTCGCCTTGCCGCAGGTGTCGGCCGTCTCGGGCGTGCACACTTCGACGCCGGTTACGATCATCGGCTCAAGCTTCTTGCCCGCAAAGACATCCACCAGAGACTTCACGGCCGTGTAAGCCATGTCATAGGGCCGCTGGCCGATATTGTAGTGGCTCAGACCTGCTTTCAGGAGGGGCATCTGAGGCTCGAAATTGTCGCCGAAGGAGATGACGAGATCCTTGGATGCGACGCGCTCTTTCTGCAGGTCTACGGCCTGTCTGTAAGCCTGCGGCGCATATTGGGCCCAGCCGCCGACGGCGATGAAGGCGTCAAGTTTGGGATTAGCCGTGAAGACGTCGTTCACCTGCTGAGCCGCGAGCCGGATGTCGTCATTGTTGTAGACCGGGCAGCCGGCCGCCTCGGTCCAGCCGTTCTGGCCGGTCAGTTGTTTCACCGGAGCGCTCTTGGGAGCGCCGGCGAGCGTGTCCCGGATGCCCTGTATGCGCTCGTTGAGGTTGAGCGAGGCCGGCGCACCGGACTGGATGCACACCGTGCCGCCCTTCTTCTTGTCGTCCAGCACCTTCTTCGCGAGCTCGGCGCCGAACTGGTAATTGTCGGTGCCGATAAAGGTCAGACGGACGCCGGCGTCTTCCGGAAGCACGTCGGAATCGAACATAACCACCGGAATGCCCTTGGCCTTGGCTTGCTGCAGAACGCGCGCCATCGCTTTCGGATTGGCGGCGGAAACCGCGAGCCCGTCCACGCCGCGCTGGATCATGTCCTGCACCATCTGGACTTCCTCGGCCTCGTTATATTCCGTCGGTCCCATGAAGGTGCATGTTACGTTGAAATCCTTGGCGGCGGCGGCGCATCCCTGCTGCAGCGGCGGCGTGAAGGCGTTGTTGATGACCTTGAAGACCATGGCGATCTGCTTGGTCTCGGCGCTCGATGCAGCCGTACAGCCCATCGCAACGACCGCCGCGGTTGCCAATAGCGCAGTTTTGAACGTGTTCATTTTTAACCTCCCTGGTTTGTCGTATTGATCTCGTCTTATTAGCTGAGCCTACTCTTCCTCCTTCACCTGGAACCGCTGCAAGAGAACAGCGATCAATATGCAGCTTCCCACGAAGATGCCCTGCCAGAACGGGTTCACACCGGCCAGAAGCAGCCCATTTCGGATGACCTCGATGAGCAGCGCCCCGATTACGGCGCCGTAAGCCGTTCCATAGCCGCCCGCGAGGCTGGCGCCGCCAATGACCGTGCCGGCGATCACACGAAGCTCGTCGCCCTGGCCGAGCGCATTCGTCACCGAACCGAGCCAGCCCACCAGGAAGATGCTGGTCACCGCAGCCATCAGTCCGGCGAACATGTACACCGACATCTTGACGCGCTTGACCGGAATGCCGGTCAGCCGGGCGGCGCGCTCATTGCCGCCGATCGCCTGCACATATCGGCCCCATTGGGTCTTGCGCAGAAGCAAATGCAGGATAAGCGCGCAGCCGATCAGCGCAAAGACGACGTTGCCGATGCCGAAAATCTTGCCGCCACCCAGGGCGAACAGCCCCGGCTCGGCCTGCCCGAAGGTGTAGACCACCTGATTGCCGCTGACGATGAGGGCGGTGCTGCGGCCGATGCTGAGCATCCCCAGCGTAACGATGAAGGGCGGCAGCCTGAGATAGGCAATGAAAAAGCCGTTCAGACCGCCGAGACACGCGCCAAGCACGAGGGTAAGAATGATGCCGACCGAGAGCGGCAAATTAGCCTGAAGCAGGATGCCGAAGACGACGCCGCAAAGGCCAAGCACCGATCCGATCGATATGTCGATGCCGCCGGAGACGATGACGGGCGTCATGCCGAGCGCCAGAATGCCGATGAAGCAGGAATTCTGAAGAACATTGCTGAGATTGCCGGCGGAACCGAAACGCGGTGCGATCTGGGCCACGACCAGCCCGATGACGAGCACCGCGACCGTGATCCAGAACTCCTGGCTGCTGAATATCCGGCTGCCGATCGAGCGGCCGGGCGCATTAAGGAGCTCGTCAACCGATTGCGCCGGCGTGGCGGCGCTCGACAGCTTCAGCATGGGCGAGACACTTTTCTAGAGCGGCGGACCTTCAATTGGAATCGGAAGCGCCGCTCTATCCTTTGCTTTGGCATCGGATTTATCCGAAAATCGCTGCGCACTTTTCGGTCCGATGCTCTAAGCATTTTCGAGCGCTCCGGTGATCAGGCCGGTCACTTCCTCGGGCGAGGTTTCGGCGACGGGCTTGTCCGCCACCTTAAGTCCTCTGCGCATCACCACGACCCTTTCGCAGACGCTGAATACGTCGGGCATGCGGTGGCTGATGAGGATGACCGCGTGTCCCTGCTGTTTCAACCTGCGGATGAGCGCCAGCACTTCGGCGACCTGCCGCACGCTGATGGCGGCCGTCGGTTCGTCCATCAGGACGAGTTTGGCGTTGGCGAGCCGTGTCCGTGCGATCGCCACGGCCTGTCGCTGCCCGCCCGACATGCGCTCCACCAGGTCTCTCGGCCGCGTCTCCGATCGCAGCTCCTTGAAAAGCTCGGAGGCGCGGGAATTCATGGCGACTTCGTCGAGCACCTTGAAAAGACCCCAGCCCTTCAAGATTTCGCGCCCGAGGAACACGTTGCTGGCGGCGGTCAGATTGTTGCAGAGCGCCAGGTCCTGATAGACGATCTCGATACCGCTATCGCGCGCCTCGACCGGCCTCGAGAAGGCGACGGGATGGCCATCGATCAGATATTCCCCCGAGGTGGGGCGATAGTTGCCGGCGAGGATCTTGACCAGGGTGGATTTGCCGGCGCCATTGTCGCCCATCAACCCGACGACCTCGCCGGCCGAGACCTGCATGGAGACCCCATCGAGAGCGCGTACGGCTCCGAAGGATTTCGTGATATTCACGAGTTCGACAAGGCTGGGCATCGTCTTCCCCGGACCGCGTCTCAAACCCGACGCTTGCGACGGGCCGTAGACCGGCCAGTCTTTGACCTTTACTGTACACGCACAGCCCCTGAAGTCGAGCATCGAAAACCTCTGCGGGGCCAGCATGTTACGGGACCGGATTCCGCCTTGACCGCACCGAGTTACATCGTCGTCGATATCGGGGGCACCAATCTGCGCTTCGGCCGGGTGGACCAATCCGGCCAGGGCGAGGTGCTTTCAACGGTCTCCACCGGCGCCCTGGCCTCCGATCCGGTTCGGGTTCTTGCCGATTTTATCGCCGATCTCGGCGGCCGGCTCGCGCCCAGGCCGGCGGGGATTGTCGTCGGGATTCCCGGCCCGCTCGACGCGGCTCGCCGGACGGTGATTGACGCTCCCAATATCCCATCCCTGCACGGCATTCCGCTTGCCGACCGGCTCGCGGAATTGTGCGGCCTGCCGGTGTGGCTGGAGCATGACGGCGCCTTGCTGCTGCTCGGCGAGCAGGCGGCGGGGAGTGCGGCCGGACACGACCTCGTGCTCGGCGTGTTCTTCGGAACCGGCATTGGCTCGGCCTTTCTCAAGGAAGGCCGGCCGCATAAGGGCGGCGATTTCGCCATGCAGCTCGGCCATATTCCCGTGCGGGGCGATGGACGCCTTTGCTCTTGCGGCGGTACGGACTGCATCGAAGCCTATGCATCCGGGCTCGTCCTCAGCCAGCTTGCGAGGCAGCACGCGGTCGGGATCGAACGTCTCTTCACCGATCGCCGGACGTCTCCCGAACTGGATGCGTCGCTCAGCGCCTTCGTGGAGGATCAGGCGCTTCCGATCGCCACGGGGATTACGCTGTTCGACCCGGAGGTAACCGTCATCGGCGGCGGCGTGATCGAGATGGCGGATTTCCCGGTCGAGCAACTTTTTGAGGCGACGCGGCGCCGGCTCTCTCCGATGTTCGATCCCGGCCGCAAACGTCTCGCTCGCGCCAAGCTCGGCTGGCAGGCTGTCCTGCAAGGGGCGTTGGCGGTCGTCAGGAAGCGTGATGTCTGAAGTGCAGGAACCATGTGAGATGCGGCATGGTGCATAAGGACGCAAAACGGCTGAAAGTGGGCGTCCTCGGTTGCGGCCCGATCGCCCAGGCGGCGCATCTGGAAAGCTGCGCCAAGGCCCGCAATGCCGATCTGTACGCGATCTGCGATGTCGCGCCGGACCTCCTCGAACGCATGAGTTGGACCCATTCGCCCGAGCGCACCTATGGCGACTACGCCGCGATGCTCGCCGACCCGCAGCTCGACGCGGTCATTATCGCAACGTCCGACGCCTATCACGTTCCGGCCTCCATCGCTGCCTTGGAAGCCGGCAAGCATGTGCTGTGCGAAAAGCCGGCGGGCGTCGGCCTCGGCGAGGTGGAGCGCCTGCGCGTCGCCGCGCGCAACTCGCCTTGCGTGTTTCAGGTCGGCCACATGAAACGGTTCGACGCCGGCATCGAGGCTGCCAAGGCTTTCATCGACCAGGAAATGGGGCAGATGCTGGCGCTGAAGGCCTGGTATTGCGATTCAACCCACCGTTACGCGATGACCGACGCCGTCCAGCCGCTGATCGTCACCAGCGCCTCGGCCCTGAAGCCGGCCGGAAATCCGAAAGCCGATCCGCGGCGCTATTATATGCTCGCGCATGGCAGCCACCTCGTGGATACGGCGCGGTTTCTGGCCGGTGAGATTGTCAGCGTCGATGCTCGGCTGAACGAGCGCTTCGGCGCTTATTGCTGGTTCGTGGACGTCGAGTTCGCCAGCGGCTCCCTCGGCCATCTCGACCTGACCGTCGCGGTTCGCATGGACTGGCACGAAGGCTTCCAGATCTACGGCCAGAACGGCAGCGTGATCGGCAGGACCTTCAATCCATGGTATTTCAGGAGCAGCGAGGTGGACGTTTTCCGTGAAGCGACCGGGGCGACGACGCGGATCCTCGGGGCCGACGGTCATTTCTACCGCCGCCAGCTCGAAGGCTTCGCGGACACGATCCTCCATGGGGCGCCAATGCGCGGCGCCGACATCGATGATGGGGTCGCGTCCGTGCGGGTTATGATCGCGATCAGCCAATCGGCCCTGCACCGCCGCCGGGTGCAACTCGCCGATGTGTCCGGAGAGCTTTGATGCAGCTCGGCATCTTCGCCAAGACCTTTCCTGGCGACGCGCCTTTCGCCATTTTGCAGGCGGTGCGGGCTGCCGGATACCGGGCAGCGCAATATAACATGGCCTGCTCGGGCCTGGACGCCATGCCGGACGCCATTCCTGACGGTGCGGCTGAAGCCGCGGCAGCAGCCGCCCAGGCGTCAGGCGTGCGGCTTGCGGCCGTCTCGGCCACCTACAACATGATCCACCCGGCCCCGGCGGTTCGCCGGCGCGGCCACGCCAGCCTGCGTGTCATTGCGGGTGCATCGCGCGCCATGGGAATCGGGCTGCTGACGCTCTGTACGGGAACGCGCGACCCTGACGACCAATGGCGCCGTCATCCAGGCAATGACACTCCGGAGGCCTGGCGCGATCTTCTGGCCAGCATGGATGTCGTGCTAGCCATCGCCGAAGACTATGGCGTCGATCTCGGCATCGAGCCCGAACGGGCCAACGTGGTGGATTCCGCCTCACGGGCGCGCCGGCTGCTCGATGAGCTGGCAAACCCGCGCGTCAAGATCGTGCTCGATCCCGCCAATCTGGTCGAGACCGAGCCGGCCGACGAAAAGCGCCGCATCATCGCCGAAGCGATCGATCTCCTCGGCGACCGCATCGTCATGGCGCATGCCAAGGATCGAACGGCGGACGGCCGGTTTGCGACCGCCGGCAAAGGCGTCCTCGACTATCCGCATTATCTCGGCTGCCTTAAGGCGGTCGGCTTCGATGGTCCGTTGATCGCTCATGGGCTTCCCGAGGCGGAGGCGCCCGAAACGGCCCGCTTCCTTGAAGGCGCGATGGTTGCCGCCGGGTTCGCGCAAGAGGAAGACAAATGAACTCCGGGCCGCTGCTCAATCTGGTGGAAACCGGCGAGGGACCGCCTTTCGTCTTCCAGCATGGACTATGCGGCGACGCCGCCCAGCCGGGCGAGGTCTTCCCCACCGACGCAGGGTTCCGCCGCATCACGCTCGAATGCAGAGGGCACGGACTTTCCGAACCCGGCGACCCAAGCACGTTCAGCATCGCGACCTTCGCCGATGACGTCGCGGACATGATCGAGGCAAAGGCGATCGCCCCAGTGGTGCTGGGCGGTATCTCGATGGGCGCCGCGATTGCCTTGCGGCTCGCCGTCACCCGCCCCGAGCTGGTCAGCGCCCTCGTCCTTGCGCGCCCGGCGTGGCTCATCGAGGATGCGCCAGCCAACATGCGGCCCTTTGGGGAAGTAGGCGATCTCCTGGCGCGCTTCCCGGCGGACGAGGCGCGAGCCCGCTTCGATCGGTCGGACATTGCGGCACGCCTGGAACGGGAAGCGCCGGACAATCTTGCTTCCCTGCGCGGCTTCTTCGAGCGGTCACCTCAGCGCGTTACCGCATGCTTGTTGAGCCGCATCGCGGCAGACGGTCCGGGCGTCACGGCCGATCAGGTCGCGGCGCTCAAGGTGCCGGCGCTCGTCATCGGCCACGGCCGCGATGTCCTGCATCCTTTCGATCACGCCGAGCGCCTCGCCGGGCTGATCCCAAATGCCAGATTGGTGGAGATCACTCCGAAGGCGACAAGCTGGGACCGGTATGTCCTGGAGTTCCGCGCAGCTCTGCGCAGCTTTCTGACCGGCCTCCGCCGGCCTGGGCCGTGAGCCGAATGGTCCCACCAACTGCTCCGGGCCAATCGAGTCACTTCGTATGAACAGCAGCGTTGCCTCAGTTCGGCGCCCGTCAGCAGCTTGCTAGAGCACGAGATGTCGAGGCAACGGGGGCTCAATCCGTATCGCGCGCATCCCAGTCCTCCACGCTTGCGCCGGCGAGCGCCTTGACCCGCTCCTCGTCGGCCGCCAATTCCCGCGCGGACCCGGAATACACGACCCGCCCATCGTCAAGCACATAGGCCCGGTCGGCGACTTCGACGGCGGCGCGCACATTCTGCTCGACCAGCAGCACGGAAATCCCTGAATCGCGCGCGGTGGCGATGACCTTGAACACATCGCGCACGATGAGAGGCGCGAGCCCCTGCGAAGGTTCATCGAGCAGCATCAATTTGGGATTGAGGAGCAGGGCGCGCGCGATTGCCAGCATCTCCTGCTCGCCTCCGGAGAGCTGGCGGCCCTTGTTCGCCCGGCGCTCTTCCAGACGCGGAAACAGCTGATAGATCGAACTGATCGTCCAGGGGCCGGGCCGCTCCATCGGCACCTTGAGATTCTCCTCCACCGTGAGGTTCGGGAAGATCCGCCGTCCCTCGGGCACATAGCCGACACCCAGCAGGGCGACGCGGTCCGGCGGCCAGCCGATCGTCCGCTGACCGAAGATCTGCACCGAACCCTCGCGCGGAGGGGTGAGGCCGACGATGCTGCGCAGCGTCGTCGTTTTGCCGGCGCCATTGCGTCCGAGCAGCGTGACGATTTCACCCTCGCCGACGGTGAGGCTGACGCCGTGCAGGATATGGCTCTTGCCGTAATAGGTGTGCAGGCCGTCAGCCTGAAGTGCCAGCCCGCTCATGCCGCTTTACCCAGATAGGCTTCCTGCACCGCTTCGTTGGCGCTGATCTCGCGCGGGGTGCCCTCGGCCAGCGGCCGGCCCTCGGCGAGAACCATGATGCGGTCGGCGAGGTGGAAAACAACGCGCATATCGTGTTCGATCAGCACCGTCGTCAGCTTTTCCTCCTTGTGCAGCTTGCGGATCAGCCGGGTGATATCATACGTCTCCTGTTCGCCCATGCCGGCGGTCGGTTCGTCGAGCAGCAGCAATCTCGGCTTCAGCGCCAGCGACATCATGATTTCGGTGGCGCGCTGGTCACCATGGCTCAATTCACCGACCGGGCGATCGGCTTTATCGATCAATCCCCCCATGGTGAGCAAATCGGTGACGCGCGCGGTGACTGCCCCGCCGGCTTCGCGCGAAAGCCACGCCCGCCTGCGATAGCCCGCCGCCACCTCGACGGGAATGCGCAGATTCTCGCGGACGGAAAGTTCCGGAAAGACTTCGGTGATCTGGAAGGTGCGGGCGATGCCGCGCCAGACGCGATGGGTCGGTGAGACCGAGGTGATGTCCTCCCCGTCGAAGACGATGCGGCCGGAACTGGGGGCAAGGAAGCCGCTGATCAGGTTGAAGAACGTGGTCTTGCCGGCGCCGTTGGGACCGATGATGGCGCGCAATTCTCCCGGTTCGACGGTCATCGAAACATCATCGACGGCAACCAGGCTGCCGAAATGCTTGGAGACATTTTCGACGCGCAACAGGCTCATGATGCGGCCCTCCGGCCGAACACGCCCAGCACGCCGCGCGGGAAGAACAGCACGACAAGCACGAAGAAGAGGCCGACGAACGACATCCAGTTCTGGGTTTGGCTTGACAGGTAATCCTGCAGCACGACGAAAATCGCGGCGCCGAGCAGCGGACCCCAGAAGGAGCGCATGCCGCCCAGCACGGCCATGATCACGAAATCGCCGGACTGGGTCCAGTAAAGCGCGCGCGGGTCGACGAAATTGTTGAGCAAGGCATAGAGCGCTCCGGCAAGACTGACGAAAGCGCAGGAAATCACCCATGACATCCAGATGTGCTGGTCGACCGGGATGCCGAGGAAACGGGCGCGCCGCTCGTTCTCGCGGATCGCGATCAGCGTGCGGCCGAAGGGCGAGTTGAGCAGCCACGCCATCACACCGACCGCGACGGCAAAAACCGCCAGAAGCAGGTAGTAGAAGGTGATGGGGCTATGCAGAATGTCGATGGTGGCGAAGCCGAAATCCAGAGGCTGCCGGGACCAACCGGTCAGGCCGTCATCGCCGCCGGTGACGGAGTTCCAGCGAAAGGTGATGAAATAGAACACCTGCCCGAAGGCGATGGTCACCATGGCGAAATAGACGCCGCGCAAGCGCACGATCAGCGGGCCGATGATGGCGGCCGCTACTGTCCCGACGAGGGTTCCGACGACGATGCTAAGGGCCGTACTTGGCACGAGATAGCGGATCGTCATGCCCGCTCCATAAGCGCCGAGCCCGAAATAGGCGGCGTGGCCAAAGGACAGCACGCCGGTATAGCCGAGCAGAAAATTCAGCGACATCGCCGCGAGGCCGAGGACGACCACGCGGCTGCCGAGTTCGGTGTAGCCGCCAATTGCGGGAAGCCAGAACGGCATCCCGAGCAGCAGCAGCCACACCACCAGGTTCGCCACCTGCCTGTTGAGACCGAGGCCGTTCACTAGAATTTACCCTCCTCACCAAGAAGACCTCGTGGCCGGACCAAAAGGACGAGGGCCATCATGACGTAAATCACTGCCTCGGTCGCCGACGGGAAGAACACCGTGGTGATGCCCGAGGCGACACCGATCAGCAATCCGCCGAGCAATGTGCCCGGCAGGCTTCCCAGACCGCCGACGATGATGGCGACGAAACTCGGCATGATGAGCGAGGCGCCGATGGTCGGTTGCAGCCCGAGCTGGCCGACCGCCAGCACGCCCGCGAGGCCGGCGAGATAGATCCCCAGGCCGAAATTCATGTTGCGCAACACCCGCACATTGACGCCGAGCACCGACACGGTTTCGAGATCGAGCGTACCGGCACGAATGCGGATGCCGAGCCGGGTGTTGCCCAGGATCAGGAACAGTCCGGTCACGGCGATCGCAACCACCAGAACCATGAAAAGCCGGTAGCCGGTCAGGAAAAAATAGTCGCTGGACAGCGGTGTCACCAGCCAGGCGGGAACCTGGAACGGCAGGCTTTGAGCCCCCCAGATGAAGCGCGTGCCGTCCTCGATCATGAAGGCGAGGCCGAAGGTCAGCAGCAGGCTATATAGCGGATCGCGCCCATAGAGCCGGCGGATCAGCACGCGCTCGACGATAAGGCCGATTGCGGCGGTCAGGACCGGCGCCAGGACGAGCGCGCCCCAGAAGCCGACATACGGAATCATCGTGTAGGCGAGATAGCCGCCGATCGCCAGGAAGCCACCATGGGCGAAATTGATCACCCCGGAGAGATTGAGGATGAGCGACAGGCCAAGCGCCATGAGAGCGTAGAAGGCGCCGACTATGAGGCCGTTGAAAATGTTGAAGAGAATGAGCTGTGTCATTGGAGTGATGGCATCGTGACCGCCCGCTTGCCGCCCGACATAATATAAGCCCGCGCTAGCGCGGGCTTAACACAGGCATCTGTGAATTGTAAGTCCCCCGTCCCCAATCGAAATTCCGGGCGCCTCGAATGCGGCGGCGCCCGGCCTGACGGCTCTCACGATGGCCACGTCTGCTTGCAGCCGGTCTCTTCCAGCGTTTCGGCGACGTCGGCGCCTTTGACGATTTCTTGCACGGAGAAAAGATCTTCCGGGTCGTCGGCGCCCTTCGATTGCGCCTGCCCGACGAACAGGTCGGGAATGAGCTGGCCCTGCCCGGCGCGGAAATAGGCGCCGTCCGGCATCAGCGCGACTTCCGGCGGCAGCTTGAAGCCCTGCATGGCCTTGGCCATCTTCACCGCATCGAGGTCTTTCGCCTGGGCGGCCGCAAGCGCGCAGGTATGGAGCGCCGCGTAGCCGAACCAGGTCCGCGCCGTCGGTACATGGCCGCCGCTCTTTTTGCGCACCTCGGCGACGAATTCCGCAACATGGGGAACATTCGCCTGCTTCCAGTACCACTCGAACACCCAGGTGCCGATGCGGGCCTCCGGCGGCAGACCGAGCAGCACTTCGAGTTCCTGCTGCGCGCCGGCAAGGTGGAACTTCTTGTCCAGGCCGAACTGCACCGCCTGCTTCAGCGCGTTGACTGCATCGTCGCCTGCTTGCAGGAAGATGATCACATCCGGGTTCGCCGCCTGCGCCTTGATCAGATAGGAGGAATAATCGGTGGTGCCAAGCGGGGTAAGATCGCCGCCGACCTTGGTTCCGCCGAGCTTGGCCGACGCCTTTTCGAGGCCCGCCTGCAGCGTATGGCCGAAGGCGTAATCCGGCGTCAGATAATACCACTTCTTGCCGGCGTTCTTGATCAGCGAACCGGCTACGGCACTGGCTTCCATCTGCGTGGTGTTGCAGATGCGGAACACGTTCCAATGGCAATTGGAACCGGTCACCGAATTGGTGTGGCCGCCCGGCACGACATGGAAAACGCTCTTCTCAAAAGCGACATTGGCGATGGCCTGCGCGAGGGCGGAGTTGATGTTGCCGACCAGGAAGCTGACCTGATCCCGATCGATCAGCTTGCGGGCCTTTTGGACGGCCGTGCCGGCGTCGCCACTGGTGGAATCCTCGACCAGAAGTTCGACCTGGCGACCGAGAATGCCGCCCTTGGCGTTGATCTGCTCGATGGCCAGCTGGGCGCCGATCAGCTCATTTTTGCCGAGCGCGGCGTAGGGGCCGGTCAGCGGATTGTCGAGCCCGATCTTCACCGTGTCCGCGGCCCGCGCGGTGATAATGAATGGCGCCGCCATTTGTGCGACGCCGGCCGCAACCGCGGTTTTTATCACCGTGCGGCGATTGACTTTTCCGGTAAGAATTCCAGCTTTCATCAGGTCCTCCCCATTGTTTTTCAGCTTGTCGTGCCTCGCGTGAGTGAACCTCGCTCGCGTGCTTGCTGTCGTTGAAGCTATGTTCAGCTTGCATGCATCTTAGGGGGTCGTGCTGGCAATGGAAAGAAAATGTGACGGTTCACCGAACAGTGATGTGGACCTAATGACCGCCGCCCGTATGGACCGCCCGTCGCGCCCGCCGCCAAGCCGAACGGTGACCGCATCCATTAGCGAGAAATCCCTTACGGTCCAGGGAAGAGCGCACCCTCGCCGTAACCCAAGCCGTCAGAAAAGGGCGTTGAGGAAAGAGCGTGCAGCGCACGGATCTGCTCCGGATAGAAGGCGGCTGATGGGGCAAACGGGACGCTGACGCTGGCATTCTTCAGTGTTCAATTTCGCCCCTATTTGCGGCGCAGCCTCGCAAAATTGGCTGGCAAAATATCAAGTTTGCGCCGCGGCCTTCGGTGCGCCGTATAAATAACATGTCACCGGCTTGGTATTGCCGGGTCTGGCGCCAGTCGCGTCTGGGCTGAAAGGCGGATCGGCGCATTGACTTCGCCAAAACCGGAATAGTCTCGCCGTTCCACGATCTCGAAGAAAAATCCGGCTTCCGATGCCTCAGTATAGATCTGGAAATATTCCCCGGTTCCGTGCCGATCGTAGAGGATATTGTTCTCGCGCAGCCGGGCAATCTCCTCAGCGGTAAGGTCTCCACAAGCCTCCAGGTCGTCGTAATAGTTCTTCGGAATGGGGAGAAGCGGCACGCCATTGGCGCGCATGCGCTCAGCCGTGGCGAAGATGTCGTCCGTCGCCAGAGCGATATGCTGCACGCCCGAGCCGAAGAGCTGGTGCAGGAAGCGGGAGGCGAGCGTGTGCCGGCTCTGCGAGGCGTTGAGCACGAGCCGCAAGCACCCATCGCTGGTCGACACCACCTGGCTCTGGACGATGCCGCCGGGATCGATGACGTCGCGCACCGGCGTCTTATCGACCTGAAGCAGCGAGGTGTAGAACAGCAGCCAGGTCAGCATCTCTTCATCCTGCATGGACTGGGAGATATGGTCGCAGCGCAGGAGCCCCGCGTCCAACGCCTGCGGGTCGGTGGCGGCGGGGTGAAAATCGATGTCCCAAATGCTGGTCGGCGCGCTGCTGGCGTCGACGAAATACACCAGACTCCCCTCCAGCCCGCGCACGGCCGGCATATCCAGCTCGCCCGGCCCGACGGCCTGCTTGAAGGGCTGGTCGAGCAGCTTGATCGCCCGCTCCACGGTCGCGGCGGCATCCTCCACGCGCAGGCCGATCGCGCACACAGCCGAGCCGTGGGTGATGTTGAAGGCATGCGCGAAGCCTTCCTTCTCGCGGTTCACCACGAGGTTGATGTCGCCCTGCTTCCAGCGGGTGACGGCCTTGGTCTTGTGGGTGCCGGCCTTATGAAAGCCGAGGCCGCGCAGCAGCGTCTCGAAGGCGGCTGCCGCCGTCTCGTCCATCGCGAATTCGACGAACGCGATGCCCAGGCATGTGGCGCGTGGGGGCAGCTCGGGCAGACCCGCGACGGGGGTGCCAGTCTTGCGGCGCAGCTCGTCGAGCAGGAAGATGAACGAGCGTTGGCCGTCGAGCGCAACGCCGCGCGCCGAGCCGGCGCGGAAGCGATCGCTGAAGATCTCGTGCGACAGCAGGCCGTCATAGCCGGTCGCCTGCAGCGCTTCCATGAAGGCATCGACCGGCAGTTCGCCCTGGCCTGGAAAGCAGCGGTAATGCCGGCTCCAGGAGAGATAATCCAAGTCGATGAGCGGGGCATCGGCGATCTGGACGAGGAAGATACGGTCGCGGGGGATGGCGCGCATGGGCCTCAGATCGGTCTTGCGGACCAGCGTGTGGAACGAGTTCCAGCACCAGGCCGATGGAGGGATGATCGGCGCGGCGGACCACCTCCCAGGCATCGCGGTAGTCGTTGATGTGCCGTCCCCAGGCCAGCGCCTCGAAGCCGATGCGTAGCCCCCGCTTGGCGGCCCGCTCGCCCAGCTCACGGAAATCGTCGCCGGCGCGGTCGATACCGCCGAGCGCGTCCGGTGAGACATTGCTGCAAATCAGCAAGAGGTCGCAGCCGAGTTCCTGCATCACATCGAATTTGCGCTCGGCGCGGGCGAACGCCTTGGCGCGCTGGCCCTCGGGCATACCCTCGAAATCGCGGAACGGCTGGAAGGTGATGATCTGGAGCCCGAGGTCTTCGACCATGCGGCGGACGTCGCGCGGCGTGCCGTGATAGCCGAGCAGGTCGTTCTCGAAGATCTCGACGCCGGTGAACTGCGCGGCGGCGATGGCCTCCAGCTTCTCCTTCAGCGCCCCGCTCAGGCAGACCGTTGCAATTGCCGTTCTCATGACCGTCTCCGTTCGCGATACTCAACCCGCGTCCTATCGAGGCCCCAGCCGCGCTGCCTCCGGCAGGCTGTCGGGGAGCGCGCCGACCAGCCGGATGGCGGCCTGCATGGCCAGGATGTAGCCATAGGGTCCGAAGCCGCAGATCACCGCCGTCGCAGCGGCCGAAAGCTTCGAATGGCGATGCATCTCGTCGCGCGCATGGATGTTGGTGATATGCAGCTCGATGATCGGTCCCTCGAAGGTCTTCAGCGCATCGAACAGAGCGACCGAGGTGAAGGAATAGCCGGCCGGATTGATGATGATCGCATCGGCGGCCTGGCGTGCCTCCTGGATCAAGTCGACCAGCACGCCCTCGTGGTTGGACTGATGGAAGGCGAGCGCCGCGCCTAAATCGGCGGCAAAGCTCAGGCAGCTCGCCTCGATGGCGGCGAGAGTGGTTGTGCCGTAAATATGCGGCTCGCGCGCCCCGAGCAGATTGAGGCTCGGGCCGTTGAGGATGGTGAGGCGTGGGTTCATTGCAGTCTCCGAAATCGAGTGCGGCCGTGCCGGTTCACGCGCCGCCCAACGCCTGCTCGCGTTCGCCAGCCGCCGCCATGAAGGCGCGATGCATGCGCGCAATGTCGGGCGCTATGCCGGTGAACAGGCGAAAGGCGTCGGCGGCCTGATAGACGCACATCCCGGCCCCGCCCGCAGCCATGGCGCCCTTCGCCCGCGCGGCTTTGACCAGCGCGGTCTCGAGCGGGGTGTAGATCACGTCGGCGACGAAATGACGGGGCCCGATGGCATCGATCGGCACGGGATCGCCCGGCACGCCCAGCATGCCAACGGGCGTCGCATTGACGACGCCGTCCGCCATGGCGAGGGCGGGGCCGAGATCGGCCGCAACCTGGCAGCAATCCGGGCCGTACCTGGCGTTTAGAAGCGTGGCGAGGGCGTTGGCACGCGCGCGGTCCTGGTCGTGGACGAGGAGAACGCGCAGCCCGAGATCGAAAAGGGCGAACGCCACCGCCCGGCCGGCACCGCCCGCTCCCACCAGCAGCGCGGTCCGGCCGCGAGCGGCGGCGCGCCCGAAAGCGTCCTTAAAACCCCGCCGGAATCCGCTGCGATCGGTGTTGTATCCTGTGGTGCGCCCGTCTTCGGCGAAGGTCACGGTGTTGACGGCACCGATCTCGGCCGCCTCGTCCGAGATCGCGTCGAGCAGCGGCAGCACATCCTCCTTGCAAGGGAAGGTGATGTTGACGCCGAGAAAGCCGGCGATGCGCGCCGCCTCCAGGAGCGCCGGAAGGCTGCGCCCGCTGCCCAGTTGCAAATCCATCAGATGGTAATAGCCGCGCATGCCCGCCGCCTCGAAGGCATCCTCATGGATGGCCGGCGAGAGCGAATTTCCGATATTGGCACCGATTAGGCCGACAAGGGCGCGTCTCATGGCGGGATCAGCCCTTGTAACCGGCAAGGTGCGGCACCCACAGCACGATCCCCGGGATGAAGGTGATCAGCGCCAGCGCGACGATCATGATGAAAGCGAAGGGGAGCGTTTCCGCGACGATATCCTTGAACGGCGCGCGCGAGACATTGGCGACGATGAACAAGAGAAGGCCATAAGGCGGCGTGATCAGCCCCACCATGATGTTGAACACCACCACGACGCCGAAATGCACGAGGTCGATCCCAAGCGCCTTTGCGGTCGGAATGAAGATCGGCACGATGACGAGCAGGATGGTGCTGCCTTCGAGCAGGCACCCCAGCACCAGGAGGATGAGGTTCACCGCCAGCAGGAACGTGGTCTGCGACAGATGATAAGCGCCCAGAATCTGGCTGACGGTCTGGGGGATGTTCTCGACGGTGATGACATAGTTGAACACCAGCGCACCCGCGATCAGCATGCCGATGGAGGCGGTCGAGCGAGCGCTCTGCAGCAGGGCGTAATAGGTCTGCCTGAGGCTGATGCTGCGATAGAGCACGACGGAGATGAAATAGGCATAGACGGCGGCGACGGCGGCGGCCTCGGTGGGCGTCATCACGCCCATGCGGATGCCGACCAGCAGGATCACCGGGATCATCAGCGCCGGCAGCGCATCGGCGAGAATGGATGGCCATTCCCCGGCGGCAGGCGGCTGCTCCACGGGGAAATTGCGCCGGCGCGCGATGATGAGGTTCACCAGCATCAGCCCGACGCCCATCAGCAGGCCAGGAAGGATGCCGCCCAGGAACAGGAAGCCGATCGAGGCGTCCGAAACCAGCGCGAACAGCACCATCGGGATGGAGGGCGGAATGATCGGGGCAATGACGGCGGCGGCGGCCGTAATCGCTGCGGCATAGGCGGTCGGATAGCGCCCGTCGGTCGTCATCATCTTGATGACGATGCGCCCGATGCCGGCGACGTCGGCGACCGCTGAGCCGGAGATGCCGGCGAAGATCACGCCCTGGAAGATCGCTACGTGGCCGAGCCCGCCGCGAAACCGGCCGACGGTGGCATTGCAGAAGCGCAGGAGCCGCTCGGACATCGATCCGACATTCATCAGCTCCGCCGCGAACAGGAACAGCGGCACCGCCAGCAGCACATAGCTGTTGTAGAGGCCGTTGAGAAGCTGCTCGGCGGCGGTGCCCATGTCGAGCCCGGCGAGCCACAGATAGAGGATCGAGGCCGCGATCATCGCATGGCCGATCGGCAGCCCGAGGACGGCCAGTATGGTGAGCGCCCACAATGCGAGGGAGAAGGGGCTGGCGAAGCTCATTGGCCGGAATGGGATGTGATGGTGTCGGCTGTCTCCGGCAGCCTGCCGCGCAGGGCCGACCAGACGATCCAGACGTAGCGGACGATCACCGCGACCGCGAAGATGACATAGATCGAATAGAGGACATCGAAGCGGATATGGAGCTGGGGCGAGCGCTCCACTTTCATGAAGGTGACGTAGCTGACCACGGCGGGAAGCGATGCCGTATAGAGGACGAGCAGTGCGACGCCCGACAGCACGGCGAAGACGCGCCGGGTCAGCGGTCCGACGAGGCTGTAGATGATGTCGAAACGGATCTCCTCCTCTTCCGTCAGCACGAAGGCGGCGCCCCACAGCACAGCCCACAGCCAGGTCAGCAGGCTGACCTCATAAGTCCAGCCGACCGGAAAGTTGAACACATAGCGGGACACGATCTGGATCACAAAGGCGACGAACATGATGGTGAGGAGAAGCACCAGCACATTCTCCGCCCTGCGCCGCAGCCAGGCGCCCATGCGCGAAAATCGGCTCATCTTTGCACCCGTTGCCGGCCGCGTTGAGCCGGCCGCCTGATTGACGGCCGGCGATGCCCCAGTCGTTCGCCCAGTCGCAATCCCCGCGCACCTTCGCGGGAATTACGAAAATTACATCCATCTCAAATGATCGTGCTCTAACTAATGGCGTTGATCTTGGCTAGCGCGCCCTTCGGCCAGTCGCCGCCGTATTTCTCCTCGTATTTCTTCTGCGCGGTGGCGCGGAAGGCCGCAACGTCTGGGGTGTAAATCTTCTTGCCCTCTTTCTTGAAGCCCTCGAGCGTCTCCTGCTCCAAGGCGTTATACTTCACGACATAGTCGCCAATGGCCTGCTCAGCCGCCGCCTGGAATTTGGCCTGCTCATCCGGCTTCATCGCGTCCCAGACCTTGCCGGCCACCGCCATCACATCGTAGGCGACCAGATGCGAGGTCAGCACGAACTGGGTCGTCACCTCGTCGAATTTCATCACCTTGGATGTGACAAGCGGGTTGTCCTGCCCGTCGATGGCGCCGGTCTGCAGGGCGGTGTAGACCTCGGCGAAGGCGACCGGCGTCGGACTGGCACCGAGCGCCTCACCCAGGAATTGCCAGAACTCGCCGCCCGGCATGCGCAGCTTGATGCCGGCCATGTCCGCAGGCGTCTTGATCTCCTTCTCGGGCTTTAGATTGACCTGCCGGGTTCCAAAATAGACCGGCGTCACGATCTGGATGTCGAGCTTCTCCCGCGCCATCGCGACGAATTCCTTGCCGATATCGGATTGGAACGTCTTCTTCAAATGGTCCGCGTCGCGGAACAGATAGGCCGAAGTCATCAGCGACCAGGCGGCAAGCTGCTTGGCGACGTCCTGTGGGGCGAGGTTCGACATCTCCAGATTGCCGCGCTGCAGCGCGACGAGGTCAGTGCCCTGCTTGAACAGCGTGTTGCTGTAAAAGGGCTCGAAATCGAAGCTGTCCTTGATTGCTGCCGCGAAGGCTTTGTAGGCGTCGGCGCGTGGGTCCTGCTCGTTGAAGGCGCAGCTGAAGCGAAGTTTCGTCTTATCCGCGGCTTGAGCCTTCCCCATGGCGCCAAGCGCCGCAAACGACGCCCCTCCGGCCAGAATGGCCCGGCGATTGATCTGCATCATTATCCTCCCAAACGCATTTTCTTTTTACCAGTGCCATTTATGGACTAAGAGGAAACGTGGATCAATCGGCGAAATGAAAATCGTCATAGGTTTTTATAAATCTATGCTAAGAATGTCGGATGACGCCTCCGCACCCATGGCCACGCCGAAATCGCCCCCATCATCCGATAAAATGCGTTTTATAGGATGGCTGCCCAAGCGACGACACAGAGCGTGACGGAAAGCGTCGGCGAGCCCGTCTATCGGCGGATCCGAGCGGACATTCTGTTCGGGCGGCTGGCCCCTGGCCGGAAGCTCAAGCTTGAGGCGATGAAAGACGCCTATCAGGTGAGCGTCGGTACTCTGCGCGAGCTGCTCAACCGGCTGTCCTCGGAGGGGCTAATTACGGCCGAAGGGCTGCGCGGCTTCGAAGTCTCGCCGATCTCGGCCGCCGATCTGCGCGAGGTCGCGGCGATGCGCCTGCTCCTGGAATGCCACGCCTTGCGCGCGTCGTTCGAGACTGGCGATCTCGAATGGGAAGGGCGGGTGGTCGCCGCGCATCACAAGCTGTCGACCCTGGAGAAGCGTGTCCGCGCCGGGGAGGATGCGCTCAAGGAGGCGTGGAAACATTATGACCGCGAATTCCATCACGCGCTGATCTCGGCCTGCGATTCGACGGCCCTCCTGGAGACTCACGCCGCGATCTACGACAAATATCTGCGCTATCAGATGGTTGCCGTGGTGTTTCGCGGCGAGGTCGCGGCCCGCGAGCATCACATGCTGCTCCTGGCGGCTTTGGAGCGCGACTGGCAATCTGCGCGTTCAACGCTCACCCGGCATGTGCAGGATTGCGTCGACGAGACGCTCGCCGCCGGCAAGGTGACGTGAATGGCGGCCCTTCACCCGCAAATCGCCAGCAATGCAAGGCAAGGCACCGGAGAGCGTGTCTGGCGGCGCATTCGCTCCGACATTCTATTCGGCAGGCTCGCACCCGGCCAGAAGCTGAAGCTGGAGCAGCTGAAAGCCGATTACGGCGCCAGCGTCAGCGCCCTGCGCGAGGTGCTGAACCGCCTCTCATCCGAGAAGCTGGTGGTGGCGGAAGGGCAGCGCGGCTTTGAGGTCTGGCCGGTTTCGGTGAAGGATCTGAAGGAGATCGCCGCGCTGCGTCTGCTGCTTGAAGTGCATGCGCTGGAACAATCCTTTGCGGTGGGCGATATGGAATGGGAAGCCCAGGCCGTCGCCGCCCATCACAAGCTGTCGCTGATGGAGGAGCGCATGCGCGCCGGCGACCGGCGCGAGGCGGAGCTTTGGAAGCTCTATGACTGGCAGTTCCACCAGGCGCTGATCTCGGCCTGCGGCTCGCGCACGCTGATGGAAACCCATGGCGCGGTGTTCGACAAATATCTGCGCTATCAAATGCTGGCGCTGAGCTTTCGCGGCGACATAGCGGCCGGGGAACATCGCCAGCTTTTGCGATGCGCCCTTCAACGCGATGCCGGCCAGGCCAGCGCCGTTCTGGCCGCTCACATCAATGGCGGCCTCCAGCATGCGCTCGCCAACTGGACGCTGTAGAGACCCAATGCGCCGGGAGGGAACCGCCAAAAGGCTGATCGCGAAGCTGCCGTGCGCAGCCGCTCCTCCCCGTCTCGTGAAGGACAACCAAGTCAACGGCGGCAGCGTCACTTCACCCCGCGGGCGCTGCTACCGCTTGGTCGGATCGATGGACCAGGTCCGAGTGGCGGCTTTGGCGAAGGTTTGTCGGATGCCTAGGGGACGGGGCCACCAAGCGCACCGCGGACAGTCGTCCGAGAAGTGCCGCTGCAGGAAATCGCGGCGGATTGGGCAGGGCGGCGCAGCGGCTTATGGCGATTTAGTGATCGCGGCGTTTGTCCCGTTGCATCAAGAAAGAATTTCGAAGCCAAGCGTGTCCGTCGGCGATAATTTGAGCGCCTGCGCGGGCCTGTTTAATGAGCGGCGGGTGATTGCCGCAAGGCTCTATTTGTATTAATAGGGGCTTGGATTGTATTATGGGGACAGCGATGATCAGGATGCTCGTGCGAGTGTTGGCCTTGTTGCTGGCCTTTGCCCCTCTGTTTGCAGGCGTTTCGAGGGCAGACGAACGAAGTCCTGCCCCGAAGCGGGCCAAGGTCTTCTTCCTCGACCTCAAGGATGGCCAGACCATCCCTTCGAAGATAACGATCCATTTCGGCATTTCCGGAATGGATTTAGCGGCGGCTGGCTCATCGAGGCCCAATACAGGCCACCACCATCTGCTGATCGATACCGAGTTGCCGCCGCTCGACCAGCCGATTCCCAGCGACTTCAACCATCTCCATTTCGGCAGGGGACAGGACGAGGTGGAGCTGTCTCTAACGCCGGGCGCGCACACGCTGCAGCTCCTTCTCGGCGACGGCAATCACGTTCCGCATAATCCGCCGGTGGTCTCGCCGGTCATTCATGTGTTCGTCGATCCGGCAATGGTGCATAAGACGAGTTCGCCGTCGCCGGGCGGCTCCGCCGGCCGGCAGTTGTCTGCCCCAACACCGCTGTTTACTTCGCCTTCCCACGTGACGGAGAGCGGGTCTATCCCAGTTCGACGATCCGGTTCGGCCTGCGCGATATCAGCGTTGTGCGGGCCGGTATAGCCACAAGGCCATCACAATCTCATCATCGAAGTGGGCGCGCCGGAAACGTAGGGCAAGGTCGAAAGATAAGTATCGAGTCTGAACTCGTAGCCCATTTGGGTGACGACATTGATCAAGATGGTGGTAAGGATGCTGGCAGCCGTGATTGTCACGTTGGGATGGAGCATTATGCCGGCTTGCGGCCAAGACAATGGCATTGCGCCCGCCAGCGTCGTGACCCCGATGACCGGCAACCACCATCTGCTCGGCGACGTCGACAAGATAGTTCTGAAACAGCCGATTCCCTCAGATTATAACCCTATTCACCTCGGCATTGGACAAAGCGAAGTGGTGCTCATGCTCAAACCCGGGACGCCTGCGCTTCAACTGCTCGTCGACGACCATGTGCATATGCCGCCATGATGCCGCCGGTGATGTCCAAAAAGATTATTATCCATGTCCGCTAGCTCTGCGATGAATGCTCCTATCTATCTGACGCTTTCGCGCCTGCTCGCCGGCCTCGTGCTGATGATCCTTGCGGCCTTCGCAGGGGTCGAGACGGCTGCCGCGCAAGGGAGCGGCCCGCGCGTGGCCCTCGTGATCGGCAACGGGGCGTATGCGCAGGCGCCCATCGAGGACGCCGTCGAAGGCGCGCGCCTGGTCGCCGACGTCTTGCGGCGGGGAGGATTCACCGTCATCTATCTTGAAAATGCGCGGCGGGAGGAGATTCAGCAGGGACTGGCGAAATTCGCCCAGAGCCTCGAACGCGGCGGACAACGGCATCGTGTTTTATGACGGCCATGCGGTGCAGCATCAGGGCCGCAACTATCTCGTTGCAATGGACAGCAAAATCACGGGCGCCGATGACGTCCGGCGCGAAGCCTTCGACGTCGATCTCCTTCTCGATCCGCTGATTGTGGCGCGTACGCGCGGGGAGCGTTATCATCCTCGACGCCAGCCGCGCCAATCCGTGGCAGGCGCTTCTCCCCGGCGGTCGTCGCGGCCTTGCGGAACCCGAGCCGGTAAAATCCGTCACAGTTGTTTTTTCAACCGCCCCCGACAAGATCGTGGCCAGCGGAGAGTGGGCCAGCGGCGTGTTTGCCCAGTGGCTTGCCCAGACGATGAAGACGCCGGATATCAAGCATCAACGAGGTCATCAACCGGACTCGCACGGCAGTCGCCCCATCAACGGCAAAGACCAGCGCGTATGGCAATCCGAGCAGGCTCCGGCGGATCTGGTCGTGATTTCGGCGTCCAGGACGCCGACTGCGGAGCCCGTCCAGACCCCGGCAACCGCCGAGGCCTCCGGCCACGCCCGATCCGGGCGCGTTGGCGCCTCCGTCGCCAGCCCTGCCGATCCGCGATTGCCCGACCTGCCCCGAGCTTGCCCTTGTCCCCGCGGGAACGCTGATGATGGGCTCCACCGATGGGTTCGCCTTCGAGACGCCGGTTCACGAGGTTACGATTTCCAAGGCATTTTTCATCGGCCGGCGCGAGGTGACGTTCGACGAATGGGACGCCTGCCTGAGCGAGGGCGGCTGCCAATACCGGCCGGGAGACCGCGGTCAGGGGCGAGGCTTGCGGCCGGCCTCCGATCTCGACTGGAACGACGCGAAGTCCTTTGTCGCATGGCTGTCGCGCAAAACCGGCAAGACCTACCGGCTGCCGACCGAAGCGGAATGGGAATACGCCGCCCGCGCGGGCACGAAGACCGCCTTTTACTGGGGAAATGCGATCGAAAAGGACCATGCCAATTGCGCCGGATGCAATTCGCGGGCGCTCAATCAAACGGAACCGACCGGCACCTTTCCACCGAACCCGCTGGGTCTGTTCGACATGGCCGGAAATGCCGCCGAATGGGTCGAGGATTGCTGGGAGGACAACTATAAGACCGCGCCGCAGCGATGGCTCGGCATTGACAAAGCCGGACTGCCGCGAACGTGTCTTGCGGGGCGGTTCCTTCAACAACGATCAGCGCTTCGTCCGCACCGCCGCCCGTTTCAAATATGATTTCGATGTTCGTTACTATACGAACGGGTTTCGCGTCGTACGAGAAAAATAACGATTGCGTATCGTATGCGTAACCCGAATTGCTGGCGGAGGCGGTGCGAGACCGGCTATAATGTGACAAATCCAAGGTCCGGGATGTTGGTGGTGCCCGCATACCGGCTGTCATGTCATTGAGCTAAGCCGAGGCCTTTCAGATCCGGTCGTGTCCGGCGGGCCTGATTGCAAACCGGTAGAACATGAAGCGGAAGATTGCAGCAATCCTGGCCGCCGACGTGGCCGAATACAGCCGACTGGTCGCGGAGGACGAGGAGCTGGCGGTTCGGCAACTGGTTGCATCGGTCGAGGTCTTCAAGGCGAGCATCGAAGCGCATGGCGGTCGCATCTTCAATACCGCGGGGGACGCCGTCCTTGCCGAATTCCAAAGCGCGGTCGAAGCGGTGCGCTCGGCGATCGATATCCAGGAGCGCCTGAGCGTTCACAACGAGTCTTATGCGCCGAAGCGGCGGATGATGTTCCGCATGGGCATCAGCATTGGCGACGTGGTCGAAAACGGCAGCGATCTGCTGGGCGACGGCGTCAATATCGCGGCGCGCCTGCAGACCTTGTCGCAGCCCGGCGGACTGGCCATTTCGCGCTGGGTGCAGGAACAGGTCGCGGGCAAGGTCGCGAGGGAATTTCGCGATATCGGTGACCAGTTCGTCAAGAATATGCCGGCGCCTATCCATGTCTTCCAGTTCAACCCGGCGGCGGCTGGCCCGGCGGCGCCGCGCCGGCGACGGCCGCCCCGGCGGCGGCTGCCCCGACGGCGGCTCCCCCGGCTGCCGCTGCCGGCTGAACCGAAAGTGCGGCGGGCGATATTATCACCGGCGGCAATGGACCGTATTCGGGGTATCGTCTCTCTGGCGGCCGGCGTCGCCTTCCTCGCCGGCGTGATCGCTATGTTCATGTTGAACCGTCCCGCACCGGCACCCTTAGTGCCTGGCGAAACCCCGCCGGCCTCCGCGAAGCTGGAAAATCCTGCTCCACCGCAAAATCCTGCTCCCCTGCCTGTGGCAGTCGAACGATTGCCCGACGCCGGCATCCACACCCCATCAGACACCTGTGTTCATCTCACCCGAGCAGAGTCTGGCGACGAGAGAAGAACAGGCGCCGTCCGCACCAGCCCAAGCCGCTTTGCCGCCTTCCGTGGCTCCGCCGGCCCCCGTACCGCCCGCGAGAGAAGAGCCGCATCAGGAGCTCGCACCCAGCCCGCCGGCACAAGCGGCTGCGCCACCGCCCGCCGCGGGTAATGGCAACGCCGGTCTGGCTCAAGACCAGCGCCCGCCGGCGAGTTCCGACCTGGCGGCACCTGTCCTGACACAGGACAGCACCCGACCGCAAGCAAAAGAGGCAATGCGCCGAGGTTCTGGAACGCGCGCAACTAGGCGATCTCACATCGGATGACCAGGCCTTTTTGCGCAGCAATTGCCACTAGTATCACTCGCGCGGAGAATCTGGAAATCAAGCTCAATGTGCCAATACCCATGAAGACTTTTCGCCACCTTCTCGCCGGTCAGCTCAAAGCGTGGGCCCAACGTAGACCGGGCACGCAGTCGGCACGTTGACGGACAGATGACCGCGTTCTACGGTTCCCTCACGCGAGGCGAGGCCCGCTCGACAACGCTGTTGGCGCGTTCGACTTGCGCACGGGGACGCCAATCAGGGGAAACGGGTATGTTACATTTCGTTAAATGGCTGACGGCAGCAGCAATATTTTTTGTCTGCGTTGAACCCCGCCTCACGCAGGCAGGTCCCGTCGATCCTTTCCCATTCACGCAAGGCAGCGATGACGGGTTTCCAGCAGCGGGCAACGCTCCAAATTTTCCTCTCAAACCGGGAGAAAGCTGCAACCGGATCGATTTTGATAATTATCAAGTTGTATCGGGGATCGCCAAGAATACGTGGCTTCTTCTGGTTTGGGGGAAGATGCCTTCCGAATATATGACAGTTTCCATTTCGCCGGTGTTTAATGCCACGCCACCGGCCTATTGGGAAATCCACGTTGTTGGATGCATGGCTACGACCCAGCTTTCGGAAAGCGATACGTTTGCCGAGTTCTGCGTGGCTCAGTGAGACAGTCGGCGAAAAAGGCATCGAATTGGTCGGGGCGACCAAAAGGGTAAAGATAGACATCGGAAAATCCAAGTAACCTCAGATCTTTGTGGTGGTTTTTATTTTGCGCGGCGCATCCGCGCCGCTGATTGGCCCACTTAGCCGTGGGCCCCTGGGTGCCCGACACGAGTGCCGTGCTTGCGACCGCGGGGCACCCGGGGCCTGCAAGCGGGCCCAATCAGCCTCGCATCCGCGAGGCGCCGAACCAAGATCTCCTCATCGATGGACAGTTGGTGCGCCATACCATTGGCTGTTGGCCGGCATGATTTCACCCTTCATCAGCAATGACAATGGCCCCAGGACCGCACGGTCCTTCATCGAAGTGTCGTAAAGCACTACGGCCATGTTCCCGACCGAGCAATTGTCGCCAATTTTCAGATGGGACGATTTCATCACTCGATCTTCAAACAGATGGGTTTGCAGAATAACCCCTTCATTAATTGACGCGTAATTGCCGATCTCGATCAGGTCAAACTCCGAAAACAGGTTGGAGGCAATATAACAATCACGCCCGACCTTGCATCCAAGAAGCCGCAACGGAATTCCCCCAAACGGTGTGCCAAACAGCATGCTCGTCAAGGGTGCCATGATGGTTTCGTAAGCGCCGTTGACCATCTCATTCAACCAGACATAGTGGCACCACAGCGGCTTGATGACCGGATGGAATTTCCCCATCACCACCCATTTCAGCGCAACGACGAACAAGATCGCAACAACCGCCAACACTATCGTGACGACAGGCGTGGCGGCGAGCATCAAATTGAAGCCGTAAGTTCTATAAAGATAGAGCAGTGCGCCAATCCCTGTGAGGCTCAAGCCAAGTGACACATAGGCGGGGATCAGAATTCTTAGCCCATCGATAACCGCTCGTTGGGCATACAGGCTGAACGAGGGCTGATAGGTCAGCTTGTCGTCAAAGCCACCAACCTTTTGCCGATTTGGCAGGCGGAACCCTGGCAACCCAAGCCAATCGCTCCCATTCGGCGTCGGCTCCGTGGTGGGTGGTGACGACAGCACGCCAAGAAGGCAGTCGTCGCCCACGATTGCTCCTGTCGGGAGAATTGCGCTGTTGCCAATGAAGCTGCGGCTCCCGACGGCGTTCACTCCAATCTCGAACCGCCCGCCAAAAACACGCATGCCTCCGAGAATGCAGCCATCGGCGAAAAAGGTTCCGTCTCCCGCGATGATCAGTTCCGGCATAAAACTCCACATTGTCGATAATTCGCAATGCTTTCCAAGTTTTGCGCCGAGTAATCGCATCCAGGGCGGGAGATATATCGTCGTGAAAACAGGAAGCATCATCGATCCCACCAATCGCATGAGGTCGAACGCCAACAAGTATCTGAGATAATACACCGAATAAAGCTCATACACCCCAGGCTTTGCCCGGCGCAATATTATTGCCTTAAGCAATGTTATCCATAAGCAAATTACAACAATGATTACTGGCATTGCAGCAAAAAGTATCAATACCGCAGTCCAAAACCATCCTTGCTGATAACCCGTTATCAGGAAAAGCAGCACTGCCATGCCAGGAACCAGGAGAAACACGCCTGAGAATATACCGAACACCAGCGCAAATAATACGAATAGCATTTTGCGTAAACCGCCATAGCGTTTTACATCCCCATTTGGAACGGCCACATCCTTGACAGCAGCCGGTGAGCCGCGCCGATGTTCTCCGGCCAAAATTGTCTGATCGTCGTAGAGCAGCGATTGATCGTCGAGCCTCGCCCCATCCTGCATTTTCACATTCAGACCAAGAACGGAATGCGCCCCGACAAAGCATTGGCGGCCGATTTCTATCGTCCCAATATGCAAATAACCGTTCTCTATGCGGTAGCCCAGCAATTGAGTATCGGTCCCGACGCTTGTGTCGTCGTCGATCGTAAGACAGTCCCAGATCGAACATTCCGCCGTGCCGAGTGCGCAGTCGCGGCCGACTCTGGCCCCCATCATCCGAAAATAGGTGGACATAAGGGGGGTCCCGCAAAACATGCTGACGCCGCTAAGCCCCTGCAGGCCGGACACCAGCCACCAGCGAACATAGTAAGCACCCCATAGTGGATAAGTGCCGGGTTTATAACGTCCTATCAGCAACCATTTGGCAGCGATGCTCAGCGTCAAGATGCCAGGCCAGAGCGCAAGAGCGAAGCTGCATAGATATACAGCAACGCCAATCAAAGACAGGCGGCCCAAAAGTATATCGTCCGCGAAAACGACGACGACAGCAATCGGCCATGATAAGAGAGCAAAAAAGGTTAGGAGAGTGAGCGCCTGGATGGTCGCGGCGAAACCCGACGGCTTTTCAGAGATTGGCCGCCCCAATGCGCGATTTCTTGCCTTATGATATTCGAGTTCGTCTTTGAGGTGGGCCCGCATACGGCTATCGGCAGCGGGAGCAGCCTTATTTTTAGAGCGCCCTAAACCCAACATTTTAGGGACGTTCAGAAATTTGCTGATCTCGTCGACGGCGTCTTTCAGATAGGCGCCGCCTTGTTTCGTATCCTTTGGCTTTGCCGCGTCCGCCGCAACCAACCCTTGCAGATGTTCGGCTAACAATGCGATTTTTGGATAGGCATAAACATCCCTGACGGGGATTTCCACCCCGGCAATCTTGCGCAGCAGGGTGACCATCTGCGCCGCGAGCAATGAATGGCCGCCCAGATCAAGGAAAAAGTCCTGATCGACGCCGACATGCTCCATCTTGAACAATTTCCGCCATGTATCGGCGACCTTCTCTTCCATCTCCGTTTGCGGGAGCGCGAGGTCGCTGTAATCAACCAATGGCGTGGAAGGCGCGGGCAGGCTCTTCCTGTCAACCTTGCCGCTGACAAGACGAGGCATCACCGCGACCACTTCAAAAAAAGTGGGCACCATATAGGGCGGCAGCTTGGCGCGCAGCCCGGCTAGAATCACTTTGCGATCGACATCCTGCGCTGGGTTTCGGAGCTCCACATAAGAAGCCAGGGCGTCCTGATCGCCGCCCTTATGTAGCGTGGTAATCGCGATAGCGATATTGTCCTGTTCGCCCAAAAGCGAATCGATCTCCGATAATTCGACCCGATAGCCGCGAATCTTGACCTGATTGTCGGCCCGGCCGAAAAACTCGATTTCGCCATCATCATTGATGCGTGCAATATCGCCGCTGCGATAGTAGCGGGTTTCGTCATTCGGCCTGCTCAGATAGGCCTTCTCCGTCAGATCCGGGCGCTTGAGATAGCCCCTCGTAATGCCGATGCCGCTGACGAACAGCTCGCCCTGTGTGCCCAGCGGTACCGGATTCATTTCGCTGTCGAGAATATGAACCGTATATCCAGGAAGCGGCTTTCCGATGGTAACGGGCTTTCCGGGCCTGCAGACAAACGACGTGGTGTTCACCGTCGCTTCGGTCGGTCCATAGACATTGAGCATCAGCCGTCCCGGCGTTGCCCACCGGTCGACATGTTCCGGCAGACAAGGCTCGCCGCTGACGACGAGTTGGCGCATCAACGGCAAATCTCTCTGCATCGTCGTCAGCATGGTCGGCACAGTGGAGAAATAGGTGACGCCGTTCTTGTGCATGAACTCGGCGAGATCGTCTCCAAAGCGCGGCGTATCGATGTTCGGCACCACCAGCGCCGCCCCGTTGGAGAAGGCCATCCAGATCTCCTCGACGGACCCGTCGAAGGTCAGCGCGAAGCCCTGGAAGATCCGATCGGCGGGCGTTGTCTCGCAGACGGCATTGAACGCGACGGCGAAGCGAGCCGCATTGCGGTGTTCCACCATCACGCCTTTGGGCTGTCCGGTCGTGCCTGATGTGAACAGCACGTAACATAGATCGGTGGGTTTCAGGCCGATATCGGTGCGCGAGAGACGCGTCCGGGGTTGAGCGGCAAGCTCATCGGCGGCCTCGTCGAGCACGAGCACCTTTCCCTCGAACACCGCGTCGATCCGGTGACGCGTTTTTGCCTCGCATATAACAACGCCAACCTCGGCCTCGGTCAGGACGTAGCGCATGCGGTCGTCGGGGTAGCTCAGATCCAGCGGGACATAACCGCCGCCAGCCTTGAGCACGCCCAGGATCGCAAGGATCGGCAATTCCGAGCGGTGGAACAGCAATCCGACCAGCTTGCCGGGACCGACGCCGCGCTGGCGCAAATAGTGCGCTATCTGGTTCGATCGCTCCTCGACCTCTTGATACGTCAGCGACGCGGCACCGCTGATGGCGGGGGATTTCCCGTGCCTGTCGAGTTGAGATTCGAAAAGCTCATGCAGGTACATGATAGCTGCTGGCGACGTGGGGAAGTCGGAGCCGATAATTGACAGAGCTTTGGTCATAGGTGTTCGCCTGTTTGGTTCCGCGTCCCTTCCGGCTTGAAAGGGGGGCTGCGATCTTGAATGGCAGCATCAAGATTCTTGGGCTGTAACCCAGGTAACAGCGGGGTGCCGGCCTTTGATGCAATTGTGGTGGTGCAAATGAAACCGAGCATCAGCAAGTCGTCCATTCAACGCCGCATCGGGTCAACGAATTCAAAGTGAAAGAGAATGTCATGACTGAGATCACACCAACTCTCGCGCCGTGGAAAGATGTTCCTCAAAGCATGTTCGACGATCACGCCTGGCAGGACAAGAATTCTATCTTTCGCGTGCAGCAGCTTGAAGAAGCGCTCGCGGGCGTTGTGTCACCTGAGATGATCAACGAGATCACGTCAGCCGTCAAGCTGGTGAACATGTCGATCCGCCTGACACCCTATGTTATGGAGTTGATCGACTGGAGCAAGGTGGAAACCGACCCGATCCGCCGTCAATTTCTGCCGATGCTGGGCGAGCTCGAGCCTGACCATCCCTCTCTGGTGGTCGACTCTCTTCATGAGCGCGAACATTCCCCGGTCACGGGCCTGGTCCACCGCTATCCGGATAAAGTCCTGTTTCTCGCGACGTCGGTTTGCCCTGTCTATTGCCAGTTTTGCACGCGCAGCTACGCTGTCGGCGGTGATACTGAGCAATTGCAAAAGGACAAAGTGGCAAGCGCGAATAATTGGGGTCCGGCTCTCGACTATATTCGGGCGCATCCCGACATCGAGGACGTGGTCGTTTCAGGCGGCGACACGGCCAGGCTGAAGCCCGCCAATCTGAGATTTCTTGGCAACGCGCTGCTCGACATCCCGCACATTCGCCGTATCCGCTTCGCGACCAAAGCTCTCGCGGTGCAGCCGATGAAATTCATCTCCGACACGGCATGGATGGAGGCGCTCCTGGAAGTGGTCACGCGTGCCCGCAACGAATTCAAGCATGTGGCCATTCATACCCACTTCAATCATCCTAACGAGGTGACGCCGACTGTCGAACGGGCGATGCGCATACTGCACTCGAACGGCGTTTTCGTCCGAAATCAGACGGTGCTGCTCAGAGGCGTCAATAACGACGCGGCGACGATGCGGGACCTCATCAAAAAACTCGGCCGCGTGAACATCCATCCCTATTACGCCTATATCTGCGACATGGTGAAAGGAACCGAGCATTTCCGCATTCCGGTTCACGAGGCGCAGGCTCTGGAGAAACAGGTGCGCGGCTCGACGGCAGGCTTTAACACTCCGATGTTCATCGTCGACACGCCGGCGGGCAAACGGGATGTGCACAGCACGGAAGCCTACGATCGCAATCTCGGCATTTCCACTTTCACCTCACCCTCTGTCGCGAATGGGCGGTTGCATCACTACTATGACCCAATCCGAAGCCTCCCCGGCATGTCTGGCGATGAGTGGATTGCCGAATGCGCAGCTCAAGGTGATCGCCTTGCGGCGTGAGCCGACCATTGACCGAGGTCGGATGCCGGCCTTGAGCAACCTGAAGAGTCTCATGCACGCCAATCCTCTTGGAGTTTGAAACGATGACAATACTTGTGAACCAGCGAGACAACGGACGCGGCGAAGCCGCCTCCGGTCTCGCAAGGGAGACGGTACAAAGCCAGCCCCCGGCGCATGCCATTCGCGTCCGCCTGGAAAAGTTGGCAACGGGCTGCTGGTCGGTACAAGCTGCCGCAGGCGCCTGCGGCGGTCTCTTCCGCGACTATGCCTCGGCGACAAAATTTATTCGGCGTGAATTCGCCGCCAGGCAACACACGGTTGTGGAACTGTTATCGGCATGATCAGACGTGATCAGACAGCGGCGGCATCAGGAACCGTCCGGATCAAGCGGATATCGACAGCGGCTTCCGGCGCCTCCACCGCAACGGCTAATGCATGGTCCGGCGTTGCGTTGAAGCGGCGGAATTGCCAGCGTGACGCATCATCGGGGCAGCGATGGTTGAAGGTGATGCGCGGATGGGCCGGGGACATGTCAAAGGCGAAGCCATCGAGAGGCAGCGATAACCCCATGCCCCGGGCTTTGATGTAGGCTTCCTTCAGCGTCCAGAAAGCGAAGAAGAGGTCGCGGCGTTGGTGCTCAGGCGCGCTTTGGAACGCGCTCAATTCGGACGCTTCGAAGACTGTCGGGGCAAGCTCGGCGGTGTCGAGCTGGCGATCAAGAGATTCGACATCGATGCCGATCTCGCACCCTTCCGTGATCGCAAGCACAACCAACCCTCCCGTATGGGACAGATTGAAGCGCAAGTCCTGGTCGATTTCAGGCGCTGAAATATGCGGCCTGCCGTGGGCATTCGTCTCGAAACGCCAATGCGCCGGTTCCACATCGGCATAGCGCGACAGTGTCGTTCGCAGCAGCGCTCGCGCGACGAGATGGATCAGGCGCGGTTTCGGCACGCAAAAGCGCTGCCATCGCTCTCGCTCCGCCGCATCCATCAGCGCTTCGTAGCCGCGCAGCCGGTCGGCGTCGATCGCCTCCAGCGCGGTGAGCCAAACGTCGACCTGGCCGACAGTGAGCCGCCTCATATCGCAGGAATTTTTTGCCACCCGGTGTCTGCCTTGAAGGAGCCGTCTCCACGATACAGAGGACCGGCCGCTGGCCGTGACGCCCGATCAGCCGTCGCGCTGAGCGCCGATAGCTCAGAGGCATCTATTCAACTGCCTCGAGGACCTCTTCCGTCATGACGCTCTCAATATACGCCATCACCTTATCCTCCGGTATGTGGTCACCATTGCCGTCATAATTATAGTGTACAGTGTCTGTCGTAATAACCACCAGGACGCCGATATCGTCAAACATATAAATCATTTGACCGCCGTATCCCCAGCTAATAGTGACCCTATGCTTGCCCAGTCGTCCAAGCCAGAAATAATAACCATAGCCATCGGGAACGTGTAAGTCATCGGAGATCGAGCAACCTGGCGATTGACACTTTATCTGGGCCGTTTTTGAGTCCTTTACCCATTTTTTCGGTATTACCTGAGTGCTGTTCCACCTGCCGTTGTTGAGATAGAGCAACCCAAATTTCATGAGTTCTATTGGCGAAAGCCACAGGCTGTGGCCGCCCGCGAAATACCCTTGATCATAAAACGCCCATTTATCCGCAGCGATACCGATTTTATCAAAAATATTGGCTTGAATGAACTCGCAAGCCGACTGACCGAGGTGCTTTCGCTTCAAAGCTTCCTGAAGTATCGCCGAAATCAGCTGGGAATTGCCGGTGCTGTAGCCGAACGTCTTTCCCAGCGTACATTCTGTCTGGGGCCGGGTTCCGCGATCAAGAATGGCCGCGATCCAGTCACGACCATTGCCATCTGGATCGCGAACATATTTAAGATGTCTTTCGGTCACATCCTCGTCCCACTCGAGACAGGACGTCATGGTCAGTAAATGCTTGAGCGTAATAGAGTTTTTTGCTGTGTCAAAATAACGACCGTAATGCTCAGGAAGCAACGCTTTAATCGGAGTGTCTATCGACGGCAGTATCCCCTTTGATATCGCGAGCCCTGTGGCGGCGCCCCAAATGCTTTTGGACGCGGAGTGAACATTAGCGCTATTATATTTTGTCATTCCATTAAAGTACGCTTCGAATATAATTTTATTGTTTTTCGCTACGAGAAAGCTCTGAATATACGGCTCTTTTATTAATAACTGCAACGCGTTAGACAGATGAAGCTTGGCGTCCCCCCGAGCGGGATTCAATTGCAGCGGCGCCGGACTATTAGCCACATGATCTTCCAGGAGCGCGTTATTAGCGTAAAATCCGTTATTCAATTGATTGTTACGGCTTCCGCATTTCCACGCCGGATCCAAATCTGGGGTGGTTGCATCTGGATTACCCGCCCGCGCGCGCTCTGCCGAAGCAGTCGATAAAATTATCAAAGCCACGGCGAGTGAAATCAGATCACGGATCAGTTGATTTCGCCAGTACCTACGCACAAAGCACCTGCGAAAATTGATGTTTATGGACATCCAAATGACTTGCACGATCACATCGATCCTGCGCTGCCAAAGCAGATCCTTAACATCGCAGCGACAGCATAGCGGCATGGGTTGCCGGATATTCCGTGATGTTGCGCAGCGGCCATACGCTCAACGGCATAGCTCCCCGACGCGGGCTTCGAGGAGGCCTTGCACGTCTAACTCTCGAGCAATTTGAGGGCGTTGTCGAGGCTGCGCCGCATGCGATTGAAGGAACGCGATAAGGTTCCGATTTCGTCAGCGCTCTGAGAGGTGAATTCGGGCCGCGAGGTGTCGCCCATGCTCACCGCTTGGGCGATTTCAGACATTTTGGTGACCGGGCTGATGACAAGACGACCCAGCACGATGTTGAGCATCACCAGAAGTACCAGATATATGCCCCCTACCGAGCCAACGAGAATGATCAAATTGTCTCGAATTTGCTGCCGAGTGGCGCTCAGCGGCACTGAGAACAATTGGGCACCGATAATTTCGCCTTTCTTCCAGCCAAAGCCGTTCTTGTCACCGTAAAGCGCGACCATCGATCGGGGTGCCTTGTCGGGTGTGGAATGACAGCTTAGGCAATCGTCGTCATTAATCTGCAACGGGAAGGCAACTGTGTATTGTTCACCACTGGGGGTTGACCGATTTATATCCAATTCCTTCAGGCTCGGCTGGGCGCGGAGTTTCTCGATCAATTCTGCTTCCCAATCGAGGGCCTTGTCGGCCAGATTTGTGGGGTTTAACGCCGCTTCCTTGTACGAGAACTCGGGTAGCTCCTCGCGAAAGTGACTGAAGGCCGTCTGGGCGGAGAATGACGGAATGGTCTGAGGCAGGAACTGGAGATCGGACATATCCGCGAGCAATGGCTTGATTTCCTCCGACGTGTAGCGCCGTACTGCCAGCGCCTGCGCACGAAGTACGGCAATTTGCGCGTGGAGTTGCTCGCGCGCGTTATTGCCGGCCACCTGCCAGAAGATTGCCGATGAGGCAGCAAGGCCAATGATCAATGTTAACAGCAAGATCGCGTTGAACTTCAACCGTAAGCCCATCGTGGATTATCCTAGACTCTATTTCGAATTGAGAAGCGATTGCCGCTGGCCCGGGGTAGGATTAGGCGATAATTGTTCAGCAGTATGTTACACGCGGAACATCACGCCGGTCGTCGCGTCCTGCCATTGACGCCGATGAACCTCCACGCCGCCTGCCACCCCGCCGCGCCAGCCAAAGACAATGACCCGTCCGCCATTCGATGCGTTGCCCCGCCGACGAGAAGACGCATACCATATATCAAGTGCCCTTGATCGACACGATCTTCCTTGGGTGATTGACGAGATCGTTCCGGACCGGCAGTGTTCGACAAGATTTTTTCCAAATCCTGGCCGCACCTCCGGCTATAATCGGACGATGGGGCCGGTTTGGCGAGATCAGCAAGGTGGAGATGCCTACACAGGCGCAACGTCCGGGCGACCCATCAAACAAGCTAAAGATTACTTCCGATCGCGCCGCGAGAGGATTCGCAAGAAAATCAAGATTGGACCTAATTATGTCCTCGCAGGTTAAAGTAGATCGGGATTTTTTGCCCGCGGGCAGAAATTTAACGCCGAGCGGTCTCGCGGTCATTCTCATCGCAATATTTATGCAGCTTGTCTTTTCTTTTGGCGCACAAGCTGGCGGCCGGATCGCATTGGTGCTTGCCTGCGAGAAATACGACAATTTCGAAGAGTCACAGATCGACGTCAAATGGGCCGGCGAGCTTGGAGAAGCGCTGAAAGAGCACAATTTCGACGTCACCGTGGCCGCGGATCGTAACGATGCCGAGAGCCGGGCGGCGTTGCGCGACTTCGCACTCAAGGCGAGCGAGGCAGATTTTGCTTTGATCGTGGTCGGTGGCCACGTGGTCACGTATCAGAGCCAGTCGTTCTTTCTGCCGCAGAACGCCAAAATTCAACGCGCGACTGATGTGTTCTCCCGGGCTTTGTCTTTGGCCAGCATCGCGGACATCGCAGGTAAAGCGAAGTCGGCCGCCTTGCTGGTGCTCATGACAGTGCCGGACATTGCGGCCACCGTTTCAGATATCGATACGCGACCGGCGATGGGTGGAAGGCAGGCTGCAAACGTCATCACGGTCTTTTCAAGTTCGCCGAGAGTTCCCGTGTCGGGCATTGATCGCGTTGCGGAACAGGCATCCGAAAAATTGCTCGCTGCCGCACAAGAAGACCCTCTCAGATTGGCTGCGCTGGTAAATAGCGTTTCTGCGGAAGGGGTCGGACTGATCGTCGGCAAGGTTTCCGACATCGACTTGTCTGCGCCGTCGTCCAGTCCGAAGCCGGGAGGCGAATCAAAGACCGCAGCGATCCAAGGGGCAGAGGCAGCCGCGAAGGCCCAGGTCGAAGTCGAGCGCAGGCCCCGCGAGGCGTCCATTGCGCCGGACCAGGGCGAGGACACGCTCACCTCCGACGAACGTGGGGACGTTCAGCGCCGGCTCCAGAGCTTGAGGCTCTACCAAGGCTTAGCCGATGGGATGTTCGGCGAGCAAACTAGGGTGGCAATCAGAGAATTCCAAAAACTGTCGGGTATGCCGGAAACCGGGTTTCTGACGCGGGCCGAGTTCGGACGCCTCGTTAACGCCCATTGAGCGATGACGCGCAATCGAGATGTCGCCCGGACTGAAAAGGGTGGCGTCTTTTTCCGCCCGGAGCACACGCAATTGCTGCTCCAATCGCTGTAAGGCGGAGTCCGCCAACTTCTCGAAAAAGGGCAATTTTTCCGGCGTGTGGCTTTCTTGACGCAAGCTGTTCCGACGGTAACTCCCATGATGTCGCGGATTGAGTTATCTCGGCGATAATGTAACTGTGTTTGCGACGCAAGGGTGGTTGCTGTACCTTGGTTGTGACATCAAATCGACACAAAACAAACACAACGATGACGTCAGGGGAACATTATGGTGAATATCGGACACACCGATGCTCCGCACGGTGTGCCGACCGACCCGCAAGGCGCCAAGATACTGACCCACGTCGGCATAGTAACCCGTGTCGGTAAGTATCGGGTGGATGGTTTAATAGGTCGGGGTTCGGTCGGCGTCGTTTATAAGGCGTATGACGGACAGATTGATCGCCCGGTGGCTATCAAGACGCTGCGTCTTGATATGTTGTCGGGGGTCGCCGATCGCGAAACTCTGCTGAAGCGCTTTTCGACTGAGGCCCGTTCCGCGGGACGATGCGTCCACCCCAACATTGTGACAGTGTTCGATTATGTCGAGCAGGACGACACTCCCTACATCGTCATGGAATTCGTCGACGCGGGCACGCTGGAAAACGTCATCAATTCCGGGACCATGCTGCCGCTTCGCCAGGTCGGCGAGATCATGGTGCAACTCGTGTCCGCGCTTGAACATGCGCACTCGAAAGGCATCGTGCACCGCGATGTCAAACCCTCGAATATTCTGTGTCCGACGGCGACTTCGATCAAAGTCACGGATTTCGGCGTCGCGCGCTTCGATGTAACTGGCCTGACTAATGCAACCGGCCTCGGCGCGGTCGGAACCCCGAACTACATGTCACCTGAGCAGTTCCTTGGCCGGCCGGTCGATGGACGCTCTGACCTTTACGCATCAGGCGTTGTTCTTTTCGAAATGCTGACGGGCGCCAAACCCTTCGTGGCAAGAAATCTGCCGGAACTGATGCGCAAGCTGCTCAATGATAAACCGCCGGGTTTGTCGACGCTGCGCCCTGGCCAATGGCGGCACCTTGATGCAGTCGTTCAGCGCGCCCTGGCCCGGAATCCGGATGATCGTTTTCAAACTGGCGGCGAGTTCATCGACGCATTGAACACAGCAATCGAGGCGACGGGAACCGATGACAGCCGGTCGCTCGATCTGACAGCGATCTCGTTGACGCAAACAACGGGCCAGAGCACCACGGCTCAATCCGGTTCGTCGCACAATGCGGTCAGCGGTCATTCAAGGACGACGATGTTAGCCAGGCTGACGTCGGAAACGCTGGGCGTAGTGGAACTCGCGCTCGCACGCGTCATAGGCCCGATTGCGCGAGTCGTTCTGAAGAAGGCTTCGGAAGAAGCAACCGATCCTGAGACGCTGCTCTCGTCGCTTTCCGCGCAAATTCCGGTCGAGGCCGAAGCGCGCCGTTTCCGGCAGCTTGCTGAACGCACGATACGGAACGACACGGGCATCGCCGGTCTGCAATTAGACGCGATGATATCGAATGCCGACGCGGATGCGGCACACGCTGCCCTCCTACCGGTCATCGGGCCCATCGCGAGAGTGCTGGTGAAAAGAATTGCTCAGAAAGCCATGGGGCACGAGGACTTCTATCGAATGCTAGCCGAATATATTCCCAACGAGGCTGAGCGAATAACCTTCCTTGCCAAGATGGAAAATCATACACGGGATGGACTTAGGTAATGAGCGAGAGCACGGAAGAAAAGCTCAAGACCACACGTCGTGGCTTGCGTGCGGTTTTTGCAGCTGACATCACCGGCTTCAGCGGCATGATGGAGGTGGACGAGGCTGGCGCGATTAGTGCCTTCAATCAAATACGAGCGATTGTTACTCAGCAACTGCAAGCACACGAAGGCTGGCTTTTCGGGAGGCCCGGTGACGGTGTGTGCGCCTTATTTGAAAGCGCGGTAAACGCTGTCCGGTGTGCGCTCGAGACGCAACACCAGCTGGCTTTGCGGGCTGCCGAGGTCAGAAATATGCGTATGCGCATCGGCATTCATCTTGGCGATGTGCTCTTCGAAAAGGATTTGCCCTACGGTGAAACGCTTACGATTGCTTCGCAGCTCGAAGACTTAGCCGATCCGGGCGGGATCCTGGTTTCGGGCGCGGTCATGGATACCATCTCCGCGCGAATTGCGGCAACATTCGAAGAGCGCGGCGTCCCGCGTCTGAAGAATATATCCCGTCGGATTGTGACATTTGCAGTTACACCACCACCCGAGCGCACCGAACTCGATGAAACGCAGGTGGGCATGTCAAGTCTCGACCGTACGACGCAATTTGATCGCGAGACCCTGCGCCAGATCCGCGATCAACAATTCGCCGAGCAGAAGGCTGATCGCACCGCCGAGCATTCCAACGGAGCGATCATTCTCGATAAGCGACACGCCACGCAATTGGTGAACGAGAATGCCGTACCGGCCGCCCGAAAAACGGCCCCCCCGGCTGTTGCTGGCTCGCAAATACAATCTAACGCCGCCGCCGCCAAGACTTCCGCTGCGCCTGCAGCCGCTCAGCGCCCGGACGATGCCAGCATGCGTGCCGGTCATGAGCCGCCGGCGCAGCAGACCAGCCCGACACCGACGCCGAAACCGTCGGACAGTGCTGTCGCTGTGCCGGAAGCGGAATCAACATCAGGTTTGTTGGCTGAGTCCGTCGGATACCGCCCGTCAGAAGAGTGCATCGAGTCATTGATCGCGGCGCTCGCGGTTCATATGGGTCCGTTTGCCAAAGTATTTGTCAACCGCTCGCTGAAGAATGCGTCGAGTGCTGAGCAACTGGTTTTGCTGCTTGAAGAACAAATTCAGAGCAATGAAGAACGCTTCCTGTTCCGCGTTCGTGCATTGCATATTTGCATGACGTTTGCCAATCGTCAGAGCGATGAGTTGTAGTTGACGATCTGAAGCGCCGTTTCACGGAATAGGGACAGCACCGACGCTCATAAGCAGCCGAGACGACGCGAATGGTCCATGTCAATTACTATGAAGTCGAAGGGTCCGATCCGGTCAAACTCGGACGGGCGCTGGGTCTACGATTTGGAGACAAGATCCGAGACTACATCGAGGATTTAGAAGGCGTAGATGATTCCGCGTGGCGGCGGGCACGGATGCTTTTGCAGCAAACGGAAAAGTACTTTCCCGACTATGTGGCCGAGCTGCAGTCTTACGCAAATGCAGCCGACGTTGAGTTGTTGGCGCTTTGGGCGGTCGCGATCGAAGATCAGCTTTCGCCGGATCCATCTGAGAGGTGCACAACAATCGTCACAAATGAAGGGCGTCTGATCGGGCATAATGAGGATTGGGATCCGGATGCAGCGACGGAAATCTGCGTCCTGAAGAAGCGGGCGGGAGACACGACCTCGCTAGAGCTCTACTATTACGGCGCTCCATTGGGCGGGGTCGCGTTGAGCATCTCGTCCCGAGGTCATGTGCAGGCCATCAACAGTATTTCGCATGCGGATAGTCGAGATGGCGTTCCGAAGCACGCCATCGCACGGGCATTGAGTGAACTCCGATTTGGCGCGGCTGATCTGGACGGGATTCTTGCCGTTCCGCGCAGCTCCGGATTTGCCCATACCCTGGTCGATCGTGCCGGAAGGTCTGACCAGTATCGAGTGCACGGCGACGCAGCATCGGGTGACCAGGCCCGGAACGCCGTTTGTTCACACCAATCATTTGCTTGATCCGGTTCTCGGCCAGCGCGGTCTGGTCGCCAGCGGGAGTTCGCATCATCGATTTAAAGATGCAAGCGCGATGGCAGCGCAATCCATGGACGTTGCATCGATGACAAGGCTGGTCGGAGATCAGTCGCACGGCAAGTCGAAGAGCATTCTCAACAGGAATACAATCGCTCGCGCCATAGTCGATTTCGATCAGCAAACCGCCTATTTCTGGCTGCATCAGGAAAGTGAGAGGGGCTGGGTACCCTACTCGATCGACTTCCTGTTCAAGCCTGAATAGAGGCGCCAGCCTCGGCTGGGCGATGGCGTCGGCCGGCGTCTGGCCATCGGTCAGACCTCCGCCGGCAGGTTGAATTCCATGGCGAGCGCCGCAAGGCTCGCATCGAGAATGCCGAGCATCTCGTCAACCTCCTCGCGCGTGATGATCAGCGGCGGCGCGACGATGATGTTGTCGAGCTCCAGGCCATCGCCGCGAATGCGCCGTCCGTAGAGGATCAGCCCGCGATCATAGGCGAGGGCGAGCAGCCGCGCCGCGGCATTCAGGGATTTGGGCAAGGGCGCAAAGGTCTCTTGGTCGGCGACGAGGTCGGCACCGATGAGCAGGCCTTTGCCCCGCACGCCAGCCATGAAGGAATAGCGACCGGCAAGCCGTTCAAGCTGGCCCTTGAGATAATCGCCCATCGCCGCCGCATTCTCGATGGCGCCGAGCCGGTCGAGTTCGCTGAGCACGGCAACGCCGACCGCACAGGCAAGGGGATTGCCGGCATAGGTGTATCCGTGCTGGAAGCCGCCGGACCGAAGCACCGGCTCGACGAGCCGCCGATGCGCGACCATCGCGCCGAGCGGCGCATAGCCTGCACCCAGACCCTTCGCAAGCGCGATGATGTCCGGCCGGCAGCCCCAATGGTCGCCACCGAGAAAGCGTCCGGTGCGCCCGGCCCCGGTCATCACCTCGTCATGGATCAGCAAAATGCCGTAGCGGTCGCAGATTTCACGGATGCGTGGGAAATAGCTGTCGGGAGGGACGAGCGCGGCGGTCGCGGCGCCGCCGACCGGTTCCGTGATGAAGGCGAGCACGGTTGCCGGTCCTTCCGCCAATATGCATGCCTCAAGCACGTCCGCATATTTGGTGCCGCGCTCCTCCATCGACAACTTGTCCCGGTCGCGATAGGCGGTCGGGGCGGGCACGGTCGGCATGCCGCGAATTTGCGGCGTGAAAGTCTCGGTGAGCGCGAGGTCGCCGGTGACGCTGAGCGCGCCCATGGTCCCGCCGTGATAGGATGGAAACCGGCCTATCACTTTCCAGCGCCCGCCTTGGCCGGTGACGACCGCCCATTGGCGCGCCAGCTTCAGGGCGGACTCGACCGCTTCAGAGCCCCCGGAGACAAAGAAAACCCGGTCGAGGCCTTCCGGCATCCGTGCCGCGAGCCGGGTGGCGAGCGTTTCGGCCGGCTCGTTCTCGAAATGCAGACGGTATGCGAAGGTTGCCTTCTCTATCTGCCGCTGCATCGCCGCCAGCACATTGCGATTGCCGTGGCCGAGATTGGCCACCACCGGCCCGCTGGAGCCGTCGATGAAGCGGCGCCCGTCGCGGGTGTAGATGTAAATACCCTCGGCGCGGTCGACGAGCGGCCGCCGGAGGCCCGACAGGTAAAAAAGGTTGGACGGCGGCGGCTCGGCCGGCACCGAAGCATCCGCTGCGTTTGGCTGGCGCGACAATCGACGTACTCCCTGGATCGAGACTTTATTCCGCATGCGTCAAGTGCGGCTTCCGTTCAGATATTTGCGCGAGGACATTGCGGGGGGCGCTCATGGGCGGGCTCGCGTCGATGCAAGGCGAGGCAGCGCGGGCTGCGAACAGGCGGCGAGGCGTTCGCCGCAACTCACCGGGTCATGATGGTCTGACTCTGTTCGCGCATGAACTGCGGGAGGAAGTAGGCGCCGAGCCCTCCCTTGCCGCTCACTCCGGTTCCTTTCCAGCCACAGAACGGCTGTGCGCCGGGCCATGCGCCGGTCGTCGCCCCGCTCGCACGATTGGCGTAAAGGACGCCCGCTTCGGCATGATCGAGGAAATATCGCAACTCGTCTTCGTCGCGCGTGAAAATGCCGGCGGTGAGGCCATAGGCGACATCATTGCCCTCGGCGAGCGCCGATTCGAGGCCATCGACGCCGCGGACAACGAGGAATGGTATGAACAGCTCCTCGCGCGTGAGAGTGCTCGGCTCCGGGAGCTCGACGACGGTCGGCAGCACGTAATTGTCGGAAAAAGCCCTGGAGAAGCGCCTTCCCCCCGAAGTGCACTTTGCCGCTCTCTAGCGCCTGCGCAACCGCCAATCTGAAGCGATCGATCGCTGCATCCCCGTAAACAGGGCCCATGAAGGTCTCGGCCTTGCGCGGATCACCTACGATCAGCTTAGCGGTGACGGCCACGAGTTTTGAGATGAATTCGTCCTTGATGGTGTTGTCGACATAGGCCACCGAACAGGCCGAGCATTTCTGCCCCTGAAGGCCGAAGGCCGAGCGCGCAATGCCCTGTGCGGCGCGGTCCAGATCAGCGTTTCGTGTGACGTAGGCCGGATTCTTTCCACCCATCTCGGCAATGACGGGTTTCATGTAGGGCTGGCTCGCCATGTGGCGGAAGATGCTCATGCCCGTGCGATGCGAGCCGGTGAAAGCGACCCCATCGATGTTTTCGTCCGTCGCCAGCAGGCGGCCGACCTCGCCATCGCCCAGAATGATATTGAATACGCCCTCCGGCAGACCGGCCTTGCTTATGGTGTCGGCGATGAGCAGCCCGGTCAGTGCGCATCCGGGAGACGGCTTGAAGACGACCGCATTGCCCGTCAGCAGGGCGCCCGAAATCATGCCGATGGAAAGGGCGAGCGGGAAGTTGAACGGCGCAATGACGGCGAATGCGCCATAGGGCTTGAGCACGCTGCGGGCGGTCTCGTTCGCCACCAGCTCGCTCATCGCAAGCGTGTAGCCATTGTTCGAGCGCAACACCGACGAATAGTAGTCGACCATATCAACGGCTTCTTCGGCCTCGCCCACCGCCTCCATGCGCGATTTCCCGATCTCGTAGAGTGCGGCGAGCCCGAGCTGGTATTTCTGCTCTGCCAGCACTCTTTTCCATCGGTCGGCGAAGGCAAGGCGCTCCTTCAGCGAGGCGGTATTCCAGAGTTTCGCGCCGGAGCGGGCGGCGCTGACCGCCGCTTTGACGTCGGTCGCCTTGGAGACTGGAAACCGGCCTAGCGAGATATCCGAATCGATCGGACTGGCAATGCTTTGGACGGCTCCGGAGGCAAAAGGCGTGCGCCATTCCTCGCCAAGCGACTGCTTCTCGAAGCCGGCAATGAGGCTGTCCAAATGCGCATGCACCGGAGAAAAATCGACGCCGATATTGGAATACGTCACCCGCGGCAAATTCAGATCCATGCGCGCCTCCGCAAGCCGGGACTGGCTCGATGATCGAAAGGACGGAGCAATAAGTCAATTTGATTTGCCTACATCGACGAGGTTACGAGCCTGAGGGGCCGGTTTATCTATTCCGGCCCCCGCGACGAGAACATCGTGGTCCATCGGTGGGAGCCCACGGGCTTCCTTTGCGAGATCCTATCCGCCGTACCGCGCGTTCCCCTCAAAGCAGTCCACAGAACTTGCGCCTGCGGTATAATGCACTTTTTTCTCTGGATACCCCTGTAATACAAACGCTCCAGAAGGGGTGCCGCACCAATAAGCTCCATCACGTAAGTATTTGCAGTCCGAATCATTCGACCAGAAAAACTCTCCATCCCAAATATCTGTAGCCGACTTGCCTGGTTCCTTAACTTTAGTGTCTGTTGTTGTGACTCGACATTGTGCCGCATCAGCGTTGGCTTGGGCGCTCACAACGTAGAAAAAGGCTGCAAGTGCCAAAAAGAAGACGTTACGCATCGTTTTTCTCCATCTAATGCTTCATCTCGTTTGATCTTAAAGCGATGGAGAAGGTTTGCCCGAAATGGCGCACGCTCGCTGTTCCCTGCGATACAATCGTGCTCACCCCGGTCAGGTGGTCGCGCACAAAGGAGCCGCGCGGCGACCTGCGGCCTATGACTTGCCGATCCAAAGATGGAGCATCAACCGATCTTCGACCAAACGTCACCCGGTTCGAGCGCGATAAACCGATTCGCAGGGACGTGGTGATCGCGTAGCGCCGCGGCCAGCGCTTCCTTCGGCGCCCATCGCGCCTCGTCGGTGAGTTGGAACGTGCCCCAGTGGACACCGAGCCCCTGCTTTGCGCCGCAGTCCATCATGATCCGCACGGCCTCATCCGGGTTGGCGTGCTGTGCTTTCATGAACCATCTGGGCTCATAGGCGCCGATCGGCAGGATCGCGACGTCGGGTGCGCCGAAAGCCTTGCGAATGTCGGAGAAGATGGAACCGCCGCCATAAGCCGTGTCGCCGGCAACGTAGACCAGACCCGCCGGAGACTGAATGACGAAGCCGCACCACAGCGCCATCCTTCGGTCGCCGAGGACGCGCGTCGACCAATGATAGGCCGGAACGAGTGTAACGCGGATGGCATCGCCGACCGAGATCGTGTCGCCCCAGTCGGCCGTTTCGGCGATGTCCGTCCTGATCGCCTTGGCGATCAGCGGTGCATTGCCGAGCGGCGCGATTATCCGGGGACGATGCGCGCTTGCGTCGCGCGCCACGCGCATCGGCGCCTGGCTGCTCCAGGCCGACGCTGAGGGAGTGCGGCTTGCCGATGGTCGCATCACCGACGGCGCCGCCAGCGTCGGCCTCGCCGACATCGCTCGCACCTGGTATCGGCATCCGCAGGACCTGCCGCCTGGCATCGATCCGCGCGGGCTGGAGGCGACCGCCGGCTATAAGCCGCTGCGCGACAGCGGCACGTTCAGCTATGCCGCTCACGCGGTCACGGTCGCGGTCGATCCCGATCTCGGAACGGTCGAAATCCTGGACTACGTCATCGTCGAGGATGGCGGCGTGCTGGTGAACCCGATGATCGTCGACGGCCAGATCTATGGCGGCCTCGCCCAGGGCATCGGCACCGCGCTCTATGAGGAGATGCCGTTCGACGCCAGCGGGCAGCCGCTCGCCTCCACCTTCGCCGACTATCTGCTGCCGGGCGCAACGGACATTCCCGAGCCGCGCCTGGATCACATGGAGACGCCTTCGCCCTACACCGAATTCGGCGTCAAGGGCATCGGTGAAGGCGGTGCCATCGCCCCGCCGGCTGCGATCGCCAACGCGGTCAACGATGCGCTCAAGGGCCTCGGCATCGAGCTTTTGCGCTCGCCCATCACGCCGCGCCGCATCGTTGAGGCAGTGCTGAGCACGCGGCTAAGGCCGGCGGCGTGAAACCGGCGTCCTTTCGCTATGCCCGCCCGGCCGGGGTCTGGACGGCGTTTTCGCGTTGCTGGCCGACGAGGGGCCGACTGCTAAGATCATCGCCGGAGGTCAGTCCCTCGGCCCGATGCTTAATTTGCGGCTGGTAGAGCCGGACCTCGTCATCGACATTTCCGGCCTGCCCGAGTTGCGGCAGGCGGAGCGCGACGGCGTCGACCTCGTTCTCGGCGCCTGCGTCACCCATGCGGATATCGAAGACGGCCGCGTACCCGACGCGACGCGCGGCGCCATGCGGCGCGTGGCGAGCACCATCGCCTACCGCGCGGTGCGCAATCGCGGCACCATCGGCGGCAGCCTCAGCCACGCCGATCCGGCCGCCGATTGGGTGACGGCGCTCATCGCGCTCGATGCGCGGGCGACGCTCGGGAGCGGCGCCGGAACGCGCACTCTGCCGCTGGCGGATTTCATCGTCGGTGCGCTCGAAACCGCGCTGCAACCGGGCGAGATGCTCGAATCCGTGCGCGTGCCCGTCATGGCGGCGTCGGCTCGCTGGGGCTATGTCAAAGCCTGCCGCAAGCCCGGAGACTTCGCCCATGCCATCGGCGCGGTCCTGATCGACCCTGAGGCAGAACGGGCGCGGGCGGTGTTTGGTGCAGTGGACGGGCCGCCCATCCTCCTCGCCGACGCCTCGCCGCTGTTCGGCGGCCGGATCGCCCGCGATTTCGCGCGCCGCTTCGACCTCGCCGCTGCCGATGCCATTTTGGCCGGCGCCGGCATGTCCGACGCCGTGGACCGCCATCTGCATGTCACGGTGCTCCGCCGCGCCCTGGATGAAGCGGCGCAATGATGCGGCTGTCCCTCACCGTCAATGGGCGGGGTGTCGACGCGGCGGTGGAGCCTCGCACATCGCTGGCCGATTTCCTTCGCGACGGGCTCGATCTGACCGGCACGCATCTAGGCTGCGAACACGGCGTCTGCGGCGCATGCACGCTGCTGCTCGACGGCGTGCCGGTGCGCTCCTGCATCACCCTTGCGCTGGCCTGCGGCGACGCCGCCGTCACCACCATCGAGGGCCTGGACGCTGACGAGGTCACGGCGGAGCTGCGCGCCGCCTTCGTCCGCGAACACGCCTTGCAATGCGGCTATTGCACGCCGGGCATGCTGATCTCCGCGCGCGATCTCGTGCTGCGTCTGGAACACTCCTGTGAGAAGCAGATACGCCTCGGGCTGAGCGGCAATGTCTGCCGCTGCACCGGCTATGTCGGCATCGTGCGCGCGGTGCGAAGCGTGATCGAGGCGCGGCGCGAGCGCGGTTTAGAAGCCGAGCCGGATGGCGGGCGCAAATATCTCGGCCCGGCCGGCGCGCATGCAGGCGAAACGGTGGCCGCTCGACGCGCGGCCGATCAGCGCGCAGCCGCGCCGCCGCAGGCGGACGCGCGGGTGCCCGAAGCCGAAGCGTTCATCCCGTCTGCGCGCCTCCACCAGCGCTTTACACTCGCCTACCCGCCGGAAAAGCTGTTCGCCCTGCTCGGCGACATGGAGCTGGTCGCGTCGTGCCTGCCTGGCGCATCGCTGACGGGGCCTGCGCGCCCCGACCGCGTCGAGGGCGAAATGCGGGTGCGCATCGGCCCGATTTCAGCGGCGTTTCGCGGCACTGCGCGGATCGAACGCGATGCCGCCAGCCTTTCGGGGCGCATTCTCGGCGGCGGCGTCGACGCTCGCGGCCGCTCCACTGCGAGGGGTGAAATCACCTATCGGGTTTCACCCGGCGAAGCGGGCGCGAGCGTCGTCGATCTGGATGTGGGTTACACGCTGACCGGTCTATTGGGACAATTCAGCCGACCCGGGCTGGTGCGCGACGTCGCGAACCGCCTCGCCGCCGACTTCGCCCGCAACCTCGCATCGCGGCTCACCGGGCAAGCACCCGCAGGGGCGGGCGAATTGAACGCGATAAGCCTGTTGTTCGGCCTGCTCCTCGGCCAAAACTCGAAATCCCCGCGCAGGCGGGGATCCAATATTAACCGGTGGTTCAATAGCTTACTGGATCCCCGTTTTCACGGGGATTTCGGGCCGAGATCGGCCCGGCCCGGCTGCCTCCATCTAATCCGTTCGATCGCCAAGCCTGTCGATCAAAGCGGCGGCACTCACCAGCCGATGGCCTTGGGGAGCCATGTTGCGAGCGCCGGGAAGAAGAACACCGCCAGCAGCGCGATCACCTGCATGCCGACGAACGGGATGATGCCGCGATAAATATCGCCGGTCGTCACCTCCGGCGGCGCCACGCCGCGCAGGAAGAACAGCGACCAGCCGAATGGCGGCGTCAGGAAAGAGGTCTGCAAATTGACGCAGATCAGCGTCGCCAGCCAAACCTGATTGACGTTCGCATCGATGAAGATCGGCAGGAACAGCGGCACCGCGATATAGGAAATCTCGATCCATTCGATGAAGAAGCCGAGCACGAAGATCAGCAGCATCAGGAACCAGATGCTGGCATTGATGCCGCCAGGGATCAGCGTGAAGGCGTCCTGGACCAGCCTCTCGCCGTGCAGCCCGCGAAAGGCGAGCGAGAAGACCTGCGCGCAGATCAGGATGAACAGCACCATGGCGGAGATGCGCGTGGTCGCCTGGACCGTTTCGCGCATCACCTGCCGTGACAGCCGCCGGCCGATCGCGGCGACCAGGATTGAGCCGAGCGCGCCCATGGCGGCGGCCTCGGATGGTGCCGCGATGCCGGCAATGATCGACCCCAGCACCGCGATGACCAGTCCTATCGGCGGCGCGACGACGCGCACCAGCTTGCCGGCGAGCTGCGCGCCCGAGATAGCCGCCCGCTCCGCTTCCGGCACCGCCGGCACCATGTCCGGCCGGAATATGCCGAGCCCCAGCACGTAGACCACATAGATCGCCGAGAGCAGCAATCCTGGCATCATCGCCGCCGCGAACAGCGTGCCGACCGACTGGTTGGTGATGTCGGCGAGCAGAATGAGGATCAGGCTCGGTGGAATGATCTGCCCCAGCGTGCCGGAGGCGCAGATAACGCCGCAGGCGAGGCCCCTGTCATAGCCGCGCCGCAGCATTCCCGGCAGAGTCAGCAGGCCCAGCGTCACCACGGTTGCGCCGACGATGCCGGTGGTCGCCCCCATCAAGACGCCGACCAGGATGATGCCGACGCCAAGCCCGCCGCGCAGCCGGCCCGCCGCGAGGCCAATGACGTCCATCAATTCCTCGGCGAGTCTGGATTTCTCCAGCATCACCCCCATAAAGACGAACAGCGGAATGGCGAGCAGCGTGTAATTCGTCACTACCCCGAAGATGCGCGCCGGCAGGAGGTTGAACAGCGAGATGCCGAAGCCGAGATAGCCGAAGACGAATCCGGTGGTCGCCAATGTGAGGCCAACCGGAATACCGGCCAGCAGCAGCACGAAAAACGCCACCAGCATCAGGGTGGCGAGGACCTCAAAGCTCATGGACGCTCCGGAACGCGATAGCCGACTGGATCGCCTGCGCAAGCGATTGCAGGAACAGGAGCGCAAAGCCAATCGGAATCATCGCCTTCATCAGATAGAGCGCGCCGATGCCGCCGGGGTTGGGCGACCCTTCGCCCATCGCCCAGGATTGCCAGACAAAGGCCATCGACAGCCAGATGACGAGCGCCGAGAAGATCATCGCGAGCGCGGCCGACAGCGCATTGATCGCGTGTTTGGTGCGATCGCTGAAGGACGCATAGAGCACGTCGACGCGGACGTGCTCCCCGTGCCGAAGCGCATAGGACATGCCGACCAGGGTCAGCGGCACCAGCAGATGCCATTCCAGCTCCTGCGCCCAGATAAAGCCGATGGAAAAGCCGTAGCGGGCAAAGACATTGGCGCCCATCACCAGCGCGACCGCCAGCGCCAGCCATGAGATGGTACGGCCGACGAGATCGATGAAAGCGTCGATCGCGGCGGCGAGCTTCTCGGCGCTCACTCAGACGCCGAGAATTTTGGCGTAATAGGGGGCTTCGCTATATTTGGCCCACTGCCGGTAGGTCGCCATGTAGCCCATGTAGGACTCGTGCACCTTCTTGGTAACGGGGTCTTTTTCGACCGCTTCCGCCAAAATCCGCGCATTGGCCTCGCGCAGCGCTTCGACGACGGGATCGGGCAGGGGCTGCGCGATCACGCCCTGATTCTTGATCAGATCGTCCATTGCTTCTGCGTTGACCTTCTGGCACCAGGCCTCGCCGCGCGCGTTGCAGGCCATGCAGGCATTCTCGACGATGGCTTGCAGATCCGGCGGCAGCGAGGCCCAGGCGGCCTTGTTGATGGTGAGTTCGCTGGCGGTGGCGGTCTCGTGCCAGCCGGTCGTGTAGTAATATTTGGCGACCTTTTGCAGGCCGAGCTGGCGGTCCAGATACGGGCCGACGAATTCCGCCGCATCGATGACGCCGCGTTCCAGCGAGGGGAAGATGTCACCCGGCGCCAGCAGCATGGCATCAACGCCAAGCTCGCGATAGACGCGCCCCGCCAGGCCCGGAATGCGCATTTTGAGACCCTTGAGGTCTTCCACCTTCTCGATAGGCTTGCGGAACCAGCCGGTCATCTGCACGCCCGTATTACCGGCGAGGAAGGGCACCAGATTGAACTTGTCATAGACCTCGTGCCACAGCTCCAAACCGCCGCCGTCGTACATCCATCCATTCAGGCCGACGAAATTCATGCCGAACGGCACGGCGCAGAAATATTGCCCGGCGAAGGTTTTGCCGGTCCAGAAATAGGAGTTGGCGTAGTTCATCTCCACAGTGCCGGCGGAGACCGCGTCGAATCCGGCGTTGGCGGGGATCAGTTCCCCGGCGCCGTAGAACTGGATCTTGATGCGTCCCGCCGACATGTCCTCGATGCGCTTGATCAGGTCTTTGGCGCTGCCGGGGCCGGTCGAATAGAAATAGGCATTGGGCCCATAGAAGCTGGTCATCTTCCAGTTGAAGGTGGTCTCGGCCTTGACGATGGCAGGGGCGGCTACGGTGGCGGCGGCGCCCGCCAAAGCCAGTTTGGTGAAATCGCGACGTCGCATGCAGCGCTCCTGTTGTTCTGGTATGGTGTGCACCAGGAGCAGCAAGAGACGTGCCACTTCGGTCATTGGCGGCTATTTTTCAGGCGTGTTGGCCTGTGTCCGAGATAGTTCGACCCCCGTACTGCCTGCGAATTTGGCGTTTGCTCATTTTTCAGAGACCGCGCGCGTAAATCTCATATGCGTTGTAGACGGTCTCGATGTGAGACCGCATGGCGTCCGCCGCGTCCTTGCGCGCGCCGCGCAGGATCGCGCGAACGATGTCGTCATGCTCGTGATAGGATTTCTCCAGCCGCCCGAGCGTGCGGAATTGCGCGCGGCTGAACGGTGCGATCCGCGCCCGCGTTTCGGTGGTCAGTCGTTCCAGATGGGCGTTATGCGCAGCGGCGTAGATGGCGGAGTGGAATTCATCGTTGATCTCATAATAGCGCAGCGGTTCGCCCTCGCGCACGATCGGGGCCAGTGAGGCGTGGATGGCCCCGAACGCCGCCTGCTCGGCCGGAGTCATGCGCTCCGCCGCAAAACCTGCGCAAAGCGCTTCCAACTCGCACAGCGTCTCGAACATGCCGATGAGCTGCCCCTTGTCCGGCCGCGCCACGATGGCGCTGCGATGCGGCCGGGTGTCGACCAGGCCGCTGGCGGCAAGCTGGCGGATGGCCTCGCGAACCGGCGTGCGCGAGACGTGGAAGCGCTCGGCCAGCTCGGCTTCGTCCAACGCGATGCCAGGGGCCAGATCACCGCGCACAATATCATCGGAGAGCTGCATGCGCAGCCGCTCGGCAAGCGTTTTCGGCGGAGCGCGCGGCGGCACGGTATCGCCCGGCAGAGCGCTCATGGCCGCGCCTCGGGGTCGTCGATGACGCTGACATGGGCGGCGACGATCCGCCACGACCCGCCGAGCCGCACCCATGTCTGCATCTGGCGTCCGACCTTGCCGGGATGGGCGGCGCGGCGAAACAGCGTCGAGGCGACGCCGAAATCGCGGCCATAGGTGGTGATCACGGTGTGCGTCAGCTCGCGGGCGAGGCCCTGGGGCGAGCGGGCAGCGCGGAATGCGGCGATCTGGTCGAAACCATAAAGGTTTTCGCCTCCGCCATAGCGGATGGTGCGCGCATCGTGCAGGAACAGCGTGTCCAGCGCCGTCACTTCGTTGGCGACGAGCGCCTGCTCGTAGCGTTCGAACGCGGCCCGCAATTCCATGAGCGCTTCGGGCAGATCGATATCCATTGCGGGCGCTCCTATTGCGGCGGTCGGGGCGCGAGTGCAATGCCGTCGCGCTCCAGCGCGTGCGCGATCCGCAGGGCGATATCCTCGCGCCAGGGCGCGGCGATGATCTGCACGCCGATCGGCATCGGCTGAAGCGGCACCGGCACCGCGACCACCGGCAGGCCGATGAAGGAGATCGGCTGTGTGTAGAGGCCGATATTGGGACGCACCGGCATCTCCACACCGTCGATGACGAATGTCAGCTGGCCAATGGCGGGTGCGGTGCAGGGCGTTGCGGGGGCCAGGATCGCATCGACGCTGTCGAACAGCTTCATGATCTCGCTGCGATACCAGCGGCGGAATTTCTGCGCCTTGGCGATCAGGGCGCCGGGAACCAGCGCTCCTGCAATCAGCCGGTCGCGGACAGCGGGATCGAAATCCTCGGGCCGGCGGCGCAGCCGATCCAGATGCAGGCTCGCTCCCTCGCTGGTGGTGATGACATAGGCCGCCGAGCGTGCGCGCTCGGCTTCCGGAATGTCGATTTCATCGCTTGCCCCGAGCGCATCTGCGACCCGTTGCAGCGCCTCGATCGCCTCTGGAAAGGCGCCGCGCTTGAAATAGCCTCCGGCGACGGCGATGCGCAGACCGGATGCGCCCTGACTGAGGGCCGCCGCAGTTGGCTCGGCAGGGCGGTCGACGCAAACCGGGTCGGCAGGATCGTATCCCTGCATCGCATCATAGGCGAGGGCGAGATCGGCGGCGCTCCGCGCCAGCGGTCCGAGGTGATCCAGGCTGCCGACGAACGGGAAGCTGCCGGCGCGGGAGAGGCGTCCATAGGTCGGCTTCAGCCCGAAGAGGCCGCAGAACGATGCCGGCACGCGGATCGATCCGTTGGTGTCCGAGCCCAGCGATAGCGGCACCAGCCCGCCCGCGACCGCCGCCCCCGAACCACCGGACGACCCGCCCGTCATGCGCGAGGTGTCATGCGGATTGCGCGAAGGGCCGTCATGGATGTTCTCGCCGGTGAAATCATAGGCGTATTCGCCCATGTTCAGCGCGCCGACCAGCACCGCGCCGGCGGCTTCGAGGCGTTGAATGAGCGGGCTGTCGGCGGCGGCAGGCAAGCGGTCGCGGTTGATCTTGGACCCGGCAGGCGTCGGCAAGCCCTCGATGTCGAACAGGTTCTTGACCGCGAAGGGCACGCCGGCGAGCGGCGGGACCGCCTCGCCGGCCGCGCGTGCGGCATCGAGCTTGCGCGCTTTCGCGATCGCACGCTCGGCCGTGATCGCGGTGAAGGAATTGTAACGCCCGTCGCGGGTTTCGATGCGCGCCAGAGCGGCTTCGACGGCGGCGGCGGCGGTTATGTCACCGTCGCGCACGCCGCTGGCGATATCGGCGGCTGTTGCCCATTCATCCATCGGTCTATGCCCTAAAAACCGGAGCGGGTTCGGCATCGTCGGGCAGCTCGAACGCGTCCACCAGCGCCGCATGCCGCAACGTCACCCGCAGGTGGCCGCGGATCGAGTCCTCCCACGCCGCATCCAGCGGCAGGGCGAGCAGCGTGGCACCTGCGCGCATGAAACTAGTCAACGAAGCGTCGTCCGGCTCGCCCATGGTTTACCTCTACGTTCCGTCACATCGGCGGATGCGGAATTGCGGCCAGCAACTGCCGCGTATAATCCTCGCGCGGCGCCGACAGCACTTGCTCGCACGGCCCTTCCTCGATGATCCGCCCGGCCTGCATCACGATGACACGGTCGCACAGCAGCCGCACCACATTCAGGTCGTGCGAGACGAAAAGATAGCTCATCCCGAGCGTCTCCTTCAATTGCTGCAACAGGTTGAGCACGACAGCCTGCACCGAAACATCCAGCGCCGCCGTCGGCTCGTCGAGAATGACGAGGTCGGGCCGCGACGCGATGGCCCGCGCAATGCCGACACGCGCCTTCTGTCCGCCGGAGAGCTGATGCGGGAAGCGGTCGAGCAACTCCAGCGGCAGCCCCACCTGAGCAGCCAGTTCCTCGCAGCGGGCGCGCACGGCCTTCGAGCCGCGCTCGGCGCTGAGCTGCAGGATGGGGTCGGCGATGGCGCGGGCGGCGGTGAAACGCGGATTGAGGCTGTCGGTGGCGTCCTGGAACACCATCTGGATGCGGCGGCGCTGCGGCAGCCGGGCAAAGCTGCGCGCCGGGATAGCGCCGATATCCTCGCCGTCGAACAGGATGCGTCCGCCGCTGGCATCGATGAGACGCATCAGCATGGTCGAGGTGGTGGACTTGCCGCAGCCAGACTCCCCGACGAGGCCGACGCTCTCGCCCCGCGCGATGGAAAAGCTGATGCCGTCCACGGCGCGGAAGGGCGGCGGCGCCGTCTCAATGCCGCTTTTGCGGTTGAAAAGCTTGGCGAACACGCCGCGCTCGTCCTGGCGGGCATAGGATTTGACGAGGTTCTCGACCAGCAGCAGCGGCTCGTTCTTGCCCGCGCCCTGACCGGCCGGCCCGTTGGTTCGGCCCGGCGCCGGTATGCCGCTCGCCTCCGGCAGCAGATCGGCGAGCTTTGAGCCAATCCTGGGCGTCGCCCGCATCAGCTTACGCGTGTAGGGGTGGGCAGGCGCCGTGAAGATGGTCTTCGCACTGGCGGTTTCGACGACCTGCCCCTTTTCCATGACGATGACGCGGTCGCAATAGGCGGCGGCGAGGCCGAGGTCATGCGTGATGAGTATGGTGGACATTCCGCGCTCGCGCGTCAGCTCGGTGACGAGGTCCATGACGGTTTTCTGCGTCGTCACGTCAAGCCCGGTGGTCGGCTCGTCGGCAATCAGCAATTGCGGCCGGCAGGCGAGCGCGATGGCGATGACGACGCGCTGGCACATACCGCCGGACATCTCGAACGGATAAGCGTGATAGCGCTCCGCCGGATTCGCGATCCGCACCTTCTCCAGGATCGAGATCGCCATCTCGCGCGCATTGTTGGCGCCGGCCAGCGCGTGCTCGCGCAGCACGTCCTCGATCTGATGCCCGACCTTGCGGATGGGATTGAGGGCGGCGCGCGGGTTCTGGAAGACCATCGAGATTTCGCGGCCGCGCAGCTCCCGCATCGCCTTCTCGCTCGCGGCGCCGATATCGACGCCGCTGAAGCGGATGGAGCCCTCGGCGATCCGTCCCGCCCGGTCCAGAATCCGCATCACCGCATAGGAGGTGACGGACTTGCCCGAGCCGGACTCGCCGACAATGCCGACCGTCTCGCCCTTGGCCACCGCAATGTCGATCTGGCGTACTGCGCGCACGGTGCCGCGCCGTGTGGCGAATTCGACGGTGAGATCGCGGATGTCGAGCAGCGGAGTTGGGGTCATGTCATTGCCTCCTCAAATGCATCGATCCAAACGAAGGCTTCAGCCGGAGTTTGGCAAAATTGATGTAAAAGCAAAAATCCTGGTGCGATGGCGCGTGAACGAAGTGAATGCGTCGGCGCATCAGGTGCGCCGCTGCGGATCGGCGATGTCGCGCAGACCATCGCCCAGCAGGTTGAAGCAGAATACCGCGACCATCAGCGCAAGACCCGGAAAGAAGGCGATCCACCATTCGCCCGAAACCATGAAGGCCGAGCCTTCGGCGACCAGGATGCCCCATTCCGGCGTCGGCGGACGCACGCCCAGCCCGATGAAGGACAGGCCCGCCGCGTTCAGGATGGCGTAGCCCATGGTCAGCGACATCTGCACGATCATGATCGGCAGGACGTTCGGCAGGATGTGCGCCAGCATGATCCGCGCCTCGCTGTTGCCGGAGAGGCGTGCCGCCTGCACGAAACCGGCCTCGCGGCGCACTTTGGCCTCGGCGCGCGCAACGCGCGCATAGAGCGGGAAATTGACGATGGCGGTGGCCAGCACGATATTCTGCACGCTGTTGCCGAGCGCCGCGACGATGCCCATTGCCAGAACGAACAGCGGGAAAGCCATGATCGTATCGGCAAGGCGGCTGACGATGCGGTCGGTCCAGCCGCCGAAGAAACCGGCGGCTATGCCCGCCAGTCCTCCAACCAGGAACACCAGCGCGACGGAAAAAGCCGCGATCAGGAAATCCAGCCTTGTCGCCACGACCACCCGGCTGAACACGTCGCGCCCGAGCTGATCGGTGCCAAACCAATGCGCCAGCGAGGGTGCATGCAATGCCGCATCCGTATCGCTCGCCAGCGGATTGTAGGGCACGATGGACGGGCCGATCGCCGCCGCGATGACGATCAGCATGAACAGCGCGAAGGCAAAGCCGGTCACCGGATTTTCCGACATCACATAGCGCGCATGGGCGAGGCCCGCCGACAGCCCGGTGCCGGCGCGAGGGGCGGGGCTCAGGCTTGCGTCCGTCATGCCTCGATCCTCACGCGCGGGTCGATCAGTCCATAGAGAATGTCGATCACCATGTTCAGCGCCACATACATGACAGCCATGGTGAGCACGAAGCCCTGCACCGGCGCGAAGTCCGACGCGATCAGCGCCTCGACCGCATAAGAGCCGATGCCGGGCCAGGCGAACACTTTTTCCACCAGCACGTTCGCGCCGAGCAAAAACGAGAACACCATGCCGAGCGTGGTAATCACCGGCAGCAGCGCGTTCCGGAGCGCATAGGTGATGATGACGGTGGTTGGGGCGAGGCCGCTGGCGCGGGCGGTGCGCACGAAATCGGAGGCGAGGACCGCCAGCATCGAGGCGCGTGTAATGCGCGCGATCGGTGCGATCGAGAAGATGCCCAGCGTCAGCGCCGGCAGGATGATCTGCTTCAGGCTGGCCCAGAACACCTCCAGATCGCCCGCGAGAAGACTGTCGATGAGGTAGAAGCCGGTGATTTGCGGCGGCCCGCTGTAATAGAAATCCAACCGCCCGAGCGGTGCGGGCGCCCAGCCGAGCAGATAGTAGAAGACGTAAACCAGGACCAGCCCGGTAAAGAATACAGGCAGCGAGACGCCGGCGGTCGCCACCACCCGGCAGCTATGATCGATCCACGAGCCGGGCCGCAGCGCGGCGAAGACGCCGAGAGGTACAGCGAGCGATATTGAAAACAGCAGCCCCAGCAGCGTCAGCTCGGCGGATGCCGGCAAGCGCGCCGCAATGTCCTGCGTGACGCGTTGGCCGGTGGTGAGCGAGACGCCCAGATCACCCCGCGCCAGATCGCCGACATAGCGGACGAATTGCAGCGGCAGTGGCTTGTCGAGGCCCAGACGCTGCCGCACCTGTTCGATGGCGTCCGGAGTCGCGGCTCCCCCGGCGAAATAGGCCGCCGGATCGCCCGGCAGCGCCCGCGTCAGCAGGAACGTTACGATCACCACGCCGACGAGGCTCGGAACGACGGTGGCAAGACGTTTTAATATCATCGTCAGCATGACCCGACCCGCTTCACTCTCTCCCGAGGGTTGGGGGACTGGCGCCTGGCGATAGGCCGCGCGCCCTTACCCGGACGCCGCGCGTCCGCCCTCTCCCCGCGTGAGAGCGCCAGGCAGGATGGGCAGCATTTCCAATTTGATCGCATCGCCATGTCCATCCGGCAAATCCGGTCAGCCCTTCGCCAGCGTCCGGTAATCCAGCTGCCGGTGGAACCAATATTCATAGCCGGTGATGTTCTTCTGCATCGCCACGTTGAGATAGGGCTGGAACAGCGGAATGCGCGGCACTTCTGCGAAGGCCTTGTCGATGAAGCCATCGACGTCCTTGTCGTAGGCCGCCGTATGGCCTTCGGCCGCCGCCTTGCGCGCGCCGTCGATCAGCGCGTCCATGCCGGCATCCTGATAGCTCATCGTGTTGAACACGGCGTTCTGGCCGTGATAGGTCCAGAAGAAGAAATATTCGGGATAGTCGAGCCAGCCGGAGAAGAAGTTGACGATCATCGGCAGCTCCTTCTTGATCAGCTCGCTGCGCCAGTTCGCGCCCGGGATCTTGTTGATGGTGGTCTTGATGCCGATGGCCCCGAGGCTCTCCTGCACCAGCACCGCGAGCGGCTCGCCGATGACGCCAAGGCCAAGGTCGAAGGACAGCGTCGTCTCGAAGCCGTCGCCATAGCCCGCTTCGGCGAGCAGGGCCTTGGCCTTCTCCAGGTCTATATTATAGCCATGCGGCTGGGGCCAAACCGGCTCCTCCGCGACGTTGTCTCTGGCGCCGAACATCGGCTTGGCAAGGCCGAACATCACCGCGTCCATGATCTTCTGGTAGGGCACGGCATAGGCGACGGCTTGGCGGACCATGAGATTGTCGAAGGGCGCCTTCTTCACGTTCATGCCGAGATACCAGATACCGTTGCCGATCGGCGTCGAGGTGACATTCACCTTGCCCGCCGCTTTCAGCTCGGCGAAATCCTTGGACGGCAGGTCGAAGGAAATGTCGGCATCGCCGCGCTCGATCAGCGCCCGCCGGTTGCCCGCCGACGGCACCATGCGCCACACGATCCGCTTCAGCTTAGGCAGGAGGCCGCATTTCCAGTCGTCATAGCGCTCGTAGACGACTTCGCTGCCGGGCTGCGATTTCACCACCTTGTATGCCCCGCCGCCGGCAATGTTGACCTTGGTATAGTCCAGGCCCCAGGGATCCTTCTCGGTCGCGTTCTTCTTGATCAGCTCCGAATTGTAGATGGCGGGCACGATCACGGCGAGATCGGGAATGGTCAGCCGGTCCTTGCGGATGAAATCGACGCGGAATGTGTGGTCGTCAACGACGACGAACTGCTCCGGCTTCTCCAGCGATCCCGCCTTCATCTGGAAGGTCGGAAAGCCGCCCACCGTTACCGCGCGGTCGAAGGACCATTTGACGTCGTTCGCGGTGATCGGCGTGCCGTCGTGGAATTTGGCGTCCTTGCGCAGCTTGAAGGTGATTGCCTCGGGCGTCGTGCTCCACTCCTCGGCCAGTTCGGGAACGAACGTGTCGCGGTCGTAGGACAGCGTCCCGTCGGGCAGCGTCTTGGAGCCGTAAGAGATCAGCCGGTCGTAGCAGTTCCACGACACCTCGTAGCCCGGCCGGTTGGTGCCGACCCCCTGAATGTCGAAATTGTTCGGCCCGGCCTCGGTGACGAACAGCAACGTATCCTTGTGAGACTGCGCCCTGGCGGAGGTCCAGATCGCCGGTGCCGGAATGGCGCTGGCGGCTGCGGTGGCGGTGACGGCTTTAAGAAAATCGCGGCGCTTCATGGCGGCCCCCAGATCTGACGAAGTCTCTGACGGAGGCTTAGCAAGCGGCGTGCCACTTGCTGAAAGGCACGGCGAAACGCTGCTGGCCAACGAAATCGGGCGGTTCGCAGCGGTGCGCGGGAATGGCTCGATACGCAAAATTGCATACAATTTAGTATGCAAGACCAGAAAAGATGCAGACTTGCGCCACTGACCCGGCGCACGGGCACAATTCCATTTCATTACGGACTGCGCACTCTATGATCGCCCGAGCGGCGGTCGGATGGGCTCATGGTGGCGACACTCGAAACATTGTTTCTCCTGGTGGTGGTTCTGGTCGTGGTGGCGATTGCCTCGCGCCGGCTGAACATCGCTCCATCCATTCTTCTGGTCATTGCGGGCGTGGGGCTGGCACTGGTTCCCGCCCTGCCGCGAATCGACCTGGCGCCGGAACTGGTGCTGCTCGTCATGCTGCCGCCGCTGATCTATTCGGCCGGGGTGGCGATGAGCTGGCGGGAATTCCGCTTCAATCTGCGCCCGATCATCCTGCTTGCCCTCGGTGCCGTCGTGTTTACGGCTTGCGCGGTCGCATTCGCCGTGCACTGGCTGCTCGGGATGCCGCTCGCCGTCGCCTTCGTGCTCGGCGCCATCGTGGCCCCGCCCGACGTGGTCGCGCCGCTGGCCATCGCAAGCCGCCTGGGGCTGCCGCGCCGCCTCCTCGTCGTGCTCGAAGGCGAGGGCCTGGCGAACGACGCGACCGCCCTCATCCTATACCGGTTCGCCGTCGCCGCCGTGAGCACCGGCCTGTTTTCGTTTCCCGAGGCCACCGGGACATTCGCCCTCATCGTCGTCGGCGAGATCGCCTATGGCATCGGCGTCGGCTGGGTCAGCCTTCGCCTGCGCCGCTGGGCCGCCGATCCGCGCGTCGAAATCACCCTGTCGCTGATGACGCCCTATCTCGCCTTCTGGGTGCCGCAGCAACTCGGCGGCTCAGGCGTGCTGGCGACCGTCGCCGCCGGGCTGTTCGTCAGCTGGAACGGGCCGCTGCTGATCCCGGCCGCGACGCGCCTGCAGGGCATCTTCTTCTGGGATCTGGTGATCTACCTGCTGGAGGGCTTCATCTTCCTGCTCACGGGCCTGGAAGCCCGGGCGCTGTTCGACCGCGCCAGCGCCTTCCCGCTGACCGATCTCGTGGTCGGCACATTGGTGACCGTCGCCGTCGTAATCCTCGCCCGCATCGTCTGGGTTTACCCCTCCGTCTATCTGCCGCGCTGGCTCATCCCGTCGCTCGCCCGCCGCGATCCCTCGCCGCCCTGGCAGTCGGCGACGCTGATCGCTTTTCTCGGCGTGCGGGGCGTCGTGTCCCTGGCGGCGGCCCTGGCGATCCCGTTCACCACGCAAAGCGGCGAACCCTTCCCCTATCGCGACCTGATTTTCTTCATCACCTTCGGCGTCATCCTGATCACGCTGGTGGGAGAGGGTCTGCTGCTTCCCACCGTCGTCCGCTGGCTCGGCCTCGCCCAAACCCGGCACGACGAGCATATGCAGGAGCACGAGGCGGAGCTGGCCGCCCGCTGGGATACGCTTCGGGTGGCGGAAGAGCGCCTTGCCGCGCTTGAGGCCGACACGCTCGGTTCCGCCCGAAGTGCTGGGCGTCCTGCGCGCCCATCAAGACTACCGGGTGAAACGGCTGCCGAAGACGGTCGACCGACGGGGTCGAGAGCGGCGCCATGACCTCCCAGCTGCGCATCGACCTCATCGCGGCGGAACGCGACCGCATCTACCAGCTGCTGCAAGACGGCAAAATCAACGACGAATCCCGCCGCCGCATCGAGCGCGAACTCGACCTGGAAGAAGCCGTCATCGCCAACAAGCGCGGCGCGCAACCCCTCTGACCGCCGCCCGAAACGCGCGCATGCGCCGGGCTCGCGACGACAGCGGCTGGGGCCGCTCTGGGCACCGGGTACCCCCCTCGTCGTCGCAGCCGCGAAGCCGCGCCTCTCCTCGGCATCGTCCGGCCCTCCCGCGCCTCTCCCCCTTCGTCGTCCGCGTCCCCCGTCCTTCGTCGTCCCGGCCTCCGAGCCGGGACCTATTGGTTTCTCCCCGAGCACTGCCAGCCGTGGGCGCGCATAGCCCCCGGCTCTCACGGCCGGGGCGACGCCGGGAAGCGGCGGGCGAACGGCGATTGAGCGGCGCATGCCGCCGCACCAAGCCTCACTGTGAAGGAGCCAGCCTCCCCGCCGCTGGCCGCCCCTGAACTCCGCGCCGTCCGCGGCCCCCGAGCCCCGGGACCCCCTCCTTCGTCGTCTCGGCCCCCGAGCCGGGACCCATCGGCTTCTCCGCGAGCGCATACCGGGCTGCGAAGCAAATAGCCCCCGGCTCTGCCGGCCGGGGCGACGCCGGGCTAGCGGTGACGACACGGGTTGAGCGGCGCTGACGCCGAGCAAAGCCGCAATGTCAAAGAGCCAAACACCAATCCCCTCGCCGGGCCGCGCCCGCGAGGCTTTGCTCGCATTCTCCTTCATTCCCGTCCCGATAGAGGGACGGCGCGGGCCGCCGTGAGGCTGGTCCTTAGTCTATAATGTGCAGCCTCCCGGCTGCCCGCGCGCGGTGATATTTTGGCCATCGCCGCCTCTTCTCCAACATGGCATGCGCCAGCTGAGCCTCCTACGCTACTGGCCGTTTTACGCCACGTCTTCCGCGTCGCATGCCTTAGACCTGCGCATTCTCAGCAAACAGGTGGGCCGGCGAGTGACCCCTGAGTGCGGGTTCGTTAGTCCCACCGCGAGGCCGGCCTGCGTTACCACCCAGCCAGATCCCCCGCGGATTCCTCAGGCACCGCATTCCCATTCCGCAGATGACGAGCCGGTCTCGAGCCCCGCGTCCCTCTGGAACAAGAACAAGGGTGAATATACGGGCGGCGCGGTGATGCGGGGATAAGTTTTTTGCGGGGTTCGTCGGGGGCTGTCGGCCTAGGCAGATGTGATGTGGGGTTGGCGCGCTTTACATCCGAGAGAATGGAACCAACATCAATATATTGCGTATTGCCAACAGAAGCTAGCTTGCTTAACGCTACAGCGTGCGATCAAACGGGAATCTCGGACGTATAACCGCAGGACTCCTATTACGATACTCTTTTGGCAGCATGCGAGGTGACAAAGGAAATGACTAACGCTGCCGCGCCAATGATTCGAAAGTTGGAAAGTTCACTAGGGTCTGCTTTGCACGCTGTAGAGTGTCGTCATCGTTAATGATAAATCCACGCGCCTTTAGGTGACTGACGACAGCATCAGCCAATATAGACGCATCGTTTGGCAGGTTTGACAAAATATCTTCGAGTATCTCTTTGGGAACCGCTTGGTCGGCACGGCCTTTCCTCCAGTTAGCGATCTCATCCCTCAAGACCTTGGTCTGCCGCTTGCTCAGCCAATATATCGCGCTACCTTCCAATGCGTCTCTAACAAATTCATCTTTGAACTTATCTGGCTGAGCAATACGATCATAAATATCTGGCGTGCCGACGCGAGAATACATATTACCGGTTAACCAACCAAGTTTCGCCGCGAAAACGTCGTTCATCTGGCCTACCTTAGCTTTAAGGCACGCGTCGTAGTGTTCGGACGTCCGAAGGGCTATAGATAGCGGGAGAAACACACAACAATCTTCAGTTATTGTGTCAACGCTCCCCTTCTTGAGAAAAAAATAGCCTTCGGCGGTATTATTTAGGAGCCGCTCCAAGAATTGTTTTGCAGCCTGTTCAGCCTTTAAGTCGCAGACCCTAAGTGGCAATTCAATCTTCTTGTCTCGATATCTTTCAACGAAACGCTGCAGCGCCACATGCACTGGACGGATGGCGGCGATTGTTATGTACTTTGCATGGGGGCCCTCATTGCTCCGCCTGACCAGGTCACAAGACTGCGTCAGAATAGCGAAGTGGGAATAATCCTCCGCCTCCGCATAATACCGGTGCGCCTGAGAAATGGAGTCGGCGAGCAACTGCGTTCTCAGAAGAATGTCACCTTGAAGGAGACTTTTAGCATCGTACTCGTCGCCGCCACAGAAAATGAAGTCCATGTCACGCCGGTTAACCTCGCACGCGCGTGTTGCCCGGCAGAACCTCTCTTGACCCCTTTAGCCTGCGGTTCGTGAGAGCCGTGCTGCCGCCCTTGTCGGATGTTACATTAGCAGTAATCGTTCTTACGCGCTCCACTTGGACCAATTCGCTCCTCGTTGAATGGTCAAAATTTCTATCTCGGCCAAATTCAACGTACGTCCCCGATATCTCTGTCTTCATTAAACCTCCCTACCGATTTTCTCTTTAAGTATTTCGTTGAAGTTATGAACGATTGGAGAAAATTCTGTTGCCTCATACAGCTTGCAAAGCAGATCCTGCGCGGCGACATAGTACCTCTGAATGCTTCCACTCAACACGTCGCAAACTTGTTGAGACGTAAGCCCCGCATGATGATAGTTAAAATTAACCTGAAAATTCGACCCGGATAAATTACGCGTAAAATTTAGATCGACATTTTCAGCGTAGTCGAGAACAGATGTAACGCTCTGGCTCTTTAGTGTAAACATCTCCTCTACTTTTTCGTTAGTGAGTATTTTTCCATAGAATTCCATCATTTATTTCATCGCAAAACTGAAAATTTAACCCGAACGGACCAACCGGAGTGTGATAAAGCGTTTTGAGTACATTGATCGCTGCCTTCTCGCAGGTGGAGATGCATTCGTCGTCCAGGGAGTTGATGAAAAACTCAATTCGCTCGTAGACAACCGAAATGCCTACGTTGTCTAGATAGCGAATTTGGCGCTCGCCGTTGTTGGTCACAACCTCTGCGAGGAGCTTTTTCGTCCCCTCGGGAACCTCAAAGAGGTGGCGCGCAATCCACCCAGGTTGGAAGATTGCCGGATTCCATGCACCGCTTATCACGATGGTGGGCACCCTGAGGTCAACTTTCATCTGCTCGCACATAGCTAAATTTGCTCTTCCACTATGGCACTGAGACGATTCGGAATAAACCAAAAGCGTCTTCTCGCTTCGATCTAACTCAGAAATTTGGATAAGAAACGTTGACAAGCGCCCCTGCGGCGATTCGCTTCAGTGGCAACCCTCTATTTGCGACGGCAGCTTGTGGCCTGAGCCTTAGCGCGAATTGACACCACCGCCCCAAGCGCGTGCGCCCATCAACCAGCCTGTCCAAATCCCCCACAAGCCGCTTCAAGAATTGGCCGCCCCGGTCCATCTTTACCGTGGCACCAGGAGCACCAGACAACGATGGCGGCAAAATCCACACCCGGCTTCATTCACCTGCGGGTGCATTCCGCCTACTCGCTGCTGGAGGGGGCGCTGCCGGTGAAGGCGCTCGCCAAGCTGGCGGCGAAGGACGCGCAGCCGGCGCTCGCCGTCACGGACCGCAACAATCTGTTCGGCGCGCTGGAGATCGCCGAGACGCTGGCGGGGGCGGGCGTCCAGCCGATCACGGGCTGCACGCTGGCGCTCCGCGCCAACGAGGCGGAGGCCGACCAGGGCGCGCGCAAGACGGGCAACGCCTCGGCCTCGCCGGTCGCCGGGTCCATCGCGCTGCTGGTGAAGGATGCGGGCGGCTACCGCAATCTCATGGCGCTCACCAGCGGGGCGTTTCTGGAGCACCCGGACGATGCGCCCACCCATGTCACCTGGGACGAGCTGGCGCGGCATTCCGCCGGGCTGATCGCGCTCACGGGCGGTCCGGACGGGCCGATCGACAAGCTGCTGCGCGAGGACAACATCGCCGCCGCGACGGCGCAGCTCGAAGCGCTGAAGGGGATTTTCGGCAACCGGCTCTATGTCGAGATCCAGCGCCACGGCACGGCTGAGGAAGCCCGTATCGAGCCGGAGCTGGTGAAGCTGGCCTATGCGCTCAAGCTGCCGCTGGTCGCCACCAACCAGTGCTATTTCCCGGCGCGCGACGATTTCGAGGCGCATGACGCGCTGATCTGCATCGCCGAGGGGCGCTACATCGCCGAGGACGACCGGCGCAAGCTGACGCCGGAGCATTATTTCAAATCGCGTGCCGAGATGATGGCGCTGTTCGCCGATCTGCCCGAGGCGCTGGCGAGCACCATCGAGATCGCGCGGCGCTGCGCCTTTCGCCCGCGAATGCACAGTCCCATCCTGCCGCAATTCTCAGCTGGTCAGGCCGACAGCAAGGAGGCGGTCGATGCGGCCGAAACCGCCGAACTCTGCCGCCAGGCCCGCGAGGGGCTGACCGAGCGGCTGCGCGTCGTCGGCCTCGCCGAGGGCAACAGCGAGGAGGATTACCGCGCCCGGCTCGAATTCGAGCTGAACGTCATCGGCAAGATGAACTATTCCGGCTATTTCCTCATCGTGTCGGACTTCATCAAATGGGCCAAGACGCATGGCATTCCGGTGGGGCCGGGGCGCGGCTCGGGCGCGGGGTCGGTCGCGGCGTGGTCGCTGTCGATCACCGATCTCGATCCGCTCCGTTTCGGGCTGCTGTTCGAGCGGTTCCTCAACCCCGAACGCGTCTCGATGCCGGATTTCGACATCGATTTCTGCCAGGACCGGCGCGACGAAGTCATCCGCTACGTGCAGGACAAATACGGCGCGGGGCGCGTCGCGCAGATCATCACTTTCGGCAAGCTGCAGGCGCGCGCGGTGCTGCGCGATGTCGGCCGCGTGCTGCAAATGCCCTATGGGCAGGTCGATCGCCTCTGCAAGCTGGTGCCGAACAATCCCGCCAATCCGGTGACGCTGGCCCAGGCGATCGAGGGCGAGCCCCAGCTCCAGGATGCGCGCGACGGCGATCCGGTGGTGAAGCACCTGCTCGACATCGCGCAGAAGCTGGAGGGGCTCTACCGCCACGCCTCCACCCATGCGGCGGGCGTCGTGATCGGCGACCGGCCGCTGTCGGAGCTGGTGCCGCTCTACCGCGACCCGCGCTCGACGCTGCCCGTCACCCAGTTCAACATGAAATGGGTGGAGCCGGCGGGGCTGGTGAAATTCGACTTCCTCGGCCTGAAGACGCTGACCGTGATCCAGAAGGCGCTGGCCCTGCTGGCACAGCGCGGCGTGGTGCTGGATTTCGCCACGCTCGGCCTCGACGACGTGAAGACCTATGAGCTTTTATCGCGCGGCGATACGGTCGGCGTGTTCCAACTGGAATCGACGGGCATGCGCGAGAGCTTGCGCAAGCTGAAGCCCGACCGTTTCGGCGACATCATCGCCATGGTGTCGCTCTACCGTCCCGGCCCGATGGACAACATCCCCAATTACATCAACCGCAAATACGGGCTGGAGGCGGTCGATGGGCTGCATCCGCTGATCGCGCCGGTGCTGGAGGAGACCTACGGCGTCATCATCTACCAGGAGCAGGTGATGCAGATCGCCCAGCGCCTGTCCTCCTACTCGCTCGGCGAGGCCGATCTTCTGCGCCGCGCCATGGGCAAGAAGATCAAGGCGGAGATGGACAAGCAGAAGGCGCGCTTCATGGAGGGCGCCATCCGCAACGGCGTCGATAAGGGGCGCGCGGATTACATTTTCGAGCTGGTGGCGAAATTCGCCGGCTACGGCTTCAACAAATCGCATGCGGCGGCCTATGCGCTGCTCGCCTATCAGACGGCGTATCTCAAGGCCAACCATCCGGTCGAATTCCTCGCCGCCACCATGACCTACGACATGGCGAACACCGACAAGCTGTACCTGTTCGCCCAGGAAGCGCGGCGCGGCAAGATCGCCATGCTGCCGCCTTCGGTGAACGCCTCGGGCGCCGAATTCCTGCCCGAGGGCGAGGCGATCCGCTATGCGCTTTCGGCGCTGAAGAATTTCGGGCGCGGCGCGGCGGAGCACATCATCGCCGAACGCGAGGCCGGCGGCGCCTTCCGCAGCCTCGCCGAACTGGCCGAGCGCGTGAGCCCGAAGATGCTGGGCAAGCGCGCGCTGGAGACGCTGGCGGCGGCGGGCGTGTTCGATGCGCTGGAGCCGAACCGCGCCCGCGTCTACGCCAATGTCGAGCAGATCCTCAGCTATTCCGGGCGCCTGGCCGACGACCGCGCCACCGGCCAGAACGACCTGTTCGCCGGCGGCGGCGTCGCCCTTGCAGCCCCCGCGCTGCACTTGCGCGAGGTCGCTGGCTGGGACCTCATCGAGACGCTCAGCCATGAGCTGGAAGCGGTCGGCTTCTATCTCTCCGGCCACCCGCTCGACGATTACGCCGACGCGCTGACGCGGCTCAACGTCATCCGCTGGTCCGAGCTGGAGGCGAAACTGCAGACCCAGCCCAGCGCCGAGGCGCGGCTGGCCGCCACCGTCACCTATAAGCAGGAGCGCCGCGCCAAATCCGGCAACCGCTTCGCCTTCGGCGGCTTCTCCGACCCGACCGGCCAGTTCGAGGCCGTCATCTTCGCCGACACGCTGGCGCTCAGCGGCGACGCCTGGAGCCGGGCAAGGCCGTGCTGCTCGTGGTCGAGGCCGAACTCGACGGCGAGAACATCAAGACGCGGGTGAAGTCGGCGCAGGACCTCGACGCGGCGCTGGGCCGGTCGCGCTCCGGGCTGTGCATCGTGGCGGATGGGCGGCTGTCGGTGGAGAGCCTGGTGAAGACCGTGAGCGCGGGCGGCGCGACGGCGCTGACGCTGCGGCTGCGGCTGGCGGACCCGGCGCGCGAGGTCGAGGTGAACCTCGGCGGGAATTTCGACGTGACGCCGAGGCAGGCCGGCGCGCTGAAGGCGCTGCCGGGGGTGATTGAGGTTGTGAGTTTTTAGAATTTTGCCAAAGCCGCGCCGATAGAGCGATGGCGTATATTCAGCGGAGGCAATGATGGAGCTGTATAAAGGGCAATACTCGTTTATTGCTGTCATTATGATTTATCCTGCGTTTCAAACGGCTAAGCTGAATGACTTCTGAATTGCGTGATAAAATTCTAAAGATCACCGGGTTGGAAAACCTTCTTTGCAAGTGTGATTCCAATCGCAGCAGGAGTTTTATCGGGCAGTTTCGTGACAGAAATTGCGTTCACCTGCGGGGCGGATTTGGAGTTTGAGTATACATTTTATCTCACGAGGAGTTTCTACGGTCTGTGCCTGATCTCCGTGGTGACGTACGTATATAATCGCGAGAGTTACTTGTATGAACGCAAAATAGAACGGTTTTTAGATGACGATTACTGCCGTGCTTACATGGCGGAGCAATTGTGCCTGCCGGAAGCGGCTGCGAGGTATAAGGAGCTAATTAGATCGGGGGATGGTGGGGAGTTAAACGAAAGCAATGAAGGAATTTGAGAGGATTTTGAAGTGAAACTCCTCGTAAGCCCCGAGTTTAATCAAAAACTCTCTTCTCTTGGTAGTGAAGGGTTGGCTGAATTTTCTGAATTAGTCACGTACCTTAGAGATGCCAAGGAAGTTACCCCTGGTCAAACATCATTAGGGACGGAAATTCGGGTGCTAGGCGGTGATATCGTTACATTGCGAACTCGGGGGTACCGTGTTTACGCAAGCCTTGGTGAAGATTCAGAAGGTAAATATATCCTCTTACTTGATATTTCCTCGGAACCTTCCATCCGGTCTACGAGCCCCAGTTTCTTCGCTACGAGAGACCCGAGATCCAACCCATCGATTGACCCGAACCGAAATCCGTCAATAGATCCACGTCGAAATCCGACCATAGATCCACGTCGCAACATGCTGATCGATCCCAATCGGAACATGACGATAGACCCGCGTCGCAACATGCTGATCGATCCCAATCGCAACATGACGATAGATCCACGCCGTAACATGCTGATCGATCCCCATCGCAACATGACGATTGATCCCAATCGAAACGCGATGATAGATCCCAGAAAAAATGCCTTCTATGGTGGACCATATATCTATAATACTGGACTTAAGCAGGAAGGATTTGTTGTCCGTGCGAATGATGATGTATCTTTAATATTTGACCTATCTGCTAAATTTATAGGTTTTTTTACATCGAATAGATCCAGTGGTGCCAATGTGTTCGATCCATCGGGGAAATGGCTTGGGTTTCTTAGTTCCATTCAAGACAAAACTTGGCTAAGATTTGATACAGACGGTCGCTGGATTGGCCTGATTGTATAGGGGCAGGCCGCGAAGCGGAGGCAAACGGGTCCATGGCGCTGAAGTAAAGGGTGGCGACTGACGCCTCCCGCCTTGCATTCCCCCCCAACACCCCCTATAACCCGCCCCATCTCACACGCGGAATTTTCGCATGAAGGGCCCCCAGCGGGCCCCATTCATTCGCTCCGGTGGTCGCGGCGCCCTAAACGCCAAGGCTGCAATGTTCCGCGGAGGCTTAAACCGGAAAACAGGAGAGCAGGCCCATGGCGCTGCCACAATTTACGATGCGTCAGCTTCTGGAAGCTGGCGTCCACTTCGGCCACCGGACTGACCGCTGGAACCCGAAGATGACGAACTATCTGTTCGGCGACCGCAACAAGATCCACATCATCGACCTCGCCAAAACCGTGCCGCTGCTGCATACGGCGCTGGTGCAGGTGAGCGACATCGTGGCGCGCGGCGGGCGGGTGCTGTTCGTCGCGACCAAGCGGCAGGCCTCCGACGTCATCGCCGACGCGGCCAAGCGCTCGGCGCAATATTACGTCAACCACCGCTGGCTCGGCGGCATGCTGACCAACTGGAAGACCATCACCAATTCGATCAAGCGGCTGCGCCAGCTCGACGAACTGCTCGGCGGCCAGGTGCACGGCTTCACCAAGAAGGAGCTGCTGCAGCTCACCCGCGAGCGCGACAAGCTGGAACAGGCGCTGGGCGGCATCCGCGACATGGGCGGGCTGCCGGACATGATGTTCATCATCGACACCAACAAGGAAGCGATCGCGGTTGCGGAGGCGAAGAAGCTCGGCATCCCTGTCATCGCGGTGGTGGACAGCAATTCCGACCCGGACCAGATCGACTTCGTCATCCCCGGCAATGACGACGCCGGACGCGCCATCACGCTCTATTGCGATCTGGTGGCGCGCGCCGCCATCGACGGCATCGAACGCGGCGCGACGCGCGGCGGCGGCGACGCTGGCGCTTCGGCCGAGCCGATGTCGGAGGACCTCTCAGGTGAGGGCCGTCCGGCCGGGCGCGGCGGGCGTGCGCCAAGGGAGCCCAGAGAACCGAGCGAACCGGCGCAGCTGTCCGGCTTCACGCCGCTTGCCGGTCCCGAGGGTGAGGCGGACGACATGACCAAGCTCAATGGCGTCGGCAAGGGTTGGGCGCGCAAGCTGAACGAGCACGGCATCTATCATTATTCGCAGGTGGCCGAACTTACGCCGGAAAATCTTGCCGAGCTGGACGAGAGCTTCAACGCCAAAGGCAAGATCGCCAAGAGCGGCTGGATCGACGAGGCCAAGCAGCTGGCGGCAGCGGAAGCGACTGCACCCGAGGCGGCCGCAGAGCCGGCGGCCGCAGCCGAACCGGTCGCCGAGACGGCCTGACGGGCGTCGCGAGGCACGGCCACACGCTCGGACGTAATCCCCGCGAAGGCGGGGATCCAGTATTCTGGAGAATCCACCCCGTTCCGGATCCCCGCCTCCGCGGGGATTGCGAACGGAGAGATCGCGTCGCAAATCCGAACGAGACACATTCACGCTTTCATTGAGAGGCGGCTATGGCAGCAATTACTGCACCGATGGTAAAAGACCTGCGCGAGAAGACCGGCGCGGGCATGATGGACTGCAAAGCGGCGCTGACCGAGACGGGCGGCGACATGGAAGGCGCGGTCGACTGGTTGCGCGCCAAGGGCCTGTCCAAGGCAGCCAAGAAGGCGGACCGGGTAGCGGCCGAAGGGCTGATCGCGGTGGCGCTGGCGCCCAAGGCCGGCGCGGTGGTCGAGGTGAATTCGGAAACCGATTTCGTCGCCCGCAACGAGGTATTCCAGGGCATGGTGAAGGAAATCGCCGGGCTGGCACTGAAGGCCGGCGGTGATGTCGCCAAGCTGGGCGCGGCGAAGATGTCCGGCAAGCCGGTCACCGACTACGTCCAGGAGATGGTCGGCAAGATCGGCGAGAATATGAGCCTGCGCCGCACCGCCGCGCTGAAGGTGAAGGACGGCGTCGTCGCCAGCTATGTGCACAATTCCGTCGCGCCGGATCTGGGCAAGATCGGTGTACTGGTGGCGCTTGAGTCGACGGCGGACAAGGCCAGGCTCGCCGAGCTGGGCAAGCAGATCGCCATGCATGTCGCGGCGTCCAGCCCGCTGGCGCTGACGGCGGAAGAGATCGCGCCGGACGTCGTTGAGCGCGAGCGCGCCATCTTCACCGAGCAGGCCAAGGAAACCGGCAAGCCCGATAATGTCGTGCAGAAGATGGTGCAGGGCAGGGTGGAGAAGTTCTTCAAGGAATCGGTGCTGCTGAAGCAGGCCTTCGTGGTCGATCCGGACAAGACGGTCGAGCAGGCCGTGGCGGCGGCCGAGAAGGAAGCGGGCGCGCCGATCAAGGTGGCCGGCTTCGTGCGCTACGCGCTGGGCGAGGGCATCGAAAAGGCGCAGACGGATTTCGCCGCCGATGTGGCCGCGGCGGCAGCGGGCTAATGGGTTCGGCGGCGTGTATTTTGTGAGCTTATGTGCTCACCCACCCGCCTGCGGCGGGAGCCCTCTCCCGCTCGTGAGCCCTGCGGCGAACGACAAGCGTTCGCCTTCGGGAGAGGGCAAAAAAGGGCGATTGTTCTTCTTCTTAAGCCCTCTCCCTTGACGGGAGAGGGCGGCGCGGAGCGCAGGGTTAGGGTGGGGCCGCACGTTCAGCGATAGATTTATGCTCCGCCAACACCCTCAGTCCGTCCCTCCAGGAACCACAGCATGGCCGATGAACACCCTGCCGGTCCCCTCTATCGCCGCGCGCTGCTGAAGCTTTCGGGCGAGGCGCTGCTGGGCGATCAACCCTACGGCATCGACCCGCAGGCCGCCTCGCGCTTTGCCGGTGAGATTCATGCGGCCACGCTCGGCGGCACGCAGATGTGCGTTGTCGTCGGCGGCGGCAATATCTTTCGCGGCATGGCGGGCGTCGCCTCCGGCATGGACCGGGTCAAGGCCGATCACATCGGCATGCTGGCGACCATCATGAATGCCGTCGCGCTGGGCAACGCGCTCGACCGGATGGGCGCGCAATGCGCTATCCATTCGGCGATTCCGGTCGAAGCCGTCGCCGCGCCGTTCCAGCGCGACCGCGCGCTTGGCGACCTTGCGGCCGGCCGCATCGTCATCTTCGCCGGCGGCACCGGCAATCCCTTCTTCACCACCGATACCACGGCAGCCTTGCGCGCCGCCGAAATGGGCTGCGACGTGATCCTGAAGGCGACGCAGGTGGACGGCATCTACTCCGCCGATCCCAAGCTCGATCCGCGAGCCCGGCGCTATGAGCGGCTCACCTATGACGAAGCGCTGGCACGGAATTTGAAGGTGATGGACGGCGCGGCCTTCGCACTGGCGAGGGATGTGGGGATTCCGATCGTGGTATTCTCAATCGAAGAGCAAGGCAGTATACACAAGGTGCTGGCGGGCCGCATGGCCTCGACGCTGGTGACCGGCTGATGCATCGGACCCTGAAGTGTACGCACGCTCGCCTTCGCGGGGCCGTGCTTTTCGGATAATCCGATGCAGAAACAAAGAGCTGGGGCGCGGTTTCGTTCAGCGGAGCGTCCGGCGCTCTACGGCGGTCTGCGGCGATGGCTGCGCGGCTCGCCTTTTTCAGCCGCTCGCGCTGCGGCGCACGGGCGGCGAGAGGATATTGCGCCGCGTCTGGCAAGGCGTTAACAGTTCTTGAAAGACGACGTCGTCAAAATAGCAAGATATAAGGACTGACCACGATGGCGGACCAGAGCTTCGATCTGAAAGAAATAGAAAAGCGGATGCGCGGCGCGGTGGCCGTGCTGAAAACCGAATTCGGCGGATTGCGCACCGGCCGCGCCAGCGCAAGTCTGCTCGATCCGATCATGGTCAATTCTTATGGCGCCAAGATGCCGCTCAACCAGCTTGCCACCGTCTCCGTGCCGGAGGCTCGTATGATCTCGGTGTCGGTCTGGGACAAAAGCCAGGTGGCGGCAGTGGATAAGGCCATCCGCGAGTCCGATCTGGGCCTTAACCCGATCGTCGACGGCACGACGCTGCGCCTGCCGATCCCGGAGATGAACCAGGAACGGCGCACGAAATTGTCGAAGATCGCCAGCGGTTATGCCGAGCAGGCGCGCATCTCGGTGCGCAATGTCCGCCGCGACGGCATGGACCTGCTGAAGCGCCTGGAAAAGGACCATACGATCAGCGAGGACGAGCATCATTCGCAGTCGGCTAAGGTTCAGGATCTGACTGACAAGATCATCAAGGAGATCGACGCCTCGCTTGCCACCAAGGAAAGCGAGATCATGCAGGTTTGAGGACCGGACGGGCAAAACCCGGCCAATGCCAATTCTTGGAAAATGCGCTGGAGTGAGATGACGCCGCCAGATCATGCATTAATGCCGGAAGCCGTGGGGCCGGTTCCGCACCATGTTGCGATCATTATGGACGGTAATGGCCGGTGGGCCATGCAGCGCGGCCTGCCGCGCGCCGAAGGTCACCGCCGGGGCGTCGAGAGCGTGCGCGCCTGCGTCCGCGCCGCGACGGAGCTGGGCATCGCGCATCTGACGCTCTACACCTTTTCCTCGGAAAATTGGCGAAGGCCGCAAAATGAGGTCAGCGATCTCATGGGCCTGCTGAAGCTGTTTATCCGGCGCGATCTGGCCGAGCTGCATAAGCAGAATGTCCGCATCCGGGTGATCGGCACCGAGGACAATGTGGAAGGCGAGGTGGTCAAGCTGATCCGCGACGCGGTAGAGATCACCAAGGAGAATACCGGCCTCTGCCTGACGACGGCATTCAACTATGGGGCGCGCGACGAAATCACCCGGGCCGTGCGCGCGCTCGCCCTCAAGGCGGAGCGCGGCGAAATCGTCCCCGCCGACATCACCCCCGACATGGTCGAGGCGCATCTGGACACGGCGGGCATGCCGCCGCCCGACCTGCTCATCCGCACCGGCGGCGATCAGCGCATCAGCAATTTTCTGCTCTGGCAGTGCGCCTATACCGAATTCGTCTTCTCCGACGCCTATTGGCCGGATTTTTCCAAGGACACGCTGGCCAAAGCGGTGTCCGAATTCCAGACGCGCGAGCGCCGCTTTGGAGGGCTCAGCGCCAAATGCAGCGCGTGACGGGCGAGCCGGCCCCATCGGACGGCGAGGCCACCGGCGCCAAGCGCCCTCCGACGGAGTTGTCGGTGCGCATCTATTCGGCGCTGATCCTTATCGCAATCGCGCTTTTCCTCACCCTGGCCAGCCCTGAAAGCTTCGCGCTGCTGATCACCCTGTTCATCTCGGCCATGGCCTGGGAATGGGGCAGGCTGGTGCGCGGCGAAGGGCTGGACCTCGCATTCGGCATCCAGATCACCGCCACGGCGATTGCCGCTATCGCGACGGTCAGGGGCTGCGCGGCCTGCGGCCTCATCTCGGTCATTGCCGGCACCATCGCGGTTTTCGCGGTGCGCGCGGCGCAGGAGGAGCGCCCGCAAGCCTGGTGGTCGGCCGCCGGCGTCTATTATGCCGGCTTTCCGGCGGTGGCGCTGATCTGGATTCGCAGCGACCCGGTCGATGGCTGGCTGGCGATCCTGTACATCTTCATGATCGTCTGGACGACCGACAGCGCCGCCTATCTTTTCGGCCGCTCGATCGGCGGCGCAAAGCTGGCGCCGCGCATTTCGCCGAAAAAGACGTGGTCCGGCCTCATCGGCGGCGCGGCCTCGGCGGGGCTCGCAGGCCTCGTCTTCGCGGCCATCGCGCCCGGCGAGTTCCGCCCGCTTCTGGCGCTGCTTGGGGTAGCGTTCGCGCTCATTTCGCAGCTCGGCGATCTCGGCGAATCGGCCGTCAAGCGGGTCTTCGGCATGAAGGACACCAGCGGCCTCATTCCCGGCCATGGCGGCGTGCTCGACCGGATCGACGGACTGCTGCTGGCCGCGCTTGCGGCAGGTCTGCTCGCCCTGGCCCTCGATCCGGCCAGTCCCTCGCGGGCAATATTGCTCTGGCCATAAGCGTATTTACCCGCAATGATCGGCGCCCCGAGGGCCATTATGCTCTGGCGGGCCATGCAGAAACGGATGATGAGGAAACGCCAATGAAGCCCCGCGACATAACGGTCCTGGGCGCGACCGGCTCCATCGGCCGCAGCACGCTGGATTTGATCGGCCGCACACCGGAGCGGTTCAACGTGGTCGCGCTCACCGCCGGGTCGAACGCCGCAGAACTCGCCGAACTGGCCATCCGGCATCGCGCCGGCCATGCCGCCATCGCCGATGCCTCGCAATATGGGCTGCTGAAGGACCTGCTCGCCGGGACCGGCATCGGGGTCTCGGCGGGAGAGGCGGCGGTCACCGAGGCGGCGCGCCTGCCGTCCGACTGGATCATGGCGGCGATCGTCGGCGCGGCGGGGCTCCGGCCCACCTTCGCGGCGGCGGAGCAGGGCACATGCGTGGCGCTGGCCAACAAGGAATGCCTGGTTTCGGCCGGCGAAGTCTTTCTTAGCGCCGTGCACAAGGCCGGCGCGAGGCTGTTGCCGGTGGATTCGGAACATTCCGCCGCGTTCCAGGCCATCGACCCGTCGCCCTCGCATTGCATCGAGGCGATCACGCTGACCGCATCGGGCGGCCCGTTCCGCACCTGGGACGCCGAGCGCCTGAAAGCGGCCCGCCCGGAGGAGGCGCTGAAACATCCGAACTGGTCCATGGGGCAGAAGATCACCATCGATTCCGCCACCATGATGAACAAAGGGCTGGAGCTGATCGAGGCCTATCACCTGTTTCCGGTCGAGCCCGACCAGCTGCGCGTCGTAGTGCATCCGCAATCGATCATTCATTGCCTCGTCCATTATTGCGACGGCTCGGTGCTGGCGCAGATGAGCAACCCCGACATGCGGACCCCCATCGCCTACAGCCTCGCCTGGCCGGAGCGCATGCCCGCCCCGACCGCCCGGCTGGACCTGGTCGCGCTGGCCCAGCTCAGCTTCGAGGCGGCGGACGAGGTCCGGTTTCCGGCGCTGCGCATCGCCCGTGAGGCGCTGAGGGCAGGGGGCATCGCGCCGACCGTGCTCAACGCGGCCAATGAAATTGCGGTTGAGCACTTCCTTGCCGGGCAAATCAGCTTTATGACTATCCCCGAAGCGGTCGAGGCGGTGCTCGAAGCGTCGGTTGCCGAAATCGGCATCAGCCGCGCGGCGACATTGGACGATGTGATGGAAGTCGACCGGGCGGCGCGGGACTTGGCATCCAGATTTTGCGCCGCATATTCTCTCTGAGCGTATTTTGAGCTTAAGCCTTGGGCCGCGCGGGTGGCGAGGCATCGAGGCTTTGCTTTTCAGATCTGTTCGAGTGGCCGGTGAGAGCCTCATCGGTCAGCGCGGCCGGCTCGAAGCCATGATATGCTGAAATTGGATGTCTTTTTGCGCTAAGATCATCATGCCCATGCTAACGGGAGCCCCTGTCCGCGCTGACACAGTCACGGCGGATGAGGCTTCGGATCAATCGGAGTTGATGTCGTATGACTATGCTAGCCGAGACCGGCCTGTGGACGAATGCCTGGTATTACTTATCCTGGGTGGTGCCGTTTCTGTTCGTCCTTGGCGTCGTCGTCTTCGTCCATGAGATGGGGCACTTTCTGGTGGCACGCTATTTCGGCGTGACGGTCGAGGCCTTTTCCATCGGCTTCGGGCCGGAAATCGGCGGATTTTACGACCGCTACGGCACCAGATGGCGGCTGGCCTGCATCCCGCTCGGCGGCTATGTCAAATTCAAAGGCGACGAGAACGCCGCAAGCGTGCCGAGCAAGGAAAACCTGGCCGCCATGTCCGAAGCTGAGCGTCAAGGCAATTTTCATGCCAAGCCGGTGGCCCAGCGGGCGGCCGTCGTCGTGGCTGGGCCGGTCGCCAATCTCCTCCTGGCGCTTGTCATCCTGACCGCCTGGTTCATGACCATGGGCAAGCCGATCCTGGAGCCGCGCGTGGCCACCGTCGAGCCCAATAGCGCGGCGGCCGAGGCCGGCCTTCAGCCCGGCGATTTGATCCGCAGCATCGGCGGATCGCGGATCGACAGTTTCGACGATATTCAGCGCATCGTCATGCTGAATGCCGAGACGCCGCTCAGCATTACCGTCGATCGGAACGGGCAGGCGCTGACGCTGGAAGCGACGCCGCGCCTGAAAGAGGCCACCGACCGCTTCGGCAATGTCGTGCAGATCGGCCTGCTGGGCATCGGCCGCAAGAACGAGAATGTGACCTTCAAATATTTCGGGCCGGTCGGCGCCGTTTCCGAGAGCCTGTCCGAAACCTATTTCTGGATGAAACAGCCCTTGATTTTCATCAAGAAACTGGCGATCGGCCAAGCTTCCGGCGATCAGGTGCGCGGGGTCGTGGGTATCGCGCAACTGTCGCGTGAGGTCGCGTCCATCGGCTTCATCGAGCTATTCCGCTGGATCGCGATCATTTCCATAAATATCGGCCTGCTTAACCTTTTCCCGATCCCCATGCTCGATGGCGGCCATCTGCTGTTCTATGGCATAGAAGCCATACGTGGCCGCCCATTGAGCGAAAGGACCATGGAAATCGGTTTTAGAATTGGCTTCGCTCTTGTGATCATGTTAATGCTTTTCGCGACGCGGAACGATGTGATTCACATCCTCCGCCAGATGGGATAAAACGCGAGTCGTCAAGGCCTTAATGGTGACAGGCTGTGGCGTTTCGCATCTAGATTCGTGATCGAGACTACGGCAGTGGCCGGGGGGCCACATCCGCTTATGATCTTCAGGCCCGGTGGTGAGAGCCACGTTGCAGACACAAACCGGTGGCTTGTAAGATTGGGTTTGCTGGGTCTTGGGGGACCGGCGTAACGGGGGCAAGAAATAACCAATGCTGCGGACGGCAATGATCAGACTTAAAGTCCTGGCTTGCGTGTTGATAGGCGCAGGCGTCTTGTCCGGGGGGATCGAGACGCTTGCACCCAACAGCGCCTATGCACAGTCGGGACCGACCATTCGGCAGATTTGCGTTGTCGGCAACAAGCGGATCGCGCCGGAGACGGTCAAAAGCTACCTCACCTTCAGGGAGGGTGAGCGATATGACAATCAGAAGGCAGATGAGGGCCTGAAAGCGCTGATTGCGACGGGCCTTTTCGAGAACGTCAACATCAGCCAGAACGCTGGTGTCGTCACCGTCAGCCTGAATGAAAGCCCCATCATCAACCAGGTGGTTTTCGAGGGTAACAAGGAAATCAAGGACGAGACGATCGCGCCGGAAGTGCAGCTTAAGGCGCGGTCGGTGTTTTCGCGTGCCAAAGCACAGGCGGACGTCCAGCGCATCCTCGATGTCTATCGTCGCTCGGGCTATTACGCCGTGCAGGTGGATGCGCAGATCATCCAGCTCGACAATGAGCGCGTCAACCTCGCCTTCGTGATCCAGGAAGGGCCGGAGACGAAGGTTCTCAACATCACCTTCATCGGCAACCGCGCCTTCTCGGACTCCCAGCTCCGCAGCGTGGTCTCGACCACTGAATCCAATTTCCTCAGCTTCCTGAAGTCGACCGACGTCTACGACCCCGACCGTCTCAATCTCGACCGGGAATTGCTGCGCCGCTATTACCTGAAGAATGGCTACGCCGATGCGCGCGTCGTCTCGGCGGTGGCCGATCTCGACCGCGAAGGCAAGGGGTTCTTCATTACCTTCACGGTGGAAGAAGGCGAGCTTTACCACTACGGCAATGTCGATGTGGAATCCACCTTGCCATCGATCGACCCCGTCTCCTTGCGCGGCGAAGTGCTGACCGAGCACGGCGAGATCTACAATGCCGAGCAGGTGGACTCGACGACCGAAAAGTTGACGCTCGCCGTTGCCGAGCGCGGCTATGCTTTCGGCCAGATCCGTCCCCGCGTGGACCGCGATCCGATCGGCCGCACGATCAGCATCGTCTATGTGGTCGAGCAGGGCCCCCGCATCTATATCGAGCGTATCAACATCGTCGGCAATGCCCGGACCAGAGACTATGTGGTGCGCCGCGAAATCCGGCTGGCCGAAGGCGACGCCTATAATCGTCTGCTCGCTGAGCAAGCGCGCGGCCGTCTGCAAAAGCTCGGTTTCTTCAAATCGGTCAAGCTGACACGCGAGCAGGGCTCCGCGCCGGACCGTGTGATCCTGAACTTCATCATCGAAGAGCAGCCGACAGGCGAGCTGTCGCTGGCAGGCGGCTACTCCTCAAGCGTCGGCGCCATTGCGGAAGTCGCCTATACGGAGCGCAACCTTCTCGGTAAGGGTCAGTTCCTGCAGGTGAAACTGTCGGGTAGCCTGCAAAGCGGCCAGATCGACCTCAGCTTCACCGAGCCGCGCTTCCTCGACAAGAACATCTCCGCCGGTTTCGACGCCTTCCATAAGGAGAACGACTTCACCGATCAGTCGGGCTTCGAACAGCGCAAGACGGGCGGGGTGCTTCGGATCGGCTTTGCGCTTTCGGAAAATGTCTGGTTGCAGCCGAGCTACAGCCTGGTGCAGGACGAAGTGTTCAACGTGAATGAAGACGCTTCGATCCCGATCCAGCAGGCCGGCGACGTTGGCAGCCGATTGATTTCGTCGGTGGGCTTTGCGCTGACCTATGACACTCGCAACAACCGGCTCAACCCGTCGCGTGGTCTCTATGTCGCCCTGACCGAGCAGCTTGCAGGCGCCGGCGGCGATACTCAATACATCCAGTCCGTGCTCGAAGGACGTGGCTATTATCCGATCTACGAAGGCATTACGCTGGTTAGCCGTTTGATCGGTGGTCATATCACCGGCTGGGGCGGGCAGCAGGTCCTCTCCGTCGACAATTTCTTCAAGGGCGGTGAAACCATCCGTGGCTTCGACACTTCGGGCATTGGTCCAAGAGCGTTGAATACCAGTGGGGATTTAGAGGCCATCGGCGGTAAGGTCTTCTATGCCGGTACGGTTGAAGTTCGCTTCCCGTTCCCGTTCATTCCTGATGAGCTCGGCTTCAGCGGCGCAGTGTTCGCGGATGCCGGATCCCTCTTCGACACGGACTTTTCGGCGGCTCAGGGCGTGATCGACGACAACACGCTGCGCTCCTCCGTCGGTGCCAGCCTGTTGTGGAACTCGCCGGTCGGGCCGCTCCGTGCAGACTTCGCCTACGTCCTGACAAAAGCGGATATCGACAAGGAACAATTCTTCCGCTTTGGTGCAACGACCAAGTTCTAAGAACGGGTCCAAGGTTGCTTTTGCGAAGGCCCCGACTGGCGGGGCCTTCGTCATTTACGAAGTCGACGAATAACATGGAACATCCAGGCTTCTTTGATCGCGCCGGCCCTTTTACGCTGGCCCGGATCGCAGCGGAAAGCGGCGCAGACCTCACCGACCAAAGCCGGGCCTCGGTCGAGATCACCGACATTCGCCCGCTCGATGCAGCGGGTCCGGCCGACATCGCTTTTCTGGACAACCCGAAATATCTGCGGCAACTGGCTGAGACCAAAGCCGGCGCGTGCTTCGTACAGCCGAAATACGCCGAACGGCCGCCGGCCGGCACGGTGGTGCTGCTGTCGCCTGAACCCTACCGCGCCTATGCCAAGACGTTGGCGCTGTTCTTCCCCGACGCCGGCACTCCGAAAACCGCCGGTCCGGGCGGGGCGGGCATGGCCCATATCGACCGCACCGCGCATCTCGAATCGGGCGTTACGGTCGAGCCGGGCGCGGTCATCGGACCGGAAGCACGCATCGGTTCCGGCACGCGCATCGCCGCCGGCGCCATCATCGGCTATCGCTGCGCCATCGGGCGAAACGGCTTCATCGGCCCGCGTGCCGTTATCGCTCACGCCTTGATCGGCAACAATGTCATCATCCATGCGGGCGTCGCGATCGGCCAGGATGGCTTCGGCTTCGCCATGGGCCGCGAAGGTCATCTGAAAGTGCCGCAAATCGGTCGCGTCATCATCCAGGACTGGGTGGAGATCGGCGCCAACAGTGCCGTCGACCGGGGCGCCCTGCGCGATACGATTATCGGCGAGGGAACGAAGATTGATAATCTGGTTCAGATTGGCCATAACGTGATGATCGGCAGGCATTGCGTTATCGTGGCGCAGGTGGGGATCTCCGGCAGTTCGGTGCTGGAAGATTTCGCCGTGATGGGCGGTCAGAGCGGCACGGTCGGGCACATCACCATCGGCGCCGGCGCGCAGGTCGCCGGGAACAGCGGCGTGGCGGAAAGCATTCCGCCCGGTCAGCGCTGGGGAGGCACCCCGGCGAAGCCGCTGAGAAGCTGGGCGCGCGAAATCGCCCTGATGAAGCGTTTGGCGGAAAAGCTTGGCGGCAAGCAACTGAAAGACTTGGACAAACTTGGTGAGTGAAATGCCCCTGAACGACCCGCGCGTGCTCCTTGGGAGCGCGCAGCATGACTGAGGCCGTCTCCAGCGGGACGCTCGGGACGGCGGATATCAACCGCGTCCTGAAGCTTCTGCCGCACCGGTATCCGTTTCTGATGATCGACCGCATCATAGACATAGACGGCGACAATTCCGCAACCGGCGTCAAGAGCGTCACCATCAACGAGCCGTTCTTCCAGGGCCATTTTCCCAATTTCCCGATCATGCCGGGCGTCCTGCTGATCGAGGGCATGGCGCAGACCGCCGGCGCCATCTGTGTCGCGGCCCTCGGCGATACCTATCAGCCGGCGATCGTCTATTTCATGTCGATCGACAAAGCCAAGTTCCGCCGCCCAGTGACGCCAGGCGATACCGTTCACTATCACGTCCGCAAGATCCGCAATCGCGGGCCGGTCTGGCGGTATCAATGCGAGGCCAGGGTCGCCGGCACGCTCGTCGCCGAAGGCGAGATCAGCGCGATGATCGTCGACCCCGCCAAAGCACAACAGGATCAAGCCGGGTGACGGCGCATTGCACACCGATGGGGGGATCGATCAGCAGCGAGGCGAAAATTCATCCGGCGGCGGTTGTCGAGGCGGGCGCGACGGTCGGCGCGGGCGTCGAAATTGGGCCGTTTTCCGTCATCGGGCCCGAAGTGGTGCTGCACGACAATGTGCGCGTCTACTCTCATGTGGTCATAGCGGGCAAGACCGAGATCGGCGAAGGCACGCAGATTTTCCCCTTTGCCTCGCTCGGCCAGGCGCCGCAGGACCGCAAATTCCGCGGCGAGGACAGCCGTCTTGTCGTGGGCTCGGGCAATGTGATCCGCGAATATGTGACGATGAACCCCGGCACCGAACAGGGCGGGCTGGTGACGCGGGTCGGCAATAACGGCCTGTTCCTCACCGGGGCGCATATCGCGCATGACTGCCGGATCGGCGACAATGTGCTGCTGGTCAACAATGCGACGCTGGGCGGCCATTGCGTCGTGGAGGATTTCGCCAGCGTCGGCGGTCTCTCCGCGGTGCATCAATATGTGCGCATCGGCGCCTATGCCTTCATCGGCGGCATGTCAGGCGTGGAGAACGACGTGATCCCCTTCGGCATTGCGCTGGGCAACCGCGCGCATCTGGCCGGGCTCAATATCGTCGGTCTCAAGCGCCACAATTTCGACCGTGAACTGATCCACGGCCTGCGCAAAGCCTACCGCATGCTGTTTGCCACCGAAGGCACGCTGCTGGAGCGGCTGGACGACGTGGAGAAGATGTTCAGCGAAGACCAGCATGTGCGGCGCATCGTCGATTTCATCAAGGCCGATTCCAGCCGGTCGCTCTGCGTGCCCCGCAATGGCGCCTGAGCCGCGCGCGGCGGCGGGATCTGCGCTCCCCTCCCGCATCGGCGTGGTTGCGGCAGGCGGGTCCATTCCGGGTGCGGTCTGCGACGCGGCGCTTGCCAAAGGCATCGACGTGCATGTGGTGGCGCTCAAGGGACAGGCCGATCCGGCGCTTTCGCGCTTTCCGCATCGCTGGGTGCGGCTCGGCCAGGTCGGGCACATGCTCGCCGCGTTGCGCGAAACCCGATGCCGCGATATCGTGATCGTCGGCAGTCTGCGCCGGCCCGATCTTTGGAAAACCGGCGTCGATTTTGGCCTGCTCCGCAATTTGCCGACCATATTGAGCCTGACCAGGGGCGGCGATGACACGGTCTTGAAGCGCGTCGTACGGTTCTTCGAGGGCCAGGGCTTCCGGGTGCGCGGCGCCCATGAGATCGCGCCGGCCCTGCTGGCGCCCGGCGGCCCGTTTGGCGGCGTTGTGCCGTCGCGGGAGGATGAGCAGGACATCAGCCATGCGCTGGCGCTGCTCGCCGTGCTCGGGCCGTTCGATGTCGGCCAGGCGGTCGTGGTCGCGCGCGGCCATGTGCTGGCCGTCGAGGCGGCGGAAGGCACCGACGAGATGCTGAAGCGCTGTGGCACCTTGCGGCAATGGGGCGGGCGTAAGCGCGCCGGCGTGCTGGTCAAGGCGCCCAAACCCGGCCAGGAGCTGCGCGTCGATATGCCGGTGATTGGGCCGCGTACGGTCGAATTGGCGGCCGCCGCTGGCCTCGCGGGGATTGCGGTGGCCTTAGGAAAAGTTATGATCGCGGACCAGGCCGATATGGTCAGCCTTGCGGATAGCCACCATATTTTCGTGACCGGCACCCAGCTTCCCGGCTGAGCGTGCATCGCCATTGCGGCCTCAGGGGAGACGATGTGAAACCAAGATCGCGCCGCATTTTCATCATCGCGGGCGAACATTCCGGGGATCATCTCGGGGCCAAGCTCATGGCGGCGCTGAAGGAGAAGTCGGAAACCCCGATCACCTTCTCCGGGGTCGGCGGCGAGATGATGCAAGCCGAGGGCCTGCGCTCCATCTTCCCCCTGTCCGATGTCGCGGTGATGGGACCGGTCGCCATTCTGGCGCGACTGCCCAAGCTCGTCCGGCGCGTCTATCAGACGGTCGATGCGGCGCTGGCGGCGGAACCGGACGGCGTCATCATCATCGATAGCCCCGAATTCACCCATCCCATCGCAAAGCGCATCCGCAAGCGCAAGCCGCTGGTGCCGATCATCGCCTATGTGTCGCCGACCGTCTGGGCCTGGCGTCCAGGGCGGGCGCGCAAGATGAAGCCCTATGTCGATCACCTCATGGCGATCCTGCCATTCGAGCCGGAGGCGCATCGCCGGCTGGGCGGGCCGGATTGCACCTATGTCGGCCATCCCATGATCGAGAAGCTCGATTGGATCAATGGGCTCGACACCTCCGAACTGAGCGACCGACTGGGTCTTGACCCGGTGAAGCCGGTGCTTCTGGTGCTGCCCGGCAGCCGTCCCACCGAGGTCAAGCGGCTGATGCAGCCGTTCGGCGAGGCGGCCGGGCTGATCCAGCAGCGGATTGGCCCGCTGGAGGTCATCATCCCGGTGGTTGCTTCGGTGCGGCCGCTGGTCGAGGCGGCGCTCGCCGGATGGCCGGTTTCGCCGCACCTGGTTTCCGGCGAGAGCGACAAGTTCGCCGCATTCCGGCTCGCCAAGGCCGCGCTCGCGGCGTCGGGCACGGTGACGCTCGAACTTGGGCTCGCCGGCGTGCCGATGGTGGTGGCCTATAAGGTCGATGGCCTCGCCAAGCATCTGCGCTTCCTGGTCAAGGTGCCCTCGATCGTGCTCGCCAATCTGGTGATCGGCGAAAACATCTTCCCTGAGTTCATTCAGGAGGACTGCACCGCGGAAAAGCTCGCCGATGCGACGGCGCCGCTCATGACCGACACGCCGGAACGGGAGCGGCAGCTCGCCGGCCTTGCCCGGATCGCCAGCAAGATGCTGCTCGACGGGACCAACCCCAGCGAGCGCGCCGCCGAAACCGCCATAGCCCTGATCGAGGCCGGCATCCAGAAAAGGCTGTCGGTGCCGCGCTGATTTTGGTTGAAGGGTGCCGGCGTTCGCTGTGCGGGCGGGTTGGCGCCCCCAACTCGCCTGTCGGCAGGAGTCCTCTCCCGTCAAGGGAAGAGGGCAAGTGCGTTCTTACGCCCTATCCCTTGACGGGAGAGGGCGACGACGCAGTCGCCGGGTGAGGGAGGGCACCAGACAAGTGCGTCGGAGTAAATGCACGATTCTCTAGAGCATTTTCCAGCGAAGTGAATGCTGGTTCGCGTCGCGAAAATGCGACAGAACAAAGAGATAGAGCCCCGCTCCAATTCAATCGGAGCGGAAAAGGCTCTAATACACGACCTTCCAGACCGAGCTGGCATTGGCATCGGTTGGGGCCGGCGCGACGGAGCCGTCATGCAGCTTCGTCCACAGAGTGGCTTCTTCGATCTCCTCGCGCGTGGCGCCAAATTTTCGCATCCGGCTCGAACTCGATCGCCACGGCGTCGCGGTTTTGCACGGATGCGTATACCGCGATCTCCCCCAGCGCGCGGACGTGAGACGGTGCGCCCACTTCCTCGTTGGCGACCGCCTCGAGACCTGAGGCCGGGAGCACAATTTGCGGCACGGCGCGCCCCTGCTCGTGGGCTATCGTGGCGCACTTGTCGAAGCGGATCGTCTTTCCCGCTTGGATCTCGCTATGTTGGCACGCTGAAATGGCCGGATCGGCGGCGAGCGAATGGCTGGCCGCAAAGACAGACGCCACCAGAATGGCTGTTCTGACCAGCATGTAAGTCTCTCCTGCTGTAGGTGTAGGTGTCAGCCTGCATGCCGTAATCCCGGCGAAGGCTGGAAAATGAAATGCGATTTCAGGCGGTAGTTCGAACGGTTTCTCGTCTGCCGTAGGTTAAGAGGGCGGGCCCGTTGCCGAGACCCGCCCTTTTAACATTAGTTGCCGTTACGGGTCTGATTGTCCCAGAAGGCGCGAACGTCGCTGGGGCTGTTCAGATTGTACTGCGAAGGGGTTCTGCCATTCTGGTCGAGGTCATAATAGCGAGCCTGAGCTGCCGAAAGACCGGCCAAAAGGGCACCTGCAAAAATAGCTGAACGGATGAACGTGGTCATTTTGATCTCCTTTGAATGCCTGCGCCGGATTCGGTTCCAGCGTCGCGGCGGCTATTGCTTCAAATTGTCCGTCAACGCCTCGGCTTAGCTGCCGTTGCCGTTGCGCTTCTGATTTTCCCAGAACGAACGGACGTCGCTTGGGTTGTTCAGGTCGTACTGCGATGCAGTGCGGCCATTCTGGTCCAGGTCGTTATAGCGAGCCTGGGCTGCCGAAAGACCGGCCAGGATGGCACCTGCGAAAATAGCTGAACGGATAAACGTGCTCATGTTGATCTCCTATGTGCCTGCGCCGATTTGTCTCTTTCGGCGTCGTGGCGATTTTGCTTCGAAACAACCAGCGACGATTTCCGCCGCCTCCCAACAGATGGGCACGTCTATCCGCAGGTTTAGACCCGCCGAAGTAACTTCAATGTTCACGATATGATAACAATAGCCTCAGAAATGACACTTACACGGTATTTCACGGAAAGATGAAGAGGTGTGACGAAACGCAAATGAATATTTCGCCGCCGACCGTCCGGCTTCGAAACCGGAGGAGGCAGGCTGCGTTTCGGGTCAGCCAAAACGGGGCATCTCGTTGATATAGCAGTGGAATCATAGCCGATGGATTGCCTTCGCCATGACGACCGTGTTCACATAGGCGGCAACGGTTTGCTCGATCGGATCGCAATATCCGCCGCCGACGCCGAAACTCACCGCAATTCCCTGTGCCGCGAAGGTTTCGAAGACGAGCCGGTCGCGTGCCGCAAGCCCGTCATAGCTGAGCGAAAGTCGGCTGAGCCCGTCATGCAAGAGGGGGATCAACGCCAGATTGATACAGCACCAGATCGGGCCGGAAGCCCAGCACGGGCGTCCAGCCCCTCTTGAAGGCGGCGAAGTTAGGCGTCGTCGCCAGTGCCGTCCGGCAGCCCGATATCGGAGGCGGGTGCGGAATGGGAAGGTCTTCTCCGCATGCAGGCTGAACACCAAAACCGCAGGGTTGGCGCGGAAGATCGAGGCATTGCTGTCACCTTGATGGACGTCAAGATCGACGATGGTGACCCGGACCGCGATCCCCTCGGCGATGGCGGTCACGGCGGCCAGCGCGAAGTCGTTCAATGCGCAGAAGCCGGAGCCGAAATCCGCATGCGCGTGATGGGTGCCGCCGGCGAGCTGCCCGGAAAAGCCGTTGGGCATCGCCGCGACCGCCGAATCGTCGCCCGGGCGCGCAGGACGAAAGGCCGGCTCCAGGGCATGCCGATCCGCCGCATCGCCTCGCGGGTCAGCGTGCCGTCGAGAATGATGAAATACGAGTGGATCCCGGCTCGGCGCGAAGGCCGTCCGGGACGACGGAGACCCCGAAGCGTACGGCGGAAGGGACGGGCTGATGCAGGCGCCTGGCGTGATCAGCGCCTTTCTCGTCGCCCCGGCTGTTAAAGCCGGGGACCAATACCCTCGGCGCGACCTATGCGCGCGCTGAAATACGAGTGGATCCCGGCCCGGCCTGAAGGCCGTCCGGGACGACGATAAACCTCGCGGCGTATGGCGGGCGGGACGGCCTGTTGCGGCGCCTTTGCCGTAGCAGCGAGTCCATGCAGAGAGGTCAGGCGATCATGCCCCGGCTTCAACGGCCGGGGCGGCGAATGGGCACGCGGCTAATAGCGGCCGGGATTGGCGTTGACGAATCTTTGCGAGATTTCGCGTTCGAGGCTGTCGGTCAAGGCGCCGCCATGCTCGTTGATGTAGCGCTCGATCTGCTGGTCGTGGCCGTGGATGCGGCGCGCGTCCAGCCAGCTCTTTCCTCGCGCGATGAGCGACGCCAGGGCGGTTGGCTGCCGGTTCGTGCCGGTGACGTCGGCGGCTTCCGATAAGGCGATAATCTTAGGCATTTCGGCCTCCTGTCTGGAAGCACCTTCCCCGGCGTTCCGCCACCAAAACTGGCGCTTTTCGCAGGCGCGAACAACCCGTCTTGCGCCGCCCTCACCCATGCGCTGAACGCATAGCTCGCGGCGAGGCGCCGTCAGACGAGGAGAAAGGCGAAGAACAGGAAGAAGATGCCCAGCGGCACCAGGATCGGCCACAGTTCAGGCGCGTCGGCGGCCGCCGCTACCGGCACGACGTCGGCGGCGACCGGGTCGGGGATGGCGCCGCGACCGTCGCACAACACGCAAGGCGCGGGCTGTATGGTGGGCTTTCCGTCCTGCGTGGTGATGACGTAGTTCACCCCGTTCCCCTTGCAATGGGGGCAAACAATGTCGGCCATTGAGGATGCTCGTTCGTTGCTGATCTGCTTCGGTTTTTAGTTAAGTTGAAGATGATTGTGAGAGCGTTAATTTCGCGGCGCCGATTTGCCGCCCGTGCAAGATACTGAGTTGCCCGAGGATCTCCGGGCGTCACCGCGCATGGCGCTCAGGCGGGCAGTTGCGTGACTGCGGGGACCGCAGGCAAGGCTCGCCGCTTCCGCCGCCGCAGCTTGTCGAGGAACAGGAAAATGACGGGCGTTGTGTAAACGGTCAGCAGCTGAGACACCGCGAGGCCGCCGATGATGGTGAGACCCAGCGGCTGGCGCAGCTCCGAGCCCGGCCCGGCGGAGAGGATCAGCGGCAAGGCGCCCAGCATCGCGGCGAGGCTGGTCATCATAATGGGCCGGATGCGCTCCAGGCACGCCTGCCGGATCGCGTCCTTGCCGGTCAGGCCGCGCTTGCGTTCCGCCTCCAGGGCGAAATCGACCATCATGATGCCGTTCTTCTTCACGATGCCGATCAGCAGGATCATGCCGATCAGCGCGATCAGCGAAAACTCCGATCCGGTGGCGTGCAGGATCAGCAGCGCGCCGCAACTGGCCGAGGGCAGGGTGGAGAGGATAGTCAGCGGGTGAACGAGGTCCTCATACAGGATGCCCAGCACCAGATATACGGTGATCAGCGCCGCCAGGATCAACAGCGGCTGCTGGGTGTTCTGCTGCTGCTGGCTTTGCGCGTCGCCCGCGAGCTGCACCTTGATCGTGTCGGGCAGCCGCATGCTGTCCACCACGTCCAGGACGCCCGAAAGCGCCGCGTCCAGAGTCTGGTTCGGAGCGAGATTGAAGCTGATCGTCACCGCAGGGAACTGGCCCTGGTGATTGATCTCCAGGGGTGACGCGATGATGCTGATCTTGGCCAGTTCCGACAACGGGACCTGCACGCCGAGCGAACTCGTCACATAGATGCGCGAAAAATCGTCCACCTGCCGCTGCAGCTTCGGATCGATTTCTAGAATGACCTTATATTGGTTGCGGTCGCCGTAGATGGTGGAGATTTCGCGCTCGCTGAAGGCGTCGTTGAGCGCGGCATCGATGGCGCGAACGGAGACGCCGAGCCGCGCCGCATTCATCCGGTCGATGTCGATCGTGGCCTGCGGCCCGCCCGGCTCGCGGTCCGAGGTCACATCGACGATGCCCGGCACCTTCCGCATCGCGTCCACGACGCGCGGCGACCAGTCCGCCAATTGGCGCAGATCGGTGCTCCACAAGGTGACCTGGTAATTGGAGCGCGAGTTGCGCCCGCCCATGCGGATGCCGGTGGCCGGGAACATCGTCACCTCGGCGCCGGGGATCTGCGCGGAGCTGACCGCGCAGGCGTTCGATGATCTGCAAGCCGGTTTCGCGGCGTTGCGATTCCGGCTTCAGGGTGACGTAGAAGCGGCCCTGATTGTTCGCTCCCCAGCCGGAATTGCCGCCGATGGAGCCGCCGACGCTGATCACATCGGGGTCCTTCAGCACGGTCGCCGTTACTTCGCGCTGCATCGCGTCGATCTTCTCGAAGGATACGTCCGGCGCGGCGCGCGTGAAGCCGAACAGCAGATCGCTGTCACCCTGCGGGATCAGCCCCTTGGGCAGCACGATGAAGGTCATCACCGAAAGCGCCAGCACGATGAATGTGGCCGCCAGCATCAGCCAGCGATGGCCGAGCGCCCAGTCGAGCGAACGGGCATAGACGCGGTCGACCGCTTCCAGCACTGGCTCGACGCGGCGGTCGAGCCAGGTTTCGCGCCGCTTCGGCAGGCGGTGCATGAAGCGGCCGCAGACCATCGGCGTCAGGGTCAGCGAGACGGCCGCCGAAATTAGGATGGCGAAGGCCAGCGTCCAGCCGAATTCCTGCAGAATCTTGCCCATGACGCCGCCCATGAACAGCAGCGGAATGAACGCCGCGACCAGCGACAGGCTGATCGAGACGATGGTGAAGCCGATCTGGCGCGCTCCGGCGAGCGCCGCCTCCAACGGTTTCAGCCCGGCCTCCATATTGCGGTAGCAATTCTCGATGACGACGATGGCATCATCGACGACGAAGCCGACCGAAATCGTCAGCGCCAGCAGCGACACATTGTCGATGCTGTAGCCGGAGAACCACATCGCCGTCACCGTTCCGGCGAGCGACAGCGGCACCGCGATCATCGCGGCGAAGGTCGGCACCAGCCGGCGCAGGAACAGGAACACGACCATCGTCACCAGCGAAATGCTGGCGGCCAGCGTGATCTGCAAATCCTGGATGCTCTTGCGGATGGCCAGGGTGCGGTCGGACATGATCGAGATCGTCACATCCTTGCGGGATGAGCTTGCGCAGATCTCGGGCAGCAGCGCCTGGATGGCATCGACGGTTTTGACGACATTGCCCGCGGCGGTCTTCTGGATGATGACGATGATCGCGGGGTCTTTGTTGAACGAGCCGGCGGCGAGCCGGTTGCTGGTGCTCTCCTCGATGCGGGCCACATCGCCCAGCCGCACGACCGTGCCGCCCTGGTTCTTCAGGACGATGGAGGCATAGTCCTGCACCGCCTTGAGCTGGCCGCCCGTGGTGATGATGAAGGATTTCTCCGGCCCCTCGATCTGGCCCAGCGGCAGAAGCGCGTTCGCCTCGGAAACCGCGTTGCGCACCGTTTCCATGCCGATGCCCCTGGCTTTCAGCGCGGCCGGGTCGAGGGTGACGCGGATGGCGGGCTGCTGCGCGCCGCCGACCTGCACGTCGGCGACGCCTTCGATCTGCGAAATGCGCGTCGCGACGACCAGATCGGCGATGTCATAGATGTCGGCAGGGCGCCGGGTCGGCGAGGTGATCGCCAGGATGAGGATGGGCGCGCCGGAGGGATTGAATTTGCGGATTTGCGGCCGCCGGCTCAGATTGCCTGGCAGATCCGCCTGCGCGCCGTTGATGGCGGCCTGCACATCGCGCGCGGCGTCCTCGACATTGCGGTCGACGTCGAATTGAACGGTGACATGGGTGAAGCCGAGGCGGCTCGATGAAGTCAGCTCGGTGACGCCGGAAATCTCGCCGATGCGCCGCTCAAGCGGCGCCGCGACCGTGGCCGCCATGGTTTCGGCGCTGGCGCCGGGCTGCCCGGCGGTCACGGCGAGCGTCGGCAGATCGACATTGGGCAGGCTGGCGACGGGCAGGCCCGTATAGGCCACGGCGCCTGATATGAACAGCCCGACGGACAAGAGCACCGTGGCGATGGGGCGGCGGATGAAAGGGCCGGAGATGTTCATTGCCGCACCAAAGACGGCTTGGGCGAGGCGGCGGCGGCTTCGCGGTCCGTCTCCGCTGTCTCCTCGATGTCGGGCGGCAGCGCCTCGAACCCCGTGGGGCCGCCGGCCGCCCTGAGCAGCGCGTCCTTCAGCCTGTCCATCGCCAGATAGATGACGGGCGTGGTGTAAAGCGTGATGAGCTGGCTGAGCAGCAGCCCGCCGATGATGGTGATGCCGAGCGGCACGCGCAATTCGGCGCCGGGCCCGGTGCCGAGCGCCAGCGGGACGGCGCCGAACAGCGCCGCGAAGGTCGTCATCATGATGGGCCGGAAGCGGAGCAGGCAGGCTTCGCGGATGGCGTCGAACGGCGCCATGCCGCGCTCGCGCTGCGCCGCGAGGGCGAAATCGATCATGATGATGGCGTTCTTCTTGACGATGCCCATCAGCAGGATGACGCCGATCAGCGCGACGAAGGTGAACTCCAGGCCGAAATAGCGCAGCGCCAGCAGCGCGCCGATGCCGGCCGAGGGCAGCGTCGTCAGGATGGTGAAGGGGTGGATGAAGCTCTCGTAAAGCACGCCCAGAACGATATAGATGACGATGATGGCGGCCAGCGATCAGCAAAGGCTGGTTGGCCATCGAGAGGTTGAATTCCTCCACCGCGCCCTCGAAACGGCCGGTGAAGGAGGAGGGCAGCCCGATCGAGGCCATCGCCTGGTTGACGGCGCCGACCGCCTGATCGAGGGACACGTCCGGCGCCAGATTGAAGCTGATCGTCGCCGCCGGGAATTGCTGCACCCGCTTGATCAGCAAGCGGCCTCGTCGTGCGCTCGACGGTGGCGAAGGACGATAGCGGAATCTGGTTCGCCCTCGCCTCGCACCGTGTTGCCCGCGATCGCCAGAATGCCTGCCCCCGGCACGAACAGCCTTTGCAGGATCGCCGGGTCGGTCTGCATGGCCGGGTCGGCTTCGAGCACGACGCGATATTGGTTCGCCTGCCCGAAGATGGTGGAGATCTGCCGCTGCCCGAAGGCGTTATACAGCGCGTTGTTGACGTCCTGCATCGACACGCCGAGCCGGCCGGCCGCGACGCGGTCCACCTTGATCAGCAGCGCCGGCCCGCTCTCCTGCAGATCGGTGGAGACGTCGGTCAGCTCCGGCCGCGCCTTCAGCGCGGCCAGCACCTTGCCGGCCCAGTCCGGAGAAGGAGGCGGGGTCGGTGCTGGTCAGCACATATTGATATTGGGTGCGGCTCTTGCGCGTGCCGATCTGGATGTCCTGCACCACCTGGAAATGCGCATTGATGCCGGGCAGGCCGCGCGTCGCCGCTTCCAGGCGCCGCACGATGTCGGATGCGCTGGCCGCGCGGTCCGATTTCGGCTTCAGGGTGATGGCGAAATGCGCCAGGTTGGGGGCGCTGTTGGTGGTGCCGACGCCGACGACGGACACCACGCCAACCACATCGGGATCGCGCCGGATCAGCGTCTCCACCTGGTCCTGCAAGCGTTTGCAGCCGGGCGAAGGACACATCCTGCGCGGCGTCGGTCTCGGCGGTGAGGAAGCCGGTATCCTGGTCGGGCAGGAAGCCCTTGGGGATGGTGATGTAAAGCGCGACGGTCAGCGCCAGGGTGGCGGCGGTGACGATCAGCATCAGGCCCTGATGGCGCAGCACCACATCCAGCGTGACGCGGTAGAGATAGTGCATCGCGCTCGAAGCGGCGCATCGGCGGCGCGGCCGAGCCAGCTTTTGCGGCGCTTGGGAGCGGGGCGCAGCAGCCGCGCGCACATCATCGGCGTCAGCGTCAGCGCGACGATGGCGGAGACCACCACGGCGATGGTCAAGGTCAGCGCGAATTCCTGGAACAGCCTGCCGACGATGCCGCTCATGAACAAAAGCGGGATGAACACCGCCACCAGCGACACGGTCAGCGAAATGATGGTGAAGCCGATCTCGCCCGCGCCCTTATAGGCGGCGGCCATCGGCGTTTCGCCCAGCTCGATATGGCGGACGATGTTCTCGATCATGACGATGGCGTCGTCGACGACGAAGCCGGTGGCGATGGTCAGCGCCATCAGCGACAGATTGTCGAGGCTGAAGCCGGCATACCACATCAGCCCGAAGGCGGAGGCGAGCGACAAAGGCAGCGTCACCCCGGCGACGAAGGTCGCGCTGAGGGTGCGCAGGAACAGCAGCACCACCAGGATGACCAGCCCGACGCTGAGCACCAGCGTCGTCTGCACCTCCGACACCGAGGCGCGGATGGTCGCCGTGCGGTCGGCGACCACCTCGACGCGGACGCCGGCGGGCAGGCCCTTTTCCAGCAGCGGCAAGGTCCGCTTCATGCGGTCGACGGTGGCGACGATGTTGGCGCCCGGCTGGCGCTGCACGTCGATGATGATCGCGGGAGTGCCATTATAGCGGCCCGAGGCGCGCACATTCTCGATGCCGCTGACGATCTTGGCGACGTCGCGCAGCAAGATGGGCGAGCCGTTGGAATAGGCAACGACGACGTCGCCGTAAGCGTCGGCGTTTTCGAGCTGATCGTTGGCGCCGATGGTGAACGCCTTTTGCGCCCCGTTCGAGCGTGCCCTTGGCGCCCGAGACATTCGCTGCGGCGATGGCGGTGCGCAAGGTTTCCATGCTGATGCCGTAGCCGGCAAGCCGCGACAGATCCGCCTGGATGCGGACCGCCGGACGCATATTGCCCTGCACCGTGACGTGGCCGACGCCCTCCACCTGGCTGAGGCGCGGCGTCATGAAGGTGTCGGCCAGATCGCTCAGCCGCTCCATGGGCACGTTGTCGGAGGTGAGCGCCAGCGTGATGATCGGCGGGTCGGAGGGGTTGACCTTGGCGTAGGTCGGCGGATAGGGCAGCCCGTCCGGCAGATCGCCCTCCGCCGAGCTGATCGCCGACTGCACGTCCTGGCCGGCGGCGTTGATGTCGCGGTCGAGCGCGAATTGCAGCGTCACCTGGCTCAGCCCTTGCGAGCTGGTCGAACTCATGGTGGTGAGCGCCGGGATCTGGCCGAGCTTGCGCTCGAGCGGCGCGGTGACGAGGGCGGCCATGGTGTCGGCGCTGGCGCCCGGGAGCTGCGTCGTCACCTGGATGACGGGGAAATCGACCTGCGGCAGCGAGGAAATCGGCAGGTTGAAATAGGCGAGCGAGCTGGCCAGCAGCACCGCGATCGCCAGCAGCGATGTCGCGACGGGGCGGGCGATGAAGGGAGCGGAAACGCTCATGGCGTCGGTCCGGTTCGGCCTCGCGCGTCCACGCTGTGTTCATCCCTGGTGCCGGCATTGGCGCCCGAGCCGTCGCGGCGATGCCGGTGGCGTTTCTCCTCGGGCGGCGGCGCGGCGGGGGCGTCGCTGGCCGTGCTGTCATCGGTCGCGGCCGGGGTGGCGGCGGGCGCGGCGCCGGGAGCGGCGGGCCAGTCCTGCACGGTCGGGTTGATTTTGGAGCCGTCCTGCAGATTGGCGAAACCGCTGGTCACCACCTCGTCGCCGGGCGTGATGCCCTTGGCGATGACCGCCTGCTCTTCGCCTTCCTGGGTGACCTCGACATTGGTCAGCTTGACGGTTTTGTCCGGCTGGGTGAGATAGACGAAGCGCCCGGAGGCGCCTTGCTGCACCGCCGCCGAGGGCACTACGGTGACGCCGGGCAGCGTCCGCAGATGCAGGCGGATATTGACGAACTGTCCCGGCCACAAGGCGAGCGTTTCGTTCGGAAACGTGCCCTTGAGGCGCACCGTGCCCGTGCTCTGGTCGATGCGGTTGTCGATCACCTCAAGAGCACCCTCGCCGACGACCTTGCCGCCGACCGAGGCGGTCAGCTCGACCGGTCCCGCCGCTTTCGCCGCAACCAGATCGCCGACATAGGTTTCCGGCAGCGTGAACAGCACCGAGATCGGCTGAAGCTGGGCAATGAAGACGATGGAGCCGGAATCACCCGGCGTCACCAGATTGCCGATGTCGACTTCGCGAATGCCCGCCCGTCCATCGAAAGGCGCGCGCACGGTGGTGAAATCCAGATTGGTCTTGGCGCTGTCGATGGCGGCCTGATCCTGGCGCAGCTGCGCTTCCGACTGCGCGACCAGCGCCCGCTGCGTGTCCGCCTGCTGCTCGGAGCCGATATTTGGATTTTTGCAGCGCCTCGTAGCGGACCAGATCATTGCGCACATTCGCCAGCACCGCCTCGGTCGATCGCCTTTTTCGCCACGGCCTGATCATAGGCCGCCTGATAGGCGGAAGGGTCGATCTTTGCCAGCACGTCGCCTTTCTTGACGTTCTGGCCTTCCGCGAAATCGACTTCGATCAGCCTGCCGCGAGACCTGGGCGCGTACGGCGGCCGAATTGTAGGCCTGCACCGTGCCGACGCCGTTCAGATAGACTGGGACATCGGCGGTCTTGGCCGCGACGGCGAGCACCGTCACGGGCCGGCTCGGATCGCCGCCGCCGGCGCGCCGGCGCGATCGCCTGCCGCCGCCCGAGCGGCCGCCTTCCGCACTGGCGACCTCGCCGGCCGGCTTGGGGAAAATCCTATCCTTGTAGATGAATGCAACCGCCGCGCAGGTCACAAGAATGAGAATCAATGCGGGCAGAACTCTTTTCACTACAGCTTCGCCTCAATCCTGATGGCCGCGACTATGGGAATTCGCCGGTGTCCAAAGCTGTTACGCATCTTCGCCGCAATTCCTTCGCCGGCGATCGGGATAACCCGGGGCGGCGCCATATTGGTCGGGGCGCCGGGCGATGTCGAGGAGTTTAATGTAACCGCTCCGAGCCCGGCTTTCCGCCTGCGGCGCCCGGTCGCGCGGGCGGATTGAAGCAACGAAATCCACAGCCGGACCGACAACCATCGCTGAACACCCATGTCCATGCTAAGGGGAGGGCTGCCGAACCGAACCCGCTGGCCACCGATTCGCGGGATGATCGGGCTTTGGCGCGGCATCAATGTGGCCCGGCGAGGCGGAATCGCCGTTTCGCCACAAAATAACGCCATAGCAGCGCTTTAAGCTGCCGGTCTTAAACTTAAGGGTTGCAGCCTTCGCATGGGCGGGGCTGCGGCGGAACGGACGAGGCATGGCTCACCGCAAACAGAAAACGATGGTTTCGGCATTGCTGGCGCCGCTGTTCGCGATCGCTTGGCTCACAGGCGTGCAGGCCCAGATGCAGCTTACGCCGCCGCCCGGCAACACGGATGGGTGGGCCACCCAGATCGCGCAGTCCGACGCGACCGCGACCGCCGCCTCCCCCCCGCCGGCAACCCCGCGCCCGCCGCCGCCGCGCAGGCCCCCCAGGCGGCACCGCCGGCCGCTGCTGCCGCGCCGGCCGCTGCGCCGCAGGCGGCTCCCGCGCCCGCCGCCGAAGCGCCGAAGGCGGTCCCGCCGGACTTCTCCATCGTTGACCGCGCCACAGGCCTGGACTCGGTGCCGATGATGGCAGCCTGGGCCCGATCGCTGGACGAGCTGGATGAGGAACTGAATCTCCCCGATCTCCCCTACACCCAGCTCGACAAGTCGCGCGACAAGCTTGAGGCGGTTCGCCGCGAGATCGATCATTTTGTCGAGGTGCTGGCGCCCAAACTCGATGCGGCAAAGGCCCAGGTGGACAATCTCGGCGCGGTGCCCGCCACTGGCGAGCCCGAAGCGGTCGCCGGCCAGCGCGCCGAGCTCGCCAAGGCGTTCGGCAGCCTGAGCGCGGCCAAGAACATCGCTGAATTCGACGCGGCTGCGTGCCAGCCAGATCTCGGGCCGGGTCCAGGAGATCCGCCGCCGCCAATTCGCCAAACGCCTGTTCGAGCGCGTTCCGGATGCGCATGACAAGGACACCTGGACCAGTGCGCCGTCGCAGCTTCGCTACGCGCTGCAGAAGGCCGGCGACACCGTCGCGGGCTGGTGGAACCACACGGACCGGTTTCCGGAGATCGTCCAGTTCCTGGCCCTCGCGGTATTTCTCGCAGCCGCTACCGCCTATGCCTCGTTTCGCGGCGTAACGCGGTTCCGTGAGTGGAACGAGCCGACCGAGCCGCCGGTCTGGCGCCGCGCCACCTCAGCGGCGTGGGTGGTGCTGCTGCGCGCGCTGCCTTATGCCGCAACCTCGGCCTTTCTCTATTGCGCGCTTCAGGCGCAGGAGCTGATGACCGCCGATGTCAGCCGGCTGGCCTATTCCGCGATGCGCTCGATCCTGATCGTTGCCGCCGTCTCGGCGCTGGCGACCACGACGCTGGCGCCGCGCCGTCCGCAATGGCGGCTGCTGCCGATGCCGGACGCCGCGGCAAATCGCATTCGCTGGCTGGTCGTGGCGCTGGCGGTCACCTACAGCCTGACGCTGCTCCTGTCTTCGATCCGCTATGTCGCCAATGCGCCGTTCGGCCTGTCGATCGCGCAAAGCTGCGTCTCCAGCCTCATCATCGCCGGGCTGGTCATGGCGATCCTGCGCACGCCGCGCGATGCGCAAAGCGCGGCGCAAAGCACCGAGTTCGACTGGACCGGCAAGCTGCGGGCGCCGCTATGGGCGATTGCCGCCATCATCCTGGTGGCGACGCTGGCCGGCTATATCGGCCTGGCGCGCTTCATCGCGGCCCAGCTCATCGTGACCGGAACGACGCTTTCGGTGCTGTATCTGACGTTGATCTGGATCGACGCGTTCGGCGAAAGCATGAGCGACGAAACCGCCGCGCCGGGCGAGTGGCTGAAAGCGCAAGCCGGTTTCGACCAGCGCCGCCGCGAGCAGTTCGCCCTGCCGGTGACGCTGCTGCTGAAGTCGGCGGTGCTGCTGTCCGGCCTGCCCTTCATCCTCTTGCAATGGGGGTTCGACTGGAAGGACATCCGCGAATGGGGCAGCGCGCTGTTCTTCGGCTTCAGGGTCGGCAACATCAACATTTCGATTGCCGCCATCCTGGCCTCGCTGATCGTGTTCGGCATCGGCTATCTTGTGGCGAGGCTGCTCCAGAGTTGGCTCGACGCCAAGATTTTGGCGCCGGCCGGCGTTTCAGGCGGCGCCCGCAACTCCATCCGGACGGGCGTCGGCTATCTCGGCGTCATCGTCGCGGCGCTGTTCGCCATCTCCTATGCCGGGCTGGACCTGTCCAGCATCGCGATCATCGCGGGCGCGCTTTCGGTGGGCGTCGGGTTGGGGCTGCAAGGGGTGGTCAACAATTTCGTCTCGGGCGTGATCCTGCTGGTGGAGCGGCCGATCAAGGTGGGCGACTGGGTCGTCGTCAATGGCGAGGAGGGCTTCGTGCGCAAGATCAGCGTGCGCTCGACGGAGATCGAAACCTTCGACCGCGCCAATGTGCTGATCCCGAATTCCTACTTCATTTCCGAAAAGGTGAAGAACTGGACCCTGCACAATTACAGCGGCCGCATCGTCATTCCGGTCGGCGTCGAATATGGCAGCGACCCGCGCCTCGTGCGGGACATTCTGCTGCGGATCGCCAAGGCGCACCCGCAGGTGATGACCAAGCCGGAGCCTTTCGTTTATTTCGAGGATTTCGGCTCCGACGCGCTGGATTTCAAACTGTTCGTCTATGCCTATGACATCACCAAGGCGCAGGCCATTCGCACCGATCTGCGCATCGCCATCGTCGAGGCCTTCCGCGACGATGGCATCGAAATTCCGTTTCGCCAGACCGATGTGCGGCTGCGCGGGCTGGAATGGCTGCAAACGGCGTTTGCCGCGCAGCTCACGCAGCAGCCCGCCGCCGAGCCGAGACAGCGCCCCGTCAGAGCGCACCGGCGCAAAGGGAGCGCCTATAGCAGCCCCAAGGAGGATGCGGCGCGCCCCGGCGGCGCTTCGATCCGGGCGCCGGAGCAGGGCCTCGCCTCGCGCACCAAACGCTCGCCCACCGATCTGTAGCGGCATCGCCGCCGCTGCTGCTTCCCGGTCTCACCCAAACTGGAATGCCGCTTCGGCAGGGGGATAGCCCTGCCTGCGGCGTTGCGGCGGGGCGCGTTCCTGGTTAAGAAAGCGTTAACGGCCAAAATGTCGAGTGGGGGCACCATGCGAATCGCGCCGGTCTTTGTCTGCATCATGGCGGCGCTGATCGTCGCCGCGGCGCCTGTATCCAAGGCCAGCGCCGAGGGCCGCATCGAGTGGCGGCTGGAAAACCCGTTCCGGCTGTTCCGCAAGCCGGAAGACACCCGGCTGCACCGCGACATCTATGAAAGCCTGACGCTGATGGAGCGCCAGTCGCCGATCCTGGCGGCCGAGCGCAAGCTGGAAGCGCGCTTCGGCGGTCGCGGCTGGGCCGACACGATGTTCAACGATACGTGCTACAACCAGAACACCGACCGGTACGATGCCTGCCCCGATTACGTGCTGCCCAAGAGCCACCGGATCATCGCTAGCCTGACGAAGGGCGACGGTTTCTGGGATCTGCTGCTGCCCAACGACCAGGGCGGCACCTGCAATTGGCAGCTCACCGCCCCGCAAGGCGCCGTCATCGCCCGCAAGACTGCGCCCTGCGCGAGCGAGGTGAAGTTCGACATTCCCTATCCGGCCGGCGGGCGCCTCGTCGTGGCTCGCTCCGGCACGGCCGCCGCCAAGCCGCTCGATATCCGGGTGCGCGACATGCTGGTGCTCGGCATGGGCGATTCCTTCGGCGCCGGAGACGGCAATCCCGATCACCCGGTGACCCTCAGCGACACCCGCGTCCTTCGACTATGGCAAGGTTGACATCGCCGCGACCTCAACAACCGTGAAGGCTGGACGGATATCCGGCGCGCAAGGGCGATTGGACGGTGCTTAACGGCCCGGAGTTCCGCAAGGAACGGGCACGCTGGTGGGACCGCGAATGCCACCGCTCGCTCTATTCGCACCAGCTGCGGACGGCGCTGCAACTGGCGATCGAGGAGCCGCATCGCGCCATCACCTTCATCAGCTATAGCTGCAGCGGGCGCGGAAATCGCCGATGGCGTTCTGCTGCGCATGCCGGTGCGGGAATGCACGGCGGGGGAGCATTTCCTCGTGCCCTCGCAGATGTCGGCGATGTCGGAGACGCTGTGCACATCGGTGACGCGGGGCGCTGCGATGCCCGCCGCCATTATCGACCGGATGCCGGAGCTGCGCGGCCGGTCCGGAATCGGAGATGCGCGTAACGCGCTGCCAGAGCGTTGCGGGTGACGGCGGGCGCGGCCCCGCTTTGAAGCGGCCCGTCGATCTGGTGCTGCTGTCGGTCGGCGGCAATGATGTGGGCTTTGTGCCGCTGGTCTCCGACAGCCTTTTGAGCGAGCAGAGCATCTACCGCACCCTGGGCAAGCATTTGAACGCCGTCTATGGCGTCGACCACGCCCGCGCGCGGCTCGATCTGGTGAAACGGCGCTTCGAGGGCTTGCGCTATTCGCTGGATCTGTTTCTGGGCGTCAGCGGCACGCCGTCGGATCGCAAGGTCATTCTCACCGGCTATCCGAATATGGGCTACGACAGCGACGGCGTGAGCGCCTGCAGCGGCACCAAGGGGATGGATGTGTTTCCGCCCTTCCGGCTCGATGCGGCCAAAGTCGGCAAGGCGGAGGCGTTCTCCACCGAGCTGAATCGGAGTCTGGCCTCGTTCGCCGGCCGCAACTGGACCTATGTCGACGGCTTCCGCCACGATTTCCTGTCGCACGGCCTGTGCGCGGCGAGCGGCAGCACTACGGCGGAATCGCTGAGCTTCCCGCGTTTCAAGGACAATGCGTGGACGCCGTTCAAACCGTCGCTCTACCAGGCCTATGCGACCCGCAAGCGCTGGTTCCGCACCCCGAACGACGCCTTCCTGATCTCCAACATGCACGCCGACACGATTTCCAGCTTCGGTTCAAATTGCAGCGGGCTCTATACCGGCGCCATCAAGACGCTGGCCAAGCGTTACTGGATCCCGTTCCAGGTGTTTCTTGCCAGCACCTATGGCGGCGCGTTCCATCCGACCGCCGAGGGCCAGGCCCGGATCGCCGACGAAGTGGTGGACGCCGCGCGCACCATCCTCGACCGCGCGACCCAGTAAAGACAGCGGCGCGGGCGCCCGCACCGGCGGACGGGAAGCGGACCACGGCGTCGCAAACGGGAACCAGTTCATCTGCGCTGCATTGCCATTCCATTCAGAACCGCGTCAAATTGCAAATACGGCACCAGATGCGAAGAGGAGAGAGCAAATGGCAGACGAACACCGGGCGAAAGCGGAAGTCCGAAACGATGTGGTCGCCGAGCGGGAGGCCGAGCACATTTTGAAGCAGGAGCGCCTGCCTCCTGAGCGTTTGCATTCGCACACGGCCCGCGCGATCGTTCCCGGCGTGGTCGCGCTGCTGATCGCGATCCTCTCCGTGGTCGTATTGTGGATGAAGCATTAGCGGGTGCATCCGCGCCGGGGGCAGACGCTAAATTGTCATCGCCGCTTGATTATGCGCATCCATCGGCTATCAAGGCTGGATGAACGATAGTCCCGAAAGCAAACGCGTCGCGCTGGTGACAGGCGCCTCGCGCGGCATCGGCCGGGCGGCGGCGATCGCGCTCGCCGGCCAAGGCTGCCACGTCATCCTGTCGGCCCGCACCGCAGGCGCGCTGGAAGAGGTGGACGACGAGATACGCGCCCACGGCGGCACGGCCTCCATCCTGAAGCTCAATCTCTCGCATGCGGACAAGCTCGACGGGCTCGGCCCCACCCTTTACCAGCGCTGGCAGCGGCTGGATGTGCTGGTCGCCGCAGGCGGCATTCTGGGCCGGCTCTCGCCGCTGAGCCACCTGCCGAACGAGGAATGGGACCAGGTGATCCGCATCAATCTGACCGCGAACTGGCAGCTGATCCGCACCCTCGATCCGCTGCTGCGGCGCTCCGATGCGGGCCGGGCGCTGTTCATCACCTCGCGCGCTGCCACCAGGATCCGCGCTTATTGGGGGCCATATGCCGTCTCGAAGGCGGGGCTGGAAGCGCTGGTGAAAACCTACGCCGCCGAGGTCGAAACCACCCCGCTCAAAGTCAACCTGCTCGATCCCGGCGCCACCCGCACCGCGATGCGCGCCCAGGCCTATCCCGGCGAGGACCGCAATAGTGTGAAGCCGCCGGAGACGCTGGCGCCGCTGATCGTGCGCCTCACATCCCCCGAATGCGAGACGCATGGCGAGGTCTTCCACGCCGACGGTTGATGCGGAGCGAACGGGGTGTGTCGGCGCTCGCCTGGGCGATGCGTTGCCGGCAGCCGTCACTCTTGGAGTTAAACGGCCTGCGGCGGTTGTTTCGTCGCCCCGGCCGAAGCGGAGCGGAGAGCCCGGGGCCAATCTCTGCATCGTTTGGAACTGACTTGCGGTCATGCCATTAGGCCCCGGCTCTGCTGGCCGGGGCGACAACGGTCTTGCATCTGATTCGATGTTGATCCGAACTGCGCCCGCGATCAGGCGGCGGCGCTGGGGCGGGCGGCGACGGCGTCGTACCAGCGGGCGAACTTGCTCAATTCGGGCGGCCGCGCGAGCCTTGCAGGCTTCATGAAATCGGTGGCGACCAGCGCGGTGATGTCGGCGATGGTGAAGCTGTCACCGGCCATGAATTCGCGGCCCGCCAGTTCGCCGTCGATCAGGCTGAGCATGTCATAGACGCGCGGCCGGTTCGCTTCGGCCCAGGCGGAAATCTGCGGCACCTCCATTTCGCGCATCGCCGGGTGCAGATGGCGGAAAACCTGTGTGACGGGGAAGAACAGGCCGAATTCGAGGCGGCGGTTCCACATCTCGATCCGCGCTTGCTCAAGCGGGCTTGTGCCGAACAGGCTCGGCTCGGGCTTGATGCCCTCGAAATAGCGGCAGATCGCGACGGTTTCGGCGATGGCGGTGCCGTCGTCGAGGACCAGCACCGGCACCTGCCGCATAGGATTGAATTCACAGAACTCCGCCCGCCGATGGTCGAGCCTGGCCAGGTCAATCTGCTCGAAGGCGACCTGCACGCCCTTCTCGGCCAGAAAAATCCGGACACGGCGCGGATTGGGCGCGCGGCTGCTTTCGATGATCTTCATGTTGCTGAGGTCCTTATGCGGCGAAGGCTTTTTGTCCGGCGGAAATTTACCCGACATTACAACGGAGTTAAATGCCCAACCGAAATATTCGCGGGCGATTCGGATTTGCCGGGCAGCCTTAAGGCCGAATTTACCTTTCCAGCCTTCAATAGAGGGTAAGGTGCAACCGAACAAGGCCGGACCTGTTCTGCTTTGAGGCAATGTTTAGGGATGAATTACATGGCACAGGCGAAATAGCCTTAACCGGCGGCCGGGCGTCTTGCCCGGTCTTGGTTCGCGCAATGTCATCCCCGATGGTGACACCTTGAATGGACTTACCCGTTGCAGATTGGGTTACAGTATGAGTGTTGATATCGCCGCGCCGCTTCGTCTGCCGAGATTGAAGCCGATCTCGTCCCCCGCCACGGCACTCCGCGTTCGGCAGGCCCGCGAAAAACTGATGAGCCGCTCCGGCGCGCGCCCCGAATTCAATTATGAGCTGCTTGCCATCTTCGTGCGTTCGGAGCTGACCGCCTCGCTCGCAATCCCCGCGCTGGCGGTGGTCGTCGCGGTGGGCCTGCTGGCGTGGTCGCCGGTTGAGGCGCTGCTGTTCTGGCTGGCGACTGTGTTCATCTCCAAAGGTGTCCTGATCTACTTATGCCGCCGGTTCCAGTCGATGAACCGCAAGCAGGTCGATTGCGGGCTCTGGCGCCGCTATCTGTCGGCGGCGGAGTTCTTCTATGGCACCACCTGGGCTTCGGTCGTGTTCGTCCACGTCACGCCAGGCGACCAGCGCTCGGCGTTCTTCTTTCTGTTCGCGGCCATCATGGTGGTGATCGCCATGCGCACGATGTTCGCCTCGACGGTGCTGAATATCCTTTATGCGGGCACCATCCCTATGACCACGGCGCTGGTGCTGCGCTTCGCGCTAGCCGAGCAGCCCTTTTACTGGGCGATGGCGGCGGTCGCGGTCGGCATCCATGTCTATCTGGTGTTTCTTGCCAGCGGCCTGCAATCGACGGTGCTGGCGATGCTCGAATACCGGGCCGAGAAGGACGCGCTGGTGGGCGAATTGGAGCAGGCCAAGGCCGTCTCCGACGAAGCGAGGCGCCGCGCCGAGGCCGCCAATCTGGCGAAATCGAAATTCCTGGCCAATATGAGCCACGAGCTGCGCACGCCGCTGAATGCGATCCTGGGCTTTTCAGAGATGATGAGCACCGAAATTCTCGGGCCGATCGAGAACCCGACCTACAAATCCTATTCGCAGGACATCCACAATAGCGGCGAGCATCTGCTCAACCTGATCAACCAGATCCTCGACCTGTCGCGGATCGAGGCGGGGCGCTACGAGCTGTCCGAGGAGCCGGTGATGCTGGCGACAGTCATGGACGATTGCCGGCGCCTGCTCAGCCTCAGGGCGCAAAGCAAGGGCCTGACTGTGGTCGAGGATTTCGCCGAGAGCATGCCTCGCCTGTGGGCGGAGAAACGGGCAATCCGGCAGATCTGCCTCAATCTCCTGTCCAACGCGATCAAGTTCACTCCCACCGGCGGCACCATCACCTTGCGGGTGGGAGCGACGCGCCGGGGCGAGCAGTTCCTCAGCGTCAAGGATACCGGGCCCGGCATCCCGCAGGCGGAGATCCCGCGGGTGATGAGCCCGTTCGGCCAGGGGTCGCTGGCGTCGGCCTCCACCGAAGGCGGCAGCGGCCTGGGATTGCCGATCGTGAAGGGGCTGGTGGATCTGCACCATGGCAAATTCCACCTGAGGAGCCGCCTGCGCACCGGAACCGAAGTCAAGATCATATTCCCGGTCAGCCGCGTCATGCAGGTAACCCCCCGCCTGGTGGTCGCCGCCGCGCCGACGAAACCCCTCTCGGCGGTCTCCCCGGCCGTGCCGGTGCTGCGCGCCAGCAACGGTTAGGGCGAGGCGGGTTTAGATGGAAACGCGGTTGTCGCCCCGGCCACCCGAGCCGGGGCCTAATACCCTCGCCGCGAGTCAATGCGAGTAGGATTAGGCCCCGGACCTCAGCTTCGCGTCGTCCGGGGAGACGGAACACTCCCCACGGCCGCTCGCACCTAAAGCCGATCAGTCAAGGCGAGACGCCCCTAAACCACCCGCCTTTGCCCTCTCCCTGAGGCGAACGCTCTTTGCTCGCCGTAAAGGCTCACGAGCGGGAGGAGGCGGCGCGCAGCGCTGGGCGAGGTGGAGCCGCAAGCGCCTCGCGATACCCGTCAAAGCGTCAGCGTCTTGCCGATCTGGGCGGCCTGGTCATGCTTGGCGGCAATGTCGGCGTCGAGCTTGGCGGTCTCGGCGGCGATCGCGGCAAGCCGGTCCTCCTGCGTCCGCAGCGTATCGAGATAGCGGCGCCCGAGATCGGTCCCGCGTCCCACCGCCTCCAGATTGCGCCGGACGCGGTCCTGATCGTCGGAGATCTGCCGGGCTTCAGCCGTGAGCTGGTCCTTGCGCGCCGTGGCGTTATTGATGTCGGCGATCAGGCTGCCTAGCTTGGCCAGCGCGTCCTTCAGCGCCGGGCTCGGATCGTCGATGCCCTGCAAAGTGGCCTGGAGCCGCCTGGGATCGAGGGTCGTCAGCCGGATCGCCTGGAAATCGGTGCGCTCAAGCACCAGCGAGGCTTTGGTCGTCTGCCCCTTGGGCGCGTTCACCTTGTAGCGCAGCCTTGCCGCCGTCTGCTCGATCTCGCCGGCGGGATTGGCGGGCTGCCAGCCATCGGCGCGAGGCTCGTCGATGACGATCTGGCGGTCTTCCTCGGCGGGCGGGGTGATTTCATAGTCGATGCCGTGCCGCGACTTGATCGTCAGGGTGAGCTGGCCGTCCGCTGCCTTGCCGAGCCGGGTCTGCTTGATGCCGTGATCGATGCGGCGGATGTCGGTCTTGGCGTCCAGCGCAAATGTGACGAATTTGGAGGCGCCCTTGCCGGTCAGCGGCAATTGCGCGTCGCCGACGAAATTGGCCTTGCCATCGCCGGTGCGGTCGAAAGCGGTGATGATGCCGGCGGGAAGGGCCGTCGCGCCGTCATTCTGCAGCTTGACCGAGGCGAGCGGATGCCGCGCATTGGTTTCCGGCTGGTAGAGCCAGCTGCGCGCGGCGGCGATCTCGCGATCGACGAAGGGCACCATCATGGTCGATCCCGCCGAAAGCGTGATCTTCTCCGGGAAGCGATAGGAAATCTGGGTGGCCGCCTCCTCGGCCTCGGCGGCCAGAGCGGCGCTTCCCAGCGTCTGGGGGGCATCCAGCGCTGCTTCCTCCGCCGCCATCGCGCCGCCCATTGCCCTGTCGGCCTTGGCGGCGAAGTTGCGCATGATGCCGCGCGGCGCGGCGGGCGCGGCGCTCGCCATCGGCGCCGGCATCGGCTCGTCGGCGTCGTCCTTGCGCGGCACGATGCGCTGCGCCGATGTCACGGGGATCTCCGGCCGCTCGGAGTAATAGGCGGTGTAGAGCGGTTGCTTCAGCGCCACCGGATTGCCCGAGATCAGCGACAGCTCGACATCGGTCCAGTCGCCGCCGGTCAGGTTTTCAACCACGCCCCAGCCTTGCAGCCGCGCCTTGCCGCTCTCATCCTGCGGCAGCACCAGCCGGTAGGCGGTCTTCCAGACCGGCGCGGCCACCACATAGCTGAAACCGACCGGGCGCGTCGTCTTGCCGAGCAGCCTGATCGCCAGCGTACGGCTGTCCTTGGCGCGGTTCTGCGCCAGGCCGGTAAGCGCCCTGTCGATCTGGGCCTGGAGCTGCTGATCGGTGAAGCGGACCGCCGAAAGCTCCTCCAGGATGGCCTGCACGATGCCGCCCTGCGTCATCATCACGAGGCGATTCCGCGTCGTGCTGCCATTATCGGGAATGATTCACCACTTCCGGCACGACCCGCAGCAGGCGCCCCCGCGCCATCGCCGGACCTTCGATCTCGATCTCCGCGCCGACCAGTGCGTTCAGCAGCGCGGGAAGCGAGCCGAGCGCCTCCTCGTTGAAGGGGAGGTCGCGGAACAGCTCCTGCAGCGGCGCCTGGCCGGGCAGGCTGACGGCGCCGATGGCCCCTTCCTGGTCGAAGATGGTGAGGCTTTTCAGCAGGTCGTCGACTTGGTCGAGGCGGACCGGCAGGTCGATCGTCGCTCCAGGCGCGACATCGCCGGAATGGGTGAATTGCGCGAGGCCCGCGGTTGACAGAACGACGCGCCGCAGCGGCAAGCTCTCAGCCATGGCGTGCGACGAAAGGCTGGCGGCGAGCGCCGCGATGACGATCCTCTTCATGTGACCCTTCCGATAAAACGCGCTCGGCGGTTATGCGGGCGCAACAGGATATGCGGCGTGTGCGGGGCAATGCGATGCGACCGGCTAGGTTTATGACGATCATTGGCCAGATTACCATGGAGGATGTGCAGCCCAAGCGGCGGCCCGGATGCAGCATGCTGCTCCAACTATTGCCGGAGCCCATGAATGCGCGCTGAATAGGGGGGTTCGACGGACGCTGCGGCGTGAAGCGAGCCGGAAAAATGAAACCGGCCGCGAAGGCCGGTTCCAAGTTTCTGTCAATCGTGAAGATTGAACAACGCTGAATTTACTCGCCGGGACTCGGTGGATGCAAATATCGCGATCTGTTCGACGAATATCGGATCCACGAAAATTTTTATAGAACGCAACCCTACGCTTTGATGATGCTGGTGAAGACGCTCGTTAAACTCTTTGAGCACATTATTCAGCATCCATTGGCTCCATTACAGGCTAAGCCGCTTCGGATCCTTTTCTGTGAAGGATCTCGCCGCGGCGATGGTGGAGGTCGTCAAACCTCCGCTCCATGCGCGCACGGTGTCCCCCGCGTGCGGATGAGCGGAATTGTCCGGCTCCGAAGCTGTTTCGGTCCGTTGCAATTCGTGTCAGCCGCATCGTTGAGCCCCCGCTCGCGCATTTCCAAGGCGCTGGTTCGCGCCTGGAATGGTGGTCCATCGAGACGGCGAGGGCAGAGCAAGCACCCAACTTTCGCCGCTATCTTCGGTCGTGGACCGCGTTGAATCTAATATGATTCGAATTGTTATGGAGAACGGTTAATAGAGAGGTTAACGCCCGACAAGCGCGGCGCCCCTGCACAAGTCGCATGGCATGCTCGCGCCGATCTCATGAAAAAGGCCTGCGGAAAATACCGCAGGCTTGCCCCCATTTCATGCCTCGGAAGGCCGCAGGCATTACATGCGCTGGCCGCGTCTCGGCGACTTCGGCCGAGCGCTTGACCGCCTTCTGCACCTTTTCGAAGGCGCGGACCTCGATCTGCCGGATACGCTCGCGGCTGACGCCGAATTCGCTGGAAAGCTCTTCCAGCGTCAGCGGGTCTTCCGCCAGGCGGCGCGCCTCGAAGATGCGCTTCTCGCGCGGCGTCAGCGTGTCGATCGCATCGCTCAGATAGTGCCGGCGGCTGTCCATCTCCTCCTTGTCGACCAGCACCGATTCCTGATCGGTGCCTTCATCGACAAGCCAGTCCTGCCATTCGCCGCCATCGGAGTCGGCGCGCAGCGGCGAGTTCAGCGAACTGTCGCCCGCGAGGCGGCGGTTCATCGAGATCACGTCCTCTTCCGGCACGCCCAGCTTGGTCGCGATCGTCGTGACCTGATCGGGGCGCAGATCGCCGTCCTCGAACGCCTGAAGCTGGCCCTTGAGCTTGCGCAGATTGAAGAACAGCTTCTTCTGCGCCGCCGTGGTGCCCATCTTCACGAGGCTCCAGGAGCGCAGGATATATTCTTGAATCGCCGCTCTGATCCACCACATAGCGTAGGTGGCCAGACGGAAGCCCTTCTCGGGATCGAAGCGTTTCACCGCTTGCATCAGCCCGACATTGCCTTCCGACACGACCTCGCCGATAGGCAGGCCGTAGCCGCGATAGCCCATCGCGATGCGGGCCACGAGCCGCAGATGCGATGTGACGAGTTTTTGAGCCGCTTCGGTGTCCTCATGCTCCTGCCAGCGTTTGGCGAGCATGTACTCCTCCTGCGGCTCCAGCATCGGAAAACGCCGGATTTCCTCAAGGTAGCGGGAGAGACCGCCGCTTGCAGCAACGGAGGGAAGTGAAGCCATGGCAATGTTCCTTTGTAACGCTTGGTACGCTGCCATCATTCGATGAGTGAACGACCGTGTTATTCCTTCGTTCCGCCAACTTGCCTTGACACGCAAGGCAAAGTTCCGTGAACGCAGCTTTACTGATGCTCATGTCAGCGCCTCCATAATTTCGCGCATATCGGCAGGCAGCTCTGATCGAAACTGCATGGGTTTGCCGATATGGGGTGAAGGAATGCCAAGGACAGCCGCGTGAAGCGCCTGTCTCGTCATCCCGATTATCGCAGATTGCGCTTCTCCGTGCAACGCACGAGTTTTTGATCGAAACCCGCCTCCGTACACCGCGTCGCCAATAACCGGATGTCCGATATGGGCGAGATGCACCCTGATCTGATGCGTTCGTCCGGTCTTCAGCACGCATTCCATCAGGCTCGCAACGGCATCGCCGGGCTTTTTGCCTTTCTCCGCGAAACTTCTCGTAACCATATACTCGGTGACCGCGTGTTTTCCGTCGCTCCTTGGTGACCGCCATTTTCAGCCGGTTGGTCGGATGGCGCGCCAGATTGGTTTCGATGACGCCTTTGCGCGGTTTCGGCTCTCCCCAGACCAGCGCGAGATATTCCCGGCGCAGCGCGCCTTCCCGCCCATGATCGGCGAATTGCAGCCGCCAGCCCCTGATGCGCCGCATCGGTCTTGGCCACCACCATCACCCCCGTCGTATCCTTGTCCAGCCGGTGCACGATGCCCGGCCGGCGCACGCCGCCGATGCCGGACAGGCTGTCGCCGCAATGGGCGATCAGCGCGTTGACCAGCGTGCCCGTCCAGTTGCCGGCGGCGGGATGCACGACCAGCCCGGCCGGCTTGTCGATGACGATCAGCTCGCTATCTTCGTACAGAACGTTTAACGGGATGTGCTCCGCTTCCGGCAACGCGGCCACGGGCTCGGGCACGCCGATCGCAAAAATTTCATCGGATTTGACCCGGTAATCGGGCTCGATTATCGTCCGCCCGCCGGCGCTGACCTGTCCGTCCTTGATGAGGTCGCGCACGCGCGACCGGCTCAAATCCGGGACTCTGTGCCGCGATGAACCGGTCGAGCCGCTGCCCTTCATCATTCATCTGCGCCGTAATTGAGCGAATCGCCGTAGATTGCATAATGACTACCTTCGAGGACGATGCTGAACGATACCGAAACAGCCGCGCCCCGCGGCCGGCAGCACCATGACGCCGGGCCAGATCAAGAAGCTCAAGATCGCCATCGCGGTGATGAGCGTGCTTCTCGTCGCCGGCTTCATTCTTCTGCTGGTCGGCATCTATCTTCAGATGCAGAAATCGGCAAGCCGGCGGAAGGCGTCGCCGCCTTTGCTCCCCCGGTGGGCATTTATGGGACGATGACGCTGCCGGTCAGGGCCGGCGCCGAGGTGACCCACATGCTGACCGATCAGGGCCGGCTCATCCTGCATCTGCGCCAGCCGGCGGGCAGCGAAATCGCCATCATCGACCTGTCCACCGGGCGCGAAATACAGCGCCTGCGGCTCGTCCCGCAAGAATAGCTTGATCGCCGCCCGCCCGCTCTTTATATCTCGATTTGGCGCTTTTATCTGTCCCGTTCGTCTAGCGGCCTAGGACGCGGCCCTCTCACGGCTGAAACAGGGGTTCGATTCCCCTACGGGGCACCATCTTCATTTTTTCGGCTTGATGGTAAGATGGTTTTGGCCTCGTTTTTCACAGGAAGGCACCGTTTTTCATGGCGGGGCCGCCGCAGAACCGATTTTCAGGCCCCGTAACCGTTTTTCACGAAAGACAGCTGCCTGAGGCGTCCGCGATTGTCCCATCCGGCGAGCCTGCCGGCACCTTTCAAGCCGCGGCGTCAGGGGGTTCGGAAGACGTGCGGCCACCGCTCAGCACCCTGACGGATCAGCTGATACAGGACCATGGTGGTCGGCCGCAGGATCGTGAGATCGGCGACCAGCGCCGCCAGCATGGCGAAGGCGGAGAGCCAGCCGAACAGGCGCAGCGAGGGCAGATCGGAGAACACCGTCACCGCCAATCCGCAGGCCAGCACCACCGAGGTCAGGATCAAGGCGGGGCCGACCAGAACGGTCGCGCGCTGCACGCTGACGCCGGGGTCCTCGCCAGGACTTTGCTCAAGGCGCAAGCGGTTGAGGAAGTGGATGGTGGCGCTGAGCCCGAGCCCGAACGACACCGTCAATGCGACGACGCTGGCAAATTGCAGTCCCTCGCCCATCGCCCATAGCAGCGTGCCCGACAGCACGATTGGGAAGATCGCCGGCAGGATGCTCACCAGCGTCACCACGACCGATCGGAAGGCGAGGCCGAGAAAAACGGCGACGAAGGCGACCTCGATCGTCAGACCACGGCTGAGCTTGCCGATCATGTCGGCGCTGTTGCGCGCGGCGATAGCCGAGAGACCCGTCACGGCGATGGTGTAGCCGGGATGGGCGGCGCGCACCGCGTCGAGCTTCTCGTCGAGCGCTTTTACCACCGGCAGCAGCCGGCTCGCGTCGATATCGGGAATGCGGCCCGACACCACCACGGCGTCCTGATTGGCGGCAACGAAGCGGCGCACCAGGAAGGCGGGCAGCGCATCGACATATTGCTTCAGCGTGGCGACGTCGGACTTGCCGGCCTTCTCGGCCAGCCATCGCCGCAGGGTTTCGAGCGACCAGACGTTGCCGACGCCGGCCTGCTGCTCGACGGCCGAATGCACGGCGGCAATGGTGGCCAGCGTTTCCGGCGCATAGAGCGACTTGCCCTGGGGGAACTCGACCAGCACGTCGATCGGATTGGCGCCGGTCAGCTTGGCGTCGAGCCGGCTGCTCGCCTGGACCGCCTGGTCGCGGTCAGGCACCTGGTCGGCGAGGCGGTAGCGCGGCTCCAGATTGGAATAGATGAAGGCGAGGCCCGCAACCAGCAGCACGCTCAGCGCGCTATAGAGGCCGGGGCGGCTGACCATGCGCGCGGCGATCCAGCCGCAAAAGCGGCGCAGCACATTCACGCCATTGTCGGCGCTGACAGCCGTCGCGGCCAAACCTCGCCTCGTCGCGCACCAGCAGCACGCCGAGCAGCGGCACCAGCACCAGGACGCTGACCAGCGCGATCAGCGTTGCGAGCAATCCCGCCTCGCCGAAGGTGCGGATCAGGTCCGAGCTGGAAAATTGCAGGGCGATGAACGAGATCCCCGCCGTCGCGTGGGTCAGAACGCAGGCCGGCCCGACCACCAGGATCGCCTTGCGCAGCGCCTCGAATTTGCTCTCGCCCGCGCAGCATCCAGTCGCGCGAAGCGAAGGTGAGCTGCATGCTGTCGGAGAAGCTGATGACCATGATGAGCGGCGTCATCACGTTGAGGAACATGTTGAGGCGAAAGTCGAACCATCCCAGCGTGCCGAGCGCCAGCATGATGGCGATCAGCGGCGGAGCCGCGGCCATGACCATGAACGCCACGCGCCGGAAGAAGACGATCGCGATCAGGCAACCGGCGGCGAAGCCGAAGGCGTTGTAGAGCAGCCGGTCGCGCTCGACGGCATTGCGGATTTCGAGCTGCATCACCGGCACGCCGGAGAGTTGGCCGGTCAGTCCGGACTCGGCCAGGTCCTCGCCGACGGTCTTGCGGATTTCGCCGACGACCTCGCCAAGGCGATTGCCCTCGACAGCGCCGGATCGAGCGCCAGCACGATGAGGGCGAGCTGACCGTCCTCCGACAGCAGCTTGCCGCGGATGAGTTCGTTCCCCTTTACGCGATCGATGAGCTTGGCGTATTCGGCGCCTTGCGGAAACTCCTCCGGGAACAGTGCTTCGGGAATGCGCCGTTCTCCGAAGGCTGGCGCGCCGAGAACAGCGAAATGAGCCCCCGCGTGCCTTCGATCAGCTGGAGATCGACGACCAGGTCGCGCACCTTCATCAGCGGTCCGCGATCCAGCAGCGTCTTGCCCTCGACCACTACCAGCACGTCGAATTCGCTCGACGGAAAGCGGCGCGTCACCTCCTCATACTGCTTGAATTCGGGGGTGTCGGATCGGAACAATTGCCCAAGCGAGTCGTCGACCTTGATACGCTCGATGCCGAAGGCCGCAGCGACGCATAGAACGATCAGCATAAGCGCGACGAGGCGTGGAAAGCGTAAGGAGACAAGGCCGATCCGCTCAAGGCCAAGCGCAATGCGATGCTGGTTTTGCCCACTCGAGGAGGCTGGATGGCGCTGTTGCATGAACCCCATTTCAGTCCGGCCTCACGGGCCTCGATCGGATGCGGCGCGGCTATCTGCGCCTGAGGGACACCGTGACGTCCGAAAATTCACTGCCGGGCGAGCGCAGCGAAATCGATTGTCTTTCGCCATGCGTCTCGATGACGATCGAGGCCGTGAAATTGTCCCCGTCGACCCTTGCCCTGATGTAACCGTCTCGCGCGCTGCCGGTGAACCGTCCGGACACGTCCTTTGTCGTCTCGCGCCAGCTGCCCGATAACGGCTCCGCCGCGATAGCTGGCATTGCCTCGGAAGGCGAAGTTGTAGCTGTCCCCGGCGCAACGCAACGACAGTGAAAGCTCATCGCCGCCGCCGCGTACTGAATAGTCCGCGCGACAGCCAATACGCTCGCGCGATCCGCTGCCCGGCGTGATTGTGCCGCCGCCCGACCACGATCCGGACAAGGCGGTGAACGGACCCCCTGCGCATGAGCAGGCCCGCCGGGCAGCGACAGCAGCATCACGCATGCCGCCCCGACCATTGCAGCCGGCCTCAACCATCTGCGCAATAGTGTTCGCTCAGCCATGTGCATCCTTTGCATGACCACGACGAGGGAGGTCAGACTGAGATGCAGCGCGGCGCGGCCGCATCTTCCATGTCAAACATCACCGCCAGCAACTCCGGCCGCGAAGACGGCGCTGCTGACCGAGACATCACCGGTTCCGGCACCAACGACGCGGAGCTGACTAGATTATTTCTAGTTAAGACTTGGCTATTCAAGCCCCCCTGATTTTCACGACAACGTGATGGTCGCGCCTGCGGCCGATAGGACGGCGCCGGGGAGTTGCCCAATTTATGACAATATTATGCAGGTGTTATCCCGCCTCGCTCATACCCCGTTGGAACCAATAGCCAATCTGTTTGTTTTCCCCGTTCTGCACCGCGTAACAATCACCTTTCCAATCTGCGTTTTTCTCATGCTTCATCGACTACGGAACCCCGCCGACCTCCGCACTCTTCCCGAGAGCGATTTGAGGCAAATCGCTGACGAGTTGCGAAGCGAGATGATCGAGGCGGTTTCGGCAACCGGTGGCCATCTGGGCGCCGGGCTCGGCGTCGTCGAGCTGACGGTGGCGCTGCATTATGTGTTCGACACGCCGAAGGACAAGGTGATCTGGGACGTCGGCCATCAAGCCTATCCGCATAAGATTTTGACCGGCCGGCGCGACCGTATCCGGACGATCCGGCAAGCAGGCGGCCTCTCCGGCTTCACCAAGCGCGCCGAGAGCGAATACGATCCGTTCGGCGCCGCGCATTCCTCCACCTCGATCTCTGCCGGGCTTGGCATGGCCGTTGCCCGCGATCTCAGCGGTGAGGACAACAACGTCGTCTGCGTCATCGGCGACGGAGCGATGAGCGCGGGCATGGCCTATGAAGCCATGAACAATGCAGGGGCAATGGATAAGCGCCTGATCGTCATTCTCAACGACAACGACATGTCGATCGCCCGCCCGGTCGGGGCCATCAGCGCCTATCTGGCGCGGCTGACATCCAGCGAAACCTATCTGCAAATCCGCGATTTCGCCAAGCACCTTGCCCAACATCTGCCGAAGAGCTGGGAGCAGCGCGCGGCCCGTGCGGAGGAATATACCCGCAATTTGTGGGCCGGCGGCGCGCTGTTCGAGGAGCTGGGGTTCTATTATGTCGGTCCGATCGACGGCCACGATCTCGACCAGCTGCTGCCGGTTTTGAAGAATGTGCGCGATGCGAGGAACGGTCCGATCCTGGTGCATGTCGTGACGCAAAAAGGCAAGGGCTACGCGCCCGCCGAAAGCTCGGCCGACAAATATCACGGCGTCTCCCCCTTCAACGTGTTGACCGGGACGCAGGTCAAAGCGAAGGCGAAAGCGCCGAGCTACACCAAGGTCTTCGGCGAAAGCCTCGTCAAGGAAGCGAGCAAGGATGAGCGTATCGTCGCAGTGACCGCGGCCATGCCGTCAGGCACGGGGCTCGATATTTTCGGACGCGCTTTCCCCAACCGGATGTTCGATGTCGGCATCGCCGAGCAGCATGGCGTCACCTTTTGCGCCGGCCTGGCAGCGGAGGGCTACAAGCCGTTCGCCGCGATCTATTCGACCTTTCTGCAGAGGGCGTACGATCAGGTAGTTCACGACGTCGCGGTGCAGAAGCTGCCCGTGCGGTTCGCGATCGATCGGGCTGGCCTCGTCGGGGCAGACGGGCCAACGCATGCCGGATCGTTCGATCTGGCGTTTCTCGGCTGCCTGCCGGGCATGGTGGTGATGGCGGCGGCGGATGAGGCGGAACTGGTCCACATGGTGGCGACCGCGGCCGGCTACGACGAAGGGCCGATCGCGTTCCGCTATCCGAGGGGCGAAGGCGTCGGCGTGGCGCTCCCCGAGACTGGGGTGCCGCTCGAAATCGGCAGAGGCCGGATCGTCAGGGAAGGCACCAGGATCGCTCTGTTGTCCTTGGGAACCCGGCTGGGTGAATGTCTGGCGGCGGCGGACGCGCTGGGCGCGCAAGGCTGGTCGACGACGGTCGCCGATGCACGGTTCGCCAAGCCGCTCGACGAGGAAATGATTCTCCGGCTCGCCCGCGAACATGAAGTGCTTGTAACCGTCGAAGAAGGATCGGCCGGCGGTTTCGGCAGTTACGTCCTTCATCTGCTGGCGGAGCAAGGCGTTCTCGACCGGGGATTGAAGGTGAGGACCCTGGTTCTGCCCGATGCTTTCATCGATCAGGACGAGCCCGAGCGCATGTACGCCCGCGCAGGGCTCGACCGGCTGGGGATCGCCGCCACTGCGGCGGCAGCGCTGGGCAAGGGTTGGGCGCATGGACGCGGGAGAGTTGCTTAAATTAACGAAAACAACGTGTTCTTGTCGGAATTGTTACGTGTCAAGCGATAAGGATGCAGGGCCGGCCCGACGGGAACGTGGCTTGCAATCGTCAAGACGGCGTCATATGTCGGCTTTAATTGGGGGCGTTGGGTCGGCCGGGTCCAACTGATGGATATTCTGAATATGCGTGTCATTCTTGCTCAACCTCGCGGTTTTTGCGCTGGCGTCGTCCGCGCCATAGAGATCGTCGAGCGGGCACTCGATCGATATCAGGAGCCTGTCTATGTGCGTCACGAAATCGTGCACAACCAGCACGTGGTCGAGGACCTCAAGGCAAAAGGCGCCCGCTTCGTCGACGAGATTTCCGAGATTCCGGCAAACGCTGTAACGATTTTCAGCGCGCACGGCGTGGCCAAGTCGGTCGAGGACGAGGCCGCCGCGCGCAGCCTGCCGGTGCTCGATGCGACATGTCCGCTCGTCACCAAGGTGCACAATCAAGGCAAGCGCTATCTCGCGCAAGGGCGGCAATTGATCCTGATCGGCCACGCCGGCCATCCCGAGGTCGAGGGCACGATCGGGCAGATTCCCGGCGAGGTGTATCTGGTGCAGACCGAAAACGAGGTCGATGCGCTGGACATTCCGACGGATGCGCCTGTTGCCTATGTAACACAGACGACGCTCAGCGTTGATGACACGCGCGGCATTATCGCGCAGTTGCAGCGCCGTTTTACCGACATCGTCGGACCCGACGTCAAAGACATCTGTTACGCCACCCAGAACCGGCAGACGTCGGTGCAGGAGCTGAGCCGGCTGGCCGATGTGATTTTGGTCGTGGGCGCCAAGAACAGCTCGAACTCCAACCGGCTGCGGGAGATCGGCGCCGAAGCCGGCATTCCCAGCTATCTCATCGCGAATGGCAGCGAATTGCAGCCGGAGTGGGTTCGCGATGCGCATGTGGTCGGCATCACCGCCGGTGCTTCGGCGCCCGAGGTGATGGTGAATGACGTGATTGAGGCGCTGCGGCGTCTCGCTCCGGTCGAGGTGTCAACCTTGCCCGGCCCTGAGGAGAATATTCAGTTTCGCCTGCCGTCTGAGCCGACACGGGCTTTGTGACATCCCGTGTCGCGGTCGGTGGCACAACCTTAAGAAGGAAACCCATTGGGAATTCCCGTTCTGCAAAAAGCTGTCGTCGGCGCCTATGTCGTCAAGCAGCACCTGGCGGGCCGCAAGCGCTACCCGCTAGTTCTCATGCTGGAGCCTTTATTCCGCTGCAACCTCGCATGCTCTGGCTGCGGCAAGATCGACTACCCTGACGAGATCCTCAATCAGCGCCTGCCGCTCGCCGATTGCCTGAAGGCCGCCGACGAATGTGGCGCTCCGGTCGTCTCGATCGCGGGCGGCGAGCCTCTGCTGCATAAGGAGCTTCCTGAGGTCGTCAAGGGCCTGATCGCGCGGCGCAAATTCGTTTATCTCTGCACGAACGCGCTGCTGATGGAAAAGAAGCTCGATCAGTACAAGCCGAGCCCCTATTTCGTCTGGTCAGTGCATTTGGACGGCGATAAGGAGATGCACGACAAATCCGTCTGTCAGACGGGCGTCTATGACCGGGCGGTTTCAGCGATCAAGGCGGCGAAGGCGCGCGGCTTCCGCGTTAACATCAACTGCACGCTGTTCAACAATATGGAACCCGAGCGGGTCGCCGCGTTCTTCGACAGCCTCGGTTCGCTTGGCGTCGACGGCATCACCGTGTCGCCCGGCTATGCCTATGAACGCGCTCCGGACCAGCAGCACTTCCTCAATCGCGAAAAAACCAAAGAGCTGTTTCGCGATGTGTTCCGCCGTGGCGACAAGGGCCGTAGATGGTCCTTCAGCCAGTCCACCATGTTCTTGGACTTCCTCGCGGGCAACCAGAGCTACCATTGCACGCCCTGGGGCAACCCGACGCGGACGGTTTTCGGCTGGCAGCGGCCCTGCTACCTCTTGGGCGAAGGCTATGCCAAGACCTTCAAGGAGCTGATGGAAGAAACCGATTGGGACAGCTACGGCACCGGCAATTACGAGAAATGTGCCGATTGCATGGTCCACAGCGGCTATGAGGCGACGGCGGTCATGGACACCATTGCCCATCCGCTGAAGGCGTTGCGGGTCAATATGCGCGGCGTGCGGACCGAGGGTCCGATGGCGCCGGAAATTTCGCTCGACCGTCAGCGGCCGGCGAAATTCGTCTTCAAGCGTCATGTCGACCTAAAGCTCAACGAAATCCGGGAAGCCCAGGCCCGGCCCCAGCATCCGACGGCCGCGGAGTAGAGCGGCGCGGGCCGCTTGCGCATCGAGGGCGAGGCGGATGAGCTGGGCCAGTTGACCCGGGCGTCGCGCCAGTGAGCCTAGCAAAGGCATAAGGTCGACCCCTCCGTCGGCGCGCATGGCGACCAGCGCCGCCGATGGAAGGGTTCGGTGCGATGCGTCGATAACCACCCGGCAGGCGGCAAAGGGAAGGCCGTGCGCCGCGGCGATGCGGGCCGCGATATGGGATTCCATGTCGGCCGCCGCCGCGCCGGAGCTGTCATGCAGCACTTGCTTAGTGTGCGCGTTCGCCACGGGCACATCGACGCCGACAATGGACGCGTGGGTTGCGCGGGGCAGCCTTCGCAGCAACTCCGCCGACCAGGCGGCATCGGTTTCCCACCGCTGCGCCTCCGCGATGATAGCGTCGGCGACGATCCAGTCGCCGGGCGCCAGCTGCGGCGCCAGGCCTCCCGCAGTTCCGAAGCTGATGATGCCGCTCGGCGCCCATTGCGACCGCGCGCTCCAGCTCCGCGATCATCCGCAACGTGTCGCGGCCATGGATGACGGTCACGCCCTCCCCGGCGGCGATGTGCGCCTCGAAGGCAAGGCCGGTCACCGCGATGACGGGCAGGCGGTCGGCCAAGGCGGTCACATGCCGAACATCACGGACGGCGCATTGCCAGCCTTGATATTGCGGTAGCGAGCCAGGGCCCAGAGCGGGAAGAACTTGGCATAGCCGTGATAGCGCAGATAGAAGACGCGCGGGAAGCCGGTGGCGGTGTAGCGCTCCTCGGGCCACACGCCATCCGAGCCTTGCGTCCGTTGTAGAAAGGCGATGCCGCGTTCGACGCACGGGTGGTCGGCCTCGCCCGCCGCCATCAGGCCGAGCACGGCCCACGCGGTCTGCGACGCGGTGCTCGGAGCGGCTTCATAGCCGCGATAATCGAGCTTGTAGCTGGCCCCGTCCTCGCCCCAGCCGCCATCGTCATTCTGGATGGCCACCAGCCAGTCGACCGCCTTACGCACCTCCGGCGAGGTTCGATCGATGCCCGCCGCATTCAGCGCGCACAGCACCGACCAGGTTCCGTAAATATAGTTCATACCCCATCGCCCGTACCAGCTCCCCTCGGGCTCCTGGCTGCGGCGCAGATAGTCGACGGCCCGCGCGGCCGCCTCGCTCGTCTCCGGCTTCTCGCCGAGCTGCGCGAGCATGGATAGGCATCTGGCCGATACGTCCGCGGTCGGAGGATCTAGCAGCGCTCCGTGGTCGGAAAATGGGATATTATTCAGATATTCGTGGTTGTTATCGGCGTCGAACGCGCCCCAGCCGCCATTGCGGCTCTGCAAGCCCGCGACCCATTCACGGCCGCGGCTGATCGCTTCGCGAAAGCGCGGCGGGTTGGCCTCGTTCCGCCCGTCGGCCCGGTCCATCGCCATGACGACGACGGCGGTGTCGTCGACGTCGGGATAATGCGCGTTGGCATATTGGAAGGCCCAGCCGCCGGGGCGTACGTCTGGGCGCTGCTCGGCCCAGTCTCCGGCGACATCCAGCACCTGCAGCGGTTTCAGCCATTCGAGCCCGGCCCGCGCTTGCCTGAGGGCCGCTTCGCCGCCCACCTCCAGAAGCGTCTGGCAGGTGAGCGCGGTATCCCAGACCGGCGACACGCAGGGCTGGCAATAGGCTTCATCCTCTTTCACCACGAGCAGCTTTTCGATGGACCGGCGCGCCAGGGCCCGCTCCGGGTGATCCTCGGCATAGCCCAGCACGTCGAACATCATCACGCTGTTGGCCATCGCCGGGTAGATGGCGCCCAGGCCGTCCTCGCCGTTCAGACGTTCGCCGACGAATGCGACCGCCTTATCGATGGCACGTCTGCGCGGCGCTAGCGGCATCCACGGCTCCGCCGCCCGAAGCGCCATATCGATGCCCCGGAACAGCAGGAACCAAAACCATTTCTGATGCGGCGCTTTTGCCGGCGCGCCCACTGTGTGCGGCGGCTGCGTGAAGAGTTCGTCGATGGTCACGCCCTGGCGGTTGCGCGCTTTCGGCTTCAAGGCCGCCAGAACGAGCAGCGGCACGATGACCGTCCGAGCCCAATAGGAGATCTTGGTAAGGTGGAACGGAAACCAGCGCGGCAGCAGCATGATTTCAACCGGCATGATAGGCACGGCCCGCCAGGGCAGCACACCGTAAAGCGCCAAAAGATTGCGCGTGAAGACATTGCTGCGCGCCCCGCCGCCACGGGCGAGAATGGCCTCGCGCGCCTGCTGCATATGCGGCGCGCTTGGCGCATCGCCGATCATTTTCAGGGCGAAATAGGCTTTGACGCTGGCGCTCATATCGAAATCGCCGTCGTGGAAAAGCGGCCAGCCGCCATGGGCGCCCTGGATGCGGCGCAGATAGGCGGCGATCTTGGCCTCAAGCTGCGCATCGACGGGCTCGCCGAGATAGTGCCTCAGCAGCACATATTCGGCTGGAATGGTGGCGTCGGCTTCCAGCTCGAACACCCAGTGGCCGTCCTGGCGCTGCCGGTCCAGCAGCGCTTCGGTCGCGGCGTCGATATGCGCGTCAAGCCCGTCCGCGGTCCGCGTGTGAGGCCGCGCCGACGATATGTCGATGCCCGGTAGTGCGGTCATAATCCCTCGAAGTCCCGTATTGTTTTTTTCTTACCGTCTGCGCTGCTTTATTGCCCGACCGGATCGCACCTTCGATCGTTGCCGGCAGGCCGGTTGCGGTCCAGTCACCTGCAAGCACAAGATTGTCCCATGCCATGCCATCGGCGCCGGGGCGCTTTGCATCCTCGCCTGGCAGTGCCGCGAATGTGGCCCGGCGTTCTCTAATGATCTGCCAGGGTGGCAGGATTTCGGCAAGCCCTGTAATTTCAGCTACTTCCCGCCACAGATTGAGAGCCAGGGTTTCGCGCGGCGTGTCGAGCAGCCGGTCGGCGCCGCTGATGGTGATAGACAGCCGGTCGCGGAAGGCAAAGATCCATTCGACCGTACCGTTAACGACGCCGGTCATCGGCGCGAGATCCGGTGGCGGGGCCACGCGGAAATGCGCGTTGACGATGGCCCGGAACTCGGTCGGGGTTTCCAGGCCCGGCACCAGCGTTGCCGCGACCCATGCGGGAACCGCGAGGACGACGGCGTCGCCCGGCGCCAGTTGCACAGTATCTTCGCCGAAATCCAGCGCCCCGATCTGCTGCTCGGCGGTGACGAGCGCGCGCAGCCTGTGACCGAACTGTATCGGAACGCCCTGTGCTTCCAGGTAGCGGATCGCCGGATCGACGAACGCGCTCGACAGTCCGTCCGCGGCGATCAAGGGCCGGCACGCCCGCCCGCCTGCCGCAAGCGTCTCGCGCATGGTCGCGGCGGCGAGACGGGCCGAAGCCTCCGATGGGTCGGTGTTCAGGGCCGCAAGCAGCAATGGTCGCCAAAGCCGGTCATAGAGCTTGCCGCTGCATGTCATGACATCGGCGATGGTCTTGTTCCGCCCCGCCAACATCAAGGGCGCGGCGCCGAAATAATCGCGGGCGCGCGTACCGGGAACCCGGCGGCCGGCATCGAAGACCCACCAGGGCAGGCGGCCGTCATTGGGGCGCAGCGACCAGCGCTCTTTTGACGCAAGATCGACAAAGGGAAATACGGCGCGTTCCGGAGCGCTCAGCCGGTCGCGCCCGCCGATCAGCTCCAGATAGGCGAGCGCCGCATGGTTGCCCGACAGAATGACATGATTGCCGTTGTCGATCGTCATGCCGAGCGTTGCGTCATGATAAGAGCGGCAGCGTCCGCCCGCCTGGCCGGCTGCTTCATGAACGGCGATGCTGGCACCGGCCTGCTTGAGCCGCACTGCGGCCGCCAGCCCGGCCAGACCCGCGCCGATGATGTGAATGACGGGTTCGCGCATCACAATACGGCGTGCCGGAGGACGAGCCACAGCAGCAGCGGCCGGGGCACGCGGACCCGTGGCCGGGGCGGCGACCAGCCGCGCATCACAAGCCTTTGGAAGATGACCTTATAGGCTTCCGCCATCAGCCGGGGCGTGCGCACGACGCGCCGCGGATAGCGCTCCATGATGGCGTCGGCCTCCTTGAAATGCCGCTCGATCCGCTCCAGGGCGGGAACGCAGGCCTCGCCGAGGTTGGGAGCCTGCATCACCGTGGCAGGGTCGGAGCCGGCGATACCGGCCCGGTCGAGCCATTCGCGGGCGAGATACAGCCGGCCCATTTCCGCGTCCTCATCGACGTCGCGCAGGATGTTGGTGAGCTGCAATGCGCGCCCCAGATGATGCGCCAGCGCGATGCCGTCAGCGCGTTCCAGGCCGAACACCTTCACGGACAGGCGTCCGACGGCGCTAGCCACCCTGTCGCAATAGAGATCGAGCGTCTCGAAACCGGGCGCGCGGATATCGGCGAAGGCGTCCATCTCCATGCCGTCGATAATGGCCAGGAAGTCCTTGCGCTCAAGTCCGAAGTCGCGGATCGGCACGACAAGGCCGCTGACGCGCGGCGCGACCTTGCCGGCGTAGAGAGCGTCGATATCGGCGCGCCACCGCGCAAGTTCCGCCAGCCGCACATCGCGGGGGCCGCCTTCGTCGGCGACGTCATCGACCTCTCTGCAGAAAGCGTAAATCTCGAACATCGCTTCGCGCTGGCCGTGCGGCATGATCCGCATCGCGGCGTAAAACGAACTCCCGGACGCCCGCTTCTCGGCGGGGTCCTGCATCGGTTCGGTGCTGGTGGTCTCCAGTGTCATGCGTCCTGAGCCTTACGATAGGCAAAGCGGGCCTTTATGAAATGGCCGATCAGTCCCTCGGTGATCCCGAGGAGGCCCAATCCGCCGAAACCCATCTTTGTTAAATGGACCCTTTCGCTTAGCGGATCGCGCCGCTTGAGCGTTCGTCTCAAGGTGGAGGCAAGTCTGTAGATGACGGCAATTTCGAGGCCGAGGCGCAAATCCGCAACCTGGGCGGAGAAGGGTTTCGCAGTGCCGAGCAGCGCCGAGGTTTGCTCCGCCAGATCACGCACGCAGTGCAGCAGGGCCGGCGTCGCTTTCGCCGCTCCAAGGTCTGCCACCTCCGCGCCGTGGCGGGCGAAGACATCGAGCGGCATATAGACCCGGTCGAGCCGCTTGTAGTCGACGCCGCAATCCTGAAGATGGTTGATGATCTGGAGCGCCGCGCACAGTGCGTCGGACGCCGGCCAGGTGGCGTGACTTTCGCCATGGACGTCGAGCACGAAGCGTCCGACCGGCATGGCCGAATAGGTGCAATAATCGATGAGATCGTCCCAATCCCGGTAGCGGTGCTTGGTGACATCCATGCGGAAGGCGGTGAGCAGATCGAGCGGATGACGCGGCGATAGGCCGCGTTCGGCCAGCGCCGCCCTGAGCGGCAAGGCATCGGCGGCGGCATCGGTCTTTCCGAGCAAGGTGTCGCCGAGGCGGTCCAGCAGGGCAAGTTTCTCGCTTTCGCTGAGCGAGGGATGATCCGCCACGTCGTCCGAGGCTCTTGCGAAGCGGTAGAAGCTGAGAATCGGGCCGCGATGGCGCGGCTGTATGAGCCGGGACGCCACCGGAAAATTCTCGTCGCGATGCGTCCGGCTCGGAGCTGAACTGCCGGTTTCGGTCATGTGCCCCTCAAGTCCTTCCAGCCTGAACGCGGCCCTTCCAAAGGCCGCCGCGGCCGCGTGAATATTGATAGGCGGAATCCAGCGTGAACATCAGGTAAACGGTGGCAATGGCCGGCAACGCCACGCCCCAAAGCGGCGACACGCGATAAAATCGTAGCATCGGCTGGAACGAAAGCGCCATCAGCGCCCACGCCGCCACGCCGAAGATCTGGGCGAGGCCGGTTCCGAACAGCGCGAAGAACGGAGGAGTGAGGAAGATGAGCACCATCGCCGCCACGACGCCGGCGAGCAGAACCGGCGAATAGCGAAGCTGATCGTAAGCGGAACGCGAAACCATTTGCCAGATATCGCCGATCCGCGGATAGGGGCGCAGGCTGTGGGCGCGATCCGTCAGGCCGAGCCAGACGGGACCGACGGATTTCAGCTTTTTTCCCAGCGCGCAGTCGTCGATGAGCGAGCCGCGGATCGCCTCGATTCCTCCGGCCTGGCCGAGCGCATCGCGGCGCACCAGCATGCAGCCGCCAGCGGCAGCCGCCGTTTCGTTGCCTGGGCTATTCACCCACGCGAAGGGGTAGAGCATCTGGAAGAAATACACGAAGGCGGGGATCAGGCCGCGTTCGGCCGGGCTCTCGCAGCGCAGCTTTACCATCCACGATGTCAGCACGAGGTGACGAGCCTGCGCCCGCGCCACCAGATGACGCAAGGCGCGGGGAGAAAATGCGATGTCGGCGTCGGTGAAGAGCAGATAATCCGGCGGCTGAGGGAGGGCGGCGGCATGATCCACGCCCTGCTTCATCGCCCACAGCTTGCCCGCCCAGCCGGATGGCAACGGCCGGCCCGCAACAACCGCAAGCTGCTCCGGCGCCGCAGCCAGCATCGCTGCCGCGCGGCCGATGGTCGCCGTATCGTCTGTGCTCTGATCGTCGACGAGGATCACGTCGAAACCGCCCGGATAGTCCTGGTTGAGAAGCGAGCCGAGGCTCTTTGCAATGACCTCGGCCTCGTTGCGCGCAGGCACCACCGCCGTAACACGCGGCCAGGACCGGGGTTCCGCCGGGCTGTCCCCGTTGTCGCGCACCGACGCGTGCCAAAAGCCGCCGCGCGCGATCAGCAGGTAAAGCCAAGCCGCGAGAGCGGCGGAGGCAAATCCGAGACTGGCGGTCATTTTTCAACTGTCCAGATATGCATGCGATTTCGATAGGTTGCGCGATCTGAGAGGGCGGATTGGCGAAGCCGAGCCGGGTGAGGTGGGAACGGCGTCCAAACCCGGTCAGCCGCTCGCGCGGGCTTTGATGGCGTGGTCGGCCAGCGTCTTGCCGAGCGACCAGATGGCGCCGGGGACACGGTGCGCATCCGCGATCGCGGCTTCGAACGCGGTCTCGATCCATTCGCAGTCGGCGTCCGAGATGATCAGGGGCGGCAGCAGCTTGACCGTATGAATGCCGTGGCCGGCGACCTGCGAGAGGATCTTATGCTCCTTGAACAGAGGGATGGTGATCAGCTGGCAGAACAAGCCGCTGTTGACGGCTTCGAGCGCGTTCCACGACATTTTGAGCTTGAACGAACGCGGTGCCCCGAATTCGACGCCGATCATCAGACCCTTGCCGCGCACCGTCTTCACCAGCTCGTAGCGGCGCGCCATATCCTCGAAGGCCTTGAGGAGACGGGCGCCCATCGCGGCGGCGTTCTCGATCAGCCGCTCCTGCTCGATGACGTCGAGCGTCGCGAGGCCGGCGGCCATCGCCAGATCATTCTTGGCGAAGGTCGAGCCATGCACGACGGCGCGGTCCATCCGGCTGAACACTTTGTCGAAAACCCATTTGCGGGTCAGCAACGCGCCAACAGGCACATGTCCGCCCGAGAGCGACTTGGCCAGCAGGACCATATCGGGCTCGACGCCCCAATGCTCGACAGCGAGAAAGCGGCCGGTGCGGCCAATGCCGGTCTGGATCTCGTCGGCGACGAAAAGGGTTCCGTATTTGCGGCAAATCTCCTGCACGCCCTGCAGATAGTCATCGCCGGGCAAATTTACGCCCTTGCCCTGGATGGGTTCGACCACGAAGGCGGCGACCCGCTTGGAGGCAAGCGCCTTGTCGAGCGCGCCCAGGTCATTGAAGGGGATTTCGGCGCAATCGGGCAGCAGCGGGCCAAAGCCCTCGCGGAAAATGCCGTCGCCGTTCATCGACAGCGCGCCATAGGAGAGGCCGTGGAAAGCGTGGCCGCAATAGACGATTCCCGGTCGACCGGTGGCGGCGCGGGCAAATTTCAGCGCCGCCTCCACCGTCTCGGTGCCGGAATTGGTGAAGAAGACCTTGTCGAGGTAGGGCACCTTGCGGAGGAGCCTTTGGGCGAGCATGCCGGCAAGCGCCGAAACATCCATCTGCACCAGATTGGGCAGATCGCTGTCCAGGACGGTCTTCAGCGTGTCGCGCAGGACCGGGTGGTTGCGGCCGATGGCAAACACGCCGAAGCCGCTCAGCAGGTCGAGATAGCGGTCGCCGTTCCGGTCATAAAGATACTGGCCGCGACCGCTGCGAAAGCCGACATCGTAGCCGATCGTCTTCAGGACACGCACCATCTGCTCGTTGAGATGGCGCGTGTGGAGATTATAACGCTCAGCTTCGTTCTCGGCGAACAACGCTGCGATATTGTTGTGACTCAACGCTTTTCTCCTGGCGCACCGACACCGGACCTTAACCGTTGCGCGTGTTTGGAATATGAAGTCAATGACTATCCCTCGGCAGCGTTTGCGCCCATATGTCGATATGCCGCGTGTTGTCAGGAACCCGACATATGGGACAAGGCATTGAAAAATCCAATCACGGGATGAGCTTGCGCTGGCCGGAAACATTGAACGGCGTCGCTGTTTCCGTTAGCAAAATTGGCTGAAGCGTGCGCAGCCACGACCGGGCACCAATCGAGAACCTGGGAAGCGCAGCAGGCGTTCATCTTCAAATGGCCCCCGCGCCGGGAAATGCTGGAGTAACGATCGATGGCCCGCAAAACCAAGCGCAGGCGTGCGACAAAACCTTCCCAGTCCATGCCGAAACCTGCCAATTCGATAAAGCGCCCTGTCCGGCAAGCGCAGTCAGTACAAGCTGCAACTGTCCAGCAATCCAAGCTGCCGCGCGAGTCCAACCTGCTCGCCTCGGCGGTGCTGCGGGTCGTCGATTTCTGCACGCGCCACGCCTGGCTCACCGTCTTGGTGGTCGTGCTGCTGACCGTCATTTCGGGCGCCTATGTGGCGCGGCACTTCGCCATCGATACCGATGTCAGCAAGCTCATCTCCGCCGAACTCCCATGGCGGCAGCGCGAGCTTGCCTATCACGCAGCCTTTCCGCAGCGGGACGGGACTTTCCTCGTCGTCATCGACGCGCCGACGCCGGAACTGGCCCAGGACGCGCAAGCCAGGCTGGCGCAACGCCTGTCAGGGCAGCACGCACTGTTCAACGCCGTTCGCGAGCCCGGAGGCGGCGCGTTCTTTCAGCAGAACGGCTTGCTGTTTCAGAGCACCGAGGAAGTGGCCAAGACCACCAGCCAGCTGACGACGGCAAGGCCGCTGTTCCGCACCTTGGCGGCCGACCCGTCCTTCCGGGGGGTCATGGACGGGCTGGCCATGGGGATCGGCGGCGTGCAGGCCGGGCAAATGAAGCTCGACGATCTCGCCCGCCCGATGACGATGCTCGCCGATACGCTGGACGACAGCTTGGCGGGGCGTCCCGCAAGCTTCTCCTGGCGGGTCCTCATGAGCGGAGAACCGGCAAAGACCGGCGATCTGCGCCGCTTCATCGAGGTGCAGCCGGTCCTCGACTTCAACGCGCTTGAACCGGGCGCCGAGGCCTCTGACGCCATCAGACGCGACGTGTCGGATCTGAAACTTGCGCAGGATGGCACGCGGGTCCGGCTGACCGGCGACGTGGCAATCGCCGACGAGGAGTTCGGAACGCTGAAGGAAGGCGCCCTGCTGAACGGCGTGCTGACCATTCTCGTGGTGCTGGTGATCCTGTGGCTCGCCTTGCGGTCCGGGAAAATCATCCTGGCGGTTTTTCTCGGTCTTGCCGCCGGTCTCGCCATGACGGCGGCGCTGGGGCTGATGATGGTGAGCGCCCTGAACCTCATCTCGATCGCCTTTGCCGTATTGTTCATCGGTATCGGCGTCGATTTCGGCCTTCAGTTCAGCGTGCGATACCGGGCCGAGCGGCACGACCATCCCAATATTGACGTCGCGCTGCGCAGCACCGCGATCAAGGCGGGCGCACCGTTGGCTCTAGCCGCCGCCGCGACCACCGCCGGATTCTTCTCGTTCTTGCCGACGGCCTATAGGGGCCTGTCCGAGCTGGGACTGATAGCGGGATCGGGGATGATCGTTGCGTTCATGATCAGCATCACCCTTTTGCCGGCGCTCCTGCATATCCTGCAGCCTGCCGGCGAGTCCGATTCGATGGGCTATCGCTGGCTGGCTCCCATCGATCATTTCCTGGAGCGCAACCGCATTCCGGTGATCGTGGGGACCTTGCTGGTCGTCGTCCTCGGCTCTCCGCTGCTGTATTTCCTGCGCTTCGATTCCAATCCCATCAATCTGCGCAACGCGAACACCGAATCCATCGCGACCTTCCTCGATCTCAGAAAGGACGCAACGACGAGCGGCAGCTCCATCGAGCTGCTTGCCCCATCGCTGGAGCAGGCGAACGACGCTGCCGCGCGTCTGGAAAAGCTGCCGGAAGTGTCGCGCACCATGACCTTGTCGAGCTTCGTGCCCGATGCGCAGCAGGAAAAACTTGCCTTGATCCAGCCCGCCGCCACGGCTCTCAATCCGGTGCTCAATCCTCCCCAGGTGAAACCGGCGCCATCGGATGCCGACACCGTTCAGGCGGCAAAAGCCATGGCCGAGCAGCTCAGCCAGGTCGCCGGCGACAGCCAGGGGCCAGGCGCGGCAGCGGCAAAACGGCTGTCCGGCTCGCTATCGAAGCTGGCGAGCGCCGATCAGGGCGCGCGCGACAGGGCCGAAGCGGCCCTCGTTCCGCCGCTGAAAATTGCCCTCGACGGCCTGCGCAACAGCCTGAAGGCGCAAGCCGTGACGCTGGAGACGCTGCCCTCCGATCTGGTGAGCGACTGGAAGGCCAAGGATGGGCGGGCGCGGGTCGACATCGCACCCCAGGGCGATCCCGCCGACAATGAGACATTGCGCCGGTTCGCGACCGCCGCGCTGGCCGTGGAACCGACGGCAACCGGCGCGCCTGTTACGATTCTTGAAGCCGGGCACACGATCGTGCGGGCGTTCATCGAGGCAGGGGCTTGGGCGCTCCTGTCGATCACCGTGCTGCTGTGGCTCACCCTGCGGCGGCTGAGCGATGTGCTTCTGACGCTGGTGCCGTTGATCGTCGCCGGGCTGGTCACGCTGGAATTGTGCGTGCTCCTCGGCATGCAGCTCAATTTCGCCAACATCATCGCGCTGCCGCTGCTGCTCGGTGTCGGCGTCGCCTTCAAGATCTACTACATTACGGCCTGGAGGAGCGGCAAAACCAACCTCTTGCAATCGACGCTGACGCGCGCCGTCATCTTCAGCGCCATGACCACGGCGACGGCTTTCGGCAGCCTTTGGCTGTCCAATCACCCCGGAACGTCGAGCATGGGCAAATTGCTCGCCCTGTCGTTGGTCTGCACGATGGCGGCGGCGGTGCTGTTTCAGCCCGTCCTGATGGGCCCGCCGCGTGAAAAGACCGGCGAGGCATGAGGGAGACTTAAGGGCAAACGGCTTTCTGCGGCATGGGGGGCTGTACTGCGTGCTGCGTCACGGGGGGCTGTGCTGCGGGCTGGACTGAACTGGCCGGCGGCGGAATGACGCGGGTCCAGTTTTCGCCGCCGCACAAAAATCCCAGGAGGCAGCCCTCTATCCTCAAGACGTTGTCCTTAACCAGGCTTATGCGCGAGTTGTAGGTCTTGCCGTTCTCCGCATTGTAGACCTCACCCTCCCAGCGGTTCGGTTCCGCCGGCTTCATGTCGAGAAGGATGGGCAGGCCGATAATGGAGCGGCTGCGCTTTGCCGGGTCGGGATTGTTTTCGTCCGTGCCCGGATTTTGCGACCATGCGATGACGCCCCAGAGCGCGCCGCGGCAAGGCTCGATCCTGATCCGGGCGCTGCCATCGGCCACGAGCCATTCGCCGGCCGGTTGCGCCGCGGCGGCAGGGCTGACAAGGCAGGCTGCGAAGATCACAACAAAAAAACAACGCTCGACTATCTGCATTTTCACACTCATTGACCATGATATTCCGAGTACGGAGATCCGCGCCGCCGCCCACGCTTCCATCCGGCGCAGGGGCCGGCAGCTTCGTGGAAGCATAGATAAGGCGTGGTGCGATCTTGTGGCACGGGGCGGCGATCACATATTTGTTTTTAATGGGAAAACGTCGAACCACCGTGCCGGCACATCCGTTAAGCCTACCGCGCATCTGCGCACTGATACGTGAAAAGGCCACTATATCGTCCATATCAATGGCGTATAAATCGACGGAATGAGGACATAGTTCCAAATGCGTAGCGTTGCTTTCGATGTGTTAAGGGACGACATCGTCTCCCGTCCCGACGCCGTGGCGTCTCCCGCGCTCAAGCTTGCCGTGCTGAAACGCGGAGAGGTGGTCCGCCACCGGCATTGGGGGCAGGCCTTCGCGGGCGAGCGCAAGGATCACCGCTATTACGAGCTGATCGAGGATACGATCCAGCCGGAGTTCGACTACCGCTATTTCGCCATTCAGGATGAACGCGGCGAGGTGCGGGCGGTTCAGCCCTTCTTCGTGCTCGATCAGGATATTTTCGCCGGAACGAGCCGCTGGATGCAGAAGGCGGCCCATTTCGTGCGCCGCCTGTGGCCGCGTTTCATGAAGATGCGGACGCTGATGGTCGGATGCGCAGCCGGTGAGGGGCATCTCGATACCGGCAGCGACTTGCCGCGCCAGCTTCATGCCGAGCTTTTAGCAGCCGGAATCGCCGGTCATGCCCGCGAACTGAAGGCCGGGCTTATCGTCCTCAAGGAATTCCCGGCGGCGGACCGCGCCGCGCTGGAGTGTTTTCTGCCGCAAGGCTACACGCGCGTCCCCAGCATGCCGATGACCAGCGTGAACATCGGTTATGCCAGCTTCGACGAATATATGACCAAGGCGCTCAGCGGCAATACGCGCTCAAAGCTGCGCAAGAAGTTCAAGGCGACGGATCGGGCCGCCTCGCTGGAGGTGAGCGTGGTGACGGATGTCACGCCGTTCATCGATGAAGTCTATCCGCTTTATCTCGGCGTTTACCAGCGTGCAGGGTTACGCTTCGAAAAGCTTACAAAAGATTATTTTTGCGATATCGGCCAACGGATGCCTGACAAGGTCCGGTTTTTCCTTTGGCGGCGGGACGGCCGAATTATCGCCTTTGGCTTGTGCCTGATCGACGAAACGACATTTTGCGCTGAATATGTCGGCTTCGATTACAGCGTCGCCTTTGACCTGAACCTCTATTATGTCGTCGTTCGCGACGTGATGAGCTGGGCCATAGAAAACGGCTTCAAATCCTATCGCAGCACCGGTCTCAATTATGAGCCCAAGTTCCACCTGCGCTATTCGCTCGATCCGCTCGATCTCTATGTGAAACACACCTCACCGATCATCAACGGGGCGTTGAAGTACATCCTCCCGCTCGTGGAACCCACCCGCTACGACAAAAATCTGCGGCGATTTGAAAACTACGCCGATCTGTGGCCGCCAAAGCGGTGACCCGCCCAATTCAATCAATCCGCCCGCCGGCGCAGGCTTTGCCCCGCTAAAACGGGGATCCAGGAGCTATCGGACCACCTATTAATACTGGATTGAAAAGGCGTCTCATCAAAATGATTTCGATCTAAGCGCCGAGCGTGACGATATGGGCCGGCGAACTGAACGCCACGGAGCCGTCGGCGCGCTGGAAGCGCGTCAGCTCCGCATGTGCCGCCTGAAGGAGGGTTCGGTATTGGGCGTCGTCGATCATGTCGGCGAGCGTCCATCCTTTCACGTCAGTATGCACCCAGGCGTCTAGCGAGGGGAACCGGGCCGTGACCTCCACTGTCTCGATGCGGGCAGGCAGGCCGGCATCGGCGAATGTCCGGCGCAGCACATCCTTGTCGCCCAGGACGAAGGGCGCCCGTAGCGCATCGGCCGCCTCCGCGCCGAACAGGCGATTGAGCAAGCCGACCATTGCCGCGTAGCCCGGCGTCCGCTCCAACGTATCCCAAACCGCGACGGCCATGCGCCCGCCGGGCCGCAACACCCGATGCATCTGGCGCAATGCGGCGCCACGATCATCGAAGAACATCAGCCCGAACTGGCACAGCACCCGGTCGAAAGCGCCGTCGCCGAAGGGCAGCATTTCGGCCGGCCCCTGCCGCCATTCGATGGCGGGAGCGAGGCGTCGGGCCACGGCAAGCATGCCGGCGTTGCGGTCAAGGCCGGTCACCCTACCGCCGTCGCGGAGGAAGCGCGCGGCCTCCCGCGCCAGCACGCCCGTCCCGCACGCGACATCGAGCACCCGGTCGGCGCCGCCGATATTGGCGGCTTGCGCCATGAGCCGTGCCGGTTCCAGGAAGAGCGCCGGCACGAAAAACTCCTCATACACGTCAGCGGCGCTGCGGGTAACTTGTCCTTGCTGTGCGCGATCCATGAGTCATTCCTCCAGTCCAGATTGGCGATGCGTCATTCGCGCCAAGCCTCGGCGGTCATCCGGCCGCTGACAACTCCACAATCTGTAGTTCGGGGGGCCTCGCGATGCATGTTAGGCTGAGGGCAAAGGGAGGCATGGAATGCAAGGCTATGGTCAATTCTGCCCGGTCGCCAAGGCCGCCGAGCTTTTCTGTGAGAAATGGACGCCGCTCATCGTGCGCGACCTTGCCTGGGGGGCAAAGCGGTTTTCGGAGCTGCAGCGCGGCGTGCCGCTCATGTCTCCGACGCTCCTGTCGCGCCGGCTCAAGCAGCTCGAGGCCGAGCGCATCGTCGAACGCCGGACCGAGCCGGGCGGCAAGAGCTGGACCTATCACCTGACCGCGGCCGGGCGGGAATTCGTGCCGGTGATCGAAGCGCTGGGCGTCTGGGGCCAGCGCTGGTCGCGCCGCCAGCTGGCCGAGGGCGAGATCGATCTCAGCCTGCTGGTCTGGGCGCTGGAGCGCAGCGTGAACGGGCTGGCGTTCGGTGCCGGGCGCACGGTGATACGCCTGGAATTCACCGATCAGCCGCCGGCGAAGCGCTATTGGTGGTTCGTCAATGACGGTGGAAGCGTGGAGCTTTGCCTTGAGGACCCCGGATTCGACACCGACCTGTATCTGGCCTGCGCCTTGCCCGACATGATCTATCTGGTGCGCGGCGATCTTGCGCTCTCGCGGGCCCTGTCGACGGGCCGGCTGGATGCGCATGGCGATGCAAATAAACGCCGCGCACTGCGATCCTGGCTCAATCTGAGCCCGCTCGCCGCTGTTCCGTCTCAGCGCGGCATGGCGGCCGCGGCGGAATAGACCGGCGCCCACGCCACGGGGGGCGGGGGCCGCACCCACTGCAAACTTGACTTTGCAAGTTGATATCAACACAAATGGTTGTGTGTCAAAGAGCCACCAGCCGCCTTATGAAGCAACGCTTTACGTCAGGGATCATTGCCTTTGCCTCGATGTGCAGCGTGCGGCGCGCGCGCTGGCCCGGCGTTTCGATGAGGCGCTTCGGCCGCTCGGCCTGACGAACGGGCAGTTTTCGCTGATGATGTCGCTCAACCGGCCGGAGCCGCCGGGGCTTGGTTCGGTGGCGGCACTGCTCAGCATGGACCGCACGACGGTTACGGCGGCGCTGAAGCCGCTGGAGCGGCGCGGATTGGTCAGGATCGCGCGCGATGACAAGGACGGGCGGAGCCGCCGGCTTGTCCTGACGCAGGAGGGCGGAAAGCTGCTGGTGGACGCCTTGCCCATCTGGCGGCGGACGCAGGCTGACGTGGACGCTCATATCAAGGATGGCGAGGGCCTGCGCAGCGCCCTGCGCTCGTTGATCTGAGATTTTCGCTAGAGCATTTTCCAGCAAAGTGGATGCCGGTTTGCGTCGAGAAAATGCGACAAAACAAAGAATCAGAGCCGCGCTCCGATTCAATCGGAGCGGAAAAGGCTCTAGCGCAAGATCGGGAAAAGTGGACGCCGGTTTTCCCGAAAAATCGTGCGAACAATGAAATTTAGAGAGGCAACTAACGGCGGCCGTGATGATCAGCCGGGTGTATGCTGCCCCGACCGGATCAGGTCTGCGGCGCGTTCGGCGATCATGATCGTCGGGGCGTTGGTGTTGCCGCGTATCAGTGCCGGCATCACTGAGGCGTCGACGACGCGCAAGGAGGTGACCCCGATCACCCGGAGCTGCGGATCGACCACCGAGGCCGGATCATCGGCGTGCCCCATCCGGCAGGTGCCGACCGGATCATGGGCGCTTTGCGCGCTCTCGCGGATGAAGCCGAGCAGATCGGCATCGGATTGCGCCGCATCGCCCGGATCGACCTCGTGGCCCCTGAACCCGTCGAAAGCGGGCGCCGCGAGGATGCGCCGGCCCATTTTAAGCCCGGCGAGCAGGATTTTTGCGTCATCCTCATTGTCGAGATAGCGCGGATTGATGGAGGGCGGCTTGCCCGCGTTGCCGGAAGCGAGCCGGATCTCGCCGCGGCTTTTCGGTTGCAGGCAGCAGCTATGCAGGCTGTAGCCATAGCCGAAGACAGGGCGACGGCCGTGCTTCCCGATGCGGACCGGCAGAAAGCGGTATTGCACCTCTGCCCCCCCAGCGCCCGGCGTCACCCCGACGAAGCCGCCCGCCTCGGCGATGCTGGAGGTGAGAAAGCCCTGGCTGAACAGCGCCGCGATGGCGCGCGGGATCATCGAGAGCGTATAGCGGTCGCCCTCCGCCGCACGGGCGGCGTATTGCAGCGTGACATCCAGATGGTCCTGAAGGTTCTGCCCGACGCCCGCCCTGTCGGCCTGGACGCCGATGCCCTGCTCCTTCAAATGCGCCGCGGGGCCGACGCCGGACAGCATCAGAAGTTGCGGCGAGTTGATCGCGCCGCCGCATAGCAGCACCTCGCGGCCCGCCTTTACGGCGCGTTGCGTGCCGCCGCGTGAAATCCACACGCCCGCTGCCCTGCGATTGTCGAACAGGATCGCTTCCGCCTGGCTGCCGGTCCAGATCGTCAGGTTTGGCCGGCTTCGCGCGCGGCGCAGATAGGCGACAGCGGTGGAGCAGCGCCGGCCATCGCGCTGCGTGAGCTGATAAAGCCCCAGACCGTCCTGGCGCCCGCCGTTGAAATCAGGGTTGCGCGGGATGCGCAGGGTGGCGCCGGCGTCGGCGAAGGCCTGGGAGAGAGGACTGATATGGCGCAGATCGCTCACCGTTAGCGGTCCGCCCGTTCCGTGATATTCGTCGGGGCCGCGCTCTTGATCCTCGGCTTTTCTGAAATAGGGCAGCACCGCGTCCCAGCCCCAGCCCTGCGCACCCCCGGCCTCCCAGCCATCGTAGTCGGCCGGGATGCCCCTGATGTAGCACATGGCGCCGATGGAACTCGACCCGCCCAGCAGCTTGCCGCGCGGCCAATGGAGCCGGCGCCCGTTGAGCCGCGTCTGCGGCGTCGTCTCGTAGTTCCAGGAGATGCCTTTGATATTGCCGAACTGCGGCAGTTCGAACGGGATACCCAGGAGCGGGCTCCTGCCCGGCGGTCCGGCCTCTATGAGGCAGACGCTGATGCCGGGATCTTCGCTCAGCCGCGCGGCCAGCACCGCGCCCGCCGACCCCGCGCCGATGATGACATAATCGAAGGTGCCGCCGGGATCAGGGCTGCGTCTGGGTTCGCCATCCGGTCGCATGGAATTCCCCATTCTCTGTTGGCTGCGAGGGCCAGACAGCATGGGGCTTGGGCGTGCAAAAGTCGAGCCGCGCGAAAGGTTTGCGCGCCTCATGCCGATCCGTTGGCGTGCCGGGTTATTGGGGCAGATCGTAGAGTTTTTTTACCAGATCGGAGATGGTCTGAACGCTCTTCAGATTGGCCTGGGCGTTTTGACCGGCGCCGGCCTGATCCGTGACTTCAGCGGAAATATCGACATTGGGTGCCGCGGTCTGACCATCGGAATTGGCGAAAGCGGACCCGGTATCGAAGACCGGAATGTAGGGCGGCCGGACATAGCGGTCGCTGGTCGTGGTGCCGCCTTCGGCGGTGCTCGACTGTTCGACGCGCACCGGCAGATAGGGATCGCGCTTTTGTCCGGCGTCGCTGGCGGGGATGGAACCGTTGGAGTTTATATTGGCGACATTGCTCGCCGAGGTTTCGACACGGTGGCTCGCGGCAGCGAGCCCAGACAGGGCACTGGAAATGCCGTCCAACATACGCATTACCTCTCCGTTACACCGTCCAATGTAGCGGCCGGATGGTAAGAGAGGGTCATCAGAATGGATCAAATGCTGCTAATCTGGGAAATATTGGAGCAAAGTGAACAAGTGACGAACGGATCGGGCGAAACACCGGGGACGCATGCATGCAAGACATGAGCGGCAAGACTGTCATCATCACCGGCGCGGGAACGGGCCTGGGCGCGGCAACGGCGCTCGGCCTTGCCCGCATGGGCGCCAATGTCGCGGTGAACTATGCATCGAGCGCAGAAGCGGCGGAAAAGGTCGTGGAGGCCTGCCGCGGCGCGGGGGTGAAAGCGTTCAGCGTCAAGGCGAGCGTCGCCGATTTCGCCGATTGCCAGAGGCTGGTCGCCGAAACGGCCCGGATGCTCGGCGGCGTCGATGTGCTCATCAACAATGCGGGCATCACCAAGATGGCCGATCAGGGCGATCTGGACGCGCTCGACGCGGAGGATTTCGAGCGGATCTACCGGGTGAACGTGATCGGCAGCTATCAGATGGTGCGGGCGGCGCGCAGCGCGCTGGACGTGTCGGGCGAAGGCGCGGTGGTCAACATCTCCTCGATGGCCGGCGTGCGCGGCATCGGCTCCTCCATCGCCTATGCCGCGTCCAAGGGCGCGCTCAATACGATGACGCTGAGCATGGCGCGCTCGCTCGCCCCCAGGATCAGAGTGAACGCCGTATGTCCGGGCTATATCGCATCGGGGTGGTTCACCAAATGGGGCGACAAGGGCAGGGACGAGGCGCTGGCGACGCAGGTGGCGCAGACGACGCCGCTGCAGCGCGCGCCGACGCCCGAAGACGTCGCCGGGCTGATCCTGTTCCTGGCATCGCCCGCCTCGCGCAACATCACCGGCGAAATCATCCTCACCGATGCCGGGATGCATCTGGGCGGCATGCCTCGCGTCGCGCGCTGAACGCCGGCACGAAGACGGCCCTCGAACTAAGCAGACATTCTTTGGCGCCCAAGGAATGTCTGCTTAGAATTTTTTGTTTTCGCAGAGTTTTGGCCCAAAACCGGAAGGCCACTTTTGGGAATTCTGCTTAGAGGCGCTTGAGAAGCTCGGCCTTCTTCTCGGCGAACTCGTCCTCGCTGAGAATGCCCTTATCCTTGAGCCCGGCGAGCCTTTCGATGGTGGCGAAGACCGATTCATGGCCCGAGGGCGCCGCCGCCAGATCGTTCTGCAATGGCTGGGCGGCAGCGGCTTGCGGCGCCTTGGCGCCGATGCGGGGCAGGCTGTCGATGCGCACCGGCCCGTGCTGGCTGTTGAAGGAAAGGGTGGAGCCGCCGCCTTGCTGCTGGCCGAAACCCTGGATGGAATGGTCCAGCGTATCGTAGATCTCCACTTGCCCGTCATGGTCGATGGCCAGCCGCCCCTTCTCCGGAAAGAAGGCGTAGCGCACCGAATTCTGCGCGCCCGTCGCGGCCGGAATGCCCAGGTCCGCTGGCCACCAATGGCCGGAGCCGCTGGCGGTGTCCTGCGCAAAGAAGCTGACGCCGCTGCTCTGCCCCGGTCCCGCCTTGCGACTGCGACTGGACGCTGCCCATGGGGCTTGCGAATCCGCCGGCGGCGAGCCGGTCGGAGAGCTCGGACGCGATCGCGTCAACCCTGGCCTTCAGCGAATGGTTGAACATGTCGCCGACCATGGTCATGCCGCCCCTCAGCCACTGGCCGCCGCCGCCCAATTCGGGGTGGTTGAACTGCGCCATGGTGCCGCCGCCATTCGCGACCGCCTCCAGGAGCGTTCTGACCGCGTCGGTCGATACGCCGTGGCGGCTGGCGATTTCGGCAATCATGGTTTCGCCTTCCGGCGTCAGTTTGCGCATCGAAGTGCTCCAAGCGATTTCATGAAGATCCTGACAGTGCAAAACCGAGCAAATGGCGGGCCAAGTGCGTCCGGTATCATTATGTGACGTCGGAAAATGCTACTCCGTCCGCCCCAAGGCCGGGAGGCGCGCTACACCGTGAAGGATGTGCCGCAGCCGCATGAGGCGGTCGCATTCGGATTGCTGATCTTGAAAGAGGCGCCGATCAGATCGTCGACGAAATCGATCTCGGAGCCCGCCATGAAGGGCAGGGACACTTCGTCGATCAGCACCGTCGCGCCCTGCTTTTCGATGACGGTATCGCCCTGATCGCGATCGGCGACCAGATCGAACGCATACTGAAAGCCGGTGCATCCGCCCGCCTTGACGCTGACGCGCAAGCATCTTGGCGTCCGCTTCGCCCGCGATGATTTCGGAGATGCGGCGCGCGGCGCGGTCAGTTACATGGACGGAAGTCATCATATTTGTCACCGAATCACATTAGTTTGCCGCAAGATGCAATACCCACTATGGAAGTGGGAAGTGAGGGGGGTTTGTCAATCATTCCGGCGCGCATTGCTGGGGAGCGATGCACCGGGAACAGAGATTGGATGGCGTCGATGACGCTCCACCCGCGTTTCGTCGAGCGGCCGGTCGAGGTTTATGCATGTTCCGCGCTGCACAGCCGGGGCCGGCTGCACCCTGAACCTGAATGTTCGTTGCGAACGCCGTTCCAGCGCGACCGGGACCGCATCATTCATTCGTCCGCATTCCGGCGCCTGACCTACAAAACGCAGGTCTTCGTCTATCATGAGGGCGACCATTATCGCACGCGGCTGACCCACAGCCTGGAGGTGGCGCAGATCGCGCGCACCATCGCCCGCGTGCTGCGGCTGGATGAGGATCTGGCCGAAACCATCGCGCTCGCCCATGATCTGGGCCATCCGCCTTTCGGCCATGCCGGCGAAGAGGCGCTCGATGACCGCGACCCGGCCCTATGGCGGCTTCGACCATAATGCGCAAAGCCTGCGCGCCGTCACCAAACTGGAGAGCCGCTATGCCTCCTATGATGGGCTGAACCTGACCTGGGAAACGCTGGAAGGCCTCGTCAAGCACAACGGCCCGCTGCTCACCGCCGACGGCCAGCCGACGGCGCGCTATCAGGCAAAGGGTTTGCCGCAGGCGATCGTCGAATATGGCGCCACGCACGATCTCAATCTTGCCAGTCATGCCTCGGCGGAAGCGCAGGTCGCCGCGCTCGCCGACGACATCGCCTATAATAATCACGATCTGGACGACGGCCTGCGCGCGGGGCTGATCGCGGTCGATAAGCTGCGCGACGTGCCGCTCGTCGGGCGCTTCATCCGCGAGGTCGAGGCCAAGCACGGCACGCGTTCCCGCTACGCGGCTTATCTATGAGGTTAACCGCCGCCTGATCAGCGCCATGGTGCTCGATCTGGTGGACGAGACGATGCGGCGGCTGGAGGATTTGCGGCCGAAATCGGCGGACGACATCCGCGCCGCTGGCCGGCCGGTCGCCGGCTTCTCGGAACGGATGACGCGCGAAATGGGCGAGTTGCGGGCGCTGCTGTTCGCCGAGTTCTATTTGCATCCGCGCATCCGCGAGATCATGGACGGGGCGCAAAAGATCGTGCGCGATCTGTTCGACTATTTCTACGCGCATCCCGAAGCCCTGCCGGAAGACTGGCGCGAAACCGCCGCGACGATGCCGCAAGGGCCGCGTCATCGGCGATTTCGTCGCCGGCATGACGGACAGGCTGGCCATCGACACGCATCGGCGGCTATTTGACGATACTCCCCGATTGCGATAGCCCTTAGCGAGCCGGCCTTCGGCGCCTTCGCTTCACCGGAACGGGCTGCATGAATATTTTTTCGCATTTCGAGACCCGCTTCCGCGATGCCGCCGAGGCGCTGAAGCAGGCGGGCGTGCTGCCGGCCGAGGCCGAGCTTTCCGGGCTGACGGTCGAGCCGCCCCGCGACCCGGCGCATGGCGATGTCGCCTCGAACGCGGCGATGGTGCTGGCGAAGCAGCGCAAAGATGCCGCCGCGCGATCTGGCGGCGCATTTCGTCGCCCGGCTTGAGACCGATCCCGACATCGAGACGCTTGAGGTCGCCGGGCCCGGCTTTATCAATATCACGCTGAAGCCGGAGTTCTGGCCGAGGCAGCTCAGCGCCATATTGGCCGCGGGCGACGATTATGGCCGCTCCGAACTGGGGGGCGGCGAGAGGGTCAATGTCGAATATGTCTCGGCCAACCCGACCGGCCCGATGCATGTCGGGCACACCAGGGGCGCGGTCTTCGGCGATGCGCTGGCCAATCTCCTGGCGTTCTCCGGCTATGACGTCACGCGCGAATATTACGTCAACGACGCCGGCGCGCAGGTGGATGTGCTGGCCCGCTCGGCGTTCCTGCGCTACCGGGAGGCGCTGGGCGAGGATATCGGCGCGATCCCCGATGGGCTTTATCCGGGCGACTATCTGCGCGAGGTGGGCGAGGCGCTGGCTGCTGAATATGGAACCCGGCTGCGCGATATGGACGAGGCCGAATGGCTGCCGCCGGTGCGGGCCAAGACCATCGCCATGATGCTGGAGCTGATCCGCGCCGATCTCGCCGAGCTGGGCATCCATCATGATGTGTTCTTCTCCGAGCGGTCGCTGATCCAGGGTCCGGTCAACGAGGTCGAGCGCACCGTCGAGGAGCTGCGCGCCAAGGGCCTCATCTATGAGGGGCGCCTGCCGCCGCCCAAGGGCAAGCTGCCGGAGGATTGGGAAGATCGTGAGCAGACGCTGTTCCGGGCGACCGAGTTCGGCGACGACGTCGACCGGGCGCTGATCAAATCTGACGGCAGCTACACCTATTTCGCGTCCGACATGGCCTATCACCACGCCAAATTGCGGCGTGGTTTTAATCATATGATTAATGTTTTGGGTGCGGATCACGCGGGTTATGTTAAGCGTATGCAAGCGGCTGTCGCGGCGCTCAGCGGGGGGAACGCCGATTTGGACATCAAGATCTGCCAGCTGGTCCGGCTGTTCCGGAACGGCGAGCCGGTGAAGATGTCGAAGCGGTCGGGCTCCTTCGTGACGCTGCGGGAGGTCGTCGATGAGGTCGGCCCCGGCCCGGTGCGTTTCATGATGCTGCATCGCAAAAATGATGCGATGCTGGATTTCGATTTCGCCAAGGTGCTGGAGCAATCGCGGGACAATCCGGTTTTTTATGTGCAATATGCGCATGCACGCGCCTATTCAGTCATACGCAATGTTCAGGACTCGATGCCCGAACTCGAAATAAGTGGAAAACACATATCGGAAGTCCCGGTTTGACTTGCTGACCGATAGTGCGGAGCTTGCCGTTATCAAACGGATGTCGCATTATCCGAGAATCATCGAGTCATCTGCTCAGGCTCACGAGCCGCACCGCATCGCTTTCTACTTGTACGAACTTGCCAGCGAGTTTCACGGACTGTGGAGCCGGGGCAAAGAGTTGCCACATTTACGGTTCATGGTCGGCTCCGATCGGGATCTTACCAAAGCGCGAATCGGGCTGGTTGCGTCGGTCGCCCAAGTCATCCGGTCGGGCCTTGGCATATTGGGCGTTCAACCAATTTCTGAAATGCGCTGAAACTTAGCTCCGCTTGGGCCAAGTGGGGTTCAGGGCAAAGGAACAGTTGCACATGGCTATGTCTGACGATCCTAGAGGTTTCCGGCGCGGACAGCCCGGTAATCGCGATCAGGCGTGCGCCCCACCAAGGACGTGGAGGACGCGAAGCGCCTCCGCGCGACGACCGCTATGATCCCTACCGGCAGCCCGAGCCGCCGGCCGGCCGTCAGCCGGAAAAGAACCAGCCCTCGTTTTCGGCATACCGTCCCGAAGCCTATGCGGCGCCTGAGCGGCCGCCGAGCCGTCAGGAACGCCCCGAATGGGAAGGCGTCAGAAGTGCGCCGCCCCCGCCGCCGTCGCGCAGCATGGCGCCGACATCGGAACCTTTCCCGCGCGCGGCCCAGCCTCGCGATCCCTATCGCGACCAGAATTCCAGCGACCCCTATGCGGCGCCGGGCAATAATGGGCGCGCCTACGACAATGAGTGGCGCAACGACCCCTATAGTGAACAGAGCCCGGCGCAGTTTCCCAACTACTACCCGCCCGAGGAACCGGCGGGCGGCGATGCGCAATCCGTTCATGACCGCTTCTTCGCACCCGAGGCCGATCACGCCCCGCCCTCCGCAGCAGCGCTTCAAGCCTGCCTTCGAGGAACAGGATTTCGCGGCCGATCCCGCGAATGCCTATGGAAGCTATCCGGCCCAGCGGCATAATGGCGTTCACGGTGCCAATTCCGGCTTCGATGACCAGCATGAAGAGGAATGGGACAAATTCGATCAGGCCCCCGCGCCCTCCTCTGTGCGCCCTTTCCATGCGCCCGCCACCGTTCCCGAAGAAGATATCGACGCTGATTTCTTCGCGGACGAGGATGATTATGACGCCGAGGACTATCCGCAGGAATCCAGGGGCGGCCGCAAGAAGCTGATCGCCGCGGTGCTGCTCGGGGCCGTGGTGACAGGCGGTGGTCTGGCCTATGTCTACAAGACGAGCGGCGGCGCCGGTGACGGATATCCGTCGGTGATTTCCGCCGATAGCCGGCCGGTCAAGGAAGAGCCCGCCGAACCGGGCGGACGCGATTTCCCCAACGGCAACAAGCTGATCTACAGCCGGCTCGGCGAGTGCGGGCGATGTGCCGGCCGAGGGTTCGCCCGCGCGGCTGGCCAGTGGCGGCGCACCCAGCAAGTCCGAGCCCGCCGCCGCTGACGCGGCGTCCTCCGGCACGCTCGAAGAGCGCATCGAGAATGCCCTCAAGGCGCAGAAGGACGAGGCGCCTGCCGCCGGCGCTGCCCAGCAGCCGCAAGGCGGCAGCTCTCCAGACGCGCCGCGCACCGTGCGCACGGTGACCTTCGGCCCTGACGGCACGCCGCATCCGGCTGAAACGAAAACCCAGCGCATCGCGGCGAACAGCGGCAATGACCCAGCCTCATCCGGCATCATCGTAACCACGACGCCGACATCGGCTTCGGTTCCCAATCAACCGGCAGCCGAAGAGCCGGCGGAGACGAGCGCGGCACCGGCGCCCCAGGCCCAGAGCGCGCCCGCGGCCCGCGTCAAGCGCGTCGCGGCTGTTGCACCGGCGCCTCAGGCCGCAGCAGCGCAAGTCACCGAATCCGCCGGCGGTACGGGCAATTTCTTCGTGCAGATCGCCGCGCGCAACGATCAGGACGCGGCAATGGCGGCCTTCGCCAGCCTGCAGCAGAAATATGCCAGCGTGATCGGCAATCATTCTCCGTCGGTCCGGAAGGTCGATCTGGGCGAGAAGGGCGTGTGGTTCCGGCTGCTTGTCGGCCCGATCGAGTCCAAGACCGAGGCCGATCAGCTTTGCGAGCAGCTCAAGACGGCCGGCATGAAGGGCTGCTTCGCGCGCAAGGATTGATGCGGAGCCACGCCCTTTGATTCCCGGCAGCGGCCTCAGAGCCTTCATAAGCGGGTGTGAGGCAACGCGCCTCACCGCCTCGGAGCGAAGCTTCTTTCGCGACGCCCGTCCCTGCGGCTTCATCCTGTTCAAGCGGAATTGCGACAGCGCGGACCAGATCCGCGCGCTCATCGGCGATTACCGCGAGGCGGTGGACGATCCCGCCGCGCTCGTGCTCATCGACCAGGAGGGCGGGCGCGTGCAGCGCCTGATCCCGCCGATCAGCCGGCGATACCCAGCCGCCCGACGCTTCGCCGCTTTCCACACTGCCGATGCCGGAAAAGGTCTGGAAGCCGCCCGCTCGGGCGCGAGGCTGATCGGGCGCGATCTGGCCGCCCTCGGCATCACCGTCAATTGCGCTCCGGTTCTGGATGTGCCCGTCGCGGGCGCGCATGACATCATCGGCGACCGCGCCTATGGGATGGCGGTCGATGAGATCATCGCACTCGGCCGCGCCGTCGCCGAGGGGTATCTGGAAGGCGGCATTCTCCCTGTCATCAAGCATATTCCCGGCCATGGCCGCGCCGAAGTCGACAGCCACGCCTCGCTTCCCACGATCAGGGCGACGCGGGAGGAATTGAGCCGCACGGATTTCGTGCCATTCCGCGCGCTGAGCGACATGCCGATCGGGATGACGGCGCATATTCTCATTCCCGCCATCGACAAAGAGGCGCCCGCAAGCGCATCTCCAGTCATCATCCGGGAGATCATACGCGGCGAGATCGGCTTTGACGGCCTGCTGATGAGCGACGATCTCGGCATGGGCGCGCTCAGCGGCACGATGCAGGAACGCGCCCGCGCGGTCCTCGATGCCGGCTGCGATGTTGCGCTGCATTGCAGCGGCAATTTGGAGCAGATGGAGGCGGTGGCATCGGCGGCGTCCGTGCTTTCGGGCGAGGCCGCCCGGCGGTTTGCCGCAGCCCAGGCCCGCATCACCCCGCCGCTGCCATTCGACGAGGCGCGCGCCGAATCTCTGCTGGCGGAAATTCTAGGCGAATTCGCGTGAATCAGTGATGATGCGTTGAATTTTAACCTTTTTGCTCGCAAACGACATGGGCGCACAGCGCAACGACATCGTCCCCCAGGCTAGGCAAATCCAGAGCGCACCAGCGCAAGCGGGTGACTATGGCAATGTCGTGCCTTTCGACGAAATGGCGGCATCGGAGCGGCTGAATGTCTCGCTCGACGGGTTCGAGGGGCCGCTCGATCTGCTGCTCAATCTGGCCCGCTCGCAAAAAGTCGATCTGACCAAGATCTCCATTCTCGAACTTGCCGAGCAATATCTGCAATTCATCGCCGATGCGCGGGCGCTACGGCTGGAAATCGCCGCCGACTATCTCGTCACCGCAGCCTGGCTCGCCTTTCTGAAATCCAAGCTGCTGCTGCCGGCCGAGGCAAAGCAGGAGGATGGTACGAGCGGCGAAGAGATGGCCCTGCATCTGGCGTTCCGGCTGAAGCGGCTCGAAGCGATGCGCGATGCCGTGGCCCGGCTGTTCGGCCGCAAGCAGCTCGGGCTCGACTTCTTCGCGCGCGGCATGCCCGAAGGCATCCGCACGGTGCGCAAGAGCGACTATTGGGCGAGCGTCTACGATCTGCTCAAGGCCTATGCGGAACAGCGCCGCCGCACCGCCGTGTCGGCGCCGGTCAAGATGGGCGGCCGCAAGGTATGGTCGATCCGCGAGGCGCGCCAGCGGCTGGAAAGGCTGTTCGGCATTCCCGGCAATTGGTCGGTCCTCGACAGCTATCTGGAAGATTATCTGGCCGACGAGGAGGTCAGCAAAACGGCGCTTGCCTCCTCCTTCGGGGCGACACTCGAATTGACCCGCGAGGGCTTCACCGAGCTGCGTCAGGCGCAGGCATTCGCGCCGATTTATGTGCGCTGGCTCAGGGAAAAGCCCTCCCAGGATGCCGGCGACGACCCTACATCAGTGAGCTAGCACAGGTCAGCTCAGGTGGAATCTGCCAGCCATGCAGAGTTGTCGTCCCCGCGAAAGCGGGAACCCAGTAAATACCAGAGTTGCTGCGGAGTACTGGGTCCCCGGTTTCGCGGGGACGACAGAAAAACAGTACTTCAACTAAACCGATCGTGAGCTAGCACGCCTTCGTTTCAGCTTTCGCGTTGACGGCAAGGGTGCGCCCCGGTCCGCCGCGCATGAGGGACTTTAGATGGCCGAAAAAGACAAGAACGAGCAAGCCCAGGGGCGTCTGCCGCTTCCCGCGCGCGAGCCGCCGCCGGCGCAGTCGCTGGCCGCCAATGTGTCGCGGCTGCCGTCGGCCGAGCGCTGGGAGAAGCTGCGCATCCTGGAGGCGGTGCTGTTCGCGGCCAAGGAGCCGATGGAGGAGACCGGGCTGGTGGAATATTTCACCGGCAAGGACGATATCGGCGCGCTGCTGGAGGAGTTGCAAAATCTCTATGCCGGGCGGGGCGTCAACCTGACCCGGGTGGCCGGCAAATGGGCGTTCCGCACCGCGCCGGACCTGTCGTTCATTCTGGAGCGGCATTCGGTCGAGCCCAGGCGCCTCTCCAAGGCGGCGCTCGAAACGCTGGCGATCATCGCCTATCACCAGCCGGTCACGCGGGCCGAGATCGAGGAAATCCGCGGCGTCACCACCTCCAAGGGCACGCTGGACGTGCTGCTCGAAATGGGATGGCTGCGTTTGCGCGGGCGGCGCCGCGCGCCGGGACGCCCGGTCACCTATGGCACCACGGAGCTGTTTCTTGAGCATTTCGGCTTCGACAGTGTCAAGGACCTGCCGGGCCTGGGCGAACTGAAGGGCGCCGGACTGCTCGACAGCAATCTGCCGCCCGGCTTCTCCATTCCCGAGCCCAACGATTCCGCTCTGCTGACGCCGGATGAAGACCCGCTCGACGACGAAGGCGAAGAAATCGAGGAGCCGGCGGAGATCGAGCCGCCGGCGGAGATCGAACCGCCGCTCGACGGAAGAAGAGCCGTCGGTCGAGGAGCAAGAGCCCCTGCAATTCTCGCCGCATATCAACCGGCTACGGCAACGGCAGGGCTGAACGGTCCAGAAGGCGGATTTTCACGGAGTTTTGCGAATATGACTAAGACGCAGGTCAGACCTTTTCTAATGTTCGAGGGCACCGCCGGAGCCGCGATGGATTTCTACGTTTCCGTGTTCGATGACGCCAGAATTGTCAGTGTGACGCGCTATGGCCCAGGTGAAATGGGCAGTGAAGGCAGCATCATGACGGCGGTGTTCGAGATCGGCGGACAGCAGATCATGTGCATCGACTCGCCGGTGAAGCATCAATTCACCTTCACTCCGGCGATTTCACTGTTCGTGGACCTGGAGAGCGAAGCCAGGCTCGACGAAACCTTCGCAAAATTGGCGGAAGGCGGGCAGGTCTTGATGCCGCTCGGCGCCTATCCGTTCAGCCGGAAATATGGCTGGCTGGCCGACAAATTCGGGGTGTCCTGGCAGTTGAATTTGGCGGCTGCCGCTTCCGCCGGGGCGTGAGACCGGCGCTTGGCGTGCACTGCCGGCGGCGTTGCGCTTTGCTTGCCGAGTGGCCATATTGCGCGTAAGTTGCAAGGATGTAGCCACCCATATCGTATGAGGTCAGGCAAATGGCTCCAAGCTGGTTTCAACTCGTTCTCGTCGTCATCCTGGCGGTCGTCCTGTTCGGCCGGGGCAAAATCTCCGATGTCATGGGCGATTTCGCCAAGGGCATCAAGAGCTTCAAGAAGGGCCTCAGCGATGACCCCGATGACCCGGTTCCGCCTAAGGCGATCGATGAGCGCCCTGCCGACCGTGTCGATGCGCGTGCATCGTCGCGCGAGGATCTGCGCGCCTGACAGGCGCTTGCCGCACTGGATGAGCATTCGCGGCAAGCTGGGCCGCCATCGTTGTTTGGTGGAAAGTTTAATCTACGATGTTTGACATTGCCTGGTCGGAATTGCTGCTGGTGCTGATCGTGGCGATCGTCGTCGTCGGCCCCAAGGAACTGCCGGGGCTGATGCGCACCGCTGGACGCATGCTGGGCAAATTGCGCCGCACCGCCGATGATTTCCGCAAGCAGTTCGACGAGGCGGTGAAAGAGGCGGGCGGAGAGGACCTCCAGCGCGAAATCCATTCGCTGCGGCAAAACAATCCGCTCACCCAGATCCGTAGCTCCATCGAGGAGGTGGCGCGCGAGAGCTACAGTCCGCGCACCGGCACTTTGCCGCCAAGCGCCGTCGAAGCGGATGCCGGCGCTCCGCCGCCGCTGCCGCCGCGCGAGAGCGTGCCATCGACCGACGCCGTCGTGGGCTTGCAGCCGGAAGATGCCGTTATCCCCGCCGCGCCGCCTGTCCTGGCGACCGAGGCCGCATCACCCGCGCCCCTGGCGCCGCCAGTTCTGGCCCCGGCGCCGCACGTCCCGGCCGCGCCGCCTCTCCCAGCCGCGCCGCCCGTCCCTGCGACGGAAGCCGCACCACCCGCGCCCGCGTCGGCGCCAAAAGACCTTTCCGATAGCGGCCCCGGCCCTGAAACGCGTATCAATGGCGAACACCGTCCCGCGAGCTGACAGCCAAGGCGCAATCCAACGTGACCACCACCGACGACGAAGTCGACGCCTCCAAGGCTCCCCTGCTCGACCATCTCATCGAGCTGCGCACGCGCCTCTTATGGACCATGGCTGGCATCACCGTCGCCTTCATCATCTGCATCTTTTTCGCCAGGGGCATCTATAACATCCTGGTCATGCCCTATCGCTGGGCGGCGGGCGTGGACGTGCCGATCAGCCTGATTTACACCGCGCCGCAGGAATTCTTCTTCACCCAGCTGCGGCTGGCGCTTTTCGGCGCGGTCTTCCTCGCCTTTCCGATCATCGCCTCGCAGATCTACATGTTCGTCGCGCCCGGCCTGTATAAGAATGAGCGCCAGGCGTTCCTGCCCTATCTCATCGCCACGCCCATCCTGTTCGTGCTCGGCGCGATGCTGGTCTATTTCCTGATCATGCCGCTGGCGATGACGTTCTTCCTGTCGATGCAGCAGACCGAAGGGCCGGTGAAGATCGAGCTGACGGCCAAGGTCAGCGAATATCTGTCGCTGATCATGACGCTGATCCTGGGCTTCGGCATCTGCTTCCAGCTTCCGGTGGTGCTCACCCTATTGGCGCGTGCCGGGTTCATTACCGCCGACGATCTGCGCGCCAAGCGGCGTTACGCCATCGTGCTGGCGTTCCTGGTGGCGGCATTCCTTACGCCGCCCGACCCGATCAGCCAGATCGGCATGGCGATTCCGGCCATCCTGCTTTATGAAGGCTCGATCTTCGCGATCAAGATCATCGAGAAGAATCGCGCGGCCAGGGACGCGGCGAGAAACCAGGGCGGCGGCGGCACGACCTGAGCGCAGGCCACTTGCTGTGCAGCGGCGGCGGGCCTCGCGAGCCGGGGGTGGACGCGCGCAGCCCGGCGGCCTATAGCTGGCGGCGAATTCAACCGATCACCCGATCTTTTGCGAGACTGCCGCCGTGCTCGATCTGAAACTGATCCGGGACAATCCCGAAGGCTTTGACGCAGCGCTGAAAACGCGCGGGCTTGAGCCACTTTCGCCTGCGATCCTGGCGCTCGACGCCGAGCGGCGGCAGACGGTCACGTCGCTGCAGGAGGCGCAGAGCCGCCGCAACCAGATCTCCAAGGATGTCGGCAAGGCCAAGGCCGCCAAGCACGAGGACGAAGCGCAGAAGCTGATGGCCGAGGTCGCGGCGCTGAAAGACGCCATCGCGGAGGGCGAGGCGCGCGAGAAGCAGGTCTCGGCCAAGCTCGACGCGTTGCTGGCGGGCATTCCGAATCTGCCCGCCGAGGATGTGCCGGTCGGCGACGAGAGCGCCAACGCCGAGCTGCGCCGCTGGCGCGACAAGCCGAATTTCGCCTTCCAGCCCAAGCAGCATTTCGAGCTGGGCGAAGCGCTCGGCCTGATGGATTTCGAGACCGCCGCAAAGCTGTCGGGCAGCCGCTTCGTCGTGCTGAAAGGCGCGCTGGCGCGGATGGAGCGGGCGCTGGCGGCGTTCATGCTGGATTTGCATACGGGCGAGTTCGGCTATGAGGAGGTTAGCCCCCCGCTTCTGGTTAAAGACCATGCTGTCTACGGAACTGGCCAGCTTCCCGAAATTCACGGATGATCTATTTCAGACGGTTAATGAAACGTTAGATAAGAGATTGGATGAGCTTTGGGCTAAGCAGTCGGAAGGAAGTGAAGCTCGTTACGTGGGTCACCCAGTCGAGATATTTCGTCGGAAGTGGGATCAAATTTCACAAGAGCAAATTTCGGCTGCGGTCAGAAAGCACTATGAAGAAAAATTCCTGGGTTTGATCAATCGACTTTGGCTCATCCCCACGGCCGAAGTGCCACTAACCAATCTCGTGCGTGAGGAAATTCTCGATCCGTACGTCGCTGCCGATCCGCGTCACCGCTCACACCCCCTGCTTCCGCTCCGAAGCCGGCGCGGCGGGCAAGGACACGCGCGGCATGATCCGGCTGCATCAATTCTCCAAGGTCGAGCTGGTCAGCATCACCACGCCGGAGCAATCGGAGGCGGAGCATGAGCGCATGACCGCTTGCGCCGAGGAGGTGCTGAAGCGCCTCGGCCTCGCCTATCGCACCGTCGTGCTGGCGACCGGCGACATGGGCTTCTCGGCGCGCAAAACCTATGACATCGAGGTCTGGCTGCCGGGGCAGAACGCCTATCGCGAGATTTCGAGCTGCTCCAATTGCGGGGATTTCCAGGCGCGGCGGATGAATGCGCGCTACCGTCCGAAGGGCGCGCAGGCCGGAAGGCGGCAAGGATGTCCGCTTCGTGCATACGCTGAACGGCTCGGCGCTGGCGGTCGGGCGCACGCTGGTCGCGGTGCTGGAGAATTATCAGCAGGCGGATGGCAGCATTCGCATCCCCGACGTGCTGGTGCCCTATATGGGCGGGCTAGAGGTGATCGAGGCGCGCTAGCCTTTCTTGCCCTCTCCCCTTGCGGGAGAGGGCGCCCGCCGCAGGCGGGTGGGTGAGGGGTTGCGCCTGACGATCGGTAGACCCAGCCCCCTCACCCGGCCGCCTTGGCGGCCGCCCTCTCCCGCGCGGGAGAGGGCAAAGAAGGAGGGGAGAGAGGCAGGAAAGGAACCACTTTGCGCATACTCATCACCAATGATGACGGGATCGAAGCGCCGGGGCTGGAGGTGCTGCGCAGCATCGCCTCCGAACTCAGCGAGGATGTGTGGACCGTCGCGCCCGAGACCGACCAGAGCGGCGCGGCGCATTCGCTCTCGCTGCATGAGCCGCTGCGCCTGCGCCGGCTGGCCGAGCGGATCTACGCCGTCAAGGGCACGCCGACCGATTGCGTCGTCATGTGCGTGCGCCACATCCTTCAGGACCGGAAACCCGATCTGGTGCTCTCGGGCGTCAATGGCGGCTCCAACATCGCTGACGATGTCACCTATTCCGGCACGGTCGCGGGCGCCATCGAGGGGACGCTGCTGGGCATCCCGTCCGTCGCGCTCAGCCTTTCGGCCAATTACGAGGCGGGCAGCGAGCTGAAATGGCAGACGCCGCTGAAGCTCGGCGCCGACCTCATGCGCAGGCTGATGCAGGCGGGCTGGCCGAAAGACGTGCTGCTGAACGTCAATTTCCCCGATCGTGAGCCAGACGCGGTGGCGGGCGTCGAGGTCACGGCGCAGGGCAGGCGCGACTCCGACTATGTGCGGATCGTCGACCGGACCGATGCGCGCGGCAAACCCTATTATTGGCTCGGCTTCAATCGCCAGCTCTCCGAGCCTGAAAAAGGCACCGATCTTTGGGCGCTGCGCGAAGGGCGCATTTCGGTCACGCCGCTGCATCTCAACCTGACCCATATCGAGACCTGCCGGAAACTGTCGCTCGATCTCAAAAGTTAGATCACACTACGTGCCTAAGCGAGGCACGCGGAGCGGGAGACGCAGGCGAAAGCGGCGGCGGCGAGATGGACAGCGGGATCAATCGCGGCGCAAAACTGGTGCAGCACATGCGCGAGCGCGGCATCCGCGATCCCTCCGTGCTTGACGCCATCCGGGACGTGCCGCGCGAGGTGTTCATCGGCTCCACTCTGGAAAGCGCCGCCTATCTCGACATCGCGCTGCCGATCGAATGCGGGCAGACCATCTCCCAGCCGTTCGTTGTCTCCTATATGACGGAGAAGCTGGCGCCGGAGCCAGGGCATGACGTGCTCGAAATCGGCACCGGCTCGGGTTATCAGGCGGCGATCCTGTCCCGGCTCTGCCGCCATGTCTACACGATCGAGCGGCATGAGGTGCTGCTCGACGAAGCGCGGCGGCGGTTCGAGCGGCTCGGCATCGGCAATATCACCGCCCTGTGCGGCGACGGCACGCTGGGCTGGCCCGAGCCGCGCCAGTTCGACCGCATCATCGTTACGGCGGCGGCGCGCGAACTGCCCCAGCCGCTGATCGATCAGCTCAAAATCGGCGGGCGCATGATCCTGCCGCTGGGCAGACGCGCAGCCTTGCAGAGGCTGGTGCTGATCGACAAAAATGCGGATGGATTGGCGCGCCAGGAGCTGCTGCCGGTCCGCTTTGTGCCCCTCGTGGCGGAGAAAAGCCAAAAGTAAACGGCGGACGGTGCAAATAGAGCAAAAATGAAAGCCATTTTAAATTTGTTTTAACCGCCGGGCTGCAAAACTCACCCTGGATGTGAGGTGCGGCCATGATTTTTTGTAAAGTTTCGTCTAGGCGCCGTGTTGTTGCCAAACGCGTTGCGTCATTCTGCGGCATAGTTTTGATTTTGCCCTTGATCGGGTGCAGTTCCCAGGGTGTGGGTTTTGCCGACAACGGATCGAGCGGTTACGGGCAAGGGGCGACCGGCTCGGTGCCGATCCCTTCGGAGCCGGTTTACGGCGAGGCGGATAGCGGGTCGGCTCCCTATTGGAGCAGCCAGGCCCGCGGGGGCTCCGCCCCGGTGGCCGGCGCCTATAAGGAGGCGAGCATCGAACGCGGCACGCTGGCGCCCGTCAATGCCAGCTACGCGCATGCGGGGGCCCAGGAGCCGCCGATCGCCGATGCGGGCGGCAGCTACGCTATTCAGCCGATCGAGGCGCATGACGCGGCCCCGGCACCAAGCGCCTCGCAGGCGACATACCGGTCCGCCAAGCGCTATGCGGGCTCGGTGCCGAGCTATTACGACCGCCAGCCGAAAGATTATCGCCCGCAACAGGACGGATATGAGCCGCACGGGCAGGCCTATGAGGACCAGCCCCACGGGCAGGCCCATGAGGACCAGACGCGTGGCGGCTATGCGGAGCACGGCTCCGGCCCTGGTGACGACTACGTCGTCGTGCCCGGCGACACGCTGTTCAGCATCGCCCAGCGGCACGGAATGACCACCGCCGAATTGACCGGCATCAACCGGCTGGACGGGCCGACCATTCATCCCGGCCAGCGACTGCGGGTGCGCGGGCCTCAATATACCTCGGCCAACCGGTACAAGGCTCCGGCCGGCTACGATCCCGGCGACCGTGACCATGGCGGCGGCGCCTATGCTGATGACGACCGCAAGTCGCCGCCCGCCTATACCGGCGAGCGTGGCGCCCGTTATGACAGCTATAGCGGCTACGCGGCCAGCAAGCCGAAACCCTATTACGCGCATGAGGATGAAGATCGCGGCCGCGCTCCGGCACCGTCCTACTATGATGGGCAGCCTCGCGCGCAAAAGCGGTATGAGACCGACAAGCTGCCGCATGGCGAGGAGAGGTCCTATGCGCAAGCGCCGGCATCGGCGGACGAGCAGTCCGATGCCGATGGACAGGATGAGGACGGGGCGCCGGCCTATGCGGAGCGGGAACCCCAACAGGCCAAGCCTCCCTATTATGCCGACCGGCAGCAGGAGCCGCGCCGCTATGCGCGCGCCGACGAACATGAGGACGAACGCGGCGATCCCCGTTACGCGCCGCGCCGGACAAAGTCCAAGGGCAGCTATGAAACCTATGCGGTAGGCCCTGGTGAGACGCTGCGCGACGTTGCCCACCACACCGGACTGAGTGAGCGCGAATTGGCCGAATATAACGACATCCCATCATCGGCGCGGCTCTATACGGGGCAGGTGCTGCGCGTGCCGAAGGGCAAAACCTATGACCGGAGCGAACGGCATGAGGAGGGTGAGAACCAGGATGACCGCTCTTCCGATCGGCGCGGCCGCCGCCCCGGTTATGACGACCGCACCTCGCAAAAAGCTCCGCAACCCGGCGAGCCCCGCCTCAACGAGCGGGAGCGCCGGGTGGCGAAGGCGTCCGGCCCGCAGGATGGGCACGGGCCGCGCGCCGGCGATGTCGCCGTGACCGGGCAGCCTGAGGCCGATCGCGGCGCCGGCGGCAATGCCGGACCGATTCTCGCCGCGGCGCAGCGGGATATGGGCGCGGCCGATGCTCAGCCGGGAGGCGAAAGCGCCGGAGCGCGCGATTGCGAAAGCCTGCTCGCCAATCCGGCCGGCCGCAGCGCACAGACCTTCCGCGAGCCGGTGCAGGGCGTGATGCTCGCCAAGTTCGGTTCGAAAACCGACGGGTCCTTCAATGACGGCATCGATTTTTCCGTGCCGAAGGGAACGCCGGTGAAGGCCTCGGAAAACGGCGTCGTCGCCTATGCCGGCAATGAGCTGCCCGGTTTCGGCAATCTGGTTCTGGTGCGGCACGCCGACGGTTTCGTCACCGCCTATGCCCATAATGACGAGCTGCTGGTGCATCGCTGCGACGTGGTGAAGCGCGGGCAGATCATCTCCAAGGCGGGTGTGAGCGGCAATACGCAACAGCCGGAGCTGCATTTCGAGCTGCGCAAGGATTCCAAGCCGGTCGACCCGGTGGCGTTTTTTGCCCGGTCCTGACCACTCCCCCGGTCCTGACTGAGCGCCCCGGCGGTAACCCCCTTGCCGCCGGGGCCTGTTTGCCTGGACAGCCTCGCGTCCGCGAGGCTTTAGGCCCGCTTGCGGGCCCCGGGTGCCCGGAACGCATGTAGTGCCTGCCGCCCGGTTCTCTGCGCGCGGATGGTTCACCCGGGGGCCTGCAAGCGGGCCAACTATCGGCGCGGAGGCGCCGATATAAGCAAAGCTTCGATATAAGCAAAACTACAACTGCTTGCCTTCGCGTCCGGCGGCGTCCTGGATAAACTGCCACGCGACGCGCCCCGAGCGCCCGCCCCGCGACATCGCCCATTGCAGCGCCTCGGCTTCGAGCTGGGCGCGGTCGGCGGCAAGCCCGAAATGGTCGGCATAGCCGCGCACCATCTCCAGGAAATCGGCCTGGCTGCAATTGTGAAAGCCGATCCAGAGGCCGAAGCGGTCGGAGAGCGAGACCTTTTCCTCAACCGCTTCGGACGGGCTGATGGCGGTCGACCGCTCGTTCTCCATCATGTCGCGCGGCATCAGGTGGCGCCGGTTGGAGGTGGCGTAGAAGATGACATTGTCCGGCCGCCCCTCGATGCCGCCTTCCAGCACCGCCTTCAGCGATTTGTAGGACGTATCGTCGGCGTCGAAGGACAGGTCGTCGCAGAACACGATGAAGCGGTGCGGATCGGCGCGCAGCACCGCGAGGCAGGCGGGCAGGGTGGCGATGTCCTCGCGGTGGATCTCCACCAGCTTCAATCCGCGCGCGCCGCCGCCCTGGGCTTCGATGCGCTTGGCGATCTCCGCGTGGACGGCCTTCACCAGCGAGCTTTTGCCCATGCCGCGCGAGCCCCAGAGCAGCGCGTTGTTGGCGGGAAGGCCGGCTGGCGAAACGCTCGGTATTGGCCAGCAGCGTGTCGCGCATGGAGGCGACCGATTTCAGCAGTTCGATCGGCACCCGGTTCACCTGCGCCACCGGTAGGAAGCTTTGCCGGTCCGCCTGCCAGATGAAGGCTTCGGCAGCGCTGAAATCGGGGGCGGCGGGCGGCGGCGGCGCCAGCCGTTCGAGCGCGCCGGCGATCCGCTCCAGCACGCGCGCGGCCCGCCTCGTCGCCGGACAGGGAAAGGTCGGTCAGGCTGAAATCGCGGGCGGCCATGGTCACGTCCAATTCGGTTCGGTTTGTGCTATTATGCCAGCGCAAAGGACCAAGCTGGGCGCTTTTCGTCAAGTGCGGCGGCAAAGCGCGCCATTCGCCACTGGCGGCGGCGGGCATCTCGCGCTATTGAAAGGGCGGAATTCCGCCTGATATGGCCGTTGCATCATCCAGCAACGCCATTATATTCGCGAAAAATCCAAAAAACCGTTCCACTGGGCTTCCCGCCAGACGAACGCGTCCTTTCCAAGGAGGTATGGTACCGATGTTCATCACGGAGGCCTTTGCGCAAGCAGCGCCCGGGGCCGGTGGCGGCTCGTTTCTGATCCAGCTGCTGCCGTTCGTCATGATCCTCGGGATCATGTATTTGCTCATCATCCGTCCCCAGCAGAAGCGGCTGAAGGACCATCGCGACATGATCGTCTCGATCAAGCGCGGCGATACGGTGGTTACCGCCGGCGGCATGGTCGGCAAGGTGACGAAAGTCATCGGCGATGCCGAGCTGCAGGTGGAGCTGGCGGAGGGCGTGCGGGTGCGCGTCGTCCGCAGCACCATTGCCGAGGTGCGCACGCGCGGCGATGTCCGCGATGTGGAAGCGCGCCGGGCCATGGCGCGCGCCGACAATGACGATGACGGCGATGCGACGCCGATGCCGCTCGAAGCCGAAATCGTCCGGCATGCCCGTCCCGAGACGGCCGACAAGGACGTCTGATCCCTCTTGTAACCGATCTACCTCGTCGTGAAGGCCGGGTTCCATGCTCTATTTTGATCGCTGGAAAATCCTCGTGATCGCCGCAATTTCGCTCGGCTTCGATTCTGTTCTCGCTGCCCGAACATGTTCACGCCGGACCAGCTTCAAAGCCTGCCGCGCTGGATGCAGATGCGCATGCCGCTGGGGCTCGATCTTCAGGGCGGCTCCTATCTGCTTTTGCAGATGAATGCGGATGAGTTGCGCCAGGACTGGCTGGAATCGATCAACGGCGATGTGCGCCAGACGTTGCGTCAGGAAAAGATCGGCTATGCCGGACTGTCGAGCAACCGCGAGGAGGTCCGCGTCACCATCCGCAAGCCGGAAGATGTCGAAAATGCCTTCGCCAAATTGCGCGCTCTGGCCCACCCGATCTCGACCAGCCTGCTGCGGGGCAGCGATGTCGATCTGACCGTCGAGCGGGGAGAAGGCAACACCATCGTGCTGCACCCCACCGAGCAGGCGCTTGAATGAACGGATCGGCACGGCGATCAGCTCCGCAATCGAGACGATACGCCGGCGCGTCGATGCGCTCGGCACCACCGAGCCGACCATCCAGCGCCATGGCCGCGACCGCATCCTGCTCCAGGTTCCTGGGCTCAACGATCCCGGCACAGCTGAAAGAGCTGATCGGCAAGACGGCGAAGCTGAGCTTCCACCTCGTCGACCAGACGATGACCGCGTCAGAAGCCCAGACCGGCAATCCGCCGCCCGGCTCGGCGGTCTATCAGTCGCAGGATCCGACAGAGCCGCCGCGTCTTTTGCAAAAGCGCTCCATCGTCACCGGCGAGGACCTTGTCGACAGCTCGGCCACGTTCGATTCGCGCACCAATGAGCCGGTTGTGTCGTTCCGCTTCAATTCCTCCGGCGCGCAGCGCTTCGGCAAGGTGACGCAGGAGAATGTCGGCCATCCCTTCGCGATCGTGCTTGACGACAAGATCATTTCGGCGCCGGTCATCCGTGAGCCGATCCTGGGCGGTTCTGGGCCAGATTTCGGGGAATTTCACCGTCGAGGGCGCGCATAATCTCGCCATTCTGCTGCGCTCGGGCGCGTTGCCCGCCTCGCTCGACGTGATCGAGGAGCGCTCGGTCGGCGCCAGCCTGGGCGAGGACTCGATTCGCGGCGGGCAAGATCGCCACGATCGTGTCTTTCCTGGCGGTGACGGCATTCATGGTCACCGGCTATGGTCTGTTCGGCTTGTTCTCCATCGCCGCGCTGGTCGTCAACGTCGCGCTGATCATCTCGACGCTGTCGCTGCTGCAGGCGACGTTGACGCTGCCCGGCATTGCCGGCATCGCGCTGACGATGGGCGTCGCGGTCGATGCCAACGTGCTCATTTTCGAGCGCATCCGCGAAGAATTGCGATCCGGCAAATCCTCGATCCTCGCCATCGAAGCCGGTTTCTCACGCGCCTATGCCACCATCATCGACAGCCATCTCACCGGCCTGCTGGGCGGCGATCATCCTGTTCTTGCTGGGCGTCGGCCCGATCCGGGGTTTCGCGGTGACGCTTGTGCATCGGCATCATCGCATCGCTGTTTACCGCCATTACGCTGACGCGGCTGCTGGTGGCCGAATGGCTCCGCTGGGCGCGGCCGCAAACCGTGCCTATTTGAGGATCGAACAATGGCCTTCACGGTTCCCAAACCCATCGAATTCATACCGCAGAACACGAAAATCCCGTTCGTGTCGATGTTCAAGCTGTGGTTCGGCCTGTCAGCCGCGCTGATGATCATCACGGCGGTGCTGCTGGTCACGGTCGGGCCTCAATTTCGGCATCGACTTTCGCGGCGGAACGCTGATGGAGCTGCGCACGAAAGGGCCGGCCGATATCAAGGCGCTGCGCGACCAGCTCGGCGCGCTTGCGTCTCGGCGACATGCAGATCCAGGAATTCGGCGCGCCCGATCTGGTCCTGGTGCGCGTCGCCGAGCAGCCCGGCGGCGAACAGGCGCAACAGCTGGCGCAAGCCAAGATCAAGGCCGCGCTGGGCGACAGCGCCGAAATCCGCCGGACGGAGGTTGTGGGCGGCACCGTATCGAGCGAATTGCTCACCAATGCCGTTTGGGCGGTGCTGCTGACCTGCGCCGGCATTTTCGCCTATGTGTGGCTTCGTTTCGAATGGCAATTCGCGCTGGGCGCGGTGGTCGCGCTATTCCACGACGTGTTCATCACCGTCGGCGTGTTCTCCGCCCTGCAGCTCGACTTCGATCTGACCATCGTCGCGGCGCTGCTGACGATTCTGGGCTATTCGATCAACGATACGGTGGTGATTTACGACCGGATCCGCGAAAACCTGAGGAAGTTCAAGAAGAAACCGCTGCCGGAGGTCATCGACCTTTCGATCAATGAAACCTTGTCGCGCACGATCATGACAGTCTGCACCACCCTCCTGGCGTTGCTGGCGCTGTATATTTTCGGCGGCGAGGTGATCCGGGGCTTCACGTTCGCCATGCTGTTCGGCGTGGTCATCGGCACCTATTCGTCGGTGTTCATCGCGGCGCCGTTCCTCATCCTGCTAGGCGTCAAACGCGACTGGAGCGGTGTCGCGGCACCAAAGGCGGCGTCGGGCGGACGGCGCACCACCGTCGCGGACGCCTGAGGCCCATGGCGCTGCCGGAACCGCTGCTGGCCGGCCGTCCGCCAATCGCGGGTTATGGGGCTGGCCTGTTCCGCGATCGGCGGCATCGAGCATCGCGGCTCGCTGCTAATCCTGCCGCGCGGCGTCTTCGACTGGCCTGGCGCTGCGACCGCCAACTTGACCGGAGGAGGCGCTGTCGCCGATTCTCGCCGAAGCCGCGGGGCTGGGGTTCCTGCTGTTGGGGACGGGCGTCCGGCAGATCTTTCCGGGGCCGGCACTCCGCGCAGCCTTCGCCAAAGCCGGGCTTGGGCTTGAGGCCATGGATACCGGCGCCGCCTGCCGCACCTATAATGTGCTGCTTTCCGAAGAGCGCGTCTTCGCCGCCGCCTTGATCGCAATGCCTGCTTAGAGCATTTTCCAGCAAAGCATGTCCCCGCGAAGGCGGAGATGGATGCCGGTTTGCGTCGAGAAATGCGACAAAACAAACAATTAGAGCCACGCTCCGATGCAATCGGAGCGGAAAAGGCTCTAGATCATGATCTCGATTCCTTTGTTTTCGCACGATTTTTCGGGAAAACCGTATCCACTTTTCCCGATCGTGCTCTAGGCGGAGCCGGAACCGTACTGCAAGCGAGGTGGGAATTGGCAGGGCCGGCGCAAAGCGATGCGGAGTATGTTCGCGATCGGGTGAGGAGCGGCGACCAGGATCGCTATTGGGCCGCTCTGCTCGCGCCCGAGGCCGCGCGCGCCGGCCTCTTGGCGCTTTACGCCTTCAATCTGGAGATCGCGCAAATCCCCGAGCAGGTGAGCGAACCGCAACTCGGCGAGATCAGGCTGGAATGGTGGCGCGAGGCGCTGAGCGGCGCGCTGTCCGGCGGCATGGGGGATCATCCGGTGATGAAGCCGCTGGCTGCGGCGATTTCCGCCCATGCGCTTCCGCCGGGCTTGCTCGAAGGCATGATCGATGCGCGCAGTTTCGACCTGGCGCGTGAGCCGATGCCGGACTTTGCGGCGCTGCGCGCCTATCTGCTGGCGACGGCCGGCGCGGTGTTCCGTCTCGGCGCACGCATCGCCGGCGCGCCGGATGCGGCGGGACCGGCGAGCGACCACGCTGCCCTCGCCTATGGGCTGACCGGCCTGATGCGGGCGCTGCCCTATCACACAGCAAGAGGCCAGATTTTTATCCCGGCCGACTTGCTCTCCAAGCACGGGCTGCATCCGCAAATCCTGCTGGATGGCGAGGACAATCAGGATGTGCGCGCCATGCTGCGGGATTTGCTCCTTGAGGCCTTCGCCGCGCTGCAAGCGGCACGGCAGGCACTGCGTCCGATGCGCGGGGGGATGCTGGCACCGTTCCTGCCGCTCGCTTTGGTCGAGCCCTACCTGAAGGCGCTCGGGGCGCCGGGGCACCACCCGCTGCGCGACATCGCGCAGATCAATCCGCTGCGCCGCTACGGGCTGATCTGGCGCGCCCATCTGCGAGGACGGGTGTGAAGCATTTCAGGAGCGGGGCTTGAAGCGGCGTTGCTTCGTTTATCCGATAGACGGACTCAGCCAAACGGCGTCGGCAATGCGGTGTACGCGGACATGACCGCGAAACGTTAGTCCTCTCCGCCGTAGCTCTCGTCACCGTCGTCGCCTTCTGGCTTTGAACGTCTTGCTTTCAGTGGAACCTCTCGCCGCGCTCGAGTTGCACAAGAATCTGAGCCATGCGCTTCGCTCGCGTCTCGGGTCGCTTCGCCGTATGGAGCCGATAGTAGATTGAGTAGAGGTTTTTGCGGTCGAGCGTCTCAAAGAGCGCCCGGGCAGCAGGCATTGTTGCCAAGGTGTCAAGAAAGTCCTGGGGAATGGCCATGTCAGCCGAACCAGCAGAGGCGTTGTTCCACCGACCATCGGCCTTCGCCGCTTCCACCTGGGCTAAGCCCGCAGGAGTCATTCGTCCTTCGGCGATCAAGGCCATGGCATGGGCGCAGTTTTTGGCTGACCAGTTAGATTTCGGCTTTCTTGGCGTGAGACGCTGAAGGAAGAATCGGCGTCGAGGGGCTCCTTGCTTCCTGGCCGTCGATCCACCCGAAAGCCGGAATAGGCCTCGTACAACGCACATCGGTATGGCCCTCAGCCTGCAAGCGCTCGGCGATGTGGTCCGGCCAGCGGTTGTTGGTATCGACGGTGGAGCAGGCGCCGTCGGTGATGCTGTCGCCGAAGAACACGATGGCGCTGGAGTCAGGCTTCGCGGTGGTCAGGACACGGCTGAGCAGAACGCGCGACTTGATGGTGCTGTCCGCCTTGAAATCGGCTGTCTTCGTCATGTCGCCAGGGCCGGAGATGTAGCCAGTCTGCGCACCATCCCAATGCACGGATGTCAAACCCGTTCGCTTGGGCAGATAGAGGCTGACGGCAATGCTCGCCAGCGCCTTGACCGGAAGGTCCACAGGATCGCTGACGAGCGGCGCGCCCGGCGGGATCACCGCCGAGCTCTCGCCGCCGAAGACAACGCCTTGACCGTCGCCGGGTCCACCGCGTTGCCGCCGGCCGACAGCGCCACGCTCCGATCCGATGGCCTGCCGGAGCCAGTCCTTGAAGATCCTGACCCACAGCTCGCCAGCGCCGTCATGATGCTTCGCGATGCCAACCCGCCAAGCTCTCGCGCATTCTGAAATGCCACTGGCCTTCGCCGCGTGTCAACCATGGCCCACAATACGGCATTGCAATATGTGTTGGAAGGCGGGCGGGACTGCCGTCAGCATCAGATCGACTGAAACTGCAGCCTAGATCATGATCGCTTCAAACGGAAACGATCATGCTCCAGAGTCCTTTGTTTTCGCACGATTTTTCGGGAAAACCGGTGTCCACTTTTCGCGATCATGCTCTAGGGTAGTGGCGCGCCCCTTCAACTTAGCGGGACTTGGCGGATGAATCCGCAACGAGGCGTTTGCTGCCATAGGCTTAAATCACATGGCGACGCCGCGCCAACCTGCTCCGACGCCGAGCGTGCGCCCGGTCAGGCCGAGCGGCGCAAGGGCGCCGCGCCGAGCCAGACATCCAGGTCACTGAGCGCCCGCAAGGACAGCGCCCGCTTGCGCGAAACCGTCTTGTCGCGGCCCTTGAGGCGCTTGCCGTCTTCGGGACGCGGCATTTCGATGGGCGGGAACAGGCCGTAATTGATGTTCATCGGCTGGAAGCTGCGCCGGCCACCCTCTTCCTCCGCCAGATGTCCGCCGGTGATATGCGCCACCAGCGCGCCCAGGGCCGTGGTCGGCGGCGGCGGCGCCAGCACCTTGCCGAGCCGCTCGGCCGCGGCGAGGCGCCCGGTGATCAGCCCTATGGCGGCGGATTCCACATAGCCCTCGACGCCCGTGACCTGTCCCGCAAAGCGCAGGCGCGGCGCCGCCTTAAGGCGCATCAGCGGATCGAGCAGCTTCGGGCTGTTGAGGAATGTGTTGCGGTGAATGCCGCCGAGGCGGGCGAATTCCGCCTTTGCCAGGCCGGGGATCAGGCGGAAGATGCGCGACTGCTCGCCATATTTCAGCTTGGTCTGGAAGCCGACCATGTTCCACAGCGTGCCGAGCGCGTTGTCCTGGCGCAGCTGCACCACCGCATAGGGGCGCGCCTCGGGATTGTGCGGATTGGTGAGGCCGACCGGCTTCATCGGCCCGAAGCGCAGCGTCTCGGCGCCGCGCTCGGCCATCACCTCGATCGGCAGGCAGCCCTCGAAATAGGGCGTATCGCTGCTCCCAGTCGTGGAACTCGGTTTTCTCCGCCGCCAGCAGCGCGGCGATGAAGGCGGCATATTGATCGCGGTCCATCGGGCAGTTGATGTAGTCGGCGCCGGTGCCGCTTGGGCCGACCTTGTCGTAGCGCGACTGCATCCAGCAGATGTCCATGTCGACGCTTTCGCGGTGTACGATGGGCGCGATGGCGTCGAAGAAGGCCAGCGAATCCTCGCCGGTCAGCGCCTGGATCGCGCTGCCGAGGGCAGGGGAGGTGAGCGGGCCGGTCGCGATGATGACGCTGTCCCAATCCTCCGGCGGCAGGCCGGCGACCTCGCCGCGCTCGAGCGCGATCAGCGGATGGCGCGAAATGCGCTCGGTGACCTCGGCGGAAAAGCCGTCGCGGTCCACCGCCAGCGCGCCGCCCGCCGGCAGCTTATGCGCGTCGCCCGCCGCCATGATCAGCGAGCCGCAGCGGCGCATTTCCTCATGCAGCAGCCCGACCGCGTTGGTTTCCCACTCGTCCGAGCGGAAGGAGTTGGAGCAGACCAGCTCGGCGAAACCGCCGGTCTTATGCGCCTCGGTCATGCGGATGGGGCGCATCTCGTGCAGGACGACCGGTGCACGCCGGCTTCAGCGATCTGCCAGGCCGCTTCCGACCCCGCCAGCCCGCCGCCGATGACGTGAATGTGATTTGATTGTTGCCATGACGCGACAAACTAAGTGAAAAGCCGTTTGGGCTCAATGGCCTGCCTTCTCAAATCCTCAGCCTCAATGCTATAGCAGACATGACAGGTTCGGGCGCACGGGCGGGCGATGGACATACGCACATTTACGGTATTGATCATGTCGCTTTTCGGCGCTGGCGGCGTGCACCTTCGAGCGCGACGGCCCGCCCGCCGATCATTTCCAGGAATTCAAGACGCGCGAACCGCACGGCAATACGGTCTATGTCTGCCACGCCTATGGCTGCGCCGATGCAGACGGCGGTGCATTTCGGACCTGAGCAGATCAAGGAAATCGCCGAGCTGATGCGCAAGACCAAGAAGGCCGATACGCCCTTCGAGGAGCGCCGCGCCATGGCCTATGCGATCGGCTGGTTCGAGCGCTATACCGGCGACAAGATCGGCACCTCGGCAGACCGTCCCGGCATGGAATTCAACGGCTCCGGCGATCCGACGCAGCAGGACTGCGTCGACGAGGCGACCAACACCACCAGCTATCTGCTCATTCTGGAGCGCAACGGCCTGCTGAAATATCACACGGTGGGCCGGCCGTTCTCGAAGGGCAACATCCTGCTTGGCGTCTCCAACTGGCCGCATTGGACCGCGGTGCTGTGGGAGAACGACAATAAGCAGAAATGGGCCGTCGACTCCTGGATCTACGCCAATGGCGAGAACCCGGTCGTGGTCGAAGCCGAGAAATGGTACACGAAAGACCTGAACAACCTGCCGAGCCGCGCACCTGATCGGCTACGGCTGGCCGTCAGGTTGACCTTCCCCGGTCGGGAGACAGGGATTCATGCGTCTGACCGTTTAGCGAGTTCCGGCAACACCGCCTCGATCTCCGCGCGTCGCGCCTCCAAGCCGGCGGCAGCCTCAGCGACCGGCCAAGTTCGGCCTGCGGCTCGTCGACGGCAAATCCGGGTTCGTCCGTGGCGATCTCGAAGAGGACGCCGCCGGGCTCGCGGAAATAGACCGAGCGGAAATAATTGCGGTCGATCTGCTCGGTCGTGCGGATGCCGTGGTTCTCGGCAAGCTTCTCCACCATCGCCGCCTGCGCCTCGTCGTTTGCCGCGCGGAAGGCGATGTGATGCACCGAGCCCGCGCCCATTCGCGCGGGCAGGAAGCCGCCCGCCGCCCTGATGTCGACGATGCCGCCTATGGGCGTGCCGCCGGCGCGGAACCGGATCAGCGTATCCTCGCGGCCGGTTTCGGCAAAGCCGAGCACATCCGTGAGGATGGCGCCCGGTCGGCGCGGCATCTTCCAGCAGCAGGCTGACGCCGTGAAAGCCGCGGATCGCGTTTTCGGCCGGGATGCCGTCGCTGGTCCAGGCGGGCGTGTCCTCGATGCCTCTGACGCCGATCAGCGCAAGCCGCATCCCGTCCGGGTCCTTGAATTGCAGCGCGGTTTCGCCGAAGCGCTTGACCGGCGCCTCATGCGGCACGCCGAGTTCGACGAGGCGGTGCGTCCAAAAGCCGATGGCGCTTTCGGGCACGCGCAACATGGTTTCCTGCGTCTCGCCGATGCCGAGCCGCCCCGGCGCGACATGCGCCCAGGGGAAGAAGGTCAGGATCGTGCCCGGCTGGCCGGCCTCGTCGCCGTAATAGAGGTGATAGGTGCCGGGATCGTCGAAATTGACCGTCCGCTTCACCAGGCGCATGCCGAGCGCGTTGGTATAGAACTCCAGATTGCGCCGCGCGCGGTCCGGCGATGGCGGTCACATGGTGGATGCCGTTATGGGTCATGGCTGTTGTCCTTTGGCGACGCGGGTAGTTTGCGCGTCCGTTGCCTCTCAGAAATGGGCTGATGCCGGCGTGAATGCAATCGGCGTTTCGATTGCGCAAATGCAATTCGGTTATTGCGATAATGAACGATTGCATTGCAATACTAGAAACGATCAACCTCCTAGCAGCATCAACAAACGGTTCGGGAGATTTTCGATGATCGACAATAAACTTGGCCCCTTACGGCGCCTTTGTTCTGCGCGTGGCGCTTGGCATCATGTTCCTTGCCCATGCCTATCTGAAAGTTGCGGTGTTCGGTATCGCCGGCTTTGAAGGTTTCCTCGCGCAATCGGGGCTGCCGACGGCGTTGGCCTGGCCGATCATTCTGGGCGAAGCGTTAGGCGGCATCGCCATTCTCGCCGGGTTTTACAGCCGCGCCGTGGCGCGTGATCCTGCTGCCGATCCTGCTCGGCGCGATCAGCATCCATGCCCCGAATGGCTGGGTGTTCAACGCGCCCAACGGCGGCTGGGAATATCCGGCGTTCCTGGCGATGGCCGCGCTGGCGCACGCCCTGATCGGCGAAGGCGCCTTGGCGGTAAAGCCAGTGCTCTCCTCCAGCGATACTGGCTTGCGGGTCTCACGTGCAGCATAATCTGTGTCAGCTTTGCCGGCTGCGCCTTGACGGTGCGGCCGGCGGCATCGCGCTGATGCTGAGCGGCAAACATATTGCCTGGGACGATCTTCGCCTCGTCAAGGCCATCGCCGAGGCACGCAGCCTGCCCGCCGCCGCCGCGCTCATCGGCATCAATCACTCGACCGCCTTCCGCCGCTTGAAGCAGATCGAGGCCGCGCTGGGCTTGCCGCTGTTCGAGAAGCATCGCAGCGGCTATACGCTGACGCCGGCGGGTGAGGAAATCGCGGCGCTGGCCGCGCGTGTCGACGAGGATGTCGGCGCCGTGACGCGCAAGCTGGCCGGGCAGGATTTCGCGCCCTCGGGCGAATTGCGGGTCGCGACGAACGATTCGCTGCTCGTCGATCTGCTGACGCCGCTGTTTGCCGCCTTCATCGAGCGCCATCCCGGCTTTCGGCTCGACATTCTCATCGGCAATCAGCCGCTCAATCTGGCGAAACGCGATGCCGACGTGGCGATCCGCGCAACCGACAATCCGCCGGAAAACCTGGTCGGCCGCCGCGTGGCGCGCATCACCTGGGCGCTTTACGGCCGGATCGGCGAATTTCGCCGAGCGGCATTCCCGACGCCGCAGACCTGACGCAGAAAAACTGGGTGTCGATCGGCGAACAATTGGGCGGGCTGAAGGTGGTGAAATGGGTGCTGGCGCAACATTCCGCCCGAGCGCGTCGTCTATAAGCTGAACACCGTTCTGGGGCTTGCCGAAGCCGTCGAAGCGGGCGCGGGCATCGGCTATCTGCCCTGCTTCATCGGCGATGCCAGGCCCTCCCTTATGCGTCTCGCGCCGCCGAAGGCGGAGTTCGGCTCCGATCTGTGGCTGCTGACGCATCCCGATTTGCGGCATTCGGCACGGGTGCGCGTGTTCCTGGATTTCCTCGCGGCGGAAATCGCCAAGCGCCGCACGTTTATCGAAGGCAGCGGCGGTGCGTGATGAATGGTGGCGCGCAAAGCGGAGGGGTGGCGGCGGTTTCGGCGGCCAACGGCGGAGAGCGCCTATGGCAGCGGCAAGGCTTCCAGCTCGCGCAGGGTCTTGCCGGTGACGCCGTCGACTTCCAGCAGCTTCACGCGGTGGCCCCAGAGCTGGGCCAGATGCTGCAAGGTGCGGTCGCAATCCTGTTTGCTGAGCAGCCGGCCGCGGCGGACGGTATGGCTGAGCGTCAGGCGGCGGGTGCTGCTCAGATCGGCATCGATGATGCGGATGTCCGGGTCCTGCACGCTGGCGTCATAATGGCGGGCGAGCATGCGCCTGATGTCGCGATAGCCGTTCTCGTTGTGGATCGCCGTGACCTCCAGCTCGGGATCTTCGGCGTCGTCATGCAGCGAGAACAGCCGCAGGTCGCGAATGACGGTGGGGCTGAGGAACTGCAGCACGAAGCTTTCGTCGCGGATAGTCGGCCCAGGCGTGTTTCAGCGTGCCCATGGCGTCGCCATTGCCGGCAAATTCGGGGAACCAGTCGCGATCCTCGGCGGTCGGCTCCTCGCAAATCCGCTTGATGTCGCGCATCATGGCGAAGCCGAGCGCGTAAGGGTTGATGCCGCCATAGCGCTGATCGTCGAAGCCGGGCTGCATCACCACGGAGGAATGCAGATGCAGCGCCTCCAGCATGGCGCCTTCGGTGAGCAGGCCGCGCTCATACATCCGGTTCAGGATTTCGTAGTGGACGAAGGTGGCGCAGCCCTCGTTCATCATTTTGGTCTGGCGCTGCGGATAGAAATACTGCCCCAGAATGCGGATGATGCGGATCAACTCGCGCTGCCAGTCCTTCAGGCGCGGCGCGTGCTTTTCGAGGAAATAGAGGACGTTCTCCTCCGGCAGGCCGAGCCCTTGCTCCTCCATCGCATCGGCGGCGGCGTTGGTCTCCTGCTCCAATAAGGTGACCGGGCGCTTTGGGACCGTCCGGTAGATATCGTCATAGGTGGCTTCCTCATGCGCCTTACGGCTCTTTTTGCGCTGTGCGACGCGCAAGGATTTGGAGGAGACCGGCACCTTCGGATGACGGCTGATGCCCTGGCGCATCAGGGCGTGCGCGGCGTCCAGGATGGTTTCGACATCCTCAACCCCATGGCGCTCTTCGCATTCCTTTACATAGTCTTTGGCGAAGGCCAGGTAGTCGAGGATGGTGTCGGCATTGGTCCATTGCCGGAACAGGTAATTGTTCTTGAAGAAATGATTATGCCCGAAGGCCGCATGCGCGATGACCAATGTCTGCGTGGTGATGGAGTTTTCCTCCATCAGATAGTTGATGCAAGGGTTGGAGTTGACCACCAGCTCATAGGCGAGCGAACGCATTCCCCGCCGGTAGCTCATCTGTTCCTGGGCGAAATGCTTGCCGAACGACCAGTGCCGGTACATCAGCGGCATGCCGGTCGACGTATAGGCGTCGAGCATCTGCTCGGCGGTGATGATCTCGATCTGATTGGGATAGACGTCCAGCTTCAGCTCGCGCAGCGCCACCTTCTCGACCTGGTCATAGACCGTTTGCAGCAGGTCGAAATTCCACTCGGCGCCCTCGAAGAGAGGCTTGACCTTGCGCTTGCGGGCTTTCGGCATCGTGTCCATTCAGGACCCTTCCGCATTTGAGAACAGGTCGTGGAACACCGGATAGATATCACCCGGCGAAGAGACGTGGCGCATGGCGAAATGGCGGTGCGTGCCGGTCAGCGGCGTGAAGCCGTTCCAGATGATGCTTTCGCTGATATGGGTGCCCACCTCGATATAGGCGAAATACTGGCAGCACGGCAGGATCATCTGATCCAGCATGTCGATGCAGCGTCCCATATCGCCCAGGTCGTTCGCGCCGTCCGATGCCTGGGCGGCGTAGATGTTCCACTCGTCGGGCGGGTAGCGTTCCTTCACCACCTTGCGCATTTCCTCGAAGGCGCTGGAAATTACCGTCCCGCCGGTTTCCGTCGAGCGGAAGAAGGTGTCCTCGTCCACTTCGCTGGCGACGCTGGTATGGCGGATGAACACCACATCCACCTCGCGGTAATGCCGCGACAGGAAGATGTGCAGCAGCATGAAGAAGCGCTTCGCCAGATCCTTCAGCGATTGAGTCATGGAAGCCGACGTATCCATCAGGCAGAACATGACGGCCTGGGTGATCGGCTTGGGCTGGCGCTCGAAGCGGTTGTATTTCAGGTCGAACGGATCGATGAAGGCGACGGTCTTGCGCAGATGATGCAGCCGGGCGAGCCGCTCGCGCAGCAGCTTCAGCGCGCCCTCGTCCGTGTCTGGAGCCGCCTCGGCGGCCTCGACCTCTTCTTCGAGCTTGCGGATCTCTTCCAGGCTCGGACGCCTCAGCGCGATCCGGCGCGCCACGCTGTTGCGCATGGTGCGGACGCGGTTGAGCTTGGACGGCGACCCGTCGATCGTATAGCCCGCCCGCACCGGATGCGGCGAGCGGACATCTTTCAGCTTGGTCTTGATGAGGTTGGGAAGCTTCAGATCCTCGAAAAACAGGTCGAGAAATTCGTCCTTGCTGAGGGTAAAGACGAAATCATCCTCGCCATGGCCGTCAGGGCTCCCATGCGCGCCGCCCCCGCCGCCACCTTCGGGGGGCTTGGGGATGGTGTCGCCGACGACGAACTCCTTGTTGCCGGGCAGCACGAAGTCACGCGATCCGTCCTTGCCCATCCGGAACGAAGGCTCATTGAGGCTTTTTGCCCTGATCCGGATTTTTTCGCCGCCCTCGACCTCTGAAATCTTGCGCTTTTTAAGCGCCTCATTCACCGCGTTGCGTATTTCGTCCCGCGCGCGGCGGATGAAGCGCTGCCGATTACCGAGGCTTTTCGCCTTAGGGTTGAGGCGACGGTCGATTATGTGCATTCGCGCTTTCTATCCAGATTTCTTCACTCTCATATACCAGTCCACCAGACGCCGGACCTGACGGGGCGTGTAGCCGCGCGAGACCATGCGTTCGACGAATTCATTGTGCTTCTTCTCGGTTTCGCCATCCTTTTTCGCGCCGAAGCTGATGACGGGAAGCAGATCCTCGACCTGGCTGAACATGCGCCGCTCGATGACGTCGCGGATCTTCTCGTAAGACGTCCAGGATGGGTTCTTGCCCGAATTGCGCGCCCTCGCCCGAAGCGAGAACTTCACCACCTCGTAGCGGAAGTCCTTCGGGTTGGCGATGCCGGCCGGCTTTTCGATCTTCGACAGTTCCTTGTCGAGCACGCCGCGATCCATCAGCTGGCCCGTATCGGGATCCTTGAAGTCGTGATCCTCGATCCAGGCGTCGGCATAGGCGACATAGCGGTCAAAGAGGTTCTGGCCATATTCGTGATAGGATTCCAGATAGGCCTTCTGAATCTCGTTGCCGATGAACTCCGCGTAGCGCGGCGCAAGCTCTTCCTTGATGAACTCGATATAGCGGTCTTCGGTTTCCTCGGGCATCTGCTCGCGGCGCAGAGCCTGTTCGAGCACATACATCAGATGCACCGGATCGGCGCCGACTTCGGAGGTGTCGAAGTTGAAGGTTTCGGAGAGCACCTTATAGGCAAAGCGCGTCGAGGCGCCTTCCATGCCTTCGGTCACGCCGGCGCTGTCGCGATATTCCTGCACCGTCTTGGCGTGCGGATCGGTTTCCTTCATGCTCTCGCCGTCATAGACGCGCAGCTTGGAGTAGAGATTGGAGTTCTCATGCTCCTTCATGCGGCTGAGGACGGAGAATTTGGCCAGCATCTCCAGCGTGCCGGGCGCGCAGGGAGTATCCATCAGCTCGCTCTTGGAGAGCAGCTTTTCGTAGATCTTCTTCTCTTCGGTCACCCGCAGGCAATAGGGCACCTGCACGACGCAGATGCGGTCGAGGAACGCCTCATTGTTGCGGTTGGAGCGGAAGGCCCGCCATTCGCTCTCGTTCGAATGCGCGATGATCACGCCCTGATAGGGAAGCGATCCGACATTCTCGGTGCCGACATAGCTGCCTTCCTGCGTCGCGGTGAGCAGCGGATGCAGCATCTTGATCGGCGCTTTGAACATCTCGACGAATTCGAGCAGCCCTTGCGTCGTGCGGTTCAGGCCGCCCGAGAAGGAGTAGGCGTCGGCGTCGTTCTGGCCGAAGAATTCCAGCTTGCGGATATCCACCTTGCCGACCAGCGCGGAGACGTCCTGGTTGTTCTCGTCGCCCGGCTCGGTCTTGGCGACGCAGATCTGGCGCAGCCGCGAAGGATGCAGCTTGACCACCGAGAATTTCGAGATGTCGCCGCCGAATTCGTCCAGCCGCTTCACCGCCCAGGGCGACATGTGGCCGATCAGCTTGCGGCGCGGAATGCCGTAGCGTTCCTCAAGCACGCCGCCCATCGAGTCCGGGTCGAACAGCCCCAGCGGGCTTTCGAAGACGGGGCTCAGTTCGGTGCCTGCCCGCAGCACATAGACCGGGCACTTCTCCATCAGCTCCTTAAGCCTTTCGGCGAGTGACGATTTGCCACCGCCGACCGGACCGAGCAGATAGAGGATTTGCTTACGTTCCTCCAGCCCCTGCGCGGCGTGGCGGAAATAGCTCACAATACGCTCAATCGTCTCCTCGAGGCCGTAGAACTCTTTGAATGTCGGGTAGACCTTGATGGTGCGGTTCATGAAGATGCGGCCGAGCCGCTCATCGGATGCCGTGTCGAGGATCTTGGGTTCCCCGATCGCCGTCAGCATCCGCTCTGCCGCCGATGCGTAAAGCATCGTGTCTTCGCGGCAGCCTTCCAGATAGGTTTTCAGATCGAGCTGCGACTGCTTTTGCTGGCCGTAGCTCTCAGTGTAGAGGTCAAAAATTTCGTTGTTGGGCTTCATTCCACCACTCGATATCTCCGGACGCTCAGTCGAAAGGGGAACATCTTTCCCTTAGCATAACCATTTACGGCGTTTTGTCCTATATGGTTGCACGCGCTCACGATTAGCTATCCCGCTCCATGGGCGAAACCTTGGTCGAGGAGGCTAAGAAAACGCGAGGCTCACGGGCATCGAACGATGGCAAGGCTATCCTCGCGCTCATCATAACCAGCTCTCTTACAAGCTGGGCCTCTGGCCTGAACCGTAGCTGAACATCAGGCCGCCTTCACCCTTCAGTGTGTGCTAGTCGCACCGAACCGTCAATTGCTGCTTGGTGAGATGGTTACGCCGCCTATCTGAGAATTAGGATGCCGCCGGGCCGCGTACAAGTCCCCAGGGGGCGCGGACTGGTGCTGCCTGGATCAGGGTTGTTGCTGATGCTTCAGGGGCCTGCCGGCGCTCGTCCGCGCATCGGGCTGATGGCCAAAATCTCCGCGCTGTCCTCATGCGCGACGACGTTACGCGCCTTTTCGCCGCGCAGCATCACGTCGCTCTGCAATTCTACCTGGACCACGTAGAGCGGCCGGCTTTTTATGTCGCTTCGGATCTCCGCCAGGTACAGGCACAACATGGCAAGGACGACGAACATCGCGAAAAACATCACGGCGGAAAAAAAGTTTGTGGATGCCCAGCCGGGCTCGATGTCCGTCCAGAACAGCCGCACCGCCACGATGTGGATAATATAGATCAAATCGGCGGCGCTCATGGTGGCCGAAAGCATCGCGGCAACGCGCAGCGGCTTGTCGGAATTCGACACGATCATATTGCCGGCGCCCGCAAGCAGCGGCAGCAGACTGCGCCGGCGCGGCGGCGTGCGCCGGTCGACATGCTCGTAGGGCACCGCCGTCACCGAGAAGCCGGCATACATCGCCAGCACCCGGATATAGCGGAAGCTGTCCTTGATTTTCAAAAGCGCATTCAGCGCGGTGCGCGTCAGGCCGATGAAATGCGTCGCGCCATAGAGCTGGGAGCGCTCCAGCAGCAGCCTGCACAGTGAAAAATAGACCGCGTAGGCGACCCGATAAGGCAGCGGGCGATGGGCGCGTCCGGTCTTCACCCCCACGACGATACCGTCGGTGTCGCTCGCCTTCTGTACGAATCGCGGAATGAGCCTTGGCGGGTCGACGGCGGGGTTGAGCACGACGATGACGTCGCCGATGGCCTGTTCCAGTCCGCAGGCGATGGCCACCTCCAGCCCGAACGGCCGCGTCAGGCGGAAATAGCGCAGGCACGCAATCTCGGCCACGGCGCGTTGAAACAGCGAGCGGGTGCCGTCGCAGGAGCCGTCATCGACGAAGATCAGCTCGTAATCGTCGAAATGATCGCGCATGACCCGGTCGATTTCGGCGATGAAGCCGGGCAGAATGTCATGGTCATTGTCCAGCGGCACGACCACGGAAACGAGGAGGTGGTGCTTCATGTCAATAGGCTGCCGCCGCCGCGTGTTCATGCTGGTGAACCGCTAGCAATGGATCTTCCAGGTCGAAAATATTGTCGATCTTGCCGCCCAGCAGCGAAATGACATTGGGCACTGCCGGATCGCGCTTGAACAGGATCGGGCGGCTGTCGCTGGCGTCGCTCTGCGGCAGGATCGTCTTGACCTCCCACAAGGAGCCCGCATAGGCGGCCTCCCTCAACGCCGGGACATAGCGCGCGGCGTCGCGCCGCATCCGGTCGAAGCGGGTGGCAAGCGGGAAGACGGGGGCATGCGGCGGAAGCGGCGTTTCGCACGGATCTTCGCTCCAGCGGTAATGCGGCGTGTAGCTGACATGGCTGAGCGTCGCCAATCCGCTGGAGGGAAACGGCATCAGCGAGAAGAACGGCCCGCACATCACCGTGATGCTCAGATCGCGGAGTGCTGGCGGCAGCGCCACCAGCGCCATTTCCGTGGCCTCATGGCGCAGCTTGATGGTTCCCAGGCCGCTGCGGGACAAAAGGCCGTTCAGATTGGCGTAGCTGCAATTATAGAGATAATCGCAGGCGCATTCTTCCTCTCGCCCGGTACTGCGCAGCTCCGCGACCAGCATTCGGCCGCCGCCGAAACAGCGGGCGACCTTCAGCGCTTCCGTCCCGAGCCGCACCGTGACCCCGGCGGCGCTGAGGCGCGACCACAGGCAAAGCCGCAAGCGATCCGCATCGAAGGCGGGTTCCGTGACCGAGAATGCCGCCTCGATCAGTTCCGGGTCGAAATGCCGCGATACGGGCGCCGGCGCGGGCTTCAGATCGGCGCCGATGCGGCGGCAGAACTGCTCGAACTGGCCGGAGGTCACGTTGGAGCGCCGCCGTGCGATGGCGTAATATTGCTGGAAGTCGGCGCAGATCGCGTCGGCGAATTCGGCTCTGAAGCGCAGCGCGTTGACCCGCGAGCGCAGCGCCGTCAGCAGGCTGCGCGGATAGTGGTAGCCATTATGGACGCGGGCCTGGTTGTTGTAGGACGCGCGCAGCAGCAGGTCCGGTTCCCGCTCGACGATGGCGACATTGGCCCCGCCATGCAGCTCGGCGAGCCTGAGGGCGGCAAAGCAGCCGTAAACCCCGCCCCCGACGATCAGGTGCTTGACGTCCATCAGCGCGCTACCGATGAACTGGCCGCCTTGAATTGCCGCATTTCCTGCTTCAATTCGGAAATACCGGCCAGGAACAGGCGGGAGAGATTGAACAGACGGGCGCCCGATTTGCTGTCCGGCTGATCGGTCCATATGACCGGCATGTCCAGGATTTTGGCGCCCACCCATTCGGCGCGCACGGCGAGCTGGGCGGCAAAAAACCAGTCGTCGGTGAAGGCGAAGCGGGCGGCGAGGCTTTCATACAGCCGGCGGTCGATGAATTTGAAGCCGCACATCGCATCGGAGAACGACACACCGAGCCGCGCATGCAGAATGGTGTTGAAGGCGCGCGAGGTGAAGGCGCGCAGCATCGTCCGGTTGGCGACCGAGGCGCCGCTTTTCAGCCGTGAGCCGAGATACAGGTCGTATCCGGCACCTTCACCGGTCAGGTCATAGACGTCCTTCAGATGGCGCAGGTCGGTGGCGAGATCGACATCCATATAGCCGACATAATCGGCATCGGACTGCGCCCAGGCGGTTTTCAGCGCCAGGCCGAAACCGCGCTTCGACAGGCGGATATAGGTGAGATTGGGATAGCGGGCGGCGAGCGCTTCGCCGATCTCTCGGGTGCGGTCGGTCGAACCATTGTCGGCGATGCAGAATTCATGGATGTCAATCGAGCGCGCCTGGCAATAGGCCATGGTTCGCTCGATGGAATCGGCAAGCTGCGCCTCTTCATTGAGGACGGGAAAGGTCACGTTGATGGTCGGACGCTTGTTCATGCTGCTTTGCCCCTGCTTTCGCTCCTGATACCAGTCTTGGCGCTGCCGGCTGTTTCGAGTGCTACGATTAAACGCTGCGTTTTATGAAAATCACCTCAACGGATCCGCGCTCTCGTTCCCCTTAATGTCATGCGACAGCGCGACTTTCAGAACGGTCGCCGGACTTTCCGCGATGCGCTTGACCGCCCGCGCGGCTTCGTTAAACGGCATGACCGGATCGATGATGCCGCGCGCATCGATCTTGCCGGCCCGGAAATCCTCAACGACCAGCCGCCGCAGATCGGCCCAGCGCAGCGCCGACGGGCCACGCACCGGATTGTCCCAGCTCATCGCCGGAAGCGAGGCGAGCAGGCTGACGCGGTTGTGGAAAAACTCCTCGCCCAGATGCAGCCGGGCGTCGGCCGGGCCGTAAAAGCCGACGCAGACGACGCGCCCGCATTGCCGCACGGCCCGGATGGCGGTCTGCAATGTGCCGATATTGCCCGAGCATTCGATGGCGGCATCGACCCCGCCGAACTCCTGTTTCAGGGCGCGGGCGACATCCGCCTCAGCCGCCGGATCAAGGACCGATGCGCCGAAACCGGCGGCCAATGCCCGCCGCGCCGCGAAATGCGAGGCGGCGAACACTTGCGCCCCGCATGCCCTGGCATATTGGACCGCGAACAAGCCGATCGCGCCGAGCCCGGTGACCAGCACCCGGTCGGAAGGCTGGATGCCGCCGTCCAGCACCGCGCCCAGCCCAAAGCATGCCGGATCGATGCACAGCGCCTGTTCGGCGGTGAGATCGCCGAGCGCGAACACATTCGCGGCGGCCAGAATGTGGATGTCGGCGATCGGCGCCCAGGCATAAACCCGCTGCCCCGGCGCGAAATCACCGGCGCCTCTTCCCGCCGAGACGACTTCGCCCACCATCATGCTGCCAGCCGCACGCGGAAAAAATCGCGCCTCCGGCAGCCGGTCCTCGAAGACGCGCAGCTCGGGGTTGAAAGTGCGGCCGGCGAAAGGACTGGCGCCAGAATAGGCCATCATCTCGGTGCCATGCTTGAAGGCGGACAGATGCGGCTTCACGACCACATCGCCCGGGCCGGGAGAGGCAAGCGCCAGCTCGCGAAATCCCACGCGTCCGGGTGCCTCGATCATCAGCACGCTCTGGCGGTACGGGTCCATCGGCGCAGTCCGAATTGGTTTGAGGCTCAGCCGTTTAGGCGGGGAACCGGAGTGGCGCCCCGCCGTCACTGCCGCGATAGTTTGTTACCACAAGTTGCTCGACGCCCCGCCGCTTGAAATGTAACAAAGCTTGCCATCGCCGATGGGTAATAGAGGCTTGCCGTGCGAAACAGTTCTGTCTTCTTCGTGCGGGAGATCGAGGCGACGCAGCGATGAACATTTCAACGATCAGGACAGCACGACAACGGATCATCGACCGACCGGCCTGGCTCTGGGCCGCCGTCCTCCTCGTGGGCGGCGCGATCCATCTGGCGCTGTGGCCGCTGTCGGAGCCGGGAACGCTGTTCAGCGACTTCATGAAGGCCTATTGGATCGCCGCCGAACACCTCTGGCGCGGCGGGCTGAACGCCCACTATCCGTTCACCGTCAGCGGCAATTGGTCGAACGTTCCCGTGGTGGGATGGCTGTTCGTGCCACTGGTGCCGCTCGGCAGGGAAGCGGCGGGGTGGGCCTATCTGGCGATCGGCGCGGCGGCGACGCTGACGAGCTGGGCGCTGCTGGCGCGACTGGCCGGATTGCAGGCCGCCGGGGCGGCGGTGCTGCTGCTCCTGTTCCTGCTCAACGGCCCGCTCCTGAACAGCCTGCGCGAAGGCAACAGCACCCAGCTTATTCTTCTGCTGATGACCTCGGCTCTGGTTCTCTGGCGAAGCGGACGCGAGTTCGCGGCGGGCGCGGCATTGGGCCTGTGCGCCGTCGTGAAATTGCCGCTGCTGCTGTTCGGGCTCTATTTTCTCGCGCGGCGGCGATGGATGATTGCCGCTGGCGGAGCGACGGCGCTAGTCGTGACCGCGCTCGCCTCGCTTGCCATCTTCGGCGTTGCCGATCACGTCCTGTGGTTCGAGGATACGGTGAAACCGTATCTGGGCAATACCGTGCCTTCATTCAACGCGCAGTCAATCGACGCCTTTCTCATGCGCCTGTCCACTGGCGCGACCGAGCTGCTTTATTTTGGCCCGATCGAGCCCACGCCGGCGCAAAAACTCATGCGCTACGGCATCGTGTTCCCGCTGCTCGCCGGGTTTGCGTGGCTCGCTTGGCGCGCCGAACGCGAAGGTCTGATCCGGCCGGGAACCGGAGCTCCCCGGCCGCAAGACTACCTGCAATTCTGCACGGTTCTCGTCATCGCCTTGGTGATCAGCCCGCTGTCGTGGGTGCACTATTATCTGCTGCTGCTGATCCCCGCGAGCCTCTATCTCGGCGGACGGCTCGGCCTTCCCGACGACGCGGCGACGCGCGCGCTCTTCTGGCCGGGTTATGTGCTTGCATCTCTGCCGGTCGTCATACCCACCTTAGAGATCGACCCCGACCCGCCCGTGGGCTTTTGGGGCGAAGTCGCCGCCCGTACCATCGTCTCGGCGTGGCTGTTTGGCGCCCTCATGATGTTGGCGTGCTTCGCACGGGGGATGTGGCTCGCCACAGCGAGCGCGGCGGACGAGCGGCGGGTTGCCGACCAGCTGAGCGCCGCATGAGCGTGCCGCCGCTCTCAATTCGCCGCGGCCGCCGCCGTGCCCGATTCGCCCAGCAGCCCGTGCAGCTTTTCCGCCAGCGCCTCGATGGTGAACGGCTTGGCGATCAGACTGACGCCGGGGTCTAGAATGCCGTTATGCACGATGGCGTTTCGCGTATAGCCGGTGGTGAACAGCACTTTCACCTCAGGCCGGCGGCGTGCCACCTCGTCGGCGAGCTGGCGGCCGTTCATATCGGGCATGACCACGTCCGTGAGCACCAGCCCGATATCGGGATTTGTGTCGAGCAACGCGAGCGCCACCGCCCCGGAGGGCGCGTCAAGCACGTCGTAATTCAGCTCCCGCACCATGGCGACGACCAGATGGCGTACCTCGGCACTGTCCTCGACGACGAGTATCAGCTCGCCGCCGCCGAGCCGGACCGCCTCCGCCTTGGTGCTCGGCTTGTGAAGCGGGAGGTGCCCGTCGCGGAACAGGCGCGGCAGATAAAGCTTTACCGTGGTTCCGACGCCCGGCTCGGAGTAGATCTTGACGTGGCCCGCCGATTGCTTGGCGAAACCGAAAACCTGGCTGAGCCCCAGTCCGGTGCCCTCGCCGGTGGGTTTGGTGGTGAAGAAGGGATCGAACGCACGGCTCATCACGTCCGGCGTCATGCCCATCCCGGTGTCGGTCATGGCGATCATGACATATTGGCCGGGTTCGGTTTCCGGATGCTGTGCCGCATAGGCTTCGTCGAGATGGGCGTTGCCGGTTTCGATGGTGAGCTTGCCCCCTTCGGGCATCGCGTCCCGCCCATTCACCGCCAGATTGAGCAGCGCGCTTTCGAGCTGGTGGGCATCGGCATGGGTGTACCACAAGCCGCCGGCCAGGACGGTTTCGATCTTGACCGTTTCCGGCAGCGTCCGCCGCAGCATGTCCTCGATGCCGGAAAGCAGCTTGTTGGCGTCGAGCGGCCCGGGCGAAAGGGTCTGCTGCCGGGCAAAAGCCAGCAATCGGCGCGTCAGCGCGGTGGCGCGCTCGACGCCCTGGCGCCCATTCTCGATCAGGGAGGCCACATTGGTATCGCCGCGCGCCAGCCGCCGTGAGATCAATTCCAGGCAGCTTCCCATCACCGCCAGCATGTTGTTGAAGTCATGCGCGATCCCGCCCGTGAGCTGACCCAGCGCTTCAAGGCGCTGCAAGTGGCGGAGCTGAGCTTCGGTCTCCAGGCGTGATTTCATCTCTGCGACGAGCAGGGTGTTCGCAGTGCTCAAGTCGCTGGTGCGTTTCGCCACCCTGGCCTCAAGCGTCCGGTTGAGATCCTCCAGGGTCCGCGAGCGGTCCCGCAATTCCTGGGAAATATGTGCCAGCGTGTCGCCAAGCTGGGCGATTTCGCCGATCGGCGCAGGCGGCGGCTCGATCACCTCGCCTTCGCCCACCTTTTTGGCGGCCACCGACACGGTGTCGATCGCCTTGTCGAGCAAGCGCGCCACCAGGAAGGCTCCGAGGAGCGCGGCGGCGATCAGCAGACCTCCAAGGATGGCCAAATTCTTCAGCTGTTCGGCAAGTGGCGCCTGCAACATGGCTTCAGGAAAACCGACCGCTACCGCCCAACCGCTATCTGGCGCATATCCGACTGTGGAGATCACCGGAATGCCTTCCAGCGTGATCGTGCGGATCGCAACGGTTCGGTGCTGACTCAGATGCTCCACCAGTTTCGGCACGACCGGTCTGCCGGCAAATCGCTCATTCGCCTTCGAGCGGATCAGATGCGTCCCGTGCTGATCGACGATGGATATGATCCAGTCGGGCGGAACTCCAGGGGTTTGAAGCAGCGGAGCGAACTCCCGCGCCGGAATGATTGTTTGCAGCGCCCAGCCGGACACGCCGCCGACGTGAACGGGAATGGCGACGAGCGCATACAAATCATCCACTTTGCCCAGAACCCGGGACACGTAAACCGGGCGGGCCGGGCCGGCGGCGAGCATTTGGCGCAGCTCTTGGTCCCGTGTCGCCGTGTTCTCCGGGTCCATCGTCGTCGCGGCGACGGCGCCATCAGGCGAGACCAGCTCGAATTGCCGGCCGGTACCCGCGGTTACCGATTTGATCTGAACGGCAAAACCGTCGATATCGGCGGTTCGCAGCCGCGAGGAGGCGCCGAGCACCTTCAGCACCTCGGCGGCATTGCCGAACATGGCGTCGACCGCGCGGCCTATGCCTTTGGCGCTATCCTCCAGCGCCAATGTGGCGCGTGTCCCTTCGCTGGCGGCATAGCGGTTCAGCAGCACGGCGCTGAAGATCAGCGCCGGAACGGCCACGATCGCAACCAGCGCCAGAAGCAGCACGCGGAATGGTACGGTTCGACGAGAAGCCATGCGACGCCGTCCTTTCCTTTCTTCGGCGCGGATCAAACCAGACAGGGCATATAAATCAAAACGCGGTCGGCGGCAAAACATAACCAACCAGCGCACAGCCTAAGCAAATTCAACGCCATATGATCAATCGCGGCGGAGCTCTCGGAAGTTTCAGGCGCCGGCAAGGACCGACCGTTGCACGTCGGCGGAGGCGTAACACACCGCTTCGCTCTCGACCCAGGCAGCACCCGAGGCGACAAGCGCCAGCGCCTGTGGATAAAGCCGGTGTTCCGCCCGGAGGATGCGCGCGGCCAGCGTCTCGGCGGTATCGTCCGGCCTGACCGGCACGGCCGCCTGGGCAAGGATAGGCCCGGCGTCCATTTCGGCGCGCACGAAATGCACGGTCGCGCCGGAGATGCACACCCCTGCATCGAGCGCCTGCTGCTGGGGATGCAGGCCGCGAAAGGCAGGCAGCAGTGACGGATGGATGTTGAGCTGACGGTCACGCCATGCTTCGACGAATTCGGCGGTAAGCAGCCGCATGAAACCGGCGCTACAGATGATTTCCACCCCGGCGTCGCGCAGGGCCCGGTCGAGGGCTGCATCGAAGGCGGCGCGGGTCGGATACGCCTTATGGTCGATGGTCAGCGCCGCGATGCCGGCCTCGCGTGCCCGCTCCAGACCGGGCGCGCCGGGGCGGTTGGAGACGACCAGCACGATCTCCGCCGGATAGCCGGGCTCGCGGCAGGCGTCGAGCAGGCTTTGCAAATTGCTGCCCCTGCCGGAGATCAGCACGCCGACGCGCTTGCGGCCGCTCATGCCGCAAATCCAAGCGAGCCGGAGAAGCGCATGGCCGGTTTACCTTCCGCTTCGCGCAGCACGCCGATGACGCGGGCGTCCTCGCCCTGGCCCGTCAGGAAGGCGCATAGCCGCCCGGCTGCATCGGCCGCGCATACAATTACAAGACCGATGCCGCAATTGAACGTGCGCAGCATTTCCGTTTCGGCGACGCCGCCGCTTTGCGCGATCCAGCCAAAGACCGGCTGCGGCGTCCAGGCGGAAAGGTCGATGTCGGCGGCGACGCCTTCCGGCAGCACGCGCGGCAGGTTTTCGGTGAGGCCGCCGCCGGTGATATGGGCCAGCGCCTTGACCGCGCCGGTCTCGCGGATGGCGGCCAGCGCGGACCGCACATAGATGCGGGTGGGGGTCAGCAGCGCCTCGCCCAAGCGGGTGGACGGCGCGAAGGGGGCGGGCGCATCCCAGGCCAAGCCGTGATCGCGGACCAGCCGGCGCACCAGCGAAAAGCCGTTCGAATGCAGGCCCGACGAGGCGATGCCGATCAGTGCGTCGCCTGCCGCAACGCCGCGCGGCAGCAGCGTGCCGCGTTCGGCCGCTCCGACCGCGAAGCCGGCCAGATCGTAGTCGCGCCCGGCGTAGAGCCCCGGCATTTCCGCCGTCTCGCCGCCGATCAGCGCGGCGCCCGCCTCGCGGCAGCCCTCGGCGATGCCGCCGATCACAGCCTTCGCCACGTCGACATCCAGCGCGCCGGAGGCGAAATAATCCAGGAAGAACAGCGGCTCGGCGCCCTGCACGATCAGATCGTTGACGCACATGGCGACGAGATCGATGCCGATGGTCTCGTGCCGCCCCGCTTCGATGGCGATCTTGACCTTGGTGCCGACGCCGTCATTGCACGCAACCAGCACCGGATCGATAAAACCGGCCGCCTTTAGGTCGAACAGCGCCCCGAAGCCGCCGAGATCGGCGCCAGCGCCAGGGCGGGCCGTTGCCCGCGCCAGAGGCTTGATCGCTTCGACCAGAGCGTTGCCCGCATCGATATCGACGCCCGCTTTCGCGTAAGTCAGCGCTTCGTGCCGCAGCCTTGCCGCTTTCCGCCATGTCCCAAGCCTCGTATTGCTTGCCGCACAAGAAGCGCCGGTTGCCGCATCCGTCAACACATCTGTGCACAATCGGCGATTTATTGTTGGAAAGCAAAGGGGTGGGCGCGGAGCGGTTTAGCCTTTTGGCGCGGCTTAAAGCAGGCTAATCTCACGGCCGATTGGAACGGGATGACAAGCGATGCGGCTGGCGCTTCCGGCCCCGCCGCCGCTGAGGGTTTAGAATGATGAACAAGACGATTGCCGCCGCGTTGCTGGCCGCGACATTTGCATTCGCCAACGCCGCCGGGGCGGCACCATCGACGGTGTATTCGGTGGCCAAGGTTTCGGTGACCGCCGATGCCGACAATGCGGTCGCCGCAAAGGAGAAGGCGCTGGCGGAGGCTCAGCAGATCGCGCTGCGCCGGCTGCTCAAGCGCATGACCAACTGGCGCGCTCACGCCAAGCTGCCCATCCTGACCGACGACATGGTGGAGAAAATGGTCGAGGGGCTGTCTGTCAGGCGCGAGAGCAACTCCAATACGCGCTACATCGCCACGCTCGATTTCAGTTTCGAACCCAATGCGGTGCGCGACATCCTCAACCGCTTCAACATCGCCTACACCGACCAGCAGGCCGCGCAAGTGCTGTTGCTGCCGGTCATGATCCAGAGTGGCGTGGTGCGCCCCGGAACCAACAATCCCTGGTATGCGGCGCTTTCCGGCGTCGATGGCGAACATGCGCTGACACCCGTCAAACTGGCCTCGCCGCGTGACGACATCACCGCCTCGATGCTCGGCGATCTCGGGCTCCAATCCGCGCAGCGTGCTCGAAAGCCTGAAATATCAATATCGCTCCGAAAATCTGGTGCTGGCGGTGGCCGAGGTCGATCCCAATGCCACGCAGCTTCGCCTGCGGCTGTTCGGCCAGGATGCCGTCGGCGGCCTGTCGCTGACGCGGACCTTCCACATCACGGATCGCGACGTCGATTACACGGCCGATATCGCGGCCCAAATCGCGGTGAAGGTGATCGAGGGGCGTTGGAAGACCACGCGGCTCGCCAGCCAGGGCGCGCTTGCCGGCTCGGCCGATCTGGAGACGGTGACGCTGACGGCCCAGTTCTCCGGTCTCAAAGCGTGGCAGGAGATGCGCGCCCGCTTGCGCAAGGTTCCAGGGCTTCAGGGGCTCGACGTCAAGGCGCTCAATGCGCGCGGCGCCAGCCTCACGGTCGATTTTCCGGGCGGAGCGGCGCGTCTGGCGCAGGCGGCGCAGTCGCAGGGGCTGGCGCTTGAGCAGCGGGGGCAGGAGTGGCTGCTGGTGACGCGCTAAAGCCCGATCATTTTAGGTGCGAGCGGCCGTAGGCTCTGTCGCCCCGGACGCAGCGTAGCGGAGATCCGGGGGCCAATACCCTTGGCGTCCGGCGCATCAGGCCCCGGCTCGGGGGCCGGACCATCGTCCAGAGCCTTTTCCGCTCCGATTGAAATCGGGGCGCGGCTCTAATTCTTTGTTTTGTCGCATTTTCTCGACGCAAACCGGCGTCCACTTTGCTGGAAAATGCTCTAATCAACGGGGCGCCCCATCCGTGTATGTGCCGAATATCATAACGATCACACGGCTGTTTCTGGTGCCGGTGATCATCTGGCTGATCGTGGCGGACAAGCCGTTTACGGCCTTCGTGGTGTTTCTCGTCGCCGGCCTCACCGATGCGCTGGACGGGTTCCTGGCGCGGCGCTTCGGCTGGCAGACGGAGCTTGGCGCCTATCTCGACGCCATCGCCGACAAGGCGCTGCTCATGAGCGTTTACGCGGCGCTCGGCTTTTACGGCTTTCTGCCCGCCTGGCTGGTCATTCTCGTCGTCAGCCGCGATATTCTCATCATCGGGGCGGTGATCCTGGGCTGGCTGCTGGACCGGGCGATGGCGCTGCATCCGCAGCGGCTCAGCAAGGTCAATACGGCGCTGCAGATCGGGCTTGCCGTGCTGGTGCTGGCGGAACGCGGCCTGGCAGCTTGGTTGGGGAGAATATATTGCCGTGCTCGTCTGGGTGACCGGCGCGCACCACGGCGCTTTCGGCGATGTTCTATCTCGTCAGCTGGCTGCGGCACATGGCGCGCTATGATATTGATGACCGGCGCAGGAAGACCGGCTCGCAAGCCGGCAGCGCACTTTGAGTCTTCTTGCGACATGGCGTTCGGCCGATGCCGGCAATGACGCGCATTGCCGAAAACCTTCAGCGGCGGCGGGGTTGAATTGACGCATTCTCAGCTGGTTCTTGAGCTTCCGCATATGCCCTCGCTGGGGGGCGAGGATTTTCTGGTCAGCGGTTCGAACGAAAACGCGGTCCGGCTGATCAACGCCTGGCCCGGCTGGCCCAATCCGATCGCCGTTCTCTCCGGCCCGGAGGGGTCGGGCAAGACGCATCTGGTCAATGTCTGGCGTGCGATTTCCGGCGCCGCCGCCTTCCCGGCGACTGCGCTCGCGGAGGCGGTGGCGGCCGTGGTGGAGCGGCCGCATCCGATCGCGATCGAGAATTTCGACGCGGCGCGCATCGACGAGCATGCCGCGTTTCACCTGATCAATCTGGCCCGGGAGCGGCGTTTCGATCTGCTGATCACCGGCCGCAGACCGCCGGGCGAATGGCGGATCGATCTGCCCGACCTGCGCTCGCGCTTGCGCTCGGCTGTGCTGGTGACGATCGAGGAGCCGGACGAGGCGCTGCTCAGCGCCGTGCTGGTGAAGCTGTTCGCGGACCGCCAGCTCGGCGTCGAGCCCGGCGTGATCGGCTATCTCATGCGGCGCATGGAGCGCTCGATGGCGGCGGCGCAAACGCTTGTGGATGCGCTGGACCGGGCCGCCCTCGCCGAAAAACGGGCGGTGACGCGGGCTTTGGCCGCGAAATTGCTTTCGACAGATGGTTGAGGGCGCGGGTGCAGGCGAGGAGGGATGCGGCGGCGCAATGCTTCATAGCGTCTTGATGGTTTTGTGGCATCATGTGACCCGATCGGCGCGCTTTTGCCGCGTTCATCCAGGCCCCATCTCTATAGAGACCATCGGTGAAGCGAGATCCTGAGTCAAAAAGCGGGCGAGCGGCCGTCCTCTCTCCGTCCGGATATCCGCGCCAGGAACGCGGGCCTGCCAGCGCCGCCACGCGGCGAAAAGGAGTGATCATGCCTCACGCGGCAAAAAAGCGTGTCGAGGACGCCGCAATTCAGAGCGAAGCCGAACAGGTTGCCGCGTTCGGAGCGCTGCGCTTCAATAATCGCGAGCTGTCCTGGCTGCAATTCAACCGGCGGGTGCTGGAGGAGTCCGAGAACGTCCATCATCCGCTGCTTGAACGGGTTCGGTTCCTTTCCATCTCCGCCTCCAATCTGGATGAATTCTACATGGTGAGGGTGGCGGGGCTGATCGGCCAGGTCAACGCCAGCGTCACGACGACCAGCACCGATGGACTGACTCCCAGCGAGCAGCTCAAGAAGATCAACGAGATGGTCGCCTCGCTCACCCAGCATCAGCAGCAGAACTGGGCGACGCTGAAGGCTGAGCTGGACCAGAACGGCATCACCATCGTTGACCCCAAGCATCTGCGCAAGCATGAGCGGGAGTGGCTCGAACCGCATTTCATGAGCCACATCTTCCCGATCCTGACGCCGATCGCCATCGATCCGGCGCATCCCTTTCCCTTCATTCCGACGAAGGGCTTCGTGCTCGGACTGGAATGCCAGAAGAAGGATACGCCGGACGCGGTAATGCACAGCATCCTGCCGATCCCGAGCCAGCTCGACCGTTTCATCCGGCTGCCGCCGGAGGATGGCCGGGCGAAGGACGATGCATCCGCCGATCCGCTTCATCCGGCTGGAATCGCTGGTCGCCAGCTTTGCCGAGCGGCTGTTCCAGGGCTATGAGGTGAACGGCATCGGCGGCTTCCGGGTGCTGCGCGACAGCGAGCTGGAAATCAGCGAGAAGGCCGAAGATCTGGTGCTGACCTTCGAGGCCGCGCTCAAGAAGCGCCGGCGCGGGTCGGTCATCCGGCTGGAGATCGAGGCGTCGATGCCCGGTTCGCTGCGCCGTTTCGTGCAGCAGGAACTTGAGGTCGAGCCCAACGAAGTGTCGGTGCAGGAAGGCTTGCTGGCGCTGTCGGATGTGTCGCAGCTCATCGTCAATGAGCGGCAGGACCTGCAATTCAAGCCTTTCGTGATCCGCTTTCCCGAGCGCATCCGCGAATCCGGCGGCGATTGCTTTGCCGCGATCAGGCAGAAGGACATCATCGTCCACCATCCTTACGAGGCGTTCGACGTGGTGGTGCAGTATCTGCGCCAGGCGGCGGCGGACCCCGATGTCGTGGCGATCAAATGGACGCTCTACCGCACCGGCCGCACCTCGCCCATCGTCGAGGCGCTGCGGGAAGCCGCCGAGGCGGGCAAGCTCGTGACGGCGCTGGTGGAAATCAAGGCGCGGTTCGACGAGGAAGCCAATCTGAAGGTGGCGCGCGATCTGGAAAAGGCGGGCGTCAACGTCGTATTCGGCTTCATGCAGCTCAAAACGCATGCCAAGCTCGGACAGGTGATGCGCCGTGAAGGCGGCGAGCTGCGTACCTATTGCCATCTCGGCACCGGCAATTACCATCCGCAGACCGCACGGGTATATACGGACCTGTCATTCTTCACCGCCGACCCGGCGCTCGGCCGCGACGTGACGCGGCTGTTCAATTTCATCACCGGCTATTCCGAGCCCGCCGAACTGGAGGTCATGGCGACCTCGCCAGGCGGCATCCGCGCGCTGGTGATGCGGCACATCCATGAGGAAATCGGCCATGCGCGGGCGGGCCGGCCGGCTGTGATCTGGATGAAGATGAATGCGCTGGTCGATCCGGGTATCATCGACGCGCTGTACGAAGCCAGCCTCGCGGGCGTGCATATCGAGCTGATCGTGCGCGGCATCTGCTGCCTGCGTCCGGGCGTGCCGGGCCTGTCGGAGAATATCCGGATCAAGAGTATCGTCGGCCGCTTCTTGGAGCATGGCCGCATCTATTGTTTCGGCGGAGGGCGAAGTCTTCCCTCGCCGGATGCGCATGTCTATATCAGTTCTGCGGATATGATGCAGCGTAACCTCGACAGGCGCGTAGAGGCTATGGTACCTATCAAAAATCCCACTGTGCATGAGCAGGTTCTCGGGCAGATCATGGCGGCCAACCTGAAGGACAATCAGCAGAGCTGGCGCATCCTTGCCGACGGCGCTTCGGTGCGCGTGCGGCCCGATCCCGGCGAGGAACCTTTCAACGCGCACGAATATTTCATGACCAATCCCAGTCTATCCGGGCGGGGCGAAGCATTGGCGGACAGCTTTCCGCCTCGTGTCTTCGTCGGTGGCGCTCAAGATGTGATCGATTGAGCGGAATGGACCGCAGAGTCAAAATTTTCACGCACTCCGCCAACCCCATCGCAATTATCGATATCGGCTCCAACTCCATCCGCCTCGTCGTTTTCGAAGACGAAGTGCGAAGCCCGACGCCGATCTTCAACGAGAAGCTGCTTTGCGGGCTCGGCCGCAAGCGCACGCCCGAGGGTGGGCTGAACAAGCGGGCGATGGAGCGGGCCCTACAGGCGTTGCGCCGCTTCCGTGCTATCAACGAGCATGTCGGCGTGACGCGGTGCCTCGCCTTCGCGACGGAGGCGGTGCGCAGCGCCACCAACGGGCGCGATTTCATTGCCGAGGCCGAGGCCTGTTGCGGCTGCGCCATCCGCATCCTTGAGGGACGGGAAGAGGCCGAGCTGGCCGCCGCCGGTATCGCGTCGGGCTTTATCGACCCCGATGGCTTTGCCGGCGATCTGGGCGGCGGCAGCCTGGAACTCATCAATCTGAAGGGCAGGGACGTCCTCGGCGAAACCTCGGTGCCGCTGGGGAGCCTCAATCTCATGGAGGTCGCCGGCAACGATTTTGCCAATGCTTCCGCCTATATCGACAAGCATCTGGGGACGGTCGCGTGGCTGGCGAAGGGCGCCGGGCGGCCTTTCTATGCGATCGGCGGCACATGGCGTTCGGTCGCGCGCCTCAACATGATGGAAACCAACTATCCGCTCAGCATCATGCACCACTATGTGATGACGCCGAAGCAGATCGATGCCCTGTATGCCAGCGTCACCGGCCGCAATCCCAGCGTCAAACATCTCAGCACGATTTCGCGCGAACGGCGGGAAATGCTGCCCTACGGCCTTCTGCTGCTGAAGCGGCTCGTCGACATGGTGAAGCCGTCCGAGGTGATCTTCTCGGCCTGCGGCGTGCGCGAAGGACTGCTTTACGAGAACCTGCCGGCGGCGGAGCGAACGCTCGATCCGCTGATTTCGGCGTGCGAGGAAATGGCGGCGCGGCGCGCCCGCTCGTTCGACTATGGCTATGAGCTGTTCGGCTGGACCGACGGCCTGTTCCAAGCGCCGGACCTCGCCGAAACGCCGGAGGAAACCCGCCTGCGCGAGGCAGCCTGCCTGCTGTTCGATGTCGGCTGGCGCGGCCATCCCGATTATCGCGGCGAAAAAGCGCTCGGGCTGATCGCACAGTCCTCTTTCATGGGCGTCGATCATCCGGGCCGCGCCTATCTGGCGCTCGCGGTCTATTATAGCCATGAACGCACATTGATCGGCGAATTCAGCCCGGCGCTGCGCAAGCTGACCGGCCGCTCATCCAACCGCCGCGCGCAAATCCTGGGGACCGCGGCGCGCTTTGCCAGCAAGCTCTCGATAAATATGCCGGGGATTATCAGCCAGACAACCATAGGATACAATAAGGGTAATCTGGTGTTAGAATTGCCTGCTAAACTTGAAGCGCTGGACGGCGAGGAACTCCGCCGGCGCTTTAAGGTGCTCGCCTTATTGCTGAATTCTGAGCCTGAAATACGCATTGAGCCGAAACGGAGCCCAGCGAAATCGATTTTGCGCGCGTTTGTCTCGCGTGAATGAAGCCGCGCTACGGGGCGCTAAGGACAAGTTGAAGGGATCATGCGCGTCGTGCCGCTTCACGCATTCGCGCTCATGCCCTAATCACTGTCCAATATTAGCCTCGGCGCAGAGTGAGTTGCGGAAGAGATGAACGAAGACCTATATCAAATCCTGAGTGTGAAGCGCAGCGCCAGCCATGATGAAATTCGCGGCGCGTACCGCAAGATGGCGAAGGAATTCCATCCCGATCGAAATCCGGGCAATTCGGCGGCTGAGGAAACCTTCAAGCGGGTGTCCGCCGCATTCGACATTCTCGGCGATCCCGAAAAGCGCCGGCGCTACGATGCGGGCGAGATCGATGCCAGCGGGCGCGAGACCGTCTACAGCGACGCCGGAACGGGACAACGCTATCGTCCCGCCGACAATTTCGGCGATTTCGGCGACATCTTCGGCGATTTCTTCGGCCGGTCCGGAGCGGGCGCCTCCGGTGGCGGCGGCTTCAACATGCGCGGTATGGATTACCGCTATCACCTGGAGATCGAATTTCTCGAAGCCGTCAACGGCGTGAAGAAACGCGTGCTTTTGCCCGAAGGGGAGACGCTCGACATCAACGTGCCGTCCGGCGTCGTGCAGGGGCAGGTGCTGCGGCTGAAGGGAAAGGGCGGACCGGGCGTCGGGCGCGGCCAAGCCGGCGATGCGCTGATCGAGCTGAAAATCCGTCCGCACCCCTTTTTCGACCGCGACGGCGATGACATCGTGCTCGACCTGCCGATCGCCGTTTACGAGGCGGTGCTTGGCGCGAAGGTGGAGGCGCCGACCATCAACGGGCGCGTCGCCATTACCGTTCCCAAAAGCGCTTCAAGCGGGCAGGTGCTCCGTCTGCGCGGCAAGGGCGTAAGGAACGCGCAAACCGGCAATACCGGCGACCAGCTGGTGAAACTGCGCATCGTGCTGCCGCCGCGCGTCGACCGGGAGCTGTTCGACTTCATGGAGATTTGGAGCGAGGCCCACACCTACGACCCCCGGGCCAAGCTGAAGGAATCCATATAGACCTCGCGACCGCCCAAGATGCTCCGTTGCGGTCTATGTCCTTATGATCCCAAGTTTTTCGCATTTGATTTCGCGGAGAAGCTGTTTATCGCGAACGTATTCTTCATACGCCTGAAGCGCACCGTCCCAAATATTGTCGGGCTTGCAATCGTCGATAACGATGATTCCGCCCGGCGACATGGCAGCGTGGATTTTGGGAAGCGCGTCGCGTATCGGCTGATAGAGGTCCACGTCCAGAAGACAGAACGCGATGGGCGCGACAGAAGAAAAGTCGAATTGCGTGATGTCTGCCTGGATGCTCCTCACGCGCGCGAGCTTGTGCATTTTCATGCTTCTGTCGAACCATGATTTCTTGTTCTCGGTGAACTCACGACGCAGTCCTGACGGTTTGCCGCGCTGGTGAATTTCATAGTCCGAGTGTTCGTCGGCAAAACCGGAAAACGTGTCTATCGCGTAATACGGCCGGTCCAGACCCAGATTGTCCATGAACCGATTGAGAAAAGCGGTGGTGGCGCCATAGGCGCAACCGGCCTCAACAAAGGATCCCGGAACATCACGAACCGATCTTATGCATTCGGTAAGGGCGATGAGCTGGGTCGGCTCATACATATAATTGTAAACTTTGAAGAATTTCTGATCGAAGATCCCCGTCGCCATCGAGAAGTCTTTAACGAAGGATCTAACGTGCCGCCCAATATCGATCATCAATCGCCCCATTCACCCGATTGCAGGGGTGAGTCCGGCTATGTATCACGCGAAGCGCGCTCTCGTACCGGCTCACCGCTCTCCCTTGACGCATTCTGCTATACATAGCCGATATTATAAGACCCGCGTCAAAAGGATAGATTATGGTAACCGCCGATTTCGCCATAACGACAGGTTGGCGGTGCAAATGACGCGTCTCCGGCGAGGAGGATAGCACAGCGCTCCCTTGCAAAAGCTGAGCCAGTTATTGACAATCCGGGAAGCGGCAAATTGACCGTGGCTTACGCGCTTTTGTCTGGAAAACGCGCCAATCACTTCCGGGGGGGACCGAAGCCGGTCGACCGGGAGCTGTTTGATTCTTGAAAAGGTTGGAGCGACGCCGTCGCCGCTATGAGCCGGTAATTCGGCCTTTTTCCGCCTCGAACCTCAGCCACAAAAAGATCGCCCCGGATCTGCTTTCGCGGTGTCCGGGGCGACTGAACTAAGAGATGGCCGCTTAAGCAGCCAGCACGCCCCTGGATTTCGCGACATGCGTCGCGATTGCGTCCATGAGCGCCGGTGACAGGCAATCATAGGGCGGCAGGCCGAGTTCGGTGAGGCGCGCGCGAATGCCGTCCATCATCGATGGCGGGGTGCCGGTTTCGATCACCGAGGAGACGAAAGCGGCAAATTCGGGCGCCGACCATCCCTGCTGCGGCGATAGCTCGGTATGAACGAAGTCCAGCCCGTAGAACGGATGGGCGGTGTTTTCGATACGGCCGACCATATGCGTGCCGCAGTCCCGGCAGGCATGGCGCTGGATCGCCGCCGATGAATCGACGATGGCCAGCTTGTCGCCGTTGGCCGTAATCTCCACGCCGCTGCGCGGTGTCACCGCGATCTGCGCAAAGGTCGCGCCGGCTGGCTTCCAGCACTTGCTGCAGCCGCAAACATGATTGTGGGCGGTATTGTTCGACACCGTGACCTCGACGCGGTCATTGTCGCAGTTGCAATAGAGCTTGCCGCCGCTGAAGCCGGAGGTGCCCTGATGGACGCCATTGTCGACAGCCGGGTGAATCGATACGCTCATCGTCTACATCCTCCCACACGTTATTGAGTATCAGGAAAAGCAACGTTTCCTTTTGCGATTTTAAAGGTCATTTTAACACGGGGTGCCGGGCTGGATTAGTTTCCAAATTTCAATAGCTCCGTGAAACGCAGGCACGGATAAATCTTCTAATAGTCCTTACACGTCCATAACTTACGGCGGCATCCGATGTCTTGCGGGAGAAAGCGCGCTGGCCGTGGGGCGATGCAGTTATATTTGTCTGATTTTAGCCCTCGGCTTGGACGATCAAATATAGGGGAACAATGAACGACCTTCGGCGCTTCTCCTGGCGGCAATAAAGCCGACAATAATCTTGAAAATTCAGGGAGTACGCTCATGCGTCCGATATTTTGCGCCGATTGGCGCGTGCTGATGCTGGCCGTTGCCGGCTTGGCAATCGTGCCTGCCGCCTCGCTGCAAGCACAGGACCAGCCGAAATCCGGCACCGAGCCGACACCGGCCGTCGGCAGCCAGGTGGCACCGATGAAGCCCGGCTGCCCGCCCAAGACTGAAGCGGGCGACAAGCAGAAGCAGCAGCCGCCGACACAGGCGATGAACGAGGCTGTTCCGCCGATGAAAGCGGGCGACTGCCCGGCCGATGATGCGATGACCGGTACGAAGCAGCCGCCGAAATAGCGGGCAAGCGCACTGCGCGATGGTTGTTCTTGACGCAAGCTGCTCTGTGGGGGCAGCTTGCTAGAGCACGATCGGGAAAAAGCATGTCCCCGCGAAGGCGGGGATGGACACCGGTTTCCCGAAAAATCGTGCGGAAACAAAGAAATCTAGGGCATGACCGCTTCCGTTTGAAGCGAGCATGGTCTAGGGCATCGATCCAAACGGTGGTTGCAGCGACGCAGCGGCGGTGTTTGCTGCCTGCCGCCGCCGAGGGCTTCATGACCGGACTGGCCGTCTCGCATCTCTCCTACGCCTATGGCGCCAAGCAGGCGCTGCGCGATATCTCGTTTCGCGTGGCCGGTGGTGATTTCTGCGCGCTGCTCGGACCCAACGGCGCCGGCAAGACGACCCTGTTCGCGCTGCTTACGCGGCTCTTCCTGCCCGGCGAAGGCAGCATCGAAATTGCCGGCATTGACCTCGCGAAGCAGCCACGCAAAGCGCTTGCCCGGATCGGGGTGGTATTTCAGCAGCCGACGCTCGATCTCGATCTGACGGTGTGGCGCAATCTGTCCTATTACGCCGCCCTGCACGGATTGTCGGGCCGCGCCGCCGCCCAGCGCATTGATGCGGCGCTCGAACGGCTCGGCATGCGGGAGCGGGCGGCAGAGAAGGCGCGCGATCTGAATGGCGGACACCGGCGGCGCATGGAGATCGCGCGGGCGCTGATCCACGGGCCGTCACTGCTGCTGCTGGACGAGCCGACCGTCGGTCTCGACGTCGCCGCGCGGATGTCGATCACGGCGCATGTGCATGCGCTGTGCCGCGAGGAAGGGCTGACCGCGCTCTGGGCTACCCATCTCGTCGATGAGGTCGCGCCCGATGACGCGCTCATCGTCCTGCATCGCGGGCGGATTGTCGCGCAAGGGCGCATGGATCAGATCTCCGGCGAGGCGCGGCTGGCCGACCGCTTCGCCTCGCTCACCCAGGAGGCGGCGTTATGAACGCCTGGTTCGTCGCGCTCACGGCGATCGTCTGGCGCGAGGCCCTGCGCTTCATCACCCAGCGCGAGCGTTTCATCGCGGCGCTGGTGCGCCCGCTGGTCTGGCTGATCGTGTTCGCGGCCGGGTTCCGCGCCGCCCTCGGCCTGTCGATCATGCCGCCCTATCAGACTTACATCACCTATGAGGTCTATATCGTGCCGGGACTATGCGGCATGATCCAGCTTTTCAACGGCATGCAATCGTCGCTGTCGCTGGTTTATGACCGGGAGATGGGTTCGATGCGGCTGTTGCTGACCAGCCCGCTGCCACGCTGGTGGCTTTTGTTCTCCAAAATCGTCGCCGGCTGCATGATTTCGGTCCTTCAGGTCTACGTATTCCTCGCCATCGCGGCGGCGACCGGCATTGTCCTGCCCTGGAGCGGCTATCTGTTCGTGCTGCCGGCGCTCGTCGTCTCGGGGCTGATGCTCGGGTCGCTCGGCCTGTTGCTGTCCTCGACCATCGACCGGCTGGAGAATTTTGCCGGGGTGATGAATTTCGTCATCTTTCCGATGTTTTTCCTTTCCACGGCGCTGTATCCGCTCTGGAAGATGGGGGAAAGCTCCCCGCTTCTGCGTGATGTGTGCGCGGCGAACCCCTTCTCGCAAGCGGTGGAACTGATCCGCTTTGCGCTTTATGGCCAGCTTAACGCTCCCGCGCTCGGCTGGACGACGCTGGCCTTTGCAATCTTCATGGCTGGCGCCCTGCGCGGCTACGACCCGAGCCGGGGCATGATCCGGGGCAAGGCGGGCGCGGGTGCGTGAGGATATTAAATCGCGGTCTTTTCCAGGGCGCCGCGAAGCCCTCGCGCGGCATCCGCATTTTGCCCGCCGGGGCGCGTTTCGATCCGGTATTCGCCGACCATCGTGCCTGGACGCCCCGCCATCAGCAGGGCGCGGCTCGCCAGCGCCACCGCTTCCTCGGCGGCGTGTGTGACCAGCAGGCAGGCGATGGTGCGGCCGGCCAGCATGCGCGCTGTCAGGGCGATCATCGATGCGGCGGTCGCTTCATCGAGCGAGGCGAAGGGCTCGTCGAGCAGCAGCAGGCGCGGGTATGCGGCGAAGGCGCGGGCGAGCGATAGGCGCCGCTGCTGGCCCAGCGAAAGCTGCCCGGGGAAGTGGCCGCTCTTATCCGCTAATCCGACCTCATCAAGCAGGGCTTGCGCTTGCTGCGGGGCGATGCCGGTGGTCAGCATCAGATTATCCAGCGCATTGCGCCATGGAAGCAGCGTCGGCTCCTGGAACACCATGGCCAGTTCGCCGGCTCCGCTGATCCGCCCGTCGAAGGGTGCGATCAGCCCCGCGATCGCGCGCAGCAAGGTGGTCTTGCCGACGCCTGACGGACCGAGGATCGCCAGCGTTTCGCTGTCCATCAGCTGGAAGCGGACGCCGCGCAAGACCTCCGTCCCGCCAAAAGCCACGCTCCGTATATCGACATCGATCATGCCGACCGCCAGCGGGCCGCGCGGCGCTCCCAGGGCTGAAGCGCGCCCATTTCGATCGCCAGCATGACCAGGATGAAGGAAATCGCATAGGCGAGCACCATGCCGACGTCGAACAGTTGGAAATACAGATGGATCTGGAACCCGATGCCGTTCGACCGGCCGAGAAATTCCACCACCAGTACGATTTTCCAGATCAGCGCCACCCCGGCGCGGGCGGCGGCGGCGCTATGCGGCGCCAGTTGCGGAAGGTGCACATGGCGGAACCGCGCCCACGCGCTCATGCGGAACACCTTCGCCATCGCGTCGAGCTCGGGATCGAGCGCGCGTGCCCCCTCGCGCAGCATCGCTGCGACCATGGGGATTTTATTGAGCGCAACCGCCGTGATCGCCGCCGCTTCGTTCAGGCCGATCCAGAGGTAGCACAGCACGATCGTCACCAGCGCGGGCAGGTTGAGCAGAATGATCAGCCAGGGGTCGAGCCAGCGGTCGGCGCGGCCGCTTCGTCCCATCAGCACGCCGATGGCCATGCCGATGCTCATGGAGAGGATGAAGGCGGCGGTGACGCGGGCGAGCGTCGCCGCAAGGTGATAGGCCAGCTTACCCGAAGCCGCCTCGCGCCACATCAGCCGCGCCACCGTCAGCGGGTCCGGCAGCATCGCCGTATCCTGCACGACCCATGCCGCGATCCACCAGAGGAGGACCCCGGCGCCAAGCGACACGAACGTGGTGGCACGGCCGCTCATTCAGCGCTCCGCGTGGTAGAAGACGCCTGGCGGCAGTGTCGCCGCCTCGCCGACGAGGTCCGCGCCGCCCATCTCGGCCATGACGGCCAGCACACGGTTTGCGGCGGCCTCATCGATCGGCGCGGCAGACGGAATGCCTTCGCGGAAGCCTGCCCGGAGCGCGGCGAATTCGGCGTCGTCAGCGGCGTTCATCAGCGGCCGCAGCCGGTCCCATTCAGTGTCGTCTTTGCCGAGCATTTGTTTCGCCTCGCGCGAGGCGGCGGCAAATCCGGCGATCAGCCCCGGCGCGGCGCGTATCGCTTCGCCCTTGACGACATAGCCGAGCAGCGGCGTCTCCGGATCGAGGCCAAGGTCTTTTGCCGCGTCGGCGACCGAGATCAGGCGCCGCATTCCGGCGGCCTCCATTTTGGCGGCGAACTGCCAAAAATTGATCGCGCCATCCATTTCGTCCCGCACCGCCTTGATGTAAATGAGCGGCGGTGCGCCGAAAACCGGCTCGGCGGCGTCGGCGAGGTCGAAGCCGTATCGCTTGCGTGTGAGCGCCCGCAGCAGCAGCCAGCTTTTGTCCAACGGTCCGCCGGCGACGCCGATCTTGCCGCCTTTCATATCGGCGAGCGATGTCGCGGTGGATTTCGCCGGAACCAGCAATCCGCCCACCGCCTTGGAAAATGGAATGAAGACGAAATCCCGGCCCGCCGCGCGCTGGCGCGCCACCCAGATCCAGTCGGACACCATCGCATCCGCAGTGCCGCCCTGAAAGGCAATCTTGGCCGCCGCCTCGCCTGCCACCTGCTGCGTTTGCAACTTAAATCCGTGCCTGGCGTCGAGTTGATGGTGGGTGATGGTGTCCAACTCCCAGTTCACCGTGCCGAATTGCAGCACCGCCACCTTGATCATCGGCGTTTGGGCTTGCGCGATCCCGGCACAGGCGAAGCCGATGAGCGTCGCGAGCAGTGCAACGGTCCGAACCCTCTCAGCCAGGCAGCGGCGCTTTGCCGTCATGGTGCGCTCCTTGCTCTCATCGCCGCCTCAGCGCCCGGCGAGCAGCCGGTTGTGCACCAGCCATTCGACGCCGCGTGTCCAGGATTGATCGGTGTCGCCGCGAATCTGCGCGGTTGCCACCTGCAGCGTTCGGCCGGTGGCGACCTCGCGCTCGACGATGCTGAGGGTCAGGATGAGCGTGCTGACCTTTTGCACGGTGCCGCTGATGACGCGCTCCGCGCCCAGCGTCCTGGCGATGTCGACCTCGCAGCCATTGCAGCCATGGATCAGCCCGGCATCGGCGATCTTGGCAGCGGCGGGCGCCAAGTTTACGACACTGTATCTGCCCGAGGCCGCGAGCAAAGCGCGCAGCAGATCGCTGATGCGCGCGAGGCGCGCGGTCTCGGCTTTGTCGACGCCGCGCGAGGCGCCTTCCAGGCTGGTGTCGATCAGTTCGAAATCGAGCACCGCGACACTGACCGGCGCCGGCGCGGCGGAAGCGGGCCGGCAGGGCACCGCCCAGCCCAAGACGCTCAAAGCGAGCAGAGCGGCTGCGATGCGTGTCATTATGTGCTCAATTCGTTGCCGACGAAACTCAGGCTAACGAACGCCGGCGGGAAACGGTACCGGCGCGACCACGCGGACGAAGGCAATGGTCTTTTGACAGATCCGCACAAGCATTGAACTGGCCTCGACGGAGCCCCAAAGCTACGTTTCAAGGCAATCGGACATTATATACAGGCGCTTAATGCCTTGCGCTCGACGCAAAGCGGCAGAAGGTGCAAGTTCACATCCTCATACGATCCGAGACCATACAGGGAGGCGTATCGGTTGTTTGACGCTCGATCGAGAGCGAGCCTTTTCGCGTTGGCATTCAGCGTGGCCCTCGCCGCGCTCGGCCGAAGCCCGGCGGCAGCGCAGACCGCGCCGCAAAATGCAGCGGCTGGCGTACAGATTCCGATCGCCATCATTAAGGCGGAGCGCGGCCGGCCCTTGCCGATCTCGCGGCTGGACATCGTGCCCGGCGATGCAGGTGTGCGCGGCGCCGAACTGGCGGTGACCGACAACAACACCACCGGACGCTTCACGAAACAGTCCTTCTCGCTGAAGCGCTACGATCTGCCAAAATCGGGCGATGCCGGCGCGCTCATCGACCAGATCGGCAAAGATGGGATCGGCTTTGATACTGGTGGATGCAGCCGCGCCGACGCTGCTGGCCCTTGCCGATGCGGCGCGCGGCAAACCTATGCTGCTGTTCAATCTCGAGCGCGGATGACACGCGGCTGCGCGAGGAAGACTGCCGCGCCAACATCATTCATATCGCGCCGAGCCGGGCCATGCTGGCCGACGCGCTGGCGCAATTTCTGGTGCTGAAGCGCTGGTCGCGCTGGTTCCTGATTTCGGGGGCGAACCAGGACGACAAGGCCTATGCCGATGCCCTCCGCCGCGCCGCGCAAAAATTCGGCGCGCGCATCGTGGCGGAAAAGCTCTATTCGGTCACGGACGCGTCGGCCCGGACCGATTCCGGCCAGGCGCAGGTCTCGCAGCAGATGGCGGTGTTCACGCAGATTTCGGCGGAGTACGATGTGACCGTCGTCGCCGATGAGAGCGAGATCTTCGGCCCGTATGTGCCCTATCGGACCTGGTCGCCGCGGCCGGTCGCCGGCACGTCGGGGCTGATGCCGATGAGCTGGCACCCCGCGCATGAGCAATGGGGCGCCACACAATTGCAGAACCGCTTCTTCACGCTTGCGGGCCGGGTGATGACGCCGCTCGATTTCCATGGCTGGGTGGCGGCGCGGGCGATCGGCGAGGCGGCCACGCGCACCAATTCCGGCGCGTTCGATGCGCTCCGCGGCTATATTCTGGGCCCGGATTTCGGTGTCGCGGCGTTCAAGGGGCAGAAGGTGAGCATCCGGTCCTGGGACCAGCAGATGCGCCAGCCCATCGTGCTGGCGACGACCCAATTGCCGGTTTCATGGTCGCCGCAACCTGGGTTTCTGCATCAGCATTCCGAGCTGGATACGCTCGGCATCGACGAGCCTGAAAGCAAATGCAAGCTGCAATGAGTGCAGCCCGAGAGGCAAAAGGATCAATCTGATGCGCGATGCGCGGTATCGTGCCCTGTTGCTTGCCGGTTTCGCGGCGCTTGTGCCGCTCGCCGGTGCGCATGGCTATGAGGCATATGTTTCCAACGAGAAGGACAATACGATTTCCGTTGTCGACCTGGACAAGCTCGCCGTGGTGCGCACCTTCCATGTTGGACAGCGGCCGCGCGGCATCACCATGACGAAGGACGGCAAGTTCATCCTGCTCTGCGCCAGCGACGACGATACGGTGCAGGTGATCGACCCGAAAACCGGCAACGTCGTCAAGACGCTGCCTTCGGGCGAAGACCCTGAGCTGTTCACCCTCGATCCATCGGGAAACCCGCTCTACATCTCCAATGAGAACGACAATCTCGTTACCGTGATCGATATCGAGAAGGACAAGGTGGTGGCATCGGTGCCCGTCGGCGTCGAGCCGGAAGGCATGGGCATCAGCCCGGACGGCGCCATTCTCGTCAACACGTCGGAAACGACGAATATGGCCCATTTCATCGATACCAAAACCCATGAGGTGATCGCCAATGTGCTGGTCGACAGCCGGCCGCGTTTCGCCGAATTCACCGCGGACGGCAAGCAGCTCTGGGTCACGTCCGAAGTCGGCGGAACGGCGGCGGTGATCGATCCAGTAAAGCATGAGATCATCAAGAAGATTCATTTCAAGATCCCCGGCGTCCAGGCGGAGGCGATACAGCCGGTCGGCGTACGCATCACCAAGGACGGCAAGACAGCCTTTGTCGCGCTCGGCCCAGCCAATCGCGTTGCGGTCGTCGATGCGCACACATTCGAGGTGCAGACCTATCTTCTCGTCGGGCAGCGGGTCTGGCAGCTCGCCTTCACACCGGACGAAAAATATCTGATTTCGACCAACGGCAACTCCAATGACGTGTCGATCATCGATGTGGCGGCGCGCGAGGTGATCAAGTCGATCGAGGTCGGCCGTCAGCCCTGGGGTGTGACGGTATCGCCGCAATAGAGCCGTTGCCTTTGCCGGCGGCAGGAGCCTTTAGATGATGAGACGGATTATTCCCATCCTGTTGACAGCGGTGCTTGCGCCCGCCGCTCATGCGGCCGGCAGCAAAACCGACTGGCCGTGCATCCAGCGTGAGATGCCGCAAATTTCCAGCGGCATGGTCTGGAGCGGCGGAAACCTCGACCCCGAGGATAAAAGCTGGCTCAACGAGCCGCGCGTCGCGCCCAGGGTGCTGGAGGTGACATCGCGGCGCAAGACGCCCGAGGAAGCCGTCGCCGCGATCGACGCCTTCGCGGCGGGCCTGAAGGACGATCGCACCCCGTTGCTGACGCAGCTTTTCGTGGGAGCTTTCCAGCGCATCAATGCCGAACGCAGCCAGGTCATCGCCGGCATCAAGCGCTATGCGGGCAAGCAGGCAGCGCTGGCGCAGCTCATTAGGGACCGCGCCGCCCAGCGCGACGAATTGAGCCGCAAGCCATCGCCCACCGATGACGACCAGCGCAAGCTTGCCGAGCTGACCGAACAAAACGGCTGGGACACGCGCATCTATGAGGAGCGCGAACAGTCGCTGCGCTATGTCTGCGAGACGCCGGTGCTGCTGGAGCAGCGCCTGTTTCAGATCGGCAGGCACATCTCCCAATTGGTGAGCCAGAATTAGTGCGGTGCTGCGAAGTGTCTACGGGACGGGCTCGGCCGGAGCGGCCGGTTGCAGCGGACCGCCGATCTCGGTCCAGCCGTCGGTGCCGCCCGGAAACCAGGTGACGCTTGTATAGCCGAGCGCGAGGGCACGCTTTGCGGCGTTCCAAGACATCCAGCAGTTTTTGAGGCAGTAAAAGAGCAGCGGCACGGCCCGGTCGCCGCCGGTTACTCGCTGGAGTTGCTGCTGAAAATAGTCCGCCGCCGACGGAGAAAGCACGCCGCGGCCGGTATCCGGCAGCCACACGCTGCCGGGAATGTCGAGGTGTTCGGGGACATGCCACACGGTTTGCGGCGGCAGTTTTTCGGGTTTTCGGGGTCTCGGCAGCACATCGATGAACCGTGTGCCGGCCGCTTTCCAGAGCGCCATCGCTTCGGCGCCGGAAACCACGGCCGCGCCTTTCAAGGTCAACGGCGTGGGAGAGCGGTAATCGCCGGTGCGGTATTGCGCCGGCTCGTCCGGAGCGCCCGTATTGGCGGTTTGGTCGGCGCCGGCCGCACCCATGGTCATAGCGGCCAGCATCATCGCGGCGATTGCGTATCGCATCGGAAGGCGCCGCCTATTCGGCCTTGATGATCGGCACGCCATAACTTGCCAGGATGGCGTCGATTTCGCCCTGGTGCTCGCTGATGACGCGGTTCAGCTCGCGCTTCCAGTCGGTGTCGCTCCGCCGCACGCCCATGGTGATGCGGTAGATCATCCGGGGGCCCTGCTTCTCCTTCACCAGCGGGATGACCTTCAGCGGTACCTTGCTCTGCTTGGCGTAATAGCCGCCGATCGGTCCCCAGAGAATGCCGCAGTCGAGGTCGCCCGAGGCGATCTGAGCGATCATGTCCTCCGTCGGCGAGAAAAATCGCCGGTCGACCATCAGCTGGAACGGGCGCACCTTTCCGAGCAGGCCGTAAATCGCCAGATTGGTCGCGGGCGGCGTACCGGCGACGACGCCGATGCTCTTGTCCTTGAGGCGGGGATCATCGAGGCTTTCGACGCTGGCGAGGTCGCTGTCCGCGCGTGTGATCAGCACATAGCCGGAGCTGTAATAATGGTTGGTGTTGAGCACCAGCTCATCGCCCTCGGCATAGCCGATGACGACGTCGCATTTCTTTGCGCCCAGCGTGTTGCGGATGAAGCCCGTCGCTTGCGGAAACCAAGTGTAGCTGACAGGGATTTTCAGCACCTTGCCGACCAGATCGGCGATCTTGTTCTCGAAGCCTTCGCCCTTATCGTTGGAGAACGGCATGTTCGCCGGATCGGCGCACACACGCAATTCGCTGCGCGCGACGAGGTCCGATGTCTGCGCGCGCGGCCCGCCCGGCGCGCCGAGCGCGCAGGCAAGCGCCGCGAGCAGCGCCGCACCCGCCTTCAGCCAGCGTGCGACCGGGGCTTTCACAGGCAATCCTTCTCATATTGCTTAGCGGTTTCCGGCTTGTCCGCGCGTTTCGGCGGCCGGCCGCGTGGGATGGCGTCATCGGAGCGCGCCTTGAGATAGACGTAGATGTCGTCGATGTAGCACATCACGTTCTTGTTGTTGCCGAAGGCGGGCATCACCAGATTTTGCGCGGCGTTGACATCCTTGCGCCCGTTGACGACCACTTCGAGAAACTGCTGATAACCCATCGTCTTGAGCGAATCCTTCAGTGCCGGCGCATAGCTGCTGCCTTCGCCGTCCGGACCATGGCAGACATGGCATTCGGAATGATAGCGCCGGAAGCCGCTATAGGTGTACCAGTCGACCGTGCCGTCATCCTTGACGTTGTAGGTCGGCTCGTCGGCCTTGTTGAAATATTTGCCGTCTTCATCGCGGACGGAGGGTCCTGCTGCACCCGCGGCAATCGAGCCGAGGGCAAGGCCGATGCCGATTGCGGCGCAGGTCATCACTTTTATGCTTGGGCGAATGCTGATCAAACGGGTCCTCCGGCGGATTTGGCTTTTGGTCGTGGCTGGACCGCGACGATGCGGGGCCGGGGGCCGAAAACGAGGTCTGGCAACCCGTGTGGATCGCCAGACCTGATTGAAGGTAAACCCTTATCGACTGCAATCGCCTATGGCAGCGAAAACACCGTCAGGCTGCCGCCGAGCGAGGTGTATTTGCTGAGGCCGGCATAACCGCCCACCGCGCCGAGACCTTCCTGCGGATTGGTCAGGCCAGCCGCAAGGCCGATGCCGGCCCAGCCGCCGATGCCGGACAGCACTGCGACATACTGCTTGCCGCCCAGCGAATAGGTCATGACGTTGCCGATGATGCCGGACGGTGTCTTGAACTTGTACAGTTCCTTGCCGGTCTTTGAGTCGACCGCCTTCAGATAGCCTTCCAGCGTGCCGTAGAACACCACATCGCCCGCGGTTGCGAGTGCGCCTGACCACACGGAGAACAGCTCCGGGAGCGACCAGACGATCTTGCCGGTGCCCGCATCCCAGGCGATGAAATTGCCCATATTGTTCTCGCCCTTAGGCGGGTACATGGACAATGTGGCGCCGACATAAGGCTGACCGGCGGTATAGGAGACCTTGAAGGGCTCGTAATCCATGCAGACGTGGTTGGTCGGCACGTAGAACATCTTCGTCTTGGGCGAAAAGGCTGCAGGCTGCTGGTCCTTGCTGCCTAGAGCCGCCGGACAGATACCCTTGGAGTTGACGTCCTCGCCATTTTGCTCCGTCGACATTGCCGGAACGACAGCGGGGCGGCCATAATTCTTCGAGTTCTTGTCCATATCGACGCCGGTCGTCCAGTTCACGGCCGGATCATATTTCTGGGCGACGAGCAGCTCGCCCGTTTCGCGGTTCAGCGTATAGCCAATACCGTTGCGGTCGAAGTGAACCAGCGCCTTCGTTTCCTTGCCGCCGACGGGGATGTCGGCCAGGATCATTTCATTGATGCCGTCATAGTCCCACTGGTCGTGCGGCGTCATCTGATAGACCCACTTCGCCATGCCCGTGTCGGGGTTGCGAGCGAATATGGTCATCGACCATTTATTGTCGCCGGGGCGCTGTTTCGGGTTCCAGGTCGAGGGATTGCCGGAGCCGTAATACATCAGGTCGAGCGCCGGGTCGTAGGCCATCCAGCCCCATGTGCAGCCGCCGCCGATCTTCCACTGATCGCCTTCCCAGGTATTTATGCTCGAATCCTTGCCGATCGGCTTGCCGAGCGCCGTCGTTTTTTCGGGATCGACCAGAAGCTCCTTGTCCGGACCAACCGAATAGGCGCGCCAAACCTGTTTGCCGTCCTTGGTGTCGTAGGCAGTGACGTGACACTGCACGCCGAACTCGCCGCCGGAGATGCCGACGAAGACCTTGTCCTTGACGACCATCGGTGCCGAAGTGCCGGTCTCGCCCTTCTTGGGATCGCCGTTCGCAACCTTCCAGACCACCTTGCCGGTCTTCGCGTCCAGTGCGACGAGAGTCGTATCGGCCTGATTGAGGAACAGCTTGCCATCGGCATAGGCCGGTCCGCGATTGACCGTGTCGCAGCACATCACCGGAATGACGTCGGGATTTTGCTTTGGCTCATAAGTCCAAAGAATGGCGCCGCCATTGTTCAGGTCGAGTGCGAAGACCTTGTTGGGGAAGGGCGTGTGCACATACATTACGCCGTCGACCACGAGCGGCGCGCCTTCGTGGCCCCGCAGCACGCCGGTGGAGAATGTCCAAGCCACTTGCAGCTTGCCGACGTTGTCTTTGGTGATCTGAGCGAGTTCGCTGTAGCGTTGATTGGCGTAGCCGCCGGTCGGGGAAGCCCACTGATTGGGATCCTTCTCCAATTTCAGCAGACCCTCATTGGCGAGCGTCGTGGCCGAAAATGATCCGACCGCGAGAGCGGCCAGCGCGAAAGTTCTTAACCGAGCCATGTCCTTGCGTTTCCTCCTGAGTTGGCAGTCTCGAATGCTCCCGGCACGCGCCAGGGCAGCCGTCCCGCCCTTATCGTCCAAGCGGGTTCAGCGCAGCTTTAACTGCATATTGAATATCGATTTGGCCGCGCCGTCCTGTCGAGCCCACGCTCGCATCCGCAGGCGGCAACGCTGAATACTGAGAGCGCCTAGTCATTTAGGCCCCCAACTACGCAGATGGTAGACTTGCCCTCAATGAGTGACAAGCCAAAGCTGGCCGAATTCGGCAGATCAGCAGTCCGGAGGCGATCAAAGGATCGTTTCCAATTCTTCAGGAATGGAAATCGCACGGGAAATAGCTCTTTGACTTCTCGGAACTACCTTAACTTTGACGCAAAGCCATGGCGCGAATGTATCATTCGAGAGGTTTGAGCACTTCGCGATGGAAAATCGCAGGGAGGCTTGCCGGTTTATATGCGGATCGAACAATTACGGGACATCGAGACCGCGGGCGCATTCAGGATTCATCAATGCCATACATTCCGCGCATCGGCGATCACCGGTGCGTCGTTTTGAGCTCGATGCCGGCGCGCCGCTCTCCGGGGCGTGCGGCGCTTTTCGCGTGCGGGATGCTGGCCTGCCTGTCCGGGTCGGCGGGCGCACAGGGCATGATGGGGCATGTCGATCTGAGCGCGCCGGAATTCGTCGAGGCGGAGCTGACGCGGGCGCAGGTCGCGGCGCTGCTTCGCCCGGGGGCGCAAGGCCCGGCCGATCTGACCGGCAAACGCCTCAACGGGCTTGATCTGTCGGGGCTGGATTTTTCCAAGGCGGTGCTCCGCTCGGCTCGGCTGAACAAGGCGAACCTGAAAGGCAGCCTGCTCGCGGGCGCGATCCTCGACCAGGCGTGGATGATTTCCGCCGATCTCAGCGCCGCCGATCTCCGGGGCGCCTCGTTGTTTCAAACCCAGCTCAGCTCCGCCAAGCTGGATGGCGCCGATCTGTCGGGTGCGCGCATCGCCGCCGATCTGACCGGTGCAAGCCTGACCCGCGCCGTGCTGCGCGGCGCCGACATCTCCGCCGATATGCGCAACCAGTCCATGGGGCTGATGCGCGGCGTGCTGCGTTCGGCCGATCTGGACGGCGCCGATCTTACCGATGCCAATCTGCTGCGCGCCGATCTGGAGTTCGCCTCGCTGCGGGGGGCTGTGCTGACGCGCGCCAATTTGTCGGGCGCCGAACTGGGCGGCGCCGATCTGACCGGAGCCGACATCACCGGCGCAGTTTTTGATAATGCCGATGTCGATTCGGCGCGCCTCGTCGCCCTGCGCGGCGGATCGGAGGCTGCATTCTCGCAAATGCGCAATCTGGGCGCCGCGATCCGCCAATGATGTGGGCGCAGCGATCAAAGCGAAGGCGGCACGCTCGCATTTTGGGCCAGGCAACACCAAATCGCTACGGACGTTCATGATTGAACCGAGGGACCATGCCGCCGATGCGGTACGGAACATCTCCCAAATCAGCGGCGCGCGGGCGGCGATCACGCTACTTGCGCTCGTGCTGCAGACCGGCGCCTTTCTCCTCCCGGGCGCCGGTCTTGCCTATGCCGGCGCTGCACCGGACGGCTGCGACGGCCCGGCCCAGGTCACCGAGATCGCGCCCGGCGCCTTCGTACGGCAGGGCGCGATCGCGCTTCCTGATCCGGTCAATCGCGGCGGCATCGCCAATATCGGCTTCGTCGTCGGGCGGGACAGCGTCGCGGTCATCGATACGGGCGGCAGCCTGTGCGACGGGCTGGGGCTGCGGGCGGCGATCCGGGCGCGCACGGGGCTGCCGATCGCCACGGTGATCAACACCCATGTGCATCCCGACCACATATTCGGCAATGCGGCCTTCGCCGGTGCGGGCGTCGCCATCCTTGCGCATCACAACCTGCCGAGGGCTTTGGCGGAACGCGGCGAGCACTATCTGCGCAGCTATGCCGAGCAGTTGGGCACGGCGGCAATGGCGGGAACCACGCTTGTACCGCCGACCAAGCTCGTGCAGGACCGGTTGGACATCGACCTGGGTGGCCGCGTCATCGAGGTCGAGGCGCGGCCCGCCGCTCATACGGATAATGATCTGACGGTTTTCGACCGGGAGAGCGGCACATTGTGGACTGGAGACCTGGTGTTTATCGAACATATCCCCGTGCTCGACGGGAGCCTGAAGGGCTGGCTCTCCGTGACCGAGACGCTGATGCGGCGGGAGGCAAAGCGGATCGTGCCGGGACACGGACCGGCCACGGCGCCATGGCCGCAGGCCGGCGAAAGCCAGTTGCGCTATTTGCGGCGGCTGGCCCGCGATCTGCGGCAGGACATCGGCGCCGGAGAGAGCATCAGCAAGGCGGTCGCGACGGCCGGCACCGCCGAAAGCGGCAAATGGCGGCTTTTCGACAGTTACAACAGCCGCAATGCGACGACAGGGTTTGCCGAGCTTGAGTGGGAATAACGCGTTTCACCGGCCCCCGAGACGCTGGAGGAAAGGATGCCGCACATGTCACAGGCGCGCCTGCCGCAAGGGCGGATGCTGCTTCCCACCTTCCTGGCAATTTTAGCGTCGGGTCTCATGGCGTTCTCGGCTGCGAAGGCCGAGGAGAGCGAGAAAAGCTGGAACGATTTGCGCGAAACGCTGTTCGGCAGCCGCTCGATCGAAGACGGCACCGCCATGCTGAGCCTTGCCGCGCCGGACCGTGCCGACGACCCGGCCATCGTTCCCGTGCAGATCGGCGATATACGCCCCGCCGGCGCGAGCGTCATCAAGACGCTGACCCTGATCGTCGATGAAAACCCCGCGCCCGTCGCCGCCGTGTTTTCGCTGGCGCCGGAGGCACATATCAGCGCGCTGGAAACGCGCATCCGGGTGAACGCCTACAGCTTCCTGCGGGTGATCGCCGAAACCGAAGACGGCGCGCTGCATATGGTGAAGCGCTACATCAAGGCGACCGGCGGCTGTTCCGCGCCCGCTTCCAAAAACGCCGACGAGGCCATGGCGTCGCTGGGCCAGATGCGGCTGCGCCAATATCCGGCGGCGGGTGGCGCGGCGGATGAAAGGGAGATGCAGCTTCAGATTCGGCATCCCAACTATTCCGGCCTGCAAATGGACCAGATCACCGGCCTTTATCGCCCCGCCCATTATGTGACGACCATCAGCATCATGGCGGACGCCAAGCCGGTGATGAGCATCGAAGGCGCGATCTCGCTGAGCGAAAACCCCAGTGTGCGTTTCAAATTCCGCCCGAATGGAGCGCGAACCCTCTCAGCCCGCGCGGAAGATACCGAAGGCAAGGTCTTCGAGAAAAGCTGGACCGTCGGCGAGGATGCAAGCGACGCCCCGCCCTCGCGGTGACCCGGTTTCCTAAAGCGTGATCGGATCAGATGGAGGCACCCAGGCCTATCTCTTCCGAAATCCCCGTGAAAACGGGGATCCATTAAGTTATTGAACCAACGATTAATACTGGATCCCCGCCTGCGCGGGGATTTCGAAAAGGCGTCTCCATCAAATATGATTTCGCTCTACGCGCGCGATGCGGAGTCGTTCATGGCCGCCTGATCCGGAGCCAGATGCCCCCGCTTCACCCAATAGGTTGCGCCGCCCTGCGAACTCAGATGCTGCCGCGATCCTGCCGGGCTGCGCATCCAGGTCCCGGCCCGGTGCGTCCCCGCCTCGGTGGTCAGATCGCCGCTGAGCAGCAACAGCTCTTCGCCGCCGGGGCAGTCATAGGGCGAAAGATGCGCGCCCGCCTCGAGGCGCTCCATGGTCACGACTTCGCCGCCCTTCGCCGCCGCATAGAGGGGCATCCGCGCATGGCCGTCCGCATCGCCGCTTTGCCAAGGTGCTTCGCCCGTGTCGATGACGACGCGCCGTGTGTCCTGCGGCTGCATCTGGCGCAGCTTGACAAAGATCGTGCATCCGGGCGCCGAACCCGGCGAATGCCGGCTGCCGGGCGGGTTCCTGATATAGGTTCCCACCGGATAGTCGCCATGCTCGTCCGAAAAGACGCCCTCGATCACCAGAAATTCCTCACCCAGTGCGTGCTCATGTTCGGGAAAATTGCTGTGCGGAGCGTAGCGCACGAGCGAGGTGGCGCGCGCGACTTCGCCGCCGACGCGGTCGAGCATGCGGCGTTCGACGCCGGCTTGCGGCGAGCCGATCCAGGGCAGCGCATCGGTTGCGATGATCACACGCCTGGAAAAATCGGCATTGATACGGTCATCCGGCATGGGGGCTCCGCGCGGTTGATTAGAGCGCTTCCCGAAAGGTGTTACGCGGCTTTCGGATAAGAAGCGCGATCAAGCAATGGATCTAGTGAAGCTGCTGATGCTGCGGCTCCGCTTCTTCGATCTTTATGAAGCGTCCGAGGCCATCGAAAAACGCGCCTTCGTTCAGCTTCAGCCTGTCCGCCGCGACCTGCTGCTGCAGATCATAAAGCCGCAGCCGTGCCAGTTCATCCGAAATCGGACCCGGCGCGTCGAGGCGGGCCGGAAAGAATGCAGCGCCCTGCCAGGCGTGCGGCGCCTGGTCGAGCATCGCCTTCATGGCGAACCAATCGACGTCGTCGCCGATCACATGCAGGAAACTGGAGGCGACCGGCTCGACGCTCTCCTGGCGGATCTCCACCAGCAGGATCAGCACCGTGAACGGTCCCTTGCTAAACTCCTCCTGAACCCATTCGTCGAAATGCAGCGCCATCGATCATCCACTCAAGAGCCTTTTCCGCTCCGATTGAATCGGAGCGCGGCTCTAATTCTCTATTTTATCGCGTTTTATCGACGCAAACCGGCGCCCATCCCCGCCTGCTCGGAGACATGCTTTGCGGGAAAATGCTCAAGGCGTGGCGGAAGAGAGTGGGAGTCGAACCCACGAAAGGCCGCGAAACGACCCCCACTGGTTTTGAAGACCAGCCGCCCCACCGGGAACGTTTCTCTTCCATCGCGTCGCGTCTCATGCCGCCTCGCCGAAATAACTCACGCGGTCGGGGCGGATGCGGCGCCGGTCGCCGCGCCGGATGGTGATGCCCTGTTTGTCGAAAAACTCCAAGATCTGAATTGCCACCTTGCGCCCGCTGTCGATCCGGTCGCGGAACGCGGCGGCGCTGATTTCCGCTTCGGGGTCGGCGGCGCCGATATCGGCGGCGATGCGGATCATTTCGGCGACCGTCTCGCGCAGGAAGAAATGATCATGCGCGATTTCGACGACGCGGCCCATGCGCGCCACGCGGCGCATCAGATTGCGCGCCACCTCCTCGGCGATGTCCAGCGTCTCCGCGAAATCGCGCACGCGCGGCGGTCGGAAGCGCTGCGTGCGGATGAGCTGCTCGATATGGTGCCAATGCGCTTCGCTGTCCTTGCTCAGGCTGACGACATGCGCCGGCAGCCGCAGCCATGGCCCGTCGACCGCGACTCCGCCGATTTTCAGCTCGGACGCCAGCACTTCAGCGAATGCCGGTTTGGAAAGCCGCAGCTCCATGGCGTCGCGCAGGCGCTCGGGCTGCAAGCCGGGCTGCTCGGGCGCTTTGCGGTGATGCGAATCGAGCGCGGCGATCAGAGTCTGCCGCGCGGCAATCCACTTTGCTTTGCCGAAGACGAGCGGCCCCGCTAAGACCGCATCGGCTTGGCGCCACAGAAGCGCGGCTTCCTCAGCCTTCAGATTATACGCCACGGCGAACGGACGATGCTCGAAATAGCCGGGCGCGTGGTCGAGCAGTTGCCGGGCTGCGTCATCGGCGGGGCGCGCCATATGCTGCAGGCGGATCAGACGCTCGGGCTTGCGCCGGTTGCGCGTCGAGGCGAAGGGATCGATCACCACGCCGCCGCCGATGGTCGATTGCGCCGATTGATCGCGGATGATGAGGCGGTCATGCGCCAATGCGCCGATGGGGGCATCCAGGATGATTTGCGCCAGGGTTTGCTCGCCGGGCTCCAGCGTGTCGGCTTCGAGCAGCGCGATGCGTCCCATCCGATGCGCGGCGGCCAGATGCACATGCACCGGCATCCAATGCTTCAGCGGCCGGGTTTCGCTCGCCAGCAAGGTCAAACGGACATCGAAGACCGAGGTCGGCGCGTGCAAATCCTCCGCGAGGATCCAATCGCCACGCGCGATGTCGTCCTTCCCCAGACGCGCGCCGGTGATGTTGAGGGCGCAGCGCTCGCCGGCGGCGGCGCGCTCGGCGCGGCGGTTCTGCGCGTGCAGGCTGCGGATACGCGCCTCGATGCCATCAGGCGATAGCATCAAGCGGTCGCCTTCGCCGATCTCGCCGGAAAACAGCGTGCCTGTTACGACAAGACCGGTGCCCTGCAAGGTAAAGCTGCGGTCGATGGCCAGACGCGGATGGCCCGAGGCGCGTTCGCGGCGGGTCTCCAATCGCGCGAGCATTCCCTTGAGTTCGGCGACGCCCTCGCCGGTGAGGCTGGATACCGGCATAATCGGCGCGCCCGCCAGTCGGGTATTCGCCAGCAGGCTTTGTATCTCCGCTACGCGCCGCCCGCGCATCTCATCATCGGCCAGATCCGCTTTGGTCAGCGCCACCACCCCGCGCTCGATGCCAAGCAGATCGAGGATGTGCAGATGTTCGACCGTCTGCGGCATCACGCCTTCATTGGCGGCGATCACCATCAGCACCGCGTCGATGCCGGTCGCGCCCGCCAGCATATTGTGCACGAAACGCTCATGGCCGGGCACGTCGACGAAGCCGAGAACCGAGCCATCGGGCATCGGCGCATAGGCATAGCCCAGATCGATGGTGATGCCGCGCTGCTTTTCCTCGGCGAGCCGGTCGGCATCCACCCCGGTAAGCGCCTTGACCAGCGCGGTCTTGCCGTGATCGATATGACCGGCGGTGCCGATGATCATGGCGCGGCGCTCGCGGCGGCGGCAAGGCTGGCGGCTTCCTGGCGCTGCGCGGCGGTTGCCGCCGCTTCGGCTTGCGGCATGAAGCTGGCGGCCACGTCGCTGCGGCCTTGCTGCGCCCGGTAGAGCCACATCAGCGCACTGACGATGTTCCGCTCCACGCCGCGCCCCATCAGATGCGCGGCGCCGAGCATTGCCTGAGCTTCGATGTGGCCCAGATCGGCGGCCTTGCGCCACCACTCGGCGGCGGCTGCGGCGTCGCGCTCGACGCCCAGCGCATTGTGGTGGATATCGCCGAGCCGTGCCATGGCTTCGCGCCGCCCGGCATTGGCCGCGTCGATGCCGTATTTGCGCGCCTTGGCGTAATCCTGCGCCACGCCGCCGCCGACCAGATGCATCCAGCTCACCATGTCGGCGGCTTCGGCGTCGCCCAGATCGGCGGCGCGCTCATACCATATGGCAGCGATGGCGTGATCCTGCGGCACCCCTCGCCCCTCGAAATACAGCAAAGCGAGATTGCGCATCGCGGCGACCTGTCCGCCTTCTGCGGCGCGGGTGATCAGCACGGCGCCATGCGCTGCGTCGCGGGTGACGCCCTCGCCGTCGAGATAGAGAGCGCCCAGTGCGTTCAGGGCGCGGGGTTCGCCCGCTTCGGCGAGCGGCACCCAGAAGGCGAGCGCCCTGGCCGTGTCGCCAGACCGATGCGCGGCGAGCGCCAGTTCGAGCCGTTCGGCGGCAGGAAGGGCGCTCTCGTCCGGTTTCGATGATAATAAACGCCCGATCAGGCCCATGGCGATCTCCTACGCCCGCAACGCGGTCAGTTGCGCGGCGAAGGCCGGCTCGTCGCCGTCTTCCAGACAGCGAAGATCGAGCCAGAGGCGCCCATCGGCGATGCGGCCGATGACAGGGACGGGCAGGGCGCGGAACGCGGCGGCGAGCGCGTCCAGTTTCGCGGCGGAGCCGCGCGTCCGCTTCACGGCGAAGGTGATGGCGAGGCTGGGCATCAGATCGAGCGGCAGCGCGCCGGAACCGATCTGGCTGTGGCAAGGGGCGATCTCGGCGGTGATGCCGCTCGGCAGCGCGGCGGCCACGGCCGGCAGCACCCTTTCGGCGGCGGCAAGGATGTCGCCGGGGGGCCGCGCCAGCAGCCGGATCGTCGGTAGTTTTTCGCGCAGGCGCTCGGCGTCGGCATAAAGCGGCAAGGTGGCTTCGATGGCGGCGAGCCGGATCTTGTCGAGCCGCAGCGCCCGCTTCAGCGGATGTTTGGCGATGCGTGCGACCAGAGCTTTGCGTCCGGCGATGAAGCCCGCCTGCGGACCGCCGAGCAGCTTGTCGCCGGAGAAGGTGACGATATCGGCGCCGGCCTTGATCGAGGCGGCGGCAGTCGGTTCGTAGGGCAGGCCGTAGCGGCGCAGATCGGCCAGCGTGCCCGATCCCAGATCCTCGACGACGGCGAGGTCCTTCTGGCGGCCCAGCGCCGCCAATTCTGCCATGCCGACCGCCTTGGTGAAGCCCTTCACCGCGTAATTGGAGCAATGCACCTTCATGATGAGGCCGGTGTCCGGGCCGATGGCGCGCTCATAATCGGCCGGATGCGTCCGGTTGGTGGTCCCGACCTCGACAAGGCGGCAGCCCGCCTCGCGCATGATGTCGGGAATGCGGAACGATCCGCCGATCTCGACCAGCTCGCCGCGCGAGACGATCACCTCCTTGCCGCGCGCCAGGGCGGCGAGCACCAGGAACAAGGCCGCCGCGTTGTTATTGACGGCGCAAACGGCCTCTGCGCCGGTCAGTTCGGTGAGCCAGCGCTCGATATGCCGGTCCCGCTCGCCGCGCCGCCCCTCGCCCAGCTCATATTCGAGCGTCGTGGCGTGGCGCATGGCGTCCACTGCGGCGACGATGGCTTCCTCGGCGATCAGCGCCCGGCCGAGATTGGTGTGCAGCACGGTGCCGGTGAGATTGAACACGCGGCGTTGCGACATCGCAAACCGGGCTTGCAGGTGGGTGCTCGCCGCGCTGGCGACAGCGGTTTCATCGCCCGCCAGCGTGCCCGCGCGAATCGCGGCCGCGACGCCGCGCAGCGCTTCCACCAGAGGCGCATGGCCGTATTGCGCCGCGAGCGCCGCGACGGGCGACCATTTCAGCATGGCGTCGATGGAGACCGGGACGCAAGGCGCCTCCGGGTGGTGAGCGGTCAGATCGCGGTGACGAACGGGTTGGGGGCGTGACGTTTCCATCCGGCATTACTAACGAGGAGATCCAAAGAGAGCGTTGCGAGATCGTCGCAGAGCGCCTCGATCCCCATGTCCTTTACCTGGTAAAACAGTTTCGAATAGCCCTGGCAATCGTCGCAGGTCTCGCATTTCGCCGCGCCGTTGCCGCCTTCGATCTCATGATACGCCACTTTCTTTTCGCCGCCGCAGACAATGCAGGCGACGCGAACATGGTGCCAGCTCGTCGAGCACAGGCCGCAGCTCAAATAGCGCCGGCCATAGGCCTCATCCGCAACCACGACGCCGGCCACGGGATGCGATCCGCAGACCGGGCAAAGGCCGATGACGTCGAGCGGCTTTATCGCCTGCTTGTCCAAAGCTGAGGCGATGCGGGCGAATTCCACTTGCAGCGCCGCGACGGCGAACAGCGCTTCGGCCTGCCATTGCGGCGGCACGCCATCTGCCAGAAACGCCCGCGCCAAGGTGTCCAGATGATCGTCGGCCGCCCCGGCGAGGCTGTCCAGCGCCTCGATCGTCGGCGTGGGCAGTCCGTCCCGAGCTATATGGGCCGCGATCTGGCGCAGCGCGGCGCGGTAGGTGGATGTGGGCTCCCAGCCATCCGGGGCCAGAGGCGGCATGGCGTGCTCGCGCGCCCTGGCGATCGCTTCGGCGGAGGGCGCCCCGACCGGATCGCCAGCCTTGCATGCGGCGGACTGCGCCAGGAATATCTGCGCCATCAGACGGAGAAAACCGGCCGTCGGACTGCCTTCGGCCAGCGCCAGCATGCGAACGGCGCGCTTGTCGAACAATGCCGGAAGCCGCGGCAGGCGAACGAATTCGTCTACCGCAGCTTTGCCGATGCTCAGATCCCCGAATTGGGGCGTTTGTTCGCTCATTCAGCCGGCGCCCGCTTGTCGCTGTTCACTCTGCGGCGCAGCCATTTGCGGTGATGGCGCCAGGCCCATCCGCCCGTCACGTTGCCGCGCATCATGGCCCGCACCGTGCCTTTGACCCAGATGGCCGCATAGGCGTGAACGAACCACAACAGCACCGCCGCGACGGCCGCTCCGGCATGCACGACCACCGCCAGCCGTCTCTGATCGATGGTGAAATATTGGGCGAAATACACGTCCCAGATCACGATGCCGCTGGTAACGAGCACCAGGATGGTCAGCGACATGCCCCAGAAATAGAGCTTCTGCCCGGCATTGTAGCGGCCAACCTCGGGCAGGCTGTCCTCCTGGTTGCGGAGTACCCGGCCGAAGCCGAACAGCCAGCGTATATCGTCCAGCGTAAAGAAGTTGAACCAGACGAAGCGCAGGAACAGCCCGAGAAAGCTGACCACCAGCACGACGCCGATGAACGGATGGATGATCCGCGTCATCTGCCCGCCGCCGAACAGATTGGTGAGGAAGAACAGCGAGGGATGGAACAGGGAGAAGCCGCTCAGCGCCAGAAGGATGAGCGCTCCCGCCGTGATCCAGTGGTTGATCCGCGCACCACTGGTGTAACGGCTGATCAGGGTGTTTTTTTCGCTAGCCATTGCGGCCCCCTGTCAGACGCTTGGCGTTCTCTTCGTCTTCATCCGTCACTTCGGCCGGGCCGGCCGTGACGTAGTGCATGAAGCCCAGCACCGCGGCCAGCGCGATGCCGCCCAGAGACAGCGGTTTGAACAGGCCCTTCCATATGGCCACCGTTTCGGCGATTTTCGGCTTGTTCGGCAGCCCGGAATACAGCTCCGGCCTGTCCTTATGATGCAGCACATACATGACATGCGTGCCGCCGACGCCGTCCGGATTGTAGAGCCCGGCATTGGCAAAGCCGCGCTCCTTCAGATCGGCGATGCGCTCATTGGCGTGGTCGATCATGTCTTCCTTGGCGCCGAAATAGATCGCCTGGGTCGGGCAGGCCTTGGCGCAGGCCGGAGCCTGTCCGACTGCGACCCGGTCCGAGCACAGCGTGCACTTATAGGCTTTGCGGTCGTACTGGGAGATGCGCGGGATGTTGAAGGGGCAGCCCTTCACGCAATAGCCGCAGCCGATGCAATTTTCCGAGATGAAGTCGACGATGCCATTGGAATATTGCACGATGGCACCGGGCGACGGACAGGCTTTGAGGCAGCCCGGATCGTCGCAATGCATGCAGCCGTCCTTGCGGATCAGCCACTCCAGATCGCCTTCCGCGTTCACAAATTCGTTGAAGCGCATCAGCGTCCAGGAATGCTCGGTGAGATCATGGGGGTTTTCGTAGACCCCCACATTCACGCCGACCTCTTCCTTGAGATTGTTCCATTCCATGCATGCGGCCTGGCACGCCTTGCAGCCGATGCATTTGGATACATCGATCAGCTTGGCGACCTGGATCGTCTCGCGCACGCTTGGCGGCGGCTCGGTCGAGGCCGAGCGGCGCCGGATGTCAAGCGACTGATAAGTTGCCATATCCTAGCTCCTCCCTAGCCTTGCCTGCGGCTGGTTTCGACGGCGGCCACCGGAATGTCGGCGGGCGCGCTGGTACGCTCCACATTCACCAGGAACGCCTTGAACTCCGGCGTCGAGGCGTCGACGTCGGCAACGAACGGTGTCAGCGTATTCGACGCATAGCCATCTTTTGCGACGCCCTTGAAGCCCCAGTGAATGGGAATGCCGACGACATGCACACGCTTGCCGGCGACATCGAGCGAGGCCACGCGCTTGGTCACCACGGCTTTCGCCTTGATGAAGCCGCGCTTGGAGCTCACCTGCACCCAATCGCCGTTCTTGATGCCCTTTTCCTCCGCCAACTGCTCGGGCAGCTCGACGAATTGCTGGGGCTGGAGAACCGCATTGATGTGCTGATGCTTCGACCAGTAGTGGAAGTGCTCGGTGAGACGGTAGGTGGTGCCGATATAGGGATATTCCTCTGCCTTGCCGAAGCTTTCCCAGACATCCTTGAACACACGCGCCGTCGGTGTCGGGCCAACCTTCTCATGCAGCAGATTGGCGACCGGCGATTCATACGGTTCGTAATGTTCGGGGAACGGCCCGTCCTTCATCATGCCCCGGACGAAGAGGCGCGACACGCCTTCCGGGTTCATGATGAACGCACCGATGGCCTTCTCCGGTGGAATGGTGACGCCGTAATCGGGCACGTCCGGCCCGATCCATTTGGAGCCGTTCCACTGGATGTAGGCCTTGCGATCGCTCCAGGGCTTCCCATTCGCATCGGAGGAGGCGCGATTGTAGAGAATGCGCCGGTTGGCCGGCCAAGCGAAGCCCCATTGGCCGTAGACGCCCTTGCCGCTGGGATCGCTGGTGTCGCGCCGCATGGCGAGATTGCCGGCCTCGGTATAGACGCCGGTATAGATCCAGCAGCCGCCGGCGGTCCGCCCGTCATCGGTCATCTGCCCGAATGAGGCCAACTGCTGGCCGGCTTTCAGGATGACCTTGGTCGGATCGGCCGGGTCGGTGAGGTCTTGCAGCGCATAGCCGTTGATCTCCTTCAGGAGTTCATCGGGCGAGGGAAGCTCCTCATTGGCGTATTTCCAGGTGAGCTTCGTGATCGGATCCGGGAATGCGCCGCCTTCCTTGAGGTAAAGCTCACGGAAGCGCCTGAAGATGGACGAATAGATTTCGATGTCGCTCCTGGCTTCGGCGAGGGGAGCCGCAGCCTTTCCGTGCCAGAGCAGAACCCGGCCGGAATTGGTGAAGCTGCCGTCATCCTCGGCGATGGATGTCGCCGGAAGCTGGAACACCTCCGTCTGGATCGCGCTGGTATCGGCGTGGTTGAGTTCGCCGTAGTTCTTCCAGAACGAGGCCGTCTCGACGTCGAGCGGATCGGCGACCACCAGCCATTTCAGCTTGGCGAGACCGGCCAGCGTCTTGTCCTTGTGCGGCACGCCCCACAAGATGTTCTGGCCGCTGGTGATGATGCCGGTCATCTTGCCTTCGTACATCTCCTGCACGATTTTCAGCGTGTCGTAGGGCACGTCGAATTTCGGCACATAGCTGTAGGCGAAGTCGTTTTCCGGCTGGGCGGCGTCGCCCCACCAAGCCTTCATCAGGCTGACGAAGAACTTCTTGTAGTTCTGCCAATAACTGATCTGGCCTGGCCTTAGTGGTTTGTACCCGCGCTTGGCCATATAGGCGGTCAGATCCGCTTCCTTTTCGTTCGGCGCGGCCAGATAGCCGGGCAGCAGGTGCGTCAGCAGCGCCAGATCTGTGATGCCTTGCACGTTGGCATGGCCGCGAAGCGCGTTCACGCCGCCGCCGGGAATGCCCATATTGCCGAGCAGAAGCTGCAGCATCGCCATGCAGCGAATGTTCTGCGAGCCGTGCGTGTGCTGCGTCCAGCCGAGCGCGTACATGCTCGTCATCGAACGCTCGCCATTGCCCGTCGAGGCGATCAGCTCGGCCACCTTCAGGAACTTCGCCTTGGGCGTTCCGCAGATCTTCTCGACCATCTCCGGCGTATAGCGATCGACATGCGCCTTCAGCAGGTTGATGACGCAGCGCGGGTCCTGCCAGGTCTCGTCCACCTTGGCGAAGCCCTGATCGTCGATCTGATATTCCCACTCCTCCATGTTGTAAGCGCGTTTGGCTTCGTCGAAGCCGGAGAACAGGCCGTCCTCAAACTTGAAGCCCTCGCGCACCAGATAGGAGGCATTGGTGTGCAGCTTGGCGTACTCCTTATGGAATTTGTCCGTCGTGAAGAGGTGCCGCATCACGCCCAGCAGGAACGCGATGTCGGTTCCGGGCCGTAACGGCGCATAGAGGTCCGAGACGGCGGCCGAGCGGGTAAAGCGCGGATCGACGACGACAAGCTTCGCCTTGTTGTGGGCTTTGGCTTCCGTCACCCATTTGAAGCCGCAAGGATGGGCTTCGGCGGCATTGCCGCCCATGACGAGCACGACATCAGCGTTTCTGATGTCGACCCAGTGGTTGGTCATCGCACCGCGACCGAATGTTGGAGCCAAACTGGCCACCGTCGGTCCGTGTCAAATGCGAGCCTGGTTTTCGATCCCGATAACGCCGGCGCTGCGGAACAGCTTGGCGCCGAGATAGCCGCCTTCATTCGCCATCGAAGAGGTGACGAACGCCGCAACCGTCGGCCAGCGATTGACCGTCACGCCTTCCTTGTTCGTCGCCACGAAATTGGCGTCGCGGTCTTCCTTCATCAGCCTGGCGATGCGCTCAATGGCAAAGTCCCAGGTGACGCGCTCGAATTTGTCCGAGCCCGGCTTGCGGTGCATCGGATATTTCACGCGCGTCTTGGAATGCACGAAATCGAGGATGGCCGATCCGCGCGGACACAGGGTGCCCCGGTTCACGGGGTTGTCCGGGTCGCCCTCGACATGGATGAGTTCGAGCTGGGCGTTCTTCGAGTTGTCGCCCAGCGAATACATCAAGGTTCCGCAACTCACCGAACAATACGGACAAATGCTCCGTGTTTCCGTCGTTCTGGAAAGCTTGAAGGGACGAACCGCCTGTGCGAGCGCCGTCTGGTCTTCACCGAAGCCCAGTACCGACAAGCTCGACGCGACGACCGCTGCTCCTCCACCTTTCAGGAAACTACGCCGATCCAATTCCATCGCGATTTCCTCTCTCTGGGAGCGGCGGAAATCCACCGCTCGACCGATGGCGCATTTCGTTGGCAGGATGCGCCTGTCGCAGCCATTAATTCATGGGATGCACTTCCATTGTTTCACCGGATCGAAACCCGCGTCAATAGAAACCCGTGGGCGACGAAAGTCGTATTCGGGGTTAAATTCATGAAATTCAAGCTAAACACTGCGCGCCATGCATTGCCAGGGCTGGGCGGCGCTTGCGTCGTGCCCGATACCGCGCGTCACGCTGGGCCAGCAGATTGCCGCAAAACCGCAACGCCAGTTGTGGTAGGATCAGCGCCTATCTTCCCGCGCAGCCAGGAATGAGTGAGGCTTTCATGACCAACGATCGTCAGATAGAGCAATTTTCGATGTGGGCCAAACAGTGCGTCGACGAAATCGAAGCGACATTGAAAGCGGTCGATGCACGCATGTCGACGCTTCAGGCCGACGCGAAGACGCAGGCCGAGAAAACCGCGGCCGAGATGCGCAAAGAACGCGATGCCTTCCAGAAGGTGATCGGCGAAAAGCAGCAGGAGGGCGCGGCGGCTTGGGAGAAAACGCGCAGCGATCTGCAGCAGAAATGGGCAGCGTTCGAGACGACGGTGCAGACTTATATGAGTCAGGCGAAGCTGACGGCGGAGCAGCAACAGGCCTTGTTCCAGGCCCGCGCGGAAGCGCAGCGCAAAGCGTGGCAGGATTGGATGGAGAGCTTCATGCAGCAGGCGAGCAGCTACGCCGCATCGAAAAAGCCCGATCTCGACGCTGCCATCGCCCGCGCCAAATCCGAAGCCGAGGCGGCGAAATCCAAACTCGATGCCGGCGCCAAGGCCGGTGCGCAATCCTGGGATGCCTTTAAGGCCGCCCTGGAAGAAAGCCGCATGGCGTTCGAGAAGGCTGGCCAGAAGGCCCGCGACGCCTTCGACCGGGCCAAGTAAGGCCAGGGGACGTCAGGCACTGGTGGCGTTCAGGCGCCACCCTGCCACGGAGCATGGGTCTCCAGAGTACCGACACCGGAGAATTCCGGCGGCAAGCCTGCATAGGCTCGATGGAGCATGTGCCTGGCCATGGTGCAAATCTGTCGCGGCGCCATTGCCTCTCGATCCCCAATCCGCTAAGAGCCGTCATCTTACGTCGATCTGCCATAGACGGGAGCGCCGTCCATGCGCATGAGCCGCTATTTTCTGCCGATCCTGCGCGACGATCCCAAGGAAGCCGAGATCGTCTCGCACCGGCTGATGCTGCGCGCCGGCATGATCCGCCAGGCGAGCGCCGGCATCTATTCCTGGCTGCCGCTCGGCTTTCGCGTCCTGAAGAAGATCGAGCAGATCGTGCGCGAGGAGCAGGACCGGGCAGGGGCGCTCGAAGTGCTGATGCCGACGATCCAGTCCGCCGATCTGTGGCGCGAGAGCGGGCGCTATGACGATTACGGCGCGGAAATGCTGCGTATCAAGGACCGCCATGAGCGTGACATGCTCTACGGTCCCACCAATGAGGAGCAGATCACCCAGATCTTCCGCGACGGTGTGAAATCCTACCGCGATCTGCCGCGCAATCTCTATCACATCCAGTGGAAGTTCCGCGACGAGATCCGCCCGCGTTTCGGCGTGATGCGCGGCCGCGAATTCCTGATGAAGGACGCCTATTCCTTCGACCTGTCGGAGGAAGCCGGCGCGGCACTCCTATAATAAGATGTTCGTCGCCTATCTGCGCACCTTCCACCGCATGGGGCTGAAGGCGATCCCGATGCGCGCCGATACCGGGCCGATCGGCGGCGACCTGAGCCATGAATTCATCATCCTGGCCAAGACCGGCGAGAGCCAGGTGTTCTGCCATCGCGCTTTGACCGAGATGGAGGTGCCCGCCGAGGACACCGACTACGACAGGGACCTGTCGCCGATTGTGGCGCAATGGACGGGCCCATATGCGGCGACCGAGGATAAGCACGAGCCGGCGCGTTTCGAGCAAGAAGTGCCCGAGCAGGACCGCCTGTCCGCGCGCGGCATCGAGGTCGGCCACATCTTCTTCTTCGGCACCAAATATTCCAAGCCGATGAAGGCGCAGGTGCAGGGGCCGGACGGCAATTGGAGTTTGGTCGAAAGCGGGTCCTACGGCATCGGCGTGTCGCGGCTGGCGGGCGCCATCATCGAGGCCAGCCATGACGAGGCGGGGATCATCTGGCCGGCTTCGGTCGCGCCGTTCGCGGTGGGCCTGCTCAATCTGAAGACCGGTGATGCGGTCGACGGACGCCGCCTGCGAGACACTTTATGCGGGCTTGAGCGCCGCCGGTATCGAGGTGCTCTACGACGATACCGACGAGCGGGCAGGGGGCAAATTCAAGACCATGGACTTGATCGGTTTGCCATGGCAGGTCATTGTCGGCCCGAAAGCCTTGGAAAAAGGCGAGATCGAATTGAAGAACCGGGCCAGCGGCGAACGCGAAACCCTCAAGATGGCATCCGCCATAAAAACGCTTCAAACGAAGGTGTCATTGGCGCCGTCACAATCAGGAAAGCCCTAAATCGTGGCTGCAAGCGCCGAGACCAGGCCTTTTGCCCCTTTCGAGTGGATGCTCGCCTCGCGCTATCTGCGCGCGCGCCGCAAGGAAGGCTTCATTTCCGTCATCGCCGGTTTTTCCTTCATCGGCATCATGCTGGGCGTCGCGACGCTCATCATCGTCATGTCGGTGATGAACGGCTTCCGCAAAGAGCTGTTCGACAAGATCCTCGGCCTCAACGGCCATGTCCTGGTGCGCCCGCTCGCCCGCGACTTCACCGATTATGCTGAGGTGACGCAAAGGCTGCGCGCGGTGCCGCAGGTGCGCCTGGCATTTCCGATCGTCGAAGGCCAGGCGCTGGTCAGCAGCGCCTCTGCATCGAACGGCGTTTTCGTCCGCGGCGTGCGGGAGGCCGACATCAAGGCGCTGGACGGGGTGTCCTCGAAGGTGATGTTCGGCTCGCTGGACGGCTTCGACGCGAGCGGCGGCATCGCGATCGGGACGCGGCTTGCCAATGCGCTGAACGTGCATATGGGCGACGAGATCACCGTGGTCGCGCCGCGCGGCGCCTCGACCCCTTTCGGCACGGCGCCACGCGTCAAGCGCTATCCGATCACGGCGGTTTTCGAGATCGGCATGTCGGAATATGACGCGACGATCGCCTTTATTCCGCTCGCCGAGGCGCAGAAATTCTTCAACGTTCCCAATGCCGCCAATGTGGTGGAAGTGCTGCTCGACAGTCCCGACCATGTGGACGCGATGCGCGGGCCGCTGACGGCGGCGGCGGGCGACGACATGCTGCTGACCGACTGGCGCCAGCGCAACGCCACCTTCTACAACACGCTCCAGGTGGAGCGGAACGTGATGTTCATCATCCTGACGCTGATCGTGCTGGTCGCCGCGCTCAACATCATCTCCGGCATGATCATGCTGGTGAAGGATAAGGGCCACGATATCGGCATTCTGCGCACCATGGGCGCGACGCGCGGCGCGATCATGCGCGTGTTCTTCATCACCGGCGCGAGCATCGGCGTGGTCGGCACGCTGGCGGGGCTGCTGCTGGGCATCCTGTTCTGCGCCTATATCGAGGAGATCCGGCAAGGCATTTCCTGGCTGACCTCGTCGCATCTGTTTCCGCCGGAGGTGTATTTCCTGTCGCGGATGCCGGCCGAGGTCGATACAGGCGAGGTGGTCACCGTGGTGGTCATGGCGCTGTCGCTGTCGATCCTGGCGACGCTTTATCCTTCGTGGCGCGCGGCGCGTCTCGATCCCGTCGAAGCCTTGCGATACGAGTAGGCCAGTGGACCAGCGCGTACGAACACCCGATCATCGAACTCGTCGACCTGAAGCGCAGCTTCAAACAGGGCGACCGCGAAATCCGTGTGCTCGACGGTGCCTCCGCGCAGCTTTACGAAGGCGAGTCGGTGGCGCTGGTCGCGCCGTCCGGCGCCGGCAAATCGACGCTGCTCCAGGTCGCCGGGCTGCTCGACCGCGCCGACAGCGGCGCGGTGATGCTGGGCGGGCGCGATTGCGCCGCACTGAGCGATGCCGAACGCACCCGCATCCGGCGCACCGATGTCGGCTTCGTCTATCAGTTCCACCATCTGCTGCCCGAATTTTCGGCGCTCGAAAACGTCGTGATGCCGCAGCTCATCGCCGGGCTGAAACGCGCCGAGGCGGAGAAGCGCGCCACCGATCTCCTGACCATCTTCGGCCTGAAGGAGCGCCTCGCGCATCGCCCGGCCGAGCTGTCCGGCGGCGAGCAGCAGCGCGTCGCCATCGCCCGCGCCGTCGCCAATGCGCCGCTCGTCCTGCTGGCGGACGAGCCGACCGGCAATCTCGACCCGGAAACCGCCGGCCGCGTCTTCCTTCAGCTGCTGCAATTCGTCAAGAAGGCGGGGCTGGTGGCGCTGATCGCAACGCATAATCACGAGCTGGCGCACCGGATGGACCGCGTGCTGCGCCTCGAAGGCGGCAAGCTGGTCGAGGAGAAGTTCACCGCCGCCGCGCGCGAAGCGTCCTGAGCCCGCTTAATTTGCCCAGCGCAATCGAAACCGAAATTCTGATCCATGCCTCGCCCGAGACGGTGTGGGCGGTGCTGATGGACTTTGCCGCCTATCCGGGCTGGAACCCGTTCATCCTTTCCATCGAGGGCAAGGCCAAACCCGGCGAAACGCTCCGCGCCACGATGCGCCCGCCGGGCGGCAAGGCGCAGACCTTCACGCCGATCGTGCTGCGCGCCGATGCGCCCGAAGCCTTTGTCTGGCGCGGCTCGCTGCCCATTCCCGGACTATTCACAGGCGAGCATTCTTTCCAGTTGACGAGGGCGGGCGATGATACGAGGTTGCGGCATTCGGAGCGTTTCTCCGGCCTGCTCGTTCCGTTCCTGCGGACATTGCTGGCCCGGTCCGAGGAAGGCTTCAATCAGATGAATGCCGCGCTGAAGGCGAGGGCCGAGGCGCGGCGATGAATGGAACGATAGTCCATGTCGGTTCGCCGTCTCGATCCCGAGCAGCCAGCAAGCTTTGAATTCACGCCCGAAAATCTGAGCCTGGGCCAAGGGGCAGCTCGGCAAATATCCCGAAGGCCGCCATTGGGCCGCCGTCATCCCGCTGCTCGTGGCGCGCCCAGGAGCAGCATGAGGGATGGCTGCCGGAGCCCGCGATCCGCTATGTCAGCGAATTGCTGGATATGCCCTATATCCGCGTCTATGAAATCGCCACCTTCTACACCATGTTCAACCTGTCGCCGGTGGGCAAATATTTCATCCAGATTTGCGGCACGACGCCCTGCATGCTGCGCGGCTCTGAGGAGCTGAAAGAGCTTCTGCGCCGCGTGATCGGCGCCGGAGAAGACGGTGACCGCCGACGGCCTGTTCTCCTGGATGGAGGTGGAATGCCTCGGCGCCTGCGTGAACGCGCCGATGGTGCAGATCAACAAGGACTATTTCGAGGATCTGACGCCCGACAGCCTGACGGCGCTGCTGCATCAAGCTGAAAACCGGCGTCGGCGTCAAGCCCGGTCCGCAGAGCAACCGGCAGTTCTCCGCTCCCGCCAGCGGAATGCGCACGCTGCTCGATACAGGAGCCTAAGGAATGCTTGCCGACAAGGACCGCATCTTCAAAAATCTCTACGGCACGCAGGATTGGCGGCTGGCCGGCGCGCAAAAGCGCGGCGCCTGGGATGGCACCAAGGGCTTCATCGAAAAGGGCCAGGACTGGATCATCGAGCGAGGTGAAGGCCTCCGGCCTGCGCGGCCGCGGCGGCGCGGGCTTCCCGACCGGCCTCAAATGGTCGTTCATGCCGAAGAACGATCCGCGGCCCGTCCTATCTCGTCGTCAATGCCGACGAATCGGAGCCCGGCACCTGCAAGGATCGCGAGATCATGCGGCATGACCCGCATCTTCTGCTCGAAGGGTGCCTTTATGCCGGTTTCGCGATGCGCGCGCCGGTCTGCTACATCTATATACGCGGCGAATATATCCGCGAGCGCGAGCGCCTGCAGGCCGCCATCGACGAAGCCTATGCCGCCAAGCTGATCGGCAAGGACAATGTCCATGGCTGGGATTTCGAGATTTATCTGCATCACGGCGCCGGCGCCTATATTTGCGGCGAGGAAACCGCGCTGCTCGAAAGCCTGGAAGGCAAAAAGGGCCAGCCGCGCCTGAAGCCGCCATTCCCCGCCAATGCCGGCCTCTGGGGCGCGCCGACCACGGTGAACAATGTCGAATCGATTGCCGTCGTGCCCGACATTCTCCGGCGCGGCGCGCCGTGGTTCGCCGCGCTCGGACGGCCCAACAATACCGGCACCAAGCTGTTCTGCATTTCCGGCCATGTGAACGAGCCGTGCAATGTCGAAGAGGAGATGGGCATCCCCTTGCGCGAGCTGATCGAGAAACATGCCGGCGGCGTTCGCGGCGGCTGGGACAATCTGCTCGCCGTCATCCCCGGCGGCTCGTCGGTGCCTTGCGTGCCGGCCAATATGTGCCAGGACCTGCTGCTGGATTTCGACAGCCTGCGCGAAGTGCAATCGGGCCTCGGCACCGCCGCCGTGATCGTGATGGACAAATCCACCGACATCGTCAAAGCGATCGCCCGCATCGCCTATTTCTACAAGCATGAGAGCTGCGGCCAATGCACGCCATGCCGCGAGGGCACCGGCTGGATGTGGCGCGTGCTGGAACGCATGGTGACACGGCGAGGCGACGCGCCGCGAGATCGACATGCTCTATGACGTCTCGAAGCAGATCGAGGGCCACACCATCTGCGCGCTCGGCGATGCGGCGGCCTGGCCGGTGCAAGGGCTGATCCGGCATTTCCGCCATGTCATCGAGGAGCGCATGGACCAGCGCGCGGCGCCGGTGCCGCAGCCGCGGCATCGGCGGCGGAGTAGCGCATGAAACACCTCGCGCAGATCAATGTCGGCCGTCTGCTCCATCCGAAGGACGATGCCGCGCGTCGCCGAATTCTTCGACAATCTCGACCGGGTCAACGCCGCCGCCGAGCGCATGCCCGGTTTTGTCTGGCGGCTGAAGGACGAGAGCGGCAACGCCACCTCGATCAGCGCCTATGACGATCCCGCGATGCTGGTCAACATGTCGGTCTGGGAGAGCGCGGAAACCTTCGAGACCTTCGTCTGGCAGACCGTGCATGCCAATTTCTATCGGCGGCGCGACCGGCTGGTTCGAACCGCATGGCGGGGCCGCATTTCGCCATGTGGTGGATCGAGCCGGGCCATGTGCCGACGCCTGCGGAGGGCAGGGCGCGGCTGGAGCATCTCGCCGAGCACGGCCCGAGCGAGCATGCCTTCGGCTGGGAGGGCCTGGCGCAGGCCAGACTGTGGCGCGAATCGCGCTGTGCCTGCCCGAATGGCGCTTGTGTGGGGGGATGCCTTGCGCGCGAGCCAAACTGGTTTAAACTCAACCAAAACAAGACTTATGGGAGGCTTGCGTTCGCATGTCCGTTGCCTGGCGCATAGGACAGCGGAGGGGCCATTGAACCGCTGGGGAGCGTCGAGCGATGATGGGCAGGATCGGGCGTATTTTTACGGTGATCGGCTTCATACTTTTGGCTGTGGCGTGGCTGTGGTGGCTGTATGCCTACCGCTCGGCTGGCCGCGATAGACTGTCTCTATCTGCCGGGCGCGACCTGTCCGCCCGCGCAGAACCTTTCGCCGCTCGTGGCCGTGCCGCCTTATGAGCCGATGGTGCTTTGGGCGGGCGCGGTGGCGGTGCTTCTGGGCGCCGCGTTTCGCCTCACCGCAAGGGCTTGAGCGAAACTGCGGCTGTTGATACAACGCTACGGACGGCGCGGTTTGCGGGTCCGGCCGTAGCGTTCTCGCGCGAATTCCAGCATGGAAACGGTGCAGAAGGGGCGTAAAGACTTTTCGCCCTATGGTCAGCGTGCGTAAGCGAGGGTATAGAGCGGACGCGTTCTTCACTCTTGTCGCCCGCCGATGACGCACGACATGAGCCTGTCAGCCGGACTGGCACCCTACAAATGAGCGGCCGATGCCAAAACTGATCATCAACGACAAGCCGATCGAGGTCGAGGACGGTCTCAATCTGCTGCAGGCATGCGAGCGGGCGGGCGAGGAAATCCCTCGCTTCTGCTATCACGAGCGGCTTTCGATCGCCGGCAATTGCCGCATGTGCCTCGTCGAGGTGGTCGGCATGCCCAAGCCCGTCGCCTCCTGCCACATGAGCGTCAACGACATGCGCCCCGGCCGCGACGGCACGCCGCCGACGGTGCGCACCGACAGCGCCGGTGGTGAAGAAGGCGCGCGAAGGGGTGATGGAATTCCTGCTGATCAACCACCCGCTCGATTGCCCGATCTGCGATCAGGGCGGCGAGTGCGATCTGCAGGATCAGGCGATGGGCTATGGCGTCGACGGCTCGCGCTTCCATGAGAACAAGCGCGCCGTCGAGGACAAGAATATCGGGCCGCTGATCAAGACGATCATGACGCGCTGCATCCACTGCACGCGCTGCGTCCGCTTCATGACCGAAGTCGCGGGCGTCTCCGAGCTGGGCGCCATCGGGCGCGGCGAGGATATGGAGATCACCACCTATCTCGAACGCGGCATGACCTCGGAGCTGTCGGGCAACATCATCGACCTGTGCCCGGTCGGCGCGCTGACCTCCAAGCCCTACGCCTTCAAGGCGCGGCCCTGGGAGCTGCGCAAGACCGAGTCCATCGACGTGATGGACGGGCATCGGCTCGAATATCCGCGTCGATGCGCGCGGCCGCGAGATCCTGCGCATCCTGCCGCGCAACCACGATTGGGTGAATGAGGAGTGGATCTCCGACAAGGCGCGCTTCGTGTGGGACGGCGTCCGGCGCGGCCGGCTCGACCGCCCCTATATCCGCCGCGAAGGCAAGCTGCGCGAGGCGAGCTGGAACGAAGCCTTCGCCGAGATCGCCGAGCGGGTCAAGGCGGCGGGCGGCGCCAAGATCGGCGCCATCGCCGGCGATCTGGCGCCGGTCGAGGATATGTTCGCGCTGAAATCGCTGTTCCAGAAGCTCGGCTCGCCGCATCTGGAATGCCGCCAGGACGGCTCGCCCTTCGATCCGGCGGCGGGCAGGGCGAGCTACATCTTCAATTCCACCATCGCCGGGCTGGAAGAGGCGGACGCGCTGCTGCTGGTCGGCACCAATCCGCGCCGGGAAGCGGCGGTGCTGAATGCGCGCATCCTCAAGGGCTGGCGCAGCGGACGGCTGAAGATCGGCGTGATCGGCGAGGCGGCGGATCTCACCTACGAATATGACTATCTCGGCGCCGGGCCGCAGACGCTGCTCGACGTCGCCGAGGGCCGGCATCCCTTCGCCGAGGTGCTGAAGAAAGCCACCTGCCCGATGCTGATCCTGGGCCAGGGGGCGCTCGCCCGCTTCGACGGTGCGGCGATCCTGCGTCTGGCCGCGCAAGGCCGCGACAAGTCCCTCGACATGCTGCGGCCGAATGAAGGCTGGAACGGCTTCAACATCCTGCACGATGCGGCGGCGCGCGTCGGCGGGCTCGATCTCGGCTTCGTGCCGCAATAGGGCGGGCTCGCGCTCGATGCGATGCTGGAAGGCGCGCGCGACGGCGATATCGATCTGCTCTACCTGCTCGGCGCCGACGAGCTGGATATGAGCCAGACGGGCGACGCCTTCGTCGTCTATCAGGGCAGCCATGGCGACCGCGGCGCGCGCTTCGCCGACATCATCCTGCCCGGCGCCGCCTATACCGAGAAAAGCGCGACCTATGTCAACACGGAAGGCCGGGTGCAGATGGCGCAGCGCGCCGTGTTCCCGCCGGGCGATGCGCGCGAGGACTGGACCATCATCCGCGCGCTGTCGGAGAAGCTGGGGGCGAAGCTGCCCTTCGACAGCCTGCCCGAGCTGCGCGCCAAGCTCTATGCCGAGTATCCGCATTTCGCCGCCATCGACGAGATCGTGCCCGGCAAGATCACCGATATCGAGGCGCTCGGCGAGCGGCGACACCACATTCGAGGACATCGCCTTCACCTCGTCGATCGAGGATTTCTACCAGACCAACCCGATCGCGCGCGCTTCCGCGATCATGAGCGAACTCTCCGCCCTGACGCGCGAGCACGACCACGGAGCGACCGGCACCGATGGCTGATATTTGGAGCAATTACGGTTATCCGCTCGCCATCACTCTGGTGGAAAGCCTCTTTCTGCTGGTGGCGGGCCTGGTGTCCGTCGCCTTTCTGCTGCTCGCCGACCGCAAGATCTGGGCGGCGGTGCAGCTCCGGCGCGGACCGAATGTCGTGGGCGCCTTCGGGCTGCTGCAAAGTTTCGCCGATCTGCTGAAATTCGTGCTGAAGGAGCCGGTGATCCCGGCGGGCGCGGACAAGACCGTCTTCCTGATGGCGCCGATCGTCACGGCGGTGCTGGCGCTTGTCCGCCTGGGCGGTCATTCCGTTCGAGCGATGGCTGGGTGATCGCCAACATCAATGTCGGCATCCTCTATATCTTTGCCATCTCCTCGCTCGGCGTGTACGGCGTCATCATGGGCGGCTGGGCGTCGAACTCGAAATATCCGTTCCTCGGCGCGCTGCGCTCGGCGGCGCAGATGGTGTCCTACGAAGTGTCGATCGGCTTCGTCATCATCACCGTGCTGCTCTGCGCCGGATCGCTGAACATCACCGAGATCGTCAAGGCGCAGGACACCGACTATGGCCTCCTGGGCTGGTACTGGCTGCGGCTGTTCCCGATGTTCATCATCTTCTTCGTCTCCGCGCTCGCCGAGACGAACCGGCCGCCCTTCGATCTGCCCGAGGCCGAATCCGAACTCGTCGCCGGCTTCATGGTGGAATATTCCTCGACGCCCTATCTTTTGTTCATGCTCGGCGAATATGTGGCGATCACCACCATGTGCGCGCTGATGACCATCCTGTTCATGGGCGGCTGGCTGCCGCCGGTCAATATCGTGCCCTTTACCTGGGTGCCGGGCATCGTCTGGTTCCTGCTGAAACTGTGCTTTGCATTCTTCATGTTCGCGATGGTGAAGGCCATCGTGCCGCGCTACCGCTACGACCAGCTCATGCGGCTCGGCTGGAAGGTGTTCCTGCCCATCTCGCTGGCCATGGTCGTGATCGTCGCGGGCGTGCTGCAATTTTCGGGCACGCGCCTAAAAAGGAGCCGCCCATGGCCGGCATAGCCCAATCGATCAAATCCGCCATGCTGGCCGAGTTCTTCTCCGCCTTCTGGCTCGGCATGAAATATTTCTTCAAGCCGAAGGCGACGGTGAACTACCCTTTCGAGAAGGGCCCGGTCTGCCCGCGCTTCCGGGGCGAACACGCGCTGCGCCGCTATCCCAATGGCGCCGAGCGCTGCATCGCCTGCAAGCTGTGCGAGGCGATCTGCCCGGCCCAGGCCATCACCATCGAGGCGGGGCCGCGCCGCAATGACGGCACGCGGCGCACCACCCGCTACGACATCGACATGGTGAAATGCATCTATTGCGGCTATTGCCAGGAGGCTTGCCCGGTGGACGCGATCGTCGAGGGGCCGAATTTCGAATTCGCCACCGAAACCCGCGAGGAGCTGCTCTACGACAAGGAGAAGCTGCTGGCCAATGGCGACCGCTGGGAGCGGCTGCTGGCGAAAAACCTTGAACTGGACGCGCCCTACCGCTAACCGTTTCTTCGCGTTGCAGCAAACATGTCAGCCGACTCGGGATAGGCCGCGACCGCGGCCATGCCGGGGAAAAGCCGGTTGCCGATTTTACCGCGCGCCAGGATGCGTGTATCGAAGATGGCGCCGGGAAATTAGAACACTGAAAGATGCGGTCTCATCGATGACCCTCGCCGGATTTTTCTTCTACGTCTTCGCCATCTTGACCATCGCCTCGGCGGTGATGGTCATCAGCGTGCGCAATCCGGTTCACGCGGTGCTGTTCCTGATCCTGGCGTTCTTCAACGCGGCGGGGCTGTTCGTGCTGCTCGGCGCCGAATTCATCGCCATGATCCTGGTCATCGTCTATGTCGGCGCGGTGGCGGTGCTGTTCCTGTTCGTGGTGATGATGCTGGATGTGGACTTCGCCGAATTGCGCGCCGGCTTTCAGAAATATCTGCCGGTCGGCGGGCTGATCGGGGCGCTGCTGCTGGCCGAGCTGCTGCTCGTCGCCAGCGCCTGGACGATCGCGCCGCAAGAGGCGCTACACATCATGGAGCGCATCCCGCCGGCCGATACGGTGACCAATGCGGAGGCGATCGGGCGCGTGCTCTACACGAAATATGTGTATTTCTTCCAGCTCTCCGGCCTCATCCTGCTGATCGCGATGATCGGCGCCATCGTGCTGACGCTGCGCCACCGCGTCGGCGTCAAGCGTCAGAATATTGCCGTCCAGGTCGCGCGTGACCCGCGCACCGCCATCGAGATCAAGAAAGTCGAGACCGGCCGGGGCATATAGCGAGATTGTGCGCGGCGCGCGTGACTACTGCGTCAGGTTCGGGCCAAGACGCCGAAAGCGGAATGAGAGACATGGAAATCGGGCTACCTCACTATCTCAGCGTCGGTGCGATCCTGTTCACGCTCGGCGTCTTCGGTATTTTCCTCAACCGCAAGAACGTCATCGTCATCCTGATGTCGGTCGAGCTGATGCTGCTGGCGGTGAACATCAATCTGGTGGCGTTCTCCTCGTTCCTCAATGATCTCACCGGCCAGATCTTCGCGCTGTTCATCCTCACCGTCGCCGCCGCCGAAGCGGCCATCGGCCTTGCCATCGTCGTCGTCTATTACCGCAATCGCGGCTCCATCGCCGTCGATGACATCAACCTGATGAAGGGCTGAGGAGCGCCATGTATTCAGCCATCGTCTTCATGCCGCTGATCGGCGCGCTGCTCGCCGGTTTTTTCGGCCGCTGGCTTGGCGCCAAGGGCTCGGGCGCGATCACCAGCATGCTGCTGACCGCCAGCGCCGTGCTGTCCTGGATCGCGCTTTACCGCGTCGGCATCACGGGCGAGGATCTGCGCATTCCCCTGCTCGAATGGGTCACATCGGGCGATCTCCAGGCGAACTGGTCGCTGCGCATCGATACGCTGACGGCGGTGATGCTGGTCGTGGTGAACACCGTCTCGGCGCTCGTGCACATCTATTCCATCGGCTACATGGCGCATGATGACGGGCAGCCGCGCTTCTTCGCCTATCTGTCGCTGTTCACCTTCGCCATGCTGATGCTGGTGACGGCGGACAATCTGCTCCAGCTGTTTTTCGGCTGGGAGGGCGTCGGCCTTGCCTCTTACCTGCTGATCGGCTTCTGGTATCACAAGCCTTCCGCCAATGCCGCCGCGATCAAGGCGTTCATCGTCAACCGCGTCGGCGATTTCGGCTTTGCGCTGGGCATTTTTGCCGTCTTCACCGTATTCGGCACCATTTCCTACGATGCGATTTTCGCCTCGGCGCCGGACCAGGTCGGCAAGACCATGATGTTCCTGGGCCAGCAATACGATACGCTGACGGTGATCTGCCTGTTGCTGTTCGTCGGCGCGATGGGCAAGTCGGCGCAATTCCTGCTGCACACCTGGCTGCCGGACGCCATGGAAGGCCCGACGCCGGTCTCCGCGCTCATCCATGCGGCGACGATGGTGACGGCGGGCGTCTTCATGGTGGCGCGGCTGTCGCCGCTGTTCGAGCTGGCGCCGGTTGCGCTGCAAGTGGTGACCGGCATCGGCGCGATCACGGCGTTTTTCGCGGCCACGGTCGGCGTGGCGCAGAACGACATCAAGCGCGTCATCGCCTATTCCACCTGCTCGCAGCTCGGCTACATGTTCGTGGCGATGGGCGTCGGCGCCTATTCGGCCGGCATGTTCCATCTGTTCACCCACGCCTTCTTCAAGGCGCTGCTGTTCCTCGGCTCGGGCTCCGTCATCCATGCGATGCATGACGAGCAGGATCTGCGCAAGATGGGCGGCCTGCGCAAGGGCATCCCCGTCACCTTCGTGATGATGCTGATCGGCACGCTGGCGCTCACCGGCTTTCCGCTGACGGCGGGCTATTTCTCCAAGGACATGATCATCGAAGCCGCGCATGCGAAAGGCACCGAGCGTTTCGCATTGGGCCTTCGTTTCGCTGGTCGTGGCGGCCTTCCTGACCAGCTTCTATTCCTGGCGGCTGATGTTCATGGCCTTCTTCGGCGCGCCGCGCCACGATGACGAAACCCACGCCCATGTGCATGAATCGCCGCTGGTGATGCTGCTGCCGCTCGGCGTGCTGGCCGTCGGCGCGCTGGTGGCGGGCTATCTGGGCTATGATTATTTTGTCGGCGAGGGATATGGCGGCTTCTGGCGCACTTCGCTGTTCGCGGCGCCCGACAACCACATCCTCGAAGCCGCGCATCATGGCCCGGAATGGATGTCGTGGCTGCCGACGATCATGATGGTGGGCGGCTTCGTCGCTGGCCTATCTCGCCTATATCGCCTATCCCGGGATCCCGGCCTGGACGATCCGCAATTTCAGGCCGATCCACGCCTTCCTCTATCACAAATGGTATTTCGACGAGCTGTATGACTGGCTGTTCGTGCGGCCGTTCAAATGGCTGTCGCGCGTGCTCTGGAAGACCGGCGACGGCATGATCATCGACGGGCTGGGGCCGGACGGCATTTCCGCCCGCGTCATCGACATCACCAATCGCGTGGTGCGGCTGCAGACCGGCTTCGTCTACCACTACGCCTTCATCATGCTGATCGGCATCGCGCTGATCACATCCTATTTTGCCTGGCTCTACTGGGCGCAGTTCTGGAAAGGCTTCTGATTGTGATGACCAGTTGGCCGATCCTTTCCACCGTCATCTTCCTGCCGCTCGCGGGCGCGGCATTCATCTTCGTCCTGCGCGGCGACGACGGCGCGGCGATGCGCAACGCCCGCTATGTCGCGCTGTGGACCACCATCGTCACCTTCGTCGTGTCGCTGCTGCTCTGGCGCGACTTCGACCCTTCGACCGCCGCCTTCCAATTCGTCGAAAAGCATGAGTGGATCGGCGGCAAGATCACCTATCACATCGGCGTCGACGGCATTTCCATGCTGTTCGTCATCCTGACGACCTTCCTGATGCCGCTCTGCATCCTGGCGAGCTGGCGCTCCATCGAAACGCCGCGTCCGCGAATATATGATCGCCTTCCTGGTGCTGGAGACGCTGATGATCGGCGTGTTCTGCGCGCTCGATCTCGTCGTCTTCTATCTGTTCTTCGAGGGCGGCCTCATTCCGATGTTCATCATCATCGGCGTCTGGGGCGGCAAGCGGCGCGTCTATGCCAGCTTCAAATTCTTCCTCTATACGCTGCTCGGCTCGGTGCTTGATGCTGCTCGCCATCATGGCGATGTACTGGCAGGCCGGCACGATGGACATCCCGACGCTGCTCGCCTTCAATTTCCCGCCGGGCATGCAGACCTGGCTGTGGGTCGCGTTCTTTGCCTCCTTCGCGGTGAAGATGCCGATGTGGCCGGTGCACACATGGCTGCCCGACGCGCATGTCGAGGCGCCTACCGCCGGCTCGGTGATCCTGGCCGGCGTGCTGCTGAAGATGGGCGGCTATGGCTTCCTGCGCTTCTCCATCCCGATGTTCCCCATCGCATCCGCCGAGCTGGCGCCGCTGGTCTTCGCGCTGAGCATCATCGCCATCATCTACACCTCGCTGGTCGCCTTCGCGCAGGAGGATGTGAAGAAGCTCATCGCCTATTCCTCGGTCGCGCATATGGGCTTCGTCACCATGGGCGTGTTCACGCTGACGACGCAGGGCGTGCAGGGCGGCATCTTCCAGATGCTGAGCCACGGCATCGTCTCGGGCGCGCTGTTCCTGTGCGTCGGCGTCATCTATGACCGGATGCATACGCGCGAGATTTCCGCCTATGGCGGCCTTGCCGACCGGATGCCGCTCTATGCCTTCTGCTTCATGGTGTTCACCATGGCCAATGTCGGCCTGCCCGGCACCAGCGGCTTTGTCGGCGAATTCCTGTCGCTGCTCGGCGCCTTCCGGGCCAATAGCTGGATCGCGCTGTTCGCCACATCGGGCATCATCCTCTCCGCCGCCTACGCCTTGTGGCTTTATCGGCGGGTGATCTTCGGCAAGCTGGAGAAGGCCTCGCTCGCCGGCATTCTCGATCTCAGCCCGCGCGAGGTGCTGATCCTTGCGCCGCTGGTGCTGCTGACGGTGCTGTTCGGCGTATACCCCAAGCCGGTGATGGACGTGACCGCCGTTTCCGTGCAGAAGCTGATCGCGGATTACAACCAAGGATATTGCAGCGGCCAAGCAGTCCCAACTCGCCGCCGCGGAGGTGAAATGATGCCGCTCACCGCTCTTGCAGGATTACGCGCCGATCTTTCCGGAGATCTTCCTCGCGGTTTCGCGCGATGCTGCTCCTGATGTACGGCGTCTTCAGCGGCGACGAAGAGAGCGAAGCGCCGGGCTGGATCGCGATTGTCCTGCTGATCGCCACCGGCTTTTTCATCGTCAACCAGGGTCAGCGGCACGGTGCAGCTCGCCGATGGCGCGGTCATCGTCGACCCATTCGCCCGCTTCATGAAGCTGCTCATTCTCGCCGGCCTCCGCCTTCGCGCTCATTCTGTCCTTCGACTATCTGCGCGACGCCAAGATCCTGAAATTCGAATTCGCGGTGCTGGTGCTGCTCGTCCACCGTCGGCATGATGCTGATGACGTCGGCGAACAATCTCATCTCGCTCTATCTGTCGCTGGAAATGCAGAGCCTGGCGCTCTATGTGCTCGCCGCGTTCCGGCGCGACTCGGTGTTTTCCGCCGAGGCGGGGCTGAAATATTTCGTGCTCGGCGCGCTCTCCTCCGGCCTCCTGCTTTACGGCTGCTCGCTGGTCTACGGCTTCACCGGCACGACCGAGCTTTAGCGGCATCGCCGCCGTTCTGCAGGCTCGCGAACACTCGATCGGGCTTGGTCTTCGGCCTGGTGTTCATCCTTTCGGGCGTCGCGTTCAAGCTCTCCGCCGTGCCGTTCCACATGTGGACGCCGGACGTCTATCAGGGCGCGCCGACGCCGGTGACGGCCTTCCTCGCCGCCGGCCCGAAGGTCGCCGCCTTCGCCATGCTGATCCGCCTGGTGCAGGACGCCTTCCCCGCCGTCGCCAGCGACTGGAAGCAGATCGTCATCGCCATTTCGGTCGGCTCGATGGTGCTCGGCGCCTTCGCCGCCATCGGGCAGACCAACATCAAGCGGCTGATGGCCTACAGCTCCATCGGCCATGTCGGCTATGCGCTGGTCGGGCTGTCCGCCGGAACGCCCGAGGGCATTCAGGGCGTGCTGATCTATCTGGCGATCTATGTGCCGATGACGCTCGGCACCTTCGCCTGCATTCTGGCCATGCGGCGGGGCGGCACGCATGTGGAGGACATCGCCGAACTCTCCGGCCTGTCGCGCCGGCAGCCGATGCTGGCCTTCATGCTGGCGATGCTGCTGTTTTCCATGGCGGGCATTCCGCCGCTCGCCGGCTTCTTCGCCAAGTTCTACGTGTTCCTCGCCGCCATCCAATCGGGACTGTTCTGGCTGGCGGTCGTCGGCGTGGTGACATCGGTGATCAGCGCCTTCTATTATCTGGCGATCATCTCCAAAATGTACTTCCAGGAGCCCGCCGGCGAGTTCGAGCCGATGACCGGGAAACTCCGCTTCGTGCTGGCGGTGATGGGCATCATCACGCTGTTCCTGTTCATCCCGCTCGACGTTCTGGTCACGGCCGCCGACGCCGCCGCCAGATCGCTGTTCTAGGCCCGCCGATATGCTCCATGGCGGCCTCGACCTACCGAGCGGATACCGCCTGACCTTCCACGAGAGCATCGATTCCACCAACGCCGAGGCGCTCCGCCTCGCAGGCGCCGGCGAGGATGGCGGGCTGTGGATCTGGGCGGCCGTGCAGGAGGCGGGGCGCGGGCGCGCCGGCCGGAGCTGGGCATCGCCCGCCGGCAATCTGCACGCCAGCCTGCTGCTGCGGCCGCGCGTGCCGCTCGCCACGGCGTTGCAACTTTCGCTGCTGGCGGGTGTGGCGGCGCATGACGCGGTCAGCGCGCTCGCCGCCGGAGCGGGCGTCACGCCGACGCTGCGGCTGAAATGGCCGAACGACATTCTGCTTGACGATGCCAAGCTGGGCGGCATTCTGCTCGAAAGCCGGTCCGGCGCGGAAGCGGACGCTCCGGCCGTCGTCATCGGCATCGGACTGAACCTGGCGCGCGCGCCCGACGATCTCGGACGGCCGGTTGCCAGCCTTGCGGCGGCGGGCATCGAGGCGGAGCCCGTCGCAGGCGCTTGCGGCGCTCATCTGGGCGACGGCGGAATGGGTTGCGCGCTGGCATGGCGGATTGGGCTTCGACACTATACGCGAGCGCCTGGCTGGAACGGGCAAAGCCGCTTGGCGGCCCGATCTCGGTGCGGCTTGGCGCCGATCTGGTCAGCGGCACGTTTCTCGGCATTGACGACATGGGCGCGTTGCGGCTCGCAACCGAAAGCGGAGAGCGGCGCATCACGGCAGGCGACGTATCGATCGGCGCCAAGGCTTAAGGATTGGAATGAAGAACGCGAAGCAAGGACAATGAGCTGGTCTTCCTGCCCCTGGGCGGGGTCGGCGAGATCGGCATGAACGTCTATCTCTACGGTATCGGCCCGGCCCGCCGCCGCCAATGGCTGATGGTCGATCTCGGCGTCACCTTCCCCGATGACCGCGAGCCCGGCGTCGATATCGTACTGCCCGATCTGCGCTTCATCGAAAAGGAGCGCGCCAACCTTCTCGGCATCGTCCTCACCCATGCGCATGAGGACCATTTCGGCGCGGTTCCGGAAATGTGGCCCCGGCTCGGCGTGCCCATCTACGCGACCCGCTTTCCGATGGCGATGCTGAAGGAGAAGCTGGCCGAGACGCCCTGGCGGAACGACGTGCCGCTGCATGAGGTGCCGCAGGGCGGCCGGGTGACGATCGGGCCGTTCGATGTCGAGTTCGTCAATATGGCGCATTCGATCCCCGAGACCAGCGCCGTCGCCATTCGCACCGCGCTCGGAACGGTGCTGCATTCGGCGGATTGGAAGCTGGATGCCGATCCGGGCGTCGGCCTCCCGACCGATGAGGCCAAACTCCGCCGGCTCGGCGATGAAGGCGTCGACGTGCTGCTCAGCGACAGCACCAATGTGCTCAGCGACGGCTTCACCCCGTCCGAAAAAAGCGTTGCCGTTTCGCTGGGCGAGATCATCAAGCGGGCGCGCGGGCCGCGTGGCGATCACCAGCTTTGCCTCCAGCGTGGCGCGGCTGCTCGCGGTGGCCAGAGCCGCCGAAGCCGCCGACCGGCATCTGGTGCTGGTCGGTCGCTCGATGCACCGCATCGTCGATCTGGCGCGCGAAACCGGCCTTTGGCCGCAACGCGTCAAGACGCTGGGCGAGGAGGATTACGGCCATCTGCCGCCCGAGACGGTGGTGGCGCTGCTCACCGGCAGCCAGGGCGAGCCGCGCGCGGCGCTTGCCCGCATCGCCGACGACCAGCACCCGCAAGTGACGCTGACGCGCGGCGACCTGGTGATCTTCTCGGCACGCACCATTCCCGGCAACGAACACGCGGTGATCCGCATCCAGAACAAGCTGGCCGACCAGGGCGTCGAGGTCATCACCGAATGGGCCGATGGGCCGATCCATGCATCGGGCCATCCGCGCCAGGGCGAGATGTCGCTGCTCTATGAATGGCTGAGGCCGAAACTCATTGTCCCAATGCATGGCGAGCCGCGCCATCTGGAGGCGCAGGTGGCTTTCGCGCGGAGCCGAGGCATCGCGGCTCTGAGCGGGGTGCGCGATGGCACGGTCGTTCGCCTGCTGCCGGGCGAGGCGGAGATCATCGGCCAGGCGCCGGTGGGGCGCATCTACCGCGACGGACAGCTTCTCATTCCGGGCGATGAGGAGTGCATCCGCGAAAGGCGCAAGCTGAGTTTTGTCGGGACCGCCGTTGTTTCGATCGTCATGTCAAAGGCGGGAGAGCTGGCCGCCGATCCGCAAGTGGTCCTTACCGGCATACCCCAGTTCGACGCCGAAGGCGAAAGCTTCGAGTACATCGCCGAAAAGGCCGCGATCGGCGCCATCAGCAGCATTCCGCGCCCGCGCCGAAAAAGCGCCGATCTGGTGGAGGAAGCGGTCCGCAAATCAGTGCGTGCGGCGATCAACGCCGCGTGGGGCAAGAAGCCCATATGCAGCGTGCTGGTTTCCGTAGTCTAATTGCGGGGGGCTGAAAGGCAACCAGAAGACCGGAGGACGGACCGTCTTGATCGGACGTTTGAACCACGTCGCCATCGCCGTGCCTGACATGGCCGCCGCCTGCGCGACCTATAGCAACTTGCTTGGCGCCACGCTGTCCGATGCCGTGCCGCAGCCCGATCACGGCGTGACGACGGTGTTCGTCGAGTTGCCCAATACCAAGATCGAACTGCTGGAGCCGCTCGGCGCCGACAGTCCGATCGCCAAATTCCTGGAGCGCAATCCGAGCGGCGGCATCCACCACATCTGCTATGAGGTGGACGACATCGAAGCTGCGGCGCGTTCGCTGATCGAGAAGGGCGCGCGGCTGCTGGGCGACGGCGAGCCCAGGATCGGCGCGCATGGCAAGCCGGTGCTGTTCCTGCATCCGAAGGATTTCTGCGGCACGCTGACCGAGCTGGAGCAGGCATGATCGGCTGGCAATTCAAGTCCGGGCTAGAGCATTTTCCAGCAAAGTGGATGCCGGTTTGCGTCGAGAAAATGCGACAAAACAAAGAATTAGAGCCGCGCTCCGATTCAACCGGAGCGGAAAAGGCTCTAAGCTGCTGCTTTGCGAGCCCCCTCACCCACCCGCCTTCGGCGGGAGCCCTCTCCCGCGAGGGGAGAGGGCATAGAGGCGCGGCATCTCTCGTTCTTGCCCGCTCCCTTGAGGGGAGAGGGCGGCGACGCAGTCGCCGGGTGAGGGTGGGGCCGCAGGCTGAAGGTTTCCAAACCACACACCGACGCCAGGCGGCGCAGCGATGAGCTTCCCTATCGCGCTGGGCGTCTATTTCATCTGTTGGTGGCTGGCGTTTTTCATCGTCCTGCCTATCGGTGTGCGGATGCCAGAGCCCGAGTCTCTGGAGCCCGGCATGGCCGACAGCGCGCCGGTGGCGCCCTTCCTCTGGCGCAAGGCGCTGGGCGCCACGGTGCTTTCGGCGATCATCTTCGGCGGCGCCTACGCCATCATCGCGTACCGGCTCATTCCGCTGGATTGGTTCCCCATTTCACTCTGACCCGGCGGTGGCGACGGCTGCCGTGCCATGCCGCTCGTGCAGCACCCGGCCGAGCAGGTTCATCAGGATCTGCGCCGCCAGGATCGCAGTCGTGCCGGTGCGGTCATAATCGGGCGCTACCTCGACCAGGTCGATGCCGACGATGGCTCCGCGTTTCGCCAGCCCGGTGAGGATTTCCAGCACTTCGTAATAGAGAAAGCCGCCGTGGCTGGGCGTGCCCGTGCCCGGTGCGATCGACGGGTCGAAGCCGTCAATGTCGATGGTCACATAATAGCGAACCCCCGCCGGAATGCGCTCCAGCACGCCGTCCGCGCCCAGCTTGCGCGCCTGCCGCACCGACAGGATGTCCGAGCCCATGCGGCGGGCGTCATCATAGCCTTCGCGGGCGGTGGAGGACACGTTGCGGATGCCGATCTGGCTCAGCCCGGTGACGTAAGGCTTTTCGGCGGCGCGGCGCATCGGATTGCCGTGGCCGTAGCGGACGCCGTGCCGCTCATCGACGAAATCCAGATGCGCATCGATCTGGACGATATGGATCGGCGCCTCGCCGTCGAAGGCATTGATGCAGGGAATGTTGATGGAGTGATCGCCGCCGAGCACCACCGGGATGGCGCCGGCCTTCAGGATCTTGCGGACGCCATATTCGATGCCGGCGTGGCTGCCGACCGTATCGGTGTGGATGATGTCGGCGTCGCCCAGATCGACGATGCGCGTCGTTTCCGCCGGAAGATAGACGACGTCGTCCTCGTGATCATAGGCGCCTGCATGGCCGAAGGCGAACAGGGTGGACGCCTCGCGGATGGCGCGCGGGCCGAAACGGGAGCCGGCCCGCCACTGAGTGCCCATGTCGAAAGGGCGCGCCAAGCACGGCGACATCGGCGTCGATGGCGTCCCAATCCTCGACATAGGGGTATTTGCCGAAGGTGCAGATGCCGACGAAGGGCAGATTCAGCCGGCCCGATTCATAGCCGTGCGACATGGCCTCACTCCCCGTCCTGTTAGCCCCTGGCATCAGCCCAGATCCGCTTGTCTGCTCAGCTCCGCGCGCGGCGGCCGTTCGCCATCGGCGCGTCCCACACGGCGAAATTCCTTCAGGAAGCGGCTCACCAGCGGATGATCCTTGTCGGTCTCGCGCAAGGCGGCGAAATGCTGCGAGATGAACGTATAGGTGTCCGGCCGCAAGCGGCGCATGTCCTTGCGCGCCACCCATTGATCGGCGATATGGCAAGGCAGGAAGCCGATATACCGCCCGGACAGGATCATCATCGCCTGCGCTTCCATCTGCACGACGCTGGCGCTGGCGCGCGGATGGTTGGCGCGGTAGAGATCGTCGAGATGCCGGTAGCCGCGCACCGAAAACAGTGAGCGTTCGATGTGTTCCTGGTTGATCTCGGCCTGCGGCAGCGCGAAAAGCGGGTGCGCCGAACCGCAATACAGCCCATGCGGCTCGCTGTGCAGCGTGCGGTAGACGACGCCGGGGGCTTTTTGCGAGAACGGCCCGATGACGAGGTCATGCACGCCTTCGGAGACCGCCTGTTCGAGCTGCTGCGGCGTGCCGAGCCGCAATTCGATGAACACGCCTTCCGCATCCGCCATGAAGCGGCCGATGGCCGATTGCAGCGCCAGCTTGGGATGGCTGATGATGCCGTCGACGATCCCAAGCCTTAGCCGCCCGACGAGCTGCCCCCGGTCGCGCCCGATACGCGCCTCGAAGGCCTCGATGTCATCGAACAGCTGCTTGACCGCCGCATAGGTGGAGCGGCCGAAATTCGTCACCCGGAAGCCGCCGCGCCCGCGCTTGCAAAGCTCGCCGCCGCCGAGCCGGCGTTCAAGGGCGCTGAGATGGGTGCTGAGCGTCGACGGCGACAGATTCAGCGCGATTTGCGCTTCGGCGAAGCCGCCGGTTTCGACCAGCGTCCTGAAGACGCGCAAGAGGCGCAGATCGATATTATCGAGGCGTCTGATCCGATGGCTCCGGCGCTGGCGGCTTCGACACGGCGTCAAACTTTGACGTTTTTCGAAGCAAGCTTCAAATAAATTCCATTTCTCCCAATGTTTCAATTGCTATCCTGATGCAAGAAGCGCGAAGGAAAATGCCGCATCCTCAATGCGCGGCACCAAAAAGGTGGCCGCTGCCCGCGCCTTACGAGAGCGAACCCAAAGAAACGAGGGATTCATGCGCCAGCTCACTTTCATCTCCGCCGTTTTCGCCGCCGGTCTCGCCATAAGCGCCGGCCCGGCCTCCGCCGACGACAAAATCCGCATGCTGGCGCCGACCTGGCCCGGCTTTGCGCCCGTCTGGGTCGCCAAGGATATGGGCTATTTCAAGGATAAGGGGCTGGACGTCGATATCCGCTTCGAGGACGACCGCGTCGAACGTGCTGGCGGCGATGGCGCGCGGCGATATCGAGGTCGATATGCGCACGGTCGGCGAGCATCAGGGCCGTCCGCGCGACTGACACCACGCCGGGCATCATCATCGGCACCATCGACAAATCCGTCGGCGGCGACGGCGTCATTGTCGATGGCTCGATCAAAAGCGCGGCCGACCTGAAAGGCAAGATCGTCGCCGCCGAGCCGAACATTCCGGCACGCCTGCTTGCTTCAGCTTGAGCTGAAGAAATCCGGGCTGACGCTTAACGACCTGACATTGAAGCAGATCGCGACGGCGGACACGGTGGCGGTCTTCGCCGACAATTCGGTCGCGGCGGTCGCCAGCTACGAGCCGTTCATGTCGCAGGCGATGAAGGCCATGGCAAACCGCGATCCGAAGATCATCGCCTCCTCCAAGGACAGCGACATCATCATCGACGTCATCACCGCGCGTCAGGAAGACCTCGCCGCAAAGCCGGAGAAATATGTTAATTTCCTGCGCGGGATTTATAAGGCGGTGGAGCTGTACAAATCCGATCCGGCGAAGTTCATCGCCCTTGCCGCGCCGCATTACAATCTGAGCGAGGCCGAAGTGAAGGAAGTCCTCGACACCAGCCTCACCTATACGTCGCTGGAGGACACGATCGGCTATATCGGAACGAAGGACAAGCCGGGCCGGCTCTACGGCATTTTCGATACGGTGATGGCGCTCAATCTGGAGAACGGCGCCGCCGACGTGAAGTTGGACGCGGCCCAGCAGATCGACCCCAGCGTCGTTACGAAGCTTGCGAAGGAGAAATGAGTGGGCGGCAAGGGCGCGGCGGCGGAAACGGCGGAAGGGCTGGTCATTCCCCTGGCTGAAGAGGGCCGGGATGAACGCCGCGATCCGGTTCCCGCCGCGCCGCGCCTGTTCGCCTTTCGCGGCCAGCTTCGCCGCCGCACCGCCATCCTGATCGCGCTCGGCGCTTCGGCCGCGACGCTGCTCGTCTGGGAGGCGGTGGCGCGCTCGGGCCTCGCCAATCCGCTGTTTCTGCCCGCGCCATCGGCGGTGATGGCCGCGCTGGCGCGCATGACGGTGTCGCAGGACCTGCTCTGGCACGCCTGGGTTTCGACGGTGCGCGTGTGGATCGCCTTTGGCATCGCGGCGGCCATGGCCATCCCGATCGGCATGCTGATGAGCAGCTACCGTCCGGTCGGCGCGGCGCTGGAGCCGATCATCGATTTCATCCGCTATCTGCCGGTGCCGGCGCTCGTGCCCCTATCGATCATCTGGTTCGGCGTCGGCGAGGACACCAAGATCTTCCTGCTCTGGCTCGGCACCTTCTTTCAGCTCGTGCTGCTGGTCGCCGACGATATGCGGCGCGTGCCGAACGAATATTTCGAGATCGCCCGCACGGTCGGCGCCAATCAGCGCCAGCTGCTGACCGATGTCGCCTTCCGCGCCATGCTGCCCAATCTGGTCGACAGCCTGCGCATTACGCTGGGCTGGTGCTGGACCTATCTCATCATCGCCGAGATCGTCGCTGCCGACCGGGGGCTGGGCTTCGTCATCTGGACGGCGCGCCGCTATATGAAGACGCCCGAAGTGATGGCCGGCGTCGTCGCCATCGGCATTATTGGCCTGATCACCGATCAGCTCCTGCGCCTCGCTGCATCGGCGCGCCTTCCGGTATTTGTGAGGCGCCCGCGATGCAGCCGCATGTCGCATTTCGAACGTGTGCGCAAGCGCTTCGGCACCGTCGACGTGATCGCCGAGCCGTTCAGCCTGTCGATCCCGCGCAACGAATTCGTCGTCTTCCTTGGCCCGTCCGGCTGCGGCAAGACGACATTGATGCGGATGGCGGGCGGCCTCGACGAGCCGTCGAGCGGCGTCGTTACCCTGCTCGGCGAAGTGATCCGCAAGCCGGACCGGCGGCGCGGCATGGTCTCGCAATCCTATTCGTCCTTCCCTTGGCTCACGGTCGCAGAGAACATCGCCTTCGGCATGCGCTACCGCGACGATCTCAGCGCCGCCGAGAAGCGCGAGCGCCGCGACCATTATCTGGCGCTGGTCGGCCTCACCGATTTCGCCGGCGCCTATCCCGGCCAGGTGTCTGGCGGCATGCGCCAGCGCATCGCCATCGCCCGGACGCTCGCCGCCGGTTCCGAGGTGCTGCTGATGGACGAGCCGTTCGGCGCCCTCGACGCGCAGCGCCGCGAAAAGCTGCAAGCGGGCCTGCGGGAGCTGCATAAGACCGACGCCACGACTGTCATCTTCGTCACGCATGATGTGGAGGAAGCGGCCTTCCTCGCCGACCGCGTCATCATCTTCTCGCGCGCGTCCGGCCAGGGTGCTGCTGGACGTTTCGGTCACCGACCGGCTTAGGGCCGGAGCGGCCGCTGGAGCTGCGCGATACGCCTGAGTTCTTCGCGCTGCGGACAGAGCTGCTGCATGCGGTACGCGCCAGCGCGGAGGGCGAGGAATGAGCTATCCGGGCATTGCGGGCAAGTCGGTCGTGGTCACTGGAGCGAGCCGCGGCATCGGGCTTGCCATCGCCACCGCTTTCCTCGGTTCGGGCGCGTATGTGACGCTGATCGCCGAGGATGAGGCGGTCCGCACCGCGGCGCATTCGCTGGGCGGCCTTGGGCTGGTCGCCGATATCTCCGACGCTGCGGCGATCGGCGCCGCGCTTGGGCAGGTCCGGCGCATCGATATTCTGGTCAACAATGCGGGGCTGGAACGCCTGACGCCGCTCGACGACGCCTCCGCCGACAATGAAGGCACCTTCCGGCGCATCCTTGAGGTCAACGTCACCGGCACCTTCCTGGCGACGCGCGCGGCGCTGGCGCAGATGCAGCCGGGCGGGCGCATCATCAACACCGCCTCGGTCTGGGGCCGCGTCGCCGAGCCGCTGTTCGGCGCTTATGTCGCGTCCAAACATGCGGTGATCGGCCTGACCAAATGCTGGGCGAAGGAGCTTGGGCCGCGCCGCATCACCGTCAACGCGGTCTGTCCAGGCTGGGTCGAAACCGAAAGCTCCATGCGGTCGCTGACGCGCCTCGCCGAACGGGCCGGGCGCGAGGAAGCGGCGCTGTTGGACGAGATCGTCGGCGCGCAGGCGCTGCCCGGCTTCATGCAGCCGGCCGATATCGTCGGGCCGTATCTGTTTCTCGCCTCCGACGGCGCGGCCAATATCACCGGACAGAGCATCGGCATCGATCGGGGAGAAGCGCCGTGGTGATGCGATTGGACCACTGCCGGGCGCTGGTCACGGGCGCGGCGAGCGGCATCGGCCGGGCGGCGGCGCTGGCGCTGCACGATGCCGGGGCGACCGTCACGGGCATCGACATCGACCGTCCCGACGGGCTGCCATTTGCCGCTGATTAGGGCCGACGTCGCCAATGAAACGATGGTGCGTCTTGCCGTCGACCTTGCGGCAGCGCGGATGGGCGGCCTGAACCTGCTCGTCAACGCGGCGGGCATTTACGCCGAAACGCCGCTCGCCAGTTTCGATCTGGATGCGTTCGACCGGATGGTCGCGGTCAATCTGCGCGGCACCGCGATCATGGCGCGGGAAGCGCTGCGCCATTTCGTACCTGGTGCGCGGATCATCAACATCGCCTCCGAACTCGCGTTTCTCGGCCGCGCGGGCGCCTCCGGCTATTGCGCCACCAAGGGCGCGATCGTTGCGATGACGCGGTCCTGGGCGCGCGAGCTTGGCCCCGGCATCCTCGTCAACGCGGTGGCGCCTGGCCCTATCGATACGCCGCTTCTCGCTTTCGAGGCGCTGCCGGAGGCGGTGAAGGCGCTTGAGGTTTCCAACCCGCTCGGCCGCATCGGGCAGGCCGGAAGAGGTGGCCGCCGCGATCGTCTTCCTGGCGTCGCCGGGCGCAAGTTTCATGACAGGCCAGTGTATCGGCGTCGATGGCGGCGCGACGATGCGATGAGGAGCATTCATGACTGACAGCGTGTTGATGGCCGAATTGAGCTGGCCGGAATTCGAGGCCAAGATCGCCAACGGAGCGCCGGTCTTCATCCCGCTCGGCGCGACGGAGCAGCATGGACCGCATCTGCCGCTCGGCGTCGATGTCTATCTGCCGACCGCGATCGCCTCGCGCGTCGCGGGTGAGGTCGGCGGCATCGTGGCACCGACAATTCCGTACGGCTACAAATCGCAGCCGCGCTCCGGCGGCGGTGAGCGCTTTCCGGGGACGACCGGCCTTGACGCGCAGACCTTCGCGCTGGTGCTGCGCGATGTGATCCGGGGGCTGGGATATCACGGGGCGCGGCGGCTGGTGGTGTTCAACGGGCATTTCGAGAATAGCTGGCCGTCGGTCGAGGGCGTGGATTTGGGCGTGCGCGAGTTGCGCCGCGACGGCATCGCCGACATGCAGGTGATGCGTTTGGAATATTGGGACTTCATCGGCCGCGATACGCTCGACAAGCTGTTTCCGGACGGCTTCCCCGGCACCGAACTCGAACATGCGAGCCTGCTTGAAACCTCGCTGATGCTGGCCATCCGCCCCGACCTGGTGGATATGTCGAAGGTGCCTTCCGACGGTCCGGCGAAATTCCCCAATTATGACCGGACGCCGTTCCGCGAGGAGTTGGTTCCCGCTTCCGGCGTGCTGGCCGACGCGCGGCCTTCCACGGCGGAAAAGGGCGAGTGGCTGATTACCGATCACGTCACGCGCATTGTCGCGGCCGTGCGGGCGGAGTTCGGCCTATGAACGATGCGGCGCCGAAGCGCTTCTTCGAACCGGTCGATGCCGCCGAAGTGCCGCGATTTGCGGGAATGCCGACCTTCATGCGGCTGCCGCATGTTGAGGATTTCAGCCGGCTGGACATCGCGCTTGTCGGAGTGCCCTTCGATGGCGGCACCACCAACCGGCCCGGAACGCGCCATGGCCCGCGCGAAATCCGCAACCAATCCAGCCTGATGCGGCGGGTTCATCATGTCAGCGGCATTGCCCCGTATGAGCGGGCGCGCATCGCCGATGGCGGAGACTGTCCGGTCAATCCGATAGATCTGATGGACGCGCTAGCCAAGATCACCGCATTTTTCGCCAAGATCCGCGGCGCCGGGGCGGTCCCGATCGCGGCGGGGGGAGATCATCTGATCACCTTGCCGATCCTGCGGGCGCTTGCGGCGGATGGCCCTCTCGGCCTCATCCATTTCGACGCTCATTCGGACACCAATGACCGCTATTTCGGCGATAATCCGTTCACCCATGGCACACCCTTCCGGCGCGCCGTCGAGGAAGGGCTGCTCGATCCGGCGCGCATGATCCAGGTGGGGATACGCGGCTCGATCTATGATCCGTCCGATTTTGATTTCGCCAAGGCGAACGGCATTCGCGTCGTCTTCATCGAGGAGTTCGCGCGGCGCGGCGTGGAGGATGTGGCGGCGGAGATTCGGGAGCGGATGGGCGGCGGCCGGTCGTATCTGTCCTTCGACATCGATGTGCTCGACCCCTCGCAGGCGCCAGGCACGGGCACGCCGGAAATCGGCGGAATGACCACCCGCGAAGCGCAAAGCATGATCCGCGCGCTTCAAGGCGTGCCGCTTGTGGGGGCCGATGTGGTGGAGGTCTCGCCGCCATTCGACGCGGGAGGCCTCACCGCGCTGACGGGCGCGACGATGATGTTCGAGATCCTCTGCATCCTGGCTGAAGGCATGCGCGGCTGATGCGATCGGTCTCCAACTCTAGAGCACGATCAGGTCAGATGGAGGCAGCCGGGCCTATCTTTCCCGAAATCCCCGTGAAAACGGGGATCCAGTAAGCTACTGAACCACCGATTGATACTAGATCCCCGCCTACGCGGGGATTTCGAAAAGGCGTCTCCATCAAAGATGATTTCGCTCTAGTCGCTCCCGGATCGCCCGTGTGGGCGATCCGGGGGCAATGAGGCGGCGTTTACCAGCCGCTGAGCCGCTCGATGCGCATGGCCGCTCGGAATCCGGTCATTGAAGATGCCATGCGGGGCGATTGGGGGATGCCGGCGCCGGCTGTCCGCCCAGCCCCGTCGCGATGTCGGCCATCGGGGCTGTTGTGCTGTCCCAGACTCCGCGTGTGTCATAGACGATAGCGCCGATGCGGCGGCTCTCGTCGACCGCGCGGAACACATCATGGTCGACGAGCAGCACCAGAACGCCGCTCTCGGCCAGGGCTTCGTCGAGCTGCTGGCGCCGGACGCCGAATTCGCGCAGCGTATCGGGCAGACGCTCGATGAAGGGCTCCACCACGCCGATCCGCTCGCCATAGGCTTCGGCGAGACTCTCGACGATTGCGAGCGCCGGACTCTCGCGCAGATCATCGACATTGGCTTTGAAGGTCAGCCCGAGGCAGGAGATCGGCCGGCCCGGATGGGTCTCGATCAGCTTGTGGATGCGTTCCAGGACGTAATGCGCCTTGCCGTCATTGACCTCGCGTGCGGTGCGGATGAGCTGCGCTTCCTGCGGCGCGGCATCGACGATGAACCAGGGGTCGACGGCGATGCAATGGCCGCCGACGCCCGGGCCCGGCTTCAGCACGTGCACGCGCGGGTGCAGATTGGCCAGCTCGATCAGCTCCCAGACATTCACCTCCAGCCGGTCGCAGATGAGGGACAGCTCATTGGCGAAGGCGATATTGGTGTCGCGGAAGGCGTTTTCGGTCAGCTTCACCATCTCCGCCGTGCGCGCGGCGGTCTCGATGCAATTGCCGCGGACGAACAGCTCATAGAAGCGGCGGGCCTTGGCGGTGCAGCTCGGCGTCATGCCGCCGACGCATCGGTCGTTCTCCACCAACTCCTTAAGGATGCGGCCCGGCAGCACCCGCTCGGGGCAATAGGCGAGCGCGATGTCGGGCTCGCCGGCGGCGTTTGGCCCTATGGGAAAGCTGAGATCGGGACGCCGTTCGGCGAGCAGGGCGCCGACCTGTTCGGTCGTGCCCACCGGGGAGGTCGATTCCAGAATGACGATATTGCCCCGCCGCAAATAGGGTGCCACGGCGCGCGCGGCCGCAAAGACGTGGTCGAGCACGGGCCGCTTATCCGCCGATAATGGCGTTGGCACGGCGATCAGGAAGACGTCGGCGGGTTCCGGGCGGTCGCGCGCGATCAGATTGCCCGATCGCACCGCCTCGCGGACCTCGTCTTCAAGGTCGGTTTCAACGATATGGATGTTGCCCGCGCTCACCGTCGCGACCACCGACGGGTTCACATCGACGCCCGTGACCATAAGGCCGCGGCCCGCGATCAATGCAGCGGTCGGCAGGCCGATATAGCCAAGCCCGATGATGCATACTTTGGGGAATTCAGGATGCATGGCGCAATGTCTCCGATGCAGGTTGCTGATGTGGCGTGGCTTCTGCCAGCAGAATGTCGCGTATTCGCTGGCTGGCCTTGCCGTCGCCGAAGGGGTTGTGAGCGCGGCTCATCCGCTCGTAATGTTCGCGGTCGTCGAGGAGGCGGGTGGCTTCCGTCACGATGCGGGCGGGATCGGTGCCGACCAGCATGGCGGTTCCGGCATCGACGCCTTCCGGGCGTTCCGTGGTGTCGCGCATTACCAGGACCGGCTTGCCGAGAGCCGGCGCTTCTTCCTGCACGCCGCCGGAATCGGTCAGCACCATATGGCAGTGCGACAGCACCCGGACGAAGGGCACGTAGTCGAGAGGAGGGAGCAGACGGATACGCGGATGGCTTCCCAGCGCCGCGCGCACCGGCTCGTGCACATTCGGGTTCGGATGCACCGGGAAGAGGATGAGGCAATCCTCGCGGGCGGCGATTTGCCTCAGCGCCGAGACGATGCGCTGAATGCCGCCGTCGAAATTCTCGCGGCGATGCGAGGTGACGAGGATGACCCGCTGGTGGGGTGCGGCGCCTGACAGCGAGCCGTCCAGCGCATCATGAACCCAGCCGTGGGTCTCGATGCGCCGCCTGGTTTCCAGCAAAGCGTCGATCACCGTATTGCCGGTGACGAAGATGCGGTCCCGCGCCAGGTTCTCGCGGATCAGCGCGTCGGCGGCGCGCTGCGTCGGCGCGAAATGCAGCGATGCGATGGAGCTGACCACCTTGCGGTTCAACTCTTCCGGCCAGGGCGAATAGATGTCGCCCGAGCGAAGCCCGGCTTCGACATGATCCACCGGCACCTTGCGATAGAAGGCGGAGAGCGCGGCGGCCATCGCCGTGGTCGTGTCGCCCTGCACCATGATCCGGTCAGGCTTGCACGTGTCGATGACCTTGCCGACGCCCGCAATGATGCGCGTGGTCACGTCGGTCAGGCTCTGATTGGGCCGCATCAGGTCGAGATCGTAGTCGGGCCGGATCGCCACGACCTCCAGCACCTGATCCAGCATCTGCCTGTGCTGCGCGGTGACGCAAATTTTCACGTCGAAGCCGGCACCCGTGCGCAGCGCGTAAATCACCGGAAAAAGCTTGATCGCTTCCGGTCGGGTTCCGAAGATGACGAGAACCCTCATGGGCGGCCCTTCACCCGGACTTTGCCGGCGTATTGACCGCCTGAGACAGCGCGAATGAGAAGCGCCTTACCCAACAGGGCGGCAAATTCGGCGTTGGTGCTGGCATAGCGCCACCACATGCGGCCGGGCTCCTGATAAATGCGGTAAAGCCACTCCAGGCCGCTCCTCTGCACGAGGGTGGGCGCGCGCCGCACATGTCCGGCGAGCACGTCGATGCCGCCGCCGACACCCATCATGAAGGGGACGCCGAGCGCGTCGCGATGGCTGTGCAGGAAGCGTTCCTTGCGCGGGGTGGGCATGCCGATGAACAGGCAATCCGCGCCGCTGCCGCGTATGGCGGCGGTGATGTCGGCCTCATCCTCCGGGCCGAAATAGCCGTCGCGGTAGCCGGCGAAAGCAAGGCCGGGCCAGCGCTTGCGGGCATTGTCGACGGCGCGCTGCAAGACTTCCGGGCGGGCGCCGAGGAAATAGGGCCGGAAGCCCTGCTCCCCGCAGATTTGCAGCAGCCGCTCCATCAGATCGACGCCGGCGACGCGTTCGGGAACCGCGATGCCGAGCATGCGGGCCGCCCAGACGATGCCCATGCCGTCGATGCCGACAATGTGGCTCTCGGCGATGTCGCGGCGAAGTTCCGCGTCGCGCCGGGCTTTCACCAGCTTGGCGACATTGACGGCCACGTGGTGGGTCAATCGCTTGGCACGCATAGCCTCGACGGCGCGTGAGACGGTTTCTTCGAAGGTCAGGCTATCGATGGGGATACCAAGTAATTCTCGTCGCATCTTGTTTCCATGGCTGGGGAGTCCGTCCACAAGCGCTGCGCCGGCAGTGTCTTTCGCGTTGAGAAATGACCGGCGGAGGCGGCTTCCAGGCGGGCTGATTGCAAACAAATCTCCTCGGCCACGCGGACACTGCCGCGCGTACCCATTGAGTTCTGATCCCGAGTGCCCAGGGAAATTGGTCTACGGATAATGCGTGCTACGCAGTGGCGGCCATCCCACGCCCCTGCCGCGTCCTAGCGGCTCCGGTCCCTCTTGGAATCGACCGCTTTAGCCGCATCCCATCTGCGGAGTGGTCCAAAGGCCGGCGGTTGGAAGAGAGCTGACGAAACGAAGTCACGCATTCCGAATGCATGTTAGTAAGCGTTCCGAAACGATTTAATAGAAAATATAGTTAAATATAGAATGGATATATCCAATAGTACTGACCAGTTATCGATGTAAAAAACGTCGTACTCAACTCTTTTTTGCATTTTATCCAATGTATCCGTCTCGCCTCGGTAGCCATTGACCTGGCTCCATCCGGTTATTCCCGGTTTGACATTATGTCTCTTGGCGTAAAGACGAATTTTCTGCTCGAACTCACTATTATGAGCGAGGGCGTGAGGGCGGGGGCCGACCAGTGACATATCGCCGGCCAGAACGTTGATCAGCTGCGGAAGCTCATCCAGATTGGTTCGCCGCAGGAACGCCCCGATGCGGGTAATCCGCGTGTCGTTGCGGGTGGCCTGGCGAATGACCTTCCCGTCGTCCAGCGTCGTCATCGTCCGGAATTTGAAGATGCGGAACTCGCCCTGGTTGAAGCCGTGCCGTCGCTGGCGGAAAAACACCGGCCCGCGCGAGTCCAGCTTGATCAGCCCGCCGACGACGGCGAAAAGCGGCAAGGTGACGATCAGCAGCAGGGAGCCTGCAATCAAGTCGAAGCCGCGCTTGATGATGCGGTCCTTCAGCGTCAGCGGTGCGCGGGACAGCTTGATGGTGGGCAGCGATCCGACGCGGGAGGGGTTGAGATGATGCGCCCAGGCTCCCGATGCATCCGGCGCCAGATGGATGGTGGCTGGAACCACCGACAGCCCCTCGACAAAGGCCTTGATGCTGCCGCTCTCCGACCAGGGCATGGAGATGACGATCTCATCCAGGGCGGTGCTGCGGGCGATGTCCTCGACGGCGGCAATCGCCTCGCGCACATCGCGGGCCTGGTCTATCGGATCGATTGACGCGCGGCCCAGCGCCGGAAACCGGACGGTTCCAACGACGTCGATGCCTCGCCCATCGGTACGCAGCCGGCGCGCCACATAGGCAACGCTCGCGGCATCGCCCGCGACGACAATGCGCTTGCCGCCCAGCGCGCCCGTATTGAGGCTGACGCTTACCAGACGTCCCAGCAGCAGCCGGAAGCCGAGCGCCATGAGCACGCCGGCGAAATATTGCACGATCATCGATCCGCGCGAGTAGAAGTCGGTGGCGTGGCTGATGAACAGAGCGAAAGCCAGCAGCAGATAGGCCGTGTTCCAATGCAGGAAAACCGAGCGCAACTGCTCGCGCGGCATAGAAAGGCGTGTCAGCGAATAGTCGCGGTTGAGGCCGCACGGGACGGTGAAAATCGCTGCGAGCAACATGGTCGTGGCGAGATAGAAATCCCGAAAGGGGAGGTGGCCCATCGTGTATTTGTGGTAGAGGGCGCCGGCGCTGAAGCTCGCCCCTGCCACCAGCACGAACTCCGCGCAAAGCGCCAGCAAGGGTACGGTGCGCGCATTGAACAAGGCTGCCAGCCCGCGATTGCGGCCGCTGAAATCGGATACGGCGACTTTGCCGGGCTTTCCGTAGTTCAGAATGTGAGCGCTGTGGGCGTGATCGGATTTGAGCGACGCGGCGGAATTGTCCGGAGACGCGCCGGTGTTGTGCATGGCGCGGGGGCCGAGCATCTCGCCCGCTTGGCCCGCGTTTGCTTTGTTTGAGTGAAAATGCGGCACAAATTCTCTCATGGTTAAGCGACCTTGTGAAAAGATCTATGATCGGGGTAGTCGCGAGCAAAATCGTCCTGCACGCGGTTGACCACAGCACCGAGGATTTTGGTTTCCATAGCCGGCATTACTTGGAGGGCGGCTCTCACGGCGCCGCGGCTGGCCTGCTCGGGGGCGACGATCAGGGCGACGCCATCGACCTGGTTGACGAGGAAGCGCGGGTCGGCAACGGGCAGCAGCGGCGAAGAATTGATCAGGATCAGATCGTAGAGCGGACGCAGCTCATTGAGCAGAAAGCCAAGCTCACGCGAAGCAAGCAGTTTCAGCGCGTCGGAGCCAGTCACCTGGTTGACGCCGGCAATGAGATGAAGGGTGGTTGTCTGATCGCGCAGAAGCGCGTCCTTGAGGCTGCACTCTCTCTTGATCAGACTGTCCAGACCGAGTGAGCGGGGCAGGCCGAACAGTCCCGCGACGCTCGGGCGGCGAAGATCGGCGTCGATCAAGAGGACACGTTCGCCATACATGGCTGCCGCGCGCGCCAGATTGGCGGTAATGGTGGATTTGCCTTCGCCGGGCAGCGCGGAGGTTATCAGGACGACCGACATGTGCCGCTCGCTCGCGGCTTGCCGCAAGGCGAGGTGGAGCGAACGGATGCTTTCCGCGAAAGGCGAATTGGGCTCGGTGACGACCAGTTCGGCGATCCTGCGGGTCTCTGCCGCCCCCTCGTCCGGAACCAGCCGCGTCAGTTTGGTCGGAACGGCGCGGGGGGCGACGCTATAGGGCCGTCTGGCGGACCGGATGCCCTTCGGCTCCACAAGCGGGATCGCGGCGAGCCGCTTCAGCCCGAAAGCCGTTTGGAGTTCGCTGGCGCTGCGGAAGCGTTCGCTCATCATGCCGCGCGCAAGCGCGAGGAAGACGCCGATGCCGAGGCTGCCGAACAGTCCGAGGCCGATCATCAAGCCCTTGCGGGGAAAGCCGGCGGTGCGCGGCGGAACGGCAGCGGAGAGGATGCGCGAATTCGGCATCTGCATGTCGAGCTGCGCGGCGGTTTCCTTGGTGCGGGTCAGAGAAGCTTCGAACAGCGTGCGGTTCGCCTGCACCTCGTGCTCCAGTTCGCGCAGCTTGGCCGCCTTCTGCTTGTATTCGGTCGCGCCGGCTTTCAACGCGTCCAGGCTGGCGCCCAGCGATTCCCGACGGTTCTGCGCCGTCGCATATTCGGTGCGGGCGCTGGAGACGATCCTGTCCAGCTCCTCTCTGATCAGCTTGGCGAGATAGGATATTTTGGCCTGCACGCCGATCACCTGCGGATGGCGCGGGCCGTAACGGGTGGTCAGCTCGGCACGCTTGCGCGCCACGTGAGCAAATCGCTTGCGCAGTTTGCCGATCACCGCAGATTGCAGGATATCGGGCGGGGCCGCGGCCGATCTCAGCTGGTCTGCGTTGATCTGCTTGAGCTGCTCATATTTCGCCTCGGCCTCCGCGGTCTGGGCACGGGCCACGGCAAGCTGCTCGTTGAGCCGCGAGATATTGCCGTCGGAGAAATTCTGCCCGTTGGCGTCGAGCAATCCCGCTTCGGCCTTGTACTTTTTGAAGGCTGCTTCCGAGTTCTCCAGCCGCGCCCGGAACTGTCCCAGCTCCTCGCTCAGCTGGGCGGTGGCCTTGCCTGTCGCGTCGTTCTTGCTGCCGAGCTGGTCTTCAAGATAAAATTCAGCGACCTTATTGGCCAATTCCGCCGCGCGGGCGCTGCTGCGGGACCAGGCACTCAGCTCGACGACATAGGTGAGATTGCGCCGCCTGGCGTGAACCCGGTTCTGAAGCGTCTCGACCACGCGGTCGAGCGGAGCCGCCTCCGATTGGTCGAAGGCGCCGAATGCCATCTTCAGCGGATAAATGGATAGCCATTTCAGCCAGCCGAAAAGTCCGCCGGGCGTGTTGTTGAATTCTATATCCCGGTCGAGATGCAGGTCTTCCGCCACCCGGCGAAGAATGGCCGGCGACGCCACGATTTCGGCTTCGCTGTCGATGGCGCCGTGATCCATTCCCGGCCGCCCGATGGCGTCCTGAATCTTCAGGCTCTGCGTTTTGCTGCTGCCGACGAGGATTGTGGTGGTGGCAATATATTGGGGCGTGAGAACAAGGGTAACCACGCCGGTGACAAGCGCGGCGCCGGTCAGCGTCGTCGCACAGATCATCCGTGTGTTTCGGCGCAGATTGGCGAGGATCGCAGAAAAAGCGTCGCGCTCCGGCGCGGCGGGGCTCGGTGCGCGTGTCTGGCCGCCTGGGGCGGACATGATCGGTCGCCGGTTGCGGTCAGTACTGTGCGGTAACATTCAAAGTCACTAGATGTCGATCAAATGAAAAATCAGCGTCGTTTGAACTGCGCTCGAAATAACTGTATTTGAGCCCAAAACTGCAGTACTCGTTCATCAAATAGGCAATCTTGGTCCCGAATTGATAAACGTCGTCTTCGCGGCTGCTGCCGGTGAACTCTTCGTTGGTGTAGGATGCGTCCACGCTGGCGATCAGGTTGCGCCGCAGCTCGTAATCGATGCGCGAGCCGATGGTCAGATCGATGCGGGACTTCCTGACCCTGCGCCGCCAGTTCGGCGACTTGCCGGCCGCCGAATAGCGAAACCGTCATCAGTGGCGTCAGCAGCCAGCTCAGATCGGCCTTGCTCGACAGGCCATTGGCGTCCGGGATCAGCGGATTGCTGTAACTTTGCTCGAGATAGCCAAGGTCGAAAGAGCCGAACAGCAACGAGGTCAGCTCGAATTCGAGGCCGGCCCGCGCCTCATAGCCTTGCGAGTCTCTGTTCAGGCTGCCGGTGCCGTCATAATCCCGGCGATTGGCCGCTAAGAGCGTATAGGCGCGGTAGCCCGGCGATATGTCGTAGAATGGTTTGACGCTGGCGGTGATTATCGTCCCGTCGCGGAAGCCTTGATCGATCGGCGTGCCGGAAAACGTCTTGCCATCTTCGAAGGTGAGCGACCTGACGCCGCCACCGACCGCAACGCCGAGGCGATTGAAGGTTTTGGTGACGGTCGCCTCGGCGCGCAGGTCGCGATAGGCGATAGGCTTGGCGGAATCAGCCAGCGTCAGGGAGCTGCCGCGTGGCTCGAATCTGCGCGCAGCCTCGAACACCGTGTCGAGCTTGATGTCGTTCGAGAGCTGCCGCGCGGACAATAGCTGGGCGTGCGCTTCGGTACGGTCCTCGCTGTCGAGGCTTTGATATTGGTGACGTACGACGCGAAGGTCGATGATCTGTTGGTCGCCTTCGCTGTCCCTGCGGATGCGCAATTCCGGCGCAAGCACGAGGGCGATGTCGTCGACCGGATTGTGCGACGAAGCGTAAACGTTGCTGTCGAATTCCATTCCGGCGAGCACGCTCGGATAGAACATGATGCCGTCATAGGACAATCCGGTCGGATCGAACTCCGGATGCGGCCTCTTCCCGACCGGCATATTTGCCGTGTCAGCGCTGTAATCGCCGCCAACAGCCGCCCCGGATGCAAGCATCCCGATCAGAGCAGCCAAAACGAAAGGCAATGCCGAAGCTTGCGCTACGTCACTCTTCCAATTCGACTTGACTGACACGAATTCCCCCTGTTTCGGCGCGGACTGACAGAGTGGCTGATCACATATTTGATCGCGGGAAGGGCTCGGCCGTTCCAACCGCATTGACCTCAAACTTCCACTCCTTCGCTTTCAGTCGCAGCACAAGTCCGTTGAAAGCTAAAATTAAAAAAATAATAGATTTTATTTGCATGTTAAAAGAAACGTTCTGGAACTTTTATACTATCGCCGGGAAATATTGGAAATCTTTCTTTATCCAGATCAACTGTTATTTGTTCTTTATTTGCGCCGCGCGTTATATAGAGCTTTCCTTCATTGGCGCGATAGCTGTAACCGCCTGCGATGGCCGCGACGTCTTGCGCGGTCATGCCCGGCCGATAGGGATATTGCCCGGCATTTTTGACTTCCCCGATGATGTTGATCGGCCGGTAGTTCAGGACGTCGACATTGACCCGGGGGTTGCGAACGAAGCCGGCCTGCAGCCGTTCCGTCAAACTCGTCTTGAATTCATCGACCCCCATCCCGGCCGCTTTCACCTCGCCGAGCAGCGGAAATGCGATATTGCCGTTCTCGTCGATGGCGAACTCACCGGTGAGATCGGCCTCATTGAAAACGCTGACCTTCAGCTTGTCGCCTGGCGCCAAATGATGGGCGGTGGTGCCTGACAGGGCGGCGGTGCTGCCCTCCAGGGGGCCAGGTGCGCTCCCACACGCAGACAAGGCCGCAACGGTCAACAGGACCGCCACACTTTTCAATCGCTCACGCAAATTTTGCTCCAGATAGAAGAATCGCCTCTACACGTTTTGGTTGTACCACGCTTCGACAGAACGTTAAGCGTGCAAATGCACCTCAGCCGGTTTTTTCACAGACGATCGCAGCAAGATGTGGATTTCGGTTCGGAGGCGTGGCTCCGGTGCGACAGCGGCGCTGCGGAATTCGCGTCGCAATCGCTTGCCAGGCGCCACCTCGCGGGCAACAATGAATGACAATAATGTCAGTATGGTCCGTTGGGCCGGCGATCGGGGGGCGGCGGTTCGTGACGGCCAATTCCATCCATGCCTATAATCCTACCGGTCAGGCGCGGAACCCGATGCGGGAGAACAGACGATGAAAGCTATGCTGAGCAAGGCGCCGGGCGGACCCGAAACGCTGGTGCTTGAGGAGGTGCCCGATCCGATGCCGGGGCGCGGCGAGGTGGTGCTGGACATCAAGGCGTGCGGCGTGAATTTCCCCGACAGCCTCATCATCCGCGACATGTATCAGTTCAAGCCGGAGCGTCCATTCGCACCGGGCGGCGAAGTCGGCGGAATCGTGTCGGCGGTGGGCGAAGGCGTCGAGGTGCTCAAGGTCGGCGACCGCGTCATCGGCTCGGTCGGCTGGGGCGGCATGGCGGAGAAGGTCAATATCGCGGAAAGCCGCTGCATTCCCATACCCGCCGGAATGCCCTTCGATCACGCGGCGGCTTTCATCATGACCTATGGCACCTCCTATTATGCATTGAAGCAGCGCGGCTCGCTTCAGCCAGCCGAAAGCCTGCTGGTGCTCGGCGCGGCGGGCGGCGTCGGCCTTGCCGCCGTCGAGCTGGGCAAGGCGATGGGCGCACATGTGATCGCGGCGGTTTCATCGGAGGAGAAGCTGGCGCTGGCGCGAGCCCACGGCGCGGCGGAGGGGGTCGTCTATCCGGCCGGGCCGTTCGACAAGGAGGGCCAGAAGAGCTTGTCGGAGTTGTTCAAAGCCGCCTGCGGCAAGGAAGGCGCCAATGTCATTTACGATCCGGTTGGCGGCGACTATACGGAGGCCGCGCTTCGGTCCATCGCCTTTGAGGGCCGGTTGCTGGTGATCGGCTTCCCGGCCGGCATTCCGAAATTGCCGCTCAATCTGACCTTGCTGAAATCCTGTCAGGTGGTCGGCGTGTTCTGGGGCGATTGGGTCCGCCGCCTTCCGGCGCAGAATGCCGAAAACATCCGCGAGCTTCTCGCTTTTTACCGGCAGGGCATCGTCAAGCCGACTGTCTCGGCGACGTTCTCGCTGGCGAAAGCCGGCGACGCCATCCGCTGGCTTTCCGACCGCAAGGCGATGGGCAAGATCGTAGTGACGATGGACTGAAATGCCGGCTCGAAAGGCGATCCGCATGAGCGATCTCGAAGCGTTCCGCGCCGAAACGCGCGCCTGGCTGGAAGCCAACTGCCCCGCCGAGATGCGCAGACCGGTGCTGAGCGAAAAGGATGTGTGCTGGGGCGGGCGCAACTGGATTTTCCAATCCCCAGCGCAAAAGCTCTGGCTGGAGCGGATGGCCGGGAAGGGCTGGACTGCGCCGGAATGGCCCGAGGCCTATGGCGGCGGCGGCCTGCCGCGTGAGCAAGCCAAGCTGCTGGCGGCGGAAATGCGGGCGCTCGGCTGCCGCCCGCCGCTGCAAAGCTTCGGCATCGGGATGCTCGGCCCGGCGCTGCTCGAATATGGCAGCGAGGAGCAGAAGCGAACCTATCTGCCGCCCATCGTGCGCGGCGAAATCCGCTGGTGCCAGGGCTATTCGGAACCCAATGCCGGATCGGATCTTGCCGCGCTGCAGACAAGGGCTGAGGATGCGGGCGATCATTTCATCGTCAATGGCCAGAAGGTCTGGACATCCTACGCCGATGAAGCCGATTGGATCTTCTGCCTCGTGCGTACCGATTTCGGCGCGCCGAAACATCTCGGCATCAGCTTCATCCTTTTCGACATGACGACGCCAGGCGTCTCCACCAGGCCGATCACGCTCATCTCGGGCCGCTCACCCTTCTGCGAAACCTTTTTCGACGATGTGAAGGTGCCCAAGGCCAATCTCGTCGGCGCGCTGAACAAGGGGTGGGACATCGCCAAATATCTCCTCACTCATGAACGGGACCTGATCGGCGGCATTGGCGACCGCATCGGCGGGCACCGCATTGGCCAGATCGCGGCGCATCTGGCGGGCAGGGACGAAACCGGCAGGCTCGCCGATCCGCTGCTCCGGGCGCAGATCGCCGAATTCGAAGTGGACGAGGCGGCGTTCCGCTGCTGCATGGAGCGTGCCGGCGATCTGGCCAAAGCGGGGCAGGGGCATCCAGCCTTTTCCTCGGTGCTGAAATATTACGGCACCGAGTTGAACAAGCGCCGCAACGAGCTGCTTGTCGCGGCGGACGGTTCGGACGCGCTGGAATGGGAGAGCGAGCGCTCACAGGACGGGGCCTTGGCGCGGAGCTGGCTGCGGTCGAAGGGCAATTCGATCGAGGGCGGTACCTCCGAAATTCAGCTCAACATCATCGCCAAGCGCCTGCTCGAATTGCCCGACGCTTGAGCCGGCAACAAATTAGGACCGTCCGATGCCGCTGCTTCTGAGCGACGAACAGACGATGATGCGCGACAGCGTCCGCGCCTTCATCGGCGACAAGGCTCCGGTGGCGCATCTGCGCAAGCTGCGCGATGTGCGCGACGAAATCGGCTTTTCGCGGGGTGTGTGGTCGGCCTTCGCCGCCATGGGGCTTTGCGGGTTGCTCGTGCCGGACGCGCAGGGCGGGCAGGGGCTCGGCGCCGTCGAGGCAGGCATCGTCATGGAGGAGATCGGGCGCAATCTCACGCCATCGCCGTTTCTGTCGACGGCGCTGCTGGCGGCATCCGCGCTCGGCAAAGCGGGCAGCGCTGCGCAGCGGGACGAACATCTGCCGAAGATCGCCTCGGGCGATCTGATCGCGGCGCTCGCTTCGGATGAGACGTCCAAGCACAGCCCGTCGGCGATTTCGCTGCGGGCTGAGCGGGCCGGCAACGGCTTCAGGCTGAACGGCGCCAAGGCATTCGTGGTCGACGGCCATGTGGCTGGCTTGCTGATCGTCGCCGCGCGCAGCGCCGGCGGCGACCGGGAGGAAAGCGGCATCACGCTGTTCCTCGTGAACCGCAACGCGCCGGGCGTCGAGGCTGAGCGCACCATCATGGTCGATGCGCATAATGCCGCCCGCATCCGCTTCCGTGATGTGGAGGTGACGGCCGATGCCGTTCTGGGCGAGGTCGATCAGGGCTGGCCGGTGCTGAACGGCATCCTCGACCTGGGACGCGCAGCCGTCGCCGCCGAGATGGTGGGCGTGGCCGAGGAGAGTTTCGCACGCACCACGCAATATTTGCGCGAACGCCGGCAGTTCGGCAAGATCATCGGGTCGTTCCAGGCGCTGCAGCACCGGGCGGCGCATCTATATGCGGAAATCGAGATCACTCGCGCGGCGGTACTGAAGGCGTTGCAGATGCTGGATCAATCGCCCGACGAAGCCGGGCGCTATGTCGCCATCGCCAAAGCGCGGGCGGGCAAGACGGCGACGCTCGCCGTGCAGGAAGGTGTGCAGATGCATGGCGGCATCGGCATGACCGACGCATTCGACATCGGCCTGTTCATGAAACGCGCCCGCGTCTGCCAGGAGCTGTTCGGCGACACCAATTTCCATGCCGGCGCGCTTGCAACACGGAACGCATATTGAAGCCGCATCCTACCCGGCTGGACGCGAACGCCACGCTCGGGGTGATCTCGGATACGCATGGCCTGCTGCGGCCATCCGCGATCGAGACGCTGCAAGGCTCCGATCTCATCCTTCATGCGGGCGATGTAGGCCGGCCGGACATTCTGGACGGCCTCAGAGCCATCGCGCCCGTGGTCGCGGTTCGCGGCAATGTGGATCATGGCGACTGGGCCGACGCCCTGGCGCTGTGCGAAGTCGTCTCGCTCGGCGCGCATGACATTTATATGCGCCACATCCTGGCGGACATCGACATCGACCCCAAGGCGGCCGGCTTCGCTGCTGTGATCTATGGCCACAGCCATAAGCCCGACATCGCCGAGAAGAACGGCGTCGTCTATTTCAATCCCGGCAGCGCCGGCCCGCGCCGCTTCGATCTGCCGGTGACGGTGGGCCGGCTGCGGATCGTTGGCGGGCGGCTCGATCCGCAGCTGATCCCGATCAGGGCATGAGCACCGCGACGCTTTGCCTGCTCCGATCGTGCTCTAAAATCGCGGGAACAGGCCGAAGATCAGCGACGTCATAATCAAGCCGAGAAGGATGTAGAAGAGGGGTGTCGTTGGGTCGGTTGCCTGGCGCTCGCCTGTGCCGGCGCCGGCCCGCACGGGCGCGGTCCGCTCCGGCGCGATGCCGGACAGCGCGGATATGGTCAGAAGCGTGGGACGGGACGGCATGGTGTGGGACATCGTCATGGGCGTATCCTCGTCAAGGGATTTAAAGGTCAGCTATCCGTTGACGCGCGAGCGCGGCGCGAGGTTCAGCCTATTCTTTCATTGCGCGCTGGAAGGAGCCTTAAACACCGCCGCGCTCGGGAAACCGGGCGCTCCGCTGAACGCGGACGAGGATGGCGCGGTGGTCATCGCGTGACGGGCGGCGCTCCGGTTGGCCGGGCATTGGCCGAATCCGCGCCGCGCTGATCGGGCGGGATGATGTGTGGCACCGTCTGGTCGAATTCGAACAGCTGGCGCAGAAAGCCGGGCGCGAGCACCGATACGGGATTGACCAGGACGTTGGGCTGAGAGTTCGGGCCCTTCACCGCGAAGGTTATGCCGAACAGGCCCTCGCCGCTGCGGCCGGAAAACAGCTCGCCGATCAGCGGTATCGACCCGAAAGCGCCGTTGATGCCGTAAAGCGGCACATAGGTGCCGGAGAGGTTGATCTGCTCGCGCTTGAAGTCGATCGAGCCGCGCATGGTCGCTCCGATCAGCGGGCCGTTGATCGCGGCGTCGTGCAGGACGAATTGCCCATAGCCTACCGAGAAGGGCACGCGCATCCGGTCGAACTGCAACTGGTCGGAATATTGAGGCTGCGTCTTTGCGCTCGCCTTCTGCGCCTTCGGCCCCGACAGCACCTCGCCCACCACCTGATCGTTGGCGATGTTGAAATTGCTGACATAGAGGACGCCGACTTTCTCGGCGTCGCCCGTCCCATCCAGATTGACCTTCAGCGATACCTCGCCGCCGCGTGCCGAGGGATAGAAGCCGATCAGCCGGAAGGCAGAGCCGGCATCCGTCGCTTCGGCGATGAGCTGGCGAGGCTCTCCCTTTTTGGCCTCGATGCGGGCCGCCAGCGGCTCCTTGCCGTTGAGCTGACCATGCACGTCCAAAGAAACCAGCTTGCCGTTCCGCCGCTTTGCCTCGACCGGTGACGGCCTTCAGCGTCGTGTCGAAATAGCCGATCACATTATCGATGTCGATCTTCATGTCGACGCCTGGGGCATCCTTGGGCGGCTGCGGCTGGTCCTCCGCGACCTTGCCGGCGGAGAACAGCGCCCGGAAAAACTGGCGGCCGTCGTAGGAGCTGCCCTTGGCGCGCACTTGCCAGATATTGTTGCGGCCCAGCTCTCCGCTCATTTCCATCTGCGTCTGGGAACTCAGCGACACCACGGGAAAGTTGAAGCTGACGGGCTGGTGGTTTTCGTCCAGGCTCAGCGCGCCTTGCATGGCCAGATCGTCGCCTTCGAGATTGAAGTTCGTCAGGTCCAGGCCGCCGCCCTGCTGCGCGGGTTCGATATTCAGCGTCAGAACGGCGCGTTGTCCGGGGGGCTTGCGCCAGCCGAAGCCGGCCATCAGCACGTCGGCATCGGTGAGGTTGGCCTCGAAATGCATCAGGGGAGGGGCGCTTTTGCGCAGGTTCACCGTCAGCTCGCAGGCGACGCCGCCGCGCAGCACATGATCGACGTCGAGCCCCATCTCCTTGCGGGCGGGTTCGTCAAGCACGGTGCGCAGGCGAAGTGGCGGCTGCTGATCCGGCGCGGCATCGAAAATGCGCTGCCACGCAACCAGGACCGGCAGCCCGTTCGCCTTCAGTTCGCCCCGCGCCTCGATGGCTTTTTCAGACACGTCGAAATCGAGATTGCCGCCCTGAACGCTGACCCCGCCCGGCAAATTGCTGGCGTTTATATCGGCCAGTTGCGCCCGGCCGTTCAATTTCATGTCCTTGAATTTGAGCTCGGCCAGCAGCGGCATACTCAGGCTGAAGGTGCTGAGCACATTGGCGCGACATCGGCGGGATCTTCGTTCCCAGCGCGCTGATATAGCCAAGCGACGGCTGGTCCAGCAGTTCCAGGACGCTGTCGGCCTTGGCTTCGGTCTTGAAGTGGATCTCGGCGGCCGGAATATGCGGGCGCAGGTCGCCGACGATGAACTCGCCGTCGGTGAAATCGACGCGGGCGCCAGAGGGGAGGGCGATCGCGCTTTTCGGGACGTTGAAGAAAAATCGTTGCCCGGCCACGTTCGCCGTGGATTTTTCGGCGAGGAGTGGCGGCATATCCTTGATATAGTGGACCTCCAGATCCTCCAGATCGAGCCGCAAGTCCACCGCTTCAGCCGGCAGATGCCCTCCGGCGGGAAGCGACGCAAGCACCTCGGCGGGAATATCGATCTTAATCGATCCTCCCGTGATCCGTCCCTGAGGCACGCGGTAGCCGATCCACTCGCGCGCCCCGAAGGCGAGGAATTTGGGCCAGATCAGCTTGAAGAAGGCGATCGGCATGGGGCTGATCTGTCCGGTCAATTTGATCGCCGGCGATGTACGGCCCTTGCGTGAACGAGCCGCTCAGACTGATCTGGGCGTCGGCGGCCCGCAGGAAGAAGCGATCCAATTCGACGGCGCCGCGGCGCGGGTCGTACTCGCCCTGCGCCAGCATCTGGTCGAGCGGGATAACGGGAATGCCGTACTGCTCCGCGCCGAGCGCGATCTCGTCGGCACCCACCTGAAAGGCCCAGTGACCGGTCTCCTTCTGGCGTTGAATGACGCCCCGCATCTTCACGCGGCTGCCGCCCCAGCGCAATTCGGATTGCGTCAGCCGGATCACGCCTTCTTCCCGGGAATAGGTGAGATTGCAGATCGCCGTAGTCGATCTGGGCCGGATGCCTCTCGTCCCATGGCGCATAGAGGGTGCCCTGTTTCAGTGTGCCGTGAACGGTCGCGCCGAGAATGTCGCCATTGCCCGCCAGCTCCATATCGGCGGAAAGAGATACCGGCATGTTCCAGGCCTTGGGCAACTGGAACATCGGAAACTCCTTGCCCAGATCGCGCGGCACGACGTCGTCCACCGCAACGCTGAGATCGAGCTCGCCGGTGCGCCGGTTCTGGCCGGCACGGAAACGCAACTGGAAGTCGTCGGTCGCCGAGCGAATCGCGACCTGGCCGACGACGGCGCTGTTCTTGCCCTTGTGCTGCAGATCGACCTCGACCGAGGGCACGGTCCAGCGCGTAATCTGCTCGCCGCGATCGAAGAACACCGTCGCGTCGCGAATGCCGAAGCCGTTGAGGAAGGCGGATTCGCCCCGGCGGGTAGCGTCGAAAATATCGTTGAACGCATGTGTCAGGTTGACGGCACGGCCCCTGGCCTGGCGGATCATGCCTTGCCGCGCGGCGTCTGAAACGACAGGCGTTTCGCCGTCGGCCTGCGGCTGCGTCGGCTCCGCTTCCGACTGCACGCCGCCGGGGCCTTGCGGGGTTTCGGGCTTGGCGCCCAGATCTCCCTTGGAGTCGCGCGGATCGACGAAGGAGAGGGCCAGCCCGCGCTCCTCGGTATATTGCAGGAACAGGCGCGGCCCGATCAGATCGATCCGTCCCGCCGCGAGGTGCCCGGTCAGCAGCGCCCGCAAGCTTACGCTGGCCGAGGCCAAAGGCGATTCAACGATGGGGCCGCCTCCATCTTCCACCAGACGCACGGCGGTCAGCCTGAATTCGACGCCGAAGCCGCTGTCGGATCGCCGCAGCACCGCATCGCCAATGTCGAAATGCAAGCCCGACAGCGTGCGGTTGACCGCATTCTCGATGGGAGGCACCAGGAAGCTCATCGAGATCGGCGCGTAGGACAGCTTGGTATAGAGCGCCGCAAATCCGATGATGCCCAGCAGCGCAACCACCACCGCGATCCGTGCCAGCCACCGTGCGGACCCATAAGTCACGCGGACGGCGTTGGTTTTCAGCATGGCGGCAGTGACGTAGGACGCTTTGAAAGGCACTAGAGCCGTTGATTTCCCGTCCAGCGCGCCGGGCAGTTGCGCTTTGAGCGCGTCCTCGTCCACCAGAAGGTCTGAGTTTGCCGGCTGCCATCGGTTGCGTTTGCCGCCTTCTGTCATCGTCGTTGGCCGAGCGCAAAGCGCCTTGCGGCATCAATAGCGCGGGACGCGACCGGCCCGCAACGCCTTGCCGCCTTTTCCGGGCAGATATTTATTCCGCGCGGATAATTCTTTGGGAAAACCGCCACAAATTCAGGGCATCGGTGATAAGCTCACGCCGCCTTGAATTCGGGCGTATTCCAAAGCAAAAAGGCGACAAAAGGAAGGCCGATCCAGTAATGTTGAACGAAGGCGATATGGCTCCGGCGTTCGCGCTGCCGGACGGGGACGACAAGACGGTCAAGCTCAGCCAGTTCAAGGGCCGGCCGGTGGTCCTCTATTTTTATCCCAAAGACGACACGACAGGCTGCACGAAAGAGGCTGTCGGTTTCAGCGAGCAGCTCGCCGCCTTTCGCGATTGCGGTGCCGAGGTGATCGGCATTTCGCCCGACAGCGTAAAATCGCACGATAAATTCCGGCAGAAGCACGATCTCAAACTCATGCTGCTTGCCGACGAGGATAAGTCCGCCATCGAGGCCTATGGCGTATGGGCCGAGAAGAAGATGTATGGCCGCAGCTATATGGGTGTCGACCGCTCGACGTTCCTGATCGGAAAGGATGGCACGCTCAAGCGCATCTGGCGCAGCGTCAAGGTGCCCGGCCATGTCGAGGAGGTTCTGGCGGCGGTGCAGGCGCTTTAGGCGCGCCGCGCGGGTGCGCCGGCGGACTCTCGGACGCGAGGCGGGTTCTCCCTGGCGTGCGGGTTTTTCGCTTGTCGCACTTGCGCAGAGGTGCAACTCTACGTCCTTAGTGTGGCTAGCGTCTTATCGGCGCTTGTGCATTGCGGCTTACGTCTTCGAAACGCAATCGCGCTAGGGGAGTTTGGGCAACAGTCGCGAATCACTTCCGCGATCCGGCTTTATGGGGACCCCTATGCCGGCGAAAGGCCATTGAAAACACAATGCCACCGACTTAGAACTGTAGGGCGCTGCCCCCATCGGAATATCGGAGAAGGTGCAGATGTTTACTAAAAAGCCAGAGAAGCCAGAAAAGCTAGAGAGCGAAATGAGTACTTTCGAGTCGCAGAAGCCGATCACCAAGACGACTAGCAAGGCTGTCGGGGGGCCGTCACAACCGGCTAGCTCTGGCCCATTGTCTTCGCCGATGCCGGCGCCGCCGATGGGTGGCATGTCGCCGAAGACGGCGATGGCCACACCTGCCTATCGCGGTTCGGACCGCATGGCGCCGTCCATCATCGGCGAAGATCTGACAGTGACCGGCAACGTCCTTTCCAAGGGCGAAGTGCAGGTGGACGGCCAAATTCAGGGCGACGTTCATTGCTCCTCGCTGATCGTCGGCGAAAAGGCCGAAATTACCGGCGGGATCGTCGCTGAGGACGTGGTGGTGCGAGGCCAGGTCATGGGCTCGATCCGCGGCGTGCGCGTCACCTTGCAGTCCAGCTCGCATGTGGAAGGCGACATCTTCCATCAATCGCTGGCCATCGAGCAGGGCGCCTTCTTCGAAGGCAAGTCGCGCCGCACCGAAGACCCGATCGCGTCCGCGCCCAAGATCGATCTTCTGCAGGGGCAAGCCGCCGAGTAGGTCTCGTGCGCCGCGTACCCGCCCGACATGACGGAGTGGCCCAGCCGGGCCCCCGTAGCCGCGTGGCTGACAGTTGCGCGTCCGGTCGCCCGCCAAACCGCGACGGACCGAGCGCACGGGTTTTGCCGCCGCGTGCCTGATTGGCGTCTGGTCTTCCCTCCTCATTCCGGTTTAGTGTGACGCCTCCGGTCGCCGTGGCGGCCCACCAGATGCGCTGTCTTTATGCCGCCCAGCTCCGCCAATGACGATCTACCGCTGAATGCGGCCTCGCTGTCAGTCGAGGCGCTGGCCGAGGGCGTGAGCTGCGGCGATCGCGCCAGGCTTGGGCAGGCCATTACCCTGGTCGAGAGCAGCAAAGCCGAGCACCGGCGCCTGGCAGACGCGCTGTTGAACGCGTTGCATGACAAAGCGGGCGCGGCCCACCGGATCGGGGTGACGGGATTGCCCGGCGTCGGCAAATCGACATTCATCGATCAGTTCGGCACCAATCTGACGCAAGCCGGACATCGGGTGGCGGTGCTCGCCATCGACCCGTCCTCGAACCGGACCGGCGGCTCGATTCTGGGAGACAAGACGCGGATGAGCCGTCTCGCCGTCGACGGCAACGCGTTCATCCGTCCGTCGCCCGCCGGTAAAACCCTCGGCGGCGTCACCCGCACGACGCGCGAAAGCATGCTGCTTTGCGAGGCGGCGGGGTTCGATGTGATCATCGTAGAGACGGTCGGGGTCGGGCAATCCGAAAGTGCCGTCGCCGACATGGTCGATTTCTTCCTGGTGCTGCTGTTGCCGGGTGCGGGCGATGAGCTTCAGGGGCTGAAAAAAGGACTGATCGAGCTCGCCGACCTCATCGCGATCAACAAGGCGGATGGCGAACTCGCCGCGCGCGCCGTCGGCGACGGCGGCAGATTATCGCGCCGCGCTGCATATTCTCAGCGCCCGCAACGACCCGTGGCAGCCGCAGGTGCTGACGATATCGGCCCTGGAAAACCAGGGGTTAGACACGCTGTGGGCGGCCATCGCCCGGCACCGGGCGCTGATGCAGGCATCGGGCGCGTTCGATGCCAAGCGCCGCGATCAGGCGGTGACCTGGATGCGCGCCCTGATCGAGGACCGGCTGCGGCGCGTCATCAGCGGCAATCCGGCGGTCAGGTCGCGGCTCGATGCGCTGGAAGGCGAAGTCCGTGCCGGACGCAAGCTGCCAGCGCTGGCGGCGGAGGACATTCTGCGCATCGCCGGCTTCGGTGAGCCGGAGCCCGAGCGCTGATTGCTTCAGACGAAGCGCGGAATTGGCCCAGGATGCGGCGTCATGCGGTCCGAAAGGTCGAAAGCGACCTCATCGACATAGCACCAGCCCCAGCCTTCCGGCGGATCCCAGCCCTCGATGATCGGATGGGCGGTCGCATGAAAATGCTTGGTGGCGTGCCGGTTGGGCGAGCTGTCGCAGCAGCCGACATGACCGCAGGTTCGGCAGATGCGCAGATGCACCCAGGGCGAACCGATCTTCAGACACTCCTCGCAGCCCAGCGCGCTCGGTTCGACGTCCTGAATGCCGGATCGATGCATACACTCTTTTGCCATTGGACGGTCTTTCGGGAGGCGCCGGAGCGGGACCGGCGCGAATAAGTCTCGGCAGATCATATGCAATCGGCGCCGGGCGCGCACGCCCGGATGTAGCCGCTTCGCGTGATTCTTCTTGACCGTCTAGCATAAATGCGGCTTGCTGACATTCTAGTTCACCCGACTGAAGGGTGGCGGAGGAGACGGTTAGGACGGCTTGCGGTGAACGCGTATGTGGCGTGAGGGAGCTTCCGTTCGGGCATCCAAGGTCAATGTCGTCTATGAGAGCCTTAAAAAGGCGATCATCACGGGCGAGATGCGGCCGGGCGATACGCTCGACAAAGCGGCGCTGGCCAAGAGGTTTGGCGCGAGCCGCCAGCCTATTTCCATCGCCGTCGACCGGCTTGCCCTCGACGGCCTGATCGACGTCATCCCCCAGCACGGATCGTTTGTTTCAAAGCTGCGCGCCAAGCCGATCGCGGAGCGGTTCTTCATACGCCGCGCCATCGAATCCCAATTCGCGGCGATGGCCGCTCTGTCCGCCAATGAAGAGATGCTGCGGCGGCTCGATCTCAACCTTGCGCTATCAGCAGGTGGCGCTGCACGCCGGAGAGCGTGCCGCGTTCATGCAGCTCGACTATCAGTTTCACCAGATCATCTGCGACCAGAACCCCATCGAAGAGGCCGTGCTGATCCTCGACCGTCTCGAAGCCTATCTCGGGAGGATCCGCTTCATGCAGATGCCGCTGTCGGACCGTCCGAGCCTGACCATCGACGAACATGCCGCGATCCGCGACGGGATCGCCAGCGGCGACGCGGTAAAAGCTTCCGAAGCCATGCAAAACCACATCAATGCTGTCGAAAAGCATTTCCAGGAATTTATCGTCGCCAGACCGGATCTTTTTGAAAGTGAATGAGTGATTGGGAAGAGTTTGCACCAAGGGAGGAAGACATGCTGCCTAATGGACTGAAAACATTGCTTACGGCGGGCGTGGCCGCCGCCGTCATGGGCTGGTTGCCCGCGACAGCCTCGGCCGGCGAGTTCGACGGCGTCACGGTGAACATCATGACGTTCACCGGGCCTCAGATCGCGGAGCCGCTGCAACGGCATGCGCCGGAATTCGAGAAGATGACCGGCGCCAAGATCAACGTCATCACCGTGCCGTTCTCGGATTTGTACACCAAGCTGCTGACGGACTGGTCGAGCGGCACCAACTCGATCGACGCGGCGGTCTTCGCACCGCAATGGATGGTCGACTATGTCGCCGGCGGCTTTCTTGAGGATCTGACCTCGCGCGTTGCCAAGGACAAGGACCTGAAGGAAGAGGATATCGCGCCGTTCTTCCGCGATTTCTCGCAGAAATACGACGGCAAGGTCTACATGCTGACCTTGGACGGCGACTTCCACATGATGTATTACCGCTCCGATATCTTCAAGGCGAACAACCTGAAGGCCCCGGAGACATGGGACGAGTATCTGGCTGATGCCAAGCTGCTCAACGGCAAGGATCTGAATGGCGACGGCACGCCGGATTACGGGTCGTGCATCTCCAAGAAGCGCAATGCGCAGGCCTATTGGTTCATCACCTCGATCGCCGGCGGCTTCCTCCAGTCGATGGGCACCAGCCAGGGCGCCTTCTTCGACACCAAGACGATGAAGCCGCTCGTCAACAACGAGGCGTTCGGCAAGGCGCTCGACATCCTCAGCGAAACGACGAAATACGGACCGCCGAACGAGATCAACCTCGATGTTGGCGATACGCGCAGCCTGTTCATCTCCGGCCGCTGCGCTCTGGCGCTGGACTGGGGCGATATCGGCCCGCTTGCCACCGACCCGGCGACTTCGAAGGTCATCGACAAGGTCGGCTCGGCGATCCTGCCGGGCTCGAAGGAAGTCCTCAATCGCGAAACCGGCAAGCTTGAGGCCTGCACTCCGAAGACCTGTCCCTACGCTGTGAACGGCGTCAACCATGCGCCCTTCGCCTCGTTCGGCGGCTGGGGCGGCGGCATCAACGCCAAGGCCAAGGATAAGGTCAAGGACGCCGCTTATGCGTACTTCTCCTATCTGGAGCAGCCGGCGCAGGCCAATGTTGACGTGACCCTGGGCAAAACCGGCTTCAATCCCTACCGCACGTCGCAGTTCCAGGATTTGTCGAACTGGACCAAGTCCGGCATGAGCGAAGCCGCCGCCAAGGATTATCTCGGTGCGATCAAGGCCAGCCTCGACAGCCCGAACATGATCCTGGATCTGCGCATTCCGCAGAACCAGAAATACCAGCAGGTCGTCGAGGATGAGGCCGTCTCGCGCTTCCTCTCAGGCCAGATCGACAAGGCCGCCGCTATGAAGGCCATCGAGGACGGCTGGAACGAGCTGAACGAGCAGATCGGCAAGGACGAGCAGCTCAAGACCTACAAGTCGACGCTCGGCGCGAAGTAGGAATATCTAGCGAAACCGACCCGGCGGAGCGATAATCTCCGCCGGGTCAGCGTATTATCTTGCCGCCGCGGCCCTGGCGGCGCGACACCCGCAAGCGCCGGAGCGCCCCGATCTTGACGACCGTGACTATCGCACCAGCCTTGCCGGAGACCCCGACAGCGAGCTACGCCGAATGGATCGACCGCCATTCCGGCCCGCTGATGGTCTTGCCCGCGGTGCTGGTCGTGCTGGCCTTCGCCATCTTCCCGCTGATCATTTCCGCCTATCTGTCGCTGATCCGTTTCGCGATCGCGGCCGGGGGATTCAAGCTCACCTTCGTCGGGCTGTTCAATTACAAAAAGCTGATCTTCGGCTCGCAGCAATATCACCTCGTCGGCACTTTCGGCACCTTCGGTGCTCTTGAATGGACGATTGCGGGCCTTGCGCTGGCCGCCATCCTCTATTGGCTGGTGCGCACGGCGACGGCCTCGATCCTGGGAATGATCGGGCGCCTGATCGCGGCCACTGTCGCCTTCGGCTGCGCGCTCATCGCCATCGCCACGATTGTCGCTCCCGGCGGCTTCCCCGGCTCGATCGTGACGACGCTGGTCTATGTGGTCGGCGGCGTCGCGGCGCAATTCGTGCTGGGGCTGGGGCTTGCGCTGCTGTGCGCGCAGCCTATTCGGGGCCGCGATTTCTTCCGGCTGATCTTCTTCATTCCGCTGATGATTACGCCGGTCGGCGTCGCCTACATGTTCCGCATGATGGCCGACATGGAGAAAGGCCCGCTGGCGCCGCTCCGCTTTGCCCTGCATCTGGGCGAGTTCGCCTGGGCCACCGACCCGTGGCTGGCGCGGCTGATCGTGCTGCTGGGCGACACCTGGCAATGGACGCCGTTCCTGTTCATCGTGCTGCTCGCCGCGATCGAGAACCAGCCGCGCGAACAGCTTGAAGCGGCGACGATGGACGGCGCCAATGGGTGGGAAATCTTCCGCGACATCACCTGGCCGTCGATCGCACCGGCGGCGGCGACCGTCGTGCTCATCCGGCTGATCGAGGCTTTCAAAATCGTCGATCTGCCGAATGTGCTTACCAATGGCGGCCCCGGCACCGCGACCGAGTCGCTGACCCTGCACGCCTTCATCGCCTGGCGAACGCAGCAACTCGGCGAATCCGCCGCCGTCGGCTACATGCTGCTGTTCCTCGTCACCGTGACCTGCGTGTCGTTCTTTAACTTCGTGGTGCAGCGGACGCGTGTTCATGAGCTGGAGGCGCGCTGATCATGGCTTTGTCGCACGGCACCGAGCGGACAGGCCTCTGGGCACGGCTGTTCGAAGCGCCCAACCTCAACACGCTGGCGCCGGCCACCAAGGTGTTGGTCTATACGCTGCTGGGCCTTTGGTCTTTCATCGTGCTGTTTCCGCTCTATTGGGTGGTGATCACGTCGGTGAAGCTGCCGATCCAGGTTGATTCCGGCCCCAACTACTTGCCGTTCATCGACTTCGCCCCGTCGCTGCACGCCTGGCGCTATATTCTGTTCGATCTGGGCAACGACACGCTGAGGCCTTATGTGAATTCGCTGATCATCGCCTCGGTCAGCACGGCCATCGCGGTGCTGTTCGGCGCGATGGCGGCCTATGCGCTGGTGCGCGTGCGCTTCGAGGTGAAGCTGGCGACCATCGGCGCCTTTGTCGTAACCGTCGCCTTGATGGTCGCCGCTGTCATCGTCGGCGGCATCCATTGGCAAATCGCGCTGTCGGTCGGTCTCGCCCTCTTCGTTTTGTTCGTGACCGGCTTCAACCGCCGCTTCAAACGGGCCGTGGGCAATAATGACATCCAATTCTGGTTCATTTCCAACCGCATCCTGCCGCCGGTTGTGGTGGTGCTGCCGATCTACATCATGTTCCAGAAGCTCGGCCTGCTCGATACGCGGGTGGCGATGATCGCCACCTATGTGGCCGTCAACCTGCCGATCGTCGTCTGGCTGATGCGCGATTTCTTCGCCGCAGTGCCCATCGACCTTGAGGAATCGGCCGAGATCGACGGCGCGTCGCGGCAGCGCATCTTCTGGACCATCGTGCTGCCGCTGACCAAGCCGGGGCTGGTGGCGACAGCGCTGCTCGTCTTCATTCTGGCGTGGAACGAATATTTGCTGGCGCTCTTCATTTCGACCGCGAACGCCCAGACCATGCCGCTGCTGATCGCGGCGCAGAACGCCACCCGCGGACCGCAATGGTGGTACATGTCGGTGCTGATCCTGATCATGATCGCGCCGGTCGTCATCCTGTCGGTCCTGCTGCAGAAACAGATCGCCCGTGGATTGCTGGTCGGAGCGGTCAAGGGATAGAATCGGGAGTTTTGAGAGGCCATGCGCGTCGCGCTGCAAGATATCCGCAAATCCTTCGGCGCCGTCGAGGTCGTCAAGGGCCTCAATCTGAGCGTCGGTGACGGCGAGTTCCTGGTGCTGCTAGGCCCATCCGGCTGCGGCAAGACCACCGCCCTGCGCATGATCGCGGGGCTGGAAACCGCGACCAGCGGCAGCATCCGCATCGGCGAACGCGACGTTACCAACGTGCTGCCCAAATACCGGGACGTGGCGATGGTGTTCCAGTCCTACGCGCTCTATCCGCATATGACGGTCGCCGAGAATATCGGCTATCCGCTCAAGCTGCGGAAGGCATCGCGCGATGAGATCCGCACGCGGGTGGAGGCGGCGGCGGGCAAGGTCGATCTCATCCCCTATCTGGAGCGCTATCCCCGGCAATTATCCGGCGGCCAGCGGCAGCGCGTTGCGCTCGCGCGCGCGATGGTGCGCACCCCCAGCCTGTTCCTCATGGATGAGCCGCTGTCCAATCTCGATGCCAAGCTGCGCGTGCATATGCGCGCCGAGCTGAAGCATCTGCAGCGCGAACTCGGCACCACGACGATTTACGTGACCCACGACCAGATCGAGGCGATGACGCTGGCGCACCGGGTGGCGGTGATGAATGCCGGCATCCTCCAGCAGATCGACACGCCGCGCGAAATCTACGAGAACCCGGCCAATCTGTTCGTCGCCGGCTTCATGGGATCGCCGCCGATGAACTTCATACGAGGGCGATGTGGAGAACGGCTTCTTCGTCTGCGCGCATGGGAAGGTGCCGGTGCCGGGCATCGCGCGGCGCTCCGGCGTGACGCTCGGTTTCCGTCCGGAAGACTCCCGGATCGTTGACGCGGAGGACGCCCAGCTTTCCGGGAAGATCTATTCCACCGAGATGACCGGCCATGAGACGATCGTCACCTGCGCGATGGCGAAAGACCTGATACTGGTCAAGGAGGGGAAGGATTACGATGCGCCGATCGACGCGCCCGTGCATGTGGGCGTCGATCCATCGAAAGTCTGCCTGTTCGATACCAAGATCCGGCGAACGTATCAGGAGCTGAGAGCTGCTGGGCAGGCCCCACTCGCGGCCCTACCCTTGCCCGGGCGCACCCGCGCGCGCCAGAAGGCGGTGGGTGATGGGTGACATATCTAGGAGGATCGCATGAAGACACGTCACTGGGAACGCATCGCAAATGGCGGCCTGGATTTTACCGTGCTCGGCTGCGGTTCGGCTCCGCTCGGCAATCTCTATTACGCGATCAGCGACGATGAGGCGCACGCCACGCTTGAGGCCGCGTGGGACGCCGGAATGCGCTATTTCGACACCGCTCCGCAATATGGCCTGGGCAATTCCGAGCGCCGCATGGGCCGGTTCCTCAGGACCAAGGACCGCTCCTCCTATGTGCTGTCGACCAAGGTCGGGCGGCTGCTGGATGTGTGCCCGCCGGAGGAGCGTCTCGGCATTGGCAAATGGTTCGAGGTGCCATCGCGCCGCGAGCGGTTCGACTATACCTATGACGGGGTGATGCGCTCGGTCGAGTTCTCGCTGGAGCGCACCGGCCTCGACCGGTTCGACATCCTGTTCGCGCATGATCTGGACGTGTTCTCGCAGGGCTCGGAGGCGACGCGCGACCACTATATCGATGAGTTCGTCAACGGCGGCTATAAGGCCTGCGTGGCGATGCGCGATCAGGGGGTCATCAAGGCGCTGGGCGCGGGCGTCAATGAATGGCAGGCATGCAAGATGCTTGCCGAGCGCGGCGACATGGACCTGTTTCTGCTCGCCGGACGCTATACGCTGCTGGAGCAGGAGCCGCTGGATACGCTGCTTCCACTATGCATCGAGCGCGGCATCGGCATCGTGCTGGGCGGCGCGTTCAATTCCGGCATTCTCGCCAGCGGTCCGGTCGAAGGCGCATGGTACAATTACGAACCGGCATCGCCGGAAATCCTTGACCGCGTGCGCAAGCTTCAGGCCGTATGCGAGCGCCACGGCGTTCGCCTGATCGAGGCGGCCTTGCAGTTTCCGCTGGCACATCCCGCCATCGCCACCGTGATTCTGGGCGCCAAGCACCCGGCCGAGGCGCGCTCGACGCCCGACCTGCTGAATGCGCCGATTCCCGCAGCGGTTTGGGACGATCTCAAGGCAGAGGGCCTCATCAGAGCGGATGCGCCGGTGCCTGCCGGCGCTCCCTGACCGGCGCGGCCTACATTACCGCGCCGATCTGCCAGGGCACGAATTCGTGGTCGCCATAGCCGAGCAGTTCCGATTTGGAGCGCTGGCCCGAGGCGACCTCGACAATGAGGCTGTAAATCTCGCGCCCCTTCGCTTCGATCGGCACGCCGTTCAGCACTTCGCCGCAATCGATGTCCATGTCCTCGGTCATGTTCTTGTAGGTCTCGCTGTTGGTGGCGAGCTTGATCGACGGCACGAGCTTGTAGCCGAAGGCCGATCCGCGGCCGGTGGTGAAGGCGATGATGTTGGCGCCCGAGGCCACCTGCCCCGTCACCGAGCAGGGATCGAAGCCGGGCGAGTCCATGAAGACGAAGCCCTTGCGGGTGATCGGCTCGCCATAGCGATAGACGCCCGTCAAGGGCGACGTGCCGCCCTTTGCCGCCGCGCCGAGGGATTTTTCCAGGATGGTCGTCAGCCCGCCTAGCTTGTTGCCGGGCGACGGGTTGTTGTTCATGTTGCCGCCCACCCGGCTCGTATAATCCTCCCACCAGTGGATCAGATCGACCAGCGTCTCGCCGACGGCGCGGGTGGTGGCGCGGCGGGTGAGCAGATGTTCGGCGCCATAGATCTCCGGGGTTTCCGACAGGATGGCGGTGCCGCCGGCCTGCACCAGAAGGTCTGCCGCATAGCCGAGCGCGGGATTGGCCGAAATGCCGGAATAGCCGTCGGAGCCGCCGCATTGCAGGGCAAGGCTCAGCTCCGAAACCGGCAGGGCTTCACGGCTCTTGGCGTTCACCATCGGCAGCATCTCGCGGATGATTGCCACGGCGCGTTCGACGGTCTTGCGCGTGCCGCCGACAGTCTGGATGGTCATCTGCCGGAAACTGGGCATTGTCCTTCAGCGCATAGGCTTCCATGAGGCGCGGAATTTGGATGACCTCGCAGCCGAGGCCGATCATTAGGGCGCCGCCGACATTGGGGTTTACGGCGTGGCCCCACAGCGTGCGCTGCAGCAGGTCGAACCCTTCGCCGCGATCGGCCATGCCGCAACCCGTGCCATGGGTGAAGGCGACGACGCCGTCCACATTGGGATAATCGTCGAGCATGCCGCTTTCGGCGACGGCTTTGGCCACGAAATGCGCCACGCTCGCCGAGCAGTTCACGCTGGTCAGCACCCCGATATAGTTGCGCGTGCCGGCTTTGCCGTCATCGCGCCGGAAGCCTTGAAACTGCGTCGGCAGCCCTTCGAGCGAGGGCGGCGTCCAACTATTGTCCTCGGCAAAGGCATAGTCGCGCTCGAACTCGCCCATCGTGCAATTATGCTCATGGACATGCGCTCCTTGCGCAATATCCTGGCTGGCGAAGCCGATGATCTGGCCGAATTTGCGCACCGCATCGCCCTTGGCGATGGGCGCTCGTCGCCATTTTGTGGCCGCGCGGGATGCGTCCTGCCGTGGCGATGCCCGTCAACCGGCTGGCCTGCCGGAAGCTGGTCCAGGCAGACGATCACATTGTCCTGCGGGTGAAGGCGAACGGTGCGTGGCGCGCTGTTGGTCATTGCAATTCCTGGTTCGTTTCCCGCCCACTGCTTATGGCGCCGACAGAATCGGCATCTTAGCCGGAGGCGGGGCTGCTTATAGCGTAGAATATAGTGGAATGCCGGGCTGACTAACAGACCGCTGCATCATGCCAGGGACGCGTAGGCGTTCGCCAAGAAGCGCGGGCGCATTTGTGTGATTTTTCCGCGACGCGTTGTGCGTAATCCGTTGCGCGGGGGCGGGGGAACACGAAGCTGGTCTTGCCGCCGGCGCGGGCTGAGCATAGTGTTTGGCAGAGGCTGAGGACGGGGGCGTCATTTGCGGTTTTCTCATTTCAAGATTTAGCGATCTGCGGTTTGCCTGCTGTGCTCCATTGGCTTTGCGGCGCCGGCCTGGGCAGGCGATCTCGTTTCGGAACTCAAGATCGGCGTGCTCGCCCATGACGTGCCCGATCTCTGGAGCGGCTTTCAGCGCGAGAAAGGCACGGCCGACATCAATATCGAGGCGCTGCTGTCTCCGTCGGCGATCTTCTTCGGCGGCACGCTGCGGCCTGCGGTCGGGGCGTCGATCAATACGGGCGGCCAGACCAGTCACGTCTATGTCGATGCGCGCTGGCAATATGAGACGCCGAGCGGCATCTTCTTCGGCTTGGGGCTAGGTGCGGCCGTCCATGACGGCAATCTCGACCCAAGCGATCCCGACCGTAAGGCGCTCGGTTCCAGGCTGCTGTTCCACATCCCGGCGGAACTGGGCTTCCATTTCGACGACCATAACAGCCTGTCGGTCTATTTCGAGCACACCTCGAATGCCTATACGCAGGAGTTCAATGAGGGCCTTGATCGCCTCGGCATCCGCTACGGGTACCGCTTCTAGAGCACGATCAGGAAAAGTGGACACCGGGTTTCCTGAAAAATCATGCGCAGGCAAATAGATAGAGATCAGGATCGTTTCTGTCAGCAATGATCCTGGTCTAGAAACGCTTCCCGGAAGGTGTTACGCGGCTTTCGGATGAGAAGCGCGGCAGGCAAAGAATTGGGAGTGGGTCTAGGCCATATCGGCGTCCGGCGTCTCGGACGTAGACCGGGCCAGCCTGCGATAGCGCTGCAGCGAACGGTCGAGATGGCCGCGCATGGCGTTGCGCGCAGCTGCTGCGTCGTGGCTCTGGATGGCCTCGACGATGCTGCGATGCTCTTGCTGGATTACGCTCAGATAGGCGCGCTGAACGTCGGCGCTCTGCTGCGCCATCCTGATCGTCTGGCGCGGAATGATGTGGTGGCCGAGAAAATTGAGCAAATCGGCAAAGCGGCGGTTGCCTGAAGCCGCCGCGATGGCGCGGTGGAGGGCGAAATCTTCGTTCACCGCGCCGTCACCCTTATCGATCGCCGCATCGATCGCGCCGCAGCAGGTCATTCATCTCGCGGTGGTGCGCCTTGTTGGCGCGGTCCGCTGCCAGCGCCGCCGCCTCCACCTCGACGGCGCTCCGCAATTCCATGATGCCGACCACATCGTCGAGCGAGACGAGGCCCGACGGGTCGATGCGGAACGAGCGCTGCGTATCGGCCGTAACGAACGCCCCGGCGCCCTGCCGGGTCATGACCAGGCCGTCGGCCTTCAGCGCGGCCACCGCCTCGCGCACGACGGTGCGGCTGACGCCCATCGCCGCGGCCATCGCCTGCTCGGTCGGCAAGCTTCGCGCCCGGCGCGAGCCGTCCTTCTTCGATCTCTTCCGCGATCCGCGCGACCACTTCCTGGGCACGGCTGCGCGTGGACCGCAATGGCTTGAGCAGAGGCTCTTTATGCATTGCACCGATTAGCTTTGCTGGTTAATGTCTCAGTCAGGTCATCATACAACCTGATAACATCAGATGGCCTTCGGGATCAATGCTCTGGCAACGCGACCGGGCAAGGTCCGAATAAGGGAGAAGCACATGGCAGGGAAGTTTACGCCGCTGCGCGCGGTGCTCGCGATGTTTGGCGTGGCGGCGGCCGCGCTCATGCCGACCGCCGCCTCGGCGCAGACCGTGCTGAAATGGGCGCATGTCTATGAGACGGGCGAGGCCTATCACAAGCAGGCGCTTTGGGCCGCCGAAGAGATCAAGAAGCGCACCAACGGCAGATATGAAATCCAGGTGTTTCCGGCCTCCCAGCTCGGCAACGAGAACCAGATCAACGAGGCTCTGGGCCTTGGCACGGTCGACATCATCTATACGGGCGTCGCCTTCGCCGGTTCGATCTACAAGCCGCTTTCCATCACCAATGCGCCGTTCATCCTGCGCGATTTCGACCATTGGAAGGCCTATCGCGACAGCAAGCTTTTCCGCGAGCTGGCGAAGGGCTATGAGGACAAGACCGGCCATAAGGTCATCGCGCTCAACTATTACGGCCAGCGCGATGTCACCGCGAACCGCGAGATCAAAAAGCCCGAGGACATGAAGGGCATGAAGCTGCGCGTGCCGCCGGCGCCGCTGTTCCTGATGTTCACCAAATCCGTCGGCGCCAATGCCACGCCGATCGCCTTCTCCGAAGTCTATCTGGCGTTGCAGAACAAGACCGTCGACGGCGAGGAAAACCCGCTGCCGACCATCCTCGCCAAGAAGTTCTACGAGGTGCAGAGCCACATCATGCTGACCGGCCACATCACCGAGTCGCTGCTGACGATCGTGGGCGGGCATGTCTGGTCCAAGCTCGACGACAAGGACAAGAAGATCTTCAACGATGTGCTGATCGAGGCGGCCGCCAAGGTCACCGAAGAGATCCGCGCTTCGGAGGGAAAGCTCGCCGATAAGTTCCGCGAACTCGGCAAGACGCGTCGTCGAAGTGGACCGCGAGGCGTTCCGCAAGGCGGCGATCCCGCTGCACAACGATCCCGAATTCCGGCGCCGGGTGGACGCAGGCGCAATATGATGCGCTCCAGGCGCTGAAATGATCGATCCGCGCGGGTTGGGCTGCCGCAAGGCCGCCTGCGAGGGCGCGGCCGAACTTGCAAGCGGCGGGCGCCTGTGCGAGGGGCTCGCCCTCTCCCGGCCGCTGCGCGCCCGCCCTCGCCCGCCAAGGGAAAGGGCAGGGATGCGGAATAGGGCCTTCTTTCTGGGACACAGGCCTCATGCAGGATGAACCGTCCAAATCCGGCGCGAGATCGCCGGCCGCCGAGGCGCCGGCGCCGCTCATCGCGTGGCCGACGAGGATATCGTCATCGAGCATCATTTCGAGGACTGGCTCGCCTTTGCCGTCTTCTGGGTGCTCGGCATCGTCGTCTTCGCGCAATTCTTCACGCGCTATGTGCTGAACGATTCGCTCGCCTGGACGGAGGAGATCGCCCGCTATCTGCTGATGTGGGTGACCTTCATCGGCGGCGCGGTGGTGATACGCAGGCGCAGCAATATCGCGGTGGAAATGCTGGAGCATTTTCTTCCCGACCGCTTCGGGCCATATCTGCGGGCGCTGATCGATGTGCTCAGCGTCGGCTTTCTCGGCTGCCTCGCCTGGTTCTCGCTGACCATCGCCGAGCGCATGCAGATCCAGCGCATGACCATCATCGATCTGCCGATGAGCGTCGTCTATGGCGGCGTTGCGCTCGGCGTCTTCCTGATGCTGTTCCGCGCGCTCCAGGCCTTCTGGATGAATATGCGCGGCGGCTGGCGGCGCGTCGAACCCGAACACCTTCCGCTCATCGATTGAGGCAGGCGCAGCCCCATGGCCATTCTCTTCGCCGTCTTCTTCGCCGTGATGCTGATCGGCGTGCCGATCTTCATCGCGCTCGGCATCTCCTCGCTCGTCTACACCCATTTCATCGCGCATATCCCCGACTTCGTCGTGCTGCACCGCATGGCGGGCGGCGTCGACAGCTTTCCGCTGCTGGCGGTGCCGTTCTTCATTCTGGCCGGCAATCTGATGAATTCGGCCGGCATCACCAACCGCATCTTCGATTTCGCCACGGCGGCGGTCGGCTGGCTGCGCGGCGGGCTGGGCCATGTCAATGTGCTGGGCTCGGTGATCTTCGCCGGCATGTCCGGCACCGCGGTCGCCGATGCGGGCGGGCTCGGCACGATCGAAATCAAGGCGATGCGCGACCACGGCTATAAGGACGATTTCTCGGTCGGCATCACCGCCGCGTCCTCGACCATCGGACCGATCATTCCGCCCTCGCTGCCGATGGTGATCTTCGGCGTGATGGCGAATGTATCGATCGGTCAGCTGTTCACCGCGGGCATCGTTCCGGGGCTGCTCATGGCCGGCTCGCTGATGGCCTATGTGACCTATTACGCGCACCGCCACGGCGTCGGACGCGACCAGCGCTTTCGCTGGTCGGCTGCTGGGCACGCAGCTTCGTGCGCGCCGTGCCCGCGCTGCTGACGCCGGCGATCATCATCGGCGGCATGGCCTTCGGGCTGTTCACCCCGACCGAGGCGGCGGTTGCGGCCTGCGCCTGGGCGCTGCTGCTCGGCGGTCTCCTCTATCGGACGCTGACGCTGAAGCAGTTCTACAAGATCTCGATCGATACCATCGAGACCACCGCGAGCGTGCTGCTGATCGTCGGCGCGGCCTCGCTGTTCGGCTGGGTGCTGACGACCACGCGCATCACCGAGACCTTCGCCGCCGGGCTGCTTTCGATCACCACCAATCCGCTGATCATCCTTGTCCTGATCAACCTGCTGCTGCTGGTCGTCGGCTGCTTCATGGAGACGATCGCGGCGATTTCGATCCTAGTGCCGGTTCTGATGCCGGTGGTGATGAAGGCGGGGATCGATCCGGTTCAGTTCGGCGTCATCATGGTGCTCAACCTGATGATCGGCCTGCTGACGCCGCCTGTCGGCATGGTGCTGTTCATCCTGGCGCGCGTCGCGAACATGCCGTTCGAGCGCACCGTCGCGGCCGTGATGCCGTTCCTCATCCCGCTGCTGGTGGTCTTGGGGCTGATCACCTTCATTCCGGAGCTGACGCTCTACCTGCCGCGGCTATTCTACCATTAGCGGTGATCGATTGAGGCGAACCCATCAATTTAAGATCTAGGGCCTGGCGCCTGGAAGTGCGCTTTTTCGTCGTCCCCCGCGAAAGCGGGGATCCAGTACTCCGCAGCAACTCCGATGGTTACTGGCGTGGGGAGCGGATGCTGATCCTGCTCTAACGCAGCATCGCCACGGTGCGGACAAGAAAAAACCGGGTTCATCGAACCCGGCTAGTTCCTCTCCTCCCACGAGACCTGGGCCAATAGCCTCAGATTAATTCAACTTGGCGCTTACATCTCTTATGCTTTTGTCGACCAAGTCTTCCGCCGATTTACCTTTGAGTTCGCGCGCGATCAGCACCTGGCTCGCGGCAACCGCCGCGTCCACCGATCTGGAACGGATATCTTGAACCGCTTGCTCCTCGGCACGCGCGATCTTTTCCTCGGCGAGCTTCACGCGCCGCTGCAAGGACTCATCGAGTGCCTTGTGCGACTCTTGTGCGTAAAACTGTGCCTCTCTCCGCGCCATCGCGATAATATCTTCCGCCTCTTTTTCGGCATCTCGATGCTTGCGCTGGTAATCTGCCAGGATCGACTGAGCTTGTTCGCGAAGGCGACGCGCCTCCTCAAGCTCGGCACGGATTCTCCCGGCGCGATCATCCAATGCTTTAGCTACTTTATTAGGTATTTTATAATACACGAGAAGCGCTATGAAGAGGACGAACGATACAAGAACCCAAAGTTCGGGAGCAGCAAACATATCACACCTTCGTCACTTTCCAAGCACTTCGTTCACTGCGCCCTGCAACTCTGAACGATCCACGGATTTGCCTAATAAACGGGCAAGCAGAGCTTCTGCCGTATCTGTTGCGATCTCGCCGATATGGCTAAGTGCCGCTTCTTTCATCAAAGTGATGCGTGTTTCGGCATCTGAAGTGCGCGCAGAGATTGTACGGTCCAACTCTGCACGCTGACCCTCCACGTCGCGCGTCATTTCGTCGCGGGCTTCACGTGCGATTTGGTGGGCGCGAGCGCGCGCGTCGGCATGCGCCTGCTCGTAGTCCACAATGGCTTTCTCGGTGTCCTCCCGCAGCTTAGCGGCGGCGGCGAGGTCTCCCGCGATCCGGTCGCTACGCTCCTTGAGGACCTCGCCGACACGCGGCAAGGCAAGGCGCGACATGATCAGATACAGGAGCACGAACGTGATCGCGAGCCAGATCAGTTGCGGCGCGAAATCATTGACGTTGAATTGCGGCATGTCTGCCTCTCATTCCGGCGGCAAGATGCGCGAGGCCCGCTCCGCGCGAGGCGCCCGCTCCACGCATGGCAGAAGACCTGGGCCTGTCCGGTTTGGACCGCGCTTAAAATACGAAGAGGATGATCAGCGCAACGATCAGGCCGAACAGGCCGGTCGCTTCGGCCAGCGCAAAGCCGAGCAGCAGGTTCGGGAACTGGCCGGGTGCGGCCGACGGGTTGCGCAGGGCGCCGGCGAGGTAGTTGCCGAAAATGTTGCCGATGCCGAGCCCGGCGCCGATGAGCGCCGTCGAGGCGATCCCCGCGCCGATGAGCTTTGCTGCTGCTGCGTCCATGTGAAGTCTCCTTGAGTACGATCGGATTTTCGATGTGAATTCAGTGATGCACGTGAAGCGCATCGTTGAGATAGATGCAGGTCAGGACGGTGAAGACGAAGGCCTGCAGGAAGGCGACGAGAATTTCCAGCCCTGTCAGCGCCACCATGAATAAAAGCGGCGCCCAACCGAGAAGCAGCCCGAGACCGATGACGAAGGCGCCGAACACTTTCAACATCATGTGCCCGGCCATCATGTTGGCGAAAAGCCGCACCGAAAGGCTGATCGGCCGGATGAAGAAGGAAAACACCTCAAGCACCGAGATCAGCGGCAGCATCAAGACCGGCACGCCCTTGGGGACGAACAGCTTCAGGAAGCCGGGGCCGTTCTTGACGAAGCCCACGACAACCACGAACAGGAAAACGAACGCCGCCATGGCGAAGGTGACGATGATGTGGCTGGTGACGGTGAAGGAATAAGGCACCATTCCCAGCATGTTCAGCGCCAGGATGAAAATGAACAGCGTGAAGATGAAGGGGAAATACTGCATCCCTTCCTTGCCGGTGTTCTCGCGCACCATGTTGGCGACGAATTCGTAGGACAGCTCGGCCATCGACTGCAGGCGTCCCGGCACCAGTGTATGCGCGCGCATGCCGTAGATCAGAAACAGGCTGGCCACCCCGACCGCGATCAGCATGAACAGCGCCGAATTGGTGAAGGATGCGTCCACGCCGAACAGATCGATCGGGACGATGCGCTTGATCTCGAACTGGTGCATCGGGTTGATGCCGGTCGAACCGTGCGCGGCCCCATGTGCCGCTTCCGCGCCATGCGTTGCGGCGGCATCGGGAATGTCGGCTTGTGCAAGTGTCCAAGTCTGCGCTGTCACGCCCGTCACCTATCGATCGCTCTGCAGGTCTTTTTGCATCTGTCGTGCTGCTCTTACAGAATTGAGCAGCCCCCCGGCAACCCCGAAAAGCAAACATGCAATGAGTAATATGGGCGCAGTGCCGAACAGGCGATCGAGCCCGAGGCCAACGAGCCCGCCGACGAACACGCCCGCCACCAGTTCAGTCGCAAGCCGGAAGGCGAAGCCCATGGCCTTGCCGCGCGCCGCCGGGTCGCCTTCGGGCGGTGGAGGATTGCGGCGCTTCACCTGATTGAGTTCGCCACCGAGCTTGTCGAGCCGGCTCTTGATGTCGCTGTAATCGGGTTCGCCGCGCGACCCGCGATCGCCGCCGGGGGGCTTAGCCATGGATGACCTCGGAGGAAAGGCGCGGGGGCAAGCCGGCGCTTGGAATTTTGCCGGAGATTAGATCATGAGCGGCCAAAGAGGAAGTGCCTTCATGCGCCGCACGTCACCGGTTCCTGTCGCCCCGGACGACGATAAACATCCCTAGACCGGCACGCTCCGGGCGCCGTCGCCCAGGTTGCGCTGCATGAGCACCACATCCAGCCAGCGCCCGAATTTCAGCCCCACGGACCGATAGACGCCGACATGCTGGAAGCCGAGCGCCATATGCACGCCGATCGAGCCATGATTGGCACTGTCGCCGATGACGGCGATCATCTGCCGATAGCCGAGAGTCTCGCTGCGCGCGAGCAACTCAGTCAGCAAAGCGCGCCCGATGCCGCGCCGATGCTGCGCCGGATCGACATACACCGAATCCTCCAAGGTAAATCGATAGGCAGAACGCTCGCGGAACCGGTCTGCATAGGCATAACCGGCGACGGTCCCATCCACCTCGGCGATGAGCCAGGGCAGGCCTTGCGCGCCGACCTTGTGAACCTTGCGGCCCATCTCCTCGACCGAAGGCGCGGCCTCGTCGAAAGTCGCGGTGCCGTGCAGGACGTGGCCAGTGTAGAAGCGGGTGACGGTGGGGACATCGTCGGGGGTGATATCGCGGATCGTGATCATGCGGCTTCGCTGCGGATGCACCGTCCGGGTCTATGGCTTGCGCCCATTCCGGAAACATCCCGAACTTTAGCATGTAGCCGCCACTTCACGAAAGGGCACGCCTTGACACGGCGAGCCGAGCACCGAGAAACGCCGCTCACGGTCGCAGGGTGCATCGGCGCCCGCAGGTCTTGACGACGTCGTTATTGCGGACGCCGCTGCGGCGGATCAGGACGCGTCAGTAGAGAACTTATGCACGGTCAGCGCCTTAAAGGTCTGGCCGGGATCGAGCCGGGTCGAGGGAAAATTCGGATGATTGGGCGAATCCGGCAGATGTTGGGGCTCCAGGCAGAGGCCGTCGCCCTGACGATATTGCTTGCCGGCCGGTCCGTAGGTCGTGCCGTCGAGGAAGTTGCCGGTGTAGAATTGCAGGCCTGGCTGGTCGCTCGATATCGTCATGCTGCGGCCGGTCGAGGGATCGTACAGGGTGGCGTCGACCGTCAGAGCATTGCCGTTCTGGTTGACGACGAAATTATGATCGTAGCCGCGCCCATTGACCATCTGCGGATCGTTGGAGCGCAAGCGCGGGCCAATAGGCATGGCTACACGGAAATCGAAGGCCGTGCCGGAAACCGGCTTGATCTCCCCTGTGGGAATGCCGCCGCCATCGACAGGCGTAAATTTATCCGCGTTGACGCCGAGAATATGGCCCTCGATACTCCCCGAGCCATCGCCACCGAGATTGAAGTAGGAATGGCTCGTCAGGTTGATGACGGTCGGCTTGTCGGTGGTCGCCTCATACGCGATTTTGAGCTCATTGTCATCGGTCCAGCTGTAGACGACCTTGACATTGAGGTTGCCGGGATAGCCTTCCTCACCATCGGGGCTCGTATAGGTTAGCTCAGCCGAGGCGCCATCCAGCGGCTTTACGGTCCAGACGACCTTGTCATAGCCTTTCTTGCCGCCGTGCAGGGTGTTGGGGGGATTATTGGTGTTCAACGTATAGGTCTTGCCGTCGAGCGTGAATTTGCCCAAGGCGATACGGTTGGCGTACCGGCCGATCAGACCGCCGAAATAAGGGCTTTTCGCCTCATATTCCGCGACTGTCCCGAAGCCCAGCACCACATTGCCGATATGTCCCGCCCGATCGGGGACGTTGATCTGCGTGATGATGCCGCCATAGTTCATGAATTTGACGGTTGCATTATGCTCGTTCGTGAGCGTGTAGAGCGTCACGGCTTTGCCGTCGGCGGTGGTACCGAACGAGGTGCTCGATACCGATCCCGCATAGGCGGCCATGTTCATACCTAACAGTGCCGACAGGGCCATCACGCCGCTGATGGCAAAGCTTCGCAGGCGTGTATCCACTGTTTCAGTCATCCGCGTTTTCTCCCTTATGCCGGCGTTCTCGCCGTGCAATTCAATCTCATGGATTTTCAGTTGGACGAACGATGCGGCCTCTCTCCGCTTGCGTGATGCTCCGGGTTCGGACTATAGCCCCCGCGCTTCCGGTGGCGATTGTATTTTAAAGATAAGAAGATGGCCAGGCCAAGGCGGGAATGGCGTCGTCATCAGGGCCGGAAGCCACACGGTAAGGCGATCAGATTGAGGCTGAGAAGCGAGGCGCGGCTCAACCCGCCTCGCGAAAGCGCTCCGCCGTCTGCAGATCGACCGAGACGAGCTGGCTGACGCCCTTTTCCTGCATCGTCACGCCGAACAGGCGGCTCATGCAGGCCATGGTGATCGGGTTGTGGGTGATGACCAGGAAGCGGGTGTCGGTGGTCTTGGTCATCTCGTCCAGCATGGCGCAGAAGCGGTGGACATTGGCGTCGTCGAGCGGGGCGTCGACCTCGTCGAGCACGCAGATCGGCGAGGGGTTGGTCTGGAACACGGCGAAGATGAGGGCGAGGGCGGTCAGCGCCTTCTCGCCGCCTGAGAGAAGCGTCAGCACTTGCGGCTTCTTGCCGGGCGGGCGGGCGAGGATTTCGAGGCCGGACTCCAGCGGGTCGTCGCTTTCGATGAGCTGCAATTCGGCCTCGCCGCCGCCGAACAGCACCTTGAACAGGCGCTGGAAATGGCCGTTCACGGTCTCGAAGGCGTCGAGCAGGCGCTTGCGGCCCTCTTTGTTCAGGCTGAGAATGCCCTGGCGCAGCTTGGCGATCGCCTCTTCCAGGTCGGCGCGCTCCTTCTCCAGGCCATCGAATTCGGCGCCCAGCGCCTCGGCCTCTTCCTCGGCGCGCAGATTGACGCCGCCGAGCCGTTCGCGGTCGGCCTTCAGCTTGATGATCGCCTGCTCGGCCTCGTCATGGGCGGGAAGCGGCTTGGCCGTATCGACACCGGCAACGGCCAGGCAGTCCTCGGCGGAACATTCGAACGTCTCGCGGATGATGCGGGCGAGGTCGCGCCGCTTCTCCCGCGCCGCTTCCATCCGGGCCTCGATGCGGGCGCGATCCTCGCGTGCCTTGCCGAGTGCGCCTTGCGCCTCACGCAGGCCGCGCTCATGGTCGCGGACCGCATGCTCCGCTTCGGCGAGGCGGGTCGCGGCCTGGCGGCGCGCCTCTTCGGCCTGGCTCAGCTCGTTGAGGATTTTTTGCCGCCGCGCTTCGATTTTCGCGGGCAGCTCGGCAAGACCGCCCATCTCCTGGCGCACTTCGCCGAGGCGATCATGCAGCGTGGCGATCTGCTTTTCGGCGCTGCCGTCGCGGCCGAGCCAGCGATGGCGCTCGGCGGAAATGGCTTCGAGGCGGGTCTGGCGCGCGCGGATCTCCCGCTCTATGCCGTCGGCCCGCGATTTGACGTCCGTGAAGGCGCCGCGCTTGGCGGAGGCGCTGCGCCAGCAGTGCTGCAAGTCGCGCGTCCAGATCCTTGGCGGGGGCGAGTACGCCGAGCAGCAACTCGGCCTCGGCCTGCTGCGCGGCGGCTTCCTCGCGGGCTTCGGCGAAGCGCTTGGCGCCTTCGGTGAGGCTGGCCAGCTTGGCTTTGTGCTCCTGATTGACGCGATCCGCCTTGGCGAGGGTGTCGCGGGCGATGGCGGCGTCGTTTTGCAGCCGGCGCCAGCGGTCGCGCAGCAGCTTTTCCTCCTGCTGGGCGCGGTTGACGGCGTCGCTGGCGGCTTCGCGAAGCTGCTCGGCTTCACCGGCCTGCGCGACATAGGCCGCGACCTGCTGTTCGAGGTCGCCAAGCCGGTTGCGCTCGGAGAGGCGCTTGGCGGCCGCCGTAGGGGCGTCGCCCGCCGCGACGAAGCCATCCCAGCGCCAGACATCGCCTTCGCGGCTGACGAGCCGCTGGCCCGGCCTCAGCATGGGCTGCAGGCTGGAGCCGACGGCGCGGTCGACGACGCCGATCTGAGCAAGCCGCCGGGCGAGTTCCTCGGGGCCGTCGACAAAAGCGTTGAGCGCGATGGCGCCTTCGGGGAGGGCAGGGTCGCCGTCGCCGGCGATGATGGTCCAGCGCACGGGCGCAGTTTTGTCCAGCCCGGCGTCAAGATCGTCGGTCAGGGCGGCGCCAAGGGCGATCTCATAGCCGGGCGAAACGCGGATGGCATCCACGGCCGGCCGCCATTTGGCGCCCGCGTCAGGCATCAGCAGTTTCACGAGGGTGGCGACCTCGGTTTCGAGCTGGCGTGCCTTCAGCCGGGCCTGCTGGGCGGCTTCCCGTGCATCGCGCTCGCGCGACCTCGCTTCGGGAAGCGCGGCTTCCGCATCGGCGGTTTGCGCTTCGACGATCTCAAGCTCCTCGGCGAAACGCGCCACCTGTTCGCGCAAAGCTTCCGTCTCGGCCATGCCGCCATGCGCGCCGCCGAGCGCGGCGATCTGGCGCTCCACATCGGCGAGTTGTGCGGTCAGGCGGGCAGTGCGGGTGGCGCATTCCTGAATGCGTGCATCGGCCTGGGCGCGCGCGGGCGCGGCCGTCGGCATCCTCGATAACCGCGGTCTGGAGCGCGGTCTCGGCGGCGCTAAGCGCATCGGCGGCGTCGGCGACGCCCTCCTGCAGGATCTCGCGAGCGGCGGCATCGTCCTCGCTCGATCCGCGCAGGTCTTCCTCTTCCTGATCGAGCTTTTTCAGCAGCTCCTTGGCTTCGCCGATGGCGTCGGTTTCGCGTTCGATATCCTTCTGGAGCTGCGCGAGACGCGTTTCCAGCTCGCCATGGCGCAGCTTGGCGCGTTCTTCCTCGCGTTCCAGGGTCTGGCGCTCGACTTCCAGCCTGTGCAGAACGGCGGCGCGCGTGGCTTCTTCCTCGCGCAAGGGCTGGAGCGTGTCGGCGATCTCGGATTGGGCGCGCAAGGCGGCGGATTCGGCTTGGGTAAGCTGGCCGACGGCGCGGGTCGCCTCCAGAAGCGCGGCTTCCTCCGCCGTCACCTGCCCGGATGCGGCGGTCCATTGCTGGTGCGCCTGCACCGCTTCATATTTGCGCAGCTCGGTGGAAATTTCCTTGTAGCGCTGCGCCTGCCTCGCCTGCCGCTTCAGGCTCTGCAATTGCGAGCCGAGCTGGCCCATCACGTCCTTCAGCCGCTCGACATTGCTTTCTGCGCCCTTGAGGCGAAGCTCGGCTTCGTGCCGGCGGCCATGCAGGCCGGCGATCCCGGCGGCATCCTCGATGATGCGGCGGCGGTCCTGCGGCTTGGAGCTGATGATCTCGCTGATCTGGCCCTGGCGGACCAGCGCCTGGCTGCGGGCGCCGGTCGCGGCATCGGCGAACAGCAGCTGCACGTCGCGGGCGCGCACGTCCCTGCCATTGACCTTGTAGATCGAGCCGGCCTCGCGCTGGATGCGGCGGGAGATGTCCAGCGTGTCGCTGTCGTTGAATTCGGCCGGCGCACGGCGCGCCTTATTGTCCAGCGAGATGGTGACTTCAGCCATGTTGCGGGATGGGCGCAGGTCGGTGCCGGCGAAGATCACGTCATCCATCGCGCCGCCGCGCATGTTCTTGTATGAGGTTTCCCCCATCACCCAGCGCAGCGCTTCGAGCAGATTGGACTTGCCGCAGCCATTGGGACCGACGACGCCCGTCAGCCCCGGCTCGATCAGCAGTTCGGTGGGCTCGACGAATGATTTGAAGCCCAAAAGGCGTAGACGCGTAATCTGCACTGGCAATCCCTCTTGCTCGCTGGCGGGCGCCGTCGCGAGCGGGCGGGGCTACGCTGGCTTCGCCGCGGTTTGGAGATGCTCGTCTATCACCTTGCGCATCTCGTCATAATTCAGAACGCCGCGCACATGCTGGCCACCGATGAAGAAGGTCGGCGTACCCTGCACGCCAAGCTCCCGCCCCCGCTGTTTGACCCAAACGATCCCATCCTTAATGTTTTGATTCGCCATGCAGCTGTCAAACTCGGAGCGCTTCAAACCGGTATCCTGCACAATTTTGTAGAGCAGGTTCGGGTCGGGCTGGCGGCCGTTCCACTGGCCCTTATTGGCCATGAACTTGTCATTGACGCGAAAATACTGCTTGTCGGAGACGCAGCGGGCCGCCTGAGCGGCGGCCGCCGGGGATGGCCCGATGGGAAATTCGCGATAGATGAAATAGACCTTGCCCGTATCGATATAGGCCTTTTTGAATTGCGGGAACACCTTCTGATGGAAGGCCCCGCATATCGGGCAGCCGAGCGAGGCATATTCGATGACCGTCACCGGAGCACCGGGCTGGCCCATCGTCTTTTCCCCCAGGGGCCCGGCCTTGGCCAGTTCGGTGGTGTTCGCCTCGACCTTGGTGCCTGCACCTGAAGCAGCGCCGAGCCCTTCCGGCAGGCCGCTGGCGCAGCCCGAAAGCGCCGCCGCGACGCCAATGGCGCCGCATATCAGCGACGGCCTGGGCCATCGCAAGAAAAGTGCTGCACGCTTTGCTTTCATGCTTGCTCGCCCCGTTGATGCTCGGCCATTCTGGCGGGACGTTAGCCCGCCAGAATGGCAGAATTCAGCTCAGCTCTTGGTGTCGCCGCCCATGATCTTGTCGAAGGCGTCGGCATCGACGCCCTTCAGCCGGACACCGTTGATGAAAAAGGTCGGCGTCGCCTTGACTCCGAACAGCTTGCTGCCCCGGTCGCGCACCCACTCGACATGCTTCAGGAGCTTGGCGTCCTTCAGGCATTCGTTGAACTTCTCCTCGGTGAAGCCCACCTGCTTGGCGAATTTCTGCAGGCCCGGAATTGGATTGTCCTTGAACGCCCATTCTTCCTGATTGGAATAGAGCAGATCGACAAATTCAAAATATTTCGACGGATCGACGCAGCGCGCCAGCATGAAGGCGGCAGCGGCGACACTGTCCAGCGGGAATTCGCGGATGATGTATTTGGCCTTGCCGGTGTCGATGTATTTTGCCTTGATCTTGGGCAGCACCTCCTTGTGGAAGGCGGCGCAATGCGGGCAGGTCATGGAAGAATATTCGACGATCGTATAGGGCGCGTCAGCCTTGCCCATGACGTTGTCGGGCAGGTCGTCCGTCTTCATCAGCTCGGCGACATCGACATCGGGCTTCAGCGGCGCCTGGGCGCGCGCTCCGGCAGGCGCCAGGACGAGGGTTGCCGCGGTGAGCAGCGTCGCGATCGCGCCGGTGAGCACCCTGCGGCGGGAGGCGAAAACCATGGGGGAAAAGAACGGGGTCAACAAGTGCATCTCCTTCAGGCGATTGACGGCCTCCTCGGCAGCGGGGGCGCGGCATGTGCTACGGTCTTCTTGGGAAAAGACATAGGACGAGACGCGGGCGCTGTCGAGCGCGGCTATCAGGGCGGCGATGACATCGGCGTGAAATTAAATCAATGGCGCTGCGATGCCGGCGCGGACGGGACGGCCGCCTCGATGCCTGCCGCTATGCGCGCCAGAGCCTGCTTGAGGCGGTCTTCGCCGAAACCGGCAAACATGGCGGCCTTCGCGGGAGACGGCGGCGGCAGGCGCTTTCTGGGCGCATCGCGCCGGGCCAGCGGCGCCTGCAGCACGCGGATATCCGCCACGGCGCGGTAGCCGAAGCTGGCGTTGATGCGTTCGATCAGCCGGGGCCGCAAATGCTCCACTTCCAGGGCGCGCGGGCCGTCGACCCGCAGGATCAGGGTGGCGCCCGCCCGGCCCGCATCTTCGGCGTCGGAGGATTTGCGTGGCCATTTCAGCCGCTCCGGCGCGGTGAAAGCGGCCAGCTCGGTGCCGGCGATGGCGGCCCAGTCGGTGAGAATCGCGGCGGCCGGGAAGCCATATTTCTCGAAGGCCGGTTTCATCAGGGCCGGCACGAATTCGCCAACCGTCTTGGCGCGGGCCGAATACGGCTTCCAGGCGCCCGACTGGCTGAAGCCGTGCCGCCTGCCGCGCTTGGCAAAACTCTCCGTCATCGATGTCCCCGCCGCCGATCATCCGGTCAGGCGGGACGCTAGGTGATTCGTGAGGGATCGGCGAGGCCGGCCGAAAACTTATGCGGCGCCGGCTTCGCGGGAAAATTGCAGTTCGGCGAGACGGGCGTAAACGCCGCCGCGCTCGATCAGGCCGTGATGCGTGCCCTCCTCGACGATCTTGCCCTTGTCGAGCACCAGAATGCGGTCGGAGCTGAGCACAGTGGCCAGGCGATGCGCGATCACCAGTGTCGTGCGCTCCTGCATCACTCGGTTGAGGGCGGTCTGCACCAGGTTTTCGCTCTCGGCGTCGAGGGCGCTCGTGGCTTCGTCGAGCAGCAGGATCGGCGCGTCGCGCAAAATCGCCCGCGCGATCGCGATGCGCTGCCTTTGCCCGCCGGACAGGGTGACGCCCCGCTCGCCGAGCGGGGTTTCATAGGCGAGCGGCAGGACGTCGATGAAGGGGCTGGCCAGAGCGGTGCGCGCCGCGCGGCGGACGTCTTCGTCGGTGGCGTCGGGCGCGCCATAGCGGATGTTGTCGGCAATGCTGGCGGCGAAGACAGCCGGGTCTTGCGGGACGTAGGCGATGCGGCGCCGAAGCGCGGTCAGATCGGCCTCGCGAATATTGACGCCGTCGACCAGGACCGCGCCGCCTTGCGGATCGTAGAAGCGCATGATCAGGCTGAACAGGGTGGATTTGCCCGCGCCGGACGCGCCGACAATGGCGATCCGTGCGCCGGAATTGACGGCAAAGCTCAGATCTTTGAACACCGGCATGTCGGGCCGCGCCGGATAATGGAAGGAGACCTTGTCGAAGCGGATCTCGCCTTTCGCCTTGGGCGGAAAGGGTTTGGGATTGGCCGGCGATACCACATCAGGCTCTACCGCCATGATCTCGGCCAGCCGCTCGGCCGCGCCCGCCGCCTGCTGCACTTCGCCCCAGATCTCCGACAGCACCGCTGTCGCGCTCGACGCGAAGGCGGCGTAGAGAACGAATTGCGCCAGGCGCCCGCCGGTCATCGCGCCGCTGAGCACGTCATTGGCGCCAAGCCACAGGATGGCCACCACCGCGCCGAACAACAGGAAGGTGGCTGTAGCTGTCAGCCAGGCCCGTGCGGAGACGCGGCGGCGGGCCGCTTGGAACGAGTTTTCGACCGCATTGCGATATTGGCGGATCACCACCGGCTCGAAGGTGAAGGATTGCATGGTGCGCGGCGCGGCAAGATTCTCCGCCGCATAGGTCGATGCGCTCGCGAGTTCGTCCTGCGCGCTGCGCGAAAGGCGGCGCACCGTGCGGCCAAAGGCGAGCAGCGGGAACACGACCAGGGGAATGACCCCGATCGCCAGGGCGCTCAGCTTGGCGCTGGTCAGCACCATCATCACCAGCGCGCCGATCATCAGCGCCAGATTGCGCAGCGCCTGGCTGACGGCGGTGGAGATCGCGTCCTTGATCTGCGTGGTGTCGGCGGTCAGCCTCGACATCAGCTCGGCGGAATGGGTCTGTTCGTAAAAGGCGGGGCTCAGCGTCGTGAGATGGGCAAATACCCTTGCCCGTATGTCGGAAACGGCGCGTTCCCCCAGCCAGCTGACGCAATAGAAGCGCATGGCGCTCGCGACGGCCAGCACGCCTGCGAGCAGCAGCAACCCGCCGAAATAGCTGTTGACCAGCGCGGGATTGTCGCTGGAGAAGCCGAAGTCGATCATGCGCCGCACGGCGACCGGCAGCACCAGCGTCGCGCCCGCCGCCACAAACAGACTGACCGTTGCGCCGATCAAGGTGAATTTGTACTGCGTCAGATAGGGACGCAGCGCCCATAGTTTTTCCGTCGAGCGGCGGCGCCGGCTCGATTCGGTCAGCTCAGCTTGATCCGTTTTCTCAACGGCGTGGGCGGCTGGCGGTGTTGTCGCGTGGAGGCCTACGCTCACACTCTTCATTAGTCTCGGCCCTTCCCGTCTTCGTGGTGCTGTTGCCATGTGCGGAATTCACACAAATTACTGCGGCGATTTCATGCCCGGATCAAGCACGCTTAGCCCTGGCCGCGGCAGAAACACGCGTCTTGTCACCGCGAGGCCAAGTGCGATATAGGAAGCTATCACCGAAATTCCCAAGGTTTGGATGCTGTCATCCGGCGCGGGCAGATGCGAGGCGGAAGGCGTTAGGCCATGAAAAAAGAACTTCACCCCGATTACCACAAGATCAAGGTCGTGATGACGAACGGCGAGTCATTCGAGACCTATTCGACCTATGGTTCCGAAGGCGCCACGCTCAATCTCGACATCGATCCGAACACCCATCCGGCCTGGACCGGCGGCAATCAGCAATTGATGGACCGCGGCGGCCGGCTCAGCAAGTTCAAGAAGAAGTTCGAAGGCTTTCTGGGCTGATCGCTCCGCCGTCGCTCCGGCCTTCGGGGCGGTGCCCGGACGGTCGGATGTGGCGGGACTATCAATCCGGTTCCGGCGCTTACGGTCGAAGCCGATGTCCGCCCCAATTTGGGACGATCAGCGCGCGAAGGCCGCCTGGATCTGCGCGACTTGCGCGGCGACGGCGTTCGGCCTACGGGGTATCGGCGTCGCCAGGCCCCGTTCCGCCGCATCGAAGCGGTAGATCTTCTCATGCAGCTTGTAGCCCGCCTCGATCAGCTCCTTGAGCTTGGCCGGCAGGTCGTCATAGCCCTTGGTTCCGCCCATCCTGGTGATCGGGGGGAGAAGCAGCGGGTCGTTGGCGCTGCCGACAGGCGGCATCGGCTCGCCGTTCATCACCGCGCGCCGGGCGAGCAGCCAGGTGGCAAGCTGGGTGAGCCGCGTCGTCAGGCGCATGCTTTCCGTTGCGTATGACAGCGAAATATAGGGCGTCAGGCATTTCGATTCGCGTCGTCCTGGACCATCGAGATAGTTCGCGGTCGCCTCCACAAGCGCCATGCCCTCGCGAAACAGCGACAGAAACTGATCCTGCTGACCGGATTTGTGCCGGAAGGGAATGGTGACGCTTCGACCCTGCGCGGGAGGCATGATGCCCGACTTGCTACTCATCTACTCTGACCCAACCAGCTGGTAACATCTGCGCCTTAAACCGCAAGCTGATAGCCAATAATGTTTAATTTAGGTTTAGCTATGCAAGCGTTTTTTAGCAAACTGATGAACACCCGCGCCCCGAGATGCGCGTCTGCGGGGATTTTCAAGGCCGTTTAGCGGGTTAGACGCGAGCCCGCGAAGCCGTCAAAAAAAATGCCGCGATCGGATCGCGGCATCAGGTCAACGGGGAGGACTCGAAGACAGATGTGATATTCCGGAGATTATCCGGGTTGCATCCACTGTGCCCCGAGAAACATAAAATTTGGTTAAACTTGCCGGATGCAAGCCCTTCCGCCGGAATCCCTTCGTAAAAATCCCTACAGTGATCAATTCTTGAAAGCCGAATGCGCCGCTTCCTGCGAAGCCTTCTTCGCCACCAGCATCGTTTCGACCCGCTGGCGCTCCGCGGACAGCACCGCGAGATAGTCTTCCAGCTCGCTCACTGAGAGCACCGCAAGGTCGGCGCCCAATTCGTGGGACGGCTTTTTCTTCGGCCGCGCATCATCCCATTCCATGCGATCCATCTCCCATCTATCGTCTGAGCAGAGCTATGAAATGCCAGTCATGGAGGCCACAGCGGAAATTGTCGCTTAAATCGGGCTGTGACATTTTCAAGTTTAGAAAAGTCGAAGCTCCCCTTTGATGTTGCATCGGCAAGGGTGTGAACAACATCGGACATGCCGGCCGCGTACCGGATATTCCAATTACAAAAGGTGATTAGATAATCTCTGTCGTACTTACCAAGTGGAGAATTACCCTCTATCTGCGATCTTGCAATGGTGAGCACCTCCAACGCCTCTTTGTAATCTCCTACCTTGCACAAAAGCCATCCCAAAAGTAAGTTGAGGTCATACAGGGCTCGATTGTAGTCTCTTCCAATTTGGAGCACATGATATACTTTGGTCAGCGTATGCACTGCTTCCCTATATGAACCCGAAGTCGCTTGGTCATACGCCGCGCTCCATTTTATCGCGGCATAGACAGCATTGTACGTTCTCTTCAGCATCGGATTGACACGAGCGTGTGCTCTGTTTCTCCTATCCACCAAGTATGGTACGCAAATGCAATCGATTCAACGCGGCACTCGTGATTGCGCGACAAGTGACCTGCTGGCTCTTTTTGTTTCGCATCATGATGGCGAAACGCAGAAAAGCGTTCCAGCAACGGCTGAGGGATAAGCGGCATGACCCCGCCCGCAAAAATGACGATCATAGCCATTCGGGAACCGGGCGGGCCGGAGGTGCTCCAGCCCGTGGAGGCAGCGGTCCCGAAACCGGGCGCGGGGGCGTTGCTGATCAAGGTCGAGGCCGCTGGAGTCAACCGTCCCGACGTGATGCAGCGCAAGGGGTTGTACCCGCCGCCGCCGGGCGCATCCGACATTCCGGGGTTGGAGATCGCCGGAGAGGTGGTTGAACTTGGCGCGGGCGCGACGCGGTTTCGCATCGGCGATAAGGTTGCGGCGCTGGTTACCGGCGGCGGCTATGCGCAGTATTGCGTCGCCGACGAACGTGCCGCCTTGCCGTTTCCCGGCGGCTTCGACGCGGTCCACGCCGCTGGCCTGCCGGAGACCTTTTTCACGGTTTGGCAGAATGTGTTCGAGCGTGGAAAGCTGCAGGCGGGCGAGAGCTTTCTCGTGCATGGCGGATCGAGCGGCATCGGCACGACGGCGATCCAGCTCGCAAAAGCGTTCGGCGCCACCGTGTTCACCACCGCCGGCAGCGCGGAAAAATGCGCCGCTTGCGAAGGGCTGGGCGCCGACGTGGCCATCAACTACCGCGAGGCCGATTTTGTCGCCGTCATCAAGGAGAAAACCGGCGGCCGGGGCGTCGATCTCATCCTCGACATGATCGGCGGCGATTACGTGCAGCGCAACCTGCTGAGCGCCGCCGAGGATGGCCGCATTCACCAGATCGGGTTCCAGCATGGGCCGAAAGCGGACGTGGATTTCACACGCATGATGCTCAAGCGGATCACGCTGACCGGCTCGACGCTGCGGGCGCGGACGATGGAGGTCAAGGCACATCTGGCCCGCGCGCTTGAGGACAAGGTGTGGCCCCTGCTGGCCTCGGGCCGGGTTAAGCCGGTGATCGACAGCAGCTTTCCGCTGGAAAGGGCCGCCGATGCGCACCGCCGCATGGAGACCAATGCTCATATCGGCAAAATCATTTTAACCATATAGAGCGTGCGCAATCGGCGCTCTGCCACGATTTGTTGGGTCCGGCGCCAAGATTATTTGCGTCTTTGCCTCTTAGCGCATATATCCAATTTGAGCTTTGATGCGAACGAAGCCCTTCCTCCACGCATCGTAAATGACAATATTCCTGCAAGAAGCCTTGCAGGGCACGGGAGAAATTTATGACACAAACGCCATTGATGCCTAAGGCGACGGCCGTTTGGCTGGTTGAGCATACTGCGCTCTCATTCGACCAGATCGCCGAATTTTGCGGCTTGCATGTGCTCGAAGTGAAAGGCATCGCCGATGGCGACGTCGCGCATGGCATCAAGGGGATGGACCCGATATCCTCCGGTCAGCTGACCCGAGAGGAAATCCAGAAGGCGCAGGATAACCCGAATTACCGCCTGCAGCTGGCCAAATCGAAGGTCGAGATCCCGGCGGTGAAGACCAAGCGCGCGCCGAAATACACGCCGCTGTCGCGGCGGCATGACCGTCCGAACGCCATCCTCTGGCTGCTGCGCCACCATGGCGAGCTACGCGATTCGCAGATCATGCGCCTCGTCGGCACCACCAAGCCGACCATCGAGGCGATCCGTGAGCGCACCCATTGGAATTCGGCCAATCTGCAGCCGCAGGACCCGGTTGCGCTTGGCCTGTGCTCGCAGATCGACCTGGATGCGGAAGTTGGCAAGGCCGCCCGGCGCCTGGAGCAGGAGCGGCGCGACGCCGGGCTGCCCGACGAGCCGGAAGAAGCCGGCACGCTGCTTCCCGCCGATCAGACCGCGGCCGAACCCGAGACGCTGGTTCGCCGGCGCGAAGCCGACCGGGTCAAAGAGGAAGAGGAAGCGCGCGAGCTTACGGTCGAGGATGTCTTCGGCATTCAGCCGGACCGCTCGTAGTCGCCGGCTCTGCGGCGGGCTTTTGCGCCCGCGCCGCAGGGACGCCCGGTTTGTGATGCCGCAACGACTCGCGCTAAGATCAGGCCATGAAGCAATATCTTGATCTCCTCCGCCTCGTCCGCGACAAGGGCGTTCCGCGATCGGACCGTACCGGCGTGGGCACGGTGGGGATTTTCGGGCATCAGCTGCGGTTCGATCTGGCCGAAGGCTTCCCGCTGCTGACGACGAAAAAGCTGCATGTGAAGGCGATCATCCATGAGCTTTTGTGGTTCCTGTCAGGCTCCACCAATATCGGCTACCTGAAGCAGAACGGCGTCGGCATCTGGGACGAATGGGCCGATGAAACCGGCGAGCTCGGGCCGGTCTACGGCAAGCAGTGGCGATCCTGGGCGGCGCCGGACGGGCGCAGCATAGACCAGATCGCGCAGCTCCTGCACGGGCTGAAGACCGATCCGTTCTCGCGCCGCCACATCGTCAGCGCCTGGAACCCGGCCGAGATCGACGCCATGGCCCTGCCGCCCTGCCACTGCCTGTTCCAGTTCCATGTCGGCGACGGGCGGCTGTCCTGTCAGCTCTATCAGCGCTCCGCCGATGTGTTCCTCGGCGTGCCGTTCAACATCGCGTCCTATGCGCTGCTTGACGATGATGGTCGCGCAGGTGACCGGCTATGCGCCCGGCGAGTTCATTCATTCCTTCGGCGATACGCATCTTTACCGCAACCACCTCGAACAGGCCGACACGCAGCTCCGGCGCGAGCCGCGCGCCATGCCGCGGGTCCGTATCAACCCGGATGTGCGCTCGCTGTTCGACTTCGTCTATGACGATTTCCATATCGAGGATTACCATCCCGCATCCGGCGATCAAGGCGGAGGTTGCGGTCTGATGTCGGCAATCGATCCGATCGTCGCGCTGGTCGTGGCCGTCGCGGAGAATGGCGTGATCGGGCAAGCGGGCCGTCTGCCGTGGCGCATCCCCTCGGAAATGCAGCACTTCCGCAGCGTCACCCTGGACAAGCCCGTCATCATGGGCCGGAAAACGTTTGTCTCGCTGAAAAAGCCGCTGGCCGAGCGAGACAATATCGTCCTGACGCATAATCGCGAATATGCGCCGCAGGGCGCGATCGCGGTCGAGAGCATCGAGCAGGCGCTGAAGGTGGCCGGTGACTGCGCGCTGGCGCGAGCCGCCAAGGAGATGATGGTCATCGGCGGGGCCGATGTGTATGCGGCCCTCCTGCCACAGGCGGCGCGCATCTACTTTACCAGGGTGCATGCCAATCCCGACGGCGATGTCCGTTTCCCCGAGCCTCGATCCCGCCATTTGGCGCGAGGCCTCAAGCCAACATTACCCGCGCGGCGAAAACGACGAATTCGCCTATACGATATCGGTTTTCGAACGGATCGGAACCGATGGCCCCGCTTAGACGTTGACGCCTCTTCGCGCACACGCCATATGAGGGCTTCTCTTGAAGCTGAGTTTCCTTGTGCCGGAATTATTTCAGACAGGCTTGTGCGTTAATGCCGCCGCATCACATGCGCGGCGATCGCCTTGTGCATCGGCCCAATCTTCTCACTTTGAAACCAATCGCAACCCTGTGTTAACCGCACTCGGCGAGGATGTCGCCTCGGGATGAGAGCGGTGAAGGACGAATTATATGCCCTGGAGTAGTCAGAATGGCGGTGGGGGCGGCTGGAAAGGCGGCGGGGGTCCCTGGGGTCCAGGTCCGTCCGGTGGTGGCCAGTCTCCCGACCTGGAAGAGATTTTGAAGCGCAGTCAGGACCGCCTGAAACAGGCGATGCCGGGCGGCGGTCTTGGCGGCGGCTTTTTGGCGCTGATCCTGCTCGTGGTCGTAGCCGTGGTCGGGTTTTACTCCTTCACGGTCAGCGTACAGCCCAATCAGCAGGGCGTGGTGCTGCGCTTCGGCGCGCTGGACCGGACCTTGACGCCGGGGCTGAAATTCCGCTGGCCCTATCCGATCGAGCAGGTCTATCTGCCGGCGGTCACCAACGTCAATCGGGTCGAGGTCGGCCTGCGCGCCTCGATCGGATCGAGCGTGTTCGGGACGACGCCCACCAGCGTGGTGCGCGACGTGCCGGAAGAAAGCCTGATGCTGACGGGCGATGAGAACATCATCGACGTCGATTTCGTCGTGCTTTGGCGCATCAAGGACGCCCCGGCTTTCGAGTTCAACATTCAGAACCCGGAAGGGACGGTCAAGGACGTTGCCGAAAGCGCCATGCGCGAGATCGTCGGGCAGAACAACATTCAGCCGATCCTGACCCGCAGCCGGCACGAAACCGAGGAATCGGTTCGCGCGCTGATGCAGAAAACGCTCGACCACTATAATGCCGGGATCGAGGTTACCCAGGTGCAGATGCAGAAGGTCGACCCGCCGTCCGAAGTGATCGCCGCCTTCCGCGACGTCCAGGCCGCGCGGGCAGACAATGAGCGGCTGCAGAACGAAGCCGACGCCTATGCCAACCGGGTGGTGCCCGAGGCGCGAGGCGATTCGCAGCGCATTCTGCAAGGCGCCGAAGCCTACAAGCAACAGACGGTGGCCGAAGCGACCGGGCGGACCGACCGCTTCCTCAAAGTCTACGAGGAATATATCAAGGCGCCGGACGTCACCCGCAAGCGGATGTTCCTGGAAACCATGGAGCGCATCTTCGGCGGCACGGAGAAGATCATCATCGACAATAGCGGCCAGGGGACGGGTGTGGTGCCCTACCTGCCGCTCAACGAGCTGAACCGCTCGCAGCCGCAGCGCACGAATGGAGGCCAGTGATGAGGAATACAGCTTTATTGGTGTTCATCATCATCGCGGGCGCGGCGCTGTTTTTGGCCTATAACGCCTATTATCATCGTGCATCAGACGCAGACGGCGCTGGTTCTCGAATTCGGCAATCCCAAGCGCGTTGTCACCAAGCCGGGATTGTATTGGAAGACGCCTGTCGTGCAGACGGTGGAATTTTTCGACAAGCGTATTCTCGACGTCGAAATCTCCTCCAAGGAAGTCACGGCCTCCGATCAGAAGCGTCTCGTGGTCGATGCCTTCGCGCGCTACAAGATCATCGACCCGCTGCTGTTCTTCCAATCGGTCACCGACGAGGCGGGCGCCCATGCCCGGATCGACAACGTCATGGATGCTGCGATGCGCAGCGTACTCGGCGGCAGCACCTTCATCGACGTGGTGAAGGATAAGCGCGAAGCGCTGATGCACCAGATCGCCGAGCGGGTGAACGGCGAGGTCAAGGATTTCGGCATCGAGATCGTCGATGTCCGTATCAAGCGCGCCGATCTGCCCGAGGCGAACAGCCAGGCCATCTACGAACGCATGAAGACCGAGCGTGAGCGCGAAGCGGCCGAGATCCGCGCGCAGGGCAACGAGCAGTCCAAGCGCATCAAGGCGACCGCCGACCGCGGTGTCACCGTGCTGATCGCGGATGCAAACCGGGATTCGGAGCGTCTGCGAGGCGAGGGTGACGCCGAGCGGAACCGCATCTATGCGGCGGCATTCAGCAAGGACCCGGATTTCTTCGCCTTCTACCGGTCGATGCAGGCCTATGAGGAAGGGCTGAAAGCCAGCGACACCCGGCTGATCATCTCGCCGACCACGGAGTTCTTCCGGTACTTCAACAATCCGAGCGGAGAGCTTCCGGCGGCGCAGCCGGCCACGCCGAATGTTCCGGCCTCGCCCTCGCCGACTTCCGCCCAAGCGACGCGATGAATGACTTTCTCGTCGGTGTCGGGTTGGTGCTGGTGATCGAGGGACTGCTTTGGTCCCTCGCACCTCGCCTTGCCGTTCGCCTGCTTCAATTGGCAGCCTCGACGCCGGAGCAGCAATTGCGGACCGGCGGCGCTGTCGCCGTCGCCCTTGGCGTGCTGGTGGTTTGGCTGTCGCGATATTAGCCGTGGCCGGCGGCGCGTACGGATCACAAATTGGCTGTGTCGCCGCAGGACCGATTTACCGTTCCAAGACGGCGCCGCTTTCAACTAGAATGCGCTGACGTGAAGGTTGCGGGCTCAGCATGAAGCGCCGCGAGATAGGAATAGCACATGGCAACAGGTTTTGCGTTGCGCAACCGTCGGCCCGGACAGGCGGCGGGCTCGGTCGCATCTGTTTTCCGGCGGGCCGCCGCATTCGTCGCGCTCGTCTTTCTCGGCCTTGGGACATTGCCCGCCATTGAGGCGCAGGCACAAAGCCGGGGCCCGGCATCCGTAGCCGATATCGCCGCCGGGTTGCAGAACGCTGTGGTCAACATCTCGACGACGCAGAAAATGAAGGACACCAAGGAAGTCCCCATTCCGGAGGTGCCCAAGGGCTCGCCGTTCGAGGAGTTCTTCCAGGATTTCTTCGATAAGGAGGAACGCGGCGGCGGGCAGCGGGCCAACTCGCTGGGGTCGGGCTTCATCATCGATCCCAAGGGCTTTATCGTGACGAACAACCACGTCATCGAAGGCGCCGACGAGATCACCGCCATCCTCACCGACGGCACCAAGCTGAAGGTCGCCGAGGTGGTCGGCCGCGATGCCAAGACCGATCTGGCGCTGCTGCGCGTCGAGCCGAAGGAGCCGCTGACCTCGGTGAAATTCGGCGACAGCTCGAAAATGCGCGTCGGCGACTGGGTGATGGCGATCGGCAACCCGTTCGGCCTTGGCGGCACCGTCACGGTCGGCGTGATTTCCGCCACGCGGCGCGACATCAATTCCGGTCTTTACGACGAATTCCTGCAAACCGACGCGGCGATCAATCGCGGCAATTCCGGCGGTCCGCTGTTCAACATGGACGGCGAGGTCATCGGCATCAATACAGCGATCATCTCTCCCACCGGCGGCTCGATCGGTATCGGCTTCGCGGTTCCCTCCAGCACCGCATCCCAGGTTTTGGGACAGTTGCGCGCAATTCGGGGAGACGCGGCGCGGCTGGCTCGGCGTGCGTATTCAGACGGTGACCAGCGAGATTGCCGAAAGCCTTGGCCTGCCGCATGCGGGCGGCGCGCTGATCGCGTTCGTCACGCCCGACGGACCGGCGGCGGCGGCGGGCATCGAGGTGAGCGACGTCGTGCTCAGCTTCGATGGCCAGGACGTGACCGCGATGCGGCAACTGCCCAAGCTGGTGGCGCAGACCCCGATCGACAAGGAGGTCGAGGTGGTCTTCCTGCGCAACGGCGAACGCAAAACGACAAAGGTGAAGGTCGGCCGCCTGGAGGAAGAGGCAAAGCCGGCCGCCGATACGCCGGAAAAGAAAGACGATCCGGTGGAGACGCCGCGCAAAAAATCCTCGCTGGGCCTCACCTTCGCGGAAATGAGCGATGAGCTGCGGTCACGCTACGGCATCGAGCGCGCGGTGGAAGGCGTCGTCATCACCGAGGTCGATCCGGAGAGCCCGGTTGCCGAGACGGAGGTGAAACCGGGCGATGTGGTCGTCGAAGTCACGCATGAGAAGGTCAAATCGCCGAGCGAGCTCAATGCCCGGCTCGATGCGCTGCGCAAGCTGAAGCGCAAGAGCGCGCTGCTGCTGGTGGCCGACCATCAAGGCGAGATGAATTTCGTCGCGGTGTCCCTTGAATAGTAGGGCATCGATAGCGGCGCGGCGGTGATTGTGTCGTTGGCGGACGCCCATCCGCCGACCCCGTGCGCAAGCTTTTCCCAGCGGCGAGACGAGTGGTCCCCGGCTCAAGGCCAGGCGACGGAGATTGCTTAATCGGGTCGTCGTCCCGGACGGCCGCCAGGATGATCCGGGATCCAATCGCATATGAGCGAGCCCCGCAGTGCAAATAGCCGAACCGCGACATATGCCTGCGGCGCGGCGCTACTTCTTCTTCGGCGCGCATTCGGTCGGCTCGCGGAAGTCGATGCGGCTGAGCACGCCCTTGATCGAGAAGCTGCCATAGTCGATGAGCAGATCGCGGCTCACGCCATTGGCGAACAGCCGGAACGACAGCTCATAAGCGGGCAGGCCTTCGTCCTTGCCCGAACCCGGAGCGTGCTCAAAATAGCTGATGGTCACCGGCCAGGAGACCATCTCATCCAGCTTCTCCGCATTCGCGACGCTTTCAAGCGTATGGTGGCCAGGCGCAACGGGCTTGCCGATCACCGTGGTCGTCTCGTAGAGCTTGTCGCCCTTTTCGGAGCCGTCATAGATATCGGCCTGGACGGTACCGACCCCGTGCCGGGCCGCTTCGAGAACCGCGACGGAATGCTGCGTCGGGAAGAGCGGCTGGCCGTCCAGCTTCACCTTGTGCCGGTTCGGCTTGTCGAGAACCACATCGACGGCGCCGGCCGGCTGGCGTTCGGCGGTTCCTATCACCTGGTCGCTGAGCCGGCTGTCGACATATTGCGAGCTGTTGAAGCGGAATTTCGAGCCCGCCGCCTGCTCCCAGGTGGAGGAACGGAGATCGGTCAGCGTCTCCTTCCCATCCCGGTCGACGACCGCCGTCACCATCCGCGATTTCAGCGAATAGCCCGAGCAAGGCGATCCGCCGAAATCAAAGACGAGACGTCCCCGGACGTCGGATACGTTCGATCCGTCAACGGCCGTGCGCAGGCTCATGTCATAGATAGCCCGGTGCGGCGCCAGGTCCACGGCTGGAGCCGGAGGCACCGCATAGGCTTCCGGCACCGAAAGGAGGAGGCTGGCGGCCGCTGCGGCCCCGAGGCAGAGTTTCTTCATCGTCACTCATAACGTTGACACGCCGACGAGCCGCACGCCCGGTACGGTTTTCACCGCCTAGCACAGCGCATCGCGGCCGAAATGGCAACATCGTTTCTGAGGCCGATGCTGAAGTCGCGCAACTGTTATATGTTCGCGGCTTCTTTTCGGCCGCCGCGGCTGCTAAAACACCAGCAAATCAAACGAAAGGCCATCGATGTCCGACCAAAGCGACGCTCGCCTCAAAGCACTGGGTCTCACATTGCCGGAGGCGCCCCTTCCGGCGGCGAATTACGTGCCGTTCGTGGTGTCCGGCGGGCAGTTGTTCATCGCCGGCCAACTATCGCGCCGAGCCGACGGCGGCGGCTACAAGGGACGGCTGGGCGCCGATTTGCCCGTCGCGGACGGAAAAAAAGCGGCTGAACTGGCCTGCCTCAACCTGCTGGCGCAGGCCAAGGCTGCGCTGGGATCCCTCGACCGCATCGCGCAAGGTTTGCGGCTGACGGGTTTCGTCAACGCCACGGCCGAATTCGGCGAGCACCCCCAGGTCATCAACGGCGCTTCCGATCTGCTCATCGCGGTGCTCGGCGATCGCGGGAGGCATACGCGCTCGGCGATCGGCGTGGCGAGCCTGCCCTTCGGCTTCGCGGTGGAAGTCGATGCGATCTTCGCGCTGGCCTGAGCGCGGCGCATGAGCTGCTTTTCTCCAGGCCGGACCATTGCGCATCGTGGCCTGCATGATGCGCGGCGCGGCATCATCGAAAACACCGCTTCGGCGTTTCGTGCGGCCATCGCGGGCGGCTACGGCATCGAAACCGACATTCAGGCGGCGGCGGGCGGCGAGCCGGTCATCTTCCACGATGAGGCCCTTGAGCGGCTGACCGAGGCGAAGGGCGCCGTTGCCGCGCTCGACCAGCAAGAGCTGAGCCGGATTCGGATGCGAAACACCTCGGATCGCATTCTCACCCTGGCCGACTTCCTGCGTCTGGTGGACGGCCGCGTGCCGCTCTACCTCGAAATCAAAAGCCCCGGCGGCACCGATCGCCGCCTAGAGCAGCGTATCGCGCGGGATTTGGCGAGCTATCGCGGTCCGATGAGCGTCATGTCCTTCGATCCGGGCTCGGTGTCGGCGATGCGGCACTTGGCCCCGCATGTGCCGCGCGGGCTGTCCTCGACCAACTTCATGAAAGGCGCCGCGTCCGGGCTTTCCACACTCGACCGCTTCCGCTTGACGCACATGCTGGACATCCCGCTCGTGAAACCCGATTTTCTGACCTATCAGGTAGACGGCCTTGCGCTGATCGGCCCCGTGCTCCGCCGCCATTTTCCGCATTTGCCGATTATCACCTGGACGGTGCGCACGGCGGAAGATCGCAGAAAGGCGCGGCTATTCGCCGATGCGATGATTTTCGAGGGGTTCCGGCCATCGCCTGACGAATGGCCGCGGTGAACAGAGTGCCGAATGAGCGACGGGCAGAACATTACCATTCGCGTGAAGGACGCCATGCGCGACATCGCGCCCGCGGACTGGGACGCCTGCGCCAATCCGGATGCGGGGCGATATAACCCGTTTCTGTCGCATGCCTTTCTGCAGGCGCTGGAGGAAAGCGGCTGCGTCGGCGCGCGCCGCGGCTGGCGGCCGCAGCATCTCGTGATCGAAAACGAGGGCGGCGGCCTTAAGGGCGTCATGCCGCTTTATCTGAAGTCGCACAGCCGGGGCGAATATGTTTTCGATCATGGCTGGGCGGACGCCTATGAGCGCGCCGGCGGCCGCTATTACCCCAAATTGCAATCCTGCGTGCCGTTCACGCCAGTGACCGGCGGGCGGCTGCTTGCCGCGCCAGGGCCGGACGCGGCAGGCGTCGAGCAGGCGCTGCTGAGCGGCGCGCTGCAACTCGTCGATCTGCACAAGGCGTCCTCGCTGCATCTGACATTCCTGCCGGAGGAGGAATGGGTGAGGCACGGCGGCGCCCGTTTCCTGCAACGCACCGATCAGCAGTTCCATTGGCTGAATGCGGGCTATGCCACTTTCGACGATTTCCTAGGCGCGCTCGCCTCCCGCAAACGCAAGGCGCTGAAGAAGGAGCGCCGCGAAGCGCTCAGCCACGGCATCGCGGTCGAGCATATTGTGGGCGCGGATCTGACCGAGGCGCATTGGGACGCCTTCTTCGAATTCTATCAGGACACCGGCAACCGCAAATGGGGGACGCCCTATCTCAACCGGCGGTTCTTCAGCCTCATCGGCGAGCGGATGCCGGAGCAGGTGCTGCTGATCATGTGCCGCCGCGCCGGCCGGATGATTGCGGGCGCGCTGAATTTCATCGGCGGCGATGCGCTTTACGGCCGCTATTGGGGCGCGATCGAGCATCACCCGTTCCTGCATTTCGAGACCTGCTATTATCAGGCCATCGACTATGCCATCGCGCATGGCCTGGCGCGCGTCGAGGCAGGCGCGCAGGGCGAGCACAAGCTGGCGCGCGGCTATCTTCCGCACATCACCTACAGCCTGCATTATCTGGCGCATTCCGGATTGCGGCGCGCGGTCGCGGCGTTTCTGGAGCAGGAACGCTGTGCCGTGGCCGAGGAGGCGCGCGCTGCTCACCGACCTCGCGCCGTTCAAGAAGACGGGCGAAGGCGCGGGCGAGGCTTGACCGCTAACGCGATGCGCTTTTAATGGCGGCAGACAGCAACGAAACGGCTCGCCCCATGACCGACAGTCCTCCTGCCTACGATCCCGACAACATCTTCGCCAAGATCCTGCGCGGCGAGTTGCCCTGCCACAAGGTGTATGAGGACGCCAAGAGCCTCGTGTTCATGGACATCATGCCGCGCGTCGATGGGCATGCGCTGGTCTTGCCGAAAGCGCCGTCGCGCAACATTCTGGATGCCGCGCCGGACGATCTCGCCCATATTATCGGCGTAGCGCAGAAGGTCGCGCGCGCCGCCATGACCGCGTTCAAAGCGGACGGCATTTCGATATCGCAATTTTCCGAGAAAGCAGGCGGCCAGGTGGTGTTCCACACCCACATCCATGTGCTGCCGCGCCATGCGGGCGTCGAGATGCGCCCGCCCGGCATCCAGGCCGAAAACGCGCTGCTGACGGAGCATGCTAAAAAGCTCGGCGATGCGCTCGCAGCGGCGGGCTGAGCGCGGCGTCCTCATCGCGCCGGCAGGCTGAAACGAGGGTCCACGCCCGGAACCCAACCGTGAATCTGCCGTTTGCTCCCATAAAGGCACGATTCTTCGCGTCGGAGACGCAGCAAACCCGCTACGGGCACGAGGTATTTCATGCAAGAGCGCACTGAGCGCATCCTCTATTTCCTGGCCATCCTGTTTGCCGCGCTCGCGCTCGTTCCCACGATGGCGCATCTCCTGGAGCTGACCAATAAGATTGGGCTGCCGCAGGACCAATATTTTACCGTGCAGGGGATCTATCGCGGCTGGGCGCTGCTGGGGATCGTGGTTTTCGGAGCGCTGCTGGCGAGCTTGGCGCTCACCTTTGCCCTACGTGGTGAGCGCGCCGCGATGATGTGGGCCGCGGCGGCGTTCCTGTGCATCGCGGCGACGCAGGCCATCTTTTGGATCTACACCTTCCCCGCCAATGTCGCGACGGCGAACTGGACGCAGCGTCCCGCCGATTGGGAAACGCTGCGCAGCCAGTGGGAATATTCTCACGCGGCGAGCGCGATCTTCAATCTCGCGGCTCTGGTGGCGCTTATCTTGTCGGTTCTTGCCTGGGCGACGGACAAACGCGGACGACCCGCGTAAGCCGTTCCACCGGTCATCGCGCGCTGTTTGATGTGGTGCCGATGGCGATCGGCGCATCGAGGATCACGCGCGCCGTAATGTGCTACTCGATGTCCATGACGAGTGCTCCTGGCGCGATTGTGGCCGATCTGGCCCTGCCGGGCTGGAAAAATGGAGAGAGACGCTCCGGGTCAGGTCATGTCCCACAGCCGGGCGGCGCCGCGCACGCCGCTGGCGTCGCCATGCTTGGGAGGGCGAATGAGGATGTCCTTATAGTCGGCAAAGATGAAAGGCCCGATGAGGCCGGGCAGTTGCCGATAAAGATAAGGCAGGTTCGACAGCCCGCCCCCCAGGACGATGATCTCGGGATCGAAGATATTGACGACACTGGCGAGCCCGCGCGCCAGACGCGATGTGTGACGGGTGAGGGCGGCCGCCGCAACGGCATCGCCGCCGCCGGCAAGACGCACCACGTCCTCGGTGGACGTCGTCTGGGCCGCATCGCCGCCGCGGGCTAGATAGTCTTTGTAGAGACCCGGCCCGGAGACCCAGGCTTCCATACAGCCATGCAGGCCGCACCAGCAGGCGGGGCCGGGCAACTCATCCGCCTCGGGCCAGGGCAGGGGATTGTGCCCCCATTCGCCGCCAATGCCGCGCGGGCCGTTGACCAGACGCCCCTCATGGACCAGTCCGCCGCCGCAGCCGGTGCCCAGAATGACACAGAACACCGAGCGCGCGCCTTGGGCCGAGCCGTCCGTTGCCTCGGACAAGGCGAGGCAATTGGCATCATTGGCGAAGCGCACCGGGCGGCCCAGATGCGCGGTGTAATCGGCATCGATGCGCTTGCCGTTCAGCCAGGTGGAATTGGCGTTCTGCACCCGTCCGCTATGCGGCGAGATCGAGCCGGGCATCGCGACCCCGATCGTCGCCTGCCCGGGGCAGCCAAGCTGGCGCTCGGCGTTCTCGATCAGCGTGCCGACCGCCGCGATCTGTGCGTGATAGTCCTCGCGCGGGGTCGGAATACGCCGGGCGTAAAGCTCGGCTCCGTCTTCGCCGAGCGCGGCGATGGCGGTTTTGGTGCCACCAAGGTCGATGCCGATCCGGACAGGGGACGCCACCGGGGTCAGTCCCATGCCGCGACGTCGGGAGACAGCGCTTGCCGCGCCGCCGCGATTTCAGGCGGGGTAATCCCCTTATGACTTGCAAATACCAGTAGCAGTGACTCGTCGCTCATGAGAAAATCCAAAATTCCGGCGAGGAAATCGGGCGAACTCGCCTCGGCCCGGATGGTCGCCAGAGTGTGGCCGGTGACGGCGGCGAAGCGGGCCAGGAGCCCCTCTTCGGCGGCAAGAAACGACAGGGCGTCGATGGCCAGCGTTTCGGCGTCGTCCTGGGTCAGGCGCCTGCGTCTGGGTGCGAATGGGTCCATGATGATGGCCGACAGGCTGCTGCGTTAGAGTTTTTCACCGGGCGAACGGACGGGTTAGGAATTTATTACCGGATTGCACGTAAGAAGAGGAGGCAAATTCGCGATAGTGCGAGCCTCATTCAGCGGTCATGATGCGATCCACACCCGAGTCTCAGTTTCCTTGCTCCTCAAACCGGATTACAGACGGGGCGATGTCCAAGACAGTCCTCATCGTTGAAGATAACGAGCTGAACATGAAGCTTTTTCGTGATCTGCTTGAGGCGCACGGCTATTCGACGCTGCAGACGCGCAACGGCATCGAGGCGCTGTCGCTGGCCCGCGATCACCGCCCCGACCTGATCCTGATGGATATCCAGCTTCCGGAAGTTTCCGGACTTGACGTGACGAAATGGCTGAAGGAAGACGATGAGCTGCGGCAAATCCCGGTCATCGCGGTTACGGCCTTTGCCATGAAGGGCGACGAGGAGCGCATCCGGGAAGGCGGATGCGAGGCCTATATTTCCAAGCCGATCACCGTGTCGATGTTTCTCGACACCATCCGTCAATTCATCGGCGGCAACTAAACTCTGTAAAATTCTGGGGATAAGTGTGTCGGTTGACGCCGCGACCGAACGCCGCGCCATGCCCAGAATTTAATCTTGCAGCAATTTACCTTATCGGCACTTCTTATTTGTGTTTTTTTCCCGGACACTGCCTAATACAGCTTGAGACAGCCGAAATTCAGATAAAGCGAGATAGGCCGCATAGCGCGAGCCATGCAATCTCCGGCGGTGCTGGAAGGTCAGAAATCCGTTTGAGAAGGGCAGACAGCTTGCAATTTGCCTGGTTTTTCCCTTACTGATTGAAAGTAGATAAAGATTCCCTGCGGTTCGCTCAGGTCCGCCGCATCTCCTGGGTCCGTAGGGTTAGGCCGGCACTTGGTGGGTTAAGTGGCCTCCTCGTTACTTCCACCGGCGTCGGCCAACAAGTCAGTGGCCAATGCCCTCTTTGGTCTTGACTTGCGGACCAGCCCCGTAGCCGACATCGGATTTACCCCGCTGCCGATAGGCTGCGGGGCTGGTCACATCTATGCTGGCTGACGGACGAGCGGACGGCAGCAGTGCCGGGCGGCAGCTACTTAATCTTGCCTTCCTTGAAATCCACATGCTTGCGCACGACCGGGTCGTACTTCTTGAGCGACAGCTTTTCGGTCATGTTGCGCGGATTTTTCTTCGTCACATAGTAGAAGCCCGTGCCAGCCGTGCTGACGAGCTTGATCTTCTGGGTGATCGGCTTGGCCATGGAAACGACAGTCCTGAAAGTCTCATCGACGCTTGAATTGAGCCAGACCTTAGCGAGCTGTGCGTTAGTGTCAAGTGGCCATGGGGTCTAGAGCGCTTCCCGAAAGGTGCCACGCGGCTTTCGGACAAGAAGCGCGGCAGGCAAAGATTCTAGACCCATTCCCCATTGATTTGAATCGGGAATAGGTCTAGATCAGCCTGCGGTGGAAACAGGCGCCGCGCATGAAATAGAACGGGACAGGCGCTTCGGGGTCACAGACCGACGCCGGAGCCGATGCGGGCGTCCAGATCGTCCAGGATCAGCCGCGTGATGCTCGGCAGGTCCTGCCGGCGCGCCTCGGGGATGGTGAACCATTCCACCGCGATGAATTCGCCGTCGACGATCGCGGTCCGCTCGGTGATGCGGTCGGCGGAGACGACGAAAAAGCGCGTATCGAAGCGCCGCGGCCGTCCGGCCGGGGTAATGGCGCGGGCCAGCAGCGCGAAACCCTCGAAATCGGGCGCCGTTTTGGCAGCGCCCGCGTTCGCGCCGTTTCCGATGACGATGCCGGTCTCTTCCTGCGTCTCGCGCAGCGCGGCATGCACCATCGCATAAGCGCGCTGGGGATGCGGGCTGCCGCTGATATGGCGCAGCAGCTTTGCCCGGATCGGGCCCGGCATGCGGCTGCCGACGCTCGCCAGATAGTCGCAAGGCTCGACGCGGCCGCCCGGGAAGACGAACTTACCGGGCATGAATTTTAGTCCGTGATGGCGTTGGCCCATCAGCAATCGGGGCTCGCCGCCGCTGATATCGAGCACCAGAAGCGTCGCCGCGTCGCGCGGCCTGACATTGGGATAGCGCTTGGTCTTGAGTTCCTCGGCGAGATCGGGCCGCCTGATAGTGGTAGACCCGGCGTCGCCTCGGCCGGCCTGAGACAGCCCGCGCGCCTGCTTGTGAGGTTTATCCAATGCTTTCGGCCTCATCGGAGGCCGCGTCGGGGTCAAAGCCGTGCATATAGAGCGCCCATTGCAAGCCGACGATCGCGCCCTTGACCACCGGCAGCAAGGCGAGGCACAGGCCGATCGTGACAGGCACCCAGATCGCCGCGTGAACCCACAGGGGCGGGCGCAGCAGCACTTCCGATGCGATCAGCAGCGGCACCAGCAGATGCCCGGCGATGAGAATGGTGAAATAGGGCGGCGCGTCATCGGCGCGATGATGGTGCAGCGGCTCCCGGCAGGCGGGGCAGTGGTCGGCAACCTTTAGATAGCGCGCGAAAAGCCGGCCCTCGCCGCAGGCGGGGCAGCGCCCGCGCGCGCCGCGCAGCATCGCCTGAGACACGGCTCGCCTGGGCTTTTCAGCCGCGCCATATGTGACGATGTCAGGTGCCGTTTCGATCATGGGTCAAAGATAATCCCTGTAGGCCAAGAATTAAAGCCGGGCGTCGGCGTGCCGCTGCCTTCTGCCGGCGAGTCAGCGCCTGCGCCGCGAGGCGTTCGGGCCGGCCGGGCCGCGCTTCGGGCGGGCCAGTTTCAAATCGAAACGCCCGTCGCTGAGGAGCTGGAAGCGCAAGGCTCCGGCGGACGGGTGCGCCTCGACCAGCTTCACATCCACCCGGTCGCCCAGCCTGTAGGTCTCGCCGGTGCGCTCGCCGATCAGCGCATGGTCGCCTTCGGAATAGACGTAATAGTCGCGGCCCGACGGTGGAGGCGGGGATGAAGCCGTCCGCGCCGTTGCCGTCCAGCTTGACGAACAGCCCCGAGCGCGTGACGCCGGAAATGCGGCCCGAAAAGCTCGCGCCGACCTGCGCGGCCAGATGTGTGGCGATCAGCCGGTCCACGGTTTCGCGCTCGGCCGCCATGGCGCGGCGCTCGGCCTGCGAAATCTGCTCGGCGGTCTGGTCGAGCTCGGCGATCTCGTCGTCCTGCAAGCCGCCGGGCCCGAGCTTCAGCGCGCGGATGAGGCCGCGATGCACGATCAGATCGGCATAGCGGCGGATCGGCGAGGTGAAATGCGCGTAGCGGCGCAGATTGAGGCCGAAATGCCCCAGATTGTTCGGGCTGTATTCGGCCTGCGCCTGCGAGCGCAGCACGACTTCATTCACCAGTTCGGAAAATTCTCCATCCTTGGTGCGGTCGAGGATGCGGTTGAACTGGCTGGGCTGCATCAGCCCGGATTTGGGCAGGTCGATGCCGAGCGTCGCCAGGAACTCGGTCAGCGCCCTGACCTTCTCCTCGCCCGGCGCGTCGTGGATGCGGTAGAGCAGCGGCGATTTCGTGCGCCTCCAGCGTCTCGGCGGCGGCGACATTGGCCTGGATCATGAATTCCTCGATCAGCCGGTGCGCGTCGAGCCGCTCCGGCGTGACGATGCGCGCCACGCGGCCCATCTCGTCGAGGATGATCTTGCGCTCCGGCAGGTCGAGTTCGAGCGGCCCGCGCTTGTCGCGCGCCTTGCGCAGAACCGCATAGGCCGCCCAAAGCGGCTTCAGCACCGGCTCCAGCAGCGGCCCCGTCTTGTCGCTCGGGCGCCCGTCGATGGCGGCCTGCGCCTCCGGATAGGACAGCTTGGCGGGCGAGCGCATCATGCCGCGCATGAAGCGGTGGTCGCGCTTATGGCCATGCGCGTCGAACACCATCCGCACGGCGAGGCACGGCCGGTCGACGCCCTCCTTCAGCGAGCACAGATCGGTGGACAGCGCTTCCGGCAGCATCGGCACGACCTGATCGGGGAAATAGACCGAATTGCCGCGCTTCAGTGCCTCGCGGTCGAGCGCGGAGCCGGGGCGGACATAGAAGGCGACGTCGGCGATGGCGACCATCACGACGAAGCCGCCCTTGTTCTTGGCGTCGTCGTCGGGCGCGGCCCAGACCGCGTCGTCATGATCCTTGGCGTCGGCCGGATCGATGGTGAGCAGCGGAATTTTGCGCAGATCCTCGCGGCCCTTGAGCGTCGGCGGCTTTCAGCGTGGCGATTTCGGCTTCGACCGCTTGCGGGAAGACGTTGGGCAGGCTGTGGTTCTCGATGGCGATCATGCTGATGGCGCGTTCGCCTTCGGGGTGGCCGAGCCGCTCCAGGATGCGCGCGCGCGGGGCGAGGGTGCGGCCGGTCTTGGTCACCTCGAAGCGGACCAGTTCGCCATCGGCGGCGCCTTCGGTTTCGCCGGGGCCGATGCGCCATTCGCGCAGCGCCTTCTTTTCGGTCGGCTCGATGATGCCGCCGTCCTTCAGCTTGCGGAAAATGCCGAGCTGGCGGGTGCGCTCGCGCGGCAGGATCTTGATCGGCGAGGCGGTGTAGTCGAAGCCGTCAGGCTCGGGCACCGGCACGATGCGGGAGAGAACGTGGTCGCCGATGCCGGGCGCGGGGCCGGGCTTCAGCTGCATGAGAATGCGCGGCGGCGGACCTTCGGCGGTCTCCGCCCAGTCGATCGGCACGGCGTACAGCTCGCCATTCTCGTCCTGGCCGGCGATTTCGAGCACCGCGACCGGCTTCAGCGTGCCCCGGCCGCGCAGCCGCTTGCGGGCCTTGGTGACCTGGCCGTCGTCGGTCAGCTCGCGCAGCAGCCGCTTCAGCCGGATGCGGTCGTCGCCCTTGATGTTGAAGGCGCGGGCGATCTCGCGCTTGCCGATCTTGGCCGGCGAGGATTTGATGAATTCGAGAATGGCGTCCTTCGAAGGCAGGGCCTCGATATGTTCGGCCTTGCTTTTGCCCTTGCGTTTGGGGGCGCGATTTGTCTCTTCGCTCAAGCCGACGCCTCGGAACCGGCGGCTTTGGCTTTAGCCTTGGCCTTGGCCTTCGGCTTGGCGCCGCCCTTGCCGCCCGCCTTGGCTTTCGGCGCCTTGCCGTTGGCGGCGCGCGCCTCGATCAGCTTCACCGCTTCCGCCATGGTGATCGCCTCGGGCTCGATGTCCTTGGGGATGGTGGCATTCACCTTGCCGTGCTTCACATAAGGGCCGTAGCGGCCGGCGAACACCTGCACCGCGCCGCCCAGCTCGGGATGCTCGCCCAGGTTCTTCAGCGCGCTTTGCGTGGCGCCGGCGCGGCCCTTTTTCGGCTCGGCGAGCAGGCTGACGGCGCGGTTGAGGCCGACGGTGAACACTTCGTCGGCGCTGTCGAGATTGGCGTATTTCTTGTCGTGCTCGATGAACGGCCCGTAGCGGCCGATGCCGGCGACGATGGGCTTGCCCGTCTCGGGATGGCTGCCCACCTCGCGCGGCAAAGCGAGCAGCTTCAGCGCCATCTCCAGGTCGATTTCGCCCGAAAGCCCCTTGGGGATCGAGGCGCGCTTGGGCTTGTCGCCCTTCTCGGCGGCCTCGCCGAGCTGCACATAAGGCCCGAAGCGCCCGACCTTCAGGAACACCATCAGACCGGATTGCGGATCGATGCCCAGCTCCTTGTCGCCCGATGCCGCCGGCGCTTCGCCGTTTTCGCCGCTATCGTGGAATTGCCGCGTGAAGCGGCATTCGGGATAGTTCGAGCAGCCGACAAAGGCGCCGAACTTGCCGATCTTCAGGCCGAGCTGCCCATTGCCGCAGGAGGGGCATTTGCGCGGATCGCTGCCATCGGCGGTCGGGGGGAAGATGAACGGGCCGATGATCTCGTTCAGCGCGTCCAGCACCTGCGAGACGCGCAGCTCCTTGGTGTTGTTCACCGCCTGATGAAGTCGCGCCAGAAATCGCGCAGCACGTCCTTCCAGGCGAGCTTGCCGTCCGAGATCAGGTCGAGCTTTTCCTCCAGATCGGCGGTGAAATCATATTCCACATAGCGCTGGAAGAAGCTTTCCAGGAAGGCGGTGACGAGCCGGCCCTTATCCTCCGGGATCAGCCGCTTCTTTTCGAAGCGCACATATTCGCGCTCGCGCAGCACGTTGAGCGTCGAGGCATAGGTGGAGGGGCGGCCGATGCCCAGCTCCTCCATCCGCTTGACCAGCGAGGCTTCGGTATAGCGCGGCGGCGGCTCGGTGAAATGCTGCGCCGCCTCGATGGCGTGGCGGGCGAGCTTCTCGCCTTCGGTCAGCTTCGGCAGACGGGCGTCGTCCTCGCCTTCCTTGTCGTCGACGCCCTCCTCATAGAGCTTGAGGAAGCCGTCGAACAGCACGACCGAGCCGGTGGTGCGCAGGCCGTAGCTTTCGCCTGACCTCGCCGCTTCGATGTCGATGGTGGTGCGTTCCAATTCGGCGCTGGCCATCTGGCTGGCGACGGCGCGCTGCCACACCAGCTTGTAGAGCGCGATCTCGTCCGGCTTCAGCCCGCGCTGCACGTCGCCGCGGCAGGCGGCCGAAATCGGTCGGGCGGATGGCCTCATGCGCTTCCTGGGCGTTTTTGGCCTTGGTCTTGTAGTCGCGCGGCCGGGGCGGCAGGTAATTCTGGCCGAACTGGCGGCCCACGACATCGCGGCATTGCGCGATGGCTTCGGGCACGATCTGCACGCCGTCGGTTCGCATATAGGTAATGAGACCGACTGTTTCGCCGCCGATATCCACACCTTCATAGAGGCGCTGCGCCACCTGCATCGTCTGGCGTGCGGAAAAACCCAGCTTGCGCGAGGCTTCCTGTTGCAGCGTCGAGGTGGTGAAGGGCGGAGCGGGGTGGCGCTTATAGCCGGAAACATCGATGGACTGCACTTTGAAGTGGCAGGCTTCCAGCGCGGCTTTCAGCTTGAGCGCTTCGGCCTCGTTGGGAATGTCGAATTTGTCGAGCTTCTTGCCCAGCGCGCTGACCAGCCGGGATTCGAATTCCTGTCCCTGCGTCGAGCCGAGCCGGGCAGCGATGGTCCAATATTCGCGGGTGACGAAGGTCTGGATTTCGGTTTCGCGGGCGCAGACGAGGCGCAGCGCCACCGATTGCACGCGGCCCGCCGATTTGGCGCTCGGCAATTTGCGCCAGAGCACCGGCGACAGGGTGAAGCCGACGAGATAATCCAGCGCCCGGCGGGCGAGATAGGCATCGACCAGCGGCGCATCGATCTGGCGCGGATGCGACATCGCCTCGGTGATGGCGTCCTTGGTGACCGCGTTGAAGGCGACACGTTCCACGTGCACGCCCTTGAGCGCCCGCTTTTCCTGAAGGATCTGCAGGAGATGCCAGGAGATCGCCTCGCCCTCGCGATCCGGGTCGGTTGCGAGGATGAGCCGGTCGGCGCCTTTCACTGCGCGGGCGATTTCATTCACGATCTTTGCAGAATCGGTGTCGACGGCCCAGGCCATGGCGAAATCATCATCGGGCAGGACCGAACCGTCCTTAGCCGGTAAATCACGGACATGACCAAAGGAAGGAATGACCTTATAGTCTTTTCCCAAATATTTGTTGATGGTTTTCGCTTTCGCCGCCGATTTAACGATGACGATATTCATATGATAATCCGGTGATTACGAGTGGCGGGCATGCCTTGATTGGCGTCAATAACTGGAAATGACATCAACGAAGTCGCGCCGCCCCATGAATGTTGAAATTGTGGGTGTGCCGAGTTGGCCTACAGTAAGGGCAAAAGAGCTACAGGCTGTCAAATAGAGAATGACAAAGGTAGAATCGCCTTGCGGCATGCAACCAAAACGGGTAATTGCCTGATATTTACAAATCGACAAGACTATGCTTTCCAAAGCCAATTCCCCGCAATGTCGTCCAACTATAAAAAGAGGAAGCTAATGATAAGTGGTCAGGAAATCACCCAGACCGGAACATTTATTTCCAAAGTGAGCGATAGCAATACCGTGACGCAGACCAGTTTCTCCTCCGAACCCGCCGACCCCAAGGCCGTCGCCGAGTATTCCGCCGAAATTCTCACCGAATTGCGCGATCTGGCAAGCGGCGCCGGCCACACATTTCTCGCCTATCTCATACAAGTTGCGGTTGAGGAAGCCAAAATTCAAGCCTCCGACGAAGAACAGCGCTGAACGCCGGCTTATGCGGTCGAGGCCGGATTGTTGGTGTTTAAGGCGAGGGTGCAAGATTCGGTCCGAAGCGAGATGCGCTCGCCGTCATGGCGGTCGATCCGGCCGGCCAAATCCAGTTCCAGCAAAGCGATGGCAAGGCCGCGCGGGCTCAAATCCGTATTGCGCAACAGGACGTCCGGATGCGATCGGCGTGATAGCTTAAAGCGTCGAGCAGCTTTTCGCGGTCTCCGTCGCGTGGTTCTTCCGCGGCGGGCGAAAAGCGGCGATGATCCAGGCTCGCCGCGGCATAGGGTTCGCGCAGCTCCTCGCAGCGCCGCAAGCCGCTGAACAGCTCCTCGGTGATGTCCTCGGCGCAGGTGACCAGATGCGCGCCGCTGCGGATCAGCGCATTGGTGCCGCTGGCACGCGGATCGAGCGGATGACCGGGCACGGCGAACACCTCGCGGTCCTGCTCCAGCGCCATCCGCGCGGTGATCAGCGAGCCGGATTTCTGTGCCGCCTCGACGATGACGACGCCGGACGCCAGGCCCGAAATGATGCGGTTGCGGCGCGGGAAATCCTGGCCTCGCGGCGCAAAACCGGGCGGCGACTCCGTCAGCAGCAAGCCGCTTGAGGCGATCGCCTCGTGCAGCTTGGCATTCTCCGGCGGATAGATGTTGTCGATGCCGCCGGCGAGCACCGCGATGGTGCCGGTTGGCAGCGCCGCCTGATGCGCGGCGGTGTCGATGCCGCGCGCCAGCCCCGACGCGATGACGATGCCGCCGCGTCCGAGATCGCGCGCCAGCAGCCCCGGCGAATTGCCGCCCGGCCGCCGAAGCATTCCGCGAGCCGACGATGGCGACCACCTTGCGCGCCGCGAGCTGGGGGTTGCCTTTGGCGTAGAGCAGTGGCGGCGGCGCGCAGATATGCCGCAGGAGCGGTGGATAATCCGCGTCGGGCAAGGCGAGCAGGCGGGCGCCGGCCTTGCGCGCCGATTTCATCTCGCGCTCCGCGACGGAGGCCGGGCAGGCGCGTCCGGGCCGCTGCATGCCGCCGCGACGGCGCAGCTCGGGAATTGCGTTCAAGCGCGGCTGCGGCGCTGCCGAAATGCGCGATCAGATCGCGAAAGGTGATCGGACCGACATTCTCGGTGCGGAGCAGCCGGAGCCAATCCAGCTTTTCGCTTTCCCCGAGCGCGCTACTGACGGCATTGCCGGCCGGCGCGGTCCCATCCTCAGCTCTTGCCCCCACCGATTTTGCTTTCCTGGCCTCTAAGTAACCGCCTGATGTTTTGATCATGGCGCAGAAAAACCAGGATTGTCAGCATCGTGAAAAGACCTACGGCCAGCCAATCCTGCAAAGCCGCCAGAACCAGCGGCGTGGCAGCGGCGGCACTCAGCGCGGCGAGCGAGGAATAGCGGCTGAGCGTGGCGACGGACAGCCAGATCGCGGCGAAGGCGATCGCGCCGGGCCAGGCGATGCCGGCACAGCACGCCGAGATAGGTGGCGACGCCCTTGCCGCCCTTGAAGCCGAGCCAGACCGGAAAAAGATGCCCGAGAAAGGCGCCGAACCCGGCGGCGGCGGCCAATTCGGCGCTCCAGCTCCGCGCGATCAGCACCGCGACGGCGCCCTTGCCGAAATCGCCCAGCAAGGTCAGCGCGGCGAGGCCCTTGCGGCCGGTGCGCAGCACGTTCGTCGCCCCGATATTGCCGGAACCGATCGCCCTGATATCGCCGAGCCCGGCGAGCCGCGTCACGATCAGCCCGAACGGGATCGACCCGAGCAGATAGCCGAACGCCAGGGCGGCGGCGAGCGAACCGGCGTCGCTGGGTGGCGGCAATGGCATGGTCCGGTGATCCCAAGCTGGCGGAAGTGATGATGCGCAAGGAGCAGTTTACGCGGGAACGCGCTGATCGGCATAGCTATAGACGCAGCGTCCGGCAACGAAGCTTTTCAGCGCTCGGCCCTGCAAGACGGTTTCGTCGAACGGTGAGTTTTTCGATTTGGACGCCAGCAACTGGGCATCGACCCGCCAGGGCATTTCCAGATCGATCAGGCACAGATCGGCCGGAGCGCCCGGCACCAGCCGCCCGCCCGGCAAGCCGAGAATTTGCGCGGGCCGTGCGCTCATGGCCGCGAGCAGCGGTTGCAGCGCGATACCGCCATTGTGATAGAGCTGCAAAGCGGCGGGAAGCAGCGTCTCCACCCCCAGCGCGCCATTGGCCGCTTCCGCGAAGGGGCGGCGCTTGACGTCGGCATCCTGCGGATTGTGTCCGGAGACGATCACGTCGATATCGCCGCGCCGCACGCCTTCCACCATGGCGCGCCGGTCGCTTTCCGGACGCAGCGGCGGGGTGATCTTGAAATAGGTGCGGTAGGAGCCGACATCGTTCTCGTTCAGCGTCAGATGGTTGATGGTGACGCTGCATGTCACCTTCAGGCCTGCCTGCCGGGCCTCCCGGATGACGTCCAGCGAGGCGGCGCAGGAGATGCTGGCCGCGTGATAGCGCCCGCCCGTCAGCGCCACGAGCCGCAGGTCGCGTTCGACGATGATGGTCTCGGCTTCCGCCGGAATGCCGGGCAGGCCGAGCCCGGAGGACACCTCTCCCTCATTCATCACGCCTTGCGCCGCCAGATCGGGATCTTCGGCGAAATGCACGATGAGGGCGTCGAAATCGCGCGCATAGCTGAGAATGTTGCGCATGGTCTGGGCGTTGGCGACGCTGCGCCTCGCGTCGGTGAAGGCCAGCGCGCCCGCCTGGCGCAACAGGCCGATTTCGGTCATTTCCTTGCCGGCCAGACCCTTGGTCATCGCCGCCATGGGATGCACATTGACGATGGCCGTGTCGCGCGCCCGGCGCTCGATGAAATCGACCAGCGAAACGTCGTCGATGGCGGGATTGGTGTCGGGCATGCAGATGATGGTGGTGACGCCGCCGGCCGCCGCCGCCCGGCTCGCCGTCGCCAGCGTCTCGCGGTGCTCCTCGCCCGGTTCGCCCGTGGAGACCTGCATGTCGATGAGGCCCGGCGCGAGCAGATGGTTCTCGCAGTCGATCACCTCGCCGCGCTCGCCGGCGGCGGTGATGTGGGGTCCAAGATCGGCGATGATGCCGCCATCGATGGCCAGCCCGCCCTTTTCGTCGCGCCCCGTCATCGGGCATAGGAGCCGCGCATTCACGAGGACCGTCCGGGCGGGCGCATGCAGCATGGGGGTGTCAGCGGCGCTCATGGCGTCCCGTCAGTTGCGCAAGGGGCGGGCGAGAACCTGCAGCACCGCCATGCGCACGGCGACGCCCATCTCCACCTGTTCGCGGATGACGCTGCGCGGATGATCGGCGACGGCGGAGGAGATTTCGATGCCGCGATTGATGGGGCCGGGATGCATGATCAGCGCGTCGGGCTTGGCCTTTTTCAGCTTCTCATTGTCGAGGCCGAAGAAGTGGAAATATTCCCGCGTCGAGGGCACGAAGGAGGCGCCCATGCGCTCGCGCTGCAGCCGCAGCATCATGACGATGTCGGCGCCGGCCAGCGCGTCCTCCATCTTGGTGTGCACTTCGACGCCCATGCGGTCGGCCGCGGGCGGCAGCAAGGTGGAGGGCGCGGCCACCCGCACATGCGCGCCGAGCGCGTTGAGCAGGAGGATGTTCGAGCGCGCCACGCGGCTGTGCAGAATGTCGCCGCAGATCGCCACGACCAGCCCCGCGATGCGGCCCTTGTGGCGGCGGATGGTCAGCGCGTCCAGCAGCGCCTGGGTGGGATGCTCGTGTTCGCCGTCGCCGGCATTGATGACGGAGCAGTCGACCTTCTGCGACAGGAGTTGCACGGCGCCGGCGGCATGGTGGCGGACGACGAGAATGTCGGGCCGCATGGCGTTCAGCGTCAGGGCGGTGTCGAGCAGCGTTTCGCCCTTCTCGATCGAGGAGCTTTTGAGCGCCATATTCATGACGTCGGCACCCAGCCGCTTGCCCGCCATTTCAAACGAGCTTTGCGTGCGCGTGGAGGATTCGAAGAAGATGTTGATCTGCGTCAGGCCGCGCAAAAGATCGCGCTTCTGCCGGGTGCGGCGATTATACTCCGCATCCGCGTCGGCTAAATCCAATAATCCGGTGATCTCGGCGGGACTTAGTCCTTTTATGCCAAGCAGATGCTTGTGCGGAAAATAGAATTTGTGAGGAGCGAGCGCGAGGTTCATTAAAGCGCTGTTATACTGGCGCGAGTAACGCCCCGCAAGCGGCATCATCGAGGACGGACGGATTTCCGGCAAAAAATGCAGAACAGCGATAGCGATCTCCTAAGCGTCGCCATGGGAAAGGCGGGCGAAGGCCTCAATCAGAGCCCGATTTTCGCAGGATGTGAACCTTTTCGCCAGCGACCGTGCCTTGGCCGAGGCCACCGCGCGCGAGGGCGCGGCTTGGGCGCGGGGCGAGCTGAGCGAGATCGGCGCGCTTGCCGGCAGCGCGCATGTGCTCGATCTGGGGCGGCTGGCGAATGAGAACCCGCCCAAGCTGCGGGCCATCGACCAGAAGGGCAGGCGCATCGACAAGGTCGAGTTCCACCCCGCCTATCACGAACTGATGGCGCTCTCGATGCGCAACGGCCTGCACACCGGCGCCTGGGAGCAGATCGCGAAGGGGCAGACGCCGCCGGCGGGCGCCGAGGTCGCGAGGGGCGCCAAGCTCTACATGGTGTCGCAGGCCGAGGCCGGGCATATGTGCCCGATCACCATGACGCATGCGGCTTTCGCAACTTTGCGCCTCGACGAGGGGCTGCTCGGGCCGCTGCTGCCCAAGCTGCTCAGCCGGGACTACGATCCGGCCTTCGTGCCGATGGATGAGAAGACCTCCATCACCATCGGCATGGGCATGACGGAAAAGCAGGGCGGCACCGATGTGCGCGCCAATATCACCCAGGCTGTCCCGCTCGGTGCGGAGAGGCTCTACGCCATCACCGGGCATAAATGGTTCATGTCGGCGCCGATGTGCGACGCCTTCCTCATCCTGGCGCAGGCGCCGAAGGGCCTCACCTGCTTCCTGCTGCCGCGCTTTCGCGCCGATGGCAGCCTGAACGCCATCCGCATCGAGCGGCTGAAGGACAAGCTCGGCAACCGCTCCAACGCGTCGTCGGAGGTGACGTTGCTTGCGCGCCGAGGCGCGGGCCTGTCGGCGAGGAGGGCAGGGGCGTTGCGGCGATCATCGAAATGGTGACGCTGACGCGGCTCGACTGCGCCCTCTCCTCGGCGGGCCTGATGCGCTTCACGCTCGCCAATGCGCTGCGCCACACGCGCCACCGCACCGTGTTCCAGCGCAAGCTGGCCGATCAGCCGCTGATGGCGACTGTGCTCGCCGACCTGGCGCTGGACGCCGAGGCTGCGACCGCGCTGGCGTTCCGGCTGGCGGGAAGCTTCGACCGCGCCTGCGATCCCCAGGAGGCCGCCTGGCGCCGCCTGATGACCCCGGTGATCAAATATTGGGTGTGCAAGGCCGCGCCGCCCTTTGCCTATGAGGCGATGGAGTGCATGGGCGGCAATGGCTATGTCGAGGAGGGGCTGCTCGCCCGCGCCTATCGCGAGGCGCCGCTCAACGCCATATGGGAAGGCTCCGGCAATGTGATGTGCCTCGATATTCTGCGCGTCATGCAGCGGGAGCCGGATGCGGTGGAGGCGGTGCTTGCGGCGATGGAGCCGGTGGCGAAAAGCAATAGGCATATCGCGGCGGCGCTCGGTGAGCTGAAAGCCGTGCTTGCGGCGCGTTCGCATCGCCGAGGGCGATGCGCGGTGGCTCGCGGAGCGGCTGGCGCTGCTGGCTGGCGCCTGCCTGCTGACGGCACATGCTCCGTCCGAGATTTCCGAGCCGTTCGCCGCATCCAGGCTTGCGGGCGGCTGGCGCCACAGCTATGGAGCGGGGCTGAAAGGCGCCGACACCGCCGCGATCCTCGCGCGGGCAGGCGAGGGGCTGTAATCATGACGCTCAATGCTGAGACAGAGGGGGCCGCAAGCACGGCCATCGTCACCGCAGCCGTGCTGGTGATCGGCGATGAAATCCTTTCGGGACGCACCAAGGACACCAATATCGGCACCATCGCCGACCATCTCACCGCCATCGGCATCCGCTTGCGGGAAGTGCGGGTCGTCGCCGATGTCGAGGAGGAGATCATCGCGGCGGTGAAGGCGCTGCGCGCCCGCTATGATTATGTGTTCACCACGGGCGGGATCGGCCCGACCCATGACGACATCACCGCCGACGCGGTGGCGAAGGCGTTCGGCGTCAGCATCGACATCGATCCGCGCGCCCGCGCCATGCTGCGCGAACGGCTGAGTGAGGCCGATCTCACCCCGGCGCGGCTGCGCATGGCGCGCATTCCGGCCGGCGCCGATCTGGTCGATAACCCCGTGTCCCGCGCGCCCGGCTTCTTCATCGGCAATGTCATCGTGATGGCGGGCGTGCCGCGCATCATGGCGTCCATGCTGCAATCGGTGACGCCACGGCTGCGGACGGGTGCCAAACTGCTGTCGCTCAGCATCCATGTGAGCGCTCCGGAAGGCACCATCGCTCCGCATCTGAGCGCCGCCCAGGCCGATTATGCGGATGTGCAGATGGGCAGCTATCCCTATTTCGAGGACGGGCGGCCCGGCGTCTATCTCGTGCTGCGTTCGGTCGACCAGGGCCGCCTCGATACCGCAGCCGTGGCGCTCGAAGCCCGGCTTCAGGGCGCCGGACTGGCCTTCGAGCGGCGTTCTCAGAGCTAGACCATGATCGTTTCAAATGGAAACGATCATGGTCTAGATTTCTTTGTTTTCGCACGATTTTTCGGGAAAACCGGTGTCCAGTTTTCCCGATCGTGCCCTAGCGTCGCTTATTTTAGGCGCGAGCGGCCTTGGGCTCTGTCGCCCGGACGAACCGAATCTGCTTTGAAGGCGCCTAGCGCGCCGATCCCAGGCGAACGCCGCGCGTGGTTGCGGCATCCATGGCCCTGATGGCGGCGACGACGGCAGCGGGCGCGACATGCAGCAGCATGTGGCCGGCGCCGTCGAGCCGCTGGATATGCGCCGAGGGCAGGGTGGCGAGCGGCGCCAGGTTCAGCTCGGCGTCAAGCACCTGATCCCTGGTGCCGAACAAGCACGTCACCGGCGCCCGGATTTCGCCATAGCGCGCATGGATCGATCCCACGGTGACGGGCGCGGCAACGGCATCGCGAAAATTGTTGATGATCGCCTTCGGCCGCAAGCCGAGGAATGCGCCGCTCCCTGTGCCGAAGTCCGGCGGCGGCGTCTGCGGCGCGAAGACGAAGGCGGTGAGGCCGGGGCCGTATTTCATCGCCATGGGAATGCCGATGGTCCAGGCGATCAGCCAGCGGCGCAGCCGCGACGGAATATACCAGCGATCGAAAGGCGGTTTGTTTTCAGGCGGCGCCGCCATCGGCGCAACCAGCACATAGCCGCGCGCCTTGCCGGGATGGAACAGCGCATGCGCCAGCGCGACCGAGCCGCCCAGCGAATGGCCGACGACGATCGGATCGGTCACTCCGAGTGTCTCCAGCGCCTCCTGGATGGTCGCCGCCTGGGTCTGCGCCGTATTGTCCGCGCCCGAGGGCCGCTCGCTATAGCCGCAGCCGGGGCGGTCGATGGCGATGGCGCGGTTGGTCCTGGCGATCTCGCCGAGGATGGTGTGGGTATAGTGCATAAGATTGGCCCCGATGCCGTGGATCATGACGATGGGTGGCCCCTCGCCGCGATCGACGTAATGCAATTTGGCGCCGCCGACATCGACGAAGCGTCCGACCGGCGGCACGGCGCGTTCGACGCGGCGCGCCACCAGCCAGGCATTCAGCGTCAGCCCGGCGAAGCCGAGCGCCGCCAGGGCCAGTACGACGCCGAGACCCCATTGCACCATGCATTTCCCCCCGCCAGTCGGAATTCGGATGGCAGAGTAGCGGGTTTTTGTCAGCGTCGGGAGGTTCGATCGAGGCGGGGGAGGATCTCCGCGGCGCATCTGTGCGGCCGCGGAGAGAATTAGCGAAGGCCGGACTTATTCGGGAAGCAGAACCTTGTCGATCACATGGATGACGCCGTTCGACTGCTTGACGTCGGCGATGGTGACATGCGCGGTGCGACCCTTTTCGTCGGTGAGCATAATCTTGTCGCCCTTGGCGGTGATGGTGAGTTCGTCACCGCTTACGGTCTTGACGACGTGCTTGCCGCCATCGTCCCTGACCATCTTCTTGATCGCGGCGCTCATCGCGGCTGCGGGAACGACGTGATAGGTGAGGATCTTGACCAGCTTGTCCTTGTTCTCCGGCTTCAGGAGCGATTCGACGGTGCCCTTGGGCAGCGCGGCGAAAGCTTCATTCGTCGGCGCGAACACCATGAACGGGCCGGGGCCTTCGAGCGTGTCGACGAGTCCGGCGGCCTTGACCGCCGCGACGAGGGTGGTGTGATCCTTCGAGTTGACGGCGTTCTCGATGATGTTCTTGTTCGGATACATCGGCGCGCCGCCGACCATCACGGTGGCGAAAGCGACGGTCGCGGTCATGGCCGTAACGGCGCATGCGGCGATTAAACCTCTAGCAGAATTCATGGGAAACGGACTCCGTTGAAAGATTGGCAAGGCCATCTGCCCTGCCATACCGCCAGCTACGGCGCGCTCGGAATTCGGTTTCAGCTTATTTCTCGAATTTAACTCAATTCAGAGGTTTCCTTCGTCCCGGTTTTGCCTAATAAATCCTGGCTGGTAATCGCTGGGGGCCGGATCAAAGAAGGTTATTCACGATTTTGTTACGCAAGAATTTGGCGTCTCCCATTTTCCCCTCCAGTTCGCACGATCTCGGGGCGTTGATCGCGCGCGCCGGCGAGGGCGATCGCGAGGCGTTCGAAATGCTCTATGCCCGCACGTCGGCGAAACTGTTCGGCGTGATCTGCCGTATCTGCGCCAATCGTGAACTTGCCAAGGAGGCCCTGCAGGAGAGCTACGTCACCATCTGGCAAAAGGCCGGGACTTACGATCCGCAGATCGGTTCGGCGATCGCCTGGATGGCGCGCATTGCCAGAAACAAGGCTATCGATCTGCGCCGGCTTCGGACGGAGCGGATTTCCGAGCTTTCCGACCCGATAGACGATTATGACGAGGCCGCTCCGGCGAACCCGGCAAGCGAGGCCGAACAGAATGATGAGCTGCGCAGGCTTGAGGCGTGTCTTGCCGGCCTGCATGGGGAGCGCAAGGAGATGATTCTCCTTGCCTATTACAGCGGCTGGAGCCGGGAGGAGCTGGCGCAGAAATTTTCACGGCCCGTCAACACGATAAAAACCGTGTTGCGGCGCAGTCTGGCCTTACTTCGAGAGTGCCTTGATGGCTGAGATCGACGAAATGGGTGACGGTGACGGGCTTGCGGCCGAGTATGTGCTCGGCACGCTGAGCACCGCCGAGCGCACCGACGTCGAGCACCGCCTCGGCCGCCAGCCGGAGCTTGCCCGCGCCATTGCAGATTGGGAACGGCGGCTTGATCCGCTGCTCGACACCGTCACGCCGGTGGCGCCGCCCGTCGATGCGTTTGCGGCAATCAGCACCAGGATCGGTGCGAGCGCGGCGCAGCCATCCAGGCCCACGGGCAGCGCGGACATCGTCGATCTGCGGCGGCGGCTGCGCCGTTGGCAGAGCGGAGCCATCGCGGCGGCAGCCATGGCGGCCTCGCTCATGGTCTTTATCGCCGTGCGTGAGACTACCGCGGTCCGCGATGAGAAATTCGTCGCGGTGCTCGAAGGCGACGACCGCAAACCCGCTTTCGTCGCCGCCGTCAGCACGAAGGACAAATCGATTACGGTTCTGCGCGTCGGCGGGCCCCTTGCTCCGACGCCCGGCCACAGCCACGAATTATGGGCTATTGGCGGCGACAGCGCCGGGCCGCGTTCGCTTGGCGTGATCGGCCCGGATTTCCGCTTCCCCGCCGAGAAGCTTGGCGACACGGCCGAGTTGCAGCAGACAACGTTCGCGATCAGCGTCGAGCCGGAAGGCGGCTCGCCCACCGGCAAGCCCACCGGCCCGGTGGTGTTTACCGGCAAGCTGGTTCCGGTGCCGGGCAAGTAGCGCCTCAGGCGGGCGTCAGGCGACGCTGAAAAACCCTTCCGCCATATTCAGCGGCGGCGCCTTTTCTAGCGCCGGAAGGTCCGGCGGCACGGAGCGCAGCTCTGCATCGGCGGCGAACAGCCCCTCAAGCTCGGCGGCAACCGCGAGCGTGCCGAGATCGTCATTGCGGCGCCCGATGATCTGCAGGCCGAACGGCATGCCGGCTTTGTCTCTCCCCGCCGGAATCGTGATCGAGGGATGGCCGGCCAGGGTCGAGGCGTAGGCGAGCGCCAGCCAGTGGTAATAGCTTTTCGTCGGCACTGCATCGATTTCGGCCGGGTATAGCTCATGCCAGTCGCGCGGGGTGATGGTGACGGCGGGGGTGAGCAGATAGTCGGCCCCGTCGAAAAACCGCTGCCATGCGCGATAGAGCTGTCCCTGCAGGCTCAGACCCTCAGCCGCATCGAGCGCGCTATAGCTGAGGCCCTCCTCGATATTGGCCCGCACATTGGGGCCGATCTTGTCCTGATGTTTCAGCATCAGCCCATGGTGAAAGCCGAGGAACACCAGGGCACGCAGCACGGCGAAGGCGCGGTCCGCCCCGCCGCAATCGGGGTGGGCGTCCTCCAGCGAGCCGAAATGCCCGTCGAGCGCGGCCGTCTTGGCGCGAAAACTGTTGCGGATCAGCCGTTCGGTCGGGGCAAAGCCGAGATCCTCGCTCGCCGCGACCCGCAGGGCGCTGAGATCGACGCGCGGCAGCAGGCGGAAATCCTCAGGCCTCGCATGGGTGCGTCCGTTTATGACCGAGGTCCAGGGGTCCATCCGGTCGGGCCGCATCTGCACCGAGAGCAGCAGCGCCGCATCGGCCACGGTGCGCGCCATGGGGCCGGGGGTGGAGAGCGGCAGCAGCGGCAGGCCACGCAGCGGATCGGGCACCAGGCCCGGCGAGGGGCGGAAGCCCACCACGCCGCAGAACGCCGCCGGATTGCGCAGGCTGCCGCCCACATCCGTGCCGGTGGCGATGGGGCACATGCCGCAGGCGAGCGCCACCGCCGAGCCACCCGAAGACCCGGCGCAACTCTTGGCCAGGTCATGCGGATTGGCGGTGGCACCGTAGACGCTGTTCCGCGTGTTCGCGCCGGCGCTCCATTCCGGCGTGTTGGTCTTGCCCAGCACGATCGCTCCGGCGGCGCGCAATGCCGCCACCATCGCATCGTCCTTCACCGCGACATTGCCGCGAAAGATCTCCGAGCCGAAGGTCGTGGGCAGGCCCGCGACATCGATCATGTCTTTGACGCCGACCGGCAGTCCGTGCAGCACACCAAGCGCCTCGCCGGCCATGACCGTTGCCTCCGCGGCGCGGGCGTCCTCCATCATGCGGCCGAAATCATGCGCGACCAGTGCGTTGACCGCGGGGTTGATCGCCTCGGTGCGCGCGATGCAGCTCTCGGTGAGTTCAACCGGCGAAAGCTTGCGGCGCGAAATGAGCTGTCGCGCTTGGATGGCGGTGAGGTCGGCTGGGTCCGTCAAGGGGTGCTCCTTTGGCAAAGTGCGCAAGCACTAGGATCATAGCTTGGGAGGCGCGGCGTGTCCCTGCCGGCCGCATGAAACAAAACCGCGCTTAAATCGTTGTGTCCCGCGACTTCGACATCAGCCGCACTCTTCGCTGAGAAAATAACGTGCTTACAAGGCCTAAGGATCTTTTGACCGGTGCACCGGTATGGTCCGCATATGCGCATCCCGCCATCCGGGCGCAGAGGCTGACGCGCGACCTTGCAACCGATGTGCTGGTCATCGGCGCGGGCGTGAGCGGCGCGATGGTCGCCGAGGAGCTGGGCGAGGCAGGCTTTTCCGTCGCCATCGTCGATCGCAGGATGCCGCTCACCGGGTCGACATCGGCCTCCACCGCCCTGCTGCAATATGAGATCGACACGCCCCTGACCCTGCTCGCGAAGACGATCGGCGCGAGCGATGCGGCGCGGGCGTGGCGGCGCTCGAAGCTGGGCTTGGAGAGCCTGGCCGCCAAGACCGAGGCGCTTGGGATCGCCTGCGATTTCGCCCGGCGCCACTCGGTCTATCTGACAGGCGGCATGCTCGACGCGGACGGCCTCCGCGAGGAGCAGATAGCGCGCAATGCGATCGGGTTGCGCACCGAATATCTGACCGCCAGGATGCTGCGCGAGAGCTATGGCATCCGCCGCCAGGCCGCGCTCGATGTCGAGGGCAGCATCGCCGTCAACCCGGTGAAGCTTGCCGCCGGCTATTTGCTGGCTGCGGTCAAGCGCGGCGCGAAGATTTATGCGCCGGTTGCGGTCGAGGAGGTGGCGCCCCGTCCGCGCGGCGTCGACGTGCTGACTGGGCACGGACCCTCGATCAAAGCCAGGCATGTGATTTTTGCGACCGGGTATGAACTGCCCAAGGGCGTTAGCTTGACCGAGCATAAGATCCATTCGACCTGGGCCATCGCCACGCGCCCGCAGCCGAATGCCCTGTGGCCAGGCGAGGCGTTCGTCTGGGAGGCGGCCGAGCCCTACCTCTATATCCGCACGACACGTGATGGCCGGGTAATCTGCGGCGGCGAGGACGAGGCGTTTTCCGACGAGGCCAAACGCGACGCGCTCACTCCGGTCAAGACGCAAATTCTGTCGGCCAAGCTTGCAAAGTTGTTCCCAAAGTTGGATGCCATGCCGAATTACAGTTGGACCGGGTGCTTTGGAGGGACGTCGGACGACCTGCCCTCCATAGGTCCGGTGCCCGGCATGGCCAATTGTTACGGGGTGCTTGCCTTCGGCGGCAACGGCATCACGTTCAGCCGCATCGCCGCCGAGATCATCAGGGCGCGGCTCACCGGGAAAGATGACCCGGAAGCCGATCTGTTCGCCTTCCGCTAAGATGCGCTCGGCTTGTCGAATTCGTCCATCAGCTCCCGCGCGATGTGGAAGCCGGTGTTGGCGGCGGGGACGCCCGCATAAATGGCGGTCTGGAGCAGCACCTCCTTGACGGTATCGGGCGCGACACCGGCTTCGAGCGCGGCGCGCAGATGCAACCGGAACTCCTCCCAGCGGCCCATCGCCGCCGTGATCGCCAGCACCAGCAGCCGGCGCGTTTGCGTATCGAGGCCGGGGCGCGTCCAGATTTCGCCCCAGGCGTAGCGGGTGATCAACTCCTGGAACTCGTCATTGAAGGCATTGCGGCCGGCCAGCGAACGCTCGACATAGGTGTCGCCGAGCACCTGCCTGCGCCGCGCGAGGCCGGCATCGAAACGATCTTTCTCATCCATGCGGGGGCTCCCTGGGTTCGGTCCTGTGGCGCCAGATTGCGGCGGCGCGCCGCGCGAAATCCGGGGCTGATCCGAGGTGGTTTTCGGCGGTGAACAGGCTGTCCAGTTCCGCGCCGCCGAAATGGGGCGCGATCTCCGGGTCGGCGGCGAGGCAGTCGCGCAAGGCCAGCTTTTCGGCAATGGCTTGCCTCGCCGCGCGCCCGACAGCCGCATGTGCGGCGGCATTACCGAGTTTGGCGGCGAGGGCCATCGACACGGCCTCGGCCATGACAAGGCCGGAGGTGAGATCGAGATTGGTGCGCATCCGGATGGTGTCAAAGCGGCCATGCCGGGCGGCGAAACAGGCGGATTCGAGCGCGGCGGAAGCCAGCCGGAACAGCTCGGGCAGCACCTCCCATTCCACGTGCCAGCCCCCGAGCCCGCGCTCATGCTCCTGATCCATCGCGGCGAGCAGTGCCGATGCGAGGCCCGGCGCGCGTTTCGCCGCCGCGATGATGCGGGCGCAGGCAACCGGGTTCGCCTTGTGTGGCATCGCCGAGGAGCCGCCGCGGCCGCCCTCCGCCGGTTCGCTGAATTCGGCGATCTCGGTTTGCGCCATCAGCGCCAGGTCGCGGCCCGTCTTGGCCAGGCCGCCGAGCAGCACCGCGAGCGCGCAGCCCATCTCGGCGATCCGGTCGCGCTGGGCGTGCCAGGGCTGGTCGGGCAGCGCAAGGCCAAGCTCGCCGGCAAGCGCCCGGGCGAGCCTTGCGGCATCAGCACCGAAGGCGGCCAGATTGCCTGCCGCGCCGCCGAATTGCAGCACCAGCACTCTATCCGCGCAGGCCCGCAGCGATTGCTCCGCCCGCGTCAGCGCCGCAAGCCAGCCGGCCGCTTTCGAGCCGAGGCTTGTGGGGATCGCCTGCTGCATCAGGGTTCGGGCAATCATCGGCGTTTCGGCGTGTGCCTCAGCGAGTTGCGCGAGCGTGCCGCCAAGTGTCTCGATCTGGCCGGTTAGCGCCCCGACGCCACGCCGCATTTGCAGGACGAGGCCGGTGTCGATGATGTCCTGACTGGTGCCGCCCCAATGTACCCAGCGCGCGGCATCCTTGTCGCTGCGAGCGACGAGAGCCGTCAGCGTCTTCACCAGCGGCACCGCGAGATTGCCCGCTTCGAGCGCCGCGCCGCCGAGTTCGGTGGCATCGAAATTTGCGGCGATCGCGGCCTTGCCGATCGCGTCCGCCGCATCGCGCGGGATCAGGCCGCACGCCGCTTGCGCCCGCGCGAGCGCCGCTTCCACGTCGAGCATCGCCTGGATGCGCGCTTCGTCGGAGAACACCTCCGCCATGGCGCGGCTGCTGAAGAATGGGCCGAGCGTCGCGCCCGATTGCGGCCAGCTCATGCGAGGCCCCCGCGATGAATGACGCGCCAAGGTTCGGGTGGTGTCACTTGTTGCGCCTCAAATATCGAAGAAGACGGTTTCATTCTCGCCCTGGAGCCTTATGTCGAGCCGGTAGGTGGCGCCGTCGCCGAGGCGCTCCGCAATCAGCGTGCGGCGCCGGCTCTGGGGCACCAGCGCAAGGATCGGATCGTCGGCATTGGCGGCTTCGTCGGAAAAATAGGCGCGGGTCGCGAGCCGCTTCAGGATGCCGCGCCCCAGCACGGAAATGTTGATGTGCGGTGCTTGCAGCTCTCCGTCCGGGCCGGGCACGGCACCGGGCTTGACGGTGTGGAAGCGGAACCAGCCTTCCCCGTCCGTCGGCGTGCGTCCGAAACCGTCAAAATGCGGATCGAGCTGTTTTTCCTGCGTATCGTCAGGGTGATTGTAGCGGCCCTGGCTGTTTGCCTGCCAGATTTCGATGAGCGCATCGGTCACCGGCGAGCCTTCGCCGTCGATCACCCGCCCCTCCAAGATGATGCGTTCGCCCAGCGTTGCCTCGCGGGTGAGCGTTTCGCCGCCGGCGTAGGGCAGGGCGTAATGGAAGAACGGTCCGACCGTTTGCGATGGCGTCGGCCCGGATGCGGCATCGGCCATCTTGTCAGCGCTCCATAGGCGTTGCGTCCGCGCCGCGCAAGACGATGTCGAAACGGTAGCCGAGCGCCCATTCCGGCTCGGTCGTCTCCCAGTCGAAGGCCGAGATCATGCGGACTGCCGCTTTCGGATCGGGCACGGAATTGTACATCGGGTCGAAGGGGATCAGCGGATCGCCGGGGAAATACATCTGCGTCACCAGGCGGGTGATGAAGCTGGGTCCGAAGAGCGAGAAATGGATGTGCGCGGGCCGCCAGGCATTGGCGTGGTTCCGCCATGGGTAGGCACCCGGCTTCACCGTGACGAAGCGATAGGCGCCGTTCGCATCGGTGAGCGTGCGGCCGGCGCCGGTAAAATTGGGGTCGAGCGGCGCCGGATGATCGTCGCGCCGGTGAATATAGCGGCCGGCGGCATTGGCCTGCCAGATCTCGACCAGCGTGTGCGGCAGTGGGCGCCCATTCTCGTCAAGCACCCGGCCGCTGACGATAATCCGCTCGCCCAGCGGTTCGCCCGCATGCTGCCGGGTCAGATCGGCATCGAGCGGACCGATGCGCTCATGGCCATAAACCGGCCCGGTGATCTCCGACAGCGTATGCGGCTGGATGACCAGCGGCTGCAGGGGATGGCGCAGCACGGTTGAGCGGTAGCCGGGGAAGCGAGACGGCGGCTGGTCGCCCGGCCGTTCGCGCCGGTAGGATTGCGTCGGGTTCATGACTGACTTCCTTTAGAGCCTTTTCCGCTCCGATCAAATCGGAGCGGGGCTCTAACTCTCTGTTGGTCGCATTTTCTCGACACAAACCGGCATCCACTTTGCTGGAAAATGCTCTACGGGGCTTGCGGATTGAGGCGCATTCCCGGCGGTTATCTTGCCGCGTTGTCCCGGCGTTGGAAAGTGCGGCGTTCAGGCCTGGGACGCCCCTTCCTTGCGATAGGCGACGGGGGCGATGCCGGCCCGCTTGGCGAAGAAGCGGGAAAAATACGCCGGGTCCTGGAAACCCAGATCATAGGCGATCTCCTTCACGGTCATCGTCGTGTAGAGGAGGTGGCGCTTTGCCTCAAGCAGCAGGCGGCGCTGCACGATCTCTTTCGGGGGCAGGCCTGCGGCGCGGCTGGTCATGGTGTGCAGACGGTCTTCGGTTACGCCGAGGCTGCGGGCGTAGTCGGCGATCGGCCGATGCTGGCGGAAGCGCGTTTCGACCGATTGCCGGAAGCGGCGCAGCAGCGCCGCCTCGCCGGTCTGCGCCATCAAAGCGTGGCCGCGCGCCGCACGCATCCGCGCGATCAGCGCCAGCAGCAATTTCAGCTGCGCCTCGACGATGGTGCGCACCGCGCCGCCGCCGAGACCGACCGCATGCTCGATGCCGTGAAAGCAGGCGCGCGGATCGATGCCGGTCTGCTCATCCTCGTCCAGCAGACTGAAAAATGCCTGTTCGATGGCCGGTCCCAGATCCTGCCGGGTTTCGGCGGATAGAATGGCAGTGAGGAAGTCCATCGAGATCGTCACCACAAAGCCATCCGAGCCGGGTTCGAATTCGTAGCCGTGGGGCGTATCTGGCGGCAGCCAGACAAGAGCGGGCGCCGCCAGCCGTTCCCGCTCGCCATCGACGCTCGCCAGGGCCTCGCCTTCGCCCAGATAGAGCGCCTGGGCCAGGTCCGGATGGCGATGCACGGCGATGAACCAGTCATGCAGGCGCGCCCGGGTGCAAATGCGCTCGGCATGGACGAAGCGCGGCCGGGCGTCGTCGTAAAGGTCGCCATAGAGCCAGAATGCCGGGATGTGTGCGTAGGGAGCGGTCATGGACATGGAAAAATCCAAGGGCTGCGGGGCATCCTTCCATTTAAGGCCTGACAAGGGTATTCAGCGTGCCCGGATTTGTCCAGGCCTTAGCCCGGTTGCGTCTCTTTAGCCGCCGCAGCAAGCCGCTTTACAATGCTTGAAGGCTTGAGGAGAGCAACACCATGCGGACGCAAGTCGGGATCGTGGGCGCCGGCCCCGCCGGACTGTTCCTGTCGCATCTCCTCCACATGCGCGGCATTGCCTCGGTGATTGTCGAAGCGCGGAGCCGCGACTATGTCGAAGCGCGGGTGCGGGCGGGCGTTCTGGAGCAGGGCACGGCGGACACGCTGGAAGAGCTGGGGCTTGCGGGGCGGATGCGGCGCGAGCGGCTCGTTCATGGCGGCATCCAGCTCGCCTTCGGCGGGGCCGCCCACCGCATCGATTTCGTCGAGCTGACCGGGAAGGCCGTCACCATTTACGGCCAGCACGAGGTCGTGAAGGATCTGATCGCCGCTCAGCTCGGCTCGGGCGGCCAGATCGTGTTCGAGGTCGAGGAAACCAGCCTCACCGGCCTGGAGGGTGAGCGGCCGAAAATCCAGTATCGTAAAGATGGTGACGCGCATGAGGTCGTCTGCGATTTCGTCGCCGGATGCGACGGGTATCATGGAATCAGCCGGGCCGCCATTCCGCCGGAGCGGCTGAAAGTCTTTGAGAGTGTGTTCCCCTTCGCTTGGCTGGGCATCCTTGCCGAAGCGCCTCCCGCCCATGACGAACTCGTCTACGCCAATCACGAGCGCGGCTTTGCGCTTTACAGCATGCGCTCGCCCGAAATCACGCGCCTCTATCTGCAATGCCTCCCGGACGAGGACATCGCCGACTGGCCTGACGCACGCATCTGGGAGGAGCTGCACCGGCGGCTGGAAACCGGCAATGGCTGGACCATCGCCGAGGGTCCAGTGCTGCAGAAAGGCATTGCGCCGCTGCGCAGCTTCGTCGCCGAGCCGATGCGCTACGGGCGGCTGTTCCTGGCCGGGGATGCCGCCCATATCGTGCCGCCCACCGGCGCCAAGGGCCTTAATCTGGCGGTCGCCGACGTGCGGGCGCTGACTGAGGGCTTGGCGCGATTTTACCGCGACGGCACAAGCGAATTGCTCGACGCCTATTCGAGCATCTGCCTCGACCGCATATGGAAAGTACAGCGCTTCTCGGCCTGGATGACCTCAATGCTGCACCGTTTTGACAGCGCCAGCGACTTCGACCGGCGCATCCAGATGGCCGAGCTGGCCTATGTCACGAGTTCGCCGGCGGCGGCACGCAGCCTCGCCGAGAATTATGTCGGCCTGCCGCTCCGTTATTAGGCTGGGCGCGGGACCGTACGCATTGGGGCTGCTCCGGCTTGGGCCTTCATAGTATGCTCGCCGGCAATATGGGAGGAAAAGACATGAACCGCATTTTTGCGTGCTTTTTGACGATGGGTGCCGCCGTGACGCTGTCTGGGGCGGCCACGGCGCAGGAAGTGACCTTGCGGCTGCACCAGTTTCTGCCGCCGCAATCGACCATTCCGGCGCATGCGCTGCAGCCCTGGGCCGAAAAGGTGATGAAGGATTCGGGCGGACGCATAAAAATCGAGCTTTACCCCTCGATGCAGCTCGGCGGCAAACCGCCTGAACTTTACGATCAGGTGAAGGATGGCGTCGTCGATCTCGCCTGGACAGTGATCGGCTATACGCCGGGCCGCTTTCCAAAGACCGAAGCTTTCGAGCTGCCCTTCATGGTCACCACCGCCGAAGCTACGTCCAAGGCGTTCCAGGAGTTTGTGGAGAAGCATGCCCTGGAAGAGTTCAAGGATGTCAAACCGATCGCCTTCCATACGCATGGACCCGGCCTGCTGCATACCAAGAAGCCGATCACCAAGCTCGAAGACCTGCAGGGGATGAAGATTCGCGGCGGCTCGCGCGTCATCAATATGATGCTGGAGAGGTTGAAGGCGACGCCCGTCGGGATGCCGGTGCCGGCGGTGCCGGAGGCTCTCTCCAAGGGCGTGCTGGACGGCACGACCATTCCGTGGGAGGTGACTCCATCGCTCAAAATACCGGAGCTGGTGAAATACCACACCAGCTTTTCCGGCAAGCAGGGCCTCTACACCGTCACCTTCGTCTTCGCGATGAACAAGGCCTCTTACGAGAAGCTGCCTGCCGACCTGAAAAAGGTCATCGACGACAATTCCGGCCTCGAGGTTGCGGCGGCGTTCGGGCGGGCGATGGACGCCGGCGACAAGGTCGGCCGCGCCAAGGCCGAGCAGCTCGGCAACACCATCACCATGCTGGACGCGGCCGAGACGCAGCGCTGGAAAGATGCGGCGGCGCCGGTCGTTGCGGACTGGGTGGCCGAAATGAAGGCCAAAGGCATCGACGGGCAGGCGCTGGTCGACGATGCGCGGGCACTGGTCGAGAAAAACTCGAAATGACGCCGGACGGAGGCGCCAGCCATGGCGTCTCCGTCCGCATCCCGCCCTGGCCTCTTTTGTCCTGATCCGCTAAAGCCCAGCCCATGCGCATGTCCGCCGCCATCGACGCTTTTGCCCGCGCGCTCGCCTTTGCGGGCGGGCTATGCCTGTGCGCGCTGATCATCCTTACAGTGGTCAGCGTGGCGGGCCGCGCCTTGATCGGCTTCGGACTGAAGCCCGTGCCGGGCGACTTCGAGCTGGTGGAGGGGGGCATGAGTTTTGCCGTGTTTTCTTTCCTGCCCTGGTGCCATCTGCGGCGTGGCAATGTTTCGGTGGAGGTTTTCACGGCGGGCCTCGGGGCGGGCGCAAACCGCTTCATCGATGCCGTTTCCGACAGCCTGATGCTCGCCTTCGCCGTGCTTCTTGCCTGGCGGCATTTTCTTGGCGTGCTGGACAAAAAAGCCTATGGCGAAACCACCTTCATCCTGCAATTTCCGATCTGGTGGGCTTATGCGGCGGGCATGGTCGGCGCGGCGGGGCTGGTGATCGTCGCCCTCTATTGCTTCGGCCGAAGCTGGGCGGCGCTGATCAGCGGTACGCCGGCAGCCGGCAGCGAGGGGAACGGACATTGAGCAATCTGGCTGTCGGCGCGTGGTCGTTCCCGCTGCTCCTGGCGCTGATTTTCCTGCGCATTCCCATCGGCCTCGCCATGATGGCGGTCGGCATCGGCGGCAGCTACCTGGTGGTGGGCTCGTTCGCGCCGATGCTGGGGCAGATGAAGCACCTCACCTACGGTACCTTTTCCAGCTATTCGTTTTCGGTCATTCCGCTTTTCCTGCTGATGGGGCAGTTCGCCACCGTGAGCGGCATGTCGGCGGCGCTGTTCAAGGCCGCCGAGACATGGCTCGGGCACCGGCGCGGCGGCGTCGCGATGGCGGCGATCGGCGCATGTTCCGGTTTTGGCGCGCTCTGCGGCTCCTCGCTGGCGACGGCGGCGACCATGGGGCAGGTGGCGCTGCCGGAGCTGCGCCGCTACGGCTATTCCGGCGCGCTGGCGACCGGCTGCCTCGCGGCGGGAGGAACGCTGGGCATCCTCATCCCGCCCTCGATCGTGCTGGTCATTTACGCCATCCTGACCGAGCAGAACATCGCCAAGCTTTTCGTCGCCGCCTTCGTGCCCGGCCTCATGGCCGCGATCGGCTATATTCTCACGATCTCCATCTATGTCCGGCTGTTCCCTGCCTCCGCCGCCTTGCGCGAAAGAGCGCCCTATGCCGAGCGGTTCCGGGCGCTGGCCAGGATCTGGCCGGTGCTCCTGGTGTTTCTGCTGGTGGTCGGCGGCATCTACCTCGGCTGGTTCACCCCCACGGAGGCGGCGGCCATCGGCGCGGCGGGGACCGGCCTGATCGGGCTCGCCAATCGGACGCTGACCTGGCAAACGGCGCGCGAAGCCATCTACGCCACCGCGCTGACCACGGCGATGATCTTCCTGATCATCCTGGGTGCGAGCATCTACAACAGCTTTCTCGCTTTGTCGCAGCTGCCGCAGGAAGCAGCCAGCTTCGTCGCCGGCCAGGGCTATAATCGCTGGCTGGTGCTGGTTGGAATTCTGGTTCTGTATCTGGTGCTGGGCTGCCTGATGGATTCGATCTCGATGATCCTCCTGACCATCCCGATCCTCTTCCCCATCGTCACCGGGCTCAATTACGGCCTCGGACCTGAGGATTTCGCGATCTGGTTCGGCATTCTGGTGCTGCTCGTCGTCGAAGTCGGGCTGATTACCCCGCCGGTGGGGCTCAATCTGTTCGTCATCAACTCGCTTGCCGAAGACGTGCCGCTCAGCCAGACGATCCGGGGCGTCGCGCCCTTCATCCTCTCCGACCTGATCCGCCTGACCGTGCTCACGGCATTTCCGGCCATAACGCTCGTGCTGGTGCATCTGCTTTACTGACCGCAGCAGATGCTCGGACGTCATGTTCTTGGTGGTTATCGTGTCCCGTTCGCCTCGCTTATCGCGCCGATGCGCAAAGGGGATGATTTGACGTTTGCGGCCCGTCGTACTTTTACCTATTTTGTGCACAATTATTCAGCGAAAATTTTTCGTTTTTGTTTACTTGGCGGATTTTGGAGAGGGCGTATGGGGCGAATCACGCGCAGAGAGTTTGTTTTGAGCGCAGCAACGGCGGCTGCGGTCTTCGGGCTCGACCGGCATATGGCGGTCTACGCCAAGCCCAAAGGGCAGCAAACGACCGACCCCAAGCCCGGCATCCACCGATACAAGGTGGGGTCGGCGGAATGCATCGCGCTGTATGACGGCATTTGGGAGAAGGCGCACGATCCGGCCTTTATTCCTGGCGTCAGCGTCGCGGAGACCAAAAAGGCCCTGGCCGCCGCGGGGCTCAGAACCGATTTCGTGCCCATTCCGATCATGGCGCTGGTCGTCAAGCTGAACGGCAAAATCATCCTGTGCGACTCAGGCGGCGGCAACCAGGTGCAGGCGTTCAATCCCAATTCAGTGTTCGTCTCAGGGAAGCTGCGCGGCAATCTGAAGGCCGCAGGCATCGAACCTGGCAAGATCGATACCATTCTGATTTCGCATTTCCATCCCGATCACATTTTCGGCCTTCTGGACGCCAAGACGACCAACAGGCCGGTCTTCCCGAATGCCGAAATCATCGTTCCGGCGGCGGAATATAAATGGTGGACGGACCCTTCGCTGATCGGGCGCTTGCCCGCGGCTCGCCAGCCGCTCGGCCGCCGTATCCAGCAGGTGATCCCCAATTGGAAGAATGTCCTGCCCGTGGACGGCGAGGACGAGGTGGTGCCCGGCATCCGCTTCGTGAAGGCGCCCGGCCACACGCCCGGCCATACCGCCTTTCATCTCAGCTCGGGCAATGAGCAATTGATGATCTCCAACGATACGGCCTATGTGCCGGCCCTGACCGCCGTGCATCCGAACTGGCACGGCGCATACGACCAGAATGCCGATCTCGCCGAACAGACGCGCCGAAAGCTGCTCGAACGCGTCGTCGCCGAAAAAATGATGATCTGCGGCACGCATTTCCCCTGGCCGGGATTGGGCAGGATCGAAAGGGACGGCGCTGGCTACGCGTTCAACCTTTAGAGCATTTTCCAGCAAAGTGGATGCCGGTTTGCGTCGAGAAAATGCGACAGAACAAAGAATTAGAGCCGCGCTCCGAATCAATCGGAGCGGAAAGGGCTCTAGCCGCGGACCGGCTGCCGATGCACGCCTGAATGCGCGACGCGACGACGACCTCTGGATCGGCGCGAACTTGCCGGGGCTCGACCATGAAGACGCATTATGACGTTCTGAGCGTTTCGCCGAACGCCGACCCTGAGACGATCAAGGCGGCCTATCGGAAGCGCATGAAGGTTTTCCATCCCGACCTGCATCAGGGCGGCGATGCCGCCGAGTTGCGCAGCAAGCAGATCATCACCGCATATGGCGTCCTGAAAAACACGGAGCGGCGGGCGCGTTATGATCAGCACCTGCGCAACAGGCGCAGCCGGCTGCGGATGTTCGCCTTTACCGTTCTGGTGAGCGCCGGCCTGGTCAGCGGCGGCACGTTGTTTTTACTGCAGTTTCTGCTCAAGCCGGAAACGAACGGCCCGGTAGCCCGAATTGCCACGGCCGTCGTCGAGAGCCCCGCGCCGCTTCAGGATCCTGCGGCGGAGCCCGCGCCGCCGGCCGTGGCTCTGGCGCCTGCCGAGGCAGTTCCGACCTTAGTGCCCGCAACCCCGGTGGTCGCGGCGTATGCTTCGCCCGCTCCGGCCGTGGTGGAGCCGGCGCAGGCGGCACCGCTTACGGAGCCGCAGCAGCCTGCCGCGGCGCGCGAAACGGCATGGCGTCAGATCGAGAAGACCGGCCGCGCCGAAGATATCCCGGTGTTCACGCGGGACAATCCCGGAACGCCGGAGGCCGAGCTGGCGGAGCGGCGGCTCGTGGATCTGATCGACACGGTGGACGATGTCGCGAGCCTGAAAGCGCTGGCCGCCAAGGCCAAGGGCGCGGTTGCCGAACGTGCGCTCGGGCGCATCGGAAAACTCACCCCGGCGAAGGAAATCCTAACCGCCGCTTTGCCCGAGCAGCCTGCAAAAGCGCCTGCTGCTCAGACGAGTCCGGCCGCAGCACCGGCGGCGGGCGCGCAGCCTGCCGAGCCGCGGCAAGCCGAGGCGGCGCATGATGGGGCGCCGACAAAACTGGCGTCTTCGGACGCTCGGGCCATCGCGCAGCACGCTCTTTCGCTGATGACGACGCCGACCTCTCGCGATGCCACGCCGATCACTCCCGGCAACGCCAATTACTATGTGCATCGTGCCGCCGCCTGGGCCAAGATGGGCGACCTGGAGCGCGCAATGACCGACTACGATGCCGCGATCCTGCTGGACGACGCCAATATCGAGGCCTTCCACGGGCGAGGGCTGGTGCGGGCGCGGCGCGGCGAGGTCGAGCTCGCCTTGGCCGATTTCGACCGCGCGATCCGGTTGAGCTTCGCGGACCCGAAAATCTACCTCGACCGGGGCACGCTCTGGTATCAGCGCGGCCGTTACGACCGTGCCATCGCCGATTTCAACCAGGCCATCAAGCTCTCGCCGGGCCTGGCGAGCGCCTATTCCTATCGGGGAACGGCCTTGCGCCGAAAGCGGGATTTCAAGAGCGCGATCGCCGATCTCGATCAGGCGATCCGGCTGAACCCCGCCATCGTCGACGCCTACCGCAACCGGGACCTGGCGCGCACGGGGAAGGACGACCCCGTCGAGGCGTCCGCCGACGTCGCCCCCTGATTGCCGGCTTTTTGGCGCGCGGCAGCGGAATTTTGCCTCGAGGTGTAAGCCCCTCTTCACGATTTGCGCTTGATTTGGTTGGCGTCCTGGCCAGCCTTGCGCTATATACAATAGCTATATGACGAAACCATATCATCCGCTTACGTCAGGCCGCGATTGGGACCTGCGATGACGATCGAGGCAGCCGTCACGCTGAAGGGCGCCAGTTTTCCGGGCGTAGGGCGCGACCGCATCCGCCTGCTCCAGGCCGTGGCGCGGGAGGGCAGCATCACCGCCGGGGCGAAGGCCGTAGGCCTCACCTACAAGGCGGCCTGGGACGCGCTGGACGCCATGGCCAATCTGTTCGGGCAGCCGCTGCTGGAGACGCGCACGGGCGGGCGTGCCGGCGGAGGCGCGCGGCTCACGCCGGTCGGCACCAAGGTGATCGAGGCATTCGGGCGGATGGAGGCCGAACTGGCGCGCGTGGTGCGCGAGGTCGAGCCCGGTCTGGCGGGCAGCGGCATCTCGCCGCTCAATCTGTTCTCGGGGTTTTTCATGCGAACCAGTGCGCGCAACGTGCTGCGAGGCACCATCACCGCATATTGCGTCGGACGCGCTGCATGCCGAGATCGCGGTTGCGGTATCCCCCGACACGACGATTTACGCGCTCGTCACGGCTGAAAGCGCCCGCGAGCTGGGCCTGCATGTGGGCCGCGAGGCCATCGTGCTGATCAAGGCGCCCTTCGTGATGATCGCGCCTGGGGGCGAGCCGCCGGCGATGTCGGCGCGCAATTGCGTGCCGGGCGTCGTCAGGCGCTGCGAGATTTCATCCGTCAGCGCGGAGATCGTCCTCGACATAGGCGGCGGCAAATCGCTGGCGGCCAGCATCACCGCCCACAGCGCCACGGCGCTAGGCCTCGCGCCCGGCAAGCCGGCCTGCGCGCTGTTCGACGCCGCCCACGTCATCATCGCCATTGATTAGCCAGGGGAAAGTTTTCATGACATCGACCAAGATGCTGGCCGCCGCCATCGGCCTTCTCGCGAGTCTGGCGGCCGGCGCGCCAGGCTGTCGCGGGGCAAACCAACGTCGCCGTCGCGGCAAACTTCACCGAGGCCGCGCGGGAGATCGCGGCGGCGTTTAAGGCGAAGACCGGTCACGACGCGGTGCTCAGCTTCGGCTCCAGTGGCCAGCTTTACGCGCAGATCGCCCAGAGCGCACCGTTCGAGATTTTCCTGTCGGCCGACGCGGAACGTCCCAGGAAGGCCGTCGATGACGGGTTGAGCGTTGCCGGCAGCCGTTTCACCTACGCCATCGGCAAATTGGTGCTGTGGAGCAAGGACTCCGATCTGGTCAAGGGCGAAGAGACGCTGAGGGGCGGCGCCTTCGGCAAGCTGGCGATCGCCAACCCGGTGGGTGCCCCTTATGGCGCGGCGGCGGTCGAGACGCTGAAGGGCCTTAAGCTCGACGCGGCGTTGCAGCCCAAGCTCGTGCAGGGCAACAACATCGCCCAGACCTTCCAGTTCATCGACACCGGCAATGCCGAACTTGGCTTCGTCGCCCTGTCGCAGCTTGCCGGCAAGAGCGAGGGATCGCGCTGGATGGTGCCGCAATCCCTTTACGCCCCTATCCACCAGGATGCGGTGCTGCTGAAGACCGGCGCCTCCAATGAAGCCGCAAGCGCCTTCATGACCTTCCTGAAGGGCCCCGATGCCCGTGCCATCATCGAGAGATATGGCTACGCGACAGACGGCCAGAGCTGAAGCCCAATATGGCCGCATTGCCTCCTGACATCTGGCAGCCAATTCTCCTCACCCTCGAACTGGCGACGGTGACGACGCTGCTGCTCCTGCTGCTGGGCACGCCGCTCGCCTGGTGGCTGGCGCGCTCACGCGGGCTTGTGGAAGGAGGCTGTGGCGGCGGTGGTCGCGCTGCCGCTCGTGCTGCCGCCGACGGTGCTCGGCTTCTACCTGCTCGTCGCTTTGGGGCCGAACGGCCCCGGCGGCTGGATTGCCGGATTGTGGGGCGCACGCACACTGGCCTTTACCTTCGAGGGGCTGGTGATCGGATCGGTGCTCTATTCGATGCCCTTTGTCGTACAGCCGATCCGCAACGCCTTCGAGGCCGTCGGGGACCGTCCGCTCGAAGTCGCCGCCACTTTGCGCGCCTCGCCTCTGCGGGCGTTCTGGACGGTCGCCGTGCCGCTCGCGCGGCCGGGGTTCCTGACCGGAGCCGTTCTCGGCTTTGCGCATACGGTCGGCGAATTCGGCGTGGTGCTGATGATCGGCGGCAACATTCCCGGCCAGACCAAAGTGCTGTCGCTCGCCATCTTCGACTATGTCGAGACGGCGCAATGGCGCGAAGCCAACATCCTGGCGGCGGGCATGGTGGTGTTCTCTTTCGCGGTGATCCTGGTGATGGCGCTGACCGCCAGGCGCGCCGGCCGCGTCGGCCTATGAGCGATCCCGCCGGCATCGATGCGCGCTTTCGGGGAACGCTGGGTCGCTTCGCGCTCGATGCGCGCTTTGAGGCGCCGTCGCGCGGCGTCACCGGGCTGTTCGGGCCGTCCGGCTGCGGCAAGACCACGCTGCTGCGCTGTATCGCCGGTCTTCAGCGCCTTCACGGGTTCTGCCGCGTCGGCGGCGCCATCTGGCAGGACGAAATCTCGTTCCGCCCGCCCTACCTGCGGCCGATCGGCTACGTGTTCCAGGAAGCCAGCCTGTTTCCGCATCTGACGGTGATGCGCAATCTGCTCTATGGCGCGAGCGATACCGGTCCGGCGCCAATCCGCTTCGATGCGGTGATCGCGCTTCTCGGCCTCGACCCGCTGCTGGACCGCTCGCCGCACCATTTGTCCGGCGGCGAGCGCCAGCGTGTCGCAATTGGCCGTGCCCTGCTGTCGCAGCCCAGAGTTGCTGCTGATGGACGAACCTCTCTCGGCGCTCGACCGTCTGACCAAGGACGAGGTGCTGCCCTTTCTCGAACGGCTGCATGAGACGCTGTCACTGCCGGTGATCTATGTCAGCCACGATATGGCCGAAGTCGAGCGGCTGGCGGATCATCTGGTATTGATGGAGGCGGGGCGCGTCATCGCCTCCGGGCCGCTCGCGGCTTTGCAGAGCGATCCCGCGCTGCCGTTCATGCGTGCCCGCGACGCCGCTGTCAGTCTCGATGCCGTCGTCGAGCATTACGACCCGGCTTATGGTCTGGTGAGTCTTGACGGTATCGGGCGGACGGTTCATCGTGCCGTCTTCCCGAGCGCTTCCTGCCGGGTCCCGCCGCCTGCGCGTCTTTGCCGGCGATGTCAGTCTCGCGCGCGAAAAGCCGCTGCAAAGCACCATCACCAATGTTTTGCCGGCGCGCATTCTCTCCGCGACCGCTTCGGGCGACTACGAACTCATCGCGGTGCTGGGCCTGGGGGCCGACGGAGAGGGCGCCAGGCTGCTGGCCCGCGTCACGCGGCGATCCTGGGACCTGCTCGAACTGGACGAAGGCATCGGCGTCTATGCGCAGGTCAAAGCCGTTGCGCTTGTGCCGGGGCAGCACAGCTCCGGCGAACCCCGCTAGAGCATGATCGTTTCAAACGGAACCGAGCCTGCTCTTAATTTCTTTGTTTTCGCACGATTTTTCGGGAAAACCGGTGTCCACTTTTCCCGATCGTGCTCTAGAGGCTATTCCCGGCGGTTCTGGTAGCGCTGGGCGGCGGTGCCACCCGCGCCCGGTGGCGGCGCAGAAGTTCCAGATTGCGCCGATTGGATTTGAACTGCATGTCGAAGATATCGCCGACCACCGGGATAACCCCGAGGACGGTGTCGAACAGCATGTTCCCGGCCATGCGCATGAGAATCCAGTTCGAGGCACCCATACGCTGCGCCCGCCAGATGATATAGCTGGAAACGATTCCCCCTATCGCGTCGCCGACGCCGGGCACGAGACCGATCAGACTGTCGAGCCCGAAGCGAATGTTGGTGCCCGGAATGTGGAAGCGATCGTCCATCAATCCGGCGATGAATTCCAGATCCGCATCGTCGGCGCGCATGGAAAGTGGCGGCCGGTCATAGGTTTTCATTGAATATCTCGCGCCCTCGCCGCACGCCAGTATGCCTCTGTAATACGTTGAACACGTGGCGCTCTTGCCTGTTCCCGGCCGTTGCGAAACCGGTTCGCCCAGACACTTCCCAGGGCGCGCTTGCCAAGCGCCCATATTGATGACTTATCACTGAGGCGGGTGGCCACGGCGATTCCGGCAAAACGTGCCAATCCATCGCGATAAGGGGGAGCCTTGTCTGTCTTGAGAAATATGATGACGGCCGCCGCGTTCAGCGCCGCGTTCTGCGCGATCATGGCGGCTGCGTCCCCAGGCATCGCGGCGGAACATGCGGTCGCGGCACCGAGCGGCAAGGTCAAAGCCTTCACCCAGGAAGGCACCGCATCCTACTATTCGCATCGAAGCCGCAACGCCTCCGGCGGCTGGTCGAATCCGGGCAGCCTGACAGCCGCCCACCGGCACTTGCCGCTTGGCAGCCGGGTTCTGGTGACGCACCTCAAATCGGGCAAGACCGTTATCGTGACGATCAACGATCGCGGCCCGTTCCGCAGAGGACGCATCATCGACCTCTCGCGCCGGGCGGCGAAAGAGCTTGGAATCAAGGGTCTCGCACGGGTGCGGATCGACGCCATCCAGTGAGGCCGGGACCAAAGCCGCAGGTTGCCGGCGCGCCTCGATGTGCTCCCGCTCCGGTGGAGACAGGCGCTGCTAATGGCGCTATAGGTGCCGGTCTCTTTCCTCACGCCGGATGACCCATGGCTCCGCCGCTGCTGCAACTGACCGATATTGCGCTGACCTTCGGCGGTACGCCGCTGCTGGGCGGCGCCGAATTGTCTGTCTCGGCGGGCGAGCGGCTTTGCCTTGTGGGCCGCAACGGGTCCGGCAAATCGACGCTGCTGAAGATCGCGGCGGGGCTGATGGAGGCGGATCGCGGCACGGTGTTCCTGCAGCCGAGCGCCACCATCCGCTATCTGCCGCAAGAGCCCGACCTGTCGCAATACGCGACGACACTGGACTATGCGCGCGCTGGCCTGGGACCGGGCGATGATCCGTATCAGGCGCAATATCTGCTGGAGCAGCTTGGCCTCAGGGGCGACGAGACTCCGGCGAAGCTGTCCGGCGGCGAAATCCGCCGCGCCGCCCTCGCGCAAATCCTGGCGCCCGCGCCGAGCATATTGCTGCTGGACGAGCCGACCAATCACCTGGACCTGCCGGCGATCGAATGGCTGGAAGCCTATCTTGCCGCGCAGCGCGGCGCGCTGGTGTTCATCAGCCATGACCGGCGCTTCCTGGAAAATCTGTCGCGCGGCACGGTCTGGCTGGATCGCGGCCGGACGCGGCGGGCCGAATTCGGGTTCGGCCGTTTCGAGGCTTGGCGCGACGAGCAATTGGAGCAGGAAGAGCGCGAGCAGCACAAGCTCGACCGCAAGATCGAGGCTGAGCAGCACTGGGTGCGCTATGGCGTTACAGCGCGGCGCAAGCGCAATGTGCGCCGGATGGCCGACTTGCAGGCGATGCGTCAGGCGCGGCGGGACTATCGGGGCTCGCAAGGGCGAGCGACCATCGGCGCGGCGCAGGCGGATCTGTCGAGCAAGCTCGTCATCGAGGCAAAGCACATCGGCAAGTCTTACGGCGGGCCGCGGCATCGTCGCCGACTTCTCGACCCGCATCGTGCGCGGCGACCGGATCGGCGTCGTCGGGCCGAATGGCGCGGGCAAGACGACGCTGGTCGCCATGCTCACCGGCGCGCTCGAGCCGGATAGCGGCACGGTGCGGCTCGGCGTCAATCTGGACATGGCGACGCTCGACCAGGGCCGCGAAAGCCTTAATCCGAACTGGACGCTCAGCGAGGCGATGACCGGCGGGCGCGGCGACACCGTCATGATCGGCGGTCAGGCGCGCCACGTCGTCAGCTACATGAAGGACTTTCTGTTCTCGCCGGAGCAGGCGCGCACGCCCTTGCGGGTGCTGTCGGGCGGCGAGCGCGGGCGGCTGATGCTGGCCCGGTCCCTGGCCAAGCCCTCCAACATGCTGGTGCTGGACGAACCGACCAACGATCTCGACCTGGAAACGCTGGACGTGCTGGAGGAAATGCTGGGCGATTATCCCGGCACGATCCTGCTGATCAGCCACGACCGCGACTTCCTCGACCGGGTTGTGAACGCCGTGATCGTGCCGGAGGGCGGCGGCCGCTGGGTCGAATATGCGGGCGGCTATACCGACATGCTGGCGCAGCGCGGCGCCGACATCGCGGGCCGCGCGACGGATAAGCCGAAAGCGCCGAAGGCCGCGAGGGACGCGGTGGCGGCGTCACCCACCAGGGCGGAGCGCAAGCGGCTCAGCTTCAACCAGCAGCATGCGCTGAAGACGCTTCCAGGCCGCATCGCCAAGCTGGAAGCCGCGATTGGCGCGTTGCAGGACAAACTCGGCGACCCCCAGCTTTACGCCCGCGATCAAGCCGCCTTCGCCAAGCTTTCGGCCGCGCTGGTCGAGGCGCAAGCCGACCTGGAAGCCGCCGAGGCCGAATGGCTGGAGTTGGAACTGCTGCGCGAAGAGATCGAGGGCGACTAAAGCCCTTTCGCTCCGATTGCATCGGAACGCGCTCTTTCTGGCTCTGTCGGTGTTCGCCGGTTGTTCCTGTAATCCTTTCTGTACTGTGACGACGATGGTTGAGCGAGAGGCGAGGTCCTTGGGCGACTTGGCTTCGACCGCACTACGCTTGACGAGATCGTCGATCAGCTTTCGATTGCGATGGGCCATGACAGCAAGCGGATATCCCTTCCCGACCACGTTCCTCGCCATCTCGCGCCTCATAAAACCAAGACCTATGAACCCGATCCGTTCCGTGACGTCAGGCATTACGAATTCTGTCTCATTCGAATGACCAACTGCGTCCGGAGGTCGTCGCACAAGCTATGCTCAAAGACTTTAGACGCGATTTGGCTATGAAGTGATCGACTATGTCAGCCCCTCGGCCATGGTGCGCATCTGAACCTGGATGATACGCGAACCTTTCGGCTGCGTGCAGGCAAAATGAATGGCGGCCGCGACGTCTTCCGGCTCCAGCATGTCCGACTGTGCGACACTTGCCTCGGTGCGGCCTTTGCCGATGGCGAACTCCGTTTTAACGCCGCCCGGATTGATTGTGCCGACCTTGATGCCGTGCGGGCGCAGCTCCTTATCGAGGCCCTGCGCGAATCCGACCTGCGCGAACTTGGTGGCGCAATAGACGGCCTCGCCTGGAAAGCCGTAGATACCGGCCATGGACGAGATCATCAGGATGAGCCCCTCTCCCTGTTCGATCATCACGGGAGCGACATGGCGCGTGAACAGGAAGGTCGAGCGAACGTTCGCGTCCATCATTTCCACGTAGTCGTCGAGGCTGGTTTCGACGAGTTTCTTGTAATTGCCAACACCGACATTGTTGACGAGGATGTCAATGCGACCGTAGGCCTTGGCAGCCTCCACCGTCTTCAATGAGGTTTCCTCCTCGCGCGCATCACCTATGACCGCGACGCCGTCGCCGCCAAGCGAGCGCGCCTCTTGAATCAGGGCGTCGAGTCGGTCTCGCCGGCGAGCTGTGAGCACGAGGCGCGCACCTTCACGAGCCAACGCTCGCGCAGTGGCTTGCCCGATGCCAGCGCTTGCTCCCGTAATGATCGCAACCTTGCCTTCTAGCTTCCCTGCCATCGGCAACCTCCTTCGTCGGCGAGTTGAACGCGCCTCCTGCTCTTGGCTGCTGCCAACACGCGAACATGACGCGTCCGGACAATGCTGCCGACGTTTTGGTGAGTCCAACAGAAATTGAAGATCAGTATGATCTATGCGACCGATGAAACCGCATGGCCGCACGACACGGCGGCCATACCAGGGCCGATGTGAGGCGGCGCCTAGATGTGGGGTCACTTTAGGCGGAAACGCTTAGGCTCAGCGGCTCGCTCTACTGAAAGGTCAGAAGATCTAAGAACGCTTGTGCCGCGACATTAGTGGTCTCGGCGCCGTCGACCCCTAGATGCGCAACGAGCAACTCCCAGCAGATCGCCGGCTCAGACAGCTCACAAACCGCGATTCTCGCGCGCCGCAGGTCCGCAATTGTCTCCGGCAACAGAGCGATCCCAAGCCCCTGGCTGACGAGATCGATAATCGTCTCGAGGTCGGTCACATCGAAAGCGGTCCGCCTCAGCAGTCCTGCATTCCCGAAGGCCCGATCTATGAGCGGCCGCGTGCCCCAGCCGATATCGAAATCCACAAACGAATAGCCGACCAGATCGCGCAGCGATATGCCGCGCTGCCCGGCGAGCGGATGAGCGAGCGGCGTGACGGCGACGAGATCTTCGCAAGCGATAATCCCGGTCACGATATCGTCTGGCGTGTCCAGCAGGGGCAGAAAGGCAAGATCCAGGCGACCCGCCCGAAGCTGCTCCATAAGGCTCGCTGAATCTCCCTGCCGCAACCGGACCTCGATGCCGGGGTTGTTAGTGTGATAGCGGGCGATCAGCGACGGCAAATCAAGGAACGCCGGCAGACTATGCACGGTGCCGATCGAGAGTGAGCCGCTCCTCAGGCCCTGGATATCCGCCACGGTCTCACGGCTGATATCGATAGCACGAAGGACGTCGCGCGCTTTTTCCAAAAAAGCGCGACCGGCCGGCGTGAGTTGCACCTGTCTCGTGCTGCGCGTAAGCAACCGCGCCTGAAGCTCATCTTCGAGCACGCGGATTGAAGTGGAGAGCGCCGACTGCACGATGTGCACGCGCTCCGCGGCACGCGTGAAATTCAACTCCTCGGCCACGGCAATGAAATGCTGGAGATGACGGAGTTCCATTTTCTTCGCTGAGCCTTTTATCAGTCGAGTAGATCAAAGCGATCTCTATTATCTGTTGGACGAATAGGCAACCATTTCTCAATCTGCAGCTAATGCGAGATTTCCCCCCTGGCGAGGCCCTCCTCAGCGGGGACTTGCAACGTCGAAGCGCGTTTAAACCGCGCAAAAACCCTAAGCGTTTCGGCGGTATTTGGTGAGGAAATACCGGTGCTGATGCCGGTCCAGGGCGAAGGGAGAACGAGCATGAAATACATAGGTCTTGTCGCGGCCAGTGCCGCCCTCGGCATGATGATGTGCGGCGCAGCCGCGGCCGCCGATAAAAAGGTTATCGTCTGGGTCCCGAACGGGGCATCGGATTTCTGGAAGCTTGCCGAAGCCGGCATGCACAAGGCGCAGAAGGAGCTGCCGGACGTTGATCTTCAGTGGAAATATCCCGAGCGCGCCGACGCCGCTATTCAGCAACGCTTGATGGATGACCTGGTTGCGGCGGGCGCAGCCGCAGTCGCCGTGTCGCCGCTCGACCCAAAGACGCAGACCGAAGCGTTCAACAGGATCGGCGGACAAGTGCCGCTATTTACCTTCGACAGCGACGCAGCAAACTCCAAGCGCGTCTTCTATATCGGCTCGTCCAACACCGATCTTGGCAAGAATGCCGGCGAACTCGCCGTCAAGGCTCTGCCCAAGGGCGGCAAATGCATGGGCTTTGTCGGCAACACCGGCGCCGATAACGCTCGCGAACGCATCGAAGGCTTCAAGGCCATCGCCGGCGCTCACAACATCGAGCTGGTTGACGTTCGCACCGACGACCATGATCAGACTCGCGCTCGTGCCAACGTCGACGACACGCTGGTTGCGCATCCTGAAGTCAACTGCATGGTCGGCTTCTACTCGTACAACCCGCCAAAGATTTATGAATCACTGCGTGACAATGGCAAGCTCGGCAAGATCACGGTCGTCGCGTTCGACGAGGATCCGATCACGCTCGGCGCGGTCAAGGACGGCTCCTTCGCCGGCACCGTCGTGCAGCAGCCGTTTGAGTGGGCCTACCAGGGCAGCAAGCTGTTTGCCGCCTATCTCAAGGGCGATAAATCGGGCGTCCCGGCTGATGGCCTTAAGATCATCCCTGGCAAGATCATCACCAAGGATAACGTCGACGAGTTCAAGACCGATCTCCAGGCCAAGTTGAAATCGTAACGGAGCTCGCTCGCAGCCGGTGCCAGATACCAGTCTACCTCCCAAGGTATCGGATCTTTTACCTGCTGCGAGCGCCTTTTCCCTCGCTTGAAATGTCCCATAGTCCTGTCTCGCCCGCACGTTCGCCATCGCATGAGCCGTTCCTCAAGATTACCGGGATTACGAAATCCTATCCCGGTGTCTTGGCGCTCGCCAACTATTCCATGGACGTGCGCGCGGGCGAGGTCATCGGCCTTGTAGGCGAGAATGGCGCCGGCAAATCGACCCTTATGAAGATCCTGGGCGGCGTAACAGCGCCCGATCGCGGCACCATCACGATCGATGGCGTGCCGCACGAGGGCCTCACTGTCTCCCATTCGATGGACGCCGGCATTGCCTTCGTGCATCAGGAGCTCAATCTTTTCGATAATCTGGACGTGGCCGCAAACGTCCTGATTGGGCGCGAGCCACGGAAATACGGTTGGCTCAACATCGTCGACAACGAGGAACTGCACGCGATAGTGCAGCCCTATCTCGATCGCCTCGGAGCAAACTTCTCTTCATCGACACCGGTTTCCGGTCTTTCACTCGCCCAACGGCAGCTGGTGGAGATCGCCAAGGCGCTTAGCCTCAACTCCAGACTCGTGATTCTCGATGAGCCGACATCAAGTCTGCCCATCGCCGAAACAAACAAGCTGCTCGATGTCATCGCTGGGCTGAAAGCGAACGGTGTCGCGGTCATGTTCGTCTCGCACCGGCTGAATGAGGTGGTGGAAGCGTGCGACCGGGTCATTGTGCTCCGCGACGGGCGCCTCGTTGGGCACCTCGAAAACGGTGCAATCTCGCATGACGCGATGGTTAAGCTGATGGTCGGACGCGACCTCAAGGTCGCCTACATACCCCCAATGAGACCGCGCGGCGATGTTATCCTCTCGGTACAGAAGCTCCGCACCAGGATCTTTCCTTTCAACGAAGTCAACATCGATTTACACCGCGGCGAGATTCTGGGACTGGCCGGTCTCGTTGGCGCCGGGCGGACGGAACTTGCCCACGCCCTGTTCGGAATCGACGCAAACGAAGGCGGCACAATCATGCTGGACGGTGTGCCCGTTCAGTTTGCGTGCTCCGCCGACGCGGTGAAGGCCGGCGTCTTCCTGGTTCCAGAGGATCGGAAGGGCATGGGCCTGTTGCTCGGTCTCACAATCACCGAAAACATCACGCTTCCCAATCTCAGCGCTTATGCGCGCGGCGTCACCATCTCGCGCAAGGCGGAGCGCGAGCGGGCGGAGCGGAGCCGCGATGAACTCGATATTCGCGCGCCCAATGTCAGCGCACGCACCGCCTCCCTCTCCGGCGGCAACCAACAGAAGGTTGTCCTTGCCAAGTGGCTGGCGATGGACCCGCGCGTCATCATCTTTGACGAACCGACACGGGGCATCGACGTCGGCGCGAAGTCCGAAATATATCGCCTGATGCGATCGCTTGCCGACGCGGGGGTCGCAGTGCTGATGATCTCATCCGACATGGAAGAGGTGATCGGCGTTTCCGATCGCGTCGCGGTCATGCACCAGGGGCGCGTTGAGGGAATTCTCGCCAGGGAGCAATATAGCGAAGAAAACATTTTGCGGTTCGCAGTAGGGACAGGCGGAACCAACCATGCCAATTAAATTGGACCGTCTCTCGGCCGGCTGAAGGAAGGGGATCTGCCGTGGCTCATGTACTTTGTAAGCTTGTCGAGGCCTCGTTGGGCACAATCGCAGGGACGCTCAATGCTCAATTTCAATAAAGATGCCGGCCTTTTTATCCTCATCGTCGTTATCGGCACAGTCGTCGCGCTGTTGAACCCACGGTTCCTGTCGCCGATCAACATCGCCAACACGGCTAACCTGGTCGGCCTGTTTGGCATGTTCGCCATTGCCCAGGGCTTCGTAATCATCACGGGCGGAATCGAACTTTCGGTTGGATCGATGATTGCGCTGCTCGGCGTCGTGTTCGTCGACCTGATCGCCAACCAAGGCGTCCCGTGGCCTTTGGCATCGCTCCTCATCCTCGCCATGGGGCTGCTGATGGGCTTCGTTCACGGCCTGCTCATCACCAAGAAGCATATGCAGCCTTTCGTTGTGACGCTCTGCGGCCTTCTGATTTATCGCGGCGTCGCCCGCTTCTACACCCAGGATGCTACTGCCGGCTTCCCCTACGGTGTGCACTTCGAGAACCTCGAATACCTCACAACCGGACGCACCGATATCGTCAGCCTCCTGACCGGCCAAGCCTACACCTCCATCCCCATTCCGCACGCCTTCTTCTTCATGCTGATCCTCGCGGCGGTGATGTGGGTCGTACTCCACCGCACGGTTTTCGGCCGTTATCTCTACGCGGTCGGCAAGAACGAGGAAGCGGCGCGTTTTTCGGGCATTCGTACGGGCCAGGTGATCATCGCCGCATACGTCATTTGCGGCGTGTTGACGGCATTGTCGTCGATCTTCCTCGCCATGTACACCCGCTCAATCCTGCCGAGTTCGCATGGCAATTTCTATGAGCTCTATGCCATCGCCGCGGCCGTTCTTGGCGGCTTTTCGCTGCGTGGCGGCGAAGGTTCGATCGTGGGCGTTGTGCTGGGCACGATCCTGTTGCAGGTACTTCAGAACCTCGTCAATCTGCTGGGCATTCCGTCCTCGCTGAACTTCGCGGTGAGCGGATCGGTGATCCTCCTCGGCGTGCTCGCCGACCAGGAATATGCCGAGTTCCGCGCCCGGCGCGAAAGGCTGCGGAAACCCGCCGCCGAAGCTGGACACGGGGTTGCTCTGCCAGCGAAGTAGGCTAGGAAGGTCGGCGGCTTGAGCCGCTTCAGCGGGTGCTTCCAGTGTTTTCGGCCTGCGCCGTGACGCGATTTCCAAGATGTGCCGGTTTTTCGCTGCCTCCAGGCTATGTGCGGTCGAAGCCGCCGGGCAAGCCCAAATTAGGGCTGCTGATCTTTAAGCATGCGGTGGGGGCCGCACAGGATGTTTCCGCCGCGCGCGCCGCGCGCGGGCTCGTAAAGAGGTAGGAGATCGCGGCGATGATCAAGCCACCGCCCGCTGCCTCGTGTATTTCCACTCCCAAGGCAACAATTCATGCAGCCGGCGCTGCGGCAGGTCGGCGATGCGACCGAGTACGTCGGCCAGCCAGGCGAACGGATCGATATCGCCCGGTTTCGCCGTCATGATCAGCGTGGTCATGGCGGCGGCGCGGCCAGCGACGTGTTCGCTCCCGGCGAAGAGCCACGATTTCCTCCCCAGGACCATCACCCGTTCATTCTGCCTATATTGAGGAGGAACTGGAAGTTAACGATCGTTGGCATCGGGATTTCCGCCGAACGGTCAGCATACGTCGTGTAGAGCAGCGCGCGACCGGCCAATTTCTCAAGATGCAAGGCCCATTCGGCATCGTGGTATCGATTCCGGGCTGGGTGGTGGTTCCGATCGCTTGTGCGAGGATGACAATTGCCCCGCAGCAGATTGATCTAAAGAGGCTGGCCACGCCGGCCGCCGTTTCCACAAACTACCCGGCGAGCATGGAATTGCACGGGAGGAAGTCGATGAAACAACGTGTGTAAGCGGCGGTGCAAAAGTCGGCCAGTGGAGCGGCGGCGTTGTGCTGCTGCGTGGCGGAGTAATAACCGGCCACTGGTTAGGCTGATCCTTTCCGAGACGGGGGATCGGCGGGGGATGTATGCGGTGGAGATTTATGCCGCGGTCAGACAGTTCGTTTTTGTTGAGGGTAGGAGCCGTCGCGAGGCCGCCAGTGTTTTCGGTCTGAGCCGGGACACGATTTCGAAGATGTGCCGGTTTTCGGTGCCTCCGGGTTATGTACGGTCGAAGCCGCCGGGCAAGCCGAAGCCGGGCGCGCTGCTCCCGGTCATCGATGCAATTTTAGTATCTGACGCATGGCGCCGCCGAAGCAGCGGCACACCGCTCAACGGATTTTCGAACGCCTCAAGACGGAGCACGGCTTTACTGGCGGCTACACGGTGGTGAAGGATTACGTCCGGATCGCCAAAGGCCGGAGCGGGAGACCTTCGTGCCGCTGGCGCATCCGCCAGGTCATGAGCAAGCGGATCCCCGCCTTGCGGGGACAAGCTTCGGCGAGGCGATCGGCGTGATCGGCGGCGAGCGCCAGAAGCTGCACGTATTCTTCATGGATCTTCCGCATTCGGACGCTCCCTTCATGAAGGCCTATCCGGCGGAGACCACATTGTGAGCGCTTGTCGCTCACGATAAACGTTCGCTCCTGGAAGCGTTCCTCGACGGCCAGGTCAGCGCCTTCGCCTTCTTCGGCGGCATCCCGCTGTCGATCCTTTACGATAACACCAAGCTGGCCGTGGCCAGGATCTGCGGCGACGGCAAGCGGGAGCGGACGCGCGCCTTCAGCGAGTTGGTCAGCCATTATCTGTTCCGAGATCGGTTCGGCCGGCCAGGGAAGGGGAACGATAAAGGTAAAGTTGAAGGTCTGGTCAAGAACGGTCGCCGGCGGTTTTTGACACCGGTGCCGGCTGCGGAGAGTTTCGAAGCGTTGAACGCCAAACTGGAAGCGAACCGCCTGGGGGAGCTGGATCGCAAGGTGAGCGGTCAGAGCGAGACGATCGGGGCGCGGCTGGAAACCGATCTGGCCGTCTTCCGTCCGCTGCCGTCCGGTACTTTCGAGGCCTGCGAGAAGCGGACTGCGCGCGTTTCGTCGACGTCGCTGGTCCGGTATCGCACGAGCGATTATTCGGTGCCGACGACCTATGGCTTCCGCGACGTCGTCGTGAAGGGCTTTGTCGATCAGGTAGTCATCATCTGCGGTGGTGAGGAAATCGCCCGGCACAAGCGGTCGCATGAACGCGGCGCCTTCGTCTGTGATCCCTTGCATTATTTGGCGCTGATCGAGCAGAAGCCCGGCGCCCTGGATCAAGCGCGACCGTTGCAGGGCTGGCCACTGCCCGAGCAGTTCGAACATCTCCGGCGTCTTCTCGAAGCCAGGATGGGCAACCGAGGCAAGCGCGAGTTTATCCAAGTGCTTCGGCTAATGGAGGTGTTCGACAAAGAGCTTGTCGCCCAGGCCGTGAAGGAGGCCATCCGGCTCGGCGCGGCCGGCTTCGACGCTGTCAAGCAACTGATCCTTTGCCGGATCGAGCGGCGTCCGGCGCGGCCCGACCTCACGGCCTATCCTTATCTGCCCAAGCCCAATGTCGGGGCGACGCGGGCGGCGGATTATGCCACGCTCCTGCAGGGAGCCGCGGCATGAGCAAGACCGCTGAGAAGCCGCAGCTTCTTCTGAAACACCACCTTAAGCAGCTCAAACTGCCGACCTTCCAGGCCGAATACGAAAAGCAAGCCCATGAATGCGCTCAGGCCGGCGTCGATCATGTCCGACTAATCTCCTGCGGCTGGCGGAGTTGGAGCTAATCGAACGCGAGCGCCGCATGGTAGACCGGCGCATCCGGGCGGCGAAGTTCCCGGTGGTGAAGGGGCTGGACAGCTTCGACTTCACCGCCATCCTCTCGCTCAACAAAATGCTCGTCACCGAGCTGGCGCGCGGCGAATACATCTTGCGCCGCGAGAACATCATCGCGCTGGGCAACAGCGGCACCGGCAAGAGCCATGTCGCGCTGGCTCTGGGGCTTGCCGCCTGTCAGCGCGGCTTCTCGGTCGGGTTCGCCACGGCGGCCGGGCTTGTCCATCAGCTGATGGAAGCCCGCGACGAGAAACGCTTGTTGCGGCTGCAAGCCCGGTTCGCCGCCCATAAGCTGCTGATCGTCGATGAGCTCAGTTATGTGCCGCTGTCTCCAACTGGCGCCGAGCTCCTCTTCGAGATCTTTAGCCAGCGTTACGAGCGCGGCTCGATCATCGTGACCTCCAACCTGCCGTTCGAGGATTGGACATCCATCTTCGGCTCTGAGCGGCTCACCGGCGCGCTGCTCGATCGGCTCACTCACCATGTCCACATTCTGGAATTGAACGGCGACAGCTACCGGCTCAAACAGTCAAAGGACCGCCGCCGGAAAGGCCTACATCCTGCGAGCGATGGACCGCCGCCCGCCGAAGCCGTCGATCCCGACACCGGCGAAGTATCATCCTGAATGACGCCGAAAAGCAAAAGCCCCCTTCGCGAAGGGGACTTTTTGCTTTATAGCGCAGGCATCACAACTGGCAGGATTTTGCTCCGCCGCGCTGGCCGGAAATTGCTCCGCCGTTGACAACGGCTCCAGTCTCTCAAGAGTTGGAGCCTCCGCGCGCCAGCCGCAACCACGTATAGAGCAGCGACCGGCACACGCCGTTCCGGTCCGCCACTGCGGCGATCGAGGCGCCCGGGACCAACGCCTCGCCCATGATCCGAAGTTTAACTTCGGTCGGCCAGCTCCGCCGCCGCTCGACCGTCGAAATGATCTCGGCCGCCATGTGCCTTACCGTCCTTACCCACGTGCGTAGGACACCAAGGCACACGATCCGCCCCGAGCGCGCAATCCATCATGCCCGCAGTCCTGAGAGGACGCTTACGATCGTAAAGCCATGCTGCTGTTTCTCAGCTACAGGACTGACACGGAGGTTTTTTGGGGGCCGAGGGGGTCGGCAGACTCTACTGGGACTCTAGGATCGTCACGGGTGTTCGCGTGAGGCGCGGTCGCCAGCGGCGAGGCACGCGACGCTCAGCGGATACGCTCGCCGGCTTCGGTAAAAAGGCGCACCGCGAAGGGGGCAAAATTCAGCTTGATGATATCGCCAACTTTGGGCGGCGACGACCGCCGCTCGGCGACAACCGACTCGCCGGAATGCAAGGTCGCATAGACGAAGGAGGTTGCCCCCAACCGTTCGACCACATCGACAACGGCGGTGAACCCGGCGCCATCGGTCACGTCGAAATGCTCAGGACGAATACCGAAAAGCAGCTTTGATCCCGGCTCAATTCGCGTCCGGGTGTTGGAGCCGATCTTAATCCCACCCACCTCGAGCTTGTCCTGCGCCGCTGCGGTTGCAGCGAGGAAGTTCATGCGGGGCGAGCCGATAAACCCGGCGACGAACGCATTATCGGGGTCCTCATAAAGGGTGAGGGGGGAGCCGACCTGTTCGACATTGCCCGACCGTAAGATCACGATCCGATCGGCCATGGTGAGCGCTTCAGTCTGGTCGTGAGTCACATAAATCATGGTGTTGCCGAGGATTTTATGGAGCTTCGAAAGTTCGACGCGCATCTGCACGCGAAGCTCGGCGTCAAGATTGCTGAGCGGTTCGTCAAATAGAAACACCTTAGGATCGCGTACGATCGCGCGACCGATCGCGACGCGTTGACGTTGGCCTCCGGAGAGCTGCGCCGGCTTACGCTGAAGCAATTGCTCAAGTTGGAGGATCTTTGCTGCGCGCCCGACCTTTTCCGCGATCTCGTTCTTCGGTCGATGCGCCATGCGCAATCCGAAGCTCATATTGTCGAACACCGTCATATTCGGATACAGCGCGTAGGACTGGAATACCATTGCCACCCCACGATAGGCCGGTTCTTCGTCAGTAACGTCCTTCTCGCCGATGAATATGTCCCCTCCGCTTACATCCTCAAGCCCCGCAATCATTCGAAGCAGCGTGGACTTTCCACAGCCCGAGGGACCAACGAACACGGCAAACTCGCCCTCCTCAATCGACAAGGACACGTCTTTGATGACCTCAGTGGGGCCGAAGCTCTTGCTGACATGACTCAGCTGGACGCGCGCCATCGGTTACCCTTTCACTGCGCCGACTGCGATGCCCGAGACGATCTGTCGCTGGAATATGACGTACAGGATCACGATAGGAGCGGCTGCGAGAACGATGCCGGCAGCAAGCAGTGGAATGTTATTGGAGTACTGGCCCTTCAGCGCCGTGATGCCGACCATCAGTGTGCGATCCGTCTGCATCACGAGCAGCGAGATCAGGACGTCGTTCCAACAATAGAGCGTGTTGAGAATGCCAAGCGTAACGAGTGCAGGCATACCCAGGGGCACCATCACATGCCACCAGACTTGCAGTAGCTTGGCACCGTCGATTTGGGCTGCCTCGACCAATTCGCGCGGCAGACCCGAGTAAAAAGCGGTCATCAGATAAACCGAAAAGGGCAGGAAAAATGCCGTGTAGGCGAGGATCAGGCCGACATGCGTATTAGCAAGGTCCAGCGCGATGATCGTTCGCAGGAACGGAACGAGCACGACCTGCACGGGAATCATCAGCGAGGACAGAATGGCCACGAACAGGTACCGCCTATAAGGAAAGCGCAAACAGGCGAAGGCGAAGCCAGCGAGCGAAGAGACAACCAGCAGGAGCAACACGGCGCCGATGGTCACAATCACGGAATTGAAGAAATACTCATCAAGGTGTGATTGGAACCAAGCCTGCTGGAAGTTGTGAAGGGTCGGCTCCGTGGTGACGCCGAAGCGGTTGAACCGATACTCCCGGGTTGTCTTAAGAGCGCTATTGATCGAGAAAAAGACAGGATAGACACAGCTCAGCGCCAGGATCCCCATCGGGATCGCCGCGATCCAGAACGCGCGTTTTTGCCGTTTACCTGCAACCGCCACCATGCCCTCAGAGATTCGTGTTGCGTGACATGATGCGGATCTGCACCCAGGCGAGGCCAGCCATCATCCCAAACAAGATCATCGAGAGCGCCGCGGCGTAGCCAGGCCGGTTGATCTTGCCTTGTACGAGCCAGATCAGGAATTCGGGTAAGGTTGTTGCAGTCCCCGGGCCGCCGGCGGTAAGCACATAGATCAGACCGAACATCGACGTCAGCACACCGATGGTGGTCACGACCGCCGAAAATTCGATAATGGGCCAGAGCGCAGGAATGATTACGTGCATCCAGATCTGGCGCATCTTGGCTCCGTCGAGCCTCGCGGCATCGATCAGGTCCTGGTTCACGGTCGACATTCCCGCCAGGAATATGAGGACGCCCATGCCGAAAGTCGACCAGAGCTGTACCGCGAGCAGGCTCGGCAGCGCGGTGGCGGAGCTTCCCAGCCAATCGGCGCCAGGTATGCCGACCAGCTTGAGCAGAGCGTTGAGAGAGCCATCATAGCGAAGCACGACATTGAAGATTGACCCGACGATGACGCTGGAAAGCACGGCCGGAAAGAAATAGACGGCCCGGAAGAACCGCCCACCCGGCACTCCTTGATGGATGAGGATCGCCAGCAGCATCGGCAGTGTCACCCAGATCGGCAAGGTCAGGAGCACGAAAACGGTATTGCGGATCGACGCCAGGAAGTTTGGATCGCCGAATGCCTCGACGTAATTGTCGGTGCCGATAAATTCTCCGGAGGTCACTCCGGTCGCGTCGGTCAGCGAGATCAGGAAGCCCCAGCCCAGCGGTACGATACGAAAACCGAAAACGAGCAGCAGAGCCGGGAGCAGGAGTAGGTAAGCAAATCGCGCCTCTGTCCTGCGGCTTTTACTCATGCTTGTTCGGCGACGGACGGCTGTAGGCGGAACAGTTGTTTCCATTCGTGGACGTACCCTCGATACGCAAAGCGTGGAGGAGCATCGCTAACGATGCCCCTCCAGATCAATGTCTCAGTTCTTTTGCGGCTTCGCCTTAGCCTGAACTGCGTCGAGCGCTGCCGCGGCGGCGTCCACCGTCGTGTCGCCATTGAGCAGCAACTGGCTCTGACGGTGCCATTCCTCCAATTCAGCAGCGGAGGCGTTAGCGTGGGCGGTCGGCACACCGTTGGTCGCGAGCCAGCCCATGATCCGCTTGATCCCCGGGCTGGTAAGGCCGCCAAGATCGACGGCAGTATTTGCTGGTACGATGCCGGCGTCGTTGACGAATGTCTGGATTGGACCGTTTGCGGCGAGTGCTTCGGCGGCGGCTAATGCGAGATCGAGGTGCTTGGATGCCTTGTTGACCGCGTAGGCTACACCGCCCGCAACCGGCACGCCGGGCTCGCCTATCTTCTTGTCGGTAGCGACGCTGGGCGACGGGGACGGATAAACGCCTACATTCTCGACGCCCATTTCCGTCTCGAACTGTTTCCAGTGGGCCACGTTCGACAGGAGACCCATGGCGTTAGCCCCTTCGCCGCGCATGAACATCTCATACTCGTCCATGAACTTCAGCGTTGAGTTCGCACCCTGCTGGTACCAGCCCGCCTTGCCAGTATTGACCCAGGCCTGCAAAATCGCCTTGATCTGTGGGCTCGACCACTTCAGTTTCCCGGCCAGCCAGTCGTCCTGCTCCTTTGTGGTCAGGGACTGGGCTGCCGCCGACGAGAAGAAAAACTCAGCGCCGGCGCCTTCCTTGTTACCCATGACGAAGCACGGGACCTTACCCTGCGCTTTGAAGGCGTCACAGACCTTCTGCAGTTCCGCCCAGGTGGTCGGTGCCTTCTCCGGGTCCAGCCCGGCATCCCTGTAGAGCTTCTTGTTATAGTAGATCGCGTGGCCTTGAAGCGTAACGGGGAACGCATAGAGGCTGCCGTCTGGCCCCTCGAAGGCTTCTTTGCCTACAAGCTTCTTAATGAGGTCAGGCGCCTTGTCATCGAGCTTGACCATCGCATCAATGCGAGCCTTGGCCTGCGCCCCGCCGTTTACAACGAATACGTCCGGACCAGAATTCGCGGCCAGGGCGGTGCCTAGCAATGTGTAGTATTGGTCATGCGGCTGACCAAGAACATTGAGCTTGGCGCCCGGGTGGGCAGCCTCGAATTCGGCTTTGGCTTTGGCGAAGTAGCTCGCCAGGGCTGGGTCGCCGCCGTTGAAGTCCCAGACGGTGATGTCCTGCGCCCGGGCATGAGAAACTGCTAAAAAAGCTGCGAGTCCAGCGGCCATCTTAAGGTTGTGCATGTCGTTTCCTCCGCTCCAATTCGATTTTCTTGCGTCTTCCTCAACTCGTTCTCGGGTTCATCCTCCTGTCGAGGCGAGCCGGGAACCGGAAGCACGCTGTGGATTGACCGGCGCATCACCCAGCTGATCACGCGGCAGGACATTGGGGCGCGCCCATCGTGCGCGCGCGGTTTCCGAAAGTACTAGGCCGTGGCCCATCCGGTTGGGGGCATGAATCCAACCGTGGACAATCGTCATTGGCTCTTCGACCAGGTGTTCGAAGTTGAGGAAAGAATTTTCGAGCCACTCCACCTCCGGCAAGGCGCAGGCCATATGCACGCCGAACTCGAGGATCGTATTGCCGAGCGTCACCGGGATGCCGAGTTCAGCCGCCAGCCAGCCGATCCGCATTACGTCGGTCACAAACCCATGGACGTTGAGCATGTCGGTTGCCCCCGCCAGCACCAGCTGGCGTTTGCCTGCGGCATCGAGATATTCACCTGAGTTGATCATGGTCCAGGGCGTCGCTGCCTTGAGCATCCGCAAGCCTTCGAAATCATGGCGAAGGATGGGGTCTTCCACCCACAATATTTCATGGCCAAGACTGTGAATTTTGTGGAGTTTTACCAACGCTTCCTTGGCGCCCCAAGCCTCGTTGGCGTCGATCATGATCAATGCGCCTGGTCGCACTGTCTTCTTGAGCAACTCCAGCCGGGACAGGTCCCAATCGAAGTCGGGATGGCCTACCTTGATCTTGAACGCGTGATAGCCGAGGGCATCGGCATTAGCGAAGTACGCCTGAAACTCATCGTCCGCGAGATGGTAATCCAGGCCGGACGCATAGGCCTTCACCCGGTCGCGCGTGCTCCCAAGCAGCCGGTGCAACGGAAGCCCGGCCTGTTTGCCAGCAAGGTCCCACAGTGCTACTTGAAGTGCCTCTTCGAATGGCAGACTGAAGCCGCGCTGGTTTCCTCCGCGTAGCCGCTTGACGCGATGCACCAGCGCCAACGGCGGTTGTTCAGTGAGGCCGGGCCAGACCTCTTCCTCGAAAATGCGGATGATCTCCGTCTGGCTCGGCAGCGGGTAGAACAAGTTCTGGAAAAAACCCAGCCCAACCCTGCCGTCCTCGTCAATGAGTTCGACCGCGGCTATGTTCGCCGTATCGATACGCACCTGGCTGTCGCCGATAACCCGGTCACGGGCATATTGAAAGCGGGTGATGCGATATTCTGAGATGCGCATGCCAGAATCCCGTGCGACTGATATTTCAGAATGGGCATTTAATATTTCAGATCGAGAGGCGAAGCAAGTGATTGTGCGCAAAAGGAGGGGTGACAGCAGCGCCAAGCCCGCGGGACATCGCCTTGGAGACTTCGCCTACACGCGTATCCTCGAAACGCTATTCGAGCGGAAAATTCCCGCAGGCGCTTTTCTATCCCAGAGCGATCTGGTCAAAATGCTCCGGGTTCAGGTTGCGCCACTGCGCGACGCGCTCAAGCTGCTCGAGGCAGAAGGGATCGTCACCATCCATCCGCGTTCCGGCATTCAATTCGTGAAGCCCGGCCTGGAACTGACCAGATCGACCTACCAGTACCGCAGCATTCTGGAGCGCGCGGCGGCAGCCACCTATGCGCAAACCGCCGACGATGCCGAACTGGAGGAATTGGAGCGGCGCCACCTCTCGGCCATTGACGAGGTGAAGCGCGACGGTCTCAACGATCATACAAGAGCCGAACTTGAGGCGCTCGAGATATTGCTACATCACTCCATGATCCGCAGCCTGTCCAATCCGCTGATTGAAAGCGCCTACAAACGGCTGCACAATTATGTTCGCCTGATCCGGCTGGACAGAAAAGTTACAGCGCCTCTCGCCCTTCATTCTCTGCGCGAGCACATGGAGGTCGTACTGGCATGTAAGGCGCACAACCCGGAGGCAGCCGCAGCGGCAATGCAGGCGCATCTCGCATCGGCCCTGCAGCGGAGCCTGGGCCTCTATGGCTGAGACCGCGTAGCGGGCTCGGTTTACGAGCCCCCAGCCCGAGCCGCCGCAAATGGATCGGGGGCGCTCAATCCTCCGCAATCATGCCGATAGCTAGGAGAAAGCGGTATAAATCCGGCTCAACCGTGCAAGCCTTTTTGATGTCGGCCAAGGCAATCCGCTGCGCAAGTTGTACCTGCGTCTGACCTTTCCTGTAATTAGGCCATTTGCGTTGAAGTGCCGCCATCGATGTCCCTGCTGGAGGGCGCAACTGCTGGTAATCTTCGAGATGTCTAAGCAGAAACGCCTCATGATCGGGTTCCTGCCAAATCATATGCTGAATGCCGTTCGCGGCGGCAAGAGCTTGTGCTTCCTGGTTCTTTTGAGCACTGCCCTTGTCCAGCAGAATTGCCTTATGTACGGATGGGGAACGCCTGCGCTCAAGCTCGGCAATTCGCTGAACCGCCCGCTGCACAAGAGCAAGGGGGTCGCCCGCGCCTGGTTGGAGCAATTCGGGGTGGATATGCAAATGGACGTCAGGCATTTCGCTCGCGCGACGGTTCAAAAGGGCTCCGTAACCCCTTTCGCTCTCTCCTTCGCAACCGAGAAAAATCGGCGTGCTTGGAGGTATTACTCATCGCCGTGTCATCCGATGTGCGGAACCGCTCCGTAAATTCCGGAAAGGTACTTACGGTATCTATTATCGCTGCGGCGAACATTCAGGATATCCTGAAGCCCATACACGCTGGTTCGACCTTTTGTATCCTTTTCACAAAGAAATACTTCTTCTTTCGCCAACTCCTCAAGCAATGTTGCCGAATGGCAAGTTATCCAAAGACTAGCATTGTGAGGATTGCGTTCTGGATCATAAAACCATCGGATGATTTCCGGTAAGACCAGCGGATGTATCGAGATATCTATTTCATCGACTACGGCAATTCCCCCGCTCTGCAAAGCTTCCTGCAATAGCGGGAAATTCCTGATAAAGCTTCTGGTGCCGTGACTTTCTAGCCCCCACGGCATGGGTTGCTGTAGCCCCTCGTGCTCGAAGAGCGCCAACGGACCGTTCGGCCCCTGGATAATCTTCATTTCGCGGATGCCGAGATCGATCCGCTGAATATCGCGATTGAGCTGCTCCATTGACACGGAGTTCGCCGCAAAATACCGGATTGCGTCGTCGTCCGGCGTTTCCGTACGGTCGAGAAGAATATTGCTGATGATCGTGCGGGCGGCGGCTTGTAGGGCCAAAGAGGGCTTGTGATCAAACTGCGCCAGGGTGGAGATGAGGCTCGCATTTTCACGGACCTTATCGGTCACCATTCCGTAACCGGATAGACCGAAAACCCGCCCGGCGACCACGCGCTCGCCCTCTCGCTCAAATACGCGCGACCATTTTCCCTTGCCTCCTGCCCGCTGGCGAAGATTTTCAGTCGCTACGACAAACCGTCCGTGGCGATTGACCAATTCAAGTTCATATCGCCACGTACCCTGCACGGTGGTTTCGTCGGCGTTCGCTATTGTAGGGTCCAGAGGCCTACTAAATTCTACAGCTAGCCGGATCGGTATCTTAGCTGATTCCTCATCGTTGAAGCGCTCACATGGCAAACCGGCATTGGGTTGGAGTTGAAACGAATCCCGGGCGAACCAAGCGATGAAAGAAAGCGCTTTTAGCACTGTCGATTTGCCTGAGGCGTTCGGCCCAAAGAATGCAGCTACACGGGGCGCGCGTTCTTTGGAGGATGGGAATAAGGCATCGAACCGTCCCGGCACATCGGGCACGCTAGCCGCAATCCGCAAATCGATAACCTGCGGCTCTCGGAAAGAGAAGTAATTAGCGATTTCCAAGCGATACAGCATGCGATCCTTCACATGCTACAATAGGCCTATAATCACAAAATTGCAATTTTTTTGTCGATTTTCCGATTATATGGCGGATTTAGCGCCGTTTTCATAACCCCGCCGCCTTGGCGATGTGGGCAATATCTCTTCGATATAGGGCCTCAGAGGGGCACAAAACTCCCCGGTCGCGTCCAGGCGCGAAAGCCTGTGCGGGGGTGGCACACGCCTTTCGGTTGCGATCCAACGGCAATGACGTTGGTCTGGATGGGGTCTTGGGGCAAGAGGCAGGAACGCCCTCCCCGAGCGCGATGAAACGGCGGACGTTTCTCCATGGATCGGTGCCGGTGGAGAGGGAATTCCCCAAGCCCGGTGAGCGGGTTTCAAGGGGCGGCGATACGCCCCTTGATCGATGGGTGCAGGGAGAGCGAAGTCTCCCGCTCGGGATCAAACGGCGAAACGTTTGGCTGGCGCGGATCGAGGCTCGATGCCGAGGGAGCGCCATAAGCCGGAGGGGATGCAACGGGGAACGCGCAGCGGGTTCCCCTTGCCAAGATGCGTGGTACTACCACGCACATCTTGCACAGAGCACTATCGTCTTTTACTCGGATGTTTCGGTATTACCTGACCGCCGCCCGGATCATACGCACTCAAATGTCGAAAAGATCGGCGCGAATGTTCCGGCTGACATGCAGCACGGCCTCAATGCCTATAAAATCGGCCTGCTCGGTATAGAAGATATAATGCGATTGGTAGCGGTAACGGCGGAGCCCTGGCTTGACCTCGAACGCTGCCGCACCGATGCCGGGGAATCTAACCAGCAGGTCGAAGCTCGATTCAAGCCCGGCAGTGTAAGCGGCGGTCTGCTCACGCCAAACATCTCGTCGGTGAACGCGACGATCTGGTCAATATGTGTGAGCGCGAGGCGTGAAAGTCTATAGCTTGTGACCATCCGCTCCCGGCTTTGTCTTGCGTGCTGTGCGCGAACGCTCGACAATTTCGGCAACGGTGGTTGTGGTGAAATCGGTGGCGGCGGGGCTGTTGAACAACTCCTTATAGGCAGCAAGCTGCTCTTCGCGCGTCATCCGCTCCCAAACCTCGTCATCGGTTTTGGTCGGCACGGCCCATGAAGATATTTTCGCTTCTGTCTTTGTCTCGCTCATCATTGAAATATACCACAATTTGGGGCCGGAGGTCGAGGGGCGCCGTTTTCACCTTTGTAGCGGGTTTCTAAGGCGATAGCTGTGGATCAGCGTCAGCGAATGACCCCGCTCCAGCTGGGCAGCAGCACACGCACATCTGTCGGGGTAGAGCCAACCCCAGCTCCACAAATCTCAGCAATCACAGGTCCTAACGAGCCCAATACCTCGCGCAAAGCGGGGTCAGTTTTGGACGCCGATTGGGGGTCAACATTGCGAGCCGTTTGACACCCTCGGTAAAATCCACTGGAGAGGACGGATTCTTGTCCGTAGCGAAGGCATACATATCGAGTCCCATTTTCTTTTCCTTTCGTCTGTTGCTGTTTGTCCCGAAGGACGCGGACGAAAGGCCGGGCGGCATGAACTGCAGCCGTCATGGCCAACACGGTCACGCAATAGGCGTGAGTGGTGCGGGCCGGTCATTGATGGCAAAGTGCCGTGCGGCAGAAGGCGGAACAACTGAGGGCAACAGCAAGGAAAAAAAGTCGGGGACTTAAGATGGAGAGTGTCAAGGACGAAGTACGCCAGGTTGATTTCTAATGAGAACGATCTGACCCATTCTCGATAGTTGCCGCCTTCCACTCTGCAGCGGCGTAATGATTGGAAATGGCCATGCTACGGTGTGGAACAGCCTTCGTCGGCTGGAATCTCATATGACCGACGAACAACGCCAGGAAGCCGAGAAGCTTGCTGCCCAATGGCCACCGAAATAATCCGGCCGTGGGGCGATAGCAGAAGTCAGATTACAGAAATCAACGCGCAGAAGTCGGAATCGGGCAAGCCATTCCCTGTTCACCGGTAGGTGACGCGAGCCTCAGTCCACTACCTCGAACGGCCAATCGAAATGAGAGTATAAGAATGGTTTTCCGCCTTCGCGGTTTGTCTCTTTCGCATAAATGCGAAACTTCGTGCCGGGTAGCGTAGCGGGTGTGGTGGGAAATTGAAGGTTGCGTAGTCTCCGGGTGTTCAACCCAAAATGATTCCGGCGTTGAAGCGCCGGTGGAGACCACGCTATGCCAAGCAATATCATAAACCTCGCGCAGCAGCAGCCGGCGGCGACGGCGACCGCCCAGCTTTTTGAGAACTGGTTCGATCCGATTGAAACCGCTGTGCGCGACCGTGTACATGGTTTCATCCAGGCGATGATCGAGGCGGAACTCGACGAGGCGCTTTCGCGGACACGCTATGTCCGGCACGCCAAAGCTTGTCCTGGTTCGGGATCGGAGACGCCGGATGGCGAAACCGACGGTGACGGTCCGCTCTGCGGCCACCGTCACGGTCATCGCTCTCGGTCGCTGATGGAAACTTTTGGCGAAGTCGAGATCCGCGTCCCTCGCGCCCGGATAGAGGCGCCCAACGGCAAGACGACGGAATGGCGTAGCAATGTCCTGCCTGTCTACCAGCGGCGCACGAAAGCCGCCGACGCGCTGATTGCCGGCGCCTATCTGGCCGGGACCAACACGCGTCGGGTCCGGCGTGCGCTTGCCGCGCTGTTTGGCGGCGCCGTGAGCAAAGATACTGTCAGCCGGGTCTGGCGGAAGGTGAAGACCGACTGGGAAGGCTGGAACCAGCGCTCGCTGGCCGATGAGCCGATTGTTCGCCTGATCCTGGACGGAACCGTCGTGCGCGTCCGCCTCGACAAGAAGGCCACCACGATTTGCCTCCTCGTCGTGCTCGGTATCCGCGCGGACGGCCAGAAAGTGTTGCTGGCCGTGAAGAATATGGGCGGCGAGACGGCGCAGGCCTGGCGCGTCGTGCTCGACGATCTCATCAAGCGCGGCCTGCGCAGGCCTGAATTCCTCATCGTCGATGGCGGTTCGGGGCTTGAGCGGGCGCTTGCCGAACTCTGGAGCGATGTGCCCACCCAGCGCTGCACCGTGCATAAGCACCGCAATCTGCTTGCCCATGCACCCGAACGGCTGCGCGAGGAGGTCTCGGCGGATTACAACGACATGATCTATGCCGCCTCGGCGGCGGAAATCGAGGGGAAACGCAAGGCGTTCCTGCGCAAATGGCGGCTGCGCTGCCAGGCCGTCGCTGAGTGCCTGGAGGAGGCCGGCGACCGACTGTTCACCTTCACCAAATTGCCGGACTGCCAATGGAAAAGCGCGCGCACGACCAACGCAATCGAACGGCTGCACGAGGAATTCAAGCGCCGGATCAAGACGCAAACCGTGCTGCCCTCGGCGGAAACCGCGGCCATGATGTTCTGGGCGCTGGTTGCCTCCGGACAGATCAGTATGCGCAAAATCGATGGCTGGAAGACCCTCGTCGTGAAGCCGGCCGATCTGTCCATTGACCTCGCCGCCTGATCCGCTACCTTCAACCCGCCGGAAACTGCGCCAAATCAAATTCCAACACACTTCGCGACGCTACCTCGTGCCGACCGGATATATTTTTCGCATCGAACGCGAACATTCCACATCCATTGTCATCGGGAACTGCTGGCCGGAAATGGGTCTGACATGAATGCGTGAACTCTTCCCGGCCTTCACGGCGTGATAGGTCTCGACGATCACCTGCTTATACTCCGACCAAGGTTTTTCCATCGCCGCTCCTCACGTCAATCGTCATTTGCTTGTTGAATGAGACGATCCCCTTCCTCAATCATCTCTGCGACCCATTCCGGATCGTTGCATCGCACGGCGATAGCCATAATCAAACGAAAGATTGTTGGAAACGGTGCATCGTCGGGAAGCTTCGGCATGACCATGGACATACCTCGGTTTAGGCCAAATACAAGGGCGGCCTGATCCGGCTCCAATACCGTCCTCTGATCATCGCTGGCGGAATGCTCTTCATTCTTCATGGTTCATCCCTCGTGTGTCGATAACCTCGCGGCCGAGCCTGATTTTGTCCGTCCGCATCTCCAGACTTCTTCTGCCGTACCTTCCAGCCTTCCTTTGTAGCTTGTTTTTTGCTGGCAGGGGCAGCATGAAATGTATCCGTCGGGCTGGTAATGTCGAGTTTGTTGACCTCGATCCGGTCTTGCAGCAACTCCGCCTTTTGCTCACGCGCCGCCTCCATTTCCTGCACCTGGCGGCGAACCGTGTTTTCGAGTGAGCGGAGTTCGCGGGCGTCGAGCCGGCCAAGCGCCTTGTGACGACGCTCAAGGGCAAAGTGTTCACGCTGATGGCGGCGTTCGAGCGCCTCGCGCTCAATGCGCTGGCGCTCCATGGGATTCAAATGTGGGTTGCGCCGCAGCGGCGCGATGACCGATCGCAATCCCGGCACACGGTCAAACAGCGCAAATATTGCGCCCGCTGCACGCGCGAACGGCTTGCCCAACTCTGTCTTGTGCGCGGCATGGAGCGACATGCGCTCGGAAGCATGTTCTATCGCCATTTCCTGCGCATGGCCGTCCAGCGTGTGACGCCGCGTTGTCTGACGGCCGGAGAGCTTTGCTGAAAGGTCCGCCATGCTCCGGGAAACGCGCTGATCAATACGAGCCTTTGTATTGCCAT
>CAWIDT010000004.1:625000-854619 GCA_963834945.1 uncultured Alphaproteobacteria bacterium | reverse complement strand
CATTTGTTAGGTTCTCGCAGGAGAGACATCTTGAGTCAGCCGCTGACGGAGACTCTGTGTAACTCAGTCCCCAGTGGAATCGCGTACGCTAATTTAGACACTTGCACATGGGCGTATTTCTTGCTCGTGTACGTAAAAGCGCAGAGCGGGACAGAATGATCGAAGAAATAACGATACCGAATAGATTTGAATCACTTCGGAGTGAGTTCGGAGCGGAGTTCAGGGCCTTGATCGTGCCGATACAGGAAGATCTTAAAGCTCTTCTTCGTTTCAGAGATCGCGCCCGCATCCAACACGGCGGTTTGCTTTGTTTTTTATTGGGAAAATCGGGAATTGGGAAGACCACGTCCGCGTATTCTGCGGTTTCTAATGCGCCTGAGTTTTTCGGTCCAGTTGTTACCATTCCTCACGATTTAGCACTGCAAAACTGCGTCAGTTGGATTACGTCGCAGGTTCCAAGCGCAATACCTAATAAGAGCACCATCGTGCTGTTCGACGGGCGTGAGGCTTCCGACGATGATGTCGGAGTGCGGCAATTCCTATCGGCCTTGAATCAATTCCTGAGACGAAGACCCGATGTATTGTTTTGTTGGCCTACAACGGATGTGGAGTGGCACAGGAAACTTAGAAAAATCGCTGAAACCATTGGCGGCTCAAATTTTTGTCCAAGAGAAACAGACCATCATGTTAAAGGCCCTGAAAAGCGCGACTGGCCAACGGTGCTGGATCGGCTGCTGCTGCGATTTCAAAAATCTTTAGACGACGTCGGTATGTCGTCCTCGCTCGTCGACGAGCTTGTGGGGCATCAAGACACAATAGGCGATTTCTTAGGTCAAATCAGCTTTGCAATCTCAGAACGGTTGTCCGACAAACAGAAGACGAACGAACTTCCCCAGTTGTTGTTCGTAATCTCGTCATCGGGAGATGTCACAGGTGAAGCGAACAGAATCAGGAGGGCCGGGAAGCAGTTTCTGGCCGCGGAACCGCTCCTTGGCCACTCGCCCAGGTCCGAAGCTGGAAAATGGTGGACCCAGAGAAACCACGACCCAAATCATCATCTAGGTTACATAATCTCGCTCTTTAACGCTACTCTTGTTACAATGACCCCGAGCTCAGTCGTACACGCTTGCATGCTATGCGGAGCAAACGATTTAAAGGCGGCGGTAATCAAAGCAGGAATTCAGCCCAATAAGGGCAGTGCCGGACAGTCATTGAAAGCGAGTGAACTTTTCAGATTCCTGAGCGGCAATTCAGTGCCGGAGTTCACAACTGGAAAAAAGGGTAAAGCTCAAGCGTCTACGCTGAACGCCTACGCTGATATCCAAGCCCTTTCATCAAAGCGTCACAAGGCAATAAATCAAGCAATTTGCGAGTTCATCGAGACCACACTGCCGTCGTTTAGGTGCGATCCGCGCGAACATTTGGAAGTTGTGTGCGGCGGAGACGTAGTAACTGATGCGATTCTACACATTGTGGACCGCAAATATTCTACCGAGTTTCACCACTTAAGCGCCGCCCAATGTGGCGCAGCCAGCATGGCTTCGTATATAATGGGCAAGCTTAGGACTTACGCAATATACCACAATGTAATTCCGAGGTAGATCGAGACATGGTGATTTGGGTTTAGGAAGGCTTCATTAACCCGCGCGTCGCTGCTGCCGGGCCACCGGCGGCCCGGAGCGCTCCTCCATCCATATCGGCTCATCCTCCACCTCATCGGCTTCATCCGCGCCCGCCGCCGTCTCCCGCATCGCCCACCACAGATAGCCGGCGCAGAGCAGGGCGAAGTCGTTGACGCCGATATAAGTGACGCGTGTATTGGCGGCGATCTGCGCGAAAATCGTGTCCGTGCCGATCGACCAGTGATAGGTCCAGCTATATTCGCCGAAGCTGCTCACGAAGAACACGAAGAAGCTCACCACGTCATGGGTGAGGAACATAAAGCTGGTCCCGATCTTCAGCCCCACTACCATCAACAATTGATGCGCCAGCGACAGCGTCAATCCGAAGCGGCGTCCGAGGACGATAAGGACGGCTCCCGCCAGGCCCAGCAGATGGATAAGGAGGAACAGGCCGAGAAACAGCCCGTTCTCCAGCGAGATCGAGCCGAACAGAATCTTCGGATCGACGCGGTAGAACGCGACCAGTCCGCCAAGAAACTGCACCAGAATGATCAGATATAAGACAATTCGCGCCATTCATCGCCCCCAGCGTGATGCGTTGCTTGACGGGCACAGTAGGTCGCGATTTTGACGCGAAAGCGGCTTACTCGCGGCACGACGAAGGCGAATTAAAACAAGCTTCGGATTCGCGGCGCCGTCCTCACGCCCAGCATCAGCTCCGTCAGCGCCCAGACCAGCGCGTCGAGCCGGTCCGGGCTGCAGCCGTCCGAGAGGCCGCCGGGGCCGAAGTCGCACATCTGGTCTTCCAACTCGGGCCACAGACCGACATGGGCGACCAGCCCGCGTTCATAGAGCGCCGCGACAGGCTCGGCGCGTAAGTACTTGCCTCGAGTTGCGCGCACCGTCCGCACCGGTATATTCGGAGCAACTTGACGTAACAATTGGGTGACGAGCTCGCCACCCTGGTTCACTTCGGCGACGATACAGTCCGCCTGGACGGACGCGTAGAGGCGGACGGCGGCACGCGCCCAATCGAGCGGCTGGCTGCCCTGTGTCGTGGTGTCGGCGAGCACGAAGGCGCGGCCATCCTCGGTGCGGCCGCAGGCGACAATGCCGCACGCGTCGGCGCGCGGGCCGCTGGTCACGGGCGGGTCCACGGCAACCACAATGCGGGCCAATGGCGGCGCCTGGTGCAGGCGGGCGGCATCGATGGCTTCGCGGCGCCAGAGCGCGTCGGGCCGGTCTTCGATCAGCGCGCCGTCGAGTTCCTGGCGTCCCAGGCGCGTGCCCCGGTAGCGCGCGACGACGGCGCTGAGAAACGCGGGCGCGAGGTTTCCCGCATTCGCGTGCGTCGCGGCGCGGCTGATCGCGGTCGCCGGGTCGGCGACGAGGCGCTTGAGCAGCGGCACCGGGCGCGGCGTGGTCGTCACGGCCTGGCGCGGCCGGTCGCCCAGGCGCAGGCAGAATTGCAGCATGTCCCAGGCGCGCTCGGCATAGCGCCATTTGGCCAGCTCGTCGGCCCAGGCGGCGCCGAATTGCGGGCCGCGCAGGCTCTCCGGGTCGTCGGCCGAGAACAGCTGCGCCACCGCGCCGTTCGGCCAGGTGAGTTCGCGTCGCGAGGCATTGTAGGCCGGACGCTCGGCGGCTGCGTGGATGGCGAGCAGGCCGGATTGTCCGTCCACCATCACGGCGCGGGCATCGCCCAGCGTCTCGCCGATCAGCGCGATGCGTTCCACCGGGCGGGCGGCAAAAGGCGGCTGACCGAGCGCCAGGCCGCGCACCCATTCGGCGCCGGCGCGGGTCTTGCCCGCACCGCGTCCGCCCAGGATGAGCCAGGTGGTCCAGTCGCCTCCGCCCTGCGAGAGGGGTGGCGGGAGCTGATCGTCGCGCGCCCAGAGCTGCCAGTCGCGATCGAGGAATGCGGCTTCGGCGGCGCTCAGGCTGCTGACAAATCGCTCAACCGCCGATGCTGTCGCGCAGGCTTTCAAGGCGGCGCGCAAGATCGTTGCGGAAGCGGTCCGCGTCATGGATGTCCTTTCCGGCCGTCCGGCTTACCGCCGGGCCATCGGTGCCGGCCACTTGCTTGCCGCCGAAACCTTTCAGCTTGTCGAACAGCCGCACCAGCGTGCCCAGCGTGCGGGCGTCGCGTTCGCTGTCGGCGGAGGTCGCGGCGGTGTCGCCTGCAGCGGCCTGTGTCATGCGGGTCTCGAAAGCGGTCATCTTGTGATCCAGGGCGAGCAGCAGGCGGCGCGCCAGATGGGCCTCGCCGGTGAGGCGGCGCGAGCGGGACGGGCGCTTAGAGCTTTTTCCGCTCCGCAAACCGGCATCCACCTTGCTGGAAGATGCTCCGGAGGCGGCGCGGCGCAAGGCGGAGCGTTTGATCCAGCCGTCGCGGTTGACGTGATAATAAAGGCTCCACTTGCTCACGGCGTGGAGCGCGCAGAGTTCCGGCACGGTAAGGGCGCTCGCGGCATAATCATGCGCGACGGCGTCCCAGTCCGGTGCCGCGTCGGACGGAGCGGTGCTGTCGGGCGGCAAAATTGTCTCGGAGATGAGTTGATGTCAGGGGGCGAGCGCGGACGTCTGTTCAGGCCACCCGGCGCACAAAACTGGCGTTTCCTTCGCGGAACAGCGATGTGCTCCGCGAAGGTCTCGCGTTAACCCGAAGCGGCGGCTTCGGAGACGTCCAGCGCCTCACCCACTTTTCGGATCATGGCCAAACCATACACGAGAAGCGTTACGCTGTGAATTCGGAAAGTTACGTATACGGTGATATTTGACATAAGCACGCCTTGCCGGCGAGCCTGGAACCGCCTTGCGTCTGGCGCGCTTGCGCCCTCATAGCGGGTCGTCTACAGCTTAACGCATTCGCTCCGGCGAGCGCTAACTTCACGGGCGGGCTCTTCATGGACCAGATTCGCATTGTGGGCGGCAATCCGCTCAACGGCGTCATTGCGATCAGCGGCGCGAAAAACGCGGCCCTGCCGCTGATGATCGCCAGCCTGCTCACATCGGACACGCTGACGCTGAAAAACGTTCCCAATCTCGCCGACACCAACCTTCTGGCGCGCATCCTGCGCAACCACGGCGTCGACTGCGCCGTGGACGGCAAGCGCGCCAACAATGGCGGCCATGCGGGCGAGACGTTTCACCTGACAGCGCGCGACATCGTCGATACGCGCGCGCCCTATGACATGGTGCGGCGGATGCGGGCCAGCTTCTGGGTGCTGGGGCCGCTGCTCGCCCGCCATGGCGAGGCGACGGTTTCGCTGCCGGGCGGCTGCGCCATCGGCACGCGGCCGGTCGATCTGCATCTCATGGGCTTGCAGAAGCTGGGCGCGGAGATGGAGCTTTCCGGCGGCTATGTGCTGGCCAAAGCGCCGAACGGCTTGCGCGGCGCCCATATCGAATTTCCGAAAGTCTCGGTCGGGGCGACGCATAATGTGCTGATGGCCGCGACGCTGGCGAAGGGCGAAACGCTGATCGAGAACGCGGCGCTCGAACCGGAAGTCGGCGATCTGGCCGCGTGCCTCAACAAGATGGGCGCCCGGATCGAGGGTATCGATACGCCTACCTTGCGCATCGAAGGCGTCGACTATCTGCAAGGCGCGGTGCATTCGGTGCTGCCGGACCGGATCGAGACCGGCACTTACGCCATGGCGGTCGCGGCGACGGGCGGCGACGTGCTGCTGGAAGGCGCGCGCCCCGACCTGCTGCAGGAGGCGCTTAACCTGCTGCGCGAGGCCGGCGTCACGATCACCGAGACCAATCGCGGCCTTCAGGTGTCCCGCAACGGCGCCGGAATTGCTCCGGTCCGCGTCGAAACCCGCCCGTTCCCAGGCTTCCCGACCGATCTGCAAGCCCAGCTCATGGCGCTGATGGCGATCTCCTCCGGCGAGTTCGAGCATAAGGGAGACCATTTTCGAGAACCGCTTCATGCACGTCTCGGAGCTGACGCGGCTGGGCGCCGATATCAGCATTCAGGGCGATACGGCGCGGATTCGCGGGGTCAAGGGGCTGCGCGGCGCGGAAGTGATGGCAACCGACCTGCGCGCCTCGGTGTCGTTGGTGATCGCGGGCCTGATGTCGCGCGGCGAAACCATCATCAACCGCGTCTATCACCTCGATCGCGGTTTCGAGCGGCTGGAAGAAAAGCTCGGCGCCTGCGGTGCCAATATCGAGCGCGTGCACGGCTAAAAGAGCTAAGGGCTCTTGCGATTTGCCGGCATCGGCAGATATTGCTATTGAGAGACAGATCGAGCTATCGGCCGCAGCGCATGGAACTTCTTAAACTGATCGCCATGGACGACGAGGATCTCAACGTCCTCTCCGTTCAATTGCAGGACGCCGTGCTTCGCATCGACGACATGGCGTTTCTGCCCCAGGAACGGCGCTTCGCCGCAATCCTCAGCCGTTTCGACTGGCTGAGCGCCACCGGAAACGGGACAATCGCGGGCGAAGACTTCGAACGCCGCCGCTGCGCCCTGCGGTTCGAGCGGGTAACGGGCGCGCAGTTTCAGAATCTGGCGCTTGACGACAAGAGCGGCGCGCTGGCGCTTCTCACCATCAACTTCGAGCCTGCCGAACCGCCGGGCGGTTATATTACGCTGATCTTCTGCGGTCGCGGCGCCATCCGGCTGAAGGTCGAAGTCATCGAGGCCGAGCTGCGGGATCTGGGCCCGATGTGGAAGACCCGCGCCAAACCCGAACATCCCGACGCAAGCGCGGCAGCGAAGGCTTCAAGCTGATCGCGATGGTGATGAGGCTTCATATCCAGGATGCCGATTTCGAGCCGCGTTTCGCGGCGCTGCTCAGCGGCAAGCGCGAGCAATCCGAGGATGTCGACGATGCCGTGCGCGCCATCATCGCGGCCGTGCGCTCCCGTGGCGATGCGGCGCTGACCGAGTACACAAGGCGCTTTGACGGTCTGGACCTTGCGGTAGGCCCGCTGCGCCTCGGTGAGGAGACCATCGAGGCCGCGCTCGAAGAAACGGGCGAAGAGAACCTCAGGGCGCTGCGCTTCGCCGCCGAGCGGATCGAGGCCCATCATACGCGCCAGATCCCGCAGGACGACCGCTATACCGACAGCGCCGGCGTCGAGATGGGCTATCGCTGGACGGCGATCGAGGCGGTCGGGCTCTATGTGCCGGGCGGGCAGGCAAGCTATCCCAGTTCCGTGCTGATGAACGCGATCCCGGCAAAGGTGGCCGGCGTGCCGCGCGTCGCCATGTGCGTGCCGGCTGCGCGCGGCCTGATCAATCCGCTGGTGCTCGCCGCGGCGCATCTGGCCGGAGTTGACGAAATCTATCCGGTCGGCGGCGCCCAGGCCATTGCCGCCCTCGCCTTCGGCACCGAAAGCATTCCGCCAGTCGCCAAGATCATGGGACCGGGAAATGCCTATGTTGCGGCGGCAAAGCGCCAGGTGTTCGGCACGGTCGGCATCGACATGATCGCCGGGCCGTCGGAGGTGCTGATCGTCGCGGATGCGCAAAGCGACCCGCAATGGGTGGCGGCGGACCTGCTGGCCCAGGCCGAGCATGACGAGGCGGCGCAGGCAATCCTGATCACCGACGATGCCGGTTTCGCCGATGCGGTGGCTGCCGCCGTCGAGCAGCAGCTTGCGGAGCTTCCACGGCGCGACATCGCCGGAGCGAGCTGGCGGGACAATGGCGCCATCATCCTCATCGACGATTTCGAGCAGGCGGCGCCGCTCATCGACCGGATCGCGCCCGAGCATCTGGAACTGGAAACCCGCGACGCCGAAGCGCTGGCCGGCAAGATCCGCAATGCCGGCGCCATTTTCCTTGGCCGGCATACGCCGGAAGCCATCGGCGATTACGTGGCCGGCTCCAATCATGTGCTGCCCACGGCGCGTTCGGCGCGGTTCTCCTCCGGCCTCGGCGTCCTCGATTTCATGAAGCGGACCTCAATCCTGCGGCTCAATGAGCGCAGCCTGGCAGCGCTCGGCCCGGCGGCGATGATGCTGGCCAGCGTCGAAGGCTTCGACGCGCATCGCCGCTCCATCGCCATCCGGCTCGGCATTGGAGAGGCCGACAGCCAGGCCGATCACGCCAAGGCCGCACCGGCGCGGCGAGGGACGAGCTGATCGGAATAGGGGCGTGAATGGAGCTTCAGTTGGGCGGCTGCGGTCGTGGCTCCCCCTCACCCGGCGCTCCGCGCCGCCCTCCCCCTCGCTAGAAGGGGGTGCAGGATATTTACCCCTCCTTCATCGGAGCCGGCCTTACTTGCCCTCTCCCTTGCGGAGGCGACCGGGTGAGGGGAAGCCGAAAGGATTGAACTATCGATACGCAGCGGGGAACCACAGTGCCAATGCGAGGAGGAAGTGACTCTGCCATCGCGCTGCTGCGCCCGCCGCCGGCCTTCGCGGGGATGCGCATTGGCCTGCTGGGCGGCTCGTTCAATCCGCCGCATGAGGGGCATCGCCATATCAGCCTCACCGCCATCGCCCGGCTGCGGCTCGACAGGCTTTGGTGGCTGGTCACTCCCGGCAATCCGCTGAAAGACGCAGGCGACCTGCCCCACCTCGCCGAGCGCATGACCCTTGCCGCTGACGCCGCGGCGCATCCCGCCATCGAGATCACCGGCTTCGAAGCGGCGTTGCCTACGCCCTACGCCATCGACACCGTGCGTTTCCTGCAAAGGCGCTTTCCGGCGGCGCACTTCGTCTGGATCATGGGCGGGGACAATCTTGCCCAACTGCACCGCTGGCGGGACTGGGCCGGGCTGTTCCGCGCCTTGCCGATCCTGGTGCTGGATCGCCCCGAGACCAGGTTTCGCGCCCTTGCCTCGCCGGCCGCCCGCCGTTTCGCGGCCGCGCGCTTTCCCGAATCCGCCGCCTTGCGCCTGCCGCTCCTCGCCCCGCCAGCGTGGATCTATATGACCCTGCCGCTCCGCGATGTGTCATCAACGGCGCTGCGCGCCCAAGCCGGGGCGTAGCAAACGGGTTTGAGGGCAAGAGGTTCCCAAGTCCACCTTCAAGATATTTTAAGTGCTTCACGCGCCGAACACTTGAAAATGTGGGTGCAATCGGGCACATTCATCAACGTTGGGAGAAGTCCGTTCAGGCGATCGTTCGCCCACGGACGATGTAAGCCGGGCCGCACCCCGGAGGCATTAGCAACCAGATCCTTAACGGAAGGAAACCGATCTGATAATGCACAATTCGACAGGGGCAGCCCTCGCGGGCAAGCCTAAAGCCGTGCCGATGGCGAAGCTTGACGGTCCGGCCAGTGTCCTCACGACTGTGCTCAACTCCCTTTCCGACGCAAAAGCTGAAGATATCGTTGCCATCGACCTCGCGGGTAAGACGTCGATCGGCGATCATATGGTCATTGCGTCTGGACGGTCGCAGCGGCATGTCGGTGCCATCGCGGATCAATTGCGCGATAAGCTCAAGCGTGAAGGTCTCGACAATCTGCGCATTGAGGGGATGCCCCATTGCGACTGGGTTCTGATCGATAGCGGCGACATCATCGTGCACATCTTCCGCCCCGAAGTGCGCCAATTCTACAATTTGGAAAAGATGTGGTCAGCCGAAAGGCCGAACGACCCGGTTGCCGTCTAGCTTCGGCGAACCGGCTCGATCGGCGCTCAGCGCGCCCGCGTCCCGATGAAGTGCGTGGCATGAAGATCGATCTGCTTTGCGTCGGCCGCTTGAAGGACGAAGCGGAGCGACTGATCGTCGCCCGCTATCTGGAGCGCTTCCAGCACTTTGCCGGACCGTTGGCCCTGACCGCTCCGGTCATGACGGAATTGATCGAAAGCCGCGCAAAATCCGCCAAGGAGCGCAAGGCCGCCGAGGCGGTGGAGCTGCGCAAAAAGCTGAAAGACGGCGCGCGGGTGATCGCGCTGGACGAGCGCGGCCGGTCGATGAGCAGCCAAGAGTTCGCCACGCTGCTGGCCGGGTGGCGCGATGACGGCATGCGCCATCTCGCCATCGTGATCGGCGGTCCCGACGGGCTCGATGCAGAATTCACGCGCGGCGCCGCGCTCGCCTTGTCGCTCGGGCGCATGACGCTTCCGCACGGGCTTGCCCGCGCCGTCATCGCCGAGCAGCTTTACCGCGCGGCATCAATCCTGGCCGGGCATCCCTATCATCGCGCCTGAAAACGGTGGACAAGCCGGCGCGGGGCAAACGGTGTCGCAAGAATTCATGGTGTCGCCATGGGCCCGCCGTGATTCGGCGCCAGATTGGCGCGGAACGTTCGGCATACGGGGCTTCCGGCGGCCCGCTTCGCAGCTCCCGCGTAAATTGCAGATTGGCGTTAAGCAAGAATATGCTTAGTCTTTGAAAACGCGACGAAAGCCATCAAGGCTCCCAGACCGTGCCGCTTCAGGTCCCATGAAATTGACTCCGCCCCTTTTGACTATGGCTGCCTGCACGGGCGGCGGCATCTGCGCAGCGGCTGTGATGCTGCTTGCGGGCGCCGCGTTCGGCCAGGAGGCGCCGGGTACGGCTCCCGACGGGCAAAGGCAGCAGCTCGCGCAGAGCGGCACGGCCAGGAATGCGGTCAAGTCTTTCGACGGCAAGGAGATCGACATCGAGGAGGCGCGCCGCCTTTTCGAGCAGCACCAGAAAGAGCTTGAAGAGGTGCAGCGCCAGCAGCAGGGGCTGGAAAGCGAAACCCAGACCTTGCGCGATGAAAGCACCGCGCTGCAAACCCGCCTCATCGATTCGGCCCGCAAAGTTCAGCAGACCGAAAAACGCCTCAGCCAGTCCGAGGCCGAGCTGCAAGCGCTGACCCAGAAGGAAACCGAGATCCGCGCCGCGCTTGACAAAAGCCGCACCAGCATCGCGCAGATGCTTGGGGTGATGCAGCGCATGGGCCGCGACCCGCCGCCGGTCATGATCACCGAACGCAACGACGCCCTGCGCATGGTCCGCAGCGCGATGATTCTCTCCTCTTTCTTCCCGGGCTTCAAGGCGGAGGCCGACCATTTGGCCAGCCAGCTTGCCGCGCTCGACACCGTGATCGGCAAGTCTCGCGAGGAGCGCACCCGCATGGCCGACGCGCAGGCCGATTTCTCGCGCCTCAAAACCGAGATCGACGGACTGCTCGCCCAGAAGCGCGAACGGATGCAAAAGAACTGGGAAAGGCTCGAAGGCCTGAAGGTTGCGTCAACGCGTCACAGCCGTGCGGTAACGGATTTGGGAGAATTACTGAAGCGGCTCGACGCGGAAGTGGGGAAACGGTCCAATCTTGCCGCCTACGAAGCTGAGTTAAGGAAGCTGGGTCCAGCAATCGAGATCAAGCCTGATGTCAAGAAGGCAGCATTCGTGCAGCCCGGGCGAATGAAGCCGGCGGTTCCATTTGAAAAAGCTAAAGGCTTACTACCCCTGCCATCTCCAGGAAAGCGCACCAGATCTTTCGGCGAGCATGACGATGCGGGAGGTAAGGCGGAAGGCATTTCCATCGAGACCCGCGCCGAGGCGCAAATAACCGCCCCATCCGACGGATGGGTTATTTATGCTGGACCGTTCCGAAGTTACGGGCAGCTCTTGATCATTAATGCCGGTGGAGGCTATCATATTTTATTAGCAGGTTTGGACCAGATATACACAAACGTCGGTCAATTCGTTCTTGCGGGAGAACCCGTTGCGGCGATGAGCAAGGCGCCGCCGCAAAACACGGACCCGGCGCAATCGCGCAACCCTGTGCTCTACATAGAATTCCGTAAGGACGCTCGCCCCGTTGATCCCGACCCATGGTGGTCGGAGGGCGTGAAGGAAGGTTGAACATATGCGGAAGTCGGACTTTGCGATTTGGATGCTTGTCTTGCTGGCCTTCGTGGCGGCGGGCACATCGATGATAAATGCCACGCGTTCCCAATCGGCGACGGCGGCGGCGAATTCGGAAATCTACCGTGAACTCGATCTTTTCGGCGACGTGCTTGAGCGCGTTCGCTCCGATTATGTCGAAACGCCCGACGATAATCAGCTCATCGAGTTGGCGATTAACGGCATGCTGAGCGGCCTCGATCCCCATTCCAGCTATCTCAATCCGAAACATTTCCGCGATATGCAGGTGCAGACGCGCGGCGAATTCGGCGGCCTCGGCATCGAGGTGACGATGGAAGACGGCGTGGTGAAGGTGGTTTCGCCGATCGAGAATACGCCGGCCGAGAAGGCGGGCGTGCTCACCGGCGATCTCATCACCCATCTGGATGGCGTGTCCATCCAGGGGCTGACGCTGGAGCAGGCGGTCGAAAAGATGCGTGGCCCGATCAATACGCCGATCACGCTCACGGTGGTACGCAAGAATACCGATCCGTTCGACGTGAAGATCAATCGCGACGTCATCCGCATCAATCCGGTGCGGGCGAATGCGGAGGGCGACGACGTCGCCTATATCCGGCTGAAGGCGTTCAGCGAACAGACCTATGACGAGATGAAGGACGCGATCCAGAAGCTGAAGACCGAACTGGGTCCAAAGCTGAAAGGCTACATCGTCGATCTGCGCAACAATCCGGGCGGCCTGCTCGATCAGGCGATCTCGGTTTCGGATGCGTTTCTCGACAAGGGTGCGATCGTGCTGACGCGCGGCCGCAATCCCAACGAAACGCAGCGCTCCAATGCCCGGCCCGGCGATCTCACCGACCAGGGCAAGGTGGTGGTGCTGATCAATGGCGGCTCGGCTTCGGCATCGGAGATCGTCGCCGGCGCGTTGCAGGATCATAAGCGCGCGACGGTCATCGGCACCCGCTCCTTCGGCAAAGGGTCGGTTCAGACCATCATTCCGCTCGGCTCCAATGGCGCGATCCGCCTGACGACGGCACGCTATTACACGCCGTCCGGGCGCTCCATCCAGGCGAAGGGCATCGACCCGGACATCGTGGTGGAGGAAGAGCTGCCGGACGATCTGAAAAAGGCGGCCGGCAGCAGCTCGCCGCGCGGCGAGGCGAGCTTGCGCGGCCATCTCAAGAATGAAGACGGTGAAAGCTCTGGCAGCCTGGCCTATGTCCCCAAAGAGAAAGAAAAGGACACCCAGCTGCAATACGCTCTCGACTTCCTGCGCGGGCTGAAGACCGAGCAGAAAAAGGTGGAAATCCCCGCAGGCGAGGCGAAAACGGCTCAATAGAGCCTGATTTGTTGGATCTTATGAAAGCGCGCCGGGTCAAGCAATTTGTCTCGGCGCGTTTTTAATGTTGGATGGAAGCGTCTTTTTGGGGGCGTCACGCGTCGAATTGTTCGCTATAGTGGCGGCCGACAGTCCGCGTGAACGGGCAATAAGCCATGCGACTACTCTTTTACACCGCGACCGCATTCTTCATCGTCCTGGCCGGCGTCTTCATATTTTACGCCGTCGACGGGCCGGAGCAGTCAGGCGGTTCGAAAATCGTGCTCAGCATCGACTCGCGCGCGGCACCTGGCGAGGCGGCCCCTGGCGCGAGCGAGCCCGAGCGGGACCTCTATGCCGAAGCCGCCGCGCGGCTGAAGCGTACCGAGGGCGACAAGCCGCAAGGCACCTCCGAGATTGAGGCCACGGCTGCGAGCGACGCGCTGGACCCGAATGGCGAACGCATCGTCAGCGCCCAGGAGCAGCAGGACGCGCCAACCGCGGAACACCGCGACGCCGCCGCCTCCGGAACGGCCGCGACAGCCGGCCTGCCGACGGCGGCAGAAGCTCCATCCGGGCAGGATTCGGCTCTTCCGACCAGCACCTCGCTGGCGGGCCTCGACCAGGACAAGCCGCAGTTGAAGACCGTCGAGCAGAGCGACGGCACGCCGAGCGGTTTAGACGAACCGGCCGCGACTTCAGCCGAAACCGCCGCGTTGCCCGGCACGCAGTCTGCTGCGTTGCCCGGCACGCGTCTAACGCGCCACCGGCGGCAAACGATGCGCCTGCGGCGGCCAAGGATGAGCGGCAAGCGTCCGGGGGTTCCGCTCCGGGCGCCGGTGCGAACGATCATGCCGACCGGCCGGATGCAGGCAATGCGGGCGCCGGCAGCGCTGCCTCGAACACTGCGGGCCTGCGTCTTCGTCAGGATAGCGCCAGCGAGGGCGTGGCCCCAGCCGAGGGTGGCCGCAAAGCCGATGTCGATGCGATTTTGGCGTCACTGAACGAGCGCGACGCCCCCGCGGACCCGGCGGCAACCGCCGTGGCGCCGGCCGGACCTCCGCCCCCGCTGCCCTTGCGCCGTCCCGATCCGAAAACGGCGTCGCTGAATGGCTGGGGCAGCACGAAGATCACTAAGACCAAAGCTGCCGCAGGGGATGTCAAACCGGCACGCATCGCCATTTTGCTACGGGGCGTGGGCCGTGACGAGCGCAACAGCAGCGATGCGGTGACGAAGCTGCCGCCGGCCATCTCGCTCGCCTTCATGCCCTATTCCGGTGCGGCCCAGCCTTGGGCGAAAAAGGCGGCCGAGCAGGGACACGAGGTGATCGTGCAGCTTCCCCTGGAGCCGTCCGACTATCCCGTCAATAATCCAGGCCCGGAAACGCTTCTGGCGTCATCCGCGCCGTATGAGAACGCGTCGCGGCTCGGCGTCGTGCTGGGACGGTTCGAAGGCTACACCGGCGTCACCAATTTTCTCGGCGGCAGGCTGCTTCAGTCGAAAGCCGCGCTTCGGCCAATTCTTGAGGACATCAAGTCGCGCGGCCTCATCTATATCGGCGAAGGCAACAACAGCCATGCCGTGGTGCGGGGCATCGCCGGAGAAATCGGCCTGCGCTACGGCGGCGCCGACGTGCTGATCGATGCGCAGCCGGCTCCGGCCTCGATCAAGGCGGCGCTCGACAAGCTGGTCGGGATCGCGCGCAAGGAAGGAAGCGCCATCGGTATGGGCTATGCCTCCCGCGCCACCATCGAGCAGGTGGAAGCATGGTCGCAGACGCTTGGCGAGGACGGCGTGACACTGGTGCCGGTCGGCACGCTGGCGCACACGCCCGGAGCTTCATGAGCGAAATTTCGGGCAAGATTGATCCGCTGCTTCTGCCCTACCGTCCTTGCGTCGGCATCATGCTGATCAATGCGGACGGGCTGATCTGGATCGGACGCCGGCATCACTCCATCGTCGAGGCCGGTGAGTACTGGCAGATGCCGCAAGGTGGCATCGACGATGCGGAGGCGCCGGACCTCGCCGCATTCCGCGAACTCGCCGAGGAAACCGGCACCGCCAATGCCGAGATCGTGGCGGAATTCGGCGGCTGGCTGCATTATGACCTGCCGCCCGATATGCTCGGTAAGGCGCTCAGCGGCAAATATCGCGGCCAGAGGCAGAAATGGTTCGCGATGCGCTTCACCGGCGTCGATTCCGACTTCGACATTGACAATCCCCCCGACGGCGTCGAGTCCGAATTCGACGCATGGCGCTGGGCGCGAAGCGACGAATTGCTCGGCTTGATCGTCCCCTTCAAACGTTCCGTCTATGATGCGGTGATCACCGAGTTCCGCGGCCTCATCCGATAACGCCGAAGCCTTCCGGCTCGCCTCGCTCCGCCGGGGCAACGATTTCCGATTGCCCCCCTTCTCAGCACGCGCGTCGTCCCGCAGTTGTTTTCGTGTCTTTAACATCCATGCGGCAAAACTCTGACCTCCCCAGTGGCCGCGAACGGCAGGAACGGAGCAAGCGACCATGTATCGACGCGTACTGAATATTGCCGCCGCTCTGCTCTACGCTCTCACGCTCGGCGCGACTGCGGTTCGGGGCGAGGAAGCGCATGTCGTCGAAGTCAAAAAATACGTCGCCGCCAATGTGCTGCCCTGGCTGAGCGACAAGATCGTCATCGAAGCCTTGCGGGCGCAAAACGCAGAATACGCCCGCCTTACCGAGGCCGACATTCTAAGGCTCGACAAGCAATGGCGGGCGGAAGTCGATACGCCCAACCAGCCTTTGATCGAAAAGGTCCTGCATAATCCGTTATCGGACTTTCTGGGCAAGAAGAAGGATGAATCCGACGGCTTGCTAACGGAAGTCTTCGTGTTCGACGAAAAGGGGCTGAATGTGGGCCAAAGCGACATCACGAGCGATTACTGGCAGGGTGATGAAGCCAAATGGCAGAAGACTGTCCCGATCGGACCGAACACGGTTTTCATCGATCAGGTCGAAAAGGACGAGTCCACCCAGGAGTTGCAAGTCCAAGTGAGCGTGTCGATCACGGACCCCGATACCGGCAAGGTGATCGGCGCGATCACGCTCGGGATCAGTGTCGACCACTTGCCCTCGTAAACCCGAAGCAGCGCTTAACACCATCGGCATCTGCACGGCACCCCGGGAGGCGCCCCGCGATTCACCTTACCTATTCTTTCGAAAAGCTGAACGGCAGGCGAGACGTTTTAGCAACTCTGGATAGAGTTATTTAGAGATCGACGCAACCCTGGGTTGACGGATTCCGAGGCAGCGGCTACCCCGAACGTATGAGGAGCGCTCATAATGATTCGGGGGTCGTCATATGATCGTAATCGTCGATGAACGCGAAACCGTGACCGACGGATACGCGTCCTGGTTTGACCGCGAGGGTGTATCGGCGACCGGCTTTTGCGCCGCCGATTTCGGCAATTGGGTGAAGACGGTTTCCGACCCCGACATTGGCGCGGTCGAGGCGTTTTTGCTTGGCGATTGTGCCGACCGCCATCTGCTGCCGAGGCTCATCAGGCACCGCACCACCGCCGCCGTGATCGCTATGAACGATCACAAATCCCTCGACGAGACGCTCGGCCTTTTCGACGCCGGTGTCGATGATGTGGTGCGCAAGCCCGTGCATGTGCGTGAGATCCTGGCCCGGATCAAGGCTATTCAGCGCCGCGCCAAGGGCGAGGATGACGGCAAGCTGGTCGGCGACATCAGGGTGTTCTCCGACGGCCGCGATCCGGAGGTGAAGGGCGAGGTTCTGCCGCTGCCGCGCCGGGAACGCCGCATCCTGGAATATCTGGTCAGCAACCGGGGCCGCCGGGTCACCAAGACGCAGATCTTCAATTTCGTCTATGGGCTGTTCGGTGAGGATATCGACGAGAACGTCGTCGAAAGCCACATCAGCAAGCTGCGCAAAAGACTGCGGCACCGCCTCAGTCACGACCCGATCGAACTCCCAGCGCTATCTCGGATACCGCCTCGTTTACGATTGATTAAGTAATTTCCTGTCGCCACGGCTCCTGCCAAGGTGAACACCAAGTTTTTGTCATAGCGAATTTCTAGAATATCCGCCCAACTATTTAAATATTTCCAGATTCCATTTCAGAACCGCTTACGCCTTGTCCCTAGTATGACGTGTGGCGCGGCTCAAGCCCCGCGTAAGTTGATAGAGTTCTAGTAGCGCAGCGAATTGATTGCGCAGGATCACACAATGAGCATTTCGGCTATCATGAGAACGAGCGCGTCCGGCATGGAAGCGCAATCCAATCGGCTGGGCACTGTCGCCGATAACATCGCGAATGCCAATACAACCGGATATAAGCGCGCCGACGCCGAGTTTTCGTCGTTCATTCCGATGCGGACGACGAGCGAATATGTCTCGGGCAGCGTCATCACACATGTGCGGAACGCCATCAGCGAGCAGGGCGTCTTCAAATCCACCACATCGTCCACCGATCTCGCCGTCAATGGCGACGGCTTTTTCGTGGTTTCCGATAATGACGGCACGCCGTTTCTGACCCGCGCGGGCTCCTTCGTGAAGAGCGGCGCGGGCGAACTCATCAATGGCGCCGGTTATTACCTGATGGGCTACGCGCTCGCCAACGGCGATCCGTCCGTTATCGCCAACGGCATCGGCGGATTGGAGCGCGTCACGATCAGCGATCTGGCTCTGAAGGCACAGGCTTCAACGACCGGCACCTTCTCCGTTAACGTTCCCTCCGAGGCGGCGGTCATCCCGGCGGCCAATCTTCCCTCCGCGAACGCCGCGACAGCGCAGTTCACCGCCAAAACCTCACTGCTGGCCTATGCGAATTTAGGCAGTCAGGTCGCTGTGGATCTCTATTGGGCCAAAAGCGCCAACAACACCTGGGAACTCTCGGCCTACGACCGCGCCGCTGCGTCGCCAGGGGGAGGCTTCCCCTATTCCAGCGGCCCCCTCGCGACCGATACGTTTACCTTCGACGGCACCACGGGCGCCTTGGACTCATCGAGCCCCACATCGCTGACCGTCCCCGTTCCGGGCGGCGCCAACCTGGTGCTCGATCTTAGCCAGTCGAGCCAATTGGCGACGGATTACACGGTCATCGACGCCAAGGTCGACGGCAATGCGCCGAGCGCGGTGGACCGGGTCGAAATCGACAAGGAAGGCACGATGTACGCCATCTACCAGAATGGCGCGCGTGTCCCGACCTTCCATATCCCGCTCGCGACTGTGCCGAGTCCGGACAATATGCGGCCGGAAACCGGCGATGTGTTCACGCCCACCGCCGAATCTGGCGACATGCTGATCGGCTTCGCCGGATCGGGCGGGTTCGGCGTGCTCGCATCAGCCACGCTCGAACAGTCGACGGTCGATCTGGCGACGGAACTGACCAAGATGATCGAGTCCGAGAAGCAATACAGCGTCAACTCCAAGGTGTTTCAGACCGGCGCGGACCTGCTCGACATCATCGCCAATCTGAAACGGTAAAGCCAGCCCATAGGGCATCGATAAGAAGCATGGGACACTGATGTCGCTCACATCGAGCTTGGATATTGCGAATTCGAATCTCGCCGTCATCGGGGCGCGGACGGCGGTAACGTCGCGTAACGTCGCCAATGCCGGCAGTTCGACCTCGTCGCGGAAGCTGAGCAATACCGTCAGCGCGGCGGGCGGAGTCAGCGTGCGCCTTGCCACGATCACCCGCGCTTCGGACGACGCGCTGTTCGACAAGGTGATCACCTCCAATTCGCTTGCCGGGCGGCAACAGGCGATCGTCGACTCGCTCGACCAGCTCAACAACACCATCAACGACGTTGAGCAGGATTTCTCGCCCGCAGCGGTGGTGAACAATCTGTCCGACGCGCTCCAGCAATATTCCGCCGCTCCGCAAGACCCGATCCGCGCGCAAGCTGCCCTTTCCGCCGCGAGTGACACGGTGAACGCACTGAACGGGGCGACAGACCTCGTGCAAAAGACCCGGACGCAGGCCGATCAGCAGATCGCCGCTTCGGTGGCAAACGTGAACGATCTGCTGAGCCAGTTCCAGACCGTAAACACAGACGTGATCAACGGATCCCGCACCGGCGCCGACATCACCGACCTGCTCGACACACGCGACAAGCTGCTGACCGACATCTCGCGAGAAATCGGCATCCGCACGATCACCCGCGACAACAACGACGTCGCCATCTACACCGAGAGCGGCCTGACGCTGTTCGAGACCAAGCCGCGCGAGGTCAGCTTCGATGCGACGCTCGCTTACAATGCCGCAACCGTCGGGAATGCGGTGCGCGTCGACGGCGTGGCGGTCACCGGCAGCGCGGCGGCGCTTCCGATCAGTTCGGGCCGGATCAAGGGCCTGACCGACGTTCGCGACGACCTTGCCGTCACCTATCAGAACCAGCTCGACGAAATCGCGCGGGGCGTGATTACGGCTTTCGCCGAGAGCGATCAAAGCGCGACGCCCTCGCTGCCGGATGCGACGGGGCTGTTCACCTACGCCGGATCGCCGGCCGTGCCCCCCGCCGGAACCGTGATTGCGGGGCTCGCCGGGCAGATCAAGGTCAATCCAGCCGCAGATCCGGCGCAGGGCGGCGATCCTGCTCTGCTGCGCGACGGCGGCCTCAACGGCGCCGCTTATGTCTATAACGCCTCCGGCGGTGCCGGCTTTTCCGATCGGCTGCTGGCGATCGCGGACCAGTTCCAGACCGCTCGCCCCTTCGATCCGACGGCCCAGGCCGGCACCAGCACCAGCCTCGTCTCTTATGCCGCGAACTCGGTCGGCTGGCTGCAGCAGACCCGGCAGACGGCCACCAACAACTCGCAATTCAGCACCGCCGTTCTGGAACGCGCCACGGATTCTCTGTCCAAGGTCACGGGCGTCAATCTCGACTATGAGATGACAACGCTGCTTGACCTTGAACGGTCCTATCAGGCGACCGCACGCCTGATCTCCACCATCAACTCTATGTTCGGAGCGCTGCTTGCAGCGGTAGGGTAACGGTATGAGTATGCCAGCGACTTTCACGTCCACGCGATCGCTCGACGATGCCAATCGGCTCAACATCCTGAAGCTGCAATCGCAGCTGGTGACCGCGCAGCAGGAGCTGTCATCGGGGCGGCTCGCCGATGTCGGCCTCACTTTGGGCGGGCGGACCAGCGAAACCGTTTCGCTGCGCCAGCAATATGCCCGCCTGACGACGATCAAAGAGACCAATTCGACCGTCACCACTCGGCTGGACGTAACCCAGACGACGCTGCAGTCCTTCAGCGACACGGCGCAGAAATTCATCAGCACGCTGCTGGGCTCGCGGGATACCGATGTCGGCCCCTCGGTGTCGCAGGGTGAGGCGAAGGCCAATCTGGTCGCGCTGATGGACGGCTTGAACTCGACGCTGGGCGGACAGTATCTGTTCGGCGGCACCAACACGACGACGCAGCCGATTGCGGATTATTACGGCACACCGACTGCGGCCAGCCGTCAGGCCGTAACCGATGCATTCACCACCGCGTTCGGCACCGCGCCCTCCGATCCCGCCAATAACGGCATCACCAAGGCGTCGATGCAGGCCTTCCTCGACGGGCCTTTCGCCAATCTGTTCGAGCAGCCCTCATGGTCGGGGGATTGGTCCACCGCGTCGGACCAGAATTTGAAAAGCCGCATTTCGACGTTCGAGCAGCTCGACACCTCCACCAACGCCAATGAAGACGCGTACCGCAAGCTGGCCAAGGCCTATACGATGGTTGCCGATCTCGGCCCCGAAGCGCTCAACCGGGACGCGTATGGCGCGGTCGTCGACAGCGCGGTGAAGATCGCCGGCGACGCCATTCAAGACCTTGCCAAGGTGCAGGCCAGGCTCGGCACGGCGCAGGCGCGCGTCGCCTCGTCCAACGACCAGATGGCGGCACAGATCAACGTGATGAACACGCAAATCAACAATCTGGAAACCGTCGATCCCTACGAAGCCTCGACCCGCGTGACGACACTGCTGACCCAGTTGCAGACGGCCTATTCGCTGACTGCGCGCGTCCAGCAGCTGAGCATCCTCAACTTTCTTTGATGCCCAATTCTGAGAAAACTGCGTCCCGTTAACAGTGAGAAGACGAAATGTACCGGTTCTCTTACGCTGAGGTCCTCGAAGAAACGCCGCAAACCGCTCGCGAACGGGAGCGCGCCGCCATCGAGCACTCCATCGACCTGCTGAAGGCCGCCGAAAAGCGGGGCAATGCCTCGCGGGAATGCGTCGAGGCGATCTATTTCCTGCGCCGTTTGTGGGCGTTTCTGATCGAGGACCTGGCGAAACCGGAAAACGATCTGCCGAAAACGCTGCGGGCCGACCTGATTTCCGTCGGGCTCTGGATCATGCGCGAGGCCGAGCGGGTGCGCCTGGCCCAATCGACGAATTTCAAAGGACTGATCGAGGTTTCGCAGCTGATCGCCGAGGGGCTGCGGTGAAGAAGGGCATACAGATCAGCCTGAAGCCGGGCGAGCGGATTTTTATCAACGGCGCCGTCATCAAGGTCGATCGCAAGGTGACGCTCGAACTTTTGAACGATGTCAGCTTCCTGCTGGAAAGCCACGTGATGCAGCCGGAAAGCGCGACGACGCCGCTGCGGCAGCTCTATTTCATCGCGCAGACCATGCTGATGGACCCGGTCAATGCAGAAGCGACGCTTGACGTCTTCAACAACACGCATGGCCTCCTGATGGCCGCGTTCGAGAACGAAACAATTTTGGATGGATTGAAGTCGGCCGGCGACTTCATTGCCGCAAACAGGATCTTCGATGCATTGAAGATCATCCGCGGGCTGTATCGCGTTGAGGACGACATTCTTGCCGGCAACAAGGAAGCCCGCAGAAGGGCCAATGACAGACGCGAGGTCGCATAATGGACGTTTCCTCTCTCTCGACAGGGATGCCGACCACCGGCACGCAAACTCCCGGCGGCGAAAAGAGCCAGCTGGACTACAATTCCTTCCTGACCCTGCTCGTGGCGCAGCTGAAGTTTCAGGACCCGACGCAGCCGGCGGACTCGGCGCAATATATCGCCCAGCTCGCGACATTTTCCAATGTCGAGCAATCGATCAAATCCAACGCCAAGCTGGATCAGTTGATGACCGAATTCGCGCTCTCCCAGGCGAATGGCGTTATCGGGCGGACGGTCACATCCGAGGACGGCAGCACGTCGGGCAAGGCGGTCGCGCTCAGGATCGTCACCGGCGGCAGCGCGGTGGCGGTGCTCGACAATGGCGCGGAGCTGACGCTCGGCGCCGGCGTGACGATCTCCTGATCCGATGAATCAGGCAGATGCGCTCGACATCGTCCAGGCGGCGATCTGGACGATCATCATGGCTTCAGGCCCGGCGGTCGCAGTGGCGATGGCTGTTGGCCTCGTCATCGCGCTGTTTCAGGCGCTGACCCAGGTGCAGGAGGTGACGCTGACCTTCATTCCGAAGATCCTGGCAATCCTGCTCGTCACCTCCGTCACGGCGTCCTACATGGGGCAAGTGATCTTTTCGTTCGCCTCGCAGGTGTTCGGGCATATCGAGCACGGGTTTTAGCGCCTGATCGGTTTAACTGAGTGCGCTTTTCTGTCGTCCCCGCGAAAGCGGGGATCCCGTAAGCTGTTGAACCACCAATTAATCCTGGATCTCCGCCTGCGCGGGGATTTCGAAAAGGCCTCTCCATCAAAAATGATTTCGCTCTAACCCGATAGCAGGCGCTTTCATCATGGCTCCGCGCTGACAAGCGTCGGCGAGCACCCTCGCGCAAGCTTCATTTGCCAAGCTCGCCGGGCATTTCGAGCGGGGAGCAAGCATGGCTGCATCGGTTGGAAGCGTGCCGCCGCTGGAAAAGGCGGGCCGCCAGGATGTCGGCTTTGCCATCGGCATCGTCTTCATTCTCACGGTTCTGTTCCTGCCGCTGCCGCCGGTGGTGCTGGATATTGGCCTGGCCTTTTCCATCGCGCTTTCGGTGCTGATCCTGATGGTGGCGCTGTGGATTCAGCGGCCGCTGGATTTCTCCGCCTTCCCGACGATCCTGCTGATCGCGACCTTGCTGCGGCTGTCGCTCAACATCGCCACGACGCGGCTGATCCTGTCGCATGGCGCGAGCGGCGTCGGGGCCGCAGGCAACGTCATCGCCGGCTTCGCCAGCTTCGTGATGAGTGGCGACTTCGTTATCGGTACGATCGTCTTCGTGATCCTCATCACGGTGAATTTCCTCGTCATCACCAAGGGCGCAACCCGCATCGCCGAGGTCGGCGCGCGCTTTACCCTCGATGCCATTCCGGGCAAGCAGATGGCGATCGACGCCGATCTCTCGGCTGGGCTGATCAACGAGCGCGAAGCGATGACGCGGCGGCGCGAGCTGGAGGAGGAAAGCGCGTTTTTCGGCGCCATGGACGGCGCCTCCAAATTCGTGCGCGGCGATGCCATAGCGGGCATTCTGATTACCATCGTCAACATGTTCGGCGGCATCATCATCGGGACGACGCGGCACAGCCTTTCGGTGGGCGAGGCCGCCGACGTCTTCGTCAAGCTGTCGGTGGGCGACGGTCTGGTGACGCAGATCCCGGCGCTGATCGTATCGCTTGCCGCCGGTCTTCTGGTTTCCAAGGGCGGTACGCGCGGCTCGGCGGACGTTGCCGTGTTCGGCCAGCTCAGCAGCTATCCGCGCGCCATATCCGTCTCGGCGCTGGTGCTGATGATGCTGGCGCTGGCTCCGGGGCTGCCATTCTTCCCCTTCGCGGTGCTGGCGGGCATCATGATCTTCACCGCCTACACCATACCGAAGCGTAAAGCGGCGGAAAAAGCCCGCCAGGATGAGGGCGTGCGCGAAGCCGAGGCCGTCGCCGAGGAAGAGGCGCGGCAATCGGTGAAGGAATCCCTCAAGACGTCGGAGATCGAGCTTTGCCTGGGCAAGCAGCTCTCCAATGCGCTGATGCCCGCGCATGGCGAGCTTGCCCACCGTGTCAGCAAGATGCGCCGGAAATTCGCCAAACAATATGGGTTCGTCATCCCCGAAATCCGGCTGTCCGATGACCTCACCATCGACCCCAAGAGCTATCAGATCAAGATCCACGGTACGGTGGTCGCCACCGGCGAGCTGCGCATCGGCGACGTGATGGTGATCATCGGCGACGGGCCGCGCCCGAGCGTTCCCGGCGACGATGCGCGCGAACCGGCCTTTGGCATGAAGGCGCTCTGGCTGTCGGAGATGTTCATCGGCAATCTGAAGCGCGAGGGCTTCGTGCCGGTCGACAACATGTCGGTGCTGCTGACGCATCTGGGCGAAATCATCCGCAACAATCTCGCGCAGCTTCTCTCCTACAAGGACATGCGCTCGCTGATCGAGCGGCTCGACCCGGAATACCGCCGTCTGATCGATGAGATGATTCCGGCGCATCTCACCTATTCGGGGCTGCAGGCGGTGCTGAAGCTGCTGCTGGCCGAGCGCGTCTCCATCCGCAATCTGCATCTCGTCCTGGAAGCCGTGGCCGAAATCGCGCCGCATGTCCGGCGCGCCGAGCAGCTCGCGGAGCATGTGCGCATGCGCATGGCACAGCAGATTTGCGGCGATCTGGCGGATAATGGCACGCTCAAGGTGCTGCGTCTGGGCAATCGCTGGGACCTGGCGTTCCATCAGGCGCTCAAGCGCGATGCCAAGGGCGACGTGGTGGAATTCGACATCGATCCGCGGCTGATCGAGCAGTTTGGCGCGGAGGCGGCCACCGTCGTGCGTAAGCATATGGACGAGGGGCACAGCTTCGTGCTGGTCGCCGCGCCTGACGCCCGCCCCTATGTGCGGATGGTGGTCGAGCGGCTCTTCGCCACGCTGCCCGTGCTCTCGCATGTGGAGATCGCGCGGGGGGTGCAGATTCAGTCGCTCGGCACGATCTCGTGAAGCCACCCGACAGCAATACGGTGATGCTCACCTTCCTGCTGTTCTGCCGCATCGGCGGCTGCCTGATGTTCATGCCGGGGTTTTCCAGCTCGCGCGTGCCGCCTCAGGCCCGGCTGTACATCGCCGTCGCCACGACGCTGGCGCTCGCGCCGTTGCTGCTGCCGACACTGGGCGAGACGGTCGCCAAATTCGAACCGCTGGCCGGTTTTCGGGCGATTATATCGGAAACGCTGATCGGCGTGACGATCGGTATGATGGGGCGCATTTTCTTCCTGGCCCTGGACTTCATGGGAACCTCGGTCGCCTCGTTCGTCGGCTTCTCCAACGTCCCCGGCATCCCCTTGGAAACGGCCGAGCCCAATCCCACCATCGCCGCATTCGTAACGCTGGCGGCGGTCACGCTTTTCTTCATCTCCGATCTGCATTGGGAGGTGCTGCGTGGACTGGTCGCGTCATACCGAGTTCTGCCGGTCGCGGACGGCTATTCGGCGCAATACGGGCTTTTCCAATTCAGTAAAGCCTTAAGCGATGCTTTTACACTCGCCGTGCAGATCAGCGCACCTTTCATCATTTATTCGATTGCTGTTAACGTTTTGTTTGGCATCATCAACAAACTTACCCCACAGATTGCCGTCTATTTCATATCATTGCCGTTTGTTGTTATGGGAGGATTGTTCGTTTTGTATTTCGCGCTCGGTGAGCTGCTGACCATCTTCATCACAAGCTTTGGCAAATGGCTGATCACGGGATAGAGGGCCATGGAAAAACGGGCAAAAAAGGCGCGCAGATTGCTCGATGTACTGACGCAGCTGCATCGGGTCGAGGAGCAGAAAAAGCTGGAGTTGCAGCGCCGCTTCGACGAGCTGGAGCAATCGCAGGTGGACGTCATCGACGCCCTCAATGCCGACGATGCGCTGCATGGCATGTTCATCGATACGACGGCCAAATTTCTGAAATCCCTGGCGCAGGAATCCCAGCGCGTCGCCGCTGCCCATGAAACGCAATCGCGAAAGCTGCTCGAACAGGCGACAAAAGTGAAGACGGCAGAACGGTTGAGCGAAAGTTTAGAGCAGATCGTGGCGCGGCGCGGCGGTGAGAGGGAGCTTCATGAGGTCATCGAGCGGTACACAGGGCGGCGGCGCGCAAGCCTCCCGTAAGACGGCGGGCTTATAGGCTAAGAACTTTCCAAACCAGCGAGTGCAGCCTTGGCAATCAATCCTCCATCGGACATCGTGCTGGGTGTCGCAAACGCCGCCGACCCGCAAAAGCTCCGCGCGGCGGCGGCTCAATTGGCGCGTGCCAGCGACACTATGGCCGCCAGCGCAGGCGATCCGGCGACGCCGGAGACGGACCTCCCGCAGCCGGCCTCGTGGTCGCCCGTCCCCAATGCGCTGCCGGCCTTCGACCCGCAGACGCTGGCGGCCGCGCTGCAGCCGGCAACCGCAACGCAGAACGCCGCCGCCAAGAAGACGCCCGAAGCCTATAAGAAATTCGAAGCCTTTCTCGTGCAGACTTTCGTGGAATCGATGCTGCCAAGCGACGCACCCGAAATCTTCGGCAGCGGCACTGCCGGCTCGGTGTGGAAATCGATGCTGGCCGAACATCTCGCGAATGCGATGACCAAGGGCGACGCATTCGGTATTGCCGAGCGGCTCGCCAAGCGCCGGGAGGGCCCCGGCAAGGCGGCCACACCGGGCGTCACCGCCGCATCGGGAGAGCGGGCGCCCGCGGGCAACGCCACGCCTAGCGCCTTCACGGACACGCGGCGGGGCGTGAGCACGCAAGCGCAGTCATTGACCGGCCCTAAGGCGCGGCGGAGCGTTGGATAAAGCCATGGCGCGTGAAACCCCTTTCGATCACCAGCCTGCAGGCTCGCCCGCGGTCGAATTCGGCATTTCCGTTCAAGGCGCGGGCGAGTTGACCGAGCGCGGCCAGGGCACGCGAACCATCATCGAGGCGGCAGTGAACCGGCTGGCGGATCTGCTGGACGAAGAGACCGCCGCGCTGCGCAACCACGCCCCTATCGACCTGAAAGCCGCCAACGACCGCAAAAGCCTGGGTCTGATGGAGCTGAACCGGGTTTTGCGCCTGCTGGGCAATGCGAAGCCGGAGCGCTCCACAGTGCAGTCGCTCGAACGGCTGAACGAAAAACTGGCGGCGAACCGGCATTTTCTGGGGCTGCATGTGGACGCCGTCCGCGAGGTCGCCGCCATCATTTCGCAGACGATTCGCGAAGCGGATTCGGATGGCACCTATTCACCCGCATTCCGCAGCAAAGGCTAGGCGCAGTGATCAAATATATTCTCCTGGGTCTTTGGATTACCGGCGTGACGCTCGGCGCCTCCTACGGCGTGATGATGTGGCAGGCGCAGCAGACGCAAAAGGCCGCCGACGCCGGTCCGGCCAAGGTGGAGACCACACAGGTTCAGACGAAGCGGATCAACGTTCCCGTCATCGCCAACGGGGCCCTCAAGGGCTATGTGCTGGCGCAGTTCGTGTTCAGCATCAAAACCGACGCGCTGAAGGCCATGACGGTGAAGCCCGACATCTATCTGGTCGACGAGGCATTCAAAGTCATCTACAGCGGCACCGCCATCGATTTCCGTGACCCGCAGAAGCCGGATTTTTCCGCCTTGGGGAAAACTATCAAGGACAATGTCAATGCGCGCTTCGGCCCCGATTTCGTTCAGGAGGTGCTGGTTCAGGAGCTGACCTATCTGCCGCAGGATAAATTCCGCAGCGGCGCCTTGGAGCGGAGCGGCGGCTTTGCCTAGAGCATTTTCCAGCAAAGCGGGTGCCGGTTTGCGTCGAGAAAATGCGACCGGACTGACAGTTGGAGCTGCGCTCCGATTCGATCGGAGCGGAAAAGGCTCTAGACCAGGGTGCGACGGGAACAGAGCGGGCGCCGGCCCGAAAGGTAACGGACATGGCCAGGGCTGATCCTGCAACGCCGTCATCGGCGAAGCGGGTCTTGAGCGGGCGCGACAAGGCCGCCGCCCTGCTTCTGGCCATGGGCAAGCCATTCGCGACGCGGGTGCTCAAGCATTTCGAGGAGGAGGAGATCAGGTCGGTCGCCGAATCCGCTGCTTCGCTCGGCACCGTCACCCGGACGACGCTCGACGAACTGATCACCGACTTCACCGCGAACATCGGCGCCGGTGCCGATCTGCATGGCACGGCGGGCGAGGTCGAACAACTCTTGACCGGCCTCGTCGAGCCCGACGTCATGGCCAGGATCATGCTGGCCCTCTCGGGGGAAGGCGACAAACGCGCGGTCTGGGACAGACTGACGAAAATGCCGCCTGCGCCGGTGGCCCAATATCTGACGAAAGAACATCCCCAAATCGCAGCCTTCGTGCTGTCCAGGGCGGCGCCCGTCATGGCGGCGGCCGTGCTCGAAGCGATGCCGAACGCGCTCAGATCGGACCTGATGCGGCGGATGCTGACGATGAAGCACGTCATGGATGAGCCGATCGCGATCATCGAAACATCACTGCACGAGGAGTTGCTGCACAAGGGCGCCGGGACCGCCACCGTGGAAGTGCACGCCCGGATCGCCGACATCATCAATCGCATGAGCCGCGAACATATGGACGAAGTGTTCACCGCGCTGAACGAATACCGCCCGAAGGAAGCGGAAAAGGTGAAGGGACTGCTCTTTACCTTCGACGACATCGCCAAGCTGCGTCCCGATGCGGTGGCGAAGCTGTTCGACCAAATTCCGCCGGAGCGCGTCATTCTGGCGCTGTACGACGCCGAGAAAGGGTTGTCGGACCTGATCCTGGCGTCACTTGGAGCGCGAGCCCGCCGCATGATCGAGCAGGAGTTGACGAGCGGGGTCAAGCCGCCTCAGCGCGATGTGATGAAAGCCCGGCGCAGCATTGCCGACCTGGCTCTGGAGCTTTCGGAAAAAGGGCTGATCGACATTCACGGCGAAGAGGAGTAGCCGCCGGGCGGCAGCCGCTCCAGGGGTCACGTCGCCGGGCAAGCGATGCGCACAGAGGCGGCATATTCCTCGGCGATGCTCTGTGACATGTCGAGCTGGCCCGCGGCGGCAGCGCTGAGCGCCTGACTGTTTTGCTTGATCTTGCTCGAATCCGGCATCGTGATCACCGGCTTGCAATGCGCAGGGGCGGCGCTCAGGCGAACGGGATTGTCCTTGGCGAAGGTGAAATCGACGTAAAATGTCGGATCGTAGACGGCAAAGGTAAAATCCTTGACCTTGGCTGCCGGTATGGGCGTTGTGAGCGGCAAGGTGAAGAACAGCGTCAGCAAACCGTCGTGGAATTCGAGCCAGTAATCTTTCGGCGGACCGCGATCAATCAATTTGTTGGCGACCCTTGGAAAGGTGAAATACTCGAACTCCTTCAACGATTCGACATTGACGTCGGCCAGCTCTTTCAACTCGTCGCGATCATATACGCCGTCATTATTCAGATCGCGCCCTTCGACAGCAAAGAGCGAATAGGCTTCGTCGAACGTCCATTTGTGACGAAAGCCGGTGATCGCGTGCTGCGCGTCGTAAACCACCTCCGTCTCCACCGTGACCCAGACATGGGGGTGCGCGCAGACCCCGGCCGGGGCGCACAGGCCGATCAGCAGCAGCGACGCCCACAAAAGCCATGAAGCCATGCGCCCCGAGTGTAGCATCGGATCGTCTCCCTGCGCCGAGGTGAGAGCGGCGTAGCAGTTTCAATGGCTAGTTGCAAATTTGGGCGAAGCTGAGGTGGGAAGCTGGCCTTCGCGTCCGGCGATGCTATCTTGCCCGCGCCGAGCGCCTGGAAAGGGTTTCATCCGTGGCGAACAGGTCGGCGACCCAGTCGACGAAGACGCGCAGCCGGTTGCTCAGATGCGTGTTGGGCGGATAGACGACGTAAAGCGGCAGGCTGTCCGTCGTCCAGTCCGTCAGCACCGGCCGCAGGGCGCCGGCCTCCAGCTCCTGCTGCACCATGAATCGCGGTGCCTGGATCAGCCCGAGGCCGGCGACGCCCGCCGTCGCATAGGCGTTGCTGTCGTTCACGGCGATCAGCGAGCGGCCGGAAAGCTCGAGCCGCTCCCCCTTTGCGCTGAAGTTGAGCGACTGCGGCCGGCCGGTGCGGGTGCCGAAATAGCCGACGACGAAGTGGCTGTCCTCCAGATCGCTCGGGTGCCGCGGCTCGCCGTGGCGCTGGATATAGCTCGGCGAGGCGCAGGTGACGAATTCAAGCTCGGCGATGCGGCGGGCAATGAACGACTGGTCGGTGAGCGTGCCGCCGCGGATCACGCAGTCGACATTCTCGCCGATCAGGTCCACCGGCCGGTCGGTCACGCCCAGATCGATGTGGATGTCGGGATAGCGTTCCTGAAAGCGGTGCAGCGATGGCACGATGCAGTGCCGCGCGACGGCGGTGCCCGCATCGACCCGCAGCCGGCCGGAGGGCGAGACCTGCGACTGGGTCATGCTGCCGTCGAGTTCGTCGAGATCGGCGAGCAGGCGCATGGCGCGTTCATAATAGGCGGCGCCGTCCGGCGTCACATTCACCCGCCGGGTGGTCCGATGCAGAAGCTGGGTGCGCAGATGGCCTTCCAGCCCCTGAATGAGCTTTGTAAGGCTCGCTTTGGGCATCTGCAGCACATTGGCGGCGCGCGTAAATGAGCCGGCCTCGACAACGCGCGCAAAAGCCCGCATGGCGGCGAGTTGATCCATGATAGAATTCCGCTAAGGAGCTGAACGTGACGCAGGCTAACATTATTCCCATTCAGGAACAATGAGGGTGGAACGTGCATGTTTATTTCTGTATTAGCTAACACCACCTTCTATGACGAAGCGGCGCGGAGCTGCAAGGATGTTCCGTGCGCCGCCGTCTGGCGCCCGGAAGGGACATTTTGATGACCGTAGCGATGAGGGATGAAATATTGGACTTGGGCGGGCATAAGCTCGGCCTCCGGATCTACGCGAACCGGCCGGCGATGCTCTATACGCCGTTGATTTTGCATCTGCACGCCGGAGCCTTCGTCGCCGGGTCGCCGGACATGGGGCAGCCGGTCGCGACGCTGCTCGCCGAGGCGGGCGCGACGGTCTTGTCGGCGGATTATCCGCTGGCACCGCACTCGGTGTTTCCGCAGACGCTGGAATTGCTGTTTCAGGCTCTGACGATGATTTGGCAGAGGCGCGGGACATTCGCGGGCCGCAAGTCGCCCCTGTTAGTCGCGGGCGAGGAGGCGGGCGGCAATCTCGCCGCCGGATTGGCGCTGATGGCACGCGATCAGCGGGCGCCAACGCTCGCGGGCCAGATTCTGCTGTCGCCGATGCTGGATGCCCGCCTCGCGACGGAATCGGTGCGCAAGGCCGCGGCCGGGCCGGTCGGCTGTAAATGGGCGGATGGATGGCATCAATATCTCGGCACCGCGGATAAGGCCTGCCATCCCTATGCGGCGCCGCTGGGCTCCTCGCGCCTCGCGGGCGTCGCCCCTGCGCTGATCCTGACGGCGGAGGACGATCCGATGCGGGATGAGTCCCTTGCCTATGCGCGGCATCTGCGCGCCGCCGGCGTGCCGGTCCGGCAGGACGTGCTGCCCGGCCCAACGGAATGGCCTTGCACGCTTGCCGAAGCCGATAGCCTTGAGGCTGGTTGGGCTGGCACACTCCGCGCCCATTTCGAGGCGTTCTTCGCCGAAACGGCATTGAGGCCCTGCGCCGCGCCGCAGGGCCTCATCAAGGCCTGACGGCGGACGCTTAGCCTTTAGTGCTCGCCGGTTTGTTACCGCTCAACGATTGGCACGTTTTGGGACACGGCGCTGCGCACGCAATTTGCCTCGCGGGGTCAATCGGGCGTTATTCTTCATCCGCTAAGACTTGCACCACGGTCCCACCGGACTGCGGCGCGGCGGTCGCCGTCCACTGAGCGGAAAGCCGGGCGGCACGTTTCGTGGTAAGGTTGCATCCGCGGCAAAAAGTATGACAAATGACCGGGAGCATCGTCATGGAGCCTCGGCCTTGAACAAGCGCAAAGAAAACGGCGATGCGCGCCTTGACGACGCGGCGCGGGCCGGGTGGCTGTATTATATCGCCGGCAACACGCAGGACGAGATTGCCAACAAGCTCGGTATCTCCCGCCAGTCGGCGCAGCGGCTGGTGGCGCTGGCGGTGTCCGAAGGTCTGGTCAAGGTCCGGCTCGATCACCCGATCGCCAAATGCCTCGATCTTGCCGGACGGCTCAAGACCCATTTCGGGCTGCAACTGGTGGAGGTCGTCCCCACCGATCCGGCCTCCGAATTCGACCACGCTGGGCGTCGCCAACGCCGCTTCGGCCGAGATCGAGCGGCGGCTGCAGGTCGCCGGGCGAAGGCGATCATCGCAATCGGCACCGGCCGCACGCTTAAGGCCGCCATCGAGCTGCTGCCGCCGATCGATGCCCCGGACAAGAAGATCGTCTCGCTGACCGGCAATATCGCGCCGGACGGCTCGGCCGCGTTCTACAGCGTCATCTTCACCATGGCCGATGTGGTCAAGGCGCGGCATTTCCCGATGTCGCTGCCGGTCATCGCCTCCTCCGCCGAGGAACGCGACCTGCTGCACGGCCAGCCGATGATCCATGCGACGCTGGCGCTGGCGGCGCAGCGCCGACATCGCCTTTGTCGGCGTCGGCGATCTTGGGCCGAACGCGCCGCTGCATGAGGACGGGTTCGTCACGCGCGCCGAGTTGAAGGCGCTGCAGAAGGCCGGCGCGGTCGGCGAGATCACCGGCTGGGCCTTCGACGCCCATGCACGGCTGATCTGCGGCATCACCAACGATCGCGTCGCGAGTGCGCCGATCCCGTCCACCGGCCGATGCCTGGTCATTGCGACGGCGAAAGGTCCGGCCAAGCTTCCCGGTCTAAAAGCCGCCGTGAAGGGCGGGCTGGTGAATGGGTTGATTACGGATGAGTGGACCGCCGAAAAATTGCTCGGCGACGATCTAACCGTCTTGCCTTTGCTGGGCAAGCTGTCTCGAATTCATGTCCGAAACTCGATATATGGTGCGGTGCAGCAACGAAATCGGCTTGACGCAAGCCAATTGTTGGTGAGTAATTGCTCTTAACATAAGCAAATGCTCAAAAAACGATAGGGAGGAAGCCGATGCATTTCAGGCCCATAATCTTGGGCGCCTGTTCCATCTTGCTGATGGCGGGCACCGCTCTTGCCGACACCAAACTCACCATCGCTACCGTGAACAATGGCGATATGATCCGGATGCAGAAGCTGACGGATGATTTCACCGCCAAGAATCCGGGCATCACTGTCGAATGGGTGACGATGGAGGAAAACATCCTGCGCCAGAAGGTGACGACCGACATCGCCACCAAAGGCGGCCAGTACGACATCATGACCATCGGCACCTATGAAGTGCCGATCTGGGCGAAGCAGAAATGGCTCGTGCCGCTCGACAATCTGGGCGCCGATTACGATGTCAACGACCTGCTTGCCCGCCATCCGCGACGGACTGTCCTACGAAGGCAAGCTCTATGCCGCGCCGTTCTACGGCGAAAGCTCGATGGTGATGTACCGCAAGGACCTGTTCGAGAAGGCCGGGCTCAAAATGCCCGACGCGCCGACCTGGGACTTCATCGCCGACGCCGCCCGCAAGATGACCGACAAGAAAGACGAAATCTACGGCATCTGCCTGCGCGGCAAAGCCGGCTGGGGCGAGAACATGGCGTTCCTCACCGCCATGTCCAATTCCTTCGGCGCGCGCTGGTTCGACGAGAAGTGGAAGCCGCAATTCGACACGCCGGAATGGAAGAAGACCCTCACCTTCTACATCGACCTGATGAAAGACGCAGGCCCTCCCGGTGCGTCGTCGAACGGCTTCAACGAGAATCTGGCGCTGTTCCAGTCCGGCAAATGCGGCATGTGGATCGACGCGACGGTCGCGGCCTCTTTCGTGACCAACCCGAAGGATTCCAAGGTTGCTGACAAGGTCGGCTTCGCGCTTGCGCCGGACAATGGTCTTGGCAAACGCGGCAACTGGCTGTGGGCTTGGTCGCTGGCCATCCCGGCGGGTTCCAAGAAGGTCGATGCGGCCGAGAAGTTCATCGATTGGGCAACGGGCAAAGGCTATGCCGAGCTGGTTGCATCGAAAGAAGGCTGGGCCAACGTCCCGCCCGGCACGCGCAAGTCGCTCTATGACAATCCCAAATATCAGGAAGCGGCGCCTTTCGCCAAGATGACGCTGGAGTCCATCAAGGCTGCCGATCCGACCCACCCGACGGTCAAGCCGGTGCCTTATACGGGCGTGCAGTTCGTTGCCATCCCGGAATTCCAAGGCATCGGCACGGCGGTGGGCCAGCAATTCTCGGCGGCGCTCGCCGGGACCGAGTCGGTGGATACCGCTCTCAAGAACGCGCAGTCCCTGACCGAGCGCGAAATGACCAAGGGCGGCTACATCAAATAGAGCGCTCCTCCCGACGCGGGCCGCCCGACCCCAGCTACTACCCGGGCGGCCCGCTACGACCTTCGGCGAAATCCGGCGCGGCTTGCCGATCCGATCGGGTTTCCTCACGCAAAATGTCATCCCCGCGAAAGCGGGGACCCAGGACTCCGCAGCCTCAGGCTTACTGGATCCTCGCTTTTCTCGGGGATGACACGGGAGGCGCGCTGACGTAGATCGCCCAAAGCCCCTGAAGCTGCGAGAACCCTCATGGCGACCTTGCATAGCCAATCCACCGCCCGCCTTATGATGTCCCCCGCGGTTATCCTCCTGTTCGCCTGGATGATCGTGCCCTTGTGCATGACGCTGTATTTCTCCTTCCTGCGCTACAATCTGCTGATGCCGGGCATGGAGGAGTGGACCGGCTTTTTCAATTACCGCTACTTCCTCACCGATCCGGCCTTCATTACGGCGCTGATCAACACGCTGCTGCTGGTGGGCGGGGTGCTGCTGATCACGGTCGGCGGCGGCTTGTTCCTGGCGCTGCTGCTGGATCAGCCCTTCTTCGGCCAGACCATCGTGCGGCTGCTGGTGGTTGCGCCGTTCTTCGTCATGCCGACGGTTTCGGCGCTGGTGTGGAAGAATATGCTGATGCATCCGGTCTACGGGCTATTTGCATGGCTCGCCCGCAGCGTCGGATTGCAGCCGGTGGACTGGCTGGCCCAGGTGCCGCTGTTTTCGATCATCCTGATCGTCGCCTGGCAATGGCTGCCTTTCGCGACGCTCATCCTGCTCACGGCGCTGCAGTCGCTGGATGAGGAGCAGCAGGAAGCCGCGGAAATGGATGGCGCCAGCGCGGTTTCGCGGCTCATCTATATCGTGCTGCCGCATCTGGCACGCGCCATCACCGTCGTCATCCTGATCGAGACCATTTTCCTGCTGAGCGTTTTCGCCGAAATCCTCGTCACCACTTCGGGCGGTCCCGGCAATGCCAGCACCAACATCACCTATCTCATCTATACCCAGGCGCTGCTGCAATTCGATGTGGGCAGCGCGTCGGCGGGCGGCATCGTCGCGGTGATCCTGGCTAATATCGTCGCGATATTCCTCATCCGGCTCATCGGCAAGAATCTGGAGACCTGAGCCATGGCGCGCGCTGTCTCGACCAACCGCAAGCTGGTTTTCACCGTCATCGGCTGGAGCATCGGCTTTATCATCTTCTTCCCGATCCTGTGGACGTTCCTCACCAGCTTCAAAACCGAAGGCGAAGCGATCGCCAATCGCCGCCCTCCTTCCTGTTCTTCAACTGGACGACGGAAAATTACGTCGAAGTGCAGAGCCGCTCCGACTATCTCAAGCACGTCATGAATTCGGTGATCATCTCCTTCGGCTCGACGCTCATCGGCCTCGTCATCGCCGTTCCCGCCGCCTGGGCGATGGCCTTCTCGCCGACGAAGCGCACCAAGGACATCCTGATGTGGATGCTCTCCACCAAGATGCTGCCGCCGGTCGGGGTGCTGGTGCCGATCTATCTGGTCTATCGCGATTTCGGGCTGCTCGATACCCGGCTCGGCCTCGTCATCGTGCTGACCATGATCAACCTGCCGATCATCGTCTGGATGCTCTACACCTATTTCAAGGACATCCCCAGCGACATCCTGGAAGCGGCGCGCATGGACGGCGCCTCGCTCGGCAAGGAGATCGTCTATGTGCTGATCCCGATGGCCATTCCCGGCATCGCCTCGACGCTGCTGCTCAACATCATCCTGGCCTGGAACGAGGCGTTCTGGACGCTCAACCTCACGGCAGCCGATGCGGCGCCACTGACCGCCTTCATCGCGTCCTATTCCAGCCCGGAAGGGCTGTTCTGGGCCAAGCTGTCCGCCGCTTCGACGCTTGCCATCGCGCCCATACTCGTGCTGGGCTGGTTCTCGCAGCGCCAACTCGTTCGCGGCCTGACATTCGGCGCTGTGAAGTAGGGCGCGGGAGAAAACACCATGGGAAGCATCACCCTCAGAAAAGTTTCGAAGAATTTTGCCGGCCACCCGGTCATCAAGGATGTCGATCTCGACATCGGCAATGGCGAGTTCGTCGTCTTTGTCGGCCCGTCGGGTTGCGGCAAGTCCACGCTTGCTGCGCCTGATCGCCGGGCTTGAGGATGTCAGCGGCGGCATGATCAGCATCGACGGCGTCGATATGACGGGCCAGCCCCCGGCCAAGCGCGGCCTGTCCATGGTGTTCCAGTCCTACGCGCTCTATCCGCATATGAGCGTCTACGGCAACATCGCCTTCCCGCTGAAGATGGCCGGCGACAGCCGCGAGAACATCGAGCGCAAGGTGACCGACGCCGCGCGCGTGCTGAACCTCACCGACTATCTCGACCGCAAGCCGCGCCAGCTTTCCGGCGGGCAGCGCCAGCGCGTCGCCATCGGCCGGGCCATCGTGCGCGAGCCGAAGGCGTTCCTGTTCGACGAGCCGCTCTCCAATCTCGACGCCGCGCTGCGCGTCAACATGCGCCTCGAAATCAGCGAACTGCATCAGCATCTCGGCACCACCATGATCTATGTCACCCACGATCAGGTGGAGGCGATGACCATGGCCGACCGGATCGTCGTGCTCAATGCCGGCCGTGTCGAGCAGGTCGGCTCGCCGCTCGATCTCTATCGGACGCCCGAAGAACCTTTTCGTCGCCGGCTTCATCGGCTCGCCGCGCATGAACTTCGTCAATGGCGCGGAAGCCACCAAGCAGGGCGCCGAGACGCTCGGCATCCGGCCCGAGCATCTCGCCCTCTCGACCGATCAGCGGCACGTGGAAGGGCACGGTCGGCATCGCCGAGCATCTGGGCTCCGACACCTTCCTGCATGTGCGCGCCGACGATATCGGCCAGATTACCGCCCGCGCCAATGGCGAGTTCGGGCTGCGCAACGGCGAGACCGTCTATCTGACGCCGCAGCCCGATAAGATCCATCGCTTCGGCGCGAGCGGAGAGGCGCTGTGACAGGCCGGCTTCGACGGCAAATCGGCGCTCATTACGGGAGCGGCGCGCGGCATCGGCGCGGCGTTCGCCAAAGCCTATGTCGCCGAAGGCGCCAACGGTGGCGATCGCCGATCTCGATCTCGCCCGTGCGCGCGAAACGGCGGCGCAGATCGGGCCGCAGGCGCTATGCCGTCTATCTCGACGTCACCAACGAGGCCTCGATCAAGGAAGCGGTGCGGGCGGTCGATGAGCGCTTTGGCGGCATCGACATTCTCGTCAACAACGCCGCGCTGTTCGATCTTGCGCCCATCGTCGATATCACCCGCGAGAGCTATGACCGGCTGTTCGCCGTCAATGTCGCGGGCGTGCTGTTCACCATGCAGGCGGTAGCGCGCACCATGATCGCGCGGGGCAAGGGCGGCAAAATCATCAACATGGCAAGCCAGGCCGGGCGTCGCGGCGAAGCGCTGGTCGCGGTCTACTGCGCCACCAAGGCGGCGGTCATCAGCCTCACGCAATCGGCGGGCGCTGAATCTGATCGCGCACGGCATCAATGTGAACGCCATTGCGCCGGGCGTCGTCGACGGCGAGCATTGGGAAGGCGTCGATGCGCTGTTCGCCAAGCATGAGAACCGGCCTCTGGGCGAAAAGAAGCGCCTGGTCGGCGAGGCCGTGCCCATCGGCCGCATGGGCGCGGGCGGACGATCTGACCGGGCATGGCGATCTTCCTCGCCAGCGCCGAAAGCGATTACGTCGTCGCGCAGACCTACAATGTCGACGGCGGCAATTGGATGAGCTGAAAGGCATGATGCAATGTATCTGGAAAAGCTGAAACTTGACGGCCGGGTCGCGGTCGTCACCGGCGGCGGCCAGGGGATAGGCGCGGCTTGCGCGCAGGCGCTCGGCGAAGCGGGCGCCAAGGTCGATCGTCGCGGACATGCTGCCGGAGCGCGTGCAGGCGAGCGTCGATGCGCTGCGGCAGCTCAGCATCGATGCGCATGGGCTAACGCTGGACGTCACCAAATCCTCCGAGGTCGACCGGGCCGCCGCCGACATGCTCCGCGATCACGGCGGCGTCGATATCCTGGTCAACAATGCCGGCGTGGCCAAAAGCGACGTGCGCGCCGAGGACACCAGCGACGAGCATTGGCGCTTCCATATGGATGTGAATGTCGACGGGCTGTTCTGGTGCTGCCGCGCCTTCGGCAAGCTGATGCTGGCCGCAGGGCAAGGGGGCCATCGTCAATATCGGCTCGATGTCCGGTTTCATCGTCAACAAGCCGCAGCCGCAGAGCTTCTACAACGCCTCCAAGGCGGCGGTGCATCATCTGACCCGCTCGCTGGCCGCCGAATGGGCGTCGCGCGGCGTGCGCGTCAACGCCGTCGCGCCGACCTATATCGAGACGCCGCTGACCGCTTTCGGCATCAAGGAAAGTCCGGAGATGTACAAGACCTGGCTGGAGATGACGCCGATGGGGCGCGTCGGCCAGCCGGAGGAAATCGCCTCGGTGGTGCATTTCCTGGCCTCCGATGCCGCCAGCCTGATGACGGGCGCCATCGTGCTCGCCGATGGCGGCTATTGCTGCTGGTGATGGGCGGGCGTGAGAGTCTCGGATGAGCGCCATCGGGGCGACCGCGTCGCCTGCCGGGCTCGTCATCTTCGATTGCGACGGCGTGCTCGTGGACAGCGAGCCGCTGTCCATGCGCGTGCTGCTGGAGACAATTGCCGAGGCTGGCGCGGTGATCGATGTCGCGCAGGGCTATGAAAGCTTCCTGGGCAAGAACCTCGCCAGTGTCACCGAGATCCTCCGCACCGAATATGGCGTCGATCTCGGCAGCCACGCGCTCGACCGCATGCGGGAGCGGCTTTACGAGCTTTTCCGGCAGGAATTGCAGCCCATACCGGGCATCGCCGAGACGCTCGCCGCGATGCGGGTGCCCGTCTGCGTCGCGTCGTCGAGCCAGTCTAGAGCGGATACGCCTCTCACTCGATCTCACAGGGCTGGGGCGGTTTTTCGGCGACCGCATTTTCAGTGCCTCGATGGTCGCCCGCGGCAAGCCGGCGCCGGATTTATTCCTCCATGCCGCACGGGAGATGCACATGGAGCCCGCGCGTTGTATCGTGATCGAGGATAGCCCAGCGGGCATCGATGCGGCGAAGCGCGCTGAGATGCGGGTCTTCGCATTCATGGGAGGGAGCCACGCGCAATCCGCGGTGCATCGCCGTCTGATCGAATCGCTGGAGCCGACCCTGGTATTCGAGCATATGGCCGAACTGCCGGGACTGATGCGGAACGTGGCGAATACATAAAGGGGTTCGTATGCGTGACCTCGTTATAGGCGTGGATGTCGGGACCGGAAGCGCGCGCGCCGGCGTGCTGGACCGATCCGGCCGGCTGCTGGGCCGCGCCGAGTTTCCGATCGACATGCACCAGCCGGAAACCAACCATGCCGAGCACGATTCCGAACAGATCTGGGCGGCGGTCTGCCGCGGCGGTTCGCGGCGCATTGACGGCAGCGGGTGCCGATGGCGACCAGGTTGCCGGCATCAGCTTCGATGCGACCTGTTCGCTTGTGCTGCGCGACCGCGAAGCCGCCCCGCTCAGCGTCTCCCGCAAAAATGACAGCAGGTGGGACACGATCGTCTGGCTCGACCACCGCGCACTGGCCGAGGCTGAGGAATGCACCGCGACCGGCCACCGCGTGCTGGATTTCGTCGGCGGCGTCATGTCGCCCGAAATGGAGACGCCCAAGCTGATGTGGCTGCGGCGCCACCTGCCGGACCGCTGGGACAAAGCGGGCTATTTCTTCGACCTTGCCGACTTCCTCACCTGGAAAGCCTCCGGCTCGCTGGCCCGCTCGCAATGCACGCTCACCTGCAAATGGGCTTATCTGGGCCATCTGGAGTCCGGCTGGCAGCAGGACTTTTTTGCCAGCCTCGGCATTCCCGACATGGTGGAGCGCGGCAGCCTTCCCGAACGTGCCAGCCCCATCGGCCAGGATCTCGGCACGCTGACGCCGCAGGCGGCCGATCAGCTCGGCCTGACGACGCATGTCCGCGTCGGCGTGGGCTTGATCGACGCGCATGCCGGGGCGCTGGGCGTGCTCGGCGCCTATGCGGGCGATCCGCAAGGGCTCGACCGGCATCTGGCGCTGATCGCCGGAACATCGAGCTGCATCATGGCGCTGTCGGCCGAAGCGCGTCCGACGTCCGGTGTCTGGGGCCCGTATTATGGCGCCGTGCTGCCCAATTGCTGGCTGAACGAAGGCGGCCAATCCGCGACCGGCGCGCTGCTCGACCATATCATCCGCTGGCACGGTGCGGGCGGCAGTCCGGACGCGGCGATGCATAAGCGGATCACCGAGCGGGTGATGGAGTTGCGCCGCGCCGAAGGCCCGCGCCTCGCCGCCCGGCTGCATGTGCTGCCCGATTTCCACGGCAACCGCTCGCCGCTCGCCGATCCGCATGCCGTCGGCGTCATCAGCGGCTTGACGCTGGATGCCTCCTTCGACAGCCTATGCAAGCTGTATTGGCGTACTGCCGTCGGTATCGCGTTGGGTGTCCGGCATATTCTGGAGACGCTGAACGAGCGCGGCTACGGCATCGACACGCTGCATGTCACCGGCGGACATCTGAAGAATGCGCTGCTGATGGAGCTTTATGCCGACGCGGCCGGCTGCACGGTCATCGAACCGGCGGCCGACGACGCCGTGCTGCTCGGCACCGGCATGGTCGCCGCGACGGCTGCGGGCTTCTTCCCCAGTCTGGGAGCGGCGGCCGAGGCGATGCAGCAGGGCGGGCGGTCGCGCCAGCCGAATCCTGCGGCACGGCAGCGCTTCGATCGCGATTATCGTATATTCCTTGAAATGCACGACCAGCGGCGCCAGCTCGACCGGCTTGAGCTTGATGGCGAGGCGCCGCTCGCGGCACAGCTTTCTAATTGAGGCGAGACTGATGTTTCTGGTTTGCGGCGAGGCGCTTTTCGATTTCTTTCTCCGGCCGTCGGCGGCCGAGGCTTTCTGCTTCGATGCGGTGCCGGGCGGCTCGCCATTCAATGTCGCGCTGGGACTGGCGCGGCTCGGGCAGGGCGTGGAGTTTTTCTCCGGCGTATCGTCCGACCTGCTGGGGAAGCGGCTCGCACCGTTCATGGAGAATGAGGGCGTCGGCCTTACCTATGCGGTGCGCTCGACCCATCCGACCGCCCTCAGCATCGTCGCGCTGAATGCCGAAGGCGGCGCCGACTACGCCTTTTACGGCGATTTCCCTGCGTATCGCGCCATTACCGAAGCCGACCTGCCCGCTCTCGACGCCGGCATCGGTTACATCCACATGGGGTCTATCGCGACGGCGCTGGAGCCGGTCGCGTCGGCGCTCGCCGTGCTGGCGGAGCGGGAATGCGGACGCCGTTTGATCTCCTACGATCCAAATGTGCGGGCCAGTATCGAGCCCGATCTCGGCGTTTGGCGCAAGGCTTTCGAGCGGCTGACGGCGGCAGCGCAGATCACCAAGGTCAGCGCCGAGGACGTGGCTTTGCTCTACCCCGAGGCCACGCATGAGGAGGTCGCGCAAAGCGCAATGCAGCGCGGGTCACGGCTCGTGGTCATCACGCGCGGCGCTGAAGGAGCGAACGGCTGGACCCGAAACAGCCGCGCCGTTTCGCCCGCCCGGCCGGTGGAGGTGGTGGATACGGTGGGCGCCGGCGACAGCTATCAGGCCGCGCTGCTCGCCGGCCTTGCAGAGATGGACTGCACCAATCCCGAGGCGGTGGATGCGCTGAACGGCGAAGCGCTGACGCGCCTGCTCGATTTCGCAGGAATGGCCGCCGCACTCACATGCGGCAAGCGCGGCGCCGATCTGCCCCATCGTGCAGACCTGCCGCCGCTGCACGCTTAAGTTAAGCAATATATTTGGCGGCCTTGACCATATCCATCGGGAGCGCGGTGAGGGATTTAGCGTCAAATGGGAGATTTAGATACTCACGGGCCACGCGAGCAACCTCCTTTGCCTGTGACTTGTCACGCTGCTGCTTAACCGGTTCACGAGTTTCAGCCTTGGTGCCTAACCAGAATTTGTAGAGTGCATAAACCCGAGGATCAACGCAACTCACCCAAGTGGGAAGCCCATCAGCTGCGATAATCATCGCCTCAAAACGTGGCGCATTCATCAGCCACTCCAAGCCGAAGATTGCAGTTGGCACCAAGTCGTTGTCGGTGATCCCAAGGACCGACTTGCTGGCCTCATGCTTAGCGGCGGGCCTAATCAGATCAACATAGTAGCCGTCGTCGTTTATAGCGTACGCACCCGGCGAGGGCCGTCTTGCAGGTGGGCTGGCGATGGTTCTTGGTGGTGACGCTTGATCCTTTCAGGAGATAGGTCGTCACGTCACCATGTCTGGATATAGGTCTTCGCCGCAATTCGAGATGATCGCGTCGACCCGTCGTCGATGGACGGATGCGCAAAAGCGGGAGATCGTCGCCGAGATCGATGCGCCGAATGGCTCAGTCTCGAAGGTCGCGCGGCGGTACAGCCTTCACACGAGCCTTCTGTTTCGCTGGCGGCGCGATTTGGCAGCGCCGCGGCCAGAGCCGGCGCCATTGCGTGCGGGGGCGCCGACATTCGTGCCGATCGCTCTGACGGCGCCTTTGCCGACGCCGCCGGCTTGGGCTCTCACCGTGCCGCCGTCTTCGACGCCGATCGAGATCCTGCTCGCGGATGGCCGCACCGTGCGGACGGCAAGCGATGTCGATCCGCAAGCGCTGGCCCGGATCGTGGCGGCGCTGGAGGCGCTTCGATGATACCGGTTCCAGCGGGGGTTCGTGTGTGGCTGGCGACTGGTCATACGGATATGCGGCGCGGTTTTCCTGGCCTCGCCCTGCTCGTGCAGGAAACGCTGAAAGCCGATCCGCACGCGGGCCATCTGTTCGTCTTCCGCGGCAAGCGAGGCGATCTGGTAAAAATTATCTGGCACGACGGTCACGGCGCGTGTCTGTTCTCCAAGCGGTTGGAACGAGGGCGTTTCATCTGGCCGACGCCAACCGAAGGCGCGGTGTCGATATCCCCCGCGCAATTGGGATATATGCTTGAGGGGATCGACTGGCGCGCGCCGCTGCACACATGGCGGCCGGAAATCGACGGGTGAGTGCGACGCCTCGGTGTGGCGCGCGCAGCTCACCTCAACAATTTCGTCATGGTGCTGATCAATGCAGGGCGCGAAGCAGCTATGCTCGCACCCATGATGTTCGATCCGACGCAGCTTCCGGACGATGTCGCGACGCTCAAGGCCATGCTGATCGCCGCGGCGAAGCGCGCCCATGACGCCCAGACCCGGGCGAACACCCTCGACGGTGAGATCGAAAATCTGAAACTCACCATCGCGAAGCTGCGGCACGACAAGTTCGGTTCATCCTCAGAGCGCGCGAGGCTGCTCGATCAGTTGGAGCTGCAACTGGCCGAACTGGAGGAGCAGGTTGCCCAGAATACGGCAACCGATGAGATTGCAGCGCTGCCAGCGGCCTCCAATGGCGAGCATGCCACGACAAGCAAAGAGCCACGCCGCCGCCCAGCGCGGCGACCGCTTCCCGCACACTTGCCGCGCGAACGCATCATCTATCCGCCATCGGCAGTCTGTCCATGTTGCTGCGGCACCAAATTCCGCAAGCTGGGCACGGATGAGACCGAGAGCCTGGAACGCGTGCCGGCACAGTGGAAGGTTGTCGTGCATGTGCGCGAGAAGGTCGCCTGCCGCAAATGCGATACGATCGTCCAGGCTCCGGCGCCGTCGCATCCGATTGCGCGCGGCCGCGCTGGGCCGAACCTGCTGGCCGAGATCGTGTTCGGCAAATACCGGGCGCATCAGCCGCTCAACCGCCAGAGCGACATCCACGCCGATGAAGGCATTGATCTCGATGTCTCGACCATGGCCGACTGGGTTGGTTCTACGGCAGCGACGCTGATGCCGATCAGGGACGCGATCGAGACGCATGTCCATGCCGGCGAGCGCATTCATGTCGACGATACGACAGTGCCGGTGCTGGCCAAGCATAAGTGTCAAATCGGGCGCGTATGGACCCACCTCCGGGACGACCGTCCGTTTGCCGGCAAAGCGGCTCCAGCCGCGATGTTCTACTACTCGCCCAATCGTGAAGGTGAGCATCCGGAGCGGCAGCTCGCGACCTACACCGGCATAATGCAGGCTGACGCCTATTCCGGCTTCAACGGCCTCTACGTGCAAAACCGCCAGCCAGGACCGGTCACCGAAGCGGCATGCTGGGCGCATTTCCGGCGCAAGTTTTTTGAGCTGGCGCGGCTGCGGAAAGCGCCGATCGCGATCGAAGCCGTGCGCCGCATCGACGAGTTGTTCTCGATCGAGCGCGAGATCAACGGAAAATCGGCCGAGCAGCGTCTGGCCGTCCGCCGCGAGCGATCCAAGCCTCTCCTGGACGCGCTCGAAGAATGGTTGCGCGAGGAACGCAAGAAACTGTCCTCGAATAATCCGATCGCCAAGGCGATGAATTACGGCCTGAAGCGATGGGCAATCTTTGCGCGCTTCCTCGATGACGGCCGCATCTGCATGACGAACAATGCGGCCGAACGCTCCGTGCGCGGCAGTGCTGTCGGAAGGCGGAACTGGACGTTCTGCGGCAGCGATTCCGGCGGGCAACGCGCCGCGGTGTTTTACACCCTCATTGAGACATGTCGGCTGAATGATGTCGACCCGCGCGCCTGGCTCGCGGATGTCCTTACCCGCATCGCCGACCATCCGGCCCAGCGCATCGCCGAGCTACTGCCGTGGAACTGGAAAGCACTACGTCAGCAGCCGACGCAGGTTCAGGCCGCCTGATAGGTCGCCCACCCGGTCCCTGACCGGATGCGTACGCTCATAGCGGGTCCGTGAGTCCTCTTCGCGCTCACGCGTGCAGGGATAAACGCCCTCACCTCCACCATACCGGATCGCGCGCCTCACGCTGCCGACCTGCGCAGCGGATGGGTCATATTGGGACCATGCGCCGTCTAATCCATTCCTCCCGACCGATATTTTCCCGCTCACGGCACTTTCTGCTAGCTTAGCGTTGTGGCACAGTTTGTGCCTTCGCTTTACGGTGACAAAAAACGTTGAAAGAGGAAGGGTTTTCGATGCGTGCTATTCCGTACGTTCTGAGCGCATGTGCCGTCTTGGCGCTTGCAAGCGTTCCGGCATCCGCCGCGACGCTGGATGATGTCAAATCCAGGGGTTACCTGAAATGCGGCGTTGACGGGGGTCTTCCCGGTTTCTCGGCGCCGGATGATAAGGGCCAGATGAAGGGCATCGACGCCGATTTCTGTTATGCGCTCGCTGCGGCGACCCTCGGCGACAAGAGCAAGGTGAAATTCACCAATCTGAACGCCAAGGAACGTTTCACCGCGCTGACTTCGGGCGAGATCGACGTGTTGTCGCGCAACACCACCGCCACGCTGAGCCGCGACGCGACGCTGGGCCTCGACTTTACCTATTACGACTATATTGACGGCCAGGGCTTCCTGGTGAAGAAGGCCATCAATGTGTCCAGCGCCAAGGAATTGGGCGGCGCGACCGTCTGCGTGCAGGCCGGCACCACGACGGAAGTCAACCTCGCCGATTATTTCCGCAGCCATAACATGCAATTCAAGCCGGTCGTCTATGACACCTCCGTGCAGACGCGCGAAGGCTTCGACGGCGGCTCGTGCGACGTGCTGACCTCGGATAAATCGCAGCTCGCTGCTATCCGTACCGAGCTGAAGGAACCGGACGGCGCGATCATCCTGCCGGAGACGATCTCCAAGGAGCCGCTTGGCCCCGCGGTTCGGCAAGGCGACGCACAATGGCGCGATATCGTCACCTGGACGCTGTACGCGCTGCTCACCGCCGATGAACTCGGTGTCACATCGGCCAATGCCGACGAGATGAAGACATCGAGCACCAGCCCGGACGTGAAGCGCCTGCTGGGCGTCGAAGACAAGATGGGCGAAGACCTCGGCCTGACCAACAGCTGGGCCTTCGATGCCGTCAAGCAGGTCGGCAATTACGACGAAATGTACCAGCGCGATATTGCGCCGCTCGGCCTGAAGCGCGAGGGCAGTGTCAATGCGCTGTGGAGCAAGGGCGGGATCATGTACGCACCGCCGATCCGCTAACGGAGTATCCAGCGGCGTCCGGGGTAGCAACCGGACGCCGCTGCGCCTCAGCCCTATTTCTGATATTCGATGCGGAGCGCCATGAAACAAGCCTTGGCACAGAAAGCCCGGATCCCTTTCTATCGCAATCCGGCCGTGCGCGGCATCGCCGCCCAGCTCGTGGTGCTCGCGATCGTCATTTGGGCGCTGGCAACGATTTTCAGCAACACCATCTACAATCTGCGCATTCGCGGCATTCAGACCGGTTTCGATTTTCTCACTCAGTCCGCGCCCTTCGCAGTCGGTTTCTCGCCCTTCATCGAATTCAAGACCGCCCAAAGCCCTTATTGGGTGGTTTTCCTGATCGGCATCCAGAACACGATCATCGTCAGCGTTCTGGGCATCATCGCCACGACCATTCTGGGCTTCCTGATCGGCGTCATGCGCCTGTCGACCAATTTCTTCCTGTCGCGCTTCGCGGTGCTCTATATCGAGACGTTCCGCAACATACCGCTGCTGCTGCAGCTGATGTTCTGGAATTTTGCGGTGTTCCTGCCGCTGCTGCCGTTTCCGCAAGAGAGCCTTGGCGTGGGCGGCGAAGTCTTCCTCAACAATCGCGGTCTTTATTTGCCCAAGCCGATCGCGGCCAGCGGTATCGGCCTTTGGGCGCTGCTTGCCGCATTCATTCTCGGCCTCGCCGCGATATGGCTGCTTTTACAGTGGTCGCGGCGAAAACAATATCTCACCGGCCGCAGGCCGCCTGGCGTGCTCTACGGCCTGCTCGTCATGGCCGGACTGATCGGCTTGGTTTTCCTGCTGTTCGACGCGCCGCTCAGGTTTCAACGGCCAGAGTTGGGCCGCTTCAATCTGACCGGCGGAGTGCAGATTCCGCTGCCGCTGTTCTCGCTCTGGTTCGCGCTCACCACCTATACCGCTTCGTTCATCGCCGAGAATGTCCGGGGCGGCATCGCATCGGTGTCGCGCGGGCAAACCGAGGCCGCCCAGGCCCTCGGCCTCAGCCGTGCGAAAATGCTGCGGCTCATCACCATTCCGCAGGCGCTGCGGGTGATCATCCCGCCGACCATCAACCAATATCTCAATCTGACCAAAAACTCCTCGCTCGCCGTCGCGGTCGCCTATGAGGAGCTGGTGAGCCTGTGGGCAGGCATCACGCTCAACCAGACCGGGCAGGCGCTGGTGGTCATCGGAATGACGATCATGGTTTATGAAGCCTTGAGCCTGATCACCTCGACGATCCTCAACATTTACAATAAGCGCGTTCAGGTGGTGGAGAGATAATCGCATGGCCGACACCGTCACCTTCCAGAGAAAGCCCGACCGACCGCCGCCGCTGCGCGTATCCGGCCCGTGGCTGTGGGCGCGCGAACGTCTCTTCGGCTCGATCCCCAACACCATCGTGACGCTGCTTTGCCTGGTGGTGCTCTATTATCTCATACCGCCGATCCTGCATTGGGCTTTGCTCAACGCCAATATCTCGGGCGAAGACAAATCCGTTTGCCAGGCCAATCCGGACGGCGCCTGCTGGACGTTCATCAAGGTTCGTTTCACGCAGATCATGTTCGGGCTGTATTTCGGCTCGCATCCGAATCAGGTCTGGCGGCCGGTGCTGGCCTTCGCGATCTTGGGATGCCTGCTGTTCTGGCTGCTTTGGCCGTCAACGCCGCGCAAGCCGCAGGTCGCGCTGTTCACGCTGTTCGGTTTCCCGTTCCTTGCCTACGCTCTCATCGAGGGCGAGTGGCTGGGCCTGCCGATGGCCGCGACCTATGAATGGGGCGGCTTCCTGCTCACCTTCGCGCTTGCCAGCGTCGGCATCGTGCGCGTCGCTGCCGCTCGGCATCCTGCTGGCGCTGGGCCGCCGCTCTGAACTGCCCGTCATTCGCGCCCTGTCCGTCGTCTATATCGAGTTCTGGCGCGGCACGCCGCTGATCACCATCCTGTTCATGGCGTCGGTGATGCTGCCGCTGTTCTTCCCCGCGGAGATCGATTTCAACAAGGTGCTGCGTGCTATGATCGGCATCACGCTGTTCGAGTCCGCTTATCTGGCGGAAGCGGTGCGTGGCGGTCTATCGGCAATTCCGCGCGGGCAATATGAGGCGGCGGACGCGCTGGGGCTCGGCTATTGGAAGAAGATGATCCTGATCGTGCTGCCGCAGGCGCTGAAAATTTCCATTCCGGGCATCGTCAACACCTTCATCGCGCTGTTCAAGGACACCTCGCTTGTCGCCATCATCGGCCTCCTGGATTTGATGAACATGGCGCAGACAGCCAGCCGCTCCATCGAATGGAAGGGCTATGATTTCGAAGCCTATGTGTTCACGGCGCTCATCTACTGGATGTGCACCTACAGCATGTCGCGCTACAGCCAGAGCGTCGAGCGCAGGCTCGACACATCGAGACGGGATTAGGAGCCGGACGCATGACAACCATCGAGGAAACGAGACAACCCGCTGCCCGCTCGGTGTCGCAGCCGATGGACGGCCCCCCCATGGTCGCCATCAGCGGCCTGAACAAATGGTACGTAGATTTCCATGTGCTGAAGGACATCGACCTGATGGTCGCGCGCGGCGAGCGCATCGTCATTTGCGGACCGTCCGGCTCAGGCAAATCGACGCTGATCCGCTGCATCAACCGGCTGGAGGTGCATCAGGAAGGCACCATCACTGTCGACGGCATCGAGCTGAACAACGACCTGAAGAATATCGAGGATGTGCGCCGCGAGGTCGGGATGGTGTTCCAGCATTTCAACCTGTTCCCGCATCTGACGGTCCTGGAAAATCTGACGCTGGCGCCCGTCTGGGTGCGCAAGGTGCCGCGCAAGGAGGCGGACGAGGTCGCGCGCGAATATCTGAAGCGCGTCCGCATCCCCGAGCAGGCCGACAAATATCCCGGCCAGCTTTCCGGCGGCCAGCAGCAGCGCGTCGCCATCGCACGCTCGCTGTGCATGAACCCGCGCGTCATGCTGTTCGACGAGCCGACCTCGGCGCTCGACCCGGAAATGATCTCCGAAGTGCTCGATGTGATGATCGACCTCGCCGAGAGCGGCATGACCATGCTTGTCGTGACCCACGAAATGGGCTTCGCCCGGCAGGTGGCGCACCGCGTGGTGTTCATGGACCAGGGCCAGGTCGTCGAAATCCAGGACCCGGAGGGCTTCTTCAACAACCCGCAAAGCGACCGCACCAAGCTGTTCCTCAGCCAGATTTTGGGGCATTAGCAGGCCGGCTGGCGTCCCGGCCATACGGGCGGGACATGGTGGGCCCTATTCGCGCGGCAGCCTGTCCTCCGATTTGGAGGGCATCAGCCTGTCCTGCCACTTGTAGGACTTCGGCCTGTCCTGCCCCGGCAAGCCGCGCCCTGCCTCAAAATCAGGATGATCCCGCTGTGGGGCCTCCCGGTGCTCATGGTGCTCGATCGGCGGCTGGTCGCCGGAATCGTTGCCCTGCCATTTATCGGAAAGCGTCACAAGCAAGCTGATGGCGGCCACCAGAAGCCCGAGCAGTTCTACAATATTCGACCCTCCGTTATTGTCTCTCCTTGCCATTGGCATCCATCCCCATATGCTCTATGAGAATGATTTCGCAAAATTCGATAGCGTTAAACGATTTACTGGGCCTGCTGTCGCAGCGTCTACACTAATCCTGTAAATATGAGATCCTTAGTTTGAAACGATTTGCTAGTACAAAATCCTATGAGCTCTTTCCCCTGGACCATTCCGGTTGTTATCGCAGCTGGTGAAAACTAATAGCTCGCTGTTGGCGCCCTCCTGCCTGCCTAACACGCACCGTTGATTTTCAGTCCTAGATTTGCTGTCTCAATTAGCTCGCTAAAATTGATGGCACTTTGCAAAACTGGTGCATAATGTCGCTCTATAGCATCAGTGATCGCGTTCAGGCGTCCTGCTGCGTCGCGGGAACTTTTTAATGCTAAATGCACGTCCGCTTGCCTGGGATCAGGCCAGGGAAGAAATTACTCGGTCTAAACCAAATCTTGCAAAACTTTTAGACCAATTATATCAGCTCCAAGAACTCGAAAAAACGGGAGAGCCTGGAGGTTATCTTTGTCGAATATATTTACGGCGAAAATATTATAGATGACGGGCACTCTTTTCTACCAAACGGTGAATTATTTCCTGGGCGCTTTATTGTATCGAAACGCTTACCTTTGGGGATAATAGTCAGAAATTCGTGCGAGGTTATCCAGAACGTGGAAGGCGTTGAAATTACAGAGGCCATTCTCTATCCGGGGGATTTCATAGGATTATTTGAGGTTGCCGACGAGATAACAAGGGTTCCCAATCCTCCCCCTTCTCGATGGAGCATCCGTTCTGGCGTTTGCAATATCCATGCGATTCCGAATCTGACAACTCAGCAAAATAAGGCAAAACTTGCGCGTAAATTTGGCCTCTATATCGGCGATATTGGTTCCGAAAATACTCTTTTTGACCAACTGCTGCGGCTTCCGCCATTCCACAATATTGCCAAGAGCTGGCGTAGCCGAATTTTATATTTCTCTCGCAGTTGGTTAGATTTGCTCCAGCCCAACACTCCAGGAATTTTGAAAAATTTGAGCGATAACCTCGTCAGGCAGGCTTGGCGGAATTCGGCCCTAGTCCGTGACAAGGATCCACGGCGTTTACAGCAAAAGCTTAGGCACGCCGCTGCCAACCACAATGAAACAGCAGATGCCGCCGGGTTATTTTTTAAGACAGTGGAGGACGTTCTGGACAGCAGACAGCCCTTTTACGTTCCTTTGAATGGTAATAGCCTAAGTGGTCCTTTCGGGGACATCTCCGATCAAATTCTTAGCGTCGCCACGGACCAGAATTCCGTATTGTGTCCGACGTACATGGCGGCCAACGCTCGGATTGGCTATTTAAAATTGGAACAATTAGTACCGTCGGGTCTCGGAGCCCGAATGATTGGGGGAATTAAGAGCCGGGTCCTCGATATGATGAATGTTTTGATGTTGGCTCATACAAAAGAACCACGTGAGGCGGAGGATGGAGAGATCGCCTCCTACGTTAAACTTCTAAACAACCTCACCTTCCAATCTCCTGGGGTCGGCGGAAGCCCAAGCATTTATATGATGAGGTTCGACCAGCGCACATCTTCAGTATTAGCGCAGGAATTTCCAATATTAGATTTCTATGGTCCTCACTTCAGCACGCCTCCCAATGAGCGCTGCGCATTTTTTCGAAGTTCGGTCCAGATTGACGGTCGAGCACTCACTGAAATGGCTTCATGACTGTTTTACGTGAGATCCTGTCTGGTGTCGACAAGGCGCTATTTGCGGAAGATGGGTTTGATCCAGATACAAGCGGGGAGCAAATTGTTATTCTCGCGCAATTACACTGCCTTCCCTCTACCGTTGAGTTTTTTGGACGACTACTCAAGCAAGCTGTAGACATTCGACCTGATAGAGTGGTTATTGTGCCTAAGCCGTACTCGAGCATCAACTCAGCGCTACGGGAAATAAGAGAATGGGGATTTCTCGTTGTCGATAAAGACATCCAGATACAGCCAGGTCGCTATGACAGAGCGGTCCAGAGAAGCATAACTAGCGGATGCATAGAAGCATTTCGTATTTGCCAAACACTTATTCAGTCAAATCGACGGGCACGATTGATCATTTTGGACGACGGTGGGATATTGACCGAAACTTGGTGGCGACTTGCAGATTTAAGAGTTAGAGGCTAATTTGCGAAATATCATCTGGATGCTGAAGTTCTTAACAAGCTTAATGTTGTCTCAATTCAGCAAACGACGTCGGGAATTCTTCGCAAACCTCATCCCGCTCAGTTGACAAAAATCGATATTAGTCGTTCTGCCGCAAAAAAAATATTTGAGTCAAAGGTCATAGCCGCAGGCGTGCTAAAGAAAGTTCGTGATCTTCAGCTCCTTAACGGAGGCAAGGCCGGTGTGGTCGGGGTTGGGACACTCGGCTCCGCATTAGTGCGTGACCTGCTTGGGCGAGGACTTAGAGTATATGTATACGACAGAGAAAAAGTTGGAGTTCCATCTGAAGCTATTTTTTGTCATTCATTAAAATTTCTCCTTAGAGAATCAGAAATTATATTTGGTTGTACGGGCCGAAATTTTTTGAGATCCGAACGAATGAGCTATATTAGCACAAAAGAGCCAATCCATTTTATAAGTTGCTCGTCTCGGGATATTGAATTTAAAGAGCTACTGCGACTGGGCAGGCAAGGCCCGTCGCCATTCGATCGTGTGACGGTTCAACTTCCTACTGGCCAGGTGCATTATATTGAGAACGGCGGTTTTCCTATAAATTTTGATCGAAAGAAAGAACAAGAAGGACCGGACGACATTGCTCTAACCCGCGCGCTCGTATTTGCGGGGATTTTGCAGGCGATATCTTTAAAGCGGGTGCGCTTGTACAAAGACGCCTTGATGCTTTCGCCGAGTGCGCAACGGCATGTCGTCGCCACGTGGATGCGATGCACGGGCAGCAATCCTGAGAAATTCGGAGTGCATCCGGCTGACTTCGATTCGCTTAGTTGGTGGCGCGATCATTCGGGCGGTTTGCCTGTTGCCGACCAAATCGCATCGCCAGAATAAGCCAAAACCACCTTTCCACCCCGTCACAAATCCAACCCTGCGCATCTTTATCGCTGAGCCATTTGCACTTACGCGGCGACATGCCATAATCGCCGCCAACCCGCTCACGAGAAGCGGCGAGCCGCCTGAGGCCGCATTCCCTCGCGGCCGGGAAACGCATCAAGAGGATTGGGAGGAGCGCAAGAGATGCCGGAAGTCTCGATGGAAGTGAATGGCAGGTCCGTCAGCGGGCAGGCCGACGGAAATATGCTGCTGGTGGATTTCCTGCGACAGACGCTCGGGCTGACGGGCACGCATGTCGGCTGCGACACCTCGCAATGCGGCGCCTGCGTGGTGCATATGAACGGCAATTCGGTCAAATCCTGCACGGTGCTCGTCGGGCAGGCTGCGGGTGCCAAGATCACGACGATCGAGGGGCTGTCCAGCGGCACCGATCTGCATCCGGTGCAAGCGGCGTTCCGCGAGGCGCACGGCCTGCAATGCGGCTTCTGCACGCCCGGCATGATCATGTCCGCCGCCGATCTGCTGAAGCGAAATCCCAACCCGAGCGAGCCGGAGATCAGAACCTGGCTGCAGGGCAATATCTGCCGCTGTACCGGCTACCACAATATCGTCAAGGCCGTGCAGACCGCCGCCGCACAGATGAGCGGCCGCGCGGTCGCCGCCGAATAACCGGCGATGGCAACAATCAAAGCTTGGAGGAAGTCATGACGGTCCAGGGCATCGGCGCAGCCGTGAAGCGGCGCGAGGATTTCCGCTTCATCAAGGGCGTGGGCAAATATACCGACGACATCAACCTGCCCCACCAGACCTATTGCTATTTCCTGCGCTCGCCGGTCGCCCATGCGACGATCCGGTCCATCGACATTTCGGCGGCGAAGACTGCGCCCGGCGTGCTGGCGGTTTACACCAGCGAGGACATCGACAGCTCGGGCGCGGGCGGCATGCCCTGCGGCTGGCTCGTCACCGATGTGCGCGGCGCCCCGATGAAGGAGCCCAAGCACCCGATCCTGGCGGCCGGCAAGGTGCGCCATGTCGGCGATCCGGTGGTGGCTATCATCGCGGAGACCTATCAGCAGGCCAAGGATGCGTCAGAACTGGTGCAGCTCGATCTCGACGAACTGCCGGCCGTGGTCGACATGAAATCGGCGCTAAAGGGGGGCGGCACGGCGGTGCATGACGAAGCGCCCGACAATCTGTGCTTCGAATGGGAGCTGGGCGACAAGGCCGCGACCGATGCCGCCTTCGCCCGCGCCGCGCATGTCACCAAGGTCGACCTGATCAACAACCGCTGATCCCCAACGCCATGGAGCCGCGCGTCGCCATCGGCCAGTATGAGATGGGCACCGAGGACTACACGCTCTACACCACCAGTCAGAACCCGCATGTGATCCGGCTGCTGATGGGCGCTTTCGTGCTGTCCATCCCCGAGCACAAGCTGCGCGTCTATGCGCCCGATGTCGGCGGCGGTTTCGGCTCGAAGATCTTCCATTATGCGGAGGAGGCGCTGGTCACCTGGGCATCGAAGCGCATCGGCCGTCCGGTGAAATGGACCTCGGAGCGCAGCGAGGCCTTCCTTTCCGACGCGCATGGCCGCGATCACGTCACCCATGCCGAAATGGCTTTCGACGCCGACGGCCGGGCCATCGGGCTGAAATGCGAGACGCATGGCCAATCTGGGCGGCTATCTCTCCACCTTCGCGCCCTGCGTGCCGACCTGGCTGCATGGCACGCTGCTGGCCGGACAATATGCGACGCCCGCCATTCATTGCAATGTGAAGGCGGTGTTCACCAATACGGTGCCGGTGGATGCCTATCGCGGCGCGGGCCGCCCGGAGGCCACCTTCATTCTTGAGCGGCTGATGAGCAAGGCCGCCCAGGAAATGGGCAAGGATCAGGCCGAGCTGCGGCGGATGAATTTCATCCAGCCGGACCAGTTCCCCTATCAGACGCCGGTCGCGGTGGTCTACGACACGGGCGACTATGAGCCGGCGCTGAACAAGGCGATGGAGATGGCCGATTATGCCGGGTTCGAAAGCCGCCGCGCTGAAGCGAAGAGCGCGAGGCATGCTACGCGGCATCGGCGTTTCCTCCTATATCGAGGCTTGCGGCATCGCGCCGTCCAGCCTCGTCGGTGCGCTGGGCGCGCGGGCTGGGCTCTATGAGGCGGCGACGGTCCGCGTCAACCCGACCGGCAGCGTCGTGGTGCTGACCGGCAGCCACAGCCACGGCCAGGGCCACGAGACGACCTTCGCGCAAGTGGTGGCCGACAAGCTCGGCATCGACAGCGCCAATGTCGAGATCGTGCATGGCGACACCGACAAGGTGCCGTTCGGCATGGGCACCTACGGGTCGCGCTCGCTCGCGGTGGGCGGCTCGGCGCTGGTCAAGGCGCTCGACAAGGTGATCGAGAAGGGCCGCAAGATCGCGGCGCATCTGCTGGAGGCGTCCGAGGGCGACATCAGCTTCGAGAACGGCGCCTATACGGTGAAGGGCACCGATAAGAGCAAGGCGTTCGGCGAGATCGCGCTCACGGCCTATGTGCCGCATCAATATCCGATCGACGCGCTCGAACCGGGCCTTGAGGAAACCGCCTTCTACGATCCGAAGAACTTCACCTACCCGGCAGGCACCTATATTTGCGAGGTGGAGATCGACCCGAAAACCGGCCTCATCGGCATCGTGTCCTTCGCCGCAGCCGACGATTTCGGCAACATCGTCAACCCGATGATCGTCGAGGGCCAGGTGCATGGCGGCATCGCGCAAGGCATCGGCCAGGCCATGCTGGAGAACGCCGTCTATGACGAAAACGGCCAGCTACTGACCGGCTCCTACATGGACTATTGCATGCCGCGCGCCGACGACCTGCCCTCCTTCAAGGTGCATGCGATGCCGGGCACGCCGTGCACGCATAATCCGCTGGGCGTGAAAGGCTGCGGCGAGGCCGGAGCCATCGGCGCGCCGCCGGCGGTGATCAACGCGGTGGTCGATGCGCTGAAGGAATTCGGCGTCGATCACATGGACATGCCGGCGACACCCGAAAAGGTGTGGCGGGTAATCAATGGCGGAATGAAGATGGCGGCGGAATAAGCACTTGGCGCGCCCTCTCCCGAAGGCGAACGCTTGTCGTTCGCCTAAAGGCTCACGATCGGGAAGAGGGCTGCCGCCGAAGGCGGCTGGGTGAGGGGGCTTTGTTTGTAGCCCCACCCTCACCCGGCGCTCCGCGCCGCCCTCTCCCGTCGAGGGAGAGGGCTCAAAAAAAGGAAAGAGGAAACGACATGTATAGCTTCAACTACGTCCGCCCTTCATCCCTCGCCGAGGCGGCGAGCGCCCTGTCCGGCAATGCCGAAGCGACGCTGATCGCGGGCGGGCACACGCTGATCCCGACGCTGAAACTGCGTCTGGCGAAGCCCGCGACGCTTGTCGATCTCGGCAATATCGCCGAGCTGAAAGGCATCCGGCGCGAGGGCGGCAATCTGGTGATCGGCGCCACGACCACCCACGCCGAGGTCGCCGCGAGCAGCGAAGTGCGTTCGGCCATCCCCGCGCTGGCCAAAATGGCCGAGCATATCGGCGACGCGCAGGTCCGCAATCGCGGCACCATCGGCGGTTCGGTGGCGAACAACGATCCGGCGGCGGATTATCCAGCCGCGCTGCTTGGCCTCGGTGCGACCATCGTTACCGATAAGAGCCAGCTCGACGCCGACAGCTTCTTCACCGGCATGTTTTCGACCGCCTTGCAGCCCGGCGAAATCATCACCGCCATCCGCTTTCCCATCCCCGAAAAGGCGGGCTACGCGAAATTCGCCCAGCGGGCTTCGCGGTTTTGTCTGGTCAGCGTCTTCGTGTCGCGGAAGTCGGGCGGCATGTTCTCCTCCGGCGATGTGCGCGTCGCGGTGTCGGGCGCGGGCCAGAACGGCGTCTTCCGCGTGCCCGAAATGGAGGCGGCGCTGAAGAGCAATTTCGCGCCCTCGGCGGTGAGCGGCATCAAGGTGCCATCGTCCGGCTTGATGAGCGACATGCATGGCAGCGCCGATTATCGCGCGGCGCTGATCAGCGTCATGGCCGAGCGCGCCGTCGCCGATGCTGCCGCATGAGTTCGCCTGCGGCTGAGCTGCCGGCGAGCGCCAGGCGTGTACAGGATGCGGCTCGCGACAGGGGCCTCGACGCGGTCGTGGTCGAAATGGCCGAAAGCACCCGCACCGCCGAGCACGCGGCGGCGGCTTGCGGCTGCGCCGTCGGGCAGATCGTCAAATCGCTGGTGTTTCGCGGCGCGGAGAGCGGCAAGCCCTATCTGATGCTGGTCTCCGGCTGCAATCGCCTCAATGAGACAGGCGTCGCGGCGGCTTTGGGCGAAGCTTTGACCCGCCCCGACGCCGCCTATGTCCGCGAGGTAACCGGCTTTGCCATCGGCGGCATCCCGCCGCTCGGCCATGCCACGCCGATGCAGGTGTTCATTGATGAGGATCTGCTCGGCTACGAGACGGTCTGGGCGGCGGCCGGAACGCCCTGCGCCATCTTCTCCGCCAATCCCAAGCGCCTCGCGGAGGCGGCGGGTGCGCGCGCCCTGAAGGTGGTTTGATGGCCGATCTGCCGGCGGATGTCGCGGAAACCAAGCAGCGGCTGGCCTCGGGCAGCTATCTGGCGAGCGAAGCGCTGGCAACCTCGGTGTTCCTCGCGCTGAAACTGAAGCGGCCGCTGCTGCTGGAGGGAGAGGCGGGCGTCGGCAAGACGGAACTCGCCAAGGTTCTGGCCGATGTGCTCCGGCGGCCGCTGGTGCGCCTGCAATGCTATGAGGGGCTGGACCTCGCCTCGGCCGCTTATGAGTGGAACCACGGCCGCCAGCTCCTGCATATCCGCGCGGCGGAAGCCGGAAGCGGCAGCGACACCGCCAGCATCGAGCGCGACATCTACAGCGCCGACTATCTGCTGAAGCGCCCGCTGCTCCAGGCGCTGGAGCTTTCGGCGGAGGGACGCAGCCCGGTGCTGCTGATCGACGAGCTTGACCGCGCCGACGAGCCGTTCGAGGCGTTCCTCTTGGAAATCCTCGGCGATTATCAGATCACGATTCCGGAGCTGGGCACCATACGCGCCAGCGAGCCGCCCGTCACCATCATCACCTCGAACCGCACCCGCGAGGTGCATGACGCCGTCCGCCGCCGCTGCTTCTATGTGTGGATCGACTATCCGACCGCCGCGCGCGAGGCCGAAATCCTGGCGCTGAAGGTGCCGGAGGCGGCGAAGGAGCTGACGGCGCAGGTGGTCGCGTTCGTGCAAAGCATACGGCAGATGGACCTCTACAAGAACCCCGGCATCGCCGAGAGCATCAACTGGGCGCAGGCGCTGACCTCGCTCGATTGCGTCGCGCTCGATGCCGATGCGGTGAACTCCACGCTCGGCACGCTGCTTAAATACCAGGACGACATCGCCCGCATCCAGGGCAGCGAGGCCGCGCGCCTGCTGGAGCAGGTGAAGTCGCGGGCGCGCGAGACCGCGTTCGAGGCGCGCGGCGCATGAGCGATGGTTTCGGCGGCGTGTTGATCTATCCGCTTGCGGACGGATATTTCGGCTCTCGCCTCTAAACAGACTTGGTGGGTCCGGCTCCATGATTGACGCCAACATTTTCACCGCCTGGCACCCATCTGGCAGCTTTCGATGCATCCCCCTCTGTGATAGCGACTAAGCACGAGGGACGGTATCGGGCCAGGTGGAGTCACCGGATGGTACAGGCCCAAGGGACCGCTCTGGAGGATCGGCTCTATTCTACGATTGCGAGGCTCCTGCACATAATCAGCCACCCCGCATAGACCTCCACCACAAAGTCGAGCGCAACTGGCAAGCTGCTCTTTATCTCTTCTCCGAAGGCGGTAGGCTGCTCCCTCATCGAATCAAACCGTGCGGCGGGCCATGGCGACCTTGATCATCACCGAGAAGACCAGCAAGGCCAAGGATCTGCGGGCGGCGCTTGGCGATCGGTTCGGGCAGATCCTGCCGGCGGAGGGGCATGTTCTGCGTCTCGCCGAGCCCGACGAGGTCAACGCGGCTTGGAAAAGCTGGTCCTGCGTGCTGCTCAAGCCTGACAGGCTCTATCCCACCAAGCCGGCGGCGCAAGGCAATAAGCCGGCCAAGCTGAAGGCGATCGCTGCCGCGCTAGAGAGGATGTTTGATCCCAGGCTTTAATGGTGCATTCTCGTCGCAAGATTTAAAGGAGGCACTATGGGCCAGGTTCTTCATGGGAGCGCCACAACGACAGAGCGTACGCATCCGGTCAGGGACCGGGTGGGCGACCTATCAGGCGGCCTGAACCTGCGTCGGCTGCTGACGTAGTGCTTTCCAGTTCCACGGCAGTAGCTCGGCGATGCGCTGGGCCGGATGGTCGGCGATGCGGGTAAGGACATCCGCGAGCCAGGCGCGCGGGTCGACATCATTCAGCCGACATGTCTCAATGAGGGTGTAAAACACCGCGGCGCGTTGCCCGCCGGAATTGCTGCCGCAGAACGTCCAGTTCCGCCTTCCGACAGCACTGCCGCGCACGGAGCGTTCGGCCGCATTGTTCGTCATGCAGATGCGGCCGTCATCGAGGAAGCGCGCAAAGATTGCCCATCGCTTCAGGCCGTAATTCATCGCCTTGGCGATCGGATTATTCGAGGACAGTTTCTTGCGTTCCTCGCGCAACCATTCTTCGAGCGCGTCCAGGAGAGGCTTGGATCGCTCGCGGCGGACGGCCAGACGCTGCTCGGCCGATTTTCCGTTGATCTCGCGCTCGATCGAGAACAACTCGTCGATGCGGCGCACGGCTTCGATCGCGATCGGCGCTTTCCGCAGCCGCGCCAGCTCAAAAAACTTGCGCCGGAAATGCGCCCAGCATGCCGCTTCGGTGACCGGTCCTGGCTGGCGGTTTTGCACGTAGAGGCCGTTGAAGCCGGAATAGGGCGTCAGCCTGCATTATGCCGGTGTAGGTCGCGAGCTGCCGCTCCGGATGCTCACCTTCACGATTGGGCGAGTAGTAGAACATCGCGGCTGGAGCCGCTTTGCCGGCAAACGGAGGTCGTCCCGGAGGTGGGTCCATAGTAAGCGGGCCAGCCACCCCACCTTGATTCCGGCTCAGGCTGGTTTTGCGTAAGCCCAGGGCATCAGTTCGTCGATGCGGGAAGCCGGCCATCGGTTGACGAGCTTGGTCAGCACGTCGGTGGTCCAGGCCAATGGATCGACCCGGTTCAGTTTGCAGGTCTCAAGGAGCGACGCGATCATCGCCCAGCCGACGGCGCCGCGGTCGTGGCCGGCGAACAATGCATTCTTTCTCGTGAGAGCCAGACCGCGGATCGAACGCTCGACGGTGTTGGAATCGATCTCGATGCGGCCGTCGTCCAGGAGGCGGCAAAGGCCGTCCCAGTGGTTGAGGCCGTAGCGGAGCGCCTTGGCGAGCTTGCTGCCCTTCGACACCTTGGCAAGGCTCGCCTCGAACCAAGGTTTCATCGCCTCGATCACCGGCTTGGAGCGCTCCTGGCGGATTGCGCGCCGGATGCCGGGCGGAAGGCCACGGATCTCGGCTTCGATGTCGTAGAGCGGCTTGATGCGCGCCAGCGCCTGGGTCGCGATCGGTGCATTGCCGCCGACATAGACCTCATAGAACTGCCTTCGTAGGTGGCTCCAACAATAGGCGAGCGTCACCGGACCGCCAGGCCGTGTCGGCGTTGCCAGTTGCTTGTAGACAGAGTAGCCGTCGACTTGCAAAACGCCATTGAAGCCGTCGAGCAGCCTCACGGCGTGCTGGCCGCCGCGGCCTGGAGCGTACGAATAGGCGACCGCCGGCGGATCGATACTGCCCCACGGCCGATCGTCGCGGGCGATGGCCCACAGGAAGCCGGTCTTGGTCTTGCCGGCGCCGGGGTCGAGCACGGGGCAGCGCGTCTCATCGCAGAACAGCCGCGGCGATGCTTTGAGCCGATCGATCAGGTGATCATGCAGCGGCTGCAGCTCGGCGGCTGCGGCGCCGACCCATTGCGCCAGCGTCGAGCGCTCGATGCTGACGCCGTGACGCGCCAAGATCTGCGATTGCCGATAGAGCGGCAAATGATCGGCGTGCTTGCTCACCACCACGTCGGCCACAAGGGCTTCGGTGGGCAGGCCGCCCTCGATCAGCCGCGCCGGCGCCGGCGCTTGAATGATGCCGGCGACATCGTCCGCGCCGGTCTTCTCGCAGGCTCGGCATGCGTATTTCGGGCGCCGCGTGACGATCACGCGCACTTTGGCCGGAACCTTGTCCAGGCGCTTAGAGGTATCCTCGCCGATGACGTGCAGCTCGCCGGCACAGCAGGGGCAGACCTTGCTCTCCGGCTCGATCACCACCTCTTCATGCGGCAGATGATCGAGAGTTCTCGTTGCGGCTGGCACGGCGCTTTCGCGTGCGCTCGGTTTTGAGCGCGGGATCGGCCTTCTCCTCCTCTGCCTCGGTCTTGGCGAGCGAGGTCTCGAGCTCGTCAAGCGCCAGCGCCAGCTGGTCGTCAGTGATGCGCTCGGATTTGCGGCCGAAATGCGCGCGGCGGATCTCCTTGATGATCGCCACCAGCCGCTCGTTGCGAGCCGCGAGCTTGTCGCGCTCGGTGCTGATGGCATTGCGCTCTGCAACGATAGTGGCATGGGCTGCGCGCTCGGCCAGGATCAATGCCCGCAGAGCATTGATATTTTCGGGCAGCGTTTCGCTCACATCCATCATGGTTCGCGCTGGCTTTGGGGCGGCTGTTTTGCCGAGAAAGAGCCAGAGCGTTGCTGATTTTGGCGCTGCGCGCATCATCGACCTTGTGGGTGAGTTGTCATGCCGCGCGATCATTGCACAGCACTCGGACGGACGACGTCGCGGCGCTCTGCCTGCATCCACGCGACGCCTTCGAGCAGCGCGGATAGCTGCGCGGCCGACAGCTTCAGCATCCCGTCCTGGATGGGAGGCCAGCGGAACTGGCCATTCTCCAGCCGCTTCGTCATCAGGCAGATGCCGGTCCCGTCCCACCACAGCAGCTTCACGCGATCCATCCTCTTGGAACGGAACACATAGACCGCGCCGCAGAATGGATTGGCGCCAAGCGCCTCCTGCACAATCGCGGCGAGGCCGTCGGCCTGCTTCCGGAAGTCCACGGGGCGCGTCGCCACGAGAACCTGAATCTCCGCCCCCGCCGTGATCATGACGCCCTCCGCACGGCACGCAGCACGGCGACGAGCACCGAAGTCTCCACCTGGCCGAGGATGCGCACGACCGCGTCGCCGATCGCGATCTCGACTGTGCCTGAACCGGCCAGTGGCGGTTGCGGTGAACAGGGCGCGGGCGCCTTGCTTGCGCTCGGGGGCCGGCCCCGACGAGCCGCGATCACCACCGGCGCGAACGCTGGTATCTCATCACCGCTGCCGCACAGCCGCGTTTGCCGACCCGTCCTCCGATGCTGCGGGGCCGGAAAATGTCCGACGTGATCCTTGTCGGCGCCTTCATTGAACAACGCATGGGCCGCTCGACGCCATGCGAAGAGTTGCTGGGGGCTCAGCCCGTTGCGCCGAGCCACATCCGACACGGTCGCGCCCGGCTTCAGGCTCTCCTCCACGATGCGGGCCTTGTCGTCACGCGACCATCGGCGGCGCCGCCCGGCGCCCGTGATCAGCTCGATCCGACGCACGTTTGAGACGCGGTGGCCGGTCTCATCGCTGTCGCTTGCAAGCTTACGCTTAAGCTTATGGTCAAAATGATCGCTCATGGGCTGGCATTACGCCATCACCCGAGCCCGGACGAAATGTGGGGGCGGAGACCCGCTTACGGTCCATACGCGCCCGATTTGACACTTATGCTTGGCCAGCACCGGCACTGTCGTATCGTCGACATGAATGCGCTCGCCGGCATGGACATGCGTCTCGATCGCGTCCCTGATCGGCATCAGCGTCGCTGCCGTAGAACCAACCCAGTCGGCCATGGTCGAGACATCGAGATCAATGCCTTCATCGGCGTGGATGTCGCTCTGGCGGTTGAGCGGCTGATGCGCCCGGTATTTGCCGAACACGATCTCGGCCAGCAGGTTCGGCCCAGCGCGGCCGCGCGCAATCGGATGCGACGGCGCCGGAGCCTGGACGATCGTATCGCATTTGCGGCAGGCGACCTTCTCGCGCACATGCACGACAACCTTCCACTGTGCCGGCACGCGTTCCAGGCTCTCGGTCTCATCCGTGCCCAGCTTGCGGAATTTGGTGCCGCAGCAACATGGACAGACTGCCGATGGCGGATAGATGATGCGTTCGCGCGGCAAGTGTGCGGGAAGCGGTCGCCGCGCTGGGCGGCGGCGTGGCTCTTTGCTTGTCGTGGCATGCTCGCCATTGGAGGCCGCTGGCAGCGCTGCAATCTCATCGGTTGCCGTATTCTGGGCAACCTGCTCCTCCAGTTCGGCCAGTTGCAGCTCCAACTGATCGAGCAGCCTCGCGCGCTCTGAGGATGAACCGAACTTGTCGTGCCGCAGCTTCGCGATGGTGAGTTTCAGATTTTCGATCTCACCGTCGAGGCTGTTCGCCCGGGTCTGGGCGTCATGGGCGCGCTTCGCCGCGGCGATCAGCATGGCCTTGAGCGTCGCGACATCGTCCGGAAGCTGCGCCGGATCGAACATCATGGGTGCGAGCATAGCTGCTTCGCGCCCTGCATTGATCAGCATGTGGATCAGCGTCAGCGAATGACCCCGCTCCAGCTGGGCAGCAGCACACGCACATCTGTCGGGGTAGAGCCAACCCCAGCTCCACAAATCTCAGCAATCACAGGTCCTAACGAGCCCAATACCTCGCGCAAAGCAGGGTCAGTTTTGGACGCCGATTGGGGGTCAACATTGCGAGCCGTTTGACAGCTCGCTGTATTTCTTTGCTCCGAGGCTGCGGCATCGATTACAGGCGCCCCGATTCCGATGGATGGCGGGTGGACGGCGCAATGATCTGCTGTGCTGAACCATCGGTCATACGTCGGGACTTTTGCTCCAAGCTTGCCGTACAAAACCCGCAGATAACCGTCTCGCCCGTTTACGACAGCGCCAGGTGAAACGGCTCGCACCTCCTGCGCCAGCACGCCGACATAGGCTTTGCTGCTGCCGTGATAGGCGAAGCTGTAATAGAGCGTCGGGCGATAAGTGTCCTTTTCTCGCGAACAGTGATTTTGTGGGGTCGGGAGGGACCTCATGGGCAAATCTGTTTCGTTGGATCTTCGGCTTCGAATGGTGCGCGGCATTGCCTCTGGCAAGTCGCGCCGCGCGGTAGCGGCCCAGTTCGAGGTGGCGCCCTCGACGGCTGTGCGGGTGCAAGCCCGCTTTGCGGCTACCGGTTCGGTTGATCCGGCTAGACAGGGGCGCCCCAAGGGCTCGGGCAAGCTTGGCTCGTATCGGGAAGCCGTTCTCGACAAGGTGAAGGCGCAGCCGGACATCACCATGCCGGATCTGGCGGCTTGGCTGGAGGCGGCGCACGGGGTGACGGCCGATCCCTCGAACCTGTCCAAGTTTCTGTGCCGGCACGGGTTTACCTATAAAAAAAACGCTGCTGGCATCGGAAAAAGAACGCGCTGACGTCAGGGGGGCCCGCCAGATGTGGTGCGACCGTCGCCAGCCTTTCATGCGCCGCCAACCGGCGCGGCTCGTCTTCATCGATGAGACCAGTGTAAAGACCAACATGACGCCCTTGCGTGGGCGCAGCCTGAAGGGAGCGCGGCTCATGGCCGATGCTCGCTTCGGCAAGTGGCGAACCCAAACCCTGGTCGCCGGCTTGCGCTGCGATGAGCTCGTTGCCCCCTGGATCATCGAGGGGGCCATGGATGGTCCCACTTTCGACATCTACATCCGCACGCAACTCGCGCCAAACCTCAGGCAGGGCGATGTGGTGATCCTGGACAATCTGACCGTCCATAAAAGTCCGCGTGCGGCACAGGCTCTGGCCGAGCGCGGCGCCTGGTTCCTGTTCCTGCCGAAATACTCTCCCGACCTCAATCCGATCGAAATGGCCTTCGCCAAGCTCAAGACCCTCTTGCGAAAAGCCAAGGCAAGAACCTATGACGCCCTTTGGCGCGCCGTCGGCGATATTTGCAACCTCTTCGAGCCCCAGGAATGTTGGAATTATCTCAAGGAGGCGGGATATGTTGCAGGTTAATCGCCCGACGCTCTAGACCAGACCATTATTGAGATGCCCCAAAACGACAATATGGTGCCTGAGCCTTATATCGGAGCGGCGCCCGCGACCGCTACCACCTCTGGAGCGGCCATGCCCGCGGGCAAATTGCCGGCCGCCGCCTCCACGATGAACGCTATGGCTCCGCCCCCTTGAGGCGCTCGTGGTGCTCCTCCGGTGGTGCGTGCTTCGAGAATGCACTTTAGCTGTATGGCGTCGAGCATTGGCGGCGGTCGTCTTCTTGCGGCTCGATGAGTGCTTCACTTTGGTGGAAGCCGTTTTTGACGCACCGGCTCGCTTGGCCGTGGCCTTCTTTCCGCCTCGATCGGTATGGCCGGGGCGATTACCCAGATTGGGCTTCGACGCACGATTGACGGCGGAGTGATCGACGGCGCCTGCTCCAGCTTTGCGGAAATTACCAAACTTCTGCTGCAAGATTCCCATTTTTGTTCTGGCGTGCTTGTGTATGCGATGCGCAATGCATCTCTTTCACAGTATCTTCGCGCGACCGTCGTCGATTGCAAGCGATAGCGGCAGATCCCAAAAGCCCTCAGAAACATGTCTGGCGGGCTCGGATTGTTCTTCTCAGCGATGACGGCGTCGGAACCTCGGCGATCATGGCCGATACGAACAAATCCAAGAACTGCGTCTGGCGCTGGCAGGAGCGGTTCATGCCGAAGGCGTGGATGGGCTTTTACACGACAAGACGCGCCCGCCAGGCCAAGCGCCTGTCCCACCAAAGCGAGTGGCCGAGATCGTTCGCATGACGCAAGAACCACCACCTTTTGAGGCGACCCACTGTACGCGGCGCGCCATGGCGAAGGCGGCTGGAGTGGCGGCCTCAACCGTGCAGGCGATCTGGAATGCGCATGGCCTTGCGCCGCATCGCTGGCGCAGCTTCTGCGACCTCACAGAAACCGGATTGAGCTGAAGCGCGGGCCACGCGCTTTGAGGGCTATGGGGATTGATCGGCCGCGATGCATGTGTCGATGGGCGCGATGGCATGGGCTGTCGGGCCTAGCTGGGATTTGGCGTGACCGGTTCCCGGTTCCGGAAGCGGCATCGCTGTGCCGGGGATAGCATGCAATGTCGTCGCCCCAAGCCTGGGCAAGGATCTGCCATCGCGGTTCGACACCGACGCGTCGATCACGGGCATGGGCGATGGCTTTTCGATCATGAACTGTCAAATCTTGGGCGTGCCGGACAAATGAACGGGCGGCGGCTTGGGCGGGGAAGGATCTCGACGATGACCATGCCCCCGCCGCAACAGGGGACGGCGCCTTGAATGGGGCCGGTTCGGACGGCGCCGCTTCCCTGGGAGCGCCATCGATTGCGACGGGAGCTGCATCGAGCAACCGGCGGATAAGGGCAATCTTGGCCCTGCGCTGGCTGTTGGCCAGAAACCCGTAATGCCGGATGCGCTGGAAGCCGTCGGGCAGCACGTGCAGCAGGAAACGGCGGATGAACTCGGCAGCATCGAGCGTTATGCGTTTTTGCGCTGCGCCGTGAGCGTAGTCCCTCCAGCTGAAGGTGACGCGGCCATGATCGAGGGCAACCAGGCGGCGATTGGAGATGGCGATCCGGTGGGTGTAGCGGCTCAGATAGGCAAGCACCTGCCCGGGGCCGGCGAACGGACGCTTGGCGTAGACCACCACCCATTCGACGTGGCACAGTAATGCAAGGCGTGCGATGAAGGTGCCGGCCTCGGCGAGTCCAGCCAGATCGCCCCCGGAAGCGCAGCTGGCCTGCCTGGTACGCGAGCAGGAGCTTGGTCACAAACAAGCGGCGGAACAGACGGAACAGGACGCGCACGGGCAGGAAGAAGCCCCGCCGGCACCCGGTCCAGCGGGGCCCATCCGGCGACAGGCCACCGCCCGGCACGATGCAGTGAACGTGTGGATGATGCGTGAGCGCCTGTCCCCAGCTGTGCAGAACCATGGGGGCTGATCGGCTTGGCCGTGCTACGCACACTCATGGGAAGCTCCCGTCTCAAGGTTCGTGTCTTCGACAACACGATCCTGACAGACAGGACGCTTCCCTCATGGCTGGGGAGATACCGCGTAGCGGTTCAGTTCAATCGGGTCGTGAGGTGCTTCATGTGTGCAAGCAGTGCGATAACGCGTCGTTCAGCGTGCCGTATTGGAGGAAGGGCGCGATGCAAGCGTAGTCGAGCATTGGACCGAGCGCGAGATCGTCGCGTTGAGGCGAATCCCTCCTTCGTTCGGCCGGTGTCAACGGCGGAGGAAACCCTGCAAAAAGCCGCCTTGGCGGCTGCCGCAAATTCCGCATCACCCGTTGTGCTTCTCTGATTGGTCACTGCCCCTGAGCGCCAGATCGGGCTGCTAGGCGGGGACGCCCGAGAGGCGGCTTTGGAGGATGAGCTCATCCGAGACCCTTGGGTCAGCCGCTCGTATCTCTCGGTGCTACAGGGTCCGCTTCTCGCCGCCACCTGCCCCCGGACGCGCCGACCGCGGAACCGCGGCTGCGGACACGACCAGTGCATTCCTCATTTTTGGCATCGAAAACCTCCACAAGAGCACACTTTGGGCTGAAGCCGTAAACGCTCGATAACAATATTGAGCGCTTTGCAACAATGACACAAGCTGACGTAACCATGAGTGTTACATTTAAGCCTCTTGTTTCGCTTTCTTAGTATCAGCGCAGCACGTGTATCGTCCCAATAGATGTTCTTCGCAGGGCGCGCATGATAAATTTAGCTCTGGCAGGGCAAAATCGATGTTATGACGTTCGCGCGTTAGGCGTCGGTACCCGTATACTGATGAAGCTGAAATGGACGCTGCGTGTCAGGCAGTCACCGATAACGAGCGATCGTTGAGCCAACCAGATCCATGTTGCCTCCGGAAACTGATTTTGAGCTGAAGCGCATGATCGGCGATATGGAACGCCACCCGGGGCTGAGGGCCGTCGCGGGTGGGAAAAAGCGGAGATGGAGGCCGCGATCTAAGGGCGCGCTGATCACGGCGGTGTTCGTGGCTCTGGCCGGTGCCTGGCTTGCCCAGCTCATCGTTCTGCCCTGCATCCAAATAATTCCGCCGAGCTTTGCTGCTGGTAAGGCCCTGGGTAAAGACAAACAAAAGGACAAGGATGTCGGCGGTGGGAATGAGAACGGGAACGGCGGGGGCGATGGCGGCGGAAATGGAAACGCCGGTGGGAACGGGAACGGCAACGGGAATGGCAACGGTAACGGGAACGGCAACGGTAACGGGAACGGGAAGGCGAGCGGCGTTGACAACGGCATTACCGACGGGAACGGCCTTTCCATCGATTTAGGGGATGGCGTTGGCCTGGGTATTGGCGTCGGCGATGAGAACACTGTCGGAATTGGTGTCGGCATCAGTCTTGGTGATGGGGGAAAAGGAAATTCGAAGCTCGAAAAATCAAACGATCACAACGCTCAACCTCGATGGGGTGGTGCCGGTGGCAACGATCGGTCGAACGGCAAAGACGCCGACAAGAGCTGGAAGCCCGATTTAGGCCCGGGCCATAAGTTGGACGCGGAAGGGATTAAAAAGGAGCTTGGGAGCAATATTGAGGAGCTCAGCAAGCTTTTGGATCGAGATGGATCTGAGGAGGTGCCCTCTGCTCCTGGCGATCGCCCTGGTAAGGACGATGGTCAAGCGAAGATTGACGTGGATGGTGGACGCGCTGCTGCAAACGGGAATGCCGAAAACGCGGCAAGCGCCGCGAAGGCAAACGGCAATGGGAACGGTAAGGCGGCAGGCAACGACAGCAATGATAAAGCCTCCGGTGGCAATGGCAACGGCAAGGCCTTAGGCAAGACCAAGATCAAAGATCATGGGAATGGCAAGGCTTTGGCAAAGGGGAAGAATAAGGATAAAACGAAGGACAAGGATAAGGACGAGAAGGACACGGAAGACGAGGTCGCCAATGCCAAAGCGTCTGACCAGGATGCCTCTCGGACGATGTCCGCCGAGATTCTCCCAGGCTCCTATATGGAACGGGAGGTGCTCGCGCTAGGACTAAACTCTGCTGGCATCGCACGCATCAGGCGGCTCGGGTTCAGCCCGAGCGAAACCGGTCTCGAACAGGAAGAGGGTGCGATTGTGACGCTCTCCGCGCCAGCAGGGCTCGATTCGCTGCAGGCGCTAGCGCTGTTGCGTAGAGAACTGCCAAAAGACGCATTTTTTCTGAACCGAATTTATCGTCCGTATAATACGGCGACGAAGGACGATCTCGATCAGTCGCAAAAGGTCGTCCCTGGCGGTCAGAATGCAACCGGCAAATGTGTGGGCGACAAATGTTATGGTAAGACCGCGATCGGATGGAAGGACAAATTCTCCGATTGCGCCCGCGACGTCAATGTCGGCGTTATCGATACCGACATCGACTTAAAGCACCCGACTTTTTCCGGCCAGAAGATTACCCGCAAGACATTCCTGGCCGACGGCAGGCAATCGTCGCCGGATTGGCATGGCACCGGGGTCTTAGCGCTTCTCGCCGGGCGGCCAGACAGTGATACGCCCGGGCTCATCCCGGAAGCTAAATTCTTCGTCGCGAACATTTTCTTTACCGACGGCAACGGCGAAACGATCACCGACACCGTTTCCCTGCTGAAGTCGCTGGATTGGATGAGCGCCTCACAGACAAGGGTCGTGAATATGAGTTTTTCAGGCCCGAAGGACGAGCTGGTGGAGATACGCCTGAGAGCATTGCGCGCGCGGGGTCTGGTCTTCACGGCCGCTGCGGGAAACGAAGGGCCTGCTGCATTTCCGACCTATCCGGCCGCCTATCCCGAGGTGGTCGCCGTGACCGCGGTAACAAAGGACATGCACATCTATCCTTCGGCAAATCGTGGCCCATACATTGACGTCGCCGCCCCCGGCGTTCGCATCTGGACCGCGATGCCGAATGCCCGGGAGGGGTATCGCACGGGCACCTCCTTTGCGACGCCATTCGCCACGGCGGTGTTCGCGCTCCAACGGCCCGACGCCATATTCGCAACCAAGAAAGACCTTCTCGATCATGTGAACATGGTCAGGCTTGGGTCCCAAGGCCAGGATCGGATCTACGGGCGGGGATTGCTGCGGGCACCCGGCGAATGCTCGAGCGCCAGTCCATCGGTTTCCACCTGGGCGCCTGCCACGAGCTCGGCGCGGCGCTGAAGCAACGTGGATTTGTTCAATGCGCTGGGCGTCCTCGCACCACTATTTCTTCCAATCCTTGCTCATAAGCGCAGCTTCATCCGCTCCAACCAGCGGATCCCCGGAGATCCAGGCGCCTATCACAGAGTCCATCGGCGCGTTTGCGCCGGCGTCTGCCGGGACCGTCGCATCCGAGGCGGCAGACGCCCAGGGAAGGAGGGCCTGAATTTTTACAGCCCATTCGTCGCCTCTTCGGCAGGCAATGCCGGAATAATGTTCCGCCGACGAAGCTTTGATCTGATATTCCCGGCAATATTCACCGGATTGATCTTGAAACGTCATTCTGACCCTGAATTGCAACGCGCGGCTCTCTGACGATACGGTTCTTTCCTCCCCGCTTGGCAGCACGTCCAGTACGGTCTTGAGCGCCCCTTGAGCAATGAGACGGGTTCGCTCGCTCCTGACAAGGCCCGCGGTGGCGCTCGTCTCCGGTGAGACATGCATAAGCCAGCCCAGTCCAATTCCGGCGATCAGAGAGAGACTTGCCGCCAGTGCCGCCGCTCCACCGCCCATGTCCGGAAGGTGAACTCCGGATGGGAAAGCCCTTCGGCGCAGGTCACGAAGAATCCGAAAGGGGGCGGTTGCAACACTGGCCGTCACATCGGTTGCAATGAGGCAGAAGCACTCGGTGTCGCCCGTAGCTCTAAGCTCGTGCTCAGCATCCCCCGTTCGTTCGATGACATCGCCGCGAAGATATTCCCCCTTTTCGTCGCTGAATACGCCCTGCAGAACGAGAGTTATCTCGCCACTGCCTATTTGTGCATCCCCGTAAAGAGACGCGCCCGGAATAAGTCGCACCATCCGCATCTGGCCGGCCCCATTCGGCAAATTGAACCGATGTTGCCGTGTGCCGCCAGCCACGGCTTCCCAGGATAGCTCCTCACTCAACTGCAGGACGGGCGGTAGAAGGGGCATCCCGGTGGCTGTCTGCGGATCGCTTTCGATATAGGGATTCGCGTGCTCGGTTGACCAGCGCGCCAGAGCACGTTCCATGCTCTCCATTTCGGCCGGCTCCGCGTTTAAGCGCTCAAGCAGCAATCCGCCCAATGTGTCGAGGCGGCGAGTATCTTCTGCGCAACTTTCGCACATCGTCAGGTGACATCGAACGACGGCGGACATCGCATACGGCAGCGCCGCAGAGGCGAATGAAATCAGTGTCTCAGGCAGGGGATGATGATTGGGTGTCATGTTTTGCGCTCCGATGAGGAGCGCAATTTTCCGAAGGCCAGCCTCATGCGGGATTTAACCGTACCAAGAGGGAGTGACAGTTTCGCGGCAATCTGGCTCTGGGACAGGCCGTCTACGAAGGACAATTGGATGACCTCCAATTGATCCGGCGGCAGCGCGTTGAGGGCGCTCTCGATGTCACCCCTTTCCCCCACCCATGGCTGAACGTACACCGCGTCGTCATGCAGGCGCTCTATAATTTCCAGATCCGCATAGAAACGGCGCCACACCGCTGTTTTGCGAATCCGATCGACGCGCAGATTGCGCGCGATCGCATAGATCCAGGCGGAAACACTACCTCTATCGCCGGAAAATTGGTGCGTTTTGCGCCACACCGCAAACATCGTTTCCTGAGCTATTTCTTCAGCCGTCTCCTTATCCGCACCTTGACGCATGAGCATAGCTTGGACCTTCGGAAAGAAGGTCGCGAATAGACACTCGAATGCACCAGCATCGTTTTCGACATTTTTTTGGGGTTTATCGGCCATCCCTGCCAGTCGCTGCGGATTGTGGTCAGAATACGGCTATTAACCACTCGGTGCAGGCGGCTAACTCGTGTTTGCGCGCGCATGATCAAATAGTCACAAACGCAATACGCGCAGGGGAAAGCTGAGCGCTAACGCCGTCAGCTCCATCATCGTCCTGCACCGTCAGGATAAACTGCACCTTGAGCAGAAGGATGACCGCACCTACATTTTAACTCTGCGCAGGCAGCAACGCGACGATCAAATTGGGTGCTGCTTCAGACGTGGGCTTCCCTTCATCACTGTGGAACGAATCCTCTCGCGTAAGAGCGCGCGGATTCGTTCCACAGCGCTTCTCAGAAATTCGTCCGCGAACGGCGCCTTGCCGCATCGGGAGCGCGGTAGGCAGGGCGAGCCGCGCTCAGCGACAGCTTCTCGCCGTCTGCTGTCTCTGAGATGGGGCGCCGACGGCTTAGAGCGGGATCACTTTACACGGAAGCATATCCCGCATTGACCAGATAGTTTTTACACTCAGTTGCGGGGAACTGGTCAAGGAGCCTGCCGACGCAGTTGCAGACTGTTTCGGCAGTGCGCTCAGAGGCTCGACGCAACAAGTGCTTCAGCTTAGCGAAGACCTGCTCGATGGGGTTGAGGTCGGGACTGTAGGGCGGCAGGAACAAGAGCCTGGCGCCGATACTCCGGATCGCTCTGCGGACCGCCTTCCCTTTATGGCTGCCGAGATTGTCCATGATCACGACATCGCCGGGCTTAAGCGTTGGCAGCAGAAACCGCTTTATATAGGTGAGGAAGCGAACGCCATTGATGGGGCCATCGAACAGGCAGGGTGCCTCTATCCGGTCGCAGCGCAGAGCGGCAACAAAGGTCAGCGTTCGCCAGCGACCGTGCGGCGCCTTGCCGATGAGGCGTGAGCCACGGGCACACCAGCCCCGTAGTGGCGCCATGTTTGTCTTGGTCCATGTTTCATCGATGAAGACCAGCCGGGCCGGATCAATCCGCGCTTGATACTTTTTCCATTGTGCCCGGCGCCGGGCTACATCTGGCCGATCCTGCTCTGAGGCAAGAGCGGTTTTTTTTGAAGCTCAAGCTTTCGGCATGCATAAACTTCCAGATCGCGCCGTAGCTGATCGTAACTCCGCGAGAGGAAAGCTCTTTTTGCAAACCCCGTAAGGTCAGGTTCGATTTCTCGGCAAAACGGCTATGAATGAAAGCGCGATGCGCCGTAAGGATCACCGGTCTATAGCCGCCCATTTTGGCAGGGGCCACGCTGCCGGTTGCACGATAGCGTCCACACCATTTCGCCACAGCAGACGGACTGATTGCATAGGTCGCGGCGACCGCCCGAATGCTCTCACCTGCAAGAACGCACCCTACGGCACGTTCACGAAGATCGTTGGAATAAGCACGCACCATTCATGACTGGCCCCCTTTCCAGTGGGAATCATGAATCACTGTTCGGGCATCTTGGGAATCCCTTTCCGATTCCGAAAAGAGTGATCCCGCTCTAGACAATGGCCGGCGCCCCCTCCCATGATTCGGATCGATCGCGCTACTCAGCGGAAGGGTGGCTCGTTAAATGCCCTCAGCTTGCGGCTGTGGAGCTTCGCGCCCTCGCGCCGCAACTCTTGGCACGCCTCGATGCCGATCCGCATGTGCTCGGTGATCGCGCGCTCGTAGAAGCGGTTTGCCTGGCCAGGGAGCTTCAATTCGCCATGGAGCGGCTTGTCCGAGACGCAGAGCAGCGTGCCATAGGGAACGCGGAAGCGATAGCCCTGGCCGGCGATGGTGGCTGACTCCATGTCGATGGCGACAGCGCGCGATTGCGAGAAGCGGAGCGCCGATTTCGAATAGCGCAGTTCCCAGTTGCGGTCGTCGGTGGTGACGATCGTGCCGGTGCGCAGGCGGCGCTTCAAAGTCTCCGGATCTTCGCCGGACACGGTCTCCGCGGCGCGCACCAGCGCCTGCTGCACCTCCGCGATCGGCGGGATCGGGATTTCGCGGGGCAGCATATCGTCGAGCACATGATCGTCGCGCAGATAGGCGTGGGCTAGCACATAGTCGCCGATCCGCTGGCTGGGCCGGAGCCCACCGCAATGGCCTATCATCAGCCACGCCTCCGGGCGAACGACCGCGAGATGGTCGGTGATCGTCTTGGCGTTGGAGGGCCCGACGCCGATATTGACGACGCTAATCCCCATCCGCCCCTCGGCCATCAGGTGATAGGCGGGCATCTGGTGCCGACGCCACGCGCTGTCGGCGACGACCCGGCCGGGATCGACTGTGTCCGGCGTCACCATGACCCCGCCGGCCCCCGAGAGTGCGGTATATAGACTGCCCGTCTCGAGCTGGCTGCACGCCCACTGCACGAATTCATCGATATAGCGGTGATAGTTAGTGAAGAGGATGAAGCGCTGGACGTGCTCAGGCGGGGTGCCGGTGTAATGGCGTAGTCGCGCGAGCGAGAAATCGGTCCTGAGTGCATCAAACAGCGCGAGAGGGCGTACCGCGCCGGGTATGCCGGGCAGCACGCCGTCGGCGATCTCGTCGCCGATGTCGGCGAGCTCGGTCGCGGGGAACCAGCGCGCAAGGTCGGTCGCGCTGACGTCGCCCAGCGCGAGATGGTGCCCGGGGTCGAGCACATAGGGAAAAGGAATCTCCTGGCGACCCGGAACCGCTTCCACCTCAACGTCATAATCCTCAATCAGGAGTTCGAGCTGCTCGACGAGATAGTCGGCGAAGAGCGCCGGGCGGGTCACGCTGATCGCATATTCCCCGGGCGTGGTCAGTCGGCCGAACGAGCGCAGCGGCACACGGTTCTCATGCATGCCGCGATAGCGCAGCCGGATCTCGGGATAGGCGAAGGCGCCGTGCGTGCGCGGGTCCGAACGCGGGTGCTCGCCGGTCCTGATGAAAGCGGTCAATGCGGCGCGCAGGCGTTCGACCGCGCCGTCATAAAGCGATGTGAGTTCCGAAACGATGATTTCGGCTTTGGTCATTCAGAGTACTATGCAAGCCGTGGTAAGGCGTGCAAGCGCTTTAGACTAAATTTGCAGCGATTTCTTGAAGCAGCCTGCGCGCCTAGGCAAGTTTTCATGCGAGGGCAGGGCCCGGAGCCGCATTCGGCCGCGCGTAGGCGGCATAAACGCGTCCTCCAAGCAACGAGCCCGTAGTTTCCGTTAGGTCATGAGCCGAGATGAAGCCGTCGTGCGCGGACCTGCGCTCCATCTTCGCTTTCCGATAATCCTTGTAGTCCCACCGCGAGGCCGGCCTGCGTTACCACCCAGCCAGATCCCCCGCGGATTTCTCAGGCACCGCATTCCCATTCCGCAGATGACGAGCCGGTCTCGAGCCCCGCGTCCCTCTGGAACAAGAACGAGGGTGATATTACGGGCGTGCGGAGGAGCGGGGATAAGTTTATTTTCGGACAGTGCGAAGGCTGGATCGCCCCGAATCATCCGCCCATGCAAGGAACCGGGAAGCGAAAGCGGGAACTTTTTTTCAAAGTGGGCGGCGTCGCCCTCGGCTGACGGGGCATCGCGCCCCATGTAAGGAGTCGGAAAGAAAACTTTCGCCTGCCGGCCTGGCCTCGGCGGCGACGTTTCCAATCAACAATGGATAAACGCAAGCAGCGTAAGCTGGTGGCGGGTCAACTCGGCTGGACGGCGGAGCCGCCGGGCGGAATGCCGTGTTTCGGCCACATTTCGACAACGATGCCGCCGCTGAATTTTTTACGCAAATGAATATGGAATGAGCGATCGACACGGCGCTATCTGGCACACCGGAGTCCCGTGTGAACAGGAGCTGAACGAAGGCCCATCATGTGCGCGATAAACGTGATTTCATCTGTCCTGACGAAACATATAGAAGTCCCGCGAATTGACCACCATGCCCGCGCGTCCCTTGTAAACCAGGGGTTGCGCACTCAAATGCATCGCCCGCAATAACATGTCTGTGACGGGATTGAACACACTTTCAGCCGAAAAGCCGCATGGCGGCGAAGCCGCGGCGGGCGTTGGCCCCTTTGCCGCGCTCGTCATCGGCAGCGCGGGCGTCGTCTACGGCGATATCGGCACCAGCCCTCTTTATGCCTTCCGCGAGGCGGTCACATCGGCCCAGCAAGCCGGGCTGGATAGCCGCGCGTCGGTGCTGGGCGTGCTGTCGCTCATCCTTTGGGCGCTGATCCTCATCGTAACCGGCAAATATGTGCTGCTGCTGCTGCGCGCCGACAATAAGGGCGAAGGCGGCACCTTCGCGCTGATGTCGCTGGTCCAATCGGCGGCGGGGCGAAACGCCTCGCTGGTGCTGGGGCTGGGCATGATCGGCGCTTCGTTCTTCTATGGCGATTCGGTCATCACGCCGGCCATTTCGGTGCTTTCGGCGGTGGAGGGCCTGACGCTGCTCCAGCCGGGCCTGGATGTGGCGGTGCTGCCCATCTCTCTCTTCATTCTCGTCGGCCTGTTCGCCGTGCAACCCTTCGGCACCGCGAAGGTGGCCACGCTGTTCGGGCCGATCATGCTGGCCTGGTTCGCCGTGCTCGGCATTGGCGGCGTGGCGCATATCGTCGACGATCCGAGCGTCTTCTACGCGCTGAACCCCTGGTACGGCATCCGCTTCCTGGCCGTCAACGGCCTCTCCGGCATCTGGACGCTGGGCTTCGTTTTCCTCGCCGTCACCGGCGCCGAGGCGCTTTACGCCGATCTGGGGCATTTCGGGCGCAAACCGATCCAGACCGCCTGGCTCGCCCTCGTGCTGCCGGCGCTGACGCTGAACTATCTCGGCCAGGGCGCGCTGGTGCTGGCGCGGCCGGGTGCGCTGAAGGATTCCTTCTATAATCTCTACCCAGGCTGGGCCCTGGTGCCGATGCTGCTGCTTGCGACATTCGCGACGGTGATTGCCAGCCAGGCGGTCATCACGGGCACCTTCTCCCTCACCCGGCAGGCAATCCAGCTGGGCCTGCTGCCGCGCTTCAGCATCCAGCACACCTCGGCGACAATGGCCGGGCAGATCTACATCCCGCGCGTTAACTGGTTCCTGATGGTGGCGGTGGTGATCGTCGCGGTGCTGTTCCGCACCTCCAGCAATCTGGCCGCCGCTTACGGCGTCGCGGTGACGGCGGACATGATCATCTCCTCCACCCTCACCTTCTTCCTGCTCTGGAAGGTCTGGCGCTGGCCGCTATGGAAGGCGGCGGCGATCATCGTGCCGCTTGTCTGCATCGAGCAGGTGTTCTTCGCGGCCAACGCCATCAAGCTTCTGGAAGGCGCGTGGCTGCCGCTGGTCATGGCCACCATCGTCGCCACCATCATGGTAAGCTGGGTGCGCGGCTCGCGGGCGCTGACCAAGGCGACGCAGCGCAGCGAGATCGATCTGGCCTGGCTGTGCCGCAAATTGGAGGCCAGCCCCCCGCACCGCGTCCCCGGAACCGCCATCTTCCTCACCTCGACCAACACCCTGGCGCCCACCTCGCTGATGCACAATCTCAAGCACAACCGGGTGCTGCATGAGCACAATATCATCCTGACCATCAGCACCAGGGACATCCCGCGCGTTCCGCGTATGGAGCGCATCGAGATCAAACCGATGGACGGCCTCTTCACCCGCGTCGTCGCCAATTACGGCTTCATGGAAACGCCGAACGTGCCGAAAATCCTTGAGCTCTGCCAGCGCAAGGGGCTGCTGATCGACGCGGGCGGCACATCCTTCTTCCTGTCGCGAAGGTCGCTCCGCGCCGCCGCCAAGAACGGCATGCCGAAATGGCAGAAACGCCTGTTCATCTGGCTCGCCAGCGTGGCCGAAGACGCCACCTCCTATTTCCAGATCCCCCGCGACCGCGTCATCGAAATCGGCACCCAGGTCGCGATTTAGAGCTGTTTGGACGACGCCTGCCGTCGACGCATCAAACCCAAGGTGATACGAACAGAGCTTAAGATCGCTCCTGCTATCCTACCTCTTGTGACCTGTCCTCAAAAATTAACCGGCCCGTCTGATCCAAACTTCGCAAAGGGTGTTTCATGCTTCCCGTCGCCCAACTCCATCCCATTGCGGTTCACTTCCCCATCGTTTTTTTCATGACATTGGCTGCCTTCGACACGGTTGCGCTCCTTCGCGGCAACACAATTTCGGAGCGTACGCCTGCCGCCCATATTTCGGTGGGCCTCGCGGTGCTGTCTGGCTTGTCGGCTATCGTAACCTACCTATCCGGTGACCTGGCCTACGATGTCGCCGTCTCATCCGGCGTTGCGGCTTCGGCGCTTGAGACCCATGAGTCGCTGGGAACCTGGACAGCGATTTTCATTGTGGTCTGGTCGTTGGCGCGCAGCTTCGTTTGGTGGCGCGGTTGGAGCATCGAAGGCGGATGGAAGACGGGGGTCGCCGCTATCGAGATCGCCGGCTCGCTCCTGATCATCGTGGCGGCCTATTTCGGCGGCCAGCTGGTTTATGAATTGGGCGTCAATGTAGCCCGGGCGGTCGCTGGCTAAAGCCGCAATCATGGGGCGCCCGCCCCAACGCGTCACCCGTCGATATCGGCCGCCCGCAGCCGCAGCGCGTTGCCGATGACGCTTACGGACGATAGCGACATCGCCGCCGCCGCGATCACCGGCGACAGGAGGATGCCGAACAGCGGATAGAGCGCCCCCGCCGCGATCGGCACGCCCGCCGCGTTGTAGATGAAGGCGAAGACCAGGTTCTGGCGAATATTCGCCATCACCGCCTTCGACAACCGGCGGGCGCGGACGATGCCGCCCAGATCGCCCTTGACCAGCGTGATGCCGGCGCTCTCCATCGCCACGTCGGTGCCCGTGCCCATGGCGATGCCGACATCGGCGGCAGCGAGCGCGGGCGCGTCATTGACGCCGTCCCCGGCCATGGCGACGACGCGGCCCTCAGTCCGCAGCCGCTCGACGATCCGGGCCTTGTCCTCGGGCAGGATTTCCGCTTCGACCTCGTCGATGCCCAGCCGCCGAGCGATGGCCTCGGCGGTGGCGCGGACGTCGCCGGTCAGCATGACGATGCGCAAGCCCTCGGCCTTGAGCGCGGCCAGCGCGGCGGCGCTCGTGGCCTTGACCGGATCGGCGATGGCGACGATGCCGGCGGGCTCGCCGTCGATGGCGACGAAAATCGCGGTGGCGCCGTCCTGGCGCAGCGCGTCAGCCTCGGCATCCAGCGGCGCCGTATCCACCCCGGCGCGCGCCATCATCGCGCCATTGCCGATGGTGACATAACGCCCGTCCACAACGCCGGTGACACCCTTGCCGGCGGGCGCGTCGAACTGGGTGGGTTCGGTGAGGCTCAAGCCGCGCTCCGCCGCCGCCTTGACCAAAGCGGCCGCCAGCGGATGTTCGCTGGCGCGCTCAAGGCTGGCGGCGAGGCGCAGCAGGTCGGCTTCGGGCACGCTGCCGGAAATCTTGATCGCGGTCACCTTTGGCTTGCCTTCGGTCAGCGTGCCGGTCTTGTCGATGACGAGGGTATTCACCGCCTCCAGCCGTTCCAGCGCCTCGGCGTTCTTGATCAGCACGCCGGCATGCGCGCCGCGCCCGACGCCGACCATGATCGACATCGGCGTGGCCAGCCCAAGCGCGCAAGGGCAGGCGATGATCAGCACCGACACGGCTGCGACCAGCGCATAGGCGAAACGCGGCTCCGGTCCCCAGAGGCTCCATGCCGCGAAGGCGAGCACGGCGGCGGCCAGCACAGCTGGCACGAACCAGCCCGCCACCCGGTCGGCGAGCCGCTGGATCGGCGCGCGGCTGCGCTGCGCCTCGCTGACCATCTGCACGATGCGCGCCAGCACCGTGTCGCGGCCCACCTTGTCCGCTTGCATGATGAAGCCGCCCGCCCTGATTGACGGTGCCGCCGATCAGCCGCGCGCCCGGCTCCTTGCTGACCGGCAGCGATTCGCCGGTGACCATGGATTCATCCACGGCGCCTCGGCCCTCCAGCACCTCGCCATCCACGGGCACGCGCTCGCCGGGCCGCACGCGCAGGCGGTCGCCCACCGCGACGTGTTCCAAGCCGACATCCTCGTCGGTGCCATCATCGGCGATGCGCCGGGCCGTCTTCGGCGCGAGGTCGAGCAGCGCACGAATGGCCCCGCCGGTGCGTTCGCGCGCCCGCAGCTCCAGCACCTGGCCGAGCAGCACCAGCACGGTGATGACGGCGGCGGCCTCGAAATAGACGGGCACCGCGCCGCCGTCTCCGCGCAGCGCGTCGGGGAAGAGGCCCGGCGCCAGCGTTGCCGCCACGCTATAGGTCCAGGCAATGCCGGTGCCCATGGCGATCAATGTGAACATGTTGAGATTGCGCGTGCGCAGCGATTGCCAGCCGCGCTGGAAAAACGGCCATCCGGCCCAGAGCACGACCGGCGTCGCCAGCGCCAATTGCACCCAGTTCGACACCGTGGGGCTGAGCAGATGCACGCCCGCCAGATGGCTGCCCATCTCCAGCAGGAAGACCGGCAGCGCCAGCGCCAGCCCCACCCAGAACCGGCGCGTCATGTCGTCCAGTTCGGGGTTCGGCGCGGCATCCGCCGTGACCGTCTCCGGCTCCAGCGCCATGCCGCAGATCGGGCAGGAGCCGGGGCCTTCCTGCCGGATTTCCGGGTGCATGGGACAGGTATAGATGGCGCCTTCCGGCACCGTCTCCGCCGCCGCCTTGTCCGGCGAGAGATACCGGCCGGGGTCGGCGACGAATTTGGTGCGGCATCCAGCGGAACAGAAATGATAGGTGTCGCCCTCATGCATGGCGCGGTGCTTGGAGGTTTCCGGGTTCACGCTCATGCCGCATACGGGATCTCGGGCGCTCGGTATGTCCGCCGCAACGGCCGTGTGGGTTGTATGGTCTGACGGGTCGTGATGCGTGTCGCCGGTCATGAGCTATTGTCCTGGATGCGCGATGCGGGTGAATACCCCGGCGGGGTAGCCGAGGCTTGACATGTATACCCCATGAGGGTATTTGTCAAACATGCAGACCGACACGAAAGCCACCTGCGCCAAACGCCTCAGCCGCATCGAGGGGCAAGTGCGCGGCATCGCCCGCATGGTCGAGGACGACCGCTATTGCATCGACATCGTCACTCAGATCAGCGCCGCGCGCGCCGCTCTGCGCCGGGTCGAGGAGGAGGTGCTGCGCGACCACGTTGCCCATTGCGTCGAGCACGCCATCGCCAGCGGCGACGCCGAGGAGCAGCGCCGCAAGGTGGCGGAGCTGATGCAGGTCTTCGCGCGCACGGAGCGCTGACTCACCGACGCATTGACGCGCCAGCGTTCTCGCTTTTGTTCGGCCTCAATTATTCCAAACTCCGGCCGCAGCCTCCGTTTGGATCGATAGGCGAGCCCCGAACCGGACCAGGAGTACCAGATGCCAAGACATGATGTTGCGCTGACCCGCCGTGCCGTTCTGGGAACTGGAGCGTTGCTGACGCTCGGACTGATGTCACCTGCGCACGCGCTGCCCCTGCCGGACGTCACGGTCAACAAAACGCCCAATTGCGGATGCTGCGAGGGCTGGGCCGCTCATCTTCGCAGCGCCGGTTTTTCCGTGACGGTCATCGAGCAACCCGACATGCGGGCCGTGAGGGCTCGCCTCGGCGTTCCGGAGAATCTCGCCGCCTGCCACACGGCGGAAGTCGCGGAATATGTGCTGGAGGGCCATGTTCCCGCGCCCGCCGCGATCCGGCTCCTCACGGAAAAGCCGCAGGGCCGGGGCCTGGCCGTGACGGGAATGCCCAGCGGATCGCCCGGCATGGAAGGCGGCGAACCGGATCGCTACGAAGTGATGCTTTTCGGCTCGCAACCGGCGCGTACGTTTGCCATATATCGCGGCAGCCAACTGCTGCAAAATCTTTAGCCCGGCCGCACTTACCGCCGGCCGGCACAACGGAGAACGCCTTGTACTACACAGCGGACGAACCGCATGGACTGCCCTACGACCCATTCAAGGCGATCATCGCACCCAGGCCAATCGGCTGGATCGGCAGCGTCGACAAGCAGGGGCGGCCCAATCTCGCCCCCTATTCCTTCTTCAATGCGGTCGCCAGCCGGCCGAACATGATCGCCTTTTCCAGCGAGGGACTGAAGGATAGCGCCCGAAATGTGCGCGACACCGGCGAATTCACCTTCAGCCTGGCCACCCTGCCGCTGGCGCAGCAGATGAACCTGTCGTCCGCCAGCCTGCGCCAGGGCGAAAACGAGTTCGAGCTGGCGCGCCTCACCATGGCGACATCGCGTCTGGTGCGCCCGCCTTTCGTCGCCGAGAGCCCCGCCGCGCTGGAATGTAAGGCGGTGCATTTCATCGAGCTGCGAGATCTGAACGGCGAGCCGACCGGCAAATTCCTGATGATCGGCCAGGTTGTCGCGACCCACATCAAGGACGAGTTCATCCGCGATGGCCGCTTCGACGCCGTGAAGGCGCAGGCGATCGCCCGCTGCGGCTACAATGATTACGCCACCCTCGACGCGCAATGGGAGCTGGTCCGTCCGGGCTAGCTGACCTTTCCAACGGGTGGGCAAATCGCCTCTTCCTTCACCGCGATTGCGCAATACGGTGATGTTGCGCTTAATGGGCCTGAGATCGCGGCCCGGTGCGGCAAGGGGAGATGACAAAATGAAATTGTCTGGCGAGAAAATACTGAACGCCCCGCAAGCCAGAGTATGGGCGGCGCTCAACGATCCCGAGGTTCTGCGCCAGTCGATCCCAGGGTGCGAAAGCTTCCAGCAGCAGGCGGACGGCAGTTACCGGGCCACGGTGGCGGCCAAGATCGGACCGGTGCAGGCGCGCTTCAACGGCACCGTAAGCCTGTCCGACCTGGACCCGCCGAACGGCTACACCATATCGGGCCAAGGCTCCGGCGGTACAGCGGGCAGCGCCAAGGGCAGTGCCAAGGTGCGGCTCGAACCGGCGCCCGGCGGCACGCAGCTCGCCTGGACCGCCGACGCGCAGATCTCCGGCAAGCTGGCGCAGATCGGCTCACGGCTGATCGAATCCACCGCCAATCACATGGCCGGCCAGTTCTTCGACCGCTTCGGCCAGATCATCGCAGGCGAAACCCCGCCGGCCAGCTCCGCCGCCGACATGATCCCCGCCTGGGTCTGGCTCGCCGGCGCCGCCAGCGCGGTGGTGATTGCGGTCCTGTTCTATCTTCTGTTGGTCTGAGACCGCCAGCGGCGGGACGCCGCCCATTCCCGTTGCCCCGGCCGTCCATTCCGCGTCGCCCCGGCCTTGAGCCGGGGCCTAATCGCCTGACAGCCCGGCATGAATTTTGCGGAGCAGGCGAGTGGATCCCGGCTCGGCCTGCCGACGGTCCGGGACGACGCCCCATCTCGGCGATCGGCTTTTTCCAAATCACGGCGCCTCGCCTCAGCGCGGTCCGGACAGCACCGACGCAAGCTCCGCAAGGCTCCTTAGATTGTGGCATGGCCGCAGCTCGCTCACATGCCGCTCCAGCTCGCGGGCGCCCGCCGCCAGCGGTGCATAATCCTCGTAGCGCAGCAGCGGGTTGAGCCAGATCAGCCGGCGCGATGAGGCACGCAGACGCCGCGCCGCCGCGCCGATGCCCTCGCCGCCCATCCGGTCGAGCCCATCGGTGAACAGCAGCACCGTCGCATTCTGGCCAAGCACGCGCCGCGCCCATTGACGGTTGAAGGCCGCAAGGCTCTCGCCGATGCGCGTGCCGCCGGACCAGTCCGCCACGCTCGCGCCGACCTTGGCGATCGCGGCATCCGGATCGCGATTGCGCAAAGCGCGCGTCACATTGGTCAGCCGCGTGCCGAACAGGAAGCAGCTCACCCGCTCGCCCGCATTGGCCAGCGCATAGAGGAAATGCAGGAACAGCCGCGCATAGGCGTCCATCGAGCCGGAAATGTCGCACAGCACGACAAGCGGCGGATGGCGCATGCGCCGGGCCTTGTAGAGCGGCAGCATCGCTTCCGTGCCACGCGTGCCCGCCGCGCGCAGCATCCGGCGCAAATCCAGCCGCTCGCCGCGCCCGTGACTGAGGGAGGTGAAGCGGCGCGTCCTGATCTGCGCCAGCGCCAGAGCCAGGTCGACGATGACCCGGCGGGCGAGCAGCAATTCCGCCGCCGTCATCTGCTCGAAATCCTTCGCCGCCAGCACTTCCAAGTCGCTGGCCGAGCCGCTGGCGTCGAGCTGGATCTGGTCGCGCTCCACCGCCTGCATTTCGGCGCTGCGCAGGAACAGGCTCTCCGCCAGCCGGCGCGCCATCGCGTCGCGCGGCCGGCCTTGCGCCCCGCGCGCGTTCGGCACCATCACCGAGAGAAGCTGCTGCAGATAGCCGGGGTCGCGCCAGATCAGATGGAACGCCTGGTTGAAAATCTCGCGCTCCGTCGGCCGGGTGACGAAAACGGCGTGCAGCGTCCAATAGAGCGTCTTGGGGTTGGCGACCCCCGCCGCCATCACTGCCTCAGTGGCCAGGATCACCTTTTGCGGCCCGATCTCCAGGCCCGCCGCGCGCAGCAGCCGGGCGAAACCGAGGATGTTCGCCGCGATTTTCCCGCCATCCGCCTGCGCGGCGACGATATTGGCGCTGAGGCGCTGCCCGCCTGTTTGGCTGGCGTTCGTCGTTGCGGTCTCGTGCTGCACCATGATGCGGGCCAATCGGGATGGAGCTAAGCGGCTATGGGCATCACCCTATGATACCGTCGGATGTGCGTCTTGTAGATCCTCTGGAGGTCCATTTGAACGCCCCGGCTCAGCCTTAATGGAGATCGAGGCTATACGCGCAGAATGCAACCTTGCGACGTCTCAGGTGAATTGGACATAATGGCAGAGATGCGGTGTAAGCGGAATCGGCGCTGTCGCTGCCTTCGGCTTACAGGAATGTGGGCGGTGCGGCCGCAATCGGCGAGAAGGAGCCGATGAGACACCGGGGGCGCCCTCGCGGGCCTTGCCGCGAGCCGGGACTTTCTGCGCCAGATCGGCTTCTGAAGTAGGGTATTTGCAAAGATGAAAACGCTCGACCTCATCACGATCGGCCGCTCCTCGGTGGATCTCTACGGCGATCAGATCGGCGGCCGTCTCGAGGATATGGGCTCGTTCTCGAAATATATCGGCGGCTCACCGACCAACATCGCCTGCGGCACCGCCAGGCTCGGGCTCCGAAGCGCGGTCATCACCGGCGTCGGTGACGAGCATATGGGCCGCTTCATCCTCGAGCAACTCGCCCGCGAAGGCGTGGACACACGCGGCGTGAAGATCGACCCGGCGCGGCTGACTGCGCTTGTGATCCTCGGCATCCGCGACGACACGCAGTTTCCGCTCATCTTCTACCGCGAAAACTGTGCCGATATGGGGCTGTCCGAGGAGGATATCGATGCGGCCTTCATCGCCGAGGCACGCGCGGTGCTGGCGACGGGCACGCATCTCAGTCATCCACGCACCGAAGCGGCCGTGCTGAAGGCGCTGAACCTTGCCCGTGAACACGGCGCAAGAACGGCGCTCGACATCGACTATCGCCCAAATCTTTGGGGCGTAGCCGGTCATGGCGAGGGTGAGAGCCGGTTCGTGGAAAGCGCGGGCGTGACGAAGAAGTTGCAGTCGACGCTGCATCTCTTCGACCTGATTGTCGGCACCGAGGAAGAGTTACACGTCGCCGGCGGCTCCACCGATACGATTGCGGCGCTCCGGGCTGTGCGTTCAGTGTCGGCCGCGACGCTCGTCTGCAAACGCGGCGCGGAAGGGGCGGTCGCCTTTAATGGCGCGATTCCTGACCGTCTCGATGATGGTCAGCGCGGTCCCGGCTTTCCGATCCAGGTTTTCAACGTGCTCGGCGCGGGCGACGGCTTCTTTTCGGGGCTGCTGAAAGGCTGGCTTGAGGATTGTGACTGGCAGACGGCACTGAAATACGCCAATGCCTGCGGGGCCCTCGCCGTCTCGCGCCATGGCTGCACTCCGGCCTATCCGTCACTCACGGAGCTTGAATTCTTCCTCAAACGCGGCGTCGTCCGTCCGGAACTGCGTCATGATCAGGCGCTTGAGCAGATGCACTGGTCGACCAACCGTCCTGGCGACTGGCCGGTTATGCGAGTCTTTGCCTTTGATCACCGAGCCCAGCTTGAGCAGATCGAGGGCGCTACGGACGCCAAGATCGGCCATTTCAAGACGCTCTGCCTTGCGGCGGCGCGCCAGGTTCAGGAAGGGCGTCCAAACTATGGCATCCTCTGCGACAATCGCCTGGGTCGCGCCGCGCTGCATGCCGCCTCTGGGACCGGTCTCTGGATCGGCCGCCCCTGCGAATGGCCGGGTTCGCGGCCGCTGAGGCTGGAGCCGGAGCTGGGGAGCGATTGCGGCGGTCTCAGCGAATGGCCGAAGGAGGACGTCGTCAAGGTTCTCTGCTTCTGCCACCCGGACGACACCCCTGAGATGCGGTCCGAACAGGAAGCGGTCGTCAGGCGGCTATGGGAAGCTGCGCGCCGCAACCGACTGGAATTCCTCCTCGAGATCATCCCCTCCAAGGTGGGCTTTGTTGACGACCACACCGCGGCGACGCTGATCCGCCAATTCTATGCCGCCGGCATCTGGCCGGACTGGTGGAAACTTGAGCCGATGACATCGAGGCAGGCCTGGGCCAATGCCATAGCGGCAATCGAGGAGCACGACCGGCATACGCGCGGCATTGTCGTGCTCGGGCTTGAGGCGCCGGAAGCCGAGCTTGCCGCGAGCTTCGAGACGGCCGCAGGCTTCGATCTCGTGAAGGGCTTCGCCGTCGGACGCACGATCTTTGGCGACGTGGCAAGTGGATGGATGACGGGCGGACTGAGGGACGCGGACGCGGTTGCCGAGATGGCGAGGCGCTACGCGCGACTCTGCACGATCTGGGACGATGCCCGCGCCGGCGCATGCGGGTCCGCAGAATGATCTCCTGGATGCAAAGAGCGACCTCGGCATTGCGCCGAATGTGAGGAAACATCATGAACGGGACGATCCGGATGAACGCGGCGCAAGCAAGGATGCGCTGGCTCAGCGTGCAAATGACCGAAGAGGGCGAGCGATTCATCGAAGGCGTATGGGCAATTTTTGGCCATGGCAACGTCGCCGGGTTGGGCGAGGCCCTGCATCGGATCGGCGACGCCCTCCCGACCTGGCGCGGACAGAACGAGCAGACGATGGCGCACGCGGCGATCGCCTATGCCAAGGCCAAGCGGCGCCGCCGAGCCCAGGCGGTTACCTCATCGATCGGCCCTGGCGCGGCCAACTTGATTACGGCGGCGGCGTTGGCCCATGTAAACCGCCTGCCGGTCCTGTTCATCCCGGGCGACGTCTTCGCCAATCGACGGCCGGATCCGGTGCTGCAGCAAATCGAGGATTTCGACGACGGGACGATCTCGGCGAAGCTTGCAGCAGGAACGCGGCGGCGCGGCGTTCAACAACATGTACAAGGACAGCAACATCGAAGTGCAGCCCGAGATCGATTTCGTGGCGCATGCCGCCTCGATGGGGCGCTTGCCGAGAAGGCGGCCGATATTGCCGATCTAGGCGCGTATTGTGGCGGCGCGCGGCCGCGATGTTCCACGGTCATCGTGATCGAGACCGAAGCGGGCACGGGCACGGGCGCTGGCGGGCATTGGTGGGATGTCGCGGTGCCCGAATTCGCGGTTCGGAGCGGCTGGATAAGGCTCGCGAGCACTATGCGGCTAACATCGCCCGGCAACGCGCGTTCAACTGACGAGAGTGCCGCTCTCCAAGGCGGTTATTGACGAACCGCGCATCGGAAGGACGACAAAGGATGCAACTTCTCCGCAAGCCCTTTGGCAGCCACGGTAAGGTGCACGACATCACCCCGGCCGCGGCGAGTTGGCGCTATGTCGGCTTTTCGCTTTGGCGTCTGCGCGAGGGCGAGACCGTTGGCGAGGCCAACGGCGATCGTGAAGTAATCCTGGTGATGGTCGAGGGTAAGGCGCGCGTCTCGGGCGGCGGGCGCGATTGGGGCATGCTCGGAGAGCGGATGGACGTTTTCGAGAAGTCACCACCGCATTGCCTCTATTTGCCGAACGGCACCGAGTGGACGGCGGTGGCCGAGACGGATTGCGTCCTCGCCGTCTGCTCCGCCCCTGGAAAAGGGGGCCACGAGGCGCGACGGATCGGCCCGGAGGGCATTCGCCTCACCGAGCGCGGCAAAGGCACCAACACACGCTACATCAACAACATCGCCATGGAAAACGAGGACTGGTGCGACAGCCTGCTGGTGACGGAAGTTTTCACTCCGGCGGGCCACTGGTCCTCCTATCCAAGCCACCGCCATGACGAGGACGATTTCCCGCGCATCACCTATCTGGAGGAGACCTATTATCACCGCCTGAACCCGCGAACCGGCTTCGGCATCCAGCGCGTCTACACCGACGACGGTCTGCTCGACGAGACGATGGCGGTCGCGGACGGCGACGTGGTCTTGGTGCCTCGCGGGCATCATCCTTGCGCGGCGCCCTATGGCTTCGAAATGTACTACCTCAACGTGATGGCCGGCCCCTTGCGGAAATGGCGCTTCGTTGCCGCCCCGGAGGTCGAGTGGATCATGAAGCGCGACCTCTGAGCGGCGAGACACGGAATGAGACTTGGACTGGTCGGCTACGGCACCGGTGGACAGCACTGCCACGCTCCCTTCATCGAAGCGGCTGAACGGGTCGAACTCGCGGGCGTCGTCGCGCGTGCGCCCGCCACGATCGCGAAGGTCGAGGCCGATTTGCCGGGGACGCTGGTGCTCGAAGCCATTGCCGCAGGGCTTCACGTCATTGCCGACAAGCCTTTCGCGCCATCCGCCGACGCTGCCCGCGAACTGGCCGCCGCCGCGAAGGCGAAGGGCGTCGTGCTCGGCGTGTATCACAATCGTAGGTTCGACGCAGACATCCGCACTCTGCGAAAGGTGATCACGGATGGCCGCCTCGGCCGCGTCTGGCGGGTACATTCGCGCATGGATTTCGACGATCCCGCAACCCTGGAGGCAGGCCCGATAGGGGCCTGCTGCGCGATCTCGGGAGCCACCTCGTCGATCAGATGCTCTGGCTGCTCGAGCCGGTTGCTTCGGTGGATGCCAATCTCGACATGGTCGAGCTGGCGGAAGGGGAGACCGACGTCGGTTTCACGATAAGCCTGCGGCACCGGAGCGGCGTGCAGTCGGACATATCCGCCAGCAAGTTGAAACGCATCACGGCCATGTGTGCGGAAGGCCGCGACAGATTTCGTTGCAAACCCGGATGGTGGATAATCGATCCGAGTTGAGGTCGAAATGAAGCACTACGCTTCGTGAACAGACGCACCGCCTGATTGCAAGCCCTATCGCATGCAGGGTGTTTAGTAGCGGGAGCGCTGCGCCGGGGTTGTCAATGAGGCCGCCCGTTTCTTGGGAGAGCCTCGACTATGGCTACGACAAGTCGGCGGACGGCTGATCATCGGACCCGCGCTGTTCCGGGCGTCCGGGCCGGACGGTGGCGACCCAGCTCCGCTCGCGGAAGGACCGCGCCATGGCGTGCACCGTTTCCTCGATCGCATAGCCGTCGTCGAAACCGATCAGATGGGCGGGTGCTCCAGCGATCGCGGCCAGCAGTTCGTGGCATTCGATGACCTTCAGCTCGTTGAAGCCGAGTTGGTGGCCCGACGCCGGGATGAAGCGGTCATAAGGCTTGTGCTGCGGACCAATGAGGATACTGCGGAAGCCGTGCTCGCTGGCGCTGCCATCCGCCTGATAGAGCTGGAACTCGTTCATCCGCTCCTGGTCGTAGGTGATCGCCCCAGCCGAACCGAAGATCTGTACGGCGATGCGGCTTTTGCGACCCCAGGCCGAACGGTTGGCGAGCAGGACGCCGGAGACACCGCCGGCGAGATGCATGAGCACGCTTGCAATGTCGAACGTCTCCACCGGCCGCGGCCCTCCCTCCTTAAGCGGGCGATCGGGGTAGGGCTTCGCCATGTCCGCCATTACGGCATCGATCTCGCCGTACAATGTCCAGATCAGCGACAGCGGATGCACGGCGAAGTCGTCGAGCGCGCCATAGCCGGAGGACGCATCGCTCTTCCGGTTGAATGGCGCGTCCGGGTCGGCCATGAAGTCCTCATCCATCTCGACGCGCAGGTGGTTCACCATGCCGATCGCGCCGGCTTCGAGCAGCGCCTTCATCCGCCGGATCGCGGGATTCTGGATATAGTTATAGCCGAGCGCGGCGACTCGGCCGGAGGCCCTGGCGGCATCGCGCATCCGCGCCGCGTCCTCCAGCGAAGTCGCCATCGGCTTCTCGCACCAGACATGCTTGCCGGCCTCGAGCGCGGCAATCGCCATCTCGGCATGAAATTCGTTCGGCGCCGCCACCGAAATCACCTCGACCTCGGGATCGGCAAGCAGGTCGCGCCAGTTGCTGGTCGAGCGCGCGAAGCCGAATTCCTGGGCTCGTTGCCCTGCGAGCGCCTCGCTGGCTTCGGCCAGGAATGTCAGTCGCGGCAACCTGCAATCGCCGAACACGGGGCGTACCGCATTCCAGGCTAGAGCATGGCATTTGCCCATGAATCCCGTGCCGATGAGGCCAACGCCGATCGTTTCCATCCCGCTCCTCCCAGATGCAACGTTTATTTCTTTTGTAGAACAAATATTTCATTCGTGCAAAATAAGGTGTATGAAGAGAAGGCTGCAAGCCGATGAGCCAGAGATCCGTTTCCAGCGCTAGCGTGCCCCGCGATTTTAACGCTCTGCGCAGCGCGGTCGTGGGGCGTCGCGACGCCCTGCCGAAACGGCTTATCCAGGTCGCCGACTATGCCATGCAGCATCCCGACGAGATTGCCTTCGGCACCGCGGCAAGCATTGCCGGGGCCGCCGGCGTGCAGCCCTCGACGCTGGTGCGGTTCGCGCATCAATTCGGATTTGCCGGCTTCTCCGACATGCAGTCGATTTTCCGCGACCGGCTGAAGAACCGGGATGTCAGCTATCAGGAACGCATCGTCACGCTACGCGGCTCCGCCAGCGGCTCGTCGGAGCTGACAATCCTGAACGGCTTTCTGGAAGCTGCCTCGCAATCCATCAGCAAACTGCCGCAGCGGCTCAACCTTAAGCATTTCCGCGCCGCCGCCAGATTGCTGGCCGGGGCGGATACCATCTTTCTGCTTGCCAGGCGCCGCTCTTTTCCGTTAGCGAGCTACATGGCCTATGGCTTCGGCAAGATGGGCATCAAGGCGCAGCTTCTCGGCTCACCTGTCGGCATCGACGACGAGGTCGTCACCTATGCCACGCCGCGTGATGCGGCCATTGCCATCAGCTTCAGCCCGTACGCCCCCGAGACTGTGCGTCACACCCAGTCGATCCGCGCTCTCGGAGTTCCGGTGGTCGCGATCACCGACAGCTCCTTCAGCGCCATCGCCGGCGAGGCGAAATACCGGTTCGAGATCGCCGAAGACGATTTTGCCGGCTTCCGGTCGCTGTCGGCGTCCATGGCATTCTGCATGGCGCTCACCGTGGCAGTGGCGGATGCGCGCAAGAATCACATGGAATGACCATTCTCCATTGACGGACCGCTCCACGCCGGCCCTGCGAGCACGGCGCCCCTCTCAGGTAGGCCGGGCGCGAAAACCTACTCCGCCACAGTTCCGATGACATTTTGATCGTAATCGATCAGTGCCCCGGTCATCACGCCTGACTGCGGGCTCAGCATATAGGCCGCGAGCACCGCTAGCTGCGCCGGCTTGACGAGTTGTCCAAAGGGCTGCGCCGCCTCGGCCTTGGCGAGCCAGTCGGCGGCAGCGTCATGCCACGTCTTCTGCATGATGTCCTCGCCGGGCGTGTCCATCCAACCGGGCAGGATCGCATTACAGCGGATGCGATTACGCCGATAGGCCATGGCGACATTGCGAGTCAGCACACTCATCGCGCCTTTTGAGGAGGAATAGGCGCTGAGAAAGTCCTGGCCGCCATGTCCGCTCATGGACAGGATGTTGACGATCGAGCCAGGCTGGCCGCTGTCGAGCAAATGCCGCACCAGGCCCTGCATCAAGAAGAACGGCGCGCGGACGTTGGTGGCAAAGATCGTGTCGAACAATTCGGGCGTGGTCTCGATCAGCGAGCCGCGCGCGGATGTCCCCGCAGCGTTGACCAGGGCGTTGACCGAGCCGAGTCCTGCGATCGCCGTGTGAACCACCCGCTCGCACGCAGCCACGTCCGACACGTCGGCGGCAATGGTAACAACGGTGGCACCGCTGCCGCGCAGCCGCCCGGCGGCGTCCTCAAGCTTTTGCGCCGTGCGGCCGACGAGCGCTAGCTTGCGGCAGCCCTCGGCCGCGAGCTGCTCGGCAATGGCAAGGCCGACGCCCTGTCCGCCACCTGTGACAATGGCCGATGTGCCAGAGTTGTGTGCGGATGCTTCGAGTGCCATTTCCAGTCGTCCTTTTCAGCTGAGGATTTCGCTGACCTTTACCGTGCGGCCCTCGGCCACGGATTTGAGCGCGGCATCGGCAAGCGCCAGCGCGATCAGGCCATCCTCGCCACTCGGCGAAGCCGGCCTTCGGGTCTTCGCCGCCTCGATGAAGGCGGCGATCTCGTTGGCATAGGCCGAGATGTAGCGGGTCATGAAGAAGTTGAAGAGTGGTGGCCGCAAGAAACCCTCGCCATTGGCGACCTCGATATCGGCCTCGCGCTGGTTCTCGGCGGTGACCATGCCCGCCGAGCCGTGCACCTCGATGCGCTGGTCATAGCCATAGCTGGCACGGCGCGAGTTGGAGATCAGGCAATGCCGGCCGCTTGGTGTCGTCAGGGTGACGGTGACGCTGTCGTAGTCGCCAGCCTTGCCGATCGCCGGATCGGTCAGCACCGAGGCGCTGGCGGACACGGCCTGAGGCTCCTCGCCGAGCAGGAAGCGCGCCATGTCGAAATCATGGATGGTCATATCGCGAAAGATGCCGCCGGAGCGGGCGATATATTCGAGCGGCGGCGCGCCGGGATCGCGCGAGGTGATCTGCACCATCTCGACTTTGCCGATCCGCCCGTCGTCGATGGTCTTGCGCACCGCCATGAAATGCGGATCGAACCGGCGGTTGAAGCCGACCATCAGCGTTGCACCGGTCTCCTTGACCACTTCGAGACAGGACTTTACGCGCTGCAGGTCCAGATGGATCGGCTTCTCGCAGAAGATCGCCTTGCCCGCTCTCGCGAAGCGTTCGATCAGATCGGCATGGGTGTCGGTCGGGGTGCAGATGACCACCGCATCGATATCGTCAGCTGCTTCGATCGCGTCGACACCGCGGACCTCGGCACCGTAGGCGGCAGCAAGCGTGCTCGCTGCGTCTTCGACGGCATCGGCAACGGCAACGAGCCTGGCATCGGGATTGCCCCCGATCGCCCTAGCGTGGACTTTGCCGATGCGGCCGGCACCCAGCAGGCCAAAACGGAGAGCCATGGTTGATTCCTTTTTCGTGGGAAGCGAGGCCGCCCGAAAGCGGCCACCAGTTGACCTTTGCAGCTTGAGCGCCGCCGACTCTAGCTCTTCTTGGCACGCCGGCGCTGGCGATATTGGTCGACGACAACGGCGCCCACGATGATGAAACCTTTGATGATGTCCTGGTAGTAAGCGTCGACGCGCAGGAAAGTGAAGCCGGAGATCATCACGCCGAGGATCAGCGCGCCGATGACCGTGCCACTTACGCGCCCCTGGCCGCCGGTGAGCGAGACACCGCCGATGACGGAAGCCGCGATGGCGTCCAGCTCGTACATCATGCCCATGCCGGCCTGTGCAGTCTTGGTGCGCGCGATCAGCACGATTCCGGCGAGACCGGCGAGGAGGCCTGCAATCGCATAGACCTTGATCAGATGAGCGCGGATGTTGATGCCGGACACGCGCGCCGCCTGCACGTTGGCACCGATCGCGTAGGTGAACTTGCCGAAGCGCGTGTAGCGCATGGCGAGATGGAAGAAAAGCGCCACGCCCAGAAAGATGACCACAGGCGCCCAGCGGCCCAGCCCATCACCGATCAGCGTGAAATTGTCAGTGAAACCCGACACTGGATTGCCGTTGGTGTACCAACGCGAAACGCCGCGCGCCGACACCATCATGCCGAGCGTTGCGATGAAAGGCGGGATGCCCGTATAGGCGATCAGCAGGCCGTTGACGGTGCCGGCCAGCGCGCCGACGGCGAGACCGACCACAAGCGGCACGATCCAAGGCAAATCGGCTAGCGACGGGTAGAAGACTTTCGGCCAGGTCGAGCTCTGCGCGAAAGTTGCCGCGATCATTGCGGTCGCCGCCACCACCGAGCCCGAGGACAGGTCGATGCCGCCCGTGATGATCACCTGGGTCACGCCGACGGCAATGATGCCGACCACCGACACCTGCAGGATCATGATCTGCAGGCGCGCGACATTGGCGAGAAAACTCTGCCCCTGGACGAACCAGCCCAGGATCTCGAACAGCAAGGCAACCCCGATGAGCACCACAAGAATGTTCATTTCCTGCGGCCAGCGGCGCCGTCTGATCGTGGGCTCGGCGATCGGCGCCGCCATCGTTTGCTGCGTAACCATTGGTTCCTCCCAATGTCGTCCGGACCGGCCGGCGTTAGCGTGCGGCCAGCTCCATAATCTTGACCTGATCGGCTTCGGCGCGATCGAGAAAGCCGGTCACATGTCCCTCATGCATCACCATGATACGGTCGCTCATGCCCAGCACTTCCGGCATCTCCGAGGAGATCATAATGACCGCGACGCCCTGCCGGGCAAGCTGCGTGACCAGCCGGTGGATCTCCGCCTTCGCGCCGACATCGATGCCGCGCGTGGGCTCGTCGAGAATGAGAATTTTCGGATTGGTGAGCAGCCAGCGCCCGATCAGCACCTTCTGCTGATTGCCGCCCGACAGGTTCTCCACCCGCTCGAACATGCTCGGCGTCTTCACGCGCAGCTTCTCGCTCATGCCGGCGCAGGCGGCACCCAGCTCCCGCTCGGACACGATGCCGCCGTGCACGAACTGCTCCTGCAGCACCGCAACCTGGATGTTCTCCTGCACGCCCAGCACCAGGAAACAGCCGGTTTCCTTGCGGTCCTCGGTGAGGAAGGCCATGCCGTTGCGGATCGCCCTGTTTGGCGAGTTGATGACGATCGGCCGCCCGTTGATGGCGATCGACCCGCTGGTCGCGGGCGTCACACCGAATAGCGCTTCGGCAACATTGGAGCGGCCCGATCCGACGAGCCCGGCCACGCCCAGGATCTCGCCCGCGCGGACGTCGAAGGACACATCATGGAAGACGCCGGCGAGGGATAGGTTTTTCACCGAGAGGACGACGTCGCCGATCGGCACCTCTTCCTTCGGGAACAACTGGGTGATCTCGCGTCCGACCATCATGCGGATGATGTCGTCCCGCGTGACCTCGCTCGAGGCGTGCGTGCCGATGTAGCGGCCATCGCGAAACACCGAGACCTCGTCGGCGATGCGGAACAGCTCGTTCATCTTATGGGTGATGTAGATGATGCCGATGCCGTGGCTTCGGAGGTCATTGATGATCTCGAACAGATGCTCGACCTCGCGCTCGGTCAATGCGGAAGTCGGCTCGTCCATGATCAAGACGTCAGAGTCGTAGGAAACCGCCTTGGCGATCTCGACCATCTGCCGATTGGCGACGCTGAGATGGCGCACCTCGACCTCCGGGTCGATCGCGATCTTCAGGCGCTGGAACAGCGCCTCGGTCTTGCGGCGCATCTCGGCGTGGTTGATGATGCCGAAGCGATTGCGGGGCTCTCGCCGAATCCAGATGTTCTCCGCGACCGTCATGAAATTCATCAGGTTGAGCTCCTGATGGATCATGGCGATGCCGTTCTCCAGCGCATCGAGCGGGGACTGCAGCCGGACCTTCTTGCCGTTCAGGCGGATCTCGCCGCGATCGGGATGATAAATGCCGGCGACGATCTTCATCAGCGTTGACTTGCCGGCGCCGTTCTCCCCCATCAGCGCATGGACGGTGCCGCGCTTCAGCTTGAAGGATACGTCATTGAGCGCAAGCACGCCTGGGAATTCTTTGCGCACGCCGTCGACTTCGATGAGGTATTCGGACCTTGGGCGGGCGCGGTCCTCGTGCGCGGCTACGGCCGCCAGCGGGCTGGCCATCGAGCGCTCCTCCACCCTTATGCTTGTTTCTTTCAGTCTAGCATGAGGCGCACGATTTGAGGCGCCTCATGCTTGGCGGGCTCCGCCCGCGTCAGTTCTTCTTCTGGAACTTTGCCATGTTGGCCGGGGTCACGAGCTGGAACGGCACCCAGGTCTTCTGCTCGACCGGCTCTCCCTTGGCGAGCTTAACGGCCGTGTCGACCGCGCCTTTGCCCTGGCCTGCGGCGTCCTGGAATACCGTTACGTCGAGGTCGCCGGCCTGCATGGCCGCAAGCGCGTCCTGGGTGGCATCGACGCCGCCGACAATCATCGTCTTCATGTCGACCTTGGCGGCCTTCAGCGCCTGGATGGCCCCGATCGCCATCTCGTCATTGTTCGATATGACGGCATCGAACTTCACGCCGGCAGAGATCCAGTTGGTCATCAGGTCCTGACCTTCGGTTCGTTTCCAGTTGCCGGTCTGCTCCTCGACGACCTTCATGAAGGAACATTCGGGCGTGGCGATCACATCATGGATGTCCTTTGTGCGCTGTCGCCCCGCCTGGTTGGACAGCTCGCCCATCATCACCAAGATGTTGGCGCTTTTCTTCCCCTGCTCCTTCAGCTGCCGGCAGACTTCCTTAGTCTCGAACGTTCCGGATTCCGCCTCGTTCGATGCCACGAAGGCCTGGTTCTTCGGCAACTTGTCGAGATTGATTGGCTGCCGGTTCACATAGACCAACGGGATCTTGGCCTCTTCGGCCAGTTTGCTCATGGCGACCGTTGCGTCGGTGTCGACAGGATTGACGATGATCGCCTTCACGCCAGAGGCGATGAAGTTCTGGATCTGGTTGAGCTGGCGGCCGACGTCGTTCTGCGCGTCCTCGATCTGCAAGGTGACGCCTTTCATGCTGTCGGCATGGGCCTGCATGCCGTTACGCAACACGGTCAGGAAGTTGTCGTCGAATAACGCCATCGACACGCCGATATTCTGGGCGTGCGCCGTGCCCACCAGGGACATGGTAAAAAGAGCGGCCAGGATTGTCTTTCTCACGTCGTTTCCTCCCTATTGCCGAGGGCTCTATTACGCCCTCTTCTCATTGTTTCGCCTTAGCCAGAGGCTGCGAATGCCGTCGTGACGTGCCGTGCGAGCTCGCCTGCGGAAACGCTGAGCTGCTGCACGTCGGATGGACCAGGCAGCGCAATTTCGTAATGAAACAACAATTCCGTTTCTATTGTCAATGCAGAATATTTGTTCCATTTCTGATTAAACGTGGTTTTTGACTGCCCGCCAAGCAAACATCAGAGGGTCTCCGAGACATGGATGTCGAAGGGTAGGTAAAGATCCTCGGAGTGGTCGTTGCCGCCGCCTTCCAGCGCGCCCGCCATCACGCCGACCAGCTTCTCCGCCAGCGACGCGACGGGCGTGGCAATGGCGGTTTGGATTGTCTGATCGGCCAGCGCCTGGCGGGAGATTTGCGTCAGCTCCGGGCAGACCGCAATGAGGTGTCGCCCAGTCTCTTCCCGAAGCGCTGCTATGATCCCCTCCATCCCGCCACCAGCGACATAGAGGCCGGCCAGATCCTTATGGCGGTGGATCAGGTCGAGCATCGCCTCATGTCCGATCGCGGGTGTCTCAAGATTGACCAGCGTATCGAGAACCTCAAAGTTCGCGGCGTTCTCGCGGAAATAGGTGCGAAGCCCGATTTCACGCAGCTCCTGCCCGAGGAAACGGTGACTGCCGACAAAAATCGCGACCTTCCCTGGCTTCTTCGCTGTCTTGGCGATGAACCATGCCGCGGTGCGTCCGGCCTTGCGGTTGTCGAGCCCAACATAGGCCGTGCGCACACCCTGCGCGTAATCCGACAGCAGTGAGAATATTGGGATGCCGGCCTCGCGCAGTTCGGCAACCGCGCTGGTGATGGTTGGGTGATCGATCGAGACCATTGCCACGGCCTGCGCACGCGATGCCGCCGCTTTCAGCTTGCCGACGACCTCCGTGGGTGTTTGCGCCCCCACATACTCGATATGCGCGACGCCACGAAACGTCGTCGCGCGATCGGTTGCCGCCGTGATCTCGGTCGCCAGCGTCTGATAAAACTGCTGCTCCGGACGCTGCAGCACGAAGCCGAGCCGGTAGAAGGGCAGGGTCTGGCTCAGCCTTTGGCGGACCAACTCCGTCGCGTGATAGCCGATGGCGCCGGCCGCCTCATAGACACGCCGCGCCGTGGATTCGCGGACCGGCTGGCGAGCGTTGAGGACACGGTCCACCGTCGCAACACTGACGCCGGCGGCTTCGGCAAGATCCGTAATGGTCGGTCGCCGGCCCATTCCTACCTCTGAGGTACTCTCTCAAACCTGCGCTCAGAGTTGATAGATTTTGATAGAAAATACATCAGATGGATTGAGGGAAATGTCAAGAGCCGGTATTGTGGCAATATGCTTGGGGCCAAGGCTGCACCGCGAATGCGGGCGCTGGATCGGAGGAGGACGAGGCGCTCATGACCATTGTTCATCCCAAGCGCGATTACAGCCTGCGCGACCCGAGCGCCAAGGACGCCGTTTCCACAAGCCTGATGGCCGCCGAGTGGTATCACACCGAGATTCCCCGCAAGACCATGAAGGAGCTGATGAAGCGGACCGACGGTCCGGCCATCCGCGACACCATCATCTGGCTTGGCGGCATGGCGGTATTCGGCGGTTTTGGCGTCGCGCTGTGGGGAAGCTGGTGGTGTGTGCCGTTCTTCCTCGCCTATGGCGTCCTCTACGGCTCGGCCACGGACTCACGCTGGCATGAATGCGGCCACGGCACCGCCTTCAAGACCCGCTGGATGAACAACGTCGTCTACCAGATCGCCTGCTTCATGATCATGCGCAATCCGGTCACCTGGCGCTGGAGCCATACGCGCCACCACACCGATACCATCATCGTCGGGGCCGATCCCGAAATCGCGCTGATGCGCCCGCCGGTCTTGGCGCGCGTGGTTCTGAATTTCTTGGGAATCGTCGACGTCTGGCACGCCATGAAGGACATGGTGCTGAACACGTTCGGCGTGCTCGACCTCGAGAAGCAAACATACATACCCGAGACGGAGCAACCCCGCGTGTTCACCGTGGCGCGCTTCTGGTTCGCGATCTATGCCGCAGCAATAGGGACGGCCATCTCTATGGGCTCGATCCTGCCGCTGATGTTGATCGGTCTGCCGCGAATGTACGGCGCCTGGCATCACGTGCTCTGCGGACTGATGCAGCATGGCGGCCTTGCCGAGAACGTACTTGATCACCGGCTCAACAGCCGCACGGTTTACATGAATCCGATTTCGCGCTTCGTCTACTGGAACATGAACTATCACATCGAGCACCACATGTTTCCGATGGTGCCCTATCATGCGCTGCCGCGGCTGCATGAGCTGATCAAGCACGATCTGCCGCAGGCCAATAACGGCTTCATCGACGCCTATCGCGAGATGCTGCCTGCCCTCGTCCGCCAGCTCCGCTATGAGGACTGGTTCATCAAGCGCGAGTTGCCGCCGACCGCCAAGCCTTACCGGCCGGAGTTCCATGGCGATCTCGAGCCGATGATGATGGCCGCCGAATAAAGCCGCACAAAACTGCCGCGCAAACGGCCGCGAACAACGCCGGCATCGGGAGGAAAGCCAAATGGCACAGTGGATCGAAGCCTGCGCGGCTGACGAGATCGAGGAAGAGGACGTCATCCGCTTCGATCACGCGGGACGGGTGTTCGCGATCTACCGCAGCCCGGACGATGAGTATTTTGCGACTGACGGCCTTTGCACCCATGAGCAGGTCTGCCTCGCCGACGGCCTGGTGATGGACGAGATCATCGAGTGCCCGAAGCATAATGGGCGCTTCAATTACAAGACCGGCGAGGCTAAAGGCGCCCCGGTCTGTGTCAGCCTCATCACCTATCCGGTGAAGGTCGAGCAGGGCAAAGTCCTCATCGAGATCTGACCTCCCATGCCAGACGACGCAATCATCATCGTCGGCGCGGGAGAATGTGGTGCCCGCGCGGCACAGGCTTTGCGCGAAGAGGGCTTTGCCGGCCCGGTCACGCTGATCGGGGCCGAGCCGCACGCGCCTTATGAGCGGCCGCCGCTGTCGAAATCGGCGCTGACGGACGAAGGCGAGCCCACCCTGCGCACGATCATCTCCGATGGAAAACTCGCCGAGCTCGACATCCGCTTCATGCGCGGTATCGGCGCCACGGCGATCGACCGAGCCGCGCACCGGATCGAGCTGTCGAATGGCGATCGGCTCGCCTATTCGCGCCTTCTTCTCGCCACGGGAGCGCGCGCACGCCGGCTCTCAATTCCAGGTGCGGAGGGTCGTCGCTGCGTCTATCTGCGCAGCTATGAAGACGCCCTGCGGATACGCGGCGCAATCGGGGCTGGCTGCCGTGTCGCCATTATCGGCGGCGGTTTCATCGGACTGGAGGTCGCCGCTTCGGCTTGCCGGCGCGGTGCGGATGTAACCGTGATCGAAGCGCTGCCGCGTCTGCTCGCGCGCTGCGTTCCCGAAGGCATCGCCGCTGCCGTGGCCGAAAAGCACTTGGCCAGTGGTGTGAAGATCCGTTGCGGCGAAGCGCTTGCGGCCATCGAGCATTACCCCGACGAAACCGTCCTGCGCTGTCGTGGCGACCTCATCCCGGCCGATCTGGTTTTGATCGGCATCGGCGCGGTGCCGGAGATCGGCCTTGCCAGCGATGCCGACCTCCATTGCGACGACGGCATCGCTGTGAATGACCGGCTTGAGACCAGCGACCCCACCATCTTTGCCGCCGGTGACTGCTGCTCGTTCCCCCTCGGCATCTATGGCGACCGCCGCGTGCGCCTCGAAAGCTGGCGCAACGCACAGGATCAGGGCACCCTTGCCGCGCGGAATATGCTGGGCCACGACGCGCCGCTTACGGCGGTGCCGTGGTTCTGGTCGGATCAATACGACCTCACCCTGCAAATTACCGGCCTCGCGGATGAAGGACGCAGCATTGTCCGGCGTGATCTTGGAGACGGCGCATTCCTGCTGTTCCATCTGGCTGACGATAATCGCCTCGTCGCCGCAAGCGGCATAGGCCAGGGAAATGCCGTCGCCAGGGACATTCGTATCGCCGAAATGCTGATCGCCCGCGGCGCCCGCCCGGCGCCGACGCACCTCGCCTCGTCGGACGTCCGGCTCAAGAAGCTGCTGGCAGGGTAACCCAATGCGGCCCCTCCGGCCTGCTCCATGGTCCGAACGCAGATAAAACGGTGCGCTTCTTTTGCCCATTGGCGGCACGCAAAGGTAGGACGAAGCGTGTCAAGGCCTCAGGGTGCGTCCGGTGTCTCCGTCGAAGAGATGGACGCGGCCGGGCTCCGGCGTCAGCGCGATCGCCTCGCCAGGGAAAAACTCCTCGCGATCACGCGAGATCGCGCAGATCTCCTGCCCGCCGAGGTTGGCATAGATATGCATCTCCGGCCCCGTCGGTTCGATGATATTGACCCGCGCTTCGATGCCCGCGCCTCGCGAGGGCTGAAAATGTTCGGGCCTGACGCCATAGGCGACAGCCTGTCCCACCCTCACCGGCGCCTGCTCTGGAAGCGGCAACGCCACGCCGCTGGCCATCCTGACGACCTGCCCGCCGCCGGCGGCCTCCACGATGCCCCTGAAAATATTCATCACCGGCGCCCCGATGAACTCAGCGACGAAAAGGTTGGCCGGACGATCATACACCTGAAGCGGCCGCCCAATCTGCTCGATCTCGCCATTGTCCAGGATAACCATCACATCAGCCATCGTCATCGCCTCGATCTGGTCGTGCGTGACATAGATGGTGGTGGTCTTGAGCCGCTGATGCAGTTCCTTGATCTCGGTTCGCATCTGGATGCGCAGTTTCGCGTCCAGATTGGACAGCGGCTCGTCGAACAGGAACACCTGCGGATCGCGCACCATCGCCCGCCCCATCGCGACACGCTGGCGCTGCCCGCCCGAGAGCTGGCCGGGCGAGCGATGGAGATAGGGCGTCAAGTTGAGGATGGAGGCCGCCCATTCCACCTTCGCCGCCACCTTCGCCTGCGGCAACTTCTTCAAGCGCATGGAAAATGCCATGTTTTCAAAGACGGTCATATGGGCGTAGAGCGCATAGTTCTGAAACACCATCGCGATGTCGCGGTCTTTGGGGTGCAGGTGGTTGACGACATTGTCGCCGATCCGGATGCGCCCTTCGGTGATGGTCTCCAGGCCCGCCACCATGCGCAGAAGCGTGGATTTTCCGCAGCCCGAGGGGCCGAGCAGCACGACGAAGGATCCATCGTCGATGGACAGCGAAAGGCCGCGTATCACCTCCACCGTGCCGTAGGATTTTCTGACATTGTCGATCGTCACGGACGCCATGATTTCATCCTGTTGTTCGCGGCCCTTGCCTATGATCGGCGCGTCCGTCCTTCCGTGAACTCCGACAGACGCCGGTTCCAGGATGAGAGCGTCGGCCACAGATCGGTGTAGATGTCGCGCAGTTCGGCATAGGCGGCTGCCCGCTCAACGTCGGGATCGAAGGTATGGACGGTCGCGCTTGCCATCGCCGTGGAGGCCTCCGAGAGACTGGGGAACCAGCCGGCGCCTTTTGCCGCCGTCATGGCGGCGCCGAGCGAGGAGGCTTCATTGGCTGTCGAGCGCCGGACCGGGCACGCCGTGGCGTCGGCCAGAATCTGCATCCACAGATCTGACGCCGCACCCCCGCCCATGGCGACATAATGATCGATCGGTGTGCCGGTCACCGCGACCACCCGTGTCGCGGCATGGGCCTGGTCGAGCGCGAGCCCTTCCAGCACGGCGCGGTAGATGTCGCCCTTCCTGGTCGAGCCGGACAGGCCGGCGACGACGCCGCGCGCTCCGCTGTCCCAGTGCGGCGTCATGCAGCCTTGCCAATAAGGTAGGATAAGCACGCCGCCCGCGCCGATCGGACTCGCCGCCGCCTGGGCCTCAAGGCTTGCATGCGTTTCGGCTTGCCGCGCCGGATCGATGCCGAACATCTCCCGCGCCAGCCAATCGAGCAGAAAAGTGCCCGAGCGGACGCAGGTCTCGAAGATATAGCCCCGGTCGGCGATGGCGACTTCGGTGCGGAAGGCCGGATCATAGGCGTAGTCCGGCGAATAGGTGCCCGACACCAGCGCGGTGCCGAGATTGATATAGGCCCGGCCGGGGCGCAAGGCGGCGACGCCCGTTCCCGCGCATTGCCCATCGCCGCCGCCAGCGAAAACCGGCGTTCCGCTCAAAAGACCCGTCGCGGTCGCCGCGCCGTCGGTCACTTTGCCCAAAGCCGCACCGGGTGCCATCACGGGCAGCAGCTTTTCCCGAGGAATGCCCGCCGCCGCCAGAATGTCGTCCGACCAATCGAGCTGGCGCATGTCGAGCAAGCCCATCGGGTCCGCCGATGCGGTGGACGTCGCCCAGCGGCCCGTCAGGTGGAAGCAGAGATAGCCATGCACCTCCGCGATGCGCGCCGCCCGTTCAAAGAGCGCGGGCTCGTTCTCCTTCAGCCAGATGATCCGGTAGAGGCAGGGGATGACATCGAGCGGCTTGCCGGAGATGGCATGCACGCGCTCCGCTCCAAAGGCGGCGCCGAAGCGGCGCTCCTGTGCCCGCGCCCGATCGTCGAGCCACACCATGCCCGGCCTCAGCGCCTCGCCGTCCTCGGTGAAGATGCTGAAGGTTTCGCGCTGGTTGGAAATGGCGAGCCCCGCGATCCGCGCCGGATCGATGCGCGCCGTGAGCATGCGCAGGGCGGCGGCCGTGGAGCCCCACCATTCGGCCGGGTCCTGCTCGAAATAGCCGGGCAGCGGATTGGCCAGCGCGATCGGCGCCCGGCCTTCCGCGATCTGGGCGCCCTCGACGCTCCAGGCAATCGCCTTGGTCGCGGAGGTGGATGAATTGATGCCGACGACGAGATCTTTATCCATTACGGCATTATCCCACGAAAAAGGTGGCAGCCGAAGCCGCCACCACCATGCCGTTACCGTTCCGGTCAGTTCAGCCCGGCTTCCTTGACCTTGCCGTCGACCATCTTGGCGAGCGCGTCCATGCACTTCTTGGGATCGTTGCCGTATTCCTGGCCGGTCAGCAGCTTGCCGAGTTCGGTCGGAATCTCATTGGTCGAAAGGCCCGCCCAGATCGCCATATGCGGCTCGGTGGCGATGGCGTTGTCGATGGTCCATTTCACCACGTCGAGATGGCGGGTCGTGCCGGGACCGACCTTGGCTTTCGCCTTGACGCGCGGGTCCTCGAAGGAAGAGATCCGCATCGGCGCGAAACCGCCCGCGAGGGTGCAGCGGGTCATGATTTCCTTCGAGCAGGCCCATTGCATGAACATCCACGCCGCGTCGATGTTCTTGGAATAGCGCGACAGGGAAATTACCGAGCCGCCCTGATGGCCAAGATTTGGCTTTTCGCCGAAGCCTGCATCGGCGCGCGAGCGCAGGCCCACGGTCGATTTCAACGGATGGGCCGGCTCCCAAAGCCCCTTAACCTTGGAATTGTCGGCATCGAGGCCGGGGAAGAACTCGTCCCAGCTCTGCACCAGCGCCACCTGGCCGGCGGCCATCATCTGGAACTGGCCATCCCAGGTCGCGGTGGTCGAGTTGGGCGGCGACTTGGACAAAAGGTCCATATACCATTTCAGGCCGTTGATGCCTTGCGGGTCATTGCCGGTGAACTTCTTATCCTTACCGAAGACCGAGCCGCCATGTCCCCAAACGGCCTGCGTCCAGTCGCATTCCAGCGAATAATGGCCGGATTTCGCCTGTAGCCCGGTGCCGTAAATGCCATTGGCCTTCTCCGCCTCGCCGATCTTGGTGACGGCGGCGGTGAACTCCTCATAGGTCGTCGGCACGGCGATCTTGTGCTTCTCCAGAATGTCCTTGCGGTACATCAGGATGAAGATTGGGATGTCGAAGGGGATGCCAACCCATTTGCCGTCATGCAGCGAAATGCCCTCGACGAGCGGCTTGGAGAAGTCTTCCCAATCGAAGCCGGGCATGGCGAGGTCGGGCTTGGTTTTGTAATAGTCGTAAGGATCGATGACATCGGGGGCGAAAGTGGCAATCCACGACTGGTCGAGATAGTAGACATCGTAGGTGCCGAGCTGCCCTTGCGCGTCCTGCGTGGCCTTGGCGAGCACCTGCTCCAGCGGCACGATTTCGACTTCGACCTCGATACCGGTCAGATCGGTGAATTCGCTCTTGATCTGATTGAGCACGACCGTCGGCGGGGTCGCCTCCGAGGTATAGCGGATCTTGGCGCCCTTGAATTTGCTGCCGACCTCCTTGAAGAACTTGGTCGCGTCGGCCGGCATGTCGGCCATGGCCGGATCGCCGATCATCCCGCCGCCACGCTGCGGGCGCGAATTACCGAGAAGCCCGGCCGAGAAAGCCGAGAAGCCGATGCCGGCAATCCCCATCTTCTGCAGGAACTCACGCTTGGAGATTCGGCGCTGCGAAAAGGCGTTCGCCGTATCGACAATGAAGGTTTTCTTGTCGAATTCCTTAAAGCTCATCACGTTTCTCCCATGGTTTTTCGTTTTCGTCTTGCTCCGGTCCTTAGCCCTTGAGTGACCCGAGGGTGAGGCCGCGAACCAGTTGCTTCTGAACCAGCAGAATAAAAATGAAGCTGGGCACGATCGCCGAGGTGCCGAGCGCGGATATGAAGCCCCATTCCGATCCGGTCGAAGTCACGAAGGTGGTGATCTTGACCGGCAGTGTCCGGATTGAATTGGTCAGGAACAGCGACAGCAGGAATTCGGTCCAGGAGAAGATGAAGCAGAGCACCGCCGTCGCCGCGACGCCGCCACGCACCATCGGCAGCACCACGAGGCGGAAGGTCTCGAAGCGGGTCGCGCCGTCGATCATCGCCGCTTCGTCGATTTCCTGCGGCACGTCGTCGAAGAACGATTTCATCAGGAGCACCGCGATGGGCAGGTTCATCAGCGCGTGAACGAAGATCAGGCCGAGATGGGTGTCGAGCAGATCCACATAATGCAGCATGAACACCACCGGCACGATGATGGCGATGGGCGGCATGAAGCGCTGCGACAGGATCCAGTTGAGATAAAGGTTCCGCCCACGGAAGCGCAGGCGCGACAGGCAATAGGCGGCCAGCATGCCGATGACGACGGTCAATATGGTCGAGCCGATGGCGATGATGGTGGAATCCATGATCGTCTTGCGGCTGTCGTAGGAGCTTCCCCCGCCGACGCCGAATGTCGAGCCGGATTCGATGGCCAGTTCGGAGCGCGATTTGCCCAACAGCGTGACGCGATAATTATCGAGCGTCGGCGCGAAGTCGAAGAAGACGACCTTGTCCTTATTGAACACCGCCGAAATCGGCTTGATCGAGGTCAGCCCCCACCAGAACAGCGGGAACATGAACACCGCCACCACAAAGATCGCGGTGACATAGCGGATAAGGGATTGGGCGAAGGTCGGGTTCATCAGAACTTCACCCGGAAAATCTTGATGAAGATGTTGGAGGTCACCAGCACGAGGATGAGCGTGAGCAGCGCGACCGTGGAGGCATAGGGAAAGTCGGCGTTCTTGAAATAGACGGTGCCGGCATAGGCGGTGAGCGTTTCGGTCGCGGTCCCCGGACCGCTGTCGGTCATCACCTTCACATAATCGTAGATGCGAAACAGATCGACGCCGCGTATGAGCACCGCGAGCGAAATGATCCTGGACATCATCGGCAGCGTCAGCTTGAAGAAGGCCTGCGTCGCCGTCGCGCCATCGATGGCCGCCGCTTCATAGGGTTCCTTGGGCAGCGCGCGCAGGCCCGCCATCATGATCAGCACCATGAACGGCGTCCATTGCCAGACATCGGCGAGCAGCACGCCGAACAGGGCCGTCGAGCCGACCGCGAGGATGGGATACTGAGCTGACAGCAGGCCGGTTTCGTAAAGCCCACGGCTCAGCACGCCGAACGATCCGTCGAGCATCAGCAGGAACATCATGCCGGTCACGGCGGGAGGTACAACCAGTGGCAGCGTCATCAGGGCGCGCATCAAGCCGAAGCCGCGCCGGTCGGAATCGAGCAGCAGGGCGATGAGCATGCCGAGCGCCAGCTCGATGACGAGGGCGACAGACGTGTAGAGGAAGGTGTGCCCGATCGCACCCCAGACCCGGTCATCGGCGAATACTTTCGACCAGTTCCACGACGGCTCGAAGAGATAAGCGCGGGTGGCGGGATGACGCCGGAACAGCGAGAGACCGGCGGCGTAAAGCAGGGGGTACACCCCGAAGACCACAAGCAGCGCGGTGGAGGGAAGCAGCCACGGGAAAGGATGTTCCGAGGTCAGGAATCGCGGCAGCGCAAACCGTTGAGCCTTGCGAACCGGCAGCGACAGGGTGGCCACTGGGAAACTCCTCGCTAGGTCGACCCAAGCCACGCATCGCTCCAGAACGCCGAGCGGCTCGGATACGGCTCTCCTCCCTTTGCGTTCTGTATTGTCAGAACTGGTTTCTCAATCACATGTCATCAAAACGCGACATTTGTCAATATGGATGAGTTTTGATCGAGAGATCTGTCAGTAGGCGGAATAAATTTCGCAACTTAGGCCTTGAGCAACGCTTCCGCAGTCGCGATGTCGGTGACCAGATGCGTCGCATAACCGCCACGCAGTGTCCCCCTGATCGCGGTTATTTTGGCGGGGCCTCCCGCCACGCAAAGGCGGGTCGGCATCGTCTTCAATTCCTCGACGGTGATGCCGATCATGCGGCTATCGAGTTCGCCCGCTACCGCACGGCCCTCGGCATCGATGAAACGCCCGATGATGGCGGCCACAGCGCCGCTTGCGACATAGCCGTCGATGACCTGCTTGCTCGCCAGCTCGGCGGCGCGCACCGTGCTCGACGCTCCGATATCGCCGACGCCGAACAGGATTTTGTTGGCCGAGCGGATCAGCCCGAATTGCTTGATGAGCGAGGGCTCGGCCAAAAGGCGGTCGCGCAGCTCAGACGTCGACAGCACCGCAGGCGCCAGCAGATTCACGCAGCGCGCGCCGAGTTTGTTGGCAAGCAGCGACGAACACAGTTCGGGCGAAAAGTCGGCGCTGCTGCCGGGGGAGGAGCCCGACAATTGCACCACCGTCAGCCGCTCGATGCCCTCGGGAAGCACGATCGAACGTGCGGCGGCGAGCACGGTCCGCCCCCAGGCGACACCGACGACGTCGCCCGATTCAAGCTGATCGGCCAGCGCCCTGGCGCCGGCATCTCCAAGACGGTTTACAAGCTTTGAGCTGTCTAGCGTTGGGATAATCGTCGCGGCATCGAGGGAATAGCGTTCGACGAGAGCCCGCGACAGAACGGTTCGGTTGGCTGTCTCGGTGTTGATCCGTATCGATACGACGCCGCGCTCCCGCGATTCCTGCAACAGCTTTACGATCGTCGCCCGCGAGACCTTGAGCACATCGGCAATCTCGTTCTGGGTCAACTGATCCGCATAATACAGCCAGGCAACCCAGACGACCGCGTCTTCGAATTCCCGGGGCACCGATGGCCCTCGGGCCGGCATGTCGTTCTGCGGCTTTTGCGTCGTGCTCATGGTGTGCTCAGCTATGCGCAGGGCACGCGACATTCGTCAAGCGCGGCCGACATCTGCCTTGACATCTGTTGCGATAGAATGCCATTTGTCGAAGCTTAACGCCTCGGAGTTCCGGCATGACGCACTCCCCTCCTGTACCGGAGCAGCTTGCCCGTAACTCTGCCCCCGAAAATGGCTGGACCGCGTTGATCGACGATATCGTTGCCGGTCGCTGGATCGATCCAGAGACCGGCCGTCCGGCGGCGGTCCCTTACGACTCTATCGTGTTCCGCGAAAATCTCGACGGGGCGGAAGCCGAGCTTGTGCGGGCGCTCAAACTCGGGTCCAGCTTCACCGTCGTCGCCGACCAGGGCACCTATGATGCGCTCGGCTCCCGCATCGCTGAGCGCCTGCGAGCACTCGGGCCGGTCGAAACCGTGATCCTCGATCATCCGCATGCGGACATGAAGACAGCGTCGGAGCTGGCGCCTCGCCTCGCGCGCGCCGAGGCGGTGGTGGCTGTCGGTTCCGGCACCATCAACGATCTGTGCAAATATGTCACCGGCCTGGATGGCCGGCGCTATTGCGTCTTCGGCACCGCCGGCTCGATGAATGGCTATACCTCCACGACCGCCTCTATGACCCTTAAAACCGGGCTCAAGGTTTCCCTGCCGTCGCATGCGCCGTCGGGGTTCTTCGTCGATCTTGCCGTTTCCGCCGCCGCGCCGAAACATCTGGCGGCGGCTGGATTTGCCGACTGCCTTGTCCGTTCGGTCGCGCAGGTCGATTGGTGGATGTCGCACCGGCTGCTGGGCACGCCCTATCTCAAGACGCCCTATGTGCTCCAGGAGGCCGACGAAATCGAGTTGAACAAACGGGCCTCCGGCTTGCCGGCCGGCGACGTCACGGCCGTCGGCTATCTCTACCGGGTTCTGACGCTGTGCGGCCTTGGCGTTTCCTTCACCGGCATGTCGAACCACGGCTCGATGGGCGAGCACCAGATTTCGCACTACATCGACTGCTTCGCGCGCGAGCGGCATCCAGGAACCCTGCACGGTCAGCAGGTCGGCGTCGCCTGCCTCACGATGGCGCGTTTGCAGCAGCGGATGCTGGCGAGCGACCGTCCGCCCGTCATCAAGCCGACGCGGATCGACGAAGCCGGGATGAAGCGCCGCATGGGGGCGGAGGTCGCCCAGCAATGTCTCGCCGAGCTGCGGATGAAGGCGTTTGACGACGCTGGAGCGGCGGCATTCAACGACAGGCTGGCGCAGATCTGGCCGGCCTTGAAGGCCGAACTTGCCGCCTTCATCATTCCGGTCGAAGAGATGACGCGGCTTCTGGTTGCGGCCGGAGCCCCGACGAGCGCGCGCGAACTTGGCCTGCCGGTCGAATTCTATCGCGAGGCCGTTCTGCATTGCCGGGAGATGCGCAATCGCTTTTCCTTCCTCGATATCGCCGCCGATGCCGGAACTCTTGAGGATTTCGTCTCCGGGGAACATTGAACCATGCGCCCGCTGTCACTCATGCCTGATGCTGTCGCCGCGGCGGTCACTGTGGTCCTGGCCGACATCGACGACACTCTGACCCATGATGGCCGGTTGCCGGCGGAAGCCTATCAGGCCATCGAGGACCTCAGCGCCGCAGGGCTCAGCGTCGCCCCGATCACCGGGCGGCCGGCGGGCTGGTGCGATATGATTGCCCGCTTCTGGCCGGTCAGGGGCGTCGTGGGCGAAAACGGCGCCTTCTACTTCGCCTATGATGCTGGCGCCCGGAAGATGCGCCAGCATCTTTGCCGCCGCTCCCGATGAACGCATGGCCAACCGGCGCCGCCTGGAGGCCGTGAAGGCGCGTATTCTGGAGGAGGTTCCGGGCGCGGCGGTCTCCGCCGATCAGCTTTATCGCGAGGCCGACCTTGCCATCGATTTCTGCGAGGACGTTCCGCCGCTCAGCAAGGCCGAGATTGCACGGATCAAGGCGATCTTCGAAGCGGAGGGCGCTGTCGCCAAGATTTCCTCGATCCATGTCAATGGCTGGTTCGGGCAGTATGACAAGCTGTCGATGACGCGCCGCTTCGCCAAGGACGTGCTCGGCGTCGATCTCGACCGGGACAAGGACCGGATCATCTTCGTCGGCGACAGCCCCAACGACGCGCCGATGTTCGGCTTTTTCCCCAATGCCTGCGGGGTCGCGGGCGTCCTGGGTTTTGCCGGAGAGCTTGACGCGGAACCGGCCTATGTCACGGCCGGAGGCGGCGGGCGCGGTTTCGTCGAGGTCGCCGAACGGATCCTGGCGGCGCGAAAGGGCACAGTATAGCTTGTTAGCAAAGGCGGCCGAAGAGCACGCCGATTTCAGCAAGGAGGAAATGACGATGACCAGCAAGCCGCTCGTCGCCATCACAGGAGCAAGTTCGGGGATTGGCGAAGCGACCGCGCGCGCCTTTTCCGCCGCCGGTCATCCGGTGCTGCTGATGGCGCGCCGCATTGATCGTCTCGACGCACTCGGCCTGCCCGCCGCCGTCAATCGCAAGGTCGACGTCCGCGACCGCGCCGCCATCGCGGCGGCGGTCGCCGACGCGGAGGCGCTGCATGGGCCGGTCGATATGATGTTCTGCAACGCCGGCATTGCCCGGCTCGGCAATATCGGACGCCAGGATCCCGCCGAATGGGACGAGATGATCGACATCAACACCAAGGGCGTGATGAACAGCGTGCATGCCGTGCTCGAAGGCATGATGTCGCGCCGGGCCGGCACGCTCGTCATGATGAGCTCGATTGCCGGACGCAAGGTCTATCCCGACCACACTGTCTATTGCGGCACGAAATACTTCGTGCATGCGGTGTCCGAGAGCCTGCGCGAATACCTCGCCGACTACAATGTCCGGGTCATCGTCATCTCGCCCGGCATTATCGAGACGGAAGTGCTCGACCAGGTGACCGACCCGAATACGCTCGCCAATTACAAGGCCAACAAGGCTGCGATCGGCGGCGGCATACCGGCCAGTCACGTCGCGGACCTTATTCTGAACGCTTATAATCTGCCGCCCAACGCGCTGGTGCAGGAAATTTGCATGACGCCGACGCGGCAGAGATATTGACCGTGGGCATGGCCGTTATCCCGGCGGTTGCAGCTCGATTTCGTTCAGGATGGCGCGCGCCTGCTCCACGGACCGGGCGGTGCCGGCGAGCAGAGGCCCGCCCCGGCTTAGGCGGGTTTCTTCGCCGAATGTCGCCACGCCCCCAGCTTCCGCGATCATGACCAGAGCCGCAAAGCAGTCCCAGGCATTGATATGCGCATCGTAATATCCGACCAGACGGCCGCCGGCCACATAGGCGGTCATCAGCGCGCCGGAGCCGTTGTGAAACACGACGCCGCCCGCCTGCATCAGCTTTGTGACGAGCGCGCCCGTCTCACTCGCGTCGCAGCGCAGGCTGCCGCCAAACGCGAACATGCCGGTGGTGAGATCTGCGTCCGGGTTCATTTTCAGCGCCGTGCCATTGACCGTCGCGCCGCGTCCGCGCGCGGCCACCCACATCTCGCCATGACGCGGCGCCGCGATGACGCCGATGACCGGCTCGCCCGCGACAGCGACCGCGATGGACACGCACCAATCCGGCAGGCCCGCAAGGAAGCAGCTGGTGCCGTCGATGGGATCGATCACCCAGAGGAAGGGCGAACTGCCGCTGGCCGTGCCATGCTCCTCGCCCATCAGCGCATCCTCGGGGAATTCCGCCAGGATCGCATCGCGGATCAGCGTTTCCACCGCCCGGTCGGCCTCGGTAACGCGATCCTGCATCGCCTTGTGGGACACTTCCAGCCGGTCGCGGTTAAGGAAAAACTCAAGCGCAGCTTCACCGGCACGTTTGGCTATGCGCTCTGCGGCGGAAAGGCGAGCGGTGATTTCGTCGTCATTCGGGGCGGGCCTCATGCCCAGACTCCTTGTCCTGCGCGTTCAGAATTGTGGGCAGACCGTGATCGTTTTCGAAGACGAAGGCCCCGTATGTTGACCGCCCAGGACCGCCTTTGTAAGCTTCCCGCCCTCGATGATGCAAGGACAGTCGCGTGAGCCAAGCTCTGTTCATTCACGGCCGCAACGATGCCCGGGTCGCTCCATTTAACCTGGGAGAGGGCACCGCGGATCAGGTTCTGCTTGAGGTTGCTGCGGTCGGGCTTTGCGGCAGCGATTTGCATTACTATAAGGACGGCGGCATTGGGGCGGCGTTGATCCAGGCACCCTTTGTGCCCGGACATGAGTTTGGCGGCTATCTCTGCGAGGATCTGGATGAGCTGTCGCTCAAGCGCGGAGACCTCGTTGCGATCGATCCGAACAACGCGTGCGGCCATTGCGAGTGGTGCCACGAAGGCTATTTCAATCTGTGCCCCAATGTTGAGTTCATCGGCGCGCCGCCTTTCGACGGGGCCATGACGACGCGGATCTGGGTGCGCAAATCGCAGATCGTGCGGTTGCCGCCCGGTTTCGACTCGCTTCAGGCCGTCATGCTGGAGCCGCTCGGCGTCGCCATTCACGCCGTCGATCTCGCCAAGCCGCGCCTAATGGAGCGCGTCGCGGTGCTCGGCTGCGGGCCGATCGGACTGTTGATCATTCAGGTGCTGAAAGTGGCCGGGGCGGGCGAAATTCTAGCTGTGGACCCGCTGGAGCATCGGCGCGCGATGGCTGCGCATCTTGGCGCGAAGGTCACCGGTTCCGTGACCGAGATCGTCGAGTGGTCATCCGGCGGCTGTGCGCTCGTAATCGAGGCAACCAATTCGCCACTCGGATTCCGCGATGCGGTGGCGGCGTCGCGCATCGGCGGGCGCATCGTGCTGGTCGGCATTCCCGACGGCGACCTCTATCAATTGTCCGCCGCCGATGCGCGCCGGCGCGCGTTGAAGATCAAATTCGCCCGCCGGATGGGCGAGGTCTATCCAAGGGCAATCGAACTCGTGAAATCGGGCAAGGTCGACGTTGCCTCGATGGTCAGCCACCGCATCGGCCTTGATGAAACACCGGCTGCGTTTCAGGCGCTTGCCGAGAATGCACCCGGCTACATCAAGGTGCTTATTTACCCGAACGGGGCCTGACGGAACCGGCGGAAGCGCCGTTCCCGCTCAAACCGCGATTCTTGCGGTGGCTTAGGGCTGACCCGGAGCGATCCGGTCGGCGCGCCGTGCAGGGCGACGCCATGCTCCGGCGATGATCGAGCGAGGACCCACGGAGTAGAGCCGATCCAAGCTGGCCGCTCGCCCGTTCCATCCAGCAGCCCGATCTGACCCTGCCGCTGCACAACTTTTACGGGAGAGATTTTCGGAACAGGTGGGGTAATCCCGAAATCGTGGCCAGGCTCACATTCGCCCACAGCGCAATCCGCGCTCGCGGCGAGGCCAATGGGTCCCGGCTCTGCGGCCGACGACGAAAGAGAGGGGAGGCCGGGACAACGAAGGAGAGTGGCAGGGACGCGGCGGAGTTTGATGCGCGCGGAGCCTGCCGGCGAGGAGGTCGGTGTTTGTGGATTGGCAGGCGCAGCAATGTTGGCAAGTTGGCGCGGCGGCGGCGTTCCGCTATCACGGGACCGGTGAAGGCGCGAGAGGAGGGCAAACTGCGGGCATGAACCAGGACGAAACGATCGCGCTGTTCCAGCAGGGCAAGGACGCCTGGAACGCCTGGGCCGGAAAGATGCTGGCCGAGCGTAAGGCGATGGAGGCGGATGGGCGCTGGGCTGCGGAACGCGATTTGTTTGGGAATCTAGAGCCGCAAAACGAAGCAACGCGCGCCTGGATGGAAGAAGCCGCCGTCGATTTCTCCGCCCTTTGGCTGATGACGCGGGCGCTTGCGGATGCGGAAGAGGCAAAGGGCGGAAGCAGTAAGAAGAGTGGAGCCCCGGCTGGGCCGCCTGTCAAATCAATCATCGTTGAAGCCGACCGCATCGACTTCACCGGATGGATCTTTCCTGGCGTGGCCGGGTTCGGGAGGCGCAGTTCCATGGCGTGGCCGGGTTCGGGCAGGCGCAGTTCCATGGCGAGGCCGGGTTCGGGGAGGCGCAGTTCCATGGCGAGGCTTCGGGTTCTGGGCAGGCGCAGTTCCATGGCGAGGCCGGTTCGGGCAGGCGCAGTTCCATGGCGAGGCCCGGTTCGGGCAGGCGCAGTTCCATGGCGAGGCCCGGTTCGGGGAGGCGCAGTTCCATGGCGAGGCCCGGTTCGGGCAGGCGCAGTTCCATGGCGAGGCCCGGTTCGGGCAGGCGCAGTTTCGGGCCAATGTGTTTTTTGGCGGCGCGGGCTTTGGGCAGGCGGTGGATTTCAGTCTGGTCAATTTCCCGATGGTCGCGCGGTTCGCTGGCGCACGATTCCAAGGCCCGGCGAACTTTAACGCGATCCGCGGCGAGCGGGCCTTCGACCTCGCCGATGCGGTTTTCGATTTGGTGCCCGATTTCATTCAGGCGCATTTCGAGGAAGCGCCGAGGCTGGATCAATGTGCGCGTCGAGCCGCGCATGCTGGATGGGCCGGCTGACAACACCCCATTGCTGGATCGCTGCAAGAGCTATCCGGGGCGCTGGTATAGGGGGGCATGGCGGCGCTGCTCGGGCGGGCGGTCTGACGGTAACGACCTTCGCGATATTTCAGCGCGCTGGCGGGCGCTGAAACGGCTGGCCGTACAGGCGCATGATCAAGATCGCGAGCACGAATTCTTCGCCCGTGAATTACGCTCGGCGCGCTTCGTCACCGACTGGCCGGTGCCCGTGCCGTTTTTGGCGGGCCGGGGCTGGCTCGGCTTCTTCAGCTTCTGGGCGGGCATCCTTTACGGGCTGTTCTCCAATTATGGCCGCTCCATTCTGCTCCCCGCGTCTTGGTGGGCGCTTGGTGTGATCGTCGCGGCGAATTTTTATCTGGCGCAGTATCAGCAATTCATAGCGAGCCGCCCGGTGTCGCGGCCATGGGGGGAGATGGTCGCGGGGGCCGCCAACACCGCCTTGCTCAGCGAATGGTGGGCCGGGACCAAGCGTCCGTGCTTCGTAACGCTGTCCCAAATCAGCGATGAGATGTTCGGGCCGAGGGAAGGCGTGAAGCCGCAAAAGATCGAGCTGATCGGCCTGTCTCCCAACCTGCGCGACCGCACAAGCGCAAATTACGAAGCCTTCCAGCTCGCTTTGCGCGACGGCTTCCTCATTCTCTATGGTGACGCCGATACGGCACACCGCACCTATGGCTGCCTTTACGGCATCGAGCTGTATAGCAACAGCACGCCCATTGCGGTCGTGCCGCCGAGCGTCGGCTTCTGGTCGGGGCTGCATAAGCTGTATTCGGCGGTGATGATCTTCCTGTTCGGCCTGGCGCTGCGCAACATGCTGAAGATGAAATGATGGGGGCTCATCAAGCGGTGCAGCCCGGTCGCGGGCATCTCCTCCCGTCGCCCCGGAAAGCGCGCCGCGCTTATCCTGGGTCCACTCGCCTCGCCGCTCACGGGGTGCTCGGGCAATGGGTCCCGGATCTCCGCTGCGCTGCGTCCGGGATGACGAGAGGGCGGTAGAGCGGCGCGTTGACACCGCGCGGGGTTCGGTGCCAAACCTCGCGGGGCATTTCACCGGATCGGAGGTACGCGTTGGGGCGGTTAGAGGACAAGGTGGCGCTGATCACCGGCGCGGGCGGCGGGCTGGGGCTCGCCATGGCGAAGCTGTTCGCCGCCGAGGGTGCGCATGTGGTGATGTCGGACATCAACGGCGAGGCCATCGAGGCGGGCGCGGCCGAGATCGCGGCGAAGGGCGGGCGCGCGTCGTTCGTGCGGGGCGACGTCACCGTGGAAGCCGAAGTCGCGGGCATGGTGCAGGCGGCGGAACGCGTCGGCGGCGGCAAGCTGCATGTGCTGGTCAACAATGCCGGCAATCTGATGCGCGCCGATTTCCGCCATATGCAGGATGCCGATTGGGAAAAGGTGCTGAACCCGCATCTGTGGGGCACCATCCGCGTGACCCGCGCCAGCCTGCCGCTGATGATGGCGGCGAAGGGCGCCTCGGTGGTCAACCTCTCATCGATCATGGCGAGCCAGCATCTGCGCCAGCTCTCGGCTTATTCCACGGCGAAGGCGGCGATTGCCGGGCTGTCGCGCAGTCTCGCGGTGGAACTGGCGCCGTATCAGATCCGCGTCAACTATATGTGCCCCGGCTTCATCCCGACCGCGCTGACGGGCCGCTATACCGAGCATCCGCAGCTCTCCAAGGCGCTGATCGCGCAAATGCCGATGCGACGCTTCGGCACGCCGGAGGAGGTGGCCAAGGTGGCGCTGTTCCTGGCCAGCGACGACAGCGCCTATACGACCGGGGAGGGCATCATGGTGGATGGAGGCATGAGCCTCAACCTCGCATGAGGTTCAAACGGCGGCGGCGTCCGGATTGGGCGGCGCCATCAGCACGGAGATGTATCCGGGGGCGTGCTCGACGTGCCGGCACGGGCTACGGAATAGGCTCCGGTTTGGTCTCCGGCGGGCTGCATCGGATCGCCTTCGGCGGTGCCGCGCACCGTTTCCGCGATCAGCAGATCGACAACGGCCTGAAGCGCCGCATGGTTGTCGGTTCCGGCGGCCCGGGCGGCTTCATAGGCGGCAACCTGGCGCTCGGCGCTGGTGCCCCGCTCGACGATCAGCCGGGTGTGCTCGACTTCGAGCCGGCAATTGAGCGCTTCGGCATCCTCGCGGATCAGCACCAGGATTTCATCGAGCAGGTCGCGGAAGGGCACCAGCTCGCTCTTGCCGAAATCGACTAGCCCGTGCGTGACGCCATAACGCTGCGCCCGCCAGCGGTTCTCCATGATCAGGAACGGCGAATAGGACCGCCAGCGCTGATTGAGACCGCGCAGCCGGTACATCATCCGGCAAATGCACTGGAACAGTGCCGCGATCGCGATGCCGTCATCGAGCAGCGGACAAATGTCGGTCACGCGCATTTCCAGCGTTGGGAAACGCGACGAAGGCCGCATGTCCCACCAGATCTTGGTGCCGTCCTCGATCAGCTTGGCGTTCACCAGCACATCGACGGTGCGCTGAAATTCGGCGTGGCTGGTGAAATGCTCAGGAAGCCCGGTGCGCGGCAATTCGTCGAAGATCGACATGCGGTAGGATTTCAGTCCGGTCTGCCGGCCGCGCCAGAACGGCGAGGAGGTCGAGAGCGCCAGCAGATGCGGCAGGAAGTAGGTCGCCTGGTTCATGATGTCGATGCGCAGATCGTCGTCGTCGATGCCGACATGTACATGCATGCCCGAGATCAGCATCCGCTGCGCGATCATCTGCAAATCGGCGACGATGATGTTGTAGCGCTCTTTGTCGGTGTGGCGCTGGGCGTCCCATTGCGCAAATGGATGGGTGGAGGCAGCGATGGGCGCAAAGCCATAGCGGCCGGCAATGCCGGCGATGGCGGCGCGCAGCCGGGCCAGCTGGTGGCGCGCGTCCTTGATGTTGTCGCAGACGCGCGTGCCGACCTCGATCTGCGAACGCATGAATTCGGGGCTGACCTGGCCGCCGATTTCCCGAAGGGCCTCCTCGCAATCGCTGAGCAGCTCCTTCGGCGGATCGCCAACCAGATCACGGGAGGCTTTATCGACGAGGAGATATTCTTCCTCGATGCCCAGAGTGAAACTCGGTTCCCTGAGACCCATCAGTGTGTCGTGCATCCCATCACTCACGCCAGGCGTGAGCCACCTGCTGAAGTTTATATCAAAAACTTGAGAAAATCACCTGCTAGGTAAGCGACCCCCGCTGCGCTGATTCCGATGAGCAGCGTTTCCAGCCCGGCATACGACCAATGTTTCGGGGACCAGAGCGAACGCACGGATCCGATAGCGAAAAACACCAATGCCGTCATCGCCGCCGACATGGTGATCGCGTGCGGCCAGCCGAGCGCGAAGGGCAGGATCGGAACCAGGCCGCAGAAAAGGAAGGCAAGGAACGTTACCAGCGCGGCTCTCGCCGGGGAGCGGGCGATGGCGGGAAGCCCGTGCTCTTCGGTCATCATCATGTCGATCCAGCGTTCGCGCTCGGCGGTGATCACATCGACGACGCGGTCGAGATCGCGGCCGCCGAAGCCCTTGGCTTCGAAGATCTGGCGCACCTCCTCGCGTTCCCCGTCGGGATGCAGGTCGATATGACGCTCCTCCATGCTGCGCTTGTGCTGATATTCCTCGATTTCGGTACGGGTGCTGGAGAAGTTGGCGGCGGCCATGGAGAACCCATCGGCCAGCACGTTGACCATGCCCAGGATCAGCACGACACGGGACGGCAGATCGGCGCCGATCACGCCCGCGACGATGGCGAATGTGGTGATCGAACCGTCGATGCCGCCATAGACCCAGTCGCGCAGATAGCTGGCGGGAGGCCCTTCCGCGAGACGCTGGGCGATCTGTTCGGGCTCGTGGCTATGTTCGAGCGGACCATTCATAGCGTTGGTCTTATGTTTGATCGATCGGCGGCGTGAACGAACCGCCACCACTATCGCACCTTATATTGAGGAATGGTTGCCTCGCCAATCCATCGCGAGTCGGACCGGGAATGCATGGCAAGGCCGAGGTTCACATTCACCGCCATACGGCGGGCGGTGGGACCACCTACATTTCCTGGCCAGCCCCGGCCTCTTCCCCTATAAGTCATCTCTCGCCTGGGCTCGGGCTGCGAATGCTTCGAGTAACCCGGCCCAATCATTCGGAAGATATTTGTTCAGGGAGCGCACCATGGCCGATGCATGGAGCCCGGAAAGTTGGCGCCAGAAGCCGGTTGAGCAGAACCCGGCCTATCCCGATCAGGCCGTCGTCAAAGCGGTCGAGGCCGAGCTTGGCTCATTCCCGCCGCTGGTATTTGCAGGCGAGGCGCGTGAGCTGAAGCAGGAGCTGGCCGCAGCGGCTCACGGACGGGCTTTTCTGCTGCAAGGCGGCGACTGCGCCGAGAGCTTCGCCGAACATGGCGGCGACATGATCCGCGATTTCTTCCGCGTTTTCCTGCAGATGGCCGTCGTGCTCACCTATGCGGGCGCCTGTCCGGTGGTGAAGGTGGGGCGGATCGCGGGACAGTTTGCCAAGCCGCGCTCCGCCGACATGGAAAGGCAGGGCGATGTCGAGCTGCCGAGCTATCGCGGCGACATCATCAACGATATCGCCTTCACGCCGCAATCGCGCATACCCGATCCGGTGCGGCTGCTCAGCGCCTATCGCCAGTCCGCCGCGACGCTCAACCTGCTGCGCGCGTTCGCGCAAGGCGGTTTCGCCGATCTGGAGCGCGTGCATCAATGGACCATGGGTTTCCTGCAGGACAGTCCGGCGGGCGAGCGGTATCAGGAATTGGCGGACCGGATCGGCGAGAGCCTGGCGTTCATGCGCGCCTGCGGCCTCACCTCCGATAATCTGCGCGAGCTGCGCACGACGAGCTTCTACACCAGTCATGAGGCGCTGCTGTTGGGCTATGAGCAGGCGCTGACGCGGGTGGATTCCACCAGTGGCCGCTGGTATGCGACGTCGGGGCATTTTCTGTGGATCGGGGATCGGACCCGCCAGCTGGACCATGCTCATGTCGAGTTCGCGCGCGGCGTTCACAATCCGATCGGGCTCAAATGCGGGCCTTCGCTGAAGCCGGACGAGCTCATCCGGCTGATCGACATTCTCAACCCCAGGAACGAGGCGGGTCGGCTGACGCTTATCGCGCGGTTCGGGGCGGATAAGGTGACCGAATATTTGCCGCCGCTCATTCGCGCGGTGCAGAAAGAGGGCAAGATCGTCGTCTGGTCCTGCGATCCGATGCACGGCAATACGATCAAGGCGGCGAGCGGCTTCAAAACCAGGCCATTCGATCTGATCCTGAAGGAAGTCGACAATTTCTTCGACGTCCACCGCGCCGAAGGCACCTATCCGGGCGGGCTGCATGTGGAAATGACGGGCAAGAACGTCACGGAATGCACCGGCGGCGCGCAGCTCATCACCGATACGGAATTGTCGGATCGCTACCACACGCATTGCGATCCGCGACTGAACGCCAGCCAGGCGCTCGAACTGGCCTTCCTGGTGGCCGAAAGGTTGCGGCGGGATCGCGCCGTGCCGGCTGCGGCAGTCGCGGCCTCGTAACGTAAGTAAGAGCAATGCTCGGCCATAGCTGCCTTGCACCGGCAGGATTGCAGGTGTAGGAAGCACCGGCGCGCGGCATCGGCGCAAGCACTTCCGTGAGTTGGGACCTCTGCCATGGCCACGAGCTTCAGGACTTCGGCCTTTAAAAAATTCACCCTCAGGCCGAAGGACATGTCGAAGACGGTGGAAGAGGCCGTCGTCCAGGCCGTCACCAACCGCGCGAAAAATCCGGATATGGCGCCTGCCGCCGAGATAGGCTTGGCGCCGCGGCGGGTGGCTATTCCCGAGCCTGAAAATGTCGTCTGGCCGATGCCGGTGGAGGACTTCCAATACGGGCATTTTCTTGAGCCCGGCGACATCATCCTGTCGACGCGGCTGGAGAGCTTCTTCGCATTCCTGATGAAGCGCTTCGATCACAGCCGCTTCGCCCATGCGGCGCTGACTTTCATCACGCCCCGCCACTATGCCGGTGTCGACCGCTCGTTCCTGATCGAGGCCACTTTCGGCGGGGTCGATCTCGGCGCATTCTCCGAAATCGTCGCGCCGACGAAGGTCTACAGCGATACGCGGGAAAAGCCGCGCTACGTCGTCGGGATCAAGCGGCTGGAAACGGATTGGTTCACGCCGGAGATGCGGCCGATGGTTTCGGGCCGGATGCTGCGCTTCATCAAGGACGACGACTATAATTTTGCGCTGCTTGCCGCGCTCGCCGCGAACCGCTCGAATTTCTTTTTCCGGCTGCGCGACCGGCTCTTCGGGCAAGCGCCGACGATCGGCGACTATCTGAAGCGCACCAAGAAATACGCGCCTGTGGATTTCATTTGCTCGGGCTTTGTGCAATTCGCCTATGTCGATATGGTGCGCACGGCCATTGAAATGGGCCTGCTGCCGACCCATCTGGCCGAGCGGGCGCGCGACGACGTGCTATTCGCGCCATGGATCGACCCGCAATGTTCGATGGAAAAGCTCATGGCGGTGAGACCGCTGGAGCTCGCGGCCAGCCCGCTGCTGCAGTGGAAATTTTTGATTTATGGCGGTAAGGTCCATAAGGTTTCCTCGGAAGAGGAAGTGAACATCCTGTTTGATCAGATCAATACTGAGCGTGGCAAAACCATTCGGCCGTAAATCTTTGGTCGCCGTCACATGACCGCCGCTCCAAACCTGAAGATTGCGCTGGCGCAGCTCAATCCCGTGGTGGGCGATCTTGCGGGCAACCTCGTTCTCGCCCGCAATGCCCGCAAAGAAGCAGCGGCGCAGGGCGCGGATCTCGTCGTGTTCTCCGAGCTGTTCCTTACCGGCTATCCGCCCGAAGACCTGATCCTTAAACCGGCGTTCATCCGGGCCGCGAAGGCTGCTGCCGAGGATCTGGCGCGCGATACCGCCGATGGCGGGCCGGCGATGCTGATCGGCGTGCCCTGGCCGGGGGACGCCGCGCCGTTCAATTCCATGGTGCTGCTCGACCGAGGCGAGGTCGCGGACGTCAGACATAAGGTGATCCTGCCGAATTACAGTGTCTTCGATGAAAAGCGCGTCTTCGCGCCAGGCCCGATGCCGGGGCCGGTGAATTTCCGCGACATCCGCATCGGCGTGCCGATCTGCGAGGACATCTGGAGCGAGGATGTCTGCGAGTGCCTCGCGGAAACCGGCGCTGAGATGCTGCTGGTCCCGAATGGCTCGCCCTTCACCATCAATAAGCACGAAATCCGCATGGGTCACGCGGTCGCCCGGGTAGCGGAAACAGGGCTGCCGCTGGCCTATGTCAATCAGTTCGGCGGCCAGGACGAACTGGCCTTTGACGGCGCTTCTTTCGTTCTCAATCCCGGCGGCAGGCTGGCCGTGCAGATGCCTGCCTGGGAGCCGGCGCTGACGATGTCGCAATGGACGCGTTCGGCGGAGGGCTGGCGCTGCGAGGCCGGGGATCTCGCGCTGCTGGAAGAGGGCGAAGCGGCGGCCTATCTGGCCTGCGTGCTGGGGCTGAAGGATTATGTTGAGAAGGCCGGGTTCCCTGGCGTCGTGCTGGGCATGTCGGGCGGCGTCGAATTCGGCGCTTACCGCCGCGATAGCAGTCGATGCGCTGGGCGCCGCCCGTGTCCACTGCGTCATGCTGCCTTACCGCTATACGTCGAACGAGTCGCTGAGCGACGCGGCGGCCTGCGCCGAGGCGCTCGGCGCGCGCTACGACATTCTGCCCATCCAGGCGCCGGTCGAAGGGTTCGAGGCGAGTCTGCGCCCGGTCTTCGCCGGCCGCGCGCCCGACATCACCGAGGAAAATCTCCAGTCGCGCACGCGCGGCACCATGCTGATGGCGATCTCGAACAAGTTCGGTTCGATGCTCGTCACCACCGGCAACAAATCCGAGGTTTCGGTCGGTTATGCGACGCTTTACGGCGACATGAATGGCGGTTTCAATCCGATCAAGGATCTGTATAAGACCCAGGTTTACGCGCTCTGCCGCTATCGTAACGCGGCGCGCCCCAAGGGGTGCCTTGGGACCGTGCGGGAATCGTCATTCCGGAAAACATCATCACCAAGGCGCCAACCGCCGAGCTTCGCGAGAACCAGACGGATCAGGATTCGCTCCCGCCTTACGACGTGCTCGACGATATCCTGGAATGCCTTGTCGACCGGGAGATGCCGCTGGCCGAAATCGCGGCACGAGGGCACCCGATGGATGTCGTGCGGAAAGTCGAGCGCCTGCTGTATCTGGCCGAATATAAGCGCCGCCAATCCGCGCCCGGCGTGAAGATCACCAGCCGCAATTTCGGGCGCGACCGCCGCTATCCGATCACCAACAAATTCCGCGAAACGCCATGAAGCCGGTTGTCCGCTTCGCGCCCAGCCCGACGGGCCGCATCCATATCGGCAATCTGCGTCCGGCGCTGCTGAACTGGCTGTTTGCGCGCCGCGACGGCGGCACATTCATTCTGCGCTTCGACGATACCGATCTGGAGCGCTCGCGCGAGGAATATGTCGAAGGCATTCGCGACGATCTGCGATGGCTCGGGCTCGAATGGACCGTCGAAGTGCGCCAGTCGCAGCGCTTTGCCCATTATGCGGCGGCGGTGGAAACGCTGAAGAGCGCCGGCCGGCTCTATGCCTGTTACGAATCGCCGGAGGAACTTGAGCGCCGGCGCAAGGGCCAGCTCGCGCAGGGACAGCCGCCCGTCTACGACCGCGCCGCGCTGAAGCTGAGTGATGACGAGCGCAAACAACTCGAAACGGCGGGCCGCGCTCCGCATTGGCGCTTTCTGCTCCAGGATCGAACCGTTGCGTGGAACGATCTTATCCGGGGCGAGCAAACCATCGAGGCGTCATCGCTTTCCGATCCCGTGCTGGTGCGCACCGACGGCACGTATCTCTACACTTTCACCAGCGTCGTCGACGACATCGAACTCGGCGTCACCCATGTCATCCGGGGTGAGGACCATGTCGCCAATACGGGGGTTCAGATCCAGCTCTTTGAAGCGCTCGGCGCGGCGCCGCCGGCTTTCGCGCATCACAATCTGCTGGTCGGCGCGGAAGGGCAGGCGCTGTCGAAGCGCCTCGGTTCGCTCTCCATCCGGTCATTCCGCGAGGAGGGCCTTGAGCCGCTTGCGGTTCTCTCGCACGCCGCGACGATCGGCACTTCGAATGCGGTTGCGCCCTATAAGAGTTTGAACGCACTTGCGTCGCTGTTCGATTTCGACAAACTATCGCGTGCACCCGCCCGGTTCGACATCGATGAGTTGAAATCGCTCAATGCGCGGCTGCTGCAAGAGTTGGATTATGCCGATGTCGCGGGCCGTCTTCATGCTGCCGGAATTCGCGGCGGCGAAGCTTTCTGGGTTGCCGTGCGCGGCAATCTGCGCATCTTTGACGACGTGAAACGCTGGTGGAGCATCGTGAACGGACCTATCATTCCCGAGATCGAGTCGGAGGATGTGTTAGCTGCGGCTCTCGAACTCTTGCCGCCAGAGCCATGGACCGCGGCGACATGGGGCGAGTGGACCCAGGCCCTGAAGCAGACGAGCGGCGTTAAGGGTAAGGCGTTGTTTCATCCGCTGCGCCTGGCGCTTACGGGCCGGGAGGACGGGCCTGAGCTTATGCGCCTTCTTCCACTTATCGGGCGAAGCAAAGCCGCCGCGCGCCTTAGTGGCCGGGCTGCTTGACCGCCTTATCCGCACCACAGCCAGCTGTCTTTTCGATTTTGGCCAATGAAAATCAGACTTTTGATCCATCCCGATCACACTTTAACCGTAAAGCCACTTCCAATCCACGGGACAAGGAGGCAATTATTGGCTATAGTCTGTACCATCGTCTCGGGGGTATGGCGCGCGCAAGCCGAGTATCGGACGCTGGAACGCCGGAGTGTTCCTGATAGGGGTCGGCAGGGGGCCGGGGTGGTTTATTGGATAAGAATGCGGCTCCGGATTTACGCTCGCCTTACGAGAGCGCTCAATACGGCGACACGCCATTTCATTCTCCTTGGCTTTTGCATCATGCCGCTGCCCTCGATGGCGGGCATCGTCGCCGCGCAGGAGCGGACCCTGGGCACCGGGTCCCATTTCCCCAAATATACCGCCGATAATCTCGTCACGCAGTCTCCCTCCGAACACCTCGAATTGTCGCGAGAGCAGGCGATGTGGACGGCCATCGCTTTCGAGAACACCGAAAAGCTTGCGAGCCTGCTGAAGCAAGGCGCGGACCCGAACAAGGCCGAAGAACTTTCTCAGATGACGCCGCTGATGGCGGCCGAAACCCTGCCGATCGCAAAAGTCCTAATCGACGCTGGCGCTGATCCCTGCCTGCGCGACCGCGCCGGGCGAACGCCGTTGCATCACGCAGCGAAGATGCGTGAGGGCGCCGCGATCATCGAACTCCTCGTACGCAAAGGGGCCGATGTCAATGCGCGCGCCAACGATGCTACCCAGAGCACACCCTTATTGGCCGCCATCGAAAATTATCTCGAAGTTCAGGACCGTCAAGAAGCATCGCTGATCATTCGGGTGCTGGTTCATCTGGGCGCGGATATCAATATCGCCGATGCGCGTGGGAATACCGCCCTGGTGCTTGCTGCGACCGTCCAATCAGCCCGAGCTGATCTCGCTGCTGCTTGAGTTGGGCGCCGATGCCGCGCGGCCGGTCGTTGGCGGCCGCACGCCGCTGGATTTCGCCCGCGATGCCAATGCGACAGAGGCGATGCAGGCACTCGCGGCGGCATCGCCCAGGCAAGTCCCGGCCAATTAGGGCGTCGTGCCAGCACAGCCACCTCGGACATCGCGCATCGGCAGCAGTTTGACCTCGGTCCGCGATCGGCGCCGCGCCTCGTTCAGGCAGGCAAAGAAGCGGATGGCGGCAGGCTGAGCGGGACGTGTCCATGACCAAATATTCGATCGTCTCACTGATCAGGAACGCCTTCTCCCACCATGAGTGGCTGGGACCGAGCCTGGCGCGACGCGGTGCCGAAGCCCCATTACGACGTCGTGATCATCGGCGCGGGCGGTCACGGGCTGGCGACGGCCTATTACCTCGCCAAACTGCACGGCATCACCAATGTCGCCGTGATCGAAAAGGGCTGGCTTGGCGGCGGCAATACCGGGCGCAACACCACCATCATCCGCTCCAACTATCTATGGGACGAGAGCGCCGCGCTCTACGAAAAATCCCTCCAGCTGTTCGAGACGCTGAGCCAGGAGCTGAACTACAACATCATGTTCTCGCAGCGCGGCGTGCTCAATCTGGCCCATAACCTCGGCGATGTGCGCGAGGCGACGCGGCGGGTCAATGCGCTGCGGCTCAACGGCATCGACAGCGAATGGCTGACCCCGGAGGAGGTGAAGCAGTTCTGCCCGATCCTCAACACGGCGAAGGACGTTCGCTATCCGATCCTGGGCGGCACGCTTGCAGCGTCGGGGCGGCGTCGCCCGCCACGATGCCGTCGCCTGGGGATTTGCCCGTGCCGCGAGCGCCATGGGCGTCGACATCATCCAGAATTGCGAGGTCACCGGCATCCGCCGCGAGGGCGGCAAGGTGGTCGGCGTCGAGACGGCGAAGGGATATATCGCGGCGGGCAAGGTGGGCATCGTCGCCGCCGGACATTCGAGCGTCGTCGCTGACATGGCAGGTATTCGCCTGCCCATCGAGAGCCATCCGTTGCAGGCGCTGGTTTCAGAGCCGATCAAGCCGGTGCTGGATTGCGTCGTCATGTCGAATGCGGTGCACGTCTATGTCAGCCAGTCGGACAAGGGCGAGTTGGTGATGGGCGCCGGGATCGACGCCTATACCGGCTACGGCCAGCGCGGCAGCTTCCATGTCATCGAGCATCAGATGGGCGCGCTGCTGGAGCTGTTCCCGATCTTCTCGCGGCTGCGGATGCTGCGGCAATGGGGCGGCATCGTCGATGTCTGCCCCGATGCCAGCCCGATCATCGGCAAAACGCCGGTGGACAATCTCTTCATCAATTGCGGCTGGGGCACGGGCGGCTTCAAGGCGACGCCAGGCTCTGGCTGGGTCTTTGCCCATACCGTCGCGACGGGCGAGCCGCACGCGCTGAATGCCGCCTTCTCGCTCGACCGCTTCGCCTCGGGTTATCTGATCGACGAGCACGGCGCGGCGGCGGTGGCGCATTAGCGTGAGTGAAGCAATGCAAACCGCCCTAATTTCCGCTTCTCCGTCGCCCCGGCCGTCTGAGCCGGGGCCTACTCGCCTTGCCTGCCGGCACGATGGTCGTGGACAGCGTGGTGGATCCCGGCTCACTGCTATGCAGCGTCCGGAACGACGCAATGGAATGCGCGCAGCGGGGGATACGCCATGCTGCTGATCGATTGCCCCTGGTGCGGCCCGCGCGACGAGATCGAGTTCAGCTATGGCGGCGAAGCGCATCGCGCCCGCCCCGCCGATCCGTCGGCGCTGAGCGATACGGAATGGGCGGAGTTCCTGTTCATGCGCAGCAATCCCAAGGGCGCGCATCGCGAGCGCTGGGTGCATAGTCATGGCTGCCGCCGCTGGTTCAATGTCGAGCGGGACACGGTGACCTACGCGATCCTTAAGGTCTATCCGATGTCCGGCGCGGAGGAAGCAGCCCGGTCCGATCACGCGGCGATCCCGAAAACCGGGACAAGCTGATGCCACGCGCTCCTTTCCGCACCGAAAGCGGCGGCATCATCGACCGCGCGCGCAGCCTCTCCTTCACCTTCAACGGCAGGCGCTACGATGGGCATCCGGGCGACACCCTTGCCTCGGCGCTGCTGGCGAACGGCGTCCATCTGGTGGGGCGCAGCTTCAAATATCACCGTCCGCGCGGCATTCTCTCAGCCGGAGCGGAGGAGCCGAACGCGCTGGTTCAGCTCGAACGCGGCGCTTATTCGGAGCCCAATCTGCGCGCCACGCAAATCGAGCTTTATGAGGGGCTGGCGGCCTCCAGCCAGAACGCCTGGCCGAGCGTCGAATTCGACCTGCGCGCGGTCAATGATTTGTTCTCGAAACTGTTCGTGGCGGGGTTCTACTACAAGACGTTCATGCATCCCAAAAGCTTCTGGATGCGGGTCTACGAGCCGCTGATCCGCCGCGCCGCAGGGCTGGGACGCGCGCCGGCCGAGCCGGATCAGGACGTTTACGACAAGATGCACGCCCATTGCGACGTGCTGGTCGTGGGCGCGGGGCCAGCGGGGCTGATGGCCGCGCGCGAGGCGGCGCGGAGCGGCGCGCGGGTGATCCTTGCCGACGAGCAGGCGGCGTTCGGCGGCTCGCTTCTGGGCGGCAACGACATTATCGATGGACTTCCCGGCTCCGAATGGGCTGCGCGTATCGCCGCCGAACTCGCCCAGTTTCCCGAGGTCCGGCTGCTGCCGCGCACGACTGTCACGGGCTATTACGACCAGAACTATCTCATCATGGCCGAGCGCAAGACCGATCATCTGCCGCGCGGAGCAGCCATCGGCAGCGCCCGCCAGCGCTTGTGGAAAGTACGCGCCGCCCAGGTGGTGCTGGCGACCGGCGCTCATGAACGACCGCTCGTCTTCGCCGACAATGACCGGCCCGGGCGTAATGCTCGCGGGAGCGGTACGCACCTATGTCAACCGATATGGCGTGCTGCCGGGACGCCGGTCGGTGGTGTTCACCAATAATGACAGCGCCTACGAAGCCGCCATCGACCTTAAGCGCGTGGGCGGTGACGTTGCGGCAATCGTCGATCTGCGGCCGGATGCGAGCGGGCCGCTGCCAGACAGGGCGCGTGAACTCGGCATCCGGATCATATCCGGATCGGGTGTCGTCGCGACGCGAGGCCATCGCCGCGTGACAGGCGTCGGAGATCGCCCCGCTCTCCGCGGATGGGGAAGCGCTGGCCGGCCCGGTCCGGATCATCGCCTGCGATGTGGTCGCCATGTCGGGCGGCTGGAACCCGGCGGTGCATCTGTTCTCGCAATCCGGCGGCAAGCTCCGCTTCGACGAGGCGCTCGCCAGTTTTGTGCCCGGCGGCTCGGTGCAGGCCGAGATTTCGGCCGGGGCCTGCAAGGGGAGCTTTGCCCTGGCCGACTGCCTCGCCGAAGGGGCCGAGGCCGGACGCCGCGCCGCCATGGCCACCGGCTTCGACTTGCCGGAACCGCCGAAGCTGCCCGAAACAACCCCCGCCCCTACAGCACCGATCCGCCAGCTCTGGATCGTGCCGGGCAAACGCCCGCTCGGGCACGGCCATGCCAAGCATTTCGTCGACTTCCAGAATGACGCGACGGCGGCCGATGTGCTGCTGGCCTCGCGCGAGGGCTATCAGTCGATCGAGCATCTGAAGCGCTACACCACCATCGGCATGGGGACCGACCAGGGCAAGACCTCCAACGTCAACGCGCTCGCCATCCTGTCCAAGATCGCTGGCGGCGCCGCTCAACGGAATGGGCACCACCACCTTCCGGCCGCCCTATACGCCCGTCACCTACGGCACGCTGGCGGGACGGGAGGTCGGCGATCTTGCCGACGTCGCGCGGGTGACGCCGATGCATGGGTGGCATCTCGGCAATGGCGCCGCGTTCGAGGATGTCGGCCAGTGGAAGCGGCCCTGGTATTACCGCCGAGCCGCCGAAACCATGTGTGACGCCGTCAACCGTGAATGCCGCGCGGTGCGCTCCGGCGTCGGCGTTCTGGATGCCAGCACCCTCGGCAAGATCGACATTCAGGGGCGGGACGCGGCGGAATTCCTCAACCGTGTCTACACCAACGCCTGGACCAAGCTGGAGGTCGGGCACAGCCGCTACGGCGTGATGTGCGGGGAAGACGGGATGGTGATGGATGACGGTGTCACCACGCGGCTCGGCCCCAGCCATTTCCTGATGACCACCACAACCGGCAATGCGGCAAAGGTGCTCGGCTGGCTGGAGGATTATCTTCAGACGGAGTGGCCGGATCTGCGTGTCTACCTCACGTCGGTCACGGAGCATTGGGCCACCGCCTCCATCGCCGGGCCTGAGGCGCGCAGGCTGCTGGCCGACCTTGCGCCGGGGCTGGACTTAACGCCGGAGGCATTCCCGTTCATGACGATGAAGGAAGCGGCGGTCGCGGGGGCGCCGGCGCGCGTCTTTCGCATCAGCTTTACCGGCGAATTGTCATACGAAATCAACGTTCCGTCCTATGCCGGCCTTCATCTCTTTGAGGCGATCATGAACGCGGGCGCCAAATACGGCATCACGCCCTATGGCACCGAGACCATGCACGTGCTGCGCGCCGAGAAGGGCTATATCATCGTCGGTCAGGAAACGGATGGCACGGTGACGCCGTTCGATCTCGGCATGGGCTGGATCGTCGCCAGGAAGAAGGCGGATTTCATCGGCAAGCGCTCTTTCGGGCGCGCCGACACCGCGCGCGATGACCGCAAGCAACTTGTGGGGCTTTTCACCGAGGACCCGGCCGAAATTCTGCCCGAAGGGGCGCAAATCACCGCCGAACCGGGAGGCGCGCCGCCGGTGGCGATGCTGGGGCATGTGACGTCGAGCTACTATAGCGACACCCTAGGCCGCTCGATCGCGCTGGCGCTCGTGAAGGGCGGCCGGCAGCGCATGGCCGCCACGGTTTACGCACCGCTGCCGGGCAGCACCGTGCCGTGCAAGATCGTTAGCTCCGTCTTCTACGACCCCGACGGAGCGCGTCTACGTGGCTGAGCCGCTGACCACGCCTCGCGCGGGGGCACTTGCCCGCTTCACATCGGCCCGGGCTGCGCCGCCCGCCGCGCCGGAAAACGGGCTGATCCTGGCCGAATTGGCGGTGCCGGGGCAGATCAATTTGCGCGGCAGGCCGACCGATACGGCCTTTCTCGCCGCCGCGGGCGCGGTGCTGGACTGCCGCTTGCCGGTCAGCCCGAATACTGTGCAGACCGCAGGCGAGCTGAAGGTCCTCTGGCTTGGCCCGGATGAATGGCTTGCGCTTACCCCGCTCGGCGTGGAAGCGGCCGTCATAGCGCGCCTGGGCGAGGCGCTGGCGGGCATTCATGCCGCCGTCACCGATGTCAGCGGCGCTCACGCCCGGCTGCGGCTGGCGGGCAGCCATGCCCGTGAAGTACTCGCCAAGGGCTGCAGCCTCGATCTGCATCCGCGCCGCTTTCGGCCCGGCCAATGCGCGCAGACCCTGATCGGGCGCAGCGGAGTCATCCTGCATCAGCTCGACGACCGGCCGAGTTACGATCTGCTGCCGCGCCGCTCCTTCGCCGAATATCTGTGGATGTGGCTCAGCGATGCCATGGCCGAATATGGCGGCCGCGCCGCGACAAAGGGGTAAGATGCAGAATACCGGCGTGTACCTTCTTCGTCGTCCCGGCCCTGAGCCGGGACCCAATCAACAGCCGGTAAATCCTTTGCCCAGCGGCAAACCGAGTGGGCCTCCGGCTCGGTGGCCAGGGCGACATCGCGGGTGAAAGCCGGAATTTTGGTCTGATTTCGATCGTTTCCGGTGCCTGAAGGCAGCACGTTCAACACGGGCCGAGGAAAGGCCGCCGCCGATGACCGCTCCCTTTGAAGCCCTGCTTCGGCCGCTCACCATCAAGCGCCTGACGATCCGCAACCGGATCATGAGCACCAGCCACGCCCCCTCCTACGGCTCGGAAGGGCGGCCGAAAGAGCGCTACCAGCTCTATCACGAGGAGAAGGCCAAGGGCGGCATCGGCTTGACGATGTTCGGCGGCTCGTCCTCGGTGGCGGTGGACAGTCCGGCGGCGCCCTGGAATCAGATTTCCGTCGCCGATGACGGCATCGTTCCTTATTTCCGCGAGTTCGCCGACCGTATCCACGCGCATGGCGCGGCGCTGATGATCCAGCTCACCCATATGGGCCGGCGCACCCGCTGGGACACCGAGAACTGGCTGCCGACCATTTCGTCCTCGCCCCGGCGCGAGCCGGCAAGCCGGTCCATCCCCAAGGAGATGGAGGATTTCGACTTCAAGCGCGTCATCGCCGATTATGCCGCCGCCGCGCGCCGTTGCAAGGAGGGAGGCCTGGATGGCTGCGAGCTGTCCGCCGCGCATGGCCATCTGATCGACCAGTTCTGGAGCCCATCGGTCAACGAGCGCACCGACAAATATGGCGGAAGCCTGGAAAACCGCATGCGCTTCGGCATCGAAGTGCTGGAGGCGATGCGCGCCGAGGTCGGGCGAGGACTTCCCCGTGGGCATCCGCATGTCCGCCGACGAGCTGATCGATGACGGGCTGACCCATCAGGACTGCATTGCCATCGCCAAGACCTACGCCGAACGCGGGCTCGTCGATTTCGTCAATCTGCTCGGGGGCCAGGCGCGCGACCATCTCGGCCACGCCATCATCCTGCCGAACATGTCCTTTCCGGTCGCGCCGTTCCTGGCGCTGGCGAGTGCGATCAAGCGCGAGGTGGACGTCGCCGTCTTCCATGCCCAGCGCATCACCGACCTGAACACCGCCGACCGGGCGGTTGCCGACGGCCATCTCGACATGGTTGCCATGACCCGCGCCCATATCGCCGATCCGCACATCGTCAAGAAGCTGCTCGAAGGACGTGTCGACGATATTCGCCAATGCGTCGGCGCCGCCTATTGCATCGACCGCATCTATATCGGCAATGACGCGCTGTGCATTCAGAACGCAGCGACCGGCCGCGAGCGGACCATGCCGCATGTAATCGCCAAAGCATCGACGCGGCGGCGGATCGTGGTGGTGGGCGGCGGTCCGGCGGGACTGGAGGCGGCGCGCGTCTCGGCCGAGCGGGGCCATCAGGTGGTGCTGTTCGAAAAGGCCGGTGCGACGGGCGGACAAGTGTCGATCGCCGCGAAGGCGACGTGGCGCGAGGCGCTGACCGGCATCACCCGCTGGCTGACGCAGCAGGCCGGCAAGCGCGGCGTCGACATGCGACTGGGCGTCGAGGCAACGCCAGAGCTGATCGCCGCCGAAACACCGGATGTGGTGGTTCTGGCGACGGGCGGGCGGCCGAGCCGGGGCGGCATCAAGGGCGCCGATCTGGCCGTCACGACCTGGGACATGCTGACCGGCGCCGTGACGCCGGCGGAGAACATTCTCATCTATGACGGTACCGGCCAGCATCACGCGCCGTCTTGCGCCGAATTTCTTGCGAAACGCGGAGCGCTAGTCGAAATCGCCACGCTCGACCGGATGATCGGCGAGGAGATCGGCGCCACGAACCAGCCGATCCACTTGCGCGAACTGGCGAAGCTCGACGTGATGATGTCGCCCAATCTGCAGCTGGTGGAGATTTACGCGGAGGGCAACCGCCGAGTCGCCGTATTGCGCCATGAGTTTACGCATCAGGAGGAGGAGCGGCTGATCGATCAGGTCGTGGTCGAGTACGGCACGCTGCCAGAGGATGCGCTGTATTTTGCGATGAAGGAGGGCGCCATCAACCGCGGCGAAACCGATCTGCGGGCGCTGATCGAGGGTCGGGTGCAGCCAGCGCTCAATAGCGCGAGCGGGTTTGCGCTGTTCCGCATTGGGGACGCCGTTGCGGGCCGCAATATCCACGCCGCGATCTATGACGCGGCGCGATTGTGCAAGGATTTCTAGGGCATGACCGTTTCAAACGGCAACCGATCACGGTGTCCACTTTTCCCGATCGTGCTTTAGGGCGCGGCTCATGTGCTTGAGAAGTCAGCGCCGGCACTTGACGCGTGTGAAGATTGTGGATAAGTAACGGGAAAACGTGGCCTTTGAGTCAGTGTCAAGAAATTTCTGCAATTGAGCCTTAGTTCCGACACAACGAAGAGACATATAAGTCACATCGGCGGACGAATTAAGAAGAGGGACAAGATGCCGGAATATCAGGAATTGCTAAGGTTTTTGGCTTCTAACCCGCCGCATCTCGAACCAGAGAAAAAGATTCACGCTTCCTTGTTGGAGATGTTGGCAAAAAAATTACGCGGGGAAGCTGTAAATTTCGGCGTAGAGACCTTGAATAAGACTTCGATCTCACCGACATTCAAAAAAGGTTACCATTGATTAGTTGATTTAGGGTTTTGTAAGCGTTGCGTAGAGTTGTGTTGGTTGCGTTGAGTTGACCCGCCGTTTATCCAGGTTGCTGGACCACGGTTCGAGTTTTCAGTACCCCAAATAGAGTCGCCGTGTGGAGACTGGGTTTGGGAACCGATGCAACAGCGACCCTGGACGGATACCAGGCAGACGAAGCATAGCTTCGTCTGCCGACGACCCCCCAGATTTACGTTATTTGATTTCCCCAGAGAGGGCGGACTTTATGCCCCCCAAAGCCCCCATCGGTTCGCCCTCTCACCCCCATTCCCCTGCAATGATGGAAGCCGCCCTCTCCGGGGCGGTTTTTCCATGGCAATTGGCGGGAATTACAGCGTCGGCTGGTAACGCGGCGCCGAAATCGCGGCGGACGCGAAGCTCATGCCGGAGGTTTCCAGCGTGATGGCGAAGTGGGCTGCTGTCTTCAGCACCGGTTCGACCGTTTCGCTGCCCAGCAGTGCCGCGGCGCAGGCGCGAAGCCCAGGGCACGCACCTTGGGGGCTCGCCGCAATCAGGGAAATCGCCAGCCTCTCGTCTTCGCAGAACGAGGCGCATTCATAGGGGCAAAGTTCGATCTGGCGCCGGGCGTTGCAGCGCACCGAATCGACCCAGCTCGACAGGTCGGTCATGGCGACCCGCGCATTGCGGCTGCCGAGTTCCCGGCAGTAATGCGTCCAGCAGGTTTCCCAACTGCGGATGGTGCCGCTTTGATAACCGCTCAACCAGCAGCGGAAGCCGAGGCCGACCAGCTTCTCGGCGGGCGAAAGCGCGTCAAGCCCGGTTCGGCTGGCCTGCCGCGTCATACGTTCGAAGGCGTTCGCTTGCGTCATCGGTTCCCTTGCCATGTGCCACATGCGGCGAACCGGAAATCATCGCTCAGCATGCCTGTTCCGGCGGTCATGAATTCGGTCCCTGATCGAAGGCGACCTCATCGAGGAGTTCGGCGGCGCGCTCACTGCTTTTGGCTATTTCGGCCAGCGGCAGCGGGTCAGGGTTCAGCACGCCCCGATATTCCGCAATCGGTGACGGCGCCCCGCCAGCCTTCAGCGGATATTCGTTGGCGGAAGCGGCGTAGTATTCTTGCGCCTCATCCGAGGTAAGGAATTCGATGAGCCTGATCGCATTGCCCCTGTTCGGCGCATTCTTGGCCAGAACGACGCCGGAGATGTTCACATGCGGGCCGAGTCCGGCGGCGTGGGGCACCAGCACTTTGACGGCTGCGGTTTCACCCCGATGCTCCGGCTGTGCATCGTTCGAGGCGGCCGGCGACATGGACCGGATCGTTCCGAGGACAAGATCGCATTTGCCTGACATGATGACAGTGTCCGGCTCAAGGTTTGCGGTGTTGGACTGTCCTGCCAGATTGGCCTTGACGCCCTGAAGCCAAGCCTTTGCCTCGGCTTCGCCGCTATGCGCGAGCATCGAAGCAACGAGAGCAAGATCATCGGCGCGCTGGCCGGACTGGATGCACACCTTGCCCTTCCATCTGGGATCGGCCAGATCCTCATAGGTCAGCGCGTCCTGCCGCACCTGGGCAGCCGAGGCATAGACGACGCGGGCGCGCGCCGACAGGCCCACCCACTGGCCTTCGGGATCGCGGTAAAGGGACGGGATATTCGCCGTAACGGAGGCTGATGCGATCGGTTGAGTGACGCCGTGTTCGACGGCGGTCGCCAGGGAGCCAATATCCGGGACGAGGAGGACGTCGGCGGGGCTGTTCTCGCCCTCGGCCGCAATCCGGACGATCAAGCCCTTCTCAGCGTAGATGAGGTTGGTTCGGATGCCGGTCTGCTGCGCAAAGGCGTCCAGCAGCGGCTGGAGGAGCGAAGGCCGGCGCATCGAATAGAGATTGACCTCTTTGCCGCCCGCGACGGCGGGACTGCAAAGCGCAGTGAAAGCGAAAATGCCGCCTAGGCAGCGCAACGCAGAGACTTTCATCCTGAACCTCCAATCGGCAGGGTTAAAAGCCCTGACATCGGACCATCGCGGGGATGCACGCGCGCCCAGATGCTACACAAGCTATCCTGAGTAGCCTTGTCAACATTAATCGCGGTCAAAAATGGCGGGTGAGACAGAAAAGCGCGATTATTATCAGTAGCTTGGAATGCTTCTAAAGAGGGTTCAACAAGAGACCGGCATCAGCCATGGCCGACGGCCCAAAGCTTTTCACGATAGATCAGCACATAGCCTCGTGGCACGGGATCAAACAGACCGGCAATCGCCGCATCATAGGTGCTGAGGCCGCCGGCATAGGCGCCGAAAGCCGGCATCAGCAGCAGCCCGTCCCCCAGCACGAAACACCGCGCCGAGACGTGCTGGCCGGCGAACCGGATCGTATGCTTAGGATGATAGTGCCCGGCGATCACCGGCGCCGCGCCGTCTTCCGGCCTATGGCATAGGCTGAGCGGCCCCACCTTGAGGCAGGGCGCGACCTGTCCGGGAACGCCCGCAGGAATTTCGGGATCATGATTGCCCGTCAGCCAGACCCATGTCTCGACCGCCGCGATCAGCTCCGCCAAGCGATGGGCGTCGGGGAGCCGCATGCGCGTCCCCGCGAGCCGATCGTGGAAACTGTCGCCGAGGCAGATCACGGCGCGCGGGCGAATGATGGGCAATCGTGCGAGCGAGCCGCGCCAGCGTCTCGCGGGTGTCGAGGCAGGGCAGCGGGTTGCCGCGCGAGGCAAAGAACGAGCCCTTCTCCAGATGCAGATCGGCGACGACGAGCAACCGCAGCTCAGGCAGGAACAATGCGCCGCACGCATCCAGCGTCACGCGCCGATGGGCGAACTCCACCTCCATGCGCGTCCGGCAGGGCGATGCCTCAGGCAAGGGCAGCACGGACGTCCTCGATCATCTTTTCGGCTTCCTTGCGCCATGTTCACCTGGGCGAGCAACGCCTCGATCGCCCGCGCCCCGGACCTGCTCGGTGCGGACTTCGGTCAGCACCGGAATGGATAGCGGCGAAGCACGGTCGAGCGGCTGAAAGAGCAGGCTGCCTGGAAAACCGCAGCAACATATCGGAAAGCCGCTTCACATCAAGCAATTCGCGTTCCGCGTCGCGGCGGGCAACCGACAGCAGGACGTGATCGGGCTCGTGCCGCCGCAGCACGTCGTAGATGAGATTGGTGTTCACCGTCAGTTGCCTCATGGTGGAGCGCGGCGCGCCGGCATGCTGCTGCTCCGCCAGCCCCGCAACGATCGCGACATGGCGGAAGGAGCGCCGCAGCATGGCCGCGTCCATGATCCACTCCTCCAGATCATCGCCCAGAATGTCCGGCGAAACGAGGCCGAAGGCGGTGTCTTCCCCAATAATCTTCAAGATTGGCGATAGCGAGGCCATAATCGGAAACGGTAAAGCTGACCGGCTTGAGGTTCTGCCGCTCCATGCGCCGCGTCACCAGCATGGCCAGCGTCTGGTTGGCGCGCCGGCCCTCGAAGGTGAAAAATACCGTGTGGCGCAATGCCCCGCGCGGGAAATGCTCGATCAGCAGCGAATCTTCCGGCGGGATGATGGAGAATTCCTGCTGCAACCGGAGCCATTCACGCACGTCGCGCGGCAGGCGGCGCCAGCTTGACGGCGTGCTCAGCACGTGGCGGACGCCGTCGGCGAGATAGGTGGAGAGCGGCATCTGGCCGCCCGCATAGGCCGGGATTTTCGGCTCGCCGCCGGCCGCCGGCCGCGCCTCGATGGTCAGGTCGCGGATGCGCATGAAGGCCAGCATCTCGCCCGCGAAGATGAACGTGTCGCCCGGCGTCAGCCCTTGCGCGAAGCTCTCCTCGACCTCGCCGAGGATGCGCCCGGTCTTGCCCGTCTTGTTCAGCTTCATCACCTTCAGCCGCGCCGCCTCGACGATGACGCCGATATTCATCCGGTGGCGGCGGAGAACCGCGTTGGAGGCGATGCCATAGCGCCCATCCGGATTCTGACGCAGCCGTCTGTAGCGCTCATAATTGGCCAGCACGTTGCCGCCATCGACGGCGAAGCGGAACAGCTTGTCGAATTGCTCGCGCGCAAGGGTCGCATAGGGGAGGACGCCTTTGACTTCGGCGTACAGCTCGTCCGGATCGACGCTTTCGCCGCAAGCACAATTGACGATATATTGGATGATGACGTCCTGCGACCCGTCGACCGGCTCATCGCCGTCCAGCGCACACCTTGGCGATGGCTGACATCGCCGCCTGGCATTCCAGCGCCTCGAAGCGGTTCGCCGGGCAGAGCAGCGCCTCGCTGGGCACGTCCAGCTGATGATTGGACCGCCCGATGCGCTGCAACAGCCGGCTGACGCCCTTGGGCGCGCCCACCTGGATGACGAGATCGACATCGCCCCAATCGATGCCCAGCTCCAGCGCGGCGGTGGCGACCACGGCGCGAAGCTTTCCCGCCGCCATCATCGCCTCGGTCTTGCGCCGCTGCTCACGCTGGAGGCTGCCGTGATAGACGGTGATCGGCAGCGAATCCTCGTTCACCTCCCAGAGGAACTGCATCAGCATCTCTGCCTGGGCGCGCGTGTTGACGAAGACGATGCAGCTCCGCGTCGCCTTGATCGCCGCATAAATATCGGGCACCGCATATTGGGCCATGAAGCCGCTATAGGGCATGGTCTTCTTCGCCCGCATGATGCGCACATTCGGCTTCGCGCTAAGCCCGGCCTTGAGCACGGCGGCGGGGCGGCCGCCGGAGGACAGCCACTCCGCGAGCTGGTCAGGCCGGGCTGCCGTCGCCGAAAGGCCGAAGCGGATGTGGGCGGGGGCGAACTCGGCCAGCCGCGCCAGCGCCAGCGCGGTGAAATCGCCGCGCTTGGTCGGTGCGAAGCTGTGCACCTCGTCGACGATCACCGAGCGCAGATTGGCGAACAGGCGCCGCGCGTCCGGATAGGACAGCATCAGCATGATCAATTCCGGCGTCGTCAGCAGAATATGCGGCGGGCGTTCGCGCTGGCGTTTGCGCTTAGCGGGCGGCGTGTCGCCGGTGCGGCTCTCGACGGTGACGTCCAGGCCCATCTCGGCGATCGGCCGGATGAGGTTGCGCTCGATGTCGTTCGCCAGCGCCTTCAGCGGCGAGATGTAGAGCGTGTGCAGCCCGGTTGGCCGAGCCTCGTGGATGTCGATCAGCGAAGGCAGGAAGCCGGACAGCGTCTTACCGCCGCCCGTAGGGGCGACCAGCAGGGTCGATTGCCGGCGCGCGAAGGCCTCGATCATCTTGCGCTGATAGGGGCGCAGCTCCCAGCCCTTGCCGGTGAACCATGCGTCGACATAGCCGGGCACGGTCGCCTTGGCGCTCGGCCGTATGTGCAGTCTTTCCATTGAAATCTGTTTGCTGGCTCGAACCGACGCGCTTACCCTGGCGACTATATAAAGGCGCGCCCTCGGAAGTACCATGGAGCCGGCATCCGTTTCAGTGGCATGCAAGTTTCGGGCAGGGAGAACTCGTCGGCATTTCGAGCGTTATCTTGGAGATCTGGCGAATGGCAGTGATGGGGACTCAAGTGAACAAGCTAAACTTCGTATCGATGGGCGCCTGCCTTTGGACAGCCTTGAGCTTTGCGTCTTCGCCACCGGCGCTGGCGATGGACGGATGGGTTGACGGGAGGCCCGTCTTCGACAGCGACCGCCGCCGGAACGACCAATATGCCGACCGGGAGCGCCAGAGCCAGTATAATACCGTGTTTCCCGAATTCATGGATGGCGGCGGGCAACCCTCCATCATCCCCGAAGCGCCGCCTTTGGTGCAGCTGGCGAATGCGGAGCAGGCGGGCACAATCATCATCGATTCCGGCGGTAGGCGGCTTTATTACGTGCTGCCCGGCAACAGGGCCTATGAATATCCCATCTCCGTGGGCCGTGAAGGGTTCAATTGGACCGGCACGGAGACCATAAGCCGCGTTGCCGACTGGCCGGATTGGTACCCTCCGGCGGAGATGCGTGAGCGCCAACCCGGCCTGCCGAAGAAAATGACCGGCGGCCTCAAGAATCCGCTGGGCGCAAAGTCGCTTTATCTGGGCAATACGCTTTACCGCATCCATGGCACCAATGACCCGACGACCATCGGATTGGCTGCCTCTTCGGGCTGTTTCCGCATGATGAACCAGCACGTTGCGCATCTTGCGACGATGGCCGGGGTCGGCACGCCGGTGCGGGTCGTGTCGCATTATGGCGGCAGCCAGAGCGCTGAGCGATGATCGCGGTCATCCCGCGGCTTTTTTACTGCCCAACGGCGTTAGTGTTCCAATCGGAGCCAAAGCCATGTTCGTCGGCCACTATGGAGTTTCATTTGCACTCAAACCCAAGGCGCCACGGGTCCCGCTCTGGGTTTGGTTTATCGCGGTGCAGTGGCTGGACGTCGTCTGGTCGGTCCTCGTGCTCCTTGGCGTTGAACGGCTGCGGATCGTTCCGAGCTTCACCCAGGCCAACGCGCTCGATCTCTACTACATGCCATACACGCATGGTTTGCCCGGATCGATTGCGCTTTCGCTAATCCTCGGTGCTTTCGTCGCGCTGTTTATGCGGGGAAATCGCGCAAGAATTTTCGGTCTCGTCGCGGCGGCATCCTTTTCACACTGGATCCTCGATCTCATTGTGCACGTGCCCGATCTGCCGCTCTATGACAACACGGCTAAGGTTGGTTTTGGCCTTTGGAGGCACGTCATTCTGAGCTTTCCACTTGAGCTGATCATTCTTGGCCTCGGCGCGTGGTTTTATGCGCAAATGACGACGTTCACGAGCGCCAACGGCCCGTACCTATTTTGGGGGTACATCCTTTTCCTTGCCGTGGTCCAGCTCTATGCGAATTTTGGCCCGCCGCCGTTGTCCACGCAGTCCATGGCGATAACCGCACTGGTTTTCTACATAGTGCTGGCTCTGTTGGCCGCATGGGTCGAGCGCGTTGCAACGGCTCCGTCCAGGACAAGTCCGGCTCGTTAAGGAAAGCGGGCCTTACGCTTTTTGGGACCCCGCAGCCGTTGGCGAACACCCCAAAGCTGCTTACTTTACCCAGGTGAACACCGGCACAAAATCCTCGCATCCCAAGAGCTGGCTGGAGGTCCGACCTCAGGGCCTCTATTGCGCGCCCGCGCGCGCCTATATCGACCCGACCCGTGCGGTCGACCGCGCCATTATCACCCATGGACATGCCGATCATGCGCGGCCGGGCCACGCGGCGGTCCTTGCCACGCAAGAGACGATGGAAATTATGGCTGTCCGCTATGGCGAGGCGTTCACCGCCAGCCGCCAGCCGGCCGTTTACGGCGAAGCGATCGATTGCCACGATGTCCGCGTCACCTTGCTGCCGGCGGGGCATATTCTCGGCAGCGCGCAGGTGTTCCTCCAATATCGCGGCGCGTGCGCCATCGTCTCCGGCGACTATAAGCGCCGCGCCGACCCGACCTGCGCCGCCTTCGAGCTGGCCCGCTGCGACATCTTCATCACGGAGGCGACCTTCGGTCTTCCCGTATTCCGTCATCCACCTGTCGCGGAAGAGATAGAAAAACTGCTAAGATCGAATGCCTTGTTCCCCGAACGTTGTCATCTCGTCGGGGTGTATTCGCTCGGCAAATGCCAGCGGCTGATCGCGGAGTTGCGTAAGGCGGGCTATGACAAGCCGATTTATCTGCATGGGGCGCTGATGCGGCTCTCGGAGCTGTACCGCGAGCTTGGCGTCGAGTTGGGCGACTTCCGTCCGGTGGCGGGAGTGGCGAAGGAGACGCTGAAAGGCGAAATCGTGCTCGCGCCGCCGAGCGCGATCGCCGACCGGTGGTCGCGCCGGCTGCCGGACCCGGTGCCCTGCGCGGCCTCGGGCTGGATGCAGATAAGGGCGCGGGCCAAGCAGCAGCTGGTCGAATTGCCGCTGGTGATCTCCGACCATGCGGATTGGGACGAGCTGACGCAGACGATGGCGGAAACGGGCGCCGGCGAGATCTGGGTGACGCATGGACGCGAGGAAGCGCTGGTGCATTACGCAAGCGTGAACGGCATGAAGGCGAGGGCGTTGTCGCTGCTCGGCTATGAGGAAGATGAAGGCGAATGACCGAGACGATCCTGACCAATGCGCGCCTGGTCCTGCGTGATCGCGTATTAGACGGTACGCTGGTGACTGAAGGCGATGTCATCACCGGCATTTCAGAAGGGACATCGCAGCTTTCGTCCGCCATCGATTGCGAGGGTGACTTCCTCATTCCCGGACTGATCGAATTACACACCGACAATCTGGAGCGGCACGTCACCCCGCGCCCGGCGACCTATTGGCCGTGCGACGCCGCGGTGTTGGGCCATGACCGCGAGATCGCTTCGGCCGGCATAACGACAGTCTTCAACGCGATCTGCGTCGGCGAAGTGCATAGCCGCACGGCGCGCGTACAGTTGCTTGGCGAGATGAGCGACGCGATCGAAGAGCAGATGGCCGACGGCGCGCTAAAGGCCGACCACTATTTCCATTGGCGCTGTGAGGTCAGCTATCACGGCATGATCGAGCTGCTGGAACCGCTGATGGAGTATAAGCGCTTGCGGCTGCTCTCCGTCATGGATCACACGCCCGGCCAGCGGCAATTCACCGACCTCAACCGCTATCGCGAATATTACCAGGGCAAGTTCGGCATGACGGATGAAGAACTTGCCTCGTTCATCACCCAGCGCGAGGAGGATCAGCGCAATCACAGCGCCCGCAATCGCGCCGCTGTGGTGTCCTTTGCCAATGAGCGCGGGTTGAAGCTGGCGAGCCACGATGACGCCACACTTCCCCATGTTGAGGAAGCCCTGCGCGACGGCATGGCCATCGCCGAATTTCCGACCACGATCGAGGCGGCCAGGGCCTCGCATACCGCAGGGCTGCAAGTGCTGATGGGGGCACCCAACATCGTGCGCGGCCAATCGCATTCCGGCAACGTCTCGGCGCGGGAACTTGGCCAGAATCGCGTGCTCGATATCCTCTCCAGCGACTACGTGCCCGGCTCGCTGCTTTATGGCGCGCTGCTGCTGGAGGGCTCGGCTGACAGTATCACGATGCCCGAAGCCTTAGCCACCGTCACCCGCAACCCGGCCCGCGCCGTCGGGCTCGATGATCGCGGCGAGATCGCGCTGGGCCTTCGCGGCGACCTGGTGCGTTTTCGCAAGACGAAGCGAGCGCCGGTCATCCGCGATGTGTGGCGGGGGGGCGTAAAAATTGCCTGACACGGCACCCGCTCCAGCCGTTCTGCCCGTCGGGGAAACGCCGGCGGGCGGTACGCTGGTGCTCGTGGTCGGCCCTTCGGGAGCCGGCAAGGATACGCTGCTCAATGCTGCCCGCGCGCATTTCCAGGGGGATCGGCGCTTCGTCTTTCCGCAGCGGTTCATCACCCGCGATAGCCAACTGGGGGAGCCGCACGCGGCCATTTCGAACCCCGAATTTGAGCGACTGGACCGGCAGGGCGGTTTTTTCCTCTGCTGGCGAGCCTATGGCATTGGCTACAGCATCGGTGCCGAGGTGCTGGAGATGCTGGGCGCTGACCAGATCGTCGTGCTCAACGTGTCGCGCCGGGTCATCAGCGAAGCGCGGCAGAAATGGCCGCGCACGCGCGTCATTCAGATCATCGCGCGTCCTGAGGTGCTGCGGGAGCGGCTGCTCGCCCGAGGCCGTGAAACGGCCGATGCCATCGACGAGAGGCTCGAACGCGCCAGCGCACTCCACCTGCCGCAAGCGGAGTGGTTGAGCGATCTGGACAATTCCGGTGATCTGGAGAGCGGCGTTGCCCGGTTCACCGCCCTGATTTTTCAGGCCGCCGAAGCACAATCCGCAGAACGGGGCGCTGGGTAACGGCCAATCAGCGCTCCTGTTTCGCGCTGCCCGGAGGCGGCGGTGTCTGCCCCTGGTCGCGAGAGCCGTAATTCTCACCCTGGCCGGCGCCGCCCTGTTCCTTCCACGGGCCCTTGCTGGCATTTCCCCGGCCCGTGACGCGCTTATTCGGATCGCGATAGTCGCCCTTCTCGTGCGGGCGGGCCTCAGCTTCGCTGTCGTCCGAGCCAGCGTATTCGCTGTGTTCGCGTGCGTTTACGCCCTCGGCATCGGATTTCCGATCGTCTTCGGCAGGTGATTGCATCGGGACCGCCTCCTTACGCGCTGGCGGGATTCAAAACGCCTACGCCCCGGGGCGCGTTCCATGTCGCCCGCGCGCCGGACCCTTTGTGAGCCCCCATCATGCAAAACTGTTCTCGAATTCCAGGGAGTTTGCTTCCGACGGCTGGGCAAGGACGCCACCGATGGTCGGTCCTGGCACGCCGGTCGTGCCAGGGAACGAAATCGGCAAGCCGCGCAAGCTTCTCACCGCCATGAAAGCGAAGGCCTGCGCTTCGATGGCGCCCGCGTCCCAGCCGAGATCGTCGGCCAGCTCGATGCGGCCTGGCAGAAGCTTGCGCAATGTGCCGACAAGTGTGGCGTTGCGCGTTCCGCCGCCGCTGAGCACGAAGATGCTGGGCGTTGCAGGGAAATGCGCCGCGCCGCAGATCAGCGAGGCCGCCGTGAATGCCGTCAGCGTCGCGGCGCCGTCTTCGGGCGATAGACCCTCTACGGCGGAAAGCGGAAAGGCATTGCGATCCAGCGATTTGGGGGGCTTGCGCAGGAAATACGGATCTGCGAGCAGCGCTTCAAGCGCTCTGCCGTCGGACTGCCCTTGCGCGGCAAGTTGGCCGTTCTCGTCCCGCGCTTCCCCAAGCCGGCGCAGCATCCAGTCGTCGATCAGCGCATTGCCGGGGCCGGTGTCGAACGCAAGCAGCTCTCCGTCGTCGCCGATGAATGTAACATTCGCCACGCCGCCGATATTCACGATGACGGCCGGGCGCGGCAGCGCTCCGAACTCGGCCAAGGCGCGATGATAGACGGGGACGAATGGCGCGCCCTCGCCGCCCTGGGCCATGTCCTCGGCGCGGAAATCGTAAACCACGTCGATGCCGGTGAGATCGGCGAGCAGTTGCCCATCGCCCAGTTGCACCGTCAGGCCCGCTTCCGGGCGATGCAGCACCGTCTGGCCGTGAAAGCCGATGACGCCCACATCCTCGCGTTGCAAGCGATGCTCCACCAAGAAGGTATCCATCGCCTCGGCATGAATTTGCGTGATGAGCTGCTCGGCCTTGGCCAGAATGCCCGGCCTGTCCTCGCGGTCGCCGAGCTGCGCCGCCGCCTCCACCGCTTCGCGCAGGAAGGCACGCTCCTCGCCGGTATATTCCCGTCCGCCCGCTGGACCGAAGGCCTCGATCCGCTCTCCGTCGGTTTCAAGCAGCGCAATATCCACCCCGTCCATCGAGGTACCGCTCATCAATCCAATTGCTTTCATCAACTGCTCGCTACATCGGTGCAAGGTGAAGCCGAACCTGTTATGAGGATCGGGAAATCAAAAGCTCAATATCCTTATATCCGCGACCGCGCGGGCAACGCTATCCATGCCGCGCTATCGATTGCTCCCCATCAGCGCGGTCTCGCACATAGCCGCAGAAAGCCAAGACTATGATAAAACCAAAGTCGGAATTTATAAACGTTCTGCAAAGCCGCGGCTATATCCATCAGTGCACCGATCTTGCCGCGCTCGACGCGCTTGCGGCGAAGGAAACGATAACCGCCTATATTGGCTTCGATTGCACCGCGCCAAGCCTGCATATCGGCAATCTCATCGGCATCATGATGCTGCGCCGGCTGCAGCAGACCGGACATCAGCCCATTGCGCTGATGGGGGGCGGAACAACCAAGGTCGGCGACCCGTCGGGCAAGGATGAAAGCCGCAAGCTGCTCTCGCAGGACCAGATCGAGGCCAACAAGGCCGGCATGCAGGCCGATGCGGCAAAGTTCCTGAATTTCGGCGACGGCCCGAAGCAGGCGCGCATGGTCGACAATGACGACTGGCTCAGCGACCTGCGCTATATCGATTTCCTGCGCGAATATGGACCGCATTTTACCATCAACCGGATGCTGACCTTCGACAGCGTCAAACTGCGGCTCGACCGCGAGCAGCCCTTCACCTTCCTGGAATTCAACTACATGCTGCTCCAGGCCTATGATTTCGTCGAACTGTACCGGCGCCAGGGGTGCCGGCTGCAGATGGGCGGGTCCGATCAGTGGGGCAATATCATCAACGGCGTCGATCTGGGCCGGCGGGTGGAGGGCACCGAGCTGTTCGGGCTGACGACGCCGCTGCTCACCACTGCGTCCGGCGCGAAGATGGGCAAGAGCGTGCAAGGGGCAGTGTGGCTGAACGCGCAGATGCTCAACCCTTACGATTATTGGCAATATTGGCGCAATGCCGAGGACGCGGATATCGGCCGGTTCCTAAAGCTGTTCACCGACATGCCGCTTGACGAGATCGCCCAGCTTGAAGCGCTGCAGGGCGCGGAGATCAACGACGCCAAGATCGTGCTGGCGACCGAGGTCACGGCTCTTGCGCATGGCCGTGACGCCGCCGAGCAGGCCGCCGAAACGGCCCGCCGCACCTTCAGCGAGGGCGAGGCTGCCGAGGGGCTGCCCACGATCGAGGTGCCCGCCGCCGAGATCGAGGCCGGGCTGGGCGTGCTGACGGCCTTCGTGCGGGCGGGGCTGGCCTCATCGAACGGCGAGGCGCGGCGGCTCATCCAGGGCGGCGGCGCGCGGATCAATGACGCGGCGGTCAAGGACGACAAGGCGATGCTGACGCCCAGCGCCGTGAACGGCGATGGGGTGATCAAGCTGTCCCTCGGCAAGAAGCGGCATGTGCTGCTTAAGCCAGTTTAGCGGCCGTGCCCTCGTCTCGGGGGCAAGTAGGGGATGGCGTGTCGCGTTCGCGGATGACATATGGGAAATCAGCGCGGATCGATTCTCGGGATAGCACCGAAGCCGTTTCAGGGAATGACGACAAGCGCGGGTATTTTTCGGCAAGGCACGCCCCCGCGAGGGCGGGAATGAATGTCGGTTTGCGTCGTGAAAATTGCGATAAAACAAAGAATTAGGGCCGTACTCCGGTTCAATCGGAGCGGAAAAGCCTCAAGGCGGGAATTCTGGGCCGCACCTTCATGCCACGCTACAAGCTGACGATCGAATATGACGGGACGCCTTTCGCCGGCTGGCAGATGCAGGCGAATGCTCCCTCGGTCCAGCAGCGGATGCGCGACGCGATCGCCGCATTTTGCGGGCTGCCCTTCACGCCGCGCGGCGCGGGCCGGACCGATTCCGGCGTCCACGCGCTCGGCCAAGTCGCCCATATCGATCTGGAGAAGGATTGGCCGGCGGAAACGGTACTGAAGGCCATCAACTTTCATCTCAAGCCGGCGCCGATCGCGATCCTCACATGCGAGCAGGTGCAGGAAGCGTTCGATGCGCGATTTTCCGCCAAGGCCCGCCATTATCTCTATCGGATCGTCAACCGCAACGCGCCGCTGGTGATCGAGCGCGACCACGCCTGGCGCGTCGGGCCGCCGCTTGACGCCGATGCGATGGCCGAGGCAGCGGGCCATCTCGTGGGGCGGCACGATTTCACCACGTTCCGGGCCAGCGAATGCCAGGCGAAATCGCCGTTGAAGACGCTCGACATGTTGGAGGTGAGCCGGTCCGGCGAGGCGATCACGATCCGCGCCTCGGCGCGATCGTTCCTGCACCATCAGGTGCGCTCAATGGTGGGCTGCCTGAAGCTGGTCGGCGAGGGCAAATGGGCGCCGGACCATGTGCGCGAGGCGCTCGCGGCGCAGGACAGGAGCCGCTGCGGTGCCATGGCACCGCCGTGCGGGCTGTATCTGGTGCGGGTGGATTATTAGAGCATTGGTGCGGCGGATTCTTGCAGCATCCAAGCGGTTTTGGCGTCCTGGGCGAACGCCAACATTGCCGCGTAAGCCCGAAACGCGATCCGGCCGGGAGCGATTATCCTCCAGTTGATCAGGGGCGGCGATGGGTGAGCTTCGCGCGGTCGGGGCGAGGAGATATCCCATCCGCCCCGCCGGTCCGAGCTGATCCCGCTTAACGGGAGGGCTGCTGGCGCTGTCCGCCGCCCTTTTTTCCCGGTCCCCAACTGCCGCTCGCCGGGCCGGCGAAGCGATTGTTGGGCCGGGACCGGCCGGCATCCTGATGGCGTTCGCCGCCAGCGGCGTGCGCACTGACATTGCTCTTGCCGGCCGCAGCGCCCTGCCGCTGACCGGCGGGCTTGCCGGCTCCGGGTCTGCCTCGGCCCGCGGGAGACGCGGCATAGGCCTCGCCCGAGCGGCCTGGACCCGCGCCTCTGCCGGCCTGCCGTTGTCCGTTTCGCTGGGGCCGGCCCTGACGCGAGCCGCGCCGATCGGCACGATCGTCGTCATCGCCTTTTCCGCCGCCGCGCTCGTCGACGATCAGGGTCGCGTCGCCGCAGCGGTTCGAACTAGGGATGGATTGCCGGATCAGCTTTTCGATGTCGCGCAGATAGGCGCGTTCCTCGGCGTCGCACAGCGAGATGGCGATGCCTTCCGCGCCTGCGCGAGCGGTGCGGCCGATACGGTGAACATAGCTCTCCGGGAGGTTCGGCAATTCGTAATTCACCACATGCGTCACTTCATCGACGTCGATGCCGCGCGCCGCGATGTCCGTCGCGACAAGCGCGCGGATGTGGCCTGCCTTGAAGGCCGCAAGCGCGGCTTCGCGCTGTCCCTGGCTCTTATTGCCGTGGATGGCCGAAACTTCGACGCCATAAGATTCCAGATGCCGGGCGACCCTGTCGGCGCCGCGCTTGGTGCGCGTGAAGACTAGCGCACGGCTAAGCGCCGGGTTCGAGAACAACTCCACCAGCAGGGCGCGCTTCTTGGGGGCTTCGATGTGAATGACCTGCTGGGCCACGCGGTCAGCCGTCTTGGCGCGAGGCGTGACGGCGACTTCGACCGGATCGCGCAGGATTTCGGCGGCGAGTTTGCTGGTATCCGGTGTCATCGTCGCGGAGAAGAACAGGTTCTGCCGCTTCGCCGGAATGTGCGAGAGAATGCGCTTGATCGGCCGGATGAAGCCCATGTCGAGCATCTGATCGGCCTCGTCCAGCACCAGGATTTCCGTGCCGGAGAGCACGATGTTGCGCTCGTCCATGTGGTCGATCAGCCGGCCCGGCGTGGCGACCAGCACATCGACGCCATTGCGCGTCGATGCGATCTGCGGCCGGTGCGACACGCCGCCGAACATGGTGGCAACGCTCAGCCCCATATGGCGGCCATAGGTCCTGAAGCTCTGCGCGATCTGGCTAGCCAGTTCCCGCGTCGGCGCAAGGATCAGCACGCGCGCGCCCTGGCGAAGCGCCGGGCGCCGGTTCGCCGCCAGCCGATGCAGGATCGGCAGAGCGAATGCCGCCGTCTTGCCGGTGCCCGTCTGAGCAATGCCGAGCAGATCGCGGCCGGCGAGCACATGCGGGATCGCCTGAGTTTGTATGGGCGTCGGCACCGTATAGCCTTCGTCGGCGAGCGCCTTCAGAAGCGCAGGATTGAGCCCAAATTCATTAAAATTCGTCAAGGTTCTCATTCTTTCAAAAGATGGCCATCAGCGCGGACGGACGGCGCAAATGCGGTCCGGCGCAGCGTGGGGCGGAGCTTGAGACTCCCCGCGTGGCCTGGGTGTCTGTTGGATATTCCGAAGGGCTGAGCAGGAGAACAGAGGGGGCAAACTCAAACGGTAGCCCGGCCTTAGTCCTTCACGCGGCTCAACACCGATATAGGCCCTCATTGGCCCGAAGCAAGTGGATAGCATGCTGCGCTGCGGAATGGAAGCTGGATGTGGCTCAAGGCGCGGCTATGTCGTAACCAGGACACACCGACGCAGTGGGGCAGAGCAGCGAAAGGCGATGCGCTTACTGCCCGGCCGCCGCCGCCGATTTCTGGTCCACAATCTCGATCTGCTCGGGATGAGTGACGGTTATCGAGGGGCCGTTGAAGTTCTTCAGCCAGCCCCGTACCCGGATGCGCCTGCCTTTCAGCGCCGCCGCGTTGAAACCGGTCATCGGTCCGATGGCATCGGCACGCCCGAACAATTTCGCGCTTTGCGGTGAAATGAACGCCGTGAAGTCCTTGCGCCAATCCGCGCCGAAATTGAGGTAGGTTTTGCCCTTGATCTCGGCGACGTTTTGAACTTCGCCTTCCACGATCTCATAGCTCTGCGCGAGACGGGAAAGCTGGTCTTCCGCATCGGCCGATCTGACGGCGAAAAATCCGCTCTTCCAGAAGCCTTGCTGCCTCCGCCGTGCATCTTCCTCCTTGGCCAGAAGCTCCGGGATGCAAAGGCGGCTCTCGGGAAAGGAAATCACCCGCGCCAGGCCGTCGCCGATCAATCGTTCCTGCAACCAGACGCTTTCGTTACCCTGTAGGACCATGATCTGGGCGAGCACCCTTCCATAGCGGTCGCGCTTGCGCTCGCCGAGATGGAGCGCGATCTTCTTGCCGAGAGTTAAATCAGACAGCGCTTTTTCCATTTCGACGCGCGCCTCGGATGCCGGTCCGCCCCTAGCGCGCTTGGGCCCGATGACACCAGCCGGACGCACCGCGCGGCCATCCTCCAGAATCAGCGTTTCGCCTTCCTGTATATCGGTGACGATGCTTGTGCCGCCATCGTCGCCTTTACATTCCGGATGTGCCGCCGTCACCGGGCTCAGGCAGAGCAGGAGCGCCAGGGCCGCGACGCGCGGATGTCTCGGCATGTTTGCGGGCGCGGTTTTGGGCATGGCGGTCTCCGTGCGGGAACGGCAAGAGGCACTTGTTCTTGTTTTGTATCGTCCTTATAGCAAAGCTCATTGCATCGCGGACCTGCTGGTCAGTACCTACGCAGACTCACGCGGGGTTTACCCATGGCGGGCGGCCACGCCGTCGCGGGGCTTGCCGTCGCGGCGAGAGGCAAGTAAAGCTGTGCTTAAGACTCTGGTTCCCGTAGCTCAGCAGGATAGAGCGGCAGCCTCCTAAGCTGCAGGTCCCGCGTTCGAATCGCGGCGGGGACACCAATTATTTCAATGACTTAGCAAGATATCGCGTTGCAACTTTGTTTCCCCTAGTGCCACGGTAGTGCCAGTCTCGTTGGATTTCGCACCCCCTGCGATGCTAACGAGAATCAATCCATGGAAAAGAAAGCCGGACCGAACACTCACAAATCGAATGTTGACCTGCGCTATAGGGTGGGCGGCAACGGCGAACTTCTTGCCTCGTTCAACCCCAACGATCTGATGATCAAGATTGTCAGTGATGCAGAAAACAAGCTTGGGCTCTTCAGTGAGATGGGTGTCCATGCACTGCGCCATCTTGATCTGTTCACCCTTCAAGAATGGGCGACGCTGGAAAATGCAGCCCGAAGCCAAGGCTGGATCGAAAGCCAGCGGATTCGCGAGCGCTACGCCGAAGTCTACAAAGGCCGCCCGAATTTAGAAACCCTGCTCATCGAAGCGGCGATCGCCGGAAAATACGGTCAGTGGCGAACCGAAGGGCAGAACAATCCTTACACAGCGGTGACCGCAGAAAAATCCGAGCGTTCCGCGCCGGAACGCTGAACACTCAGAATTCAGCATCTTCCAGAAGATCGCCTCTGGCGAAATGAAAGAGCGCTTCGAGGCTCCCCTGCGCGCCAGGAAGGCGGAAATCGAAAGCCGCATGGCTGCACTGGAGCCACGCATCAAAGCCGCCTATGACCGCGCCGGGCGCCACGATCTCGCGCGCGTTGCCGACAACCGGCAGGTCCTCTACCGCAACGGCTTTGCTCAGTGCATGTCGCAAGACGAACTCACTCAGCTTATGAACGATGTTTTTGACCAACCGCCGGACGCTAGCTCACGAAATGTAGCTACGCTCGGAAGCCCCGTCATCGAAGCCCCTGCCGACCGAGCAAAAGATGCGCTTGGAAATATCTTCCACGAAATCGTGCGGTCAACAATCCTGAATCCGTTGCGGTGGAAACGAGAGCATCAGGTAGCGCTTATATGTGCGGTCGGGCTCGGGGTATTTATTGGCGTGCTCTGCGGCGCGATGTTGGTAGATCAAAATCCCCTGGCTCATAGGGTATGGCTCGGCCGTTCGTGGCGCTACCTTGATCTATATTGGCTTTACGTTCTTGCGTGGGGTGCAATAGGCGCGATTGTGGGCGGAACGGTCATCTATATTCATCGTCTCGCGCAGTCTTGAGCGCACCCAGCCTAGCCTTCGTTGCAGACGCGCGAGCCGGCTCTTTTGCCCCAGACTGACATAAGGTTCTGCCTCCAATGCTCTCTACGTCATCAAAAATGAGCGAAGGGAGCGCATTCATGCACGAGGAAATTCTGCAATCCTTGGCTTCGAAGGAAGCCACCACATCAGCGTCGAGCGAAACTGTGCGGGCGAGCTATCGATCTCGTCGCGATTTAGAAGAAGAGGAGGATAGAGAGTTGTCAAGACGAGCGGCTGAGGTTATGGCAGAGCATGCGCGGGCCTGAAAAGAGCTGCCTTTCTTGATATTCTTCACATTTCTGGCTCTTCTGGGCGGAGGGATTGTGGTGAGCATGATCGACGCGGCAATTAATCCATTGTTTCGCGGCTGGCCGCCGGAAGTTGTCGGCGCACTCGGTACATTTGCAGGAATTGGGTTGCTATTAGCATTTCAAAAGTGGCGATAGGGCGGACGAAGCGGTAATGGCATGGGCTACCGCCGCCGATACCGCTGGTCCGCGTAAGGATCGCCGTCGAGACCGCTACTCCGTGACGGCCGCGCCTCGTGGAGTGGGTCATAATCCTGCGAGGGCTGGCTGCCCGGCCGTTTCCAAGCCGCGGCGAATGGATCGTAATCGATCTGATGGCAGGACTGGCCGCCATGGCGCGCCAATTGTGCCACGGCATAGGTCAGGCCGTCGTGCCAGGCCATCACCACCGGGTCGCCCCGCCGGGCGAGCGGCCGAGGCGCTTCTTGATGTCCTCCTTGGCCTCGACCAGGATGGCGCGCGGCGTCAATTTCCAGTTCGGCGCAGTCCCCAGAAACTCAGAATGGCGCGGCCGTTGTTCGAGGCGGAGTTTTAACCCCGTGATACGTGCCACATGTGCGCATATCGTCCTGCAAAATCAGGATGATGCGCCATCACCACCGCGCTCTTTGCGCCAGCGCTCCCAGCGCGCTCGCTGTGCGGCGGGGATGCGCTCCTTCCCTTCTGGCGTCTTGGCCCCGGTGCTCCGACCCCCATGCATTTTGCACCTGCCATTGGCCAACCCCTTCGCCTGGCAGGGCGCTCCGGCTCGCGTCAACGCATTGCAGCGCGGCAGGTGCTTCCGCAACGGCTTAGGCTCGCGCCACTCCTCGCGCCATGGTTTCCCCCGCTCGACCTCGATCTGAGCCTTGCGCTCGGGTGAGCGTCGCAACGAACGAGCGACAGGTTTTGCCTCGGATTTGGGTGGCTTCCAGTTCGCCTGGAAAAATTCCATGCCGTGCTTGTCGATGAAGGCGATCGGGCTCAGCCCGCTTTGCTTCTGGGCCTGAGCCAGCGCTCGGTACAATCCTTTGTTTTTCCCCATTTTTACAACCCCATGACGCGCACGCGCACACGATCGCGCGTAATGCTGTCGAAATGCCGGTTTATCGCTCCCAACCGGCACAGTCGTAGAGCTGTCGAGCCAGCGCCCCTTCGCCGAAAAACGCGCGTGCTGCCTCCATATTCGGGAGGATCGCGGCGGCGGCGAAATCCGGCTGGGCATTCCATTGCCGGCACCGGACGTGATGCCCGGCAAATCCGCCACCGCGCACGCGATACAGGCTGAAGATTGCGTAGATCGCCATCTGTCCATCCGCCATCGATCGCCGGACGTGCCCATGGTCCAAGCCAGAAATTGCGCGTGAAATGCGCCAGGCGGTGAGCTTGGGGGCTGCAGTTGCCTGGCAGCCTGTCGAGAGCGGCGAGCCATGCCTCGATCCGGGCGGCGGCTTCGTCCAGGTTATGGCCCAGTCGGCGCGGCGGCTCGCGCAGCAGGGTGAGCAGTTCGTGCTTGTGCGCCTTCAGAACTTCGAGCAGCTCGGGCGCCGGTTGAGCCTTCGCACTCAGCCGCAACAGATCGCCGTCGGCGAAAACCTTCACGCCAGCCGCTTCGGCCTGTTTAAGGATATCCAGGGCGCTCATAACGCGCGCCCCCACACATCGGCAGCACCGTCCGCCAAGCTAGACGGAGAAGCATCGTCCGAAACGTCCTCATCGTCCGAAACGTTGACTTTCAAGGTTTTTTTTGGACGCAAACCCATTTTCGCTTGCGTCCGCGCTTCGTCCGAAGTGCCCGCACTTCCATTCATGCCGTAACCTTCGGACGCAAAATGACTGTCTTCGGACGCAAGCCTTTGGTTGTCATCGTCATTTGCGTCCGAAGCAAAAACCGTTGCAGAGCAACGACTTTCACCGTCTTTCGGACGATCGGACGTTTCGGAAGCAAAGTCATCCGTATGCTTGGCGTCGCCGCCTGCAGCATGCTGCTTAATGACGAGCAATCTTGCGTTCGCCCGCCCTCCGCCGCGCACGCGCTCAATCGTAATTCCGACTTTGCGCAGGGGCGGGCCGAGACGCTTAAGCTGTCCGCCCAAGGCGCGAGCGGAGCCGGGCCATTCGCGGCCTCTTTTTACCGTCTCTGTTACTACGCCGGACAGGGCCTCGTGCAGATCGCTGGCGGTTCCTGTCCAACGCTGCTGGATGTCCATGAGCGAGCGCAGGGCGAGTGCTACCGCGTCGGCATCAAGAACAACATTGACGGCCTCCGCGCGGTTGGCCGTATAAGCCCGCATGAAGGTGCCGTCAGGCCAGAATGCGGTTTCGCAAGCTGTTGCCCAGATTGCGAAATCTGCCATGCGCGGGAGACGTTCGAGCTCCGTCGACGGCAATCTCTGGATGCCTCTCGAAACTGCCGACAACAGCGCGCCGAGGATGCCGGGTTGCGCTTTCCTGAATTCAGCCCACAAGCTGCGCTCGCGCTTACGTTCCGTCTCGGGGATCGGCTCAAGCGACAGCATCAGCGCTCGGTCGGCCAAGTCACCCCGCGTCGCCACGTCCTCGATACCATTGAGCACAATCGGGCGTTTCGCCGAGAAGCGCGTTTCCTCGTCATTCTCATGGAGTGTGCGGCAGGCGAAGCCGCCACCGGTCGCCAGTCGGCAGAGACCGTCCGACAACCAGCCGGGCAATCCGCTGATATTATCGAAAGCGACGACAAGGCTGTTATTCGCCGCGATGAACAAATCGCGGTCCTCGCGCGGCATTGAACGCAATGGCGTGTCGTTCGGATCGGTGAGCGAGCGCACCAGGGCGGTGAAGGTGGACTTGGCCGTGCCCTGCTCGCCCGTTGCGACAAGGACGGGGTAAGGGCCATCAGGAGCGAGAGCGCCCAGCAGCCATGCCACCGCCAGCACAAAATCATCATCCGTCTTTACGTTCAAAAAACGCCGGAGATTCTGGATGTTGCCTCCTTCGACCGGATCAGGAAGAGGAAGCATGCCGGATGTTCTGCGGAAGCGAACCGGGGGCCGCAGAATAATACGCCAACCGGCTGCATCGATTTCGACAACGCGCCATTTTTCATCGGCGAGGTCGAGGTAGATGCGTCCTTCATGCTCGGCAACCCGCATGTAAACCGAACGCTGGTCCCCGCGAATAGTCGCGAGCGCGTCAATCATCGACGTGGCGTTGGCCCACGCTTCCGAGTTCGGAACGCGGCCAATCTCCGCATAAACGAGGTGCTTCAGCCACCGGCGAAATCCTCGGCTTTTGACCGGCCATGTCTCGCGGCGCCCGCCGATCTCGATATCGGCCCATGCAGCACCGTCTGCCGTGTGGAAGAGATCAGCGCGCTGCGCCAACTCGACGAGGACCGCCGTCTGAGACTTCTTTTCCTCACCTTCCTCGGCGTCCGCTTTTTTCGAGCGCTTGCCCTTCTTTGCTTCCATCGATTCAGGCTGAGCGGCGAGATCGTATTTGATGCCGCCGTGGGCATGCGAGTAGATGTACGGCGGCCCGCTTTCCGGCTTCAGGTTGATATATGCGATGCGCGGATCGTCGCTTTCTCCCAGAGGATCGCCACACCTTTCATCATGAAAGGTCTCAGCATCGGCGAGCATAGCGCCGACCGTTATCGGCGCGCCGCCCTGTAATATGATGCCGAAGTCGGAGCCGAGATTATGATGTTCGACGGCACGCGACCACTGCGCTTTGGCCTCCGCTTCGGACCTGCCGGCCTCGACATCCTCGCGAACTCGCTTTGCAACGTAAGCCTTGCGGCGCCGCGTTTCTTCGGGCCGTGCTTTCCGTTTGGCCGCTTGCACCTCCGCGCTTTGTCTTTGCCAATCTGCGACCGACAGCTTGCCAGGACCATTTGCGAGCGCGGCTTCGCTGTCGATGATGCCCCCGGCGATCTGCCGGGGCTCGGGACGCTTTTGGATCAGACCGGCGCCGAGAACGGCAGGCCCGGCAAAATCCAGCCGCTCCGGACTCCATACCGCCGTATCCACCGGACAGCGGACCAGCATCGAGCCGGCGCCGGAAAACTCAATCCGTCCGTGACCAGCCTTCCAAAGCGCATCTGCTATCGCCACGCCGAGAAACGGGATGTTGGTCGCCTTGTCCACGAGCGCATAGCAACGCAGCGATCCCGTGCCGGATAATTCGTTGCCGGCTTCGTCATAGACAAAGGCGCTGACGCTGGGCCGGTACAACCGTGCGGCCATTGGCCACCATGGCAGCGCGCGGCAAAGCAGCTCGTCGACCTCGTGTGAGAGCCAGGGCGCCCCGCCCGTGAGTCTGTCGAAATCCAACATGCTGACGCCGGAGCCGTCGTGCCATCTGAAGTGCTGAAGATCGCGAGCGATGGCATCGGGATAAGCGCCGGTTGCCAGCATCTTTTTCGTAACGATGCGTGCGGATGGTTTCTCCGAAACGCCGTGGCTTAGTGCCTGATCGGATGTCAACCCCTCTATCAGCTCCGCGAGTTGGGAAAGCGAAGCGATTGCAACGCGCTCCGCGTGACCCTCGACCAGCTCGGCCGCCGGCTTCTTCTTCAGATGACCATCTACAAGATCGATCCGCTTCGAGAGCGGTTCACCGCGTGAATTGGTGATCAGCGTCACGAGGGCGGGCGCCGCGGTTTGAGCGCGGCTCTGGTCTCTCTCTTCGACCGTCACCGGTTCTGGCGGCGAAGTGATGAACGTGTCGCGGTGCTGAAGTGCGCGGCGGTCAATGCCGGCAACGTCTACAGGCTTCGGGCCTCGTTTAGCTGCTCCCATTGTGGGATGCTCCTCATATGAGGAGGCCTGCGTAAATCGCCCTTGCGCGAGATTCGCGGCGCAGCTATACGTTGATTGCTATTCGTATTGCAGCGGGGCATCGCTAAGCCTCCGTTTTTTCAATTCCTCAGCATCTGGAAAATGCCGAGCGGATCACGCAAACGCCACACACCAGATGCCCGCCCGTGCCAAGGGCTTGAGCGTCAGAAGCACACCCACTAAATCACCACACGCCTCGCTAACAGCGGGGCGTTTTAATTTCGGCCGGCAGCAAGCCGCTCGCGCTCCCGGCGTTTGGCCTCGGCGACACTCGCCACCTCTTGTTTCTCCAGCCATGCGAGCACGGAGGCCTTCCGGTACGCGATTTTGCGCCCGAGCTTGACGAAAGGCGCCCCCACCCCCGAAACGCGCTCGCGCTCGAGGGATTTCGTCGAACAGCCTCGAAGCTGGGCGAACGCGCTTGGCGTCAAGTACATCGGCAAATCGGCCTCAGTCGCAGGCCATTGCGGGGTGAGTGTCTCGGTCATGCGCTCGGTTCTCCGTCTTGTCGTGTCTTGTCGTGCAGCGTTTTGCAGACGGCCGTCGCGATTTCACCCTATTTAATTCGGGGCATTTCGTTTCGGGATAGCGTTGCCCACGATCATGCCACCCGCTTGGCGCTTGCCGCCGCCCATTTCGCTTCCAGCGCCTCAACGTCGGCGAGGCGGAACATGGCCAGCCGATAGCTAAGCTTGATCGGTTTCGGCATGTCGCCGCGCCTGATGATCGCTTCCATCCCACCCCTTCGGATTCCCCAGCGCCGGCAAAGACGCAGCTCTCGAGCACCTGGAAGGCCAGCTTTGGCCGCATGGTCCCGTCTGCCCTCATTGCGGCACTCTCGAAGCGACGGCACTAAAGGGCAAGGCGCATCGCAAAGGGCTGTACCAGTGTAACGCTTGCCGTGAGCAGTTCTCCGTTACGGTTGGAACCGTCTTCGAGCGCTCCAAGATCAAGCTGCACAAATGGGTTCTCGCCGCCCATCTCATGGGAGCCAGCAAGAAAGGCGTCTCGTCAAAGCAGATCGAACGTATGCTTGGCGTGACTTACAAAACCGCTTGGTTCATGACCATGCGCCTTAGAGAGGCTATGCGCGAAGAAGTCCCCGCAGGCGGCATCGGCAGCGAGAACAAGGACGAGACTTTCGTCGGCGGCAAAAAGAAGAACGCCTGACCTATCGGCGGATTGACGCAATCGCATAGCGTGAAAACTAACCCGACTCAAACCTGCGCAAAGGTAAATCGTAAGGCTTTGAAAAAACGTAAAACTGTCAAGAAAACTTAAGTGTTTTTGCGCAACATGTTGCGCTTGCGAGTTTGTCTCGCCGGCTATATCTAGGGCCGCACAGGGTCTGAACCACCCTGTGCGGCCAAGTATCCCGCCGATTTGAGAGTCGGCAAGCGGGAATCTCTTTCCAACAGCGCTATGTTCCTGCTTTCGCTCGGCCAGTCAAGTCCGGCTCGGTTACCCTCAACAGGAGTACCGCAATGGCCGGATTCTTCCCCCCATGACCATGACTAAGCTGCCAAAGCCACTTGGCCGCCTCGCATAATTTCAGCTAGGCCACAAGCGGCTTCATAAGAACAGACCTTAGCAAGAACTGCGACAGGCTGCTCTGCGGCGCCCGTATCCACCAAGAATAGGTAGAAGCCTGTTCCGCTCGCGAGAGCCAAATCCTCTATGCTTTCGGACTCCCTACGCGTAATGGGGCCGATGCAAAGGGACTTTGTCTTGCTGATCTGTTTTACGAAAAGGAATTCTTCCATAGCGCGCCTCATTAGGAAAAATCATGGCACAGAAAGACAAAGCCCCAAGGATTTCGGTTAACAAACTTGGCGAATACATGACCGTGAAAGCTGGACGCCAAAACCGAATCCTACACGATGCCAAATATCCACAGGATTATATAACCCCATACTACAGAGAGGCCACTGATGCGATTGCTAAATGCATAGCCGACGGAATGCAGGACCTTATGCCGCTGGATAACGCCATAAAGCTTTTGGGTCAGAAAACCGCTAATTGCGTCCAAGAAGGCCGCCGGGTCGAAGGCAACATCGACGCCATAGAGAACTTCATAAACATGGTTGACCGGATCGAGTTGAAAGGCGGAGAGCCAAAGCTGGGCGCACATCAAGCGCCACACATAACCTGCAACGGCGTATCTGTCAGCGTTCGTCCGGAAATCACTTTACACGCAAAGAAGCGCTCGGGAGTCCCCCTGGTAGGCGGCATCAAACTGCATTTTCCCAAAACGTTTCCCCTGAACGAGGACGCCGCTCAATACATTTCGACGGCGCTGCAGTTCTACTGCAATGACCATCTCATCGAAGATGGCGCGTCGAGCTATGAACATTGCTTCGTGCTGGACATAGGGACAGGCCAAGTCTTCGATGGCGTAAAAGCAATCGTCGCGAGGCGGAGGGACATAGAACAGACATGCCGCCAGATAGCCTCGCTCTGGCCTACGGTTTAGATTCTGTCGCTGGCGAAGAAGGCTTTCTACCGATTGGCTTCTTCGCCGCGAATCGATGCCGGGTGGCACTGGAGCGGCACTAATATAACGCCCCGCGAACTCGATCGGATTTGCGGCGAGATCGCCGAGAATAATATAAGCGCTTTTCGCGAAGCGCCGAAGCGGCCGGAACCACAGATTGATAATCTTCGGGCCGCCTTCCTGGCGCAGCTTGGCTCCGAGCATCCAGACTCAGCCGACGCAATTTTGCGTCCGCGAAAATCCGCCGTCCGGCTCGCGCACGGCACTGGACTGCTCAAAGTTGAGCAGTCGAAATTCGTCGAGAGCACCTCGGAAAGCGCGGATAGCCAGACCAGGCAAGTAGCGGATATCCAGCATCGTGCATGGCATGGATAACTGCAAAATCGTCAAACAAGGATCGCCGATATCGTCTATTTATTTCGGCATTGGCTGATATCTCCATGCTCACCAACGAAATTCGTCCTTCCGCCCCGGTACTGGATATCGGCTATCGGCTTGCGCCGGCAACTATCCTAGCTGCCCTTGACCAGGATCGTCTTTACGGCTATTCAAAAATAGAGAGAGATAGCCGCTATCTCAATATAGTGGATATCTACTATATCGAATCGTGGATAGCCGGTTGAGGCCAGCAGATGAAAGTGATCACCATTGCCGCTCCCAAGGGCGGGTCCGGCAAGACCAGCTTGACGACATTGCTCGCCGTCAGGGCCAGCCGCGAGAAGTTCTTGGCGTGTGCATGATCGACCTCAACGCCGACCAAGCCAATTTGGAGCAATGGTGGGTCACGCGAGGCCAGCCGATGAATCCACGGCTTGAATGCGAGATCACCAACATCACCACGGGAGTGGCCGCGCTCAGGGCAGGAGGCCGCGTCAAGTGGCTTTTCATCGACACGCCGCCGCTTGACATGGACCTGATTGAGAACGCCGTCGCGGTGTCGGATGCGGTCATCATTCCGGTGAGGACATCGATCTTCGATATCGGCTCAATCGACAGCCTTGTGGAGATTTGCAAAGCGCAACGCAAGCCGTTCGCCTTCGCGCTCTCCGCCGCCGACACGCGCTTCAAAGCGCTCAATGCGTCAGCGATCGCGGCGCTGGTGACCGAGGGGCCGGTGCTGGGAACGCGCATTAGCTATCGGCTCCCTTACATCAATGCCCTGACCGCCGGGAAGGTTGGGCCGGAGATCGACAAGAGCCTGGAGGCCGAGGCCGATTCTCTATGGTCCGAAGTCATGGCCTTGGCCGGCAAGCCTGCAAAACCAGCGGGGAAAGGCCGTGCCGCACATGGCTGAGGATATCCGCGATGACAACGAAGCAAACGCGCCAATTTTTGACATGAAGTCAGCGCGTGATAAATTTCGCTCGGTGGTCGATACGAGCCGCAAAGGTCGGGCGGCACGACATAAGGTGGTGACCGACTCGGTTGACCGTCGGACACTGCGCAAGACAGGCCGCACCGCGCAGTTCAATTTCAAGGCGACGCCGACATTGCATGCGCGCGCCAAGGTCGCGGCCGAACATGCCGGCCTTTCGCTTGCCGAATGGATGGAGGGAATCCTCGAAACGGCGCTCGCCGTCGAAGATGGAGGCAAAGATGCGTAATGCGTTGGCAATCTTTGGTTTGATCTGCGGCGGTATTGTGATTGGGCTCGTCGGCCGGTACGGCTACAAAACCACGGACGATCCAAGCGACGCGCTGATTGTGGCCTTCCTCTTTGGTGCCATCGCGTGCGGCGGCCTGTTCGGCCATACCATAGCAGTACGCCTTTGGCGCCACAGCAAACCGGCGGCGATCGGCACGGGCCTCGTGAGCGCAATGGCCCTGCTGCTTAATCTGTCAAACAGCCTCGGCGCGATCGCGGGGCGCGCTGAAACCGTCACTACGGAGCGCATATCCAAGAACCGGGCTATCCGCGCTGCCGAAAACGAATTGCAGCGGCTGACGGCGTTGCGCGATGCTATGCCGGGCTTCAAGCCGACCGATGCCGCTGCGCTTACGGCCGCTGAGCGTGCTGCCGACGCCGCGACCAGGGCGCGGGGCGCCGAATGCGATAAGCGCGGGGCACGCTGCCGGGATCGGGAAGCCGACGAACATGCCGCCAACGCGGCGCTTTGCCACGACTGCGGAAGCGAAAGCGGCGACAGACCGTGCCACTCAACTGGAGGCCGAGGCCGACGCTGAGCGTCGTAAGCTCAGCCAGCTTGGGCCGGTGGCCACGGTGAATGTGCAAGGCAGTGCGCTCGCGAAACTCTTTCGGCTACCTGAAACCGAGGCCGAATTCGCCGCAACGGCGCAGCAGTTTGGTGTGGCGGTCGTCGTGGAGCTCATCATCATGATGTCGCTCATCGCTTGGGAAGTCATCGGCCAGAACGGCTCGTCAGCACCTTCGATCGAGACGACGCAGCCGGAGCGCTCGGCCGCCATCGTGACGGCCGCGCCCGCACTGGCTGCGGCAGAACCCCTCAAACTTGTGCGACAGGAGTCAAAATCTTCCGCCCACGACGTAATGCGCATCATGACCGAGACACTGGAGCCGGCGCCGGGCCGGAGTGTCTGTCTCGACTCAAGCTACCGTCGCTATGCGGCCATTTGCCAGAGCGAGGGGCTGGAGCCACTGTTGCCGGAGCATTTCCTCGACGCAATGGCCGTGTTCTGCCGCTCGGTCGGGCTGGCGACGCGGGCGAAGAAGGGGCGCTTGCATCTCGTCAATGTTCAGCTAGCTGCTCCAGATCGAGCCGCGTGACCACCAGTTGCCGCTCTGCCGCTGCCGGGGGGCGCGGCAGTCATTTTTTCGGTTATTCCGCCGGTTCGGGTTTGGCTCGCCGCTTTTTCGTTAGCCCCTCGACCGCACCCCCGCTGGCTTTGGTCTCCGCAGATTGGTCGGCCATGTAGCATCCAAGAGGCGACCGCCGGCGGCGGATCAGCTAAATCGTTATCGCGCAACGCCGCCAGCGCTTTTGTTTCGGACTCAAATTCACGCCACTCCGCTGCCAGCGCGCGATTTTTCTTGTGGATCGCTTCGACGTTTTTCTCTCCGACGGCAAGGCATTTGCCCGCCATTTGGACGGCGCTTTCGTAGCCCATCGCCGCTTTGTTATCCTCGACAATCGCGGCAATGCGAACATTCCGAATGAAATGGTTGCTCGACGGCCTCCCGCGTTTGGTTGCGACCGTCAGCTTGAACGGCAAGTCGACCGTGGTCTCGGCTGGCGCGTCCGCCTTACGCGCGTGTTTGGGCTTTGTCTTGCGTTGCTGGCCTTTAGGCTTTTTTTCAGCCATACCGCGCTGCAGAGCAAAACCAAGTATGACGCCGATTTCGCGGGGCAGGGGAACGCCCGCAATAAGCAGGCTGGCTAGCTGTCCGGCATCATCATCGCATAGCGCGGTGACCGCTGGCCAATAAGGGGACAATCCAGGACTCATCGACGAAATACGGCCGCTGCTGGCCGCCTCCGTCAGCGTCGTCTACCATTCGCGCCCTCCGACAGACACTTCCGAAGATGGGCGCGCGGCAGCCGGTCGGAATTCCGGCGTTCGGTGATCAGCCTAGCCGCGCTGCGGTGAAACTATGCCTTCAGGGGCAATTCGACAATCTCGGCGGTTCGCTTTTCTCGCGGCTTGAACGCGGCGCCGACTTTGGCACCCACCGCATCATTCACCCGCTTCAGCGGGTCATCGCAAAGGTGCGCATAGCGCGCCGTGGTCGACTGATTTTTGTGTCCAAGCAGCTTGCCGATCATAAGGAGCGAGGCCCCGCTCGCAGCCGTTAGCGAAGCGAAACTGTGGCGCAGATCGTGGATGCGCACATGTTCCGCATTGCCATCCGAGCGCGTTGACGGCTTCAGACCAGCGGCCTTGCGGATTCGCGCCCACACCTTCGGCAGCCCAACAAAATGTCCGCCTTGCTTCCGACCGGCAATCACATAGGGATTGCCGTCTATTCGCGGAATCGCGGCAAGAACTTCGAGCGCCGCCGGGCTCAGATGCACCGGCTTGGCGCCTGTCTTGCTGTCGGGGAGGTTGAGAATGCCGCGCTCGGTGTCGATCCAATTCCATTGGGCAGTCAGGATTTCACTCAAGCGGCATCCGGTAAGCAGCAAGAGCCGGATCGCTGCGACCGCATATGTGTCTTCCGTGCCGCTTGCCTCAGCGCTGGCGAGCGCATCGCCGAGGGCGGCGATCTCGGGCTCGGTGAGAAAGCGATCCCGCTTGCGTTCGGGATGACGCTTTATCCCTCTGGCCGGATTGCCGGCGGTTGCAGGGAGGAGCTTGGCGCTTATGGCCTCGGAAAACATCACTCCGAGAAATGTCAAAACCTGGTTCGCCATACGCGGCGTAGCGCGCAGCTTCTGGTGAAGAGCTGCGACATGGGCTGATGACACCTGATCGATTTTCAACCTGCCGAGGCAGTTCGGCCGGAGCGTGCCGTCGGCGCTGCGCGGGGCGATGTGGTTATCGATGAAGCCGCGATAGTTCCGTGCCGTCCCCGGCTTGATCCCGATCTCGATCTTACGCGCCTCATAAACGGTTTCCGCCCATCGCGCGGCCGTCGGTATGCCTCGTGCCTTCATCCGCTCGGCTGCGGGATCACGACCCTGCTTTAGGGCTACAATGACAATCAGCGCCTCCGCGCGTGCCTTGGTCTCGGTCCATCCCTCGCGGCCATCCTCTCCGATAGTGATGTAATGCCGCCCACCGCGAGCAGCCTTGCGAACCGCATAGGTGCGCGCCTCACCGTGTTGCCGCCGGACCATGTAGCCGGGTAGCTCGGTATCCATCACGATCTCGCCCGGCTTGAGCGCTTCGACCAGCCGCGAGGTTATTTTTGCTTTTCGGAATGCCACGGATCGCCCCGTTTTCTAGTGCCGCTCTAGTGCCACCTTAGTGCCATCTCGAATGGGGGTCAATGTCTGCGAGTGGCCCTGCCATGCGGATAAAAACGATATAAATCAGGCTATTTGTCCGTGGATGTTTCTGTGAGTCAGAGCTTACCCGAAGACTCCTAAGCTGCAGGTCCCGCGTTCGAATTGCGGCGGGGACACCAATTATTACAATAATTTCGCCGGCATTCTGATAGGCCCCAAGCGGCGTGTAGACACGGCGCGGAAACGCGCACAGGTGGCTCCTGCGTCAATCTGAAGAGGCTTGGGCTGGCAGTCGTCGAAGCGCTAGCCAATTCGAAAATACCCATTTTCGCCCGCGGTTCGATCGGCAGAGGGTCTTTTTGTGGGACGCTTCCGGAAAAAGCATGGCGATACCATCCTGCCCAATTGTCCCACTGATCATTCTAACCTTTTGATTTTGTTGAATTGTCGCAGTCCTGCCCCGGAACCAACCTGGCTAAACCCGCTAGTTCTCAGCGGCGCAGGTGACAAACGCCAGGCCGCCGCCAGAGTCGACAGACTCCCTCAGAACTACGCTCTGCATGACGAAGCTTGCGCGGGCGGATAGGCAGGTACCGCCTTCGCACGCCCGTGCCCTATCGCTGGGTAAGGTCCTGCTTGCATTTCCTGCGTCCCCGTCGGAGCATTAGAACAACTCTAAAAAACAGACCCCGGAGGTTAGCGCCATGTGTCAGATATTTGCCGGTCAACCGCGCTGGAATTACGAGCTGGAAAAGCGATCGGTGCGCCTGGGCGGCCATTCCACCAGCATCCAGTTGGAGAACATTTTCTGGCAGACACTTGAGGAAATTGCCACTGGCGAAGGTTTGAGCGTGGCGAAGTTTATCTCCAAGCTCCATGACGAGGTGGTGCTTGCCCATGGGGAGGCGCGCAATTTCGCCTCGCTCCTGCGTTGCTGCTGCCTGATCTATCTCGACCGCGCCAACGGTGTCGGAAGCCGCCGCCTGGGTGCGCCGATGCGCGCGGCCGGGTTGGTGCAATTGTAGCGGCAAGCAAAAAACACCGGCGTAGTAAGTCACTACCACCCACCCGGCAACGCTCCGCTTATTCTGGTAAGTGCTGGAGGCGGAATCGGAGCCGGTATGACGCGACGGAGCTGCATCGCTATAGCCCTGCTCGTTCTTGCGGATGCACCCGCGCTTGCTGAGGACGGCGCGCCCGGCGAGGAGCAGTTCAAAAAGGCCTGCGCCGTTTGCCATGTTGCGGCGCCGGATGCACCGCCGCGCCAGGGGCCGAACCTCTGGGGTGTCTACGGCCGCGCTTCGGCGCGGGCCCCGGGCTTCAAATATTCCCCGGCTCTATCCGGCGCAAAGCTCACCTGGGACGACGTCACGCTTGACAAATGGCTGACCAACCCCGCCGCGCTCGTCCCTGGCGCGGTCATGGCCTACCGGCAGCGCGACGCCGATAAGCGCGCCCAGATCATCGCCTATCTCAAGACGCTGGGGAACAAAAGCCCTTAGGCAATACACCGTAATGGGGTTCGCACGTCGCCGGCCCATCGAGGAGACGAGACATGGCGAAAGCCATTCACATGATGATCCGCGTGCTGGACGAGGCCTGCTCCGTAGATTTCTATGCCCGCGCCTTAGGCCTCAGCATCGCCGACCGCTTCGCCTTCGGCAGCTTCACCCTGGTCTATCTGCGCAACCCGGAAGTTGATTTCGAGGTCGAGTTGACCATCAATCACGGCCGCACCGAGCCTTATCAACTTGGCGATGGCTATGGGCATATTGCGGTCGCGGTCGACGATCTTGAAGCCGAGCACGCCCGCATGCGCACCGAAGGCTTCGCTCCAGGTGATATTAAGGATTTCCACCGCGAGGGCATGCTCCTAGCGCGGTTCTTCTTCATGGCCGATCCCGACGGCTACAAGATCGAGGTTGTGCAGAAGCACGGGCGATATCGTTAAGCCCGCAAGACCAACATGAAAATTGCCGGAGCGATCCCCGCATCCGGCAGACGATAGGAGGAAACGATATGCGGCTCGTCGATAAGCGCGAGAAGGTCTCGCGGCGCGGCTTCCTGAAGGGGAGTGGCGCGGCAACGGTCGGGCTAGTGGCCTTGTCGGTCGGCACCGGCTGGATCGCCAGCGCGGACGGCGCCTGGGCGCTCGGGGTGACCAACCTTAAGCCCGACACCATGGCGACGCTCGTTCAGATGGCGCGCGACATCTATCCGCATGACCAGCTGGCTAACAAATTCTACGCCGCTGCCGTCGCCAGTTACGACCAGAAAGCCGGCACCGACGCCGCCGTGAAGAGCCTCGTCGAGGATGGCATCGCCGGGCTCGATAAGCTCGCGGATGCCAAGCACAAAGTGCCCTATGCCAAGGTCGGCTGGGAGGCTGACCGCGTCGCGCTGCTGAAAGAAATCGAGAGCGGCAAATTCTTCCAGACCGTGCGCGGCGGCCTCGTCACCGGGCTCTACAACAATCCCGAGATCTGGGCGAAGTTCGGCTATGAGGGCGCGTCCGCCGACAAGGGCGGCTACATCGCGCGCGGCTTCGACGACATCAACTGGCTATAAAATCGGACCAGGGAAGAAACGACAATGGCAGCCCCTTATGACATGAACGACGATCGCGTGGTGGTCGTCATCGGCTCCGGCGCAGGCGGCGGAACGCTTGGCACCGAACTCGCCCTCAAAGGCATCGACACCGTCATTCTTGAAGCTGGCGGCCGGCACGAGATGGAGGATTTCGTCAACGACGAATGGGCATCCTTCAGCCAGCTTGCCTGGGTGGACAAGCGCACCACTTCGGGCAATTGGCGAGTGGCGAAGGATTTCCCGAACTTGCCCGCGTGGATCGTCAAGGCGGTCGGCGGCTCGACCGTGCATTGGGCGGGCGCTTCGCTGCGCTTCCACGAGCACGAATTCAAGGCCCGCGCTACCTATGGCGAGGTCGCTGGCGCGAACCTACTCGACTGGCCGATCTCCCTGGCCGAAATGGAACCGTGGTACGCCAAGGCCGAGGACCGGATGGGCGTCACCCGCACCAATGGCATTCCGGGCCTGCCCGGCAACAACAATTTCCGCATCATGAAGGCGGGCGCCGACAAGCTTGGCTACAAAGAGTGCCATACCGGACGCATGGCGATTAATTCCGAGCCGCGCGACGGCCGGGGTTCCTGCCAGCAGATCGGCTTCTGCTTCCAAGGCTGCAAATCCGGCGCGAAATGGTCGACGCTGATCGCCGAAATTCCCAAAGGCGAAGACACCGGCAAGCTCGAAGTGCGCCCTAACAGCCAAGTGCTGAAGATCGAGCATGACGCGAAGGGCAAGGTGACGGGCGTCGTCTACGCCGACAAGGACGGCAAGCAGCAGCGGCAGAAAGCCCGCGCGGTCTGCGTCGCGGGCAACTCCATCGAGTCGCCCCGGCTGCTGCTCAACTCGGCCTCGCCGATGTTCCCGGACGGCCTCGCCAACTCTTCCGGCCAGGTCGGACGGAACTACATGCGGCACATGACGGGCAGCGTCTACGGCATTTTCGAGAACCCCGTACATTTGTATCGCGGCACCACCATGGCCGGCATCGTGACGGACGAGGCGCACCACGATCCCAAACGCGGTTTCGTCGGCGGCTACGAGTTGGAGACCCTGTCGCTCGGCTTGCCGTTCATGGCCGCCTTCCTCGATCCGGGAGCATGGGGACGAACCTTCACCACGGCGCTCGACCATTATGACCATATGGCCGGCATGTGGATCGTCGGCGAAGACATGCCGCAGGAGCAGAACGGCGTCACCCTGCATGCGTCCGAGAAAGACGCGCACGGCATGCCGATCCCGAATGTGCATTTCGATGACCATCCCAACGACATCGCCATGCGCAATCACGCCTATACACAAGGGCAGGCGATTTACGACGCGGTTGGCGCAACGCGCACCTTCCCGACGCCTCCTTATCCGTCTACGCATAATCTGGGTACCAACCGGATGAGCGAGAAGCCGGAGGACGGGGTGGTCAATAAGTGGGGGCAGACCCACGACGTGCCCAACTTGTTCGTTTCAGACGGCAGCCAGTTCACGACCGGCGCGGCGGAGAACCCGACGCTTACGATCGTGTCGCTGGCCCTGCGGCAGGCGGACCACATCGCCGGACGGATGGCGAAAGGGGAATTGTAGGCGGCGGATATGAGGAGGAGCGGATGCTCCAGCGCGTCATTTGGCGGCGGTGCACACAGCCCCGCCGCGTTTTCTCGCGTGCCACTTCGAGCGTCCGCCGGATGTTTGTGCTCGGCTCGTCGCTCGTTAAACACGCTAAATCATCGCAATTTGGTGAAGGTCGGATAGCGCCGCAGCTTGCCCGAACAGCCGAACGCTGTCGCAGCAATTCGGCGAGCTGAAATAGGGACCATCATAGCTCGGCTTTTGACGAGGTCTGGCTCGCCAACCCGATATTCGACACTGTCGGCCATCTGGCCTTCAAAGCCGCGCACGGCTTGAGACCGTCGACGCAGTGCTGATCACGGACCAGCTGCGGGGCGACGGACTCTATAGCGCCGTGAGAGGCAACCTTATCGTGCCTGCCTGGCTCGGCACGAGCATGTTCGATCTGGTTTTACAGCCAAGGCCGAGAACGAGAAATATGCCCCGCAGCTCAACGCATCGGCTCGGGTCGCGGTGGTTGTCGCCGAACAGGCTGGGCCTGCGCATTGGGTCCGCGTGGGACAGGCCGGTCAGCGATTTGCATTGCAGGCGACCGCTCTCGGCTTGAAGCTCGCCTTCGTCAATCAGCCTGTCGAAGCCGCAGCTTTGCGCCCTGAGGTCGCGGCGCCCATTGGGATGCAAGGACGGCGACCGGATATCGTCATGCGCTTCGGATATGGGCCAACCTTGCCGATGTCGCCGCATGCCATCTGGATTTCGTCATGAGGGCGATAGTTACCTGCCGGGATGGATGCCGATAATCGAGCCCAGAACCTCCCACATATAGGCGGCGAGGCTTACATCGCCGAGCAGATGAAATGATGTCACGCCGGAGATGTCCTCGCGGATGATGATGGCGCCCGTCCGCGCAACCAGGGTCTGTGCCACCTCAAGATCGGGAAAGCTCGCCGCGCTGAGATCGACGCCGCAGAGCGTGGAAAACCCGCCGGCGGCTGCATCTCCCCCCAGATGAAACCAGTAGGTGCCGGATTGCCGTGGGACAGTATAGGTGTCAGGCGCAAGCGGCTGGCCATCGGGGCAGAGCCAGCGCGCCTCGCCGGCCCCGGAGGCTTGCGCGCCGAGCCACAGCACTTCGGTGGCCGAGAGGCGCGCCAGCAGGGAGCCGTCGGTCTGACGGTACGCCCGGTTAACGTCGGGGGGCCTTGCGAAAACGCATTCGCCGCAAGAAACACGCCCAGCCCCCGCCCCTTGGCGCCGCCACGCGGACACAGCGTCAGATCTGTGATCCGGACGCCGTTCCCGCAGACCAATTCGTTGGCACGGATGGGTGAGCGCGCGAGGCTGCTGGAACGGGTGGACATCAAACTGATGGATGGCGCCCACCGAAACCGTCGCCTCATCGCTGGCATAGCTGTCCGGCTCTTCATGTTTGAGGGCGATGGTCGTCTTGTGATCGGTGTAGGCGTCGGCGATGCTCGGCCGGGTCAGGTTGATCTTGGCGCCATATTCCAGGTTCTTGGGCGGTGCCGGCAAGATTCGACATTGTGCCCTCGATGCGCAGACTTTCGCCGCCGCCGAAAACGTTGCGGTGCCCCCAATAGGCGCCGATCTCCGCGCCATCGGCCGAGGAGAAAGCGGCATTGGCGCCGACATACCGCGCCTTCCGCTCCGTTACGTCGATGATCAGCGGGATGCGGCCATCGGCGTCCGGTGCCTCGCCTTCGACAATGCGCACGCCCCGAACGCCGTCGAGCTTGGCCAGACGCTTGCGTGCCGCTTTCAGCGTGTCGGGCGAATACTCCTCGCCCTCGGGAATTATCGGCGCGGCCGCGCAGCAACTCGGCCTCGAACCGGTCAGCGCCCTTTACGTCTACCGCACCGAACCGCGCCCGCCGCCCCGGATCGACCTTGAAGGCGACGTCGATTGTGCGCGCCGCGTGATCGGCGGTGACATCGCGCGAGGACACCTTGGCGAAGGCGTAGCCGCGCTGTTTCCAGAATGAGACCAGCCGGTTGCCGGCCTCCAGCAACGCCCGTGACTTCGCTGGCGCCCCAGTGTGGAGACCGGCCGCCTCTGCAAGGTCGCCGGCAGGAGCTTCGCCAACGGCATTCGCGATGCGAACGACGCCGAAATGAAAAAGCGGCCCCGGCTGCACCGCGATCGAGACAGCGACCGGCCCATGCTCCGGCAGCCGGATATCGGCCGCCTGGTCATGCTGGGGCGGTTCCACCCGAGCATCAGGCGCGGTGATGGTGTTTGCGCGGTGCCAAGCCCATCACCAGCGCGCCGACCGCTCCCGAAAGGATCGAGCCGAACAGCACGCCCACTTTCACCTCGTCCTGCAGGACCGGCGAGGCGGGAAAGGCGAGCAGCCCGATGAACAGGCTCATGGTGAAGCCGATGCCGCACAAAATCGCGACGCCGTAAACCTGAGCCCAGGACGCATCGGCAGGGCGATCGGCGAGCTTGAGCTTCACGGCTGCCCAGGTCGCGGCAAAAACCCCGATCTGCTTACCCACGAACAAGCCCGCCGCGATGCCGAGCGTCACCGGCGCGAACAGCACTGCACCGCTCAAGCCGGACAGCGAAACTCCGGCGTTGGCAAAGCCGAACAGCGGCACGATCAGGAAAGCCACCCACGGATGCAAAGCGTGCTCCAGAACATGCAGCGGCGACTTGGTATCGTCGGGATGTCCGGGCGAGCGCCGGAGAGGGATCGTGAGGGAGAGCGCCACGCCGGCGACAGTTGCGTGCACGCCCGATTTGAGCGTGAAAAACCAAAGCGCCGCGCCAAGCATCAGATAGGGGAGCAATCTTTCGACGCCGGTCCGGTTGAGGCCCCCCAGCAACGCAAGGATGATTCCCGCAAAACCCAGCCAGGCGAGCGAGAGGTCGGCGGTGTAGAAGGCGGCGATGATGGCGACGGCGCCGAGGTCGTCGATGATCGCCAGAGCGGTCAGGAAAATCTTCAGCGAAACCGGCACGCGCGAGCCCAGCAGCGCGAGGACGCCGAGCGCGAAGGCTATGTCGGTGGCAGTGGGGATGGCCCAGCCGCGCAGGGTTTCAGCACTGCCGGCGTTCATGGCCAAATAGATGATCGCGGGAGCAAGCATGCCCCCGGCAGCGGCAACTCCCGGCAGCATCCGGCGGCGCCAGCTCGCCAATTGACCATCCAGGAACTCGCGCTTTATCTCCAGGCCGACGAGCAGAAAAAACAGCGCCATCAGCGCGTCATTGATCCAATGAAGAATGCTGAGGCCGCCGACATAGGTTTTCAGAACGCCGAAATAGCTGGGGGCGAGCGCCGAATTGGCGACCATGAGGGCAAGCGCCGCGGCGGCCATCAGCACCAGCCCGCCTCCGGCCTCGCCCTTCAGGATGTCTCTGAGAGCAGAGGCGGGGCGGCGGAGCTTGGAGGATTTGATGTTGTCGAGCATGCGGGGGATATCACTCGGCGATGCGTGTTGCGGTCATCCTGCAACTGGCCGGAGCGTCAGGACGGTTGGGCGAAGGCATATCACATATGGCGGAAATTTGCCGATTGCCGGTCGAATTGCCGCGCTCGGCCAGATTTGCAGCTCTCGGCCACCGCCTTTCAGGAGCAATTGCGGGTTTTGCGGGTTCGTTGAAATCGCTTAGATAGGAGAGGGCAAATTTGGGAAGGCGGGCAGTCCGTGAACAACTATCTGGCGTTGCTGGTGGGGCTGGCCTGCGCCGGCGGCGGGGGCGAACTTTTTGTCAGGGGTACTGTGGGGCTTGCGAGGGCGGCGCGGATTTCGCCGGGCATCATCGCGGCCACGGTCGCCGCCTTCGCGACGTCGAGCCCGGAGCTGACGGTGGCGGTCAGCTCGGCGCTGGGAGGAGCACCGGCGATTTCGCTTGGCGATGTGCTCGGAAGCAATGTGGTCAATGTCGCGCTCATCCTCGCCGCGGCATTGCTCATCGCGCCGATCCACGCCCCGCGCGGCAGCATCATGCGGGATTTTCCGGTGGCGACGCTGGTGCCCGTCTTGCTCGCGGTGCTGCTGTTCGACGGGCAGGTGTCGCGGATCGACGGCATGGTGCTGCTGGCGGCGTTTCTCGCCTGGCTCGTTGCCGTCATCATCGAGGCACGCAGGGAGCGCTCCGCCGCCGCGCGAGTGCTGGGCGAGGGCAAGCCGGTGCGCGCGGTCGTCGAGGGGGCGGTGGGCCTGGCTCTGCTGGTCACCGCAGGCAAGCTCATCGTCTATGGCGCCACCGGCATCGCCCAGGCCTATGGGCTTAGCGAATTCATTATCGGCGCGACGATCGTCGCCATCGGCACCTCCGTGCCCGAGCTGGCGACCGCCATCATATCGCGGGTGCGCGGCCATGACGAGGTGGGACTGGGGACCATTCTGGGCAGCAACATCTTCAATGGCCTGTTCGTTGTCGGCGTTGCGTCCACGATCACGCCGATTGTCGTGCCATTCTCGGAGGCGGCCCCCGCACTGGTTCTCGGGCTTGTCGCGGTGGTCCTGACCTTCCCCTCGCGTTCCGGCCAGATCGACCGCTGGCGCGGCGGCATGCTGCTGGTGGTGTATGCGGCTTATCTGGCGGCCATATTACAGGCCCGATGACGGGCGGCCGCGGAGCGCGGGTCTTGGCGGAGATGGAAGATGATCAGCGTCGAGGATCTCGGCTTTCGCTATCCCGGCGCACGGGCGGCAACGCTCGACGGGCTGAGCTTCGAGGTGGCGCAAGGCGAGATTTACGGGCTGCTCGGCCCGTCCGGGGCGGGCAAATCGACGACGCAGCGCATCCTCATGGGGCTGCTCAGAGGCTTTTCCGGCAAGGCGGCGATCTTCGGGCAGCCCGTCGAGGCCTTCGGGCGGGGGCTTTATGAGCGGATCGGGGTCAGCTTCGAGCTTCCGGCGGTGTATTTGCGGCTGACCGGTCTTGAAAATCTGCAACTCTTCGCCGCGCTTTACGACCGGAAAACCCGCGATCCGATGGAGGCGCTGGCCGAACTCGGCCTCGCCGACGCAGGGCATCAGCGCGTCCAGGATTATTCCAAGGGCATGAAGATGCGGCTCAATCTGGCCCGCGCCTTGCTGCATGACCCCGATCTTCTGTTCCTGGACGAGCCGACCACCGGGCAGGACCCGGCGCGCTCGCGCATTACCCGCGACCTGATCCGTTCGCTCAAGGAACGCGGCAAGACGATTTTTCTGACGACGCATAATATGAGCGAAGCGGAGGAGATCTGCGACCGGGTCGGATTTCTGGTGAACGGCTGCATCCCGGTTACCGGGGCGCCCGAAGCGCTCAAACGCCGGTTCGGGCAACCTGTGCTGGAGGTCGGGATCAATGCGGGCGGGGCGGTCGAAAAGCGCAGCTTTCCGATGGAAGGGATTGGCGCGAACGCGGAGTTCCTGCAGCTGCTGACCGGTGGGCGCATCGCCTCGATGCATACGCTGGAGGCCAGCCTTGACGAGGTGTTCATCGAGGCGACCGCCGCCGCATCGGCCCCGGAAGCAGGTTGATGGTGGCGCGCGCCCTGACGCTTGCGGCACATGATATCCGCCTGCAATGGCGCTACGGCATCTATCTGGCTTACGGCTTCGTGCTTGCCTTTTATGTGGGCATTCTGGTGGGGACGGGCAGCTATCTGCCGGACTGGGTGCCGGCTGTGATTATCTTCACCGATCCGGCGGCGGTCGGGTTCTTCTTTCTCGGCGCGCTGATGATGCTGGAGAGGGCGGAACGCGTCGCCAATGCGCTGGCTGTGGCGCCGGTCGCGCCGGCCGACTATTTCATTGGAAAATGCGTCACGCTGACCGGCGTCGCGCTGATCGCCGGTGCGGTTCTCCTGCTTTTCGTGTACCGCCCGTCCAATCCCGCGCTGCTGATAAGCGCCGTGGCGCTGACTTCGGTGCAGTATCTCGGCATCGGCGTGCCCATCGCGTTGCGGTTCGAGACCGTCAGCGCCTATCTCATCGGCTCGGCCGGGTTCCTGACACCGGTGATCGCGCCGGGCGCCCTGGCGCTCATCCCAGGATTGCCGCTGCCGTTCTTGGTGATCCCGGCCGCAGCGCAATTGCGGCTCATGCTGGTCGCAACGGGGGCCATATCAGCGAGCGGCGGCGAGATTGCTTTTTGCCTGCTGGTGAGCCTTGCGGCGACGGCGGGCGCGGTCTGGTTTGCGCTCAGGGCACTCAAGCGGGAGTTCGGCAGATGAGCGCGCTGGCCATTTTCGCTCCGCGCCGCTTCTTCCGGCTCATGCTGTTGGATGCCAGGAACATCACGCGCGATCCGATGCTGATGCTGGCCTGCGGCCTGAGCGCCGGATCGGCGGTCGGTTTCTGGCTCGGCCGTGACGCCTTGGACGACGCGGCGCTGACGGCCTTCGGCATCGCGCGCCTCTCGCACTTTGCCGCGCCGCTGGTGCTGGTGCTGCCGGCGTTGCTGATCGGCTGGGTCACCGGCTTCCTTATGCTGGAAGACCGCGATGACGGCGCACTGCCGGCGCTCGACATAACCCCGCCGGGCAAGGCCGGATTCCTCGCCTATCGGGTGGCCGTCACGGCAGGCGTCACCGCGCTGATCACGCTTCTCGCCGCGCCGCTGGTCATCCCGGAATCGGGGGCGGGCATCGACGCGCTGATTGCGCTGCTCGTCGCCGGGGAGGCTGTGATCGCTGCGCTGCTGCTGCCGGTCTTCGCCCGCAACAAGGTGGAAGGGCTGGCACTGACGAAGCTGACCAATATCGCATCGCTGGCGCCGCTGCTTGCAATTGTGCCGTCGCCGCTTCGCTATGCCGCCGGGGTCGTGCCGCCGTTCTGGGTCGGCGAGATGCTGCTGCGGCCGCATGCGGGCGGCATGGGCCTCGCAGGCGTCGCGGGGCTGGGGATCGGCGTCCACCTCGCGGCCGTCGCGCTGCTGTTCGGGCAGGTTAGCAAGCGGGCGGTTTGACTGCGCGTCGCTCGGGCTTCGAGCAGCAGCCGTGCGTCAGGCGTCGTCAGCTTTTCAACGGTCGCACGACAGATGAAGTCGAGGGCAGTTGATCCGCATAGCCGCCGGGCTCATGCCGAAAACATGCGCTGGAGCACGGGATGGCCGCTGATCTGATGCAGCAGGGCAATCGAGGCGTGTCCAATCAGATAGGCCCACATGAGATTGGCCGCCGGGCGATGGATTCCGAGCGCCGAACGGCCGAAATCGGTCAAGGCTCCCGTCGGCCCCATCTGAAAATAGACAATGGCGCCGGTGACCGCCATGACGCTCGCGATGATCAGGCCAAGCCCGTGAGTCGCGCTGGCAAGCGGGCTTGCCTCGGCAGGAGGCGGCAACCGCAACCGGATCAGCGCATTGAAATGCCGGCCGATATCCTCAGAAAGCGCTCTGAGTTTTGCCACCGAGAACCACGGAACAAGATCGGAAAAGCTTTGCTCGCGGCGGCGAACCACGATCCAAAGCCAGAACAACACGAGTATGCCGACGCTCACCAGCCCAATCACCTCATGCAGCGAGAAGGCGAAATTGCCCTCGCGCCCGGACGGGCGGGGCGAGTGCATCACATAGCTCCCAACGAGCTGGTGAATGACCGCTGCTGCCAGGCTCAGATGCAGCAGTCGCGTCGTAAGCACATGTTTCATGCGTCGAAATTCCCGTTTGTTCCGATCGCCAAACCGCATTGAGGTTCAGCGAATTGCCGGATGAGCGTCACCTCTGGCGCTGCGGCTCTACCACAGCGTTTGCTGCACTGCAAAATCAACAAAACGGCTTGAGGCCGGATCGGTTCCGCTCCGGCGCGCGACGCTGGCGCTTTTGCCGCCGGTCCGCTGCTCTCCCACCGCGACCTTGGCCTTCGGACGCTGCGCCGAGGCGCTCCCGCTTCACATTCGACCGCCGTGGAATCGGATCCCCCGATACACCCGCAACGGCATGATGCGCCGTCCGAAAAAAGTGAGCGCGATCGGCGGCGTTTCCACGATCGCATCGAACTCCGGCCCGATGATCGCCTTCAGGCCTTTGAGATCCAGAGACAGGTCCACGATCAGGGCATCCTGGCCGCGAAACGCAGCCGGGTCGGCAAGATAGGTGAAATGGACGTTTTGCGGAGCAAGGCACAGCACACGATAGGAATGACCGAGCGCGTAAGCGGCTTTGGCGCACGATTCCCAGCGCGTCCCGGCAACGAAGGTCCGCGCCGGATCGATATGGCGCCGGTCGAGTTCGTGCCGCAGATCGGTCCAGTCGAACAATTCGGTCAGGAGCGGGTCTTTTTGGTGAAAAGGTGCGGCATCGACAAAGCGCGATGCGACGGTGATCCAGCCCGTCGCGGCGTGAGAAACCAGGACGATGATCGCGAGGGCGAATGCTCCGGCAGTGGCGGCGGTCCAGGCCTTCGCCAAGCCGGGCCGATGCTGAGCCAAACGCCCGATCGCATCGCCGATGAGCGGAAACAGCATCACCCAGCCGATCGCGCCCCAATGAAAGCCCCGCAGGGAATGGCCGCTCCAGAGCATCACGGTAGGGAAAAAGACAAGAGGAACAACAGCGAGGCAAACACAGAACCAGGTTTTCCGGTTCTGCGGTCCGGACCTCAGGCCGCTGAAGGCTTCGGTGAAGGCCGGCAGAAAGATCAGCGGCTGCAGATAGACGATCTGCATCCCGATCCAGCGTGCGGCCCGATCCGGGTGAAGCCCGTAGCCCCAGCCCGCACGGCCGCCCTGATAGAGGAATGACGCCCATCCGTGCTCGGCATTCCAGAGGAATACGGGCAGCAACGGCACGAGCGCGGCAAGAATCGCGACGTAGGGCTGCGGGCGAAGCAGCCAGCCGCGCGTGTCCGAACCGGCCGTCAAAAGGAAGACGACGCAGCCAGGCAGCAGCAGGATCGCCGTATATTTAGATGCCAGGGCGAGGCCAAGACACAGACCTGCGCCAAGCCAGACGGTCCAAACGCTGCCTGGGGCCCCCTCAGGCTCGAAGATTATCTTGGCAAGGCAGCTGACCGAGGCAAGCAGGAAGAAGATCGTCAGCCCGTCGGTGAGCGCCAGCGCGCCGACCCACAGGCTGAACAACGGCGAGAATGCAAATGCAGCGGCCGCGTAGAGCGCCGGCCGGGACCCAAACAGCCGCTCGGTCAGGCGATAGAGCAGCCAGCTCGATCCGATGGAGAGGAGGATGAACGGCGCTCGGACGACGATGGGTGTCTCAGAGCCGAAGACATGCGTCACCAATCCGATCAGCCACCAGGTCAGGGGAGGGTGGTCGACGTAAGAGAGCGACACATCGCGGGCCATGACGACCCCGTAACTCTCCATCAGGTTCAGATCGAAGATGAAGCACGCTGCGACGCGCACCGCACAAACCGCCAGGACGAGCACCCAAAAGGCGGTCCTGTCGCTGATCCGGCTGGAGGCGCTCGCCCTCGGTCCGCCTGCCAATGCGCCATCCGGCGCCGCAGCGGCGATGTCGAGATGTACCATCACGCGCTCCGCATCTGCGCCGGGTTCGCGGCTGCCGGAAAGCCGAGCGACACTCTCAGGCCGGGCTGGTTATCGGCGAGTTCCAGATTGATCCCGTGCAACCTCGCGATTGCGCTGACGAGCGCCAGTCCCAGGCCGCTGCCGTTCGAGGAACGGCTCTGCTCCAGGCGATAAAATGGCCGTAAGATCTTCGCCAGCTCCTCCGGCGCGACACCGGTGCCATTGTCGTCGACAATGAGGTGAATTGCGCTGGACCTGCCGGTCAGGCTGATCGAGATCAGCGTGCCGGCGGGGCAGTGGCGAATGCCGTTTTCAACGAGATTGACCATCATCTGCGTCAGCAATTCGCGGTCTCCATTGATATGGATGCCCGGCTCGATCGCCGTCTCGATGGTCTGTCCATTGTCCTCCGCGACCGGGCGATAGCCTTCGCTGAGCTGCGCCACCAGATCGGACAGGTCGACCTGGGTGAAGCGTTTCGCGGGGCCGCCGGACTCGATCGTGCCTATGCGCAGGAGGGCATCGAAGGTCCCAAGAATGCCATCGGTTTCCTCGATCGCCCGGCAAAACGCAGCGCGGCACCCATCGATGGTGCCTTCGGACTCCCGTGCGATCTCAAGGTTCTGGCGCAGCCGGCCGAGCGGCGTCCTCAGATCATGCGCGATGTCGCTGGTGACCTGCTTCATCGAACCCATGAGCTGCTCGATGCGCTCCAGCATCTGGTTGATACTTTCGGAGAGCAGGTCGACTTCGTCGCCCGAGCCCTGAAGCGGCAAACGATGCGCCAAATCGCCGGTCATGATATCGCGGCTCGACCGGGCGATCACGTCGACGCGGCGCATCGAGGTCCGATAGATGATCAGGCCGCCGGCCAGCGCCAGCAGCGCGGTCAAGCCCAAGACCCAGCTGGAGGTGACGAGAATGATGTGCGCGAGGTCGTCGGCGCCGTCGTCGCTTGCCCCGATGGCGAGCAGCCCTCCATCGGCAAGCGGCGTTCCGAGCACAATTACGCTCACCGTCTCCCCGGTCCGCCGATCTTCGGGCGTTTCGAAAATGTCGGTTTCAGACCATCCGGCCAGGATCTGCGCATCCTCCAGATTACCGGCAAGACGTTGGCGAGCGGCATTCTCGATGCCGTAAAAGAGATCGGTCCTGCGCCGGTCAGCAAGGTCTCGGACGAGCGCGTCGGCGCTCTGGCCACCAGGAAGCGCCAACAACACGTTGGTCTCTGCTTTGATCTTTTCGCGCAGATCCGCCCTGAATTCGGTGGTCGCATTGCGATAAATGACCGCGAGCAGAACGATCAAAGACAGCACGAACAGCGTCGAATAAATACCGGCAATGCGGAAGGCGCTGCTTCGGAATAGCTCTTTGAGCTGCGGGCGCATTATTTCGCCGGTTCCGGCAGGTCGAGAATATATCCAGCACCGCGGATGGTTCGAAGCATCGGTTCGTCGAACGGCTTGTCGAGCTTGGTGCGCAGGCGGGAGACGTTCGCCTCCACCACCTTCGTCTTGGGATCGAAATGATATCCCCAAACACGTTCGAGCAGCATCGTGTGCGTGACGACCCGTCCCGCATTATTCATGAAATATTCGAGCAACCGGAATTCGAGCGGCTGTAGTTCGATGGGCCGTCCGTTGCGCTTTGCAGTGCGGCGGATCAGATCCATTTCGAGATCGCCAACTGACAGATTGCCGGTGTTCTTCGTCCCCGGAGGACGCCGGCCAAGCGCATCGACACGCGCGCGCAGTTCCGAAAACGCAAACGGCTTTATCAGATAGTCGTCGCCGCCCGCGTCCAGGCCCTCCACCCGGTCGTCGACATCCCCCATCGTCGTCACGAACAGCACGGGAGTGGCAATGCCGGCGCCGCGGATCGCCCTGACGATCGATATGCCGTCCATGATGGGCAGCAACCGGTCGACGATCATCACGTCATAGACGGAGTCCGTCGCCATGAAGATGCCGTCGCGCCCGTTGGCGGCCGTTTCGACGGTATGGCCGGACTGTTGCAGCCCTTTTGTGACGTAGCGCAGCGTTTCTTGATCGTCTTCGACAACCAATATCCTCATGATCGTCCCCGATGCGTCCGGCGAAGCATCCCTATCTCGCGCGCCAGGTGACGAGCGAAGAGACCGAATAATTCCACACCGCACCGACCGCCGCGCCGAGCAATCCCGCCAGCCACCAGGGATTGTCCTGGGAGAACAGCGCGTGACCGACCCCGACATTGCTTATAAAGCCGATCGAGCACACGGCATAGAATGACAACAGACCCGTTAAGAAATGCCAGCCCGTAAGGCGCCGGTCGCGGTATGTCGTCAAATTATTGAGGCAGAAGTTGGATGTCATCGCTAGGATGGCGGCAAGGCCCTGTGCATAGGAGAAGGGCCAATGCGCCAGGAGCGCCAGCTTCAGAACGGCAAGATGCAGCATGACGCCCGAGCCGCCCACGGCGGAAAAAGCAAGGAAGCGCGGCGAAACCAGCCCGCCAAACGCCTTATCGACCAGCATGCCGATAAAGGCCACTTCGACCGACAGGTCGAGCTTGCTGGCGCCGCTCAGGCGACGCCGCAGGCTCATGGGCAGTTCGGTAACGCGCAAGGGCGTCTGCGCCGATGCAAGCAGATCGATCAGCACCTTGAAGCCCCGTCCCGACAATCTTGCGGCGGTAGCTTCGAAAACACTTCGCCGCATCATGAAAAAGCCGCTCATCGGATCGGAGACCGCAACCTTGAGAACGGCGCGCGCCAGCTGGTTGCCGAACTGGCTCAGGAGCTTGCGATGCGCGCCGTCGAGACCTGACGCATTCCCCTCGGGGACGAACCGGCTTGCCACGACGACATCGAACAGGTCCGCCTCCAGCAGCTGCAACATTCTCGTCAGCAAGGCTTCGTCGTGCTGCAAATCGCCGTCGATCACCGCAACATAGGTCGCCGAGGATGAAAGGACGCCTTCGATCACCGCCGTCGACAACCCGTGACGGCCCACCCGGCGGATGCAACGCACCCGCGCATCGCGGTGCGCCAGCGCTTTTGCCGCCTCGGCCGTGCCGTCAGGACTGTCGTCGTCGACGAAGATGACCTCCCAGCCGTCCGGTCCGAGGGCCGATTCAATGCCGCTCAGAAGGGGAGCGATGTTTGCCCGCTCGTTCAATGTGGGAACCACGATGGAGAGCTTGCAGATATGGGGCTCGGGCCACAGATGCGGCTGGTAGGGGGACGTCGCAAATTCCGTCACCTGCTCCATGGGGCTCACCCTGCCACGAAGGCGAAATAGGTGCGGCTGGTGCAACCCTTGTGCTCGCGCCGCACAGGGATCGCGGGAGAGTTGATGGAAAACGCTTCGTGCATCGCGGAGGGAACGAGCGGCTGCCGCTCAACCAGGATCGCGGGCCGCGTTATGGTTTCAAGCTTGAAACCGGCATAGCGAGGTTTTTCGGTCATTTGGCTCACCTGCAGGCCTGCGGGCAGGTAGAACCGGAGCATGCTCGCGGTGGCGTAATCCTCACTGAGGATTTGCCGGCTGCCGTTGAGCCGCGCCAGTTCGGCGATTTCGTTGGCGAAGGCGCGTTGCCCGGTCAGATGGGCGAGCGGATCACCGCTGAAACAGGCGCCGAACGGGGCGAGGGCGTACCACCAGACCAGCGCGACCAACGTGCCTCCCAGCACCGCCGACCAGACGAAGGCGCGGCGTAGGCCCGGCCAATCCGCCGAACACTCCACCAGCCGCGCCAATGCCAGGAATGCGGCGGGCCAAGCCGCCGCCAGCCAATTGGCCTGGATTTTTTCGAAAGGGGAGACGACGAGAAAGAAGACCGCAGGCACCAGGAACCAGAGGACCAGCAGCGTTTCGACCGGTTCCGGGGACCGCCAGTTGCGCCGGGCCAGAATGCATATGGCCAGCAGAAGCAGCAGGAACAGGCCGGGCGTGATTACGCCTGCCTGACCGCCGACATAGTCCACTATCCGTCCCAATGCGGGACCACTGTCGCGTGTCAACCGTCCGCCCTGCTTGCCGAACGACGCCCAGCCGCGCTCGGCATCGATGATCGGAACCGGCAGAAAACAGAGGAGCGCAACGCCCGCTCCCACCCATGGCCAGGGATGTGCGAGCCAGCGGCGCAGCTGCGGCGAACTGAGCATCCAAATGCCGATCGCCAGGGCGAAAAGAACCGCCGTGTATTTGCTCAGCAGCGCGCCGCCGCCGGCCAGTCCGACGAGCAGCCACCACAGGCCAGCAGGCGCGATGCTGAATCGTATCAGCGCCCACAACGCGACGGATGCAAAGAGCAGCAGCGGCGCGTCGGGCGTCATGATGATGCTGCCGGCTCCGAGCAGCAAAGTCGCCTGGGCCGAGACTGCGGCAATCAGAGCGGTGTTGACGGAAAAAACCCGTCGCGCCGCGTCGAAGAGCAGGCAGGTGGACAGGAGAACGCAGAGCTGTCCGGGAAACCTGACGCCCAGTTCACTATCGCCGAACAGGCTGGTGCCGGCCCTGATGAACCAGGCAACCGCCGGCGGATGGTCGAAATAGGCAAGCTGCAGATTTTTCGACCAATACCAATAATAGGCTTCGTCGAAATGCAGCTCGATATGGGCTGCCAGCACCAGGCGTAGTGCCGTGAGCGTGGCAAGGGCGATGACTGCGATCCACACTTCACTGACGGGCGCCTTGGCTGCGCCAAAGGTCACGGCATTCATACATTCCCCCGGAAGGTGCAAAGCGCCTGCAAAGGGCCGCGCAGGCGCATAGGTCGGCTCGTTCGGGGCAATGTAGACGCGCTGAGGTTGCAGGGCGTGGTGCGGCAGGTAACAAATCCGTAACCTGCCCGCCTCAATTCGGCCGACAGGCGGCTCCGGCCAGCGCGAGCGCGCAGACGCTAAACTCTGATTCTATTCCCTTTCATTCCGGCACGCGTTTGACGCGACATTTGTCGGCGCGTCGTCACGCGGCGGACCAGCCACCGTCCACCAGGATGTTCGCGCCCGTGATCAGCGAGGCGGCAGGCGAGGCGAGGAACACCACCGTGCCAGCGACATCGATGGGATTGCCGATCCGGCCCAGCGGAATGTGGCCCAGCACTTGCGCGTGGAATGCTGGATCGGCAAGGCTCGGCCGGGTGCCGTCGGTCCAGATGAAGGTCGGCGCGACGCTGTTGACGTTGATGCCGTAGGGCGCCCATTCGACCGCAAGGCAGCGCGTGAGATGATTGATCGCCGCCTTGGTCATGCAGTAGATCGGCTCCCCCTTCAGCACGACGCTGCCCGCCTGCGAGCTCATATTGATGATGCGGCCCGATTTTTGCGCCTTCATCAGCTTGGCGACGGCTTGCGCGGTAAAAAAGGTGCCCTTCAGATTGACAGCGACGGTGTAGTCGAAATCCGCCTCGGTGACGTCCTCGGCAAGGTTTTCCGGGCCGATGCCGACATTGTTGACGAGCACGTCGATCCGGCCGAAGGCGCCCTGCCCGGCTGCCACTGCCGCCCGCACGGAGCCGAGATCCCGCAGGTCCATCTGCACGGCGAACGCACGGCGGCCCAGGCGCTCGATTTCAGCTTTGAGCGCTTCGCCGTCCTCGGGCTTGCGCACTCCGGCGATCACATCGGCGCCCGCTCCGGCGCAGGCGAGCGCGCAAGCGCGGCCGATCCCGCGCGAGGCTCCGGTGACCAGGACGACTTTGCCATCCAGATCAAATCTCGGCGTGTTTTCAGCGGCCATATGTCCCTCCTCCGGCGATTATGCGCAGCCGATCCGGCCGCTTTTGTCTTGGGAGAAGGATAGCACGGAATGCTGCCCCGAGGCGCAGTCCGGGCGGGTCGCGGCGCTTCTACTTATCGGCTGCGGTTTGCGCGCTGTCGGCCGTGCCGGGCGGCGCAACGATGACCCGCGACAGCGCGTCGGGTTTGAAGATCCGCGGCGCCAGCTTACGAAGCTCGTCCATCGTTACCGCATCGACGCGGGCGGCATAGTTGTCGATTGCGTCGAGGTCATAGCCGAAGCGCTGCAGTTCCAGCAGTTCGCTGGTGAGGCCAGCGCTGTTGCTCAAGCCGACCACATAGGCGCCTTGCAGGTAGGTTTTTGCGTTCCGGACTTCCTCTTCGGTCGGCCCGTTCTCAGCCAGCTTGCGGATTTCCTCCCGCGCCAGCTCAAAGGCCTGCTCGGCCGACCCTGGTTCGGCGCCGAAGCTGCCATAAGCATATTGGTTGTTGGGCGTCCGGGCGATGGAGAAGCCGATGCTGTAAACCAGCCCGCGCTTCACCCTTATCTCACGGTCGAGCCGCGAGGTCAGGATTCCGCCGCTCAGAATGTGATTGAGGATCTGCACGCCCGGCATCTCGGCTTTCGTCAGCGGCGTGTCGATCACGTAGCCGAAAGCGACATTCGCCTGCCGGACGTCGTCGGTGATCGTCTTTTGCCCAGGCGCAACCGGCTCGGCAACGGGGATCGGCGTAATCCGGGAATGTTCCGGCAAGCCGCCGAACACCTTGTCGAGCTGAACGCCGAGCGTCGCCGCGTCGATGTCGCCGACGACGGCAACGCTGAGATTGTCCCTGGCAAACGCCGCATGACGGTAATTTTCAATATCCTGGCGGCTGATTGTCTTGACGGAGGCAAGCGTGCCCTGCTTCTCCATGCTGTAAGGGTGGCCGGGAAAGATCTCGGCGAACAGCGTGTTGAGGATATTGCTGGCGGGGTTGCGCTGTATCGCCTCGATCGAATTGGAGATGTCGGCGCGCGCCCGTGCCATTGCGTCGTCGTCGAAACGAGGCGCCACCATCATCTGGCGCAGCAATTCGAATGCCTCGTCGCGATGCTCGCTCAGCATGGCGAAGGACACGATCTCGCGCTCGGCGGTCAATTGCTTGGCTTCCGAGGCGCCGAGCAGTTTTTTGGCGCGGAAGAATTCGGCGGTGTTCATATCGCCGACGCCTTCATTCATCATCCACTCGGCGAAATTGGCCAGCCCCGGCTTGTCGGCCGGATCCTGCGACGTGCCACCCTTGAACGACAGAGCCATGCGGATCAGCGGCAGTGTATGGCTTTCGATGAGCCAGGCGACAATGCCGCCAGGGCTGACCACCCGCTGAATGCGCGCCGCCTGCGCCGGTGCGGCCAGGCTGGCGACGATCACGGCCGCCAGTACGAGGCGGGCCGCCGGCCGCGACAGCAGGGCGCCGATCGCGCGATGAAAGATGCGTGCCGTGCACAAAGGCCCGGACGTTGCGTGCGCGCTCATTTCGCTTCTCCCGCCGCCGGTGTTGCCGCGCTCGCGGCCGCTTCCGGGAACCCTTCCGCCGTCACTTTCATCTCGTCGACCAGATATTTGCGCGCCACCGAATTGATATCCTCGACCGTGACCGCTTTGATCTCGCCGATCCACCGTTCGATGAAATCAACATTCTGGTTCAGCATCAGCGCCGCGCCATATTTGGCGGCCAGCAGCATCTGGTAATCCGCCTGCTGGACGACGCCGGCAAGGAAGTCGGCGCGTTCAAGATCGAGTTCATCCTGGGTGACGCCTTTTTCGCGCAATTCGGCAATGGCGGCGGCAATGGCATTCTCCACGGCCGGAAGAGGCACATTGGCCGAAGCGTTCGCGCCGATGGAGAAGCGGCCGGTGAATTCCGCGTCGAAATCGGCGCCCGCGTCCCGCGCAATGCCCGTCATAACCAGCTTCTGGCGTAGCCGGCCGGTGTCCGACCCCAGGATTTCCGACAAAATCGAGAGGGCTACACTTTCGCGCAGCCCGGTCTGATCGATCCCCGGTATCCGAAACACCATGAACAGCCCGGGCGTTACGAGATGCGCGTCGGTAAGGCTGACGCGATGCATGGTGACCGGCTGCAAGGGCCGCGATAGGGCACGCTCGCCGGGCAGAGGCCTTGCCGGGACAAGGCCGTAGGTTTTCTCGGCAAGTTGACGAAGTTCCGCTTCGGTGACATCGCCCGCAACCACCAGCACGGCGTTTCCGGGCACATAATATTTGTGATAGAACGCCAGCGCGTCATCCCGCGAGAATGACAGGATCTCCTTGGGCGAGCCGATCAGGTCCGTGCTGAAGGGGTGGCCGGCAAACAGCGCATCATTGGCCTTGATGTACAGACGGCGGCTATAATTATCGTCGATCGAGGCGCGGCGCTCCTGAAGAATGACGGTGCGCTCCGATTCCACATCGCTCTCCTTGATGCGCAGATTGACCATGCGGTCGGCTTCCAACTCCATCATCTGTGCGAGATGAGCTTTGGGCACAATCTGATAATAGTTGGTGTGGTCAGCCGTCGTCGCCGCGTTTTGAGCGCCACCGATCCGCGATACGATCTGGTTGAAGACGCCGGCGGGATGGGCGTCGGTGCCCTTGAACATCATATGTTCGAGGAAATGCGCGAGGCCATGGGACTGCGGCGGGTCGTCGGTCGCGCCGACCTTATACCAGATGCTGTGCGTCACTACGGGCGCGCGATGGTCGGGGATCAGAACCACTTGCAGGCCGTTGGCGAGACGAAATTCGACCACCGCCTCATTGCTCTGCCGAGCGGCGGCGGCGTTCTCGGCGAATGAGGGCGCTCCTGCAAGGCACAGCGCAACCGCCGCCAAGATCGGCAAAATCATCATACGCGGCGTGAGTTTAGGCATCTATTCTCTTTCGAAAAAGCAGTCTGAATTCGTCGCCGCTCGATTCCCGCGAGGGGCCGGTCCAAGTAGCAGGCCGGGCGGAATGCGCCGCAGGATGTCTTGACGGCCCGCCGCCGTCAATGCGCGGACTGACGCGTTATCCGTACAGCGTGGCGAGCCGCGCCAAAGCATGTGACGTTTCCGCTGCGTTCCATGCGGCAAATCCCATCAGCACGCCGCGGCAGGCGGCGTTGGCGGGCAACAGGTGGAAGTCGCTGAGTGGCTGGCATTGCACGCCGGCTTTCGCCAGATGCGATGCGAGCGCTTCGTCGCTCATGCCGTCGCGCGAGGTGACCACGGTTTGCAGGCCGCCATCCCGTATCGCCGCTTCCAGCCTGCCGCGCGAGCTTTCCGCAATGCCCTCGGCAAACGCCTCCAAACGGCTGGCGTATATGGCTCGCATCCGCCGGACATGCGCCCGGTGATGGCCGCGTTCGATGAAATCGGCCAAGGCAAGCTGCATCACCGGCGGCACGAGTTGCGCGGTGTGGCGATGCACCTTGGTGAAGCCATCCACCAGTCCGGGGGGCACCACGACGAAGCCGATGCGCAAGGCTGGCAACAGGCTTTTGGCCGACGTGCCGAGATAGAGAACGCAGCCCTTGCTGTCCAAGCCCTGCAAGGCGGCGATGGGCCGGCCGCGATATTGGAACTCGCTGTCGTAATCGTCCTCGATGATGCAGGCGCCGCGCCTGCCGGCCAGTTCGAGAAGTTCGAGGCGGCGGGCCAGGGTCATCAACGCGCCGGTCGGATATTGATGCGACGGCGTGGTGTAGATCAGCCGCGGCTTTCCGTGCGGCGGCGCGCGCGACGGATCGATGCCCTGGGCGTCGACGGGCACCCCCACGAGCCTGCCGCCGCCCGCGCTGAAGATCGCCTTGGCGCTGCGGAAACCCGGCTCCTCAATCCAGCATTCATCGCCGGGCGAAAGCAGTGCGCTGACGATCAGGCTTATGGCGCCGCGCGCCGATGACGTGACGATGATCTGTTCCGGCTCGGCCACCACGCCCCGCGCTTCGGTGAGAAAGTCGCAGAGCACCCGTCGAAAGCGGGGATGGCCGGACATGTGACCGTAGCCGGCGCTTTCGAGATCGGTGAGTCGCGAGACACGGCGCAGGCACGCGCTCCAAGGCGCGGCGGGAAAGGCGCTGAGGTCGGGAATGCCGGGTTGGAAGGGGCGCGGGCGGTCAAGGCTCGATGGGTGATATTTCGACAGCGACTCATCCCAGCGCGAAGCGAGGCGATGCGGGACCGGGGTTCCGGCTGCCGCTCGCGGAGCCGGGGCGCGGGCGAGATCTTGCGTGCGTATCGCGGCAACGAGCGTGCCCGAGCCGCGCACAGCCTCCAGATAGCCTTCGGATTTGAGCTGATCGAGCGCGGTCAGGACGGTGTTGCGGCTGACGCGGAGCTCAGCGGCCAGCGCGCGGCTGGACGGCAGCCGGGCCTTGGCAGGCAGCTTTCCCGAGAGCACCGCGGTTTTGATCTGCGCGGCAAGCTGCATATGCAGCGGCTCCGATGATGCCGCGAGGTCGACGAATCCCGACAAGGCTTGCATAATTGGCTCCGTCAAATAGATCAGATTGGCACTTTCGTTCAGGGCCACTCTAGACGAAATTGGGGGCTCAGGCAACGCAGGAGGACCGGGCATGGACAGTTTCGCTGTCGGACCTTTGAACAAAGTGCGGCGGCCGGATCGCGCCAGCTACGACAAGGCGGCGGTGCACGCGGTCCTGGATGAGGGGCTTGTCGCGCATGTCGGCTTCACCGACCAGGGCCGTCCGGTGGTCGTGCCGATGGTCTACGCGCAGGTTGGGGAGCGGCTCTATCTGCATGGCGCAAGAGCGGCTCGCTTCGCCAAGGCGCTCGGCGAGGGCGTGCCGGTCTGCGTGACCGTGACGCTGACCGACGGCATCGTGGTCGGCCGGTCGGCGTTTCATTGCTCGATCAACTACCGGTCTGTGGTGCTGCATGGAGAGGCGCGGCTGGTGACCGACGCCGGCGAGGCGGAACAGGCGCTTGCAGCCGTGACGGATCATTTGCTGCCGGGCCGCTGGGCCGAATCACGCCCGATAACCGACAAGGAGCTGCGCGCGACGGCGGTGCTGCGGGTCGAGATCGAGGCGGCTTCGCTGAAGGCGCGCTCCGGGCCTCCCATCGATGAGGCGGAAGATTACGCGCTGCCGATCTGGGCGGGGGTCATTCCCATGCGGATGGCAGCGGCAGGTGCGCCAGAAGCGGACGGGCGGTTGCTCGAAGGGGTGGAGGTGCCAGCTTCGGTCAGCGAGCGGGGGCGGCGCTGAGCCGCTTTCGAGTGCGGTGGCTTCAGAGTCTGCGGGCTTCCCGCATCAGCGCGCTGCGGCTGCTTTTTGCTTGTCGGCGACGTACCACCTGTTGTCCTCCACTAGCAGTTCGCCAGCGCCTTTCATCTGCTGCAGGGCCATGCGCACGGTGCGTTCGTTGAGGGTCGAGAGGCCCTTATTGGCCGCTTCGACGATCTGCTGGCGCAATAGGCCGGGTGTCTCTTCGATGAGTGCGCGCAGCGTGTCCCGTGCGGAAACATCCTCCGGCTCCTGCCGCAGCGCTACGGCGAGTTCCTTGGGCGTTACCGTGGAGGTTCCCACACCGGGCCGGGCCTCGGAAAGCCGGCTGAGAGCGGCCTCCCATCCGGCGCTGAATCCGTCCTGATGGCCAAGCTGATAGACGGCGTGTTCGTGCGTTTTGAGGCTTTTGAAAAAAGCCTCCCGGGCATCGTGAAGAGACGCTAGGCGCCGACTTGCATCCGTCATTGTCACCAACTTGAAGCCAACGGGTGTTTGCTAGAGGCTAGCGGCAATTGCTTGTAAAAGCCTAAATTTTTGGGCACCGGAAGCGGGCGGGCTTGCGCTGACTACGCATTCCCGGCTTCGTTAATTTTCGGTTCAGTTGGGAGGCTTTACGTTGACCCCGGCAAAGTTGCTGTCCGGCAACTGTCAAGGGGAGGGCTTTATGCGCGCCGCGTTTCTATCGTCATTCGTGGCTGTTGGGCTACTTAGCACTGCGGCACCCGTCAGCGCCGGCCCTTCCATCAAGCTGCAGGCCGATCTCGCCGAAACCGTGATGCCGGAGGGACAGGAAGGCCGCGCCTATCTTCGCGTCGGCCTGGAGGGCGTCGCGCCGCAGGAAGAGGGCGGGCGCATTCCCGCCAATGTTCTGCTCGTGATCGACCGGTCCGGCTCCATGAAAGGCGAGCGCGTCGATCAGGCCAAGGAAGCGGCGCTGATGGCCGTCGAGCGGCTCGGCGACGCGGATGTGCTGGGCGTCGTGTCCTACAGCGACGACGCGACGGTGCTCTCGCCGGCCGCCCGGCTGCGCGACACCGAGCGGGTCCGCGCCGCCATCCGGCATCTGGAAGCGGATGGGCGGACCGCGCTCTATGCCGGCGTCAGCCAGGGCATCCGCGAACTGCGTCCGTTCGTCGATCCTTATAAGGTCAACCGCGTCATTCTTCTGTCCGACGGCCTCGCCAATGTCGGACCTTCCTCGCCGCAGGAACTGGAAGCGCTGGGCCGCGAGGCGGCGCAGGCAGGCATCACGGTCACGACGATCGGCCTGGGCCTGGGCTACAACGAAGACCTGATGACAAGGCTGGCCCTAGCCAGCGACGGCAATCATGCCTTCGTCGAGCGCCCGCAGGACCTGGTGAAAATCTTCAACGAGGAGTTCGGCGATGTGCTGGCGGCGGTCGGCGGCGATGTCGAGATCATCATCGAATGTCCGGACGGATTCGAACCTGTCCGCGTTCTCGGACGCGAGGCGCAGGTGCAGGGTGAGAAGGTGCATCTGAAGCTCAACCAGATTTACGGCAAGCAGGAGAAATATGTCGTGGTGGAGTTGAAGGTGTCGAAGAAGCGCGCGCATGGGTCGGCGCAGGCGGCGAGGGTCGAGGTGAATTACACCGATCTGGCAACGAAACGGCGCGCCTCCATCGATGGCCAGGCCGAGCTTCGCTTCAGCGGTTCGAAGGCAGAGGTGAAGGCGGGCGTCAACAAGGACGTCATGGCGGCCGTCGCCACGCAGATCGCCACGGAACGCAATGAACAGGCCGTCAGCCTGCGCGATAGCGGCAAGACCGAGGAAGCCAAAAAGGTGCTGCGCGAGAACGCCGACTATCTGAACAAGCAGGCGGAGGACCTTCCGCCCGCAGCAGCCGCGCCGCTTCGTGAGCTGTCGAAGAAAAACTCGAACGACGCTGAGAATTTGTCCGGCCAGGCATGGGAGCGCACCCGTAAATCGATGCGCGCCCAGCAATATAAGGACAAGACCCAGCAGAGCTATTAGAGCCTGCCCCCTCGGGCTCTAATCCCCGCTCCATGCCCCCTGGAGCGAAAGGCGAAGCGATCCGGTCCGCCCCGAAGGCCGGATCGCTTCGCTGTTTTTAAGAGCTACAGAGCGCCGGACGCCCCGCTGAACGCGGAGCTGCGCTCTGTAGTTCTTTGTTCGTGCATCGGATTTATCCGAAAAAGTCTGTCCCCACGAAAACGGGATGCGTACATTTTTCGTCCGGTGAATCAGGCAATCAATTCGTAAGCCGGCACGGTCAGGAACGCTTCCAGCTTCTCCGAGGTGGAGAGCCGGCGGAACAGGTCGATGGCTTCGTCGAAGCGGCCGCCTTCGAAGGTCTCCGCGCCGAGCACGCCGCGCAGCTCCTCCATCTCGTCATGCAGCAGCTCGTCGAACAGCTCGAGCGTCACCGGCGAGCCATCATCGAGCAGCGCGCCATATTTGATCCATTGCCACACCTGCGTGCGGGAAATTTCGGCGGTGGCGGCGTCTTCCATCAGATTATAGAGCGGCACCGCGCCATTGCCGCGCAGCCATGCCTCGATATATTGCACGCCGACGCGGATGTTCGTGCGCAGTCCCTCCTCGGTGCGCGGACCCTCGTGAACCTCCAGCAATTGCGCCTGCCCGGCCTGCACGTCCTCGCGCAGCTTGTCGAGCTGGTTGGGCTGCGGCATCTTCTGGTCGAACACCTCCTTGGCGACCGGCACGAGATCGGGATGCGCCACCCAGGTGCCGTCATGGCCGGCGCCGACCTCGCGCAGCTTGTCGGCGCGCACGGCGGCGAGCGCCTTCTCATTGGCTTCCGGGTCGCGGCGATTGGGGATGAAGGCCGCCATGCCGCCCATCGCGAACGCCCCGCGCGTGATGGCAGGTCTTGATCAGCAGGTCGGAATAGGCTTTCAGGAACGCCTTGCCCATGACCACCTGGCTGCGGTCGGGCAGCAGATATTCCGGCTTGGCGCGCAACGTCTTGATGTAGGAGAAGATGTAGTCCCAGCGCCCGCAATTCAGCCCGACGATGTGGTCGCGCAGTTCGTAGAGGATTTCGTGCATTTCGAAGGCGGCGGGCAGCGTCTCGATCAGCACCGTCGCCTTGATCGTGCCGACCGGCAGGCCGAGATGCTTCTGCGCCGCCTCGAAAACCTCGTTCCACAGCCGCGCTTCCTTGCGGCTTTCCAGCTTCGGCAGATAGAAATAGGGCCCGCTGCCCTGGTCCAGCGCGCGCTTGGCGTTGTGGAAGACATAGAGGCCGAAATCGACGAAGGCGCCGGCCACAGGCTCGCCATCGAGCTGGATATGCTCCTCCAGCAGATGCCAGCCGCGCGGGCGCACGATCAGCACGGCCGGTTTGCCGCGTGATCTTGTAGTCCTTGCCGCTTTCCGGATCGGTGAAGTCGATCTGGCCGAGCCAGTAGTCGGCGAGATTGATCTGCCCTTCGACGACATTGTCCCAGGTCGGCGAAAGCGCGTCCTCGAAATCCGCCATGAAGACCGAGGCGCCGGAATTCAGCGCGTTGACGATCATCTTGCGAGTGGTCGGGCCGGTGATCTCGACGCGGCGGTCCATCAGATCCTGCGGGATGCCGCGAATTTTCCAGTCGCCCTCGCGGATGTCCAGCGTCTCCGGCAGGAAATCCGGCAGGGCGCCGGCATCGAGATCGGCCTGACGGTGGCTCGCGCCACTCCAGCAGCTGGCGGCGGCGCGGCTCGAATGCGCGGGCGAGATCGGCGACGAAACCGAGCGCCTCCAGGGTCAGGACGCGCTCATAGCCCGGCTTGATCGCGCCTGTGATCTCCATGCCTTCGGGTAGCTTCAATCCGTTTGCAACTGTCGTTTCTGATGCCATCACTCGCCTCTCCGGTTACTTCATTATTGGTAAAGCTGGCGTCCACCGGTGACAAGAAAATAGGATAGGCTCGCCGCCATGCGGAAAACTGCGAGCTGGATTTCACTTTTGAACTGAGGCAGGGCCGCCCAGTCCTTCAGTGATCCGCGCCGCCGCATCGCAAATCGCCGCGCCGAAGGAGGACAGCAGATCATCCCCGATGCGCGCGGTGGGTCCGGACAAGGAAATGGCGGCGATGGGCTTGGCGTCTTCGTCGTGGATGACGGCGGCGACGCATCGCAGGCCGATGGCGTTTTCCTCGTCGTCAATGGCAAAGCCCCGTTGCCGGATTGCCGCCAATTCGGCGCTGAGGCCAGCCTGGTTCGGGATGCTTTTGGCTGTCGCGACGGGCAAGCCGCGCATTGCGACGATGCAGTCGACCTCGTCGTCGGACATCGCGGCAAGCAGCGCCTTGCCGACGCCTGAGCAATGCATTGCGGCTCGGCCACCGGGCCTCGCAATGGCGCGCATGGTCTTGTGGCATTCGATCTGGGCAATATAGACCGCCTCGCCGCTGTCCTCGACCGCGAGATTGACCGTTTCGCCGCTCTGCTCCATAAGCTGGCGCATGATCGGGCGCGCGACCTCGGTCAGCTTGCGGGAGCGCAGAAAGGCGCTGCCGACGATGAACGCCTGGACCCCAACCATCCACACGCCGCGTTCGGGATCGAAGCGGACGAAGTTTTCGTGCTGCAACGTGCTGAGCAAGCCGATGCGCTGTCGAAACCGCGAGTCCGGTCTCTTTGGCGGCTTCGCTGAGTGCGAGTCCTTCATCGTGCCGCGCCAAGGCGTTCAACAGGCTGAGCGCCCGGATCAGCGATTGCACGGTATCGCCGCGGGCCGCCTGCGGGCTCGCCGGCTGGCCCCTCACCGCTATCTTCATCGCGCCCGACCGTATCTTCATGCCAATCACCCGGTTGCAATTTGGTATGGACTTCCATATCGTGGAGACGAATTACAAGCAGCTTGGGGTAAAGTGTGGCGAACCGGCAAAAAATCGTTGTGACACGACGCCTTCCACCCCGGGTCGAGGAACGCGCAGCGCGTGATTACGATGCGGTCTTCAACCCGGAAGACCGAATTCTAAGCCCGGACGAGCTGATCGGTATAGCCGAGGGTGCCGACGCGCTGCTCATCTGTTCGAGTGAAAAGCTGAACCGCGCGATGATCGGGCGTATACCGCCAAGCGTGAAGGTCGTCTCGACCTTTTCCGCCGGGCTCGACCATATCGATGTCGACGCCGCGCGGGAAAAAGGGCTGCGCATCGGCAACACCCCGGACGCGGTGACCGTCGCGACCGCCGAAATCGCGATGCTGCTGGTGCTGGGCGCGGCACGGCGCTCGCCCGAGGCCGAGGCGATGCTCCGCAACCGGCAGTGGACCGGCTGGCACTCGACGATGCTGCTTGGCCAGCGTCTCGATGGCAAGCGGCTGGGCATATATGGCATGGGCAAGATCGGGCAGGCGCTGGCCAAGCGGGCACGCGCTTTCGACATGATCATTCATTATCATAATCGCAGGCGGTTGCCCGCCGAGGAAGAATTCGGCGCCGTCTACCAAGAGAGCCTGGAAAGCCTGCTTGCCGTCAGCGATGTGCTCTCGATCAATGCGCCATCGACACCCGAAACGCAGTCGATGCTGAATGCCAAAACGATCGGCCAGCTCCCACAAGGCGCGATCGTGGTGAACACGGCGCGCGGCGACCTTGTCGTCGATGAGGACCTGATCGCGGCGCTCAGATCGGGCCGTCTCTCCTACGCCGGGCTCGATGTTTTCCGGGGCGAGCCGCGCATCAACGAAGGCTATTACGATCTGCCGAACGCCTTTCTGTTGCCGCATATCGGTTCGGCGACATTCGAAGCCCGCGACGAGATGGGTTTTGCAGCTCTCGACAATATCGATGCTGTTCTGGCAGGCAAAGAGCCGCCATATTGCGTGGTTTAAGCGAGTTTACACAGTGACTTACGCGATGTTCAACTAAAGTAAGGGGGTCAAAAAACTTAAGTTCTGTTACACTATACAATAGATCTATGCCGTCGCGTTTCTGTAGGCGCGGCCGGCAAGATTATTGTCAACGCCAAAAATGGCGACATAAAAAACCAGCATTCCGAAGACTTGAGAATGCTGGATCAAAGGGAGGAATAAATGTCCAAGACCGACAAGACCCGTGGCAAGTCCGTCAATCGCCGGAAATTCCTGAAAGGCGGCGCGGTTGCCGCCGGGGCCACGGCCGCGACGGTGGCTTTCCCGCAGGTCTCCCGCGCACAGACCAAGACGCTCAAAATGCAGAGCTCCTGGCCGGCCACCGATATTTTCCAGGACATGGCCAGGCAGTATGTCGAACGCGTCGAGAAAATGTCCGGCGGCCGGCTGAAGATCGATCTGCTGCCCGCGGGCGCGGTGGTTCAGGCGTTTCAGGTGCAGGATGGCTGCCATAAGGGCGTTATCGATGCCGCACATACGGTGACGGCCTATTGGTACGGCAAGAACAAAGCCGCCTCGCTGTTCGGCACCGGCCCGGTTTTCGGGCCCAACTCTGCCCAGATGCTGGCCTGGATACAGTTCGGCGGCGGCAAGGACCTTTACCGTGAGCTGATCCAGGACATTCTCAAGCTCAATTGCGTCGGCTTCTTCGCCATGCCGATGCCGACCCAGCCGCTCGGCTGGTTCAAGAAGGAGATCAAGAGCGTCGATGACCTCAAGGGTCTGAAATACCGCACGGTCGGCCTCGCCACCGACATCATGCAAGGCATGGGCGTGAGCGTGACGCAGCTTCCGGGCGGCGAAATCGTGCCGGCCCTGGAGCGCGGCGTGATCGACGCTTTCGAGTTCAACAATCCGACCTCCGACAAGCGTTTCGGCGCGGCGGACGTCTCCAAGGTCTACATGCTCGGCTCCTACCATCAGGCCGCCGAGTTTTTCGAGATCATCTTCAATAAGGACGTGTTCGACGGGCTGCCCGCCGAACATAAGGCGATCCTGGAATATGGCGCTGAGGCCGCCAACACCGCCAATTACGGGTTGGCGATGGATCAATATTCCAAGGACCTGCAGGAGTTGATGAAAGAGGGTGTCAAAGTCTACCGCACACCGCAATCGGTGATGGAGGCGCAACTCCAATCCTGGGACAAGACGCTCGAAAAGCTGAACGAAGACCCGTATTTCAAAAAGGTCGTGGACAGCCAGAAGGCGTGGGCCGAGCGCGTGGCGTTCTACGACATCACCAACGCCGCAGACTACAAGCTTGCCTATAATCATTATTTCCCCGGCAAGCTTCAGGACTGACCCCTCTCGTCTCCCCTCGCTAGCGGAGCGGCACGTGCGGTGTGCCTCTCCGCTCGCCACCCGGCCGTCTCGCGGAATCTCCTCGTGCTCAACTTCATCCATCTGATCGATCGGATCACCGGCTGGGCTGCCAAGGCGTTCGCCTGGTGCATTCTGATCATGACCTTCGGCATCTCCTACGAGGTGTTCGTGCGCTATGTGCTGCACGACCCCACGCCCTGGGCGTTCGATCTGAGCATCATGATGTATGGGGCGCTGTTCATGATGGGCGGCGCCTACACCTTGTCGCGCGACGGGCATGTGCGCGGCGACGTTATCTACCGGCTGCTGCGCCCCCGCACGCAGGCGAGCATCGAACTGGTGCTGTATTTCCTGTTCTTTTTCCCCGGCATTCTCGCCTTGATCTTTGCCGGGACGGATTATGCGCGCGCCTCCTGGTCGTACAATGAGGTGAGCGTCTTCAGCCCGGCCAATATTCCGATCTTTCAGGTCAAGATGATCATACCGATCGCCGGGGCGCTGCTGTTCCTGCAAGGGCTGGCGCAGGTCGGCCGCTGCATCCTGTGCCTTCGCGAGGGCCGCTGGCCGCCCCACCTTGAGGATGTCGAAGAAACCGAGACGATGCTCATTCACGGCAGGGAAGACGAAGAACAGCTGCGCAAAGCCATGAGCGCCGGGGACGCCAGATGACCAATCCCGAAGTCGCCATCGTCATGCTGGGCGCGTTCATAGTCATCATCATGCTCGGCTATCCGATCGCCTTCACGCTCATGGCTATGGGAATCGGCTTTGGCTATTACGCTTATTTCGATCCCGAGCGCATGCATTCGCTGCTCGACAACCGGATCTTCGACCTGTTCGTCAACCAGACCTATTCGGTGATGTCGAACGACGTGCTGACCGCGATTCCGCTGTTCCTGTTCATGGGCTACATCGTCGAGCGCGCCAATATTGTCGACCGACTATTCATTTCGCTGAACTACGCCACCCGCAACGTTCCCGGATCGATGGCCATCGCGGCGCTGGCGACATGCGCCCTGTTCGCCACCGCCACCGGAATCGTCGGTGCCGTCGTGACGCTGATGGGCCTGCTTGCTTTCCCCGCCATGCTGAAGGCGCGCTACGACACCAGCCTTGCGGCGGGCGTGATTTGCGCCGGCGGGTGCCTGGGCATTCTGATCCCGCCTAGCATCATGCTGATCGTTTATGGCGCGGCGGCGGGCGTCTCCGTCGTCAAGCTATACGCCGCCGCGATCATTCCCGGCTTCATGCTGGCCGGATTGTACATGCTGTATGTTATCGTGCGCGCGGTCCTCGATCCCAGCGTCGCGCCCAAGCCCAGGGATGAGGATTTCGCCGACTTGCAGACCGACAACGTCCTATGGATGATGCTCACCTCCTTCGTGCCGCTTGCGGTGCTCATTCTTTCGGTGCTGGGCGCTATCCTGTTCGGCCTCGCCACGCCGTCGGAAGCGGCGGCGATCGGCGCCCTGGGCGGCCTGCTGCTGGCGGTCGCGTACCGGTCTCTCACCTGGGAGCGGCTGCGCGAATCCGTCTATCTCACGGTGCGCACCTCGGCGATGGTGTGCTGGCTGTTCGTCGGGTCGTGGACGTTTTCCTCGGTGTTCTCCTATCTGGGGGGCGAGCAGCTCATCAAGGAATTCGTGCTGTCGCTGAATCTGTCGCCGCTGACGTTCCTCGTCATCACCCAGATCATCATCTTCCTGCTCGGATGGCCGCTGGAATGGTCGGAGATCATCATCATCTTCGTGCCGATCTTCCTGCCGCTGCTGCCAGAATTCGGCATCGATCCGCTGTTCTTCGGCATCCTCGTGGCGCTCAACCTGCAAACCTCCTTCATGACGCCGCCCATGGCGATGGCGGCCTATTACCTGAAGGGCGTCGCTCCGCCGTCGGTGCGGCTCACGCAGATTTTCAGCGGCTCCTTTCCGTTCCTCGCCATGGTGTTCCTCGCCATCGTCCTGCTCTACATTTTCCCCGGCATCGCCATGTGGCTGCCGAAGGTCTTTTATGGGTGAGCCATGCTCGATCGACTGTTCGCATTCCTCGCGCTTGCCGGCTTAGTGGCGTTCTGCGCGGTGCTCGTCGTCTATGTGAAGCGCTGGGACCTCGGCGTCGTTATAATTATTTGCCTGTTGCTGGCGGCATACGACCTGCTAATTTTCAGTTTCAGAAACAAAAACGGCCGAGCCGAGAGCAAGGCGCCAAACGAGTGAGCCGGAGCGGATGGAGGACAACTATATTATTCGCACCAACGGGCTCACCAAGGAATTCAAGGGCTTCGTCGCGGTCAATCAGGTCGATCTGAAGGTGCGGCGCGGATCGATTCATGCGCTCATCGGACCCAATGGCGCCGGCAAGACCACCTGCTTCAATCTGATCACCAAATTCCTCACCCCCACCCGGGGGCAGATTTTCTACAATGGCGCGGATATTACCGGCGACAAGCCGTATGAGATCGCGCTCAAGGGGCTGGTCCGTTCATTCCAGATCTCGGCGACCTTCCCGCATCTGACGGTGCTGGAAAATGTCCGTATCGCCCTGCAGCGCAAGCTCGGCACCTCCTTCTATTTCTGGAAGTCCGCCGTTCCGTCGACGTGCTGAACGATCAAGCCATGTCGCTGCTCACCGATGTCGGCCTTCAGGATTACGCCGATCGTGATGCCGTCGAGCTGTCCTACGGGCGGAAGCGAGCGCTGGAAATCGCCGCCACCATCGCGCTCGACCCGGAAATGCTGCTGCTCGACGAGCCGATGGCCGGCATGGGCCGCGAGGACGTGGCGCGCATCTCTGGCCTGATCCGCAAGGTCGCGAAGGACCGCACCGTGCTGATGATCGAGCACAATCTGTCCGTGGTCGCCGATCTCTCCGACATCATCACCGTACTGACGCGGGGCGAAATCCTCGCGGAAGGCACTTATGCGCAGGTGTCGAAGAACCCCGACGTCGTCAACGCCTATATGGGGACCGGGAATGGCTGAGCCGATGCTTTCGGTGAAGAACCTGCATGGCTGGTACGGCGAGTCCCACATCCTGCAGGGCATGTCCTTCGATGTGGGCGACGGCGAGGTGGTGACGCTGCTCGGCCGCAACGGCGTCGGCAAGACCACGACCATGCGCGCCATCATGGGCATCATCGACCAGCGCGAGGGCTCGATCCGCTTCCAGGGCAAGGAGACGATCGGGCCTGCCCTCAAACGCAATCGCGCGTCTCGGCATCGCCTATTGTCCGGAGGAGCGGGGCATCTTCGCCAGCCTCAATGTGAAGGAAAATCTGCTGCTGCCGCCCAAGGTGCGGGATGGCGGACTGTCGGTGGAGGAGATCTACGAGATCTTTCCGCGCCTGAAGCTGCGCGCCGTCAGCCAGGGCACCAAGCTGTCGGGCGGCGAGCAGCAGATGCTGGCGATCGCCCGCATTCTGCGGACCGGCGCCAAGTTCCTGCTGCTCGACGAACCGACAGAGGGGCTCGCCCCCGTTATCGTGCAGCAGATCGGCGAAATCATTCGAACCCTGAAGAAAAGAGGGTTCACGATCCTGCTGGTCGAGCAGAATTTTCATTTTGCCTCGACCCTCGCCGATCGTCACTATGTCGTCGAGCATGGCCATGTGATCGACATGATCAGCGATGCCGCGCTGGAGGCGAACAAGGAAAAACTGCAAGCCTATCTGGGCGTCTGACCATCTAGGCGCTTAAACAACAAACAATCTATGGAGGAAGAATAATCATGAAGACATTGATGATGCTGGCCGCCGCCTGGGGGCTGATGGCCGGCTTCGGCACGGCGCAGGCGCAGGTGTCCGGCGACGTGGTCAAGATCGGCGTGCTGAACGACCAGTCGGGCATTTATGCCGATCTCGCCGGCAAGGGCTCGGTCGATCGCCGCGCAGATGGCGGTCGACGATTTCGGCGGCAAGGTGCTGGACAAGCCGATCGAAGTCATCTCCGCCGACCACCAGAACAAGCCCGACATCGCCTCCAACATCGTCAATCAGTGGATCGACCAGGACGGCGTGGACATGATCACCGACGTGCCGACCTCGTCGGTGGCGCTGGCGATCCAGGAGATCACCAAGAACAAGAACCGCGTGCACATCAATTCCGGCGCCGCCACCTCCGATCTGACCGGCGCGAAATGTTCGCCGACCGGCATTCACTGGACCTATGACACCTACGCGCTTGCCAACGGCACCGGCGCGACGCTGGTCAAGGAGGGCGGCGACACCTGGTTCTTCATCACCGCCGATTACGCATTCGGCCACGCGCTGCGAGCGCGACACCACCGCGGCCATCGAAAAGGCCGGGCGGCAAGGTGCTCGGCTCGGTCAGCCATCCCTTCCCGGGCACGACGGACTTCTCGTCCTTCCTGCTGCAGGCGCAAGGCTCAGGCGCCAAGGTCATCGGCATCGCCAATGCCGGCGCTCGACACCGTCAACACGATCAAGCAGGCGGGTGAATTCGGCATTGTCGCGGGCGGCCAGCGCCTTGCCGGGCTGCTGGTGTTCCTCACCGACGTGAAGAGCCTCGGCCTGAAGACGGCGCAGGGCCTGGTCATCACCACCGGCTTCTACTGGGACCTCAACGACGAGACGCGCGCCTTCGCCAAGAAATTCGCCGCCAAGAACGACGGCAAGATGCCGACCATGGTCCAGGCCGGCGTCTATTCGGGCACCATGCATTATCTGAAGGCGATCAAAGCCGCCGAGCACCGACGAGGCCAAGGCTGTCGTCGCCAAGATGAAGGAAATGCCGGTCAACGACTTCTTCGCCAAGAACGGCAAGATCCGCGAGGATGGCCTGCATGGTGCACGACATGTATCTGGCGCAGGTGAAGAAGCCGGAGGAGTCCAAGGGCGAGTATGATTTCTACAAGATCCTTCGCACCATCCCCGGCGACGAAGCGTTCCGTCCGCTGAAGGAAGGCGGCTGCCCGCTGGTCAAGTAAGCGGGCGGTGGCGAAAGCTTGGAGGCCGGGATGATATTTGGCATGCCGATACAGGTGCTGTTCGGCCAGCTCATGCTGGGACTGATCAACGGCGCCTTCTATGCCATGCTGTCTCTCGGCCTCGCGCTCATCTTCGGCATGCTCAACATCATCAACTTCGCGCATGGCGCCTTTTATATGCTGGGCGCCTTCGCGGCCCTGCTGCTGCTCAAATATGCCGGGATCGGCTATTGGCCGGCGCTGATCATCGCGCCGGTGATCGTCGGCGCGTTCGGCATGGTGATCGAGCGGGTGGCACTGAAACAGCTTTACAAGCTCGATCATCTCTACGGGCTGCTCTTCACCTTCGGGCTGGCGCTGATCCTGGAGGGCGTGTTCCGCCAGCTTTACGGCGTCTCGGGCCTACCCTATTCACCGCCCGCGAGCCTGACAGGGCGGCTATAATCTCGGATTCATGTTCCTGCCGATCTATCGCGGCTGGGTGGTGGTCGCGTCGCTGATCACCTGCCTCGGCACCTGGCTGCTTATCGAGAAGACCAAGCTCGGCAGCTATTTGCGCGCCGCGACCGAAAATCCGGCACTGGTGCAGGCATTCGGCGTCAATGTGCCGGCGATGATCACGCTGACCTATGGCCTCGGCGTCGGCCTGGCCGCGCTGGCTGGCGTGCTGGCCGCGCCGATCTATTCGGTTAACCCGCTGATGGGGTCCAACCTTATCATCATCGTCTTCGCGGTGGTCGTGATCGGCGGCATGGGGTCGATCCTGGGTTCGGTCATCACCGGCTTCATGCTCGGCGTGCTGGAAGGACTGACCAAGGTTTTCTACCCGGAGGCGTCCAATACGGTGATATTTCGTCGTGATGGCGATCGTCCTGCTGATCAAGCCGCAGGGCCTCTTCGGAAGGGCGACCTGACACCATGGCGTCGAAGCGCACAGATTATGCGACGCTCGGGCTCTATGCGGTGCTGCTCGCGCTCGCTCTCGCGGCGCCTTTCCTGGTCTATCCGCAATTCCTGATGCGGGCGCTGTGCCTGGCGCTATTTGCGTGCGCGTTCAACCTGCTGCTCGGCTATGTCGGGCTGCTCTCCTTCGGCCATGCCGCCTTTTTCGGCCTTGCCGCCTATGTGACCGGCCATGCCGCCAAAGTCTGGGGGGTCGGGCCGGAAATTGCGATCGTGCTCGGCGCGCTTGCCGCGGCCGGGCTGGGCGTGGTGGTCGGCGGGCTCGCCATCCGGCGGCAGGGCATTTATTTCGCCATGGTAACGCTGGCGCTGGCGCAGATGTTCTATTTCTTCTGCGTGCAAGTGCCGTTCACGCATGGCGAGGACGGTATCCAGGCCGTTCCGCGCGGCTATCTTTTCGGCGTGCTCGATCTGAACGACAGCCTGACGATGTACTATTTCGTCCTGGCGGTGTTCCTCAGCCTGCTTTTTGCTCATCCAGCGGACGATCCATTCTCCGTTCGGCCAGACGCATCAACGCCATCCGGGAGAACGAGCCGCGAGCCATATCGCTTGGCTATAATGCGGACCGGTATAAGCTGCTGGCCTTCATCATCTCCGCCGCACTTTCGGGGGTAGCCGGCAGCCTGTTCGTGCTCACCTTCCAGATCGCCTCGCTCAACAATGTCCATTGGCACACATCGGGCGAAGTCGTGCTGATGACGCTGCTCGGCGGCATGGGAACCGTGCTCGGGCCGGTCGTCGGAGCGTTTCTCGTCGCGACGATCCAGCAATATCTCGCGGCCTATGGCGCCTGGGTCTCGATCTTGCAAGGCGTGATCTTCGTGTTCTGCGTGCTGCTGTTCCGGCGCGGTATCGTCGGCGAGATCATCGCCCTGCGCCAGCGAGGGCTGCGGGGCGGGGCCTCTGCCGAGGCGGAGGCCATCCGGACCGAACCGCAAGCCGCGCCGGCCGCCACTGGGACGCATTGATCACGCCTCGCTTATGGCCGGAATATCAGCGTCCCCGTGCTGCTCGCCTTCAGCTCATCCTCGCTCACATCGAGCCTGATGCTCTTGCCCTCCCGATACAGCGGCAACTGATCGGCATAAAATTGCGACAACGGATGACCGCTTTGCCCGGTGGCGATGATGAAGCGCGAGCGCGCCGGATCGGCGAGGTCGTAAATGCCGCGAAATCCGGCGCCCGAGCCGCGCACCAGCGGATGCCCCTTGCCCGGCACGCCAAGACTGCCGCCGCGATTGACGGAATAGAACCCGCCGTCGCTCGGGAATGCCTTGCCGAACAGCGCGCGGAACCCCGGCACATTGTCCAGCACCTGGTTTTCCATCAGCGCTACATGCTCGTCTCCCCATCGCCACGCTGCAACGTCGGTGCCGTAGCGCCGCGACAGCTCGGCGAGCGTCTCCTGGAACGCCGACTTCACGGCCTTCATGCAATCCGGCCCGGCTTCGGCGGTCCGGCAAAATCCATCGGGCTGCCGCAGCAGCGCGATCACCACTGAGGCGTTCAGCGCGCCGGACGTCGGCCGCGACCGGGTCCAGCCCCGATTTCAGCAGATGCTCATTCATGCGCCGCAGCCACCAGTCGAGGATCAGCGCTTCAGGCCGGTCGCGGCGGGCGGCGAAGTCCCACGTCTTCAACAATTGCAGCGCTTGCCGTTCCATGTCGTTGTCGGGCTGCAGCTTCAGCAGAAAGGGCACGAGATCGCGCGCATGCACCGCCTGTATGTCCATCTGGATCGCCGCCATGCTGTCCATGTCGTGCAGCGGCTTGGCGCCGATCAGCTCGCCGATGCGCTTGGCGCGGAACCCGAGGGTCTGGTCGCGGCCGAACCAATAGGGATAGTCGGGCGGGACCACGGGATTATTGGCGTTGACGATGGCCCCGTCCGGCGGATTGAAGAGTTGCGGCCAGCCTTCGAACGGCACCATGGCCGTCCAGTCATTGGCGCCGCTCGCGCCGTCAGCCGGATAGCGCCCGTCCCCGGATTTGCGGATCGGCACCGCTCCGGCATTGACGAAGCCGATGTTTCCCTCGCGATCGGCATAGACGATGTTCTGCGCCGGCGACTTATAGAGCCGCAGCGCTTGCAGGAACTCGTCCTTGTTGCGCGCCAGATTGATGCGGTAAAACGCCTCCGCTGTGGTGTCATCGGTGGCGAAGCCCGTCCAGGCCAGGCTGACCATTGCGTCGTCGCCGGCCACCCCGTCTGCCTGTCCGATGCCTGAAATCACCGGCCCGTGCCGGGTTTCCTGCCTGATCATCTCAACCGGCGCGGCGCCCTTCACCTTGATTGCGATCGGCTCCATACGGATCGGCTGTGGCCCGTCCGGCGTCTGATACTGGTCGGGATGACCGGCGACGGCCGTCTCGATGAACAGATCCTGGGTGTCGCTATCGGTGGTGGTGAAGCCCCAGGCGATGTGGCCGTTCTGACCGAGCAGTACCAGCGGCGTGCCCGGCGCCGTCGCGCCCGAGATGGTGATCTCCGGCGTGGTGATGCGCGCCAGATACCACAGGATCGGGATGTTCAGCTCAAGATGGGGATCATTGGCCAGCAGCGGCTTGCCGGTCGCTGGTGCGGGTTCCGTCGATGACCCATTCATTGGAGGCGCCAGCGCCGATGCTGGGCAGCGTCAGCAGCGGGCCGAGCAGCGCGTCGGCGGCGCTGGCGCTGGGTGTGAGGCCGTGCGTGACCAAGCTGGGCAGCATGCGCGATGCCGGATCCGGCCGCAGGGCCGCGCCGCGCGCCGGGCCACGCGGGATGTCCGGCTGCAAAGTTATCGGGAAATCATCGAAGTTGCGCGGGAACAGCCGCTCGGTTCGCTCCACGCCATAGCGCGCCGCAAGCCTGGCGCGCGCCGCGTCCTGCCGCCAGTTGGCGCTGAGCTTCCAGGCCATCGTCTTGCCCCAGGTGAGCGAATCCTGCGGCCGCCACGGCTCGGCCTTGAAACCGAGCACCGTGTATTCGATGGGCAATGCCTGTCCGCTTTCGGCGAGCCACGCATTCACGCCATCGGCGTAGGCTTGCAGATACGCCTGCATCTCGGGCGAAAGCGCGGCGAAGCTCTTCTGGGCGCTTCCGGCGAGATCGAGCGTGCGGAACAGGCGGTCGAAAGCGAGGCCGCGTTTGCCGATGATTTCAGCGAGACGGCCTTGCGTGACCCGACGGGTGATGTCCATCTGGAAGAAGCGGTCCTGGGCATGCAGATAGCCGAGCGTGCGCGCCGCATCCTTCAGATCGGCGGCGAAGATATGCGGCACGCCATGCGCGTCCCGGATGACGCGAACTTCGGCGCCAAGGCCCTTGAGCCGCAGGTCGCCCGCGAGCTGCGGAAGCCCGCGGCTCCACCAGTAATAGCCCGCGGCCGCGCTCAGCGCGGGTAACGCCGATGATGACGGCCAAAACCCAGGCAAGAAGCTGCCGCCAACGGGTCCCGCGCATGGATGAGCCTCCTGACGATCGTTTGGCGGAGTATGGCAGGCATCCCGCCATGCGACATCAGCCATTTCCCGCCGAAAGGGCATTTCTGAACATCTGATCGAAGATCGGATGGCGCGCCGCTGCCGCGAAATTACAATGCGGTTGTACAAAGCTGATACAAGTCATAATTGCGCTGGAAGCAAATTCACTTGGCTATACTTGTCAAAAATGTGACGACCTCGAAATAGAAACCCATTTCTCGCGAATAAGTTGCATATTTTTACGAATTTCCCGCGAAGGTTTCATAATTCTACTCATTGTTAACTTTGGGGCTTAATCGGATGTTAAGCGCGCTGGCGTAAGTTTCTTTTATAGGTCACGTTGATTGTAGAGAGTACCATGACCGAACAATACAGGGTCCGAGTCAAATATGTGATGGGTCCGGACGGCAGTCCGCTCACCATCGCCGACCTGCCGCCGGTGACGACCAAGCGATGGGTCATCCGCCGCAAGGCCGAAGTTGTCGCCGCCGTACGCGGCGGATTGCTCAGCTTGACCGATGCATGCGGACGCTACCGGCTGACGGTCGACGAGTTCCTGAGCTGGCAACGCTCCATCGAGCGGCACGGCCTGCCGGGACTGCGAGCCACACGGGTTCAGGACTACCGCGCCTGAAACTGCGTAGCCGGGGAAAACCGGCGATTTCAGCCCACCGGCCGCGTCCTTGCGGCTATGATCCGCAAAGTTCGGCGTCAAGCGTCGCCGTGACATTGCGGGCGAATGCGGGCCGTGACCTTACCGGACCTCCACACCATCGGCTATGAAGGCGCCGCGATCGAAGATCTGATCGCGACCCTGATGCGGGCCGGTGTGACCCGTATTCTCGATATTCGCGAATCCCCATATTCGAAGCGCGACGAGTTTTCTACGGACGCATTGCGCGGCGCGCTCGCCGACCATGGCATCGGCTATATGCATATCCGTGCGTTGGGCAATCCGCCGGCGGGACGGGAAGCGGCGCGGGCCGGGCATATGGCGGCCTTCCGCGAGATATTTTCGACACATCTGGATGGACGGGCGGGGCGTGCCGGACTCGAACAGGCCCTGGCCCTTGCGGCCAAGGAGCCGGTTTGCCTTTTATGCACGGAGAAATCGGCAATGCATTGCCATCGATCGATGGTCGCCGCGCGGTTGAATGCAAGGTCCGGTCAGGCGATCGTCAATCTGCGGATTCAGCGCCACAACGCTCATCCGTCGCAAAACGCCTTCGAATTTTAGGGCGGGCGGCCGCCGTCACCAGCGCCGGCTTATTTCGGAGTCCAACCGTTGGCCGCATGTTGCACGATTGTGGAACTCGTCTGCGGTGTCAGCGTGGGGACGCCCGCATAACCTGCAGGCGGCTCCGCATCCTTGCATTCGGTCCGTCCAAAAACCCACGTCTCGACATCGCGCTTCATCTTCGACGCCAGATCCGGCGGAAAGGACACATTGCGTGTCGAAATCAGCGTGTTGTCGTTGAACGCATGGAATTGGATGATGAAGGCGTGGCCCGCGCCGGAGGAAATGCTGACTTGTTGCAATTCGGCGAGCCCATCCGCCGTTTCCGTCACTGATGGCTTGGTGTCATATTGATAGCCTGCAAGGAGCGCCGAAGGTCCGCTGAAGCCAGCAGAGTTTCATTTGATCGATGAAAGACTTCTGCACCGCTGCGGGCGGACCGAATGACAGGCGCTGCGGCTCGGACCCTTCAACTCGCGCAACAGTCGGATCCTTCTTGGCACAACCGCACAAAAGCAGCGCCGCAAAACACAGGAGGCCGATCACCGCCTTGCGCAAGCCAAACCCCCGTTTTGCGTAACAATCCCCACCCTTTTGGTAGAGGGTGAAGGTGTCAAAATTGCGCGCGCGCGTTGTTTTGGGTCAGGGGACGAGGCTTATCAGCCCTTGCAGCCCTGTTCGCCTTTCGACCAACGCGCAAGGTCGGATTTGAACGCCAAATCGAGCGCCTTGTCGAGACGCCGGTTCTCGCTTTTCACCGTAGAACCGCCAGCGCTGCCGCTAATATCGATCCGAAAAGCTTGCACGCCGCGCCTGCCTTCCGGGTCCTTCTCGTAGATGATGATTTTCGCGTTGTCCTTGTCGTCCGGCAAAACGTCGGCGTAGAAACCATGATTGGTGAGCTTGGACTTTCCGGGCGTAAACCAGCAGGCGCGGATCTCCTGCGCCAGTTGGGTGTAAACGTCGACCGGCCCGCCCTCCCAGTTCGCCGAGTCGGGCGCGTATTCGGCGGCGGAAAACAGCTTGACGTCTGAAAGGCTGGGAAGCGTCAGCGAGGCGTGCTTTTCTTCTTTCGGGTTGGTCGCCGAGGCCAGCTCGGTGCTCGGAGCGCTCTTGGGCCGTTTGCGAACGTCCCGCGCCGGCAGGGGCGGCGCGCCCGCAACCTCGACACCGGCAGTTTCCGCTTCGCTGGCCGGCGTCTCGGCTTTGACGCCGCCAAACAGCGACATGTCAGGCATCCCAGATATCGGTGCGCAAGCGTTCAGCCCCGCAACCAGCGCCAACCCAGCAAAGCTCGCGATCGCCCGCATTGCCGTCCCCCACTCCCGTCGGCCCGCCTTAATGCCCGTCCAAGCCGCGTGTCGCAAGCCCCGATTTCCGCTATCGCCGGTCGTCACCTAGTCGCGGAAATTCGTGAACTGCAGCGGCTGTTCGATGTCGAGCCCCTTCACATACGCGATGACCTCCTGCAGATCGTCGCGCTTCTTGCCGGTGACGCGGAGCTCGTCTCCCTGAATGGCCACCTGCACCTTGAGCTTGCCGGTCTTGATGTCCTTCACCAGCCGCCGCGCCAGTTCCTTATCGATGCCGGTCTTGATGGCGACGACCTGCCGGACCGACTGGCCGGCCGCCTTTTCGGGCGTCTTATAGTCCAGCACGCCCGGCTCGATCTTGCGCTTGGCCAGATGGCCCTGCAGCAGTTCGTGCATTTGCTTGAGCTTGAGATCGTCGTCGGCATGGATGGTGAGTTCGCCGTCCTTGCGTTCGACGCGGCTGTTCGACCCTTTGAAATCATAGCGCTGGGTGATTTCCCGAGCGAGATTTTGAAGGGCGTTGTCGACCTCGGCCAGATCAGTTTGCGAAACAATATCGAAAGACGGCACGACTCAATCCTTTTACATTGCCCCTAGTTTTGAAATTTTCGGGCAATTTGCAAGGAAATCCGCCGTGCTGTTCACAAGGCTGCCTCCGCGAGCGTTGCGCCGGAGCGTCAGGGCGCACCCGGGATCGGGCAGATGAGAGCGCCGCCGCGTTTCTCAGGGGCGACTACCGAAATTCTGGAAATGCCCGGCCGGAGCGGCGCTGAGGCTGTGCGTCCCCGGATGCGACCTGTCATGGTCGGCGAGGCTGCGCTCTTCCACCAGCTCGGATTTCTTCAGCTCCTCATGCGCCTCGACAAGCTGCGCCCTGGCTTCCTCCTGCTTGGCTTCGAGCGCCGCGATCGAGGCGAGGAGATTGTCGCGGCGCTGACGGGCGGCCTTGGCATAGGTCGGGTAGGAGAAATGGTTGACGTCCCGCACGTTGGAGCTTTCCTCCTCCACCTTGATCTGGTGGCTGAGATCATCGGCCATCCGCTTGAAGTCGGCGATCATCACGTCGATTTCGGTGACCTTCTGCTGCTTTTCGTTCACTTCGAATCGCCGCAGCTTCAGCAAGGTGTCATTTGATTTCATCGCGCACGCACGCTCGCGCCGCGCCAGCACGGCGGCAAGCATCTCCTCTCTTGATGCGATGTCCCGTCGAGAAAACGTGAGTATCGCGGATTGGCCCACAGCTATGATGCCCGCCAGACATTAAACTGCGGTAAACCACGAGGCGGTGCAGCGATGCCACATATGACCCGCTTATGCGATCTTTTCGGTGCGCAACCTATGGATGCGCCACAAATTCTGCTAATTTTGATTTGCGGTGATTCGCGCGGCGGGGATGCGGCGGACCAAAGAGAGGGCGAATGCCGGATTAGCGGACGTGCCTGCCGGCGCCGTTCTCATAATTGAGTCAATATTGGGCGATACGGCGAGCCGCGATCCTTGTTTGCGCGAGCTTTTCGCGGCATTTCGCCGAGTCTGCACAGCATCAGTAATTTTTCTGATGTGCCCGCGTTCCGTCATGGTTTTTGCGTAGGCTTGATCATTCTCTGAGTCGCGGCCTTGTGCGCTTTTCTGCACGCCGGGCGTGTGTACGCACTGTACCCATGTCTTTCGAGACATCATCCAAACTCCTGTAGCTCAGTCTTTTGTTAACCTGTTCCGTTTACCTTTGACTTGGAATTAACCCTGCCCGATTGCGTCTCACCAGGCTGAGGAGATGCAAAGGCGAACCGGCTCGCCGGGCTTCGAAATAAAAAGAGGAATCAGGATGAGGGTATTGCTGATCGAAGATGACAGCGCCACCGCCCAAAGCATCGAGCTCATGTTGCTTTCGGAAGGCTTCAATGTCTTCACCACCGATCTGGGCGAAGAAGGTGTGGATCTCGGCAAGATCTACGATTACGACATCATTCTCCTCGATCTCAACCTGCCTGATATCAGCGGCTATGAAGTGCTGCGCACGCTTCGGGTGAGCAAGGTCAAGACGCCGATCCTGATCCTTTCCGGCATGGCCGGCACCGAGGACAAGGTGCGCGGCTTGGGCTTTGGCGCCGACGATTATATGACCAAGCCGTTCCACAAGGACGAGCTGGTCGCGCGCATCCACGCTATCGTGCGCCGCGCCAAGGGTCATGCGCAGTCGGTCATCAACACTGGCGGGCTGGTCGTCAATCTCGACACCAAGACCGTCGAGGTCGGCAGTGAGCGCGTGCATCTGACCGGCAAGGAATACCAGATGCTGGAGCTGCTCTCGCTGCGCAAGGGCACGACGCTGACCAAGGAAATGTTCCTCAACCACCTTTATGGCGGCATCGACGAGCCGGAGTTGAAGATCATCGACGTGTTCATCTGCAAGCTGCGCAAGAAACTCGCCATGGCGACCGGCGGCGATCACTACATCGAGACCGTCTGGGGACGCGGCTATGTGCTGCGCGATCCCAAGGACCATTCATCGGCGGCCGCTTAGCCGCCGAGCCACCTGCCCGCGCGGAGCCGGATTCCCGCGGGCAACTTCATGGCGTCAGCTTTTGCTGGCGCCTTTTTTTATGCGTGCGCGGTTCCCACTTTTTGGGCGAAACTGCGGAAGAAGTGGGAACATGCCGATGATCGAATTCTCGAATGAGCAACGGCGCCAGATCATTGATTTGTCGCACGCGTTTTCGGCAAGGCGGGGCGCCCGCAAAAATTCCATGGGCCATTATCGTTGGGTGACCAAGCGCGGCAATGAATATTTGATGCGGAAATATGGCGGCATCGAGCGGTCGCTCGGCCGAAGGACGCCGGATACCGAGGCGATGATGGACCATCACCGGCGTGCCCGGTTAACCTATCGCCAAAGCGGTGCGCGCCTCGAAAAAATGGCGCGGGTCAATCGTGCGCTTCGCATCAATCGCGTGCCCGTTATGGCGGCGAGGGTGCTTCGCGCTCTGGATGACGCCGGACTCTTGGGAGATGGCCTGTTCGTTATCGGCACGAACGCGATGTACGCCTACGAGATGAAAGCCGGTGTGATGTTCGAAAGCGACATTATCGCGACGGATGATTTCGATTTGCTGTGGGACGCACGCGAAAGTCTCAGATTGGCAGCGATGAGAACGTCGCCGGAGGGTCTGCTCGGGATATTGAAATCCGTTGACCCGACATTTTCATCGACAGAGGATTACGGCACAAGGGCGCAGAACGCGAACGGCTATTATGTCGATCTGTTTTGCGCGGAGAGCGATCCGCCGCTCGCCAGAATAACGCCCACGGACATCGATCCGATAGCAACCGAAGGGGCCGAATGGCTCGCGGCGGCGCCGAAGATCGACGAAATGATCGTCGGTGAGGACGGATTGCCCGCACGCATGGTTTGCGTCGATCCTCGCATTTTCGCGCTTCACAAGGCTTGGCTGTCCAAGCAGCCGGGGCGCCAACCGAAAAGCCGTCCACGCGACAGACAGCAAGCGCAGGCGGTCGCCGCCGTGGCGCGGGACTATCTGGGGCTAAGGCTCGATCGGAGATTATTGCGGCATCTGCCGGAAGAGCTTGCCGCGAACGCTTCCGAAATCCGCTGAGGAAGCGCGGAACAGCTATCAGGCCGTCAGCCCGAGCCGTTCCAGCTTCGCTGTCAGGATGCTGCGGTCGAAGGGCTTGATCACATATTCATGCGCGCCGGCCTCGATCGCCCGCGCGATTTTGGAAGGGTCGCGGTCGGAGGTGCAGAAGATAATCTTGGGCTGGCCGGCGAATCCGCGGTCCTTCAAGGCGCGCAGGAATTCGAAACCGTCGAGATGCGCCATGCCGCCATCGATCAGCACGGCGTCGGGCGTCCGCTGGCGGCATTTGATCAGCGCTTCCTGTCCGTTCTCGGCCTCGGTCACGTGGAAGCGAAGATCGCGCAGGATGGAGCCAGCTGCGCTTCTGATGGCGGCGCTGCTGTCCGCTATCAGGCAAAGCTTTTTCGGCGAGAAGCGGGAGATGAAACGACGCAGCACGGAAAGCTCCGGTCGGAACCAGTGGGAAAAGACGCGCCTGCTGATTCGTAAGTTAACGATGGGTATCGGCTATGAAGACAATATCCGTGCCGTCTTTCCGGACCGTTAACGTCATGTTGGAGGATTGCGCCAGCCGGAGCGCATAATAGCCAACGATCGAGCGCGGATCGACATCCGACGCCTTGCCCTTGAAGATGTCTTCGACGCCTTCCGGAATGCGAGCGCCGCGCCCCGAGCAGCGGATTTCGAAATGCGGAACCGCGTCGCTCCCCGTAACCGTCACCCGGATGTCGCCACCGGCGGGAACGGCCGTCATCGACACGGTGGTCATCGTCAGCAGCAGCCGCAATTTGGTCTTTTCGATGCCGCCGGCAAAGGTGTTCCAATGCAGCTTGTGCTTACCCTCTTCGACGAAGGCTTTGACGATATTGCCGGCGTGGCCGAGATCCACCTGGCTGCCGAGCGCCGAGGACGAGCCGAACGCAAGCCGGGCGAATTCTAGCCTTGCCCGCGCCACCGAGGCGCTGAACTGGATCAGCTCGAACGCATAGGCCCTGGTTTCCTCGTCCGTTTCCTCTTCGAGCAATTCCAGGCCGTTGCTGATCGCGCCGACCGGACCGACCAGATCGTGGCAGATCTTGCTCGACATGAACGCCGTAAGATTGAGATCGTCGAGCATCGTATCCGCCGACATGCCAGAATCCTTTGCTGCCGCCAATCTAGAAGCCATAGCTTTCCCGTCCCACAATAGCGTGTCGCAAGGCTGCTGGTAGCCGTGTTGCCCCGCATCCGCTACTGCTTTGCCAGCATTGGTCGTAACAAACTGTTATCAAACTAGAATTTTCTGGCCAAATTGGTGGATAAAGATGGCCAAATGAATGGGTTTGCGCCTTAGAGGGCCGAATTGGCGGCAACATGCTGTCATCCATCCGGCCTAGCCTGTATAGTTTATACGGGCGAAACATTCTTGGGCGGCTTCATGCAGGACGAAGATTTCAGCGAATTGGCGATGTCGCTGGTTCGCACGGCGCAGAGCGCGGGGGAGCTGATCCTTCGCTATCGGAGCGCCGCCTCTGCGGTGAGCTACAAGGAGGACGGCAGCCCGGTGACCGATGCCGACCGGGCCGCGGAAGAAATGATCCTCAACGATCTTGCCCGGCTCGCAACGGGCATCGTCGTGGTCGCCGAGGAATCCGCCTCCGTCATCGGCGACGCACTCGACCCGGACAAGCCGTTCTTCCTGGTCGATCCGCTCGACGGCACGAAGGAGTTCGTGCGTGGCGGCAAGGACTTCACCGTCAACATCGCACTCATTCGCGACCGCGAGCCCGTCTTCGGGCTGATCTATGCGCCGGTGATGGAATGCCTGTACATGACGATGTCGAGCGGCAGGGCAGTCTCCTCGCGCATGTCGCCAACCCGCAAGGAAGCCAGCGAGCCCCTCAAATTGACCGAGATGCATACTCGGCAGGGCCAGCGGAACAAGCTCACGGCGCTGGCGAGCCGGTCGCATCTGTCGGAAGAGACGGCGCGGTACCTGGCCGATATCGGCGTTACGGAAACGCAGCAATTCAGCTCATCGCTGAAATTCGGCGTGCTGGCGGATGGCGGCGCCGATCTCTATCCCCGGCTTTCCCCCACCTCCGAATGGGACACGGCCGCAGGGCACGCAATTTTGAATGCGGCAGGCGGCTTCGTCGTCACGGAAGACGGCGCGCCTCTGACATACGGAAAAATCGACAATGGCTTCATCAATCCCGGGTTCATTGCCTGGGGCAGCCGAATCACGGGGCTGGACTCGAGCCCGGCCAAAGTTTAGTGGCAATCCTGCGTTAAATTCCGATTCAGCCGATTCGGTACCCGCCTTAAAGGTTCGGTAACCGAGGCTAAACTCTCTGGTTGTACGGTGATGCAATCAATAAAGGCGATTCCGATGCACAAGAAACGTAGGCCCCACATAGCGGGGCTATTCGTATTGCTGGCCTGCGGGCTGAGCGCCTCGGCGGCGCCGGCACAAACACCTGCATCGGCGGAGACCAGCGTTCGGACGGCACAAAACACCCGCAACGATGAGTATTTGCCTCCGTGGCAGCGGGGCAATGGCGGACAGGACCAGCAGGACGGACCTGGCGCACCGCAGCAAATCGCGCCGCATCGCAGCGACGCTCCTCCTCCATCCCCGCCGGTCCCATCGGGCGGCGAAAGCACGTATCAGAGCTCGACGGCAACGGCGCGCGGCGATGTTCCGCCGCTGCGCGACGATGCTGGTCCTGGTTTCGCGCCGCCGCCGGCCTATGATGATGAGAGCTATTCATCCGACGAGATCGTCGGGGCCGGGCATCGCTTCTTCGGAGGCGTATCCAAGGGCTTGGCGTCGGTGGTCGAGCACGCCTTTGCGAAACAGGGCCGCCCGAACGGCTACATTCTCGGTGAGGAAGCAGGCGGAGCGTTCGTCGCGGGCCTGCGCTACGGGGAGGGGACTCTTTATACGAAAAACGCCGGTTCGCACCGGATCTATTGGCAGGGGCCCTCCTTCGGCTACGATTTCGGCGCAGAAGGATCAAAAACGCTCATACTTGTTTACAATTTGCGGCATGTGGATCAATTATACAACCGGTTTGCGGGCGTCGACGGGTCGGCCTATCTTGTCGGCGGCGTCGGTGTGACCTTCCAGACCTATGACGATGTGGTGCTGGCGCCGATCCGCTCTGGCGTCGGCTTGCGGCTCGGTGCGAATGTCGGCTATCTGAAGTATACCAGGACGCCGACCTGGAATCCGTTTTAGACTGTCGCCGGTGGCAGGCGTGTTGGGGCGTTGCCTGTCATTGCTGCGACGGGTCCTGGCGGATTGCGGCGTGAAGGCAATTTATAATCCTCACCTGGGCGTGAGAGGGAGCCTTGCTACATGATCGAGTATGCGTTGCTGATCATGCTGGGCTTTTGCGTGTGTGGGCTGATCGCCCTCCTGCTGGCGCCTACGCTTTGGCATCGCGCCGTTCGCCTGACAACCAAGCGGATGGAAGCAACGTTGCCCATGTCGCTCTCCGACATCGAGGCCGATAAAGATCTTCTGAGAGCCTCCTACGCGATCACCATCAGGCGGCTCGAATCCGGGCTGAACAAGGCGCGGAAAAAGTCGGCCAATCAGCTCGTCGAAATCAGCAAGCTGCAAATGCAGATCGGCGAGTTCCAGGACCAGATCGCCGGATTGGCGATGCAGCTCGAAGAACGCAGAAGTGCGGCAAATGTCTTCGAGAGCACGATCCGCAAGCGGTTCCCGGAACTTGAAGGTGCTGTCGCGGCGGCAAAATCTGCGCTGGATGAGCGGGCTTTCGAAATCAACGATCTGACCAACAAAATGCGCCGCCGCGATGAGGCGCTCGGCCTTGCCCAGCGTTCAGCCAGCTTGCAGCAGCAGGAAATCCGCGCGCTGCGCGAGACGCTGGAGAAGAGCGGTTCTGACACGACCGGCCGTTTCAAGCGCCGCGCGTCGCAGTGGACGCTCGATGAATACCGGTCCGAATATGATCGCTTAAATGTCGAATTGTCGAAGATGCGCGAGCAGCTTGTTCTGGGCCATGAACGCGAGGCGAGCCAGATTGCCGTGCTGAAAACCGAATTGCAGCAGCTCGGCGAACAGATCATGAGCTCGGTGGCCGCCCAGGCCCGGCAGACGGTCAGCCCACGGGCGCCGGAGCCGGATGCCAAGCCGTGGCCAAGCTTGCGCCCCAGTCAAGCGGCAGCCGCCCTGCCGGCGCGCGGCCTGCCCGGCCGCCCCGGCGCGAAGGCACAGCCCTGGCCGGGCGAAAGGCCGCAAGAAGCGAAGCCTCCCTCGCGCGGCGGCTCCGTCAATGAGACTGACGTGAGCCCGGCCCCGATGCCCGCCCCCACCCGGCCAGCACCTTCGCGGGACATGATCGAACCTGCGGTCAGGAGGCGGGCGGCAGCGTCACCGCATACGCCAATCGTTCCGCAGAATGAGGAGCATCGGGCCGCAGCTGTGGAGCCAGAGGCGCCACCCGTCAAACAGGAAACGCGTGAGGCGCTGCAGACGCTTCTGGATCGCGGCGCGCGGATGTCCGGCAAGGACAACGCTGCCAAAACGCCCGGCGTCAGCGAGGCGATATCGCAGGATGCCGCGAGCACGACAGCATCAAATAGCGCCGCCGGCGATGGAAGGTCGGTTGCCGACGTGCTGACCTCGCCGGAAATGGCGGAAACGGCCGCAGCCGCTCCCGATCCGAAGCTCGATCAGATGTTCCGTGAAATCTTCGACGGCCGCAGCGTCCCGCAAGCTCCTGTGGTAACATCAGCCGCCGCGGCCGATGACCATCCCGGCCCAAAAACGGAACCGGCCGAACAGGCCGGCGCCGCGAACGGGGATGCCGACAAGAAGCATACCCTGCTTGACCGTCTTCGCGTCATGCATGACCGACAGACCGGCTGACCCGCATCAAATCATCGCCGCTGGAACCGGGATCAGCGTTCGCGCCATTCTCCGTCTCCTTCAGCGGTGAGGAAGGCTCGGCTCTTCCCTTCAAGCCGCAATGCCGTCAATCGGCCAGAGAAGAAACTGCCCGTGTCGATTCCGATGCGATTTGCGAGCATCTCCGGCTCGGCCACCGGCGTATGGCCGTGTACGACGATCTTGCCGAAGCTGCCGCGGTGGTCGAGGAATTTCTCGCGAATCCATAGGCAATCCTCCTCGGCCTGGCTGGCAAGCGGCACACCGGGACGCACACCGGCATGGACAAAGAAATAATCTCCGCGCTCCATGGTCATTTTCAGCCCTTTCAAAAACGCAAGATGCGTCTCCGGCAAAACGTCGCGAAGCTGGCGCAACAGGGTGGGACCGTCGGCGGAAAAGGATGCGTCCAATCCGTAGGATCGCAGCGTTGCAAGACCGCCATTGGCCGCCCAGTTCGCGAACATCTCGGGTCCGCGCAGGCAGCGCAGCATGATCGCTTCGTGATTGCCGCGCAGGAAGTGGGCTTTCGCGCCATAGGGGAAATCACCAAGAAGCCGCTCAATGACACCGCAGCTGTCCGGCCCGCGGTCGATATAATCGCCAAGGAAAATGATGCTGGTGTCGGTACAAGGCCGCGCGGTCTCATAGGCATCGATCAAGCCGAGCAGCCGGTCGAGCAGATCGAGCCTGCCGTGGATATCGCCCACAGCATAGACCCTCTCCCCCGGCGGTATGCTCGCGTTATTTGCCGCCATGGTGAACATTGTTTTTAGTCCCTCGTGACACTGATAAATCTAATAAATTTCTTTCCATCAACGGCTTTTGATCCGCAAAGCCAAGCCGGCCTGGCTTCGAACTGCCGATCGGCAAGCGCTCCGGCCATTTGTCACCCGCTGTCCCGATGGACACACAATCAAATTTTTGGCAATATCCGCCGGCTTATGAGGCGAGTAGGCGCGCCGTCTGCTGTCAAGCCTACGCAAAGGGATGACAGCAACAGTTATACTGCCGCGGCCGGCGCTAGCCCAACGGTCTTTCCGAGAAGAAAAGCAATCGGGCCGGCAAATGCCTCTGTAACTCCACGAGGGGCGTGGAGATCCCGCCAGCGCAGACGGAAGGGAGGGAAGCATGCTTGGGCGGACAAAGCCATTGGTATTCCTGGCTCTGCTCAGCCTCGCTATGTCCGCACCCTCGAAGGCTCAGCAGCGCGCGCAAGAAGACCCGTACGTCACCGCCAGCGCTTGGACACTCGGTATTATGACAGGCAGCATCGGAGGCACATCGCTGCGCATGGTCAACGAAATGGCGATTGCGCTGAACGACGGGCCCGATCTGCGCATCGTCCCGATGGTCGGGGAAAGCTCGATCCGCAATGTCAGCGACCTGTCATATCTGAAGGGCGTCGACGTAGCATTGGTGCAATCGGATGTGCTATCTCATCTGAAGCGAACCAAGAGAATGCCGGGGATCGAGGATCAGCTTCAATATATCGCGAAACTGCATTCCGAGGAATTCCACGTATTGTCGCGAATGAAATATATGTGCCTTGGCGATCTGGCTGGCCGAAAGGTCAATTTCGGTCCCGCGGGGAGCGGCAGCGCGATAACGGCGCAGGCCGTTTTCGAGGCCAGCAAGGTGCAGGTCGAGCCACAATATATGGATCAGACGACGGCGTCCGAAAAGCTGCGCAAGGGCGAGATCGATGCAAGCGTCTTCGTTGCCGGCAAGCCAGCTCCGGCGTTCAACGCAATCCGCTATACCGACGGGGTGCATTTTCTGGATGTCGAATTCGTCGAAGGGCTGCAGAGGGACTATCTGCCGGCGATCATGACCCATGATGACTATCCCGATCTGATCGCGCCGGATGAAACGGTGAGCACAATCGCGGTCAGCGCTGTCATGGCCGTGTTCAAGTCGCCGCCGAAAAGCGACCGGTACCGTAAGCTGGAGCGCCTGGTCGACCGCTTCTTCTCGAAATTCGAACAGTTTAAAGAGCGGCCCTATCATAGCAAATGGCAGGAAGTGACGCTTTCGGCCCCGGTCGCGGGATGGACGCGCTTCCCTGTCGCGCAGCAATGGCTTAATGATCATCCGGACTCGGTTGCCGCAAAGAGCGGGAGCGGACCTCTTCAGGGGATCGACACCGGCGCAACCGACAGTTCAGCCGGTTTCGGGACAAAGGAACCCGGAGATATCCGGGAATTGTTCGAGAGATACCGCCGCAACAATCCTTCGGCGGACGGAGCGGACCGTGAGAAGCTTTTCAAAGACTTCGTGCGCTGGTATCAGCAAGGCAGCTTAAATTAGCGCTAATTCATGGAACATGGCGGTGATCGCGCTATTTAAAGGAATTGAGTAAGGGGCGTCTTGGAATGCAAAACGACGATAAGCGGACATCGCGTGAGGACGACACCTTTCCTCCCGAGGGCGAGGCAGACGCAGCGCATGATGATGATTTGAACGGCCCGGACGCTCCGCTCGAAACAGCGCCCCAGGCGGACGACACCGCGCAAAAATCTGCTGCATTCTCGAAAATCGCTGGTTTGGGGGGACAAAGTCCCCTGGAGCCGACCTTCGGAATGCCCGATTTCGATTTCCCGGAGGGTTCGGGGACTTCGAGCCGTGACGCCGAAGAGGAAGCCGAGAACGCCATATTGGCGGCTAAGGCGGCATTCGATCTCCCGCTTGAGAGCGGCACCGGATGGGACAGCGTCGCGAGCATCGAGCGGCCGGAATCCTTGCGCGGCCGGCGCAGGCGCGACGCGGCGGCAGACGCGCCGTTCGGCGGCTTCGGCGATGCTTCGCCATCGCAGTCGCAGCAGCGCGCCCAGGCGACGGTCATGCCGTTTCCAGGCGGAGGCTTCTCGCGTGTAAACGAGCCCACCCCCGTCGATATGCTGCGAGGTTCCGTGGCGAACGTCAACGCGCTGGATGATTTCACCTCGGGCGCCGAAGAGCAGGCCGATCCCTCTCCCGAATTCGATGCCGCCGCCCAGGACAGTCTGGCGGACGCCGTGCAGTCGGCGCTGCGCAATGTCTATGGAGGACAGGCCTCCGAACGCGCGGACGAGGCGCCTGAGCATCGCGGATATACGGTGGCCGATACGCTCATGGGCGGCGCAGCGGGCCGTGAGCGGACAGGCGAGGGCTTGTGGCCGGACGAGGAATATCAGGACAGCGAACGCAATCAGAGCTCGGTGGAAGCCGATACCGAGAGCGTGCTGGGCTATCTTTACGGTCAGCGCCGCGCCGAAAAACGGGAAGCGACGGTGCTTTCGGCAGACTCGTCGCTGCGCGACCTGGGCGACGCGACCGGCTACAACAGAGATTGGCAGGATGCTCCCGATTTCGACGAGCGCTCGGTGCCGCAGCCATCGATCCGAGATTTAGGAGGCGCCCATCGCAGCGCACAGCAACGTTATGTCGAACAGGGGGATCGGGCGTTCCTGCGTGACCAGGACATGGCTTATCGCGGCGGGATGGCGGCCGAAGACGAGGTCGAATGGGCGCCGCCTTCTTATCTGTCGCATCCGCCGGCTCATATTGCGGGCGGACAGACCTACCCCACGCATCTCCCATCCGCCGCGCCGGAGAGCCTGACCTCGGGCAGTCCCGATAGCGGGCATCTGCTTGGCGCGGCCGGGCTTGGCCTGATCGGCGGCATTGCGCTCGCCGGCGTTCTCGCCGTGTTTGTGTTCAACTCGTTCGTCGAAGAGAACGATCCGGCACGCGAGGATTCCGTACCCAAGGTCGTCGAACGGCTGGCGGCGCCCGTGGCGGACAATCCTCCGGTCCGCGTCGAAGTGCCGGCGATCAAAGCGGCATCGCCGGAAGCCACGGCGCCTTTACAGATCGCGCGCACGGCGCCCACACCTGCGGAAATACCGCCTACGGTCGCTCAGCCGGACGGGTCGGTACAAAAGCTTTCCGCGCATGACGTGAACGGCACGGCGGACGCGCCGATCAAGCTGGACATCAAGATGGCCGATGGCTCCGATAAGGAAGAGTCTCTGGTCAGCCTCAAAGGGCTTCCTCCCGAGGCGAGACTTTCGACGGGCATCGATGTCGGCGGAGGACAATGGCTGCTCCCGCCCGCCCGCTTGAAAGATCTGACGGTGACGCTTCCCAAGGGGACGACCGGGGAATTCGGCCTGGAAGTCCAGCTCTTGAAGGATGATGCGCAGACCAGCCTCACCGATCCGGTTCCATTCGAGCTGCAGGTCGGTACGAAACCACGGCAGGGCGGCGCCATTATCGCGCCCAGCAATACCGGCGCGGCACCAGCCGGAGGCGAGCAGGCCACACGGTTGGCGGTGCTGCCCGATGAAATGCCGCAGATTGAAACGGACTTCCTGACTCAGATGCTGATCCGGGACGGCAACAAGCTGATGCGAGACGGCGACATCGCCTCGGCGCGCAAACTTTATGAGCAGGCCGCAGCCAAAGGCAATGCGGAAGCGGCCTTGGCGATGGGCCGGTCCTTCGATCCGAGCTATTTCGAGAAGCTGCCGGTGAAAACCGGCAAGCCCGATCCGGCGACGGCTTTCGAATGGTACAAGAAGGCGCTGGAGGGCGGTTTAGTGACGGCGCGGGTGAAGATCGACGCTCTCAAACAATGGCTTCAGCGATAGGGCCTTTCCACTCCGATCTTTGCTGAAAACGTTCTTGATGATCCCATTTTGCGTTTATGACCGGGCTGCGGCTCTCTGCTTGCCTGCGGTCTTGGGGTTTTATCAGCGGGCTTCGGAGCTGACGTGACCGGCCGCGATGAAACTTGCAACCTTCAATATCAACAATATCAACCGGCGCCTTGACACTCTGCTCTCCTGGCTGTTGGCGGCAAAGCCCGAGGTCGTCTGCCTGCAGGAGCTTAAGGCAGCGGACGAGGCTTTCCCGCAGGGGCCGATCCGAGATGCGGGGTACGGTGCCGTTTGGCGCGGACAGAAAACCTGGAATGGAGTCGCCATTCTAGCCAGGGGCGCCGATCCGGTTCTTACGCGAACCGAGCTGCCCGGCGATTCGAGCGACGGGCAAAGCCGCTATATCGAGGCGGCGGTCAGCGGCATCCTGGTCGCCTCTCTTTATCTCCCCAACGGCAATCCGCAACCGGGTCCAAAATACGACTATAAGCTTGCCTGGTTCGAGCGGTTGATCGCGCACGCGGCGGAACTCATCGGTGCTGACGTGCCGGTGGTGCTGGCGGGCGATTACAATGTGGTACCGACGGCGTTCGACATCTACCCGACGCGCTCCTGGGATGATGATGCCCTGTTGCAGCCTGCGAGCCGGGCTGCATTTCACCGGTTGCTCGGCCAGGGCTGGACCGATGCGATCCGTGCGATTCATCCGAATGAGCCCATGTACAGCTTCTGGGACTACAAGCGCCGCCGCTGGGAGCGCGATGCCGGTTTGCGTCTCGATCATCTGCTCCTGAGCCCGTCCATTGCGGCGCGCCTCAAGAGCGCAGGGGTCGACCGGGATGTCCGGGGTGTTGAAGGGGCCAGCGATCACGCACCGGCCTGGATCGTGCTCGGCAAGGGCAGCAAGCGCAGCCCTTTGGGCGACAGTAGCGCTTGACGGGCAAGGCGGTGTGCCTTACATCAAGCACTCCCGGTTGCGCTGCTCGGCGGCCCTTCGGGCGTCGGGGGTGTAGCTCAGACGGTTAGAGTGCCGGCCTGTCACGCCGGAGGTCGCGGGTTCGAGCCCCGTCACTCCCGCCACTCTTCAAAAGCAGCAAAGCGGATGCGGTCGTCCTTGTTCGGGCCAGAATGGGGCGGCGAGGCTTTTGCTTATTGCTGCTTGTTCACCACGTCATTCCAGTCAAATGCGGCCTCATGGAAATCGCCCTGCTTCGCGCGGCGCGCAGAGTCATGGGTGCTTGGCAAGCCTGTGATCGAATTACCGCAGTGCCGAGTTAATTCCCCATAATTCGGCGGAAGGGTTGCCATGTTCACAAAACAATTAATAAATTTTCGGCATCTATCCTGAGTTCCGTCGGCGAAATGCGCCATCGTGGCCAAATACCAGCACTTCCTTCAAGGGCATTCCATGACCAAGCTGCTTCCTCTTTTTGCGATGATGATGATTGCCGGCGCGCCGGCGGTAAAGGCCGACGATTCCGGGCTTGCCAGCATTCACGACTGGAGAAACGAATCCGGACGCCGCGTCTGCATGTCCGACCATTTTCATGATGGGACGGGCTCGGGTCAGACCCGCCAGCAGGCCGAGGCCGCCGCGAAAAGCTCATGGACGTCGTTCACGGTCTTCGAATATGGGACGGATTGGGGAAGCTACAGTTTGGCGGGCAGCCAGACGATGGACTGCAGTAATAGCGGGGCGCATGCCTGGTCCTGCTCGACCAGCGCGCGGCCGTGCCGCTATCACAGCAGCGTCAAAGTTGTAAAGGCGCATAAGCGGTCGCGGTCCGCCAGCCAGTAGTCGAGACCGCCCGCGCTGCATCAACCGAGCGGCCGCCGCATGGCTAGAGCCTTTTCCGCTCCGATTAAATCGGAGCGCGGCTCTAATTCTTTGTTTGGTCGCATTTTCTCGACGCAAACCGGCGTCCACTTTGCTGGAAAATGCTCTAAGCGGCGGCGGCCAGCCGTTCGAAGCCGGCGTTCAGGTCTGCTTTGAGGTCTTCTGGATCCTCCAGACCGATGTGCAGGCGCAACGCCTGTCCCGGTTCGTGCCAGGCGATGACCGTCCTGTAGGGGGTGGGGTCGAAGGGGACGATCAAGCTCTCATAACCGCCCCAGGAATAGCCCATGCCGAACAGCACCAAGCCGTCCAGCATGGCCGCGACCGCTTTTGGCGCGCAGGGCTTCAGCACCACCGAGAACAGCCCGGAGGAGCCGGTGAAATCCCGTTTCCAAAGGGCGTGGCCGGGATGTGTCGGCAGGGCGGGATGCAGCACCCTGGCGACTTCAGGCCGCGTTTGCAGCCAATGGGCGATCTCCAGCGCGGAGGCTTGGTGCCGAGCGAGCCTGACGCCCATGGTGCGTAAGCCGCGCAAGCCCAGAAAACAATCTTCGGGCCCGGCGCATAGCCCCAGATCTTCATGCGTACGCTGAAGATAAGGCGCGGCGCGCTCATTCGTGGTGATGGTCCCGAGCATGGCGTCCGCGTGCCCCACCGTATATTTGGTCGCTGCCTGGATGGAGATGTCGGCGCCCAAACCGAGAGGTTTGTGATAGATTGGCGTCGCCCAGGTATTGTCGAAGGCGAGCCAGACGCCACGCGCCCGGCAGACAGAGGCGATGGCCGGCAAATCCTGCATCTCAAAGGTTTGCGATCCCGGCGATTCCACCAGGACAAGGCGGGTTTTCCCGGTGAGCAGCTCGGCGATCCCGGCGCCGATCGCCGGATCGTAAAACCGCGCGGTCACGCCCATCCGGCCGAGAAGACGGCCGGCGACCCGGCGCGCCGGCGCATAGACGCTGTCAGTGATCAGGATCTCGTCGCCGGCTTCGACGAATGCCATGAACACGGCCGTTATTGCCGCAAGGCCCGACGGCGCCACCCAGCTCTTATAACCGCCTTCCAAGGCGGTGATGGCCGAGGTCAGGGCGCTAACGGTCGGCGTGCCGCGCCGGCCATAGGTGTATTCGCCAGTATAGTTGGTCAGATCCTCCATGGTTGGGAAGATCACCGTCGACCCGCGATAGATGGGCGTATTGACGAAGCCGTGCTGTGCTGCCGGGTCACGGCCAAGATGCACCAGCCGGGTGGCGTCGGACACGGATTCGTTCAATCGTTTCTCGGGTGGGGCCATAACCATTCTCTTTCCGGCACAAACGCGCCGATCGATTGCCGTTTGAGATCAATAGGTCACGGAATTCGGCGGCGCGCAATGCGGTCCTCGCGCCTGCAAGTGTGTCACCGGAGCGCCGGACGCTCCGCTGAACGCGGAGCTGCGCTCCGGCTCTTTGTTTGTGCATCGGCTTTATCCGAACAGTGCGTACACTTTCGGGTCCGATGCATTGGGCGTGTCGCTGGAGCAATCCTTATTTGCGATGCAACCCGCCCATGCTAAACAAGAGAGAGCATGCGGGCGTAGTTCAGCGGTAGAACGCCAGCTTCCCAAGCTGGATGTCGTCGGTTCGATCCCGATCGCCCGCTCCAATGCTCATTCACTCGAAATTGCGGCCCCAGAACTGCATGGGCTTTTGGCTCTCCGAGGTGTCACCCACGTCGAGCCATGAGAAGTGCGCAATCATCCCGGTCAGGGGCCGGTAGCCGCGTTTACGCCAGAACGGATCGAGCGGCTCGTAGCCGAGAGGGCGCAAGGGATGGTCATGCGGGCGGATGACACCGCAGAACGCCGTCTTGAGGCAGCCGAGCGTTGCCGCGTGAGCCTCGCGACCGTCGAAGAATGCATGGCCGAGCCCTTGCCCGCGATAGGCGCTCTTTAGCACGGACTCACCGAAATAGAAGATCCTATCCACCGGCTCCCCAGCAGAGAGAAACGGCTCCGTGAATTCCGCGTGCTGGCTGCGGAGCGGGGATGCCGTCGATGCACCGATGAGCGTGTCGCCATCAAAGGCGCAGATCGCAACGTGGTCGGGCGCATCAAGGAAGCAGCTGATATAGCTCCTCTCATAACCGAGGTCGCCATCGTAAAGATAAGGCCAGTCGCGAAACACCTCGATGCGGAGCTGAGCCAGCTGCAGGAGCAGGGGCCGCAAACGGTCGCCGCTGCGGGCCTCGACATTGATCATAATTCTACCTTCCAGCACGCGATGCCACGACGAGCGGCGTCAGCCTAAGCAGATTTTCTCCCGGTGCCAATGGCTCGCTTCCGCGCTGATCGGCACGGGATCACCCCTCTTCAGGATGGCGCCCCCCGCCGAGCGCGAGCACCAGGTGAAGCCGCGTGAAAACGAGTGGGGTGGCGGGCAGGGAGGATTGGTGCATGGGAGGTGTTTAGGAGGTGGCGCCGGAGGGGTTGGCAAAAGACGCGGCCCCTATAGCGCGATCAGGTAAAGTGGAATCCGGTTTACCGTCCGATCGCGCGCCAGGCAAAAGATCTAGGGCGGGCCACAACGGAAAGATGCTTCCACCTAAAGCGATCCCGCTCTAGATGCGCTCACATCCATTTGGCGCACAATCGCAGGTGCCCTTGGATCAGATTGTGGAACTATTGGGAAATTCGGTTCCGCCGATCACCGGCTTTGCACATCGCCCGCGCCTATCTTTCCGCCGGAACGGGCTTTGCGCGCCGCGCGGCGCTTGGCGAGTTGCACCCATTTGCGGCAGCTCGTGCGCGCCAAAGTGCAACGGATATTGATTTCGGGCTTGGCCGATGGCTGTTTGTCCGGCGAGACAGGCGTTGGAAGTGCCGGCAGCCCCGCGGCTTCGCGTTCCGCTCGCTCGATGAGTTGCTTGGCGGTTAGATCCTGAAGAAACGGGTTCGCTGTAAGCGCCGCTTTGCTCAGCAGGCTGGAAACCGGCGTTTCAGGTTCTGCCGCGATGACTTTCACCGCACCGCTAGGCCCGACCAAAAAAGCAAGCCGGAGGTGCGCGGGCCGCGTCGCGACGCCACGCTCCTTCAAGAAAATCGCGTTGGCGCGGGTGTAGGCAAGGGCCGCATTACGGGCCGTCTTGGTATCGACGCGGAAAGCAAGAATTTCAGCGTCCGACTTCCCCTCAGTCAGCTCCGGAAAATATCGGGAGATGACATCAAGGAAGGTGCTGTTGATGAATTGAAATGGGCCCAGCGCAGAGGAAGCCGAATTTTTGGCGAACTCTCGACCGCCCGATTCAGAGGCCATAAGCCGGTCCAGGAAGAGTTGCTCCGCTTTCGTCGCAGCGTCTTCCTTAGAGAGTTCCTCCGCTTGGCTCGAGCAAGCCGTGCAGAGCAATAGCGACGCGGCGATCAATAGCCGGGCGGCGCTAGACGCAGCGGCCATGAGGCGATGGCAGCCGGCCAGCATGGCGGAGGTACCGATTACCGCGAGGCGACACAATGCATCCGCCGAGCCGATCTTCGCAAATTGCGGCGCTATCGTCGCATGACCAAGATTGGGAGATCGGCGAATCGTTAAGAAAGAGGGGATCTCGCAAATCAACATCCTTGGTATGCCTGGCAACGACCTACTCTCCCGCCTTGGCAGTACCATCGGCGCTGGAGCGTTTCACGGCCGAGTTCGAGATGGGATCGGGTGGGGGCGCTCCGCAATAATCACCAGGCAAACGAAGGATGCTGATCATGATCTGGTCGTATTCTCAGGCCCTTAACGGGCATTGATAAATGAGAGTAATCAAGCCGATCGAGCTATTAGTACTGGTTAGCTTCATGCGTTACCGCACTTCCACACCCAGCCTATCAACGTGGTGGTCTACCACGACTCTCAAGGGAGAACTAGTTTTGAGGTGGGCTTCCCGCTTAGATGCCTTCAGCGGTTATCCCTTCCGTACTTAGCTACTCTGCACTGCCGCTGGCGCGACAACAGATCCACCAGAGGTACGTCCATCCCGGTCCTCTCGTACTAAGGACAGCTCCTCTCAATTCTCCTACACCCACGGCAGATAGGGACCGAACTGTCTCACGACGTTCTGAACCCAGCTCACGTACCGCTTTAATTGGCGAACAGCCAAACCCTTGGGACCTGCTCCAGCCCCAGGATGCGATGAGCCGACATCGAGGTGCCAAACAACGCCGTCGATATGGACTCTTGGGCGTCATCAGCCTGTTATCCCCGGCGTACCTTTTATCCGTTGAGCGATGGCCCTTCCACGCGGGACCACCGGATCACTAAGGCCGACTTTCGTCTCTGCTCGACGTGTCAGTCTCGCAGTCAGGCTGGCTTATGCCTTTGCACTCGACAGCTGATTTCCGACCAGCTTGAGCCAACCTTCGCGCGCCTCCGTTACTCTTTGGGAGGCGACCGCCCCAGTCAAACTACCCACCACGCACGGTCCTGGACCCGGATAACGGGCCGCAGTTAGACATCCATAACCATAAGGGTGGTATTTCAAGGTTGACTCCACACCAACTGGCGCCGGTGCTTCATAGTCTCCCACCTATCCTACACATGTAGTCACGAATGCCAATGCGAAGCTATAGTAAAGGTGCACGGGGTCTTTCCGTCTAACCGCAGGTACCCCGCATCTTCACGGGGAATTCAATTTCACTGAGTCTATGTTGGAGACAGCGGGGAAGTCGTTACGCCATTCGTGCAGGTCGGAACTTACCCGACAAGGAATTTCGCTACCTTAGGACCGTTATAGTTACGGCCGCCGTTTACCGGGGCTTCATTTCGGAGCTTGCACCCCTCCACTTAACCTTCCGGCACCGGGCAGGCGTCAGACCCTATACGTCGCCTTGCGGCTTCGCAGAGCCCTGTGTTTTTGATAAACAGTCGCCACCCCCTGGTCTGTGCCACCCCCAAATGCTTGCGCATATGGAGGTCTCCCTTCTCGCGAACTTACGGGAGCAATTTGCCGAGTTCCTTCAACGTAGTTCTCTCAAGCGCCTTGGTATGCTCTACCAGTCCACCTGTGTCGGTTTAGGGTACGGTCTGATGGGGGGCTATTTCCTGGAACCGCTTCACGGCCAGACCAATCCAATAAGGTCTGACAATTTACGCGATCCGTCACCATCCCCTGGCCCATGAATATTAACATGGTTCCCATCGTCTACGGCTTTCGCCCTCGACTTAGGGGCCGGCTAACCCTGCGCAGATTAGCTTTACGCAGGAACCCTTGGACTTTCGGCGAGAGTGTTTCTCACACTCTTTATCGTTACTCATGTCAGCATTCGCACTTCCGATACCTCCAGCGACCCTCACGGTTCACCTTCGCAGGCTTACGGAACGCTCCGCTACCGCGTGACTTGCGTCACACCCGCAGCTTCGGTGCATGGCTTTAGCCCCGTTACATTTTCGGCGCAAGAACCCTTATTTAGACCAGTGAGCTGTTACGCTTTCTTTAAAGGATGGCTGCTTCTAAGCCAACCTCCTGGTTGTTTTGGGATTCTCACATCCTTTCCCACTTAGCCATGACTTGGGGACCTTAGCTGGCGGTCAGGGCTGTTTCCCTTTCCACTATGAACGTTAGCACCCACAGTGTGTCTGCCGGATAAGACATCCAGGTATTCGGAGTTTGGTTAGGTTTGGTAATCCGGTGAGGACCCCTAGCCCATCCAGTGCTCTACCCCCTGGAGCATACATCCGACGCTCTACCTCAATAGATTTCGCGGAGAACCAGCTATTTCCGAGTTTGATTGGCCTTTCACCCCTATGCACAAGTCATCCCAAAACTTTTCAACGTTAACGGGTTCGGTCCTCCAGCCGGTGTTACTCGGCCTTCAACCTGCTCATGCATAGATCACTCGGTTTCGGGTCTAATCCGTCGAACTGAACGCCCTGTTCAGACTCGCTTTCGCTTCGCCTACAGCTATCGCCTTAAGCTTGCTCGACAGACTAAGTCGCTGACCCATTATACAAAAGGTACGCCGTCACTTTCGCTCCGGCTGTTTGTAGGCATCCGGTTTCAGGAACTATTTCACTCCCCTTGTAGGGGTGCTTTTCACCTTTCCCTCACGGTACTTGTGCACTATCGGTTGGCAAGGAGTACTTAGGCTTGGAGGGTGGTCCCCCCATGTTCAGACAGGATTTCACGTGTCCCGCCTTACTCGAGGCTTTAGCATTGCATTACCCGTACGGGGCTATCACCCGCTATGGCCCAACTTTCCAGATGGTTCCAGTTGTCGTTGCTAAAGCACTGGCCTGGTCCGCGTTCGCTCGTCACTACTAGCGGAGTCTCGGTTGATGTCCTTTCCTCCAGGTACTGAGATATTTCAGTTCCCTGGGTTCGCCTCATTCACCTATGTATTCAGTGAAAGATACCTCTACGAAAGCCAGTAGCACGAGACCAGACTTGCGCCTGGGCTCGATATACTAGC
>CAWIDT010000004.1:0-622500 GCA_963834945.1 uncultured Alphaproteobacteria bacterium | reverse complement strand
CCAATCGATATTCGAGGGACTACGATCGATAAGATCACTAGCCGAATACCCCGTATCTCTTTTGGGCGAGTATCAGAGACAGCGGAGCCGTTGTCGCCCGACGCTGTCGTCGATGGGCCTAATGTAGGGAATGTGAGGCGGCCCTGTCAACACCTGATTTAGAACTTTTTTCGATCACCCGCCCCCGACCTGCGTCACGCCTTATAAAGGCCAGATTACCGGTCGATGACTTCCTTATAGGCAATTTGCGCTGTGTTCCTTAAAAAATTCTTAACACACTGAAAAAAGTAACGATTTCGGATTTTTATTTGCATTTTTGTGCCGTGCCGTTTACCGGGTTTGTTATTCTGAGGCAAATCGGGTAGTACGGATTAGGACCTGTTGACAGACTGTGGAAGAAGCGACCAGAGTCCCAATAGGTGACGACAAGGGGAAAATTGCAGTACCCGCCGCTGCCGTCGGGCGGTATTGATGAGTTTGCGGTTTGCCGGGAATGGACAACCGCAATCGGGGGTGACAGGTTTTGCTCGACCGCAATAGCCAATTTTCGAGCCTTCACAATCATCGTGCTCTGGTTCGGCAGGGGCGCGTGCGCAATCTGCCGCAGATCTATATCCCTGCCGGCAAAGGGATGCTGCCCGAACTCTATCTTCGCGATGCCAATGCGAAGCGGCTCATCTCCCGGCTTAAATGGTTCATTTCAACATGCATCGTGGGCGCAGCGGGGCTGTGCATCATCGGCATCGCAATGTATGCCTCCACGGATATGGAGAATGGCGGCGGTCTGGTCGCCTCGTTTCGCAAAGCCGGCCTCGACGCGATGAAGCCGAAAGCGGCTGGCAATCTGGTCGAAGACAAAGCCGCGCTTCCGGGCGAGAAGACCGACAAGATCGCCATCACCACCAAAGGGCTGACGACCAAATACATCATCCAAGACAGCATCGTGGAACGGCGCAACGCGCGCGAGTTCATTACGGTGAAGCCTTATGTCCGCATCGCATCAACGCTATCCATGGTTAAGCCAGAGAATAGCGACGCGATTCCGCCCTTCAATCCGTTCGATCTTTATGCGGATAAGAAGCCAGGTGCCGACGGTAAACCGACGCTCCAGGGCGCACCCGTCGAGAAGCCGGCCAGCAACCAGTTCGTGAGCGCCCGCGTTCTTGAGATGGCAGGAGGTTTTCTGCCGGAGGAAGATAAGCAAGAGTTGGCCGACGAGGAAGCCGAGCGATATGTCGCGGAGGCCGACGCGGTTTACGCGGAAAGCGCAGCGCAGCTCCGTCCGGCGATTTTGCCCGATGAAGATGGGGCGTCCGGCAAGTCAACCGGACCCGTCGCGGCGAACGAGGAGAAAGCCGCACTGCCGCCGCACACCACGGTGCTCGAAAAAATTGCCGATGATGAGGATGCGGCCGACGAGAAGAACGAGATGCAATCCGTAATCGTCAAGCAGGGCGACACGATCGTCAATGTGCTCAAAGCAGCCGGCGCCGAAACCTGGCAAGCGCAGTCCATCAACGACGTATTCGCATCCATGCCGGGCGGCGGACTCAAGCTGCGTCAGGGTCAGGAAGTCAGGCTTGAGCTTGCCCCTGCGGCGAGCGACCCTTCTCTTAAGGAACCCGTAAAGGTCAGTATCTTTAGCGGGGTGAAGGCGGAAGGCACCGCCGAGAGAACCGAGGACGGAGAATACAGGCTTTCCGACAGTCCCATCCAAATCGCCGGCACCGTCGAGGATGAGGAGTCAAACAGCGACCGGGCGACGCTTTACAACAGCATCTACAGCGCGTCGCTGACGCAGGATCTGGAGCCGGACGTCATCACCACCCTGCTTAGGGTGCTGAGCTATGACGTCGACTATAAGCAGAAGGTTCGGCCGGGCGACGGCTTCGAGATGTTCTTCGACGTCAAACACGCTGACGATGGCGCGGAGACGCCAGGAGAATTGCTGTATGTGTCGATGACTGTCGGCGGCGAAGCGCTGAAATATTATCGGTTCCGTACCCCTGACGGGGCGGTCGACTTCTACAATTCCAAGGGTTCGAACTCCCGCAAGTTCCTGATGCGCTCGCCGATCAAGGCCGGCCGCTTTACCTCCGGCTTCGGGTATCGGCGGCATCCGCTGCTGGGCATCAAGAAGATGCATACCGGCGTCGACTGGGCGGCACCCGTGGGCACGCCGATCATGGCAGCGGGCAATGGCACGATCGAGATTGCGGACCGGCACGGCGGCAACGGCAATTATGTGCGTATTCGCCACGGCAACGGGTACAAGACCGCCTATAGCCATATGAGCCGCTTCGCACCTGGCCTGAAGAAAGGCATGAAAGTTCAGCAAGGCGAGCTTATCGGCTATGTCGGTACCACCGGCTTTTCCACCGGGCCGCATCTGCATTACGAAGTGCTGATCAATAGCCGGTTCACCAATCCGCTGAAGCTGCACGTCCCGCGCAGCCGTCAGCTTAACGGCCGACTCTACGCCGAGTTCAAGAAGGAAATGCAGCGCATCGATGAATTGATGCATCGTGCGCCGGTCAAGACGCGCATCGCAGCCGCGAAGGACTGATGCACCCATAAAGGATGGCCGTCAGGACGAAGCCGCGGGTTTGCGGATGCTGTCGAGATAATGGTCGGAAAAATCGACCCGCAATTCCGCCCAAAGCGGCATGTGATCCGACATCTGCCACGTCCGCCATTGCTTGGCATAGTAGTCGCGCGGGCCGCCGTTCCAGAGATCGCTCGCCTTCTCCTCCGGCATGAGCTCGCGATAGGCCGCGAAATCCTCATCATTGTCGCGGAATACCGCGTCGAAAAAGCGGAAGGCGCCGCAGCCGGCCAATTCGATGCGATCGTCGGCGATGCGGAATGCGATCTGATCGTAATAATGGGCGGGGTCGAGCTGAGCGCGGCGCCGGGTCAGCCCCTCGGGCAGATCGAACGCGTGCCGCTGCAGCGCCCGCGCCACCAGATCCGAGGGCGCCCCAACGCCGAAATCCCCCAAGAGGATGTATTCCTCGCGCTCCCTGTCGCGCCTATCGCGCAGAAACCGGGCCACCATCTCGATCTGCGCGAGGTGCCGCTCCAGATCGGCCGCTTTGCGCCCTTCATAGCTGAAATGCAGGGTGCACAGATTGAATTTGAAACCGCCGCTTTGAAACGCGGCCAAAAACGGCGTTCGGGTAAATGTCAGCTCGCCCGCATGAGGCGGGTCGGCCGGACCGGCGCGTGGCGCAACCACATGTCCCGATGGCAGGACGATCTCTCCCGCGATCTTGCGGAACATCACTTTGGACTGGCGGAACAGGAACGCCATGCGCTCTTCCGACCCGGTGCCGCACTCGACCGTATCGGTGGCGATATAGTCCCATCCCGACCCCAGGATCGAAAGCACCTCTTCCAGTGCATCGAGATTTCGGCTCACCTCCTGCAGCACGATCAGATCGAACGCGGAGACGATCTCGGCGATGTAATAGTTGGACTCCCGAAGGCGCGGGCCGTGACCGAGCCGGTTGGAGTCGAAATCGCGCAGGTTCCAGGTGGCAATCAGGAGCGAATTGCGCCCGGCCCGATCGGTGATTTCCGACTTCAGCTTCTGCCGAAGCGCGATGAGCCGCTCGGCCGTGCGTATCTTTTCCGCGGCATCCATCCACCGCTTGATCGGAATGTAAGAGGGCATGATCCGCCTCGCCGCGTTGCCGATTCGTGCCGACGGCACTATGGCAGGCGTACGGCTCTTGCTTGTCAAGCTGCGTGCGTGGCGGCGGCGGTGTTAGCCACAAGCCTTTGGGTTGCGCCCTGGAGCGAGGCCGGAACTTTCGGGCCGCGCGCCTGTTACGGTCGTAACTTTTGCGGACAACGAGGCCTCACCGGCCTCTGGACGGCTCATTAACGGAAGGACTGATCATGCGCGGGTTTATCATTGGAGCACTGGCGATTGCCGTCGTCGTGCTCGGGTATCTTTACTGGCAGGAGACAAAGAACGACGTCAGCATCAAGCTGGAAGCGCCGCACATCTCCACCAACTGATCTAAAACGGCGGCACGAAGGCCGCCGTTTCGCATTCAGGCGGCGGCCCGCCGCACCACTTCACCGTTAATCTCCAGTCCGGATTCACCCGCAGATATCCGCACCGTGTCGCCGTCCTTGATCTTCCCCTCCAGTACCAATTCGGAAAGCGGATCCTGAACGTTCTTTTGGATTGCGCGCTTTAGCGGGCGGGCGCCATAGGCGGGTTCATAACCCTCCATTGCGAGCCAATCCCTGGCTGCGTTGTCGAGCTCAAGTTTGATGTGCCGCTCGTCCAGCAGCTTCTGCAGCCGGCTCATCTGAATGTCGACGATCGTCGCCATCTGATCCCGCTTCAGCCGGTGGAAAATAAGGATCTCATCGATCCGATTGAGAAATTCCGGGCGGAAATGCTCCCGGACGGTGGCCATGACTCTTGCTTCGACAATGTGCGAATCATCATTTTCAGCCTGTTGAACCAGATAGTCCGCGCCGAGATTGGACGTCATGATGATCAGCGTATTGCGAAAATCCACGGTGCGGCCCTGACCGTCCGTCAAGCGACCATCGTCGAGCACCTGCAGCAGCACGTTGAAAACGTCGGCATGCGCCTTCTCGATCTCATCGAACAGCACGACCTGATAGGGCCGGCGACGCACGGCCTCGGTGAGGGCGCCGCCCTCCTCATAGCCGACATAGCCGGGAGGCGCGCCGATAAGCCGTGAAACGGAATGCTTCTCCATATATTCGGACATGTCGATGCGGATCATCGCCTGTTCGTCGTTGAACAGAAATGCCGCCAGCGCCCGGCTTAGCTCGGTCTTGCCAACGCCGGTCGGCCCCAGAAACATGAAGGACCCCATCGGCCGGTTCGGATCCTGCAAGCCAGCGCGCGACCGGCGCACCGCCTGCGCGACGGCGCGCACTGCTTCACTCTGGCCCACGACCCGCTTCGCCAGCATGTCTTCCATGCGCAGCAGTTTGTCGCGTTCGCCCTCCAACATCTTTTCGACCGGTACGCCGGTCCAGCGTGAAACAACACCGGCAATGTGATCGGGCGTCACCGCCTCCTCCACCATCGGGGACGACTTACCGTCACCGGCCTCGGTTTCCCGCAGCTTCTTTTCCAACTCGGGAATGACGCCATAGGTCAATTCGCCGGCTCTGCCCAGATCGCCTTTGCGCTGCGCCTGTTCGAGTTCGATACGCCGCGCATCCAGCTCTTCCTTGATCTTTTGCGCTGAGGACAGCTTGTCCTTCTCATCACGCCAACGGCGGGCGAGCGCATCGGATTTTTCCTCCAATTCGCCGATTTCGCGCTGGATCCTACCAAGCCGATCCTTCGACGCCGGGTCGCTCTCCTTCTTCAGCGCCTCGCGCTCGATCTTGAGCTGAATCAACCGCCGGTCGAGCTCATCCAAGGCTTCGGGTTTGGAATCGACCTGCATGCGAAGGCGACTGGCGGCCTCGTCAACAAGGTCAATTGCCTTGTCCGGCAGGAAACGGTCAGTGATGTAGCGGTTGGACAGGGTCGCCGCGGCAACCAGGGCGCTGTCGGTAATCCGCACGCCGTGATGAAGCTCGTACTTCTCCTTCAAGCCGCGCAGAATGGAGATGGTGTCCTCCACATTCGGCTCTGCGATGAAAACCGGCTGGAACCGGCGGGCGAGCGCGGCATCCTTCTCGACATTCTTGCGGTATTCGTCGAGCGTCGTGGCGCCTACGCAATGCAATTCGCCTCGTGCCAAAGCAGGCTTCAGGAGATTGGAGGCATCCATCGAGCCTTCAGCCTTGCCCGCGCCGACAAGGGTGTGCATCTCATCGATGAACAGGATGATGCCGCCTTCAGCCGTGGACACCTCTTGCAGAACCGCTTTCAGGCGCTCTTCGAACTCGCCGCGATATTTCGCGCCGGCGATCAGCGAGCCCATGTCCAGCGCGAGCAGCCGCTTGTCCCGCAGGCTTTCCGGGACGTCGCCGTTGATGATGCGTTGCGCCAGACCCTCGGCAATCGCGGTCTTTCCCACGCCGGGTTCGCCAATCAGGACCGGATTGTTCTTGGTGCGGCGCGACAGGACCTGAATCGTGCGGCGGATTTCCTCCTCTCGTCCGATCACCGGGTCAAGCTTGCCTTTGGACGCTTCCTCGGTGAGGTCGCGCGCGTAGCGCTTCAGCGCGTCATAGCTCTGTTCGGCAGAGGCGCTGTCGGCGGTGCGGCCCTTGCGAATATCATTGATCGCGGCATTCAGGCCAACCGCCGTCACGCCGGCATCGGCCAGAATACGGCTGGTCGCCGAATCCTTTTCCATCGCCAGCGCCAGGAGCAGCCGCTCAACCGTAACATAACTGTCGCCGGCTTTTTCTGCGACCTTCTCGGCCTGGTCGAAGACCTTGGCGAGCGCCGGCGCCATATATACCTGACCGGCGCCGCTGCCGGAAACCTTCGGTAATTGCGCCAAGGCCTGTTCGGTTTTCGCCAACGCATCACCCGGGCGCCCGCCGGCGCGCGAAATCAAGCCAGCGGCCAAACCCTCGGAATCGTCCAGCAACACTTTCAGGAGATGCTCGGGGTTAAGCCGCTGATGCCCCTCCCTGATGGCGAGCCCCTGCGCCGACTGCAAGAAGCCTCGAGAGCGGTCGGTAAATTTTTCGAAGTTCATATTGGCCTCCCTGGCGCGCATTCGCCGCCAAACAGCACGGACCCATGCGCCCTGAACAATGCGACATCAAGGACCCGAATGGCATCCTTATCCTGACCTAATATAAGATTGCGATCAGGATCAAAAAGAGGGCATCATCCGGCTTCCTTAAGGCTCAGGCGGTATTTATGCACGATACAGGAAAGCTGGAAGTCGTTTCGCTCTACCGCTATCCCGTCAAAGGCCTCAGTCCACAAAAGCTCGGTCAGGTAACGCTCAAACCGGGCGAGACCGTTCCGTTCGATCGCGCATATGCCGTCGAGAACGGTCCTGGCCGCTTCGACCCGGAACATCCGCGCTATCTGCCGAAGATCAATTTCCTGATGTTGATGCGAATTGAACGGCTTGCGGCGCTCCAAACCGAATTTGACGAGACGACGCAAATCCTGACGATTTCCCGCGGCGGTAAGCAGGTGACGCAAGGCGCGCTGACCTCGAAGCTGGGCCGCCAGATCATCGAACAGTTTCTCGCCGGATATATGAAGGGGGAGCTGAAAGGCGCGCCGCGCATTGTTTGCGCGCCTGGGCACAGCTTTTCCGATGTAGCGGCCAAATGCCTCCACCTCGTCAATCTCTCCACCGTGCGCGACCTGGAGGGTGTCGTCGACAAACCGTTGGACCCACTGCAGATTCCGCGCCAACGTCTATTTCGACGGCGGGGAACCCTGGCAGGAGAAGCAATGGCTCGGTCGGCACATATCGATCGGGGCGACGCGCCTGAAGGTTTTCGCCCAGACGGTTCGATGCGAGGCCACCAACGTCAATCCGGAAACCGCCGAGCGTGACGGCACCATTCCGCCGACACTGCAAACGGTTTTCGGCGAGCCGTGTCTAGGCGTATATGCCGAAGTCGTCGGCGGAGGGCATATCCGCCCCGGCGATCCTGTCGAGGTCGAGTCGTAACGCTGTGGTTGGGCGAGGCCGCGATCCGGCGAGCCAAGCTCCATAAGGCGCCTGGGCATTACCTCGCTGGGCAATATTATATCAGCGCCTCATCGGTAGAATGATCCTCGCTGGGAGCCTCGACCGCCTTACTGCTAGGACTTGCGCCCTCCGCGGCGCCTGCACGGCCGGTGCCGTTTGCGGCGTAGCGTTTGCGGCGACGGCGAGCCGGGTCGGCTGGTTCACCTGCGGCGGCGGCGGCGGCATCCTCTTTCGGCGCCTCCTTCCTTGGCTCTCTAACCGGAGCCTGAAGGAATTCGGGAATTTCTTCGAGCGCATCCGACTGGGCTTGCGGCTGCGGTTGTACCGCCGGCTGAACGTGAGGTTGCGGCTGCGGCTGCGGCTGCGGCGCTGAATGCTGATGGATGTGCGGTTGCGGCTGATCCCGCATCGATCCGTTACCATCGCCCTGATAGCGTTGCGCCCCGTTCATCGCATGGCCATTCTCGCTGCCATGGTGGCTCATGACAGCAGCCTGAGCCTGAGCCTGAGCCGCCATGATGATGCGATTATAGTGTTCCGCGTGCTGAAGGTAGTTTTCCGCCATCACCGTATCGCTGGCAGAAGACGCATCTCGTGCCAGCAGCAGGTACTTTTCAGCTATTTGAGCGGCGGTTCCGCGAATTTTCACGTCGGGCCCGCTCAACTCGAAATTACGTGAGAGCGGGTTTTGCGGCTTCCGGTTGTTGTTCGGGTTGCTGGTATTACTGCTATTATTGTTATTGCTATTGTTGTTGTTCCGGCCCCGGCCGCGCCTGTTTTGTTGTCCTTGCCTCATGGGCTCCCATCTATCGTCATTGTCGGAAAGCGAGCGGCGCACGAAGTCAAAAGCCGGTGCGCTTCCGGTTCATTTAAGGGGCTTTTGACCAATTCCTGACCGGTTTACACCGCCCGACTTCCGAAAGCTCCATTCCATCCGCCGATCTGTTAGCCGGCTGTCCATGGAACTGAGGCTCTTCAAGGAAGAAACTCATATCGCGATCGCTCATCGCCGAATATGAAGCGGTATGTCCGAGATCCTTATTTCAGAGAATGAAACCGATTTGCAGCAAACAATGCCAACGAAACTAAGCGCCATGCGTCCATGCTCGTGAAGTGCGGCGCTGGTTTAAGTCCTTCGTGGCCTGCCAAATCCGTGGGTAAAAGCTAGCGTGATCACACAAATTTTCCAACTGTTTTTTTGTTGGTCCGATTATCAGCGTTACGCCTGTCGCTTTATGGCCACCACGCGATGAATTTCCGACAGATCCCGATACACCTCATGGAGTCCGGACCCTACCTTCCATCTCGCGTCTGCGAATAGTTCCGATATTCTCGATGCTTGGCCCATTCCGGCTTCAAGCATGACCCAAGCGCCGGGTCCAGCAATCCGCGCGCAACTTCCGATTATTCGTCTGTAAGCTGCGAGGCCGTCCATTCCACCACATAGAGCGATTTTTGGATCGTAGCAGCGCACCTCATCTTCGAGGGCGTCTATGCTCGCATCCTCAATATAGGGTGGGTTCGAGATAATTAAACCGAATGGACCCGCAAAAGTTTCACACCAGTCAGATTGAACGAAAGCGGCGCGGGAAGCCACCCCTAACCGTTCCGCGTTCAGGCGCGCCATATCGAGGGCCGCGTGGCTAATATCCGAGCCGACGCCCCATGCGTCGGGCATCTCCGCGAGCAAAGTCAGCAGCAGACATCCCGATCCGGTGCCGAGATCGAGGATGCGGAGCGGATCGGCGCCGCGCCTGTCGCCCAGCAACGACAGCGCGGCTTCGATCAATGTTTCCGTGTCGGGTCTCGGGTCGAGGACCGCAGGGCCGACGACGAAGCGGCGCCCCCAGAACTCACGATATCCGACCAGACGCGAGACAGGCTCGCGTGCGACCCGGCGAACCGCAAACGCCTGGATCAGCTCTTCTTCCGGTTGGCTCAGCGGTGTGTCGGGCCGCAGCATATACGCCTCGGGCGACAGGCTGCAGGCCTCAAGGACGAGCAGCCTGGCATCGAGCTCCGGCGTCGGCACCCCTGCGGCGCGAAATGCCTCCGAAAGCGCTGCGATGGCTCGGCGCGTCGTTTGGAGCGGCGCAGCTCCAAAAGGAGCCGTGGCTTTAAGCATTCCCGATATTTTCCATCTCAGAGAGCTGGCTGGCCTGATGCTCGGTGGTGAGCGCATCAATCAATTCGTCGATTTCGCCTTCCAGCACCTGGGGGAGACTATAAAGCGTCAGGTTGATGCGGTGGTCCGTCACCCGACCTTGCGGAAAATTATAGGTGCGAATTCTCGCGGAACGGTCACCGCTGCCGACCTGATCCCTGCGGTCGGCGGCGCGCGCCTCGGAAATCTTCGTGCGCTCCATATCGTAGAGTCTGGCGCGAAGCACCTGCATGGCACGGGCGCGGTTCTGATGCTGGGATTTTTCGCTCGAAGTGACCATGAGGCCGGTCGGCAAATGCGTGATGCGGACAGCGCTATCGGTGGTGTTGACATGCTGTCCGCCGGCGCCGGACGACCGCATGGTATCGATACGCAGATCCTGGTCACGGATCTCGATGTCGACATCCTCCGCTTCCGGCAGCACCGCAACAGTGGCAGCCGAGGTATGGATCCGCCCGCTCGCCTCCGTCTCTGGAACACGCTGCACGCGATGCACGCCGGATTCGTATTTCAGCCGCGCGAATACGCCCTTGCCGCTGAAATTGGCGATGACTTCACGATAGCCGCCTTTGCCCGTCTCACTTTCCGAGATGATCTGCACTTTCCAGTTCCGCAATGCGGCGTAGCGTTGATACATGCGGAACAAATCGCCGGCAAAAAGCGCCGCTTCCTCACCACCGGTTCCCGCGCGCACCTCAACGATGGCGCTTTTTTCATCCGCCGCGTCCTTCGGCAGCAACTCAAGCCGGAGCTGGCGGAGAGCCGCGTCGACACGGCTCTCCAGCTCCGGAATTTCCGTATTGGCGAGCTCGATCATCTCGCGGTCGGACTGCGGATCCTCTGCTATGGAGCGCAAGCCCGCCAGTTCGTCCCTCGCCTCGCGCAGCCTGGCAATTATGGAGACCAGCGGATCCAGCTCGGCAAATTCCCTGGACAGCTTGATAAAGGTTTCCTGGTCCGGCATTTCGGAGAGCGCCTTTTGGACGGTCTCCCAACGGCCGACCAGGCGGTCGAGTTTTTCCTCGGGGACTGCGGTCATGTCGTGTGGCTCTGCGTAGATTGGGAAGGCGCACATCGCGGGTGCAAAGAGATGGGACACGGCGCCGTACGGACGGTCCGCTACAGTAAGGCCGACACCATCGCTACAGAGGGATGTCGTGGACGCGGGCGAAATCTTCCAGGCGCTGCCGGATGTCTTCGCGCCCATGATCGACCAGATCGAGCACATACCGCTCGATCTCCGCAGCGCTGACCGCGAGGATCATGCTCTTGATCGGGCCGACAGAGGCGGGTGCCATCGAAATGGACCGGAAGCCGAGGCCGAGCAGCGCCAAGGCCTCGACGGGCCGCCCTGCCATTTCGCCGCAAAGGGTGACGGGAACGTCGTGCTTGTCGGCCTGCACCACAATGTGGCGCAGCGCGCGCAACGCAGCCGGACAAAGCACGTCGAAACGGCCGCTCACCCGGTTGTTACCGCGGTCGGCAGCGAAAATGAATTGCAGCAGATCATTGCTGCCCACGGAAACAAAATCGACCCGGCAGAGCAGTTCATCGAGCTGCCAGAGGATCGCCGGCACCTCGATCATGGCACCGAGCGCGATCTTTGTCGGGCCGGGGCGATGATGGCGGCGCAAATGGGCGAGATCCTTATCGATCAGCTTGCGCGCTTCGATGAATTCCGACACCTGCGTCAGGAACGGCAGCATCAGCCGTAATTCCCGGCCCGCCGAGGCATGCAACAGGGCGCGGATCTGCGTGCGAAACAGCCCAGGACGATCGAGCGCGATGCGGATGGCCCGCCAGCCCAATGCAGGATTTTCTTCCGATGTAGGCTCCAGGTAGGGAAGCAGCTTGTCACCACCGACATCGAGCGAGCGGAACACCACCGGCTTGCCGCCAGCGCCCTGTATGATGCGCGTATACATCTCCGTCTGCTGCTTGATGCGTGGAAATGTCGAGGCGACCATAAATTCCAATTCGGTCCGGTACAGCCCGATGCCATCTGCGCCGCACTGCGCCAGATGCGGCAAGTCCACCTGCAGGCCCGCATTGATGTTGAGCGAAATCCGCTTTCCGTCCCTCGTGATGGCCGGAGTATCGCGCAATTTCTCATATTGCGCCTGACGGCGCGCCCGGAAGCGGGCTTTATCGGCGTAGCTCCGGATGACTTCGAGCGAGGGGCGCAGATGAAGCACACCCGCTTCGGCGTCGAGAACCGCCGGGTCGCCGGGATCGACCTCCTCCAGCACATCACGCGCATAGCCGATGGCCGGAATGCCAAGGGCCTTCGCTACGATGGCGACGTGGCTTGTCACGCCGCCATCGGAAAGCACCAGACCCCGCACTCTCTTGCGGTCATAGTCGAGCAGCTCCGCCGGCCCCATGGTGCGGGCGATCAGAATGGTGTCTCGCGGCAGGTCCGTGTCAACCGCTGTGGCCGAGCGGCCCGTCAGGAGGCGGAGCAGGCGATTGGAGAGATCTTCGAGGTCGTGAAGGCGTTCGCGCCAGAACGGGTCGGACTGGCGCATGGTCCTGGCGCGCTGGTTGCTCTGCACCTTCTCGACAGCGGCTTCGGCCGTAAGGCCGGCGGCGATGGCCTCGTGCAGCCGCTTAACCCAGCCCTGATCGTGCGCGAACATACGATAGGCTTCCAGGACATCGCGATGTTCCCCCGCGCGTGCCATGTCGCCGTCGGCCAGCATCTTGTCGACGGTCTCACGCAATTTGGCGAGCGCAATGTCGAGGCGGGCCTGTTCGGTGCCGATGTCTTCGGCAAAAAGCTTGGTGACGCTGACGCGCGGCTCATGCAACACGACATGCCCCAGGGCAATGCCCTCTGACATGGTGATGCCATTTATGACGTGGCTCTGGCTGCGCCGCGCCTCAGATGTCGGGACATTCACACTTTCGAGCAAGCCGGTGAGCATCTCCGCCGTGACCATCGCGATGGTCTGCAGAACCTCGACCTCCTCTTCCGAATAGGTGCGCGCGATGGCATTCTGCACGGTGAGAACACCAATCGTGCGGCCGCCGCGAATGATCGGCATGCCCAGGAAGGACTGGTAAATTTCTTCGCCCGTTTCCGGACGGTAGGAGAAGGACGGGTGGGCCTGCGCGTCGGGCAGATTGACATGCTCGCCGCTACGCGCGATCAGGCCTACAAGGCCTTCGCCCGGTTTCAGGTGGGTCGTGCGAACCGCTTCCTTACGCAGACCTTCGGTGGCAAAGAGCTGGAACGACCCATCGGACAGCCGCACATAGATCGAGCACACCTCGGCAACCATATTCGCCGCAATCAAGCGGACGATTTGGTCCAGGCGCGCTTCGACGTCCTCCAATTTGGCTTGCCCTACGCCCGGTCTCGCCATGACTTCGCGCAGCTGCCTCAGGAGTACTCGGGGTGCACTCGATGTCCAGGGCATGCGCCCGGTTCCTCCCGCGTCTGCCATATGCAGACCGACCTCTTGGTGCGAAGGTAAGTTGTTAGCCATACAGGCAAATACGGACCTTAGCCCGCGTCCAGTTCATAAAGTGAATGAAGCGTGCGGACCGCAAGCTCCGCATAAGCAGCGTCAATCAAAACACTGATCTTAATTTCCGAGGTTGAGATTGCCTCAATATTTATACCCTTTTCGGCGAGAGCGTTGAACATTTGCGCGGCGACACCCGCGTGACTTCTCATACCGACGCCGATAACAGACACCTTTACTATATCTGTGGCGCCGCGTAAATCCGAGTAGCCGATTTGGGCCTTCGCATCCTCCAGAACCTTCATCGTCCGTTGAAGGTCGCCCGCCGGAACCGTAAAGGTCATATCCGTGAAACGGCCGTCATCCGAGACGCTCTGGACGATCATGTCAACGTTGATATTGGATTCAGCCAACGGGCCGAAGACTCGCGCGGCGACGCCCGGCTTGTCGGCGACCCGCAGCAGCGTCACCTTTGCCTCGTCCTTCGCATAGGCAATTCCGCTTACAACACGCTGTTCCAATATTTCTTCCTCGTCGCAAACCAGGGTTCCGGGTGCCGGGGCGTTGTCACCAAAGGCGGGACACAATTCAGGCGGCTCGAAACTGGAGCGAACCTGGACAGGCACCCGGTGCACCATGGCAAGTTCCACCGACCGCGTCTGCAGCACCTTGGCGCCCAACGACGCCATTTCCAGCATTTCCTCGTAGGAAATCTTCGACAGGCGCCGCGCCTTGGGAACGATTCGGGGATCGGTGGTGTAGACGCCATCGACATCGGTGTAGATGTCGCAGCGGTCGGCGCGCAGGGCAGCCGCGACCGCAACCGCGCTGGTGTCGGAGCCGCCGCGCCCCAAGGTGGTGATCCGCCTGTTCGGGCTGATGCCCTGAAACCCGGCGATTACGGCCACTTCGCCGCGAGCCAGACGCTCCTTCAATTCCGCTGCCGGAATCTCCGCGATACGCGCTACGCCGTGAGCATTATCCGTCTTGATTGGGATTTGCCAGCCCAGCCAAGAGCGCGCGGGAATTCCGATCGATTGCAACACGATAGCCAAAAGCCCAGAAGTGACCTGTTCGCCGGAGGCCACGACCATATCATATTCTCGCGCATCGTGCAGCGGCGATGCGTGCCGCGTCCATTCCACAAGCTGGTTCGTGTGCCCGGCCATGGCGGAAACGACGATCGCGCATTGGTGGCCGGCATTCACTTCCCGCTTCACATGCTGCGCGACGTTTCGAATCCGGTCGAGATCGGCAACCGATGTCCCACCGAATTTCATCACCAGAAGGGCCATAATCGCTACGTCCTGAGAGCCGCCGGTGGTATTGGGCCAATCGCGTCCGTCGGCCTGTCGGGCTGTTTCTCACAAGGGGATTGAGAAACGCTGACCGCAACCGCGCGAATTGGCATTTACCCCGTTAGGCGCTTATAAAGCCTGATGAGACTTTCGGCAAATGCCGCTGCGGTGATGCGCGGCAGAATATTTGGCCCGGCGGCGGCTGATCTCTTTGGATTGTGAGCGGAATTCCCGATGACAAAGCTTGTGGATAATGCAGAGGTCGAACGCTTCGGCGCGCTGGCCGATCAGTGGTGGAACCCGCATGGAAAATTCCGTCCGCTCCACCAGATCAATCCGGTCCGGCTACGGTTTCTCCGCAATGAGTTCCTGGCGCATAATGGGCGAGAGGGGCGCGATATAAAGCCGTTCACCGGCTTGCGCGTGTTGGACATTGGATGCGGCGGCGGTCTGATCGCGGAACCTCTGGCTCGGCTGGGTGCCTCGGTTACGGGCCTTGACCCATCACCCGAAAATATAGAGGCCGCGCGGCGGCACGCGGAGATGCAAGGGCTTGCGGTCGACTATGTGATTGGCACGAGCGAGGATTTGGCTGCGCAGAGTCGACGGTTCGATTGCGTCATCGCGCTTGAGGTGATCGAACATGTGCCGGACGTAACGGCGTTCTTACTGAGCTGCTGTGAGGTGATGGAGCCGGGCGGTCTCCTCGTGGTCTCGACGCTGAACCGCACGGCCAAATCATTCGCGCTCGGTATCGTGGCGGCGGAATATTTGCTGGGATGGCTGCCGAGGGGTACGCATCAATGGCAGCGTTTCGTGGCGCCCGCCGAGCTGAGGGCGAACCTTATGCGTGCGGGGCTGACTCCGGTCAGCGAAAAAGGCATGAGCTACGATCCGATCGCCGGAACGTGGCGGCTCAGCGCAGATTGCGACGTCAACTATCTGATGTCGGCGAGGAAGTCCGCAGCATAGGCCAAACCCGCGTCACGGACGGTATGGTGCCGTGCGGTTAGAGCATTTTCCAGCAAAGTGGACGCCGGTTTGCGTCGAGAAAATGCGAGAAAACAAAGAATTAGAGGCGCGCTCCGATTTAATCGTAGCGGAAAAGGCTCTAATTGTGTTCTTCCGGCAGGGCGGGAAGCGGAAAAAACTCTATCCCTTCCTCCTTCAGCAGCTTGGCGTCGCGCTCGGAGGCTTCGCCGTAAATATCGCGCGCCTGGACCTCCTCATGATGGATCTTGCGGGCCTCCTCAGCGAAGCGGGCTCCGACATATTCCGAGTTTTGCGCGACGTGCTCCCGAAGCTTCCGCACCATCGCGACCATTTCACCCTTGGTATCGGCTGCTGATTCCGGCGCCGACTCGGTCTTCCGACCGCGGCCGGATACGACATTCGGCGCCATCAGCGCTTTTTCGACCCGGTCAGACCCGCAGTTCGGGCACAGAATTTGCTTCGTGGCCGATTGCGTTTCATAGGCTGCGGAGTTGGAAAACCAAGCTTCGAACTCGTGACTCTGTGAGCATCGAAGAGAGTATTTGATCATGTGCTGTCTTCAGCCGAGCGCGCCGCCAAATCCGGCTCGGACAGGGACATTTCAAACGGCCGGACGTGCCTCAATGCCGGAATGCGCTGGCGCGCGATGGCAACCTCGGCAGGATCGATCTCGGCTGCGATCACGCACGGCTCGTCACCCGCCTCGGCAAGAATATCGCCCCAAGGCGAAATGATCAGACTGTGGCCGAAAGTCGAGCGGCCATTCTCGTGCAGCCCGCCTTGGGCGGCAGCCAACACGAAACAGCCCGTCTCGATGGCCCTGGCACGGAGCAGCACATGCCAATGCGCTTCGCCGGTGGTCTTCGTAAAAGCTGCCGGCACTGCGAGGAAATCCGCCCCGGCTTTGGCAAGCGCCTTATACTGCTCAGGAAATCTCACATCGTAGCAAGTGGTGACACCGAGCATGCCCCACGGCAAACGAACATTGACCGCCGTTCCGCCCGGTTCGTAATTGGCCGATTCCCGATATATCTCTCCGCTCGGCAGATCCACGTCAAACATGTGAATTTTGTCGTAGCGAGCCGCCACCGACCCGTCGGGAGCGAAAATCAGGGCGCGATTGGCAGCTTTTCGCTCGCCGACTTTTACAGCCAGCGATCCGACATGCAGCCAGATACGCAGATCGGCGGCGAGCGCTGAAAATGCGCCGACAGCCGGCGTCTCCTTTTCGGGACGGATCAGCTCGAACAGCCTGGCGCCTTCAAGTTCCATCAGCGGCGTGTTTTCCGGAGTCTGGATATATTGCGCGCCCTCCGCTGCGCCCTGGCGGATCAGGTCGAGCGCCGTCGACACGTTCGGCTCGATGTTACGCCCGGAACGAAGTTGCACGAGTGCGGCCCGGAATTTGGTGGCGGCTGGCATTGCGTCTTCCTGATTCAAATCACTCTAATCATCTCATCCCGCGAGCAGAGCGTCCAGTTCACCTTTTGCTTCAAGGGCGTGAAGATCGTCGCTGCCGCCGACATGATGCTCGCCGATGAAAATTTGCGGCACGGTGCGTCGCCCGTCCGCGCGCCGAACCATCTCTTCCCGTGTCTGCGGTTTCATGGTCACGTCGATTTCGGTAAATTCGGCGCCCTTTTTGGCAAGCAACCGCTTTGCCGCATAACAATAGGGACAAAACATCGTGGTGTAGATCGTGACGGGCCGCATTGCGCTGTCTCGTTCCTTGTCTCTGGTTTGGTTTCACATGGCGCCTTATGCCAGGCGGCGCAATAGCGGGGCCTCGGGGAACATCGAACATGGGTCGGTGTTACAGATTTGACGCCTTCTTAAGCGATTTCAACGATTATAGTGTCCGAGCAGCGCGGAAAATCCTCTCGACACAGCTTTGGAGGCGCTCTGTTTCACGGGGGTGAACCGGCATTGCCGTCCCTCATGGGTCAAGAATTGGGTTCAATGGGCAACTGGGGTGAAGTTCATGCGTAAGAGGCTGACTATTTTGAAATTGGCGGCGGTGGTCGGAGCAGGCCTGGCGCTGCAGACTGGCGGAGCGGCGGCAGGAGATCGCGGCTGCTTTTGGGATTGCTATGTAGAGGCGCCGGCCCCGGCGATGCAGCGGACGTTTTTGCGCCGCGTCGAGATCGACCCGGGCGCTTACGAGATTACTCGGGAGCCTTCGCTGTATGGCTCGGCCACGCGCCGTGTGCTGCTGGACGATGGTGTGGAATGGCGGGAAACGCCCGGCGTCTACAAGACCGTCAGGGTACGTCACCATGTGAAGAGCCACGTCGTTTGGGAAAAGCGCTGGGTGGACGGCAAGCAGATCAAATGCAAAGTGCGCGTCCCGGCGAGGACCGTCTGGGGGACGAAGCGCATATTGGTATCGGGCGGTCAGCGCTCCCGAGTACGGTCAACTCCGGTTTACAGCTACGTTGAGAGGCGCATCCTCATTCATCCTTACAAGAACATCGCGGTCTATCACCGTGCGCGACATGACTACGTTCGGGAACGGGTGACGATCCTGCCTGAAGCATCGGTCTGGCAGCCTTATCGGTACTGACCGCGCGGCAGCCCCGGCGGTATGTCCGGGGCTGCTCACCGCCTGATAGATTGTGCTCCGCAACAGCTCTTATTGCGGCGCAGCAAAATCCGGCGTATAGTCGACTTCAGCTTTCCTCAAATCGTGGTGCGGTTGCTATGATAGACTGGATCCCAGGCAGATCTTACGGTAATGCCTGCATGCCTGGGCCTTATCATCTGCTTAATCCGTTTCAGACGCGCCGGGCGCGGAAGCGCGCGGTTCGTGCTGAGGAACGCTTGCCGGACGACTTCCCTGCTTACGTCATTTTCGTCACCCAGCACTCGCTGCTGGCATTCACGACCTCGCTGACTGACATTTCAAGCGACATGCACGACTTCTTTGTCAGGCTCAACTACGGGTTTGCTGTCGATCGCGTGATGCGCAGCTTCGTGCTTTGGGGCATGCCCCATCCGGCCGCGGCAGCTCCGCTCGGGGTGTTCCAATCCTGGCTTGCGCCGGCCAGCCAATCGCAGAAGCAATTGTCATATTTCGGCGGTCGAAGTTTCGATTTACCGGTTCCGCCGTACGCGGCGCGGCAGCGTCACCCGACGCCGCAGGACAGCGGCGACATCGTTGCGGCGATATTTGCGGGGATGCAGTCTTTGTCCGATGCGTGCCTGAAGGCGGCGCCGGCCGCGATGGACGCCTGGCGCATATCCGCAAGAGCCTGACGGGCACTGCGCAAAGGGCATCAGCCTTTGGGCGCTATTGCCGCGCTGGTGGACTTGCGCTCCGGTTTCTTCCGGCAAAATGCCGAAACATCCCTGCCTTTGCTTGTCTTATAGGCTTTCACCCAGGAGCAGCCCTGAGCCTGACACGGTTCCTGCTCCAACCCCTTGCAGACGGATTCAGCTGCCCAAATTCCGCTACTGGATGAAATGACTGCACCGAAGACGAACGCAGCAACTAATCGATTTGTTTTCCGATACATAGATTTACCTCTCGCAATACCCTCTTGCCTATCACGGCTGGGGGTCTGCGATGGCGACGGGGATCGCTTATGCGTAGTCGCCCGAAGCGAGCCCACGGCCGCGGCCGCCGTGACTCAGGCAAACTCCTTGCGGGGTGGCCTCGCTGCCACCTATAAACGCGCGGCAGCAACCATGAAAGCCTTCCCATGTCCGACATCAAGAAAGTCGTGCTCGCCTATTCGGGCGGTCTAGACACCTCGATCATCCTGAAGTGGCTGCAAGTTACCTATGGCTGCGAGGTGGTGACATTTACCGCCGATCTCGGCCAGGGCGACGAACTGGAACCGGCACGGCGCAAGGCGGAGATGCTGGGCATCAAGGAAATCTACGTCGAGGATCTGCGCGAGGAATTCGTCCGCGACTATGTCTTCCCGATGTTCCGGGCAAACGCGGCCTATGAGGGCGTCTATCTTCTCGGCACGTCGATCGCGCGGCCGCTGATCGCCAAGCGGCAAATCGAGATCGCGCGGGAGACGGGCGCGGACGCCGTCTGCCATGGCGCCACCGGCAAGGGCAACGACCAGGTGCGGTTCGAGCTGACCTATTACGCCCTGGACCCGAACATCCGGGTGATCGCACCGTGGCGGGAATGGGACTTTAAGAGCCGAAACGCGCTGCTCGATTTCGCGGAAAAGAACCAGATTCCGGTGCCGAAGGACAAGCGCGGCGATGCGCCGTTCTCCGTCGACGCCAACCTGCTGCACACCTCCTCCGAGGGCAAGCTGCTGGAAGACCCCGCGCAGGAATGCCCCGACTATGTCTTCCAGCGCACGGTAAGCCCGCAAGATGCGCCCGACCATCCCGAGATCGTCGAAATCGCGTTCGAGCGCGGCGATCCGGTCGCCGTCGATGGGCAAACGCTCTCGCCGGCGGCTCTGCTCACGAAGCTCAACGAGATGGGCGGCAAGCATGGAATTGGGCGGCTCGATCTGGTGGAGAACCGCTTCGTCGGAATGAAGTCGCGCGGCGTTTACGAGACACCCGGCGGCACGATATTGCTTGCAGCACACCGCGGAATGGAAAGCCTTACGCTCGACCGGGGCGCCGCCCATCTCAAGGATGAGTTGATGCCCCGCTATGCCGAGCTGATTTATAACGGTTTCTGGTTCTCGCCGGAGCGCGAAATGCTGCAGGCCCTCATCGACAAGAGCCAGGACTTCGTCACCGGCACGGTGCGGCTGAAACTCTATAAAGGCTCTGCCGCCGTCGTTTCACGTGAATCCCCATTTTCCCTCTACAGCCAGGACCTCGTCACCTTCGAAGAAGGTGCGGTCGCCTACGATCAGCGCGACGCTGAAGGCTTCATCAAGTTGAACGCATTGCGCCTTCGCCTCGTTGGCGCCCGCAATCGGCAGATACCGGGAAAATAGCTCCTCGTTCTCACGTCCGCCGGAACTGCCCAGCCGCGCCGACCGTTAAGGCGGAGTTCCAGAGGGATTTTATTCTAAAATTGGGGGGGAGTGGTTTGCATGCGGGTGTTTTCCTGCGGCCATTGCGGGCAGAATGTCTATTTCGAGAATGTAGTTTGCAAAAATTGCGAGACGGCTCTGGGCTTCGATCCGCAGACGCTGCTCATGCGCAATCTCTATCCGGATCCATCCGGCAAGCTGGCGACGCAAGGCCCCGGCCAGGCCAGAGTTTATTGCCCCAATTACGAGAACAATGTCTGCAATTGGCTTGCTCCCGTCGGCAGCAACACCGGGCTTTGCCAGAGCTGCGATCTGAACCACACGATCCCCGACCTCTCAATTCCCGGCAATGTGGAGAAGTGGTTCGAAGTGGAGAAGGCGAAGCGCCGGCTAATCTATACGCTGCTGAAGCTGAAATTGCCGCTCACTCAGCCACCGGAGAGCACCGACCCGCCGCCTCTCTCCTTCGACATTCTCGCTGATGCGATGACCGGTCACGACAATGGCCACATCACCCTGAACGTCGCCGAAGCCGACCCGGCGACCCGGGAGCGAGTGCGCACGGAGATGGACGAGCCTTACCGCACGCTGCTGGGCCACTTCCGTCACGAGAGCGGGCATTATTACTGGCTGGTGCTGGTCGCCGGCAGCCGAGAGCTGGATCGGTTCCGGCAGCTGTTCGGCGATGAACGGGAGGACTATGGGGAAGCGCTCGCCGCCTATCATGCGAACGGCCCAAAACCAAACTGGGAGGACAATTACATCTCGGCCTATGCCACCGCGCATCCCTGGGAGGATTGGGCGGAGAGCTGGGCACACTATCTGCACATGGTTGATGCGCTGGAAACCGCGAAGAATTATTCGCTAGAAGCGCATGTTCCGAATGATCGTTGGTCCCGCAAGATGTGGCGCAGCTCGGTCAATCCCGCGGGCGCCGGGACCGCTCGCCGGCTGATCGATCGCTGGATCCCGATCGCGCTGGCGATGAACAGCCTCAACCGCAGCATGGGCCTGAATGATTTTTACCCGTTTGTCGTCTCTCCATCGGCGGCGGCTAAGCTTGAATTCATCCACCGGGTGGTAAAATCCGGGCGGCGCTGATGCCAGGTTGCCCTACGTTCAGGACAGATGCATTTCACTCTCGTAAAGGCTGAGCTCTGGGCATATATTTTCTGCATGGGGAGTGAAATGCTTCAAATTCGCCGGGCGACCCTAAGCGACGCGCAGCATGTGGCTCGCGTTCATGAAGAAGCCTGGCGTTCCACCTATCAAGGCATCATTCCGCATCTTCACCTGGAGAAAATCATCGCTCACAGGGGGCCAGCCTGGTGGCAGCGGACGCTCAAACGCCCCGGCTCCGGGATGCTGCTACTCACATTCAACGGCACCGTTCAGGGATATGCGTCCTTCGGCGCCGCGCGGATTGCGACGAGCGCCAAGACAGGCGAGATCTTCGAGCTGTATCTGGCCCCGGTTTTCCAAGGGATGGGCTTCGGCAAGCGGCTGTTTCTGGCCGCCCGGAAGGCGCTGGAGCAGCAGGGACGCCGCAGGCTGGTCGTATGGGCGCTCGCCGAAAACGAACCGGCATGCGCATTCTACGGCCGCCTCGGAGGCAAACCGAGTGTCACCGCACCTGAGCATTACGGCAGCGTGACGCTGAACCGGGTGGCGTTTTTGTGGGAGCCCGTCGGGCGAGCGACGCGCTAACGCTTTCCATTCCGATTGAATTGGAATGCGGCTCGTACGGTGTTCAGATGTGAACGCTTCCGCCGGATGGCGTGACGAATTTCGCCGAGAGGCGTGGCGGCCCGCCTTCCAGCACCTTGACGAAGGGCAATGACTCCGCGCCGAGCGAGCGGAGGGCATCGCAGAGCCAGCCGCCGTCAGGGTCGGCGACGGTGAGTTCAGCGAGGCTGCAGCCGAGATCGGCCATGGATTCCCACGGACGCATACCGTTGTCCCATTCGATCACATGCGGGATCGCGCCTCCGCCCGGCATATGACCGTCATCCGGCACCGTCAGACGCCAGCTCAGCGCACCGCGGCTCACCCTGGTGATCGTGCCAAGCTGGATTGCCGCCGCCTCGACAGCTGCCTCGATGTCGGTGCTGCGAATGACCCAGGCGATGAGGCGCGGTCCGCTGCGCAGGCGTACCTGCATGGCCGGATTGTCCAGGTCGTACCAGCGGGGGCGAGGCGGCTTCGCTGCGTTGGGATCGATGGCGATGACTTCGAGAAAACTCGCGCGCCCGAGCCGCATCAGATGATTGTGGGTGCCCATGCTCTCATGCCGTCCCCCCGGCGGGATCTCGACGCCGAGCTTTTCGCGAATGAAGCGCGCCCCGGACTCCAGGGTTTGAGCCGCGACGACGATATGGTCCAGTTCGCAGGAGGGGGTCATGCGAGCGCCCCTTCGCGGCTTGTTCTCAGCGTGGACAGCAGCTCCTCCGGCGAGGTCACAGGCGGCGAACATTGCGGGCCGATACAGAGATAGGCGGTGGCCCTCCCTTCGATCGCGCGCTTGCCGAAGGCGGGCGAGCCGGCCGGTGCTGCGCCATCCTGGGCCACCCATTCGATCACGCTGCCGGGCAGCGATATGTGTGTCAGCGCATCTCGCAACGCGGCCTCGCCCGTGCCGCGCAGCAGAACGAGGTGCCGCGGCTGCAAATGATCGGCGAGGGCGCCGAAATAGCCGGTATGCGCGGTGGCGAAGCGCAGCGCATTGGCGCCGAAACGCTGCCTCAGTGTCTCCGCACGATCGCGGTAGCTCACATCGCCCGTCATCACATGCAGCGCCGACAGATTGGCGAGCATGACCGCATTGGCGTTGGGCACCGCATCGTCACGCGCGGACAAGGTGCGGACGATGATATCGCCAGTATCGGCGGCGGAGAGGTAATAGCCACCATCGTGCGCCCAATATTGCGTCTGTAGGATGCCGGCCCAGTTCTCGGCGTCGTGAAGCGCCTCCGCGTCGCCGCCCGCCTTATGGAGCGCAAGCGCCGCGGCGATCATATTGGCGTAGTCGCTTGCGACCGCCGGCGTCTTGGCCTGTCCGGCGCGGTAGCTGTGCAGCAGCCGGCCATTGGCCGTCATGCGCTGCTTGACGAACCCGTAGGCCCGCCTTCCGGCGTCGAGCCAGGCGGCCTCGCCGAAGGTCTGCCCCGCATTGACCAGAGCGGCGATGGCCAGGCCGTTCCAGTCGGCGAGCACCTTGTCGTCCCAGTCCGGCGGCACGCGCATTGACCGCGCGGCGAGCAACCTGGCACGGAGTTGCGCCAGCTTTTCTTCCTCGGCGGGCGACAATAATTCGATGCTACGGAGGCGGTTCAGGATGTTGGTGTGCTCCCAATTGCCGGCTTCGGTGACATCATAGACCTCGGCGAAAAACGCCGCATCCGCCGCGCCGAGCAACTCGACGATCTCGGCGTGCTGCCAGACATAGAATTTACCCTCCTGACCTTCGGAATCGGCGTCGTAAGATGAGGCAAATCCGCCATCCGGCGCGATCATCTCGCGCAGCAGCCACGCGACGGTTTCGGCGATGCGGGCCTGCAAGAGCGGGTGCCGCCGCTCCTTCCAGAGCTCGGTCATCAAATCGATCAGCAGCGCGTTGTCGTAGAGCATCTTCTCGAAATGCGGCGCCAGCCAGCGCTCATCGACCGAGTAGCGCGCAAATCCGCCGCCGAGATGATCGTAAATACCGCCCTGGCCCATATGCAGCAGCGCCTTTTCAACACCTTCTATGCAGGCGCCGATGCCGTGCGACACGCCCATTTTCCAGAGGAAACCGAGAATCACGCAATTGGGAAATTTCGGCGCGCCCATCAGCCCGCCATTCACCGGATCGAGCGCCTGCGAGAGCCGCGCCGCCAAATCAGCCAGGGTGTTGCCGTTTACGTTGTCGTCGCCGCCTGGCTCGACGCGCGGCTGGATCGCGGCCTTCAGCGCGTCGGCGCTCTGGCGGATCTTCTCCCGTTCCTCACGATAAAGGCGGCTGATCTCGCGCAGCACATAGGTGAAGGGCGGGCGGCCGTATATCTGCTCCTTGGGGAAATAGGTGCCGCCCCAGAACGGCTCGGCGCCGGCCGTAAGAAACATGGTCAGCGGCCAGCCGCCTTGCTCACCAAGCTGGTGCAGCGCGTTCATGTAGAGCGCGTCGACATCGGGGCGCTCCTCGCGATCCACCTTGATGTTGACGAACAGCTCGTTCATGACTCTCGCGGTGCCCGCGTCCTCGAAGCTCTCATGCGCCATAACATGGCACCAATGGCAGGCGGCATAGCCAACCGACAGCAGCACCGGCTTACCCAGGCGCTTCGCCTCGGCGAAAGCCTCCTGCCCCCAGGGCCACCAGTCGACGGGATTGTCCTTATGCTGGAGGAGATAGGGGCTGGTTTCCTGGCTGAGCCGATTGTAGGACAAAGCTCGCTCCTTGTTCATTGCCATTCTGCCGGAGATCGCGCCCCGTGACGACTATCTATGCTCTCTCCAGCGGCCACGGAAAGGCAGGCGTCGCGATCATCCGCATTTCGGGGCCGGCGGCCGCCGATGCGCTGCGTGCCTTGGGCGGCGGCCTTCCGGCTCCCCGCGTCGCGAGCCTTCGCCGATTGCGCCACCCGCGAAACCACGAAGTCTTAGACCACTCGCTGGTCATATGGTTCCCCGGACCGGCGAGTTTTACCGGCGAGGACATGGGCGAGCTGCAAATTCATGGCGGGCGAGCCGTGATCGAGGGCGTGTTCGCGGCGCTCGCGGCTATCGATGGCCTGCAGCCCGCCGAGCCTGGAGAGTTCGCCCGCCGCGCCTTCGAGAACGGCAAGCTCGACCTGACGGAGGCAGAGGGGCTGGCCGACCTCATAGACGCCGAAACCGACGCCCAGCGGCGCCAGGCGCTGCGGCAGGCTGGTGGCGCATTGCGGGTGCTGTATGATGGCTGGCGCGAGCGGCTGATCGCGGCGTTGGCGAGCATCGAGGCGGAGCTGGACTTCTCCGACGAAGGCGATGTGCCGGATGCGGTCGCTAAGGCTGCGCTGGCCGCCGCCGGTGCGCTGCGGGACGCGATCGCCGCGCATCTGACCGATGGACGCGGCGAGATCTTGCGCGACGGCCTGCAGGTCGTGATCGCCGGGCCGCCCAACGCGGGCAAATCCAGTCTGCTCAACGCGCTCGCCCGCCGCGATGTAGCGATTGTCTCCGCAGAGCCCGGCACCACCCGCGACGTGATCGAGGTCCGACTCGATCTGGGCGGCTTTCCCGTGGTTTTGATGGATACGGCCGGGATTCGGGAGGCACGCGGCGATATCGAGCGCGAGGGCATTCGCCGGACATTGGAGCGGGCTAGGCAAGCCGATCTGTTGCTGTGGTTGCGCGACGCGACACATCCGGGTGCGGCGCCGCCCGAAGCGACCGGCGAGGCGCGCCTGATGGAAGCAGTGAACAAGATCGACCTGGTTGAGGAAAGAGATTGGGGCACGGCGCTGCCGCTCTCCGTCAAGACCGGTGAGGGATTGGACGGCCTCGTTGCTGGGCTGACTGAACACGTCCGGCGCGCCGCAGATGTCGGTGAAAGCGCAGCCGTCACACGCGCGCGCCATCGGCACGAGCTGGAGCGATGCGCTGCGGCCCTTGGCCGATTTCTCGGCGGCGGTTTTGCCGAGTTGGAGTTGCGGGCCGAGGATCTGCGCGAAGCCGCCACGGCGCTGGGCCGCCTCACGGGGCGGGTGGATGTGGAGGACGTCTTGGACAGAATCTTCGCCGAATTCTGCATCGGAAAATGAGTTCAGGTCAGGTGGACGCAAGTTTCACGTGAAACTGGGCGCCTTGGCTCAAAACCGTTGGCTGATAAGGGGATTTTCAGACCATCTGCCCCACAGCATGGACAGAATCGACCTTGGGCGTCCCGCCAAAATCTATGCGGCCTGCAACAGACCTCAGCATGGCACCAACCGCCAACAGCTTTCATGCAGGTGACGCGCCGGCCATGGCGGCGCAGCGGGAAAGGGGCTGAACCATAACGGCTGTGGGTGACGACGGCGCGGGAAGGGGGTAATGTCGCGCTGATTTTGCCGGCCTAAGCAATGCGAGCGGACGATGCGAGAGACGGCCTTTGATGTGATTGTGATTGGCGGCGGCCATGCCGGATGTGAGGCGGCCAGCGCGGCCGCGCGCATGGGCGCCCGCACGGCGCTGGTGACGCATAAGATTGAAACCATCGGCGAGATGTCGTGCAATCCGGCGATTGGCGGGCTTGGCAAGGGCCATCTGGTACGCGAGGTCGATGCGCTGGATGGGTTGATGGGGCGCGTTGCCGACCAGGCGGGCATTCAGTTCCGCATGCTGAACCGATCGAAGGGACCCGCCGTGCAAGGGCCGCGCGCGCAGGCCGACCGCAAGCTATACCGGCAGGCGATGCGCGCCGCCATCGAGACGCAGGGGGGGCTTACAGTAATTGCCGAACCGGTCGAAGATTTGATCGTGGCCGAGGGCTGCGTGGCGGGCGTCGTCACGGCGAGCGGCAGGGAATTGGGCGCGGCGGCGGTGGTCGTCACCACGGGCACATTCCTCAAGGGGCTGATCCATATCGGTGAGATACGGCGGGCGGCGGGGCGTGTCGGCGAGGCTGCTTCGATCGGTCTGGCGGACCGGCTTTATGGGCTTGGCCTGGCGATGGGGCGGCTGAAAACCGGCACACCCGCTCGGCTCGATGGGCGCACGATCAACTATTCAGGCCTCGGTGTGCAGCCGGGCGATGAACCGCCGGTGCCGTTCTCGTTCCTCACCACGCGCATCGCGACGCCGCAAACGGTTTGCCATATCACCCACACGACCGATGCGACGCATCGCATCATCAGCGTCAATCTCGACCGTGCGCCCATCTATTCCGGCCAGATTTCCGGTACGGGGCCGCGCTATTGCCCCTCCATCGAGGATAAGGTGGTGCGCTTCGCCAAGCGCGCGAGCCATCAGATCTTCCTGGAGCCGGAAGGGCTGGACGACGACGACGTCTATCCGAACGGCATCTCCACGTCGCTGCCGGAAGATGTGCAGGCCGCGTTCATCCGCACCATTCCGGGGCTGGAGGCGGCGCGGATCATCCGGCCGGGCTATGCGATCGAATATGATTATGTCGATCCGCGCGAGCTGGGGCCGACGCTGGAAGTGAAGCGGCTGCCTGGCCTGTTCCTTGCGGGCCAGATCAACGGAACGACAGGCTATGAGGAGGCGGCGGGCCAGGGGCTGATCGCGGGGCTGAACGCGGCGCTGAAGGCGGGCGGAGCGGCGCGCGATTTCGTGCTGTCGCGGACCAATGCCTATATCGGCGTGATGATCGACGATCTGGTGACGCGGGGCGTAGCCGAGCCGTACCGGATGTTTACCTCGCGCGCCGAATATCGGCTGCGGCTGCGTGCCGACAATGCCGATGCGCGGCTGACGCCGCTGGGCCAGGTGCTGGGCTGCATCGGTGCCGGGCGAGCGGCGGCATTCGCGGCCAAATCCGCCGCCATGGATGAGGGGCGGGCGATGCTGTCGGCGCTGAATGCCACGCCGGACGAGGCTGTCGCGTGCGGCATCGCCATGAAGCGCGATGGTCGGCGCCGCACCGCCTTCGAGCTGCTCGCATTTCCGGAGATGAGCGTGGATCGCCTCCGCGCGCTCTGGCCGGAGCTGGGGCGTCTGGAGCCATCCATCGCAGCGCAACTCGAAATCGATGCCCGTTACGATGTCTATTTGCGGCGCCAGGACGCCGACATCGAGGCGTACCGGAAGGACGAAGCCATCGCACTCCCCGCGGCGCTCGATTATTCCTGCATTGCCGGGCTTTCGATCGAGCTGCGGCAGAAATTGGAGCAGGCGCGCCCCGCCTCGCTGGCGCAGGCGGCGCATATCGACGGGATGACGCCGGCGGCGCTGATGCTGCTGCTCGCCAATGCGAAAAAGACGCCCCGGCGCCGTTCGGCCTGATCGATGCCCGGCGACCGGCCAAACGCGAGCCCGCTACCGCATATTCGCGGACCGGGCGATTTCGCTGCCGCCTTTGCGGTTCCACGTGAAACTGTGGAGAAACTCGAGACCTACGCCGCGCTGTTGAAACAATGGCAGCGCGCCGTAAATCTGGTGGCGCCATCGACGCTGGACGATGTCTGGCACAGGCATTTCACCGACAGCGCGCAGCTCCTCGCGCAAGCTTCGGATGCAAGAATATGGGTAGATTTGGGCAGCGGCGGGGGTTTCCCCGGACTTGTGATTGCCATTCTCCTCGCGAATCATGAGAATCACTTGGTACATCTCATTGAGTCGAATGGCCGGAAATGCGCGTTTCTGTCCGAGGTGGTGCGTCACACGGGTGCCGCCGCCACGGTACATGAGGCGCGCATCGAAGATCTTGCCCGAGGGGGGCAAATCAGCCATGCCGATGTGGTGACAAGCCGGGCGCTTGCGCCTCTCGGTCTTTTGCTCCGGTTGGCGCGCGGATTTTGGGGCGAGCGCACGCTGGGTTTGTTCCTCAAGGGGCGCGATGCCCGGCAAGAGATCGATGCGGCCTTACGGCAGCACCAGTTCGCGTATGATTGCGCGTCGAGCCGAACCGGCGGCGGGGGGATGATTGTCGAAGTCAGAGAGCTGATTTCGAAGGAAGCGCCAACGAAATCACGACGTTGATTTCGACAAGGGATCGTCGAGGTTCGGATGCGGACCTTTAAGGGGGACTATTCGCGGTGAAACCATTTTCATATGGACGGCCGGATTTACGCGTGCTTGCCGTCGCAAATCAGAAGGGCGGAGTAGGCAAGACCACGACCGCGATCAATCTGGGCACGGCTCTCGCCGCGGCGGGCGAGCGGTGCCTGATAGTCGATCTCGATCCGCAGGGCAATGCCAGCACAGGATTGGGCATTTCCGAGGATCAGCGGCACGTCTCCACCTATGACGTCCTGGCCGGAGCGGCGGCGCTCGAACAGGCGATGGTGGAAACGCCCTCCGTGCCTGGGCTGTATGTCGCGCCCGCCACGCGCGATCTCGCCGGCCTGGAACCGGAGATTTCAGCCGCACCGAACCGCGCCTATTTCCTTCGGGACGCAATCGTCTCGCTGCGGGCCTCCGAGCAGGACCGGCCGGCGAAGGAGCGTATCCGCTATGTCCTTATCGATTGTCCGCCCTCGCTGAATATTCTGACGCTGAATGCCATGGCGGCTTCGGACTCCGTGCTGGTACCGGTGCAATGCGAGTTTTTCGCGCTTGAAGGCATTACCCAGCTCAAGGAAACCATCGATTTCGTGCGCGCCAGCCTCAATCCGACGCTGGAGATTCACGGCGTGGTGCTGACCATGCACGACAGCCGTACGAAGCTGGCGGACGAAGTCTCGACCGAAGTGCGCAGCTTCTTCGGCGAGAAGGTTTATTCCACCGTCATTCCGCGAAACGTTCGCGTCGCCGAGGCGCCCTCGCACGGAAAGCCGATCCTGCTCTACGATTACAAAAGCCCCGGCAGCCGCGCCTATATAGAGCTGGCGGCGGAAATCATGGACCGCGAGCGCAAGGCGACGGCGGCTTAGTTTGCATCGGTCGCATGAGACCTCCCTGGCAAAGTCGTGATGAAGTGATGCCTTCATTTCATCATTCCCAAGTCCGGGGAAACGGCAAGTGTGGGATATCCCGTAAGCAATGCGCCGGATTTCGGCGGCCGTTCGGGAATGACAAAGATACGGCGGAATGAGGATCAAACCATGAACACGCCATTGCCGGCCAATCGGAACCGCCTGGGCAGAGGTCTCGCCTCGCTGATTGGGGAGGTGCCTCCAGGCGCAGGCAACGCCGCTACAAAACCGCTGCCGGACCATGGCGAGCAGCGCATGGTGCCGGTGGACCGCATCAGTCCAAGCCCGTTCAATCCGCGCAAAAGCTTCGACACCACCGAGCTGGACGAGCTCGCGGCCTCGATCCGCGAGAAGGGCCTGGTGCAACCGATCCTGGTGCGTCCGGTTGGGGCGGCGGGCCATCATTACGAGATCGTTGCGGGTGAGCGCCGCTGGAGGGCCGCGCAGCGCGCCTCGCAGCATATCGTGCCGGTGATCGTGCGGGCGCTGACGGATCAGGAAGCGCTGGAACTGGCGATCATCGAGAACGTCCAGCGCACAGACCTGAACATTATCGAAGAGGCCGGCGGCTATCGCGAGCTGATCGACCGCTTCGGCTATACGCAGGAGGAGTTGGGCCAGATCATCGGCAAGAGCCGCAGCCATCTGGCGAATACGCTGCGGCTGCTGAAGTTGCCCGAAAGCGTGCAGAGCATGGTCCGCGGCGGCGAGCTGAGCGCCGGCCATGCGCGCGCGCTGGTCGGGCGCGAGGACGCCGAGCAGGTCGCCAGGGACATTGTAACCAAGGGCATGAATGTCCGCGAAGTCGAGGCGCTGGTACAGGAAAAGAAGGCGGGTGGGCCGGGCACGTCATCTCGCGCGGCGACGCCAAGCCTGCAAAAGGACGCCGACACCAAGGCCGCGGAGCGCGAGATGGCCGACATCCTCGGCCTGGCTGTGGAAATTGCTCCGGGCAAAGGCGAAGCGGGCGAGATCATCATCCGCTACCGGTCGCTGGAGCAGTTCGAAACGGTGCGAAAGAAGCTGATGGCGGGTTAAAGCACCCCGTGTCGCGCCAGCCCGGCCACGCGCGCGCCGATTGCGCTCCGGCCCGGCTGTCAGCAGGTTGGGAATTGAGGCACGTCCGGTGAAAGATGAGTGAGCGTCCGCGTCGTGACCAGAGCCATTTCCGCTCCGATTGAATTCGGAGCAGCGGCTTCTCATTCTTTGTATTTGTCGCGGTTTCGCGACGCGACGGAAAGCCTTCAGCCTGCGCGTCCCTTGGCCCGCCGCGCCAGCCGAATGATGAAATCGGATACCAGCTCCTGTTCCAGCGCAGGCTTGAGGCGGGTTTGCCGCACGGTCTCATGCGCGGCCTCGATGGCGGCCGCAACGCTGCGCACGGTCCAGCGCGCGGTTTGCCCCTTCATGGCGTCCTTCTGACGGAAATGCAGCGGCGGGCGCAGCCGGGCGGCGGCGGCATCGAAGCTTTCGCCGCGGTCGATAGCGGCGAGCAGGCCGTGCAGCCTTTGCAGATGCCCGCTGAGCACGCCCAACACCACGGCGGCGGGTGTTCCGGCGCCGGACAGGCCGTCGAGCTGGGCCAGCGCCGCGCCGGCATCGCCCGAAAGCGCCGCCGCGATCGCTTCGTCGAAGGCATGCGCGGAGGCATCGCCGACCACCGCGTCGACATGCGCCAGAGTAATCTGCGGCTCGCCGGCCGCGTAGAGCGTCAGCTTGGCGATCTCCGAGCGCGACACCGCCCAATCGCCGCCGAGAACCTGCGCGAGCCGCTGCACCGCTTCGGGCGCGATGGTCAGCCCAGCCTTCTGCACATCCTCGCGGATCAGCTGTTGCAGGCTGCGGCTGTCGGCGCCGTAACAGACGATGGCAGCGGCATTCCTGGCCTTCTCGAAAAGCTGGCGGAGCTTGGCGTCCCTCTTCAGATTGCCGGCTTCGATGACGATGAACGCCGCCAGCGGCGCTCCGAGAAGCTCATCGAAGAGGGCCGGCGTGAGCTGCGGCGCCTGCTTCACCAGCAGCACCGGCCGGCCGCCGAACATTGCAAGGCTGCGCGCCTCGCTGGCGAGACGCCCCGGCGTTTGCGCCAGGTCCTGCTCGCTCAGCCTGATGATTTCGCCGGGCGGATTCGACATGCTGCTCAAGCCGGCGGCCAGCGATTTCGCCGTTTCCGCAACCAAGCCGGCATCGGCACCGTGAACGAGAAAGGCCTCGGCCTTCGGTGGCGATTTCAGCAGGCTTTGCAGTTCGGCGGCTTTGATGGCGACCATGAGCAGGGCTTGGAGCATTGTCCGGCAAAGCATGTCCCAGCGAGGGCGGGGACGGATGCGGGCCTCACGTCGATATCACGCGATGAAGCAAAAATCAGCGCCAATTCCGATCCAACCGTAGCGCATGGGCTCCAGCCCAGCGGTCGCGGATCGACAAGGCAGGTTGCGGGTTTGAGCAGCTCGGGCTTTCCGCTGCGATTGAACCGGAGCGAGACTTCTATTCTTGGTTCGTCTCACCTTCTCGACGCAAACCAGCGTCCCTCCACCCTGCGCGGAGACATGCTTTGCTGGGGAAAATGCTGTGGTGCGACAGGCCGTAAATCGCCACCCGCGAACGGAACACTCGCCAAAAGCACGCCGGGCTGTCAGGCGTTAGTGGAGAAATATGCCGCTAGGCGGGTGTTGATCGCCTCTGAGATGGTGCGGGCGGCACGGTCTTCGGCGTCGCGCCGGGCGCGAATGTCGGCGAAGAGGGAAACGACCTTGTCATAGGCGGCGCGCGCATTGTTATGGCCTTCAAGCACCACCTGCTTATCGGCGATGCGGACCAGTTTGAATTCGGTGTAAAGCTGATAGACTTGTCCCTCAGCTTCACCGCTTCCGTTCACCAGCGTGTTCAGCACCAATTCGCGGATGGCGATGTCGAGCCGGTATTTCGTTTCATCGACCGCCAGCCTCTGGCCGCCGCCGGTCTGCTTGAAGATCAGCTCGTTGCGGATGCGCTGTCCGACACGGCCCGGTACGGTGGCAATGTCGACGGTGCGCATGATTTCGTTGAGATTGGCGCCGCTTGCCGTCGGCCCGTAGAGGGGCTGCCAGCCGCAGCCGCTGACAAGCGCCGCAGCAGCGGCGAGAAGTCCCGCCACCGCCGCCGATTTCACGATATTCGCGAATGCGCCCACTCGTGCCCCCTCAAGCAACGACATTGACGATCCTCTGCGGCACGACGATGATTTTCTTGATCGCCCGGCCCTCGATTGCGCGCTTCACACCCTCGAGCGCCAGGGCGGCGGCCTCGATATCGTGCTGCGATGCGTCGCGCGAGATTATCAACTCGTCCCGTCTCTTACCATTCACCTGTACGGCAATCGTCACCTGATCGTCAACGAGCAGGGGCTTTTCGACCTCCGGCCAGGGCTGTTTTGCAACCAGACTGTGGTAGCCGAGCCGCGCCCAACACTCTTCGGCGAGATGCGGCATCATCGGCGCGAACATCTGCACCATCAATTCCGCCGATTCCCGCAGGGCCCAGTCTAGGCTGGCATCTTTGGCGGATTTTTGTCCTGCCAGCGCGGCGCCCAGCTTGTTGGCCAATTCATAGATGCCGGCGATTGCGGTGTTGAAGCGCAGGCCCTCGATGTTGCGGCTGACGGCGTCGAGGGCGCGATGGGTGGCGCGGCGCAGCTCATCGGCAGCCGGGCTGAGGGGGGCCGGACGCTTGGCGCCGTGCTTCGCGCCCAGCTCCGCCACCTCGTCCACCAGCCGCCAGGCGCGCTGGACGAAGCGCCAGGCGCCCTGCACGCCTTCCTCGGTCCACAGCACGTCGCGGTCAGGCGGCGAGTCCGACAGCACGAACCAGCGCACCGTGTCGGCGCCGTAATGCGAGATGAAGCTGACCGGATCGACGGTGTTGCGCTTCGACTTGGACATTTTCTCGGCCGCGCCGACGATGACCGGATGGGCGCCGTCGACCGTCACCGCCCGCCGGTCGGCGGCATCGTTGCCGATGAAGCGGATTTCGTCCGGGCTCAGCCATTTGCCGTGCTCGTCGCGATAGGTCTCGTGGATGACCATCCCTTGCGTGAACAGACCGACGAAGGGCTCCGCGAGATGCAGATGGCCGGTATCGGTCATCGCCCGCATGAAGAAGCGCGAATAGAGCAGATGCAGGATGGCGTGCTCGACGCCGCCGATATATTGATCGACCGGCAGCCAATAGGCGACCGCCCCGGCGTCGACCGGCTCGGCCGCGTGCGGCGAGCAGAAGCGGGCGAAATACCAGGATGAGTCGACGAAGGTGTCCATCGTGTCGGTTTCGCGGGTCGCCTTGCCGTGGCAAACCGGGCAATCGACATGCTTCCAGGTGGGATGCCGGTCGAGCGGATTGCCGGGCTTGTCGAAGGTAACGTCGTCGGGCAGCAGCACCGGCAGGTCGGTGGCCGGCACCGCGCCGCATTCGGGGCAATGGATGATCGGGATCGGGCAGCCCCAATAGCGCTGGCGCGAAATGCCCCAGTCGCGCAGGCGGAAATTGATCTTGCGCTGGCCCTCGCCGCGCTTCTCCAGGCGGTCGGCGATTTCGGCCTTAGCGGCGTCGACGCTCAGGCCGTCGAGAAAGGCGGAATTGGCGATGCGGCCCGGCCCGGTATAGGCGTCCTCGCCGATGGTGAAGCTTTTCGCCTCCTCGCCCTCGGGGATGACCACGGGCTTGACCTTCAGCCCATATTGCCTTGCAAACTCCAGATCGCGCTGATCATGCGCCGGGCAGCCGAAGATGGCGCCGGTGCCATACTCCATCAGGACGAAATTGGCGACATAGAGCGGCACTTTCGAGGATCTTGCGGAAGGGATGCACCACCTTCAGGCCGGTGTCGTAACCCTTCTTTTCGGCGCGCTCGATGTCTTCCTCGCTGGTGCCCATGCGATGGCACTCGTCGATGAAGGCCTTCAGCGCCTTGTCCTTTTTGGCCAGCGCGGTCGCCAGCGGATGATCGGGCGACACGGCGCAGAACGACATGCCGAAAATCGTGTCCGGCCGGGTGGTGAACACCTCCAGCGCTTCGCGCCCCTTGGGCAGCGTCTCGCCTTCCAGGGCCAAGCGCATCAACAGCCCCTCGGAGCGGCCGATCCAGTTGCGCTGCATCAGACGCACCTTGTCGGGCCAGCGGTCGAGCGTATCCAGCGCGGCCAGCAGATCGTCGGCATATTCGGTGATCTTCAGGAACCACTGGCTCAGTTCGCGCTGCTCCACCAGCGCACCCGAGCGCCAGCCGCGCCCGTCGATCACCTGCTCATTAGCCAGAACGGTATGGTCGACCGGATCCCAATTGACCTTGCTCTTCTTGCGGTAGACCAGCCCCTTCTTGAAGAAATCGACGAACAGCTTTTGCTGCTCCGCGTAATATTCCGGATCGCAGGTGGCCAGCTCACGGCTCCAATCGAGCGACAGCCCCATGCCCTTGAGCTGGCCGCGCATGGCGTCGATATTGCGGTAGGTGGAGACTTTGGGATGGATCTTGCTCTCCAGCGCGGCGTTTTCCGCCGGCATGCCGAATGCGTCCCAGCCCATCGGATGCAGAACGTTGCGCCCCTTGGCGCGCATATAGCGGGCGACCACGTCACCCATCGAATAGTTGCGCACATGGCCGATATGGATGCGCCCGGACGGGTAAGGGAACATCTCAAGAACGTAGTATTTCGGCCGCGATTCGTTCTCTTCCGAGCGGTAGATCTGGGCGTCGTCCCAGACCTTGCGCCAATGCTCTTCGCGATCCGGTGCGTTATATCGTTCCGAGGCCATGTGGTTATGTCTTACATCTGTTGCTGGCGGCGGCGGAGGCGCGGCGCCGTTGAAGGGTGGTATCCAGCCGAAAAACGCCGTTGCGGTCAAGCAGCGCTTGGGCGGGACGCCCACATATTCGGAGCTTTTGAGGAATGGCGATGGAAAACAGCATCGGAGCGGCCCAAAGGCTGGTGGAAATCACCGTCAGGATCGGCGCGGCGGCGCGGCAGGCCGGGCGCGAGGCCGCCGATGTGACGCTGATCGCCGTCACCAAGACGTATGGGGTGGGCGCCATCCTGCCGGCTATCGCGGCTGGCCAGCGCGTGTTCGGTGAGAACCGGGTGCAGGAGGCCAAGGCGAAATGGCCGGCGCTTCGCGACGCGCATGAGGGGATTGCGCTGCATCTCATCGGGCCGCTGCAATCGAACAAGGCGCGGGATGCGGTGGCGCTGTTCGATGCCATCCATACGGTCGACCGGCGGAAGATCGCCGCGGCGCTGGCCGGGGAAATGGCGGCGCAGGGGCGCCAGCCCCGGTTGTTCATCCAGGTGAATACCGGCGAGGAGCCGCAAAAGGCGGGCGTGGCGCCGCGTGAGGCGGAGGGCCTGCTCAGCGCCTGCCGGGACGAGTTGGGGCTGGCGATCGACGGCTTGATGTGCATTCCGCCCTTCGATACGCCGCCGGAGCCGCATTTCGTGCTGCTCGCGCGGCTGGCGCGCGATCTGGGGCTGCCCGGCCTCAGCATGGGCATGAGCGCCGATTACGAAGTGGCGATCCGCTGCGGCGCGACGCATGTGCGGGTCGGCTCGGCGATCTTCGGCGCGCGGGGGTGAGGTGGGATTGGGCCGCCCCCATCGGGGAAAGGGCGATTTCGGCAGGACCCCCTCCCCCCCCTTCGGCAGGAGCCCTCTCCCGCGTGGGGTGGCGAGATTTCCCTTGCTGGTGAGCCTTAAGGCGAACGACAAGCGTTCGCCTTTGGGAGAGGGCGGCGCGGAGCGCCGGGTGAGGGTGAGTCCACGAATTTGGCGCTAAGCCGCGAGCGGCTCGAATAGGGAGCGGTAGCCGAGCGCTTCGGGGTCGAAGATGATGTCGGATTGCTGGATGGGGCGGGCCAGCGCCAGGCCGTTCAGCGAGCGGGCGCGGCTCAGCGCCACATAGGCCTGGCCATGCGCGAAGGTGCCGCGGCCGAAATCGACATAGACCTTGTCCAGCGTCATGCCCTGGCTTTTATGAATAGTCAGCGCCCAGGCGAGGCGAACGGGGAGCTGGCGGAACGATCCGGCCACCGTCTCGACCATCCTGTCGGTTTCGGGGTCGTGGTCGTAGCGGATGTTTTCCCAGGTGACCGGCTCCAGCTCGTGCTCCTCGCCGGCGACGTCGATCCACACCGTGCGCCCGTCGATGCGCGAAATGCGCGCCTGCGTGCCGTTGACCCAGCGCTTATCCGGATCGTTGCGCAGCAGCACAATTTTGGAGCCTTCCTTCAGCACCAAGGCGGCATCGGTCGGGTAGGCGGAGGGTTCGAATTTGCCGGTCACGATGGCGTCGAAGCTTTCGGCCCTGGTGGTCAGCCGGTCGAGGAAGACGCGGTTGGTGTGGTCGGCGGCCTGATTGACCGGCGTCAGCACGATATAATCGTCGCAATCGGGCAGCGAGCGGAACGGCGCGACGCGGTCGTTGAACACATCCATGTGGTTGCGACCGGGGCTACCCTCGCGGATGCCGTTGAGCGCCTCGATGAAATAGGGGTCCTGCTGGCGGAATACGGTGTTCAGTTCGATGAGGCCAAGCGGGGCGTCCCGGAATACCGGCGCGTTGAAGAAATAGATGCCGCCGAACGTGTCGCGGAAATGCGCGACCATCTCGCGTTCGCGCACCACGGGCGGGAGCTGGTGCAGATCGCCCATGGCCACGATCTGGACGCCGCCGAAGGGCTTGGCAGGTTGCTTCCGAGTCATCCGCAAGGCCATATCGATGCCCTGCATCAGGTCGGCGCGCACCATCGAAACTTCGTCGATGACGATGGTGTCGAGATTGCGGAACAGCGCCGCTCGCCGGCATTTCTTGACGATTTCGGCGGTGATGAATTGCGGCGGGAAGCCGAAGAACGAGTGGATCGTCTGGCCCTGGACATTGACGGCAGCAAGGCCGGTGGGGGCGAGCACCGCCGTCTTCTGCGGCAGGTTGGTTTTCAGGCAGCGCAGCAGGGTGGATTTGCCGGTCCCGGCGCGGCCGGTGACGAACAAATTGTCGCCGCTGCCCTGCGTCTGGCCGATCACCGAGGCGAATTCCTCGGATGGCAGCACGCCCGAGGGCCAGCGAATGGCCTGAGCGTGCGCTGTGTCAGTTCGGGCCGGAGACGTCAACATGCAGCTTGTTCCCCTGGTAAAATGGTTATCGAATTGCAAACGAGATCAGCGACTTTGTACCGATTCTGTAAGAGGCATTTTAACAAAATTGGGATTAGCAGGACTATAGGTAGAACTTACAGGGAACGAAAGCGGAAAGGCGATTTTCCCATCAGGAGGGTCGAGAGACTTCGCGCGCAAATGTCGCTACGCAATTTCTCTAGGTTTCCTTGAATAGGGGTAACGTATACGTTACCTTTATGATTCGGGTAGAAGATTATATTGACGAAGAAGGCAAAAGCCCCTTCCGGCAATGGTTTTTAAGTCTCGACGCGAAGGCGGCCGCGAAGATTACCGTTTGTTTGGAGCGCATGGCCGCTGGAAACGTCGCCGACGTCAAGAGCGTCGGTCGTGGTGTCCACGAGTCCAGAATTCACTTCGGCCCGGGCTATCGGATTTATTTCGGAACGGATGGTGAGGACATCGTGATTTTGCTCGTAGGTGGGACAAAGAGAGGGCAAAGTAACGACATAAAAAACGCGATCAGCCTCTGGAACGACTTTAAGTTGCGCAAAAGGAAAGAGGCCAGGACATGACATTATCGCGTGATTTCAGGGAGACCGTGAAGGCTCGTGCCGACAATGATACGGAATTTCGAGTGGCTCTGCTTCGGGAAGCCGTTGAGCTGCTGCTGTCAGGCGACGTCGAAACCGGAAAGGCGCTGCTCAGGAATTACATCAATGCATCGGTCGGCTTTAGACGTCTCGGGGCAGTGACTGGCAAGCAGCCTAAAAGCCTGATGCGGATGCTATCTCCGGAAGGCAATCCAACCGCTAATAATGTGTTCGCGGTGATCGCAAGCCTGCAGCGCGAGGAAGGCGTCCGGTTCGGCGTCAAAACGGACGCGACCTGCAATTAAAGGGCGATCCTTTTTAGGTGCGAGCGGCCATGGGTTTCGTCGCCCCGGACCATCGTAGCGGAGGTCCGGGGGCCAATCCCCTTTTCGTCCGGGCCAAGAGGACCCGCCTCCTATGGCCGGGCGACGCTGTGGCAAGCTGAGCCGACGCCGGATAGCGGCGGCTCAGCTTGCCGCCAGGCGCTCAGCTTTTTTGCGCTCATTGGAGTCGAGGTAGCGCTTGCGCAGGCGGATGGATTGGGGGGTGATTTCCACCAGCTCGTCGTCCTGGATATAGGCCAGCGCCATTTCCAGGGTCATGCGGATGGGCGGGGTCAGCAGCACATTGTCGTCGCGGCCGGAGGCGCGGACGTTGGTGAGCTTCTTGCCCTTCAGGACGTTGACTTCAAGGTCATTGCCGCGCGTGTGCTCGCCGACGATCATGCCCTGATAGACCCGCGTCTGCGGGTGGATGATCATAGGCCCGCGATCCTCAAGGTTCCACAGCGCATAGGCCACCGCGTCGCCCTGGCCGTTCGAGATCAGCACGCCGGTGCGGCGGCCGGGGATCTCGCCCTTGAAGGGCGCGTAGGCGTGGAACAGCCGGTTCATCACCGCCGTGCCGCGCGTGTCGGACAAAAGCTCGGTCTGATAACCGATGAGGCCGCGCGTCGGTACGTAGAAGACCAGCCGCTGGCGGCCGCCGCCGGAGGGGCGCATCTCGACCAGCTCGGCGCGGCGCTCGCCCAGCTTCTGCACCACGGCGCCCGTATAGTCCTCATCCACGTCGATGATGACTTCCTCGATCGGCTCCAGGCGCTGGCCGGTCACCGGATCGGACTGCATCACGACACGGGGGCGCGACACCGTCATCTCGAAGCCTTCGCGGCGCATCGTCTCGATGAGGATGGCGAGCTGCAATTCGCCGCGGCCCGCCACTTCGAACGCATCGATGTCGGCGGTCTGCGAGATCTTCAGCGCGACATTGCCCTCGGCCTCGCGCAGCAGCCGGTCGCGGATGACGCGGCTCTGCACCTTGTCGCCCTCCTGGCCGGCGAGCGGGCCATCATTGATGCGGAACGTCATCGACAGGGTGGGCGGGTCGATCGGCTGGGCCGGGATCGCGATGTTCACCTCAGGCGCGCAAATGGTGTCGGCGACCGTCGAATGGCTGAGGCCGGCAATGGCGACGATTTCGCCGGCGGTCGCCTCCTCCACCGGAATGCGCTCCAGCCCACGGAAGGCCAGCACCTTCGAGGCGCGGCCGGTCTCGATGAGCTTGCCGTCGCGTGACAGGGCCTTGATGGTCATGCCCGGCGTGATGCGCCCAGCGCTGATGCGGCCGGTCAGGATGCGGCCCACATAAGCGTCGGCCTCGATGGTGGTGGCCAGCATCTGGAAGGCGCCATCGCGGGTCTTGGGCGGCGCAACGTGGTCGAGCACCATGTCGAACAGGGGCGCCATGCCGTCCTTGGGGCCGTCGGGGCTAAGGGCCATCCAGCCTTCCTTGGCGGAGCCGTAAAGGATGGGGAAGTCGAGCTGTTCCTCATTGGCGTCGAGCGCGGCGAACAGGTCGAACACCTCGTTGATCACCTCGTCGTGGCGCTCATCGGGCTTATCGATCTTGTTGATGGCGACGATGGGCTTGAGACCGACCTTCAGCGCCTTGGAGACAACGAACTTGGTCTGCGGCATCGGGCCTTCGGAGGCATCGACCAGTACGATGGCGCCGTCCACCATGTTCAGGATGCGCTCCACCTCGCCGCCGAAATCGGCATGGCCGGGCGTGTCGACGATGTTGATGCGCGTATCGTGCCAGAGAAGCGAGGTGACTTTCGCAAGGATGGTGATGCCGCGCTCACGCTCCAGATCGTTGGAATCCATGGCGCGCTCGGCGACACGCTGATTGTCGCGGAACGAGCCGGACTGGCGCAACAGAACGTCGATCAGGGTGGTCTTGCCGTGATCGACGTGGGCAATGATAGCAATGTTTCTCAGCTTCATGGTGTTTGATTTCTTGCGGCAAGCTGCGCCTGCCGTTCCTTGCGTTCGAGTGCTTCGCTTGTCGCGCCGTCGCGCTTCATGCGCTTCATGCGATGGATCAGAATTGGCCGTGATGGCTCGTCAATATCGAATTCGTCGAGGAAATGCTCCCGGATGACGTTGAACGCGTCCCAGATCTCCCCGCGTGCCTCAAATCTCTGCAACGTCGTCGGCGCGGCTTTGCGCGGATCGAGCGACTCCATCACCAGACGCATATGGTGCAGAGGCGAGTAAGGATAAAGGCCTATCAACTCGTCGGTTTCGCCGACATTGGAATAAACGATACGCATCTTGTCGATGCATTCGGACAGTTCGCGCGCCGCGGCGAGATACGTCTCCACAGCCGGCTGTTCGAGGTGGCAGTAATGGATTAGCTCGGCCTTGGCGCGAACGATCTCATACCATTGCTCGCGCAGATTTTGCAGGAAGGTTGTCCGTTTCTGGTAAATATAGGCCATATAGGCTGCGATCACCGTGACGATCAGCAAGGAGGTGTCGCGGATGAACTCGTAAAAGTTCAGCGCCCAGCCGATGCCGGACAGCTTCGCGGCCAGCGCCAGCGCGATCAGCACCACCAGCCCGGTCACCACGGTCGCCAAGACCCGATTCAGCCTCTTCCGCGTCATTGCGGCCGCCCCCATCCTCGCCGAACACCCTGACAGGGGTTTATGTCAGAGATTTCTCGCAGCTCAAGCAGTTTCGGCGTTGAGGGAGCGGTCTTGCCTGTGGATGGGCACGCGCGGTGACGTCACTTTACCTCTCCCGGCTCCCCGAATGGCGGATTCGGCCAGCCATGCCCCAGTTGTCTTCCCAGGGAAGTGGACACCAGTAAACCTCAGAGCTATTGGATTGGGGGCGGTGAGCTATCTCTTTGTTCGTCAAATCTTCTCGACGAAACCGGCGTCCATCCCGACTTTGGAGGGGGACATGGTTTGCTGGGAAAGGCTCCCAATTAAGCAACCGCTCATCGCGAGCCTTCCCACGCGAGACGGCACCGTTGCATGGGGATGCAACAGTCATGCGAGAACGGCTCGCGAGGGATCAGAGATATTTCGGGGCGGCCGAGCGCGCTGTGTCGAGCAACGCTTCCGTGAATTGCTTGATCACCAGGATCAGGGCCTGCGGAACAATGGGCTCAGCTTTCTCCTTGCTCGCTTTCGCAAAGGCGCTGCCGCCGTCGGTGGTGCCCTGCGCGGCCGCGGAGGCCTTGCTGTCGCCGGACTGGAATGACGTGAGCAGGCTGCTCAGCGTCTCCACCGGGGATGAGCCGGGAGAGCTCGCCGCATCGGCCGTTCCCTGACGAACGGCTTGGCGATCCTGCTGGTAGGCCGTCAGCGCCACCTTGGCGTCGTCCAGATGTCCTGATTGGACGGCAGTGGCCAGGTTGGAAAGGTCGACCTTGATCTTGGCCGCGAACGAGCCGGAGTCGCTCGCGTCACCGGCCGAGGGGACCGGCGCCACGGTCTGGACGTCGTTCTGGTAGCTTTGCAGGGCAGCCTTGGCGGCGACCGGATCGCCGGACTCGACCGCGCTGGCAAGCGTTTTGAAGTCGAGAAGGCGCTGATGCAACAGATCGCGCGGGTCGCTGCAGCAGTTCACTCCGCTGATTGACATTTCTGATCTCCTGTCGGTCTCCTGCAGCGATCATAGGCGCCGAATCTCGCTGATGACTTTACGCAAACCAGACAATTCGATGCGATCGGCGGCCATCAATGCGGAATGGATTTCGAGAGGTTAATGACCGCCACGCCCGCAATGATCAAGGCGATGCCAATGAGTGCGGGGCTGTCCAGATGCTGGCGGAAGACGATCCAGCCGGTCAGCGAGATCAGCACAATGCCGACGCCGGACCAGATCGCGTAAACCACGCCCACCGGCATCGATTTCAGCGTCAGCGACAGAAAATAAAACGCCGCGCCATAACCGGCGACGACAATGAGCGAGGGCGTCAGCTTGGTGAACCCGTCCGTGGCTTTCAGCGCCGATGTGCCGACGACTTCAAACGCGATCGCGACGAGCAGATAGATCCAATGCATGCGGGCGCTCTTTCAGGGCACGGGGGGATTTTGCGGAGATCGACGCGACCCCGCGAGAGCCTTTATGGCACTTCTGCGTTGTCACCTGCACCGGCGGGAATCCGGTATTCCACATTCTATTCAATGGTTTACTGGATCCCCGCTTGCGCGGGGATGACAAAAAGCGCCCCCCTGTCCATCTAAAGCGCGATTTGCGTCGTTGTCTGGGTGGTTTGGTTCGCGTCGAGGAAGGTTTCGAAGAATTGCTTCAAAACCGCAGCAAGTCGGCTCGTCGGATCGCCGCTATTCGATGTGCTGGTGCTGGCTGATGTGTCCGTGCTGCTGGTGGTCGAGACGTCGGCGCTCGCCACCGGGCTCGGGGTCACGCTGCCATCGCCAGACGCCGCGACGCCGCCATCATGATGGTGGTGATGGCCGTGATGGCCATGCGCCTTATCTGTCCCGCCGGACTGCACAGCCGCCAGCAGGTCTTTCGCCAGGGCATCGGCGCTGGTCTGTTCCCCAGAGGCGTCGCCCGATTTAATCGCGGTGATCAGCTTAGTCAGGTCGTCGCTGAGCGAGGATGACGTGGTGCTGTTGGGGTCGGTGCTGGCACTGTCCTGACGAAGCGCCTGACGGTCCTGCCGGAAGGTTTTGAGCGCGGCCTGGGCATCGGTGATATTGCCCGACTGGACCGCGCTGGTCAGATTCGAAAGGTCCGTCTTGATCTTGACCCCGAAAGATCCGCCCGTCTTCGTCTGGCTCGATCCGCCGGCCGCACCGATGGCATTATTATCGTTCTGATAGCTTTTCAGCGCGTCCTGGGCGGCGGTCGTATCGCCGGCGTCGATAGCGCTGGTCAGCGTCTTGAAATCAAGACGGCGTTGCTGGAACAGGGCGCTGATTGCGCTCAAGCTCACTCCGCTGGTTGACATGAAGGTCTCCTGTCGATCTCGAATATGGACACTAAGAGGTCCAAGTCGCGGCGCAAGCCGCACGGCCTGGGTCATCTGCGGGCGGCATGGAGGCCCCACGCCATCAGGCAGTGCGACGCTTCGCATCGTTATCGAGCGGAGCTTCGTGACGGCTAATTTAATCCGCCGGGCTTGCCGAAGGCTTCCCGGGCTCGAAACAATTTAATCTGATGACGGAAGCGTGATTGCGACCTACGTGTTCATCGAGTTCGAAGAAATCGCTGTTGTTCTTGGTTTGGCGCAGCTTGTCCATCAGGAATTCGATAGCGTCCATCGAGCCCATCGGATTGAGGATGCGGCGCAGCACGAACATCTTCTTGAGCTGCGGCGCCGGAACCAGCAGCTCTTCCTTGCGGGTGCCGGAGCGGGCGATGTCGATGGAGGGGAAGGTGCGCTTGTCGGCGACCTTGCGGTCCAGGATCAGCTCGGAATTGCCGGTGCCCTTGAACTCTTCGAAGATCACTTCGTCCATGCGGCTGCCGGTCTCGATGAGCGCCGTCGCGATGATGGTCAGCGAGCCGCCTTCCTCGATGTTGCGCGCGGCGCCGAAAAACCGCTTCGGGCGCTGCAGCGCATTGGCGTCGACGCCGCCGGTCAGCACCTTACCGGAGGACGGCACCACCGTATTGTAGGCGCGACCGAGGCGCGTGATCGAGTCGAGCAGGATTACCACATCGTGCTTGTGCTCGACGAGGCGCTTGGCCTTTTCGATGACCATTTCGGCCACCTGAACGTGGCGCGAGGCCGGTTCGTCGAAGGTGGAGGAAATCACCTCGCCCTTTACCGAGCGCTGCATGTCCGTCACCTCTTCCGGGCGCTCATCAATCAGCAGCACGATCAGATAGCATTCGGGATGGTTGGTGGTGATCGAATGCGCGATGTTCTGCAGCAGCACCGTCTTGCCGGTGCGGGGCGGGGCGACGATCAGGCCGCGCTGGCCTTTGCCGAGCGGGGCGACGATGTCGATGACGCGGCCGCTCATATCCTTCTGCGTGGGACTGTCGACCTCCATCCCCATCCATTCATCGGGATAGAGCGGCGTCAGATTGTCGAAATGCACCTTGTGGCGCATCTGCTCAGGTTCGTCGAAATTGATCTTGTTAACCTTGAGCAGGGCGAAATAGCGCTCACCATCCTTGGGCGAGCGGATCTGCCCTTCGACGGTGTCGCCGGTGCGCAGGCTGAAGCGGCGGATCTGGCTGGGGCTGACATAGATGTCATCGGGGCCGGGCAGGTAATTGGCGTCAGGGGAGCGCAGGAAGCCGAAGCCGTCCTGCAGCACTTCCACAACGCCGATGCCGGTGATGTCGACTTCTTTTGCCGCCAGTTGTTTCAGGATCGCGAACATCAGCTCTTGCTTGCGCATCGTGCTGGCGTTTTCGACTTCGACCTCTTCTGCAAAGCTCAGCAGTTCGGTCGGAGATTTGGTCTTAAGTTCTGTGAGTTTCATTTCCTGCATTCGGGATAACTCCGAACTCTCTTGGAAAAATAGGTCAGGGGAAGGCATGCTTCAAAGAGCGTTGCCAAGGTTGGTGGGACGTTCGAGGCGCTGTTCCCGCACTGAGCAGCGAGCTGCGCGGATTTAGGCTCCGCGTACTGCTAATTTCTCATGCGGGTGAAGGAAATCAGTCTTCTCGGCCAAAGGGAGAATTATGATTTGCATTATAGCAAACAAATCAGCCCCGCGAAAGCTGTGTTTATTTGTGCTTGGTCTCGTTTAGTTGCAGCCGTGCATCCGCACCGATGTTAGTGGAGTTTTTGCTTTGGCGCCCCGCATCCGCGGAGCTTTAGCCCGCTTGCGGGCCCCCGGTTGGCTGACCCGAATGCCGAGTAAGCTGCCGCGAGCATGGCATTGCGGAGGACGGCGCGAGCGCGGCGATTGGTGTGTGGCACCGGGGGCCCACGGTTAAGTGGGCAACATCGGTGCGGATGCACCGATGCATCCAGAATATCCACCCGGGGCCTGCAAGCGGGCCAAGGCCAGCGCGGATGCGCTGGACTCAAGAATTCAGAAGGGCTTCACGATGACCATGATGACGATGATGATGAGGAGCACGGTGGGCACCTCGTTCATCACCCGGTAGAAACCGGCCGAGCGGGTGTTGCGGTCAGCGGCGAAATCCTTGCGCCAGCGCGCCAGCATGATGTGGAATATGGTGAGCAGCACGACCGCCGTCAATTTGACGTGCAGCCAGCCGGCGGTGCGCATGTCGATCACGTCGAAGCCGAAAATCAGGATGAGGCCTAGGACCCAGGTCGCGATCATCGCCGGATTGATGATGAAGCGCAGCAGCCGGTTTTCCATGATCTTCAGCGTCTCGGACAGCTCCGAACCGGGCGCCGCGCCGACATGGTAGACGTAGAGGCGAGGCAGGTAGAACATGCCGGCCATCCAGGCGATAACCACGATCACGTGGAAGGCCTTTACCCAATTGTAGACGTCCATCGCCATTTCCCCCCGATCAGCGCCGCACCAGCTCGATGAGCCGGGCGACATGCTCAATGGGCGTCGACGGCAGAATGCCGTGGCCCAGATTGAAAATATGCGGCGCTCCCTCAAGCGCCGCCACCATGTGCCGAACGCGCGATTCGAGCAAGGGGCCTCCGGCGAGCAGCAGCAGCGGGTCGAGATTGCCCTGAACCGCGGCGTGTTTGGCCAGGGTGTCGCGCATGAAACGCAGCGGCATCGCCGTGTCGCAGCCGACTGCGTCGATGCCGGTTTCGCGGACGTAGTCCTCGGCCAGCAGCCCGGCGCCCCTGGGAAAGCCGATGACCGGCACGCCCGGATGCCTCGCCCGCAATGCGGCGACCATCCTGGCGGTCGGCTCGATCGACCAACGGTAGAACTGGTCGTCGGGCAGAACGCCTGCCCAGCTATCGAAGATCTGCACGGCCTGCGCGCCCGCCTCGATCTGGCCGGCGAGATAGTCCACCGAGCAATCGGCGATGAGTTCGATGAGCCGGGCGAAATTTTGGGGATCGCGGAAGGCGGCGAGCCGCGCCGGCGCTTGGTCGGGGGTGCCGTGGCCTGCGATCATGTAGGTCGCAACGGTCCAGGGCGCACCGCAAAAGCCGATCAGCGCCGTACCCGCCGGCAGTTCGGCGCGAACGCGCGACACGGTTTCGTAAATCCGGTTGAATTTGGCGGCGGTGCCGTCGGGCTTCAGCGCACCCAGCAGGGCTTCGGGTTGCATGGCGTCGAGGCGTGGCCCCACGCCCTCCTCGAATTCGACCCTTTGGCCCAGCGCATCCGGCACGATCAGGATATCCGCAAACAGGATCGCGGCGTCGAAGCCGAACCGACGGATCGGCTGCAGCGTGATCTCGGCCGCCCATTCCGGCCGGTAGCACAGATCGAGGAAGCCGTCGGCCTTGGCGCGCAGCGCTCGATATTCGGGGAGGTACCGCCCGGCCTGCCGCATCAGCCAGATCGGCGGGCTTGCCGCCGGCTTGCCGCGCAACACCTCGATGAGCCCTGGCGCCGTTTGCGCATCACTCGCCATCCGAAACCTTTTCAAAAAAGAGAGTCTTAAACTTTCTATTGATTGTTTTTCTAAGGGAGTGGATTGCGGATAATGAAAGTTTGCACAAGCCTTATCCACAGTTTGCGGCAGATTGGCGCGATCGGGTGACCCGCCGGGCCGGTTCAGGCCCCCTATCCCGGCATATTCGTAAAATGCCGCTTAAAGTCCAGCACCTTGCGATGGAGAGCTGATTGTGCATCGGCGTGATAAGTCAGGATCAAACGCCCGATGAGGCTGTCGATAGATTTGCACTTTCGGATTTACGCAGCCAGACCGGGTTTTCGCGGGTCCGCCGGGTAAATTGTGGGTGCTTTTTTAATTAGCGTGCGAGACTCAAGCAGCGTATTTTCCATAAGCAAAAACGGCGGCGAAAACGTGACAACTTATCCACAGACCACCAAGGAGCTTCCGAAGTTTTTTCACCTGCATATGGTGTCGGATGCTTCAGGGGAAACGCTTGCGGCCATCGCCAAGGCCGCCGCCGTTCAATATTCCAGCATAAGGGCGCTGAAACACTCGCATCCTTTCGTGCGCAACCGGCGCCATCTCGACCGGGTGCTGCAGCAGATCGAATCCTCGCCAGGCATCGTGCTCTACACCATCGTCGATAAGGCGCTTGGCTTGCATCTGGAGGAGCGCTGCGAAGCGCTGCACGTTCCTTGCGTCGCCGTGCTCAGCCCGCTCATCAAGGTGTTTGAGGCCTATCTGGGCACGCCGTCCACACCGGTCGTCGGCGGCCAGCATGTGCTCAACACGGATTATTTCCGCCGCATCGAGGCGATGAATTTTACCCTCGCCCATGATGACGGACAGCGCACCGAGGATATCAACGAGGCTGATATCGTGCTGATCGGCGCCAGCCGCACCTCCAAGACGCCGACCAGCCTGTATCTGGCCAATCGCGGCTTCAAGACCGCCAATGTTTCGCTGGTGCCCGACATCCCGCCGCCGCCATCCTTGGAGCTGGTGCGCAATCCGGTGGTCGCGGGGCTGGTCGCCAGCCCGCAGCGCCTCGCCGAAATCCGGCGGCACCGGCTCCTGGGCATGAACGACCCCAAGAACCAGGACTATACCGACACCGAAATGATCATGAAGGAGATCGCCTTCACAAGGCGGCTCTGCGGACGGCACCAATGGCCGGTCATCGACGTGACGCGGCGCTCCATCGAGGAGACCGCCGCCGCTGTGATCAAGCTGTGCGAGGACCGCAAAGGTGGCGGCTGAGCGCGCGGCGCTTATCCTGGCTTCGGCGAGCGTGGGGCGGGCGGCGCTGCTGCGTGGCGCGGGGCTGGAGTTTCGGCAGCGATCGGCCAATGTCGACGAGCGCGCGCTGGAGACGGAGGCTGCCGCGAAGGGCGATCTCGATCCGGGGGCGCTGGCGGTCATGCTCGCCGAGGCCAAGGCGTTGGATGTCAGCGCGTGCGAGCCGGGCGCGTTGGTGATCGGCGCCGACCAGGTGACGGCCTGCGGCGGCACCGTCATCCACAAGCCGGCCGATGCGGAAGCCGCGCGCGAGCAGCTCGCCCGGCTGCGCGGCAAGACGCATAGCCTCAATGCGGGCCTGTGCGTGGCGAGGGACGGCACGGTGCTTTGGCGGCATCTGGACCGCGCGCATCTGACCATGCGGGATTTTTCGGATGCCTTCCTCGAAGCGTATCTCCGCAGCGAAGGCGAGGCGCTCCTGCGCTCCGTCGGTGTCTACCGGATCGAAGGGCCGGGCATTCAGCTGTTCTCGCGCATCGAGGGCGACCATTTCACCATAATTGGATTGCCGCTGCTGCCGCTTCTCGGCTATCTCCGCGAGATCGGCTGGCTGGCGGAGTGAGGGCGGAGTGCCTCGGCGCCGGCCTCCTCACCCAAGTAAGTAGCGAAGCGCGTATAACTCTTTTTGCCCTCTCTCCTTCGCGGGAGGGGCGGTTGCCATCAGGCGGCCGTGCGAGGGGGCGCCGAATGGGCAATGGAAAGGTCTGCGCATGAAGCGCGCTTGTGTCGTCGGCTGGCCTATCGCGCATTCGCGCTCGCCGCTTATCCATGGCTATTGGCTGAAGCGCTACGGCATCGACGGCAGTTATGTGCGGCGACCGTTGCCGCCCGAGGACGCCGCAGCATTCTTCCGCGATCTGGCCGCCGAGGGCTTCACCGGCTGCAACGTCACCGTGCCGCATAAGGAGGCCGCGTTCCGCGCCTCGGCCCGGCCCGATGCCGCCGCGCGCAGCGTCGGCGCAGCCAATACGCTCTGGCTGGAAGAGGGCGTGCTGTGCGCCTCCAACACCGACATTTACGGCTTCATCAGCAATCTGGACGATCAGGCGCCGGGCTGGGATAAGATCGGCCAGCCGGTCGCGGTGCTGGGCGCTGGCGGTGCGGCACGGGGCGTTATTCGCGGCCTGCTGGATCGCGGCGTCCGGCACGTCCGCCTTGCGAACCGGTCGCGCGAGCGGGCAGAGGCCTTGGCGGCCGCTTTCGGCGGCGCGATCAGCGTTTTCGATTGGGAGAGCCGGGACAACATGTTGATAAATTGTGGATTACTTGTGAATACCACCACGCTTGGCATGGCCGGTCAGCCGCCGCTCAACCTCGGTCTCTCGAGGCTTTCCACATCCCGGCGTAGTCTGCGATATCGTGTACACGCCGCTCGAAACCGACCTGCTTCGGCGGGCCCGGGCCATGGGGCTGCACGTCGCCGACGGCCTGGGCATGCTGCTGCATCAGGCCGTGCCCGGCTTCGAGAAATGGTTCGGCATTCCCCCCGAGGTGACGCCCGAGCTGCGCGGGCTTATTGTTAGGGATCTTGGTTAGGTAGGATTTGTTTGGTTATTTTGGCTCCATCGGGGCATCCGCGCCGATGCGTTTGGCCCGCTTGCGGGCCCCGGGTGAGTTTTTGCTGGGAGCCGGGCATCCGCCCGGCACATAGCCCACTCGCAGGCCCGGGTGTCTGACCCAATCGCCGAGTAAGCTGCCGCACACAGCATTTGTGGTGAGCACCCGGGGCCCACGGCTAAGTGGGCCAAATCATCGGCGCGGACGCGCCGATGCAACAAAAAGGACCACCAGCTCGCAATGCTCATAATCGGCCTCACGGGTTCCATCGGGATGGGCAAGACCACGGTTGCCGCCCACATCGCCGCGCGCGGCGTGCCGGTGCTGGATTCGGACGCCATTGTGCACCGGCTGTATGAGGGCGAGGCAGTCCGTCACGTTGAAGCGGCGTTTCCCGGCTCCACCGGCGAAGGCAAGGTCGATCGGGCCAGGCTCGCCGACGCCCTGACGCGCGACGCGGACGGTTTCGCCAGGCTGGAGGCGCTCATTCATCCGCTGGTCCGGCAGGCGCAATGGCGCTTCATTCAGGAGCAGCATGCGGCGGGCGCTCCGATGTGCGTGCTCGATATTCCGCTGCTGTTCGAGACCGGCGGCGACCGGCTGATGGATGTAACGGTCGTGGTCAGCGCGCCGGAGCATGTCCAGACGGCCCGCGTTGCCGGCCGGCCCGGAATGAATGCGGAGAAACTGGCTGCCATCCGCGCCCGCCAATTGCATGACACGCAAAAGCGCAGCCGCGCCGATTACGTCATCGACACAGGGCTGCCTTGGGAGGAAACGCAGGCCCAGGTCGATAATTTGCTCGAATCACTGAAAAGTCGCTCCGGTGAGGCATTCGAGCGGTGGCGCCGGCTCAACATAGCGGCCACCGGATAGCGGGGCGGGTGAGATGCGCGAAATCGTCATGGACACGGAGACCACGGGCCTCGACCCGCAGAGCGGCGACCGGCTGGTGGAAATCGCCTGCGTCGAACTGGCCAACTACATCCCGACGGGGCGCGTCTGGCACCAATATATCAATCCGCAGCGCGAGGTGCCGCATGACGCCTTTCGCGTGCATGGGCTATCGACGCAGTTCCTGGCGGACAAGCCGCTGTTCTCCGACCTGGTTGATTCGCTCCTGGAGTTCGTCGACGGCGGCAAGATGATTTTCCACAATGCCAGTTTCGACATGAAGTTCATCAATGCCGAGCTGATCCGCATCGAGCGGGCGGCAATCCCGCATGAGCGGGTGCTCGACACTCTGGCACTGGCGCGGCGCAAGCATCCCGCCGGGCCGAATAGCCTCGACGCGCTGTGCAAGCGCTACGGCGTCGATAATTCGGCGCGCACAAAGCATGGCGCGCTGCTCGATGCGGAATTGCTGGCGGAGGTCTATCTCCAGCTGATCGGCGGACAGCAGCCCAATTTCGACCTGAGCGCGCGGCGCGGCCAGGGCGCGGCGGGAGCGGCGGCGTCGAACATCATTCTCGCCCGTCCGCAGCCGCTTCCGGCGAATATCGAGGACGCGGAACTTGAGGCGCATCTCGCCTTCATCGCCGAACTGGGCGGGGCGGCGGTGTGGCGGCTGTATGAGTAAAGGGCCGCGGCTTGCCGCGGTAAGCTATGCCGCAAGGTTAGCCAGCACTCATTCCCGGTGAGATGATTCCGCGCTGCCATAAACCGGTCGGTGTTTTCGGAGAGCATCGGGAGATTGGTTGCGCCGGCTTGGCAAAACCATGGGCGGACGCCGGATGATTGCTCAAGCAGAGGCAAAGAGAACCGAATGATCGAAGGATCCTGTCATTGCGGCGCGGTCCGCCGGAGCTTTGAAGGCATCCCTCAGTCCGCCACGGCTTGCAACTGCACGGTTTGCCGACGCTACGGGGTGCTCTGGGCCTATGACTACGAAAATGAGGGGATACGGGTGTCCGGCCCGACAAAGGCCTATGTCCGGGGACGGGGAATTGGCTTTCATTTTTGCCCGGACTGCGGCCGTATCGCCTATTGGCGCGCGCTGGCGCCCGGTGAGGACGGCCGCCGCCGCATCGCAGTCAATCTGCGGCTGGCGGAACCAGAGACGGTGAGCAGCATCGTCATGGATCACTTCGACGGACTCGACAGCTTCGAGGACCTGCCGCGCGACGGCCGATGCGTCGCGGATATGTGGTTTTAAGGCGGGTCCCTCGGGGCGCGCCAAGCGGCTATCTCTAGAGAAATCCCCGTTTTCGCGGGGATTTCGCTATGTCGCCTGCGACGGTTGCTAATCCAATGTGATCGCGAGTCCGCTCAGGTCGAGATTCGCCATCAGGCCGACCTGCTCGCCGCTCAGCTCCAGCACGGCGCCCTTCTGGTTGGTAAGCACGATCGCGCGTGCGCCGGTGCCGACCGCAAGCCCCGCGCCCGCCGCGCCGTAGACGCCAGCGACATCCGACGGCCGCCTGATGTGGGTCACCCGGCCGTGCAGCACGGTCTTCGAGCCGCCGAAAACGAGGCCATAATCCAGTCCGCCGGTCGACAGCTCGTAGTGTCTGCCGTGGAAGCGCAGAGTGCCGCTGCCGCCGGACCCGCCGATGACCCAGCCCGCCTTGTAGATCGTGAGCGTTACGGTGCCGCTGTCGGCATAGCTGGCGGAGAACGAGCCCGCGAGCGCCACGAACGCAACCAGCGCGGTTCGAATGGTGGATGACATCTTCACGAAGTAACCTCCCGGAATGTTTCAAAGTTAGCGCAGCAAGGCAGAACGAATCGCACTCAGCCGATCTCTATCCGATGGATAGGGGTGAAAACATGGCCGCGGCTCGTGCGCCCGTCATTTTCCACGCTGTTCACAGCGGTCCGCAGCCTTGTGGCTGCAACGTAACCGCTTCGGGGCCACAAGCGGAGCTGAGGCGCCCGCAATGATGATGCTAAGCGAGGGGACCAGCCTAACGCGTCTGGGTGAGAAGGATTTGAAGGCCGGTTCTACTTTAAGTAGTTCGAAGGTGGCCAAAGTATGGTCAGCGATGTGGCGGGTGGGAATTGGCTCTTCAGCAAGTTCTGTTCGTGTTATCGTTCTAAGCATTCGAACCACCGTCCCCGGGTTTGAATAGAAGGCGGCGGGAGTTTGAATGCTGATCTGCGTTTCATGTCTAGGGAGATAACAATGAACAGACGCAAATTCTTGGCGACAACGGCTGCTGCTGCGACGATCGTGACCATGAAAGCGGCCTCCGCGGCGACTGTCGCGCCGCTTGGCCAAACGGGGGCTCCGACCCTCCAAACCGATGCGCTGCCCTTGGGACCGCTGCCGGGCAGCCGCTATCCGGATTCTCACCTGGAGTCCGCTCACCCCGGGGTCACGTTCGGGCCCGCCGGTTTCCCGGCCTTCGCCGGCACCATGGCGGTCGAGCGTGTCGCAACCGGGTTCCGCTGGGCCGAGGGACCGGTTTACTTCCCCGCTGGCCGCTACGTGCTGTTCAGCGACATTCCCAACAACCGCATCATGCGCTTCTGCGAGGATGACGGGCACGTCAGCGTATACCGCCAGCCGTCGATGAACTCGAATGGCAACACCATCGATCGGGAAGGACGGCTGATCACGTGCGAACATAGCGGCCGGCGGGTTACCCGGACCGAACTCGACGGCTCGATCACCGTCATCGCCGACAAATACAATGGCAAGAAGCTGAACTCGCCGAACGATGCGGCCGTGGCGGCCGATGGTTCGATCTGGTTCACCGATCCGGTCTACGGGATCGGCGGCTATTATGAGGGCATCAAAGCCGAGGCCGAGCAGGAAAAGCACAATGTCTACCGGGTGGACCCGAAATCCGGTGACGTCACGGTCGTCGCCGATGACTTCGTGGAGCCCAATGGTATTGCCTTCTCGCCCGACGAGAAGAAGCTGTATGTCATCGACACCGGCTTCACGGACGGGCCGACCAACCCCTCGCATATCCGCGTGTTCGACGTGGATGCTGCGGCCGGAAAACTCTCAAACGGCAAAGTCTTTGCGGAGATGCCCAAGCCCAGCATTACCGACGGAGTGCGCTGCGACACGGCGGGCCGCGTCTGGTGCTCGGTCGGCTGGGGCGATCCGAAAGAGGACGGCGTGCGCTGCTACACCGCTGATGGCGATCTGCTCGGCAAGATCCACATACCGGAAACGGTCGCCAACCTTTGCTTCGGAGGTCAGCAGCGAAACAGACTTTACATCTGCGGCTCGACGTCGCTCTACGCCGTCTACACCAGCGTGCAGGGGGCGTTGAAGCCATGATGCCGAGGTTTCGGCGGTGATTTGACGCCTTTGGGATAAGGCCATGGCTTAATTCGCGGCCAGACGACACATGACGGGCTGCCCGCTCAGGCGGCCCGTCTTGCCAAAGCATCAAAAGTTCTGCTTCGCGTCTTCGATGTCACTGCGGCGGCAATTGGTTTCAACCCCTTATCACCTTACGGCAACTTGGGCTGAGCAGCTTCAGGTTCGCTTTTAAGCAAACTACAATACGGTCTTCATTAGGGATTGCAGCTTCACAGAATTTGTAAACATCAGGCGTGCAGGCGTCCTGCTCATCTTTTGTCCCCTTATGTCCACTCTCTTGAGCGGCGACGTTGGCGGTACTCAAGCTAAGCGCAACAATCAGATAGACCGCTATGCGAGTCATGAAAACATCCTTTGCTTCGGTCATAAACTCGTAGCACGCTGCGTAGTAATTGAGCCTCAGCATACGCCACTGCGGCCAGTCACTAACCACTTTGACCCAATTAAGCTGTCTAGGACTCAACCGAAATTGACACCTTATACCTGATTCTCTGTTGGACTGGATCATGATTTCAGCGATAGCTGACCAATCCCGTGAACTCATCCCAACGTCTGAACCCGATGTACATACGATTAACAAGATGACCGATGAGATGTTCCGCGCGCGCAAGAGAGCCTTGGGGCGCCTGCCACCCGAAAGCAGCTAGACGGCTACCGCCGATTGAACCATCGCGACTGGTCCCGCGTCAGATCCCATGAGTTGTGGCGATGAGACGCCGTCAGCGTAAGGGCGCGAAGTCCCACGCACCACGTCGCTTCGGCGAAATGACCGGCAGGCTTAACCTGCTTCATGGAGGCTAAGATGAGCAATAGCCAGAAAACCATATATTACGCGCGCCGCCTTACGGTTGAAGATCGGCGCCGCTGTTGGCGTCGTCTGCATCAACTCTGGCTGCATGAGCTTCAGGTCTCGTCCGCAAAAGCCGGCAAATAGCAGCCGCAGCCTATTGGGTGGCGGCGCCGGCTTGTTGCTGGGCCATGCGCTGACGGAACAGCGAGGCGAAGTCGATGGGGTCGATGAGCAGCGGCGGGAAGCCGCCTTCGCGCGTCAGGTCGGCGACGATGCGGCGCACGAACGGAAACAGCAGGGCCGGGCACTCGATGAACAGCACCGGCTGCAAGGCCTGCTGCGGCAGATTTTTCAGCCGGAAGGCGCCGGCATAGACCAGCTCCAGATTGTAGAGCGCGCTGTTATCGGTCTTGGCCGAGGATTCCAGCGTCAGCGCGACCTCGTAGGCATCGTCGCCGAGCGGCTGGGCCTGCACACTGAAATTGATCTGCACGTTCGGATTGCTGCCGGGATTGCGCAGATTGTCCGGCGAGCCGGGATTCTCGAAGGACAGATCCTTGATATATTGGCCGAGCACGTTGATCTGAGGCTGCTTGCTCGGGTCGCGGGCTGCTTCGGGCCCTGCGCCATTGGTTTCGTCGGACATGGTTTTCTCGGACCTTTGATCTGCCGGCAGCCGAATGATCGGGCGGACAATTTACGCTTTCATGTCGGGAGAAGTCGCTAGCATGGGCGAGGGCCGCGAGGCAACCGTGATCGCGGGCACCCGGCCAAAGTCAGCGGCGCCGCCAGGGCGATTTGCGGTCCGCGCCCTTGCGGTCCAGCGGCTTGGCCTCCAATGAGTTCGGATCGGCGGCGTCGGGGTCGATGGTTTCGAACTCGGCGTCCACCACATCGTCGGAGCGCGTGAAGCCGTCATTAGCGGGTTTTCCCGGGCCGGGCGAGCGCGGCGGCGGGCCGCGATAGGTGGAGAAGCGATAGGCGCCGCTCCTGGCAAGCTTGCTGAAAATCCAGCGTCCGAGGCGCCGCCGCACCGGGGGAATGAACAGCAAAAATCCAATCGCGTCCGTCAGCAGGCCCGGCGTCAGCAGCAGGATGCCGGCCACGAATATTCCCATTCCGTCCAGCACCGGAGCGACGGGCATATCGCCCTTCTGCAGGCTTTCGGTGATGCGGTTCAGCGTGGCGAAACCCTGCATGCGCATCAGGGCGGTGCCGGCGAAAGCGGTGCCGATCGTCAGCAGGATGGTGGGGACGACGCCGATCAGCTTCGCCGCCTCGATGAACAGGGCAATTTCGGCGATGGGCACGCCGATGAACACCAGGAACAAAAGAATTTGCATAGCTGTTAAGCCTCGCGAACGGCATATTCCGACGATAGATACCCGATACGAATTTCTTGCCGGTTGGCTTAACCGTTTCGATCGCGTAATTTGCTATAGGATGCGCGGCATGTCTCCCAACAGCACCTCTACCGGCTGGCACGCGCCACGGCCAAGCCCTATATGAGCCTTGACTCTATGAACAGCCACCTACGCACATATTTATCCAGAGAAGCTGCGGCAAGATGAACGGCACATTTGATATCCTTACTCTGCTCTTTCTGGTGATCGCGGTGGTCATCTTTCTCCGGCTGCGAAGCGTGCTGGGCCGCCGGACGGGGAATGAACGGCCGCGCTACGATCCGCTCTCAGCTCCAGATGCGAACGGCAAAGCGCTGCGCGACAACGTCGTGACTTTGCCGCGAGGGGAGGCGCCGCGCATGAACGAAGAACTCGATCAGGCGACATTCGCCAAGCAATTGAAGGATATCGCGCCCGAGGGCAGCGACGTAGCCAAGAAGCTGCAAACCATCGCCGAGGCCGACCGCACCTTCGATCCCAAGCATTTTCTGACGGGTGCGCGCGCCGCTTACGAGATGATCGTTACCGCCTTCGCCGAGGGCGACCGCAAATCGCTGAAGCAATTGCTGAGCCGCGAGGTGTTCGACAGCTTTTCGACCGCGATCGGAGAACGCGAGAAGAACGGCCAGACCGTCGAGTTCAAATTCGTCGGCATTTCGTCCTCCGACGTGATCGATGCCGAAATTGCCGGGAAGATGGCCAACATCACCATAAAATTCGTCAGCGATCTCATTACGGCGACCCGCGACAAGAGCGGCGAGATCATCGACGGGAATTCCTCGCAAATTCGCGACGTGACTGATATCTGGACTTTCGCCAGGGAATTGGCGTCGCGCGATCCGAACTGGCGTCTGGTCGCGACCGGCACGGCGGCATAAGGGTGGAAGCTTTCGGGGGATCGCGGGGCCAATGCGGGCCATTTCTCGACTGTGCGCGGCTGCCGTCGTCATGACCGCCGCGAATTTATGGCAATGGCAGTTCAGCCAAGCCGACGCGGCGAGCGAAAAGCTCGACAAAACGCCGGTGGAGTTTTCGCAGATCGAGGGATGGGCCAAGGACGACCAGGCGGCGGCCTTCGCGGCGTTTCGCAGGTCGTGCCGGAAGCTGCTCGAAGACCCCAAATCGGGCGATGGTGTCAAGGCCGCGTGCGAGCTGGCGGTAATGCTGCCGGAAAAGCTACCGACTGCGGAGGCCCGGCAGTTCTTCGAAGCCAATTTCAAGCCATATCGGGTCAAGCGGCCGGATAAGGGGGCGCTGCTCACCGGCTATTTCGAGCCGGAGGTGAAAGGCTCGCTGAAGCCGACGAAGGAATTCACCGTCCCGATCTATTCGCTTCCCGACGATCTGACACTGATCAAGAGCCCGGCCGAGCGCGGCACGCTTTCGGGAGAGCTTACGGCGGCGAGAGCGACGGCCGCCGGGCTGGTTCCCTATTTCACCCGCCAGGAGATCGAGGAAGGCGCGCTGAAGGGACGTGGGCTGGAGATTGCCTATCTCGCCGACCCTTACGATACGTTCGTGATGCAGGTGCAAGGGTCGGGTCTGGTCCGGCTGCCGGACGGCAAGGCGCTGCGCATCGGCTTTGCGGGGAAAAACGGGCATCCCTACACGTCGATCGGCAAGATCCTGGTCGATCAGGGCGTGCTGCAGGCGGCCAGCGCCTCGCTGGACTCGATGCTGAACTGGCTGCGCTCCGACAGCGAACGCGGCCGCAGGCTGATGTGGGAGAACCGGTCCTATCCATTTTTCCGCGTGCTCGACCAGGTGCAGGCGGGTGCGGGGCCGCATGGGGCGCTGGGGCTGCCGCTGATGGCCGGGCGCAGCCTGGCGGTCGATCCCCGCTTCTATCAGCTCGGGACGCCGATCTGGGTGGCGGCGCCGGAGCTGAAGGACCAGAAGGGCAAGCCCGTCGAGCGGCTGATGGTGGCGCATGATACGGGCTCGGCCATACGCGGTCCGGTTCGCGGCGACATCTTCTGGGGCAGCGGTGCGGTGGCGGGCAAGTTCGCCGGCGAAACCAAGCACCCCTGTGATTTTATCGTGCTCATCCCTAATTAAATCATGATCCGAGGGCGCGGTCCGGCGGCGGATGGGCTTGCCATGCAAGGCGAGCGCCACCGGGCTTGGCGCGCGACCAAAGTCTTGAGGAAGCGTGATTAGCGGAGGTGAGCCGCCTTCGAGGATTCCGGGTGGTCGCTTGCGAGGATGATGCGTGGACGCTTTTCGATAGACGGGTGAAAGGCTGCAATGAGTTCGAACCCCCCTTCGCGCAAGAGGCCGCTGACCGCGGAGGAGGCGGAGCTGTGGTCGTTTGCCATGCGCGAGGCCAAGGCGCTCCGCCGCGAAAAGGAGCGGCACTACGCCGCCGCGCTTCGCTCGCACGGGGATGACCATTCCCCGGCGGCTGCGCCCGAGGCTGCGGAACCGCCGGGCGCCTGCAGGAAAACCGCAGCGCCCGCGCCCCGGCCCGCGCCGAGCTACCAGCCGCCGCAGCAGCCAAAATTGCCGCCGCCGCTCGCGGCGTACAATCAGCGCGAGCGCCGCAAGCTGTCACGTGACGCCGAGATGATCGACGCCCGCCTAGACCTGCACGGCATGCGGCAGCGCGAGGCCCATGGCGCGTTGAAGCGGTTTTTGCTGGCCTGCCATGGGCGCGGCGACCGCCATGTGCTGGTCATCACCGGCAAGGGCGCGCCGGGCGAGGCCGGCCTTCGGGGCGGATATGCGTTCGTCGAGGAGCGCGGCGTGCTGCGCCGGCAGGTGCCGCAGTGGCTTGCAGAGCCCGAAATGCGGGGCATTGTCGTCGGCTACAGCACGGCGAGCGCGCGGCATGGCGGCGACGGCGCGCTCTATGTCCGGTTGCGTAAGGCGCCAGCGGTAGGGTAGAGGTAGGGCAACTGGAGCGCTGAACGCGGAGCTGCGCTCTGGCTCTTTGGTTGTGCATCGGATTATCCGAAAAGCGTGTATAGTTTCCGGTCCGATGCATTAGGCCACAACCGAAAGCGCGCCCCCGTGCCTCTCAGCATCGCACTCATCGCCCATGACCGCACCAAGCCGGCGCTGGCGGACTGGGCATTGCGGCACGAGGCCATTCTGGCGCGGCATCATCTCATCGCCACGGCGACCACCGGAAGCGTCATCCGCGAGACTTGTCCAGCGCTGAAAATGGATACGGTGAAAAGCGGTCCGCTCGGCGGCGATCAGCAGATCGGCGCGATGATCGCGGAAGGGCGCATCGGCGCGCTGATCTTCTTTCCCGATCCGCTCACGCCGATGCCTCACGATGTGGATGTCAAAGCGCTGCTGCGGCTGGCGCTGGTCTACGATGTGCCCTGCGCCTTCAATCTGCGCTCCGCCGACCTGCTGATCGCCTCGCGGCTCCTGCAGGATGGGTGACGGCGGCGGGGATCTCGTATTATTCCGTAGTTGAATAGCTTACCGGATCCCGTTTTCACGGGTATTTCGGGAGAGATAGGCCCGGTTGCCTCCATCTGATCCGATCACGCTTTAGGGCAGGCCGTTCGCTTCATCCGGTCGGGACGCGGTATTATTTGTCCAGCGCCTGCGCCAGCTGAAGGTGGTGTTGGAGGGCCGGGAGCGCCGTCGAGGCAAAGTTCTTCAGGGCCTCGTTTTCGCCGCCCTTGGCATAGCGCTCGAACAGCGAGACGGCGTCCTCGTGACCCTCGGCCTGCATGTCGTGATATTTCTTGGTAAAGTCGGCGCCGTTCAGCCCCTTCAACTCCTCGATCATCTTGTCCTGCGAGCTGTCCATCGCGCTCGGGATCGTAATATTGGTATCGCCCGCGACTGCGGCCTTCAATTCTTCGGACGTCTTGGTGTGATCGGTGATCATCTGGTTCGCGAAATCCTTGGTGGCTTGATCGTCGGATTTATCGACGGCCATCTTGCTCGAATTCGATCTCGAACATGTCGCTCTTCGCCGCTTCGTCCACGAAGTCCTTGGTTGTCGGGCTGATGCCGAGCGCGGAGTTGATGCCGGTTTTTTCTCCAATGGTTTCCGCAAGCGCAGAGCCTGCCAACACCATACCGGCGCAGGCAGCCAAAACAGCAATTTTCTTCATGGGGACGCCTCTGTTTGCATCGCCTGGCGATGCGTTGACCAAGTGAGCAAGCTAAAGCCCGCGACCGGGACAATGTTCCCGCAAATCGCGCCGAGGCTCGTAAATCGGGAGGCGTTAAGCCGCGGGGGCAGCCGTCAGTGCGAGCAGCGCATGCACCACCTGGCTGGAATCGGCCGGCTTTTCGATGCGCCGGACGTCGCGGTGGCGTTCGGGGATGACGCTGGCGTCGTAGCCGGTGGTGAACACGAAGGGAACACCGCGGTCGGCCAGCGCATCGGCGACGGGAAAGATCTTTTCGTTCAGGACGTTGACATCAAGAACCGCGGCGCCCAGGCCATTGGCATCGCGGATATGAGCGAACGCATCGCGGATTGAGCCGGCCGGACCGATGACATGGGCGCCGGCTTCCCGCAAGCAAATGGCAAGATCCAGCGCCACCAGATATTCGTCCTCGACGATCAGCACACGCATACCGGACAGACTGGTCAATCGCTATCTCCACTCACAGGCGGCGCCGCGGCAAGCGGTATCGCCATGAAGCAGCGTACACCATCCCGGGTGAGTTCGTAATCAGCCTTCGCGCGTAACTGGTAGGGCAGGGCGCGTTCGATGAGCGAGCGGCCGAAACCGTGCTGCGCGGACTCGCGCTGCTCGGGCGGAATTCGTACCCCCGATTCGGTCCAATTCAACTCAAGCTGTTCCCCTTGCGGCCCCACGCCTTCCCCCCAGGTGATCGTAAGCGAGCCTTGCTCCGATGCCAGCGCACCATGCTTGGAGGCGTTGGTGGCAAGCTCGTGCAGCACTAGCGCCAGCGTTCTGATCATGCTCTCCGGCAAGGCGATCTCCGGCCCTTCCAACACCACCTGCTTGCCGTCCCGCAGTGCGTTTAGCGCGTCGAGCTCCATCCGCACCAGCGTTCCGATGGTGATCGGCTGGGCTCGGGACGTCGATAGTAGCCCCTGAACCCTGGACAGCGCCGCAAGCCGCTGGTTGAAGCTCTCCCTGAAGGCTTCCAGCGAGCCGCTGGTACCCAGGGTCTGGTTCGCGATCGACTGGATGACGGCCAGCAGGTTGCGCGTTCGGTGCTGGAGCTCGGCGATCAGCAGCCGCTGGTGCGCTTCCGCTTTGGTGAGGCTGGTCACGTCGACAAAGGTAAGCACCACGCCCTCGATCCGGTCAACACTCCTGTAGGGGATCACCCGGAGCAGATAATGAGCGTTATCGTCGGAAACGGTAATTTGCCGTTCTTGCGTCCGGCCATCGGAAAACACAGCTGCAATGTCGGTTTTCAAGTCGGACAAATCCAGTTTGCTGGAAAGGTCGGTAATCGGGCGGCCGTGATCGCCGGGAAGGATGTTGAAGATCTGCGAGACGGCCGGCGTGAAGCTGCGGATGACCAGCGACTTGTCCAGGAAGATCGTGGCGACCTGGGTGCTCTCGAACAGGTTCCGCAAATCGTTGTTGGCCTGGTCAAGCGCCTCCACCTTGCTCGCAAGTTCGGCATTGATGGTCTGCATCTCCTCATTGACGGATTGCAGTTCCTCTTTGGAGGCTTCCAGCTCCTCATTAGTGGATTGCAGCTCTTCATTAACCGAGACAAGTTCCTCATTGGAGGATTTCAGCTCCTCCAGCGCGGTCTCATACTCCTCCATCATCGACTGAAGCCGCTCGCGGGAATCGCGCAGTTCGCGCTCGACATGCGCGATGTCGCCATCGGCGCGTTTGTCGAGGCTGAGCATGGCGTCTTCGTGGCTCAGCGCGGGACCTTCATCGGAGAACAGCACGAGATAGAGCGGCTCCTCGCCGGTCGTGTCCCACACCGGCTCGACGGTCAACCTGACCATCTGCACGCGGCTGTCATCGCCGTCGACAGCGACGTTGTCGCGCACCACCGTGGTGTTTTTCTGGACCGCTTCACGGAACGCATTGCTGAGATCCAGGCGGAGACCCTTGCGTGCCATGGCCATGAGCTGGCGATTGGGCATGCCGGCGGGCGGCTCCAGATACTTGCCCGTCTTGCCGGAATAATGAACGATGTCGCCGTCGCGGTTCACCACCACATGCGGCGGGCAAAAACGATCGAGCACCTGCTGCTCAACCACCCAGCGCGACGTGATGCCCGGAAAGCGGAAACGCGGGGTCTTGCGGGCTTCGGAACCGTGGCGCAGACCGCCAAGCAACAGTGGCAGTCTCACGTTTCGTTCGCCGGTGTCGCGGCTGCGAAAGATGCGGTGCTTCTTTTCCAGTGGTGTGAACAGCTCGGCGAACTGGCTGACGTTCTCCGATGTGCCAAGAAAGAGATAGCCGCCTGGGCGCAGTGAATAATGGAAGATGGGTATTACCTGGCCCTGCACCTCCGGGCCGAAATAGATCAGCAGGTTGCGGCAGGAGACCAGATCCATGCGGGAGAAGGGCGGGTCGCGGATGACGCTGTGCGGGGAGAAGATGCACAGATCGCGAATCTCCTTGTTCAACACATAGCTGGCGCCATCGGGAATGAAGAAACGCTTGCGGCGCTCCGGCGTGAGGCTGTCGAGCAAGGCTTCGGGATAGCGGCCCTGGCGTGCCAGGCTTAGGGCCTTCTCATCGATGTCGGTGGCGAAGATCTGCACGCGGGGCACGGCGGTGAGCGTGTCCATATGCTCGCGCATCAGCATACCGATCGAGAAGACCTCCTCGCCGGTGGCGCAGCCCGGCACCCAGACGCGAACGATCTCGTCCGCGCCTTTGCCCTCGAACAGCTTGGGAATGACCAGGTCCTTCAGCGTTTCGAACGCCTCCGCGTCGCGGAAAAAATTGGTAACGTTGATCAGCAGATCGCAAAATAGCGAATTTACCTCGCGCGGTTCCTGCCGTAGCGTTTCGACATAGGCCTGGATGGTGTCGAGCTGAAGCACCTGCATGCGGCGCCGGACGCGCCGGAGGAAGGTCTTGGTCTTGTAGCCGGAGAAATCGTGGCCGATCTGGTTGCGGATGATGGCGTAGATCTCGTTCTGCACCGCTTGCAGAGCGGGTCCCCTTTCCGTGTCCGAGACCATCAGGCTGATCTCTTCGAGGATGTCGAAACTGCGGCTGAATTCGTGAAGCTTGGGGCCCATGGCGGAGGCGGGCAGCGCCAGATCGACAAGGCCGGTAGAAATGGCGCTCCGGGGCATATCGGGATAGCTGGGACCGTTGCTGTCGGGCAGTTGCGCCAATGTGAGGCCGCCATGTTCCTTGACAGCCTTGGTGCCCAGCGTCCCGTCGCCGTCACCGCCCGAAAGCACGATGGAAACCGCGTATTCGCCCTGGTCCTTGGCAAGGGAACTCAGGAAAATGTCGATAGGCTTGCGCTCGGGACGCGCACGGTCCTGCTTGCTAATCCTGAGATGCCCGTCCTTGATGCTGATGATCGCGTCGGCGGGCATGACATAGACGCGGTCGGGATCCACCATCATGCCATCCGACGCCACCGTCACCGGCATCGGCGTGAAGCGCGCGAGCACGTCGTGAAGCAGGCTTTCGCGGTCCGGATTGAGATGGGTGATGACGACGAAGCCCATCCCGGAGCCGGTGGGCATGCCTCGGAAAAACCCTTCCAGCGCGTTGATTCCCCCCGCCGAGGCTCCAATGCCCACGATGGGGAACGGCTGGCTCTTCTTTTGCATAATGTAGGTCCTGGGCCGCAGCGGCTTACTTTACTCGGGAATTGAACGGCGGCAAACATTCAGGTACGGGAATGTTGTGTTATCCGGCTCCGAATCTGGACGCCTGAGGCACTGGCACTCTCCGGCGCGGCAGCAGGCGCACGGCGCTATTCTCCCGATTGCGAAAGTCGCGAGCGCGGCCAGGGTTCCCGTGACGTGGGCAAGGCACCGCCGGTTGCGGGGCGATGTGGCCTCAATGGCATCGCGCCGGGTGAAAGGTCAGGCTTATTGATAGGCTGTAGCCCCTCGCCCCCGTGCGAGAGGGAGCCGCGCACGGGTCAGACTTGAGAACTCGCTGTTGGCTGAATGGGGCAAATGGCTCGCGGCGCTTTATATCCGCCGCCGCCGCTGCTATACGCCACGTTTCACCAATCGCCAGGCCCGATCGACATGAGACTTGCAATAATGGGCGCGGCCGGCCGGATGGGCCAGGCTGTCGTCCGCGTGATCCATGAAATGCCGAATTGCTCCATTTCCGGAGGCACCGAGCCGGAAGGGTCGGAGATGCTGGGCGCCGATATCGGCGAGGCCGCAGGGGTGGGCAAGCTGGGCGTGCCTATCACCGCCGATGCGCTGGAGCTGTTCATCCGCTCGGAAGGGGTGATCGACTTCACCACGCCGGCGGCCACCGCCGAGCACGCCGGGCTGGCGGCGCAGGCACGCATCGTGCATGTGATCGGAACGACCGGGCTGACGCCGCAGCAGGAGGACGCGATTTTCGCTGCCTCGCAGCATGCCGTCATCATCCAGTCCGGCAATATGAGCCTGGGCGTCAACCTGTTGGCGGCGCTGGTGAAGAAGGCGGCGGAAACGCTCGGCCCGGATTTCGATATCGAAATCCTGGAGATGCATCACCGGATGAAGGTCGATGCGCCCTCGGGCACGGCGCTGATGCTGGGCAAGGCGGCCGCTGAGGGACGCGCCATCGGCCTCGACGATCACGCGGTGCGGGTTCGCGACGGCCATACCGGCGTCCGCAAGCGCGGCGATATCGGCTTTGCCACATTGCGCGGCGGCGATGTCATCGGCGATCATACGGCGATGTTCGCCGGTCCCAGCGAGCGCCTGGAGCTGACGCACCGCGCCAGCGACCGTCAGATTTTCGCGCGCGGGGCGATTAGGGCGGTGCTATGGGGCCAGGGCAAGCCGCCCGGCCTCTATTCGATGCAGGACGTGCTGGGACTTTGAGAAGGAGCGAGGCCAATGATGGAAAACGTGCTGGTTCTGGTCCGCCACGGTGAGAGCGAGTGGAACAAGCTCAACCTGTTCACAGGCTGGCGCGATGTCGATCTGAGTGAGACCGGCGTCGAGGAAGCGCGGCGCGCCGGACAGCTGCTGAAAGCGGAGGGGCTGCATTTCGACACTGCCTTCACCAGCGCGCTGAAGCGGGCGCAGCGGACACTCGACATCATGCTGGAGGAACTCGGCCAGACCGGGCTAGAGACTATCCGCGATCAGGCGCTGAACGAGCGCGATTACGGCGATCTGGCCGGGCTCAACAAGGACGATGCGCGCGCCCGCTGGGGCGAGGAGCAGGTGCATATCTGGCGCCGCTCTTTCGATGTGCCGCCGCCGGGCGGCGAGAGCCTGAAGAACACCGCCGAGCGCGTGCTGCCCTATTATCAGGCGCATATCTGGCCGCAGGTGCAGGCCGGCAAGAACGTCATCGTCGCGGCGCACGGCAATTCGCTGCGGGCGCTGGTGATGCAGCTCGACCAGCTCAGCCGCGAGGAGGTGCTGGCGCTCAACCTGGCGACAGGCGCGCCGCTCGTCTACCGGCTGAACGCCGACGGCACCGCGGGCGAGAAGCGGGAGCTTGGTTAGAGGCGGCCGTTGTGATGCCTCGTCGTGAATTGCGTTTTACGCTCTGGAGCAGTTCTGGCGTTCACGGGGCAAACGGTCGAGATGAGGAGCGGCTACCGGTTCAGCGAATTGGAGGCGGGGCTTCGCCTCAATGCTGTCCCTCGGAGGAGTAAAGGCTACGATCGGTTCGAGTCAGAAGGGGATCTTTATCAGCCGGCCGGTGGCTTGCGGGTGAAAACCGCCAATTGAGCGTCGAAAACACGCTTGAAGTCTGGACGCGCTTCGCTCCGAGCGACATAGGCGGAGAGGTTCGGATATTCGTTCAGCGTAAGGGAAAGTCGCAGGCATGAGCACAAACGGCACCTATCTCGCGGTCTTTCTCAGCAATAAGGCGAGCGCGCGCTGGCGGGCCTGGTATGCGATGTCCGAGGACGAACGGCAGGCGAAGGACGAGGAAGGGCTCGCCGCTTTGAAAGCTTGGGACGAGGATCATCGGGACGCCATCGTCTATGACGGCGGGCCGCTTGGCCCAACCAAGCGCACGTCGCGGGATGGCGTGGTGGACGTTGTGAATGATCTGACCGTTTTCGTCGTCGTGCGCGCGGCTTCGCATGACGCCGCCGCGAAGATGTTCGAAGGCCATCCGCACTTCACGATCTTTCCTTGCGACGCCGTGGAGGTGATGCCGCTTCTTGGCCCCGATCCCAAAGCGTAATCACGCGGCTCGCCGCTGCAGCCAATTTCGGCTTATTGCTGTGAAGCAGGCCATCCGGATCGCGCGGACGATGGCTGCCTGCGCCACTTTGCGGCCCTCGGTAACATCCCGGCCGATGACTGCTTTCAGGAAGGGTTGCCGAAGTCCGGACTACGCCGGTTCGGGAGTTGCTGCTGGGGAGCAGCGAGAAAACGGCTTGTCGTTAGCGTGAGATAGTACGCAGCCAACCTCAAGTGCGGACTCACCGCAGCACTCATGAAAACTTGACGGACTTTAGCCAGTAATTTTTGGCGCTGTTGGCCAAACTGTTTGCGGGGGTTTGGTGACGGTTACATTCTATAAGGTGATAGATAGCGTCGCCAACGGTATGAATTGTGTCCGTTGCCTCGTCTGAGAATTCACAGTGGAATTCTTCTTCGAGTGCCAATAGAAGTTTTGCCGAATCGAGGCTGTTAGCTCCCAGATCTCTAGTGAAGCTGGAGCTGTCGGATATATCCTCGAAATCGACCGATAAATGGTCAGCTACGATGATCCGGACACGTAAAGCAGTGTAAGCCACAGAGACGTGGTCCAGTTGAGCGGGCGATAATGCGCGGATCTGAGTTGAGTTCACGACGGTCTCCGTAGGTTGGCTCTTGCGTGTATCGGGTGTTCGGCCTGCGCCTACCATTAAGATGCGCTGAGACGACGTGTTATGCTGTTCCCAGAGGAACATGTTTTCTAGCCCGCCTAAATGCCGCCGACATATGGAGCGCAGAGCCCTGCCGAGCGGCTAACGGCAGGAAAGTGCGGGTGCAACCCTGGACTTTCCTGACGTTAGAGCGTCAGCCGCGTCGCGCCGCCTCGATCGCGGCGACGTCGATCTTCTTCATGGGCATCATCGCGTCGAAGGCGCGCTTTGCTTCAGCGCCGCCGGCCGCCATCGCCTCGGTCAGCACGCGCGGCGTGATCTGCCAGGAGATTCCCCATTTATCCTTGCACCAGCCGCACGCGCTCTCCTTGCCGCCATTGCCGACGATGGCATTCCAGTAGCGGTCGGTCTCTTCCTGATCGTCGGTGGCGATCTGGAACGAGAAGGCTTCGTTATGCTTGAACATGGGACCGCCATTGAGGCCGAGACAGGGTATGTCGAAGACGGTGAATTCTACCGTCAGCACATCGCCCTCCTTGCCTGATGGGTAGTCACTGGGTGCACGGTGGACGGCACCCACCGCGCTCCCGGGAAAGGTCTCGGCGTAGAAGCGGGCAGCCGCCTCAGCGTCCTTGTCGTACCACAGGCAAATCGTGTTCTTGGCCATCGCTTGTCCTCCGTTGTTTCGCTTTTCCATCTTGTGAGATAGGTAGCCCAACCGCTCTTCTCCACTCAAGAAGCGATTGCCGCGTCACCGTCGGCGCGGAGTTGATACGCGGTGCACGCCGAAATCGCGCTTCGTTCGCATAGTCTGCTTTGAGCCGCGAGCGGTCCCCTGAGACTGCGTCAGCTACCCCCGGTTGCTGAAGCAGCCCCGCATCCTACCGACATTCAGCAAGGCGACTTGCCGGCACACCAGCAAAGATGCTTTGTGATTGGGGCAGGCCGCCGGCCAACTTTTGCTGTCGCTCGACTTGCAGCGGAAAAAAGTAAGGAAGCAGATATCGAACAAGCATCTGGGAGGGATTTATATGAAAAGAGTCGTGATTGCGCTTGCGATAATGTTCGCAGCTAACGGCGCCGCGCTGGGCGATGGGGTGTCCGTCAGCGGTATTTCTGTTGGAGGAGTCAATGCCGCGCTGCTGACGCCGACCAAACCTCACGGCGCTATCATACTTCTGGCGGGAGGTGACGGGCAAATCGGCGTCGGAAGCGACGGCAGCATCGCCAAGCAGGGCAATCAGTTGGTGCGCACGCGCAAAGCCTATGCCGCACGGGGCTTTGCGGTTCTGGTTCCCGAAGGCGATGTCGACGTAGCCGCGGCAGTGAAACTGATGAAGAAATACGGCGCCGTGACTTTGGTCGGCACCAGTCGTGGCACCCAGCGCGCCGCTCGTGGCATCGCCGCTGGTGCACGCCCGGCACGCCTGGTCCTGACCTCCGGCTTCCTTTCTGACGCTTCCGGGGACGGAGACAATGTCATGGCGATTCTCGGTTCGCCTGCGGCGCTGCCTCCGACTCTGGTCGTGCATCATAAGCATGATGAGTGCAAGAAGACCGCCCCGGCTGGGGTCGCGCCGTTTCTCGCTTGGTCAAAGGGCAAGGCTCACGTCACCTGGCTTGACGGAGGGGGCTCCAGCGGCAACCCTTGCGAGGCCCGTGCGCATCACGGTTTCAATGGAATCGACGGCGCGGTGGTGTCGGCGGTTGCAGGCTTTGCCGCGCGGTGATTTGCTGACCGCCAGCATGAATCGTAACCCGCGCAGGATCGAATAGAAGGCGCGCCAAGTGCGGGCACCGGGCAGCGCCTGTCGGAACGCGACGCCGATGGAGAGCACCCGGCCGTCGTGCGCTTGGCCTGCTCATAACCGGCTGCGGCCATAGCGCGTTCAAACGCGGCTATGCTAAACTCGGCGCCCGCGCCGCCAGATCAGACAACAATGATCTGCATATCGCCGGGCGTGTCGTGCAGCAGCGGATCACATCGGAGATCGAGGTTGCTGGCGATGCGACACGGCCAAGCATTCGGACGGCATGAAAGCGGTCCGCAGAGGGATGGAGCAGAGCAATGCAGCAAACGATCGTGATTGCGCAAGGGGGCGGTCCGACGGCCGTGATCAACCAGACACTGGTGGGGGCGACGCTGGAGGCGCGCAAAGCCGGCATGAAAGTTCTGGGAAGCCTGCATGGCGTGCGCGGGATCCGCGACAACCGCTATGTGGACCTGACCTCCATCCCCGAAGCCCAGCTCATGGCGATCGCCGGCACGCCGGGTGCAGCCCTGGGCTCCACCCGCGACAAGCCTGACCGGGCCTATTGCGAGGTGGTCCTCGACGGCTTGAAAAAGGTGGGCGCCGACGCCTTCGTCTATATCGGCGGCAACGATACGGCGGGGACGCAAGGCATCCTGGCGGATGCCGCCGGCGCCGCGACAACCTTCGTGCATGCGCCGAAAACCATCGACAACGACCTCGAAGAGAACGACCACACGCCGGGCTTCATTTCCGCGGGCGAGTTCGTGGCGGGCGCCTTCCTCTCCGTCGATCTCGATTTCCGCGCGCTGCCCGGCATCTATGTGGGCATCGTCATGGGCCGGCATGCCGGCTTCCTGACGGCGGCGGCTTCCGCCTGGAGGATCGACGAGGAGGCGGGGCCGCATCTGCTCTATGTGCCTGAGCGCGCCTTCGACCGCACGCGCTTCGTAGACGACGTGAAGCGGACCATGGACCGCCATAAGCGCTGCATCGTCTCGGTGTCGGAGGGCGTGTCGACGGCGGACGGCCGCTCACTGGTGGAAAGCCTCGTGCCGCCCGATAAGCTCGAACGCGATGCGCATGGCAATTTGAAGCTGTCGGGCACTGCCCTCGCCGGGGCCTTCGAGCGCATGCTGGCCGAATCCCTGCCGGGCAAGCGCGCGCGGGTGGACACGTTGGGCTATATGCCGCGCGGCAACATCGCCACGATCTCGCCGGTAGATCAGAAGGAGGCCTTCGAGGCCGGCGCCTTCGCCGTGCGAGCGATACCGGAGGGCAGCACGTCGGTGGCGCTCCAGTTCGACGGCGAAAGGACGGTCGTGAAAAGCGTGCCGCTCGGCGATGTCGCCGGCAAGACGCGGCACATGCCCGGAGATTTCCTGCACCCGGAGGAGAACAGGCTCGCGGAGGCAGGCGTCGCCTATCTCCGGCGCCTGTTGCCGCAGAAGTTCAAGGTGGGCAAGCCGTTCGTCGGTTAGGCGATGCGGTCGCGGATAAATCGGGAGCCTTTGATGCGCTAGAGCACGATCGGGAAAAGTGGACACCGGTTTTCCAGAAAAATCGTGCGAAAACAAAGGAATCTAGATCATGATCGTTTCCGTTTAAAGCGATCATGATCTAGGAAGGATCGGTATCACCTCCGCCCGGAACTCCTCACGATCTGATGCACTGATTTCAATTTTTCGATGACCGCAGGGGCAACGAGAAACGGATAAAGATCATCGATCCCCATGCTGCGGTTCATGCTGTTGACCGCGAAAGTCAGAGGCAGCCAACCGTCAATGATCGGCGCGAATTCAACCTGATTATAGGGATCGAACGAGATCGCAACCGCCAGATTGTCATCGCGGCCCGTTCGGGGGCGAACCCGCAGGCCGAAGGCGTAAGCCGTCTCAAGTGTGTCGATCATATGGAGGTAATGAGCGAATGTCTCCGCCCAGTCTTCGTGCGGATGGGCGCTGGCATAGGAGCTGATATAGCTGTTCCGCCAGTTTGCCGGCGCACCATCGGCATAATGCTTCTTGAGCGCTTCGCCGTAATCGGGCGTTTCATCACCGAATACGCTGAGGAATAGCTGATAATTATCCGTATCCTTAATTACGCGCTCAAAATAATAGTGCGCAACCTCATGGCGCAGATGCCCCAGAAGGGTTCGATACGGCTCGTTCATTTTCGCCCGGATGGCTGCCCGCTTCGCATCGTCGGCCTCGATGATATTGAGGGTGATGTCCCCCCGACAGTGGCCCGTGATGATCTGGGCCTGCTTCTTGCTTCTGGGCACAGGCGCCAAAAATTTGAAGGCGACGCCCCGGTCGGGCTCTTCGATCTTGCTCTCGATCGGCAGCCCGAGCCGCATCAGGCTGTAGACCAGCCGATGCTTGGCAACCTCGATCCGAAGCCAACGCTCTAAATTCTCAGCCACCGAGAGCTTCGGAATCGTATGATTGAGCTTGCAGGCGCGGCAGAGGGGATCCGCTCCTATATCGACCAGCCAATTGCACGCGTTGTGCTCACGGTTGCTGCAATAATCAACGGTGCGGTGGCGGTCGACAAAGGGCGCGAGGTGGCCGTCGGGACCAATCTCCAATGCCGTGATGATCGCAGCATTCGGCAGAAAGCCGAGTGCCATACCGCAGCGCTCGCATTGGGTGTTTTCGAAATAAAGCAGTTGGCCGCAATTCTGGCATTCGAAAAGTTTCATGGTCTGCCCCGATCTATAGACCTGCGCCCGTAGACCAGCCTCCCATGTCTTAAAATTAAGCCTTGCCACTTGGCCATCGACAGGTTCGCTCTCGGAGAAGCGCGGATTTCTCCAGACAGCATCGCCTGCACGCCGCAAAATTTCAGTGTCCAGCTCGGATCTAATCGCGGAAATGGTCATTGAAAGGTGAATGGCCGTCGGACGATTGGCATGAATGCTCCCCTCCCCCGCGATGTGTTCGTGAGGCCTAGGCAGAAATACGGCGTTCGGTCCTGGGGCCGCTTACCGCTCAAGAGCCAGAATTCAAACTCAGCCATGACCCTAAAGCGCGAGCTTGCGGCATGAGCGGAGCAGCGCATCGGGTTGCTTGCCTATTTGGCCGCGCCCGGCTAAAGCAGCGTTCGCGCAAAGATGGCAAGGGGCGAAGCATGAGTCTTCCTGAGGGAATGGACGCGGAAGCTGTCTCCGAGGAGAACAAGCAGACCGCGATCTTCGTCGCCGTTCTGGCCGTGATGCTGGCGATCTGCTCGGTCGGCGGCGACAATGCGACCAAAGACGCGATGCGCGCCAGCATCGAGGCGGCGGACGCCTGGGCGTTCTATCAGGCCAAGAACGTGCGGCAGACCAATTACACGCTCGCCGCCGACACCCTGGAACGCGACCTGATGAACCCGGCGCTGGATGCTCCGACGAAGAGTTTCCTGCAGGACAAGATCGGCAAATACCGCGCGACGGTCACGCGCTATGAAAGCGATCCCAAACAGGGCGACGGCAAGACCGAGCTGCGCGCCAAGGCGCTGGCGCTGGAAAACACGCGCGACATGGCGCTGAAGCGCGACCCTTATTTCGACTACGCGCAAGGCATGTTGCAGATTGCCATCGTGCTGGCGTCCTCGTCGCTGGCGCTGGGGACGCAGCTTCTGCTGTGGATCGGGCGAGGGCTGGGTGTGCTGGGCACGCTGTTTATGTTCAACGCGTTTTTCCTGCTGGTGAATTTGCCGTTTTTGAGTTGATCCGGCGCGGTGCCTCGTCCGCCAGTCTTTCGCGCGGCGTCGGCCTCGGCGTCCGCGCGGTCAAGGAAAGTGCGAACCATTTGGGAAAAGCCCGGCGCAGATAGGCATCGCCGATGAGCTGGATCGCCTCCGACTTCAGCGCCGCATTGAGCGGAATGTCGCCCATCCAGACTTCGATCATGTGGCGGGATGTTCCGGTGACATACAAATCCACGTCTTTTCCGGGGTCCGCGTAACACAGATCGACCTCAGATCCCTTGCAGACCAGCCACCAGCGCCCGAAGGCGTCGAGATCGGGAAAGCTGAAGCAAATGACGCTCTCGCCATCGGGAAGCGCAGCCGTGTCGATGCGCCGCTGAATGTCGAACATGAGGAAGGTCACGTCGAAATCGTCCGGGGCCATTTCGTCCCTTGCCCAACGCATGCCCCAGACGGCGAGCACCTCGATCACCGAGGACAATTCCCTGCCCGCGGCGGTCAGGCGATATTCATGCCCGCGCTGGCCGTTCTGGCGCCGTTTGAGGATCACGCCGCGTTGTTCAAGCTCTTTCAGCCGGGTGTTGAGCACGGTCGGCGAAATTCGCGGCAGGCCCTTTTGCAGGGTGCTGAATCGCGTGCTTCCCAAAAGCAGTTCGCGGACGATCAGGATCGACCAAGGGTCACCGAGTATCTCCGCCGATTTCGCGATCGGGCAAAACTGTCCGTATTTCGTCATGACGCGCCTTCTGTCCGAATTTTAGCCGCCTCGCCCGCAACTACGCAATCCGTAGTTCATTGCACCGTATCCAGCAGTATTTTCAAGCGAGCAGAACGGCTCTGCTGCGCTGCCAAGGCCGAACCGGCCCAGTTGCAATGGAGACGAAAATGATCGGATTTCTGAGAAGCATGGCTGAACTTTTCGGGGTGGTCTATCTGAGGTTTCGCTGGCTGCCGCGCCTGTGGTGCGTCTGGCTGGTCGGAGTGAACGCCGCCTGCCTGTTTTTCATCACGCATATCGAGGCGCAGGTGGTTCTGGGGGTGACGGGCATCGCCGTGGCCGCTCAAACGCTGCTCTATCAACGCGGCGGATTCACCCGCATCCTGGGCGCGACACATATTCTGTGGGTCCCGATGTTCGCCTGGATGGCGACGCGGCTCGACAGCATCCAATCGCAGCCGGCCTTGGCCCATTGGCTGCTTCTGCTGTTTGTCACCAACCTGATCTCGATGGTCGTCGACGCGACGGACGCCATTCGCTTTCTGCGCGGGGAACGTGCGCCACACTATCATTGGGCGCGCGAAACGGCGGGTTGACCGTGCAGGCGACATGGCGCTGAGGCGCGATCGTTATTTCGACTAAGCGCAAGGCACGCTGCAGATCGCCATCGTGCCGGCGTTCTCGTCGCTCGGGCTCGGGACGCAGCTGTTGCTGTGGATCGGCCGAGGGCTGGGCACTCTGTTGATGTTCAATGCGTTTTTCCTGGTGGTCAATCCGCCGTTTCTGAGTTGATCTGGCGCGCGTCGAGGCTTAGGACGCTTTCACAGCATCGGCTCATCGCCCGCTGGGGCTGAGAGCGGATGTCGCGTCAGGCAGGATGTGAGCGCAGTCCCAAATCCTCAGCATATTCGCCTCGACCGATGCCCGGTGAGCGGTTGCTAAAATCATTAAGGTAAAGAGGAACCAGCAAACAGCGAACAGCGATACCGTCTCGCCTATAATCCGCACTATTCCTCCGAGTTTTCTCATCCTAAGAATGATTAGCAGGAATGTAGAAACTCCAATTAGAACAACGTTACCGTTTTGTACAAATAAAAAAAGCCGAACGTTATCCAAAACACTCGTGATTATTTGTGTGCACACTTCGGTGTCTATCACTCCGCATCTCCTATCGGTATCCCGCATTAACGTATGCGGAGAAAGCAGACCATTCGGAAAATCTTTATTGCGGGTGTCCGCGCACGCACGCGCCAGCGCATATAATATAGTGTTTCAATTTGAGGCGACGGAGACGATATCGGCTCCTTATCCGGGGGCGTGAGAGACTCATTATATTTTCTGGTAACTGGGCAGGCCAAATAATAACAAAGGTCAGCGAGGTTCGTGGTGACAACAAATCCGATTAATATCGAAGACCCTGGACATGATGACGAAAATTCACATGGGTTCTATAGTGCGGACGAGGTAAAATTAACTATGGCTAATCTAGTAGAAGCTGATTGGAGCAAGATTCTACTTGCGGAAAACCGCTTTTCCGCTCGAAGTAAAACTAAGAGAGTATTATGGGTTGAAGCCCTTGACCGGGTAACGGACGGCCGGCGACAGTTCAGTCGCAAATACTCTGTGATCGAGTGTCTCATAGGAACCATGAGAAGTATTGCCTCAGAGGGTAGTGGAATCGAAGACGATCCGATGCGGATGCAGCAGTGGATTGATTTTATATGGGCGAGTCAGGAAAACCCAGAGTTGAAAGCGCTTTCTAGAATCGTAAACACGCGAGATATTGTTGAAATTGTTGATATTGTTTCTGAAGATTTCTTGCTAAGGCAATTGATAGACGCCATAGGCGAGGAAATGGAAGGAGAAGAGATATGCAAGGAACTTTCAATCACGAAAAAACAATTGGCTACTCTCAGGAAAAAGCTGAAGAGAGCAGTAAAACATATTAAACTCCGCAGGTGTTCAGAATTCGGAAGGAGTGTCCAATGAATAAGCTAAAGTCAACTGGGGAGGTTAACGCGATTATTGACGCTATGGTGATTGGAAGAATACTTCATTCGCCAGATGATGCGGTTCAATCATTAGTACCGCTCAGCGAAATCCGAAGCGCTCAGGAGAAAGTCAAAAAACTACTGCGCGTGGACTCATCAGTGAGCGATCCCAAGACGAGAACTGCGGCGGTCATTGCTCTCCGAACAAATCGTCCAGCGTTAAGAGGTAGAGAAACTCAGGAGAAGATTGCTACCCGAAAACGCGCTATGCTAAAGTCTTCGTCTGTTCGCTCTTTTATGGCGGCAATGTTCGCCGTATTGTTGCTGGGTGTCTATTTAATATTTGACAAGCATCCAGATCTGCACGCGCCAATTGAACGCATTGCCGTGCATCCCGGAGCTTTGTCAGGCTTCATTGCTCAAATTTATGTCCAGAGCCCTCCATCGTGGAGCATCAACAATCCATCCGTTTTTAGGTTGGGTCGGGCAGTTCTGAACTACGAACGTGTCGGCATTCCTTTATTTTTATCCTCCGTTCGACAGAGGACATACCAAACGGGATGGACCGGCGACAATCCTGATCGTTGGGTCGAAACCGATTGGGAGAATAAGCCGGTAACATCTCGCATTCCTAGTCAAACGTGGGTCGCAGAGCTTGTTGAGCTCGCTCCGCCTATTCCAGCCAAGGCTACCAACATGGTGGGTAGAGTTAAGGTCGGATTATCGCCTGATATTGAAGAGGCCAAGAACAGAGTCATACTTGTGCAATACAGTCCAGCCAACGAGAAATGGCCGTACTTTTTAAACAAAAAATAAAAGATTTTATACTAACCACGCCGATTGATCGGCGTGGTTAGTATAGTGCACGTTCGGCGTGAAGCTGTATTATTAAAGCTGCTTTCTCCGCCACTTTGGCCACGTTAAGCATGTCAGCAAGTATCCGCATCGGTGGGCACGCCGTGCCGTTCCAGGCTATGACCAAGCCTTCGGCTACCAAACTCCTTAATATATGACTTCCCCCTCAACCCCGCCGCATATCGTTCAGCGCGGCTTTCAATGCGTGGGCGAAGCCGCGGCGTTCGTCGTTGCTGAGGAAAATGCCGAAGGGGAGCACGCGGCCGTGTGAGCGCAGGCTGAGGCGGTTTGCGCTTGAGTCGCTCTCTTCCAGGTCGAGGCGCACCCAATAGGGGTTGAAGCTCCAGCTTTCGGCGCGGCCGGAGGGGTGGAAGCGGGTCACCTTCAGCTCGGCCTCGCTCAGCACCACCGTTTCATAGATGCGCGCGGCGCGGTAATTGAGCCGGAAGGCGCCGTAGACGAGCGCCACGTCGACGCCGAAAAAGCCGAGCACCGGCCAGGCGCCTTTCATGTAGAAGGCGATGCCGGTCAGGAAGCTGACGCCGCTGATGACCCCCATCAACATGACAAACCCCTTGCGCCCAAGCGAGCGATGGGGCAGCAAGACTGCGCTGAAACGGGAGTCCGGCGTGGTGACTGTGTGCTGAGAACTCATGAACGCCAAAAATAAGCGACAAGGCCATGGGCGGGAAATAACAAAATTCGCGGCCGTCCGCAAAAGCGGAATCCCGAAGGGCAAGAGCGCGGTGCTTGGCCCGGCGGAGGTGCAGGAGATGTTCCGCCGATTCCGCGAGGCCGAACCCGACCCCAAGAGCGAACTCGCCTATGTGAACCCGTTCACGCTGCTGGTGGCGGTGGTGCTTTCGGCCCAGGCGACCGATGCCGGGGTGAACAAGGCGACCCGCGCCCTGTTCGCGGAGGCGGACACGCCGGCAAAGATGCTGGCGCTGGGCCAGGAGCGGGTGCAGGACGCGATCAAGACCATCGGGCTTTACCGGAACAAGGCCAAGAACGTCATCGCGCTGTCGCGCCAACTGGTCGAGGTGCATGGCGGCATCGTGCCGGAGGACCGCGAGGCGCTGGAGGCGCTGCCCGGCGTCGGGCGGAAAACCGCGAATGTGGTGCTGAACGTCGCCTTCGGCCAGCCCACCATGGCGGTGGACACGCATATCTTCCGGGTGGCCAACCGCACTGGCCTGGCGCCCGGCAAGACGCCGTTCGATGTGGAGATGGGGCTGGAGCGGGTAGTGCCGACGGAGTTCATGCTGCACGCGCATCATTGGCTCATCCTGCACGGCCGTTATGTCTGCAAGGCGCGCAAGCCGGAATGCCCGCGCTGCCTGATCGCCGACATCTGCCGCTTCAAGGCCAAGACCACGCCGCAAGATTTCAGAACCGATAAAGGATCGCTCGATGGTGCAGCCGCTTTATGACGTCGTGGGCCTCGGCAGCGCGATTGTGGATATCATCGCCCGCTGCGACGACGCCTTCATCACCGCGCAGGGGCTGGAAAAGGGTACGATGCGCCTCATCGATGCGGCGGAAGCGGCGCGGCTCTATGGCGAGATGGGAATAGCGGTGGAGGTGAGCGGCGGCACCGTGCCCAATAGCTGTGTCGGGGTGGCTTCTTTCGGCGGCAAGGCGGCGTTCATGGGCAAGATCGCCGACGATCAGTTCGGGGAGATCTTCGCCCATGATCTGCGCGCCATCGGTGTCGGCTTCGACGCGCGGCCTGCCGTGGGAAGCGCGCCGACGGCCCGCTGCCTCATCCTGGTCACCCCCGACGGTGAGCGCACCATGAGCACGCATCTAGGCGCCGCGGCAGAATTGAGCGCCGGCGAGATCGACGCCGATCTCATAGGCGCCGCCAAGACGCTGTATCTGGAGGGCTATTCGTTCGACGGGCCGCCGGCCAAGGCGGCGTTCAACGAAGCCGCCGGGATCGCGAAGGCTGCGAAAACGACAGTGGCGCTGACCTTGTCGGACCCGTTCTGCGTCGAGCGGCACCGACAATCCTTCCTCGATTTCATCCGCGGCAGCGTCGATCTCCTGTTCGCCAATGAGCGCGAACTGCTGACCTTGTACGAAACCGGCGACCTGACCGAGGCCTGTGCGGCCTTGCGTGCCGATTGCGCGCTGGCGGCGGTGACGCGCGGCGAGAAGGGGTCGCTCATCCTCACGCAGGAGCGGGTCATCCAGGTGGAGGCGGAGCCGGTGGCGCGCGTCGTCGATACGACCGGAGCGGGCGATCTTTATGCCGCAGGCTTCCTGTTCGGCTTTGCGCGAAATCTTGATTTGCATGTCTGCGGGCGGCTGGCCAGTATCGCCGCAGCGGAGATTATCTCGCATATCGGCCCCCGCCCGGAAACATCGCTGGCGGATCTGGCGCGCGCCGCGACTCTGTTATGAAGCTGGCGCACCCCGCCTGTTAAATGGGCAGACGGTGTTGAATTCATTTTTTTCACAGTAGCGCGATGAATTGATCGCCGCCCTTTCCGGCTGCGGATCGATGAGCGTAAGTAAGTCCGGCGCAATTGAGGCAAAATTGCAGCAATTGCGTTAAATCCATGGCGAATTTGCTGATGTTGCGCCAAATCGCTATTGGCAAACTCTTATACAAATTCCGCTTAATCGCCTTAGACACCGGCGTAAAATTCGCGTAAACAGAATCGCGGACCATCGTAAATGGACCGATCATCGTTCAAGGAGATTATCAATGGTGAAGCTCGTCAACGCAGCTGTCGCTGCTGGTTTCCTGCTCGTTATGGCCGCTCCGGCTTTTGCAGCCGACGCTCCCAAGACCGAGAAGGCCTGCAAGAAGGCAAAGATGAAGTGGGACGCAGCCACGAAGACCTGCGGCAAAATGTAATTTTGCACACTGGCAGCGGGCGCCCGGCAAGGGCACCGCTGCTTGTTCTTCGCCTGCGCCCCTTAACAAAGCCTATTACGCAGGCGAATTTCTCTCCCGAGTGAAGGCGGTGCGGCGACGCCGCCAATCGCCACACCATCAGGGCCTTTTCCGCTCCGATTGAATCGGAACGCCGCGCTAATTCGTCTTGGCAACGACGCGGGTTAGGCGAGGGCGGAAATAGGCGACGCCGTTCAGGGTTATGTTGCCGATGAAATAGCCCACACTGGGCGCGAAAGCGTAAGATGTTTCGGTGACGATGAGGCTGGAATTCGCCTCGGTTATGCGCCCATTCGGCAAAGGATAGATTGAACCCACGCCGGGCTGAATGTTGTCGGGAAAGGTCCACGCAACTTTAGCGGTACGCTTGGCATCGTCGGGCTCGTCGCCGGCCACGACACTGTAGATGCGCAGGCTGAGCGGCGCGGCGCGATAGGGTTTGACGAGCTCGGCTGCGACATTGGCAATGTCCTGAAGATCGGCCGTGGTGATGGTGCTTTCCTGCGATACCAGATCGGCAACGGTGCTGGCCGCATTGGAGATCTTACGGTCGATGCTGAACGCTTCGCCGAATTCCACCATCCCGATGAACACCAACAGCATGACAGGGAACACCAGCCCGAATTCGATCATGGTGACGCCCTGCTCGGACCGGCCCAAGCGCCGCGCGGCGCTTTGCAGAAACCCCGATCGCCTCATTGCGTCCCTCCCCCGTTTATCCTTGGTCACGTTCAATTCGCTGGGAACGATTCATTGCGGAAGGCGGCCGTGGCGGTCAGAAGCCGGTCGCCGCCGGCCATGTTGGACAGGCCGTAGCTGCTCATCAGATTGATCAGCGGCCATTCATAGAAGGTCGACACCAGCACGATCGAGCGCGGGCCGCCCGGAGCGAAACCGAAATCGTCCTTGAGGTTGCCCGTGCCATCCAGCGGCGAGGCGGGGTTGGCCACCACTTGCGCGTAGCTATTGAAACTGCGCACATCGAGCCGGAGATCCGTCGCGCAGCGGGACAAAAGCACCACCCGTTTGCACACCTCCGCCTTGAATGTCGCCGCGCCGGCGGCCCCTTGGATTTGCCCGGTGCGGATCTGGCGCGCGGCGTCCTCGGTTGCGTTCTCCAGCTCGTAGGTGCCCCAGAATACGAAGCCAACCTCGAAAATGCCGAACAGGATGACAAAAAACGGGACCGCGATCAGCGCGAATTCCACGAAGGTCACGCCCCTGTCGCTGCGCAGTGCCGCGAATTTCGCCCACAAACGGCCCCGCCGCCGCAGGGCGCCCACGCTCATCGGAACACTCTTGGACACGTGCCTCATCCCCATTGCCTAACCTGTAATAACGACAAGTTCGACGAAGCGCAATGATGCTTGCTGCTTCCGGATGCACTGTGTTCGCGAGTACACGCCTGTGCGCTGAATCGGTGACAGATGCGCTTTGGATTATATGTTGGCGCGCATTATGGTATGTTCCCGCCCGGCACTAGCCTCTGGGGGACTGAGATGTTGGGCTTTATTGTCCGTACAATCCGGCAGTTCGGGCGCGAGGACCGAGGCGTTGTCCTCATTCTATTCCTGCTCGTGTTCATGCCGCTGCTGATCACGGCGGCAGTCGTTATCGATTTCAGCCAGACGCTGGTCGTCAAGCGGCAGCTTACCAGCGCGGTGGATTCCGCCGCCCTGACGCTCGGCACGCTGGCAAACATTCAAGACCCCGCCGCGCTGAACACCAAAGCCGAGGCCTATATCAGGGCGAACTACCCCGACAGCGCCATCGGCACGTTGACGGCCTGGAGCGCTGTGCGCGACGTCGACAGCCATATGATCAACGTGTCCGCGACGGCGGAAATTCCGACCGCTTTTCTGGGCATTACCGGCAAGGATAAGTGGACCGTCACGGTCAATTCGGGCGTCTTCCAGAAAGACAATAAGCTAGAAGTGGTGATGGTGCTGGACAATAGCGGCTCGATGGCCGGCAGCAAAATCACCGCCATGAAGAACGCGGCCACCGATCTGGTGAATACCCTGTTCGGCGATGACGAGGTTTCCGACAAGGTCAAGATCGGCCTGGTGCCGTTTACGGCGGGCGTCAATGTCGGCGTGCCGATCGATGTCGGTTTTCTGTTCCCGACCATTCCTACGTCCATCGACAAAGAGACGTTCGCATCGCTTGGCGCGACAGAAACCACATGGACGATTTTGCAGGGCATGACGGGCGGAATTGCCAATTGGGGAGGGTGCTTGCGGGCGCGCAAAGAGCCTTACGACATCTTGGATACCGCACCCGATACCGGCAACGCCGGACACCTTATTTACGGCGCAATTCAAGCCGTTCAAGGCCCCTCCCCCGCCATTCAGGGGCGTGGACAAAAACGCCTATAAAGGCAAGGCCGGCGGAACGCAGAATGAGGGTTGCCCGACCGCAAAAGTTCAACAGCTTACAAATGTAAAATCGACGATCACGACGGCGATAAACGCGATGGTCGCCAATGGAAACACGAATATTCCGGAAGGCCTCGCATGGGGCTGGCGCCTCATTTCACCTGGGACGCCTTTTACCACAGGCGTTGCCTATGAAGATAAGACCACCATCAAGGCCATTATTCTCCTGACCGACGGCGAAAACTCCGTCGATAACACCTACTCGTCTTACGGTCAGGGCGATGGAGGCAATCCGCATATCGGCCCCGTCGTAGACGCGGGCCTGGACACCAAACTGACAGCGCTCTGCCAGAACATCAAAGCCAACCAGGATGGCATCGACGATGGCGACGACATCGTTCTCTACACGATCGCGTTTGCAGTCTCTGGCCCGATCCTGACGCGATTGTCGAACTGCGCGACCAACGCATCGAGGGCGTTCACCGCCGACACCGTGTCCGGGCTTGCGAACCACATTCGCGGCGATCGCGGCGGGCCTGAACCAACTTCGCCTCGCGAACTGACCGCGCAGCCGGGTTCGCCCCCGGCAGAGGCGGATCGGTTTGGCTGCGTCAGACCTGCGCCGGAGCGCCGGGCAGCGGAAAGCGCCCTTTGATACGGCGGAACAGCGTGTCGCGCACGTCGCGATAGGCGTCGAGGATCTGCTCGCGGCTGCCGACGGCGGCGGTGGGGTCGATGGTCGGCCAATATTCGGCGTCTATGGCCTGGGTGCGCGTCATTTCCAGCGCCTGGTGATGGGCTTCCGGCGACAGGCTGATCACCAGATCGAAAGAGCTGTCGTAAAGCTCGGCGATGGCCTGCGGCGTGTGCCTTGACAGATCGATGCCGATTTCCTCCATGACCGCCACGGCGAAGGGGTCGGTCTCGCCGGCGCGCACCCCCGCCGACTCCACATAGATTTCCCGGCCCGCCAGATGCCGCAAAATCGCTTCCGCCATGGGCGAGCGCACCGCATTCATGTTGCAGGCGAACAGCACGGCTCTGGGCAACTCCGCGGGAACAGGCGTCGCATCCAAATCGGCTACCCTTTCCAATGCAACGTGCAAATCAGGGTGAACAGCCGTCTTGCCGTATCGAAATCGGTGGTGATCTTGCCTTTCAGCCGCTCGATGAGCAGACGGCTGCCTTCGTCATGCAGGCCGCGGCGGCCCATGTCGAGCGCTTCGATGCGGCTGGGCGGCGCGGCCTTGATCGCTTCGTAATAGCTTTCGCAGACGAGAAAATAGTCCTTGATCAGTTTGCTGAGCGGCGACAGCGACAGAACGAATGTGGTCAGCGGCGAGCGGTCGGCGCTGAACACATCGAAGATGAGCCGCTTTTCGACGATGGCCAGCCGTAGCCTGTAGGGCCCGGGCACGCCGTCATCGAGGGAAAATGTGTTGGCTTCGAGGATGTCGAAGATCGCCACTTGGCGCTCGTGCTCGACCTCGGGCGTGTTGCGGCCGATCGATGCCTCATCCAGGGCGATGTCGAGGATGAGGCTGCTCTGTTGCGGGCGATCGTCTGCTGTGCTCATAACGGCGTTCCCGAGGCGTGTCGCATCCACGCGGCCGCCGGGCCGCGCATCGAAAACCGGAACATAGCAGATCGCATCCGGCTTTTGTCACACCGGCCGCACCTGTCCCGCGCCGGTTACGCAATATTTGAAGCTGGTGAGCTGTTCCACGCCGACGGGGCCGCGCGCATGGAACTTGCCGGTGGCGATGCCGATCTCGGCGCCCATGCCGAACTCGCCGCCGTCGGCGAACTGGGTGGAGGCGTTGTGCAGGACGATGGCGCTGTCCACTTCGCGCAGGAAACGGGCGGCGGCGGCCTTGTCTTCGGTGACGATGGCGTCGGTGTGCTGCGAGCCATAGCGGGCGATGTGGGCCATGGCCGCATCGAGGCCGGAGACGGTCTTGACCGCGATGATGGCGTCGAGATATTCGGCGCCCCAATCCTCCTCCGACGCGGGTTTGACGGCGGGATCGGCGGCTCGGGTGGCGGCGTCGCCCCGGACCTCGCAGCCGGCCTCGATCAGCGCACGGACGATTGGCGCCAGATGCGTCGCGGCGCAGGCTTCATCCACGAGCAGCGTTTCAGCGGCGCCGCACACGCCCGTGCGGCGCATTTTGGCATTCACGGCGATATCGCGGGCCATGGGCAGTTTGGCGGCGGAGTGGACATAGACATGGCAGACGCCGTCCAGATGCGCGAATACCGGCACGCGGGCCTCGTCCTGGACGCGCGCCACCAGGCTTTTGCCGCCGCGCGGCACGATGACGTCGATGGCGCCGTCGAGCCCGGCCAGCATCATGCCCACCGCGTCGCGGTCGGCACTGTCGACAATCTGCATCGCCGCTTCGTCGAGCCCGGCCTGGCGAAGGCCGGCGACCAGCGCGGCGTGAATGGCGCGGCTGGAATTCAGTCCGTCCGAGCCGCCGCGCAGGATAACGGCATTGCCGGATTTGAGGCAGAGGCCGCCGGCATCGGCGGTGACGTTGGGGCGGCTTTCATAGATCATGCCGATGACGCCGAGCGGCACGCGCACCCGCTCGATGACGAGACCGTTCGGGCGCGTCCAGGCCGCTACCACGTCGCCGACCGGGTCGGGGAGTTCGGCGATGTCTTCAAGGCCGGACGCCATGGCTTCGACGCGCGCCGGGGTGAGCGTCAGGCGATCGACGAAGGACGCTGCGCGGCCCGCATCGCGCGCCGCCTCTAGATCCTCAGCGTTGGCGGCGAGGATCTGCGCGTCGAAATTGCGCAGCATGGCCGCCATGGCGAGCAGCGCGCCGTTCTTTGCATTGGTGGACGCCAGCGCCAGCGCGGCGGCCGCCGCCTTCGCCGTGCGGCCGATCTCGCGCATCTGGGCGGCGAGATCCTGCCCGTCGTCCATCTCCTGCTTCGGCATGCTTACGATGGCCATGTCAGCTCCTGTTCAGCGCCATGTCGTCCCGGTGGATCATCTCGGCGCGGCCACGGTAGCCCAAAACGCCCTCGATTTCACCGCTCTTGCGGCCGATCAGGCGTTCGGCGTCGGCGCGCGCATAGGCGATCAGCCCGCGTCCCAATTCGCGCCCCTCGCCATCCTTGATGACCACCGCGTCGCCGCGATCGAAGGCGCCTTCAACCCTGGTGACGCCGGCGGGCAGCAGGCTGCGCCCCGCATCGAGCGCCGCCCGCGCGCCCGCGTCGATGGTGATGACGCCGCGCGGCTCCAGCGATCCAGCGATCCAGCGCTTGCGCGACACGAGCGGGCTCGTCGAGGCCAGGAACCAGGTGCAGGGCGCACCTTCGCCGAGCGCCCGCAAAGGGTTGGCGATCTTGCCGCTGGCGATGACGAGATTGGCGCCCGCCGCCACGGCGATCTTCGCCGCGACGAGCTTGGTGACCATGCCGCCGCGCGACAATTCGCTTCCGGCATCCCCGGCCATGGCTTCGATGGCGGGTGTTATCTCCTCCACTACGTCGAGGCGGCGGGCCTGGCTGTCGAGCGCGGGCGGGGCGGTGTAAAGCCCGTCGATATCGGAGAGCAGCACGATGCAGTCGGCGCTCATCATCGAGCCGACGCGGGCGGCCAGCCGGTCATTGTCGCCATAGCGGATTTCGGCGGTGGCGATGGTGTCGTTTTCGTTGACGACAGGGACGGCGCCAAGCGCCAGCAGCGTCGAGATGGTACTGCGCGCGTTGAGGTAGCGGCGGCGCTCCTCGGTTTCGCCCAGCGTCAGGAGGATCTGCGCCGCATGGAGGCCGCGCTCGGCGAACATCGCCTGATAGGCGCTGGCGAGAGCGATCTGGCCGACGGCGGCCGCCGCCTGGCTCTCCTCCAGCTTCAGCGGTCCGGCGGGAAGCCCCAGCGCACGGCGCCCGAGCGCGATCGCGCCCGAGGACACGATGACGATTTCGCGGCCTTCGCGCTTCAGCGCGGCGATGTCGTCCGAGAGGGCCGCGAGCCACTCCGCTTTGAGCTTGCCGCTCTCTCTCTCCACGAGCAGCGCCGAGCCGATCTTGACGACGATGCGGCGCGCGCCGCTCCATTCCTTGCGCGAGGGGCCAGCCAATCGAGCACCTGAGCCTGTTGTAAACGGGCGCTTCCAGGTTTGGCGAAAGGATACCGCGCCGGGTCGCTTGCCTAGGCGATAGTCGCAAGTGGGTGCCGGACGCAAGCCCGTTCGTTCGGACGAGCGCCCGATACGTCCCGTGTCCGGTGCGCAGGAACCGAAGCGGCGAGGGTCTCTATAGCTTTTCGGGATTGTTCGGGAGAACCTTGACGATCTTGCCGCGCGGTTTGCCGGTCGCCATGTTGATGAGAAGGATATCCGTCCCCTGCTTCTCATACCGGGTGCAGGCGTTGTTCGGCAGTTCCTTCCAGTCGACGCAGACGGAACTGTCCTTGACCTGCCACGCGCCATGCCAGATCGCGCCATTGGGCGTTTTGAACGTCGCGGTGCCGTCGGCATTGTAGAAGATGATGCCCTCGCCGGTGCCGGCCGCTGGGGTGTCCAGCGCGAGATAGGCCGTATTGCCGGATATCAGCTTCATGATATCGGCGCTCGTCATGTCGGCCGCCTGCGCGCCGCTTGCGTACAGGCCCAGACCCATGACTGCGATCATTGCCGTTTTGAACATCGGTGAACCCCATGATGTGACGGGCGCCGATCTCGATGCCCGGTTTGCCGCAGCAGCACATCACAATGCGGCGGGCCTCACATCACCTGAACGAATGAGGTGCGCAGCGCGGGATGGGGCCGTCCTCAGGTCTTCCAGGCGCGGGACGCATCAGCGGGAATTGGCGCGATCCGCTACATTTTTTAGGAAAGCCAAGTCCTGCTCAGATGGGCTCTGGTCTTGCGGTTTCGCTTCCTGCGCCTCGCTGCGCTGCGACAGGTCGTTCAGAAATGCCGCGCCGGGCTCCTGCCGGGTGCGCAGGTGCTCGCCGCCTTCCTCGACATAATATTGCTGCACGCCGGTGACCATGGCTTTGGCCAGGACGTCGTAGCCGATCGACCAGGCGGCAAATTCCTCTGTCGATATTTCGACGCCGGGCGTGTTGATGAGAGCCCAAAGCAGCGCGTCCTTCATCGGGTCGAAATCATCGACCTTCACGCCGAGCGCGCCGTGCAGCATGCCGCCCCAATATGAGCCGGGAACATAGGCTTGCGCTTCCTTGACGGAGGTTGCCGGAAAGGACAGCAGGGGCAGGCTCACCATCTCGGCGACCACCTTCATGAATTTGACGTGCTGCGCCTTCAGATCCTTGCTGAACAGCTTGCGCAGCTCGGGCGCGATGGCGAACAGGCGCACGTAGAATTGCGCGCTGAGCTGATGCGCGAAAGGCTGGATGCGCGCAAAGCAGCGCCGCAACGTCCTGAGCTGTTCCTGAGTCATCATCGGGGCAGCGCCATCTCATGACCGGCGCGCGATGCGGAAAAGGTCAAACTCGGGGCGTATATTGACCGCTCCGCACGAAGCTCGGCGCGCGCCTTATCCTCCGCCATACGCATAGCTGCCTCCAAAATCGCGAGAGACCGGATGTCCGACCGGTCCGGGCGCGCCCGTCGGTCTTCACCCTTCGCGTATTTCGCGTAAGCAGAAATGCGTATGCAATATATCAGAGGTTGTAAGTTGCGGTTAGTGGCGGTCTTTATGCATAAATGTCGCGTTTTTGCGGGTGATCTGCCGCTAAAGTGGCAGCATTCCCGTGCTGCCGTTGGCGACCAGCGTCTTCACCTTCCCCTCTTCCAGGTCGAGATTTTCGATTTTGTGGCCGCGGCTGGCGATCTTGTCGGTGGAGGTGACGATTTTCTCGACGTCGCCGCCGAGCAGGCCGAAATGCTTCTGGAAATCGAGCACCCGTTCCTTCAGCCTGGCTACGTCGGTCATCAGCATGCCGACCTCGCGCTGGACGAGGCTGGCCTGCTCGCGCATCCGCACATCCTTCATGATCGACTGCATCGTCTGCACCGCCAGCATCAGCATGTTGGGCGAGACGATGACGATCCGGGCGCGGTGGGACTTCTGCAGGAGATCGGGGAAATGCTCATGCAGATCGGCGTAGACGCTTTCGGAGGGCACGAACATCAGCATGGTGTCCTGCGTCTCGCCGGGGAGCGCATATTTCTCCGCGATAGTCGTCGATATGCCTGCCGATATCGACCCGCACGCGGCGCAGCGCCTCCTTGCGCAGCGCTTCGTCATGGGCGGTGCGGAGCGCCTCGAAGGCCTCCAGGGGAAATTTCGCGTCGACGACAATGCCGGCGGAGGAGCCGGGCAGGTGGATGAGACAATCGGGTCGCTTGCCGTTCGAGAGCGTCGCCTGGAAGCTGTAGGCATCCCTCGGCAGGCCGTCCGCGACGATGGTTTCCATGCGCAACTGGCCGAAGGCGCCGCGCTGCTGCTTGTTGGCCAGGATGTCCTGCAGCGACACGACGCGGGTGGACAATTCGGTGATGTTGCGCTGCGCCGTATCGATCACCGCGAGGCGCTCGTTGAGCTTGGACAGGTTTTCCGTCGTCTTGCGGGTCGTCTCCTCCATATTGACGCCGAGATTCTGGCTGACCCGGTCGAGCCGCTCATGGATGGCGCGGCCGAGTTCGGCCTGGCTGGCGCCCGTCACCTCCGCCATGCTCTGCAGCCGGCCCTTCAGGCTGGCCATTTCGATCTCGATCCCGCGCGCCTCGGACTGGCGCAGCGTGGCCTCCCGGGCACGGGCGCGGCCATTCAGCCAGACGATGACGACCAGAGTGAGTAGACCGGCCAGCGCGATTGCCGATATGATCGCGAAGACCAGCAGCGGATCAATCTCGACGCCGCGGACCACCCAGTGCTTTGCAAGTTCCATGATACCCCCTGACCCGAGCCCGGCAGCTTACGGTGATTCTATGACGAACGAAACGCGAACGGGTATGCTGGATAAAGCAGAATGCGGGTCATTGACCAAGCCCGGTATTCCGCTTATCTGACGGCCATGGCGAAGCTTCCGATCATCCTGTTTCCCGATCCGATCCTGCGAAAAACCGCATTGCCGGTGGAGCGCATCGACGCGGACACGGTGCGGCTGGCCGCCGATATGCTGGAAACGATGTATCGCGCGCCGGGGGTAGGGCTCGCCGCGCCGCAGGTCGGCGTGTCCCGGCGGGTTTTCGTCATGGACGCAGCGCGGGACCAGGAGCCGCCCCAACCGCGCATTTTCCTCAATCCCGAAATCGTCGGGCTGGGCGACGAGACCCGCGTCTATGAGGAGGGCTGCCTGTCGATTCCGGAAATGTTCGCCGAAGTCGAGCGTCCGGCCGCCGTGGTGGTGCGCTATCTCAGCCCGCAAGGCGAGATGAAGGAGGAACGGCTCGAAGGCCATGGGGCTACCGTCGCGCAGCACGAAATCGACCATCTCAACGGCGTGCTGTTCATCGATCACCTGTCGCGGCTGAAGCGTGACGTCCTGGTGCGGAAGTTTCGGAAGGCGCGCCGCGACGAAACATCGGAGTAGGGCGCCGGCGGCGGTTTTCGTCGCGGGCGGACCGGTGTAGTCTCCATTTGCCGGCCGGGGCGTTCAGCCGGTCTTGAACGGAATTGGCGGGAAGGCTTTGCGGGCTGCGGCATGGTTCCATTGCGCGTCATTTTCATGGGCACACCGGATTTCGCCGTGCCGCCGTTGAGCGAGCTGCTGGTCGCGGGTCATGATGTGCTCGCGGTTTATACGCAGCCGCCAAGGCCGGCCGGGCGAGGCATGGCGGCGCGGAAATCCCCGGTGCATCATTTCGCCGAGGAGGCCGGCATTCCGGTGTTCTCGCCCAAGACGCTGCGCAAAGCCGACATCCAGAACGAATTCTACGCGCATGACGCCGACGTCGCCGTGGTCGCCGCCTATGGCCTGATCCTGCCGCGCGCCATTCTGGAGGCGCCGCGCTTCGGCTGCCTCAATATCCACGCCTCGCTGCTGCCGCGCTGGCGCGGTGCGGCGCCCATCCAGCGCGCCATCATGGCGGGTGATCCGGAAACCGGCATCGTCATCATGCAGATGGATGAAGGGCTGGACACGGGCGCGGTCTGCCTGGGCGAGCGCATGCCGATCGGGCACGACATGACGGCCGGCGAGTTGCATGACGAATTGTCGCTGAAGGGCGCCAAGCTGATCGGGCGGGCGCTGGAGCGTCTGGGAGCGGGGCGGCTCGGTTGCCGTCCGCAGCCGGTGGAAGGGGCGACCTACGCCGCCAAGATCACCAAGGAGGAGGAGCGCATCGACTGGAGACGGCCCGCCATCGAGGTGCACAATCGCATCCGCGCCCTGTCGCCGCGCCCCGGCGCCTGGTTCGAGGCGCTGCTGTCGGGCCGCATGGAGCGCATCAAGGTGCTGCGTTCGGTGGTCGTGCCGGGGCGCGGCGAGCCGGGGCGGCTGATCGACCAGCAATTGACGGTCGCATGCGGACAACACGCGATCCGTTTCACCCGCGTGCAGAGGGCTGGGAAAAAGCCGATGTTGGGCGCGGAGTTTCTGCGCGGCTTCCCATTGGGGCACGGCACGCATTTCAATTAATGCATTTTCCAGCAAAGTGGACGCCGGTTTGCGTCGAGAAAATGCGAGAAAACAAAGAATTAGAGCCGCACTCCGATTCAATCGGAGTGGAAAAGGCTCTAATGCGGCTGCGTTGCGCGTCCGAGCCGCGCCATGATCCAGCCGTTCATCGCGCACCAGCCGCCCATGAGCATGAAGGTGCCGAACCAGGCGCCCAGCACGATGCCGCCGATGGCGAAGGGCCAGCTCAGCGCCAGCAGCGATCCGGCGCTGAAGCCCTGGCCGATCGTGCAGCCGCCGGCCAGCGCACCGCCGAAGCCCATCAGCGCGGCGCCGAAAATGTGCCTTTGCATTTCCTGATGCGCGTCGAAGGCTTCCCAACGGAAATTCCCGGCGATCCGCGACGCGAGGAATGAGCCGGCGACCACGCCGAAGGCGGTCATGGTGCCGAAAGCGGCAAGCGCCTGCTCGATATAGAGTGCGCCGAACGGCAATTTTGCCAAAGGTGCGATGAAGCCGAGACTCTGCGGCGACTGGCCGACAGACAGCTTACCGGGAAGGACGCCGGTCACCAGCCATCCGGCGGCGACCATGGCGCCAAGGGCTGCGCCGGCCGGCAGCAGCCGGGCGGCCCACAACCGCCGGTCGGCGAGCGCCCAGATCAGCAGACCGCCCGCAATGATCACCGTAATCCAGGCGCGGCTGATACGCAGACCGGCATGCGCGAGCGCGGTCGGCAAATCCGCCGGGATGGGCGGCAGCAAGGGCAAATTCATGGCGAGGAACAGCCGCACGCCCGTCAGCGTGCCGTAAAGCGAAGCGAATGCGACCGCGCCGATCAGGAGGAGGGTGACGAGACTGCGCAGATCGCCGCCTCCGAGCCGGACAAGACAGCCGAAGGCGCAAGTTCCCACGAGCGCCATGCCAAGGCCGAACACCGCGCCGCCGAAGGCCACGGCGAGGCCCGAGGCCGAAGTGGACAAATAGCGCGTGGTTTCGACGTTCAGCAGGCCGGCGAGAATGAGGCCCTGGGTTATGGCGATGGCAATGGCCAGCCCGACGGCAAGCGCCTTGACGTGCCGGGTGTCAGCGCCGAACAGCAGACTTTCTATGGCGCCAAAGACACAGAGGTTAGCCCTTCGCGCCGTATAGCCTGCAAACGATCCGATCACGAATGCGGACACAAGAACCATGTTCGGGGAAAATAGAACCATAGCGCACTTTCACGCCGACCTTGGGATGACCCCAAGGTTCATTTTTCGTTAACATCGTTATCTTTGCAAAATATGTCATAAATCAGTTCGATTATTCGGCGGACATCGTTATTTGCCAGGCTGTAATACATCGTTTTGCCGTCCCGGCGCGTCTTGACCAACTGGTCCGATCGCAGCCGCGCCAGCTGTTGCGAGACAGTCGGCTGCCGGAGCGAAAGAATGGTCTCCAGGTCGGAGACCGAACGTTCCCGCTCCGCGATCAGGCATAGTAACAATAGCCGGCTCTCATGCGAAAGCGCTTTCAGAAAATCGCTGGCGGCGCACGCCCTTTTCATCAGACGCTCCAATTCCGGCGAGTAATCGACCGACGATCGAAGCGTATTTTCGATGTCGGGCGACAAAATGGCTCTCGGTTTTGACATCGACGAACTATGGCCACGAGCAGACAGAAACGTATTCCCATCCTTAAATTCAGATGCTATCGCCGGTCCGCGTCCATTAGCCGGGGCGCAGCACGATGATGATCGACGGCGCGCATTACGCCCTTCGCTGTTCTAACATCGATGTATGCAGCGGATGAGCGGATATGTACGTGCCGAAGTGCTGTTTACCACAAATTTTACGGTTTTATCACGTCTGAGGCAAAAATTGTCACATAATGCCTCCTGTGTCGTCCGCGTTGGCCATTGGGCCGGGCATTGATATTCAACAAAAAAATATGGCGTAATAAGTGGTTTCCCTAGGCAGTGATGACGCTTAGGCGGCAGTCCGAAGGTCTTCTCAAGGCGCGGGACGGCATCGCCTCGATAAAGGCGGGCTGGAGCCGCCGTCTCGGCAGCCGCGATGCCGTTTCGGTGAAATCGCTACCGTCCGGGCCACCGGCTTTGATCTTTAATGTCGCTGTGCGGATGCCTATAGTGTGGCCATGACACAGACCATCACCGTCCCGTCGCCGCAGCAGGCGACCTGTCCCGAGCCGCAGCCCGTCAAGGCGGGCGATCACGTCTATCTGATCGACGGCTCGACCTATATCTTCCGCGCCTATTTCGCCATGTTCAAGGCGGCCCAGGCGCGTGGCCGCAGCTTTACCCGGTCGGACGGCACGCCGGTCGGCGCGGTGATGACCTTCTCCAACATGCTTTGGAAAATTCTGCGCGAGGGCATCGACGACGGCAAGCCGACGCATCTGGCGGTGATCTTCGACCATCCGAGCGAAACTTTCCGCAGCGCCGTCTATGATCAGTACAAGGCCAATCGCGACGCGCCGCCCGACGAGCTGGTGCCGCAATTCCCGTTGATCCGCGACGCGGTCCGCGCTTTCGGTTTGCTGCCGATCGAGCAGGAGGGCTTCGAGGCCGACGATCTGATCGCGACCTATGCCAAGCAGGCGGTGGCGGCGGGCGCGCGCGTGACGATGGTCTCGGGCGACAAGGATTTGATGCAGCTCGTCGGCCCTCTGGTGTCGATGTACGATCCGATGCCGGGCAATGAGCGGCGCATCGGCCCCGATGAGGTAGTGGCGAAATTCGGTGTCGGGCCGGAGCGCGTCGTGGACGTGCAGTCGCTTTGCGGCGATACGTCCGACAATGTGCCGGGCGTGCCGGGGATCGGCGTCAAGACCGCCGCGCAACTCATCGGCGAATTCGGCGATCTCGACACGCTGCTCGCCAATGCCGCCAGCATCAAGCAGAACATGCGCCGCGAACGCCTGCTGGAATTTGCCGACCAGGCGCGCATGAGCCGCGAGCTCGTCCGGCTGCGGGACGACGTTCCCGTGACGGTCCCGCTGGCCGAAACGTGCCTGCGGGAGGTCGAGCCGAGATCGCTGCTGGCCTTCATGCGGGCGATGGAATTCACCACGCTGACGAAACGTGTCGCCACCGCCTTCGGCGTCGACATGCCCGATATGCCGGATCAGCAGCCGGCCCCAGCCCCCGCCGCTCCGGCTGTCGCGGATGCCGATGCCGCCGACGGCGCCAAAGGCCCGGCGGAGCTGGCAGCGAAGCGTAAGGCCGAAATCCGCGCCATTCCCTTCGACGTCTCCAGCTATGAGACGGTCACGGATCTGAACCGGCTGCGGGAGTGGATCGCCACCGCCGTCGAGCAGGGCTATGTCGCCGTGGGGACGCAGACCAATTCGGCGGATGGGATGCGGGCCGAGCTCGCAGGTTTTGCCATGGCGCTGACGCCGGGACGCGCCTGCTACGTGCCGCTCGCCCATCGCGGCGCAAGCGAAGGTCTGGACCTGGACGGCACCGGCGAGATCGCGCAGGCGCCGTTCGCCGAGGCGCTGGCGCTGCTCAGAGGGCTCGCCGAGGATGAGGGTGTGCTCAAGATCGGCCAGAATCTCAAATTCGACCTCCAGGTGCTGCGCCGCCACGAGATCGATGTGCGGCCGATCGACGACACGGTGCTGATGTCCTACGCGCTCGACGCCGGCATCGGGGCGCATGGGGTGGATGAGCTGTCGCAACGCCATCTGGCGCATAAGCGGATCGCCTATAAGGAGGTGTGCGGCAGCGGCAAATCGCAGGTAGCGTTCGAGCGGGTCGCGCTCGCCAAGGCGACCGAATATGCCGCCGAGGATGCCGACATCGCCTTGCGCCTGTGGCATATTCTGCGTCCGCGCCTCGGGGCCGAAAGGGTTTCGGCCGTATATGAGCGTCTAGAGCGTCCGCTTGTCCCGGTGCTCGCCGAAATGGAATATGCCGGCGTCAAGATCGACCCCGCCTTGCTGAGGCGGCTTTCGGGCGACCTGACCAAGTCGCTCGCCGCAATCGAGACGGAAATCTACGAGCTTGCGGGCGAGCAGTTCAATGTCGGGTCGACCAAGCAGCTTGCGGACATTCTGTTCGGCAAGCTCGGCTATGCGGGCGGCAAGCGGACCGGGGGCGGCGCCTGGAGCACCGGCGCCACCGTGCTCGATGATCTAGCCAGCAGCGAGAACCTGACCGAGGAGGCGCGGCGCCTACCACTTAAGCTGCTGGAATGGCGCCAGCTCTCGAAGCTGAAGAGCACCTACACCGACACGCTGCCCGCCTATGTCCATCCCAAGACCGGCCGGGTGCATACGTGTTACGCGCTCGCATCTACCTCGACCGGGCGGCTCGCCTCCACCGATCCGAACCTGCAGAATATCCCGATCCGCACGCCGGAGGGCCGGCAGATCCGCGCCGCGTTCATCGCCGAGCCGGGGCATAGACTGATCTCGGCGGATTACAGCCAGATCGAGCTGCGGGTTCTGGCCCATGTCGCCGACATTCCGGCGCTGAGGCAGGCCTTCGCCGATGGGCTCGACATTCACGCCATGACCGCCTCTGAGATGTTCGGCGTGCCGATCAAGGATATGCCGAGCGATGTGCGCCGCCGCGCCAAGGCGATCAATTTCGGCATCATCTACGGCATTTCGGCGTTCGGGCTGTCGCAGAATCTGGGCATTTCGCGGAGCGAGGCGGGAGACTACATCGCGAAGTATTTCGAGCGTTTCCCCGGCATCCGCGACTATATGACCATCACCAAGGACCGCGCCCGCGCCGACGGCTACGTGACCACGATCTTCGGCCGCAAGATCCATTTCCCCGACATTACCGGCCCGAACCGCGCCATGCGCAGCTTCTTCGAGCGCGCCGCGATCAACGCGCCGATCCAGGGCTCGGCCGCCGATATCATCCGCCGCGCCATGGCGCGAATGCCGGAGGCACTGCGGGAGGCGGGCGTCGCGGCGCGGATGCTGCTGCAGGTGCATGACGAACTGGTTTTCGAAGCGCAGGACGCGGAGGTCGAGGCGACGATGGCAGTGGCGCGCCGGGTCATGGAGCGGGCGGCAGACCCGGCCGTGGCGTTGGCCGTTCCACTGCGTGTGGATGCGCGCGCGGCGGCAAATTGGGACGAGGCCCACTGAAAGGCGAATCGAATTCAAACCGCGTTCAGACGCGAAGGCGCAAAAACACCGTCATTCGGAGAGAGCCGCGAAGTCACAGCGGGCCCGGACGCGGATAATGGAGGGGGAACGACGTGACGACGCAAGAGCAGGGCCTTAATTTTTGGAAACCGGCGGCGATAGGAAGCGTTATTCTTGCGCTCACCCAGCTCTACGAGCCGGCAAAGGATATTTATTCCGTGTATTTCGTCGATGGCTTGAAGGGCGTTGAATCCTTGAGAGTCGCCGAATGGCAAAATCGATTGGCGATCAAGAACCAGGCCTGCGTTGTGGAAATGCAGCATGCCAAGGTGAGAGTGAATGACCGGCTCGACATGCTCTATGGCGCCTGCCCCAATGACGATGTGCTCGTCGTCGTGTATCCCAAGGGCAAATCCGCCTTCCAGCTTTGGATGGAACCGAATACGGAACAGGCGGCGGACGCGCGCGTGAGCGGCTTGATGATGTCCTCAGCCTTTGCCGCCACGGCCGGAAGCCCGGCAACGGTTCCACCGAGTGCCGGCGCGAATGGGGTGATTCGCGCCCAGATCATGGTGAAGACCGCATGCCAGAGCTGGAACAATGCGCAGCGGACCAAGGTCGACCGGATCACCAATGAAGGCGGGCAATGCTATTATGAGCGCGTGAACACGCTGTCGGGCATCATCGAGATTCGCGAAACGGTGGCGTGCGATATGAAATGTGACGCCGCCGGGAAGCAATTCAGCGCAGTGAAGAATTAGCGGGATCGATATCAGCCGCATGAGTCAGCAAGCCGCCGCCAGCTCCATCGATGAGATCGTCGAGAATTTTTCGTTCCTCGACGATTGGGAGGATCGCTACCGCTATGTGATCGAGCTTGGCGGGACTTTGGCGCCGCTCAGCGAGGCCGAACACGCGCCCGGCACCAAGGTTCGCGGCTGCGCCAGCCAGGTCTGGCTGGTTTCCGACGCGGAACCGGACGGCGCGGGCGGACCGCTGCTGCGGTTTCGCGGCGATAGCGACGCGCATATCGTGCGCGGCCTGATCGCGATCCTGCTGGCGATCTATTCGGGGAAAGCCGCGCGCGATATATTGGGCATCGACGCCGAGGCGCTGTTCTCGGAGCTGGGTCTGCGCGAACATCTCACGCAGCAGCGCTCGAACGGTCTGGCCTCCATGGTGCAGCGCATTCGCGCCGATGCCGAGGCGGCGCTCACCGGCGCGTCGGCCTCATGAGCCGACCTTCGGGCGGTAGTCTTCCGTACCCCAATGCTGCAGGCGGCGCTTCAGCCCAGCTGTAAGCTGGCCATCGCTGACCAGCCCGTAATGCCGCGCCAGCCGCGTCAGTGCGATCTGCAGGATCACCTTGCCGGAACGCTGCGGCCAGCCTTCGGTCCTTTCCGCCTCTTCCAATCCCTTCAAATGGCAGCAGACATCCACCAGCACGCCTGACAATTCCGGCCCAACGCTCCCCAGCGCCCGCACGACCCGCTGGCGGGCCGCCAGCACATTGTCGGCGAGTGCGGCGGCGTCGTTCTGGGAACCGCCATTGCCATTCGAGGTCGCCGCCGGGTTCCAGCTCGCGGTGACCTTGGCGGAGATGCCGGCAAAGTGATAGTCAGCGCGCAATCGCTCCCCGGCCTCGAACTGGAACGCGGCGAGCAGCGGCACGCCATTTTTGTCCTTGCGGCTGGCGAGCCAGGCCAGCGGGCTTTCGGCGTTGTTGACGATAGCCGGACGCTTGGCGCCTTCGAAGTCGATGATGCGCGCTTCGCGGGCCTGATGCTGGGCCTGAAAGGGCTGCGCGGCGGAAAGCGCGCGCCTCAGCCAGGCCAATCCGGCGGCGGCGAGCCGATAGCCCTCGGGGCAGGGCTCGATCAAGCCTCGGGAAAGCCAATCTGTGACTTCGGCCCTGGATGCCGTCACAGGTGAGACCCGCCGCTCGCCGCTGGAAATAACCACGTAGTCTTCCGCGTGCGCTGCTTCGGAAAAAGCTTGTGCGAGCGCAAGATGGCTGCCATGTGTAGCTAAACGACGAAAAACTGCCAATTCTCTGTTATCATTCATTTTTTGGTCACATCATGCTTTTCATTATTGGTCAGTGCACCGCACGGCGCATATCGCCCCCGGAGATCAGTGCCTTGCGGCGCAGTCAGCGCGCCGGCGAGAACCGTGAGTGCACGGTCCAAATGCTCGTCATCGCGCAGATCCTCGATGACGCCGCAGGCATGGGCGACGGTCGTACGGTCGCGGCCGAACAAATTACCGACCTGCGTGAAGGAGAGGCGAAACGCCACATGCGCGAGGTACATGGCCATCTGACGCGCCAGTGAGACCGGCGCGGCGCGGCCGCGTGAACGCAATGCTGGAGGGCTAATATGGAAAACCGAGAACACACAGTGTTCGACTAATTTATGGATGTGGCTACTATATATTGATGCCTCACGCAGGTTTGCATACGAATCACCGCGCAAGGGGGTACCTTGCGTTAACCCAGGGAAGTCCACCAAACCAAAATCTCCCCAACCGTTCGAGAGCCGATCGCAATTTTCATCCTGGCTGCCTGATGAACCGTGGAGGGGTCCATTTTGCGCCGATCGCTAAAATTTACGGCAAAAGTTAAAAGCGGGGGTAAATCTTCGGCAGAAAATCTCGTCTACAGTGAAAAAACAGTAAGAGTACGCGAGATGCAAACCAGAATAAGAGAGTTTCGGAAGCTGCGGGGCATGACGCTCAAGGAGCTTGCCGACAAGATCAAGACGACCCCGCAGACAGTTCAGCGGCTGGAGACGGCGAATATGACCGTCTCTACCGATTGGCTGGAGAAGATCGCGCGGGCGCTGTTGGTCGAACCTGCTGACCTGATCGGCAACCGCTCCAGCCGGGAAATCCGGCTGATCGGGCGCGTCGGCGAACAGGGGCGGATCAACCGCGTGGTGGATTCGCAAAACAGCGTCATCCATCTTGAGGTCCCGGCCGACAATCCGATCGCGGCCCGGCTGGATACGACGATCGGCTATTTCGAAGCGGGGACGGTGCTGATCGCGAACCGGCTGCGCGATGAAGACATCGACAATGCTCACGGCGTTGACTGCCTTGTCGCGGTCGTCGACGGGCCGATCCTGCTGCGCCGGATGATCCGGGGCCGCAACGGCGGCTGGACGCTCGTCCCGCACGATAGCGGCGCCGAAATCCAATATGATCAGTCGATCGCCTGGGCCGCCCGCATCATCATGTCGATAAGGTATTTTTAAGCGTCCGGGCAGTTTCCCGTGCCGGACTTATCCCCGCCGGTTCCGCTCATGGCACGCTCCGCTGAGAAAAACGGAGCATTTCATGAGTACCCTTCGCAAGAACAAACACCCCAAATCCTCTTCGCCGGCCGCCCTATCCGCCGCGCGGCCTTACGACCGGCAAGAGCAATTGCCGAGGCTGATCGGCCTCTGGCCGGCGGAATTGCAGGATGTTTCAGCCGCTGGAACGTCGAAGATCCTGGCGCTGCTGCGCAAGGCGCTGCGGTCGGAGCGCTCGCGCGGCCGTGGCGGTCATTGGAGCTACGACCTGAACCGGCATCTTGCCCTGGCGGAAGCCCTGAAAGCGGAACGCGCGCATCTGCGCGGGCTGGAGGCGGCGCCCGGAAAATCGGGGCGCCTCGCAAAGCAGACCGGCGCCGTGCGGAATGGAAGAATTCTGCATTTGCCGGCGCTGGCCGGCGAGAGGGCCGTGCCAAATGCCGGTCCCACGCGGGCGGCGTCGTCCCGGTCAGCCGGTGTTTTTGTTGCCGAGCTTGGCGGAATCCAGCTCATAAGCGACGCTGACCGGCAAGGTCACATCGTGGCATAGGATTTTGTTTACCGCCTTGCCGTCATCGGAGAGCGGCAGCCGCATCCAGAACAGCACGACGTGATCCCGGTCGGCGACCGGCCCCTTGATCGCGCCCTGCATCGGCACCTTTTCGTCGATCACCTTGCGATACACGGCGAGCCAATAATTGCGCTTCTCGCCGAATTCCAGGTCGAACACGGATTTTCCTGTGACTTCCCGGCCGAAAATGTCGCGAAGCCGTGTACCGGCGAGCCGGTATATGATTTCATCCGGTTGGCTGCCGGCATCCAGAATGCTGATTCCGGGCAGCAAAGCGGGAATTGATGCCGGGCTGATATGGGTTCGCGAAGGCATGCTGGTGCCTTTTGCGCAAGCGCGCCAATAATCGAACAGCTCGCGCTGCTCGCGAATCACTAGCTGCGCCCGAAACGCCAATTCGGACAGCATAGGCCCCCTCGAATGTCTAAATTTCTCGGCTACGGTCCGCCCCCGCGCCGATTCTTGTTGATGAAACTATGCGTGATTTGCAGAAGATGGTGCAAGCTGAAGATTGGTAAAAAATTCCATAATTTAGCTTCGATGTTGCAAGTAGGACGGGAAGGGCACAATCCCTGCTGAAAACTGTGTTTCCAGGGCGATGTTCAGCCTACGCCGCACACGCTTCCGGGTCGATCAGGCGCACAATGCCCGCCATGATCTCATTGATCTGGAAATCTTTCGGCGTGTAGACGGCGGCAACCCCGGCCGCCTTCAGCGCCAATTCGTCCTCAGGCGGAATAATTCCGCCGACCACCACCGGCACCCCTTCGAGCCCCGCCGCGCACATGCGTTCCATAATGTCGCGCACCAGTGGAACGTGGCTACCGGACAGAATTGACAGCCCCACCACATGCACGCCTTCCTCAAGCGCGGCATTGACGATCTCGGCCGGCGTCAGGCGGATGCCCTCATAGACGACCTCCATGCCGCAATCGCGCGCCCGCACCGCGATCTGCTCGGCGCCGTTGGAGTGGCCGTCCAGGCCGGGCTTGCCGACGAGAAATTTGATGCGGCGGCCGAGCTTCGCCGAGACGCGGTCGACGTCGGCGCGGATGCGTTCGATGCCGTCGCTGGTCTCGGCGCGGACCTTGCCGACGCCGGTCGGAGCACGGTATTCGCCGAACACAGCGCGGAGCGTTTCGCCCCATTCGCCTGTCGTCACGCCAGCTTTGGCGCACGCAATCGACGGTTCCATTATGTTGCGGCCGTCCTGGGCGGCGGCGCGCAATCCTGCGAGCGCCTGCGCCACCGCATCGGCGTCGCGCGCCGATCGCCAGGCCTTCAGATGCGCGATCTGCTCGTCCTCGACCCACTCCGGCACGGTGAGAATGCCGCCGTCGCCGCCGGCGGCAAGCGGCGATGCTTCGGTTTCCGTCCAGCGGTTGACGCCGACGGCGACCTGCTCCCCGGATTCGATGGCCCGCAGCCGCGCCGCATTTGATTCGACCAGCCGCTGCTTCATATAGCTCGATTCCACCGCCGCGACGGCGCCGCCCATGGCGTCGATGCGCTCCAACTCCTCGCGCGCCTGCCGCTTCAACTCCTCGACCTTGGCGTGGATCACTGCCGAGCCGTCGAAAATATCCTCGAATTCCAGGACATCGGTCTCATAAGCGACGATCTGCTGCATCCGCAGTGACCATTGCTGATCCCAGGGCCGCGGTAGCCCCAGCGCTTCGTTCCAGGCGGGCAACTGCACCGCACGGGCGCGGGCGTTTTTCGACAGCACCACCGCCAGCATTTCCAGCAGGATGCGGTAGACATTATTTTCCGGCTGCTGCTCGCTGAGACCGAGGCTGTTGACCTGCACGCCGTAGCGGAAGCGGCGCAGCTTTGCGTCGAGAACGCCGTAGCGCCTGGCGCAAATCTCATCCCACAGATCGACGAAGGCGCGCATCTTGCACATTTCGGTAATGAAGCGCACGCCGGCATTGACAAAGAATGAGATGCGCCCGACCACCTGCGGAAAATCCGCCTCGCTCACCTCGCCGGAGGCTTTTACCGTGTCCAGCACCGCCTGAGCGATGGCCAGTGCATAGGCCAGTTCCTGCACCGGCGTCGCTCCAGCTTCCTGCAGATGATAGGAGCAGACATTGGTCGGATTCCATTTCGGCACTTCGCGCCAAGTGTAGACGATGGTGTCCTTGATAAGCCGCATCGAGGGTTCTGGCGGAAACACGTAAGTTCCGCGCGAGAGATATTCCTTGATGATGTCGTTCTGAATGGTGCCGGTCAGGTCGCCGCGCGGTGCGCCCTGCTCGTCGGCGACCGCAATATAGAGCGCCAGCAGCCAGGCGGCGGTGGCGTTGATCGTCATCGAGGTGTTCATGCTGGCGAGCGGGATGCCGTCGAACAGCGCCCGCATGTCGCCGAGATGGGAAACCGGCACGCCCACCTTGCCGACTTCGCCGCGCGCCAGCAGATGATCGGGATCGTAGCCGGTCTGCGTCGGCAGGTCGAAGGCGACGGACAGGCCGGTCTGGCCCTTGGCCAGATTCTTCCGATATAGCTCGTTCGACGCCTTGGCCGTGGAATGTCCGGCATAGGTCCGGATCAGCCATGGATTGTCACGCTTCGCGCGCTCGCTCATCGCGTTCCCTGTCGTGGTGGAAGCCGGCGGAGAGGGATCCGGCGCTCTCGGGGAATCATAGCGCTCCCCGTTCGCAGGTGCAAAATGCGAATGCCGCAAGCGTGAAGATTGCGGCACGTCCCGCAAGGCTGGCGCAAGTGCACCCTATCCGCGCCGGAAGCGGGCGAGGACGTAAAGCAGCCCGAATGCGCCGAGCAGGGCCGAGACGGCATTGCCCAGCAGAGCGCCGGGCGCCGCCAGTCCCATCCAGTCGCCGAGATAAAGTCCCGCGGCTGCGCCGGCGACCGCAACGAGGATATTTCCAGCCAGGCCGTAGCCGCTCCCTCTTGTCACGATGCCGGCGAGCCATCCGGCCACCAGCCCCGCCAGCACGGTGACGGCGAGGTTCTCCAGTGCGGCATCCGCCATTCTACGACCGGTCCTTCCTGTACTGTCGATTCTCATATACGCTGCGTTGAAAGACGGCACATGGGCTCGCCCCGAGCCCGCGCCTCCGCGGCGTCATAATAACGCCGACCTGGCGGACACCATAGGAACTCCGCTTGCGTTCAGAAATTCTATGTAACGATAATTGCGCGCGTTGTTGCGGACAGCGAAGCGGCAAGAAAGAGAGCGGATTATGCGACTGCTATTCTATTCCTTCACCTTCATCCTCACGCTCGCGGTCGGTGCGATCGCCTTCGCCGCAACCGCCATCGAATTTCCGACGCTCATGCGCGAGCTTATTGCCGCGGCGCAGCAGCTTCCGGGATATCTGTCGCAGGTCGGTCTGTCGGACCGCTATCTGGTGTGGACGGATATTCTGCTCAGCGGCGATAAACTGGTGCTTTTGGGGTTTGTCATCGTCACCCGCATCGTGTTCGCATTGTTGGGCATGATCTTTGGTCCCCTTTTCGGCGCTGGCCCGGCACAAGCCAGAAGCGATTCCGCCTTCAACCGCTGGGGCTAGAGCCTTTGCCGCTCCGATTGCATCGGAGCGCGGCTCTAATTCTTTGTTTTGTCGCATTTTCACGACGCAAACCGGCGTCCACTTTGCTGGAAAATGCTCTAGAGCGCCGGACGCTCCACTGAACGCGGAGCCGCGCTCTAGAGCGTCGGGCGATTAACCTGCAACATATCCCGCCTCCTTGAGATAATTCCAACATTCCTGGGGCTCGAAGAGGTTGCAAATATCGCCGACGGCGCGCCAAAGGGCGTCATAGGTTCTTGCCTTGGCTTTTCGCAAGAGGGTCTTGAGCTTGGCGAAGGCCATTTCGATCGGATTGAGGTCGGGAGAGTATTTCGGCAGGAACAGGAACCAGGCGCCGCGCTCGGCCAGAGCCTGTGCCGCACGCGGACTTTTATGGACGGTCAGATTGTCCAGGATCACCACATCGCCCTGCCTGAGGTTTGGCGCGAGTTGCGTGCGGATGTAGATGTCGAAAGTGGGACCATCCATGGCCCCCTCGATGATCCAGGGGGCAACGAGCTCATCGCAGCGCAAGCCGGCGACCAGGGTTTGGGTTCGCCACTTGCCGAAGGGAGCATCGGCCATGAGCCGCGCTCCCTTCAGGCTGCGCCCACGCAAGGGCGTCATGTTGGTCTTTACACTGGTCTCATCGATGAAGACGAGCCGCGCCGGTTGGCGGCGCATGAAAGGCTGGCGACGGTCGCACCACATCTGGCGGGCCACCCTGACGTCAGCGCGTTCTTTTTCCGATGCCAGCAGCGTTTTTTTTATAGGTAAACCCGTGCCGGCACAGAAACTTGGACAGGTTCGAGGGATCGGCCGTCACCCCGTGCGCCGCCTCCAGCCAAGCCGCCAGATCCGGCATGGTGATGTCCGGCTGCGCCTTCACCTTGTCGAGAACGGCTTCCCGATACGAGCCAAGCTTGCCCGAGCCCTTGGGGCGCCCCTGTCTAGCCGGATCAACCGAACCGGTAGCCGCAAAGCGGGCTTGCACCCGCACAGCCGTCGAGGGCGCCACCTCGAACTGGGCCGCTACCGCGCGGCGCGACTTGCCAGAGGCAATGCCGCGCACCATTCGAAGCCGAAGATCCAACGAAACAGATTTGCCCATGAGGTCCCTCCCGACCCCACGGAATCACTGTTCGCGAGAAAAGGGAATCTCACGATTTACACTTCTCGCCCGACGCTCTAGTTGCAGCGCGCCTTCCGCGAAAGCTTGTTCCCGCTCGCGAACAGCGAAGCGCGCCCGCGCGGTCCGACTAGGCCCCTACGCCCTATTTCCCCCAGCGCAGGGCAAGCGGGTCGGCTTCACGCGCCAGCTCCAGCAGCCCCTCGCGCGTGGCAGGATGCAGCGCTTCGAGCGGGTGACGCACCGCGTCGGAGCGGATCACGCCGCCTTCCCGCATCACCGTCTTGCAGGCGCGCAGGCCGCATTGCCGGTTCTCGAAATTGATCAGTGGCAGAATGCGCTGATACTGCGCGGCTGCCTCCTTGCGGCGGCCGGCGAGATGATGCTCGACCACCGGTTTGATGAGATCGGGCAGCATCGCGCTGCACATGGTGCCGGTCGCGCCCGCATCCAGGTCGGCCATCAGCGTGATCGATTCCTCGCCATCGAACGGTCCGGCGATCGCTTCGCCGCCAGCCGCGATGAGGGCGCGCAGCTTTCCGGCCGCGAACGGCGTCTCGATCTTGAAATAGCGCACCAGCGGCACCGCGCGGGCAAGCTGCGCCAGGAACGGCACCGACAGCGTGACCCCGCTCAGCGGCGCGTCCTGGACCATCAGCGGAATGCCGCCCGCCTCGGCTACAGCCGCGAAATGCTCGGTGATACCCTTTTCGTCGGCCTTGAGCAGTGCGCCATGATAGGGCGGCATCAGCATCAGCATGTCGGCGCCGCGCTGGGCGGCATCGCGCGCGCGCTCCGCCGCGATGCGGGTGGAGAAATGGCTGATCGTGACGATGACCGGCGTGCGGCCGCCGACGTGAGACAGGCACAGCTCCGTCAGCGTCGCGCGCTCCTCATCCGTCAGCAGGAACTGCTCGGAGAAATTGGCGAGAATGCAGATGCCATCCACGCCCTGGTCGATCATGCAGTCCAGCACGCGGCGCTGGCCGTCGAGATCGACGTCGCCGTTGTCGTGGAAGGGCGTCGGCGCGATCGGGAAGACACCCGTGCGGGTGGATGCGGTTGCGGACATGGCATTTTCTCCCTGTTGCGCCGGATTTCGGTCTCCGGCCGATCGTTGCTGCGGCGGTACGCACAGCCCGTTTTATATCAGCATTAACGGATCATGCACTCTGCCCGAGCGCCTCGACGGCAAAGGCTATCCGCGCGGCCTGAAAGCGACGAGATCGACCTCGACACCAGGATCGTGGCCGTGGCCGATATTTTCGACGCGCTGAGCGCCGACCGGCCTTATCGCGCCGCCATGCCGGCTCTAATTCTTTGTTTTCTCGCATTTTCTCGACGCAAACCGGCGTCCACTTTGCTGGAAAATGCTCTAAAGCTCTGGGCATCATGTCGGAGATGGTCGGCACGGCCATCGACGGCGCGTGCTTCGAGGCGCTGAAATCCGCGTTGCAGGCCCTCGATCTGAAGCCGGAGCCGAAAGCGGACGCATCCGTTTACCCGGCGGCGGATGCTGGGGCTTGACAGCCGGGCCAGCCGCGTCAGGCGTCGGGCGGCGGCGCCATGGCACCCGTCATGAGGGCGACGGCATCCGACATGCTGTATTTCTTGGGGTCGATGACCGTGAGGCGGCGGCCGAGCCGATGGATGTGAATCCGGTCGGCGACCTCGAACACATGCGGCATATTATGGCTGATCAGCACGATCGGCAATCCCCGCCGCTTGACATCCAGGATCAGTTCCAGGACGCGCCGCGACTCCTTGACGCCCAGCGCCGCGGTCGGTTCGTCCAGGATGATGACGCGGCGTGCGAAAGCCGCCGCCCGCGCCACCGCGACGCCCTGACGCTGTCCGCCGGAAAGCGTCTCGACGGGCTGGTTGATGTTCTGGATCGTCATCATCCCGAGGTCGTTGAGCTTGTCACGCGCGAATTTCTGCATGGCGCTGCGATCCAGACTGCGAAACAGACGGCCGATCACGCCCTTCGACCGGATTTCCCGGCCTAGAAACATGTTGTCGGCGATCGACAGGGCCGGCGATAAGGCCAGCGTCTGGTAGACGGTTTCGATGCCCGCTTCGCGCGCGTCGATCGGCGAGCGAAAATGAATCACTTCGCCCGCGAGCCGCATTTCTCCCGAATTCGGGGATCATGGCGCCGCAGAGCGCCTTGATCATCGAGGATTTTCCCGCGCCATTGTCGCCGATCACCGCGAGGATTTCGCCGGGATAAAGATCGAAATCGGCATGATCGAGGGCGGTGACGCGGCCGTATTTCTTGACCAGATTGCGCGCGGTCAGAATGGGCTGAACGCTCAATTTGAAATCCTCCGGATCCATTGGTCGAGCGCCACGGCGACGATGATCAGAATGCCGATGGCGAATTCCTGCCAGAGCACGTCAAGCCCGGCGAGCGATACGGCGGAGCGGAACACGCCGACGATCAGCGCGCCGATCAAGGTGCCGACGATGGAGCCGCGCCCGCCGAACAGGCTCGTTCCGCCGATCACCACAGCGGTGATGCTGTCGAGATTGGCGTTCTCGCCCGCCGTGGGGCTTATCGCGCCGACGCGGCCAATCAGCACCCAGCCGGCGATCGCTGAAATAAGTCCGGCAAGCACGTAGACGCTCAGCAGGACGCGGTCGGTGTTGATGCCGGCGAGGCGGGCCGCCTCCGGATCGTCGCCCGTCGCGTAGACATGGCGGCCATAGGCGGTGCGATTGAGGATGTACCAGACGACAACGGCAACACCGATCAGCAGAAAGCTGCCGAGAATGATGCGCGCCCCGCCGATTTCGATCGGAACGCCCATCAACTGCAGAAATGGCGCAGTAGCCTCGATGTCCTGAGACCGAATGGTCTCGCTTTGCGAGTAGAAGGTATTGAGCGCGCCGATGATGCTGAGCGTGCCGAGCGTAACGATGAACGGCGGCATCTTCAGCCGCGTGACCAACGTGCCGTTGAGGGTGCCGAAGGCGAGGCCGCACAGCAGCCCCAGCGGAAACGCCAGGAGGATCGGGATGCCGTCGATCACCGCCAGGCGCCCCATCACGACGGAGGAGATCACCATGATCACGCCGACCGAAAGATCGATGCCGGCGGTGAGGATCACCAGGGTTTGCGCGATGCCAAGGAAGCCGACGATCGTCACCTGAATCAGAACGGTCGAGAGGTTGCTGCCGGTGACGAAGTGGGAATAATTGACGCTCACGCCGAGCAAAAGGCCCAGCAGCAAGACGACGAATGGAACAACCGTCGGATAGGAATGGAGGAACCGTTGAACGCGCTTGGCGAACGGAAGCCTTTCCTCCTCGAACGACGCCTGCGTTGCGGCGGCGGCGGCCAGCACCTTTTCGAATTCCTGCGGCACAGGCCGCCCGCTCTGCGAGGTGTCCGTCATCGTTTACCCCCTGAATTTCGCGGGCTTGAGCCTTCACGAAATCGGCGCTCTAGGACCAGTCCCTCGAGCGCCGACGGTTCAGATGATTAAGCGGCCAAAGCTTGGGAAGATCAACCCCAGCAGAGTTTGGCGCCTTCCGCGGTGTCGATCGAGGGAACGCCAGGAACCGGATGGTCGGTCACGAGCTTCTCGCCCGTGTCCATGCTCACGGGCTTCTTGCCGTTCTTGACGAAGTCGACGACAGCCTGCACGCCCTCTGACGCCATCAACAGCGGATATTGCTGCGACGTCGCGCCGATCACGCCGGCCTTGACGCTCTTGATGCCGGGGCAGCCGCCGTCCACACCGACGATCAGCACGCCCTTTTCCTTGCCCGCCGCTTTGAGCGCCGCATAGCCGCCGTCCGCCGCAGGTTCGTTGATGGCGTAAACAACGTTGATGTCGGACGCCTTCTGCAGGATGTTCTCCATCGCCTTGCGCCCGCCGTCGGTCGAACCCGCGGTCACGTCGGAGCCGACGATCTGCGGGCTGTCGCTCATGGCATAGTGCTTGGGATCCTTGACGGGAATGCCGAAGCCGGTCAGGAAGCCGTTGTGGCGGAGATAGTCGACGGTCGGCTGATTGGCGGCGAGATCGAGCGTCGCGATCTTGGCGCTGGCCGCCTTGTCGCCCAGGGTCGCCTTGGCCCACTGGCCGATCAACTCGCCGGCCTTAAAATTATCGGTGGCGAAATTGGCGTCGGCCGCGGTGACCGGATCGAGCGGCGTATCCAGCGTGATGACGAGAACGCCGGCCTTGCGCGCCTTCTCGACGGTCGGAATGATCGCCGTCGAATTGCTTGGGACGAGCAGGATGCCCTTGGCGCCGGCGGCCATCAGCGCTTCGATCGCGCGGACCTGGCCGTCATTGTCGCCATCGGACTTGCCGGCATAGGCCTGCAAGGTGACGCCAAGCTCCTTGGCTTTCGCCTGCGCGCCCTCTTTCATCTTGACGAAAAACGGATTGGTGTTGGTCTTGGTGATGAGGCCGACGACGATTTTGTCCTGCGAGGTCGCAGGCGTCGCAACAGACAACCCAAGCGCAAGTGCAGCGACCGGCGCCAAGAGCACCGCTCTTCTTGATGTGATAGACATAATTCACTCCTTAGACCGTCTCGCCGGAATGACGATGACCGAATATGTTTCCTCACGGCCGAGCCGCTCTCGACCATTTTCCGCGTCCGCCTTTGTACCGGCGGCTTATGTCTGCCCCTTAGCGAGGGACAGGTTTAAAGGGGCCACAAGACGCTACGTCTGTCAATAAGTAAACCAAGTTGATTTATTTATTGACCTTTGGACCGGGCGATGACCAACTGAACCAATCAAGTCTAATACAGTTGTGGCCTGCTGGGGAGGGGATGACGAAGACCGACATCGATTCCGGTCCGGCAGGAACGGAATCCCTGAGCCGGCTTGGTGGCGGTGCGAACCAGGTCGGTGCGCGTGCCTATAATGAGCGCCTGACGCTCTCCCTCATCCGCCGCAACGGTCCGCTGCCAAAAGCCGCGCTCGCCCGCCTTACCGGGCTCTCCGCGCAAGCGCTGTCGCAGATCGTCAAACGGCTGGAAACCGACGGGCTGGTTTTGCCGCAGGAACGGTTGCGGGGGCGGATCGGCCAGCCCTCGGTCCCCTATGCCCTCAATCCCATGGGGGCGCTGTCCTTCGGCGTCAAAATCGGGCGGCGAAGCACCGATCTGGTGCTGTGCGATTTTCTGGGCGCCATTCTGGGCCGCGCAAAGCTGACCTACCCTTACCCCTCCCCGAGTACGACCTTGTCGTTCCTGCGCCAGCAGGTCGCGGCGATGCGGCGCCAGTACAAGCATGGCCGTTTCATCGGCGTCGGCATCGCCATGCCGTTCGAAATCTGGGAGTGGGCCGGCGAAATCGCTGCGCCGCCGGCGGCGCTCGATGGCTGGCGGACCCTCGACGTCGCGGCGGAAATTAGCCGCCATACCGGACTGCCGGCGATGCTCGCCAACGACGCGACGGCAGCCTGCGGTGCCGAACTCGCCCATCTCGATCGTGGACGCCACTCCGATTTTCTCTATGTGTTCATCGGCTCTTTCGTCGGCGGCGGCGTCGTGCTGAACGGCGCCCTCTATGCGGGCCGCTCGGGCAATGCGGGGGCGATCGGCTCCATGCCCGTCCATGCCGATGGAGGCATGTCGCAGCTCATCCATCATGCTTCGTTGATGAGCCTGGAAAGAGCGCTGGTGCAGAGCGGCCTCGATGCTTCGCTCCTGCAGAACCCGCAGGCCGATTGGACGAAGCTCGGACCGCCGCTGAAAAGCTGGATCGACCGTGTGTCGCAAAGCCTGGCGGCGGCTATTGTCGCGAGCCTCTCGGTCATCGATTTCCCGGTCGTGCGGATCGACGGGGCCATGCCCCGCAATGTGCTGGCGGAGATCATCGCCGGAACGCGGGCACAGATCGCAAAGCTGGATTGCCAGGGTCTGACCCCGTTCGAAATCACGGCCGGCACGATCGGCGGTGAGGCGCGTGCCCTCGGCGGTGCGATGCTGCCGATTCTCGCCAATTTCACCTGCGACCCCGAGGTGCTGCTCAAGGATGTCAGCGCGATGACGGCTCACCCGGCTTGAAGCCAAGACGGGACTTCAGAGCACGATCGGGAAAAGCATGTCCCCGCGAAGGCGGGATGGACGCCGGTTTTCCTGAAAAATCGTGCCCAAACAAAGGAATTTAGCGCTCGAAAATGCAAGCGGCGTCTGCCGATTCCCGGTTGACGCGCGCCTCAATGCGGCCGGCTAGGGTCCGCAGCTGGGCGCTCGGATTGCCGGGATTGCGCCGGCGCGGATTTGGCAGCGATGCCGCAAGCAGGGCCGCTTCTCTCGGGCTCAGTGAGGCGGCGGAAGTGCCGAAATAGTGGCGTGCGGCGGCCTCGGCGCCGTAAATGCCCCGCCCCCATTCGGCGATGTTCAAATAGACTTCCACCACGCGCTGCTTGGGCCACACGAACGACATGAAATAGGCGAGCGGCACTTCCAGCGCCTTACGCAGATAGTTCTGCTCCGGCCACAGAAACAGGTTCTTTGCCGCCTGCATGGGCAGGGTGCTCGCGCCGCGCGGCCTGTCGCCGTCCCCCAGATCGTCGATCGCTTCGCCCACAGCAGTCCAATCGACGCCGGAATGGCGGCAGAAGGCGGCATCCTCCGCAATCACCACCGCCGTCGCCAGATTGGGCGAGATGTCCCCAAAGTCCACCCAGTCCTGATCGACATGACGGCCCAGCAGCGTGTTGCGGAGCATCAGCGCCGAGATCGGCGGATCGACGAACCGGTAGACCAGCATCAGCGGATAGGGGAGGGCGAGCCAGACGATCAGCGCGATGCCGGTATATTTTAGCGTCTTGGCGACACCCGGATGCCGGTCCCGCCAACCTGCCGCCTCACGCCGATCGAGCGGCGCCTGCCGTTCCGGAAAAGCGGAAATTGCATCCGGCGCCGCCACCCAGCTTTCCGGCACCACGGGCATCGACGCGCGACCCCCCAGCCATTCTGGTGGCATTTCCCGTGCTTTGCGCAACACAAGTCCCGCCTCGCGTGCGCTCAAAACAGCCCGGCGCCTCAAAACGCCGACGGCAGACTTGAGCTTCGCGCGCATCTGGCGCATCTTTTCGGCAGAAAATGTCATCGGTGAACAGCGTGAACGGCACTCATAACTCAAAAAACTTTAGCGGCCGGCTCCAAAGCTGCGCAACCCTTATCGACACGCGCCTCGATTATTGGTTGGCCAATTCCGAACAGCACGGCTTTGTTCCCGAGCGGCTGGCGCAGGCGATGCGGCATGCGGTGCTAGGCGGCGGCAAGCGCTTGCGGCCGTTCCTCGTGCTTGAAAGCGCCCGGATTTGCGGGCTGCCGGATGAAGCGGCGCTGAATACGGCGGCGGCGCTCGAATGCATCCACTGCTACTCGCTGGCGCATGACGATCTGCCGGCTATGGATGACGACGATTTGCGGCGCGGGCGCCCCACCGTCCATAAGGCGTTCGATGAAGCGACGGCGATCCTGGCGGGCGATGCGTTGCTGACGCTGGCGTTCGAAATCCTCGCCGATCCTGCGACGCACCCCGACCCGGCGATCCGCTCCGCCCTGGCCTTGACCCTGGCTCGCGCCTCCGGGCGGGCGGGCATGGCGGGTGGTCAGATGCTTGACCTGATGGCGCCGGGCGCCGCGGCGTCGGAAGCCGATGTTCTGCGGCTCCAGGCCATGAAGACCGGGGCGCTGATCCTGTTCGCCTGCGAGGCGGGCGCCATACTTGCCGATGCAGGCGCGGCGCAGCGGCGGGCGCTGAGGGAGTATGGGACGGCGCTGGGTCTCGCCTTCCAGCTCGCCGACGATCTGCTCGACGTTGACGGCGACGCCGCCGTGGTCGGCAAAGCCGTTGCCAAAGACAAGGACGCCGGCAAGGCGACGCTGGTCGGGCTGATCGGCGTCGACGCCGCACGCGCGCGGCTCGCCGGGTTCCAGGGACAGGCGCTGGACGCGCTGGCGCCCTTCGGGGCCGCCGCCGACATGCTCGCCGCCGCCGCCGACTTCGTTGCCAACCGGACGCATTGACGGCTTACAGCATAGGCCCCGTTCAGGGCAGCCTGCGACCAAAGCCGAATGCCGAAATCGCCAGCGCCGCCCAGCCGAGCAGGAACAGCCCGCCGCCCGTCGGCACCACCGGCAGACCCACCTGCGCGCCCTTGAAGACGCTGTAATAGATGCCGCCGGAAAACAGCACGATGCCGAGCAGGAAGGCGAGCGCCGCGATCTGCAGCGCCCAATTCGTGAACGTTCCGCGCCAGCCGTCCGTCGCGGCGAACAGAATGGCGATGCCGAACAGGGCGATGCTGTGCAGCATGTGAAACAGCTGTCCGGTTTCGTAAATCTTCACCGCCGTCGAAAATGTCGTGATGCCGTTCAGCGAATGCGCGCCATAGCCCGCGGCGAGCACCGCCGTCAGTCCCGATAACGCCGCGATAAAAAGCCATATCCGAAAAGCCATGCCGCCCCCCCGTTAGGCCCACTCCGACCACGTCGGAACGGGAACCTCCATCCCCTTGTCTGCATGACCTTTAACGCAAAACCGCTTGCCGGTCTTCACCGGAAGATGGCTTAGAGCGCCAGGGTTTAAGCGGCCAGCGTTTCCGGCGCGGGGGCCTTATCCCTCAGGAGCTTGTAGGTGATGGAATCGAGCAGCGCCTCGAAGGAGGCATCGACGATATTGGGGGAAACGCCGACGGTGAACCAGCGGCTGCGCGTGTCCCGGTCATGCGTTTCGATCAGCACGCGGGTGACGGCGTCGGTGCCGCCTGTGAGGATGCGCACCTTGTAATCCACCAGCTCGATGCCGCGAATATAATCCTGGTATTTGCCCAGATCCCGCCGCAGCGCCTGATCGAGCGCATGCACCGGACCGTTGCCCTCGCCGACATTCATCACGGTCTCGCCGGCGACCGTCACCTTGACGATCGCCTCCGAGACGGTGATCAACTCGCCCAGCGCATTGTGGCGGCGCTCCACCAGCACGCGGAAACTGTCGACCTTGAAGAATTCCGGAACCTCGCCCAGCACGCGCCGCGCCAACAGCTCGAACGAGGCGTCCGCCGCCTCATAGGCGTAGCCGAGCGATTCGCGCCGCTTCACCTCGCCGAGCAATTGCGCGACATGCGGATCGTCGGGGCGCAATTGGATGCCGATGCGCTCCAGCTCGGCGAGAATGTTGGAGCGCCCCGCCTGGTTGGAGACCAGCAGCCTGCGGCTGTTTCCCACCGCTTCCGGCGGCACATGCTCATAGGTGCGCGAATCCTTCTGCACGGCCGAGGCATGGATGCCGCCCTTATGCGCGAAGGCGCTTTCGCCGACATAGGCCGCCGCGCGGTTCGGCGCACGGTTCAGCACCTCATCCAGCAGCCGCGATGCGTGGGTCAGCCATTTCAGCCGGTCGAGATCGATACCGGTTTCGAAGCGGTCGGCGAAATCGGGTTTGAGCAGCAGCGTCGGGACGATCGAGGCGAGATTGGCGTTGCCGCAGCGTTCGCCGATGCCGTTCAGCGTACCCTGCACCTGCCGCGCGCCCGCCTGCACCGCCAGCAGCGTATTGGCGACGGCGTTCTCCGTATCATTATGCGTGTGGATGCCGAGATGGTCGCCGGGCACGATCTTCACCATGGCGGCGACGATGGCCGCGACCTCATGCGGCAGCGCGCCGCCATTGGTGTCGCAAAGCACTACCCAGCGGGCGCCTGCCTCATGCGCGGTGCGGGCGCAGGCCTGAGCGTAATCGGGGTTCGCCTTATAGCCGTCGAAGAAATGCTCGCAATCGACCATCGCCTCGCGGCCGGTCTCGCGGATGGCGCGGACGGAGTCGGCGATGGCCTCCAAATTCTCTTCCGGACTGACGCCGAGCGCCACCTGGACATGAAAATCCCAGCTCTTGGCGACAAGGCAGATCGCGTCCGCCTCGGCCCTGCAGGATCTCGGCGAAACCGGGATCGTTGGACACCGAGCGTCCGGCTCGCTTGGTCATGCCGAACGCGGTGAGACGCGCGTTCTCCAGCTCCCGCTTCTCGGCGAAGAACGTCGTGTCGGTGGGGTTCGCACCGGGATAGCCGCCCTCGATATAATCCAGGCCCAGCTTGTCGAGCGTGCGCGCGATGAGCAGTTTGTCCTCGACCGAGAAGGTCACGCCCTGCGCCTGCGCGCCGTCGCGCAGCGTCGTGTCGAAAAGGTAAAGCCGCTCTTTGCTCATGGGTCTATCCGTTCTGGCGCGGGGTCTCGGACGCCTCGCGATCGGGGTGCTGCGCTGATGTCATGCGGTCTTGCAGGTCGGCGGGCAGATCGTCCTCGGTGCGGGTGCCGGGCAGTGCGAAGAGCTCGCCGAACCAGGGCATGCGGCTCTCGGTGCCATATTGCTTGCCCGGCGGCACGCTCGGCGGGCCGGTCGAGGCTGCCGATAGAGACATTGATCATGTCGCTGTCGAGATAGCGGAAGCTCAGCGGCGTGCCGCAGCCGGCGCAAAAGCCGCGCTCAGCCAGGTTTGACGAGCGGAAATAGGCCGGCGCCCCGCGCGTCCAGGTGAGATCGCTGAGCGAAACGCCCGCGAGCGGCGCGAAGAAGCCGCCAAACGCCTTCTGGCACATGCGGCAATGGCAGATATGCGGGTCGATGGGATCGGTTGCGAAGGCGTAGCGCACCGCGCCGCATTGGCAACCGCCCGTATGCAGACTATCGGTGCTCATTGCTCGCTCGTATGGCAGACCGTTTCGAGATTGTGGCCCTCGGGATCGATGATGAAGGCGGCGTAATAATCGGGGTGATAATGCGGGCGAAGGCCCGGGCGCGCCATTGTCCTTGCCACCGGCCGCCAGCGCCGCCTTGTGGAAGGCATCGACCTGGGCGCGGCTATCCGCCCTGATCGCGATATGGACGTGCGGCTCGGCCTTGCCTCCGTCGGCGATCCACAGGAACGGCTTTTCGCGCCCGAGCCCGGCGACGTCGATATTCGCCGGTCACGTCCTTGCCGAAGCGCATCATCGCGGTGATGCCGAGCGGGCCAGCGCCTTCTCGTAGAAGGCTGTCATGCCGGCGAAATCCGCGACGCTCAGGCTGGTATGGTCGATGATGCATTCGCTCATGATACTGTTTCCTGAAATGCGGCGGTCTGTTGCAGCAATGACGTGAGAACCCCGTCAGGGTTGGCGAGAATGTCCGCATTCCAATAGGGGGCGATAGTGAAGCCCTGATGTCGGAGCCGGCGGTCGCGGTCGCGTCGCCTCACCGCGCGATCTCCCAGGTGGTCTCGATCTCACCGGTCATCGGGTCTTTGGCGTCTTTAAGCGCGATGCCCTGCGCCGCCAATTCATCGCGGATTCGATCGGCTTCCATCCAGTTTTTGGCCCTGCGGGCTTGCTTCCGCGATTCGATGAGGCGCTCGACCGCGCCTTCGTCGATCGAGGCCGCAGCTGGGTGTTTGCGGCTGCGCCAATCGGGGTCTAATGCGCCCTCCAACCCCAAGAAGACCATGACGCCCCTCGCGATACGAGCCTTGTTGCGAAGCTGGCTTGGCTGCGAGAAGGCATGATCCGCGAAGGCAAAACCGCTGAAAGTTGCGCCCTTGTCAGCCTTGAAAATCGTATAGAGCTCTGCGATCGCTTGCGGGGTGTTCAGGTCGTCAAGCAGCGCATCGATGACCGGCTGCGGCAGTTCGGCCTCTTTGTCCACCAGCGCGTATTTTCTGATCTTATCGAGCGCTTCGGCGCTCTCCGAAAGCCCGGCCAACGTCCAGTCGATCGGCTGGCGATATTGCGTGCGGAGCATGTTGAACCGAAGCACTTCGCCCGGCCACTCCTGAAGCAATTCGTTGATCGTGACGAAATTCCCTTCGCTCTTGGCCATCTTGGCGCCTTCGACCTGCAGATGGCCGTTATGCATCCAGACATTCGCCATGATGTCCGTGCCGTAGGCGCAGCGGCTTTGCGCGACCTCGTTCTCGTGATGCGGGAAGACCAGATCGATGCCGCCGCCATGGATGTCGAAGGTTTCGCCGAGCAGCGCTTCCGCCATGGCCGAGCATTCGAGATGCCAGCCGGGGCGGCCGGGCGCATCGATGCCGCGCGGCGACGGCCAGGAGGGTTCGCCGGCCTTCGAGGGCTTCCAGAGCACGAAGTCCATCGGATCGCGCTTATAGGGCGCGACCTCGATGCGCGCGCCGGCCCGCATTTCGTCGAGCGAGCGGCGGGCGAGCTGGCCATAATCCGGCATCGCGGAGACCTGGAAGAGCGCGTGATCCTCGGCGATATAGGCGCAGCCCTTGTCGACCAGCGTCTCGATCATCGTCCGCATCTGCGCGATATATTCGGTCGCGCGCGGCTCGTATGTCGGAGGCAGGCAGCCGAGCGCGGCCACATCGCGGTGGAACTGCGCGGCGGTCTCGTCGGTCAGCTTGCGGATGGCGGCCTCGGGCGGCATATCCGGATAAAGCTCCGCCGCCCGCGCGTTGATCTTGTCGTCCACATCGGTGATGTTGCGGACGTAGGTGATGTGGCTTTCGCCATAGAGGTGCCGCAGCAGCCGGTACAGCACGTCGAACACGATGACCGGCCGCGCATTGCCGATATGGGCGTAGTCGTAAACCGTCGGGCCGCAAACATACATGCGCACATTGGCCGGATCGAGCGGCTGGAACTCTTCCTTGGTCCGCGTACGCGTGTTGTAAAGCTTCAAAGTCACGAAGCCGTCTCCTCAGCTATGGCGAGGCGCGACGCTCGTTTCGATTTTGGGAAAGGGAGAACGGCCGCGCCAGCTTGATCTTAGCTCGCGATAATAATGCAGCAGATGATTGCAATGCCGGTTTGGCGCTCGGTCGTCATGCTGGCACCATGTCGATTTTTGCCGAAACGGTCAAGCGCAATAGCGGGCGCCGACGGCGCCGGTCTCAGTCCCCCGAACTGTCGATCACCTGGTAGTGCAGCACCGTCTCGTCGAAACGCTTCGAGGGCCGCCAGCGCGCCGGGTTCGACCACCGCCCTGTCCAGCGCCGCACCGGCAAAGGCGCGGATCGCGTCCAGCGATTGCCACCGCGTCATCACCATGAACTCGATGCGATCGGTCAGATCGCGGCGCAGCAGTTTGGCTTCGAGAAACCCTTCGGTGGCGCGAAGCTCGGGCAGCACCCGCCGGCGGAAATGCGCCGGATAGTCCGCCGCATTCGCCAGCGCCGCCCAGCCTCTCCAGATCCGTACGATCATGAATTCTTCATGTCCCGTTCATCGCAGATACACCCGCGCACATGCTCTATCTTCCGGCAAAGTCGTGGGAGCAATCCGCTTCCCTTGTTGTAACCCGCTTCATTTCCTTTATAAGCGCCCAGAACCTTTTGCAGAAATCTATGCCCAAGCGCACAGACATCGACTCCATCCTGATCATCGGAGCCGGCCCGATCGTCATCGGCCAGGGCTGCGAATTCGATTATTCCGGCACCCAGGCGTGCAAGGCGCTTCGCGCCGAAGGATACCGGATCGTGCTGGTGAATTCCAATCCGGCGACGATCATGACCGACCCGGATCTGGCCGACGCCACCTATATCGAGCCGATCACGCCGGAAATCGTCGCCAAGGTCATCGCGCGCGAGCGCGCGGCGTATCCGGACGAGAAAATGGCGCTGCTGCCGACCATGGGCGGTCAGACAGCGCTCAATACGGCGCTGGCGCTGCACAGCGACGGCACGCTGGATCGCTTTGGCGTGGAGATGATCGGCGCCAGTGCCGACGCCATCGACAAGGCCGAGAACCGCGACCGCTTCCGCCAGGCGATGCGCAAGATCGGCCTGGCCACCCCCGCTTCCATGCTGGCGCACGACCTGCCCGAGGCGCTGAAGGCGCTGGAAGTGGTCGGCCTGCCCACCATCATCCGCCCGTCCTTCACGCTGGGCGGCACCGGCGGCGGCGTCGCCTACAACCGCGAGGAATATCTGCGCATCATCGAGCGCGGCCTCGACGCCTCGCCGACGCGCGAAGTGCTGGTCGAGGAATTGGTGCTCGGCTGGAAGGAATATGAGATGGAGGTTGTCCGCGACCGCGCGGACAATTGCATCATCGTCTGCTCCATTGAGAATGTCGACCCGATGGGCGTGCATACCGGCGACTCGATCACCGTCGCGCCGGCCCTGACGCTCACCGACAAGGAATATCAGGTGATGCGCAACGCGGCGATCGCCGTGCTGCGCGAGATCGGCGTCGATACGGGCGGCTCGAACGTGCAGTTCGCGGTCAATCCGGTGGATGGCCAGCTGGTCGTCATCGAGATGAACCCGCGAGTGTCGCGCTCCTCGGCACTGGCCTCCAAGGCGACCGGGTTTCCCATCGCCAAGGTGGCGGCGCGGCTGGCGGTCGGCTACACGCTGGACGAACTCGACAACGATATCACCCAGGGCGCGACGCCTGCCTCCTTCGAGCCCAGCATCGATTATGTCGTCACCAAAATTCCGCGCTTCGCCTTCGAGAAATTTCCCGGCGCCAATTCGACACTGACCACCTCGATGAAGTCGGTCGGCGAGGTGCTTGGCCTGGGCGGCACCTTCCAGGAATCGCTGCAAAAGGCGCTGCGCTCGATGGAAACCGAGCTGACGGGCCTGGACGACGTGTATTTCGAGGGCTGGGGCAAGGGCGACGACAAGAACATCGTCCGCGAGGCGCTCGGCCGTCCGGCGCCGGACCGCATTCTGAAAGTGGCGCAGGCGCTGCGGCTCAATGTCGATCACGAGCAGATCTATCTGTCGTGCAAGATCGACCCATGGTTCGTGGCGCAGATCCAGGACATCGTCGATTGGGAAAACCGCGTCCGCGCCCATGGTCTGCCCGAGAAGGAGCAGCCATTTCGCGCGCTGAAAGCCAAGGGGTTTTCCGACGAACGTCTGGCGGCCCTGTCCGGGCTTGCGGCGGAAGAGGTGACGCGCCGCCGCCATGCGCTCGGCGTGCATCCGGTCTATAAGCGCATCGACACCTGCGCCGCCGAATTCCGCTCGCCGACGCCCTACATGTATTCCACCTATGAGAGCGGCTTTGGCACGCCGGTCTGCGAAGCCGAGCCGACATCCCGCGAAAAGATCATCATTCTCGGCAGCGGCCCGAACCGCATCGGCCAGGGCATCGAATTCGATTATTGCTGCTGCCACGCCGCCTTCGCGCTGTCCAAGGCCGGCTACGAGACCATCATGGTCAATTGCAACCCCGAGACCGTGTCCACCGATTACGACACCTCCGACCGGCTTTATTTCGAGCCGCTAACGGCCGAGGACGTGCTGGAGATCGTCCGCACGGAACGCCGGAACGGCAGCGTTAAAGGCGTCATCGTGCAGTTCGGCGGGCAGACACCGCTGAAGCTGGCCCAGGCGCTCGAAGCCGCCGATGTGCCGATCCTTGGCACATCGCCCGACGCCATCGACCTGGCCGAAGACCGCGACCGCTTCAAACTGCTGATCGAGCAGCTCGGACTGCGCCAGCCCCGCAACGGCATCGCCACCTGCGTGAAGCAGGCGCATGAGGTCGCCGGGCAGATCGGCTTCCCGCTGGTGATCCGGCCCTCCTATGTGCTGGGCGGGCGCGCCATGGCGATCGTCCACGACACCACCGGCCTTGAGGAATATATCGAAACGACGCTGGCCTCTTTCGTGCCGCCCGACATCCGCAACCGCTTTCCCGGTCAGCCGGTGGCGCAGATCAACGCGCTGTTGGGCAAGAACGCGCTGTTGTTCGACAGCTATCTGCGCGACGCCATCGAGGTGGATGTGGACGCCATCGCCGATGGTGAGGATGTCTTCATCTGCGGCATCATGGAACACATCGAGGAAGCCGGCGTTCATTCCGGCGATTCGGCCTGTTCGCTGCCGCCCTATTCCCTTTCCAACGGGCTGATCGAGGAGCTGAACGATCAGACGCGCAAGCTTGCCCTGGCGCTCAAGGTTGTCGGTCTGATGAACGTGCAATTCGCTATCAAGGATGGTGAAATCTACATTCTTGAGGTCAATCCGCGCGCCAGCCGCACCGTCCCCTTCGTCGCCAAGACCGTCGGGCTGCCGATCGCGGGCATCGCGTCGAAGGTGATGGCGGGCACGAAGCTGCGCGACCTCGCGCTCAAGGAGCCGAAATACTCCCATATCGCGGTGAAGGAGGCGGTGTTCCCCTTCGCACGCTTCCCCGAAGTCGATCCGGTGCTCGGGCCCGAAATGCGCTCCACCGGGGAGGTCATGGGCATCGATATGGACTATGCCGTCGCCTTCGCCAAGAGCCAGATCGCCAGCGGCAGCAAGCTGCCGGTCACTGGCACGGTGTTCGTCTCCGTCAAGGACGCGGACAAGGACCGGGTCATACGGTCGATGCGCGATCTTGTGTCGATGGGTTTTAAGATCCTGGCAACTAGAGGCACCAAGCGGCATCTTGAAGCCAATGGAATTCCGTGCGAACGGATCAACAAAGTTCTTGAAGGCCGACCGAATATCGTGGACGCTATTAAGAACGGCGAAGTGGCGCTAGTATTCAATACCACGGAAGGGGCGAAGGCGCTGGCCGACAGTTCCGAGATCCGGCGGACGGCGTTGCTCCATCACATACCGTATTATACAACCATATCGGGTGCATTGGCTGTGACGAAGGCAATTTCAGCAATGCGGGCCGGGATACTTGAAGTGGCCCCTTTGCAAAAATATATCGGCCAAGGCGGGCAAAGCGTGCAATCCTAGAGAATCGCACGCTTTACCGTCGCTTCCGTTTCCATAAATCCGTTCAAGACGACATGGCCTGGGGAGGTTCTGGGGCCAAGGGAGAATTTGGAATGTCCTTAGAAAAAGTTCCGATGACCGCAGCGGGATATGCAGCGTTGGAAGCCGAAGTGAAGCTGCTGAAAACTATTGAACGTCCGCGCATCATCAAGGCGATCGCGGAAGCTCGGGCGCATGGGGACCTTTCGGAAAACGCCGAATATCACGCGGCGAAGGAACAGCAGGGCATGAACGAAGCCCGCGTCGCCGACATGGAAGATAAGTTGTCGCGCGCCGATGTGATCGACGTGTCGAAGCTCTCCGGCGATACCGTGAAATTCGGCGCGACCGTGCGCATCGTCGATGAGGACACCGAGGACGAATTGACCTATCAGATCGTCGGTGATTTCGAGGCCGATGTGAAGGGCGGCAAGATCGCGATCAACTCGCCGATTTCGCGCGCGCTGATCGGCAAGCGCAAGGGCGACGTGGTCGAGGTCTCGACGCCGCGCGGCCACAAATCCTATGAGATTCTGCAAGTCAAATTCGGCTGACGCGCCGGGCAGCTCCGATGTTCCGCATGCAAGCCCGCTGTTCCGGCGGGCTTTTGCAATGCGGCGCTATTGGATTTTGGTGACGGTGAAGCGGTCTTCCAGCTTTTCGTTGGCTGCCAGGATCGCCTCTTCGGATCCCAGCACCACCGTCCGGCCATGCGCCGCGACCGCGTCGAGCGCCCCGGCGAAGGCGCGGATTTCGGCCGGGCTGGTGGTCAGCACCTCGTCGCGTAAGGTTTGGAGGGCTTCCTCCGTGTCCTTCAGCAAATGCCGTTGCAGCGACACGAAGCCTTTCGCGTCAGGCAGGCGATAGGTGTCGATCTGGCCAATGGTGCCGATGACGCTGCGCTCAAGCTCGGTCGCATTGCCGGCCGCCTTGCGCAGGAAGCTCGCCGCGCCATCATAGGTGGCGATGGTCTCCAGCAGGTTGGGGTCCCGGTAGGACAGGAAAGTGAGGACGCCCGATCGCCGGTCCAGCGCCGTGAACGAGCCATAGGCGCCGCCCTGCACGCGAACCTTTTCCCACAGCCAGGTGCCGCGCAGCCAATTGCAGGCGACCATCGCCGCGCCGCCCGGCTTGTAGCCGAGCTTCGGCAGGCTTTCGCCCTTGGCGACGTAATTGACCTTGGCCGGAATCGTCAGCCCCTCGAAACGCGGCAGCTCTTGCCGCGGCCAGCCGGGCCTGGGCGCGCTCGCGGAGGGAAGCGCATCGAGAAAACGGCCAAGCTCCGGCTCGACCCGCGTCAGCTCGGCGCCGCCGGCCGTAACATTGCAGACGATCGAATGGCGATCGACGAGAATGTCCCTGATCCGCGCCAGGGAAGCGGCCGCATCGGCGGCGCCGCTCTTCAAGTCGGCGGTGAGGCGACGCAGGAATGCGAGCTGCGCGAGGCCATCCATCTGTTCGGCGGCCCATTCCGCCTCGTTCAGGCTGGAGCGCAGACGCTGGCCGGCGAAGAACGAGCCGCCCGGCACCAGCCGCGCTTCGAGCGCGGCGCGCTCCTCATTGACCAGCTGTTCGATGCGCTCGCGATTGTCGAGGCGCGCCGTCAGCAGCACGTCGCGCAGGATCGCGAACATCTCACCGGCCTTTTCCGGCATCGCCTTAGCGCGGAGGAACAGCCATGCCGCGCTCGCCGTCTCGCCGGGAATGACCGATGTCATGCTCGACGCCGCGATGCCGCCCGTCAGCCGTCCGATGCGCTGCGACAGCGCGACGAAATCCTCTTTCGCCGTGCCGGTTTCCAGCAGCGCCCGGCTGAAGAGCCCGGCATAGGGCAGCAGATCGGCGGGGAGCCGGCGCAGATCGAGACCGACATCGAAATAGAGCACCCCGGCGGTCGGCAGGTCGTGGGTCACAAGCTGCGTGCCGCTAAGATCGGCGACGGCGATCGGGATCGGCGTGTTGCGGACGGGAATATCCTTCAAGGTGAGCATGGGCAGCGTCGCCAGCCCCTCGGGGCTATCGGGCGTTTCCTGCAGGCGCTTCAGGATGCGGGTCTGTTCGATGACCGCCTGCACCTCGTCCTCGCTCATCGCGGCGCGCGCCGCATCCAGCCTTGCCCGCTCGTCCGCCGCTTCCCTGGCGGCGAGTTCGGGATCGGGTGTGAACAGCACGGTGGTCCGATGCGGATTGTCCAGCAGGCGGTCGCGGATCAGCGTTTCGAAAACGCGCTCGCCTTTCGCCAGCCGCGTCTTGATCTGTTCGAGCGGCGCGCTCCATGCCAGCGGATCGAGGGGGTCGCGGTCATAGAGCCAGCTTTGCAGCGAGCGCATCATCACGGCGATGCCGCGTGGGAAGGAGCCGGTGTTGTTCTCGCGCAGGCGGAATTCGGCGGTGTTCATCGCCGCCTCGATGGTCGCGGCGTCCAGGCCTTCGGCGGCGAGGGTCTGCAGCGTCGCCAGCACCAGCGCTTCGACCTTATCCGCGTCGGCTGGATCGATGCCTTTGAGCCCGGCGCCGAAGATCGGCTGCTTCAGGCCGCTGTTCAATCCGGCGGCCATGATGTCGTCGCCCAGGCGCGAATCGATCAGCGCCTTGCGCAACGGCGCGGCGGGCGTGCCGACTAGAGCATAGCTGAGGATCGACATGGCAAGGGCCGCCTGCACGTCGTCCGTTTCGTCGAGCATCCAATTGAGGCTGACCCTCGCCTGTTTGACGCCCGGCTCGACGTTCATCGGCAGCTTGTGCTCGATCTTGCGCGGCGCGTTGAAGCGGGGTTGCGGCGCGATGTCGGAGTCCACCGCGACGGCGGAAAATTCGCTCAGCACGCCGTCGAGCACCTCCAGGCGCTTTTCCGGATCGTCGTCGCCATAGAAGAAGAACTTCGCATTCGAAGGGTGGTAGTGCCGGTCGTAAAACGCCTTGAAGCTGGCGTAGCTGAGGCTCGGAATGTCGCGCGGATCGCCGCCGGAATCGACGCCATAGGTGGTATCGGGGTACAGCGACTGCTGCGAGAGCCGGCGCACCCGGTCGTCGGGTGAGGAATAGCCGCCCTTCATTTCATTGAAGACGACGCCCTTGTAAATCAGCGGCGCACCGGGCTCCTCCAATTCGTAATGCCACCCTTCCTGCTGCAAAATCTCAGGTGTCAGGCGCGGATGGAAGACGGCATCGAGATAGACATCCACCAGATTGTAGAAATCCTGCAGATTGACGCTAGCGACGGGATAGAGGGTCTTGTCCGGGAAGGTCATCGCATTCAGGAACGTCTTCAGCGAGCCCTTGAGCATCTCAAGAAACGGCGCCTTCACCGGATATTTGCGCGAGCCGCACAGCACCGAATGTTCCAGGATATGCGCGACGCCGGAGGAGTCCGAAGGCGGCGTGCGGAAGGCGACGCCGAACACCTTGTTTTCGTCGCCGCCGATCATCGAGAGCAGCTCGGCTCCGGTCTTGCGGTGGCGGTAGAGCCGGGCGACGCTGTCGATCTCGTCGATGCGGTGTTCGCGCTGAAGCTCGAAGCCATGGGAGGATGTGCCGGGAGTGGAGGTCATGAGGATCTCGATTCGTGCGTGTGTGCCGCTTGGCGCCAGTATGAAGGAAGCGACATCGACAGTTCAAGCGTGCGGCGGGCGCTCACGCACATTTGGCGGCTGCAAGGCAGGATTGAAAGCGCACTGCGGAAAAACTGGCGGAAAATGACGAAAGATCCCACTTATGCCCGGAGTATGGTAGTACTGAGCACCATTTCGTGAGCAGTCACTTTCGGCCTTTCGGGGGCTGGTTGTGGCCCGCTACCGAACGGTAGAACAGGCTGGACCGCGCCTTAAGCGCCGGCGGCCGCCTCCAAACAGGACCGCTTGATGACAGCATCGAATGCCCTGGCCGCCGCGCCGCACGAGAACGGATTCTTTTCCAAATCCCTCGCCGAAAGCGATCCCGAGCTGTATGGCGCCGTGGCGGACGAACTCAAGCGTCAGCAGCATGAAATCGAGCTGATCGCCTCCGAGAACATCGTGTCGCGTGCCGTCCTCGAAGCGGCGGGCAGCGTGCTGACGAACAAATATGCGGAGGGCTATCCGGGCAAGCGCTATTATGGCGGCTGCCAATACGTCGATGTCGCCGAGAATTTGGCGATCGAGCGCGCCAAGCGTCTGTTTGGCTGCGGTTTCGCCAATGTGCAGCCGCATTCGGGCTCACAGGCCAACCAAGGCGTGTACTTGGCGCTAGCCAAGCCGGGCGACGTCATTCTCGGCATGAGCCTGGACGCGGGCGGCCACCTCACCCATGGCGCCGCGCCGAACCTGTCGGGCAAATGGTTCAAGCCGGTGCAATATGGCGTGCGGCGGGACGACTGCCTCATCGATTTCGACCAGGTCGAGGTGCTGGCGCGCGAGCACAAGCCGCGCATCATCATTGCCGGCGGTTCGGCCTATCCGCGCATCATCGATTTCGCCAGGTTCCGCGCGATCGCCGATAGCGTCGGCGCTACATTCATGGTCGATATGGCGCACTTCGCCGGCCTGGTTGCGGCGGGCGTGCATCCGAGCCCGCTGCCGCATGCCCATGTGGTGACGACAACCACCCACAAGACGCTGCGCGGACCGCGCGGCGGGATGATCCTCACCAATGACGCCGACATCGCCAAGCGGGTCAACTCCGCGATTTTCCCCGGCCTCCAGGGCGGGCCGCTGATGCATATCATCGCGGCGAAGGCGGTCGCCTTCGGCGAGGCGCTGCAGCCGTCCTTTACACAATACGCACAAAACGTAGTTGCAAACGCCAAGGCGATGGGCGAGGCTGTGACCTCGGCGGGATATGGCCTCGTCGCGGGCGGAACCGACACGCATCTGTTGCTGGTCGATCTGCGCCCGAAGCGGTTGACCGGCAAGGCCGCCGAAGCCGCTCTGAGCCGTGCGAACATCACCTGCAACAAGAATGCGGTCCCGTTCGATGAGGAGAAGCCGTTTGTGACGTCGGGCATCAGAGTGGGGTCCCCCGCAGGTACGACGCGTGGCTTTGGCCAGGCGGAATTCCGCCAGGTGGGCCGCATGATTTCCGAGGTGCTGGACGGGCTGGTGTCGAACGGCGATAGCGGCAACGGTCAGGTCGAGGAACGCGTCAAGCGCGAGGCCATCGATCTTTGCGAACGGCACCCCATCTATCAGCAATAGCGCTCCTACGAGCATTTGAGGTCTTCGTATGCGGTGTCCCCATTGCGGCGAAATCGACACTCAGGTCAAGGATTCGCGGCCGACGGAAGATAATACGGCGATCCGCCGCCGCCGCTATTGCACGGAATGCGGCGAACGTTTCACCACGTTCGAGCGGGTGCAATTGCGTGAGCTGACCGTGATGAAGCGCAGCGGCCGGCGCGTGCCTTTCGACCGCGACAAGCTTACCCGCTCGGTGCAGATCGCGCTGCGCAAGCGCCCTGTCGAGCAGGAGCATATAGACCGGCTGGTGAGCGCCATCGTGCGCAAGCTCGAAAGCCAGGGTGAGGCCGAAGTGCCCTCCCACCTGATCGGCGAACTGGTGATGGAAGATCTGCGCAAGCTCGACCCCGTGGCCTATGTGCGTTTCGCCTCCGTCTACAAGAATTTCCGCGAGGCGCGCGATTTCGAAACCGTGCTTGGCGAGATTGCCGGCGAGGCCAAACGCGCCGGCGCTGCCGATGAGAAGATGGCGCCCTCCGGCGTCGCCGGCGATGAGCGGCGTTAGGTCGCGCGCGGCCGAGCCTAAGCGCAGCCTGCCGTCGAGCCTCCAAGATATTGCCAACATGACGCTGGCGATCGCGCTGGGAAAGCGCGGTCTTGGCCAGTGCTGGCCGAACCCGTCCGTGGGCGCGGTGATCGCCGAGCCGGCGAGCGGCCGGATCATCAGTTGCGGCTGGACCAGCGCGGGCGGCCGGCCGCATGCCGAGGCCAATGCGCTCGCCGAAGCGGGCGAAGCGGCACGCGGCGCGACGCTCTATGCGACGCTGGAGCCCTGCGCGCATTGGGGGCGGACGCCGCCCTGCTCTGACGCGGTCATCGTGGCGGGCATCGCCAGGGTGGTTTACGGCCTGGTCGATCCCGACCCGCGCGTCGCGGGCGCCGGGCTGGCTAATTTGAGCGCCCATGGCATCGCTGTCGCCGCCGGCCCGCTGGCGAACGAAACGCGGTGGCTGGCGCTCGGCCATGAGCTTCGCATCACGGCACGCCGTCCTTTCGTGCAGCTCAAGCTGGCGATGGACGCCGAAGGCATGGTGCCGGCGGGCAATGGCGCGCCCGTGTGGGTGACGGGCGAAGCGGCGCGGGCGCGTGGGGCCCTGCTGCGCGCCGAAGCCGACGCGATCCTGATTGGGAGCGGCACCCTTCTCGCCGACGATCCCGATCTCACTTGCCGCTTGCCGGGTCTTGAGCACCGTTCCCCGGTGCGTGTGATCCTCTCCAGCAATGCCGAACTTCCCGCGAGGGCCAGGATGCTGCGCAATCTGGAACGGGCGCCGGTCTGGCTCATTCATGCCGAGAGCGCACCGCCGGAGAATTCGGCGAGGCTAAGGGCGCTCGGAGTGGAAACCTTCGCGGTCGAGAGGGCGGCGGCCGGCGGCGGGCTCGATTTGCACGCCGTCGCGGGGGCGCTTGCGGACCGGGGCATCACCCGGCTGCTCGTCGAAGGCGGACCGTCGGTTGCGACTGGCTTTCTGCGCGCCGGGCTCGTCGACGAGGCCATTCTGTTCCAGAGCGCCAAAGCGATGGAAGGCCCCGGCATTCGGCCGCTCGGCCTTGACACTTTGTCCGAACCGCACAAGTTTCGGCTTCTCCAGCAACTCCCCATGGGCGCCGATATGATGAGCGTCTACAGGCGCGCGCAGATCTGGCAGGGCTGAGATGTTCACCGGCATCATTACCGACATTGGCGAGGTTGTGGCGGTCGAGGGCGGCAGGCTGCGCATCGCCAGCGGCTACGAGGCGGCCTCGATCGCCATCGGCGCCTCCATCGCCTGCGACGGTTGCTGCCTCACCGTCACCCGCGCCCAGAGCGACGGGCCTGGGCGCGGCATCTTCGATGTCGAAGCGTCCAACGAGACCCTCGCGCATACGACCCTCGGCGATTGGACTGCCGGACGGCGCATCAACCTGGAACGGTCGCTGCGGCTGGGCGACGAGTTGGGCGGCCATATGGTAGCGGGACATGTGGACGGCGTCGCCGACATCCTCGGCACCATGCCGGACGGCGCCTCGATGCGCTTCGAGATCGCCTGCCCGGACCCGCTCGCCCCGCTGATCGCGCAAAAAGGCTCGGTCGCGCTCGACGGCACGTCACTGACCGTCAACTCCGTTGCGGGGAACCGCTTCACCGTGAACATCATTCCGCATACGCTTGAGGTCACCACCTGGGGGCAAAAACGCGCAGGGGCGCGGCTCAACTTGGAGGTCGACCTCGTGGCGCGTTATGTTGCGAGGCTGAACGAGCATAGGAGCGCCGGCGGATGAGCATTGCTGAGAAGCCCCGGCATTTCGACCAGCTTTCCGATATCGAGGCGATTCTGGAGGATGCGCGTCAGGGCCGCATGTTCATTCTGGTCGACGCGGAAGATCGCGAGAATGAGGGCGACCTCGTCATTCCGGCCCAGATGGCGACGCCCGAGGCGATCAATTTCATGGCGCGGTACGGGCGCGGGCTTATCTGCCTGGCGCTGACGCAGGACCGCGCCTCCGACCTGCACCTCGAATTGATGGCGCGCTCCAACCAGGCGCGTCACTCGACGAATTTCACCGTCTCCATCGAGGCGCGCGAGGGCATCACCACGGGCATTTCCGCCCATGACCGCGCCCACACTATCGCGACCGCGATCGATCCGGCGAAGGGCGCCCGCGACATCGTTTCGCCGGGGCATGTGTTCCCGCTGGTGGCGCGCCAGGGCGGTGTGCTGGTCCGCGCCGGGCACACCGAGACGGCGGTGGACATCGCCCGGCTTGCGGGTCTGTATCCCGCTGGCGTCATTTGCGAAATCATGAATGACGACGGCACCATGGCCCGGATGCCGGACCTGATGGCCTTCTCCCAGTTTCACGGGCTGAAGATCGGCACCATCGCCGACCTCATTGCCTACAGACGCAAATATGACAGCCTGGTCCGTGTCGTCGAGCAGAAGCATATCGACGATCTGCATGGCGCCGAATTTGACCTGAAAGTCTATCAGAACACCGCCGATGGCCAGGAGCACATCGCGCTGGTGAAAGGCAATGTCGGCGCGCCCGGGCCGGTGCTGGTGCGGATGCACGCCTTCAACGTGCTGGAGGACATCATCGGCTTTGCCGGTGCCGCCGGCCGCGCCTCGCTCATCGACCGGGCGCTGCGCACGCTGGCGCATGAGGAGCGCGGCATTTTCGTTCTGATCCGCGAAGCGCAGGCGTCCAGCGTTTCGGCGAAGCTGCGCGATGCGGTCGAAGGCGGCAAGAGCGATGGGGCTGCGCGGCTCATCGATTACGGCATCGGTGCGCAGATTTTACTTGATCTCGGCGTGCGGGAGATGGAGCTTCTTTCCAATTCACCGCTGCCGAAAATCGTCGGCCTTGAAGGTTATGGCCTGAAGATCGTCGGCCGACGCCCAATCGAGTAGGATACATGCCCAGCTTCAGCCCGTGCGTGCTGCTCATCGAAGGGCGCTTCTATCAGGACATTTCCGATGAGCTGGCCAAGGGCGCGCTCGCCGCGCTCGAAGCGGCCAACGCCTCCGTTCACCGCATTCGGGTACCGGGCGCGCTCGAAATTCCGCAGGCGCTCGCCTTTGCGGTCCGGGCGGGCCTGACGCCCTTCGGCGCGACCCGCTGGCGCTATCACGGGGCGGTTGCGCTGGGATGCGTGATCCGCGGCGAGACCTCGCATTATGAGATCGTCTCGAATGAATCGGCCAGAGCGCTGCTCGGCATCGCCACCGCCAGCGGCGTGCCCTTGGGAAATGGCATCCTCACTGTCGAAAATACGCAACAAGCCTGGGAAAGAGCATCCATATCAGAAGGAAACAAGGGCGCCGACGCGGCTCAAGCTTGCCTGCGCCTCATTGATGTGTTCATGGATTGCCATGGCTTCAGATCTGAATGACACCGTCCCCCGCCCTGAGGGCGAGGGCAGAGCGTTTGCGTCGCGCGGCACCGCAAGGATCGCGGCAGTGCAGGCGCTGTATCAAATGGATCTCACCCAGACCGACGCGGCGGCGGTCATCGCGCAATTCACCCAGCATCGCTTCGGCCACGAGGTGGACGGCGCCTATTACGATCGCGCTGATGAGCCGTTTTTCTGCGATCTGGTGCTGGGCGTGGTGCGGGCGCAGCTTGAGCTCGATCCGCTGGTCGCGCGGCATCTCGCCACGGGCTGGCGTCTTGCCCGGATCGACAGCATCCTGCGCGCCATTCTGCGCGCCGGCGCCTATGAGTTGCATCAGCGGCCCGACATTCCCGCCAAGGTGATCATCAACGAATATCTCGATGTGGCGCACGCTTTTTTCGGCGGCGAGGAGCCGCGCGTGGCAAACGGCATTCTCGATTCCGTCGCGCGGGAGGTACGGACGGCGGAGTTTCAAAGTCCCGCACATGGCTGAGGCGGACCGGCGCGGCGAGGATGATCTGATCGCGCGCCATTTCGCGCCGCTGTCGCAGAATTTTCCCGGTGCGCTGGGATTGCGTGACGACGCAGCTATTGTCACCCCGCCAGACGGCTCGGACCTCGTCGTCACCACCGATACGCTGATCGCGGGCGTGCATTTCCTGCCCGGCGATGCGCCGGCGGATATCGCCTTCAAGTCGCTGGCGGTGAATGTCTCCGACCTTGCCGCGAAAGCCGCGCGGCCGCTGGCCTACAGCCTGGCGCTGGCTCTGTCCGCCGGGTGGCGCGAGGCTTGGCTGGCCGGTTTTGCCGAAGGGTTGCGCGAGGCGCAAGACGAATTCGGCATCGATCTATGCGGCGGCGATACGACCGTGTCATCCGATGGCCCTCTGATGGTCTCGATTACGGCGTTCGGCACGACGGCGCGCGGCGGCATGGTCCGGCGTGGAGGCGCGCGGCTGGGCGATGCGCTTTACGTCAGCGGTACCATCGGCGATGCGGCGCTCGGGCTGCGATTGCGGCGCGACGACGCTGACGCGCTAGGCTGGCCGCTTGACGATGCTGGGCGGGCCCATCTCATCCGGCGCTATCTGCGCCCCGCGCCGCGATTGGCGCTCCGCGAGGCGCTGCTGGCCCATGCGAGCGCGGCGATGGACATCTCCGACGGCCTCGTCATCGACTGCGCGCGGCTGTGCGCGGCGTCCGGCGCCGATGCGCGCATCGAGGCGCGCCTCATCCCCCTGTCGCCCGCGGCACGGACCATCGTCGCGGCCGACCCCGGCGCCTTCGAGTGTGCGCTGACCGGCGGCGACGACTACGAAATCCTGGCCGCGATCCGTCCCGGCGCGGAGCCCGCATTCGAGGCTGGCGCGCTCGCCGCCGGCATTCCAGTTGCGCGCATCGGCGCGGTCGGCACGGGCACCGGGACATTGTCCGTCATCGGCCCGGACGGCCTGCCGATGATCTTTGCGCGGCCGGGTTATGACCATTTAACCATCGATGCATCTCGCGCCGTATGACGCTGCAATAACTCGCACGGTTTCCTTGCGGAAGCGCCCTGATTTTCCTATTCTCCCGGCGGCTTTATGGGGACGGCCCCGCTTCCTCCCATGCTGGCCGCAAGATTGAGAAAACATTGGGCGCTCAATGGAGTCAAAGCGCTACGGGTCGTACGCAAAAGAATAAGACGGTGTACCGCCTCCCGCCCTATCCATACTGAGGGAATGCAATATGAATAATTTGATCTGGGCTATTATTGCCTGTGGTGCGCTATCGATCGTCTACGGCGTGTGGGCCATCAACTCCGTGATGGCGGCGGATGCCGGCAATGCACGGATGCAGGAGATCGCCGGCGCGATCCAGGAAGGCGCTCAGGCCTATCTGACCAGGCAATATACGACGATCGGCCTTGTCGGTGCGGTGATCTTCGTGCTGATCGCCTTCCTGCTTTCGCTCCCCGTCGCCATAGGCTTCCTGATTGGAGCCGTGCTTTCGGGCGCCGCCGGCTTCATCGGCATGCTTGTATCGGTGCGCGCCAATGTGCGCACCACGCAAGCCTCGACGCACGGTCTTGCGGCCGGCCTCGGCATCGCTTTCAAGGCGGGCGCGGTGACGGGAATGCTGGTTGCCGGGCTGGCACTGCTTTCCGTCGCCACCTATTACGCCATCCTGACGCAGATCGCCGGCTTCGAGCCCTCCGACCGCATCGTGGTGAATGCGCTGGTCGCGCTCGGCTTCGGCGCCTCGCTCATCTCGATTTTTGCGCGTCTGGGCGGCGGCATCTTCACCAAAGGCGCCGATGTCGGCGGTGATCTCGTCGGCAAGGTCGAGGCGGGCATCCCGGAGGACGACCCGCGCAATCCGGCGACCATTGCCGATAATGTGGGCGACAATGTCGGCGACTGCGCCGGCATGGCGGCCGATCTGTTCGAGACCTATGTGGTGACGGTCGTCGCCACCATGGTGCTCTGCACGATCTATTTCGCCGGCAATCCGATCTTGCCGTCGGCGATGCTGTACCCGCTTGCGATCGGCGGCGTGTGCGTGGTCACCTCGATCATCGGCACGTTCTTCGTCCGCCTTGGCGCCAGCAACAACATCATGGGCGCGCTCTATAAGGGCTTCATCGCCACCGGCATCCTGTCGCTCATCGCGATCTATCCGGTCACCGCGGTGCTGATCGGCATGGACACCCAGCTTACCGCGACTGGCGTGACGTTCACCGGACTCGATTTGTTCTATTGCGGCGTGACCGGTCTTGCCGTGACGACGCTGATCATCATCATCACCGAATATTACACCGGCACCAACTATCGCCCGGTTCGCTCCATCGCCTCCGCCTCCCAGACCGGTCACGGGACCAATGTAATCCAGGGGCTGGCGATCTCGCTGGAGGCGACGGCCGCTCCGGCGCTGGTCATCATCTCCGGCATCATCATCACCTATACGCTTGCCGGGCTTTTCGGCATCGCCATCGCCGTGACGACCATGCTGGCGCTGGCGGGCTTCGTTGTGGCGCTGGATGCCTTCGGGCCTGTGACGGACAATGCCGGCGGCATCGCGGAAATGGCTGACCTGCCTCCCGATGTCCGTAAGACTACGGACGCGCTCGACGCGGTCGGCAACACGACCAAAGCCGTCACCAAAGGCTATGCCATCGGGTCGGCGGGTCTGGGAGCGCTGGTGCTGTTCGCCGCCTATACCGAAGATCTGAAATATTTCATCGCCCATGCGCAGGAATTCCCCTACTTTCAGGACGTCCATGTGGACTTCTCCCTGTCCAATCCCTTCGTCGTCGTCGGCCTGTTCTTCGGCGGGCTGCTGCCCTATCTGTTCGCCGCGATGGGCATGACCGCCGTGGGCCGCGCGGCCGGGTCGATCGTCGAGGAGGTGCGGCGGCAGTTCAAGGCAAAGCCCGGCATCATGAAAGGCACCGAGAAGCCCGATTACAAGGCGGCCGTCGACATGCTGACCAAGGCGGCCATCAAGGAGATGATCATTCCCTCGCTGCTGCCGGTCCTGTCGCCGATCGTGGTGTTCCTCGTCATCAATTGGGTGGCGGGCAAATCGGCGGCGTTTTCGTCAGTCGGCGCGATGCTGCTGGGGGTGATCGTCACGGGCCTGTTCGTCGCGATTTCCATGACCGCGGGCGGCGGCGCCTGGGACAACGCCAAGAAATACATCGAGGACGGCCATTATGGCGGCAAGGGCTCGGAAGCCCACAAGGCGGCTGTCACCGGCGACACGGTCGGCGACCCCTACAAGGATACGGCCGGCCCGGCGGTGAACCCGATGATCAAGATCACCAACATCGTGGCGCTGCTGCTGCTCGCGGTGCTGGCGCATTAATGGACGATTTTATGCAACGAAAAAGGGCCCTCGCGGGGCCCTTTTCTTCTCGCCTACCTGACGGCCGCTAATAGCCGCCGCCGGCGCTGCCGCCGAGGCCTGTGCCAGCCGCCGGACGGCCGATATTGCGGAACAGCTCTTTCAACAAGCCATCTTCCGACCCTCTTGAAGGTGTTTCGCGTTTGACGAAATCGATCACCTTTCCATCTTGCAAGCCGTAATTGGCAACCCTTTCGACCTTATCGCCTTTATTGAAGTAGACCGCCACGACGCGCCGGTCCACAATTGATGGCGAGAGAAAGGCCACGGAGCTTTTTGTCGTCGTAGAAATGTAGTAGAAAGCATTCTGGCCAACCGTCGATTTGGTATCCGGCGTACCCAGGGCGAGGATGATTTGGTCACGGCTCATGCCTTCTTTCACCTGAGCCAGATCCTCGTCATTGAAGACATGGCCGTGTTTGGTGATGTCTGACGCGCAGGCGGAGAGCCCGATGACGATGCTGAAGGCGGCGAGCGACATGGCGAGGGACGAACGAATTTTTTTTCCTACCTCGGGTTTTCCTGCCTTCATGAAAGCAACATTTCTCATGTACTGGTATTGTTGATATGACATAGGGATGTACCTTGCGATCCGGTCAAGCCGAGTTCGGGTGGATATGAGCTTCAAATCCTAGAACGGTGTGTTTCATTAAGTGGTGGTAGCTGCCGTGACGAATATGACGGGTAACAGATTCCAGGCCCAAGGTAATATGACACCGATGTTCCGCTGGTTTGCCGGTCGCGCGGCCCGCAAGGAAGCTGCCGAAAAGATCTACGATGCAATTGTGGCGCAGTCACGCAATCCCGGTTTTTATATCAGGTGCAGCGTTCCCGACACCTTGTCGGGCCGTTTCGACATGCTGGTCATCCACATGTTCGTCGTGCTGCAGATCCTAAAGCTCGGCGGGCGCGAAGGCCAGCTCCTGGCGCAGGAGATCGTGGAAGCCTTCATCCGCGAGATGGATACGATGGTGCGCGATCTGGGCGTGTCGGATCGCAACGTGCCCAAGGAAGTGCGCAAAATCGCCCAGCTTTTCTACGGCCAGCTTCTCGCCTATTCGACCGCCCTGCAGCGCAACGACACCAAAGGGCTGTCTGGGGAGGTGTGGAAAAGTTTTCAGTCGGCAGAGGGCGGAGAGCAGTCCGTCGCGTCCGACTCGATTTCGGCGTACATTCAGCAATCCATCAAGAGCATTCAGGAAATGCCGCTGAACATGCTGCTGCTTGGCAATATCCGCTTCCCGGAAATCGGCGCTCGCAATGGCTGAGGACGCCAGGGCGCCGGACGCGGTGTTTTCGCGCGTCGTTTCGCTTGGCGATTTCGCCGAGGGGCTAAGCGGCCGGATCGAGGCGACGCCCGAGGAACGCGCCGCACTCGCGGAGCGCTTCGGCGTCGAGAGCCTCGAAAGCTTCGGCTTCGACTACGCATTGCAGCCGGTCGGCAAGGACCGCGCGCATTTGACCGGCCAGATTCACTCCACCCTGACGCAGCTTTGCATCGTAACGCTTGAACCTGTGCAGGAGACCGTCGAGGAAGCCGTTTCCGTCGATTGCATCCCGCAGGAGCGGATCCGCCCCGAGGCCGCCGTAGCCTTGGAAGCCGATCCCTTGGCCCTGCCTGACGATCCCCCCGTGCCGATCGTGGGCGGCCGCATCGATGTCGGCGCCTTGGCGCGCGAAGTCCTGGCGAGCGCCATCAACCCCTATCCGCGCAGGGAGGGTGCCGAATTCGGCTGGGACGACCCCAAGGACGAAGACGGCGACGCATCGGGGCCGTTTGCCGAACTCGCCAAGCTGAGATCGAAGCGCTGAATACGCGTCTTCTGGTGCACGGACGGCTGTCCGGTGCCGACTCTTCCAAAATTCTTTGTGCAAACCGCCCTATGCAGTATGTTCGCCTCCTCCCCGGCCACGGGTGAGACCTGACTGGGGCACGCCCCTCCATTTCCGGAAAGCAACGCATGAACGCGCGGGTCACAATAGCGCTGGATGCCATGGGTGGCGATCTCGGCCCCTCCACGGCCATTCCCGGCGCCGCGCTGTCGCTGGTGCGGCACCCCGACACCGAGTTTCTGATTTTCGGAGATCAATCCTCGATCGCCGCCCTGCTCGAAGAGCATCAGGCGCTGGCGCGGAATTCGCGCGTCATTCATACCGAAGTGGCGATCGCGATGGACGCCAAGCCGAGCCAGGCGCTGCGTCACGGGCGCGGCAAGAGCAGCATGTGGATGGCGCTCGAAGCGGTGAAGCGGGGCGAGGCCGACGCGGCCGTGTCGGCGGGCAACACCGGCGCGCTGATGGCCATGTCGATCTTCTGCCTGCACACATTGCCCAATATCGACCGCCCCGCCATCGCCGGCGTGTGGCCGACGATTTCCAGCGAATGCATCGTTCTCGACATCGGCGCCAATGTCGGCGCGGATGCGCATCAGCTGGTCAACAATGCCGGAATGGGCGCGGCCCTGGCGCGAGCGCTGTTCCATGTCGACCGGCCGTCCGTCGGACTCCTCAATATCGGCGTTGAAGAGGTCAAGGGCCTGGATGAGGTGAAACGCGCCCATGAAGCCCTGAAGAAGGCCGATCTGCCGATCATCTATCACGGCTTCGTCGAGGGTGACGATATCGGCAAGGGGACGGTCGATGTGGTTGTTACCGAAGGGTTCAGCGGCAATATCGCGCTGAAGGCGGCCGAGGGGACGGCAAAGCAGATCGCCGCCTATCTGCGCGCCGCTATGAGCCGCTCGCTGCTGGCCAGGATCGGCGCCTTTTTCGCGCAAGGTGCATTTCGGGCGCTGCGTGATAAGATGGACCCGCGCCATGCCAATGGGGGAATCTTTCTGGGGCTTCAGGGCATTGTCATCAAAAGCCACGGCGGCGCCGACGCAATAGGCTTTGCAAGCGCCGTCGATCTCGGATACGACATGGCCAAGAGCGGGCTGGTTCGCACCATCTCCGAAGACGTCGAGCGCTTCCAGAGCGCGCTTCAGCAGGCGCCGCTGTTAAAGAGTACGGACGCTATCACGTGAGCACACTTCGTTCAGTCATTAGCGGGTGCGGAGCCTATCTTCCCGAAAAGGTCTTGACCAACGAGGACCTGTCGCGTCGGATCGATACCACCGACGCCTGGATCCAGGAGCGCACCGGCATCAAGGAGCGCCATATCGCCGCCGAAGGCGAATTGACCTCCGATCTGGGCATCGCTGCCGCCAGACGCGCGCTGGACGCGGCCGGCATCGAGCCGAAAGACATTGACCTGATCATCCTGGCGACCTCGACGCCGGACAACACCTTTCCCGCCAGCGCCGTGACCATCCAGGCCGAGCTCGGCATCACGCACGGCGCCGCCTTCGATATGCAGGCCGTGTGTTCCGGCTTCGTCTACGCGTTGGCGGCGGCGGATAATTTCGTCAAATCCGGCCAATATGGGCGCGCGTTGGTGATTGGGGCCGAAACCTTCTCGCGCATTCTGGACTGGGAAGACCGCACGACCTGCGTGCTGTTCGGCGACGGGGCGGGCGCGGTGGTGATCGAAGGCCAGAAGGCGACCGGCGCCCTGAAGGAGCGCGGCATTTTCGGCTCGGTGCTCCGCTCGGACGGGCGGTTCAAGAACCTCTTATATGTCGATGGCGGGCCCTCCTCGACCAAAACGGTCGGGCATCTGCGCATGCAGGGGAAGGAAGTCTTCCGCTTTGCCGTCTCCGCCATCTCGGAAGTCATCGAGGATACGCTCAGGGCGCATGACCTGCTTGCGGCGGATATTGACTGGTTCGTTCCGCATCAGGCGAATAAACGCATCCTGGACGGCACGGCCAGAAAGCTGGGCATCGATCCGGGCAAGATCGTCATGACGCTGGAAAAACACGGCAATACCTCGGCAGCGTCAATCCCGCTCGCGCTCGACACGGCGCAGCGCGACGGCCGGCTAAAGAAGGGCGACCTGGTGCTTATGGAGGCAATGGGCGGAGGATTTACTTGGGGATCCGTACTCGCACGTTGGTAGAGTCTTACGGGACCTGCGCAGTGCTTACTGTGTCATGCCGTCCGTAGCGATGTTCTGCACTCTTGCTTAGAGAAAATGCTGAGTATGTTTTAATGTTGCACGAATTTACCTGTCGTTGCTGCGGTGAAATATTCATTTGGTTAGTTGTGTTGGAATAATGGGCGATGTCAGAGGGATACGACATCGGTCATTGACCCAATACCGCCCCATACATTACTATCAGTTACTTTGCACTTCAGATTTACCGTGTTGAGATGGCAGGCGGCAAAACACTCACCAGGGCAGATCTCGCGGAAGCGGTCTTTCAGAAGGTCGGACTGCCGCGCAATGAATTTGCGGAACTCGTGGAAACGGTTCTCCGCGAAATCACCACCTGTTTGGAACGCGGGGAAAACGTCAAGCTGTCGAGCTTCGGCTCCTTTGGCGTACGCGACAAGAGGGAACGCGTGGGCCGGAACCCGAAGACGGGGGAAGTCGTGCCTATCACGCCGCGGCGTGTGCTTGTATTCCGTGCCAGTAATATTATGAAGGAGCGAATCAACTCTTCATTGGTTAAGAGCAGCAGAAAGGCAGCCGAATAAGCCCGGTAAGCGGGCTTTCCAATAGCGGGGGCTAATTTGGAAAAATCATATAGTGCGTTTCGCACAATAAGTGAAGTTGCAGAAGATTTGGCCGTTCCCAAGCATGTATTGCGGTTTTGGGAGGGTAAATTTCCTCAGTTACGTCCGATGAAACGTGGCGGTGGACGACGATATTACCGTCCCGAAGATGTGGATCTGTTGCGTGGCATCCAGTGGCTGCTATATAGCGACGGCTATACCATCAAGGGCGTTCAGCGCATTTTGCGAGATAGCGGCGTGCGTTTCGTCAAGACATGCTGGCGCGCCGATACCCAGCAATCGGACAAGAAGCCGGCGGAAGCTCCGTTGCCCGTCCCGGATCTGGCCGGCGAAGCGGCACGGGAAGCGCGCAGGCCAAAGAGCGGCCGTTCCCCGCAGGCCCGGCCTACCGCCGAGGTGAAAGCAGCGGCCGCGCCGCGTGCGGATGAGACCGGCAGGGGCGCGCAGCGCTCGCTGCTGGCTTCGGTCCTGGCGGAACTGGAGGAATGCCGCGACATGTTGCGCAACGCCGCCAAACCTGAACCAGACCCGGATGCGCCTGCAAAAAAGCCGCGAGGCGAGCAGCGCCGCAGCGTTCAGGCATAACCGGCCGGGGGGCGGCGCCGTTCCCTGCGCCGGCGCTGCGGATGTCCGAGAGCACCGGACGCGCCGACGAACGCGAAGCCGCGCTCCGGCCTTTTGTCTCTGCATCGGATTTATCCGAAAACCGCTGCGTATTTTCGGTCAGATGTACCAGCATCAGAATGCTATTGACCCTGCCCGATGAAGCGGGCAAGACTTGGCGGGTATCCGGCCGGATTGCCCGGATTACCCGTGTTCGGAGCGTGGCGCAGCCCGGTTAGCGCACTAGTCTGGGGGACTAGGGGTCGGAGGTTCAAATCCTCTCGCTCCGACCATTTAAATCACGGATTTAAACGGATTTATCGAATACAGCACGACCGGGTTGCAGTATTTCGTTCGTGGGCCGTTCTGCCGAATCCAATTTCGACGTAGCGGAACGAGCCACTTTCTCGCGGTCTACCATATGGTTGTTGTGGCGGATCATCTCGCACCGTTGCCGGTGGATCGCGCTGACATCCGTTTCGCTACAGCCAACCTCAAAATCGAGTTGACGCCCGGTTTCTCCATACCATGAAAAATGAGGCGCCGCGCCCGGAAGGCTGAGGACTCGGCGTGATCGCGACGCGGAATAGGCTCCCGCAGCATGACGCCGGGCGAAACACCTTCGAAGCTCGTCAAGCGCTGTGATTCTGCAAGCTCGCGAGGCGCTGGAATCACTCTCTCGCCAAGCTCCCGCATTTTCTCGTGGATCGCCATAATATGATCATTTGGGAACACAGTTGATTTATCAAGTCGTTGAATTTTAAATGTTTTTTTAGATAAGTTTAAAAATGACCATAACATTTATCTCAAACTCGCCGCTTTTCGTCACGGTTTCGCTATAGACGCGGCCTGTTGACGCCCCTTTTTCCCGTTAACGTCCCGTTCAGCAAATCCTGAATCGGCTTCGCGGCGGCACCGTTTGGTTTGCAGCAAAGATGGTTCAGGGATGCCACCCTGAAATCATAGGGGGATAGGGTAAGGCACTATGAAGCGATTATCTGACATTTCGATTCTTGCCTGCTTCGTTGCAGGCGCGATGTTGGCTTCCGCCGCATCGCTCAGTGGAAAAGCGCTCGCCGGAAACGGCGAGGCTGCGACTGCGGCCACGATCGCCGAGAAAACCGGCGAGGCGACCGTGACCCAGGCCGCAGCGATCGAGTCCGAGCCGAAAGCGGCCCAATCAATCGATGCGGCGTCCCAAATGGAAGCCGTGCACAGATTCGGCGGTCAACGGCTTGCTCAGGCCAAGACCGGCGAGCAGGCGGACGATCTTTTGTTCGCAACTCCGGACGAGGTCCGCGCGTTGAACGGGGCGGCCAACGCTCGCGTCAACGACTCCGATAAAGCAGCCCAGCCAGAAGGAGCGGCCGGCGAAGCCGATCCTCACGCCGCGCTCAATGCTCTTATCAAGGAGGACGCGGAGAAAAGAAACGCCGGAGCAGCCGTCGACCAGAAGCTGTCAGGGCAGGCGCAGGTCGAAGCGGACGGCTTCGGGCAGGGCGCTCTCCTGGCCGCGGCAGCAAGAGAGTCGAAAGGCAAACCCTCGCCCATCCCCGCGATCGACGAGGAGACACTCTCTCTCTATCCCACCGCTGCGCAATGCGGCGAATGCCATAAGCAGATCTACGAGGAATGGTCTTCCTCGCAGCATGCCTATGCGTCGATCTCGCCGATGTTCCATGCATTCGAGCAGAAGTTCCAGGAGCTGACCCGAGGTACGGTCGGCACCTTCTGCGTACGTTGTCATCAACAGGTCGGCACCCAGCTCGGCGAGAAGCGCGAGACGCCGCTTTGGCAGCGCGCCCAGATCTCGCGCGAGGGCGTGAGCTGCATCACCTGCCACCGTGTCAAGGAGACCTATGGCAAGGTCAACGGCGAGCGCCGGGTCGAGCCGGGCAAGATTTATGAGCCGGTCTACGGCAGCGGCAAAGGCAGCGTCATCAAAGACGTCATCGCCAATGCGGACACCTACTCGGTCAAAACCAGCCCTGAAGGGCGTGGTAACGATATCCACAAGGGCATGATCCTGAACAGGCAAATCTCTACCTCCGAGTTTTGCGTAAGCTGCCATCAGGTTGCCGTCAATCTGGGCATCAAGCTCGAGATCGTGTGGGATCAGTATCGCGACAGCCCGGCACGCGCGGCCGGCGTCAGCTGCCAGGACTGCCACATGGGCAAGACTCCCGGAAAGGCAGCGGGCTATACGACTGCGCCTTCGGCCATCGTCGGCGGCAAGGAAATCAACCCAGGACGCAAGCACGCCAATCACCGCTTCGTCGGCCCTGGCTATGCGATCACCCACCCCGGCATCTTCCCGCAGAACAAGAAGGCCCAGGTCTTCAGCATGAAGAAATGGCTGGAGTTCGACTGGCGCGCCGGTTGGGGTACCACCAAGTTCGAGGACCAGGTCGCCAACGGCGTGACCAAGGTCAACTTTCCTGAGGAATGGGCAAATTCGGCCGATCGTGAAGATGCCCGCGTGATCATCGATGAGAACCTCGCGAAGCTGGACGAGCGTGACCGGCTCCGGAAGGAGATCATGGAGAACAGCAGCAAGATCGACGGCCCCTACTTCAGTAGCGAGCCGCAGGTCGGCAACGATCTGGCGTTCTTGTACAAGATCACGAATACCAATACGGGCCACAACCTGCCGTCAGGCTCCCTGGGTGCGCAGCCGCAGCTTTGGGTGAATGTCGCCCTCATCGATCCCGACGGCAAAAATATCTGGGAGTCGGGCTATGTCGACAATGACGGCAACATGGCTGATTTGCACAGCCTGGAGGTCGCGGCAGGAAAAATCGCGATCGACCAACAACTGACGCATTTCCAGACCAAGTTCTTGACTACCAATATCAAGGGCACGGATCGTGAAATGTACCTGCCGGTGAACTTCGACATCGATCAGCTGCCGCAGCTGCGTGCACCGCAGGTCCCGACCACGGTTCTCAACCATCCGCCGCTGGTGCGTATGGAGAACCACTCGCTGACGCCGCTCGGCGTGAAGGAGGCCAGTTACTCGGTGCCCGGCCGCCTGATCACGAAGCCCGGCAAATACCGCCTTGCCTTCCGCATGCGGAGCCGCTCCGAGCCGATCTACTTCATGCGCTTCGTCGGCTCCACCACCGAAATGGAACGGCGTATGAATGAGCGGATGGCAAACTTCCACGCCTTCACGGTCACGGTCGATGTGAAGTAAAGGGTTAGCCGCGAAAAGCTTAAGTTTGGGGGGCCCGCAAGGGGTGAAAGCAGCGGGTCCCCAACCCTTAAAAAACCTCTCGCGGGCCGACCGGCCCGCAGCAAATCAGAGCCAAGGAGATCATCGCGACGGTAAGTGACTAGCGGCGGCGGTCCAAGTGAGGTGATGAACTCACTTGGTGGGTCGAAGGGACGGCCCAGCCCGCGTCGAGATGAGAGATATCGGGTGGATAAAAAGATGGGGGTTTCCACGTGACTTTTGAAGCGACAGGCAACCGGCGGTACCGCGCCAGGACTATGACCGTCCTGGCTGCGACCGCGCTGGTAGCCGGTGGTTACCTTGTGATGTCAGGCACGACTGCAAAACCTGCAGCAGGCGCAGACATGGACGAGGCCCAGAAGGAAGGTCAGGTAAGCGCGGCGCCGGAAAGCAGCAACGAGGCCCGCAAAGCGGGCAAGTTGACCGCGGCAGGCACAAGCGGCAACGAGGCGCGCAAGGCGGGCAAGTTGACTGCGGCGGGTACAAGCGGCAACGAGGCGCGTAAGGCGGGCAAGTTGACCGCAGCAGGCGCAAGCGGCAACGAGACCGGCAAGCAAGGCAAGTTGGTCCAAGTGGTTCCCGGCGTCGCCCAGAGCGATCACGCCGAAGCCCAAGCCAAAGCGCAGTACGTAGAAAAGTACAATGAACAAAAGACTGCCAGCACGGCTAAAGAACCTGCGGCAGAGACAGTCAGCAACGAGGACGGCAAGGAAGACCTTTTCCGGCCCGGCCCGCAATACACCAAGAACTACAACGCCCAGAAGAATGTCGATGTCTACGGCGCAAAGACCGAGGTTGAAGGGTCGCGCCCGCTGCTTGAGGCTGGGCGGGAGCAATACACCGCCGGCGAGTACAATCCGGAGAACTCTTTACTGGGTCAGAATAATCTGCTGATCCCCGGACTTGCTGTCTACGGCGACTGGCGGACTGCGGTCGCCTACAATCAGAACAATGGCAAGGATATTGCCCAGATCGCGACTCGTGTGAATATCGACGTCGACTTCAAGATCACCGGCACCGAGCGGATACACGCCTTCTTCCAGCCGCTTCAGGACAATGGACAATTCACCCGCTGCGAGTTCGGCGGCGGCGGCGTCGATCAAAAGAAGTGCACCCTTGAATCCGATCTCAACCCGCAGACGCTGTTCTTCGAGGGCGACGTCGGCTCCATTTGGTCCGGTTTTACCGGGGACGCCGCCAGCTTCGACCTGCCCGTCACCGCCGGTCTCTTCCCGCTGTTCCTGCAGAACGGCATCTGGGCGAACGATGCGATCCTGGGCGGCGCGGTCAGCCTCACGGCAAAGAACTCGCAGAAGTTGGGACTGTCCAACTACGACGTCACCTTCTTCGCCGCGTTCGACAATGTCGATAACGCGCTCGTCAAAGGGAACACGGCCAACCGCAACAACAACGTCGCCAACCTCTATGGCCTGACCACCTTCATCGACGCGTTCGGCGGCTATATCGAAGCGGGCTACGGCCTGATACAGGGCGTCGAGGACCAGGCGGACGGCCAATACACGAACTTCCTGACCGCCTCTTTCACCAAGCGCTATTACAACACCGTCTCGAACTCGACCCGTGTGTTCGCGAATTTCGGGAATGGCGATAACGACGACGGCTTTGCCATCATTTCGGAAAACAGTCTGATCTCGGGCTTGCCGAGCACGCTGCTTCCCTATGCCAACTTCTTCTTCGGCAACGGCAATCCTCAGCCTCTGGTCGATGGCAATGGCGCGGGCATCCTGAAGAACGTCGGCATCAACTTCGAGACCGACGCCCTGACCGGCTTCCCGAAGCTGAACGACACCGCCTCCAACGCCTTCGGCGGCGCGATAGGCTTGCAGTATCTCTTCAATCTGGATCAGCAGCTCGTCTTCGAGCTGGCGACGGTACAGCCCTACGGCGATGTGGTTCCCGGCGTCGGTGTCGCGGACGCGCAGTACGCCTTAGGTGTTCGCTATCAGATCCCGATCAACAATGACTGGCTGTTCCGCGCCGATGCGACCTATCAGATCGTCGATAATCCCAATATCGAAGACAATTGGGGCATCCGCGCCGAGTTCCGCAGGAAGTTCTGACCGATCGCGGATGACGGGTCCGGCTTGGGGACGGGGCTCCGCGTAAGGCGGACCCCGTCCGGCCTCGGCATTCATGCGATCGATCGTGCTTTAAGCCGCGCGCACCGTTGCCAGGAACCTGTCCATCTCGAAGCGCAGGGATTCTGCCTGTCGGGAGAGGTCCCGGGCCGAGGAGAGCACTTCTGCGGTCGCGGCGGCGGAGCTTTCCAAGGCCGCGCGCACGCCGGTAATGTTGCGGGCGACATCGGCGGTTCGTACGCACCCGGCGAGGGCCGTCTTGCAGGTGGGCTGGCGATGGTTCTTGGTGGTGACGCTTGATCCTTTCAGGAGATAGGTCGTCACGTCACCATGTCTGGATATAGGTCTTCGCCGCAATTCGAGATGATCGCGTCGACCCGTCGTCGATGGACGGATGCGCAAAAGCGGGAGATCGTCGCCGAGATCGATGCGCCGAATGGCTCAGTCTCGAAGGTCGCGCGGCGGTACAGCCTTCACACGAGCCTTCTGTTTCGCTGGCGGCGCGATTTGGCAGCGCCGCGGCCAGAGCCGGCGCCATTGCGTGCGGGGGCGCCGACATTCGTGCCGATCGCTCTGACGGCGCCTTTGCCGACGCCGCCGGCTTGGGCTCTCACCGTGCCGCCGTCTTCGACGCCGATCGAGATCCTGCTCGCGGATGGCCGCACCGTGCGGACGGCAAGCGATGTCGATCCGCAAGCGCTGGCCCGGATCGTGGCGGCGCTGGAGGCGCTTCGATGATACCGGTTCCAGCGGGGGTTCGTGTGTGGCTGGCGACTGGTCATACGGATATGCGGCGCGGTTTTCCTGGCCTCGCCCTGCTCGTGCAGGAAACGCTGAAAGCCGATCCGCACGCAGGCCATCTGTTCGTCTTCCGCGGCAAGCGAGGCGATCTGGTAAAAATTATCTGGCACGACGGTCACGGCGCGTGTCTGTTCTCCAAGCGGTTGGAACGAGGGCGTTTCATCTGGCCGACGCCAACCGAAGGCGCGGTGTCGATATCCCCCGCGCAATTGGGATATATGCTTGATTACCCATGTTGATGCCCCTCCTGGTCAGGCTGACTGATTCTGAGATCGAGATGGCTAACATCGTGATTGCGCAGTCTGCGAACCGCCTCGATGACGCCGGGCGTATTCGCAAACAGATGCGCGCCGCTCGGTTGGCGATCGATCAGAAGGCGGCCCTTTCTGATCTGGACGTAGAGCCAGTTCACCGGGATGTTCAGCCGGCCGGCAAGCTTCCTGAGCGCTGAGGATATCGGGTGGGTGCTGCCAGCGGGTTCGTTGCTCCGCCTGTTTGACGCCGGCGAGCAGGCGGATACGCTGCACGGTGATTGGCAGAACCTTCTCCACGCAATTCGGCGACCGGTGCCCCTCGCTCGTCAGTATGGCGGCAATCTCATCGTCGTGCATGTGAGCATGAGCCAGCTCGAGAGCCCGCGCTCTCATTTCCACTTCACGGCCGAGGTTCGCGACGGAGTTGACGGGCATTTTGACGTCCAGCTCGCTGACGGCGCCGCCACGCCAGACAACCCTCACATGGCTGACATCGCTCTCGCCCGGGTCGAGGATCACCTTGTCTACGAGGCCAGCGCAGCAGCGCCTTGCGCTGTGCATCCGCCGTCCCTCGGTCAGCCCAAATTTCGGGCAGACGGCCGGAAAGGCGGACGACCTTGTCGTTCAATGCCTTGCCGATTGTCATCTGCGCGATGCTCTGCTGCGTGCTTTGGCGAGCAACGGCCTCCTCGGCGACGCGAACCTCGTTCAGCGCTACCTCCCAGCGGCGCTCGAGCTCGGCGGCGACGAGCCGGTTATCGGGATCAACGCGGTGGAACTGGCGCTCGGCAAGTGCAGCCTCGTAGCGCTTGCGTTCCAGCTGGCGTTCCGCGCCGCTTTGCATCGCCTTGTCGACCTGCTGCTGAGCCCGGCGGGCGCGAGACAAGGCGTCAAGCTCGGCAGGCGCCAAAGCCGTCAGGAATGCTTGCGCGACGGCCGCATCGATACGCGGCGCTCGCAGGTATTGGCATGTCGGCAGACCTTGATGTGATCGCAGGTAATTGCAGACATATTGACCGCCGCCTTTGTAACGGACGTACATTTTATGGCCGCATCTGGCGCACCAGACGATCCCGTGCAGGAGCAGTTCGCCATCGCGTGGAGCGCCCCCTGGTTTTGTTGCGCATATATTCGGCCCGGTTGTCGCGCATCATGCCGCGAATCGTCTCGTAGGTTTGCCAGTCGATATAGGCAGGGTAGCGATCTTTGACGATGATCCGCCATTCTCCGATCGGCTTTGGCACCTTCACCGGCTGTCGGTTCTCGCCTTGTGCTGCCCGCAGGCGCGTCCGCCCATAGACGAACGCTCCCGCATAAGCGGGATTTTTCAGCATCGTTGCGACGGCAGCCGTCGTCGCCTGTGCCCAGCGCAGATCGCCGTGACGATCGCGCCGCGGCAGATCGAGGCCGCGACCGTTGAACAGACGCATCACCTTGGCAACGCTGCCCAATTTGAGGAACGTCGCGAACAGCAGCTCGAGCCTTTCCTGCACCTCGATGTTGAGATCCTTTACGACAATGCCGGTGGGATCGCGCATCAGGCCGATCGGCAGGGCAAGGGCGAGTTCGCCGCGCTCGGCCTTCGCCAGCAGGCCTGAGGTCAGCCGGCTTCGGATCGTGTGCAGCTCGAGTTCCGAGATGGTTCCCTTCAAGCCGAGCAGCAGACGTCCATTCGCGGTGGCGGGGTCGTAGACGCCGTCGCGGTCGGCGATCAGGCAACCGCGCATCCCGCAGATATCGAGCAGCGGATACCAGTCCGAACAGTTCCGCGCCAGACGCGTGACGTCGATGGACAAGATCAGGCCGATCTCGCTGAGCCCGACGCGGCCGACCAGCTCCTTGAAGCCGCCGCGCTGCGCCGCCGACGCACCGCTGAGCCCCAGGTCAGCGTCGATGACATCAATGTCCGCCTCGTGCCATCCGAGCTCGCGCGCCCGCTGCCGCAATGCGTATTGCAGCCGCAGGCTTTCCTGGTTGCTGACCACCTGATGAGGCGACGACTGACGGATGTAGACAACAGCTTTTCGCGCCAGGTGCGCCGGTTTGACCAGCTCGGATTTCATGAGGCACCTCCGCCAGCACCGCGGCGATCTCGTCGACGATTTGGCGCCGCAGGCTTGGCGGCAGCGTGGCCCAAAGGTCTTCCGGCTGGATCGGCATGATTTTTCAAGCTGCTCGACTACCGAGATCAGATCCTGCAGCGCTTCAATACTGAGCTTCGTCCGATTCTTCGGCCCATTTTGTGGCTCGGTAACCGCCACCGGGATCAGCAGACTGGCATCATCTCCGTGTTCAACCTCGTACGAGACCGGAAAGCTGCCGCCCCGATGCACCAAATGTCGGATGACACGGAATGTGCGGCCGAACAGCGGGTGCATTGGATCCCGAACCGTAATCTCATCGGCGGAGGATTCGTCGAGACTCACCAGCAGGGATATTCCTGCATGCCTTCGCTTGAGGGGATCGACTGGCGCGCGCCGCTGCACACATGGCGGCCGGAAATCGCCGGGTGAGTGCGACGCCTCGGTGTGGCGCGCGCAGCTCACCTCAACAATTTCGTCATGGTGCTGATCAATGCAGGGCGCGAAGCAGCTATGCTCGCACCCATGATGTTCGATCCGACGCAGCTTCCGGACGATGTCGCGACGCTCAAGGCCATGCTGATCGCCGCGGCGAAGCGCGCCCATGACGCCCAGACCCGGGCGAACACCCTCGACGGTGAGATCGAAAATCTGAAACTCACCATCGCGAAGCTGCGGCACGACAAGTTCGGTTCATCCTCAGAGCGCGCGAGGCTGCTCGATCAGTTGGAGCTGCAACTGGCCGAACTGGAGGAGCAGGTTGCCCAGAATACGGCAACCGATGAGATTGCAGCGCTGCCAGCGGCCTCCAATGGCGAGCATGCCACGACAAGCAAAGAGCCACGCCGCCGCCCAGCGCGGCGACCGCTTCCCGCACACTTGCCGCGCGAACGCATCATCTATCCGCCATCGGCAGTCTGTCCATGTTGCTGCGGCACCAAATTCCGCAAGCTGGGCACGGATGAGACCGAGAGCCTGGAACGCGTGCCGGCACAGTGGAAGGTTGTCGTGCATGTGCGCGAGAAGGTCGCCTGCCGCACATGCGATACGATCGTCCAGGCTCCGGCGCCGTCGCATCCGATTGCGCGCGGCCGCGCTGGGCCGAACCTGCTGGCCGAGATCGTGTTCGGCAAATACCGGGCGCATCAGCCGCTCAACCGCCAGAGCGACATCCACGCCGATGAAGGCATTGATCTCGATGTCTCGACCATGGCCGACTGGGTTGGTTCTACGGCAGCGACGCTGATGCCGATCAGGGACGCGATCGAGACGCATGTCCATGCCGGCGAGCGCATTCACGTCGACGATACGACAGTGCCGGTGCTGGCCAAGCATAAGTGTCAAATCGGGCGCGTATGGACCCACCTCCGGGACGACCTCCGTTTGCCGGCAAAGTGTCAAACGGCTCGCAATGTTGACCCCCAATCGGCGTCCAAAACTGACCCCGCTTTGCGCGAGGTATTGGGCTCGTTAGGACCTGTGATTGCTGAGATTTGTGGAGCTGGGGTTGGCTCTACCCCGACAGATGTGCGTGTGCTGCTGCCCAGCTGGAGCGGGGTCATTCGCTGACGCTGATCCACACACGCCCGACAACGCAGTTCCTTTGTTCGATCTGGCGGCCGTTCCTTCGTCCCGACCTTGCAGGCCCTCTCGGCCAGCGCGCGCAGACGCCGTCAAGGTCGGCCGTCGCTCCGACTTTGATGCGATCTCTTCGTTTCCAGGCCGCACCTTGAGGGCGGCGAGCACGTTGGCATGATGAGAGCAAGTCGGCCGATGTGCGGAGAGCTCAGTTGCGGTTTTTGAAGCGCCAACTCTCGTTGCCAGTCTCGATGATGTCGCAGTGATGGGTAAGCCGGTCAAGCAGCGCGGTCGTCATCTTGGCGTCGCCGAACACCGTCGGCCAGTCGGCAAAGGCGAGGTTGGTGGTGACGATGATCGAGGTCCGCTCATACAGCCGGCTGATCAGATGGAAGAGCAGCTGTCCGCCGGATTGCGCGAACGGCGGATAGCCAAGCTCGTCAAGCACCACCAGGTCGACACGGGTCAAGCCATCCGTGATGCGCCCGGCCCGCCCAAGCTTGACTTCTGCCTCGAGCCTGTTGACCAGATCGACAGCATTGAAGTAGCGCGCTTTCCGGCCCGCCCGGACGCAGCTCCGGGCAATGCCTATGGCGATGTGGCTCTTGCCTGTGCCGGTTCCCCCCACAGCAACGACGTTGCGCTGCTGGTCGAGGAACGCACCGCCGGCCAGATCGTGCACGAGCGGCTCGTTGATCGGCGTGACGGCGAAGGTGAAGTCGGCGAGTTCCTTCGGCACCGGCAGCTTGACCGCCGCCATCTGGTAGCGGATCGAGCGCGCTTGCTTCTCGGCAACCTCCGCCTGCAACAATGCTCCAAGGATCTTCTCGATGCCGTGCTGGCGCTTGATGCCGGTTGTGACGATCTCGTCATAAGCCGCCCGCATTCCTCCGAGCTGCAATACGCGCAACATATCGAGGATCTCAGAGCGCTCCATGGGCAGCTCCCATGCTCACCGTCTGCGGGTCGGCGGCAGGGAGAAGAGGCGGAGGTCGCAGGCCGTCGTAACGACCGCAGTCGGCAAGCGGACGCAGGACGAGCCGAAACCGGTCTGGCGTCGCAATCGATGCCGCCGGCGGCAGCTCATTGCGCCGCGCCAGGATATTGAGGATCACGTCCGCGCTGTGCGTGCCTCCGTCCTGCGCCTGGGCACAGGCCGCCTCGACAGCAACGAGACCATCGCTCAGCACCGCTGCCAGCAGATCGACCATCTGCCGGTCGCCGTCCTTCATGCCCTTGAGCTTGCGGTGAACACGCCCAAGCGCACCAGGCAGCTCCCAACCCTGGAACGGCGCACCATTGCGTAAAGCTCCGGGCTTCCTCGCCAGCACCGGTACGTAATGCCAGGGATCGTAGATCCGCTTGTGACGGGCAAACGAGCGATCATGATCACCGACCACATGACCGTCCTGACGAAGCACAATGCGGTCGGCATAGATGTAAACGTCAACCGGGCGGCCGACGGCCGAAGCTTTTACGGAATACAGATTGTTGTCGACCCGAACCAGGCAGGTCTTGGAAACCGACGCTGACGTCCAGCGGTAGCTGTCAAACGGTCCGCGGTAGTCGATCAAGGAAGCGCGCTCGGTCTCGAAGACCTCGAAGATCATCCGATCCTTGAACTCGGGGTGCGCCTGCTTCTTGGCATAGGCCACACACATGTCGATCAGCCAGGCGTTCAGATCCTCCATCGTCTTGAACCGCGGCCGCGGCACGAACAGCTCCTCGCGCAGATTGCCGACCTGGTTCTCAACCTGCCCCTTCTCCCAGCCCGCTCCTGGCGTACAAGCCGTCGGTTCCACAAGATAGTGACTGCACATCGCTAGAAAACGCCGGTTGAAGGCCCGATCCTTGCCAACGTGGATCGCATCAACCGCCGTCTTCATATTGTCGTAGATGCCCCGCGTGCAGGCTCCCTTGAAGAATGCAAAGCCCTTGTCGTGCGCGTCAAACACCATCTCCTGCGCTTCCCGGAGATAGGCCCGTACAAAAGGCATGCGACTATGACACAGCCGCATGTGCGCCGCCTTCACATGCATCGTCACGCCGTCCAGGATGACAATCTCGTGGCTCCAGTCGAACTGGTAAGCTTCACCCGGTGCAAAGCTCAACGGCACGTAGGCAACTGCAGTCGATGCCGCATGGCGCTGGCGCCAGCTTCGCGCATAGCGGCGCACCGCGTCGTAACAGCCCCCATAGCCCGCCTCGCGCAGCCGCTCATAGATATCCGCTTCATCGTCAGCTGGTCGCGCTTCGGTTTGCCCGCATTCTCCGACAACAGAGCATCAAGCTGCTCCAGGAACAAACCAAGCTTGGGAAACGGCTGCTCCTTGCGCTCATAAACCGGCATCGCTGAAGTCTTGCCGCTGCGAACAATCCGCCGAACCGTCTCACGCGCAAGCTTCAGCTCACGGCAGATCGCCTTGATCGTCTTGCCCTGAACCCAGTACGCACGGCGAACCCTGCCGATCGTGTCCATCGTGATCACCCCTAGCCCTCCCCAGCCGCAACGCGCACCAGGGACATGTGGAAGCCAAAGGCAAAGGGGTCAATTTTCGACGCCGATCACCCCAAAAACGGGGTCAGAATTCCACGCCTGTTCACAAGCGGGCGCGCGAGCTCGGATGGCACGAGGCGGACATTGATGTCATCGACGCTGACCTGGGGCTCAGCGGTGCGTCGGCGGCGCAGCGCGGCGGCTTCAAGGAGCTGGTCGGCCGCGTCGGGCTCAGCGAGATCGGCCTGATCTTGTCCATCGACGTCACGCGTCTGGCGCGGAACTGTTCGGACTGGTATCCGCTGCTCGATATCTGCGGGATGCGCGGTTGCCTGATCGCCGACCGCGACGGCGTCTACGACCCCGCCACCGCGAATGGACGTCTGCTGCTCGGCTTGAAGGGAACCATCTCGGAACTCGAGCTGCACACGATCCGAAGCCGGCTGACCTCAGGCCTGCTGGCGAAGGCCGAGCGCGGCGAACTCGCCCTTGCCCTGCCGATCGGCCTGATGCGCGATCCCACCGGCATTGTCGTAAAGGATCTCAACATCGAGGTGCAGGAAAGGCTCGAGCTGCTGTTCGCGACGTTCCTCAAATTGGGCAGCGTTGCCAAGGTGATGCGTCTGTTCAACGGTCGCGGCCTCGATCTGCCGCGGCGCGATCGTCACGGCGATCTGCGCTGGGCACAGGCGACGACGGCTGCCGTCGCAACGATGCTGAAAAATCCCGCTTATGCGGGAGCGTTCGTCTATGGGCGGACGCGCCTGCGGGCAGCACAAGGCGAGAACCGACAGCCGGTGAAGGTGCCAAAGCCGATCGGAGAATGGCGGATCATCGTCAAAGATCGCTACCCTGCCTATATCGACTGGCAAACCTACGAGACGATTCGCGGCATGATGCGCGACAACCGGGCCGAATATATGCGCAACAAAACCAGGGGGCGCTCCACGCGATGGCGAACTGCTCCTGCACGGGATCGTCTGGTGCGCCAGATGCGGCCATAAAATGTACGTCCGTTACAAAGGCGGCGGTCAATATGTCTGCAATTACCTGCGATCACATCAAGGTCTGCCGACATGCCAATACCTGCGAGCGCCGCGTATCGATGCGGCCGTCGCGCAAGCATTCCTGACGGCTTTGGCGCCTGCCGAGCTTGACGCCTTGTCTCGCGCCCGCCGGGCTCAGCAGCAGGTCGACAAGGCGATGCAAAGCGGCGCGGAACGCCAGCTGGAACGCAAGCGCTACGAGGCTGCACTTGCCGAGCGCCAGTTCCACCGCGTTGATCCCGATAACCGGCTCGTCGCCGCCGAGCTCGAGCGCCGCTGGGAGGTAGCGCTGAACGAGGTTCGCGTCGCCGAGGAGGCCGTTGCTCGCCAAAGCACGCAGCAGAGCATCGCGCAGATGACAATCGGCAAGGCATTGAACGACAAGGTCGTCCGCCTTTCCGGCCGTCTGCCCGAAATTTGGGCTGACCGAGGGACGGCGGATGCACAGCGCAAGGCGCTGCTGCGCTGCCTCGTAGACAAGGTGATCCTCGACCCGGGCGAGAGCGATGTCAGCCATGTGAGGGTTGTCTGGCGTGGCGGCGCCGTCAGCGAGCTGGACGTCAAAATGCCCGTCAACTCCGTCGCGAACCTCGGCCGTGAAGTGGAAATGAGAGCGCGGGCTCTCGAGCTGGCTCATGCTCACATGCACGACGATGAGATTGCCGCCATACTGACGAGCGAGGGGCACCGGTCGCCGAATTGCGTGGAGAAGGCTCTGCCAATCACCGTGCAGCGTATCCGCCTGCTCGCCGGCGTCAAACAGGCGGAGCAACGAACCCGCTGGCAGCACCCACCCGATATCCTCAGCGCTCAGGAAGCTTGCCGGCCGGCTGAACATCCCGGTGAACTGGCTCTACGTCCAGATCAGAAAGGGCCGCCTTCTGATCGATCGCCAACCGAGCGGCGCGCATCTGTTTGCGAATACGCCCGGCGTCATCGAGGCGGTTCGCAGACTGCGCAATCACGATGTTAGCCATCTCGATCTCAGAATCAGTCAGCCTGACCAGGAGGGGCATCAACATGGGTAATCAAGCATATATCCCAATTGCGCGGGGGATATCGACACCGCGCCTTCGGTTGGCGTCGGCCAGATGAAACGCCCTCGTTCCAACCGCTTGGAGAACAGACACGCGCCGTGACCGTCGTGCCAGATAATTTTTACCAGATCGCCTCGCTTGCCGCGGAAGACGAACAGATGGCCTGCGTGCGGATCGGCTTTCAGCGTTTCCTGCACGAGCAGGGCGAGGCCAGGAAAACCGCGCCGCATATCCGTATGACCAGTCGCCAGCCACACACGAACCCCCGCTGGAACCGGTATCATCGAAGCGCCTCCAGCGCCGCCACGATCCGGGCCAGCGCTTGCGGATCGACATCGCTTGCCGTCCGCACGGTGCGGCCATCCGCGAGCAGGATCTCGATCGGCGTCGAAGACGGCGGCACGGTGAGAGCCCAAGCCGGCGGCGTCGGCAAAGGCGCCGTCAGAGCGATCGGCACGAATGTCGGCGCCCCCGCACGCAATGGCGCCGGCTCTGGCCGCGGCGCTGCCAAATCGCGCCGCCAGCGAAACAGAAGGCTCGTGTGAAGGCTGTACCGCCGCGCGACCTTCGAGACTGAGCCATTCGGCGCATCGATCTCGGCGACGATCTCCCGCTTTTGCGCATCCGTCCATCGACGACGGGTCGACGCGATCATCTCGAATTGCAGCGAAGACCTATATCCAGACATGGTGACGTGACGACCTATCTCCTGAAAGGATCAAGCGTCACCACCAAGAACCATCGCCAGCCCACCTGCAAGACGGCCCTCGCCGGGTGCGTACCTATGAGCGCCTGAGGAGTTGTTTAAATGCTGACGCAACAGCGATTGCGCTAGAGCGGGATCGGATTAGGCGGAATCGGAAAATTGGGATTCTCTTCCTTCGCGAACAGTGATTCATCATCGGTGCTGGAGAGGAGGCCGGCATGGATGGGGAAGCCTTATTCGATCGATCTTAGGGAACGTGTCGTCAAGCGCGCGGCTGCGGGCGAAAGCATTCGCGCTATTGCGGCGGCGTTTGAAATCAGTCCGTCGGCGGTGTCGAAATGGGCTGGAAGGCAGCGGGCGACGGGGAGCGTCGCGCCGGCTCAGATGGGTGGCTATAAGCCGGTGATCTTGGCAGCGCATCGCGATTTTGTTCACGCCCGCTTTGCTGAGGTGCCCGAGTTGACCTTGCGCGGGCTGAAAAAGGATCTGGCCGAGCTCGGCGTCAAGGTGAGCTATGGCGCGGTCTGGAGCTTCGTCCATGCCGAGGGCCTGAGCTTCAAAAAAAACCGCGGTCGCAAGCGAGCAGGACCGGCCCGACGTCGCCCGGCGCCGCACGCAATGGAAAAAATACCAGGCGAAAATCGATCCCACGCGGCTCGTCTTCATCGATGAGACCTGGACCAAGACGAATATGGCGCCGCTGCGAGGCTGGAGCGCTTGCGGCAAGCGCCTGATCGGCAAGTCGCCTCATGGTCACTGGCGAACCCAGACGTTCCTCGCCGCATTGCGCTGCGACCGGATTGAGGCGCCTTGCGTCTTTGATGGGCCGATCAACGGCGTGAAATTCCTCACCTATGTCCGGGAATTCCTTCTGCCCAGCCTGAAGGCTGGCGACGTTGTGATTATGGACAATCTCGGCAGCCACAAGGGACGGGCCGTTCGCCAAGCCATCCGCAGCGTCGGCGCGAAGCTCTTCTTCCTGCCGCCATACAGTCCCGATCTCAACCCCATCGAACAGGTCTTTGCCAAGCTCAAACACTGCTCCGAAAATCCGCAAAGCGCACGGTCGAGACCGTCTGCGATCGCATTGGATCATTGCTCGATGACTTCCCGCCCAACGAGTGCAGAAACTATCTCGCAAACTCGGGGTATGCTTCCAATTAAAGTGATCCCGCTCTAGTTGCGCCTTATGCGCTCAGCCCGTGCTCCTGTGCCTCAAGCACATAGCCTGCCAGATACAGCGAGCCGGTGATCAGGACGCGCACCGGCTCCTTCGACTCGCGGAAGCTGAGTTCGAGCGCCTGGCGCAGGCTATTGGCCGGCTCGGCGAAGAAGCCCTTATAGCGGGCCATGGCGCAAAGCTCCTGCGCCGTATACGCGTTGGGCTGACCGGGAATATCGACGGTGGCGATGAAGCTCGCCAGGTTCTCGAAATGCTCGATGAACGCGCCGGCATCCTTGGTCGACATCATGCCGAGGATGATATGCAGCGGCCGCGACACCCTGTCTTCCAGGTCCGCCATCGCACGCGCCAGCACTTCTCCGGCGGCAGGGTTATGGCCGCCATCCAGCCAGATTTCGGAGCTTGGCGGCAGCAGCTCATGCAGCGCGCCTTGGGCCAGCCGTTCCATCCGCGCCGGCCAGACCGCCGAGCAAAGCCCTTTGGCCAGATGCTCCTCGGTAATCTCGACGCCTTCCAGCGCGCGGGCAGCGGCGATCGCCATTCCCGCATTGCCGATCTGATGTCCCCCGGCGAGGCGCGGCAACGGCAGGTCCAGCAATTCGCGCCCATCCTGGAAGACCAGGCGGCCATGCTGCTCATAGGCATCCCACTGCTCGCCCCCGATGAGGAGCGGCGCCCTCACCGCACGGGCCGCCAGCTTGATGACCCCGAGCGCGGCGTCGGTCTGCCGCGAGACGATGCAGGGCGAGCCGGCCTTCAGGATGCCGGCCTTCTCGCCCGCAATGGCCTCGATGGTTTCGCCCAGGAAGGACGTATGATCGATCGAAATGGGTGTGATCGCCGTCAGTTTTGGACGGTCGAGAACGTTGGTTGCGTCCAGCCGCCCGCCAAGGCCAGTCTCCAGCAGCACGAAATCGGCGCGATGCTCGGCGAAGGCGAGGAACGCGGCGGCGGTGGTAATCTCGAAAAAGGTGATCGGCTCGCCGGCATTGGCCGTTTCGGCGCGGGTCAGCACGTCGTGCAAGGCGCGCTCGCCGATGGGCTGGCCGCCGCTGGGCCCGGCAAGCACAATGCGCTCATTGAAGCGGCGCAGATGCGGCGAGGTGAACACATGGACCCGAAAGCCCGCCGCTTCGAGAATGGCGCGCAAAAACGCCACGAACGAGCCCTTGCCATTGGTGCCCGCGACGTGGATCGCCGGCGGCATTATTTTATGCGGATCGCCGAGCGCGCCCAGCAGGCGAAGCACGCGGTCCAGCGACAGATCGATGGACTTCGGGTGCATGTGCTCAAAACGCGCCAGCAATTCGGCGGTCCCGGTGGGGGAGGCGGTCATCGTTTCAGGCCCTCCCCCGAGGAACGGCGATGCGGAAACTCTGTTCTCATCTACTCGGCCGCGGCCTTTTCCGGCGCGGGTAAGGCGATGCTTCCTGAATGCGTGCCGCTATCGTTCGCCGCCTGTTGCTGGCCATCGCTCTGCGGCAGCCGAACCGGATTGTCCACCACGATGCGCGGCTGCTCTACCGCCGCCACGGCATCCACCGGCGGCCGGTCGGGTTCGATCCGGCGCTTCATCTCCCGGCGTTCCATCAGCAGGCTGCACAGGCGGCTGAGCGTCTCGCGGAGCTGATGGCGATGCACGACGATATCGACCATGCCGTGTTCAAGCAGATATTCGGCGCGCTGGAACCCGTCCGGCAGCTTCTCGCGGATGGTCTGCTCGATGACGCGCGGCCCGGCAAAGCCGATCAGCGCGCCCGGTTCGGCGATATGCACATCGCCCAGCATGGCGTAGGAGGCCGTGACGCCGCCCGTGGTCGGATGCGTTAGCACGACAAGATAGGGCAGCCGTGCCTCGCGCAGCTTCTGCACCGCCACGGTGGAGCGCGGCATCTGCATCAGCGAGAACATGCCTTCCTGCATGCGGGCGCCGCCGGAAGCGGCGAACAGCACGTAGGGCACTTCCCTTTCGACCGCCTTCAGCATGGTCGCGACGATGGCCTCGCCCGCGGCCATGCCGAGCGAACCGCCCATGAAGGAGAAATCCTGCACCGCGGCGACGATCTCCTGGCCATCCAGCGTGCCGATGCCGCCGACGACCGCATCCTCAAGCCCGGTCTTGCTCTTTGCGTCCTTCAGCCGGTCGAGATAACGGCGTTCGTCCCTGAATTTCAGCGGATCGAGCGGCACATCCGGCGTCGCGATCTTCTCGTATTTGGCTTCGTCGAACACCGATCTCAGGCGGGCGTCGGCGCCCATCCGCAGATGATAGTTCGAGCCAGGAATGACGAGCTGATTGGCTTCCACATCCTTGTAGAAGACCATCTGCCCGGTTTCAGGGCATTTCACCCAAAGATTTTCCGGAACCTCTCGCTTATGCCAGAAGTCGCGAATCTTGGGTCGGACGACGTTATTGATCCAGTTCACTTCAAAACGCCTCTTACGCTGATACCCTCGATCAGGTAGATTGGGCAGACATGGGCGCCGGTCGCCGGACCAGTCCCCGCGCAAGCCGTGACACAAGCGACGTAACGCCCTCAACGGTAGATGGTGTCGCGGAACCGTCCTTGTCCAGACCTTCCGCAACGGCATTCACCAGCGCCGAGCCGACCACCACACCGTCGGCATAGGCACCGATTGCCTCGACCTGCTCCGGCGACTTCACGCCAAAGCCGACGCAGACCGGCAAGGCCGTCTGCCTCTTGATGCGCGCGACATTCGCCTCGACGGCGGAAAGATCGGGCGCCTGCGTGCCGGTGATTCCGGCAATCGAAACATAATAGACGAAGCCGCTCGTATTGGCGAGCACGGCGGGCAGGCGCTTATCGTCGGTGGTCGGCGTCGCCAGCCGGATGAAGTTCAAACCCGCTTCGATGGCGGGCAGGCAAAGCTCGTTGTCTTCCTCCGGCGGCAGGTCCACCACGATCAGCCCGTCGATCCCGGCCTCGACGGCATCGCGCAGGAAGGCCGGGCCGCCATAGATATAGATCGGATTGTAATAGCCCATCAGCACGAGCGGCGTGCTCACGTCCTTTTCGCGGAAGCTGCGCACCATGGCGAGCGTCTTGCGCATCGTCTGGCCGCCGATGAGCGCGCGCTGCGACGACGCCTGTATGGCCGGGCCGTCGGCCATCGGATCGGAGAACGGCATGCCCAGCTCGATCATGTCGGCGCCCGCGCCGGGCATCGCCAGCAGCAGTTCGAGCGAGGTCCGATAGTCCGGGTCGCCGGCCGTGATGAACGTCACGAGGGCCGGCCGGTCCTCGCCCGTCTTCAACCTTGCGAATGTCTCGTCGATCCTGCTCGGCGGCACCAATAACTCCTGTTCCGGCTGAACGCCTGCGCTACATCTCCATCCCGAGATGATCAGCGACGGCGAAGATGTCCTTGTCACCCCTGCCGCACATGTTCATCACAAGAAGGTTCTCTTTCGCTAAACCCGGCGCAAGTTTCGCCACATAAGCAAGCGCATGCGCCGGCTCCAAAGCCGGAATGATGCCCTCCAGCCTCGTGCAGAGCTGGAAGGCGTCGAGCGCCTCGCGATCGGTCGCCGAGACATAGGTCACGCGGCCCGTGTCACGAAGCCAGGCATGTTCCGGACCGACCCCCGGATAGTCGAGGCCCGCCGAAATCGAATGGCCCTCCAGAATTTGCCCGTCCTCATTTTGCAGAAGATAAGTTCGATTTCCATGCAGAACGCCCGGTCGTCCACCATTCATCGATGCGGCGTGGCCGTTCGGCACTTCCAGGCCGTGTCCGCCTGCTTCGACGCCATAGACTTTGATCTGGCGGTCGTCGAGGAAATCGTGGAACAGACCCATGGCGTTCGAACCGCCGCCGATGCAGGCAACCAGCGTATCGGGCAGCCGTCCTTCGCGCTCCAGCATCTGCTCGCGCACTTCCCGGCCGATGATCGACTGGAAATCGCGCACCATCGCCGGATAGGGGTGCGGCCCCGCCACCGTGCCGATGATGTAGAAGGTGTTCTCCACATGCGCCACCCAGTCGCGCAGGGCGTCGTTCATGGCGTCCTTGAGCGTGCCGTTGCCTGACGTGACCGGCTTCACCTCAGCGCCCAGCAGCTTCATGCGGAACACGTTCGGCTTTTGCCGCTCTATGTCGGTGGCGCCCATATAGATGACGCAAGGCAGGCCGAAGCGCGCCGCCACCGTCGCCACCGCAACACCGTGCTGGCCCGCGCCGGTTTCCGCGATGATGCGCGTCTTGCCCATGCGCAGGGCAAGCAGGATCTGGCCGAGGCAGTTGTTGATCTTGTGCGAGCCGGTGTGGTTCAGCTCGTCGCGTTTGAAATAGACCTTTGCGCCGCCGAAATGCTGCGTCAGCCGCTCGGCGAAATATAGCGGGCTGGGCCGTCCGGAATAATGCGCATTGAGCTTGTCTAGCTCCGCCTGGAAGCGCGGATCGCGCTTGGCGGTCTCATAGGCGTTTTCCAGCTCCAGGATGAGCGGCATCAAGGTCTCGGCGACGAAGCGTCCGCCGTAAAGGCCGAAATGGCCGTCTTCATCGGGGCCTGTGCGGAAGCTGTTCGGCGCCGCTTCGCTGGGATTATCCATGGGTGTTCACTTCCAGCGCCTCGGCGCGGCTTGCCTTGACGAATTGGTGGATCAGCGCCGCGTCTTTTTCGCCGGGGGCGCTTTCAACGCCTGACGACACATCGACAACAGCCGCGCCGGTGATGGCGACGGCCCGCGCGACGTTGGCCGCATTGAGCCCCCCCGACAGCATGAAGCGCATTCTGCCGCGCGAAGCAGAGAGGAAACGCCAATCGAAAGGCAGGCCATTGCCGCCGGGGTGTGCCGCGTCGCGCGGAGCCTTGGCGTCGAACAGGATGAGATCGGCGGCTTCGCGATACGCCGAGGCACGGTCGGCATCCCCCTCACATTCGACGCTGATGGCCTTGATCACCGGGCGCCCGGTCCGCCGGCGGACTTCAGCGGCGCGGGCCGGCGTTTCAGCGCCGTGAAGCTGGATCATGTCCGGGTCGGCGGCGGCGATGATGGCATCGATTTCAGCGTCGCTCGCATCGACGGCGAGCGCGACGCTGCGGATGCGGCCCCGCCCGGTTCGGCTCAGCCTCGCGGCGTCCTGATATCCGATATTGCGAGGGCTGCGCGCGAAAAACACCATGCCGTAATAGTCGGCGCCCGCATCGATGGCCGCCTCCAGATGCGCCAGCGTCTTCAACCCGCAGATTTTTACTTCGACGCTCAACGACGCACCCGCCCTGCCCGATCGATAAGAAGTGAACGCTATATCAAGTGCGGTGCAGCATTTGCAAGCACCACTATTATGCTTCTCCGCATATTTGCTACACTCAGGCGATGTCCCTCCCTCCCTTCGCACTGCGCCGTCTCGGCCCTGCCGACGTTCCGCATCTCCGCAAGCTCAACGCCCTGTTCGGCGACGCATTCGCCGATCCCGAGACCTATGGGGCCCAGCCGCCGAGCGACGCCTATTTGGAAGACCTGCTCGCCAAGGAGCACATCGTCTTCATCGTCGCCCTGGCGGGCAAACAGGTTTTGGGCGGGCTGGTCGCCTATGAACTTGACAAGTTCGAGAGGATGCGGCGCGAATTGTACATCTATGACCTCGCGGTGGGCGCTGAGCACCGGCGGCGAGGCATTGCGACCGCCCTGATCGAGCAATTGCGCGACATTGCGGCGCGACGCGGTGCCTGGGTGGTCTACGTCCAGGCCGATTATGGCGACGATGCCGCCATCGCGCTATATGAGAAGCTCGGGCTGCGCGAGGAGGTGATGCATTTCGATATCGCCGTTGAGCCACGTTCCGATTGAATCCGCATGGGCCTAACGTCGGCCGACGGCTAAAGCGTAATCGGATCAGATGGGGCCAGTCGGGCCTATCTCTACCGAAATCCACGTGAAAACTGGGATCTAGTAAGCTATTGAACCACCGATTAGTATTGGATCCCCGCCTGCAATCCGAGCGGAAACGGCGCTAGAACATTTTCCAGCAAAGTGGACCCCGGTTTGCGTCGAGAAAATGCAACAAAACAAAGAATTAGAGCCGCGCTCCGATTCAATCGGAGCGGAAAAGGCTCTAGAACATCCCGTTCGGATTGGCGCTATGCTGCGGCATCACCTGCATGACGTCCCAATGTTCGACGATCTTTCCGTCCTCATTCAGCCGGAAAATGTCGACCGTGGCGAAGGTCTGCTCGCCCGGCCATTCCTGCAGGCAGTGCAGGATCACATGCGCCCCTTCGGCGAAGGCGCGCTTGATGGTCACGCGCTTGCTCGGGTGCTCACGCGCCATGCGCTCGAAAAAGTGGATGAAACCCTGTTTGCCGGTCTCGATATTGGGATTGTGCTGAATGAATTCATCGCCGACATAGCGGGCGACGGCACCGCGTATGTCGTTCTGGTTGAAAACCAGATCGTAAAAGGCGATGACGTTTTTTTTCCTCGGATCGTTCTCTGGCATTTCGCCAACCACTTCTTGCCTTTGCGCCGGTCACCGCGTTGCCGCGGCAGCGGCGGTTGTTCGAGCCGTAACCTCGATCTCAATCTTCATGCGCGGGTCGGCGAGACCCGCCTCGATCATCGTCGCCGCTGGCCTTGCCTGCCCGAATGCCTGCCGCAACGCTGGCCAGCAAGGCGCGAAATCGTCCCTGCTGGGAAGGATGTAACGAACCCGCACCACATCTGCGCTCGAAGCTCCGGCCTCGGCCAGCGCCGCTTCGATATTGCGCAGCGCCTGTTCGCATTGCTCGACGACATCCGCCGAAATCGTCATCGTGTCATAGTCGAATCCGGTCGTCCCGGAAACGAAAACCCATTCCCCATCAACAACCGCGCGCGAATAGCCGATTTCCGCCTCGAAAGATGAGCCCGACGAAATCAGCCTTCTGGGCACGGCACGCTCAGCCGTCTAGTGAATGAGCGGACGTTCCTGGACGTCCGCCTGGGCCGCGAAGGCGCGTATCTGGGGCGCCCGCTCCATGACGCGGAGATGCCGGGTCAGCCGCTCGTTTTCCTTTTTCAGCTCGAAAACTTCATGGGCCCGGCGCTTCGCGGCGTTCCGCCAGCGGCGCTGCCCAATCCAAGCCGCGAAAGCGCCGATGACGAACCCGGTGATCAGCGCGCCAAAAAGATAGATGTAGAGCGGCGCCTCGAAGGAGAACGTGCTGTCAGGCCCAGCCACGGGGTCGAGAACGAAAGGCACCAATTGGCGGTTGGCCACCGCGAACGCCACCGCGACGATGGCGAGGAGGAACAGAATAAGATTACGCAACGATCGCATTCGAAGCTCCAACGCATTTGAGCGGGTCAAGCTTTTTTCTTCTTGCTCTTCGCTTTAGGCACCGATTTTACCTTAGATTTCGTTTCAGAATCATTATTCATCCGCAGGCGCAATTCCTTGCCCGTTTTGAAATACGGAATGTACTTCTCCTCGACGAACACCTGCTCGCCTGTGCGCGGATTGCGGCCCGATCTGGCCGGGCGCCTTTTCACCGAAAAGGCGCCGAATCCGCGCAGCTCCACTCGCTCTCCGCGAGACAGCGACGTAATAATTTCGTCAAATACTACGTTTACGATGATCTCAACGTCACGCTGAAACAAATGCGGGTTTTCCGCCGCTATCTTCTCGATCAGCTCCGATTTGATCATAATGCCCATTCCGCTAAGGCGATCTACTTGTGTTTATTAAGATTTTTCAGGGTGCCAAAGCGAAATGAGGCCGTCAAGATGGTTAAATTGTGAGCCGCCGCTTAAAATGCCGGCAGCCGCTTGTACGATATAGGCTAAAAACGAGGTCGCGCCCCCCGCAAGAGCGTGCATTTGGAAGCGGCTGGAACTGCTCTCGCCGGCCCGGTCGACGACCTTCAGCCCCTTCGTGACGCCACGCGTTTCTTCCAGCCATTTCAATGCGCTGGCTTCATCTCCCACCTCGTCGATGAGACCGATCTGCAATGCCTGCCGGCCCGTATAGATGCGCCCGGTTTTCACCTGTTCAAGCGCCTCGGGGCTGATCTGGCGGCGCTGTGTCACCAGATCGACAAACCAGTTGCGCGATTCATTGACCAGATCCTGCACCAGCGCCCTCGCGGCGTCGTCGGTCGGGGTAAAAGGCGAGGGCACGGCTTTGAGCGGGCCGCTGCGGATCTCCTCGACCTTGATGCCCCAATTCCGCAACAGCTCGGAAAACTCCGCCGTTTGCAGAATGACGCCGACCGAACCCGTGATGCTGTTGCCGCGCGCCACGATGTGATCGGCCGCAATACCGGCAAGATAGGCCGCCGAGGTCGCGGCAGTCCCGAAGACGGCGACCACGGGTTTTTTTTCCGCCAGCTTGCGCAGCGAAAGATAGAGCGCTTCGGCGCCGGCGGTGGTGCCGCCGGGGCTGTTCACATAAAGGATGACGCCGCGCACCTGATCGGTTTCGCTGAGGGTCTTCAGTAATTTGCGTTGCTCGCGGTCATCGGAAATGAAGCCTTCCACCGATATGCGGGCCACATAGGGTTCAAAACCGAGCCCAGGCAGATAGCTCTCGCTCCTGCTGGCGAACACGGCGACCACCGCCGCGACGGCAAAAAGAATGGCGCCGACGCGCCAGAAGCTCAGGCGGCGCTTAAGGCGGCGGCGTTCGGCGAGGCTGTCGGCTTCAAGCGTCATGAGGGAGATGATCCTTCAAGGATGCGGGACTGAAAACGAGGAAGGCTCCGGTATCGCCCGAAGCCTTCCATGTCGCCTAATTGCTGTCGGACTTTTCTTCGTCCTTTTCCTGGGCTCGCGACAAGGCCGCGCCCAGAATGTCGCCAAGCGAAGCGCCGCTGTCGGTCGAACCGTATTGCGCGACGGCTTCCTTCTCCTCGGCGATCTCCAGCGCCTTGATGGACAGCGTGATCTTGCGGCTGTTCTTATCGATCGACTGGATCGAAGCGTCGACCATATCGCCGGGCGAAAACCGCTCCGGCCGCTGTTCCGAGCGGTCGCGGGACAGATCGGCCCTGCGGATGAATGCGGTCATGTCGGTACCGGCGATCTTCACCTCCAGCCCGCCTTCCTTCACTTCCAGCACTTCGCAGGTGACGATCGCCCCCTTCTTCAGCGTGCCGGCCGTCTGGAACGGATCGCTGCCGAGCTGCTTGATGCCAAGGCTGATGCGTTCCTTGTCCGGATCGGTATCCAGCACGACGGCGCGCACTTCATCGCCCTTATTGTAGTCCTTGAGGGCTTCTTCGCCCGGCTTGTTCCAGTCGAGGTCGGACAGATGCACCATGCCGTCGATGCCGCCATCCAGGCCGATGAACAGGCCGAACTCGGTGACGTTGCGCACCTGGCCCGAAATCTCGGTGCCCTTGGGATATTTCTCGGCAAAGCCCACCCACGGATTTTCCTGGGTCTGCTTGAGGCCGAGCGAAATCCGGCGCTTGTGAGGATCGACCTCCAGCACCTGCACTTCGACTTCCTGGCTGGTGGAGACGATCTTGCCGGGATGCACGTTCTTTTTCACCCAGCTCATCTCGGAGACGTGGATGAGGCCTTCGACGCCGGGTTCCAGCTCAACGAACGCGCCGTAATCGGTGATGTTGGTGACCTTGCCGGTGAAGCGGGCGCCGAGCGGATATTTCGCCTCGATGCCTTCCCACGGATCGGATTCGAGCTGCTTCATGCCCAGGCTGATCCGGTGCGTATCCGGATTGATGCGCACGATCTGCACCTTCACCGTATCGCCGACATTGAGGATTTCGCTCGGATGGTTGACACGGCGCCACGCCATGTCGGTGACGTGCAGCAGGCCGTCAATGCCGCCCAGATCGATGAACGCACCATAATCGGTGATGTTCTTGACCACGCCGTCGACGGTCTGGCCCTCTTCCAGCTTAGCGACGATTTCCGAACGCTGCTCGGCGCGCGTCTCTTCCAGCACGGAGCGGCGGGAGACGACGATATTGCCGCGCCGGCGGTCCATCTTCAGGATCTGGAAGGGCTGCGGCACGTTCATTAGCGGCCCGATATCGCGCACTGGACGGATATCGACCTGGCTGCCCGGCAGGAACGCCACGGCGCCGTCGAGATCGACGGTAAAACCACCTTTGACTTTATTGAAAATAACGCCTTCGACCTTCTCGCTGGCGTTGAATTTCTCTTCCAGCCGGTTCCAGCTTTCCTCGCGCCGCGCCTTTTCGCGCGACAGCACGGCCTCGCCCATGGCGTTTTCGACGCGTTCGAGATAGACCTCCACCTCGTCGCCGACACCCACGGCCTGCCCGCGTCCATTGACGCCGAACTCCTTCAGCGCGACACGTCCTTCGGTCTTCAGCCCGACATCGATCACCGCGAGATCGTTCTCGATCGCGACGATTCTTCCCTTTACGACGGCACCTTCCTCGATATCCGTCGTTTTGAAGGATTCCTCCAAAAGAGCCGCGAATTCCTCCTGCGACGGATTATAGTCCCTCGCTCCTTGTTCTGTTGCTTGCGATAAACTCATCAAAGTCCCTGCCGGCTGTTGGTGCGGCGCCCGAAGCGCCAAAGAGAACGGACGGCAGCCTCTCCTTGCCGGCGGGGAGAGTGCGAACCGTCAATCCGTGGTTTTATTCTTTACCGGAAAGACCAATGCAGCGCTAGAAGGGCAAAGTTGAGAGCCCCTTCCGTCTGAGCAGCTTTACTGCTGAGCGGCTAGGACCGGCCAATCGCGGCGTCGATCAATCTCACTGCGGCGAAAAATGCAGTTTCTATATCTAATTTAGTCGTGTCGAGCAAGTGCGCGTCGTCGGCCATGCGAAGTGGAGCGGCGGCGCGGCTCTGGTCGCGCAGGTCGCGTTTCTCCAGATCGGCGTAGACGGCGTCCTCGGTCGTGTGTTCGCCGCGCTGCAGCAACTCCAGATGTCGCCTGCGCGCCCGCTCCCTGAGATCGGCGGTGACGAAGATTTTAACCTCCGCATCGGGGAAGATCACCGTGCCGATATCACGGCCCTCCACCACCGCCCCGGCGCTCTGCGCGGCAAACGCCTTCTGCGTTTCCATCAGCGCCGCGCGCACGGCGGGGAATTGCGCCACCACCGATGCGGCCTCGCCCATATACCGGTTGCGCAAGCCGGCATCCTGAAGCGTGGCGGGATCGAGGGCGCGCGCCGCGCGTTCGGCGGCGGCTTCGTCGTCGAGATTTTCGCCCTTGCGGATCATGTCGCGCGCAATGCCGCGATAGAGCATGCCCGTATCCAGATGCGGCAGGCCGTAGCGCGCCGCGATGCGTTTGGCCAGCGTCCCCTTGCCGGAGGCGGCCGGGCCATCGAGGGCGATGATCATGCCGGACCGGTCCCACCCGGCTGGAACTGCGCACCGAGGCCGGTCATGAGCGTCACGAATTCGGGGAAGCTCGTCTCGATCATGGCGATATCGTCGACCGTGACCGGCTCACGCGCTCCGAGGCCGAGCGTCAGAAACGCCATGGCGATCCGGTGGTCCATATGCGTGGCGACGGTCGCGCCGCCCCGCACCGCGCCGCCGCCGCGCACCGCCAGCGAATCGGCGCCGGCTTCGGCGTCCACGCCGCAGGCCTTCAGCGCCGTTTCCGTGGCGGCGAGACGGTCGCTCTCCTTGACGCGCAATTCGGCCAGCCCTTGCATCAGCGTCTCGCCTTCGGCGTAAGCATGCGAGCGCGGCCAGCACCGGATATTCGTCGATCATCGAGGGCGCGCGTTCCGGCGGCACGCTGACGCCGCGCAGGCGCCCATGCCGGACGCGAATGTCGGCCACCGGCTCGCCGCCCTGCTCGCGGCGGTTCTCGAAGGTGACGTCGCCGCCCATCTCGATGACGGTCTCGTAGAAGCCGATGCGCGTCGGATTGATCAGCACATTCTGAATGGTTATGTCCGAGCCGGGACAGATCAAGGCCGCCGCCGCCAGAAACGCAGCCGAACTGGGGTCGCCGGGCACCGCGATCGGACGGCCCTTGAGCACCGGCTGGCCCTTCAGCGTGATGACGCGCCATTCTGGCCCGGCTTCGACGGCGATCTCCGCTCCCAGAAAGGCGAGCATTTTTTCGGTGTGGTCGCGGGTCGCCTCGCCTTCGATCACGGAGGTCTCGCCCGGCGAGCTAAGCCCCGCCAGCAAAATCGCCGACTTCACCTGGGCCGACGGCACCGGCAGCCTGTAGCGGATCGGGATGACATCGGCGGTGCCCCGCAAGGTCAGCGGCAAGGTGTCCTGATCGCCCTCGGCGACGGTGAGCCCCATCGTCCGCAGCGGTTTCAGCACCCGTCCCATCGGACGGCGCGACAGCGACGCATCGCCGGTGAACCGCGCCTCGATCGGATGGCCTGTCACGACCCCGGCCATCAGCCGCGCGCCGGTGCCGGAATTGCCGAAATCCAGCGGCTCGGATGGTGAAACCAGCCCGCCGATGCCGCGCCCGACGACGGTCCACACACCATCAGCCGTGCTGACGCCGGCGCCCAGCGCCTCGACGATCCCCGCCGTGGCCAGCACATCGGCAGCTTCCAGCAGCCCTGTAATGCGGGTTTCCCCGATGGACAGCGCGCCGAAGATCAGCGCCCGATGCGAAATGGATTTATCGCCTGGGACCTTGACATGGCCAGAAAGCGGCCCAGATTTGGCGGCGGCAAGCGTTGGCATGATGTCAGCCGATACCATGAGCAAATTTCGTGGCGCAGTTCAGTGTATCACCACGCCGCGCCATAGAGCCGCGCGGCGGCCTTGCTGTCAATTCTCAATCGCGCCGGCACACAGCGCGATTATTTGCCTTTGACACACACAACATCCATGCCTATGCAGAAAGCCATTTTCCCAAAACGTCTGCCTGATTTTCACGAGGACATTGTATGTCAATCAAAGCTGCCCGAGGCACAAAGCGGGTTTGCCAAAGCTGCGGTAGCAAGTTCTACGATCTCAGCCGCGACCCGATCACTTGCCCGATCTGCCACGCCGTCTTCCAGCAGCAGGAAATTCGCGGCGGCAAAGCCGCTCCCGCCGGCAACACGGTGGAGGAGGACGATGAGGATCTTGTCGTCGCTCCGGCCGGCAAGGTCGAGATCGTTTCCCTCGACGAGGCCGAGGAGAGCGAGGATATCCCCGATCTGGAGGACAACGATCTCGTCGAGATCGAGGACGACGACACCGATCTGAAGAGCGACGACGAAGCCTTCATCGAAGTCGAGGACGATGATGGCGGCGACGTCACCGGCATGGTCGGCGGTCCGCGCGAAGATGACGACGAGGTCTGACGCGAGCCGTTCCGCCCGCAGCAGCAGCCCGTGCTGACATGATCCACGATCTATGCGTCATCGGCGGCGGCATCGTCGGTCTCGCCGCCGCGACGAAATTCCGCGAGGCCTACCCCGACGCCAGCATCCTGGTTCTCGAAAAGGAAAGCGGCGTCGGGCGCCACCAGAGCGGGCACAATAGCGGCGTCATCCACTCCGGCATCTATTACGCGCCCGGCAGCTTCAGGGCCGAGCTGTGCCGCAAGGGCGCGGCCGAAACGGTCGCCTTTTGCCAGGCGAACGCCATTCCCTACGAGGTTTGCGGCAAGCTGCTGGTGGCGACCGATCCTGCCGAGCTGGCGCGAATGGATCAGCTCTTCCAGCGCGCCCGCGACAACAAGGTGGAGGCGGAACGGCTCGACGCCGCCGAACTGCGCCGCCGCGAGCCCGCCATTTCGGGGCTGGGTGCGCTGTTCGTACCCAGCACCGGCATCGTCGATTACGCGCAGATCTGCGCCGCGATGGCGCGGGGATTGCAGAATGCCGGCGGCCGGATCGAATTGGGCGCGCAGGTCGTGAGTATCGCCGAAGCGGTGGAATATGTCACCGTCACGGCGGGAGGGGCTGAGTGGAAAGCCCGGCATCTGATCGTTTGCGGCGGACTACAGGCCGACAGGCTGGCCCGGCTGGCAGGACTGCCGGCCGACTATCGCATCGTGCCGTTTCGCGGCGAATATTACCGGCTGCCGCCGTCGAGAAACGCCATCGTCAAGGCGCTGATCTACCCTGTCCCGGACCCGGCGCTGCCGTTCCTCGGCATCCACCTCACCCGCATGATCGACGGCGGTGTCAGCGTCGGACCCAACGCCGTGCTCGGCTGGTCGCGCGAAGGCTACCCGAAGTTCCGCTTATCACCGGCCGATGCCGCCGACTTCCTGCGCTTTCCCGGCTTCTGGCGCCTGATCCGCAAGCATGTCGGCTCCGGCCTTGCGGAACTGCGCAACTCCTTGTCGAAAAGCCGCTATCTGGCGGAATGCCGCAAATACTGCCCAGGCCTCGAATTGGCCGATCTGCTGCCCTATCGCGCCGGCATCCGCGCGCAGGCGGTGCTGCGTGACGGCACCCTGGTTCATGATTTCATCTTCGAGGAGACGCCGCGCATGCTGCATGTCTGCAACGCCCCCTCACCAGCAGCAACCTCGGCCTTGCCGATCGGCGCGCTCATCGTCGAACGGCTCACCCGGAAAATCGCGGCCCGCCAATAGCCAGACGCTAACCCTTGCAGCTCTGAACGCGCGTCATCGCGACCTGAATCTGCGGTTCATATTGGTTCATCGCGCCGCTGGTTGCGTCGACGGCGAGCCCGACAGCACCGCCGAAGATCAAATTGCCCGCCGTCATCTCGTCAGTCGAGGACGCGATAACGCCTTTGCCGTCGGAATAGCATTTCTTCCGGCAGGTGACTTCGACATTATGCTGGCTTTTGTCCAGAACGATCGTCGCTGGCGTGACGACGGTCTTGACGCCGATCCCCTCCGATTTAAGCTCGCATTCCGCCTTCTCGACGCCAGGCGTATTGATCGCCACCGCCTGCGTCGTCCCCCTCGTGATGGTCGAACATGCCGACACACACACCGCACCCAGCAACACCCATCCCCACCGCATCACGCCCCCCTAAGTACAAACCCGTTGGTTACTATGGAGTGGATCACCGGAAAAATGATTTTTCTTCCCTCTCCCGCAAAATTATCCGGCCGCGGCCAAATTGCCACCCATAGCGCTACCGGAACTCGAACGGCACGACGAAATGCAATTGCGCCGGCGTCAAGCCTGCGGGCGGCTTCGGAAAGGGCTCGGACCGCGCTACCGACCGCAACACGCTCTTGTCCATTGTCGCATCGCCGCTCGATTGCACGATTTCAGCCGATCGGACACCGCCGCCGGGCGACAGACTGAACGCAACGACCGCCCGGCCCGAGCCGTAGAGGCCGTGAGGCTTGTTCGCCGCCAGATGCGCGCGCACTTTCGACTGATAGGCCCGCACCGTCCGCGCCGCGCTGGCCCCACCCGCGGCTGGCATGGCATCGCCACGTTCGCGCGGACCTGAAAGCCGCGCAACACGCCTGACGGGGGCGGGCACCGGACTGCTCTCCAGCTCCGGTTCCGGAGGCGGCGGCGTCACGGCTGCGGGTTGCCGGTCCTCCGGCAGCATCGGCGTGCTTTCCGTCACATGCGCGGCGAACATGCTGATGCCGGCTTCCTTTGGCAGCACCGCCGCTACCGGACTTGCTCGCGCGCCCATGTCCAGCGCCGGGGCGCGGGCTTCTTCGGAGCCGGACGCGGACGCGGCCTGCTCTGGCAATTCCAGCCGACGCGGCAGTAGCAAAGCCGGGGCGGGCGTCCACGCACCGCTATTGGTCTGCGGATCGGGCAGGCGCCGCTCCGACAGCCGTTCCTCGCTTTGTATGGACGTCATCCGCCGCTCCGGCAGCGACATGCCGCGCGGGCCGCGTCGCCGCAGCGTCGTCATGGCCGGGGAAGCGGAAACAGGCATTTGCCGGCTCACCAGGGCAGGCTCTGGAAGCGGCACCGGGGGCGTGAGAGGCTTGGCGGCCCTTGCCCTGTCCTCCGGCAACGGCGCCTCGATGACATCCGCGAGCGTCCGGGCGCCCGGCAAAGGCGTGCCCCGGATGCGCCCGGACCGTTCCGGGTCGGCGACCGCCTGTGGGATCGGCTCTGCTGCGACGTCCTCGCGGTCGCCACGCGGCAAGGTCGCGAAATCCGTCGCATCGCTCAACTCGATGCTGAGCGCTCGCGGGACGGGAACGGAGCATTGATGGTCCGGGCAGCCTCGCATAGGCGAGTACATAGCCGAGGAATCCGCCATGCACGAGGATCGACGCGATGACGCTCGCCCAATAAAAACCTTTTCGGCGTGGCGAGGGGCGCCCGTTCAGATCGAGCAGGTTCACGCCTCCGGCGGGAAGCCGCCTCCTCTTGCCGGAGGGCAATGGAATTATCCACCGCCAATTCACGATTGCCGTCTCCCGTCACGCAAGAAGCTTTCCCCGCGGCCGCGTCTCGCGGCCACAGCTCAGCCGGAGCATAATGCTACCCTGAGTTGCACATGTTATTATACACAAGGCTCGCGAGAGTTCCAGCTTGCGTTGTGGCCGCGCCATTCTCAGTCGTAAATGCCGGCGGTTGCGTTCAGCACGCCAAGATTGTTGGCGAACATCAGTGCGGCGCAAACCAGCAGCGCAAAATCGACGGCCCAAGCCGGGCGCGGCCCGATCTGCGCCCGTCCCGCAATCAGCAGCGCCATCTGATATGGCCAGACGCAGCCCGCGAACAGCATCGCTTCCCCGGTGTCCCACATCACGAAGAAAATCACACTGGCGGCAAGGGCAAGCCAGATCGCAAGCAGCACATAGGCCTGCGTATCGTGCCTGAGCACTGCCTTCCACGACATCGCCATGAGCGCCAGCGCGAAAACCCCCAGTGCGATCGCCCAGAGATTGGACATTGCGGCCTCGCGCACCGGCCCCATCCAGTTCTCGACATCAATGATGCCGGGATAGCGCGAGCCGGACAGAGCGCTGCCGGGATAGGCAAAGCTGGCAATAAGATCCGAGGTCAAGCGGTTGGCCCAGGCCTCGCCGGAAACCAGATTTTCCGGCATCAGGTAGCGCGTCGCCATGGCGCCCTGCACCTGGGAAACGCCTGGGGTGATCAGCGAGGGCACGATGTAGAGGATGCCGCTCCCGCCGGCGACGACCCCCGCCCATATGCTGGCCTGCCAGGGACGCGCCGCCTTTGCGACCGCCGGGATCAGAAACACCAGCAGCAGCGAGAGCAGCGTAAGCCCCACCCAGCCGGCGGCCGCCGTCACCACGATGGCCCCAATCCCGGCGAGATAGGGATGCTGCCCGACGGGGTCCGCGACGAGCCGGTAAAATATCGTCGCGATGATCAGGCCGGCAAGGCCTGCCACCATGGTGAGCGCGTAGGAATCGAAGGCCACATGGTTGAACATCACCACCAGCGTGCCGGCGGAAAACCCGCCGATGGCGAAACTGGGCAGGATCGGCAGCCGGAGCCGCGCCAGAGAGTAGACAAGAAGCGGCGGCAACATCCCGACGGTGCGGAAAGCGGCAAGCGCCGCGTCGCCGTCGTCCAGGCCGAACAACACGTCATAAACCCATTTCAGCGGCCAGACCACATAGCCGAAAAGCGGGCGGCGTTCGAAGGCGATGACGTTGATATCATTCATGATCGCCGTGTAGTAGGCAATGGAGTTGACGCCCAGAATATCGCGCTGCGCGTTCGGGTCGGTCCAGAATTGCGGCGACGCGTAAGACGGCCAGATCAGCGAGAAGGCGGCCAGCAGCACCAGCGCGGCAAAATCATAGGATCTGAGCGACAGATCCCGGGCCTCCTCTACGGCTGGACTGAGAACGGATCGCATCACGGTTCCGGCAAATCTCCAGGCGCGCAAAGCATTGCTCCTATACGGCCACCGTCCTCGCTACAAGTCACGGAAATGCAGCAAGGCGGCAAAGTGCGGCGCATATCGAGCGTCACGTTAGACAACCCGCTCGCCCCTCGGTCAACGCGATCTTGGGCGCCTCAGTAAAATTTCGGAGATGATTTCCTGCCATGGTTTCGCCTAAGGATTGTAAGGCGCGCCGGTTCGCGTGCGCTCAACAGAAAGCCAGCAGAGTGCCCCCGCTCGTCTCCGTCATTGTTCCGGCCTACAACTCCGCCTGGTGCGTCGCGCGCACGCTGCGATGCATCGCTGCCCAGGCCTATCCCAATCTGGATGTCATCGTGGTTAATGACGGGTCGACCGACGCGACGGCGTCAGTGGTGCGATCCTGCATCGAGGGCGATGCGCGCTTCCGGCTTGTCGATCAGGAAAACCGGGGTCTTGTCGGCGCCCGCAATCGCGGTATCGAGGAATCGCGCGGCGCCTATATCGCGCCCGTGGACGCCGACGATCTTTGGCACCCCGACTATGTAGCCTCGCAGGTTGCGGCGCTTGAAAGCGCCGATCCCGCCACCCCGTTCGTCTTCTGCTATTCCTACTGGATCGACGAAAACGACAACGTCTATCCCGCCTCCGCGCCGCCGAGCCCGCCGCGCGCCGACTTCATCGGCCTGCTGCGCGAGAACGCCGTCGGCAACGGCAGCAGCGCCCTCTTCCGCCGCGAAACGCTGCTCGAAGCGGGCGGCTACGATCCGAGCTTGAAACAGCGCGGCGCGCTGGGCGGCGAGGACTGGAAATTATCGCTGCTGCTGACGGCGCGGCACCCGGCGGTGGTCAATCCGCGATTTCTGGTCGGCTACCGCCGTACCACGCGGTCGCTATCCGCCGATCCGTCCAACCAGACAAAATCGCTGCTCCTGGTGCTCGGCGACATCCGCAGGCGGTTCCCGCAGGTGCCGGCGCGGCATTTCTGGGCGGCGCGGACAGATTTCCTCATCTGGCTGCTGCCGCGGTGGGCCGAAACCGGCAAATGGGGGCAATTTGGGCGCTATGCGGCGCTGGCGTTTTTCGGCAATCCGTTCTGGCCGCTCAACAAAAAGGCGCGGCGCAGCGCCACTGAACCGGCCAAGATGCTCATCCGCTGCCTGCTGCCGGTTGCCGAGCAGCCCACGGCAGCTTTGCGCCCGGCCACCGAGATCGGCCTCTTGCCGCACGCGGCGCCCGGCAGACAGCCGCAATCTCAGTGCATGTCCAGATGATCGGAGAACCGCCCCAATGACACCGATCGCCGCGTCCGTCATCATGTGCACGCGCAACCGGGGCGACCGCCTGGCGGCCGCGCTCGACAGCATCGACCGGCTTGAATTTGACCGCGAATGGGAATTCATCCTGGTCGACAACGGCTCGACCGACGCCACCCAGCAGGTCGCCAAAGCCTTCGCCGCGCGCACTCGCATCACGAATTTCCAAATCGTTACCGAACCCATCGGCGGACTGTCCCGCGCCCGCAATCGCGGCATCCGCAATTCCAGCGGCGCGCTCATCGCCTTCACCGACGATGATTGCTACGCCGAGCCGGACTGGCTGCGCGAATTGACGTCGCCGTTCCAGTTCGAGAAGATCGGCTTTTGCGGCGGTCAGATCTTGCTGTTCGACCCCACCGACGCGCCCGTGACCATCTCCTGGTCCGAGACGCCCCGCAGCTATCCGCCGAACGGCTTTGTCGAGGCGGGCGACATCCAGGGCGCCAACATGGCGTTTCGCCGCGAGGCCCTGGAACGCGTCGGCCTGTTCGATCCGGCATTCGGTGCCGGCGCCGACTATTCAGCCGAGGATCTGGATGCCTTGTGGGCTGCAAGCCGCGGCGGATGGCACGGGCTCTACTGGCCCAAGGCGATCGTGCATCATCATCACGGCCGCAAAGACGCCGAGGTCGCGGGCCTGATGCGCGGCTACATGTTCGGACGCGGCGCGCTGGTCGCCAAGTCGCTCTGGCGCGCGCGCCACCTCAAGACCGGCATCCGCGAAGCGGCGTTCGTGCTGACCCGGCTGCGGCACAGCCCGCTCCCCTGGCACCGGAAGCTCTACTGGGAAATCCTTGGCTTTTTCGCCTATACGCGCAACGAAATATTCGGCGGCAAACTCCGGACCGGCGAAGTCGCGCCGGAGATCGAGGCGCTCGCGCCGGCAAGAACGCGGGACGGGCTCCCCGGCCCCGACGCCTAGAGCACGATCGGGAAAAGCATGTCCCCGCGAAAGCGGGGGTGGACACCGGTTTTCCCGAAAAATCGTGCGAAAACAAAGGAATCTAGATCATGATCGTTCCGTTTAAAGCGATCATGATCGAGCAGAACTGCTTCGTTTGTCCAACAGATGGACTCTGCCAAATGTCGGCAATGCGGGTGAAAGCCGAAATCGCATCTCCCCCGAACGTCAGCGTCGCCAATTCCGACCGCGGAAGACCGCTCGAAATCCATTTATCGCCGTCGGCGGGCTAGACTAGACGTACCCCGGAGAGTTTCGCCTCGAAGCCGTCATTAAGATTCCTTCCGTTGCGCGGACCCTTGCTTTCGGTCGCCGCAACCACTGAAGCATTCTGTGGATATATCCGACCTTCGCAGCAGCAATTAGCTAACCGCACCTGTTCAGCAGGCACCGCAGGAACTTACAAAAACATTGTCCTTGATTATGCAGTGCAAGGAACGGCATATGAACAGCCCATGCCACAGGGATATCAGCATCATCACTACGTGCCTGAATGGTACCAGAAGCGCTTTCTGCCGGACGGTCAGGGTAAGCAATGGTACCTGGACTTACGCTCGGAGAAAATTACCAAAAACGGGCACACATACACCCGGCGCGAGCTATTGCCCTGGGGGCCTTCAAGTTGCTTTGCCCAAGACGATCTCTACACGACGAAGTGGGGAAATATTGAGAATCGCGACATAGAAATGTTCTTCTTTGGGCATCTCGATAATGAAGCACCGTCGGTAGTTGAGCACTTCGCAGATTTCGAGTTCAATTCGAAATCCGGCGACGCCTTCAACACTTTGGTTCCGTACATGAGTGAGCAAAAGCCTCGTACGCCAAGGGATTGGGATGGTTACGTGCTACGTCTCGGCGGAGACAGACAAACAACCGTACTCGTTCTTCAAGACTTGCATGCGGATTCAAACCATCTTCCTGTGCATCGGGGTGAAAGCAGTGCGGACAAATGAGCCTGACGCACTGGCCAAGTCTCCGGCGGAGTTCATGCATCGGTTGGTGTGGCGCGGCTTCGCGATGAACTCGCGGCTATGAGACTCGCCGAGTGCTTTGCTCAACACGCCTCAAGCATGATGCTCAAGCGTTTTCACATGGCCTCGCCTCACTCGATATTCGATGGTACGTGCATAGCATAGCCGGCGATCGTGGGCCAAGGCGGTCGCCGACAAAAACGGTGGCGGGCTGAGGGTTGCTGACACATCTCAGTTATTTGGGTGTTCTTGCGAGTGGCCTTCCAGGATTCGCTCACCATAGCTCCCGAGATGAGCTTGAAAAACCAATGTTTTTGAATCGTTCTGCGGCGCTATTAACCAATAGTGTTTCGGATATTCGAAGCAGCCATCGGCAGCTCTCCGAAGAAGAAGTTATCGAGATCAACTATATCAAAAAGAACCAGCTTTGCATTTAGGTACATAGCTTCCGCATGACAGAAATGGCTCTTTCCTGACAATACGTTGCCTAACGTCGCTCCACCCATTGCTAGATTAAACCCTTGGAGATAGTTATCTGCTCATGCCCGACCCGCGCCATATTCACGGTGGTGGCACAACCTTCGGGCTAAGAGGGCGGCGGTAGTGAAAGCTGGGGTGTTTATGGCCACAAACCTTGGTTAAAGTGCTATGAAGACAAAGAGCTTGAAAAGCCCGAGTGGAAAACCATGCAGAAGTTTAAAGCTGAATGGGCATCGGAATATGGTCCTGAATATCGCGGCGTAGAACTCGAGCACGGTGACCGCAATATCAGGTGGTCAATGAGCGACGAATTGCATCGGTCTGATGTGAAAGAGACAAAGAGTATCTGAAGCTCCACGGAGAGAAAACACGCAGGAATCGGCTAAGACGGCGGGTGAAAGATCTGAAGGAGCAAGAGCCGATTTGACCGCCTCAAAACTATACTTCCGCAAATGCTGCAAACGCATTGGCTGTAAGTTTGGGCTCAAAACGAACATTATGCGGCAAATGCGACTTCTGCTTTCACCGCATTCCTCCCGTGACGGCCAGGACGCGCCACGGTTGGTTTAGCGCGAACTTCGGGCATTGCGCGGGCACGACGACGGCTCCTCGCCCACTTCTCTCCGTCGCCGACCTCGCGCGGGGTACCGGTGAAATTCGCCGCAACTTCGGTGTGGATAGGCACGGCCGCCGACATCGGCTTCGGGTCAGGCGCCGGAGATATGAGGTTGTCGAGGGGCACGCGCCCCACTAGTTTCAAGATCGGGATAAATCATGTTTTGGAGGGGCAAATGCATTTTTTGAAGCTGGGCTTGGCCGCCGCGGTGGTGATCTGCGCACTTTCGGCGACAGCTCGCGCTGATTGCGTTAAGGTCGAGGCTCAAGGCGAAGCTGTGACCCACGATATCGCCGAGGTCTTTGCGACGCACGGTCTCGCAAACATTATCTACGGGAAGGGTCGCGTGGGCAAGGGTCCTGTCCACACGACGTGCGTCGATGGCTCAGCGTTAACGACGTGTCACTCCTGGCAGACGGCGTGCAAAGCGACGGCACCCCATACCTGCTTAGGCGCCTGGCTTTGCTTGCCCATGTGACCCCGATGCTTGGTGCAAATAAGGAATAGCGGAATCCAAAAGCGGGCTTCGATCCGTTTCAGAACGGCTTCGTCTACTGGGGCGGAAGAGCATTGGCCAGCGATGAAGTTCATCGCGCGGGGCCCTACTGTTTTCGAAACAGTGTGCGCTTGGCCACGTCGCCGACGTTAAGGATGCGGTCGGCTTTGCAGACATGGACGTGGCCGGAGCCGTGGCGTCACCGAGGAAAACACCGCTTGGATTCAACAGTTGCTGACCGCTATTAACAACTGATCCGTGCTCTTGATCGGCGGCGTTCGAGGGTCTGCAATCACCGCACTCTCACCGTCGCCCACTGCGACGGGCGAAGGGCAAAAATGGGTAAGAAGCAGCCGCCATGCTGATTTCGCAACGAGGTCGATAGCTGTCGCCAGCCAAAAGCACTTTCGTTGGCGAAGCCGCGCAACCCTGCCTAGCCCATCGCTGCACCCACGCGCGGTCCTCCATTTGTCGCAGCAAGATGAATTTTCCTCCAGTTGCCCATTCCCGCGCGGTTCAGCTTGGCTGACGCATCATCTCCCTTGCCGAGCGAAGATGGGGTAAAATATGCGCAGCACCGTATTGGGTACGATGATCGCTTTGAGCATGGCGATCGGAGGGTTTTCAGCCGCGTCGGCAGCACCGGCGGTTGGAAGTGGACTGGGCACACCGGCCATTGGCGCCGGAATGCTGTTGAAGGCGGAATATGGCTATTGCGAACGTCTGAGGCGCGCCTGCGTCTACAAGGACGAGCGCGGCGAATGGGGGCAAGGCAATTGCCGGCGCTACCACGCGGATTGCGGCGAGGAGAACCGTTGCGACAGGCTGCGCCGCGCCTGCATCCACAAGGAAGAGCGCGGCGAAGAGGGGCAGGGAAACTGCCGCCGGTATCATCGTGAATGCGGCGGCTACTGACGCCAGCACGGAACCCGATATGGCCACACGAGCGCGCTCTACCCGGGCGCGCTCGCGTTTTCTGCGGCGCGGAAATCAAGCTTCGCGTAAGGCGCGCGGTGTTTGATTGAAAGGGAAGTTTAACCAGCGATTCGCTAGGCTTAGAGTCATGCCGGACAGCCCCTCAAATTCGGCGGCCGCGCGTCGCATGGTCGAGGCGTTGCTCGAAACGCCCAAGCTTGCGATCGACAAGCTGCCCGTCCTTCACACGATCTTCGAGCGTGTCGCAACCTCCTGCACGGAGAGCATGCGCAACATTTGCTCGACGCCGGCAACCTTTTTCGTCAACCAGGTGAAGCCGGGCAATGCCTGGGACGTCCTGGAATCCTACGAAGATTGCATCGCCGCCACCTTTTACATTCCCGAATGGGATGCCAGCGTCCTGATTGCGCTCGACCGCAAATTCATCTTCTCGCTCATCGATGCGTCGTTCGGGGCCGACGGCACGGAGCAGCCCTACGAATCCGACCGGCCGTACTCGACGCTGGAAGCGCGGTTCGCGAAGGAAATTCTCGTAATCGCCGCCGACGCGCTCGAGAAATCCCTGGAGTTGGTGGCGCAGGTCAGCCTGAAGCTGGACCGGCTGGAGACCAACGTCGAATTTACGATCCTCGGTCCCAACGATATGCCCGTCGTCGTCACCCAGATCCTGTTTCAGGTCATGGACCATGGCGGGCGCATGTATATTTTGATCCCGCAATCCGCGCTCTATCCGCTCCGCAAGAAGCTGGCGCGCGAGCATCAGCCGGTCAACATGACCAGCGACCCCCGCTGGACGCAGCAGATGCAGCGAGGCCTTTCACACACGGACGTTACGCTTCAAGCGGTCCTGGAAACCCGCATGATGCCGCTCGGCGACGTGATGAAGCTGCAAGTGGGGCAGCTTATGCAATTGCGGGCGCACACGCAGGACCTCATCGGCATCCAAAGCGGCAGCGAACAGATGTTCCGTGCTAAGCTCGGCCAGGCGAACGGCAAGTTCCTGTTCGTCATCGAGACGATCTACAATAACAAAGAGACCGGAATCGAAACGATCATCCGGGCCATGACCAAGAGCTGATCATCGGAAATAAATCCTCGTCCCACGGATGGCGCTCGAAATAATTGGATCGGCCTGAGCCGGCCTTGCCCTATCGTTCGAATATGGCGCGGATACGCTCGCCGATCTTAGCCAGCGGCAGAATTTCGTCGGCGCCGCCCGCATCCGCCACGGCCCTCGGCATTCCATATACCACGGAGCTTGCCTGGTCCTGCACCAGCGTATACGCCCCGGCGTGGTGCAGCCGCGTGAACTCCCTCATGCCGTCATTGCCCATCCCCGTCAGCATGACACCCAGCACGTGCTTGCCGAATGCCGTCAGCGCGCTCTCGGCCAGCACGTCGACACTCGGCTTGTAGAGGCTCTCGCCCTTGTCCGGCTCCACCCTGACGCTCGTCGGCGTAACGCGCAGATGCAACCCGCCGGGGCCGATATAGACAGTGCCGTTCATGAGCGGCTCGCCGTCCGTGGCTTCGACCACCTTCGGCGGACAGCTGGCATTCAGGCGCTTGGCGAGGGCGAGCGTGAATTGCGGCGGCATATGCTGCGCGATCACCACCGGCACCGGAAGATCGGCAGGCAATCCGCCGAGGATGGCTTGCAGTGCCTGCGGACCACCCGTGCTGCTGCCGATCACGATGATCTTCGGGCAGTCGGCGCGAAGGGAGAACGCCTCAGGACGCGGCGGCGGCACTGGGCGGGGTCGCGGCGCAAATGGCTGCCGGGCGAGAGCGGCATTGACCGCCGCAAGCAGCTTCTCATGAATGAGATCCGCGCCCTTTGACTTGGGGATGAAGTCGACCGCTCCGATGGCGAGCGCCTCCATCGTGACCTTCGCGCCGTGCTCGGTCACCGCGCTGACCATGATGACCGGGATGGAACTGCTCGCGACGATCTCCCTGAGCGCCTCCAGCCCATTCATGACGGGCATTTCAACATCCAGCGTGATCACGTCGGGCCGCAACCGCAGCGCCTTCTCCACCCCCTGGCGGCCATCGATAGCGGTATCGATGACCTTGAAGCGGCTATCGAGTTCAATATTGCGTGTGAGAGCGCTGCGCATGAAAGCGGAATCGTCGACGACGAGGACACGGATGGGATTACCCATGCACGGTCTCCTGCTGGCGCAAGATCGGTTCGGCGCCGGGCCTGGATCGTCGTCCGGCGTCGCCGAAAGAAACAAGCGGGACTTGCTGATGCATCGCTCTTGACCAAGCCGTTCTGTTTGAAACCTTTTGCCTCGGCCGGGCTTTCCCAGCGGCCCGCCGCGATCGCGGTGGTTGCTTACCCTCCACGCACGAAATGAAGCGGTGATGCCGGCACGATGGGCTTGCGCCGGCGCGGCCCGCGGGCGCGGTTGACGGCAGAGGCGAGGCTGGTCGGTCGATCGGCGCGTAATGCCAGGCTAGCCGGATGATGAGCCATGATCGAACCTCGGTTTGGAGTGCCGGTGCCAGCTGGGCGATTAACCCTGCACCATTTCGGTTTTTGCATCCATTGGTAGACAATTGTCAATTAACGCAACCTATAATCGGGTATACGCCAGAAGCGTTGACGAACTCTTACGGGCGAGGCGCGGGCGAGGGAATCGCAGTGTCAAGCCGGCCGCTCAGGATCGAAGGCGGAGAGCCGCAAACAGCCTCGCGCAAGCGCCGATGCGTCTAATCCGCGTAACGGCAAACGTGTCGTGGATGAATATTGCTCAGCGCGGACGGTTCCCAAGAGATCGCGGGCAAGGGCTTGCCGAAGTCGCGCAGTGAAACGATGTGGAGATACAGATGAGCACGGATACGAGTTTGCCCATATTGGTGGTGGACGACTACAACACCATGGTGCGCATCATCAAGAAGCTTCTCAAGCAGATCGGCTATGAGAATGTCGACGATGCCTCCAATGGCGAGGAGGCGCTCGCGAAGATCAAGGGCAAGCAATACGGGCTCATCATCTCCGATTGGAACATGGAGCCGATGACCGGCTTCGACCTGCTGAAGCATGTTCGCGCCGATGACGCCACGGCGAAAACGCCCTTCATTCTGGTGACGGCCGAGTCAAAACCGGAAAATGTCCTCGCCGCGCAAAAGGCCGGCGTCAGCAATTATCTGGTGAAGCCGTTCAGCGCGCCGGTGCTGAAGGAAAAGATCGACAGCGTCATGAATGCGGCCTAGCCCGCACGCCTACGCCGGGCGGCTCGCTCCACATGCGCGGCCAGCGCTGCGCCGGTCCGGCACTCATCGAGCAAGGCGCTGGCCCGCCGTCCGAGGCCTCGTGATGTTTCGCGTAAAGCCGCTGCGTCTTGCCAGTTTTCGCGCCATCCTGGACGATCTTGGCGACGCGGCATCAACTGACGCCTGCCCGCCGAGTGACAGCACCGGCGACGGCCCGTTCGCCCCTGCGGCGCGTCTGGAACAATTCGGCGCGCTGCTCAGCGCCATGGCGCGCGGGTCATGGAGCTTCGTCTCGCCCGGGCGCCTGTCCGATCTCTATGAGGAAGCAGGCCCACCCGCCGAAATGCCGGCTCCGGCGAGCGAAGCGGACATTGTGGCTGGCGAATTGCGCCTGCGTCCTCGTCTCAGCGCGAAGGAATTGCGCCGCATTCGCCGGGCGTTCGCGGCGGCCAACCATCCCGATCGTGCCCCGGCATCCCTGCGCGAACGCGCCACCCAGCGCATGATCATCGCCAATGGCCTGATCGATCAGGCTTTGAAGGCGCTCACCGCCCGTTGAGCGCCCGCCGCGGCGAGCCTTTTTGTCTTTGCATCGGAGCTATCTCAAAAGCACGCACCCGCGAAGGCGGGGGTGCGCACACTTTTGGGTTCGATGCATCATGGCGCGCAGAAGGCCCGGGCGTCCGGCGTCCACTCGCCGAAGCCGGTCGCGACCATATTGGCGATCACGCGGCACACATAACGCTTCTGCGCCGGGTTGTTGTTCGGACCGGCATTGTAGCGGGCGACGGCCATCGTCCAGGTCCCTTCGCGGGCGTAAAGCTCCTTCAGGAAGCGGGCGGCATAATCGACATTCTTCGACGGATCGAACATCTCCTCGACCGAAGCGAAATGCTCGGCATGGAAGTAATGGTTGATCTGCATGCAGCCGAGATCGATGAGCTTGGCGCCGCTGCGGCGGGCGGCTTCGAACAGCTCGAGCGCCTGCCTCGCATTGAGTCCGTAAGAGGCGTGGCCCTCGATATTGAGCGCATAGGGCTGCAGCGATCCGGCACGGCCCGTCTCGGTCAGGCCGACGGCATATAGCATCCCCAGCGGTATGCCATGCTGCTTTGCGGCCCGCGCCATTTCCTTCTCGCAGAGGTTCTGCCGCGGCACGGCGGCTGAAATGCCGCTAAAGATAGACAGAGCCCCCGCGAGGGCGAGGAGCGCCAGGCAGTTCGGTTTGTTGGCCATTCTCGGAAATCCCCTCCGGCGCGATCGCACGCTGCCAGGCCTGGCCTGAACCGCTGCCCTCGGACTGGCGTCCGGCCGAATGCTGACCGGCCGATTGATTGGGCGCATTGCCGCCGCTGAATTGCTGCGCGCCAGCGCCCTTATCCCCGGTGGTCACCTGCACGCTCAGACCGTCCGCGCCATAGCCGGCGGAGCGCAGTAAACCGGACAGCGTGCTCTGGTCGCGCTCGATCAGCTTTGCCGTATCGCGATGGCTGGCTTCGATCTGCAGATGCAGCACGTTGTCCTTCATGGACATGCGGATCATCAGGCTGCCGAGTTCGGGTGGGTCGAGTTGCAGGCGCAACACTCTCAGAGGAGCGGTCGCGGACGCGTCCTGGGCCGGGGCGGCAGACTGTGCCGCCAGCGCGGGATCGGCAGGCTCGACCTCCCGAACGATGCGCTGGGCGACTTGGAACGCCGGGGATTGCTCAGCGCCCGGCGCGAGAAAGGTTTCCTGTTGCACGGCCGAAACCTTCGTCTGTTTTATGACTGCAACGGTGCGCGCCGCCTCGTCTCGCTCGCCCTCCTGGCTCTCGCCGCTACCCGGCCGCGCATCGGCCGAAGGCTCTGCCAACGCAGCCTTGCCAGGTGTCGCCTGCGCCAATGCCTCGTCGAGCCGGCCCTTGGCCGTGTTGCGCTCCGGCTGCGCCAGTGACGGGGCCGCCGGTTCATTGGCCGAGGCGTTCTGCAATGCCGTGTCCGCGAAGGCAACCGAACCGGTGCCGCCGCCGGTGACCGGCGGTGGCGCGGGAGCGGCGTCATTGGCGGTTTCATCCGTCAGAGGCGGCTCGGCCGCGGGGCCTGCCTGCCCAAGCCCGGCGGGCACCGTAGCGCTGAGTTCCTCGGCGAAACGGGCTTGCGGCGTCTTTTCGGGAGCCACGGGATTGAGCATCGAGATCAACGCCGCAATAGCTGATGGCGCCGGTGCAGAATCGTCGTCCGGCGTCGCCTCCGCATCGTCGGCGGGGGCGGCCGAGGCGTCCGTCTTGCCCTGAAGCTGCTCGAACATCTCGGAGAAGCTGCCGCGTTTGCCGGTCCCAGCCTTCGCGTCGGCCTTGTCAGCGGTCTTTACCTGCGGAAGCGGCGGCAATGAGGGAGATTGTGGCATGATCGCACCGGGACCTGTCATCGCTTATCTCCGTCGAGCAGACTGTCGACCTTCTCGATCGCTTTGTTGGCCCTGCCGACGACATCGGGCATTTGGGACAGTTCAGCATTCTGACCTTGCTTGGCGCTGACCGGTGGAGGCTCCGCCGCCGCTTCCTGGGCGTGTATTCTTTCCGCAACCGCGAGCGCCGAGTCCAGCAGCGGCTGATCGCGCGGACCAAGCTCGGCCCGGTCGATCGATTTGAGCTGCACGACCGCCCGGTCGAAATCGTCGGTGACGAGCAGCGCCGCGGACTCGTAAAGTCTGGCCTGCAAGGCGCGTTTCGGATCGTCCTTGGCGCTATCGGCGAGCTTCTTGGCTGCCAGCAAGGTGAGTTGCACGTTACCGCGCACGATTCCGGCTCCGGCGATGGCGGAATAGGCTACTTTCTCCTGATCCTTACCGAGTGTGTCCAGCACTTCCGCCAATTCCTTAAAAAGAGCCGGGCTCTCCGCATATTTGCCCGTGGCCACGGCGTCCGCGAAGCGGTGGACAAAGTCACCCGCATAGAGAGACTCGCTGTAGCGCCGCAAATATTGCGACGTGAGCCGCTTGAATGCATCCACGTCACCGGCGAGTGCCGCGATGATCGCCTCGCGCCGGAGCGCTGCTTCCTCCACCAGCGTTCCGGGCGCCATCAGGCGCGCCGTGTCGAGATAGGCCATGGCGCGTTTGGGATCGTCCGCCGCCACCAGAATCGCCTGGGCCAAAGCCAGATGGCCCCCGGCGCGCGAATCGAGCGTCCGGGCATCGATTTTGGACAGCAGCGCCAGCGCTTCCTTGTTATTGCCCTGGCTGTAATCCAGCAGGCCCTTGATCAGATTGTCGTCGACGCAAGGAACGGGGCTCAGGCTCAAAAGCTTGGCAAGAACGCCCGGGCCGCCGCCGCTGAGCGCAAAGACGATCGCGGCACGTGAATTGCGCGGCTGCCGCCAATTCTCGTCGGGCACGAGGGGCAGCTTCTTCGCGATCTCCGTAATCAGCTCGCGCTGATAGATGTGCGCATCGCGGCTGCCGGTTGCGATTTTGTCCTGCAGCGCTTCAAGCGTGCGGATCAGCATATAGGGCTGGACCGTGTCTTTCGCGGCGGCATGTTCGGCTGCGGGCGGCTCGGAACCGGGCGCCGCGGCGTGATCGGCTTTCGCCTCTGCGGGAGGCGCCTCCGGCGACGGATGTTCCGCGTGCTCAGCCGCAGGCGGTGCGGCGGCATCGGAAGCGGGATGCTCGGCTTTCGCCTCGGCGGCAGGCGTCTCCGGCGATGGTTGTTCCGCGCGCTCAGCCGGGGGCGGTGCGGCGGCATCGGAAGCGGGATGCTCGGCTTTCGCCGCGGCGGCAGGCGTCTCCGGCGACGGTTGTTCCGCGTGCTCAGCCGCAGGCGGCGCGGCGGCTTCCGCAGCAGGATGCTCGGCTTTCGCCTCCGCCCCAGGCGCCTCCGGCGACGGATGTTCCGCGTGCTCAGCCGCAGGCGGCGCGGCGGCTTCCGCAGCAGGATGCTCGGACTTGTCGCCCAGAAGCGGCTTTATGGGGCCATTCGGATTGTAAAAGCAAGCGGTGCGCGGCGGCGGCGGTGAAGCCGGCGCCTCCTCCTCCTTGCCGTGCTCGGGCGCATCGTGCTTGTCCTTCTTGCCGTGCGCGCCCTTGCCATGCGCGTCGGTCTTGTGCTCGGACTCGCCCAAAGCGGCCGGGGCACCGGCCATCAGGAGCGCAATCGCAACCCACAGGATCGGCGGGCCGGATCTCATGCCTTTGCCGGCCGCAGCAGGATCTCGATACGCCGGTTCTCTGCCGCATTGGGATCGTCAGGGACCTTTAGCTTTCTGTCGGCGTAGCCTTCGATCCGCTCGACGCGGTGCTCTTCCAGGCCACCGCGCACAAGCATGTAATAGGCGATGTCGGCCCGCGCGCTTGAAAGCCGCCAATTGTCATAGGTTTTCGATCTGAACGGCCGCCCGTCGGTGTGGCCGCGTATCACGACGCCTCCGGGCTGAGCCTCCAGCGCCTTGGCCAGCTTCTCCATGATCACCACCAGCTCCGGCCTGGGCTCCGCCGAGGAAATGCCAAACATCTCGAAGTTCAGCTTGTCGGTGATGCTGATCAGCACGCCTTCGGGCGTCTGCGTCACGGTAATATCGGGCAGGTTGGCGAGACCGGCCGCGGCGATCGCCTTTTTGATCTCGGCTTCGATCTGCTCGGCCTCCATCGCGATGTCCTTGGCGGCCGCATCCTTGCCGGCCTTCGGCTTTTCGGCGGCCTTGTCCGGTTCGGCCTTCTCGGCCTCCTGCTTGGCGGGCGGCGGAACTTCAGGTTTGCCGCCTTGCGCCTGCGGTTCGGTCGAAGCATCGGCGGCGCTTTGCCGCCCCGCCCCCCCGGCCTCCGTCAACGGATCGAGTTTGGGCTTGCTCTCGGTGGGTTTGCCGTCCGGCGTGGCCGAGTTGAAGCGGAAATCGGGATCGAACGGGTCGCGGAACGCTTCGCCGCCCGCCGCCTGGGCGTTCCCCTCCTGGCGAACGCCGGCGCCGCGCATCGGCAGCTGGACCTTCGCCTGCGCGGCAATCTTGGCGAGCACCTCATAAGGGTCGGAGAACAGGCCCTCATCCGTCGAACTCTTCTTTATGAGTGCGGATTTGGGCGGGGCCTGGCGATTAAGCTCCTCGGTTTTCGGCGGCTGCTTGTCGGTATCCTTTCCCGTGCCGCCCTGCTGCAGATCCTGGACCCCGCGATCGGTGGTAATCCGGTCGGTCAGCGGAACCGGATTGAAATAGGTCGCGACCTGGGTGATCGTCTTTTCGTCTGTGGCGTTGACCAGCCACATGACCAGAAACAGCGCCATCATCGCGGTCATGAAATCCGCGTATGCGATTTTCCAGGCGCCGCCATGATGGCCTTCGTCATGGTTTCCGCCGCCTCGGCGAATGATGACGATCTCCGGCGGGGGGCCATCCTTCTGATCCACGCTTACTCTCTCCTTAACTGAGCCATCCATCCTTCGAGACTGGTCTCCAGGATCGTATGTCCCGCAACGACGCGCACATCGACGCCTTCCGCCGGGGAAAACAGCGCTGCCACGTTGCGGTCGCTCAATTTCTCACGAATAAGTTGCAGAAGGTCTTCCGGCCCGAAAATCTCCAGCGTAATTCCCTGATTCTTTCCGATCAGCACCTCAAGCGCTTCCACCAGACCGTCGATGGCCTGCCGGTGTATGCTTTCGGTCAGGAACGGCTTGAGGATGCGGGCGGTCGCATTGACGACATCGGTTTCGATCGCGGCAATGCCCGCTATGAACTGCTCGGCCAGCTTCTCCGCTTCGCGATTGGCCCAGGTAAAGCGCTCAAGCGCGAGCTGCTGGGCGTAGTAGACGCGCTCGGCCTCCAGCCGGGTCTCGATCTCCGCCAGAGCCGCCGCCTTGCCGGCCATGACGCCGCGCTCATACGCATCGCCCATCCCGCCGGCGGCCCTGCTGGCCGCCGTGTTCACGGCTTGCTTATGCGTGGGCCAGCTATGCGGCTGTTGCTCCGTATCGGTCGCGGCGCCCAATTCGGTGATGAATTTCGCGGCGGAAACCCTGTGCATTCACATCAGCTCCGCATCAGTTGCTTCAGCATCGCGGCGACCGCCTCTTCATCCTTTTCGACCATCCTTTCGAGCCGTTGTTGCGGCGTGCGAGCCGTATTGACCGGGGCATAGTCGGATTCGTCGGGGATTGCGGCAACAGGTCTGGCGAGTGCCGGCCCCGCGTCCCCCCTGCCCTCCAGCGCCAGCGCCAGCGGCTGGGCCTGTGCGAATGCCGGGGGCGCTTCTAAAATCGCACGGATTGCCGGCTTCAAGCCGAACCATACCAGCAGCACGGCCGCGATAATGATGGCGGCGGCATTGATGAATGTGCCCATGTTCCGCATCATTTGCTCGACAATGCCTGGCGAGGCAATCGGCTCCAGCTTGTCGGCATCGGCGACGAAGTCGACCGCCGCAACGGTCACCTTGTCGCCGCGCGCGGTGTTCGCGCCCGCCGCCGTTTCGACGATCCGCTCGACCTCCTTCAATTGTTTGTCGATCGCCTCCTGCGCCGGATTGGCACCCAGCGAGGCAACGAGCTGGCGCTTGTTGACCACCACCGCGATCGTCACGTTCTCCACCTTGAAGCCGCTGCTGACGGTCGACGTCTTTTTCGTGTTCAGCTCGTAATTCGACAGCTCTTCCTTGCGGTCGCGCTGGCTGCGCGAGGTTTCGCCGGGCAAAGCCGCCGTCTGGCCAGGGATATTCTGCTCGACCGTCACATTGCCGCTATTGCCGGCGTTCTGCGTGTTGTTGTTCTCCTTGACGCTGCGGACCGAGCGCTCGACGCGTGAATCCGGGTCATAGGTCGTCTCGTTGATCTGCCGCTTGTCGGTGTTCAGCCTTGCAGCGACGCTGATCTGGAAATTGTTAAGGCCCAGATACGGAACCAGCGTATTGCGCACATTCTCCTTCAGCTCATCGGCAACGACCTTTTCCAGCTCGACCATCTTGCCCGGTGCGGTATCGATATTGTCGCCGCCGGCCGCCAGGATCGTACCGTTCGTGTCGAGCACCGTGACCTGCTCCGGCAGCAGGGACGGCACCGCGGCGGCAACCAGCTGACGCACCGCGGCGGTGCCGGTAAAGCTGCCGGCCCCCTCGGTCCGCACGATCACGGAGGCCGAAGGCGGCTGGCGGTTCCGCCGGAACGATCCTTCGTCGGAAAGCACGATATGCACCCGGGCCGCCTTGACGCCCTTCATCGTCTGGATGGTGCGGGCGATCTCGCCTTCCAGCGCACGCACCCGCGTGATGTCCTGCATGAACGACGTAAGGCCCACCGGCCCCAATTTGTCGAAAAGCTCGTAGCCCGCATTGGCGCTGGAGGGCAGGCCGCGCTCGGCGAGCAGCATGCGCGCCTTGCTGGTATGTCCATAGGGCACCATGAGCTGCGATCCGTCGGCGGAGATGTCGAACGGAATTCCGGCCTCGCTCAGCACGCCGCCCATGCGGGTCGCATCCTGCTGGGTCAGCCCGACATAGAGCGGCTCGAGCGCCGGCCGGCTCAGATAGTAACTGCCGAACGCTACCCCGCCGAATACTGTAATTCCAACAAGCGCCAAGGCCGCCAAACGGCGCGCGCCAAGATTGAGCAGGCTGCTCCACAGCCGCTCCAACTGTTCCTGCCCGGTCATGCAAATCCCCCGAGACAATCAAAAATTGTCGACCGGATAATCACTTAGTAACCTTGCGCGGAAATTGCGTGGCAAGACGCGCCCCCTTCACGGGAGCGCGTCTGCCGATGCTCGTGCTATGCTAGTGCTTATCTGAAGAGCGAGAGAATGTTCTGGCTCGACTGATTAGCGATACTCAGCGCCTGAATGCCAAGCTGGGCCTGCACCTGCAACGCCTGCAGTCTGGTGGACTCTTCGTTCATGTCGGCATCCACGAGCTGCCCGATACCGTTGTCGATCGCATCCTTGAGGCCGGAGATGAAGTTCTTCTGGATGTCGATACGCGACTTGACCGCGCCGAGCGTCGAACCCGCCGTTGTCATGGATGCAATCGCCGCGTCGGCACCGGCGATATAACCGTTCAGCGTCGTAATGTCCGTGGCGCTGTCGGTCAGCGACGAGATGTCCAGCGTCGACAGGGCGAAGGTGCCCGAAGTGCTCAGCGCTCCGGTCTGGTCGCGGCTGCCGTCGAGAATACCGACCCCGGTCGTGTCGGCGTCGAACAGCTTGATGGTCGCCGTATTGATGGTGATGGTGCCGATCGACACAGCGCCCGCGGTGCGGGTGAACGAGGAGACGATCTGCTTGCTGGCATTATAGCCGCTCGCGCCGGAGTCGACACTGAGCCAGTTTTCGCCGGAGAACACCGAAGCGTCGGCAACGCTCTGAAGCGTGTTCTGCAGTTCAGTGATTTCGCTTTGGATTTTGGCCTTGTCGACGCCAGGCTCGCGTGCGGCGACGAGCTTCTTCTTGATCTCGCTGACGACGTCGATCGAGCTTTGAATGGCGTTATAGGCAACGTCGACAGTTGCCGAGCCCAGGCCGAGCGCATCCTGCACTGTCGAAAGCGCGGCATTGTCGGACCGCATGGTCGTGGCGATCGACCAGTACGCCGCATTATCCTTCGCGGAAGACACACGCTGGCCGGTTGCGATGCGGCTTTGAGTCATGTCCAGATTGCGGTTCGTCTGCGTCAAGGTCGCCAGAGCGGTGCGGGCGGCCATATTGGTGAGAAGGCTGGTCATGTTTTGGATGTCCCTACGAGTAACTGGGTGAATGGGACATACCGGATCTGCCGGCATGGCAGCGCGGCGTCATGCCTTCGACACCGGATCTGAGTTGCGGTGCCGATCTGCCATGCCCGGACGCTAGCTGACGCTTCCCAGCTTGGAAAGCAGATGCACAATATATATTTATGAGAGTTCTGAATCCAGAGCAGGATATTTTCTGTTTACAGGCCGGTGCATTTCAACACAAGCCACAAGAGGCAAGATAAAATTATTAACGCAAACCTCGCCCGCAGGACTTATACTTTCCCATTTTGCGACGAAACCAATGGCTTCAGCTCTCGGCACAAGCCGCCGCGCAGCAATGCCGCTAACTTGAGGGCCGCCGAAGCCGCCGCCTTCCGCAGCAGGCGCAAAAAAAGCGCGCCCCCTTGCGAGAGCGCGCTGCTGAAGCTCAGTACGGCATCGCTGTTACTGGAAGAGACGCAGAATGTTCTGGCTCGACTGATTGGCGATGCTGAGCGCCTGGATGCCAAGCTGGGCCTGGACCTGCAATGCCTGAAGCCTGGTCGATTCTTCGTTCATGTCGGCATCTACGAGCTGCCCGATGCCGCGCTCGATCGCGTCGGTGAGCGCCGAGACGAAATCCTTCTGGATATCGATGCGGGATTTGACCGCGCCGAGCGTCGAGGCCGCCGTCGTCATCGCGGCGATCGCCGCATCCGCACCCGCGATATAGCCGTTCAGCGTCGTAATGTCCGTGGGGCTGTCGCTCAGCGACGAGATGTCCAACGTTGATAGGGCGAAGGTGCCCCCAGTGCTCAGCGCTCCGGTTTGGTCACGGCTGCCATCGAGAATGCCGACACCCGTCGTATCGGCATCGAACAGCTTTATGCTGTCGATGTTGATGGTGATGGTGCCGATGGAAATCACGCCCGCCGAGCGGGTGAACGAGGCCACGATCTCCTTGCTGGAATTGTATCCCGTAAGGCCGGAATTCACCGAGAGCCAGTTTTCGCCGGAGAACACTGAAGCATCGGATACGCTCTGCAGCGTGTTCTGCAATTCGGTGATTTCGCTTTGGATCTTGGCCTTGTCGACGCCGGGTTCGCGCGCGGCAACGAGCTTCTTCTTGATTTCACTAACGACTTCGATGGTGGTCTGCGTCGTATTATAGGCCACATCGACCGTGGCGGAGCCCAAGCCAAGGGCGTCTTGCACGGTCGAAAGCGCCGCATTATCGGAGCGCATCGTCGTCGCGATGGACCAATAGGCGGCATTGTCCTGCGCCGCTCCGACCCGAAGACCGGTTGCGACGCGGCTCTGAGTTTTTTCCAGATTGCGGTTCGTCATCGTCAATGTCTGCAAGGCGGTGCGAGCCGCCATATTCGTCAGAAGACTGGTCATGCTGAAATGTCCCTTCGGAAGAGTTTGGTTGATTGCGGGACATACCGGATTGGCCGGTGTGACAGAGCGGCATCATGCCGTTAGAAACCAGTTTTGCCGGTCCTAATCTGCCTCTTGGGACGAAGTCGTTGCAAACGTCCTTTGACGTTCAATTACACCAACGTAATTGCTGGCAGCTAAACCGGATTCGGCAGTTTTTACAAGACGGACCGAATCAGGCCACCAATGAGCAGATTCCAACCGTCGATTAATATAAAGAAAAGGATTTTGAACGGCAGCGAGATAATCGTGGGGGGCAGCATCATCATGCCCATCGACATTGTCAGCGTCGCCACGATCATGTCGATCACCAGAAACGGCAAGGTGATCAGAAAACCGATTTCAAAGCCGCGCCGCAGTTCGGAAATCATGAAGGAGGGGATCAGCACGCGCAGCTCGACATCGGTGTCCTTGGCGTCGGGCGGTGAGGTTACGCCGGCCAGATCCTCGAACAGCCGGAGATCCTTTTCGCGGACATGGATGCGCATGAACGCCTTGAACGGGATCGTGATGCGCGTATAAGCCTCCTCCTCCTTGATCTTATTCTCCATGAGCGGCTTGACGCCATCTTCCCAGGCCCGGTCGAAGGTAGGCCCCATGACATAGAACGTCATGAACAAGGCGAGGCTGACGAGAACCAGATTGGCCGGCGTCGTCTGAAGGCCGAGCCCGGCACGCAGGAATGACAATGCGATCACGAAACGCGTAAAGCATGTGACCATGATCAGCAGGCCCGGCGCCACCGACAGCACCGTCACCAGCGCGATGAGCTGCACCACCCGCCCGCTCGCCGACCCGTCACCGACGGGAATGAGCGAGTCCAGACTGGGCACCTGAGCGGCGGCGTCCGCGCTGATGGCGCCAAGCAGCGCTATCAACCCTGCGAAGGCGGCGGCGATGACCAATCCCGCCACGGCCGCGCGCCTCAGGTAACGTCTCCGCGGTTCGGCGGGCTGGCGGTGCTTGCTCATTCCAGGATCAGGCTTTGGACGATCAGCTCCAGAACCTTGCCTTCGCTACGCAAGCGAACCCTGTCATTGAGATCCTCGCGCAAATGCTGGAACCCGGTCGGGCCTTCGATCTGCTCGATCGACAAGGTCCTGAGATAACCGACAATGTCCTCCGACATCTTCGCCGCGAGGACATTGGCGTCCGGTCCCAGGTCTGCGCCGATCACGATCGAGGATTCGATCCTGATCCAGGTGGTGCTGGGCCGTGCGAGATTGGTGGTGATGGGAGGCAGGGCCTGCACCAGCGCGTTCGGCGGCGTCTTCTTTTCACTTTCCGCCGGCGCATCGGTTTTCGGCTTCTCGGCTCCGGCTTTCGTCAAGCTCGGCACCTGCATGCCGAAGAAGCCGCCCGCACCGGCCGCCAAAAGCGTGATGACCAGAATGGCGACGATCGGAACGCCGCCACCGGTTTTTTTTGCACCCTCTTTCGCCTCAGCCTTGGCCATCGCCTCACACCGATCTCAATAGGGCGCTATGGCGTCGATGAGTTGCTGACCCCATCCGGGTTGCTGAACTTCGGTCATCCGCCCGTTGCCGCCGTAGGAAATGCGCGCTTCGGCGATGCGGTCATAGGAGACGGTATTGTCGGTGGCGATGTCGCGCGGCCTGACGATCCCCGCGACGCTCAACAGACGCATCTCGAAATTGACCCGCACCTCCTGCGTCCCGCCGATCACCAGATTGCCATTCGGAAGCACGTCCGTGACCACGGCCGCGACCAGAAGATTGATGGTTTCCGATCGCTCGATTTCCCCCTTGCCCTCCGTCGAGGTATTGGACTTCACCTCGGGCTTGAACGATCCGCTGCCCTTGGCCAGCAGGTGCTGCTGGGTTGCGGCGGCGCTGATGTCATAGCTGAAGCCGGCGTCCAGGCTTCCATCGGCCTGACGCGAGCGCTTGGAGTTGTTGTCGAGCTTCGCCTGGTCCTTGATCACGATTTTGACTGTCACCAGGTCGCCGACACGCGCCGCGCGGGGATCGCGGAACAGATCGGCGCTCGCATCCTGCCAAAGCGAATTGCCGCGCCGATAGACCGGGCGCGGCGTGGGATCGGCTCTGACCGGCACGCTCGGGTGGTTGACCCCGGTGCCGACCGCCGTTAGAGCGGGCTCTTTGCCGATCTCGCCAAGCTTGGAGGCACAGCCCGGCCCGGCCAGCGCGACGAGCGGAACGACAAGAATCATGCGTCTTATCATGTTCCCCCACCTGGCTGTGCGGGCGGCTTGCCGTCCGGCCCTTTAGCGGAGCTTGAGATGATCGCCGTCAGCCGGGCAGCTTTCTTGGCGTCCATTTCGGCCATCAGCGCACTGGAAATTTTAGCGCTGAGCTTGGTGATGACAGCCGCGGCCGTCTCTTCATCGAGCGCCGTCAATTGCTGCGCGGCGGCATCCGGCTTCATTTTGGCGTAGATGTCGGTGATGGTGGATTGCGCCTTGCGGGAAAACTCGTCCCGCCGCGCCAGCCATTTCTGGTACTCGGCGATCTTGCCATTCAGCTCCTCGACCCGCTTCTCGACCTGCTTTTCGGTTTCGGCCAGCGTCTTCTTCTGCCAGGCGATGCGGGCGTCGGAGGCGGCATTGGCGATATTGCTGCAATATTGGTCGCCGGTCGTCTGCGGCGTCGGCTTCGGCTCGATCGGAGCGGGGGCCGGTTCCGTGTCGTCGCTCAGCACCTGCGTGGTGAGCAAATCGTCCAGGGCGTTGGGCTTGCGCATGAGCGGCTGGGTGAAGGCCGCCGCCGGCGGATTCGGCGGAGCGGACTTCGCTGTGCCGGGGGGCGGATTGCCCACATCGATGATCTCGGAAGGCGCGGCCGTTCTGCGCACCGGCAGATCGGGGGTGATGGCGCCGGTGTTAAGCGGCGTCTCCACGGCACTGTTGCGGCGGGCTGACTTCGCGCCGGCTCGCGCCGTCTCGAGCGACCTCGCGTAAATCGCTTTATAGGCGGTTTCGGCCTGGGTTTCGACCGATGGCGTCCAGGCCTGTTGTGCCGCGACCGGCGCCAGCCAGGAACTCGCGGCAAGCAGCGCCCCGGAAAGCAACCCCGCTCCACCCATCGTCCTCGGCCGGCGGTACATCATTGCACCACCAGGTCTGCTTGCAGCGCGCCCGCCGTCTTGATCGCCTGAAGGATAGCGATGATGCTCGCGGGTTTCAGACCCATCCTGTTCAATCCGCCGACCAGCGTCTGCAGATTCGGCCCATCGACGATGGCCACCTTGCCGCCCGCCTGATCCGCTGTGACCTGTGTCTGCGGCGTCACGGTCGTCTCACCCTTGGAGAAAGGCGTGGGCTGCGATACTTGCGGTGTTTCCGTAACGCGCACCGTCAGGCTGCCATGGGCGACCGCCACCGTCGAAACGCGCACATCATTGCCGATGACGATCGTGCCGGTACGTTCGTCGATGACGACGCGGGCGGGAGAATCCGGCTGAATCATCAAATCGCCGACCTCGGCGAGGAATCGCGCCGGTCCCAGACTGCGCGGCGCGATGAGCGAAACCGTACGCAGATCGCGTTCCTGCGCTGAGCGGAAGCCGTAGCGCCCCAGCGTATAGGCGTTGACCGCGTCGGCGATGCGCACCGCGGTCCCGAAATCGGGATTGCGCAATTCGAGCGTCAGGTTGCGTTCCTCGGCGAACCGGCTGGGCGGCTCACGCTCCACATGCGCGCCATTGGGGATGCGGGCCGATGTCGGCACGTTTTGCGTCAGCGATTCGGCTTGTCCGCCGACGCTGTATCCCGATACGGCGACTGGCCCCTGGGCCACCGCATAGATTTCGTTATCCGGCCCGGCGAGCGGCGTCATGATGAGCGAGCCGCCGACCAGGGACGTGGCGTCCCCAAGCGAAGACACTGTCACATCGATGCGCGAACCGCGACCGATGAACGGCGGCAGCTCGGCCGTGACGATAACCGCCGCGACATTCTTCGTGCGGGGCGAGACCTTGCGGACATTGACGCCCATGCGGTCGAGCATGGATTGCAGGGATTGCTCGGTGAAGGGTGAGTTCCGCAGGCTGTCGCCGGTGCCGTTCAGGCCGATCAGCAGCCCATAGCCGACGAGCTGGTTTGAGCGCACGCCGCCCACGGAAACGATGTCCTTGATCCGCGCCGGAGCGCCCAGGCGTGGATTGAGAATCCAGCCTGCACCCGAAGGCTGCGGCGCTGCATTCGGCGCATCGACGCCGGCGCCAGGGTCGATACCGGTGCCGCCTCCCACGCCTTCGCCGCCGTTCGGCACTGTTTCAAGCTCGGCGGCTTGGCTGGCGGCGCAGCCCGCGCAAAGGATAACAGCGAAAAGCAGGGACCGCTTCATGGTCCGGCAATCCGGATGCTGCCGTCCGGCTCCACGATGCCCTTGATGACCGTTCCGCTATCCACGTTGCGCAGGCTCAGCACATCGCCGACACCGCCCGCCTGCAACGGCACGGCGACGCTTGAAATCGTCAGCCCGCCTTCGGAAAACACCACCCGGACAGGTTTGCCCTTCTGGATCACCTCCCGGTCACGGATATAGGTCGGCGGTATGGGTTTGCCGGCGATCAGCGTACGGCGCGCCACCTTGCCGATCAGCGCTTCGGGGTTCAGCGTCACGGCGCCGAGGTCAAGGCGTGCCGGAAACGCCTTCAGGATCAGCATTTCCGCGCCGATGGGATCGCCCGGATAAAGCGTGACCTTGGGGACCGGCAGTTGCTGGCTTTCGGTCTGCCCGGCGGCTGCGCCGGCCACGCTCGCACCTATGGCCATGACGGCGGCGAAAACGCTTATGCGCCGGGAGGGGCTCCGGTCAGGCATGGCTTGTCTCCATTCATGCGGCGCTCGCGCCAGCACGCCCGGCCGAACTGGGCCGCACGCGGTTGCCGCCCAAATCCGAACCGCTTACCGGATGCTGGTTATCGTGCCGAACATGCTGTCGGCGGTCTGGATGACCTTCGAGTTCATCTCGTAATGGCGCTGCGCCTGTATCAGCTCGGTGATTTCTTTGACCGGATCGACGTTGGAGTTTTCCAGATAGCCCTGCTGCACGGTCGCAAAGCCTACATCGCCGGCGACGCCGAGATTGGCCGTCCCGGAGGCTGCGCTCTCACGGTACAAATTGCCGCCGATTGGATCGAGGCCGGCCTCGTTGATGAAATTCGCGATCGTGAACTGGCCAACCTGCGTCAGCGTCGCCTGATTGCCGATGCGCGCGAAAACCTGACCAAACTCGTTGATGGAAACATCCGTCGCATCGGTTGGAATGACCATGGCAGGCTGCACCACATGCCCATCCACGGTGACGATCTCGCCATTCTCATTCTTGTTGAACGCGCCGGCGCGCGTATAAAGCGGCTCGCCATCCGCGCCCTGCACCTGGAACCAGCCGCGCCCGTTCAGCGCCACGTCCAGCGTATTGCCGGTTTGCGCCAGCGCGCCCTGAATATGCAGATAGCGCACTGCGGCAGTGCGCACACCAAGGCCGACACGGGCGCCTTCGGGAATGGTGTCCTGGCCGCCCCGGTTCGGCACGCCGGCCGCGCGCTCGACCTGATAGAGCAGATCGGTGAACTCGCCGCGCGCCCGCTTATACGAGGTGGTGTTGATGTTCGCGATGTTGTTCGCGATCACATCGACGTTCAATTGCTGGGCATTCATGCCCGTCGACGCGATGGCCAAGGCTCTCATGACGCGTTCCCTAAATTTGCATACGGCTGAGTTCGAGATAGGCGGCCGTCACCTTGTCGCGCACGGCAATCGCGGTTTGCAGCATCTGTTCGGCGTTCATCACCGTATCGACGACGTTCTGGACGGGCACCTCTCCCTTGACGCCGGCAATGGAGGTGTTTTCCGCCTTGTGCAGGGCCTCGGCGGTCTGCGTGATCATCTGCGTGATCATGCCGCTGAAATCGGCCGGCGTGGACCCCGTCGCCCCCGTCTGCTCCGCGACGTTCATGAAGGCAGGCGACGCCATGTCCGGGCGCGACAGTGCGGGGGCGATTGAAGAGATCGGGTCCATCATCAGGAAGCTCGCAGCATGTCGATCGTCATCGAAATCAGATCCCGCGCCTGCTTGATCACCTGGATGTTGGCCTCATAGGAGCGGTTGGCTTCACGCATATCGGCCATCTCGACCAGCATGTTCACATTGGGATGCTTGACATAGCCGTTCGCGTCCGCTGCCGGATGGCCCGGCGAAAACTCCAGCGGGTAAGGGGTGCTGTCCGTGCCGATGCGATTGACCTTCACCAGATTGACGCCCAGCATCTCGTCCATTTCGGTGTCGAAACTGATGGTCTTGCGCGTATAGGGTCTGGCGCCGGGCGTCTTGCCCGTGGATTCGAAATTGGCGAGATTTTCCGAGGCGACGCGCATGCGGCTCGACTGGGCTTCGAGACCGGAGGCCGCAATTTTGGAGGCGAGTTGCAGGGCGTCGAGCATCGTTTAGTTCCCTACCTTTGCGCTGGTGAGAATCATTCGGTGGAATGCCTTCACCACATTCGTGTTCAGCGAATAGGCACGGTTGATATCGTTCGCCTTGATCAGCTCCTGTTCGACGCTGACATTGCTGCCGGAATGGAAGACTTCCCATCCCTTTTCGCCTTCGGCTTCGGTGGTTGCGGCGGTCGTCGCAGGGTCCGGCGCCATATGGCCCGGTTCGCTAACCGTCATTTGCAGCTTGGTGGATTCCAGCACGGCCTCGAACGGCTGCAGGTCGACCGCCTTGTAGCCGGGCGTATTGGCATTTGCGATATTGCCGGCAAGCAGCTCCTGGCGCGTGGAGAGCCAATTATTATGCTGGGATGCCAGCCCGAATAGTTGAATTGACGACATAATGCTAACCTTCTGATTACTTAACTGGTTAACACCGCAATCTTGCCCCAGGCTTGCGCGAAATGCGTGTAGGCTTTACCCCGGCTACACTGTTGCGTTACTGGCACGGGCGCGTGGCGCCGCGAGCGCGAATCGCGCGTCGGCGATGGCATCGACCAGCCGCTGCGTGTCCTCGGCCGGGTCGGAGGATTTGCCGCTGAAGGAGATATATTCGATCTCGACGCCTGCCTGGTCGCTCTCCAGCAACAGCCGGAAGAACACATCCACGCGCCGGTGGTGGAACTCCATATCGAGCACGACGGACGGCTCGCCGGTCCAATTCAGGCTGACATCGCCGGATTCGGCAAAAGACATCGTGCCCGGCTTGAAATACATCTCCGTCGATGCGCTCACCAGGCTGCGCACATTGCCGAACTGCCCGGTGCGGATGAAGGCGACCAGATCGACGGCGTCGATGAGGCGTAGCTCGGCCGCGACTTCCTTCAACGCGATAGCAAGAGCCATTTCGCGTTCGTCATTATATTGGCGACACTGCTTCAGCATATCCTAACTCTTCATCCCGCTGGTGTATTGCCGTGCTTTGCGCGTGTGTAGGAAGAAGATAATCTCGGCCACAGCTTTGTAGAACTGTGGAGGAATGAGCTTATCGATTTCGACATTTTCATACAGGGACCTTGCCAGAGGCTTGTCTTCTACAATGGGAATGCTGTGATTTTCGGCGATTTCGCGGATCTTCAGGGCGACGAGATCGCGTCCCTTCGCCAGTACGAGCGGCGCGCCGCCTTCCTCGCGCACATAACGCATCGCTACGGCATAATGGGTCGGGTTGGTGACCACGACGGTGGCGCGCGGCACCGCTGCCATCATGCGGCGGCGGGCGCGGTCCCGGGCGATCGCCTTGAAGCGGGCCTTGATGTTCGGATCGCCCTCGGACTGCTTGAACTCGTCCTTGACTTCCTGCTTGGTCATGCGCAATTCCCTGCGCCAGCTGAAATGCGACCAGAAAAGGTCCGCGACCACCAGCGCCAGCGTCAGCAGCGCCACCCAGCCGATGATGCGTAGCAGCACCTCGCGGACCAAGCCCGGTATCAGCACCGGCTCCATGAACATGACCGCCAGGACTTCCGACTGCGTCGCCCTCAGAACGAGGAATCCGACGCTGGCGACCGCCAGCAGCTTGAACACCGACTTGCCGAACTCCACGATGCCGCGGAGGCTGAAAAGCCGCCCCAAACCTTTCTTGAGCGAAATGCGTGAGAGGTCCGGCGCGATCCGCTTGGTGACCAGCTGCGGCGAATTTTGCAGCACGCTGGCGCCCACGCCGGCGGCCAGCATGAGCAGGACCACCGGAACCAGCACCCGTGCTGCATCGGAGATGAGGAGTTGAAACACCGCGACCGCGTCGCCGCCGGTTTCCAGCCGCCAGCCGCCCGGATCGTCGATGAAGCGAATGAGCGAGTTCTGAAGGTGGAGGATGTTGCCGGAGAGCAGGAAATGGCCGGCGAGGTAGATGGCGAGCAGCGAAGCCAGCGTCGAGGCTTCGCGAGAGGCGGGAACGTTGCCGTCCGCGATCGCGTCCCGGATCTTCTTTTGGGTCGCGTCTTCGGTTTTGCTGTCCTTGTCGTCCTGGTCGGCCATTTCAGCTCATATTTGCGCGGGGTCGCCTGGGAGAACCTTACGCAAACAGGGCTTCATCGGAGCGATCGCCGACGAGGGAGGGCGACGGTAGAGTGCGTCCGCTAGAGCGCGATCGGGAAAGTGGACACCGGTTTCCCGAAAAATCGTGCAAAAACAAACAAATCTAGAGCAAGATTGGCTTCGTTTGAACGATCATGCGCGAGGCCTAGAAGCCGGAATTGCCCAGGACTTCGGTCAGCGAGATGCCGAAGCGGGAATTGTCTTCGTCAGTCACCACCACTTCGCCCCGTGCCACGACCTTGCCGTTCACGACGACATCGACCGGTTCGCCGACGCGCCGGTCCAGCGGCACCACCGCGCCGCGTCCCAGCTTGGCGAGGTTCGCAACGGGCATCGTCGCGGTTCCGAGCACGATCTGAACCGTGACGGGAATGCGCATGATGAGGTCCATGTTCGAGCTGGGCGCGCTCGCCTCCGCATGGGACGGCCCCGCGCCTTGCGCCGGCCTTTCGCTGCTCTCCGGCTTCGCGCCGAACGCGGCGGCGAGCTCCTCCAGGGATTGCGCAAGCCCCTCCTGGTGGTTGGGGAGGGTTTTCGCCGCGGAGTCTTGAGCCATTGCATTCACCGGTGTATGAGGGCCGCCATGGCGGCCGGGTTCTTAATTCGCCATCCGAACGCGGCACGCATTGCGCCGGACCGGATGTCAGGCGGCCGCCTTTTCGCTGCCGCCTCCGATGGTCTCCTCTTCGACCTGATCGATCGTCGGCCGCTCATAGGCGGAGATGGTCTTGCGGCCGTATTCCAGCGCCACTTGCGGCATGGCGCCATTCATGAAGGCGAGCAGGGTCTGCTTCGTCATCACATAGAGACGCATCTTCTTTTCGCGAGTAATCTTGATCTTGGTCGCCAGCGGCGTGAAAATTCCATAGGAGAAGAACACGCCCGCGAATGTGCCGACGAGAGCCGCGCCGATCAGATGGCCCAGCACTTCCGGCGCTTCGTTCAGGGCGCCCATCGCCTTGATCACGCCGAGCACCGCCGCGCAGATGCCGAGCGCCGGCAAACCGTCCGATAGGCCGGTCATTGCGTGGTAGGCTTTCAACTTATCGTGCCGCAACGTTTGAATTTCCTCATCCATCAAGGATTCGATTTCATGCGTTCTTGCGTTACCCATAATAATTAACCGGCAATAGTCACAAATAAAAATCATTAGTTCTTTATTGTGCACGACAGTAGGATACTTTTGAAATATTGGTGACTCATTTGGTTTATCAATGTGTTCCTCGACTTCGTTTCGAGATTTTCCCTTCATCTCTCTAAGTATAGAATACAGTAATCCTAGAACTTCGATATATTCACGGTTCTTGGGCACGGCATTCTTCAAGGCTTCCATCGTCGCCTTGCCGGTGTCCTTAATGACTTTGGTCGGGTTGGCGACAATGAACGCGCCGATGCCCGAGCCCAAAATAATCACATACTCGAAGGGTTGCATGAGGACTAACAGGTGTCCGCCCATGAGGTAAAAACTGCCCATGATGCAGAGAAGTGTGAACACGAGCCCGATCAAAATCGTCACGCGGCGGCTCTCCTGTACTCAACTGGAAGTTTTAGAGGGGGCATCCTTGCACGAAGCTTATTAAGGCTTTGTAAGCGAACGGACGCCATGCTGGAGGGATCAGCTTCGGACAAGCCCCGGGGCCGACATAGAGTGACAGAGTTACAAAAGGACCATGACCGTGCTTACAGCCGCGGCCAGCTACAAGGTAATCTCCGACAACCTGACCCGCTCCCTCAAACAGGTGGCGGATGCTCCCGCCGTCAAGCGTGCAACGGATTATTACCTCAAGAACATCGGCAACGTGAAATCGATTGACGATTTTCTCGGTAACGACCGTCTCTACCGCTACGCGATGAAGGCGTTCGGCCTGGACGACATGGCCTATGCCAAGGCGTTCATGCGCAAGGTGCTGGAAGAGGGCGTCGACGCCTCGGACAGTTTCGCCAACACCCTCTCGGATAAGCGCTATCAGGACTTCGCCACCGCATTCAACTTCAAGCGTTATGGCACCACGACGACCGCATTCGACCGGACCCAACAGGGCACCGTGGACCAATATGACAGGCAGCTTCTCGAAGAGCAGGCGGGCGCCAACGATGACGGCGTGCGCCTGGCGCTCTATTTCGCGCGCAAGGCCCCGACCGTCGACAGCGTCTTTGGTCTCCTGGCGGATCCCGCATTGCTCAAGGTGACGCAAACGCTGCTCGGCATCCCGGCGGCGGCCGGCGCCATCGACATCGACAAGCAGGCCGCCATGGTCTCCAAGCGTCTCAACATCGCCGATCTGAAAGACCCGGAAAAGCTGAAGAAAATCATCACCCACTTCACCGCCCTATGGGAAGTGCAGAAGGAACCCGCGGCGGCGGCCGGCAATGCGACGCTGCTGTTCGGCGGGTCGGCCGCCTTTGGCGTCAGCAGCGATCTGCTCGCCAGCATTCAGAATTTGCGACTTGGAGGACATTGAGCGATGCAGGGCGGCATATATGTGGGGCTTTCGGGACAACGCGCGCTTCAGGAGCGGCTGGATACGATCGCCCATAACGTCGCCAATGCATCGACGGCGGGGTTCCGCGCCGAAGAAGTAAAGTTCGAAACCATACTCTCGCGCGTTCCGACCAACCCGGTGGCGTTCGCCTCGGCCGGCAAAACCTATCTTTCGCGCCAGGCAGGCGAGATATCGCGCACCGACAACCCCTTCGATGTCGCGGTTCAGGGCGATGTTTGGATGGCGATCGATGTCGACGGCAAACAGGTTTACACGCGCGACGGCCGCCTGATGATGAACCCTAACGGCGACGTTACCACGCTGACGGGGCACCCGGTTCTGGACGTCGGCGGCGCGCCGCTCGTCCTCAATCCGGCCGGCGGCGCACCGCAGATCAGCCGCGACGGCACCATTACCCAGAACGGCCAGCAGCTTGGCGCCATCGGCCTTCACCGGATCGATGAAAACGCCAACCTCACCCGCGCCGAGGATTCCGGCGTCATTCCCGACCGGCCGGCGGTTCCAGCGCTGGATTTTTCCAATGTCGGCGTGCTTCAGGGCTTCACCGAGCGCAGCAATGTCAATCCGGTCATGGAGATGACCCGCCTCATTGAGGTACACCGGGCATTCGATGCGTTGACCAATTCGATGGACACGGCCGACACGACGCTGAAAACCGCCATTCGCGAACTTGGCCCGTCCGCTTAAGGCCGTGCTCCCTCGCACTGATCAGCCCCTCACGACGCGATGACCGACCGACCGCGGGACCCGGAAAAGCCGCGCAACGCGCTTGAACTGCTCGAAGCGGCGTTGGATTCGGCTGCCGCTGAGCCGAGGATCCGCGTGGGCGGTGTAGTGACGGCGGTCACACCTGGATATTGCCGCGTTTCGGGCCTGTCGGAATTCGTCAAGCTTGGCGAGAGCGTGAACCTGCTGTCGGGCAGCAGATCGCAGCTTGGGGAAGTCGTCCGCGTTGACGAAACCGGCGCGACCATCAAGGCCTTCGAGGCGGTCATCGATGTCGGGCTAGGCACCGCCGCGTGGCGGAAAGGGCCGATCACCATCAGCCCGCATCCCCAATGGAAGGGGCGCATTCTCAACGCGCTGGGCCAGCCGATCGATGGCGACGGCCCCTTACCGGCGGGCAGCCGCGCCATCTCCACCGAACGCGAGCCGCCCGCGCCGATGCGGCGCCAGCGCGTCAACACGCCCGTGAAGACGGGTGTGCGCGTCATCGATTTGTTCACCCCCATCTGCGCAGGCCAGCGCATCGGCATCTTTGCGGGATCCGGGATCGGCAAATCCACGCTGCTCGGGATGCTGACCCGCGCGCGCGGCTTCGATAAGGCAATTCTGGCGCTGGTGGGCGAGCGCGGACGCGAAGTGCGGGAATTCCTGGAGGACTCGCTCGGCGAGGAGCGCCATCGCACCATAGCCATCGTCTCAACCGGCGATGAAAGCCCGATGATGCGCCGCCTCGCCCCGAAGACCGCAATGTGCGTCGCTGAATATTTCCGCGATCTGGGCGAAAACGTCCTGCTGATTATCAACTCCGTCACCCGCTTTGCCCATGCCGCGCGCGACGTGGCGCTTGCCGCGGGCGAACCGCCCGTCGCCAGGGGCTATACCCCCAGCGTATTCAGCGAGCTGCCCAAACTGCTGGAGCGCGCCGGACCGGGCGAGGTCGGCTCCGGTTCGATTACCGCCATCTTCTCGGTCCTCGTCGACGGCGATGATCACAACGAACCGGTGGCGGACAATATACGCGGCACTCTGGACGGCCACATCGTGCTCGACCGGGCAACAGCCGACCAGGGCCGCTATCCCGCGGTCAACATCATGAGTTCGGTCTCGCGCCTGGCCGATCACGTCTGGACGCCGGAGGAGCGCGGGCTGGTGCTGAAACTGCGGGCGCTGATCGCACGATATGAGGATACGCGCGACCTGCGGCTGATGGGCGGCTATCATAGCGGCATCGATCCCGAACTCGACCGCGCCATCGAACTGGTGCCCAGGCTGTTTGAGGTCATGAAACAGCATCCGCAGGACCCGCCAAGCGTCAATGCCTTCCAGGAAGTGGCGCAGGCGCTGGCCGGCGGCACGGAGTAGCTTTGCACCCATCGAAGCGCGAGCGGCGAGAGTTTCGTATTAGATTGCGATCGGGAAAAGCATGTCCCCGCGAAGGCGGGGGTGGACACCGGTTTTCCAGAAAAATCGTGCGATGTTGCGCCGGATCAGGAGGCCGCGCGTCCACAGACCAGTATGGCTGCAACCATAGTCGGCGGCATCGAGATCGGCCAGTTCCAGATAGGCCCAGTCATGGAGGCGTTTCCCCTTGGTGCCTTCGCCCGCCGACAGGCACGTCCAGTCCGATGCCGGCAGATCTTGCGCGATCGCACCCGCCGTTCCGGCAATTGGCCTGGCCTTGCCCCATGAATGGACGCTGTGATCCGAACTCACGCCCAGGACATACCCCTTTCCGGCGCGTCGCAGCACGGTTTCGACGGCTCCAACGCCATAGACACTGTCGGCGGCCACCCAGCCGAATGGCACCTTCGCTGCAATCGTCCGCTCGATCATGGCACAGGCAAGAGCGGGCTTGGTGGCAAAGCCGATCTTGGCAGGAACGTGCGCCGCGTCCATGCGGGCGGGATCGTCCGTCCACGCCTTCGGCAGATAGAGCGCCCTGTCGATAAAGGCGTGGCCGTGGCGCGACACATAGCAGCCGAAGACGCCGATCTGGCAGTTGGTGATCTTGCCCGCCGACCCGGTATATTGCCCGCCGACGCCGCAAGAAGCCTTGCCCTGCTTGAGGAACCCAGTCTCATCAATCACAAGCACCGCGTCGTCATCGGCCAGCGTTTCGAGCGCATAATCAAGCACGATATCGCGCAGATCGTCGGCATTCCACCGGCCTCGCCCTAAAATGGCCTGTTGCCGCCACGGGCCGGGATCGCCTGCCGCTTCCGCCCGCATCCAGCCCGTCTTGCGGCGCTCATCGCCAAGCAAACCGTCGAGAAAAAGCCCCGCTGACGCAGCAACACGCTCCTGCGTGAACAGAGAACGCAGACGCGCCTTCACGTCCCACAGCGACGACGCCCAAAGTTCCAGCGTCGCCTCGATCGATGCTCCCGCCATCCATGACCTCAGAATCATGGTTACCCATGGATTCAGAGCCGCAGAAAAAATGCAACTGTAATGCTAGTCCGCGCCGATGAACTCCTGGGCCTCCGTGATAGAGGGGAAGCGCCGCGCCCCGAGCAGCGTTTCGACGACCACCGAGCCGTCCCTGAACAGAATGTAGTCGCGCCCATTGAGGGCGCCCCGCGTCACAACGTCATTGGCCGTACGCTGCGACATCAGCATGGGCGCCTGGATCGGCAGAGGCATCGGCGTCGTCACGATAGGGCCGGCATGAGCCGGCGCCAAGGGCATTGGCGCGACGGGCGGTTTTGGCTGGGCACGCAGCAGCGGACCATTTCCGGCAATGCGTCCGAGCAGGCGCAATGCGCGTTCCAGTCCGCCGAGAATCGCGATAGCGAGGCCGGTGATCACGGCATTCTCCCCGAACACCAGCACGAAACGCCCCGGATCGCGAATCTCGGTCGCGCCTGTCGAGGTGAGCACGGAGGGAGCCAGCAGCGGGTAGGTCAACAAGAATCCCCAACCCAGCGTTGCAATTAAAAGGCCTACCCAGGTCAGTCTTGGGAAGGGCATGTTTTGGACCCTCTGTGATCTTCAGCATCGCGCACTGGACTAACCGCCGGCGGCGTGAGTTTAAATTAAAGTTCTATCCAACTCCTGGTACGAATACTTAGAAAGTTCTGAAATCGTCGGCCGGCCGGCCGCTCGAATCTGTCGACATTTCCGCAATCGGAACGGGCACCAATCCACGAATGCAACTAAAAAACTGATTCTTAGGAGTTTGCGAGTATCAATTTGAATGAGCACTGATTTTTACGAACGCGGCGGACTTCCGAGGATGATCTATGGCGCCAATCCGTCGATGAGGGCCGTTTTCGTGTCCGATCGGATCGAGGCATGAATTCTCCACTCGATGCGCGCGCGATGGCGCTGGTGAACCCGGAATCGGGGATCGCCAACGATTATCTGAACCATTTCAACGAAATTCTCCTGATGGTTGAGAATCTTCCGGTGCTCCTGCCCGACATGGTCGACGACATCCTGGGATGGAAGCCGGTCAGCTACGTAGAATATTTCAAGAAATCTCCGCTTCCCGGCAGCGCCGAAGCGTTGCGCATCTATGACTCCCTCGACCAGGGGTTCCGTACCGACTTCGAATCCATGGTTGAATTGATCGACAGGATTGTCCTGGCCAGCATCGCGGTGATAGCCGACCACCGCCTGCCGGACGGCGGCATCGATCCGGAGGCGATCACCGGCATCTGCGAGCAGTGCTCTGCCGACATGCGCCTAGTGCTCGACCGCACCGCGGATCTGATAAATCACGGCTACGCGCCCCCGTTCGAGCGCCCGCAGCACATGGCCGACCGCCTGATGGCGGCTCCTCCCCGGTACAAGACAATTGGCTAAAGCAAGAGCTGACCATGGATGATCTTCTGAGCGAATTTCTGACTGAAACCAGCGAACATCTGGAGGGCATCGAAACCCAGCTGGTGCAGTTCGAGCGCTATCCCACCGACGCCTCGCTCGTATCCAGCATCTTCCGGCTCGTGCATACGATCAAGGGCACGTCGAGCTTTCTTGGCCTCGACCGGCTGCAGTCCGTCGCCCATTCGGCTGAAACGCTCATCGGTGACCTGCGCGACGGCGCGGCGCCGACCGAGGAAACCGTGTCGCTCATTCTGGCCGCGATCGACCGGATTAAGTCGATCGTATCCGAAATCGAGTTGCTCGGCGCGGAAGCCGAAGGCAGCGATGCTGATCTCATCGCCGAACTGGAGGCCAATGTTGCAGCCAAACGCACCGGACCGCCGGCACCGGCTGCCCCCGAGCCTTCCGCCGCTGCCGGGCAAGCTGGGCAGGGCGCTAGCCCGGCAGGGCAAGGAAAACGGCGATCGGCCGCAAAGGCAAAGCGTACACCGGCCCCCGTAAAACCGTCCGGCGGCAAGAGCGTCCACCCACACACGTTCCCCGAGCGCACCGCGCGTGCCCAGCCGGCCCCCGGTCAGGGCGCGGTGCGCGGAAGCGAAACGATCCGCGTCACAGTGGATACGATCGAGCGCATCATGCAGCTCGTCTCCGAACTGGTGCTGAACCGCAACCAGCTTCTGGAGATCACCCGCAATCGCGAGAATGATCCCATCAAGCCGCCGCTGCAGAGGCTGTCCGCCCTGACCACCGATCTGCAGGACGCCGTCATGCGCGCACGCATGCAGCCCGTCGAACGCCTGTTTTCCAGCCTGCCGCGTCTGATGCGGGAACTCTCCACGGAGTTGCACAAGAAGATCGACCTCGTCACCGAGGGCGCCGACACTGAACTCGACCGGCAACTGATCGAGGTACTACGCGATCCGCTGACGCATCTGATTCGCAATTGTGCCGACCATGGCATCGAAAGGCCCGAAGAGCGTCTCGCGGCCGGAAAGCCGGAATTCGGCGAGATCTGCGTGTCCGCCTCCCATAAGGCCGGTCAGATCAACATCGACATCTCCGATGACGGCCGCGGTCTCGATCTGGACCGGATCAGGCAGAAGGTCATAGCGAACGGGCTGGCGTCTGAAGAGCAGGTTGCGCAAATGGCCACGGAGGAGCTTTGCCGCTTCATCTTCGCGCCAGGCTTCTCCACCGCCACAAAGGTCACAAGCGTGTCCGGGCGCGGCGTCGGCATGGATGTGGTGCGCTCCAATATCGAGTTCGATCGGCGGCTCGGTCAGCTTGTTTACCGTGACCGGGCGCGGCAGCCGCTTCTCGCTGAAAATCCCGCTCACCCTCGCCATCGCCCCTGCGCTGATCGTGCGGGTCGGCGATCAGCGCTTCGCGCTGCCGCAGCATGCGGTGGTTGAAGCGGTGGGCCTGGGCAGCGATTCGCGCCATGCCATTGAGAAGGTGCAGGACGCGCTGGTGCTGAGACTGCGCGATGAGGTGATCCCGGTCATCGATCTTGGCTCCATCCTGGGCCTCCAGACATTGGCCGATCAGAATATGGAAGAGCAGCTCGTCGTCATTGTCAGGATCGGCACGGAGTTGTTCGGGGTGCGGGTCGACGCGGTGCTCGATGTGCAGGAAATCGTCGTTAAGCCGCTGAACGCGTCGCTGGCACATCTGAAGATCTTTACCGGCCAGACCATTCTCGGCGACGGCTCAGTAGTGCTGATACTCGACCCCGGCGGCATCGGCACGCAGCTCGGCATCGAAAAATCCAATGAAAAGAAACATGAATCCAAGGCTGCGCATGAGACGAGCGACCGGACGCGGCTGGTGCTGTTCCGCGCCGGCGACGGACTGCCGAAGGTGTTGCCGCTCTCGCTCCTGTCGCGCATCGAGATGGTAGCCGCCGACCGCATCCAAAAATCCGACGGGCGCTTTCTGATGCTGCATCAGGGGCGGCTCATGCCGTTGCTGCCCACCTCCCCGGTCGACGAGCTCGCCGACAAGCCGCACCCCGTGCTGGTGATCTCCGTGAACAATCACACGATCGGACTTCTGGTCGATGAGATCATCGACATCGTCGAGGATCATCTCGACGTGCAATTGCCCAGCTTCAACGACAATACGGTCGGGTCGGTGCAGATCAAGGGCAGCGCCGCCGAACTCATCGATGTGACCTATTATTTACAAGCCGCCTATGCGAGCGTCTGCCAATACGAACCCAAAACCATCCTGTTTGCCGATGATGATCAGTTCTTTCGGGATACTCTGAAGCCTATATTGGAGAGCGTTGGGTATATTGTTACCACTGCCGGATCCGCTGAGAAAATGCAGGAAATATTGTCGCTGGGCAATGCATTCGACGCCATCATGATTGATGCGCGGATGGAAAGCTCGAGCGGACGCAATCTTGCCCGGCACCTGCGCGAGACATGGGTGAAATCGCATGTTCCGATCTTCCGCCTGTATGAAATGCCATCGATCGCCGTGCTTGGCCTGCCCGCCGATGACCTGATGGCGCGCAATCTGAGCAAGCTCGATCGTCAAACACTGCTCGCCACGCTCGCATCCATTTTCACCCCGCGCGATGGCGACCATAGCGCCAAGGAGTTGGCCGCATGAGTGAGGCTGTGCTGAGAAGCGAGGCCGCCCTCGGAGGTGGGCCTGAGGAAAGCAGCTATTTCACCGTGTTCGTCAGCGGCGAGATATTCGGGTTGCCGGTCGAGAACACGCACACGATCTTTCGAATAACGTTCATGACCAGCGTGCCTTTGAGCCACCCGCACATTGCCGGCCTGGTTAATCTGCGCGGCAAGATCGTCACCGCCGTAAGCTTGCGCAAGCGTCTGCAGATGGAAGCCGATGCGGCGTTCAAAAACGCCCTCGCCATCGGCATCGAATACCGGGGGGAGAATTTCGCCCTCATTGTCGATCAGGTCGGCGATGTTCTCTCGCTCGGCAAATCCTCGCAGATCCCGGTTCCGTCTCACTTTCATGCGCAGCGGGCGAGGCTCACGAAAGGCCTCTACCGTGTCGGAACGCTCTTGATTCCGGTTCTCGATATCGAGGCCCTGCTCACCTTCGAAACGTAAGTGCGATCCGCCATTTGGACTGAACCGATGATCCCTCGCAATGAGCCCTTCGCTTAAAAGAAAGACTGATTTTCATGAGCGGGCAATGGGCGCAAAGCGAATCGCAGAAAGCCAGATCGTTCGATTCGCTCTGCGCCTATCTGCGCCGCGCCTCCGGCCTTGTCCTCGATGCTGACAAGCGGTATCTGGTGGAGAGCCGTGTCACCCCTGTGATGCGCCGGGCCGGATTGTCGGAGCTCGGCGAGTTGGTGCTGGTGCTTGAGCAGAACAAGATGCCTGCTCTTGCTCAAGAGGTCATCCAGGCGATGACCATCAACGAAACCTATTTTTTCCGCGACCGGGTGCCTTTCGAGTCGCTGCGCAAATCCGTTCTGCCGGAGCTGATCGCCGGGCGCACGGCGCAAAAACGGCTTCGCATCTGGTGCGCCGCGTCATCGACCGGGCAGGAAGCCTATTCGATTTCGATGATTCTCGATGAATTCTGCACCCGGCTCGGCGGATGGCGCGTCGAAATCATTGCCACCGACCTTTCGGAGGCGGCCCTTGCGAAGGCCAGGAAGGCCGTATACAGCCAATTCGAGGTACAGCGCGGCTTGAGCACGGCCCAGTTGCTGCGCTATTTCGATCAGGCTGGCGACATGTGGCAATTGAAGGAGTCGATCCGCTCGCGGGTCGACTACCGGCATTTCAACCTGCTCGGCGACTATTCCGCGTTTGGCAATTTCGACCTGATTTTCTGCCGGAACGTGCTGATCTATTTCGAAGCCGAGCGGAAGACCGATGTCCTCAATCGCATGACGCGCCTGCTCGCATCGGACGGATTGCTGGTGCTCGGAGCGTCGGAAAGCATTCTGGGGCTTGGCACGAAGCTGCGGCAGCATCCGGAGTTTCGCGGCTATTTCACCCATGCGGGCTGATATGCGCCCGTTTTCCGGCAAAATTGAAGGCGAGCTGTCCGCCGCACGTGCCGGGCCGCTCAGCGCGGCATCTCAAAACGCTGATCCGGAAAGATGAGATTGGGATTGCGGATCTGGTTGCGATTGCCTCGGAAAATCTGCGTGTATTTCGCGCCATCGCCATAATGGCGCTGGGCGATTTGCCAGAGCGTATCGCCGCTGCGAACGACGATGACCGAAGGAATGTCCCGCGCCGCGCCCGCCGATTCCGCATCGGCGGAGGCGGTTTCCTGGCGGTGTGCCCGGGATGCTCCGGCTGCCGCATGATCCTTCTCCAACGCCGCCGCGATCTTGGCATTCTCCTCGGCTTGCGCGATGCTGGTCGGCGCCGCCCGGTCGAACTTCACTTCGGCACGCGCCAGCACCTTGGTCGTGTCCTTGTCCAAAAGGTCGGCGCGCAGATCGTGCCCCCCGCCGGTCAGCAGCTTATTCCCGGAAAAGCTCCAACTGCCGGTGGCATCCGCCGTCGCGATACCCTCGAACTGATTGTCGACATACAGCATGACACGGGTGCCCGGAGCGGCTTGGCCGCTCATATGCAGCATGCTTTTTTCCCCGGCCTCTTCGTAATCGACCGACGCGAAGCCGACGCTGTTTTCACCTGCGGCGGCATCTTTCGCCGGGTGCGCCGGCGCGGCATTCGCCGCCGACGCGGCCGATATCGGCCCTTCCGCGGCTGCGATTTCGGTTTGATCGCTTGAGGGCGGCGGCATCTGGAGGACGCGGGTGGATTTGCCTTCCTCGGTCAGCGCCACGAGGGGCTGATCCCGTTTCACATCGGAGAGTGAAAGCGCAAGGCGCTGCTTCGAGAACAAGGTGCGTCCGCCCTCGGCATTCTGCGCCCGCAATTCAAGGGAGTGCTCGCCCTTCGCCAGCTTCTCCGCCTGGTCCACGACCCATTCGCCATTGGCGTCCGCGAGCGCCTGGCCGATCACCTTGCCGCTGCTCTCGACGGTTACGGTCCACCCCGGCTCGGCGCGTCCGGCCATGATCACAGAACCGTTGGGTTCCGCCCTCACAATATCGAAACTTGGGCGCGCGGCCGCGGATTTGGCGGCGGCGGGCGCTGAGTCCGGGGGCTCGGCGCTCCGGTCGGCGATGGAGGAGGTCCGTCCGAACCAGCCGGAATGCAGCCCGTAAAGACCGCCGTATGCACCCGCCACCAAAAGCAGCAACAGAAGGAATAGCACCCGGGCTTTTCGCATCGGCCTTAACCTTCTCTCACTCGATCGCAGTGGCTTGGTGCTGATGCCCCGAGGGCGTGAGTGGCGACATCAATCGCCAGCATAGCGTGAACGGCAACAATCCGCACCTATAGCAGCTCTTATTTTGTACATACGAAATAAGGCTCTTTTCAATCATCTATCTTCTTTAATCACAAAACCCACCTATGGCCAAGACCGGGCTTTCATCATCTTTCCCCAGTCAGTCACCATATTCGTTCAAGGGCGAGCGCGAAAGCCAAAGCCCTGCTATGGGTAAATTAGGAGATCAGGAGCGTGGAGCGCTGAAACATCGCATGACACAAAATACCATAAAAACCATTTGCGTATATTGCGGGTCCGGACGGGGAACGAAGCCGGTTTATGCGGAAACCGCGCGCGTGCTCGGCCGTTCGATGGCCGAACAGGGGATCGGCCTCGTCTATGGCGGGGCCAGCGTCGGATTGATGGGCGAAGTCGCCAGAGCCACGCTCGAAGCCGGCGGACGCGTGACGGGCATCCAGCCGTCAAACCTGCCGGCGCATGAGGTGCCGCTCGCCAATGTGCATGAATTCATCGAGGTGCCGACGCTGCATGAGCGCAAAATGCTGATGTTCGAGCGCTCCGACGCCTTTGTCGCGCTGCCGGGCGGCGTGGGCACGCTGGAAGAGCTGGTCGAGCAGATCACCTGGGTGCAGCTCGGCCATCACAACAAGCCGGTTCTGATCGCCAATATCGACGATTACTGGACGCCGCTGCTGCGCCTGTTCGACCAGATGCGCGATCTCGGCTTCATCAGCACGTCGATGAACATTCATTTTCTGGTCGCCGACCGGGTGGAGGACATCATCCCGATGCTCCAGAGCGTCGCCAAAGCGCCCGCCGAGGGCGATCGGCAAAACTCGAACGGGATCGGGCTGCAAGGGCTGTAGCGGCCAGGAGGCGCGGGGAGCTTCCGGGGCTGGCCGCGCCCTCCCAGTCACCTGCCGTTTGCGGCGAGCCCATGAACCCGGGCCAGCGATTGCAGATAGGGCAAGCCGCGTTCCAGCACCTCGAACCGGTCCCGCGCGACAGGGCGCCACACCGATAGCGCGGCGGCGATTTCGGGAGGCAAGGTGACGAAGCTCTCCATCACCAGGTCGCCCTCGAATCCGGCCGCCGCCAGCGCCCGGAATGTCTCGTCCCAGTCGATGGTGCCGGTGCCGGGCACGCCGCGATCGGACTCCGACAGGTGAATGTAGCGGCAGTGCTTGCCCGCCTCGGCGATACCGTGGCCGATGCCTTTCTCCTCGATGTTCATGTGATACGTATCGAGGTGAATGGTCACGTTCGGCTCGCCGATCCGCTCGATCATCTCCACCGACTGCGCCGCCGTGTTGAGCAGATGCGTTTCATAGCGGTTGCAGGGCTCGATGCCGATGATCATGCCGTATTCGCCCGCGCGCCGGGCGATCGGCTTCAGTACCTTGACGATGTTGGCGAGTTCTTCCTCGGTGCGCGGCAGCCCCGACCGCCAGCCCAGCGTCGAATAGGTCACTCCGCCGAGGAAGTTGCACCCGAGCGCATGCGCGGTCACCAAGGCCCGTTGCAGGAACAGCTCGGCCCGCTCCGGATGCAGCGCGGCATTGTCCTCCATGGCCAGACACAGCGAGCCGGTGGGCGCGACGCCATGCGCCTTAAACAGCGCCACGGAATGATCGACGTCGATCGCCTCCGGCGCCAGCAACGCCACTTCGATTACGTCGAGCTTGTATCTGGCGGCCTCCGGGATCAGCAATTCGGCGGCTTCCCGCGTCCAATTCGCGGTCCAGAGGCTCGAATGCATGCCGAAACGGATCATGGCCGGTCTCCTGCCTGGTTTTCGGTTCTGCGGAAAAGCTGGCGCGCCAAAGGCGGCACCACCGCCTTGAATCCCATCACCGCGATGAGGGTGACGCCCCAGATCGCAAGCGTCAAATGCTGGCTAAGGCCGAGCAGATTGAAGCCCGACGAAATCACCTGCAGCACGGCGAGCGCAAGGATGAGGCCCGAAATCCGTCCGAACCCGCCGAACGGATCGACCCCGCCGAGCACCGACGCCAGGATCGTCACCAGCAGGTAGGATTCGGCATAGCCCGCACTCGCCGAGTTGAAGCGCGACAGCATGATGCAGGCCGCCGCGAAGCACAGCAGGCTCGACATCGTGTAGACCCCGACCAGCACCCGTTTGGTGCCGATGCCGGCGTAGCGCGTCGCCTCCAGGTTCGAACCGATCATGTAGACCGCCATGCCGAAGGGCGTGCGGCTGAGCATGAAGCCGACAAGACACGCGGTAAGGATCAGGATCACGAATGGAATGGGGATGCCGCCGATCACCCCGTTGCCGATGACCAGGAATGGCTCGGGCATCCCGGCGATGACGGTGCCGCGCGTCAGCCAGATGGATATGCCGTTGATGAGCGACATCGTGCCGAGCGTCACCAGGATCGGATGCACGCCCATATTCGCCACCAGAAAGCCGGTGACCAGACCGATCACGAGCGCCAGAACCAGGCCTGCGGCCAGAGCAGCCATGATGGCCAGGGCGACGGTGGACCCCGAAGCCCCGGCGGGCGCCAGCGCCTTCATCGTATAGGCCATCGCCAGCGCGCATTGGTTCGCCGTGGCGATGATCGCCAGATTGAGACCGCCGGAAATCAGCGGGATGACCATAGCGAGCGCCAGTAGCCCCAGTTCGGGCATCTGGAACATCATCGATTGCAGCGTGCCGAAGGTGGCGAACTGTCCGGGCAGCAGCAGCGAATTGACGGCGACGATGGCGAGCAGCAGCAAGGCCAGCCCTGCCCGGCCGCCCAGAGCCGGCAGGTGCGCCAGCCGCACGAGGTCGCCAAGACTGCGCTCGATGGGGCGCGGGGGGGTCGTCTCAGCCATGCACGGCCTCGCTCATGCGCGCCCGGCGGCGTCCTGGCCGGTTCGCAAGTCCCGTGATCGAGGAGGAGATCAGGATGACCAGCCCGATGACGATGGGGAAGAAATAGGATGACCAGCCGAGCAGGTTGAGACCGTTCTGCAGGATGGCCAGTAGCGTCAGCCCGAGCAGCACCCCGCCGACGCTGCCGATCCCGCCGCTGAGGCTGGCACCGCCCAGCACCACCGCCGCGAGCACGCCCAGCTCCTGCCCGACCATCGCATTCGGCACGCTCTGGCCGACCCGGTGCGCCTGGACGAGGCCGGCAACCGCCGCCATGAAGCCGAGAAACCCGTAGGCCAGGAAATGCATCTTGGCGATGCCGATGCCGAGCCGGCGCGCGGCTTCCGGGTTGCCGCCCATGCAATAGAGCTGGCGGCCGGCCGCCATGCGGTTCATCAATATCCAGGTGGCGACCACGGCCACCGCCGCCACCACGATCGGCAGCGTGATGCGGATGAGCGATCCGTCGGCGGCCTGGGTCTGGAAGAACACGATCCGGTTCGACCACCAGTCCGGCAGCACGGGAATGAGCTTGCCGCCGGTCCACCACATCAGCAGCGCGAAATAAAGGCTCTGCGTGGCGATGGTGACGATGATCGAGGTGATGCGCAGATAATAGACCAGCGCCGCGTTAAGCGCGCCGAGCGCCAGCCCGATGCTGAGCCCCAGGGGGATCGCCGCATAGGGCGGCCAGCCCGCATTTGCCGCCGCATAGGCCGCCGCATATTGCGCGACGGAGGCGGTGGCGGCGAAGGAAATGTCGATCCCTCCCGCAACCAGCACGACGAACACGCCGAGCGCGAGAATGGTCGTCACCGACCAGGTTTCGAGAATATCGACGAGATTGGGGATCGTCAGGAACCAGGGCGTGAGCACGCTCCAAAGGCCCCCCAGCAGCACGATTGCTAGCGCCAGCCAGATTTCCGTTCCCAGCGCTTTCGGCAGGTCAGGCATAGACGGCCTCCTCGATCGCGTGCTCACCATCTTGCCCTGGCCGATAGGCGCCGGCAAGCCGCCCATCTCGCATGTGCAGGACGCGGTCCGCGTTGAAATACACCTCGGGGATCTCGTCGGAGATCATCAGGATGGCGACGCCTTCCTGGGCAAGCCCGCGCGTGATCCGGTAGATCGACTGTTTGTTGGCGACGTCGACCCCGACCGTCGGGCTGTCCAGGATCATCAGGCGCGGCTTTGTCGCGAGCCATTTGGCGATGACGACCCGCTGCTGGTTGCCACCGGAGAGCTGGTTCACCGGGTCGGCAAGCGCCGCGATCTTGATCCGCAGCCGCTCGGTCCACTCGCTAGCCGTCCGCGTCAGCTCGCGCGGATCGAAGATGCCGAACCGGCCCGCCAGCCGGTCGACGATGGGAAGAACCAGGTTCGACTCGACCGATTGGCGCATATCCAGGCCGAGCTTCAGGCGGTCTTCGGGAACATAGGCGATGCCGGCCTGGATCGCGTCACGGTTCGACTGGATCTCGATGAGCTTTCCGTCGAGCCAGATCTTGCCGGCATCGGGCCGCGTCATCCCAAATAGCGACAGCGCCAGTTCGGTCCGCCCGGAGCCGAGCAGCCCGGTAAGCCCGACGATCTCGCCGCGCCGGACCTCGAAGGAGATATCGGCATATTCGCCGCGCCGCGTCAGCCCCTCGACCTTCAGCACCGGCGGCTCGGCCGAGCGGTCGCGCGCCGAAATCTCGGTATCGATGGCAAGGCCCGTCATCAGCTCGCCGATGCGGCGGACATCCAGCTCGCGGGCCGGCCAGGTGCCGACCTTGTGGCCGTCGCGCATGACCGTCACCCGGTCGGCGATTTCGATCACCTCCTCCAGCCGGTGCGACACGAACACCACGGCGATGCCGTCCGCCTTCAGCCGCGCCACGATGTCGATGAGCACTTTCACTTCCGAGCGCGTCAGCGAAGCGGTCGGCTCGTCCATGAACAGAAGCCGCGCCCGCGCCGCCAGCCCGCGTGCGATCGCCACGATCTGGCGCGACGCGATCGGCAGCGACGACACCGGCGCGTCGAGCGGCAGCGCGAAGCCGAGCCGGCTGAGCTGATCCTGCGCGATCCGGCGCATCCGCGCCGGCGAGATCGGCCGGGCGAGACTGCCCGAGGTTCTCGTCGACCGCGATATTCTCGGCGACGGAGAGATTCTGGAACAACGACAGATCCTGATAGATCACCTGGATGCCGAGCGACTTGGCCAGCGCCGGATCGAGCCTGTCGCGCACGACGCCGTCGATCTCGATGCGGCTGCCAGGATCGGGCGGATGAACCCCGGCAACCAGCTTGATGGCGGTGGACTTGCCGCAGCCATTCTCGCCGACGAGGCAATGAACTTCACCGGCGGCAACGTCCCAGTCGATGCTGTCCAGCGCGACGACCCCGCCGAAGCGCTTGCTGACGTTGGTCAGTTTTAGAAAAGGTTGCATCGGCAACGCATCTTTCCGGCCAAGGGGTGAGCGGCCAATCGATCGATTGTACCCGCTCACCCCACAACTGCTCCGTATCGAATGGGCTTAAATCAGAGCCCCATCTTCACCAGTTCGTCGATCGTGTCCTTGTTGATCGCCTGGAGCTTCTGCGCCAGGATCAGGCGCTTCTCCTTGTCGACCGAGACCTTGCCGAGCCCCTCAAGCTCCATTCCGTCGGTGGGCGCCTTGCCCGCCGCCAGCATGGCGCCGACGCGCACGATCGTCTCGCCCGCCAGCTCCGGGTTCCAGATGAAGCCTTCGCGGATGGCGCCGCTCTTGATGAACTTCGCGCCCTGGCCCGGCGAGAACGGTCCGACCACCGAGATCGAGGCCTCCTTGCCCTTTTCTTCCACGGCCCGCGCGGCGCCGATGGGGCCTTGCGAGCCGAAAGCCAGGATGCCTTTGAGATCGGGATGGGCGCGCATCTGGTCGAGTGCCGTCTTGTAGCTGTCGTCCAGGCTCTCGGCCACCCCGAAGCGGTCGGCCACGAGCTGCATCTTGGGATATTTCTCCTTTTGCAGCGCGACAGCGGCATCGGCCCATTTGTTATGGAGCGGAACCGTCAGCGACCCCACATACATGATGTACTTGCCCTCGCCGCCCATGGCTTTGGCCAGTGCCTCCATATGGGCTTCGCCAAAGCCTTTGACCGTCGTCAGCTCGATGTCCCAATCATTGAACTTCTGGTCCGGGCTTTCATGCGTCATCACCTTGATGCCGGCTTCCTGGGCGCGCTTGAACACCGGCTCCAGGGCTGTCGCGTCGTTCGGCACAACGCAGATCACATCGACCTTGCGGGCGATCAGGTCTTCCACGGCGCGCACCTGCTGGGCGGCGTCGGCCTGGGTCGGGCCAATCATCCAGGCTTCGACGCCCAGCTCGGCGCCCACCTTCTTGATGCCGGCTTCCATGGCGTTGAACCACGGGATGCCGCCGACCTTCACCACAGTGGCGATCTGCGCCTTGCCCGCCGCGAACACCGAGGTGCCGCCTATGGTCATGACAGCGGGAACGGCCGCCGCCAGTTTGAGGATCGTCCGGCGATTGAACGTCTGCTTCATGCTAGTCCTCCCTTTTTAAGTGCCGTGCGCCCTTTCGCGCTTCCGGGTTTGCGTCGCCGCCGCGCGGTCGGACGCAGTGCCTGCAGCCCGGGTGGACTGCCGGATTTCGAGTTCGGTGCCGAGTTCGGTGCGGCGCGGGGGCGCATCGCTGCCCTTGATCCGCTCGGCGAGCCAGCGCCAGGCTTCCGCCGCCATCGCATCGATGGGCTGGCGAACGGCGGTGATCGGCGGCAGATAGGCGCGCATCCAGGCGTAATCGTCGAAGCCGATGAGCGAGACGTCCTCGGGCACCCGCGTGCCGAAGCGCGCGAATGAGGCCAGCAGCGCCATGGTGGTGTAGTTCGATACCGCGACTGCCGCGCCCGGCAGCGGACCGGACCGCATGCGCGTTTCCATGCGCTCCGCCGCGATATCGAAAGCGGAGCCGAGTTCCAGCACCTCGACGCGCCCGCCCGGCTCGCGTCCGACCACCTCGGCGATGGCGCCGCAGCGCTCGCGGATGTTGGCGAGCGCCAGCGTCGACGCCGCGACGAGAATGTGACGATGGCCGAGGGCAACCAGATGCGCGGCGGCGGACGCGGCGGCTGCGGAATTGTCGATGGTGACGTAATCGTCCAGGGCATTGTCGCAGACGCGGTCCACCATGACAAACGGCACCCGCTCCGCCGCGAGCAGATGGCGCGACGCAAAAGCATCGCGGCAGGGCACGATGAAGACACCGGCGGGCCGCCAGGAGAGCAGCGCGGCGAGGCGGCTCTCTTCGGTCGTTTCCTGCTCGCCGGACGAGCCGACGATGATCTCGTAGCCCTCGGCGCCGGCACAGCGTTCCAGCGCGGCGATTAGCGCGGTAAAGAAAGGATTTTCCAGGCTCGGCACCAGCGCGGCGACGACTTTGGCGCGGCCGCTGCGCAGTTGGGAGGCCGCCCTGTGCACCCTGTAGCCGAGTTCGGCGGCAGCGTTCCGCACGCGCTCCGCCAGCGCCGCATCCACTGGCTTGCGTTCGCCGAGCACGTTCGACACCGTCGCCGGCGATACACCAGCGAGACGGGCGACGTCGCGTATGGTTGGAACCGAACGCGCGGTCATCAAACACCGGCTCCGGATCGCCCGAAACCGCTCCTCCCACTCAGCGTATTAAATCGCAACCGATCAGGATTCCGAACCCGGCCCCCTGAGCATTCAACCGGGCCGGTTTCGATCCTGCCGCGAGGCTCATCGCGGCTTTTCGGCTTGCGCATCGTTTCGGAGCACTTCAATCGATGCCCTTAGTAAAACGATTTACCAAGGCATTGTGCGAGACACGGCGGCGAAGCGCAAGAGAGATTTCAGTCAGACGCTGATGGTTGCGCTGTGGCCCTCGGTGTATGATGCGGGGCGCCTGACGATGGCCTGGCGTAAGCCGGTGACTTGGGGGAGACTCCCGGATGCAGTTCGTCTGCCTCGCCGACCTGAAATGCGAACTCGGCGAAAGCCCGGTCTGGGACGAGCGCCGCGAGCTGCTGTTCTTCGTCGACATCCTGGCGCCTGCAATCCACGCCATCCGCCTGGACGGCAGCGGCTTGCAGAGCTGGCCCATGCCGGCGCCTGTCGGCTCGGTCGGGCTCACTGGAAGCGGCCGGCTGATCGCCGCGCTGAAGCATGATCTGGCGCTGTTCGATCCTGAAAGCGGCGCGCTTCAGCCCTTCGCCCACCTGCCGCCGGACGAGCCGCAAGGCACCCGCCTGAATGACGGCAAGGTCGGCCCGGACGGCGCATTCTGGGTCGGCACCATGGATGACGCGCCGGAGCGCCAGCCCATCGGCGCGCTCTATCGTGTCGCGCCGGACGGCACCGTGACCAGGCTCATCGACGGTTTGAAGGTATCGAACGGCCTCGCCTTCTCGCCAGACGGAACGATGATGTATCACGCCGACACGCGCAGCTTTTGGCTCGACCGCTGGGATTTTTCCGCCGCCACCGGCGCCATCAGCGGACGCAGGCGGCTCACCGAATTCGATGGCGCGATCGGCCTGCCCGATGGCGGCGCAACCGACGCCGAGGGCTGCTATTGGAGCGCCGGCATCTATGCGGGACGGCTCAACCGATTCAGTGCCGAGGGCGAATTGCTCGGCTCTTATGAGGTTCCCGTCCCGGCTCCGACAATGCCCTGCTTCTGCGGCCCCGATCTGCGCTCGATCGCCTTGACCAGCCACCGCATCGGCACGATCGCGGCGCAACTGGACCGCTTTCCGCAATCGGGTGGTGTATTCATCGCCCACGCCCAGGTGAGCGGTTCGCCCGTCGCGCGGATGGGTGCGCCGGGCCTCTCGCTCTGAAAGGGTCGCCTAACCCGTGCCGAGTGCTGCAACCGCGCGCCGCAACGTCGCCAGCAGGTCTCCGCTTTCCCGCAAATGCCCCGCTTCGGCGTCGAGCACGATACTGAAGGCGCGTTTCTTGAACGCGATCATCTCGCTGGCACAGCCATCGGGCACCAGTCCGGCGGCGTCATAGAGGATGTCGATCAGCCGGTCGATCGCATGCAGGCGGCCGAGCAGATAATCGTTCTCGCGATAAGCACGCGACAGGAACGCCGCGAAGCTCCCCAGCCCCGCCCCCTTGATATCGGCCAGCGCGCCGAATTCGGCGGTCGCATGCGCATCCTTCGAGCTGATGCGATCAACCAGAATCTCGCGGAATTCGTCGGCTTGTCCAGTGATCGCGATCGGCAGCGTCAGCACATCCCAATAGGGAAAGCCCAGATAGTTGACCAGCACTTCGCGCCGCGCCTCGATGGGCCATTCGCCGGGATCGAGCGCCGCGATCATCAGATCGACATCGCGCGTGCTGGTACCCAGGCTGATCGACGAGGCGAGCCGGTCCATCAGCTCTGACAGCTCCGCCGCATGCCGCTCGGCGATCTGCGCGCCCAGCATCGGCAGCGCGCGCCTATCCGCGCTGACACGGCCGTCCGCGAATATCCGCTGAATCCGGCCGCGAATCTCGGCATCGAACATCTCTGGCGCATAACGCCGGTTGAGCGCGGCGAGGCAGGCATAGAAATCCCGCTTGAGGCGGTCGACGATCTTCGGATCGAGGCCGGCGAAGCGCTTCTCGTCGATCAGCTGGTAAAGTCGGTTCTGCCCCTCGATCATAAAGTTCAGCCGGCGCTTGCGGTAATCCACATCGAAGGCCAGCAAAAACCGCGCGGTGCGAGGCAGGTCCGCCATGTCGGCATCCGTTTCGGTCTCATCGCCGGTGCCTTCCCAAATCAATCCGGTCCGCGCCGCCCAGGCGTCGATGGTCGCGCCGATAAGGCCATGCATGCGCGAACGCGGCTCGGCGCCGTGCAAGCTGGCGATCAGCCGGCTTACGAAGGCCAGCACCGTCGTCAACTTCAGGCGGACATAACTCCGATAGGTGAAGCCCGCTTTGCGCACCACCCGCGCGTTCACCTGCTCGCGCCACGTCCTGATCTGGTCCACCGCCACCGCCCACTCCGGCGGCACGGCGACGATTTCGGTCACCAGCCGGGTGACGCGCGGGCGGGCGTCATCGATCACGCCTCTCAGCCGCCGGACCCGCTCGTTGAAGCCGATCACCCAGTCCAGCTCATCCGCGACCGGCTGATTGCGCGGCAGGTCGGAGAGCGATCCCTTGATCACCGAGATCAGGCTCGGCGCGCCCCGCAGCACGTTGGATGCTTCGGGGGAGGGGTGCGGGTCGATATAGACGAGGCGCCGGTCGACCTGGCGATAGGCCTGGCGGCCGTGGATGGCGGCGATCGCCTCGCGGAACGGCCGGTTGTTCAGCACCCCGCCGTCGATGAAGCAGGCGTTCACAGGATCGATTCCGGCCTGCAGATGCCTTGCAAAGCCCTCACGAAGGAATTGCTCGCGGCGCGCCCAGCCCGTGCCCCGCCGCGCCAGGACGTGGTCCATCTCGGCGATGCGCGCCGGGGGAAAGATGCCGGGAAAGGACGATGTCGCCCGCGCCGCGAAAGCCAGGGCGGGCGCGTTCTCCAGGTCGAAATCGCTCAGCACCTGTCCGCTCTGGCTGCGCCGGTATTGGAAGCGCAGGACATGGCGATGCTCGCGCTCCGTGATGATCGGCGGGTCGTGTATGCGGACGGGATGCTGGTGTCCATGGAAGTCGGTCAGCGTCACAAAAAGATCGAGCCCCTGGCCGGACGGCAGCAACGAGCCGCCCGGATGCGCCGGCTCGCCCATGAGCGTCATCGCGTCCAGCATCAGCCCGGACATGCGCGCGCCGTCCAGCGGCGGCTTGAACCAGCGCGAGCGGACGAAAAGCGATAGGTTGCGCCGCACCTCGGCATTCCTGATCGACGGCAGCAGCCCCGTGGCGGCGGCGCCCCAGAACAGCGGCCTCAGCGCCAGCTTGCTCCACGCTCCGGCGCGCGCATCGGCGGCGAGCAGCACATTGACGTCGGCATGGTCGAGCCACAGATCGCGCAAGGGCAGGATCGGCAGATCGTGGCTGAGCGCGCGTCCCAGCATCGCGCCATTGAGCCCGCCCGCCGAGGCTCCGGCGATCACATCAACGATGACGCGCAGATCCAGATGCCGGCCGAATCCGCGCAGCACGTCGAAATACACCGCCTCGGTGTCGTATTCGGCACTGCGCTCACCGACCGTGTCGAAGAACGAGCTGCCCAGCCTCGCATCGCGATCACCGATGGAGTGCAGCGCCGCCGAGGCGCGGATCAGCTTCAGGATTTCCTTGCTGATGCCGTGCATATACACCGCCAGCGAAACGCCGCCGAAACAAACCAGTGCGATGCGCAGTTCCTTTTCCCTCAACGGAAGACCTCTGGCGGGCGCCGGATTGAGCTGAGGCAAAGTCTGTGGCGCGCAGCTTGCACGGACCTAATCGCCCATGTACGCGGCCCGAAGCCCGGCGATCTGGCCTAAGCAGGTTTGCAAGGTTTCGCCAACGGATGCTTCGTGGCCGGGAGACAGATACAGTTTACAAGCCGACGATTGGCCGAAGGCAATAAGGGCCACCAGCGGACCAAGGCGGCGCCCCAGGCAGCAGGTTCGTCCATCACCTCCTCCGACGCAATCAACAATCCCGCCCAACTTCGGCTGGCCGGGATTGTCTAGACTGGGAAACACAGAACGCTTTAGCCGCGCTTATTAGGCGCGTAGCCCGCGGTGACCTCGTCTTTATGGGCGGCAAACGCTGCCAGGACTTCGGCCTTCTCGCGCTTCGGGACCTTGAAGACGTTCAGGGTCCGTCCGAGTTCCGCTGCGACCTCATCGAATTCCGCAGGGGATATCCGGAGGTCCCGGTGCGCCTCCTCAAGGCCGAGCGGCGTCGTCCCGGGCTTGGTGGCGGTGAACTGGAAAGGCCCACCCGAAACGTTGCAGACCCACAACGTCCGCATGAATTTGAGGCCGGGCAGTCTTCCCAGGTTTTTGGTGTGCCATTCCCGCAGCTGCGGGTTCTTGGATTTCTGGCCGACGATAGGATTCTTCACGACGGCGTCGCTGAAGTGATTTACCACTGCCGCTATGGCGAAGACGCCGCCCAGTCGCTCGTACAAACTGTTCTCAGCCGTGGTTTGCGCGTGCGCGTTATCCGCCCCCGCCAATACAGCCGCCGGGGCGGCGGCCAGCACCAGCCCTGCGACCACGCTTCGTCTTGTAACAGAAGTCGAAACAGCCTGTGTCATCGTTATCTCCTTGGTGATGGGATTGGTCGATTAAGGCGTGCACGGCGTCGCGATCAAAATTTTTGCTTTGATCGCGACCCTGGGTGGTTTTTTGCTATCGCTCCGCGCAAAGACGACCGATGACCCGTGGAAAAACAGCCTTGGAGGGCTGCGATCAGAGACATCTTGACCCTTAGGGGCAGGACCATCGTTCCTCCCAAGCTCCGCGCTCGACGCGGCTCTTCCCGCGCAGACCGCACCAGCCCAGCCAGCGAGAAGAACAATTGGATAGATGAGATAATTGGCCAAAGGTTCCCGGTGCGCGTGCTCCCGCCGGAACTTTCTCTGTTCACCGGCTTTCATCTGCGGCTATACCGCCATGCTTGTGACGCACAGGTGTAATCGTGTCCCGTCCGAGAGACGAAGCAGACCTTATCGCGCGCGCCACCCAAAATGATGCAGCGGCGGTGCATGCCATTATGCGCCTTTGCAACCGGCGACTTTATCGCATCGCTCGCAGCGTGGTGAGAGACGACCACGAGGCTGAAGATGTCGTGCAGGCGGCTTATGGGCGCGCCTTCACAAGTTTGCGTGAATTCCGCGGCGACTCCGGCATATGCACTTGGCTGGCACGCATCGCCTTGAACGAAGCTCTCGGACGCCTCCGTCGGCAAGAAACAGTCGATCACATATCGATGCAAGACCAGCAAGGCGCCAAGTCACTGTCGCTGATAGACAAGCAGCCAGACCCTGAGCGGATTGTGGCTCAGCGCGAGATTCAGCGTTTACTCGAAAGGGCGATCGACCACTTGCCGCAAAAATTCCGGATGGTACTCGTCACGCGGGCCATCGAGGGGATGAGTGTCGAAGAAACAGCAGCGCTGCTGGGCATTCGGCCTGAGACCGTGAAAACTCGATTGCATCGAGCTCGGGCTCTCCTAAGAACAAGGCTCGAAAAGGACATCGGGCCATTGCTCACAGACGCCTTTCCTTTCGATGGGGAACGCTGCCTACGCTTGACGGCAAGAGCGCTGAAGCGTCTGAAGCTGCCGGGCGGCAGTGACACACGGTTTTTACTGGCATGATCGAGCGGAAGGTGCCGCTAGATCATGCCAGCGGCATTGTTGAGGTTCTTGCTTAGGAAACACTGGTGCGGCTCGCGCGAGGCAATTGCTCTGGGCCGGCCTCTCGCATCTGTTGTGCTGGAGAGAGATACCAGAGCACGGCAGCGACCAGCAGTAGCGCGGGCACGTCGCCGACCAGGTGGCCTGTCTCGTGTCCGTCATGGACGGCCTGTGCAGCCATAATGCCGGCGTGTACGATACTTGACCATATCGTGAACGAGATTAGGCTGCGGTGTTCGGAAGGATTACGCGCGGCAGCAATGAGAAAGGCTCCGAGAACTGCGTAGACCCCGCAAATCATCTGCAAGTAGTATTGGCCGTGGCCGCCATGCCATTGCCATCCCGAAGGCCAAATGAGGCCGAGCGGATAAATCAAGAAAAAGATTGTTCCGAATGCTATCAATGCGATCTTGAGGAGCTTTTCTCGCGTGGTGTCGTCCATCCCGAACCTCCTGTTCGCGGGCAAGCCAGGGCTGGATTGCCCGCTCGCCGCGCAATTGAGCGGTTTTGGTGTCTAGCTGGGATTGGCATCGATATGAATGATCGCCCGTCCGTGTGGTATGACTGTTCGTCCAAATCTGCGGAGCGGCAGCGATGGTGGACTCGCTTGGTGAAGTGCTTCGTTCGGTTCGCCTGACGGGCGGCATTTTCCTCGACGTCGAATTCACGGCACCGTGGTGCGTGTACACGAAAGTCTGCAGCGAGGATTGTAAGCCATTCCTAGCGGCCCCAAGGCAGATCATTGCGTACCACTTCGTCGTCGATGGCACAGTTCTCGTCAGCGTCGAGGGTGGCGCCGCCATCGAGGCGCATGGCGGCGAAATCGTCCTATTGCCTCGCAACGATGCCCATACCTTGGCAAGCGGCCCCGGCATCGAGCCTAAGAACGCCCGTGACCTTATTCAGCCGGCCGTCGACGGCGGCTTGGCGCGAGTTCGCCACGGCGGAGGTGGCGAAGTCGTTCACTTGGTGTGCGGCTTTCTCGCGAGCGACCAACTCTACAATCCATTGATTGCTGCCCTGCCGAGGATTCTCAAGATCGACATCCGCCAAGGGACGTCGCGTGACTGGGTAGAGGCCTCGGTGCGATTTGCCGCCAGGGAGCTGATAGCTGGAAGGCAGGCCTCATCGGGTGTCGTGCTTCGACTTTCCGAGCTGCTCCTTATCGAGGCGGTGCGCAACTATTCTCAAACGCTTGGAGACCAGGAACGTGGATGGCTGAAGGGACTTGCCGATCGACACGTTGGGCGAGCTTTGGCTCTTATCCATAGCCACATCAGCAATCCGTGGTCGGTTGAGTCTCTTGCGAGGGAAGTAGGGCTGTCCCGCAGCGCGTTCGTAAACCGCTTCTCTACGTTGGTGGGCATGCCCCCTATCCGATATCTCACCGTATGCCGGCTTCAAACCGCAAAGCTGAACCTGCGCGAAACGCAAACGATGATCGGCCAGCTGGCAAGCGCGGTAGGCTACGAGTTGGAGGAGGCATTCAGTCGCGCGTTCAAACGGGAATTCGGACTACCCCCCGCGAGATGGAGAGACCAACAGGCATTGGACTGATTATGTCCGTATCACGAATGAAAGGTACGTTCGGCAGCCATCGTGTCGCCGCGCCTCGCTTCCGGGAGAAGGTCCGCTCAGGGTCACGAACGGCATTAGGCCGCACGCGTGATGGCCGCAATTTATCGCCTGCGGACACAGCCCGAAGCCCGGCGATCTGGACTGGCGCCTCACTTCTTCTGAATGATGAACACCGCGAGTTGCCGCGGCCCGTGAGCACCGCGAATGAGCGTCTGTCCGATGTCCTCCGATGCCGAGGGGCCGCTCACCAGATTGACGGTGCGGGGCAGGGTCCCGTGACCATATTTCGCCCGCAGCGCGTCCCACGCTTCTTCATACGAGCCGACAAGATCGTTGGCGAGCACCGCCACCAGATGCGTCTCGGGCAGGAAATTCAGCGTCGAGGGGTTTTCGCGCCCCGATGTCAGGAACAGCGTGCCGGTTTCCGCCGCGCCCGCGATCGCCCGGCTGAGCGAAACCGCGTCCGACGGATCGGCGGCGCCGAAATCCCGTTCGATCGGCGTCTTGTCCCAGGGCATCGAGGCGAAAAGCGGCTCCTCGCCATGCCGCAGGCGCGCCGGCAGGTTGAATGCGGCAAGCTGTGCCGCGATGGCCTGCGGCAGCGCCCTGGCCCGCGCGACGCTCCGCACCACCGCCCCTTGCGCCGTCAGCATCGCGCTGAATTGCGCCACAAGCTCCGTCGCCGGCTGGCGCGCGCGCGCCGGGATCAGGCCGTGCGGACTGCGTTCGAGCCGCGCACGCACGATGCCGTGCCGTCCCGGCTCATCGCCCCGTGCGCCGAGCGCCGCCCGGATCGCCTTGAGAATGCCGTCGCGGGCGGTTCGGTCTTTGCTCAAAACTCGTGTCCCGCGTCGCGCCGGCGCTTGCGCAGCTCGGCCTGCCATAGCGAATGGAACGTGCGGCCCGGTGGCGCCGCCAGATCGCGGTGACGCAGCCAGCCCGCCGCAAGCGGCAGCCAGCGGAAGCGCCCGCGCGTCTTGCCCCACTCGCCCAGCAGCCCGGCGGCGGAATTGACCAGCAGCCGGTAGAGCGCCGGACGCCGCGCCATCCAGGCCCAGGCGCGCACCGCCGCGCGATGCATGCGGGGGCTGTCGCCGCGCTCGAATTCCCGCTCGCGCCAGTGCCGCATCATCTTCGGCAGCGGAATCTTCATCGGGCAGACCGCTTCGCACCGGCCGCAGAAAGTGGAGGCGTTGGGCAGGTGCCCCGCCTCATGCACGCCGATAAGCTGCGGCGCCAGCACGGCCCCCATCGGGCCGGGATACACCCACCCATAAGCATGCCCGCCGACCGCGCCATAGACCGGACAATGGTTCATGCAGGCGCCGCAGCGGATGCAGCGCAGCATGTCCTGGAACTCCGAACCGAGCATCTCCGACCGCCCATTGTCGAGCAGCACGACGTGGTAAGCCTCCGGCCCATCCGGATCGCTCTCTCGCCGTGGACCGGTGGAGAAGGTGGTATACACCGACATCTCCTGCCCCGTCGCCGAGCGCGCCAGCACGCGCAGAATGGCGCTCACATCCGATAGCGTCGGCACGATCTTCTCGATGGTGGTCAGCACAATATGGACGCGCGGCAGAAGCTGGGTGAGGTCGCCATTCCCTTCATTGGTGACGATGACCGAGCTGCCGGTTTCCGCGATCAGGAAATTGGCGCCGGTAATGCCCACATCGGCACGCAGGAATGTGTCCCGCAGCACCTCGCGCGCTTCGGCCACCAGCTCCGCCGGGTCGGCGAGCGGCCGGTCCTCGGGCAGATGTGTGTGAGCCTTGCGGAAATCCGCCTCGACCTGATCCTGGTTCAGATGGACGGCCGGCGTGATGATATGGCTGGGCGATTCGTCGCGGAGCTGGATGATATATTCGCCCAGATCGGTTTCAGCCGCCTCGATGCCGGCGGCTTTGAGGGCGGCGTTCAGCCCCACCTCTTCCGCGACCATGGACTTGCCTTTGGTGACCAGCTTCGCCCCCGCATCGCGGCAGAGGCCGAGCACGATGCGGCGCGCCTCTTCGGCGGTGGCGGCCCAATGCACATGGCCGCCCGCCTCGGTCACTTTCCGCTCATAGGCTTGCAGATAGATGTCGAGATGCGCCAGCGTATGGTCCTTGATCTGCTTGGCCTGCTCGCAAAGCGCGTCGAATTCGGGCAGCGCCGCGCGGGCGGCGGCCCGCCGGGCGGTGATTCCGGCGCGTGCATGGCCCAGGGCGCGCTGAAGTTGCGCGTCGGCAAGCGCGGCGGCGGCGTTCTCCTTGAAATCGCGCGATGTCGGCTGCAAGGCATCTCTCGTCACTTAGGTCGCCTCCTCGTAAAGGAGGAGGTGCGTCCCGTCCAGTGCGGGCGCGTGTGCGGGCCGCCGGGCTCGCCGCCGCATTGCCTTCTCCGCCTGGCTCGGTTAACTCTTGAGGGGAGGGAACAGGAGGAGCCGCGCGTGCAGCTTGCCGATGCCATACGGTCCGCTCCGCTGGTCCATGACCCCGAAATGGCCGAGCGCGCCTTGCGGGAATTGCGGCTGAAGGCCGCTCAGGACGACGATGCCGGCCGCATCGTTGCGCTGCTGCAGACCGGCGCACCTGCCTCAGCGCTGATCTCGGGGATTTTCGGCACGTCGCCCTATCTGTCGCGCCTGATGCTGAGCGATCCGGCGGAGCTTTGGCGCTGCCTGCACGCCGAGCCGCACGGCTATCTGGACCAAAGCAGCGCCACGCTCGACGCCCTCATCGCCGACGCGCGCCGCCACGATGAAGCGATGACGCTGCTGCGCCAGGCCAAGCGCCGCCTCGCGCTCGTCACCGCACTCGCCGATCTCGGCGGCGTCTGGGACGTGCCCCAGGTGACGGCGGCGCTGTCCGACGGCGCGGATCGTTTGCTCGGTGCGACCATCCGCTTCCTGCTGAAGGAAGCGGCGCAGCAGGGCAAGTTCGTCCCGCTCGACCCGGAGGCGCCGGAGCTGGGCAGCTTCTATATCGTGCTCGGCATGGGCAAATATGGCGCGCGCGAGCTGAACTATTCCAGCGACATCGATCTCATCATTTTCTACGATCGCGAGAAGGCCCGCCTCGCGCCGGGCCAGGAGCCGAGCAATTTCTTCGTTCGGCTGACCCGCGATCTCGTCAAGTTGATGGTCGAGCGCACGCCGCAAGGCTATGTGTTCCGCACCGATCTGCGGCTGCGCCCCGATCCCGGCGCGACACAGATCGCGCTCTCGGTCGATGCGGGCCTGCATTATTACGAGACCGTGGGCCAGAATTGGGAGCGCGCCGCCTTCATCAAGGCGCGCCCCGTCGCGGGCGACATCCCGGCGGGCGATGCGTTCCTGCATGAGCTGGCCCCCTATATCTGGCGCAAATATCTCGACTATGCCGCCATCGCCGACATTCACGCCATGAAGCGGCAGATCCACGCCCATAAGGGCCATGGGCGGATCGCGGTGGAAGGCCACAACCTGAAGCTCGGGCGCGGCGGCATCCGCGAGATCGAATTCTTCGTCCAGACGCAACAGCTCATCGCGGGTGGGCGGCAGCCGGAGCTACGCGTCAGCCAAACGCTCGAAGCGCTGCAACGGCTGGCCACGCGCGACTGGATCACGCAACGGACCGCCGACGACATGGCCGAAGCCTACCGCTTTCTGCGCGGCCTCGAACACCGCTTGCAGATGCTCGACGACGAACAGACCCATTCGCTGCCCTCAAAACCCGACAAGTTCGAGCAGGTCGCGCGTTTTTGCGGCTATGCCGACGGTGCGGCGCTGTCCGCCGCAGTCCGTCGGCGGCTGGAAACCGTGCAGCTCCATTATGCCGCGCTTTTCGAGGACGTGCCCGAGCTGTCGCGCTCCGGCGCGCCGGGCAGTCTCGTCTTCACCGGCGACAGCGACGACCCCGCGACGGTGCAGACCCTGCGCGAGATGGGTTTCGCCAACCCCGCCACGGCGATCAGCACGGTGCGCGGCTGGCATTTCGGCCGCTATCCGGCGATGCGCAACGCCCGCGCCCGCGAACGCCTCACCGAGTTCCAGCCCAAGCTGCTGGAAACGCTGGCGCGCACCGCGCAACCCGATCTGGCGCTGGCCACCTTCGACCGTTTCCTGGCCGAGCTGCCTTCGGGATTGCAGCTTTTCGCCATGCTGCGCAACAATCCCGGCCTGCTCGACATGCTTGCCGACATCATGGGCACCGCGCCGCGTCTCGCTCGCCTCGTCAGCCGCCGTCCCCGGCTGCTCGACGCGGTGCTGGACCCCGGCTTCCTTGGCGAACTGCCCGCGCCCGACGAACTGACGCGGATCGTACGCGCCCGGTTGGACCGCTGCCGTTCCTATGAGGAGTGCCTCGACGTGGCGCGCACCGTGGGCCAAGAGCAATCGCTGCTGATCGGCGTCGGCGTGCTGTCGGGATCGGTCGGCGCCGAGGATGCCGGACGCGCCTATGCCGCCCTCGCCGATGAGCTGATCGCGGGGCTGCAAGCCCAGGTCGAGCGGCAGATGGAGCGCCAGCACGGCCGCATGCCCGGCGGCGAAATGGCCGTCATCGGCATGGGCAAGCTGGGCGGCCGTGAGATGACGGCCAATTCCGATCTCGACCTCATCGTCATCTATCGCTACGGCGAAGGCGAGAACCTATCCGGCGGCCTCAAACCTCTGGCCCCGACGCAATATTATGCGCGCGCGACGCAGCGCCTGATCAGCGCGCTCTCTGCGCCGACGGCGGAGGGCGGCCTCTACGACGTGGACATGCGCCTGCGGCCCTCGGGCAAATCCGGCCCTGTCGCGACCAGCCTGCCGGCCTTCGTCGCCTATCAGAACGGCCAGGCCTGGACCTGGGAACACATGGCCCTCACCCGCGCCCGCGTCGTTTCAGGCCCCCAGCCATTGCGGCAGGCGATCGAGGCGACCATCCGCGAAGTGCTGTGCCGCCCCCGCGACCGTTCCGCCACCGCCGCGGCCGTGCGCGACATGCGCCGCAGGATCGACCAGGAAAAGGGCTCCAAAAGCGCCTGGGAGCTGAAATATGTTCGCGGCGGACTGATCGACATCGAGTTTATCGCTCAGTTTCTTCAGCTTGCGCACGCGCATGCGCATCCCGATATCCTCGATCAGGCAACCATCGGCGCATTGGAGAAGCTGCGCGCTGCGGATATTCTGCCGGCCGCCGATGCGGACATGCTGCTGTCCGCGGCCCGCCTCTATGACAGCCTGACCCAGATCATGCGGCTTTGCCAGGATGGCCGTTTCGATCCGGCCAAGGCACCGGAAGGGCTGAAGTCCATGCTGATCCAGGCGACGGAAGTGCCTGAATTCTCCCGCATCGAGCCGCTGCTCAGGGAGGTCCAGCAGGCAGTGGAGGACCGGTTCGAGGCGCTGGTTAAATGAGGCGGATTGGCGACGGAGCCGGGCCGTCCTATGCGTATAGGCTGTTATGACAGGCGCTCGACAAACCGCTCTGCCGATGGCGGATGATCGCCGGAGCGCGCGGTACTGGGGACATTGCAAGGGGCGGATGAAAGGCGCGGTCGTGCCGGAGCAAACTGTGCTTGCGCAAGAGCAGGGCTCCGGGGCTGTGGACGCGCCGGACGGGGATGCCGCGTTAGCGGCGCGGACCGCGCGCGGCGACAAGGACGCCTATGCGCTGCTGGTGCGCCGCCATCTGCCGCGCGTGCTCGCCGTCACCCGGCGCATGCTTGGCAGCGAGGCCCTGGCCGAGGAGGCGGCGCAAGAAGCGCTGCTGCGGCTATGGACCCATGCCGGCAGCTATGAACCGGAGAAAGCCCGGCTCACGACGTGGCTGACGCGCATTACGGCGAACATCTGTCTCGACCGTCTGCGCAAGCGAAGCGAGGAAGCCTGGCCGGAGAATTTCGACGTTGCGCTGCCGCCCAGCCAGGAGCGGGAGTTCATGGATGGCCAGGTCGCGGCGAAGGTGAATGCAGCGTTGCAGACCCTGCCGGAGCGGCAACGCCTTGCATTGATTTTGTGCCACTACGAAGAAATGAGCATGGCGGAAGCGGCGGCGGTCATGGAAACAACGCCCGAAGCCATCGAATTGCTGCTCAGCCGCGCCAGGCGCAGCCTGCGGCGGCAGCTCGAACCGGAATGGCGCATGCTACTGACTGAAGACAACGCTGGTTGACGATCATCGGACCCAAGAATGAAGACAAAACATACCAGGGAATACCTCCTGAAAGAGCTGGAGGAAACGCTCGCGCTGGCCGGTCCGCATCCGCGCCGATGGCGGGCGAAATGTTGCGCAAGGCTTTCGGCGTTCGTCGAGAACGATGTGGAAGCGGCGAAGCTGTTCGCTGAAGCCAAGGCGCTGGACAGGGTGCTTCTCAGCGCGCCGGAAGGAAAGCCGGGTGGGGCGCTGGAAAGCTGCATTTTGCGCGCGGCATTTCAATGCGCGCAAACGCGCGGCGCCTTCCCCGGCTTCGAGATAAGGCTGGGCGGCGGCGCCGGCAGCCGGGCGCGCCTCATCCCCTTCCGGGTGCCGAGCCGCTCCTTCTGGGGCGAGGCCGCGCTGCTTGCGGCGTCACTGGCCTTCGGCGTTTACATCGGCATGTCCGGCGAGGTGGTCCCCACCCTGCGCGATCTCGATATGATCGCCTCCAACGACGGCGACGCGGCGCTCGCTTTTTCGGGGTCGCTGTTCGATCCGAGCAGCCTGCAAAATCCGGAGCAGCTATGAGCGTCGGGGCGGCTGACGGAGCGGACGTGATCGTGCGCCGCACGCCTCGGTGGATGTGGGTGCTGCTGATCCTGTCGCTCGCCCTCAACCTGATGATCCTGGGCATCGTCTTCGGCAGCCTTTGGGCGGTGCGGCACGGCGGGTTGTGGGACGCGCCGATCGCGCTGGAACGGAGCCAGCGCTTCATGCAGGGCTTGCCGCAGGAGCGCCGCGAGGAAATAAAGTCGGTGTTCTTCAGCCACAAGCCCGGCCTCGTGCCCTATTGGCGCGATGTGCGCCTCGCGCGCGTGGCCATCGGGCAATTGATCAAGCGCGGCACCTATACCGAGGATGAGTTGAACCGGGCGATGGACGACCTGTTCCAGAAGGAAATGGCCGCGAGGCTGGCGGCCAAACCCATGGTCACCGCGATGATGGCCCAGCTCCAGCCCAAGGAGCGGCTGTATTTCCTCAGCGTGTTCCTGCCCTATCTGGACGAGGTGCAAGCCAAACCCGCAGCCGCGCAGGCCATGCCATAAACTGCCCCGACATCACTCCGCCGGAGCCGCGACCGCTACGCCGGGGGTGGCGAAAACCCTGAACAAGATGGCACAGGCGAAGACTAGCCCTCCGAACGCAGCCGCTGCCGCCAGCACACTCGGAAATCCGCCATGCGCGTGCAGGATCGCGATCATCGGCGCCGCGACGCCACTTGCGGTAAAGCCGAGGAAATACCGAACGCTGAACGCCTTGGCGCGATAGTGCACCGGCACGTAGCGCGCGATCATCGCATCGTTGATGACCACCTGGCCGTAAATCGCCGCCATGGCGACACTCATCCCCAGCAGCAGCGGAATGCCGGTCGTGAAGGCCGCAAGGCCGAGCCCCACCGGCTGCAATACGGACAGCGCCACGAAGATGCTCGGCAGGCTGTAGCGGTCGATGAGCCGTCCGATCGACAATTGCATCGCCGCGCCGAACAGGAAGACGGCGGTCGCCAGCGATCCCGTAACCGCCAGCGGCAGGACCAGGCCGACGCGCTCATCGATCACTTTGGGCAACGCGATAGTGGTGACGTTGAAGGTCATGCCGCCGGCGATAATGGCAATGGCGAACAGCAGTAGCAGCGCCAGCGGCCGGTCGTGACGCGCAACCGGAGCGGCTTGCCTGGTCAGCTGCGCCTCGTGCCCATCGCCCGGCACCAGGAAGAGAAACGCCACGCCCACAGCCAGGCAGGCAAGCCCCGGCGCGACGAAAGCCACCCTCCAGCCGAACGTCGCTGCGAGAGCCGCCGTCACCGCCGACGCGGAGGCCGCACCGAGATTCCCCCACACGCCGTTCCAGCCCAGATCGCGGCCGAGCCGGCGCGTGTGGGTCACCAGCATGGCGGAGCCGACAGGGTGATAGATCGCCGAGAACACCCCCAATACCAGCAGCCAGCACGCCAGCTCCGTCGAACCGCGCGCCGTCGCCATGCCGATGCACGACAGGCCGTAGCCGAAAAAGAAGATCGCCAGCAGGTTGCGCCGCCCGATCCGTTCGGCGATCCAGCCCATCGGCAGCGAGAACAGCCCAAACGCGACGAAGGCGCCGGTCGAAAGCCCGATGAGGGTGCCGTAGTCCAGCTGGCGCTCAGCGGCGATGGCGATCACGGCGGTGGGATAGATCAGCAGCACGAAATGATCGAACGCATGCGCGATGTTGACGAACCTCACCGTATTGCGGGACAGACGGTCTGCATCCATAAGCGTCATCCTGGTCGTCGGCGGCATTGAGAGGTCGGCGCAAGGGCGCCGGCTGACGAGGCATAGCCATCATTCAGCCACACCCCTCACCCGACCCTCTCCCGAGGGAGAGGGAACAGTCCGGCCGGCAGGCCACGATCAGGCCAGCATGCGGACCTGCGGCTCGCGGTCCCATTGGCGCGTCCGTGCTGCCTCAATGAAGCCGCCCGCACCGCCGCTGATATCGACCACGCCCGCATCCGGCATGACCCCGGCCTTGTCGAGAAGCGGCTTGGCCTCCGGCGTGAAGCCGATCGCCTTCAGATGCCCGAAGGCATCCTTGGCGAAGTCGATCGCGGCGCCTTCCTTCAGCAGCGCCGCGCAGCCTTCGGCTGACAGCACAAGCGCAACCGCGTCGAACATGATCGACGGCGAGCCCGCCAGCTGCCCGTCCGCCTTGAGCATCTTGCCGCCTTCCAGCTTCACGCCGCCGATCTTGGGCGCGACGATCTTCACGGTCGCGCCATCGGCTTCGGCGGCGGTCCGCACCGCCTTGACCGCCGCTTCGTCGGCCCCGTCGCTGACCAGGATCGCGACCGACCGGCCCATCAGCGTCTCGGGATATTTACCGATGATGCGCAGCGCTGGCGACATCTCCATGTCCTGCGGCTCGACCGCCGCGTCCGACTTGGGCGGCAGCTCCATATTGAGGCCGGCCGCGACGCGCTCTGCCAGCGTCTCGTCCACATTGCGCAGATTGGCGAGGACGCGCATGCGGACGTGTTCCAGATCGACCTTCGACAGCTCGAACACGATGGCGCTGGCAAGATGCGCCTGCTCCGGCGGCGTCTGCGAGCGGAAGAACAGCCGCGCGTGGCTGTAATGATCGGCGAAGGTTTCCGAGCGCAGCCGGACCTTGGTCCCCTCGACTGGCAACGCGACGCTGCGGAAGCCGCCCTTTGGATCTTCGCGCGGACCGCCCTCTTCACCCGCTTCGGCAAGGCTGTTCGGCTCGTAATTGGCGCGGCCGGTGAAGACCTGCGTCTGCATGTGGCCGTCACGCTGAAAATTCTGGAATGGGCAGCCCTTGGCGCGGTTGATCGGGATCTGGTGGAAGTTCACCGTGCCGAGGCGCGAAAGCTGCGTATCCTGATAAGAGAACAGCCGTCCTTGCAGCAGCGGGTCTTCGGACACGTCGATGCCGGGCGGCGTATTGCTGGGCAGATAGGCCACCTGCTCGGTTTCCGCGAAGAAATTATCCGGATTGCGATTGAGCACCATCCGGCCGATGAAGCGGATCGGCACCATTTCCTCCGGGATCAGCTTCGTCGCATCGAGGATGTCGAAGGGCAGCGCGTCGGCTTCCTTCTGCGATATGAGTTGCACGCCGAACTCCCATTCCGGGAAATTGCCCGAAGCGATCGCCTCGAACAGGTCGCGACGGTGATAGTCCGGATCGGCGCCGGCGATCTTCACCGCCTCGTCCCACAAGGTGGACTGAGTGCCGAGCTTGGGCCGCCAATGGAACTTGACGAAGGTCGCCTCGTCCTTGTCGTTGAGCAGACGGAACGTATTGACGCCGAAACCCTCGATCATCCGCAGCGATCGCGGGATGCCCCGGTCGGACATGGCCCACATCACCATGTGCGTGGCCTCCGGCATCAGGCCGATGAAATCCCAGAACGTGTCATGGGCGCTGGCGGCTTGCGGATAGCCCCTATCGGCCTCCATCTTCACGGAGTGGATGAGGTCGGGAAACTTTATCGCATCCTGGATGAAGAACACCGGGATGTTGTTGCCGACGAGGTCCCAATTGCCTTCCTTGGTGTAGAACTTCACCGCGAAGCCGCGTACGTCGCGCGGCGTATCGACCGACCCGGCGCCGCCCGCCACGGTGGAGAAGCGCGTGAAGACTTCGGTTTTCTGGCCGACCTCGGTCAGCACCTTGGCCCGCGTGAACTCCGCCAGCGATTCCGTCAGCTCGAAAAAGCCGTGCGCGCCCGAGCCGCGCGCATGCACGATGCGTTCGGGGATGCGCTCATGGTCGAAGTGCTGGATTTTCTCGCGCAGCACGAAATCTTCCAGCAGGGTCGGGCCGCGCCCGCCGCTCTTCAGCGAGTTCTGGTTGTCGCTGAGCGGGATGCCGTGATTGGTGGTGGTGCGGGCCTCCGGCGCTGAGGCGGTCTGGTGCAGTTCGTCGCCAGTGCCGCGCGTGCCATTGGGCTTGTGGTTTCCGTGAGTTTTTTTCGAACCTGCCATAATGTCATTTTCCTATTTGGGGGACGGGGGGTCCGCATGTGGGTCCACGCAATAGTCCAGGCGGCCCGATTGTTCAACTCTGGCGAAGTGATTCCGGTCCGATGCGCCGGCTGAAGATCAGCCTTGCGACCTCGCAATGCCGCGCTGACGGCCGAACTTCACCGCATCGGCAATGCTTCTCTCGCTCAAAAGCCCGAAAACCAGCCCGATGGCGGTCCATAGCACCAGATGCATACCGAGCGATGCCATGCGGAAGCGCCACAGCACCACCGCGGAGAACTGGTCCGGCACTTCGTTGATGTCGGGCAGTAGAAATTGCGCGGTCGCGATAATGCAAATAAAGGCGGCGCCGGCGATCAGCGTCGCGTTCCAGCTACCGTACCGCAACCAGAGGCGGCGCGCAAAAGTCACCGCGAAAATCAGCGCCGCCACCGAGATGATCAGCATTGCAAGAAACAGCTGCGTCCGCAGTCCGATGCTCTCGGCGCCGCCGACCGCAGGCGGATTTGCTGGATATTTCAGGAACGGCACCAGCGCCACCGCGATGAAGCCGCCCAGGGCAAGCAGCCCTGCCGTCATGCGTGGTCCGGTACGACCGATACGCCCGTGCACAAAGGCAAACACCAGAGAAAACAATCCGCCAAGCGCGGCGCCATAGACCACCACTCCGGTAAACAGCCCAAAACCCGCCTGCGTTTGGCGGCTGACGAGTTCCGGCTCGGCCGCCTGGGGGCTGTCCGCAGGCTGAGCGCCCATATGTTGGTGGCCTGCATGCTCGTGGCCCGCCTGCGCGTCGAACGCGATGGCGCGCTCGATCTGCGGTTCGCCGAACACTCTGGCAAAGCCGAATGCGAGCACGCCTGCGATAAAACCCACGGCCAAGCCGCGAAGCAGAAGATTTCCAACCATGTTCGCGCCCCTTTAGAGCATTTTCCAGCAAAGTGGACGCCGGTTTGCGTCGAGAAAATGCGACAAAACAAAGAATTAGAGCCGCGCTCCGATCCAATCGGAGCGGAAAAGGCTCTAGTGACAGGGGAAGCCGAGCAGATGCCGGCCATCATGCACGAATTCATGCACATACATGCCTGAGATGAGCGAGGTCGCTCCTTGTTCGCCACCGACGAAATAGATCGCCAGCATCAGGAGAAGACCCGCAAAAATTGCCCACGGCAAAAGCTCCCGCAGCGGGACTGGCGCAAGGGTGGTCTCAGGCGCAAAGCTGATGTCGGCCATGTCGGTATCTCCTGGGATACGGCGTCCCGTTGATCGAACCTGATCGCTGCGGCAGGGTCTGACTTCCGGCAGGCCGAATGCGAGCCGGTTACAGTGGCGCGACCGTGCCGGACTTCCACCGGCTTCCAAACCCGCAACGTACAAAATTAGGCTATGTGAGCGGGCCCGATGGTGTCAATGAAATAGCAGGTCGCCGCCGCGTCACCGGCGCTCGCGATGGCCGCCACGCGGACCCCTATTGCCGATGCCCTTGCGCCTCACCCTGATCTGCCACGCCGCGACGCCTGCGACCCGGGCGTCCGCGTTCCCGCTCGACGATCCGATCGAGGCTCGCGCCATCGCGCAGGCCGCTGCCTTGCGGCCATCCCTGGCGCGTGCGGATCGCGTCCTCACAAGTCCGGCGCTGCGGGCGAGGCAAACGGCGGAGGCCCTCGCGCTCGACGCGGCTTTCGATCCCGCGCTGCGCGATTGCGATTTTGGCTGTTGGTCGGGATGCACGCTTGCCCAGTTGCAGCGGGAAGATCCGACCGGTCTGGCCGCCTGGATGGCCGACGCCGAGGCGGCGCCGCATGGCGGCGAGTTGCTCGCCGATCTGTGCCGGCGCGTCGCCACCTGGATCGATGAACGCACCACCGAAGGCGGCCACACCATCGCGGTAACGCATGCGGGCGTGATCAGAGCCGCGATTCTGCATGTGCTCGCCGCGCCGCTGCGCTCATTCTGGCGCATCGACATCGAACCCTTGGGGGTGGTCGACCTGCGCAGCGACGGGATGCGATGGGCTCTTCGGCAAAGCTCCGGCGTAAACCGTAAGGCGGGTTAGAGCACGATCGGGAAAGTGGACACCGGTTTTCCCGAAAAATCGTGCGAAAACAAAGGAATTTAGATCATGATCTAGAGGCGGCTATTGGCCGCCCTCTTGCCATCGCGTGATCCATTCGATCGGATGGGTCAGGCTGATGATGTTGAGCGTGAGATTGTCGCGCAGCAGCCAGGCCATGAACACCTCCACCCCGATCAGCAGCGCGATGCTGGCGAGCACCGGCAGACGCGAGGCCAGGAAGAACCCCAAGGCCATCGTCACGATATCGCTGACCGAGTTGAGAACGCTGTCGCCCTTATAGTTCACCGAGATGCTTTGGGTCTGATAGCGGTTGATGATGTAGTCGCTGTTCTCGAACAGCTCCCATCCACCCTCAATCACCAATGCAATGAGGATGCCGGCCGCGAACGGTATCCGCCCCCGTCCGACCAGCCAGATCAGGAAATAGAACAGGATGCCGTGCAGCAGGTGGCTGAGCGTGTACCAGTCGATGATTTGCTGCGATTCCTGCCCGACCACCGGATGGAAGTCGAACAGCTTCACCGTGCCGCACGGACAAATCAACGAGCGGCCCGACGCATAGAGCAGTCCGGCGGTGATGGCGATGATGCCAAGCCCGAGAAGCAGGGCGGGAACTGTGGTCAGTCGGCGCATGCCGCACCATGGCATGAGCGCGGCGCAAAAGAAAAGCCCGCGCGGCACGTGCCATGCATGGAAGCGGCCCGATGAGGCGCGCGCGCTACACCGACATGTGCGGCAGGCGTCCTACCGTGCCCAAGCCGGCGGCGCGGCAGCTACTGCGTCGGCGTTAAAACTCACCAATCCTGATCGTCAAAACACGCCTGCGGTGAGTTGTATCACAAAATGACTCCTATCTTTGTGTTCAATGCGGTTATTGTGCGGTTCAAGAACGCACCCATCCAAGGGCTGATCGGGGGAGTTTCGCTATGCTGTTCGAGCCGTTTAAAATCAATGGCGTCGAATTCTCAAACCGCGTGCTGCGATCCTCGATCGGCGGGCGCACATCCTATTTCGACGGCACCGTCAGCCCGGCCTTCACCGCCTTTGAGAGGCGCTTCGCCGAAGCCGGTGTCGGCGGCATCATCTCGGCGACGATCAGCGTCAACCGGCGGCGCATGTCGCCGATGCAATATCCCGCGCTCCACGATGACGCCTATGTCGGCCCTTTGCGCGAAACGGTGCGGGCGGTGCAGGCGCTCGGCTCCCGCTACATCATCCAGATCGGCGATCCCGGCGGCCACACCCATACCGGGCTGCTGCCGGAAAAGGAGGACGCGATGTCGGCCTCCTCCTTTTTCGATTTCCTCTACGGGTACCGCAACAAGACCATCGCCATGACACAAGCCGAGATCGAGACGGCGATCGACGATTTCGCCTCCGCCGCGCGCCGCGTGCGCGAAACGGGAAGCGACGGCGTCGAGATCACCGCGTCCAAGGGCTATCTCATCCATCAGTTCCTCAATCCGGGCACCAACCGGCGCTCCGACGCCTATGGCGGTTCGGTGGAGAAACGCTTTCATTTCCTTGAACGCGTCGTGCGCGCCGCACGGGAGCGCGTCGGCCGGGACTTCCTGCTCGGCGTCCGCCTGTCGGCGCAGGATTACAATTACCTGCCGCTGAATTTCCGCTTTCCGATCGTCTTCCCGCTGCGCCACTATTTCATCGGCAACACGCTGAAGGAGACGCTCTTTTACGGCAAGAAGCTGGAAGCGCTCGGCGTCGACTATCTGCATATCGACAGCGGCTTCGGTTTCCCCAATCCGAAAGGCAACACCGGCACCTATCCGCAGAACGGCTTCAAGCTGTTCGTCAACGCCACCCGCCATCTGAGCTTCAAAGCCGGTGCCCGTGCCTTCGTCGTCAACATGACGCCGCCGTTCCTGGCGCGCGCTTTGTTCGGCCTGGGCTGGAATTTCAAGCCGGCGGCCAATGCCGATTTCGCCGGCGGCGTTCAAGCGCGAGGTTGGTATTCCCGTCGTCGCCAATGGCGGCTTTCAGAAGCGCAGCGTGATCGATGCGGCGCTCACCCAGCACAAATGCGACATGGTGGCGATTGCGCGCCCGCTGCTGGCCAATCCCGATCTGCTCGATCAGCTCAAGCTGCGCGACGAACCGCTCAGGCCATGCTCCTTCTGCAGCGAGTGCTGCACCCGCACCGCCGTGCTGCCGCTCGGCTGCTACGATATCAGGCGGTTCGATACGCAAGAACAGATGAGCGACCAGATCGTCGCCATGTCGTCGCCGAGCGCCGCCGGGCCCCCGGCGCGCGCACCCGCCGCCGCACCGGTTGCCTTATAACCATTGTGCTGCTTTACACGGGGATTAAGGAAAAATAGTATCGCCGCATGGCAATCGGGGAGGGACGCGGCATGTCCAGCCTGGCCTATCACTCGGCAACCGAACTTGCCGCGCTCGTCAGAAGCAGACAGATCAGCTCGGCCGAGCTGCTGGAGCTGTTTCTGCTGCGGATCGCGCGTTTCAATCCTCGCCTGAACGCGGTCATTTCGCTAGACGTTCCGGCCGCCAAACAGCGTGCGCGCGAGGCGGACGAAGCCTTGGGACGCGGCGAGATTTGGGGTCCGCTGCACGGCGTGCCCATGACGATCAAGGATAGTTTCGATGTCGCCGGAATGCCCTCCACCTGGGGTGTGCCGGAGCTGAAGGACAATTATCCCGCCAGGAACGCGCTTGCGGTCGAGAGATTTCTGGACGCGGGCGCCATCATGTTCGGCAAAACCAATGTCGCCGCCTATCTGATCGGCTGGATCACCAACAACGATGTGTACGGCGCCACCAGCAATCCGTGGGATGTGTCGCGTTCGCCGGGCGGCTCCTCCGGCGGCTCGGCCGCGGCGCTCGCGGCCGGCTTGACCGCGCTCGACCTGGGCGTCGATTTCGGCGGCGGCGTTCGCAATGTCGCGCATTATTGCGGCATCTGGGGACACAAGCCCACCTACGGCATTACCAATCTGATCGGCAACGTCATGCCCGGCATCGGCGCCAGCCCCGACCTCGCGGTGATCGGGCCGATGGCGCGGGGCGTCGACGATCTCAAGACTTGCCTTGTCCCTGATCATCGGTCCGGAGCCGGGCGACGCGATCGCCTGGACGCTGAACCTGCCGCCGCCGCGCCGCCAGGGCGTGCGGGGCCTCAAAGTCGCGGTGATGCACGAGCATCCCGATTTCCCCGTCGATGCGGCGGTGAAGGACCGCATTCAGGCGGTCGCCGATTTTCTTGCGTCGGAGAAAGCCGAGATCGACGAAACGGCAAGGCCGGCGATCGACATGAAGGCCGCCTTCCGCGTCTTCATCGGCCTGCTCGTCATGCCGCTGGCGGTGCGCCGGCAGGACGAGCAGTTCTGGAAGCGGCTCACCCATCTGACGCAATATTATTTCGGTGAGCACGGGCAAGCGACGGCAGAGGACGAGATCCGCTTGCTCAGCCACGCGCATTGGCTCACGCTCGACAATGCCCGCGACATGGTGCGGCGCGCCTGGAGCGAATTCTTCAAGGATTATGATGTGCTGCTCTGTCCGGCGGCACCCGGAACCGCCGTGCCGCACGATCCGGAGAGGCAATGGCACGAGCGGCGGCTCGACGTGAACGGCAAGCCGCTCTCCGTGGTCGAGGCGACGGTGTGGGGCGGCCTGGCGACCTTGGGCAACCTGCCCGCGACGGTCGCGCCCGCCGGCTTGTCGCCTGCCGGACTGCCGGTCGGGGTGCAGATCATCGGCCCCGAATATGGAGATCACACCTGCCTCGCCGTGGCCCAACATCTTGAGCGCCATTTTCAAGGCTTCGTCGCCCCGCCGGGATGGGATTGACGGGCCGCTCGGAAAACGCTTCGTTCGGAGACCGTAAGGTGAAAGCCGAAACTGCCGCAAACATCATCGGACAAATCTATGAATGCGTGCTTCAGCCCGACCGATGGCCGGGGCTGTTGAAGCTCATTTCGTCCGTCGGGGAAAATGCCGGCAGCTCGATCGTCGTCCACGACCGGGCCGGGATGGCGCGCAGCCGCGTGTTCGAACACGGCGCCGACCAGTCGCATTTGCGGCTGTATTTCGAGAAGCTCGCCTCCATGAAGCTGATGGCCGGCGGGCGTCCGCATTTCCGCGATCTGGGTGACATCACCACGCTGACGATGCTGTGCGGCGAAAAGGAATCCGTCGAGCACGATTTTTATGTGCGCTGGGTGAAGCCCTCCGGCTTTCGCGACATGATCGGCGTTCTGGTGCTGAAATCGGGCCGGCGGCTCGCCTGGTTCTCTGTCGCACGCACGGAAATCCAGACCCGCTACCGGGAAGCCGACCTTCAATTCATGGATTGGCTTGCGCCGCATATCTGCCGCGCCTTTACCATGGCCGACGTCTTCGATATGCAGGCGATCCGCCTGGACCGGCTGGAACAGACCATCGACGCGCTCTCGACCGGCGTGTTTCTCGCCGATCATCACGGCATCACCTACATGAACAGCGCCGGCAAGAAGCTGGTTGAACGCGGCGGCACGCTGAGAATCAGGAACAACCGTTTGACGTCGGCGCGGCCGCGCGTCGCCGACCGGCTGTCTCACGCCATCTCCGCCAGTCTGGGCGGTGCCGCGCCGGCCAAAATCGGCTCGCATATGATTGCGGTGCCGGACACCGAAGGCGGCGGCCTGCTCGCCAATGTGCTGCCGCTCGGCTGGGAAAATGGGCATAACCCGCTTGTGGGCCTGCCCGGATCGGCGGCGGTCTTCATCCAGGATGCGTCCGCTCCCCCGCAATTCGCCGGCAGGGCGTTCGCCAAGCTCTACGGACTGACCCCGGCCGAGTTGCGGGTCACCCTGGAAGTTGCGAAAGGAAATGGACAGCACGAGCTCACCGAAACACTCAGAATCAGCGCCAATACGCTGAAAACCCATCTCAGGCACATTTTTGCAAAGACCGGCGTCACCCGTCAGGGTGATCTCGCGCGGCTCATTATGGTGTCTACTCCTCCAGTTCGCTCGCTTGGAGACGTCCGCGAGCAGGATTGATTTGCGCGCGCCAGCGCGCGCACGATTGGGGGGGCCCGTCGATGCAGACAGCGGTTTCGCTTTTCAACGGTTTTTTCTATCGATTGAACCGCTGGATTTATTGGCATCAGCTTCCGTTCCCGCTCGCCTTTCTGAACCTGGTGGCGCTGCGCGATAATTTGCGGCGGAAGAATCTCTACAATACCACGCCGATCGAGCCGGCGGCGCCCGCCGTCGATCATTTCGGCATCGATGTGAGGCGCTATCGCGCCCCGGACGGAAGCTACAACGATCCGTCCCACCCTTGCATGGGCATGAAAGGCACGCGCTTCGGCCGCAATGTCGACCCTCAGCGCGACAAGCCGGATCTGGCCAACTTGATGGATCCCAATCCGCGCACGATCAGCCTCAGGCTGATGACCCGCGACCCTTTCCTGCCCGCGACCAGCCTCAACCTGCTGGCCGGCGCCTGGCTGCAGTTCCAGGTGCATGACTGGCTCGATCACGGCACCAACAGCACCGAGCAGAAATATTCCATCCCGCTCGACAAGACCGACGACTGGCCGCTCGGCGAAATGCTGGTGCCGGCGACGCTGCACGACCCGACGGCCGATCCCGCCAACGCGAATGCCCCGACGACGTTCATCTGCCAATCGACGCATTGGTGGGACGCCTCGCAACTTTATGGTGATAGTCCGGAAAAGCAGCGCGAGCTGCGCACCGGCTTCGGCGGCAAGCTCGGGCTTACCGAGGACGATCGCCTGCCTCCCGATCCGGATAAGAATGGGCTCGACCTCACTGGCAACAACCACAATTGGTGGATCGGCCTCAGCCTGATGCACACGCTGTTCGCCCGTGAGCACAACACCGTCTGCGACATGCTGAGCGCCGCCTATCCGAAATGGCAGGATGACCGCCTTTATCACACGGCACGGCTCATCGTCGCCGCGCTGATCGCCAAGATCCACACCATCGAATGGACGCCAACCCTCCTCGATACGAAGCTGCTCCACATGGGCATGCGCGGCAATTGGTGGGGCATTCTCGGCGAAGCCGTCCGCAAGCGCTTCGGCCGCATGTCGAGCGGCGACATCCTTTCGGGCATCATGGGATCGGAGCCGGACCACCATGGCACCCCCTACGCGATGACGGAGGAATTCACCGCCGTTTACCGGATGCACCCGCTCATCCCGGACGATTTCCTGATCCGCGACGTGCTCGGTGGCGGCGCCTCGACACCCGCCAAGCTTGTCGATGTATCGGGGTTCAAAACGCGCAAAATCATCGACCAGGTCGGGATGGGCAACGTCTTGTTCCATCTGGGAACGGAACATCCCGGCGCATTGAAGCTGAGGAACTATCCGAAAGGATTGCAGCAACTGGTCCGGCAGGACGGCGAAGGGCTCACGGACCTGGCGGCGGTGGAAATTCTGCGGGACCGCGAGCGGGGCGTCCCCCGCTACAATGACTTTCGCGAGCAATTGGACATGCCCCGCATTGAGCGCTTCGAGGATTTGACCGACGACCGGGAACTGGCAAAGGAAATCGAGGCGGTGTATGGCGGCGACATCGACAAGGTCGATACGCTGGTAGGCGTGCTTGCCGAGGCACCGCCGCCCGGCTTCGCCTTCAGCGACACAGCTTTCCGCATTTTCATTCTGATGGCCTCGCGGCGGTTGAAAAGCGATCGCTTTTTCACCAATGATTTCACTCCGGAGGTCTATACGGAACAAGGCATGAGCTGGGTCCAGGACACGACATTTACCGATGTGCTGCTGCGGCATTTCCCCGAGATGGAGCCGGCGCTGCTGAGCGGCCGGTCGCCGTTTACGCCCTGGGTCGGGGGCCCACGCTGATGCGCCGCGTGACGATTCCGCTCATCATCGACGTTCTGATGGTGGATGACCCGGCACAGATCGCCGCCCTCGACGCCGAACCGGCGGTGACGCGCAACTTCGCCAAATCGGAATCATGGGCAGTGCGCTGGCTCGGCATGCGGCTTCGTAAGGCGCTGAGCATCGGCAATACACTGTTCCCGGCGCTGCTGCCCCGCGAGGATCTCATCCGCCAGGGCCAGACCGAAGCGCTGCAGCGCCGTTTCGGCCCAAAGGGCGAAAACGCCGCGATCAGGCGCGACGACGTGCTGGCCCTGGCGCGCTATGTGCGTGGCGAAGTGGACGAGGCCGCGATGATCATGCGGCTGCAATCCGTGGTTGGACGGCAGTTCAGCCTCGACTATAAGGCAACCCGCCAGACGGTGCGTCGACGCGGCGCTTATCGACGCCGCGGCGCGGCATTTCGCCAAGGGTTTCTGGCTGCGGCTCACCGGGCAGATCGCCCCGGCGCGGCGGCGCATGGCCCAGGCCTGCGACGGCGATATTTATGCGGCGCACGCCACGGTCGTCGCGCTGCATTCCCTCGCCGTGCCGATGCGCGGTCTGCGGCGGCGTTTTGGCACCTCCAGTGGCACGGCAGGCTGCGGGCCGGAGGCCGTTGCCGCCGTCATCGAACCGCCGCCGCATACCCTGCGCACCGTGTCCAAGCGGCTCGAAGCGCCGTTTCTGTCGCGGCCGCTCGGCCCGAAATCGCTGCTGATTTTCACGCCGCCCTCCTCGGCAGGGCCGGACGTCGCCTTTGCGATAGGACGATGGAGCCAATGCCCCGCGCACGCCTTCGTCTTCAGGCTGCTTGAAGAGGTCTGGTGCGCCGCGATGAAGCCGCAAAACGAGGCTTCCGCCGCCGCATGACCCGTCTGGATGAGGATTAGATACCGCCGCCGGGGCTAGAGCATTTTCCAGCAAAGTGGACGCCGGTTTGCGTCGAGAAAATGCGACCAAACAAAGAATTAGAGCCGCGCTCCGATTCAATCGGAGCGGAACGGCTCCAGGTCGACGCGCAGCCTTCGATGAGGCGCCATTCCAAACAGCTCTCGAGCTTCGGCCGCCTCGCTCCCGCAAGCGATCAATTCATCCTGCCGTTCATTCGAACAGGTGAGGCGTCGCCGACCCGGCAGGCGCTTTTATGGCTGATCCATGAGCGGAGATGCCGATGAACGCCCTGCTGATCACCATCACACTGTGGCTGTCGCTGAATTTCGGCCTGCCCGCCAATTACGAGCCGCCGAAAGTCGCCTGCGTCGATATCGACGCGGTTACCGCAAAAAAATACCCTGGGCTTCTGGGGCAGGGCAGCGCAGCCGTCGGCTCTCAGACCAGGAATGAATTTAACGTCATCGCGTTCTACGACATACCGGAACACACGATCTACCTGCCGAAGACATGGACCGGCAAAACTCCGGCCGAATCGTCGGTCCTGGTCCATGAAATGGTGCATCACCTGCAATCGCTGGCCGATATGAAATATCCCTGCCCCGAAGCGCAGGAGCAGCTTGCGTACGAGGCGCAGGAAAAATGGCTGAACACGATGGGCCGCAGCATTTATACCGAATTCGAAATCGATAAGTTCAGCCTGCTCGTGTTCACGCACTGCATGGGAGAATGACTCCAGGCCCGCCACTCGCCGGAGGGCTCGCCATGGCCCCGGCTAAGACTGAAGCCGTTCCCGACCACATCGAACCGAGGCCGACCATGCTGCGCGAAACGGATATCGATCTCGGTGACCTCAGCCTGCGCATGATCGAGATGGGACCGGCGAACGCTCCCGCGATGCTGTTTCTCCATGGCTGGCCCCAATGCAGCCACGCCTTCGAAGCGGTGATGCAGGCTATGTCGGACGAATTCAGGGTCGCCGCTCTCGATCTGCCCGGCATCGGCCGGTCGCGCGGCGCGCCGGTAGGCGCCGACAAGCGCAGCCTCGCCCGTTATGTCGACGCAGCGATCGAGGCTGCCGGCCTCACCGATCTGACGCTGGTGGGCCATGATATCGGCGGCATGATCGTTTACGCCTATATCCGCGCCTTCCCCGGGACGATCGAGCGCGCCGCCATTCTCGATGCGGCGGTGCCGGGCATAGACCCCTGGTCACACCGGTCGCGCGATCCGCGGAGCTGGCCCTTTGGCTTCCAAGCCATTCCTGATCTGCCTGAATCGCTGATCTCGGGGCGCGAAGCCGCCTATTTCGAGTCCTTCTACAACGCCGCCGCCAAACCCGCCGCGATCACTGACGATGCACGGCGTCTTTATGCGCAGGCCTATGCATCGCCGGAGAGCCTGAAGGCCGGCTTGGACTGGCACCGCGCATTCGCTCAGGATGAGCGCGACAACATTGCGAGCGCCGGACCGGATGTTTCCATCCCCGTACTTTATCTGCGCGGCGAGTTCTGCAACGGCGGCAGCGGCCTGGAGATCTATCTGGACGGTTTCCGGCGCGCCGGACTTGACCGAATCGAGGGCGCGACGATCCCCGGCAGCGGGCACTATTCGCCGGAAGAGCAGCCCGACGCGCTGGCGGCGATACTTCGATCCTTCGCCCTGGCGGGAGCCTATGACGGCTTCCATTCGCCCGATTTAAGTGCCCGACGGGTTATCAGTAAAAGACCGATTCATCACCCGAATGGGTGATGCTTAGATCCGGGAAAACCCGTTGAGTTGTCGGGTTCTTTGACTTTGCTGGATAAGTTTGGTGGCTGGTGCCGCAGGGGAGGATTGAACTCCCGACCTCACCCTTACCAAGGGTGCGCTCTACCACTGAGCTACTGCGGCGCGTGGGCCGGCTTGACGGGGCGGACTTTGCCACGCCGTCGGCGAATAGGCAAGAGCCGGGCGACCCGCTTCAACCGGGTGCGGAGCTTAGCTGACGGGCTACGCCCGTCTTTGTGAAGCCGGTGCCACATGTGCTTGGAACATCGGTTCAAATACATACGACAACTTTGCAACATTCAATATCACGTGGGCATAAATACCCCATATGGGAGATGAGCCCCGAGCCGATAAGCGCTACATTCAGATTTGTCGATATAAGCCTGTTGATATTGCTCTCTCATTTTCAACGATGGTAGTTCCCTGGAAATGCCTCTGAATGTTGAATGGGGCGAATGACAATATTGGACGAACATTGCGTGGCGCCTTCCGGCGCCGCGCTTTTTTTTTCGCATGCGCCGATCCCATGCGCAAACGCCTACGTCCGCGCGACGCTAATATTGCGAAGCAACATGCCAAAATTTTGCCAATAAATCCTCGCCCCTACCCCAAAACGTACAGAACACAGCGGTGTCGCCGAAAACTTCGGCTTGCAAATGATCCAGGAGCAGGTTTTTTGAGTAGATAGAATCGCAAGACTCTCCCTACCGCGCGGCCGGTCGCCGCCAGAGCGTAATGAGCCGGATTCGCCCGCCTTACATGAGCCCATTGATGAAGCCCGAAGATTTCGCGCAGGTCGTCGATCTCTTTTACGAGGCCGCGCTTCAGCCTGAGCGTTGGCGGGCGGCGTTGCACGAGATCAGCATTTATCTCCGTGCCGAGGGAACGTCCCTGATGGCCTGGCCGGGGCCGCACACGGAAGTTCTGTGGTCGAAGGGTCTGGACGATTTGGCGAAGGTGTTCTTTGAAGAGGGTTGGCACAAGCGGGATCTGCGCATGTCCAGGGGCCTCGCGCTCCGGCACACCAAGATCGTGCTGCGCGAGAGCGATCTGTTTTCGCCCGAGGAACTCGACACGCTTCCCTTCAACGCGGACTTCATCAATCGGATGGGCTTCCGGTGGGTCGTCGGCACCTTCATCAGGGAAAGCCGCGGCAGGGTGACGGCCTTCATCGCCGAACGCAAGGCCAAGGACGCTCCCTTCGACGCCGAGGATGTCGCGGTGTTGGAGAAGCTTAATCCCCATATGCGCCGCGCCGCCGAGATCGCCAGCCGGCTCGGCGAGGCCAAGCACTCCGGCATAATCGACGCTTTCGAGGAGCTGGGCTGCGCCGCAATTCTGCTCGATGCCGCCGGCCTGGTGCAGCATATGAACAAGCGGGCGCGCGGACATCTCGGGCAGGACCTGAGCCTGCGGCGTGGGCAGCTCAGCACCGCCAACAAACACGCAAACCAGGCGTTCCAGCAACTTATCGCGGACCTGCTGCTGCCTCCCTCGCCCGCGGCCAGTCCGCCCGTCCTGGCGAACGTGCCGCGCCGAAGCGGGCGTCCGCTCTTTGCCTATGGAATGCCCGTGGCACGTTCGGCGCAGGAAATCTTCCAGCACAGCAAAGCTATTCTGGTGCTCGTGGATCCGGACGAGCATCTGAGCCCGCCGGAAACGGTGCTCCGCCATGGTTTCAATCTGACCCCGGCTGAAAGCCGTCTGGCGCTCGCGCTCGGCGAGGGCGATACGCTGAACGAATTTGCGCTGCGCCAGGGCGTCAGCGTCGGGACGGCGCGCGTTCAGCTCAAAGCGGTGATGGCCAAAACTTCGACCAGGCGACAGTCGGAGCTGGTGGCGTTGCTGGCGCGCCTGTCCCGCGCCCACGCAAAATGATGACAAGACCAGCCGCTGCGGACATCATCGGCGGGAACGCCGCCCGAGGAGCGATCATGTCCGCCGACCATAAAGCGCCGAAGGATGAAGCCCGCAAGCAGCGCGAGGACCGTCTCGCCGCCGAACTCCGCGAAAATCTGCGCAAGCGAAAGGCGCAAGCGCGCGCCCGTAAGAACGCCGCCTCAACACCCGCGGGCGAGGACAGTTAGCGGCATCAGTTGGACTGTAAGGACCGTGCGATGGTCCCCGCCGCCGTGCGCGTCCTGTGTCGGCTCGGTCCGCACCTTAACCCGACACTTCCCATTTCAGCAGAAACCGCTCATACCGCCCGTCCTTAACCTTGTTCTCGCTTATCGCGAAATCCCGCACCGAAATCCCCGCCTCATGCACCGTCTCCGTGCTGCCGGAAACCAGCGGATGCCACCATGCCAGATCCTCGCCATCGGCGATCAGCCGGTAGGCGCAGGTCGCGGGCAGCCAGGGCAGGTCGGCCGCCGCCCTGGGCGTCAGCTCCACGCAGTCGGGGACTTTGGCCCGGCGGTTGGCATAGTCGCCGCAACGGCATGACCCGATATCCAGGAGCTTGCAGGCAAGCCGTGTATAGGCGATCTCCGCGGTATCCTCGTCTTCGAGCTTGAGCAGGCAGCAGCGTCCGCAACCGTCGCAGAGCGATTCCCACTCGTCGCGCGACATTTCATTGAGACGCTTGGCTTTCCAGAATGGCAGCTCATCGGACATGCGGGTGATCTCTCTTCGGCGGCACTAAAGCGCGATCATTTATGTGCGAGCCGCCTTTAGGCTTTGTCGCCCCGGACGAAGCGTAGCGGAGATCCGGGGCTAACCCCCGTGTCGTCCGGGCCTGGCTCGATGGCCGGCGACAAACGTTCCACCTGAACCGAGCTTGCTCTCGTGGATCGAACCTGACATTTGAGCCGTGCGGAGAGTCCGACGAAAGCGGTGAAAATCGAAAGCAGGACGGGCATGGCGGCGGCACGCATGTCAGACGGCGATGCCGGGACGAGGCCGATGCGGCCTCATCCCCGCGATATCAACAACTCAGTCGCCGCATTCAGCGTCACGCTTTTCGCATGCCCAGCCTTCGCCATCGTCGCATTTGCGGGCGAAGCGGCGGCAGCGGCGCTCCTGTTCGACGGCGGCTTCCTTCGCCTGTTCCGCTTCGATGGCGCCCCCGATCACCTGCCCGATGATGCCGACAGCGGCGCCGGCGGCATTGTCGTCATCGTCATGGGCGCTGGCCGTGCCGGTAAATCCGAACGATCCCGCCGCGAGCACAATCGCGAACGCCTTCAAGCTCATAGAAATCTTCATGTCACCCATTCCTCTCAAAACCCGTTTAAAGCGCGGTTCTCCACCTGCCGCCATGGCGTGGAAGAGATGGCACCCGCATGATCCAACCATTCGTGAGCACCCGTGAATACGCGGTGAATATAAGCCGCTCAGAAAACCGCCGGTCTTAACGTCATAAGCCAGCTTCTCACGCCATCTCCGACGCGAGGGCCGGTAAAATGGTTCAACATGTTAGCGGATTTACCGCACGCGCAATAGATCGGCCGCATTGCCCCGCATGATAGCTTTGTCTTGGCTTCGGCGTCCCGTCTTGATCTAATGCGCCCATTGCCGAGGAGGCGCTGGGGGGTCGGGTCCGAGCATGGCGACGAAAAACTGGGCTGTTTTGTTTGTCTGCCTTTCCGCCGGCGTCGCGGTAGCGGGCGAGACGCCGCGCGAGGTTCCCCCGATGCCTGACAAGGCGTTCGAATCCGCTGAGGCCAAGCGCGCGGCGGCCGAATACCATGCCAAATATCTGGCCTATCGCCAGCAGCGCGACGCCTACGAGGCAAAGGCTGGGGCCTATTGGGATGTCGTCGAAGATAAGCGTGCGGAGCGCCGCGAGAAGCGGGCCGACGGCCAGCCCATCGAGCTTGCCGACTATGTGCTCGACCAGCCGCCCGTTTACACCGGCCCGCGTGCTCCCGTGCCACCGCCTTCCCCCAAGAAGCTTGCAAAACGGAAGGAGGTGAAGAAGGAGCCGCTGCCCGTCGTCGCCGATTTTCTCCGTAATGCCAAAATGCGCTTTCAGTTCACCCCGAAGGCGCCGGCGAGCGAAAAGGACTACAAGCTGGCCTATGCGCGTGCCGCGCTCGCCGCAGGCATCGCCAAGGAGCAGGCGGTCAGGATTTATGGCTTCGAGGCCGGCGGCAACGGCTCCTATGACGTGCAGGCCGGGCTGGAGTCGAAAAGGCCGGGCGCCAAGCCGATCAGCACAGCGCTCGGCTACAATCAGCTTCTGGTCGCCAACACGATCGGCATTCTGGCGGAGCACGGCCCGGTCATGGTCGCCACGCTGGAAGATTGGGCGAAGGCCGCCGAACGCGGGCGCCGCAAGGAGCTGAACGGCAAGGTGGCCGCGCTGCGCCGCATGGCGAAATTCGCCCGTGGACTTCCTTTCCGCTGGAGCGCGCATGTCAAAGCGGGCGAGACGCCGAAGGGCCGCGCTCTGCATGCGCTCAATCTCGACCTGGATGTCGGCCCGATGTTGCAGACGCGCAAGCTGCTCGAATTCGATCGAGTTCCTCCGCGTCAAGGGCTATGAGCGGCCCGTCAGCGCGGCCGAGTTGGAGATGATGAACCTGATGGGCGACGGCAGCGGCTTCGAAGTGGTCAGCATGCCGGTGGCGATACGCGACAAGGTGCCGACCTCGAACTTCTTCCAGCGCGGCGGCTATGAGCGCAATCCGGTGGCGAGCCGCAACAACGTCGTTTCGGCGCTGCTCGCGGCGATGGAAAAGCGGATGGACCAGCAAGCCGTGCTTGATGGCGCCAGGCAGATGGATGCCGCGTTCCAGGAGGCAGTGCTGGGTACGGAATAGCGGCTCGACGCAGCTGAGCGGCCGCGGACCGCAAAAAGCCCCGCCTCCGGGGGAGAGAGGCGGGGCTTCAATTAGCCGTCTAACGCGGCTTTAGGTGGAAACCGAGAGATTCTGCTTCTCACCTTCGATCGTGCGGCCATTCTGCGCCGGCTTGCCGATCTGGATGGTCCGCGGCTTCATCGCCTCCGGGATTTCCCGCTTCAGGTCCACATTCAGGAACCCGTTCTCAAGCGTCGCGCCGCTGACCTCGACATGCTCCGCCAGGCGGAACCGGCGTTCGAAGTTGCGTGCGGCGATGCCGCGATGCAGAAATTCCCGATCCTTTAACTCGTTGGTCTTCTCACCGCGAACCGAAAGCGTGCCTTCCTTGACCTCAATATTCAGATCGTCTGCGGAAAAGCCCGCCACCGCCATTGTGATGCGGTATTCGTTCTCGTCCAGGCGTTCGATATTGTAGGGCGGAAAGCCGTTTTCGCCGTCGCTTGCAGAAAGCTGCTCCATCAGAGACGCAAGATGGTCGAACCCGATGGACTGACGGTAAAGTGGCGTAAGGTCAAATCTTCCCATTACATATCCTCCTTGTGAAGCGACATGAATTTTGCCTGCCGAACTGGCCAGGCAGTCTGTAAGTATGCACCCGGTAACGGCGTGCAACCTAAAGATATGAACCTCGGAACGCATTTCAAGCCCCATGCGCAAGGGGTGCTTATGCCCGGCAGCGCGGTTCAGAGCCGCGCTTGAGCGGCGGAGCGGCTCGGCATATGCTCCGCCGCGAAGCAGGGAGATACGGCCATGGAGCTTATCGGCATAGCGCGCAATCCGGTGCCGAACGGCGCGGTGCCCGGCAGTTTCGTCACGCGTGACGGCCTCAAGATCCGCTACGCCCTGTGGCCGCGCACGGCCGATAAGCGGCTCGGGACCGTCTGCCTGTTCAGCGGGCGCGGCGAATTCATCGAGAAATATTTCGAAACCATTACCGACCTTCGCCGTCGGGGCTTTGCTGTCGCCATGATGGATTGGCGCGGACAGGGCGGCTCCGACCGCCTGCTGAAGAACCCGCGCAAGGGACATGTCGAAACCTTTGCCGATTTCGACGCCGACCTGAAGCAATTCATGACCGAGATCGTGCTTCCCGATTGTCCGGCGCCGTATTACGGCATGGCCCATTCCATGGGCGGCCATCTGCTGCTGCGCTCCGCGCTGACCAAGATGTGCTGGTTCGACCGCCTCATCCTGTGCGCTCCGATGATCGACATCATTCAGGGCGTCACCCAGTCGCCGCTGCTGCGCTATTACATCGAGGCTGTGGTACTGCTCGGTTTCGGCGATTTATACGTTCCCGGCGGCAAGCCGGACGCCTCAGAACTGCTGCCGTTCGAAGACAGCCTCACCAGCGATCCCCTCCGCTATGAACGCGTCCGCGACGTGTTGAAGGCTGCGCCTTGGCTGAGCCTTGGCTCGCCCACCATCGGCTGGCTGCATGCGGCCTCGCGCTCCATCATGCAGCTCAATAGCTTCGGCTTCGCCTCCTCGATCAAGGTGCCGCTGCTCATCATCGCGGCGGGCAACGATACGGTGGTCTCGACGCGGGCGATCGAAGAATTTTCGACGCGGGTCAAAATCTGCAAATATCTCGTCATCGCCGGGGCCAAACACGAAATCCTGCAGGAGCGCGACGAAATCCGCGACCAGTTCTGGGCGGCCTTCGATGCCTATGTGCCGGGCTCCAACCGCACGATGAGCGAGAGCCATCTCGGACTCTGAAGCGTTCCAGGCCGAGCGCTCCACGCCGCTATGGGCGAACACCTATGTTCCCTTTTTGTGCTGTTTTCCGATTGACGACTCACCTGCAATTTTCTAGAACATAGATAGAACAGCGACCCCAATGAGTTCCCCCACTCAGTCGATGTTCCCCGTCACGGAGTCCCCCTCCTCCGCTGACACATTGAAGAGAGCAGGCAGGGTTAAAAGCCCCGAAAGCTTCTGCGCAGTCAGGTGTTCAGTCCTGCGCAAAGCTCAAGCCCGAGTTCATCTCCCCCCGGATGAACGGGCATTCCCCGCCCCCTGCCTGCTCCTCTTCATTTTCTCCGGTCGCCGGTTCGCTCTGCGATCGCGCCCTGGCAGCTCTGCGCCGCAGCATGGACGCGGTTGCGCCGCCAATGTGGTACGCTCGCCGAAACCAAAGTCAAAGGATCGGCGTGGCGAACATTTTGATCATCGGCGCAGGCATTACCGGCCTGTGGCAGGCGCTGACGCTGGCGCGCGCCGGTCATCAGGTGCGGCTCATCGAGCGATCCGCCGAGCCGTTCGCCTGCGCCGCCAGCCGGCTGGCGGGGGCGATGCTCGCCCCATTTTGCGAGAGCGAAGTCGCCGAGCCGTTCATCGCCGAACTTGGCCTGAGCGCGATCCTCTTATGGCGCGAAGCCTATCCCGCCACCCGGCAGCAGGGCAGTCTGGTGCTGGCGCCGCCGCGCGATCTGCCGGAACTGGCGCACTTCGCCCGCATGACCTCGGAATACGAGCGCGTCGGCAGCGATCGGATCGCGGAATTGGAGCCGGCGCTTGCCGGCCGCTACGGCCAGGGGCTGTTCTACCCGCGCGAGGCGCATGTCGAACCTGATGACGCGATGCCCGCGCTGCTCGATCTGGCGCGGCAGGCCGGCGCAAGCATCGACTTCGGCGTGAACTGGGATGGCGCAACTACGCCCCAGGCCGATTATATTATCGACTGCCGCGGTATCGCCGCCGCCGACGAGCTTCCTGCGCTGCGCGGCGTGCGCGGTGAAATGCTGATCATCGAAACGGACGAGATCACGCTGAGCCGTCCCATCCGGCTGCTGCACCCGCGCATCCCGTTCTATATCGTCCCGTGGCGCGACAATCGCTTCATGCTCGGCGCGACATTGATCGAAAGCGGCGATCGCGGCGCGGTGACGGTGCGCTCGGGCCTCGACCTGCTCGGGCTCGCCTATACGCTGCACCCGGCATTCGGCGAGGCGCGGATCGTCAGCTTCGGAGCCGATGTCCGCCCCTCATTCCCCGACAATTCACCCAAGATCGTCATTCGCGGCCGCCGGATCTTCGTCAATGGTCTCTACCGCCACGGCTTTATGCTCGCCCCTGCTCTTGCGGCGCTGGCTGCGCATTATATAAAGGACGGAACCACACGCGAGGATGTGTTCGTTGAGGATCACGGTGAACGGCCAGATGCAGGAAACCGGCGCCCGCACATTGGCTGAGCTGTGCGCCGCGCTCGGCTATGGCGGCGCCAAAATCGCGACGGCCGTGAACGGCGACTTCGTTGCGGCGGCGAACCGCGCCGGGACCGCGCTCGCCGAAGCGGACCGCGTCGAGATCGTGGCGCCACGGCAAGGTGGATGAGCAATGGTTGAATTTTACGGCGAAAGCTTCGCTTCCCGGCTGATCCTGGGCAGCGCGCTCTATCCCTCGCCCGACATCTTCAAACGGTCGGTACAGGCGGCGCGGGCTGAGATCGTGACGGTGTCGCTGCGCCGCGAAGGCGCGCGCGAGCGTGCCGGCCAGCAATTCTGGAGCCTGGTGCAGTCGCTGGGCGTACGCGTACTGCCCAACACCGCCGGATGCCGCACCCCGAAGGAAGCCATCGCCACCGCGATGATGGCGCGCGAATTGTTCGACACGCCCTGGATCAAGCTGGAGGTCATCGCCAATGACGACACGCTCCAGCCCGACCTGTTCGGCCTGGTCGAGGCAGCGGCCAGCCTGACGCGCGACGGCTTCAGGGTGTTCCCCTATACGACCGAGGATCTGAGCGCGGCGGAGAAGCTGCTTAGCGCCGGCTGCGAGGTGCTGATGCCCTGGGGCTCACCCATCGGTTCCGGGCAGGGTCTCAACAATCCCTCCGGCCTCAAGACGCTGCGCGGCTATTTCCCCGGCGTGCCGCTCGTCGTCGATGCGGGGATGGGCGCGCCGTCGCATGCGGCGGCGGCGATGGAGCTTGGCTACGATGCGGTGCTGCTCAACACAGCTATTGCGAAGGCTGGCGATCCGCTGCAAATGGCGGTGGCCTTCGCCAAAGCGGTCGAGGCGGGGCGAGCCGCCTTCGAAGCCGGATTGATGCCCAGGCGCGACATGGCCGTGCCATCGACTCCGGTGGCGGGCACCCCGTTTTTCGAGTTCGGCGATGCTTCATCAGATTCTATCCTATCGTGCCGGATGCCGGCTGGATCGAGCGCATCGTTCCGCTCGGCGTCCGCACCGTCCAATTGCGCATGAAGGACGCGGCGCCCGATCAGCTCCGCGCCGTCATCGCCAGAAGCATCGCGCTCTCCGAGCGGCATGGCTGCCAGCTCATCGTCAACGATCACTGGCGCGAGGCCATCGACCTGGGCGCCGCATTCGTCCATCTCGGCCAGGAGGATCTTGCCGCCGCCGACCTTCCGGCCATCCGCAGGGCCGGCATCCGCTTCGGCATCTCCACTCATACGCCGGAGGAGCTTCAGATCGCGCTGGATGCGGAGCCCGACCATGTCGCCCTGGGGCCGATCTACGAAACGACGCTGAAAGCTATGAAATATCCGCCGCAGGGCCTCGCCCGGATCGGCGAATGGAAAGCCCGCATCGCCTGTCCGCTGGTCGCCATTGGCGGCATCACGCTGGAGCGCGCCCCCGCCGTCTTCCGGGCCGGTGCCGACAGCATCGCGGTCGTGACCGATATCGTCGCCAACCCGGCGCCCGAGCAGCGGATCGCGGACTGGCTCGCCACCTCGTAATCGGGCGTCCTCATCATTTGTTAATCCTGTCATGGTCCGGACAGGCAAAGTCGATTATCATCCTTCCAGTCCAAATCTATTTCCAGGCAGATCATAATCATGGGATACCGGCTTAAACCGGCGCAGCAGATCGGCCGCAGCGTCAGGGAGGTCGGCACCGATCAGATCGACCGCGTTCTATCCCAGTTTGCCAGCAAGACCGGCAGGGGAGCCGCCGTTCACGAGGCGCGCAAGGCGATGAAAAGGCTGCGGGCGCTGCTCCATTTGGTCAAGCCGGCCATGCCCAAGGGCAGCTTCGCCGCGAACGAGGCGCGCGTGAAGAGAATTGCGCGGTTGCTGTCCGGCGCACGCGATGCCCAGGCGATGCTCGATACGGTCCGCAAGCTGGAGGTCGAGGATGGCGCAGCCGGTGTCGCTTCGGTGTCGGCGGCTCTGCACGCGCAATTGCAGGCCGAGCGCGCCAAGGCGGAGCGCAACCTCGACGGTTCGGGCGCCGCCCAGCTTCGCAAGCAGCTGAAAGAGGCAAAGGCCGCATTCGCCGAGCTGTCCCTCGAACCGGATGATTTCGGCGTTGTCGCCGCCACGCTCGAACGGGATTACCGCAAGGCTCGCCATGCGCTCACGCGGGCCTACCGCCTAAGTGAGGACGAAGCCTTTCACGATTGGCGCAAATATGTTCAGCGGCATTGGCGGCAATTGCTGCTGGTGGCGCCGAGCTGGCCGAAAGCCATCCGGCCGCATATCGCGCTCGCTCGCGACCTGTCCGAAATTCTCGGCGAGGATCACGATTTGTCCGTGCTCGCCGATCGCGTCAAGGCGGACGCGGACCAGCTTGGCGACGGCGAGGCGACGGACGCCTACATCACGCTGTGCCGCACACGTCAAGCTCGGCTGCGCCGCGTCGCGCACGAGCTGGGCACGCGACTGCTGGCCGAGAAGCCTGCCTCGCTCGCCCGGCGTATCAGCGCCTATTGGGCGACCGCCGAAACGGTGGACGACGAGACCGCCTCGGCCGACGGCGGCAACGTCATTGCCTTGAACCGTTGAATGATTCGGCGCCGCCGTCGGCAAAATCGAGCGGCAGGGCGGTGGTGTATTTGATCTGCTCCATGGCGAAGCTGGAGCTGACATCACCCAGCGCGATCCGTTCGATGAGCTGCTTGTAGAAGCGATCGTAGCTCTCGATGTCCGGCACGGTGACGCGCAGCAGGTAATCGACCTGGCCGCTCATGCGATAGGCCTCGACGACCTGCGGAAAATCGCGCAGCACCGCGTGGAAACGCTCAAGCCAGGCCATATTATGCTCGCTGGTGGTTATGGCGACGAACACCGTCACCCCCGCCCTCACCTTTTTCGGGTTGAGCAGGGCCACACGCGCCTCGATGATGCCCTCCTGCTCAAGCTTCTGGATGCGCCGCCAGCAGGGCGTGGTCGACAGCCCCACCTCCTTCCCGATCTCGGCGACAGAGATGGTGCAGTCACGCTGCAGAATTTGCAGGATCTTAATATCGACCGCGTCGAGCATCCGCCGTACCTGGAAAAAATTTGCGTAAATATGGATTTATCCACTCCGATCATAGAAGAAACGTGATGGCAATTCCAGGAAGACGGGATTGTTTTTCTCTTCGCCGTCAAGGGAGCGGCGCCGCCTCAGTCGGCCACGTCCATCAGCCGTCTCACCTCCCGCCGCAGAAAGGGCAGCAGTTCCGCCTCGTACCAGGGGTGGTGCTTCAGCCAATGATTGTTGCGCCAGGACGGGTGCGGCATGGGCAGAAATCGCGTCCCCGCCCCGTCCTCGGCATAAGCGCGCCAATTGGCCACCGTCTCGGTGAGGCTCTTGCCCGCACGCGTGCCCAGATGCCAGCGCTGCGCATATTGACCGACCAGCAGCACCAGCTCGAACTGCGGCAGCGCCGCAAACAGCGTGTCGCGCCAGGCCGGAGCGCATTCGTGCCTCGGCGGCAGATCGCCGCCCTTGGCGTCCAGCCCCGGAAAGCAGAAGCCCATCGGCACGATGGCAAGACGCCTCGGATCGTAGAACTCCTCCGGCGTGACGCCCATCCAGCTCCGCAGCCGCTCCCCCGACGGATCGGTAAAAGGCGTTCCGGAGGCATGCACGCGCGTACCCGGCGCTTGGCTGCACAAACAGATGCGCGCCGTGGCGCTGACGCGCAGCACCGGACGCGGCTCATGCGGCAGCGGCTTGCCGCGTGGCACGTCCCGGCAGATACGGCAGGCGCGGATTTGATCCAGCAGCCCGTCGAGCCGCCCGCAGGCCGGTGCATCCTCGGATGGGTTCATCAGCTAAAAATCGATGACCATTCCGTCATCGGCAAGCACGCAGTACTTGGCGTCCACATCTGCCGCATGAGCAAGCATGGCGTCGCTCATATGCGTGAGGACAAGCTGCTTGGCATTGATGGCGCCGAAATGTTGCGCGATCGCCAGATAGTCGAGATGCATCGGTAGCTTATAATCATATTGATAGCACTCGATGAGATAGAGGTCGGCATCCTTCCCGGCCTTGATGACATTATCGGACCATCCGGCGTCGCCCGAAAACGCGAATGCCTTGCCATCCAGCTCGAAGCGCAGCGCGTAGGAGGGTGAGCCGGAAAAGTGATTGACCTCATAGGCCGTGACCACCATGCCGTCGATCTCGCGGCTGACATCCTTGTCTAGCTCGATGAAATTCAGATCGAATTTACGCGTCATCTCCAGCGATCGCGGGTAGAACACCTCGCAGGCGAGCCGGAACCGCGCTTCCAGCCCCGGTGGCCCCACTAAGGTGAATGGCTGGCTGCGCCCGGCTGGGAAAATTGCGTCGAGCAGCAGAAACGGCAACCCGCCCATGTGATCGCCATGCAGATGGCTGATGAAGATCGTAGGAAAATCGTTGCTGGACAGACCGGTCCGCCTGAGCGCCGGAAGAATGCTGGGACCGCAATCGAGCAGGAAGCGCCTGCGGCCGCTCTCAAGCATGTAGCAGCTCGGCAGGCGGCCGCCGGAACTGAAAGCATCGCCGGAACCGAGGATTGTCAGACGCATGGGGCTCTCACGGGGTTTGGACAGCAAACGCGATCGGCATTGGCCCAATGCGCGTTCGCATCAGATCATGGCAGCCGGGACATTTTCATAACCGGGCTTTCGAGCGGCTGCCACAGATGTTAGCGGCATAGGTTTGATTTCACGATGAAGGTAAATACGAATATCTCCATTTGGCTGGATTATTATGTTCGGCGTCGTGGCCTTGCAATGTTCAGAAGAAAGCGCAGATTGCCGGAAGGCTGGGGCGCCATTAGGACCAGATCATGAAGATCATCGACATCCGGGATGCCGTCGTTCCGATCGCTTCGGACATCCGCAATGCGTTCATCGATTTCAGCAAAATGACCGCGAGCGTCGTCGCGGTGGTGACGGATGTGGTGCGGGACGGAGCGCCCGTCATCGGCTACGGCTTCAATTCGAACGGCCGCTATGCGGCGAGCGGCCTGCTGCGTGAGCGCTTTCTGCCGCGCCTGAAAGAGGCAATCCCGGGCAGCCTCTTGTCGGATGTGGGCGACAATCTCGACCCGCATAAGATCTGGCACACCATGATGAGCAACGAAAAGCCGGGCGGTCACGGCGAGCGCTCGGTCGCGGTCGGCACAGTGGATATGGCGGTGTGGGACGCGGTCGCCAAAATCGCCGGCGTGCCGCTCTACCGGCTGCTGGCCGAACGCTACGGAAATGGCATCCCCGATGAGAAGGTCTTCGTCTACGCGGCCGGCGGCTATTATGACCGCGGCAAGGACGACGCCGCGCTGGCCGACGAAATGCGCCGCTATCTCGACCTCGGCTATAAGGTGGTGAAGATGAAGATCGGCGGTGCCGATCTTGCCGATGATCTGCGCCGCATCGAGGCGGTGATCGCCGTCACTGGCGCAGGAAACAAGCTTGCCGTCGACGCCAACGGCCGCTTCGATCTCGACGCCGCGATCCGCTACGCCGAGGCTTTGGCGCCCTATGAGCTGTTCTGGTACGAGGAAGCCGGCGATCCCCTCGATTATGCCCTGCAAGCCGAACTCGCGCGGCATTATGGCGGGGCCATGGCGACAGGCGAGAATCTCTTTTCGCACCAGGACGCGCGCAATCTTCTGCGCTATGGCGGCATGCGGCCCGACCGGGACTGGCTCCAATTCGACTGCGCCCTCTCCTATGGCCTCGTGGAATATTTGCGCACGCTGGCCCTGCTGCCCGAATACGGGTTTTCATCGCGCAGTTGCATCCCTCATGGCGGGCACCAGATGTCGCTGAACATCGCGGCGGGGCTGCATCTGGGCGGCAATGAGAGCTATCCCGGCATCTTTGCGCCATTTGGCGGCTTCGCCGACGGCATCCGGGTGGAGGACGGCTATGTGCGTCTGCCCGACGCGCCCGGCATAGGCTTCGAGGAAAAGGCCGCGCTGATCAAAACCATGCGCGAGGCGACCGGGACCTAAAATTAGTTCTGCTGCGGAAGCTGAACAGCGAACCGGCGATCCAGCTTCAGAGCTTCCGCAGCCACACCCTCTCGATCAGATGATCGGCGCCTTTGTCCAGGATCAGGTCGGCCCGCTGGCGGGTGGGCAGAATGTTGTCCTGCAGATTGCGCAAATTGATGCGCTGCCAGATTTCCAGCGCCGTCTTGCGCGCGTCTTCATCCGACAGGCTGGCATAGCGGTGGAAATAGGCCGCCGGGTCGCGGAATGCGGTCGCCCGCAGCGCGTTGAAGCGCGTCACATACCATTCCTCGATGATCTTCGGCTCGGCGTGGATATAGACCGAGAAATCGAAGAAGTCCGACACGAAGGGTATGGCCTCGCCGTCCTTGGGCAGCGTGGCGGGCTGGAGCACGTTCAGCCCCTCGACGATCAGCACGTCCGGGCGGTCGACGACGATGTGCTCGTCCTTGCGGACATCGTAGTCGAAATGCGAATAGACCGGCGCCCGCACATTCGGGCGCCCCGCTTTCACGTCGGCCATGAATTGTAGCAGGCCGCGCTGGTCGAAACTGTCCGGAAAGCCCTTGCGGTTCATCCGGCCGCGCGATTCCAGCACCGCATTCGGCAGGAGGAAGCCGTCGGTCGGCACCAGATCGACGCGCGGATGATTCGGCCAGCGCGCCAGCAGGGCGCGCAGCACGCGTGCGGTGGTGCTCTTGCCCACGGCGACACTGCCGGCGATGCCGATGATGAAAGGCATCTTGCCGTTGCGCTTGTGCAAAAACTCAGACGTCCGCTCGTGCAATTGTTGCGCCGCGCCGACGTAGAAATTCAAAAGGCGCGACAGCGGCAGATAGATGTGCTCGACCTCGTCGGCCGAAATGCGTTCGATAACGCCGGAGAGCCCGCCCACCTCCTCGTCGGTGAGCGTCATCGGCGTGTCGTCACGCAACTTCGCCCATTCATCATGGGTGAACATTTCATAGGGGGAGAATTCGAGCCGCGAGGAACGCTGCGTCAGTCGGCTAAGCATCGCTAGTCTTCCTGCGGCCGGGATCGTGAGGCTTTCTCGGCAAGGCCGGACTGCCCCATGCGGGCTTCCAAAACGGTGTACACGTCTTCGAGGGCGATGTCGCGCGCCTCCAGCAGAACAAGCAAGTGGTAGAGAAGATCCGCCGCTTCCGCCTTCAGCGCCTCGGCGTCACCGGCAATCGCCGCGATGACGGTCTCCACCGCCTCCTCACCGAGTTTGCGCGCGCATTTGACCGGCCCGGCATCGAGCAGCTGGCGGGTATAGGAGCTGCCTTCGTCGGCGGTGCGGCGCGCGGCGATCGTCTTTGCCAGCAGAGCAAGCGTATCTTTGGCCATCGGTTCTTGTGCGGCGTTGCGTTATCGATCACCGCGACCCCCTCGGGTGATCGCGATGCAAATTCGACGCCATCCTTAGACGAAATTCACGCACAGTTCACCCATGCTAATACATTGGACGCAAAAGTGCGTACACCTCTGGGATAATCCGATGCAAAAGGCTATCATCGCAGTTGCGTTTTGATTTCGCGGTTGGAAACAGGCGGAGCTTGACCAATGTAATGCCCGCTCCCTCCCGGAAGGGGGCTCTACCAAGGCAGGTGGATGAGCGGGCGCATTGTCTCCAAATCGCGAACGCCGTTCCAGCTAGGACGCCCCAGATGTTGACCGCTCAACGTTCCTCGAAGCCGGTAGCGCGCGGGATCTTGCGTCAGGGGATGTCGCGCGCGGGACCGGTCGAGTATGATTGCTGGGGATCTTATCAGCTCATCAACATCTATGGATGCGCTGATTGCTGCCCGTCAGGGACACGATGGAAGCCGCTAACTTTTTGCAAACGACCGGCCAATCGAAATGCTCCATCCACTCCATTGCTTCACAGCCCATCTCTTTGCACCGCCTCGGATTTTCCAGTAAATGTGTCAAAGCGCCCGCTAAGGCTTGGGAGTCACCGGGCGGCACCAGAAGCCCGGTCTTCCCGTGAACGACACTATCAAGAAAGCCGCCGCACGACGTGCCAACAACGGGCAGACCGGCCCGACTTGCTTCCAATACAGCGACACTTGACGGCTCTACCAAGCTTGGCATGCAAAAGATCGAGCTCTCGGCCATGAGCTCCGTAATCCTTTCAGGAGGCACGCGCCCAAGAACAGAAATGTTGGGATGATCTACGTCAGGAGTACAACCGGCGATGACTAGCCGAGCCTCAGGAAAGCTCCGCACCAAACGATGAAAAGCTTCGATCAAATCGGGACCGCCCTTGCGCTCCCAATCGATACCAACAAAGAGAATTTGTTGTCTTGCAGGTCGTTCTATGGCCGGGTTGTTGAACTTTGGGGTGTTGGGACCGATGAGCACGACATCGACGTGGTCTGGAGAAATCGAATAATCCGTTAATAACGATTGTTTGACATGTCTTGCCGATACCGCAATTTTGTCCGCGCTTCTGTATAATAGACGTTCAAGATTTACAAGATCATTATTAATTTTGAAGGATTTAAGTTTGTCATTTATAGGATTCAATATTGTATTGTCTGTGTAAATAATTAATGGAACACCTTCGATTGACGCATTAAATAAACCCTGTGTCTGCAATACCGCCTTTAAATTTGAAATCTTCCCCGCCCTTGATTTTAGTATTTTGCTTGCCAAATTGAAGAAGAAAGGCGTTTTGATGATTTTTTTCTTGAATTCCTTAAAATCAAAAATGGAGATAAATCCATAGTGAGTAATGACGCCGAGCGCACACCAAGCAAGGAGTAGCAGATTTTTCCGAATTATGGGAAACACTTGAACACTCTCTATTTTCATATCGGGCAAAAATTCTTTAATATTGCTGGATATAGAGTTGTTTGTATGAGAAAAGCTTCCTAGCTGAGCAAAGAATATCACGCCTTTTCCAATCGGAATATCGCGTCTCACTAATCTTCTCCGGCAAAAATCGATTTAAAATTTGGAGCATTTACAGGAAAATGCAACCACAGCGCGCATAATAGGGATCGCGTGGTCGCTGGCAACACCAATCGTCTAATAATTAAGATCAATTGGTTTCATTGGTGCTTAGCTCATAAAACGCGCAAAAATTGTTAGATGACCGCGAGGCCGAGCAGTAGAATGGCGCCAAGCGCGATCATGACGAGACCGGGCCAGTTCGACCCCAGGCCGAACCCCGACGCCGGACGCTCCGGCTCCAGTGTGTTCCCCGGTCGCCTCGGAGTGACCGGCCTGACACGGCTCATTCGGCCGGGCAGGATCGCCTGCGCCGCCATGTACACGATTCCGACGATAATCAGCAGCACGCCAAGCCACATGAGCGTCATGGTTGCCTCCCCCGGCCAAGGCTGAATAGTAGCGGAGACACGACATTTGGTCCAGTGCGTGCGGGCCGATTGCGCCGGCTGAACGCACCGGATGCGTCAGCTCTTGCCTGCCACCGGCGGTGCGTCGACGACCCCGGCGAGCACCTCCGCCACATGCCGCACCTGCATGGCCGAGCCTTGCCGCGCCAGCTTACCGGCGATATTCATCAGGCAGCCCAGATCGCCGCCCAGCACCAGCTCCGCGCCGGTGGCAGCCAGCGACGCAGTTTTGGCGGTCACCATGGCATTGGAGATCTCAGGATATTTGACCGAGAACGTGCCGCCGAAGCCGCAGCACACCTCCCGGTCCTCCGCCTCGACCAGCGACAGGCCCTTCACCGTGGCGAGCAAAGCGCGCGGCTCGTCTGCGATGCCCAGCTCCCGCAGGCCGGAACAGCCGTCATGATAGGTTGCCGTGCCGGCGAACTCGGCATGCACCGCGCCGACCCGCATCACGCGCGTCAGGAATGTGACCAGCTCGAAACTGCGCGCCGCAATATCGCGGGCCCGAGGTGCCATTTCGGCATCGTCCTCGAACAGTAAGGGATAGTGCTTGCGCAGCATCCCCGCGCAAGAGCCGGACGGCGCGACGATGTAATCATACCCCTGGAACGCCGCGATGACTTGGCGCCCGATGGCCTTGGCGTCGCCCCGCGCGCCGGAATTATAGGCCGGCTGCCCGCAGCACACCTGCGCCTGCGGCACCTCGATCACACAACCGGCCGCCTCCAGCAGCTTCACGGCCGCGAAACCCACGCATGGGCGGAAAAAATCGACGAGGCATGTGACGAACAGGCCGACACGCAACGGCCGCGGCTCAGTGCTCATGGCCCGGTCATAGGAGAATCGCCGAAGGCCGGCAAGGCGAACCTTCGGTGGTTCCGCGGTGCGATCTCTCGATAGCTATTTTTGGTCTGCGAAAGTTTTGAGATAAGCGATGACGTCGGCGCGTTCCTCGGGCGTTTTCAAACCGACGAAGGCCATCTTGTTCTTGGGGACGAATTCGCGCGGGTTCTCCAGATATTTGCTGATATTGTCTTCCGTCCACACAGTGCCCTTCTCGCCGGCTTCCTTCATCGCGGGCGAATAGTTGAAGCCCGGATAAGTGCCGGCCTTTCGCCCGATGACGCCGTTGAGAACCGGCCCCACCTTGATCTTGGCATTGGGTCCGACCTCATGGCAGATGTGGCATTTCTTGAAGATGGTCTCGCCCTTGGCGACGTCCTGGGCATAGGCCTGAACCGGCAGGCACAGTCCGAACGTTACGGCAATGGCTGTCATCCTTAGCGTCATTAGTCCCTCCAAAAGCGTTCGATCCCGGCATTTGGCCGGGTTATGGCAGAAATCCGGCTTCCGCTATTCGGTTCCCGAATGCGCACGATCGGCCTGAGACTGTCAAGCTGACGGGCGGCGCGAAAGCGATTTGATTGTTTTATCAGATCGACGTCTGCCTGCCGCTGCGGCAAGAGTTCCGAACGGATCACTGCGTGATGCGGAGCGGTGTCTTGGCGTAGGCCGGGCCTTGCAGGCGGCTGAGGTCGAGTCCGCGATCCCAATAGGGCGTGGCCCCATAATGCTGGACAAGAAATTCGATGAAGAACTTGAGTTTGGCGGGGATGAACTGGCGGCAAGGATAAACGGCGAACACGGCGACACCGGCGGTTTCGTGATAGTCCGGCAGCACCACTTCCAGCCGCCCGGCCTTCAGCTCCTCGCTCACTTCCCAAGTGGAGCGCAGCGCCAGGCCCATGCCGCTCAGAACGGCCTCCCGCACCACGTCACCGCAATTGGAGCGCAGATTGCTGGAAACCTTCAGCGCCGCCGGCCCATCTGGACCTTCAAGCCGCCAGACCTGACTGTAGCCGGTGGTGAGGCAATTATGCTTGGCGAGATCCGCCAGCGTCTTGGGACGCCCATATTGGCTGAGATAGTCCGGCGAGCCGCAGATCACGTAGCGGCAAGGGGCGAGCTTACGCGCCACCAGGCTGGAATCGTTAAGTTCGGCGACACGGATTGCCAGATCCATGCCCTCGGCGACAATGTCGACGATGGCGTCGGTCAGATGCATTTCGATCGTGAGATCGGGATGCAGGCGCATGAAGGAGGCAAGATGCGGCGCGATATGCATGCGCGAGAACGCGGTTGGCGCCGTAACGCGCAGCGTGCCGTTGGCTTGCGCGTTGAGCTGCGAGACGAACGCCTCGGCTTCCTCGATGTCGGCGAGAATGCCGACCACCCGCGCGTAAAAGCCCTCGCCGGTCTCGGTGAGTTTGAGCTGACGCGTGGTACGCTGAAAAAGCCTCGCCCCAAGCCGCTCTTCCATGTGGCTGATGCGCTTGCTCACCACTGCGGGCGACAGGCCCATATCCCGGCCGGCTGCAGACATATTGCCCGCAGCGGCGACACGGGCGAAAATCTCCAGATCCGTAATGGGAGTAAGGGGCACGCCGGGACTTCTCCGCCATTCACAACTTGTTGATAGTGTGCGCCTGCGGGATAGTGTTGGATCGCACAATGGCTGTCAACGACCGCATTAGTGTCAAATCTCACACTTTTGCCGTCAATTCTCGGCGATCAACTTTACGTATATGCTGCTATGCAAACCGCAACCGTAACCAACTGGGTACCGTGATGTCCGGCATCTCCGTCCTCGAGCCGAAGTCGGAAATCCTGAAGCGGCGGGACGCATTGGTTAATTCGCTTCGCAAGCTGCTGCCGGCCCGCTCCATCGTCGAGGATGAAGCCGGGCCGCCGCACCTTCGAGACTGACGCGTTGACCGCCTATAAATGCCTGCCGCTAGCCGTAGTCCTACCTACGACCACGGAAGAGGTGAGCCGCGTGCTCAGCTTTTGCCATCTGGCGGGAGTGCGGGTGGTAGCGCGGGGCGCCGGGACGTCGCTATCCGGCGGCGCCCTGCCCACCGCCGACAGCATCGTGCTCGGCCTGTCGCGGATGAACCGCGTCCTCGAAGTCAATCTCGAAAGCCGCTATATCCGCGTCGAAACCGGCATCACCAATCTTGGCGTGTCGAGGGCCGTGGCGCCCTCTGCCTTCCATTATGCGCCCGACCCGTCGAGCCAGCTCGCCTGCACCATTGGCGGCAACATCGCCATGAATTCCGGCGGCGCCCATTGCCTGAAATACGGCGTCACCACCAATAACGTCATGGGCCTGAAGATGGTGATGATGAACGGCGACATCGTCGAATTCGGCGGCGCCGCATCTCGATCCCGGCGGCATCGATTTCCTGCCGCTGATCGTCGGGTCCGAGGGCCAGTTCGGCGTCGTGACCGAGGCGACCCTGCGCATCCTGCGCCAGGCGGAGGGCGCGCGGCCGATGATGATCGGCTTTGACTCCAGCGAGGCGGCGGGGGCCTGCGTCGCCGCGATCATCGGCCAGGGCATCGTGCCGGTGGCGATGGAATTCATGGACAGGCCCGCCATCAAGGTGTGCGAGGAATTCGCCCATGCCGGCTATCCGCTCGATGTCGAGGCATTGCTCATCATCGAAGTGGAGGGCTCCGAAACGGAAATCGCCTCCCTGCTGGGCCAGATCGAGCAGATCGCATCGGAGTTCGCACCGAAAATGGTCCGGGTGAGCGAAAGCGAGGCGGAATCCGCCGCGATCTGGAAGGGCCGCAAGGCTGCGTTCGGCGCCATCGGCCGGATCTCCGACTATTACTGCATGGACGGCGTCATCCCGCTCAGCCGATTGCCCGAGGCGCTGAACGGCGTCGCCACGATCTGCGCCAAACACAGGCTGCAGGTCGCCAATATCTTTCACGCCGGCGACGGCAATCTGCATCCGCTCATCCTCTATAATGCCAATGACGAGGCGGAAAAGCGGCGCGCCGAAACTATGCGGCGAGGAAATCCTCAAGCTTTGCGTCGAGCTGGGCGGCTGCCTGACCGGCGAGCATGGCGTCGGCATCGAAAAACGCGAGCTGATGAGCGTCCAATATAACGATGTGGACATGGCCCAGCAGATGCGCGTAAAGAGCGTTTTCGATCCGGATTGGCTTCTCAATCCTGGCAAGGTCTTTCCGCTGAAGGCGCAAGAGGCGTATCTGGCCAGTGTACGTTAACGAGACCTATCTGCCGCCCAGCGGAGGCCGAGCTGGCAGGCCTGATAGCGCAGGCGGCCGACCAGAAACTGCCGCTTGAGATCTGCGGCAACGGCTCAAAGTCGCGCCATCGGACGCCCGATGCAGGTCGCGACCCGCCTTTCCACCAGCGAGCTGCGCGGCGTGACGCTCTACGAGCCGACCGAGCTGGTGCTTTCCGCGCGCAGCGGCACGCCGCTTGCCGAGATCGAGGCGCTGCTCGACAAGAATGGGCAGGAACTGGCCTTCGAGCCCAGCCACCTGGAAGCGGCGTCTCCGGTCGAGCATCGCGGACCCGCCACGATCGGCGGCACGATCGCGGCGAACAGCTCCGGCCCGCGCCGCATCCTGCGCGGCAGCGCCCGCGATCATCTGATCGGCGTGCGCGCCGTCAATGGCCTCGGCGAGATCATCAAATCCGGCGGACGGGTGATGAAGAACGTCACCGGCTACGATCTGGCGCGCGGCATCGCCGGCTCCTGGGGCACGCTCGCGGTACTCACCGAGATCACGCTGAAGGTGCTCCCCAAAGCCGAGGAGATGCGCACGCTCGATCTTCCTCAATCTGCCCGATGAAGGCGCGGTGACGGCGATGTGCCGCGCCGTCGGCAGCGCCTTCGAGATCTCCGGCACGGTGCATTTGCAGACGCCCTTCGTCGAACGGCTGCGCGATCCCGACATCGCCAAGCTTGGCCGTTCCGTCACCGCCCTGCGCGTCGAGAATTTCTCCGCCTCGCTCGATTACCGGATCGCGCGCCTGCATGAGGAACTGCGCCCGTTCGGGGCCATATACGAATTGGACGATGCCCGTTCGCGCGCCTTCTGGCGCGACATCAGGGAACTGGTGTTCCTGTCCGGCAGCGACTGGCCGCTCTGGCGCATCACCACCGCGCCCGACAAGGGCGCCAAGCTGGTCGCGGAGCTGCGCGCCCAGCTCGATTGCCGCGCGGCATTCGAATGGTCCGGCGGCCTGATCTGGCTGGAGGTGCCTCCCGCGACCGACGCGGGCGCCACCGTGCTGCGCCGTGTCATCGCCGAATTCGAGGCCGATGCGACGCTGATCCGTGCCGGCGCTCCCGCCCGCGCCGCCGTCGACGTCTTCCAGCCGCTCGCCGAGGTGAACATGATGCTGATCCGGCGCCTGAAGGAAGCGTTCGATCCGCACCGCATTTTAAATCCCGGCCGCATGTATGCCGGCGTTTAGGAAGACCTGAATGGAAACGCATTTCTCAGCCGGCCAGCTTGCCGATCCCGCGCTCAAGGAAGCGGAGGAAATCCTGCGGCGCTGCGTGCATTGCGGCTTCTGCACCGCGACATGCCCCACCTATGTGGTCCTGGGCGATGAGCGCGACAGCCCGCGCGGACGCATCTATCTGATCAAGGACATGCTGGAGAATGGCCGCAAGGCGTCCAGCGAAGTGCGCTTCCATGTCGACCGCTGCCTGTCTTGCCTCTCCTGCGCGACCACCTGCCCGAGCGGGGTCGACTACATGCATCTGGTCGACTATGCGCGGGTGCGCATCGAGCAGACCGCGAGCCGCCCGCTGACAAGCCGGATTGACGCGCCGCCTGATCCAGACTGTCATCCCCTATCCGGGCCGTTTCCGCGCTGCGCTGATGCTGGCGGCATTCGCCAAGCCGTTCAAAGCGCTGTTGCGCAAAATCGGCTTCAAGGAACTGGCCGTGATGATCGGCATGGCGCCGGCCCTGCCGCCCAGGGGCGCCGCCTATTGCGGGACCGGGCGTGTTTCCCGGGCCAGTCGGGCCGCCGGCGGGCCCGCGTCGCGCTGTTGTCGGGATGCGCCCAGCAGGTGCTGCGCCCGCAGATCAACGATGCCACGATCCGGCTGCTTTGCTCGCAAGGCGTCGAAGTGGTGCTGGCGAAGGGCGAGGGCTGCTGCGGCGCGCTGGTCCAGCATATGGGCCGCGAGGACGAAGCGCGCGACTTCGCCCGGCGCAATATCGAGGCCTGGGAAGCCGCCGAAGCGGAGGGCCCGCTCGACGCCATTCTGGTCACAGCCTCCGGCTGCGGCACGTCGGTCAAGGATTACGGGCATCTGCTCGCCCATGATCCCGCCTTTGCCGAACGGGCCAAGCGGATCAGCGCGCTGGCCAAGGACATCACCGAATTTCTGGCCGACATCATCGATATCGGCGCGCCGATCGGCTGGTCCGACATTCGCGTCGCCTATCATTCCGCCTGTTCGATGCAGCACGGCCAGCGCATCAACGAGCAGCCGCGCCGTCTGCTGCGTGAGGCCGGATTCGCGCGTCGCGGAAATTGCCGAAGGGCATATTTGCTGCGGCTCGGCCGGCACCTACAACATCCTGCAGCCGGAGCTGGCGGGCGAACTCAGGGCCCGCAAGCTGGGCAATATCGAGGCGACCAAGGCCGACTGCGTCGCCTCCGGCAACATCGGCTGCATCACGCAGCTCAGCGGCGGCGACGCGCCGCCCATGGTCCATACCGTCGAATTGCTGGACTGGGCCTATGGCGGCAATTGCCCGGCGGAAATCGCGCATCTGAAGGGCCGGATGCGGCTGATGACCGACGCGTTCGGCCGGCAGGTATCCGAAACCGCCGCCTGAATGCGTAACGCATCGCACAAGCAAAGAGCGAGAGCGCAGCTCCGCGGTCAGCGGAGCGTCCAGCGCTCTAGAGCATTTTCCAGCAAAGTGGACGCCGGTTTGCGTCCAGAAAATGCGACAAAACAAAGAATTAGAGCCGCGCTCCGATTCAATCGGAGCGGAAAAAGCTCTAGAGCACGATCGGGAAAAGTGGACACCGGTTTTCCTGAAAAATCGTGCGCAAGCAAATAGATAGAGATCAGGATTGTTTCCGTCAGAAATGATCCTGGTCTAGAGCATTTTCCAGCAAAGTGGACGCCGGTTTGCGTCCAGAAAACGCGACAAAACAAAGAATTAGAGCCGCGCTCCGATTCAATCGGAGCGGAAAAGGCTCTAGCGGCGAGCCTGCGCGGGGCCTGCCGATGTGACTGAGAAGCCACGAGTGTAACCAAACAGTGCGTGCGCTGACGAACGCCGTCGCGCGGCTATGCGAAAAGCCACAGTAAATTTGAACTATCGGCGACAGATTACGTTGAGATCCCTTACGGATTATACCTGACACTTGTCGACGAATAGTCTTTTTACTAGGAAGATCACGAGTGACAGTCTACACTCATTGGTTGTGCAATAAAATGACTCCCGCTCCGGTCGCTAGGCAACGGGCCGCTTGAAATCTAGGTTCCAAGTCAACAGACATCCGAGTTTGGCCGTGACGCATGAATTGCTTCCGTGATTTTCCTGACCCGCCAAGACAAACTAAGCAGAATGACGGATACGCAAAGATCGCCAGCTGACTTCTCCACGAAATAAGTGTTTCCAACTTCCATAATGCTGAGAATCAGTGATGTATAGCGACAAAGGTCACAGTTCGGGCTTATTCGAGCGCTACTAACGCAGAATGTTGCTCAGTTTTGGTTTCACGGTTTGACCGGGGGGCAGAAGAAAGGTCCGGGCAGGGGGATTGGCCCGGACCTTTTTCATTTCGGAATGAGCCGAGACGACGCAATGCTCGCCTCGCGCCAGTAATGGCCGCAAGCTTCATTCACCACGCGCGATGATTTCTACACGAAGTGGCCGTGTAATTACTCGGCCGCCGCTGTCTGTTGAACGGGGCACCCGATCTCCGCAGCCGCTCGGCGACGGCTGTTTCCAACATTCCTCACATACCCCGTCGCTCGGATCAGGACAGCGCGCGAATCCGGAACGGCAGCCGTCCGTTCTCAGGCGTCAGCGTCACGGTCGCGCTGATGCCCGCCGGGGTCTCGCCCAGATATTCCGGGCGGAAGCGCCGCAGCAGCTGCGTCAGCGCCAGCGTATTCTCCACCAGCGACAGCGCCCCGCCGATGCAGGAGCGCTTGCCCGCGCCGAACGGCAGATAGGAATATTTCGCCCGCTTGGTCGCGTTCTCCGGCAAGAAGCGCGAAGGGTCGAAATGCTCCGGGTCCGTCCAATATTTCGGGTGGTGGTGCACGATATAGGCGCACATCACCATCTTGTCGCCCGGCTTCACCCTATGGCCGCCGATCTCGTCCTCCGCCACCGCCTGACGAATGAAGCTCCAGATCGGCGGATAGAGCCGCATCGTCTCCTGGATTACCGAGCGCGTGAAGGTGAGGCCGTGAATGTCTTCCCAGGTCGGCACGCGGTCGCCATAGGTGTCCTCGCCCTCGCGGCGGATGCGTTCGGCGACGTCGGGGTGCAGATAGAGCAGGTAGAAGCACCAGGCGAGGGTGAGCGCGGTCGTCTCCGTGCCGGCCCAGAGATATTGCTTCATCTCGTCGATGATCTGCGCCTCGGTGAATTCCGGGCGCGCCTGATCGGCCACCGCCTCCTGCATCATCGACAGCAGCGTCGTTCCCCGCTCGTCGCGGGCGGGCGCGGCCAGCACGCCGCTGGGCACCGACAGCCATTTGAGGATCGCGTCCGCGGCGGCTTCCTCCGGCGAAACCTCAGCGGCGCCATTCACCTTTTTCATGCGGATCGAGGCTGTGATTGGCGACATCGGTATAGGTCTTCACGGCGCGAAAGATCACTTCAGGGTTGAACGGCACTTCGCGGTTGAACAGCGCCTTGCAGATCATGCTGGCCGCCAGCCCCCAGGTCTCCTCCAGCATGTTGACCGTCTCGCCGGTCTGCGCGAAGCGCTCCCATTGCTTCGTCTTGTCGCGCACGGAGGACAAGAGATAGGGCAGATATTCGTTGAACATCTTCGGCATGAAGGCCGGCTGCTGCGGCATGCGGATCTTCTGCCACAGCGCGCCGTCGATGGTGATCATCGAATTGCCGAAGATCGGCCGCAGGCCATCGAAATACTTTTCGTATTTATCGACGCTCTTGACCATCACCTGTTCGAAATACTGCACATCGCTGAGGAAGAAGATGCGCTCGTCCTTCAGGTTGATCGGCACGCAGCCGCCATAGCGGTCGTTGAGCCGCATCAGCACCTGCATCGGATGCGCCTGCTTGGTCAGGAGGCCGAGCTTGAACCAGACGCTTTCGGCCTCGCCGAGCGACTGCACATGCGCGTGCGCCATGTTCATATGTCTGCCCCCTTCGAGCCGGCCGCCCGCCGGGGCAGCGCCCGCTTCCGCACCGGGAATAGAGATGATGCGGCGGATGTTGGCTGCCACTTTGAGGCGTTACTTAGCATCGTGCCGCGCCGAGTGTCCAGCGCACGGAACTCGGGGGTAGTGGGCCAGTTTGATTGTGGCAGCCGAATTTCGATATGGAACCTATGCGCTGGTTCCCGCATAATGTCACCATGGCAGAGAAACATCCAAAGCGTCCGCGCGACTTGAACCAATGGGCGAAGCGCATGGTCGATATCGCCACGGGCAGCGTTGAGAATCACGCGACGACGCCAGAGGAACAAAGCAAGGACCCTGCCGCCGTGAACCTTGGCAGGCGTGGTGGCTTGAAGGGCGGCAAGGCGCGTGCGCAGTCTTTGACCGCTGAACGTCGGGCGGAGATTGCCAAGACTGCGGCAAAGGCCCGCTGGAAGCGAGATTAGCGCTTCCTCTTAGCGCGCTTTTCATCGGCCAATAAAGTTGCTCGGCCGAGGAGTTCAACAAGCGACTGCTCGCCCTTTGCATTCTTCTCAAGTCGGATGCGTTCCCTATATATTGCAATCTCTCTTGCTGCCTTCTCGTCGGCAGCCTCTTTCGTGATCTCGCCACGATGGCCAAGGGGAATAAGAGGACGCCCATCAAGCTTCACAATCTCTCTAAGCTTTTCTGTGTATTGGCTAACGGTGACAAGCCTGCCCTGATCGGCCTGAGATTTTAGAAATCGTAACGACAAATTTGTAATCGTTGTCAGGCGCTTAATATCATCCTCTCCGAAATAGTTCTTCGCGATCTTGCCGTCTTTGGCCGTTGGTTGATCCCCATCAAATGACGTGAGGCCAGCATATGGTTTCGAGGCGTCGACACGCTCGTCTATGATCTCGGCTGCTGTTGCAGAAGCCACCGCCCAATGCATCGCGTTTTGAAACGTTGCGAAGTAGTTCGACTTTTCATGCTTGGTCATCGCGTGGTAATCGGAGCAATATGACACTAGATCAAGCACTTGCTTCCAGACGTTCGCTTCTGACGCTCGGATGTCTTCGATGATCTCAAGAAGTTCATCGAGGCGGTCATTGCGCTGCGGGTCTTTCATGCGCGGGGCATCGATCACAAAGCCGTTTATGAGGTACTGGCGGAGTATCTGACTTGCCCACCGACGGAACAACATGGCTTTCTTGGAGCCAACGCGATAGCCAACCGCCAAGATCACATCGAGGCCATAAAGCGCGACAGGCTTTGCGGAGCCAGCAATGTTCGTTTTTCGAACATTGCTCCCAGCATCCACCTCTTGGTCCACCAAGACATTCTGAATGTGGCGCGTTACGATTGATCGCGTGACGCCGAATAGGTCAGCGATCTGCTTCTGCGTTGCCCATGGCTCTTCTCCTTCAAAGCGAAGTTGAAACGCCATACCGTCGGGTTGCGCATACAGAACGAAGCGGTCGCCTGTTTCAGCATCCTCAATCAGGGGCAGCGGTTCAGCGCTCCAACGGGCCTCGGCAGCCTGCTTCGCAATTTCGCTGCGCCGCTCGGGCGGAAGGGCATCCCTTCGCGCATGGCCACCCCTCGCTTTTCCTGTCGGCTCGGTTGATTCGTCGTCATCTTCGCTCATGCAGGCACACTCCATAAAGTGCGTGCAAATTATTAGCAAATCTCAAACAATGCAAGCACAATATGAGAAAGTGCTTGCAAATGCATTATCGCTCAAGCATGCTGGCCAGTATGAACAAGCTGGCAAAAACCGAACGCGCCAAGATAATCCACCTTCTCTGCGAGGGGATGAGCATCCGCGCGATCACCCGTCTCACCGGCGTCAGCAAGACCACCGTGAGCAAATTGGTCGTAGACGCTGGCGAAGCGGCGGCTTGGTATCAAGATCGCGTATTCCAAAACCTCGCGTGCAAGAGGCTGCAGATCGACGAAATTTGGGGTTTTGTCAGCGCGAAGCAAAAAAACGTTCCGGGCATGAAGACGCCCATCGAAGGTGCTGGCGATGTTTGGCTTTGGATGGCGACAGACGCGGATACGAAGCTTGTTCCATGCTGGCACGTCGGTGGACGCGATGCCGACGCAGCAAACGAATTCATAGATGATTTGGCTTCGCGCCTTGCCAATCGAGTTCAGATAACCACTGACGGCCATCGGCCCTATCTCGACGCAATCGATACATCATTCGGCGGTCAGGTCGATTACGCGATGTTGATAAAACGTAAGCGGGTCTCCGCCCCCACATTTCGTCCGGGCTCGGGTGATGGCGTAATGCCAGCCCATGAGCGATCATTTTGACCATAAGCTTAAGCGTAAGCTTGCAAGCGACAGCGATGAGACCGGCCACCGCGTCTCAAACGTGCGTCGGATCGAGCTGATCACGGGCGCCGGGCGGCGCCGCCGATGGTCGCGTGACGACAAGGCCCGCATCGTGGAGGAGAGCCTGAAGCCGGGCGCGACCGTGTCGGATGTGGCTCGGCGCAACGGGCTGAGCCCCCAGCAACTCTTCGCATGGCGTCGAGCGGCCCATGCGTTGTTCAATGAAGGCGCCGACAAGGATCACGTCGGACATTTTCCGGCCCCGCAGCATCGGAGGACGGGTCGGCAAACGCGGCTGTGCGGCAGCGGTGATGAGATACCAGCGTTCGCGCCGGTGGTGATCGCGGCTCGTCGGGGCCGGCCCCCGAGCGCAAGCAAGGCGCCCGCGCCCTGTTCACCGCAACCGCCACTGGCTGGTTCAGGCACAGTCGAGATCGCGATCGGCGACGCGGTCGTGCGCATCCTCGGCCAGGTGGAGACTTCGGTGCTCGTCGCCGTGCTGCGTGCCGTGCGGAGGGCGTCATGATCACGGCGGGGGCGGAGATTCAGGTTCTCGTGGCGACGCGCCCCGTGGACTTCCGGAAGCAGGCCGACGGCCTCGCCGCGATTGTGCAGGAGGCGCTTGGCGCCAATCCATTCTGCGGCGCGGTCTATGTGTTCCGTTCCAAGAGGATGGATCGCGTGAAGCTGCTGTGGTGGGACGGGACCGGCATCTGCCTGATGACGAAGCGGCTGGAGAATGGCCAGTTCCGCTGGCCTCCCATCCAGGACGGGATGCTGAAGCTGTCGGCCGCGCAGCTATCCGCGCTGCTCGAAGGCGTCGCGTGGATGCAGGCAGAGCGCCGCGACGTCGTCCGTCCGAGTGCTGTGCAATGATCGCGCGGCATGACGACTCACCCACAAGGTCGATGATGCGCGCAGCGCCAAAATCAGCAACGCTCTGGCTCTTTCTCGGCAAAACAGCCGCCCCAAAGCCAGCGCGAACCATGATGGATGTGAGCGAAACGCTGCCCGAAAATATCAATGCTCTGCGGGCATTGATCCTGGCCGAGCGCGCAGCCCATGCCACTATCGTTGCAGAGCGCAATGCCATCAGCACCGAGCGCGACAAGCTCGCGGCTCGCAACGAGCGGCTGGTGGCGATCATCAAGGAGATCCGCCGCGCGCATTTCGGCCGCAAATCCGAGCGCATCACTGACGACCAGCTGGCGCTGGCGCTTGACGAGCTCGAGACCTCGCTCGCCAAGACCGAGGCAGAGGAGGAGAAGGCCGATCCCGCGCTCAAAACCGAGCGCACGCGAAAGCGCCGTGCCAGCCGCAACGAGAACTCTCGATCATCTGCCGCATGAAGAGGTGGTGATCGAGCCGGAGAGCAAGGTCTGCCCCTGCTGTGCCGGCGAGCTGCACGTCATCGGCGAGGATACCTCTAAGCGCCTGGACAAGGTTCCGGCCAAAGTGCGCGTGATCGTCACGCGGCGCCCGAAATACGCCTGCCGAAGCCTGCGAAAAGACCGGCGCGGACGATGTCGCCGGCATCATTCAAGCGCCGGCGCCTGCTCGACTGATCGAGGCGGCCTGCCCACCGAGGCCCTTGTTGCCGACGTCGTGGTGAGCAAGCACGCCGATCATTTACCGCTCTATCGGCAATCGCAGATCCTGGCGCGTCACGGCGTCAGCATCGAGCGTTCGACGCTGGCGCAATGGGTCGGCGCCGCGGCCGCCGAGCTGCAGCCGCTGCACGATCATCTTATCGATCTGCTCAAAGCATCGCCTCAGCTGTTCTGCGATGAGACGCGCTGTCCCGTGCTCGACCCCGGCGCCGGCAAGACCAAGACCGGCTTCATGTGGGCGATCGCCCGCGACGATCGGCCGTGGGGCGGCATCGATCCGCCGGCGGTCGCCTACAGCTATGCGCCCGGCCGCGGCGGCGAGCACGCTGTCAAGTTGCTCGCTGGCTTCACCGGCGTTCTGCAAGTCGACGGCTACGCCGTCTACAAGCAACTGGCTGCGCCGGCACGGCCTGGCGGGCCGGTGACGCTTGCCTATTGCTGGAGCCACCTGCGAAGGCAGTTCTACGAGGTCTATGTCGGCGGCAATGCGCCGATCGCGACCCAGGCGCTGGCGCGCATCAAGCCGCTCTACGACATCGAGGCCGAGATCCGTGGCCTGCCGCCCGGCATCCGGCGCGCAATCCGCCAGGAGCGCTCCAAGCCGGTGATCGAGGCGATGAAACCTTGGTTCGAGGCGAGCCTTGCCAAGGTGTCGAAGGGCAGCAAGCTCGCCAAGGCGCTCCGCTACGGCCTCAACCACTGGGACGGCCTCTGCCTTTTCCTCGACGACGGCCGCATCGAGATCGATTCCAACACCGTCGAGCGTTCGATCCGCGGTCTAGCTCTCACGAGAAAGAATGCCCTCTTTGCCGGCCACGATCGCGGCGCCGCCGGCTGGGCGATGATCGCGTCGCTTCTTGAGACCTGCAAACTCAACCCCGTCGATCCATTGGCCTGGACCACCGACGTGCTGACCAAGCTCGTCAACCGATGGCCGGCTTCCCGCATCGACGATGATGCCCTGGACTTACGCAAAACCAGCCTGAGCCGGAATCAAGGTGGGGTGGCTGGCCCGCTTACGATAAAACTCTATGGCCCGGCGCCAGAAGGCCAACGCCGCTATAGCCCAGCAGAATGGACGGGATCGCGTAAGGTGCGCATCCAGGGCAATCCTGAAATGAAGCAAGTCAGCACGTCATACGCCGAGCGGAACAATCTCAATGTGCGGATGCACTCCCGGCGCATGACAAGATTAACGAACGCATTTTCGAAGAAAATGGAAAACCACGCTCATGCCATGGCGCTTCATTTTTTCTATTACAATTTTGTTCGTATCCATAAGACGTTGAAAGTCACCCCAGCCATGGCCGCTGGCGTGACTGACGGACTTTGGGAAGTCGTGGATATGGTTGACGTACTTAAAATCGTGGGAAGCTCTTTAACCTTGAGCTATTCCAATATTGGAAACGTCTAACTTAAATCCGGCTTCTTGCAGTCGCTGGACAAGCTTCGGAACAGCTTCGCGAACGTGATCATTAAATGGGATGGTGATAACTCCGCCCATATTTGATGGAAGATCAACAAATCCCCGTTGCAAAATCGCGCATCGTTTCCGTGTCAGCGAGGCAAGAAGCATTCCCATTTCGAGAATAACATTCTGACGCGCGCGCGGTTTTGCATCTTCTGGCTTTTCCGTTTTGAGGTATCCCAAGTCATCGGGCGTAACCAGAACAATGCCAAATGCGCATTTCGCCGACTTTCCTATCATCCTCTTAAGCGCTTCAATTAGCGTATCCCCGCCACCCCCAGTAACCTGCAAAATAAACGGTTCCAGCCCAAGTCTGCGAAGAACCAATTCGAGCTGGTCGCGAGCATCATGGTCGCGACCGTGAACAAGGAAAATCTGACTGTCGGAATCGATGTGAGCCGTTCCCACCCCATCATTAAGGAGCGCCGTCACCTTTGCGCATAGCGTTTCCTTTTGCGGTGATGGACCATCAAACCAAACCGTTCCTTTAGTCTGCGACCACAGGAGGCCTGAACGATCTCGGCATTTGAACTTACACACGCCGTTTGGCTGATCTTCCCAATCACCATCGAGGTTTAAGGGAAGCACCCGGTCTTTAAATTCTTGCAAGGAACCATGAAATTTTGTGGTCATTGCGCGAGTATGCCGAAAGACCGACAATGTCGCAACATGGGCCTCCACATCGTCCCACGGTGGATTAGCATTATCGTCCATGGCTGCCACAATCAAACTGGCCCACTACCGACTCGGGTGCCGGTGCCCGGAAGGCACTGTTCCATTCAGACGGAGTATGAAAAATCGCGTCTGTGAAAATTCCGATTGCCTTAGCCTTTCTTCGGCGCAATACGATAAATAGACAGAAACGCATCGGCAGTCGAAAATGGCGAACTCGAATAAGTATTTTTGCTTGTCATTGTTCATTTTTCCTATTTTTACTAGTTGTTGGACAGATGGCGTATTAGGCCAATCGACCGAGACGTTTTGTCTTGTCGATTCAAATTCTCCTCTGAACGTGCTACACCGAAACTGCCGACTCTCAAGACGTTCTCCGCGCGAGGCGGTATGCATAAATAGCGGAATGCCCTCGCCGAGGAATATCGTAAGCATAGAAGGATTAACGGTCATTCCGGAGACAGGAGCTAATATATGTGGAGCGTCAGGCGCTCCACAGCGTTCTCCCTATGAGGACGGTATAGGCGGCAGGGCAAGTCCAAGAAATTGGCCGGGAACCGATGTTCAAGAAATCAGCCCGCTGAATCATTACGATGATCGTTCAAACAAAATGCTATACTAACCGATACTGATGAGTTATGTCACAATGACAACAATTCTACAAGCCTTAGATAAGCTCTTTGCGCAATTGCTGCAGCATGGCGGCTTAATTGCAAGTTATTTCATCGGCTTGTCTCTCGTTTCGGGCTGGGCATTTATACATAGTATTATACAGTACACAGGCCTAAATATATTTAGTATAGACAGTGATTTAATTTCCACAAGTCTGGAATACATTTCTTATGGAATAATGAGCATAGAATACGGGCCTGAAAATTTCATATACCAGTACATTTTGCTGGGGACGTCTCTGTCAATTCTAATTTGGTGGAATCACATTGCAACTTTGATGCTTACTTGCAATGCTAATGACTGCCTTCGCGATCATGAGCTCCTTCCCTCAAGCGATTGAAGCTGGAAAAAACTATGCGCACGAGCAATTTAAAACGAAATTAACTGAAAATGAGACCAAATTTTCGAAGGTGCAGATGGAGTTCAAGAAGCTAACTGAACCAGCCTTATTTTCTGCTTTGGATAAGAATTGTCTATGGCGGATATTTATTGATAAAAAACACCTATTTTTTTTTGAAGGTTTCGCAAATAGTTCGGAGCCGTTCAAGATTTCATATGATCGAAGTCGACGCGCTATCAATGATCACGACTTCAAACGCGAAGAGCGATCGCGTTCTATGTGTAAAAAAATAGCATTCTGTCGGCGCCTCCATCGCGCCGCGCCGAGTGTCTAGCGCACGGCCCGCACCTGCTGTTGCCCGTTTGCATCAAATACCGGCCGCCCGCCAGCGTTGGTCCACCTGATTGGAACAAACTTTACCCTCGTCAGCTAGATAGGCTATGATTCGAGCAAGTCATCCGCGCCAATTCGGGGGAATCATGCGCCTGGTTTATAGGTCTTTCATGGCGGTTGCGCTTTGCGCGCCGTTTTTCTGCACGGGGTTCGCAGCCTCGGCGGCCGATCTGGGCGGCAGCTATAAGGATGCGCCCGCGCCGGCGGACGATTGGGCCATCGACGGCTTCAAGGTCGGGGGCATTCTCATCGTGCAGCCCAAATATGAAGGCTCCAAGGAATACGAACTCCGCGGCTTCCCCTATATTTTTCCGACCTTCACCGGCGCGCCCGGCTATTTCAGCCGCGTCGACGCGCGCGGCATCGATGACATCCGCTTCAACCTGTTCGAGCGCGGCGGTTTCGTCGCCGGACCGCTGGCGGGCTATAGCCTCGGCCGCGACCAAAGCGACGGCGACCTGCTCGACGGCCTCGGCAACATCGATGGCGGCGCGGTGGCAGGCGGCTTCCTGGGCTATCACCTCGGGCCGGTACTGTTCGACGTCTCCTATCACCACTTCTTCGATGATTCCGACGGCTACCAGATCCGCTTCGGCGCACAGGTGGAGCGGCAGATCAGCGACAGGGTGATGCTGACCGGCCGAGTCGGCGCGACCTATGCCGACCAGAACTACATGCAGACTTATTTCGGCGTCAGCGACGGCCAGTCGCTCAATTCCGGGCTCGGCGCTTATGACACCGACGCGGGCTTCAAAGACGTGAACGTGCAGGTCGGTATCAAGGCCGATCTGGATGACCGCTGGTCGGCGCAGGTGATCGCGCGCTATAGCCGCCTGATCGGCGACGCCGCCGACAGCCCCGTGGTGGAGTCGGAGGACCAGTTCACCGGACTGGTCGGCCTCTCCTACAAGTTCTACACCGACCGCTGATCGCTCAGCACTTCCCGCAACTCCTGCCGCGATTCGGCTGAGTCCTCGGCGGCTCAGCGTTTGAAAAAAGCCTCGAACGCCGCCTTCGCCTCGGGGGAGCGCAGACGCTCCTGGAAATGCTCATTCTCGCGCCCGATACGGCTGGTGACCGCTTCGGCGTCGCGCATCAGCATTTTAGTGAGCCGCATCGCCTCGGCCGGACGGGTGCAGCATTCGCGGGCGAGCGCCCGGGCGCGCGCATCTACCTCGCCGAGCGGCAGCGCTTCGGTGGCGATGCCGAAACGGGCGGCATCCGCGCCGCTGATCGGCTGCCCCAGCGCCAGCATCATGAACGCCCGCGTATGCCCGATCCGCGCCGGCAGCAGCAGCGACGACGCAGCTTCCGGCGTCAGGCCGAGGCTGGTGAAGGGTGTCGTCAGCTTTGCGTCCTCGGCGATGACGACCACGTCGCAATGCAGCAGCATGGTGGTGCCGATGCCGACGCCATGCCCCGTAACCGCCGCGATCAGCGGCTTTTCCGCCGTCGCGATGGCGTGCAGGAAGCGATGCACATTGCGCACCTCGTCGCCGGACGCTTTCAGCGCGGTCGCGGCGAAATCGGACAGGTCATTGCCGGCGCTGAACATGTCGCCTTCGGCGGTGATCAGCACGGCCTTGACCTCCGGGTCCACGCCCGCCGCCTCCAGCGCGTCGGCCATGGCGCCGTACATGGCATCGGTCAGCGCGTTTTTCTTGGATGGGCGGTTCATCCGGATTTCCACCAGGGCGCCGTCCCTGGTCACGCCGATATCGTGAGTCATATCGCCTCCTCCTTCATGTCGATGATGCGTTCCAGCCATGCCGTCACGGCGTCGAACTGCTCTTGGGTCAGATCGGCCCGCAGATGCGCGTTGAAGCCCCGCGCCCGCGCGATGGCGTGCGCTCTGAGATCGCGGCCGCGATCGGTCAGAACCAGCAGCGCGCTGCGGCTGTCCTTCGGGTCGGTTTGCCTTGATATGAGGCCGGATTTCTCCAGCTTCTGCGCGAAGATCGAGGCCGCCGACTGCCCGATACGCAGCGTCGCGGCCATATCGTTGACGCTTGTCGCCCCTTCGACCGGCACCGCGAACAGCGCGCCAGCCTGCGCCGCCGTCAGTTCTAGATCGGCGAGCCCCGCATCCGCCATGCTCGCCGCGCGCCGATAGGCGAGGCTGAGCAGCCAGAAGAGACGTTTATCCAGGGCGGCGACCATGCGTGCCTGTAGCACGGCACGGTATCGATCGCTAGAGATACATCGCTAGTGATACATCTTATTAGGCGAAGCGGGCAAGCGCCGAAAACGTCGCCCGCCTGATGACAGCGGCGCCAAAATCGTTAGAGATGGGCCGATGAAAGATCAGCTTTGGAATTTCTGGATCGATCGCGGCGGCACCTTCACGGATGTCATCGGCCGGGCGCCGGACGGCGTGCTGCATAGCGCGAAAATCCTCTCCGACAACAAGGCGGCCTATCGCGACGCAGCCGTCCACGGCATCCGGCAGATTCTGGGGCTGGCGTTGGGCGAGCCGGTCCCGTCGGGCAGCATCGGCGAAGTGCGGATGGGGACCACCGTCGCGACCAACGCGCTGCTGGAGCGCAAGGGCGCAAAGCTGGCGCTGGTCACGACGCGCGGCTTCCGTGACGCCCTGCGCATCGGCTATCAGGCGCGGCCGGACATTTTCGCGCGCCGGATCATCAAGCCGGACCAACTTTATGGCCGCGTCATCGAGGTGGACGAGCGGGTGCTGGCAGACGGAACCGTTGAACGGGCATTGGACGAAGCCGCCGTCCGCGCCGCGCTTGAGACCCTGGAAGCGCAAGGGTTTAAATCCGTCGCGATCGTCTTCATGCATGGCTACCGCTATCCCGATCACGAGGCGGCTGCGGCGCGGATCGCGCGGTCGCTCGGTTTCACCCAGGTCTCGGTGAGCCACGAGGTAAGCCCGCTGGTCAAGCTGGTCGGGCGCGGCGACACCACCGTGGTCGATGCCTATCTGTCGCCCATCCTCGGCCGCTACGTGCTGCAGCTCGAAGAGGAGCTGGATGTCGCGCGTACTGGCGCCGAGGTGAAATTCATGATGTCCTCGGGCGGCCTGACCGACGCCAGGCTGTTCCAGGGCAAGGACGCGATCCTGTCCGGCCCGGCCGGCGGCGTGGTGGCGTCGGCGCGGACCGGCGAGGCGGCCGGCTTCGGCAAGGTGATCGGCTTCGACATGGGCGGCACCTCCACCGACGTCGCCCATTTCGACGGCCAGTATGAGCGGGTGTTCGAGACCGAGGTTGCCGGCGTCCGAATGCGCTCGCCGATGATGCTGATCCACACCGTTGCGGCGGGCGGCGGCTCGATCCTGCATTTCGACGGCGCGCGCTTCCGGGTCGGGCCGGATTCCGCCGGGGCCGATCCGGGGCCTGCCTGCTACCGTCAGGGCGGCCCGCTGGCCGTGACCGACGCCAATGTGATGACCGGCAAGCTCATTCCCGAATGCTTTCCTGCAATCTTCGGGCTGCGGCAGGACCAGCCGCTCGATGCCGCGATCGTGCGGGAAAAGTTCGAGGCATTGGCGGCCGAAATCGGCGACGGGCGCTCGGCCGAGGAGGCCGCGGACGGATTTCTGAAAATCGCCAACGCCAATATGGCCGAAGCGATCAAGAAAATCTCCGTGCAGCGCGGCTATGACGTGACGCGCTATGTGCTCAACGCATTCGGCGGCGCCAGCGGGCAGCACGCCTGCCATGTCGCCGATGCACTCGCCATCAAAACGATCCTGATCCATCCGTTTTCGGGGCTGCTCTCCGCCTATGGGATGGGCCTTGCCGACATCCGTGCCGTTCGCCAGAAGGCCGTCGAGGCGCCGCTGGCCGGGCCGGTCCTGGTTGAGATCGTCAACATCGCCGCGCAATTGGCCGGCGAGGCGCGGGCGGAGGTCGAGGGGCAGAATGTGCCGCGCGCCGCGCTCACTACCTATGTCGCGGCGCACATCCGCTATGCCGGCACCGACAGCGCCCTGGACATCCCCGCCTTTGTCATCTCCGGTGGCGAGGCGACCGCCGATGCGGCCCGTCCGATGAGCGTCACCGCGATGGCGGAAGCGTTCGAGGCCGCGCACAAAGCCCGCTTCGGCTTCATCGATCGGGCCAAAGCGCTGGTGGTGGAGGCAATCTCCGTCGAGACGGTCGGCGGCGGATCGACGCTCGCCGAAACCGAACTGCCCGCGAGCGGCACGGCACGGCCTGAGCCGATGCGCCGCACGCGCTTCTTTTCCTCGGGCGAGTGGCGCGATGCCGCCGTCTATCGCCGTGATCAGCTTCAGCCCGGCCACCGGGTCGACGGCCCCGCTTTGCTCATCGAGGATCACCAGACCATCGTCGTCGAGCATGGCTGGCGCGTCGAGCTGACCCCGCGCAACGACATCGTGCTCGTGCGCGCCGTCCCCTTGCCTGCTCGCACCAGCATCGGCACATCGGCCGATCCGGTGATGCTGGAGATCTTCAACAATCTGTTCATGTCGATTGCCGAGCAGATGGGCGTGACCCTGCAAAACACCGCCTATTCCGTGAATATCAAGGAGCGGCTGGATTTCTCCTGCGCCGTCTTCAGCGCCGATGCCGCGCTGGTGGCGAACGCGCCGCATATGCCCGTGCATCTGGGCTCGATGGACCGCTCGGTGGAAAGCATCATTCGCGCCAATGCGGTGATCCGGCCCGGCGACGCCTTCGCCATCAACGCGCCCTATAATGGCGGCACGCACCTGCCCGATATCACCGTCTGCACGCCGGTATTCGACGAGGCGGGCGAGGCACTGCTGTTCTGGGTCGCCTCGCGCGGCCATCATGCCGATGTCGGAGGCATCGCGCCGGGGTCGATGTCACCGCTCGCGACGACCATCGAGGAAGAGGGCGTCTATATCGACAATTTCAAGCTGGTCGAAGAGGGCGTCTTCCGCGAGGAGGCGCTGAATGCGCTGCTGGGGAGCGCGAAATATCCGGTGCGCAACGCCGTGCAGAACGTCAACGACCTCAAAGCCCAGATTGCCGCCAACGCCAAGGGCGCCGCCGAGCTGCGGCGCATGGTCGGGCAATTCGGGCTGGATGTGGTCGCCGCCTATATGGGGCACGTCCAGGACAACGCCGCCGAAAGCGTCCGGCAGGTGCTCGACCGGCTGCCGCAAGAGGCCGCCTTCAGCTATGAGATGGACCAGGGCTGCTTCATCAAGGTCCGCATCGCCATCGACCGGGGGAAGCGCGAGGCGCTCGTCGATTTCACCGGCACCTCCCCGCAGCGCGACGACAATTTCAACGCGCCCGAGCCGGTGGCGCGGGCGGCGGTGCTCTATGTCTTCCGCGTCATGGTGGAGGATAAGATCCCGATGAATGCCGGATGCCTGCGGCCGATCCGCATCGTCATTCCCGAAGGCTCGATGCTATCGCCGAAATGGCCGGCGGCCGTGGTCGCGGGCAATGTCGAGACCTCGCAGGCGGTCACGAACTGCCTGTTCGGTGCGCTAGGCGCCCTTTCGGCGGCCCAGGGCACGATGAACAATGTCAATTTCGGCAATGACCGCTACCAATATTACGAGACGATCTGCTCTGGCTCCCCGGCGGGCGAAGGCTTTGACGGCGTCGATGCCATCCATACGCATATGACCAATTCGCGCCTGACCGATCCGGAAATCCTGGAATGGCGCTTCCCCGTGGTGCTGGAGGATTTCCATATCCGCCCCGGCTCCGGCGGCAAGGGACGCTGGCATGCGGGCGACGGCACCAGCCGCACCATCCGCTTCCGCGAGCGCATGGACTGCGCCATCCTATCGGGGCATCGGCGGGTGCGGCCGTTCGGGCTGGCAGGCGGCGAGCCGGGGGAACTCGGCCGCAACAGCATCAGGCGGCTTGATGGGACGGTAGAGGCGCTGCACGGCTGCGACCAGACCCCGGTGGAGTCCGGCGATGCCATCACGATCGTCACGCCGACGGGCGGCGGCTACGGCGTGGCGGAATAGTGCGGTCAGCGAGGCTTACTTAGGCGCCCGCTTCGCCAAGATCCGTTGCAGCGTCCGGCGATGCATGTTCAGCCGGCGCGCGGTCTCCGACACGTTCCGGTCGCAAAGCTCATAGACGCGCTGAATGTGTTCCCAGCGCACGCGGTCGGCGGACATCGGGTTTTCCGGCGGCAGCGCCTTCTGGTTCGGGAGCGCCATGAGGGCGGCGAATATGTCGTCGGCGTCGGCGGGCTTGGCCAGATAGTCCACCGCTCCCAGCTTGACCGCTGTCACCGCCGTGGCAATGTTGCCATAGCCGGTGAGCACGATGGCGCGTGCATCCGGACGCAGCGATTTCAGCAACGCGATCACGTCCAGGCCATTGCCGTCGTCAAGGCGCATGTCGATCACCGCATAGGCCGGCGGCGCCGTCCGGATAAAGGACAGCCCCTCCTGCACCGTGTCGGCCACGCGCACCTCGAAGCCCCTCAATTCCATAGCCCGGCTCAAGCGTGTGGCGAACGATTTGTCGTCATCGACGATGAGGAGCGTCTTTTCATGCGGCAAGACCGCCACGCTCGCTTGACTAACCACCTTGAATCTCTCCTGCATGTGCGCGACGAAATATAATGGCGATTGTCAAGGGTATAAAGTGTCTTATGGAATATTGTATTAATTTTCTGACACGGCCCATTTGGGATCCCAGCCGGCGCGCTCAAGATTGATGGTGACAATGGCGCCTTTCTCCGGGGAATGGCGATTTTCAAGGCTGAGCCTCGCGTCGTAGCGCTCCAGCAAGGTCTTGGCGATGAAGAAGCCGAGCCCCAGCCCTTCCGCCTCGGCATTGGCCTCGGTGTTTTGGTTGCGCGCCCGCGTCGTGACGTAAGGGTCACCCAGACGGCTGATGATCTGCGGCGAGAACCCCGGGCCGTCATCGATGATGGCAAGACGTATGCCATTCTTGCTCCAATCCGCGATGATTTCCACCTTGGACGTCGCGTAATCGACCGCGTTCTCCACCAGGTTCGACAGCGCGTAAAGCACCCCGGCGTTGCGGGCCAGCACCGGTTCGGGCACCGGCTGCCCATTCCGTGTCGCGGGCGGGCGCAGCGTCACCGTGATCTCGATGCCGAAAATGCGGAACGGTTCGACCACCTCCTCGATGACGTGGCCAAGGCTCATCCGCGAGAACACGGCGTCGGCCTCGCCGGTGTTGCGGGCAAGCGAGCGGAGGATGTCGCGGCAGCGCGCCGCCTGGCTTCTGAGCAGTTGAATGTCTTCCAGCAAGGGGCTGTCCTTGGGAATTTCCCGCTCCAGTTCCTTGGCCACCAGCGCGATGGTGGAAAGCGGCGTTCCCAGGCCATGTGCGGCGGCGGCCGCCAGCCCATCCAGGGCTGACAGCTTTTGCTCGCGGGCCAGCAGCAATTCGGTTGCCGCAAGCGCGTCGGACATCTGCCGGGTTTCCTCCGCCGTGCGCCAGGCATAGGTCGCCATGAAGGCGATGCAGGACACCAGCGCAGTCCAGATGCCGAGCCGATAGGTGACCGGCAGCGGCTGGATCATGTCCGGCGTCCAGGGGAGCGGGTGATGCAGCACCATCAGCAGCGATGCGCAGGCGATTGCCAGGCCACCGATGATGACGGTGATCCGCAGCGGCTGCGTCGAGGCCGAAATGGCAACCGGAACTACCATCAGCAGCGAGAACGGGATTTTGCAGCCCGCCGGTGAGGTAAAGCAGTGCCGAGAGCTGGACCAGATCGTAGCACAGCATCAGCATCGCGTGGCCGCTCTTCAGCCTTTGGCTATGCGGGAAATTGTGCTGCAGCACGATGTTGGACAGCGCCGACAGCCCGATCACGCTGAGGCAGGCGATGAGCGGCAGCGGAAAGGCGAGGCCGTAATACACGGCGAGGACGGTCGCCGTCTGGCCGACAACCGCAACCCACCGCAGCCGCACGAGCGTTCGCAGCCGCAGCCGGCTCTCACCGAATTCTATGCGTTCAAGTGCCATGATTGTGTGGATCGGGGCGATTTGTGCATGGCGGCGGGTTCAAGCCAAGCCGCCGGATGACTATGTTACGCGGGGGACATCATAGAGTGTTGTGCTGGGCGATGCCATAGGCTTCAGCAAGGCGCCACCTGCGGGGAAACAGAACATCCATGCCTGAGAATGGCGCAAGCGGTTTGAACGGGCAGACGGCTCCGGTGATTGCCGTGCGCAATCTTGTTAAGCGCTACGGCGACGTCACGGCGCGTCAACGGGGTAAATTTTTCGGTTTCGGCCGGCTCCGTCACGGCGCTGCTGGGCGGCAATGGCGCCGGCAAGACCACCACCATCGCCATGCTGCTCGGCCTGGTGCTGCCGACATCGGGCGAAATACGGGTGTTCGGCGAGGACATGACGCGCAACCGCTACGCCGTGCTGCACCGGATGAATTTCGAAAGCCCTTACGTTAACATCCCGATGCGGCTGACGGTGCGCCAGAACCTGGACACCTTCGCCAATCTTTACGGCGTGGTCGATCCGGCGCGCCGCATCGCCGAACTCGCCGAAGAACTGCGGCTCGGCGAATTTCTCGACCGGCCCGCCGGGGAATTGTCCTCCGGCCAGAAGACGCGCGCCGCGCTGGCCAAGGCGCTGGTCAATGCGCCGGAGCTGCTGCTGCTCGACGAGCCGACCGCATCGCTCGACCCGGACACGGCGGACTGGATCCGGGCCAAGCTCCTCGACTACCGCCGCGGGCGGGGGGCGACGATCCTGCTCGCCTCGCACAATATGCAGGAAGTGGAGCGCCTCGCCGACCGGGTGCTGATGCTGGAGCGCGGCAGCATCGTCGAGGACGGAACCCCCGCCGATCTGCTGCGCCGGTTCGGCCGCGCCAATCTCGAAGAGGTGTTCCTCGATATTGTCAGGGGCCGGCCGCGCGGCCCTGCCGCCGCGAACCAGACCGCCAGTCCGGCCGGCATCGCGGAATGAGGATCGCAGCCGATGCTTCATGAAACCGTGCTCCGCGCTGACGGCTTGGGTGCCTCGCTGCGCCGCATCCGCGCCATGGTGCGCCGCTATGCCGTGTTGATCCTGGGCTCCGTGCCGCGCATGATCGAGCTGATGTACTGGCCGCTCGTGCAGATGCTGCTATGGGGCTTTTTGCAGATGCATCTGGCCGCCTCCACCTCGCTGTTCTCCCACGCCGCCGGCCTGCTGATCGGCTCGGTGCTGCTCTGGGACATTCTGCTGCGTGGACAGTTCGGCTTTTCGCTCTCCTTTCTGGAGGAGATGTGGTCGCGCAATCTCGGCAACATCCTGATGAGCCCCTTGCGGCCCAATGAATATATCGCTTCGCTCATGCTCATCAGCTTCGTGCGGCTGGGCATCAGCCTACTGCCGGTGGTCGGACTGGCCTATCTGTTCTTCGGTTTCAATCTGTTCAGCCTTGGCCTGCCGCTGGCAGCGTTCTTCACCAATCTGGTGTTCTCGGGATGGACGATCGGACTGGTGGCGAATGGGGTGATCGTCCGCTATGGTCTAGGTGCGGAATCCTTCACCTGGGTGGCGGTGTTCTTCTTTCTGCCCCTGTGCTGCGTCTATTATCCTCTCTCGACGCTGCCGGGCTGGCTTCAGCCGATTTCCGAGGCGCTGCCGCCCACGCATGTGTTCGAAGGGCTCAGGGCGCTGGTGATCGACCACATATTTCGAGCCGATCTGATGATCGAAGCCTTTGCCCTCAACGCGCTGTATTTTACCGCCGCCTATCTGACGTTCCGCTATTTTCTGTGGCAGGCGCGTGTCAAAGGTTCGCTCATGCAGCTGGGCGAATGAAGCGGCTGATCCGCCGCAAGGAGAATTCCCATGTCAGCACGTCTCCTCCTCATCATCATCGTCGCTTTCGGCCTTGGCGGCGTTTTGGCTGTCACCAGCCATAGCTTCGCGCCCGAAATCGTGCAGAGCGGCAAGGCCCTGATCGGCGGCCCCTTCGTGCTCACCAATCAGAAGGGCGAGGCCGTAACCGACCTGACCTATCGCGGCAAATATATGCTCGTCTCCTTCGGCTACACCTCCTGCCCGGATATCTGCCCGGCCGAATTGCAGCTCATGTCCAACGCCATGGACCTGCTCGGGCCTAAGGCGGACAAAGTGACGCCGATTTTCATAACCGTCGATCCCCAGCGCGATACCGTGCAGAAGATGGCCAGCTATGTGGAGAATTTTCACCCCCGGATGGTGGGGCTGACCGGCACGCCGGACGAGATCAAGCAGGCCGCCAGCGCTTACCGCGTCTATTATGCCAAAGCCGACGACGCCGCGTCCGCCAGCGACTATGTGATGGACCACTCCACCTTCCTGTATCTGATGGACCCGGAAGGGCAATATGTGACGCATTTCGCCTATGGCATCACCCGCGAGAAGCTGGCCGAAGGCATCGCGAAAGCGATGGGCGGTTAAGTTCCATCTCTCGGTGAAAAGATAGGCTCATGCACAGGCATTTCCGGCCGGAACCAATCACGCCCTGCTGACCTTAAAGCAGCCGGAACGCTTCTCCAGCTTGCGATTTTCCCAAAAGCTTTGCGGGGCAATGCAACCGCAACGCCGATTTCCGTCAGGGTGCAACCCGGACGCCGCCACTGTGGGAAATACGCATGCTAGGGTCGGCGTGATTTGGCTCACGAGGGACGGCTGCCGTGCTCTATCATATGTACGAATTCGCCCAAGCTGCGCTCAATCCGGCGCGCGCAATCGCGGGTTCGGCGAAATTGCTCTTCAGCAACCCGTTCAACCCGTTGTCCCATACGGCGATGGGGCGGGGGACGGCCGCGGCGGCGGAACTGGTCGAGCGCACGACACGCCGCTACGCCAAGCCCGAATTCGGCATTAGCTCGACCATCGTTAGCGGGCGCAGCGTGCCGGTGCATGAGTGGGTGATCTGGGAGAGGCCGTTCTGCCGCCTGCTTCAGTTCACCCGCGATTTACCCGATCATGAGGTGTTCCAGGCGCCACGCGTTCTGATCATCGCGCCGCTGTCCGGCCACTACGCCACCCTGCTGCGCGGCACCGTGGAAGGCCTTCTGCCGCATCACGAAGTCTATATCGCCGACTGGACCGATGCGCGGATGGTGCCGCTGGAGCAAGGCGGCTTCGGTCTCGACGACTATGTCGACTACGTCATCGAGATGATCCGGCTGTTCAAGGGCGATGTGCATGTGATGGCGGTGTGCCAGCCCTCGGTTCCCGTGCTCACCGCGGTGTCCCATATGGAGGCTTGCGGTGACCCGGAAGCGCCGCGCAGCATGATCCTGCTCGGCGGGCCGATCGACACCCGCATCAATCCCACGGCGGTCAACCGGCTTGCCGCCGAGAAAGGCATCGACTGGTTCCGACAAAAGGTGATCACCACGGTGCCCTGGCCGTATCCGGGACACGGGCGCCAGGTCTATCCGGGGTTCCTGCAACTCACCGGCTTCATGTCGATGAACCTGGACCGGCATATGACCGCGCATCGCGAGCTGTTCTTTCATCTGGTCAAAGGCGACGGCGACAGCGCCGAAAAGCACCGGGAGTTCTACGACGAATATCTCGCGGTGATGGACATGGACGCGGACTATTATCTGCAAACGGTCGAGCAGGTTTTCATCAGGCATGCGCTCGCCACGCGGCAGATGCTTTACCGTGGAGAGCGGATCGATCCGGGCGCGGTGCGGCGCGTCGCGCTGATGACGGTGGAGGGGGAGAACGACGACATTACCGGGATGGGCCAGACCCAAGCGGCGCATCGGCTGTGCCGCAATCTTCCGGCGCATATGAAAACGCATCTCTTGCAGGCTAAGGTCGGCCATTACGGCATTTTCAACGGCTCCAGATTTCGCGCTGAAATCGTTCCGGCCATTGCGGCCTTCACGCGCCTGCATGATTTGCGCGGCAGTGGCGTGTTGAAGCGGGCGCTTATGCAGATGCGCGGCACTCGGCGGATGGAAATTGCGCCGGCCCCTGTTGCAACGCAGCCACAACCTGCCTCGATTGCGGTGCGGAAGCGCTCGTCTCATGCTCATATGACCGGCGCCGTGAGCGTAAAGCCGGCGAGCCGCGCTGGCTGAAGCGAGCGCATCGGCGAAACATTCATCGCCCGCCCGTCGAGACGGTCCAACACCGATGAAGTTCCAACGAACTCGTTGGCCCGTCGGCTGTTTACCTTTTTGCCATCAACATATGGTTATAATGTTTGGACTATGATCACTTAAGGGATGTCCCCAGATGATACATTTGCCTATAGGCAGCTGGGGATTTTGTGATACGATCAAGGTTTATTCCCAAACTGACGTATATATGCAACAGCGTTGTTATCGCCCATATGCTAATAATTTTACCAGATGGGGAAGCGATTCTAACGCATAAAGTTCTGAGGACCCGCAGGGCATGCTACTGACGCAACTACAGACCCCGGAAAAGTCGCTCAAGCTCACGCTTGTCGGAGTCGACTGCCCGGTCGAGTTGCGCAGATCACGCCGCGCCCGCCGCTTCTCGCTCAAGGTCAGCCACACCGAACGGGCCGCCATCCTTACCTTGCCGCAGGAAATGCGCATCGAAGAGGCAGGCGACTTTCTTGCCCGGCACATGGAATGGCTCAAGCGGCAAATCGACCGCCTCCCCGTGCCTGTACCCTTCGACGACGGTGCGGTGGTTCCCCTTCGCGGTACGCTTCACAAGATATGCTTCATCGGCGCTGTCCGATATCAAGGGGTCGTGTGGGTCGAGGAAGCGGATGCTCTGACTCCCGTCGAACAGTGGAACGCCAACACCCCTTGTAAAATCCAGCAGACGCAAAAAGATTGGACATCGAACAATACGCGGGCTCTCCCGCGTATTTGCGTTTCTGGGGGTGATAGGCACGCCGCGCGCCGTCTCTCTGATTGGCTGAAAGCCGAGGCGAAAGCCGATCTGGCCCGCCGGACCGATTTTCACGCCGCCAATCTCGGCTGCGAGCCTAAGCGCATCAGCGTGCGCGACCAGAGCACCCGCTGGGGGTCCTGTTCCACCACGGGAACCATTTCCTATTCCTGGCGGCTGATCTTTGCGCCGCAATTCGTGCTTGATTACGTCGCCGCGCACGAGGTGGCTCATCTCAGGGAGATGAACCACGGTCCGCGCTTCTGGCGCCTCGTTCGCGATACGATGCCGGACATGCACAAGGCGCGCGCTTGGCTGAAACATAATGGTGCCGAGCTGCACCGTTTCGGCGCCGCATCCTGACCGGGCTCAAGCCAGCCTTTCTCTCCGCCTGCCTTTCAGAACAATCGCTAGAGCGCGATCAGGTAAAGTGGAATCCGGTTTACCGTGCGATCGCGCGCCAGGCAAAGATCTGGAACGGGCCACAACGAAAGATGCTTCCACCTAGTCTAAAGCAAGGTCGATTTAGGTTGTGACCTTTGTCGCCCCGGCCGCCCCGAGCCGGGCCCAATGCGCCGGACGATAAGGGGATTAGACCCCGGATCTGCGCTACGCTTCGTCCCGGGGGGCGACAGAACCCACGACGGATTCGGTTCGGGCAAAAAACGGCTGGCTCAGCCAGGCGACAGGGCAGCTTTTGCGGGGATCACGCCCTGACTCGGTTCGCCTACGGTTTCCCCAAACCGATGCCGCCGACCGGGGTCGTCTCGATGCGCGGGTTGATGGCGGCGATGAGGGGCATGGCCTTGGCGATCGCTTGCTTCACGTCCGTCAGCGACAAGGACGCGGTGTGGGCGGCCTGCGTCTCCCAGATCTCGGTCACCCAGATCGCGTCCGCGTCGCCATCATCCATGGCGATTACATAGCTGAGGCATCCGTGCATCGAGACAGTCCCGTCGCGAAGGATCGCGAGCAGCGACTCGCGCTGGCCCGGCTTGGCGGTGATCCTGGCGATGTGTCCGTACAAATCCCGCGCCCTTTGCGTTTGGGGAAACAACCTGTGGCCCGCGCGGCCGCGATCAAGCGACCAGTGCGCCGTGGCAGTGTTTGAACTTCTTGCCCGATCCGCAGGGGCATGGCGCATTGCGTGCCACCTTGCCCCAAGTGCTCGGGTTCTTGGGATCGACCGCGGCTTGGGCGCCGCCACGATTGCGGGCCGGGGCGGGGCCTCCGCCTGAACGGGATTTGCGTGCCAGCGGGCCGTCCGTGCCGGTCGCCGCCTCCGCCATCTCGAATTCATCCTCGCCGGTCATCGGATCGGTGTGCGAGGCGTACATCTCAGGCAGCGCCTGCATGTCCATGTCGTAACTCTGGCTCGGCGCAAGCTGGACATGCATGAGCTGCTCGGTGACCGCCATGCGCAGTCGCGCGAGCATGGATTCGAACAGCGTGAAGGACTCGCTCTTATATTCGTTCAGCGGATCGCGCTGGGCGTAACCGCGCAAGCCGACGGCCTGACGGAGATGTTCGAGCATGATCAGATGCTCGCGCCAGAGCTGGTCCAGCGTCTGCAGGAGCACGCCCTTCTCGATCTGGCGCATGAGATCTGGGCCGAGCTCGGCGGCTTTGCGCGCCGCGGCGGCATCGACCTTTTCGGTGATCCGCTCGCGGATCTCCTGGTCGGCGATGCCCTCTTCCTTCGACCAGTCGGCCACGGGGAGATCGAGCCCGAAAGTGCCTTTCACCGCATCCTGAAGGCCGCTCGCATCCCATTGCTCGGCATAAGCGTTCGGCGGGATGTGGATGCCGACGAGTTCCTCGACGGTTTCTCGGCGCATATCGGCGACGGTTTCGCCCACCTCTTCCTTATGCATCAGCTCGATGCGCTGCTCGAAGATGACCTTGCGCTGGTCGTTCATCACATCGTCATATTTGAGAACGTTCTTGCGGGCCTCGAAATTGCGCGCCTCGACTTTCTGCTGCGCCTTTTCCAGCGCGCGATTGATCCAGGGGTGGATGATCGCCTCGCCCTCCTGGAGCCCGAGGCGGCGCAACATGCCGTCCATGCGTTCGGAGCCGAAAATGCGCATCAGATCGTCTTCCAGCGACAGGAAGAACTTGCTGTCGCCGGGATCGCCCTGACGTCCCGAGCGGCCGCGAAGCTGGTTGTCGATGCGCCGCGATTCATGCCGTTCCGTGCCGATGACATAGAGTCCGCCGGCTTTCAGCGCCCGCTCCTTCTTCTCGGCGATCTCGGCATGGATGATCTTCTTCTGCGCCTCGATCTGCGCCGCGTCAGGGGCGTTGCCTTTCTCCTGCTCGGCAGCGAGCCAGTTCTTCACCCGCATTTCGAGATTGCCGCCAAGCTGAATGTCGGTGCCGCGTCCCGCCATGTTGGTGGCGATTGTCACCGCGCCGGGCACGCCCGCCTGGGCGATGATGTAGGCTTCCTGCTCGTGGTAGCGGGCATTCAGCACCTGATGCGGAATTTTTTGCGCCTGCAGCTCCTCGGCCAGCCGCTCGGACTTATCGATGGAGGTGGTGCCGACCAGGATCGGCTGGCCGCGCTCGCGGCAGTCCTTGATCGCCTCGATGATGGCGACGTTCTTCTCGCGCGCGGTGCGGTAAACCTCGTCGTGATTATCCTGCCGGATCATGGGCCGGTTGGTGGGCACTTCCAGCACGTCGAGCTTGTAGATGTCGCCAAATTCGCCGGCTTCGGTCAGCGCCGTCCCGGTCATGCCGGCGAGCTTGTCGTAAAGGCGGAAATAGTTCTGAAAGGTGATCGAGGCAAGCGTCTGGTTCTCCGGCTGGATCGCCACATGCTCTTTCGCTTCGAGCGCCTGGTGCAGCCCTTCCGAATAGCGCCGGCCCTCCATCATGCGGCCGGTGAATTCGTCGATGATGATGACCTGGCCGCGATTGACGATATAGTCGCGGTCGCGCAGGAACAGCTTGTGCGCCTTCAGCGCCGAGTTCACATGATGGACCAGCGAGACGTTCTCGATGTCGTAGAGCGTCGCGGTTTCGCTGAGCACGTCGCGCTCGCGCAGCAACTGTTCGATACGCTCGTTGCCCGCCTCGGTCAGGGTCACCTGGCGCTGCTTCTCGTCCAGCTCGAAATCGGCGGCGCCCAGTTCGGGAATGATGGCGTTGATGGCGTTGTAGAGCTCGGAACGGTCTTCGACCGGGCCGGATATGATGAGCGGGGTGCGGGCCTCGTCGATGAGGATGGAGTCCACTTCGTCGACGATGCCATAGGCATGGCCGGACAGGGACGGATCGCGGCCGCCGAACTGCACCATCTCGGCGGTCGAATATTTCATATTGTCACGAAGATAGTCGAAGCCATATTCGTTGTTGGTGCCGTAGGTGATGTCGCAGGCATAGGCGACACGGCGCTGCTCATCGTCCAGATCATGTACGATGACGCCGACGGACATGCCGAGGAACTTGTAGATTTCGCCCATCCATTCGGCGTCGCGGCGGGCGAGATAGTCGTTCACGGTCACCACATGCACGCCGCGCCCCGAAAGCGCGTTCAGATAGACCGGGAGCGTGGAGACAAGCGTCTTGCCTTCGCCGGTCTTCATTTCGGCGATCTTGCCGTTGTGAAGCACCATGCCGCCGACGAGCTGCACATCGTAATGGCGCTGGCCGAGCGTGCGCTTGGCCGCCTCGCGCACCGTGGCGAAGGCGGGGATGAGCAGATCGTCCAGCGATTTGCCCTCGGTGTATTGTTTTTTGAATTCAACGGTTCTGGCGCGCAGCGCTTCGTCGGAGAGCGCGACCATTTCCGGCTCCAACGCATTGATGGCGGCGACCCGCGCATCGTAAATCTTGAGCTTTCGCTCATTGGATGTGCCGAAGAATTTACTCGCCAATATCGCCAAAGATACCATTGCAATGCCTCACCTCGCCCAGACGCCACAGCGCGCACTGGCGGAATTTTGCCCGAACTCCGGTTCCCTGGAACAACCGGCGCCCGTATGATCCTCATTCGCTGATCCGGGAACGATGATCGTCGAAGTCCATTCAATACGCGACGCAGTGGCGCTCCGCTAGTGCGCTGACGCGCGCCCTGGCCCGCCGATGCCGCCGCACCCGAGCTTTTGCTTATACGTCCACTCTCCCCAACTCCGGCTCGCGCCACCGACTTGGATCCATGCATCGGGGCCGGGCAAACCGTAGGGCAGAGATAAGAGTGGGCGTTATCCTTGTCAACGCGTGCCTTTCACGGCCGAAACCGTTCGCTGCCAATTCGCGTTAACTATACGAAGTCTTTGCGCCGGACGCGGAGGGGCGCTAAAGAAGTTTCCAACCGACTGCCGCATGCAGATCACATTTCTCAGCAACTTTCCTAGAGCGATCAACGGACAAAGGGATCACCAGTGAAACGTACACAATCAGCCGCGTTGTTCCTTGCGGCGGCCTTGTTTGCCGCGCCGGCATGGGCCGCGCCGGAAACCGAGGTCGCCAAGGTCGATGGCCATGCGATAACCGAAGCCGAGCTGACGTTCGCGGAAGCTGAAATCGGCCAGGAGCTTGCCGGCGTTCCGGCGGAAAGCCGCCGCCGCGTGCTTACCGAATATCTGATCGAGGCCCATCTGATGGCCGAGAGCGCCGAAAAGGCGAAGCTTGATCAGGGCGCCTCATTCGAACAGCGGATGAAATATTATCATTTGCGGGCGCTGCGCGACGCCTATTTCGAGAAACAGATTCGCGACTCCGTCCCCGAGACCGAAGCCAGGGCGCTATATGAAGAGCGCGTGAAAAGCATGCCGGCGCAGGAGGAAGTGCGCGCGCGCCATATTCTGGTCAAGACCGAAGACGAAGCCAAGAAGGTGGCGTTGGAACTTGCCGGCGGGGCCGATTTCGCGGAAATGGCGAAGAAATATTCGCAGGATCGCGGTGGCCAGGGTGGCGGCGATCTGGGCTACTTCTCGCGCGGCCAGATGGTAAAGGCGTTCGACGACGTGGCCTTCTCGCTCGAGAAGGGCAAGATCTCCGACCCGGTGCATAGCGAATTCGGCTGGCACATCATCAAGGTCGAGGATAAGCGTAACCGCCAGCCTCCGAGCTTCGATGAGGTGAAGGATCAGATCACGGCGTCGCTCATCCAGAACAAGCTGCAGACCACGGTTCTGGATCTGCGCAAGAATGCCAAGATCGAAATTCTCGATGCCGATATAAAGAAGGCCATCGAAGCCGAAGCCGCGGGCCAGACCGGCGCCGCTCAGCCCGGCGCGCCTGACGCAGGTGCCGCTCAGCCTGGCGCCGCCGATCCGGTTCCGGCTCAGCCCGAGGCGGAAAAGAAGTAGCCTGAAAAAGGGAAGTCTCGTGAAGCCCTCGCCATTCGCGCCTGAAACCTTCGCGAGTCTTCCACCTCTTGGCGGTGTCAAACTTGCCGCCGCCGAGGCCGGCATCCGCTACCGGAACCGCAAGGACGTGCTGCTGGTGCTGATGCCGGAGGGCACCCAGGCGGCTGGCGTGCTGACGCGATCCAAGACGTCTTCCGCGCCGGTCGATTGGTGCAGGCGGCAATTGGCGCATGGACGTGCGCGGGCGCTGGTCGTCAATTCCGGCAATGCCAACGCCTTTACCGGCCTCAAGGGCCGGGAGACGGTGGAGACCACGGCCGCGCTCGCCGCACAGGCGGCGGGCTGCGGGGCCGATGAGGTGTTTCTGGCCTCCACGGGCGTCATCGGCGAGCCGATCCCGCCGGGCAAATTCGAGAGCGTGCTGGAACGGCTCGCCGCCGAAGCGGTCGAGGACGGTTTCAGCGACGCCGCCACCAGCATCATGACCACCGACACCTTCCCAAAGCTCGCCTCGCGGGTAACAGATATCGGCGGCGTGCCGGTGACGCTGAACGGCATCGCCAAAGGCTCCGGCATGATCGCGCCCGATATGGCGACTATGCTCGCCTTCATCTTCACCGACGCCCCCGTGGCCGCGCCCGCGCTTCAGACACTGCTCAGCCGCCATGTCGAGACCACCTTCAACGCCATCACCGTCGACAGCGACACCTCGACCAGCGACACGCTGCTGGCCTTCGCCACCGGCGTGGCTGGGGGCGGTACGTGGATCGAGCGGGCCGAGGATCGGGCGCTCAGCCGCTTCTCCGACGCGCTCCGCGACCTCATGCGCGATCTGGCCTTGCAGGTCGTCAAGGATGGCGAGGGCATTTCCAAGCTGATCACGGTGCATGTCGAAGGCGCTGAGACCGATGCGGCGGCTAAGCGCATCGCGCTGTCCATCGCCAATTCGCCGCTGGTCAAGACAGCCATCGCGGGCGAGGACGCCAATTGGGGCCGGGTGGTGATGGCGGTCGGCAAGGCGGGCGAGGCCGCCGACCGCGACCGGCTATCGATCTGGTTCGGCGATTTGCTGCTGGCCAAGGACGGCGAGCGCAGCCCGGATTACAGCGAGGCCGAGGCCAGCGCCTATATGAAGGGTGCCGAGATCGTCATCCGCGCCGATGTCGGCGTCGGCGGGTCAGGCCGCTCCACCGTCTGGGGCTGCGACCTGACACACGGCTATATCGACATCAACGGCAGCTATCGCAGCTAAGATGGCGTTCGAGGCCGCCAGCGAAAAACTCCATATCGCGGCCGAAATTGCCGCCGTGCACCTATGACCGCTCTCATCCCAGCCAATCTTGTGCTCGTTGCCGCCGTCGCGCTGATCGACACGGATGGCCGGGTGCTGCTGGCGCAGCGCCCAGAAGGCAAGTCCATGGCCGGGCTGTGGGAGTTCCCCGGCGGCAAGGTCGAGGTGGGCGAGACGCCGGAAGCGGCGCTCATCCGCGAAATCCGCGAGGAGCTTGGCATTTCGCTGCGTGCGCCCTGCATCGCGCCGCTGACCTTCGCCAGCCATGCCTATGAGAGCTTTCACCTGCTCATGCCGCTGTTCGTGTGCCGGCGCTGGGAAGGCGACATCACCCCGCGCGAGGGCCAGAGGTTCGCCTGGGTGCGCGGCAATGCCTTGCGCGATTACCCGATGCCGCCCGCCGATCTGCCGCTGATCCCGATCCTGCAGGATTGGCTGTGATGCGCGGGGCCTTATGCCGGAGGATGCCTCACTCCTCCGGCTCAGTCGTAAACATGAGCGGAAAGCCTAGTCTGCGACCGGCATCCGTCGCTTTCGTCGCCTTGGACTCGGCGACGTCTCTGGGATAGACCGCGACGACGCAGACACCGCGTTTATGGGCGGTGATCATCACGCGATGCGCCTGATCGGCATTCATGCGAAACTCCGCCTTGAGCACGATGATGACGAATTCACGCGGCGTAAAATCGTCATTGACGAGAATGACCTTGTGGAGACGAGGCCGCTGCGTCTTTGCGCGAACCTTTGTCCGGGGCCGGCTAGCGATATCACTCATCGGAAGACGGCTCCCGGCGATGTCGAAAGGATTGAAGGGGATCGCGCATTATTGCACACAGGCGCTCGATCAGTCCAGACGGAGCAACGTTCCGCCGCCTCCCGCCCGCGTCACGAAACCGGCACCCGCGGTTCCGTCAGGACTTTTGACCATCGGGCATCGTCCGTCCTATAAGGGCCTGGCGCATTTGAGAGCCAATCCATGTCCTACAACACATTCGGCCAGCTGTTCCGCGTTACAACCTGGGGTGAAAGCCACGGGCCTGCAATCGGCTGCGTCGTCGACGGCTGCCCGCCCAGCATCCCGCTGACCGAAGCCGACATTCAACCCTATCTCGACAGGCGCCGACCGGGCCAGTCGCGCTTTACGACGCAGCGCCAGGAGGCGGACGAGGTCAAGATCCTATCCGGCGTGTTCGGGGATGCCGAAGGGCGGCAGGTCACAACCGGCACGCCGATTGCGCTCATCATCGAGAACACCGATCAGCGCTCCAAGGACTATGGCGAGATCAAAGACAAATACCGTCCCGGCCACGCGGATTACACCTACACCGCCAAATACGGCATTCGCGACTATCGCGGCGGTGGGCGGTCCTCGGCGCGGGAAACCGCGATGCGGGTGGCGGCCGGGGCGATCGCGCGCAAGGTTGTGCCGGGGCTGACGGTACGCGGCGCGCTGATCCAGCTCGGCAGCGAAACGATCGACCGCGCCAATTGGGATTGGGACCAAGTGGGGAACAACCCATTCTTTTCTCCCGACCACGCCAGCGTGCAGCGCTGGGCGTCCTATCTGGACGGCGTGCGTAAGGCGGGCTCGTCCTGCGGCGCCGTGATCGAAGTGGTGGCGGACGGCGTGCCCGCAGGGCTTGGCGCTCCGATCTATGGCAAGCTCGATCAGGATATCGCCAGCGCGCTGATGAGCATCAATGCGGTGAAGGGCGTCGAAATCGGCGCGGGGTTTGCCGCCGCCAGCCTTTCCGGCGAGGACAATGCCGACGAAATGCGGATCGGCGCGGATGGGCGGCCTGCCTTCCTTTCGAACAACGCTGGCGGGATTTTGGGCGGCATTGCCACGGGGCAGCCGGTCGTCGCCCGCTTCGCCGTCAAACCGACCTCTTCGATCTTGACGCCGCGCCGCACAATCGACAGCCTCGGGCAGGAAACGGATATCGCGACGAAAGGGCGGCACGATCCTTGCGTCGGCATCAGGGCAGTGCCGGTGGGCGAGGCGATGCTGGCTATCACGCTGGCGGACCATTATTTGCGTCATCGGGGGCAATGCGGATCCCCATAGCGCAAGGTCGGTTAGAGGGAACCGCTTGTCGCGCCGGCCACCGAGCCGGACCTAATGCGGTCGCCGTAGGTCGAAGTGGGGCGGGATAGGCCCCCGGATCTCGCGTCGTCCGGGGGTGACAGAACATCTCACGGACGCTCGCACCTAAACTGATCTGGCGCTAGCATGCGCTGGGGGCGTCTTGAGGCGGGGGGAAACAGCGGATGCAGGCCAATGCGCAGGTGCCCGAATTCATCGAGCGCGGCTATCACCTCGCCTATGGCAAGGATTCAGGCGATTTCCGGTTCAATGTCATGGCGATCATCACCGTCATGGCTTGTGGCATGTTCGCCGCGACCGGCTATGACACGCTCCTTGTCGTGGGCGCCGCGACGGGATGCGTCGCCTATTATTTCTATCCGCTGAAGGAACGCAAACCCAGGATCGGCGCGGGGCAATACGGGATCTTTATCGACGGGTTCGGGCTGATCTCATGGCGCGCCATCGCTGATATCAAGCACATCGTCTATGCGTCGCGCTTTTCCGAAACGGATGAGCTGCAAATCCAGCTGAAAACCTCACTCGACAACGCGCTGCTGGTGGATTGGCGCGATCTGCCGATCTGGCGGCTGTTGATGAAACTGCCCTGGACCATGACCCACGACAATGTCGTACGCATCCAGCTCGCCCCCTTCGCCTCTCCCCCCGAAGATATTCACCGGCAATTCCACCGGCTCTGGCGATTTTACCGCTGAGCAAGTGCCCTACTCATGATCGCTTTAAATGGAAACGATCATGATCTGGATTTCTTTGTTTTCGCGCGATTTTTCGGGGAAAACCGGTGTCCACCCCGTCTTCACGGGACATGCTTTTCGCGATCGTGCTCCGTCACGCTGCCTTGACATCGGCGAGGAAATTCGCAACCTCGCCGCGCAGGATATTGGATTGGTCTGCGAGCAGTTTTGCCGACGCCAGGACACGCGATGCCGAGCCGTTCGCCTCGTCGGAGGCTTCCATCACCTTGCCGATGTCGGCCGTCACTCGCGCGGCGCCCCTGACGCTGGCGGTCATGCTGAAGGAAATCTCGTTGGTCGTGGCGGTCTGCTCTTCGGCGGCGGCGGCGACCAGCGCCGAGAATTGATCGACCTTTTCGATCGAGCCCTTGATGGAGGAGAACGCATCGACGACGCCTTGCGAGACATGCTGCACCCGGGCGATCTGGTCGGAAATCTGTTCGGTCGCCTTACTGGTCTGGCTGGCGAGATTCTTCACCTCGGCGGCGACAACGGCGAACCCTTTGCCGGCTTCGCCGGCGCGCGCCGATTCGATCGTCGCATTCAGCGCGAGCAGGTTGATCTGGCCGGTAATCTCCTGGATGACCTGGACGATCGTGCCGATTTCCGTATTCGCCGAGCGAAGCTGCGCTGAGGCAAACTCCGCCTCGCTCACTTGCGCAACCGTTTCCTTGACCAGCGCGGTGGATTGCGAGATCTGCAAGGCAATCTCCTGGGCCGCCAACGACATCTGCTCCACCGACGCCGCAATCGACTGCGCCGCATGCGCCGCATCGCGGCTTTCGGAAGCGGCGCTGGAGGCCCGCTCCACCGTCATGCTGGCGATACCGTTCATCGATTGCGCGGTATTGAGCAACTCGCCCGCGACCAAGCCGACTTTGTCGATAATCGATTGGACGCGGGCCTCGAAGCGCTGCGCCAGATCGGCGAGCATTTGCTGCTTCTCGCGTTGCACCGCTTCCTGCTGGTGGACCTGCTGCGCCGTCATCTCGCGGATTTGCGCGATATTGGCGCGGAAGACATCCACCGAGCGTGCGACGTCGCCCATTTCATCCCTGCGCCCGATAAAGGGGACGGCGATATCGGCCCTGCCCTGCACGATCTCGCTCATGGTGAGCTGCATGCGTCGCAGGGGCGCCAAAATGCCTGTCGACGCATAGATCGGCGTGGCTATCGAGCAGATCAGCGCCAGAAAAGCGAAAGCGGCGATCCACAGCTTGGCGCTATAGGCCTTTTGGGCGCTTTCGGCCTTTGCGGCTTCTGCCCAGTCGAGCAGCTCCTTACTCAAGGCGTCGTTCGCGTGCGCCAGAAAAGCAAATTTTTCCCGGAAGATTTCCATCGCGACAAATGGATCGGCGTCGCCCTTCAAGGCCTTAAGCGCCGTCTCACCGGAACTGATATAGATCTGAAGAGCAACCTTTACGGCGCGCATGTTGGCGGTAATTCCGGCGGGCATCTCCTCGGCGAGGTTGGTGTCGAGATCCTGCCTGATCGAGGCGACGTGCGCAGCGAACTCACGGCGGGCCTTGTCGTTGGCCTCCGGGTTTCGCTCGGCCTTCGCGGTTTCAACGTCGACAAGATCGTCTTTGACCGCGTCGCGAGTCATATCGGCGCGCATGTGACGCTGGACGATCCGGGCGGTGTTCTGCAGCAGCGTATTCGCGTTTTGCAGATCGTTCATACCTTTGAAACTGATAAAGGCGAACGCGAACACGACCAGGGACGAAATGGTCGCCGTGAGAGTAAAGCGGAAGCGAAGCGAGCTGAGGGAAAGCCGCAGGCTAGCCCACGGTTTGGGTTGAGACGGTTGCATGGCGCTCCGCATTGACGCATCTCGGTGTGATGACGATCGCGCCAAGATATACCCAAATGGGCAACAAAATACTGATCGGCGGGCGCCAAACCTCCCAAGGCGAATTAACCTTTGATTGAGCGAACCCGAGCTGGCCTTGATTTATGGCCGCGCTAGATCAGAATCATTTCTGACGGAAACGATCCTGGTCTCCATCTATTTGCTTGCGCGAGATTTTTAAGGGAAACCGGTGTCCATCCCCGCCTTCGCGGGGACTGCTTTTCCTGATCGTGCTCTAACGCACCGGACGCAAGATCAGCCATACGCCGCCAAGCAGCAGCACCGCTCCGGCGATTTTCTGCCAGCCGATCGGGTGGGCCTCCTGCAAAATGCCGAAATGGTCGAACAGCATGGACGCGAAAAGCTGGCCCGCAATGACGACCGCGATCATCGCGGCCGCGCCGAGTTTGGGGACGGTGATCGCGGCCTGGGTAACGAACATCACGCCGACAAGCCCCGCAAACCAGGCATAAACAGGCATTCTGCCGATCTGTTCGGAGGTGGGAAGCGGCACCCGGAGGACTGCGATAATGATGATGAGCGCGATCGTTCCGCCGGTGAAGTTGATCAGCGTCGCGATGAAAGGGCCGCCGAAGATTTGACTCGTGCGTGCATTGACCAGCGCCTGCACCGGCAGGAAAAAGCCGGCGACGGCGGCCAGCGCGACATAGAGCATGATGTCCCCGGATTGTTATGAAACGGCAGAGCGCTTGTGTCCTACTACGACCTTGGACAGAAAGGCCAGAGAGATTTCCGTTCGCTCCAGGCCGCCGGCCGCAAAGTGGGCCGCCAGATCATCGCCCAGATAGTTTTCGTAGTAGGGCTCGTGAAAGCGCACGGGGAACGCCTCCAGCAGGCCGTCATAGTCGGGGCGGTCGCCCCATTGCAGTGAATCGACCAGCACGTAGATGCCGCCGGGCTTCAGCACCCGGAGCACCTCGGCCGTGACCTTGCGGCGTACCTCCTCGGGCAGCTCGTGATAGAGGAAGATCGAAGTGACGACATCCTGGCTGGCATCGGGCACCGGCAGCGCTTCGGCGTTGCCCTCGACGATGCGGACCTTGCGTCGGTCCGCCAGATTTTCACGGGCGGTTTCCACATAGGCGGCGGAGAGATCGACGCCGGTCATCGGCATGGCCGGAAACGCCTGCGCCGCCTGTTCAAGAAAGCGGCCGGTGCCGCAGGCGACGTCGAGCAACGACAAGCTGGCGCTGGTCCTTGCCGCGCAGATAGGCGACGACCGGCGGCAGGGCCTGCCTGCGCATCGCGCCTGAGGTGCCGATGAACAGCGTGTCGACCTGGATATCGTAAAGCTGGGCGGAGTGCTCGCTCAGATAACCGTCCGTCTGATAGTGGAAATTGCGGGCGTAGTAATCGGGCAGGCCTTCCGCTTCGGGGCGCGCCGCGACCTCCTCGCCGCGCCCGGCAAGGCGCCGCTCATTGGAGGCGGGCAGGTCGGCGAACATGCGGCGCAGCGCCTCGATATGATCGGCCAGCGAGGCCTCGTCCTGCATCGGCGGATAGAGGCCTTGGCGCACATTGTCCGCATCCCGCCGCTGCATACGCAGCGCCTCCCGAAACAACTCGCCTTCGCCGGGCACCGGACGGGTCGGCTTGAAGCGCGGCACGCCCTGGCTCAGCTTCGCCACGCGCCGCCCCATGATGCCCGGCGATGGCCGCATACCATCCGGTGCGCGCGGTCTGATTGGCAAGATGCGTATAGGCTTCAAAACTGTTCGGCATGACCAATCTCCGTTAATCTGCGACGTCGAGATGAGAGCGAGCATCGGCGGGGCAGCATGGCCGCATTCCAAAACATCGTCGTCCTGACCGGCGCGGGCCTCTCGGCCGAATCAGGCATTTCCACCTTCCGCGACAAGGACGGCATCTGGGCCAGATATGATTATCGCGTCGTCGCGACGCCAGAGGGTTTTATGCGCGATCCGGCCCTGGTGCTTGAATTCTACAACATGCGGCGCCGCCAGACTGCGGGGGTGCAGCCGAATGCCGCGCATGTGGCCCTCGCAAGGCTGGAGCGCGAACATCCCGGCAAGGTGCTGATCGTCACACAGAATGTCGATCGCCTGCACGAGGCCGCCGGCAGCCGCAAACTCATTCACATGCATGGCGATCTGGGGCAGAGCCTGTGCCAATATTGCCGCGAGAAGCAGCCTTGGGGTGCCGAGGAGCTGAGCTTCGAGAGCGCCTGCCCGGCTTGCGGAAACACCGGAGGCATGCGCCCTGATGTCGTCTGGTTCGGCGAGATACCCTATCAGATGGAGCGCATCTATGAGGCGCTGGGGCGGGCCGATCTGTTCATTTCGGTTGGAACCAGCGGCACGGTCTACCCGGCTGCGGGCTTTGTCGCGGAGGCGCGCGGCGCGGGCGCGCACGCGGTCGAGCTCAACCTGGAACCGTCCGAAGGCGTCTCCTCATTCCACGAGACCATCCACGGCCGGGCGACCGAGGTGGTGCCCGCTTATGTGGAGCGGCTGCTGCAAAGCGGGCGCAATTAGAGCGCTTCCTGAAAGTTGGTCTGCGGCTTCGAGCAAGAAGCGCGGCAGGCAAAGACTCTAAGCAGAATTGCTTGGCTTGTGCGGGCAGATGAACTCGGCCAGTAACGTCGGCAATGGGGGTGATAGCCGCTACTGGCGGCATCATCGTCAAGTATCAAAAAGGCTCAAGGCCTTGGCCAAATTTCGCGACGAAGCGTTGGACGTCAGCACGTCCGGCGTGGTCTTCAAGGCCAGGAAAACCGGCCCATTTGAATGCAAGTCTAATGTAGTCCAGAAACGGCAGCCCGTGCCTTTCATCGGTGAAAATCGGATCTGCCCCTCGAAACGGAACCAGGACAGCGTAGGGACTTCCGCCGCTCACATTAGCCTTGTGCAAATGGTCAGGTGCAAGGTCGATGCGGAAAGTATTGTCGTGGGCTTTTTGATCTTCCCACTCCTCAAACACGTCTGTCATTACAGCGGCTACTGCCCGCCGATGGCCGAATTCACCACGCCGAATTTCTTTGTCACGGTTTCGGCGAGCTGCTCGAATTGCGTCTTGTCGTCGCCGATGGAGAGCATTCGCTGGCAGTCCGGCGCGCAATGCAGTGATTGGCGCATCGTGCCCTTGAACAGCGTCACCTGCCGCTTGTCGCCTTCATGGACGGCCAGGCGGGCGTTGAAGATTTCGCGGCCCTCGCCGATCGAGGGCGATGAGGTTGGTTGCGCCGTAGGATTTGCCCGTCACCACGAGCAGGCGCGGGCTCTGCGCGCTGACATCGGCGATGGCGGGTTGCCGACAATGAGCTGCGTCGCGTCGTGATCCAGCCGGATCAGCGTCGCTTCGTCGATGGTTGTCTCGACGAGCCCCGGATCGGCGGCGAAACAATGCGCCGGACAGCTCAGCCACGCCGCGATGAAAGCGCTGGTTAAAAGCGTGATTGGCCATGGCGTTCCCCCGAATGTCGTGCCGGACCATTGGGCGCGCCGAGGGTAAATGAGCGGCTTAAGCCGCCTATCCGTGAGACTACTTGGTTTTCTTCGCCTTGGCGGAGGCTTTGGCCTTGGTGGGTGCCGGCTTCTTGGCGGCGGGCGCCGCCGCGGCTTGGCTGCCGGTTTGGATGCGCGGCTCGGGCGCCTTTTTCATGCCGCCCATCGCGCAGATCAATTGCCATTCGGTCTCGGTCACCGGCTGCACGGAAAGGCGCGAAAACTTCACCAGCGCGGCATCGGCCAGACGCGGCTCGGCCTTGATCGTCGGCGAGGCTGACCGGCTTGGGCATGGGAGATACGGCTGCGACGTCGACGCAAAACCATTTGCCCGTGGTATCCTTGGAATCCGGATGCGCCTCGGCGATCACCTTGACGATGCCGACGACGCTCTTTTCTTCCACCGAGTGGTAGAAGAAGCCGAGATCGCCCTTCTTCATGGCGATCATGTTGAGCTTGGCGGTGTGATTGCGCACGCCGGTCCATTCTTCGCCCGCCGCGCCCTTGGCGACCTGATCGTGCCAGGACCACGCTTCCGGTTCGCTTTTGAAAAGCCAATAAGCCATCTGTCCGCCGCTCCCCAAATCGTTGAAAGGCCGCAGATTAGATTGCGCCGGGCGGCCGCGCATCGCGGCACTTGTGATTTATACAGCTTTCGAGTGCCGCAGGGCCTATGCCTGCGAAGCCCGCTACCGGGTCGCGACTTCCACCACGCTGGCGCCCAGGACCGCGCGGGACTTGTCGGATTGCAGCAGCGCCGCGCAGCCGTCGAATTTCGCGCCCGGCGGAATTTTCACCTGGTAGCGCGCTTCGTGGCCATCCCAGTCTCCGGCCGGCACGAGGTCGCGGACCACATGGGTATAGGTGATTTCCCGGCCGGTATTTTCGCCCCGGCCGATGTCCACCGTGACCGAATTGCTGTACAAGGCGACCCAGAGCTTGCCCGATCGAAACTCGCTGCCGGCGGGCGCGTCTCCCGCCTTCAGCTCCGCATTGCCGCCGCCGCATTCCAGCGAGACAGGCACCCAGGAGGCGCGGAGCTGGCGGCCGTGTCTTTGCCATGGCGGCCTCGATGGCACTCTTCTGGCTGCCGACGGCGTGAGCGATGCCATTGACGACCATCTGCGGCGTATAGATCTCGTGATCGCCGCGCGTCGGCGGCATAGTTGCGCTGGCGCTCATTATAGGCGTCCTTGGCCAGCGTATCGCGCCAGCCGAGATGGTCCCAATAGCTGACCGGAAAACTGAGCGCCAGCACGTCATCGCGCCGGGAAAACTGCTCCAGCAGCACATCGGCCGGCGGGCAGGACGAACAGCCCTGGCTGGTAAACAGCTCCAGCACGTCGAGCCGCTTCTGCTCAGCGGCGCCGGCTGCTGAAAAAAGCCCGCCGAACAGCGAAAGCGCGGCAAACACCGCCACACCGACGACATCGGCGCGTGCCGCCGTTCGCATGGCGCCAAGCTGCGCCTGTCTCTCAATCGAGCTATCCATGAAACGAGCCTCTCCCCGGAACTATCCAGAAGAAGTATCTCGCGCACAAGTTTCAATTGCCACTCACGAGTGGGTGACACTCAAGCGCCCTGCCCCGCGTCTCAGGCCGCCGCGCCGAGCCCGCGCAGGACATATTGCAGAATGCCGCCATTCTCGGAAATAGCTCAGCTCGTCCAGCGTATCGATGCGGCAGAACAGCGGGACCTCCTTCGTCGTGCCGTCCTCCGAGGTGATTTCGGCGGTAAGCCAGATCTGCGGCTTGAGTGCATCCAGACCGGCGATCGAGACCTTCTCCTTGCCTGTCAGGCCGAGCGTTTGCCATGAGGTGCCTTCCTCGAAGACCAGCGGCAGCACGCCCATACCCACCAGGTTGGAGCGATGGATGCGCTCGAAGCTCTGCGCGATCACCGCCCGCACGCCCAGCAGCCGCGTTCCCTTGGCCGCCCAGTCGCGGCTGGAGCCGGTGCCATATTCCTTACCGGCGAAAATCACCAGCGGCACGCCCTCGCTGCGGTAGCGCATGGCCGCTTCATAGATGGACATGCGCTCGCCGCTCGGCTCGTGCAGGGTGACGCCGCCTTCGGTGCCGGGCACCATCTGGTTCTTGATGCGGATATTGGCGAAGGTGCCGCGCATCATCACTTCGTGATTGCCGCGCCGCGCGCCATAGGAGTTGAAGTCGGTGGGGGGCACGCCGTGGTCGATCAGATAGCGTCCGGCAGGGCCGGTGCGCGCGATCGAGCCGGCCGGGCTGATATGGTCGGTGGTGATGGAGTCCAGGAAAAGCCCCAGCACGCGCGCATTTTCGATATCCCCCACCGGTGCGGGATGGCTCTGCAGTCCCTCGAAATAGGGCGGATTCTGCACATAGGTGGAATTGTTGCTCCAGCTATAGGTGAGGCCGTGTTGCGAAGCGCCCAGCGCCTGCCAGCGCGCATCGCCCTTGAACACGTCGGCGTAGCGGGTGGTGAACAGTTCCGGCGTGATGCATGTGCGGATGATGTCGGCGACCTCCTGGGAGGACGGCCAGATGTCCCGCAGATAGACGGGGTTGCCGTCGGTGCCGGTGCCCAGCGGATCGTCGACCAGATTGGCGTAGAGCGACCCGGCAAGCGCATAGGCCACGACCAGCGGCGGCGAAGCCAGATAGTTGGCGCGCACGTCCGGATTGACGCGGCCCTCGAAATTGCGGTTCCCCGACAGGACCGCCGCCGCGACCAGATCGTTCTTCAGGATGGTCTGGGAGATCGCCTCGGGCAGCGGGCCGGAATTGCCGATGCAGGTGGTGCAGCCATAGCCGACAAGATCGAAGCCCAGCGCATCGAGATCCGATTGCAAGCCGGATTTGGTCAGATAGTCGGTCACCACCTGGCTGCCCGGCGCCAGCGAGGTTTTCACCCACGGCTTCACCTTGAGCCCTTTCGCATGGGCCTTGCGCGCCAACAGGCCGGCGGCGACCAGCACGCTGGGATTGGAGGTGTTGGTGCAGGAGGTGATCGCCGCGATCACCACGGCGCCATCGGAGAGCGAATAGGACTCGCCCTCGACCTGGCCGGATTTCTCCAGCGGAATCGAAAGCCCGCCCTCGGCCGCCATTTTCGACTGATCGCTGCCGGTCTTGTAGCCGCGAATCTCGGCCAGCGCCGCGGTGAAGCCATCGGCGGCGGAAGCGAGTGGGACACGGTCCTGCGGGCGGCGCGGACCGGCAAGGCTCGGCTCGACGCTGTCCAGGTCGAGTTCGAGCGTGTCGGTGAATTCGGGATCAGGCGTGGTGTCGTCGCGCCACATGCCTTGCGTCTTGGCATAGGCCTCGACCAGCGCAATGCGATGCGCGTCGCGGCCGGTGGCGCGCAGATAGGCCATCGTGTCCTTGTCGATGGGGAAGAAGCCGCAGGTCGCGCCATACTCCGGCGCCATGTTGCTGATGGTGGCCTGATCCTCCAGCGTCAGCCGGCCAAGGCCGCTGCCGAAGAATTCGACGAATTTGCCGACCACGCCCTTCTTGCGCAGCATCTGCGTCACCGTCAGCACCAGATCGGTGGCGGTGACGCCTTCGCGCAAGCGGCCGGTCATGCGGAAGCCGATCACTTCGGGGATCACCATCGAGATCGGCTGGCCGAGCATGGCCGCCTCGGCCTCGATACCGCCGACGCCCCAGCCCAGCACCGCAAGGCCGTTCACCATGGTGGTGTGGCTGTCGGTGCCGACGAGCGTATCCGGGAAGGCCTGCGTCACCTCGCCATGGGGGCCCATTATGGTCCGGGTCCACACCGTCTGCGCCAGATATTCCAGATTGACCTGATGGCAGATGCCCGTACCCGGCGGCACGACGCGGAAATTGTCGAATGCCCCGGCGCCCCAACGCAGAAACTCGTAGCGCTCCTGGTTGCGCTGATATTCCATTTCGACATTGGTCTTGAACGCCATGCCGTTGCCGAACGCATCCACCATCACCGAATGGTCGATGACCAGATCGACCGGCACCAGCGGATTGATCTTGGCCGGGTCGCCGCCCATCGCCCGCATCGCGTCGCGCATGGCGGCCAGATCGACGACCGCCGGGACGCCGGTGAAGTCCTGCATCAGCACCCGGGCGGGCCGGAACGCGATCTCGCGTTCGGATTTATGCTCCGCGAGCCAGGAGGCCATCGCCTGGATGTCGGCCGCCTTGACGGTACTGCCGTCCTCGAAGCGCAGCAGGTTCTCCAGCAGCACCTTCAGCGAGAAGGGCAGACGCGAGATGCCCGTGAGACCGTTCTTCTCCGCCTCGGGCAGGCTGAAATACTCATAATGCTTGCCCTCCACATCGAGCGTGCGGCGGCAATTGAAGCTGTCGGCGGCGGTTACGGGCGAAACGGTCATCGGGGAGGGCCTCCAAGTCGATGCGGGCAACGGAAAGGTCCCGCTGGCCTCAGGAATACGGGTGACATATATAATCGCCCGCGCGATTCAGCCATCGTCCAACAAGTTTTCTCACATGATAGCGATTTCTGCCATAGAACTCATCGTTCATGACCTATCCGTGATGCGGGGGAGCCGGCTGATTCTGCGCGATGTAAGCTTCAAGGTGGCGGGCGGCGAGGCGTTGACGCTGACCGGCCCGAACGGCGTCGGCAAGACGACCCTGCTGCGCACGCTGGCCGGGTTCCTGCAGCCCGTTGCGGGCGATATCGGGCTGAGCGGCGGCGATGAGGAGCGCAGCGTCGGCGAGCAATGTCACTATGTCGGCCATCTGAACGGGGTGAAGCCAGCGCTGACTGTCGCCGAAAATCTTGAATTTTTCGCCAATTTCCTGGGCGGTCCGGCCGATAGGGGCGACGCGGCGGCCGAGACGCTGGGCCTCGGCAATCTGCAGGATGTCCCGGCGGCGCTGCTCTCGGCGGGGCAGAAGCGCCGTCTGGGCCTTGCCCGGCTGCTTTGCGCGGAGCGGCCCCTATGGCTGCTCGACGAACCCGCGGTCTCGCTGGACAGCGCATCGCAAACCGTCCTGGCGGCGATGGTTGCAGCGCATCTGGGCAAAGGCGGCATCGTCGCCGCAGCGACGCACACCCAGCTGGGCTGGAGCGACGCCAGGAGCCTCGACCTGGAGCGGGCCGGCGCCGCCTTCCCGGCGGCCGAACTATGACCGCAGCCCTCACCCTCATCCGCCGCGACCTGCTGCTCGCCCGCCGGGAGGGCGGCGCGCTGGTCACGGCGCTCGGCTTCTACCTGATCATCGTCTCGGCGATCCCGCTGGGGCTAGGCCCCGATTTGAAGCTGCTGAGCCGCATCGCGCCGGGCGTGCTGTGGGTGGCGCTGCTGCTCTCCTCGCTGCTGTCGGCGGACCGCATGTTCCACGAGGACCATGAAGACGGCTCGCTGGAGGTGATCGCGCTGGGGCCGCTGCCGCTGGAAGCCGTCGCCTTCGCCAAGGCGCTCGCCCATTGGCTGAGCGTCGGCGTGCCGCTCTTACTGCTCGCGCCGCTGCTGGCGCTGATGCTCAACATGGAGACGCGCGCCTATGGGCCGCTGATGCTGACGCTGCTCGCCGGCACGCCCGCCGTCAGCTTCCTCTCCGGCATCGGCGCCGGGCTGACGCTGGGCATGCGGCGCGGCGGACTGCTCGCGCCGCTGATCATCCTGCCGCTGTTCGTGCCGATTTTGATTTTCGGCGTCTCCGCTATCGAGGCCGTGGTGATAGGGCCGGGGAGCTTTGGCGCGCCGTTCTCGATCCTGTGCGCGCTGACGCTTGCGTCTTGCGTCCTCGCCCCGCTGGCGACGGCGGCGGCCTTGCGGCTGAACTTGTGATGAGCGACTTGGGCTCGGATTGCGAAGGCCAAGTCTCGATGAGACGGCTCATCAAGGCTTGGCCTCGTGGACGCAGAGTTACTTCGGGCTATTTCGAGCCTTTGGACTGGCTCTTGCCATGCGCCTGTTTCGAGCTCTCGTGAGCCTTCGTCGACGCATCGTGGGCCTTGGTCGAGTGTTCGTGCCCCATTTTATGGTCGTCTTTGGCGTGATGCTCCGAGGCGGTGCGGTGGGCCTTGGCGGCATCGTCGTGGTGGCTGGCAGCTTTCTTGTGGCTGTCCTGCGGCATGATCAATTCCTCCTGATTAAAAACAGGGCATTGAGCCCGCGCCGAAAACGCCGCATCGATCCAATAGGTTCCGAGCCTCGGCTCCATCCGCAAATGTCGCGATTGCGGATTTCAGACGCACCTGGGACGCGATCCGCCTATCCGAACAGCTTGGCCGCGGTGCGCGCGACGAGGTCGCCCTGGAAACGTGCGCCGGCAAGCTCGTTCTCGCTCGGCTGGCGCGATCCGTCGGCGCCGGTGATGGTCGTCGCGCCATAGGGCGAGCCGCCGGTGATCTCGTCGAGCTTCATCTGGCCCTGGAAGCTATAGGGAAGCCCCACCACGATAAGGCCGAGATGCAGCATGTTGGTGATGATCGAGAACAGCGTGGTTTCCTGGCCGCCATGCTGCGTCGCCGTCGAGCTGAAGGCCGCTCCGACCTTGCCGTTCAGCGCACCGCGCGCCCACAGGCCGCCGGTCTGATCGAGAAACGCCGCCATTTGCGACGTCATGCGCCCGTAGCGCGTGCCGGTCCCGATGATAATGGCGTCGTAATGCTCCAGATCGTCGACGGTTGCGACAGGCGCGGGCTGGTCGAGCTTGAAATGGGACGCCTTGGCGATCTCTATTGGCGCCGTTTCCGGCACTCGCTTGATATCGACCTGCGCACCGGCGCCGCGTGCGCCCTCCGCGACGGCTTCGGCCATCGTCTCGATGTGGCCATAGGCGGAGTAATAGAGGACGAGAACTTTGGTCATCGGACATCCTGGGTTGAGTGTGATCGATCAGTGCATAGCGCCGAACATGGTGATCACGCCACCGAATTGGCAATAGCGCGCCGTGCCGCTCGATCCTCGTCCGGCTGCGCGTGTCAGGGCAGCAATTGGTAGCCCACGACAATGGCGTTGTACGCCGCGTGCGCGGCCATCGGACCGATGAGCAGCCTGGTGCGGGAATAGATCAATGCGGTGGCAATGCCCAGGCCGAACACTGGAATGACGGAGGGCGGCGGGTGCACGATGGCAAAGATCGCCGCACTTCCCAGAACCGAGGCGGCAAGTCCCATCGACCGCCGCAGGCCGCCGAATATGAGACCGCGGAAAATGAACTCCTCGAAGATCGGCGCGGCGCAGATCGCCAGAATGGCGATAAGCAACTTGTCCTCCTGGCCCAATGCGGCCGTCTCGCCGGCCTGCTGGAACAGCGACATCAGAGGGAGCAGCTTCAGATAGAGCAGAGCGACAGCCGCTGCGGCGAGGCCGCCGAGCACGCCCCATAGCAGCGCCGCCGGCGTGCCCGGCCCGAATGTCCGCGGCACCCCTTCCGAATGCAGGCGCCAGAAGGTCAGGCGCATGATGGCGAATGTCGCGGCGCCGGCGATCGAAAAGGCAATCAGCAGATCGAAGCCGGTCAGCGTCTCGACGGCCAGGCTTCTGAAGATCATCACCACGCTTTGCAGGACGAAGAACAGCAGAGCGGCGATAAGCCCATCCGAGACGGAGACGCGCGCGGGCGGCGAGGCCGCCGGATCGAGCAGGAACGGGAGCTGATCGCGGGCTTTCTGCCATAGGGCAAGAGCCAGCAGCGCGGTGAGGATGAGGAGCGACAGACGCTGCCAGAACGAGTTCGCGTAGACGGAGTAGATGTAGAACGAACTGAGCAGCAGATAGAGATAGGTATAGCTGACTTTCACGCGGCGCTGCACATTCTGCGACAGCGGATCGCAGGCAAAAACCCCCAGCGACGTGGCGATGGTTGCAAACACGGGAATGCCCAGCAGCACCAGCGCGGCAACGCCCAGCAATTGCAGCGATACCGCACCGGAGACAGCGATCGCCGCGCCGAAGATCGCAAGCGGGTAGATGAGGCAGACGACCGCCCACAATGCCGCTTTCTGGCGAAGCACCGAGGCGAGGGTTTGCGGAACGCAATAGAGTATCCAAAGCGCCTGGCCTTCCGCGTTCAGCGTTTGAAACGCCGAGAACATCAGCGCGTATGCGGCGGTGCCGAAGGCGAGCGCGGCGATGTGTTCCGGATGTTGATTAAGGCCGGAGAACAAAGCCGCTCCGCTTCCGTTGAGGAAAATCTGCGCGCCGACCAGAACCACCGGCATCACCATCGTCTGGACCAGGAAATTGCGGTCCCGTCCCAGCAGCCGAAGCTCGCGCGCCTGGATCGGCGTCAGCAGGACCCGGCTCGCCGGCCCGCCCTTTGCCTTGCGCACGGCTTCGCGGCGTCCGCTCTCGCGCACACCCGCCGCGACGACGCCGGACCGCAGCTGATAGTTTAGCAGCAGCACGCCGAGCGCGGCCAGCAGCAGCGCCTCCGCCAGCAGCAGTCCGAACGCCTGCGCCGTCCACAGCGGGGCGGTGCTGGTGATCGCCTGGATTGCAAGGCCCGGCGGGGTCCAGAACGCCCAGGCCGGCAGGTTATAGGCCCAGCCGAGCACCAGGCCATTCTTGGACGGCATTCCGGGAGAGATGGCCAGATAGAGCGCGGCAACGGCGCCGATCGCGACGAGCGCCTGGAAGTTGCGCAGCTGCGACGGCCCCAGCCGCAGGCGCAGGCCGGTATCGCAAATGGTCTGCGCGGTCGCGGCGATGACGAGCAGCGGAATGGTGGCGGCAAGCCCCATCAAAGGCGCGGTGTAGCCATAGCCGGACTTCCATGCGACGACCGACAGGAAAGGCAAAAGCGCCGAAAGTCCCATCGGGCTGGAGATCGATCGGGCGAAAATGCGCGCGCTGAGCAGCGTCGAGAGCGGCAGCGGCAGCGTCGCGAGCCACTCAAGATCCCAGTCCGGGCGCGTCAATTCGCCGTTGCTGATCGCCAGCAGCATCGCCGCGAAAAGGAACAGGCAGGTGATGAGGATGGTCCCCTTGAGGACGTTGAGGGCTTGCGTGAAGCCCGCGGCGGCGGGCAGCGGCGTGCGGCGCGTGGTCTTCGTCGCCTTGGCGGGGCGTGGCTGCGATACGGAAACCGGCACCGAGCCCATCGACTGCTCGATGTTGGAGAGCGTCTGATAGCCCAGATTGACAAAGGCGAAGCAGGTCGAGAGCGCCACCAGGCCGCCGATCAGCCAGTTTCGCCGCAGCTTGCCGCGCGTCGCGGCCCGCTTCGGCGCCGCCGGCTTCGGCCTGAAAAAGCGGAAACCGCCAATCATCTGCCTGCCGAACCGGATCACCTGCAAGCGCAAGAGCAGCCACAGCGCCTGCGCAAAACCGATCGGCATGCTCCCCGTCATGGCATGGGTCCTCAGACGAGGGCCGGCTGCGGGACTGGCTGGTCCGCCGCCTGCGTCAGCTTGAAGAACACCTCTTCCAGCGACCCTCCGGGCACCACCTCCTGCCGCAGCGCTTCGAGCGGGCCCAGCCCCACCAGCGCGCCCTGATGAATGATGCCCAGCCTCGTGCAAAGGCGCTGCGCCATGTCGAGCAGATGCGTCGACAGGAAGATCGTCTTGCCCTCCATGGCGCAGCGGTGCAGGCGATCCTGCACCTCACGCGCGGCACGCGGGTCAAGGCCGTTGGTCGGCTCGTCGAGGATAAGCACCTCCGGGTCGTGAATCAGCGCGCAGGCGAGGCCCAGCTTCTTCTTCATGCCCATGGAATAGTTGACCGCGTACTCTTCGGAGGCGTCGTCGAGTCCCATTTCCAGCAGCAGCTTTTCCGCATTGGCGCGCGCCGCCGAACGGGACTGGCCGTGCATTTCGCCGACGAATTCCAAGACCTCCCGGCCGCGAAGAAAATCGTAGAAGGCGGGCGAATCGGGAAGGTAACCGACATGACGCTTCACCTCGGTGCGATCGCTCTGGCAATCCAGCCCGCCGACCGTAACGCGCCCGCTTGACGGCACGAGAATGCCCATAAGCATCCGGATGGTGGTGGTTTTTCCCGCGCCGTTAGGGCCGAGAAATCCGAACACCTCGCCGTGGTCGACGGAAAAGGTCAGATCGCGCACAGCGGTGAACGCGCCGTAGGATTTGCTCAGAGCATCGAACACGATCACAGGCGTCATCTCCTATGGGTGCCCGACCAGCCCCATGCCCCTCGCGCCATCGGTCAGACGAGTGGGACTATAGCATCGGCGCGGCACAGGCAACGGCTACGATAGGCGGGCGGCAGGCAAGCTGTTATGCGAATTCGAAGTCCGCGATCACCGGCACATGGTCGGAGGGCTGTTCCCAGCCTCGGGCGTCCTCGACGACGATCATTCCGCGGATGGCGTTTTCCAGGCCCGGCGTGGTCCAGATGTGATCGAGCCTGCGGCCCCTGTTGGACGCGCGCCAGTCCTGAGCACGGTAGCTCCACCAGGTGTAGAGCTTCTGATCGTCGGGCACATATTTGCGCATCACATCGACCCAGCCCGCCGACGCTTTCAGCCTTGCCAGATGCTCCACCTCGACCGGCGTATGGCTGACTACCCTCAGCAGCTGCTTATGCGACCAGACATCGTGCTCCAGCGGCGCAACGTTGAAATCGCCCACCAGGACGTGCTGGCTGGCGGTGTCCGCGGCGCCCCCATCGGCGAACCACTCCGCCAGCGTGCGCAGATAGGCCAGTTTCTGCCGGAATTTCGGGTTCAGCTCCGGATCGGGAAGATCGCCGCCCGCCGGAACATAGATATTGTGGATGAGGAGCGGCCGCCCATCCAGCGACACCGCAATGTGGCGCGCCTCGCCGCTGCCGCAGAAATTTTCCGTGCCCCTGGCCTGTAGCGGAAAGCGGGACAGGGTGGCAACGCCATGATAGCCCGCCTGGCCCTTCACATGGATATGCGGATAGCCGAGCGCGCGCACGGCCTCGTAAGGAAACACCTCGTCGAGGCATTTGATTTCCTGGAGACACAGCACGTCCGGCTGGAAGCGGGTGAGGAAGCGCTCAACCAGGCCGATGCGGAGCCTTACCGAATTGATGTTCCACGTCGCCAATCTGAAATTCATGGACCGGCCTTAGAGCGCAAGGCGGCAAAGGTCAAGCGAAGCCGGAGATGGCGGGCGGGCAAGAAAAAAGCGCCCAACCCCGGCGATGGTTGGGCGCTTATGCGTGTACCACGGGGTGCGCCGGGAGGGATGCCGGCGCTGTAGCGAGGCCTTCGGTTAGACGGGGGGCACTACCGATGGTGACTGACCTCGCCACTGTCACAGTACATGTGCGAATATAGCACAGTTTTTAATTTTGCTAACAGAAATTCCAACAAACGCTTGACAGTTGCGAATACGTCGCAGTGACGTGCATTTTTGGCATTATGAATTCATTCACTTGCGCGCATACGCTCAGACGCGAATCACTCAGTTCCCACCGCCACGGAACTTGGGCATGCCGACGATCTGGCGAAAATGTGAACAGCTTGGGGTCCGCGTCCTTGTTTGTTAGCAACTCCGCGAGCTGGATGCGGGTGTTCAGCCCCTGCGCATCGGAAATGATCCACTCCTTGAGCTGCACCTGCGGCCAGTCGAAAAACAGCCTGATCTGTCCGCCATTGCTGGCTTCCTTGTCCTGCAAGCGTGACGACGACGACCTTGTCGCCGGCATCCAGCGCCAGGATCTGAGCATCCCGCATCAGGTCCACCTCCTTGGTCAGCAGCAGCCGGAAAGGCGTGGATTCCAGCGGATAACGGTCCGTGGTGTTCAGATCGTGGTCTTCGATGGCCAGATATTTGCCGTTGGAGATGATTTTCTGGCGGCTCGGCAAGGAATAGTCGAAGCGGACCTTGCCCGGCCGCTCGATGTAGAACTTGCCCTTTTTATGCTTGTCGTCGGCGTCGGTCTGCAGGAACTCGCCTTCGAAGATTCTTTAGATTGTTGAAATAGGCGTTGATCTTATTGATGATCTCGACCTGCTCGGGCGCACCGGTGAACTGGCTGGTTTGCGGCGGAGCGACGCCGAACTGGGCATCCCATCCTGCGCCGCCAGCGCCGACGGCGTTTGGCACGGGAGCGGCGGCCTGGACGGAAGGCTTCGCTTCGGGCTCGGCGGGCGCGGCTGCGGGCTCCGCAGCCTGAGGCGGCGGGGCGGCCGGCGGCTCGGCCTGTGGCGCCGGTGCAGCGGCGGGTGGATTGGATGGCACCGTTTTGTTGATCACCGATACGCCGCCGGAATTGTCCTGCGCCAGCGCATAGGGCGCGCTCAGGACCGTCAGCGCCAGAGCCGCGAGGGCGCCGCCGAATAAACCGCCACGCGGCCGGATTGCTTTTTTCATAGGACGTACATCCCTGTTCATCGCTTTGCTCTTTCGTAGCAGAAAGGAAATTCGGGCCACTCTGGCGCTAAAATCGCGCGAAATCTAGACAGCCCTGCCTAAATTATGGGAATTAGCTGCCGTCGCCCGGCAGGACTTCTCTTTTTCCGGTGCGATTGGGCGCACTGACGATGCCGTCCGCCTCCATGCGCTCGATCAGCGACGCAGCCCGGTTATAGCCGATCCCGAGGCGGCGTTGCAAATAGCTGGTCGTCGCGCGCCGGTCGCGCATGACCACGGCCACAGCCTGGTCGTAGACATCGTCGCCGCTGGCGCCTCGCGCGGCCGTGTCGTCGCCGCGTCCGTCCTCGCCGCCATAATCGTCGTCGAGCAGGCCTTCCATGTAATCGGGCTCGCCCTGGGCGCGCAGCATGTTGACGACGCTTTCCACCTCGTCGTCGGATACGAACGGCCCGTGCGCGCGCATGATCCGCCCGCCGCGCCGCCATGGTAAGCATGTCGCCCGCGCCAAGAAGCTGCTCGGCGCCCATTTCGCCCAGAATGGTGCGGCTGTCGATCTTCGAGGTGACCTGGAAGCTGATGCGGCTGGGGAAATTGGCCTTGATCGTGCCGGTGATGACATCGACGCTGGGCCGCTGCGTCGCCATGATCAGATGAATGCCCGCCGCGCGCGCCATCTGCGACAGGCGCTGCACCGCGAATTCGATTTCCTTGCCCGCCACCATCATCAGGTCGGCCATCTCGTCGATGACGACGACGATGTAGGGCATCGGGCTGTCGTCGATGTCCTCGCGCTCATAGATGGCGCTGCCCGTCTCCTCGTCGAAGCCGGTCTGTACGGTGCGCGCGAAAGGCTCGCCGGTGCGCCGTGAGCGCGCGACCTTCTGGTTGAAGCCTAGAATGTTGCGCACGCCCGACCTTGCACATGCGCTCATAGCGGGCGTTCATCTCATTGACCGTCCATTTGAGCGCCATGATCGCCTTTTGCGGATCGGTGACGACCGGCGTCAGAAGATGCGGAATGCCGTCATAGACCGACAGCTCCAGCATCTTCGGGTCGATCATGATGAAGCGGCATTCCTCCGGCGGCAGGCGGTAGAGCAGCGACAGGATCATGGTGTTGATGGCCACCGATTTGCCCGAGCCCGTCGTGCCGGCGATCAGCAGATGCGGCATGCGCGCCAGATCGACGATCACCGGATCGCCGCCGATGGTCTTGCCCAGAGCCAGCGACAGCCGGCCCTTGCCGGCGGTGAAATCCTTCGCTTCGAGCAGTTCGCGCAGATAGACCACCTCGCGGTTCTGGTTGGGCAGCTCGATGCCGATGGCGTCGCGGCCGGGAATGACGGCGACACGGGCCGAAACCGCGCTCATCGAGCGGGCAATGTCGTCGGCAAGGCCGATGACGCGCGAGGATTTGGTGCCGCGCGCCGGCTCGAATTCATAAAGCGTGATGACCGGGCCGGGATGGACGCCGGTGATCTGCCCCTTGACGCGGAAATCCTCCAGCACGCCTTGCAGCAGTTCGGCCCGGCGTCCAAGCGCCGCGTCCGAGAGTTCGGGATCATTGTGCCGCGCCGGCGGCGGGCTAAGCAGCTTCAGCGGCGGCAGCGTGAATATGCCGTTTTCGACAGGTTCGGGCCGCGAGCGTTGTTCGACGACGGAACGGGGGCGGGCGACGACCGGCTGGAGGCGCGGCGCCGGACGCTGTCCGCGAAACACCGGCGCCGGCGCCGGATCAGGCTCATAGGCGGCCTCGTCTTCCTCGTAATGCGGCTCCTCATAGGCGGGTTCGGCATGGCGGCCGATCGGAGGACCGGCATGGGCGAGCGGAGGCGTCTCCTGGTACTCTTCGGCGTAGCCCGCCTCATCCCAATCGGCCTGCGGGGCGTGCCGAAGCTGCACCGGCTGTGCGGCGCGATATTGCGGCTGATGGGGTGCCTGCATTGCGGCGGGTGAGTTCGGCCGCTGCCGCGGGATGGCGCGCAAGCTGTCGAAATAGGGCTCGATACGCTGCGCGGGCGGCGGCGCGGGCTGGCGCGGCGCGTGAATGACCGGCTCGCGCCGGCGCGGCCTGGGCGCCACATAGGCGAGATCCTCATCCTGATCGAAGCCCTCGAAACGGGGATCGAACGAACCCGCTGCCGGGCGAGGGCGCGCCACGAAGCGGTCTGGATCCTCCGCTTCCCAAAAGCCGCGAGGCCCGCCGCGTCTCGCCGCGCGTTCCGCGTCCGAAGCGCTCGCCGACGCGGCGCGCGCCCCAGAGTGCAGAGGCAAGTCCCGCTCCGAGCCAGCGGTTCGGGCCACCGCGCCGGCTGCGAGGTCCAGCGCCAGAGCAGGCCCAGATCCGCGCCGCTTATGCCGCTTGCCCCGATCAGGGCCCAGACGCCGAGATAGCACGATACCGCGCCGCCGATGGCCCCGGCCAGCCGCTGATTGAGAAAACGGCCGATGCCCATGAAAAACGACCGGCCGAAATCGCCGATCAGGCCGCCCATTCCATGCGTCAAAAGCCAGCCCTCCGGCCGTGGTAGAATGCTCAAGGTGCTGGCGATCAGCATCAGCGACAGGATCAGCAGCACCAGCCGGCGGCGAGGCCAGGTTACCATGCCGCCGCTGAACAGCGTGACGCCCCAGATCGCCGGCGGCAGAAACAGCGCAATCGAAGCCAGGCCGAGAAACTGCAGCAGCATGTCGGCAAGCGATGCGCCCGTTATGCCCAAAAGATTGCTCGGCGCGCCGCCGGTCGAACGGTTGACGCTGGGGTCGCCGATCGACCAGGTGAGCAGGCTTATCCAGCCGATCAACGCCATCGCGATCAGCGCAATTCCGAGCGATCCGCATCGGCAGCCGATGTATTTCGTTCTCCATCCCGCCAGGGAGGATGCGGCTCGACGTGCCGCCCATGCGGTATCCTGACATGTGATCAACTCAAAAGACTGGCCAGTCGCCCCAATGCCTCCCGCGTCAAGTTCAGATCATCCACCAGCGCGACCCGGACATAGGCCGCTCCTGGATTGTTGCCGGTCAAATCTGTCTGCGCCAGGTAGGCACCCGGTAACACCTTGACACCGCATTCTTTCCAAAAGGTTTTCGCCGCCGCTTCTCCACCGCCTAATTGGTCCGTTTTGGGCCAGAGGAAGAAGGCTCCGGCGGGATCCGGCGAAGTCGAGCTTGCCTCCCAGCATATCGCGCGCCGCGGCGAGCTTGGCCACATAGAGGGCGCGGCTGCGCTCAACATGGGTCTCCTCGCCCCACAGCAGGGCGGAGGCGTGCTGCACCGGCAGCGGCATTTGCGGTGCGGCGACGTTGCGGAACCCGAAATAGGCGGCAATGAAACTTTCGTCACCGGCGACGAAACCGGAGCGCAGGCCGGGCACGTTCGACCGCTTCGACAAGGAGTTGAAGACGAGCACGTTGGCGAAGTCGCCGCTAAGCCGGAGCGCCGCTTCCAGGCCGCCGGGCGGAGGTGCGGCGGTATAGACCTCCGAATAGCATTCGTCCAGAAACAGCAGGAAATCATGGCTGCGGGCAAGGCCGATCGCCTTTTCCAGATAGGCGGCGTCGGCGACGGCGCCTTGCGGATTGGCGGGAGAGGCGAGGTAGAAGACCGCCGTGCGGGCAAGCACGTCCTCGGGAATGGCGTCCAGATCAGGAAGGAAGCCGTTTTCCGCCTCGGCCGCGAGAAATACGGGTTCGGCCCCCGCCGCCACGGCTGCCGCCAGATAGGCCTGATAGAACGGGTTCGGCATCAGCACGGCGGGCCGGGCGCCGCCGGATTTGCGCGCCATGGCCGGGAAAATGGCGGAAAACAAGCCCTCGCGCGTGCCGTTGAGGGGCATGATGTGCCGGGCCGGGGCGATGGCGCCGCGCAATGCGGGATAGCGCCGTTCCATCCAGGCGGCGATCGCGCCGAGCAGCTCCGGCGTCCCTTGCACGGGCGGATATTTCCCGTAGCCGGCGAATGCCGCCTGCAACGCTCCGGCGAGACCATCCGGCAAGCCATGTCGCGGCTCGCCTATGGTCATGTCGATGGGCGATTGGCCGGGTTCGATACCGTCCAGCAGGCTGCGGAGGCGAGCGAAAGGAGATTGGATCAAACGTCCGAGATCGCCGAGGGATGGCGGGTTTTGCCCTGTAGACATCATGGAAATGCCTGAAAATGATCGAGGCGGAATTGCCGGCGTCAGAGTATCCGAGCCGCCGGCCAGGGTCCAGGAACGCGCCCTCCGCGATTCAGAATTCCGAAACAGCGCTTTGTTACAATGCATTGCGGCAACGTGTTCAAGCACGGTCAAGCTGCGCCACTTTGTTGATCGGGGTCGCCGGCGTGAAGGGCATTGTGTTTACCGAGTTCCTTGAAATGGTCGAGGCGCGCTTCGAAGTCATAAAGTCCGGAGGCTGAACATGCCTTCACAAGACTACCTGGAGCGCCTTCTTGCCAGAGAGGTCACCAGCCGCAAGGAAGCGGAACGTCTACTGGAGGAGAAGATCCTTGAGCTGTTTCTCAAAAATCAGGACCTTCAATCCTCCTCGCGCGATTTGCTTGACCACGTCGAGCTGATCAGCACGATCATCGACGCGGTTCCTCACATTGTCATTACCTGCGACGAGAGCTACACCATCAAAATGGCGAACAGTGCCTCGGCGAAGCTTCTCGGCTACCCGCCGGCGCATTTGATCGGACACCATGTCGAGGAGTTCCTGCCGAGCTGTTGCAATTACCGCTGCGAACTGGAAATGGAATCCTTCCTCATCCCGGAACTGTCGGTCAGGAAAGCCGACGGTGACGTCATTCAGGGTGAATTGCGCGGACGGCGGACAAAGGTCAAGGACAAGCCGATCATCGTCATGGTGATCTCGGACACCAGCGCCCGCAAGGCCGCCGAAAAGCTCAAGGAGAAGATCTTTAAGCAGCTCTATGAATCACGCCGCCTGGAGGCGATCGGCGCGCTATCGAGCGGCATCGCGCATGAGCTGAACACGCCGATCCAGTTCATCGGCGACAACGTCAATTTCATCGGGCTGTCGCTGGATAAGATCTACGCCTCCTATCAGTATTATGATGAGCTGAAACGCGAATGCGAGGCGCAAGGCCTGCTCCCGGCCGCCGTCGAAAAAATCGAGACCTTCAATCAGAACATTGAGCTGCTCGATCTAGTCAAGGAGATCATGTCCGCGATCCGGGAAACGGTGGACGGCGTGCGCCAGGTGCGAGACATCGCGTTGCTGATGAAGGAATTCAGTCACCCCGGAACCGGAGCGCCCGAACCGTCCGACATCAACCGAGTCGTGCAAAGCGCCATCACCATCTGCAGGAGCCGCCACAAGCATGTCGTCGCCTTGGACACCGAGTTTGCCCAAGACCTGCCGAAGACGAGCTGCCGGCCGGCGCAAATCCAGCAGGTGCTGGTGAACATGATCGTCAATGCCGTCGAGGCGATCGAGGAGCAGGGCATCGCCACGGGAGTCATCCACATCGAAACCAAATCCGCCGCCGACGCGGTCGAGAATCGAGATCAGCGACAACGGCCCCGGCATTCCGAAAGGCCTGTGGGAGAAAATCTTCGATCCGTTCTTCACGACCAAGCAGGTCGGGAAGGGCACCGGGCAGGGGCTTGCCCTGGCCAAGGATTTCATCGTCAATCAGCATGGCGGCAAGCTGCTGCTGGACAGCCGGCCCGGCTTTTCGACGACGTTCGTCATCGAACTGCCGCTGAAGCCGCCCACCTCCTCTCAAACCAGACAGCCGGTCCGCAATGCTCAAGCCTGACGAACGGATTTTGCTCGTCGATGACGAGCCGCGCGTGCTCGCCGGATTGCGGCGGCGCCTCTCGGACCGCTTTCACATCCTCACCTCGGAAAGCGCCGCCGAGGCGATACGGCTTCTCGAAGGCGGCAACGGGATCGGCGCCATCCTTGCCGATATGCGGATGCCGGACCGCGACGGCGCCGACCTGCTCGGCGAGGCGGCGCGCCGCTGGCCCGAGATCCGGCGTCTCATGCTCACCGGCAACACCGATCAGGAGACGGCGATCGCAGCCGTTAACGACGGCCGGGTGTTCCGCTTCTTCCGCAAGCCCTGCGACGCCGACCAACTGGCCGAAGCCTTGAGCGAAGCGCTTGAGGAATACCGCTTCGCCACGCGTTCGGTCGAGGAACGGCAGATCCTGGAAATCCGCGCCAAGGCGGGTGATCGCGCGCGACGAAGCTTCCTCTCGATGATGAGCCACGAGCTGCTCACGCCGCTCAACCACGTGCTCGGCTTTTCCGCGATGCTGGAGATCAAGCTTCGCTCGCAAAGCGAGCCTGAGGCCCTGGAATATCTCACCTACATCAAGGGCGCGGGCGAAGATCTGGTGCGCATGGTCCACAGGGTCCTGGAGATCGCGCGGTTCACGTCGACCGATCTGCGGCGCGATCAGCAGATTTTCAATGTCACTCCGCTTCTGATGGAGGAGGTGGAGCACCTGCGGACAAAGGCCGCCGCGCGCAACATCACCGTTTCATTTCAAACCGCCTCCCAACCGCTTTTCGTCAAAGCCAACGAATATGAGTTCCGTCTGGCCATCACCGAACTGTTCGACAATGCGGTGAAGTTCAACCGCGAGAACGGCCACGTCGCGGTAGCACTCGCCTTGGCGGACGCCCAGGTGACGATCCGCATCGCCGATACCGGCGCCGGCATGGAGCAGGAGACCGTGGAAAGAGCGTTGGGCGTGTTTTTCCAGGAAGAAGATGTCGATCACCGCCGCTTCGACGGCATCGGCCTGGGGCTGACGCTGGTCGCGCTCTTTGCCCAGTCCAATGCGGGGCGCCTCGCCATTCAAAGCGAGCGCGACACGCGGAACGGCGATCATGCTGTCGCTGAATGGCGCCTCCCGGCCTGCCCTCGCTAATATTGCCTGAGCGGTTGAGCGGAACGGGGTTCAGGACCGTGCCACCAGCACGCAGCCCGTCGCGATCAGAAGCGTGCCGGCCATCCGCAGCGGCGTCACGCTCTCGTTGAGCACAAATGCGCCGAACCCCATGACGACGATGAAGCTGATGCCGACGAACGGGTAGGCCAGCGAGAGATCGACTTTGGAAAGCACCCAGAGCCACACCGCGACGCTCATGCCGTAGATCGTCAGGCCGGTCCAGACCAGGGGCGAGGACGCGACCGCCAGCAGGATGCCTTTGCCGCCTTGCGGCAGAGCGGCGACGACAGCGGGACTGCTCATGCCAAGCTTGAGCGCCAGCTGCGCGCAGGCCGAGGCGGTGACGGTTGCAAGGATCAGCGCGAGCGTGGGAAAGGACATCGCCGGTGGTCTTTCAGAATGACAGGTCGACATAGCGGGCGACCAGAATGGCCGCGACACAAAGAAGTCCGGCCAGTTGGCTGGCGCGGTCATGCAGCGCGAATTCCACCGGATCCTCGTCGACATCGCCGCGCTTGGCCGCGATCCATATCCGGTTGGTCCAGAAGATCAGCACCAGGCATATGATCCACAGGACGTCGCGGCTCTGATATTCCTGCTGCACTTCCGGGCTGTTGATGAACAGAGCGAACACCAGCACCGAGGCCGTGGCGTTGGCGACCCCGAGGGTGAACATCGACTCCGTGTCGGCGCCGAAATAGCCCCGGCCCATAATCTTTTCGCCGCCGCCATTCATTTTGCGCAGCTCGATGAAGCGCTTCAGATAGGCAAGGCTGAGGAAGAGGAAAATGCAAAAGCCCAGCAGCCAGGACGACAGATACACCTGGATCGCCACCGCGCCCGCCAGCACTCTCAGCATGTAGAGCACCGACAGCGTCAGCACATCGGCGGTGACCACCCGTTTCAGATAGAACGAGTAGAGCATCGTCAGCACGAAATACAGCGCCAGCACGACAACGAAACCGCGGGAAAGAAAGGCCGCGGCAATCCCGAGCGCCGCAAGCGGAAGGCCGATCGCCCCGACCACCCCGGCGCTGATCGGGAGCGCGCCCGACGCGAGCGGCCGATGCCGCTTTATGGAGTGGTTCCGGTCAGCTTCCAGATCCCAGAGATCGTTGATGAAATAGCCGCCGGAGGCGCAAAGGCAGAAGCAGACGAAGGCGAGCGTCGCATGGGCGACCGCGTCGACGCTCGTATAGGCATGCGCCGTGAGCAACGGCACGAAAACCAGGAAGCTTTTCGCCCAATGCTGCGGCCGCATGGTGCGCAGAAAGGCGGTCGGAAGCGCCGGCTCGGCTACCAGACTCAAATCCGTTGTTCCTTATAGAGGGCATCAGGCCAAACAGATGACGGTCCCGCGAGGGTTCAAGGCCGCGAAACGCAAAGCTGCCCCCGCTTTAGCAGTTTAGCCGGGGAACGCCAATCCTCCGTTGCGCCGTATTCTCGGCGCGGTTAAGGCACATCCTCCCGCCGGCCGAGGGATCTTTGAAGGCCGGCGCCGGTTCGTTCATGCGGCCTTCATGGATTTGGGCTTTCTATGCTGGCCGGCCTATGCCTTTGCTAGCGGCTCTATGCCTTTGCGTTTGTCCAGGTGCCCTGCTAACAGCAGCACCTTCCGTCCGCCAAAATTGTCGATGCCTATGCCAACTGACCTCCCCAAATCCAGCGCCGCCACGCCGCCTTCCTCCGCAACGGCCCAGTGGATCGCCCGTGCCGGAAACGTGCTGATTTTCACCGCGTCGATCGTGGTGACGCTTCTGGTCGCCGAGATCGGGTTCCGCGCCGCGACCGGAGTGCCGATCTTCGAATTGACCGACTGGCGCCAGGAAGGCGCACGGACGAACAGGATCGGTGAAAGAGCGACAACCGATCCCCTGCTGGGCTGGACGCTGGCGCCGCATTATCAAGGCAGCGGCTTCACCACACTGGATCATGGCTTCAGGAGGAATTTCGGTGAAACCGAGGTGCGAACCGGCGGCATTCTCGCCGTCGGCGATTCGTTCACTGAAGGCTTCGACGCAGTCGATGACTCAAACACCTGGCCTTCGCATCTTGAGAAGATGACCAGTACGCCAGTGATCAATGCCGGGGTTGCCGGCTTCGCAACGGATCAAATCATACTCCGGGCGGAGCAAACCCTGCCGATCGTCAAGCCGAAGACGATGATCATCGGTTTCACCGAGGTGGATATCTATCGCGCCGCGCTGTCGCAGGCCGGAGCCCCCAAGCCCTATTTCACGGCTGAGAACGGCCAGCTCATCTATCATCCGCCAGGCCCGATCGAAAGCAATGTCAAGGAAGGCGTCATCAGCAAGGCGCTTCGCTCGGTGCTCGGCTATTCAGCGTTGAGCGACCATCTGTTCAGTCGGTTGACCCCGTCCTTCTGGTATCCGACTGAAGCTTCGATGTATGAGGAGGTGGATATCGACGCCGTCGATATCACCTGCAAGTTGCTCGTAAGATTGAAGCAGCGGACGGACGACGCGCAAGTGCGGCTTTTGCTGCTGCTGCAATATAGCGGTGAGCTGGTGCTCGAAGAGCCGTATATCCTCAACGATATGAAAAAGCTCACCGAATGCAGCCAGCATGCTGGCATTCAGGTGGTCGATCAGTTCGCGTCCCTGAAGGCGCTGACGCATGGCGACCCCGACCTCGTCGCGCAGTACTATACGGTCGAAGGCGAGGAATTCGGCCATATGACGCCGTTGGGCAATGAGCAAGCGGCGCAGTTGCTGGCGGCGGCGATGAAGGAAGTCCCCGCGACACCGCCGCAAAGCTCTGAACTGCCCGAACAGCAGGTGCAGCGCAACTGATGCCGCTTCCGGGCGGCCGGTCACCGCGCCTTATTCCGTCACCAGCTCCATATCGTTCCGCTGCCGGATGTGATTGATGAAGCGGCGGAACAGATAGTGGCTGTCCTGCGGGCCGGGCGACGCTTCCGGGTGGTATTGCACCGAGAACACCGGCCGGTCTTTCAGGCGCAGGCCGCAATTGGACCCGTCGAACAGCGAGACATGCGTCTCCTCGACGCTGTCGGGCAGCGTCTTGGTGTCGACGGTGAAACCGTGATTCATCGAGGTGATCTCGACCTTGCCGGTCGTGAAGTCCTTCACCGGATGGTTGGCGCCGTGATGCCCCTGGTGCATCTTGCGCGTCTGGGCGCCCAGCGCCAGCGCCAGCAATTGATGCCCAAGGCAGATGCCGAAAACCGGCTTGCCCGAGCCGACGATCTCCTGGATCGCGGGCACGGCGTAATCGCTCATCGCCGCCGGATCGCCGGGACCGTTGGAGAGAAACACCCCGTCGGGCTTGTGCGCCAGGACCTCCTCGGCGGTCGCGGTGGCCGGCAGCACGGTGACGCGGCAGCCGGCGGTCGCGAGACAGCGCAGGATATTGCGCTTCATCCCGTAATCGATGGCGACTACGTGGAAATCGGGCGCCTCCTGCCGGCCGAAGCCCTCTTCCCAGCTCCAGGCGGTCTCGTCCCAGCGATAGCTTTGTCCGGCGGTCACGTCCTTGGCGAGGTCCATGCCCTCGATGCCCGGCCAGGCGCGGGCTTGAGCTTTCAGCGCGTCGAGATCGAACTTGCCCGCCGGATCATTGGCAATGATCGCATTGGGCATGCCCTTTTCGCGGATGAACGCGGTCAGCGCGCGCGTGTCGATGCCCCACAGGCCGACGATGCCACGCGATTTCAGCCAGGCATCGAAATGCTGCATGGCGCGATAGTTGGACGGCGCGGTGATGTTGGCGCGCAGCACGCAGCCGCGCACGCCCGACGCCGCCGCCAGATTGGAGGTCTCCGCATCGTCGACATTGGCCCCGACATTGCCGATATGGGGGAAGGTGAAGGTGACGATCTGTCCGGCATAGGACGGATCGGTGAGGATTTCCTGATAGCCTGTCATCGCGGTGTTGAAGCACAATTCGCCGACCGCGCGGCCGGTTGCGCCCAGGCCAAAGCCCTGAATCACCGTGCCGTCGGCCAGCACCAGCGCGCCGGTGAAGACCGGATCGGCCCAGCTCTCGCAGGCGTCCCGCTTCATGGGCGCGAAAATCGTGTCGCTGAAAAGGGAAAGAGGCACCTGGCTCGGGCCGGGGTTGCGACCGGATTGATCGTCGGACATCAGCTTCCCTTCTTGGCCGGACGCGGAGACGGGGCGCGGTTAGCCGCATCGGATTACCGCCGCGCAGAAAGTGGTGCCCTTTTCTCAACGTGTCAATGCGGCAGAGCCGCCGAACGTCAATGCGTTATGACGCGCCGCCGCAGCCCTCGTCCATGTAATAGGGGGAAGGACAGCTTTCGGCCAGCGTGAGCACGGAAGGATGCGCAGCCTTGAAGGCCCAATGATCGAGAACTTTGCTTTCGCTGCGTCGAAGCTACCACGCTATTTCTTTGCGATCAGCCTGACATGTAACCTGCGGAACATCCAAAACGGCGCAATCAGGTAAAAATCGAAGCGTCAACAACCCCTATAGGTTGGGCGGAATACCGACGGATCGGAGCTAAACGCCTTTCATTCACAAGGAGAAAGACAATGATGGAAATGAAGATCACCCCGCAGAGCGGAGATTTCGCGATGCGGGAGCTTACCCCGGAAGAAATGAATGAGGTTGCTGGCGCCTCAAAGATTGGATCTTGGGTCCACCAAGTGGTCTCTATGGTCAACGATATCGTGTACGGAGGCGCGAGGCCGACCTCCTTTGGCTACGACGCCGGCCAAAATTTGGTGTCGTACGAGACGAGGTAGTATGCCGTGCTGCCGCCAGAGGAGGTGCGGTATAAGTCGCCCCTGAACAGCCAGGACGGGGGACGGGGGGCAGCACGGGTGAGCGCACACCGCTCAGCGCGTCGGCACCGGCACCTTGCCTCGATAATCGTAAAAGCCGCGCTGCGTCTTTTGCCCGAGCCAACCTGCCTCGACATATTTCACCAGCAGTGGGCAGGGCCGGTATTTGGAATCCGCCAGCCCCTCATACAGCACCTGCATGACCGAAAGGCAGGTGTCCAGGCCGATGAAGTCGGCGAGTTGCAGCGGTCCCATCGGATGATTCGCGCCCAGCCGCAGCGCGGTGTCGATCGCCTCGACCGTGCCGACGCCCTCATAGAGCGTGTAGATCGCCTCGTTGATCATCGGCAGCAGCACGCGGTTGACCATGAAGGCCGGGAAGTCCTCGGACACGGCCACGGTTTTGCCAAGGCTGGAGACGAATTCTCGCGCCACTGCAAAGGTGGCCTCCTCGGTGGCGATGCCGCGGATCATTTCCACCAGCACCATCAGCGGAACCGGATTCATGAAGTGCATGCCGATGAAGCGCTCCGGCCGGTCGGTCGAGGCGGCCAGGCGGGTGATGGAAATCGAGGAGGTGTTGGTCGCCAGAATGGCGTCGGATTTCAGGAATGGGCACAGCGTCTGGAAGATTTTGCGCTTGACGTCCTCATCCTCGATAGCCGCCTCGATCACCAGGTCGGTTTCGGCGAAATCTTCCAGCGACGGGGCGTAGCGGATACGGGCGAGCGCCTGCTCACGCTCGGCGTCGGTGAGCTTGCCGCGCGCGATCAGCCGCGACATGTGGCCGTTGATCGTGGCGAGCGCCGTCTCGACCCGCTCCTGGGAGAGATCGTTCAGCGCGACGTCGTAGCCCGCGAGCGAGATGACCTGCGCGATGCCGTTGCCCATCTGTCCCGCACCGACGATACCGACGGTTTTGATGCCGGTATTGGATGCTGCGGGGCCGGCCGGCTGACGAGCGGCGGAGGGTCGATTGGTTTCCATGCTGGTCATGTGCGGCCCCGAAAGTTGGGTTTACGAATTATCTGTTTGCCTGAGCATGATCTTCATCGCAAAATCGGCATCCACTTTTGCGGATCATGCTTTCTGCCTGAGCATGATCTTCATCGCAAAATCGGCATCCACTTTTGCGGATCATGCTTTCTGCCTGAGCATGATCTTCATCGCAAAACCGGTATCCACTTTTGCGGATCATGCTTTCTGCCTGAGCATGATCTTCGCCGCAAAACCGGCATCCACTTTTGCGGATCATGCTCTAAAATCCTGCCTTGGTCAGTTCAGCTTCGAGCTCCGGCAACGCCTGGAACAGGTCCGCGACCAGACCGTAATCGGCGACCTGGAAGATCGGCGCGTCCTCGTCCTTGTTGATCGCCACGATCACCTTGGCGTCCTTCATACCTGCCAGATGCTGAATTGCACCTGAAATGCCGACGGCAATGTACAATTCGGGAGCGACGATCTTGCCGGTCTGGCCAACCTGATAATCATTGGGCACGTAGCCGGCATCGACCGCCGCGCGGCTGGCGCCGATGGCCGCGCCGAGCTTGTCGGCGATCGCCTCGATCAGTTTGAAATTCTCGCCCGACTGCATGCCGCGTCCGCCGGAAATGATGATGCGGGCGGCGGTCAGTTCGGGCCGGTCGGAGGAGGAGAGTTCGGCGCCCTCGAATTGCGAAAGCCCGACCGGGGCGGGAACTTGGATGGTTTCGATGGACGCCGCGCCGCCTTCAGGGGCGGCCGGGAAGGCCGGCGCGCGAACGGTGATGACCATTTTCATGCCCGGTGGCGTTTCCACCACCTGGATCGCATTGCCCGCATAGATCGGACGCGCGAAGCGGTTCGGCGCATCGACGGCGATGATCTCGGAAATCTGCGGCACGTCGAGCTGGGCGGCGACGCGCGGCACGAAATTCTTGACGGTCGTGGTCGCCGGGGCGATCAGCGCGTCGTAGCCTTGCATCAGCGGCGTGACGAGCGCGGCCAGTTCCTCGGCCAGGTCGCCCGCGAGATGATCGGCATCGGCGAGCAGGACCTTGCGCACGCCGCCGAGCTTGGCGGCGGCTTCGGCAGCGGCACCGCAACCCTTGCCCGCGACCAGAATATCGACGTCGCCGCCAATGGCTTTCGCGGCGCTCAGCGTCTTGGCCGTCGCGGGACCGAGAACGCCGCCGGCATGATCGGCAAACAGCAGCAGAGCCATCAGATCACTCCCGCCTCATCCCGCAGCTTCGACACGAGTTCCGCGACGCTGGAAACCTTGACGCCGGCCTTGCGGGCGCCCGGCTCCTCGGTCTTTACGATTTTGATGCGCGGCTCCAGATCGATCCCCAAGGTCGCCGCGTCGATTTCCGCTAAAGGTTTGCTCTTGGCCTTCATGATGTTGGGGAGCGTCGCATAGCGCGGCTCGTTCAGGCGCAGATCGGTGGTAAGCACCGCCGGCAGCTTCAACAGGACGGTCTGCAATCCGCCATCCACTTCGCGGGTGACGCGCAGCTGCCCATCGGCGGGCGCGATCTTGGAGGCGAAGGTGCCCTGCGGCCAGCCGAGCAGCCCCGCCAGCATTTGCCCGGTCTGATTCGCGTCGTCGTCGATCGCCTGCTTGCCGAGGATGATGATGTCGGGCTTTTCCTCGTCCGCAATCGCCTTCAGGATCTTTGCGACGTCAGAGCGGCTCGATGGCGATTTCGGTCTTGACCAGAATGGCGCGGTCGGCGCCCATGGCGAGGGCGGTGCGCAAGGTTTCCTGCGCCTTTTGCGGTCCGATGGAAACGGCGACGACTTCGGTGGCGACCTTGGCTTCCCGCAAGCGGATGGCTTCCTCGATGGCGATTTCGTCAAACGGGTTCATCGACATCTTGACATTGGCGGTATCGACGCCGCTGCCATCCGGCTTCAGCCGGATCTTGACGTTATAGTCAACGACACGCTTGACCGGAACCAGCACCTTCATGCACCGCGCCTCCCAATTCACCTCTCACGGAACGGCCTGGCCGTCACCCGGCCGGCCGGCACGATTCTCGGCCGAACGGCACGTTCGAGAGGGCGTTTCGCAACTGCGAAAGAAATTGAGGCTAATGCGCGGCCGCCTGCAAGTCAATGCACACGGAAGACGCATCTGCCTATAATGTCACGCTTCTTGCCGCCCGGTGGCGACAGGCGGCTGCGGCTCCAGGCCGGTCGTCCGGTTGAAGAGCTGCACGCCCGGTTTTCGCATGAACAGGATCAGGACGGCGCCCGCCACCAATCCGCCGATATGTGCCCACCAGGCGACGGAAGCGTCGGAGTTGAGCACGATGCTGAGCACCTGCAACCCGATCCAGACGAGCAGGGCGAAACCGGCGCTGACCCGCAGCGGTATGCGGAAGAACCACAGGCACCAGACGCGCACATTCGGATACAGGATCAGATAGGCCGCGATCACGCCCGAGACCGCGCCGCTGGCGCCGATCAGCGGCACATCCGAATTGGGCGAAAATCAGAATGTGGGTCAGCCCCGCGAAGACGCCGCAAGTCAGGTAAAAGAACAGGAAGCGGATGTTTCCCATGGCGTCTTCGACATTGTCGCCGAAGACCCAGAGAAAGATCATGTTGCCGAACAGATGCATGAAATTGCCATGCAGGAACATATAGGTGAGCAGCGTCAGGCGCTCCGGGAATCGGCCCGGTTGCCGGCGCGGTGCTTACCGGCTGGTGCAGAAAATTGGCGAGGAATTCGTGCGGCACCAGGGCGAAGCTCACCTGCGTCGCTTCGCTGACGGGATAGACCAGGCCAAGCTGCAGAGCGAAATAGATGATGACATTGGCGAGGATAATGCCGACCGTCACATATTGGAAACGCACCCGTTCAAGATGGTTCAAGTCCCACAATGGTACAAACAATTGCGTTCCCTCTAACGGTTCTGCCCCGGCTGCCAAAGAATATCACAACTTCCCTTGCCATTGACATAGCGGCTCGCAACAAAAAGCAGATCTGACAGTCGGTTCATATATTTCAGTGCCGCGGCGCTGACCGGCTCATCGGGACGGGCGGCCAGTTCCACCATATGCCGCTCGGCGCGGCGGCAGATTGTACGCGACACATGCAGCGCGGCGGCCGCCGGCGTGCCGCCCGGAAGCACGAATGAGGCAAGCGGCTTCAACTCGGCATTCATGCCGGTCGATCTCTGCTTCCAGCCAAGTCGACCTGCGCCTCGGTCATGCGCAAAGGCTCGTAAGGGCAGCGGCTCGCCGCGATCGGGCACGCACAGATCGGCGCCGAGATCGAACAGGTCGTTCTGGATGCGCTGCAACATGGCGCCGACCGCCTGGTCGTTCAGGCCCAGCGCATGGCGGGCGACCCCGATCGAGGCGTTGGTTTCGTCCACCGTTCCGTAGGCGGTGATGCGCAGGTCGTATTTCGGCAGCCGGTGCCGTCGCCGAGCGCGGTCGTGCCCTGGTCGCCGGTGCGCGTGTAGATTTTCGTCAGAACCACCATGTCGATGAATCCCGCTCCGTTTGCTGGCCGGAGATTACCATCTATCGGCGGAGAACGGCCAGCGGGGCATGCGCGCCAGCCCGCGCCGCACCGGCATATCGGCCCTCAGTGGGAAAAATAGAGCACGGCCATGGCGATGATGATCGCGATGAATTGCAGGCCGATGCGCCAGCGCATCAATGTCTGGCTGCGGCCGGGATTGCCGCCGCGCAGCATGTTCCACAGGCCGAGCAGCAGCACCACCGTGACCGCGACAAGCAAAACCGGCAGAAGAAAACGCAGGGTTCCGTCCATTCAACATGTCTCCTGCCACTGCCTGCTTTCCGATCGTGATGCCGGCATATCGCGGCTTATGCGTTCCGTCCGGCGACGAGCCAATAGACGATGCCCCCGGCAAAACCGGCCGTGGCCATCAGGGTGAAATAGGGCGCCGCATAGGAGCTGTAGGTCTCCGCTCCTTGCGGGTGTACGGCGATGAGCGGCATCAGCGCCGCAGACGCCCCGCCGGCCACGACGTAATAGAGCAGCGATCGGATGCGCGCCACCTCGCCGACGACGGCGGTGGCAGCGCGGGAAGCAGCGTCAGCGCCGGCGTGACGGTGAAGAAAAACGCGATGACGCCGAGCGCCTCGTTCATCGCGCGCGACATCTCGTCGGCGTCCTGCGGGCGTGAAGGCGGTTGCCTCTCCGGCGGCCCAGCGCGAACCGAGCAAGAACAAGTGTGAGGCCTCCCGCAATGACCGCCAGGAAAAAGCCGAAGGCGACGGCGAAGACACGGCGCAGCGTGGGCCAGATCATGAAACGGCGCCGCCCGCATCGGCGGGCAAGGCCGCGGCGGCATCGGCCCGCCGCAGGCTGGCCCTGACCGTCTCGCTGGCGGAGCGCAACTGCCCGCAGGCGGCCATGATGTCGCGGCCGCGCGGCGTGCGGATCGGGCTGGCATAGCCGGCGCGGTTCACCACTTCGGCGAAGCGCTCGATCTGTTCCCAGTCGGAGCATTCATAGGGCGAACCGGGCCACGGATTGAACGGGATGAGATTGATCTTGGCGGGAATGCCCGCAAGCAGCCGGACCAGCGCCCTGGCTTCGGCGACGCTGTCATTGACGCCCTTCAGCATCACATATTCGAAGGTGATGCGGCGGGAGTTGGTCAGCCCCGGATAGGTGCGGCAGGCCTCGATAAGTTCGGCGATGGGGTATTTCCTGTTGATCGGCACCAGCACGTCGCGCAGATCGTCGCGCACGGCATGCAGCGAAATGGCCAGCATGACGCCCATTTCCGCTCCGGCGCGCGCGATCATCGGCACGACGCCGGAGGTCGAGAGGGTAATGCGGCGCTTCGAAACCGACAGCCCGTCGCCGTCCGAGGCGATCTCCATCGCCTGTTTCACATTGTCGAAATTGTAGAGCGGCTCGCCCATGCCCATCAGCACGATGTTGGTGATCTTGCGCTCGGCCTGCGGAAGCCCTTGCGCCTGTTCCGGCAGGGCGGCGCCCGGCCATTCGCCGAGACGGTCGCGCGCCAGGAGGATCTGGCCGACGATTTCGCCGGCGGTCAGATTGCGCACCAGGCGCTGCGTGCCGGTGTGGCAGAAGGTGCATGTCAGCGTGCAGCCGACCTGGCTGGAAATGCACAGCGTGCCGCGGTCGAATTCGGGGATGTAGACCGTTTCGATTTCCGGCGCCCGCTCGCCCGGCCGTCGCCGGCGCGAGGCGCAACAGCCATTTGCGGGTGCCGTCGGAGGAAATCTGCTCGGTGACGATTTCGGGCCGGGCCAGGTCGAAGCTGTGCGCCGAGCGTGGCGCGCAGCTCCTTGACGATGTTGGTCATGCCGCCGAACTCGGTGGCGCCGTGCCCGTAAATCCAGCCCCAGAGCTGCGCCGCGCGCATGCGCCGCTGCGACGCCCCGACGCCGATCTCGCCGAGCGCCGCGCCGATCCCTGCACGCGACAGGCCAAGCAGCGAATGCCGCTCCGCGCCCGAGGCGCCAGCAATATCTGCCGCCTTGGCATCGCGGCAGAGGGCGGCTTCCGCCGGCAATTTGGAATCGACACCTATGCTCATGATCCGAGCTTGCCTTGATGAGCCTCAGGTCCGGCGCGATCATGCACCGGCGCATTCAATCCGCTTACGGCACGGCGGCTATATGTTCCGCATCGATGTCGCCCAACTCCGGCCGGCCCTCGGATCGACGCATTACGGGCAACTGGCCTCGACGTGAGTCAACGCAGCGCCGAGCCCCTTGAGCGAATATGTGTCCGTGGTTTCGGTGCCGCGGGTCGACACGCCCTTCACCGACAGATCGGAACCCTTTCGCATGGATTCAATGAGCTTCCGTTCTTCGGCAGGATCGCGCATGAACGCTTTGTCGTCCTTGGGGTAGAGCTGAAACTTGTCCGATCCGACCTCGACGACAGGCACGCTCTCGGGCTTCAGAGTGTAGCCGATCTTGACACTGAATTCGTTGCGGACCCCGTCCTTCGCCCAGGTCGTGAGGTACAGAAAGACCGAACCGCGATTGACTCCCTTGGGAGCATTTCCTTCGGCGCCGACGCCGCAAAGCAGACCTTTTCATCCTTGGCGTCATGGATGAATACCTGCCAGTCGTCGAACGTCTTAAGCAGTTTTGCGTTTTGGGCGTAGGCCGACGGCGCGGCACAAATCAAGCCAGCAGCTACGCAGGCAGAGGCCAGTCGCATCCTTAAACGTCTCCGCATTGGTTCATTTTCCGTGGGACATCTATATCGATTTGCACTTTGCTTGGCCAGCAGGCCAGGGGAAAATTACCAATTCTTCATCATTTTAATGCGCGGCGTGACGGACCTACCATCAATGGACGCGGCGGGAAACGTCCAAGGGTCCTTACCCTGTCATACATTACCACCGCGCCGGCCGTGGCGACGTTGATGCAAAAATCGGTGGGAATACGGACGAGATGATCGCAGCAGGCAACCAGATCGGGAGAAATTGCGCCAAGCTCGGGGCCTAGAACATAGGCCGCCCTCACCGGATGGCGGAAGCTGGGCAGTTCTTCTGATTCGCTCATCAGCTCGATGCCCACCAGGCGGCAATCGTCCGGCAGGCGCATATCACCCAGGGTTTTCCAATGGTAATAGGGCAAGTGGTTGCTCGACTTGGAAGTATCGGCGAAGAAGTCGAGCGCGTCGGGATGGGCACCGATCGTGAAAACGAAGCTGGCGCCGAATGCGTGCGCCGAGCGGAACAGATTGCCAAGATTGCGCGGCTTAGAAATACGCTCCGCGCCGATGCCGAAATAACCGCGCGCCTTGCGCGCATCGCTGTGTTGCTGGCTCATCGTGTGATCATGCTGCCGATGGTGCGTCGGGCACAGCGATAGCCCGGCTGGCCCCGAAAGCACAAGCCGATTTGACTGGAGGAGGTGGTGGCCGCTCCGAACTTGACTCCATGGAGAAGTTCAACTAATCGGTTGAATGAAGCTGTTCGGTGAATCAGCCGCATCTCACCCGGACGCGGTGCAGAGCGAAACGGAGCGCCCTCGGGGCGCCGCTCGATGCCAGGACGAGCCGGAGATCGTCCGACCCAAGACAAAGGGAGAGCCCCAAGTGACCGATAAAACCCCCGCACCGTTGCGCGTCAGCAGGCACTTTACGCAATCGGCCGAGCGCGTCTTCGACGCGTGGCTCGATCCGCAGAAGGCCGGCAAGTTCCTGTTCGCCACGCCGGCGGGGCAGATGGTGCGCGCCGAGATCGACCCCCGTGTGGGCGGCGCCTTCGCCTTCGTCGATCGCCGCGACGGCAAGGATGTCGAGCATCTCGGCCGTTATCTCGAGATCGACCGGCCGCGACGGCTGGTCTTCGAGTTCACGGTTTCCGGGATGGCTGAAGTCAAAACGCGCGTCACGGTAGAGATCCGTCCGGCCGATAGGGGCTGCGATCTCAGCGTGACCCAGGATGGCGTGCCGCCGGATTATGCGGCGCGCACGAAGGCCGGTTGGACGAAAATCCTGGAGCAGCTCGCGGCGGTCATGGACCGCGCCTAGTGCACGATCAGGAAAAGTGGATACCGGTCTTCCTGAAAAATCGTGCGCAAGCAAATAGGTAGCGCAGGATCGTTTCCGTCAGAAATGATCCCGTGCTAGTGGATCGACCTGACATTTGAGCCCCGCGCGGAGAGTTCTGACGAAAGCGCTAAGCCTATAAGTCAGGTTAATTCGATCCATCAGCAAAATGCTAGCGGTTCGGAATGCTAGAGATGAACCACCAGCCTCTATTGCGTGCGGCTGATATAGGCCTCGAGCACCGCCGCATTGCCGGCGATCATCGCCGGTGCGTCGTCGGCGATGATCCGGCCCGAACTCAGCACGAGGACGCGGTCGCAGATTTGCGTCAGCGGCCCCATAGCCGGCTCGGTGATAAGGATGGAAATGCCGGTATCGCGAGTGTTGGAGAGCACGGAACCCAGTGACACGCGCTCGGCCTTGGTCATCCCGGCAGCCGGACTGTCGAGCAGCAACAGCGACGGCTTGCTCCTGATCGCGATGGCGATCGTCAGAAAGCGCTGTTCGCAAAGCGACATATCCGCGACGCGCACGTCGCTCATGTCGGCAAGGCCCGCCAGGTCGAGCGCTGCAACGGCTTCGTCGCGATAGGTCCTGCCGCCGCGCCTGGGGAAAAGCGGCGGCAGACGCGCCCCGCCGCCAAGCAGGACGTTTTCGAGAGCCGTCAGGTCCTGAAAAAGATTTGCCAGCTGCGGCCCGCGTACGACGCCGTGGCGAAGACGGGCCTCACATCCAAGCTGGGAGACATCCTCGCCCGCAATTTTAATGCTGCCGGAGTTCGGTTTGATCTTGCCTGCAAGCAGATCCACTATGGTCGATCGATCCGAGCGTTTTGGGCCGATAAGGCCGACGATCTCGTCGGCCCTAATGACAAAAGAGAGGTTTCCGATTGCGGCTATGCCGCCGAACGTCTTCGACAAGGCCTCAACACGCAGCAAAGGCTTGGCGACTGCTGACCCACGAAAACTCTCGGCGATCCGGAAATACGACATTCGCCACTCTCCAAACAAGTCCGATATGCGCAATTCGATAAAAATATTACTTATTTAATAATACGAAAGCAACCCGCTTTCGTATTTGTCGCGTTTCAGAACATCTGGCTGGAATAAGTTCGAGTTTTGCGGCACTTATGTTACCGAACTCACCCCCGATCTGCGCCCCTACATTCGCAAACCAGTAGGTTACCATTTGTGCACAGCCGATTTTCGCCGGTCGGTACTGGCGCGCGCCTGTCCGCCGCCAGATAGCCGCCATTGCCCCCGGAACGTCTTATGTATGCCAGTTAATCTTGGCTTATGGCTGTTTCAGGGCCAGCGCATGAATGGCGACGGCATGGAAAGATTATGTCACCTGCCTGTGGCCGCAAAGCGCCTCGGTCGAACCGAAAACGGCGGACTGCGGTCCGCCGTTTTCCGGGCCTGGATGCTGCCGATGCCGCACCGTTCGGAGGCGTCCCCGCCGGCTTGGACCTTCGTCCGTTCAGGCGATCAGGAGCCGCCGCCCTGCATGTGGGTGCTGACGTTCTTCGTTCCGTCCTGAATCAGGCGAACGGTCAACGACCTGATTTCTTCCATCTGCTTGGCGTAGGATTCCATCATTTCGCGGACGTAGTTGTTCTGCATTTCGATGACTTCGTTGATCTGCTTGGCGTCCGCAAGCTTCAGGGCGAAGCGGAAATTGGCATCCGCGTTCATGCGCGTATAGTCGGCCATTTTCTCGTTGATCTGCTTCAGCCCGTCGGTGGCGGGATTTGCCGGTGCCTCGAAGCCGGACATGGCCTGCTGGCTGGTTGAAATGAACGTTTCAAACGCTTTGCGCGCCTGGTCGATACTCGCTTTCATGATGCTGCGGACGGAATCCGGCATTTCGGCGAAATGCGGCATTTCCTGCATGGCAAACCTCCATTTCGGATATTGGGATGACGGGCAATGAGCGCTTTGAACGTGCCGCCGCGCGTGAACGCTCAGCACACGGCTGTATCGGGTCCGGCTCGGACGCGCCGCTTCGGCGCCCTGTATCAACTTCCCTCCGAACCGGGGGCGAAGTCAACAACGCTTGCTCGGCGAAGAAGAATTACACTGGTGATTGTTGATTTTGCTTGCCAATGCCTCAAGCGATTGGCCGTGAGAGCGGGAAAATACGCGCGGCCGGACAGCACGGGATGACTGCCGGCGGCAAGCACGGTGGCGGCATGTCCGGAGCGCCCGGCGTGGTCAGCTTTTCTTGTCCGGTGCCGGCTTGAACAGCCTCCAAAGCGGCCGCCGGACGGTTGTCGCCAGCTTCACCATCGTATCGATCGAGATGTTCGATACGCCGGTTTCGATCTCGGAAATGTGCGACTGCGCCACGCCTGTCAGTCTGTGCACGTCCCTTTGGCTGAGGCCGATCTTCACCCGGGCCTCGCGAAAATTCTGCCCAAATATTTCTCTTTCGGATTGACTATCTACGCCCGGCATTTTGTTTTTGGACATCGGAGCCGACTCTAAAGTGTTTTCGCACAGGTAAATATAATTACTTGAATGCAACCCAATATGTGAATCCATGCAAATTAGGCTCCTGATAGGATACAGTCAACGGCAGGGATACTATGGAAAAGGATGATGCCTCCTCCGCACGTCCGGCCCCGACCGCGCGCGGCGCAAGCACCGCGCGCGAGGCGGGATCACGCACCGTTCATCTGCGGGTGACTGGGCGGGTGCAGGGGGTATATTTCCGGGCCTGGACGGCGGAAACGGCTGCAGCGCTAAAGCTGGATGGTTGGGTGAGGAACCGCCGGGCGGGCGCGGTCGAAATGCTGATTTCGGGACGCCCTGAGGCGGTCGCCCGGATGGTCGAGCTGTGCCGCGAGGGACCGCCAGGGGCGCTGGTCGCGGGCGTGGAGATCGTCCAGGAGGGCGGAGCGGCGCCTATAGGTTTTGCAGTCGTGCCAACGCTTTAGCGTTTAGCTTCGAGCGCGCCCCGCCTTTCCCTCGCGCTCTTAGAGCACGATCGGGAAAAGTGGACACCGGTTTTCCCGAAAAATCGTGCGAAATCAAAGGAATCTAGATCATGATCGTTTCCGTTTAAAGCAATCATGATCTAGGAGAACCGCACCACCTGGCCGCCGCGTTCGATCCCGTGTGTGATGGCGGCCCGCCCGGAGACCGCCTTGTCCGCAACCGGAGAGAGGCCGTAATGCGCCGCCATGACGCTGCGGATGATTGCGGCGTAGAAATTCTCGGACGCATGCGCTGCGGCAGCCGATTCCTGCATGACGCGGGCGAGCATTTGATACGCAGCGGCCCAGGCATCGGCGAGTTCAGGGGTCAAATCGGGGCCGAGCAGGCGGGTCAGCATCGACATCAGCGCATCGCCGAAGGCCGCATAGTGCTCATCCTCGACATCGTAAGACATATGTCTGCGGCCCAAATCCACCATATCCTCGGAAACGGTGGCGATCTGATCCAGGCTTCGGACGATGGTCGACATCATTTGCATGAACTTGACCTTGAGCGCCGACATATCCTCCGGGAACAGACCCTGCAGATCAGGCGCGAGCTGGAACAGCTCGTCATAAAATATCCGGCTCGCTTCATGAGCCTGCCGTCCGAGGATTCTGAAACTGTCCTGAACCAGGGCCACCTGCGTCGGCGTCATCACCGTCCGCACCATGAAGATATAGCCGCCATATTGCGCGAGGCGAATCTTGCTCATCGTCTTCCCGTCCCTATTCGGTCAAAGCCAGCCGTTCCGGTCCACGCGTTCCCAAGCACGAATCGCAATTTCCACCGACCCCCGACGAAAGCTAGTGGTTCGTCTCTAATGTTCCGAACCGCCAGCATTTTTGCTGATGGATCGAATTGACCTGACATTTTTGCAGGCTTAGCGCTTTCGTCAGACGCTCCGCACTGGGCTCAAATGTCAGGTTCGATCCACTAGATGCGCCGCTTGAACAGAACTTCTATATCTTCGGCGTTCTCGGCGGCGTCGAGCCGCGACGTCATTTCGTTTTCGGGTTCGGTCTCATTGTCGTCTTCGCTGAGCATGCCTTCCTCCATGGCGTTGACGACAATGTCGTAGGCCGCGCTCCAGGCGTCCTTCACATCATCCGTCGCGTCCGCGCCGAGTGTTTTTTCCAGCGCCCAGACAAGCGCCGACTTCATGATGGCGTAATCTTCAAACCGGACTCCGTAGGCCGCGTGCAGCTTGCCCGACCAGAAGGCGCCCGGCAGAACCGCGCGGCTGGAGGTTTGCGCGGTCACCGGCAAGGAGACGATGGCGCGCAGGTGAAGCTGCACCACCTCCTTGATCACTTTCATGAATTTCGATTGCTGCGCCTTGAGATCGGTTCGAAAGATCGGCCTGATTTCCGGGGCGATGGTGAACAGCCGCGCATAGAAAATCGTGCCGAACTGATCGGCAATCGGCTCGATCTTGGCGTAGCTGCGTTGCAATAGCCGGAGCTGTGCTGGAGTCATGCGGGATGGCCGAATAGTCTCGAGTGCAGAAAAGCCGATCCGCGCCCGCTGACCGCCAGGGCGCCGCAGCGCAGGCGGGCATGGTGCGCCCGGCACGGCAGGGATGTTCGAAGCGATCCAGATTTCAGCGGCATTAAGCAATCTTACTTTACGCGTTCAGGTCGCCGGCGAGGCGCTGCATCGGCGGGCTCGGATGCTCGGAGCAAAATTCCGCAACAAAACAATAATTCGAGATGACCCAATGCAGGCACTTAACTCTCACGCCCTGGATTTTCACCCTCGACGTGCGGCGAACAAGTTTGTTCAAGGCGAAACTATGAGACTGTCTTGCGCAGGTACGAAATACGTAATATCCCATAGGTCGACGTCTAAACTGAATTGCTGCGGTATTGCGAGGGTGCGCCGTAAACGGAAAAATGATTGGAATCATCTAGTACGGAGGCGAATTTCGAGTGCAGAAATACGCCCAACTTGTTACATTGCAAACTTGGTTTGTAGCTCCCTGGCCTGACCGGCCCGGCGGCGCTCCCGTTCGCCATCGCGCTTGCGCCGGTGCGAGGCGGGTTTTCGGATTGATTTCGCGCTCATGGACAAAGCAGGTACTATCCTTCTCGTTTCCCTGCCCGATCAGGACAGGGCACCGGTCAAGGCGCTGCTGACGGAACAATATGGCTACCGTGTTCTCCAGGCGCTGTCGGCAACGGAGGCGCGGGCGACGCTTGCCGATGTGCATGTCGATCTGGTGATCGCCGAAGAAAGCGATGACGGCGCCGATGGGCTGGCGCTTCTCTCCGGCCTCAGGGTTTCGCATCCCGACGTCATCCGCGTTCTGGCCCTGCCCGCTCAGTATGCGCGCGTCCCGGCGGCGATTTCGCAGGCCTCCGTCTATCAGTTTCTGCGCAAGCCGCTCGATCCGCATCAGGTCGGGCTGGTGGTCAAGCGCGGCCTCGAAGCGCGCGAACTGGCCAAGCGCCACCGCCTGCTGGCGCGCGAATTCAAGCTCTCATCGGACCTGACGGAATTCGAACGCCCGGTGACGCCGCTGCGCAATGAGAGCCTGCGTTTCGAGAAGCTGGTCTATGTCAGCGAGAAAATGTCGGAAATGTGCGATCTGGCGCGTAAGGCCGCCAAGACCGATCTGCCGATCCTGATTCAGGGCGAGACCGGCACGGGCAAGGAGCTTCTGGCGCGCGCCGTTCACTTCAATTCGTTCCGCCAAAACAGTCCGCTGATGATTTCAGAATTGCGGCGGCATGCCGGACGAATTGCTGCATTCCGAATTGTTCGGCCATAAGCGCGGCGCCTTCACCGGGGCGGTGTCCGACCGGCTCGGTCTGTTCCGCGCCGCCGACGGCGGGACGGTTTTTCTCGACGAGATTTCCGAAGTTTCCAAAACCTTCCAGGTCAGCCTGCTGCGCTTCCTGCAAGAGGGTGAAGTGAAGCCGCTTGGCTCCGACAAGACGCAGACCTGTGATGTGCGGGTGCTAGCGGCGTCGAACCGGCCGCTGAAAGCACTCGTCGCGAGCGGTGAATTCCGGCAGGATCTGTATTTCCGCCTGCGGGGCTTTGAGTTCGAGGTGCCCCCTTTGCGCGAGCGTCCTGAGGATATCCCCGCCCTCGCCGAGTTCTTTACCGCCAAGCATAGCGCCTCGGTCGGCCGGAAGATCCTGGGCATTTCGGCGAAGGCGCTGGAAAAGCTGGAGGCCTATAATTTTCCGGGCAACATCAGAGAGCTGGAAAATGAAGTGCGGCGCATGCTGGCGCTGGCAAAGGACGGTGAATATCTGACCACGCAGCACATGTCGCCGGGCATATTGGAGGCACCGGCGCGCCGGTCAGGTCAATCGTCGCCGCAATTCCTTCCCGAAGGCGAGACGCTGAAGGACAGGGTGGAGAGCCTTGAGCGGTATCTGGTGCGCGAGGCGCTCGCCCGCTGCCGCTGGAACCAGAGCCGTGTCGCCGAGGAACTGGGGTTGTCGCGCGTCGGGCTTGCCAATAAAATCAAGCGATACGGTCTCCACGAGCAGCTGTGATGCCTGAGAAAGACAAATCCGCACCGCGCGTCGACGCCAGTGTCGTCCGGTTCCCGCAATCGCGCGTTCCGCCGCGCTCCAGCGGCTTCAAGGATCTGGGGTTCAGCGACCTCGCCAAAAATCTCGGCAGGCCGGGACGCCAGGGCACCGGACATTGGTGCAGCCACTGCCAGGGCATCTGGTATGGCTATCTGCTCGAAGTCACCTGTCCCAAATGCGGCGGACGGCACGGCTGAGCAAGCCGCCAATTTTATAAAGGGAAACATTGTTTGCGGTGCAAACAAACTTTGCACCGACTTATCACCGCCTGGCGAAATCATCGCTGCCCGATCGTCATCCAATCAAGTAAACACGCCGGATTTTACTGCCGAACCCTACTTGGCACGGCCTTTGCTTTGCTTGCTTCCGAGAAGCAGAAGGGGATAAAGCTTCTGGCGAAACTGGAGGAAGCAATGGCAAATCTATTATGGCTTCAGGGCGGCGCCTGTTCCGGAAATACCATGTCGTTCTTGAACGCGGAGGAGCCAAGCGCGTGCGACCTGGTGACGGATTTCGGCATCAACGTTCTTTGGCACCCCTCGCTCGGCCTGGAACTGGGCGACAATCTGCGGCGTATCCTGAACGCTCTGGTCTCCGGCGAGATGCCGCTGGACGTTTTCGTTTTCGAGGGCACGGTGATCACCGCGCCGGGCGGCACCGGGGAGTGGAACCGTTTCGCCAGCCGCCCGATGAAGGATTGGGTCGCCGAGCTGTCGAAAGTCGCAAGCTATACGGTTGCCATCGGTGATTGCGCCACCTGGGGCGGCATCCCGGCGACGGACCCGAACCCGACCGACAGCCTGGGGCTGCAATATCTCAAGCGCAAGCATGGCGGTTTTCTCGGCGCGAACTACCGGTCGCGCGCCGGCGTTCCGGTGATCAATATTCCCGGATGCCCGGCCCATCCGGACTGGATCACGCAGATCGTCGTCGCGCTGGCAACCGGCCGGGGCGCCGATATCAGCCTCGACGAGTTCCAGCGGCCCCGCACCTTCTTCAGCACCTTCACACAGACCGGCTGCACCCGGAACATGCACTTCGCCTATAAGGTGTCGGCCACCGAATTCGGCCAGCGCAAGGGTTGCCTGTTCTACGATCTGGGCTGCCGGGGTCCGATGACCCATTCGCCCTGCAACCGCATCCTGTGGAACCGGCAATCCTCCAAGACCCGTGCCGGCATGCCGTGCCTGGGCTGCACCGAGCCGGAATTTCCCTTCTTCGAACTCGCCCCCGGCACCGTCTTCAAGACACAGACCCTGATGGGTGTTCCCAAGGACATGCCGGAAGGCGTCAGCAAGGCCGGCTATATCAAGCTGACGGCGGCGGCCAAGGCTGCCTCGCCCGCTTGGGCCGAAGAAGACATTTTCGTCTAGAGCCGGCGCCGTTCCGACCGCTCGGAGCGGCCCCCCGCTTTTGCTTGAGCCGAGCCGGTGTCGATCGACACCGGGTTGATGCTCAAGACGCTTTCGTTATTCCGCTTAGGAGCCATTCCATGACTGCCGCTATCCAGACCCTCGATATTTCCCCGGTCGGCCGCGTCGAAGGCGATCTCGATGTCCGCGTCGACATTCAGGACGGCATCGTCGTCAACGCCTGGACGCAGGCGGAGCTGTTCCGAGGTTTCGAAGTCATCCTGCGCGACAAGGACCCGCAGGCCGGGCTCGTCGTCACGCCGCGCGCTTGCGGCATTTGCGGCGCCTCGCATCTGACCTGCGCGGCCTGGGCGCTCGATACGGCCTGGCAGGCGGAAGTGCCGCCGAACGCCATCCTGGCGCGCAATCTCGGCCAGATCACCGAGAGCCTGCAAAGCCTGCCGAGGCATCATTACGGCCTCTTCATGATCGACTACACCAACAAGAACTACTCGCATTCGCCCTTCTACGAGGAGGCGGTGAAGCGCTGGGCGCCGTTCACCGGCACCAATTACGAGATCGGCGTCACGATTTCCGGCCGGCCGGTGGAGATCTACGCGCTGCTCGGCGGGCAGTGGCCGCATTCTAGCTACATGGTGCCGGGCGGCGTCATGTGCGCGCCCACCCTCACCGACGTCACGCGCGCCTGGTCGATCCTGGAATATTTCCGGCGCAATTGGTGCGAGCCGGTGTGGCTGGGCTGCTCGTTCGAGCGCTATGAGGAAATCCGCTCCTATGACGATTTCATCGCCTGGCTCGACGAGCGTCCCGAGCACGCCAATTCCGATCTTGGCCTGTTCTGGAGAATGAGCGTCGATGTCGGGCTGGACAAGTTCGGCAAGGGGCATGGCCGCTACATCTCATGGGGCTACCTGCCGCATGAGACGCGTTACAATCGCCCGACGATCGATGGCCGCAATGCCGCCCTTATCATGAAGAGCGGCGTCTATGACGGGCACAAGGACACGCATGAGCTGATGAACCAGGGCCACACGCGCGAGGATACGGTGCATTCCTGGTATGACGAGCCGGGCGGCCTGCATCCATTCGACCGCACCACGGTGCCGCTGCAGAAGAACGATACGGATATGAACGGCAAATATTCCTGGTCCACCGCCGTACATCATGCGGAAGCCGGTCGCCTGGAAGCCGGGCCGCTGGCGCGTCAGGTGGTCGCCGGCGGCTTGCATGGCGATAGCTGGCAGCATCATGACCCGCTCGTCCTGGACATGTACCGCAAGATGGGCGGCGCCAGCGTGCTGCTTCGGCATTTCGCGCGGATGCATGAGTTGGTGAAGCTCTACCGGGAAGCGGAGCGCAGCCTGCGCCAGTTCGATCTGAAGGGGTCTTGGTACATCAAGCCAAATGAGAAGGACGGACGCGGCTGGGGCGCCACCGAAGCGATTCGCGGCGCGCTGTGCCATTGGATCGACATCCAGAACGGCAAGATTAAGAACTATCAGATCGTCGCGCCGACCACCTGGAACGTCGGCCCCCGAACCGCTGACGGCGACCGCGGGCCGATCGAGGAAGCGCTGATCGGAACGCCGATCGCTGATGCGTCCGATCCCGTCGAGGTCGGCCATGTCTGCCGCTCCTATGATTCCTGCCTCGTCTGCACCGTGCATGCGCATGACAGCAAGACGGGCAAGGAATTGGCACGTTTCCGCACGGCGTGAGCCGGGCGGCACCGAGAAGGCAAGCGGGGTCATGGAGTCCGAGGTAGTGAGGCGACGGCGATAAGCCCTGTTCGCAGAAGCGGCAAATTCTGCGATCGGATACCGACAAATTTTTGCGCCGTGCGGATCGAGCGCCGGACCACAGCAGGAAGGGTATTGGGAAATGTGGAGCAGTGCGCTTTCAGAGGCCGACCATCCCGACCTGCTGCGGGAGATCGCCGAATTACTCGAACAGGGGCTGCAAACCCTGGTCGAGCCCTTTCCTGAAACAGACAAGGAGTTTGCCGATATCCTGCTTCAGTTGCGCCAGCTCGACCCGAACGACCTGACGGGCAAGCTGGTCATCGGCGGCTTCGTCAACCACCCATGGGGACCCGATCAGCAACGCTGCATGGAATGCATGTATTATCTGGTGCATCGCAAATGGTGCGACCTGCCGGAGCTGGCCGTTCCGGTCGAGCCGGAATGGTGGTGCCGTCTGTGGCGTATCTAGTGTATTTTCCAAACATGTTCCCGCGAGGCGCGGGTGGATGCCGGTGTGCGCCCGGACAATGCGGCCAAACGGAACGGGGCTCTGAATTGGTCTGAGCCCGGGAAGGAAGGGGAGGCCATGAACGCCAACAAGGACGATGCGACGCGCGAGGAAATTCAATCGCTGCTGGCGGGCGGCCTGGGGACGGAGGCCTATCCGCGCGCCGACACGCATGAGCAAGTGCAGGAGCTGGTCAAGCGGCTGCAGGAAGAGGGCACCGACCTTCCGGCCAAACTGGTCATCGCGGGCTTTCTGCTGAGCCCGGTCCATCACAACGAGCTTGAACAGTCGTGCCGCAGCTGCATGTATTATCTCATTCGCCGCCGGCATTGCACGCTGCCGGAATTGGATGTGCCGGTCGAGGCGGATTGGTCGTGCAGGCTGTGGCGGATTTGAAAACCGATGGCGGGCGGCTTGGCCATCATCGCCTGCGGCAATCCCAATCGCCGCGATGACGGTGCCGCGTCGGAGGTGCTGCGGCTGCTGCGGCCGGACGGCGCGCTGGCCCTGCCGCAAGACCCCGCCATGCGCCTGCTGGATGCCGGAACCGACGGCATGGCGGTCATGTTCGCCGCCAAGGGCTGCGACAGGCTGATCATCGTGGATGCCTGCCGTTCCGGCTCGGAGGGCGGCGCCATATTCGAGGTGCCTGGCGGCGAGCTGGAGCAGCCGCCGCGCTCGGGCTTCAATCTGCACGATTTTCGCTGGGATCACGCGCTGTTTGCCGGGCGGCAGATGTTCCGCGAGCATTTCCCCTCTGATGTCACGGTGTTTCTCATCGAAGCGGAGAGCCTCGATCTCGGCATCGGCTTGACGGAGAAGGTGGCCGGCGCGGCCCGCAAGGTCGCCGAACGCATCCGCGCCTTGGTCGCCGAGGCGCCGCCGGCGGACGGGAGCGCCGGGTGACACCGGAATCGGCGCAGGTCAGTCTGCGGCAGCGGCGTGTTTATATTGCGCGCCAAGTCTACGACGCTTTTTTCCCGGGCTGCAGCACCGTCATCCTGCTGAGGAAAGAGAAGGATTTGCTGATTCTGCCGGTCCGGCACGCGGCGTCGGGCGGATATGTGCTGAAAATCCGGAATGCTGCCGGAGACCGCGTGATAGACGCCGGTGACTTCTTCCGCGACCAGGGATTGGAAGACGAAGCGGAATGGCGTGGCGTTTATTCCTGGTGCGAAGAATCCGGCGCACTACGCACATACGAAGTCTTCCCTATGTAAACTTTGTTTTCGATGTGCATAATAAATTGACGTGTTGCCGAGAATGATATTTCCTGGGTAACAACCTTCTAATCAATAATCGGGGGAGGCACGCTGTGCCCACTGATCTGTTTGAGGATCAGTTTGCTGCGGCATTGGTGGCGGCAAACGACGAAACGGCGACATCGGCCGAACGCGCCGAAATGCTTATGGAAATCGCCATGGGCTTGCAGTACAGGCCCAAAGAACCTGCCCAGCTCAGGGCCGCGATCGAATTGTGCGACCGGGCGCTGTCGATCTGCCCCGATGACGATGTACTGCTGAAGGCCCGTATCACGGCACGCAAAGGCACCGCGCTTCAGGCGATGCCGGGTGAAGACCCCTCCTCGCTGGAACTGGCGCGGGACGCCTACCAATCGGTTTCGCCCATCTTCCAGGCGCATGGCACGCCGGAGGAACTGGCCGAGCTGGAAATGAATCTCGGTCTGGTGCTGCAAAGTCTCGCGGGGCTGCGGCGGGCGCGCATCACCGACGCGATCTCCGCCTATCAGCGTGCGCTGCGCACCTTCGACCGGGCGCGCTTCCCACAGGAATTCGCGATCCTGCAAAACAATCTCGCGACGGCGTTTCTTTCCATTCCGCTCGCCGACGAACGCGCCAAGATGCGCGAGGCTCTCGCGGTGCAGGCGTTCGAGGAGGGCTTGCGGGTGGTGAACTTCATCGATCACCCAACCGAATACGCCATGCTGCAGAACAATCTCGGCAATGCGTTGCAATACGCATCGTCAGCCCATGGCGTGGAGAATAATCTGCGGGCGCTGGAAGCCTATGACGAAGCGCTGAAGGTTCGCACCCGCGCGACCATGCCGGTCGAATATGCCAATACGCTGACTAACAAGGCCAATTGCCTGCAAAACCTGCCTGACGATCCCGAGCAGCCCGAACACGGCAATCGGGCCAATCTCGTTACGGCCAGGGCGCTTTACACCGAAGCGCGCGAATTGTTCACAATCCACGGCGACACTGCCAAGGCGGGCATCGTCGCCGATGCCCTGTTCCAACTGGAACGCGAACTGATGACGATGCCGGCCGGCAACGGCGGAACCAAACACGCGGCGAGCGGCTGACCGCGCGGCGCAATCCAGGAAACGAGCGTGACCATGGACACCCTGCTCCAACAACCCATCACCTGGTCGCTGGCCGCGCTCGGCATCGGCGTCCTGGCTTCGCTGGCCGGGGGAGCGCTCGCGGGGATCGCCATCGGCGGCAAGCAATTCGGCTTGGAGCTCGCCACTCAGATGGGCGGACTGTTCGGCTTGCTGGCGGGGGCGCCCGGCATTGTCGTCGCCGTCATCGTTCTTGCACTGATCGGTTGAGGGGCGTTCAATGTGGACCATGGCACGCAGCGCTTTTACGCTTTTCCTTCGCGGGCAGCTTTTCGCCAATTCGCGCCAGGCCTATGGGCGTCTGGCGGCCGGCATCATCGTCACCGCGTTGACCTGTATCATCCTTGCCATGGCGGGGACACCGCTCTGGGCCGCCGCAATGGCCGCGGGCTTTCTCGGCGGCGGCTTGCAACCGTTTCTCTTCAAGACCATTCGCTTTCGCTGAGTACGGCCATGAACGCGCCCGACAAAGCTCCGGACCGACGGGAAGACCTTTCCAAATTGCTCGAAGACATCGAGCGGCTGGAGGGCATTTTCGCGGATGGGGACGAAAGCGCCCGGCTTGCCGCCTGTGCCTATCGCACCGCGATCGAGGCGCTTCACGGCGCCGCGCTCCGGCGCCTCGTCGGCGCGCTCAAAAGCGATGCGGCCGCCGCGGCGGCGATGCGGCAGGCGGCCGCCGACGAGATCGTCTATGCGGTGCTGCGCCGGCATAACATCATCAAGCCCAGCGTTGCCGAGCGTGTCGAGAATGCCCTGGCAGGGGTGCGGCCGATGCTCGCCTCGCATGGCGGCGACGTGGAACTGGTCAAGGTGGCGCCGCCTACGATTGAGGTCCGCTTCACCGGCGCCTGCGACGGCTGCGCGGCCTCCGCACTCACCTTTCATGCGGGCGTCAAGAAAGCCGTCGAGGATGCCTGTCCCGAGATCACCCAGATCCTCCAGGTCAAGGGCTATGCGGCGGGCGGCGGCCAGACCGCGAATTTCACCAGCCCCTTCGCGCTTGACGTCACCGGCGACTGGTTTCCAGCAAGCCGGCTCGAAGAGATCCCCGAAGGCGGCGTTCGCGCGCTGCCGGTCAACGGGCACAAGCTGCTGCTGTTTCGGCGCGGCTCGGTGGTGTCCTGTTTCCAGAATGCCTGCGCGCATCTGGGCTTCCCCATCCATGACGGCGACATCGATGACGGCATCATCGCCTGCCCTCATCATGGCTTCCGCTACGATCTAAGCACGGGCGAGTGCCTCACCGCGCCCGAAGTGCAATTGCAGCCCCACGCCGTGCGCGTGATCGGCAGCCGGGTGGAAGTGAGGCTGGGGCGATGAGAGTTTCCTTGCGGCATGCGTCCGCTCCCAATCCGCGTCCCGGGCGTATCAGTGCAGAGTTGTGCCCTCGCCCTCTCCCCATGCTCTCGCCTGAGGGCCCGCGGGTGATCCTAGGTGGCCATCAGGGTGCCGACGGACTCGCCATGCCGGTCCAGCCCGGGACGCGGACCTTGTTCGGTCCACGCGGTGCCTGTCTCGCCGGCCCTGCGGGACCGTTCTTCGTCGCCGACACCGGCCATCATCGTCTGATGATCTGGCCGGAACGTCCCGAGGAAGACGATCAGCCCGCCGAAATGCAGATCGGCCAGCCCGATTTCGACGCCGAGGGGCGCAACGCCAAGGGCGCTGTCGGCGCCGCGACGCTGAACGTGCCCACCGGCATCGCTGCCGCGGACGGCATTCTCGCCGTGGCGGATGCCTGGAACCACCGCGTTCTCATCTGGCACGGCTATCCCCGCGCCTCCAATCAGCCCGCCGATGTCGTGCTGGGCCAGGCCGATTTCACCGGCGCGCTGGCCAATCGCGGCGCGGACGCGCCCGACGCCTCAACGCTGAACTGGTGCTACGGCGTGACAATCGCGGACGGGCGGCTGTTCGTCGCCGATACTGGTAACCGGCGCCTGCTGATGTGGAGCCAAGTGCCGGAGCGGAACGGAGCGCCCGCCGATCTGGTGCTCGGGCAGGCGGATTTCACCTGCCGCGACGAGAATGCCGGGCAAAGCATCGGCGCGTTCGGAATGCGCTGGCCGCACGCGGTCGTCCTGGCCGAGGGCGCGCTGATGATCGCCGACGCCGGCAATAACCGCGTCATGGTTTGGCGGTCGGCGCCGAGCGTGAACGGCGCGCCCTGCGATTTCGTGCTTGGCCAGGCCGGACTGGCGCATCAGGAATATAACGCTGCCGCCTATTATCCCACCGCCGCCACGGTCAATATGCCCTATGGTCTTGCGCGTCTCGGCGACCATCTCGTCGTCGCCGATACCGCCAATTCCCGGCTCATCGGATTTGACCTCAACGGGCTTGCCATGGGTACCGCGGCGGTCAGACTCACAGGTCAGCGGCACTTCTCCGACAAAGGCGACAACCGCTGGGCGCCGCCCTGCCGCGACAGCCTGTGCTGGCCCTATGGCCTCGCGGGATGCGGCTCCACGCTCGCGGTGGCGGATTCGGGCAATAACCGCGTCATGCTCTGGGAGGCCGCGTCATGACTGCGCAGCCGCGTCCCCAAAGCGACGAGGCCGCCAATGTCGAGATTCGCGTGCGCGGCCGCGTGCAGGGCGTCGGGTTCCGCCCGGCGGTCTGGCGCATTGCCAGGGCGCTGCAACTGGGCGGTGAGGTGCTGAACGACGCCGAGGGCGTGCTGGTGCGGCTGCACGGCCCGTCTCGCGGGATAAAGAGTTTCATCGAGCGCCTTTACAGCGAAGCGCCGCCGCTGGCGCGGATCGAGGCCATCGTGACGCGCCCCTTCGAGGGCCGCCTGCCCGGCATGTTCCGGATCGCGGAAAGCGCCGGCGGCGCCGTCCATACCGAGATCTCACCCGATGCGGGCGTGTGCGACGCGTGCGCGGCGGAAGTGCTGAACCCGTTCGAGGGGCGCTATCGCTACCCGTTCACCAATTGCACCCATTGCGGCCCGCGTTTGAGCATCATCGGCGGCGTTCCCTATGACCGCGCCCAGACCACCATGGCGGTGTTCGATCTTTGCGAGGCCTGCCTCGCCGAATATCGCGATCCGGCGAACCGCCGCTTTCACGCCGAGGCCATCGCCTGCCACAGCTGCGGCCCGCGCGCCTCGCTGGTGCGCTTCGACGGACGCCCGCTCAGCTTCGATCAGCATTCGATGCTCGACGATGTGGATGCGGTTTGCGGCCTGCTGCAAAAGGGCGAGATCGTCGCGATCAAAGGGCTGGGCGGCTATCAGCTCGCCTGCGACGCGGCAAACACCGAGACGCTGGCGCGTCTGCGGGAGCGGAAAGGGCGCGACGCCAAGCCTTTCGCGCTGATGGCCCGCGACCTCGACGTGATCAGACGCTATGCCCTGATCAGCGACGCGGAAGAGGCCGCGCTGACCGGCATGGAAGCGCCCATCGTGCTGCTGCGCGCTGGCGGCCCGGAGCGGCTGCCGGACGCCGTCGCGCCGCGCCTCGATACGCTCGGCTTCATGCTGCCGACCACACCGCTGCATCTGCTCATCCTGCGCCGCATGGACCGCCCGGTGGTGATGACCAGCGGCAATATCGCCGACGAGCCGCAAGTCACCTGCGATTCGGAGGCCATCGAACGCCTTAGCGGCATCACCCCTTACGCGCTGCTGCACGACCGCGACATCGCCAATCGTGTCGACGATTCCGTCGTGCGCCAGATCGGCGGCAAAATCCGGGTGATCCGGCGCGCGCGGGGCTATGCGCCCTCGCCCATCGCATTGCCGCCGGGTTTCAAGACCGCGCCGGACATCCTGGCCCTGGGCGGCGAATTGAAGGCGACCACCTGCTTCGTCAAGGACGGTACGGCGATCCCGACGCAGCATCTTGGCGATCTGGAAAACGCCGCCACCTATGCTGATTACCGCAAGACGATCGAGCTTTACGCGGGCTTGTTCGGTCATGCCCCGAAGGCCCTCATCGCCGACCGGCACCCGGAATACCTATCGTCCAAGCTCGCCGCCGAGCGTGCGCGAAATGAGCATCTGCCGCTGTTGAGCGTGCAGCATCATCACGCCCATGTCGCATCGTGCCTTGCCGAGAACGGTCAGGCGCTGAATGCAGCGCCGGTTCTCGGCATCGTGCTGGACGGTCTCGGCCTCGGCGATCATGGAAGTATCTGGGGCGGCGAGTTTCTGCTCGCCGATTATGATGGCTATGAGCGGCTCGGCTGCCTGAAGCCGGTGGCGATGCTGGGCGGAGGACAGGCGGCGCGCGAGCCTTGGCGTAACCTTTATGCGCATATCGTTGCCGAGATGGGATGGGCGGAATTCGCGATGAATTTCAGCGAATTGGAGCTTTACGGATTCCTCAAGGCCAAGCCGCTCGCGACGCTCGACGCGATCCTCAAGCGCAATCTGAATTCGCCGCTCGCCTCGTCCTGCGGCCGCCTGTTCGATGCCTTCGCGGCGGCGGTCGGCATCTGCCGCGAACGCCAGGCCTATGAGGGCCAAACCGGCGCGGAACTGGAAGCCATCGCCGACGACAACACTCTGCGCGATCCCGGCGAAGACCTCTACCCGGTCGCAATTCCCAGGCTGGCGGCGAACGGCCTCCCCTATATCGAGCCGATCGGCATGTGGCGCGCCGTGTTCGGCGACCTGCTGCTCGGCACGCCCGCGCCGGTCATGGCCGCGCGGTTCCATATCTGGCTTGCCTCGTCGATCGCGGCGATGGCGGGCAAGCTCGCCCGGCGCGACAGCCCGGACGGGCCGCGCTTCACGCAGGTGGCGCTTTCGGGCGGCTGCTTTCAGAACCGCATTCTCTTCGAGGCGGTGAGCCATCGTCTGGAGGCGGCGAACTTCTCCGTTCTCAGTCACGCGCGGCTGCCCGCCAATGATGGCGGTCTCGCATTCGGTCAGGCTGCTATCGGCGCGGCACGGCTCATCCGCGCTCAGGCGCAAGGCCAAGGAAACGCAATATGTGTCTCGGAATTCCCGGCCGCATCGTAAGCATCGATGATGCGCGCAAGAAACTCGCCACCGTCGATGTGAGCGGCGTCCGGCGCCAGGTGAATATCGCCTGCATCGTCAATGAAACGCATCCGGTCGAGGCGTGCCTCGGCGACTGGGTGCTCATTCACGTCGGCTTCGCCATGAGCCGCATCGACGAAGCCGAGGCCGCACAGACGCTTCAAATCCTCACCGAACTTGGCGAAGCGCAGGCGGAAATCGAAGCAATGCGCCTAACGGCGGCAGAATAGGAGTGCGACCCCATGTCCTCCGAAAGCGATCTGCAGGCCCTCTATCCGTTCCTGCACGGCAAGCACCAGGATGCCGGGCAGCTCGACATCGCGCTGCTGCATTCGGTGGGCGAGAAGGCAAAGGACTCGCGCCACACCAGCGAGGTCTTCTTCGCTGATCAGGCCGGCACGCTGGTCGCGGCGGCCAAAGCCCTGGCCGGCGTTTACCGGAAAAACGGCCGCCTGTTCACCATGGGCAATGGCGGGTCGAGCTGCGATGCATCCCACGTCGCGGTGGAATTCGTACACCCGGTGACGGCGGGGCGTCCGGCTCTCGCGGCCATCAATCTGGTCGCCGATCTCGCGATGATTTCCGCCGTGGGCAACGATCTGGGCTTCGATCATGTCTTCGTGCGCCAAGTGATCGCGCAGGCCAAGGCCGGCGACGGACTGATCGGCATCTCGACCAGCGGCAATTCGGCGAACCTCATTTCCGCCTTCGCCAAGGCCAAGGAGATGGGCCTTGCCACCATCGGCCTGACCGGCGGCGACGGCGGCAAGATGAAAACGTCCGGCGTCGTCGATCATTGCCTCATCGTACCGTCCTCCTCGATCCACCGCATCCAGGAGTGCCACGTCACGGCCTATCACATTCTCTGGGATCTCGTGCATACGCTGCTGGCCGACGATCGCGGCTCGGCGGCGGGCAAAGGAGACGCTTAGCCATGAAATACGTCGATGAATTCCGCGACCGGGACAAAGCAGCCATCCTCATCAAGGAGATAGAGGCGCTGGCGGCGGGCATCGAGATCGCCAAGACGCGGCCGATCCAGATCATGGAGGTCTGCGGCGGCCACACCCATTCCATCTTCCGCTATGGCATCGAAGGCATGCTGCCCGACGCGATCGAGCTGGTGCATGGGCCGGGTTGCCCGGTCTGTGTGCTGCCGATGGGGCGGGTTGATGACTGCATTTCCATCGCCGAGCGCGACAACGTCATCTTCGCCACCTTCGGCGACGCGATGCGCGTGCCGGGCTCGAAAAAGAGCCTTCTGCAAGCCAAGGCCAATGGTGCCGACATCCGCATGGTCTACTCGCCGATGGACGCGCTGGGGATCGCCCGCAAGAACCCCGACCGCGAAGTGGTGTTCTTCGGCATCGGCTTCGAGACGACGATGCCTTCGACCGCGCTGACGATCCTGCAGGCGGCATCCGAGGGGGTGCGGAATTTCTCTGTCTTCTGCAATCACATCACCATCGTGCCGACGATCAAGGCCATTCTCGACAGCCCTGATCTGCATCTCGACGGCTTCCTCGGCCCCGGCCACGTGTCGATGGTGATCGGCACCACGCCCTATCTGTTCATCGCTCAATATTACAAGCGCCCGATGGTGGTCGGCGGCTTCGAACCGCTCGACGTGCTGCATTCCATCTGGATGATCCTGAAGCAGATCAAGGACGGCCGCGCCGAAATCGAAAACCAATATTCCCGCATCGTGCCGGACGCGGGCAACGCTGCGGCGCTCAAAGCGGTGTCGCAGGTGTATGAATTGCGCGAGTTCTTTGAATGGCGCGGGCTGGGTTCGATCGACCATTCCGGCGTAAAGGTGCGCGAGGCCTACGCGCATTTCGACGCCGAACGCAAATTCAGCGTGCCGAATGTGCGCATCGCCGACCCGAAAAGCTGCCAATGCGGCGAGGTGCTCAAGGGCGTCATCAAGCCATGGCAGTGCAAGGTGTTTGGCTCCGCCTGTACGCCGGAGACGCCGCTCGGCGCGCTGATGGTGTCGTCCGAGGGGGCCTGCGCGGCCTATTACCAGTATGGCGGCATCAAGAAACACAAGGGTGCCGCATGACCACCGTCGTTCCTTTCAGGCGCATAAGGCCGCTCGGACGCCTGCAAGTGCCGCAGGTGACGCTGGCGCATGGCGGCGGCGGCAAAGCGATGCGCGATCTCATCGACGACGTCTTCGTCGCGTCGTTCGAAAACACCTCGCTTGCGCCCCTGGAGGATCAGGCCCGTCTCGACCTCGAAACTTTCACCGCGCTGGGCAACCGGCTGGCCTTCACCACCGATTCCTTCGTGGTCGATCCGCTGTTCTTCCCTGGCGGCGATATCGGCAAGCTGGCGGTCTACGGGACGGTGAACGATCTCGCCGTCGGCGGCGCGGTGCCTCTGTACCTCTCCTGCGCTGTCATCATCGAAGAAGGCGTTTCGGTCGAGCTGTTGCGCCGCATCAGCGCTTCGATGGCGGAAGCGGCCGCCATCGCGGGCGTGCAGATCGTCACCGGCGACACGAAGGTTGTACAGAAGGGTGCCTGCGACAAGCTGTTCATCACCACATCGGGCGTCGGAGCGATCCGCAAATGCCTGGATTTGGGCGTCCATAAGGCGCGCGTGGGCGATGCGGTGCTGGTCAATGGGCTGCTCGGCGATCACGGCGCCGCGATTCTGGGCGCGCGGGGCGACATGGCGCTGGACTCCCCGATCGAGAGCGACTGCGCACCGCTGCACATTCTGGTGCGGGACATCCTGGCCGCTGCTCCCGGCACGCGACTGATGCGCGACGCGACGCGCGGCGGTGCCGCGACCGTGCTCAATGAGATCGCCCTGGCTTCGAACCTGTCGATCGAAATCGACGAGGCGCTGACGCCGATCCGCGAAGAGGTGAAGGCGTTTTGCGAGATCCTCGGTCTCGACCCGCTCTATCTCGCCAATGAAGGCAAGCTGGTTGCCGTGGTACCCGCCGAGGAGGCGAACGCGGCGCTGGAGGCGATGCGGGCCAATCCGTTTGGAGCCGGAGCCTGTCTGATCGGGCATGCCCGCAATGGGGAGGCCGGGCGCGTCACCATGCGTACGTCATTCGGCGGGCGGCGCATCGTCGACATGCTGGTCGGCGAACAGCTCCCAAGGATTTGTTGAGGCACAAAGGACCATGCACGAGCTCGGTATAGCCCGGAATATCATCGGCATCGTCAGCGAAGCGGCAGGCGGCAGGCAGGTGCGACAGGTCACCCTGGAGATCGGCAAGCTGTCCGGCGTCATGGCCGACGCGATCGCCTTCTGCTTCGACGCGGTCGCTAAGGGCACGCCGCTCGAAGGCGCGACGCTCGATATCAAGGAAATCGACGGCCGGGGCGCATGTTCGGTCTGCGGAGCCGAATTCGCCATGCCGACCCTTTATACGCCCTGCCCTTGCGGTGCGCGCTGCGGCGCGCGGCTGAGCGGCGAGGAGCTGAACGTTAAAACCATGGAGCTGGAGATCGCCTAATGTGTGCAATTTGCGGATGCGAAGATTCGGAAGGGGCGACGATCCTCAACCTTCAGACAGGCAAGCGAACCTCGATGGGCGATGCCTTCACGCCGGCCGAGGAGCATGCCGGTCCGGCGCGTGCCCACGCTCATGGCCATGCCCACACCCATGACCACGCCGATGGGCCGCCCGACCATGCGCACGATCATCATCATTCCCATGATCATGGGGCCTATGGGCATCGGCATGTGAGCGATCATTTCGTCTCGATGGATGTGGAGACGCGAATCCTGGAAAAGAACGATGCCTTCGCGGATCAGAATCGCGCCTGGTTCGCGGGCCGCGAAATTCTGGCTCTCAATCTGGTCAGCTCGCCCGGAGCGGGCAAGACCACGCTGCTGGAGCGCACCATCCGGGACCTGACGCCGGAGATGGCGATCAGCGTCATCGAGGGTGATCAGGCGACGGCGAAGGACGGCGAGCGCATCCGTGCGGCGGGTGCTCCGGCGATCCAGGTCAATACCGGCACCGGATGCCATCTGGAAGCGGATATGGTGGCACGGGCGGTGCGGGAACTCAGGCCCGGCCCAGGCTCACTGCTGCTCATCGAGAATGTCGGAAATCTGGTGTGCCCCGCGATGTTCGATCTTGGCGAGCAAGCCAAGGTGGTCATCCTGTCGGTGACGGAGGGCGAGGACAAGCCGCTGAAATATCCGCACATGTTTCTCGCCGCCGAACTGTTGATCATCAACAAGATCGACCTGTTGCCGCATGTCGATTTCGATCTCACACTGGCAACCGGCTATGCAAGGGACATCAACCCGCAGATCGAGGTGCTCAGCCTTTCCGCCCGCACCGGCGAAGGACTCGGCGCATGGTACGATTGGCTGCGGCGTGAATGCGCCGGCATGAAAGCGGCCGCTTTCGCGTAATGTTCGCGGGGTGCAAAGGGCACGTCTTAACCGGGACGGGCAGCTCTTAGCAAGATCGGATCATATGGAGGCGCCCACGCCTGTCTTTCCCGAAATTCCCGTGAGAACGGGATCCAATAAGCTATTGAACCATCGAGTAATGCTGGATCCCCGCCTGCGCGGGGATTTCGAAAAGGGGTCTCCATCAAAGGTGATTTCGCTCTAACAAGGGACAGACTGACCAAAACCTGAAACACCCTTGTCCGGTATGAACCGAACAAGGGTGCGGTAAAATGTAGCTCCGGCGCGGCCCCAAGCTCAGAGCGGCTGCGGCTCCAAGCCGCCCGTATCGGGTTCGCCTTCTGGCTTGCGGCCCTTGCCGGCTGTCGGGACGGCGGAAGCCGGGCGCGGAACGGATTTGTCGTCCTTGGCGGTAAATTCACGCGTCGGCGGCTTGCCATTCAGCAGATCGATGAGTTCCTGCCCTGACAGCGTTTCATATTCCAGCAAGCCCTTGGCGAGGATGTGCAGCTCTTCGATGTTTTCCTCGATGATACGGCGGGCGTTCGCGTAGCCCGTTTCGACGATCGCATGAATCTCCTGGTCGACCAGCTTTTGGGTCTCGTCCGACAGATTCTGCGTGCGCGTCACCGAGTGACCGAGGAACACCTCCTCTTCATTGTCTCCATAGGCGAGCGGTCCAAGCTTGTCCGACATGCCGAACTGGGTGACCATGGCGCGGGCGAGCTGCGTCGCCATCTTGATGTCCATGGAAGCGCCCGATGTGACCTTTTCGTAGCCGAAGACGATTTCCTCGGAGACGCGCCCACCCATCGCCACACAGATGTCGGCTTTGAGCTTTTCGCGCGTATAGGAGAGCTGATCGCGCTCGGGCAAGCGCATCACCATGCCGAGTGAACGTCCCCGCGGAATGATGGTCGCCTTATGAACCGGGTCCGAGCCGATCACCTTCATCGCGATCAGCGCGTGGCCGCCTTCATGGTAGGCAGTGAGGCGCTTCTCCTCGTCGGTCATCGCCATGGAGCGGCGTTCAGCGCCCATCATGACCTTGTCCTTGGCGTCCTCGAACTCATGCTGGGTAACGATCCGCTTGGACCGGCGCGCCGCCAGCAAAGCCGCCTCGTTGACGATGTTGGCCAGATCCGCGCCTGAAAAGCCCGGGGTGCCGCGCGCGATGACGCGCAGGTCGACGTCGGGGGCCATCGGCACCTTGCGCACATGCACCTTGAGGATCTTTTCGCGGCCCACAACGTCCGGCCGTGGCACCACCACCTGACGGTCGAAGCGGCCGGGGCGCAGCAATGCCGGGTCGAGCACGTCGGGCCGGTTCGTCGCCGCGACGAGGATAATGCCCTCGTTGGATTCAAATCCGTCCATCTCGACCAGCAACTGGTTGAGCGTTTGTTCGCGCTCATCATTGCCGCCGCCCAGCCCGGCGCCGCGATGACGGCCAACCGCATCGATTTCGTCGATGAAAATGATGCAGGGCGCGTTCTTCTTGGCCTGGTCGAACATATCGCGCACGCGGCTGGCACCGACGCCGACGAACATTTCGACGAAATCGGAACCGGAGATGGTGAAGAACGGGACGTTGGCCTCACCCGCGATGGCGCGCGCCAGCAGCGTCTTGCCGGTGCCGGGAGGTCCAACCAGCAGGGCGCCGCGCGGAATGCGTCCGCCCAGCCGCTGAAACTTCTGCGGATCGCGTAAAAACTCGACGATTTCCTGCAGATCGTCCTTGGCTTCGTCGACGCCGGCGACGTCATCGAATGTGACGCGGCCCTGCCGTTCGGTCAGGAGTTTCGCCTTGGATTTGCCGAAGCCCATGGCCCGGCCGCCGCCCGACTGCATCTGGCGCATGAAAAACACCCAGACCGCGATCAACAGCAACATCGGGAACCAAGAGACAAGAACGCCCAGAAGCGAGGGAACGTCATCCTCATTCGGCTTAACCTGAATGCCGACGCCTTTAGTATGCAGCCGGTCGACAAGCTGCGGATCGTTCGGCGCAACGGTCTGAAAAACCCGTCCGTCCGCGAATTTACCGCTGAGCTGATTGCCGGCGATCGTCACGCTGCGGATATTCTGACTCTCAACCTCGGTTAGAAATTGTGAGTAGGTAATCTCATTGGCGCGCGCACGCTGCCCCGGATTCTGGAACAGATTGAACAGGGCCACCAGGAGAAGGCCGATGATGATCCAGATCGCAAAATTGCGGAAATTTGAGTTCATGAGATCCTTCTGCACAAACGACCCGGGATTTAAAGGGGACCGGAGCCACTCTCACACGTTAGCTCAAGACCCGGATCTATGTCTCGAAATTCTAAATAAGGATAGCTACGCGTTTTTCCAAGGCGGAGATGCGCGCGTCGTTAATCATGACACAGCCTACACGTTGCGGCGAAAGAGAGACTTAATACAGACATGGCGGATTCGGCATGCTGCTTCCCATGGTCATAAATCGGCCTGGACGGGGCGTCCATCAAGGCCGCCGGTGGCCAAAATGCCCAAGAAATCGGCGCTGCTGGCCGCGCTCCAGCCTTCCGGCGCTCCCGCGGCGAATTCCGCGAACGGCACATAGCTTAAAGTGTCCCCGATCCACAAGGACGGAAGCGTGATCACAGCAAGGCGCGGCACCTGCCCAAAATGGCCGCCGCCCGCCTTCACCCGCTTTAACCCCTGGGTGCCGAGTGCGCGCAGAGTGGCCGCGCCGGCTCCACTTTCGGCGTAGGTCACGGTGAAGCGGCCGTCCCATTGCACGGTTTCGCCGGGCCGGAGGACGATTGCGCTTGGCTCCCGCATCCGGCCAAGTTCCCGGAACACCGCCAGGCTACCGGCCTTGGCCACCAGGCGGCACCCCCCCAGCGTAGTATCGCGCGGAGTTGTTCGCAGGCTCGCGTAACAGGCTTCGATTTTCGACAGGCGCACCGGATCGCCGCTACCGCCCACCGCGGCGATGATTCGGGTTATCGCCCGCAATCCGATCTCTTCGTGCGCCGCGCACAATGCCGCCAGGGAAAGGGTCGCAAAGCCCGCCTTGTGCAGGCTGCAATGGGCGCGCAGAAACGCATTGGCGGCTTGGTCCAGCGCATCGCGGGCGCGCCGCAGCCGCCGTGCCGAAAGCGCCAGCGCCGCCGGAGCGAGGCCGAGCGATTGCGCCGCTTCCAGCGTCCGGCGAATCCGCACCCGCTCATAGCGCTCATCCGCATTGCTGGGGTCCGCAAGCCATGGCTGCCCGCGTGCCGAAAGGAAAACCTCGATGCGCCGGCGCGAAACGGCGAGCAGCGGGCGCAGAATGTCGACGCCGTCCCGCCAGGTGAGCCGATCCATCGCGGAAAGGCCATCGAGGCCGCTGCCTCGCGCCAGCCGCATGAGGACGGTCTCGGCCTGATCCTCAAGCGTATGGGCGGTCGCGATGACCGGGATGTTCGCGGCGCGGCAAAACGCGGTCATCAGCCCATAGCGGGCGCGGCGTGCTTCGGCCTGGATAGCGGAATGCGGCTTGTCGCCCTCCCAGACCAGAATCTTGTGCCCAAAGCCCAGAGCCGCCGCCTGCGCCTCGACCCATCCGGCTTCCGCCGTGGATGCCTCGCGCAGCCGGTGATCCACCGTGAGCACCGTGATATCGGGGCCGCCGGCGCAAAGATCGGCCCAGCAACGGACCAGGAGCATCAGCGCGACGCTGTCCGCTCCGCCGGAAACCGCAAGCGCAATGCGAGGGTAGCGGGCCAAATCCGCCAGATAGGAGGACAGCTCATCCGCATCGAAGGCGCCCGCCGAAGGATCGGCATCAGGCGGGGCGGCGCTCATGAAGCATCGGAGCCTTTTCCGCTCCAATCGAAGCGGAGCGGGGCTCTGATTCGTTGTTTTGTTGCATTTTCCCAGCGCGATCCGGCGTCAGCTTCGTTGGAAAATGCTCTAGAGCCTTTTCCGCTCCGATTGAATCGGAGCGCGGCTCTAATTCTTTGTTTTGTCGCATTTTCTCGACGCAAACCGGCATCCACTTTGCTGGAAAATGCTCTAGCATTGCGCACGGCTTTTTTCCCGCTCGGCGCGCTGCAGCACGGGCGTGGCGCTGGGAAAACGGCGCGCAAGCTCGGCGAAGGAGGAGCATGCCGCCTTGTTTTCGCCCAGGCGCTTCAAGGATATCCCGAGCTTTAGCAAGCTCTCGGCGGCTTTCTCATTCTGCGGATAGTTGGTCGAGCTTTTCAGGAAGCTGTCGGCGGCTTTGCGGTATTCGCCGCTGGTGAACGAGGCCTCGCCCAACCAGAACAAGGCCGATCCGGCCAGCGGATCGGTCGGATAGGTTTTCACGAAATTCTCGAAGCCGTCGCCGGCGGCGCGATAGTCGCGCTGAACGAGAGCGTTGTAGGCTTGATCGTAGAGCGCCTGCGCTTGCGGTGACGAATTTGCGGCGGTGCGCACCGGGGCCGCGGCGCCGGCGGCGCTGTCACCCGGAGCGGCGCCGCGGACCGCATTGCCGCTGTCGGCGCGTCCGCCTTGCTTGGGCTGATTGGTATGCTCAGGCTCGACGGTGGCGCCGAAACCGGTGGTGGCGGGGTCCTTATCCTCACCGCCGATACTGAAGCCGGTGCCCTGCTCCGACTGTTCGGCGCTGTAGCGGCTGGCGGGCTGCTGCCCTGATCCGCGCCCATTGTCGGGCGCGCCGCCGGGCTGCCCGGAGGGCGCCAGTCCGCCGAACCGCTGCTCGATCCGCTCGATCCGCCGCAAGGTTTCGCTCATCTGCGCGGACAGCTCCCGGATCTGCGTTTCCATTTCCGCCAGCCGGCCGCCATCGTCGCCGCCGGCCGGCCCGCCGCTGGAAAATTGAGCGCCAGCGCTTGGCGCCGCCACGCCACCGCTGCCCTGAGCCATGGTTTCCACGGTGCCAAGCTGCGCGCTCAGATCGACGATCTGTTCCTCCAGACGCTGGATGCGCTTGTCGTAGTCGGCGTTTCCGGCGCTGTCCTGCGCGCTGGCGGCGCCAGAGGCCAGGGCCGCCGCGACACTACACAGAGCCGCGATAAAGAGGGAGGACCTTCGCATGGACGTCTCACATCGGCTTAAAGGAGTTGGATTTGCCCTGTCTTAGCAAAGTTACCGGTGAGGAGCCAGCCCTTGCGGAACTGGTCCCCGGAATTGCTGTTTCCTGTGCGCGTGGCGCCCCGCAAGTTCAGGATTCGCTCCGAAGCGCCGATACCGCGCCGAGGCTACGCGTGCAGTGCAATAAAGGTTGAACCTCTGTGAGCGGAGAAACGGAAGCCATTGGCGCAAAACAAAAATGAACAACAGGCTGTTCATGCAAAATCGCATGAGCCCTATGCAAAACGCGCCATTGTGCGATGCACTGAAAAGCCTCAGTTTAGGGCAACGGCACGGAAACGTGCTGAAGGCTAGTTCCTCCCTCCCCATAGCCTTCCCTGAACGCCAGCGGCAAAACCGCTGGCGTTTTTTTTAGCGGTTCTCCGACAGCATGGGCTGACCGACCCCGAAGATGGCGCCCTGGGGATCTCTAAGGATGGCGAAGCGGCCCGAATTGGGCACGTCGAACGGTTCGGATATCACCGACCCGCCCAATTCGGCGGCGCGCTGCGCGGACCGGTCGACATCCTCGACCGCTATGAACGGCAACCACATCGGCATCGTGCCTTCCCCGACATGCCGCCGCATACTGCCGACCTGGTTGAAGCCCATCATCCAAACTGTATGCGGGGCGGCCGCCGCCCCGGCCGACACCGTGTCCGGATTGAAGGGCTGCCAGCCCAGGAGCTGGGAATAGAAGCGGGCGGCGCCTTGCGTATCGCTGGTGAAAAGCTCGTTCCAAAGAAAAGTGCCCGGTTCCCGCATTCCCGTTCTCCCGCTTCGATCGCCTTGGCTGAAGCGCCATAAATCGGGGAAGCTTAATGGGTTACAGGGTTCCGATCCAGCTTTCTGACGCCAAGGCTTATGCCGCGGCGACCGTCTGGCGGCGAATGCGGGTGAGCGGCTGGAAGGTTCTGGTTTCGATATAATCCATGACATGGCCCGCTATATCGACGCCGCTGGTCTTCTCGATCCCCTCCAATCCAGGGGAGGAGTTGACTTCCAGCAGCAGCGGCCCCTTGGCCGATCTCAGCAGGTCGACGCCAGCGAATTTCAGCCCCATCACCTTCGCCGCCCTGACGGCGATCTTGCGCTCCTCCGAGGTGATTTTCACCTCATGCGCCGAGCCGCCCTTGTGCAGATTGGCGCGGAAATCATCGGAAGGGGCCTGCCGCCGCATCGCGGCGATGATCTTGCCGTCCAGCACGATGCAGCGGATGTCCTGTCCGGCGGCATCGGCGACGAATTGCTGAACGAGGAAATTCGCCTCGGCATTGCGGAATGCGTCGATCACCGACTGGGCCGACTTCTTGTTTTCGGCGAGAACGACGCCATTGCCCTGCGAGCTGTAGAGCAGCTTCACGATCAGCGGCGGACCTCCCACCATCGCGATCAGGTCGTCAGTGTCGTGGGGCGAACTGGCAAAGGCGGTGATCGGCATCGGCAGGCTGTTCTGCGCCATGAGCTGGTGCGCCAGCAGCTTGTCGCGCGAATTGGCGATCGCGGTCGCCGAATTGAGGCAATAGGCCCCGGTCATGGCGAATTGCCTGACCATAGCGCTGCCATAGGCGGTGATGGAGGAGCCTATGCGCGGGATCACGGCGTCGAAAAAGGGCAGCGCCGCGCCGTCATAATGCACCGTGCTGGCAAGCGAGTTGATATTCATGTAGCAGCGCGCCGTGCGCACGCATTCGATGACATGGTCGCGCGCCTCGGCGGCGGCGATGAAACGCCGGTTCGAATGATTTTCCGGCTCCATCGTCAGCAGCGCGATGCGCAGCGGCCGATGCACCGGCGGCTGGCGCGTCATGGCCTTGTAGACGTCGAAATTCAGCCGGGTCTGCTTGTATTCGGCCCAGGGCTGGACGACGGCCTCCTGGGCTTCGAGCGCGGTGCGCCCCAGCAGCATGCGGTGCGCCATGGTCTCGCGGTTGGACAGCGAGATTTCGATGGGCCATTCGCGGTCGCCGATCTTCACCGGCGTCGAAATAACGTAGCGCATCTCCGACTGGCCGTTCGAGCTGATCACCTGGCGGCGGTCGATCACCTTGGCGGTGCAGTAGATCTCGATATCGTCGCGATCTTCCACCGGATGCACGCCGAAGCGGACTTTGGGCTGATGCTCCGGCCCGAAGGTCTCGATCGAGAAGGCGTGGAGTGCGGAGGTGCGGGCGCCGGTGTCGATTTTGGCCTTGATGGCCGGCAAGCCGAGCTGCGGAACGGAAACCCACTCACGCCAGCCGAGAACGAAGCTGTCAGACGGAGCATTCATCGATCAAATCCAAACCTGGGCCAGGCCCCCCGGCCTCGGCGAATTGCTGCCGCTTAGCGGTGAATTTCATCAACGGCCGGTGCGCGGTTAGGTCAGCCGCACATCGAACGTTAAGACCCACCCCGCTGACTTGAAACGCGGATTTAACGCTTATTACTGAAATAAGTTCGGACGGTATGAACGCATGAAGCGGAAAGCGGTTCAGCCATTGCCCTTACGAACCGCTGCCGTGATTCCCGTATGCCCGATAGGATAAGCGGGAGATATGACGAATTTGCGATGTACACGATTTTAACCTATGCCGCTGTGTTTTCGAAAATCGCCGCCGTGCCGACGCCGCCGGCAGCGGCTATCATGGCGGCTCCGCGCCTCCGTGCCGAGCCCGTATCGTTGCGGATCAGGCGGGTGAACAGCCTGACGACCAGAATGGCTCCGCTGGCGCCATAGGCATGGCCGTAAGCCAGCGCGCCGCCCAGCGTGTTCACGCAAGCCGGCGGCAGGCCGGCCAGCGCGATTGTGGCAAGAACTTGCGCGGCGAAGGCTTCGTTGAGTTCGATCGCGTCCAGGTCAGCCGGCGCGATTTGCAGGCCTGAGCACACCGTCTTGAAGGCGGGAACGGCGGCGATGCCCAGCACATGGGGATCAACGCCGGCAGACGCCGCTCTGGCGAAAACGAGACCGGGCGGCGAGCCGAGACGGCGATGCATATCGCTGGAGACGAGGACCGTCAGCGCCGCGCCGTCATTGATCTGGCAGCTATTGCCGGCGGTTACAGTGCCACCCGATGCGGCGAGCGGTTTCGCGCGTGCGAGCAGCGCCGCCGTGAGGCCGGCGCGCGGGCCTTCGTCGCGCATTTCGGCTGCGGCGGCGCCGAGCGGCAGAATTTCCGGCGCGGTAAGCCCCTGCCCCTGCGCGGTCACCGCCAAGCGGTGGCTCTCAAGGGCGAACGCATCCTGACTCTGGCGGCTGATGCTGAATTGGCGGGCAACATTTTCAGCGGCCTCGATCATGGTCGGCTGCGCCGTCGGACCGGGCGCGAACATCGCCTCCGCGAAGAACTGCGGCAGTTGGGTATAGGGATTGGCTGGCCTGGCAATGCGCCATGGGGCCGTGGAGGGCGACTCGGCGCCTCCGGCAATGATGGCTTCGGCCGCGCCTGTCTCGATCTGCCTGGCGCCCATGACGATGGCGTCGAGCCCGGAGGCGCATTGCCGGTCGAGCGTGACGGCGGGCACGGTATCGGGCATGCCTGCCGCAAGCGCGATGAGCCTTGCCGGATTGCCGCCACCGCCCGAGGCATTGCCGATGATCACCTCGTCGATGGCGTCCGCGCCGAGTCCGGCATCGGCCAGCACCGCCGGGATCAGGGGCGCGGCAAGCATCGCGATCGGCCGGGTTTTATGCAAGCCGCCGAGCTTCCCGATCACCGTGCGGCGTGCGGCGATGACGATGGCGCGGCGGCCGCTCATCGCAATTCCCGGAAAGTGGGGTCCGCGGCCAGCAACGAGGCGCGAACCTGCGCAACCGCGACCTTGCCGCTGACGGTCAGCGGCAGCGCGTCGGCGATATAATAGCGGCGCGGGCACAGTTTTGCGCCAAGCCTCTGCCGGCAATGCGCCGAAAGCTGGTTGCGGCGCAGAGCGTCCCCGCTCGCCTCGATCACGGCAACCGCGATCGCCCCCCGCGCTGCTTCGGGAATGTCGACCACGGCGGCGCGGCGCACCTCCGGCAGCTCCATAAGCGCCGCTTCGATGGCTTCGGGGCGGATTTTCACCGCCTTGCTGTTGATGATGCGATTGATGCGCCCCGTCAGATGCAGACACCCCTCGGCGTCGAAGTAACCCGTATCGCCGACGCTGAACCAGCCGCCGGCCGCCGGATCGCCGACATACCGGGAAAACAGCATCGGCCCGGACGAGAAGATTTGCCCCTCATGCCCAGGCGGCACAGGACATCCGGCGGCATCGCGAATTTCGATCCTAACGCCCGGAAACAGCCGCCCCACCGATCCGTCCGTCGCGCACCTCCGCGTCGAATGGTAGGTGAGAAAGCTTGTCTCCGAGGCGCCGTAGAACTCCACGATGTCGGCGCCGGGCCAGACTGTTTCGCACAGCTCACGTTGCTCGGCTGCCAATTTGGCGCCGCCCGAGAAGACCGCGCCGAGCTTTGGCGCGCTGCATCCGGCCTTGGCCAGTTCGCCGAGCATGAACGGCACGGCATAAAGATGCGTGGCCGCGCGCAGAGCGGGCGCGATCCGGCTCGGCCGGAATGGACCGGGCAGCAGCACGGTCAACCCACGGCAGAGCGCGTGAACGGCGCCGTAGAGGAACAGCGAATGGTGCAGCAGGCCAGGAATGAGCACCCGGGAGCGAGGCGGGAAATCGAACACGGCCGCCGCCGCGTCGAAGCTCGCCGTCCAGGAGGCGTGCGAGCGGGCGAACAGCTTCGACTCGCCGGTTGTACCCGAGGTCATACCCCAGTAGAATTCGCGGCTCGCCTCAACGCGCGGCAGCGCCAAGCCCTTGCCTGCCGGATCGTTACCGCCAAGCGGGATGACCGGCTGACCCCATCGGCAAGCAGTAGCGCTCGATTTCAGATCGGCCAGCACGGCCGCCGGCGGATGCCGGTCCATGAGGCGCGACATGACAGGCTGAGGCAGGGCAGGATCGATCAGGAGGGCGGGCCTGCCAAGCGCGGCGCAGGCGAGGAAGCCTTGCAGCAGTTGCGGACCGCTTTCGGCTAGGATCGCAAAGGCACCGGGCCGCTCCAACGCCGGGAACAGCCGGGCTGCCAGACCGAGGCTGCGCTCATGAAGGCAGGCATAGCTGATCGTCTCGCCTGGCAAAATCAGCGCGGCTTCCGGTCCGGCGGCGTTCGCGGCGTTCTCGAACAGGGTGTAAAGCGTCTCGCTGCTCATCAGAGGTCATCGGGCCGCGATGGCCGCGCTTCGATCACCGGATAGCCACGTTTGACGAACACCGCCACCGAGGCGGCCAAGGCGGCCTTCAGCAGATCGCCGGGTATGAACACCATCGAGCTGGCGGCTGCTGCTCGAAGCGACAATCCGGCGATGAGCGCCAGCACCGGGATGCCGATGGCATAGACCACCAGGATGCCGCCGACGATGTTGATCAGCAGCGCGCTGAAAAAGCCCAGGCGCGGCCAGAGCCGTTCGGTCGCCGCTCCGATGGCCGCGGCGGCCAAGGGCCAAGCCAGGATGAACCCCGCGCTGGGCGACGCAAAGACGCCCAGCCCGCCACGGCCACCCGCGAGCAATGGCAGGCCCGCCGCCAGCAGCAGCAAAAACAGCAATTGCGAAAGCGCGCCCCGCCGAGCGCCCAGCACCGAGCCGGCAAGCATCGGCCCCAGGCTCTGCGCGGTAATCGGCACAGGTCCGAAGCTCAAATCGATGCGCGGAACGAGGCCCAGCACCGCCGTGAGCGCCGCGAAAAGCGCAATATACGCTACGTCCTGAATCCGCATGCGCCGATCGTGACGCTCAGGCGTCACTTCCTGTTCTCGAAGCCCCGAGCAGCGATAGCGTTTCCCAGTGCGTCTGTCATGCGCAGAATTTTGATGATCAGCGGCCCGGCGGCCAAGACGCTGAAGCTGCTGCCGCCCCTGGTCTTTCTGGCGTTCTGCACTTCCTGCATGTCGTGCAGCAGCATCGGGATGAAGCGGATGGTCAGCCCGACGGCAAGTGCGAGTTTGGCGGGATCGAGACCGAGCGGCGCCAGGCCCCGCGCTGCAAAGCTGACGGCGTCCAGCATGTCGGATAGGCGCGTCGTCAGACTGACGAGCGAGGTCAGCAGGACCAGGGCGATGATGCGCAGAGTCACGGCGGCGGCTTGCGGCAGCCCGGAAAACGCAAATTGCAGCACGAAGACGAACGCGCAAATGATCAGCACCGGCCGGAGCGCCCTGGCGACGGCGCCCAGCGGCAGCCGCGCGGCGACATACAGCGCAAGGGTCGCGCCGGTGATGCCAGCCAGCACGGCGATGCCGCCCGTCGCGAAGAGGAGGCAGCCGCCGAGAAACGACGCCAGGATTTTAACACCGGCCGGAAAACGGTGAATGGCCGTATCGCGATGGATATAAAGGGGAAGCACCGCTTTCAGGCTTCGTGCGGCACGGGCTCGCCCGCCTGACGCTTCAGCGAGAACACCGCTTTCAGTCCGGGAGCGTTATCAAGCAGGATTAACTCGCCGCCATGCAGCCGGGCGACCGCCGCTGCGAGGCTCAAGCCCAACCCGCTGCCGGGCTGCGAGCGGCTGGCCTCCAGCCGCACGAAGCGCTTGAACACCCGGTCGCGGTCCTGCGGCGGGATACCCGGACCGCGATCGGCGATGATGATTTCGGCCGCCTCGCCGCTCGGCACCACGCTGACGGTAATTTCGTTGCGCGCTCCGCCTTCGGCACCGGGTCGCGACGCGCCGTATTTCACCGCGTTATCCAGAACGTTGGCGACGGCCTGCGCCAGGAGCTGGTGCCGGCCCGAGACCACGATGCCGGCGCGCCCGTTCAGCTTAAGATCGATGCCATTTTCCTCGGCGAGCGGCTCGTAGAGGTCGCAAACGCCCCGCACCATGGCGGACAGATCGAACGGTTCCTCCAGCGTGGATGACGCCCCTGCCTCCAGACGGGCGATGCTCAGCAGCGCATCGAAGGTCTTGATAAGCTCATCCGCGTCCTCGATGGTCGCCTGTAAGGCGTCCCGCTGGCTGCCGGCGTTGGAGGGGTCGCGCAGCGCCGCTTCGACGCGGTTGCGCAGCCGGTTCAGCGGCGTTTTCAGATCATGCGCGATATTGTCGGACACTTCCTTGAAACCGGCGATCAGCTCCTCGATCCGCTGCAGCATGGCGTTGAGGCTGGCCGCAAGGCGGTCGAATTCATCCTGGCTGCCGGTCAGGGGTATGCGGCGCGAGAGGTCTCCGGCCATTATGGTGCGGCTGGCTTGGGTCATGGTTTCGATCCGCCGCAGGAAACTGCGCCCGATCAGCAGGCCGCCGCCGATGCCGGCGATCGCCATGCCGGCCAGGGTCCACAGCAAGGCGGAGCGAACCACGCCGCCGAATTGCCGCCGGTCCTCGATGTCGCGGCCGACGATCAGGCGGTAGCCGTTGGCGAGGCGGAATATCACCGCGAAAGCGAACCGCTCCTCGATGCGCTGGTCGAAGCTGCGCCGGTAAACGAAGGCCACTTCGCCCGTCGAGTTCCAAAGCTCCTCACTCACCGCCTTCAGGTTTCCGGCCAGATGGTGGCCTTCGGCGTCGGCGAGCAGGTAGAGGCTGTTGCCCGGTGTCTCGCTCCGCTCCGAAATGGCGCGCTGGAGCTGCTCGGGGCCGCCGCGCCGATATTGCTGTTCGAGGCCGCCGATCTCCGACTGGATCGAGGTCGCGAGCTGCGCCGCCAGCAGAACGTTGGTTTTCCAGTAGATGTAGCCGACCGACGCCGCTGCGGCCGCCGCGAACAGGCCGAAATACAGGAGCGAGAAGCGGAACGCCGTCGTCCGCAGGAGCTTAGTCAGTCCCGTCACGGACAACATATCCGGCCCCCCGCACAGTATGCAGAAGCGGCCTTTCGTAATTCTTGTCGATCTTGCCGCGCAGGCGCGAAATATGCACGTCGATCACATTGGTCTGCGGATCGAAATGATAGTCCCAGACATGTTCGAGCAGCATGGTCCTGGTGACGACCTGCCCGGCATTCTTCATCAGATATTCGAGCAGCCGGTATTCGCGCGGCTGCAACAGGATGGGTTCACCGCCGCGCGTGACCTTATGGGCGAGGCGATCGAGAACCAGGTCACCGACGACATATTTGGGGCTTGCCTCTTCGGGCGAGGACCGCCGCGCTAGCGCTTCCACGCGCGCCAGCAATTCGGAGAAGGCGTAGGGCTTGGTGAGATAATCGTCGCCACCGGCGCGCAGGCCCGCGACGCGGTCATCGACAGCGCCGAGCGCGCTCAGGATGAGCACCGGCGTGCGGATGCCGTCCTTGCGCAGGCGATCGACGAGCGACAGCCCGTCGAGGCGCGGCAGCATCCTATCGACGATCAGCACCTCGAAATTGTCCGATTGCGCCAATGCCAGTCCGCTTTCTCCATCGGAGGCGAGTTCACAGGCGTGACCGCTTTCCTTCAAGGCATTGGCAAGATAGGACGCAGCCTTCGCGTCGTCTTCAACCACCAGAACGCGCATTGCGCGTCTCCGCTCTCCAACAGTGACCGACCAGCCCTTATAGGGCACGGCGCGGCCCCGAACCAGGGCCGCGCCATTCATACCTTGCGTTTATTACTTATTCTCTTTGCTGCTGTCTTTACCGTTCAGCGACAACGCGATGAACCGGGTCTGGCGATCGGAGCGGATCTGCATGAGCACCGCCTTACGGCCCTTGGATTTTGCATCCCGTACACCCGCGGAAACCGCCGCCGGGCTGGTCACCGGCTTGCCGCCCACCTCAAGGATGACGTCGCCCGCCTTGAGGCCCTTTTCAGCCGCTTCGGACGATTGGTCGACATTGGTGACCGCAACACCCTCTTCACCGGCGCCATCGACCTCGGCCGCAGGGGCAAGCGTCAGCCCCATTTCCTTCATCTGCTCGTGCTCGTCGGCGCCGCCGCCATTCTCCTGCTGCTCCAGCGAGGCAAGCTTGTCGGAGCTTGGGAACGTCCCGAGCTTCACCGTCAGATTGCGCTGCTGGCCGTCGCGGAAAACCACCAGATGGGCTTCGGTCAGAGGCGGCAGCTCCGCCACCTTGCGCGCCAGGTCACGGGAATTGTTGACCTTTTCACCATTGACTTCCATGACCACGTCGCGAACCTTCAGCTCGGTGTTCGCCGACGGGCCGTCGTCCATGATCTTGGTGATCAGCGCGCCCTTGGCGTCCTTCATGCCGAGGCTTTCGCCGATGTCGTCATTGACATCCTGGATGGTGACGCCGAGCCAGCCGCGGCTCACCTTGCCCGTGGATCTGAGCTGATCGACAACGCGCTTTGCAAGCTGCGAGGGAATCGCGAAAGCGATGCCGACATTGCCGCCCGAAGGACTATAGATCGCGGTGTTGACACCGATGACCCTGCCGCTCAGATCGACCGAGGGACCGCCCGAATTGCCCCGGTTCACGGCCGCGTCGATCTGCAGAAAATCGTAAGGGCCCGAGCCGATCGTGCGTCCACCCGCCGAGACGATGCCGGCGGTCACGGTGCCGCCAAGCCCGAACGGGTTGCCGACAGCCAGGACCCAATCGCCGACGCGAGGCTCCTGAGTCGCGAATTCGAGATAATTGTCGAATTTCTTGTCGCTCTTGATCTTCAGCAAGGCGATATCGGTGCGCTGATCCGTGCCGACGACGGTGGCCGTGTATTTTTCGTCATTGTCGAAGGTGACGGAAATCTCCGAGGCCCGGTCGACGACGTGATGATTGGTCACAACGTAGCCATCGGACGAAATCAGGAAGCCCGACCCTTGCGCCCGCTCCAGACGCTGCTGCGGCTTATCGGTGGGCCCATTCTTGCGGAACTGGTCGAAAAAGTCGTGGAAAGGATGCTCCGGCGGCAATTCGGGAAAATTAAAGCCGCGTCCGTTGGCCGGCGCCTCGACGGCTGTCGTGCCCTTGGTAAAGATACTCACCACTGCGGGCCGGACTTTTTGTGCTACATCGGCAAAGCTTGCTGGCGCCCTGTTGGCTTCCTGCGCGGCGGCAGGCTGGGTCCATAGCAGACCTTCGCCGGGCATGCCGAGTGTCGCCGCGCCCAGCGCAAAGGTGCAGCAGGCGGCCATCAGCACGGCTTTCGAGCGGAACGCCTTCAGCACGATACCGTCGCGCCAATCGTGTTTATTTTTCGGTGGGACCGACATCCCGTCACCTTTCAGTTGTTGCATCTGAAGACATGGTGACGGAGAATATACGGGCTGCGGCGTTACGCAGGACTTTCCGGCAAATTAAAACTTGTTAATCTAACCCAGCGCGCCTTTCGAGACCACACGAGCCATGGCAGAGGAAAACCCGTTGCGCGGCGCAGGAGCTTTGGATCGGAAGATCAGCGCATATTTCCTCATATTGAGCTGCTTGATCTGCCTTGCCCCGTGCCCATCCGCGCGCGGGGCCTCTCTGCCGCCCGGCGGCGAGGCCGCGCCGGCCGCGTCCGGCGGCGCCATGCCGGTCGCGATCTTCGGCAGCGACGACAGGCGCGACGTTCCCGATGATCTCAGCGCGCTCGAAGGCAAGATCGGGATGCTCTACGAGCAGTCCACTCAGACGCTCTGCACCGCCTTCTGCGTCGCCAGGGATATGATCGCGACAGCCGCCCACTGCCTTTTCCAGCCCAAAAACAACAGGTATCCCGATCTGGCGGACGTCAATTTCCGCCTGACTTACGGCAAGACATTCCAAACCTCCGGAATTTTCGGCCGGCGGACCCCGTTCACCAAGAATTACGTCGCGGTGGGAACGACGATCTTCAACAACGAGCCGCCATTGTCGGCGCCCCGCGATTGGGCCGTGGTGAAGCTGGAGAGGCCCATCTGCCGCTTCGGCGCCTTGAAGGTCGAGGCGCTGCCGGTTACCGAATTGGTCAAGAAATCCGAGGAAAACAAAGTCTTTCAGATTGCTTACCACTGGGATTACAAGCACTGGCAGCTCGCCTACTCCACGCCTTGCCGTATCGAACGGGATTACGATCAGCTCAAATGGCAGTTCATTCGCCAGCATTTTGTCGATGCCGACAAGTTGCTTTTGCATAATTGCGATACGGGCGGCGCCTCATCCGGCTCGCCGCTGCTGATCATGCCCGACCCGCCCGGCGCACCCAGGGCGATCGCGATCAATGTCGGCACCTATACGCGGACCCGGCTTCTTATGCATAACGGCCTGGTGACCAAGAAGCTCGATCCCGACATCATCGCCAATACCGGCGTGAACGGAACGGCGTTCAGCCATGTGATCGACCGGATGGAAACCGACGAGATCATCAACAGCAAAGCCGACATGGTGAAGATGCAATCCGAGCTTCGGATGCGCGGCATGTATTCGGGAACGCTTGACGGGACGCTCGGGCGCGAAACGCGCTCGGCCATCATCCGGTTCGAGGCATCGACCGGCGAGCAGCCCACCGGCCTGCCGACGCAAAGCCTGCTGCGCCGCTTCGCCGAAGAACGGGTTCGCCCGTCCCATGTCTTAAGCAACGCACGGGGCGTGCTGCCAACGCCGGAGCAGGCCGAAGCCGCCGCCGTGGCGAAACAGCCGCCTGCGCCCCCACCCCAGCACCGTGCGCGGCCGGCGCAGCCGCCGTTCAATCCCTTCAATCGTTAGAGCGTTTCCAGCACGGCATTCGACGCAATGCAGAGATGGCTGCCGGTTTGCGTCACACCGCCGGCCTGGACGAGACTTTGGAGGCGCCGGTCGCCCCTCGTCACCTTCTATGGCATCGAGAATTTGCCAGGCGCCGCGCGGCTGCCCTGGAACCAGCCGCCCGGTCAGCGGTTGCCGACGTAACGGGGTGCCGTCGCATGCGCATTGTCAAAGCGTTTCTATGGGTTCTGGGCGTCCTCGTCATTCTTGGGCTTGCCTTTGTCGCCTATGCGTGGCGGTCCGAGATCCCAGCGGCAGCCGGTAACGCGCCTCCCGCTTATGACGCATCTCAGATCCGGCGCGGCGGCGAATTGGCGGCGCTGGGGAATTGCAGCGTCTGCCACACGGCGGAGGGCGGCAGGTTCCTGGCCGGCGGACGGCCGCTCGAAACGCCGTTCGGCAAAATCTACGCCTCCAATATTACGCCCGACCCTGAAACCGGGATCGGGCGCTGGCCGGAAGCTGCGTTCCAGCGGGCCATGCATGAAGGCGTCGACCGCGCCGGGCATCACCTGTATCCGGCTTTTCCTTATGATCATTTCACGCTAGTCAGCGACGACGACAACAAGGCGCTCTACGCCTATCTCATGAGCCGCCAGCCGGTGACGGCCGAGACGCCCGCGAACGAGCTGCCCTTTCCGTTCAACATCCGCATGGCGATTGCCGGGTGGAAGCTGCTCTATTTTCGCGATGGGCGCTATCAGCCCGATGCCTCCAAGCCCGAGAATTGGAACCGGGGCGCCTATCTGGCCGAGGGGCTGGGGCATTGCGGCGCCTGTCATACGCCGCGCAACCGGCTCGGTGCGGAACGGAAAGCCGAGCATTTCGCCGGAGCCGAGATCGACCGCTGGTATGCCTATGCGGTCAACGGCCAGTCTCCGGCGCCGGTTCGCTGGACCGAGGACGCGCTCGCCTCCTATCTGCGCAATGGCTGGCATCGCGACCATGGCATGGCGCGCGGGCCGATGGTGCCGGTGGTGGAGAACATGGCTGTCGCCTCCGATGTCGATGTGCGCGCCATCGCCGTTTATGTCGGCTCGCTGACCCAGCAGGCGGCCCAACCCGCCGTGCGCGGCAAACGGCCGGGCGCGGAGCCCTCGCCGTCGCGCCCGGAGCGGCTTGCCTCCGCCGACAGCCTGACCTCGCCGCCCGTTCTGACGGACGCCGATGCCGCCGATCCCGGCGCGAGAATATATGCCGGCGCCTGCGCGGGCTGCCATGAATTGGGTCGGCCGGTACCGTTCGGGGGCTTGAACCTTGCGCTCAGCACCGCGATTTAGGGTCCGACCCCGCATAATGTCGTCAACGTCACGCTTTACGGTCTGGCCTCCCGGCCCGGCGAGGCCAGCGCGATCATGCCGGGCTTTCGCGGCAGCCTGACCGATTTACAGCTCGAACAGCTGCTGAAATATCTGCGGAGCCACTTCAGCGACAGGCCGGAATGGCAGGACGTCGGCAAAATCATCCGCGAGGCGCGGAGCCCCGCCACCGCTCCGCCGCTATACCCGTCGCCAGGCATTGGCGCCGCTCCCGCCGATCCGAGCCGAAAGGGCGCAGCATGGTAAGCCTGAATGTCAACGGCCAGCAGCATGACATCGACGCCGACCCGGATACGCCGCTGCTCTATGTGCTGCGCGACGACCTGAAGCTTAACGGCGCGAAATATGGCTGTGGCCTGGGCCAATGCGGCGCCTGCACGGTCATGGTCGATGGCCAGGCAGTGTTTTCCTGCCTCGTGCCCGTGCTGCTGCTCGAAGGCAAGCAGATCACCACGCTGGAAGGCCTCGGCAGCATTGACGATCCCGGACCGATGCAGCGCGCCTTTATCGCCGAGCAGGCTGCCCAATGCGGCTATTGCATCCCCGGTATGATGATGCGCGCCCAGGCGCTGCTGCAACGGAACCCGCAAGCGACCGACGCCGAAATCCGCACCCAGCTCCAGCCCAATCTGTGCCGCTGCGGCACCCATATGCGCATCATGCGCGCGGTGAAACGTGCGGCGGAGATGATGCGGTCGGCCACTGCCGATGACCATGGAGGCCGCACATGACGCGATCTCCGCTGGTCGTATCGCGGCGCGGCGTGCTGGCGGGGACCGGCGCACTGATCGTGAGCTTTTCCGCCAGCCGCCTGTTGGCGCAAACCGAAGCGCAGCCGGCGGCTGGGGCACCGCAGCCCGCACCCCCGCCCGCGTCCCCCAGGCCGGGCAGCCTGAAGGAGACGCCGCTTCTCGACGCCTGGATCCGCATCGATGCCAAGGGCGAAATTACCGTATTCACCGGCAAGGCTGAACTCGGCCAGGGCGTCAGGACCGCCATTCAGCAAGTGGCGGCGGAGGAGCTCGACGTGCCGTTCGGCGGGATCACGCTCGTCACCGCCGACACCGGCCGCACCCCGGATGAGGGGTACACGGCCGGCAGCCAGTCGATGCCGGAGAGCGCCACGGCGGTGCGCAATGCCGCCGCGCAGGTGCGCGAGATCCTGATCGCCGAGGCCGCCAGGCGTGCCCAATTGCCCGCTGACCAGCTCCACGCCGAGAACGGGGCGGTGATCGCGCCCGGCGGTCAGCGTTTCTCCTATGGCGATCTTGTCTCGGAGACGCTGCTGCATGTCGAGGCGCAGCCGCAGTCGCGCCTGCATAGCCCGGACACCTTCAAGGTGATGGGCAAACCCATTCCGCGCGTCGATATTCCGGCCAAGGTCACGGGCGCGGCGGCCTATGTGCAGGATATGCGGCCGGGCGGCATGGTGCATGGGCGCGTCGTGCGCCCGCCGAGCTATGGCGCCAAGCTGACCGGCGTCGACACCGGCACCGTCGAGCGCATGCCCGGTGTCGTCAAAGTGGTGCATGACGGAAACTTCCTCGCCGTCGCCGCGACGCGCGAATTCCAGGCGATCAAGGCGATGCGCACCCTGGCCGCGCTCGCCCAATGGGAGGAACGGCCCGGCCTGCCCGACCAGGGCGATCTCGCCGCCGCCATCACCGCGCTTGCCGCGCAGACCACCACCATCCATGACCAGCACGCCGCCGCGCCGGACGCGCAAAGGACCTTGGAGGCCACCTTCACCCGGCCCTATGTGATGCATGGCTCGATCGGCCCGTCCTGCGCCGTCGCGCTGGCCGAGGCGAACAGCATGACGATCTGGAGCCACACCCAGGGCGTCTTTCCCGACCGTGGCGCGATCGCTGAAATGCTGGGCATGCCGCCCGAACAGCTCCGCGTCGTCCATGTGTCCGGCTCGGGCTGCTACGGCCACAATGGCGCCGACGATGCCGCCGCCGACGCCGCGCTGATCGCGCGCGCCGTTCCCGGACGGCCGGTGCGCCTGCAATGGATGCGCGAGCAGGAAAATAGCTGGGAGCCCTATGGCCCGGCCATGGTGACGAAGGTGCGCGGCTCGCTCGACGCAGAGGGCCGCATCGTCGATTGGGACTACAGCCTCTGGAGCAACACGCATTCGACGCGGCCCGGCCCCGCCGGCTCGCTGATCGCCGCGCGCCACATCGCCAAGCCCTTTCCCAAACCGGCCCCCAAGCCGATCCCGCAGCCGTCCGGCGGCGGAAACCGCAATTCCATCCCCCTCTACGCAATCCCCAACGCCCGCGTCATCCATCATTTCCTGCCCGACATGCCGCTGCGCGTCTCGGCGCTGCGGGCGCTCGGCGGCTATATGAATGTGTTCTCCATCGAAAGCTTCATGGACGAACTGGCGGAAGCAGCCGGTGCCGACCCGGTCGAGTTTCGCCTGCGCCACCTGGAAGATCCGCGCGCCCGCGATGTGGTTACGGCGGCGGCCGAGCTGTTCGGCTGGCCCGCGATGGGCAAGACGGCGGAAGACGGGCGCTCCGTCGGCTTCGGCTTTGCCCGCTACAAGAATTTTGCCTCCTATTGTGCCGTCGCGGTTGAGGTGGAGGTGGCGCGGGAGACGGGGCGCGCGCGGCTTGTCCGGGCGGCGAGCGCCGTGGATGCCGGCCAGATCGTCAACCCGGACGGCCTGACCAACCAGATCGAGGGCGCGATCCTGCAATCGGCAAGCTGGACGCTCTACGAGAAGGTCGGCTTCGACAACATCCGCATCACCGCCATCGACTGGTCGACCTATCCGATCATGCGCTTCGACTCTGTGCCGGAAAAGGTCGACGTCAAGCTCATCGACCGGCCGAACCAGCCGTTTCTCGGCAGCGGCGAGACGGCCCAGGGTCCGACCGCCGGCGCGATCGGCAACGCCGTGTCGCGTGCCGTCGGGGTCCGGCTGCGCGACCTGCCGCTTTCCCACGAGCGCATCCGCGCCGCAGGCCGCGCTTAGCCGTCATTCAGTTGGCACGGATGAAGCGAAGTGGCGATCTTCGTTGAGCGGCGCCGGCGCAGAAAACTGTCCAGATAATCCTTCTGAGTTCACTTTGCGGTAACACATTCGGCTCAAATTGGCCGCAGCCGCATTGCTGCCCATCGAGGTCATGGACAGCGGGTCAACATCGGACAATTCGGCGAGACAAAGAGGGAAATATGAAGAAGATTTTGACTTCGATGGCGGCCATGGCGCTGACCATCATGATGACCGCCGGCCAGGCGCAGCCGGCGAAGGCCGATGGCGGCGCCAGCATCGCTATCGGCGTTGGCGTCTATCTCCTGGCGGACGCCTTGATCGGGCGCGAATGCGGCCGTGAGGAATGGCCTTTCAACATCATCCGCAAGCTCGGCGACGAGCTGCGCGGCCGTCCCGGCTGCTACCGCGAACATGATGACGAGGTCGATCACCCGCATCATCATCGTCACCACGCCAAATACAAATAGACGTCTCGGCCACCGAGATTTCAGCCGCCCGGCCGCTTAACGCGCCGGGCGGTTTCTCATGGTCAGCGCGGCGTGATGCAGGGCGATGGCGGCGGCGTTCGAGACATTGAGGCTCGCGATGGGGCCCAACGTCGTCAGCGCACAGATGGCATCGCAATTCTCGGCCGAAAGCCGCCGCAAACCGCGGTCTTCCGCGCCGAGCACCAGCGCAAGCCGGTCGGCCGCCGGATAGGTCTCCAGCGCGACATCCCCGCCGGAATCCAGGCCAATCCGAGTGAACCCCATTTCGCCGACTTCGCCCAGCGCGCGCGCCAGGTTCGGCACCAGCACCACCGGCACATGCTCCAGCGCGCCGGAGGCGGCCTTCGCCAACGCCCCTTGCAAGGGCGGACTGTGCCGCGCCGTCATGATCAGCGCATCAACGCCGAAAGCGGCGGCGGACCGCAGCATCGCGCCGACATTATGCGGATCGGTTATCTGATCGAGCACGAGCAGCAGCCGCGCCTCGCCCAGATCGCCCAGCGCGGGTTCGTCCAGCGGCTCCGCTTCGATGAGGATGCCTTGATGCACGGTGTCCTCGCCCAGCATCCTGTCGAGATCCTTCGGCGAGACGATGCGGATCTCCGGCCGCTTGCCACCGCGCGCCTGATCGAGACGCTGCATCGCATTCGCCGTGGCGTGCACGACCTTGATCTTGCGGCGCGGATTGGCGATGGCGGCGTCCACCGCGTGGGCGCCATAGATGCGCATAACGCCCGAAGCCCGGTCCTGCGCGCTGCCGCGCGGCGGTCCGCCGCCCTGCCTTGAATGCCTGGTAGACCGTTTGTCCTTCATTGCCGTCCTTGAACCTCAAAATCCCGCGCCCGCTTGTAGGCCATCTTGTAATACACCGCCGCGCGATCAGGGCCAGCACCTTGTCGCCCGGCGCAGCCAACGCCGAGGCGGCAAATGCGATTTCGGCGTCAGTGGCGGGTCCGTGGATGCAGCGGATCGCCATTCACCATCACGGTGCGGGATGGAGCGTTTGTGGAATGTCGCGGCGCAACGGTTCATGAAACGCGTGTTGGATCTTGCAAGCGCTGCCCGTCGGCGTATCGTCATTCGGGCGGGCGGTCTGTTGCCGCCGGCGTCAGACGAGGATCAGCCGATGGCGGAGCAATCCCAGCATGACGCCTGGACGGCCGGCGAAAGCTACGATGCTTATATGGGGCGATGGAGCCGTCTGATCGCGCCGCGATTTCTGGACTGGCTCGATGTTCCCGCTCATCTGGACTGGCTGGAGATAGGCTGCGGGACAGGCGCTCTCGCTTCCGAGATCGCGGCCCGTTGCGGCCCCAAAAGCCTGGCCGCCATCGATCCGTCAGAGGCGTTCGTCGCCAGCGCACGGGCAAGGCTGGATGATGCACGGTGGGTGTTCCAGGTTGGAGACGCTCAAGCCCTACCGTTCGACGCGGCCAGCCGTGACGTGATCGTGTCGGGCCTGGTGCTGAACTTTGTGCCCGACAAACTGCGAGTGCTTGCCGAAATGAAGCGCGTCGCGCGTCCGGGCGGCGTGATCGGGTTCTATGTGTGGGATTATCCGGGGGGCGGGGTGGAATTCATGCACGCCTTCTGGAAGGCTGCAGCGGCGCTCGACGCCAGCGCGCAAGTGCTGAGCGAGGACAGGCGCTTTCCAGATTGCTCCCTGCCCGCTTTGATCGCGCTGATGCAGGAAGCCGGGCATCGGAACGTGATGAGCAAGGCGATCGAGGTTCCGACCGTCTTTCGCGATTTCGATGATTATTGGCGCCCGTTCACCTTGGGAGTGGGGCCGGCGCCGGGCTATTGCGTCAGCCTCGATGGCGACATGCGCGAACGTTTGAAGCAAAGCCTGAAGGCGCAGCTTCCGTGCCGCGAAGATGGATCGATCCATCTCACGGCAAGAGCATGGGCGCTCAAGGCCGTGGTGTAGGCAACAGAGTTCTAATCCATGCCCATCAGCAGCTCGGCATTGCCTCCGGCGGCGGCGGTGTTGATGGTCACGGTCTGCTCGGCCGCGAAGCGCGGCAAATAATGCGGCCCGCCCGCTTTTGGGCCGGTGCCGGACAGGCCGCTCCCGCCAAAGGGCTGCACGCCCACCGCCGCGCCGATCATGCTGCGGTTCACATAGACGTTGCCGGCGTCGAGATAGCGCGCAATGCGCTGGGCGGTTTCGGTGATCCGCGAATGGATGCCGAGCGTCAGGCCGTAGCCGGTGGATTCGATCGCGGCGAGAACGTCCCCGAGCCTGTCGGCCCGGTAGCGCGCCACATGCAGGATAGGCCCGAAAATCTCCTGGCGCAGGGCGCACGGGTCGGCCAGCTCCACGATGTGCGGGGCGACGAACGTTCCGGCATCCGGGGCCTCTCCTGCATAGAGCACGCGGCCGGAATTACCGGCACGCACCGACGCGATATAGCCATCGAGCTTGGCCTTGGCCTCAGCGTCGATCACCGGGCCGATATGGGTGGCCGGATCGCGCGGATCGCCCAGCTTCAGCTCGCGCGCCGCTCCGGCGATCATCTCGATCATGCGGTCCGCGACGTCCTCCTGCACGCAGAGGAGCCGCAACGCCGAACAGCGCTGCCCGGCCGAGCGGAACGCCGAAATCACCACGTCGTCGGCAACCTGCTCGGGCAGGGCGGTGGCGTCGGCGATCATGGCGTTGATGCCGCCGGTTTCCGCGATCAGCGGCACGATCGGGCCGTCCTTGGCCGCAAGCGCGCGGTTGATCAGCCGCGCAACTTCGGTCGAGCCGGTGAAGGCGACGCCGGCAACGCGCGGGTCCGCCGCGAGCGCCGCGCCGACGCGGCCATCGCCTAAGGCCAGATGCAGCGCGCTATGCGGAACCCCGGCCTCGTGCAGCAGCCTGATGGTCTCAAAGGCCGTCAGCGGCGTCTGTTCGGCGGGCTTGGCGACGACGCTGTTGCCGGCCATCAGCGCGGCGGCGGTCTGGCCGCAAAAGATGGCGAGCGGGAAATTCCAGGGCGAGATGCACAGGAACACGCCGCGCCCGCGCAGCCGCAGGATGTTGGACTCGCCCGTCGGGCCCGGCAGTTTCTGGCCTTCGCCGAAGAGCTTGCGGCCCTCGGCGGCGTAGTAGCGGCAGAAATCGACGGCTTCGCGCAGTTCCGACAGCGCATCGTCGAGCGTGCGCCCGCCCTCCACCTGGATCAGGTGAATGAAAAGGCCGCGCCGCTGCTCCAAGAGGTCGGCGGCGTGCTCCAGAATGGCGGCGCGTTTCGCGGCAGAGGTTTGCGACCAGGATGCAAAGCCCGCCTGCGCCGCGTCCATGATCGCTCCGGCGCCGGCCGGCTCCATTTCGACAATCTCGCCAATGACGGTTTTGGCGTCGATGGGCGTGATCGCCGGACGGCTCGTGCCGGCAAGCGGCTGGCCTCCGGCAAGGGATGTTGCGGTCGTTTTCGCGTCGCGGTGGCGTTCGATGTCGGCGAGAAGCGCGGAAAGCGCGGCGCGGTCGCCGAACTCGACCCCTTCCGAATTGCGGCGGGACGGGCCGTAAAGCATCGGCGGCAGGGGGATCGCCGCGTGACGGGCATACTCGGCGGAACCCAGAATTTCGGCCGGATGGCGCAGCAGCTGCTCGACCGGCACGTCCGGGTCGGCCGCTGCGGAGACGAAGGACGAGTTCGCGCCGTTCTCCAGCAGGCGCCGCACAAGATAGGCGAGCAGATCGCGATGCCCGCCCACCGGCGCATAGACGCGGCAGTGGACGTCCCTGTCAGTCTCCAGCAGGCGCGCATAGAGCGCCTCGCCCATGCCATGCAGCCGCTGGAATTCATAGTCGCCGCCGCGCCCCGCCTGTTCGAGCACCGTGGCAACGGTCAGCGCATTATGGGTGGCGAATTGCGGGAAGATGCGGGGCCGCAGCGCCAGCAGCCGCCCGGCGCAGGCGATATAGTTCAGATCGGTCACGCATTTGCGGGTGAATACGGGGTAATCGGCGAGGCCGCGTTCCTGCGCGCGCTTGATCTCGGTGTCCCAATAGGCGCCCTTGACCAGGCGGACCATCATGCGGCGGCCCAGGCTTTCGGCGCGTTCGCCGGCCCAGCCGATCACGGCGCCCGCGCGCTTCTGATAGGCCTGCACGGCGAGGCCGTAGCCCTCCCAGCCGGCCAGCGATGCGTCGGAGAAGGCGGTGCCGATCACATCGAGCGAGATTTCCAGGCGGTCGGCCTCTTCCGCGTCGATGGTAAAGTTCAGATCGTGGTGCTTGGCCTTGCGCGCCAGCTCCAAAACCAGCGGCACAAGCTCGCGCATGACGCGGTCGCGGCTCACGGCCTCGAAGCGCGGATGCAGCGCCGACAGCTTCACCGAGATCCCCGGACGCTCCGGCAGCGGCCGGTTTCCCGCCGCGCGGCCGATCGCGTCGATGGCGTCTGCATAAGAGGCGAAATAGCGCTCGGCGTCGGCGGCGGTGCGGGCGCCTTCGCCCAGCATGTCGAAGGAATAGCGGTAGAGCCCGCCGGGGCCGGAGCGGGCGCGGTCGAGCGCATCGCCGATGGTCTGGCCGAGGACGAAATGGTTGCCGAGCACCCGCATCGCCTGGCGCGTCGCGGTGCGCAGGGTGGGCAGACCGATGCGTTTGGCTAGCTGGCCGATGATGGTGTCCGGGCTTTCGCCGGGCCGGATGATGCGCGCCGAAAGCCCCAGCGCCCAGGCCGAGGCATTGACCAGCAGCGCGCTGGATTTGGCCTCGTGATGCACGAAATCGCCCTGCCCCAGCTTGTCCTCGATTAGCCGGTCGGCGGTGGCGCCGTCGGGCACGCGCAGCAGCGCTTCGGCCAGCACCATCAGCGCCAGCCCCTCGCGGGTGGAGAGCGCATATTCGCGCAGCATCTCCTCGACCCCGCCAAAGCCGCCGCCATGGGCGCGGATGGCCCCGATCAGGTCGCGCGCCTTAGCCTCGACGGCAGCCATGCGGGCTTGCGCCGGGGCGGCCTCGTCCAGTAATGCACGCACGAGCGCCACATCGTCCGGGGCGTAGGGAGCGTCGAATTCCGGCATTTCCGGCAAGCTCACAGTCATTTGCCGCGAGTCGGGCGTGCAAGCCTATGCCAGCGCGGCGCGCTCGCGCAATCGTCTTGGCGGCTCGGACGCCGTTTCGCCGCCATAAGAAACACCCCCGCTCCCGTGGAGAGAGGGTTGGGGTGAGGGCGTGCCGAGACATCGGCAGCGCCTATCGATCGCCCCGGATAAGCTGTCGCCCAGGGTCAGCTTTGTCCCATTGCGCCGTCGCGGCGGCGCCATAGATGGAGCGTGTTGGCGTCGTCCAGCGAAGCGGGCAGCAGGTCTTCCGGGAAATCCTGATAGCAGACGGGGCGCAGGAAGCGGCGGATCGCCAGGCTGCCGACCGAGGTCGTGCGTCCGTCCGATGTCGCGGGATAAGGGCCGCCATGCACCATGGCGTGGCCCACCTCGACGCCGGTCGGATAGCCGTTGACGAGGATGCGGCCGACCCGGCGCTCCAGGATCGGAATGAGCGTGCGGGCATCGGCCGTGTCGGCCTTGTCCATCTGGATGGTGGCCGTGAGCTGGCCTTCCAGCCGCTCCGCCATCGACCGCATGGTGGCGAGGTCAGGGCAGCGGATCACCAGGGCGGCGGCGCCGAAGACCTCTTCCGCAAGGCTGTCATCCGCCGCGAAGGCGTCCGCATCGGTGAGGAACAGCGCCGCTTGTCCCTGGTTGGGGCCGCTCTGCGCACAGCCTTGGCCGATTTTCTCCACTTTCGGCGCGGCGGCGAGGCGCGCGACGCCCTTCTCATAGGCCTTGTTGATGCCGGGCGTCAGCATGGTTGCCGCCGCCGCCGCTTCGACCGCCGATTTCGCCGCCGCCAGGAAGTTGTCGAGCGGCGCTCCGGCGAGACCGAAGACCAAGCCGGGATTGGTGCAGAACTGCCCCGCGCCCAGCGTCAGGGAGCCAACGAAACCCCGGCCGATCCCGTCGGCGCGCTCCGCCAAAGCATGCGGCAGCAGAAAGACCGGATTGATGCTGCTCATTTCGGCATAGACGGGGATGGGCTCCGGACGCGCGGCCGCCGCCCGCATCAGCGCCGTCCCCCCGGCGCGCGAGCCGGTAAAGCCCACCGCCTTGATATGGGGATGTTCGACGAGGGCCTTGCCGATCTGAGCGCCGGCCCCGAACAGCATGGAGAACACGCCCTCGGGCAGGCCATTGGCCTTCACGGCCTTCTGCACGGCGGTGCCGACGAGCTCGGACGTTCCCGGATGCGCCGAATGCGCCTTGACCACGACCGGACAGCCGGCCGCAAGCGCCGAGGCGGTATCGCCGCCCGCGACCGAGAAGGCGAGCGGAAAATTGCTGGCGCCGAACACCGCGACCGGCCCGATGGCAATATGGCGCTGGCGCAGATCGGCGCGGGGAAGCGGCTTACGGTCGGGCATTGCCGGATCGATGCGCGCCTCGATCCAGCCGCCATCGCGCACGACAGACGCAAACAGGCGCAACTGGCCGACGGTGCGAGCGCGTTCGCCTTCCAGGCGCGGGCGCGGCAAACCGCTTTCCGCCATGGCGCGCTCGATCAGCGTGTCGCCGATCTCCATGATTTCCTGCGCGATCGCTTCCAGAAAGGCGGCGCGCGCCTCAAGCCCGGTTTCGCGGTAGGTATCGAATGCGGCCCAGGCGAGTTCGCAGGCGCGCTCGACCTCGGCAACGCCGCCGCCGCCGAAGCTGGGCTCCATTTCCGTACCGGTTGCCGGATTGGTGGCCCGGAAGGTCGTGGCGCTGCCTCGAACCAGCTCCGAACCGATGATCATGTTTCCTGCCGGCATCACTCGTGTCCTCCGCAAAACTCAGTTCCAGATACCTAACACAAACCGTTCGAGATGGTCGAGCGGCGGGCATCCCGATTATTGCGCCGCTTCGGCTTGCGCGGTGTCGACGCGGATGAGCAGCAGCGCCGAGACGGCGCCCGCCGCCGCCAACGCCGCGCCGATGAACGCCGCAACATGGAAGCCGGCGATGAAGGCGGCGTCCGAGCCCTGGAGCGCGAAGACGAAGCCGAGCAGCGCCGTCGCGATCAGCCCGGCGACGCGGGCCACGGCGCTGTTGAAGCCGGAGGCAGCGCCCACATGGTCGGCATCCACCGAGGCCATGACGGTGGTGGTGAGCGGCGCGACGCTGATGCCCATCCCGATGCCGACAAGCGCCGTCGCGGGCAGCACATGGGTCCAATAGTTGATCCCGCCATCGCCGATCCATGCATATTGCAGGAGGCCGAAAGCGACGATCGCCGCACCGGCGGTCAGAAACATGCGCCCGCCTTTCCGGCCGGTAAGCCGTCCCATGATGCGTGAACCGAGCCCGATCAAAATCGGCAGCGGCAGGAGAGCCGCGCCCGCCGAGACCGCCGACCAGCCTTCGGCCTTGATCAGCAGGAAGGGCAGCACCACCAGCAGCCCGCCGAGGGCGGCATAGAGGAAGAAGGTGAAGAGGGTGAGACCGATGAAGGCCGGCGTGGCAAACATCGCCAGCGGCATGATCGCCCGGTCGCCGCGCCGCCCTTCCAGCCAGACGAACGCCGCCAGCAGGGCAAGGCCGGCAGCTGCCGCGCCCCATAGCAGGGCGGGGGCGGTGCCTGCCTCGGAGGCCGCCGTGAGCGACCAGGCCATGAGGCCGAGCCCTGCCGTCGCCAGTGCCGCACCCGCCCAATCCAGGGGTTTGGATGGCCCGCCTTCCTTGCTCTCGGCAACATAGAACCAGGCCAGATAGGCCGCCGCCACCGCGATCGGCACGTTGAGGAGGAATATCGTCCTCCAGCCGATGGTGTCGACCAGCCAGCCGCCGATCAGCGGTCCCACCGCCCCGGCCAGCGCGCCGACGCCGGCCCAGGTGCCGATCGCCTGGCCGCGCGCCTCACCGCTGAAGGAAGCGCCGAGAATGGCGAGGCTGTTCGGCATCAGCAGCGCCGCGCCGAGCCCTTGCAGGGCGCGGCCCCCCAGCAGCCAGGGCAGCGACGGCGCCGAAGCGCAAAGCACCGAGGCGAAGGTGAAGATCGCCAGCCCGACGAGAAACAGCCGCCGCCGCCCGAAATGGTCGCCCGCCGCGCCGCCAAGCAGGATGAGCGCGCCAAGCGGCAGCAGATAGGCGTTGATCGTCCAGGAGAGATCGGCGGGGCTCGCGCCCAGATCGCGCCCCAAAGCGGGCAGCGCCACATTCACCACCGATCCGTCGATGAAGGCGACGCTCGACCCCAGGATCGTGGCGGCAAGCGTGGCGCGCGCATGGCCGACCGCGCGCGGCTGCGCCGAGGCGGCGATGCCTGGATCGCAAGGTCCGGCGACGGCGCCGCTCATGACGCCCCGATCCAGGGCAAGGTCGCGGTGGTGCGCATTGGTCCTCCATTGCCGGTTTCGGCGGTTGTGCGGGCGGGCAACAGGCTGCGTTCAAAAATCCGCAGGATCAAGCAAATCCAGCGCCTCGACATAAAGCCGGAGTGGCGAAATAAGGCGAAGCACGATAGGAGAGATATGAGCAGCAGCCTCGGCCGACTAGGCCGAAGCTTGCCGGGATCGCCCCTTCTGGTTTACCCTTTGCCAACTGTCCGACTGGAACGTTGGCCAGCAGCAAGGATTTATCAAGGGGCGTGGGCACTTATATACCGAACCAGCGAGTTGAATGGGTCTCGCAGGTTCGCAACCGGGGGGTTCTCGTGAATAACGGCCGCAGTTTGTTCGCCACCGCATTGATGGGCGCCGCCATGGTCATGGGCGGCGCTTCGCATGCGATGGCACTGGATGGATGGAGCGACGGGAAACCCGTCTTCCAAAGTGACGTGCTCCGCAACCAGCAGCGCCTGGACCGGGAGCGCGACGCTGCCCGCAGAAGCTACGACGTCGTCTACCCCGATTTCATGAATGGCGGCCCGAGGCCGGAAATCGCGCCGGTTGCGCCGCCGATCGTGTCGCTGCCGAGAGCCGAGCGGGCGGGCACCATCATCATCGATACGGGCGGGCGGCGCCTCTATTACACGCTGCCGGGCAATCAGGCCTATGAGTATCCGATTTCCGTCGGGCGGGAAGGTTTTAGCTGGACCGGCAGCGAAACCATAAGCCGGGTCGCCGCCTGGCCCGACTGGAACCCGCCGGCGGAGATGCGCGAGCGCCAGCACGGCCTGCCGAAAACCATGACCGGTGGCGTCAACAACCCGCTGGGCGCCAAGGCGCTGTATCTGGGCAATACGCTCTACCGCATCCACGGGACGAACGATCCCAGGTCGATCGGGCGGGCCTCGTCCTCGGGGTGTTTCCGGATGATGAACGCCAATGTCGTTCATCTGGCGACGATGGCGGGCGTGGGAACGCCGGTGCGTGTGGTTTCCCGCTATGGGCTTGTGCAAAGCTCGTCCCAGTAGGTTCGCCGCCGGCCCCTCGCAGCCAGAGCCTTTTCCGCTCCGATGAATGGAGCGGGGCTCTAATTTTTTGTTTCGTCGCCTTTTGCGGGCGCAAACCTGCGGCCATCCCCGCCTTCGCGCAACGCGCTAACATAAGTGCCTGGCTTTCACCTCTCCCACGGGGAGAGGTCGGCGCTGCAAGCGCCGGGTGAGGGGAGTCAACGGCTTCCATCGAGGCTCTACACACCCTTGCATGTTTCGAAATGCCGACTCAGTCGAGACTGGTCGGGCGAACGGGACCGTTGCCCCTTGGGTGCGAGGCACCGCGGGTGAGCTTGGTCCGTCCGTCCTCGGCTTTTGTCCTGAACAGATGATGGGGAGCAAGTCCCGCATGCAAGGCAAGGATGTGTCCGAACGCAAAGCCGTGGGTGAACTGTACGTGGGAATCGATGTGAGCAAAAGCTGGCTCGACGTCCATATCCTGCCCTCGGAAGAAAGCTGGCGCGTGGCCAACAGCGGCCCGGGCCACCAGCTGCTGGCGCGCCGTCTGGGCAAACGGGTGGTGCTGATCGCGCTCGAAGCCACCGGCAAGTGGCATCGGCAACTGCATCTCGCGTTGCACGCCGGCGGCTTCAAGGTTGCCGTCACCGATCCCTACCGCACACGGCAATTCGCCAAATCGATAGGCCAGGCCGCCAAGACCGATCGCATCGACGCCCGCGTGCTGGCTGTCTACGCGATGGCGATTAAGCCGGACGCCGCCTCGCCGCCTCCCGAAATCATTGAAACCTTGAAGGAACTCGTGGCTGCGCGCGCCGCCGCCATCGCCCAAGGAACCGGGATCGCCAACCAGATCGGCGCCAGCAATCACCCGTTGCCAATACGGCTGCTCAAGCGCCGAAAGGCCCAGATCGATAGCGACGTCGCCAAGCTCGAAGCCGAGATCCAGCGCATCATCGCCGCCGAGCCCGCGCTTTTGCGCCGCCGGCAGATCTTGCTGTCCATCCCAGGCTTTGGTCCCGTCGTCACGGCCACCTTGGTTGCCATGCTCGCTGAACTCGGCGACTGCAACGCAAAGTAAATCGCCATGCTCGCGGGCCTCGCCCCCATCGCCAACAATTCCGGACAGCGAAGGCCTGCGTTCGATCGGCGGCGGCAGGTCGGCCCCAAGACGCGCCCTGTACCTCGCCGCCCTCGCCGAAGTCCGCTGCGATCCTGGCATGAAAGCTTTCTACCTTCACCTCACCGCCCAAGGAAACGCGCCAAGGTCGCCCTCGTCGCCGTCGCAAGAAAGCTCGCCGTGCTCGCCAACACCCTCATCAAGCAGGATCGCCTCTGGAAACCGATCCATGCTTAACTCCGAGCACAGATGCTCACCCCGGCCCTCTCCCCATGGGAGAGGGGGCGATCGGGGCCGCCCTCGGAGCCCATGTCGCACTATGTTAGCGCCTATGTACCTTCGCGGGGGCATGCCTTGCTCGAAAATGCCCTAATTGGCCAGCGCGGAAATGACGTCGCGGTTGCGCACGATGCCGAGTGTTTCGCCGGCCTCGCCGGTGACCCGCAAGCCGTTCACATTCCGCTTGAGTTTCGCCATTACGGCTTCGAGCGGCGCATTATCGCGCACAGCGGGCCAATCCGCCGCCGCCTCGCCCGCCGGCGAGGACATGACATCGGCCGCCCGCAGCACGCGCAGCGGATTGATGTGCTCCAGGAAATTGGAGACATACTCGTCCGCCGGCGCACGGATGATGTCGCGCGGCGTGCCGCATTGCACGATCCGCCCGCCTTCCAGGATGGCGATGCGGTCGCCCAGCTTGAACGCTTCGTCCAGATCGTGACTGACGAAGATGATGGTGCGCTTCAGCGTGCGCTGCAGCGCCAGCAATTCGTCCTGCAGGCGGGTGCGGATGAGCGGATCGAGCGCGGAGAACGGCTCGTCCATCAACAGGATCGGCGCTTGCGTGGCGAAGGCGCGGGCGAGGCCCACCCGCTGCTGCATGCCGCCGGAAAGCTCGCTGACCTTGCGGGCCGCCCATCCGGTGAGGCCGACCAGTTCAAGCTGCGCGCGGGCTTTTTCCTCGCGCTGCGGCCGCGCTTCGCCCGCCAGCTCAAGCCCCAATGCGACATTGTCGAGCACATTGCGCCAGGGCAGCAGGGCAAATTGCTGGAACACCATGGCGACGTTGTTGCGCCTGATCCGGCGCAGCGTTTCCTCGCCGGCGGTGGAGATGTCGGTCATGCGGTCGCCGTCATTGACCAGCACGCGGCCCCGCGCGATCGGACACAGCCGGTTGACGGCGCGCAGCAGCGTCGATTTGCCTGAGCCGGACAGCCCCATCAGCACCACGATCTCGCCCTGCGACACCGTCAGCGAGCAATTGTGCACGCCAAGAATCTGGCCGGTCTGTTCCTGGATCTGCGCCCGGGTGGCGCCCTGGTCCATCAGCGGCAATGCGGCCTTGGGCTGGACGCCGAACACGATATTGACATCGTCGAAAATGACGGCTTCGCTCACTTACGCTCCCCTCGAATGCGCAGCATCCGGTCGAGCATGATGGCGACCACGACGATGATGAAGCCGCTCTCGAAGCCCAGCGCCGTGTTGACCTGATTAAGCGCCCGCACCACGGGGACCCCCAGCCCGTCCGCTCCCACCAGCGCCGATATCACTACCATCGACAAGGACAGCATGATCGTCTGGTTAAGCCCCGCCATGATCTGCGGCAGGGCATAGGGCAGCTCCACCTTGAACAGCCGCTGCCAGCCGGTCGCGCCGAATGCCTCGGCGGCCTCAAGCAGATATTGCGGGGTAGAGGCGACGCCCAGATAGGTCAGCCGGATCGGCGCGGGCAAGACGAAGATCACCGTGGCGATGAGGCCCGGAACCATGCCGATGCCGAAAAATACGATGGCCGGTATCAGATAAACGAAGGTCGGCAGCGTCTGCATCAGATCGAGCACCGGCTGCAGCACCTGATAGACCTGCGGACGATGCGCGGCGTAGATGCCGATCGGCACGCCCACCACCATGCAGACGACGCAGGCCGAGAGCACTAGCGTGAGGCTTTCGGTCATCGATTCCCAATAGCCCTGATTGAGAACGAACAGGAAGCACAGCACCACCAGCAGGCACACTTTCCAGCTTCGCTGCAAAAACCAGGTGAGCGCGACGGCGATACTGATGATGACCAGCGGATGCGGTGTCTGCAAGATCCAGAGCAGCCAGGCAATCATCCAGCTCATGAAGGCGGAGAGCCCGTCGAAGAACCAGACGCCGTTGGCCTGAAGCCAGTTGAAGAACGCCTTCGCCCATTCGCCGACCGGGATCTTGTGATCTGTCAACCAATGCACGTCGCGCCCTCATATGCGGTTGCAAATCGTAGCCCCGGCCCGGCGGCCAGGGCCACGCAATGCGTCACAGGCCCAGCTTGGCCTTGACGGCCGGAAGACCGGGCGCGCCGTCCTTGGTCGTCACGCCTTCGAGCCAGCTGTCGAGCACCTGCGGATTGTCCTTCAGCCATGCGGCGGTCGCCTTGTCTGCTTCCTGGCCATCGTCGAGGATCTTGCCCATCATGGTGTTTTCCATCGGCAAGGTGAATTTGATGTTTTTCAGCAGCTTGCCGACATTGGGGCATTCCGCCGCGTAGCCCTTGCGGGTCACGGTGTGGACCACGCCCTCGCCGCCGAAGAAGTCTTCGCCGCCGGTCAGATATTTCATCGAGAAGCTGGTGTTCATCGGATGCGGCTCCCATCCGAGGAAGACGACCGGCTTCTTGGCGTTCACGTCCCGTCTCACCTGCGCCAGCATACCCTGCTCGGAGCTTTCGACGATCTTGAACCCGGCCAGGCCGAATTTATTCTCCTTGGTCAGGCCGACCAGATAAACATTGGCCTCGTTGCCCGGCTCGATGCCGTAGATCTTCTTGTCCAGCTTGTCGGCGAATTTGCTGATGTCGGCAAAAGTTTTCAGCCCCTCATCATAGGCATAGGACGGCACCGCCAGCGTATATTTGGTGCCTTCCAGATTGGTCGAGATGGCCTCGATCTCGCCTTTTTGGGTGTAGGGATCGATCATCGCCCCTTGCGTCGGCATCCAGTTGCCGAGGAACACGTCGACATCGTTGCTGGCGAGCGAGGCGAAGGTCACCGGCACGGACAGCACCTTGACGTCGACCTTGTAGCCGAGCCCTTCAAGCACATGCTTGGTCAGCGAGGTCGTCACGGTGATGTCGGTCCAGCCGACGTCGGAGAATGTCACCTTGTCGCAAGCCGCTTTGGCGGAACCGCCGGCGGCAAGGATCATGGCGGCCGCACAGGCCAGGAGCGTGTTGCGTCGCATGCTTCAGTCTCCTTTGATCACCACAACGTTTTTTGATTGATCAGCCAATTAACAACCATATGATCCGGCTTGTAAACGGATATCGGGGTTGCGCCGCTTATGCGAATGCTCCCGCCGGCGGCCACGGCAATGGGGGACCAGGGCACCACAAGCATGAGCCAGTCATGACACGCCGCCCCAACATTCTGATTTTCATGGCGGACCAGCTCAACGGAACGCTGTTCCCGGACGGACCGGCGTCCTGGCTGCATACGCCCAATCTCCGCGCGCTTGCGGCGCGGTCGGTGCGCTTCGCCAACGCCTACACGGCCTCGCCGCTTTGCGCGCCGGCCCGCGCGAGCTTCATGTCGGGGCAATTGCCACGCCGGACCCGCGTCTATGACAACGCCGCCGAATTCGCCAGCGACATCCCCACCTATGCGCACCATCTGCGCCGTGCCGGCTACCAGACCTGCCTTAGCGGCAAGATGCATTTCGTTGGCCCGGACCAGTTGCACGGCTTCGAGGAGCGGCTGACGACGGACATCTACCCCGCCGATTTCGGCTGGACGCCGGATTACCGCAACCCGGGCGAGCGCATCGCTTGGTGGTATCACACCATGGGCAGCGTTGTCGGCGCGGGCGTCGCCGAGATCACCAATCAGCTCGAATATGACGACGAGGTCGCCTATCACGCGGTGCGCAAGGTGTATGATCTGGGCCGTGGCCAGGATGCGCGCCCCTGGATGCTGACCGTCAGCTTCACCCATCCGCACGATCCATATCTGGCGCGGCGCAAATATTGGGAACTCTACGAGGATTGCGCGCATCTTTCGCCCGATGTTCCGGCGATCCCCTATGAGGCGCAGGACGCGCATTCGAAGCGGATTCTCGATGCCAGCGACTGGCGTAATTATGAGATCGGCGAGGCAGACATCCAGCGGTCGCGCCACGCCTATTTTGCCAACCTCTCCTATGTCGACGAGAAGATAGGCGAGGTTCTGGCCGCCCTCGCCGCGATCCGGCAGGCGGAAAACACGATTATCGTGTTCCTCTCCGACCATGGCGACATGCTTGGTGAGCGCGGCCTGTGGTTCAAGATGAATTTCTTCGAAGGTTCGGTGCGGGTGCCGCTGATGATCGCCGCCCCAGACCTGCCGCCCGGCCGCGTCGATGCGCCGGTGAGCACCCTCGACGTGCTGCCCACCATGGCCGAACTGGTCGGCATCAACCTGGACGAGATCGCACCCTGGACCGACGGCGAGACGCTGACCGGGCTAGCCTCGGGGGGCGCGCGGGCGGCGCCCGTTCGCATGGAATATGCGGCGGAAGGCTCGCAGGCGCCGCTGGTTGCGCTCCGGCAGGACCGGTGGAAATATGTCTATTGCGAGTTGGACCGGCCGATGCTGTTCGACCTTGCCGCCGATCCGCAGGAGCTTACCAATCTGGCCGCCGACCCGGCACATGCCGAAGTCGCTGCGGTCTTCGCGCAGGCGATCGGCACCTATTGGGATTTGCCTGCCTTCGACGCCGAAGTGCGCCAGTCGCAGGCCCGCCGCCACATCGTCTATGAAGCGCTGCGCAACGGCGCCTATTTCCCGTGGGACCACCAGCCGCTGCAACGGGCTTCGGAGCGCTATATGCGGAACCACATGGACCTGAACGTCGTCGAGGAGCGCCAGCGCTTCCCGAGGAGCGAATGATGCGCGCCCAGCCGCCAGCCAGCCATTTCATCGACGGCACCCATGTCGAGGATGCGGCCGGCCGCGCGCTCGACAGCCTCTATCCCGCGACCGGCGAGGTGATCGCCAGCCTGCACGCGGCAACGCCCGCGATCATCGAACGCGCCGTCGCATCGGCCAAGGCGGCGCATCCGGGCTGGGCGCGCACGGCTCCCGCCGAGCGAGGCCGCATCCTGCGACGCGCCGCCGATCTGATCCGCGCGCGCAACCGCGAACTCAGCACCCTGGAAACGCTCGACACCGGCAAGCCGCTTCAGGAAACGCTGGTGGCGGATGCTGTTTCGGGCGCCGATGCGCTGGAATATTTCGGCGGCATCGCCGCAGCGATCGCCGGGCAGCATATCGAGCTGGGCGGCGGCGATTTCGTCTATACGCGCCGCGAACCGCTTGGGGTGTGCGTTGGCATTGGCGCCTGGAATTATCCGACGCAGATCGCCTGCTGGAAGGCGGCGCCTGCGCTGGCCTGCGGCAACGCGATGATCTTCAAGCCCTCCGAACTGACGCCGCTCTGCACGCTGCAACTCGCCGGGATTTTGACGGAGGCGGGGTTGCCGCCGGGCCTGTTCAATGTCGTGCAGGGCTATGGCGATGTCGGCGGCGCGCTGGTGGCGCACCCAGCCGTCGACAAGGTGTCGCTCACCGGATCGGTGCCCACCGGGCGGCGGGTGATGGCGGCAGCGGGCGCGGGCGTGAAGCACGCGACGATGGAGTTGGGCGGCAAGTCGCCGCTGATCGTGTTCGAGGATGCGAGCCTTGAAGACGCGGTCGGCGCCGCGATGCTCGGCAATTTCTATTCGGCGGGCCAGGTCTGCTCGAACGGCACCCGCGTTTTCGTTCACCGCAGCCTGAAAGGCCGCTTCCTCGACCGGCTGGCGGAACGCACCTCGCGGATCGTCATCGGCGACCCGCTGGAGGAGGCCACCCAGATGGGGCCGCTGATCTCGGCCGCGCAATTGGAGAAGGTACTCGGCTATATCGCCATCGGCCAGCAGGACGGCGCGCGGCTGATCTGCGGGGGTGGCGCGGCCCGCGTCGAAGGCTTCGGCAAGGGGCTGTTCGTGCAGCCGACCGTCTTCGCCGATGTCACCGACACGATGCGCATCGCGGGGGAAGAGATCTTCGGCCCGGTGATGTGCGTGCTCGATTTCGACGGTGAAGACGAGGTCATAACGCGCGCCAACGCCACCGAATTCGGCCTCGCCGCCGGCATCTTCACCAGCGACCTTGCCCGTGCCCACCGCGTCGCGGCCGCGCTCGAAGCGGGCGTTTGCTGGATCAACACCTATAACCGCACGCCGATCGAAGCGCCGTTCGGCGGCTCGAAGCGCTCCGGCGTCGGCCGCGAGAACTCCATGGCCGCCATCGAGCACTACACCCAGCTCAAAACCGTCTATGTCGCCGCCGGTCCGGTGGAGAGCCCCTATTGAGTGAGGCGGACTTCGTCATCATCGGGTCCGGCAGCGCCGGTTCCGCCATGGCCTACCGCTTGGGCGAAGACGGACGCCATTCGGTGCTGGTGCTCGAATATGGCGGCAGCGACATCGGGCCGTTCATCCAGATGCCGGGGGCGCTCTCCTACCCGATGAATATGGCCCGCTACGATTGGGGCTTCCGCACCGAGCCGGAGCCCTGTCTTGGCGGCCGCCGCCTCGCCTGCCCGCGCGGCAAGGTGATCGGCGGCTCCTCATCGATCAACGGCATGGTCTATGTGCGCGGCCATGCGCATGATTTCGACGGCTGGGCCGAGGAAGGCGCCGACGGCTGGGCCTATGCCGATATTCTCCCCTACTTCAAGCGCATGGAAAGCTGGCACGATGGCGGCCATGGCGGCGATCCGGGCTGGCGCGGCTCCAGCGGTCCGGTCCATATCACGCGGGGACCGCGCAAGAACCCGCTCTACCACGCATTCATCGAAGCGGGCGCCCAGGCAGGCTACGAACGGACCGGCGACTATAATGGCGAGAAGCAGGAGGGCTTCGGCCCGATGGAGCAAACTGTCTGGCAGGGCCGCCGCTGGTCCGCCGCCAATGCGTATCTGCGACCCGCCCTGAAACGGGGCAATGTCGGCCTTATCCGCTGTTTCGCCCGCCGCATCATCATCGAGGACGGGCGCGCCGTGGGGGTCGAAATCCGCCGCGCCGGCCGCATCGAAACCGTGCGTGCCCGGCGCGAGGTGATCGTCGCAGCCTCCTCGATCAATTCGCCGAAATTGCTGATGCTGTCGGGGATCGGCCCGGCGCCGCATCTGGCCGAGCATGGCATCGCGGTCATCGCCGACCGGCCGGGCGTCGGGCGGAATTTGCAGGATCATTTGGAGCTTTACATCCAGCAGGCCTGCACCAAGCCGATCACGCTCTACAGCCATTGGAACCTCGTCGGCAAGGCACTGGTGGGCGCGGAATGGATGATGTTCAAGACGGGCCTGGGCGCCTCCAACCAATTTGAGAGCGCGGCCTTCATCCGTTCGCGCACTGGCATCGCCTATCCCGACATCCAGTTCCATTTCCTGCCTTTCGCGGTGCGCTATGACGGGCGCGTGGCCTTTAAAGGCCATGGCTTCCAGGCCCATGTGGGGCCGATGCTCTCACCCTCGCGGGGCGCGGTGACGCTGGCGAGCGCCGATCCCGATGCGGCGCCCCGCATCGCGTTCCGCTATATGTCGGAGGAGCAGGACTGGGTCGACTTTCGCCGCTGCATCCGCATTGCGCGGGAGATTTTCGGGCAAACCGCCTTCGATGCCTTTCGCGGCGAGGAAATCTCGCCCGGCGCCGCGCTGCAAAGCGATGACGAGCTTGACGGATTCATCAGGGAACACGCCGAAAGCGCCTATCACCCCTGCGGCACCTGCCGGATGGGCCGCCCGAATGATCCGATGGCCGTCGTCGATCCGCAATGCCGGGTGATCGGCGTCGATGCGCTGCGGGTCGCGGACAGCTCGATCTTCCCGCGCATCACCAACGGCAATCTCAACGCGCCTTCGATCATGGCCGGCGAGAAGGCCTCCGATCACGTGCTCGGCCGCCCGCCGCTCGCCCGCGAAAACGCCGAGCCCTGGCTCCACCCCGACTGGCGGACTTCGGATCGTTAGCCGCCTGGGATTCGAGCGGTTTCACCTCTCCCGAGGGAGAGGTCGGCGCGAAGCGCCGGGTGAGGGAATTTACGCTTTTATTTTAAAGGCTTATCCCCTCACCCCAGCCCTCTCCCCATGGGAGAGGGAGCACACCATTCAGCCCTGGCCGCCATCCGGCTTTGGCCGGGCGATCTCGCCGTCGATGGTGTAGAGCTTCGACAGCAGCGCCTCGAAGCCGCCGCCCTGGCCGCCAGTATGCAGGTCGATGCGGCCGACCTTCTCGACCAGCTTCTCCAGCGCTTCCAGCTCCTTCAGCCGCAGCAGCAGCGGGTTGTTCTCCATCAGCTTGGCGGTGTTGAGCAGCGAGCGGGTGGCGGCGGTCTCCTCCTGGCGGCGGATGAGATTGGCCTTCGCCACGCGCTCCGCCTCGACCACCTTGTTCAGCAGCTCGCGGATGTCGCCGGGCAGGATGACGTCCTTCACGCCGATCTCGCCGACTTCCGCGCCGAGCACCTTGACGCGGCCTTCGACGAAGGCGCGCACCTCGCGGTCGATCGTGTCGCGGGCGGCGAGAATGTCGTCGAGCGTGCGCGTCGCGACGGCCTCGCGAATGGCGAATTGCACCAGCCGGTAGATCGTATTGGGCAGATCGGCGGTGCTCGTCGCGGCGAGCACCGGGTCGATGACCTTGTAGAAGGCCGTCAGCGTGACGCGGATCGCGACGCGGTCCTTGGTCAGGATTTCCTGCGCCGTCACTTCGAGCGGCTGCGGCCGCAGATCGATCTTGGGCAGGCGCACCGTGCGGCCCACCGCCCAAAAGGCGTAATGGCCGGGGCCGAGCCGCTCTTTCAGCTCGCCGTCGATGATGAGCAGCGCCGCCTCATGGGCCTCGACGACCGCTTGCACTATGACCGAGGTGCGGGCCGCATCGATCTTGTTCAGATAATGCTTGGAAACGCGCAGCTCGTCGGCCGTCTCGATCTTTTCGACGGTAACATCGGTGAGCACCTTCCAGAAAGCCCGGGTGGAGTTCGGCAGCACGATGTGCTTGGGGTCGCCGTCGAAAGAGACGATCGCCACTTGCGTCGGCCCGGTCTGCACGATCTCGAAATTTTCCGCCGCGAGCCGCGGATGCGTCTTGGCGAGCATCAGCGCCCGTTCGGGCGCGACATCGGTGCGCACCACCTTCACCACTTCGGCGGAAAGCTCGGCAAACGGATCGAAGGCGGTGAACTTGCCCGGGCCAAGCAGCTTCACGAAGCGGCCGTTGCGCGTCAGGAAGGCGCGTTCATCCTCCTTGACGACGATCTGGTATGAAAAAAATCCGGTGCGGGCCATGCCATGCCTCCCCCAACGCATTGAGGATGCATCACTAAAGCAAAAACACGTCGGACTGAAGTCGAAAGGTCACCGGCGGCGTCCCACGCTTGAGGATCGCGGGCGAGGGCTTGAGCCCCGCCGCGCCGCCCTCCGCGTCAGGCTGCGGCCACGGCGTTCCACCCGAAGGCGGTTCGCCGTGCCGGCACCTGGGCGGGAGGCTTTGCGGCCGGGCGGTATCCGCCCTCGCGCAAGGCGCCTCAGCGCTTGCCTTGCCTCCGGCCGGAGCCTCGGGCAAGGCGGGGAAGCCGCCAGCTTCCTGCATGCTTTCGGATGACTTGGGAATTGAACCCAATACAGTCGGAGTAACAGTCCGATGCTCTACCTTTGAGCTAGTCGTGGAGAAGTTGTAGGGCCTCGAACCCCTGACCTAGCGGTCTCCCGCAGATCCGCCCATCGCTGCAACCTCGGTTTTCAGCGGCAAAACACGGAACACGCCAACCGCAGAGCGGCGCGCGCCAGCCAGGTCTCGGCGAGCCTGGACACAAGGCGTTTCAACGCGCCGCAATCATAGAGGCGGATGCGCCGATAGGCGATCAGTTTTCTGGCGCACCGGGCTTGCGGTCCGAATGGCCCAGATCGCGGTCGGGCGCGATGCGGTCGCGCAAGCGCTGCTTGAGTTCTTTCAGCTCGGGAAATCGCCCTTCGCTCTTGCGCGACCAGATCACCGCGCCGTCGACCCGGACCTCGAAGACGCCGCCGGTTCCCGGCACCAGCGCCACGCCGCCAAGCTCCTCCTCGAAGGTGGTGAGCAGCTCCTGCGCCGTCCAGCCGGCGCGCAGCAGCCAGCGGCATTGGCGGCAATATTCGATTTCGACAAGCGGCAGCGGCTGAATCGTCGCATCCATTGAGTTTTCTGGCGAATCCATCCCGGTACTCCAATCAGCAAGGTCCGCATTGCAACCGGTCTTGGTTTCTCCACATACTGATAGTTCATGTTGGATTGGGCAGCAAAGCCGTTGAAGCGGCAAGGGGACGGCGTTAGAAGGGGCCGACAGCCCCTCGTGACGATTCCGCTCACTCGCGTTGCAGGAGCCGGGCACACGCCCGGAACTGTTCGGACGTCCGGCTCGGAACCGGACCGGACAGGCCTCGTGTCCATTGCGTATGACAATCAGATGCCGCGACCGACGTTTTGCTGTCATCAATTCCTTTGGCGAGTTGGCCCATGACCCTTCCCGAACCGAGTACGCCCGAGCATTTCGCATTCTTTTTCGATTTCGACGGCACGCTGGCCGATATCGTCGAGCACCCCGAGGACGTCGAGGTGACCGACGCGACGCGGGACGCCCTGACGGCGCTGCGGCATTCGCTGGAAGGCGCCGTCGCCATCATCACCGGGCGCGATATCGCCGCGATCGACCGCTTCCTGACGCCGGTGCGCCTGCCGGTCGCGGGCGTGCACGGGCTGACGCGGCGCGACGCCACCGGCCAGATGCATCAACCCGCTTTCGACGGTGAAGCGCTGAAGCTCATCGAAACGGTGCTCGAACGGCTGGTCGCGCAGGAGAGCGGCCTGCTGCTGGAAGCCAAACAGGGCGCGCTGGCGCTGCATTACCGGCTGCGCCCGGACCTGGAAGGCGTGTGCCTCGAAGCCATGGAACAGGCGGTGAACGGCACGCCCTCGATTACGGTGCGGCGCGGCAAGATGGTGATCGAGGCCGTGGGCCATACGGGGAACAAAGGCGACGCGATCGAACGTTTCCTCAACGAGAAGCCGTTCGCGGGGCGCGTCCCGGTGTTCGCGGGGGACGATCTGACCGATGAGGACGGGTTCGCCAGCGTCAACCGGCTGCAAGGCATTTCCATCAAGGTGGGCCAGGGCGAAACACAAGCCCACTACCGCGCCGAGGACCGCGAGGAGCTTTTATCCTGGCTCAATGCCATCATTGCAAGAATAGGACATAATCGTGAGCAATCTTGACCTTGGCATTATCGGCAATTGCGGCATCGCCGCGCTTGTGGACAAGAAGGCCAGCATCGTCTGGTGCTGCCTGCCGCGCTTCGACAAGGATCCGGTCTTCCATTCGCTGCTCGGCAGTCCGAAACAGGCGCCGGGCGAAGGCATGTTTTCCATAGAAATGGATGATTTCGTATCGAGCGAACAGGTGTATCTGCCCAACACCGCGCTTTTGAAGACGACATTGCACGGGCGCAGCGGCTCGGTCCAAGTCATCGATTTCATTCCCCGTTTTTATTGGCGTGACCGCGCCTTTCGTCCCCAAATGCTCATACGACGAATTATGCCGCTCTCGGGAAGTCCGCGCGTGCGAATCAGGGTGAAACCGAGATTCGAATATGGTAATATCGGGCCTGATGTCACATTCGGCTCCAACCATATTCGTTATGCTGGACCAAAATTTGCGATTCGCCTGACAACAGACGCGCCGATTGATTATATTCTTGATGAGGTCTCATTTAATCTGGCTGAGCCGATCAATCTGATTATGGGGCCTGACGAGACACTGACGGAAGGCGCCGCTGAGACGGCCGTCACCTATGAGGAGCGCACGCTGCTCTATTGGCGCACCTGGGTCCACCGGCTTGGATTGCCGCAGGACTGGCAAGACGCCGTCATCCGCGCGGCGATAACCCTGAAGCTTTGCAATTACGAACCGACCGGGGCCATCGTGGCTGCCTTGACGACCAGCATCCCGGAAGCGGCGGAGACGGAACGCAACTGGGATTACCGCTATTGCTGGATCAGGGACGCTCTGTTCGTGGTCAGGGCGCTCAACTCGCTCTCCGCCGTGAAAACCATGGAAAACTATTTCCGCTGGATCATGAACATCGTGGCGGACGCGCGCGACGGGCACCTCCAGCCGGTCTATGGGGTGGGGCTGGAAAGTCAGCTCACCGAGCGGATCGAGGCGGGACTTCCGGGCTATCGGAATTACGGGCCGGTTCGCGTCGGCAATCAGGCTTTCGAACATTTTCAGCACGATACTTACGGCAATCTGGTGCTCGGCGCCTCCCAGGCCTTTTTCGACCAGCGGCTGTTCGCGCCGGCGGGCGTCGAGGATTTCAAGAAGCTCGAATTTGCCGGCGAGCGCTCCTTCGCGCTTTACGACAAGCCGGATGCCGGCATATGGGAGCTGCGTCACCGGGCGCGCATTCACACCTCCTCCAGCGTCATGTGCTGGGCTGCCTGCGACCGGCTCGCCAAAATCGCCCTGCATCTGCAACTGGCCGACCGGGCGAGGCTCTGGCGCGAGCGGGCCGATTTCATTAAGAATGCCATCATGGAACGGGCGTGGTCCGAAAAGCGCAAGGCATTCGTCGAGAGCTTTGAGGGCGAGCATCATGGACGCCAGCGTGCTGCTGATGAGCGAAGTCGGCTTCATCGACCCGCAACATCCGCGCTTCATGTCGACCCTCGATCAGATGGAAAAGGTGCTGGGACGAGGGCCGCATATGATGCGTTATGAGGCCGCCGATGATTTCGGCATGCCGAAAACCGCGTTCAATGTGTGCGCATTCTGGCGGGTCGATGCATTGTCCCGCGTGGGCAAACGCGAACAGGCGCGTGAAATTTTCGAGGCGCTCTTGAATACCAGAAACCATCTTGGCCTTATGTCCGAGGATACCGATGCCGCCACGGGCGAGGCATGGGGCAATTTCCCTCAGACCTATTCGATGGTCGGTATCATCAACGGAGCTGTCCGGCTTTCGCGCCCTTGGGAAGGGGTCGTATGAGCCGACTGGTCGTCGTTTCGAACAGAGTTGCCTATCTGGAAAAGAAGAACCAATCGGGCGGTCTCGCCGTGGCGCTGGGCGATGCGCTGCGCGAGACCGGCGGCGTCTGGTTCGGCTGGGACGGCACGGTGGTCGATGAGGATGCGCCGCGCGAAACCAATGTCGCGCAGCAAGGCAGAGTGACCATCGCCACGGTTCCTCTCACGCAGAAGGACTATGACGAATATTATGTCGGCTTCGCCAATCAGGTGCTCTGGCCGGTCTGCCATTACCGCCTCGACCTTGTCTCCTTCGAGACCGCCTATTTCGATGGCTACCGCCGCGTCAATTCGCGGCTCGCGGATGCGCTCGTCCCGCTTCTAAAACCCGACGACATCATCTGGATCCACGACTACCACCTGATCTCGATGGGCTCCGAGCTGCGCTCACGCGGGGTGACGCAGCGGATCGGCTTTTTCCTGCACATCCCCTTCCCGCCGCCCGGCGTGCTGCTGGCGGTGCCCGTCCATCAATGGCTGGTCAAGTCGCTGTTCGCCTATGACGTCATCGGCTTCCAGACCAATATCGACGTGCTCAATTTCCAGCGCGTCGTCGCCGAGAATATCGGCGGCAAGGTGCTCAGCGATGGCCGCGTCATGGCGTTCGGCCGCACCATCGTCGCCCGCTCCTTCCCGATCGGCATCGATGTGGACAGCTTCGTCGCCATGGCGCATACCACCGCCGCCGAGGAAGCGATCGAGCGGCTGAACCGGCGGCATCTGGCGCGCTCGCATATCGTCGGCGTCGACCGGCTCGACTACACCAAGGGCTTGCCCGAACGCATGAAGGCGTTCCGAAGGCTGCTTGAACTCTATCCCGACAAGCAGAAAACCGTCACCCTCATGCAGATCGCACCGCCGACGCGCGAGGATGTCGCCGCCTATACCGATATTCGCGAGGAGCTGGAGCAGCTCTCCGGCTCCATCAACGGCGAATATGGCGATTTCGACTGGACGCCGGTCCGCTACATGCACCGCAACGTGTCGCGCGAGCGGCTGGCTGCGCTGTTCCGCGGCTCTGAGGTCGGGCTGGTGACGCCGCTCAGGGACGGCATGAATCTGGTCGCAAAAGAATATATCGCGGCGCAGGATGAGAACGATCCGGGCGTTCTGGTGTTATCCCGTTTCGCCGGAGCCGCGGAAGATCTGGAGGAGGCGCTTGATCGTCAACCCTTACGACATCGACGACATCGCCCACGCGCTGGAACAGGCGCTGACGATGCCGCTCGACGAGCGCCGCTCGCGCCACGTGGCGCTGATTCGGCGGGTGCGCGAGCGCGACGCAACCAATTGGCGGGAAACCTTCCTGGCGGCCCTGGCGCCTCCTGATCAGGGAGCCTTCGCATGAGACCGTGGAGACTGGTGGCCGATGTCGGCGGCTCGAATGTACGCTTCGCCCGCGCGCATCAGCAGCACGCGCTGGGCGAACGCAGCGCTTATCCGCTGACCACATATTCCAGCTTCTGCGACGCGCTGTCGGCGTTTCTCGACGAAACCAAAGGCGCGGAAGGCTGCGCCTCGGCCGCGATCGGCGTCGCTGGTCCCATCGATGGGGACAGCGTCAAGGTGACCAATGCGCCCTGGACGATCAGGGCGGGCGAAGTCGCGGAATTGCTCGGCGGCGCCCCCACCCGGCTGGTCAACGATTTACAGGCTGTGGCGCTGGCGCTGCCGCATCTGGCCGACAATGAGACCGCGCCCATCGGCAGCGCCCGGCGTGCCGAAACGGTGCGCCAGACCATGATCGCCGTGAATGTGGGGACCGGCTTCGGCGCCGCCTGCGCCATTCCCGCCGGCGCGGGCTGGATCACCAATCCCGGCGAGCCCGGCCACATGACGCTTGGCGCGCTCGACACCGGCCAGCTCGAATTGCTGCGCGATGCCGGCAGCGTCGAGCAAATGCTCTCGGGACGCGGCGTGACGCGGCTTTACCGCTGCCTCGGTGAGCGGCTGGGTGCCAGCATCGACAAGACCCTGAGTGCGGGGCAGATCTTCAGCCTCGCCGATACCGACACCACCGCCTCGGAAACGCTGCGCGTCTTTTCGATCCTGCTCGGCCGCGTCGCCGGCGACCTCGCTTTGGCGGCGGCGGCCTGGGGCGGGGTCTATCTGTGCGGCAGCGTGGTGAATGGCTGGGCGGCGGCCGGCGGCACGCAGCGCTTCCGTCCCGCCTTCGAAGCCAAGGGGCCGATGCGCGGCTTCATGGAAAAGGTCTATACCGGCATCCTCACCCGCGACGACACCCCGCTCCTCGGCCTCACCCATCTCCCGATCGAGGGCTTCCAGCCCGCCACGATGGGCTGAGCGCCTTGGCTGGGGCGGCGCGGATTTCTTCAGAGGCCAGAACCGTCGGGGCTCGCTGGAATAGTCTATAGCGCCGGTGGCAGCGTTCCCAACGCGCCGACGATACCAATGACGCAGGCCCCAAGTCCTACCTCGACGAGGCTGTTGCGTTCCAGCGCCGCGATCGCGCGCGTATCAGGCAGGTGGGGCGAGAGGCGAAGCCGGTTAAAGGAAGCAATCGCGATCATCGCGAGGAAAATTGCCAGCTTCAGCAGCAGCAGACGGCCATAATCGGTCTCGACGAGCGCCGTGGGGCTGCCGACGAGCATCCATGCGTTGACGAGGCCGCTCCCGGCGAGCGCTGACACCGCAAACACGCCGAGCATCGAAAATCGCCGCGTCGCGACGGAGATGAAGGATTGCACCGCTTCGCCGCCGTCGCGGCGCACGGCCCGGAACATCAGCGCAAACGGCACCAGCCCGCCCACCCAGGCGCCGGCGGCAAGCAGATGCAGAATGTCGGCCGCGAGGTGGACCGTGCCCCTGACGCCCTGCGTCGCGCCGGCATGGCCGACGAGCGCCAGGGTGCCGAGCAGGCCAGCGGCCACCCCGCATTTGAGGCTGCCCCGCCAAGGCGTACCCGCTCGCGAACTTCGGATCGGGCGCATCACGGCAATCAAGATCATGAGCACAAGACGCGCCGCCCAATCCTGGCCGAATTGCGTCTGCGTCAGGACGATCCCGGCGGTTTCGTCGGCGAAGATATCGAAGGGCGGCCTATCGCTGATCTGCTCCACCACGACGAGGAACCAGGCACCGCCGGCGATCAGCGCAATGACGAGGCTCGCCCAGAAGGTGACGCCGATCTGGCGGCGTACCCCCCGCAGCCTCGGCTCCAGCGCCTGCCAGGCCGAGCGCCGCATCGCGGGTTCGACGATCACGGTCTCGAAGAACACGATACCGCTCAGCAACACCGTTGCGCCGATATGCACGGCACGCGCCAGAACCAGGGCATAGTCCATGCGGACCGCGAATCCTCACAGAGTCATTTGCCGACCGTGAAACTGAAGCTGCCCTGGGTCTTGTGCGTATCGACCGAGAGCACGTGCCAGGAGACGCCGTAGGTGCCGGGCGGCAAGGTCTTGACGCCGATGCGCAAACTGTTGCCGGACGCGCTGGCGCCATGGTCGACCCGGGCTCCCGCGGCGTTGTGGATTTCGGCGCCGCTGAATTTGGGCTCGATCTTCTCGGAAAAATACAGCGTTACCTCGCTTGGCGAGGACGCGACGGTGCTGCCGACGGCAGGGCTGGCGTGGTCGAGATTGGCATGCGCCAAGACCATCGTCGGAGCCGTTAATGTGGCGATAATGAGCGCCGCGACCGACAATTTTAAGCGGATCATGATCCTATCCTCACCGGTTCGTTTCGTGGATGAGCGGCTGACCGTAGGTCTCGGGAAAGATGTCATCGAGATAAAAATGCAGCTGTCCCATGACACCGGCGCCATCGCCGCTCGCCCGATTGACGGGAATGATTGCCTCGGCAGCCAGCTGATATTTGTCGCCGACATAGATCAGACCCGGATTGATCGTGCCGGTGGTCCGCTTCTCGTCGTCGAAATTGGAAACCTCGGTCTGCAGGTTCCATTCGACCACCGGGATCAGCCGATTGACGACATCGGGCAAACCCATGTCCTGAACGGCCGATTTGAGATAGGGCATACTGTATTGGATCGAGCCGCCCCAGACCAGCGTCCGCGGATTGGCGAGGCTGGTGAGCAGGCCGCTGTCCTCGTCGAGTTCCGTGCTCGAGGACTGCGTTGGTATCGCATAGCCCACCTGCGCAGTGACCGCGAGCGGCCGCAAGAGCTTCATGTCGTCGGGAAGAAATCCGAAGCCCTTGCCGACAAACAGCGTAGGCGTGAGTGTCGTGAAAAACTCGGCATCGACCGCTGCGCTGCCGGTATGCCCCCAATCCACATCGAGTGAAGCGGACATCACGAATTCGCGTGTCGGATCCGTGAGGAACTGCCATTTGAAGCTGGTGCCGAGATTATCGAAACCGCTCGCGGTTCCGCCATCGGGGCCTCGCAGATGGATCCAGGTGTCCTCGACGGAGATCCCGAAGGTTTCGGTGATCCGTTTGGAGATTTCGCCCGAGAGATCGACTTCCCGCTGAGAGGGATCGTCCCCAGTCTTGAACGAGGAGACGGTGGGCAGCGACAATTCGTCGGCGACGCAAGGGTCGTCCACATTGAGCGTTGCGGGAAAGAAGCGGTTGCCGACATAGCAATGCGCAAACGCCTGAGAAGCCGGGCTGCACAGCGCGATAAGCGCAAGGGCACCCGACCAAATGATACGGCCAGACATGGAAGCTCTCCTGTTGAGTGACTGATCTGCGGATGACGAGCAGGGATCAGGCGAGGAGAGGCGGGCCGCGACTGAAAAGTTCCAGCGGCCGATGGTCGAGAACGAAGGTGGCACGGTCATCCGGCAGCACCACGCCGTGCGACGCGGGGGCCGCCAGAATAATCGGCTCGCCGAGCACGGCGAGTTCCATGGCCGCAAGGCCCAGGCAAATCGGACACGATGTCTTGGGCGCCGGGGCTTTATCGGGGATGGGGGTGGCGGGAGCGGCAGCCGTATGGCCCGCCCTGCAAATGACGATCGCATCCGGATCGGCTGCCGCAATGTGTGGCAGCGCCAGGAAGGACGAGGCCGTATGGATGGCAAGGATGAGCGCGTGAAACAGCACACTTACGATCGCAAGTGTGCTGACGAGAACCTGCTGCCCCCTGGTCGCCCAACTCACCATGTTGTCACTACCGCATAGTCGCCTCGCCGCCTCAATAGCGCCGGGGCCACACACATTCTTTTTTTGGTTGTATTGCTCCGGCGGGGTCCCATCGACACGTTCCATTCAAGACCCGGATTCGGCCCTTTGCTGAAGTCATGCGCGAGGCCCCGTGTCGCCTTACATGAAGGGTTGCGGATGCCGAGGTTCGTGATCGCGGCTGCCGCCGTCGGATACGGCCGCCGCCGATGGGCCGATCGTGAGGACTTTATCCGCCGGTGGGAGTCCGGCAACCAGTGATGCCGAACTCCGCGGCTAACCCTTCTGCGGCAGCGTACCCGGCGCGGGCTCCTCAGCGGTCCGCGGGCTGGCCGTCCGCGCGCGGCCGAGGCGGTTTTCGCCGAGATTGAGCAGGATCGGCGCGGCGATGAAGATGGAGGAACTCGTCGCCAGCACTAGGCCGAAGATCAGCGTCAGGGCGAATTCATTGAGTGCCGGGCCGCCGAACAAAGCGAGCGGCGCGATCGCCAGGAACAGGGCCAGAGATGTCCCGAGCGTGCGTGACAGCGTTTCGTTAATGCTGCGGTCGATGACGTCTTTCAGCGGCCGTCCGCCCGAGCTGGCAAGATTCTCCCGCACCCGGTCATAGACCACGACCTTATCGTTGATCGAAAAGCCCATAATGGTGAGGATGGCGGCGATGGCTGCCAAGTTGAACTCGAATCCGGTCAGCGCCAGGAACCCCACTGTCTTGGTCATGTCGAGGAACATGGTCGCCACGGCACCGACGGCGAATGGCCATTCGAAGCGCCAGGCGATGTAGATGAACATGGCAATCGCGGCGAGCCCGAGCGCCATCAGGCCGTCCTGCAACAGTTCCTTGCCAACGGTCGGCCCCACCACTTCGACGCGGCGGATCTCGCCCCCGTGCAGGGCCGTCGCGACCGCCGCGCGGGCGCGGACCGTCGTCGCAGGATCGTCGACGCCGGATGCCGCCGCGCGCTCGAAGCGGAACAGCACCTCATTCGGGCCGCCGAATTGCTGCACCTGGACCGGCCCCAGTCCGATGGCGCTGACCTCGCTTCTGAGCCTGCCCAGATCGGGCGTCTCGGACGAATGCGCCTCGATGACGATGCCGCCGGCGAAGTCGACGCCCATCGTCAGCCCGGGTTGCCACAGAAGCATCAGCGAAATCGCGCTGATGACGGCTGAAACCACCAGCCCGGAATAGCGGGCCTTCATAAACGGTATGGCGGGGGCGTCGGGGAAGATGCGCCAGCGCGTGCCCACCGTCACGGTTTTGGGCCTGACGCGCCGGACCCAATAGGAGATCAGCAGCCGCACCAGGACCAGCGCCGTGAACATCGAGATGACGATACCAAGGCTGATGGTGACGGCAAAGCCGCGAACCGCCCCGATGCCCACCGCGAACAGGATCACCATCTTGATCAGGGTGGTGGCGTTGGCGTCCAAGATGGTGGTGAAGGCGCGCCGGAAGCCGCCCTCGATCGCGCCGATCGCAGTGCGGCTGCGCTTTGCCTCCTCGCGGATGCGCTCATTGACCAGGATGTTGGCATCGACCGCCATGCCCAGCGCCAGCAGGATGCCGGCAATGCCTGGAAGCGTCAAAGTCGCGCCGAGCAGGGAGAGGCAGGTGATGGTCAAGGCGAGATTGGCGATGAGCGCGACGGCGGCATAGATGCCGAAGCGGCCATAGATGACGATCATCATGGCGACCACGAGGGTGAAGCCCGCGAGAATGGAATACAGCCCCGCCCGGATCGCGTCCGCGCCCAGGCTGGCGCCGATGGAGCGCTCCTCGACGGTTTTCAGAGGCGCCGGCAGGGCGCCGGCCCTCAGCAGCACCGCGAGATCATTGGCCTCCCGCGCCGAAAAATGGCCGCTGATCTGCCCCGCGCCTCCCAGGATCGGCTCACGGATCTTCGGCGCGCTGATGACCTTCCCGTCGAGCACGATGGCGAAGGGGGTGCCGACATGGGCGCTGGTGAAATCGGCGAATTGCTTGGTGCCGGTATAGTCGAGCTGGAAGGTCACGATCCAGCCGCCGCTGCGCTTGTCGATGAGCGCCGAGGCATGTTTGAGGTTGGCGCCATCGAGGGCCACCTGTTTGAGCACCGCAATGGTCTCGCCCTTATGCGCCTCCTCGTCGGCATAGGGGAGCCGTTCGGTTTCGGCGCCCGCATCGGCGCCCTCCGGCGCCAGATGAAAGGTCATCTTGGCTGTGGAGCCGAGCAGCGTCTTGATGCGGCCCGGATCGGAGACGCCCGGCAGCTCGACCAGAATCCGCCCCTGGCCCCGCCGCGCGACGACCGGCTCGTTGATGCCGGTTTCATCCATCCGGCGCCGGACGATCGGGATCGAGCGGGACACGGCGTCGTTCGCCAGTTCGCTGACGCCGCCGTCCGTCAGCGTCAGCGTCAGCCTCTCGTCTTCGGCCTTGCTGGTCCAGAGCGGCACGCCGCGCCGGCCGTCGGATCGCTCCTCGATGACGGTCTTCAGCGCGGCCGCGGCGGCTTCGCCACTCTGTTTGGGAATGCTGATGAGGATGCTGCGCGCGTCCACCGTCGCGCTGGCGGGAATGCCTGCCCCCTTCAGGATTTGCAGGATTTGCCCGCGCGTCGCGGCGAGCTTTTCCTTCACGATTGCGTCGCCATCGACTTCGAGCAGCAGATAGGAGCCGCCCTGAAGATCAAGGCCAAGATTGACGCGCGGCAGCCAGGCAGGGAGCACGCCGGGCGGCGTCAGGCTGGGGATGCTGAGCGCCAGGCCGAGCAGGCAGGCTCCGAGGATCAGTGCCGCCTTGAAGCGGGAAAACACGAGCATTGGGGAAACCTCAGTCGAGAGCAGATGGGCGCGCGACGCCACCGAACGCGGCAAATGTCAGAGCACGGCTCAGGCCGAAGGCGGCGCGCGGCTGTCGCCATCGCGGGCGCCGCTGCGGGCGGGAGGCGCCGGGCGGCGGCTGACGGCAAATGGCTGGCCGTTTTCGCTGGGCGCGGGGTCGAAGGCGAGCAGCGTGACGTAGAGCGAGCCGCGACGGCTATCATTATTGGCGCAATCACGCGGGGCGTCGCGGACGAAACATAAGCGGTGCCCGGAATGGGTGGCATCGAGCTGCGTGCGATCCGCTCTGGACATTCGCGTTTCCTGCGGCTCGGGCAGCGCGGCCGTGCTCAGCGCCGCGCCCAGCACGAACAGCACCGCCGCGATGAAGCGGTTCCAAATCTGCTGAACGGCATGTCGGCGGCTTTGCATGCGCTGGTGTCTCACCGGCTGAAACGAGGGGTCAGATTAAACCGTTTCCGCCGCATGGGATAGGGAGACGAACAGGATGCAAAATGTCGCCTAAACTGCGGTGCGAGCTGGGTTTTCCCGATGAGGCCGCGACTTCCCCGAAGCGGCGCGGGCCGAATTTTTTCGCACTTGGCGGCGATGATCCGCCGCAGACTATGGAAGGAACATCATGACGATCCGGCAACAGATTGTTTGCGCGGGATTTTCTCTCCAGCGTCGCCAATTCCGGCTGCACCAGCCAAGGCCGGCGGAAATCGCTTGTGCACAAAAATGCTGCACTGCAAGATTTCGCGGTCCCAAAAGAAGATTCACTTGAACAAGCTGAAGCAAATTCGCACCTATATCTATGAGAATTCCTGTACATAATTCCGCTTTCCCGAAAATATCGGCGCGCGCGTCTTGACAAGGGCATAGGTAAGGTGTGTCCTATGTGGATGCGATGCCGAAATCGCTCCAACGAACAGGCCACGGGGCAGGATCATGGCGACCGTGAATTCGTCCTTTAATGCTGACTTGAGCGTCCGGCAACCGACTGTTCGGAAGATTGGACTCGCCGATCTTCGCGACGCATTGCAAAAAGGGATCAATGATTTCGGGGCGATGCCCACCCACTCGATTTTTCTGATCGTAATCTATCCAATTGTCGGTATCATTCTCCTGAGGCTCAGCTTTGGTTATGACCTGCTGCCCGTGATCTTTCCGCTGGTGGCCGGCTTTGCTTTGCTTGGTCCTCTGCTGGCAATCGGGCTCTATGAAATGAGCCGCCGCCGCGAGCAGGGCCTTCCCCCGTCATTGGAGTCATTGAACGTTTTCAGCCTGCCGCGGATCGGATCGATCGCGCTGCTTGGCGTCGTGCTGATGGTGATCTTCCTGGCGTGGCTGGGAGCCGCCATGGCGGTGTATTCGAACGCCTTCGGCGATTGGACCCCGACATCGGTCGATGCGTTCCTAACCAAGGTTTTCACCACCTCCGCCGGCTGGACGCTGATCTTTGTCGGATGCGGGGTCGGATTCCTTTTCGCTCTGGCGGCGTTCGCCGTGAGCGTGGTGTCGTTTCCAATGCTGGTGGACCGCGATGTCGGCGTCCCGACGGCCGTTCTAACCTCGATCAGAGCTGTTGCGGCCAATCCGTTCACGATGGCGGTGTGGGGCCTGATCGTGGTGGCCTTGCTGCTCATCGGTTCGTTGCCGGCATTGATCGGCCTGGCTATCGTGCTTCCGGTGCTCGGCCATTCGACCTGGCACCTTTATCGCAAGCTGGTTGCGCATTAAACATCGATGGCGGGCCAGGCGAGCGCTCCGACGAAACGTGGATAAGACCAACCAATCCAGGCCCCAGAGGCAAGGATGAATAGATGAAAACGGCTATCGTTATCGTTATCGTGGCGCTTGGCTCAGTCATATTCCATTTGTTCAGCCCCTGGTGGTGGACGCCGATCGCGTCGAACTGGAGCTATATCGATCACACCATCAGCCTCACTTTCTGGATTACCGGAGCGGTGTTCGTGGCGGTCGTGCTCTTCGTCGCCTATTGTATCTTCCGCTTTCATCATACGGAAGGTCGGCGCGCAATCTATGAGCCGGAAAATAAAAGGCTCGAACTCTGGCTGACCATCGCGACCGGACATTGGCGTCGCGGCGATGCTGGCGCCGGGCCTGTTCGTCTGGGGCCAATTCGTCACCGTGCCCGCCGATGCATCCGAATTGGAGATCATCGGCCAGCAATGGCTGTGGAGCTTCCGCCTGCCGGGGAAGGACGGCAAGCTCGGCACCACCTTCACCAATCTCATTTCGCCCGACAACCCGCTAGGGGTCAATCCGCACGACCCGAACGGCCAGGACGATCTGGTGGTCGAGGGCGGGGAGATTCATCTGCCGCTCGGCAAGCCGGTCAAGGTGCTGCTCCGCTCCATCGATGTGCTGCATGATTTCTGGGTGCCCGAATTCCGCGCCAAGATGGACATCATCCCGGACATGATCACCTATTTCTGGATCACCCCCAGCCGCACCGGAACCTTCGATGTGCTTTGCGCGGAACTGTGCGGCGTCGGACACCATATGATGCGCGGCAAGGTGATCATCGATACCGAGGCCGATTATCAGGCTTGGCTGGGGCAGCAAAAGACGTTCGCGGAACTGTCGGGCCATACAAAGACAGCAGAGAAGGCGGATTTACCGCTTCGAAGATAAGCAGAGCCTTGGCGGCTCCGCAGCAGTGAGGATACGCCAGATGAGACCCGAGCCGGCCGCATCTGGAGACAGCAAGGGAGAGCAGTCCCATGGTCGATGTTTCGCGTGGCGGGATCGAAATGATCCCGCCTGCAGAGGTGCCCGACGTCGAGCTTTACCATCCGCATAGCTGGATCGAGAAATACGTTTTCTCGCAAGACGCCAAATATATAGCCATCCAATATTCCATCACGGCGCTCGCGATCGGCCTTGTCGCCCTGGTGATGTCCTGGCTGATCCGGCTGCAACTCGGCTTCCCCGGCATTTTCTCCTTCATCGACGCCGACCGCTATTACCAGATCGTCACCATGCACGGCATGATCATGGTGATCTACCTGCTGACGGCGCTGTTTCTCGGCGGATTCGGCAACTACCTGATTCCCGCTGATGATCGGCGCCAGGGACATGGTGTTTCCCTTCGTCAACATGCTGAGCTACTGGGTCTATCTGCTGGCGGTGCTGGTGCTGGTCGCCAGCTTCTTCATGCCGGGCGGGCCGACCGGCGCGGGCTGGACCCTATACCCGCCGCAGAGCATCACCTCGGGCACGCCCGGTCAGCAATATGGCATCGTCCTGATGCTGCTTTCGCTGATCATCTTCATCATCGGCTTCACCATGGGCGGGCTGAACTATGTCGTCACGGTGCTGCAGGCCCGGGCGCGCGGCATGACGCTGATGCGCATGCCCTTGACCGTCTGGGGCATCTTCACCGCAACGATCCTGGCGCTGCTGGCGTTCCCCGCCTTGTTCGTCGCCACCATCATGATGCTGCTCGACAAGCTTTTGGGCACCAGCTTCTTCATGCCGTCGCTGGTCGAAATGGGCACGCAGCTCAGCTACCGGGGCGGCAGTCCGATTCTGTTCCAGCACCTGTTCTGGTTCTTCGGCCATCCGGAGGTGTATATCGTCGCCTTGCCGGCCTTCGGCATCGTCTCCGATCTGATCGCGGTGCATGCGCGGCGCAACATATTCGGCTACCGGATGATGGTCTGGGCCATCGTCGCGATCGCCGGTCTCAGCTTCGTCGTGTGGGCTCACCACATGTATGTGAGCGGCATGAACCCGTATTTCGGCTTCTTCTTCGCGACGACGACGCTGATCATCGCCATTCCGACCGCCATCAAGGTCTACAACTGGATCTTGACCCTGTGGCACGGCGACATTCATCTGCGCACGGCGATGCTGTTCGCCATCGGCTTCATCGTCACCTTCGTCAATGGCGGCCTGTCTGGGCTGTTCCTCGGCAATGTGGTGGTGGACGTACCGCTCTCGGACACGATGTTCGTCGTGGCGCATTTCCACATGGTGATGGGCGTTGCGCCGATCATGGTGATCATGGGCGCCATCTATCACTGGTTCCCGAAAATATCGGGGCGGATGCTCGATGAGACGCTCGGCAAGATCCATTTCTGGGTGACGTTCCTGGGCGCCTATCTCATCTATTTCCCCATGCATTACCTGGGATTCCTGGGTGTGCCGCGCCGCTATCATGAGCTGGGCGACGCCGCCTTCATCACGCCGAACGTCGCCACGCTGAATGCCTTCATCACGGTGATGGCCCTGATCGTCGGCGCCGCCCAGATGCTGTTCCTCTACAATCTGATCAACAGCGTGATCAGAGGCGAACGCGCGCCTAGCAATCCGTGGCACGCGACCACGCTGGAATGGCAAACGGCGGAAACGCCGCCGAGCCACGGCAATTTCGGCAAGGACCTGCCTATCGTCTATCGCTGGGCATATGATTACAGCGTGCCGGGCGCGAAGGAGGATTTCATCCCCCAGAACCAGCCCCCGTCCGCGCAAACCGCCTGAGGACCGACGCATGGAGGTCACAATCCTGTTCCTGGCTGTCCTGGCGGCGATCGCCGCCTGGTGGCTGACGCGGCAAAGGCTGACCGCGAAGCCATGGCTGGAGGAGGGCATCCTCGGCGATTTCGACGGGACGGGCGCCATGTCCGCGCCCGCCGCCAAAATCGGGCTGGGGATGTTCCTCGCAGTCGTCGGCACATTGTTTGCGCTGCTCGTCAGCGCGTATTTCATGCGCATGGAGTTTGCGGATTGGCGGTCCTTGCGCATTCCGCATCTGCTTTGGGCCAATACCGGCGCGCTCGTCTTTGCCAGCATCGCGCTTCAGGGCGCATACAGCGCGGCGCAGGGGCGCAATGTGGACGCGGTGAGGGCAAGGCTCGCGGTGGCCGGGCTCTTCGGCTTTCTGTTCCTGGTCGGCCAGCTCTGGGCTTGGCGGCAATTGACCGCCTCCGGATTTTTCCTGGCCTCCAATCCGGCCAACAGCTTCTTCTACCTGATCACCGGGCTGCACGGATTGCATGTGCTGGGCGGCTTGGGGGCGCTGGGGTGGAACGTCGACAAAGCCTGGCGCAGCGATACGACGGCAAAGCTGCGGTTCAGTATCGAGATGTGCGCCATATACTGGCATTTTCTACTCATCGTCTGGCTGGTCCTGTTCGCCCTGATGACCGGGCTGGCCGACGATATCGGCGCGATTTGCCGGCAATTGCTGAGCTGAAGGGGAATTGGGCGGATGGTTGACGCAACGCTGACGCATACGGAAGACGCTCCAGAGCGGCCGGCGGGCTGGGAAGGGATCGCTTCGGATTGGTCTTCCGACCAGAGGGCGTTCAAAAGCGCCTCCTGGGGCAAGGCGATGATGTGGATCTTCCTGCTCAGCGACACCTTCATCTTCAGCTGCTTCCTGCTCTCCTACATGACCGTGCGCATGTCGACGGTGGTGCCGTGGCCCAATCCCAGCGAGGTCTTCGCGCTGCATATCGGCGGCTCGGACGTCCCGCTGATCCTGATCGCCATCATGACGTTCATCCTGATCAGCAGCAGCGGCACGATGGCCATGGCGGTCAATTTCGCCTACCGCCGCGACCGCAAGAAGACCGCATTGTTGATGCTGGCGACCGCCGGATTCGGCGCGACCTTCGTCGGCATGCAGGCCTTCGAGTGGACCAAGCTGATCGGGGAAGGCGTGCGGCCATGGGGCAATCCGTGGGGCGCGGAGCAGTTCGGCTCGGCGTTTTTCATGATCACCGGCTTTCACGGCACCCATGTCACGATCGGGGTGATCTTCCTGCTGATCGTGGCGCGGCGCGTCTGGCGCGGCGACTTCGACAAGGGCACCCGGGGGTTTTTCACCGACCGGCGCGGGCATTATGAGACGGTCGAAATCGTCGGCCTCTACTGGCATTTCGTCGATCTGGTCTGGGTCTTCATCTTCGCACTTTTCTACCTTTGGTGAGCCATGCAGCACGGAACCGTTGAAGCGCAGACGCAGACGACAGCCCACGCGGAGGGCCAGCAGCATCCCATCAAGCTGTACATGGTGGTGTGGGGATGGCTGTTCATTCTCGAGCACCTGCTCCTACCTCGTCGATTACTTCCATGTGCATGGCTATCTCAGATGGTCGCTGATCCTGCTCTTCATGGTGCTGAAGGCCGGATTGATCGTCGCGATCTTCATGCATATGGCCTGGGAGCGGCTCGCACTGGTCTACGCCATCATCGTCCCGCCGGTGCTGGTTCTGATCTTCGTCACCATCATGGCGATCGAGGCGAACTACACCGAACTGACCCGGATCTTCTTTTTCGCGTCTGGGTCGTAAAAGCGTTTCCAGCCATGGACGCAAGGTTTGCGCCGGGAACATTCGATAGGGCAAGGAGCGGAAACCTCGTTCCGTTTCGATCGGAACCGAAAAGGCTTCAGCGTGCAGGGAAAGTGGGAACCGGCGGAGTTTTTTGGCGCAGAAGCGGCGCCCCTGCCATTATCGCGTCAACAGGCCCCGGCCACTCTCGGCCTTGAACTCTCGGGCTGGCGGCGAACCTACGCGCTGGAGGGCGCCGGCCTGATTCTGATCGCTCTTGCCTGCTTCTGGTCGGTCGCGGCGGCGGCAACCGTCTGGCCGATGTCTGTTGCCATCCCGCTCATTGTCGCCTGCGCGGTTGCGCTTGCCTCGGCCGTCCGCTCAGGCTCGCCCAATCTTGCGCTATCCGTTTTGCTGGGTCTCATTCCGCTGGTGGCAGGCCTATATCTGCTCGGGGCGCGTGATACTACGGCCCATCCAGGCACGATTTTCGCCGCCTATTTCACCGCCAGCGGCGTCACAACGATTCTGCTGGCCGGCGCCCATCGCCGCCAGCTTTACAGCCAATGGGAATGGCTGACGGTCAGCGGCGTCACCAGCGTCATTCTGGCGCTCCTCATCTTTTCGGGATTGCCCGGCCCGTTCACCTGGATGCTCGGCGTGTTGCTCGGTGTCCATTTCATGTTCCAAGGCAGCGCGCGTCTCGCTCTGGCGCTGAATGCGGACCAAGCCCAGCTGCGCGGCCGCTCCGCGATCAGATAGCCCGCCGCAGCCCGGATGGCATGAGCCGCCCGTGGCGGCGTCGCGTCGGTTGCGGTGAACGGAGATGGGCGCGCGCGATATCCGCCTCCGATTATGCCGGGGTTTCCGATCTCATCGTGAGAACGCTAAGGCAGAAATCGTCCAGCCGCGCCGCTTGCGACCCGATCGAGAACCGCTCGCGAACCCAGGCAGCGCCTTCACGCACCATTCGCGCGCGGCCCTGAGGGTTTTCGATCAACGCTTCGATGGCCGCAGTGAGCGCACCGGCGGTGACGTGGGGCACGTACCGGGCGGCGGGTCCGCTCACCTCACGCAGCCCGCCGCTGCCGGAACTGATCAAGGCCGCGCCCCCGGCATGCGCCTCAACCGCAGTGCGGCCGAAGGACTCCCTTACGATCGACGGCACCAGCACGATCGACGCTGTTTCAAACGCGGCTTTCACTTCGGCGAACGGCCGCTGAAGCTCGATCCGTGCCCGCCCGCCAAGCGGCGAGAGCGCCGACCGGATCGCGTCCAGGATGCCGATATTGCCGTCTACGGCTGAGAGGATGAACCGCGCCGACCATTGCGGACGCGCCGCAAGAGCGCGTGCGGCGGCTTCGGCCGCCTCGCGGACGCCTTTCTCCGCGACGCAGCGCCCGACGAACAGAATCTCGGGCTTTCGCGTCTGCGCAGGGGCCCAATCCGCGAAATCGAAACCATTATGCACAACGGCCTGCGGAAGATCGATGTCCGGCCAATTCGCCGCGAAGGCGCTCCGGCACGCCTCGCTGACATGGATCAGGCCCGCCAGGCGCTTATAGCGGCCGCGCTTATATCCCCGACGCAACCAATCTTTAAATGAGCCGGTCTCGTAATCGGCCCGCTGAAAGTTATGCGTCTGCAAGACGACCTTGGCCTCAGGGCACCGGCGGGCAATGGCGGAGGCCGTCGGAAGATGCTGCTGCACGATGATGATGTCGGGTTTGCGGGCGGCAGCCACGTCGGCCACATGCTTCGCGCGGGACCGGGTGGCGGAAATCGTCGCCCGCGGGAAGGCGTGGACCGCAACGCCCTCGAATGCGTCGGCTATGGCCTCGGCAAAGACGTGGGTGGAGTTTGCAAACCGGCTGGCCCTGATGAGATCGCGCGCGCACAGATCGATCGAGGTCGCCTGGGAGGTGCCGAAATACATCCCCCTGGGCATCACATGGAAGATGTGAAGCTGATCCCCCCCTCGGCGCGACGGCCGGTGATCGAACTGGGGCGAACCGAGCGAAGCTGCCTTATGCATGACATCACCTGGGCTGGAAATCCTCCGGCCAGGGAATTACACGCGGCGCCTACACAACGCAAGGTTGTATATTTGCACAAGCACAGATCGGCGACGGCCGACGCTTGGCGCTCACCGCCAGTGGCTATTGCGCGGTCCTGGGCGGGGCGCGTCAGTCGCGCCTCCCGGCTGCGCGCCGGCATTGGCGGGCGCCGGAGCGGCAGCGGCGGCTGGAGCCGAGCGCGGTGCGCCGGCTTTGGCCAGCTTGCCAAGCTCTTGTTCGGAAAGCTGAATTTCATGCAGCGAGTATTCCTCCGGCTTGCATGAGCAGCCCTTGATATATTGCTTCCGGTTACGCCAGGCGTTCTTCAAATTGTTGTAGGGCTCCCCGGTGATCGAAACCATCTGCTCGACCTCTTCGCCGGGATTTTTATACACATAGAGTTCGGCCGGAGCGGCGCATTGGCTCTTGCACTTCAATTCATCTTCGGAAAAGTGGCTGCCCAGGGTCGAAAAGCTGATCGGGAAATAGAAGCCGTCGCACATCCTCACGCACATGGTGCGATAGGACGCGAAAGGCAGATTGGGAACGCCGCCGGGAGGCGCATTGGCGTAGCCGCGATCGAAGGAGCTGTCCTCGTCCTCCCAGAGCGAAAAGAACGAGGTCGACCGCCTGCGCAACTCATATTCGCGCGCGTAATTCTCACCGCATCCGTTCCGCGCCAGCTCTGCCACCAGATCTTCGTGCCGCCCCCGGCGGTTGGCGGAGTTGGTCATGGCGTCGCGCTGCTGGCGCAAGGTGGAAATATTGCGGCGGAAATCCTCGATGTCGCCGTCGAGCTTGATGCAATTGGGGGTTCGCCGCAGCGAGCGGCCGAACAGGAACATGTCCTCATAGCAGTTGCGCCGGTCGGCCTCTACCTCGGCGGCGCGGCGGTTGCGCTGCAGCTCGTCGAGCTGCTGATCGAGGCGGGCGACGGCTTCCTGCGGACTGTTGCTGCGCTGCCAGTCGCTGACCAGCTGGCGCTCCAGATCCTGGCAGCGCGTGGCCCGGTCGTCAGAGCGCTGCTGCGCCGCCAAAGGCATGGCGAGCGCGACCGCACAAAGCGCCGCGCCTGTCAGCGCATGCCGCAATTTGCCGGAAATGGGTGTCTGCCAAAGCGTCTTGAGCCGGTGCATCGGTAGCCTCTGCCAATGCCATTGAGTCGCTTGGAAGGCACTATGAACGGCCCGCTTTGGAAGGTCAACGCTGCAATCCGGCCGGTTCCAGCGCGTGGCGAGCAGGGGCGCGGCAGATCAAAGACCAGCGTAGTTAGGCCCGCCGCCGCCTTCCGGCGGCTCCCAGTTTATATTCTGCGACGGGTCTTTGATATCGCAGGTTTTGCAATGCACGCAGTTCTGCGCGTTGATCTGGAAGCGGGGGCCGCTCGCCTCATTGACGATCTCATAGACCGCCGCCGGGCAATAGCGCTGCGCCGGCTCAGCATAGAGGGGCAGATTGACGACAATGGGGATGGACGGGTCCTTCAGCACCAGATGCGCGGGCTGATCTTCCTCGTGATTGGTGCCCGACAGAAAGACCGAGGAGAGCCGGTCGAAGGTCAGCACCCCATCGGGCTTGGGATAGGCGATCGGCTGGAAATCGGCGGCGGGTCTGGTGGCGGCGCTGTCGGTCTTTTTGTGCCTCAGCGTGTAGGACAGGAAGGGCAGCAGCGTGTTCAGCCACATTTCGGCCCCGCCGGCCAGCGTGCCGAGGCGCGTTCCAAGCCGCGTCAGCAGCGGCTTCACATTGCGGACGCGCTTCAGGTCCTTGGCGATCGGGCTTTTCCTGAGGGTCTCCTCATAGGCGGTCAGGACATCGTTGGAGCGGCCCCGGGCCAGCGCCTCGAAAGCCGCCTCGGCCGCAAGGATGCCGGACAGGATCGCATTATGCGACCCCTTGATGCGCGGCAGATTGATGAAACCGGCCGCGCATCCGATCAGCGCGCCGCCCGGAAACGCCAACCTCGGGATCGACTGCCAGCCGCCCTCCGTGATCGCCCGCGCGCCATAGCCGAGGCGCTTGCCGCCCGCGAAGGTCCGGGCGATGGCGGGATGCGTCTTGAAGCGCTGGAACTCCTCGAAAGGCGACAGATAGGGGTTCTCGTAATTGAGATGCACCACGAACCCGACCGCGACCAGATTGTCGCCGTAATGGTACATGAACGACCCGCCGCCGGTGCGGTCGTCCAGCGGCCATCCGAGCGTGTGCTGCACCAGTCCGGGCCGGTGGTTCTCCGGCTTGACCTGCCAAAGCTCCTTGAGGCCGATGCCGTATTTCTGCGGATCGCACCGCTCGCGAAGCCCGAAAGCCGGCGTGAGCTGCTTGGTGAGCGATCCATGCGCGCCCTCGGCAACCAGCGTATATTTGCCGCGCAGCTCGACGCCGCGCGTAAAACCATCCTTGGGCTTGCCGCTACGGCCGATGCCCATATCGCCGGTCGCGACGCCGGTCATCGCCCCGTCGGCATTGCGCAGGAATTCCGCTGCCGCGAAACCGGGGAAAATCTCGGCGCCCAGCCCTGTCGCCTGCTCGCCGAGCCAGCGGCAAAGATCACCGAGGCTGACGATGTAATTGCCGTGATTGCTCATCAAGGGCGGCATGATGAAATTGGGCAGCCGCATGGCGCCGGCGGGACCGAGATAGAGGAAGCGGTCGTCGGTGACCTCTTGCGTTACCGGCGCGCCCAGCTCGCGCCATTGCGGCAAAAGGCGGTCGAGGCCGATGGGATCGATCACCGCGCCGGACAGGATGTGCGCGCCGACTTCGGACCCCTTCTCCAGCACCACCACGGAAACTTCGCGGTTATGCTCGGCCGCGAGCTGACGCAACCTGATGGCGGCGGCAAGGCCGGCTGGGCCTGCGCCGACGATGACCACGTCGAAATCCATGGCCTCGCGTTCGGGCGGCGCGTCTTCGGTGTCACTCATCGCTTACTCCCTTGGCGGGTTCCCCGGAGCGCGATTCGTGGCTTCGTGGGCTTTGCCCATGTTCTACGTGGCATGATAAAGCTGAGGCAAGTGATAAGCTGAAGGCGAACCGCCGCAGCCGGAAAGGCTTTTATGCAGCCGGGCGACGAGACAAGCGAAGACATCGCGCTGGAGCTGCTCCGCTGGTATCGCTCCGTGGGCGCGGACGAGGCCGTGGCGGAGACGCCGCAGGACTGGTCCGTTCATACCGGCGGCGACGCCGAGCCAGTCGCGCGCCGGGCCGTTCCGCCTCCACCATCCTCCAGAGGCGCCGACCCGGCGCCGCAGCCGATCACGCGAGCGGCACCCTATGTGCCAGCCGATCCCGCTTCCATGGCTGCGCGGGACATGGCGCGCACCGCTGCCGATCTTGCCGCGCTGGAAGAAGCGCTCGCCGCGTTCGACGGTTGTCCGCTGAAGAAGACCGCGAAGTCGCTCTGCTTCGCGCGCGGCAATCCGCAGGCGCGTCTGATGCTGATCGGCGAGGCGCCCGGCCGTGACGAGGATCTGGAGGGCGCGCCCTTCGTCGGACGCGGCGGACAATTGCTGGACAAGATGCTGGCGGCGATCGGCATCGGCCGCGACGAGGCCTACATCACCAATGTCGTTTACTGGCGGCCGCCCGGCAACCGCACGCCGACGCCGCAGGAAGTGCAGGCATGTCAGCCATTTCTGCAGCGGCAGATCGAACTGGTCGCACCTGAAATTCTGTTGCTGCTGGGCGGCGCGGCGGCCAAGCAGGTCCTGGGGATAGACCAGGGGATCATGAAATTGCGCGGCAAATGGAAGGAATATGAGGCCGGCGGCCGAGCCATCCGCACTCTCGCGACGCTGCATCCGGCCTTCCTGCTGCGCAATCCGGCCGCCAAGCGGATGGCGTGGCGCGACCTGCTGACGGTCAGAACGGCGTTGCATGACGCCCCGGCCGAAGCCGACGTCAAGCGGTAAGCGGCGAGGAACACCCAGGGATCGGGCCGATCGCCAAGCGCTTTTGCTGTCGCTCCCCGGCGAAAAGGCCCTAAAATGGCCGAACATCAGGAAGGAAACCGCCATGAAAATCCGCGCCGCGATTCTGGAGGAGATGGGCCGCGCCCCGCCCTATGCGCAGTCGAGGCCGCTCACCATCGGCGAAGTGGACCTGCAAGGCCCGGCGAGCGGCGAAGTGCTGGTGAAGATCGCCGCCGCGGGCCTTTGCCATTCCGACCTCTCCGTCATCGACGGCAACCGGCCTCGCCCGACGCCGATGGTGCTCGGCCATGAGGCCGCCGGCATCGTCGAGGAGGTCGGAGCCGAGGTGCGCGACCTGAAGCCCGGCGACCACGTCGCGCTGGTCTTCGTGCCCAGCTGCGGTCATTGCGTGCCCTGCGCCAGCGGACGCCCTGCCCTGTGCGAGCCGGCGGCCGTCGCGGGCGGAGCGGGGACGCTGATCTCGGGCGAGCGACGCATCCGGCGCGACGGCGCGGAGATCAATCATCTGCTCGGCGTGGCGGCGTTTGCCGAATACGCCACCTGTTCGCGCAATTCGCTGGTGAAGATCGACCCGAGCATCCCCCTGGCGCAGGCCGCCCTGTTCGGCTGCGCGGTGCTGACCGGGGTCGGCGCGGTGGTGAATACCGCCCGGATCGAGCCCGGCAGCACCGTGGCCGTGGTTGGCCTGGGTGGCGTCGGGCTGTCGACCATCCTGGGCGCGGTCGCGGCGGGCGCTGAGCGGATCGTCGCGGTCGATCTTTCCGAGGACAAGCTGGCGATCGCCATGACGCTCGGCGCGACCGACAGCTTCAAGGCCGGCGAAGGCGCGGCGCATGCGATCAGGGATGCAACCGGCGGCGGCGTGCATTACGCCTTCGAAATGGCCGGAGCGGTGCCCGCGCTCGACCTCGCCTATCGCATCACCCGGCGCGGCGGCACCACGATCACCGCCGGCCTGCCCAATCCGAACGCTACCATGGCCCTGCCCGCCCTCAGCCTGATCGCGGAGGAACGCACCCTCAAGGGCAGCTATATGGGCAGCGCCGTCCCGAGCCGTGACATCCCGCGCTATGTGAGCCTGTTCAAGCGCGGCAAGCTGCCGGTGGACCGGCTGCTGACCGGCACGCTCAGTCTCGATCAGATCAATGAGGGGTTCGACGCACTGCGCGAGGGTAAGGCGATCCGGCAGATCGTGACGTTTTGAGCCTAATGCCGCGTCGCGTAGGCGCGCGCGAGGTTTTGCGGCAGCGCTGCATCGCCGGCAAGACCGGCGGCCGCGATGGCGGGGGCAAGCGGCGCTCCACTGCCGAACGCCCGGTTGCCGCCTGCAAGGATGCGCGCCGGAACCGGCTTGGCGATCGCCCACATGGCATTGAACGCGAATTGCGCCAGCCGCACAGATCCGGGAGCGTCCTGCTCAAGCAGGTCCAGCCCGTTACGGTTCTCTTCGCAGCGGCGGAGCATGTCGCCCGTCCAGCATGTCGAGGAGCCGAGCACCAGCTGCTCATGCGCGTGAAGCAGGGCCGGTGTCTTGATCAGCCGGACCGGGCTGGTGGCATTGTCGCGCGGCGCGATGAGATTGAGCGCTACGGCAAGTTCGGCGAGCAGCTCGACCGGCGACAGTCTCGCGAATATCAGCTGGATGCAGACCTGCTCCCGCTCCAATTCCCTGGCGTGGGGGATGAGCGCGCGGGCCACGGAGGCCGAGGGCGACCGCGCGATCAGCGTCAGTGACCGTTCGCGCATGCTTCCGCCCTTGGTTTCCAGCCGGTGCAAATAGGATGAGACGATGCCGGAAAATCTCTCGACGGGGTGCTGGCAATCGCTCAGAGGCCGTTTGGCGAAGGCGGAGAGAAATCCCATTGTCTTGCGTTCCTGTCTGGCGGAATGGCCCGGTGAACGGTACGGCGGCCCGATCCGCTCAATTAACGCCATCTCGGTTAAGGAACGATTTAAGCTGTGGAAAGCGGGAAAAACGGCTTTGCGCCACACAAAAGCCTGGGCCCATCAAGCCCAGGCTCTCGCGAATTTCACTGACGGCGATCAGAAACCAGCGTCACTTCCGAAACAGGAAGTTCCTGAAGCGGGTGAGAATGCCCAATTGCGGTATGCCGTTTGCCGCGCGGCCCTCCGGCTGGCTGCCGCCGTTGCCGGGCTCGCCGTCGCGCTTTGACGGGCCATTGAGCAGCGGACTGCTGTATTCGTCCGGATCGAAGTCGGCGTCGACGCCCTCGACATGATGGTCCTCGAGCGCCGGGCGCCGGCTGACCTCTTCGGACACCGCCCGCGGCGGCCCGGCATCCTCGGCAAAGGCCTGCCCCTTATAGACGCCCTCCTGCGCGGGTATCTGCACGGGCGGACGCTCCCAGGTGCCTTCCTTGCTCTTGCGCCGCGCCAGATCCTCGCTCATCGCCGCGCTGCTGCCGACCGACTGCATGAGAATGCGCGCCCAGGCCTTCTCCCGGAAGCGGTAGACCCGGAAGGCGTCGGCTTGCGCATAGACGCTGCCCTGCTGGTCCAGCTTATGTTTGATCAGCGGCGCGTCCAGCCCATCGTCCTTCGCCTCGATGAGGCGCACGAAATCGAGCCCCTCCAGCGTGGCGAAGACGCTGGTGATGTAGCGGGAGACTTCCAGCGGCCGTTCCGAGGTTGCATGGAATATCGCTTCGGCGGCCTTCGGCCCCGTACGCTTTGCCAGCCACTGCATGTAGTCCTCCTCGCGGAAGTCGAGGGGCACGGCGGCGTAATATTGGCCCTTGTGATCGAAGACCACGTCCTGGATGGGGGCGATCACCTCGGCAGCCGTGGGTCTGCGCGCCGGATCGAACTGATCCTGGAAGACCTTGTAGAACGTCTCGAGATATTCGTTCATTCCGCCGCGCCGCGCCGCTTCCATGCTGCGCGACAGCTCGAAGAACGGGCCGAACGGGCGGTTCACCGATACGAGCAGAATGCAAAGATCGACGAAAATGGCGATGATCAGCGGGATGTAGTCGCGATCGGTCAAGCCGTCGACAGTAGGAGGCACAGGCGCGGCGGGTGTCGTAAGGCCCGTGGCCGCAACAGTGTTGCGCAAGCTGGCCGTTATGCCTTTCATCGTGGTGATGCCGCTGTTCGTCAATCGCCGGAACGCCTCGATCACCGCTTCGGAGCCTTCATAGGCGCGCAGAAGCGGCGGCGTCAGCGGGGGCAGCTCGTCGATGGCGCGCACGACGCCGTTCAGCGCCGTCTGCAATTGCGGGTCGGGGCAGATGAATGTGCCGCCCCGGTCGTCCGGGAATGTCGTCTGCGCGGCGCGGGCCTTGAACTCGTCCCGAAGCTGGAGCAATTGCGGGTCGGTGCGCAGCGCGTTGAACCGCGTCGCGACCAGCCCGAGCTGGCGATTGAGGCCGCCGATGAACGCCGTGCGCGATCCTGTGGCAGGATCGATGGTGGAGACGTCCTTCTGCAGCATCTTCTGCAGTTCGGTATTGACCTCGGTAATGTCGGCCTTCACCTCGGTCGCGCGCTGGGCGATATATTGATCGGCGAACTGAAAGCGCTGCGCGTCACCGTCCCGCAGCCGGCGCCGGGGACCATCGCCGGGAGGACTGCCGGCGCAAGTGCGCCCCACGGTGTTCTCGGTCAGGGCCTTTGCGGAGGATATGCTGCTGAGCGAGGAGAAGGTCGTCTGCATCTGCTCCAGCCGCGTCGAGCCGAGCTGCAGCGTCGCCTGCACTTCGCGCAGGGAGGACTCGGCCGAGGATGTGGTGACGCTGCCCGCTTCGAGATATTTCCAGTAAAAGCCGAAGGCGAAGCCGACCGCGATCAGGAACAGGATGAAGTAGCCGAAGATGTAGAGCGGCCAGAGCCACCAGCGCAGATTGCCGGAGAACATCGAATCCAGCACATACAGGATCATGAGCTGGAGCATGAAAACGGCGAAGGCCACCGCAATGCGCGGCACGAGCCCAACATCGCCGCTGGAGGCGGCAATCAGCTCCATAATGCCGGTATAGGTCGACACCCAGGAAAGGAGACTTAATCCGGCCAGAAGCAAGAACCACATCCAGGAGAAACCCGGCCTCTTTACCGCAACCGCCATTGGCGAAAACTCCTTAACTCATCGCGCCGGGTGTTTCGATCTCAATCTCAGGGTCCGAGCGCACGAGCGTCTTTGATGACGTGTGCGTTAACACCCCCGATGGATGCTCGTTCCGCGATCCTTCTCCCTACACGGCCGCATTATGGCGGCACAGCCACGCTGTGTCTTTATCGTTTTCGCTCTGTCAGCCCCGCTGGATACAGCGAATACGCTACCGCGATGTTTGGGTAACAGCCGGATCGGAGAGCGGAATATCGAAGGCTCCGAATCGCTTATCGGAGTGACCGCAGACGCCGCTTTAGCCTGCACGTCCACGGGTCAAACCGGCGCGGCGCATTAATTATCGTTAATCCGGAAAAATCGGCCCGCGACCGAGGGCGAAGGCGTATCGCTCTGCCGTCGCAAGGTCCTCAGGCGTGTTGACGTTGAAGAACGGATCGAACGGCTCTCCGTCGCAGACAGCGGAGGGGAAAGCGACCGCCGCGAATGCATGCCGCTCTATCCAGCCCTGCATCCGGCGTTCCCCGGAGTCCAGATAAGCCGCCAGATCGCCCGCATGCGCCACCGGCCACAATCCGAAGGCGAAATGGGTGCGCCCACCGGATGCGGCGATGGCAATGCGCGCATCGCCTGGCGGCGGCGCCGCCGCGCCGGCCAGGGCGTGCACGTAATCCTCCGGGAAGAACGGCGCGTCGCAGGACGCCGTCACGATCCATGTCGCGTCAGGACGGTTGGCACGCGTCCACATCATGCCGGCCAGCACGCCGCCCAGCGGCCCATGGCGCTCGCCAGCCGGATCGGCGATCAACGGAAGGCCCAAGCCGTGCAACGGCCGCCCGTCCCCATGAACGCTGATAGCCAGGTCCGGTACCTGGCGCGCGAGACGCTCGGCCACATGCTGGATCATCGGCTTGCCGGCAAGACTGAGCAGCGCCTTGTCGCGGCCGCCCATCCGGCGCGAAGCGCCGCCCGCCAGGACGACGCCGACAATCCTATCGCTTGCGTCGATGCTCATCGGGGCAGCCGCTCATGCCCACGCGCAAGGCTGGAGCGGTAAGGCGGAATAGATTTCATTCGTGCGCCATTGACCCTACATTGATCCAAACCTGAATGCCTTCAGCCGCAGGACGGCCGCCCGAGGATAAACATGCAAGCCACACCGACAAAAGACCAGATCATCGCGGAACTGAGACGTGTCAGAGGGCCGGACGGCGAAGGCGATATCGTCAGCTTAAACCTCGTCTCCGAAATTCTCATCCAGGACGGCAAGGTCTATTTCTCCATCGCGGTGCCGCCGGAACGCGCCAAGGAGCTTGAGCCGCTGCGCCAGGTGGCGGAACGATCCGCCGCCACGGTGCCCGGCGTCAAGGCGGTGATGGCGACGCTGACAGCCGACCGGCCCGCCGGCAAACCGGCGCCGGCTCCGGGGGGCGGCCCTGCGGGACATAGCCATGCGGGGCACAGCCATGGCGGGCCGAGCCCCGCCGGGAGGCCGGCGCTGCAGGGCATCAAGGCCGTCAAGCACATCGTGGCGGTAGCGTCGGGCAAGGGCGGCGTCGGCAAGTCGACCACCGCCGTCAATCTGGCGCTGGGGCTGCACGCCAATGGCCTGCGCGTCGGGCTTCTTGATGCCGATATTTATGGGCCTTCCATGCCGCGCCTGATGGGACTGTCCGGCAAGCCGGAGCTGATCGGCGACAAGACCCTGAAGCCCATGCAGAATTACGGCATCAAGGTGATGTCGATCGGCTTTCTGGTCGAGGAGGACACGCCGATGATCTGGCGCGGCCCGATGGTGATGTCGGCGCTGACGCAGATGTTGCGCGATGTCGAATGGGGCGAGATCGACATCATGATCGTCGACATGCCGCCGGGAACGGGCGACGCGCAACTCACCATGGCGCAGCAAGTGCCGCTGGCGGGCGCTGTAATTGTCTCGACACCGCAGGATCTGGCGCTCATCGACGCGCGCAAGGGCCTGAACATGTTCAAGCGGGTGAATGTGCCGGTGCTGGGGATCGTCGAAAATATGAGCTATTTCCTTTGTCCGCATTGCGGCGAGCGGTCCGATATCTTCAGCCATGGCGGCGGGCGCAAGGAGGCGGAGCGGCTCGGCGTGCCGTTCCTCGGCGAGGTACCGCTGGACATGGTGATCCGCCAAACGTCGGACAGTGGCCATCCCGTGGTGGTCAGCCATCCCGACGCGGCGCACACCGCCGTCTACCGCGACATCGGCACGCAAGTCTGGAACATCATCAATGACAAGGCCCAGCAGCGTACGGCGCCGCGCATCGTCATCGAATGAAATTTCCGGTGTTAATTCTACATCAATAAGTTGCTGTTTATAGTGATGACATCTTGAGGTTGTGACTAATCATTGTGCTCCTGAGTTTGGCCATTGCCCCCCGGCCAGCGGAGTTTGCGGTTCCCCATGAAGGTCCTGCAGACTCCGCATCCCCGGGAGGCGGCCGGAACGCTCCTCATGCCTTACTTTCAGCGTGCGCTGCCTCCGGGCTCGCACGCCTTTTTCGTTGGGCGTAACATGGTTAACCGCTTGCTGCTTCCGAATTAGGCCCGTCGGTTATCGAGAATTCGAGGCCATCTGGCGTCCGGTCCACAAACAGTCGCGTTCCATCCTCAAATTCTATGATGATTTCGCCGATCCGGTGTCGCCGGACCGTGCTGACGCGCTTCCCAACGATGAACAGCGCGATCTCAGCTGCTTCTCGATTTAAATCGGTCGAATTCATTTCTGCCACGGCGTAGTCCTGTTTAACCGCCGGTCATGCTCATATGGCGGGATACGGCGGGCTTGTTGCGGCGGCGGTCGATGATGAAATCATGGCCCTTGGGCTTGCGGCCGATCGCTTCGTCGATCGCGGCCTCTAACAGGGCATTGCCCTCGCTGGCCCGCAACGGCGCGCGCAGGTCGGCGGCGTCCTCCTGGCCTAAGCACATATAGAGCGTGCCGGTGCAGGTGATGCGCACGCGGTTGCAGCTTTCGCAGAAATTATGGGTCAGCGGCGTGATGAAGCCCAGCCTCCCGCCGGTCTCGCGAACCTGCACATAACGCGCCGGGCCGCCGGTCTTGTAGGGAATGTCATCGAGGGTCCAGCGGTCCATCAGGCGGGCGCGCACCACGGAGAGCGGCAAATATTGATCGGTGCGGTCGCCGTCGATGTCGCCGAGCGGCATCGTCTCGATCAGCGTCAGGTCCATGCCGCGCTCATGCGCCCAGACCATCATCGCCTCGATCTCGTCCTCGTTGACGCCCTTCAGCGCCACGGCGTTGATCTTCACGGCCAGACCCGCGTCGCGCGCGGCGTCGATCCCGGCAATCACCTGGCTGAAATCGCCCCAGCGGGTGATCGCCTTGAAGCGGCCGGCATCGAGCGTGTCGAGCGAGATGTTCACGCGCCGGATGCCGCAATCGTAAAGCTCGGGGGCAAATCGCGCCATCTGGCTGCCATTGGTGGTCAGGGTAAGCTCTTCCAGCGCGCCGCTTTGCAGGTGCCGCGATAAGGATCGGACGAACGACATGATATTCTTGCGCACCAGCGGCTCGCCGCCGGTCAGCCGCAGCTTGCGCACGCCCTTGGCGATGAAAACCGTGCAGAGCCGGTCCAATTCCTCCAAGGTCAGCAGGTCTTTCCTGGGCAGGAACGTCATGTTTTCCGCCATGCAATAGACGCAGCGGAAATCGCATCGGTCGGTCACGGAGACGCGGACATAGCTGATCGCGCGGCCGTAGGGATCGATCATCGGCGCGGCGGCGGGACCGTCCAGCATCGTCGCGATCTGCGCCTCATCAGACATATCCATCCTCATTTGCCGTTCATCGGCTTATCCAGATCGAAATGTAGCATTCCCATGCGTTTATGCAAAATAGGCCCGCAGGAATTCATAGTAGACCTGCGTCAGCTCGCGCAGATCGGCGACGGAGGTGTGCTCATCCACCTTATGAATGGTGCTGTTGACGAGGCCGTATTCCACCACCGGGCAGATCTCCTTAATGAAGCGCGCATCCGACGTGCCGCCATCGGTGGACAGCGCCGGTTCGATGCCGGTCACCCCGGCCGAGGCTTCGATGAGTTTTCGCACCCAGGGACCGGGACGGGTGAGAAACACATCGGCATTCGATTCAAGCGTGAGATCGTGCTCCAGGCCGCTTCCCGCAAGAGCGGCGGCGACAAGGGCGCGCAGCCGGGCGCCGAGCGAGGCAGCATCGTGATGGTCGTTGAAGCGGATGTTGAATTGCGCCGTGGCCTTGGCGGGTACGACATTGGCGGCCGGGTTGCCCGTGTCGATGCCGGTCACCTCAAGGTTCGACGGCGCGAAATTCTCGCTGCCCCGGTCGAAGGGCTCGTCGATCATCCGCTTCAGCGCGGCGATCAGGCCGGTTAGCGGGTTGCGCGTCAGATGCGGATAGGCGACATGCCCCTGCACGCCGCGCACGCTCAACCGTCCGTTCAGGCTGCCGCGCCGGCCGATTTTGATCATTTCACCGATTTTCGCTGGATGCGTCGGCTCACCGAGCAGGCAGGCGTCGGGCACCTCGCCCGCCTCCCGCATCCACTGGACGAGCTTGCGGGTGCCGTTCTCGGCCGGGCCTTCCTCGTCGGCGGTCAGCAGAAAGCTGATGCTGCCACGTGGCGCGCCGTCCCGCTCACGGAGATAGCGCAAGGCCGCCGCGAGCATGCAGGCGACGCCGCCCTTCATATCCACCGCGCCGCGACCGTAAAGCACGCCCTCCCTGATCTGGGCGGCAAATGGCGGCGACGTCCAGGCCGCTTCGTCGCCGGCGGGAACCACGTCGATATGGCCCGCGAAACATAGATGGGGTGCAGCGTCGCCGATGCGGGCATAGAGATTGTCGATCTCCGGCAGCCCATCGCTGGAAAAGCGCAGCCGGCGGCAGCGGAAACCGGCATCGGCGAGCTGGCGTTCCGAATAATCCAGCGCGCCCGCTTCATCCGGCGTTACGCTCGGGCAGCGGATCAGGGCGACGGCATGGGAGAGCGGGTCGGTTGCGTCATTCATATTTCCCACTATTCATCGACCCGCCGGGCTGCACCAGCACAATCTTCTGCCAGATCTTGCGGCTGAGATTGGTGGTGAGCTGCTCCACGTCGTTCACCGCCGCGACCACCGTCGCATCCGGGAAATACTGCGCATAGAGGGCGGCCAGCTTGCCGGTCAGCGACAGCATCTCGGCGCAATAATCGAGATAGCGCAGCAATTGCTCATTCGTCAGGTCGCGCAACGGAGAGGACGAAGTGCGCGATGTGCCGGCAATCACCTCCGGGTCCTTGGTCAACTGATGCATGTCGATGACATGGGCGATAGCCCTGAGCCGGTACAGCCCTTCCAGCGCCCTGGTCCGTTTGAAGCGGTTTTCCAGCCGAAAGAAGAAGGCGATGAACAATCCGGAAAGCAGCAGGATGTTGAACGCCGCCTCGATCCCTTGCGTGAACTGGGTCAGCTCTATGCCCGCGCCGACGGTCGGGCGGATATAGGATATAAGCTGATAGAAGCCGTATGCGCCCACCGCAATGGCGACTGCTGAAAGAATACGCAAACCCCAATAGGGGCGGCGAAGCGATGCGGCCTCGCGCGCCGTGGGGCGCGATATGTCCACCAGATGGGAGACGGTCTGTGTCAGGCCGCGCGTCGGAAAGCGCTCCGCGATCCTGCTTCGCAGCTTTTCCAGGCTTTTGATGATCGATCGTTCGTCGAGCGTCTGATAGTCCAACATGGCATCCCCCGGGCGGCGAGCGTACCGCAATGGTCTGGCACACTATAGATCCAGCGCCGAAAGCAGCAGCCCGTTGATGCGGCGGCTGTCGAACTGGCTCTCCGCAAGCTGTCGGCTGGCACGCGCCATGGACGGGATGAGGTCGGGCCGCTGCAGCAGCCGCGCCATCGCGCCGGCAAGCGCCTGGGCGTCGCCGGCAGCCACGAGCAGCCCGTTGCCGGCTTCCCGGACCACCACCCTGCAGCCCCGCGACGTCGAAGTGATGACCGGGCGCCCCATCGCGATCGCCTCAACCAGCGCATGCGGAATCGCATCGCCGCGCGCCGGCAGCACGAAGACGTGCGTCCTGGCCATATAGAGACGCGGATCGGGCTGGGGTCCCAGATATTGCACCACATCGCGGTAGCGCTTCAGCTCGGACAAGGGGAAGGCATTTGCCCCCCTGATTTCCGGTCCGGCGACCAGGCATTTATAATTTCCGCGCTTTTCCCTCAGAATGCGCGCGGCGTCGCAATATTCGGCGATCCCCAGCCGGCGGTCGAGCGACCCGGCGAACAGGAACATGACGCCCCGGTCGAGCGGCGGCAGCGGCGCTTGCGGGAAATGCCGCAGGTCGATGCCGCTGCTGTTCATCGGGAATTGGCGCAGCCGCGCGGGCAGCATGCCGTGCTGATGCAGAAGCTTGTGATTTTCCTCGTTGAAGAAGACCGCCGTATCGCTGACCCGGAACGCGAGGCGCAGCAGCGATCGATGCAGCCCGCGCGTCGAAGCGGCGGCACGATCCGGCGCTTCGGCGAATGCCTGGCCCAATTCGCCGATAACGGCCACATTGCGCTTGATGCCGGCAAGCCGCCCAGCGAGGCCGGCCAGCGCCGCCGCCTTCGCCGAATAGCCGACGACGATCTCCGGGCGGATGTCCCGGAACGCGCTCGCCAGCCTGAAGATGCTGCGCTGATCGGCGAGCGGCGAAAATCCCTGGCGAAAGCCCGGAAGTTCAAGGATTTTGGCGCGCCATCCCGCAAAGGTCCGCTTCGAGGTGTCGTCGAGATCGGGAGCGAAACAGATGACGCGGTTGCCGCGGCTGGACAACTCTCCGATGATCGAGCCTGCCGCGATGGCCAGGAACGCGGCGGAAGGGCCAACGATGGCAATCGTCTTGGCGCGCGCGCGCGCGGGCGGCTCCGGCCCGCGATCGTCGGCGCGCGGCTGCTCAAGCCCCATGCGCATCGTGTCGCGCTGGCGTTGCGGCTCCCCGCGCCTCATCCCCCACTCCCCCTCGGACGCGATCCACCCCCATGGCCCATACGGGAACAGCCCTAGGCTGCCCGTATGGCTCCTCGTGCCGTGTCCCCGCCCGGCCGCGCTCCAGGGTTTCGCCAAGAAGCCTTGCGCCGGCCACCAAATCATTGCCCGGCGGTACCTTAAGCGAAATTCGCCGCACTTGGGAAGGTCCGCTTGTGAGGGATTTCGCGGAGGGCGATGAGCACCCCGCCTTTTTCTTTCTTACTTCCGCCGCAATTTTGGGCGGTGCGCGAGATGCGCCGGCTGCCCTATCACGGGTGGGACGACCGGGGTCCGCCGTTTGTACTGCGCGGGCGCTTTTTTGCGCCGGACACAAAAGTGTTTGAACGGAGGCATAATGTCATATATACAATCTTAAGTTGCATTCCAAATGTGACTGTTGCCTGCTTCGGCAGGCTAGCGGGGTAACTACACTGGGGAGGTGCTGGAAACGGTGCCTCCCTACGTGCTTTGTGGGGCCCGGACCCAAACGAAAAAATGCCCCGGCGCGGGGTCGGCCGGGGCACTCCAAAGAGGGCGTTCACAGGTAAACCCGGGAACAGCTCCAGGTTCAGCCACTCTCATGGCGGATTTGTGACAAACTGCACCTACTGGTGAAAAGATTTGCCGGGTTTCAACTTTTTCATCGAGTTTTCAACAGGCTGTTTCCGTTGCTTTCATCATTTTCTTCCGGAATCACGCAAGTCGTGGGGGGTCGTATCGATATAGGCTACAAGGTGTAGCAAATCGGACGAACGGCCCCCGCAGCCCGCTTTTCGAGCTGCAAATCAGAATCTTTTTTTCGCGCATAATCGTTTTTCGCCCGTTCTTCGTTACCGGGCAATCCTATGCTAGCGCTGGAAGCGTAACGGGCGCAGGCTCATCGACGCTGTCAAGATGGGCAATCGCGTTGGCATAATAGGCGAGCAGCGCCTTTTCGGCGAGATTGACGCGATATTGGCCGTCCTCCAACAGAATGATGTGCCGCATCAGCAGCATCCGAACGCCCACGGTCACGGCGTATTCGCGGTCCTGACGCGGGATGTGGATATAGGCGCCCCGGCGTTCGAGGCGCGCCATTAGCTCGTAGATTTCGCCCTTCAGCTCGAATGGCGTCAGCGCCCTTCCGGACTGCCTGAGTAAGGCGAGGGCCGCCAAGGACACCGGCAGCGCCGGGATGGTTCGCCCCAATTCCAACATCAGCAGCTTTCCCAATCCGGCGATCTCATCTTCCCGCCTCTCCGGTGTCAGCACGCGCAGATCGATCTGCCGCCCGGCAAGATAATGCCGCAGCGAAACCGGCTTGCCGAAACTCACACAGGCATAGCCGTAACGATACCAGCGCCCGCGCAGCGTCAACCACATGGCCTTGCCGACAAAGCCGATCAGCTTGCGTCCGCTGACCCGGAATGAAGGGCGTCCGCCGGCTTTGCCTCGCGCGGCCGCCTCGGTTAAAAGCCGGTCCTCCAGCACGCGGTCGTAATTCACCCCGACGGGAATGAACACCACGTCCCGCATGCCTTGCGGATCGAAGCCGGACACCATGTAGCTGATCAACCCCAGCTTGGGCACCTGCAGCCCGCCGTCGAGGCTGAGGCCGCCTTCGGGGAACACCGCCTGCACCACCCCAGCCTGGGTCGCCGTGTGGACATAGCGCGCCAGCACCTTGCGATAGAGCGCATCGCGGGAATTGCGCCGGATGAAATACGCGCCCATCGAGCGGATCAGCTCGCGCAGCGGCCAGACCTGCGCCCACTCGCCCACCGCATAGCTGAGCGCCGACGAGGTCGCGGCCACATAGGTGACCAGCACATAGTCCATATTGGAGCGGTGATTGATCACGAACACCACGGAGGCGTCGGGATCCACCTCGCGTAGCGCGGTATCGTGCGTGTAGCCCAGCCGCACCCGGTAGAGCAGCTGCGACAGGCGGCGGGACAGGCGGGTGGCTATGCGGAAATAGGCATAGGCGCTGAAGGAGGGCACGATCTCGCGTGCATAGCGCGTGGCCATGTCCATCGCGGCCTGGCGCGGGATGCCACTCTGCCCGGCATAGGCGTCGATCGCTTCCAGAACATCGGGGTCATAGAGCAGGCGGTCAATGAGGATCTGGCGGCGCGTCGCCTTGAAAGGACGGATACGCAGATGCAGCCGCGTGTTCAATTCGTCGATCGCCCGGTTGGCACGCCGCCTGAGCGCCCAGCGCAAGCTCGGGATGAGAAGGCGGTCAAGCACCGCCCATGCAGAAACCGTGGCCGCGATGATCACCACCCACAGCGGCAGGCTCACCGTGGTCCCCATGCGCGTTCTCCCTCGCCCGCCCAGTCCAGCTCTTATTGTGTCGCGCGCATCGGGACGGCCGAGGCCAATTTGCCGCCAAGCGCGGGCCGGATGAATGGCGTATGGTTCACGATAGCATTCCCCCCGGCTTTCCTCCAGCCGCCGAGGGCGCGCGGAAACCGGCCCTCGCCCGATCCGGTCGCGGCCCTGGCGCTGCGGCGCTTGTTCTTCCCCTTTTATGCAGCGAACGGATGAGCAAAACGCAGATTTTGAGGTGCCGGTCGCTGAATGATGGGATCGATCGGCGAAGACGCGCCCAAGATGCCTGTTCGGCGATGACGACGCTTCGCGGAAATCGACAGCCAGGGATCCGAAAGCTTTCGATCGATGAACGTGGTCGCTCTTACAGGGGCAGTTCAGGCCGACGCCGATTTCCCCATTGCGCGGGGAAAGATTTATGATCAGGCCGATCCAATCGTCGCAAGCACACTCTCAATCCCGCAGCTGTGGATCGAGGGCATCCCGCAAGCCTTCGCCGATGAAGTTGACGCTGAGCACGGTGAGGGAAATTGCGAGGCCCGGCCATATGACGCGCGCGGGTGTGATCGTCATGAAATTGGTGCCGTCATAGAGCAGCCTTCCCCAGGTGGGGAAGTCCGGCGGGAAACCCAAGCCAAGGAAGGAAAGAGCCGACTCGATGATGATCGCCGAGGCGACGCCCAGCGTCGCGGAGACCATGATCGGGCTCAGCACATTGGGCAAAATGTGGCGAAGGATGATGCGATGCGGGCGCGTGCCGATGCTGCGGGCGGCAAGGACGAACTCGCGCTGTTTGAGGGCGAGCACCTCCGCGCGCACGATGCGCGCCGTCTGCATCCAGCTGGTGATGCCGATGACCGAGACGACCAGTAGAAAAATGCCGATCGATGGCCCGAAGGCGGCGCGCAAGCTGTCACGAAACAGGAGGACGGCAACGAGCAGCAGCGGCAGGATGGGCAGGGCGAGGAACAAGTCCGTCATGCGCATCAGAACGCCGTCAAGGGCACGGAAATAGCCGGCCAGCACACCGATGGCGGTGCCGAGCGTGATCGCGATCAGCATTGCTGAAATGCCGACGGCGAGCGACACGCGGCCGCCGGCCATCACCTGGGCGAGAATGTCGCGGCCGATATTATCCGTGCCGAGCGGGTGCGCCCACCCCATGCCGAGATTGGCGTGGCGGGGATCGACCCGGTCCGGGCTGATCGTATAGATGTGCGGGCCGGCCAGAACGATCAGGACGATAGTTATGAGCACGGCCATGCCGACGAGCGCGCCGGGATGCCTCTTGAACTGATACCAGGCATCCGACCAGAGCGAACGATGCGCGAGATCGATCCCAGCAGCCGCCGCCGGTTCCGCCTCGGCCCCGCGCCTTGCGTTTGCACCGCGCCGTTCCGCGATGAGGTCGATCTCAGTCATAGCGGATCCTGGGGTCGAGTATGCCGTAGAGGATATCAGCGACGAGATTGAAGGCGACGATCAGCACGGCGAAGATGAAGGTCAGCGTCTGCACCAGCGGAATGTCGGCCCCCTGGATGCCGGTGATCAGCAGTTCGCCGAGGCCGTTGATGCGAAAAATCTGCTCGGTGATGATCGCCCCGCCGAAGACCGACGGGACGCCGAGCGCGATCACCGTCACCACTGGGATCAGGCTGTTGCGCAGCACATGGACGAACACGACAACGCGCTCAGTCATGCCTTTGGCGCGAGCGGTGCGTACATAATCCTGGCTGAGATTGTCGAGCATCGAGGCGCGCATGTAGCGGCTGATCTGGGCGGCATTGAAAAGTCCCAGCACCGCGACCGGCATCGCCATCTGCTTGATCTGGGCGACGAAACTGCTCCAGTCGGTGACGCGCAGGGAGGTGTCGTAGATCGACGGCAGCCATTGCAGCTTGACGCTGAAGATGATGATGAACAGAAGCCCGGTGAAGAAGGTGGGCACAGAAAAGCCGATCATCGAAATGAGCGTGCCGATCTGGTCGAACCAGGAATATTTCCTGTAGGCCGAGATGATGCCGATCGGCAGTGCAATGGAGACGCCGACCAGATAGGCGAGGCCGACGACGATCAACGTCTGCGGCGCGCGCTCGATGATGAGGTCGACGATCGGGCTGCGGGTGATCCAGGAGCGCAGGCGCACGCGCTCGCTCGCATCGCCGATATCGATGCCGAAGGCCGCGTGCAGCAGGTTGAGCGGCTCGGCGATAAAGAACTGGTGGAGCCATTTCAGATAGCGGATGGGAAACGGTTCGCCCAGGCCCAGCGCCTGCCTGATCTGCTCTCGAACCTCGGGCGGAATCGTGGTCGGCAGGTTGGACGTCGGATCGCTCGGCGCGAGGTCGAGTAGCGCGAAGATGACAAAGCTGATCACCAGGAGCGTGGGGATCGCGATGAGGATGCGTCGGATCGGTGTATCGGAGCATGCGCGCGGGCCGATCAAGGGTGAAGTTCGCCCGCCGCGCTAACATTGCGCGCGGCGAGCGCAAGCCGGAGAATAGAGAGGCCTATTTCTTGCGTGCCCAGTCGGCGATGTTCCAGAGCTCGACATCCCAGGCATTGTGGCGATGGCCGGCGAGCGTGTTGCTGATCGCGGAGACGCGGCCGCGATGGATGAGCGGAATCATGACGCCGTCCTCGATGAGCATGTCGTTCATCTTCTTGATGAGCGCCGTGCGCGCGGACGGTTCGCCGGTCTGGCTCAACTCGGCGGCCAGCTTGTCATAGTCCGGATTGCAGTACCGCGAAAAGTTGGAGCCGAGCCAGTTGGTCTTCGGGTCGGGAATCTGCTTGCAGATCTGATCGATAAGATCGCTCTCGGGGTCGGTGCCGACATAGTTCCAGGCGAATTCCTCGACGTCGGCGAAAAACTTCTGGCTGGTGTCCGAGCTCGCCGGATCGGCACCGAAGAAGACGGAGCCGGAGATGTTGCGCAGCTCCGTTTCCACGCCGATGTCGCCCCACATCTGCTTGACCAGCGCCTGTGTCGCCTGGCGCACCGAGTTGGTGGAGGTTTGGTAGAGGAGCGACGCGCGCACGCCGTCCTTGACGCGGATGCCGTCACTGCCCTTTTTCCAGCCCGCCTCGTCGAGAATTTTGTTGGCCTTGTCGATATCGGGGGTTTTGCACCAATCATTGTTGGTCGAAACATAGATCTCGGGCGCCGGGACAATATTGCAGGTCACTTTGCCGGCCTTGCCATAGCCGGTATCGACGAGGATCTGGCGGTCGATGGCCAGCGCCAGGGCGCGACGCATCGCCGGGTCCTTCAACACCGGATTCGGATTTTTGCCGTCATCATAGACCGAGCGCTTATCACCGGCGTCGGAGCGGGCGTTGGTGAAGTTGAGGTGCACGCGCTCCAGCAGATTGCCGAAAGCGGCGATGACCTTACCCTTGCCGGCCTTCTCCATCTGCGCCAGAATCTCCGGCTCAACCTGCGTATTCCAGGCATAGTCGAATTCGCCCGTCTCCAGCACCGCGCGCGCCGCCGAGGCCGGATCGCCGCCGCCCTTCATATAAATGCTGGCGAAGGCTGGCTTGGCCGGATCGCGATATTGATCATTGGCGGCGAAGCGGATGCTGTCATTGGCGCGGAACTCGGTAACTTTGAACGGTCCCGTGCCGATGGGGCCGAAATTCTGCGCTGTGCAGGACGGAGCCTTGGCGCCCATACAATCTTTGAACTGTGCTTTTTGAAGGATCGGCGTCTCGCCGCCGACGAAGACCGAGTAAGGGTAAGGCTTCGCGACCTTGAAGCTGATCTTCACCGTAGCGGGATCGACGGCGTCCACCCTGTCGATGTCGGAGAAGGAGGAGAGCTGGGCACACCCTCCCCCCGGCGCCATGCAATATTGGGCCGTGAACACCACATCCTCGGCGGTGAGCGGCGTACCGTCCGACCAGACAAGGCCGGGTTTGAGTTTCCAGGTGACGGATTTGAGATCCTTTGCGATACCGCCATTTTCGAGGGTCGGCACATCAACCACCAGCCTGGGCACGATATTGCCGTCCTCATCATAGCTGGCCAGCGGCTCGATGACGATGGACGCCGCCTCCTGGTCCTTGATGCCGGTCGACAGATAAGGGTTGAGAATGGAGGGCGCCTGCCAATAGATGATCTTGACTTCGCCGTCCGTGCCGCGCTCCGCCACCGCGGGCGTCGCGGCGCCGGCCACGGCCGCCGCTGCTACGAAAATAATTGTCCTTCTTCGCATCGATATTCTCCCGCTTTCCTTGATGAAATACGAAACAGATTGGCGCGAGCATGGTCTTCGCATCCGCTCACGCAGTTCTAATTAGTCCACCCGGTGGCAGGCAACCCAGCGGTTCCCGGCCACCTCGCGCCATGCGGGTTCCTCGGCCGCGCAGCGCTCGAAGGCGACAGGGCAGCGCGTCCGGAAACGGCATCCCGACGGCGGATTGGCGGGACTTGGCACGTCACCCGTGAGGATGATGCGCTCACGCTTGCGCTCAAGACGAGGGCTGGGAATAGGCACCGCCGACAGCAGCGCCTGCGTATAGGGGTGCAAAGGTTCGGCGTAGAGTGGCTCGCGCGGCGCCAGCTCCACGATCTTGCCGAGATACATCACCGCGACGCGGTCGGCGAGGTGCCGGACCATAGACAGATCATGGCTGATGAATAGATAGGTCAGGCCCAACTGGCCCTGCAGATCCTGCAGGAGATTCACCACCTGTGCCTGGATCGAAACGTCGAGCGCGGCGATCGGCTCGTCGCAGACGATGAAATCCGGATTGAGCGCCAGGGCGCGGGCGATGCCGATGCGCTGCCGCTGGCCCCCGGAGAATTCATGCGGGTAGCGGTCGGCGAATTTCGGGTTCAGGCCGACCGCCCCAAGCAGATCACGGACCCGCTCGCGCTTCTGACGGCCCTTGACGGTCCCATGCTCATCGAGCGGCTCGGCGACGATCGAGGCGACCGTCATGCGAGGATTGAGGCAAGCCTGCGGGTCCTGAAAGATCATCTGCATGCGCGGACGCATGCGGCGCAGCACCTCGCCCTCCAGCCCGGTAATATCGATGCCGTCGAAGACGATGCGGCCGCCGGTCGGATCGTAAAGGCGCAGGATGGTGCGGCCAACGGTCGACTTGCCGCAACCGCTCTCGCCGACGAGGCCAAGCGTCTCACCGCGGACAATGTCGAAGCTGATGCCGTCCACAGCCCGGATGGCGCCGACTTTCCGGCGGAGAATTCCCTTGTAGATCGGGAAATGCATGCTGAGGGCGTGGACACCAAGAAGCACGTCGCCGCCGGTGCGCATGTTTCTCGCGGGATCGGCGCTTGCGGCTTCAAGCATCGCTGCGCGGCGCTCCCTTGTCGATATCCCACCAGCAGGCGACGTGGTGATCCTGGCCGAGCGGCAAAAGCGGCGGATTTTCGCTCCAGCACCGGCTGAACGCATAGGCGCATCGGGGCGCGAACGGGCAGGATGCCGGCGGCGCCAGTATTAAAGGCGGCTGTCCGCCGATGCTTTTCAGACGCCCCGCATCGGCGGCTTCCGAACGCGGCAGCGTCTCCAGAAGCGCGCGCGTATAGGGATGCTGCGGCTGCTCGTAGAGCGCATCCACCGGGGCGTGCTCGACCACCAGCCCGCCATACATCACCATGACCCGGTCGGCGATCCCGGCGATCACCCCGAGATCGTGGGTGATCCAGATGATGCCCATGCCCAGCTCCCGGCGCAGCGACTTCACCAGTTCCACGATCTGCGCCTGGATGGTGACGTCGAGGGCGGTCGTCGGCTCATCGGCGATGAGCACCTTGGGATCGCAGGCCAGCGCAATGGCGATCATCACGCGCTGGCGCATGCCGCCGGAGAATTGATGCGGATAGTCGTCGATGCGCTCGTGCGGCGACGGGATGCCGACCAGCGTCAGCAGCTCGATGGCGCGATGTCTCGCTTCCGAGCGGCTGAGGCCCTTATGCGACCGGAGCGGCTCCATAAGCTGATATCCGACCGTGAAGACCGGATTGAGCGAGGTCATCGGGTCCTGAAAGATGAAGCCGATCTCGCCGCCGCGCACCTGGCGCAGTTGATCGTCGTCCAGCATGAACAGGTCACGGCCCCCCAGCCGCACCGAGCCGGACACGATCTCGGCAGGCGGCATCGGCAGGAGCTTGAGGAGCGACAACATGGTGACGGTCTTGCCCGAGCCGCTCTCTCCGACGACCCCAAGCAGTTCTCCGGGCGAGAGCCGGAAGCCAACGCCATTGACCGCGAAAAGCTTTGCGCCACGCAACCGGAAGACCGTCCGGAGATCACTGACCTCCAGTACGGGAGGGGGCACTTCGACCTGTTCCGACAAATCCGCTCCGCGGGCATGCATGGATCAATTCATCCGCGGATTGAGAGCATACGCTCTCGTCAACTGCTTGCAACCGCGTTCTTTCCCGCAAAAAATTCCGGAATTTACTGCGGAGATTTCTGCTTAAATCGGGGGGCGCGGCTTCAACGGCGATCTCGGTTTCATCGGCGATAGTCTGACACGCACCGCTCCTCATGATCCGTCAGGAGCGGGCGGCCAACATCGCGGTAGTGATGGGCGTGATTGACCAAGCCGGAGCGATTGCGTGGTGGGTGGCTATTTCGGCGGAGCCTCCGCTCACGAACCGAGAACGCCCCCGAAGCCCGAGGTGCCGCCGTGAGCCATTCTCGTTCCACCGTTAAGCGGCTTCGCCGGCAAGACCTGCCCGTGGATACTATCGAACTTGCGCAATATCTTATTGGCAAGACGCTCGTCCATGACTTGCCCGCAGGCAGGCTAAGTGGCCGCATCGTCGAAACCGAAGGCTATCCGCCCGGCGATGCCGCCGGCCACGCTTTTCGAGGCAAGACGCGAGGCAATCAGTCCCTATTTCTCGCTCCCGGCTATAGCTACGTCTATTTTACCTACGGCTCGTCGTTCATGATGAACGTTGCCAGTGAGGAACCGGGCATCGGAGCCGGCGTGCTTCTGCGTGCCTTGGAACCTCTCGAAGGGATCGACACGATGATGCGCTTTCGCAATACGACCCGCATTGGAGAGGTAGCCCGCGGTCCCGGGCGCCTGGCAAAAGCCATGAATATCGACAGGCGTTGTGACGGCATCGATCTATGTGCCGCCGGACCTCTGTGGCTTGGCACGGCCGTCCGGTCGGTCGGGACCATCGGCAGCAGTCGACGCATCGGCTTGACCCGGGAAGTCGATCGCGAATGTCGGTTCTTCGAGTTGGGCAGCATGTATGTCAGCGGACCGAGGTCTATCTCCAACCCATCAAAGATGTGACCGGATAGGACACCGCTGCAAACGCGTAAGTGCGGCGGTTCGAGAGTTGCGTCACGAAGAGAATGTCCGAGATGATGCGGTGGCGGATGCTTCACAGCGACAAGCCGCCGCCGTGGCGGCATCCATCCCGCGAAATGCTGGTTACGCGCTCTCGATCGGCGAGGCCCGCCGGCCGGCAGGGCAGATGAACATAATGGGGCCAACCTGATCCGGGATATCTAGCGGAGGCTTGGCCGAACAGCGCCGGAGATCACGGAGAGAGATATGAGTGAAGCTTGGCAATATCAGATCCGGATCTATCTCGCCGGCACTCTCGCACAGATGGCGCGCAATGATCTCAACAATCAGGCTCTCAAGCCGCTTGCGCGCGTCTTAGCCAAGCATGACGCGACGATAAAATGTCAATTCGACGCCTTTATGGACTATCTCACTGAGGCCGAGGATCGCGGCACCGAGCACTATCCGCTCTATCGATGGACGAAGGTAACCGTCGAAGATCCGGTCAAGAAGGCTAAATATCTGGAATCCTTCACAGTCTATATCGGCGGCGCCGAAGTTTATGCCGAAGGCGCCGCCGACGCTCTGGAAGCCGATCTTCAGCCTTTGGTCGACGGGACGCTGATTAACCGGATGTCCAAGCACAATACCAACCCGGCCCAAAACCCTCAAATGCCGGCGCAATACCAAAGCTAGAGGCTTTTCGGAGCGCGGCTCTGTCCTTTGTTTTGTCGCATGTTCCGGGCGCAAACCGGCGTCCGTCCACTATGCGCCTGCGCGGGGACATGCTTTTCCCGATCCTGCTTTAAAGGCCTGCGCAGTTGTTTGGCGCTGGCTCCCGCCTGAAGCGGTCCGCAATCCAGCGAACCGCCGCAGGCGCGCTGTTCATCGCGGCGAAAAGATGCGTTCCGCCTTCCAGCGCGTCATATGTCACAGGGACGCCGCTTGCGCATAGCCGTTGGACAAAGCTGCGGGTAATCCGTGGCCGCACGACCTTGTCGCTGGTTCCTTGAGCGACAAACACGGGGACGTGGATTTCATCAGCATGCGGCGTATTCTTTACCATGATCGATTTCCACGGCTCGATGGTTGTCGGATCGGCCAAAAGCAGTCCGGCCTCAAGGGGCTTTTCGTCGCGCTCTTCCTTGATGAAGTCTGAAATCGACTCGATGCAATCATTGGCAAGCCGGTCCAGACCGGGGAGCACGTTCGGCTCGACGATCCCTTGCAGCGGCAGATTGTAGACTCTCGACCAGGAATAAAGCGCCATCGCCGTCAGGCTCCGGCCGCTCGCCGTGTCGCGGTCGGCCTCGAACAGGGCCGTCAGGTCGGTCGCCGGCGCGGCGACTGCGATCCCGACCAAATTCAGCTCCGGGGCGTATCGGGCAGCCAGTTCGGCGGTGAACAAAGCGGCGTGTCCGCCCTGCGAATGCCCCCACACGGCGAACCGATCCGTCGCAGCTGCGTCGCTCAGCGCGCGCGCGGCGCGCACACTATCCAGAACCGCGTGCGCTTCGCTCGGACCGACGAGATAGGGATGCTCTCCCGGCGTGCCGAGGCCCTCATAATCCGTCGCCACGACCACGAAGCCCCGCGCGAGCATGTCGGCAAGGCCGGAGATCAGTCCGGGCGCGTCCGGCTGAGCGCTGGGAGCGCAGCGGTCGACGACACCGGATGTCGGATGCGCCCAGGCGACGACGTCCCGACCGGCTTTGGGCACCGGCCCCGAAGGGATGAAGATCGAACCTGACACGGCTATCGGCTCGCCCTCCGCTCCGGCGGAGCGGTACAGCAGACGATACCCCTTCCCGCCGTCAGTTGAGCCGCCCAACAGGGGCGATACGCGGAGAATCCCGCCCGGCTTTGCGCGCAACAATTCCGCGCGCGACACATCTTCGAAGTCTCCCTCGGCCCAGACGTTCAGACATTGAAGATAGAGGACGGCGGCCAAGGTGCAACAGACATAGATCGCAAGACGCAACGCACCCTCCTTGCGGGCGAAAGAAGCCAATGACGGCGGGAAACGTCCGATGGCGGCATATGGATTACGTTTTCCAGGTCAAACGCTTTGCGTCAATGGCTCCCTCGCCGAACCCACTTGCAACTCTCCAACCGAGAGACATGGGCGAGATATAGTCACGGCTGGCCCGCGCATAGGTTCGGGCTTGACCTGTCTGGCGCAATGAAGGACGGTCGCCAAGGTGCTTGCCATTGAATTGCCTGGTGGAAATTCCGACCAGCATTCGGCGGGCAAGGTGATCGCCCTCGCGGAGCGATGGCTTCGAAGTGATACGAGTAACGCTCGATGACGACACGCGAACCGATGCTCAATCCCGTCCGCATCAGCGAACTTCGGCCGACCCAGATCACGGTCGGCTTTCGTGAGGTCGATGCCAAGCGCCGCCTGTGGCGTGAGAAGCACGGCACAGATGCGCGCGAGTTCCTCGGCCGCCATATGATCCCTGTCTTGAAAGGGCCGAAGCATCGCTTCTTTGTCATTGATCATCATCACCTGTCGCGCGCACTTCAAGAAGAAGGCGTCGACGAAGTGCTGGTCAATGTGGTTTCGGACCTCTCCGCTTTGGACAGTAAGGCTTTTTGGACTGTCTGCGAGCACAAGAGCTGGGTGCATCCTTATGATTCCAGCGGTGTGCGGCAGAGCGTCAAAGATATCCCGAAGCGGATCGCAGACCTCGAAGACGACCCCTATCGCTCACTTGCCGGCGAGCTGCGGCGGAGCGGCGGATTTGCCAAGGATGTAACGCCATTCTCCGAGTTTCTTTGGGCCGATTTCCTGCGACGCCGTATTTCGCGACATGTCATCGTAAAAGACTTCGAAGCGGCATTGGCGAATGCCCTCGCGCTGGCACGTTCGGAGGAGGCAAGCTATCTTCCAGGCTGGTCCGGGCCGACCGAGAGCTGATAATCGCGATAAGCATAACAGTGCCGTCACAGTAGCTCATATGCATTCATTCTACAGCGCATAAGGTGGTGCAGCAGTGACGTCGGCATAGAATTGCGTGAATGGCACGTTGCCACATTTGGCCGAATGTTTCTTGAAGGTGAAAGTCATGAGTCTTGGAGATCGCCTGCCCATGCCGCAGGCCTCGCGCGCCGCGCATACGGAAGAATGGTTCAGCATTCTGATTTGCGTGCTCGGCACAGCGTTTGCTACCGGCGCCATTTGGGCTGCGCCAAGCTATCAGCCAACATTCAGCCCTGCCTGGACGATCCCGGTCTGGCTGGCATTTCTTTATGTGCTGGTACAGATTATTTTCCTGCTCATATCGGCGACGCGGATCAGAGCGCTTGGCGTTGTCGATTCCGTCGTCGCCGTCTTGCCGGTGATCGCGGCGAGCGTGACCGGCGTCGAATGGATGCTTGGCCATCTTAATCTGTCGCTGTTTCAGGCGATGAGCCTGCTGGCGCTATTGGTCGCCGGACTTTCAGAATTTCTGCTGACGCTCTGGATCCGCTTCGTTATCAATCGCCGTACCTTCGGGATCGACCAGTCAGCATACTGAGCTGGAAGGTGCCGCGGTCACGGCCCGCGGAAAACCAAAGGACCTCAAATGCCGATCTCGCATGCGTTGCTCATGCTCGCCTGCATGGGACTTACTCTTTGCTGCGGTAACGGTTTTACGTCGGCGGCACCCCGCACCATGACCATCTCCACGGATCTGATCGGGGACGTTACGCTTCTGGCGCCAGCAGATGAGCCCAAACTGTTCGTCGTTTTCGTTTCCGGCAAGGACGGGGTCACTCCGGTTCGGACGGCAGAGGCGGAGAAACTCGTCGCCAAAGGCGCGGCGGTGGCGCTCGTCGATCTGAGCACGCTCATCGCCAAGCAAGCGGCGAGCGATGATGTCGAGTGTCACTACGTCTTCGGCGACATCGAAGATTTCACCCGTATCGCCGAGCGCCAGCTCGGCATGGCGAATTGGCGATGGCCGATCCTTCTCGGCGCCGGCGAAGGGGGAGCGCTCGCTTACCTCGCACTCGCTCAAGCGCCGGACAATACGGCAGCCGGAGCGGTGAGCATCGGTTTTGAGCCGCAACTCGCCACCAAGCTGCCATTTTGCCCAGGCGCCCCGAATATCGGCCGCACGGACGGCGTCTATTCATATGCGCCCATGAAGGACATGCCGGGCCGGTGGACCTGGATCAACATGTCGGCGCCCGCGCCGAGATTGGCCGGGTTTGCCGATCCCGATAAAGGCGGCAAGCTGGAGATCGTGAGCGGCGGAGAGGACGCGCTGTTTTCCGCCGCCAGCGATGCGGTATTCGACATCGGCTCCGGGCCTGCCGCCCCCTTGGCCGATCTTCCTTTGATCGAGCTGCCGGCTTCGAACGCTCCAGAAGCGTTAGCCGTCTTCATTTCCGGCGATGGCGGCTGGCGCGATATCGATAAGCAGATCGGCGAATATATGGCGGCTCAGCATGTCGGCGTGATCGGCGTCGATTCGCTGCGGTATTTCTGGAGCCATAAGGAGCCCAAGCAGATCGCCGCCGACCTCGACCGGATCGTCACGCATTACCGGAAAAAATGGCAGCTTCAGAAAACCGCGCTTCTCGGCTATTCGCTTGGCGCCGATGTCCTTCCCCTGGCTTGGCCCGACCTCAGCGCCCAGACCCAAGAGGCCACTGTCGTAATCGGACTGCTCGGCCTGGAGCCCACCGCCGAATTGGAGGTTTCCGTTACGGGCTGGCTTGGTCTGTCCTCTTCGAAGGACGTGGATGTGCGTCCATTCCTGACAAAGATGCCGCCAGAAAAAGTCATGTGCTTTTACGGCGTTGACGAAAAGGACGAAAGCGACACGGCTTGCGTATTTCCTGAATTGGCCAACGCCACGCGCGTCGAGCGCCCCGGCGGTCATCATTTCGACGGCAATTACGAGGCGGTCGCCGAAATGATCCTTAGCCGTCTCAATGTAGATTTGCGCACCACCTCGAACCGGCGATAGAAAAGCGGCCGGGACTGCGCAACCGCATTGGCGGCGCTTTCGTCGACTGTCCCTCTGCCGACTACGGCGTAGGCGCCAAAGAAAAAGCCCCGAAAAAAGCTGAATTCGGGGCTTTATTTCAGTCAGGGATTGATATTAGCGATGGCCGCCGCCGCGGTTGCCGCCATTTCCATTATCATCGCCCTCTTCGCTGCTTTTGAATACTTTAGGCTCGGCCATTGAGATTGACGACGCCACCTTCTTTCCATGTTTGAAGTTGTAGGTCACATGGACGGTCTGGCCAATCTGAAAATCTCTCAGGTCGACATCTTTGGTAACGCTGAATTTCCTCCCGCGAGACAAAGCGAACTGATGGTTCGCGGTACTGAGGCTCTTGATTTCACCCGTCGCCTCGTCAGATGCGAAAGCTGACCCGGACACGGCGAGAACGCCGAACAATGCAAGCGGGACAAGGAATTTCTTCGACATAACGCTCTCCTGTTTTTCGATTTAGTGCGACCAGTCAGGGAACCTCAGTGTTTCAGCTCTGCGGCCACCCCTGAGGCAGGTTCCACGCCGGGCGTGCATATTGCGGAGCGTGCGCCTGGGCCTCGGCACGGTTCATATGCCGCATGTGCCGATAAGTGTCGGACTGCCGTGTGGCGGCGAAAACTGCACTGGAACTCGCCAAGATTCCGAGGATGGCGAGCGGGATCATGAATTTCTTCAACATTGCAAACTCCTGTGATTTTGGGATCGGCCGTGTCCGATGTTAACGGGACCTTCGCACTCAGCGCCCCTCTATTCGAGTGAGCGGTATGGCTAAAATATGCTTGAGAGGGTCCATTTCAACTCACAAAGGTGTAAGTCTTAGTATAGGATCGTGTAAATGAAGGATAATTTTAAGGTTTTTAGTCGTAAACCCGCTGATTTCGGCTTAATGTATCGAACAAATATGTCGTGTGCGCTAGACATACAAACGCCTGTCAATAGTTTAGTCTAAGCCTTATATTGATTTTTGCTCCAAAACTATATCGAAGAAATTGCGGCGTAACCTAGAAAATTCTGGGAGATGCTTACTTCTGCGCGCGCGGGCGCAGCTTGACGCACCAAGAGCTGGAGCTGCGACACCGAGGATAAAGATGGCCCGCGGCGGGCGTCTATGTTCTACTTGGGGTGGCATCTGAGGTTGCATGTGATGTCTGCCGATACCGACCATGCAGACCAGATCAAGAGCGTGAGGAACAACACCGGTTCGGCACGCAATATCATTGGCCTCGATGCCTATATCCGCTTTCTTTGATGATCATCGACGCGCGTTCCTGTTGCGGACCGGGTCGCGGCGGGATGCGGAGTCATCGAAATGGCGCGGCCAACGCGCGCCAAAAATAACGAAACCCAAGGGAGGATCTCGATGCTCGATAAGGCGCCCAACAGCCAGGTGAATTCCGTTCTGTCGCGACTGGACGACGCATTGACCGCGGGCGATGTCGAGGCCGCCGTCGCGCTGTTTCAGGACGACTGCTATTGGCGCGACCTCGTCACCTTCACCTGGAACATCCGCACCATGGAGGGCAAGGACGCCATTCGCGACATGCTGAAGACGCAGCTTGCGAGCGTCGCGCCTTCGCACTGGAGCCTGACCGAAGGCGAGGACGCCACCGAGGAAGACGGCATCGTCAGCGGCTGGGTCAGCTTCGAGACCGGCGTTGCGCGCGGGTATGGTCACATCCGCCTGAAGGATGGGCTGATCCGGACGCTGCTCACCTCGATCACCGAGCTGAAAGGTCATGAGGAGGCGCTCGGCTTTGAGCGCCCGCTCGGCGCCAAGCACGGCGCGGGCAAACACCGCAAAAGCTGGAAAGAGGAGCGCGACGAGGAGGATAGCGAACTCGGCTATGGCAAACAGCCCTATGTCGTTGTTATCGGCGGCGGCCAGGGCGGCATTGCGCTCGGCGCGCGGCTGCGCCAGCTCGGCATCCCGGCCATCATCGTGGAGAAGAACGAGCGGCCCGGCGATAGCTGGCGCAAGCGCTACAAGTCGCTCTGTCTGCACGACCCTGTCTGGTACGACCATCTGCCCTATCTGCCGTTCCCACCAAACTGGCCAATTTTCTCACCCAAGGACAAGATCGGCGACTGGCTGGAGATGTACACCAAGGTCATGGAGCTGAATTATTGGACGTCGACGACGGCGAAAAAGGCTGTCTGGGACGATGCCGCGAAGGAATGGGCCGTCACCGTCGAGCGAGACGGCAAGGAGATCGTGCTGCGGCCAAAGCACCTGGTCTTCGCAACGGGCATGTCGTCCAAGCCCTATCAGCCGCATTTTCAGGGCATGGAGCGCTTCAAAGGCGAGCAGCACCATTCATCGCAGCATCCCGGTCCCGATGCCTATCGCGGCCAGAAGGCGGTGATCATCGGCTCGAACAACTCCGCCCACGACATCGCCGCCGCGCTCTGGGAGCACGATGCTGACGTCACCATGGTGCAGCGCTCGACGACCCATGTGGTGCGCTCGGACACGCTGATGGAGATCGGCCTCGGGCCGCTCTATTCCGAGGAGGCGGAGCGCAAGGGGATTACGACGCAGAAGGCCGATATGATCTTCGCGTCGATTCCCTACCGGATCATGCATGAGACCCAGATCCCGCTGGTCGAAAAAACGCGCGAGCGGGACGCCGAATTCTACGCGGCTCTGGAGAAATCCGGCTTCATGCTCGACTTCGGCCCGGACGGCAGCGGCATTACGATGAAATTTCTCCGCCGAGGCTCGGGCTATTATATCGACATCGGCGCCAGCCAGCTGATCATCGATGGCGAGATCAAGCTCAAACCCGGCTCCGGCGTGCGCGAGATCGCCGAGCACGCCGTCATTCTCGACGACGGGACCGAGTTGCCGGCCGATCTGATCGTCTACGCCACCGGCTATGGCTCGATGAATGGCTGGGCCGCCGACCTAATCAGCCAGGAGGTCGCCGACAGGGTGGGCAAGGTCTGGGGCCTGGGCTCCGACACGGAGAAAGATCCCGGCCCCTGGGAGGGCGAGCAGCGCAATATGTGGAAGCCGACTCAGCAGCACGCGCTATGGTTCCACGGCGGCAATCTGCACCAGTCGCGGCATTATTCGCTCTATCTGGCTCTGCAGCTCAAGGCACGGATGGAGGGCATCCCCACGCCAGTCTACGGGCTGCAGGAGGTGCATCACCGGGCCTGATCGCCTCGGCGAGGCGGGCGAACGGCACAGTTGAGGAGCGCGGCCGACGAACGGCAGGCGCCGGGCCGGGATTGCCGAGGTGCGCGCCCGGCGATCATAGCCTATAACACGCCCTCGATGCCGGACAGGGAGCTGAGCACTGCCATGCGTAACCGCGCGAAACATATTGCCGGGGCTTTGCTGATCGGCACGTTCACGCTCTATCTCGGCTCCGGTGCGGCGCGTGCCGATGTCATCGACGGAGAATGGTGCCTTGGCGTCAATCACTTCGCCATCCAAGGGCCTGATATCGTGACGCCCGGCGGCCACCAGATCAAAGGCAATTATTGGCGGCACGGATTTGCCTACATCGTCCCCGCGGACGAAACCGATGCCGGCCGCGAGATCGACATGCGGCTGCTGAACGAGGAGACCGTGGAGCTGACCAGAAAAGGGCAAACCTCGTCACCGGAAACCTGGCATCGTTGCAAGCCGACGAGCTGACGCCCTGACCGCTGCCCTGGTCCCGAACGCCTTCGGATGGCCCAAATGACATGCAAGGAGAAGGCAGGGCAAACGATAAGCTGCAGGGGGCAACAGATGCATATACGGAACCTAAAACCTGCGGCCGCGGCACTGGTCGTACTCGTGGGATCCGTGATGGCTCCGTCTGCGGCTTTCGCTGACGGCTCTGCGCTGTTCAAGCAGCTTGCCGGAAGCTGGCACGGCGTGGGCGATCTGGCGCTGGAGGACGGCACGCATGAGCGGCTCACCTGCCACGGCTATTATGTCCTCAAGTCTGAAGGCCACGGCCTGTCAATCGCCAGCCTCTGCAGTTCGCCTAATCAGAAATTCGAACTGCGCAGCCTCGTTGCGGAAAGCGCGAGCGGCGTTTCAGGCCAGTGGGAGGAGCGCACTTTCCACGCCACCGGCCAGGTCTCCGGCAGCGCCACCGGCACGACCGTGAACCTGACCTTTTCCGGGACCATCGAGGGCACGATCGCGATCTCGCTCACGGGACAGACGCATTCGGTGAACGTTTCAGTCGCCGCCGGAGCCGGGGTCAAAGGCGTTTCGATCTCGCTCACTCGCGGCTAGAGCCTTTTCCGCTCCGATCGAATTCGGAGCGTAAAAGGCGCGGCACGATGATATAGCCGCACAGGCAAAGATGCAGCGAAACCGGCCAATAGGCCGCTACTAATATTGTGGCACGAAGAACGCCCGGGCGCCGGCGGTGCTGTTCGGGTCATTCCCGCCATAGGGATCGTTATTATCAACCACAGTCGAGCGATGGGTCTTCTGCGGCTGGTCCGCGGCGGGAGCATTGGAAGCGGCTGTCGCTGTGGTAGCGCCGGTCTGAGCAGGCTGGCCCGCGACGGGAGCAGCGGCTGTCGCTGTGGAAGCCGCGGTCTTACCAGACTGGTCAGCAACGCGAGGGTTGTCGGACGCAGCCATCGCGGCGGAGGCGCCGGTCAGAAGGAGAGCTGCGCCAAGAACGGAACGTATGACTGAACTCATGATGATCTCCTGTAAGAGATTTCAATCTTTCGGTTCTTGGAAGCGATTTTACTTCCACACAACCATGCGGCGTAGACGATGATTCTGTTCGTTTAAGGGCAATTTTTGTTCATGGGCCGACGTAACGGAACAGTGACTGGCTGCGTCCACCGTTAATTTTCGAGTCAATGCTGGGTTTTCAAATGTATCCTCGCTTCGGCGCAGCGCGCTCCGGCCCTCGTTTCAAAGGGCTTGGACCATGCTAGGGTATTAGCGACGCGCTGCCCGGCATGGCAGGACGGACGGGATCTTGCATGATGGACAATGAAACGATTGCCAAACTCCTCGCCCGGACGCCGCTGTTCGGGTTGCTCGACGATCAGGACCGGATGGCCGTCGTCGGGCGCATGCGGCGGGTCCAGTTTGAGCCCAACCAGATGATCTTTTCGCGCGGCGATCCGGGGCGCGACCTCTATTTCGTGCTGGAAGGGCGCATCCGGCTGTCCGTTCTGACCAGCGAAGGACGCGAGCTGTCGTTCGATCACGCCAGCCCGGGGCACGTTTTCGGCGAGATCGCGACGCTCGATGGCGGCGAGCGCACCGCCAGCGCCACCGCGATCGGCCGGGTCCAGGCGATGACGCTGCCGCAAGAGGTGATGATGGAGCTGATCGAGCATAATCCCAAGCTGGCCAAGGCGGCCATTCAGTTCCTGTGTCAAAGGCTTCGCGACACCGACCAGAAATTTGAGGCCGTCGCGCTTTACCGCATCGAGGCCCGTCTCGCGCGTCTGATGCTGTCCTTTTTGAAGCTGAAATCGGTGACGCCGAAGGGCGGCGAAGCCAAGCTGGATCTGGGCATGTCGCAGACCGAGTTGGGACTGCTGATCGGTGCCAGCCGGCCCAAGGTCAATGTCGCGCTGACGGCGCTCGAAGACATGGGCGCAATCACCAAAGCCGGATCGGGCTATATTTGCGACCTTGAGATGCTCAACAGCGTCGCGGATACCGAGTAAGGCCCGTGGGCGGCGGCGATGACCGGCGGGCCAAGCGGCGCGAGGGCGCATATGGATCTTGCTCACCCGGCGCGCGATCGAGCCGCTCACAAATGCGGAAAGAGCGTGGTAGGGGGCCACGCTCTGTCTCAGGGGGAGGGGAAGTTGCGGGAGATCAGTGGGGGAATCTGTACACCGTGCTGAGATGGTTCAGGATCCACATCGTGCCGCAGCCGCCGACCGCACGGTCGGGCATCCCCGAAATATCGATGCTCATCAGGCCACCCGCGACGCAATCCACTTCCGCATTGTCCAGAACCCGAATTTCGTCCTGCTGGTTGATCGTCTGTTCGCTGGTCATCTTCGTTCTCCGTTGGGTTGAGCTGGCGTCGCCGGCTCGGTGTTTGTGTTGACCAGTCTGTTATAGCCGAGCAGGTACGCCCCGGCGGTTCCCCAGGGAACAGGGCAAACTTTTTTGCGCAAAATCGAAAAAAGATGGATTTGCCGGTGTGGCCGCCGCCTAGAACCGATCATGATCTAGGTGTGAAGCGTCAAGAGGTTGTTCCCGGTGATGGGGAGGCGGGCGATGGGCGGCTTGCTTCCGAGGCTAGCATGGGGGCGGTGCCAATTGTAGCGGTGCAGCCATCGCGGCAGTTCGGCTCGGCGCTGGTCTGAGGTGTCGAATGCGGTGGCGTAGGCCCATTCGCGCAGCGCGCTCTGGATGAAGCGCTCGGCTTTACCGTTGGTCTGCGGCGTATAGGGCTTGGTGCGGATGTGCTTGATGCCGAGCCGGCGGCATGCCTTGCCGAATGCGCGAGATCGATAGCAACTGCCATTGTCGGTCATGACGCGGGCGATATTTACCCCAAGACGATAGTAATACTGGACGGCAGCTTCCAGGAAGTCGACGGCGCTGGCCTGTTTTTCATCAGGCAGGATCTGACTGAAGGCGACGCGGGAATGGTCGTCTATGGCAACATGGACGAACTCCCAGCCGGGCGCTGTGCCGTTGCCTCTTTGGTTGGATTGGCCAGAGCGATTACCGGTGATGCGGTGGCCTATTGCATTGAAACGGCCGAGTTTTTTTATGTCGATGTGGATGATCTCGCCCGGCGTTTTGCGCTCGTAACGCGGCCTCGGCTCGGCAGGCTCGATCGCTGACAGCAGGCTCAGGCCGCGGCGTCTGAGGATGCGGCTGACTGTCGCCTGCGATAGGTCGAACTCGGCTGCGATAGCGGCTTGGGTGCGGCGCTGCCGGCGTAGGACCTCGACGGCATCGCATGTTGCAAGTGGCGTTTGGCTCGGCAGGGAATGGGGTCTGGACGAGCGGTCGCGCAGACCCGCAAGGCCCTCGATGCGGAACCGGCGAACCCACTTGCCGACGGTCTTGGGCGATGTATTGAAGCGCCCGGCTGCGTCGACCTTGGTCATACCATTGTCCACGACAGCTCGAACCATTGCCTCTCGACCGCGAGGCGTGAGGCGGGCATTCCGGTGTACGTCCATTCGGTTCTCCGAGAATCAGTCGTGTTTGGCGACATCAACTGACCTCCTCAGGACCGAATGGACAACCTCCTGAAAGTTCACATCTAGGCTTCATTGTTTTCGCACGATTTCTCGACGCAAACCGGCATCCAGCCCCGCCTTCGCATAAGCGCTAACCTTCTGCGATATGGGCTCCGAGAGCGGCCCAGGATTGCCCCCTCTCCCGTGGGGAGGGGCCGGGGCGAGGGCATGTAGAGCCTCGACAGAAGCGTTGGCTCCCCTCATCCCGGCCCTTCCAGCGCCGACCTCTCCCATGGGAGACCTCTGCGAAATGCAGCTTCCGGGCGAGATTCGTGATTCGTGATTCAATTGCCCGAGCTTGATTCTCCGGAGAGTGTGATGGCCGACATTCAGCAGAGCTTCGCCGAGGCGTTTCTGGACCCGCGCATGGGGCTGCGCGGGAAGCTGAAGGCGCTGTCTGTGGTGATCGACTGGACGCCGCTTGGGCATCTGGCGGCGCAGCTGCGCACGGCCTCGGTCGGCCGCAAGCCCTATCCGGCCCTGCCGATGCTGAAGGCTCTGTATCTGGCGAGCCTCTACGACCTGTCGGATCCGGCGCTGGAGGAGGCTTTGATCGACGGGGTGTCGTTCCGCCTGTTCTGCGGCTTTTCGCTGGAGGCAGGCACGCCCGATGAGACCACCTTGTGCCGGTTCCGCAACGACTGCGCGGCGGCCGGGCTTCTGGAGGACGCCTTCGCCGAGGTGAACCGGCAGCTTGAGGCGAAGGGGCTGATGGTGAAGAAGGGTACGCTGATCGATGCCACCATCGTGACGGCAGCGTCGCGCCGGCCGCCGCTTGCGGCCTCTTCCAAGCCGTCTCTGCCGGCGGAGCCGGGAGCCAGCTTCACCAGGAAGAACGGCAAGAGCTATTTCGGCTACCGGGTGCATGTGGCAGCCGATGAGGGCTCTGGCCTGGTGCGCCGGCTTGCGCTCACGCCGGCGCATGTGAATGAGAGCAGTGTCGCCGATGCGCTGATTGGCGGCGATGAGAAGGCGGTCTATGCCGACAAGGCTATGAGAGCAAGCGGGCCGGTCGGCTTTGAAGCGGCAGGGCATCAAGGACCGGATCATACATCGCGGGCATAAGAACCAGCCTTGCCTGCCGCGCTGGCAGCAGCGCCGCAACGCTTTGATCGCAAGGCGCAGGGCCGCGGTCGAGAAGGTATTCGGGAGTTTGAAGCGGCTTTATGGCCGCGCCCGGATGCGATACCGGGACTTCCGCCACAACCTGGCCGACATGCATCGCGTGCTGACGATATTCAACCTGCGCCGGGCAATCAGCCTGGCCGGAGCGTGAGGCCATGGCGCAGGATAGGGAAGCTGGGTGCTGATCTGCCGGCTGTGCGCGAGGTGAATTCGGACGTCGATGCCTCAACCATGGAAAACGCTGCATTTCGCAGAGGTCTCCCACGGGAGAGGGGGCGATCTGGGGCAGCCCTCGGAGCGTATATTGCCGGTATGTTAGCGCGTATGCGCGAAGGCGGGGATGGACGCTGGTTTGCTTCGAGAAATGCGATCGAACAAAGAGTTAGAGCCCCGCTCCGATTGGAGCAAAATCATTTTTGATAGAGACTCCTTTTCGAAATCCCCGCAAAGGCGGGGATCCGGCATTAACCGATGGTTCAATAGCTTACTGGATCCCCGTTTTCACGGGGATTTCGGTAGAGGTCGGCCCCGGCTGCCTGCATCTAATCCGATCAGGCTTTAGCGTGCGACGGCTTTCAGGCTGACGGGCGGAACGCTGTCCGCGGGCACGAAGAAATCCGGTGCCAGGTCGGCGCCGGGGTCTACCCGGTAATGATCGAAATCGGTCACGCCATATTCGCTCAGGAGCGTGTCGTCGATACAGAAGCGCCCGGAGAATTCCCGCGAGGGCTGAGTGAAGATCAGATGGGCGGCGTCCGCCAGGATCTCCGGCGTCCGGCTGGCCCGCATCATCGCATCGCCGCCGAGCAGATTGCCGACGGCGGCGGTGGCAATGGTCGTGCGCGGCCAAAGCGCGTTCACCGCGATGCCCTGGGGCCTCAACTCTTCCGCCAATCCCAGCACGCACAGGCTCATGCCGTATTTGGCGATGGAATAGGCGACGTGCCCGGCAAACCATTTCGGCTTCATGTCGAGGGGCGGCGACAGCGTCAGGATATGCGGGTTCTCGGATTTCACCAGATGCGGGATGCAGAGTTTGGAGGTGAGAAACGTACCGCGCGCATTGATCTGGTTCATCAGATCGTAGCGCTTCATGTCGGTGGCAAGCGTCGGCGTCAGCGAAATGGCGCTCGCATTGTTGACGCAGATGTCGATGCCGCCGAACGCCGCCACCGTCTTCGCGATCGCCTCGGCGACCTGCTCCTCATGCCTGATGTCGCAGATCAGCGGCAGCGCTTTGCCGCCCGCCTTCTCGATATCGGCGGCGGCGGTGTAGATCGTACCCTCGAGCTTGGGGTGCGGCTCGGCGGTTTTTGCCGCAATGGCGACATTGGCTCCGTCGCGGGCCGCGCGCAGGCCGATGGCCAGCCCGATGCCGCGGCTGGCGCCCGTGATGAACAGCGTTTTACCCTTGAGCGTTTCCATGCCTGTCCGCTTTCTCCCGCGATGAATGGTCTGGCCGGTAGAGTCAGGCCAATGCCGCCTCGGCAATCTCGCCAAGCACGGTTTCATGCATATTGTAGATCACCGGCTTCAGCCCCGCCGTCAGCGGAACCTGGGTTTCGGCGAAATGCCGCGCCAGCGTGATATGCGCGCCGCCGCCATTGCCGCCGCGCGCCGCCGCCAGCGCGCCGCGGGCCAGGAACACGCCGCCCGCCGCCAGCGCGAAGAGGCGTCCATAAGGCGTTGCACCCGCCAGCGCGGCTTTGGGCGCTTCGGCGAGCTTGCGCAACATCCAGCCGGTGGTTTCCTCCAGATCGGCCACACCGTCCGCGAGGCAGGCCGCCATCGTACCGAAGGCCGGCTCGTTCGAGGCCCGCACCTGGGCCACCGTCTCCTTCAAATCGCCGATGAAGGCTCGGACCGTCTCGCCGCCATTCATCGGCAGCTTGCGCCCGACCAGATCGACACATTGAATGCCGTTGGTGCCTTCGTAGATCGGCGCGATGCGGGCGTCGCGATAATGCTGCGCCGCGCCGGTTTCCTCGATGAAACCCATGCCGCCATGCACCTGGATACCGTCCGAAGCGACTTCCACGGCGATGTCGGAGCCGAAACTTTTCGAAACCGGCGTCAGCAGCGCGGCGAGCGCGTCGGCCTTGGCGCGGGCGGCTTCGTCGCGTCCGTGCCTGGCCATATCGATGGCGACGGCGTTGGTTGCGCAGATGGCGCGCGCGGCGGCGATTTTCGCCTTCATCGTCAAGAGCATCCGGCGCACATCCGGGTGGTTGATGATCGGCGTCATGTCGTTCGCCGCCGTCGTCTCGATGCTGCCCTGCTTGCGGCCCTGCGCATAGGCCAGCGCATCCTGAAAGGCGTGTTCTGCCAGCCCCACCCCCTGCACGCCGACGCCGAGCCGCGCCTGGTTCATCATGGTGAACATATATTGCAGGCCGCGATTGGGCTCGCCGATCATCCAGCCGGTAGCGCCGCCCGCATCGCCGTAATTCAGCACGCAGGTCGGGCTGCCATGAATGCCCAGCTTATGCTCCAGCTTGGCGCAGTGGACATCATTGCGCGCGCCCAGCGAGCCGTCGTCATTGACCAGGAATTTCGGCACCAGGAACATCGAAATGCCCTTGGTGCCCTGTGGCGCGTCCGGCAGCCGGGCAAGGACGATGTGGATGATGTTCTCGGTCAGCGGATGCTCGCCGAAGGTGATGAAGATCTTGGTGCCGGTGACGCGGAAAGTGCCGTCGCCTTGCGGCACGGCTCGCGTCTTCAGGAAGCGCAGATCGGACCCGGCATGCGGCTCGGTGAGCTGCATCGAGCCGGTCCATTCGCCCGAGACCATTTTCGGCAGATATTTGGTTTTGAGCAGCTCCGAGCCATATTTGCTCACGGCCTCGACGCCAGCCTGGGTCAGCAGCGGGTTCAGCCCGAACGCCATGTTGGCGGCGTTCCACATCTCGGTGACCGCCATGGCGACGGCGACCGGCAGCCCCTGTCCGCCGAATTCGGGAGGCGAAGGCAGCGCGTTCCACCCGGCTTCGACAAATTTGGCATAAGCCTCTTTCCATCCGGGCGGCAGCACCACCTCTCCGTCTTTGAGCCGCGCCCGCTGCTCGTCGCCGCTGCGATTGATGGGCGCCAGTTCCTCGGCGGCGAAACGGCCGGCTTCATCGAGCACCGCTTCCACGGTGGCGCGGTCGAGATCGCCGAAGAGACCTTGGTCAAGAAGGTCCGAAAAACCGGCGATGTGGTCGAGTGTGAACAGGATATCGGCGACGGGAGCCTTATAAGGCATCGATCCTCCCAAGACGGATTCGCCGCCCGTTTCCGGCAGCTTTGGTTAACCGTATAATGTATAGGGAATGCGCTTAACCGCAAGGAGAGGTTCCGCCAAGGGCCACCGCCGCTTGGCGGTATTCCCCGAGATTTCGACGCAGATGGAAAAGATCACCAAGGTTTCGCTCGATGTGCTGCAACGCGCCGCAGGGACCCTCCGCAAGGGCGGTCTGGTGGCGTTTCCGACGGAAACCGTCTATGGCCTGGGCGCCGATGCCGGAAACGGCGAAGCGGTCGCCCGGATCTTCGAGGCCAAGGGGCGGCCGCGCTTCAACCCGCTGATCGTGCATGTGGCCGATCTCGGGCGCGCCGAACGGCTGGGCGCATTCGGGCCTGAGGCGCGCGATCTGGCGGAGGCCTTTTGGCCGGGACCGCTCAGCCTCGTCGTGCCGCGCCGCGTCGATGCGCCGCTCGCCGATCTGGTGAGCGCCGGGCTGCCGACGGTGGCCTTGCGCGTGCCCTCGCATGCCATCGCCCGAGCGCTGATCGAGGCGGCGGGCGTTCCCGTCGCGGCGCCCAGCGCCAACCGTTCGGGCCGGGTCAGCGCGACGACCGCCGAACATGTCGCCGCCGATTTCGGCGACCGCATCGATTGCATCCTCGACGGCGGCCCGGCCACCGCAGGCCTGGAATCCACCATCGTCGGCTTCGCCGCTTCCGGGCCTGTGCTGTTGCGCTCCGGCGCCGTGCCGCGCCAGAGCATCGAAGCTGTTTTGCGCAGCGCCCTCACGGAACCGGCAGCGAAAACCGGGCCGCAGGCGCCGGGCATGCTGGCCTCGCATTACGCGCCGGGCGCGCAAATGAGGCTCAACGCCGCCTCGCCGCAGGGCGGCGAGGCATTCCTGGCGTTCGGCCCGCAGGAGATTTGCGACGCCGCTTGCCTGAACCTCAGCACAAGCGGCGATCTGCGTGAGGCCGCCGCCAACCTCTTTGCGCATCTGCGCAGCCTCGACGCGGCTGGCCCCGAGGTGATTGCCGTCGCGCCGATTCCCGATCATGGTCTGGGAGAGGCCATCAATGACCGGCTGCGCCGCGCCGCCGCGCCGCGTCCCGCTTGAGGAAACGCCATGCGATCCAGCTCGCCCGCCATCAGCGCCCCATCGACCGAAACACTGGCCGCGTTCATCGCCATCGTCGGCGAGAAATACGCCATCACCGATCCCGCCGCCATGGAGGCCTATCTCACCGAATGGCGCCGCCTCTATCACGGCAGGACGCCGCTGATCCTGAAGCCGGGCAGCACCGGGGAGATTTCGCGCATCCTGGCGCTGGCGAGCGAGACAGGCACCGCCATCGTGCCGCAGGGCGGCAATACCGGGCTGGTCGGCGGGCAGATTCCGTTCGGCAACGAGGTGCTCGTCAGCCTGGAACGGCTGAACCGCATCCGCGCTGTCGATCCGCGCGGCAATGTGCTGATCGTGGAGGCGGGCGTGACGCTCGCCCGGGCGCAAAAGGCGGCGGAGGAGGCGGGACGGCTGTTCCCGCTCAGCATCGCGTCGGAAGGGTCATGCCAGATTGGCGGCAATCTTGCCACAAATGCGGGCGGGCTGCAGGTGCTCGCCTATGGCAATGCCCGCGCGCAGGTGCTGGGGCTGGAAGTGGTGCTCGCGGACGGGCGCGTCTGGGATGGCCTGCGGGCGCTGCGCAAGGACAATACCGGCTACGATCTGCGCGATCTGTTCATCGGCTCGGAAGGCACGCTCGGGATCATCACGGCGGCGGTGCTGCGGCTGGTGCCCGCGCCGAAGAGCAAGGCGACCGCAATTGCCGGCTTTGCCAGCCTGGATGACGCCGCGCGCTTCTTCGACCTGGCGCTTGAGACCGGCGCTGGTGATTTGACGGCGTTCGAGCTGTTGCCGCGCATCGGCATCGAGTTCGTTCTCCGCCATGCCGAGGGCACGCGCGATCCGCTTGGGGCCTCGCATCCCTGGTATGCGCTGATCGAACTGGCGAGTCAGCGGGCCGACGAGGCACCAGAGCGGGCGGAGGCGCTGCTGGTGCAGGCCGTCGAGGCGGAGATCGTCGCCGATGCGGTGCTCGCGTCCTCGCTCGCCCAGGCCGCCGAGTTCTGGCGGCTGCGCGAGATGCTTTCGGAGGTGCAGCTCTACGAGGGCGGCAGTATCAAATCCGACGTATCCGTGCCCGTCGCGGCGCTGCCGGAGTTTCTGGGCCGCGCCATCGACGGCGTCAAGGCGATCATCCCAGATTGCCGCCCCATGCCCTTCGGCCATTATGGCGACGGCAATATCCACTTCAATGTCAGCCAGCCCGCCGGAGCCGATAAGGCTGCGTTTCTGGCGCGCTGGCCGGAGGTTTCCGCTGCCGTCAACGCCATCGTGCTGGAGCTCGGCGGCTCGATCAGCGCCGAGCACGGCATCGGCCAGCAGAAGCGCGATCTGCTGCCCAAGGTGAAATCGCCGCTCGAAATGGAGCTGATGCGCAAGATCAAGGCCGCCTTTGACCCGCGCGGCATCCTCAATCCGGGCAAGCTGCTTTGATGCGCGTTTGAACCGGTTCCGCCTCCGCCGCGACCAATCCGGTAAGGGTTGGACAAATGCGGGGCGGTTGGATGGATGGCGGTCGAGAGCGTGTTCGCGGATGTAGCGCATGGAGACTTTTGCGTTGGACGTCACGCCTGCGTAGAGGCCGTGTTTTCGGCTTCCCTCTCACCCGCCCGCCTTACGGCGGACGCTCTCTCCCGCAAGGGGAGAGGGCGGGCCACAGCACCTTCTTGCCCTCTCCCGCAGGCGAACGCTTGTCGTTCGCCGTAAGGGCTCGCGAGCGGGGTGAGGGAGGACGCCGAAGGCGGCCGGGTGAGGGGAAGTCGCGGATTCCAACACTCGCTCGTTGCGTCAAACGCGCGAGCCTTGCCGCCCTTGTCCTGGCCGCCGCCGTCCCGAGCGCCCAGGCGGGCCGCATCGACGCAGCGCAACTGGGGACAATGGCGCGGTCGCAGACGCTGAAATGCGCGCCGAAGATCGTGCCGAAATGCAAGCCGGGCGACAAGCCGTTCTGCGCCGCCTTCAGCGGCAAGTGCTGCCGCGCCGTTGCCTGCCGCAAGTCGAGATAGAAGATTTACCCCGGCGCGGACGCCAGGATTAAAAGCCTCCCCTCCCTGCCCTCGCTTGCCGCGATGCCTTGTCGCGGAAAGCGAGGGCTTTTTTTAGCGGTCGAGCATCGCCATCATGCGCTCGCCGTAGCGTGGGCCGGCGGTTGCGCCGCGCGGCGCGGCGTCCTCCAATTGCTGCAACTCCGCCGCTGAAAGCTGCAACTCGGTCGCGGCGGCGTTTTCCTCCAGATAGCGGCGGCGCTTCGTGCCGGGGATCGGCACGATGTCCGGCCCTTGCGCCAGCAGCCAGGCCAGCGCCACCTGGGCAGGCGTCGCGCCCTTCGCCGACGCGAGCGTCTGGACGGCTTCGACGAGCTTCATGTTGGCGTCGAAATTCTCGCCCTGGATGCGCGGATCGCCGCGCCGGTAGTCGCCCTCGGGGTAGTCTTCGGCGCGCTTCGCCTGACCAGTGAGGAAGCCGCGCCCCAGCGGGCAATAGGGCACGAGGCCGATGCCGAGTTCGCGGCAGACATCGAGCGTGCCGCCTTCGATGTTGCGCTCCCACAGCGAATATTCGCTTTGCAGCGCGCTGATCGGGTGCACGGCGTGGGCGCGGCGGATGCTGGCGCCGGACGCTTCGGACAGGCCCAGATAACGCACCTTGCCTTCCGCGACCAGCGCGGCCATGGCGCCGACGGTGTCCTCGATCGGCACGGCCTTGTCGACACGGTGCTGATAGAGCAGGTCGATCGTCTCGATGCCGAGGCGCTTCAGCGACGCCTCGCAGGCCGCGCGGACATTTTCGGGCCGGCTGTCGAGGCCCTCATTTTTCCCATCGACGATCTTGAAGCCGAATTTCGTCGCGATCACCACGGCGTCGCGCTTGCCGGCCAGAGCACGGCCCAAAAGCTTCTCGTTCTCGTAGGGGCCATAAACCTCGGCGGTGTCGAAGAAATTGATGCCGAGTTCGATGGCGCGATGGATGGTGGCGGTCGATTCGGCATCATCGCTTTGCCCATAGGCCCAGCTCATGCCCATGCAGCCGAGGCCGAGTGCGGAGACCGTCAGCCCCTGATTGCCCAATTTGCGTTTTTGCATGGTTTACTCCTCTCAAATCACAATCGATGCTTCGCATAACGCGGCGATGCTCAGGTCCGCTCCTTCCGCTTGCCATAAGCCGGCTTGGCGAAATTGCGGTCATTGGCTGGTTTGGGCGGACGCTTGGCGAAAGGCTTGCCGCCGCCCTCCTTGCTCGCGCGCCGGGCTTTCGCACGGGCGGGACCATCGCCTTTGGGGGTGTCCGCGCGCGGTGCTCCCGCGTCCCTGCCGCCGCGCCATGTGTGGGATCGGCCGGGCGCCTCGTCCTGCGGGCCATCCGCGCGGATGATAGTGACCGATTTCTCGCCGCCCCCCGCACGCGCGACGCTGGCGACGAACTCCTCCGCCACCTGCGGCGCGACCTCGAAGCGGCTCTCATTCTCGTAAATGCGGATGGCGCCGACATGGCGCTTGGTGATGCCCCCGGCGCGGCAGATCAGCGGCAGCAGCCAGCGGGGCTCGGCATTCTGCTTGCGCCCCACATTGAGCTTGAACCATTGGCCGCCGGCGAAATCGCTGCGGGCGGGTTTGGGATCGTCAGGCGCGGGCGCCGTTTCGACGAACTCTTCCGGCGCGGGCCGCGCTGCCTGGCTCTGGCGCAGATAGGCCGCGGCGATCTCTTCCGGCGTGTGCCGGGTGAGCAGTTCGGCCGCAAAGGCGCGCTCTTCGTCGCTAATTTCGGTGCTGAGCATGGGATCGCTCATCAGCCGCTCGCGGTCCTGGCGCAGAATGGCGGCGGCGGTCGGGGGCGGCGCCCAGACGGCGCGGATATTGGCCATGCGCAGCAGCCGCTCCATGCTGCGCCGCTTGGCATGCGGCACCAGGATGGCGCTGACGCCCTTGCGCCCGGCGCGGCCCGTGCGGCCGCTGCGATGCAGCAGCGCCTCCGCGTTGCGCGGCAGGTCGGCATGGATGACAAGGTCGAGATTGGGCAGGTCGAGGCCGCGCGCCGCGACATCGGTTGCGACGCAGACGCGTGCCCGCCCGTCCCGCATGGCTTGCAGCGCGTGGGTGCGCTCATTCTGGCTCAGTTCACCGGAGAGCGCGACGACGGAGAAGCCGCGATTGCCGAGACGGCTCGACAGATGCGTCACGCCGATGCGAGTGGCGCAGAAGACGATGGCGCTGTTCGCCTCGAAGAAGCGCAAGACATTGATGACCGCGTGCTCGCGTTCCTTTTCGGAAACCGGCATGGCACGATATTCGATGTCGGCGTGCTGCTTGGTTTCGCCGGTGGTCGAGATGCGCAACGCATCGCGCTGGAAGCGTTTGGCCAGCGAAGCGATCTGCGGCGGCACCGTCGCCGAAAACATCAGCGTGCGGCGCTCGGCCGGGGCGGCGCCCAGGATGAATTCGAGGTCTTCGCGGAAGCCGAGATCGAGCATCTCGTCGGCTTCGTCCAGCACCACGACGGCAGTCGCCGACAGATCGAGCGACCCGCGCCTTATGTGATCGCAGATGCGGCCCGGCGTCCCGACGACGATATGCGCGCCCTCCGCCAGCGCGCGGCGCTCCTGGCGCATCTCCATGCCGCCGACGCAGGAGACGATCCGCGCGCGGGTGGGCGCAAAGAGCCATTCCAGCTCGCGCCGCACCTGCAGCGCCAGTTCGCGGGTCGGCGCCACCACCAAAGCGAGCGGATCGGCCGGAGCGCCGAAACGTTCCGCGCCGCCGAGCAGTGTCGGCGCCATGGCGAGCCCGAAGGCTACGGTCTTGCCCGAGCCGGTCTGCGCCGAGACGAGCAGGTCGGCACCGTCAGGCGCGGCCAGCACCTCCTCCTGGACGGGAGTGAGCACCGTATAGCCGTGATCGGTGAGGGCTCCGGCGAAAACCGGCGCGACACCTGGGAAGTCGGTCATTGAGGAACTTTCAGTGCAGAGGTCTGGCATGTATGGGCGCCGGAAACCGCCATGTCCGGCGAAGCCTGCGGGACGAGCCTATCGGCAAGCTGTTTGCCGGGAATTTGTACCGCCCGCAGGCTGCGCCGTCAACTTGGAGCGTCCGGAACCGCCTGCTTCCATACGAACGCCCAAAACCCGCATTCGATAGGCGCGCGGTGGCACGACCGAACGAATCAAGTCCTCAGCAGGCGCCGAAGGCGGCCCGGTGCCGCCGGACCGCCGCAGTTTGCCATCAACCGCCGCACACAGCGGCACCGCAGCCCCTGGCCGACACATAGTCAGCGACGTCCAGCAGCGCCTCGCTGTCTGAGCGCTCGCGCAGCCCAAGCTCGATCACCAGGGCGAAATGCTCCTGAAGCCTGTCCACCTTCTCGTGCAGGCTGGCGATCTGGTTCTCGGAGCGGATGTTCGTCTCATAATCGAGACGCGCCTCGAGCCTGTCCTTGGCGGCCTGGCGGTTCTGGCTCATCATGATGATCGGCGCCTGCAGGGCCGCAAGCATCGATAGCATGAGATTCAGGAAGATGAACGGGAAGGGGTCGAATGCCCGCTCCGCCAGAACGACGGCGTTCACCCCCGCCCAGGCAGCGAGAAACAGGCCGAAGCCGACAATAAACCCCCACGAGCCGCCGATCGCGGCGACATGGTCCGCAAGCCGTTCCCCAAAGGTCTGGTGCTCGGCGAACAGTTGATTGGGATCACGCGACACGGACGTGCGGCGCAGTTGCTCAGTGAAGTACCGGATTGCGGCATTCATGGCTCACCTCATTTTCCGACCGACCGCAAAGGCCAGTCGCGGGTGAGCCGATCGATGGATCAGGTCAGCGCAACCAGCCTTCGCGGCGCGGTCAATCGACTATGGTCGTTGCTGGACATGACCCCCTCTGGGACCGGTTGAAATGCGAGGCGCGCTTCGGCGCGTCGCGTGATAACACGCATATTGCGCCAACGGCGCCGGAGTTCAAGCGTAGCGGCAGATCCGGCAAAAATAATCTCAAAATGCCGCTGCGGGCGGAAAATCGTTCATACACGGAGGCGACGAACTGCGGCCAGGGGCCTATCCGGGTCGCACCGCCGCGAATGCGCCCTTGCTCGCGTCAGCCGGCTTCCCGCCTGCGCGGGATATCGGCTATGTTCAGTCGGTCTCAGGCTTTCGCGTTGGCGGCATCGGGAATGCTGCAAGACAGCGGACGTTCATGGCGTCCGCTGTCTTGGCATCAGCGAGGACCGCCCGGCTTGGTCGGGGTCCATTTGGCGTAGGGGATCTTGACGCCGGGCAAGCCGTCGCATTCGGCAAAGCCGATCTCCAACTCGCCCTTGCCGCGGATATTGTACACATCGGCCTCTGTAACGCAGGCGCCACCGCTGACGGCATTGATCTCGTCATTGGCGAGCACGCGGAAATTATCGGTCATGGCACTTTATCCTTTGTGTCGTGGCGATCAGGGATCGACCGTCCATGCCCCGAACCTTGCCAAAATCCGCACTCCGCCGCTGTTACCGCTGTTACACCTTGCAAAAAACATTTGCGGAGGGGCTCACCCCGTGCTGAGCGGGCGCCGTTCCAGGCCGCCGGCCTCGATGATGAAATCGATGATGTCGGCGACCCCGGTGCCGATCTTCAGATTGGTGAACACGAACGGCCGCGCACCGCGCATCCGGCGGGTGTCGCTCTCCATCACGCCGAGATCGGCGCCGACCAGCGGGGCGAGATCGGTCTTGTTGATGATCAGCAGGTCGGAGCGGGTGATGCCGGGACCGCCCTTGCGCGGGATCTTCTCGCCAGCCGCCACGTCGATGACATAGAGGGTGAGATCGGCCAGTTCCGGGCTGAAGGTCGCCGCCAGATTGTCGCCGCCGGATTCGATCAGGCACAGCTCCGCCTTGGGGAATTTGGCGCTCATCTCGTCGAGCGCGACCAAGTTGATGGAGGCGTCCTCGCGGATGGCGGTGTGCGGGCAGCCCCCGGTTTCCACGCCCATGATCCGCTCCTGTGCCAGCGCCCCGGCGCGGTTGAGGATCATCTGGTCCTCCTTGGTGTAGATGTCATTGGTGATGACGAACAGGTCGTAGCTGTCGCGCATGCGCTTGCACAGCGCCTCGACCAGCGCCGTCTTGCCGGAGCCGACCGGCCCGCCGATGCCGATGCGCAAAGGTCCGTTTTTTGAGATCATTCGATAATTTCGCGAATTGAAATTGTTGCGCCCCGGCGGCTCTGCTGAGCCAGCCACCACACCGAAGTTTCTTCATCACCGGGCTTCAGGCCATCGGTCCGCCGACCATCCGCGCCGTCGAGGATCTTGCGCCAAAGCCCACGAGTCCCGTCTAATTCGAGTTCAACCAAGCGCCCCTGTGACATCGCTATCAAGCGGTTAGCAAGGGCCAAATCATCTGCAATATGCTTCGTCCAAATGCAATTATCCGCGATCAGTATTGCGCTCATGGGGTTAGCTCCGGAACAGCCTCGTATATTGCGTCTCGTGCCGCATCGAGGCGATGTCGATCATGAATGCCGCCGAGCCGATATCGGCCAGTTCCGCGCTCGCCCCCTCGCGCGCTGTGTCTAACACGCCCGCCTCCAGCGCGGCGAGGGCGATTTGCCCATCGGTCTGGCCCAGCGGGACGAGGCGCACCGCCGCGTTGACGTAATTGGCCACAGAGCCATGCACATAGAGCGGAAGCGCGAGGCCGAGGTCGATCTCATGCGCGGCGCAGCACAGGCCGGCGACGACGGGCAGCACCGGGGTGATAGCACCTTCGCTCAGGAAGCCGGCCCACCGGTCCAGCTCGGGATGCGGCCATGCCTTGCGCACGGCTCCGAGGAAAGCAACGCCCTGCTGGCCGGATTCGAGCGCGAGTTCCGCCGTGCCGCGCAAGGCAGCGGCGAGTTCGGCTATAGCGAGGAGGTCGGGCGCAGGCGGCGCGACTTCCGCAATGCTGGTCGAGAGGCCCCCCTCAACCGGCGACTGCGTCGCCGCCCTCTCCCGAAGGCGAACGCTTGTCGTTCGCCGTAATGGCTCACGAGCGGGGAGAGGGCAGGCACCGTTCGCGGCGGGCGGCAGCGCCTCCAATTCAGGTCCCGGAAGCGATCGATGCGTTGCCGCCAACTCCGGCCCTCTCCCCTCGCTGGAGAGGGCTCCCGCCCCTGGGCGGGTGGGCGAGGAGGCAGCAGCGTCAGAGCATTTTCCAGCAAAGTGGACGCCGGTGTGCGTCGAGAAAATGCGACAAAACAAAGAATTAGAGCCGCGCTCCGATTCAATCGGAGCGGAAAAGGCTCTAGCCGCCCGCCACGCCTGCGCGAAAAGCATCGCGTCCATCCGGCCCGATCCGTGGCGCAGATCCGCTTCGAGCCACGCGACCAGCGATGTCCGATCCGTGACGCTGCCGTCCTCCACCGCCCATTCCAGCCCGTGCGAATAGCTGAACGCCCCGATCGGAAAAGCCGGGGAGAACCAGCTTTGCAGGCGCAGCTGTTTCGCGGTGTCACTGGTCATGATCGTGCGGATGCGCGTGGTTGTGATCGTGCGAATGCGCGTGGCCGTGATCGTGCGGATGCGCGTGGCCCTGATCGTGCGGATGCGCGTGGTTGTTATCGTCGTGCCCATTGCCGTGGTGATGATGCTCGCCATGCGGCCGCTCGCCGGCATAGGCGCCGCCTTCCGGCTGAAACGGCGCGTTCGCATGCCGGACATGCGCACCGAGGCGCAGGAGCATCGCCTCGATGACATGATCGGGCCGGATATTGATGACGCCATCGCCGATCTCGGCGGGCAGGTGGCGGTTGCCGAGGTGCCACGCGATGCGGGCAAGCTGCACGGCTTCCCTGGCACGAACCTCGACGACCGCCTCGGCCGCCGCGGCTACGGTCAGCCAGCGGCCATCTTCCAGCAGCAGCCCGTCGCCACCGGCCATCGCCACGGCCTTCGGAAGGTCGAGCAGCACCTGCTCGCCGCCATCGGTCGTCAGGCGAATGCGACGCCGATGCCGGGCGTCATAGTCGAGCGTGACCGTCCCTGCCGCCGCTTCGGCGGGCCAGGATGCGGCGGGGCGGTGTTCGATGGCGCGCTGCATGTCGGTACCTCAGGTCTTGCGTGCATCGTGCGGCCTCCCCCTCACCCGGCTGCCTGCGTCGTCTGCCCTCTCCCGCGAGGGGATAAGGCAAAGAAAGGTGCCGCGAGGCTGCCCTCCCTTGGCGGGAGCGGGGGTCCGCCGTAAGGCGGGTGGGGCAGGGGCATTCGCGCGCTCAATACATGAAATAGCGCTGCGCCATGGCGAGCACCTTGGCCGGCTCGCAGGTCAGCAGGTTGCCGTCGGCGCGCACCTCGTAGGTTTCCGGATCGACGTCGATCTTCGGCGTCAGGGCGTTGTGGATCATCGACTTCTTGCCGATGCCGCCCCGCGTATTGCGCACCGCCAGCAGCGGCTTGGCCAAGCCGAAGCGTCCGGCGACGCCCCTCTCGGCTGCCGATTGCGACACGAAGGTCACCGAACTCGCCGTCAACGCCCGGCCAAAACTGGCGAACATCGGGCGGTAATATTCCGGCTGCGGCGTCGGGATGGAGGCGTTCGGGTCGCCCATGATCGCCGCCGCGATACTGCCCGATTTCAGCACCATCGCCGGTTTCACGCCGAAGAACGCCGGCGACCAGATCACCAGATCGGCCAGCTTGCCGACCTCCACCGAGCCGACATGCTCGGCGATGCCCTGCGCGATGGCCGGGTTGATCGTGTATTTCGCGACATAGCGCTTGGCGCGCATATTGTCGTTGGCGCCCTTTTCCGTGTCCAGCGCGCCGAACTGCTTCTTCATCTTGTCGGCGGTCTGCCAGGTGCGGATGATCACCTCGCCGACGCGGCCCATCGCCTGACTATCGGAGGAGATGATCGAGAAGGCGCCGACATCGTGCAAAATGTCTTCCGCCGCGATGGTTTCCTTGCGGATGCGGCTTTCGGCGAAGGCGACGTCCTCCGGGATGCGCTGGTCGAGATGATGGCAGACCATCAGCATGTCCAGATGCTCGTCCAGCGTGTTCACCGTATAGGGGCGCGTCGGGTTGGTGGATGATGGGATGACGTTCAACTCGCCGCACAGCTTGATGATGTCGGGCGCATGGCCGCCGCCCGCGCCCTCGGTGTGGAAGGCGTGGATGGTGCGCCCCTTGAAGGCCGCCACGGTGTTCTCGACGAAGCCGGATTCGTTCAGCGTGTCGGTGTGGATCAGCACCTGCACATCCATGTCGTCCGCGACCGACAGGCAGCAATCGATCGCGGCGGGGGTCGTGCCCCAATCCTCATGCAGCTTCAGCCCGCAGGCGCCCGCCTCGACCTGCTCGATCAGCGCCTTTGGCGTCGAGGCATTGCCCTTGCCGAAAAAGCCGAGATTCATCGGGAAGGCTTCCGCCGCCTGAAGCATCCGCGCCATGTGCCAGGGGCCGGGGGTGCAAGTGGTGGCGGTCGTGCCCGCCGCAGGGCCGGTGCCGCCGCCCATCATGGTGGTGACGCCGGAATACAGCGCCTCCTCGATCTGCTGCGGGCAGATGAAATGGATATGCGCGTCAATCCCGCCGGCGGTGACGATCCTGCCCTCGCCCGCGATCGCCTCGGTTCCCGGCCCGATGATGATGTCGACGCCCGGCTGCACATCCGGATTGCCCGCCTTGCCGATGCCGGAAATGCGCCCGTCCTTGATGCCGATATCGGACTTGACGATCCCCCAATGATCGAGGATCAGCGCATTGGTGATGACGGTATCCACGGCGCCCTCGGCCCGTGTCGCCTGCCCCTGCCCCATGCCGTCGCGGATGACCTTGCCGCCGCCGAATTTCACCTCCTCGCCATAAATGGTGCGGTCTTCCTCCACTTCGATGATGAGGTCGGTGTCGGCGAGGCGCACCTTGTCGCCGACGGTCGGTCCATACATGCCGGCATAGGCGGCGCGGGAGATTTTGGTGGGCATCGGCGTTCCTCAGCTATTTCGTGTTTTCGACGGCGGCACGGCTCTGGCGAAGTGCTTCGTCGAACGCCTGCTCAAGCTGACCATTAAGTCCCCGGCAGCCAGCGACGACCTCTTCGGCCCAATCGAGATAGGCGATGCGGCGCGCAAAATCCCATCCGCTTGGCGGGCTGGACGCAATTGCGCGCAGGTTGCTCGTCTTGTCCGCGATCTTCAGCAGGCGCGCCTGGGGGCTTTTGTGGGGCGTGGTTTCGACCTGCAGACGCTTTCGCTCCGTCTTCAGCAAGGATTTATCGTCCGTCACCTCCGCAACGATCGCGGCGACGACCGGGCCGAACAGGATCTCAAGTTCTTCGCGCTCGGCATCGGTGTCTTCGAGCGTATCGTGCAGCCAGCCCGCCGCGACCAGAACGGCATCCCCGCCGCTCGTCGCCTGGGTGAGCAACAACGCGACCTCCGCCAGATGGTTGATGTAGGGCTCCTGGGCATCGCCTTTTCGCCTCTGCGTGACGTGAGCCCGCGCGGCGAAATCGGCGGCTCGCGCGATCAGGAGCAGGCCGTCGTTTGAAGGGTGGTGCTCATTCATGCCGCCATCCACATGCCGGCATAGGCGTCGCGGAAGATTTTGATGGACATCTACGTATCCTCAAGCTCTGTGGCTGTTAAAATGCCCGTTATCGTCTCGCCGCACGCGCGCGTCTGTTACATTGTCGCCGATGAATTGTTCGATTAGCTTTTGCCAAACAAACGTCGGCACACTGACGAGCCGCTTCAAAGCATTCCGTTCGGATGACACAAAAAAGCTTTCGATATCATCGCATCGATCATTCATGCAAAATGCCAATGCAAACGAATGAATTATCTCTGACGCTAGGTTGTGAGGATCAAAAGTCATCTTTTGGGGATGCTTAAAATCATATTCCTTAGACACATCACTGATTCAGTTAAAGTTCCAAATTTTTTCATTGGCGTGGCTCAATGCTTTGAATGTATCAAGGTGTATTGATTGTTCTTCCAATCCGTAGTCATTTTCTTGCATTCCAAAAGGCGACGCATCGCGAGTGCAGAAAAGAGAATAGATTTTTCAAGATGAAAACTTGCATCGTCGCGAAATCGTTCGGGATAGGTGTCACTCGCGAATTTCTGTGCCCACTTCTTGAATTCGGCTAGAAGTCTGTGAAGCTCTCTCGTCCAGTAAAAGCTCTCGTGGATCAAAGCGTCCCCATCACCTTCTGATTGAACCCGTAGATCGTCCGCGCGCCGGCATAGGGCACAAGCTGCACGTCGCGCGTCTGGCCGGGCTCGAAGCGCACCGCCGTTCCCGCCGCGATGTCAAGGCGGCAGCCGCGCGCGGCTTCGCGGTCGAAGTTGAGGGCGGGGTTGGTCTCGTAGAAATGATAGTGGCTGCCAATCTGCACCGGGCGGTCGCCGGTGTTAGCAACGCTCAGCGTGATAGCGGCGCGGCCGGAATTCAGCTCGATGTCGCCGTCGGGGGTGATGATTTCGCCTGGGATCATGTGCCGTTTCCGCAGCCCTGGGGTTTGAAAATTCGCGTGGTGGAGGCGGCGTCCTTGAGCATACGCGCCGCCGGGCGGATCGGCCGGGGCACGAAGTCGCCGCCGCAATTGGGACAGATGCCGGCGAGGCGCGACTCGACGCAATCGGCGCAGAAGGTGCATTCATAGCTGCAAATGCGCGCCTCGGCCGACGAGGGCGGCAGGTCGCGGTCGCAGCATTCGCATGAGGGGCGGAGTTCGAGCACGGCGGCCTACCGGATCGGGTGATGCACGGTGACGAGCTTGGTCCCGTCCGGGAACGTCGCCTCGACCTGCACTTCGTGAATCATCTCTGCAATGCCGTCCATCACCTGCTCGCGGCCCACCACGGTGGCGCCATCGGCCATGAGGTCGGCGACGGTCCGGCCATCGCGCGCGCCCTCCAGGACGAAATCGGTGATCAGCGCGATGCTTTCGGGATAGTTCAGCTTGACGCCGCGCGCCAGCCGTCCGCGCGCCACCATGGCGGCGACGGCGATCATCAGCTTGTCTTTTTCCCTCGGGGTAAGGTTCATCGCGGTCCTCCCTCTTCGTTCAGCAGGCCCAGACCCTTGGCAGGTCCGGTGCAAATCCCTCCAGACGCCCACGAAAGGCGCGCAGGAAATCGGTGACGGCGCGGCGCAAATCGCTGGCGGCTTTGGCGGCGAACCGGCAGATCATAAGCCCGTTGACGAGGGTCGCGCCAGCCTTGCAGGCGAGGCCGGTTAGGACGTCGCGCGCGCGGTCGAGTTGGGCGGCGGCGTCCGAGGCGGCGTAGAGGATCGTGGCGATGGCGGTATGTCCGGCGAGCAGGGACGGGCGGTGTACAAGCGCCGCAATGTCGCCGCTCAGCCGGAACGCATCGGCCCAGACCAGGTGGCCATCGCGGTAAACCCGCCAATTGTCGCGGAACGCGCCCTGGCGCACCGTCTCGCCGGACGCCGAGCGGCCCAGGATCAGCCAGTCCATGGCGACGAGCCGCGCCGTGCCGCTGACATAAATCTCCGTCGAGCGGTCAAGCCGGCCGCCGTCGAACAGGATGGTCTCCTGCGGCAGCCATTGCAGCGTCGCGCAGTCCGCCGCCTCGATGCGCATCTCCACGCGCCCGGCCGCATCCAGCCCGCGATAGACGCGCTCCGCCGTCTGGGTTGTGCCGGTGAAGTTCGCCTCGCCGGTCGCCGTCAGGGCAAAGCGCAGATGATCGCCGCCAGCGATCCCGCCTGCCGTGTTCAGGAACACCGCCTCGCGGCAGGACTGGCCGTCAATGCGCGGCACCAGCACCTTGCAGGGCGAGCCCTGGTACATGTCGGTGATGGCGTTGCGCCCTTCCGCGCCATGCACCGCGATGCGCGCCGAACCGTCGACGCGTTGGAGATCGCGATCCCGCAACATGGCCGTCAAGCACCCCTCCGCGCATGATCAGACAGTCAAATACCGCCTGACATCGCTTTCCACCATATCTTCCCGCGTTCCCGCAAGCACAACTTGACCGCGCTCCAGAACCGCGAAGCGGTCGGCGAGCCGCCGCGCGAACTCGAAATATTGCTCGACCAGCACGATGGCCATGGTGCCGCGATCGCGCAGAAGCGCGATGACGCGCTCGATGTCCTTGATGATCGAGGGCTGGATGCCTTCGGTCGGCTCGTCCAGAACGAGCACCTTGGGCTGCATGATCAGCGCCCGAGCGATAGCAAGCTGCTGCTGCTGGCCGCCGGAGAGATCGCCGCCTCGCCGGCCCAGCATGGATTTCAGCACGGGGAACAGCTCAAAAATCTCGTCGGAGATCTTGCGGCCGTCGGGTGGAACGGCGGCGAAGCCGGATTTGAGGTTTTCCTCCACCGTCAGCAGCGGGAAGATCTCGCGGCCCTGCGGCACGAAGGCGATGCCCTTCCGCGCGCGCTGATAGGCCGGCAGGGCGGTGATGTTATCCCCATTATACAGGATCGCGCCGCTGCGCACCGGTTGCTGGCCCACCATGGCGCGGATCAGCGTCGTCTTTCCGACGCCATTGCGGCCCAGCACGCAGGTGACCTGGCCGGTCTCGGCGGCGAGCGACACGCCGCGTAGCGCCTGGCTGGCGCCGTAGAACACACTGACATCGCGCGCTTCGAGCATGGTCTAACGTCCCAGATAGACTTCGATGACTTTTTGGTCGTTCTGCACCTTTTCGAGCGAGCCTTCCGACAGGACGCTGCCCTCGTGCAGCACCGTCACCTTAACGTCGAGCGCCCGCACGAACTCCATGTCGTGCTCGACGACGATCACCGACCGGGTTTGCGCGATGCGGCGTAGAAGCTCGGCGGTGCGCTCGGTTTCGGCGTCGGTCATGCCGGCGACCGGCTCGTCGACCAGCAGCAAGTCCGGCTCCTGGATCAGCAACATGCCGATCTCCAGCCATTGCTTCTGGCCATGCGACAGCGCGCCCGCCGGCCGGTCCTGGTCGGCGGTCAGGCCGATGATCTGCAAGGTCTCGGCGATCCGCGCCGCCTGCTCGCCTTTGAGCTTGGCAAGCAGCGTGTCGAAGATGCCGCGCGGCGCTTTCAGCGCCAGTTCCAGATTGTGAAAGACGGTATGCCCCTCGAAGACCGTCGGCTTCTGGAATTTGCGACCGATGCCCAGGCGGGCGATGTCGGCTTCGTCCCGCTCCGTCAGATCGACATTGCCGCGGAACAGCACTTCGCCGGTATCGGGGCGCGTCTTGCCGGTGATGACGTCCATCATCGTCGTCTTGCCGGCACCGTTCGGGCCGATGATGGCGCGCATTTCGCCCGCGGTCACATAGAGGCTGAGATTGTTGAGCGCCCTGAAACCGTCGAAGCTGACGCTGACGCCGTCGAGATAAAGCAGCGTATCGTTTTTGGCAGGCTGCGAGTCGCTCATCCTATTCCCCCGGACTGCCGGCATATTCAGCGGTTGGAGCGGCGTCGCGATTGCGCGTCATGGCACCGCGTCCGGAGGCAATCCCGCTGCGAATGGTCCCGACGATCCCTTTCGGCATGAAGATGGTGACGAAAATGAACAGCCCGCCCAGCGCGAACAGCCAGAAATCCGGGATCGCGCCGGTGAAATAGCTCTTGGCGAAATTGACCACGACCGCGCCGAGCGCGGCGCCGTAGAGCGTGCCGCGTCCGCCCAGCGCCACCCAGATGACGATCTCGATGGAATTGGCGGGCGAGAATTCGCTCGGATTGATGATGCCGACCTGCGGCACATAGAGCGCGCCCGCAACGCCGGCCAGCACCGCCGAGACGACGAACACGAACAGCTTGTAATGCTCGACCCGGTAGCCGAGGAAGCGCGTGCGGCTTTCCGCGTCGCGGATGGCGGTGACGACCCGTCCCAGCTTGGACGTGACGATGAACCGACAGATGAGGAAACCAATCCCCAGCGCGATTCCCGAGGCCGCGAACAGCGAGGCGCGCATCCCGTCCGACTGGAGGTTGAAGCCGAGCAGGTCCTTGAAGTCGGTGAGGCCGTTATTGCCGCCGAAGCCCATATTGTTGCGGAAGAAGGCGAGCAGCAGCGCGAAGGTCAGCGCCTGGGTGATGATCGACAGATAGACGCCGGTGACCCGCGAGCGGAAGGCGAACCAGCCGAAGACCAGGGCAAGCAGCCCCGGCACCAGCACAACCATCAGCATCGCTAAGGGAAAGATGTTGAAGCCGTACCAGAACCAGGGCAACTCCTTCCAGTTCAGGAAGACCATGAAATCCGGCAGGTTAGGGTTGCCGTAAACCCCGCGCCCGCCGATCTCGCGCATCAAATACATGCCCATTGCGTAACCGCCAAGAGCAAAAAACGCGCCATGGCCCAAACTTAGAATGCCGCAATACCCCCAGACCAGATCGACCGCAACCGCGAGCAGCGCGTAGCAGAGATATTTGCCGAGCAGCGCCATCATATAGGTCGGCACATGCAGCGCCGCGCCCGCCTGCGTCGTGAGGTTGAGCACCGGCACGGCGATGGTGACAGCGGTGAGGATGGTGAGAAAGATCCAGTCCCCGCTGCCCATCGGAATGCCGAAAAGCGGTGTGCGGCGCGTTTCCATCGCTATGCCTCCACCGCGCGGCCCTTGAGCGCGAAAAGCCCGCGCGGCCGCCTCTGGATGAAAAGAATGACCATGACGAGAATGAGGATCTTGCCGAGCACGGCGCCCGCCCACGGCTCCAGGAATTTGTTCAAAATGCCGAGCGACAGCGCGCCGACCAGCGTGCCCCAGAGATTGCCGACGCCGCCGAACACCACAACCAGGAAGCTGTCGATGATGTAGGACTGCCCCAGATTGGGCGACACGTTGTCGATCTGGCTGAGCGCCACGCCGGCCACGCCCGCAATGGCGGAGCCGAGGCCGAAGGTCATCGCGTCCACCCAGGCCGAGCGGATGCCGACCGAATTCGCCATGGCGCGATTTTGCGTTACCGCGCGCATTTGCAGCCCGAAGGTGGTGTAGCGCATGACGAGCATCAGCGCGACGAACACGATGCCTGCGAAGGCGACGATGGCGATGCGGTTGGCGGTGAGCGTTAGGCCGTGGGTGATCTCGACGGTGCCGCTCATCCAGGACGGCGTGCCGACCTCGCGGTTGGAGGGTCCAAAAATCGTGCGCACCGTCTGCTGGAGGATCAGGCTAAGGCCCCAGGTGGCGAGCAGCGTCTCCAGGGGGCGTCCGTAGAGAAAGCGGATGATGCCGCGTTCGAGCCCGATGCCGATCAGCCCGGCGATCAGGAAGGCGGCCGGCAGGGCGACGAACAGCGAATAGTCGAAGGCGCCGGGGAAATTGTTGCGGAACACCTCCTGCACGACATAGGTGGTATAGGCGCCGATCATCACCATCTCGCCATGCGCCATGTTGATGACGCCCATTACTCCGAAGGTGATGGCGAGGCCGATGGCGGCGAGCAGCAGCACCGAGCCGAGCGAAATCCCGTACCAGAGATTTTGCACATTGTTCCACAGCGCCAGCACACGCGAAATCGAGGCGATTCCGTCGGCCGCCGCCTTTTTCAGATCGCCCTGGGCGGTGGCTTCGAGGTTTTGCAACAGGCTCAGCGAATCCTGGTCTCCGCGTGCCGCGAGCACCTGCACTGCGGCCAGCTTTTCAGCCTCGGGCCGATCGCTTTTGAGGACGGACGCCGCCCGGGCCTCGATCATCAGCTGCTTCACGCTGGGATCGGTTTCCTTGGCGATGGCCGCATCGAGCGTGTCCACGGCGTTTGCCGCAGGCTGATTGAACAGCGAGGCCGCGGCACTCGCGCGAACAGCGGGATCGGGACTGAGCAGCGTCAGGCTGCCGAGCAGCGCCTCAAGCGTACGGCGCAGGGCATTGTTGACCTTGACCCCCTCCAGATCGGCGCTGGCGGCTGGCCCGGCATCCTGTCCGGTCATGGGATCGGTCAGCTGGTAGCCACCGCCGGCCGAATGGGCGATGAATACCTTCTGGTCGGATTTCCTGACATAGAGATCACGGTCTCCGAGCGCCTTCAGGACCGCTACGGCGCGCGGATCGGCGGTCGTTGCCAGTGCGGTCGCCGCCTTGGCGCGGTCACCGTAATCGCCTTTGCTGAGAGCGTCGATGGCCGGCTGGATGTCCTGGGCGAACACGGCATGCGGCGCGACGAGGGCCAGCGCCAGAACAAGAAGGAAGGCGGCCCGTTTCATCAACACTCCCGCATCAATTTGCATTTTCCGCGCGCTTCTCCCTCTCCATGAGGAGAGGGAGAGGCGACGGGTCAGCAAAGGACAAAAACCCCTCACCCGCAACTCTTCGCACCGCGACCTCTCCCCGAGGGAGAGGCTATGCGGCGCCAGCCGGATCGCTTAGGCTCGTTCCGGCTGGCGCCGCTAAAGGCTAGCTGGCCTTGCCGCCGCATTTGCCGGTCTTCACATTGAAGTTGCCGCAGGACATCGGCTTGCGCCAATCGGAGATCAGGTCCTTGCTGTCCGGCAAATAGTCCGACCAGGCATCGCCGGGGACGAGGCCAGGGGTCTGCCAGACGATATCGAACTGGCCGTCATCCTGGATTTCGCCGATCAGCACCGGCTTGGTGATGTGGTGGTTCGGCATCATGGCCGAATAGCCGCCCGACAGGTTCGGCACAGTGACACCGATAATGGCGTCGATGACGGCATCCGGATCGGTCGTTCCGGCCTTCTCGACCGCCTTCACCCACATATTGAAGCCGATCACATGCGCTTCCATCGGATCGTTGGTGACGCGCTTCGGATTCTTGGTGAAGGCCTGCCACTTGGCGATAAAAGCGGTGTTGATGGGGTCCTTGACGCTCATGAAGTAGTTCCAGGCGGCAAGATGCCCGACCAGCGGCTTGGTATCGAGGCCGGCCAGCTCTTCCTCGCCCACCGAGAACGCCACGACCGGAATGTCGGTCGCCTTCACGCCCTGATTGCCGAGTTCCTTGTAGAACGGTACGTTGGCGTCGCCGTTGATGGTCGAAACCACAGCCGTCTTTTTGCCGGCCGAGCCGAATTTCTTGATCTCGGACACGATCGACTGCCAGTCGGAATGACCGAACGGCGTGTAGTTGATCATGATGTCTTCCTGGGCGACACCTTTGGCTTTCAGATAGGCTTCCAGGATCTTGTTCGTGGTACGCGGATAGACGTAGTCGGTGCCTGCGAGCACCCAGCGCTTCACATCGCCGCCATCCTTGCTCATCAAATAGTCGACGGCCGGAATCGCCTGCTGGTTCGGCGCGGCGCCGGTGTAGAATACGTTGCGCGAGCTTTCCTCGCCCTCATACTGCACGGGGTAGAACAGCAGACTGTTCAATTCCTCGAAAACCGGCAGCACCGATTTGCGCGACACCGATGTCCAGCAGCCGAAGGTCGCGGCGACCTTGTCCTGGCTGATCAGCTGGCGGGCTTTTTCCGCAAACAGCGGCCAATTCGAGGCCGGATCGACAACGACGGCTTCAAGCTTTTTGCCGAGCAGGCCACCTTTCTTGTTCTGCTCGTCGATCAGCATCAGCATGACATCCTTAAGGGTCGTTTCGCTGATCGCCATGGTGCCAGAGAGAGAATGCAGGATACCGACCTTGATCGTGTCCTGCGCGCTGGCCTGCTGTGTGAACAACGAAACGCCGGCGATGGCGGCCGCTGCCGCCCAGCTCTTCAACGCGAGCCTGCTTTGATACATATACGATGCTCCCCTTCCTTGTTGGATGCACAGCGCCAACGATGCAAAGCGCGTGCCATGCACTCAAATGGCGGCTTTTCGGGAAAATGAGGGCGCGATTTGCGGAGGGCGGGCTGCCGCTCACGGGGTTATCAATTTGTCATATGCTCGTTTTTTAGGCGCGCTCATGCCGGAGAAGGGGGCGTTTGAGCCGATATCGGGCAGATCGGCGGCTTCTGCTTGTGAAGGCCGGCGATTGCGTAAAATATGGCTGAGGGCGGCAGTGCCTGACGATCCGCGACGCCTGGTGAGGAGGAGCGCGAATGGGTGACATAAACCTGTCGGCGGGGCTGCAGAAACGCGCGGCCAACTCGGTCCCGCTCACGCCCCTCGAGTTCCTGAGGCGCAGCGGGACCGTCTATCCGCAAAAGCTGGGTATTCTGCACGGGGAGCGCCGGGTCAGCTGGGGCGAAGTCTATGGCAGAGCCCGCGCGCTCGCCTCCGGGCTGGAGCGCATGGGTGTCGGCTATGGCGAGGTGGTTTCGATCCTGTCGCCGAATACGCCGGCGATGATCGAGGCGCATTTCGGCGTGCCCGGATCGGGTGCGGTGCTGAACGCCATCAACATCCGCCTGGACGCGGCGGCCATCGCCTACACGCTCGACCACGCGGAGAGTAAGGTCCTGCTCGTCGATACCGCCTTCGCCGAGGTGGCGCGCGCCGCCGTGAGCCGCGTCCGCGAGAAGCCGCGCATCGTGGAGATCGACGATCTGGGCACCCGCCCGGCCGGTCTTGGCGAGATCGACTATGAAGCGCTGCTCGCCCAAAGCGACGCGACCCGGCCCTTCACCCTGCCGCGCGACGAATGGGACGCGATCTCGGTCAACTATACCAGCGGCACCACCGGCCACCCCAAGGGCGTCGTGTACCATCATCGCGGCGCCTATCTGAACGCGCTCGGCTCGGCGCTCACCTTCGCGCTGACGCCGGAGAGCGTCTATCTTTGGACGCTGCCGCTGTTCCACTGCAACGGCTGGACCTATGGCTGGGCGGTGACGGCATTGGGCGCGCGCCATGTCTGCCTGCGCCAGTTCGACCCGGCGCTGGTGTTCAAGCTCATCGAGGAGGAACACGTCACCCATCTGTGCGGCGCGCCGGTGATCCTGTCCGGCCTCATCCATGCGCCGGAGGCGGTCAAGCGCCGCTTCGCCCACGGCCTCGTGCAGGTTGCGACGGGCGGCGCCGCGCCTCCCAGCGCGGTCATCGCCGGGATGGAGGCCATGGGCTTCAACGTCACCCATCTCTATGGCATGACCGAAAGCTACGGCCCTTCCACCGTCTGCGCCTTCCAGGAGGAATGGAGAGACCTGCCCTTGCCGGAACGCGCCGCCAAGATGGCGCGGCAGGGTGTGCCGATCGTGACGTTTTCCGACGCCGATATCGTCGATCGCGAGACGGATGAAATCCTGCCGGCCGACGGAACCAGCATCGGCGAACTGGTGATGCGCTCCAACACGATCATGCGCGGCTATCTCAAGGACGAAGCGGCCAGCGACCACACGCTGCGCAACGGCTGGCTGCACAGCGGCGATCTCGGCGTCAAACATCCGGACGGCTATATCGAGATGAAGGACCGCGCCAAGGACATCATCATCTCCGGCGGCGAGAACATCGCGTCGCTGGAAATCGAGGAGGTGCTTTATAGCCACCCGCAGATCATGGAAGCCGCCGTCGTTGCCCGGCCCGACGACAAATGGGGAGAAAGCCCTTGCGCCTTCGTCACCTTGAAGCCGGAGGCGGGCGAGGTCAGCGCCGAGGAAATCATGGCCTACTGCCGCCAGAACATGGCGGCCTTCAAAATTCCGAAAACCATCATCTTCGGCCCGCTGCCGAAGACCGCGACGGGGAAAATCCAGAAATTCGTGCTGCGCGATCAAGCGCGGGCACTTTAAAGCATGGGGCTGGACTCCCGGCCGGGCGGCGGCGACAAATGGGAAGGGTCTCGCGACCTGTGAGATCATCAGGAGGAAACCTTGGACAATATCTTCGATCTTTCCGGCAAAGCTATTCTCGTGACCGGCGCCTCCAGCGGGCTTGGGCGTCATTTTGCAACGGCGATGGCCGAGGCGGGCGCGACCATCGTCGGGGCGGCCCGCCGCGCCGACGCGCTGGACGAGATGGCGGCGGAGATCAAGGCGAAGGGCGGCACCGCGCATGCCGTCACCATGGATGTCACGGACACAGGCTCGGTGCGGGCGGGCGTCGCCGAGGCGGTGCGGCTCACGGGCGGTCTCGACGGGCTGATCAACAATTCGGGGATCGCGCGGCGGGCGCCGCTGCTGGACCGCGACGAGGCGGGCTGGGACGCGACGATCGCCACCAATCTGAAAGGCGTGTGGAGCGTCGGCACCGAAGTCGCCGCCGCCATGGTGGCGCGCGGCAAGGGCGGCAGCATCGTCAACATCGCCTCGCTGCTCTCGTTCCGGCAGAGCACCGGCAACACGGCCTACGCCGTCTCCAAGGCGGCCGTTGTCCAGCTCACCCAACAGATGGGGCTGGAACTGGCCGAGCACGGCATCCGCGTCAACGCGCTGGCGCCGGGCTATTTCGAGACCGACATCAACCGCACTTTTCTGGCCAGCGAGGCCGGACAACGGATCACGCGGCGCATCCCGATGGGCAGGGTCGGCGAGCACCACGAACTCACCGGTGCGATGCTGCTGCTCCTATCGGGCGCCGGCTCCTACATCACCGGGAGCACCTTTTCGGTCGATGGCGGCCACCGGGTGAGTTCGATCTAGAGCAAGATCGGATCAGATGGAGGCATCCCGGCCCATCTCTCCCGAAATCCCCGTGAAAACGGGGATCCAATAAGCTATTGAACCATCGAGTAATACTGGATCCCCGCCTGCGCGGGAATTTCGAAAAGGGGTCTCCATCAAAGGTGATTTCGATCTAGGGGCAGGATCCATAGGCTTAGCGCACGATCGGGAAAAGTGGACACCGGTGTTCCCGAAAAATCGTGCGAAAGCAAAGAAATCTAGAGCAGGCTCGGTTCCGTTTGAAACGATCATGCTCTAGCGGAAAACTCGGATGCCCGCTTCGAGCCCAGGACGAACCCCGTCGATCAGCCGGTCGGTCGCTTGGCGGTGTTAACAGCCAATTGAGCGTCGAAAGCTCGGCTGTAGGCGGGCCGCGCTTCGCCGCGGGCGACATAGGCGGCCAGGTTCGGATATTCGTCCAGAATGTCCGACGATTTCAGCCTGAGCAGCACCGACACCATCATCAGGTCGCCCGCGCTGAACGCACCATCGAGCCAATCCGCATCTCCCAGGCGAGCGGAAAGTTGGTCCAGCCGGTCGCGGACGCGGCCCTCGACCAGCGGTAGGCGCTCCTTACTCCAGGGCTTGTCGCCCTCCAGCAGCTTGGCAATTACGATTTCGAGGATCGGCGGCTCCACGGTGTTGAGCGCGGCAAACATCCATGTGATCGCGCGCGCCCGGGCATTGGCATCGTCCGGCAGCAAGCCTGCGTGACGCTGGGCGATATGGAAGACGATCGCGCCTGTCTCGAACAGGGCGAGATCGCCTTCCTCATAGGTCGGAATCTGACCGAAAGGATGAAGCGCCAGATGCGCGGGCTCCTTCATCGCGCGAAATGAAACGAGGCGAACCTGATAGGGTTGGCCCACTTCCTCAAGCGCCCAGCGAACGCGCGTATCGCGCGCCAGTCCCTTGCCGCCGTCGGGTGACCGTTCAAAGGCGGTAATGGTGATGGTCATTGTGAGGCCTCTCCTTGGCGAAACTTATCGGCTGCGGAGCGGGTGAACGCTCTGGACCCGCGCGCCCTCGCCTATGCCCCATAAGCGCGTTCGAAGCGGTATGGATGGAACCGCCTCACCGCCACGAACCCTAAGATGACGAAGATCAGCAGCACTGCGGCCTGGGCGATGATGAAGGGCGGCTCCGATTGCGTCGGGGCCAGGGGCTGGAGAAACGAAAGCTTCTGGAAGGCCTGCACGACTCCGACGAAGCAATTCAGATATAGGGAGAAAACCGCGCCGACCACATAGATCCAGCGCCAGGCGCCACGCAGCTGAAATACCACAAGGGCGAGAAGCGTGACCGCGAGCACCACAAGCGATATGGCCCCGACCACATGCGAGGGTTTGATGCCCGATATGGGAAAGAAGAAGCCGGTGACGCTGGTCAGTACCGTTGCCGACAGGAAAAGGGCGGTCAGGATCGGAAAATAACGCCCTGCAACCATGCCGAACAGGACGATGATCCCCGACAGAATGCCGATCAGGCTGATGATGGTGTGGAGGCGGCTAAAGGCTTCAAACGACAATCCTAGTATCATGGCGTGCGCTCCACTCAATCGAGGCGCGGATCATACGCCGCCGCCGCGAAATCCGCCATATGGACGCGCGGCGGCTCATTCCAGCGGTAATCCGGGATCGTATTTGGACGTGCGGATGGTCAGCGCCGTGCGGACATGATCGACATTGGGCGCCGCCGTCAGATCCCGGATGATGAAATTCTGAAACGAGGTCAGGTCCGGCGCGACGCATTTCAGCATGAAATCGATGTCGCCGGACAGCATCGCGCAGTCCCGGACGAATTCCCATAATCGGGCCTGCGCCTCGAAGGCGGCGAGATCGGCCTCGGCCTGGCTGATGAGGCGCACCATCGCATAGGCCTCGACATCGAAGCCCAGCAGCTTGGGATTGAGCATTGCATGATAACCGAGGATGAAGCCGGCCTTCTCCAGCGCGCGAACGCGCCGCAGGCAGGGCGGCGCCGAAATTCCCACCCGGTTCGCCAATTCGACATTGGTCATGCGGCCGTCGGCCTGTAATTCTCGGAGGATCTGCCAGTCGATGCTGTCGAGCTTGATCCAGCTCGGGGCTTCGCGCCTCATCTTCATGCTTGGCCTCCTCGCGGGACGGGGTTACGACAGGGCAACCTGCTTTCTGGGGCAATCCGGGGCTGCGCGCAACAAATGAACGTTTCAGAGCTTCCATGAGGGACATTCTTGCGCAGACGCCGCCAGCATCAGAGAGGCTCGCGGGCCGTCGTGCCTGGATCATCTCGGATGGCGTCGCCGGGCATCTGGCGATTACGCGGGGGGTTGCGGAGGTGCTGGGACTGGCGGCGGAGGTCAAGACCGTCCAGCCCCGTTTTCCGTGGCGGCAACTCGCGCCGAACGGCCCCGCCGATCCGTCGCAGCTGAAGACGTTGGCTGCCGGGGCATTGCCGGAGCTGATTCTGGGAGCCGGACGGCAGACGGTGCCCTTCATCCGGGCGCTCAAGCGGGCCGGCAAGGACCGCATGTTCACCATGATCTTCCAGTCGCCGCGCGCCGGCGCGAACAGCGCCCACCTCATCTGGGTGCCGTCGCACGACCGGCTGCGCGGGGCGAACGTCATCACCACCCTGACGCCGCCGCATCGGTTCACCGCCAAGGCGCTGGCAGAGCTGCGGGCGCGCGTCCCGGTGCAAATCGCCGCGCTTGCCTCCCCGCGCGTGGCGCTGCTGCTGGGCGGGCCGGGCGCGGGCTATCTCTATGATGACGCCACCATCAGGCAATTCGCGGCGATCTGCGAGCGCGTCGCCGCCCTGGCGGGAAGCCTGCTCATCACCCCGTCACGGCGAACGCCGCCCGTGCTGCTGGCTGCTGTCGAGGCCGCGACCCGCGCCAAACCGCGCATCCTCTGGTCCGGCGAAGGCGACAACCCCTATCCGGATTTCCTTGCCAATGCCGACGCGTTCGTCGTCACCGCAGATTCGGTGAATATGACGGGCGAGACCTGCGCCACGGGTAGGCCGGTCTATGTGTTCCAGCCATCGGGCGGGCGGGAGAAGTTCCATCGTTTTCACGAAGGCCTTCGCAATCATGGCGCGACGCGGGCGCTCGCCGCCCCGCCTGCCGCGCTGGAGGTCTGGACCTACGAACCGCTGCACGCCGCCGAAGGCGTTGCGGCCGAAATCGAGGCGCGCTGGCGCATTTTCCGGTCGACAACCTCAAGGGCCTGACCAGCAAAGACTTGTCAGCATGGTCAACATTTCTTACCTCTGCGGTCGGGCATCATAATTGGGAAGCGGGAGGCAGCATGTCTGCGCGCCACGAAAGGCTTGTGATCATCGGGTCCGGACCGGCCGGTTATACGGCGGCGGTCTATGCCGCGCGTGCGATGCTGCAACCGCTGCTGGTCGAGGGCATCCAGCCGGGCGGCCAGCTCACCATCACCACCGACGTGGAAAACTATCCCGGCTTCGCCGATGTCATCCAAGGCCCATGGCTGATGGACCAGATGCGCGCCCAGGCGCTGCATGTCGGTACGCAGATCGTCGCCGAGCACATTTCCGAGGTAATCTTTTCGCGACGGCCCTTCCACCTGAAAGCCGATAGCGGCGCGGAATTCACCGCCGATACGGTCGTCATCGCCACGGGCGCGCAGGCGCGCTGGCTGGGCTTGCCGAGCGAGGCCAAATTCCAGGGCTTCGGCGTTTCGGCGTGCGCGACATGCGACGGCTTCTTCTATCGCGGCAAGGACGTGCTGGTGATCGGCGGCGGGAACACCGCCGTCGAGGAGGCGCTGTTCCTCACCAATCACGCCCGCAAGGTGACGCTGGTGCACCGGCGGGGCGAGCTGCGCGCCGAACGCATTTTGCAGAAGCGGCTATTCGAGCATGACAAGATCAGCGTCATCTGGGATTCCGCGCTCGACGAGGTGGTCGGCCGTGAAGGCCCGCTCGGCGTCACCGGCGCGCGGCTGAAGAACCTGAAGACCGGCGCGGTCTCCGAGGTCGCCGCGGACGGCATCTTCATCGCCATCGGCCATTCGCCCGCGACCGGCATCTTCAAGGGCCAGGTCGCGATGAAGCCGAACGGCTACATCGTCGTTGCCCCGCACTCGACCGCGACGAACGTTCCCGGCGTTTTCGCCGCCGGCGACGTCGCGGACGAAACCTACCGCCAGGCCGTCACCGCCGCCGGAATGGGCTGCATGGCGGCGCTCGAAGCGGAAAAATTCCTTGCCGGCCTGGATATGCACAGCCAGGCGGCCGAATGACACCCCGGGGGCCCATACACATGATGCTGTTCCATGGATTGGGATAAGCTCCGAATCTTCCACGCTGCGGCCGATGCCGGCAGTTTCACCCATGCAGGCGAATCGCTGAATATGAGCCAGTCGGCCGTGAGCCGTCAGGTGAGCGCGCTTGAGCGTGAGCTGAACGCGGCACTGTTTCACCGCCATGCGCGCGGTCTGGTACTGACCGAGCAGGGCGAATTGCTCTACCGCACGGCACAGGACGTGTTCATGCGGCTCGCTTCGGCGGAAATCCTGTTGTCGGATTCGCGCGGCAAGCCGAGCGGCGATCTGCGCATCACCACCACCGTTGCGCTGGGTACGATCTGGCTGACGCCCCGGCTCGGGGAATTCATGAGCCTTTACCCCGATATCCGGGTTCGGCTGATCCTGAGGGATGAAGAGCTGGATTTGGGCATGCGCGAGGCCGACATCGCGATCCGCTTCCAGCCGCCGTCGCAGAACGATCTGATCCGGCGCAAGCTGTTCGTTGTGCATAATCACGTTTATGCGTCGGTGGATTATGTCAAGAAACACGGCGCGCCGCGAACCCTTGGCGATCTCGACCGGCATCGCTTCCTCACCTATGGCGGCACCGCACCGCCGCATTTGCGCCGGCTCAACTGGCTGGAAACGGCCGGCCGCGAAAACGGCATGCCGCCGCGTGTCGCGTCGTTGCAGATCAATAATGTGCTGGGCCTGATCGAAGGCGTGCGCCGGGGCCTCGGCATTGCGGTGCTGCCCGATTACGTCGCCAGGGAAGATCCCCGCATCGTCGCGGTGATGGACGATGAGGAAAGCGTGCCCGCGTTCGAGACGTATTTCGTCTATCCGGAGGAGATGAAATCCTCCAAGCGCGTCGACGTATTCAGGGACTTCATGGTGGCTAAGGCGCGCGAATGGTCCTTTTGACGGGCAACGGGCGCTTATCCGCGAACGGGTTTTCCCGTTCCGCGAACAGCGCCTCGATCTCCTCCAACCGCCATGGCCGGAAATTATTGGAGTTGACGCCGACGTCGAGGCTGTAGCCGAGCGGTTCGTGGTTGAGCCGTCCATGCACATGGCCGAACAGATGCCACGCGCCGCGCCAGCAGCCATGCCATTCCCGCATCGGGTAATGGCACAGGACAATGGTTTTGCCGCCGATGACGATTTCGCTGATGGTGCGGATCGAGGCGAAGCTGCCGGTGTGGCGCTGCAGCGTCGCGCCATCATGATTGCCGAAGACCAGATGCACCTCGCCGTTCAGCTCCGCAAGATAATCGGCGGCGGAGCGGGGGTTGCGGAAGCAGAAGTCGCCGAGGTGGTAGACCGTATCGCCGGGCGCGACCATGGCGTTCCAGGCGGCGACGAGCGCTGCGTCCATCTCATCCACCGACGCGAAAGGCCGCTGGCTGAGCTTCAGCATCGCGGCATGGCCGAAATGCGTATCGGACGTAAAGAAGACGGCCATGCGCTAACCGTCGCCCGCTTTCCCGATCGCGGCGCGGATCATGGCTTCCGCTTCGGCGGAATCCCATTCGGCCGGGCCCGCGAGCCGTGCGATCTCCCGCCCCTGCCTGTCGATGAGGACGCTGAGCGGCAGGCCGGGCGCGCGCAGCGTCTGCATCAGCGCATTGCCGCTATCGAGGAACAGATCGAGATGTTTGAGGCCGTTCGAAGCGATGAACTGCCTCGGCTTGTCCGGGCCGGTCCGGTCGAGGCTGATCGGCAGCACGGTGAAATCGGCATTGCCGAGCTTGGCTTGCAGACGGTCGAGGCTGGGCATCTCGCGCTTGCATGGCGCGCACCATGTCGCCCACAGATTGACCAGCACCACCTTGCCCCGCCATTCGCCGAGATTGCGCTCGCGGCCTTCGCCGTCGCGGAACACAACGCCGGACAACGCATTGGGAGGCGTGACCCGGACGAGCCGTTCCAATCCGTTCGAGGTTTCGGCCTCGCCTGCGTCGGGCGCGACGTTCTGGGCCGGCACAAGCTTCGCCTCCTGGCCGCCCGGCCGCGCCAGGAACGAGATGGCCGCAAAACCAGCGATTGCCGCCAGTGCCGCCGCAAGGATATAGAGGGTAAGTGCGCCGCCGCGCCTCATGGCCGGGGACGGCGCGGCCTTGTCTTCATCGATCATCTCAAGCTGCCGAAACCATTGTCATGACAAATAAAATGTGGGGCGGGCGCTTCGCATCCGGTCCCGCCGAGATCATGGAGGAAATCAACGCCTCCATCGGCTTCGACCGCCGCCTCTACGCCCAAGACATAGAAGGTTCGATCGCCCATGCCAATATGCTGGCGCGTTGCGGCATCATATCCGAGGCCGATGCCAAGGCGATCACCGGCGGCCTGGCCGCGATAAAAACCGAGATCGACGGCGGCCAGTTCACCTTTTCCCGCGCCCTGGAAGATATCCACCTGAATATCGAATCGCGGCTGAAAGAGCTGATCGGCGACCCGGCCGGGCGGCTGCATACGGCTCGCTCGCGCAATGATCAGGTCGCAACCGATTTCCGGCTTTATGTCCGCGACAGCGCCGATCATCTGGACGGGCAGATCGCCGGGCTGCAACGCGCGCTTGCCGAAAAGGCTATCGCCCATGCGGGGACGGTCATGCCGGGCTTTACCCATTTGCAGACCGCGCAGCCGGTGACCTTTGGCCATCACTGCCTCGCCTATGTGGAAATGCTGGCGCGCGACCGCAGCCGGCTGGGCGACGCGCGGCGGCGGCTGAATGAATTGCCGCTCGGCGCGGCGGCACTCGCCGGCACATCCTTCCCGATCGACCGTGACATGACCGCCGCCAGCCTCGGATTCGACCGGCCGATGGCCAATTCGCTGGATGCGGTCTCGGCGCGCGATTTCGTGCTGGAGGTGCTCGCCGCCGCTACGATTTGCGCCACACATCTTTCGCGGCTCGCCGAAGAGATCGTCATCTGGTGCTCGGCGGATTTCGGCTTCGTACGCCTCAGCGACAAATTCACCACCGGCTCCTCGATCATGCCGCAGAAGCGCAATCCGGATGCCGCCGAGCTGGTGCGGGCCAAGCTGGGCCGGGTGGCGGGCGCGTTCAACGCGCTGACGCTGGTGATGAAGGGGCTGCCGCTCGCCTATTCCAAGGATATGCAGGAGGACAAGGAACTGACCTTCGATGCGCTCGACACGCTCTCGCTGATGCTGGCCGCGATGACCGGCATGATCGGCGATCTGGAGGTGAATGCCGAGCGCATGAGGCTGGCGGCGCGGCGCGGCTATTCCACCGCCACCGATCTCGCCGACTGGCTGGTGCGTGAGTTGGGGATACCGTTTCGCGACGCCCATCACGTCACCGGGCGCATCGTGAAGCTCGCCGAGAATAAGGGCGTTGGTCTCGATGCGCTCAGCCTGGCGGAAATGCAAAGCGCCGAGCCGCGCATTTCGGATGCGGTGTTTTCGGTGCTCAGCGTGGAAAATTCCGTGGCCAGCCGCCGCAGCTTTGGAGGCACAGCGCCGGAAAATGTCGCCATGGCGGCGCGGAATTGGCTAAATCGGCTGGATGCGGAGGGCTAATCGCGCTACAAAAAGCCCAATTTCGCCTTTCTAATGCCGGCGCAAGGGGCGAGACGGGGGATTTGATGAGCCGCAGTTTGAAACTGGTGACCGTTCTGCTATGCGCGACGCTGGCCGTTTCCGCTTGCGGAAAGCGCGGCGCCCTCGAAGCACCGCTCGGCGATGACGGCAAACCTATTCCGGGTCAGGCCAAAAAGGGCAACGGCACCTCCGGCAAGACCACGAAGGACAAGGAAGGCTATTATCACGCCAAGCCCGCCGACGACACGGAGCACCGGCCCTTCATCCTGGACGGCCTTTTGCGATAGGCAAACAACGGTCGCCCATGCTGGCGTACATTGTTTCCACGCCTTACCGGCGGAAGCATTTTCAGCGAATATGAGCGGGCGCCTGTCGGGATCGGTTCGGCGCGTCTGAGTTGGCGGTCATGCGGATTCCTGGCGCCGCTACATGTCGACATTGCCGTTTTCGGCTCCGGATTGCGTTTCTGCCCTCTGCGCTTTTTCCCATCTTATCGCATTGAACGGCGTGAGCTTGTTGCTCCTGATCATGTTGTTTCTGATCTGATCCATTCTTATCCTGAACCTCGTCAGATTGAGACGCAGTATCCTGTCCTCTGCCTCATGTTCAGTTTCGCTTTTGGTCATGGGTTTGTTTTCCATGAACAGACCAACCCACTGCTCCGGCGTTCTTTCAGAAGCATCGCTGTTGTTATTTTCGTCCCTGAAATCTGCCCCTATGATATTCCTGAATGTATCTACCCCGATAATCATGCTATATTTGGAACACCACCATTGCCAATCTTTCGGCGTCTTTTCGAGTTTGACGCATACCGTGCAAGCCGCAACGGGCGCCCGGTCGTCTCTCGCTTTGGCACTGGCCGTTATTCCAAATCGACAAAGCTTGAAATGCCCGATGATTTCGTCACCGCTATCATATGTCCAGAATAAGCTTCGCGCTCTATCCCGGCTTACACCGGCGAACATGATCATTTCGCCCACGAGTATGATCGAACCGTCGAACGACTCGACCGTTGATCCGGGCTTGGCGCCGCCGACAACATACCACAACTGAAATTTGAATATTCCTTCCTCTATATCATACCACACACGCAGTACTTCTCGAGTTACGCTATCGTCATAATTTATTTCGAAACTATAGCGGTAACAGATATAGATGCCGCAAAGCCATTCCTTATAATTGTCGACGCGCTCCTGGCTAATCCGCGGCACACGAATCACGAGTTGACTTTCGCCAAGCTCCGCGCTCAGACACAAGTTTTTGAAGGTTTCTAGGGGGTTGTCACCAAGCGTGCGTTGGTCGAACCAGTTCGGCTTCATGTCCGGAATGGCTCGGCGAAAAAGCTCGGTTAGTTTTTGTCTGGTGTCTTCAGCAAGTTCTGCGGTTGTTCCGGTAAATATATTTCGGAATGTCCCTTGCGAAATATTTATACCAATCTTGCGGCAGTCTTCCGACAGCGCTTTTGCACCTCTGGGCCTGGGAATACCGCGTTTTCCGCCGTAAACGCTAAACAACCAGACGACCACGTCTTTCTTAAAAGCGTTCTGAAGCTTGTGATCTTTTGTCTGATCTTTATTCGACAAGCCGTCGGAGATAGGCCGCGGCCCTGGTGGCCCAGCCTTTTGTAAATCCTTCATTCCGCCGCCTCGGACAACTGCACAACCGCTGCTTATATTTTGCATATCAAATGCATATTGTGGAGTCAACGGCGCACAATTTATACTAATGATTTCCCCAACTGAATCATTGACTTGCCGTTACCATCGCCAGCAAATCTGCCACCTGCGGATGCAGACGACTGATGTCAGATGATTATTGTCCAGCGCGTAAAAGCGTCGCCAGCCACCGGTTCGCCCAGGCTTCGCCCAACGCTCTTGAGTCGGAAGCACCGCCGGAACAGGGGAGCCTCAGATTTAGCGCCCCTCGCCGCCGAGAGCCACAAGTGGTTGACGGTCTGCCGCTGCCCTGAGCGATACGAAGCAATCGCGGGGCGTCAGTCCGCCTTAGTCCGAGCTTTTGCGCAATTTCCTGAATGAGCAACTTCTATTCACCAATTATCCGCCCCTATGTGCCGTGTTGTGCGTGTTTTGTCGCGTGATTGTGAGTATTCGTGGCAGCCATCCGCTCGCTTTGCGCATCTAATAAGATAGGTATTGACTCAATATACACGCTGCGTGATCCACGATTGGTAAACGTTAAGTCTTTTATGGGTAAAAGAACGGTGATCTATTCAGCTATGTTGAAAGGGAGTCTCAGCATGCTTTGCCACCGTCTCGGAAGTTCTAACCGGAGCCTTGCCGACGAATTCGAGCTCCGAAAGCCGGCCCAGCAGGAAACCGTTCCAGCGTTTCCAGGCACGGGAGGAGGAAACCCGCCTAAGACGCCCCGTCAGGGCGACGAGCTAGCGATATAACCTGCCATCACGCCCCGCTGGGTCGTTGGCATAATTCGGAACAGGAGAATAGACATGCTCGCAATCGACAGACCGGCCCTCGGACGCACCATGTCGGACGAAGATCTGCTATGGGACGGGATGATAGGCGCCGTGACGCATTACCGGGGCATCTCCGAGACATTCTCGAGCCTCGTGAGGCGGGAGCATGACCGGCGCGGCCACGGCAAGCTGCCGACCCTGGATACGGTCAGGCTGGTTATTGAAGCCTGTGAGGATGAGGGCATCTTTGGACTTGGCGGCTAGAAGCTGTCGATGGCCGAACAACACTAGCGCCGTCCGATCCAAGCTGCGATAAGCACCCTCTCGCCAAACGGGCAATTTCCGGTCTAAGCTCACTCCGCGCTTGACGCGTCTCCAGCGCCGCCGCTATCAGCAGCGCCGACCTCCTGCCGTGATGTGATCGCGAATGCACCATTTTTCCTATAAGGCGGGCGTCCTGCACGCCGAAGATGTCAGCCTTCCCGCGCTCGCCGCGCAGGTGGGCACGCCGTTCTATTGCTATTCGACCGCCACGCTGGAGCGCCACTACAAGGTCTTCGCCGACGCCTTTCTGGGCAGTGACGCGCTGGTCTGCTTTTCGATCAAATCCAACTCCAATCTGGCGGTGCTGCGGACGCTCGGCGCGCTCGGCGCCGGCATGGATGTGGTTTCGCAAGGCGAGTTGCGGCGCGCTCGCGCTGCTGGCATTCCGGCGGAGCGCATCGTCTTTTCCGGCATCGGCAAGACGCGCGAGGAGATCGCCCACGCGCTCGGCGAAGGCATTTTCGCGTTCAATGTCGAGTCCGAGGACGAATTGCGCGCCATGTCTGACGTGGCCGCCTCGCTCGGGGCTACGGCGCGCATCGCATTCCGCGTCAATCCGGATGTGGACGCCAAAACGCATCACAAAATTTCGACCGGACGCGCCGGCGATAAGTTCGGCATTCCCTGGCGGGACGCGACGCGCCTTTACGATCTGGCCCGCAGCCTGCCAGGCATCGCGCCGCTTGGCGTGCATATGCATATCGGCAGCCAGATCACCGATCTCGCGCCGCTCGCCAACGCTTTCGTGCTGCTTGCCGATCTCGTCGGCCTGTTGAGGGAAGCGGGGCACCGCATCGAATTCGTCAATGCGGGCGGCGGCCTGGGCGTGCCCTATCGCAATGATGCCGAGGCGCCGCCGCGTCCGGAGCGTTACGCCGAGATCGTGCGCGAAAAGCTCGGCGCTCTCGATTGCCGGCTGCTGTTCGAGCCCGGGCGGATGATCTCGGCCAATGCGGGCATTCTGGTCACCCGCATCATCTACCGGAAGACCAGCGGCGAAAAGCGCTTTCTGATCGTCGACGCGGCGATGAACGACCTGATCCGCCCGACACTCTATGATGCCTATCACGAGATCTGGCCGGTTTCGCAAGCCCTCCCGGACGCGGCGCGCGAGGCCTTCGATGTCGTCGGCCCGATCTGCGAAAGCAGCGATTACTTCGCCAAGGACCGGTCCCTGCCCGAGATCGCCCAGGGCGATCTGATGGCCATTATGACCGCCGGCGCCTATGGGGCGGTGCAGTCCTCAAGCTATAATAGCCGCCCGCTCGTGCCGGAGGTTCTCGTCAGCGGCGACCGATGGGCAATCGTGCGCTCCCGCCCTGATTATGACGAGATGTTGAAGGCAGAATGTCTTGCGCCCTGGCAAGACCGCAGCTGATTCTTCAAGCCCGACAGGCTCTTAAATTCAGCCCGCGGCACGGCTGAACGGCGGTTGCACAGCATATTGTTGCGCCGCAAGATTGTGATATCCTAATCTATATGAAATGGAAATCTGATCAGCCGGAACACCCGACCGGCTCCGCGTCCAAGAGCCTGGCGCAACAGCTTGAGCGCAAGATCGGCCGCGCGCGGCTCGTGCTTGCCCTGGATCGGCTTTGGCCGGCGTTATGGCTGCCGGCCGGTGTCGCCGGCGTTTTCCTGCTTGTGTCGCTGTTGGGCCTGTGGCCGATGCTCCCCTTCGAGATTCACCGGGGCGTGCTCTGGGCCTTCGGCGCCGCGATGGCCGTTTCACTGGTGCCGCTGCTCCGGATCAGATGGCCGGACCGCGCCGAGGCCCTGCGGCGGCTGGAGGCGGTGGCTGGACTGCCGCACCGGCCCGCCACATCCTATCATGACACGCTGGCGGGTCAGGCCGCGTCCCCCGCCACCAACCGGCTCTGGACCGCGCACCGGGAACGTATGTCGCGGTTGTTCAGCCGGCTTAAAGCGGGCTGGCCGCATCCGCGCGTCGATCGCTGGGACCCATTCGCGCTGCGGGCGCTGCTGCTGCTGCTGCTGGCCATCGGCTTCATCGCCAATAGCGAGGATGCCGGCGACCGGATCAAATCGGCCTTCATTCTGAAATCCAATGCGCTGCCAAGCTCAGCCCGGCTGGATGCCTGGATCACCCCGCCTGTGTATACCGGCAAGCCGCCGATCATGGTCGCGGACGGTTCGCGGCAAAAGACCGAAGGCGAGAAGCCGCAAACACGATTCACGGTGCCGGAGCAGAGCGAGCTGACGGTTCGTATCAACCATGCGGATGCGGCGCAATTCTCGCTGCGGATCACACCTGGCCAAGGCGGCGACGAGCCGCTGCCGGCCGAGACCGTCGAACGGGCGGTCTCCAGCGCCGCCGGGGACAAGGCCAAGGAGAACACCGCCGAATTCAAGGAGAAGCTGACCTCGACGGCGGATATCGAATTGCTCAACGACGGGACCAGCGTCGCCAGATGGAGCGTTGAGATCATCGAGGACATGCCTCCGATCATCACCATGACGGAACCGCCTACGGAGGCTCAACGCGGGTCGCTGCGCTTCAAATACAGCGTGCAGGACGATTATGGGGTGCTTTCCGCACAGGCCGTGATCGCCCGCGCCGACGATGAGGATGCCGACGACGAGGACGAGCCGCGCCCGGGCAACGTGCAGCGTCTTGGACAGGCGCCGGTGATCCCGCTGACGCTGCCGCGCGCCAACACCAAGCAGGGCGACGGCCAGACGTTCCGTGACCTTGCCTCGCATTACTGGGCGGGGCTGCCCGCCATCGTAACGCTGGAGGCGCGTGATCAGGCGGAGCAGATCGGCCGCAGCGAACCCTACCGGCTTGTGCTGCCGGAGCGCAAATTCGAGAAGCCGCTGGCCAAGGCCTTGATCGAGCAGCGCAAGCGACTGGTCGACCGCCCCGATCTTCGGACCAAGGTGGCGCACGCGCTGGACGCCCTAACCATCGCGCCGGAGATTTTCATCCGCAACACGCCTGTCTATCTCGGCATTCGCAGCGCCTATTGGCGGCTGACAAATAATGACGACACCGCTTCGATGGAGAGCACGGCGGATCTGCTCTGGCAGATTGCTGTCCATATCGAAGACGGCGATCTCTCCGATGCCGAGCGCCGGTTGCGGGCCGCGCAAGATGAGCTGATGCGTGCCCTGGACCGCAACGCGTCCGAGGAAGAGATCAAGCGTCTGATGGACGAGCTGCGCACCGCGCTCAACGAGTTTCTTGAGAATATGCGCCAGCAGGCGCAGCAGAACCCCAATTTCAGGCCGGACAATCCGCTGTCGCCCAACCGCGTCATTACCTCGCAGGATCTGGAGCGGATGCTCAAGAAAATCGAGGACCTGGCCAAGACCGGCTCGCGCGACGCCGCGCGCCAGATGCTGAGCGAGCTGCGCAACATGCTCGAAAATGCGCAGCCCGGCAATCAAGCCTCCAGCAGCCAGAGCCAGGAAATGATGCAGATGCTGGATGGTCTCAGCGAACTGATCACCAAGCAGCAGCAACTGCTCGACGAAACCTTTCGCGCCAAGCAGCAAAGCGAATTCGGGTCGCCGGACGAGGATGGCGATCAGAGCGCCGACGGCCAGCAAGGTGCTCCCGGCCGTGAAGGCAAGCCGGGGCAGCAGGGCAAGGGCGGTCAAGGCAAGAATGGCCAGAGCCCGTTCCCCGGTCTCGGCCAGCAGCAGGGCGCTCTGCAAAAGCAGCTCAAGGAGCTGATGGACCGGCTGAAGGGCCTTGGCGGCAAGCCGCCGGAGCAGTTCGACGGCGCCGGTCAGGCCATGGGCAAGGCCGGGGAAGCCCTCGGCCAGGAAAATGCCGGCCGCGCCACCGAGGAGCAGACGCTGGCACTGGACAAGATGCGCCAGGGCGCCAAATCGCTGGTCGAGCAGATGATGAGCGGCATGGGACAGCCCGGCAATCAGGGCCGCGCCCAGGCGGGTGGCGGCGACCGCGATCCGCTTGGCCGTCCGCTACCCTCGCAAGGCCTGGACAATGGCGACTCGGTGAAAGTGCCTGAGGAAGCCGACGTTCAGCGCGCCCGGCAGATCCTTGACGAATTGCGCCGCCGCCTCGGCGAGCGCGCCCGCCCGCCCGGCGAGCTGGATTATATCGAGCGGCTGATCGAGCGGTTCTGACCGGGGCCGCTTTTCGCGCGGATACCGCCGCCGCGCCTGCATGTCCGGCTATCCGGCCGCTGCGGCGCAATCCCTCACCGTCCACCGAAAGATTGAGGCTCTAAATTTACGCGGCGCTTGCTATAAGGCGCTCATGGTCTACGGCCTCATCAATTTCTACCGTCTTGCGCGTGCTGGCGCCACGCTGCTCTGGCATGGCGTCCAGGTGTGGCCGGAGGGCGTCGATGCCCCCGCGCCGGTTCGCCTGCTTCGCCGAATGGCGGCTCCCGGCCGCGCGCGGCGCCGTGCCGAGGGCACCGCGTCGCGTCTGTCAGGCGCGCTCGCCGCGCTCGGCCCCAGCTACATCAAGCTCGGGCAGTTTCTCGCCACGCGCCGCGACGTGATCGGCCCTGAACTTGCGGCCGATCTCGCCAATCTGCAGGACCGCCTGCCGCCATTCCCGATGAGCCAAGCCCGGCAAGCCATCCGCGACGCCCTCGGCGCCGAACCGGAGCAGCTGTTCGCCACGCTGAGCGAGCCCATCGCGGCCGCCTCCATCGCGCAAGTGCATAAGGCAACGGTGCGCGAGGCGGACGGGACGATGCGCAAGGTCGCAGTCAAAATCCTGCGGCCGGGAGTGGAAAGGCGCTTCCGCCGCGATCTGGGCAGCTTCTATTTCGCCGCCCGCCAGATCGAGGCGTGGCACCCGCCGTCGCGGCGGCTGCGTCCGGTCGCCGTCGTCGATACGCTGGCCGACTGGATGCGGCTGGAACTCGACCTGCGGCTGGAAGCGGCGGCCATGTCGGAAATGGCCGAGAATATCGCGCGCGCCGGCGATCCGGCCTTCCGCGTGCCGAAAGTGGACTGGACCCGCACCTCCGCGCGCGTCATGACCACCGAATGGATCGAGGCGATCCCGATCGCCGACCTCGTCGCCATCGACCGCGCCGGCATCGATCGTTCGGCCCTGGGCAATCACGTGATCCGCTCTTTCCTGCGCCATGCGATGCGCGACGGCTTCTTCCACGCCGATATGCATCAGGGCAATCTGTTCGTCGAGCCACCGGGAACGCTGGTCGCCGTCGATTTCGGCATCATGGGGCGGCTCGGGCCGAAGGAAAAACGCTTCCTCGCCGAAATCCTTTACGGCTTCCTGACGCGCGATTATCGCCGCACCGCGCAGATGCATCTGGATGCCGGCTATGTGCCCGCCCATCACAGCGTCGAGGCCTTCGCCCAGGCGCTGCGCTCGATCGGCGAGCCGCTGATGGACCGAACCGCCGAGGAAATCTCCATGGCGCGGCTCTTGTCGCAGCTTTTCGAGGTGACCGAGCTGTTCGACATGCAGACGCGCCCGGAATTGCTGCTGCTGCAGAAGACCATGGTGGTAGTGGAGGGCGTGGCGCGCTCGCTGGACCCGCGCCTCAACATCTGGACCGCCGCCGAGCCGGTGGTAAAGGGGTGGATGGAGGAGCAGATCGGCCCGCGCGCCCGCCTCAGCGAGGCCGCCCAGGGCGTCAGCGCGCTGGCGGGCCTCGTCGCCGACGCGCCCCGGCTCGCCGAGCAGGCCCGCCGCATGAGCGCGGCCTTGGCCGAGGCGGGCGAGAACGGCCTGCACCTGGATAACGCAACGGTCGACCGCATGGCCGCGGCCCAATCGATCCGCGCCTGGCCTGCCCGTGCGGCGCTATGGCTGGGCGCGGTGGCGCTGGCGGCCATCGCGGTCAAGCTTTGGGTTTAGCGACGAGGGCGGCGCTACCGCCGTTCGTCGGGGCGGCGGCCCCCATCGCCGCACCTTATTTTTAGTTTTCCGGACCCTCGCGACTGAACCGAACTATATGCGCCGGCAGACTCTGGACGTGTGAAACCGGGCTGGCAACGGCGATGGCAAACACCCGCGCCGATACCATGACCGGCGTTAGTTTGCCGGCCCCATCACCAGCGAACGAACAGCATTGCGGAATCGTCCGGCGGTATCGGGGTCAGGACTTGCGCCGACGACAGAAATGAATGTCCTGTTGCCCACGGGAAAGCAGGTGACCAACACCGTAACGTTGCCTCCGCATCCTGCCACGTCGGACCCATCGGTCGCGCAGACGCCCAAGGCCTGCTCACCCATGGCGAATTTCGCGCGGTTCAGGCATTCCGTATTCGACATTTGTCGCGTGTCGGAACCAAATTGCAGGTTGGGGCCGTCGGCCTTGGCTTGCATCGCGGGCAGGACTGTTAGCAACGCTATGGCGGCTGCTAGAACGGATTTCATGGCTTCTCTCCTTAAGCGCCAAATACTGGCACCGGAAATTTAGGCGTGCGGGAAGACGCCAGCCTCACCCGTCCAGATGAAGTTGCAAAACTCTGTCGATATAGGAATGCGGTCGGCTGCCCGGAGCGGTGCTTAACCGCCGGCCAGCTCACGCGAGCGGCGGGCGGCGGCGGCGATGGCGTCGCGCAACAGCGTGTCCAGCGGCCCGCCATCGCCGGTCTGGGCTTCGCCCATCAGCACCCGCAGCGCGGCGGCGGTGGTGCCGCCGGGCGATGTGACGTTGCGGCGCAGTTCCGCCGGGTCGAGGCCGGAGCGATGCAGCAACTCGCCGGCGCCGGAGACGGTCGCACGGGCGAGCTTGGCGGCCAGTTCCGGCGCGAGGCCGGCCGCCTCTCCCGCTTTCGCCATACATTCGGCGAGCAGAAACACATAGGCGGGGCCGGAGCCCGAGAGCGCCGTTACGGCGTCCATCAGAGCCTCCTCGCCGATCCAGACGGTTTCGCCCACCGCCCCGAGCAGCGCGGCGCCCATGTCGCGCTGGTCCGGCCGGGCGAACTCATTGGCATAAAGCGCGGTGATGCCGCAGCCGATCGCGGCGGGCGTGTTGGGCATCGCCCTGATGATAGCTGTGTCCGGCGTGAAATGGCCGATAATGCGACTAATGGTCGTGCCCGCCGCGATGGAAATCAACAGCGTATCCGGCCCGGTGAGCGCGGCTAGCGGCGGCAGCACGTCGTCCATCGCCTGCGGCTTCACCGCGAGCACGATCACCGCTGGCGCTCCCGGCAACACGGGCGGATCGCCCATGCCGATGCCCGCATCGCGGATCAGCGCCGCGACCTCGCCGCCCGCTGAGGGCTCCTGCACGAAGATGCGGGACGGCACGATGCCCTGGGCGAGCCAGCCCTGGAGTAGCGCGCTTCCCATGCGCCCCGCTCCAACGAGCACTATCGGCCCTGCCGCGCCTTCGCTCATGCCTGTCCTTCGGTCTCGAACATAGCGGTGGCCAGCGCATCCTCGGCGCGCTTGCCGGCCCAGACGACGAACTGGAAGGCCTGATAATAGCGTTCGCAGGATTCCAGCGCCGCTTGCAGAAGCGCCTCGCATTGGCCCTGCGTCGGGTCGGCGCCATGCAGCATCAGGCTGTGCCGGTAGAGCAGCACCCCTTCATGGGCCCATAGATCGAAATGGCCGATCCAGAGCTGCTCGTTGATCTGTGCCAGAAGCCGGTAGACCTCGGCGGAACGCGTATAGGGCACCTTCAGGTCGAAGGCGCAGGCGATGTGCAGCGATTCCAGGTCATCGCGCCAATTGAGCGATAGATGATAATCGCTCCAGCTTCCCGCAATCGCAACGGTCAACTCGTCGTCCGCAGCCCGTTCGAATGGCCAATCATTGACGGAGGCGATCTGTTCTGTCAGATCGATCGGGTTGGTCAGCCGGGTAAAATCCGGTACAGCAGATGCCATTCCTGAACCTTCGCGTTTGCGTTGCGTTGGCGGGCGTACTCTGCGCAAAAGGAGGTTGGTCGGCGCATCGGAAGCGCGAGCGTCCCCTCCGTACCCAATTGACGGGCTAACAGTGTCGCCGCCCCCCCGCAAGGCGGACGAAATCTTCTCCACGGGGAAAATGCCACTCTTACGGATTTTGCGACGGGGCGGTGCGAGCGCCCTCCAGCGCTTCGATGCGCTTCAGCAGCCGGTCGTTCTCCTCCAGCGCCTTGGCGGCCATCGCTTTCACCGCTTCGAACTCCTCGCGCTGCACCACGTCCAGATCACGCAGCACCTTCTCGGCCTGCGAGCGGAACAGGCCCTCGGCATCTTTTCGCAGGCCTTGGGCGGCGCCGGCGGCGTCCGTCATCAGCTTGGCCATCTCATCGAAGAAGCGGCTTGTCGTCTGTGTCATGAGACTTTTGCTTTCCTGTGGCAAATGCCTGTTGAAGGCAACCTGTACCTGATAGTGGCGAGCGCGGCGCGCGGGATCAAGCCTTGGCTCATGCGGCATCGCTTGCTAGAAGCGGAGCGGACGTCACGAACGGCAGCGCGAGGGCACGCCGAGATGGAGCTGAGCTGATGGCCATTCCCTTTCCTGGCATCGATCCGGTCGCGATCGCGCTCGGGCCGGTGCGCATCCGCTGGTACGGGCTTGCCTATCTGACCGGGCTGGTGCTCGGCTGGCTTTATATGCGGCGGCTGCTGCGCGCGCCGGATCTGTGGCGCGACGGAGTGCCGCCGATGCGGCCGGAGCAGGCGGACGACTTCCTGCTCTGGGCGACGCTCGGCACCGTGATCGGCGGCCGGCTCGGCTTCATCCTGCTCTACGAGCCCAGCCTGTTCCTTCACGACCCGGCGCGTATCTTCGCGGTGTGGCAGGGCGGCATGGCCTTTCATGGCGGATTGATCGGCGTCACCACCGCGATCGTGCTGTTCGCGAGGGTCAACCGGGTGCCGCTGCTTTCGCTCGGCGACCTTGCCGCGGCGGCGGTGCCGTTCGGCCTGTTCTTTGGTCGGCTGGCAAACTTCATCAATGGCGAGGTCTATGGCCGGCTGACGAGCATGCCTTGGGGAGTGGAGTTTCCGGCCAGGGTTCTCGATGCGGGCGACGTCTTCGGGCCGCGTCACCCGACGCAGATCTACGAGGCGTTCCTCGAAGGCTTGTTGATGTTCCTGATTATTCGCTATTTTACCCATTCGCGGCACACATTGAGAGAGCCGGGCTTTACGGCGGGGCTTTTCCTGTTCTGTTATGCCATGGCGCGGATCGGGGTCGAATTCTTCAAGCAGTGGGATTATCAGCAGTTCTTCACCACGGCGTATTTTTCGGAAGGCATGGTCTATTCGCTGCCGATGCTGATTTGCGGCGCGTTCCTTATGGTCCGTACTGTGCGGCGGCTCGCACTTCCGGCATAGTGCAAGGTGTTGGGGATCGTCGAAATGGGGCCATGGCGCAGGTAAAGATCATCCGGCGGCTCAGCGAATTCGTCGAAGCGATTCGCAAACCGGCCTTTCTGCTCGGCCTGCATGGCAAGCCGACGACGCCGTGGTATCTGGGGCAGGCAAGCGCCAATGGCTCGCTGCTCCCGGCCTTTTATGCCGCCGGAACCGCGCCCAGCCTGGAACGCGAAATCCTGCGCGACTTCCGTATTCTGGCAGCGGAGTTCATTCCGCCGGCGTTCGCGACCGATCAGCAATGGCTGATCTCCGCGCATCAGAACGGTCTGCCGACGCGCATCCTGGAATGGCAAGGCAATCCGCTGGCGGCGTTGTTTTTCGCCGTGGAGAGCATGGCGGAGGACAGGCACGGCAAGGTGTGGATCTTCAACCCTTGGACGTTCAACGAGGGCGCCGCCGGCATCGGCCATGTGCCCATGACAGACACGGATTATTTCAGCAAATATGTGGTTGAGCTGTCCAATCCGGACGGCCTGCTGTTTCCCGAGGCGGAAAACCCGATGGCCTTCCGTCCCTACCGCAACGTGCGGCCCTATAGTACGCAGAACGTCTATTGGACGGTTCACGGCAACCTGAAAAACCCGCTCGAAACGCAGAGCTATTTCCTGCGCAAGACCGAGAGTTTTCTGACATTCCTGCTCATCGACGGGGAGCAGAAGAAGGCAATCATGAAAGAGCTTTACGAGATTAACGTTACAAGAGCTTCGCTGTTTCCGGGGTTGACCAATATTGTAAGAACGCTCGGTTATCGATATTCTAAAGACTATGTAACGACGGAAATCTGATAGGTCCATGGAGCGTTCCCCCGTCGAGAGTTTGAGACGGCACCTCGCGGCAAGCGGTCCGATGAGCGTCGGCGAGTATATGGCGTGGTGTCTAACGGGCTCGGAGACGGCCTATTATCGCGGCGGCAATCCGCTGGGGGCGTCGGGAGATTTCATCACAGCGCCGGAGGTCAGCCAGATCTTCGGCGAGTTGATCGCGGTCTGGGCCTGTACGGTCTGGCAGCAGATGGGTGAGCCCTCTCCCTTCGTGCTGGCCGAATTGGGTCCGGGCCGGGGAACGCTGATGCAGGATGCGCTGCGCGCGGCGCGGTCCATGCCCGGCTTCCTCGACGCGGCGCAGATCCATCTGGTCGAGACGTCGGCCACGCTCCGCGAAAGGCAGGATCACGCCCTGTCGCGATTCTGCCGTCCGCAGTGGCATGAAACGGTGAAGGCGGTGCCGGGCCAGCCGCTCATCGTCATCGCCAACGAGTTTTTCGACGCCCTGCCGATCGAGCAGCACGTCTATGACAATGGGAGCTGGCGCCGGCGGGTGATTTCGCTTGATGAGGCGGGCGACCTGGCTTTCTCCATAGGGCGTCTCGCATTGCCTCCCATCGAGCTGATCCCGGCGGAGGCTCCGCGGCAAAGCGACATTCTGGAACATCGCCCTACCGCCGCGGCGCTCATCCAGGAATTCGGACGCCGCGCGCAAATGGCGCCTTTCGCGATGCTGATCTTCGACTATGGCTATGAGCGGCGCGACTATGGCGACACGCTGCAGGCGGTGCGCGCGCATGGCTATGCCGATCCCCTCGAAGCGCCGGGCGAGGCCGATCTGAGCGCCCATGTCAATTTCGCCGAACTCGCGCAGGTGGCGGAAACCGCCGGCTTGCGGGTTTGGGGACCGCTGTCGCAAAGCGAGTTCCTGCTTTCTATCGGCATGGAGCACCGCCTGCGGCAATTGATGAATTCCGCGGACGAGGAGCAGCGCGCGTCGCTGTTTCTTGGCGCGAGGCGGCTCATCGATCCCTTTCAGATGGGGAGCCTGTTCAAGGTGATGGCGATGACGAGCGCCAATATGGACGCGCCGCCTCCCTTCGGACCCAAGGCCACCGATTAAGGCTGACCGGACAAACCGCAGCTGGGCCATGGCGGTGACGGCCCGCGCCGGTTAAGCTTCCCCAAATGGATTGAAAAGGCATGCGATGATCGTCAGCGATTTTCTCAAGGAGCAAAGCGGCATCCGGCACGGCTTCTTCACCCGCGAAGGCGGCGTTTCCGGCGGGATTTATACCTCTCTCAATTGCGGTTTCGGCTCGGATGATGAAGCCGGCAATGTGCGCGAGAACCGGATCAGGGTGGCTGCCAAGCTGGGCACCGGCCGTGATCAGCTGGTGACGGTCAGGCAGGTCCACAGCAACCGCGTCGTCGTCGCCGACACCCCATGGCGGCCGGACGCGGCCCCTGAGGCCGATGCTATCGTCACCCAGGTTCCCTCGCTTGCGATCGGCGTGCTGACGGCGGACTGCACGCCCATCCTGTTCGCCGATCCCGAGGCGCGGGTGGTAGGCGCGGCGCATGCGGGGTGGAAGGGCGCGAAGGGGGGCATCATCGGCGCCGTTGTCGATGCGATGCAAGAGCTGGGCGCACGTCGAGACCGGATCTGCGCGGCCATCGGGCCGACCATTTCGTCCGCCGCCTATGAGGTGGGACCGGATTTCGAGACGGCGTTCCTTGCCGATGATGCGGCGAACGCGAAGTATTTCGCGCGGGCCGCGCCGGATGCCCGCCCGCATTTCGACCTGCCCGGCTATTGCCGCGACCGTGCCGTGAAGACAAACATCGCTTTTGTCGAAGGCCTCGACCTTTGCACCTACCAGAACGAATCGCTTTTCTTCAGCTATCGCCGGTCGACTCATCGCGGCGAAGCGGATTATGGGCGCCAAATTTCCGCCATTGTTATTATGTGATGTGGATAAGGGGCTTTCCGGGGGCTTTTTCCTGCCGATTTGCTGTTGAGACTTGCCAAGGATACCCGAACGTATCTGGACGCATTTGGCGATTGAAGCTACGCATGACGCATCGGGAGCCGTGCCATCTCGCGCGATTTTCTGAAGACGTCGGAACGTGAGGCAATGAAAATTGAAGGAGCTACGCCAGTGACGCGCGTAACCGTTATGACGGCACGTTGCGGAGCGAGACGTGTCGCGTTGCCCCTGATCGGGGGCCTCATCGCTTTATCCTTAGCAGCCTGTGAGACAAGTTCGAACAATTCGGGCGCGGCCGTCAACAGCTCTCTGGCCAGCCCGCAGCAGCCGGTAAAGTCCAAGCCGATCGCCTTTGCGCCGGTCATTGGCGCACCGTCCAAAGTTTCATCCAAGATGAACGAGATGCTGGTCGCTTCCGCCGGCCAGAAGAATATTCCTGTCGTTGCGCCTAAGGACGCCGATTATACGATACGCGGCTATCTCGTCGCGGCGGCCGACGCCAAAGGCACGAAGTTTTCCTATATCTGGGATATCACCGATAAGGGAGGCAAGCGCGCCAAGCGGATTCAAGGCGAGGAGCTGATAGAGGGCAAGAAGGGTGGCGACCCGTGGGCCCTCGTTGACGACGCGGTCATACAGCGCGTCGCCGCGAAGACAGCGGACGATCTGATCGCATGGATGCCGGGCGGCACGCCAGCCACCACGGCCAGCACCGGCGAAAACGCTCCGCTGGTCGCGCAGGCCCCGCAGCAGGAGCAGCAGCAACAGCGCACCTCGCGGTCGGAGGATTCGGCGGCGACCAATGTGTTGGCGGTGCAGCAGCCTGCCGCGGCACCGGATGCCCAACCCGCTTCTCATGGGCCTGCCCTTGCCATGGTTCCGCCAGTCACGGGTGCTCCCGGAGATGGCGAAGCCTCGCTGACAGCGGCAATGCGCCGCCATCTGGAGCAGGCGGGCGTCAAACTGATCGAAGGCAGTGATCCGAACGCCTATACGGTTCGCGGTTCCGTTCAGCTGGGCAACGCCGATGGCGGGCAGCAGCCGATCACCATCCGCTGGCTCGTCGTGGACCCTTCGGGCAAAACCATGGAAAAAGCTGTGGTGCAGCGTAACAAGGTTCCCGAAGGATCGTTGAACGGATCGTGGGGGCAGGTCGCCGACCTGGCGGCCGGCGAAGCGGCCCGGAGTGTCGCCAAGCTCATCAAGCCGGCAGGCTAAGCCGCGCCCGCTGCGGCATTACAGCCGAGCAAAGCAGTTTACATAAGCACGGCCCGCTGTTAAAAGCGGGCCGTTCTGTTTGGCGTTGCGCTTTCGGCGTGTTCGAAGGCGATTTTCGGTGCGCCGCCTCGGCTTTCGGGTGCACGGCTCGCAGCAAAGGCGTTCCTTGCATGAAACTCGTTGCCGGCAATAGCAACCGCCAACTCTGCGAAGACATCGCAGCCTATCTGAACACCCCTCTCACCCAATGTATGTGCCGCCGTTTCGCCGACATGGAGATCTTCGTCGAGATCCAGGAGAATGTGCGCGGCCAGGATGTTTTCGTGCTGCAATCGACGTCGTTTCCCGCCAACGACAACCTGATGGAATTGCTCATCATCATCGACGCGCTGAAACGCGCATCCGCCCGGCGGGTAACGGCGGTCATCCCCTATTACGGCTATGCGCGACAGGATCGAAAGGTAGGGCCGCGCACACCCATTTCGGCGAAGCTCGTCGCCAATCTTATCGCGCGCGCCGGCGCCGACCGCGTCATGAATCTCGATCTGCACGCCGGGCAGATCCAGGGCTTCTTCGACATTCCGACCGACAATCTGTTCGCCGCGCCGGTGATCGTCCGGGCGATCCGCGAGCGCTTCGGCGAGAACGGCATCACCGTCGTGTCGCCCGACGTCGGCGGCGTGGTGCGGGCGCGCAATGTCGCCCAGCGCATAGGCGCGCCGCTGGCTATCGTCGACAAGCGGCGCGAACGGCCGGGCGACTCCGAGGTGATGAGCGTCATCGGCAATGTCTCGGGGCGCACCTGCATCCTCATCGACGATATCGTGGATAGCGGCGGCACGCTGGTCAACGCCGCCGCCGCGCTGCTCGAACGCGGTGCTAAGGAAGTCTACGCCTATATCACCCACGGCGTCCTGTCGCCCGGAGCCGCCGAGCGGGTCCGGGAATCCGCCCTGAAGGCGCTGATCATCACCGATTCGATCAAGGCGACCGAGATCGTGCAGAACACGCCGAACATCGAATTTCTGTCCGTGGCGCCGCTGATCGGCGAGGCCATCGCGCGTACCGCGAATGAGGAATCCGTCTCCAGCCTTTTTGATTGACAAGACCGGGCCGAGGCGATTGAGTTCGCCATCCTTTCCGTCTATAAAGCGACGCGAGATTATGGCGGCATTTGAGCGCGCCCGCCGCCGCGCCTTATTGGGCCTGGACAAGGCCCATTTTTATTCCGGAGATTACCGATGGCAGAGTTGGTCGAAATGAAGGCCGCGAAGAGGGATACGACAGGCTCCGCGGCGGCCCGGCAAATGCGCAAATCCGAGCGCATCCCGGCGATCGTCTATGGCGGAGCCCAGGAGCCGCTGAACATTTCCGTCGAGCGCAAGGCGGTGTTCCGTCAGCTCGAAACGGGCCATTTCCTCTCCACCATCTACATGCTCGACCTCGACGGCGAGAAGGTACGCGTCATTCCTCGCGACATTCAGCTCGACCCGGTGCGGGACTTCCCCTTGCATGTCGATTTCATGCGGGTGAGCAAGACCTCGCGTCTCGACGTCGAAGTGTCGGTGCATTTCCTCGATGAGGAGAAGTCGCCCGGCCTGAAGCGCGGCGGCGTTCTCAACATCGTCCGGCACACGATCGAGCTGAGCTGCCCGGCCGACGCTATCCCAGAATCGGTCGAGTTCAGCCTTGCCGGCCTCGATATCGGCGACAGCATTCATATTTCGGCGGCAACTCTGCCCGCCAATGTGACGCCCACCATCACCGATCGTGACTTTACAGTCGCCACGATCGCTGCGTCTTCGGCCATGAAACCTGAGACGGAAGAAGAGGTTGCGTCGGCGGAGGAAGGCAGTTCAGAATAGGTGCGGGTTCTCGCTTATGGAGAGTTGAGAGTTGAGCGGACGCGCGATGAAGATCTTGGTCGGCCTGGGCAATCCCGGCGAAAAATATGAACGCAACCGGCACAATGTCGGCTTCGAGGCGCTCGACGCCATTGCGAAGCGTTACGGCGCGCCCGCATGGCGCAAGCGCTTCCAGGGGGCGGCCACCGAGGTCGATATCGGCCGGCAGCGCTACCTGCTGCTCAAGCCCGCGACCTACATGAACGAATCCGGCCGCTCATTGGGTGAAGCCGCTCGCTTCTTCAAGATGTCGCCGGCCGATGTCATCGTCTTCCATGACGAGATCGACCTGGAACCCGGCAAGCTGCGGGTGAAGTTCGGTGGCGGCCATGCCGGCCATAATGGCCTCAAATCGATCTCGGCGCATATCGGCAATGACTATCAGCGCGTTCGGATCGGGGTGGGCCATCCCGGCAACCGGGATGCGGTCGCGCATTATGTGCTGCATGATTTCGCCCGCGCCGACCGTGATTGGCTCGATCCGCTGCTTGCCGCCATCGCGCAAGCGTTGCCGTCGCTGCTCGGCGGGCAGGATGCCAAATTCATGAACGAGGTCGCGCGTGCGGGGCGGCCGCAGCAGACCAGCGAAAAACCGCCGGCCAAAGCCGCCGCCGAGGCACCCAAGGCCGCTCCCGCCGCGCCGGCCGCAGCCCCTGTCCGCAAGCCTGAGCCCGCCACCGTTCCGCCGGAGCCCGCCGCCGCCAAGCACAAACCCGAGCCCGCCATGGCCGGACCGGCGCCTGCCCAGGAGTCCGGCTTCGCCAAGCTGAAATCGTGGTTGAGGCGCGGCTAGAGCACGATTGGGGAAAGTGGACACCGGTTTTCCCGAAAAATCGTGCGAAAACAAAGAAATCTAGAGCAGGATCGGTTCCGTTTGAATTGATCATGCTCTAGAGCATTTTCCAGCAAAGTGGACGCCGGTTTGCGTCGAGAAAATGCGAGAAAACAAAGAATTAGAGCCGCGCTCCGATTCAATCGGAGCGGAAAAGGCTCTAAAGCGTTTTCCGAAAGGCGTGACGCGGCTTTCGGAAAAGAAACGCGACCAAGCAAACAATCTAGACCATTAACGATGCAAGCGAAGCGGGAATCGGTCTGGATCGGAACCGGGAACCCAGTCCCCGAGAAACAATAAGAGACACCACCGATGGGCTTTAAATGCGGCATCGTCGGATTGCCCAATGTGGGCAAATCCACGCTGTTCAATGCTTTGACTCAAACGGCGGCAGCCGAGGCCGCCAACTATCCGTTCTGCACCATCGAGCCCAATGTCGGCGACGTGCCGGTGCCGGACGAGCGCCTCGATCGCATCGCCGCCATCGCCAAATCGGCGCAGATCCTGCCCACCCGCCTCACCTTCGTCGATATTGCAGGGCTGGTGAAGGGCGCTTCGAAAGGCGAAGGGCTGGGCAATCAGTTTCTCGCCAATATCCGCGAAGTGGACGCGGTCGCCTATGTGCTGCGCTGTTTCGACGATGACGACGTCACCCATGTGGAGGGACGCGTCGATCCGCTTTCCGATGCCGACACCGTCGAAACCGAATTGATGCTTGCGGATCTGGACAGCCTGGAAAAGCGCCGTTCGGCTTTGGAGAAAAAGGCCAAGGGCCAGGACAAGGACGCCAAGGCGACGCTCGTCGTCGTCGATGCCGCGCTCGCGGTGCTCAGCGAAGGCAAGCCGGCGCGTCTCGCCAAGGTCGCGCCGGAGGACGCCGCTCGCTTCAAGCAGTTGCAACTGCTGACCTCAAAGCCGGTGCTCTATGTCTGCAATGTGGATGAGGGTTCGGCGGGCGAGGGCAACGACTATTCGCGCCGGGTGGAGGAGAAGGCGCGGGCCGAGCGCGCCGTCGCCGTGGTGATCTCGGCGAAGATCGAAGCGGAGCTGGCCCAGCTTGCCGCCGACGAGCGCCAAGCCTATCTGGACAATCTCGGCCTCGTCGAGCCGGGCCTCAACCGGGTGATCCGCGCCGGCTACCAGCTTCTCGACCTGATTACCTATTTCACCGCAGGCCCGAAGGAAACCCGCGCCTGGACCGTGAACAGCGGCACGCTCGCGCCGCAGGCCGCCGGGGTCATCCACACAGATTTCGAGAAGGGCTTCATCCGCGCCGAAACCATCGCCTATGACGATTTCATCCGCTATCGCGGCGAAAGCGGCGCCAAGGAAGCCGGCCGGATGCGGCTGGAGGGCAAGGACTACACAGTACACGACGGCGACATCATGCACTTCCGCTTTGCGAATTAGCGCCTGAGGCCGCGGATCTCTGCTTCGCGTCGTCCGGAATAAGCTCTCTGCCGTTCGCACCTATAGCGAGATCATTTTAGATGAGCACCTTCTCGAAATCCCCACGCAAGCGGGGATCCAGATGAAAGTGTTTACTGGATCCCCGTTTTCACGGGGATTTCGACAGAGATAGGCGGGCTGCCTCCATCTGATCCGTTCACACTAAGCGGGACGGCGCTGGGCCGCCGATTGACGGGCGCGCCCGATATCGAGGTGCAACTGCTCGGCCAAATAGCGCTTAAGCTCGGCGATATCGAGGCGCGTGCCGCAAAGCCCGACATGGCCGTCCGGCCGCAGCAGATAGAAAGACGTCGTCGGAATGTCCACCCGAGCAAGCTCGGCATGGTTCACCGGGTTGGAGTGAACCGTCTGGATGTGCAGCAATTTGCCGAGACCGATCGCTGTGTCCAGTGGGGCGGGCTGCCCGATGACGATGAGGTTGAACACCGTGTCATCAAACTTCTGATACAAATCCTCGACGGCGCCGTCGCCCCTCAGCCTCAGCCGCAGCCAGGGGAACCGGTCGCCGGCGCGTGGCGCGCCCTTGGGCAGGTCGCCGCCGGTCCGTGATAGGGAACTCTCCCGGTAATTAATGCCGATCTGCGAGAGACGCCGGAACACGAACCTCTGCAAGCGCGGCATGCTCATGGCGAATGCGGCGACCCGGGCGATGATTTGCGCCCGCAGCAAACCGGCAATCCAGCTATCGGAGATGGCCACCTTGAAGGCGCGGTCCGTGGTTTTCAGCAAGGTGTGCGCCACGGGCAGGCGCTCTTCCTCGTAGCTGTCGATCAACGCTTCTTCGGCCTCACCCTTGGCGACGAGTGCCAGCTTCCACCCCAGATTATAGGCATCCTGAATGCCGGTATTCATTCCCTGAGCGCCCGCAGGGCTGTGAATATGTGCGGCATCGCCCAGCAGGAAGCAGCGCCCCTGGCGAAAATGCGACGCGCATCTATGCGAGATGCGGTAGGTGGAGAACCAGCTGCATCCCCTGAAAGACAAATTCGCACCCGCCGCGTTGCGCAGCGAAGGGATCACGGCGTCGAAATTCACGTCCGGCTTGTCGCGCAACTCCTCCGGAAGGATGCCGACGACCCGCCAGTGGTCCTTGCCCCGCATCGGGAACAGGAGATGGAAACCGCCGCGCCATAAATAGGCATTGACCTCGTCGGGGACCATGCTGCCGGTCGCTTCGACATCGGCGACGAAAAATACGTGCTCGTAAGGTTCGCCCGGAAAGGTGATGCCGGTCATCTCGCGCACCGCGCTGTGCGCTCCATCGCATCCGGCGATCCAGGCAAAGGGCGTCTTCCGGGTCGTCCCGTCGGGCAGCTTGAGGGCCGCAACCGCCCGGCCGCTCTCCTGCTCGATGCCCGTCAGCTCGGTGTTCCACTGCACCGAGCCGCCAAGCTCGCGAAGCTTGTCGCCCATGATGCGCTCATTATCGTCCTGGCCGAGTATAAGAATGTACGGATAGGGCGTGGCCGCTTTCCCGGTTTCGCCCAGCGGGATCCGCGCCATCCTTCGTCCTTGCGCCCAGATATCCGCGCCGCGGCCGATCTTGCCGAGTTCCAGCGCCCGGTCGATGAGGCCCAGCTTCTGGTAGATCTCCAGGGTGCGGGCCTGCACTCCCAGCGCTCTGGTTTCCCGCGCCGGCCCGGAATGACGATCGATGATCATTACGCGCACACCGCGCCGCACCAGCTGATTGGCAAGCATCAACCCGGTCGGACCGGACCCTACGATGAGAACGTCAGCGTCCATCTTATGACCCCTAAGTGTCAGACGAGTTCGCGCCAGGAGTAATACATGAAGGCTTCACCGGGAATTACAAATTGCCGATTTGGGCAGATTCAGCTGCAAACAAGACCGGCTGGGTAAAACATCGCGCTGGCTAAGGCTGTGTGTTTTAGCCGCGTAAACGCACCTCTCCGTCATCCGCAGTCATCCTACGCAAAAGCGCGTGGAACCAATTTGCCTATCTCCCGTTCATAAAACGTCGGTTAATGTGTTTAATTCCGGAGGTTTCATCGCGCAAACCGATGTATTTTTCGTGCAAGTCAGCGTAACAGCTTGATTATTTTCGTATTTGCGTCGACGTGAAAACGCCCGAATGGCCGCATAAAATTTTACGGGTGCGGAGAAATGAGGGGAACAAAATGCGTCCTCGCCGCTTCTTCACCATATTTAGGGCATAATTGAAAAAGTTTAACAATATCAAGTCAGGAATTGCTTTGTGGCCGCGTTTGGCGGACGCTGCGTGAGGGCTGAGCCGGCTGTCGAATGATGGATAAACGATCAGCGTAAGTCGCAATGTCATTTTGGGAAAGAATCGCAGGGCTCCACGCGCGCGAGCAGATCGAGGCGCGAAAATCGGTCCCGGAGGCGTTGAACGCGGCGCTGCAGGGTCACAAGTCCTACGAAGCACATTTGAAGTCGCTGGAAGCGCGCACTGCCCTGTCTACCGAGGACGTGGTCGCGGAGGCGGTACGCTTCGCCAATCGCCACAAGGACGCGTTTCACGATTTCATCTACAAAGGCGACGCCCTCAAACGCACAAGTTCCGGCCCGGACGGGGATCAGGTCAGCGTCATCGTCGCGATGATGTTCTTCTTAGGCATTCTCATCGCGCTGATCGTCGTGCTCAGCGGCGGCCGGTAACAGCCAGAGGTCAATATGTGGGTATTAGCATTTGTGATCGGCCTCGGCGCCCTGTGGGACGGGTTCACCACATTCGTCGGCATCGTGCAGATCTTCAACATCAACGGTCTGCACGGCGTTGACATGGTGCAGCTCGTCTTCGCCGTGGTGGTGTCGATCGTCATCCTGGGATTTCTGATCTCGACCCACATCATCTGGACCTTCGAGCGGGACGACCTCATCAGCCTCATCCTGAAGGCGGCTTGGGTGGTGTGCCTGGTGCTGGATTTCTACACCGCCTATATCGGCAACAAGGCCTATGTCTTCGGCGGACGGCTGGAAACGCCGGCGCACTCCTTCGGGCTGCTGATCATCACGCTGCTCATCACCATTTCCTCGGTGCTGCTGTCGCGCATCATCATGGTGCGCACGGTACGCGGGCGCAGCTATCTGTATTAGGGCCTGATCAGTTCAGGTGCCAGCGTCCACGGGATGTTCTGTCGCCCGGACGACTCGAAGCGGAGATCCGGGGTCCAATCCCGCATCACCTGGCGTTTCCATCTAGCCGACGGTGAGCGCTGCACCACCGGACGGCTGCCTAATTGCGCCGCACTTCGCGGCCGTTTTCCTCAGAGCGCAGGTCGGCCAGCACGGTTTCACCTCCCACCATGCGCTGGCCTTCCGCGACCAGAATGCCCCTGGCGCTCGGTATGTATATGTCCACTCGGCTGCCGAAACGGATCAGCCCGGTCCGCGCGCCCGCGTCTATAACCTGGCCTTCCCGCACCAGCGTCACGATGCGCCTTGCGATCAGCCCGGCGATGCGCACTACCCCTACCTCCAGACCCGAAGCTGCGCGAAACACCATCGCCTCTCGCTCATTGTCCTCACTCGCCTTATCGAGCGCGGCGTTGAGATAGAGGCCCGGAATATAGATCCTGCGAACCACATGCCCGTCGATCGGAGCGCGGTTGATATGCACGTCGAAGACCGAGAGGAATATGGAAATGCAGGTGTGCGGCTGATCGGGCAGGCCCAGTTCGCTCGGCGGCGTATCGAGGACGACAGAGGTAATCCTGCCGTCGGCGGGCGCGATGATCAGCCCCTCTCGGACGGGGGTGACCCGCGGCGGGTCGCGGAAGAAATAAGCCACATAGCCAGTCGCCAGCAGCCCGAGCCAGCCGAGCGGCGCCCAGAGCAGAAACAGCAGTATGGTGGCGACGACGCCGATGCCGACGAACTTGTGCCCATCCCAGTGAACCGGCACCAGCCCTTCCCTGATGGTTCCAATCAGATTGTGACGTTCGTCCATGGCAGCTTCCCCTCCATCGCTCGTTTCGTCCTGCGCCCGATCCGACACGCCGCCCGCCGTCACAATGGGAGCACGGCGACATCGCCGTCTCCGACACGAGCGCGACAACGCTGTAAAGCGCGCCTCATAGCACGCAATCTGGGTGAAAGCTTAGCGGTTTGGCGGATTTTCCAGCGCTGAAGCGCTATTCCGCCGGAATCGGCGATTGTACCGGCTTGCGGTCCACCAGCGGGTCCTCGGACAGCTCGCGCGCACGGCGCTGCACCTGCTCGGCTTCCTGCTGGCGCGCCCACATGCCGGCATAAAGGCCCTGCTTCTGCAGCAACTCGCCATGCCGGCCCCGCTCCACGATGCGGCCCGCATCGAGCACCAGGATCTCGTCGGCGTGAATGATGGTGGAGAGGCGATGCGCGATGACCAGCGTCGTGCGGTTCTGCGCCACGCGATCGAGCGCAGCCTGGATCTGCTTCTCGGTGAAACTGTCGAGCGCGGAGGTGGCCTCGTCGAGCATCAGGATCGGCGGTCCCTTGAGAATGGTCCGGGCGATCGCGACGCGCTGCTTTTCGCCGCCGGAGAGCTTCAGCCCCCGCTCACCGACCATCGATTGATACCCATCGGGCAGCAGCTTGATGAATTCGTCGATCTGCGCCATGCGGGCCGCCTCGCGGACCTCCGCGTCGGTTGCGTCCGGACGGCCATAGCGGATGTTGTACTCTATCGTGTCGTTGAACAGCACCGTGTCCTGCGGCACCATGCCAAGCACCGCGCGCAGCGAGGTTTGCGTCACCTGGGTGATGTCCTGGCCGTCGATGAGCACGCGCCCGGAGGCGGTGTTATAGAAGCGGAAGAGGATGCGGGAAATGGTCGATTTGCCCGCGCCCGAGGGGCCGACGATCGCCACCATTTTTCCCGCCGGCACCTCGAAATCGATGCCTTTGAGAATCGGACGCGCCAGGTCATAGGAAAAATAGACGTTCTCGAAGCGGATGGCGCCCTTGCCGATCACCAGATCCTTGGCGCCGGGCTGATCCTCCACCTCCGGATTCTTCCCCAGCAGCTCGAACATCGACTCGATGTCGACGAGGCCCTGCCGCAATTCGCGGTAGATCATGCCGAGCAGATTGAGCGGCATGTAGAGCTGGATCAGCATGGCGTTGATGGCGACGAAATCGCCGACCGTAAGCGTGCCCTGCGTGATGCCGCGCGCCGCCATCAGCATGCAGACCGTGATCCCGCCTGAGAAAATCAGGGCCTGGCCGGTATTCAGCAAGGCGAGCGACGTATAGGTGCGCACCGCCGCCTTCTCGTAACGCACCATCGAGGTGTTGTAGCGGCTCGCCTCCCACCCCTCATTGCCGAAATATTTGACGGTTTCATAGTTGAGCAGGCTGTCGATCGCCTTGGTGTTGGCGTCGGTGTCGCTCTCATTCATCTCGCGCCGGATGGAGATGCGCCACTCGCTGGCCCAGAAGGTGAACCACATGTAGAAGACCAGCGTCACCGCGATGATGAGCGAGAAGATCCAGCCGAACAGATAGGTGGTGACGCCCAGCACCAGGACCAGTTCCAGCAGCGTGGGAAGTGAGTTCAACACTCCCATGCGGATGATCAGCTCCACCGCTTGCCGTCCCCGTTCGACGACGCGGCTGAGGCCCCCGGTCTTGCGCTCCAGATGAAAGCGCAGCGACATGCGGTGCAGATGCTCGAAGGTCTGGTTGGATAGCGCGCGGACGGCGTTCTGACCGACGCGGGTGAACAGCACGTCGCGGATCTGGGTGAACCCCATCATCAGCACGCGGCCGCCGCCATAGGCGAGGATGAGCGCGATCGGCAATATGGTCAGCGCCTTCGGATCGGCGGAGACGCCCTTGACCGCTCCGGTGAACCAGTCCACCGCGCCCTTATAGGCAAGCGGCGTCGCCACGGTCACGAGTTTGGCCGCGACCAGAACGAATCCCGCCAAGACCACCCGGCGGCGCAGATCGGGGCGGTCCTGCGGCCAGACGAACGGCAAAAGCCGCCCGAAGACGGCGAACGGACTGACATTTTTCTCGCGCGCACTATCGTAAAACGGCGCGCTGGATCGTCGGCTGGGTGATCGCAAAAGCTTCTCGCGAGAGTGGTGGGCGCACAGGCGCCGCTGTGAAGCGCCGTTCAGCAACCAACATGAGGTCTGTGCATCGTTTGCGCAAGCCTCTCCGGCCGGCCAGTTGACAGCCGGTGTGTTGAAGCCACTCGATCGTGACCGGCTCGGATGAGCGGCAACAACCGTTTGCATTCCGAGCCCGTCGCAGATTGCCTGACGGGCTCAATCGGGGAGATCGAGGTGGGGTACAAGCACTTTTTCCTCTTTCGTCAGGATGGCCACCGCCGAACCGATTGCGGCGGCACCCGCCAAAACCGCCAGAGCCACCAACCAGCCGACGCCGCCCGACACATCATCGCATTCGTCAGTCGAGAGCGCGCGGATTTCGTTGGATTGCATGTCCATGATCTTCCTCCATTTACGCATCCGCATCAGGATCGATGGCGGGGCGTGACGACTATGCATGGCTGCCGGAGCCGGTGTTGTTTCCCGCGTAACATTTGCCGGAATTAGAGCGGCACGGTGCGTGCGACCGCGATCCGCTATGCGGGCGGCGTCGCGATGCCGATGCCTCCGCTCACTCAAAGGATAATAGTAGGGGGCCTTCAGCGCGCCGCGATGGGCGAGGCTTTCGCACGGCTCAAATTAAATCCGATCCTGTTCCCCCAGGTACAGCGGCGCCGCGCCGCCCAGGGCAATATCGGCCTATCGGGAGCGCCAAGACGCGGTCCGCTAAAGCTAAACCAACCACGGGAGACCTACCATGAACCAAGACAACAGCACCAACTCGGACGCTCTCGATCTTCGCGAGCTGTCCCTGGAAGAAATCGACATGACCTCGGGTGCCGGCCTCATTTCCTGGCTGCGGCACATCTTCGGCGGCGACGACCCGCAGCCCGCACGCGGACCGTTCCACCAGCCGACCGATCCCAAGGTTCACTAGTCGGGCATAAGCAAGGTTCTACAGAATTTTAAACTCAACCCCATCGGAAGCGCCGGGACACGATCCCGTAAGCCGTAACCGACCATCGGAGATACGATCATGGACCAAAACAGCACCAATTCGGACGCTCTCGACCTTCGCGAGCTGTCCCTGGAAGAAATCGACATGACCTCGGGCGCCGGACTCATTTCCTGGCTGCGCCACATCTTCGGCGGCGACGACCCGCAACCCGCACGCGGACCGTTCCACCAGCCGACCGATCCGAAGGTGCATTAATGAAGCATAAGCGGGAAGTACACGCCTAGTTTGAGATGGCGTGCACTTCCCGCAACGCTGTGCGATATAGTGATCTAACCCACCCTCGTCGGTTGCAGTGCAGTTGACGTGAGGCCGGATCAACGACAAGTTGGCGCTGGGAGGCTGGGACATGCACGTCTATTTGCGAGGCAGTCTTCAGCAGAAGCTGAGGCTCATATCGGGCTGCGTGCTGTTTGCCTTCGCCATCACCCATTTTCTCAATCACGCGCTCGGCCTGGTGAGCCTTGAAGCCATGCACGAGATGCAGCAGATGCGTACGGCCATCACCCGGTCCACGGTCGGTACCGTCATTCTGGGCACGGCCCTCGCCACGCATATCGCGCTGGCGCTGTACAAGATCGCCCGGCGGGATACGTGGCGGATGCCGCGCTGGGAAGCGGTTCAGATCGTGCTCGGCCTGGCGATCCCGTTCCTGCTTTTCCCGCACATCGTCAACACGCGCATCGCGCACCAGTTCTTCGGCGTCCACGACATCTATCTGTATGAATTGGTGCGTCTGTGGCCGGACAGCAACGTGACCCAGAGCCTGTTGCTGCTCATCGTCTGGACGCATGGGTGCCTGGGCCTTCATTATTGGCTGCGGCTCTCGGATGGCTATGGGCGCGCCGCCCCGGTGCTTCTCGCCGTCGCGATTGCCGTTCCCGCGCTGGCGCTGGCCGGCTTTGCGGTTGCCGGGCGCACGACCGGCGAGATCATGACCGATCCCAATTCGCTCGCGGCGCTGAAGGAGCGGTCGAACTGGCCGAGCCCCGAGGACAGCGCCACCCTGGCTGGGCTGCGAAACGGTGCGCGCGGGGCGTTCCTGGCGCTGCTCGGAGCCGTCATTGGAGGCTCGCTGCTTTACCGGCTGTCGCGCGCCGCCTTGCGGCGGAAGGTGCGCGTGACCTACGACGACGGACACATGGTCAATTTTATCGCGGGCAAGACATTGCTGGAGGCCAGCCGTTCAGCCGGTGTTTTGCACGCATCGGTCTGTGGCGGCCGCGGACGGTGCTCGACCTGCCGGGTGAGGATAGAGAAAGGGCTGGACGGGTTGGCTCCCCCGGCGGGTGCCGAAGCCGTAACCCTGAAATCGATCGAGGCGCCGCCCAACATCCGATTGGCCTGCCAGATCAGGCCGACCCATGACTTGACCGTCTCCATCGTCAGCGGGCCGGCGACGCCGGGGCCGCCCCAGGACGGTTTCGACGACATCAAGGACTTCGTCGCCGCGCATGTCAGAGGCATTCTGGGAGATCACCTAACCGATATTCAGTCCCCCGATGCCGCGATCGTAACGCGGTGGCTGGCCGAGCATGCGGAACAGCCCGTACCGGTGCAGGATCTGGCGGCGAGCGGTTACCAGCTCGAAGGCGCGCGCATCGAATTCGTCGAGGACCGGCCGATGGCGGCGATCATCTATTACAGGCACGGGCGCCCGATCACGCTGTTCCAAAGCGCGCTTGGCACGTCCGGGCCGCTCGCGATCAGGGGCCAGCGCAACGGCTACCATGTGCTTGCATGGAGCGACAGCTTCTCCTTCGTCGCGGTCTCGGATCTGCGGGCGGGCGATCTCGACCGGCTTGGAAGAAACCCTGCGTCCCGCCGAACCTCGGCTGAAGATCGATGCGGGGGCCGCGGCGATATGATGTGCGACCGGAAACCACAGGAGGCAGCCGACCCGCATCGGGATGGCCGGCTGGTATTTTTGAACGGACAGGCAGGACGAGGGACCCATGAGTGAACTTTTCCGCCGCGAGGCTGTCGCTCACGCGACGCGCAGGCTGGACGGCCAGGTCGTCCTGGCCACGCCGATATCGGTCAGCACGCTCGGCCTGCTGCTTGCGGTCGTCGTGTTCGGCGCGACGGTCTTTGCGGCGCTCGGAACCTATTCGCGCAAAGCGACCGTGCTGGGCTACCTCATTCCGGACCAGGGTATGATCCGCGCCGCGGCTCCGGCATCGGCAACGCTGCAAAGCGTCATGGTGAAGGAAGGCGATGTCGTGGCTGCGGGCGACCGCATCGCCGTGCTCAGCCTGGCCACCGAGACGATGGGCGGAAATGTGGGCGACATCATTTCGCAAGGCCTCTCCTCCGAAACGCGAGCGGGACGCATCAAGGCGGAGTCGCGCCTGGCGCAGCTCGAAGTGGAGCGGGAGCAGACGAATATTCGTCTCAGCAAGAGCGAGGCCGAGCAGAAGCAGATTGCCAATCAGGTCGCTCTGCAGGAACAGCGCCTGCAAATCGCCCGCGACGATTACGAACGCGCCGTCGAAATCGCCAAGAAAGGCTTCCTCGCCCGGCAAGATCTCGATTCGCGCCGCCTTGCCGCGCTTGGCGCCGAGCAGGAGCTGGCCAATCACAATCGGGAGCTTGCCTCGACCGAGAGCACCATTGCCGACATCAAAGCGCGTCTGGCATCGATACCGCTCGATATCGACGCCGCGCGCTCGGAGGCGTCCACCGCCGAAGCCTGTCTCGACCAGCGCCGCGCCGAAGCCGAGGCGCGCCGGCTTCAGTTCGTCACCGCGCCGGTGAGCGGCCGCGTCGCGGCCTTGCCGGTTACGACAGGTCAGGCCATCGCGGCGGGCGGCACCATCGCCGTGCTGGTCCCGGTCGGAGGCAAGCTTGAGGCGGAGCTTCTCGCACCCTCGCGGGCGATCGGCTTCGTGCAGCCGGGCCAGGATGTCGAAATCAGTCTTCAGGCTTTTCCCTATCAGCGCTTCGGCACGGTCAAGGGCACCGTGCGCACAGTCTCCAGCACGGTGATCAGCCCCAATGAGGTCGGCTTCCAGGGCCTGCGCCTGGAGGAGCCGGTGTTTCGGATTCGCGTGACGCTGGCGCGGGAAACGATCATGGCCTACGGGCAGGCCATTCCGATGCAGCCGGGCATGCTGGCCTCGGCGGAAATCGTTTTCGACAGGCGCAGCCTGATGGCTTGGCTTTTCGATCCAATCTACGCCGTGGTGGGCCGGTCATGAGCATTTTCGACGAGCTGAATCTGGGCGCGCGGCGCCTGCCGGTCATCACGGCTTCCGAAGCGGCCGAATGCGGTCTCGCCTGCATCGCGATGATCTCGCGCTATCACGGCCACGATGTCGATCTGAACGGATTGCGGCAGCGCCACGCCATCTCGCTTGCCGGCGCCTCGCTGAAAAGCCTGATGGAGATCACCGATCAGCTGGGCTTCTCCACCCGCGCGCTGCGCGTCGAGTTGCCCGCGCTGGGCAAGATCCGCACGCCGGCCATCCTGCATTGGGATCTCAATCATTTCGTCGTTCTGAAAAGCGTCGGACGCAAGCGCATCGTCATCCACGACCCGGCGATTGGGTTGCGGGCGTTCACCAGGGAAGAGTTCTCCAAGCATTTTACCGGCGTCGTCCTCGAACTCGCCCGCGCCGAAACCTTCGAGCCGGTCTCCGCCCGTGCGCCGATGAAGCTGTCCATGCTGTGGTCGAAGATGACCGGATGGGGGTCGGCGCTCGTACAGGTGCTGATCTTGTCGGTCGCCCTGCAGATCGCCGCGTTCGTCGCGCCGCTGCAGATGCAGCTCGTGGTCGATGAGGCGATCGCGAGTGTGGATCGCGACCTGTTGACCGTGATCGCACTGGGCTTCGGCGCGATCGTCATCATCCAGGCGTCCATCGAAGCGCTCCGCTCCTGGGCCCTGCAGGGTGTTCGGTCATCTGCTGAGCTACCAGGTTTCCGGCAATCTGGTGCGCCACCTGCTGCGCTTGCCGAGCGACTATTTCGAGAAGCGCCACGCCGGCGACATCATTTCGCGGCTGGGCTCGGTGAAGCCCATCCAGGACGCCATCACGCAAGGCGTCGTCGGCACGGTGATCGATGGCCTGATGGCCTGCATCGCGGCGATCATCCTGTTCTTCTACTCGGTGACGCTGGCGCTGATCGTCATCGCCGCGGTGCTGATCAACATGGGCGCTCAACTTGGCGCTGTTTCCGCGCATGAAGCAGCGGATGGAGGAGGAGATCCTCGCGCAGGCCAAGGAGCAGACGCATCTCATGGAGAGCGTGCGGGCGGCGGTGACGCTGAAGCTTCTCGGCCGTGAGGCGGTGCGTGAAGGTGGCTGGCGCAACCTGCATGCCGAGACGACCAATGCCAGCATCGCCGTCGGCCGCCTCACCATCTCGCAAGGGCTCATCCAAAGCATGGTGACCGGCCTGCAAACGGTGATCGTCATCTATGTGGCGGGGCGCGCCATCCTCGATGGACAGGGCTTCTCGGTCGGCATGCTGTTCTCGTTCCTCTCCTATCGGCAGACTTTCACCGACCGCGCCAACGCGCTCGTCAACCAGCTCATGCAGTTCCGCTTCCTGCGGCTGCACCTTGATCGCCTCTCCGACATCGTCACGACGCCGACCGAAGATCAGCGGTGCGGCGACAGGGCCGATGGAAATCAGGGGCCATGTTCGCCTGAAGCAGGTGGCCTTCCGCTACGGCGTCACCGACCCGCTGGTGCTGGAGGATATCGATCTCGAAATCTCGCCCGGCGATTACGTCGCCATCCACGGCGCCTCAGGCGGCGGCAAGAGCACCTTGCTGAAATTGCTGCTCGGCCTCAATCATCCGACGGACGGCACGATCGAGCTAGACGGGCAGCGCGCCACCCCCGAAAGATGGCGAGCCTGGCGCAATGAAGTCGGCGTGGTGGCGCAGGATGACCGGCTGCTGTCCGGTACGCTGGCGGACAATATCGGCGGCTTCGATCCAGATCTCGACATGCAGCGCGTCGTTGCCTCGGCGGCAGCCGCCCAGGTGCATAACGACATCGTGCGCATGCCGATGCAGTATCTGACGCTTGTGGGCGACATGGGCTCGACGCTTTCGGGCGGCCAGCGGCAGCGTATCCTCCTGGCGCGCGCGCTCTACCGGCAGCCCGAAGATCCTGATTCTGGATGAGGGCACGGCCAATCTCGACGAGCAGAACGAGGAGCTGATCGCGGATCTGCTCGATCGGATGCAGATCACCCGTATCGTGGTGGCGCACAGACCGGCACTGCTGCGCCGGGCCAAGCGGGTCTATGAGGTCGGCGGGCGACGGCTCAAAGAGGTCCGCTATGGCGCGGCGCCGGAGCCGCTGCCCCAGCCGGCCGCGGTCGGCAGCTAAGCGGCCGAGGCGCAGGCGCATACGCGCTAACCTCCTGCGATGTGGGCTCCGAGGGCGGCCTCGGATCGCGCCCTCTCCCATGGGAGACCTCTGCGAAATGCAGCTTCCGGGCGAGATTCGTGATTCGTGAATTCAATTGCCCGAGCTTGATTCTCCGGAGAGTGTGATGGCCGACATTCAGCAGAGCTTCGCCGAGGCGTTTCTGGACCCGCGCATGGGGCTGCGCGGGAAGCTGAAGGCGCTTTCTGTGGTGATCGACTGGACGCCGCTTGGGCATCTGGCGGCGCAGCTGCGCACGGCCTCGGTCGGCCGCAAGCCCTATCCGGCCCTGCCGATGCTGAAGGCTCTGTATCTGGCGAGCCTCTACGACCTGTCGGATCCGGCGCTGGAGGAGGCTTTGATCGACGGGGTGTCGTTCCGCCTGTTCTGCGGCTTTTCGCTGGAGGCAGGCACGCCCGATGAGACCACCTTGTGCCGGTTCCGCAACGACTGCGCGGCGGCCGGGCTTCTGGAGGACGCCTTCGCCGAGGTGAACCGGCAGCTTGAGGCGAAGGGGCTGATGGTGAAGAAGGGTACGCTGATCGATGCCACCATCGTGACGGCAGCGTCGCGCCGGCCGCCGCTTGCGGCCTCTTCCAAGCCGTCTCTGCCGGCGGAGCCGGGAGCCAGCTTCACCAGGAAGAACGGCAAGAGCTATTTCGGCTACCGGGTGCATGTGGCAGCCGATGAGGGCTCTGGCCTGGTGCGCCGGCTTGCGCTCACGCCGGCGCATGTGAATGAGAGCAGTGTCGCCGATGCGCTGATTGGCGGCGATGAGAAGGCGGTCTATGCCGACAAGGCTATGAGAGCAAGCGGGCCGGTCGGCTTTGAAGCGGCAGGGCATCAAGGACCGGATCATACATCGCGGGCATAAGAACCAGCCTTGCCTGCCGCGCTGGCAGCAGCGCCGCAACGCTTTGATCGCAAGGCGCAGGGCCGCGGTCGAGAAGGTATTCGGGAGTTTGAAGCGGCTTTATGGCCGCGCCCGGATGCGATACCGGGACTTCCGCCACAACCTGGCCGACATGCATCGCGTGCTGACGATATTCAACCCATGGGGAGAGGGCCGGGGTGAGCATCTGTGCTCGGAGTTAAGCATGGATCGGTTTCCAGAGGCGATCCTGCTTGATGAGGGTGTTGGCGAGCACGGCGAGCTTTCTTGCGACGGCGACGAGGGCGACCTTGGCGCGTTTTCCTTGGGCGGTGAGGTGAAGGTAGAAAGCTTTCATGCCAGGATCGCAGCGGACTTCGGCGAGGGCGGCGAGGTACAGGGCGCGTCTTGGGGCCGACCTGCCGCCGCCGATCGAACGCAGGCCTTACGCTGTCCGGAATCGTTGGCGATGGGGGCGAGGCCCGCGAGCATGGCGATTTACTTTGCGTTGCAGTCGCCGAGTTCAGCGAGCATGGCAACCAAGGTGGCCGTGACGACGGGACCAAAGCCTGGGATGGACAGCAAGATCTGCCGGCGGCGCAAAAGCGCGGGCTCGGCGGCGATGATGCGCTGGATCTCGGCTTCGAGCTTGGCGACGTCGCTATCGATCTGGGCCTTTCGGCGCTTGAGCAGCCGTATTGGCAACGGGTGATTGCTGGCGCCGATCTGGTTGGCGATCCCGGTTCCTTGGGCGATGGCGGCGGCGCGCGCAGCCACGAGTTCCTTCAAGGTTTCAATGATTTCGGGAGGCGGCGAGGCGGCGTCCGGCTTAATCGCCATCGCGTAGACAGCCAGCACGCGGGCGTCGATGCGATCGGTCTTGGCGGCCTGGCCTATCGATTTGGCGAATTGCCGTGTGCGGTAGGGATCGGTGACGGCAACCTTGAAGCCGCCGGCGTGCAACGCGAGATGCAGTTGCCGATGCCACTTGCCGGTGGCTTCGAGCGCGATCAGCACCACCCGTTTGCCCAGACGGCGCGCCAGCAGCTGGTGGCCCGGGCCGCTGTTGGCCACGCGCCAGCTTTCTTCCGAGGGCAGGATATGGACGTCGAGCCAGCTTTTGCTCACATCGATTCCCACGTACAGTTCACCCACGGCTTTGCGTTCGGACACATCCTTGCCTTGCATGCGGGACTTGCTCCCCATCATCTGTTCAGGACAAAAGCCGAGGACGGACGGACCAAGCTCACCCGCGGTGCCTCGCACCCAAGGGGCAACGGTCCCGTTCGCCCGACCAGTCTCGACTGAGTCGGCATTTCGAAACATGCAAGGGTGTGCAGAGCCTCGATGGAAGCGTTGCCTTCTCTCAGCGCCGACCTCTTCCCGTGGGAGAGGTGAAAGTAAGGCACCTATGCGCGAAAGCGGGATCCAGTATTCCTAGCAACTCTGATGTGTACTGGGTCCTGCTTTCGCTCGGATGACAATCTGGGCATGACCGCCTGCGCGGGATTTCGAAATGCTGTAACCCTCCGCCGCAGCTCTTGCGCCGGCCGCGCGGGGCACGAGACAAGCGGCGCATCCTGTTCCGTACGGCACAGCGAGAGACCGCAATTACGCGCACAGTATCTGAAGAGCGCAGATTGACGCTCACTCCGTCAGATGCCCCGGAAGTAAACCCTCAGGAGAGTCCCATGTCTGAACAATCCGAAAAACTTTCACAGTCAATGCGCGTACTGAGCATTGCGGAAATAGATGACGTATCCGGCGCAGCGAAGGCCATTTGGCTCGAGAATCTCCAAATGGAAATTTACGCCGGCCCAAGCGGCTATGGTGCAAACATGCAAAGTGGCAACTTCTATTACGCGATCGACGTGAAGACGCCGTAATTAGAAAATATTTCGACGAATAGTTGGTGAAAATTCGAACTCTGGCAGGTGATGAACTCGGCAGGCAGGGCGTCGATGATGCCGATATATACGAGGGCCATCGGGTGCGGTTCGGAAGAGCTTCGCCCCTTGGCCGTCATTCTTTGCCGTCGCGGCAGCGCGCTGAGGAACGTCGTGCCGACACGCGAACCTGGGGCGCGCCGCCGTCTCAGCCCGTCAGCCAGCCGCCCGGCGAGGCTCGGCCTCGGGCGCAGCCTCCTCCAGATGGCGGCGGATGATGCCGAGGAAGGTCTCGCCATATTTCTCCAGCTTGCCTTTGCCGACGCCGTGGACCATCTCCATCTGCGCCGGCGTGCCCGGCTTCAGATGCACCATGTCGAGCAGGCTGCGGTCGGCGAAGACGACATAGGCGGGCACCCGCGCCGCCTTGGCGATCTCCTGGCGGGCGGCTTTCAGAGCGTCGAACAGCGCCCGGTCGGCGCTGGTGAATACCGTTACGGGTGTTGCGGCACGCTTGGCCGCCGCCTTGGCCATCGGCGGATGCAGGCTTTCGCGCCGCAGCTCCACCTTCGCGGCCCCCTTCAGCACCTGGCGGCCCAGCTCCGTCACCGTCCAGCGGCCATAGCCGGCGACATCCAGCGACACCACGCCTGCGCCGTAGAGCTGGCGGAAGATCGAGCGCCACTCATTGCGCGAATGGTCCTTGCCGACGCCGAAGGTGGGCAGGCGGTCATGATTGAATTGCCTGATCTTGTCGGTGTCCTCGCCGCGCAGAATAGCGATCAGATGCTCGGTGCCGAAGCGCTCGCCGGTGCGGATCACCGCCGACAGTGCCTTTTGCGCCTGGATGGTGGCGTCCACAACCTCGATCCCATCGATGCACAGGTCGCAATTGCCGCAAGGCGCGGTCGCCTCGCCGAAATAGGAGAGCAGCGTCTGGCGACGGCAGCGGGGCGCCTCGCAGAGCGCGATCAGCGCATTGAGCCGCTGCTTTTCGATGCGCTTCTGATCTTCCGAGGCATCACCCTCCTCGATCTGCATGCGGCGCAGGCGCATGTCGTCGAGGCCATAGAGGGTCAGCGTGTCGGCGGGCAGACCGTCGCGGCCGGCGCGGCCGATCTCCTGGTAATAGCTCTCCATGCTTTTCGGCATATTGGCGTGCATGACGAAGCGCACATCGGGCTTGTCGATGCCCATGCCGAAGGCGACCGTCGCCGCCATGACGACGCCGTCCTCCTGCAAGAACGCATCCTGGTTGCGGGAGCGGGCGCCCGCCTCCATCCCCGCGTGATAGAACAGCGATTTGATGCCCTTGGCCGAGAGGAACGCCGTGACCTCCTCGGTCTGCTTGCGCGACGCGCAATAGATGATGCCGCATTCGCCGCTCTGCGCCTTGACGAAATCGAGGATCTGGCGCTTGGCATCGCTTTTAGGCCGCATGGCGAGCCGCAGATTGGGCCGGTCGAAGCCGTGCACGAACTGCGCCGGCTCGCGGGTGAACAGCTTCGCCAGAATTTCCGCACGGGTCGCGGCGTCCGCCGTCGCGGTGAGGGCGATGCGCTGCACGTCGCCCAGCGCGGCTGCCGCCTCGCCGATGGCCATATATTCCGGTCGGAAATCATGTCCCCATTGCGAGACGCAATGCGCTTCGTCGATGGCGAGCAGGCTGACGCCGCAGCGCGAGAGCATGTTGCGGGTGTCGGACAGCGCCAGCCGCTCCGGCGCCAGATAGAGGATGCGCAGCGTGCCCTTGGCGAGCCGGGATAGCGCCTCGCGGTTCTCCGCCGGGTCGTTGCCGGAGGAAAGGCTGGCCGCCGATACGCCATAGCTTTGCAGCTGCGCCACCTGGTTGCGCATCAGTGCGATGAGCGGCGAAACCACCAGCGTCACGCCCTCGCGCACCAGCGCCGGAAGCTGGTAGCACAGCGATTTGCCGCCGCCCGTGGGCATGACCGCCAGCACGTCGCGGCCCGCGAGAATCGCCTCGATGATGTCGGCCTGCCCGGACCTGAACGCGCTGAAGCCGAAGGTCGTATGAAGCTGCGCTTCGGCCTGTTTCAAATCTGCCATAAGGACGCTTGCGGTTCGAGGGCGTGCGGAAGGGCCGGATGAGTTGAATTTTAAGCGAGCCTATCCGGCGGCCCGTCCTCAGTACAGGCGCAAACGGGCTTGCGGCGCGCCGCCTGTGGATAGTCCCTATCCGGTCAAGATCGCAGGATCGCGCGTTCCAAATTTGCCAGTGGGTTTGCATCAATGATTAGCAGATGCTTCAAGGCTGCTGCCGCCAACAAGCTGACTATTCGCTGACGGCAAAGAAGGCCCAGAGCGGCTGTCACGGCCCGAACCCAGCATTTCGGCAGCAGCGTCTCAACTTGGATGTCGCGTTGACCTTCCATCCTGTGAGCGGCAACATGTTGAGATGCCAGCCTAATCAATCCGCTAAGCGAAGCTCCTTTATACCGTCGATAAGGCCGCTGTAGTCTGTTTCGGTAGACTTGCTTTCTTCCACAATTTTATTCAAAAATCTTTGGTATTTGGTCTTTTCTCTAATGTTCTCGTTCGAGATATTTTCAATCTGCTCGAGAGAAAGATCCCTTTCAGAGATTTCTTCGATCAGCTCCTTCGCTTCATTTTCATATATTTTTGGAGACCAAGTTAGCTGAACAGACTGAGGGACTGGTCCGAAGCATGAGCCAAACGTCGTCGCGTCGGCGATATCCATAGAGGGCGCGTCAGGATAAAATTTGGCCAGGCAAGCCTCGAAATTCTTTTTTGTGTCCGTCCATCGTGGCCCAAATCGATATACTGCGTAGTACATGATCTTCGCCGTTGTAGAGGAAACATTGTTCAGCAGCATTGCTTCATAAAATGCCCTATGCACGTCTTTCCATGGTCGACTTTTGGTACGACAGAAATGGTCATGGATAGCGGAGGCCTCTCGGTATCCCTCCCCCCAAGGTTCCCCGACGATCGGCCAGAAAAAGCTTGGTATCGATGCGCCATCCAGATGGATTCCTTTGGGCGCGGTCCAAGTTCGACCGCCACCGTCGATAAAGCTAAAGTCTTGAATTAACTCAAAAGAGTTTCCGTCAGCATCGGACTTGATGCTTTTAATAACGAGATCTCCAACGAATTTTCCTTTGTTCTGCGCGGAAGCTGGAGTGTGAGCAGCAGCAAGGACTAGCAAAGTCACGAAGAAAACATATCTTATTGAATTGGAAAACATGTCTATCATTTGCATCTCAATAAAATCTTAGTATATAATAGACTGACGTGAAAGACAATTGTGTTGACGCCTGCTCATAACCCACATGGCCGGTTACGCGATAAACGAAATAGTCAGCTTGGGCCATCTATCGCCCGGGGCTGCCGGGCGATAGCCGAAATTCATCGGTTGCAGGTTCGACCTCGCCGGGCAGGTCCGCTTGGGTAGGCGGGGCATAGATTTCCTCTCCCAGCGACTCCAAGACAAGACCAAACCGGACGGCCATCAATCCGCGCCTCGTCTATGCGGACGCTTCGCGGGTTCAAGTGCGTGTGGAAAGGGCCGCCTACGCGGCCAGGATCGCATCCGGGCGGTGCGCCGGGCGATAAGGTGATGTCAAGTTCCGGGAGCGGGAGTATATTGGCTGATGGTTGTCAGTTCGCCCGATCTGAAGGCGTTCTTGGTCGCTACACCGTTCTTCGGTGGCCTCTCGGATGCCAGTCTCGATCTCCTGATCTCAATGCTGGTCGAGCGGCGCTTCAACGCCGGTGCCACTGTCGTCGCGGAAGGAGAATCGGGGCACTCAATGTATATTGTTCACTCCGGCGAGCTTGTGGTGAGCAAGCTCGGCGAGTCGGGGCACGTCATTCGAATGACGAGTCTTGGACGTGGTGATTTTTTCGGCGAGATGACGCTCATCGAAATGCAGAACCGATCCGCTACCGTCCTCGCGGAGAGCCCAACCGTGCTGTACGAGCTCACCGCCCGAAACCTCTACACATATTATAAGGCCGACATCTACGCCTATGTAATGGTGGTGCAGAACATCAACCGCGAGCTCTGCCGGCGCCTCCGCCGAGCCAACGATCGCATCGCCGGGCTGGCAGATGCTTCACCCGAGTGAGTAGCGCTGATTTCGGGTTATTTAAGCTTTTTGTTTGCCTTAGTATCGATCGCTTTCTTTTGAGCAGCGGAAAGATTGCCCTTCTCGAATTGCTGTTCGGCTCTTGCCTTCGCGTTTTGTGCATGCGCACGATCCGGCATGGGGTATTTCCGCTCGCCCGGGAGACCGAAGTCTCCTTTTGGCTCCCCCTTGCGGTCCTTGGATGTAAGCTTTGTCATGTGGCTGGTCTTTCCCTGGCTGGCTAACCGATAGGGGTGCGTGAGAACATCATTGATGCGAGCGTCCACGGGCCGTCGTGTTCTGTTTGATGTTTCCCTGCTGACCCTGCTCCTCCAGATTATCCGGAACGGGCTCCCTTTCCTGCGAGCCGTCCTCAGATTTTGTGGTGCGCTGCGTAGCGGCCTTCGGGCCTTTCGTGCTTTGCTCCTTGGGCGGAACAGGGGGCATATGCGATTTCGGCATCGGCGCGTTCCTTGGTTGAAGTTGAGGTAACAACATCGGGATGTCCAGGAAGTTCATTTTTGGCTATGGCCGCCAGGGCAGACCAAATCGGATCGGACGATGAACAACAAAACCGCCCCCAAAGGCGCGCTTGACGGCCTCACGGTCATCGACCTGACGATGATGCTGGCCGGGCCATTCGCGGGCATGATGCTCGCCGACCAGGGCGCGCGGGTGATCAAGGTCGAGCCGCCGGCGGGTGACAACGCGCGCGATATCGGCCCGCAGCTCGAAGGCGGCATCGGCCGCGCCGAAGGCGGCTATGGCGCCTATTTCGCTTCGACCGGGCGCAACAAGGAGTCTGTCGTCATCGATCTGAAGCACCCCGCAGGCAAGGCGGTGCTGCGGCGCCTCGTCGCCACGGCGGATGTCATCATGGAGAGCTTCCGCTCCGGCGTGATGGAGCGGCTGGGCCTCTCCTATGAATCGCTGGCGGCCATCAATCCGCGCCTCGTCTATGCAGCGCTGCGCGGGTTCGGCGATCCGCGTGGCGGGCAAAGCCCCTATGCGAGCTGGCCGGCTTACGATCCGGTGGCGCAGGCGATGGGCGGCATCATGGGCATCACCAGCACGGTCAAGGGCGGCGCGCCGACCAAGATAGGGCCCGGCGTCGGCGACATCATGCCTGCGATGTTCCTCGCTTTCGGCATCGCCTCTGCCTGCTGGCGCGCGCAGCGGACAGGCGAGGGGCAATTCGTCGACATCGCCATGGTGGACGGCGTGCTGGCGGTCTGCGAGCGGCTGGTGTTTCAATATAGCGCCACGGGGCTGCCGCCCGGCACCGAGGGCAATCACCACCCGCTGCTCTGCCCGTTCGGGCTGTTTCCGGCGCGGGACGGGCATGTCAGCATCGGCGTGCCCAAGGATGAGTTCTGGGCGCCGCTGATGACCGCGATGGGCATGGCCGAGCGCGCCAGCGACCCGCGCTACGCGACCAATCCGGCCCGCATGGAGCGGCGCCAGGAGGTGATCGATTTCATCAGCGAATGGACGGCGGCGCGGTCGAAGCAGGAGCTGATCGCGATTTTCGGTGGCACGGTGCCCTTCGGCCCGGTGTTCGGGGCGGATGACATTTTCGCCGATCCGCATTTTGCCGCGCGGCATATGCTGGTGGAGGTAGAGCATCCCGGCACGAATCGTCCGCTGACCATCGCCAACACGCCGATCCGCATGTCCGGCACGCCGGGCGGCGTCCGCCACCGCGCGCCGCTCACCGGGGAGGATACGGACCGGGTGCTGGCCGATTTCGGCTTCACGCCCGAAGAGGTGGCAGCACTGCGCGAGAGTGGCGCGGTCGGATAGGCGGGACCCGGCGGGGCCCGAACACCTCCCTTGGCGAAGACGTCCGCGATCGGCGCCGCCCCCCGGCGTCACGTCCCCATTGTTCCTTCCAGGCGCCGCCCTATCGCGATCAGTTTCGGGCGGACCTCGCTCAGCAGGAACTCCGGCGTGACGATCATGCCGGGAGCGCCGCAATTGACGGCCATCGCCGGCAGCCCGCCGCCGGGCCGGAAACCGACAGCGATGGCGTTGATATTGTCCTGCCAATCGCCGAAGGAGCAGGTGCAGCCAAGCGTCCGGTGATCCTCGTTCGACTTGGCGATGGCGTCCCGCGTCTGCGGCCAGCTTGCCTCGTCGATGGTGCGGATCTCGTCGAGGATGGGCGCGCGTTCCTCTTGTGTGCACGCCGCAAGAAACGCACGGCCCATCGCGCTGGTCGAAATCGAGATGCGCGATCCCACATCCAACGTCAGTGACACCGCCGCCTGGCCGCGAAGACATTCCACATAGACCATGCTCAGCCGGTCGCGGGCGCCCAGCCCCAGATGCGCGTTGGAGAACGCAGCCAGTTCCTCCATCAGCGGGCGGGCGATGTTGCGGACGTCGAGGCGCGCCAGCATGCTGGTCCCGAGCGCCAGAACGGCGGTGCCAAGCCGGTATTTCGCCAGCGGCTCGACATAGTGCAGGTAGCCTAGGCGCGTCAGCGTATAAGTGAGGCGCGACACGGTCGATTTGGGTAGCTTGCAGCGCGCGGCGATCTCCTGATTGCCGAGCAGCGCATCGCTTTTCCGGAAGCAGGCGAGCACTTCCAGGCCCCGCGCCAGGGCGGTGACGAAGTGCCGTTCCGCCGCCGGAATCTCGGCCGATCCCGGCACGGAGGCTGCCTCGCCTGCCCACTTATTCCGTTTTCTGGCCATCTGTTTCTCGGTCCAACCGGTTCGGCGCGGCTGTGGGGTATCTTGACGGAGGCGGTCCATATGTTACCCTGCCTTACGCCAAGATGCAGAACTTTATTCCGCAGTGCGGCATTAAAAGTCAACTCGTCGAGCACGCGCCTCCCGCCTTGCCGACTCCCGTTCCGCATCTCAGAAGGCTGCGCCCATGGACCTGCGTTTCACAGACGAAGAAAACAGTTTCCGCAGTCAGGTGCGGAGCTTTTTCCAAAGTCAAATTCCCCAGGAAATCCGCCGCAGATACGGCGAGGGCGAAGAGCTGTCGCGCAACGAAATCGTCACCACGCAGCGCATTCTGAACGCCAAGGGCTGGGCGACGCCGCGCTGGCCGGTCGAATGGGGCGGTCAGCGCTGGACCCCGATCCAGCAACACATCTTTCTGGAAGAATTGCAGTTCAATTCGGTGCCGCAGCCGGTTCAATTCAACGTTGATATGGTTGGCCCGGTGATCGCTGCCTTCGGCTCGCAGGAGCAGAAGCGCCAGTTCCTGCCGCGTGCCGCCAATCTCGACGACTGGTGGGCACAGGGCTTTTCCGAGCCCGAAGCCGGCTCGGACCTCGCTTCCCTGAAAACCCGTGCGGTGCGCGACGACGATCATTATGTGGTCAACGGCCAGAAGACCTGGACGACCGCCGCGCAGAACGCCAACTGGCTGTTCTGCCTGGCGCGCACCGACCCGGACGCAAAGAAGCAGATGGGCATCTCCTTCCTGCTGATCGACATGGCGACCCCCGGCATCGTGGTGCGTCCGATCATCACCATCGACGGCCGGCATGAGGTCAACGAGATTTTCCTGGACGATGTCAGGGTGCCGCTCGGCAATTGCGTGGGCGAAGAGAACCGCGGCTGGGACTATGCCAAGTTCCTGCTGGCCAACGAGCGGACCGGCATTGCGCGCGTCGGCATTACCAAGCAGCGCCTCTCCCGCATCAAGGAGATCGCGATGCAAACGCCTGCGGGCGAGGGCACGCTTTGGGACAATCCGGCATATCGGGGCAAGGTCATGCTGGCGGAAATCGAGCTGAAGGCGCTGGAAATCACGCAGATGCGCGTCGTCGCGGAGGCTGCACGCAGCGGCGGCAACAGCCCCAATCCGGCCTCCTCGATCCTCAAAATCAAGGGCTCCGAGTTGCAGCAGACCGTCTCCGAGCTGCTGCTCGAAGCTGCCGGACCGAGCGCGCTCGCCTTCCGCGGCTATCACACCGAAGCCGGCAGCAACGATCCGCTGGCGGAGCTGGCGTGGGCGGGGCTGGCCGCGCAGAACTACTTCAACACGCGCAAGGTTTCGATCTATGGCGGCTCGAACGAGATCCAGCACAACATCATCTCGAAGGCGGTTCTGGGGCTTTAGCAGGCCGGTTCAGATGAACATGGTGCGCCGATCGTCTTCGGCACACTCGATCACGCTTGCCGTGCCTCTTACCGCGGCGGCGCCGCGCCTTTGCAAAGGCTGACGATGGATTTTGACCTCACGCAGGAGCAGGCGCTGCTCAAGGACAGCGTCGACCGCCTGATCGCGGACCGCTACGGCGATTTCGAGCGCCGCGGCCACTATGCGGCAGAGCCGGGCGGCTGGAGCCGGACGGTGTGGAAGGATTATGCCGATCTGGGCCTCACATTGCTGCCCTTCGAGGAGAGCATGGGCGGCATCGGCGGCGGCCCGCTGGAAACGATGATCGTGATGGAGGCGATGGGGCGCGGCCTGACGCTGGAGCCGTTCTTAGCAACCATGGTGCTTGGCGCGGCGGCGCTGCGGCTCGGCGGTACGCCGGATCAGCAGCAGGCCCTCATCCCAAAGATCGCGGCGGGCGACATGATCCTTGCCCTCGCCCAGGGAGAGCGGCAGGCGCGCTATGATCTGTTCGATGTCGCCACCACCGCGCGCGAGGCCGAAGGCGGCTTCGTGCTCGATGGTCACAAGACGATGGTGGTGCATGGCGACAGCGCCGACATGCTGATCGTCAGCGCCCGGATTTCGGGCGAGCGCCGCGACAAAAGCGGCATCGCTTTATTCCTCGTCGACGCCAAAGCACCGGGCGTCGAGATCCACGGCTATGATGGGCAGGACGCCCAGCGGGTCGCCGAGATCGCGCTGAACGGCGTGAAGGCGGGCGCGAACAGCGTGCTCGGCGCGCGGGAGCAGGGGCTTGCGCTGCTGGAGCATGTCGTCGATACCGGCATCGCCGCGCTTGCTGCCGAGGCGGTCGGCGCGATGGATGCGCTGCACGCGCTCACGGTCGATTATCTGAAGACCCGCAAGCAGTTCGGCGTGCCGATCGGCAGCTTTCAGGTCCTGCAGCATCGCGCCGTGGACATGATGATCGCGCTGGAGCAGGCGCGGTCGATGGCGATCTTCGCCGCGATGATGGCCGACGCGGAACCGAAGCAGCGGCGTGCCGCGATCTCGGCCGCCAAGGTACAGATCAACCGCTCGGCTCGCCATGTCGGCCAGCAGGCCATCCAGCTGCATGGCGGCATCGGCATGACGATGGAATATAAGGCCGGGCATTATTTCAAGCGGCTGACGATGATCGAGGTCCTGTTCGGCGACACCGACCATCATCTGGCGAGGGTCGCCGAAGCCGGAGGGTTGCTCGAGGATGCCGCTTAGCGCATCGGACCGAAAAGTGCGCAGCGGTTTTCGGATAAATCCGATGCTTAACAAACAATAGAGCAACCCAGCCGATTCCGATCGAAGGTCTGTAGCTCCAGTCGTACGGAGAGAGCCGATGAACGAGACAGTTCCGATTATTCTGATCCCCGGCCTCGCCTGCTCGCCGCGATTGTTCGCGCCGCAATTGCCTGGGCTTTGGGCATTCGGCCCGGTCACCATCGCGGATACGCGGCGCGGCGGCAGCATGGCCGAGCTGGCGGCGCAGATTCTGGACTCGGCGCCGCCGCGCTTCGCGCTCGCGGGCCTGTCCATGGGCGGTTACATCGCCTTTGAAATCATGCGTCAGGCGCCGCAGCGCGTGCTGCGCCTCGCGCTTCTGGATAGCTCTGCACGGCCGGACCGGCCGGAGCAGACGGAGCGGCGCGACGCGCAGATCGCGATGGCGCGCGACGGGCGGCTGCCTGAAGTTGCCGACCTGCTGTTTCCGGTTATGGTGCATGCGGAGCGCCTGCAGGACGGGCCGCTCCGCCAGACCTTCGATCAGATGTTTGAGGACAATGGGCCGGACGCTTTCATCCGGCAGCAGGAAGCCATCAAGGGGCGGCCGGACTCACGCCCCGGCCTTGGGGCGATAAGCTGCCCGACTCTCGTACTGGTGGGGGACAGCGACCAGGCGACACCGCCTGACGCGGCGCGCGAAATCGCGGCGGGGCTCAGCCGGGCGCGGCTTGTGATCGTACCGAAATCGGGACACCTGTCGAGCCTGGAGCAGCCGGATCTGGTAACACAGGCGCTGGCGGAGTGGATCACGTCCTGAAGGCTCGTCGCGGCCTTAAACTCTTTGTTCAGTCGCCATGTTCCGGGCGCAAACGGGCATCCATCCCTGCCTTCGCGGGACATGCACTACGCCTCAGGAGGTTCCCGTATATTCTCGCCCCGGCCGTCGGTGCCCATCACGACGATGCGGCGCCAATCCCGCAGCGTGCTTAGCACCTGTTCTCCCCACAGGTTGAGCGCTGCGCCAAGCACATAGCCGGCCTGTAAAGCGGTGAGCAAAGTGAACGCGACGAAGGCAATTCGCCAGAAGGCCCAGCCTTCGCCGGCGCCAATGACCCCAATCGCGATGATCGTCACGAAAGAAGCCACGACCGCGGTGCCTGCGCGATAGAAGGCTCCGGTAATACCACCCGCAATGGCCGCGACCACAAGTGCGACGGGTAACACGAATTCTGCGTTCTCCCTGGCCAGAGACGTAAATCCCGCCATGAGAGATGCCATCAAAACTTCCCCACCGATACGGCTTGCAAGCCGCAAATCCCGCATATGCGTTCCGGCATGCTTTCCTTTCATCTGCCGCTGCGGCCAATCAATTCGAGCGGTGAAGACAACGGCAGCGTACTATTAGGTCGATCTAACCACGTTGTAATATTTCATTGCCTTCACCATCATATTATATTGTAACGAGAATTAATATTTAAATTTTGTAGAGCTCTTAGGTGAAGATCAGGCAGCGAAGACCGGGTAGAAGCGTGACTTTTCGCATTTCCCGGGCTTATAGTGCGGTGATTATTGTCAAATTTATGCTAATTTCGTCTCGGTAATTGCGTCGGGCCGTTATGTTGCCAGCGCATTTTGCCCAACAAGCTTAATGTTTTATGTCATCGAGGTGCTATACAGCAGGAGTGATCGTCTTTATCCAGTTGAATTTTAACCATATAAGACAGATCTTCGAATATTGTTAACCCGCCGCGGTTTCGCCCGCCCTGGCCACGGCCGGCTGGTAGCGGTCATAATGCTCCTGGCGCAGCTGCCGCTTCAGCACCTTGCCGGTGGCCGTATGTGGCAATTCTGCGGCGAACAGCACGGTGTCCGGCAGCCACCATTTCGCAACTCGCTGGGCGAGGAAGGTTAAGATTTCGCTCTCGGTCGCGCTGGCTTCCTGCTTGAGCACCACAACCATCAGTGGGCGTTCGGCCCATTGCGGGTGCGGCAAGCCGACGACGGCGCATTCCGCGATGGCGGGATGGTTCATGGCGCAATTCTCCACATCCACCGAGCTGATCCACTCACCGCCGGATTTGATGATGTCTTTGGCTCGGTCGACGATGGAGAGGAACCCCTGCTCATCGATGGTGGCGACATCGCCCGTATCGAACCAGCCATCCTTCCAGGCGGAATTCTCAGCCTCCTTGTAATAGCCGCTGGCGATCCAGGGACCGCGCACCAGAAGGCGGCCGATACTCTTGCCGTCATTGGGCAGGGTTTCGCCGTCCGTCCCGGCGATGCGCATCTGCACCCCATAGAGGGCATGCCCGGCCTTGACCTGCATATCGTAGCGCTCTTCAGGCGGCAGCGCATCGGTGTAGCGGCTCGGCGAATTGGTCGAGCCGACAGGCGACATCTCCGTCATGCCCCAGCCCTGGATGACGAATGCGCCGTGTTTCTCCTGGAACGCCTTGATCATCGAGCGCGGCACGGCTGACCCGCCGATGACCACGCGCTCGACCGTGTCCATCCGCAAGCCCTCCCGCTCGCAATATTGCAGCAGGTTCAGCCATACGGTCGGCACGCCGAGCAGGAGATCGACCCGATCGGCCTCGACCAGCTCGAAAACCGACTTGCCGTCAAGCCCGCCGCCGGGCAGCACCAGCTTGGCGCCAGCCATCGGCGCGGCATAGGGAATGCCCCAGGCGTTGACGTGGAACATCGGGACCACCGGCAGCACCGAGGTGCGGCTCGACAGGCCGAGTACGCCCGCGCCGCAGACGCTCATGGCGTGCAGCACAGTCGAGCGGTGGCTGTAAAGCACACCCTTGGGATTGCCTGTCGTGCCCGAGGTGTAGCAGATCGAGGCTGCAATATTCTCATCGAACTGCGGCCATTCGAAATCATCGCTCTGCGCTTCGATCAGTTCCTCATAAGCGATGAGCGGCAAAGAGGATTGCGGCAAGTGCTGCTTGCCGGCCATGACGACGACATGCTGCAGGGTCGTCAGCTTCGGGAAGATCTTTTCGATCAGCGGCACGAAGGTGAGATCGACGAACACCACCAGGTCTTCGGCGTGATTGACGATGTAGACGATCTGGTCGGGAAACAGGCGCGGATTGATGGTGTGAATGATGGCGCCGCTGCCCGACACGGCGTAATAAAGCTCGAAATGCCGATGCGTATTCCAGGCAAGCGTGGCGACGCGGTCCTGAAAATTGACGCCAAGCCGCTTCAAGGCGTTGGCGAGCTTGCGGCTGCGTATGGCGGCGTCCCGATATGTATAGCGGTGAATGCCGCCCTCGGGCTTGCGGCTGACGATCTCAGCGTCGTGGTTAAACGTCTCGGCGTGCTGCAGGATGGATGAAATGGTCAGCGGAACGTTCATCATCATGCCGTACATCGCAGTCCTCCCGAGTACTTTTCTTAGCCCGCAATCGCGGCGCGGATTGATGGCAAAGCCATCCGGCATGGTCGCTCGGCTCGCCGGAATAATCGAGCGAAAAGTTAATGAATAGGCCGGCGTTCGGCAGCTATCGCTGTGCCGGAGATGGCGGGTTTTATTTGGTCGCGCAATACTACACAGCGTAGATGCCCCATCGACAAAATACTAAATGTAGCCATTTCGCCGTTTGCCGGCGGAACCATGCGTGTACGGCTGGATTAATCCGGATATTGGCGTCACTTTTCCAAGGAGATGAGCCTTGCGCCGCAGACTGACGGCGATTGTCGCCGCTGATATTGTCGGTTACAGCAAGCGGTTCAGCGAAGATGAAACCGGCACGCTGGCGGCCATCCAGGCATTGCGGACGCAAATCATCGAACCGCATCTCGCGATCCATTCAGGCCGGATTTTCCGGCTGATCGGCGACAGCACGCTGCTCGAATTCGAGAGCGCGCTGGGAGCGGTCGAATTCGCCATCCAGGTGCAGCAGTATCTGGCCGAACGCAGCGAAACCGAGGGAATGAGCAATCCCCTGGTCCTGCGGATGGGGCTCGATCTCGGCGACGTCGTGGTGGAGGAAAACGAAATTCACGGCGAGGGCATCAACATCGCCGTACGGCTGGAAAAGATGGCGGAACCGGGCGGCATCTGCATGTCGGACAACATTCACACCCAGATCAGGAAGACAATCGATCCTGCGTGCTTCCCGATCGGGCCGCGCTCCCTGAAGAACATTGCCGATCCCGTCCAGGTCTGGCGATGGCGACCAAAGCGGGGAGCGCCTTCGCCCTCGCACACCGGGCTATCGGGCGCCGGCCGCAAGCCGATCGATGCGCGATTGACCGAACTGGTCCTCAAACTGCACGCCCGTTCCGCGCAACTGGCCATCTCCGATGCGCTCGATGATCTGCTCGCGCAGAATGAACCCACCCAAACCCGGAATGCCGGTCATTTCTATGAGCGGATAACCGAGGAACTTCTGAAAGCCCGGGCGATGCTGGACGGCGTCCAGGTCGAGCCTATCGATGAGTTTCGCGACCTGCATCCGGGTGCGCTGCCGTACCAGACGCTGAGCGCCTTCATAGCCGGCCTGTTTCAGCAGCATGGCAACGTCTATTTGCTGCGCTTGATGCCTGAAATGGAGCTGATCATGAACGGGGACGGCGATGCCGTGGCGAAGCGGCGGCTGTGCTTGGATCTCATCCGCCGCTTCTACGACGAGGAATTCGTCGTGCGGTCGAAAGGGCTGATCAAGGCGGCGTTCCTGGAGTGAGCGCTTGCATGACCGCGGGCTTCGTCCGATACATCTGCGGATCGCGAGGGAACAGGGCCTGGGCGCAGGCCAAGAGGCAGGTGATGCGTTTGTTTTCCGGTCTTTCAGGCGGCTGTCATATCGGCGCCGGCGGACTTACACGGTTCGCCGCGTTGATTTTTACGGCAACGCTGCTGGCGCCGCCGGACGCCTGGGCGGCGGACCAGCCTGAGCCTCCCAGTGCCAAAGCGCGTGACGCCATCGCCCAAAAGGCGCTGCGAAAGGTTCCACCTCATATCGACGTCTCGCCGCTGCCGCGCATCAAAGGCGATTTCGTCTCGCTCGGGGCGGATGGTGTGTGGCACCGCCCCGCCGGGAGTGTCCGGTTCCTCACCTCCGATGTGGCGGGCAGCCAGGGCCCGGCCGCGGATTGTTCGCGCGAGGCGATCATTCACTACGCCAGCGCGGCGCCATCCGCCTTCGAGAGCGGCGAGCAAGGGCTGCTCTACGGCGTGCAGACGCATACGCCGGAAACGCGGGTGACGACGCGCTATTGGGACATGCCCGGCTTCAATTCCTGCGCGCTCGTCGTTTATGCGATTCTGAGGCGTGCCGGTTGCGGCTGGGCCAAATACACCGCTGATGCCAAGGCGATTTACGACATGGCCTCCGGCGCGGGGTGGCGCCCTGCGGCCGCCCAGCAAGGCGGCTGCATCGTCGCCTGGAACTCCAGATGGGCGGGCGCGCGGTCCAGAATTGGCGACCGGCAGAAGCAGACGCGGCACGGCGGCACGCGGTTCCGCCATGTCGGCATCACCACGGGCGCTTTGCTCTCGGTCGACAATACCTCCTGGCTGGGACGTCCCACCGCGTTCTTCACATTCCGGCCGATCGCCTATGAGCCGCCGATCTTCCTGTGTCCGCCCGCCTTAGAGCCGTCCGCGTCCGGGCAGCGGTAGAAAACGCATTGCTTTCGGAACCGGGCGCCTCGCGCGCGGTTTCCCGCGTTGGGCGCTTTGCTGCGTCCTGCGCTGTTTTGCTGGCGTTCAGGCTCAGGGCTTATTTTTCGGGGGGAATGGTGGCGCAACCGCACTTAATGACGATATGACCACGCTTTGAACCTATGGCTCCGATTCGGCGTCTTAAGTGTATGGGCTGGACATCGCCACGCCCTAAGTCGTATGAAAGCCGCCGGAATCACCAAGAAATCCTCCACCCCATCGCGAAAGCCGATCTTTATGGACGTAAAGCAATTCTCCAAGGCCCGGCAGAATTTTCACGAATCCTATTCCCCCGGCGAAGTGAAGCCGCCTTCGCCGCGCTCCACCGGTTTCGTGTTCGCCGGCGTGGCGATCCTGTTTGCCGTCGGCTATCGGCACACACCCGTGATCGCCGCCATCTTTGTGGGCGTGGCGCTCGTTCTTCTGGCGGTGAGCCTGCTGGCTCCGCGGATATTGCAGCCTTTGAACATCGTCTGGTTCAAAATCGGCATGCTGATGCACCGCGTCGTAAACCCGATCGTCATGTTCCTGATGTTTGCCGTCGCCATGGTGCCGGCAGGTCTTTTGATGCGCACCTTCAGCGATCCGCTGCGATGGAAACGCGATCCGGATGCCTCGACCTATTGGATCGAGCCCGATCAGGCCGAAGCCGAGCTTGCCTCGATGAAGAACCAGTTCTGAACGCAATCAACCCGGAGATCGCCGAAGAAGACGAATAGGATGGTGGGATCAGGTGTTCCAAACGCCGCAAGAAGCGAACGGCGCGCCGCTTTCCGAGACCGCATGACTGACGACACGTCCCGCGGCATTTGCCGACCCCATCGCTTGCGGCGGCCTGTCCCATCATTGGCACAACCGGATAAACGACGCCGCGGAGCGGATCATGAGACTATTGGGAATTTCAGCGTTTTATCATGACAGCGCCGCCGCGCTGGTGGAGGACGGCCGCATCGTCGCCGCCGCGCAGGAGGAGCGCTTCACCCGCAAGAAGCACGATGCCGGTTTCCCGGAGGAAGCGATCCGCTACTGCCTGGACGCAGGCGATGTCGACCTCGACGGCGTCGACCATGTGGTGTTCTTCGAGAAGCCGCTGGTGAAATTCGAGCGTCTCATCGAAACCTATCTCGGCAATGCGCCGAGCGGATTTCAATCCTTCCGCATGGCGATGCCGCTCTGGATCAAGGAAAAGCTGTTCCAGAAGAGCGGGCTGATCAAGTCGCTCAAGCCGTTTTCCTCGACCGGGGAAATGGACGGCAAGAAGCTGCTGTTCGCCGCGCATCACCAGAGCCATGCCGCGTCGGCGTTCTTTCCCATCGCCGTTCGAGGAGGCCGTCGTGCTGGCGATGGACGGCGTCGGCGAATGGACGACGACCTCGGTCTGGATCGGGCGCGGCAATACGCTGGAGCTGAAGCGCGAGATCAAATTCCCGCATAGCCTGGGTCTGCTCTATTCCGCCTTCACCTATTATACCGGCTTCAAGGTCAATTCCGGCGAATACAAGGTGATGGGCCTGGCGCCTTATGGCGAGCCGAAATATTACGACCTGATCATGAAGCATGTCGTCGATGTCAAGCCGGACGGGTCGTTCTGGCTGGACCTCAGCTACTTCAACTACATGACCGGCCTGACGATGACGTCGGAAAAGTTCCACGAGCTTTTCGGCGCGCCGCCGCGCGAATCGGAGGATCTGGTCACCCAGCGCGAAATGGACCTGGCCGCCTCGATTCAGAAGGTGACCGAGGAGATCATGCTGCGGATGACGCGCGACCTGGCGAGGAGCTACGGCATCCGCAATCTGTGCATGGCGGGCGGGGTGGCGCTCAATTGCGTGGCCAATGGCAAGATCCTGCGCGACGGGCATTTCGACCGCATCTGGATTCAGCCGGCGGCGGGCGATGCAGGCGGCGCGCTCGGGGCGGCGCTCGCGGCGCACTATCTGCATCTGGGCAACCGGCGCCGCGTCAATGGCGCACTCGATGGCATGCAGGGCTCCTATCTCGGCCCGGACTTCGCGCAAGGCGACATCGAACGGCGGCTCACGGCCAGCGGCGCGCATTACGAAGTGTTCGACGAGGCCGCGATGCTGGGGCGCACGGTCGAACTCTCTCACCGCGGGCGATGCCGTCGGCTGGTTCCAGGGCCGGATGGAGTTCGGGCCGCGTGCGCTGGGCGCCCGGTCGATCCTGGGCGATCCGCGCAATCCGGATATGCAGAAGACGCTGAACCTGAAGATCAAATATCGCGAAAGCTTCCGCCCCTTTGCGCCGGCGGTGCTGCGCGAGGACGTGGCCGACTATTTCGAGTTCGACGAGGACAGCCCCTATATGCTGCTCGTCGCCGATGTGAAGCGCAACCGCCGGCGCAGCATGAGCGCAGCCGACGAGCAGCTTTTCGGCATCGAAAAGCTCAACCTGTTGCGCTCCGACATTCCCGCCGTCACCCATGTCGATTATTCGGCGCGAATCCAGACCGTTCACGAGGAAACAAATCCCAGGTTCCGCGCGTTGCTCAGCGCCTTCAAGGAGCGAACGGGCACATCGGTCCTGGTGAATACGAGTTTCAACGTGCGCGGTGAGCCGATCGTGTGCACGCCTGAAGACGCTTTCCGCTGTTTCATGGGGACGGAAATGGAAACGCTGGTGGTTGGAAATTGCGTGATGCGCAAAACCGCGCAGGATCAGAGTCTCGCCAAAGACTATAAGGACAAATTCGAACTCGATTGACGGGCCGCCGTACCGAGGCGCTCGAAATTGGTTACATTTATCCGCTGTTCTCGACGGCGGGTCGTCGCTAACAATCCCCATTCGGGAAAGGGGAGGCCCCGCCAGATGCTTGAAGCGAAAATGGACAACGCAGCCCAGACCGCGCCGAGCGGCGCCGTCGGCTCGCGAAAGCGCTTTGGCCTTCTGCGGACCCTCTCGATCCAGGCGCTCATCCTGATGGCCACGGTCGCCGTGCTCGACGCCGTCATGTTCCTGACGCTGCCGGATGAATTTGGCGCGCAACTCTCGGGATATCGGCAGGGCTTTTTCATCCTGGACGTGATCGGCCGCGGCTATCCCAAAGGCTATTTCGAGGCCAACCCCGAGCGCGGCTTCGACATCAAGCCGACGGCCACGCCGCGCACCGACCTCATTCACTACATGGACGATTATTCCTACCATATCTGGTCGAATACGGTGGGCTGCTTCGACGGGCCGGTCGACCGCGTCAAGTCGAAGCCTAAATTCTGGTATGTCGCGGGCGACAGCATCGCGTGGGGACACACCGCCTATGGGGAGCTGATGGCTTCGGTTCTGGAGCGGCTCAAGGGCGTCGATGTGCTGAAATGCGCGGTGACGCACACAGGACAGCGCTCGCAATTTTCCAAATTCCTGGAGATCGGCAAGAAGCTGGGACGATGGCCCGAGCGGGTGTTCGTGGTCTATTCGCCCACCGACACCGCGAATGATTACATGTATCCGCATTCCACCGTTGTCGATGGCGGTCTTGCCGATACCAGAATGTTGGACAGCGACTACAATATCGTCCAGCTGGACCAGGCGTGGTTCGACCACGTAAGGGCGGAACGCGCCGCCGCCGACCCCTCCGCGGCGGGGGTGCCGAGGAGCTTTTCACTCTCGCGCACCCTGCTCACCTATTCGTTTACCGCGCAGCTTCTGAATGCCGGGCTGCACGCCCTGAACAACCATGTGCCCGCGATCGGCCGGCATATCGGCGTGCTCGGCGACGAGCCGATGCTGGACTGGTTCGACAAATACAACATCTATAAGGGGCAGAAGCTGTACGACCTGCACCGCCTGACCCACACGCAGACCGCCGATGGCATCATGCGTTATACGAATTTCAAGTTCGCGGCGCAGAACAAGGCGGTGATCAAGCAATGGCGTGACCATGCGCGCGCCAACGGCTATTCGCTCGAATTCATCCTGCCGCATCCGGGCAGCTCCGTTATCAATCCCAACCAAGATGCGACGAATTTTTACAAAGAATTCATAGCCTACCTTTCGTCGCTCGGCATAAAGTATCACGACCTAATCGCGGAACTCGCAAAACGGAAAATCAATGCCGACGACTTATTCTGGGTCAACGATTCTCACATGTCCCCAGAGGGGAACTTGGTCGTCGGGGAAATTCTTGCGGAAATCTTGTGATAGGCCAACGAGATCGAACTGCGAAAACGCACAAGCTTCGACGTGAATGGCCGACGCGGACGAGGACCGCGCTGAGGGGAATGACAGTGCGATGCGGGGGTGCGTTTATCTCACCGGCTGGCGCGCGAAAACGAGCATAAGCCGCTGAGATCATTCGAAACTCTCAGCAAGCATTCAGGAATTGTGAGCTAAACGGAGGCGAGCCTGTCGTCTCTGTGGGGGGATTTGTCTTGGCGGCGTCATCGCTTCACCGTTACATTAACGTGCTTGGTGCCTCGGCTGTGCTCGCTTATGCGACGATGTCGATCATGTCCTATCTCCAGGCTCCGGCCCTGTGGGACCCCGCCTATTCTCCCAACGCCACGGCTTTTTTCAACGACCTTTACGGCACGGAGCAGGTCAACGCGATCCGGGCGCTGTTCGGCGGCCCGCTTGCCGTCGTGCTGGCGCATTGGGTGCCGCTGATCATCGCAAGCGCGGCAGCGGTGATGCTGCTTTTCCTGCTCAACAGCCAGTCCAGGGCTGTCGGGGACGAGACCTCGTCGCTTGTGCTGAAATGGTCCCTCGCCTTCGCCTTCGTCAGCTGTTTCGCCTATCCCATCTTTACGCAGGATTTCTGGCTTTCTGTCATTTGGGGCGACATGGTCGCGTCGGGTATTAACCCTTATTATGAAAAGTTCACGCCGGAAATGCTGGACGGGCTGCCGCTCGACCATTTTCCGATGACCATGTCCTATGGACCGCTATGGGCATTGATATCAGGTGCCATCGTCGCAGTGACGGGCAAAAGCATTCTTGTGACCGCGGCGGTGTTCAAAGTCGCGCTCGCCGCGGCGTGGTGCGCCACGCTCTGGCTGGTGGACCGCATCATGCGCTTTACCGCCCCCGGTAGCAGAGCGCTGTCGCTGGCCGTCGCCGGCTGGATTCCCCTGGGCGTCTGGCAGACTGTCGGCGAGGGCCATAACGATATCGCCATGGCGCTGATGGCCTTGCTGTGGTTGTTCCTGCTGCTTCGCGACAAGTGGAACGCTCCCTTGGCGCTCGCCGCCTCGACGGTCTGTAAATATACGATGGCTCCCTTGCTGGTGGTCGACGCGCTGCATTGCCTGAGAACGCGCGGTATGCCCGTGTGGCGATATGCGGCGAGGCTGGTCCTGCCCGCCCTGTTCAGCACGGCGGTGCTCGCCGCTTTCTATCGCTCGCCGCAGTTTTTCGACGGTATCAAGCTGCTCAGCACCTGGCATTTCCTGCAGCCGGCCGACGCTTTTGCCGCCGTGAACAAGGCGGCGCGGCGGATGGCTGGGTCCGCTTGGGTTTCTGGTTATGGCCGTATTTCCGGCCATCGCCATTCATCAATGTGTGGTGTTCTGGAGGCATCCTGACACCGAGAATCTGCTGCGCAGCGCCACGGCGATCATGGCGGCGGTTTCCTTCTCGGCAATCAGCCATCTGTGGCCCTGGTATCTCATCTGGACGTTGCCGCTGGTGGCGCTGGTTCCGGGCTGGTGGCTGTCGCGATTCATCCTGGCGCTCGCCATCTTTGCGCCCTTCACCGTGGTCGTCTGGTGGGTGCCCGAGGCGGAAGACTATAAGGATCTTGCGGCGCTGGCCATGTATGCGGGCGCGGCCCTGTGGACCTTACTAACCGCGCCGGTGGAGGAAACCACCGAGGAAGAAGTGCCCAACGTCATCCGCCATGTGGATTTCGTGCGCGCCCGGAGCGGCGCCGAGCCGGCCGTGGTGCCGGTCGCCAGCCCGAGGCGTCAGGAGATGCGGGTCAAGGCGGCGTCCGAAGGCTGACGCCAAGGGCGACCGCGTTTGAGGCTTTGCTAACCAATCCGGCAAATCGCCGCGCCGGACTTATCCCCGCCGGCCAAACCGCGCGTAATATCACCCTTGTTCTTGTTCCAGAGGGACGCGGGGCTCGAGACCGGCTCGTCATCTGCGGAACGGAATGCGGTGCCTGAGAAATCCGCGGGGGATCTGGCTGGGTGGTAACGCAGGCCGGCCTCGCGGTGGGACTAACGAACCCGCACTCAGGGGTCACTCGCCGGCCCACCTGTTTGCCGAAATGCGCAGGTCTAAGGCATGCGACGCGAAAGACGTGGCGTAAAACGGCCAGTAGCGATAAGAGGCTCGGGCTGGCGCATGCCATGTTGGAGAAGAGGCGGCGATGGCCAAAATATCACCGCGCGCGGGCAGCCGGGAGGCTGCACATTATTAGTAAGGACCAGCCTCACGGCGGCCCGCGCCGTCCCTCTAGGGGGGCGGAAATGAAGGAGACGGCAAGCAAAGCCTCGCGGGCGCGGCCCGGCGAGGGGATTGGTGTTTGCGGCTTTTCCGGCGTCGCCCCGGCCGGCAGAGCCGGGGCCCACTCACCTAACCGCAAGGCAGGTGCTCGGGGAGAAGGTAATGGGTCCCGGCTCGGGGGCCGGGACGACGCCGAGCAGGGGGCGGCGCGTGGATGCGAAAGGAGGGCCGTGATTCTGACAAGTTGGCGGCTGCGTTGGCGTCGGCTATCACGGGAGCGGGAATGAGGGCTTGGCGAAGGCGGGCGGCGGCATGAACCAGGACGAGACGATCGCGCTGTTCAACCAGGGCAAGCACGCCTGGAACGCGTGGGCCGAGGGAATGCTCACCGAGCGCAAGACCATGGAGGCGGATGGGCGCTGGTCGGCGGAACGCAGGCCTTGGGGCGAATTGAAGCCACGGAACGACGCAACACAAGACTGGATGGCCAGGGCACGCACTTCTCCGCCCTTCGGTTTTTTACGCGGGCGCATGCCGACGACGAGGAAGCGAAAGGTGGCAGGCCGATCATTGTTAACACCGAGCATATCCACTTCGGTGGATGGATTTTTCCAGGGCGGGCCTCCCTCGGCGAGGCGCACTTCCATGGCCCTGCCCGGTTCGACGGGGCGCAGTTCCAGGGCGAGGCCTGGTTCGGCGGGGCGCACTTCCATGGCCGGGCCCGGTTCGACGGGGCGCACTTCCATGGCCCGGCCATGTTCGACGGGGCGCAGTTCCAGGACGGGGCCGGGTTCGACAAGGCGGAGTTCCAGGACGGGGCCCTGTTCGACAAGGCGCAGATCCAGGGCGAGGCCCGGTTCGATGAGACGCACTTCCATGGCAGGGCCTTCTTCGGCGGGGTGCAGCTGTACTCGGCTCGGTTTGGCGGGGCGCAGTTCCACGGCTGGGTTTGGTTCGACGGGGCACACTTCCGTTTCGAAACCTCCTTCGGCGGGGCGCAGTTCCATCATTGGGTCCAGTTCGGCGGGGTGCACTTCCATAGCGAGACCCACTTCCGCAGGGCGCACTTCCATGACGTGGCCTTTTTCCGCGGGGCGCACTTCGATGAGAAGGCCGCGTTCGGGCAAACCGGCTTTAGCGGGAATGTGAATTTTGCCGAAACCCGCTTCAGGGAAGGGGCGGATTTTGAACTGATCGTCTTCCCGATGCGCGCGACCTTCGCGAGGGCGCATTTCCGGGGCCGTCGAGCTTCAATGCCCTGCGCGGCGAGCGGGCCTTCGATCTCGCCGATGCGTTTTCGACGTCGTGCCGGATTTCATTCAGGCGCATTTCGAGGAGGCGCCGAGGCTCGATAATGTGCGCGTCGAGCCGCGAATGCTGGAGGGGCCGCTTGACAACACCCGGTTGCTGGATCGCTGCCAGCACCTATCCGGGGCGGTGGTATACGGGAGCATGGCGACGCTGCTCGGGCGGTCTGTCCGGACGGTAACGACCTTCGCGATATCCCCGCACGCTGGCGGGCGCTGAAGCGGCTCGCCGTGCAGGCGTATGATCAGGATCGCGAGCACGAATTCTTCGCCCGCGAAATCCGCTCGGCGCGCTTCGTCACCGACTGGCCATGGCCCCGGCCATTTTTCGCGAGCCGAGGCTGGCTCGGCGCTTTCGGCTTTTATGCCGGTTTCGCCTACGGCCTCACCTCCAATTACGGGCGCTCGGCGCTGCTGCCGTTGCTCTGGTGGTTGGCCGGCCTCATCGTCGCCGCGACATACTATTTCGGCGAACACCGGGAGATCACGCGAGGCTACGAGGCGATGGAGAAGGCGGTGGCGAATCAGAGGATGCTGTCCCGCCCCTGGGGAGAGTTGCCTTACAAGGCGGCAGAGACGAGCCTCTTGGGCGGCCTGTTATGGTCGAAACGGCCGAGCCCCTGCTATGCTCCTCCGCCTGGGGCGGCGGACATCAAGCCCGGCGAGGTCGGCGTCATCGGCCTCTCGCGGCAGGTTCGCGAGCAGACGAATGCCGTCCGCGAGGCGCGTCAGCTCGCGCTGCGCGACGGCTTCCTCATTCTCTATGGCGACGCCGACACCGCGCACCGGACCTATGGCTGCCTCTACGGCATCGAGCTGTACAGCAACAGCACGCCCATCGCCATCGTGCCGCCGAGCGTCGGCTTCTGGTCGGGGCTGCACAAGCTGTATTCGGCGGTCATGATCTTTCTGTTCGGCCTCGCCTTGCGCAACATGCTGAAGATGAAATGATGCGGATGTCTCAAAGCTGCGCTCCGTCCGGGACGACGAGGGGAGGAGGGGCGCGGTTCGGCGAGGGGATCGCGCGGCGCCGATGTGACGGGACGCGCTGGGCGCCCTCACTGCACCGTAACCGGAAGGCCGGCATCCTGATGCGGCTCCGTCGCGGCCGCGGCATTCAGCTTCTGCAGGGCGCTGAACAAGCCGGCGGCGATCAGCTCGTTGGCGAAGGCGTTGGGATGCGGATCGGGCGGCGTCACCCAAAGATCGGACGACGCCTGAGACTGCAGGCTGGGCAAGAGATCGACAAAGGAAACATTATTGTCCTGCGCCGCCTGCACGGACCAATTCGGTCACCGAGCCGAAGCGATAATTCTGCACGTCATGCAGCTCCGGCAGATGCGCGATGAGCAGCTTGATGTTGTTCTGCCTGCAATAGTCGGAGAGGCGCTTGATGGCGGCCTTGGCGTCCAGCCAGCCCTTCGATTTGCCGCCGTCGTAAAGGCCGAGATAATAATCGGCCCAGTCCTTGCGCTCGGTGAGCTGGCGCAGCACCGTATCGAGCCGCCCTTTGAAGAACACGCAGGAATAGCAATATTGCAGCAGCAACGAGGGCGGCCGCCGCCGTTCCGGGGTGGGCTCGGCATCGTTGACGAAATAGTTCAGGACGACGATGTCGGGCTTGTATTGATAGTCCTTGGTGAGGAAGTGCTGGACTTCCTGGACGGTGTTCCAGTTGCCGACGCCCAGATTGACGACTTCAGCCTTGGTGCCGGCCTTTTCGTACAGCCGCTCGATGCGCTTGGAGGAGGTGCTCTCGAACGGCGACGCCCCAGCCTTCGGTCAGTGAGTCGCCGATCATCGCCACGCGCAGGACGCCGGGCGTGCGTTCATAGGGGATTTCCCGGTCGCGCTGGCCCTTGGAGTTGGTCTCGACGTCGACGCCCATGAGGTGGCCCTTACGGTCCGGTCCATGCTCATGGCCGATCAGCGGGTCTGGCGAGACGACTTTCACGTCCCGCGCATATTTCCACATCTCCAGGTCGAACTGCATGCCATTGTCGGCGACGAGCCGCACGGCCAGTCTCGGTGAACGCCGCCGTGATCAGCAGGCAGATCGCCACCAGGAGCGCCGGGAAAGCGAAGGTCTTCATCGCCAGCCGCTCTTTAGAACAGCGTATAGATGAACGGCGCGACGGCGGAGCCCTGGGTCAGGACGAGAAGACCGCCGAGCAGGATCATCACCATGAACACCGGCAGCAGCCAGAATTTTTTGCGGACCCTCATATAGGCCCAGAATTCGTTTAAGAAGCCCATCCTCTTCCATCCCCGTTTGCACTGTTTGCGTTGTCCTATCACAGCCATTTGTCGCTGGTCTATATCGCTAAGGCTCATGTGACGCATCTAGTTACACTTCCGTTCAAGGCCTCGGTTTGCGCCCTCTTGCATCGGTGGGCTTTGCTCGGCGTAAGTCATTGCCTGCCGGACACGATTGGCCTTGAGAGCTGCAATGAACAAGATTGATCCGGGATTCCGGCCAGCCTCCGTGAAGGTGCAAGCGTCGCCGCCTTGCGCGGCGCGATTCACGCGTCAGCTGGCGGTGTTCTTCTTTCTCAACCTGGCTGTAATCAACGGCGTGTTCGAATTGGCCTCGCCGGGCGGGCGCGACGATACGGTGCTCGCCCATACCGGCGATATGCTGCGCGGCAAAAGCGGCGACGATTCCTGGGGGCCGATCGCGGCGGCCCTGGAGTATTTCGCCGAGCCGCAACGCCAAGCCGCTCTATCAGACGATCTTCTTCGACCAGGGCATCAAGTTTCAATATCCGCCCTCGGCCCTGTTCGCGCTCAAAGGCATGTACCTTTTCGGCGAGGACCGGGTGCGCATCAATGACGATATGGTGTTCGCCGCCACCCCGTCGATCAACGACCTGATCGGCTGGGCGTTCCTGGCGATCACGGCGCTCGCCACGGCCGGGCTCGTCGAAGCAGGCCTGCGCCAGGCCGGCGCGAAGCCCCGTTCAAGGGCGCTCACCGCCTTGCGCGCCGTGATCGTGACGGGCATCACGATCACCTTCTATCCCGTTGTGAAAGCATTCACATTGGGCCAGATACAGCTTTGGATCAATTCGATCTTCGCCGCTGGCGCTGTTCTGCTGGGTGCGCGCAATACCAGATCGCAAGCGGTGCCCTGATGGGATTGATCTGCCTGATGAAGCCGCATTACGGGCTGTTCATGCTGTGGGGCGCGCTCAACCGGGAGTGGCGGTTCGTGCTGGCCTGCGGTGTCGTCGGGGCAACAGGGTTGATTTTTTCGATCTGGACCTTTGGATGGGCTGAACCATCTGGACTATCTGCGCGTCTTATCCTTCATGTCCGAACGCGGCGAGTCCTATTACGCGAACCAGTCCATCAACGGCTTGCTGAACCGGCTGGCCAGCCTGTCCGCGCCTGAGTCTTTACAACAACGCCACATTCGACGCTTTCAAGTTCCCGGTTTACAGCGCGCCGGGTCTATTGGGGCACCCTGATATCCTCCGCCGTCATATTGCTGACAGCTCTTGTCGCGTAGGAGTTCGGCGATGGCGCCGGGATTGGCATTCGCGGTTCTGGCCGTCAGCCTGACGATCGCGTCGCCGATTGCCTGGGAGCATCATTATGGGGTGCTGCTGCCGGTGTTCGGTCTCGTTGCGGCAGCCTCTGCGGGGCGCGCGGCGTGGCTGATACTGATCGCGATCAGCTTTATATTTGTAAGCAATTTTATCCCTTCATTCAATTTCCTGGCTGAAACCCCATATAATTTTCTGCAGTCCTACGTTCTTGCTGGCGGTCTGTGTTTGCTGCTACTGATGCACCGGCAGCTTTTCTACGTTCATTCCACACAAAGCAGCGAAATTACCCCCTAAGATAGATCAGGAGACCTAAGATGAAGCATCTGTTTGCACTGACAGCTATTTGCGCTCTGCTTTCGGCGCCGGTCATGGCGCAGGCCACCAAGGAGCCGGCACCGGCCGCCGGCGCGGCAGAGGAAACCGAGCCGCCAGTGGACGTCAACGCCACCATCAAGACGATTACGGAGTTCACCGCGGACGACAAGAAGGTCTCCGGCTATTGCGCGATCAGCAAGGAAATGTCCGCGGTCAAAGAGGGCGACACCGCCAAGATGGAAGAGCTTGGCAATAAGATGGATGCCTATCTTAGCGGGCTGGGCGAGCAATATGCCGACGCGTTCGCCTCCACCGAGTCCGTCGATCCGGAGTCGGAAGACGGCAAGAAGCTCGACGCCGCCCTTGGCGCGCTCGAAACAGAAATGCGGCGCTTAATCGCACGACTTCGGCGCATGAGTCGATTCGGCCGGCCCTCGCGCGGGGCCGGCCATTTCGTTCGGGAGATATGAGCGGGCGTGCTTTTTCGGCCCGAGACGATGATTTCCAACAGTTTTTCGGGATCCCCCGGCCCGCCATAGCCCGATACAATTTTGCGAAACCCGTTGCTTGCTCGCGCATTATCCACATGCCAGGATCGCGCGCCTGGGGGACCGACACGCCTTATTCGAGTGAACCTCTGAAACACCCGTCAATCCTGCGGTTCGGGTTGGTCCCTTGCCGTCGGGACGAAAAGAGACGCATGAAGTTCAATGCCGAGATACGATCGCGAATCCTGGCGGGCTGCATCATCGTTGCCGTCGGTGGTGACGGCTGCGGCAGTCGTATCTTCGGCTAGATCCGATGCAGGACAGGCGCCCGCCGTGGCGGCTGCCGATGCGGCGACGGCGAAACCTGCCGCGGACGGCGCCGGCCATCCGGAGGCCGGCTCCGAATGGGACAAGCGCTGGTGGATCGAGAAGACCGCCCGGCTGCTTCGCGGCGGCGAACGGGATCGGCCCCAAGGACGATATGGACCGGCTGTCCAAGCTGCCCAAGGAAGAGGTCGTCCGCGAGTTCATGCGGGACGAGCGCTTCGGCGACACGGTGCTCGATTTCAACATGTATTTCATGGGCTTCAAGATCGACAGCCTCAAAATCGACGGCATGTATGCGTCGAGCGCGTTCGATTTCGCCAACGCCATCAACTCCGCCAAAGAGCTGCTCTACGACGGCGACTATCTGAAGCTGTTCGATCTGGAGGGCGACTACTACTTTGCGCCTTTGACGATGACGCCCTCCGAAGAGAAGCTCGATCCAGAGGACGCGAAGCTGACGCTCGACGCAATTGCGGGAAAAGGCGATGGGCGAGCTGAAAGCCCGGGTGAACGCCCTTGTGACCATGCGCACAGGGCCTAAACCGCTCAGCGCGCGGGATTTCTGCGACGAGATCGACGAGGTCAATGATCAGCAGGCCGAGATCAGCCAGAAGCTGTTCCGCGCTTTCACCGACGCGGAAATCTTCGGTCTGCATGCGCGGCGGCATTCCGGATTTCATCTACGATGCGCTCGACAAGGTCTCGAATGAGGAATGCGCCAAGCCTGACGACAAGGTGGACGTGCAGAAGCTGACAGACACCGTGGTCGGCTTGGCGGCGCAACTCGACAGCGCCTTCAAAGAAGTCGTCAAATTCGAGCCGACCGTCTACGAGCCTTATAGCCGTTGACGATTTCAGGAGCGTCGACCGCTCGGCCTTTCCCAACAAAGGAAATTGGATCGCCTTCGGTTTCGAGCAGGGCACGGCGCTGGCCAATTCCTCGACGAACTACAATCGCAAGCGCGCGGCCTATGTGCTGAAGCGCTTCTTCTGCGACGATCTCAATCCGGTCGGCTTCGAAGCCCCGGCCGAGCATGTCCGCGGTGCGCACGGGTCGAGACACCTCGTGCTATTCCTGCCATTATAAGCTCGATCCGATGGCCGGGTTCTTCCGCAATCGCGGCGCGCTTTTCGGCGATTCCTCGGCTTCGCCAGACATTGTGTTCGACGATCTGGCAAGCGCCGACCGCACAGACCTATCAGTCCGCCTGGCGCGCCCCGGAAGGCGCCGGCCGCACCTGGGACGTCGGCTATATCCGCTCGCCGCGCTGGAAAGAGCAGAACAGCTATGGCGAGAGCATCGCCGATCTGTCGCGGATCATCCGCAGCGCGCCTGAAGCCAAGCGCTGCCTGATGAAGCGGCTGACCGAATATGCGGTCGGCGACAACCAGACGATGGACGGCGGGTATCTGGACGATCTGACGACGCAGTTCGAGAAAGACGCGGCCACGAATTCCTCCATCGCTTTCCGCAACGCGATGGTCCGGGTGCTGACCAGCAAAACCTATCAAACGCGCAATCCCGACCCGCAGCAATGCTACGATATCGCGCCTGGGTCCAAGCCGGAGGACCGGCCGCCCTGCCGCGTCGCCTATATCCTGCAGAAGAATTGCGCGCAGTGTCACTCCAAGCCGGGAGATGGCTTCAATACGCTCGACCTGACCAAATGGGTGGCGGCGCCTGGCGGCAAAGGCCATGTGTTCCCGAATTTCAACAGCAGGAACGAACAGATCGGCGCCCAGCAGACGCTGGAAAAAATCGCCAGCCGCATTTCCGCCACCGATCTGAAAAAGCGGATGCCGAAGAACAAGCCGATGTCGAGCCAGGAACGCCAGGAGCTGTTTCTGTGGGTTCAATCGGAGCTGGCGCGGCGAACACCGGAGTAGGCCGTGACACGATGGCTTATGATCTGCCTCGCCTGCATCGGCCTCGCCGCGCCGGTGGAGGCGGCCGCACGATTGAAAGGGCTGGCCACTCTTTCCAAGGAGCTGTCCGCGCGCATCGCGCCGGAAGACGGGCCGATCGAACTCGACCGCTACATGCCGGCGGATGGGCTCGACGATCTGGTCGGCACATGGTCCGGGTTTCGGCTCGGAGCATAAATTCAGGAACGGCATGCCGAATGCGGTCAACATGGTGCTGCTGCGTCTGGTGTTCTCCGGCTTTGCCCGAAGTCTGGCGAAAAGCTGCGACTCGCCACAATTGCTGCTGAATGAGCGCTTCTACGATGCGCTGGAGGCGCTATGCGCCTGGCCCGATCCGGAGGCCGAGAGCGATGCGGTCATGACGAATTTCTGGCTGGCGACTCGCCGGCTACGACGCGCCCCAGGAAGAATATGGCATCTGGCGGGATTTCGTCCGGCGCACCTATGGCGAGAAAAGCGCGCAGGAAGCGATCGAGTCCATGACCCTTGCGCTGATGCTGAATCCATATTTTCTGCTTGAGAAATGAAGGCCCACACCATGGTGCAAACACGACGCGACGTGCTGAAATTCGGCCTTGCCGGCGCCGCGACCCTGCTGCTCCCGAACTTCTCGTTCCTCGGGCCGGCGGAAGCGGAAGCGCTCGCTGAAGATCCGCATTTTTTCCTGATGATCGTGCTCAGCGGCGGCGCGGATTCATCCTACATGTTCGATGCACGGCCCCTGGCGATGACGGCGGCCGGCAAGATCCAGAACTATCTCGGCCAGGACCCGGCGCCGTGGACGGGCAGCAACGGCCTGATCACCGGCGCCACCAGCCTCGTCAAGCCGCTCAGCCCCTTCAGGGACCGCTTCAGCGTGGTCAACGGCGTGGTGATGACGCCCAGCTTCGACGGCCACGCGCAGAACATGAACTTCCTCTTCACCGGCGATCCGTTCGGCGGCGACAGCTTCATTCCGCATCTGAACATCGAAGCGGACGGGCATCACGGGGATTCGGTGGATGCAATTGTGCCCGCCGACAGCCCGGAGTTCAATCCGCTCAACCATTCCGGCGTCATTCCGCTGGTGCCGAAGGCCCTGCGCGGCCTGCCGGAGCGCCTGCGTCAGCTCCCGCCCGCGCATGCCGGCGACCCGCTGACCGATTTCGTCCGCTCCCGGCTCGACGCGGCCGCGCACGGCAATGGGAGCCTGTCTGGCGGCGCAAGCCTGATGCTTTCGGCGCTGGACAACTCGCCGGAGGTGCACCGGAAGCTGGCCTCGCTGTCTCCCAACGATCCTGAACGCAGCGACGAGGACCAGAGCATCGCGCTGATCGCCGATTGTTTCCGCCTCTCCCTGTCGCGCGCCGCGATCTATGTGCTGCCGGAGCAATTCGACGTGCACGCCCCTGAACTGGCCAAAGCCCAGCCGGCGCTGTTCGGCAGCGCGATCGACAAGCTCTCGGTGCTGTTGCGCGGACTTGCGGAAACGGCCTTCGACAAGAAGCGCTCGATCTTCGACGTAACCACTATCATGGTCGCGAGCGAATTCGGCCGGACCTTGCGGGCGCCAGACGTGAAGATCGATGCAACCGGCACCAACCACAATCAATATTCCAACTCGATCCTGATGGGCGGCAAGGGCGTGCGCGGCGGAATGGTGATCGGCGCCTCCGACTTGGCCGATCTTGCCGCGCCGATCTCGAAGGCGCATCTGGCTGTCGATCCGGTGCTGGAAAAAGCCGTCGGGCGACCGTTCGACTTTGCCAGCTTGCGGCCGCGCAGCGACCTGCCCGAGGCGTTCGACATCGACGACTATCTGACGATCGGATCGGTGGTGAACACGCTCTATTCCGTGTTCAACGTGCCGAAATCCCATTATCGCCGCATGGGCCGCGACAAGCAGACCGCGCCGGTGCTGGGTGGCTTGCTGGTCTGACGCCGGCCGGCCGCAGCTGCGCAAGATCCAATGCGCGAAAGGTCAGGGCCATCCTCCGAGCCGTTTCGTGCCCCCAGTGTGCACAAAAAGGCCTGGCGCGGTGTTTCCACCATGCCAGGCCCGCAATCCAATTAGGATGAGGCTTAAACTCTGCCGAGCAGTGCCGCGACCAGGATCACCACCAAAACCAGCCCGAGCACACCGGAGGGACCATAACCCCAGTTGCGGCTATATGGCCAGGCCGGAAAAGCGCCGAGGAGCAGAAGAACGAGAACGATTAAAAGCAGCGTTGAGGCAGGCATGATTTTTCCCCTTCTATTGTCTACATGCGTACGCGAACACTAAAGGTTTAGTGCCAGGAGCCTTCATCGCGGTGATGACCGCCGATCATGCCGCCCCACCACGAGGCCATCCCAGCCGCGAGCATAATGAACACGATCCAGAATCCCGCGAACGATGTCGCTTTGCGCACGGCGTCAGCCGTTTCCAGCGCGGTGGCTTTGGCCTTGTCATAGGTTTCGGTGATGCGGCGGTCGGCTTCCTCGCGGGTCAGGCCCGTGTGGTTCGCGACGATTTGGGTCAGATATTGCTTATCGGTGTCCGCGATCGATCCGGTCGCCAGCGCGTTCACGATGATCCGGCTGATCTGCGAGCGCTCCGAGTCGGTGATGTCGCCGCCCTGATTGGGGGCGGGAGCCGCGGCGGGCTGCTGCCCAGTCTGAGCCGGCGCGGGCCGCAGCAGGAGATCGACCGTATACGCAGGATCGATGTGACGCGACGCGGCACCCGTTGCAGCGCTGACAGCCGCCGCTCCGCCACGCGCCGCGGCGCTTGCCGCCACGCCCGCCACGATAAGTCCCAGGATGATGGCGAGAGCCCAGACCGTCACGCCGGTTATGCCGTCGCGGAAATGCACTTCATCCTCCATGCCGTCGCCGGCGCGCGGGCGCAACCGGGCAGCGATATATGCGCCCATGCCGACCGCATAGATTTGGGTGAGCGCAAACCAGATCGCGGCTCCCATTGTCACGGTCGTCGCAGTACCGGAGGTGGCGGTGTAGGGCGACAAGGCAAGCAGCCCGACGGCCGAGCCGAAGGTCAGGAGAAGCCAGGACAGCGCCGAGGCGACGATCGCGCCGACGAACACTCCGGACCAGTCGATATAGGATGAATGTTCCTCAACGGCGATATCCGCCGGAAGCGTGCGAATTGATGGAGGCATTTACGTTCCCTCGTTCGTAACAGGATTCTGGGAAGAAGACGCTGGGCAGACCGCCCCGCCCCGACGTCCACTGCCCATTAAGTCGGGGTGACGCCGAAAGTTCCGCACACGCCGACCCGGCGCGGCGCGGACGTCCGCACACTGCACAATTTTTCGGTCGGGGATTGCTTGCCGGCTTAGGCGTGATCGGGTCCGAGCAGTCAGGGGACGACGACCGGCCGCGATCTCTTCGCATGGGGATGATGACAACCCCATGTGCTCTGCGCGTGCGCAGCCTATCTCATGCTGGCGCCGGGCCCCGCGCTGCTGATCTATTTGTCAGCGGGGACTGCAAAAGTGTTGTGCTTGTCTACAGCAAACCGTTGCGCAATTATGCAGCTACGTCGATCAACGGAAAACATTGATCAACGAATGACGTAACGAATGCGTCCATTTTGCTTGGGTCTTCCGGCAACTTAATCCCCGTGCTCACTCCGGAGTGCATGCTCGCCAGGGTTTCCACGCGGCCCGCAGCGTCGATTCGCACAAGTCTGGCTGGTTCACTTGGTGCGACGATCTCGATACCCGTTTCGGCGAGCTTCTCTTGCCACGCATCGAGAGCCGCGAATTCGTCCGAAACGCGCAGCTTTACGCCGACCGAATTCGCGTGAGAGAGGAGTTCCGGGATGGCCCGCCACGCCTCTTTCATGATCCGAGGATGCACTGCGAGCGCTATGGTTTGCGTGGAGGTGAGAAGAGGGGAGAGGAGAAGTTGGGGAAGCTGCAATTCAGCAGTGAAATCAATTATTTGACGGATCTCCGCAAGATTTCCTGGCATGAGAATTGTCGCAAGCGAAATACGTCTGCTCAGGCCTGGATCACTGGCCGCGAGACGGAGCCCTTCCGAAATGCGGGCAAATGCTCCCGGCGTGCGCCGGATCTTGTCGTGCTCACCGCCGACCGCGTCTATGCTGACGACGAATTTCGTCTGTGTCAGCCGCTTAAAATCATCGACATAATCAACAAGATTGTAACCGCTGGTGATAACGGCGCTTTGCACGCCGGCCTTATTGGCTGCGCAAAGAAATTTTTCGGCCATGGGCCAGGATTGTGGCTGCAACGGTTCATCGCCGACAATCGCCGCGCCACCCAACAGACCACGTCGCTCAAGCGCCTCTAATGCGCCAGTCAGGTGCCCGGCGGTGACATAAGATTGCTGTCGTCGTTCGTCGCGCTGATTGACTATGCAGAAAGGGCAACTAAGAGGGCAACCGCCCGACAAAACCGTCGTGAGAACAACTCCAGATGGAGGCAGCCGATCCCTTTCCAGGAATGCTGTCAGCGCGCCGTAAACCATTTATTTCCCCGCCATTTTTTCTCCTTCTACGCGCAAGCCGCCTATAACGCAACCTCAGGTTGAGTTATAGGCAATAGTCATAGGAGAGAAAAATGCGCAGACCGCCAAAAGCGCACTGTATGACAATTTCAAGATCCCCCCAACTGCGGCCCGCACCCCGGATAATCAGCGTCAGTTTTTTTTAAATCAAATTAAATTTTAAGTTTGGCCTCATGTTTTACCCACCACGTTGCGATTTGTCCTCAGTGCGCGATTCCTCCGACCCAGCAAAACGCAGAGTGAGGGGAAATAAGGATAGCATCGCGGAAATTGGCAGCACTTCATAACCAATCTGGCGGAGGGCGGCCGCGGCGTTCAGGTTCTTTGAGTGCGTTTCGCCGGCGTCCAGATGAAGGCGCCCGCGCACTGCTCGATAGATTGCCTTATATGCATCATCGTAATATACACCAGGGCTCTGCTGACGCACCAAATAGTAGACATCTTCCTCGATCGAAGTCGTTTTCTTTGTCGGCCGGCCACGCGGTGGCGCAAAGGACGAGCGGCCAGAGTCTTCATGCTTTTCCTGACTTTCTGTTGTTGCTTCAATATTAGGGAGCGGTGGTATGAAATACTCCACTTCTAGCCCGTTCGGTTCGCCGTAGGTCGGCCGGACAGTGACATCCCAATACAGATCCTTGCCCGCCACTGCCTCACCAAACGTTGGGGGGTAATTGCGTGGAAGTACATGAGTGCTCTCAAAGCGCACGAATCCCCGTAATTCCCCAAGATGTTCAAAATGTTGTTCCGGTCGCCAAGCAGCCACAAAGTCATCAAAGCTCGATAGTTTCAGGAACTGGCCACTAGACGGATCAATCAGCGGGGGCTTGCGTATAACGACGCAGCATCGCCGGCCCAGCGTTCTCCATGCAGACCAATCGACTTTATGCTCTTGTATGGGCTGTCTATAGTCGTAGTTTTCCGGAAAGAGAGCGAAGGCAATGAGTGCCGAGGAGAGCAGGCCCATATTATAAATAAGATTGAAGCCGTCCTTGCCTGCCTCGAAAATCGCGGAGTTAAACACAAATATCAGAAGACCTTTGTGCTCTTTCGCGATGAACTGGCTTGTCAGTTCATGAAACTGTCTCATCGCGTTCACGGGATGCTCACCGATCAAGATGCTTTTCGCGCCCGCGACGATGAGTGCCCCTTCGTGCCGCCCCGCTTCGCTGATAAAGGTTCGCGCGGCGACGCGCTCTTCGTCCACTAACCTGAATCCTTTCGTCCGCATCTCTTCGGCAGTCCATTCGCGAGACCGGCCTGTGGACAACTCGGCAAGCAACTCCCGGATAAAGGTTTCGCCCATCGTCCGCGCCAACTCGCGCCCAGACTTCGATTTCGCATCGAACTTTTCGTTTAAGGCATCAGGCCAGGTGAAGATTAGCGCGGCAAGAATCCGCCATGCATCCACCACGGTGATTTCGATTCTGCCCGCCAGTTTCGCGTAGAGGCTTGGTACGGGAGTCGGAGTTTTGCCGAATAAGTCAGTCAGGGCGCGCTCTAAGCGTACGCGTGCAGTGGTCTCTGGTTTGACCTCCGGCGCGTCTTTCGGTTTGCGTCCCCTCGCAGAGGCGGAATAGCCCCAAGCGTGGAGCATCTCGCTGATGGTCCCGCCCGGGTTGATCTTGAGCGCGGTTTCTATAACGGCTTGCCGCTGTTTGGGAGTCTTCGCGCTCGCAAATCTGTTCAGCCGGACGGACCATTCCTTCCGAGCTTGCAAATCTTCCTGGCGCCCCTTCGGTCGGCCGTTCATTTGAACCTCGAATCGCCGTCACGTTGCGCTGTGGGACATCGACGGTATCGGGAAGAGCTGCGGGTCTTTATGCATATGAATCATAAGACTCATTTACATTAACGGATTTATCAAAATTGATGCGCGAAGGGAAGTTTTTTCGTCGACTTATGTTTGTCACAAATCGGTAATTTATGAACTGTAGTATAACACATTAATTGGTGCATTGATTTTTGCACCATAATGATAGAGAATAAAATTGAAGCTGACTCGGGCACGCAAAAGATGCGATTTCCGAAGATCTGGGCGCAACCTAAATAGAGAAAAACACGAAGAAAAACAAATGTTTACCATCAACAGAGCCGTTTCCGCCGCGAATCCTGCGGCGGGCCGAAGACAATGCTGGAGTGGCGCCGGATAGGCCAATGATGTTCCCGTCCGGTCGCGATGGAGGGCGCTGTGCGCGTCAACATCTACCGGATATTGAACTTCACGGGCATCTTGGCCACAGTCGGATCGTTTCTCGTCGGGCTGATCTCGTTGATGGCGGTGCATGTGGGAGGTCCAGGCGTTCTTCCCGGATCTCAGCCGCCCTCGGGCGTCTGCGATACCGCCCTTTATGAGCCGGCGGCTGAGCAATTGCGGGCGAAGCCCAAGCCGGCCGGCATCGACCGCTTCCTGCTGTTGGGCGCGGATCCCCGCTTTACCTACTATTACGACTACACGACCGGGATGGTGTCCTGCCTGGTACGGCGGGGACCGATAAAGCCGATGGTCGAGGCGTCGCGCGCCAACGCTCCCGATCGGACCAGGCAAAATGGTATTCTGGTCTGCGTCCTGGTGATTGTCGCGGCCGCAACCGGGATAAAAATCATCGACTTGATCAAAGCAGGCCGCGAGCGGGCCAAGAAATAGGCGAGTGGAGCCACCTCGGCCGCCCACTCGCCCCGCGCCCCTCACTTCGGCATCAGTGCCCAATAATCCAGCTCCAAAATTACCCCCTCCTCCGGCGTATTCTCATCCGCCATCAGCGGGAAGCCGGCGGCCGAGCGGTTCTTCAGCCCGACCGTGCGCAGCCGTAAGGCGCCCAGATCGTCGCGGCCGCCAAGTTCCGCCTTCTCCAGCACTTCGCTCCACGCATAGACGGTATCGCCGGAAAAAGCCGGGGCGACGTGGCGCCCGCCATTGATCGCGGCGATGTGGAAGGCATTCGACAGGCCGTTGAAGCTGAGCGCACGCGCCAGCGAAATCACGTGGCCGCCATAGACGAGACGCTGTCCGAAGCGGCCCGCGCTTTCGGTATGATTGTTGAAATGCACCTTGGCGGTGTTCTGGTAGAGGCGCGTCGCCATCTGGTGCTCGGCGTCTTCGATGGTCATGCCGTCGATATGATCGATCCGCTCGCCCACCGCATAGTCGCCCCAGCGCGCCGCACTCCCGGCCAGCGCCATGTCATAGGCCGCGAGCTTGAGCGGCGGAACGGCGCCGCCCAGCGCGGAAGGCTCGACTCTCGCCGGCAATTGCGGCACCTCGCTCGCCGAAATCTTGGCGGCCGCGTCGCGCTTTCGCACCATCACCCAGCGCACATAGTCGAGCACCGTGCCGCCATGCTGGTTGCGGCCGGTCGAGCGCACATAGACGACGCCGGTCTTGCGGTTGGAGTTCTCTCGCAGACCGATGATCTTGGATGCGGCGCTCAGCGTGTCGCCGGGGAAAATCGGTTTCAGGAAGCGGCAATCGGCGTAGCCCAGATTGGCGACTGCGTTCAGCGAGATGTCCGGCACGGTCTTGCCGAACACGGTATGGAAGACCAGCAGATCATCGAGCGGCGATCGCTGCTCATAGCCGATGGCTTTCGCGAAGGCATCGGAGGATTGTACCGCGAAGCGGCTGCCGTAAAGCGCGGTGTATAGCGCTGCGTCACCCGAGGTCAGCGTGCGCGGCGTGGCATGCTGGATCGTCTGGCCGAGGCTGAAATCCTCGAAGAAATTGCCTTCATTGGTCTTGGCGCTCATATCCCCTCACAATGGTTTCGCCGCCGATATGGCGAAACACCGGTCGTTCCTGTCCATGCCGATATGCTGGTAATAGGAAACCGCGTTCGGCGCGGCGATCAGGAACAGCGTCGCCTTGGGATGTAGCGCCGCTTTCGTAGCCTCCAGCAGGCGCCGACCGATGCCCTGGCCCTGATAGGCGCGGTCGACGGCGAGATCGGAGCAATAGCAGCAATAGGCAAAGTCCGTCACCGAGCGTGACACGCCGATGATCCGGCCGCCGTCGCGCGCGGTGATAATGAGATTGGCGTTGGCGACCATTGCCGCTATTCGCTCCGGGCTGTCGGCGGGGCGGCGCTCGGCGAGGCCGGAGCGTTCCAGCACGGCGAGGAATTCCTCTGCGTCGAGCTGTGGTTCGATGGCGACGGCGATGTCCGGCATGGCGTATCCCTCTTGCGACAACGCTGTGTCGGGCGAATGGCTGCGATAGTCAAGCGGAGCACGGCTGGCGCGGTACGCTTCGATCGTATAATCGTGGGATCGGTCCTTGCGGGGGGAATGCTGCGAAAGGGTGGCATCGGGCGGCATGAGAATGGGATGGCGGACAGCGATCAGCCTGGCGGTGGCGATCGGAGCGGTGTTTCTGCTGCTGGAGGTGGTCTATCCACGGCTGGAATACGGCTCATACCGATATAGCGTGCGCGGGATCGACGTTTCGGGCCATCAGGGCATCATCGACTGGGATCGGCTCAAGGCGGCCGGGATCGAATTCGCCTATATCAAGGCGAGCGAGGGAGAGACGTTCAACGATCCCCGCTTCTCGCGAAACTGGTACGGCGCGGAACAGGCCGGCATTCCGCGCGGCGCCTATCATTTCTTTACCCAGTGCCGTTCGGGAAAGGTGCAGGCAGAAAACTTCATTCGGGTGGTGCCGGTCGATCCTGACGCGCTGCCGCCCGTCATCGATGCCGAGCGCATGGGGCCATGCCTGCAAACGCCTGCGGTCAAGGACGTGGCCGCCGAGATCCAGGTGCTCATGGCCGCGCTGCAGGCGCAATATAAGGTGCGGCCGATCATCTACACGACGCGCGAATTCAACGACGCCTATCTTGCCGGAAAATTCCCCACGGAGCGCTTCTGGGTTCGCCGGCTATTCCTGGCGCCGCGATTTCGCGAAAAACAGTGGGTCTTCTGGCAGTATCACGACAGCGGCCGCCGCGCCGGCGTCAGCGGCCCGGTCGATCTCGACGTGTTCAGGGGAACAGCGGCGGAGCTGCAAGCGCTGCGGAAACCGTGACCGGGCGCAAAGGGCCGATACGCCGAGACCGGCGTCATATATGATTTACGTAAGACTTGAACCGCGCGCCGCTAAACGGATGTCGGCGCGCTCGCGCAGCGCAAACCGGACAACCAAAGTGAGCGCCACGGTAATCAATCCGCTTGCCAGCCCGGCCCACACACCCGTACCGCCCATATCCAGTACGAAAGCGCAGACATAGGCGATAGGAAGGCCGACGCCCCAATAGCAGGCGATCGCAATCATCATCGGCACGCGCGTATCGCTCAGGCCCCGCAGCACGGCGGCCGACACCACCTGCGCCCCGTCGGCGAGCTGGAACAGCGCCGCGATCCCCAGATAGCTCACCGCCAAAGCGAATGGCCGCTGATTGCGCAGAGCCGTTGGATCCAGGAACAGCGCCACCAGCCCCTCCGGCACCAGCCAGAACGTCAAGCCGGTCAGCCCCATGAAGCCGGTCCCCAGCGCGATTGAAACCCATCCGGCCTTGCGCACGCCCTCCACGCTCCCCTGCCCATCGGCAAGTCCGACACGCACGGTGGTCGCATGGCTCAACCCCAGCGGCACCATGAAGGCGATGGCCGCATATTGCAGCGCCACGGCATGGGCGGCCAGCTCATCGGTCCCGAGCCGGCCCATGAACAAGGCGGCGATGGCGAAAAGCCCCACCTCCGCGATCAGCATGAAACCGATCGGCATGCCCAGCGTCAGGATGCTGCGAAACCGCGACCAATCCGGTTTCCAAAAGCGCACGAACAGTGCGTAATGCCGATAGGCGGGACGCGCCAGCGCATATCCCAGAAGCATTAGGAACATCAGCGTGTTCGCGCAGGCGGTGGAGATGCCCGCTCCCATCAGTTCCAGCCGTGGAAACCCCCAATGGCCGAACATCAGCGCGTAGTTGCCCGCCGCGTTGAACCCGATGCCAAGGACCGTGATGAGCAGCACCACCGACGTATCGCCATGCGCCGCGAGCAGCGTCCGAACGACGATGAAGGCGAGCCCCGGAAAATAGAACCAAACGGCGGCGCGTGCGTAGCTCTGCGCCAGCAGGGAGACGTCTTCGGACTGGCCGAGCAGCACGAACAGCGGCCGTACATACCAGATGACCGGCGTCAGCAGGCAGGTCAGCATGAGGGCGACCCAGAATCCTTGCCGGATCGAGCGCCTGACACTTGCCGTGTCACCTGCGCCCGTTGCCTGCGCCACCATCGGCGAAACCGCCGACAGCACGCCGACGCTGAACAGGAAAAACGGATGCTGGAACGAGGTGGCGAGCATGCCGGCGCCAAGAAAGCGCGGGCCGAGCCATCCCATCATCACGGCATCGGTGGTGAACAGAGCCATTTGCGCCAGCTGTGCAACCACCAGCGGTAATGCGAGCGCCAGAGTCTCGCGCAGCTCGCGCGCCCAGCCGATCGGCGACAGCCGGTGTTCGGCAGGCGGAATTGCGGGCAATTCGCTGGCGGCAGCCATAATCATTCCGGTGCCGGAATGATTGCGGCACCCTCCTTCAGCGGATATCGGGTCGTCGAATGAGCATCAAGGACGCGTCTCGGGCTCTCGTTCGGCGCCGACCCTAAATCCTCCAAAGCCGCGCCGCAAGGTCCGCCAATCCGGCGCAAACTTTGCGGCGGGCGTCCGATGCCTTCCAAGCCTTTCGCTCGACACGTTGTTTGGCTATAGTGCGCAGCTCGGGAGACAGCATGGGCATGCATCAGCGCCGGCCTGGGCGATATTATCTAAGCTGCTTTGCCGCACTGCTTTTGCTGGCGCAGCTGATGCTGGCCGCGACTCACGTTCATTTGGAAGGCACGCACGGGACGCATGGCGCCTGGCGGCTGACTTTGGCCGCCCATGGTCACACGCGCCTGCCCGCTCAGCCGTATGGTCATCACCATAATCAGTGCCCGAAGTGCTGGGCGCAGATGGTCGCCGGCACCCTGCTCGCTCCGCCCGCGATCGAGCTTCACCGTCCCGTTGTCTCCAAAGCCACAGCGCCCGCTCGCGTCGGCGATCGTCTCGCTGAGCCGTTGCCAAGGGCATTCCGGCAACGCGCGCCTCCCGTACCCCACGCCATCTGACGCGCCGTTCTGAGCGGATGCGCAGCACATAAGCACGATCGGTCATAGGCCGGGTCGCTTTCGCGCGATGCGCTGCGATCGTCCGGCCGATTTGGAACTTTAATGGGGGGCCGTGCGACGGTTTTCCCGAGGGATCTTCTACAATGAATAAACTCACCGTCACCATTGCAGCCGCTGCATTCGCGGTCAGCCTTCCGGCTCTCGCTGAGGAGCATCGCGAGCTTGGCCCGCACGAACACGGCCACGGCAAGCTGAACATCGCCGTCGAAGGCAACAGCGTCTCCATGGAACTTGAAGTGCCCGGCGCGGACATCGTCGGTTTCGAGCACGAGCCGGGCACCGACGAGCAGAAGGCAGCCGTCGAGAAGGCGAAGGCGACGCTCGCCGACGCGCTCAGCGTGTTCAAGCTGCCGGCGGGCGTAGGCTGTAAAGTGGCCGAGGCCGAAGTCCTCATTCAGCCCGAGGACGAACATGAGCATGCCGAGGAGCATGAGGACGCAGCCAATTCAGATGCCAAGGAAGCGGAAGAAGGACACCGCCATTCCGAATTCCACGTTACCTATGCGCTGGATTGCGCCGCGCCCGCCAAGCTGACGAGCATCAACTTCAAATATTTCGACCTGTTCGCCGGCGCCCGCGTGCTTAGCGTCAACCTGGTGACGCCGAAGGGCCAGACCAGCTACGAGGTCACGCGGGAGGCGCCCAAGCTCGATCTCGGCGAAATCGGCTGAGGTGTGAGACCGTGACCGCGCAACAGCTCAAGGCCGTGATGCCTGTTGCGGCTCCGGACATCGTTTCGATGTCCGGAGTGCGCTTCACCTGGCCCGCCCGTGACAGCTTCCGGATGGCCATCGATGATTTCACCCTTGCCGATGGCGAGCGGCTCTTGCTGATCGGCCCCTCCGGAAGCGGCAAATCGACATTTCTCAGCCTGCTCGCCGGCATCGTCACGCCGCAGGCGGGAAGCATCATGGTTCTCGGCACGGATCTGGCAAAGCTGCGGGGCGCGGCGCGCGACCGCTTCCGGGGCGAGCATTTCGGCATCATCTTTCAGATGTTCAACCTGCTGCCCTATGGCTCGGTCCTTGACAACGTACTGCTGCCCTTGAGTTTTTCCGCAGCACGCCGGAAGCGCGCCACGGCCAATGGCAGCGCGGAAGCCGAGGCCGCCAGGCTGCTCGGCAAGCTCGGGCTGGAGCCCTCGCTGGTGCAGGGCGCGTCCGCCGCCAGCCTCAGCGTCGGCCAGCAGCAGCGCGTCGCGGCGGCGCGGGCGCTGATCGGCGCGCCGCGCATCATCATCGCCGATGAGCCGACCTCGGCGCTCGACCGTAACCGGCAGGAGGCGTTTCTCGACCTGCTGTTCGCGGTGGCGACGGAAGCCGGCGCGACGCTGATCATGGTCAGCCACGATGAAAGCCTGGGGCCGCGCTTTAGCCGGGTTGCGCCGCTGGAGAGCATCGCGCGGATCGAGAATGGCGGAGGGCGGCCATGATCGTGTTCCGCCTCGCCTGGCAGTCGCTGGCCAATCGCCGGCTCACCGCGCTGCTTACCATCCTCGCCATCGCCGTCAGCGTCATGCTGCTGCTCGGCGTCGAAAAGGTGCGCACCGGCGCGCGGCAGAGCTTCGCCGACACCATCTCCGGCACCGACCTCATCGTCGGGGCAAGGAGCGGCGCGCTCAATCTCCTGCTCTATTCAGTATTCCGCATTGGCAACGCCACCAATAACATCACCTGGAAAACCTATCAGGAGCTCGCCCAGGCGCCGGATATCGACTGGATCGTGCCGATTTCACTGGGTGACAGCCATCACGGTTTCCGGGTGATGGGCACCACGCCGGACTACTTCCAGCGCTACCGCTACCGCCGCACGCATCAGCTGGAATTCGCGCAAGGGCACGCCTTCAGCGATCTCTTCGATGCGGTGATCGGCGCCGATGTCGCTGCGCAGCTAGGGTATAAGGTCGGCGACAGGATCGTCGTCGCGCATGGGCTCGGTTCGACCGGGTTCCTCGAACATGATGACAAGCCGTTCCAGGTCTCGGGTATCCTGGCCAAAACCGGCACGCCCGTTGACCGCACCGTGCATGTGAGCCTTGAAGCCATCGAGGCCATCCACGTCGATTGGCAGAGCGGCGCGCGCATTCCCGGCCAGAGCGTCTCGGCGGACGAGGTTCGCAAGATGATCCTGACGCCGACGGCGATCACCGCCGCGCTGATCGGGTTGAAATCCAAGCTCGCGGTGTTCCGCCTCCAGCGCGCCATCGATGAATACCGCGCCGAACCGCTCTCCGCCATCCTGCCCGGCGCGACTCTGCAGGAGCTTTGGGGGCTGGTCAGCACGGCGGAAACCGCGCTCTCGGCCGTTTCGGCGATGGTCGTGGCGACGGCGCTGCTCGGCATGGTGACAATGATCCTGACGACGCTGAATGAGAGGCGGCGCGAAATGGCGATCCTGCGTTCGGTCGGCGCCCGTCCGGCGACTGTTCTGGGCCTGCTGATCGCCGAGGCGGCGCTGCTGATCGTGCTGGGTGTTTTGCTGGGCATCGCGCTGCTCTATGGTGCGCTTATCGCGCTCCAGCCCTATATTGATAGGGTCTATGGCCTCTATATCGCCATCGAGCCGTTGAAGCAGAGCGAGTGGACCAGTCTTGCCGGCATCGTCCTGGCCGGCATTCTTGCCGGACTGCTGCCGGCCTTCCGCGCCTATCGGCTTTCACTCGCCGATGGCATGACCGTTCGAACATGAATAGGAGAACCCGCATGATCAGCGCATTGCTCAGGGCGGCTTTGTTGACGCTGCTGCTGTCGCCCGCAGCCGCATGGGCGGCCGGGACGGACGCCGCGACCGACCTGGCATGGGGCCAGCTCGTGCCGCCCGCCGCGCGGGCCCCTGCACCCAGCCTCAAATCCAGAGGCTTCCTCGCCAATGCGCGTCCGCCCGGCGGGCTCGACGGCGCGCCTGTCATGCCGCAGACGCCGGAAGCTCCATGGATGTCCTTTCGCTCGCAGCAGCCCGGTACCAACGAGGTGCCCGCCGTGGTCGCCGAGCTGGACGGCAAGCGCGTCCGCATCGGAGGCTACGTCGTGCCGCTGGATTTCGACGCGACCAAGATCAAGGAATTCCTGCTGGTGCCGTTTGTCGGAGCCTGCATCCATGTGCCGCCGCCGCCGCCCAACCAGATCATCTATGTCAAGGCGGCGGACGGCTTTGAGGTCAACGGGCAATTCGAGCCCGTCTACGTGACCGGAACGATCAAGACGGCCCGGCAATTCACGGGCCTCGCCGCCACCGGCTACACTATGGAGGCCGACCGGGTGGACATGCGGAAGCAATAGCTTTCGCGCGCGAGCCGAGCGGCGCGATGCGTCATAATCATTGAATCATTGACTGAGCATGGCTGGGCGTTATGCTCACCGGCATGCCAAGAGGGGCAACGGATCGCCATGGTCGCTTGGGTAGCGGCAAGGTGATCGCCGGGAAGAAGGGGCCGTCCCATGACGCAGTACACTGCGGCCAGCGCGACATTTCGCTTGCCATCCTGGGCTGCGGGCCGGTCGGCTCACATGTCGGATGAACCGGTGTCGGACAATGGCGACGACGCCTTCCCGCAAACCTCCGCCCTGCGCGTCGCCGTCGTCGAGGACGAGCCCTTCGTTCGCCTCGATATCGAAATGGCGGTGCAGAATGCGGGCCATCACGTTGTGGGAGCAGTCGATTCGGCCGATGCCGCAGTCGAGCTTGCACGCATCCAGCATCCCGATGTGATGATCATGGACGTTCGCCTGCGCGGCGTGCGCGACGGCATCGACGCCGCAATCGAAATCTGGCAGCGCTTCGGCATCCGCAGCGTTTTTGCCTCCGCGAATCTGGACGCGCCGCTGCGCGCTCGGGCCGCCGCCGCCAATCCGTTCGGCTTCGTGGACAAACCCTTCATGAGTTCGACGCTCGTGGCCGCGCTTCCGAAAAAGCCTTAGCACCGCCGTCGACATTGCCGCTTCAGCTCGCGGCGGCGGCCTTAGTCCTCACCAGATAGGCATTGAGCGCATCGGAAATGTGTTCGACCAGCTTTGCCTCCGCGGCCTCGACCTGCCCGTCCTGGATAAGCTGCGCCACTTCGCTGTGGACCTCCAGCGATCGCCAGTTCTGAGCATCCACCGATAGCCGGTTGCGCAGGGCCTGAATGCGGAACGCGATGATGTGATAGGCCGAGTCGATGAAGGCGTTGCCGGACGCCTTGATGATTGAATAGTGGAAGTCGGCGTCGTGGCGCCGGTAGGATACGGGATCCCGCTGCTCGAAAGCGAGCGTCATCCGGTCAATGATAATACGCAGCGTATCGCCCAGTTGCGCTCCGCTGCGCATGGCGAACCGCAGCGAGGCGGCTTCCAGCAGCTCGCGCATTTCGACGAGTTGGCGCAGCTGCTCGATCGTCATCTGGAACACGAAGGTCCCCCGCTGCGGGATGATCTCGACCAGCCCTTCATTCTTGAGCTGCAGCAGCGCCTCGCGCACCGGCGTTTTGCTGACGCCCAGTTCCGTCGCGAGCGTAACCTCCGACAGCGCTTCACCGAACTGGAATTCGCCGCCCACGATCTTGGCGCGGATTGCATCTGCGGCTTGTCTGGTCAGTGTCTTCCGGCGCGTAATGGGCGGGATTCTATCCACGGCTTCCTCTGAAACATGAATTCGGCAATGCATCCTACAGTCGGTAGTCCACCGGAATCATCCGTGAAGAGCCTATCTTGTTACGAATTTAATTAAATAGTCTGCGGAAACTTTCAGCGATACTTTATCCTTATTCAAAAATGCGGCGGCTTGGAAGTGGCAAGGTGAAGCGGCAATCATGCCTCATCCGAAACTGCGGACAGGGCTGCCCAAAGCCGCTATAACGCCTCATGGGCAACACGGAAAAGGCGTTAGCCGCCGGCGGCCATGACCGAGCTTGATCATCGCGCGGCGCCCACGACGCCACTGGAAGACACCAACCCTCAGCGCCAAGGTAAGTTGAAGATCTTTCTCGGCGCCTTTCCCGGCGTCGGCAAGACCTATGCCATGCTTCAGGCGGCGCAGGCGCACCGCGCTGAAGGCATCGACGTGGTGGCCGGTGTGGTAGAAACCCACGGCCGGGTCGAAACCGAGGCCCTGCTGCGCGGCCTGGAAATCATTCCCCGCCAGCAAATTTCGTATCGCGGCCGCTATTTCGGCGAGATGGACGTCGATGCCATCCTGAAACGCGCGCCCAAGCTCGTCCTCGTCGACGAATTGGCCCATACCAACGTTCCCGGCAGCCGCCGCGAAAAGCGTTACCAGGACGCCGAAGACCTGCTTGCCGCCGGGATCGACGTCTATACCACCCTCAACATCCAGCATATTGAGAGCCTCAACGATGTCGTGGCGCGCATCTCGCGAATCCAGGTGCGCGAAACGCTGCCCGACAACGTTCTGGAGTTTGCCAGCCAGATCGAGCTGATCGACCTGCCCCCCGACGATCTCATCCAGCGCCTGCGCCAGGGCAAGGTCTATATGCCCGAGCAGGCGGGCAGGGCGATCACGCATTTCTTCAGCAAGGGCAATCTGACTGCCTTGCGCGAACTCGCCATGCGCGTTGCCGCCGAGCGAGTGGACGCGCAGATGGTCAACCATATGCGCGCCCATGCAATTCCCGGCCCATGGCCGGCGCAGGACCGGCTTCTGGTCTGCCTGAACGAAGCGGCCGTCGCCAAGCGGCTGGTCCGCTCCGCGCGGCGCATGGCCGAGCGCCAGCGCATTCCCTGGATCGCGCTCTATGTCCGCACGCCGCATTATGAAAGCCTGTCGGAGGCGGCCAAGGACAGTATCGCCGAGACCATGCGGCTGGCCGAAAGGCTGGAGGGCGAGGTGGTCACCATGCATGCCGAAGCGCATGTCGCGGACGAGATCGTCGCCTACGCGCTGAAGCGCAACGTGACGCGGCTGATGGTCGGACGGCAGCGTCCGCGGCGCTGGACGGGCTGGCTGCGCGAAACGGTGGCGCAGACGCTGCTGCGCAAGGCGACGCAATTCGAGCTGACGATCGTGTCGCCGGACGAGGAGAATGCCCGCCGCGACGTCATCAGCGGTGGCTTCAGGACGGCGTTCGGCGAGTGGAACTTCTATATGCTGGCGACGCTGGGCGTCGGGCTGGCGGCGACGCTGGCCTATGGCGTCTCCTTCGTGCTGCCTTTGCCGAATGTGTCGCTGATCTTCATGACGGCGGTCATCCTGATCGCGATCTATTTCGGGCGCGGCCCCTCGATCCTGGCAAGCGCGCTGAGCTTTTTCGCCTACAACATCTTCTTCACCAAGCCATACTACAACTTTTCCGGCTTCCGCCGCGACGATCTGCTGACCATCGTGTTTTTCCTTCTGGTCTCGGTCATCGTCGGCAATCTGGCGGCTCGGCTCAAGGTGCAGATCCAGGCCATGCGCGTGTCGGCGCAGCGGACCGCCAACCTCTATGAATTCAGCCGCAAGATTGCCGCCGCCGCAGCGTTGGAAGATGTGCTTTGGGCAGCGGTGCATCATGTCGCCTCGACCTTGCAGTCCGCGTCGCTGGTGCTGCTGCCGCAAAAAGACGGACGGCTGCAGATCGCGGCCGGCTATCCGCCCGAGGATCAGCTCGCGCTGAAGGATTGGGGCGCGGCGGAATGGGCCTGGGAGCATGGCAGTCCCGCCGGCTGGAAGTCGGAGACGCTGCCCGCCGCCGACTGGCTGTTCCTGCCGATGCGGACGCGTCGGGGCATGGTCGGACTGCTTGGCGTCGCATTCAAGGAACGCCAGCGCGCTATGGCGCCGGATCAATGGCGGCTTCTGGAAACCCTGGTCGATCAGGTCGCGGTCGCCGTCGAGCGCACCAATCTGGCCGCTGACATCGAAGAAGCGCGGCTGCTCACCGAAACCGAGCAATTGCGTTCGGCGCTGCTCTCCTCGGTGTCGCACGATCTGCGCACGCCGCTGGTTTCCATTCTGGGCTCAGCGACGACGCTTGCCAGGGTCGACAATCTGACCGATGGCGGGCGCGTCGAACTGGTCACCACCATTCTCGACGAAAGTGAGCGGCTCAACCGTTTCGTCCAGAATTTGCTCGACATGACCCGCCTCGGCTACGGCGCTTTGCAGCCCCGGCGCGAATGGTGCGACCTGCGCGAGAATGCCGGCCGGGCGATGAAGCAGTTCAGCAAGGCGCTTGAACATCGCCAGGTTACCTTCGACATCCCGCCGACATTGCCCCTCGTTCATCTCGATCCTGTTCTCCTGGAGCGGGTGCTTGGCAACATTCTCGACAATGCGATAAAATACACGGGCGACGGCGGCCGCATCGCGGTGCAGGCGTTCAAGAAGGATAGCGATCTGATCTTGCGAATCAGCGACAACGGGGTCGGCATACCGGCGGAAGCGCGCAACGCGGTGTTCGATATTTTCTACCGGGTGCGCGCCAAGGATTCCCAGATTGCCGGGACTGGCCTCGGCCTCTCGATTTGCCGCGGCATCATCGAGGCGCATGGCGGCCGCATCGCCGCCAAGGACGGGCCGAACAGCAAGGGCACCACGATCGAGATCATGCTGCCGCTGACGGAAGCGCCATCCATTCCGCACGGCGAAGCGGATGAGCAATTGAGTGAAGAGGTAGGCGTCAGTTGATCGCAAAACGCATTCTGATTATCGACGATGAGCCGCAGATCCGGAAGTTCCTCCGCATCAGCCTGACGGCGCAGGGCTACGATGTGGTCGAGGCGCCGCGCGGTGAGGATGGCATCTCAAAATGCGCCGTCTCTCAGCCCAATCTGGTCATACTCGATCTCGGCCTGCCTGATCTCGACGGGCAGCAGGTGATCGGCCGCATTCGCGAATCCTCCGATGTGCCGATCATCGTGCTGTCGGTGCGCACCAAGGACCAGGAGAAAGTGAGCGCGCTCGACAGCGGCGCCAATGATTATGTGACCAAGCCATTTAGCATCGAGGAGTTGCTGGCCCGTGTCAGGGCGGCGCTCCGGGCAAAGCTTGAGCTGGTAAGCGCGGCGGCGGAATTCGTCGTTGGCGAACTGGTGGTGGATGTGCCCAAGCACAAGGTCTCCGTCTCCGGTACGGATGTGAAGCTGACCCGCAAGGAATTCGATCTGCTCAGGATGCTGGCCCAGAACGCTGGCCGCATTGTCACGCACCGGCAGATTCTGCGCGAGGTGTGGGGGCCGGCGCATGAGGACGATGTGCATTATCTGCGCATCTATATCGGCCATCTGCGCCAGAAGCTCGGCGACGACTCGGCCAATCCGCGGTTTATCGAAAGCGAGCCCGGCGTCGGTTACCGCCTGATCCTGGATGCGGCTTGACGGGGTTCCTCAAATGCGAAGGCCGGCTGCGAAGCCGGCCTTCATTTGCTATTCGGGCATGGAAAGCCGGACTATTTCAGCGGCTCCAGCTCGGGGGGCGACTCGCCCCAATGATACTTGAAGCTGGCCGAAACGATGTCGATGTCGCCGCTGGCTTCCGCCACCAGGAGGGTCTGACCCAAAGCAGACGTCTCGATCGGTGAATCCTTCACGAACAGATGCGAGTAAGCCAGATCGACGGTGATGCGATCCGTCAGCTTGGTGCTCGCGCCCACGCTAAGCCAAATGCGGTCGTTGTCCGGCAGCGCGACGTTACGGACTTCGTCCGAGATCGGCGAAATTTCATAGCCGATACCAGCTCTCAGAGTTGTCGCGGCACTCCACGCATATTCCGCGCCGGCGGAGAAGAACCAGCCATCGTCGTAGCCCAGCGGAAAGACGTCAACCACTTGCCCGTCATTATTCTTAAACTTTGCCTCGGCGCCAACGCGGCTCCAGTTCGTCCATTCCACCGTTCCGAGCAGCGTCAGGCGGTCACTGGCGCGTTGCCGGATGCTGGCCGTGACCAAGTCCGGGAGCGTAATATCGGTCGTGACATGCGCGCCGGTCAGGCAACCGAACGCATTCCCGCCCTGCGCACCGGCCGCGAGATTTGACAGGCCCAAGCCGTTGCAAGACCCTTCAGCATTAACCTGGATGGCGGACCGGTAGCCAACGCCAATGCTGGTGCCTTGTGCCGGCTTCCAGATTACGCCTGCCGTGGCGCCGAACGCCCAGTCATCGACCTTATCCGTTCGGCCCGGTAGCGGCGGGTTCCCCCCAGGACCATCAATATCGACACCGTCGCTGCCCAAGCGGACCTTGGCGTACATGATCTGCGCGCCGACGCCGAGCGTAAGTTCGGGTGTCAGTTTGTAGGCGAGGTTCGGGTTGAAATTGATCGAGAAAATATCGGAAGTTCGGGCGATAGGCGTCCCCGCGAAATCCAAATGGTCCGGCTTGGTCTTGAAGCCATATTGGCTATTGGTCGCCAGACCGAAAAACAGGCGATCGTTCCACTGATAATTGGCGTAGCTCGCCGGCACGGCCGTCGGATCGCCGATATTTCCGCTATGAGTGTCAGCACCCGGGTTCACAAATGGGTTCAGAAGCAACCCGTCCGTCGCGGTTATGTCCGACTGCGGAATGACCAGCGATACGCTGGATTCGCTGTTCATGCCCGGCACGGCGGCGGCCGCGGCCGAGTTCCAGAACATCGAGCTCAGCTCGTCACCGGCCGCCGATCCGGCGAACGACATGCCCTGAAAATAGGCCGACTGCTCGCGAACTGCGAAGGCGCCGGCATGTGCGGATGTGACTGCGGCGGCGCTGACGCTCAGCAGCGCGACGGTTGCGACCCCGAACTTATGTCCAGTCCTCGAAAGGATAGGCATTATTATCCACCCCCGTGGTGCCGCGCTCTCGCCGAAGCCAACGCAGCGGTTTCTTCATTCCCTGATCATTCATTGCGCAGCCCTCAACTTTAGGCAAGTGGCAGGTATGACATATTCATCAGTAACTGACGGTATTGTCAGTTTTTGCGGCGACCGGAATCGGATGGCACGCCACAGGTGAACTAAGTCTAAAGGCTTAAAATCACTGGATGATTGTTTGCCATCTGACGAAACGGCGAGAAAACGGCATCCGCAAATTTTCGTCGAATAGACCGTAAGCAGCGGAGATGCCGTAACAATTTCATAACAATTGTGGCGCGGACGCCACAATGCGAAGCGCTGTCCAGATCAACCGTTTGCCGCCGCGCTGTGGCTGGATGCTGCCGGTGCAGACAGCGTTTGTTGCCGGGCCTGCAAAACGCTATGGTGCCGCGCGAGACCCTTGATTTAAGCCAAAGTGGGAGGAGGCAGGCATGGGCGTTCTGCGGGCGAGCACCATACTCACTCTGTTCCTGCTGCTGACCATCCCGCTCATGCCGATCCAGGCGCTGCTGATTGCCAGCGGCCTGCCGCTTAAGCGCTACGTTCCCTATTGGTATCACAATGCGGTCTGCAAGCTGCTGGGCATCCGGGTGCATTTGAGCGGCGCGCCGATCGCCCCCGGACCGGTTCTGCTGGTCTCCAACCATATCTCCTGGCTCGACATTCCCGTGCTGGGCAGCATCGCGCCGCTGAGCTTCGTGGCCAAGAACGAGGTCGCCACCTGGCCGTTCATCAGCGCGCTTGCCAAATTGCAGCGGACGGTCTTCGTCGACCGCACCAGGCGAACCTCCGTGGCCGACACGCGTGCGCAGATCCTGGAGCGGCTGGTGGCGAAGGAGCGGGTCATCCTGTTCGCGGAAGGCACCAGCAGCGACGGCAATCAGGTCCTGCCGTTCAAAAGTTCGCTGTTCGCCGCCATCGAACCGAGCGAAACCAACGGCGACGGCCATTTGCTGCAGACCATCGCCATCGTCTATACGCGTGTGCATGGATTACCGATGAATCGCCAGCAGCGTCCGGCCGTGGCATGGTATGGTGACATGGACATGCTGAGCCACGCATGGGGCGTGCTGAAAGCCGGGCCGCTGGATGTGCAGGTCCGGCTGGGCGAGCCGGTGGCGATGTCGGCGGTCGGCGACCGCAAGAAGCTTGCCGTTCACGCGTTCGAACGTGTGCGGCTTCGACTTTTCGCAGCTCCTGACCGCGCGGACACGCCAGCCGCATGCCGTCGAGCCGAAGCAGGCGGCGGCTGTCCGGCCGGTTTTATCGGCGAACGATGCGTAAGATAAAAGATTTGAGAGCAGAGACGGTGCCGCATTGACCAAGAAAGTTCATATCAAGACCTATGGCTGCCAGATGAACGCCTACGATTCCGTTCGCATGGCTGAGGCGATGGCGCCGGAGGGCTATGCCGAAACGGCGGATCTGGAAGCCGCCGACCTCATCGTGCTCAATACCTGCCATATCAGGGAGAAAGCGGCGGAGAAGATCTATTCCGATCTTGGCCGGCTTCGCCTGCTGCGTGACCGGCGCCGCGCCGACGGCCTGAGCACGATGATCGCCGTTGCCGGCTGCGTCGCGCAGGCCGAGGGCGCGGAAATCCTGCGCCGCGCGCCGGTGGTCGATCTTGTGGTCGGGCCGCAGACCTATCACCGCCTGCCCGAGCTCGTCCGCCGCGCCGAGCAAAGCGGCGCCAAAATCGTGCTGACCGAATTTCCGGAAGAGGACAAATTCGCGGCATTGCCGGCCCGCACAGTCCCGCCGCTCGCCCACCGCCTTCCTCACCGTCCAGGAAGGATGCGACAAGTTCTGCAGCTTCTGCGTCGTGCCCTATACGCGCGGCGCCGAATTTTCCCGGCCGGCCGCCGACGTGATCGCCGAAGCGCAGCGCCTTGCCGCATTCGGCGTGCGCGAGGTGACGCTGCTTGGCCAGAACGTCAACGCCTATGACGGCGCGGGGCCCGGCGGCGGCCAGTGGACCCTGGCGCGGCTGCTTGAAGCGGTCGCCGCGATCCCCGGCACTAGACCGGCTGCGCTACACCACCAGCCATCCCGCCGATATGAGCGCCGATCTCATCGCCGCGCATCGCGACATTCCGGCGCTGATGCCCTATCTGCATCTGCCGTTCCAGGCAGGCGCTGACCGCATCCTCGCCGCGATGAACCGCAAACACACCGCCGCCGACTATCTCCGGCTGATCGACCGCATCCGCGCGGCACGTCCGGACATCGCGCTGTCGACGGATATCATCGTCGGCTTTCCCGGCGAAACCGACGCCGATTTCGAGGCAACCCTCGATATTGTCCGCAGGGTGACCTTCGCGCAGGCCTATTCCTTCAAATATAGCGCCCGGCCGGGGACTCCCGCAGCGACGATGGAACACCATATATCTGATGCCGTTAAGTCACAGCGACTCGCAATTCTGCAGGAGATGCTGAGCGCGCAGCAGGAGGCCTTCAACCGGTCACAGCTCGGGCGCAACCTGCCGGTCTTATTGGAGAAAGCCGGCCGCAAACCGGGGCAATTGGCGGGACGGTCGCCGTTTTTGCAGGCGGTTCATGTCGATGCGGCGCAAGAGCTGCATCGGCGAGATCGCCTTAGTAAATATTACGCATGCGGGCGCAAACAGCTTGAGCGGTGTCATAATTTCTGGAACTGATTCTGCTATGACGGGATTGCACATGGCGGCCGGGGCCTGAAGACGGCACGGGCGCACATCTCGATGTGTTCGCCTAGGGATATCAGGAGAGGTTATTGCCTCAATTACGTGGACCCGCGTCCCCGACCGCCAGAGGCGGAGCAAAAACGGCGGCGCCCGATAAGAACGCCTCGCGAACCGAAATCCATTTCGACAATAACCGCCTGCTGGCTGACCTTCTCGGTCAATTCGACGCGCATCTCTCCATGCTGGAGCAGAAGCTCAGCGTCGAAGCCGTGGCGCACGGCAATGTCATCGTCGTCAAGGGCAGCGAAAGCGGCTGCGCGATGGCCAAGGACGTGCTGGAACACCTCTATTCGCGGCTTAAATCCGGACACACGATCGCCCTGGGCGATGTCGACGGCGCGATCCGGCACGCCAATGCGGGCATCCGGCACCAGAAGGACAAGGACAAGGGCGAAGGCCCCGAACTCGGCCAGCTTCGCACCCGCAAACGGCTGGTTTCGGCGCGCACGCTCATGCAGACCCGCTATATCGAGGCGCTCCAGGCCAAGGAACTGATCTTCGCGACCGGCCCGGCGGGCACCGGCAAAACCTATCTCGCCGTGGCGCACGCGGCCGGCCGGCTGGAGCGCGGCGAGACCGAGCGGCTGATCCTGTCGCGCCCCGCCGTCGAGGCCGGCGAGCGGCTCGGGTTTCTGCCCGGCGATCTGCGCGAAAAGGTCGATCCCTATTTGCGCCCGCTCTACGATGCGCTTTACGACGTTCTGCCCGCCGAGAAGGTGGAACGCGACCTGGAAAGCGGTGTTATCGAGATAGCGCCGCTCGCATTCATGCGGGGCCGCACGCTCAGCCATGCTACGATCATTCTTGACGAAGCGCAGAATTGTACCTCAATGCAGATGAAGATGTTTCTGACCCGCCTGGGCGAAGGCAGCAAGATGGTGGTGACGGGCGATCCGTCCCAGATTGACTTGCCGCCTGGCCAGGTTTCCGGGTTGCGCGAGGCGATCGGTATCCTGGAAGGCGTTAAGGGAATCGCGCATATTCCATTTACTTCGGCCGATGTGGTGCGGCACGAATTGGTGCAACGTATCGTGGAGGCTTATGATAAGGCCCGTTAAAGCCTGTCGCTGAATTCGTATGATGATCACAGATTACAGTCTCAGCCCCATCGTCGTGGCCGCTGACGAAACCGAAGGCTCCGATGACGAGCCTGGACCGAGTTGCATCGACCCTTCTGATCGCGCATGATGCGTGGAAGACTGTCGGCGACGTCGAGCCTGCGGTTCGGCGCGCCTATGACGCCGCCGCATCCAAGGTCCCAGCTGTCGCTGGCGGCGAGGTCGACGATTCTGCTCACCTCCGACGACGCCCTGGCAGCGCTCAATGCGCAATATCGCGGCCGCAACGTCCCGACCAACGTGCTGTCCTTTCCCGCCTCCGGCGCTGCCGTCCGCTCTAGCGGCCGCCGGTGAGCCACAGCCGCTCGGCGACATCGCCATCGCCTATGAAACGGTGATGCGCGAAGCGGCAGGCGAAGCCAAGCCTCCGATCCTCCATCTGGCGCATCTGACCGTGCATGGCCTGTTGCATCTGGCCGGTTTCGATCACGAGACCGATGCCGAGGCCGAACTTATGGAAGCCGCTGAACGCGACATTCTCGCATCCATCGGCATCCCCGATCCGTATCTTTCCACCTCCGACGAAGCGCCGGCATAAACCGGCTGATGGCTCAAGACATGACGACCGATGGACATACCAATCCGATGAACGGCGAGCGCCACGAAAATGGGGGCCGCTGGTTCGACCGCCTGGTGGCCAATCTGGGCTTTTCCAGCCAGATCGATTCCCGCGCGATCATCGAGGAGGCGCTGCAGAACGCCGATGCCGACGCATTCAGCGCGGCTGAACGCGCCATGCTGCAAAAGACCCTCGCCTTCAAGCAGCTCAGGGTCGAGGACGTGATGATCCGGCGGGCGGAGATCGTCGCGATAGAGGAAAGCGCCAATCTGGGCGAGTTGCTTGCGGTCTTTGCCGAGGGCAGCCATTCCCGCGTTCCGGTATATCGCGACACGCTCGATGAGCCGCTCGGCATGGTCCACGTCAAGGATCTGATGGGCTGGGTCATTGCGCAGGGGCGAGCCGGCGACGGCGCCGCGATGATGAATTTGGGCGCCGCCGATCTGTCGAAAACCATCGCCGAGGCCGGGATTTTGCGCGAATTGATCTTTGCGCCGCCCTCGATGTCGGCGCTCGATCTCCTGGTGCGCATGCAGAACCGGCATATCCATCTGGCGCTGATCATCGACGAGCATGGCGGAACCGACGGTCTGGTATCCATCGAGGATCTGCTTGAAGAGGTTGTCGGCAATATCGAGGACGAGCACGATTCTGAGGATGCGCCGCTTTTCACCGCTGACGGCAATGCGCTGATCGCCGATGCGCGCGCCGAGATCGCCGACGTCGAGGCCAAGATCGGCAAGACACTGACCAGCCACCACGACGAAGATGTCGGAACGCTCGGCGGCCTCGTCTTCACCATGCTGGGCCGCGTGCCCATGCGCGGCGAAGTCGTACGCCACCCGGCAGGGCTGGAGTTTGAGGTCTTGGAGGCCGACCGGCGGCGCGTCAAAAAGCTGAGACTGCGCTTCACCGATCCCGAAGGCCCGTCCTCGGCCCAAATCCAGGCGGCCTGACCCGGGCCGCCGTCGCCCCGACAGCGCGAAGCCGAGATCCGGGGGCACTCCGCATTGGCCCGGCGAATACGTGGACGGCTGTCGCATCACCTTGCGATCATAATTGCGCGCTATCTCTCTATTGCGCTTGCCTCCGGCCCTTCGATGCGCGATGCGAGCATCATGGAAGCGGAGACACGCGCGTGAGTTTGGTCGATACGAAGCCCAATCTCCGATGGCTAACGCCGGCGGCGGTTGCCGCGCGCTGTATCGGCTTTGCGAGGCTGGCGGCGGGTGCTGTTCAGCTTCGTGCTCGGCGCGGCGTCGGTCGGCGCCTTCGCGCCGTTTCATCTCTGGCCGCTGCTGTTCCTGATCTTCCCCGCCTTTGTCTGGCTGCTCGACGGCATCGCCGCACGGTGCCGCCGCGCGCTCCCGGCGCGCCACCTGGCGGCAGGCCGCTCTGACCGGCTGGGGTTTCGGCTTCGGCTTCTTCTTCGCCGGCCTATATTGGCTCGGCTTTGCGTTTCTCGTCGAAGCGGACAAGTTCGCCTGGCTGATGCCTCTGGCGGTCGCCGCGTTGCCCGCGGGCCTGGCGCTGTTCTACGCTTTGGCGGCCTGGGCCGCGATCGCGCTCTGGCGGCCGGGAGCGGCGCGCATCTTCATCCTTGCCGCCACGCTGTTCGGCGCGGAGTGGCTGCGCGGCCACATCCTGACGGGATTCCCCTGGAATCTGTGGGGCTACGCGTTTGCCGGCAATGCCGCGCTGGCGCAGACCACATCGATTTTCGGCATTTACAGCCTCACATTGCTGACGCTTCTCATCGCCGCGAGCCCGGCCGCGCTCGCCGGACCGGCCGCGCGCGAGGCCGCGCGAACCTGGCCGCTCCCCGCGATCTGCGTGGCGCTGCTCGCGTCGGGCTGGCTATGGGGCGAGGTCCGTCTCGCGGGCGCGACCGACGCGGTCGATCCCGCGCGTCAAGCTGCGCATCGTGCAGGCGAACGTTCCCCAGGCGGAAAAGTGGAAGCCGGAAAATCGGCAATGGATTTTCGAGCAGGCTCTTGACCCTCAGCGCCAACGGCCCGCCCGGCACTGAAGCGACCGGCATAACCCATCTCATCTGGCCCGAGACATCGGTGCCGTTTCTGTTCATGCTGAATGGCGAAATCGCCTCGCCGGAGGCGCGCAAGGCCTTTGCCGATCTGGTGGGCGACGGCACGTCGTTCATCGTGGGCGCGGAGCGCATCGAGGGAACCAAGCGCCCCGACGGCCGCTATAATGTCGACCGCGTCTTTAACAGCCTGTTCGTGCTCGATGGCGAGGCGCGGCTGCTCGGCATCTACGACAAGGTGCATCTGGTGCCGTTCGGCGAATATGTGCCCTTTGAGAAAACCATGGCGGCGCTGGGCATTATGCAGCTCACCCACATGAATTCCGGCTTTTCCAGTGGCACCGGACGTACCGTGATGAATACTGCCGGAGCGCCGCCCTATACACCGCTGATCTGCTACGAAGCGATCTTTCCGCAAGGGGTGGTGACGGATGACGGCAACCGTCCAGGCTGGCTGCTGAACCTCACCAACGACGCCTGGTTCGGCACCTCGACCGGGCCTTACCAGCATCTCCACCAGACGCGTCTCAGGGCCATCGAGCAGGGGCTGCCGCTGATCCGCGCCGCCAATACCGGGATTTCGGCGGTCATCGACAGCTATGGACGCGTCCTTGCCAGCCTGCCGCTGAACACGATGGGCGCGATCGATCACGCCCTGCCTGTGGCGCTTGCGCCGACGCCTTATGCACTATGGGGGGAAAGGTGGTTAATCATAGTGGCCTTTCTCGTTTTCCTATTGTATAGAATTGTAACTGTAGTTGAGTGACCGTGAAAATATCAAGCATGACGAGTATCAATTCCAAGGAAATCGGGGGGTCTCTAACCTATAAGTGGTAGGCGAGGGTAACCACAATTTCAAGTTGTGTTACTGATTTATTGACGCGTGAGGCCGTGGGGGCTTACAACCGCGCATTGTATGCATTGTGATATATCAATGCTGCGCGTTGTATGCACAAAGTGTGATAGGGCACGATTGGGAAAAATGGCAAGCAAGGACACAACGCCGGGGGGCGTCGAGGACAGGCTAGAGGCACCGGGCCGCAAGCCGAATCCTATGGATATTCATGTAGGCAGCCGCGTTCGTCTCCGCCGCATGGTGGTCGGCATGAGCCAGGAAAAGCTTGGCGAACGGATGGGGCTGACCTTCCAGCAGATCCAGAAATACGAGAAGGGCACGAACCGGATCGGCGCCAGCCGTCTGTTTCAGCTTTCGCAGATTCTGGACGTCACGGTGCAATTCTTCTTCGAAGATGCCCCGAGCGCGATCATGGGCCGCCATGCCGCCCACGCTGGCGCCTTCGCGGAATCGCGGACCGAGGCCTTTCTGCTCGACTTCCTCAACAGCCGTGACGGGCTGGAGCTCAACCGCGCCTTCGTCAAGATCACGGACCCCAAAGTGCGCAAGCGCGTTGTGGAACTGGTCAGGGCGCTGAGTGAGGATGTCGCGGTCGAGCCGAATCTGCGTGTCGTCCCCGCACAACCGGTTGACTAGACGCCGATAATGTCTTCTTTGCTCGCACGGGCGCTTGCGGCGCACCGGCGCAGGCCATATTTTGCCTGCGTGATTTTCAGAGCAGGAGGAAGCATTTGGTGTCTCGCGCACAATATTTGTTCACCAGCGAATTGGTGTCGGAAGGCCATCCCGACAAGGTTTGCGATCAGATCTCCGACGCTGTCGTGGACCTGTATCTAGGTGCGGACCCTTATGCCCGCGTTGCCGTCGAAACGCTCGCGACGACCAACAGGATCGTCTTGGCCGGCGAAGTCCGCGGCCCGCACTCTGTAACACATGAAATGATGGAAGACGCTGCGCGTGAATGCGTAAAGCATATCGGCTACGAACAGGCCGGGTTCAACTGGCGCGACCTGGACGTCCAATGCTACGTGCATGAACAGTCCAGCGACATCGCCCAAGGCGTCGATGCATCCGAGACCAAGGACGAAGGCGCCGGCGACCAGGGCATCATGTTCGGCTATGGCTGCACCGAAACCGAAGACTACATGCCGGCGCCCATTTTTTACGCCCATCGCATTCTGCACGACATGGCAAAGGCGCGCCACGCCGGCACCGTTCCCGAGCTCGGGCCCGACGCCAAAAGCCAGGTCACGCTGCTCTATGAGGACGGCAAGCCGGTCAAGGCCACGTCGATCGTGGTTTCCACCCAGCATGGCGAGGATGTGTCGCAAGGCCGGGTGCATGAGATCGTGCGCGGCTTCGTCGAAGGCGTCATTCCGCGGGGCTGGATGCCGCCGGATGAGGAATTCTACATCAACCCCACCGGGCGCTTCGTCGTCGGCGGACCGGACGGCGATGCGGGCCTCACGGGGCGCAAGATCATCGTCGACACCTATGGCGGCGCGGCCCCTCACGGCGGCGGCGCGTTTTCGGGCAAGGACCCGACCAAGGTGGACCGCTCGGCCGCCTATGCGGCGCGCTACATCGCCAAGAACGTCGTCGCGGCGGGGCTGGCGGAGAAATGCACGCTGCAACTCGCCTATGCCATCGGCGTCTCCAAGCCGCTGTCGATCTATGTCGATTTCGGCGGCACCGGCAGCGTCGACGAGCGCAGGCTGGAAAAGGCGATCGCCGAGGTGATGGACCTGAGCCCGCGCGGCATCCGCGAGCATCTGGGCCTCAATCGCCCGATCTATCAGCGCACGGCCGCCTATGGTCATTTCGGCCGCAAGCCCGACAATGACGGCGGTTTCGGCTGGGAAAAGCTCGACCTCGTGGAGCCGCTGAAAAGCGCCCTCACCTAGGCGGAGCCGCCAAACTCCGCCAAAACAAAGGAATCCGAGCACGCATTCCCTGGGCGAACCAGGAATGCCCGCTTAGGTGGATATGCCATGCATTCGGCTGCGCAGAGCGCGGACACGCCCGATACGCCCCGGCGGCATCGGCAGCTCTATGGCCGGCGTGTCGGACGCGCGCTGACCGGCGATCTCGAACGGCTGATCGCCACGCGCCTGCCGTCGCTGCGCCTCGATGTGACCCGGCCGCCGCCCGATCCGCTGAGCAGCCTCTTCGCCGCGCCGGTGGAGGACATCTGGCTGGAAGTCGGCTTCGGCGGCGGCGAGCATCTCCTGTGGCAGGCGGACACGCATCGCTCGGTCGGCATCATCGGCTGCGAGCCGTTTCTCTCAGGCGTCGCCAAGCTGGTCCGCGGCATCGACGAGGCCGGGTTGGGCACCGTGCGGCTGTACGATGACGATGCGCGCCACGTGCTCGACTGGCTGCCCGAGGCCGGCATCGGGCGCGTCTTCGTGCTGTTCCCCGATCCGTGGCCGAAGAAGCGGCACCGCAAGCGGCGCTTCCTGAACCCGGATGGCCTGTCGCGCCTGGCGCGCGTGCTGCGTCGCGGCGGCGAGCTGCGATTCGCCACCGACATCGCCGATTATGCCGCCATGGTGACTGCCTCCATGGAGCGGTCGCGCCGACTTTGCCGCGAGCCCCGGACGGCTGCTCGCGCAGCCCGCCCGATTGGCCGCTCACGCGTTATGCCGAAAAGGCGATAGCGGCGGGACGGCAATGCCAGTTCTTCCGGTTTGAGCGCCTGTGACCGGCTCGCGTCCGCAAACCGTGCGGTCCTGTGCCGGGCCTGAAATCCGCGCAAATTTCCGGCGAAGCTGGCTGCCGGCCTGAAAAAAGCCGAAAAAATTTGCGGAACCCGCGCAAAATCCATGCAGCGCACCGCAACACAGCCTTGCGCATTCACACAAAGTTGCCTAGATTATAGCTGCTCATGATCATCTCGACTGTGGAGAGTGGGCCCCGTCGGGTCCGCTCTTTTCTTTGTTCGGGCATCTTCAACTCCATCGAGACAGGATTTTAGGCGAGCGGCGATGGCTGGACTGGCTGAGGGCAAATTGCACGAGCGCTTCATGCGCGAGAGCGGCCTTGCTGCCGAGATTGCTTCGCTTGCCGAGCCCGTGATCGAGGCGTTGGGCCTGCGTCTGGTGCGCGTCAAGATTTCCGCCCAGAGCGGCACGACGATCCAGATCATGGCGGATCGCCAGGACGGGGCCATCTCGGTTGACGATTGCGCCTTGATCAGCCGGCGCCTGTCGCCGCTGCTGGATGCGAATGATCCGGTCGCCGGCGGATATACGCTCGAAGTGTCTTCGCCCGGCATTGACAGGCCGCTGGTGCGCCCGTCCGATTTTGAGGATTGGGCGGGCTTCGAGGCCAAGATCGAGCTGAAGGAGATGATCGACGGCCGCCGCCGCTTCCGCGGATTCGTGGAAGGGTATGAGGACGGCGAAGCCAGATTGCGTATCGCGTTGAAGGATTATGACGAGCCGCAAATTGTCGGTCTGCCGGTTGCCTTGATTGGCGAAGCCAAGCTGGTGATGACCGATAGCCTGTTGAAACTGGCCCAGTCGGCCCAATTGGCGGCCGATGCCGGGGACGATAATGAGCCGGACGGTGAAATTTTGGAGTGACGATTGATGGCGCAGCAGGGTGTTAGCGCAAACAGGCTGGAATTGTTGCAGATCGCGGACGCCGTGGCGCGCGAGAAGTCGATCGACCGCATGCTGGTCATCGGCGCCATGGAGGACGCGATCCAGAAGGCGGCCAAGTCCCGCTATGGCAGCGAGAACGAAATCCGCGCCGAGATCGATCCCAAGACCGGCGAAATCCGGCTGGCCCGCCTGCTCGAAGTCGTCGATGCGGTGGTGCAGGACGCGGTGGAAATCTCGCTGAAGGATGCCCGCAAGCGCAATCCGGAAGCCAATATCGGCGACTTCATCGCCGAGCCGCTTGCCGCCGCTCGATTTCGGCCGCGTCGCCGCGCAGAACGCCAAGCAGGTGATCGTGCAAAAAGTGCGCGAAGCCGAGCGCGAGCGCCAATATGACGAATATAAGGACCGCATCGGCGACATCTCCAACGGCGTCGTCAAGCGCGTCGAATATGGCAATGTCGTCGTCGACATGGGCAAGCGCCGAGGCCGTGGTCCGCCGCGACGAGACGCTGCCGCGTGAAACCTATCGCTATGGCGACCGCATCCGCGCCTATATTTACGATGTGCGCCGCGAGCAGCGCGGACCGCAGATCTTCCTGTCGCGCACGCGGCCCGAATTCATGGCCAAGCTGTTCGCCCAGGAAGTCCCTGAAATCTATGACGGCGTGGTCGAGCTGAAATCGGTCGCCCGCGATCCGGGCAGCCGCGCCAAGATCGCGGTGGTGTCCAAGGACAGCTCGATCGATCCGGTCGGCGCCTGCGTCGGCATGCGCGGCTCGCGCGTGCAGGCGGTGGTGAACGAATTGCAGGGCGAAAAGATCGACATCATCCAATGGTCGCCCGATGCCGCCACCTTCATCGTCAACGCGCTGGCGCCTGCCGAAGTGGCGAAAGTCGTGCTCGATGAAGACGCCGAGCGTATTGAAGTTGTGGTTCCCGATGACCAGCTTTCCCTTGCCATCGGACGGCGCGGCCAGAATGTGCGGCTTGCCTCGCAGCTGACCGGCTGGGACATCGACATCCTGACCGAAGCCGAGGAATCGGAGCGCCGCCAGAAGGAATTCAACGAGCGCTCCAACACCTTCATGGAAGCGCTCGACGTCGATGAGGTGATCGCGCAGTTGCTCGCCTCGGAAGGCTTTACCAGCGTCGAGGAAGTCGCCTATGTCGAGCCGCATGAAGTTGCGGCCATCGAGGGCTTCGACGAGACGACGGCCGAGGAAATCCAGACCCGCGCGGTGGAATATCTGGAGCGCCGCGAAAACGAGCTCGATAATAAGCGCCGGACCTTGGCGTCGAGGACGAGCTGGCGGAGATCCCCGGCCTCGGCAAGGCGATGCTGGTGGCGCTGGGCGAAAACGGCGTCAAGACGGTCGAGGATCTGGCCGATTGCGCCACCGACGACCTGATCGGCTGGAGCGAGAAGAAGGACGGCTCCGTCACCCGGCATAAGGGCTTTCTGGATGGGTTCGACGTCGGCCGCGAGGATGCGGAGCAGATGATCCTGGCTGCGCGCGTCCATGCGGGCTGGATCGAAGCCGACCCGGAGCCCGAAGCAGAGGCCGAGCCTGATGAAATCGGCGGAGCCGGAAGAAGGCGCGATGGAAGCAGAGCCTGATCCGGTAAAGCATTAATGAGAATTCGGGCGCCCTTGCCGTCATACTGTGTCGCGTAAGAGACAGCTCGCCAATTCCAAATCGGTGGATCGAATAGAGTTAGTGAAGTCTTCGTTACAAGAGGATAGATATCAGGGCAAGACCTATCCGGCAGTGTGCGCTCGAGCGCACCCGCAGCCGGGAAGATGAGCTTTTGCGTTTCGTCCTCGACCCGGAAAACCGGGTCGTGCCGGACATCAAGAGAAAGCTTCCCGGGCGCGGGGTCTGGATCACCGGCACCTATGACGCCGTCGCGAAATCCGTCCGGCGCAAGGTTTTCGCCCGGAGTTTCCGGCAGGCCGTGTCAGTAACCGAGGACTTGCCCGACATCGTCGCCGATTTGTTGCGCCGTGCGGCTTTGCAGGATCTGGCTTTCGCCAACAAAGCGGGCTTGGTGGCCGCGGGATATACCAAGGTCGAGAAGGCGCTGGCCGGCGGCAAGACCATCGCCCTCCTGCACGCCTCCGACGCTGCTAGCGACGGTTGCCGCAAGCTCGATCGCCGGGCGGCGTCGATGGCGGGGAGCGGCGCGAGAGCGGAGGCCTCGCTGATGTGCTTTTCCTCGGCGGAGCTGAGCGCCGCTCTGGGCAGGGACAATGTCATTCATGCCGCCATTGCGGATGGCGGCGCCGGCCGGAAATTTCTTTGGTCGGCGGCACGATTTATGAATTATATGGTAACAGGTCCGGCGGCCGCATCCGTGGCGGACACGTCCGACAAGGATTACGAATGAGCGAAACGAGAGATCCGGAAGATAAAGCCGCCGGCGCAGGCCGCAAGCCGATGAGTTTGAACGTCAAGCGGACGGTCGAACAGGGTTTGGTGCGGCAGAATTTCAGCCATGGCCGGTCGAAATCGGTCGTGGTCGAGAAGAAGCGCAGCAAGCGTCCGATGAGCATGCAGGAAGCCGTGGCTTCCGTCCCGCCGGAATCGAAGCCCGCCGTGGAGCCCGCAAGGCCGCCGCGCGAGGCTCTTCGCAGGCGGCCCGGACAGCACAGCCGAGAAACAGCAGGCGCGTAATGTGCTGCGCCAGCTTTCCTCCGGACGAAGTCGATGCCCGCGCCCGCGCGCTGACCGAAGCGCGCAAGCGCGAGGAGACCGAGCGCGGGCGAACGGGAAGAGCGCGAGCGCATCGAGGCCGAGGAAGCCAAGCGCCAGGCCGCTCTCGATGCGATTCAGCGCAAGGAAGACGCCGCGCGCGCCGAAGAGGAAGCCCGTCACGCGGCAGCCAATCCGCCCGCCGCCGATGCCGTCGCGCCGGCGAACGCCGAAGCCACGCCGGCTGGCGGAACGCGCGCCGAGGAAAAGCCCAGAACCGGCACCGTCGCAGGCCGCCGTGCCGCCCCGCGGCAAGAGAAGGTGCGCCCGGCAAGGATGCTGCCGAGACACCCAGCCGCCCGCCCCGCGAAGAGCGCGAGGCGCACCTCGCGGCTGCGTGACGACGATGAAGGCGCCGCACGCGGACGCCCAGGCGCTTTGGGCCTGAAGAAGCCCAACAAGCCGGCTGAGCGCGCGCCCGTCAAGAAGGTCGAGGACGACCGCCGCGGCCGCCAGCGCCTCACCATCACCAATGCCTTGGACGACAGCCAGCGGGAGCGTTCGCTCGCCTCGCTGCGCCGTCAGCGCGAGCGCCTGAAGAAGCAGGCGCTCGGCATGCCCGAACCGAGGAAAAAGATCATTCGCGAAGTCCAGCTTCCTGAAGCCATCACGATCCAGGAATTCGCCAACCGCATGGCGGAGCGGTCTGTCGATGTCATCAAGTTCCTGATGAAACAGGGGCATATGCATAAGATCAACGACATCATCGACTCCGATACCGCCGAACTGGTCGCCGCCGAATTCGGCCATACCGTCAGGCGCGTCTCCGAAGCCGACGTCGAGGAAGGCTTCATCGGCGTCAAAGACGAGGAGGCCTATCTGGAGCCGCGCGCTCCGGTCGTCACCATCATGGGCCACGTCGATCACGGCAAGACCTCGCTGCTCGACGCGCTGCGCAAGACCAATGTCGTCGCCGGCGAAGCGGGCGGCATCACCCAGCATATCGGCGCCTATCAGGTGGTGACGCCGAGCGGCATGCCGATCACCTTCATCGATACGCCGGGCCACGCGGCCTTCACCGCGATGCGCTCGCGCGGCGCCAAGGTGACCGACATCGTCATTCTGGTTGTCGCGGCCGATGACGGCGTCATGCCGCAGACGGTCGAGGCGATCAATCACGCCAAGGCGGCCGGTGTGCCGATGATCGTCGCGATCAACAAGATCGACAAGCCCGACGCCGACCCGCAGCAGGTGCGGATGGAGCTGCTCCAGCATGAGATCGTCGTCGAAAGCATGAGCGGCGATACGCTGGAAATCGAGGTTTCGGCAAAGACCGGCCACAATCTCGACAAGCTGCTGGAGATGATCGGCCTGCAGGCTGAAATCCTGGAGCTGCGCGCCAATCCGAACCGTCCGGCCGAGGGCGTGGTCATCGAGGCCAAGCTCGAACGCGGACGCGGTCCGGTCGGCACGGTTCTCGTCCAGCGCGGCACGCTGAAGGTCGGCCAGATCATCGTTGCCGGCCGCGCCTGGGGCCGGGTGCGCGCCCTGATCGACGACAAGGGCGAGCATGTGACCGAGGCGGGGCCGTCCGTGCCGGTGGAAGTGCTCGGCTTCGACAGCGCACCGGAAGCGGGCGATCAACTCGCTGTGGTCGATACCGAAGGCCGCGCCCGCGAGCTGACCTCCTACCGCGTGCGCAAGCTGCGCGATCTGAAGGCGGTGGGCGCCGGGGGCCGCGGTTCGCTCGAACAGATGATGAGCCAGCTCAGCCAGGCCGGCAAGAAAGAGTTCCCGCTCATCATCAAGGGTGACGTGCAGGGCTCGGTCGAGGCGATCGCCTCGGCGCTGGAAAAGCTGGGCACTGATGAAGTCGCGGCGCGCATCATTCATGCGGCGGTCGGCGGCATCACCGAATCGGATGTTTCGCTGGCCTCGGCGTCGAATGCGGCGATCGTCGGCTTCAACATCCGCGCCAACGCACAGGCCAAAGATCTGGCGGAGCGCGCCGGCATCGAGATCCGCTATTACGCGGTCATCTACGATCTCGTCGACGACATCAAGGCGGCCATGTCCGGCCTGCTGGCGCCGACATTGCGCGAGACGTTCCTGGGCAATGCGGAGATCCTGGAAGTCTTCAACATCACCAAAGTCGGCAATGTCGCCGGCTGCCGTGTGACCGAGGGCAAGGTGGAGCGCGGCGCCAATGTCCGCCTGATCCGCGACAACGTCGTCATCCATGAAGGCAAGCTGTCGACGCTGCGGCGCTTCAAGGACGAAGTGAAGGAAGTCCAGGGCGGCCAGGAATGCGGCATGGGCTTCGAGAACTATCACGACCTGCGCAAAGGCGACACGATCGAATGCTTCCGCGTCGAGGAGGTCAAGCGCTCGCTCTGATGCCGGACGGCCCGCACGCTCGGGCTTCTTCAATCGCCGCGCGGTTCCCGTAATCGCGCGGCTTATATGTTTCCGGATCGTGCCAAGCGCCAGGGTGACATCCATGGCAAGACAACCAGGACCGAAAGGCCCCAGCCAGCGGCAGCTTCGCGTCGGCGAAATTCTTCGTCATGCGCTCGCGGACATGCTGCTGCGCGGCGAGATCGCCGATCCTGAGCTGGAGAAGCAGAAGGTCACCGTCACCGAGGTCCGGCTTAGCCCCGATCTGCGCAACGCGACGGTCTATTTCGTGCCCTTCGGCGGCAGCGGCGACGCCGGCGCGGTCCGCAAGACGCTGGCGAAACATCAGCGGTTTCTGCGCGGCGAGCTTGCCAAGCGCGTCGATCTGAAATACATGCCCAATCTACTGTTCCAGATCGATGAGACATTCGACGAAGCCGAGCGGATCGACGCCATCCTGCGCTCGCCGACTGTCAGCCGCGATCTCGGCTGATCCCCTATTCCGGAGCGTTTCATGTCCCGCCGCAAAGGCACACCCGTTCATGGCTGGCTGGTTTTGGATAAGCCGCAATCCATCACCTCCACGCACGCCCTGAACAAGGTGAAGCGCCTGTTCAACGCCGACAAGGCTGGACACGCCGGAACGCTCGACCCGCTGGCGACAGGCATCCTGCCGATCGCGTTCGGCGAGGCGACGAAAACCATCCCGCATGTGGTCGACAGCGCCAAGGAATATCGCCTTCCTCGTGCGCTGGGGCGTCGAGACCACCACCGACGACGCCGAAGGCGAGATGGCCCGCGAAAGCGCGGAGCGCCCCTCCCGCGAGGCGATCGAAGCGGCCCTGCCCGACTTTCGCGGCAGCATCATGCAGACCCCGCCCCGTTTCTCGGCGATCAAGATCGAGGGCGAGCGCGCCTATGATCTGGCCCGCGAAGGCGAGGCTTTCGAGCTGAAGTCCCGCGCCGTCGAGGTGATGCGGCTCGACATCGCCGACATGCCCTCGCCGGACGCCTGCCGCTTCGAAGCGCAATGCGGCAAGGGCACCTATGTGCGCGCCATCGCCCGCGATCTGGGGCGAGTGCTGGGCTGTTTCGGCCATGTCGCCGAGCTGCGCCGGACGCGCGTCGGTCCCTTTCCCGAGAGCGCCGCAATTTCGCTGGAAAGGCTCACCGAATTGAGCAATAGTGACGCCGGCCGCGAGGCGCTCATACAAGCGCTTCTGCCCGTTGAGACTGCGCTGGACGGCATCCCGGCGCTCGCCGTCAGCGGACCGGACGCGGCCAAATTGAAACGGGGCAAGCCGATCATCCTTCGCGGACGGGATGCCCCGATCCATCACGGTCTCATCTACGCAACGTCGCATGGCACGCTGGTCGCGCTCGGCGAAGTTCAGCAAGGTGAATTGCGGCCCTCGCGGGTCTTCAACATCTAGCACCGATGCGGCCCTCAGCCCTTTGAGGAGTTACCCGATGTCGATTGCCCCGGAGCGCAAGCAGGCGCTCATCACCGAATATGCCAATCAGAGCGGCGACACCGGCTCGCCGGAAGTGCAGGTTGCCATTCTGACCGAGCGGATCGTCAACCTGACCGAACACTTCAAGACCCACAAGCACGACAATCATTCGCGCCGGGGCCTGCTGAAGATGGTCAGCAACCGCCGCCGCCTGCTCGACTACGTCAAGAGCAAGGACGACAAGCGCTATCGCGAGCTGATCGGCCGCCTCGGCATCCGACGCTGACGCGCGTCGCCGCTGGGTAATGTTGTCGCCCCCTCGTGTTGAACGCGTTGGACCCGGCCAATCGCCGGGGCGACCGTTTTCCATTGGTCCGACCCTGCATCGGCTTGGTCGCCGACACTCTCCTGCAACGGAGCGGTCAGCCACGCAATCGCCGGTGAGGTAGGACGGTGGCCCCGCCCGAGGCGCACGTTGCCGCCCAGCCGCAGGCTAGGGGAAAATACCAACTCGCGAAAAGTTTCCTGAGGGTAGCGGCGCAAGGACACAGTCCAGGCTGTTCCCCCCGGCTTTTTTGGGCTAGAGCTATCAGCGCTAATAGCGATCGAAATGCACGTTCCGGCGCAATCCTGCGCTGGAGAGAAAAAATCGGAATGTAAGAATGTTCGAAATTCATCGAGAAGAAATCCAATGGGGCGGCCGCCCGTTGACGTTGGAAACAGGCCGTATCGCACGCCAGGCTACAGCAGCCGTACTCGCCCAATATGGCGAAACCTCCGTTCTGGCCGCCGTCGTTGCAGCCAAGGACGTAAAGCCCGGACAGGATTTCTTCCCCCTCACCGTTCACTACCAGGAAAAGACCTATGCCGCCGGCAAGATCCCCGGCGGCTTCTTCAAGCGTGAAGGCCGCCCGACCGAGCGCGAAACGCTGATCTCGCGCCTGATCGACCGCCCGGTCCGCCCGCTTTTCGCCGACGGCTTCCGCAACGAAGTCCAGATCATCGCCACCGTGCTTTCGCACGACCTCGAAAACGACCCCGATATCGTCGGGCTGATCGCCTCTTCCGCGGCACTCACCTTGTCGGGCATTCCCTTCATGGGTCCGGTCGGCGCGGCGAAGGTCGCCTATATCAACGGCGAATATGTGCTCAATCCGTTGATCGACCAGATCAAGGAAAGCGCGCTGGAACTCATCGTCGCCGGAACGGGCGATGCGGTGCTGATGGTCGAATCGGAGGCCAAGGAGCTTTCGGAGGACATCATGCTCGGCGCCGTAACCTTCGGCCACAAGGGATTCCAGCCCGTTATCGACGCCATCATCAGCCTTGCCGAACACGCCGCCAAGGAGCCGTGGGACATCGAGGAAAAGGCGCCCAGCGAATTCGAGGCCAAGGTCAGGAAGATCGCCGAGAAGGACCTCAAAAAGGCCTACCAGATCCCCGCCAAAACCCAGCGCTATGAGAAGGTGGCTGAAGTCAAAGCCAAGGTGCATGGAGGAACTGGTGACGCCGGAGGCCGCTCCCAACGCCAAGGAAGAGGTGAGCGGGGCCTTCAAGTCGCTTGAAAAGACCGTGGTGCGCGGCAACATCCTGAAAACCGGCAAACGTATCGATGGCCGCGATCTGCAGACCGTCCGCCAGATCGTCTGCGAGGTCGGCATCCTGCCCCGCACCCATGGCTCGGCCCTGTTCACGCGTGGCGAAACTCAGGCCCTATGCGTCGCGACGCTCGGCACCGGCGAGGACGAGCAATGGATCGATGCGCTGGAAGGCACCTATAAGGAAAACTTCCTGCTGCATTACAATTTTCCGCCCTATTCGGTCGGCGAAACCGGCCGTATGGCGGGCCCCGGACGCCGCGAAGTCGGGCATGGCAAGCTGGCCTGGCGCGCGATGCGCCCGATCCTACCGGCCAAAGCGGATTTCCCCTATACGCTGCGCGTCGTCTCCGAGATTACCGAGTTCGAACGGCTCCTCCTCCATGGCCACGGTGTGCGGCTCCTCGCTCGCCCTGATGGATGCGGGCGTTCCGCTGGTGCGTCCGGTGGCGGGCATCGCCATGGGCCTCATCAAGGATGGCGATGAATTCGCCGTTCTGTCCGACATTCTCGGTGACGAAGACCATCTCGGCGATATGGACTTCAAGGTTGCCGGAACCTCGGAAGGCATCACCTCGCTGCAGATGGACATCAAGATCACCGGCATTACCGCCGACATCATGAAGATCGCCCTCGCGCAGGCCAAGGATGGGCGCATGCACATTCTCGGCGAGATGTCCAAGGCGCTGGGCTCGGCGCGCTCGTCGCTCGGCGAATATGCGCCGCGCATCGAGATGATCACCATTCCGACCGACAAGATCCGCGAAGTGATCGGTTCGGGCGGCTCGGTCATCCGCGGCATCGTCGAGGAAACCGGCGCCAAGATCGACATCAGCGACGACGGTACGGTCAAAGTGGCCGCCGCCAGCCAGAAATCCATCGATGACGCGCTGGCCCGGATCCGTTCCATCGCCTCCGAGCCGGAAATGGGCGCCATCTATAAGGGCAAAGTCGTGAAGATCGTCGAATTCGGTGCCTTCGTGAACTTCTTCGGTTCGCGCGATGGTCTCGTCCACGTTTCCCAGCTGGCCGCTGACCGGGTTAAGCAGGTCAAGGACGTGGTGAAGGAAGGCCAGGAGGTTTACGTAAAACTCATGGGCTTCGACGATCGCGGTAAGGTCCGCCTGTCGATGAAGGTCGTCGATCAGGCAACCGGGCAGGAAATCAAGCAGACCGAGCCGGAAGCGGCGGCGAACTGATCACGCTCCGAATTTCCCGCATGTGTCTTTCGGGGAATTCAGGGTAATCCATCCGTTGGAATAAATCTTCATAATAAGGGCGCCGATTGCCTAAGGGCCGGCGCCCTTTTTTTCTTACATTTTATCGACACGATCCGGCTCCATCCCTGCTTCGCGGGGTGGCCCTTCCAACATGACGATTGCGACGACTCGCTCCGTCTTCGACGGCGAGGTCGGATGCATGCAGCGCATGTCGACCGCACACGGCTGGAACCGCTTCTCTTCGCTCTCCAGTCGGCGGCGCGGTCACCCGACGCATCTGCTGCGCCGTGTCGCTCTATACTTAGGTGTGAGCCCGCCAATCCTACGTCCAATTGGCCTGAAGCGTCCTTTGGATCATCCTCAGCATCGCAAGCTGGCCGACGGATCGTATCCGGGCCATGTGACCCAAATCACCGGCAGCTCGTACCCGTTACACCCAGGAGAATGATCATGTCCGTCCTCCGGTCATTGCCTAGCCGGCGCAGCTTTCTCGCCGCTTCAGCAGCCGTGGGGGCCGTCAACCTGCTTCCCGCGACGCTGGCCGCGGCAGCAGGCGACGCACTTTGCAGCCAACCATCGAACCAGGGAGAATCAACGATGGCGACGACCAAAACCGACGAAATCCGCCCCTTCTCCATCAATTTTCCGGACGAGGCTCTCACCGACCTCCGCCGGCGCATCGAGGCCACACGGTGGCCCGAGCGGGAAACGGTCGCTGATGCATCGCAAGGCGTGCAACTCGCGACAACCCAGAAACTCGCGCGCTATTGGGCGACGGAGCACGACTGGCGTAAATGCGAGGCGAGGCTAAATGCTGTGCCGCACTTCGTCACCGAGATCGACGGGCTGGACATTCACTTCATCCACGTGCGCTCAAAGCACGAGAATGCGTTGCCGATGATCGTCACGCATGGTTGGCCCGGCTCGATCATCGAGCAGCTGAAGATCATCGGGCCGCTGACCGATCCCACGGCCCACGGCGGGAGCGAAGCAGATGCCTTCCACCTCGTGATTCCCTCGCTGCCTGGTTACGGCTTTTCGGGCAAACCTACCAAACCGGGATGGAACCCCGTCAGCATCGCGAAAGCGTGGGCAACGCTCATGCAACGGCTCGGCTACGCAAGCTATGTGGCGCAGGGTGGCGATTGGGGCAATTCCATTTCGGAGGTGATGGCTTTGCAGCAGCCGCCGGGATTGCTCGGCATTCATACCAATATGGCGGCGACGGTTCCGCCCGATATTTCGAAGGCGCTTTCCGCAGGCGGCCCACCGCCCGCCGGGCTTTCGCCGGAGGAAAAGCACGCCTGGGATCAGCTCGATGACTTCTATAAAAACGGGCTGGCCTACGCCAACGAGATGGCGCTTCGTCCGCAGACGCTCTACGGGATCGCCGATTCGCCCGTCGGCCTTGCGGGCTGGATCCTCGACCACGACATCCGCAGCTACCAGATGATCGTCCGCGTTTTCGACGGCCAGCCCGAAGGGCTCAGCCGCGACGACGTTCTCGACAACATCACGCTCTATTGGCTGACGAATACCGCGATCTCCTCGGCGCGTCTCTACTGGGACACGGCGCATAATTTACCGCCGAGCGGCTTCTTCGACGTGAGAGGGGTCAAGCTACCGGTCGGCGTCAGCGCCTTCGCGGAGGAAATCTATCAAGCGCCGAAGAGCTGGTCGGAGAAGGCGTATGTGAAGCTTCTCCACTACAGCGCGCATCCGAAAGGCACGCATTTCGCGGCCTGGGAACAGCCTGCGCTCTTCGTGTCCGATGTGCGCGCGACATTCAAGTCACTGCGCCAAGCCTCGTAAAGAAACAGACGGCGCGCCATACGCGCGCGCTGTCTTCCCAGAGTCCATTCAACGTTGCTTTGCGAAGCGCCGAGCGATCGCATCGGAGAAAGTCATGTCGGAAAAGTCCTCATCGCCTCGCCGCAATGTGTTTGCCGCTTCGGCGGCAGCGCTTGGTATCGCTGCCATTGCCGCACAATTCATGCCTGTTTCAGCAGCCGGCGAGGCCGCAATTCGTCCGTTCCAGGTTCACATTCCGGACTCCGCGCTCATCGATCTTCGCGGACGCATCTCTGCCACGCGATGGCCCGACAAGGAAACGGTCGCCGATCAATCGCAGGGTGCACAGCTCGCAAAGCTTCAGGAGCTGCTGCGCTATTGGGGCACGGGCTACGACTGGCGAAAGGTTGAGGCCAAGCTCAACGCGCTGCCGCAATTCATGACAACGATCGATGGCGTGGACATTCATTTCATCCACGTCCGCTCGCGCCATCCGAATGCCATGCCATTGATCGTCACGCACGGGTGGCCCGGGTCGATCATCGAGCAGCTGAAGATCATTGAGCCGCTGACCGATCCGACAGCGCACGGAGGCGGCGCTGAGGACGCGTTCGACGTCGTCATCCCGTCTCTGCCAGGCTTCGGCTTCTCCGGCAGGCCGACTGGGCCGGGCTGGGACCCCGACCATATCGCGCGCGCTTGGGGCGAGCTGATGCAGCGCCTCGGTTATACAAGCTACGTCGCGCAGGGCGGCGACTGGGGCAGTCCCATCACCGGTGCAATGGCGCGCCAGGCGGCCACGGGCTTGCTCGGCATCCACATCAACCTGCCGGCGACGGTGCCGCCCGAAGTAGCCGCGGCGCTCGGCGGCGGGCCGGTGCCGGCGGGACTCTCCGACAAGGAACGCGCGGCGCTCAATACGCTGATGACATACGGCAAACAGGGAAACTCGGCGTATTTCACGATAATGACCGCGCGGCCGCAGACGGTCGGCTATGGCGCGACGGACTCACCCGCAGGGTTAGCCGCGTGGATCCTCGTGCATCCGGGTTTCGCGCAATGGACTTACGGCGCCGATCCCGAGACGTCGCCGACCAAAGACGATGTGCTGGACAACATCACGCTGTACTGGCTGACGAACACCGCGACCTCGTCCGCGCGGCTGTATTGGGAGAACGGCGCAAAAGGGAGCGTCATCCTTGCCGCCGCGCAGAAGACCGCCGAGATCGCGCTCCCGGTCGCCATCACGGTGTTTCCGGACGACGTCTACCAGGCCCCGGAGACATGGGCGCGGCGCGCCTATCCCAAGCTGAGCTACTTCCACGAGGTCGACAAGGGCGGGCACTTCGCAGCATGGGAGCAGCCCGAGCTTTTCAGCGCCGAACTCAGATCTGCGTTCAGACCGCTCCGGTAGGCGCGCTGATCGTCGTCACCGATTTCGCCACGCATAGATCCACTCGCGATATTTGAAGAACGACAGGAGGTACGCATGCAAACGACGCTCGACATGATGGCTCAACAGGCGGCAACCAAACGGACCGACCTGCAGCGGCACGATCTCAGCGCTCCCGGACGCGAGGTGGTGCAGGTGCGCGTCGACTTCGCGCCGGGATATGTCTCCCCCAGACACACGCATCCGGGCGAAGAGATCATCTACGTGCTCGAAGGCACGCTGGAATATGAGGTCGATGGCAAGCCGCCGATGACGCTCAAGGCCGGCGACGTCTTGTTCATCCCGGCCGGAACGATCCATGCGGCAAAAAACGTCGGCAGCGCCAATGGAGCCGAACTCGCCACCTATGTGGTCGAGAAGGGGAAGCCGCTCCTCGTTGTGGTCGAGTGAGCGCCCACTGCGCGCGCCGGCTCCTGTGGGAGCGCGGCAACGTCGATCGGAATCCAGAAAGGCATTCATCGATGAAGACAAGCAAGCTCTTGGTAGCCGCCATACTCGCTGCGGCAATCGGATCTCCGATTGCGGGCTTTGCAGAGGACAGGACCATGCCGCAGACCATCGCACCCACAGGAGGACGGTTCGCATTCCTTCACGGGCTCCTGACCGGCCAGACTGCCAGCCAAGCCGAGCTGGCTTCTCTTGATCGCGCGAACGGGTGGCTCAACTCGCCGCCTTTGACGGCTGGGAGCCTGCGCGGCAAAGTCGTGCTGGTCAATATCTGGACGCTGACCTGCATCAACTGGCTACGCCAGCTTCCCTATGTCCGCGCATGGGCTGAAAAATACAAGGATCACGGATTGGTGGTGATCGGCGTGCACTCGCCTGAGTTCGCGTTCGAGAAAAACGTCGACAATGTGCGCCTCGCCGTAAAGACGAGGATGATCAACTACCCCGTCGCGATCGATAGCGACTTCGGGATTTGGCGCGGCTTCGACAACAATTATTGGCCGGCTCTCTATTTCATCGATGCGCAAGGCCGCCTTCGGCATTCTGTATTCGGCGAGGGCCAATACGAACAATCGGAAATGGTCATTCAACGATTGCTGGCCGAGGCAGGAAACGCGGGCGTCGGCGATGAATTGGTGTCAGTCGATGCCGGTGGCGCCGAACTTGCCGCCGATTGGGGCAGTCTGAAGTCACCGGAAAACTATCTCGGCAATGACCGCACCGAGAACTTTGCCTCATCAGGCGGAGCCCCGATTAACGAGCCTCACCTCTTTACCGTTCCGGCGAAGCTGAGACTCAATGAATGGGCTCTTTCGGGCGAATGGACGGTGACGAAAGCGGCTGTCGCGCTGACCAAGCCCAACGGGCGGATCGCCTATCGCTTTCACGCCCGCGACCTTCATCTCGTCATGGGACCCTCGGCCACCGGAGGGTCCGTGCGGTTTCGCGTGCTGATCGACGGACAAGCGCCAGGCGCTGCTCACGGCGCTGATATTGACGAACAGGGCAACGGCATCGCGACCGAGCAGCGGCTTTATCAGCTGATCCGCCAAACCAAGCCGATCGCGGATCGTCTGTTCGAGATCGAGTTTCTCGATCCGGGCGTGGAGGCTTTTTCCTTCACCTTCGGCTGAGCCACGCCGCGCCTTCCCGGGCTCGGAACGATGGACGCTCCAGAAGCCCCGCGCACTCGACCCAATGGAGAGTGAGAAATGAGCGAAGAAATCAACCAGCACCGCCGCCGTTTTTTGGGCACTGCGGCCATGACCCTTGTTACCGCCGAACTTGCCATGATCGGTTCTGCGGCCGCCCAGTCCAGCAACACAAAAGCAGCGGGAGTGCTCGCGATGAAGCCTGGGACGAACACCTCTTTCGGCGCGTTGAAGCAGATCGATGCCGGCGTCCTGAATATCGGTTACGCCGAAGCTGGCCCCGCCGATGGTCCTCCCGTCATCCTTCTGCACGGCTGGCCTTACGACATTCACAGTTTTGTCGATGTCGCGCCATTGCTGGCCTCGGCGGGCTACCGGGTGATCGTCCCGTATCTGCGCGGCTACGGCACGACGCGTTTTCTTTCCAGCGATGCGTTCCGCAATGGCCAGCCGTCGGCACTGGCTGTCGATGCCATCGCCCTGATGGATGCTCTCAAGATCGAGAAAGCCACCCTTGCGGCTTTTGACTGGGGCGCGCGCACGGCCAACATCGTCGCGGCGCTCTGGCCAGAACGCTGCAAGGCCATGGTGTCCGTGAGCGGCTATGCAATCAGCAACCAGGAAGCCGCCAAGACGCCGTTGCCCCCTCAAGCCGAGCTTCAATGGTGGTACCAATATTATTTTGCCACGGAACGCGGCCGGGTCGGCTACGACAAATACCGGCACGACTTTTCCAAGCTCATCTGGCAGATCGCTTCACCAAAGTGGAACTTCGATGATGCCACCTTCGACCGCAGCGCGGCGTCTTTCGAAAACCCCGATCATGTCGCTATCGTGATCCATAATTATCGCTGGCGGCTGGGCCTCGCTGACGGCGAGCGGAAATATGACGATCTGGAAAAGCGGCTTGCTACGTCGCCGGCGATCACCGTGCCGACGATCACCCTTGAAGGCGATGCCAACGGCGCACCGCACCTGGACCCCAGCGCCTATGCAAAGAAATTCTCCGGCAAATATTCGCACCGGACCGTCCGCGGCGGCGTCGGGCACAATCTTCCGCAGGAAGCCCCGCAGGCGTTTGCCGAAGCTGTAATCGACGTCGCCAACGTCTGACCAGAGGTCGCCTGGATTAGCCCTGCGGGCTGACATGAACAGTTCGCAGGGCCGTATCGCGCTTGATTTGGGCGCTATCCCCTGGCCGAGATCTCAGCGGTGATCTTCTGCAAACGGATCGAGACAGTCACCAGCTTGTAGGCCGTTCCTCACGGCTTTTTCGCCACCAGATCGATGAGGGCTGACAAGCCGCTATGACCGGCGCCCTCCTCGATGACGGCGTCATAGGCGGCGAGCCTTTCAATCGCCATGTCGCCGAAGGCTTGGCGAAGCAGGTCTTCGGTGTACATGTTTTCGCGGTATGGCGGCCCGCCAGTGCCATAATCGACCTGCTCGGGCCGATAACCGTGAAGAAGCAGTGTGCCGCCTGAACGCAGCGCGCGCTTCATGCCCTCGAAAACCGCCGAGCGGTCGTCCGGTCGGAGAAATTGGATGAACACCGCAAGGACGACATCGTAGGTGTTCGGAGTCCAATTCCAGCGCAAGATATCGGCGACCTGAAAATCGACCGCGACGCCACGTTCGGCCGCGAGCCGCCGGGCCTTGTCAACGCCGACTTGCGAGGCGTCCATGGCGATGACCTTGAGACCCTTTTCAGCCAAAAAGACGGAATTGCGCCCCTCGCCATCTGCTACGGCCAGCGCAGTCTGCCCCGGTATCAGCACATGGGCGTGCGCTTCCAGAAAGGCCGCCGGTGCCGTCCCGAACAGATAGTCTTTGCCCGAATATCGCTCATCCCACACGGATCGCTCCTCCATCTGATGCGGTATACATAGTTTGCTCCGGGCAGCATGGCGAATGGGAACGCTGGATTTCAAGGCCGGGGCGCCGAGGAACGCGCGCGCCTTCCCAAGGCGATGGCTTCGAGTTCGGCCACGATCCGGTCGAGTTCCTCGCCAGCGAGCTGGGCGCCGCTCAATGCGGCACCCAGGTAAGCCCAATAGAGGAGCTGCGCGCGCGTTGCCGCCAGATGCGGCGCGATACCCATTGCTCTGAGCAACGCCTCTATGTACTCCCGGCGCCTGCGGTCGATGTCGCCGATGGCACGCGCCGCCTCAGCGTTGTTGTCGGCCCAGCCGCGCATCCGGATTTCCACGGCAGCGCCGCCTCCGAACGCATGGCGCAAGAGAGCGTTCATGCGCTCTTTGCCAGATTGATGCTGCTCGATGTCGGCGATGATCGCTTCCGTCGCCATCTGTTTCCAGTGCTCGATCACCCGTGCATGAAAAGCGCTGAGGTCGCTGAAGTGCCAATAGAAGCTGCCGCGTGAGACGCCGAGCTTGCGCGCAAGCACATCCGCTTTCAGGGCATCGAACCCCTCATGCGCGAGCGTCGTCAAGGCAAAATCAACCCAGTCCTGAACCGTCAGCCGTTTGGCCATGGCGCACCATACAGCGGTGTATTGACAGCCGCAACAGGAACGCTTAGGCTGTACCATACAGCGATGTATGGAGGTGAGGAATGCGAGATCTGGCGCTTCAGGCCGCGGGAACGCTGGCTATTCTCGTCGCCATCGCGCATGGCGCCATCGCCGAGCTGCAAGTGTTCGCCAAGGCGCGTATCGAGCCAGAGCGGACGCGGGGATTGCTGCGGATGGTCTGGCAGGCCAGCACCGTCGACTGGATCGTCATTGGCGTCCTGCTGATCGCTGCGCCTGCGCTCGGATCATCGGCGGCGCGTCAATGGATCGTTGTTGCGGCGGTCGTCGTCTATGGCTATGCAGCCGTCGGAAATGCCATAGCCAGCCGAGGCAGGCATGTTGGATGGGTCTTGATGGCCGGCGTCGTTGCCCTTGCCCTGGTGGGCTTGTAGAGCCTTTCCGCTCCGACTCGATCGGCGGAAAAGCCTGCTACGGCGCGATCTCCAGCCATGGCGGCTCTCTTAGTCGCGCGATCATCCAGTCGCTGAAAGCACGGGTCTTGCTGGCGGCGCCGGTGCCGGACGGCGTCACCACATAGATCGCGCCCTCGTCGGCCAGTCGCCACTCAGGCAACACCCTGACGAGCCGTCCGTCCTGTAATGCGCGCCCCACCAGCCAATCGGTGCTGAGGAAAATGCTGAGCCCCGCGATCGCCGCCTCGATAAGCACCTCGCCGTCATCAGAGATGAGCGGCCCGGAAACGCTGGTGCGCCGCGTTATGCCGCCCGCAGTCAGGTCCCACCGGCCAGGGCTCGCCAGACCGCTGAAGATCAGGCAAGGGTAGCCCGCGAGATCATCGGGATGCGCCGGCGTGCCGGCCTGGGCGAGGAAAGCGGGCGAGGCGCATAAGAGGCGCTGGCGGCCGCAGATCCTTCGGGCGACGAGCCGCGAATTGTCCAGCTCGCCGAGCCTGATAGCCAGATCGAAGCGTTCGCCGATGAGGTCGACAAAGCGGTTGGAGAATTCGGCCTCGATGCTGATTTGTGGATGCCGGGCAAGGAATTCGGCCAGCAGGGGCGCAAGCCAGATGCGGCCAAAACTGCCGGGCAATGCGAGGCGTAGATGGCCGCGCGGCTCGCCCGTCGCGAAGGCGGCCGCCTCCCGGTCGGCCTCATCGATGGCGCGCAGAATGTCGCGGGCGCGCAGGAGATAGCCGCGTCCCGCCTCGGTCAGCGCCACCTTGCGCGTGGTCCGTTCGAGCAGCCGCACTCCGAGCCGCCGCTCCAAGGACCGCAGCCGGCGGGACAGCAGCGTCGCATCCCGCCCCAGCCGCTGCGCGGCGCGAAAAAAGGACGATTCCTCAGCCACGGCGATAAAGGCCGCGATTTCCGCCAGGACCGAGCCCTCGAAGGATTGCTGCATATTTTGCATGAGTGTGCCGGATATTGCCTCAATTATCTTTGTCAAGCCTCACAATATCTTGTCTCCACAAAGGAGACCAGCCATGCATGTCATTGAACTCACCGCTCCATCCCTCGACGCCTTCCGCCGCACTCAGCAGGACGATCCCAAGCCTCGCCGAGGCGAAGCGCTGGTTCGGATGAAAGCCGCGACGCTGAACTTCATCGATATCGCCGTCGCGAGCGGCAATTATCCGGGTCTATCCTTCCCGCTGGTGCCGGTGGCCGACGGCGCCGGGGAGGTGGTGGCCGTCGGCGAGGAGGTCGAGACCGTGCGTCCCGGCGATCGCGTGGTCATTCATCCAAAAGCGCTTTGGCCGGCGGGCCGAGCCGACGCCCGCCAGGCGCGCGCCATGCGCGGCGTCAACCTGCCGGGGGCACTGCGTGAGTTTGCTGCCATCGGGGCGGACACGCTCGTGCCGGTGCCCGATCATCTGTCCTGGGAACAGGCCGCCTCACTGCCGATCGCCGCCACCACCGCCTGGAATGCCCTTTCCGCCGCCGATATCGGGCCTGGCTCCACAGTGGTCCTGCTGGGCACGGGCGGGGTTTCGATCATTGCCCTGCAACTCGCTAAGGCGCGGGGCGCAAGGGTGATCATCACCTCATCGATGGACGAGAAGCTTGCACAGGCAAAGCGGCTCGGCGCGGACGAACTCATCAACTATCGCGAAACACCGGAGTGGGATCAGTCGGTCATCGCGCTGACGGATGGCCTGGGCGCGGAGCTGGTTCTGGAGACGGCCGGGGCGGGCACTTTCGCGCAATCCATGGCCGCCGTCCGGCATGGCGGGACCATTTTCACCGTCGGCTTCGTGAGCGGCAACCGGCTCCAACTCGACCTCATGCCGATCATCGTCAAGGCGATCCGCATCCTTGGGGAGAACACAGGGTCGGCGGCGAACCTCGCCGAGGCGGTGCGTGCGGTCGCGGCCCACCGGATCGCCCCGGTCATCGACGAGGTCTACCCGCTTGGGGAGGTGCGCGGTGCCTATGAGACGCTCGGCAAGGGCGGCGCGCATTTCGGCAAGCTGGCCATCGGCATTGCATTCTGAGCGGCGCCAGACTGTGGCGCCCACCGAGGGCCATTGCGGCCCCTCAGGTCACCTGCTCGCGCTTGGCACGAGTGACGATCTGCGCCGGGTTGACGAAGCGCAGCGCCACCAGCAGCCAGACCAGCGTCGTCAGCATGTAGATCACCGCCATCGCGTCGATGGACTGACCGGCGCGCACGCCCGCCGCGTACACCGCGTAATAGAGCGCCACCACCAGCGTCTGGCTGCTCGGGCCGGCGGTGAAGAAGGTCAGCTCGAACATGGCGATGGTGCGCACCATCACCAGGAGCAGCGCCGCCAGGATGCCCGGCGCCAGCAGCGGCAGCAGCACATAGAGGAACAGCCGTCCCGTGCCGGCGCCGAAGACGCGCGCCGCGTCCTCCATCCGCCGGTCGATCTGCTCGATGAACGGCACCATCACCAGAATGACGAACGGCACGGTCGGCACCAGATTGGCGAGCACCACGCCCGACATCGTTCCGCCCAGGCCCGTCCGGTACAGCACCGAGGCGAGCGGAATGCCGAAGGTGATCGGCGGCACCATCAGCGGCAGCAGGAACAGCAGAAGCACGACGCGCTTGCCGGGAAAATCGCGCCGCGCCAGCGCATACGCCGCCGGCACGCCAAGCGCGCCGGCCAGCAGCACGACGAGCCCGACGATCTGGAAGGTGGTGGTGAGGACGTCGCCGAGCTGGAACTCCTGCCAGGCTTCGGCATACCAGTTGCCGGTGAAGGCGGCGGGCAGCCATGTGCCGAGCCAGCGCGTCGCCAGCGAGTTCACCACCACGGTCGCGATCATGGCGAGGACATTGATCACGAAGAACAGCACGAGCGCCCAGACCGCCGTGACCCACAGCCGGCTTAGAATGTTCTCGCGGTTCATCGGCTCATCCCTTCCCCGACCCGGCCGGGCCGCGATAGACGAACCCGCGCAGGCCGAGCACGCCCGCGACAATGGCAAGCTGCACGGCGCCCATGATCATGGCGATCGCGGCGGCCATGCTGTCATTATATTGCTCGAAGGCGGCGGTGTAGGCGGCGATCGAGATCACCCGCGTGACGCCGGCGGGCTCGCCCAGGAGCACGGCGGAAGGAAACACCGAGAACATCTGCACGAAGGTGAGGCAGAAGGTGATGGCGAAACCGGGCAGCAGCAGCGGCAGGAAGATGTGCCGGAACCGCGACCGCGCATTGGCGCCGAGCGTCGCCGCCGCCTGCTCCAGCGACGGGTCGATGCCCGTCACATAGGAGAGCGTCAGCAGGAACGTGAACGGAAAGCCCGAAATGAACAGCGAGATCAGCGTGCCCCAGTAATTGTGCACCAGTCTGATGGGGTGCGATGTCAGCCCGGCCGCCATCAGCACGCGATTCGCCCAGCCTTGCGGCCCGAGATAGTTCAGCAGCCCCTCCGCGACCAGCACCGTGCCGAGTGTGATCGGCAGCACCAGGATGGTGGTCAGCAGGCGCTGCCGCCGCATCAGCCGTACGCGCATCGCCACCGGCACCGAGGCGAGGATGTTGATCAGCGTTGCCGGGATGGCGAGCCACAAGGTCTTGCTGATGGTGGTGTAAAGAAACGGCTCGGTGAAGAACTGCCGGTAATTGGCGAGCCAGCCGCCATCCTTGGGCTCGAAGGACAGGACCAGCCCATAGAGGAACGGGTAGACGAACAGCGCCAGCAGGAAAAACACCGCCGGCAGTACCAGCAGCGTGACGCCGTCGAGCCCGCGCTGGGCGAGCCACAGCCGCAGGGGAAGCCGCTGATCGGCGCGGCCGGATGCAGCGGCAGGGATGGAGACCGTCGTCATGCGCTGCCCTCGGCATAGATGAGCACGCGCTCGGGATCGACGCCGAGCCGGATGGCGGCGCCCGGCGCCACCTTCTCGTCGGAGCGGAAATACAGCTCCGTGCCGTCCGCCGTCGCCGCCTTGCCGAAGAAATCGCGGCCGCGATATTCGGCGGTCAAGACCTCGGCGGCGAGCGGTCCGTCGGCGGACGGCGTCAGATCGTCGGGGCGGATGGCGACGAGCACATCGCCTTCGCGGCCATCGATGGGCGTGCCGGTGAGCACAGCGTCCCCGACCGCCACCCGCAGGGCGCCGTCGCCGCCGGCGGAGGCGCGCGCCTTCAGGATATTGCGGTAGCCCATGAACTCGGCGACATCGGCGTGGGCGGGCCGTGCATAAAGCTCGGTCGGCGTGCCGATCTGGCGCACGCGGCCGTCGCGCAGCACCACGATCCGGTCGGCGAGCGACAGCGCTTCGTCCTGGTCGTGCGTGACGTAGATGGTGGTCGAGCCCACCAGATCGTGGATGCGGCGGATTTCAGCGCGCATCTCCAGCCGCAGCTTGGCGTCGAGGTTGGAAAGCGGCTCGTCCATCAGCACCAGCGGCGGCTCGATGACGGTCGCCCGCGCGATCGCCACGCGCTGCTGCTGGCCGCCGGAAAGCTGGCCCGGCAACTTGGCCGCCTGCGTCTCCAGCCGCACCAGGGCGAGCGCGGCATCGACCTTCCGGACGATCTCCGCCTTGCGCAGGCGCTGCATCATCAGGCCGAAGCCGACATTGCCGCGCACGCTCATATGCGGAAACAGCGCGTAGTTCTGGAACACCATCCCGAAGCCGCGATCCTCCGGCTTCAGCTGATCGATGCGCACCTCGTCGAGCCAGATGCTGCCGCCCGTCAGCGTCAGCAGGCCTGCGAGGCAGTTGAGCGCGGTGGTCTTGCCGCAGCCGGATGGGCCCAGCAGGGCAATGAACTCGCCCCGCGCGACATCGAGCGTTACATCCTGCAGCGCGTTATGCGCGCCGAAGCTGCGGCATACCGCGTCAAAGCGGAGGCGCCGGAAGTCGCGCGGGGCAAGGCTCATCGATTAAGGTCCCGTCACTTGCGCTTGGCGCCGCCGACCTGCTCGTCCCAGCGCTGGAACGCATAGACCAGCGGATCCGGTTGCAGCGGCAGCTCTTGCGGGAATTCGGTGATCAGTTTCTCGTATTCCGGGCGGCCATATTCCTTCATGATGTCCTGGCTCTCTTGCGGCGCCATGGCAAGCGTAACGTCCTTGCGCGCCGGGCCGGGATAGAAATAGCCCTTGTCATAGGTCGTGGCCTGCGCTTCGGGGGTGAGCAAATAGGCGAGCATGTCGAGCAGAACGGCCAGCTTCTCCGGTGCGACGCCCTTGGGTATGCAGAGGTAGTGCGCATCCAAAATCCAATGCATTCCCTTGAAATTCGCCGTCTTGGCTTCCTTCGGCACAATGCCCAGCGCACGCGGATTGATGTCCCAGCCCATTTGAGTGGGAATCATGTCGCGGCTGCCCTCGCCAAGCTCTTTCATGGTCGGTGTCGTGCCGGATGGGTAATATTCGATGTATTCGCCAAGCTGCTTGAGGAAATCCCAGGTCTTGTCCCAGCCTTCCTTCGGATCGGACGGGTCCTTATCGCCGAGCACATAGGGCAGGCCCATCATGAAGACACGGCCGGGGCCGGAATTGGCGGGGCGCGCATACATGAATCGGTTGGGATTTGCCTTCGCCCAGGCGAGCAGCTCGGCCGGCGTGGTCGGAACCTCCTTGACGCGCTCCGGCATGTATTCCAGCAGCGGCCCGGCCGGACAGAACACGATGCACACGCCCTGGTTCTGGGCCAGGCCCTGCATTTTCAGCGCGCCCGGCAGATAGATGTCGTCGAGCTTGGGCAGCGTGCTGGCGTAATCCGGCAGCAGCGGCGTCCACAGCTTCTGGTCGACGCCGGTCGACAGCGTGTCGATGCCGGTCAGCACGCCGTCAATGTCGAGGCGCCCGGCGGCCTGCTGCGCCTTGATCTTGCCGGGCAGCTCCGGTGCGGGCGCCTTCCCGAACGTCACCTTGGAGACGAGCTTGGGATGGGCCGCGACATAGGTTTCGATGGCCTTCTGCGTCAGCGCGAGATTGCCGGCGACATCCACGATGTTCAGGGTCACCGGCGAGGCGGGCAAGGCGGGCGCCTGGGCGAAGGCGCGGACGCCGGCGCCAAGCGCGAGCGATCCGGCCATACCGCCCAGAACGGTACGACGTGTGAGCTTCATGATGTTTCCTCTCCCAAGGGGCATTGTTGAATGCCGATGCGCTGCGTGACCCGGATCCGGCGCAAGGGCCGTGGCCGCGCCACCGCACAGTTTTTTCCGATTGCGACGCTTCATTCTTATCGCAATTCACCGGCTGCCGCGCGCCAAAAACGCCCCGGCGCATGCTGACCAAGACCATCCGGGCCGATGCGACGGGCATGATGGGCTGCAAATCTCTGCGTTTGCCAACGACCGCTTGGCGCTCCAGAATGCACGTCGAAAATGCGCGCCAGCGCGGGAGCGGAACGCCATGATCTTGCAGGGCAAGACGGCCGTCATTTCAGGCGGCGCGAGCAAGCGGGGCATCGGCCTTGCAACCGCCCGGCTGTTCGCCGAACACGGCGCCAGGGTGGCCATCGTCGATGTTGACGGGACGGGCGCTATCGCCGCCGCGGCGGCGCTCGGTGCGGGCCATCTCGGGATTGCATGCGACGTCAGCGACCTGGCGAGCTGTCAGAAGGCGATTGCCGCCACGCTCGGCGCCTTCGGACAGATCGACATCCTGATCAACAACGCCGGCATCAGCGAACCGATGAGGACAATGGAGATCGGCGCCAAGGACTGGGACCGCATCTTCGACGTAAACCTGCGTGGCGTGCTGTATCTGAGCCAGGCCACGATCCCGCATATGCGCGCCCGCAAGGCGGGCTCGATCGCGTGCATGTCGTCGGTCTCGGCGCAGCGCGGCGGGGGTATCTTCGGCGGCCCGCACTACGCGTCGGCAAAGGCTGGCGTTCTCGGCCTCGCCAAGGCGATGGCGCGGGAGCTGGGGCCGGACGGCATCCGCGTCAATTGCGTGACGCCGGGCCTCATCCAGACCGACATCACCGGCGACGCGCTCACGCCGGAGATGAAGGCGGAGATCGTCAAGGGCATCCCGCTCGGCCGGCTCGGCGAGGCGACGGATGTGGCGAAAATCTTCCTGTTCCTCGGCTCCGACCTGTCGTCCTACATGACCGGCGCGGTGATCGACGTGAATGGAGGGATGCTGATCCACGGCTAAGCCGGCGGCACCGACTTAGAGCACGATCGGGAAAAGTGGACACCGGTTTTCCCGAAAAATCGTCCGAAAACAAAGAAATCTAGGGCATGATCGGTTCCGTTTGAAACGATCATGCTCTGGAGCATTTTCCAGCAAAGCATGTCCCCGCGAACGCGGAAATGCGACAAAACAAAGAATTAGAGCCGCGCTCCGATTCAATCGGAGCGGAAAAGGCGCTAAGCAGAGTTGCTTGGCTTGTTCGGGCAGATGAACTCAGCCAGTTGCGTCGGCAATGGGGTGAGAATGGCCTCTCATGATGCGCGGGTCGCCAGCTGCCAGGGGACGGCAAGGCGGCTCTTTGCCGGGTTTCTCCGTCCCCGGGCAAGCCCAGCGAGGGAGAGT
>CAWIDT010000003.1:0-55579 GCA_963834945.1 uncultured Alphaproteobacteria bacterium | reverse complement strand
CACCCGACCGAGGGGAAAATCCACTATCCCCTCCATCCGCGCTGTGGGGAGGCGGTGCCGATCGTGCGGCGGCTGATCCGCTATGGCGTAGAGCTGGTGGTCATCATCCAGCCCGATGGATCGCTGGCCCAGCTCCCCGCGTGGATGCTGCATGAGGCGGCGGCTCACTGCGCTCTGCGCGCAGAGCCGCGTTTTCCCCTTGATATTCTTCGATCCCTACGCGCCGAGCTCGATGCTCTCCTAGGCTTCCTTCCATCCGACTCGATCACGGAGGAAGATGGGAATGACGCAGCAGATCGATATCTCCAATACCCAGCGAAGCCTGCTCGAGCTTCTCGAGGGGGCGCCATCCGTCGCATTACCGCCAGCGCAACAGACCCAGCTCGCGACGCTGGTGGAGGTGCTGATCCGCGAGATCGCCATGACGCTGGCAAACGCGGGGCTCGCAGCCAGGGAGGTCGGCGATGACGAAGATCACCGCTGAGCATCTGGCGCGTGGCGCCTATGTCTATGTCCGCCAGTCGACGGCGGACCAGCTCGTACACAACCAGGAGAGCCGGCGCCGGCAGTATGCGCTGGCCGACCGTGCACGTCAGCTCGGCTGGGCGACCGTCGAGGTCGTCGACGAGGATCTCGGTCGCTCGGGCGGCGGCATCAGCCGGCCCGGCTTCGAGCGCCTCTTGACCGCGATCTGCGCCGGATCCGTCGGCGCCGTGCTCGCGATCGAGGTCTCGCGGCTTGCCCGCAATGGCCGGGACTGGCATACGCTGATCGAGTTTTGTGGACTGGTCGCGACGATCATCGTCGACGAGGACGGAATCTACGATCCTCGTCATCCCAATGATCGACTGTTGCTCGGGATGAAGGGCACGATGAGCGAGTTGGAGCTGTCCCTGTTCCGTCAGCGCTCGCAGGAGGCGTTGAAGCAGAAGGCGCGCCGCGGCGCGCTGTTCCTTGGCGTTGCAGCGGGCTTCGTGAAGACCGGCCGCGATCGCATCGAGATGAATCCGGACAGCCGCGTCCGAGACGCCCTGGGCCTCGTGTTCTCCAAGTTCGCCGAGCTCCGCAGCGTTCGCCAGGTTCATGTCTGGCTGCGCGAAGAGGGCATCGTGCTGCCCGTCAAATCGCGGCAGTCCGAGGCCCTCGGCGTCGTCTGGCGTTTGCCGGCCTACAACACGGTGCACAATATCCTGACCAATCCGATCTATGCCGGCGCCTACGCCTTCGGGCGCACGCGGAGCACGGTCAGCGTCGTCGATGGCCGCAAACGCATCCGGCGCGGCGTGCGCCGCCCGATCGCCGAGTGGGACGTTCTGATCAAGGATCATCACGAGGGCTACATCGACTGGGACGCGTTCGAGAGGAACCAGCGCATCATCGCTGACAACGCGACCGGCATGGGCAGCGCCATCGCCAAGGTGCGGTTCGGCAAGGCGAGGTGCTTCTCGCTGGGCTGCTGCGCTGCGGTCATTGCGGCCGCAAGCTGCAGGTGCACTACAGCGGCAAGATCGGCCGCTATAATTGCTACGGGGCTCATTTGAACCATGGCACGGCGCGATGCATCTCGATCGGGGCTCGCGGAACGGATGCCACCATCAGCGCCGAGGTGCTGCGCCTCTTGGCGCCGCTCGGGGTGGAGGCGGCTGTTAAGGCGCTCCAGACCCAGGCGAACACGATGTCGGCCACGGAGCGCCAGCTTGAGCTGGCGCTCGCCCAAGCGCGCTATGAGGCCGCTCATGCCCGCCGGCAATATGATGCGGTCGATCCCGCCAACCGCCTTGTCGCCGGAGAGTTGGAGCGGCGCTGGAACGAGGCGCTCGCGGCTGTGAGCCGGATAGAAGGCGAGGTTGCCGCCGTCGCCGCGCGAAAGCCACCGCCGCTCGGCGAGCAGGAACGCCAGCATCTGATTGCACTCGGCGGCGATCTTGCACGCGCCTGGTCGCATCCGGCGGCGACGGCGGCAACCCGCAAGAGGATCATGCGCGCGGCGCTCCACGAGATCGTGGTGCGCAAGGAGGGCGCCATCATCGACCTCATTCTGCACTGGCAGGGCGGAGACCACACCGCCCTGCAGATCAAGCTGAGGCTCAATGCCGCCGGCCGGCATCACCCTCGCGTCCCCGAGGACACGATATCTCTCGTTCGCGAGCTGGCTCGGCTGATGCCGGACGCCCAGATCGCTCGGCTGCTCAATCGTTCCGGCAAGCCGACCGGGCATGGCAATGGTTGGACCGAGCAGCGCGTGCGCGGCTTCCGCAGTCATCATGAGATCGGTGGCTTCCGCGCCGGCGAATGGGCCGAGCGCGGCGAGATCACCCTTGACGCCGCGGCGGAGATCATCGGCGTCCACAAAATGACGGCGCTGCGCATGATCCAGCGAGGCGTCATCAAGGGTCGGCAGGCCTGTGTGGGGGCACCTTGGGTGATCAAGACCGAGGATGTCGCTCCGTTCAGCGCTCGGCAGAGTCCGAAAAAACCGGTAACACCAAATCCTGCCCAGCAGGCCCTTGATTTTCAATGAGATAGGAGGATGCGCATTATGGCGCATGGCTTTTGCGCCGCTCTAATGCCGCCTTCGCTTCATCGACACCCGCAACTTGCTCCGCGATCGATGTAAGCTTCACCTTGAGCTCGCGCGTTCTGACGCCATCGATCTGACGGGCGAGGCTGTGCACCTTGCCAAAGCGGTCGATAACGACAAAATCGCGCTTGTCGCCACGAGCGAGCACGTATCCTTTTTCCTGCAGCGCCGCCCGAAATGCTTCCGCACTGTCTGAACGGCGGAATGCTTCGGTGATTTCCACGCGGCGCTGACCGGGAGCGATCCCGGTTTCATCGGACTGCGCCTTCTCCGCGAGGGTCAATTCCTTCTTGCGCGGACGCTGAGCGCCGCGATCCTGCGCAAGACCCTCAGGCAGTGGCAGGCCGAATTCATGTGCAAGCTCGCGAGAGAGACTGCGTAGCTTCATGTGGTCGTGGGAAATCTGCACCGCACGCATCTTCGCGGTGTCGATCCGTGACCACACCACATGACAATGCTCGCGCCCATGCTTGACATGAAACACCACCGCACGCGCTTGGCCCGAGAGCCCGAGGCGCTGCTCGATGCGGTCTATGGCGGAGCGGTACTGGTCGCGGGAGATCGGAGCGGACGGGTTGATCGAGAGGCTATATAGAGGCTCTTTGCACCGCGTCCCAGCAGCAATGGCCTCGTGCTCGCCGAACGCCCCGTGCAGATCGTGCGCGACAGTACCTTTGATCTCGGCCACCTCGACAAGGTCATTGTCGAACTCATTCATGAGATGGGTGGCGAGATCAGCACCGCCTGCGCGCTGGTTGCCTTTCAGGATCATGGCTCGCGCCCCATGGCCAGAAAGCAAACCGTGCGCATCTCGGCGAGATCGCGCAATGCGGCGGCAATGTGCGGGTCGTTCGAATCGAACCGGCCCGCTTCAGCAGCCGACCGCAAAGTGTCCGCGATCCGTCCGAGCTCGCCGAGAATACGGGCAGCCGCTACGTGGTTGACCGTGGGGCGGCGTGTCGCGCGGGTCATCGGTAGGTTCAACGTCGCCGAGCGGATCAGCGAAGCTACGCTCGTGCCGGAGCGATCAGCCAACTGGCGGATCGTTTCGGCCTCTCCGGTGTCAAACGGCTCGCAATGTTGACCCCCAATCGGCGTCCAAAACTGACCCCGCTTTGCGCGAGGTATTGGGCTCGTTAGGACCTGTGATTGCTGAGATTTGTGGAGCTGGGGTTGGCTCTACCCCGACAGATGTGCGTGTGCTGCTGCCCAGCTGGAGCGGGGTCATTCGCTGACGCTGATCCACACGTTGATGGGCTCAGATTCGGTGCATGAGCATTGCACAGCTGGGATTACGACACCGACAGCGTCACCCTGATTTGCGCTAGATTCTGTTAGCCGGGCGTTAGCTGCGGCGATCACACCGCTTCTCGAAATCCGGCTAACTCATTGAAAAGATTGGCGCGCCCGAAAGGATTCGAACCTCTGACCCCCAAATTCGTAGTCTGGTGCTCTATCCAGCTGAGCTACGGGCGCGCAAAAGAAATGGCCGCCTGGCGGCGGCGAACGGCCAACAAAACCGTTGTTGCGTAGTTCTAATGTTTCAGGCGGCTAAACGCAAGTATCCCGCGTCCAAGATTGCGTCCTTGTCCTCCAGAATCGGCGAGAACGGATTCGGCGCTCGGAAGCCGCAAATGGAAAATCGCGCCATTGGCGGTATCGTCGAGGGACAGTTCGCCGCCATGGGCGCGGGCGAGCTCGGCGGAAATCGCCAGCCCCAACCCGGTGCCGCCGGCGCGGACCGCGCCCTGGAAGGCCTGGAACAGGGTGGCGCGGGCCCTGGCCGGAACGCCGGGACCGTTGTCGCAGACGCTGATGAGAATGTGAGCGTCATCGTTGTGGGCGATAATTTTGATTTCCGGCCTCAGGGGCTCGGGCGGCGCTTCGAGGATCTGCACCGCATTGCGGACCAGATTGGTGAGGATGCGGTAGAGCTGCCCGCGATCGGCATCGATTTCAAGCCCGTCCTGGGCGTCGACGATCCAGCGGATGCGGCCCTGGCCGGGCAGGCCGAAACTGTCTCCGACCTCATCGATCAGCGGCCTCAGCAGGAAGCGGTGGCGCTGGGGCGCCGCTTCCTCGGCACGGCCATAGCGCAAGGTCTCGGTACATAGCGAGATGGCGCGGTCGAGCGAGGAGATCAGCTTGGGGACGAATTTCTGCACCGTCGGATCGGCGCTGGTGCTGAGCCGGTCGGAGATGAGCTGCGAAGAGGACAGCATGTTGCGCAGATCGTGATTGACCTTGCTGACCGCGAGGCCGAGCGCGGCGAGCCGGCTCTTTTGCCGGAGCATGGCAATCAGCTCGTTCTGCATGGCCGCGAGCTCCTCCTGAGCCATGCCGATCTCGTCGGCGCGTCCGGAGGGCCGGATGACGCGACTTGCATCCTCGGGATTTTCGCGGAAGCGGACGATGTTCCAGGTCAGGCGCGTGACCGGGCGCACCAGAAACCAGTTGAGTGCGAGATAGACGAGGCTTGCGGTGAACAGCGAAATGATAACGGACAGAATGAGAATGTTGAGCGCGTATTTATAAAGTGCCAGTTGCAGCGGCGTTTCGGTCATGACGATTTCGACCGTATCGTCGGACAGGTCCGGATGACCGATGACCCGGATCAGCCGCCCCTCGGGCGCAACGAAGGCGTAGAGCGCATCGCCGATCAGCGACAGCCAGTCGGCCTCCTCCAGATTGAAATGCGCTGATACCATGCCCGGCACCGCGGTCTGCAGGACGAGAACGCGCACCGCGCCGCGCCGGACCGCCAGGCTGTAGACCATCGCCTTTTCCAGAAGCTGTTTGCTCAGCGCTTCCGGGACGCTGCTGGTCGCTGCGGCTTGCGCGGCCAGCGAGGCGATCTGCGCGGTGGCGAGCCGCTCCATCAGCCAGTTCTTGCGGAAATTGGCCACCGAGGGCACGAAGATCAGGATTTCGGCCAGCATGATGAAGGCGATCGTCAGCCACAGCAGCCGCGCGGACAGCCCGAAACGGAAGCTGCGCCGTTTGGTCTGGCGGCTTTGGGTCTCAGCCTGCGCCGATGCGTCGTCGGCTGAATTGGGAGGGGCAAAGCTCAATCGGCATCAACTCTACGTGGTCCTTATCTGTTTTAGCCCAGTTTGCTCAGCCAACCAACCACTCGCTTCACGAAAGGGCTGGTGAGCTTTGGCAAAACATACAGGATCGCGGCGCGTTTGTTGATTTCGGCCAAAGTAGGGTAGGGCGAGACGATGCTGGCCATCGATTTTATGTTGATCCTCTTCTGCATGGCCAGGCTCCACATCTGGATCAGCTCGCCGGCGTGCTCGCCGACTATGCTGGCGCCCAGAATTCGCCCGCCCCGGCTGGTGATGACCTTCACAAAGCCTTCGGTTTGGCGCTCCGCCTGGGCGCGGTCGTTTTCGCTATAGGGCCAGCGAAGCACGTTAATCCTGTTTCCATGCTTTTCGCGTGCGCCCGCCTCGGTGAGGCCCACATGGGCCAATTCCGGCTCGGTGAACGTGACCCAGGGGATGGTGGTGTGGTCGGCTCTGGAGGGTAGGCGGAACAGGGCGTTCCTCACCACCACGGAGGCGTGGTAATTCGCCACATGGGTGAATTGCGGGCCGCCGGCCACGTCGCCGACGGCGTAGACGCGCCGGTTGGAGCTTTTCAGCCCGGCGTTGACCACGATGCCGTTGCGGTCGTGCTTGACGCCCGCGGCCTCCAGGTTGAGGGCCTCGATATTGGGGCGGCGGCCCACCGCCAGCAACAGGTGCGACCCTTCGAGGGAAAAAGACTGTCCTCCCTTGGCGAACAGAACGCGAATGACATCGCGGGAGGCTTCGGCGCGCTCCAGCCGCGCCTTGTCGATCAGCCGCACGCCTTCCCGGGCGAGACGCCGGAAGACAGGCCCGCGCATTTCCTCGTCGTCATGGGCCAGCGGCACCTGCGCCTCGATCACCGTCACCTCGCTGCCGAGGCGTCTGTGTGCTTGCGCCATTTCCATTCCGATCGGGCCGCCGCCGATGATGATGAGATGCGGCAGGAATCCCGGCGCATCGAAGATCGTTTCATTGGTGAAATAGGGGACCTGATCCAGACCCGGGATCGGCGGCACCGCCGGTGTTGAGCCGGTGGCCACCACGAAGCGGCGGGCGCGGATCTCATTGCCCCCGGCGATGACCGTGGAGCGATCCTTGAACGAGGCTTCCGCCAGGATGACCCTGACGCCCAGGCCGGTAAAGCGTTCGACGGAATCGTTCGGCGCGATTGCGGCGATGACTTGATGCACATGGGCCAGGACGGCGCGGTGGTCGATCTGGGGATCGACCGGGCTGATGCCGAAGGGCGCGGCGTCGCGCATGGCCTGGGCGCGCTTGCCGGCGGCGAGCAAGGCCTTGGAGGGCACGCACCCGTAGTTGAGGCAGTCGCCGCCCATCTTATGGCGCTCGATCAGCACGATCTCGGCACCGAGCTGGGCCGCTCCCGCTGCGACCGATAAGCCTCCCGACCCCGCCCCGATGACGCAAATGTCCGGCTTGAGTTGCTCTGTCATCGTCCCCCCTGTTTGCAAGCGCCAACTCGTCAAACGTCCGGCTCGCCTCGCCAGAATCTTTTAACGATCGCGGGGATCAGCGCAATCACGCCGAGCGCCGCAAAGGCGATGAGCAACTCCGGTGTCAACAGGCTGGACGGGTCGAGGCCGAAGGAGCACGCCTCGGGGGCCGGATTTTTCGCCATGCACGCTGAATACGCCTCCTGACGCGCGGCAAGCACGCTGTCAAGACCAGCACCGGTGAGCGCGAAGGCGAAGGTGCCGGGAATGATGCCGATGGTGGTCGCGATGACAAAGTCGCGTAAAGGCACGCCGAGAAGCGCCGGGGCCAGATTGACCAGCCAGAACGGAAAAGCCGGAACCAGCCGCAGGAATAGAAGATAGCCGACCGCATTCTCCTTGAAGCCGGCGCGCAGCTTGTCAAGCCAAGGCCCGGCGCGCCGCGCCAGCTGATCGGCCAGGGCGGTGCGGGCGAGCAGGAAGATCACCACGGCGCCGAGAGTCGCGGCCGCGACCGCCGCCAGCCCACCAGCCAGCCAGCCGAACAGAAATCCACCGGCCAGCGTGAGCGGCGCGGCGGCCGGCAGCGAGAGGGCGACGATCAGCGCATAGAGAGCGATGTAGCCGCTCAGCGCGACGGCGTAATGGGCGGAAACCCAGGCGAGCAGCATCTCACGATGTTCGGCGAGGCTTTGCAGGGTGAAATAGCTGAGGCCGCCATACCACCAGAACACCAGCGCGGCCGCCACGAGCAGCACGAGCGGCAGCAGCTTGAGGTATACCGGTGTCCCGCGTGCGGAATTGCCGCTCCCGGAATGCCCGGCCCTCTCCGTCATATCGCGCTGCTCCGCTACCGATGAATTATTGGGCAGTCTTACAGAATTTAGCGCCCGCGTCGGTGGCGAAAGCGAGGCTCAATGCAATGTGATGCGCCGTCATGGGCCGTGATGGCACAAAATGGGGAGAAAATACGGCGCCGCGCCCGGCAAATGCGTCTGCTTGTTTGACTTCGTCCCCCGGTCGCACCTATATCCTCGCATGTTCAGCTGATACATGAAGGCGGGCGCCCTGTCGTTCGGCAGCGGCCGGGCCGGGGATCGAGAGCGGCAATGACGAAACGCACCTATAACCCAAGCACGCTGAAGCGGAAGCGCAGCCACGGATTTCGCCTCCGCATGGCGACCAAGCAGGGGCAGCGGGTGCTTTCCCGGCGCCGGGCAAAGGGGCGCAAGCGCCTCAGTGCTTAGAGCGCACGGGCCGGAGAGCGCGCGAACGCACGAACGGAGCAAATGTGTGGATGCCCCGATTTGCGTTGCCGGAGCAGCCGGGTGCCCTTGATAACGCTCAAATCCCGTGCGGAGTTCAACCGCGTGCGCGGCGGCGGGAAATGGACCGCGCCGAGCTTCGTTCTGCAAGCCATGCCGCGCGCCGGGCATGAGGACGCTTCTCCCCGCTTCGGTTTTACGGTAAGCAGCAAGGCGCTGACCGTTCGAAGCGGAAACGGTCCTGTGAAGCGCGCCGGGGCGGTGCTTCGCAATCGCGCCCGCCGGCGGCTGAAGGAGGCGGTGCGGTTGGTTGCGCCGCTGCACGCGAAACCGGATTATGACTATGTGCTGATCGGCCGGCGCGAAGCGCTTCACCAAAGCTTCGCTGATCTGCTAGAAGACCTGCAACTCGCATTCGGCAAAGTGCATCGACCGCCCGGCGCAAATCACGGCAAAGCGCGTCCCGGATCAGGGCGTACCGCGTCGGCCGGATCATCTCAGCGGGACGATGGAGAAACCTAATTTGGCCGGCTGGCCGCCATTTGCTCAGAGCGAATTTCGATGATGGATGAGAATAACCGTAATTTCCTGTTGGCGCTCGTGCTGTCGGTCATTGTGCTGTTTGGCTGGCAGGCGTTTTTTGCTCCCAAGCAGGTGCCGCCGCCTCCGCCGCAGACCGCGCAGGAAATGCCGGCAGCTCCGGTTCAGCCCGGTGCGCCGCAACCCGTGGGCGCGCAGCAGCCCGCCTCGCCTTCGCCGGGAGCGCCCGGCGCTTCCGCATCCGCGCCCGCCCCGGTCGCTCAGACGCGCGAGGCGGTGCTTGCCGCCTCACCTCGCGTCGCCATCGATACGCCGAGCCTGCGTGGCTCCATCGCGCTGAAAGGTGCGCGGATAGACGATCTGGTGCTGAAGGAATTCACAGTCACCGTCAAGCCGGGCAGCGAAAACGTCACCTTGCTTTCGCCGCTTGGCAGCCCGGACGCTTATTATACCGAGCAAGGCTGGACGGCAGCGGTCAGCGAAGGCGTCAAGGTGCCCTCGCCGGACACCGAATGGACCGCCGAGACGCAAACGCCGCTCACCCCGGCCACGCCGGTCAAGCTGGTGTGGAACAATGGCGACGGAATCATTTTCCACCGCACCATTGCGGTCGACCAGGATTACATGTTCACCGTGACGCAGGAGGTGGAGAACAAGTCCGCCAAGCCGGTCACGCTGTTTCCTTATGCGCTTATCTCACGCCACGGACGCCCGAAAACAGCGGGACTTTACATCCTGCATGAGGGCCTGATCGGCGTGCTGGGCGATCAGGGCTTGCATGAGATCAAATATACGACCGCTGCGGACGCCGATTACGACAGCGTCAGCCGCTCCAACATCACCCAGTTCGCCGACGTCAAATCCGGCTGGCTCGGCATCACCGACAAATATTGGGCGACCGCGCTGATCCCGCCCCAGAACGCGACCTATACGGGAGACTTCAAGGTCTTCAACGCAAAGCAACCCGGCGAGCAGTTCCAGACGGATTTCCTGCTGAGCCCCATTACCGTCGCGCCGGGCGCCAAGCAATCGGTGTCCTCGATGTTCTTTGCGGGAGCAAAGCAGGTCAATCTCATCGATGCCTATCGTGACAAATACAATATCAAGCTGTTCGACCGCATGATCGATTGGGGCTGGTTCTGGTTCTTCACCAAGCCGCTCTTTCATGCGATCGACTTCTTCTATCATCTCATCGGCAATTTCGGCGTCGCGATCCTGATCGTGACGGTCCTGGTCAAGCTGCTGTTCTTCCCGCTCGCGAACAAATCCTACGAATTGATGAGCAAGATGAAGAAGCTGCAACCGGAGATCAAACGGCTGCAGGAGCGTTACAAAGACGATAAGATGAAGCAGCAGCAGGGGCTGATGGAGCTGTATAAGAAGGAGAAGGTCAACCCGATGGCGGGCTGCCTTCCCATCGTCATCCAGATCCCGGTGTTCTTCGCGCTGTACAAATGTCTCTATGTCAGCATCGAGATGCGGCACGCGCCGTTTTTCGGCTGGATCCAGGATCTGTCCTCGCCCGATCCGACGACCATCTTCAATCTGTTCGGGCTGATTCCATGGATGCCGCCGCATTTCCTGATGATCGGCGTGTGGCCGCTCATCATGGGCGTGACGATGTTCCTGCAGATGAAGCTCAACCCGACGCCGCCCGATCCGGTGCAGCAGCAGATCTTCACCTGGATGCCGGTGCTGTTCACCTTCATGCTGGCGTCGTTCCCGGCGGGCCTGGTGATCTACTGGACCTGGAACAATACGCTGTCGATCTACAGCAATGGGTGATCATGCGGCGCCAGGGTGTCGAGGTGAACCTGTTGGAGAATATAGGATTATTCCGCAAGAATGCGGGAAGTCCGGGAAAGGGCTGACCGCCGGATTCAGTCCGGCTCCATGCCCGCTAAGCGCTTACCGGCGGCGGGCATGGATTCGTGACGGCCCGGCTTCTTCAGTGCCGGACACCACCCGCGCGATAGGCAAACTCGCCATCCGGGCCGATCCATCTCCGGCTGGCAAAGACGCCATACGGCCCGCGCCTGACGTTCGTCACGCGGCGATAGGTCCGCCCGTCCGGCGTCTTGACGACGAGGGTGCCGCGGTAATGCCCCGGATATCCGCCGCCATGCCAATGGACCACGCCGCCATTCGGGCCGACCCAGGTGCCGCTGGCGGATTCCGCCTTGGCCTGCTGGGGCAATGTCGTCGCGGAAAGCATCAGTGCAGCGCAAGTCGTTGCAAGTTTCGTAAGTGTATTTGGCATGAGAACGCCTCCAGATGAGCTGTGTTGATTTGACTTATATTTTACGAACTCATCGGACAGAACCCGGCGTATTTAATTCGTATCAAACTATACGTGATAAAATTCCGGCAATATCAGGCAAGTAAACGATACCCGCCGCGACGACATCGAGGCTGGGCAGGGCAGTGCGAGCCAAAAGGGGGAGGCGGACCGCCCTCTCGCTCAGGTTCGATGGTCTGAACCGACTTTGCGCTTCGGCGGCGAATCTCGGCGGCGCGCGGCGCGATTGTCTTTCAAGTCCGGCGGACATCGTGCATCGTCTTTGGCGAAAAGGTCGATGCTCTTTCCACCGGCTTTGATAGTACGGGAAGGGCCCGCCCTCTCCGTCGCATTCGCCCGAGAACAGACCGAATGGAACAAAATCTGGAACAAGACCAAGCCGATGCCGATGCCTCCAAGGCAGATGCTCTATTCAGGCTGCCCTGCGCCTTCGTGAAGGGGGTGGTGAACGTCGCCGGCCTACCCGATGAAGCGCTCCCCGAGGTCGCCTTCGCCGGACGCTCCAATGTCGGCAAGTCCAGCCTGCTCAATGCCCTTATCGCACAAGGGCCGCTCGCGCGCACCTCCAACACACCGGGGCGCACGCGCGAGCTGAACTATTTCCGCATGGGCGACGCGATGCATATCGTCGACATGCCCGGCTACGGCTATGCGCGGGCGGCAAAGACGCTGGTAAAAGGCTGGCAGCGGCTGGTACAGGACTATCTGCGCGGACGCACCCAGCTCGCGCAGGGTGTTTCTGCTGATCGATAGCCGGCACGGCGTCAAGCCGAACGACCGCGAGACCATGACGCTGATGGACAAATCCGCCGTCTCCTATCAGCTCGTGCTCACCAAGACGGACAAGCTCAAGCGGCACGAACTCGATGACGTGTTTGCCGCGACCCTGGTGGATATCGGCAAGCACGCCGCTGCCTATCCGGAGCTGATCGCCACCTCAGCGGAAAAGAAGACCGGCATCGACGCGTTGCGCGCTGCGGTGGCGCGCGCGGTCAGCTAGAGCACGATCGGGAAAAGTGGACACCGGTTTTCCCGAAAAATCGTGCGAAAACAAAGAAATCCAGGTCATGATCGTTTCCCTTTGAAGCGATCATGACCTGGACCCGCGCCGATAACAGGCAAATTCCGCAAACTCACCGCCGATCATGGGTTGGCGCGCGAATTGCACCTCCATCGCGCCATGCTCTCCCTGCGGATTATCGATCCTTGAAACAAACAAAACGTTGACAATTTATCATTATTTTGTAAGCTTGATGGACCGAACTTCCGGAGCGTGTTCTCCTGTGCACGGTCTGAAGTTGGCGACGCTCGGCGGTCGGGAGCCTGCCGCGGGATGTCATCCGAGATTTCGCCGACAGGCAGCCGGTGCACACGCAAAGGATGGCACGGAACTTCTCATCATCTGCCACCCCGCCGGCAGGAGATCGACATGCAGACCGAACTTGATGCCTGTCCCAAAGCCCTGCTCATGGAAAATGACCCCAATGCGAGGCCGGGCCGTGTGCCTCCGGCGCAACTGGCCGGGATCGAGGCCAGGCTGATCGGGCATTCGCCGCAGATCCAGAAGATCCGCCGTCTGGTCCTCGACGTGGCCAATGCCGATGTGGACGTCTTGCTGGTCGGCGAGACCGGCACCGGCAAGGAACTCGTGGCGCGCTGCCTGCACGATTTCGGCCGGGGGGCGGCGAAGAATTTCGTCGCGCTCAATTGCGGCAGCCTGCCGGATGCGCTGCTGAGCAGCGAGCTTTTCGGCCATGAGGCGGGTGCGTTCGCCGGCGCGCGCAAGCGGCGGGTTGGGAAAATCGAACACGCCGATCAGGGCACGCTGTTTCTCGACGAAATCGAGGCCATGCCCATAAATCTGCAGATGACGTTGCTGCGCGTGCTGCAGGAGCGGACGATCGAGCGGCTGGGTTCCAATAAGACCGTTCCGGTTCGCATGCGGGTGGTGGCATCGAGCACCGCCGATCTCAAGGCGCAGGTCGCCAGGGATCAGTTCAGGTCCGACCTCTATTACCGTCTCAATGTTGTCAACATCGAACTGCCGCCATTGCGGGCGCGCCGCGAGGATATTCCGGCACTCTACGGGCATTTTTTATCGATGGCGGCCAAACGCTACGGCAGCCCGGCGCACACGGCCTCGCCAGACGAGCTGCGCCAGTTGATGGCCCATGACTGGCTGGGCAATATCCGCGAATTGCGCAACCACGCCGACTGCCGGGCGCTGGGCATCGTCCAGGACGCCGGCGCGGAAGCGGCTCCGCAGGCGGCATCCAGGCTGAGCGAGGTTGTGGAGACCTTCGAACGGGCGTTGATTGCGGCAGAACTGGAGCGGCAATCCGGAAATGTAGCGCGCAGCAGCGAGGCTTTGGGCATCGCGCGGACCACGCTGCATGACAAGATGCGCAAATACGGGCTGAGCTGATCAATATAGCCACCGGCCGCGCTGGCCTTCAGCAGGCGATGGCGGTTCGCACGGCGCGCACCGGCGCCGCTTCGGGGGCATCATAATAGACGAGCTGCGCCCCGCCGGTCTCGAAGGCGAAGGGCACATGCACAAGGCCGCCCAGCTCCGCGAGAACGCGGGACTGACGGTCCGGCGGCACGAAGAACAGCATGAAACCGCCGCCGCCCGCGCCCAGGAGCTTGCCGCCGATTGCGCCGGCTCGCCGCGCCTTTTCATAGACATCATCGACGAAGCCCGGCGCGATCTTCGCGGACAGGCCGCGTTTGAGCTGCCAGCTTTCGTGCAGCAAACGGCCGAAATCCTTGAGGTCGCCGCTGCCGGTCAAGACCCGCTCGCCCTCATCGACCAGCGCCCGCATGGCGTGCAGCTCCGCCTGTTTCTTGCCAATCGAGGCGATCTGCTCCCCAGCGATTTCCGAGGCGTTGCGGCTGACGCCGGTGAAGAACAGCATCAGATGATCATGGAACTGCGTCAGGCGCGGCTTTGGCGCGATCACCGGCTCGACGGTGAAGCCGCCATCCTGCCCGATCAGGATCTTGTTGAAGCCGCCATGCGCCGTCTGGATCTGGTCCTGCACGCCGACATTTTCGCGCAGGAGTTCGCGCTCGACGAACACCGCCTTTTCCGCCAGCTCGCGCTTGCAGATCATTTTGCCGATGAGCGCATAGGCGGCGAGCAGCATTGCGTTGGTGAAGCTGGACGAGGAGCCCAGGCCTGAGCGCGCCGGCAGGTCGGCATTGTGGTGGATTTCGACACCGTCCTCGATTTTCAGCATTTCCAGCACGGCGCGGATGACCGGATGGCGGATCTGGCTGCGCTCGGTGACGCATTCGATCTCCGACCACACGAGCCGGCTCTTATGCTCGAAGAAGGGCGGTAGGAAGCGGCAATTGAGATAGCAATATTTGTCGATGCTGGTGGCCAGCACCGCGCCGCCATGCTCGCGGAACCAGGGTTCATAATCGGTGCCGCCGCCGAAAAAGGAGACGCGGAACGGGGTGCGGCTGATGATCATAGGTGCCTCGGTAATGGCTTTGCGCGACATGCGGTGATGCCTTCACTATGCCCGATCGTGGCTTCGCGACGGTTAAGGTGCGCCCTCGCCTTTGTCGCGAAGGCAAGCCGCGCCGCTAACGCGTCAGAAAGGCATTGCCCTCGCGCGCCACCGCCGCGCGCCAATAGTCGAGCAGGTCCTGCATGGTCTGCTCGAAGGGGATTTGCGGCTCCCAGCCGGTATGGGCGCGGAATTTTGCCGTGTCCGGCACTTGCAGATCGGCATCGATGGGACGGAAGCGCTCCGGGTCGGCGACGATGTCGATCTCAGCGCGGCGGGGGGAGAGCGTCAGCAGTTTCTGCAGTATGTCGCCGACCGTGCAATGGAAGGTGCCGCCGATATTGTAATAGGCGCCCGGAATCGGGTTATGCGTGACCAGCAAATGATAGGCGCGCACCGCGTCACGCACATCGGCGACGGTGCGCAGCGAGTTCAGATTGCCCACCTTGACCACCGGCGCGATCAGCCCGTGCTCGATCATGGCGATCTGCTTGGCGAAGGTGGATTCGGCAAACACATCGCCCCGCCTTGGCCCGGTATGGGTGAACATGCGCGTCGTCAGCGTCGTGAGGCCGTAAGCCTCCGCGTAGAAGCGGCCGAAAAGGTCGGTGCCAGCCTTGGAAATCGCGTAAGGGCTGGCCGGGTGAAAGGCGCAATCCTCGTCGATGGGCAGCTTCTCCTTCGGCACGCGCCCGAACACCTCCGAGGAAGAGCACACATGCACGATGGCCTTGGGCGCGAATTCCCGCACCGCGTCGAGCACGCGCACCGTGCCCTGAATATTGGTGTCGAGCGTATCGAGCGGCGCGTCGAAGCTGGTTTTGGGGAAACTCTGCGCGGCGAGATGGAAGACATAATGCGGCCGCGACGCCTTCACCGCGTCCCGCACCGACAGCGTGTCGCGCAGATCGGCATAGGCGAGGTAGACGCGCTCCTTGGCGTTTATGGCCGGGATTAGGCTTTCCAGATTGGCGAGCGGGCTGCGCCAGCGGCAAAGCCCCCACACATCCCAATCGGTGTTGGCGATCAGATATTCGGCCAGATGCGAGCCCACCATGCCGCTGATGCCGGTGATCAATGCGCGCGGGCGGGTCATGATGTCCTGCTCCCTGGTCGTATAGGCTGACGGTGGCCCGTCGGCGTCCGCTTCAAGCAAATCCGCGCCCTCTCACGAAGCCTCCGATCTGCTCCACGACATAGCGCCGGGCGCCATCGTCGATCGCCTGATGGTTCCCGAAGGAGAAGGCGCGGTTCATCACAGTATTGGCCTTGGTCAATTCGCCGATGGTGCGGTGCTCGTAATGTTTCAAAGCGGGCTGCCGCGCGATGTTGCCGCAGATGATCGGGCGCGTTTCGATGCCGCCCGCATTGAGATAAGCGGTCAGGTCGGTGACGGAGAAGGGGGCGGTGTCCTTCAGGACCAGCGGAAAGCCGAACCAGGAACTTTCGCCCTTGGGATGCTCATTCTGAAAGCTGAAGAACTGCTCGAACGGCGCCAGCGCGGTACGGAACCAGGCGGCGTTTTCGCGGCGGATGCGGACGAACTCGCCGAGTTTGGGAAGCTGCACCAGGCCCATGGCGCCCGCCAGTTCGGTCGGCCGCAGATTGTAGCCGAGATTGACGAACAGGAAGCGGCGGTCGAATTCGGGATAAAGATCGTGCCAGCGCTTCTTGTCCTCCACCTCGCGCGTCCAGCCATGGGCGCGCAGGATGCGTATCAGCTCCGACAGGGCGAAATCGTCGGTGACGGTGATGCCGCCTTCCAGCGTCGTCATATGGTGCGAGTAATAGAAGCTGAAGGTCCCGACGCGGCCGAATTTGCCCACGGGTATGCCGTCATAGGACGCGCCGAGCGCCTCGCAGCAATCCTCGATCAGGATCAGGTTGCGCCGGGTGCAGATGTCGGTAATCGCGTCCATGTTGCACGGGTTGCCATAGACCGGCACGATCATCACCGCCCTCGTTTTCGGACCGATGGCGCGCTCGATTTCGGCGGGATCGATGTTCAGCGTATTGAGGTCGATATCGACGATGACGGGCTTCAGGCCGAGCTGGATCAATGGCCACACGGTCGTCGACCAGGAGAGGGCAGGGACGATGACCTCGTCGCCGGGGCGAAGCCTGTCCTCGGTCGCGTGATTGGCGAGCGCTGCGACGGCGAGGAGATTGGCGGAGGAGCCGGAATTGTTCATCACGCCATGCCGCCAGCCGAAGTGGATGGCGAAGGCCCGCTCGAATTCCCTAACCTGCCTGCCCATGGTCACATGGGTGGTCAGCAGACATTGCAGCGCGGCGTTGATTTCCTCGGCGCCGAAGGTCGGCTCGTGCAGGCGCACGACCGGCAGCAGCGGGTCGAAGGCGTTGTTGTGCCTTGTGGCGGAGCAATAGGCGGTGACGCCGTCGCGGATCGCGGCGAACAGCGCCTCATTGGCGGTGCCGGACGAGCGCTCGGCGCGCCAGTTGGCCTCGCTCCGGGGCGCGTGGGAGGTGCGGAGGATTTTCGGGGGCATGTCAGAACGGTCCTCTGAATTCGGTGATTTCCCGGGCGGCGGCCAGATTCATGTCCCACGCACCCGGCTCGCTGCCGCCGGTCATCGCGAACGCCTTCTCGGCGATGGTCTGCGCATTGGGATAGAACAGGTTTTCCAGGCTGCGCGTGGTGGGGCAGGGGGTGGGCAGGTAGCCCATGCGCGCGACGCCGGGCGTGGCCGCGCCATCGAGCATTTCCAGCACGCGCAGGATGATTTCCCCCGCCGCGCCGCAGGCCAGCCACCCCGTATCGACGGCCAGCAGGCGCCCGGTGCGGCGGACCGATGCGGCGATCGTCTCGACGTCGAGCGGCGACAGGCAGACCGGATCGATCACTTCCGCATCGATGCCCTTGCCCGCGAGCAGATGCTTGGCGCGCACGCATTCCAGCGCCATGTGGCTGATGCCGACGATGGTGATGTCGCGGCCGGGCGACAGAATGCGCGCCTTGCCGAAGGGCACCTCATAGGCATCTTCGGGCACATGGCCGGCGATCGGATGCAGCAACCGGTGCTCGATCATGATCACCGGATTGTCGTCGCGGATCGCGGTGGTGAGGCAGCCCTTGGCATCGTATGGCGTCGTCGGCGCGAAGACGCGCAGGCCCGGCACATGCATGAAAAAGGAATGGAATGCCTGGCTGTGCTGGGCGCCCTGGCCCCAGCTGCGGCCGATGATGCCGCGCACGACCAGCGGCACGCGGTGCGCGCCGGCGAACATGTAGCTCATCTTGGCGGCCATATTGATAAGCTGGTTCATGCACAGCAGCATGAAATCCATGCGCTGATGCACCTGGATCGGCCGCATGCCCGCCATGGCCGCGCCGATACCGATGCCGGTGATGCCGTCTTCCGCCAGCGGCACGTCGAACGAGCGGTCGGCGCCGAATTCCTTATGCAGGTCGAGCGTGGTGCCGAACATGCCGCGCGCGTCGTCGACGCCCTGGCCCATGACGATGACGCTCGGGTCGCGCCGCATCTCCTGGCGGGTCGCCTCCAGCAGCGCCTCACCATAGGTCAAGCTGCGATGCGACCGGGCGTCAGCGTCTTTGCGCGAAGACATGGTCGAATATTTCCTCGTCATCGGGGAAGGGGCTGGCCTCGGCATGGGCGATTGCGGTGGCGATCTCGCGCTCGACGCTGGCGTCGATGTCGCTGCGCGTCTCGTCCGGCAGCAGGCCGCCGATCCGCGCCACCTGGTCGGCGGCGATATCCGCATCGAGCTGATCATCGCCGCGATAGCCATGGTGGCGGTCCTCGCCGGGGCCGACATGGTCGCGCCACCGCGTCGTCTTGATCTCCAGGAAGCGTGGTCCGAAACCTTTCCGTACATCGGCGATGGCGCGTCCGGCAGCCTCGTGCATCGCCAGGAAATCACCGCTTTCCTCACGCTCGCACAGGATGCCGAGCGCCCGATAGCGCTCGCACAATCCATAGCCCGCCAGCCGCGCACTGACATGTGAGTAGATTGCGTATGCGTTGTTTTCGCAGACGAAAAGGATGGGCAAGCGGCGCAGCGCGGCGAAGTTGAGGCTCTCCTGCGTGACGCCTTCATCCGCCGCGCCCTCGCCGAAGAAACAGACGACGATGCGGTCTTCCTCGCGCAGCTTCACCGCCAACGCGTAGCCGACAGCATCCGGGATGCTTGAGGCGACGATGGCGGAGGTGCCCATCATGTTGACGGAGGTGTCGACCAGATGCATCGATCCGGCCTTGCCGCGGCCGCATCCGGCTGCCTTGCCGTAAAGTTCCGCCCACATGGCGTTCATGTCGCCGCCCTTGGCGAGATAGGCGGCATGGCCCCGATAAGTGGCGAAAAGCACATCATCGCGGGTGAGCTGGTCGCAGACGGCGACGGCGACAACTTCCTGCCCGATGCTGAGATGCACCGGGCTCTTGATCTTGTCGGTCGGATAGAGGCGGATGATCTCCTCCTCCGTGCGCCGGATGCGCTGCAGCTGGGCGTAGCAGCGGGCAAGCCCCGGATTGGAGAGCATCACCGCATTACCGGGCGTGGAGGGATCGGGCGCGTGATGAGGGGGGATCAGCTTTGAATTAAGCATGGTGAGGCACCGCCGGTTCTGGCGCGTCTTCGGCCGGGGCCACCGACGCGATATGGTCGAGGAAATATCGATAGGCGCTGTCGATGCCGTCCTTCAGGGGACGCCCGCCGCGCCAGCCGGTCGCGGCGAGGCGCGTCCCGTCCAGGCATTTGCGCGGCATTCCGTCGGGCTTGGCGGCATCGAACTCCAGCCGGCCGTCATAGCCGGTGATCGTGGCGACGGTTTCGGCGATGGCACGGATGGAGATTTCATCGCCGACGCCGATATTGACGGGCGTGCCCTCGGCGTAGGTTTTCAGCAGATGCACCAGCGCGTCGGCGCAATCGTCAACATGCATGAATTCGCGGGTCGGCGTGCCGCTTCCCCAGATCGGGATCGCCGGCAGCCGCGCTAGCCTCGCCTCGTGCATGCGGCGGATCAGAGCCGGGATGACATGGCTCATCAGCGGATCGAAATTGTCGCCGGGGCCATAAAGATTGGCCGGGATGGCGGTGAAATAGTTGAGGCCTTGCTCCTGCCGGTAGGCCTCGGTGAGCTTCAGCCCGGCGATCTTGGCGAGCGCATACCACTGGTTCGTCGGCTCCAGCGGGCCGGTGAGCAGGCTCTCCTCGCGGATCGGCTGCGCGGCATCGCGGGGGTAGATGCAGCTCGAAGCGAGGAAAATCAGCCGCGCCACGCCGGTTTCGGCGGCACCGCCGATCACGTTCTGGGCGATGGCCAGATTGTCGGCGAGGAAGGCTACGGGAAATCGCGCATTGGCATGAATGCCGCCGACCTTGGCCGCCGCGACGATGATCGCGTCGGGCCGGCTGCGCTTGAGCCAGGCGAGAACGTCGGCCTGCCGCCTCAGGTCGAGGGTGCGCCGGTCAGGGGTTGGAAGCTCGCAATGTTCCGTAGCAAGGCGGCGCGTGAGGGCTGAGCCGACCATGCCGCGATGACCGCAAACCCAGATGCGTTTGCCTTCGATCGGAAAAAGCTCGCTGTTCATCGGCGGTCTGCCTTCGGCGATTCTTATTTTGGGCGCAGCTTAGGGCGCGAGGATTGATGCACTCTTAAGTTGCAATGCTTTTGCCGAGCTTGCGGCTCTCCCTCGCCCGGCCGCCTTTGGCGTCCGCCCTCTCCCGCCAAGGGGAGAGGGCAAAAAAGAAGCCCGCCTCACGCCCTTTTTGCCTTCTCCCCTCGCGGGAGAGGGCGGATCGGCGTAGCCGAGCCGGGTGAGGAGGCTAGCGCCCCATGATCCGCGCCGCGAATACAGCGAGTGATCCGCCGCTGAACAGATGCCCCGGAATCCCGGCCCCGCGCGCCGCTTCGATGTCGCTCTCGCGATCGCCGATCAGGAAGCTGCGGGATTTGTCCACCGGCCAGTGCTCCATCAGGTCAAGCAGCATGCCCGAGCCGGGCTTTCGCCACGGATGTGCGCCGCGATAGGCGTCGATCCTGGCCTCGGGGTGAAACGGGCAGTAGCGCCAATCATCGATATGGGCGCCGGTCTGCATCAGATCGGCGTTCATCCAGCGATGCAGGCGGCACACCGCCTCCTCATCGTAAAGCCCGTGCCCGATGCCGGCCTGATTGGTGACGACGAAGACGAAATAGCCGGCATCGTTGAAAGCTTTCACCGCCTGATGCGCGCCTGCCGTCCACTCGATCTGTTCGGGACGATGCACATAGCCGCTATCGGCATTGAGGACGCCGTCGCGGTCGAGAAACACGGCGGGACGGCGCATCTGTTCCGGGATCAGCGTTTGCGCGCGCGCCAGATCGCCGGGAATGCCGATGTCGATGAAAAAGCCGTCATAGCTCCGGCCAGCAAGCAAGCCGGTGCTCGCGAGGCGCGGCAGCACGTCCTGTTCCAGCGAGGCGGGAACGGCTTTGATCCAGTCCAGGACAGAGCGCCCGAGCCAGTAGATGCCGCCATTGATGAGGCCCGGAGCACTCGCGCCCTTTTCGGCAAATTGAGTGATGACGCCGCCGCTCAGCTCGACGCGGCCATAGCGTCCCGTGTCGGCCATGCGGCGCAGCGCCATGACCCCAGACGGCTCGCGCGAGCCGGGGACCGGAATGCACAGATCGAGATAGTTGATGTTGAAAAAGCTGTCGCCATTGAGCAGCAGAAATCGCTCGGCGAGATGGTCGCGCGTGTGCAGCAATGCTCCTGCGGTCCCCGCGGGGGACGGCTCGACAAGGCACCGGATGCGGCAGCCCAGCGCTGGTGCGCGGCACTCCAGCGCCTTGAGCTGGTCCGCCAGATAACCCGCCAGCAAGACGATGTCAGTAAAGCCGTGGCGGGTGAGATTGGCGATGATGTAGTCGAGAAACGGCCGTCCACCGACATCGACCAGCGGCTTGGGACAATGATCTGTCACCGCACCCAGGCGCGTGCCGCGGCCGCCGACCAGGATGACGGCCTGCGTCCCGTCCGCACCGCGGCCGCTCAAAGGAAGGCGTCTTCGACCAGTTCGCAAATGGTGTGGCCGATGGCGATATGCAGTTCCTGAATTCGTGGTGTCGAAAGCGATGGTGCGGCGATGATCAGATCGGCGAGTGTCGCGATCTTGCCGCCGCCGCCGCCGGTCAGCGCGACCGTGCGCACGCCCATCTCGCGTGCGGTCTCGAATGCCGCGACAATATTGGCGCTATTGCCGCTCGTGGAAATGCCGACCAGCACGTCGCCGACGCGCGCGAGGCCCCGAACCTGGCGCGCAAAGATTTTATCGAACCCGTAATCATTGCCGATGGCCGTCAGCGCCGAGCTATCGACCGTCAGCGCGACGGACGCCATCGGCGTGCGATCGGCCAGGAAACGGCCCATCAATTCGGCGGCGAGATGCTGCGCGTCGGCCGCCGAACCGCCATTGCCGCAGAACATCACCTTGCCGCCGTCCCGCAGGCAGCGCTCGATCAGACGCGCCGCCGCCACCACCGGCGCGACATTTGCCTTCAGCGCACCGAAATTCTGCTCGGTTTCGTGGAAGCGCAGAAAGGCGACATGCTCCCAATCTTCATTGCCGAGCGGCTGCTTCAACGGTTGCAAGGGCTGATTTGCGGGCGGCGTCATGGCGGGTTCCTGATGTGTCTCTCTTAAGGGGGATGCGGTGGCTCAAACCTGCGCGCCGCATTGGTCGTAGCGCTGGTGTTCGGCGGTGACGGTGTCGTGGCCGCTGCGGAATTCCTGCTGGGTCGCCGGGTTGGAGTAATAGGAGCCAACGACGATCTCGCCGCGCGACACGCGCTTATTGGCTTTCAGGAAGCGCTGCCAGACGACGTAATCGATGATGGTGGGGATGGGCGAGCCGTCGCCGAACCATTTGGGATAGCCGCCCTGTTCCTTCAGTGTCGTGGTCCTGAACACGGGCGCCGGCCCCCAGGTGCCGCGATGCCCGTCGCCATTGCCGAGCCGCAGCCCTTCCCGCGCCTCCGGCGGCCAATTGCGGCATGGCGTCAATTCCTTCAGGTCGAAGGCGAAGCGTTCGGTGTCGCCGGCTTCGGTAAAGCGGATTTCCCAATCGCCGAAAAACGCGTCGGCTTCGAGCTGCTTCATGGCGCCGACATGCAGCTCCAGCGCATTGCGGAAATAGAAATCATCGAGGTTGAGCGCAGCGAAAAACGGTGTGTTTGTGAGGGCGAGGCCGATATTGAGCGCCTCGGCGGTCTTGATCCCCTCCGAGACGGTGACGATGGTGATGGCCGGGTCGAGTTTCTCCAGGAGCAGGCCGCCGTCGCACACATAGATCATCTTCACCGGGATCGTCTGCTCCAGCAGCGAGCGCGAATGCTGCCGGAAATACAGGTCCAGGTTCTTCTGCTTGTGCCAGGCGGAACAAACGACGGTGATTTCCTCACTCATCCGGATCGGCTCCCAGGAGAACGCGTGTCGCGATTCCTGGCGAGCCTAGGAGCCGTTCCTGATGCGAGGCTGGCGGGGCAGATGGTGGAGCCGGGCAGCCGGCCTCAGGCCCTCGCGGGAGCAGCGATCAGGCCGCGCGCCGCCACTTTGCCCCAGCTTACCGCGTGCGCCAGCCGGTCATGATCGCCGCCTGCGGCGCGCGGGCGTCATCTGCGCCCAATAGGCCTGAACGGATGCCCAGATGCGCTCCTGCCATCGGATGACGGTCTTGTAAAACGCCGAATTCATCACCCAATATTTGGCGTAGGCGATATTGAGCCATCCCCAGGCGTGCAGCCGGCTTACGATCCAGATCTTGCGGCTCTGCGGGCGCACGGCGGTCCAGGTCTTGTCGATAAGAATGTAGCTCAGCCCTTGCAGGAACAGCCATAGCAGGAGGCCGATTTTGGGGCGTTCGGCGATCAGCACGGTCGCGACGACCTTGGCCGGCTCCAGCACCGCCAGCGGCAGCCCGATGCTGAAGGTGGCCCAATAGGGCGGCAGGCTCCGCAGGAAGGTGAAATAAGGCTCGTAGACACGGACAATCAGCCCCTGCAGCGCGGGCCGGATATAGCCTTTGACCAAAGACGACCTGAAAAGCAGGTTCAGCAGCCATTTGAAGCTGGGGTGCAGCACGACGATAAAAATCGTGAGCAGAACCTGGGCGATCCGTTTCAGGACATGCGCGGCGAATTTGAACGGAAAAAGCACAACCCGTTGAAACGCCGATACGCGCTCCACCGGACGCTGGGAAACTCGCCTTCGCCTTTGATTTTTCCGGCCGGCCGCGCGTTTCATCTTCGCCAAAAGTCGGAGCCCCCCATTCGCCGCGCCGCGCGGACGGCGCCGCGTGGCATCGCCTGTCCGCGCCAGACGCAGTACAAGCTATCACATCAGGCCGAACAGGGTGACCGAACATCAGTGAAAGGGTTTAGAGGCCTGGAAGGTCGCCACATCCATGCAAAAACTGCCGTCATCTTCGGTGTCGAAATAGCGAGAGACGCTGGCGGAGACGCTGCTTTGCAGCGCGCGAATGGCATCGATCTGAACGGGAGGCGTCCCAATTCTTTCGACCCAGGATGTGAATTCAAGATGCAGCCGGTGCTGGCTGGCGGCACCCGCGACAAGCCCGGCCCGCGCGAGCGCCGCTTCCCATTCCGCCCGCGAATAGTTGCGCACATGCGAGCAATCGCGCAGCAGCTCGATGGCCTGAAAATAGGTGTCGAGCATCGGCGTGCCCGGCGAGATGGCATCGACGAAAGCGGCGGCACCGCCGGGTTTCAGCACGCGCGCGGCCTCACGCAGCGCGGCGTCGAGATCGCGCCAGTGATGCGCGCTGAAACGGCTCATCACAAGGTCGAAGCCGGCATCGGCGAATGGCAGGCTTTCGGCGAGGCCCTGTTGAACGGTGACATTGCCCAGGCCGCGCTCCTTGGCCGTCCGCGCCACCACCTGCAGCATTTCCGGCGACAGATCGTAGGCCACGACCTCCCGCAGATGCGGTGCCACGTTAAAGGTCACGTGCCCGCCGCCGCAGCCCAGATCGAGCCCGCGCGCGCCGGGGCGGCTGCGAGCCAAGGCGGCGAGCGCCTCAAGGTCGGCCCCTTGGGCGTGCACCGCGCTGTTGAGATAAGCGTCCGCCCGCGCGCCGAACTGGCCGCCGACCAACGCCTCATGGCTCCGATTGTCCGACAACGATCTTACTCCTCTTCACGGCTTCCCAAGCGATAGAGCCTTTTCCGCTCCGATTGCATCGGAGCGCGGCTCTAATTCTTTGTTTTGTCGCATTTTCTCGACGCAAACCGGCGTCCACTTTGCTGGAAAATGCTCTAGATCATGATCGCTTTAAACGGAAACGATCATGGTCTAGATTCCTTTGTTTTCGCACGATTTTTCGGGAAAACCGGTGTCCACTTTTCCCGATCGTGCTCTAGTGGACGGCCGAGCAGCAGCGCGCTCGCGCCAGCCGTCCGCCTTCCGATGCAACTCAAAATCCCATGATCGGCCGCAAGAGGCGCGCCAGGAGGCGGGTGAAGCGCGGCGTGTTTTCGCTGGCGATCAGGCAGACGCATTCTTCATCGCCGGAGGCTCTGGGCTGATGCAGCGTACCTTCGGTCCATTCGATGACGTCGCCGCGCATATAGTTGCCCGTATGATCGCCATATATGCCTTGCAGCACGAGCGTCAGTTCCATACCCGTGTGAGTGTGTTCGAGCAGCAGCTTTCCCGGCGTGAGACGCAACAGCCGCATCTGGCCTGAGCCTTTCGGCAGCTTGACCCAATATTGCCGCACGCCCCTGACCACGGTTTTCCAGGGTATTTCGTCGCCGGCCATGCGGAGATATCGCGCCAGCGGGCGAGGCAGCAAGGGATCGCCGCCATTGCTCGCGGGAGCGGGCGGCTGCTCGGAGCGCGGCGGCCTCTCGGTGGCCCAATTCGCTGCGGCGCGCTCCGTGAGCGCTTCGTCGGCGGGTTCGGTCTGCAAATCGTTCAGCATCAGGCCGCCCAATATGACCAGCCGGCGTATGTCGGAGGTGCATTCGGGGCATATGGAGACGTGACAGGCGACGACGCAGGAAATCGAGCTGGGAAGCGCGCCGGCGACATAGGAAATCAATGTGTCCGCATGCGGATGATGATTGTAAGTCATGCGGCGCTTGCCCCGGAGCAACGCAATTTGTCGAAGGCGAGGCGCATCCGGGATTTGACCGTGCCAAGCGGCAGGTCGAGCTTTTCCGCAATCTGGATCTGGGTCAGCCCGTCGACAAGCGACAGCTGGATGACCTGCAGCTGTTCCGGCGGCAGTTCGTGGAGCGCGCTTTCGATCTCGCCCCGGTCGTGCTCCCAGGATCGCGGTTCGCCGGCATCGGTCTGCAGCCGCTCCATCATTTCGAATTCTTCTTGGCAACGATGCCAGACAGCCTGCTGCCTCACGCGGTCGATGCATAGATTGCGCGCGATCGTGTAGATCCAGGCCGAAACGGTGCCTCTGCCATGGGAGAACTGGTGAGATTTGTCCCAGACGGCGAGCATCGTCTCCTGGGCGATCTCCTCGGCCGTGTCCCGATCGGTGCCCTGGCGGATGAGCATGGCCCTGACCTTCGGGCAAAAGGTCACGAACAAAGACCTGAATGCGCCGGCGTCCCGCTCTTCTGCGATCTTTTTGAGTTGATCGTTCATTTTTGCCCGGATCCGGCCGGATCCCAACCAGAATAGAGTTCGTCACCATCAGGCGACAAAGATTAGTCCTATCCCCTTGCGGGTGCCAACGCAACGATCAGCGCGAACCGACCGAAACATTGCCGAACACGGTCTTATGCTCGTGCGGCGGCGAACGCCAATACTGCGCCGGCGCATCGACCGTGGCGCCAAGTTGGGCCGCCGCGTGCCAGGGCCAGCGCGGATCGTAGAGAATGCCGCGCGCGAGGGCGACCAAGTCCGCCTTGCCGCTGGCGACGATCTCGTCCGCCTGCTGCGGGTCGGTAATCAGGCCTACGGCGATCGTCCTCACCTCCGTCGCTTGCTTGATCGCCTCCGCGAACGGCACCTGATAGCCCGGTGTGAGCGGGATGCGCTGCGAGGGCGAGACGCCGCCCGAAGATGCATCGATCCAGTCGACGCCGCGCCGCTTCAGTTCACTGGCAAAGGCGATCGTCTGCTCGATATCCCAGCCGCCTTCGACCCAATCGCTGGCCGAGACCCTGACGCCGACAGGCTTGCCCGCCGGAAAGACGCCGCGCGCGGCCTCGAAGACTTCGAGCGGGAAGCGCATGCGGTTTTCGAGCGAGCCGCCATACTCATCCGTGCGCCGGTTCGAGATGGGGGAGAGAAATTCATGCAGCAGGTAGCCGTGCGCGGCATGAATCTCCAGTCCGTCGATCCCGAGCCGTGCCGCCCTTTGCGCTGCCGCCGCGAAGGCGTCGCGAACCCGCGCCAGGCCGGCCATGTCGAGCGCCAGGGGCGGCGCTTCGCCCTCCTTATGCGGCACGGCGGAAGGGGCGTGCGGCGGCCAGCCGTCTTCGGTCGGCGAGATCAGCTGACCGCCTTCCCAGGGCACGTGGCTCGACGCCTTACGCCCGGCATGAGCGAGCTGCATCGTCACCGCAATCTTCGAATATCGGCGGATCGCGGCGAGCACCGGCTTCAGCGCGGCCTCGGTGGCGTCGTTCCACAGACCCAGATCAGCCGACGTGATGCGGCCCTCGGCCTCGACTGCCGTCGCCTCGATACACAGCATGCCGGCACCTGAAAGCGCCAGATGGCCGAGGTGAATCATATGCCACGCGGTCGCCCGGCCTTCCTCGGCGGAATATTGGCACATGGGCGATACGACGATGCGATTGGGCAGGGTGACGCTCCGCAGCGTCAAGGGGGAAAACAGCGCGCTCATCAAGCCTTCCACGAAGAGGGGTGGGGATCAGTCGTCGAGAAGTCCGCACATTGTCGCGGGAGCGAGGACAATCGCTGCCGCTTTGGATGCGTAAAGCCAAAGGTTGAAGCAGGCGTCCTTGCGGTCAACCAACAAATATGTGTTCGGCTCACGGCGCAACGGCTCGTCAGCTCGTCTTGAGTCCAGCGATCATGCCGCTCGCCTCGGCGAAGTGCTTGGCCACCAATTGCCGTTTGGTTCGTTGGAAGGTCTCGAAATCGGCGCCGCTGATGGCGGCCAGCGCTTCCAGCGCGAAGAATGTCGGCCGCTTGCCGCCGGGCCATTCCGGCGAATATATCGAGGCGGGGCCGGCCAACGCGCCAAAGCAAACCGCATTCGCTTGCGTGCGGGATAGCTCCTCGGCCATGTCGAGCATCCACAACCCGCCGAAGAGGCCATTCTCGCGAGGGTCGGAAACGGCCATCGCGATCCGCTTGCCATCCGGGTTCGGCTCCGGCGCCGCGCCATAGGGATTTTGCCGCATGGAAATGCGCGCGGAGAGGATTTCATAGGGAATGCCGGGCAGGCGCTCCGCGATGGTGCCGGCGATGAACGGGGTGCTCTCGATATTCTGCAGCACCGTCTCGTCGTCGGCGGCGTGAACGATCGAGCAAAGGCTGTGCGCGACATAGTCGATCGGGCCGGCGGGCGGCCATTTCCGGTTCACCTCGGTAAAATAGCTGAGCATGCCGCCGCCAATGCGGGAACCGGGAAAGTGGGTTCGCACCAAGCCGTAGAAGGCATCGAGCGGCATGACGTCCGGCCAAACGGCGTCGGGCTGGTAGCTGTGCAAATAAGCTGCCGGGCAGGCGAGGATGGAGTGCACCTTCAGGCCCGACGCGGCGAACTTGCCGGCGACGCCCGCAAGCGCTTCGGCTGGCTCGCCATGCACCTCCAATTCGACGGCCAGCGGGCAATCCAGCGTTTCGCAGAGCGCGCCCAGCGCCGCCAACTCCTCTGGTGTGATGGCGTCGGAGCGCAGATAGGCCGACACGTAGCGCGGCTCGGGCGAGCCGTAGCGCTGGACGTTCTGGGCCGCCTCGGCGGCGCCGTTCATCGGCACCGACACGCCGACGGAGGGCACCTTGAACCGGCCGGCCGCTTTGCTCGGTGCCTCGCTCCCGGTGACCTGGGCCGGATGCGCGGCGGCCGGCTTGACGGCGATGGTGATCTCCTGCCGGAACACGTCGCCCGGCTTGACCGCGAAGGGCCACGGATCGCGCAGAGAACCGATATAGGTCTTGTAGGAGGCATCGCCCCAATTGCGCTGATCCTCCATTTCGAAGCGTTCGGGCGACCCGTCCGGGCGGATGGCGCGCAAGCCGATCTCCACGGTGTCCGCATCGGACAGCGCATAGGATAGCGTGCGGATATCGAAGACGGGCTGCGAGGCGGTGATCGAGTTGGGAAAGCGTGTCGTTTCAGCGCTCCCGTCGGAATGCGTCACCTGCAGGGCGAGGCCGCTACAGGCGGGGACCGGATGCAGCAGCGTCAACCCGATGCGGTTGGCGCTGAACTCCGAGAGCGCGGTGCCTTCCGTCTCGATCCGCAGCGTGCCCGCGGCATCGGCCTCGATCGACAGCATATAGCTGAAGCGGATAGGATCGCTTTTCACCGCGCCGACGATCGTGGCGCCGGCGATCCCATTGGGCTCGTTCCGCAAGGTCACGATGCTGGTGGCGCGCGCCGTCGCCCAATTGGCGTCGCGGAGCAGATAGGCGATGCCCCTGGCGATCTCTTTGCCGTCCCAAAGCACGGATTTGATCTGTCCGCCGGAAATCCGCAAGACAAACTTTCCCGCCGAGAGTATCTGCTCTTCCGGAAAGGGCTCGTCCGTGCCGAAGATCTTGATCAGGAGATTTCCGTCAGGAGGTCCGCTCATTGTTGAACCTTTCGGGTGCTTCCGCCAGAATTGACCGGAACGTCATTCACGCTATTCATAGCATATTGGGTGCTTGAGAAAAAAGGTCTGACCATTTAGAGAGAGCCTACCCCTCCGGCGAGACGATGGGCCGGACCGATCCGAGGACATGGCAATGAACAGTTTCGACGGACAAATCGCGGTCGTCACCGGCGGCGCGCAGGGCATCGGCTTCGCTGTGGTGCAGGCCCTCATCCAGCACGGCGCGAAGGTGGCGAGCTGGGACGCGCAAGCCGATAAGAACCAGGCGTCCATGGCGGCGTTCGGTGACAAGGCGATGGCGCTGACGTGCGACATCACCAGCGAAGCCTCCATCGATGCCGCGCTGCGCGCAACGGAAGGCCGGCTGGGGCCGGTTTCGATCCTGGTGAACAGCGCCGGCATTGCGGGTGCCATCGGCCCGGTCGAAACCTATGACTACGCGGAGTGGAAGCGCGTCATCGAGATCGATCTCAACGGCGCGTTCCTGACCAACAAGGCCGTGGTGCCCTCGATGAAGCGGCAGAAATACGGGCGCATCGTCAACATCGCCTCCATCGCCGGCAAGGAGGGCAATCCCAACGCCGCATCCTACAGCGCCGCGAAAGCCGGGGTGATGGCGCTGACGAAGTCGCTCGGCAAGGAACTGGCCGAGTACGATATCGCGGTCAACGCCGTGACGCCGGCCGCCGCGCAGACGCCCATACTGGAACAGGTGACGCAGGCGCATATCGACTACATGCTGTCGAAAATCCCGCGCAACCGCTTCCTGCTTGTGGAGGAAGCCGCGGCGATGATCCTCTGGCTGGTGTCCAAGGAAAATTCATTCGCCACCGGCGCGGTGTTCGACCTCTCGGGCGGCCGCGCCACCTATTGAGGCAACGGACGAGGCTCGTCTGGTTGGTCGCGTGATCCGGCGGAAAACCGGATACCACTTTTCCTGGACGCGCTCAGGCTTCCGGCTTTTCGGCGCGGCCAGATGCCGCCGCAGTGTAGGCGGCGTCGCACAGAGCGTAGGTTTTGAGATTGTCGGCGCCGGAGACGTCGGCGGGCCGTCCGGCGCGAAACCGCTCCAGAATATGCTCGCAGGTGGCGCGCACGCTTTCCTGCACGAAATGCCAAGGGCGTTCCGCCCAGGGAAGGACCGGCGCATCGCCATCCTGGCGGGTGAGCGTCCCGTCCGCCGTCAGCTCGATTTGCAGATCGGCGTCGAGGCGGATCGCGCCTGTCGTGCCCTCGATTTCCAGCACCGTCGCCGGAAACGCATCCGGAATGCGCCGCGATTCATAGGTGCATTCGACCATCGAAACCGCGCCGGATGTGTGCCGCAGCATCATCGTCGCCGTGTCCTCGCCGCGCACCTTCGGATTGCGTCTCTGCGTCTCGGCGGTGAGGTGATCGACCTCGCCGAAAAACACCCGCGCCATATCGAGCACATGCACGCCGAGATCGGTGATGGCGAAACGCTCCTCGGTCAGCAGATAGGGCTGGCCGGTATAGATGTCGTGACCGGTGCGGAAGCTGATGCGGCCCCAATTCGGCTCCCCGATGCGGCCGGAGCCGATGATGTCCTTGATGATGCGGTTGGGGCGCTGGAAGCGGAAATTCTCGTGGACGGCAAGGAACTTGCCGGTCTTTTTCGCCAGCGCTACCATCTCGCGGCATTCCGCCAGATCATTGCCGAAGGGCTTCTGCACGATGGTGGCCACCCCGGCGCCGATGGCGAGTTCGACCAACATCTTATGAGTGCGCACCTGGGTGACGATGTCGACGAGGTCGAGGCTTTCGGCGGCGAACATCGCCTCGGGGCTGTCATACCAGCTGGGCACGCCGAACTCGGCGGCGGCGGCTTTTGCCTTGGCGGAGTTGATATCGCAGACCGCGACCAGATCGACGCCCTGCGCCTGAAGATCCTTCCAGGAATGGAGATGGTTGCGGGCGAAAAAGCCACATCCGATGACGGCGAGTTTGGTCCGTTCGCTCATCGTCAAATCCTCCATTTATCGCCGTTTTTAAGATCGGGAGGCAGATTTTTGGCTGCCGTCGCGAGAGTGTCATAGAAAAATTGGCCTGTCCACTTCAGGGGCCAGGAGATAGGGGCTCACTTCATCGCTTCGAGCGTCGTCGCTTCGATGTGTTTGAGGTGCCGTTCCATGGCTGCGGCGGTCTGTTTGGCGCTGCCCTTTTTCATCGCGGCGACGATCTCGGCGTGGTCCTTAAGGCTTTGCCGCGTCACCAGCGGACTGGCGGTGGCCTTGCGCCGGGCGTCGAGGCCCATCTTGTAAAAGCCCTGCGCCAGCCGCTCCATGATGGAGTTCCCAGCGATTTCGAACAGCTTTTCATGAAACGCGCTGTCGAGAATGCGGAAGGCGATCGGATCGTCGGTGATTTTCTCCTGCGCGATCAGCATGGTTTCCAATTCCTCGATCGCGCCAGGGGAGGCCTTGTCCGCGCATTTCCTGGCGATCTCGATTTCGATTAGCCGGCGGCATTCGAACACCTCCTGGGCGTTTTCCGTCGACAGGCTGACGAAGAAATCAAGCGGTGCCAGCAGGGATTTGGCGTGCAGGTCGGTGACGAAGGCGCCGCCACCATGGCGCATTTCGATGACCCCGAGCGTGGACAGTGACCGCAGCGCCTCGCGCAGCGTCGGCCGGCTGACGCCGAAAATTTCGATGAGCTCACGCTCCGCCGGCAGACGGTCGCCTGCCTTCAGATTGCCTGATCGCACAAGGTCGAGAATGCGGTGCACGACCTTTTCCGCCACCCCCTCTTTCTTGATCTTGTTCGATTCTTCCAACGGGAATGCTGCGTGCGGGGCCATGACGCTCTCCTTTCCGGCATAATCTACACTCGCTTGAGGGCCGTCAAATGGCTTAACTGGCTTGACCATTATACATTCGTTGCAAGAACGCAGCTTAGCGAGGCGAGCCCATGGTCATCATATTCGGGTCGATCAACGTCGATTTCATCGGGATGGTGCCCAGACTTCCCACCGCCGGAGAGACGATCCTGGGAGACAGGCTGATGATCGCGCCGGGCGGCAAAGGCGCAAATCAGGCGCTGGCCGCGCGGCGTGCGGGTGCGAGCGTTCGGTTGGTGGGCGCGGTCGGCGACGACCAATCGGCTGAAACCGCGCTGGCGCTGCTCAAGGCCGAAGGGGTCGATCTCAGCGGCGTGGCGAAAACGGACGATCACACCGGATGCGCGCTGATCCTGGTCGAGCAGTCTGGCGAGAACAGCATCGCGGTATTGTCCGGTGCCAACCGCCGGGTGGGCGCGGCGCAACTGCGTGACCATGATATAGGCAGCGGCGATGTCCTGGTGTTGCAGCAGGAAATTCCGGCGGAAGCGGTAGAGGCGGCGGCGGTGGACGCGCATCGGCGCGGCGCTACGGTCATCTTGAACTGCGCGCCGTATCGCCCTGTCGAGCGGTCGCTGTTCGATTTCGTGTCCATTCTGGTCGCCAACGAGAATGAGGCGATCGCCCTTGCCGGCCATCTTCTCGGGCAAAGCCTGGAGGCGGAGGCTGCAATGTCCGCTCTCGCCAGGACGTTGAAGCTGGCGGGCATTCTGACCGCGGGCGCCAGCGGCTCTGTCGCGTTCGAGGGCGATGCGGTGACCCGTGTCGCCGCCATGCCGGTCACGGCAACCGACACGGTGGGAGCCGGCGATACGTTCGTGGGCGTTCTGGCGGCCAGCATCGAGGCCGGCGAGCCGCTCGCCTCGGCGATGCAATATGCCTCCGTCGCCGCAAGCCTTGCCTGCACGGCGAGCGGCGCGCAGCCCGCCATGCCCCATCGCGCCACGATCGCGCTCGAACTGGCGAAATTCAGGTCCGCGACGCCGTCCGGCCAGCCTGGCGGCAGCTGACGCTCAGTTCCAGCCTGTTGCAACTTTTGGTTGTGTTGACGCGCGACTCCAAGCAGCCTTCGCCAAGAACCGCCTCCGCTCCGATCGGATCAGCGCGGCTCTAATTCTTCGCTTTGTTGCATTTTCGCGACGCAAACCGGCGTCCACTTTGCTGGAAAACGCTAACTATGCGATCTGACCCTTGCGGAGGCGTCTTGCGCTTACATCTGATCCGCGTCCTCAGCGTGATTTGCGCCACCCTGGCTTGCCCCGCCATGGCGCTGGCGCAGCAAGGCGCGACGCGTTTCCAGGGCGCGACGCTTGACGACAGCTCGAAGAAACTGGGGGTCGGCGAACCGAAGGCGAATTTGTCCGAGCTCGGCTACACTATCGCGCCGGGCGTCGTCTTCGCGCCCAGTGTGAATTCGGAGGTGGGCTATAATTCCAATCCGGACAAGCTCTTTACCAACGCCCAGGGATCGCTCTACGGGCTGACCAACGCCACCGCCGTTTTCGGCTTCCTCAACAGCACGGGCGCGACCACGCTGACGCTGCGCGGCACATTCCTCGAATATGACGGTGATATCGCCAGAAGCAACCGCTGGGATTCGGGGCTGGCGCTGGACAATGCCTATGCGGTCGCACCGAACATGGTCGCCACTTTCGGCGCCTATTACCTGCGCGATGAAATTTCGTTCGTAGCCAGCGACAATGAAGGCGTTTACGGCCAGCTCGCCTACAAGGACCCCGATTTCGAGACGTTCGGGCGGCTGAAGCTGGATCAGATCGGCTATCTCGGCCATGTCTCCAGCGCTGGGGCGGACCCGGTCGCGCTGCTATTTGCCCAGCCGTCGCAATTCGACGTGCAGCGCGCGGAGGGCGTCTCGGGGTTCATCTTCGGACCGCAGGCGCGGATCGGCGTTTACGGCGAGTTGGGCGGCGCCAATCTTGACTATACCTCGCAGCATGTCGAAAGCCTGCTCGACCGGGATGCCACGGAGCTGTGGGCCATCAGCGGTTTCCGCTTCAACCTGCACCCCGCGCTCGTCGTGGACGCGGGCTGGCGCGTCAATGCGCGGCAAGTGGAAGACCGGCGCGTCGATGATCCATCCTCGAATTATTTCGACGGACGCATCACCTGGACCCCGATCTCCTCGCTGAGCTTCGTCGCCGATGTCGACCGCAGCTTTGTCGAGCCGGTGAGCACCCTCGCTGTGGTAGGGGACAAGATCCATTATGGCTTGGCCGCGGTTTACAAGGCCCGTTCCGATCTGGAGCTGGCCGCCGGCTTGCGGCACGACCAGATCGACCAGATCGGCGATGCCTTCGATTATCACGAGACCGAGCTGTCCTTCTCTATGACCTATCAATGGAATGAGAAGACCTCCATCTACGGCCTCATCAGCGACGAGCATGTCGAGGAGCAGATGACCGGCGAGACCTATGACAGGCTGCAAGTCGGAGCGGGCACGAAGATCAAATTCTGATCGTTCGCGCCACCCCGCCTCGCTGGCTAGTGAACGATCAGATCAGATGGGGGAGCCCCAGGGCTATCTCTTCCAAAATCCTCGTGAAAACGGGGATCCAGCAGCTATCGAACGACAAATTGTACTGGATCCCCGCCTGCGCGGGGATTTCGAAAAGGCGTCTCCATCAACGACGATTTCGCGCTAGTACCGTCCGCCGACAGACTTTGCCAGGCCACTTGTGCTGGTTGACGCGCCGCCCGGTCCGACCGAGGCGCTGGTGGTCGCGTAGCCTTTAAAAATGTAATATTTGCCGTCGTCCGTGCGGATCTTGACGAAGCTGGCGGAAAAGCCGGTCGCATTCGCCGCGCCATCCTGGGCATAGCCGCTGCTGCGCTGTACCGAGCGCTTCCAGCTCTTGACGCCGCTGCTGTTCTCGATTTCCGTGTTGCTCGAACCGTAGCCATAGCCGGTTTCGCCATCATCGCCGATGCGGGCTAAGGCTCCAGCCCCTTCCGTGTGGCGGACGCGGAAATCGCCGTCGGCATATTGGTCGGCATAGGCAAGCATCGCCTGGGCCTCCTGGGGCGCGATCGTGGTGCAGGGCTGCGAACCGCCATCATACCCGCCTGCAAATGCGGGCGTGGATATCAGGGCGAAACCGAGCGCAGCCGTCATCTTTCGCGCGATTGCAGCGTAAACCATCAGGCGGACTCCTTATGAATTAAGTCCGGAATTTCATCGGAAGTTGGGTGAGATGCCGCGGCCTGGCGGGGCCGCGGCTTTAGGGGGTCTCAGTGCCCGCTGATATTGTGTGCCAGTGCGGTGGAAACGGCCGACTGGGTGATCGAGCCCGAGGTGAAGGTGGCGTGGATCGCTCCGACCTGGAAGCTGGTGTTCTTCGCGACGGCCACGGCAGTACGCGAGCCGGTGCAGCCGCAATCGCTTTCGTTGACCGCTTCGGCGGCAGCACCCGTCACCTGGTCGATGTGGCCCTTGGTCTTGTAGGCGCCGATGTCGGCGAGCTGGTGGGCGTAGTTGGACGCCGCCGAACTGGCGAATTGCGGCGCGCCGGCATAATTCGATCCGCTGAAGCCGCCAGCCATCGAGGGCGTTGCAGCGAAAGCGAGGGCGGAAGCGGCGATCAGGATGAGTTTCATTTGTTTACTCCAGAATACTATAATATTTCTATGAGCCAGCTCCGTTAGCGGCTTGATAATGAATTTACTCTCAAGTAACGAATTGGTCGATCTTGCACTTAATAATTGGTAAAATTTACTATATGTTAGGCTTGGTGCAACGGATCGTGGTGAGGAATTCAATCCACGCGCGCAAATGCACTCGCCCTGAGTTGCGAATGCTGTAATTTGAATTGTAATGAATTGCCGATCGGACGGCTGGATCGGGCCGCGAAATGCCCGCTCAGCCGTTAAGACTTTGCCATCCGCTGCCCGAAACAGGCGTACGTCGGCGCAACGCGAAGGACACGCCTTACGAAAAGAGCGGGATGGCGAAGCGTACTATCGCAAGGGGATGCTAAGGCGCGCGCCGACGGTGTAGGAGAGCGCTGTACCATCGCCCAGTGCCGTGCCGTTCTGCGCGCCGACGATGTCGAAGGGGACGCCGCCGTTCAGATCCGTGTCGTTGTAGAGCACCTTGGGCACATAGGAAATCCATTCCGCCTCGCCGAACAGGGCTAGCGTCGCCGTGCCGATATCCCGCTCCAGCGCCAGGTTCAACGAACCGATAAATGCCGGCGCAGAGTTGCTGAGCGTGATCGATTGCGCGATCGGACTGTCGTCGCCCAGGCTGGCCGAGGCCGTGTACGCGCCCTTATAGTCGGCATCAGCGTAGTAAAGGCCGGTTTCGCCGCCCAGCTTAAGCCGGAGCCCCGCTCCCAGCGGCTTCCAGGTGGTGAACCCGAGATAGCCGCCATAATAGGTCGCGTCGAGAGTTCTCGTTAAGAGTGACCGGGTCTTGCGTCAGCCCCCGATCGATGCTGATAAGCGAGGTCTTTTGATCGAGACGCCGCGCGGCAACACCCGCGCGCCATTCAAACGGTACCGGTGCGACCGCGACGGGCGCATCCTTCAAGCTGCCGCCGCCATCCTTGAGGCTTGGGGCCGAGGCGGAAAACCGGCTGAGATCGACTTCGACGGCAGCGCCCCAATGCACCACCTCCCGATCCACATTGGTGAGCCAGTCGCTGAAGAAGCCGCCGGAGCCCGACCCGCCGGGCGAGGTGATCGTTCCCGTCGGATCGGGATCGAAGAGTGGCAGGAAAACGCAATCGGTTGTCGCCGTGAACAGGCAGCGCGTCTGCTGATCGTCCTGATAGCGGGCGTAAAAGCCTTTGACCGCGAGCGAGGTCATCCAGTCGCCGCGCTGGGTAGGCATGAGCCCGCTCAATTCGCCGGTCAGCTTATAGCCATTGAAGTCGCCATCGTGATTGGTTTGATGGTCCTCAACCTCGGTGACGAAGAAATCCGTGATGGCGGCGAATTCGATGTCACTGAGCCGGAGCGCCGAGGCGCCGATGCCGAATTCCAGCGTGGGTCGAGGCTCCTGAGCGGCCGCCATGGACAAGGAAAGGACAAGGATGCCGGCAGTGAATGCGAGCAGAGCGGCCAGAGGGCAACGGGTCAGGGGCTGCATCTCGATCCTTCGCTTTCGCTGACGGCGGGCGGCAAAAAGCCCGCATTTGGCGCATAGCGTGATTCTTGACACGGTTTCAATCTAAGGTTGTGGTTTTAGGTGGAGCTCTTGAGCAGGGCGCATGCTTGAGGTCAGGCGGAAATTGACTGGGCCGCGCCATGCGGGCAAAAGGGTGGGTGCGGCCCCGCCGGCTGCGCCTCCAAAATATCGCCAGAAGGAACTTCCGATGAGTGTCGGCATCGATTTCGGCACGACCAATAGCGTTCTTGCTTTTGCCTCAGGACATGGCGTCGATGTCGCGCGGCACGGGACGGGCACGGCCGGCGGCAATTTCCGCTCCATCCTGTGCTTCGTCCGGGGCGGGTCGGCGCCGGGTTCGCGGCTGATCGTCAAAGCCGGCCCGGAGGCGATGGCGGCCTATCTCGACCACGGCAGCGACTGCCGGCTGATCCAGTCGGTGAAATCCATGGTCGCCAATCCGAATTTTACCCAGACGCACATTTTCGGACGCAAGTTCACCATCGAAGATCTCGTCGCGGCGATCCTGAAGGGCCTGCGCGCCAGCGCCGAGCGCGATCTGGCGCCGCTCGGCGCTGCGGTGACGGCGGGGCGGCCGGTGCGCTTCGCCGGACAGCTCGCCGACGAGACGCTGGCGTTGAAACGCTTGGCCGAGGCGTTCGGCATGGCCGGTTTCCCGGAGGTTTCCTTCATCGCCGAACCGCTCGCCGCCGCCTATAAATTCGCGTCCCAGGTGCGCAGCGCCAAGCTGTGCGTGGTGGCCGATTTCGGCGGCGGCACCAGCGATTTCTCCCTCGTCCGCTTCGGCCCCGGCGAAGGCGGCGCGCTCGCCATGGAAACGCTGGGCATCTCGGGCGTCGGCGTCGCGGGCGACCGGCTCGACTACCGCATCATCGAAAAGATGATCTGCCCCAAGCTTGGACTCGGCTCGCATTATCTCAGCATGGGCAAGCGGCTGCCGATGCCGGTCCACTATTATTCGCGTTTCCAGCGCTGGAGCGATCTGTCCTTCCTGCGCGCACCCGAAATCCTGCGCGAGTTGCGCAGTCTGAAGCGCATGTCCGAAGAGCCCGAGGCGCTGGAGCGCCTTATATGGATCATCGAGGAGGAACTCGGCTTCGAGCTTTACCGCGCCGTATCGGCCGCCAAGACGGCGCTGTCCTCGCATGACACCGCAAGGCTGCAATTCAACCACGGGCCGGTCCGCATCGACGAGCCGGTCAGCCGCGCCGACTTCGAGGCGTGGATCGCGGAGGATCTTGCGGCGATCGACGCCCAGACCAGCGCGCTATTCGAGGAAACGGGCCTGACACCCGCCGCCGTGGACCACATCTTCCTGACCGGCGGCACCTCCTTCGTACCCGCCATCCGGCGGCTGATGGCGGCGCGCTTTCCATCCGCCGAGCTATCCGCCGAGGACGAGTTCATCTCGGTGGGCGCGGGGTTGGCGCTGTACGGCCAGGAGCGCGGGCGCGCGAGGGTATAGTGTTATTTTGGCCGCCTTTTATTTTGGCGTCCGCGCATCCGCGCGGACTTTGGCACGCTTGCGGGCCCCGGGTGCCTAACACAAACTCGGTGCTCGTATAGGGCACCTGGGGCCCGCAAGCGTGCCAATAAGCCCCGCGGATGCGGGGCGCCCAAATAAAATCACCCGCAAGCGGGGCGCCCAAGTAAATACCGCCCAACTAAAAATACCTAAAAAACCCCTACTTATGCGCCGAGGCGGTGCGGCTGAAGGCGTCATAGGCGTTCATCAGCTCGCGGAACAGGATGCGGGCCGAGCGCTTGGAGCCTTCCTCGGTCAAATGGATATGGTCGTTGGTCGCCAGCGCCGGCTTGCTGTGTACCCAGGCATGGATGCCGCAAGAGCCGCCCATCAGCTTGGACCAGTCCCAGAAGAACGCCTGATGCGCGGCGGCGACGCGCCGCAATGTGGCGCGGATCGCGTCCAGGTTGAGCGGCGGATGCCAGCGCGCCAGGCGCGGATCGCCGGCATCGATGTGCTTGATGTAGTCGGTGCGCTCGGAGCTGCTGAGCGCGCGGCAAACGTCGCTCGCCCGCCCCGTGCCGCTGGCAAATCTGGGCATGCGGGCCACATCGGGCGGACCGACGATCAGGAATGAGGCCTGCGGGGCGCTCTGCCGCAGCCGGGCGATGGCGGCGCTGACCTTGCTCTCGTAATCGGCGAGATCGAGGTGGTCGTCGAAGCTCTCGTCCGTGCCATAGGAAAACACGATGAGATCGGGCGCGATCCGCTTCATGTCGCCCGCCACATAGTCGCGGTTCCACGAGAGCGGGGTCGTCGCTGTCGCTCCGGGCAGCCCCAGATTGACGTAGCGCAGGCCGGGCCTGTCATTGCCGATCGCAATGGAATGCACCGTCACCTGGCCATCGCCCTGGGGCCGGATCAGCAATTCGCGCGCCTTATGGTCGATGCGGATGTTGCGCCAGCTCGATGCCGCCGCTTTCATCGGCGCCTGCTTGATGTCGCCGTCCAGGCCAATCTGCACCGTGCCGTAGTCCGGCCCGCTTTGCAGCGTGATCTCGCACCAGCTGAAGGGCTCGTTCTTAGCGGTCAGCCTGAGCCAGGCGTCGCTGTTTCGCGCGCTCAGCTTGGCGCCGGCGAGGCCATAGGGTCCGGGAACCTTGCCGGTGCTGAGCGCCGCCTGCCATTCGCCGCCACGATCGAACTTGACGCCATCGGCCAGATAGAGGCCGGGCATCACCATGCCGCGTCCGGCGTCGCCAAAGCGGCTTTGGAACTGCTCGCGCAGATCGCCCGAAAAACGGTCGGCCGCGATGTGGCTGTCGCCCAGATGCAGAATGGTGACGGTCTTGCCGGGCTCGCGCGCTTCCACCTTGGCTAGGGCGGAGAAGAAGCGGCTGAGCGCGACGTTCGCCGGAATGTCCGGAATGTCTTCGATCAGCGGCGCGCCGAGCGCGTCGGCCTGCGTCGCATCGTTCGCGGTCGGGCCGTTATAGGCTGCGGTTTCCACGCCGGATTTGCGGCTGTCGATCGAGGCCGGACTGTCGAACAGATTCTGCGCGGCATCCGCGATGTCGTCCAGCAGCGGGTCGCGCTTGTCGGAGCGATTGACAGCGCTATTGCCCTCTTGCGCAAATCCGAATGACCCGGGCGAGGCTTTGTCGCTCTTGGCCTGTTTACCGGGAAGGCAGCCTGAAGCCGCCAGAACCGCGCCCGCCAAAATCATGATGCGCAGCGCGCAACGCAATTGTGTGGAGTCCGCCCGTGCCTCCATACTCAACCGATACTCTCCTCGATGTCATAAACGCGACAGACAGGCGCAAAGCCGGAATCAGCCTCGCGGCCATTTGAAATCGTCAGCCCGGCTGGGCTTGGATTTAAGCGCTTCCCCCTTGACCAAAGCCTTATAATACAGCCGTTCCGTGACCGGAAGACGGCGCTCGCCCAGATTTGCGTTGAGATCGGCGACAGGCGAGACCGTCGCCAGCCCGGTCACGCCGGCCGCAATGTCGCCGACGATGGTTTCCCCCGGCGGCGAATAGCCGCTGGCGAAGGCCGATATCGCATTCGGCACAGGCGCATCGCGCGCCGGGGTCGCCGACGCGGGCGCCTGCAGCGCTCCCGGTGTTGCGGCCTGCGTCCCTTTTTCGCTCGTGGCGGGCGCAGCTGAGCCTTCCGGAGCCGGCGTTGCGGACGGATCGGGCGCGGCGGCGCCGGCATTGGGGGCGGCCTCCGGTTCGCCTGCTTTCGGCACGAGCCGGCTTTGTTCGTCCTCATTGCCGGCGAGCGGAATGTTGCGTTCGCTCTTGGCGGCGGCAAGATCGCGCCTCAGATTGATCTCGACATAATTCGCCAGCTTGCGATTGCCGCGTGCGGTAAACGACACGCCGTCCGGCTCGCGCAGGCGCTTGGATTGTCCTGTCAAATCAGGACCGTAGGCTGAAAAACCGCCGAGCTGGTCGGTAAAGCCGTTCCAGGTATCGACAAATTTCACCCCATTGACGTAAGTCCGCTCACGGATGATGTCGTTGATGAGCGCCATGGCCTCATTGGTCTTGGCGTTGGCCATGACCGGCAGCCCGACCCAGTAAATGGCGACGGACTTGTCCTTCAGCGCCTTGATCAGCTTGTCGATTTCCTCACCATAGGCGGTGCGCCAGGCATCGTCGCCCCATTTGACGACACCCTTGTCGGTCCTGATGTTGCGCACGTCGTTGGTGCCCATCATGATCACGGCGATGTGGATGGGCTGCGCCTTGGCAAGCTCTTCGATGTCGGCCGCCCAATCGGAGCGGTCGGGCCGCGCCAGACCGGCGGTGGGTTTGGTGGAATTGATGATCTTCAGCGTGCCGTCCTGCGCGAAGGCTTCATCCAGGCCGCTGGCGAGGCCGGTGGCGAGGCCGTCGCCGATGACATGCAGATGATAGCGGTCGGTCTGCGGAAAAGGGTTGATGTAGCTGCGCGACCGGAAGGCGAAGGACGGGGTCTGCGCCTGTTGCGACGGCTGGTCCGTTTGCGCGGCGGCGGTCTGCGTCAATGCCGCAAAGCCGGCAACGATCAAAGCCGACAGCAAACCCGGCCGGTACGCCGGCCTTTTGCCAAGATCGATAGGTTGCATTATCACCACTCAGGCCTGGGAAACCTGCGCCGCCCTACTAAAGCGCGGAGTGTATCGGCATTTGACGTTTGCGGAAACCATATTTCGCTGCCGAATTCACCATTCGGGTAGCAGCTAGCGGGACGAGTTCAGCGCTTCGGACCGTGCCTTTCCGGTCAATTCCCGGAACAGCGGCTGCGTCGGATAGCAATCCGGCGTCTGGTTCCGGGATTTCTGATAACGCCCGATCGCCACGCGCGTCCCGGCACCGAAAAGGCCGTCCGGCGCGCCGTCAAGAAAGCCGCGCTGCTTTAGCGCCACCTGCATGCGGCAGAGGTTCTCCACCGAGAAGTCGAAATCATCGGGGCTGCTGGCCGGCCAGGGCTGGTAGAAGGTGCATTCCCTGGTTTCGGTGTCGCAACCCACCCGGTCAGCCAGATGACCGACGAACAGCGCGTACAGATCGGAGGTATTATAGCTGCGCAGCACGTCGAAATTTTCCGTCGCCAGGAAGGCAGGCCCGCGCGCCCCGGCTGGAAGCACGAGAAAGCCGATGCCAGCCGGATCTGGAAATCCGGGCTCCGCGCCGCCAGGCCGCGGCGCGCGGGCGATGCCGTAGCGTTCGGCCCATTGTCCCATAGGTAGCCGGTTGACGCGGTTTTCCATCGTGCAGTCGAAGCGCCGCCCCGCTTTGGGCAATATGATCTCATAGCCCCAGCTTCTGGCGGCGCTCTGCCAGCCCCGGTCCTTCAGCACATTGGCTGTGGTCGCCATGGCGTCCGGCACCGACTGCCAGACGTCGCGGCGACCGTCGCGGTCGCCATCGACGGCAAAGCCCAAAAACTCGTCCGGCATGATCTGAATGAGGCCGGTGGCGCCCGCATAGGAGCTGCGGAAGTTCTCCGGCGTGATGTGCCCCTCTTCAACCATCTTCAGCGCGGCGAGGAGCTGCTTGCGAAACCAGCTTCGGCGGCTTTCGTCGGCGGCATAGGCGGCCGACGCCAGGGCCTGCAGGGCGTTGTGGTCGAGCTTGGCTTCGCCATAGGCGGTTTCGCGGCCCCACAGTCCCATCAGCATCGTGCGCGGAATGCGGAAGGTTTTTTCGATTTCAACGACATGCTCGTGGGTTTTCGGCCCCTCCTTTTCCAGCCTGTCGAGAATATCGCGGCCGCGCAGGGCCAGCCGGTGCATATATTTGGGAGGAAAATACTTCTCGGGCTGCAGGAACTCCGTCTGTGTGACCTTGTTGCAGGTAGCGGGCAGTCCGGTTCTCTCGCTCAGCTTCTGCTTCGGCGACCCGGATTTCGACCCGGAACAATAGACGCCGGGCAGGCCGCAATCCGGCTTCATGCCGGTAAACACCTTGTCGAATGTGGTGCGCGATATTCCGCTGGCCCGCGCATCAGGCCAGAGTTCGACCAGCCATGCGTCGAATCCGCCCGCGGGGGCGGCGCCGGCAGGACGGTGGGAGGCGGAGATTGCGGCGCAAAATGCCGCCAGGAGGAAAATGAGCATATGATGGCTCGGCCGTCGAAACATCCGGGCTCCTTGGCTGGGCTTGAATGCCGGCATACTGGCAGAGGCACCGGCGCAATGAAAGGGCTGAACTGAACGAGACGATTTTCCCGCGTATAGGTATCTCTGGCCTGGGAGTTTTTCTGTTGCCGGCCTGGACGCGCCCGCGAGTTTACGCCATAAGCGTGGAAAACAAACCTGCTCCGCAAACTTAACCACTGTTAATCCAGATAAACATCCCCAAATGACCAAAAAAATCCGCAAAGCCATCTTTCCTGTTGCCGGTCTGGGCACGCGTTTCCTGCCGGCGACCAAGGCCATGCCGAAAGAAATGCTCACCGTTGTTGACCGGCCTGTCATTCAACACGTTGTGGACGAAGCCCGCGCGGGCGGCATCGAGCACCTCATTTTCGTCACCGGTCGCAATAAGGGCGTGATCGAGGACCATTTCGACCGGCCGTTTGAGCTGGAAAATACGCTGCGCGAGCGCAACAAGCTCGCCGAGCTCGCCGAGCTCGACAGGTTTCTTCCCGAGGCCGGCCAGTCCAGCTTCACCCGTCAGCAGGAACCGCTGGGCCTCGGCCACGCCGTATGGTGCGCGCGCGATATCGTCGGCCATGAGCCCTTCGCGCTGCTGCTGCCCGACGTGCTGGTGAAAAACGAAGGGCAAAGCTGTCTGGCGCAGATGATGTCCGTCTATAACGAGCTGTCGGCCAGCGGCGAAAAGGTTAATCTGATCGCGGTAGAGGAAGTGGCGCCGGAGGAGGTGTCGAGTTACGGCATCGTAGGGGTCGAGCCGGGCGACGGGCCGCTCTGGCAAGTGAACGCAATGGTGGAAAAGCCGAGTGCCGAGGAGGCGCCGAGCAATCTCATCATCATGGGCCGTTACCTCCTGCAGCCGGAGATCTTCGACATCCTCTCCAGTCAGGAGCGCGGCGCGGGCAACGAAATCCAGATCACCGACGCGATGAAGACGCTGATGCAGACGCAGCGCTTTTTCGCCTTCAAATTCTCCGGCCGCAGCTTCGATTGCGGGTCCAAGCTTGGGTTTCTCGTCGCGAATGCCGCTTTCGCGCTCGATAATAAGGAGCTCGGCCCGCGTTTCGCCCAAGAGGTGCGCAAACTTATGGCCGGCTGAGGCGCCTGGCGCCTCTGATCGACTTTGGGGGAAGCGAATGCTTCGAAGTGAACCGGCGAACGTTGCAGATATGACTCAACCGCCCGAGAGCAGCGGCAAGGCTGACGCGATCGCTTCCGCGCTCCGGACGCTCGACCTTGAGATCGGCGGCCTGGAGGCGCTGAAATCGGCTATCGATGACGGGCTGGGGGCAGCGTTTTCGCGCGCGGTGGACGCTATTCACGCCTCGCGCGGGCGCGTCATCGTCACCGGCATGGGCAAGAGCGGCCATATCGGCCAGAAGATCGCCGCCACGCTCGCCTCGACGGGCACGCCGGCGTTTTTCGTGCATCCCGGCGAGGCCAGCCACGGCGATCTCGGCATGATCACGCGCGACGATGTGATCCTGGCGCTGTCCTGGTCGGGCGAGACGGTCGAGCTTGGCAACATCCTCACCTTTTCACGCCGCTTCGGCGTCGTGCTGATCGCCATCACGTCGCGGGCCGACAGCGCGCTGGGCAAGGCCTCCGACGTCGTCCTGATGCTGCCCGTCTCGCAGGAGGCTTGCCCGCATGGCCTCGCCCCGACGACTTCGACGGCGATGCAGCTCGCGGCGGGGGATTGCCTGGCGGTCGCGCTTTTGGAGGCGCGCGGCTTCAGCGCCGCCGACTTCAGGGTGTTTCATCCAGGCGGTCAGCTCGGCGCCAACCTGAAATATGTCGCCGATCTCATGCACAAGCGGGACGAGCTGCCGCTGGCGATGCCCGACGTGCGGATGGCCGATGCGCTGGTTACAATGACCGAACGCAGCTTTGGCTGCCTGGGGGTGGTCGATGCCGAGGGCACGCTCATCGGCATCGTGACGGATGGTGATTTGCGTCGCCATATGGGGCCGGACCTGCTCACCGCCCTGGTCGGCGACATCATGACCGCCGCGCCCAAGACCATCGCGCCGGACATGCTGGTGAGCGCGGCGCTGGCGATGATGAACCAGGCCACGCGGCCCTTCACGGCGCTGTTCGTAGTCGAGAACCGCAAGCCTGTCGGCATAATCCACATTCATGATCTGCTGCGGATCGGCGTCGCCTGACCGCCGCGTTCCGCGTCGCGGGTATTATCCCGGAATGCGCGTGTAGACCTTGTGGTCGCCAAGCCGTTCCTTGCCGCCGGGCGGTGTGAAATAGATGTCGATCGTGTGGTGGTCCGGCCCGTCTATGGTGATCACCGTGCGCTGCCGGATGGTCTTGCCGGTATAGCGCTCGCCGAGCACGCCCTGATCGGTGAAGGTGCCCGAGAGGCTGGCTGGAAAATGTGGCCCGGCATGCTCGGCGCCCTTATAGATCATCATGTTGGCGTTGAAGCCGTCCTGGGTCACCCATTCATAACGGCCGTCCATATTGCTGTAGCCCAGCGTTCCCATGCGCCAGTAGGGGGAGCCGCCGACGGTCCCTTGCGTCACGTCGCGCAGGAACCGTCCGCCCGCGATCCACTCGCGATGGGCAACAAGGTCGGTCGATGTCACCGGCTGTTTGGGTGATCCCATGGCGATGTAGACGGTCATGGCGACCTTCCAATCGCCGGCAAGCGGCTCCATCGCCTGCTGCCCTTCCCCCGGCATGCCGCGTTTAACGAAAGGCGGCGGCGCGGAATCGGCAGCCCAGACCGGCATCGCGGCCGTTGCCGCTGCCATAACCACGCTCGTAACCCTCAACATTCCAAGCAGCATGTGCCCCCTCCAATGGATCGTCCGTCCATTAGTCATACAACGGGGGAGGACGATGGTTCCGCTGGGTGCAAACCGCGAAATCAGGTTCGCCGAGCCGGCGCGCGGCGACGTCACTCCGCCGCCTGCACGAGCAGCAAGGTGCCTTCGGCGCCGACGACGCGGACGGTCGTTCCCTGCGGAAGGTCGGGCCCCCTCACGCTCCAGGTCGAATCGCCTGCCGTGATGCGGCCTTGGCCGCTTGTGATGGGCGTCGCCAGCACGAACGTCCGGCCGATGAGCTGCCTTGCCCGCTGATTGAGCAGCGGCCTGTCGCTGGCGCCGCCGCGCGCGCCGCTCAGCACCGATCGTCCGAGCAACACCGACAGCACCGACGCGGCGCAAAATGCGAGAATCTGCCATGTGAAATCGAGCGGGACCGCGAAGACGATCCCACCGACCACGACGGCCGCCACGCCGAACCACAACAGGAAAAGTCCCGGCGCCATCACGTCCAGCGCGAACAGCGCCGCGCCGATGATCATCCAGCTCCATCCGGGATTATCGCGCAGGAAAATGATGACGGTGTCCATGAGCGCCCCCTCGGCTAAGACACTTTCGGGACCGAGCCGCCCTTGCCAGCAATGGCCCGGGCGCCTGAATTCGCCTCGCTTGCCGGACCGTCCGCCCGCGCCGCGCTGAAGCCGCCGAAGGCCTCCCGCGTGATCTCCGCGATGCCGCCGATCGCACCGATCACGCCGGCCGCGTCGATGGGCAGCATCAGCACCTTCTGATTGGGCGACCGCGCCAGCTCCTTCAGCGCGCTGACGTAATTATTGGCGACGAAATAGTTGATCGCCTGCACGTTGCCGGCAGCGATGGCCTCGCTCACCACCTGCGTCGCGCGGGCTTCAGCCTCGGCGGAGCGCTCGCGCGCCTCGGCGTCGCGGAATGCGGCCTCCTTGCGGCCCTCGGCGGACAGAACCTGCGCCTGCTTGTCGCCCTCCGCTTGGAGGATGGCGGCCTGGCGCTTGCCTTCCGCTTCCAGGATCGAAGCGCGCTTTTCGCGCTCGGCCTTCATCTGCCGCGCCATGGCGTTGACCAGATCGACGGGCGGCGCGATGTCCTTGATCTCGACGCGCGTCACCTTCAGCCCCCACGGGTTGGTGGCCTCGTCGATGATGTGCAGCAGCCGCGCATTGATCTCGTTCCGGTTCGACAGCAGCTCATCCAGGTCGAGCGAGCCCATCACGGTACGGATGTTGGTCAGCGACAGGTTGAGCATGGCGTTTTCCAGGTCGCGCACCTCATAGGCGGCCTGGGCGGCGTCCAGCACCTGGTAGAAGGCGATGGCATCCACCTTCACCATGGCGTTGTCGCGGGTGATGACCTCTTGGGTCGGAACGTCGAGCACCTGCTCCATCATGTTCACGCGGCGGCCGATGGTCTCGATGAACGGCACGATAATGCCAAGTCCCGGTCCCAGCGTGCGCACATAGCGCCCCAGCCGTTCCACCGTGTAATTGTTCCCCTGCGGAACGATCTTGGCGGTGGATATGACAGTGAGGACGATGAGAACGAGGAGAACGAGAACGAAGATCGTAAAGGCGGACATGACGCAGCTTCCTCCCAGACTTGTTCCCCATCATGTATAGACGGATATGAACGGAAGGAAATTAAAACTCCCGGGGGGGAATTTGCCTCCCCATTTCGGTCCGGACGCCGCTCCGGGCGAAGGCGTGTGCCGCTTAAATCCAGCCCTGCAATTCGCGCCTGACATGCGCGGCTAGAAATCCCATGGCCTCGTCGCTGTCGTTGAGGCAGGGCAGGGCGGCAAAGCGCTCGCCGCCATTCTCGATGAAGCCTTCACGCGCCTGCATAGCGATTTCCTCCAACGTTTCGACGCAATCGGCGGCAAAGCCCGGCGTGATCACCGCCAGCTTCTTCACGCCCTCGCGCGCCAGGCGCTCTATCGTCTTGTCCGTATAAGGCTGGAGCCATTCCGCCTTGCCGAAGCGCGACTGGAAGGTGAGCATCAGCTTGTCCTCGCCCCAGCCCAGCACCTCGCGCAGCAGCCGCGCCGTCTTGTGGCAGTGGCAGTGATAGGGGTCGCCTTTCTCGAAATACTCGACCGGCAGGCCGTGGAAAGAGGCGATGACGATGTCCGGTTCGAAGGCGAGGCCGGCGATGTTGTTGCGCATCGAATGGGCGAGCGCATCGATATAGCCCGGATCGTCGTAATAGGGCGGCGCGACGCGCAAGGTCGGCTGCCAGCGCATGGTCTTCAGGGCATCGAAGGCCTTGTCGCACACGGTCGCGGTGGTGGCGGCGGAATATTGCGGATAGAGCGGCACCAGCAGAATGCGATCGCAGCCGCGCTCCCTCAGAGCCTCAAGCCGGGAGGCGATCGAGGGCGTGCCGTAGCGCATCGCCCAATCAATGTCGACCCGTCCTGCGGCCTCGAAGCCATCGCCGAGCTTCTCCGCCTGATGCCGGGTGATGGTGCGCAAGGGCGATTCGTCGCGCGCTTCGTCCCAGATGGCGCGATAGGCCTCGCCGGAGGAGAACGGCCGCTTGGTCAGCACCGGGCCGTTGAGAATGAACCACCATTTCACCGGGTTGACCTCGATCACCCGCCGGTCGGAGAGGAACTCCTTCAGATAGCGGCGCATCGGCCAGTAGGTGGGCGCATCGGGTGTGCCGAGATTGACGATCAGCACGCCGATCCTTCCGTACTTCACCGGGGGGTGGATGAAGGGGGCGGCCTCGGCGATGCTCTCCGCTCCGGCGGCGTCCACGGCCCGGCTTTGAACCTTGGTCAGCTCGCCGGAAAAGAGCGAAGGGGAGAGCGATTTTGTCATCGTTTGTGCATGATCTTGAAAGTGCTTATTCTGCTAATGCAGAGATAGGTGGAAACATTGTTTAGAGAAGGGCCGCAAGGCGGCCATGTGACGCGCGTCCTGTCAAAGCGTTAAGAAGAGCGGCGTTTTGCGTCTTCCAGGATCATGTCGGACGCCTTTTCCGCGATCATGATGGTCGGGGAATTGGTGTTGCCGGAGGTGATCGAGGGCATCACCGAGGCGTCGGCGACGCGCAAACCCGCGATCCCGCGCACGCGCAGCCGCTCATCGACGACGGCGCGCTCGTCGCGCCCCATCTTGCAGGTGCCGACCGGATGGAAGATGGTGGTGCCGATTTCGCCGGAGGCGCGGGCCAGCTGCTCGTCGGTGGTCACCTCGGCGCCGGGGAGGAATTCCTCCGGCTCGAAATGGGCGAGCGCCTTAGCGGTCATTATGCGGCGCGTGACGCGGATGCTGTCGGCGGCGACGCGCCGGTCGGTTTCGGTGTCCAGATAATTCGGCTGGATCGCGGGCGGCGTGCGCGGATCGGCCTCGCTGATATGCACCGACCCCCGGCTCTCCGGCCGCAGATTGGCGACGCTCGCGGTGATAGCGGGAAAGCCGTGCAGCGGCTCGCCGAACTTGTCCAGCGACAGCGGCTGGACGTGATATTGGATGTTCGCCGTTTCATAGGACGGGTCGGACCTGGTGAAGATGCCGAGCTGGCTGGGCGCCATCGACATCGGGCCAGACCGCCGCAGCGCATATTCGAGCGCGATTGCCGCCTTGCCGCGAAGGTTTCCGGCGCGCTCGTTCAGCGTCAGGGCGTTCTTCACCTTGTAGACGGTGCGGATTTGCAGATGGTCCTGCAGATTTTCGCCGACGCCGGGCAATTCGTGCTTCACCCGAACGCCGGCGCGGCCCAGCACCTCGCCCGCGCCGATGCCCGACACCTCCAGGAGCTGCGGCGAGCCGATGGCACCGGCCGCCAGGATGATTTCGCCGGTTACGCGGGCCTGGGCGGTCTGCCCGCCGCGCTGGAAGACGATGCCCTTGGCGCGGCCGTTTTCGAGCGTGATCTCCTGTACCTGGGCGTTTTGCAGCAGCGTCAGGTTCTGCCGTTTCAATGCGGGACGCAGGAACGCCTTGGCCGTGTTCACCCTGATGCCGCGCCGCTGATTGACCTTGAAATAGGAGACGCCGAAATTGTCGCCGCGATTGAAATCCTCGATCCTGGGGATGCCGACCTCTTCGCAGGCTTCGATGAAGGCGTCCAGGATCGGCCATGAAAGCCGCTGCTCCTCCACCCGCCATTCGCCGCCTGCGCCATGCATCTCGTCCGCGCCGGAGGCATAGTCCTGCGATTTGCGGAAATAGGGCAGCACGTCGTCCCAGGCCCAGCCGCTATTGCCGAGCTGGCGCCAATGATCGTAGTCGCGCGCCTGGCCGCGCATATAGATCATGCCGTTGATGGAGGATGAGCCGCCGAGCACGCGCCCTCTCGGATAATTCAGCGCCCGCCCGTTCAGCCCCGGCACCGCCTCCGTCTTGAAGCCCCAATCGGTGCGCGGATTGCCCATGCAATAGAGATAGCCGACCGGCACATGAATCCAGAAATAATTGTCGCTGCCGCCCGCCTCCAGCAGCAGCACCCGGCTGCGCGGGTCCGCGCTGAGGCGGTTCGCCAGCACGCAGCCCGCCGACCCGGCGCCGACGACGATATAGTCGAATTCTTCGATGGCTTGCAAAAGGCGCTTCCGTATTGTGGTTTTTCGTAGGGTAGGCGGTTTTGGCGGGGTGGGGAAGGGGGACGGGCAGGCGTCCCTGAGCGTAGTGCGCTGGCCGCTATGCGACGTGGGCCGCATTTGACCCGGAGGCGGTCATGAGCCCGACCGGCTGAACTTTCTGAGATGGGGTGATTCTGCGACGACGGGCCGCTGTTTCAGCACCGCCGCTTACCATCGAAAGCGGAAGAAGCCGCCGCCGTGCCGGAGGTTGTGGGCAAATCGCCACGCTGCTGCTCACGCCTCAATGCAGCGGATTTGACCGTCGGAGAGTTCGCGCCAATTTCTCACCGTGGCACAATGTTGCCCGCCACGGTGAGAGTGCTTTGTTTTTCTCCGTCGTAGCTCAGGACAGCTTGGCAGTCCGCATCCTGCGCTCGGTGACCGAAGTCGCAATGAGAAGCGCCTTCAGGGGGGAGACCGTTCGGCGTTGACCGCCACCCGCGCGGGTGCACGCTTCGGCGTCATTGGGGGGCGTCAATCAGGGGGCGCCGCGCGAAGCGGGACAGATGTGTTTGCTTTACGGATCTACAAATGGAATTGCCGCTACGTATTTCTCACAAGGTGCGCACAGAGGAGAGGGCGCGCGAGAATGCCGCGCCTAGGGAACCAGCAAAAGCGGTTACGCGGAATATGCGGCATTTTAGTCGATGTTTTCCGAAATCGATCCTGCTTGCGAACGAGGCCGTCGCGCTCTGCTTCGGGCGGTGTTACGCTACACCCGTTTTGAAGATATAGACCTGTAACGTCGGAACATAATACTCGCCGATAATAGTGCATTGATTTGTCAGAGTAATTATTAGATGGATTTATTTCTGTCGAGACGCACGCTATTGCGTGCAGTGTTCTTAGCTACGTGTGAGCTGCAGTGCCGGAACAGCGTCGCCGCGGATCGCCCTCCCGAAGATACTCTTGAAACCGGTGACCTTGTCTGGCCGAAGAGAAAGGGCGGCTACGTGCCTTTTCAGGCTGGTTCGGAAGACGGTGTCGAGGAGCAACGAGTTTGGGAATCTGAGAAAAAGCGCTTCCTCGCGCGGATACGCGAAGACCGAAAATATTTCTCCCAGCGTGATGTCGATAGGCTGCAAACGCTCGACTTCGGAACCTTCCACGCTCGCTATACCGAGGACGTCGAGCCGGGTCAGACGACTCCCTATTCCGGCGGCGGAGGCCGCATATCGGTCGGGCATGTCGGCATTGTACTGATCGAGAATGGCGTCATTTACGTGATCGAGGCCATGCCTCGGGCAGGCGTCAAGAAAATACCGTACGCGACTTGGATTAAGGAGCGGGCAGAGCAGCTTGTCTGGCAAGGCCGCTTGAGAGATTTGGACGCAGCAAAGCGCGAAACTCTGGCCCAGGAAGCACTTAAATATGTCGGCCGGCCCTATGACTTCTGGAATTTCGATCTGAACGACGATCGCGGGTTCTACTGCTCCAAGCTTGTCTGGCTGAGCGCTTACCGGGCGTTTGGATTTGCCGTCGACGGGAATACCAATTCAAAGCGGACATTCTGGTATTCCCCGAAGCAATTGCTTAACGCACCGAAGATCAAGCATCTCTTTGACCCGGAGGACTACAAATGAGCCTTTCAGGTACTTTCCGTCATGGAACCGCGGCCGCCATGCTTCGTGCCGTTCGTGTGTTTGGCATCAGCCTCAGTTGTACTGGTCACGCACTAGCGGCAGCAAATTGCGGCGAGCTCCTGGATCAGGTGAGACAATCGATCGTTTTCGTCAATGTGGCTCGGCAGAATGACGATGGTTCTCGGACCGATCTTCGCACGGGAACCGGCTTCATTGTCACGGTCGATGGCATGATAATGACCGCGGGGCATCTGATACCGGAAGACCGCGAAAAAGTGGTGGTCTCCGCTTCGATTGGATTACGGGGTGGTCACCCCTATCCATTGATCTACACCAGGAAAGATCAGGAGGCAGACGTAGCCCTGCTTCAGCTTCCAAAGGGTGCATCCGGCAAAAAAGAAGCTCTGCCGATTAAACGGTTAGGCCAAGGCGACCGATGGGCCGCGGGCCTTTGTGTTTTTGGATTTCCGTTGGACGGAGATCTGACGTTTGCGTCAGGGGATGTTACGAATGACCACATAGAGCTTGGCCGCTGGCAGATGAACACGCCGATCAATCCTGGATATAGCGGCGGCCCCGTCATGCTGCGCACTGGCGAGGTCGTGGGGATGGCCTCGGGCGGCAAAGCCCTCGCTCAGGCGATGACTTACATGATCCCCGGATCCGACCTTTCGCGAGTCCTCGGGATTATCGATCCACCGCCAGAACCAAACATTCGTATCGATATTTCTGCACCCACGATAAAGGGCAAGGAAAATATTTATTCCGTCAATCTCAAAATATCCGCGGCGCCATCCCGACCCAGCCTGTGGGTTGTCGCCCAGGATTTTGAGCGGCGCGGTATGGCCCCAACGGCCGGTGGGAGCGACACAGCCTCGATTTGCATTGAATGTTTCTCGGGATTTAGGTTTTCCGCTGAGCGTGTACGTGATTGCGGTAGATAAAAATGCTTCGCGGGCGATTTAAAGGCTAGCCGCGAATGACAAGGCAATTGTGCTCGATGATTACGAGCATGAAGTCGTCAGCAATATCGAGATACTAGAAGATTAAAGTTAAATCACCTGAAATTTTCGTCATGAAATCACTTACGCTTTGGGGACGGGGATGAATTCGATATTAAGGGCAGGAACGCTTTGGATGACGCTCCTGATCGCTCTGCCTGATCAGGCAGGCGCGCAGGATGCCGAGACGACCCTCAATAAAGCCGTCAGCGCGAAAAAACCGTATCAGATTGATCTGGCCATCGAATTCGCGCATGAAGACTATGGCGGCGTCGATGTGAATTCCCTTTCCAAGCTGTTCACCTACACGAATTTCTACAGCCCGAAAATTCACCTGAAGGTTGAAGGAAACGCAAGCTATACGAACTCCGATCTATCGGATGTGTACGCCTCCGTGCTCGGTGGCGGCTTTGCTTATTTCTTCAACGACAACTGGAGCTTGACCTCTTTTTTGCGGGGTGGTGTCGAGCGAGATCATAAAGCTGACGTCACCACAAGAGTGCTTGGGTTCGACACCACGAACGAGGCCTATTTTGATGTCGGCAACGACAACGTGGTCTCGATCGAGAACAAATTCGGTTACGTGCAATACCGATCGTATGAAGACGACAACGATCAGTCCTATTCGAATGGATATTTCTACTCTGAAAATTATCTTGGCTACGACCTGTTGGTTTCCAAGAACGGCCTGTTCGCCGCTAATGAGCACGCCCGTGTGAAACTCACCGGCGGCGTCGAGCATAAGCACGGAGGCGACGACGGCGTTAAGACGATATACGACGCGATCGTCTCATTGCGGAGCGTGGATGCCACGACGGGGAACGATAAGACCAAATTCGAGATCCGAGGCAGCATCGGGGACGATGAGTACAAGCGCGTTATCGGTGGGATTATACCAAGTCCCTGTGAATTTGACTCATTTTGGCGATTTACAAGATGAGGCAAATCATGATTTGTCTGTGTCTGTAGGCACAGGGGGACCGGATGGCGGCGGCGATTTTGCTTCGGGACGATTTTACATCGAAGGATTTGCGGTTGTTGGCCAAGCGGTCGCGAGATGGCGGACATGCGCGACGGCTTTTGGCACTGGCAGAGATTTATGATGGCGGCGCGCGAAACGATGCGGCCCGGATTGGCGGCGTCGGTCTGCAGACGATCCGTGACTGGGTGCCACGGTTCAATGCGAAGGGACCGGATGGTCTTGTCGATGGCAAGGCTCCGGGCCAGCGACCGAAGCTGAACGATGCCCAGCGCCAGGCATTGGCGGCCGTTATCGAGAGCGGGCCGATCCCCGCAGTGCATGGCGTTGTGCGCTGGCGGCTCGTTGATCTGGGCCAATGGATGTCTGAGGAATTCCGCATCAGCATCGCCAAGCAGACCTTGAGCCGGGAACTCCGTGCCATGGGCTATCGCAAGCTTTCGGCCCGGCCTCGCCACCATGCTCAAGCCGAGGGTGCAATCGAGGATTTTAAAAAAGTTTCCCCGCCCGCCTGGATGAAATTGCGCAAGAGCAAGGCATCGATCCGGACAAGATAGAAATCTGGTTTGCTGACGAGGCCAGGATCGGTCAGAAAAACAAGATTACGCGGCGTTGGGCCAAGCGCGGCACGCGCCCGAGCGCACCGCATGATCAACGCACCGCTTCAACCTATATCTTCGGCGCCATCTGCCCTCAACAAGGCAAGGGTGCAGCTCTGGTTCTGCCTGCCTGCAATACCGAGGCGATGACCCTGCATCTGGCCGAAATCGCTATGACCGTCGCGACGGGAGCCCATGCGGTGCTTCTGGTCGATCAAGCTGGCTGGCATATGTCCGCCCACCTCGTTATCCCCCTAACATCACCATTCTCGCTCTGCCGCCAAAATCGCCCGAGCTCAATTCGATGGAGAATATCTGGCAGTTCATGCGAGACAACTG
>CAWIDT010000002.1:0-252398 GCA_963834945.1 uncultured Alphaproteobacteria bacterium | reverse complement strand
GTCCGCAGGACAAATTGGGGGGTTCTCCCGAAGCGCGGCCTGCGCCCTCTCTCGTATCATCCTCTGCGGATTGACATCGCGGACACGAAAGAGGAGGACGCCATGGTCGGACCAGAACACCGGCAAGAAGCGCGGCAAGCGATCCAGGGCGAGGACGCTCGCCGGCAGCTTCTGGCGGACATGCCCGTAACGGAACGCCGGTTGCCCCTGGCCGGGATCTCGACCGCCGTGCTGGAGGGCGGCGACGGGCCGCCGGTCGTTCTGCTGCACGGCCCCATGGCAAACGCAACCCATTGGATGGGAATTATCCCCGGGTTGGCGACGACGCACCGGGTCATTGTGCCTGACCTTCCCGGCCACGGCAGCTCAGAGGTAAGCGGCGAGCGCCTGATCGATTCCGGCCGGGTAATGGAGTGGCTGGGCGGGCTGATCGAGCGAACCTGCGAAACGTCGCCAGCTCTGGTGGGACAGTTGCTCGGCGGCGCCATTGCGGCCCGCTACGCCAGTGAGCACAGTCATCGACTCCGCCGGCTCGTGCTCGTCGACACCTTCGGCTTCCGTCCGTTCCAGCCCGCACCGGAGTTCGGACTCGCCTTGTCAAATTTCCTCGCTGAGCCGACCGAACATACGCACACGGATCTCTGGCAACACTGTGCGTTCAACCTGGACACACTGCGTCAACGCATGGGCGAGCGGTGGCAGGCGTTCGAAGCCTATAACCTCGATCGTGCCCGCACGCCGAGCGTTCAAGCAGCGGTCGCCGCGTTCATGGAGCATTTCGGCATGCCGGCGATTTCGACCGCCGACTTCGCGCGCATAACAGCCCCGACCACCCTGATCTGGGGCTCCCACGACCGCGCGACACCGCTTGAGGTGGCAAAGGAGGCCAGCGCGCGTTTCGGATGGCCCCTGCATGTGATCGAGGACTGTAATGACGATCCTCCCGTCGAGCGCCCCGATGAGCTGTTGCGAGCGCTGCGTGCGGCGCTCGAAGGCGTCTGATTGCCGGGACAGGAACCTTAAGGAGGTCGCGATGACCAAAGCATTCGACGCGATTGTCGTAGGCGCGCGATGCGCCGGTTCGCCGACAGCGATGCTGCTGGCCCGGAAGGGATATCGGGTCCTTGTGGTCGACCGCGCGACCTTTCCGAGCGACACGGTGTCCACCCACATCCTGCATCCGCTGGGGGTCAGGGCCCTGTCGAAGTGGGGCCTTCTCGATCGCTTGACGACAACGGGTTGTCCCCCGATCCACACCTACGCCTTCGACTTTGGTCCGTTCACACTTGCTGGCGCGCCGGGCACGAACGATGCGCCGGTCGCTTACTGCCCACGGCGGACGGTGCTCGATAAGCTCCTCGTCGACGCGGCAGCCTATTCCGGCGCGGAAGTCCGGGAAGGCTTCGCGGTCGAGGAGGTTCTGTTCGAGGATGGGCGGGCGGTCGGCATCAAGGGCCGCTCGAAACATGGCGGCTCCATCATCGAGCGCGCGCAATTTATTGTCGGCGCCGATGGCAGACGCTCGTTTGTCGCCGAGGTGGTGCGGCCCGAACAGTATGACGAGAAACCCCCATTGCTGGCCGGGTATTATACCTATTGGAGCGGGCTGCCTATGAATAGCAGATTCGAGACCTATATCCGCGATCGACGTGGAATTGCGGCCACTCCAACTCATGACGACCTGACAATGGTCATCGTGGGATGGCCATATGCGGAATTCGCGCAAAATAAGAAGGACATCGAGGGACATTACCTGAAGGCGATCGACCTGGCTCCGGTTTTCGCCGCTCGCTTGCGCGACGCCAAGCGGGAGGCGCCGTTCGCCGGTGCGGTCGTGCCGAATTATTTCCGTAAGCCTTATGGGCCTGGCTGGGCGCTCGTCGGTGATGCAGGCTACGACAGAGACTTCATCACAGGACAGGGAATGATGGACGCCTTTCATGACGCCGGGCTCTGCGCGGCGGCACTGGACGAGGCCCTGTCTGGAACGCTGGCGTTCGACACTGCCATGAACAAATACCAATGCGCGCGCGACGCAAGGGTAAAGGCGATGTACGAACTTACCTGTCAGATCGCGACGCTGGAACCCCCGCCGCCGGAAATGCAGCAGCTCTTCGGAGCGATCCACGGCAACCAGAAGGCCATGGATGACTTCGCGCGGATGAACGCCGGTACGATATCACCTGCGGAATTCTTCGCGCCGGGGAACGTCGATGCGATTACAGCCGCCGCGAAGAAGTAGGGTGCGTCCCGCCGTGACTGCGGTGCTTTGGCAGGGCTCCCGGAAGGCCGAGCAATTCCTTGTTTTCCCGATCTGCCCAACAGGGCTGGCTGCGTTACCGTGATCCACCGGCGCAGGATCTGATGCAATACGCCTTCAGCGGACAGCGGAGTTGGCTTCGATCAGATTGTCAATTAGTCTGATGAGTATCGGTCGAGGCCCCGGCGGTGCGCATACGCTCCCATGCATTGAGAATGGCCGTGCAGGCCCGTTCGGCCTCGTGCTCGGTTGTCGCGCCGCAGATTACCGAGATCCGCATCACCCACTGCCCATGCCAATGCGCGCCCGCGACGAAGCACTCGCCCCCGGCCTGTACGGCATCGATCATGTCGGCGGTGATCTCATCGCTCCGGGATCCGACGTCCACGTCGCTTCCGAAACGGACGATGACCTGGTTCAGCACGACATCGTTCACTATTTCCACGCCGGGCGCCGCCGCAAGCGTCTGAGCGATCTCCCCGGCGATCCGGCAGTGCCTGTCGACAAGCTGCTCGATGCCGCGGCGACCCAGCGCCTTGATCATCGCCCAGGTCGGCACTCCGCGCGCACGGCGTGAAAGCTCCGGCACGAAATCGGATGGAACTCTCGCCTCTTCGTCGACCGAAGGCAGATAACTTGCCCCCGTCGTCATTGCCCGGCGATGCGCTTCCTTATCCCGAACGAACACATAGCCGCAATCGAAGGGTACCTGCAGCCATTTATGGCCGTCTGCGGCCCAGGAATTGGCTAGTTCGAGGCCCTCGGTGAGATGCCGGTGTCGCGCGGAAGCGCGTGCCCAAAGCCCGAAAGCGCCGTCGATATGCAGCCATGCGCCATGGGAGCGCGCAATCGTCACGATCTCGCCGAACGGATCGAATGCACCGGTATTGATCTGCCCGGCTTGGGCGATGACGATCTTCGGGCCCTGTTTTGCCTGCATTGCATCCGCGAGTTGGGCGGCTATCATGCGCCCCTCGCTGTCCGTCGGCACACGAACCGCGCGTTCGGTTCCCAAGCCGATGTAGCTGAGTGCGGAAAAGACGCTGGTATGAGCATCGCGGCCGACGAAAACGTGGATCTGGGGCGCGCCTGTCAATCCAGCTTCCTCCACGTTCCAGCCACGGGCGCGCAGGACACGCCCTCGCGCGGCGCACAAAGCCACCATGTTCGCGACCGTCGCGCCCGTTGTGAAGCCGACCGAAGCCTCGGAAGGCAATCCCAAGATTTCGGTCAGCCACCCGGCAGCAGCTTGTTCGATCGCCGCAGCCGAAGGTGTCGGCGTGTGATAACCCGTATTCTGTCCCCAGGCGCTGACCAGCCAATCGGCGGCGACCCCAACAGGATCGGAACCTCCGAGGACCCAGCCGAAGAAGCGCGGCCCCGCCATGCTCATGAGGCCCGGCCCGGCGCGTTCGACAAGCTCCTGGATCACTTCGATTCCCTGCCGCCCATTTTCGGGAACCGGCTCCCGAAAATGCTCGCACATCTGACGATAATCCTGATCGGTGCGATAGGGTCGGGAATTGAGCGAGAGGCGATAGGCGAGTGCCGCATGGTGCGCGGCTGAAAACACATCTTCAGTATCCCCGCCAGCGCAACCTGTCTGTTCCGTCATCAGCCGCTCCCAATGTGTTTGCGTCGTTTTATGTATCGGCGGAACGCATTCCCGCGCTCGCCGCTACGAAAACGCCGGCTATGTCGGCGCCTACCGGGTCGGCAGCGTTACTCGACTGGCACGGCAAGCACTTCGCCCGCATTGAGCTCGACGGGAATTCTGCGCCGCGCGTCGGTGAGGGACTTGAAGAATTTCCGGCTGTCGATCTCCAAGACATAATCTCCTGGAGGAAGAGCGATTCTGTGTGCGGAGGTTTCGAGTATCTCCTGCCCTTGCTTATCAGTCACCCTGATGTACATCGCTCCCAATTTGCTCTTGATATCGAGCCGGCCGGTCCGCAGCCGCGTCGTCTCGCCGGGCGTCACATCGACCGGCCCGGGCCAGGGCAGATTGCCGAATTTCACTTCATACCGTCCGGGGAGCAGCATCTTTTTCTGCTCCAGCCAGAACATTCGATGGATCTGCTCCTCGGTTTCCGGCTCCAGCACCTCGACAAACGGATCGCCCAGCGGGCCGATTTCCAGATAGCCGGGCTTCAGTTCAGTCGTCTCTCGCGCCCGGATCTCGATGCCTCGCCAGCGTTGCTTGCCCAATTTGACGCTATAGACGCCTGGCGCGAGCCGCTGTTCGCCTTGAACTTGGTTCAGAGCGCCCACCTGTTTTCCGTCCGCGCCGAAAATTTCCACAAGATCGACGGCCTTCATCTTCAGTATCCCTAGAGCCGTCCCGCCCAATTCCCGCGTCTTCACCGGCTCGACGGCCGCCTTGCCGAGCGCGGCGGTCAGTTCGGCCGCGCTGTCGGCGTTGAAGTAGCTTCCGCGCGCCATGCGGGCAATGCATTGAAGCTGGCCGCGCGTCACGGCATCGACACCGACGCCGACCGTATGCACGACCAGCTTTGCATCGGCATCGGCCAGAGCCTTGGCTGCGGCGCACGGATCGCCTTGGCAGGTTTCCTTCCCATCGCTGACCAGCACGACCGCGCGCGCGTTTGCCTCTTCTCCGCTCACGTCCTGCGCGGCCAGGGTGAGCGCGTAAGTGATCGGCGTGTAGCCCTGCGGCCGGATGGCGCGCGCCTGCTGCACGATTCCAGCCCCGTTCGCCTCCAGAGCATCGAACGCGCTGAGTATCCGGCTGTCCTTGCAATCCTTCATGGCGGTCGGCGACTGATCGCCGTAGACCCGCAATCCAAGCCGGGTCCGGCGGTCGAGCGTCGCGACCAGACGGCCGACCGCGGTCTTTGCCGCATCCATGCGCGTCGTCCCGTCGGGAAGCGCCGCCTTCATGCTTCCGGACGCATCGAGCACCAGAAGGACACTGCGATCCTGCGCATATGCCGGCAAAGCGGAAAGCGCCACAAAGGACAAGGAGATGAGTAGACCGGCGGCGCGTGACATGAGGCGCTCCTTTCGGACGAAAGATCGTTGCAGTTCGGTTGCCGCCGCGCTGCGGGGGCAGGGGTTCTCGGATCGGAGCTATCTCGGGTGAAGCCATTTCGGCAGGAAGGAATAGGCATCCGCCTTCCCGGCCGCGCTGATTTCGACGCCGCTGTCGCGCAACAGCCCTTGCAGCCGCCCGTCGTTGAAGGCGTCGAATGTCTCGGTGCAGCCGCCGATATGGTGATTGCCGATGAAAATCTGCGGAATGGTGGGCGCGTTCGTCCGTTCCCGGAGGGCGACGCGGATCTGCCCGCCCCAATTGTCCTTCTGATACTCGGCGGAATTGAGATCCACCGAGCGGTACGCAATGCCATACGCCTTGAACAGCTTGCGCACCGACCAGCAGAATTCGCACCATTCGAAGGCGAACATCACAACCGGATGCGCGGGATCTGACGTTATCTGGTTGACGAAGGCAACGGCGTCCGCGGTGGGAAGCGGTGGCGCCTCCGCAGACTTGGCAGATGGAGTGGGCGATGCTTTCACGTCGAAGCGGAATCGCGGCGTCGACTGCGCGATTTCGACTTCCTCGTCGGTCATCTCGGTGGCGATATCCTCGAATAAGGGCGTGCTCAGATAGCGTTCGCCCGTGTCCGGCAGCATGCAGAGGATTTTCGCGCCGGTAACGGCGCGCCGGCAGACCTGCAATGCTCCCGCCAGCGTCGCCCCGCCGCTTATGCCGGTAAGAATGCCCTCCTTTTGAGCCAGTTCGCGCGCCAGCCGCAGCGCCTCGCCGCCCTGGATCGGCACGATTTCATCGATCAGTCCGGCCCTCACCGTATCCTCGGCTAGCTTCGGAATGAAATCCGGCGTCCAGCCCTGCATCAGATGCGGGCGAAACAGCGGGTGGCTGTCCGCAGGTGCCCCATCGGAGCGGCGCGCCTGCGGAATGCCGCTGCCGAGAAGCGGCGAATTGTCAGGCTCGCAAACGACGATTTTCGTTTCCGGCCGTTCCTTCCTCAATACCCGCGCCACGCCTTTAAGCGTGCCGCCGGTGCCCATGCCGGTGACCCAGTAATCCAACCGGTCGCTCTCAAAGGCGCTTAGGATTTCGACGGCGGTCGTGCGGGAGTGAATGTCCGGGTTCGCTTCGTTCTCGAATTGACGGCACAGGAACCAGCCATGCGCCTGGACAAGTTCCTCGGCCTTGGCGAGCATTCCGCTGCCTTTCTCGGATGCCGGGGTCAGGATCACTTTGGCCCCCATGAAGCGCATCAGCTTGCGCCTCTCGACACTGAAATTCTCCGCCATGACCACAACGAGCGGGTAGCCCTTCCGCGCGCAGACCATGGCTAGGCCGATCCCGGTATTGCCGCTGGTCGCTTCGATGACGGTCTGCCCCGGCTTCAACTCGCCGCTGCGCTCGGCGGCTTCGATGACGCCCAGGGCCAGCCGGTCCTTGACCGAACCCAGCGGATTGAATGCCTCCAGCTTGGCGAAAAGCTCCACGCCCGAGGGCGCCATTCTGGTCAGCTTGACCACAGGCGTCCGCCCGATGGTTTCCAGGATGTTGTCGAAGCGTCCTGTCATATTCCTTCTCCGCAATTTCCGTTAACGCCCCGCGAGGCAGACCCTTCGCTGCGCCTATCGGCCATTCTTCATTGGTCTGATGTTCTGGTTGACGCTGAAGAAGTTCGTCGGATCGTATTTGCCTTTCAGGGCAACCAGCCGGTCGTAATTGTCGCCATAGGTGGCTCTCAGGCGGCCGTCGTCCTCATCGTCCATCATGAAGTTCACGTAGCCGCCGCCATTGGAATGAGGATGCACCGCTTCCCAATACCGCTTGGTCCACCGGCTGACATTCCCGGCGTTCTGTGGGTTGGTGTCGATCCCGGCGATCACCATCGCCCAGGTTGCGTCCCGCGTGTTCCAAGCCATATCGCTCTTGCCGAGGCGATGGACGGCACCGTTGATCGGGTAGAGATGCATCAGCGAAAGAGGGCTCGGCGTTTGCCGTGCCTGGGCGATATGTGCATCGATCGCCTCGTCGCTGAGTTCGTTGACGAAGTCGCCGCGCCAATACCACTGCATGCCCTTCGGCAGGAATGGATCGAACATGGATTGCAGCGCCGGATAGGGAATTTCGCTCATCCAGTTGAAGAGCGGCTCCGGGAGCTCGTTCAGGAGCCGCTGCATCAAGGCAGCGCCGTCCGCCGCGGAGCCGGTGTAACAAGCGACGAGTGCGCATGCCTGCTTGCCGCGATGTTCGGCAGGAAACGGCTCGACCGGCAGAACTGTCTTCAGGCCGACGAAAATCCCGAGATCCTCGGGCGCGCCCGGCAGGAAGTCACGGTATGCGCGCATGATCGTCCGGGCGTGTTCTATGTCCCAGAACACCGGACCGGCAAAGACTGTCTTCACCGGATGGGCGCGGAACAGGAAACTCGTAACGATGCCAAAATTGCCGCCGCCGCCGCGCAGGCCCCAATAAAGATCGCCGTTCTGCGAGGGGCTGGCGGTGACAATGTTGCCGTCGGCGAGCACCACGTCGGCCTCCAGCAGATTGTCGATGGTGAGCCCGTATTTGCGGCTCAGATAGCCGATGCCGCCGCCCAGCGTCAGGCCGGCGACACCGGTCGTGGAGACAATGCCGAAGGGGACAGCCAGGCCATAGGCGTGAGTGGCATGATCGACATCGCCCGAGGTGCATCCCGCCTCGACGCGGACAGTGCCGTTCGCCGGATCGACGCGCACGCCATTCATCGTGGACAGGTCGATCATCAGCCCGTCGTTGACGCTGCCGAGGCCGGGGCCATTATGGCCGCCGCCACGGACCGCCACGCGGAGATCGTGCTCACGGGCGAAACCGACAGCGGCGACTACATCGGCGACATCAGCGCATTGCGCGATCATGAGCGGCCGCTTGTCGATCATGGCGTTATAGAGTTTCCGCGCCTCCTCATAACTAGAATTGTCTCTGTCGATCAGTCGGCCGCGCAGGCTCTGCTTGAGTGGGATCATCGCATCTTCGTGCATCTTGGGCTCCGTAGCATCTCTCTCGAGGAGGAGAACAGTTCACGGACAATAGATCGGTCACCTCCGCTCGGGTATGCTCGGACATCCGGATCCTTTGCTCGAACGTGCAAGAAATTCGGGCGGCTTGCTTATTCGTCCAGCAAAATTGGCCGACCGTCCGCGAGCGGGTTTTGCCGATGAATATTGGGGAGGTTTGGCGGCATTTCGCTGGCGGGTGCCGGAGGCACCTGCTAGCCTCACACGATGGCGCAAGGACGCAGCGGGCTAAACGGTAATTCGCAGGGGTACAAACGTCGGCCCGAGGCCGGCGCCGTTTCATAGCACTACAGAGCTATTTGCGATGCTAATGCTGGGATGTTGGACGATGGAGGCGACGCTCGGTGCCGCTAGCTCATGCTTGCTTCGAAGAGTGCGACATTTCCTTTCACCGCGACCTTGACGTCGCCAAAGCGCGTCTTGAGCGCTGCATCCAGGTCCTCGACGCTGTCCGCCGCGTTCGAGAAGATGCCCTTCCGGTTGTACAGATCCATGAGCGCCTGGGCAGGAAGCGTACGCGGAATACGGCCCTGTACGATCGTCGCTCCGAATATCCTCGCGCCAGGTTCCAGAACCCGCCGAAGCTGGTCGAAGGCGACAGCCTTGTCGGGGATCGCGCCCGGCATGCAGTGCAAAAGATAGCAGAGCGCGGCGGATTTAAAGGATTTGCGAAGTGGCAGCGGCTCGAGGGCATTTGCAACGACGGTTTCCGGCGCAAACCTTCGGATACGGGCAGACGCAGATTTGAGGCAGTTTTCGTTGAGATCGACAAGTGTGATCGAGGGATCCGAGACCGGCCACGTCGCCTTGTCGAGGAAATAGCCGGTGCCCACGCCGATATCGAGGTGCCTTTCAGAGACGTTCCGGTCATAGAGCTGGCGCAGGAAGGACGTCGGACAACGCCATATGAGGCTGTTCGAGATGCCGAGGACTCCCCAGTCGTACAGGCGCAGGATCCCCGGCGAATATACCGACTGACCTGTCTCAATTTCTTCAGCTTTAGGCATGTCTTCCCGTCAGTTTCGAGCCCAATTCAGCGGCATAAATCGCGAGCGGATTGTTGCAATCCGGCCGCCGGAACATTTCCGCTGGATCGATGGCTCCAAAAGCGCCTCGCAAAGGTGCAGTTCCAGACAATAGCTCGAACATCTCGGATGCTGTATGCTCGGTCATCCGGATCCTTTGCTCGAGCGTGCAAGAAGTTCAGACGACTTGCTCATTCGTCCAGGCAAATTGATCGATCGTCCGTGGGGTGGCGCTGTGGATGTCCTTTCTGATGTTTTGCTTGCCGTGAGGCTGACCGGCGCGGTGTTCTTCGACGTGGAGGCGCGATCGCCCTTTGCCGCGGAAAGCCCGGCGATGGATGCGATTGCCGACCGGGTCATGTCCGGGGCCGGCCATGTCATCAGCTTCCACACCATGACGGAAGGGTCTTGCTGGGCGGAGGTGGCAGATCGCCCTGCTGCTCCGCCGGTCCACCTGCGGGCCGGGGAAATCGTCCTTTATCCGATGGGCGATGCCAATATCCTCGCCTCGGCGCCCGGAATGCGGGGGCAGCCGGACGTGGCGCAATATTATCGGCCGCCCGATCGACTGCTGCCTTTCCCAATGCAGATGAATCCGGATTCCGGCGCCGAGAAATGCCGCTTTGTCTGCGGCTTTTTCGGATGCGACAGCCGCCCGTTCAATCCGCTCCTCAGCGCCCTGCCACGCATCGTCCATTCCCCGATTTCGGTATCCAGCCGGGGCTGGCTGGAAAGCCTGATCGGTGTGGCGGTCAAGGAGAGCGGCCATGAAGCGGCCGGCCGTGAAGCCATGCTGGCCAAGCTTGCGGAACTGATGTTCGTCGAGGTGCTGCGCAGCCATATCGACAAACTGCCGGACGATGCGCGGGGCTGGTTCGCAGGCCTGCGCGATCCCCAGATCGGCGCTGCGCTGCGCCTGATCCACGGACGGCCGACGGAGCCGTGGACGCTCGACACTCTGGCCCGCGAGATCGGCTTGTCGCGATCATCCCTTGCCGAGCGGTTCACCGCCTTTGTGGGGACTGCCGCCGATGTCCTATCTGGCGCGATGGCGCCTGCAGATTGCCGCCCGCCTTCTCGAAGCGCCGAATGTCAGCGTCGCTCAGGCCGCGGCCGAAGTGGGCTATCAATCCGAGGCGGCGTTCAACCGCGCCTTCAAGAGATACACCGGCGCCGCGCCGGGAGCTTGGCGCCGGGAGAGATTGAATGCTCCTAAACCCCTGTAGCGATATCGAGCGACACACAAGGAACCAACCGTCTCCGTCCGCACCCCTCCTAGAGCGGGATCACTCTTTTCGGAATTGGAAAGGGATTCCCAAGATGCCCGAACAGTGATTTATGATTCCCACTGGAAAGGGGGCCAGTCATGAATGGTGCGTGCTTATTCCAACGATCTTCGTGAACGTGCCGTAGGGTGCGTTCTTGCAGGTGAGAGCATTCGGGCGGTCGCCGCGACCTATGCAATCAGTCCGTCTGCTGTGGCGAAATGGTGTGGACGCTATCGTGCAACCGGCAGCGTGGCCCCCGCCAAAATGGGCGGCTATAGACCGGTGATCCTTACGGCGCATCGCGCTTTCATTCATAGCCGTTTTGCCGAGAAATCGAACCTGACCTTACGGGGTTTGCAAAAAGAGCTTTTCTCTCGCGGAGTTACGATCAGCTACGGCGCGATCTGGAAGTTTATGCATGCCGAAAGCTTGAGCTTCAAAAAAAACCGCTCTTGCCTCAGAGCAGGATCGGCCAGATGTAGCCCGGCGCCGAACACAATGGAAAAAGTATCAAGCGCGGATTGATCCGGCCCGGCTGGTCTTCATCGATGAGACCTGGACCAAGACAAACATGGCGCCACTACGGGGCTGGTGTGCCCGTGGCTCACGCCTGATCGGCAAGGCGCCGCACGGTCGCTGGCGAACGCTGACCTTTGTTGCCGCTCTGCGCTGCGACCGGATAGAGGCACCCTGCCTGTTCGATGGCCCCATCAATGGCGTTCGCTTCCTCACCTATATAAAGCGGTTTCTGCTGCCAACGCTTAAGCCCGGCGATGTCGTGATCATGGACAATCTCGGCAGCCATAAAGGGAAGGCGGTCCGCAGAGCGATCCGGAGTATCGGCGCCAGGCTCTTGTTCCTGCCGCCCTACAGTCCCGACCTCAACCCCATCGAGCAGGTCTTCGCTAAGCTGAAGCACTTGTTGCGTCGAGCCTCTGAGCGCACTGCCGAAACAGTCTGCAACTGCGTCGGCAGGCTCCTTGACCAGTTCCCCGCAACTGAGTGTAAAAACTATCTGGTCAATGCGGGATATGCTTCCGTGTAAAGTGATCCCGCTCTAGGGAGTCGCGATACACAGTGGCATAAGTTCATCGACAGTCTCCATCCCGATCACCAAACGCTCGATCCGGGAGGAAGACATGCGGGTTTGGTTAGCCTATCTATACCTCCGGGCTAGCAACCTCCAACAGAAGCCCGATGGATTTTCAAGGCGTTGGGCCGCATCCTCATCTGGCGACCTGGAGAATGCGGTTCGGGCACGCATACGAATTCGGAAAACCGAGTGCGCGAGCTACCGAGGTCCCGCGATCAACTCGCCCAATGCCCGCTCCTCCGCGAGCGTGGCCGATCCGGTGATACTGAAGCCGAACAATGTGGCACCTCCGACGATGGCGCGCGACCTTGCTTCCGCCCCTGTTGGCATCACCGGATCTCAAGCTGAGCCGCTTGAGGGATGCCTGCCGCTGCTCCGCCCGACGGCCGCGCGCATTGCTGCGAAAGCAGATTGTCACCATCCGTCAACGCGCGCTCGAAGTCGCCGTGACGAGCCCGGATCACGCTGCGGAACGCACAGCCATTTTCCTGTCGTTGGTCGTGGGCTCGCAGATGATGCGTCAGATGATCCGTTTGCCGGCGCTTGCGAAAACCGAACCGACGCTCCTAATCGATCTGCTTACTCCTCCCATAGAAGTGATCATTGGAAGCCCCGCAAACCGCCCATAATCTTTGGCATTGACGGAGAAAAACACCGCACTCTTACCGTCGCCGCGCGGTCGGAGCACCGGTAAGTTTAGACCCCATACTCACCGCCGCCGGCGTGTCCCACGACTGTGAAAGCGCGGCAACGCGGAGGCCGACCTGAGCCACGGACCGTCGCGGCAACCCAGCGGTGAAGGTCCGCTGAACGTATAACGACCGGTCGCTCTCGAGGGGGCTGCCCAGCGGCCCCTGAGGGGCAACATGAGCCGCAGCGAACTCAAGAGCGGAATTGCCGGAACGGGCCAGTTTTGCTCGCTCGACGAGCTGTCTGCCAATGGCCTGTTTACCCTTGAGGAAGTCACTCGCTATACCGAAAGCAGCGAACCGGACGCGGCTCGCGAAAAGTGCGATCGCTGCATTGTCTGGGCATTATAGAGCGGGTGAGACCGCAACATAAAATGGCAAGCCCATCGAATTGGCTTGCCAAGCGTTCTATGTAAACCATTGAAATCAAAAAAGAACATTGGGACTGGCGAATGGAGAGGATTTGAATTCAATCGACTGCGCGCTACAGAACAAGTGTTGCCCATGTAGGCTGAAAACTCTTCACCATCCCAAAACAACGCTTGAGAAATCTGGAGGCGGTGTTTGTCTTGGTTAGCCTGCCGAAAACGCCTCAAGCTTCTGGCCATCGCGAAGGGCATCCAGATAGTCGGCGTACCATTGAAGCATACTGCGTCGACCTGTGAGATATTGAGCGGCATTGTAAGCGCCGCGAATCTTATTGGCTTCGTCGTGCGCTAATTGCCGCTCAATCCAATCGGGATGGAATCCGTTCTCGTTCAAAACGGTAGAGGCAACGCCCCTGAAACCGTGAACGGTTGCGCGGGAATGATGGCCCATTCGGTACAATGCGTAGAGCATGGTGTTTTCGCTCATGCCGCCTTTCTTCCCGCCGGATGGGAACAGGTAGGTGCTGTGACCGGTCAGCGGACGCAATGCGTAAAGAATCTCGACGGCCTGATGCGGCAGGGGAACCAGATGCTCCCGGGGCATCTTCATGCGTGAGGCAGGGATACGCCATAGAGGGGCATCGCCGCCCAGGTCTTCAAACTCCCGCCATTCTGCGCCGCGCAGCTCTTTCGTTCTAACCATCGTTAGAATGATCAGCTTAAGAGCCAGACGGGTTGCGACCTCGCCATCATAGGCTTCAAGTTGCCGAAGGAATGCGGGAAGCTCGCTGCGAGACATGGCCTTTTGATGCTGCACCGGTGGCGCTGCCTTCAGTGCGCCGCGAAGGTCCGCTGAAGGATCGCGCCGCGCACGGCCGCTGGCAATCGCAAAGCGAAATATCTGCCCGCAGTGTTCCCGAAGGCGTTTGGTGATGTCATGCGCCCCGCGTGCCTCGACCTTGCGAAGCACGTCCAGCAGCTCCGGCGGCTCGATCGCCGCAACGGGCTGTTTGCCAATATAGGGAAAAATATCGCGTTCCAGCCGACGGATGATTCGCCCAGCGTGTTCCGGCGTCCATCGGTGAAGCTGGGCTTTATGCCATTCCCGCGCCATTGCTTCGAACGAGTTCTCGACCGCCAGGCGCAGCGCAGCCTTCTCAGCTTTGCGCGCCACTCCCGGATCAACGCCTTGCGCAAGCTGCTCTTTCGCTGCTTCACGGGCCTTCCGCGCGCCAGCAAGGCCGGTCGTCGGATATATGCCCATGGCTAGCGTCTTCTGCTTGCCAGCGAAGCGGTACGAGAACCGCCAAAGCCTTTTTCCGTCCGGCTGAATCAGAATAAAAAGACCACCGCCATCGGCCTTCTTAAAGGGTTTATACCAAGTCCCTGTGAAATCTGACTCATTTCGGCGATTCACAAGATGAGGCAAATCATAATTCGTCTGTGTCTGTAGGCACAGGGGGACCGGATGGCGGCGGCGATTTTGCTTCGGGACGATTTTACATCGAAGGATTTGCGGTTGTTGGCCAAGCGGTCGCGAGATGGCGGACATGCGCGGCGGCTTTTGGCGCTAGCTGAGATTTACGATGGCGGCGCGCGAAACGATGCAGCCCTGATCGGCGGCGTCGGTCTGCAGACGATCCGCGACTGGGTGCTACGGTTCAATGCGAAGGGTCCGGATGGTCTTGTCGATGGCAAGGCCCCGGGTCAGCCACCGAAGCTGAACGATGCCCAGCGCCAGGCATTGGTGGCCGTTATCGAGAGCGGGCCGATCCCCGCGGTGCATGGCGTTGTGCGCTGGCGGCTCGTTGATCTGGGCCAATGGATTTTTGAGGAATTCCGCATCACCATCGCCAAGCAGACCTTGAGCCGGGAGCTCCGTGCCATGGGCTATCGCAAGCTTTCGGCCCGGCCTCGCCACCATGCTCAAGCCGAGGGCGCAATCGAGGATTTTAAAAAAGTTTCCCCGCCCGCCTGGATGAAATTGCGCAAGAGCAAGGCATCGATCCGGACAAGATAGAAATCTGGTTTGCTGACGAGGCCAGGATCGGTCAGAAAAACAAGATTACGCGGCGTTGGGCCAAGCGCGGCACGCGCCCGAGCGCACCGCATGATCAACGCACCGCTTCAACCTATATCTTCGGCGCCATCTGCCCTCAACAAGGCAAGGGTGCAGCTCTGGTTCTGCCTGCCTGCAATACCGAGGCGATGACCCTGCATCTCGCCGAAATCGCTATGACCGTCGCGACGGGAGCCCATGCGGTGCTTCTGGTCGATCAAGCTGGCTGGCATATGTCCGCCCACCTCGTTATCCCCTCGAACATCACCATTCTCGCTCTGCCGCCAAAATCGCCCGAGCTCAATTCGATGGAGAATATCTGGCAGTTCATGCGAGACAACTGGCTCTCGAACCGCATCTTCAAATCCTACGACGACATCCTCGATCACTGCTGCGAGGCCTGGAACAAGCTGATCGATCAGCCCTGGCGGATCATGTCCATCGGACTTCGCGACTGGGCCCATGGGTGCTGATCAAAGGGATTTGGTATTAGGCGCGCCTTTCGCCTTGCGCAGATAGGTGTCGGTCAGTGGCATGTTGGTATTCCTCTCGCCCGGCAATGTCGGTACCAAAGGATCTACCAACGAATGCGTTGGCTTCAATGAGAAAAGATGAAACGGATTATGGGTAAAATATCTCGGTTTCTCCATGATTTACATGAGATTAAGAGACATATTGAGACGTCGTGAAACAGGTAATGGTGCCGCAAGAGGGACTCGAACCCCCGACCTACGCATTACGAATGCGCCGCTCTACCGCCTGAGCTATTGCGGCCCGTCAATGGCGAGGCCGGTGTTCGGGGGCGCTCGCAGGAGCGCCGGAACGAGACTAGCGATACCCGCAAGCCGCCGTGATTGCAAGCCTGGCGGCGATGGTCCGTGAATCGCCGCTGCGCCCGCGCGAGCCGGCGGGGGAACCGCATATTCGGCGGCTGGTTGGCGATTGGCAGGCATGACCAGAACCCCGCCCCGGGATCGAATCGGATTGCGGCTTCAAACCTGGCCGGTCGCATTCTCGCGGCGCGAACGGCATCCATCCCGCCTTCGCGGCGACATGCTTTGCGGGAAACTCCAGCCGCATGGGCGCGGTCGCTGTGACATTTGTGCGGGCGCGGGTGGTGTCGCGCTTGCGGCGCCCTCTGCCTTGCCTCAGGATTTGGAGGGCGAGAACTTCGCGGCGGCGCGGTGCTGGGTGCGCAGCCAGCGGACCGTCTTGGTGGCGGCGCGCATAATGACCGTGTGGGTTTCGACGCGGCCGCCGGAGAATTTCACGCCGCTGAGCAGCGAACCGTCGGTGATGCCGGTCGCGGCGAAGATGACGTCGCCGGTCGCCATCTCCTCGATTGAATATTTCGGGGTGAGGTCGAAGCGGCCCATGGCATTGGCGCGCTTGCGCTCGTCTTCGCTGAGCGCGGTGAGGCGGCCCAGCATCTGGCCGCCGATGCAGCGCAGGGCGGAGGCCGCCAGCACGCCCTCGGGCGCTCCGCCGATACCGATATACATGTCGATGCCGGTGTCGGCCGCATCGACGGTCTGGATGACACCCGCAATGTCGCCGTCGCCGATGAGGTTGATCGCCGCGCCGGCGGTGCGCACCTGGTCGATCAGCTTGGCGTGGCGGGGGCGATCGAGGATGCAGACGGTCAGGTCCGATATGCCGACGCCCTTTGCCTCGGCGAGGCGGCGCAGATTTTCGGCGGGGCTGAGATCGATGTCGACGAGGCCGGGTTCGAAGCCAGGGCCGATGGCGATCTTGTCCATGTAGATGTCGGGAGCGTTCAGCAATGTGCCTGCTTCGGCGATGGCCAGCACGGCGAGCGCGTTGGGCATCGCCTTGGCGCACAATGTCTTGCCCTCCAGCGGGTCGACGGCGATGTCGACCTCGGGGCCGTCGCCGAGGCCGAGCTCCTCGCCGATGTAGAGCATGGGCGCTTCGTCGCGTTCGCCCTCGCCGATGACCACCCGGCCGCGAATATGGAGCTTGTTGAGCTCACGCCGCATCGCGTCCACGGCAGCGCGGTCGGCATCTTCCTCATTGCCGCGCCCGCGCACTCCGGCCGCGGCGATGGCGGCGGCTTCCGTCACCCGCGCGACCTCGATCGACAAAGAGCGCTGCAGGGCCGACTTGGGCTTCTCGTTGGGCATGGCTCGGCTTTCTCCAGCAGCAGGGACGCAAGCATCTTAGGCCGCTACTTTTAAAAATGCAGACAGATGTGGATAGCACACGGCGCCGGTGCTGAAAGGGGTCCTATAGCCGCTCGATGCGGATCATTTGCGGTTTGCGATCGACGTGACCGTCGGCTTCGATCGCGTCGAGCGCGTGGCGAATGGCGGCCTCCGTCGTCTCATGTGTAATGATCACGACGGGTGTCGGTTCCTCGGGGCGGCTGGGCCTGCCTGAGCCGGGCGGCAGCGGCGAGCCTTGCTTTTGCACGATGCTCTCCAGCGAGATGCCTTCCGCCGCCATGCGGGTTGCGATCGCCGCGAAGGCGCCGGGCCGGTCGTAGACGGAAAGCCGGATGTAATAGCCGCCCTCATGCGTGCGCATGCCGGCGCGCTGATGCGGCGCCAGGCGGTTCGCCGGCGTCGCGAAAGCGGGGAGGATCAGCCCGCGCGCGATATCGGCGATGTCGCTGACGACGGAGGACGCGGTCGGCTGGGCGCCGGCGCCGGGGCCGACCAGCATGATATTGCCGACGAAATCGCCCTCGACCGCGACGCAATTCAAGACGCCGTCGACCTGAGCGATGGCACTATGGCTGGGCAGCATGGTGGGGTGAACGCGCTGTTCGATGCCGCTTTCGGTCTGCAAGGCGACGCCCAGCAGCTTGATCTTGTAGCCCAGCTGCTCGGCCGCCTCGATATCGGCGGGCGTGATCGAGCTGATGCCTTCGAGATAGATGGTGTCGAAAGAGATTTCGGTGCCGAATGCGAGGCTGGTCAGGATCGCCAGCTTGTGCGCGGTGTCCTGCCCCTCGATGTCGAAGGTCGGGTCGGCCTCGGCATAGCCGGCGCGCTGGGCGTCGGCGAGCACGGCCTCGAAGGGCTGACCCTCGTTGCGCATGCGGGTGAGGATGTAGTTGCAGGTGCCGTTCAGGATGCCGAAGACGCGGCGCACCCGATTGCCCGCGAGGCTTTCGCGCAAGGTCTTCACGATGGGGATGCCGCCGGCGACGGCAGCCTCGAAATTCAGCGCCACCGACTTCGCATCGGCCAGCTGGGCAAGCTCGGTGCCGTGTTTGGCGAGCAGGGCCTTGTTCGCCGTCACGACGTGCTTGCCGGCGCGCAGGGCGGTTTCAACGGCGGTTTTCGCCGCGCCTTCCTCGCCGCCGATCAGTTCGACGAACACGTCGATCGCCTCGCTCGCGGCAAGTTGCGAGGGATCGCCGAACCACTCCATGCCAGAGATATCGACGCCGCGATCCTTGGCGCGGTCTCGCCCGCTGACGGCAGTGACCTCAATGACCCGGCCGCAGCGCTCGTTCAGCGCCGCGCCGTTCTCCTTCAGCAAATGCAAAACGCCCGCGCCGACCGTGCCGAGCCCGGCCAGCCCGATTTTCAATGGTTTCATTGCAATCCCTGCGCACGGTCCCAGCCGGCCTTAGCACCCATCGCGGACAGACGCCCACAGCCTTTTCCGCTCCGATTGAATTGGGGCGCGGCGCTGATTTTTTGCTTTATCGCATTTTCTCGACGCAAACCGGCATCCACTTTGCTGGAAAATGCTCTAGCGGCTCTGACCTGAGGCCAACGGGATTACGTTATGCATCGTCGTCGCCGCATCGGACAGGAATTTTTTGACGTTGCGGGCGGCCTGGCGGATGCGCTGCTCATTTTCCACAAGTGCAAGGCGGATATATCCCTCACCATATTCGCCGAAGCCGACGCCGGGCGACACCGCGACACCGGCCTTTTCCAGCAGCAGCTTGGAGAATTCCAGTGAGCCCAGCTCGCGCATCTGGGGAGGCAGCGGCGCCCAGGCGAACATGGTCGCGGGGGGCGGCGGAATGTCCCAGCCGGCCCGCCCCATCGCCTCCACGAGGCAATCGCGGCGGTTCTTATAGGTCTGGCGCATCTCCGCAACGCAGTCCTGCGGGCCGTTCAGCGCGGCGGCGGCGGCCACCTGGATGGGGGTGAAGGCGCCGTAATCGAGGTAGGATTTGACCCGCGCGAGAGCCGCGATCAGGCGCTCATTGCCGACCGCGAAACCCATGCGCCAACCAGGCATGGAATAGGTCTTCGACAGCGAGGTGAATTCCACCGCGACATCGACCGCGCCCTTTACCTGCAGAATGGAGGGCGGCGGCGGTACGTCGAAATAGATTTCGGCATAAGCGACGTCGGACAGGATGATCAACTCGTTCTTGCGCGCGTAATCCACCACCTCCTTGTAGAAATCGAGGTCGGCGACGAGCGCAGTCGGGTTGGACGGGTAGCTGAGCACCAGTGCCAGCGGCTTGGGGATCGAGTGGCGAACGGCACGGTCCAGCGCCGCCATGAAATTGGCGTCGGGCGTGGCAGGCAGGCTGCGGATCGAGGCGCCGGAAATGATGAAGCCGAATTCGTGGATCGGATAGGTCGGGCTCGGCGACAGGATCACGTCGCCCGGCGCGGTGATCGCCTGCGCCATATTGGCGAAGCCCTCCTTGGAGCCAAGCGTCGCCACCACCTGGGTATCGGGATTGAGCTTCACGCCGAAGCGCCGCTCGTAATAGGCGGCCTGGGCGCGCCGGAGTCCGGGAATGCCGCGCGAGGCCGAATAGCGGTGCGTTCTAGGCTTGGCGACCGTCTCGACCATCTTCTCGACGATGTGCTGGGGCGTCGCGAGATCCGGATTGCCCATGCCGAAATCGATGATGTCGTCGCCGCGCAGCCGGGCTTGCGCCTTCAGCCGGTTGACCTGCTCGAAGACATAAGGCGGCAATCTCTTGATACGGTGAAAGTCCTGGTCCGGCACGGCTTCTCCCTCCGCGGAGACACGTGGCTTCTTGGGACGCGCCACTCTCAGGGGCGAAGGCCGGTGAGCGGAGCGCGGGTGGTCGATTCCAACGGGCGGGCACCGTGCTTGCCCGCACCTGCCACCCGCGAGCGGGGACTTATTGATCCCGCTTTTCAATGGCCTTGGCGGCTTCGGCGCCATGGCTTTGCTGTTCCGACGTCAAATCCTTGATCGTCTTTTCCTGCTCCTGAGGCGTCAGCAACGTGCCGATGCTGGTGCCGACGTTAGGTAGCTGAGGATAGATCGTTTCGGCGCAGCCGGAAAGGGCCGCCGGTAGAACAACGCATAATACGCCCGCCGTTATTTTTAAACTGCGTAGCATTGTGATTTCCCTGCGTTCTCGGATGTCCGAGGCCGCTTCCCCCATTCTTACGCGCTGTGATTCTGTTAACTGGTAATCCCATCTAACATTTCCGCCCTGAAACAGGAAGAGACGAGTCAGAACAGTCGAGCCGCCGAGGCTGTCGATCAATCATTGATTATCGCCACGTTTTATGTGGAGAATTTGTCAGGCAAGCGGAAGGCCGAGTTGCCGCTGCGGGATGATGTTTAGCCGGACACTGAGGCTTTTTTGCATCAGCCGCGTCGGTGAATCGAGGAGTGAGAGCCATGGCCGAAAACAAGGGTTCGACGCCCGGCGGAGATGAGACGCCCTATGCCGTCAAGGACCCGGAGCAGCTTGCCCAGAACATGCTGAAGCTGTTCGATGTCGGCGGCCGCGCGCTCACCCGCCTGATGACCGAAAAGCGGGCCGACGGGGCTGCCAGTGTTCTCGGCGACATGGGGGAAGCGGGCAACATGTTCGCGTCGGTGATGAGCCGCTGGCTTGTCGAACCGGAAAAGCTCGCCGCCAAGCAGACCAAGCTCGCCGAAGATTTCGTGGAGCTTTGGGGCCGCACACATAAGCGGTTCATGGGCGAAAAGGTCGAGCCGCTGGCAAGGCCCGCGCCGGGCGACAGCCGCTTCCGCGATTCCGAATGGTCGGAGAATCCGTTCTTCGACTTCTGCAAGCAGGCCTATCTGCTGGGCGTCAACTGGGCGGACGATCTGGTGCGCAACGCCGAAGGCGTCGAGGAGCACACCCGCCAGCGGGCACAGTTCTATCTCAGCCAGATCACCAGCGCCTTGTCCCCCTCCAACTTCCCGTTCACCAATCCGGAGGTGCTGCGGACGACGCTCTCGACCAATGCGGACAACCTCGTGCGAGGCATGACGCAGCTGGTCAAGGATCTGGATGAATCGGGCGATCTGCTGAAGATCAAGCAGACCGATCTCAGCGCTTTCGCCGTGGGCAAAAACCTAGCCACGACGCCGGGCAAGGTGGTGTTCCAGAACCAGATCATGCAGCTGATCCAATATCAGCCGACGACGCCGAACGTGTTCGCGGTGCCGATGATGATCGTGCCGCCCTGGATCAACAAATATTACATTCTCGACCTCGTGCCGCAGAAATCCTTCATCCGCTGGCTGGTCGATCAAGGCTTCACCGTATTCGTGGTGTCCTGGGTCAATCCCGGCAGGGAGCTGGGGCACAAGACCTTTGAGAACTACATGCAGGAAGGCATTCTGGAGCCGCTTGCGGTCGTCCAGCGCCTTACCGAGCAGACCAAGACCAATGTGATGGGCTATTGCGTCGGCGGCACGCTGGTCGGGTCGACGCTCGCCTATATGGCGGCGATGGGCGACAGCCGGTTCAACTCGGCGTCCTTCCTCGCCGCGCAGGTGGATTTCAGTCAGGCGGGCGATCTGATGGTGTTTATCGACGACACGCAGATCAAGGCGTTGGAGGCGATGATGGCCGAGCAGGGCTATCTCGACGGGTCGCGCATGGCGGCGGTGTTCAACATGCTGCGACCGAAAGACCTGATCTGGCCTTATGTCGTCAACAACTACCTACTGGGCAAACAGCCCTTCCCGTTCGACCTGCTCTATTGGAATGCCGATACGACACGGATGCCGCCTGCCAATCACAGCTTCTATCTGCGCGAATTCTACCAGAGCAACAAGCTGGCGAAAGGTGAGATGACCTTGAGCGGCGTCAAGCTCGACCTGAGCAAAGTCACCTTGCCGGTCTATGAGCTGGCGACGCGGGAGGACCACATCGCTCCGGCCCAATCCGTGTTCAAAGGCGCCAGATTGTTCAGCAGCCCGGTGCGTTTCGTGCTGGCGGGATCGGGGCACATTGCGGGCGTCGTCAATCCGCCGGCTTCGGGCAAATACATGCATTGGGTGCCAGCGGAAGGCGACAGATCGGCGACGCTGGATGAGTGGCTCGTCTCGGCGAGGGAAGTCGCCGGCTCCTGGTGGCCCGATTATGGAGCCTGGCTGGCTCGCCTGTCCGGCGACAGAATTCCCGCCCGCAGCCCCGGACACGGCTTTAACGAAGTGCTGGAGGACGCACCGGGCAGCTATGTAAAGGGCTGATCGGGCAGTTTCGACAGGCTATTTTTCCGACAGGAATGCCTTGATCTTATCGGCCAGGTCCTCCGCCGCCTGATCGCGGAAGAAATGGTCCGCGCCCGGAACGGTGACGAGCCTGATGGACTTTGCGTCGGGAATGCCCTGGATGGCCGGCAGCAATTCGTTGGCCAGCGGATCGAGATCGCCAACCACAACCAGGGTCGGAAGCTTGATGCTGGGGATGAGGCTGGGCGTGTACAGGTTCTGGTTGGGGCCATAATAGTTGACGAAAGCCCCGGCGGTCACCTTTGCCCGGTCGCAGGTGAGAAACGGGACGTCGGTCATCAGCGTGTTGAACTGGTCCTCCGCGACCAGCTTTTCCGCCTCGGCAAGAATTGGCTGCAGCGGCTGGTGAAAGCGCTGCTGGAATTCGGCTTCGAGGCTGGCCGCCGTGTCAGCGAGCGGCGCGATCAGGACCAGCCGCTTCACCGCGGGGTCAGACCCCTTCGCCGCGTAGATTGCCACCTGATTGCCGCCGCGGCCATGGCCGGCGAGGGTGATGTTCGCGGCGCCCTTTTCCTTCAGCCATTTGACCCAGGACTTGAGCTCCTCGACGGCGTCCTCATCGCGGTGGTCCTGTTCGATATTGCAGTCGAAAAGGCCGCGGCGCTCATTCATGCCGAGCCCGAGCGTGATCCCCAGCGAGTTGATTCCGCGCTCGTGCAGCAACTCCTGCAGCGCGGAAATGATCTCCATCCGGTGATGCGCAAGGGTGTCGTGCAGCAGCACCACCACGCCGTCGGATTTCAGCGATTTGCCCGGTGCGATATCCAAATTGCCGAGCACGTCGAGGCCCTGATGCTCGATGCGGACCTCCTCGGCGCGCAAGGGCGCGGCAAACAGCAGCGCCAACAGGCCCATCACCAGGACGCGCCCCGCGCGCAGCATTCCACGCTCGCCTGCCATCTGCTTCATACCGCCGTCCGGTCGCCTCTTTGCAATTGCCATCGCATCTAAAATCCGCGCCGTTCCAGCGGACTTCGGACGTTGGCTCTGTCTGTGTGTGTGAGCATGATCTTTATCGCAAGACAGAAGGCCGCCTTTGCGATGATGATCGATGCACTAGTTTCATAGTGTGGCGCAAATAGGCCAATTATGGCCGCTTCTGGCTTTTGCCGCGCTTCAAACGCCTTCTGCGAACGGCCATGATGTTGAATATTTCGGTGAGCGCCGCGAACGCCATGGCGGAATAGATGTAGCTCCGCGGAATGTGGAAATGGAAACCGTCGGCGACCAGCGCGACGCCCACCAGCATCAGGAAGGTCAGCGCCAGCATTTTCGTGGTCGGATGCCGCTCGATGAAACCCGCGACGGGCTCGGCGGCGACATACATGATGCCGATCGCCAGGATCACGGCGGCGATCATCACCTCGACGATGTCGACCATGCCGACGGCGGTGATGATCGAATTGATGGAGAAGATCATGTCGATGACGACGATCTGGGCAATGATCGAGGCAAAACCGGCCGCCGCCACGGGCTTGATGCCGCCCTCCTCTTCCCCTCCGCCCTCGATCTCACCGTGAACTTCCTGGGTGGATTTGACGATAAGAAACAATCCGCCGACGATGAGAATGAGATCGCGTATCGAGAAGCTTTGACCGAACACCTCGAAAAGCGGCTGCTTCAGCCCGATGACCCAGGAAATCGTCAGCAGCAAGAGGATGCGGAAGACGAGGGCCAGGGCAAGGCCGACCTGCCGCGCGCGCTTGGCGTCAGCGGGCGAGAGCTTTTCGGTGATGAGTGAAAGGAAGATGACGTTGTCGATGCCGAGCACGATTTCGAGCGCGCTCAATGCAATGAAACTCGCCCACACGTTCGGGTCGCTCAGGAGATCTATCATCGTGTCTGTAAATGCCCGCCTCGTCGTCAGACCGCATTTAGCGCAGTTGGCATGCGCAGTACATGATTAAAGCGCTTTCGTCCCTGGCGGAGACGGCCCCGAGCGGCCGCTATTCGGCTGCGGAGGCGCTTCGCAGCTCCTGCAGGCTGCGCGCGACGCCGATCGCGACGAGATAGACGCTGGCGGCGGCGATCGTCGCCTGCACCACAAGCGATCCGGGAAACCCTTGCAGCAAAGCCGCGGCGGTCGCGGCACCCCATAGGCCCATGACGCAGAAGGTGAGCGGGCGCAATCGCCTGACCCGGACGGGATGGACCCATTTGAATGGAAAGAATGTCAGCACGATGAGGACCAGCAGCACGGCAAAGGCGAGCGGTTGCGGTGCAGGAAAAATGAAACCATACAGGGCGACGATATTCCACAAGGCGGGAAAGCCGACGAAAAACCCGTCCTCGGTTTTGCTTTCATTGTCGCTGAAATGATAGAGCGAGGTGAGGAGAATCAAGGCGGCCGTCACCATTCCAAGCCCCAGCGGCACCAGGTGCGCCTCATAGATGATGTAGGCCGGAACGACGACATAGGTGAGATAGTCGACAACGAGATCCAGATGTTCGCCGGAAAAGCGCGGCAGTTTGTCTTTGACGTCAAGCCGGCGCGCGAGCGGACCGTCCAGCCCGTCGACGATCAGCGCGATTCCGAGCCAGCCGAAAGCGTCTTCCCAGCGGTGAGAGGCGGCGGCGACCAACGCCAGAAAGCCAAGCACGGCGCCAAGTGCCGTAAAGGCATGGACGCCGAATGCAGCGATCCGATCAAACATGGGTCCGGTACCTCCCGACAGCCAAATGGCGGCTCACGCCGCCATCATGCTCTTAGCACCAGATCGCCAGATTAGAAGCGGTGTTTGATCGTGCCTTTGATCAGCACGTCATCATTCTTCTCATCCAGAGGCTGTTCGGGAGCCGCACCACCGCCGCTGCCATAAAGCAGCTCCAGGCCGAAGTCGAGCTTGGGAAGGCTGCCAACAGAACCGATGCCGGGAATGTTCAGCTCGGTCTCGCCTTTGGTATCGCTCGGCGCAGTGAGCGCAAGCCCCTGTCCATCGTCGGCTTTGTTCAGCTGCAGCGGAGCCGGCGCCGCCGGCGGCGTCGCTTGCGCCGCAGGGGGGACGGTTGTCTCGGTGAAGGCATACGTCGCCGACGAAAAGCTCGCGGCTATCACCACGCTCATTCCCACGGTTGCCATCAAATATTTGAGTGGATGTCTTGCCATCTCGCTCAGCTCCAGAATCTTCATGTACTAAAATGGCGCCTTGATCCGGCCTTTGCAAGTTTGTTGTCTAAGGAGTTAAGCTACGGAAAACATTACAGTTTCTTCGGAAATTTTACCTGCATGTGTTGGTTCTGCAACAGAACGACCGCGCAGGTGCCTTTTTTTTGCCCTAAACCACCATCGACTTTTCCATAATCTGACCAAGCTTCAAAACCCGAGCGGTTTTATACGCGCTAATGCGGCTGATTTACCGCTATTTCGGTGGATAATCCGTGAATATCACAGCAGCGGACCGCCACATTCCGGCCACAGGACGGGCCGATCCGTGATCTTGGTGGCCGGAACGGCACAGTTGCTTGTCATACCCAAGGCAAAACTGATTCCCTGGACGGCACAACTCAGCCGGCGGCATCAATCCGAATCAGGTTCGCCCAGCAGGCCTAGCGGCGGCAGGGGGGCGCTGCCCTCGCACACCCCCGCGGTTTCCGCATGGACCGATGCCGATATCGGGCTGCTCCCGCCGCCTGTGGCTTGCGTGTGCTCCGGCAGCGGCGATGCTTGCGCAAACGCCGCTCTGTGAAAGGTCGCCGCCGGATTGACGGAGGCACCGGGCGGCAGCGCGGAGATCGCTTCCAGCGGCGACACATCGCGCAGCGCTTCGGCCATGGTCATATCGCAGTCCAGCCTAAAACGGGTTCGCGGCCTTTTCGCCATTCCCAATCTGCGTTTGACGGCGGGGTCCAACTCGGTCCAGTGGCGTTGCGGCCCGGTGTCGACGTGAATGAAGCGCGGCCCGGAAAACGGATAATGGCCAACGCCGCCCAACTCCTGGCTCTCCGCCGCATCCTTGAGCTTCTCCGTCGGGTATCCGGGCACGAAGAGGTCGACCGCACGTCCGAACATGTGCTGGCTCTCCGGATCGACGGTTCGCCCGGAGACGAGCAGCGATGCGTTATAACCTTCGGAGCGATACCCTGAGATCACATTGATCGCACTGCGCGATCCGATCTTCTGTTGCAAGTCGTAGAGCCGGTCGATCAGCTTGGGGTCCATCCGGATCGTCTTGTTGCACCGCCAGTCGCGCAGGAAATGATCGATCTCGGCCATCGCCTCGGGCTGGTACACGTCCCCGATGCGGTAGACGACTTCAAGGTATTCGCCGGTCCAGTGATGCTTCATGCGCAAGGTGTGGACCTGCGGCTTGGCTTCGCGCGCGCTGACCTCGGCGCTGCCGCCGCCCGGAGCGGGTGAGGAGAGCCCCGGTGGCTCGGCCCGGCAGAGCGGTGCCGAAGCGGCCATAACCAATCCGGCAAATATCGTAAAGCCCATGCGGGCTGAAAGACTGCGACTGCGTGACATGTGCCCCAATTCCGGTGGACCGGCTGCCCCCTCCCTTATGCCCAGCTTTGCTCCCAGCGGCAACCGCTGAGGGCAAGCTTGCGGAATTTCTTCCTCGTTATTCCGGGCGAGCCTGCCTGTTAAGTTGGCCGGCGCTTTGTTCTGTCAGCCATTGAAGGAAATCCTCACCGCCGCCGGCCAAGGGCAGGATCAGCCGCGCGGGCACCTCATAGGAGTGAAGCCGCTTGATTTCGGCAAGCACCGCGTCGGCGCGCGCCTTCACGGTCTTCACCAGCATCGCCGTTTCGCCGGCCTCCTCTATTGCGCCTTGCCAGGAGAAGATCGAAATCATACCGGGGAAAATGTTCACGCAGGCCGCCAGCCCGCCCTGCACCAGAGCCCGCCCGACGCTTTTCGCCTCGCTCTCGGAGGGAAAGGTGGTGTAAATCAAGATCGCCGAGATATCATCGGGCCGCTGCGCTGGTTTCGCTGCTTGCGCGTTCGGAGCGGCTTTGAAATCCTTTGCGTCATCCATTCGATTGTTCCCATGACCTCAAAGCCAGATATCGCGGTCAAAAAAATCGCCTTCGTCGCCAGCAACGCGCCGGAGGCCGAGGAAGCGCTTGCGAACCTCACCAGCCTTTACGGCAATACCGAGCCGGAGGACGCCGAAATCATCGTGGCGCTCGGCGGCGACGGATTGATGCTGCAGACGCTGCACCAATTCATGTGCATCGACATCCCGATCTACGGCATGAACCGCGGCTCGGTCGGCTTTCTGATGAACGAATATCGCGAGGAAGAGTTGCCGGAAAGGCTCGCCAGAGCCAAGGTCAATCTGATCCACCCGCTGCGGATGAAGGCGTTGCTCGCCGACGGCACGGAGCGCAATTCGCTGGCGATCAACGAGGCGCATCTGTTCAGGCTCACGCATCAGGCGGCGCGGCTGCAGGTGACGGTCGATGGGCTGGTCCGGCTGGAGGAGCTGATCTGCGACGGCGTGCTGGTGTCCACCCCGGCCGGCAGCACCGCCTATAATCTTTCGGTGCATGGCCCCATCCTGCCGATCAACGCCTCGCTGCTGGCGCTGACGCCGATCAGCGCCTTTCGGCCCAGGCGCTGGCGCGGCGCGCTGCTCCCGTCTTCGGCGAATGTGGTCATCGACGTGCTAGAGCCGGATAAGCGCCCGGTCAGCGCCGTCGCCGACCACAAAGAATTCCGCAACGTCCTGAGGGTCGAAGTTTGCGAGGAACGCGGCATTGGTCTGAAGCTGCTGTTCGATCCCGGACATGAGCTGCATGACCGCATCCTGGCCGAGCAGTTCCGCTATTGAGGAGACCGTGCGATGAAGGGGCTCTATTTCGAGGAGTTCGAGGACGGACGCGTTTTCGACCATACGATCCGGCGCACGGTGACGGAGATGGACAACACCTTGTTCTCCTGCATGACGCACAACCCCCAGCCGCTGCACATCGACCGGCATTTCTGCGAGACGGAAACCGAATTCGGCCAGCCGCTGATGAACAGCCTTTTCACCCTCGGCCTGATGATCGGCATTTCGGTGAATGACACGACGCTGGGCACCACCATCGCCAATCTGGGCATGACGGAGGTGAGATTTCCGCATCCGCTGTTTCATGGCGATACGGTGCATGTGCGCACCACGGTGCTGGGCAAGCGCGAAAGCCGCTCGCGGCCCGATGCCGGGATCGTCGAGTTCCAGCATGAGGCGTTCAACCAGGACGAGGCGCTGGTGGCCGTATGCAAGCGGCAGGCTTTCATGCGCAAGCGGGCCGATTGAAACATGAGCGGCGGCGAGGCGAAGCCCGCAAGGCAGCCGCGCTCGCTGCTCTTTGTACCGGGCGGCGACCGGCACAAGCTGGATAAGGCGCTGGCCAGCGGGGCGGACCTGCTGCTGATCGACCTTGAGGATTCGGTCGCCTTCGACAGCAAGCCCGCCGCGCGGCAGGTCACCGCAGCCTTCCTGGCCGCGCATAGGGGCGACACGGACCGCCCCCAGCTCCATGTGCGCATCAACGATCTGCAAAGCGGCCTCGCCCGCGACGATCTCGCCGGCATCATCCCCGCGCCCCCGGACGGCGTCATGTTGCCCAAGGCCAATGGCGGCGAAGACGTGGCGGCACTTGCACGCCTGATGGACGATGTCGGCGGCGAGGCAGCGCGGAGCATGCGCATCCTGGCGATTGCGACGGAAACGCCGCTGGCGCTGCTGCGGATGTACAGCTTCGTCGGCGCCGAACCGCGCCTTAATGGCCTGTGCTGGGGCGCCGAGGATCTGGGCACCGCGATCGGCGCGGCCACGGCGCGCGAGGCGACCGGCGCATTCACCGGCCCCTTTGCCCTCGCCCGCAATCTCTGCCTGATGACCGCCTACGCCGCCGGGGTGCAGGCCATCGACGGCATCTATGCCGATTTCCGCGATGGCGACGGCCTCGAACGGGAGGCACGCGAAGCGGCGCGCGACGGGTTCACCGCAAAGATGGCGATCCATCCGGGCCAGGTCGCCGCGATCAATGCCGCATTCACGCCGAGTGCCGAGCAGATCGCCGAGGCGGCCGCCATCGTCGAGGCGTTCGCGCGCCAGCCCGGAGCCGGCGCCATCGGCCTTGCCGGCCGCATGGTCGACCGGCCGCATCTGCTGCGCGCCCAGCACCTGCTCGCCCGGATTCGCTGAACCGCCGCGTATTAACCAAAGATGCGCGAGGCTCATGAATATGCTTGCGAAGAGTGCACTCTCGCGTAGCACTCAGGCTGGCTATTGTGCTTCCATTCCAAGAGCCGCGGCGACTTGCATGCCCATTGGCGCTCGCCCATGTTCATCAGGAGAAACAATGACGCCCATGCATATTCAACCCCGTCTATGGCTTGCGGTTTCGATGCTGGCGGCGCCCGCATTGATCCTGGCGGGAGCGGCACGTGCCGAGGAGACGACGATATCCATTACGATCAAGGACCATAAGTTTACGCCCGAAGAGGTCCGCGTCCCCGCCGGAAAGCCCGTGATCTTGAAGATCAAGAACGAAGACTCATCGGCGGAAGAATTCGAATCGCACCAGCTCAAGGTCGAGAAGGTGATCGCCGCCGGCAAGGAGGGCACCGTCCGCCTGAGCCCGCAGAAGCCCGGCCGTTACCCCTTCATCGGTGAATTTCATGCGGGCACGGCCAAAGGCGTCGTGATCGTCGAATAACAGGGAGGCCGCCATGCTGGCGACGCTGCTGATCATTTTCCGCGAAGTGCTTGAGGCCGGCTTGATCGTCGGCATCGTGCTGGCGGCGACCAAGGGGCTGCCGCATCGCGGCTTTTGGGTCGGCATGGGCATCGCCGCAGGCATTGCGGGCGCGTGCATCGTCGCCGCATTCGCCGGCGAGATCGCCAACCTGTTCGCCGGCACCGGCCAGGAACTGTTCAACGCCGCGATTCTGCTCACCGCCGTCGCGATGCTCGCCTGGCACAATGCCTGGATGGCGGCGCATGGCCGCGAGCTGGCGCAGGAGATGCGCAAGGTCGGCGCCGATGTCGTCTCCGGCGATCGGCCGCTCACGGCGCTAGCCGTGGTGGTCGGGGTCGCCGTGCTGCGGGAAGGGTCGGAGGTGGTGCTTTTCCTCTACGGCATTGCCGCTTCGGGCGGGAGTTCCGCTGCGGGGATGCTCTCCGGCGGCGCGCTGGGCGTCATCGCCGGGGCGGGGGTTTCGGCACTGCTTTATTTCGGCCTGCTGGCGATCCCGTTGCGGCATCTGTTCGCCGTCACTTCGGCGCTTATCATTTTCCTTGCCGCCGGGCTTGCCTCGCAGGCGGTCGCCTTCCTGCAGCAGGCCGGCTATTTCGAAGCCTTCGCCGGCACGGTCTGGGACAGTTCCTGGCTTCTTTCCGCCGAAAGCATCGTGGGACGGGTGCTCCACACATTCATCGGCTACACCGACCGGCCGAGCGCGGCTCAGCTTATCGCTTATTTCCTCACGGTGGCCACCATGATCACCCTGATGCGGTTCGTGAAGACCAAGGACGTGAGCAGCCGCCGCCGCGTCTCGGCGACTTGATGGCGGCTAGAGCATTTTCCAGCGTAGCATGTCCCCGCGAAGGCGGGGGTGGATGCGGGATTGCGTCGAGAAAATGCGATAAAATAAAGGACGAGAGCCCCGTTCCGCGTCATCGGAACGGAAAGGCGCGCATCAGGCAAGCGGCGCGCGCGGATAGCCGGTGATCGCGCCGATGTCGGGCCGCTCGCGGTCGGCGGGCCGTTCGGTCGGCGTCCCGATATAGATGAAGCCGGCGAACCGTTCGGCGCCGGTCAGGCCGAAAGCCGCCTTCACCGCATCGTCATAGCCGTACCATTCGGTAATCCACTGCGCGCCGAACCCCATCGCCACGCTCGCATGCAGCAGATTGAGGCACACAGCGCCCGCCGACAGCAGCTGTTCCCATTCCGGTGCGGCGGGATGTGCGACCGGCGACGACACCACCGCCACCACGACGGGCGCCCGCAAAAACCGCGTCCGCTCGGTTTCAAGCCTGACCGGCGATGCATCCGGCTCATTTACGGCGCAAATCCGCATTAAACTTTCGCCGAAAGCGGCCCTCGCGTCGCCTTCCAGAACCGCAAAGCGCCAGGGAGCCAGCTTTTTATGATCGGGCACGCGCGCCGCGATCTCCAGCATCGATTCCAGCGTCTCGCGGCTCGGTCCCGGCCCGGTCATGGCCGCGGCGGAAACGGAGCGGCGCTGGCGCAGATGACGCAGCACCGCCGCATCGCTGGCCTCGGTATCCGAACTGGCGTTTTTTGTCGAAATTCTGGTAGCTGCGGTCATAATCGAGAACTTTCCGGCTAAAGAAAACGTTAGCGCCTGGCCCACCACATGGCGCTGGACAAGAAAGTGAAAGCTGTGAATGGTGAGGCCAAACGAATTCTGCACCCGATTGGACCCATGCGCTTTATCCGAAGACCTTGCTTCATGGCAATGGCTTTTCTCGGGCTCTGCGTCGCCCTGATCAATGTGCCCGTGGGAACGCTTGCCGCAACCGCCAGGGTTTTACGGGTGGCGGCGGACGAGCCGCATGGTCACATCGCACAGGTGCCGCAGGGGCCCGCCACCGAGCAGGACGCCATCAGCGTGCCGCCCCGGCCCGAGCCAGCGGCGAAGCCGGTGCCGCCCAATGTCGGGCTGCGCGCCGAGCTTGCTCCCGGAGCCGGCCTCATCACCGAGGGCATCTCCTGGAGGATATACAAGAGCGCCCAGGGCCAGCCCCAGAAGGAGCTGGTGTGGAGCGGCGCCGGTGCGGATCCAAAGCTTCACCTCAAGCCCGGCCATTATTTCGTCGAAGCGACCTATGGGTTGGCGACCAACGGTCAGGCGCTCGAAATCAAGCCGGAGAAGGACATCGATTTCGCTTTGAACCTGAATGCGGGATCGTTGCATGTCAGCGCCGTCGCGGCGGTGGGCGGTCCTCCGCTGGACGATATGTTCTACGTCCTGCAGCGCGAGGGAGCCGGAGACAAGGGAGAGCTCGGCCGATCATCGCTTCCCGACGCGGTCTTTCACGTCCCTGCCGGCGCTTACAGCCTGATTGCGCGGCACGGGCTCGCCAGCGTGGAGATGCCGGTGAGCGTCAGCGCCGGCGCCGACAGCCACGTCGAAGCCGTCATGAAAAGCGGCACCGTGGCGCTTTCCGCCCATATGACCGATAATGGGCCACCGATGAGCGGCGCGACGTTCCTGGTTTTCAGGAACGGGGAGGCCGGCAACCAATACGAGGTTGTCCGCTCGACGCTCGACGAGCCGAAATTCGACCTGCCGGCGGGGCAATACCGGGTCGCCGCGGTGCTCGGATTGGCGCGGGTGGAGAAGGACATCACGGTCGCCGCGGGGGACAATCAGAAGCACGGCCTGGTGATCGACGCGGGCGGCGTCCGCCTCGCCTCGGTGCTGGCCGGCAACGGCGCGCGCCTCGACCGCAACCTCCTCTACCGGGTCTATGGCCCGTCTCCCAAGGACGGCACACCCAATCAGGAGCTGATCGCTACGACTGCCGCCACGCCGACGCTGTTTCTGCCGAGCGGTCACTATCGCATCGAGAGCCAATATGGCTGGCACAATGCGCGCCAGACACGCGAGATCGACGTTGCGGCCGGCGACGTGATGGATCTGAGCTTCGAACATAAAGCCGCCGAAGTAAAACTTAAACTGGTGAGCAAGCCTGGGGCGCTCGCCATGGAGCCGGTGAAATGGACGCTGAAGTATAATGGCGGCGGCACGGTGCTCATCTCGCAAGATGCAGCGCCCTCGTTGATCCTGCAGGCCGGAAACTATCAGGCCATGGCGCAGCACGATGCGAAAACCTATTCACAGACGTTCGAGGCCGCTTCGAACCAGGAGCAGACAATTGAAATCATCGCCCAATAGTGCCTTGGCGCCGATCCTGGGCCTCCTGCCGGCAATTCCGCGCCGGGCCGTCCTGGGCTGCCTTGCCGTATTTGGCGTCTGCTTCGCCGGGCTGCCGGCGCCGGCCCACGCGCAGAACGAGACGGTGCTGATCCTCGACCACGCCAACAGCATGTGGTCCCGCATGGGCGGCAACCAGAAAATCAAACTGGTTCGCAGCGCCATCGCACCACTGCTGCGCGACGAGGAGGGCAAGCTTAACCTAGGCGTCGTGACCTTCGGCGCGAACAAGCCCAAAAGCTGCGACATCGATACCGTAAAACCGATCGGCCCGATCAAACCGGCGGCGGATATGAAGGCGATCGAGGATGCCAACCCGAAAGGCTCCGCCGCCGTCGCCGCCTCGCTAACGGCCGCCTCCAAGCTGTTCAAGACCGAAAACGGCGCGCGGTCGATTATCCTGATCAGCGACAGCATGGACGAATGTAAGGCGGACCCTTGCGCCGTGGCGGCGGAATTGAAGGAAAGATCGCCGCGAACCATCATTCATTTCATCGCTCTGGGCGAGAACAGCGAGGAGACGCTCTCCGAACTCGCCTGTATCTCCGAGCAGACGGGCGGGGTCTTCCTCACCGCGCAGAACGAGGCCGAGCTGACGGAGGGCTTGCAGAAAACCTTGCAGCTTGCCGCGCTCGGAGCGAGCGAAGACCCCGACGGCGTGCCGACGCCTATCGTGCCGCCCCCGGTCGCCGGGGCCGGGGCGCCGGGCGAAAAGCCGACGTCCACCGAGCCCGGCACGCTTGCCCTTTCGGCGATCCTCGCCAAGGATGGCCAGCCGCTCTCAAGCGGCCTGATCTGGCGCATCTATGAAGGGCGCGTGCATGATGATGGCAGCTATCGGCTGCTGCAGACGGTGCGTGACCCGCGCGTGACGACCTCGCTTCCGGGAGGCGACTATCTGGTCAATGTCTCCTATGGCCGTGCCAACATCACCAAGCGGCTGACCGTCTGGCCCGACAAGCGGCTCGAGGACGTGTTCAACCTCAATGCCGGCGGCCTGCGCCTCTACGCCACGCTCGCCACACAGCCGCTGCTTTCCGAGCAGTCGCTGACCTTCGATGTCTATTCCGAGGAATCTGACCAGTTCGGCAACCGCCGCAAGGTCATTGCCGGGGCGAAATCGGGCGTGGTGATGCGGCTGAACGGCGGCACCTACCGCGTCGAAAGCAGCTATGGCGACAGCAACGCCGTCATCGAAGCGGAGGTGACGGTCGAGCCCGGCAAGCTGACCGAGGCGACCATCGATCATCAGGCCGGCAAGGTGACGTTCCGGCTGGTGCAGAAGCCGGGCGGCGAAGCGCTGGCCGATACGATCTGGAACATCTATTCGGGCGAAGGCCAGCTGGTGAAACGCAGCGGCGGCGCCTTTCCCTCGCATGTGCTGGCGGCGGGCAATTACGAAGTCCGCGTGCAGCACGGCGAAAAGGAGTTCGCCGCGAAATTCTCGGTGGCCGCGGGCGATAAGAAACAGGTCGAAGTGGTGATGCCCTGAGCTCGCGTGACCGGCGTAGACGTAATCAGCGTTGCCCGCGCCGAGCGTCAAATCGGAAATCGCGGACGCCGCGGGGCGTTGGTCTGCCTTCCCCGTCGTCCCGGACGGCCTTCAGGCCGAACCGGGATCCACGCGTATTTCAGCACGCGCATAGGACGCGGCGAGGGTATTAGGGCCCGGCTCCGGGGTCACGAGAACGGCGGCACCGGCGCTGGCGGCCGGAGCGACGAGAAGGGTGTGGTGATCGCCGTCACGCGCTAGAATTTCGCGCCCTGTCTTGTCGCCTCCGCGGCGTCTTCGGGGTCCATCTGGGCGCCGCGCAGGTCGGCGCCTTCGAACAGCGCGCCCTCCAATTCGGCGCCCATCAGGTTGGCCTGGGCCAGATTGGCCCCGCGCAGGTCGGCGCCCCGCAGGCGCGCGGGAAGCACCGGGCGGCCGGGCGAGGCCGACGGGATGAACTGCGCGCGCCACAGATCGGCGCCGCGGAAAATGGCCTTGTCCGCTTTCGCCTCAATGAGATTGACCTCGCGCAGGCTCGCGTGAGTGAAATCGGCGCCGGTCAGATCCGCCTGATGCAGGTCGGACCTGTCGAAAGTGCCGTAACGCAGATCGCGCCGCCGCAGGTTGATGCTGGTTTCCTCCGGAGCGAGGCCTCGATCCTTCACCAGCGCGGCGTCCGTCACGACCAGATTGCGGCCGAACAGTCCCGCAGGGGTGCCTGAGAGCACATCCACGCCGCCCTCGAACAGTAGCGCGGTGAGCAGGAAGGCCTGGCGCGGCGGACGGATGTCGCCGGAGAGCGATGCGACGGGCGCCGGCATCAGCGAGGTCATGACGCGGTCCATCCTCTCATCGGGGATCGTCGCAACGCTCAGCGAAAAGAACAGCGCGCCGACGCAGAGAATGAAGCCCAGCAGGAAACTGAGCGGCCGCTCAAGGATCGTCCGCCCGAAACCGGTGACGAAGCCCGCCGCCGGATAGCGCATGAAGGCGGCGAAGATCGTCAGCATCAGGATATCGACGATGAGGTAGGCGCGATGCGCCCAGGTGATGTTGAGATCGTGATAGGGCAGAAATGCGGTCTGAAAATTCAGCAGCAGCAGCAAGGGCAGGATGCCGAAGCTCAGCCACGTCATCATGCCGAGGAACAGCGCAAAAAACGGGCTGCGATTCGGTCCGGCGATGAGCTGGGTGAAAAAATAGGAGTGAAGATGCATCCGTGCCCGGTGGGTGCGGAACAGACCCGCGCCCTCGAACTGCGTGATGCGCTCATGCAGCTCCCGCGCCTGCCGCGCCAGCATGACATGCTGGAGCAGAATGCCGATATGGATCAGCACAAGGATCACCGGGCCGAAGACGAAAAATCCCTTGAGGCTGATTCCGACCTGCAGCAGCGGCAGCGCCACGGGCGTGTTGAGCAGCAGGTCCTGATGCATGATGCCGGCGAGCGCGACGAAAAAATACGCCTGCAGCGCGAGAAAGAACACCCAGCCGTTGCGCGTCGAGCCGCTGGTGCGGTTGACGTCCTGCGTCAGCTCCTTGAACAAAACCTCGATCCGGTCGATCGCCGGGCTGCCGTAAGACATGACCTGATCTCCTGCCCCTGAACTCGAATGCGCCGTTCACCGCACGTGGCGCACCGGCGCGGAAAACGGACCCCATAATTGGTCAAATTAGAACGGCACTTTAATAAATTTGAAAAGCGGCATTTTGCGGTGGGCAGGGACAAATCGTCCCGTGCCTTTTTACAACGGCCTGATAATGTGCCGTTTGGTGGGCGTTTTGACCTTGGCACCAGGGCTTTTTGCCCATTTAGATCTCCGGCGCGACCGGTGGAGTTGCGGGCGGCCTTACGGCATTCCACATTAGTGAACGAAGTGGCGACCTTCCGATCATGAGTTCAAAGTTCATTTCTGTCCGCGGCGCGCGGGAGCACAATCTCAAGGACATCTCGCTGGATATTCCGCGCGAGCAGCTGGTGGTTATCACCGGCCTGTCCGGCTCGGGCAAATCATCGCTGGCCTTCGACACGATCTATGCCGAGGGGCAGCGGCGCTATGTCGAGAGCCTTTCGGCCTATGCCCGCCAGTTTCTGGAGATGATGCAGAAGCCGGACGTCGATTCCATCGATGGGCTGTCGCCTGCCATTTCCATCGAGCAGAAGACCACCAGCCGCAATCCACGCTCGACGGTCGCGACCGTCACCGAGATCTACGATTATATGCGGCTGCTCTATGCGCGTGTCGGCGTGCCCTATTCGCCAGCCACCGGCCTGCCGATCGAGAGCCAGACCATCTCGCAGATGGTCGACCGCATTCTGGAGCTGCCTGAGGGCACGCGGCTCTATCTGCTCAGCCCCGTCATTCGCGGCCGCAAGGGCGAATATAAGAAAGAGCTGGCCGGCTATATGAAGCGCGGCTTCCAGCGGGTGAAGATCGACGGCGCCTATTATGAGATCGCCGACGCGCCCATGCTCGACAAGAAGCTGAAGCACGATATCGACGTGGTCGTGGATCGCATCGTGGCCCGCCCTGACCTGGGCAGCCGCCTCGCCGACAGCCTGGAGACGGCGCTTGAGCTTGCCGACGGTCTCGCCAGCGTCGAATTCGCCGACAAGCCGCTTCCGGCCAAGGCGCTGAAGGGCGCCAACAAGTCGAAGAACGATACGCATGAGCGCATATTGTTCTCGCAGCGCTTTGCCTGTCCGGTTTCCGGCTTCACCATCGATGAGATCGAGCCGCGGCTGTTCTCCTTCAACAACCCGTTCGGCGCCTGCCCGAAATGCGATGGGCTGGGGACGGAGCTGCGCTTCGAGGCGGCGCTGGTGGTGCCGGACGCCTCGCTCTCGCTGCGCAAGGGCGCGATCATTCCCTGGGCGCGCACCGGCAACAGCTCGCCCTATTACACGCAGACGCTCGATGCGCTCGCCAAGCACTATAAAGTCTCGATGAACACCCCCTGGCACGAGTTGCCGGAGCGGGTGCAGAACGCGATCCTCTACGGCACCGGCAGCGAGGCCGTCACCTTCGTCTATGATGACGGGATGCGCAGCTTCAAGACGACGAAGCCATTCGAGGGTGTCATCAACAATATCGAGCGGCGCTGGAAGGAGTCGGATTCGGCCTGGGTGCGCGAGGAGCTGGGACGCTACCAGTCCGACCACCCTTGCGAGGCGTGCAACGGCTTCCGCCTGAAGCCGCAGGCGCTGGCGGTGAAGATCGCCGGCCTGCATATCGGCGAGGTCTCGCGCATGTCGATCCGCGAGGCGGGCGAGTGGTTCGAGGCGCTGCCGGAAAAGCTCACCGCGAAGCAGAATGAAATCGCCAACCGCATCCTGAAGGAAATCCGCGACCGGCTGAAATTCCTTAATGATGTCGGGCTGGACTATCTCGCCCTGTCGCGCAATTCCGGCACGCTGTCGGGGGGCGAAAGCCAGCGCATCCGGCTCGCCTCGCAGATCGGCTCCGGGCTGACGGGCGTGCTCTATGTGCTGGACGAGCCCTCGATCGGCCTGCATCAGCGCGACAATGCGCGGCTGCTGGTCACGCTCAAGCACCTGCGCGACCTGGGCAACAGCGTCATCGTCGTCGAGCATGACGAGGAGGCCATTCTTACGGCCGACCATGTCGTCGATATCGGGCCGGGGGCGGGCGTTCATGGCGGCGAGATCATCGCCGAAGGCATCCCGGAAAAGATCATGGCGACGCCGAACAGCCTCACCGGGCAATATCTGAGCGGCGCGCGGCAGGTACGCGTGCCCACGGTCCGGCGCAAGGCGGCCAAGGGCAGGCGGCTGCGTGTCACCGGCGCCACCGGCAACAATCTGAAGACGGTCACCGCCGACATTCCGCTCGGCACCTTCACCTCGGTGACCGGCGTTTCCGGCGGCGGCAAGTCGACGCTGCTGATCGAGACGATCTACAAGGCGGTGGCGCGGCGGCTGAACGGCGCGCGCGAGGCCCCCGCGCATTTCGACGATATTCAGGGCCTGGAATATCTCGACAAGGTCATCGACATCGACCAGTCGCCGATCGGGCGCACGCCGCGCTCCAATCCGGCGACCTACACGGGCGCCTTCACGCCCATACGCGACTGGTTCGCCGGGCTGCCCGAGGCCAAGGCGCGCGGCTATCTGCCGGGACGCTTCTCGTTCAATGTCAAGGGCGGGCGCTGCGAAGCGTGTCAGGGCGACGGCGTCATCAAGATCGAGATGCACTTCCTGCCCGACGTCTACGTCACCTGCGATGTCTGCAAGGGCAAGCGCTACAACAGGGAGACGCTGGAAATCCTGTTCCGCGGCAAGTCCATCGCCGACGTGCTCGACATGACGGTGGAGGAGGCGGCCGAGTTCTTCAAGGCCGTGCCCGCCGTGCGCGACAAGATGGAGACGCTGGCGCGTGTGGGGTTGACTTACATCAAGGTCGGCCAGCAGGCGACGACGCTCTCGGGCGGCGAGGCGCAGCGCATCAAGCTGGCCAAGGAGCTGTCGCGGCGGGCGACGGGGCGGACGTTGTACATCCTCGACGAGCCGACGACGGGTCTGCATTTCCACGACGTTGCGAAGCTGCTGGAAGTGCTGCATGAGCTGGTCGACGCAGGCAACACCGTGGCTGTGATCGAGCACAATCTGGAGGTCATCAAGACCTCCGACTGGATTATCGACATCGGCCCCGAAGGCGGCGACGGCGGCGGCCGCATCATCGCCGAAGGCACCCCCGAACAGGTGGCCAAGGTCAAGGAGAGCTATACCGGGCAGTTCCTGGCCGAGCTGCTGACGCGCCGGCCAATCAAGAGGCAGCAGGCGGCTGAATAGTTCAACCGAATTGGCGGCGCGCGCTTTCGCAATTCGACGACGGATGGGCCTTCTACCTCAGGCCGCGTCACACCATCACTCGACTAAATCTAAAGCATTGCTAGCTTTTTGCAGCAATGCCGCATGCCCGTAGAATTATTTGCAGCCTTTTAATAAACTGTTATACTTTAGACGAGTGACCGGGTCCCTAGAGGCCCGTCTAAGGGTCGAAATGTCTAAGGCCGGCACGGTTCGCGGCGACATATCAGCCGCTTGACGGCTTCGACTTTGGCAGTAAGCCGGTCACGCGATCGCCGCGATGAGACGAAACCTCAACGTGGTAGACCTATGATCGGACCCATTTCCCGTATGCTCGTTGCTGCCCTGGCAACCGTCTCCATCACCGCTTCCGCCTATGCCCATGACAGCTGGATCTCCCGCGGCGGCTTTCGCGGCCCGCAGAATGGCGAATGGTGCTGCGGTGCCAGCGACTGTTCCGTCGTCCCCTCTTCTGCCGTCAAAGTCGGCGGAACCGGGTTTGAGCTGCTCCCGATGAAGGAAACCGTGCCGTATAAGGAAGCCATGCCGAGTGTGGATGGCCAATATTGGCGCTGCCAGCGCCCCAACGGCACGAGGCGCTGCTTCTTTGCTCCCATCTCGGCGTTTTAATACATCGGACCCAAAAGTGTACGCACCCCCGCCTTCGCGAGGGCGCGCTTTTGGGATAAATCCGATGCAGGACCAGGAGGCTAGAGCGCAGCTCCGCGTTCGGCGGAGCAGCCGGCGCTTTAGCGCCGAGGCGAGCGGAGGGCGTCGGGTCATCGGCGGATCTTTTTAGCCCGGATCGATGTCTTCGAACGAATGGAGCCCGGCACCGGCGCGGGCAAGCTGCTTCGCAAGCCGACAGCCCGCATTGCGGCGCGCCACGCCGTGTTGCCACGCTTCGCACGGAGAGGTTCCGCGCAAGCGATCGCAATCCCCGATCGTTACAGCGACCGTATATCGCGGGCGGCCGACCCGCGCGTTCATGCTGCTTTGCACAAAATCAAGACAATTACAGCAAATTTGGGTACTCTGAACAAAGGGCAAGCGGTGCGGGTAGCTGAATGAACATTGTCGTCCGCCTATGGCGAAACAGCATTACGACCACATTTCTGGCCGGTCTGGTTCTGCTGTTGCCGGTGGTGCTTACGGTCATCATCATCGCCTGGCTGGTCAATGTGCTGAAGTCCGCGCTCGGCCCCGGCTCGTTCCTCGGCAGTATTCTGACGACCGGCGGCACGACGATCATCGGCCCCGGCTACGATACGCTGGCCTTCCTGCTCGGCATCCTGATCGCGCTGGTCGGCATCTGGTTTCTCGGCGTCGTCGCCCGGAGCGCGGCGCAGAAGAGCATCGAGCGCTCGATCGACCGCATCTTCACCCAGCTGCCCATCATTCGCACCATCTACAACCCTGTGTCGCGCGTGGTTCGGCTGACCACCGACAAGACCGCCGGGGATTTCTCCGGCATGGCCGTGGTGTCCTGCCGGCTGGGCGGCGTGAACGGCGTCGATGTACTGGCGCTGCTCGCCAATCAGGAGACCTATTACATCGCGGGCCAGGCGCGCCGCATGGTCTATCTGCCCTGTGCCCCGCTGCCGATGTCGGGGGGCCTGGTGATGATCAGCGAGGAGGCGATCACTCCGGTTCCGGAAATGAAGGTGGACGATCTGCTGCGCGTCTATTTCTCGCTTGGCGCGCTGGGGCCGGACAGCATGCCGAAATCCCTCAAGATCGATCCGAAGGCCGCCGCCTTGACCCTGCCGGCGGCGGAAGACGAGCCGCGACAGCACCAGCGGCTGGTGCAGCAAGACGCCGCCGAATAGTCAGACCTCCACCGCTTGCTCATACCCATCGCCCCGGAACAGCGGGCCGATGTCGACGGTCGATCGATGGCCGATGCTGGCGTAGTTTTCATCGAGCCACGCGCCGGCGGCCTTCCGCCCGATCTCGAACAGATGCTCCAGGAACGACCGCTCGGCGTTCAGCTTGCTGGAGACGCCGAGCTCGGCATCCGCATCCTGTTGCCCGATGATATGAATGTTCATCGCCCGGTATTTGCCGCTGTCGAGGCGGCCTTCCGCCAGCATGCGCCTGACGAAATCCACCGACCGCAGTTCGGCGAGCAGGCTGGAGTTGAAGGAGATCTCATTCACACGGTTGAGGATTTCCTGCGCGGTGCGCGGCACGCCCTGGCGCTCGATCGGATTGATCTGCACGATCAGAATGTCGCCGGATTGACTGGCGTAGAAGAAGGGGAACAGCACGGGATTGCCCATATAGCCGCCGTCCCAATAAGCGTGCCCTTCGATCTCGACCGCCTGAAACAGCGTCGGCAGGCAGGCTGAGGCCAGCACCATGTCGGCGGTGAGCTTGCTGCCCGCGAATACCCGCACCCGGCCGGTTTCCACATTGGTCGCGGAGATGAAAAGCTTCATATGCTGGCAGGAGCGCACGAGGTCGAAATCCACGAGGCGCTCGATGATCGATTTCAGCGGATTGAGGTTCAGCGGATTGAATTCATAGGGCGAGAGCACCCGCGTGAAGGCATCGAAAAACATATAGCCCAGCGACAGGTCGAGGCTCCAAGCGCCGAACGGGTTGAAGGGACCGTGCTGCACGGGACTGAATTCCGCCGCCTCGCTCACGGCAGTCCAGAACAGCCGCAGCCTCTCCCGCGCGGCCGGTGCGCCGCCCCGCATCAGTCCGTCGGCGAGCACCACCGCGTTGATCGCACCCGCGCTGGTGCCGCTGATGGCCTCGAATTCGACGCGCCCATCCTCCAGAAACCGGTCGAGCACACCCCAGGTGAAGGCGCCATGCGCACCGCCGCCCTGCAATGCGAGATTGATCCGCTTGCGCTCTCCGGCGCCGTCGTCCGCGTCCAGGGTCATTGAGCGGTCCAGCCGCCGTCGATGGGCAACGCCGCTCCGGTGATGGAGGCCGCCGCGTCGGAGCACAGGAACACCGCCAGCGCGCCGATCTGCTCGGTGGTGACGAATTTCTTCGTCGGCTGCGCGCCCAGCAGCACATCGTGCTTCACCTGCTCCTCGGTTATGCCGCGGGCCTTTGCCGTATCGGGGATCTGCTTCTCGACCAGGGGCGTGAGAACATAGCCGGGGCAGATGGCGTTGACGGTGATGCCATTCTCCGCCACTTCCAGCGCCACCGTCTTGGTCAGCCCGACGATGCCGTGCTTGGCGGCGACATAAGCCGATTTGAAGGGCGAGGCGACCAGTCCGTGCGCCGAGCACAGATTGATCACCCGGCCCCAGCCGCGCCGCTTCATGCCGGGAATGGCGGCGCGCGTCAGGTGGAAGGCGCTCGAAAGGTTGATGGCGATGATCGCGTCCCATTTTTCGGGCGGAAAATCCTCGATCGGCGCGACGAACTGGATGCCGGCATTGTTGACGATCACATCGACCGCACCGAATGCCTCTTCGGCGGCCGTGAACATGCCGGCGATCTGATCCGGCTTGCTCATGTCGGCGCCGTTATAGACGACCGCGACCTTATGCTGATCGCTGAGCTGCTTGCGGATCGCCTCGATCTCGTCCGCCCCGCCGAAGCCGTTCAGCATGATGTTCATGCCCTCGGCGGCGAACGCCTGAGCCATGCCCAGCCCGATGCCGCTCGTCGATCCGGTGATGATGGCGCTCTTGTTCTTGTTCATGAGAGTCTCCGACAATGATGGAATTCGGCGATCCGGGCTTTTTATAGGGATTCCCCGCCGGGCGGCGCTGTATTGCCTCAGGTGAGCAAAATTTATGCCGGGCGCAAGGTCCCGGCGGTCACGAGCCGTTGATCGGGTACGTTACGCGGAGGCCGATTTTGGCGGCGAGGCCCGCCAGAAGAATGAAAAGCTCGGCAAAGCCGGCATAGGTGGTGTGCGGAGATCCGAATTTCCCGTCATGGCAGGCGATTACAATGCCTGCTCCTGAATTTGGCGCTGGCGCCGGCGCCAGCGTATAGCTACCCACACGAAATGATGCAGCTAAGGTTAAGAAGCAGGCATGCAGCATAGCGCCATCCGGATCGGAAGGGAGCTAGCCGATGGCCACGAATTTTGCCGAAAGCGTCGCACGTCTGACGCGCACGCCCGCCTTCAAATTCTTTCTCATCGGCTTTCTCATACTGCTGCTCACCATTCCGCTGGCGCTGATCTGGTTCCTGGTATCGGAGCGGGAAGGGCGGCGCAATGAGGTCAGGGCGGAGTTGGCGCAGCATTTCGGCGCCGAGCAGCGGATTGTCGGCCCGCTGCTGATCGTGCCCTACAGCGTCCGGGTGGTGCGCGGGCAAGCCGACAAGCCGGTCGAGGACATCGAACAGCGCTTCGCGGTGTTTCTGCCCGACGATTTTTCCGTCGATGGCAGTACGAAATCGGAAATCCGCAGCCGCTCCATCTATGACGTCACGCTCTATACCGCACGGGTGAAACTCTCCGGCCGCTTTCCGACGCCGGATATGCGCCTTGTTGATCCCGAAGCGACCTCGGTGCGCTGGCGCGACGGCTTCCTTTCGCTGATGATCAGCGATGTCTCGGGCTTGCGGGAGAGCGCGGCGCTCACCCTGGACGGCAATCGCAGTATTCCGTTCGAGCCGAGCAACGGCCTGCCCAACAGCGGCGCATCCGGTCTCAATATCCGGCTCTTCCCCGCCGACGTGACGACCGACCAGCCTCCGGCCGCGTTCAGCTTCTCGTCGGAGCTGGTTTTCAACGGCTCGTCCACGCTAACCTTCGCGCCGGTCGGGCGCGAAACGCGCATCGCGCTCACCGGCAACTGGCCGCATCCCAGCTTCACCGGCGCGTTTCTGCCCCAGACGCACGATATCAGCAACGACGGATTTACCGCGGGCTGGCGCATTCCCCATCTGGCGCGCAGCATCCCGCAATCGTGGTATGTGGGCGCCGCCCAGGCGGGCAATGTGCATGCGCGGCTCTGGCCAGCCTTGTCGGGCGTCGATTTCTACGTGCCCGTCGATTATTACGATCTGGTCAACCGGGCGGCGAAATACGGGCTGATGTTCCTGGCCGTCGCATTCGCCGCGGTTTTCGTGCTGGAGCTGACATCGGGCAGGCGGGTGCACGCGGTGCAATATGTTTTCGTCGGCGTGGCGATGATCTTATTTTACATTTTGCTGCTAAGCCTTGCGGAGCATATCGGCTTCCCCGCCGCCTATCTCGCCGCCTCGGCCGCGACGGGCGGCATGTTGTCGCTTTACGTCGGCATGTCGCTTCGAAGCGTGGCGAGGGGCTTCATTATGCTATGCGTCTTTCTTATTCTTTATGGGCTGCTATATCTGATTTTGCGTCTTCAGGACTATGCAATGCTGGCCGGGGCGGTGGCGGGGTTCGTCATGCTGACGATCACCATGTTCGCTACCCTTCGCGTCAACTGGTCGGGCGAGACGGCGGCATCGAGCGGCAGGCAGGCGGAACAGGCATATGGTTGAGCTGACACTTCCCAAAAATTCGACGGTCACCAAGGGCAAGACCTGGAACAAGCCGGCGCGCAACGGCAAGCTGCGCTGGAAGGAATTCCGTGTCTACCGCTGGACGCCCGATGACGGCGCGAATCCGCGGATGGACAGCTATTTCCTCAATCTGGAAGAGACCGGCCCGATGGTCCTGGACGGGATCATCAAGATCAAGAACGAGATCGACGCCTCGCTGACCTTCCGCCGATCCTGCCGCGAGGGCATCTGCGGCTCCTGCGCGATGAATATCGACGGCACCAACACCCTGGCCTGCACGAAATCGATCGAGGACATCGGCGGCGCGGTGACGATCTATCCTCTGCCGCACATGCCTGTGATCAAGGACCTGGTGCCCGATCTCACCAATTTCTACGCGCAGCATCACTCGGTCGAGCCCTGGCTGAAGACCGAGAGCGTCACGCCGGAAAAGGAATGGCGCCAATCGCGCGAGGACCGTGAGAAACTGGACGGGATGTATGAGTGCATCCTGTGCGCCTGCTGCTCGACGGCCTGCCCGTCCTATTGGTGGAACAGCGACCGCTTCCTCGGCCCCGCTGCGCTGCTACAGGCCAATCGCTGGGTGGCCGACAGCCGCGACGAAGCGACGGGTGAACGCCTCAACGATCTGGAAGACCCCTTCCGCATCTATCGCTGCCACACCATCTTGAATTGCGCGCAGGTCTGCCCGAAGGGTCTCAACCCCGGCAAGCAGATCGCCGAGTTGAAGAAGAAGATGATCGAGCGGCGGGTTTGATCGGGGACGTCGATCGACGCAAGGCCCCATGAGACTCGCTGCGATCGCTCCATACGTGTTCGCACCCTTGATGACCGCCCTCATGTCCGCCCATCAGCCGCGCACCCAGGAGGAGTTCGAGACAGCCGCCCAGGAGGTTTGGGACGCGCTGCCCGAGACGTTTCGCCAGGCCGTCGGCAATCTGTCGATCCGGATCGAGGATTTCGGCGACCGCGAGACGCTTGCCCATCTGCGTATCCGCAGCCCCTACGGCCTGCTCGGCCTCTATCACGGGCTGGGGCTGCCCTTCAAAACTACGTGGGACCTGCCGCGCGGGCCGGACATGATCTTCCTCTACCGCATCCCGATCCTTGCCTTCGCGCATGCCAGCGTGGAGCCGGTGCGCGACGTCATCCAGCATGTGCTCATTCATGAGATAGGGCATCATTTCGGCTTTTCCGACGCCGATATGCACGCGATCGAAGCGGGCGAATCATGAGCCCCATCAGCGATGTAGGCCAGGCCGGTTTCCCATGCGCCGGGTGATGATGGCTGTTTTTGCCCTTGCAATGCTTACCGCCGCAAGCCTCGGCGCCGCCCGCTGGATGCAGTTCATTTATGCTCCGCCCACGGTCGATGAATATCTGGCCCGTCACGCGCGCAGCGGGGCAAAGCAGGTCGCCGCAGGCGCCCTCACCTTTGACGGCCACGCGTTTCAATGCGGACGGTTTCCCGCCGTGCTGAACGCCGGTCTGGACGATTACGGCGCGGCGTTTTTCGGCTTCGTGCTGCTGAACCCGGCGCGGTTCGACGCGCTGCCGCTGACACTAAAACGCTATGCCTACGCTCATGAATGCGGCCATCAATATGTCGGCTATAATGAGGGTGAGGCGGATTGCTATGCCGTGCGGCGCGGCCAGCGCGAAGGCTGGCTGGACGCGCAGGCGATGGACGATATCTGCGCCTTTATCAGCCGTTCCAAAGGCGACGCGGTACATGCATTCGGCGTTCGTCGCTGCCAGATGATGCGCCGGTGCCTCGCCCATGCGCGCACCGGGCGCGAGCCGCTTTAGCCCCCTTCCCGCCTCGCCCGAACCAGACAAGCCGGTTAAAATAACAGTTAAATTTTATCCAATAGCCTGAATTCTATCTTAAATATAATCAGAGATAACACTGAGGCTGTTCGTCAGCGTCTGCAGACATAGCACCGCAAATGAGGGGGGCATTTCTGTGGGCATCATCAATAATCACGATTTGGGAACTCACATGCAGATCAAGACCCAGCCTATCAAAGAAGCGATCGAAATCAAGAGCAGCGGGATCGCGTTCGACGTCTACGGTAACGGCGCAAAGCGCATCGGCGATCTTGCCATTACCAAGAACGGCCTCATCTGGAGCAACGGCAACGTACAGCGCGCCAAGGGCGCAGCTAAGGGCGGCGTGAAGGCCAGCGCGAAGGGCGTCACCGTGAAGTGGGACGATTTCATCTCCTGGATGCAGTCGCGCACGCAGACCCGCGCCGCGTCGCAGATCCAGACCGCAACCCGGTCCGCAGCTCCGAGCCGCACCGCCGCGCCGAAGGCAAAGGCCGCCGCCGCGAAGCCGCGCAACGCCATCGACGCGAAGAAGCCCGCCGCCAAAATTTCCGCTTCGGCCAAAACGGCCCGCAAGAAGGCCCATTGACCGACCTAGATCATGATCGCTTCAACCGAAACGGTCATGATCTAGTCTTTTCCCGTGAAGGTGGATGCCTCAGGCGTGCACGAAGGGCTCCAGCCCTGAAAGCCGCATCTTGGGCTCCACCCTCGCGACTTGCCTGGGCGCGTATTTCTCCACATGCGCCTTGATGTGCGCGATGTGCTCCGGCGTCGAGCCGCAGCAGCCGCCGACGATGTTCACCAGCCCGTCACGCGCCCAGTCTTCCAGCTTGCAGGACATTTCCTCGGGCGTCTCGTCATACTCGCCCATCGCGTTGGGCAGGCCGGCATTGGGATAGGCGGAGACGTAGCACTCGGCGACGCCGGCGATCTCAACGACCGAGGGGCGCAGATGCTCCGCGCCGAAGGAGCAGTTGAGCCCGATCGAAAACGGCCTCAGATGCCGCATCGAATACCAGAAGGCCATCGGCGTCTGGCCCGAAAGATTGCGGCCCGAAAGGTCGGTGATCGTGCCCGAAATCATCACCGGCAGCGTCACGCCAACGTCCTCGAAGGTCTTCAGCACTGCAAAACCTGCGGCTTTGGCATTCAGCGTGTCGAACACGGTCTCGATCATGATCGTGTCGGCGCCGCCCTCGATCAGCCCGCGCGTCTGCTCGCAATAGGCCTCGACCAGCTCGTCGAAACTGACATTACGGAAGCCGGGATTGTTCACATCCGGCGACAGCGAAGCCGTGCGGTTGGTCGGCCCCAGCGCACCGGCGACGAAGCGCGGCCGGTCCGGCGTGTTGGCGGTCCACAGATCGGCAGCCTCGCGCGCGAGCCTCGCCGCCTCGACATTGATCTCGTAGCTCAGGGCCTGCATGCCGTAATCGGCCATCGATATGGCTTGCGCATTGAAGGTGTTGGTCTCGATGATGTCGGCACCGGCCTCCAGATACTCTTCGTGAATGCTACGGATGATCCGGGGCTGGGTCAGCACCAGCAGATCGTTGTTGCCCTTCACGTCCGACGGCCAGTCGGCGAAACGCTCGCCGCGATACTCGGCCTCGCCCAGCCGGTGACGCTGGATCATGGTGCCCATGGCGCCGTCGATGATCAGGATGCGGCTCGCCGCCGCCTGCTTCAGTGCCTCGATGCGCTGCTCGCGTGTCATGATGTGCCCTCTTGAATGTACGTGTTGCGCGCGCTTAGGCCATTGCGGGGCTGGCTTCGGTGGACGCCGCCGCGCCGCCCTCGGGACGGATGCCGAGCAGATGGCAGATCGCATAGACCAGGCTCGCCCGGTTGAGCGTGTAGAAATGGAACTCGCGCACGCCCTGCGCGACGAGGCCAAGCACCTGTTCCGCCGCAACGGTCGCCGCCATCAGATGCGTGGTCTCCACATCGTCGTCGAGTCCGTGGAACCGCGCCGCCATCCGGGCGGGAATGGCCGCGCCGCACTGCCCGGCAAAGCGGGTGACCTGCGCGAAATTGTGCACGGGGATTATCCCCGGCACGATCGGCACGTGAATTCCGGCGGCGCGCACGGCGTCGAGATAGCGGAAATAATGGTCATTATCGAAGAAGAACTGGGTGATGGCGCGGGTCGCCCCGGCGTCGATCTTGGCCTTCAGCATGTCGATATCGGCGGCCATGTCGAGCGAAGTCCGGGTGCTTCTCCGGATAGGCGGCGACGGAAATCTCGAAGTCGCCCAGCGCCATGATGCCGCCGACGAGATCGGCCGAATTCGCATAGCCGCCGGGATGCGGCGCGTAAGCCTCCCCCGCCCCGCCCGCCGCATCGCCGCGCAGCGCCACGATATGGCGCACGCCATCGGCCCAATAGCTGCGGATGACCTCGTCCACCTCTTCCCGCGTCGCGCCGACGCAAGTCAGATGGGCCGCCGGGCGCAGCCGCGTCTCGCGCAACAGGCGCGCGACGGTCGCGTGCGTGCGCTCGCGCGTCGAGCCGCCCGCGCCATAGGTGACGGAGACAAAGCTCGGGCGCAGCGGCGCCAGCCGCGTGATGGCTTCCCAGAGGCTCGCTTCCATCTTCGCCGTTTTCGGCGGGAAGAACTCAAAGGAGACGCTGATATCGCGCGCCCCGCCACCGCCCGCATTTGCCGCCATGTCGCTGCCTTTCATGCTCATCTGTCCGAAAGCGCCTCCGCCGCGCCAAGATGTTTTTGCGCCGGCTTGCCCGGCTTCACCGCCAGCCAGAGCGATACGGTCAATTTGTCCTCGGCGCCCTTATCCGGCCGGATCGCCTCATAGTGAGTGGAGTCCAACCCTTGCCGATCGAGCCAGCCTTCCACCAGTTCGCGCTCGAAGCCGAGACGGCGATGCGCATACTCGTCGCGCAGAGCCTCGATGCGGTGGGAGGCGAAATCGACGATCAGCAGACGCCCGGACGGCTTCAGCAGCCGCGCCGCTTCGGCGACGGCGCTTGCCGGATCATCGAGGAAATGCAGCACCTGGTGGATGACGACCGCATCCGCCGCCGCATCGTCGAGCGGCAGGCTGAAAATATCGCCGAGACGGAGCTGCGCGTTGCGAATGCCGCTCGCCGCGAGCCGCGCCCGCGCATGGGAGAGCATGTCGCGGTTAACGTCAAAGCCCGCCGAGCGCCGCGCGCGGGTGGCGAACAGTTCCAGAATGCGGCCCGTGCCGGTGCCCAGATCGATGAGCAACTCGAACGGGCCGGCCCCGAGCGCCTTCAGCATCGCCGCTTCGACGGCGGCTTCCGGGGCGTGCAGCGCGCGGATTTCATCCCAGGCGGCGGCGTGGCTCTGGAAATACGCCTGCGCCGCCTTGCTCTTTTCATGCCTCAGCGCTTCGGCCCGCATCAGGTCACGGCCCAGCATCGTGTCATCAGGGTCCATGCCGCCGAGCAATTGGGTGACCAGACGCGCGCCGGAGCCACGTTCGGCAAAGCGGTAGAATACGGATGAGCCTTCCTGAAAGCGCTGGATCAGCCCGGCCTCGGCGAGCAGCTTCAAATGGCGGCTGAGGCGGGGCTGGCTCTGGCCGAGGATCTGGGTCAGGTCCTTGACGTTGAATTCGCCGTGAGCGAGCAGCGCCAACAGGCGCAGCCGGGTGGTTTCACCGGCCGCCTTCAGAATCTCCACCATGTCGGCCGAACTCACCGAGGCCTGCATTGGCAACGCGGCTCCTCATATAAAGATATATTTATATCCTTCTGAAACGTCGCAAAGTCAAGCTGCGGAATTTGAGTGATTCTCTTAATGATCCGTTAACCACGCGCCGCTAGTGTCGCCGCTTGGACACCTCCGGGTTGTGCTGCTACTTTGTCCGGCCGGCGTCAGACCGCCTCGGCGGAGTACCCCGCGCGGGGCCGCCGGTGCCGTAAGTTGCGTTTCTGGGTTCCTAGTTCATGATCGTGTCAAAAGCGTCGATTTCTCCCTTCCTCGACAGCATCATCGAGGGCGACAGCCTGGAGCTGATGCAAAGCCTCCCCAGCGCTTCGGTGGACCTCGTCTTCGCGGACCCGCCCTATAATCTCCAACTCACCCAGGACCTGCTGCGGCCCAACAATTCCAAGGTCGACGGCGTGCATCAGGATTGGGACAAATTCAGCAGCTTTTCCGCCTATGACAGCTTCAGCCGCGCCTGGCTGACGGAATGCCGCCGCATCCTCAAGCCGAATGGCGCGATCTGGGTTATCGGTAGCTATCACAATATCTTCCGCCTAGGCTGCGTGCTGCAGGATCTTGGTTTCTGGCTGCTGAATGATGTCATCTGGCGCAAGACCAACCCGATGCCGAATTTTCGCGGCCGCCGCTTCACCAACGCGCATGAGACGCTGATCTGGGCGGCGCGCGAGGAAGCGTCGCGCTATACGTTCAATTATGAGGCGCTGAAGGCATTCAACGACGATGTGCAGATGCGCTCGGACTGGCTCTTGCCCATTTGCAGCGGCCCGGAGCGGCTGAAAGACGATGGCGGCCGCAAGGCGCACCCGACGCAGAAGCCGGAAGCGCTGCTCTACCGCGTCATCCTGGGGACCACGGCGGCGGGCGACGTCGTGCTTGACCCGTTCTTCGGCACCGGCACGACGGGCGCTGCGGCAAAACGACTCGGCCGCCGCTTTATCGGGCTCGAGCGCGATGCAGATTATGTGCGGGCCGCCCGCGAGCGTCTGGATAGCGTGGCGCCGCTTGGCGCCGAGGAGCTGAAATTCCTGCGCAGCAAGCGCGGCGAGGCTCGCGTTCCTTTCGGCACGCTGATCGATCTAGGCATGATCCGCCCAGGCGCGACGCTTTACGACGCCCGCGCCACTTTAAAGGCGCAGGTCCGCGCCGACGGCACGCTGGCGATGGCTGGCGAACAGGGTTCGATTCACAAGATGGGCGCCCGGGTGCAAGGCCGGCCGGCCTGCAATGGCTGGACATTCTGGCACGTCAAGACCGACGGAGGCTTGCAGCCTATCGACGTGCTGCGCGATGAGGCTCGCAGGCAGCTCGGCTTGGCTTTGCTCAGCTAGAGCAGAGCGCATCGTCTTGGCTTATGCGAGCCGCCCCTATTCGGAGGCGGCGCTGACCGTCGTGGCAGCGTCGGCAAACGGGCGGGCATGCCGTAGATTCACCGCGTTATAGGCGCCGCAATGCGAACATACGAGATACCGCTCCAGGCCCTTGGTGTGGCCCCAGCCATATTCGACGTCGCGAACTTGCAGAGCGGGCTTGCCGCAATCCGGGCACGCGACCTTTTTGGTCGAATTCAGCACCAGATTCTCGGCGGCAGCGACCCACTCCGTCAAATTCTTACTTCTTGCTGCGCTCATGCGAGTTCTCCATCCGCAGAATATTTTTTTTCTTGTGATCACAAAAACAGAGCACCGGTTGCGAGTCTCCCTGAACACTCGCTATAGATGCACTATTAACATTAGGAAAACGATAAAGGCGATTCCAAAATTGGAGTTGCCCCTACCAAAACCAGCATATCACCAAATGATCAGCAAACCTGTGGCAAAAATGCTAATCACAGCGGCTAAACTGCAACCAGATGCGGACATGCAGAATTTTAGTTGCTCGGCTGAGCATTCATCCGCGCTTGACAGCGGTGAGCCTGGCGCCCTTATGTGGCTTTGCCAGTCGGCTGGATGACCGCCGCGCTCGCGCGTGGAGGAAAGTCCGGGCTCCATGGAAACACGGCGCCGGATAACGTCCGGCGGGGGCGACCCCAGGGAAAGTGCCACAGAAAGCAAACCGCCTCGGACGTGTTTTCGTTCCGCGGTAAGGGTGAAAGGGTGCGGTAAGAGCGCACCGCGCGGCTGGCGACAGACGCGGCATGGTAAACCCCGCCGGGAGCAAAACCGAATAGGGGCGGCATCGGCCATCGCCGCAAGGCGGTGCCAGGCCGGTTTCCAGGCCGCCGCCCGGGTTGGTTGCTAGAGGCGCTCAGTAATGAACGTCCCAGATGAATGGTCATTGCAGGAAGCTCGCTTCCCGTACAGAACCCGGCTTACAGGCCGGCTGGCACTTTGGCCCGGCTGGGGCTCGCACAAGGCCGGATGCGGCGGCTGGGCATCGATCCCACCTCGCGACGGCATGCTGTGCCGGACGGCGCCCTAAATCGATGGCCTGATCTCGATCGTGACCTCATCGCGATAGAGGCCGGCCCGCTGGTTCAGCACGTCGCCGATGGTAAACTCCAGATCGAACTGGCTGCCGGCAAGGCCGGTGCCGGGGAATGGGCCGAAGGTTTCCGGCGGTTTGAGCAGCTTGCCGCCCAGCACCATCGCATAAGGCACGCGTGAGGCTTCATAGGGCGCGGCCATGGCTAGCACCCCGCCATTGCGCGAGAACACATCAAGCTGAAACCGCTGATTGCTTCGCGCTTCGAGCCTGACCTGCTTGCGTTCGCCGCCGGCCATATCGCCGAAGTCGATCGTCTTGCGCACACCGGCACCGGCGATGTTGACGCTCAAATGCGCAGCGATGGCGATAGACAGCCGCAGCGCGCGCGATTGGAGCGGTTCGGCACTGTCGGGAGCGCGCGCCTCCGCCGACGCGTGCAGCTGTGCCTCAAATGCACTGCTGTCGTCACCGGGAGGCAACAATTGCCCGGCCGGGATCGCAAGGAGCAGCGCGACGTCGATGCTTTCATTCGGCGCCAGGCGGCGGCTGAACAGCCAGCTCGGCCCGGTGCCGGTCGCCGCGCGGGCGCTCGACCACGCGCCGTCCTGCCCGCGAATATCGAAAGCAAGCGGCGGGGTTGCCGCGCCGGCCGCGACGCGTTCCAGGCCCAGCCAGAATATGCACTCAGTCTCGCCGGTATTCTGGATGGTGAGGGCAAACTCCTTAGAGGTATCCAGCGCCTGGAAAGGCGCATAGGCCGCATCGATGCTCGCGGGGCCGGACAGCCGCCCGGAACAGGCGCTCGCCGCGCCCGGAGATAGGATCGGCCAGATCGTCAGCAGCGTCAGTGCCAGCGCCTGTTTCAGCCGTGACCGCCCGCACATCGCCGACCTCATCCGCCCGCTCCCGCAAACGGCCGCAGCGCTTCGGCCCGGTACAATCCGACCGTCCGCTCGGGTACGTGCAGCACATAGTGCGCCGCCGGCTCGGTCGCCATTTCGATGTCCCATTCTCCCGGCGCCAGCCCTTGCGCGCTGAAGCGGCCCTCGCGATTGGTGAAGATCTCGACCTTTTTCGCCGACCCGCCCTTTTCCGCCGCCACCCCCGTGACCAGAGCCAGCGGCGCGCCTTGGCCGTCCTCAAGCTTTCCCAGGGCCGTCACGGTGTAGTCGGAGCCGACCTTCAGCGCATAGCCGGATTTGAGCTTGGGCTGCAGGTCGAACACGCCGTCACCCAGATCGTAGCCGGGCGGCAGGTCGGCCACGTCGTAATCGATGCGGTTGAGTGTATAGGACGAGACGTTCGAGAGCAGCGCCGGTCCCAGAACCATCCGTCTGCGCCTGGTAGCCGGTTGCCGCCTTGCCGACGCTGACGGTGTTGTCCTTCAGGTCCGCATGCGGCGCTATGATTGCAAAGCCGTTCGAGACCGGGCGCCCCACGGCGACATGGCCATCCGCCACGGCGACGGCCGTTTCCAGCCGCACCGATGTGCGCTGGTCGCGAGCGCCGGTTCCCAGGGAGACGAAGCGCCCATCCTGCGCCACCGAAACATTGGCGCGGTTGCCGGTGTAATGTGCCGCGGCGTTGACGGTCACATCGTCGCCGCCGGAGCCGTTGGCCGCCCGCTCATGGGCGATGTCGATGCTGGTCTGCCACGCGCCGATCCCCTGCCCGAATTCGCGGTCGGCCGAAACTGCCGAACGCTCGTTGCGCGCATCATAGACGGCCGATATGGCGGTGCGTTCATCGGGCCGGTATTGCAGGCGCAGCGAGACGGTGAGGTCGTCGGCCTCCCCGCCGCGCGCATGATAGCCGGCGCTCACGCCCATCGACAGCTCGCGGCCGAAGGGGCGGCTGAGCCGCAGATCGGCGCCGTAATTGTCTTTCTCGTAGAGCCCGCCGAACCCATAGCTGGCAGACAGCGATGCGGCGATATTGAGTGGAAGCTGCGTGCCGTAGCTGGCCGACAGGTCGAGCCAATCGGCGAAGTCGCGGCTCTCCTGGTCGGGCAGCGCGAAGCCGGGCGTCCGCAGCTTCGCCGACAGGCGGACATTATGAGAGCGGCCGGAGGCGTCCTTGATCGCGGCTATCGAATAGTCGCCGTTGAACGCGGCGCCCCATTCAGCCTCGCCGCGCAGGCTGCCCGCGCCTTCCAGCGCGAACAGGCCGAGGCTGTTGCCGAACATGAGGCCCGCGCCGCTCATCGCGGTCTCGCCGTCGGATTGCATATGCGCCTCGCCCGTCACCGCGTCGGAAAGCCCGCGCCGGTAAAAGCCGCTGATGAACGGCCGGTCCATCGCATAGTCGGGCTCGCCACGCTCGAAATCGGTCAGCACCCCGCCGGCCAGCGACCATTCGGTCAGCCCGTCGGGCAGCAGCGCGTTGTCGGAGAAGAGCGAAAATTCGAGCTTTTCAGTGTGGCCGACATCGTCCTCGATCAGCAGCACCAGATCGTTGGAGCCGATGCTCACCGGCAGGTCGCTAAGATTGTAATCGCCGGGATCGAGACGCAGCTTGCGCACGCTCAGGCCGTTGACGACCACATCGACATTGGAGGGCCGCTCCAGCCGGAAGCTGCGGCGGCCGGTGGAGCGCGTGGTGCGGCCGGGCTGCAATTTCGACATCGAGCGTTCCAGCGACACGCCGAGGATATCCGGCGTCGCCTGCATGCTGGTGCCGAGCGTGTAGATGTCGCCGGCGGTGGCGCGGATCGCCTCAGTCCTCGAAATCGGTGATGAGGCGGGTGCCGCGCCGCCTGAAGCCGCCCGCCCTGGCCGAAAAACGACGCATCGCCTGGGTCATAGGTGCCTTCGGCTTCGAGCACCACATCCTTCCAGCGCGCGGCGCCTTCCAGGTCGAGGCGCGGCGCCTTGAGCCCATCGCCGCCGCCCATTCCGGGAATGCCGACATAATCGGCGCCGGTGCGCAGGTTCATGTAAGCGGCGAAGGCGGCAGGCTCGGCGCGGTTGGGGCTGTCCAGTTGCTCAGGATGCGTGTGAAGGCTGATATCGCCCTCCACCTTCTGCTCGATGGTCGGCTCGAAGACGAGGCGCACGGTGGCCGGATCGAAGGAGAATGCAAACCCCGCCTGCCTCAGCCGCGCTATGTCCGCATAGGGTTCGCCGGGCCCGCCGCTCAGCTGCTTCAGTCGCTGGCTGGCCTGGGGGCGCAGCAAGGGCGAGGCGAGGCGCAACAGATCGGCCATCGGTACGAGGACGGCCTGTTCGGGCGTGATGCGGATCGCCAGATCGCCGAGATAGAACGTCCGGTAATGCAGCGGCACAGCCATGTCGAGAACGCGTCCGGTCGGGTTGATATTCGGGGCTGGCGGCCCGGCGGCCGCTGCGCTCGCGGGCGCTGTCAGCCGGATCAGCGACAATCCGAGCGCCAGGCACAGGCAGAGGCACCGTAGCCCTCTCGAATGATCGGCGGCCATCCCCACGAGTGCCCCTTACGCAAACGACTGCAAGACGGCCGGCGCGGGCTGCGGCGCCAAGGCGCGCATCGGTGACGGCGACCGGCCGGAGGCCCCGTGTCCCGCTGGCGAGCGGACCCGGACGGCCCGTCGCACCGAGCGCGCCGAGGCGCTAGAGCGCGATCAGGTAAAGTGGAATCCGGTTTACCGTCCGATCGCGCGCCAGGCAAAGATCTAGAACGGGCCACAACGGAAAGATGCGTCCACCTAAAGCGATCCCGCTCTAGACCCATTCCCGATTGCCCGCCGCGCTTCTTATCCGAAAGCCGCGCAACATCTTTCAGGAAGCGCGCTAGCGCATGGCTGGGTCGTATTTCACCGTCGCTTTGATGGCGGAGACGCTCGCCGGCACCTCGATGGGCAGGATGAAGCGCCGCTGCTTGCCGGGCTGGACGATGCCAAGGCCGACTTGCTGGCCGAGGGCCGCCGGCGTCATTTGCGCGGACCATCCGCCACCTGACAGATCGATCACCGACTGGCGCAAATAGGCATGCTTGCTGCCCGGATTCCTCACCGTCAGCGCCGCAAAGCGCTTGCCGTCCTTGCCGATAACCGGCGCGGCGCTGAGCACCTGGATATCGGACTTGCCCTGGGGCGGGGCGACATTGACCGTGACCCCGAAGGTCATGACGATCTGGACGCCGCTTTGCTCCTTGGGCAGCTTGACCGGGATTTGCGAGACGTTGAAGCGATAGCTGCGGCTCTTGGCGAGATCCGGTTCACCGATCCACTGCACACGGAAGACCTGAGTGGCGCCGGACGGGATGATCGCCTGCGGCGGATAGATGAGGAATTCCTGCCCCGCCTTCTGCGTGGTCTGCTCGCCATTGGGACCGAACTCGACGCGCGAGACTTCGATTTCGATCGGCAGCGGCGCGGCGCCGTTATTGTCGACCTTGAAGGTCTGCTGTGCCGCCTTTCCGCTGCTGGCGAGGTCGAGAAGCAGAGGCTCGACGGTCATTGCCGAAGCCGCGGATATGGAAAGGAGCGCCACGATCAAAGTTGCGGCGATTTCGGAAAAACGGGTCTGGGAGCGGAACATCATGAAGGGGGCTCGCAAAGGGCGGTGGAGGGTTTCGGCGCGACGGCGGGCGGGCGGGCCCATGCGGCCTGCCCGGTCGTTTAGAGCTGCGCCTAGTGGTTCGAATCTAACGCTTCGAGCCACTAGGCTTATCCATGACATTTGAATGCCTTATCTCAATCCAACCGAACAGCGAGAGGACTTAAATGTCACGTTTGATCCACTAGCTCGTCGGCGCGACGGTCAGTATCAGCGTGTCGGTGTAAGTGTCGGCGATGAACTGGCTGAGGTCCTGGGGAACGTGAATGCCGACCACAAAATCTCCGTTTGTGGCGTTGACGTTCGTTTCGTTGCCAGCTGTACCGGCGGGCAGATCAAGAAAATTTACGTTGATTCCCCAGCTCAGCTTTACATCATAGTCGATTGCATTCTTGAACCCCGCCGGCGGGTGCAGCATTTCAAGAGAACCCACCAAGCCCGTCCTTTCCAGCGCTATATGCGTGCTGTCGCCATTGCAGGAGACATTGGCAAACGTCAGCTTGGCGTTCTGATCTTCAATATGATCGCCCGTCATGTTCACCTTGAGATTCGACGAAGCGGATGAAACGTTGCTGAAATCCCCAGTTGGGGTAGGCGTGCCAAAGGAGCAGATCAACGGTACGGTGGCGCTGAGATTGACATGGTGCTCAAAACTGCTGGCGCCGGTAGCGGCGCAGAGTGTCGCGACGGCTGCGGCAGGGATGAATAGTTTACGCATTACGGTATTCCCTCATTATTACTTATATTTTACGTTTATATTCTATTCGAAATAGTATCCCGGCCACCTCCTTCATTCGATTTTTGCCGCTAGTCTTTTGCCGCGATCACCAGGCGGAGATCGTCGGAATATGCGCCTGCCAGCAACGGAGCGCCGCTCGGCGTCCAGCTCACCGTCAGCGCGCCTTGTTTCCCCATCGACGTCGTCTGGCCGGAATCCGCTTCGCAACCCGCCGCCTGGCCCGGCGCTCCTGACAATTGGGCGCTGTCGCAGCCGGTGCGCAACGTACCGCCATCGTCCGTCGAGATCGTCAGCGCGGCGTGGTAAGGAAAACCGCTGAGAAAACCGGGGCCGGCAGTGGCGCTCTGATGGCGCATCTCCCCGTTGGCGGATGACATGACGCAGGTGAAAGGAGTGTTACAATCGACCGTGAAGGCCATCGTCTGTTCGCGCATCGCGCCGGCAACGCCGACGGCGCCGAGGGCCAGGTCGCGCTGGGCGCCGGTGACGCCGCATTTGGTCGCGATCCGGCCTTCCAGGTCCAGCGACACGCGACCCGTCTCGGCCGATGCGGCGCCCGAGACGGCGATCGCCAGCAGATGAGCTGCAATAAAACTTCGGATATTACTTCGTGCATGAGACACGGCGGCAAAACTCTTTAACGCAATACTCGAACAACTTGGCCTGGCGATCCAAAATTCTTAACGCGGCCGCCCAACCCACCAGAATTGCATAAAATTTGCCGCAAATTATTCATGCCGGCTATTAGGGCTTTTCCTGATTTGGCCGAAGCCCGCCTCCCTGTTGCGCTATTGCAACGCTGCAACCATCGGGCCACGAGCGGCGGCAAACGCGCCACTGCGTAGTGCTGCGTAGGCACCGAAAAATTAACGAACGGTTTACCCATTCCCGACAATTCGTTGAAAAGACAGAAACTTATCGGGAGATCGATGCGATGCGCTGGGGACGCGGCTTGGTGCTTGGGCTTGCCCTCATCTGCGCGGGCGGAGCGGCGGTCATCGTGCGCAACGCCGCCCGGGCGCCTGTCCCGCCCTTGGCCAAGCCGGAGATCGCCATGGCTCAGGTGCTGGTGGCGAGCCGCGCCATCGCGACCGGGCAAACGGTCGAGCTGAAGGATCTGCGCTGGCAGCCCTGGCCGCTCGCGGCCGTGCCGCAAGGCGGCGTTCATGCCATGGCGAACAGCGAGCCGCCCGCTTTCACCCCGACCCAGGCGCGTTATCCCATCGCGGAGGGCGAGCCGATCTCGGAGGCCAAGCTGTCCCGGCCGGGCGATGGCGGCGTCATGGCCACACTGATCGCACCGGGCAAGCGCGCCGTCGCGGTGCCGGTGCGCGACGAGAGCGCGGCGGGCGGCTTCATCCAGCCGCAGGACAAGGTGGATGTGCTGTGGACGCAGCGTGCCGGCGAATCCGGCGCTGGGGCCGCGAAAACGGGTGCCAGGACGCTGCTGCGCGGCGCCAAGGTGCTGGCCATCGGCAAGGCGCTGGGCGCCAGGGACCGTGCCGCCGCCGAGGTCCACACCGCCACGCTGGAGCTGACGCCCGAGGAAGCCCGGATCATCGCCGACGCCAGGGCGGCGGGCGAGATTTCGCTTGCCCTCATTCCGGCGGGAGACATCGCCGCGACGTCGATGGCCGAGGAGAGGGCAACCGTCCTGGCGCCCCCCCGGCGGCCGGCGGTTCAGATCGTGAAATTCGGGCGTCAATCGGCACCGCGACGTGAATAATGAAGGAGACGGCCTTGAAACAGATGCATGGAAATGGCGCCTGCCCAGCGGTGGCGGGTCTGCGGCGGCTCGGCGTGGCGGCGCTTGCCGGTCTGATGGCGCTGGCGGCGACCCCGTGCTCCGCGGCAGGCGCGCCACCCGCCGGGCCAACACGCCCGATTACGGTGGGCCTCAATAAATCGGTGCTGATCGATCTGCCCGGCGATGTGCGCGAGGTGGTTATCTCGAACCCGGCGGTGGTGGAAGCGGTGGTGCGCACCGCCCGGCGCGTGCATCTGCTGGGCCAGCAGATCGGTCAGGCTACCGCCACCTTCATCGCCCAGGACGGCAGGCAGATGCTCACCCTCGATGTGTCCGTAGAGCGCGATCTGGCGCCCGTCGCCGCCATGATCCACCGCCTGATGCCCGATGCGGATGTGCGCCTGGAATCGATGAACGACAATATCGTCGTGACCGGCAGCGTCGCCAATCCGCTCGATGCGACGCGCATCGCCGATATCGCCGGGCGGTTCGTCGCCAAGCGCGAGCAAGTGCTCAACATGCTGAATGTCGAGGCCAAGGAGCAGGTGCTGCTGCGCGTCAGCGTGGTGGAGATGAACCGCAGCGTCATCAGGCGGCTCGGCATCGATGTGCGGGAGGCGCTGGCAAGGGGAAGCGTCACGGCGGTGAAGATTTCGGAAACGGCGTTTCCGGTGACCGGCGGTCTGATCGCCGGCGGGGCGCTGGACGCGCTGAGCGGCGTGCAACGGGCCTGCTTCGGGATCGCTGCTGGCCGGCGGCTGGAATAACGGCAAGGCGGGCATCGACGCCGTCATCCAGGCGCTGGAACGCAATGGCCTTGCCCGCACGCTGGCCGAGCCGAACCTCACTTCGGTCTCGGGGGAAACCGCCAAATTCCTGGCGGGCGGCGAATATCCGGTCCCGGTCGGCAACACGAAGGACGGCACCACGATCTCGTTCAAGCCGTTCGGGGTGGGACTGTCGTTCACGCCCGTGGTGCTGTCGGAGGGACGGATCAGCCTGAATATCGCCACTGAAGTCAGCGAGCTGACCAATGAGGGCGCGGTGATGGTGAACGAGATCAGCGTGCCGGCGCTGAAGGTGCGCCGCGCCTCCAGCACGCTGGAGCTGTCGAGCGGCGCCTCACTGGTCATGGCCGGGCTGATCTCCTCCCAAACCCGCCGCAATGTCGACGGCCTGCCCGGTTTGCGCAATCTGCCGGTGCTAGGCCCGTTGTTCAGCAGCGAGGATTTCGTGCGCTCCGAAACCGAACTAGTGGTCATCGTGACGCCCGTGCTGGTGCGCGGCACCGGGCGCACCGCCCTGTCCACTCCGTCCGACGCCGAATTGCCCGGCCTCGCGGCAAACAGCGCGGAACGCCACACAGCGGGGCAAGACTTCGGCTTCATCATCGAGTGAGAGACATGATCAGAATCCCCAGTCCACAGGGCAAATCCGCAAGAGCGCTGCGCTTGGCGCCGATGCTGATCGTCTTGATGCCACTTGCCGGCTGCGGCGGCGGATCGCTCGCCCGCGACCCGTTCGGCGATGCGGCGGCCCTATGCCAGGATGAACACCAGAAGTGGCTGCCGGGCTGCGCGACGAACCGCAATATCGCGGCGGTGGCCGAACACCCCCGCGATCTGGACACGCCGCGCGCTGAGTCCCCGCGCGATTCGACGCGCCGCGATGCGCTGATCTCGGGCTATCTCAAAAGCAGTGCCGGCGGCGCCGAGCCTCGGACCACCAGCCAGCCGAGCCCCATAAGCCTAGGGGGGAAAGAACCATGACGGCGCTGTCGCCCAAGCGCGTGGCCCCGTCCCTGGCGGCTGACGCAATTCCCAACCGGGCCGCTCTCGCCGCCGCAAAGGTGCAGATCTTTTGCGAGCAGCAGGAGACCGGGAATGCCGCGACGGAAGCCAGGCTCGATCAGCGTCTTGCCAGACTGCGGATCGAGGTGCAGCATGGGCGGCATCGGCGCGGCGCGGGTCAAATTCGCGCGCCTGCCCGACGCCGGACCTGATCGTGGTTGAATTGCTGCTCGGCCCCCGCGAGATGCTGGCCGAGCTTGAAACGCTGTCGGATGTCTGCGACGAGGGAACCAAGGTTGTCGTCATCGGCCATGTCAACGACGTGCTGCTCTATCGGGCGCTGACCCGGCGGCATATCAGCGACTATCTGGTGGCGCCGCTAGGCGCCGGGCACCTCGCCGAGACCATCAGCGGCGCGCTCGCGGATCACTCGGTCCAGGCGGCGGGCCGTGTGCTCGGCTTTCTGGGCGCGAAGGGCGGGTGCGGCTCAAGCACCGTGTGCCACAATACCGGCTGGGCGCTGGCGGAAATGCTCGGGCTGTCCACTGTCATCGCGGATTTCGATCTGGCTTTCGGCACGCTGGGGCTCGACTACAATCAGGATCCGGGACAGGGCGTCGGCGAAGCGCTGGCCGCCGGAAGCCGGCTCGACGCCGCTATGCTCGACAAGCTGATGTCGAAATGCTCGGAGCGGCTGATGCTGCTCACGCCGCCCTGCACGCTCGACGCCGACGCCGATGTCACGCCGGACCGTGCGGCGCAGCTGGTGCAGGCGCTGGGCCGGGCGGCGTCGGTGGTCGCGCTCGACCTGCCGCTCGACTGGCGGGCCTCGACCCGGACGCTGATCGCGGAGGCGGATGAGTTGGTCGTGACCGCCGAACCCGATCTCGCCAATCTGCGCAATGCCAAGAATCTGATCGATGCCGCCCGCGCGCTCCGTTCCGCCGACAAGCCGCCGCTCTTGGTGCTGAACAAGCTGCATATGCCGCGCCGCCCGGAGATTTCGCCGCGCGATTTCGGCAATGCGGTGGAACTTCGCCCCACCGCCCTCATCGATTTCGATGCGCAACTTTTCGGATCGGCCGCCAATAACGGCCTGATGATCGGCGAGATTTCGGCCAAATCCAAACATGCGGAGCTGTTCCGCGCCCTCGCCGAAACACTCTCGGGCAAGGCTGCCGCGAAGATGGGCCGGACCGGCCTGCTCAGGCCGCTGATGGGCCGGCTAAGCCGCAGATCGGCGAAGTGAGGACACCGATGTTCGGCAAACGCCTGTCGGCCCTTCCCTCGCCTGCGCCACACATCGCTATGGTTAGCGCGCCCGCAACCGGGCCGGGCGCGATGCCGCATCCGGGCAAGGCCGAGATCGAGCGGATGGGTTTCGCCGCCGGGCATAGCTTTGCGCGGTCGGACAAATATTACGAGATCAAGCGCACGACCTTCGCGCGGCTCATCGCCGGCATCGATCTCGCCGAACTCGCCAAGCTGAACGCCGATGAAGCGCGCAAGGAACTGCGGGAGCTGGCCGGTGAAATCGTCGATCTGGGCTCCAACGTGCTGGCGCTCGCCGAGCGCGAGGAACTGCTGGAGGAGATCTGCAACGATGTGCTCGGCCTTGGACCGCTCGAACCGCTGCTGGCGCAGGACGGCATCACCGACATCATGATCAATGGCGCGCGAGAGTGCTATATCGAGGTCGACGGCCAGCTCATGCCGGCGCCGGTGCAGTTCGCCGACAACAGCCAGCTGGCCAATATCTGCCAGCGGATCGCCAGCCGGGTCGGGCGGCGCGTCGACGATTCGACGCCGATCTGCGACGCGCGCCTTCCCGACGGCAGCCGCGTCAACATCATCTTCCCGCCGCTGGCGATCGACGGTCCGGCGCTGACCATCCGCAAATTCCGCCGCGAGCGCCTGACGCTGGCGCAGCTCGTGACGCTCGGGGCGCTGTCGGCGGATGCGTGCGCGCTCCTGGAGATCATCAGCCGCTGCCGCTGCAATGTGCTGATTTCAGGCGGCACCGGCTCCGGCAAGACGACGCTGCTGAACTGCCTCACCGGCCACATCGCGAAAGGCGAGCGCGTCATCACCTGCGAGGACGCCGCCGAATTGCAGCTCCAGCAGCCCCATGTCGTGCGGCTGGAGACCCGTCCGCCCAATCTGGAGGGCGAAGGCGCAGTGATCATGCGCGACCTGATCCGCAATTGCCTGAGGATGCGGCCCGAGCGGATCATCGTCGGCGAAGTGCGCGGCGCGGAGGCCTTCGATCTGCTGCAGGCGATGAATACCGGCCATGACGGCTCGATGAGCACGCTCCACGCCAACAGCCCGCGCGAGGCGATGAGCCGCCTGGAGGGCATGATCCTGATGGCGGGCTTCAACCTGCCCTCGCGCGCCATCCGGCCGATGATCGTCGGCGCGGTGGATGTGATCATCCAGGTGGCGCGGATGCGCGACGGCCGCCGGCGCGTCACTCATGTGACCGAAGTCGTCGGCATGGAGGGCGAGATCATCATCGTGCAGGATCTGCTGCGTTTCGATGTGCTCGGCGAGGAGCCAGGCGGCGCGCTGATCGGCCGGCATCGCTTCACCGGCATTTCGCGGCCGCGCTTCGCCGAGCGGGCGCGCTATTTCGGTCTTGAGCAAAGGCTGACGGAAATCCTTGCCGGCGCGGAGCGCGACGAAGCCCAGCCGGGCGGTGGGGGCAACTTTGCTTGAGAGTGGACATTCGGCGGGTCTGGCGGCGCTGCTGGCCAGCGTAGCGGCAGCGGCATTCGTCTGCGCGCTGTTCTATCCCCGGCTGATTCGGTCGCAGCCTGTCGCAGCGGCGCAGCGCGGTCTTTGAGGCGCTGCTGCGGGGCGAAACCGCGCTCGAAGCCGTGCGGCCGACGCGCAGCATCAGGCGGGCGCAGGAATTCGCGTTGCAGTCGGTCGCCCAGCAGAAGCGGCCGGGCCGCGAGCTGATCTTTCAGCAGCGCATCGCGGCAGCGGGATTGACGTGGCCGGTGCCGTTCTACGCCGCGTGCTGCCTGGGGCTCGCCATGGCGGTGTTCCTCGCCCTGGTTCCCTGGTTGCCGTTCACCTTCGCCACCGCGATTGCGATTGCCGCCGGATGGATGATCCCGAAGCAATGGCTTCTCATTCTTGCCGACCGGCGGCGCCTCAAATTCCTGGCGGCTTTCGCCGCTGCCGTCGATATGATCGTGCGGGGTGCCAAGTCCGGGCTGTCGCTGATGGATTGCCTCGCCATCGTGGCGACCGACGCGGACGAGCCGGTTCGCCGGGAGTTCGAGACCATCCTGTCGCAAATGCGCGCCGGGGTGCCGCTGAAGACCGCCGTCGAACGCCTTACGGGCACAATGCCCGCCGCCGAGGTGCGGTTCTTCGCGCTGATCATGTCGATTCAGAGCCAGACCGGCGGCAATCTCACCACCGCCCTCGGCAATCTTGCCGGCGTGCTGCGCGACCGGCAGAAGCTGGCGATGAAAGTGCGGATCGCCAGCGCCGAGGCGCGGGTCTCGGCGCTGATCATCGCAGTGCTGCCGTTCGGCGTCATCGGCGCCACCGCGATGTTCGCGCCGGACTATATCGCCATGCTGTGGCGGGACGAAGCGGGGCGGCGGCTCGCCGGCATCTGCACGGTGTGGCTGGCCCTGGGCATCATCGTCATCCGCCGGATGGCGAGGATCGATCCGTGAGGGGCCGCGCGCCATGCACGATATGATGACCGAGTTACTGAGCGACCGGACGCTGGCGATGCTGCTGGCTGCGGGTGCGGTGTTCGCGACGATCGTCGCGCTGGCACTGCCGCCGGAGGCCGATCCGCGCGTTCAGGCGAGGCTGCGCATGGTCGCCCGCGAGCGCGACCGTTTGCGCGACCGGCGGCTTTCGGAGCTGTCGGCGGCCGCCAAGCGCAAAGTCCGGCTGGAGCAGGCCAGCCCGCTGATGCGGTATCTAGGCCAGCTCAGGCCGGAGCGGGGCAAACCGGAGGAGGGCAAAGCGGCAGGGGACCTGACCGCGCGCCTGCGCATGGCGGGCCTGCGCGGCCACGGCCCGGAAGCGCTGTTCATGCTGTTCCGCGTGGCGACGCCGGTGCTGTTTTTCGCCCTGGCGATAGCGGTGACGGTCCTCCGCTCGGGCGGGCACACGCCGCCCCGCACCGCCTTGCTGATCGGGCTGGCCACCGCCGCCATCGGCTTCGTGGCCCCGAGGCTGGTTCTCGACAAGCTGATCGCGCGGCGGCAGTCCAGCATCCTGCGCGCCTTTCCCGACGCGCTCGACCTGCTGTTGATCTGCGTGCAGTCCGGCCTGTCGGTCGAGGCGGCGCTCTCCAAAGTGGCCAAGGACATATCCTGCCAATCGCTGGCGCTGGCGGAAGAGCTGACCTTGACGATGGCCGAATTGTCCTATCTGCCGGTGCGCTGGAAAGCCTATGCCAATCTGGCGGCGCGCACCGGCGTTCCCACCGTGAAGCTGATCACAGCGGCGCTGATGCAGGCGGAGCGCTATGGCACCTCCGTGAGCCAGGCGCTGACGGCCGCCGCGCGCGAGGGCCGCGAAGCCCGGATCGCGGAGGCGGAACGCCAGGCGGCCTCGCTGCCGCCCAAACTTGCCATTCCGCTGGTGGCGTTTTTCCTGCCGGTGCTGCTGGCCATCATCCTGATGCCCGCGCTGATGCAGGCCAGCCGGGCGCTGAAGGAGCACGGCAGCAGCTTTATCTCCGCTCCGGCCAAGCTTGTCCCGCATCGGCAAAATGCGCCTCCCAGCCTGACTGACGATCCGCCGGGGCGTCGCCGAGCCCCATAAAGCGCCGGATCTTACCGGCATCGGCGTTTTGGAGGGATCGCGGCAAGGTGACTTGCGCCAGACGGTCGGCCTCGGCGAACTCACCCTGCACCGCCAGCGCCACCGCGAGATTGCGCTGGATGCGGCCGGCGTGCGCCGAACGCGCCGGGATCGCCGCCAGCGCCTCGCGCAGCAGCGGCACGGCCTCGGCGGGGCGCCCGTCCAGCAGATAGCCGACGGCCAGATTGTTGAGCACGGCGCTGTCCTCGGGCGAGACCGCCTTTGCCCGGATGAGCGCGCCCTGCGCCTCGGACGCCCGGCCGTTGCGCCATGCGAGCACCCCTTGCGCCGACAAGGCACGGCCGTCGCGGGGATCGGCGGCGAGTGCCGTTTGCAGCAGCCGCGCAGCCAGTTCGTCATGCCCCATCGCCAGCGCCAGCCTGCCATAGGCAGAGAGCACCCCGCCGTGGTTCGGATAGCGGCGATAGGCCGCCGCGAGGACGGCGAGCGCCTCAATCTCGGCCCCGGCGAGACGCAGCGTCTCGGCTTTCTGGACGGCTTCGGCGGGTGAAGAGAAGGCAGCCGTCTCGGACGCCACCGGGCCGGCGTCGAGGTGCGTGAAGGATTTCAATGCCCCGCCCTCACATCCGGTAATTAAACAAGTGGATACATAAAGCAATGCCCAGCGCCAAAATGTTTTCGGCATGTCAATCCCTTTTAATTATGATTTCACTTAAAAGAGATTCGCTTTTTCTACATATAGGTAGAACCAACATGCTGGCGGATCTGCTTCATTTGCCTAGGAAAACTGTGTCCCGGGAACAGCAGCCGCATTTGCCCGATCCCGATCGCCGCGAAGCGTCCAGCCCGGGTCGGATGCCGCGGAAAACAAATCAGCGATAGTGTAGAGACGAATTCGCTACAGGGCGCGCTGCTAAAGCGCGATCAGTTTGGTTAAGCGCTCTTTTCCTGTCGTCCTCGCGAAAGCGGGGACCCAGTACTCCGCAGCGACTCCGGTGTTTGCTGGATCCCCGCTTTCGCGCATAGGCGCTAACATATTGAGATACGGCTCCAAGAGCGGCGGGCGAATCCCCCTCTCCCATGGGAGAGGGCCGGGGTGATGGGGTGCGGAGCCTCGACAGAAGCGTTGCCTCCCCTCACCCGGCGCTCGCCGCGCCGACCTCTCCCCGTGGGAGAGGTGAAGCCAGGCACCTGTGTTAGCGCGTTTGCTTTCGCGGGGACGACAGGCGGGGCATGGCTGGCCGATTCCACCTGAGCCTATCCCGCCACTAGAGGTCGGCTTTGGCGCCCTCGGCCCAGGCCAGCATCTCGGGTTTCGACATCATGGCGTCGCAATAGCGGGCCGCGGTCCCGTCATCGTCGCCGAAGCGGCTCAGATCGACCTCATAAGTCCGGAAACGGCTGACCACGGGAGCATACATCGCGTCGGCAGCCGAAAATGCGCCGAACAGGAACGCGCCGTTCGCGCCGAACTGCCTGCGGCAGTCGGTCCAGATCTGCACGATACGCGTCGATGTCGGCGAGCGTCGGCGCGCTGACGGCGGGGAAGCCCAGCACGCGCAGGAAATCCATCGGGCATTCGTTGCGCAGCGACTGGAAGCCCGAATGCATCTCGGCGGAGACGCAGCGCGCGATGGCCCTGGCCGCCCGATCCGCCGGCCACAGCCGCTTGTTCGGATATTGTTCAGCCAGGAACTCTATAATGGCAAGACTGTCCCAGACGAGGAGACCATCGCTTTTGAGTGCGGGCACCTTGCCGGACGGCGAATGGCGCAGAATTTCCGCCGCCGTTTCCGGCCGTGCGAAGCTGGATCAGCGTCTCGCTGAACGCGATATCGAAAGCCTTCATCGCCAGCCAAGGCCGCAGGCTCCAGGAGGAGGTGTTCTTGTTGCCGATCACCAATTCATATCGTCCCGCTCACCGATGTTCCCTCCTCCGCTCCATGCCACCCTCAAAAGATTGCGCAGCCAACGATGACTTTACCCACATTCAAGATGCTTGCCGACCAGATCGCCAGCCTCTTCCTCGACGAAGAGGCCCCGGAGAAAACCTGTCCGATCTGGCTCGCGCAAAGCCATAAGGGGCCGGACGATCCGGCGCAAGAGCTGGCTCCGCATCATCGGGCCTGGCTGAAGGCGATCGAGTTCAAACCCAATTCCGGCAGTTGGGCGCTGCTTGCCGGCGACGACGGCATCGGCGGCGTGGTCTTCGGCGGCGACGACAAATATGGCGCCGGACCCAGCCCGCTGCATGCGGGCGGCCTGCCGCCGCTGCTTCCCGAGGGCGACTATCACTATGCCTGGTCCGCCGACCATCCGCAGCTTGCGGCGCTGGCATGGGCGCTCGGCCACTATGCGTTCCAGCGCTACCAGTCCAACGGCAAGCGCGGCGACCGGCGGCTGCGGCTGCCCAAAGGCGCGAACAAGCAGGAGCTCGTCACCGTCGCGGCGGCCACCTGGCTGGGGCGCGACCTGATCAACATCCCCGCCAACGATCTGGGGCCGGCGGAGCTGGAAACGGTGGCGCGCGACGTCGCGGCGGAGTTCGGCGCGCGAATGCCGCGTCATCGCCGGCGACGATCTGCTCGCCGAAGAATTTTCCGCTGATCCATGCCGTCGGCCGGGCAAGCGCCCGGCCCCCGCGCCTCATCGACATACGCTGGGGCGACCCGTCCGCGCCGAAGGTGACGCTGGTCGGCAAGGGCATCTGCTTCGATACCGGCGGGCTGAACATCAAGCCGGGCGCATCCATGGCGCTGATGAAGAAGGATATGGGCGGCGCGGCGTCCGCCCTGGCGCTCGCCGCCATGATCATGGGCACGCGGCTGAAGGTGAACCTGCGGCTGCTGATCGCGGCGGCGGAAAATTCGATCTCCGGCAACGCCTTCCGGCCCGGTGACGTGCTGAAAAGCCGCGCCGGGCTCAATGTCGAGGTGGGCGACACGGATGCGGAAGGCCGCCTGGTGCTCGCCGACGCGCTGGCGCTGGCCGACGCCGAGGCGCCCGATCACATGTTCAGCTTCGCCACGCTCACCGGCGCGGCGCGCGTCGCACTGGGGCCGGACCTGCCGCCGGTCTACTCCACCGACGACGCGCTTGCCGTGGCGCTCGCCGCCGCCGGACGCATGGCGGGCGACCCGATGTGGCCGATGCCTTTCTGGGCGCCATACGATCAGCTGCTGGAAAGCCGAATCGCTGATATAAACAGCATCTTTCCAGAGCCGTTCGCCGGCTCTATCATGGCGGCGCTGTTTCTCAAGCGTTTCGTCAAGACCGCCAGAGCCTATACGCATTTCGATATATATGGCTGGGTGCCGCGCGCGCAGCCGGGCAAGCCGATCGGGGGCGAGCCGCAATGCGCCCGCGCCGTGTTCGACTATCTGAAGGGGGCCTTTCCGCAAGCATGAACGCAGACAAGCTCGATCCGCGACGGCATGTCTATCGCGACGACATGGCCGCCGCCTCGCTCAAGGACAGGGTGAAGGCGCAGCGCTACGTCCAGGGCGAGCTGCGCCAGGTGGTTGCGGCCGTGGCGCCGGTGCGGCTGGTGCCACGTTTCGACGCGCCGCTGCTCACCGAGGCGCTCTGCGGCGAACTGGTGACGGTCTACGACGTCAGCGAAGGCTGGGGCTGGGTGCAGCTCGAAAATGACGGCTATGTCGGCTACATGCCGATGAACAATGTGTCCGCCACCATCGACGAGCCGACCCATTGGGTGACCTCGCGCGCCACATTCGTCTATCCGGCGCCCGATCTGAAGCGGCCTCCGCTCATGCGCCTCAGTTTCAACGGCAAGGTGACCGTGCTCGGCCGCGAGGGGCGGTTCCTGGAGCTGGCGCGCGGCGGCTTCGTCTATGGCGGGCATCTCCAGCCGATCGAGGATAAGGCCAAGGATTTCGTCCGGCTCGCCGAACGGCTGGTCGGCACGCCCTATCTATGGGGCGGACGCAGCAGCTTGGGGCTCGATTGCTCGGCGCTGGTGCAGCTGTCGCTGCAGGGAACCGGGCAGCCATGCCCGCGCGACAGCGACATGCTTGAGGAGGAACTCGGCCAGCCCCTGGACGACAGGAACATCGACAAGCTGCAGCGCGGCGACCTGGTTTTCTGGCGCGGCCATGTCGGCATCGCGCAATCGGGCGAATGGATGCTGCACGCCAGCGGACATCAGATGGAGGTCGTCGTCGAGCCGATCCGGCGCGCCGTGGAGCGCATCGCCACCACCCATGGCGAGGTTACCGCGATCAGGCGCATCCCGGAGCTGAAGCTGGCAAGCTGAAGCTGGGCGGCACGCGGCTCCCTCACTTCCGACGGCGCTTCATCCCGGGCATAAGTCTCAATTTGATCGCGAGACAGAATGGGCGTTATTGTACCGATCCCCGCAGAGTCGGCGCCCGTGATGGCTCGGTTTCGCTTTTGCCACACTTACCGCACAGACTTGCGAGCGATCATGATCTAGGTTGAAGGCGCGGATCTTATGAGCAAACTCTTTCTCAAAACTGCCCTGTACCTCACCGCGGTAACGATATCTGTCCTTTCCATGGGAGAGCGGGTTTGGGCGGTCGACATAAATGACGCATTCGGGTGCTGGATCGCCGAGCCGCGTGATGGCGCAGCGACCTACAAGCTGGCAGCCTGCGGTCCCAAGATTTGCGGAAAAGCGATCAAAGCCGCCTCGGATGGACACCATCCGACGGTGGCTGAAGTGGCTGGCAGTGCTAATCAAAGCCTGTTCTCAGGAGAAAAGACCGGGAACACATCCTGGTCCGGCCCGATGTACATATTTCGGCTCGACACAAAATTCGATGTCGAATTGAAAGTCCTCTCGAAAACCGAAATTGAAATTGGCAATTATTGGGCAACACGGACCTGGAGCCGAGTCGCTTGTCCACCTGCTTGAAGAAGATGCCAGCCCAGTGACAACCTTCCGCTGAAATTACGAATGCAACGCGCCCCGTGATTCCATGTTCCGCTGCCGCCTTTGAAGCGGAACTGAACGCGGCGTCAGCTTCTTCAGTCATGGTGCGTGATCGGGAGGCGCGCGCAGTTTTGACCTTCTGCCGACATCAGGAACCTCCACAACGATCGAAGCGCCCCCTCACTCAACAATCAGATTCCGGCGCCAAGTCGCCGGTTTGTTGACCGACGGTGGGCATCTCAGCGCCGCTTTAATCATCGTTTCATGGCTTATTGAGAAAATCCCCTCTGCTGGAGCGCCATCAATCGGTTCCGGACCATGAAGTTTTATCGCCTGAAGACGCTCGACAAAAGACTGCAATGCCAGCGCGGGAAACAGTGATCGAGTTGTTTGGCAAGCAATTGGAATTCTTGTCCAACGTATCCGCGCGTTACGAGGACCGCCAGCGTGCATTTCTGGTCGTCCTGATTTCGGTATTGGTGTTCGCCGCGGCGGTCCCATTTGCCCGCACACCGCTTTTCCCTGTGCCGGCATTCATACCGATCTATCAATCGGCTCTCGTAATTAACGACGTGATTACGGCGGTCTTGCTTTTTGCTCAACTGACCTTCGCGCGCTCGCGAGCGCTCCTCGTGCTCGCCAGCGCCTATTTTTTTACGGCACTCATCGCCTTTTTGCACTTACTCACATTTCCCGGCCTGTTCTCGCCAACCGGATTGCTCGGCGCAGGACCGCAGAGCACAGCCTGGATATATATGTTTTGGCACGAGACCTTTCCGCTCGCAGTGATCGCCTATGCATTGCTAAAGAACGCGAATGGCGAGGTGGGGCGGCCCTTAAAACTGTCCGGGCGCTCGGCCGTATTGTCCGGTATCGCCGTTGCTGCAGCCCTTGCCTGTGCTGCGACAGCGCTCGCAACGGTGGGGCAAGGACTTCTTCCGACAATCATGCAGGGCAACAAATACACTCCCGCGATGATTGGGGTGGTTTCAACCGTCTGGTTTTCGAGTTTTCTAGCTCTTGTCGTTCTTTGGACAAGGCGACAGCACACGCTGCTTGACCTGTGGCTCATGGTGGCGATGTCTGCCTGGATATTCGATGTGGGGCTCAGTGCAGTTTTCAATGCCGGCCGATTTGATCTCGGTTTCTACTCCGGCAGGATTTACGGTCTCTTGGCCGCAAGCTTCGTCCTGGTGGTGCTGCTGCTTGAAGCAGGTCAACTCCATGCAAGGTATCTGCAGGCGAGGGCCCAGCACGCCGAAGAGCTCCAAAAAGCCAATGATGATCTCGAACGCGCCTATCGCGAATTGAAGGACGCTCAGGTCGAGCTCATTCACACCGCGAAAATGACATCGTTGGGCGGAACTCGTGGCCGGGATCGCCCACGAGATCAACAATCCCCTGGCCTATTCGATGGCTCATCTGGGGAGCATCGTGTCGACGCTCGGCAAACTGGCCGGTGAGGCCACTCTGACGGACATGGGAACTTACTATCTCAAAAAGGCAGGCCAGCGGGCGATCGACGCTCGCGCAGGGCTCGAGCGCGTCACCAACATTGTCTCGCAGCTGCGAAGCTTCTCACGCCTTGACGAGGGCGAATTCAAAGATGTTGACATAAGAGAATGCATTGAGTTGGCACTCGAGTTCATATCGCATATGATCATGGACAAGAACGTTGAAATCAATATGGATTTCGCGACCGAAAACCAGCTGTATTGTGCTCCCGGCATCCTCAATCAGGCTTTCCTCAATCTTCTGTTGAATGCTGCCGATGCTGTCGGCGATCAGGGCACGATTCGCATTCGCACGGGCCGAGACGATAAGTCCTACTGGGTTGCGATCGCGGATAGCGGATCCGGCGTTCCCGATGCGATCCGTGAGCGGATTTTCGAGCCGTTTTTTACGACGAAGGAGGTCGGCAAAGGCACCGGCCTCGGCCTGCCGATCAGCTATCGCATTGTCGAAAGGCATAACGGGACAATCGATCTCTTTAAGGGGGATCTGGGCGGAGCAGAGTTCATCATCCGCCTGCCATCGAATTTCGAGGAGCGGACTCTTGGCTTGAATTGGGCGAAGCGCTGAGCGATCAAGACCTTGCCTTCCGTGGGGCATATGGCGGCCGGATCGGCTTTATGCCCGCACCAAGCCAGGGCTCCAATTTCTTCCTGGTCCTGCCAACGGATTCCGCTCGACTTGATACACTTGAATAATTTGTTGCATGGAGCGTGACCTCGCAGGGACATGTAATTTGGGTTCACAATTGGTCGAACCCGCCACCGGGACAAAGACACCACGGAGAAAAACACCGCTCTGAGCTTGCGTCTCCGCGACGGCAGGTATCACCGCACTTTCACCGTGAACAGCGACGAGGTGCGAGGGGCAGAATTGAGGCGTGAGGGGGCCCTTGCGAGCCGATCCGGCGGCGACCGCTCTTGGCTCAAAGCAGGCTATGTGAAAGTAGCTGGATTTCGGTCTACACCGCATTCCGGAAGTAAAGCTCCGCCCGCCCAGCCTCTGCTTTGGGGCAACAGACAGACCAACCAGCGAAATAAACTTATCCCCGCTCCTCCGCCGGCCCGTATATTGACCCTTGTTCTTGTTCCAGAGGGACGCGGGGCTCGAGACCGGCTCGTCATCTGCGGAATGGGAATGCGGTGCCTGAGAAATCCGCCGGGGATCTGGCTGGGTGGTAACGCAGGCCGGCCTCGCGGTGGGACTAACGAACCCGCGCTCAGGGGTCACTCGCCGGCCCACCTGTTTGCCGAGATGCGCAGGTCTAAGGCATGCGACGCGAAAGACGTGGCGTAAAACGGCCAGTAGCGTAGGAGGCTCGGGCTGGCGCATGCCATGTTGGAGAAGAGGCGGCGATGGCCAAAATATCACCGCGCGCGGGCAGCCGGGAGGCTGCACATTATTAGTAAGGACCAGCCTCACGGCGGCCCGCGCCGTCCCTCATCGGGGCGGGAAACGAAATGCAGCAAAGCCTCGCGGGCAAGTGCCCGGCGAGGGGATTGGTGTTTGGCTCTTTGACATTTGCGGCGTGCCCGGCGTCATCGCCGATTGCCCGGCGTCGCCCCCGATGGCCATGCGTCGCCCCGGACTTGATCCGGGGGCCCATTCGCCCCATAGCGCAATCCGCGCTCGCGGCGAAGCCAATGGGTCCCGGCTCGGAGGCCGGGACGACGAAGGAGAGAGAGGCCCTGGGACGACGCGAAGCTTGAGGCCGCGCGCAGGCCCGGCGAGAGGCTGGTGAGATGCGCTACCCGTGCTTGAGGAAGCTGTAGCGCAGGCTGCCGCTTTGCTGGGCCGGCGGCTCGTTGTCGCGCTCGTCGGTTTCGGGAAAACCGAAATCATTGGGCAAGGGAACGCCGCCGTGTGAGGACGGCGAGGGCAATCCGAGATCGGGTTGACCGTAGCGGCGCGGCAGATCCTGCGCGCCGGCGCCGGGCTCCCCGCCACTGCTGCTGCTGCTGCCGCCACCACCGCCCGCTGCGGTCCACTGGCTTGCGCCGAACCAGACCTGGATGAGCTGATATTCGTCATCCGTCAGCTGGACGCCGACCTGGGAACATCGCGCCAGCACGTAATCGCGATAGGCGCGCGCAACTGCCGAGGGCGAACGTGTGTGTTCAAGCCACGGATCGATCTCATCGACGGCTTCTATGACGAAGGAGACGTCCTTCGGCGCGAGCTTCAGTCCGGCCGCCGCGGCCCGCGTCACGACCGCGTCGGCTGAGCGATCCGGGGCGAAGCCGTTTTCGCGAACCTCCGCCGCAATCAGCGTGAAGAGAAGCTGATATTCGCTGGGCGGCAAGGGCGGCGCCTGGCATGCCTCATAGATGCGGGTGATCGAGCGCTGCAATTCCGCAAGGCGTCCATTGTTGCTCTGCGGCTCGCGCGCCCGCAGCGCCGTGGCCGGCTGGCTGCGCACGGGCGCCGAGGCGGGAATGGAAACGGGCGCCTCATCGGTCACAGGGCGAACGTCCTCGCGGAGCCTGTGCCGATCGGGATTGTAGACGAAATGCGGCGGCTTCTCGGAGAGCCGCATGGTCTCGGGCAGGTTCTGGGTGAGGAAGTTCAAAAATCCTCCAGAACCGGCCCAATTGGTGCCGATGGTTTTCGGATGCCCCAGCGTCTTTTGCGCGCGGTCGGCGAGATAGGCGAGCGGAACCGGCTTTTCGGAGTTTTCCACCACATCGACGACCAGCCCAAGGATTTCGTCGCCGATGACCTTGAAATCTTCGATCAGCGACTGGATGGCGGCTTCCGAGGCGCCGCCGGCGGGCTTGCGCTTCACAAGGCCCTCCGCCGGGACCGGAGCGGGAGCTGGAGCCAATTGGCGCAAGGGCGGGGCAGCGGCGATGCGGGCCTTCGGCGCCGCTTGCTGCTGTTCGAGCGCGAAGGGATTCATATGATCGGAGCTGATCTGCCCTTCGGGCTGCATCAGACAGCGGATCAGATCCTCCTCGCGAATACGCCCGTCGGAAAACGCCTTGTAGTAGGGAGAGGTGTAATCATTCGCGTAGATGATCGTCTGGCGGTTATGCGAGCGCAGGCTCAGCAGCACGGGCGTGAAATCCGCGTCGCCCGACAGGATGATGAACTCGTCGAACCGCGTAGGGTGATCCAGATAGTCCCGCACATCGCAAGCGATGCGGATGTCCGAGCTGTTCTTGAATTGCGACGTCAGATGCGGGCAATCCACAACTTCCAGCCCTGCGCGCATGAAGCTGTGCCGGACGAAGCCGAACGAACTCGGATCGCCCTGGCCGTCACGCCCGCTGCGTCTGGGAACTGGATTGCCGTAACAGCGCCCGACTGCAATGCGGCGCCGGACGGGAGGCGACGGCGCATCGGTTCGAACCAGCGCGCCGGAAATGACTTGGGTCAGCCAATAGGACGGATTACGTGCGAAGCGTGATGCAGCTTCCTCGTCCCGCCCCTTGAGCGACAAGTAAATATTGTCAAAGTCAATGAATAGCGCGGACAAGCAAACACCCGCGTTCCCCGGAAGCATAATAGTACCCCGCTGTAATCCTACCCCGCCGCACCTTAGCGGTGAGCCGGTCATTTTCTTTACGACGCGAGCGCCTCAATCTTGCCCTCTGTAGCTGGGTACTCGCCGCCGACACCCAACCCGATTGATGCGCTCTCGTTCCTTATTGTTATTGTTCGTATTATTTCATCTGCGCGCGATCGTCGGCGGGCAGATACGAATCGTTTCTGATCCTGTCGCTAAGATTAAACGGCAATCACTTGTCTGTCGCAAGCACCGTCAAACGCTATCAGCCTTATCCACAATCTGCCCGAATTGGGCATGCGTACAATCGCCTTCCCGCCACCTGGTTCCAAACAAGCCGCCCTCAAAAGCGATCTTTCAGCCGTCTAAGTTCCGAAAAGATTGTGGCAAGGGGGTGGCCGACCATGCCGAGCCGCTCCTGGATCTCGGCGCTGTCAGGGCGCAGAAATGGGTTTTGCGCCAGCTCGGCCGCAAGCGCTACGGGGAGTGTGGGGAGGTTGCTGTCACGCAATTCGCGTATTTCTTCCGCCCGTTGCTGAAGTGACGAATTGTTCGGCTCGACGCTGAGTGCAAAGGCGGAGTTCGCCTTGCTGTATTCATGTCCGCAATAGATGAGCGTCTCTTTTGGAAGCGCCATGAGCTTTTGCAGGGATTGCCACATCATCGGTCCGTCACCTTCCAGCAAACGGCCGCAGCCGAGTGAAAACAGCGTGTCACCGACAAAGGCCAAATTATCGTCCGCGAGCCAATACGTGATATGACCTAGCGTATGGCCGGGCGTTTCGAGCACGCAAATTTGATGACCGCCGAAATCGAAACAGTCTCCTTCCGTCATGCGCTTGTCGATGCCCGGAATGCGGTCCGCTTCTTTCTCCGGCCCAAAGACGAGGCAGCCGGTCTCCGCCTTCAGCGCGGCGTTGCCCGCCGTGTGGTCACCATGGTGGTGGGTATTCAGAAGGTGGGTGAGCGACCACCCATTTTTCGCCAGCGCTGTCCGGATCGCGTCGGCGTCGGGTGCGTCGATGGAGGCCGTCACTCCGGCATCCTCGTCGTGGATAAGCACGCCGAAATTGTCACTGCGGCAGAAAAACTGGTGAATCTTCAGCGCTGCCATCGCATCTTCTCCTTCGAGTCGTGACCGGGCCATTTTGACCATTCGGCGCATTTGCTATTATAGACCGCCGGCGGGGCCAGCGCTTTCGAGAAACAACCCGCGAAGAAGGTGGTTGCAGATGCGTCCCGATGTTCGCGAACTCAGCGATTTTTACCAGCGCCAGCTGGGCGGGGTCGCGCGGCGTCTACTCGCCCGCCGCATCCGAACCATCTGGCCCAATGTCCGCGACGAAACCCTGCTCGGCATGGGATATGCCGCGCCGTTCATGCGGCTGTTCCGGCAGGAGGCTAGGCGCCAGCTTTTGTGCATGCCGGAGGAGCAAGGCGTCATAAGCTGGCCGCCTGAAGGCCCCTCCTGCAGCTTTCTGGCAAGCGAAACGCAGATTCCCCTGGCGGATTCCTCGGTCGAAAAGGTGCTGGCAGTCCATTGCCTGGAGCTGTGCGAGTCGGCACGGCCGATGCTGCGCGAGATCTGGCGGGTGCTCTCGCCCGAGGGACGGTTGCTGCTGGTGGTGCCGAACCGGCGCGGCCTTTGGGCGCGGATCGACACGACGCCGTTCGGGCACGGCCACCCCTATAGCCGGGGTCAGCTCGAACGGCTGCTCGGCGACTGCATCTATGACCCGACCGGCTGGTGGCCGGGTCTGTTCATGCCCCCGGTGCACCGGCCGCTGGTCCTGAATACGGCCATCGCCTGGGAGCGGGTGGGCCATTATGCGTGGCCCGGCTTTTCCGGCGTGCTGATCGTCGAGGCGCAAAAACGCATCTACGCGCCGATCGGCAAAACCGCGAAGGCGCCGAAGGGCAAGTTCCAGAGGGTGCCCGTCGCAGCGCCTGCGCGCTAGAGCATGATCGTTTCAAACGGAACCGATCATGCTCTCGATTTTTTTGTTTTCGCACGATTTTTCGGGAAAAGTGGACATCGGTTGTCAGAGCATGATCGGATCATGCTCTGAAGCAGTGGAGCCACATGCAGCGGTCTCTTACCAAGCGGGATTTTTCCATGGCGAACGCGATTACGGCGCATTGGGAAGATTGGGATGGGACGAGCCGCCAAAGCGTTCGTCTCACGCAAACCGGCGGACGCGCGCTGGCCAAGGGTTCGATCATTGCTCTGAGCGAGCCCGCCCTCGCTGGAGCGTTCGAGATCGAATGCGACGCCGGGTGGCGTGTTCGGCGTGCCTATGTGGAACTGGCCGGCGGCACGAAAACCGTTTGCCTCACCGCCGATGGCGAGGGCAATTGGTTCGACGGGTCGGGGCGGGTTTTGCCTGCATTGCAATCCGCTGTGGATATCGACCTGTCGGCCACGCCGTTTACCAATACCCTGCCGATTCGCCGCTGCGGCATGCAGATCGGCGACAGCGTCGACATCACCACAGCCTATGTCGCCTATCCGGCGCTAACCTTCGTAGCCGATCCGCAGCGCTATACAAGGCTGGCCGAGCGGCGCTACCGCTATCAGTCGCGCGACAGCGACTTCACCCGCGACATCGAGGTTGACGGCGACGGGCTCGTCATCGACTACCCTGGCCTGTTCCGCCGCATCGCTTAAGGCCATTTCACGATGGGGGGCATGGAGGACAGAATGCTGGCGACATTGCCGCCGGTCTTCAGGCCGAAGATGGTGCCCCGGTCGTAGAGCAGGTTGAATTCCACATAGCGCCCGCGCCGGATGAGCTGCTCCTCGCGGTCCGCCTCGGTCCAGGCCTTGCCCATATTGCGCCGCACGATCTGGGGATAGACGCCAAGGAAGGCGCGCCCGACATCCTGGGTGAAGGCAAAGTCTGCGGCCCAGTCGCCCGAATTGTGGTGATCGTAGAAGATGCCGCCGATCCCGCGTTTCTCGGCCCGATGCGGCAGATAGAAATAGTCGTCGCACCAGCTTTTGTAGCGCGCATAGTCGGCGACGGCATGCTTGTCGCAAGCCTGCTGCATGGCGGCGTGGAAGTCGACCGTATCGGCATCCTGCTGGGTGCGCCGCGCATCGAGCACCGGGGTGAGATCAGCGCCGCCGCCGAACCAGGATTTCGTCGTGATGACGAAACGGGTGTTCATATGCACGGCGGGGACATGGGGATTGCGCGGATGCGCGATCAGCGAAATGCCCGAGGCCCAGAAGCGGGGATCCGCTTCGGCGCCGGGGATCTGGGCGCGGAACTCAGGGGAGAACTCGCCATAGACGGTGGACACGTGAACGCCGGCCTTCTCGAACAGGCGCCCATGCAGCATGGCCATGACACCGCCGCCACCGTCTCTGCCGTCATCGCCGGTGCGTTGCCAGGGCGTGCGCTCGAAGCGGCCGGGCTTCTCCTCGGCCAGCGACCCGTCGCCCGCCTCGTCCTCCAGCCGCTCGAGGCCGGCGCAAATGTCGTTGCGCAGCGCCGCGAACCAGACACGCGCCTTAGCCTTTTGCCGTTCCAGCTCGGGCACATTGCAGACACCGCCGGCGATGTCATCGGTAACTCTCGCGTTCATGCGTGACCTTGCTTGCCGGGCACACTCGATCGGCTGCCGAAATGCCCGGTCTGCCTCAAAGCTTCCCCTAACACCATCGCGAGGGCGACTGCAACATTCAGCGAGCGCGCGCCGGCGCTCATGGGAACCTTGAGGCGGGCATCGGCGCTTTCATGCACATCGGGCGGAACCCCGGCGCTTTCTCTCCCGGCCAGAAGGATGTCCCCGGCCTCGTAGGTGAACGCCGTATAGGGCGTGGCTCCGGCGGTGGTCAGCAGCAACAGGCGCCCGCCCCGTTCGCGGCGGCGGCTCTCGAATTCGGCGAAGGATTGATGGCGCGCGATTTGAACCTGATCCAGATAATCCAGGCCGGCGCGGCGCAGGGTCCGATCGGTCATGTCGAAGCCCGCCGGCCCGATGATTTCGACCGGAATATCCAGGCAAGCGGCCATGCGCAGGATGGTTCCCGTATTTTGCGGAATGTCGGGCTGATAGAGCGCCACGCGCATGATTGCCGGTCTCCACGGGGGTGCGACGGAATTGCCACGGGATTGCGCCGATTTGTCCCCTCCCGTTAACTGGACAGTAAAGTATAGACAATGCAATAAGGCGACTTTAGAAACCGCCCGCGGATGCACGTCAAGCGCTGCGCAACGATGCGGTTCGCCGTCAGTGTTCTGGAAGCTCACGTCTCATGGGCGGCGACAAGGGCAAGAAAAGGATCGAGGACTCATGGCCACGACGATGGATGAGCCCGTAACCAGGCGCGACTTCATTCATATCGCAGCCACGGCTTTTGCCGGCGTGGGCGCCGCGGCGGCACTGTGGCCGCTAGTCGACCAGATGAACCCGGATGCCGCGGCGCTGTCGCAGGCGAGCGTCGAGCTGGATCTTTCGCCGATACAGGTCGGGCAGGCTGTCACCATCATGTGGCGCGGCAAGCCGATTTTCGTACGCAACCGCACGGCTGAGGAAATCAAGGCGGCGCAGGACGTGCCGCTGTCGGATCTGAAAGACCCCGTTGCCCGGGTCATGGGCGAGGGGGACGACGTGCCGGCGACGGATGCCGCGCGCACAAAAAACGGTCACGAGCAATGGCTCGTGCAAATTGGTATCTGCACTCATCTCGGCTGCATTCCGAAAGGCCAGCGGCCCGGCGACGACCGGGGCGAATATGGCGGCTGGTTCTGTCCGTGCCACGGCTCCGAATACGACACCGCGGGGCGCATCCGCAAAGGCCCCGCACCGCGCAATCTTGAAATTCCGCCCTATGCGTTCGAGACCGATACAAAAATCAAAATTGGCTAAGCCCGCAAGGCAGGCACTCCCATGGAACATCAATCGACTTACGTGCCGACCACCGGCTTCACGCGCTGGCTAGACAGCCGGCTGCCCGTCATCCGGATGGCCTATGACACCATTCTGGAATATCCGACGCCGCGCAATCTCAACTATATGTGGACCTTCGGCGGCATCCTCACCTTCTGCCTCGGCGTGCAGATCGTCACCGGCATCGTGCTGGCGATGCATTACGCCCCCGACACCACGGTCGCCTTCGATTCCATCGAGCATCTGATGCGCGACGTGAATTATGGCTGGCTGATGCGCTACACGCATGCGGTCGGCGCGTCGATGTTCTTCATCGCCGTCTATCTGCATATTTTCCGCGGCCTCTATTACGGCTCGTACAAGGCGCCGCGCGAGGTGCTGTGGATCATCGGCGTGCTGATCTTCCTGGCGATGATCGCCACGGCCTTCATGGGCTATTCGCTGGTCTGGGGGCAGATGAGCTTCTGGGCGGTGACGGTGATCACCAACCTGTTCTCATCGCTCGAACTCGGTTATCAGGGGCCTCGGCACGACGCTGGTGCAATGGATTTGGGGTGGCTTTTCCGTCAATGACGCGACGCTCAACCGGCTGTTCAGCCTGCATTATCTGCTGCCCTTCGTCATCGCCGGGCTGGTCGGGCTGCATATCTGGGCGCTGCACGTTCCCGGCAACAACAATCCGACGGGCGTCGATCTGCGCGATCCGGCCCGTGAGGCGGTGCCGTTCCACCCCTATTACACCGCAAAGGATATTTTCGCCCTGACGGTGTTCGGGCTGGTGTTCGCCTATTTCACCTTCTATCTGCCGAATTATCTCGGCCATGCCGACAATTACATCGAAGCCAACCCGCTGCAGACGCCGCCGCATATCGTGCCGGAATGGTATTTCCTGCCGTTTTACGCGATCCTGCGCGCCATCCCGTCCAAGCTGGGCGGCGTGAGCGCGATGTTCGGCGCCATCGCCGTGCTGTTCATCGTGCCGTGGCTGGATACCTCCAACGTCCGCTCGACGAATTACCGCCCGCTTTATCGCTGGTTCTTCTGGCTGCTGGTCCTGACCTGCCTGGCGCTCGGCTATCTCGGCTCGAAGCCGCCGGAGGGCGGGTATCTTTATGCGGCACGGCTGTTCACCGCCTATTACTTCATTCACTTCCTGATCGTCATGCCGCTCGTCGGCATCATCGAGACGCCGAAGCCGAGGCCGCGCAGCATCGCCGAATCCGTCTTGGGAGAACAGGGCCGAGGCGGCGGGTCCGTGCCGCATCCGGTCACGGCCGCGGCCGAAAAACGCTAGTTGGGGCGGGGAACATGAACAAAGCTAAAAAGCGCCAATTCCGTCTCCGGCTCAGCGCGCTCCTTGCGGGCGGCGCCCTCATGGCAGGCAGCTCCGCCCACGCCGTGGAAGTGGAGATGCCTATTGCGCCGCAAGAGTGGTCGTTCTCGGGCATGACCGGGCATTTCGACAGGGAGCAGCTCCGCCGGGGCTATGCGGTTTACAAGAATGTCTGCTCCGTGTGCCACGGTCTGCGGCTCATGCATTACCGCAATCTGTCCGAACCGGGCGGGCCGGAATTCTCGGAAGACCATGTCGTGCAGATCGCGGCCGAAGCGCAGGTGACGGACGGGCCGAACGACGAAGGCGAGATGTTCACCCGGCCGGGCAAGCCCGCCGACAGTTTCGTGTCGCCCTTTGCCAATGCCAAGGCGGCCGCCGCCGCGAATGGCGGCGCGGTGCCGCCCGATCTGTCCATCATGGCCAAGGCGAGAACCATCGAACGCGCCGGCCCCTGGTATCTGGAACCGTTGAACTGGATCTCCGACGTTGCGACGAATTACCAGGAGCAAGGCCCGGACTATATCCATGCGCTGCTGACCAGCTATGGTGAGGCGCCCAGCACCAAGACGATGGCGCCCGGCATGTATTACAACACCGCCTTTGCGGGACATCAGGTGGCGATGCCGCCGCCTTTGTCCGACGATCTCGTCCCCTATCCCGAGGGTGTTCCGGCCACCACCGACAATTACGCCCGCGACGTCGCCGCCTTCCTGATGTGGACGGCGGAGCCGAAGCTGGAAGAGCGCAAGCGGATGGGGCTGAAGGTGCTGATCTATCTGGCGGTGCTCGCTGCCCTGCTCTATCTGTCGAAGCGGGTTTTGTGGCGCAACATCGAGCATTAGGCCGGCCGGTTCTCGGGGCGCGGGATCAGACCGGCCCGATCGGCGGGCGAGGATAGTCCATAAGCTGAAATCGCTCAGCGGAAGAAATATGACGCAATCGGAAAAAGCCCTGCCGCGACGGGGCTTTTTTCATTGCGCGCCGCGCTGAGTTTTGCAACATCGCCAGGGGATTTGGGGAGGGACGCATGAGTTTTCGCTATCGCATGATGATGTGGGCAACCGTGGCCGTAAGCGCCGCCGCATTCGGCGGAGCCTGCGCCGCGCTGGAACTGCCGGCCGCCAAAGGCAGCGTCGTGCTCACGGTGGCGGGCAAGGTCGAGAACTGGAATCGCGGCGCGATGGCTCCCGACCGGGACAATCTGCTCAATCATCACAAGATCAGCTTCGAGAAGGCGATGACCTTTGACGCCGACATGCTGTCCGCCCTGCCGGTGCATGAATTGCGCGTCAACGCCGCCGGCGCGGAAACGACCTTCGGCGGGCCGCTGCTGTCTGACGTTCTCAAGACGGCCGGCGCGGCAAGCGGCGGCGTCAAGCTCGTGGCGCTCGACGGCTCGACAGTGGAGCTGTCCGCCGAGGATGTAAAGGACCGCAACTGGATCCTGGCGCTGCTGGTGAACGGCACCAAGATCGGCATCGGCGATTTCGGCCCGCTGTGGCTGCTGCATAAGCCGGACAAGGGCGACGCGCCATCAAAAGAAGAATTACAGAGCTGGGTCTCCTCGGTATTCTACATCGAGGTCAATTAGGCCAGCCGGGACGATCCAGGCGCTGGCCGGAGCATGGGACTGAGCAATGGCGAAGGCGGTACTGGGAATCATCGGCGGGTCGGGCCTTTACGAGCTGCCGGGGCTGGAGAACAGGCGTCAAGCGCCGATGGCAACGCCATGGGGCGAGCCGTCGAGCGACCTGTTTTACGGCGACATCGGCGGCCTGCCGATCGTGTTCCTGCCGCGTCACGGCAAAGGGCATAAGCTGCCCCCGTCGGCCATCAACTACCGCGCCAATATCGATGCGCTGAAGCGGGCCGGCGTCACCGACCTCGTCTCGGTCTCGGCCTGCGGCTCATTTCGCGAAGAATTGCCGCCAGGCAGCTTTGTGCTGGTCGATCAATTCATCGACCGGACCTTCGCGCGCGAGAAAAGCTTCTTCGGACCGGGATGCGTCGCGCATGTCGCCATGGCCGATCCGATCAGCCCGGGCCTCGCCGACAAGCTCGACGCGGCAGCGAAGGCCGAAGGCATCGATTATAAGCGCGGCGGCACCTATCTTGTCATGGAGGGCCCGCAATTTTCGACGCGCGCGGAATCCTTCCTCTACCGGCAATGGGGCTGCGACGTCATCGGCATGACCAATATGCCCGAGGCCAAGCTCGCCCGCGAAGCGGAGATCTGCTACGCCACCGTCGCCATGGTCACCGATTTCGACTGCTGGCATGACGACCACAAGGATGTCGACATCAGCGATATCCTGCGGGTGATGGGGCAGAACTCGGAGAAGGCCGGGCGGCTGATCGCGCGCCTCGCGCATGATTTCCCGCGCGAGCATGAGCCGTGCCCGATCGGCTCGGACAGGGCGCTGGATTTTGCCATCATCACCGCGCCCGAGGCGCGCGATCCGGCGCTGATCGCCAAGCTGGATGCGGTCGCCGGGCGGGTGCTGAACAAAGCGCCATCGGAGCGTTGAACGCGCCGGATTTAAGAAAACCGCTCCCAGGCCGCCTGCCGGGAGATGCCCAGGGCCGCGCCGATGGCCTGCCAGCTCACCTCGCGCTTGCGCAGTTCGTTGATCTGGGCCTGCAGCACGGAGCGGGTCGCCTCGACGGTCGCTTCGGCGGATTTCAGCGCGCCCAGCAGCCGCTCGTCGGGCATACCCTCCCAGCCAGCGAAATCGCCCGGCATGGCTTCGAGGATCTTATTGCAGACGCCGACGCATTCATCGCAGATATGGACGCCCGGCCCGCCCATGAGGCGTGCGATCTGGCTGGCGCTCTTGCCGCAAAATGAACATTTGAGGGCTTCGTCGCGCTTGAACCTCAGCACCAGCTTTGGCCTCCATGTCAAGACAACCCTGACGATGCGCGCGGCGTGTGCCGGTGTCAAGCTATGCTTGACGCCAAATCGGAGGCCGCGAGAGCGGCGCAATCGCGGTTGCCGAACTTCGTCTCAACATGTTGAAATCGCTTCAGTCGGAACGGAAAAGGCTCTAATTGGGCGGGATAGAGGTGCTTTCGCCGCGCATACGGAGAATTTTATGTAAATTGCGGCGAATTTGCCTGAACGTCGAGATATGAGCAGACGGAAGCTTCGGCGTCGCAGGCATCGGTGAAATGACTCGCGGGAACACAAAACGCATGACAACTGAACTCGATCTGAAATCGCTGGTGCGGACGATCCCCGACTATCCGAAGCCGGGCATCATGTTCCGCGACGTCACGACGCTGCTTAAGGATGCCTCCGGCTTCAAAGCGTGTCTGGAACGGCTGGCGGCGCCTTTCCGGGAAGCGGGCATCGAAGCGGTCGTCGGGATCGAGGCGCGTGGCTTCATTCTCGGCGGCGCGGTGGCGGACAGGCTGGAGACCGGCTTCGTGCCGCTGCGCAAACGGGGCAAGCTGCCCTGGCGCGCCATCGGGCAGGATTACGAGCTGGAATATGGCACCGACATCATCGAAGTGCATGATGACGCGATCCGGGAGGGCGAACGTATCCTCATCGTCGATGATCTGATCGCCACCGGCGGCACCGCGGAAGCGGCGTGCAAGCTGGTCAGGCGGGTGGGCGGCATTCCCGTGGCCGCCGCTTTCGTGATCGACCTGCCCGAACTGGGCGGCAGGGCGAAGCTGGAGGCGAACGGGGTGCCCTGCCACACGCTGATCGCCTTCGGTGGTCACTGACCCGCCAAGCGAGGCATCACGATGTTTTGTAGCGGCTGATCCAAACGTTTTGTATCGGCCGATCAAATATCCGCCTATTGCTGGCTGATCGGCAGTCCGATCCTTAGGGCATGCATGGCGCGTCCAAAATCCTTCGACCAAGACGAGGCGCTCGACGCCGCAACGGAGTGTTTCCGGCGCCAAGGGCTGAACGCCGCCTCCGTCCGCGACCTCGCCGATCAGATGGGCATCGCCGGCCCGAGCCTCTACAACGCCTTTGGCTGCAAGCGCGCGCTGTTCGTCCAGGCGCTCGAACGCTATGTGCAATGCGGGATGCGCACGCGCTTCGCCGAACTGGAACGGCGCGGGGCGAAAGCGGCGATCCTGGCCTTTGTCGCCGAGTTCGTCGAACGGGCGGTGGGCTGCGCGGATCAGGACGGGTGCCTCCTGGTCAACACCGCCATGGAGCTGGACGGGAGCGACGCCGAGCTCGCCGCCCAGGTCATGGAATACCTCGGCGAGATCGACGCATTTCTGCGCCAAAACCTTGTCTGCGCCATTGCGGGGGGCGAGGTCTCCCATGAAACCGATGCAGAGCAAACCGCCGGCATGCTGCTTGCGCTTCTGCTCGGCATCAGCGTGCTGGCGCGGCTGGGTGCCGGCGCCGCGCAGATACGGAGCTTGGCGTCCCGGGCGCTGGCTTTACTTGAAACCCCTCTCAGCGAAAACACGAGGTCCTGACATGATCGAGCTGCATTATTGGCCGACGCCCAACGGCCATAAGATTACGATGTTTCTGGAAGAGACCGCCCTGCCCTACCGGATCGTGCCCGTCAATATCGGCAAGGGCGACCAGTTCGCGCCTGAGTTCCTTGCCATTGCGCCGAACAACCGGATGCCCGCGATCGTGGATGACGAACCGCCGGGCGGCGGCGTGCCGCTGTCCGTATTCGAATCCGGCGCGATCCTCGTATATCTTGCGGAGAAGACCGGGCGCTTCCTGCCGGCCGATCTGAGAGGGCGGATGGATGCGCTGCAGTGGCTATTCTGGCAGATGGGCGGCCTCGGCCCGATGGCCGGCCAGAACCATCATTTCAGCCAATATGCGCCGGAAAAGCTGCCCTACGCCGTTGAGCGGTATGTGAAGGAGACCAACCGGCTTTATGGTGTACTCAATAAGCGCCTCGCCGACCGGGCCTTCGTTACCGGCGAATATTCCATCGCCGACATGGCCGCCTACCCTTGGATCGTGCCGTATGAGCGGCAAGGGCAGAATCTGAACGACTTTCCGCATCTGAAGCGCTGGTTCGACGAGATTGGGGCGCGGCCCGCCACCATGCGCGCCTATGAGACCGGGAAGGCAATCAGCTCGCAAAATGTGATGACGGAGGAAGCCAAGAAAATCCTGTTCGGGCAGACCGCCAGCGTCGTGAAAGGCTGACGGCCTCAACAGCCGGGCGGCCGCCACGACGGCGCGTTGCAGAAAGCCCCAAGGCCAGCCCGCTCAGGGCTGGTTTTTTCATTTCCGGCGAGCGCGCTTTGCGCTGCTCGACGCCGCGCCTTCGGCAGTGCACAATCAGCGCAGGTGCTAAAAAGCGCTTGATTTTAAAGCCAACAAGAGCCAGCACCGATGGCGGGAGAACTGCTCCCGAGCGCCAATTCACTTTCTGCAAGCATTCTCAACCCGGAAGCCGCAACTCCGGTTGCAGCCTCTCAAAAAGAGGTCACGCAATGATCACGGCTTATCTGCGCACCAATGGAACACTGACACCGACCGCAGTGCAGCCCGGAGATCCGTTGCCCGATGGCGCCGTCTGGATCGACCTTCTGGCGCCGACGCGCGAGGAGGAAGCGCTGGCGGAGGAAGCGCTTGCCATCGAGCTGCCGACGCGTGAGGAAATGCGCGAGATCGAGATTTCCAGCCGGCTCTATCAGGAGAACGGCGCGCTGTTCATGACCGCCACCGTCATGACGCAGGTGGAAGCGGAAAGCCCCGAAACCGAGCCGGTCACCTTCGTGCTGATCGGGCAGCGGATCGCGACCATCCGCTATGCCAATCCGCTGCCGTTCCGGGTTTTCGCTACCCAGGTGCAGCGGCAGCCGGAGCTGGCGATGTCAGGCGATACGGTGCTTGCCGGTCTGCTCGACGCGATCATCGACCGGGTCGCCGACGTGCTGGAGCGGGTTCAGCACGATATGAACCAGGTATCGCGGATGATCTTTTCGCGGCAAAAGATCGATTATGAGGAGGTGCTGCGCACCATCGGCCTCGCCGAAGGGCTCACATCCCGATCACGCGAGAGCCTGGTGAGCATCGGACGGGTGCTCTCGTTCCTCAGCCGGCCCAGCGAAGTGAAGCCCAATAAGGCGCTGGCGCGCTCGCTGAAGACCTTGTCGCGCGATGTGCTGGCCCTGAGCGACCATTCCAATTTTCTGGCCAACAACATCACCTTCCTGCTGAACGCGATGTTGGGTATGTCGAATATCGAGCAGACCGACATCATCAAGATCTTCTCGGTCATGTCGGTGGTGTTCCTGCCGCCGACGCTCATCGCCAGCATTTACGGCATGAACTTCCATTTCCAGCCCGAACTCAGCTGGCCGTACGGCTATCCTCTGTCGCTGGTGGTGATGGTGCTGTCGGGGCTGCTGCCCTATTGGTATTTCAAGCGGCGCGGCTGGCTCTAGATTTTCGCTGATGGGACAGGCCGCAGTCCGATGCAATCGGAGCCGAAAGGCTCCAACCGCCCCGGCCGAGGCGAAGCGCAGATCCGGGGGCCAATGGCATTCGGCCCCCGGGCTCGGATGGCCGCCAGCGCCGTTAGCTAGACTCGCCGTGCCGGGTGGTCTCGAACAGGAACCAGATGCGCCTCTCGGTTTCGTCGGTCCAGACCTCAAGCAGGCTGGCGGTGGCGATGTCGTCATTCTCATCGCAAAGGCCATGCATTTCGCGTAAGGACGCGGCCAGTTGCTTGTTGTCGTCGCGAAGTTCGGCAAGCATATCCAGCGGCGTGACATATTCGGAGTCATTGTCCTTGAGACGCTGCAAGCGGGCGATGTGGCCGATGGAGCGAAGCGTGGTGCCGCCGATCTTGCGCGCGCGCTCGGCCATCGGGTCGGTCATCGCGTAGATCTGTGCCGCCTGTTCGTCCAGCAGCAGGTGATAGTCGCGGAAATGCGACCCGGACATGTGCCAGTGAAAATTCTTGGTTTTCATGTAGAGCGCGAACGTATCGGCGAGCAACGCCGCGAGCGCGGCCGCGATGTCCTTGGTGGCATTGCTGGCGAGATCGGTGGGCGTGGCGAGTGCCGATTTTTGTCGGGTCTTGGCATCAGCTTTGTCCATTTTTTCTTCTCCTGGGGATGAATCGACTGAGATGCGGCAATGGGAGACCGGTATTGCGAACCGCCCCCAGCCTCCGCCTCCGCAGGTTGAATATGAGGTGGCGGGCAGCATTCGCCCAGCCCATGCGGCGGAATTCTTGCGATGAATGGCGCGACGGGAACATTTCTCGCGCGGCGATCCCCGTGCGCGAGCCGATGCCTGACCGCCGGTCAGGCTGTGGCGGCGGGCGGCGAGACCTGCGCGCGCGTGGCCCGCGCCGGGCCGGAGCGCTCGCGATAGGCGATGAGCTGCTGGTCCGCAAGCACGCCCAGCAGAATCACCCCGCCCATGACGGCAAAATTGAGCGAACTGGGAATGCCGAGCAGATTGACCAGGTTCTGCAGCACCTGCAGCAGAATGGTGCCCAGCACGACTCCGAGCACCGAACCCTCGCCGCCGCGCAGCGAGCAGCCGCCCAGCACGGCCGCCGCGATGGCATAAAGCTCGTAGAAATTGCCGTGCGAGGCCGGCGAAATCGAGCGGGTATACATGGCGATGAAAATCGCCGCGAACGCCGTCAGGCCGCAGCAGATGACATAGGCGGCGATGGTGATCCGGTCCGTCTGAATGCCGGAATAGCGCGCCGCCTCCTCATTCTTGCCCACGGCGAAGAGATAGCGCCCGAATACCGAGCGATGCAGCACTACGGCGAGGATAATGGCGACGATGGCGAAGGCGATGGCGCTATGCGGCACACCCAGGGTACGGCCAGTCGTCAGCCATTCGAGCGTCGGAAAGCTTTGGCCGAAGGCGAAACCTTCCGTCGCATCCTTGGTGTAGAAGCGCGCGATGCCGCGATAGATCAGCAGGCCGCACAGCGTCACCACGAAAGGCTGCATGCCCAGCTTCGTAACCAGCGAGCCGTGGATCATCCCCATGCCGACGCCGATCAGCACGACAATCGGAACCGCCAGGCTCCAATGAATGCCCCAATTGGCGATCAGATCGATGAACACCACGCCGAGCAGCGCAATGATCGACCCGACCGACAGCTCGATGCCGCCGGAGATGATGACGAAAGCCTGGGCCAGCGAGAACAGGCCGAACAGCCCGATCAGGTTGGCGGTGTTCGATAGATTGATCGGCGACAGAAAGCGCGGGTTGATCGCGGCAACGATGGCGCCGACAAACAGGATCAGCAGGAGGAGACCGAGGTCTTTTTTCAGCATCTCACAGCGCTTTCTGAAAGGCGAACTGGCCAAGGATTTGGCGGGAACTCGGCGTGGCCGGGATGAATGTACATAAGCCTAGATCCTTTTCCCGACGGCCAGCCGCAAAATATTGTTTTCGCTGAAATGGTCCCGGTCGAGCCGGCCGCTAATGACGCCCTCATGCATCACCAGAATCCGGTCGCTCACGCCGATGACCTCTTCCATGTCGCTCGAAATCATGATGATGGCGACGCCGCGATCGGCCAGTTCGCGCATCAGCGTGTAAATCTCGCCCTTGGCGCCGACGTCGATGCCGCGCGTCGGCTCATCGAAGATCAGCACGCGCGGCTGCATGGCCAGCCATTTCCCCAGCACGACCTTTTGCTGATTGCCGCCGGACAGCGATTTTACCAACGTTGCGACCGAGGGCGTGCGGATGCCGAGCGCGCGTTTCTGCTCCTCGGCGCCTGCCGTCTCGGCGCCGGCATCGACGAGATAGCCGGGCGCGTAAGACGCCAGATCGGGCAGCGTGATGTTCGCCGACACGGGCATGTCGAGGAGAATACCGGAACGCTTGCGGTCTTCGGGGACGAGGTAGAGGCCGTGATCGATCGCATCGCGCGGCGAGCGGATCCGGATCGGCTGCCCGTCGAACTTGATCGCGCCGCCCAGCATCTTGTCGATACCGAATATGGCGCGCGCTAGCTCGGTGCGGCCGGCGCCGACCAATCCAGCCAGGCCGACGATCTCACCGCGCCGGATCGCCAGGCTGACCGTGCAATCGGGGTAGGCTGGGGTGCGCAGCCCGTCGATCTCAAGCATCAAATCGCCGGGTGGCGCCTGCGGCGGGATATAGAGCGAACGCAGATCGCGCCCGATCATCAGGCGGATCATCTCCTCGTGCTGGATCATTTCGCCGACCAGCATTCCCACGACCTGCCCGTCGCGCAGCACCACGACGCGGTCACAGCATTGCTCCACCTCATGCAGGCGGTGCGAGATGAAGATGACGCCGACGCCGCTGGATTTGAGCTCGGCGATGACGCGCAGCAGCCGCTCGGTTTCGGACAGTGTCAGGCTGGAGGTCGGCTCATCCATGATGACGAGCCTGGCGTTCAGCGAGAGCGCCTTGGCGATCTCCACCAACTGCATCTGCGCCAGCGACAGCGAGGCGAGCGGCGTATCGGGATCGAAATCGGCGCCGAGCCTGTCGAGGATGGGTTGCACCTCTCGGGCCATCGCCTTGGTGTCCATCAGGCGCAAGGGACCGGCGCGCAGCGGCTCGCGGCCGATGAGGATATTTCCGGCGACGTCGAGATTTTCGAAGAGGTTCAGCTCCTGATGCACGAAGGCGATGCCGCCCGCCATCGCGCCCGCGACCGTCAGGGCCGAAATGCTGCGGCCGTCCAGCCGGATCGAGCCAGCGGAGGGCGCCACCACGCCGCCGAGGATTTTCATCAGTGTCGATTTGCCGGCGCCGTTCTCGCCGATCAGGCCGACGACTTCGCCACGCGCCACGGAGAAATCGACGCGGTCGAGGGCAACCACCCCCGGATAAGTCTTGGAGATGCCAATCAGATCGAGCAAAACGCGCCTGTGACGTGGAGCGGACCGGGACACCGGTCGGACAGCATGGAAGGGCTAGCGCCGGTGGCGGCACCGCCGCGGGCATACAGAACCCGGCCGGCAGCGCCTGAAGCGACGCGCCGGCCGGGAAAGCGTCGGCCTTACTTGCCGCTGACTCTTGCCTTCAGCTCGGCCTCGAACTTATCGACATTGCCCTTCTCGATGACCTGCCCGGGAACGATGATCAGGCCATTTGCAGGAATGCCCTTCTTGTCGCCTTCCAGATAAGCAGCCATGAGCTTCATGCCCTTATAGCCCCATTCATATGGGTTCTGGACGACCGTGCCCACGATCGTGCCCTCGCGGACGCCGCCAAGCGTGATCGGATCCTCGTCAAAGCCGATGATCTTGATCTTGCCAAGCTGTCCGGCCTCCTTCAGCACTTCGTAAATGCGCGGCGTGTTGTAGGAGTAGATGCCGACCATGCAGTTGATATTCGGATTGGCCGCAAGCGTGTCCTCGACATTGCGCTTGGCGCGGGTCTGATCGATATCGTCGCCGCGCACGTCAACCAGTTCGACCTTCGAGCCCTTGATGGCTTCCTTGATGCCTTCGATACGCTCGCGGGCATTATCGGCGCCCGGCAGGCCGACGAAGCCCATGCATTTGCCGCCATCGGGCATGGCCTTCTTCATCAGCCCGCCCGCATCCTTGCCGAGTTCGACATTGGACGAGCCGATATAGGCGATGCGCTTGCTGTCGGGCGCGTCGCTGTCGGTGGTGAACAGTGGCACCTGGCTGGCGATCCGGTTCAGGGCTTCGGTCGAGGTCTTGGGGTCGACCGCGCTGACCATGATGGCGCTGGTGCCGGCGGCAACCAGGTCATCCATCAGCCGCTGCTGGACAGCTGCCGCGGATTGCTCCGGATATTTCAGCGACATTTCATAATTCGGCAGCTCGGACTGAGCCTTCTTGACGCCGGCCTCGGCGATCTTCCAGAAGTCCGACGCGCCGTTGACGACGAAAGCCAGACTCTTCTTGTCCGCGGCATTGGCTGCTCCAACAGCCATTGCGGCAATCACCACCACGCTACTGATTACGATACGTTTCATACAACCTCCCAATGGTTAAGACACTTCGCTTGTTGTTCTTGCCGGCGATGAGTGTTGACGCAATCACCGCACAAAACCTCTCACTTAGACGCCCTCGTCAAAGGACCCTTCGGGCGCGGATCAAGCCCAGCCGCCGTCGACCGTCAAGACCGTCGCCGAAATCATCGCGCTGTCATCGGATGCGAGGAACAGGCAGGCACGGGCCAGATCGTCTGGCTTGACGCGCCCGCTGAGAGCCTGCCCGTGCTCGATATCCCGTTCCACTTCCGGCGTGACCCAAAGTTTGAGCTGCCGTTCCGTCATCACCCAGCCGGGCTCCAGTGTGTTGACGCGAATCCCATGCTTGCCCAGATCGGTGGCAAATCCGCGTGTCAGCCCGCAGATGGCCGCCTTGGACGAGGTGTAGCCGGGCATGCCGCCCTGCTTCAGGCGCCACGATATCGACCCGAAATTGACGATCGATCCCTGCTTCGCCGCGATCATGCCAGGCGCCACAGCCTGGATGGCAAAGAAGAAATGGCGCAGATTGACTGCCAGACGCTCGTCCCAATATTCGGGGGTGACATCTTCCCAGCGGTGCCGGGTGTCATTGGCCGCATTGTTGGCGAGCGCGGCGGTCGGACCATTCTTGGCCTCCAAACCGGCGATGGCCTCGCGAAGCGCCGGGATGTCCGTGAGATCGCATCTCTTGAATATGACTGTCTGGCCCTTCGAGGTCAATTCTTCGGCGAGCTTCTGGCCGAGTTCGCCCGCTATATCGAGAAAGCCGACCTTGGCGCCCTGGTCCGCGAACGCCCTGACCAGGGCCTCGCCAATTCCACTCGCCCCGCCAGTGATCAGCACCGGGCGCCCTTGGAGACTTGGGTAGCGCGCATATCGATCGCTCTGCATCTGCACTTCGACTCCATTCATTACGTCTGCCGCCGGCCGCGCCAAGACCTTGGACGGTCCCCGCGCGGCCGGCGATTCGCATTGAAGCGGGCGTTTGCCGCCCGCTTCAAAACCTATCCGTCGATTTAGCTATTTGGCGAGGCAGGTTGCAACGTTTTCCTGCGTACATTCGTCGAGGCCGGTGTAAACCGGATCCGCAACTTTCTTGCCCTCGATGAGCTCGATCATCACGGTCGGAGCCTTATAGCCCATTTCGAACGGACGCTGTCCGACTTGCGCGTGGCTGCGCCCGGCTTTGAGCGCATCAATCTGCGGCGGCAGCGTGTCGCCGGCGATGATGATGAGTTCCTTGCTCTTCAGCTTGGGCATGACCTGGTCGGTGACCTGGGTATAGGCTTGCGGAGCAAATTGCGCCCAGCCGCCAAGCAGAATGAAGGCGCCGAGGTCAGGATTAGCCGTGAAGGTATCGGCCATCTGCTGGTTCGCAAGATCGGGCTGGTCATTGGTGTAAACCGGGCAGCCGGCAACTTCGGTCCAGCCGTTCTGGCCGGTCAGGCGGTCGGTGCCCTTCTTGCCGGCAATCGTGTCGCGGTAGCCGGCGGCACGCTGGTTGATATTGTCAGCAGCGGTGTTGCCCATCTGCAGACAGACCGTTCCGCCCTTGGGCTTAAACTTCTTGCTGTACTCGGCCATCTTGACGCCCATCAGATAATTGTCGGTGCCAAGATAGGTTTTGCGCAGACCGGCATCTTCCTTCAGTAGATCGGCGTCGATCGTCATGATCGGAATTTTCGGCGCGCGCTTCTTGATGATGTTGCCCATGGCCGGAGCGTTCGACGGCGAAATGGCCATGGCGGCGACGCCCTTGGTCAAAAGGTCATCGACGATCTGAACCTCGCCGGCTTCGTCCGTAGTCGAGGCCGGGCCAGTATAGAGGCAGGTATATTCCGATTTCGGATTTTCCTTGATCCATTTCTGGCAGCCCAGATTGATCTGCTCGAAAAATGGATTGTCGAGGCCTTTGACGACAATCGCCAGGGTCTTCTTGTCGGCAGCGTCGGCGCCTGCGCTCGAAAGCGCCAACAGCGTTGCAGCGGCCAGTAATGCTCCAGTCGTATATTTCATCCCACGTCCTCCAACTTACGGTTAGTCAGCGCTTCCTCAATTCAGGCCTTTTTTGGCCTTTCCCATTTCAGCCCGGATACCAGATTTTCCTTGGATCGTCTGGCGAGCGCTCGTAATTCCAGGCTTCTTCAATGAGCTTTTGCATATCGTAGGCAGGGTCCCAACCCAACAGAAACCGCGCTTTGCTGTTGTCGAGCCAATTGCTTTGCAGCGCGCTATCGATCCTGATGGACTTCAGGCCGCGCGTCGCCGCAAGATAGTCGGCGACCTCTCCGTAGTCGATCGGTCTTGTCATGGCAATATTGAACAGGTGCTGGCGCGCCCGCGGATTGTCGAGCGCCGCAAGAATAGCATGGACGAGATCGCTCACATGCACGAAATTACGCTTAAGCGGACGGCCGTCTTCATCGTGAAGGCATGGCACGGTGCCGCTGGCGCCGTAGCTGATGGCATCGTCCGGCGGCACCATCGTTTTCCATACCGGCCCGCCGAATACGTCGTCGCCGAAAGACAGGGTGTAGCGAAAATCGTCCTTCTCCATGATCCATGGCGCCCGCAGGCAGCAGCCATTCAGATCATATTGGAGATAATATTGCGTAAGCATGACCTCCTCCATCACCTTGGAGAGGGCATAGCATCCGGGATAGGCATGGTGGGGCGTCGATTCGGTGACCGGAACGCCGTGCCGGACGTGAAAGTGGCCCACCGCGGCATCGCCGCCGATCAGGATGAACTGGCGCGCCGTCGGGCTGAGCCGCATTTCCTCCAGCAGCCAGAACATGCCCTTGACCGTCACATCCATGACGTCGTCGGGCGTTTCCTTGCAGGTGGCGAGATGGACGACGTGGGTCACGTCCCGCATCGCTTCGCGCACCGTGTCCCTGGACGCGATCGAGCCGCGAACCATCGACACGCGATCGGAGACGGGAACGGAGCGGTTGTGGCAGAGCGCGCGAATTTGCAGATCACGCAGCGCCGGGTCGGCGAGCGCGGTCCTCATCAGCCATTGCCCGACCTTGCCGGTCGCTCCAGTGATGAGCATCAGCATTGGCGTCCCCTCTCCCGCTCGATATTACGCACTGAGATGCATCCGTCCACGAGTTATTTTTTGCCGGCCAGATGTGGGGCTACCTCAAAAGACGGAACTGCTGTACCACAAAACGGCCGGGTCAATCGAAACGCTTATTGCACGTCCTACTATAGTCTAAGGCCAGCGCATAAGGCTGATGCAACCGGGAGATGGTGTTCATAAGAGCTGCATTTGTGGAAATAATGTGCTGTGATTAATGCTTAAAAAACAACGCCTAACAGCGGCTCGGAAGTAAGGACCTAGGGAATGACGATCCTGGAATTGCTAGGCGTTTCAAAGAGTTTTGGTGCCATTCACGCCCTTAACGACGTATCGCTGACGATCAACGAAGGCGAGGTGGTCGGATTGATGGGCGACAATGGCGCGGGCAAGTCGACGCTCGTGAAGATCGTCGCGGGCAATTATCCGCCCAGCAAGGGCGTGATCCGGATCGCCGGACAGCAGGTGGTGCTGCATGGGCCGGCCGATGCCAGGGCCAAAGGAATCGAGATCGTCTATCAGGAGCTGGCGCTTTGCGACAATCTCACCGCCGCCGAGAATGTCTATCTCGGCCGGGAGATGATGAAGTCGCTCGGGCCGATACGCATCCTCGATTACAAGTCGATGTATCAGCGCGCCGGCGAGCTGTTCGCCGAGCTGAAATCGGAAACGCGCCCGCGCGACCTGGTGCGGCGCATGTCGGGCGGTCAGCGCCAGGCCGTGGCGATCGCGCGAACCCGGCTGTCGGAGGCCAAGATCGTGCTGATGGACGAGCCGACCGCCGCGATCAGCGTCCGGCAGGTGGAGGAGGTGCTGAACCTGATCCGCCGCCTGCGCGATCATGGTGTCGCGATCATCCTTGTGAGCCACCGCATGCCCGACGTCTTCGCCGCCTGCGACCGGCTCGTGGTGTTGCGTCGCGGCACGAAGGTCGCGGATAAGACCATAGCGAGCAGTTCGCCAGAAGAGGTGACCGGTCTCATCACCGGCGCCATCCAGGCTGCGTAACACCCCTTCACCATCGATACACGAAAAGGCCGAGCCGCATGGCGATGACTCTTGAGGAAACCATAAACAAGCAAATGCATGCCGGCGTGGTGAGCTGGGTCTTGAGCCGCCAGGTCTTCTGGGTCGCCCTGGCGGCGGTGCTCGCCTGCATCGCTTTGTCGTTCGCCACCGACACCTTCATGACGGAGAGGAATATCTTCAACGTCACGCGCAATTTCGCATTTGTGGGCATCATCGCCTTAGGCATGACCGCGGTGATCATAACCGGCGGGATCGACTTGTCCGTCGGCGCCGTCGTCGTCCTCTCCGGCATGATCGTCGGCATGACGATGGCCGCCGGCTATTCCATCTGGGTGGCGGTGCCGCTGGCGATTGCCGGCGCGCTGGGCGTGGGGCTGTTCAACGGCATCATGATCGCCTATGTGGGCATGCCTCCCTTTGTCGTCACTCTGGGCATGCTCTCGGTCGCGCGCAGCCTGGCGCAGGTTTTGTCGAACAACAAAATGGTCTACCAGTTCGGACCTGATCAGCAATTGCTTCTGGAGCTTGGGGGCGGATCGACCTTCGGGATCCCGCATCCGGTTTTCATGCTTGTCTTCCTCGCCATCGTGACCGGGTTGGCATTCCGTTGGACGCGCTGGGGCCGGTACATTTTCGCGGTGGGCGGCAACGAGCATGCCGCGATCCTGACGGGCATTCCCGTGCCACGCGTCAAGATCCTGGTCTATATGTTCGCCGCCTTCACGGCGGGAATCACCGGGGTCCTGGAGGTCGGCTGGCTTGGCGGCGTGACTACAAATCTGGGGCAAGGGATGGAGCTGAACGTCATCGCGGCCTCGGTCATCGGCGGGGCCAATCTGGCAGGCGGAGCGGGTACGGCGCTGGGCGCGATCGTCGGCGCCGCGCTGATCGAGGTGATCCGCAACAGCCTGATCCTGCTCGGCATCAGCACCTTCTGGCAGGGAACGTTCGTCGGCAGCTTCATCATCATCGCGGTGCTGTTCGACCGCGTGAGGGCCAGCCGCAGCAATGAATGACCGGCGCGGATCGGTACGGGCGCGGCGGACCTGCCGTTCGCGCCGCCCGTAGCGCCGCGCGGCGCATTCACCGGAGAAGGCCGTCGCGGATCATGACCCCTCCCCGCATTTCGGACACCCCGCCGGCAAATCGGCGGCTGCCAAACCGGATGAGGCAGAAAGGGGTTGAAGGGCGGGCAAAGCCCGTTAGTGTACCCCTTGTTCGCAATGAAATGCGCAAGGACGCGGCTCCATGCTGAAGCGACTTTTCATCCTCGGCTCGCTCATGGCGGCGATTTGGCCGGTGCGGGGCGATGCCCAGGCGATCAATAACGACATCGCGGTATTCGCGGCGCTGGACAAGGTGACGGCGCAAATTTCGCCGCTGGAAGTGCCGATCAACAAGAGCGTCAAATTCGGCCCGCTGACGATTACGCCGCGCGTGTGCGATACGCGCCCGCCGACCGAGCAGCCTCTGACGGCGGCCTTCGTCGAGGTGGACGAAACGCAGCTCGACAAATCACGCAAGCGCATCTTCACCGGCTGGATGTTCGCCGAGAGCCCCGGGCTTCACGGCGTTGAACATCCGGTATTCGACGTCTGGCTGACGAGCTGCAAAACTTCGGCGGCGCCGGCATCGTCCGGCAGCGCATGGAAGCCGCAATGAACTTGCAGCGCCGCGCTGAGCAGCTTGTGAAATTCGGGGCGTGAGATTTCCTGGGCGCCGAATTGCCGCAGATGCCGGGTGACGAACTGGGTGTCGAGCAGCGTGAAGCCGCCGGCGATCAGCCTGGCGGCAAGATAGACCAGCGCGACCTTGCTGGCGTCACGCTCGATGGAAAACATCGATTCGCCGAAAAACGCCCCGCCCAGATGCACGCCGTAAAGCCCGCCGACGAGCCGCCCGTTCAGCCAAGCCTCGATCGTGTGGCAATGGCCCATTTCGAACAGCTCGGCATAGAGCTCGGAGATGCGCGTGTTGATCCAGGTGGTGCGCCGCCCGGAGCGCGACGCGGCACAGCCCGCGATGACGCCGGGAAAATCGCTGTCGACCCTGATCTGAAACCGTTCCTGCCGGATGGTGCGGGCGAGGCGCTTGGGCACGCTGACCCGGTCCAGCGGCAGAATTCCGCGCTCCTCCGGCTCGATCCAATAGAGGGTGGGATCGGTGGCGCTTTCCGCCATCGGAAAAATCCCGCAGGCATAGGCCTTCAGCAGCACCTGGGGCGTTATGTCGATGGAAATATTGGCTGTTGATCCCATCCTGGGCGCAATCCGGTTCTCGCTGCCCGCGTCGCCGACAGTCTAGACCTAATCCCGATCCATTTGAATCGGGAATAGGTCTAGATTATTTGCGTGCCGCGCTTCTTATACGCAAGCCGCGCAACACCTTTCGGGAAGCGCTCTAATGCTTTCCAAGATATTTTTCGAGCCAGTGAATGTCGTAAATTCCGTCGACGATGTCGGGCTCGACGATCAGCCGGTTGAACAGCGGGATCGTGGTTTCGATCCCGTCGATGACGAATTCGCCCAGCGCGCGCCGCAAGCGCATCAGGCACTCATTGCGGTTCTTGCCATGCACGATCAGCTTGCCGATCAGGCTGTCGTAGTAGGGCGGGATGGTGTAGCCGGCATAGACGGCGGAATCGACCCGCACGCCGAAGCCGCCGGGCGGATGGAAATAGGTGATGCGGCCCGGCGAGGGCATGAAGGTCGCCGGGTTCTCGGCGTTGATGCGGCATTCGATGGCGTGCCCGTCGAAGCGCAGATCTTCCTGCTTGAGGCTGAGCGGCGCGCCCGCCGCGACGCGAAGCTGCTCGATGACGAGGTCGATGCCGGTGATCATCTCCGTGACCGGATGCTCCACCTGCAGCCGGGTGTTCATTTCGATGAAGAAGAACTCGCCGTTCTCATAGAGGAACTCGACGGTGCCGACGCCGCGATAGCTCATCGCCGCGATGGCGTTCGCGACGGTTTGCCCGATCTCCTGGCGCTGGCTGGTGTTGAGGGCGGGTGAGGGCGCTTCCTCCCAGATCTTCTGATGCCGCCTTTGCAGCGAACAGTCGCGCTCGCCGATATGGATAGCGTTGCCGCGCCCGTCGCCGAGCACCTGGATTTCGATATGGCGGGGCTTTTGGAGGTATTTCTCCATATAGAGGGCATCGTCGCCGAAGGCGGCCTTGGATTCGGCGCGCGCTGTCGCCAGCGCCACCGACAGATGCTCCTCGCTCAGCGCCACCTTCATGCCGCGCCCGCCGCCGCCCGCCGACGCCTTCACCAGCACCGGATAGCCGATTTCGCGCGCGATCTTTTTCGCTTCCGCGTCGGAGGTGACGGCGCCCGCCGATCCGGGCACCACCGGAATGCCGAGCTTCTGCGCCGTTTCCTTGGCCTTGATCTTGTCGCCCATCAGCCGGATGTGCTCCGAGGTCGGGCCGATGAAGGTGATCTCGTGCTCTTCCAGAATCTCGGCGAAGCGGGCGTTCTCCGACAGGAAGCCATAGCCGGGGTGCACCGCGTCGGCGCCGGTGATCTCGCAGGCGGCCAGCAGCGCCGGGATATTGAGATAGCTTTCGGCGGCGGCGGGCGGGCCGATGCAAACGCTCTCGTCGGCGAGCCGCACATGCATGGCGTTGGCGTCGGCGGTCGAATGCACGGCGACGGTCTGAATGCCCAGCTCCTTGCAGGCGCGCTGCACCCGCAGGGCAATTTCGCCGCGATTGGCGATGAGGACTTTATCGAACATGTCCCGGCGCCAAATCCTATTCGATGATCAACAGGGGCTCGCCGTACTCGACGGGCTGGCCGTTTTCGACGAGAACGGCCGTCACCGTTCCGCTGCGGGGAGCGGGAATGTGGTTCATGGTCTTCATGGCTTCGATGATGAGCACGGTCTGCCCCTGCTTCACCACCGATCCGGCTTCGACGAAGGCCGGCGCGCCCGGCTCGGCGGCGCGGTAGGCGGTGCCGACCATCGGCGATTTCAACGTGCCGGGATGGGTGTCGGCGTCACGGCCGGGTGCGATGGCCGCCGCCGCCGCGGCGATGGTGGCGGAGGCAAGCGAGGGCGGCGCGACAGCCGCGATCGTTACGTTACGCGCGATGCGGACGCGCATGCCCTTCTGCTCGATTTCGATTTCGCTGAGGCCGGTTTCGTTGAGGAGCGCAGCGAGGCCGCGAATGAGGCCCTCATCGACCACCTCCTGCTTCTTCTTATCGCTCATGTCCGCTGTCACTGACAAAGTCCCCTTCACACGTCCAGCTTTTCCATACCTGCTTGGAGCCGCTCGGCAAGGGCGTCAAGTGCCAGCTCGTAGCCTTTTGCACCCAATCCGCAAATAATCCCCATTGCGGCATGAGAGACATAGGAATGATGCCGAAACGGCTCGCGCCGGTAGATGTTGGTCACATGGACCTCGATGACGGGAATGTCGAGCGCGAGCAGTGCATCCATCAGCGCGACCGAGGTATGGCTGAGGCCGCCGGCGTTGACGATGAGGGCAGAGGCTTTGAGCCGCGCTTCGTGAACCCAGTCGATCAGGTCGCCCTCATGGTTGCTCTGGCGGCAGTCAATGGCGAGGCCCAGCCCGGCGGCGCGCGATTTGAGGCGCTGCTCGACGTCGCCCAGCGTGTCGGACCCGTAAAGATGCGGCTGCCTTTGCCCGAGCAGGTTCAGATTTGGGCCGTTGAGGACGTAAACAGGCTTCATCAAGATCTACGGGCTCTTGGCCAAGCGGTTGCGGTGGCCCTGAAGCAGCAAGGCCGCCCGAAAGCGGCCTTTGCCAGCGAAGGCTGACGGACTATTGCCGAAAAGCGCCTGGCGCGCAATCGTCAGCAGATGCTGCATCCCTTCTGGCGAATATCGGCAATCGCGGTCTTCAGGATCTTGCTCAAATCCTCGGGCGCGCCGGGGATGGCCTCGTCGCCGACGAAGAGTGCCGGGGTGCCCTGCACGCCCATGGCGGTGCCGAGCTGCAGATTTTTCTCGATCAGCGCATTGACTTCGGGCGCCTTCATATCGGCCTTGAGCTTATCGACGTCGAGGCCGACATCGGCGGCGGTCTTGAAGATGACGTCTTCCTTGACCGGGCCGTTATGCTCCATCAAGGCGCGATGAAATTCGAAATATTTGTTCTGCTTGGTCGAGGCGATGGCGGCCTGGCTGGCGACGCGCGATTCTTCCGACAGGATCGGGAACTCGACGAAGACGATGCGAACGTCCTTTTCGTCCTTGACCAGGCTGATGAGGCTGGGAAACGCCTTACGGCAATAGCCGCAATTGTAATCGAAGAACTCGACGATCGTGACCTTGCCTTCGCCGGTGGTGAACGGCGTATCCTGCTTATAGAGGCTGGCAAGCGTTTTCTTGCGCTCTCCCTCAGCAGCCATCTCCTGGCGCTTGTTCAGCTCGCCGATCGCCTCGCGAAGGATTTCCGGCTGCTCCAGAAGATACTCCTTCACGATGCCGCGGATCGCCTCTTTCTGCTTGGCGTCGAAGGCGTCGGCCTCCGCGGCGAAGGAGGGGGCGACGAGGGCGGCGGCGACGCCCAGCAGGGCTGCCGCGCCGACAATCGCCCCGGACCGCTTCAGGCTAAGTTTCATGACTGCTCCAATTCCTGATTGCGCTATATTGCTTACTGTCTGGCCAATTGCTTGTAAGTCTCGACATCGCTGATGACATCGTTGGCTTTCACCCAATTCGGTGATCCCGTGGGAAAGCCCTGCATTGCGCGTTCCGCGTGAACCTTGGCAAAATCGGCATTGCCTTCGAACAAAAATGACTGCGCGGAGGCAAGCTGCGCTTCCGGCAGGCGGTTGAGACGGCTATAGGCGATGGCAAGCTGCCGGTAACCGATCACGGATTGGTTCTCCAGGATGACCCCTTTCTGGAGCTGTTCCACCGCTTCCTTCAGCACGCGAGGGGTCATCGGTCGATACCAGCGCCTGGCCCAGCATGACACGGATCAGCCCGGATTTCGGGCTGAGCGCCACAGCCTGCCGCAACGGGCCTATGGATGCCTTGATCTGCCCGCTCTCCATCAGGAACTGCCCTTTAAGCTCATGAAAATAGGGGTTCTTCGGGCTGTTCGGCAATCAGCGCGTCGATATCCTTCATCGAGCCCTGAATGCCGGAGGTGAAATAGTGGGTGATGGCGCGGGCATAGCGGGCCGGCAGCGTCTGATCCTTTTCGGGATATTTGCGCAGCACATATTGCGGATTGTTTTTGTTGGTGAACGCTTCCAGCTTTGCCCGCACCATATCGTGCCGCAATTGCAGCGCGGGCGAATCCTTGACGCCGAAATAGGGGCTGTGCTCGGCGAGCTGCTGAAGCTGCGCGATGCGCTCCCTCGGCATCGGATGGGTTTGGAGATACGGATCGATGGTGTTGAGCGAGGCGAGCGATTGATCGGCGAACTGCCGGAATGTCTCGAGCATGCCGAGGGCCGATTGCTTCGTCCGGTTCAGGAAGGTGACCGCCGCCTGGTCAGCCGAATATTCCTCGATGCGCTGATAGGACAGGATCGACCGCTGGACGAGATTGCTGCCGCTCGACAGCACCGCCGCGCCGGCCTGGCCGACCTCGCTGCCGCCGCCGGAGACCGCGCCGCCTACCATGGCGCCGATGCCGATGATGTTCATGATCAGCGCCGCCGACTGCATCTTCGAGATCTGCACTTTCAGCCGCGCAATATGGCCACCCGCGATATGCCCCGCCTCATGGGCGATGACGCCGATGAGCTGATTGGGCGTGTCTGATTTGGTGATCGCGCCGACATGGAGAAACATGTTCTGCCCGTCGATCACGAAGGCATTGAACGACCTGTCGTTGATGATGTGAATATTGACGTTGAGCGAGGTCAAACCCGCGGCGCGGAAAATCGGATTGGCGTAATCCCCGATCAGCTCCTCGATCTCGGAATCACGGATGAGGCCCGCCGCATAGCTGCCAGCGGTTTGCGTGAGCAGCAGCAGGCATGCAAGCAGGAGCACGCAATAGCGGCGCCCCGTAAGAATGCTGGAGCGCCAAGCGTGGTGAAGGCTTAGGTGGTTCAATTTGCGTTCTCGCCATTATGTCAGGAGCGCGGGGGTACAGCTAAGTTGCTTGTCACACCTCGTCTGGACCCTAAAGTGAGCGCGTGCATCGGTCAACACGCCGTACGCGAGCATACACGCCCTTGTGATAGGCTGCACCCTTCAGAGCCGCATCAAGCTTAGCCAATTGGGCATAAACGTGACAACGCCATGATTAACGGGGTATGAAGCAAATGCAGATTTCCGCGAAATTCGGGCAGGACGGCAAGACGGAGCCGATGATTTCGCGGCGCGGCGCGATCTCGCCCTTCGTGGTCATGGATGTGATGCGCGCCGCCGATGAACGCCGCGCGGCCGGACATGACATCATCCATATGGAAGTGGGCCAGCCGGGCACACCGGCCCCGCTGCTGGCTCGCCAGGCCGTGAAAGCCGCAGTCGACCGCGAGCTGCTCGGCTATACCTCCGCTCTCGGCATGCCGGCGCTGCGCGAACGCATCGCCCGGCATTATCGCGAGGCGCATGGCCTCGACATCAGCCCGGAGCGCATCATCGTTACCGCCGGCTCGTCGGCTGCCTTCGTGCTGGCGTTTCTGGCGCTGTTCGACGAAGGCGCGCGCATCCTGCTGCCGCAGCCGGGCTATCCCTGCTATCGCAACATCGTCAAGGCGTTGGGTCTGACGCCGGTGGAATTGCCGGTCGGCCCGCAGGAGCGCTGGATGCCTTCGCCGCAATCGCCGGGCGGTTGGCAGCCGGACAACGCCGCGCCCGACGGTCTGCTGTTCGCCAGTCCCGCCAATCCGACCGGCACGATGATGGGCGAAACGGCGCTCGCCGCGATCTGCGCCGCGTGCCGCGAGCAGGGGATCGTGCTGATCGCCGATGAAATCTATCACGGGCTCACCTATGGCGGCCCGGCGCGCACGGCGCTGGAATTCCATGATGGCGCCATCGTGGTCAACAGCTTCTCGAAATATTACTCGATGACCGGCTGGCGGGTGGGCTGGATGGTTGTGCCGCAAGCCCTGGTGCGCGGCATCGAGCGGCTGGCGCAGAATTTCTATATTTCGCCCGCCGCCGTCTCGCAGATCGGCGCGCTGGCGGCGTTCGATGCCGTCGAGGAGCTTGAGGCCAATAAGGCCGTCTATGCCGCCAATCGCGCGCTGCTGCTGGAAGAATTGCCGCGCGCCGGGTTCGGCAGGGTCGCGCCCGCCGACGGCGCATTCTACCTTTACGCTGACGTTTCGGAGATGACCGGCGACAGCGTCGATTTTGCCCGCCGGATCCTGCATGAGGCGAGCGTGGCCGTCACGCCGGGCATCGATTTCGACCCGGCGCGCGGCCATCGCTTCATCCGCTTTTCCTACTCCGGCACCACAAGCGACATGGCCGAGGCGGCAAAGCGATTGCGCGCCTGGCATCGCTAAGGATTGATTTGAACCGCCAACTCCGGACCGATGACTGTTTTCGCAGCCCTCGGTCCGATCGGCTAAATCCGGCTATTCCACCCGGCGCTGCCACCAGCCGCGCTTCGAGCCTCGGGCTTTGGGCGACGAAGCCGGGCTGGAATCGTCCTCTAGCTCGGCCTCGGTTTCGTCAGAAGCCGCCAGGTCCTCGCTGCCGCCATCTTCAAACGGCCCATGATGGCCTTGTCCGTTCGGCTGGCCTGCGCCGTTGGTGAGGGCGGGCCGGCCGTCATTTGCGGGCTCAGCTTCGGGAAACGGGGCACTATCGGCGGAAGGCGCTGCCTCCGTCCGGCTCATCTGCGCGTCATGCGGCGTGGCCGCAGCCAGAGGGGCCGCTTCGGCATCAGCAATCTCAGCTTGCGGAGCAGGAACGGAGAATTCCGGCTCGGCGGCGGTCATATGGCGATCGCCGGCCTCCTCGTGCTCGTGCTCGTGCTCGTGCCCTGCCGCCGCGCCGGGCTCGGCCTCGGCTGCCATGTTGGCCTCTTCGCCGGGACGGCCATTGCGATGCTGCCGGCCGCCGCGCCTGCCGCGCCGGCGCGAACGCCTGCGCTGCTGGCCGCCTTCCTCGCTGGTTTCGGCGGCCTCGACACGGCCCTCAGCTTCGTCATCCTCGGCGACACTCCTCGACATTCGACTCGCTCGGCGAAAGCGTCGTCCTCTTTGGCGCTGAAGCTTTCGCGATTGTCCAGATCGTCGCCACGCCCGCGCCGGCGCCGCCGCTTGCGGCGGGAATTGCGCTGCCCTTGATCGTCGGTGGCCTCGCTCGGCTCCTGCTCGAAGGGCTGGATGCGATCGGTCTGGGTGACGGCCGCAGTCGCGGGCGATCCGGCGGCGGCGGGGATGACGGAGACCTTTTCGATATAGAAATGCGCGCCATGCACGCGGTCGCTGGCGGTGACGCTCAGCGAAACGCGCATAGCGCGCTTCGATATCGTTCAGATAGCCGCGCTTCTGATTGAGGATATACAGCGCCACCTCGGTCGCGGTGACCGCATTGAGGCCGCAGGGCTGGTTGGTGCGCAGCCAGTCTTCCAGGCCGCGCAGCACCGAGAGCGCGACCGATTCGGTCGAGCGGACGACGCCGGTGCCCTGGCAATGCTGGCATTGGGTGGTGGAGCCTTCGACCATGCCGGTGCGCAGCCGCTGCCGCGACATTTCCAAAAGGCCGAAATGGCTGATGCGGCCGACCTGGATGCGCGCGCGGTCGTTGCGCAGGCATTCCTTCATCTTGCGCTCGACGGACCGGTTGTTGCGCTTTTCCTCCATGTCGATGAAGTCGGCGACGATGAGGCCGGCGAGGTCGCGCAGGCGGAGCTGGCGGGCGATTTCCTCGGCCGCCTCCATATTGGTTTTCAGCGCGGTCTCCTCGATGGAGAATTCGCGCGTCGACTTGCCGGAGTTGATGTCGATGGCGACCAGCGCCTCGGTCTGGTTGATGATGATGTAGCCGCCGGAGGGCAAGGTCACCTGCGGGCTGAACATCGCGTTGAGCTGGCGCTCCACCTCGTAGCGGGAGAAGACCGGCTCCGGCTCCTTATAGGGCTGCACGTTCTTGGCATGGCTCGGCATGAGCATGCGCATGAAGTCCTTGGCGTCGCGATAGGCGTCGTCGCCGGCGACCAGCACCTCGTCGATCTCGCGGTTATAGAGATCGCGGATGGAGCGCTTGATCAGATCGCCTTCCTCATAGACGAGGGCGGGGGCGGTCGATTTCAGCGTCAGGTCGCGGACATTTTCCCATAGCCGCAGCAGATATTCATAGTCGCGCTTGATTTCGGTCTTGGTGCGCGCCGCGCCCGCCGTGCGGATGATCAGGCCCATGCCGTCCGGCACGTCCAGCTCATTGGCGATTTCGCGCAGCCGCTTGCGGTCGCCCGGCGAGGAGATTTTCCGGGAAATGCCGCCGCCGCTGGCGGTGTTCGGCATCAGCACGGTGTAGCGGCCCGCGAGCGACAGATAGGTGGTGAGCGCCGCGCCCTTATTGCCGCGCTCTTCCTTCACGACCTGAACCAGGATGATCTGGCCGCGCTTGATGACTTCCTGGATCTTGTAGATGCGGCGGCGGCGGCGATTGCGCTGCGGCAATTCCTCCAGCGCGTCCTCGCTGCCGACCGATTCGACGTGCTCGGCCTCCTGGCCCTCGTCGGCGCCCGCGCCGTTGCCGCGCCGGCCCCGGTGATGCCGGCCCTCGCGGGCAGCGGGCGGGGCTTCGTCGTCGTCGTCCTCGTCATCCTCGGCGCTTTCATGCGCCGGGTCGATGCTTTCGACGTTGCTGCCGGGCCAATTGCCGATTTCCGGCTGGTCGGAGCCGTTGTCCTCGTAAAGGTTGGCTGAATATTTCGCGGCCGGAAGCGCCGCCTCCAGGCGGCGGTCTGCTGGCTGGGATCGAAATCCTCCAGCGCTTGGGTCTCGTCGCCGAAAGCTGCGCCGTCCTCGGCCGCGGCGCCATCGCCGCTCGTGCCCGGACTCGGCGGCGGACATGCTCCGATTCGCCGCCGCGCGGCTCGTCGTGCCGCGGCGCGGGTTTCCCCTTCATCGCGGCCTCGTCATAGGCCGGCCGATTCGGCGCGCGTATCGCGCTCCTCCTCGTGCTTCAGCGCCTGCCTTTCGGCCATCGGCAACTGATAATAGTCGGGATGGATTTCGTTGAAGGCGAGGAATCCATGCCGGTTGCCGCCGTAATTGACGAAGGCCGCCTGAAGCGACGGCTCGACGCGCGTCACCTTGGCAAGGTAGATATTTCCGCGAAGCTGTTTCCGGGCGGCTAACTCGTAGTCAAATTCCTCTACCCGATTGCCACGCAGCACCACCACCCGGGTTTCCTCCGGATGCGTGGCGTCGATCAGCATTTTGTTTCCCATGGAATATTGTCTCCCGCGCGATCGGGCCGCGGAGATCAGCAAGCTGTATGTCTTGATCTGAGTATCGCATCCGCGCCAGGGCACGCTTGGTTGGTTGGCGCTCCGGTGTTGCTGCGGCTACGCCTGGACGCAAAAACAACGGTTCCCGCGCATCCGAAGATGCCGGAGCGGCAAAGACTGCCGTGTGTTTCCTGCGTGGCGCGCATTGCAGTTTCAGAGCGCGAGATTGTCATTATCGTTCCCGGGATGCCCTGGGCTACATCGGAGCCAAAGCATCCATTTTCCTCTTGTTGGGGCGGAGATTGAACCAAAACGAAACAGGTCATCCGCGCCGCGTCTCCCGCCGCGCTGTACGAGCTGCGCGAGAAACGAAAATTCTTGAATAAGGCTCGGCCGCGCCTGCCCGCAATCGGTCAGGTACGGCTGCTCAGTGCAAATCCCGCATTTGCACGCATGCCCTGAGGCATGGCTCGGCAAAACAAGATTTGGGCGGTTCGGGTCATTGCGAAGATCTCGCCCGGCGCTCTACCTTCGTCCTTATGAGCCGGATTATGCTTCTGCTTGATGACCCCGCGAGTCGACACTATTAATGCCTGTCGCAACGCTCGGCAAGTGCGACCTGCCACAATCATGTGGGTAGCAGTCAAATCACAACGTTACCTTAATTCTCAGCTTTATCATGCGTAACGAAAGAAGCATAGTGCCGCGCGTGGGATTTGTCGGTCATCGCCTGGGGAGGAGACAAGGGGTGCGAATGGCTCGTTACGGGGGGGTTCTGATCCATGCTCCTGATCGTCGTCCTGTTAGGCTTGGCCACGCTCGGCAACCGGGCCAACGCTGCGGAACAAGACAGCTCGGCAGTCGCAAAGGACGCCCGCGTCGGCGGCGATCTGACGCGAACCCGGTTCGTCGCCGATCTTTCCGACACGGTGGATTTCCGCGCTTTCCTGCTGGCCGACCCCTATCGCGTCATCATCGATCTGCCCGAAGTGAAATTCCTGATGCCGTCCGGCATCGGCGAGCAAGGCAAGGGGCTGATCAGCGCCTTCCGCTACGGGCTGTTCGCGCCCGGCAAATCGCGCATCGTCATAGATGTGGTGGAACCGGTGCTGATCGACAAGGCCTTCGTGCGCGCGGCGGAAAATGGCGAGCCGGCGCGGCTGGTGCTCGATCTGATCCACACCACGCCCGCTCAGTTCGAAAAGCAGCGCAAGCGGCAAAGCGCGCTGCGGTCCATGGGGCCGGGCACCTTCCAGACCAGCACCGAGGAAGCCGCCGCCGCGACCAAGCCGGACGAGACGCAAGGCCGGTTGAAGACCAAGCCCGTCATCGTGCTCGACCCCGGTCATGGCGGCGTCGATCCCGGCGCGATCAGCACCAACGGTATCTATGAGAAAAATGTCGTCTTCGCGTTTTGCAAGGTGCTGAAGGCAAAGCTGGAGGCAACCGGCAATTACCGCGTCCTGCTGACGCGGCAGGAGGATGTGTTTATCGCGCTGGACGAACGGGTGGCATTCGCGCGCAAGGAGCAGGCCGATCTCCTGGTTTCGGTTCATGCCGATGCGCTGGACCTGAAACATCCGCTGCTCGGCGCGAAAGCGGCCAGGGATGTGCGCGGCGCCAGTATTTATACGCTGTCGGAGGAGGCGTCCGACGATCTCGCCAAAATCATGGCCGCGCACGAAAACCGGTCGGACGTGCTGGCGGGCGTCGAGCTGCCCAATGCAACGGATGACGATCTCGCCAGCATTTTGATCGATCTGATGCACCGGGAAACCAAGAACCTGTCCGTAACATTTGCAAATCGCTGCTGACCAGCCTCACGGGAAATCTCGAACTGACGGGAAGTCCTCACCGTTTCGCCAATTTCCGGGTGTTAAAGGCGCAGGACGTGCCGTCGGTGCTTTTGGAACTCGGGTATTTGAGTAACGAGAGCGACGAAAGTGCCTTGACCTCCGAGAAGTGGCAGTCAAAGGTGTCCGAAGCGATCGTGCAGTCGATCGGTGCGTTTTTCGCCAAGCGGATGGTCAGCGCGCCGGGCTAGACCGCGGGTCCCCGGCGCCTTCGCCGCTCGGCGGGATTGACAAACAAGCCAGAGCTGGAACAGAAGCAACTCATGCATCCACATGCTCCCATTCTGCCGCCGCCGGCGCAAACCAAGCGACGGAAAAGCCTCCTGCTGCGTTTCCTGGGCTTTGCGTTCGCGGCGGGCGGCATTCTGTTCGTGGTCGGCGCGGCGGTAGCGGCCTATTTCCTCTGGCAGATCTCGCGCGAGCTGCCCGATTACGAAAAGCTGGCCAATTACGAGCCCGCCGTGATGACGCGCGTCCATGCCGGCGATGGCAGCCTGATCGGCGAATTCGCGCGCGAGCGGCGCATCTACCTGCCGATCAACGCCATCCCGCAAAAGGTGATCAACGCCTTCATCTCGGCCGAGGACCAGAATTTCTACCAGCATAATGGCATCGATTTTCAGGGTATCGCGCGCGCGCTCAAGACCAATTTCCAGAATATGGGGCATGGGCGGCGGCCGGAAGGCGCCTCGACCATCACGCAGCAGGTCGCGAAGAATTTTCTGCTGTCGAGCGATGTCAGCGTCACGCGCAAGCTCAAGGAGGCGATCCTGGCGGTGCGCATCGACCGCGCCTTTTCGAAGGAAAAGATCCTCGAACTCTATCTCAACGAGATTTATCTCGGCATGGGCTCTTACGGCGTCGCGGCTGCGGCGCTGAATTATTTCGGCAAGGAGCTTCAGGATCTGGATATCGAGGAGTGCGCCTATCTTGCCGCGCTCCCCAAGGCGCCGAATAATTACCACCCGTTCCGCTATCCCGAACGTGCCATCGCCCGCCGCAACTGGGTGATCCAGCGGCTTGCGGAAGACGGGCATATCACCCAGGAAGACGCCAAGAAGGCGCAGGCCAAGCCGCTGAAGATCACGCAGCGGCCTTTCGGCGCCTCGCAATTCGCCGCCGAATATTTTGCCGAGGAGGTGCGCCGGACGCTGATCGACCTTTATGGCGAGGACAATCTTTACGGCGGCGGCCTCTCGGTGCGTTCGACGCTCGATCCGGCCATGCAGAAAATGGCGCGCCAGGCCATGCGCGAGGGATTGGTGCGCTATGACCGCAAGCAGGGCTATCGCGGCCCGGTCAAACACATCGCCGTCGATGCCGATTGGGGGGCGCAACTCGCCGATATCGACGTCATCTCCGATCTGGCGCCGTGGGAGCTTGGCGTCGTGCTGCAAGCGGGCGCGGATCGGGCCGTGGTCGGCATCAGGCCGCAGAAAACGGCTTCGGGCAAAGTGGAGAAAGAGCGCAAGACGGTCGAATTGCCGCTGAAGAATGTGATCTGGGCGCGCAAGGCAGAAGGCGCGAGCCGCAACGGCGCGGCGCGTCTCGGCAAAAAGCCGAAGGCCGTCAGCGACGTGCTGACGCCGGGCGACGTGATCTATGTCGCGCCGAAGGAAGAGCTCACCAAGGACGCGGACGACGACGAAAAGGAAGACGCAAGCACCGCCGAAGGCTGGCGCCTCGTGCAGATCCCCGAAGTCGAAGGCGCCATGATCGTCATGGACCCGCATACCGGCCGCGTGCTGGCCGTCGTCGGCGGCTTCAGCTACGCCAGCAGCCAGTTCGACCGCGCCATCCAGGCGAAGCGCCAGCCCGGCTCGGCGTTCAAGCCGATCGTCTATGCGGCGGCGCTGGACAATGGCTATACGCCGTCGAGCATCGTGCTCGATGCGCCGCTCGCCATCGACCAGGGCGCCGGCAAGGACATCTGGAAGCCGGAAAATTACGAGAACAAGTTCTACGGGCCGTCAACCCTGCGGCTGGGCCTGGAGAAGTCCCGCAATCTGATGACGGTGCGCCTGGCCCAGGATCTGGGCATGCCGCTGATCAGCGAATATTCGCGCCGCTTCGGCGTCTACGACCAGCTGATGCCGCTCCTGTCGATGGCGCTGGGCGCGGGCGAGACGACGCTCCTGCGCCTGACGACGGCCTATTGCTCCTTCGTCAATGGCGGCAAGCAGGTGCAGGCGACGCTGATCGACCGTATTCAGGACCGGTTCGGCAAAACCATCTGGCGCCACGACAATCGCGAGTGCCCCGGTTGCGACGCGCAGGAATGGCACGGGCAGGCCGAGCCGGTGCTGAGCGATCACGCGCAAGCAGATCATCGACCCGCACACGGCCTATCAGCTCACCTCGATGCTGGAAGGCGTGGTCAAGCGCGGCACGGGCTATAAGGTGTCCAAGGTCGGCAAGCCGCTGGCCGGCAAGACCGGCACCACCAACGACGAAAAGGACGCCTGGTTCGTCGGCTTCTCGCCCGATCTGGTTGCCGGCGTGTTCGTCGGTTTCGACAATCCGCGGCCGATGGGCAAGGGCGAGACGGGCGGCGGCATCGCCGCGCCGATCTTCCGCGACTTCATGCGCGCGGCGCTGGAGGACAAGCCCGCAACGCCGTTCCGCGTGCCGCCGGGCATCAAGCTGGTGCGCATCGACGCCAAGACCGGCATGCGGGCGACGCAAGGGTCGGAGAAGACCATTCTGGAAGCCTACAAGCCGAACGAAGATCCGCCCGATCCATTGTCCTATGTCACCTATCCGGGCGCGGAAGCGCAGCAGCAGCAGCCCGATAGCGGCGGCGGCGTCAGCTTCGGCGGCGGCTATGCCAGGCAGCCCCAGGCGGGCGGCCTCTACTGAACCCAGCCAAGCGCCGGGCCGCCGCTTCTTCCGAGGCGGCGGCTTAGTCTGTTGTCTATTGGAGCAACAAACATGCGTGCCGAAACGCAGACCATCGTCGACCAGATCCGCGAATCCCTGGCCTTGCTGCGGAGGCATCTTTGACTGGGATCGGGCGAATGCGCGGCTGAAGCAGCTGAACGTTCTGGCCGAAGACCCGTCCCTGTGGAACGAACCGCAAAAGGCCAAGGGCGTCATGCAGGAACGCCAGCAGCTTGAGGAGTCGATCCGCGCCTATGCCAGCCTGGAAAGCGGGCTGAACGACAATGTCGAGCTGATCGCGCTGGGCGAGGAGGATGGCGACGACGACATCGTCGGCGAGGCCGAGCGGGCGCTCGCCGCGCTGGTCAAGGTCGCGCAGAAGCGCGAGGTGGAAGCGCTGCTTTCAGGCGAGGCCGACGGCAATGACGCCTATGTGGAAGTGCATGCCGGCGCCGGCGGCACGGAAAGCCAGGACTGGGCGCAGATGCTGTCGCGCATGTATATGCGCTGGGCCGAGGACCGCCGCTACAAGACCGAGCTGATCGAAAGCAGCCCCGGCGAAGAAGCGGGCATCAAATCGGCGACGCTGCTCGTCAAGGGGCCGAACGCCTATGGCTGGCTGAAGACCGAATCCGGCGTGCACCGGCTGGTGCGGATCTCGCCCTATGATTCCAACTCGCGCCGGCATACGAGCTTTGCCTCGGTCTGGGTCTACCCCGCTGTCGATGACGACATCAATATCGAGGTGAACGAGGGCGATTGCCGCATCGACACCTATCGCGCCAGCGGTGCGGGCGGCCAGCACGTCAACACCACCGACAGCGCCGTGCGCATCACCCATGTACCGACCGGCATCGTCGTGCAGTGCCAGAACGAGCGGTCGCAGCATAAGAACAAGGCGACCGCCTGGACGATGCTGAAGGCGCGGCTCTATGAGCTGGAGCTGAAGAAGCGCGAGGAAGCGGCGCAGGCGCAGGCCGCCGGCAAGACCGAGATCGGCTGGGGGCATCAGATCCGCTCCTATGTGCTGCAGCCCTATCAGCTGGTGAAGGACCTGCGCACCGGCGTGGAGAGCACCAATCCGCCGGCGGTGCTCGACGGCGACATCGACGCTTTCGTCGAGGCGGCGCTGGCGCAGCGCATCCGGGGCGGCGGACCGGCCAATGTCGAGGATTTGGCTTAGAGCGCTGTTTTCGCGGCCTCGGTCAGTCGCCGGTCGGAATGACGCCGCCGCCCTCCACCATCAGCATGACCGTGCGTGATGGCGCGCGCGTTCGGTGGATGACACCGCGCGGAACGGTAAAACCCTGTTTTGGCGCGAGCTCGATGGTGCGATCCTCCAGGTCGATCAGAAGTTCGCCCTCTACGACGAAGAAAAACTCATCCTCTTTGTCATGCTTGTGCCAGTGGAATTCGCCTTCGACGACGCCGAGCCGGACGACGCAGTTGTTGACGCGGCAGAGCGTCTGGTTGCGCCATTTTTCAGTGACATCCTCCGCGATTTTCCCGACATCGATCAAAGCAAGATTGCCGACGCTGATTTCGGTATCGATGACATAGTTTTGCATGACCTGGCCTTACCCTGGGAGTACGAAACGGGGGAACAGGGCGGCAGAATATGAGGCAATTAGTTATTTGGCAAATTAACTAAATGATTCGCATTGAGATTGCCCGCGCGCTGGCGAATGAACGCCGCCTTCAGATTCTGGAATGGCTGAAGGACCCTCGTGCGCATTTTCGCCCTCAGACCGATGGCGATCTGGTGAAGGACGGCGTCTGCGGTTTGTTCATTGCCGCAGAAGCTGGGCATCTCGCAGCCGACGCTAAGCGAGCACATGAGGCTCCTGACGCACGCCGGTCTGGTGCACGCCACACGGATTAAGCAATGGACATTCTATCGCCGCGACGAAGAAAGCATCCGTGCCATCGCAGCGATGATCGCCAAAAATCTGTGACCTTCCGCACCGTGCGGCGCGTCCCGCGTAGGGCCGCTGCAATCCCTGCCGCACCCTTGCAATGGTGCCGAAAACCTGTCATCTTCGGTGAAGGTAGGTCAGCCTTGCTGTCCTTTACGGCGAAAAAACTCGCTCGTCTTGCTTCCCATACGGAAAAGCGGCGGGCGGGGGTTTTTGCGCGCCGAGGGCAAACATCGCCTGAGCCGGCCCGCTTGAGGTGACGGCGGAAATCGGTATCATCAGGTGTCCCGGCGTAACAGTCTCGGACGCGCTTTCTGCCCGGCCATGAATTCCGCAGAACCGCCGATGGCCTAGGGCAAGAGGCGGTCGGCTGCACCAAACGGGCCGGTATCCGACGCCGGCTGCCGACAGATCGAGGCCAGTGAAGATCGCCATGACGCAACGGATGCCTTACAGCGCCGCCCCTTCTGCGGACACGCAGGGCGGCAGTCTTTTGCCGCGCGCGAAAGGCCTATACCGGCCCGAATTCGAGCATGATGCGTGCGGTATCGGCATGATCGCCGATATCAAGGGCCGCAAGAGCCACGAGATTATCGTGGACGGCCTGAAGATCCTGCTCAACCTGACGCATCGCGGCGCCGTCGGCGCCGATCCGCTGGCCGGCGACGGCGCGGGTATGCTGGTGCAGATCCCGCATGAGTTCTTTGCGGCGGAGGCGGCGCGGCTCGGCTTCTCGCTGCCGGAGCCCGGACAATATGGCGTCGGCCAGTTCTTCATGCCGCTCGACGCCGAATGGCGCGAACGCTGCGAAGTCCATCATCGTCGATGTGATCGCCGAAGCGGGCCAGACGCTGCTCGGCTGGCGCGACGTGCCCGTCGACAATAGCGGGCTGCCGGGGATCGTGCTGTCGTCCGAGCCCAGGCACAGGCAGGCCTTCATCGGACGCAGCACCGATATCGCCGATGACGAGGCCTTCGAGCGGCGGCTCTATCTGATCCGCAAGGTGATTTCCAATCGGCATCTACGCGATCACCAACGGCAAGGAGAGCACCGATTACTACCCGGTGTCGATGTCGTGCCGGACGGTCGTCTATAAGGGCATGTTCCTCGCCTTCCAGCTTGGCGAATATTACCAGGACTTGCACGACCCGCGCTTCAAATCGGCGCTGTCGCTGGTGCATCAGCGCTTCTCCACCAACACCTTCCCCTCGTGGAAGCTGGCGCATCCTTACCGGATGGTCGCGCATAATGGCGAGATCAACACGCTGCGCGGCAATGTCAACTGGATGGCGGCGCGGCAGGCGAGCGTCTCCTCGCCCTTGTTCGGCGACGAGATTTCCAAGCTCTGGCCGATCTCCTATGAGGGGCAGTCGGACACGGCCTGCTTCGACAATGCGCTGGAATTCCTGGTGCAGGGCGGCTATTCGCTGCCGCACGCCATGATGATGCTGATCCCGGAAGCCTGGGCCGGCAACCCGCTGATGGATGAGAAGCGCCGCGCTTTTTACGAATATCACGCCGCGCTGATGGAGCCCTGGGACGGTCCCGCCGCCGTTGCCTTCACCGACGGGCGGATGATCGGCGCGACGCTCGACCGCAACGGCCTGCGCCCCGCCCGCTATTTCGTCACCGACGACGACAAGGTGATCCTCGCCTCCGAAATGGGCGTGCTGCCGGCGTTTCCCGAAGAGAAGATCATCCAGAAATGGCGGCTCCAGCCGGGCAAGATGCTGCTGATCGACCTGGAGAAGGGCCGCATCATTTCGGATGAGGAAATCAAGGCCGAACTGGCCGTCCAGCCATCCGTTCCAGGATTGGCTCGATGCCGGCCAGATCCGCGTCGCCGATCTGCCGCCGCCCGGCCCCGCCGCGCCGAAATCCAACATCGCGCTGCTCGACCGCCAGCAGGCCTTCGGCTACACGCAGGAGAGCTGGAAATTCCTCATCCAGCCGATGGTGGAGGGCGGCCAGGAGGCGATCGGCTCGATGGGCACGGACACGCCGGTTTCGGCGCTGTCGAACAAGCCCAAGCTGCTGCATACCTATTTCAAGCAGAATTTCGCGCAGGTGACCAACCCGCCGATCGATCCGATCCGCGAGGAGCTGGTGATGAGCCTGGTGTCCTTCATCGGACCGCGCCCGAATCATCCTCGACCTCGAAGGCACCTCGACGCTGAAGCGCCTGGAAGTGCATCAGCCGATCCTGTCGAACGACCAGATCGAGCGCCTGCGCTCGCTGGACGGGGCGTTCAAGGTGCCGTTCCGCACCATCACGCTCGACATCTGCTACAGCGCCGATCTGGGCGCCTCGGGCATGGAACCGGCGCTCGACCGGCTGAACGAGCAAGCCGAGCAGGCGGTGCGCGACGGCTACAACATCATCATCGTTTCCGACCGCTCGGTGAGCCCGGAGCGCATCCCGATCCCGTCGCTGCTGGCGACCTCGGCCGTGCATCATCATCTGATCCGCATGGGTCTGCGCACCTCGGTCGGGCTGGTGGTCGAGACGGGCGAGGCCTATGAGGTGCACCAGTTCTGCACGCTGGCCGGCTATGGCGCCGAGGCGATCAACCCGTATCTGGCGTTCGAGACCATCGAGGCGATGCTGCCGGAGATCGACGAGCCGATCGGCTATGACGAGGCGGTGAAGCGCTATATCAAGGCGATCGACAAAGGGCTGCTGAAGGTGATGTCCAAAATGGGCATCTCCACCTATCAATCCTATTGCGGCGCGCAGATTTTCGATGCCGTCGGACTGAAATCGGCCTTCGTGGCAGAAATTCTTCTCCGGCACGCATACCCAGGTGGAAGGCGTCGGGCTGGACGAGATCGCCAAGGAGACCGCCGAGCGCCACCGCCAGGCCTTCGGCGACGTGCCGGTTTTGCGCAATGCGCTGGAATCGGGCGGCGAATATGCGTTCCGCATCCGGGGCGAGGCGCATATGTGGCGGCCCGACACGGTCGCCAGCCTTCAGCACGCGGTGCGCGGCAATGTGCCGGACAAATTCCGCGAGTTCTCCAGCGCCGTGAACGATCAGAGCGAACAGCTCATGACGCTGCGCGGGCCTGTTCCGCATCAAGGACCCGGACGAGTTGGGCCGCGCGCCTGTGCCGCTGGAAGAGGTCGAGCCGGCGGCCGATCTGGTCAAGCGCTTCTCCACCGGCGCGATGTCCTTCGGCTCGATCAGCCGCGAGGCGCATACGACGCTGGCCATCGCCATGAACCGCATCGGCGGCAAGTCGAACACCGGCGAGGGCGGCGAGGAAACCGACCGCTACACGCCGCTGCCGAACGGCGACTCGATGCGCTCGGCGATCAAGCAGGTGGCATCCGGCCGCTTCGGCGTGTCGGCGGAATATCTCGCCAATTCCGACATGATGCAGATCAAGGTGGTGCAGGGCGCCAAGCCCGGCGAGGGCGGCCAGCTTCCGGGCCACAAGGTGGACAGCGTTATCGCCAGGGTGCGGCATTCGACGCCCGGCGTCGGCCTGATCTCGCCGCCGCCGCATCACGACATCTATTCCATCGAGGATCTGGCGCAGCTCATCTTCGACTTGAAGAACGTCAACCCGGATGCCGATGTCAGCGTCAAGCTCGGCTCGGAGGTCGGCGTCGGCACGGTCGCGGCGGGTGTCGCCAAGGCGCGCGCCGACCATGTGACTATCGCCGGCTTCGAGGGCGGCACCGGCGCCTCGCCGCTGACCTCGATCAAGCATGCCGGCAGCCCCTGGGAGATCGGCCTGGCCGAGACGCATCAGACGCTGCTGCTGAACGGCCTGCGCGGCCGCATCGCGGTGCAGGTGGATGGCGGCGTGCGCACCGGCCGCGACGTCGTGATCGGGGCGCTGCTGGGCGCCGACGAATTCGGCTTCGCCACCGCGCCGCTGATCTCGGTCGGCTGCATCATGATGCGCAAATGCCATCTCAACACCTGTCCGGTGGGCATCGCCACCCAGGACCCGGTGCTGCGCAAGCGCTTCAAGGGCAAGCCCGAGCACGTCATCAACTATTTCTTCATGGTGGCGGAGGAGGTGCGCGCCTTCATGGCCGCGCTCGGCGTCAGAAGTTTCCGCGAGCTGATCGGCCGGTCGGACTGGCTGGACAAGGACCGGGCGATCGCGCATTTCAAGGCGAAGGGGCTGGATTTCACCCATCTGTTCTACAAGCCCGAAATGCCGCCGGAAGTGGCCACCAGCAACACCGAGCGGCAGAAACACCCGATCGACACCGTGCTCGACCGCAAGCTGATCGAGCTGGCGGCGCCCGCTATCAACGATCGCCAGCCCGTTAAGCTCGATCTGACGATCCGCAACTCGGACCGCACCACCGGTGCTATGCTTTCGGGACGCTTGGCCAAGCGCTACGGCCATGCAGGCCTGCCCGAGGACACCATCTGGATTACCTTGCGCGGCACGGCGGGCCAGAGTTTTGGCGCCTGGCTGGCGCATGGCGTGACGCTCGATCTGATCGGAGATGCCAATGATTATGTCGGCAAGGGCCTGTCCGGCGGACGCATCATCGCCCGCCCGCCGAAACAGTCCCGCATCGTGCCGGAGGACAGCATCATCGTCGGCAATACGGTGCTTTACGGCGCGATTTCCGGGGAATGCTATTTCCGGGGCGTCGCCGGCGAGCGCTTCGCGGTGCGCAATTCCGGCGCCATAGCGGTGGTCGAGGGCACCGGCGATCATGGCTGCGAATATATGACCGGCGGCGTGGTGGCCGTGCTCGGCCGGACGGGGCGCAATTTCGCGGCGGGCATGTCGGGCGGCATCGCCTATGTGCTCGACGAGGACGGCAGCTTCGAGGCGCGCTGCAATCTGGCGATGGTCGACCTTGAGCCGATCGCGGCCGAGGAAGACCGGATGAACCGCTATTCGCATCAGGCCGGCGATCTGCAAGGCCATGGGCTGGTCGACGTGCAGCGCGACATGACCCGGTTCGACGCAACGCGCCTGCGCCAGCTCATCGAGAACCACCGGCATTATACCGGCTCGGAGCGGGCACGGCTGATCCTGGAACAGTGGGATGCCTATCTGCCCAAATTCGTCAAGGTGATGCCGGTCGAATACCGTAAGGCGCTGCAGGCGATGAGCGTCGCCCAGGCCGCCGATACGACCGGCTTCGACGTCCTGGAAATCGGCCTGCAAAACGGGCGCTGACAACTCCCTCTCCCACGGGGAGAGGGTCGGAGTGAGGGGTGCCGACTATCCGCGAGGCGTCCCCCCTCACCCGGCGCCCCACGCCGACCTCTCCCATTGGGAGAGGTAAGAAGAAAAGTAGCCAGAGCCGACGCCCGGTTACTCCAGGGCGGTAGGAAAGCGTAACAAGAAACGGGCTCCGCGACACTGCCGGAGTACGCACGAGACAGGCCGAGGAACGCGATGGGGAAAATCACGGGCTTTCTGGAAATCGAGCGCCAGGACCGCACCTATGCGCCCGGCTTCCGACCGTGTGCGGCATTTCCGCGAATTCGTCATCCCGCTGGAGGAGCGCGATGTCGGGCGGCAGGCGGCGCGCTGCATGGATTGCGGCATTCCCTATTGCCATCGCGGCTGCCCGGTCAACAACCAGATCCCGGACTGGAACGACCTCGTCTATCATGGCGATTGGCGGGATGCCGCGCTGAACTTGCATTCCACCAACAATTTCCCTGAATTCACCGGCCGCGTCTGCCCTGCCCCATGCGAGGCGGCCTGCACGCTCAACCTGGAAGACGTACCCGTCACCATCAAGACCATCGAATGCACCATTGCCGACAAGGCGTGGGAAGAGGGCTGGGTGAATGCCGAGCCCGCCGAGCAGATGACGGGCAAGCGCGTGGCCATCATCGGGTCGGGACCGGCGGGACTTGCCGCCGCCCAGCAGCTCGCCCGCGTCGGCCATGAGGTGCATGTTTTCGAGAAATGGCCCAATCCGGGCGGTTTGCTGCGCTACGGCATCCCCGATTTCAAGATGGAAAAGTGGCTGGTGGAACGCCGCGTGCGGCAGATGGAGGCCGAGGGCGTCACCTTCCACTGCAATGTGCATGTCGGCGTGACGAAGCCCATCGCCGAGTTGGAGGCCGAATTCGACGCGGTGCTGCTGGCGGGCGGCGCCGAAAAGCCGCGCGACCTGCCGATCGAGGGCCGGGACCTGGCGGGCGTCGAATATGCGATGGATTTCCTGCCGCAGCAGAATAAGCGCATCGCGGGCGAGCCGCTCGGCAATGTCGAGGCGATCATGGCGAGCGGCAAGCATGTGGTGGTGATCGGCGGCGGCGACACCGGCTCGGACTGCATCGGCACGTCGTTCCGGCATGGCGCGCTCAGCGTCACGCAGCTCGAAATCATGCCGAAGCCGCCGGAGCAGGAAAACAAGCTGCTGACCTGGCCGGACTGGCCACTGAAAATGCGCACCTCCTCCAGCCAGGCCGAGGGCGCCGAGCGCGATTTCAGCGTCATGACCAGCCGCTTCTCCGGCCGCGACGGGCGGGTCGAGAAGCTGCATTGCGTGCGGATCGACGACAAGTTCCAGCACATTCCCGGCTCCGAATTCGAGCTGAAAGCCGATCTGGTGCTGCTCGCCATGGGGTTCGTGAGCCCGGTGCGCGACGGGATGATCGCCGATCTCGGCGCTGGAGCTGGACGGGCGCGGCAATGTGAAGGCGAATGAGCGCGAATACCGCGCCAGCCGCGACAAGATCTTTGCCGCCGGCGATATGCGGCGCGGCCAGTCGCTTGTCGTCTGGGCCATCCGCGAGGGCCGGCAAGCCGCGCATGCCATCGACACATTCCTCATGGGCCGCTCCGATCTGCCGCGCTGACGCAAGGTCGGCCATCTCAAACAGACCTCTGCTGCAGTGCAAAATATTCGGTGGGAAGCGGGGTTGCTGCGGCTTGCCAATGCAGGGGCGAGTCGAGATAGTCGCCGTCCGGACATGCCTCCGGAACGAGGGAGCGGTTTATGATCTTGAGGCTGCGCCGGGTGCTCCGGTGGCGGAAGCGGAAGGCGTTGGCGCTGGCGGTGGCGCTTACGCTCGCGACGGGGTGCATCGTCGCCGTCGCCGCGCAGAAAGCCGACATTTCGGCGCTTCGCCCGCAGGCGATCGAGCTGTCCGCCCAACCTTTCTCCTTCGACGGCTCGGACCCGGCGCACCGCGATTTTGGCCGGCTCGAATGGTATGGCGGCCTGGTGCTGTCGGCCCGGACACCGTATTTCGGCGGCTATTCCGACCTCTTCATCAACGCCGATGACGATGCGCTGCTGACGATCTCCGATTCCGGCAGCTGGCTAACCGCCAAGCTGAGCACCAAGGGCGGACGGATAACGGGCGTCAGCGATGCGCGGATCGGGCCGCTGACGCAAAAGGACGGACTGCCGATACGGAGCCCACGTGACCGCGACGCAGAGTCGCTGGTTGCGCTCGGCCATAGCGGCATCGAGGGCCGCTTTCTCGTCGGGTTCGAGAATCATCACCGCATCGAGGAATATGCGTTCGAGAAAGGCGCGTTTCGCGGTCCCATCGGCAGCCGCGCCCTGCCGCGCGAATTGCGCCGGCATGAACCGCAATCAGGGGCTGGAGGGCATGGCGCTGTTGCGCGGCGGACCTCAGAAGGGCGCGCTGGTCGCCTTTGCCGAGCGTAAGCTGGACGCTGAGCGCGACCACACCGGCGCGCTGATGCGGGACGGCAAATCCTATCCGCTGTTTCTGAAGCGCAGCGGCGATTTCGACGTGACCTCGCTGGCGAGTCTCGGAGACGGCAGCCTGCTGGTGCTGGAGCGCAGCTTCGTCAGGGCGTCGCTGAAGCTCGACATCAAGCTGCGGCTCATCAAGGCAGCCGATATCAAGCCCGGCGCGCGGCTCGATGGCGAGGTGCTGCTCGAAACCGGCACCAAATATGCGATCGACAATTTCGAGGGGATTGCAGTCACGGAAACGAAGACGGGCGAAACTTTCATCACCCTGATTTCCGACGACAATTTCAGCTTCTTCCAACGCACGTTGCTGGCCCGGTTCAGGCTGAAATAGCGCTGCCGGCGAATCAGCCTATCGCGCTCACCGCCGCCCGGCGAACCAGCCGGGGCGGATGCCGAAACGCTGCGCGCAAGGTGGAAACCTTTGGCGCCCGGCCATCGAGCCGGGGGCGAATGTTAAATCAGCTCAGGTGGAGTCGGCAAGCCATGCCCGGTTGTCGTCCTCGCGAAAGCGGGGAACCAGTAAACTCCAGACGTGCTACGGAGCACTGGGTCCCCGCTTTCGCGGGGACGACACAAAAGAGCGCTTAACCAAACCGATCGCGCTTCTATCGCACCGGAGGATAAGGGAATCCGGCCCCCGATCTCTGCCTCACGCCGTCAGCGCGGACTACGCGGCGGGAGCGGCTTCGGCGGCGGTCGCTTTTTGCACTTCGCGCTTCAGGCGCAGCACGCGGTCCGAAAGATCGTCGTTCTTGGCCTTCAAAAGGAAGGCATCCAGACCACCGCGATGTTCGACCGTGCGAAGCGCATGCGCGCTGACGCGCAAACGGACGCTGCGCTTGAGGGAATCGCTGATCAAGGTCACGTCGCACAAATTCGGCAGGAAGCGCCGCTTCGTCTTGATCTGCGAGTGACTGACAAGGTGGCCGACCAGGGCATTCTTGCCCGTAAGCTCGCATCGGCGGGACATGGCGATCTCCAGCTCGCTAAAATTCCGGTCTTGGCGGAAAAAATAAAACGACCACAGCGGAGCCGTGGCCAACAGCGACTGTATAAAGAGCGCCTTCCCCGCAGTCAAGCGTGCTGCGCCGGCAAAGCGACCGCCATAAGGGTCCTGCCGGGGCAAAGCAGCGGATGGCGGTTCGCAGTGCGCTGAGGACGCGCGGGAGGTCTTGCGAGGCGGCCCGTCTTGATGCACAAGGACCGGGCAATCCAGGCCCCAACCATGTGGAAACATACAATTGACGAATTTGAAATTTAGGGCATTTGATAATGGCCTTGTAAAAACCTGGCGCGATCCGGTTGGTGATGGCGGACCAAAATACCCCCGGCGGGTCGTCAGGTTGGAGAGTATACTTAGGAAAATTCCATGATGACTTTGGGCGCGGGCCGCAGCGGGACGTCGCGTTTTGCCTCTTTTGCCGTCGGAGCCGCGCTCCTGGGCGCATGGATGGTTCCCGGTCACCCTGCTTTCGCGGCCGAGCAATCGCGGAAAGTCACCGCCGAATACAGCATCAACTTCAATGGCCTGGGGATCGGCACCTTCAAGCTCTGGTCCGATCTAGGGAGCAAGGAATACAGCATGAAGGCGCGCGCGACGATCAGCGTGCTCGCCGGCATTCTGTTCGAGTGGCAGGGCGACACCTCGTCATCGGGCCAGGTGATGGCCCGCCTGCCGCGGCCGTATGCCTATCGATTCGGCTATGCGACCAGCGACAAGCGCGAGACGGTCGACATCAAATTCTCCAACAATATCGTCGAGGAAATCGCCGTCGATCCGCCGCAGCGGCAGTCGGCATCGCGTATTCCGGTGACGCGCAAGCACATGCGCAATGTCGTCGATCCGCTCAGCGCCATCGTCATGCTGACCAATATCGGCAGCAACAAAACCGGCGAGGAGGTGTGCAGCCGCCGCCTGCCGATTTTCGATGGCAAGTCGCGCTACGATCTGAAACTGTCCTATAAGTCCACCAAGCGGGTGGACGGCGCCGGCTATGCAGGCCCCGCCTATATTTGCAAGGTCAAGTTCCTGCCAATCGCGGGGCACAGGATAGGCGACGAGGACAATAATTTCGCCGCCAAGACCGAGGCGATGGAAGTCTGGATGATCCCGCTCGCCAAGGCCGAACTTTACGTTCCCTACTACATCTATATTCCCACTGCCGTCGGCAGCGCGACATTGACCTCGTCAGGCTTCCAGGTGGAGACCGGCGCAGAGGCGAGGCGGGCGCTGGCCCAGTGAGCAATTCCTTGAGCCGATGTCATCGAACAAACGGTGAAGACGCGATATTGCTCGATTCGTACATGAGTCGTTCATAGGATATTCCAGAGGATACCTCCAGGCGTGGAGCGAAGACCTATAATAAGGCTTTGGGGGCGGCATCGAAAAAAGCACCTTCATGTCTGGTCAAACCCGCCTTGGCCGTGCTCTATACGCCGGGCGCAACGTCGGATTGCGCAACGAGCTGAACACCCAACTGCCCGTCCCTTCAAGGAACTGCCGTGATGACCGATTTCGCTTCCGCTTCCGCCTCGCGCCGGACAGCCGCAGGGCACTCCGTAATCGCGGTTCTGGGACCGACGAATACCGGCAAGACGCATCTGGCGATCGAGCGAATGCTTGGGCACGAATCGGGCCTGATCGGGCTGCCGCTCAGGCTGCTGGCGCGTGAGGTCTATGACAAGGTCGTCGCGCGCGTCGGCGAGGCCAATGTCGCGCTTATCACGGGCGAGGAAAAGATCAAGCCGGAGCGGCCACGTTTCTGGGTCTGCACCGTGGAGGCGATGCCGCGCGACATCGATGTGGATTTTCTCGCGGTCGATGAAATCCAGCTCGCCGCCGATCCGGAGCGCGGCCATGTATTCACCGAGCGCCTGTTTTCCGCCCGCGGACAGAGCGAGACGCTGCTCCTGGGCGCCGGCACCATGGAAGGCGCCATCCGCGACCTGCTGCCGGGCGCCAATTTCATCACCCGGCACCGGCTGTCGAAGCTGACCTTCGCCGGGCAGAAGAAGATCACCCGGCTGCCGCGGCGCTCGGCGATCGTCGCCTTTTCCGCCGCCGACGTCTACGAGATCGCGGAGCTGGTCCGGCGGCAGCGCGGCGGCGCGGCGGTGGTGCTGGGCGCGCTCAGCCCGCGCACCCGCAACGCGCAGGTGGAGCTGTATCAGTCGGGCGATGTGGATTTTCTGGTGGCGACCGATGCCATCGGCATGGGCCTCAATCTGGATGTGGACCACGTCGCCTTCGCCGCGACGCGCAAATTCGACGGCCGCCAGCATCGCGAATTGTCGCCCGCCGAACTCGGTCAGATCGCGGGCCGTGCCGGCCGGCATCTGCGGGACGGCACGTTCGGCGTGACCGGCGAGGTGGAACCGTTCGGCTCGGACCTCATCACCCGGCTGGAAAACCACGAATTCGAGCCGGTGAAAATCCTGCAATGGCGCAACGTCGCGCTCGACTTTGCGTCGGTGGACCGGCTGAAGGACAGCCTGCGCGAGAACCCGACCTCGCCGCGCCTGACCCGGGCCAGGGCCGCCGACGATGTGGTCGCGCTCGATGCGCTGAGCGCCGATCCGGAAATCCGCGATCTCGCCCGCTCGCCGGCCGCGATCAAGCTGCTCTGGGAAATCTGCCAAATCCCCGACTACCGCAAGATTTCCGAATCCAACCATGCCGATCTGGCGGCCTCGCTCTATAAGCATCTGATGAGCGATGCGGGCGTTATCCCGGAGGATTGGTTTGCGGCGCAGGTCGCGCTGGCCGACCGGACCGATGGCGACATCGATACGCTGTCCAACCGCATCTCGCACATCCGCACCTGGACGTTCGTTTCGAACCGGGCGGGCTGGCTCGCCGACAGTGACCATTGGCGCGACCGCACCCGCGCCATCGAGGATACGCTGTCGGACGCGCTGCATGAGCTGCTCACCCAGCGCTTCGTCGACCGGCGCACCAGCGTGCTGATGAAGAGCATGCGCGACAAGGATAAGCTCTATGCCGATATCGAGCATAGCGGCCAGATCTTCGTCGAGAAGCACTATGTCGGCAAGCTGGAGGGCTTCCGCTTCACGCCGGATACGGCGGCGGCGGGCATCCACGGCAAGGCGGCGCGCAGTGCCGCAGCGCAAGTGCTGGCGCTGGAGCTGAACGAGCGCGCCGACCGGCTGTGCGAGGCCAAGGACGAGGCGTTCACCCTCACCCGCAACGGCGCGGTCTGTTGGGAAAAGCAGGAGATCGGCCGCATCGAAGCGGGCGCGGAGCCGCTGCGCCCCAGTTTCGCGCTGATCGCGGACGAGCATCTCGCGCCGCCCGACAAGGACCGGGTGGTCAAGCGTGTCGAGGCTTGGCTGCATGGGCTGGTCGAGCTGCGGCTGAAGCCGCTTCTCGACCTGTCGAAGGCACCCGACCTGGCCGGGCTGGCACGCGGCATCGGCTTCCGGCTGATCGAGAATTTCGGCATCCTGCCGCGCGAAGGCGTAGCGGAGGACATCCGCGCGCTCGACCAGCAGGCGCGGGCCGAACTGCGCAAATTCGGCGTGCGGTTCGGCGCCTATAACATCTATTTCCCGCTGCTGCTCAAGCCGGCGGCTGCCGATCTGCTGCTGCTGCTATGGGCGCTGAAGCATGGTGCATCGGCCGGCATCGACGCCGCGCAACTGCCGGTGCCGCCGCGCCAGGGGCTGACATCGGTCGGTGTCGACAAGGCGCTGCCGGAGGCGTTCTACCGGGCGGCGGGCTTCCAGGTCTGCGGGCCGCGCGCCATCCGCATCGACATGCTGGAACGGCTCGCCGATCTCATTCGTCCGCTGACGAGCTGGAAGCCGAGCCCGGCGCGGCCGGAACCGCCGCTCGGCGCGGTCGGACGCGGCGGCTTCAAGGTGCAGCCCGAGATGTTGTCGATCATCGGCTGCTCGGCCGAGGAAATGGGCAATGTGCTGTTCGTGCTCGGCTTCCGTAAGGAGCGCCGCCTGGTTCAGGCGCCGCCCACCGCCTTGCCGGCCGAAAGCGCTGATGCGGTCGCCGCCACCCCGGACACCGGCGCCGAAGCGGCCCCGGCGGAGGCCGTAGGCGCCGAAGCGGCCCCCGCAGAGGCCGTGAGCGCGGACGCTTCGGGCGAGGCCGAAAGCGTGGCACCCCACGCCGGTTCGGATGGCGCCGAAACAAGTCCGCAGGACATGGCTGCTGGGCCGGTCGCCGGCCCGGAAATCGGTGTGGAACCGAGCGCTGCGCCGGAGATGGCCACTGCCGGCGCCCCCGCCGCGGACGCACCGGCTGAAGGTGCCGAGGCCGCGCAAGCCGCCGCCGCGCCCGAAACCGCCGCACCCGATGAGCGTGCTGCAAACGCGGATGAAGCTCTCGGCGAAGTTGCCGCCGCGCCCGTCGCCGCCGAGCCGGAATATGAGGATATCTGGCGTCCGCGCCGCCGTGTGCAGGCCGATGAACGCCGCCAGCCTAACCGCAGGCCGGATCAGGCTCGCGAGCGCCGCCGGGCCGATGCGCGGCCCGCTGCTGCCGCCACGTCCGAGACGCCTGCAGCTCCGGCCTCCGCTGCGGCCGCGCCGGAGGCCGTCCCGCATCGCGGTCCCCGGCGCGACCAGGACCGCAACCGCGAGCATCGCCGCGGCGACGACCGGCGGGGCCAAGACCGGCGGAGCGGGGGCAAGGGACGCCCCGACCAGGGGGTCAGGAGCGCAACGGCGGCCCCGGCGAGACGCGGCAAGGATGTCGCCGCCGACCCGGATTCGCCTTTCGCCGCCCTCCTGAAACTCAAGGAGCGCATGGCGCGCGGTGCGCAAGACCAAGCCTGAGCACATGCCGGCCAGCGAAGACGCCAGACAAACCCAGCGTCTGGACAAATGGCTTTGGCATGCGCGCATCGTCAAGACGCGGTCTCTCGCCGCGCAATTCGTCGATAAGGGCAAGTTCCGCATCAACCGCGAGAAGGTGTCGAAGCCAAGCCATGCGGTGAAAGCGGGCGATGTGATCACGGCGGCGATCTTCGGCCGGGTGCGCATCCTGCAGATCGCCGGATTTTCCGACAAACGCGGGCCAGCCGCCGAAGCGCGGGCGCTTTACATCGACCTGACCCCGCAGGATGAGGGCACTGCAAGCTCGTGCATCGAACCGAAAAGTGCGCAGCGGTTTTCGGATAAATCCGATGCAAAGACAAAAGGCTAGAGCGCAGCTCCGCGTTAGCGGAGCGTCCAGCGCTCTAGACCATGGTCGTTTCAATTGGAAACGATCATGGTCTAGATTTCTTTGTTTTCGCACGATTTTTCGGGAAAACCGGTGTCCGCTTTTTCCCATCGTGCTCTAGGCATGACCCGCGCCGCCACAAGCGCTGGGCAAAGCCCGCCGCCGCGCTTCGTTCAGGTTGACGATTGACGGCCGATGACTATGATCGCGGCCAGCCAGGGGCAGCTTGCCCTAAGCGCTTTGCGGGCGTGGCGGAATCGGTAGACGCGCCGGACTCAAAATCCGGTTCTGGTGACAGAGTGTCGGTTCGAGTCCGACCGCCCGCACCATTTTTGTTTCGCGCGATGCCGCCCGCCAACCCATCGCGCGGGGCTACGGTTCGAGGATGCTCCTCTCACCCGCGCCTCTTTGTTTCGCGCGATACCGCCCGCCAACCCATCGCGCGGGGCTACGGCTCGAGGATTCTCCTCTCACCTGCGCCTCTTTGTTTCGCGCGATTCCGCCCGCCAACCCATCGCGCGAGGCTACGGTTCGAGGATGCTTCTCTCGCTTGCGCGATGAGTTTAGGCGCACGAGCGGCGTGGGGCTGTTCTGTCACCCCGGACAACGCGAAGCGGAGATCCGGCCTAATCCAACCCATTTATTGGTCCTCGGCTCGAATGGCCGGGGCGACAAGCGTTTCCGTTTTCCGAAAGGAGGCGAGTCAAGGCTTTCAGGGGCGCACGCGGTGCGTCCGCCACCTGAAACACGCAAACGTCTTGAGGGCCTGCTACAGGCGGCGCCGGCTGCCGCTGACGAGGCTGATCAGGAACAGCAGCACCAGAGCGCCGATGGTGGCGTTGATGATCGCTGCCACAATGCCTGCTCCGAAATGGATGCCGAGCTGTGGAAACAGCCAGTTTCCGAAGAACGCACCCAGAATACCGATCACGAAATCTCCGACGAGGCCGAAACCGGTCCCCTGAAAGATCTGACCCGCCAGCCACCCGGCAACGATACCGATGACGATGATGATTGCTAGAGTTTCGCCCGACATGAAGCCTCTCCATTCCCGCATCTAAGGGCCGGACCCATCCGGCCCCGGTGAGAAAGCACCGTCGCGGGGTAGAGTTCAGCTCGCGCCCAAATAAACCGGAACTGTGTCCGGAACGAATTGATGATAACATGGCTCGCGAAGGTTTGCCGAGCCGCGCGCATGAAAAAGGCCCCGACGAGCGGGGCCTTTTCGTTCATCAGCGAGATGATGCTCAGTCGCGATTGCCGAACAGCGACAGCAGCATGAGGAACATGTTGAGGAAGTCCAGATACAGCCGCAACGCGCCCATGATCGCCTTTTGTCCGGCCACGAGCTGCGTGTCGCCGGCATAATATTCTTCCTTGATCGACTGGGTGTCATAGGCAGTGAGCCCTGCGAACACCAGCACGCCAATCACGGAAATGGCGAATTGCAGACCGGATGAGGCGACGAACAGATTGACCACCGAGGCGATCACGATGCCGATCACGCCCATGATCAGGAACGATCCCCAGCCCGACAAATCCTTCTGCGTCGTGTAGCCGTAAAGGCTGAGCGCGCCGAAGGAGGCGGCGGTGATGAAGAAGACGCGGGCGATGGAGCCATGCGCATAAACCAGGAAGATGGAGGCCAGCGAAGCGCCCACCAGCGCCGCGTAGATCCAGAAGGTGGTCTGCGCGCCCTGCACGCTCATCTTAGGCAAGCGGGCGGACAGGAAAAACACCACGCCAAGCGGCGCGAGCAGCAGCACCCATTTCAGAGGGCTGACGAAGATGAGACGGCCGAATTCGGTGATCATCGCGCCGTTCGACAGCGTCGCCACCGCAGAATTGGGATCCTTGGTTACGGCAAGGGCAAAAACGCCGTAGGCCACGATGCCGGTGATGGCGAGGCCAGCCGCCATGTAATTATAGACGCGCAGCATGAATGCGCGCAGACCTTCGTCTATCGCGGCTGTACCGACACGCGCGCCGGTGATTGTCTGTCTGTTCAGTTCTGCCATTTAAAGCCCCTTCGAAACCCATTCAGTTGGGAAGAGTGGAATTCTACAATCTTTAGCCTGGATCGCGTTGATAAGCACTATAGAAAACGACGACAGTCTTACCGCGACACCAAAAACGTCCAGAGAATTCCCCATTCGCTACTCCGTACGCAAGTACGGGGCAGCTTTGGCGCCGAGCACACGCAGCGTGCCCAAAAGCCCAAACGCCACCATGAATATGGTCGCCAGCAATGCCGCCTGCAATAGGGCGGCGGGGGAAGCGGTAAAGGAAACGTCCATGATCTGCGTCAGCAGCACATAGGCGACCAGCGCTCCGGCCCCCGAGGCTACAACGGCCGTCGCCAGCCCCAGAATCAGATATTCGGCCATATGCGCGAGCAGGATGCGCCACCGGGTCGCACCGAGGGTTTTCAGGATCACCGCCTCATAGATGCGCCGGGCGCGGACGGTGCTCAGCGCTCCCGCCAGAACCAGAACGCCGGAGATCAGGGTGAGGCTCCCGGCGGCGCGGATCGCGGTGAACACCTGATTGAGCAGCCGGTTCACGGTCTCCAGCGCATCGCGGACGCGGATCGAGGTCACGGTCGGGAATTCCGCAGCGACGGCCCGCACCACCTCCACCTCGCCCGCCGGGTCCGAATTGGCCCAGCTCAGCGTCGCCAGCATGTTGTAGGGCGCCGCTTCCAGGGTGTTCGGCGAGAAGATCATGACGAAGTTGATATTGAGGGAATCCCACTCGACGGTGCGGAAATTGGCCAGCTTGGCGGTCACATTGCGGCCCAGCACGTTCACGGTAATCTTGTCGCCGAGCTTCAGGCCCAGCGCGTGGCCAAGATCCACCTCGAAGGACACCAGCGGCTCGCCGTGGTAATCCTTGGGCCACCAGGAGCCTTCGACGACTTCCGAATTGTCCGGCGCCTCGTCGGAAAAGGTGAGACCCCGGTCGCCATTGAGCACCCATTGCGCATCCGGCGGCGCCTTGATGTCGGCGGCCTGCCGTTCGCCGAGCGCGACGATCCGGCCGCGCAGCATCGGGGCGCTGTCAAGCTCGGAGCCGGGCGCCTTGGCGGCGATCAGCGCCCTGAAGCGAGGGAATTCGGTCTTGTTGACGCCGAGGAAGAAGTGGCTCGGGGCGCGCTCGGGCAATTGCGTGCGCAGCTCGGCGGTCATGGAGGCGTCGGCGAGGGCGATGGCCGTCAACAGGGTAAGCCCCGTGCCCAGCGAGACCGTCACGGTCTGGGTCAGGCCCGCCGGCCCGGCGATATTGGCGAGCGCCAGGGCCAGTTCGGGGCGCCGGGGCCTCGGCAGCGCCCGCGCCACAACGCGAAAGCCATAGCCCAGCGCGGCAAACAGCACGAAGGTGCCCGCGATCGCGCCCAGCGCCATGGCCGCGATACGCGGCTCCTGCGAGAGGAAAATCGGCCATGCCGGCCAGCACCAGGCCGCTGACGATCGAGGCGGCGGCGAAGATGCGCGGCGGCCAGCCCCGCGAGCCGCTCACCTCCTCGCGCAGCAATTCGCCGGCGCGGATGCGGCTCGCCCGGCCCAGCGGCCAGAGGATGAAGATCAGCGCGATCAGCAGCCCATAGGCCGAGGCGAGCAGCAGCGGCGCCGGATAGAATCCCACATCCAGCTTCACCGGCAGGATGGCGCCGTAAAAGCTGGTGATCAGGAAAGGCAGCGCGGTGCCCAGCAGCAGCCCTATGGCGATGCCGAGCACGGCGACGAGCATAACCTGGATCAGGAAGCTGCGGATGATCAGTCCGCCCGGCGCGCCGAGCGCCTTATAGGCGGCGATCACCTTGCGCTTGCGCTCGATAAAGGCGCTCACCGAATTGGCGACGCCGATGCCGCCGGTCAGCAGCGCGGTCAGCCCGACCAGCGTCAGAAAGTCGCGCAGGCGGTCGATGGATTGGCGGATACCGGGCGATGGGTCGGTGTGGTCGCGGATCTGGAAGCCCGAACGGGGCAGTTTCTTGGCGATGACATCTTTGTTCAGGGCCAGCGGCCCAGAGGTTTTGACGCGGTAGCGCCACTCGATGAGGCTGCCGGGTTGCGCCAGCCCCGTCTTGGCCAGGGTTTCCAGCGTGGTGAACACCCGAGGCCCAAGCGTCGGCCCGGCTGAAAGGCGGTCGGGCTCCTTAACGAGTACAGCGACAATGCGCACCGTTGCGTTGCCGAGCTGAATGCTGTCTCCCACCTTCAGCCGGAGCTGGTCCAGAAGGCCGCGCTCCACCGCCACGGAATCGGGGCGCCTGACATCGGCCAGCGTCTTGCCGTCCTCGAACAGCGGCTCGCCGTAAAGCGGATAGGCGCCGTCCACCGCCTTGAGCTGGACGAGCGCCTGGCTGGAGCCGTCGGTCAGCCGCGCCATGGAGCGCAGCGTCGCAGCCTCGCTGACCGCGCCGCGCGCGGCAAGGAAGGCACGCTCGGTGCCGGTCGCCTGCCGGTGCACAAGCGAGGCCTCGACGTCGCCGCCCAGCAGCACCCTGCCCTCATGCGCGATGGCATATTGGATAGCCGCCGAGAGCGTCCCGACGGCCGCGAGCGCGGTGGCGCCCAGCGCAATACAGGCGACGAAGATGTAAAAGCCGGAAATGCCGCCGCGCAGCTCTCGAAGCGCGAGCTTCAGACTGAGCGGCAGCGTGTATTCGGCGCCGCCCCTTCGCGCGTCGGCAGTGACTGCCGTCATGCCACGCTCTCCAGGCCGCTGGGCGCGAGGGCGATGCCGCCGTCCTCGGCGATGCGGCCGTCCTCCATGGCGATGACGCGGCCGCAACGCGCCGCCAGCCGCTGATCATGGGTGATGAGCACCAGCGTCGTGCCGAGGCGCTTATGCAGGCTGAACAGCAGATCCATGATTTGCTCGCCGTTGCGCGCGTCGAGATTGCCGGTCGGTTCGTCCGCGAACAGGATCTTGGGATTGGGCGCCAGCGCCCTTGCGATGGCGACGCGCTGCTGTTCGCCGCCGGAAAGCTGCGCCGGAAAATGATCCATCCGGTGCGCGAGGCCAACCGAATTCAGCGTCTCGGTAGCGCGGTCGGCCGCGTCGCGCCGCCCGAGGAATTCGAGCGGCAGAGCGACGTTCTCCAACGCCGTCATCGTCGGGACGAGATGAAAGGACTGAAACACGATGCCGATATTTTCGCCGCGCGCCCTGGCAAGGCCGTCTTCGCCCAGAGCCATGAAATCGTGCCCGGCAATGTGGACGCTGCCGTCCGATGCCTTCTCCAGCCCAGTCATGATCATCAGCAGCGTCGATTTGCCCGAACCGCTCGGCCCGACGACGCCGACGGTGTCTCCGGCGCGCACCTCAAGATCCACGCCGCGCAGAATTTCGACGGAACCGGCGCGGCTGGGAAGCGTAAGGTGAACATCCTTGAGATCGATTACGGTTTCAGGCACGGTCGGAAAGCTCCCTTGGCGAGGACGGCGACACCATCCCTATACGTCCGAAACAGTGAAAGGCTGGCGCATGGCTGACAAAGTCATATGGACCTCATTCATCGTTTTTGCGACCCTGGGCGCAATATTTGGCGGCGTCACCTTACCGCAGGCCGCACGCGCCGCATCCCCGGACAAGGAAATCGTCATCGTCGCTTTCGGCGACAGCCTGACGGCCGGATATCAACTGCCGCCCGATGCCGCATTTCCGGTGCAGCTGGAAAAGGCGCTGCGGGGCAAGGGGCTGAATGTGCGCGTCATCAATTCGGGTGTGTCCGGCGATACCGCCACCGATGCGCTTGCCCGCTTCGACTGGGCGATGCCCGAGGCCGCCGACGCGGCGATCGTCGAGCTTGGCGCCAACGACGCGCTGCAGGGCACCCAGGTTGCGGGGACCGAGAAGGCGCTCAGCGAAATCCTGTCCCGCCTCAAGGCGCGGCACATGGAGGTGCTGATCGCCGGCATGGAGTCGCCGCGAAATTGGGGCGAGGACTACGCCAAGCGCTTCCGCGCGATGTATGCCTCGCTGGCGCAATCCTACGGCACCCTGCTCTATCCGTTTTTCCTTGCCGGGGTGGCGCTCGATCCGAGCCTGAACCTGGGCGACGGCCTGCATCCGACGCGGGAAGGCGTGAAGAAAATCGTCGATTCTATTCTGCCGGACGTGGAAGCGCTGATCGCGCGCGTGAAACGCAGCCGGGGGCAGGCAAGCTGAGGGGAGCGGGGGGTGCGCGAAGCCGCTCGCCCGGCGCGCGCGCTGTCGTTACCTCGGGTGATGACCGGGCAACCATGATGGAGCAGTTAAAGACAGACATTTCCAGCGTTCATGCTAGGCTGAGTGAGGAGATGCTTAAAGAGATTGAGGTAAGCAACAGACAGAACACCTAATCCTTGACGTTAACGCCGCTCTGGGGCGGCATCCCGCTCCAGGTCTTTGTTTGTCGCATCGTCACCGCGCAGAGCCTGTTTTTCCTTTGCGCGCGATGCATAGCATCACGGAGGCGCGCAGATGCCGAGATTGTTCACTGGCCTCGAAATTCCCGATCCCATCATCAATCGTTTGGCCATGTTGCGGGGGAAGCTCTCGGGAGCGCGCTGGATCGACCCGGACCGCTATCACGTCACACTGCGATTCGCCGGCGACATCGACGACCTCACCGCGCGCACCTTCGCCTCGGCGCTTTCGGAAATCCGCTTCGACAGCTTTCAACTCGCCTTTAGCGGCCTGGGCGTGTTCGGCGGCAACAAGCCGCGTGCGCTCTGGGCGGGCCTCAGGCGCTCGGAGCCGCTGCTGCGGCTGCAGCGGGCGCATGAGCGCGCCGCGCGTCTGGCGGGCCTTCCGCCCGAGCAGCGCAATTTCAGCCCGCATGTGACGCTTGCGCGCCTGCGCGAGACACGTCCTCAGGCAGTCGCGGAGTATCTGTCCTATTTCGGCGGGTTCATGTCCGAACCGTTCACGGCGGACCGCTTCGTGCTGTATTCCTCACGCTCCAACCAGGGCGGCGGCCCTTACGTGGTCGAAGCGGGCTATCCCTTCAACGACGCCAGCGGCCTTGCCGTCGGTGTCGCCTGAGCCGGCGGCTTCGCCGTGAGGCTGACCAGCAGCCCGCGGCAGGCCGCGTCGATCAGTTGCCCGACATAGTCGAAGCCATTGTTCTCGCCGAAGAACGGGTCGGGGATTTCGTGGACGCACATATTCGGCGCGTAATCCATCAGCAGGTGGATCTTGCCCTGCCGTTCCTTTGGCGCAAGCTTCAGCAGGGCGTCGCGATTGGCACGGTCCATCGCCAGGATGAGGTCAAATCTCTCGAAATCCGCAGGCACGATGCGGCGCGCCCTTAAGCCGCTGATCTCGACGCCGCGCGACCGCATCGCCGCTTGCGCGCGGTCATCCGGCGGATGGCCGATATGCCAGCTTCCCAGCCCGGCGGAATCGATGGTGAAGCGGTTAAGAAGATTTCGCTGCGCCGCAATATGCCGGAATACACCTTCGGCAATCGGCGAGCGGCAGATATTGCCCAGACAGACAAACAGGAGGCTTTTGTGCAGTGCGGAACCATCCTCATTCATCTACGAATGATGGCATGAGGTAACCCGCCCCGCAATGTCGCTGAATGGCGAGAGTTTCATCAATTAGTCTAAGTTGCCCGGAGTTCGACAATTTGTCTTCGGCGGGGCAGCTTGCCTGCTGAAATCGCCTGAGTTTTGCGCGTTTGGGTGGTGTCTGAGTTTGAATTTCGGTTATGGGTCGATGAGCGGAAGAGGGCCGGGCGGAAAGAAAGGCTGCTTTCGCCTCGAAACTGGCTTAACGCGCCACCGGTTTCCTTGCCGATGCTCAGGCGTCGGAGCTTGTCGGTAACGTCATCGCTTCCACACTGACGAAGCCGAGGCGCGAGATGGGCATGGTTCAGCTTGCTCGTCACCAGCGGCATCGTGGTAACCTGATAGCAGCGATGAGAGAGGGCGAGAATGATAGAACGAGAGCGGATGAGATCCGCACGAGGCGCAGTAGCGACCGGCGCGAACGCGACCGGAACCGCCGCTCTTGGCGCGCTTGCTTTGGGCGCCATGGAGGTGGGCGCTATGGCGGTGGGTGCGCTGGCAATCGGACGGCTCTCGGTTGGCCGCGCGCGGTTGCGACGCGTGGAAATCGGTGAGCTCTCGGTCGGGCGGCTAGATAGCGGCCCTCGGGGCCAGCAGCCCGGCAAGCTCATCGCCGTCGCTCGAATCCGCGCGGCTCCCGGCAAGGGCGATGCGATGGCCCATCGGCTACTTGATCAGGTATCGTTGTTGCGCTCAGACGAGCCCGGGATCCTGGTCGATCCGCCATACCGATCGGCGAGCGATCCCGACCTATTCATGCTTTACGAATATTATGCCGACGAGGCCGCCTTTGAGCGGCGCGCCCATGCGGCCCAGCTGGATGCATTCCGTCAGCGTGTCGCCGAGAAGGGGCTCGCCGCGGGCGACGCCGATGATGCGGTCGAGGTAGAGCTTTACCGGACAATTTAGCGTGCGGCGTGGAACTAAGCGCGGATTCCCCGGCTGAGTGACGTGCCCCCCTGGGCGATCAGGCCCATTAAAGTGGGGCACCAATGACGGCTTGCTCGCACCGCATTTCGGAAATCTTGGGGTTTCAATCATTTGGGCGCTTCGACGGCGTTAGCCGCAATTCCGGTGGGAGGCCGTCAACATTTGGTGGAACCGCGCTGCAAAGCCGCTCGTTGTGCTGCCGAACGCACCAACAGCCGCGCGGCTTTCCGGAGATATCAAGATGAATGACGACGATCGGCGGAGCATCGGCTCCGAGACAGTCGAACAGGCGGTCGAGGCGCAGCGCGCCATCCAGGCGGAGATCGACCGCAAGGACGAGACGCAGCCCGAGGCGCAAGAGGGCGAGCCGATGCAGGCCGGCCAGCGCGACTATCCCGCCAGCTTTCCCGAACAGCATTTGCGCAAGCCAGGCCTTCAGGCCGATCTGGAGGTCGCGCCGATGTATGAGGCGCCCGGTTATAGGGGGTCGGAGAAATTGAAAGGCATGGCGGCGCTGATTACCGGCGGCGATTCCGGCATAGGGCGCGCGGTGGCGGTGTTGTTCGCGCGCGAGGGCGCCGATGTGGCGATCGGCTATCTCAATGAAGATGAGGATGCGGAGGCCACGAAGCAGGCGGTGGAAAAGGAGGGCAGTCGCTGCCTTCTGCTGCCGGGCGATGTCGCCGATCCCGATTATTGCCGCGCGGCGGTGGAGCAAACCGTCAAGGAATTCGGCAAGCTGGATATTCTGGTGAACAACGCGGCGTTCCAGGAACATACCGCCGATATCCTCGATCTGACCGAGGAGCATTTCGACCGCACGCTGAAGACCAACCTTTATGGTTATTTCCACATGGCCAAGGCGGCGATCCCGCATCTGAAGCCGGGCAACGCCATCGTGATGACCGGCTCGGTGACGGGCATCATGGGCAGCAAGGAGCTGCTGGACTATTCGATGACCAAGGGCGGCATTCACGCCTTCACGCGGTCACTGGCATCCAGCCTGATCGAGCGCGGCATTCGCGTCAACGCGGTCGCGCCTGGACCGGTGTGGACGCCGCTCAATCCCGCGGACCGGCCGGCGGACAAGGTGAAGAGCTTCGGCTCGCAAACGCCGATGAAGCGCGCCGCGCAGCCGGAGGAGATCGCCCCCGCCTATGTGTTCCTAGCGGCGCCGTGCTGCTCCAGCTACATCACCGGCGAGATTTTGCCGATCATCGGCGGCTACCCGTCGAGCTGAGCGTTTTAGCGCCTGATCGGTGCAGATACGAGCGGCTACGCGTTGTTTGTGTCACCCCGGACGACGTGAAGCGGAGATCCGGGGCCTACTCTTACCCCGTATTGGCTCGCGGCGACGGCATTGGTCGCCGGCTCTACGGCCGGGGCGACAAGCGTCGGCGCCTTAGCGCGAGTAGAACTCGACCACCAGGTTGGGCTCCATCCGCACCGGGTAGGGCACGTCGCCGAGCTGGGGGATGCGCACGAAGGTGGCGCGCATCTTGGAGTGGTCGGCCTCGATGTAATCGGGGACGTCGCGCTCGGCGCTCTGCACCGCTTCGAGCACCGTGACAAGTCCGCGCGAGCGCTCCTGAATTTCGACCACGTCGCCGGGGCGGCAGCGATAGCTGGAAATGTTGACGCGCCTGCCATTCACCTGGATGTGGCCGTGATTGACGAATTGGCGGGCAGCGAACGGCGTCGGCACGAATTTGGCGCGATACACCACGGCGTCCAGCCGGCGCTCCAGCAGGCCGATCAGGTTTTCCGACGTATCTCCTTTGAGGCGCGTCGCTTCCTGGTAGATGTTGTTGAACTGGCGCTCGTTGATATTGGCGTAATAGCCCTTCAGCTTCTGCTTGGCGCGGAGCTGAACGCCGAAATCCGAAACCTTGCCGCGGCGCCGCTGGCCATGCTGGCCGGGACCGTATTCGCGTTTATTGACCGGGCTTTTTGGCCGGCCCCAGATGTTCTCGCCCAGACGGCGGTCGATCTTATGTTTGGCGCTGATGCGCTTGGTCATGTTTGTCTCCGAATAGAGATGGTTTCGACAAAGTGACCATGCCCTCCTCCTTTTGTCCGGACGGTTGCAAAGAACAGCTTTGACCGGAAAACGACAGGCGAACCCTCAAGAATGGCCGCCACGGGCATGAGAAAAGGCGGACACTGGTCCGCCTGGAATTCTGATAGCTGAAAGGGTGCGGCGCTGTCAACGCCGCACATGGCGCCAGGTCAGGACTTCTGAATGGATTTCAGAAACGCCTCGATGTTGGTTTTCACCGCTTCCTTTTCCTCAGGGCTGCACGTCTTCTTCTCGCCCTTGTCGGGTTCGGAAATGACGGTCGGCTCTTTCTTGCCGTCCTTTTCGAGGAACTTCACATTGCCTGTCAGCCACATAACGGTGAACAGATGCAGCCTGTTGATGAACAGCATCTGCTCCTGCGACCATTTCTTCTTGGCCTGCTCGGAGCGCATCAGCGCGAGGTAGTTCTCCGCCTGCAACTCGGGCAGATCGCACATCTGCGCGTGGGCAGAGTTGCGCGCGGTCATGATGATGCGGCGGGCATCCTCAAGCGGCACCAGAATGCGCTCAAGATTGGAGCGGTCGATCTTCAGCACCTTGCCGTCGGGCTGTTTGATTTCGCTCGGTATGGTGGTGAGCGCGAAGCCGGTGATCAGCTTCACGGATTTCTGGCTGAGTTCCTGTTTGTCGCCGGCTTCCTTGTCCGTCTTCGGCGCGGCCGTCGTTTGCGCCGTCGCTGCGGCGGCAAAGGCGAGGCCGGAGAAAAGACACGCTACATATCCCAGTCGGCTGAAATTAATCATTCGCATCCCCTGCCCTGTAGTCCCCTCCGAGGGCCACACGCTGCCATTATGTCGAGGCCATCGCAATACCACAAACGCGGCATAACTATGACACTGTTGCCCTGCTACTCCACCCTGTGGCGCGTGCGCCGCAGTCCCGTTAACGCAACGATCATGCCTCGCAAAGTCCTCACTTCCTGATCGGTTAATGAGGCCCGCTCGAACATATTGCGCATGTTTCGTATCACGCTTAGACGCTTCTCGTCAGTTTTGAAAAAACCCGCTTCCGACAATTCTGCTTCCATATGGGCGAAGAAGTTGAGAAGCTCGCCGCGTGTTGCAGGATTGCACTTGTTCAGGTACAGACCTTCGCTCGCCGGCCCGTCGAACCGGGTACCGCGTCCGAGGGACGATCCGGCCATGAGCTTGCGCCATTCATAACCGACGATCAGCACCGCCTGCGCCAGATTGATTGAGGCGAAGGCCGGATTGACCGGCGCCATAATCAGCGTATCCGCCAGCGCAACTTCGTCATTTTCAAGGCCCGACCGCTCGCGCCCGAACAATATCCCGCAGCGCTGCCCATGCCGCGAGCGCTCGGCGATATCGCGCGCGGCGCTTTCCGGCGTGGTAACCGGCTTTACCATTTCACGAATACGCGCCGTCGTCGCCCCCAGAAAGTGAAGATCGGCGATTGCATCCCCGATTGTGGAAAACACCGCGGCATTTTCGACGATACCCACCGCGCCCGAGGCGCCGGCGATCGCCTTTTCGTTCGGCCAGCCGTCGCGGGGCGCCACCAGCCGCAGCTCCTCCAACCCGAAATTGGCCATGGCGCGCGCCGCCTGCCCGATATTCTCGCCAAGCTGCGGCTCGACGAGGATGATGACCGGCGGGCGCAAGCCTGCGCTTTCGCCGCCGCCGTGGCGTTCTGCTGGGTTCAACTTTACATTTTCCATGCATACTCACCCTTGGGCGGCTTGGCGGGCGCGCAAGCCTCCCTTATTGTGCATCGCAGCGCTGTCATAGCAGCCCACACGATTCGGACAACAGGTCGAGGAAGACAATGAGCAAGATCAAAGTGGCCAACCCGGTCGTCGAACTGGACGGCGATGAAATGACCCGCATCATCTGGCAGCTCATCAAGGATAAGCTCATCCATCCTCACCTGGATATCAACCTGCTGTATTACGACCTCTCGGTCCAGAATCGCGACGCCACCGACGATCAGGTGACTGTTGATGCCGCCCACGCCATCAAGGAACACGGCGTCGGCGTCAAATGCGCCACGATCACGCCGGACGAGGCGCGGGTCGAGGAATTCGGCCTGAAGAAGATGTGGAGATCGCCGAACGGCACCATCCGCAACATCCTCGGCGGCGTCATTTTCCGCGAGCCCATCATCTGCCGCAACGTCCCGAAGCTGGTGCCGGGCTGGACCCAGCCGATCATCGTCGGGCGCCACGCCTATGGCGATCAATATCGCGCCACCGACTTCAAGGTGCCCGGCAAGGGCCGGATGACGATCAAATGGGTGGCCGAGGACGGCAGCCAGACCATCGAGCACGAGGTGTTCGATTTCCCCGGCGGCGGCGTCGCCATGGCGATGTACAATCTGGACGACAGCATCAAGGATTTCGCCCGCGCCAGCATGAATTATGCGCTGATGCGCGGCTATCCGCTCTATCTCTCCACCAAGAACACCATCCTGAAGGCCTATGACGGACGCTTCAAGGACATCTTCGCGGAAGTGTTCGAGGCCGAATTCAAGGACCAGTACGCCGCCAGGAAGATCACCTATGAGCACCGGCTGATCGACGACATGGTCGCCGCGGCGCTGAAATGGTCCGGCGGGTTCGTCTGGGCCTGCAAGAATTACGACGGTGACGTGCAATCCGATACGGTGGCGCAGGGCTATGGCTCGCTCGGCCTGATGACCAGCGTGCTGCTCACCCCCGACGGCAAGACCGTGGAGGCGGAGGCCGCGCACGGCACCGTCACCCGGCATTTCCGCGAATTTGAGAAGGGGCGCGAGACCTCGACCAACTCCACCGCCTCTATCTATGCATGGTCGCGCGGCCTAAAGCATCGCGCCAAGCTCGACGACAATGCCGAGCTGACCAAATTCGCCCAGACGCTGGAAGATGTGGTGGTCTCGACCATCGAAGCCGGTTTCATGACCAAGGATCTGGCGCTGCTCGTCGGCGATCAGCAGCGCTGGCTTTCGACAGAGGGTTTCATCGGCAAGGTCGATGAAAATCTGCAGAAGGCGCTGCAAGGCGCGTAGTGCCCGATCAGTTTAGGGACGAGGGTCCGAGGGATGTTTTGTCGCCCGGACGACGCGAAGCGGACATCCAAGGCCTGATCCTACCCGCGTTGACTCGCGGAGACCGCATTAGGCCCCGGCTCGATGGCCCATAGGCACTAACATACTGCGATACGGGCTCTGAGAGCTGCCACCGATTTCCCCCCTCTCTCGTGCGGAGAGGGCCGGGGTGACGGGGCGCAAAGGCTCGACAGAAGCGCTGCCTCCCCTCACCCGGCGCTTCCAGCGCCGACCTCCCTGGGAGAGGTGAAGCACGGCACCTATGTTAGCGCGCATGGGCTCGATGGCCGGGGCGACAAGCGTTTATCTGAACCGAGCTTGCTTTAGCCGGCACCCTGCATGCCGGAGGCGGGATGCCGCGCACGAGGCGGTTACCGAATTAGGGGCCGATATATTGTCAGTGGGGAGACGTTTTCCCCGCTAGCGGCCGCGCATTGCACAAGAATTCGGTCCCACTGAAGCACAAAGGGGAATCGAGTACGTATTTTGTGACGGGTGAATTGCCGGTGTGCTTTCCGATATTCGGACGCTGCTTGAGCAAATAACCGTTCAGTTACGAAACTTCCGGCGTTAACCACGCTTCAATTTCTTCCGCATTATGCACGGAATTCGACGTCAATCCGTATTTCCACCAGGGGTGTTACCCGAAGGCCACAGGGCATATACCTAGTGGTTTTCCGCACTTGCGCTCCGCTACGGGGCGATTCGGTTTGCATAATCGAGGCAAATATTCGTAAATTTGCATTCATTATGCTGCTGTAATCGTCCGACAGTAACCCATCGGTTCAACATCAACTCAAGATAACGCTTCAATATTGCAGGACATAGGCCTGCACGGCTTGGGACAAAAAAGAATTGCCAGTCTATAAGATGGGAAATTCCGGGGGTGTTAAAGCGCTGGATACTGCGATTGACCGGAAACGTTTCACAAAGTCATCTGATCAACATCACGGCGCCATATTCGCGCCCTCAACACAAACCCGATTAACAATTTTTAGTTGAATAAAACTATTCACAACCTTGGCGGGATTAACCCAATCTTAACAACCCTGACCACGTTGCGCCTGCCTCAGGGTTTCCCCTTAATTCGGTAAGTTTCGGGCTTAACCACGCTGGAAACGATTGGGGGGCCAACGCCCTGCAAAGCTCGACCCCCCAAAAGCTACTCACAACGTGCAAACAATCACAGTCGGAGTAAATTCCATGGCTACCTCTTTCCAATCTCTTGTCAAGAGCTTCGCCCGTGAAGAGCGCGGCGCTTCCTTCGTTGAGTATTCGGTGCTGACCGCGCTCATGGTCGCCGTCATCGTTACGTCAATCACTTTGTTGGGCACCGACATCAGTGGCTTATTTGGCAAAATCAGCACCGTGCTCAGCGGCGTCACTCCGTAATTGGTAAACGCATAACACTACCTTACCCGAAGTTTGAGCAGAAGGGAGGTCGCGATGCGCCTGAGTAATGTCGTTATGATCGGCATTGCACTGATTTGCGCGCTTTCGGCGGCCTTGCTCGCACGCGTCTGGCTTGTCAGTCAGTCGTCGCGGGCTCCTTCTGATACCGAGGCTGTCGTGGTGACTCCAGCTCGCGCGATCGTCGTGGCTGCGCGCGATCTGAAATACGGCGACAAACTCAACGCCGAAAGCTTGAAGCTTGTTCCATGGCCCGGCGACTCCGCTCCCAAAGGCGCCTTCCCGACCAAGGAAGCGGCCCTGGGGCCGAGCGGAAGCCGGGTCGTCCTCGTGAATGTGGGGGCGAACGAGCCGATCCTGGAGCACAAGCTCGTCGGAGGCGAGTCGGCGAACGCTCTCTCGGCAAAGCTGTCGCCGAACATGAAGGCAGTCACCATCCGAGTGAATGACGTGGCGGGTGTTGCCGGCTTCGTCCAGCCGGAAGACCGGGTCGACGTGTTCCTTACCTATGGCGGCAGGTCGAACAACGAGACCGCCGCCAAGGCTACATCGTCGGTGGTGGTGCTGCTGCAAAATATCCGCGTGCTGGCTATCGACCAGGTGACGCAGCGCAAGGATCAGGCCTCCCCGCCCAAGGCGGTGACGCTGGAAGTGAATATCGAAGACGCACAGAAGCTGGTGCTGGCGGGGTCGGTGGGCGAGTTGTCGCTGGCCTTGCAGCGCATCGCGGGGAGCGCAGATTCACAGGTCACCGGCACGATCGAAGTCGACGATCTGATCGACGCGAACAAGCGGGCGCTCGCCGGCAAGCCAAAACCCATCGGACCAGTCATCGGGGTGACGCGATCGGTGGAACGAAAAGAATATCAGGTGCTCCCGGAAGTCAGGCCTGACGGGATATTCACAGAACAAATGTTGAGCCATCAAGAGATCGGCCGCTGAGCGGCAAAAAGCATTTTGTGACGAGAGATCCAAGCATGGCGGGGGCGAGGGGAATTTGGGCATGGTGACCTCATTGGCAATCCGAAGCCGGCAAAGGCTTGAAGGCGCGGCGCGAGCCATCCGCCGCTGGCCGCTCGGCAGATGCGTTGCCGCTTTGGGCATGGCGGTGCTGTTCGCCGGCGGCGGCAGCGCGGCGGCCGACGCCGCCAAGGCGCGCGTGAAGAAAACCGATCCCAGCGTTTACCAGATACAGCCGACCGGCGAGCGGATCGACGTCAAGGTCACGCTGCATAAATCCGAGACCATCCGTGTCGCCACGCCTTTCACCGAAGCGCTGGTCGGCAATGCCGAAGTCGCCGACGTAGTGCCGCTCACCGACCGGTCGATCTATATCGTCGGGCGCAAGATCGGCGTTACGCGGCTGGCGCTGCTCGACGGGGGCAAGCAGCTGCTCGGCGTCGTCGATGTGGAAGTGACCTATGATGTCGACAGCCTGAAGACGCGGATGCTTGCCAATCCGGCGCTGGCCGACGTGAAGATCGATACGGTCAACGGCAAGATCCTGCTGACCGGCGTCGTGCCGGATGCCGTCGCGATGCAATATGCCGTCACGCTGGCCAAGCAGCTCACCGAGGACGATGTCACCAATGCCATGCGGGTCGCCGCGCCGCAGCAGGTGATGCTGGAGGTGCGCTTCATCGAGGCCGACCGCAACGCCTCGCGGGCGCTGGGCGTGAACGCCTCGGTTCAGGGCAGCCGGGTTTCCGGCCTGACGGGCGTCGACAGCTTCAAGGGCAACACCGAGGACGGGTTCATCAACAATCTGGCGGCGGGGCTGGTCAGCAATTCGGTGCCGTTCGGGTCGCTCGCCGGCCGCATCATCTCCGGCAACACGTCGACGGACGTCTTCGTCAAGGCGCTGGAGGAGCGGGGCCTCGCCCGGCGCCTCGCCGAGCCGAACCTGGTGGCGCTCTCGGGCGACACGGCCAGCTTCCTGGCGGGCGGCGAGTTCCCCTTCCCGGTCTCCAACGACAACGACAAGATCGAGGTGCAGTTCAAGAAGTTCGGCATCGGACTGGCCTTCACCCCGACCGTGCTCGCCGATGGCCAGATCAACCTGAAGATCGAGCCCGAAGTCAGCGAGCTGGACACCACCAACGTCGTCAAGATCGGCAATGTCGAGATCCCCAGCCTGACGGTGCGCCGCGCCTCGACCACGGTCGAATTGCGCGACGGCCAGAGCTTCGCCATCGCCGGCCTGCTGCAAAGCAACCACGTCAAGAACCAGCAGCAATTGCCCTGGATCGGCGATGTGCCGGTCCTCGGCGCGCTGCTGCGGAGCGCGGCCTGGCAGAAGAAGGAAACCGATCTCATCATCATCGTCACGCCGCGCCTCGTGCAGCCGCGCGCGCCGGGCCAGAAAATCGCGACGCCGCTGGACCAGACGCTGCCCAGCAACGACGCGGAGTTCTTCCTGCGCGGCCAGCAGGAGGTCTATACGGGCAAGCCCGACGGCTTTACCGGCCACATCATCGACTGGAAGGACGAACAGCCCGTCGCCTCTGGCTTCAAGGGAGTGAAATAATGATTTCGGGTCTGAAAAAGGGCGCCAGGCTGGGCCTGACCGCCGCCGCGATCATCGCTCCGGCGATGCTCTCGGGCTGCTATGACGACGATTACCGCTCCAGGCGCGACACCATCTCGCTCAGCGCGGGAGACGCCATCGCCACCAATGCGGTGACGCAGACGATCGACCCCTGGCCGCTGCACTCCAAGAACACCAACATCAATCAGGAGGGCAACCGCGCCGGTGTCGCGGTGGACCGCTACCAGCAGAACAAATCCATTCCGCCTAAGGGGATCAATACGACATCGATATCCAGCCAGGCGGGGCCGGGCTCGCAAGCGAACGCGCAGGTGAAGATACTGACGCGTGTGACGGGTAGCATTTCGCGCTGCTTTGAAGTTGTGTTCGGCGTAGGGCAGAGTTGGATTAGACTATGGCGATAATGGAGAAGTTTCGGCCTGCGACGGCTGCTCCCTCCAAGAGCGGCGCGCAGTCCGGGGCAAATCTGGACGATATGGCCAGACAAAGCGCATTACGCGGAGACCAGCAGGTCGACGTCCTCCTCATCAGCGAGGACGTGGAGCTGAAGGAGCTGCTTGCCCACGGCTTCGTCGAGAAGAAGCATTTCAATATGCGCTCGGTGAGAGGCAAGATCGCCGATGTCGAGGCGATGCTCAACGGCGAGCGGCTGCCGGGCAGTTCTGCTCGTCGATCTGAAAACCGCCGGGCCGGACGATCTGGCGGCGCTCGAACGCCTCAAGAAGCTGCGCTTCACCGATACGCCGGTCATCGCCCTCTCGAGCTTTCTGGATCAGGAGATCGTCCGCCGGCTGGTGCAGATCAAGGTGGATGACTGGCTGCCCAAGGACAGCCCGTTCGTCGATATCTACCGCTCCTGCGAGCGCCTGAACCGCACGCCCGCCGTCGAGAACCGCAACAAGGATGCGGTGTGCTATTCCTTCTTTCCGGCGGCGGGCGGCTCCGGCAACACGACGTTGGCGATCCAGGCGGCGTTCATCCTGGGCCGGGCCAGCCGCCAGATGGAGAACACCTGCCTGGTCGATCTCAATTTCCAGGACGGCTCGATCGCGGATTATCTCGATGTGGCGCCGGCATTCCGCATCGAGGAACTGGCCAATGCGCCCGGCCGCCTCGACAAGCAGCTTCTCGACGTCATGCTGACGCGCCATTCCTCGGGCCTGTCGGTGCTGGCGACGCCGCGCGTTCCGGCGAAATATTTCGAGATCAGCGAGGGGCTGATCGGCGCGGTGCTCGGCCTGTTGTCGCGCTCGTTCGACAATGTCGTCATCGACCTGCCGAAGAACTGGTACCCCTGGATGGACAATGTGATCTGGGGTTCCAACCAGGTCTTCATCGTGACGAATTTCACCGTCCCGGCCCTGCGGCACGCCCGCTACATGCTCGACGCCATTTCGGCCAAGCTGGTCGAAGAGGCGCGGATCGTCGGTGATCGTCAACAAATATCACGGCAAGCTGTTCGGCTCCGGCCTGAAGAAAAGCGATGCCGAGCAATTGCTGCGCGACTGGCTGGCCGGCTTCATTCCGGACAGCCCCGATCTGGTGCAGGAAGCGATCAATCGCGGCCTGCCGATTTCATGCGATCAGCCGGTCCAGCAAGGTGGAAAAAGCGCTGGAGCGTATCCTGGCAGCCCAACCGTGAACGCTTGAACTCGGAAGAATTGAGGCGCGCGTCATGTCGAACAGATTTTTGCCCAGGCGGCAACAAGATTGGCGGATTGGATACGCGCAGCTACTCCAGCAAGGCGAACCGAACCCGCGCCGATGGAGCGGCGCCTTGCCGAAATGAACGGCGAAGACAACAAGCTCATCAAGCAGGAGCTGATCGAGGCCAAGGTCCGTCTGCACCGCAAGCTGATCGACGACCTCAACCTGGCGATGGTGGAGCGCCTCTCCAAGGAGGAGCTGCGCTCGCAGGTGGCGGAAATCGTCGCCGATTACGTCCGCGTCCGAGCGCATCCTGCTCAACACGCGCGAGCTGGAGAATTTCACCAATGAGGTCATCGACGAGCTGACCGGCCTCGGCCCCATCGAGCCGCTGCTGAAAGACCCCACCATCAGCGACATTCTCATCAACACGCATGAGAAGGTCTATGTGGAGCGCTTCGGCCAGCTTGAGCAGGTGCCGGTGCGCTTCAAGGACGAAGCGCATGTGCTGCGCATCGTCAACAAGATCGTCAGCGCGGTGGGCCGGCGCGTGGACGAATCGCAGCCGATGATCGACGCCCGCCTCGCCGACGGCTCGCGCATCAACGTCGCGGTGCGCCCCATCGCCGTCGACGGGCCGCTGGTCTCGATCCGCAAATTCGCCGAGCACGCCTATGACATCGAGGGGCTCGTCTCGGTCGGCAGCCTGACGCCGAAAATGGCCGAGCTGCTCAGCGCGGCGGTTCGCGCGCGGCTGACCATTCTCGTCTCGGGCGGCACCGGCAGCGGCAAGACCACGTTGCTGAACGCGCTCTCGACCAGCATCTCGCACAAGGAACGGCTGATCACCATCGAGGACGCCGCCGAATTGCGCTTGCAGCAGCCGCATGTCGGACGGCTGGAAACGCGTCCGCCCAATATCGAGGGACGCGGCGAGATCCGCCAGCGCGAGCTGATGAAGAACGCGCTGCGTATGCGCCCCGACCGCATCATCATCGGCGAGGTGCGCGGCGAGGAAGCCTTCGACATGCTGCAGGCCATGAATACCGGCCATGAGGGCTCGATGGCGACCATCCACGCCAACAATCCGCGCGACGCGCTCGCCCGCATGACGCAGATGGTGGGCATGGCCGGGCTCAATATGAGCGAAATCGAGCGTGCGCACGCAGATCGCCTCCGCCATCACCATCATCGTGCAGCTTGCAGCGCTTCAGCGACGGGCGCCGCCGCATCGTCAGCGTCACCGAGATCACCGGCATGGAGCGCGATATCATCCAGATGCAGGAGATCTTCCGCTTCGTGCGCATCGGCACCGCGTCGGACGGCCAGGTGCGCGGCGAGTTCCGCGCCACCGGGCTGAGGCCCGGCTTCATGGACGAGCTGCAGGTCAAGGGCTTCAGCTTCCCCAACGACTTTTTCGATCCGGGGCAGTCGCAATGAACGCGGCACAGCTCGTCCCGATCCTGGTCTTCGTCTCCGTGCTGCTGACCGTCAGCGTGCTGTATCTTGTGGTGTCGGCGCATCGCATGCACCGCAAGACGGTGAACCGGCGGCTGACCAATTTCGAGCGCCAGCGACATCAACCAGAACGAGCTGACGCGCATCCGCAGAGGCCGCAGCCTTTCGGCGGAAGGGCATTATTCGCTGCCGTTCATTCCGCTCAACCATCTCATTCTGCAATCGGGCATTACGGTGGGCGTTGCAGGGCGTGCTGTTCACCATGGCGTTCCTGTTTGCCGGCGCCTATGCGGTCGCATCGATCCTGCAAAGCGACATCGCGGTGTCCGCTGCAGTTGCCGCGGCCATCGGAATCGGCCTGCCGGTCCAGGTGCTGAGATCGATGCGCGCCGACCGGCAGAGAAAGTTCGAAGACGCAGCTCCCGGACGCCATCGACGTGCTGGTTCGCGGGCTGAAAGCGGGACACGCCATCCCGGTGGCGATCGCGACGGTGGGACGGCAGATGCCGCAGCCGCTGGGCGACGAATTCAGCATCACGGCGGGCGAGCTGACCTATGGCCTCGATCTGGAAACCGCGATGGTCAATCTGCGCTCGCGCGTCGGCCAGCCGGACCTGTCGCTGCTGGTGCGTGGCGGTGTCCATCCAGTCCAAGATGGGCGGCAATCTCGCCGAGATCCTGACTAACCTCGTCACAGGTCATCCGCGAGCGCTTCAAGCTGCGCCGCAAGGCCAAGGCGCTATCGGCGGAAGGGCGCTATTCGGCTGATCTTTCTCAGCATCATCCCGATCGCGCTGTTCGGGATCTTCTGGGTCATTTCGCCCAGCTTTTACGGATCGATCTGGAATGAACCCATCGTAAAGCCGGTCCTGGGCGGAGCGGTGGCGTGGATGATGCTTGGCAATTTCGTCATGTATCGAATGGTAAAGTTCAGCGTCTGATGGAAACCATACTGAACTATATCTCTGGAGGACAAGTGCAGCCGGACGGGACCGTCCTGTTCGGAGCGGTATTCTTTACGTTCATGTGCATGTTCTTCTTCGTGCTGGCTGTTACCGACACCATCCAGCGGCGCAGCGATATCCGCAAGCGGACGATCGTCGATCGGGCCTATGGGCCGTCCGGCGCGGCGCCCGAGCGGGAATGGGAAACGACATCGCGCTCGCTGCGGTTTCGCAGCTTTGCCGAGAACACCGCGTTGCTCGCCACCGTCGAGCGCGGACGCAAGGCCGGCGAACATGAAACCGAGAAGTCGAAGCTGCAGCGTTCGCTGGTCAGCGCCGGCTTCTTCGGCGCGCATAGTGCGTTATGGTTTCAGGCGTTCCGGTTCTGCCTGCTGATCGGGCTGCCGCTGGGCGCTGCATCTTGCGCTGATGTATTTTGGCCTGTCGCCGCAGCCGGCCACGAAAAACGCGCTGATGTGCGCCGTCGCCGGGATCGGCTTCCTGCTGCCCGGACGCTATCTGGCGCGGCGGCAGAAGGTCATGCGCGAGGAATGCCGCGAACGGCTTTCCCGATTTCATGGACCTGATGGTCATCTGCGCCGAGGCGGGTCTGGGACCGCGCGCCGCGATCGACCGCATCAGCCGCGAAATCTCGCACAACTATCCGTTTCTGGGCGCCAATCTCTATCTGATGAGCCTTGAGCTGCGGGCCGGATCGACGCTGTCGGAAGCGGTCGAAAGCCTGTCGCACCGCACGGGCCTTGAGGAGGTCATGGCGCTGGGCTCGCTGCTGTTCCAGACCGAGCAGCTCGGCACCAGCATCGGCGACGCACTGCGCATCTACAGCGACGAATTGCGCGACAAGCGGCTGTCGCGCGCCGAAGAAAAAGCGCATGCGCTTCCGGTGAAGCTTACGCTGCCGCTGGGGCTTTTCATTTTTCCGGTGATGCTGGTCGTCATCGGCCTGCCAGTTGTGTTGCGTATCAGACATGCATTTTTTTGAGAATTGGACTGGGGGACTACGATGAGGGGACTGTTTTTCAAATCCGCGGCTGATCGGGGCGATGGCCCTGGCCCTGACCGGATGCCAATCGTTCATGGAGGATGGCGCACCCGAAGAGGAGCTGGCGGGAAACATCACCTCGTCCTCCTCGTTCGGTTCGGGGCCGGAAGAGATCTGGCTGCAAAAGGCGAAGGCCAATTACCGCAACGGCGAATATGGGCTTGCGGAGCGGTTCTACCGGCAATCGATCGAGGAGCGGCACAACAATGCCGAGGCGTGGCTGGGGCTGGCTGCGTCCTATGACCGGCTGAAGCGCTTCGATCTGGCCGACCGGGCGTATGAACAGCTCGTCAAGATCACCGGCTACACGCCGACGGTGCTCAACAACCTTGCCTATCACCAGATGCTGAAAGGCGATTATCGCAGCGCCCGGCAGTCGCTGATCGCCGCCTCGTCGCAGGCGCCGGACAATCCCTACATCCGCAACAATATCGAGCTTCTCGACCGCTGGGAGGCGAAAGGCGCGCGCAAGGCCAGCTAAACCGGGGCGGCGCGCGACTCGACGGCGTCCAAGTGAGTGAGCGCCGTCCGTTCCCTTCAATGGACGGCGAAGATCGAAGGCGCGACGCAGAAGCGCGGCCATGCCGATGGGGAGGCCGTATGGGCACAGGCCGTTGCGCGCCCAGCGGCTGAATTTGCTCATCACCGGAAGTTCGGCGAGCATCGGATAATAGGGCAGCGCCCAGCGCAACGCCAGTAGCCCCGCCGCGAAGATCCCGCCCAGGATCGCGAACAGCACCACGAACGGCACGCCGTTGGCGGGGCCCGCCCAGAGCATCAGCGCGCTGAGCAGCTTCACGTCCCCCGCGCCAATCCAGCCCATGCGCGAAGAACACGAACAGCGTCACCAGCACCGCGCCCGCCAGCAGCAGATGCGGCCAGACATTGGCAACGCCGCCGATTGCGACGAAGACGGCAAAAGCGGCGACCAGCACGATCGAGACGGTGTTGGGAATTCGCAGCCGGCTATAATCGGAGATCATCGCGTACAGCACGCTGCACACGAAGATCAGGGCGAATATCAGCAGCAATGTCTGGTTCATGGCGGATCTCCGACTAGAGCACGATCGGGAAAAGTGGACACCACTTTTCCCGATCGTGCTCTAGATGCCGTCAGGCGGTTCGGGCAGGTCCATCCAGCCGGTGAACTCGCCATATTCGAACAGCTGGTCGCCGTCATCGTGCCATTTGCCGAAGGCGTTGTTCCAGTAGCCGACGATCATTCCGCTCTGGCGGCAAAACGCATCGCGCTTGATACAGCAGCACCGCATGGTCGTCCTTGGGATGCGTCGCGGGGCGCTGCCAGCTTGCCAGCCGGTCCGAACGCGCCTCCCAATCGCCGCACCAATGGTAGGAGCGCGTGCGGACCCAGGCGAAATTGCCGTGCGGCGGATGGCGCCGGCATTCGCCGCTCTTCTCGTCGAAATACAGCCGGTTTTCAGGATCGACATCCTGGCAATAGAAGATGCAATTGGCGCAAAGCTGCTTCCTACGGTCGATCATGAGCATGAGCCAGGTTGGAGACCGCTCATGCGGCCTTTTCCGTCAGAGAAATTGAAGGAGAAGCGTTAAGATAGTCTGCCGCGAGGTCGCCGAGCCGTTCGGCGAGGTCAGCGACCCGGACGGCCCGACCGCCATAGCCCTCCGGCACAGCCAGCGCCTGGGCGAGGCCGCCGAGCAGCCGGCCGGCCTTCTGCAGGCGGCGCCGCTGCCATTCCTCGATCAGGCGGGTGATGCCTTGTTCGGCAGCCTCGACATTGCTCTTATGATGCAAAACCCTGGCGATTTCGGCGTCGGGCGTGAGCAGCGATTGCAGCGCCTGGTTCACGGACAGGAGGATGACGTCGTCGAACAGGCCCGATGTCGCCTGGCGCAGGCGGGCGGCGATCCTGGTTTCGTCGGCGGCGCGGCGGATGGCGTCCTTGTAGGTGACCAGCATGAGCGCCAGCTTGCGGTGTCCTGGCGGGATGCGCTTCCAGGCGACGACCTCGGTTTCCTTCCAGGCCTGCGTCGCCAGCGTGCACCAGATCGCCAGATCGACCTGGCGGAACGCCCGCGCCGAGGGGACGCTGGCGGGGCCTCCCGGAAAGCTGCGCACCTCGATGATCTCGACCCGCCGCAGGAAGGCGAGCGGCATACCCACCTCGATCAGCCGCAACGGCGCCCGCTGTTCGCGTGGATCGCCGCCGGACAGCCCGGCCGCGATGAGCGCCTGCGAGGCGTTCCGCACCGGGCGCGTCGCATCGTAGATGACGCCGCCATTGGAAGAGGGGTTGCCCGGATCGGCTTTGACGAGGCGGCCGAACGCCTTGGACGTCAGGCGGTTGCGGCTGCCATCGGCGCTCACCGCATGCACCGAGGCTTCGGGCGCGTAGCGAATGAGAAGCTGGGTATTCTCGCCGGCAAAGGCTCCAGACGGCAGCACCTGATGCTTGAGCAGATAGTTGATCAGCAAGGATTTGCCGGAGTTTTCCTCTCCCATGACCGCGATTCTGATCGGCCGGGCAACGGCGCCGTATAGACGGGACGTGGCCCGGACGGCCGAGCGTACCGCCTGACTGCCGCCCGGCATGGCGTTGGCCACAGCGAGCGCGTCCCGAACGGACCCAAGCTCATCGAGCAAGCTGTCTTCCGATCTTGCCACCGGGGCGGGGCTCCTAATTATTCATCATCTGAATGCATTGGCGCCTGATTTCGGCTGCGCTGGCGCTCATCTTTTCGCAGCGTAGCAGATGTCCGCGGCAGTCGGCCAAAAATTGCTCCCAGAACAAGGGAGCGCTCAATTGCCCTTTGGCGGGCGCCGCGGGATGCAGCATGGTGCGGAGGTGACCAATTGCTGAAGCTGCTGCGCGATCGGGTAGATGGCGCTGTAACTGAGGAAGCGAAGCCGCCGCAGCGCGTCCGACACATGCTCCTGGCGGGTGATCTCCGCCAATTCGAACAGCTCGTTGATCAGCTCCAGAATGGCGGCCACGACAGTCTGCTTGAATTTTTCCGCTTCTGCGGTGTTGATCGAGGTCGCGTGGGCGCGCGCCTGCCAGTAGCGGTCCATATCGAGGCAGGTCACCTTGCTGAGCGGCATGATCGAAGGCGGCGGCAGATTGGCCGCCTGGATGCCGAAATGCAGGATGTCGTCCAGATCGGGCAAGGCGTTCTTGGTGGTCTGGCGCAGCGCCGCCTCGGCTTCCTGCTGCTTGGTCAGGAACTGCTTGGATATCTCGGTGATGTATTTATAGAAATCCTCGGCCAGCTGCGAGCGGAGCTGGAACATCTGCTCCTGCAAATGGCCGCGGAATTTGGCATAGGAGCCGTATTGGATCAGCTTTTCGCGCTGCTGCTCGGCGAAATTCTCCACGGTGTAATTCATGAATTTGCGCAGGCGGTCGACTTCCTCGCCGGTCAGCGCGGTGAACTCATACTCGCAAGCGGTCAGGGCGCCTTCGACCTGCGCCAGCAGATGCTCCAATATCTGCAGGTTCTTGATCGCCTTACCGCGCAGCCAGCTTTCGCCGCTCTGTCCGCCCTCAAGCGTCTTCAGGCCGTAGCGCACCGAAATGCAGGTGTTGCGCGACAATGCGCCCAGCGTCGAGGCCGCCGGGCAGCAGCCGTTCCGCCGTCACCGAATGGCCGATCAGCCTGGAGATGGCCGAGATGATCGCCGGGATGCCGGAGGCGCGATAAAGCATCTGCGCGGCGCGTTCGCGCGGCCAGTCGGGAGACGGTCTCTCGAAGCCCACTTCGCCGCGCCGCGCCATTTCCCCGGCATAATCGGCGAAGGAAGCCAAAGCCATGGTCAGCTCGTCTTCGTCGTTGCCGAGGGCGCAATTGCCCCAATGGGCGCTGGCGAGGATAACGGGAATGTCGGCATGGGGGAATTCGCGCTTGAGGCTGGCCCGCACATGGGCGACCAGACGCTCGGCGCTCGCCGCCCGTGGTATTGACGATATCGACGCGGTTGACGACGGCGATGATCCGGTCCTTCTGCAGCCCCTTGAGCATCCGCAGCAGCGCCATATCGGTGCCCGAAAGCGGCTGCTGCGCCGTCAGCACGACGAGATAAATGTCTGCCTCGCCGAGATTGCCGTGGGTGATCTCGTCGCGGACCAGGAAGGGATCGTTGACGCCGGGCGTGTCGATGATGACGGACGGATAGCCGAGCGGCTGGCCTTCCAGGAAGATTTCGGCGGTCTTGGTGATATCGGAAAAATGGCGGGAGTTCTCGCCGCCGCCGCCGCTCAAATCCGCATAGTCGCCAGCGCTGACATATTGTTCCAGCAGCCCGGCGGTGACGGAGGAGAACAAATGATGCTTGCCGAGGAGCGCGGGATATTGAGGTCCAAGCCGCATTTCGGCACGCTGGCGCAATTCTTCCAGCGGCTCGTCGAGCTGTTCGGGACGAAGCGCCTCGTGGCGCTGCATCGTCATCGCGCCGGCGCGGCCGCCGGACATGATGCGGTCCCATTCGTCGTCGCTGAAGAACTGGAACAGCGCGGTATTGTTCTGTTCCGCCGACGCGCCGAAATAGAGCTTGGTGATCACGGCGGTGGACGGGTTGATATCGGTGGGCAGCAGATCCGGGCGGCGGATCAGGGCGTTGATCAGCGTGCTCTTGCCCGCTTTGATCTGACCGATGACCGCGATGCGGCAGCTATGGGTCTCCAGATCGCTCAACAATCCGTTGACGAAGCCGCCGACGCGGCCATTGACCGAGCCTTCCAGCTCCTCGCCAAGCTGGAGGATGCGGCGCTTGACCTCCCCCAGCCGCGAGGTGATCCGGGCATCGGTGAGGCTGGCGAAACGTTCGGCATAGGCCGTCATGGTCTTCTCCGCGCTCCGGAGGCCATGTGGCCAAAGGCTGAAACCACCGCAAATGCGCGGCGGCCAAGGGATAGTGAAATCGGGTTGCGACGGAAAGGCATCGAGCCGCCAATCTCCGCGAAACGGCGGAGCAAAATCGTTCCACGAATCGAACCGGATTCAGAAAATAACATGCACAATCTCAGACTTATATCACGTTTGAAACAAAGTCGAATGGTTCAGCGCCACCATAGTAACCCTCGTCGGAGCCTATAAAATCAACCCGTTGGAACCAATCGCGTTGCCATGCATTTAATGATCTCATTTCCTGCGCAAGTGTCGGCGTGGTTATTTGATTCATCAGACGACAAACCAAAGCGCCCGCTCCAATTCCGTTTCCCCTCGCAGGGACCGCCTGGCAACCAAAAGAACAAAAACGAGCGAACTCGCCCCGGTCTTTGGCCGGGGCTTTTCATGACCAAACCTTCTGCCCTCCCTTACGGAACTTCGGCGGTTTCCAGAAATTGCTGCAATGTCGTGGCGATTATACGGCATCATCGGCCCCGGCGCGGTATTTCCGCGTATTTGGCCACAATTTGGGGGGCAAGCCTATGGAAAATTTCTCATCCTGGATCTGGATCGCTTTTCTCATATTCGCGCTGCAGCCGCTGATCACCGAGCGCGTCCGCGCCATGCGGCGCGCCAACGCCATCCGGGCGGTCGAGCGGTCGCAGGGCACGCGCGTCATCACCATGATTCATCGCCAGGAAAAGCGCAGCCTGCTCGGCTTTCCGGTCTCGCGGTTCATCAACCTGGAGGACGCGCAGACCATCATCGCCGCGATCAAGCAGACGCCGCGCGACCGCCCGATCGACTTCATCGTGCACACGCCGGGCGGCCTGGTGCTTGCCGCCATGCAGATCGCCAGGGCGCTGGAGGCGCATCCCGCCAAGGTCAGGGTGATGGTGCCCGTCTATGCGATGTCGGGCGGAACGCTGATCGCGCTCGCTGCCGACGAGATCGTCATGGACGAGTTCTCCGTGCTCGGCCCGATCGACCCGCAGCTACTCGGCTTCCCCGCCGCCAGCATCGTGCGCGCCCGCGACAGCAAGCCGGTTGGCGAAGTGAACGACCTCACCCTGGTGCTGGCCGATATGAGCGAGAAGGCGCTGGCCCAGGTGAAGCGCGGCGCGATCGAGCTGACGCGCAAAAGTCTGGGCGAGGAGCGGGCGGCGGCGCTCGCGGAGAAACTGGCGGGCGGCTACTGGACGCATGATTACGCGCTGACCTTCCAGGAAGCGGCCTCGCTCGGGCTGCCGGTGAAGAGCGGCCTGCCGCCGGAGGTGCTGCAGCTGATGACGCTCTATCCGCAGCCGGTGCAGTCCTCGGGGGTTGAGTTCCTGCCGATCGATCCGGGCGGCGGACGCGGCCGGCCGCAATCGATCCCGGCCCCCGGCACGGCGCGTTAGAGCACGATCGGGAAAAGCATGTCCCCCGCGAAGGCGGGGATGGACACCGGTTTTCCCGAAAAATCGTGCGAAAACAAAGAAATCTAAAGCAGGATCGGTTCCGTTTGAAACGATCATGCTCTAGCATTACAGTTGCATTTTTGATTTCAGATGCGCGCGCTGAGCAGCGGCCTGATCAGATCGTCGGCATTCCACCGGCCTCGCCCTAAAATGGCCTGTTGCCGCCACGGGCCGGGATCGCCTGCCGCTTCCGCCCGCATCCAGCCCGTCTTGCGGCGCTCATCGCCAAGCAAACCGTCGAGAAAAAGCCCCGCTGACGCAGCAACACGCTCCTGCGTGAACAGAGAACGCAGACGCGCCTTCACGTCCCACAGCGACGACGCCCAAAGTTCCAGCGTCGCCTCGATCGATGCTCCCGCCATCCATGACCTCCGAATCATGGTTACCCATGGATTCAGAGCCGCAGAAAAAAATGCAACTGTAATGCTAGACTTCGGCAAGCTGGTCCTCGACGGATTTCGCCAGCGCGGTTTCCGTATCGCCGGCATGTTTCGTCGTGACCGGTTCGATCAGTGCAAGCCAGCACTCTTCCTCGGCGAGCGGATTGTGCATCACGCCTTTCGGCACGACGTGAAATTCGCCCTCGTTCAGTGTCACCGCATGATCTTCATAGCGAATTACGAGCCTGCCCTTGACGATGAAGAACATCTCATCCTCCTCGTCATGCTTATGCCAGACAAATTCGCCCTTGATCTTGGCGACCTTGACATATTGGTCATTCACGCGGCCGACAATGCGCGGTGAACAATATTCGGCGACGGTTTCGAGCTCGTCACGCAGATTGACGACAGATTTCATCCTGGCCTCCTGACCGTTTAGTGAGCGGCGATAGCGCCCGCGCTCAGGCGCGGATTTCGCCGCCGGTCGCCTTCTTCACTTCGGCGATGATACGCGAGGACACCGCCTCGATATCTTCGTCGGTCAATGTCTTTTCGCGCGGCTGAAGCGTCACTTCGATGGCCAGCGACTTACGGCCCTCGCCGAGGCTAGGCCCCTCGAAGATATCGAACACCGCGACAGTGGCGATCAGCGCCTTGTCCGCGCCCCGCGCCGCGCGCAACACATCGCCCGCCAGCACATCGGAGGCGAGCACGAAGGCGAAATCGCGGCGCACCGGCTGCAGGTCCGTCAGCTCCAGCGGCGGCTTGGCGCTGCCCTTGCGGCGCGAGGCGGGTATGCCGTTGAGGAACAGCTCGCAAGCAGCGGCCGGGCCGTCCAGGTCCATCGTCTTCAGGGTTTGCGGATGCAATTCGCCGAAGTGACCCAGCACGTTTTTCGGCCCCAGGCGGATCACGCCCGAGCGGCCCGGATGGAACCAGTCCGGCGCGCCGCGTGTAATCTGCACCTTGGCCGGATCGAGCCCGAGCGCGGCAAGCACCGCGAGCGCGTCGGCTTTGGCGTCGAACAGATCGACCGCCTTGCCCGCGCCGTCCCAATGCCGTCCACCTCCCGCAAGCCGCGCCGTCCCAATGCGCAACGCCGCCGCCGCCATCAGCTGATCCTCCGGCCTGTCGCCGCGATAGATTTGTCCGATCTCGCAAAGCGCGATGTCGTCAAAGCCGCGATTGGCGTTCTGGCGCGCCGCCGCGATCAGGCCGGGCAGCAGGCTCGGCCGCATCACCGACATTTCGCTCGAAATGGGATTGGCGAGCTCCAACTCGGGCTGGCCGCCGCCGAAACGCTCGGCATCGCCGCGCGGGATGAACGACCACGTCACCGCCTCCACCAGCCCGCGTCCGGCCAGCACGCGGCGGGCGCGCGCATTGCGCTTCTGCCCTTCCGTCATCACCGGTTTCGACACGCCGGGCGCGCGGCTCATCGGCGTCACCGGCACATGATCGACGCCGACGATGCGGATGACCTCCTCCACCAGATCGGCGGCACCGTGCACATCGGGGCGCCAGCTCGGCGCGGTGACGGTCAGGCTGGCGCCGCTGCCGCCGATCTCGAAGCCGAGCTTCTTCAGCGTGCCGGTGATATCGGCCGGCTTGAGCTTCAGCCCGGTCAGCTTCTCCACCCGAGCCGGATCGAAGGCGATCACGGCCCTGCCGTCCGGCTCCTTGCCGGCGATCTCGATCTCGCTCGGCTCGCCGCCGCACATCTCCAGGATCATCGTCGTCGCCAGATTGACGCCAAGCCGTTCCGATTGCGGGTCGATGCCGCGCTCGAAGCGGAAGCGCGCATCGGAATGAATGCCGGTCTTGCGGCCGGTTTGCGCCGTCCGGATGGGATCGAAATAGGCCGATTCGATGAACACGTTCACCGTCTGCTCACTACAGCCCGTCTCCTCGCCGCCCATGATGCCGCCGAAGCCCAGCACGCGCGAATCGTCGGCGATGACGCAGGTTTCGGCGTCCGCCTCATAGCGCTTGCCGTCGAGCGCCTGGAAGCTTTCGCCCTTCGCCCCGAGCCGCGCGCGAATGCCGCCTCGCAGCTTGTCGGCGTCATAGACATGCAGGGGCCGGCAGCGGTCGAAGGTGATGTAATTGGTGACGTCCACCAGCGCATTGATCGGCCTGAGGCCGATGGCGCGCAGGCGCTGCTGCAGCCAGTCGGGCGACGGGCCGTTCTTAACGCCCCTGATCATGCGGCCGGCAAAGACCGGACAGGCATCGGCCGACGCCGCGTCGAATTCCAGCGCGATCTTGACCGGGCTGGCGAATTTGCCCTTACCCGAAAAGCCCTCGCCTTCCTTCTTCAGCTTGCCGAGCCCCAGCGCCGCGAGATCGCGCGCGATGCCACGCACGCCGAGGCAGTCCGGCCGGTTCGGCGTCACCGAAACGTCGAACACCGGATCGCCAACGCCCATCACATCCACATAGCGCTCGCCGACGTGCCCGCCCGCGCTCTCGGGCAATTCGATGATGCCGCTATGCTCGTTGGAGAGCTGCAATTCGCGCTCCGAGCACAGCATGCCCATCAACTCGACGCCCCTTATCTTGGCCTTGCCGAGGGTGAAATCCGTGCCGGGAATATAGACGCCCGGAGCCGCGAACACGCCGATCATACCCGTCCGCGCATTGGGCGCGCCGCAGACCACCTGCACCACGCCGGTGCCGGTCTCGACCTTGCAGACCCGCAGCTTGTCGGCATCGGGATGCGGCGCGGCCTCGATGACGCGCGCGACCGTAAAATCCTTCAGCTTTTCCGCCGGATTTTCGATACTCTCCACCTCCAGGCCGCATTGGATGAGCCCGTCATGGATGTCCGTGACGGAAGCCTTGGTGTCGAGATGCTCCTTGAGCCAGCCGACCGTGAATTTCATGGCGTATCCTGCTAGTCTTAAATTGCGGCGAGCGTTTCATCCTCCCGCGTTGGCTCCTTTGTAGACATTTACCCGGAAGTGACAAGCCGTCGGAGCACGCTTATGGCGAACATCCATCCCGTTGCAGCATCAGGCTTTGCTGCCCAGGCCGCGGCCTATGCCAGGGGCCGCCCCGATTACCCGCTCGAAACCGAGGCGTGGCTGCGCGAGGCGCTTGGCCTAGGCCAGGGGAAGACGGCGCTCGATTTGGGCTCCGGCACCGGCAAATTTCTGCCACGCTTGCTGGCGACCGGTGCTGGCGTCGTCGCGGTCGAACCGCTGGCGGAGATGCGGGCGCAGCTCACATCCCGTTTTCCCGATGTCGACGCAAAGGCGGGCACCGCGCAGGCAATCCCGATGCCCGATGGCTCTGTCGATGCGGTTCTTTGCGCCCAATGCTTTCACTGGTTCGCGAACCCTGAAGGCCTGGCCGAGATTCGCCGCGTATTGAGCCCGCACGGCGCGCTCGGGCTGATCTGGAACATCCGCGACGCAGCCGTGCCCTGGGTCGCCGCCATCATCGAGATCATGGCGCCTTATGAACCACTCGAGTTGCCATCCTGGGACACGATGCAGTGGCGCGGACAATTTCCGGCTGAAGGCTTCGGCCCGATCGAGGAAGTGCGCTTTCGGAACTTCCACACCGGATCCCCCGAAAACGTCATCATCGACCGGGTTCTATCGGTAAGCAGCATCGCGACGCTGCCCAAGGCGGAACAGGACCGCGTGATGTCGCAACTACGCGACCTGATCGCCCGAACCCCCGAGCTGGCAAACCAGCCCGAGGTGAGCTTACCGAATTGGACCTATGCCTATAGCTGCCGGAAGCTGGGCTAGATGTTTAGTCCCGGCATTTGCTGGAGCGGATTTGAGAGAGAACCGTTCTGTCTGCGCGGCCCATGTCTTACAGATGAACTCGTAGGGCGTGAGCCCCTTGAGGGTCTTCAGACGTCGACCGAAATTGTGGGCGGCGACGAAGTCGGCGAGATGCCGGCGGAGGTGGTCGTGGTTTTCGTAGTAGAAGCGCTTGACGGTGGCGTCCTTGATGGTTCGGTCAATCCCCGCCTTCGCGAGGACAGGCTCTGGCCGTTGGTCCAGGGATGCTTCGCTTTGGTCGTGCGATGCTCGATATCGTTTCTGGCGCATGCCAGCTCGAAAGCGTGGGCGCGGAAGCGCTCGCCCTTGGCAAGTGCTTCCTTGATCAATGGGACGGCCGAGCCTCCGGCGCCGGGTGTGGTGAACTGAATGCCGTTATCGGTCAGCACGATATGGATCTTGTAGGGGACGGCGGCGATCAGGCGCAGGAGGAAGTCTCTTGAGACCGCGGTGGTGGCTTTCTCATGCAACTCGACGAAGGCGAACTTCGAGGCACGGTCGATAGCGACGAACATATGGAGCTTGCCCTGTTCGGTTCGCACCTCGGCGATGTCGATGTGGAAGTAGCCGATCGGGTAGCTCTTGAACGTCTTCTTCTGAGGCTTGTCGCCTTCAACATCCGGCAGCCGGCCAATACCGTGGCGCTGCAGGCAGCGATGCAATGACGAACGCGTCAGATGCGGGATCGTCGGCTGCAGCGCATAGAGGCAGTCATCGAGGGGCAGGAGCGTGTAGCGCCGCAAAGCGACGATGACCGCCTCTTCCTCGATGGAGAGTACCGTCGATCTCGGCTCCCTCGGCCCTGTCGGCAGGTCGGTCACCGAAGTGCGCTTCTTCCACTTGGCGACGGTCTTCTGATTGATGCCGTAGCGCTTGGCCAGCGCCCTCAGGCTCTCTTGACTATGTTGTATCGCTCGACGGATCGCCTCTGTCGTTGTGGCGCTCCCATGAAGAACCTGGCCCATAGTGCCTCCTTCGAATCTTGCGACGAGAATGCACCATTAAAACATGGGATGAAACATTCGATCAATTTGGGAATCCCAAATCTATTCTGATTAAAGCGATCATGCGTTAGGTGGTGTGGACTCTAGGGATTCCCTTTCAGGAGCAAATCAGATTCAAGACTGCTTTTGGGGAGGCAGCTTTGGGTGTGATGGATCGGTTGGTTTTGAGCGATGCGGCTTGGGAGCGGATGGCGCCGCTGATCATAGGTCGACCTGACCAAAAGGGCTCCACTGGGCGCGACAACCGGATGTTCGTGGAAGGTGTGCTGTGGATTGTGCGTACCGGCTCTCCCTGGCGTGATCTTCCAGAGGTATTTGGAGATTGGAACAGCGTCTTCCGGCGCTTCAGCCGATGGAGCAGGAAGGGTGTTTGGTGCCGGATCTTCGAGGCGATGTCCGATGACCCGGACTTCGAATATCTGATCATCAACTCCACCATCGTCCGGGCGCATCAGCACGCCGCTGGGGCCAAAAAAAGGGGTCTAAAGATCAGGCAATCGGTCGCTCGCGCGGCGGCCTGAGCACCAAGATCCATATGGCCGTCCGCGGCTTGGGATGTCCGGTGCGGTTCACGCTTACCGCGGGTCAGAAGGGCGACGCACCGCAAGCCGCCGCATTGATCGAGGGATTGCCTGCCGAGATCGTCATGGCCGATACGGCCTATGACGCCGATTACCTGCGCCAAGCCATCGCTGCCAAGGGCGCGCGCGCCGTCATCCCCAACAATCCGTCGCGTGCGCTCAAACACCCGCTCGATAAGCATCTCTATGCCCAGCGTCATCTTGTGGAATGCTGCTTCTCAAAGCTCAAGCAATTCCGCCGCGTCGCAACGCGCTTCGAAAAAACCGCGAGCAACTACCGCACCGTCGTCACTATCGCAGCCATCATCTTATGGATGCGATAAGTGTCCACACCACAATGGGGGGCAAAGGCAAATCTGGCCGCCAAACCCGGCGCCTAAGCAGGTGATTCGTTCAGCAATATGAACCTGCGGAATTTTCGCCACAGTTATAAATAGAAAAATTCTTTTTATTAAAGTCTGTGGAAGTTCGCCGCCGGAGGATTTGTGGTTTGCGACTTTGGTGCTATATAAAGAATTGTCTTTCGGGGAAAAGCGCTGTTGAACCCCCATCTCCGTGTCGAAACACACGTTCAGATGATGGTACACAGATGGCGGCCCCGAAGCAACGGGGCCTCCTGACGTGATTGGTTTTGCGTACGTCAGGTGGTCTTGTTACACTGTCGATCCTCCTAGATCGCCCGATGGCCGCGTCCTGGAATTGTCACAATGATTTTGTGATGTGGGCTGGACATTCAGCAGATTCGAACCAATCTGCATTGAGGCCGGGCGTATAGATGAAGTGGCACCGCTCAGGTGTCTTGCGGAGGATAGCAGATGACGACCAGGCGTAATCCATCATTGCATTGGCCGGATTCCGACATTCCCTCGCCTCGCTCCCTTCCCTGGCTGTCCCTTGGAGCTGCCGTCTCCGCCGTCTCCTTATGCGGTGTGGTCTTCGCGTCGGCCTCGATGCAACCCGGCGCCGGATGGCCCCAAAGCGGGGGCGGTGCCCCGCTCGCCCAGGCTTTCGGCGTCGACCCGGCCTCCGCCGGCATGATGCAGCCGGCAAAAATGCTTTCCGGGATCGGCGCCCAGACCTTTGCGCACGGCGCCCGGCCCGTCGCATTAGCCAAGCCCGAGATGCGCGACATGGCGCCGAACATCGCCCCCGTGGCATGGGACCGGCTTTCGGCAGGCGACTGCATGACCGTGACGGTGAAATCCGGACAGGCCTTCTCTTTCCGCATTCTCGGCGCGCGCCCCGCCGACAAGCCGGCCCAGCCGGATAATCTCCCCAAAATCGAGCTGGCCGTCAGCGCCTGTGCCGATATGGGCGAGGCCGTGGCCAAGGCTGTCATTCAGCCGACCAATCCGCCCAGCCCAAAGGCCGCAAACGTCGAACGGACGCTTTGACGGTCGCGCAGCCGTTCCGCTTCCTAGCTGATGCCTGGATGCGAAATCTGAGCATGGCGATTTCCCGGCCGCGCCTATAGACTTGGGGCCACGCCCGCCGCGCATGGCGTAGCCGTAGGAGATTGCGATGAACGATGCCACACCCCTGACGAACGAGTTGGATCTCTCCTGCTATTGGATGCCCTACACGGCGAACCGGCAATTCAAGGCCGATCCGCGGCTGATCGTCGCCGCCGAAGGCATGTGGTTCACCACCTCCGACGGGCGCCGGGTTCTCGACATGGTCGCTGGGCTCTGGTGCGTCAATGCGGGGCACGGACGGCGCGAAATCTCCGCCGCCGTCGAGCGCCAGGCGCAGACGCTCGATTATGCGCCCGCCTTCCAAATGTCGCACCCGCTCGCCTTCCAACTGGCGGCAGCGGTGGCCGCGCTCGCGCCCGAGGGCCTCGACCGGGTGTTCTTTACCAATTCCGGGTCGGAGGCCGTCGACACGGCGCTGAAGATCGCGCTGGCCTATCACCGTGCCCGCGGCGAGGCGGGCCGCGTGCGCTTCATCGGCCGTGAGCGCGGTTATCACGGGGTCGGCTTCGGCGGCATGTCGGTCGGCGGGCTGGTGGCGAACCGGCGCGCTTTCGGCGCGGGGCTGCCCTATGTCGATCACCTGCCGCATACGCATGACCCGGCGCGCAACGCCTTCGCCAAGGGCCAGCCGGACTATGGCGCCGAATTCGCCGACGGGCTCGAAGATCTGGTCGCGCTGCATGGTGCCGATACGATCGCGGCGGTCATCGTCGAACCCGTGGCCGGATCGACCGGTGTGCTCGTGCCGCCAAAGGGCTATCTTGAGCGGCTGCGGGCCATCTGCGACAAGCACGGCCTTCTGCTGATCTTCGATGAAGTGATTACCGGCTTCGGCCGCCTCGGCGCGCCTTTCGCCGCGAAATATTTCGGCGTCACGCCCGATCTGATGACGATGGCGAAGGGTCTGACCAACGGCGCGGTGCCCATGGGCGCGGTCGTCGCCAGCCGCGCCATTCACGACGCGCTGATGCAAGGGCCCGAACACATGATCGAGCTGTTCCACGGCTATACCTATTCCGGCCATCCGCTCGCCTGCGCCGCGGGGCTGGCGACGCTCGACATCTATGCGCGCGAGAAGCTGTTCGAGCGCGCCAGCGGATTGGCGGGGCAGTGGGAGGAGTTGGTGCATTCGCTGCGCGGCCTGCCGCATGTGACGGACATCCGCAATCTCGGGCTGGTGGCGGCGGTTGAACTTGGCCCCCGCGCGGGCGCGCCGGGCCAGCGCGGCTATGAGGTCTTCGTCGATTGCTACCGCAATGGGCTACAGGTGCGGGTGACCGGGGACACGGTGGCGATGTCGCCCCCGCTGATCGTCGAGCCACAGGATATGGAAATGGCGATGCAGCGGCTCGGCGAGGCGATCCGGCGCGTCGCCTGATACGCCAGCTGCCTCAATCCCAGCAGGGCGGGCCGCCACGCCTGGCCCAATAGGGCCGGTCGCAATTGCACTCGCAGCGCCCGTCGGCGCAGTCGTACTCATAGGATCGGCGGCGAGGGCGCGGGTCGTAGCCGGTGCTCCTGATATAGTCGCCGATATCATCGTCGGATTCGCGTTCGCGGCTTGCCAGCACCCGGCTGGAGGCCCGCCGCGGCGCGCGTGACAGGATGACGGTGTTCGGGTGATTGATCTTGAGCCGATCCCCCTTCGCTGCCTCGTTCGGCTGCGGAGGCGGTTCGGCGGATTTGGCGAGTTCGTCGCGCGATTTGACCCGCTTGACCACCTTGTTGCTGGGCGATGGAGCGCTGTCAGCCGGTGCCTGCGTGATCCTGTCGGTTCGCGAGGCGGCCGGGGGGCTTTCGGCAGGAGCCGGTTCCGGCTGAGCGGCCGTCTTGGTTGGGGGCGGCGTACCCGGATTCGGGACGGTGACCGGCGTGTCAGGTTTCGCGACGGTGACAGGCGTGTCGGGCTTCGCGACGATGACCGGTGTCTCGGGCTTTGTTGAGGGGACCGGCGTCTCTGGCTTCGCAACGATGACCGGCGTCTCGGGTTTGGCGGGCGTTGTCTGCACCACCCGGGGCTCCACGCTCGGCGCCGGAGCGCTGGGAGTCGTGACCACGGGAACGCCCCCTGGCGTATAGGGAAGCGCGAAAAACATCACAAGCACCAGCATCGCCAGGACGATCAGAGCCGCCAGCAACCGTTGAAACATTTCGAGCACAGCGGCCCCTTTCGCTGTCGCAAGCTGTTAAGGGATAAGTTTGGGCGAGCAATCCGGTTTCGTAAAGAAACTCTTAATGTGATCCTAAATGATACATGTGCCCGAAATGCGCGCGGCGCCGTCCCGCGTTCGTCTTCGCATGCGGCGAAAACGCCGGACCCCGGGTTCAGCTCCGGCGGCCGGCGCGCATGTGGCCTCAATTATCGAGGCGTTTTGCCGTCAGATCCAACTTTATCGTCACGACGTCTCCGATGACCATACCCGATACCGGACCGGCCGGGCCGATGCCGAAATCCGACCGTTTGATCGCCGTTTCGCCCTTGACCGTCGCTTCACCGTCATCCACGGAGAGCCGGAATGGCAAGGCGAGATCCTTTTCGTTATCCTTGATGGTGATCGTGGCCTCGATCACATATTCGCCCGGTGCGCTGCCCGCCTTGATGGAGCGCGCCCGAAAACCGGCCGTGGGATAGGTCTGGGTGTCGAACCACTCCTTGCCGAGCAGCGCATTGTCCACCTGCTCCTGGCCAGTCGCCACGTTGTTCATGTCGATGGCGGCGGAAACCTCGGCGCTGTCCGGATCGTCGGGGTCGAAATGGATCTCGGCGCGGTATTGCTTGAATTCGCCGGCGATCGTCTGGCCACCGGCCGAGGCCTCGAAACTGATTTTGCTCAGCGATTTGTCGATCGCCCATTCCTGAGCGGCGGCCGGCAAGGCGCTTGCAAGAAGCGCCGCGCAGGCGAAGGGCAGGATCAGTTTTCGGGGAAGGTTGAGAACGCGAGGCAACATACGCAACATAACGCCATCCTTGAGAATGAAACCGTGCCGCAGCGCGGCGGCAATTTGAAGGCCGGCAAGGACGAGACGCGTCCAGCCCAGCGCTGCGTGCACATTTTTTAAGGCGGGTTCAACGGTTTTTTCTGTTGCGAATGCGAGATGTTGAACGAAGGAGATATGGGAGCCACGGAATCCGGAAAAGATCAGCCCGGAATGACCGCGACAGGCCAAACGGCCTGCCGCAGGACGTCTTTCCCGGCCTACCACTCGCCCGTATTGGGCATGGACGACCATGGCTCCTGCGCCGGAAGCGCGGCGCCTTTCTGCAGCAATTCGATCGACACCTTATCCGGCGAGCGCACAAAGGCCATGCGCCCATCGCGCGGCGGACGATTGATGGTCACTCCGCCCTTCATCAACGTTTCGCATGTGGCGTAAATGTCATCCACCGCATAGGCGAGATGGCCGAAATTGCGCCCGCCCGTATAATCTTCCGCGTCCCAATTATAGGTAAGTTCGACCTGCGCCGATTCATCGCCGGGCGCCGCAAGGAAAATCAGCGTGTAGCGGCCTTGCTCATTCTCGATGCGCCGCACCTCCTTGAGCCCGAGCTTGTTGCAATAGAAGTCGAGCGATTGCTCGACATTGGTGACGCGCAGCATGGTGTGGAGATATTTCATGGGACCTCGCAAGGGTTGGGGCTGCCTCGACTGTAGCCTCGGCCACGACACTCCGGCAATGCGCAATGCAATTCACAACTTCGTTAAATCCCCGCTGAATTGCGCCTGGGGCGGCTCCCGGTATTCCACCACATTTCCGCCCCATCCTGCCGAAATAGTTAACGCCTCACCACGGACGTTCGAGCAGGCATGCCTGTGCGAACGCCGTGATTCGTGAAAAAAGCGTTTCAATCATGCACGCTTGGGTTGTATAAGGGGTTATCCGGCACACGTTTCCCGGGTTAAGTAATCCCGGAAAGCATGCGCCGGCCCTTAAGAGTTGAGAGTTAAAACCAATGAAAAACAATGATATACAACCTGTATACGCGTATTTCCGGGGGGCGGCTCGTTTTGCCCGGCGAGGCACTTATCCAGTCCGGCGGAAATTTCGCTGGTAACGGATTCGGCGAGTGGTATGTTCCATTAACGATTTGCAACGATTGGGCAAAGGCGGAAGACCTGGTCGAGCAAATAGGTATAACAGTGAAGTAAAAGCGGGGGATCACGATATGGGGGAAAAATTACCTCCAGTTGTATCAACGTTCGACCATACGGCCGAACAAGCCGGTGTTGACGTCACAGTCGTCGCCGGTCAAATCAAGTGGTTCGATGCCTCAAAAGGCTATGGCTTCATCGTTCCAGACAACGGCATGCCGGACATTCTTCTGCATGTGACGGTTCTGCGGCGTGACGGCTATCAAACCGCTTACGAAGGCGCCCGCGTGGTTTGCGAGGTGCTCAACCGCGATCGTGGGCTCCAGGCATTCCGGGTTCTGGGGATGGATGAAAGCACTGCGATCCATCCATCGCAATTGCCGCAGCGGACACATGTTACGGTGGTCGCCGAAAGCGACTGGCAACGCGCCATGGTGAAGTGGTTCAACCGGCTCAAAGGTTTCGGCTTCCTGACGCGGGGGGAAGGCACAGAAGACATCTTCGTGCATATGGAAACTTTGCGGCGCTTCGGCTTCGCCGAGCTGCGTCCGGGACAGACGGTCCTGGTGCGCTTCGGAAACGGGGTTAAAGGATTGATGGCAGCTGAGCTGCGGCCCGATGGAGTGGCCTCGACTTTCCCTACGTCCCACTGACGTGACGTCTATCGCGTCAGTTCAAACTATCAGCAGGGCAGTCACGGCTGCCCTGCTTTGTTTCGGCCTGGGGCTGGACGCGGGGGCCCATGCCGAATCGCTTCAGAAGCAGCCGCTCACTTTCGTCACCTCGACAGGCAAGCACCCGTTCACTGTGGAAGTCGCCGCGACCGACCAGGAGCGCAGCACCGGGCTGATGTTCCGGCAATCGCTCGGCGATGACCAGGGGATGATCTTCATCTATCCTCAGGATGAACTGATCACCATGTGGATGAAGAACACCTATATTCCGCTCGACATGATCTTCGTGCGCAGCGACGGCACCGTCGAGCGCGTCGCGCAGGATACCGAACCTTTCTCCGAGCAGACCATCAGCTCCGGTGACAAAGCGCGGGCGGTGATCGAGGTGAAGGCCGGCAGCGCCAAGCGGCTCGGCATCAAATCCGGCGACAAGGTCGATTATCCCCTGTTTCACTAATAGGCTGATGCGATCCGGGCCTTCTCCTGGGTTGGTGTGTGCCCCCTCAGATTGACGTGCAATGACAGGATAGCCCCCTGCACGTGGCCGTTGCGACAAAGCCTCGATAGCGGAGTCATTGTTCGCTCAAATTGTGAATCCTAGAGCTCAACAGGCCATAGACCAGGATCATTTCTGACGGATCTTGATCTCTATCTATTTGCTTGCGCACGATTTTTCAGCAAAACTGGTGTCTATTTTCCCGATCGTGCTCTAAGGCGCGCTGGCGAGCCGGTCGATCATGCGCTTGACGGCCAGCATCTGCGGCGCATCGCGCTCCAGGAAGTGCGGCCCCGTGTAGCCCCACCAGTCCCAGCAGCCATTCGGGTTGAGATCGCCGGGCTTCACCTGGGGGAACAGCAGGATGATGCGGTTCGATTCCGCCCAGCGCGCAAACCCCGCGCCTTTGACGAATTGCTCTCCGACCGCCGCCAGATCCTGCTTGCAGCCGTGAAACACCACATGCACTGCGCAGCCGGCGTTCGTCCGGCAATCCAAGGGGATGTAAGCGATGCCGGTGGCGTCGAAATAAATCTCGTCGAGGCCGGACGCAAACGGCGCCTGTTCGAAATGCAGATAGCTGGTATCGACGGCGGGACGGGCCTGCGCCAATGTTCCGTAGAGTTCCTCCAATACGGCCTTGGCCTGGTCGTAGTCGCAGTCATTGAGATAAGGCGGCCCGGTTTTGCCGCAGGCGAGCCCTTCGGTTTCGGTCAGGAATGAATGCGCCGCCTTGTCGTTGGTGACGAAACTGATATTGGCATCCGGCACACCTGCCTTGCGGTAGAAGGCGACCGTCACCTCCACGACGCTGTGCCGGACGGTGTCGTCTTTGCTGCTAGAGAAGATGTAGACCTTGTCGGCGCGCAACGCGTCGAGCGGATCGATTTTGCCGTCTTGCGCCTCGCGCTCCGCGTATTGCACGAGGCCAGCCGCATCCGGCACGCTGGAGAAGAACCAGCCGTCCTGCATGCATTGATTTTGCGCGCGGTAGCTGTTCCAGCTGAGCACCACGGGCCAGAACGGGTTCAGCTCGGTGCCGGGTGTGCGGGCGCAGCCATAAGGGCCGCCCGCAATGATTCCCGCGCCGATGACGAGATGGGAATAGGCGACCTGGAACTGACCGGCCATATACGCGCCGGATGACAGACCGGACACCGTCGTCCGCGAGAGATCGGCGCCGAGCGCGGGCAAGGGCTCCGACGACGCCGGGCGCAGCGGCGAAGCCAGGGCGAGGATCGCCACAAGCCAAGGCGCCGCGAGCTTCGGAAGGCTGTACATGGGCTACCTGAACAGCCAGTCGAACAGGCCGCGTGAACGGCCGTAGTTCCGGCCGCCGCCATTATCCTCGTACCAGGGGTTCTCCCTGCTGACCGGTTTCGCCTCGGGTTTCGGCTTGGGCGGCTCGCGCAACTCATGCGCGCTGATCACGCCTTCCGCGTCGGTGACGACCACCCCGGTGGGCGACCACTCCCATTTGGCTTTCATCTCTCCGGCGACATGCGGCTCGATCGAGACGACGATGTTCCGGCGCATATCGAGAATGGCGACGAATTCGAAGCGGTCGCTTTCCGCGCCGCCGGGCAGTTTGCCGGCCGCGTAGCGCAGCAGGCCGAAACCGCGCAGGGCATCCGACAGCGGCGTCCAATCCAGGATTTCCGGCTGGCCCTCGCCATGCATTTCCAGCAGCACCTTGAGCTGGGGAAACAGAGAATTGATGGCGACGAAACGCCCTGTGGATGGGGAGATGATCTCCCAGCCCTTCTCAGCCGGGCCGAGCGGCTTGAAGATCTGCTCGTCCGCGCCCGTCAGCTTTTTCAGCTTCTCGGCAATGCCGGGAAGGAAGGGGTCGAATTCGGCGGCCTTGCGGTAGTCTGCGATGGCGGGATCGGTGTTACCCTTGGCCTCGGCCATTTCGGCCCGCAGCTTGTAGGCGTCGGCGTAATTGGGCACGAGTTCCAGCGCCTTGGCCAGATCGGCGCTGGCATGATCGGGATCGGCGAGCCGGACCTCAACCTGCGCGCGACGGTAATAGGCTTCGGGCAGCTTGGCGTCGAGCGTGATCGCCTGGTCGAGATCGGCCAGCGCCTCCTTGTTGTTGTCTCGTTCGATCTGGGAGGCGCCGCGGCCCAGATAAGCCTGCGCATTCTGCGCATCGATTTCGATCGCCTTGGAGAAATCCTTGATCGCGTTGCTGTATTTTTTCAGCTTCAGATAGGCTTGGCCGCGCCCGACATAGAGCTCAGGGTCTTCCGGCGCGAGCGTGATCAGCCGCTCGTAATCGGCCAGGGCGTCGTCCTCGCGCTCCAGATGCTGGAGAATGAGCGCCCGGTTGCGGTAGGCCGCGGTATATTTGCCGTTGAGCGAAATGGCGCGAGTGATGTTGCGCAGCCCGGCATAGGGCTGTCCAAGCGATCCCTGCGCCTCGGCGCGGCCATTATAGGGCACCGCGTTGGTCGGCATCAGCTCGATGGCGCGCTTATAATCGGCCACCGCCTCCTGATTGCGGCCAAGCTGAAAATTCGCATTGCCGCGGTTGTTGTAGGCCGCTCCATAAGCCGGGGCGAGCGAAATGGCACGATCCAAATCGGCGATCGCCTGGTCGTACTTGCCCAGATCGATCAGCACATTGGCGCGGTTGTTGTAGGTCGCCGCCGACGCATTGGAGAGTTCGATCGAGCGATTGAAGTCCTTCAGCGCCTCGTCGCTCCGGCCCAAGCGCCATAGCGCTACGCCGCGATCGCTGTAGATGCTGGCGAGGCGCTGGCTGGGCAGGTCGGGGGTCTTCAGGATCTGGTCGAAAAACTCGACAGCTTGATCGAATTTGCCGCGCAGCAGGGCCGCCGTCGCTTCCTGCGTCTTCAGCAATGAGGTGTCCGTTGCGGCGATTACGGGTTGCGAGAGCGCAACAAGAAGGCCCGCGAATAGGACGCAGCGCTGCATCCGACCAAATCCCCATAGGCGCATGAGCATCATCTGATCTATAGTGTTAAAATTCCGTGCTACGGATTACACCATCCGCCGCGCGCGGACCAGTAGCGTGCGTTAATAAAGCCTCATAGTCAAATGACGGCAGGCGCTTGGGACCGGCATGGCGGAACTTTGGCAGCGCGGCTAAGTCAGGGGGCGGGCTTCGTGAGACGAGCGGTATTTGCCATTGCGTTGATCGCAGGGTTGGCTGCGGGGATGGCTGGCGTCGGGGCGCAGAACGAAAATATCGGCGGCGATCTGAACTGGCCCCAAACTCCCCTTGTTACCGATGAGCCGCTGCCGCAGCAGCCGGCCAAGCCCAAGCCCGCGGGGACAGAGAGGCAATCGCCCGCAGCGATCCAAGCGAGCCAGCCGCAGAACGAGCAGCAGCAGCAGCCTCCCGCCGCCGCCGCGAATGCCGGGAGGCCGGCCACAAGCGGTACGCGCCCCAGCAGAAGTTCATCGGCCCGGCAGCAGCCTCGCGAAGAGGATAGCGGCGAAGCTCGGAGACCGCGGCGCGCAGCCGCCAGCAACTCCGATAGCCGTGACGAGGAGGAAGCACCTCCCCCGCTACCCGTCCGCCGCGAGGCCGCCGCGCTTCCGCAACGCGACGTGCCGTCCGCGCTCAATCTTGCGCAAACGGTTCCCGCCACCGAGCGTGACGACGATCTCGGCAAGTTGATCGGCCAGATGCTGATCATCGGATTCCAGGGCACCGCTCCCGATGAGAGCTGGCCGCAGCGGGTCACGGCGCAGATCGAAAGCGGCCAGATCGGCGGGGTCGTGGTCATGAGCCAGAATATTCGCGACCCGCACCAGCTCGCAAAGCTGACCGCTGCCTTCCGGCGTGCGAAGGCGGAGGTTGCGCCGTTCATCGCCATCGATCAGGAAGGCGGGCCGACCCAGCTGCTGACGCCGGAAAAAGGGTTCCAGCACTATGATTCGGCGGCTGAACTTGGCACCAGCAACGACCCGCTGAACGCCTACAATCTTTATCAGCGCATGGCGATCGACCTGGGGGCGAACGGCTTCAATGTCAATTTCGGGCCGGTGGTCGATCTGGACCCGCTTGGCGAAAACCATGCGGCGGTCAGCAATGAGCGCCGCTACGGCGCGCAGCCCAAACATGTTGCGGCGTTCGCCAAGGCCTTCAGGCTGGCGCATCACAGCGAGGGCCTGTTGACCGTGCTGAAGCACTTCCCCGGACCGTTGAACGAGACTCCCGGGACGCATCCGGGCGAGACGCAAGGCGCGCCGCGATGGGATCCCGTGGCGCTCGAACCCTATCGGCAACTCGTGGAAGGGGGCAACGCGGACATGATCATGGTGGGCCACCTCGCCGATCCCGAATTTTCCGACGAGCCGGGTTTGCCCGCCTCGCTGTCGCAGAAGGCCATACAGACGCGGCTGCGCGAGGAGGTCGGCTTCAAAGGCGTGGTCATCAGCGACGATCTTGAGGCCCCGGCGGTCGCAAGCCGTTTCCCGCTTGAGGAGAGCGTGGTGCAGGCCATCAAGGCCGGCAACGATATGCTGCTGATCGGCAATCAGAGCCAGCCCTCGCAGGATATACCCGAGCGGTTCGCGACCATCGTCAGGCAGGCCGTGATGACGGGGACAATCACCCGCGAGAGGCTGCAGGCGTCCTACGACAGGATCATTGCGGCCAAGCAAAGCCTGTCACAAGCCGCCCGGGAAATTGCGTCGCGTCCGTGAACAGGTGGCTCTGATCTCTGTCAGAGACTCGTGCATTTAAATCCGACGCGCTTTGTCTGGTGACTCCACCCTCACCCGGCGACTACGTCGCCGCCCTCTCCCGTCGTGAGCCTTTACGGCGAACGACAAGCGTTCGCCTCGCAAGAGAGGGCTGAAGATTGCGCTTGCGATCCCCTACCGAAGGTGGGTGAGGGGCAATGCGTCCGTGCGCTAGCGTCGCGCGCGGGTCCGCGCTGGCTTAAAACAGCTTTACCAGCTTGTTGAGGCGTTGGAGCAGTGCCGGGAGCATCGGCGCCATGTCTTCGGCGATCATTCCGGGGCCTACCGAGCGGGCTATGTCCGAATGAATCCATACGCCGGCGACGGCGGCGTCGAGCGGCGACATGCCTTGCGCGCAAAGGCCTACTATGAGCCCCGCGAGCACGTCTCCGGTGCCGGCGGTGGCGAGCCAGGGCGGCGAGCCTTCGGTGACGGCGGAGAGGCCGTCCGGGGCGGATACGACCGTGTCCGGTCCCTTGAACACCACGACCGCGCCGGAGATTTCGGCGGCGCGCTTGGCCTGCTCCAGTTTGGATTCGGCATTGCCCAGCTCGGGAAAGATCGCGTCGAACTCGCCCTTGTGCGGCGTCAGGATGGTCGGCGAAGGCCGTTGCTGAATAAGGGCGAACAACTCCTGCGGGTTGTCGGCGAAGGCGGTCAATCCCTCGGCGTCGATAATGACGGTTGCCTCGCTCGAAAGCACGGCCGCGACATTTTCGCGGGTCTCGGCCGTCGCGCCGGCGCCGGGGCCGATCAGCACGGCGTTGCGGCGCGTGTCGGTGAGGATTTCGGCGAGGCCGCCGGCACCTTCATAGGCCGACACCATGATCGAGGTGAGCTGCGCCGCGTTGATGTAGAAGGCGGCCTTCGACGTCGCGACCGAAACCAGCCCGGCTCCGACACGGAGCGCCGCACGCGCGCCGAGCCGCGCCGCGCCGGTGCTTTCCATCGGCCCGGAAACGACCACGGCGTGGCCACGGTCGTATTTGTGACCGTCAGGCTTCAGCCGGGGGAAATAGCGCAGCCAGAAATCCGGTTCGTTGACGAAAGTCTGCGGCACGATCTCGGCGAGAACGGAGTTCGGAATGCCGATATCGATGGCGCGCACGTCGCCGCAATAGCGCTTGGCGGGCAGAAGCACGTGGCCGGTCTTGCGGCGGAAAAAGGTGACGGTCGATACCGCCTTGAAAGCGATGCCCTGGATATTGCCGAAAGTTGGATCGATCCCCGTGGGCACGTCCACCGCGACGACGGGCAATTCGCGCTCGTTCACCTGCTCGATAATCTGGCCGACCACGCCATTGACCGGCCCTTTGAGGCCCGAGCCCAGGATCGCATCGACGATGACTTCGGCGCCTTCGACAGCGCGCGGCAAGAGCGGCTCGATCTGTTCGTCCCAGCGGCGCGCCATTTCCTTGGAATCCGGACCCAGCTCTTCCGGCTTGCAGATAAGAGCAAGGCGCACCTGATAGCCCCGTTCGCGCAGGGTACGCGCACATACGAAACCGTCGCCGCCATTATTGCCCGGACCGCACAGCACGCTGACCTTGCTGCCGCGCGCGAAACGCCGCACGACCTCTTCGGTAACGCCGCGCCCTGCGTTTTCCATCAGCGTCAAAGCCGGGGTACCGCTGTCTATGGTGATTTGTTCGGCGCGGCGCATCTCGTCCGCGGTAAGAAGTTCGAGCAAGGGAATGCCTACTGATTTAACGCCAGCCCTCGGCGGGATACAGGGGGCAATCTAGCCGAAATTTGAGGCAAGGTGTAGAAAATGGTTGAGAGAATTATGTTTCGTTTTGGATGTTTTTTAATTGCTACAGAGACGTGTAATTGCGAATCCTCTGCAACCCATGTATCGCCTCTTTTTTAGGATATTGCTTATAATATAGGCAAAAACGTGTTGTACATGCCGTCCTGGCGCGCAGCCTGGCGGTCTGTAAAGGCCTGAATCACCACAGTTGCGTCCCATGTCCGATTTGGCACAAACCATGCTATGAGCCAGGGCAATGTCGGCGAATCAGCTTCAGAGCGGGAGGAAACCCCAGCATGAAAAAGGTAGAAGCCATCATCAAGCCCTTTAAGCTCGATGAGGTTAAGGAAGCCCTGCAGGAGATCGGGCTGCAGGGCATAACCGTTACCGAAGCAAAAGGTTTCGGCCGCCAGAAGGGGCACACCGAGCTCTATCGCGGCGCCGAATATGTCGTCGACTTCCTGCCGAAGGTCAAAATCGAGATTGTGCTTGCCGACGACATGGTGGAAAAAGCCATCGAAACGATTCAAAACGCCGCAAAGACCGGCCGCATCGGCGATGGAAAGATCTTCGTGTATACGATCGAGGACGCAATCCGTATCCGTACCGGCGAGACGGGCGTGGATGCCATCTGATTTCCACCAGCCCTTTGCCCGCAGCTTACGCCGCCGTGGCGGCACCGCCACGGCCCCCGCCGCGAAGCCATGCGGTTCGAGGACGCCAGACTATGAGATTTCGTATAGACCCAAAAAAGCTCAGCACGAGGGAGCAGAATGACTAGCGTTACCGACATTCTCAGCAAGATCAAGGACCAGGACGTCAAATTCGTTGACCTGCGTTTCACCGATCCGCGCGGCAAGATGCAGCACGTCACGATGGCCTCCGGCGAGATGGATGAAGCCGCCTTCGGCGAGGGCATCATGTTTGACGGCTCCTCGATCGCCGGCTGGAAAGCGATCAACGAATCCGACATGACGCTGATGCCGGACATCGATACGGCGCATATGGACCCGTTCTTCGCGCAGTCCACCATGGCGATCTTCTGCGACATCCTCGATCCGATCACCGGCGAGCGCTACGAGCGCGATCCGCGCGGCATTGCCCGCAAGGCCGAGGCTTATATGAAGGAAACCGGCATCGGCGATAAGATTTTCTTCGGCCCGGAAGCCGAGTTCTTCATCTTCGACGATGTGCGCTTCTCCTCCGACCCGTATAATTGCGGCTACCGCATCGATTCCTCCGAACTGCCGACCAACACCGGCACGGAATATGAGATGGGCAATCTGGGCCACCGCCCGCGCACCAAGGGCGGCTATTTCCCGGTGCCGCCGATCGACAGCGCGCAGGACATCCGTTCGGAAATGCTGTCCGTGATGGCCGATATGGGCGTCCATACCGAAAAACATCACCACGAAGTGGCCGCCGCGCAGCACGAGCTCGGCGTGAAATTCGGGCCGATGACCCGCATGGCCGACCATATGCAGATCTACAAATATGTGGTGCATATGGTGGCGCAGAATTACGGCAAGACAGCCACCTTCATGCCCAAGCCGGTGTTCGGCGACAACGGCTCAGGCATGCATTGCCACCAGTCGATCTGGAAGGGGGATACGCCGGTTTTCGCCGGCAATCTCTATGCCGACCTCTCGGAAGCCTGCCTGTTCTACATTGGCGGCATTCTGAAGCATGCCAAGTCGATCAACGCCTTCACCAATCCGACGACCAATTCCTACAAGCGTCTGGTGCCGGGGTATGAAGCGCCGGTGCTGCGCGCCTATTCCTCGCGCAACCGTTCAGCATCGTGCCGCATTCCGGTGGTGTCCAGCCCGAAGGGCAAGCGCGTCGAAGTGCGCTTCCCCGATCCGACCGCCAATCCGTATCTGGCTTTCGCGTCCATGCTGATGGCCGGTCTGGACGGCATCACCAGCCGCATCCATCCGGGCGATGCGATCGACAAGAACCTTTACGATCTGCCGCCGGAAGAGCTGAAAAACATCCCGACCGTCTGCGGTTCGCTGACCGAGGCGCTGGAAAGCCTCGATGCCGATCGCGAATATCTGAAGAAGGGCGCGGTGTTCACCGACGATCAGATCGATGCCTATATCGAGCTGAAGCATGAGGAGGCGGACCGTTATCGCATGATGCCGCACCCGATCGAGTTCGACATGTATTACAGCGCCTGATCTCCCACGAGACTCGACGCAAAGGCGGCTCTCGGGCCGCCTTTTTTTATCGGATGAGCACGGCCGCCCAGGGGCTTTGCGGGTATACGGCAAGCGCCCCAAGGGCGAGGGCCACGCCATAGGGCAATTCGGGTTTTTGCGGCGCCAGCCCTGCCAGGCGGGGCATATAGACGACGGCAGAACGCGATAGCAGCACGGCGAGCGCCAGCACGCCGCCGGTCAGCGCGGAGATCACCGCATAATCGGTGATATGGCTCCACCCGAACCAGACGGCGGCGGCCGCGAACAGCTTTGCGTCACCGCCGCCGATCCAGCCCATCGCGAACAGCGCCGCTCCGGCGCAAAGCATGGCCAAGCCGCATGACAGATGCAGGGCGATCTCGCCCGCCCCGAAGCCGGCCATGGCGGCGGCGGGCAGGAAAGCAAGGGCGATGGCGATGCAAAGCCAGTTGCCGATGGCCCTGGAAAACAGGTCATAGCTGCCGGCAAAGGTCATCAGCGCCGGAAACGACAGAAACAGGGTTTGTGACATGGGTTCCGAGAGGATGAAAATGCGCGGATCGCGGGCGAGGCGATCGGCAGGTGAGGAATTGGGTTGGGCGCGGAGGCTAGCTCAGCCGCCGTTGGCGGCGACGAGACCGGCAATGACCGTCTGATACATGGTGCCCAGCGTTTCGCTGAGAGAGACGATCGCCGCGATGACGACGAAACCTATCGCGCCGGCGACGAGACTGTATTCGATGGCAGCTGAACCGCTTCTATCCGCCCAGAAATGGATGACCGCCTTACGCATGGCGCTGCCTTGCATGGAAAATGTGGGTTGAGCCGAGGTGTGGAAGGTCCGGGTGGATGCCCCCCGCTGAAAGGCATCCCGGGACTTCGAACTTCGCCGGGGCAGAACGCGGTCGCCGCAACCGCTTCCGCTCCGTCGCGAGCTTCGGAACTTACGGCGTAACCGTGGTCGAATTGAACGTGTTCAACTGGCTGTCCAGATTGCCGAAGAGCGTGCGGAGTTCATCGCCGACCTGCCCGACAAGAGTAATGACGGCCACGCCGATACCCGCGGCGATCAGGCCATATTCGATAGAGGTTGCGCCGCGCTCGTCCTGGGCGAAGTGCTTGATCAAGCTGTACATTTGTGTCTCCTGAACACTAAACAGTTGAATTTTCGCAGATGAAGTCACTGATTTTTAGGACGCATATTTGAGCTTGCGTCCGATGACCTAAACCTAGGCGGCATTCATTAAAGAACGCTTTCAACTGCCCATTATCGATACGCATTTAAGTAAATTGCCGGATTACTGTTAACGGAAAACGAAGCTCTCTTAACCGGATTGGCCGGCAAAGCGCTTCATTCTGGCACCTTTTGCTGCGGCCGAGGCGGCTAGCGCGGTCGAAAGGTTGATAGATGGTAAAGCTGATGTGAGCGGGTGAGGTCCCGCAATCCGGCGCGCCGCCATGTCGTGGAGCAGAGTTGTGCACGGTATCGCAGACGGGGCGCGCTACGCGCAGGCGGCGTTTCTCGTGCCCGCGCCGCTGACTTCGGAGAGGTAGGCCACAACGGCCTTCAATTGCTGAGCCGACAGCATCTCTCCGCTTGGAGGAGGCAACTCGTTGAGCATCTCCTGATAGACGGTCTTCATCGGCCGGCGCGCGTCCAGCGGCTTGACCACTTCGGTGAATGAAAACCGGTCGAGATTCTCGATAAGGAAGCGTGCATAGGTGAGATATTGCGCTTCGGTGTTGGGATCGAACCCCATGAACACCAGGCCGCGCTCGTGGATCTGCAGCTTTTCCTCAAGCATCAGCGCGTAATAGGATTTTTGCAGCCAGTCATACATCTCCAGGACCTGGTAGACGAAGTTCAATTCCTCCTTCAGGAGCGGAGCCTTCAGGCCCTTGAGAACGATATCGGGCCAATCCTCGTGATAGCCTTCGGACAGGATCTTCACGGTGCGCTCGAATTCCTTGGTCTCCAGCGGGTAGAGCGCCGCCAGAATACGCGACTGGTTGATGAGAATACGCCGTTCAACGTCCGTAAGGTTGAGCACGCTCGTTCTCCAGCTTCGGGACTGTGCTTGGGAATCGAAGGATCCAGGTCATAGTCCTATGGGCTGCCAAACTCGCGCGAAGCTTGAGCCGCCTGATCCGGGACGGCGTGGCGGCACTGTCTCCGGTTAGGAAAATCTTGCGCGGAACGTTTCCGAGATCTGCCGCAGCGCCGGCTTCGGCACGTTGCCGACCACCATGAACCCATAGCCGCCCTCGATCCAATGCACGATATTGAGGCCGTGCCGTTTTTCCTCGGCCGCGGCCTGTGCAGGTTTGGACGATGGGATGATGCAGAGCGCGACCGGTTCGTCCCCTCCATACAGATAGGAAATCTGGACCAGCGGCTTGCCTTCGAACTGCAAAAGCTGCGTGCCCTGAAACGACAGCTCCGGGCTGGCGATCTTTTCCGGGGATAGATCGAGGCCGAGCTTGGCTGCCACAAGCTGGAGATTGCGCTGCCGCGCGTCCTGGCCGCTCGGCATTCCGGCGAGCGTATCCTTGGAGAACAGGGCGACGTAACCGGCCGCCTCCTCGCGCCAACCCTGCGTCTGCTGCCGAGCGCCAGTAAAGAAGCCGCCCGCGAACAGGCCGCCCGCAAAAACGAATGCCAGCACCGCCGCCGCTGCGGCGGTCTGCCAGAACGGAGCGCCGCCCCGCCCGTTCCTCCGCTGGAACGGTACGACGGTGTCGCCGCCGGCCAAGGGCTGGGAGTGTGCTTGACTGGCGACCAGATCGGCAAACATCGCCTGCAACTCGACATCGGGAGAGGCCTGGGCGAGCAAACCGAACGCAGTGCGGAAGGGGCGGCCACCGAGCCGCAGGCGTTCCAGACGCGCGCGTGCGTCCGGGCTGTGCGCGAGCGCCTTCGCGACGCCGTCCAGGTCGGCGGCGCTCAGCTCTCCATCGAGATAGGCGACGAGCTGAGCGTCGGTGATTTCATTGTGTCCTGCCGGGGTCATCATGCTTTGCTCCCGTCCCCCGCGATTGTTGTTATTCGGCGGGTAGTAAATAGTCGCCGTGATCCTTCAAATCCGCGAGTTTTTGTCTTGCGGCCGCCAGCCGGCTCATGATCGTGCCTTGCGGTACATCCAGGATTTCCGCAGCCTCGCGATATGACATTCCCTCACCGTAGACCAGAAACACAGCCTCGCGCTGCCCCTCAGGCAGGCGCTCCACTTCTTTCAACACCTGTCGCGCCAATAAATTCGTATTCATGTCGGAGATGCCGTCCGTAACCAGGGCGATCTCGGGATCGACGAAGCCCTGTCCCATTCGCACCCGGCGCGAGCGCAGTTCATTCTTCCAGATCGAGCTCAATATGGTGTACGCCCAGCGCGAGAGCTGGGTGCCGGGCTGAAATTGTTCGCATTTTTCCAGTGCGCGCAGGCAGGTCGCCTGCACCAGATCGTGCGCGACATCGGAATTGCCCGACAGCACCAGTCCATAACGCCAGAGGCGCTTCAAGAGCGGCGGCAATCCGTCCTGCACCTGCTTGCGTCGAATGCTTAATTCGCTGTGGTCCATTCCGCGCCGCGAGCGATCGCCCCCCACCCCGCAATTAAGACGAACTCAAATCCGCCCACAATCCCGATCCGGTAAGAGCTGGGCGCGGCCGATCTCTCCCGTGTAGAGCGCCCGGGCCGGAAAGCCAAGATTTTCCGTACGCAATCATGCGGGGGATGCCGCGTCTCCGAGCACGGCTGAACCAGCCGGTATTTGCCGGATACAACGCCGGTCCGTTCGCTGCGGCGTAAGCCGTGCTGTGGGCATTCTCCCGGCAGCCTGCTACTGTCGCCGCGATCGGCAACGAACAGGACCAGACATGAGCCAAGCTCTCGGCGCGGTACTCGCGCATCTCGACGATTTAACCGACGCGGCTCTCGAACGCCTGTTTGCCCTCTTGCGCATTCCGAGCATCTCGACCGACCCCGCCTATGACGCGGCGTGCGGGCAAGCTGCCGAATGGTGCGCCAGCCAACTCACCGAGATCGGGTTCGCCGCGCGCGTGCATCTGACGACCGGCAAGCCGATGGTCGTCGCGCATTGGCGGTATCCGTCGGCCGATGCGGCGCATGTGCTGTTTTACGGTCATTACGATGTACAGCCCGTCGATCCGCTCGATTTGTGGACCGCGCCCCCCTTCGAGCCACGCATCGCCGACGATCCGGTCAACGGCAAGGTGATCGTGGCGCGCGGCGCCAGCGACGACAAGGGCCAGGTGATGACCTTCCTGGAAGCCTGCCGCGCCTGGATGGCGGCGACCGGCGCGCTGCCGGCGTCAGTATCGGTGTTGCTCGAAGGCGAGGAGGAATGCGGCAGCCCCAGCCTCCCAGCCTTTTTCGAGGCGCATGGGGATGAGTTGAAGGCGGGGCACGTCTTCGTTTGCGACACTGGGCAGATCGGCCCGGACCAGCCGGCGATCACCACGAGCCTGCGCGGCCTCGCCCACGCCGAACTCACGCTGAGGACAGCGAACCGGGACTTGCATTCGGGCATGTATGGCGGCCCGGCGATGAACCCGATCCGCGCGCTGACCTTCATTCTGGGCGCGTTGTACGATGCGGAGGGGCGCGTGCAGACCCCCGGCTTCTACGATGGCATCATCGAACCCTCGGAGGCGCAGCGGCAGCAATGGCGAAGCCTCGGCTTTGACGAGGCGCGCGTGCTCGGGCCGGTAGGCCTGTCGCATGCTGCGGGCGAGGCGGACCGCAGCTTTCTGGAGCAACTCTGGTCGCGGCCGACGCTTGAGATCAATGGTATCGTCGGCGGCTATACCGGACCCGGCACGAAGACCGTCATTCCGGCCTCTGCGTCGGCGAAGATCACGTTCCGCCTGGTGCCGGGACAGCGGCCGGAGGCCATTGTCGAGGGCTTCAAACGGTTCGTCACCGAGCATTTGCCGGAGGATTGCCACGCCGAATTCACCAATACCGGCGGCAGCCTGGCGATCGGCTTCGATACCAGCCTTCCGGCAATCCGGGGGGCGGCCGAAGCCCTGGCCGAGGAATGGGGGACGCAGACCATTCTGATGGGATGCGGGGCGTCGATCCCGATTGTCGAGGCGTTCAAGCGCAAGCTGGGCATGGACTCCGTGCTGGTCGGCTTCGCGCTGGAAGACGACTGCATCCATTCGCCGAACGAAAAATACAATCTGACCAGCTTCAAGAAAGGCGCGCGGTCCTGGGCGCGCATTCTGGACCGCTTAAGCGCGTGATCGGAGGCGTTCGATCAGCGCCATGGCGGCGGCGGGATTGCGCTGCTTGGCGCCGCTGATGACGTAGAGGAACACGTCGCGGCCGCTCTTGCCCGCTTTGCCCGGAGCGACCGTGCGGAGCCCGTCAGGGATTTGCCCGGATGCCCATTGCCGGGCGCGGTCCACCCAGGCATCGAGGGCCTTACCCGGATAGCCGTCCGGTTCGGTTTCCGCCGTTCCCATGATGCGCACATAGACGAAGGGCGCGGTCACATCGGCGATTTGCGGGAATTCAGAATCGCCCGCGCATATGATCGCCACCTCGTGCTTGCGGGCGAGGGAAACGAAATCCGGCGTCGCGAAGCTATCGTGACGAACTTCCACCGCGTGGCGCAGCGAGGTGCCGTTCACGGCCTTGGGCAAGAGGCCCAGAAACGCTTCGAAGTCTTCGGGGTCGAACTTTTTCGTCGCCATGAACTGCCAGTTGACCGGGCCAAGCTTTTCCTTCAGCTCCATGACGCCGCTGCTGAAGAATTGCTCGATCGACTCCCCCGCCTCGGCCAAATTCCGCCGGTTCGTCGCGAAGCGCGGCCCTTTGACCGCGAAGACGAAATCCTCCGGCGTCTCATCATACCATTTGATGAAACTCGCCGGTTTCTGCGAGCCGTAATAGGTGCCGTTGATCTCGACGGAAGTCAGCTTGCGGCTGGCATAGTCCAGCTCGCGCTTTTGCGCCAGGCCGTCAGGATAAAACGCGCCGCGCCACGGCTCGAAAGTCCAGCCGCCGACGCCGATCAGAATGCGCGGTTTTGCAGCTTTCGCCATCTTGCTTGCCTCCCTAGCCATTAGCCAACGCGTCCAGAAAACGCGCGTAATCGGCGGAAGGAAAGAGCGGGCAGGGTCCGTTCAATGCCTCGGCCATGGCAAGCCATTTGAAGTTTTCGTCGTGGCCAGCCTCGATATTGGGCATGATCTCGCGCTGCGTGAACGCCGGATCGCGAAAACGCGCGTGGTGAATGAAGACGATCTCGTGAAATGGCCGCCCTTCGAAGGTGAAGTGGTTCTGCACGACGTCCAGAAGCGCGAGCACCTCGACCTCAGCGCCGAGTTCTTCGAACATTTCACGGGCGAGCGTCTGCTCCGAGCGCTCGCCGAATTCGACATGCCCGCCCGGCAGCCGCAAATAGGCCTCCTGCTTGACGCTATCGAAGCCGGGGTTGACGAGCAAGCGCCCCTCCGAGGCGAAAAGCCCCATCGCCTTCACCTTGATGGATCGTTTCTTCATCCAGCCCCCCGGTAGCCCTTAGCGCAGCACCGATTTCGCCGCCCGCGCGACCGCCTCGGTGGTGATGCCGAAATGTTCGAACAGTTGCTCCGCCGGTCCGGAGGCGCCGAAGCCTTGCATGCCGACGAATGCGCCACCGGGGGCGATCCATTCGTCCCAGCCGGAGCGCACGCCTGCTTCCACGGCGACCCGGGGAGCATCGCCCATCACGGTGTGGCGATACTCCTCAGGCTGTTTGCGGAACAGCTCCCAGCACGGCATCGATACCACGGCGGCGGCAATGCCTTCCGCGCCGAGCGCCTTGGCGGCGGCGACCGCAAGCTGAACCTCCGACCCGGTTGCAAGAAGCGTAACGCGGCGCGGCCCATCCGGCTCGCTGACGATATAGGCGCCCTTCGCCGTCAGGTTGGCCGCCAGATCGGCGCGTGCCGGGAGCGCCGGCAAGCCCTGGCGCGACAGGCACAACACCGACGGCCCATGCTCGGTTTGCAGCGCCGCTTCCCAGCTCTCGGCGGCTTCGATCGCGTCGGCGGGGCGGAAAAGTTGCAGGTTCGGGATGGCCCGCAGCGCGGCGAAATGTTCAACCGGCTGATGTGTCGGGCCGTCTTCGCCCAGGCCGATGGACTCATGCGTCATGACGTGGATGACACGGATGCCCATCAGCGCGCCGAGCCGGATCGCGGGCCGGGAATAATCGGCGAAACACAGGAAGGTGCCGCCGAAGGGAATGAACCCGCCATGCAGGGCGATGCCGTTCATAGCGGCTGCCATCGCGTGCTCGCGCACGCCATAATGGATGTAGGTGCCGGAGAAATCGCCCGGCTTGACGGGGTTTGCGGCCTTGGTCCTGGTGCCGTTGGAGCCGGTCAGGTCGGCCGAGCCGCCGATGAGATTGGGCAGAGCCGCCGTCAGCGCTTCGAGCACGGCCTGTGAGGATTGGCGCGTCGCCAGCTTCGGCGCGTCCTTGGCGAACTGCGCTTTGATGTTCGCAACGGCGTCGCCAAGCTGCGGCGCGGTTTCGCCCGACAGCATGCGCGCCAGATCGTGGCGGTGCGGATCGTCCTGCATGCGTTGCAGCCAGCTTTGCCTCTCGGCTTTGCCCCGGACCGAACTGGATCGCCAGGCGTCCAGTATCGGCGCCGGAATTTCGAAGGGCGGATAGCTCCAACCGAGTTTTTCGCGCGCCTTGGCGATCTCGTCCTTGCCGAGCGGGGAACCGTGGGCTGACGCGGTGCCCTGCTTGTTTGGCGCGCCATAGCCGATCACCGTCTTGCAGGCGATCAGGCTGGGGCGGTCGCTCTGGCGGGCAGCTTCGATGGCGGAGATGATCTGCTCCTTATCATGCCCGTCGATGCGGTGCACATCCCAGCCGGCTGCGGCGAAGCGGGCGGGCTGGTCCATCGAGGTGGAGAGCGACGTTGCTCCGTCGATGGAGATGGAATTGTCATCGAACAGCACGATGAGCTTCGACAGCCGCAAATGTCCGGCAAGGTCGATGGCTTCGTGGCTGATGCCCTCCATGAGGCAGCCATCGCCGGCGATGACATAGGTGTAGTGATCCACAAGGGCGTCGCCGAAGCGGGCATTCAGCATCCGCTCCGCCAGGGCCATGCCGGCGGCGTTCGCCAAGCCCTGGCCGAGCGGGCCGGTGGTCGTTTCGATGCCCGGCGCGTGGCCATATTCGGGGTGTCCGGCCGTCGCGGAGCCAAGCTGGCGGAAGTTTTTCAGCTCAGCCAGCGTCATGTCGGGATAGCCGGTCAGATGCAGCAGCGCATAGAGCAGCATCGAGCCGTGGCCAGCGGAGAGCACGAAACGGTCGCGGTCGGGCCAGTCGGGCGCGGCCGGGTCGAACTTCAGGAAGCGTGTGAACAGCACGGTCGCCACGTCGGCCATGCCCATCGGCATGCCGGGGTGACCGGAATTCGCCGCTTCGACGGCATCCATGGCGAGGGCGCGGATGGAGTTGGCGAGGTCACGCAGCGGCACCGCCGCCGAAGATGTCTGGGTCTGCTGAATGGTCACGGCTGTCTCCGAACGATTGGAGTGAAGGCCATCAGCCCCGGAAGGCGACGACCTTTTGGCGCTGCTCGCCCAAGCCTTCGATGCTCAGCCGCATGTCGTCGCCGGCCTTGAGGAATTTCGGCGGCTTCATGCCGAGGCCGACGCCCGGCGGCGTGCCGGTGGAGATGACGTCGCCGGGCACCAGCGTCATGAAGCGGCTGATATAGCTCACCAGATACGGCACGTTGAAGATCATCGTCTTGGTGGTGCCGGATTGGCGGCGCTCGCCGTTGACGTCGCAGGACATGGCCAGATTGTCGAGGCCGGGCAGCTCATCCGCCGTCACCAGCCACGGGCCGATGGGGCCAAATGTGTCGCAGCCTTTGCCCTTGGTCCACTGGCCCTGGCGTTCGATCTGGAATTCGCGCTCGGACACATCGTTGACGATGCAGAAGCCGGCGACGTAGTCCATCGCGGCGCTTTCCTCGACATACCGCGCCCTGGTGCCGATGACGACGCCGAGTTCGACTTCCCAATCCATCTTCACCGAATCCTTCGGCAGCATCACCTCGTCATTCGGGCCGACGATGCAGGAGGTGGCCTTGTGGAACAGGATCGGTTCGCTCGGGATCGGCGAGCCGGTCTCGGCGGCATGGTCGGAATAGTTGAGGCCGACGCAGACGAATTTCGGAACGTTCGCGATACAAGGGCCGATACGCGGCTCGCCATGGACCGCCGGCAATGAAGCGGGATCGATGGCGGCGAGTTTCACCAGGCTGGCCGGAGCAAGCGCGGCGCCGTCGATGTCAGGCAGCACGGCCGAAAGATCGCGGATCGTGCCGGAGGAATCCAGCAGGCCGGGGCGTTCTTGCCCAGCCGGTCCATAGCGCAGCAACTTCATTGTCGTCACCCCTCATGCACGCCTGCCTGCTCTTTGTGCATTACAGGGCAGGCGTGGCGCCCTGCCGCACTTTGCTGAACACATACGTGGCGCGGCGATACGGGTCAATCGCCGCCCGCCGGCTACGCCGCCAGCGCCCGCAGAGCGCCTTCGTGCAGCGCCGGATCGCCGACGGCGAGCACACGCCCTCCGCCGGCTGCGTCGCCGCCATCCCATGTGGTGACGACACCGCCGGCCGCTTCGATGATCGGGATGAGCGGGGCGATGTCGAAGGCTTTCAGGCTGGTCTCGGCCACGATGTCGATCAGGCCCATGGCAAGCAGGCAGTAGAGATAGCAATCGCCGCCGAACCTCACCATGCGCACCTGGCTCCCCAGCGCGTGGAAGCGCTCACTGTCGCCGGTTTTGAACATGTCCGGCGCGGTCGCGGTGAGGATCGCGTCGGAGAGCGACGCGCAGCGCCGGGTGCGGATTTGCCGCTCGCCCTGGCCGCCGCGAAAATAGGCGCCGGCGCTCGAACCCCAGAAGCGCTCCCGGACATAGGGCTGATCCATCATGCCGACCAGCGGAGCGCTTTCCGCAGTCAGCCCGATCAGCGTGCCCCATGCGGGCAGGCCGAGAATGAAGGAGCGCGTGCCGTCGATCGGGTCGAGAATCCAGCGATAGGGGCCGTTCGAGGCCACATCGTCGAATTCCTCGCCATGGATGCCGTGATCGGGAAATGATTCGCGAATCATGCCGCGCATTGTCAGCTCGGCGGCGCGGTCCGCCTCGGTTACGGGGTCGAACGCCTGTTCGGCTTTGTTGCTCACTGCACCCGCCGCCCTGAAATGCGGAAGAATCGCCGCCCCTGCCTTGTCGGCGAGTTGATGCGCGAACATCACAAATTCGAGAGCAGTGTGTTGATTGAGAGCCATGCAAGACCGCCGCCATCCACGAATTTTCATTTCTGCGCAAAAACTAGGCAAAAACTGCCCGAATTCTGCCGAAGCGATGAACTTTTGTTTCGTTTCGCAAGCGCAGCGTTGCAGCACAGCCACAATGAGAGCATTTTACCACGCCACGCTCATAAGCTATTGCAATTTGTGCGCTGCACTGTCATCTTTTGCAGTGCGGCATGGTTCACGAGAGTGAGCCTTCCGCAGCCCTCCTTGGGCGTTTCCTCCCTAGACTTGGGCCGTTCGAAGCCTCGGACGGCCCTTTTTTCTTGGCTCGATCAATCAAAGAATTGGCACGCCCCGACCGCGCTATTCGGCGGCGGCGCGGCGCGGCGCCAGGAAGTCCGGCAGCGCCTGAACGATATGGCCGGCCAGACCCGTCAGGTTCGCCCGCAGATTGCGGAAGTCCCGCCGGAGCGCCAGTGTCTCCTCATCCATGTAAAGCGCGCGATTCACTTCGATCTGCAGCGCGTGAATGCCCTCGTTCGGGGTGCCGTAACGCTCGGTGATATAGCCGCCCGCATAGGGCTTGTTGAGCGCCACGCGATAGCCGAGCTTGGCGATCGAGCGCTCGACCACACGCACCATGTCGCGCGGGCAGGACGTGCCGAACCGGTCGCCCAGCACGAAATCCACCTTCTGCACATTGCCCCGGTCGCCCTGATAGGAGGGCATGGAATGAAAATCGATCAGCACCGCATAGCCGAAGCGCTGCCGCGCCTCGTTCAGCAGCCCTGAGAGTGCCGCGTGGTAGGGCTTGTACAGCCGGTTGATCCGCTCCAGCGCCGCGCTTACCGATAGCGGGCCGCGATAGATCTCTTCCTGTTCGTTGACGACGCGGGCAATGGTGCCAAGGCCGCCGATCACCCGCAGCGAATGGGTGTTGGCATAATCGGGCAGGGTCTCCGCGAACAGCGCGGGATCAAGTTCATAGGGTTCGCGGTTGACGTCGAGATAGGCACGCGGGAAATGCGCATGCATCAAGGTTGCGCCGATATTGACGACGCCCGAAAGCAGCAGATCAACATAGGCGTCTTCGGATTTGCGCAAGGCCGGGGCTGTCAGCCGCGAGGCGTTCAGAAAAGCGCTGGGATAGGTCCGGCCGCTATGCGGAGAGTTGAAAATGAACGGTGTCGCCGTGTGATCCGGTCTTAAAATGGTGAAAGGAGGATTTAGCTCGGTTTCGATGGCCTGAGCCTCAATGTCTTGCATCTTGCGAAATAACCTGACGACTTTCGCCAGCATGGGTCACGCCAACAGCGCGGGCCGGATGCCGGGATTGGGGAGCGACGATGATGAAATCATGATATGGGATCCGCCCTCTGCTTTTGTATCCGCCAACATTATCCACTCTGGCGTTTCCGCCCATCCAATGCTGTTGACCGGCCCAAGTCATCCCTTCGCCGCGCCGCCGCTTCGACGAAGCCGGTGTGGGAGCAATTCGATGACGAGTAAAGTTGCAGTCTATCCGAAATCGGCGCCGGTGCAGGTATAAAAATAGACAGTTAGGGATAATTCTCAGGGCATGCCGGACCGCCCCATAATTTTGTGGTTCCGCCGCGATTTGCGGCTGAGCGATCACGCCGCGCTCGATGCCGCGCTGTCCTCGGGTGCCCCGATCATGCCCGTCTATGTGCTCGACGACGAGCGGCCCGGCGCATGGCGGCCGGGAGGCGCGAGCCGCTGGTGGCTGGCGGGCAGTCTGCGGGCGCTGGACGCGGATTTGCGAAAACGCGGCTCGCGTCTGGTTCTGCGGCGAGGCGACAGCGCCGAGGCTCTGACCGCGCTGGCGCGGGAGGCGGGTGCCCAAGCGGTCTATTTCACTCGCGGCTACGAGCCGTTTATACCGCCTCTGGAGGGAACGCTGCGCGCCGCTTTGACGGATGCGGGCATCGGCTGCCGGCGGTTTGGGGGGCATCTGTTTCTCGAACCAGAGGCGGTGAGGACCAAAGCAGGCGAGCCATTCAAGGTATTCACGCCGTTTTACAAGGCGTGCCTGACGCAGGAGCCGCCGCCGCGACCGCTCACTGCGCCGAAGCAATTGCCCTCGCCTCAAACATGGCCGGCGAGCGAGCCGCTCGAAGGCTGGGCTTTAGCGCCGTCGCATCCCGACTGGGCGGTGCGGATGCGCGCATACTGGACGCCCGGCGAGGCAGGGGCAAAGGCGCGGCTGCACGGTTTCATCGCGGCAGCCCTGGCGGACTACGGCGTGAACCGGGACCGCCCGGACCTCGACGGCACATCGCGCCTGTCGCCGCATCTGGCGTTCGGCGAGATCAGCCCGCGCCAGCTGTGGCACGCCGTCAGTCACGCCGCCGATGCGGATAGCACCCTGAAGCGCGGCGCCGAGGCCTATATCCGTGAGCTCTATTGGCGGGAGTTTTGCGCCCATCTGCTGTTCCATTGGCCGGACCTGCCCCGCAAGCCGTTCCGCCCCGAATTCGCGGCGCTCCCATGGAGGAAGAGCGCCGCGGCGCTCGCGGCCTGGCAGGAGGGCCGCACCGGCTATCCGATCGTGGACGCCGGACTTCGCCAGCTCTGGGCGATCGGGTGGATGCACAACCGCGTGCGCATGGTGGCCGCCTCGTTCCTCACCAAGCATCTGCTGATCCCTTGGCAGCAGGGCGAAGCCTGGTTCTGGGACACGCTCGTCGACGCCGATCTCGCCAGCAACGCCGCGAACTGGCAATGGGTGGCGGGATCGGGTGCGGACGCCGCGCCGTATTTCCGCGTCTTCAATCCCATCCTGCAAGGTCAGAAATTCGACGCCGGGGGCGCCTATGTCCGTCGCTGGGTGCCGGAGCTGGCGAAAATGCCCGCCGAGCACATCCATGCGCCGTGGAAGGCTCCCGCCGATGTGCTGCGCCGCGCGGGCGTCACGCTGGGCGAAACCTACCCCCACCCGATCATCGGGCATGAGGAGGGCCGGCGGCAGGCGCTCGCGGCTTATGAGGCGGTGAAGGCGGCGCCGAGATAGATCGGCCGGCGCGCCTCACTGCGCCGAGGGAAACAGCATCGCAACCGTGGTGCCCTTGCCGCGCGCGCTTTCGATAGCTAGCGTGCCGCCCGCGCTCTCGACCAGCCGCTTCACCAGCGGCAGGCCGAGGCCCGAGCGGCCCGGCGGGGGCGAAACGGGAGATTTGCGGCGCGCGGCGCTCATCACGCTGCGGATCTCTTTCTTCGTCATGCCTTTGCCGTCATCGGCGACGGTCAGGCGGACCGCGCCGTTCTTGCGATGGCGCGCCTCCACCTTGATCCGGCCGCCGGTCTTCTGGTGCCGCACCGCGTTCATCAGCACATTGAGCAGGATTTGCTTCAGGGCGCGCTCCCCTGCCGGCAGCGGCGGCAACCCCGTCCCCGCGCTTTTCGAAACTCTCAGCCCGGCCCGCTTGGCAAGCGGCGCGATGAGCCGGAGGCAGCTCTCGACCGTGGCCTTGATGTCGGCCGGTTCGGGGGCGGGGAGGCCGTCCTCTGGGCCGCAGAATGCGCACGGAAAAATCGCCGAGGATCGCCATCGCCAGATGCGCGCTTTCCGTGATGTCGGCGGCGTAGGCTTGCAGCTTGTCCTGGTTGCGGCCCGCCGGTGCGATCGCCGCGATGCGTTCGGCGAAGCCGAGGATGACGGTCAGCGGGTTGCGCAATTCGTGGCAGAGTTCACGCACGGTGAGCGATGCCGCATCGGGTGGCCCGTCCCGGTTCAGGGCCACTGGGGTTTTCTCCCGGCGGGCGCCGCCTTCCTCAGACGGACCATGCTTCAGCCGCGCCGCGATTGCGTCGAGTGCGGTCCGGTCGGCCCTGGCAGCGCGCTGTTCGCCCGAGGGGCGAGGCGGCGCATCGGACGAAGCAGGCGCTTTGCTCCCGGCCGACGTGCGGCCAGGGCCGCCGGTCACGCGCAGCACCTTCACGATCAGCCCGGGATGACCGCCGGCCACTTGCAGTCTCTGTATGTGGCAGGTGACGCCCTGGCGTCCGGCCGCTGCAGCCAGATTGAGCGTTTCAACCCATTCGCGCTTTTCGCCGGTGCCGTTAGCCAGCACCGCCATGCGCAGCACCGCCTTGTTGCGCGTGTCGAATTTTCTGCCGCGCAACATATCATTGGAGCTGGCGCCCCAGAATGCGCGGCCGGCTTGATTGGCCCACAGAATGCGGCGCGCGGCCGCGTCCCAGACCCAGACCGGTTCTTCAGCGGTCAGAAAATCTCCTAAGGGAATGATACCCACGGAGCCGGCATCGCCATCCATACGCAAAATCTACTTCTTTACCAACGGTTAGCCATGTTTTTTGCCGCACCCCATGAAGACAATGAATGTCGGCCGATTACAAGACGCAGCCGCCCGTTTTCTGGGGTTTTCCGTTTGACATCCTTAACATAGAAGGCGCGCGCAGCACGATGACCGTTCCGCAGCGCGAAGCATGCGCCTAGACGAAAGTATGAGAATCATTCACTGGTATGCGACGTTGTGTTTTTGCGCTGCAATATTATATTGCAATGCACAACGATATTGGTTAATCCTTATGCGTTGCACAGCGATTGAGCATGACGTCGCGCGTTACGCTCAATGCGAAGCCGTTTCCCATTCAGTAAAAAGGCCACCCCATGCAATATACTCCTGAATTCGAAATCCCGTCGTCCGTTCGCGAAATCGCGGGCAAATCCGTCGAGCAGGCCAAGGACGCCTATGGCAAGTTTGTTGAGGCTGCCCGTCAGGCTCAAGATATGGTAAGCAGATCTTCAGAGGTTTTCGCGACCGGCGCGAAGGAAATGAACGAGAAGGTCTTCAGCTTCGCCGAAGCCAACACCAAGGCAAGCTTTGAGGTCGCCACTCGTCTCGCCCATGCGCGCGATGTCAAGGAAGCTCTTGAGATTCAGACGCAGTTCGCTCGCAGCCAGATGGAAGCCTACGCGCAGCAGGCGCAGGAAATCTCCCGCATTATGGCTGCATCCGCGCAGAAGGCGCAGCCCGTCAACTGAGCGCCTAGCGCCGGGCGACCTGTTCGTTAGGACGACGAAGGCCAGATCGGCGGCGCGCTGGTCTGGCACGATAAGCGCATTGGCAAAGGAGGCATGCCGTGTCAGACGCAAAGGATAACGGTCCGCGCAAGCCCTTATCGTCGAGCGGTTCGCACGCATCGGGTACAAAGGCGCTCAGCGTCTCGGTCGCGGATAAGCAGACACCGAGTGCAAGCCTGTCCTCCCCGGATGATGCCGCGCCCTCGCAATCTTCGAGCGGCGAAGCTCAAGCGCAATCCGAACGGGAGTTTGAGGCAGGAGCGACACTCTCGCTGGAAGCCGAACACCTGCAGCCGGACGCTGCGGGATGGGACGAGGCGGTGGCTGCGCCAGCCGGGGACGCATCGGAAGAGACGGCCGTGTCCGACGCGATTGCGGACCTTACGACATTGCCCGAGTTTGCAGGTCAAAACCCGGCTGAACAGTCCGAGCCCGCCGCTGAGCCCCAATCCGAAGATCGCGATATCCCAGCTCCTGCTGGAGATCAGCCGCTGGTCACCGATGTGATGGGCATGGCATCGGAAGCCGGAGAGAAGGCTTTCGCCGCCGTTGAAGAGACGGCGCACACCGCCCAGGACGCGACCGCGGAACCGATGAGCGCCGCCGCCAATCTCGCTGCGTCGGCCTATGCCGTGCCGAACAGCTCGGATCAGGACCCGACGAGCGAGCTCCGCTCCGTCGCCCGGAAAACCATTGCCGAAAACGAAGCCAAGCAGCAGCAGGCGCTAGCGTTGTTCGACCAGGTGTCCCGCCGCTTCACCGCCGCAATGGGAGAGGCCGGCGAGGATGCCGCGCGCGTCACCTTCAAGGTGATGGAATTCGCCCAGGCCAGCTTGAAGAATAACCTCGAATTGGCGAAAGGCTATTCGTCGGCGCGCAGCGTTCCCGATATTTTCGAGATGCATACCGCCTATATGAAGCGGCAATTCGAATTGCTGAACGCCCAGGCGGATGAGTTGCGGGAGATCACCGCGAAATTCGCGTTGCGGAACGCCGCTTCGATGAAGCCGCAGGCAAAGCTTGCGGACACCTCCGCCCGTCGCCGCTGAGCTCGGGGTGCCGCTATGGCGCCGCGCAGATGCTTGCCGAGCAATGGCGCGTCGCTATAGTGTGCGCACATCGCAGCTTTGCGCCTGGCCGGCGCCATGACATCCGACATGATGAACCATACGCCACTCGATCGGGATTTCGCGCCTGCAACGCCGGGCGGCAGCCTTGAGCTGAACAGCCTCATGCTGCCGCGCGCGCCGCAGGATACGCGGGTGGTCGTCGCGATGTCGGGCGGGGTCGACAGCTCCGTCGTGGCCGCGCATGCTGAAGCGCCAGGGCTATGATGTGGTCGGCATCACCTTGCAGCTTTACGATCACGGCGCGGGCGCGGGCCGGAAGGGCGCCTGTTGCGCCGGACAGGACATCGACGACGCGCGGCGGGTCGCCGCCGCCATCGGCATCCCGCATTACGTGCTCAATTATGAGGAGCGTTTCCGGCGCGAGGTGATGCGGCCCTTCGCCGAGAGCTATGTGGCGGGGCACACGCCGGTACCCTGTATCGCCTGCAATCAGTCGATCAAGTTCAAGGATCTGCTGGAGACCGCGCGCGATCTCTCCGCCGACGTGATGGCGACGGGCCATTATGTCGCCAGCCGGCTGGGGCCTGCAGGCTGGGAGCTGACCCGCGCCGCCGACGCCGAGCGCGATCAGAGTTATTTCCTGTTCGGCACCACGCGCGAACAGCTCGGCTTTCTGCGCTTTCCGCTCGGCGATCTGCGCAAGGAGGAGACGCGCCGGCTTGCCGCCGAGCTTGGCCTTGCCATCGCGCAGAAGCCGGACAGCCAGGACATCTGCTTCGTCCCCACGGGCCGCTATACGAGCATCGTCGAGAAGCTGCATCCGGGGGCGGCCGAGGCGGGCGACATCGTGCATGTCGACGGGCGGGTGCTCGGCGGGCATGGCGGCATCATCCATTTCACCATCGGCCAGCGGCGCGGCATCGGCGTTGCCACGGGCGAGCCGCTGTTTGTGGTGCGGCTCGATGCGGCACGGCGGGCGGTCATCGTCGGTCCGCGCGAGGCGCTTGCGTCCCGCCGCATCGCCTTACGCGACGTCAACTGGCTCGGCGACGGGGAGCTGAGCGATCTCCGGGCCGAGGGTTTGCCCGTCTGGGCACGCATCCGCTCCTCACAGCCGCCGCTGCCGGCAACGCTGCATGTCGAGGATGATCGCGTGACGGTTCGCCTGGCCGAGGGAGAAGATGGAATTTCGCCTGGCCAGGCCTGCGTGCTTTATGATAGCGACGCCATGCGCGCCCGCATTCTCGGCGGTGGCTTCATCGTTTCGGCGACGCGCGACTAGAGCCGCGCTGCGGGGGACGTCGATGACTGATCAGCAGCTCGAAAGGCTGGCGCGCTGGACGCCGCTTTTGATCCTTGGCTATTTCGCCGCGCAATTCCTCATCCGTGTCGGCTTTTCCGGCAATCTGGAAATCGATGAATCGCAGTTTGTCGGGCAGACCGATCTTGCGCTCGGCTACGGCGATTCGCACCCGCCGCTTTACAATTGGCTGATCGCCGGTGCGCTGGCACTGACGGGCGGACATTGGGCCGTCGCCGTTGCGCTGGTCAAAAACGTGCTGCTCGCCGGCACCTATCTTCTGACCTTCGATATCGGGCGGCGGGTCACGGGCAGGGCGCTCACCGGCCTGATCCTGGTCGCAAGCTTCATGCTGCTGCCGCAGATCGTCTGGAAGTCGCAGATCACGCTGGCGCATTCGATCCTGGTGATGTTCGCGGTCGTGGCGGCTCTGCACGCGGTCGTGTGCATCGCGCGAAAGGGCGATGTGTGGAGCTTTACATGGCTGGGGACGGCCACCGCCATCGGCGCGCTCGCCAAATATAATTTTCTCTTGGTTTTCGCCGCTATTCTGGTTGCGGCGGCGACCATCCCTTATTTGCGCAAGCGGCTTTATGTCCCGACGCTGGCCTATTCCGGCGCGCTGTTTGCGGTGCTGTTCGCTCCGCATATGGTCTGGGCGCTGCAGCACCTGCAGGAATCCACCCACCGGATGGCGAAGCTCGATCGCGCCAACTCCGATTTCGGCGGGATCGATATTCCCCTCATCGGTTTGGACGGACTTCTGGCCCTGATCTTGGCCATTGCTGCCTGGGCCGGTCCATTGCTCGTCGCCTGGTTCATCGTGCGGTCGTTGAGCCGCCGCGAGGATCCGTATTTCGACGCGACGCAAACCGAAGATGTCGAGGCGCTGGCGCGGTTCTTCGGCCGGGCGGCCGCCGCCGGTGTTGCCGCCTTCGCCATCATCCTCCTCGCGGGCGATCTGCACTTCGTCTCCGAGCGCTATGTGACGCCGCTGCTGATGCCGCTTCCGTTCTGGCTGGCGCTGGCCTGGCCATTGGAGGGCCGCCTCTATGCGCCGGTTCGCTTTCTGCGGCTGGGCGCCGTCGCGGCACTGCTGATGGTCACCGCATGGCCCTTATGGATCGCCTTCGGCCGGGAGCATTTTGCCTATCCTTACCGGGCCATCGCCGCGGCTTTGCGCGCGAAGGATACCGAGCCGCTGGGGATCCTGGCCGAGAAGCGGAAATTCGCGGCCAATCTCGCGATAAAGCTCGATCATGCGAGCATCTGGGACGAGGGCACGCGGCCAGATCATGTCGTCATACTCTGGGATGCGAAGGCCAGCAATCAGCCGGGGGCGCTCGCGGCGGAACTGGGCGAAGGCTTTACGCCGCAGGGCGAGGTGCTCAGCATGAATTTTCCCTATGACAATTTTTCGGGCCATAAGGTGCGCCTCAAGGCACAGTTTTATGCCCGCAAGCCATAGGTGTGGGCGGGCCTGATCTCGGGGGGCTGGCGTCCGGCGTTCAGTTCCTCGATCTCGCCGCGATCGCTGTGACGGCGGACCAGCCAGTAGACGCCGATGAGGTCGAGAAACGATACGGCCGCGCGATCGAAGAAGCCATATTTGGAGGCGCCGTGCACGCGCGGGCGATCATTCACCAGCACCTCACGCACACCATAGCCATGCCGCCGCGCCAGCGCCGGCAGGAAGCGGTGCATATTGTCGAAATAGGGCAGCGACGCCGTGAGCGAGGCGGGAAGCACTTTGAAACCGCAGCCGGAATCGCGCGCCGTATCCTTCAGCGCCCGGCGTCTGACGGCATTGGCGAAACGGGAGGTGAATTTCTTGACGAGGCCATCATTGCGACGGTTGCGCACGCCGGCATAGATCACCGTGGCCGGCCCGGAGGCAATCTCCTTCCACAGCCGGGCGAGATCGGCGGGATCGTTCTGGCCGTCGCCGTCGAGCGTTGCGACCCAGGCGCCGCGCGCCGCGTTGAAGCCGGTTTTGAGCGCCGCCGATTTGCCGGCGCGCTGCCCATGCGCAATGAGCCGGAGTGGCGCGATCGTTCCCATCAGCGGCAGGATTTCGGCACGGGTGAGATCGGTGCTACCGTCGTCGACGACGATGATTTCGTAGGTGAAAGCCGGACCCGCATGCGGCATGACCGCCACAATTTCATTGATTAATTGCGCCAGATTGGATTGTTCATTATGCGCGGGGATCAAGATCGAAAGGTCCGGCATCCATTTTCGCTCTTAAACGTTGAATGGGCTAGGCGCGGTTATATCCGTCTGCCGGTTCGGACGGAAGCATCAATGCGGTGACCGCATCGGCGTGGGTTAAGAATGCAGGGTTTTTAAGGGGAGTGGCCGAGTTGCAGGCGCAGAAGACCTTGAACATGTATACCGTGCGCAGCGCGTATAAGCGTTGGGCGCCTATCTACGACAGCACCTTCGGCGTGATCGCCTCGGCGGGGCGGCGCAAATCGGTGGAGTTGATCAATCAGCGGCGCGGCTCGGTGCTGGAGGTTGGCGTGGGGACCGGCCTTTCCCTGCCGAATTACGCACCCTTTCTGAAAATCACCGGCATCGACCTGTCGCCGGAAATGCTTGCCAAGGCACGCGAGCGCGTTGAAAAAGACGGGCTGCGCAATGTCGAGGCGCTCTACGAGATGGACGCTTCGCATCTCGACTTCGCCAATGACAGCTTCAACACCGTCGTCGCCATGTATGTGATGACCGTGGTGCCGGATCCTGAAAGGGTGATGGCCGAACTTGAGCGCGTCTGCGCGCCGGGCGGCGAAGTGATGATCGTCAATCATTTCAGCCAGGAAGAGGGCTTGCGTGGCTGGGCCGAACGGAAGATGGCGCCCTATGCCGACAAGCTCGGCTGGCATCCGGTGTTCCCGATCGAGCGGATCCTGGTGCGCCCGAACCTGTCGCTGATCGAGCGCAAGCCGCTCTGGCCGATGGGGCTGTTCACGCTGGTGCGGTTCCGCAAGCTGAAAAGCGCGGCCTGACGGGCGGACGGTCCTCTGTCACCCCGGCGGGGTCTCTGCCGGGGTGGGATCGCCCCTATGCCGAACGCCGGACTCCCATCAGCTTTGCGTCGGGTAGTTCGGGCTTTCGCGGGTGATCGTCACATCATGCGTGTGGCTCTCGCGCAGGCCCGCATTGGTGATCTGGATGAATTCGGCCCGCTCATGCAACTCGGCCATGTCGGACGCGCCGGTATAGCCCATTGCCGCGCGCAAACCCCCGACAAGCTGATGCAGCACGCTGGACACCGGGCCCTTATACGGCACCTGCCCTTCGATGCCCTCAGGGACCAGCTTCAGCGTGTCGCTCACTTCCTGCTGGAAGTAACGGTCGGCCGAGCCCCGCGCCATGGCGCCGATCGAGCCCATGCCGCGATAGGATTTATAGGAGCGGCCCTGATAGAGATAGACCTCGCCGGGGCTTTCATCGGTGCCGGCCAGCAGTGAGCCGATCATCACGCAATCGGCGCCTGCCGCAAGCGCCTTGGCCATGTCGCCCGAATATTTGATGCCGCCGTCGGCGATGGCCGGAACGCCCGCGCGCTTGGCCACTTCGGCGGTGTCCATGATGGCGGTGAGCTGCGGCACGCCGACGCCCGCCACGATCCGCGTGGTGCAGATCGAGCCCGGTCCGATGCCGATCTTGATCGAATCCGCGCCGGCATCGATCAGCGCGCGTGCGCCATCGGCAGTCGCGACGTTGCCGGCAAGCACCTGCACGGAGTTCGAGGCTCGCTTGATACGGGCTACCGCCTCGAGCACGCGGGCGGAATGGCCATGCGCGGTGTCGACCACCACCATGTCGCAGCCGGCATCGATCAGGCGTTCGCTGCGCTCGAAACCGGCGTCGCCGACCGTGGTGGCGGCGGCGACCAGCAGACGGCCCTGCTCGTCCTTGGATGCATGCGGATGCAGGCGCGCCTTTTCGATGTCCTTGACCGTGATCAGGCCGATGCAATGGTATTGATCATCGACCACCAGCAGCTTCTCGATGCGGTGCTGATGCAGGAGCCGCATGGCCTCCTCGCCGCTGACGCCCTTCTCGACGGTGATCAGCCCGTCCTTGGTCATCAGCTCTGACACCGGCTGGCGCATATTGGTGGCGAAGCGCACGTCGCGATTGGTGAGAATGCCGGCCAGCTTGCCCTCGGTCGAGCCGTTCATCGGCGCCTTGACGACGGGAATGCCGGAAATGCTGTGGCGGCTCATCAGGTCGAGCGCCTGCTGCAATGTCGCCGACGGCTCGATCGTCACGGGATCGACCACCATGCCGGATTCATATTTTTTGACTTTGCGCACATGCTCGGCCTGCTCGTGCGGTTCCAGATTGCGGTGAATGACGCCGATGCCGCCGGCCTGCGCCATGGCAATGGCGAGGCGCGCCTCGGTCACGGTGTCCATCGCGGCGGACAGAATCGGGATGTTGAGCTTTATCGTGCGCGAGACGTAGGAGGCGACATTCACGGAAGTCGGCAGCACCTCGGAGTGAGAGGGGCAGAGGAGAATGTCGTCGAATGTCAGGGCGGTTCCCGGCCTGAGTCTAGCCATGTGCTGAGTACTCTTCCTGAGGCCAATGCTCATCGCCAAGGGCGATTGACGGGTCTCTTATCACTTCGCCGCAGCGCTGCATAGTCTCGCACCCCCAGGTCAATCCCCATATGGGGGTTTTCCTCTGAAACCGGTAGCCAGTACGTAGAGTTCGGCCGAATCGGCCCGGCTGGCCTTGGGTTTTACGTGCCGCACCACGGCGAAATCGCGTTTCATCGTATCCAGCAGCTCCTTCGACGTGCCGCCCTGCAGCGCCTTGCAAAGAAACGTGCCGCCGGGGGCGAGAACCCGGACGGCGAAATCCAGCGCGGTTTCGCAAAGCCCCATGATGCGCAGCTTGTCGGTGGTGCGATGCCCGGTGGCTGGAGAGGCCATGTCGGACAGCACGGCTTCAGGCCGTCTCCCGCCCAACGCCGCGATCAGCTTGGCCGGCGCGCTTCCGTCCATGAAATCCGCATGCAGGAAGGTCACGCCGGGGATCGGGTCGATCTCGGTGAGGTCCAAAGCGACCAGGAGCCCCTTGCCGCCCTCCACATTCAGCCTGGCGGCCGCAACCTGCGACCAGCCGCCCGGTGCGGCGCCCAGATCGACGGCAGCCGTGCCGGGCTTCAGCAGGTGGTATTTGTCGTCGATCTCGATCAGCTTATAGGCGGCGCGGGAGCGGTAGCCTTCGCGCTTGGCCGCGACGACATATGGGTCGTTGAGCTGGCGCTGAAGCCAGCGCGTCGAGGATACGGAGCGCTTGCGGGCGGTGCGTACCCGGACCTTTAGCGCGCGGGCGCTGCCGTCGGATTTGTTGCCCGTTTTATTAGGAGGTTTCGGCATGGCCTTGGCTATCACGCCTCTCGCCGTCAGGGCAACCGTGCAACATACGGGCGTGGTCCCAACTCACCCAACTCTCTCTTCCGGCTCTAATCTCACTTTGCAGCTGGGGCCCGGCGGTGATGAATAAGGCGGGTTGATCACTCGAACCAATAGTCCAGCGTTCCGTCTGATCCTTGTCCAAATTCGCCTTCAAAGCCGCCCTCGCCGCGGAGTCCGGAAAGTTCGCCTGTCCCTGATCCGGGAACGACAAACCATGTCGCCTTAATCTTGCCGTTCTCGACGATTTCTGAGCCCTGAAGCACGAACGTCCCCTGGCGTCCGCTGAGTTTTCCGCGGAATCGTTGCACGCTGACCAGACTGGCAGACTTATCGTCGCGTAGGATCTGCAAAGCTCGGACAGGGGATTCGCCTTCGATATCGCCTACGAACGTTTCGATGAGACGGACCTCCACCAATGCTGGACTCGCGGTTTGGTCGTAGGGTTCGGTTTCAGAGTTCTGAACCGTAATCTTTGCCTTAGCCCGAAAGCGCGTAGATGGGTCGGCGTGAGGTTGTCCGGAGGGGCGGATAGAGGTTTGGTCGCTCATTGCGATCTCCTTTCAGGAGCACGAAGATCTCATCAGCGTCGGCCGCGACCGTTCGGCTCTGGAAGCTGGGAAAGTCCAGTTCGCTCATTGCTCTTGAAACGCTCGGTCAGCGCGACGGTTCGACCGGCCCCACACACCGCCAGAACCGACCGCTTCCGTTCAGAAGGGAAGATCCGCCTGGCTGTCTCGCATCCGAGGCGCCACGGCACATACTTGCCACCTCAAAAGCGGTGGCGTCCGTTGCTGGCGTGGCGGGCGTCCTCGGCCATGAGACTGGTAAGGATGCCCTCTCGCAGACCCCGATCCGCGACCCGCAGGCGGCGGCAGGGCCAAAGACGCATGATCGCCTCCAGGATGGCGCAGCCCGCCAGCACCAGGTCGGCGCGCTCCGGTCCGATGCAGGGCTGGCTGGCGCGTCCTTCATAGCTGAGTTCGAGCAGCCCCTCGCTGACGATGCGGATCTCTTCCTTGTTCAGCCAGCAGCCGTCGACCTTGCTGCGGCTGTAGGTTTCCAGCCCCAGATGCACGCCCGCGATCGTGGTCACCGTGCCCGAGGTGCCCATCAGATGAGCGCCGCCCCTGGCCACCTGCCGGGCAAGCGCGTGCGCCTTCTCGAAGGGCTGCAACTTCGCCAGCACATCGTCGACCATCGCCGCGAACAGGCATTTGTCGACCAGCTGACCGCCGAATTTCTCCGCCAGCGTGACCACGCCGACGGAAAGCGAGGTCCAGGCGACGATAGCCGCCTGCACCCTGGCGCGGTCGCCCATGGACTGGCGCTTGCCCGAATTGAGCCGGCGCAGGTCGAGCCAGATCAGCTCGGTCGAGCCGCCGCCGATGTCGAAGACGAGCGCCCAATCGCAATTGCGGTCGAGCAGCGAGGCGCATCCGGCGACGGCCAGCCGGGCTTCGGTCTCGCGGCTGACGACTTCGAGGTCTAGCCCGGTTTCCTGACGGACGCGGCCGACGAAATCGCAGCCATTGGCGGCGATGCGGCAGGCTTCCGTAGCAATGAGGCGGGAGCGGTGAACGTTGCGGCGCTCCATCTTCTCGGAGCAGACCTTCAGCGCCTCCATGGTCCGTGACATGGCGGCTTCGGACAGGCGGCCCGTCTGGCTGACCCCCTCGCCGAGACGAATGATGCGGGAGAACGCGTCGATGACCTGAAAGCCGCGCCTGGACGGACGGGCGACGAGCAACCGGCAATTGTTGGTACCCAGGTCCAGCGCGCCGTAAACGGAGGGGCCGCCGCGTTGGTGCGCAAAGGGCAGTTGCGTCGCCCGCCCCGCATCACCGTGTTCGCTTGACCCGGTTGTCGGACAACGGCGCTGGGAGAACGGAGGATCGGTTCCTTGGCCCGATCGACCAGGAACGGCCGCGCCTCGGTGCGCGTCAGATCCGTCCTCTCCCCTCTCAGTCACTCTCACCCCTTTGAAAAGCGACGCTAAAACGACTTCATCAATTTGTTACTTTAACAGCCGCAAAGCTGCCGTAAAGCGATTCCCACCCGCCTTCGTCCCCCCAGTTCGGTGCGCAGGGGCCGCTTGCAAGGGATATCACTTCGCAGCATAGACATATCGGGCGAAAATTTCATTGCGATCCGTGCACAATTGTAACGGTTGGACACTGGAAGCGATGCGCCGCCGGAACTGCCCGGCGGCTGGGCGTTTTTACCCGTGCCGTCATATTGGCAAGGGCCATTGTTGCCGCTGCCTGCGGTAAACGTCGAATTCCAAACCCAGCTGAACCCCCGCGAGCGTCATGACCAGTCCGGAACCGCAGCCTTCAGCCAAACCGCAAACAGCCGCGCGGGATTTCAAGCTCCGGCACCGGCTCCACAAAGCGGCGGCGGGGCTTACGCATGCGCTGTTCGCGCTGACGATCGCGCTCACTTTTGTCAGGAATGACACCCCTACGGCCGCCGCGACGGACCCGCAAGTCACGGCGGCCGCGCAGGATCGGCTGCCGCAAAGCGGGGAGCGTCTCCCGGGCAAGCCGGCGGAAGGCACGGGCGGGATCACCGGTCAGGCTGAGCCCGGCGGCGGGCCGGAGCAGGCGGCGGCCGATCCGGAGGCTCTGACGCGGGGAGACGCTTCGACCGGGCCGGACGAGAGCGCGGCCAATGCGGACGCGGACTCCGGCGGCGTGGTCGTCGCGCTGCGGAGCCGGCGTCAAAAGCAGGAACACGCCGAACCCGCCACCCCGGCGCGCCCGGCCACGGATGAGGAGAAGGCGCGCTTCAAACCGCTTCTCGACCGCCTCGTTGCCGCCTATCCGGACTTTCTGACTGGCCATGACGAAACCGAAATCATCTGGAAAGACGGCACCCGGACGCCGTTCGACGACGGCAGGCAGAAGACCCTCGAAGGCCGTCTTGCCGATGCGGACCTGGACGACCAGATGCTGCTGACCTATACGCCCGGCCCGGTGCTGGACGATCCGCTGGTCAATTTCGATCCCGGCCGGATACGCAGCGAGGCGTTCTTCCGGAAGATGTACGGTGATTGCAAGAAGGGAGAGGTGCAGAAGCGGCTGGTTCCGGTCGACTGGCTGCCCAAGCATGGTGGCAAGCCGATCAAGGTGACGCCCATCAATGGCGTTGCGGACAAATTGCGGCTCGTTTCTGATGAGTTGGACGCGCTTGGCCCGGAGTTCATCAAATATGTGCAGCCGATCTCCGGCACATTCAATTGCCGCAACGTCTCGCAGACCGACAGGTCCAGCGCGCACGGGTTCGGCATCGCTATCGATATCAATGCCAAATTCGGCGATTACTGGCAGTGGCGGCAGCCGAAGCGATCAGAATCGCTAAGCTACCGCAACCAGATCCCTTGGGAGATCGTCGCCATTTTCGAGAAGCATGGCTTCATCTGGGGCGGGAAGTGGTATCACTTCGACACCGCCCATTTCGAATACCGCCCGGAATTGATCGTCGCCGCCGAAGCCGCCTCGCCGCAGACGATGGAGGCGGTGCCGATGCCGGAGAAGCAGCCGCGCAACCTCAATTGAGGCGAGGCCGCGCGGGAGCCATCGCACGCTTGGTGAATGCGCGAAAGGTGAAAACGAAAATGCATACGCCGCATATTGCGTAAATCGTGACCGCTATGGCGATGGCGAGGTGCGCTTTCGAGATGGCGTCGGGGAAGAACTCAGTTGGGTTCGCCGCAGGCAGGAAATGCGTGGCTTCCATTGCCGAATAATGCATCGACGCAATCGCAAGTCCCAGAGCGACCGCGCCGAGCAGCGTATCGATCACGCCTCGCTCACGGAAGGCGAACCAGAGCGCGACCCCCGAGGCTTGAATGGCAATAGCGATGGAGATGAAGACGCCAAGCCAGGAATAGGTGGTGAGGCAGTGGCCGCGTATCGCATGCATGCCCAGATAGTGCATTACCGCGATGCCTGAGCCAAGGAACAGAGCGCTGACCGGAAGGGTGTATTGGCCGAACCTGTCGCGCCCGACAACAACGAACGCGATCGTCGTGAATAGAACCGCTAAAACTGCGGAAATTGCGGTCTCCGTGGGATCGTAACTGAGAGGCACAGGCAGATTGACCGCCAGCATAGCAACGAAATGCATAGCCCAAACGCCGCCGCCCACGCCAAGCCCTCCAAGAACGACGCGCAGGATCAGCTCAGGCCCACGGATCTGCCTGATGCCTGTCGTTACGACCAGCCCGGTGAACGAGCCGAGGATCGCGATCGCGATCGACACGGCGACCATGCCAGAATCATAGGTAAACTCCACGGCAATCCCCATTCGATTGAATACCGGCTATTTCAATGCGCCGGCGTGAAGCGAAAAGGCTCCTTGCCAGAAATAGTCCTCGGGTATAGGCCGACGGTCTCAAATAATGGTGTGAATTGGCTCTCAATTCATTCAAATCTTCGCCGCTGTGATGCCTTCATCCGCACCGCGCGCCGTGTAATGCTACCAACGCAGCCGCGTTATGTGAATTATTGTCGACAATTATGCTGCACACCGGACCGGTTTGCGCTGGATACAGACTGAGAGTTGCACAATGCTTGCTTGCGTTACATACGGAAAATTCCGTAGGCCGTATCGGGAATGGGCGCGTTGAGCGCGGCGGACAAGGCCAGGGACAGCACGCGGCGGCTTTCGAGCGGCGTGATAATCCCATCGTCCCACAGGCGGGCGGTGGCGAAATAGGGGCTACCCTCGCGGTCATATTGCTCGCGGATCGGCGCCTTAAAGGCTTCGTCCTCGGCTGCGTCCCAGGCGCCGCCATCGGCCTCGGCGCGCTCGCGGCGGACGGTTGCCAGGACGCTGGCCGCCTGCTCGCCACCCATCACCGAAATACGGGAATTGGGCCAGGAAAACAGGAAACGCGGCGCATAGGCGCGTCCGCACATGGCGTAGTTACCCGCGCCGTAGGAACCGCCGATGATCAGCGTCAGCTTGGGCACATTGGCGCAGGCGACGGCCATCACCATCTTCGCGCCGTCCTTGGCGATGCCGCCCGCCTCATAGGAGCGGCCGACGATGAAACCGGCGATGTTCTGCAGGAACAGCAACGGCATCCGCCGCTTGCAGCACAGCTCGATGAAATGCGCCGCCTTCAGCGCCGATTCCGAATAGAGGATGCCGTTATTGGCGATCACCCCGACAGGCATGCCCTCCAGATGGGCGAAGCCAGTGACGATGGTGGTGCCGTAATTGGCTTTGAACTCGTCCAGTTCGGAGCCGTCGACCAGCCGGGCGATTACCTCGCGCACGTCATATTGCACCGCGAGGCGCTGCGGCACGATGCCGTGCAGCTCGGCCATGTCGTAGGCGGGTGGGCGCGGTTCGGCGAAGACCAGATCTGGAGATTTGCGCATGTTGAGATGCGACACGATCCGGCGCGCGATCGCGAGCGCGTCCTCGTCGTCCTCGGCCAGATGATCGGCGACGCCCGACTTGCGCGTGTGCACTTCGGCGCCGCCCAGCTCTTCGGCGGTCACTGTCTCGCCGGTCGCTGCCTTCACCAAAGGCGGGCCGCCGAGAAAGATCGTGCCCTGGTCGCGCACGATCACCGTCTCGTCGGACATGGCCGGGACATAGGCGCCGCCGGCCGTGCAGGAGCCCATCACCACCGCGATCTGCGGAATGCCGGCGGCCGACATGCGCGCCTGATTGTAGAAGATGCGGCCGAAATGATCGCGGTCGGGAAACACTTCGGTGTGGAAGGGCAGGTTGGCACCGCCGCTGTCGACGAGGTAGATGCAGGGCAGGCGGTTCGCCTCAGCCACCTCCTGGGCGCGCAGATGCTTCTTCACCGTCATCGGAAAATAGGTGCCGCCCTTGATCGTCGCATCGTTGCAGACGATGACGCATTCGCGGCCCGAAACGCGCCCCACGCCGGTGATGATGCCCGCACCCGGCACGTCGCCGCCATAAAGCTCATGCGCGGCAAGCGGCGAAAGCTCAAGGAAGGGCGAGCCCGGATCCAGCAGCTTGGCGACGCGGTGGCGCGGCAGGAGCTTGCCGCGCGCGGCATGACGTTCACGCGCGGATGCCGTACCGCCCTGCGCCGCCGCCTCACGATGCGCGGCAAGCTCGGCGTTCAGCGCTTCGAAGGCCACCTTGTTGCCGGCGAATTCCGCTGTTGATGCCGAGATGGTGCTGACGATTTTTCCCACGGGCGCCATCCTGGGGTCAGCGCCGGTGCCGCGCAAGCGCTAAGCCGTTTCGGTCACCGTTTCCACAGCGCCTCCGGCCGCCTTCCAGGCTTTGAAGCCGCCCTTGATGTGCGCGACGTTGGCCATTCCCATCGATTGGGCGGTCTGCGTCGCCAACGCCGAGCCCCAATCCAGCGCACAATGAAAGACGAAGAGCTTGTGCTCGCCGAAGACCGAGTTGAAATAGGGGCTGGCGGGATCGATCCAGAATTCGAGCATTCCGCGTGGACAATGGAAGGAACCGGGAATGCGTCCGTTGCACTCGATTTCCCTGCTGTCCCGGACATCGACCAGAACCACTTCGCCCTTATCCATGGCCATCACTTGGCTGGGTTCGAGTTCTTCGATTTGCCGCCGGGCGGCCTCGATCAAGGCGTTGTAGCCGATTTTCAGGGCTTTGGGCATGGGCGTGCGCTCTCTTTCTGCCCGAGGCGTTGCGACAGACTTATATAAATTTGTCAAATATTCAAGACGGCCGGTCTGCCGGTGGCAATTCCTGCTTGTTTTTCCACCGCCGCCAGAACACGCGAAAGCCGGATACCAGCTCGTCCGCGTCGGGCATGCGCTCATGCTGCTCGAAGAAGCCGCGCAGATATTCGAGATAGGCCCGGCCAAGGCCATAGGTCAAGGCCGCGGCGGTGCTTCCGGTGATCGCCGAGCCGGCGAGGGTGCCGAGGCCCGGGATCAGCTTGGCGAATTGGCCGGCGAGGAAACGCCCGCCCGCGGTCAGACCAAGCGCGCCGATCAGCGTCATTGCCATCGCTTGCAGATCGGAGCGTTTCAGCTTCACCCCCATATTCAGGCTGATGGTGATGATCATGCCCACCTGGACGCCGAAGACGCCCGCCGCGTCGGCGAGCGGGATCGGCGTGGCGCCCGCCGCTCCGGCGGCCGCCGCCGAGCGCCGCACGGTTGCCTCCGCGCGCAGGATCATGGCGTCGAGATTGCGCGAGGCAACCTGCCAAGCCACCTCGACGGAATTGGGTATGACGTTTTCGGTGGCCTGCATCAGCTCGCCGAGACCCATTTGCTGGAAGCTTTGCCCCTCCATCGCGATCGGCGCGGCCCGCACCCGCACCACGGCTTGGGCGTCGGGGATCAGCTCCTGGACCTTCGTCTTGAACGCCGGGGCCATCCCTGCCTTGGTCAGCACCACGATCACCGGAATGCCTTCCCGCGCGAGCAGCTTCACCAGCTCCTGCTCGCCCTGCTGCACCGTCAGCGACGGCTCGTCGATGCACAGCCAGGCGACGTGGATATGGTCGAACGGGTCGCCTGAGGCATTGCGCGTCTCGATTTCACGTCTCAGCCCGTCGAGCGTTTCCTTGTAGCGGTCCATCTCCAGCCCTTCGGTGTCGCAGAGCCGGAGGATGTCGGCCTCGCCGGGCGACAAGGGATACCAGATGCGGCCGCGTGTGCGGGGCCGGCCCATGAGCGTATCGCCGACCTCCTGGCCGAAGATGGCGCCGATCAGCGTCGTCTTGCCGACGCCTGTCCGCCCGGCGACGATGATGTTGAACCGGCCGATGGCCTTGCGCGCTTCGCTCAATTTCTCTTCCCACACTGAAAGGGGCAGGCGGCCCGCGGCGCCGCGGATCGCGTCCCACAGCACATCGCCGTCGAGGGCGGCCGGCGGCCGCTCAGCGCGGCGCGCCACGGCGCTCCTGTTCGCCGAGGCAGGCGCGCGCCTCGTGCCGCGTTTGCCGACCAGCCAATCCAGGACCGGCCGCCAGCGCCGCAACCGGCCGGTCTTCCTCTGCCGCAGCTCGGCAAGCTGGATCGCGATCTGAAGCAAGGTCGTATCGCCGCCGCCGGGAAAGCGCAATTCCGCATCGGCACCGGCGGATTTGCCGCGTCCGCCTGCGGAGAGCCTGGCGATTTCGCGATCGGCATCATCCAGATTGTGAAGCTTCTGCGTCGATCCCAGCCGCCGCGCCGCCCATACGGCCAACCGGAACAAAGGCGCGCGTTGCTTTTCCTGCTCGCCGGTAATGCGCTCCGCGATCAGGCGTTCCACCGCCGTGCTGAGGCCATCCGGGTTTGCGGCGGTTCCGCTTGCCGGAAGGGCATCCTGGATTGCGCGCAGCTCGGTGTCGGTCGCGGCGAGCAGCAGCGGGCGCAGATCGGCCGGATCGTCCAGTGCGGCCGCAATGCTTTCGTCGGTTCGCATTGGGCCTGCCCTTTGGTTCATGCTAGCCTTTCCACTTACGCAACACCGGTCTCGATCGCAAGAAATCGGCTTCCGGACTGTACGGGATTTGGAGCGCCGCACCATGGTTTTGAAGTCCCTGGAACAGCTTCGCCGTGGTTTGCACGACGCGCTCTCCTGGGGCGAGGACGTCGCCGAGCGGCTGGCGCTGGCGGAGGTGGATGCCGTCGTGCAGACCCGCGTGCAGGGTATCCTGATCCCCTCGCTGGTGGTCGCCGTGCTGTTCGCGGCCGTGGAGGTGGCGGCCGCGATGATCGGCGACGCCGAGACATTGCGGGTCGCGGTTACCTCCATCGTGCTGGCCGCCGGCGTTTACGGTGTCTGGACGCTGGCGACGGGCATCATCGATGTGCTGCCGATCGCGGCGGTGTGGATCTCCACCCGGCTGACGCCGCGCGGGCTGGCGCGGCTTTTCCTCTATCAGCTCATCTTGTCGCGCTTGCAGGAGGCCTTCACCAACGCGGAAGGGAGGTCTTCGACCGCCGGCCAGATCGCGCGCTATGCGCTGAAATTTTCCGGCCGCCCCTCAAGCTGGGAAGGGCTTGCGTTCCGGCTCGCCGACCAGATCGCACCGCGCATGGTGCGCCACGCCGCCTTGCGCGTGGTGATGGTGCTTGTCCCGGTCGCGCTCGCATGGGCGTATTACCGTTTCCAGATCTTCCCCGACATCATCCGGTCGCAGACCGGGCTCGGCATCTGGAGCGCGTTTGCGTATCCGGGGGCGGCGCTGATCGACCTGATCGCGGGAACCTCGCTCCGCGCGAGCCTGATCGGTTGAGACCTATTCCCGGCGCATGACGCGGTCGACCATCAGATTGGCCCAGGAACTGGCCTTGAAGCTCCGGCCAAGGGCCTTGTCGTCATAATGCGTATCGACCCAGTCGAGAAATGCGATCGGCTCGCGGCTGTTATAGGCGAGGTAGCTGTCGAAGACATAATCCAGGACGCCGGTGTCCGCCTGCCGGATATGGCCGAAACGCAGGCTGAGCTGGCGCTTTGCCTGTTCGACCGGCACGTTCTCCTTCAGGATCATGTAGAGCACGCTCATCAGCCCTGCCCGGTCGGCGCCGGACTTGCAATGCAGCAGCATCGGATATTCGATGCTGTCGAACAGGGCCTTGGCCTCGCGAAAGATGCGTTTTGCCGGGGCCTGGCGCGATTTCACGCTGAAATCAATGAGACGAATGCCGTGCCTGCGGCAGGCCTCGATTTCCAGGCGATAGCTGCCGCAGTCGCGGTCGCCCCGGAGGTTGACGATCGTTTTAACGCCTCGCTTTGCAAGCGTCCGGATGTCGTGCGGCGCCGGCTGGCTCGACCGCCACGCCTGGGCCGATATCCTGTGCCGGTTCGCATAGGCCATGCGGAATATGCCATGATCGATGAGGATCAGGTCCACATAATCGAGCATCGGTTCGAGAGACCGGCTGAGCCAGTAGGGCGACCTGTCGCTGATCGAACGCCGCATCGACCGATAGCCGCCCTGCACGGCGCGCATATAAGGCCGCGTCAACCGTTTGGTGTATTTAATCATCCGCCCTCGATCCAGCGCCACGGCGATCGTCCGCCCTGGCGCTGAATATAGGCCGCGGCGCTTATGATCAAGCCCCGCAGTTTTTTCATGCGGACGAAGGCTTGATGTGCCGCAATAAACGGCTAATGCAGCACGAACTTTCCGTCCACCACGTTGAATTCCGCCGGGGAGATCAGCTTTTTATGTGAGACAGTGACACGGAAGAGCGGACCTTCCAGATGCTCGCGCCAATAATCAAGGAAGGCTCCCAGTCGAGGGAATTTAGGGGCCAGATCGTAGTCCTGCCACAGGAAACTTTGAAGCAATCCCGGGTGATCAGGCATCCGGTAGAGAATTTCAGCGGTGGTCAGGCTGTAGCCCCGCACTTGCGAAAGCAAATGTTGATCCGTCATTGACACCTCTTCCGTTGACGAACGCGTACCCTGCGAGTATAGCGTGATCGGCTAAAGAGTTCCATTTGTTCTGCAAAAACAATATGTTAGCAGCACTGCTCCGTCAGTGCTGCCAAATCGGCGATTTTTGATCGCTCCGGTATCCGCCCCTCCCGGTTGACCCCTCGCGAATTTCAAAGGCTGTGGACTAGCCCAGACGCTCCTTGTCAGCGCGTGCCGCAATCTGTAGTTGCGTAAAAACTAACGCAATTTCTGCGAGCATTCAGTTGGCGATTCCCGTTTCCGCTTTCATCATCGTCAAGAATGAGGAGAAGCGTCTCCTCCGGACGATCTCGGCTCTGAAGCCGTGGGTGGACGAGATCGTCGTGGTGGACTCCGGCAGCACCGACCGCAGTGTAGACCTCGCCAAATCGCTTGGTGCCAAGGTCACTCACAGCGAGTGGAAGGGCTACGGGGCGCAAAAAAGCCTTGCGGAGCGGCTTTGCCGGAACGGCTGGGTGTTGAACGTCGACGCCGATGAGGTGGTGACGCCGGCGCTTGCGGCGGAAATCCAGGAAATGTTCACCGGCGAGCGTCGACCGGCGCCCGGGGCTTATCGCTTAAGAATTCTGACGGTTTACCCCGGCGACAAGCAGCCGCGCCCGTTTGCCTCCGATTACAATGAGGTCAGGCTCTACCATCGCTCGGTCGGCGCCTATCGCGAGCATCCGGTCTATGATCGCGTCATCTTTTGGAACACGACGCCGAAGCAATTGCGCAGTCCGATCTTCCACCACACCCATGTTTCTTTCTTCCATGTCATTGAAAAAAACAATCGTTTCAGCAGCTTTCTATCGGAAAATGCTCCACGCCGATCCCCTCTTTTTCTCAAGTTCCGCCTGTCGATCGAGTTCCCGCTGAATTTTCTGAAGTGCTATTTCGGCCGGCGTCATGTGTTCGGGGGCTGGAAAGGGTTTTATTTCGCGGTCTGCCACGCCTTCATGCGGACGACACGCATCGCGAAAATGCTGGAGCTTGCCTCGGGTCAGGAGGTGCCGGATGGCGCTGAGGTGTTCGTCACGCAGCCGAGCATATCAAGCTTCAGCGCGGCGGTTCAGATGGAAGCGGCAAGCCGCGAACTGGTGAAACTCGTGCCAAAAAGGCGTGCTTAGGCAAGGGCGCGGATCAGCGCTCGCGTTTGTGCCGTTCATACATTTTGACGTCCCGCAGCCAGCGTCCAAACGCAATCGCCCAAGCATAGGCGAACCCGTAAACGCCGCCCCTGACCAGACCGCTGAGGATGTACTCCTTGAAAAAGTACATCGGTAAGCCGAAGGTCACGCGCAGGATCACGTTCCAAAGCGGCTTCAGTTCGGTCTCGCGAGCCCGCACCGAACTGACGCGGTTCAGCTTGGCAATCACATGCTCGATGCCGGAAAACGCGTGATGCATGAGCGGCTGCCGAAATTTTCCGCGCTCGGCGCCGCGCGGTACATCGAATTGATCCCATGCGGCGTGATCGGGGATGCGGATATGCCGTTTGTCATAAAGCTTGATCCGGTCCGCCTTCTTGAAATTGCGCCAAGGCTCGCCGAAAGGCGGCACCGTGATCAATGTCAGCGCGTACATGGGGAATTGCGGCCCGGCCTCGAAGATGGCGCGGATCTCGGCCGCAAGTTCTGCGGTCAGGACCTCGTCGGCGTCGAGATCCAGAACCCAGTCATGCCGGGCGGCCTCTTCGCCGACGCGCTTCTGCCTGCCATTGCCCAGCCAGGGCTGCCGGATGATCCGGGCACCTTCCGCTTCGGCGATGGCTAAGGTTGCATCGGTGGAGCCGGAGTCGATCACCAGCACCTCGTCGGCCACTTGCAGAGCGCCGCGGACGACGTCGCGAATCCGCCGCTCCTCGTTCAGTGTGCGGATATAGCAGGAAATCCGCGGCCCCGATCGCACCGCCGTTGCGGAAGCCTCCATGATACGCCTGTCCACCCCCTGCTGAGCCATCGTTTGCATCCGATCCCGCCTGCGCCTTCGGCTTTTCGCTTGCCCTGTCATCCCTGTCTCTGGCAAGAGAAAAAGACATTTTGGGAGAATTCATGCCGGCCTATTCGGTGGTCATCACGAGCTGTGGGAGATTCGACCTGCTGCGAGCGACGCTGGCATCGTTGCTGCCCCATCTCGAGGTGCCGCCTGAAAAAATCATCGTCGTCGAGGATTCGTGCGATCGCGCGGTCGAGGACGTCGTGGCGGAATTTGACGGCGCGTTCGAGGTCCTGGTCAATCCATCGAAGCTGGGCCAGATCGCCTCGATCGATCGCGCCTATCAGCGGGTCGAGACACCGTTCATCTTTCATTGCGAGGATGATTGGGAATTCTTCCGGGGCGGGTTTATCACGGAATTGGCACGCCTGTTGGACGCCGAGAGCACCGTCAGCATGATCGGCCTCAGGCCCCGCGCCGAACTCAATCCGTTGGTTCGGAACCTGCCCATGGAGAGCACTGCGACCGTACAGTTTTTTCGATATGACCCGGCGCTTCATCCCGAATATTTCGGCTATTCGTTTAATCCAGGCCTTCGCCGCTTGGCGGATTACCGCAAGCTTGGCCCTTTCGCGCCCTTGGGACATGAACCCGATGTCAGCTATGCGTTCAAAAAGGCTGGATTCCGAATGGCGGGGCTGGAAAACCCGGCCGTCAGGCACATCGGATGGGGCCGGCATATCGACGACCCTTATCAGCCGAGACGGAGCCGAACGTTTGCCCAACGGCTACGGAAGTCGATTGGAAAACGACTGAAAAGAATGGGCCGCATGGCGGCAAGTCCTTCAAACAACCGGTTTATTTGAGGCAATGCAGGCGACCTTGGCAGTATGAGTAATCGCATGTTCGACTAATCTAAAGACTGATTTTCTATGGTAGGGATGATGTCGCCGTCTACTGCGTCGGTAATCAGGGAATCGTCTAGAGTAACGAGAAGGATTTTCTGCTTCGAGGAAGACCAATGAAGATTTTTCTGATTAATTTGGATCGAGACGTAAAAAGGTTAAGATGGATGGAGACCCAACTTAATGCGCATAATCTTCAGTATGAGCGATTTCGAGCACTAACGCCTGACACCATACCGGAGCATATCGCTCAGCGGTTTCATAAACGCGCGGGCGAGATCCTTTTACCAAACAACATCGCATGCTTTAGCTCACATCTTGCCGTCGCAGAAAAACTACTTTCTAGTCACGAACCTTATTGCTTGGTTTTAGAAGATGACGTCGAAATAATGTGTTCGTCCGAAGAACTTAAAGTTATTGGCACAAACTGCCGTCTTTTCGACATGCTTAAGCTAAACGACTGGGCGAAAACGCCGACGCTGGAGATCGGTATTGCGGGATCCTATAAAATAGTCAGATATCATCACGTACCACGTGGAACCGGAGCCTATTTCCTCTCTCGGCGCGGCGCCGCGAAATTTTTACACCGAGCTGTACAATTAGCAATCTCAACGGACAACTTTATTCGGGCGGAAGCATATGTACACCTAAATATTGCTGGGGTTATGCCCCCGCCGATTCTGCAGGACCGCTTTGGCACCAGCAGTCTAGATCCGAAAGCTTTGCGGGACAAAGCGCGGAACAGGAAATACTTTTATGATGCACCGCAGAAGGGTGGGCCGGTCGTTCGTGAGTTTCAATTGGCGAGTGAAATTGGAGTTATCAACTATGTCCGGTTACAACTAGCAACTATTATCATGAAGTCAAAGGGTATAAAACGGGATACGCACTCGAGATATATTCTGAAGCCAATGAATATATAAGAACTGGTCGGATAAAGCTGCTTTCGGAGGTATAACTGGGTCCGAAAAATCCAGAAACAAACCAGCTATGAGGGGCTTACAATGCCTGAGCGGCGAAAAAACGTGGGAAATTTTTTCTTACTGTTGCGACTGCAACTACACCATCTGGTCGGTCGGGGCATAGAGCCTGATTTGTGGAAGAAGGCGCGCGGCCGCTATACGCTTCTGAAATCTCTGCCGCAGCACTCGGCTGGCGCCGAGATAGGGGTCTGGAAAGGTGAATTTTCACAGCTTCTTACCGAGGTCGTCCGTCCTCGCGAACTCTACCTCGTCGATCCATGGCTAATGCCGAGTGACGACAGGCAAGTTCTTCAGCGAGATAAGATTGGCGTCTCTCTAAATATTCATGGTGCCCCAGTACAGGGCCAATCTGACCTCGATGATATCTATCAATATGTCCAAGATAGATTCCAAACATCGCCCGTTGTCCACATTATAAAGTCGACATCAGAAGGCGCAGCGGAGCACGTTGCAAATAATAGTCTCGATTGGGTTTACCTCGACGGATCGCATTATTATCACGATGTCAAACGCGACCTCGAGCTGTGGACTCCGAAATTGCGATCGACAGGCATACTGTGTGGGGACGATTATTACTGGCGCGATCCAGAAGGAGAATATTCTGTCCGACGAGCAGTAACCGAATACATTGGAAGGAACTCTCTTTCTGATTGGCGTGTATTTCGAAGTCAGTACTTTATTAGAATCTAACCCATAGGCCGTGCATTAAAAAAATCAAACGTGAATATTCGCAGCTGTGAAAGATACTAGCTAGAGCGTCGGGCGATTAACCTGCAACATATCCCGCCTCCTTGAGATAATTCCAACATTCCTGGGGCTCGAAGAGGTTGCAAATATCGCCGACGGCGCGCCAAAGGGCGTCATAGGTTCTTGCCTTGGCTTTTCGCAAGAGGGTCTTGAGCTTGGCGAAGGCCATTTCGATCGGATTGAGGTCGGGAGAGTATTTCGGCAGGAACAGGAACCAGGCGCCGCGCTCGGCCAGAGCCTGTGCCGCACGCGGACTTTTATGGACGTTCAGATTGTCCAGGATCACCACATCGCCCTGCCTGAGGTTTGGCGCGAGTTGCGTGCGGATGTAGATGTCGAAAGTGGGACCATCCATGGCCCCCTCGATGATCCAGGGGGCAACAAGCTCATCGCAGCGCAAGCCGGCGACCAGGGTTTGGGTTCGCCACTTGCCGAAGCGAGCATCGGCCATGAGCCGCGCTCCCTTCAGGCTGCGCCCACGCAAGGGCGTCATGTTGGTCTTTACACTGGTCTCATCGATGAAGACGAGCCGCGCCGGTTGGCGGCGCATGAAAGGCTGGCGACGGTCGCACCACATCTGGCGGGCCACCCTGACGTCAGCGCGTTCTTTTTCCGATGCCAGCAGCGTTTTTTTTATAGGTAAACCCGTGCCGGCACAGAAACTTGGACAGGTTCGAGGGATCGGCCGTCACCCCGTGCGCCGCCTCCAGCCAAGCCGCCAGATCCGGCATGGTGATGTCCGGCTGCGCCTTCACCTTGTCGAGAACGGCTTCCCGATACGAGCCAAGCTTGCCCGAGCCCTTGGGGCGCCCCTGTCTAGCCGGATCAACCGAACCGGTAGCCGCAAAGCGGGCTTGCACCCGCACAGCCGTCGAGGGCGCCACCTCGAACTGGGCCGCTACCGCGCGGCGCGACTTGCCAGAGGCAATGCCGCGCACCATTCGAAGCCGAAGATCCAACGAAACAGATTTGCCCATGAGGTCCCTCCCGACCCCACAAAATCACTGTTCGCGAGAAAAGGGAATCTCACGATTCACACTTATCGCCCGACGCTCTAGCTCTTTGTTTATGCATCGGATTTATCCGAAAAGCGCGTGCACCTTTCGGTCCGGTGCAGTAGAGCCCCGGCGGGCTACTCGCCCGCCTGAGGCAACAGATACGCCGGAGCGGCCCGATGTTCGGGGAGAACAGGCCGCTCCGGCGCTTCTCGACCTTCCGCCGGTTTTGCACCAATGCCGAAGGAGAGAGCATAAAGGGCTGGCAGGAAGGTCAAAGTCAGGATCGTTCCGGCAATGAGGCCGCCCATCATCGCCAGCGCCATCGGCCCCCAGAAAAGCGATGTCGAAAGCGGCACCAGCGCCAGCACGGCGGCGGCCGCCGTCAAGACGATCGGGCGGAACCGGCGCACCGCCGAGCTGACGATCGCCTCGCGGATCGGCAGGCCCGCGTCGCGGTCCTGCTGGATCTGATCCACCAGGATGACGCTGTTGCGCATGATCATGCCTGCCAGCGCGATGACGCCGAGAATGGCGACGAAGCCGAACGGCGCCTGGAAGATGAGCAGCGCGGCAGCCGCACCGATCAGGCCGAGCGGTCCGGTCGCCAGGACCATCGCCGTCTTGCCGACATGCTGGAGCTGGACCATCAGCAGGAGCACGATGCATAGCAGCATCACCGGCATCTTGGCGTTGATGGAGTCCTGGCTGATCGCCGACTCTTCCACCGCGCCCTGCATTTCGATCCGATAGCCGAGCGGCAGCGCATCGCGCAGCGGCTTGAGCTGGGCGTAGATCTGCTTTGTAATGTCCGGCGATTGCACATTGTCGGGCACCGCGCCGCGCACGGTAATGGTGGGCAGGCGGTCCCGGCGCCATTCGATGCCGGGTTCGAGCGCCAGCGTCACCTTGGCGACCTGCGTCAAGGGCACGGAGGCGCCGCTTGCCGTCTTGATATAAGCGGCGTCCACAGCGGTCAGGGCGCCGCGGCCGGCACCCGGCTCGCGCAGCACGACGCTGATGGTCTCCTCGCCGTCGCGGAATTCGCCGAGCGAAATGCCGCTCAGCACGGCCTGCAGCGTCTGGCGCACCGCCTGCGATGACACGCCGATCGCCCGCGCGCGGTCCTGGTCGATCTCAAGCTTCAGCGAGGGAACCGGCTCCAGCCAGTCATTATGGACCGTGTGCATCAGCGGATTGGCGCGCATCACCGTGGCGATCTCGCCCGCGATGCGGCGGACCTCGTCGCGGTCGGGGCCGGTGACGCGAAGCTGGACGGGCCAACCGACGGGCGGACCGTTGAACAGGCGGTCCACCTTGAAGCGGATGTCCGGATAGCCATCGGCCAGAAGCTTGCGCACCTTGGCGATGACCGGGTCGCGCTGTTCCAGCGTCTTGGGCATCACCAGCAGCTGGGCGAAATTCTGATTCCGCAATTGCTGATCGAGCGGCAGATAGAAGCGCGGCGCGCCTTCGCCGACGAAGGTGGTGACAAACCGCACGTCCGTATCGCCGAGCATCTGTTTCTCGACCTGTTTTGCCTGCGTTTCGACCTGCTTGAATGAGGTGCCTTCCGGCAGCCACAGGTCGACGAGGATTTCGGGCCGGTTCGATGCCGGAAAGAACTGTTGCGGGATGAATGCAAAGCCGCCGATGCCCGCCGCGAAGGCCGCCAGCGTCAGCGCCACGACAAAGCGGCGGCGCATGACGCACCAGTCGATGAAGCGCTCCAGCCGGCGATAGAACGGACCCTTGAAAGGCGGGTGCTTCGGATTTTCCGGCAGCTTATGCGCCTTTAGAATCGCATGGCCGAGCCAAGGCGTGAAATAGACCGCCGCGATCCAGGACAGGATGAGCGCAATGCCGACCACCCAGAACAGCGAGCCGACATATTCGCCCGCCGTCGAGGCCGCAAAGCCGACAGGGATGAACCCGGCGACGGTGATCAGCGTGCCGGTCAGCATCGGGAACGCCGTCGAGTTGTAGGCAAAGCTGGCGGCGTCGGTCTTGTTCATGCCTTCCTGGAGCTTGCGCTCCATCATCTCAACCGCGATCATCGCGTCATCGACCAGCAGGCCGAGGGCGATGATCAGCGCGCCGAGCGAAATGCGCTGCAGGTCGATGCCCATCAGCGACATGGTGAAAAACGTCGCGCCGAGCACCAGCGGAATGGTGAGCGCGACGACCATCCCCGCGCGCCAGCCCAGCGAAAGGAACGACACCGCGAGCACGATCAGCAGCGCCTCGCCGAGCGCTTCCAGGAACTCGCCCACATATTTGCGCACGACATCGGGCTGGTCGGCGATCTGGCCGAGTTCAAGCCCGACCGGCAGATCGGCCTTGACCCGCGTCAATGCCTCGCTGATGGCCTGGCCGACATCGGTGACCTTGGCGCCATTGGCCATCACGACGCCGATCAGCACCGCGTCCTTGCCCTGATAGCGCACCTTGGAGACGGGCGGATCTTCGAGCCCGCGCTTTACCGTGGCGATGTCGCCGAGGCGGATCGTATCGTTGCCGATGCGCAGCCGCAATTCGCGGATCTCCTCGACGCTGAGCAGCAAGCCTTGCACGTTAAGGCGTACCGATCGGTCGTCGCTTTCCACCCGTCCGGCGGGCTCCAGCGTATTCTGGGCGGCCAGCGCCCGCTGGATGTCCTGCGCCGAGAGATTGCGCTCCGCCAGAACTTTCGAGGAGATTTCGATGAAGATCTTCTCGTCCTGGGTGCCGAGCAGATCGACCTTCTCGACACCGGGTACGCGCAGCAGCACGTCGCGCACGCGCTTGGCCTGCGTCTTCAGTTCGGGATAGCTGAAGCCGTCGCCGGTCAGCGCATGCAAGGTGATGTAGGTGTCGCCGAATTCGTCATTGAAGAACGGGCCGACGACGCCGGCGGGCAGATCGCCCCTGATGTCGCCGATCTTCTTGCGCACCTGATAGAAGGCGTCGGCGATCTCGCGGCCGCGCGCGGCGCCCTTGATATTCACGAAAATCACCGCATTGCCAGGACGCGTGTAGGAGCGCACAAAATCCAGATGCGGCGTCTCCTGCACCTTGCGCTCGATCTTGTCGACCACCTGGCTCTGCATGTCCTCGGTGGAGGCGCCCGGCCAGACCACCTGGACCACCATAACCCGGAAGGTGAAGTCGGGATCTTCCTTCTGGCCCATGCTGAACAGCGACATGGCGCCGGCCGCGAGAATCAGCACGACGAGAAAGCGCGTCAGGCTGGCGTGCCGGATCGCCCAGCGCGACAGGTTGAAGCCGCGCTGCGGCTGCTGCTCGGGCAGTTTCATCCATTTGGACATGGCTTCACCTTCGAGGGCTGGCTGAGATTAGCGGCTGGTTTCGACGCGGTCGGCCGCGGCGGTCTGGAGGATGTCCTTGGGCAGGCGCACCTGCATCCCTTCGCTGAGGAACTGGACACCGCCGGTGACGACGACCTCGCCGGTCTTCAGGCCGGACAGCACCTTCACTCCGTCGGCCTCGACGCCGCCGATCTGGACGGTGCGCGGCTTGACCAGCGATGAGGCTCGGTCGGCGACATAGACGGCATCGTGGCCGTCGATCCGGGTGAGCGCGGCGAGCGGCAACGACATATGCGGCGCGCCGGGGCGCAGGCTCAGCGTCGCGGTCACGGTCATGCCGAGACGCGAGGCGGCGGGGGGATTGGGAACCGCGATGCGGACCGCATAGGTCCGGGAGCCCGGATCGGCCTGCCGGGCGATTTCGCGGATCTTGCCCTGCGACTTGATATCGCCGTCGGCCCAGAATTTCAGATCGGCGTCCTGCCCGACACTGATCTGGGTGACATCCTGCTCCGGCACGCTGAACGCCACTTCGATTTCACCCGCCTCGGCCAGCGAAATGACCGGCGTCCCGGCGGCGACCACTTGCCCGGCCTGCGCCTCGACGCGTGTGACGATGCCGGCCTTGTCGGCTTTCAGCACTGCATAGCCGCTCGAATTGGCGGCCTGGCGGGCCTGGGCTTCGGCTTCTTCGAGTGCGGCCTTCGCCGCGTCGGCCTCCAGCCTGCGCTGATCGACCACGGCTTCAGGCGTATAGCCCTTGGGCTGAAGCTTCTCGGCCCGGCCGAGGGCATCGTTCGCGACCGCCAGCCGCGATTTTGCCGAGAGCACGGCGGCGTTGGCGCTGTTTTCGCTGAGGACCAGATCCTTGTCGTCCAGCCGCGCGATGATTTGGCCCGCCTTGACCTCGTCGCCAATATTCACCCGCCGTTCGACGATCTTGCCGGGGACGCGGAAGCCGAGCGTACTTTCGATGCGGGCGCGCAGATCGCCTGAAAAGCTTCTGACGACGTCGCCGGATTGTTCCTGCACGACGACGGCCTTGACCGGTCGGACAGTCTGCTCGGCCACCGGCTCCTCGCGGCAAGCCGCGATCGGGATTGCCAAAGCGAGGACGAGCGCAATGCGGAGCCGTGAGGAATGAGAAAAGAACGTTGAAGATTTTCGTTTTTCTTCAGTATTATGCCAAAAAAAACCGCTGGACCTATCGTGCTTGAACATGACCCGATCTCGCTTCTCAAGGGTTGGCTTTAAGTGAATTAATAACCAGGATTGCCATTTCATCCGCAGTCGGACGGTCTTCGTCGTCGAGCTTTTGCGCCACCATCATGGGGTGGCAGAGACACGAGATGGCGTTGTGCACGCATTTGGCCGCCCGGCGGGAATCCTGCTGGCGGAACTCGCCCCTGGCAATTCCATCCGCGATGATGTCCTCGATGAGCAGTGCCACCCGTTCCAGATGAGCGCGCACCGCATGCCACTGTTCCTGCATCGCCACCACCACCATCTCATGGACTTTACGGTGGTCGAGCAGGTTTTCCAGCGTGTATTGGTGCAATTGTTTTATGAAGCGCTCCAGGCGCAACGAGGCCGGGCCGCCCGAGCGGACGATTTCGCGCAGGCGGCTTTCGGAATCGTCGGTGATGCGGGTACAGATCGCCTCGACGAGCGCCAGCTTGGAGGGGAAGAAGCGGTAGAGATTGGCGGCCGACATGCCGCAATCATCGGCGATATCGGCCATCGTGGTTTTTGCATAGCCGTAATGACGGAAGAGCCGCTCAGCTTCCTGAAGGATTTTAACCCTGGTATCGGTCACGGGTAGTTGGGCGTTCATCGAAACCGGTCATCTCCTGCGGCTGACGACTGAACAAAAATCAAAATCTTCATTCATCATAGCTCAAGGCACTCTGAATGACAAGCACATCAGAATTGCGGCCCGTCTGCAAGCCGCTACTCGCTCAATAATAGGAGAGTTCCCTGACCTTGCCCCAGAACACGCTGTAGGCGTAAATCGTGTAGGCGAGGATGCAGGGGAGCACGATCACCACGCCGACCAGGATGAAGGCGAGCGATTCAGGCGCACTCGCGGCCTGCCAGATGGTCAGCCGATCCAGCACCACGAAGGGGTAAAAGCTGTAGGCGAGCCCCGCGAAGCCAAGCAGAAAGATTCCGGCCGCGGCTACAAATGGCAGCCAGTAGAACCGGTCGCCCGGGAAGGGCATTCTGCGCAGCAGCAGTTCAAGGCCGATGATAAGGGCGCCGGCGGTGATCGGGATGGGCAGCAGAAAGAGAAGATTCGGCAGGGTGAACCATTTGTCGAAAATGCGGGCGCTTACGAATGGCGTCGCCAGCGAAACCGCCGCCAGCCCGATCGCTGTGACCCAGACGAAAATACGCGCCCAGCGGATGGCTTTGGCCTGCAAGCGGTCTTCGGTTTTGGCGATCAGCCAGCATGCGCCGATAAAGGCATAACCCGCCGCCAGACACAGAGCGCAAAGAATGCCGAACGCGGCGTTTGGCACGTTCCACTCGAACCCGACGATATACACGCCCAGCATGAAGCCCTGCGCCAGCGCCGTCAGCAGCGATCCGGCGAAGAAAATGCGGTCCCAGAACGCCTTGCGGTCCTCATGCATCTTGGCGCGGAAATCGAAGGCTACGCCTCGCAGGATCAGGCCGCCCAGCATGATAGCGACGGGGATGTAGAGAGCGGTGAGAATGATGCCATGCGCGATCGGGAAGGCCACCAGCAGCAGCCCGATGCCCAGCACCAGCCAGGTTTCGTTCGCATCCCAGAACGGCCCGATCGAGGCGATCATCATGTCCTTTTCGTCCGGGTCGGCGTCGCTCATCAGCATGCCGACACCCAGATCGTAGCCGTCGAGAATGACATAGAGCAGGATCGAAAGGCCCATGAGGCCGGCGAATATCACCGGCAGCACGTCGGCGCTGGTCAGATAGCTCCACATTGGCGGTTCTCCCAGATCTCAATCGAATAGGCACATGGTTAGCCGGGCGCAAGGTCACGACCGCGTGACGCCGGGATGGAGTGCGAACAATCCACCGGGTGTCTTGTCCCCCGACATGGGCTGTCCGGCGCGGCGCGCGATGAAGAAGACGACGAAGATGAAGGTGGCGAGCAGCAGCACGTAAAGCGCCAGATACATCGACAGCGACAGGCCGATCATCGGCGCGGTGACGCTCGGGGCGGCGGCATCGGCGGTGCGCAGCAGGCCGGTGACGAGCCAGGGCTGGCGGCCGATCTCGGTGGTGTACCAGCCCGCGACGGTCGCGATCCATCCGGCGAAGGTCATGGCGACGAGGCCGCGCGCCAGCCAACGCTCAGGCTCGCCGCGCTTCCAGAGTTGCCACGCGGCCAGCCATGATACGGCCAGCATCAAAACGCCCATGCCGACCATGATACGGAAGGCGAAGAAGATCGGCGCCACCGGCGGGTGATCGTCGCCGAACGCGTTCAGCCCCTTCACCTCGCCATCGGTGCTATGGGTGAGGATGAGGCTTCCGAGTTCGGGGATGGCGATTTCGAAATGGTTGGTTCGTTCCGCCTCGTCGGGAATGGCGAACAGCCGCAAGGGCGCATGCCGCTCGGTGTTCCAGATGCCCTCCATCGCAGCGATCTTGGCGGGCTGGTATTCCAGCGTATTCAGCCCGTGCTGGTCGCCGACGAACATCTGGACGGGAATGAGGATCGCCGCCATGACCACGCCGGTGCGCAGGGCCGCGAGCACGCTCGGGTTCCGGTCGTCGCGCAACCAGCGATACGCCGAGACGCCGGCCACCAGGAACGCGACCGTCAGGCCCGAAGCAATCAGCATATGGATGAGCCGATAGGGCAGGGACGGCGTGAACAATATGGCCAGCCAACTCGTCACATGCGCCTTGCCGTCGATCATCTCGAAGCCGGCCGGCGTCTGCATCCAGCTGTTCAGCGCCAGGATCCAGAAAGCGGAGAGCGTCGTGCCGATGGCGACCAAAACCGTTGCCACGGTTTGAATGCCGTTGGATACGCGCCCCGTACCGAACAGCATGATGCCGAGGAAGGTCGCCTCCAGAAAGAACGCCGTCAGCACCTCATAGGCCAGCAGCGGCCCCGCGATATTGCCTACCGTCGTCATGAAGCCCGGCCAGTTGGTGCCGAATTGAAAGGACATGGTGACGCCGCTGACGACGCCAACGGCGAAAGACAGCGCGAATACCTTCACCCAGAACCGATAAGCGTCGAGCCAATGCTCGCCGTCCCCTCTGTCGTAGCGCAGCTTGAAGAACAGCAGCACCCAGCACAGCGCGATGGTGATGGCGGGGAAAAGAATGTGGAAAGTGATATTGGCGCCGAACTGAATGCGGGCGAGTACGAGCGCGTCCATCAGGCATCTCCCGTCGATTTTTTGCCGCCTGGGAGCAGCTTCAGCTTATCCCGCAGCTCATACAACCTATAGATTTTCGAGCCAAGCTTGAGAAGCTGCACGAGGCGGGCGGTGTCCATTTTCTGCATATCCTGATACCATCCGGTCAGCATGTCGATGAGATCGTGCATCTCGCGCATCCGTGCCTGCGCGTGGCGCTCCTCATGGCTTTGGGGTGTGTCGAGCAGCGCGCCGCGCAGCATGGTCAGCGTCGGCTCGATCTCGCGCTTGCGGCGCTCCTCGACCAGCGTCCGGACGATCTCCCAGACGTCGTCGGGCGCAACGTAATGGTCGCGCCGGTCGCCGGGCAGATGCTTCAGCCGGACCAGCCGCCAGCCGTCCAGTTCCTTCAGGCCCATGCTGACATTGGAGCGCGAGAAGCCGAGCGCGGCGGCGATCTCCTCGGCGTTGAGCGGCTTTTCCGACAGATAGATGAGCGCGTAGATCTGGCCGACGGTGCGATTGATGCCCCAGCGGCTGCCCATCTCGCCGAAATGCAAAACGAATGTGCGCGTGAGCGGCGGGAGGTCCATGTCGTGTTATTGCTGTAATTTCGGAATTTACTGAAATTAACGTAATGAGCGATCATCCGCCAGCGCTTTAATTGCCGCACCCTTCACGGTACAGATGGCGCGGCTGAAACAAAGCGAGTCCGATCATGCCCGCCCAATTGAGCGAACTTCGCCGCAAGAGCGCATTCTTGCGCGGTCTTGCCGAGATCCGTCTCGTCACAATCGCCGACGGTCCCGGCGCCGGCGGCAGGCTGTTGCAGGCACGAACGCCGGCAGGCATGGCGCTCGATATCGCGCTCGATCGCGGCGCCGACCTGTTGCGCCTCGCTTGGCAGGGGCGGGAAATCGGCTGGCACAGCGCCACGGACGCGCCGAACCCCTGGCCTCCGAACGACGCCGAACATGGCTTCGGCTTCATGCGCGGCTTCGACGGGTTTCTGGTGACCTGCGGGCTCGACCATATCGGCAAGCCGAAGGAAACGCCGGCTGACGATTTCAATTACCCGCTGCGACAGACGCATGTGCATCCGCTGCACGGGCGGATCATGGCGGCGAAAGCGAACCTCATCGTCTCCCGCATCGATTGGGAGGGCGAGGAGGCGATCATCGTCGAGGCGGCTGCACGACAGGCCAGCGTGTTCGGCGAGGTGCTGGAGCTTGAGCGGCGTTATGTGATCGACCTGTTCCGGCCCCGGATCAGGCTTTTCGACCGCGTGACCAATCGCGGCTACCGGCCGACGCCGCACGCCATTTTGTATCACCTGAATGTCGGCTATCCGCTGCTTGACCGGGCCGCCCGGCTGACCGGCCCGGAATGGGCACTCAGGGACAGGCTCGACGACGGCAGCGCGGTGCCGGGCGATGATCATGTCGAGATTGTCGACAGCGGCCCGTCGCCAAAGCCGACCTACGCGAATTTGAGCGAAATCGGCATCGACAACCCGGCGATCGGCACAGGGCTCGTCATCCGCTACGACGCGGCGGTCCTGCCCGCCACCACATTGTGGCGCGCCTTCCAATCCGGCGTCTTCGGGTTGGGCCTTGAGCCACATACCGATATGGCGAAGCCCCAATCCTTGCAGGCGCAGGGCTCGGTGTCCTACGCCCTGGAGTTCGAGCTGCACGCGGTTTGATTTGGTCGCGTCCTCCGCCTACGGCCTTGCATCGGCTGGTCCGGCATGCGAACCGGTGATCATCAGCGCCATGATCGACAGGCTTTCCGCATGGTTCTTTTCGTCACGATTCTTCTCCTCCTCATTGGCGCTGTGCTGCTGACGCGGGTGGCGTCGATCCTTTCGGTTCCCTATCCGTCGCTGCTTGCGCTCGGCGGCGCGGCGCTCGCGCTGGTTCCCGGAATGCCGGTGATCGAGCTGGAGCCCAGCCTCGCATTGGTCATTTTCGTCGCTCCGGTCCTGCTGGATGCCGCCTATGACGCCTCGCCGCGCGAACTCCGTGACAACCGCCTGCCGATCGCAACGCTGACCATCGTCGCGGTCGGCCTGACCACCGTGGCCGTAGCCGTCGTCTTCCACGGGTTCGTGCCGGGCGTGCCATGGGCGGCGGCGGTCGCGCTGGGCGCCATGGTGGCGCCTCCCGACGCGGCGGCGGCCATCGCGGTGCTACGCCAGGTCGAAATTCCGAACCGCGTGCTGCAGATCCTGGAAGGCGAGGGGCTGTTCAACGACGCCAGCGCGCTGCTGATCTTCGCCGTCGCGGTGCGCCTAGTCGGAGACGGCGACCTCACGCTCGCGGCCCTCGTTCCCACCTATGCTTTGAGCGTGGTCGGAAGCGTCGTGTTCGGCGGCGTGCTGGGCTGGATCTATCCGCGCACCTTCAGCCTCATCAGCGACGCGCCGGCCTCCATCGTGCTGCAATTCGCCTGCACGTTCGGCGTTTGGCTGCTGGCGGAATTTCTCCACCTATCCCCCATCCTGACCATCGTCAGCTATGGCATCGCCATATCGCGGTTCGGCGGTCAGCGCTCCGATCCGGTGTTGCGGATCAAATCCTTCGCGGTGTGGGACACCGTCGTGTTTCTCTCCAACGTCCTCGCCTTTACCCTGATCGGCATTCAGCTCGGTCCGCTGCTGGCAAAGCTCAGCCCCGAGCAGCGCACCGGCTATCTCATGATCGGTAGCGCGGTGCTGGGCACCGTGATCGCGACCCGCATTGCCTGGGTCATGACCTACAATTCGGTGCTGCGCCTGAAGAACCGATGGTTCGGCGTCGATCTTCCCGACCGGGTGACGCGTCCGACGGCGCGGGGCGGTTTTCTGATCGCCTGGAGCGGCATGCGGGGCATCATCAGCCTGGCGGCGGCGCTGGCGCTGCCGGCCGGATTTCCCCAACGCGATCTCATTCAGTTTGTCGCCTTCGTCGTCGTTTTCGGGACGCTCGTCATCCAGGGGTTTACGCTCGGACCGCTGGTGCGGCTGTTCCATCTGCCACATGACGACGAGTTGGAGCGCGAGATTGCGCTTGCCAGAAGCAGCGCGGTTCAAGCCGCGATGACGACGCTCGACGGAAACGAGTTGGCCTCCGCCCGATCGCTCCGCGTCGAATATCAGGCGATGCTGGATTTGGACTCGCAGGCCGATGGCGGCCGCGCTCAAGGTCTGACCGATCATGAGAAACTGAGGCGAGATGCCATCGCGGCGGCCCGTAGCGCGATTACCGCTCTGCGTGCGCAGGGCGAGATCGGCGACCTCGCGTTCGACAATGTGCAAGAGGCGCTCGATCGTGCCGAGGTCTATACGACTCGCCGTATGGGCGAGGCGGCCGCGTCTTGAGCTTGCCGCTCGGACCGTTGGCGTCCCTGGATTCCGCCGCACCCCGCGAGATAGTGCGGTAATATTGCCGAGCCCGAGTTATTTTAGGTTGGCGCGGCTCGCGGCCAGTGTCGGCGATCTGCCCCAGCAGCGCGTTCGTTCAAGGAGGTGGGGTATGGCAGAGGCGGATGAAGTTAAGCACCAGGCGTCCGCAAATCTGGGGCTGGTCGAACGCTACGCCGCGGCATGGCGCGCCGATGACACCGCCGCGCTGCTCGACTGCTATCATGAGGATTTCACGCTCCACTATTTCGGCCAGAACCCGCTTGCGGGCGACCATGCCGGCAAGGCGGCGGCCATCAAAACCCTTGCGGTGGTAAGCGAGCGGACCAACCGGCGGTTGCTGGGCATCGTCGACGTGATGGCGGGGCCGCAACGCGCCGTCATCATAGCGCGCGAATCCTTCGAACGCGGCGCCCTGCGCGTCGAGCTTGAGCGGGTGTTCGTTTACGCCATCAAGGACGGCAAGCTGAGTCATTGCTGGATCTATGACCGCGACCAGCCGCTAGCTGACCGCTTTCTTGCCGGTTAGGGCGCTTCTCCCGAAAGGTGTTGCGCGGCTTTCGGCGGCGTCCGGGATGCGGGCCGGTTCAAACGATGCCGCCGCCGCCGCCGCTGGACCGCGGACGCACCGCAGCGACCTTGCCCCGATAACCGCTCGCACGGTAGGCCGCGACCGGATCGATGGCGCCGCCCGCCCGCGATCGCGCCATGGCCAGGATGGGCGCGATGTCGGTGCGGAACGCGGCTTTGAGCGTCTCCGTCGCCATCAGCGCGTCGTTCGCCTCCTGATAGGCGCCGAGCGCCGCGCGGTCGACGAGCAGCGCCCGCGCATAGGCGCCCTGCACCTCGGTGGCCGAGATCATCAGGCTTTCGATCGGGTCGGTGACGTTGTGGCTCTGGTCGAGCATGTGCGCGGGGTCGAAGCCGTCGGCGCCGGAAAGCTCGGCGTCGGCCAGTTCGTTGAACACCAGGAACAGCCGGTAGGGATCGATGGAGCCGGCATCGAGATCGTCGTCGCCATATTTGGAATCGTTGAAGTGGAAGCCGCCGAGCTTGCGGAACTGGATCAGCCGCGAGACGATCATCTCGATATTGACGCCCTGCGCATGGTGGCCGAGATCGACGAGGCAGAACGCTTTCGGCCCGAGTTCCTGCGCAATGAGATAATTGGTGCCCCAATCCTGCACGACCGTGGAATAGAAGGCCGGCTCGTACATTTTGTGCTCGGAGAACAGGCGCCAATCGTCCGGCAGCGCGGCGTAAATCTCCTTCATCGCGGCGAGATAGCGCTGCGAAGGTCTTGGCGAAGTGCGACTGGCCGGGGAAGTTCGAGCCGTCGCCGATCCAGACGGTCAGCGCCTTCGAGCCGATCGCCTCGCCGATCTCGATGCATTCGAGATTGTGCTCGACCGCCTGCCGGCGCGTGGCCGCGTCGGTGTGGCTGAGCGAGCCGAATTTGTATGAGCGTTCCTGCCCCGGCTGGTCCTGGAAGGTGTTGGAGTTCATCGCGTCGAAGCGCGAGGCCCAGCCGGTGCGCCGTCTGATTCAGCCGCTGCGGCTCGGCCTTGTCCCAGGGGATATGCAGCGAGACCGTCGGCGTCGCCCGCGTCAAGCTGCTGGATGACGGCGCAATCCTCCAGCTTGTCGAAGATGTCGCGCGGCTCGCCCTCGCCGGGGAAACGGGCAAAGCGCGTGCCGCCCGTGCCGACGCCCCAGGACGGGATGGCGACGCCGAACGCGGCGACCTTGTCGCGGATCGCGTCGATGGCGATGCCGCGCCGGGCGAGCTGCTCGCCGAGCGCGTCATAATCGCGGCTGAGCGCTGCCTCGCGCGCGGCGTTCTCCTTCTCCACCAGCCCGGTATCGATCATGTGGTCCATGGCTTCCTCCCTGTGCGGATTATTTTTGCTTGCTGACTGCGCGCACAGGCTGTGGCAACCACTCAGCGCGTAAATGCCTGGGCGTTCCCCGCATCGACATTGACGATGTTGCCGGTCGATTTCGCCGACATGTCGGAGACGAGGAAATAGACAGCCTCCGCGACATCCTCCGGGTAGACGCTGAGCTTGAGCAGCGAGCGCTTGCGGTAGTGCTCCTCAAGGTCGTCCGGCTGCATATTATAGGCGGCGGCGCGCTGTTCGCGCCATTCGCCGGTCCAGATTTTCGAGCCGCGCAGCACCGCGTCCGGGTTGACCGTGTTGACCCGGATGCCGAATTCGGCGCCTTCCAGCGCCAGGCAGCGCGCCAGATGGATCTCGGCGGCCTTGGCGGTGCAATAGGCTGCCGCGTTGGGCGAGGCGGCAAGGCCGTTCTTGGAGGCGATGAAGACGATCGCACCGCCGGTCTTCTGGCGCTTCATCAGCCGGAAGGCTTCGCGCGAGACGAGGAAATAGCCGGTGGAGAGGATATCCGCATTGCGGTTCCACATGGCGAGCTCCGTCTCGTCGATGGGCGCGGATGAAGAAATTCCGGCGTTCGAGATGAGGATGTCGAGGCCGCCAAAATGCTCGGCGGCGAAGGCGAAGGCGTCGGCGACCTGCGTCTTCCTGCGTCACGTCCAGGCGGATGTTGCGCACCACATCCGGCGAATGCCGGGCGGCGAGTTCCGCGTCGGCCTCGGCCAGCGCGGCCTCGTCGATGTCGGCAAGCACGACGCAGGCGCCATCGCGCAGCAGCCGCTCGGCGGTCGCCTTGCCGATGCCGCCGGCGCCGCCGGTGACCAGCGCCACCTTGCCGGCGAGCGGCCGGGCTTTCGGCATGCGCTGGAGCTTTGCTTCCTCCAGCAGCCAATATTCGATGTTGAAGGCTTCCTGCTCGGCGAGGCCGACATAGGTCGAGACGGAGGACGCGCCGCGCATGACATTGATGGCGTTGACGTAGAATTCCGCCGAGATGCGCGCCGTCGCCTTGTCCTTGGCGAAGGTGATCATGCCGACGCCGGGAACCAGATAGACCACCGCATTCGGGTCGCGGATGGCGGGCGAATCCGGCGTGTTTGCAGCGGCCGTAATAGGCGGCGTAGTCCTGGCCGTACTGCTTGATCGCGGCGGGCAGGCCGGCGATCGCCGCGTCCAGATCGGGCGCGCCGGGATCGAAATCGATCACCAGCGGGCGGATTTTGGTGCGCAGGAAATGGTCCGGGCAGCTCGTGCCGAGCGCGGCGAGCCGCTCCATGTCCTTGCGACGCGACGAATTCCAGCACGGCGGGCTGATCGTCGAAATGGCCGACCTTGCGCTCGCTCGCCGAAATCAGGCCGCGAATGGCAGGCATCAGCCGCGCCGCGAGCGCGCGCCGCTCGCCCGGCCGGCAGCGTCTTGCGCGCCTCGCCTCCGAAGGCCGGCTTGCCGGCGCTCTGGCTCGTCGAACCAGTCGATGGCGCGGTTGATGATGCGGATGGTCGTGTCGTAGCAATCCTTCGCCGTGTCGCCCCAGGTGAACAGCCCGTGGCTTTCCAGCACGGCGCCCTTGGCATGCGGGTTCTCGCGGCAGAATTTTTCCAGCCACAGGCCCAATTCGAAGCCCGGCCGCTTCCAGGGCAGCCAGCCGATCTCGCCGCCGAAGATCTCCTCCGTCAGCGCCCGGCTGTTCTGCGACGCCGCGATGGCGATCACCGCATCGGGATGCATGTGGTCGACATGGGGCCGCGGCACGATAGGCGTGCAGCGGCGTGTCGATGGAGGCGGCGCGCGGATTGAGGTTGAAGGTGCAATGGGCCAGATAGCCCACCATCTCGTCTTCATGGTCCGGGCCGCGATAGAGGCCTTTCAGCGCCCGCAGCTTGTCCATGTAGAGCGTGGCGAAACCGTCCAGCTTCATCGTGCCGACATCGCCGCCGGAGCCCTTCACCCACAGCACCTCGACCGGCTCGCCGGTGAGCGGGTCCTTCTGCATCACCTTGGCGGAGGTGTTGCCGCCGCCGTAATTGGTGATGCGCTTGTCGGAGCCCAGCAGATTGGAGCGATAGAGCAGCCGCTCCGGCTCGCTCATCGCGCTCGGCCTTGGCGTCGTCCCACAGATTGGCGAGGCGCGTGCCGCCGCTCGTTTCGACCATCGATGTTCCTTCCCGGCGCATGGGCCAGATGCAATTTTCGGATTAAACGTCGCAAATGGCAGCGGATGCTGTCAATCATAAGCGATCAACATCAATCATATTGCGCTGCAACATGAAAAATTTTGATCGAAGATGATTGACGACGGCTCGATCCCGATGCGCTTAATGCCCGGACAGGAGCACACCATGCACGAGAAAGAGCGCCATCGGATCATCCTGTCGGCGATCCAGGAAAAACCTGTCGCCACCGTGCAGGAACTCGTCGATCTGACGGGTGCATCCGAAGCCACGATCCGCCGCGATATCGCCGCGCTGCATATGCAGCAGCGGCTGCGCCGGGTGCGCGGCGGCGCCGAAGCGCTGTCTCCGCCGCAATTCGTCGGCCTTGCCGGACGGCCGTTCAGCGTCAATGAAACGCGCCACATCGCCAGCAAGCGCGCCATCGCCCGCGAGGCTGTGGAATTGTGCGGCAACGGCGAGCCGATCATCATCAATGGCGGCACGACGACCTTCCAGATGGTGCATTTTCTCGCCGGCCGCCGAATGCCGATCCTGACGAATTCCTTCGTCATCGCCGAGCATCTGCTGCGCCATTCCAAGAACACCGTGCTGCTGCCCGGCGGCGCGATCTACCGCGAACAGAACATCATCCTGTCGCCCTTCGACAATGATGTGACGCGCAATTTCTACGCGCGGCGCATGTTCATGGGCGCGCAAGGGCTGGCGCCTCTGGGCCTCATGGAAAGCGATCCGCTGCTGATCCAGGCGGAGCAGAAGCTGATCGACCAGGCCGAGGAGCTGGTGGTGCTGGTCGATTCATCGAAATTCCGGCAGCGCTCCAGCCTGATCCTATGTCCGCTTTCCCGGATTACGACCGTGATCACCGATGACGGCATCGAGGATCGCGAGGCGAAGATGCTGGAGGCGGCTGGCGTCACGCTCATTGTCGCCGGCGCCGCCGCCGCAAATGCGGAGGAAAACTGCGCAGCTCGCATGATGAAGGCCGCATGTGGCGGCAGATAATCAATCGACCCAGGGAGGATAATAAAATGAGTATATTGAAGAAAGTCATGGTGACGGCAGCGCTTTCCGCTGCTCTGTCGGTCAATGTCGCGCATGCCGAGACGGTCAAGATCGCCCTCGTGGTGAAGGCGCTCGGCATCGGCTTCTTCGAGGCCGCGAACAAGGGCGCGCAGGAAGCGGCCAAGGAACTCGGCAATGTCGAGGTGATCTATACCGGCCCGACCACAACCACCGCCGAAGCCCAGATCGAGGTGATCAATTCGCTGATCGCGCAGAACGTCAACGCCATCGCGGTTTCGGCCAACGACAAGGACGCGCTGGTTCCGGCGCTGAAAAAGGCGATGAGCCGCGGCATCACGGTGATCTCCTGGGATTCCGGCGTCGCACCGGCAGGCCGTCAGATGCAGCTCAACCCGTCGTCCCCCGCGCTGATCGGCAATATGTGCGTCAAGCTGGCGGCCGACAATCATGCCCGATGGCGGCGAAGTCGCCATCCTGTCGGCGACCGCCACCGCCACGAACCAGAATACCTGGATCGAGGAGATGAAGAAGGTCCTGCCGAACTATCCCAAGATCAAGCTCGTCGCGACCGTCTATGGCGATGACCTCGCCGACAAATCCTATCGCGAGACGCAAGGCCTGATCCAGTCGCATCCGGACCTGAAGGCGATCATCGCCCCGACCTCGGTCGGCATCGTCGCCGCGGCGCAGGCCGTCGAGGACGCAGGCAAGGTGGGCAAGATCAACGTCACGGGCCTCGGCCTGCCGTCGGAAATGGCCGCGCATGTCAAATCGGGCGCGTCCAAGAGCTTCGCCATCTGGAACCCGATCGACCTGGGCTATTCCGCCACGATGATCGCCTACAATCTGGCGACCAAAAAGGCCGAAGCCAAGCCCGGCGCCGAAATTTCGATGGGCCGCATGGGCAAGGTCAAGCTCGACGAGAACAATGAAGGCGCGATGGCCGATCCCTTCGTCTATGACGCCTCCAATGTCGAGCAATTCGCCAAGATATTCTGATCTCCGCCTCGTCGAGCCGGCTTGGACTTTAGCGCCAGGCCGGCTTCGGCTATTCTGATCCTAATTCTGATCGACGAGCCATCGGCACGCGCCATGCTTCATGCGCCAACTGCGTCCGTCCAGGCGAAAACGCCAGTGCTGACGCTGTCCGGCGTCTCGAAGAGCTTTTCCGGGCGTGCGCGCGCTCTCGGACGTCGCGCTTGAAGTGTATCCCGGCGAGGTCACCGCGCTGGTCGGCGAGAACGGCGCGGGCAAATCCACGCTGGTGAAAATCCTCACCGGCATCTACCAGCCCGACGAAGGCGCCATCCGGCTGGCGGGCGAGACCGTCAGCTTCAGCTCCGCCCATGACGCGGCGGATGCCGGCATCACCGCCATTCACCAGGAAACGGTGCTCTTCGACGATCTGTCGGTGGCCGAAAACATCTTTCTCGGCCACGCGCCGCGCGGGCGGTTCGGCCTCATCGACTGGCCGGCGATGCGCGGCGAGGCCGCCGCTTTGCTGGAGAGGATCGGCGCGCGCATCGCGCCCGAAACGCGGCTGCGCGATCTCGGCGTCGCCAGCCGGCATCTGGTGGCGATCGCCAGGGCGCTGTCGGTCGATGCGCGCATCGTCATCATGGACGAGCCGACCGCGTCGCTCTCGCACAAGGAGATCGCCGAGCTTTATGAGCTGATCGAGCGGCTGAAGGCCGAGGGCAAGGCGATCCTGTTCATCTCGCACAAATTCGACGAGATCTTCCGCATCGCCGACCGCTATTGCGTGTTCCGCGATGGCGAGCGCGTCGGCGCCGGCCTGATCGGCGAAACCGACCACAATGAGCTGGTGCGCCTGATGGTCGGCCGCTCCGTCGACCAGATCTTTCCCAAGGCGAAGGCCGAAATCGGCAGCACGGTGCTGACGGTGTCCGGCTACAGCCACCCGACCGAATTCGACGACATCGGCTTTGAGCTGCGCCGGGGCGAAATTCTGGGGTTTTACGGTCTGGTCGGGGCGGGGCGCAGCGAGCTGATGCAGGCGCTGTTCGGCATCACCAGGCCGTCCGGCGGCACGGTGCGGATCGGCGGCGAGACGGTCTCCATCCGCACGCCCGCCGACGCGATCGGGCATGGCATCGTCTATGTGCCGGAGGAGCGCGGGCAGCAGGGCACCATCGCCGGCCTGCCGATCTTCCAGAATGTGACGCTGCCCTCGCTGGCGAAAACCTCGCGCGGCGGCTTCATCCGCCTCGCCGAGGAATTCAAGCTCGCCCGCGACTACACCGCGCGTCTGGATCTGCGCGCCGCCGCGCTCGACCGCAATGTGGCGACGCTCTCGGGCGGCAATCAGCAGAAGGTGGTGATCGCCAAATGGCTGGCGACGCAGCCCAAGATCATCATCCTGGACGAGCCGACCAAGGGCGTCGACATCGGCTCGAAGGCCGCCGTGCATGCCTTCATGAGCGAACTGGCCGCGAACGGCCTCAGCATCATCATGGTCTCCTCCGAAATCCCGGAAATTCTGGGCATGTCCGACCGGGTGATCGTCATGCGCGAGGGGCGCATCGTCGGGGTTTTTCCGCGCGAGGGCCTCGACGCCGAAACCCTGGTGCGCGCCGCCGCCGGCATCCGCGAGGTGAAATGATGCCGGCAAAGCTGCTCAAATCCCGCGAGGCGCTGCTGGCCATCGCCATCGCCGCGCTGCTGGCGCTGATCGCGTGGCGCTTTCCCGCTTTCGTGCGCGCCCGCCAATCTTGCCAATGTGTTCAACGACACCGCCATCCTCATCATCCTGGCGCTCGGCCAGACGGCTGTCATCCTCACGCGCTGCATCGATCTGTCGATGGCGGCGAATCTGGCGTTTTGCGGCATGGTGGTCGCGATGCTGAATTCGGCGGCCCCCGGCGTGCCGATCGCCTGCGCTGATCGCGCTCGCCATTCTCGTCGGCGCGGCGCTCGGCGCCATTAACGGGACGCTGGTCTGGCGGCTCGGCATTCCGCCGATCGTGGTGACGCTCGGCACGCTGACCATCTATCGCGGCATGATCTTCGTCATTTCCGGCGGCGCCTGGATCAACGCGCATCAGATGAGCGATGCCTTCAAGGGCTTTGCGCGGGCGGAGGTGCTGGGCCTGCCGGTGCTGTCGTGGAGCGCCATCGTCGTGGTCGGCGCCATGGCGGTTTTGCTGACGCGGACGGCGCTCGGCCGCGCCTTCTATGCCGTCGGCGGCAATCCGACCGCCGCCGTCTATGCGGGCATCGATGTCGGCCGCACGCGCTTCGTCGCGTTTACGCTGGCCGGGCGCCATTGCCGGGCTGTCGGGATATCTCTGGGTGTCGCGCTATGCGGTCGCCTATGTCGATATCGCCGGCGGCTTCGAACTCGACATCATCGCCGCCTGCGTCATCGGCGGCATCTCCATCGCGGGCGGCATCGGCTCGGTGGGCGGGGCGGTGCTCGGCGCGCTGTTCCTCGGCCTGATCAAGAACGCGCTGCCGGTGGTCAACATCTCGCCCTTCTGGCAGCTCGCCATTTCCGGCAGCGCCATCATCATCGCCGTCACCGCGAATGCGCGCGCCGAAGGCCGGGCCAGACGCATCATCCTGCGCAAGGCGGAGGCTTTGGCATGAGCACGGCCGAACAAACCGCGCGCGGCGCCATTCCCGACCGGCTCGAAGGACGTCTCGCCACCGCGCTGAAAAGCTGGGAGACGCTGCTCATCGTGGTGGCGGCCGGCATTTTCCTGATCAATTCCTTCGCCTCGCCGTTCTTCCTCAATCCGTGGAACCTGTCGGACGCCACCTACAACTTCACCGAAAAAGCCATGATCGCCATGGCCATGGCGCTGCTCATCATCGCCGGTGAAATCGACCTGTCGGTCGCCGCCATCATCGCGCTGGCCTCGACGGCGATGGGACTGTCGCTGCAATTCGGCGCGGGCACGCCCGAACTGGTGCTGATTGGCCTCGGCGTCGGGCTGGCGTGCGGCGCGTTCAACGGCCTGCTCGTCGCCGGCGTCGGCCTTCCCTCCATCGTGGTGACCATCGGCACGATGAGCCTCTTCCGCGGCATCGCCTATATCATCCTCGGCGATAAGGCCTTCACCGGCTACCCGGCCGATTTCGCTTATTTCGGCCAGGGCTATGTCTGGTGGGTGTTCACCTTCGAGCTGGTGCTATTCGCGGCGGTCGCTACCGCCTTCGGCGTGCTCCTGCATCTGACCAGCTTCGGCCGCACGGTCTACGCCATCGGCAACAATCCGGTCGGGGCGCTGTTTTCCGGCGTGCGCGTGCGGCGGGTGAAATTCATCCTGTTCCTGCTCACCGGGCTGATGTCCGGCGTGGCGGCGGTCTGCCTCACCTCAAGGCTCGGCTCGACGCGGCCCTCCATTGCCCTCGGCTGGGAGCTGGAAGTGGTGACAATGGTGGTGCTCGGCGGTGTCAGCATCCTGGGCGGCTCGGGCACCATTCCCGGCGTGGTGCTTGCCGCGTTCATCATGGGCATGGTGACATTCGGCTTCGGCCTCCTGAATGTGCCGGGCATCGTGATGTCGATCTTCATCGGCCTGATGCTGATCACGGTGATCGCCGCGCCGATCGTGTGGCGCCGTCTGCGCGGGGAGCGCTTTGCGTGATGCCTCAGAAATATGCGTTCAAGATGATGCTGCATCCGGGCATGGAGGCAGAATATAAGCGGCGGCATGACGAGATCTGGCCCGAATTGCTGCTGCTGCTCCGGGAGGCGGGCATCTCGGACTATTCCATCCATCTGGACAAGGAGACGAACACGCTGTTCGGCGTGCTTTGGCGGAGCGACGGCCATGCGATGGACGCGCTGCCGAAGCATCCGGTGATGCGGCGATGGTGGGCGCATATGGCCGACATCATGGCGACGAAAACGGACAATGAGCCGGTGGCGGTGCCGCTCGAAACGGTGTTTCATATGCCATGACCAGCCAATCGCCGCGCCACGTCGCCGTCATCGACATCGGCAAGACCAATGCGAAGGTCGCGCTCATCGACATGGAGAGCCTGGCCGAGATCGCCGTGCGCCGGCTGCCAAACACGGTGCTCCGCGATGGGCCGTATCCGCATTATGACGTCGAGGGTTTCTGGGATTTCATCCTCGACACGCTGGGCGCGCTCCATGGCGAGCATACGGTCGATGCGATCACCGTCACGACGCATGGCGCCGCCTGCGCGCTGCTCGATGCGGCGGGGCGGCTCGCGCTGCCGGTGCTCGATTATGAGCATGACGGCCCCGACACGCTTGCCGCCGACTATGACGCGATCCGGCCGCCCTTCGCCGAAACCGGCTCGCCGCGACTGCCGGCCGGCCTCAATATGGGCGCGCAGCTCCATTGGCAGCAGCGCTGCTTTCCCGATGCATTCGGCAACGTCGCCGCCATTGTGATGTATCCGCAATATTGGAGCTTCAGGCTTACCGGCGTCGCCGCCAATGAGGTCACGTCGCTCGGTGCGCATAGCGATCTGTGGGACCCGGCAAAGCGCGATTACTCAACCCTGGTCGACCGGTCGGGCTGGCGGCGGTTGTTCGCGCCTTTGCGGCGCAGCGCCGATTGCCTCGGTCCGGTCCTGCCCGAGATCGCCGCGCGCACCGGCCTGCGCGCTGGTACCAAAGCCTATTGCGGCATTCACGATTCGAACGCCTCGCTGTTGCCGCATCTGATCGGCCGCGCGCCGCCGTTCTCCGTGGTTTCGACAGGCACCTGGGTCATCGCGATGAGCGTCGGCGGGCAGGTGGATCGGCTCGACCCCGAGCGTGACACGCTGATCAACGTCAACGCCTTCGGCGATCCGGTTCACTCGGCGCGTTTCATGGGCGGGCGCGAGCGCGCCATCCTCACGGAGGGGCTGGAGGAGGATTGCACGGCTGAGGATGTGGCCGCCGTGCTCGCCAAGCGCATCCTCCTGTTGCCGTCGGTGCAGTCGGGACATGGCCCCTATGCGCGCCGGAAGGCGGAATGGATTTCCGAGCAACCCATCCAGCCTGGCGAGCGGCAGGCCGCGATCTCGTTCTATCTGGCGATGATGACGGCCACCAGCCTGGAGCTGATCGGCGCGGACGGTCCCGTCATTGCCGACGGCCCGTTCGCCCGCAACGACCTCTATTTGCGCATGCTTGCCGCCGCCACCGGCCGGGACGTCATCGCCAACACCAATGCCGCCGTCGGAACCCGCGCGGGCGCCGCGCTGCTGACGTCGCCGGCCGCCTCGCTGCCTCGCCGTTCCGATGTGGTGGTCGACACGCCCGGCGCGCTCTGGACGGATTATGCGCAAAGCTGGCACGCGGCTTTACGGGGCAGCGCCGGCTGATCGGCCGAAGCAGATCATACACAAGTGATTGTACCGACCCGTGGCAGAGCTTGACTGCCGGGGCGCAAATATCTCCTTTGGGTGGGACGGCCCGCGTCGGCGCGGCGGCAACCAGGCGTCCGCGCCATTTACATGGTCCAGGAGACACACATGCTGAAGTTTTATTTCAACGGCTCACCAAATCCGACCAAGGTGGCACTGTTTCTGGAGGAGGCGGGACTCGCCTTCGAGCCGATGCCGGTCGACACGCGCAGCGGCGCGCAGTTCACGCCGGAGTTCCTGGCTGTCAACCCGAATGCGAAGGTGCCCGTCATCGACGATGACGGCGTCATCGTGTTCGACAGCAACGCCATCCTGCTCTATCTCGCCGAGAAGACCGGCAAGTTCCTGCCTGCCGATCCCAAGGCCAGCCGGGGCGAGCTTTTGTCATGGCTGATGTTCGTCGCCACGGGTGTCGGGCCGTTCTCCGGCCAGGCGGTTCATTTCAAGCATTTCGCTCCGGAGAAGGTGCCCTACGCGGAAAATCGCTATCTGTACGAGGCGCGACGGCATTTCTCCGTGCTCAATGACCGGCTCGCCAATCGCCGCTATATGGTCGGCGACAGCTACACCATCGTCGATATGGATGTGTGGGGGTGGGCGCGCCTGGTTCCGTTTATCCTTGGCGATGAGGCCTGGGCAAAGCTCCCCCATCTCAAGCGGCTGCACGATGAGGTCATGGCGCGGCCGGCGGCGGCGCGGGCGATGGCCCTGAAGGACAGGTTCCCCTTCAAGACGGAAATGGACGATGAAGCGCGCCGGCACATGTTCAGGCATCTGGCCACCAGCGCGGCCTGACCGCATCTCGCCCGGCATTGGGCTTGAGCCGGGGTGCTGCTGATCAATAGCCCTCGTCGTTTCCCTGTCAGCGGTGCGTGGTAAGCGGCAAGGGGGCGCTTTTCGTTCGCCGGATCGACATCGTGCAAGCGGGGGAAGTGATGAAACTGAATCGGCTATCGCCGCTCGCTGCGGATATTGGCCGGCGTGCCCTGATCAAAGGCATCGGCGCGGCGGCCGGGCTCGCCGTTGCGTCGCCGTTTCTGATCGGCAGGGCCGCCGGGCAGGCAAAGCGCTGGGCGCAAAATCCCTTCGCCTTGGGCGTTGCGGCGGGAGCGCCGGTTCCCGGCGGCTTCATGCTGTGGACGCGGCTGGCGCCCGATCCGCTGTCCACCGATCCGGCGATGCCGGGCGGCGTGTCCCCCGAGACGGTCGAGATCGGCTATGAGATTGCCGAAGACGACGGGATGCGCAGCATCGTCAAGCGCGGCACCGTCACAGCCGACCCGGTCTTTGCGCATTCGGTTCACCTGGACGTGGCCGGGCTCGCGGCGGGGCGCCCTTTTTGGTACCGCTTTACCAGCGGCGATGCCGTCAGCCGGACGGGTCTTGCGCGCACGGGACTGGCGCCCGGATCGGCGCCGGACCGCCTGCGCCTGGGCGTCGCGTCCTGCTCCAATTACGAGCATGGCTATTTTGCAGCCTATCGCCACATGGCCGACGAGCAGCCCGATTTCATCGTCTTCCTTGGCGACTACATTTACGAATATGTGGCGAAGCGCCCGCGCACCCGGCGGCACAGCGACGGCGTCGAGGCGGCGACGCTTTCCGGCTATCGCAACCGCTACGCACAGTACCGGCTCGATGCCGATCTACAGCGCTTGCATGCCGAAGCGCCGGCGCTGATCACCTGGGACGATCACGAGGTACAGAACGATTACGCCGATCGATGGTCGCAGGACTATTCCGACCCGCAGGCGTTCCTGAAGCGCCGCGCGGCGGCCTATCAGGCGTTCTATGAGCATATGCCCATCCGGGCGGAGCTGTCGCATCCGAGCGGCCCATCGATGCGGATCTATGACCGCTTCGCCTTCGGCAATCTTGCCGAGATCTCGCTGCTCGACGGACGGCAATATCGCTCGCGCGAGGCCTGTTACGGTCCCCCGCCCCGTTTCGGCGGCGGCCACCTGGAAACCGACGAGTCCTGCCCCGAGCGGCTGGAGGCGCAGCGCACCATGCTGGGCGCGCAGCAGGAAGCCTGGCTGAATGAGGGGCTGGCGCAATCCAAGGCACGCTGGAACATTCTCGCCCAGGACGTGATGATGGCGCAGCTCAAGCAGTCCAAGGACGGCGAGGCGGCCTTCTGGACCGATGACTGGAACGGCTATCCCGCCGCGCGCAAACGGCTCCTGCAATGCATCCATGAAAGCCGCGTCGCGAACCCGGTGGTGCTCACGGGCGATATCCATTCCTTCTGGACCAACGATCTGAAGCTGGATTTCGACGATGCGGCCTCGCCTATCGTGGCGACGGAACTGGTCGGCACATCGATCACCTCAGATGCGCCGCGCGAGGCCATATTCCTCAAGATCCTGCCCGACAATCCGCATGTGAAATTCTTCGACGGAAGCGTGCACGGCTATATGAGCATCGATCTGACGCCGGACGAGCTGACTGCACGGTTTCGCGCCGTCAGCAATGTGAAAGACCCGGAAGCTGGCCTCTCGACATTGAGCAGCTTCGTGGTCGAGAACGGCAGGGCCGGCGCCGAGGAACTGTAGACCTTATAAGACGGATGACGGCATGCAGCGGGATCTTTGGTGCGCCGCCTGGCTGTTTAGCGTATCGGCTCTGTTGATGCCGCCGGGCATGAGCGGAGCCGCCGCAGCGGATCGGCCGGCCGGGAAGCAAGCGGCCGCTATTCGCGATTTGCCGCTGACCGGCGGCGGACGCCAACGCGTGCTCTACGCCGTCCCCGCATCCCGGCGCGGCACCATCGTGATGCTGCCTGGGGGCGCCGGAGAGATCGGGATCGGCGCGGATGGCGATCTTGAGCATGACAAGAACTTCGTCGTCCGCAGCCGCGACATGTGGCTGGCGCATGGCTACGCCGTCATCATCCCGGACGCGCTTGAGGGGCAGGCGATGCGCGGGCTGCGCAGTTCGCCGGACTATGCGCAGGTCGTCGCCGATCTGGTGGACTTCGCCCATGCCGAAGCGCCTGGGCCGGTGTTCCTGCTGGGCACCAGCCAGGGGTCTATCGCCGCCATGAACGGCGCGGCCCATCTGTCGAAGGGCGCGATCGCGGGCGTGGTCTTGACCGAGTCCGTTTCGCGGCCAAGCAAAAGCGGCGAGACTGTCTTTGACGCATCGCCCGGCGGCGTAACGGCGCCCGCTCTCATCGTCGCCAACCGTGACAGCGACTGCCGGGTGGCGCCCGCCGAGGACGCGCCCCGAATCGCGGCGGCAATGACACACGCGCCCGAGGCCAAGGTGCTTTATGTGCAAGGTGGTGTGACGCGTTCTAAGGCTTGCGGCTCCCAGTCGCCGCATGGCTATTTCGGCATCGAAGCCACGGTTGTCGACGCGGTCGCCGCCTGGATGGACGCGCATCATTAGAGCCAGATCATTCTACATGACACATATTCTCGAAATGTCCGCGCAGGCGGGGATCCAGTATTTATCGACTACTCAAGTGTTTACTGGATCCCCCGTGTTCACGGGGATTTTGGCAGAGATAGGCGCGGCCTCTTCCATCTGATCCGGTCACGCTTTTGGCGCTCTGGAAATCTGGTCTCAATGCTGTAGGCAGCGCTCCGTCGATCGGGTAGATTCTCCCCATGTCCGAACATGAACACGATCACGATCATTCCGAACTGTCCGATATCGAGCTGCGCGTGCGCGCGCTGGAGACCATCCTGATCGAGAAGGGCTATGTCGAGGCTGCCGCGCTGGACAGCATCGTCGAAGCCTACGAAACCAAAATCGGTCCGCATATCGGCGCGCGGGCTGTCGCGAAGGCTTGGACTGATCCGGCATTCAAGCAGGCGCTGCTCGATGATGCAACCAGGGCGGTTGGATCGATGGCCGTTACGGGCCGCGTCGGCGAACATCTGGTGGCGGTGGAGAATACGCCGCAAACCCACAATCTGATCGTCTGTACGCTGTGTTCCTGCTATCCGTGGGACGTGCTTGGCCTGCCGCCGGTCTGGTATAAATCGGCGGCTTATCGCTCGCGCGCCGTGAAGGAGCCGCGCGCGGTGCTCGGCGATTTCGGCGTGACGCTGCCGGAGGGGACGGACATCCGCGTCTGGGATTCGACCGCCGAAACGCGGTTCCTCGTCCTGCCGATGCGCCCCGCCGGCACGGAAGGCTGGAGCGAGGACAGGCTCGCGGCGCTGGTCACGCGCGACAGCATGGTGGGCACGGGTTTGCCCAAACATCCCGGCGAGGCGGCCTGATGGACGGCATTCACGATATGGGCGGCATGGACGGCTTCGGCAGGGTCGAGCCCGAGCCGGGCGAGCCGGTGTTCCATGCGGATTGGGAAGGCCGCGTCATGGCGATGAACCGCGCCGTCAGCGCCGCCGGGGCCTGGACCATCGATATGGGGCGTTATGGCATCGAGGCGCTGCCGCCGCATGTCTATCTGACCAGCTCCTATTACGAGAAGTGGTTTTTGCGGCTTGAAAAGATGCTGCTGCAGCGCGGCTTCGTCACCGCGGAGGAGATCAAGGCGGGTCGCGCCTTGCGGCCCGGCAGGAGCCTGCCACGCGGCCCGTTCACCCGAGGCAATGTGGAAGCCGTGATGCGGCGCGGCGATTTCGGGCGCCCGGCACGGGCGGCAGCGCAATTCGCGCCCGGCGACCGGGTGCGCGCCAGGATCATCCATCCGAAATCACACACGCGCCTGCCGCGCTATGTTCGCGGACGCGCGGGCGTGGTCGAGCGTCTGCACGGCGCGCATGTGTTTCCCGACGCGTTGGTGCTCGGCCAGGGCGAAGATCCGCAATGGCTCTATACGGTGTGCTTCGAGGCGCGGGAACTTTGGGGGGCGGATGCCGATCCCACCGTGAAGGTGTCGGTGGAGGCGTTCGAGCCCTATCTGGAGCCAGCCTGAGATGGCGCCCGTTGAGCCGGAGGCACTGCGCCGCGCGAGCCACGCCAATCCCGGCATTCCGCGAGATGCGGGCGGTCCGGTTTTCCGCGAACCCTGGGAGGCGCACGCCTTCGCCATGGCGCTGGCGCTGCATGATGCCGGCGTGTTCGCCTGGAGCGAATGGGCGGCGATGCTCGGCGCCGAGATCGGCCGGGCGCAGGCGGCGGGTGATCCGGGCACGGGCGAGACCTATTATTACCACTGGCTCGCCGCACTCGAACGCATGGTCGCCGAGAAGGGCGTCGCGGCGCGCGAGACACTTGCTCGCTATCGCGACGCCTGGGACCGTGCCGCCAACCGCACGCCGCACGGAATGCCGATTGAACTCAGAGAGGACGATTTTCGCGGCTGATCTGCGCGCGGTCAGCGCTGGGCGCGTTCTCCGAGCGCATAGCCAGCGCCGCGAACCGTGCGGATCGGGTCTCTTTCGCGGCCGCGATTGATCGCCTTGCGCAAACGGCCGATATGCACATCGACGGTGCGCTCGTCGACATAGGCGTCGAGGCCCCAGACGCCATCGAGCAGCTGCGCGCGCGAGAACACCCGGCCGGGGCTTTCCATCATGAATAAGAGCAGGCGGAATTCGGTCGGGCCGAGCCGCAGCTTGCGGCCGCTGCGGGACACTTCATACGCCTCGCGGTCGAGATGGATGTCGTCCACCGCGAGCACGCTGGCGATCTTGTCCGGGTTCGAGCGGCGCAGGATGGCTTTGACCCGCGCCATCAACTCGGGCACCGAGAACGGCTTGACGACATAATCGTCGGCGCCGACGGCAAGGCCGCGAATGCGGTCGGCTTCCTCGCCGCGCGCCGTCAGAATGATGATCGGAATGTTGCGCGAGGTGCGTCCGCTGCGCCAGCGCCGGCACAATTCCAGGCCCGACAGTCCCGGCAGCATCCAGTCGAGCACAATGAGATGCGGCGGGTCTTCGGCGACGGCAAGCTCTGCCTCGTCGCCGCGCGAGGCGACGGCGACCTGGAATCCCTCCGCCTCGAAATTGTAGCGCAACAGCAGGGCCAAGGACTCAGCATCCTCGACGATGAGGATTTTTACGGTCATGGCCAAAGCGCTTTCATCGACGGCCGCGGCTTGATTGACCACGCCTTACAGGGGCATTGCGAAACTGGTCGTATCACCTTTGGGACGCTGCTCCGTTATCGGATTGCCGTGAACCAGGAAATGCGTCATCTCGGCAATGTTGGTGGCGTGATCGCCGATCCGCTCAAGGTTTTTCGCGCCGAACAGAAGATGCGTGCACAGACCGATATTGCGAGGGTCTTCCATCATATAGGTCAGCAATTCGCGGAAAATGGAATTGTAGATCGCGTCGAGCTCCTCATCGCGCAGCCACACCGCGAGTGCCTTGGCCGCATCCCGATGCGAATAGGCGTCGAGAACGTCCTTGAGCTGCTCCAGCGCCTTATCGCCGATATGCCGTATGCCGATCATCAGCTGCTTGGGGCGGTTTTCCTCGGCGATCGCGGTGGCCCGTTTGGCGATATTCTTGCCTAGATCGCCGATGCGTTCAAGATCGCCGGCCACGCGGATCGCGGTCATGATCTGGCGCAGATCGACCGCCATCGGCTGCCGCCGGGCAATGATGGAAATGGCCAGATCCTCCACCTCGTGCTCAAGCTGGTCGATGCGCTCGTCCTGGCGGATCGTGAGCGCCGCCAGATCCGGGTCGCGGCGCTCCAGCGAGTTGATGGCGCGGCCGAGAAGCTGTTCGGCAAGGCCCCCCATTTCCGCAAGCTTGCTGTCGAGCAGCTTCAGCTCTTCCTCGAATGCCGTTACCGTATGTTCCGCAACCATGATGGGTTTTCCTCGTCGCCTGCGCTCAATCTTTAGCCGAAGCGTCCTGTGATATAGTTCTGAGTCTGCGTTTCCTTCGGAGAGGTAAACACGTTCGGCGTTTCGCCAAATTCGACGACATTCCCGAGATACATGAAGGCTGTATGGTCCGATACGCGCGCCGCCTGCTGCATGTTGTGGGTGACGATGGCAATGGTGTATTCGGCTTTCAGCGCGTCGATCGTTTCCTCGATCTTGGCGGTCGAGATCGGGTCGAGAGCCGAAGCCGGCTCGTCCAGCAGGATGACTTCGGGCCACAAAGCGATGGTGCGGGCGATGCACAGCCGCTGCTGCTGGCCGCCCGACAGGCTCAGTCCGCTGGAGTTCAGCTTATCCTTCACCTCGTTCCATAAGGCGGCACGTTGCAGGCTGGTGTGGATGCGTTCGTCCATATCGGCTTTGGGCAGTTTCTCGTAGAGGCGGATGCCGAAGGCGATGTTGTCGTATATGGACATAGGGAAAGGGGTCGGCTTCTGAAACACCATGCCGACGCGGGCGCGAAGCAGATTGACGTCCTGGTCGTCGGCAAGAATGTTCTCGCCGTCGAGCAGCACTTCACCCTCGGCGCGCTGGCGCGGATATAGGTCGTACATCCGGTTTAGAACACGCAGCAAGGTGGACTTGCCGCATCCGGACGGGCCGATAAAGGCTGTCACCTTCTTTTCGTAAAGCGGCAGGTTGACGCCGTGCAGCGCCTGTGTGTCCCCGTAGAAGAAATCGAGATTGCGCATCTCGACCTTCACATGCTTGTCGGAACCGTTTTCCTTTGGCGTCATTTGACCCCTCTTGAGGACGCAAGCAACCGTGCGACGATGCTGGTCGTCAGAACGAATAATGTGATGATGAGCGCGCCGACCCAGGCCAGTTCCTGCCATTCCTTATAAGGGCTCAGGGCAAACTGGAAGATGACGACGGGCAAGCTGGCTATCGGCTGATTGAGGTTGGTGGTCCAGAACTGATTGTTCAGCGCGGTGAACAGCAGGGGAGCCGTCTCGCCGCTGATCCGGGCCACCGCCAGCAAGACGCCGGTTATCAGTCCGGCGCGCGCCGCCTTGTAGGCGACGGCTCGAATGACATAGGAGCGCGGCGCTCCAAGCGCGCTCGCCGCTTCCCTCAATTCGCCCGGCACAAGCAGAAGCATGTCCTCGGTGGTGCGCACCATGATCGGTATCGACAGAGCCGCCAGCGCCAGGATACCCGCCCAGCCAGAGAAATGGCCCATAGGCACGACGGTAATCTCATAGATGAAGAGGCCGACGACAATAGATGGCGCACTCAGAAGGATGTCGTTGATGAACCGGATGACCGGCGTCAGACGCGAATAGCGCCCATATTCGGCAAGGTAGGTGCCCGCGAGTACGCCGATCGGGGCGCTGACCAAGAGGCCCATGCCGACCATCATCAAGCTGCCGACGATCGGATTGAGAAGGCCGCCCGCGCTTCCCGGCGGCGGGGTCATTTCAGTGAAAACCTGGAGCGAGAGACCGCCAAATCCCTTCCACAACAGGGCGCCGAGTATCAGTGCGAGCCAGCCCAGGCCGAAAAATGCAGCGACCACGCTCATCGTCATGGCAACGTTGCTGGTCACGCGGCGTCGGCGGTAGAACGGATTTTCAGCGTTGATAGCGGCACGAACCATCGTCAACTCCCGCTCTTCTTCTCGAGCCGCATCAACATGATACGCGCGGCGGCGAGAACGATAAAGGTGATCATGAAGAGGATGAGGCCGAGGGCGATCAGGGACGATGTGTAGACATCGCCGACGGCCTCGGTGAATTCATTGGCAATCGTCGCCGAAATGGTGGTGCCGGGGGCCAGCAGCGATCCGGAAATGCGATGGGCGTTGCCGATGACGAAGGTGACCGCCATCGTCTCGCCCAGCGCTCGGCCCAGACCCAGCATCGAGCCACCCACGATGCCGACCCGCGTATAGGGTATGATGACGTTTCGCAGGACCTCCCAACGCGTGGAGCCGAGGCCGTAAGCCGCCTCCTTGAGCATCGGAGGCACTGTCTCGAACACGTCGCGGGTCACGGCGGCAACGAAGGGGAGAACCATGATCGCCAGGATCAGCGCGGCGGTCAGCACACCGATGCCGTAGGGCGGGCCGGCAAACAGCGTCGAAAGCACAGGGATCGAGCCGAAGGCGGATATCAATGCGGGCTGGACATATTGCTGCAGGAAGGGCGCAAGAATGAACAGGCCCCAGATGCCGTAGATGATGCTCGGGATGCCGGCGAGCAGCTCGATGGCGATGCCGACCGGGCGGCGCAATTGCGGTGGGCACAGCTCGGTCAGGAAAATCGCGATGCCGATGCCGATCGGGACGGCGACGATCATGGCGAGGGCGGAGGTGACCACCGTGCCGTAGATCGGCGCCAGAGCACCGAATTTCTCGGTGACCGGGTTCCAGGATTCGGTGACGAAGAAACCGAAACCGAAGGCGCGAAAGGCAGGCGCGGCGCCGTAGATGAGCGAAATGATCGTACCGCCGAGCACGGCGAGCACGGCAAGGGCGGCAGCATAGGTCAGGTAGCGAAACGCCGTGTCGCCGAAACGGAAGCCGCGCGCCACTTTCGCCCTGTCGGCAACATCTCTATCCATCGAGAGACCGCCTTGCATGAGGGACTTCGCGTCCACGGAGGCGTCGGTCATCAGGCTAACCTTTTTTCAAACGCGGAAACGCTACAAATGCTATTCCCGGCAATCCGTGCGGGCAGGGCGGTGACCCGGCCCGCGCGGATTGGAGGCAGACGAGATATTCGTGTCGCCCGCCTCTTATTCAATATTACTTCGTTTTGATCTCGCTGGCCCAATATGCCTTGACGTCCGTTACGACCTTATCGGGCATCGGCACGTAATCGAGAGCATCGGCCATCTTGTCGCCATTGTCGTAAGCCCAGCCGAAGAACTTGAGCGCTGCGGCCGACGCCTCCGCATCCTTCGGTGTCTTTACATCAGGATCCAGGTGGCGGCAGTCATCGGCCAGGACGCATCGCCAGGCTGGTTGGCGAGGATCACGCCGTAGCCAGGCTGCGACTTCCAGTCGGCGTTCGCGGCCGCGGCCTGGAACGCTTCGGAGGTCGGGGCGACGGTCTTGCCCGCCTTATTCGTCATTTTGGTGTAAGTCAGCTTGTTCTGCAAAGCGTAGGCTATTCGACATAACCGACCGCGCCCTTGGTGTTGGCGACATTGTTGGCGATGCCTTCATTGCCCTTGGGCCGATGCCGACCGGCCATTCCACCGAGGTGTTGTTGCCGACCTTGGACTTCCAGTCGCCGCCGACATCGGCCAGATAGTAGGTGAAGTTGAAGGTGGTGCCGGAACCGTCGGAGCGATGCACCACGGCGATGGCGTCGCCGGGCAGCTTGGCATCCGGGTCGAGCTTCTCCAGCGCCGCGTCGTCCCAGGTCTTGATCTCTCCCATGAAGATCTTGGCAAGCGTGGGGCCGTCGATGACGAGTTCACCCGGCTTGACGCCTTCCAGATTGACGACCGGCACGATGCCGCCCATCACCATCGGGAACTGCACAAGGCCGGTCTCGTCGAGATCGGCGCCCTTGAGCGGCGCGTCGGAGGCGCCGAAGGTGACGGTCTTTGCCTTGATCTGCTTGATGCCGCCGCCGGAGCCGATCGACTGATAATTGAGACCGATGCCGGTCTCCTTTTTATAGGCGTCCGCCCATTTGGCGTAGATCGGATACGGGAAGGTAGCGCCGGCACCGGAAATGTCGGCCGCGCCGACCGGGGCGGCTGCCGCGAGCGAAAACGCCGCCGCTGAAGCCGCAGCGAGCGCTATGGAACGAATATTCACGGGATGCTCTCCTTGAATTTTGCGCGTTACAGGGAGAGCTGGCCCATTACCCGCTCTCCAACTGGACGTTAACAATGGCGCCTGAAAGTCTTACGACACTGGGATCAAAACTATATGACAGTCTAAATGGCTGAAACAGATCTTTTTAACGGGAGTCCGCATTAACGCGCTCAGCCATGCAGATCGTGGGGCGGGCCACCGGGCGAGATCGTCTGTCCCGATGATGGACTCGGCTTCAGTACGGTGGAGCGTAATGAAGGCAAATTT
>CAWIDT010000001.1:0-821428 GCA_963834945.1 uncultured Alphaproteobacteria bacterium | reverse complement strand
CGGTAGCGTCGCGAAGTGTGTTGGAATTTGATTTGGCGCAGTTTCCGGCGGGTTGAAGGTAGCGGATCAGGCGGCGAGGTCAATGGACAGATCGGCCGGCTTCACGGCGAGGGTCTTCCAGCCATCGATTTTGCGCATACTGATCTGTCCGGAGGCAACCAGCGCCCAGAACATCATGGCCGCGGTTTCCGCCGAGGGCAGCACGGTTTGCGTCTTGATCCGGCGCTTGAATTCCTCGTGCAGCCGTTCGATTGCGTTGGTCGTGCGCGCGCTTTTCCATTGGCAGTCCGGCAATTTGGTGAAGGTGAACAGTCGGTCGCCGGCCTCCTCCAGGCACTCAGCGACGGCCTGGCAGCGCAGCCGCCATTTGCGCAGGAACGCCTTGCGTTTCCCCTCGATTTCCGCCGCCGAGGCGGCATAGATCATGTCGTTGTAATCCGCCGAGACCTCCTCGCGCAGCCGTTCGGGTGCATGGGCAAGCAGATTGCGGTGCTTATGCACGGTGCAGCGCTGGGTGGGCACATCGCTCCAGAGTTCGGCAAGCGCCCGCTCAAGCCCCGAACCGCCATCGACGATGAGGAATTCAGGCCTGCGCAGGCCGCGCTTGATGAGATCGTCGAGCACGACGCGCCAGGCCTGCGCCGTCTCGCCGCCCATATTCTTCACGGCCAGCAACACTTTCTGGCCGTCCGCGCGGATACCGAGCACGACGAGGAGGCAAATCGTGGTGGCCTTCTTGTCGAGGCGGACGCGCACGACGGTTCCGTCCAGGATCAGGCGAACAATCGGCTCATCGGCCAGCGAGCGCTGGTTCCAGCCTTCCCAGTCGGTCTTCACCTTCCGCCAGACCCGGCTGACAGTATCTTTGCTCACGGCGCCGCCAAACAGCGCGGCAAGCGCACGCCGGACCCGACGCGTGTTGGTCCCGGCCAGATAGGCGCCGGCAATCAGCGCGTCGGCGGCTTTCGTGCGCCGCTGGTAGACAGGCAGGACATTGCTACGCCATTCCGTCGTCTTGCCGTTGGGCGCCTCTATCCGGGCGCGAGGGACGCGGATCTCGACTTCGCCAAAAGTTCCCATCAGCGACCGAGAGCGATGACCGTGACGGTGGCCGCAGAGCGGACCGTCACCGTCGGTTTCGCCATCCGGCGTCTCCGATCCCGAACCAGGACAAGCTTTGGCGTGCCGGACATAGCGTGTCCGCGAAAGCGCCTCGTCGAGTTCCGCCTCGATCATCGCCTGGATGAAACCATGTACACGGTCGCGCACAGCGGTTTCAATCGGATCGAACCAGTTCTCAAAAAGCTGGGCGGTCGCCGTCGCCGCCGGCTGCTGCTGCGCGAGGTTTATGATATTGCTTGGCATAGCGTGGTCTCCACCGGCGCTTCAACGCCGGAATCATTTTGGGTTGAACACCCGGAGACTACGCAACCTTCAATTTCCCACCACACCCGCTACGCTACCTGTTCGCAGCGGCAAGACTTCAGCGATGCCGGTTTATGAGCGCAAGGAGCAGCCGTTTCCCAAGCTTGGTTTGTTCCTGGAGCAGCTTGATGCTCTGTTGTCGGAGAATGCGGGCAAACCGAAGCGCGACCAGCTGACGATGAAGCGGATATCTATGAGCGGCTGCGCGAGGCGGGCTATGGGGGCTGTTACGACGCGGTGCGCCGCTATGCGCGAAGCTGGCGCCAGCGCCATGCGGCATCGACTGCAGTTGCCTACGTGCCGTTGAGCTTTGCACCGGGTGAAGCTTACCAGTTCGACTGGAGCCACGAGATTGTCATCCTGGACGGCGTGACGATGCATGTGAAGGCGGCGCACATGCGGCTGTGTCATAGTCGCATGCCTTTTGTACGGGCCTATCTCCGGGAAGCGCAGGAGATGGTGTTTGACGCGCACGACAAGGGCTTTGCATTCTTCAAGGGAGCCTGCACGCGGGGCATCTACGACAATATGAAGACGGCGGTTGATGCGATCCACGTTGGCAAGGATCGGGCCTTCAACCGGCGTTTTCTAGCGATGTGCAGTCACTATCTTGTGGAACCGACGGCTTGTACGCCAGGAGCGGGCTGGGAGAAGGGGCAGGTTGAGAACCAGGTCGGCAATCTGCGCGAGGAGCTGTTCGTGCCGCGGCCGCGGTTCAAGACGATGGAGGATCTGAACGCCTGGCTGATCGACATGTGTGTGGCCTATGCCAAGAAGCAGGCGCACCCCGAGTTCAAGGATCGGATGATCTTCGAGGTCTTCGAGACCGAGCGCGCTTCCTTGATCGACTACCGCGGACCGTTTGACAGCTACCGCTGGACGTCAGCGTCGGTGTCCAAGACCTGCCTGGTTCGGGTCGACAACAATCTGTATTCCGTAAAAGCTTCGGCCGTCGGCCGCCCGGTTGACGTTTACATCTATGCCGACCGCATTGTGCTTCGTCAGGACGGTCATGTGGTCGGTGATCATGATCGCTCGTTTGCCCGTCACAAGCGGATCTACGATCCCTGGCATTACGTACCGGTGCTGGCGAGGAAGCCCGGAGCTTTACGCAATGGTACGCCGTTCCAGGGTTGGGAGCTGCCTGGTGCGCTTGGGCGTGTTCACCGCAAGCTCAAGGGCATGAAGGACGGCGACCGGCAGATGGTCGATCTGCTGGCAGCGGTGCTGAGCGATGGTCTCGTTGCTGTCGAGGCGGCCTGTGCCCAGGCGCAGGACGGAGGCACGCACAGCGCGGACGTGATCCTCAATATCCTGGCGCGGCGCAATGAGCTGCCGCCGGCGGCATCGATTGCGACGCCAGACCGGTTTCGGCTCGTCCTGCGTCCGCTTGCCGACTGCGGTCGTTACGACGGCCTGCGACCTCCGCTGTGGATCAGCGTCAGCGAATGACCCCGCTCCAGCTGGGCAGCAGCACACGCACATCTGTCGGGGTAGAGCCAACCCCAGCTCCACAAATCTCAGCAATCACAGGTCCTAACGAGCCCAATACCTCGCGCAAAGCGGGGTCAGTTTTGGACGCCGATTGGGGGTCAACATTGCGAGCCGTTTGACACCGTCCGCACGGTGCGGCCATCCGCGAGCAGGATCTCGATCGGCGTCGAAGACGGCGGCACGGTGAGAGCCGAAGCCGGCGGCGTCGGCAAAGGCGCCGTCAGAGCGATCGGCACGAATGTCGGCGCCCCCGCACGCAATGGCGCCGGCTCTGGCCGCGGCGCTGCCAAATCGCGCCGCCAGCGAAACAGAAGGCTCGTGTGAAGGCTGTACCGCCGCGCGACCTTCGAGACTGAGCCATTCGGCGCATCGATCTCGGCGACGATCTCCCGCTTTTGCGCATCCGTCCATCGACGACGGGTCGACGCGATCATCTCGAATTGCGGCGAAGACCTATATCCAGACATGGTGACGACCTATCTCCTGAAAGGATCAAGCGTCACCACCAAGAACCATCGCCAGCCCACCTGCAAGACGGCTCTCGCCGGGTGCGTACGAGCGACCTCGCCCGCGCTATCCGCTATGCCCGATCGCGATGGGACGCGCTCACGCGCTACCTCGACGATGGCCGATTGGAGATCAGCAACAACGCGGCCGAAAATCAAATCAGGCCTGTGGCTCTTGGAAGAAAGAACTGGTTGTTCAGCGGTTCCGATTCCGGAGGCGAACGCGCCGCGGCGTTCTACACGCTCATTCGAACTGCCCGGCTCAACGGCGTCGATCCCGAGGCGTGGCTCAAAGACGTGATCGCACGCATCGGCGCCCATCCGATCAACCGCCTCGCCGAGTTGCTGCCCTGGAACCGGGCGCCACCGGCGACGCAAAGCGTCGCCGACTGAGCCGGCAACTGTCACGCTGAAGATGCCGTAGCCTCGGACTCGCGCTTACTGTTCGACGGCGTCCATGCCACCTACGCCGCAGTCGTCGCGTACGCCCCAAAAAGCAAAAGCCCCCTAGCGAAGGAGGCGTTTGCCTTTACCGGCCAAGCCGTGTCAGCAGGCCAACCTCCCTGACGGGACCAAGCGCGAAGCGCTTGGCAAAGAAAGCGTCAGGATTGGATTGCTCAATGCTGATTTATAATGGTTGTATTGCCGCCACCCATCCCTACCTGGACCTCGGAAAGGTCACGGACCTCGGAGAAGTTGGTGTTGTCTGCCCCGGATTGGTTTACGGTCACGGTGCTATGCAGGGTGTGGGTGCTGATCAACGAGTCATTTTGATTGTCGGAACCGTCCTGCCCGACAGAAATGTCGTTCCCGCCCCCGGTTTCGCTGCGGATCACCGACGTATTTTCGTTGCTCAAACCATCTTGGTCAATGATCGCGGTATTTGAATAACCAGTTTGGCTCAACACCGAGATGTTGTCATTATTTGATCCATCTTGGATAATTTTAGCCGAATGAGCGGTTCCCCATTGAGTAGCAAAGGAGTAGTTGTTATTGGACGTGCCTTTTTGCTGGACCACCTCCTTATTCAGATGGCCAGCTGATTGCTTCACGATGGACTTATTGATTGTGCCATCGCCACTTTGTGTGACATAGGTCGAGTTTTGAGCTCCAAGTTGCTCGATTGTCGAGATATTCTCATCAGCGGACACTTGCCCGGAAAAACTGATGAGAACAGCGCATGCGGTAAAAATAAATATCTTCATGATCAGCCTCGATTAAATATTGCCAACCGGCCTTTGCCGTTAAATCATAATTACTCTGAATGTGGCCCGGGCACGGTGATTAATTAGATCATTTTAATAGCTTGCCGTGTAATCTTGCTCCCCCAAAAGATAGCTTAATTGTCGATTTCGCAGTCACGGGATCATAACCTTAAGTTGTATAAATTTCAACATACAATTTTAGGTTACGGCAGCGCTCGCTGCGGCGACGAGGCCGTCGCTGCAACTCTTACCCGCGTCAGGCGCAACGTTCTTGTGGATTATCCTCGCGGGATTACCGGCGACAACACTGTGGGGAGGCACGTCCTTTGTGACTACGCTGCCTGCGCCGACGATGCAGCGGTCGCCGATTCGCACGCCCGGTAGGATTATGCTCCGTGCACCAATGAAGCAATGTCGCCCAATATGCGTATCGCGATATAGCTTGCGGACATAGTCGTGGGTCAGAATCGCGGCATCGAATGCTATGTAGCTCTCAGCTCCCACGTGGATGCCCTTGGGGTAAGTAAGGTCGAAGCGCGCGCTCAGGGAAAACGTTGCCGTAGGATCAATGTCCATGCCCCAAAAATGTCTTAGGTAAGCTGCTCGTGATCGGATTAAAAAATTTCTCAGCCCCTCAAAACTGTTGAGAACTCTTGATCATAAATCGCTCCTGCATTGTCATTTTATGTCGGACTAGGGGCAAGATCGCTTCTAATAGAATCAATCTTGCTCTAGATTCCATTGTTTTCGCACGATTTTTCGGCGCACCGGCGTCCATTCCCGCTTTCGCGGGGACGTGCATTTCCCGATCCTGCTCTAGAATTGGCCTAACCGTGAGCGGGGGACTTCAGCGATGAGCGCCGACATGCAAATCGTTTTGCCAACGCGCAAAGCGCACCGTTGACGACTCGGAGTCGGTCAGCAGCTAGCCATTCTCCGGTCGCGGCACGAGTTGCCGGATCTTTGCTCCCCTCCGGCTCAGTTCGTCCAGCGCCATAGGCAGCAGCAAAATTGTGTTTGGCTGTCCGTCGTGAAAGACGATAACGCCTCGATCCGGAATTCCGTGAAAAAGGCGCCTGAAGCTTTCCTCAGGTGGCGAATTACGCCAGTCCTGCGGGCTGATATCGTATCCGGCGATCGTCAACCCTCGCTGCTGCAGCGCTTGGACCAGCGTGGTCGATGGAATCGGGGACGAGGTCGCGGAGCCCGGCAGCCGCACCAAATGCCGCCCACTTCCGCGCAACAAATTTTGCGCCGCGTCAACGGCGTCAACACCTTGCTGCATTTCCTGGACGATTTCTGCCTCTGTCAATGTTGCGAGACTCGGATGCCGATAAGAGTGGCTGCCGATCATGTGGCCTTGGGTCTCAATCTCCTTGACTAAATCAGGATGGGCGGCCGCATTCCGGCCGATCAGAAAGAATGTCGCCTTGACACAATGATCACGCAATATTTCCAGGAGCCGCGGCGTCGTTTTCGGACTCGGCCCGTCATCGATCGTCACGACATATTCATTTTTAGCCAGCGCCAACGGCGGCAGGCCCTGCACCGCACCAAAGCCTTGCTGGCTGGCCTCCGGCATGACATTCCGGCCCGATAGCGGCCCGTTACATTCCGCTGCGGCTGCATGAAAATCGGAGGCAACGAAAACAAACAGTCCGAGGAGCAGTGTTGCGCCTCCTCGTAAATAATGCGCACGCCCTCCGCTCCGACGCAATATGGGGCTCTGCTTGGGGTGGCTTTTAGAAAACGGCATTCTGTCTCCAATCTTCTATTTTATTTGCTATGTGCTTGCATCGGACGTGGACGAAACTCGCCAGGAGACGCATGGCGAATTTGAGGGTAGCGAGGGTGAACAAATCGATTTCGAAAACCAGTCGTCTTCAGCGTCGTCCCCGGGAACATCGCGATCGTTCTCTGGCGTAGTTTGAGCGTTGTGGAGACCCACACCAGCCAAAACAGGCCTATAGGGGCAGGATCGGTGAATTCAATCTCTGTGAAGGAACGAACGAATAAAAATATGATGACTGCAACTAAAAGTTCGCCGCTTTCATCGTTAGAACGAAGACAAAACCACAATGATTTTAGAAGGGTAGAGACGAACGCGAACGCAATTGCCAGTAACCCGAAAAGTCCTGTCTGTAACCATGCGTCGAGCCAGGTATTATGCGAGTGGGCGGCGGTGTCACCGACATAACCCCAGATGAGCTGTCGATCTGGACTGTCTATAACCCAGAAGGCGTAGCCATAACCCCGCAGGGGGTGCTCTGAAATTGCGGCAAACACAGCCGCCCATATATCGGAACGGCCGGTGAACGTCATATCCCGGCCAGAGGAATTCAGAATTGTCCCAAGGTTCGACCACACAATAACGCCGAGTATCACAACCGGAACGGCTAAGATCAGCGCGATCGGGATTCGAAGACCGGCCGAAAACAGCTTAAGCAGGTACAGTGTCGTCCCGATTGTCGCGACCAACGCAAACGCGGTGAGCGCGGTTGCCGAGTTGCCCTTGACGAGCATAAGTCCGCAAGTTCCGGCGGAGGCAAGCAACAGCCCGAACGGGATACAGCGCGCTCTGTATGCATAAAAGGGCACAATAACGCCAAGGGAGAAGGTTAGGCCTCCGAAATTCTTGTGGACGGCTGCGCCGCGCCAAGCGTTCTCGTAACCATTGCCAAGATGACTTAAGCCAAGAGTTGGAAAGGCTACCGACATCAAGATGGACACTGCTCCCGATAAGAAAAAACCTATGCTCATTAGGAGCAGTATCTTTCTAAAACTATAATATTGGGCTATCGATATGCTCAGACCCAGTAGAAGAGGTAGTCTAGCGACCCTAATGGCGGTTGTGCCCGGGTCAGGAGACCAAAAATAGCTGAGTGCGGCAAAAAAAATAAAAATATACATAGTGTAAAAATTAAGAAAACGCTGCTCTCGGCGTATTAAAAAATATAATACACAAACATATATAGAAAGTATTATCAAACTAATAGGATTAACAGGAACAGAAAGCACAACATCGCCTTCTGCGCTCCCTGCAGCCATGTAAGACTCGAATGGATAGAACATTCCATTGATCGGAGCGATCAACATTACCAGAGTAATAACGTCCATAAATTCGAACTTGTTGTTGCATAATTTTTTCATATTTTTTGGTCGAGTCTTTTTATATTAGACGTAGTTATTTTATTTGACAATATCTGTTCTGATGCGTTTGATTATGGGTTTCAATAATAAATCGTGGACCGTGTGAGTCAGTGGCCTGTCAACTTTATAATATAGAAATCCGGCTCCAATTCCGATTGCTGTGATGATGAGAGCAATGGCTTCATTCGGGAACGGCTTCGCTGCGCTCGAAAGAATGTGTACGCTAAACGACAGAACCACCGGATGAACCAGATATACTGAATAGGATACCGCGCCCAAGTAGGCTAACGCCGCTGGTGGCCGTATCGTTTGCTGCCGCTCCAGCTCTACCAGTCCCAGAAGTGCGAGAAAGGCGGTGCCCCCAAAGGCCAGCCGGCCAACCATCGAGTTGCTTGAATGTGGACCGCAAAGAGCATCAACGCGAAAAATGCCGTCGCGCCGCTTACAAAGAATACCCATGGCCAAGGGATCCGGCCAGACCTCAGCAAGCCTGCCGCGCACACCCCCATGATGAAATCCAAGTTGAACGGGCTGGCTAGGAAAGACAGTGGGAATGTGCTTTCGCCCCAACCGTCCAATACTACGATTGCAAGTGCCCATATTGGAAAGATGGCGAGTTCCAATCTTCCTGTAAAAATAACGCCGGCGAAGACCGCGTAGAAGAAGACCTCATGAACGAGTGTCCAGGCAACGCCGAGAACCGGTGGTGCGGCGGAAGGCAATAAGAGGATCGATCTTACGATGTTCAGGGGATTGTGCTGGGTCGGTATTCCGGCTGCAGGAAAGCAAAGATAGAGGATAGCAAGCGGAATCACGATCCCCCAATAGGCGGGATAGATGCGCAAAAATCTCTTGATGGCATAGTTGCCCAGGCGTGATGAGTCCCCGATATCTTTCCAATGAACCCAAGTGATAATGAAGCCGCTGAGGACGAAGAAGAAGTCGACGCCGACATTGAAATTTTGCAGATGCCCGGAAAATGGATGCTCGCCGTAGAACCGAGGTTGCGCCATGATGTTGCCTGCGTGGTGCAGAACCACGAGACTTGCTGCAAGCGCTCGCCCCAGCTCCAGCGTCAAAAACCTCGAGTTGGCTTTGCCTCCGGTCAAGCTGGTGCCCTTTCAATAATTTGATCACGACTGCTGAGCTGGGTTTCGCATTGTTCGATCAGACGGGCATACTCGCGTGCACATTTGGCCACACTAAAGCTCTGCCCGCGTCTGGCGAGTTTCTCCCGATCAGGATTGCTGCTGAGAGCGTCGAGTATCGCGCGACCGAGTGCCCTAGCATTTCCAACCGGCACTAACGCCCCGAAGCGTCCGCGATCGAGAATCTCTGACGGTCCGTGAGGGCAATCGGTGCTGACGACCGGAGTCCCGCAGGCGAGAGCCTCGACGAGGACATTTCCGAAACCCTCGTACCGGGACGATAATGCGAAGACGTGGGCCCGCCGGATAAGCGGCAATGGGTTGTCGATGAAACCTGGCATCGAAATCCTATCGGAGAGGTGTCCCAGCGACCTCACCTGTTCCTCGAGCTCGGCGCGCATCGGCCCCTCGCCCAGAATGATAAGGCGAGCGTCACTCGCTTGCGACACATGAACAAAGGCCCGGATGAGTGTGGCGAAGTCCTTCTGCCCCACCATCCGCCCCATGCCTAGGATGACCGGCCAACCTTTCGCGAACCATGGATGCGAGGGCTCGAACGTTTTGTGGGTTTCAAAATCGCTCGTAATGACACCATTGTAGATGACACTCATCGCCCTTCGGGAAAGCCCGGTAGCGTCTGCCAGATCATCCGCGACCCCGGCAGACACGGTTACAAGAGCGTCCGCATAGGGAATCGCGAAACGATAGAGCAGGGGCAGCAGGCGAAACTTCCACGAGCCCCGTTTTAGTCGCGCTGATAAAGCGCAATGCTGCGTTACAATAATGCGTGTCGGCACGCGGGCTAGCGCCCGCGCCACGACGGACATGATATTCATGTGCTCCATGTTGGCTATCAATACATCGGGTCGGGTCCGCCTCAGATAACGAACGAGCTTGGGCAATGCGCGAATCTGCCTGTTAGCGCCAAGGGCGTGAATTTCTGCAGCCTAGCGGGAGTTGCGGCAAAAGCTCGCCGCCGAGCCGATCGAGCAGATAGGTGACCCGATATCCCATTTCGAGGAATTGCGGCGCAAGGTTCACATGGAGACGTTCCGCCCCGCCTCCACTGAGATCCGGCAGATAGATTACCAGAGAAATGGGTCTCGCCTGGTGTCGCATCTGTAGCATAATATTTTTAGTTCCAGCCTATGGATTACAACTGCGTTGTTAGGGGACCATATAATGTATGAAATCGATTTAGTGACGTATAAACATTGTAAATTTAGTCCGGGCTTGGATGGATTTGATACGAACTTCTGAACCTGCCCGATGGGTCCTGATCTCTATTGCTTCTGTGCTTGACGAGGACTTGTTCATAGAAGCGATCGAGTTTTTCGCAGATCGCGGGCACATTGCCCGCGAACTCGTGCGGGGTTGGTGCGAGGCGAAAGTAGCGCCGGACCCGTTCGGATCCTTCATAAGCGATCTGTCTGCGACGCGCCTCATTCGCCCTCAGAAATGAGAGCTTCTCCGCGATGGCAGGTCCGGAGATTTCCGTTAGATATTCGGCGGCGTCACCGCTAATTTCCCGCAAGCCTCCAGTGCCTGAGGAGATCAGCGCCACACCGGCCGCGTGGGCTTCGAGGGCGGTTCGGCCGAAGGGCTCAGCCCATTTCGAAGCTACAATTGAGACCGCCGCGCGTTCGGTGATCCGCTTTACGCGCTCAAACGGGATGTCTATCGCGATTTCGCATCGATCGGAAAAAGGGGCGATGATGCTGCAAACGTCATTGAAATACTGCGGGGCGGCGTCACTCTTGGACAAGATGAAGCTCGCTCGCCATTCAGGCGCCGCGCCAAGAAAGGCGGCGACGCCAAGCGCCGCTTCAAGGATGCCCTTGGCCTCGTGAGCGCGCCCGACAACAACGATGAGTTCTTCCTTCTTTTCCCTCGCATTCCATGAGGTGAAGTCAAAGCCGTTGGAGATCACCGTTCGCGGGGTGGTGACGTGCGGCCATTCCTCCTCAAAACGCATCCGGGTCGCTTCGCTGATGAAAGTCAGACCCGCTAGTTGCTGAAACTGACGGCATTTCAGGCGGTTGTACAACTTAGCTCCACGCCCGGTGCGGGGAGCATCGATGAAGTTGTGAGTTTGCAGGACAACCGGGGTGCGCCGATTGAACGCCGATATCCGACCCGCGGTCGCGACATGCTGTTGTGTTACGATCAACTCGTAGTTTTGACATTCGACTTGCTGCCTGATTTTGTAGGCGAGATGCCAGCTCGAAAGGGTCCTCCTGGTAGCGAGGCGGAAGATCTCAACATCGAGTAGCGGGTCACCATCGCCGCGATCGGCAAAGACCGTCGTTTGATGGCGGTACTGGCTTCCGGCGATCCATTCCGCCACGCACAGCTCGATCGAAGAAGCGGTCGCAGCTCCAAAACACATGCTTCGCGGTAATGCCTGAATAAGCTTCACAATACTCTCCAACTCAGACACATGGCGAGCACCCGCAAGTTGCGGTCCGATGGCGGTTGCGCATCAATGCCTCTTTGTTGCAATGCGGTAGAACTCGCTGATGCGCCGCCGTGATGGGGGCGTTAGCAGCGCCAGAAATGGAAGCGCAGCGGTCCAGACCCCGAGCTGCGCCCAAAACAATCCGAATGCCGCCGCTGTCCACCAGAGCAACGTTAAACGATAATCCGGGGAACCGATGGCCCGTGCGAGGAAGCGATGCATCACCACATAAACCGGTATGGTGGTCATCTCCGCGTAGCCATAGCCGACCAGCCCGAAAGCTCGGACCGCGAAGACCGCGACGCCAGCAAAAATCGCAATGTGGAGGATGTGATAGACGATCAGATCCTGATTTCGATTGATGACGGACAACACGGCGGAATGCATGTTGAATGGAGATATCGTGAGATATGACAACGCGATGAATGGATAAATATCCATAATGGGAGCCCAGCGCTGGCCGAATATCCAGGGGACGATAATGTGCCCCGTCCATCCGAATCCGAGCAGGATGGTGCCTACGGCAAGAAGTTGCAGCTCCATACCTTCGGTGACCGCCCTACGAAGCTTCCCGGCGTTCGAGTGAAAATCGCGCAGAACGGCGACGGATAGGCGCCAAGCGATCGTCTTGATGATGGTCAGCATCTCCAGGACACCAATGGTCATGCCGACAAGCCCAACCGCTTGAGCGCCGAGAGCGGGACCGACCACCATCGGATTGACCAGCATTCTTAATTGCCAAATCCAGTTGGCCGCGGAGAATTTCGCCGCATAACGTGCGATGCTGAGTGCGGTTTCGCGGTCAAAACCGAAATCGGGACGGGTTCGCGCCATGACATGCGCGGCGATACAGGTCGTCGCCTGTTGCAGCAGCCATGCCACTGCCAGTGACGCGGGCCCAAAATTCATCATAACCAGTGGGATTGCCAGAGCGTAATAGGCAATCTGGCCGACAATCTCGAGCATGGCGACGCGGCGATAATCCAGGCTCCGCTCCAGAATCACGCTCGCGGGGACAGCCAGAAGCTGGAAGGGCAGCGCCAGCATCATAATATGCATGACGGGTTCAAAACCCGAGACAGCCACCCAACGAGAAAGACTTGCCGAACCGGCTTCGAACAGCACGAACAAGATCAGAGAGGCTGCGGCAAGCAACGTGTAGGCGGTTCTGTAGACTTGCCTCGGAACATCCCCCTCATGCCGCAGGAGATACACTCCAACGCCGGCCAGGCCAAGCAACATCGCATATTGCGAGATGTTGAGCGCGGAGACGTAGGTGCCGTAAGCCTCCGGCCCGAGCACGCGGGTAATCATCATGACGCCGATGAATTTCAGCAGTACCGACACGCCTTGCCGTGCGATCATGTAAACGCCGCCGCGCATGGCGGCTCGGCGAAGCCCGCTCGGTGAAGCCGAATTATTCGCCTTCGCTCCGGTCTCGTTTTGATCTGTCGAGACGAGACTACGCGGGCCTCTTGTTTGCGCGTGAACCGCCGTTTTCATCGCTGGCTTTCCGTATAAATACGATTAAGCAGCGGCAACACTGCATCTCTACTATAGTGGTGTTCGATTCGGCGGCGGCCAGCTTCAGCGATGCGTGCTCTACGCGCGTCGTCATTGAGCAAAACTAGAAGCGCTGCCGCCAGCCCATTCACATCGCCAGGCTCCAGCAGAGTTCCGTCGACGCCGTCTGTGATGAGTTCGGGAAGGCCTCCCACGCGGGTGGTCACGACAGCAGTTCCCGCTGCCATGGCCTCCAGCACGCTCATCGGCAGGCCCTCATTGTGTGAGGGAAGCACATAGATCGTGGCTGACTGCAGCAGTGCGACCTTTTCATCGCCATCGACCCAGCCCGGAATTACGACCCGGTCCGCGATGTGCAGGTCGGCGGCAAGTTCTGCCGCTTCAGCAAGTTGCCCGTTACCGCCAAGCACAAGGCGTGCGTGTGGGTGGAGATGGTAAACCTGGGCGAAGGCTCGAATCAGATCGAAGGTCCCTTTCCGGGGCCCGATCAGTCCGAGGAATAGAATGGTACTATCGCTGCGCTCGATTGAACGGACTGGAGAGGGAAGCGAAACATAATTGGGCACGACAGTGATCTTCGCGGCGGGTGCAATATTCCCGATGAATGCCTGCCAGCTCCGTGAAAGGACGAGAACCTGAGTCGCTCTTTCTAGATGCCATCGAATAAGCCGTTGCACCCAAGGCCTCTGCGCAGCCCAGAACTGCTTCATTTCCGAGCCGTGGAGATGCAGGATCACCGGAATCCCGAATTGCTGGGCGATTGCAGCGAACAGACCCTTGCGCCAGAAGCTACCCCACATGGCCGTGTGACAGTGGACGAGGGAGATCCTGTTCGTGAAGAGACACCACATGTAGGTTGAGAGCGCCTGGAGCAGCACGATCTGACGCGCCACGAAGCCGCCTTCGCGATAGGAATGGATGACGCGAATATTCTGGGCTGCCAGAAAACCATCACGTTCGTAGGCATCCACAACGGTTCGCATACCACCGCGCGACGCGCTCCCGATCATCACTTTCATTTTCCGTGTCCTACATCCACTGGTGGCTAGCTTAGGCGCGCAGGCTCACATTCGTTCCGCGCTGCGACCGCGGTATGCCGTCGGCCGCGCATCGGCCTGCCAAGGCTCTGCTCAAACCCCTCTTCACAGATTGAGGAAAGCCCGACCGAACCTCGATGGCCAGCCGGCGACGCATCTCAGGCACGCATGGGAGCGTTGTCGAAGCATTGCGCGATAGCCTGCCATAACGGCTTGCGCGCCAAGTCCTCATCAAGCGGCAGCGGGCGCTTCTTGACTCCATCCGCCCGCGGTCTTTCGATGTTTAGCCATGAATATCGATCCGACAGACCCCAAGTTATAAGTGCAGTAAGGCGCCGTTCGTCGAAGGCCACGTCGAGGAACCTTTGTGCGTGATCAGCGACTTGCCTGTCGCGGTCCGCAATAGCCGCAGGGAGCCGTTGATCGTCGATATCAAATTCTGTGATAGTTATGTTTATCCCAAGGGCAGCGACATCGGACAAAAACTTACGGAATACATTGGGGTTAAACCTGTTACCGACTTTAAGGTGACATTGTATTCCAAGCCCGTGGATCGGAACACCCTGCCGCTTCAGATCGCTCAGCAGACGGAGCGTGCCCTCGCGACGACGGTCCTCGTAAGTTGTTTGATATGCCAATCCATATTCATTATATACCAGCCGTGCTGCAGGATCGGCCCTGTGGGCGGCGTGAAAACAATCGGCTACGAAGTTCGGCCCGCCGGCTCGATAAAGTGGCGAGTTACGAAGATCTCCTTCAAGTCCGTCACGCGGTTCAATGGCCTCATTGACGACGTCCCATTCCACGACACGTCCTCGAAAGTGTTCAACAACGCTGTACACACGATCGGCCAAGAGATCTTTCCCTCCGGGCGCCGATAGGTCTTGAATGACCCAAGGCGGAAGGCTGATGTGCCAGGCTGCGGTGTGGCCGCGCAGGGCCAGCCCCTTCTCCGACGCGAATTTCGAGATGAAATCTGAGTCTTTGTAATTCGGTGGGCCGCGCCTTGGCTGCGTCGCGCCCCATTTCATTTCATTGCCCGGCACGATGATGGCGGCTTCCCTTGCGACCGCAGCACAAAACTCGGGCGAATTTTCCAGCATGGGGCGCGTAACCATGGATCCGTAAAGAATACCCCGTGTGGCAGCCCTTGCTTTGAGTGAATTGACCGGCTTGGCCAGACCTTGCGACGCAGCTATGCCGCTAAATACTGCAGCAGTAGCACCGGTCAAAAACTGTCGCCGGTTAAGTTCTGTACTTTGTGGCATGCGGGAAGGATGCCCGCGATCAGATATATGCGTCATGTAGGTTCTTCTTGTTTTAAATAAAACCTGGCAATCCTGTTGAATTTACTAGAAAATGATGGAGCTAAAAATATCTATTTAGAGTTATTAACCGCCGATCTCATGCGATATACGAAAACAAATTGCGGATCACTTGTAATAATCACCATAAGTTTTGTGATAAAAAGTATTATACGGATCATAGTTCATAAGCTGATCTGTCCGCACGCCATTGAAGGCGATCCCGGATATTTTTTGAGTTGAGTTCTCAATCAATTGGCTTGCCCGAAGGGCAATATTGCGAGGGGTCGTGCGCCAACGGACTACGAGGACTACTTTATCTGCGAGCTCGGAGAGCAGCGTGGCATCAATCACCGGCAGCAAAGGCGGGGCATCCATATAGATGACGTCGAAACGATCTCGGAGTGTCTGCAACAGTGCGCGCATCCGCTCCGACCCAAGCAGATCCGGTGGATTGCTAGTGCTTGTGCCAGCGGGCAGGATCTCCAAATTGGACGCTTTGGCGCGGTAGATCGCACGCTCGCCGTCAATCTCCTGCATCAAGAGATTGCTCAACCCCGGCTTTTCAAGGAGGTTGAATTGCTTGGTCGCGGATTGCGCACGCAGATCGCAATCGATCATCAGGACCCGCTTTGCCGCTGCGGCGGCCGACAATGCGACTGACATGGCGATGGTCGTCTTTCCCTCAGAAGAAATCGACGACGTGAAAAGTATGAGTTTCGCCGGGCAGTCGCCCTTCGATATCTGCGCCATCATTCGGGCGCTGCGAATGCTTTCGCCAAAGTTAGACTGTGGTCGCAAGGCCGCATATTTTGGAATCGGCACGATGCGCCCATCAACGAGCCGTTCTGTCTCGTCCAACATGGGGACCATTGCAAGAACGGGAAAGCCTAGCGCCTGCTCAAGCTGGACTGCTGACGTGAAGCCGTTTTCGAGGGACTCGAGTATGGTTATGGCACCGCCACCAAGCATCAACCCGCCAACGATCGCCAGTGCCAGGAACATGCTCTTTTTCGGAAAGCTTGGCCTCTCCGGTACAAAGGCCGGCGTGACGATGCGTGATTCCGCGACATCGAGCGTGGTCTGCTGCTGAGCCTCTTTGAAACGGGCCAGAGTGGCCTCATAAAGCGTCCGATTTGACTGGGCGTCATTCTCGAGCTCATGCAGACGAATGATTGACTGGTCATCGACGTTCTGCCCACCGATCATCTCCCGCAGACTGCTGGCGAGGGACTGCTCTTTCCTCAGGGACAATTCGTAGTCCGTTTTGAGCATTTCCACGACCCGGCTAATCTCGCGTTTGATCTGCCGGTTCACATCGGCATGCTCCGCTCGTATCTTAATGATGGCGGGATGCTGGGGGCCGTAACGAGTTAAGAGATTGGCTTCTTCGCGCGTAATAGACGCCTCTTGTGATCGAAGGGCAGCGATGGCTGGGGAATCCATTACCGCGGCAACTCCGTCAATGCCGCCTCCACTCTCAAGAGTATGTTGCACCTGCTCGTATTGGGTTTTCTTTGTGATGGTCTGAGCGCGCGCGGCAATGAGTTGCGTATTGATGTCGATAGCTTGTTGGTCCGCAAGCGTGCCGTCTTGCTGCTTTGCAAGATTGTATTTCGCGCGATGTTCCGCGAGGGCTCGTTCAGAAGCTCTTAGCTGAGCTGCGACGCCGGAAACCCGAGCATCTAGCCAAGTCGCCGCTCGCTGTGCCGCTTGATAATGAGCCCCAAGTTGCTCCTCCAAGTAAGACTCCGCAACTGCATTGGCGAGCTTGGCCGAAAATTGAGGGTCCGGGTGAGAAAAGGATATCTCGATGAAATAGGTTGTTGCGAGCCGACGAACTTTCGTCCCCGATCGTATCTGCTCGATAACGTCCTGCATCGCCGGATCAAGCTCAGATTGAGACGTGCCCACCGGATCGGATTGGCTGTCTTTGGCGTTTTCCGGATCTGGCTCGGCCCCTTTCCGGCCAGAAAAGAATTTGCGGATCCGGGCTATCGCACCGATTTTTTTTTTCGGCGTAAAAAGCGGCAGGGCGTTTAGGTGCAAACGTTCCGCCACGCGACGAGCCACGGAAAACGATTGAATGAGCGAAACCTCGGTCGCAATTGTATTTACATCCAGAACGAGGTCCGAGACGATTGCATCATTTTTAATGGTGTTGGTTTTGCGTGGGTCGATTATGACTGTGGCGGTCGCGGTGTAAATTGGCGTTGCCAGGACGAGCCAAACCGTGGTCAGGGCCACAAAGACGCCCACCACGCCAAGCAGGATTGGCCATCTCCGCTTAAGAATTGACCAAATCCGTCTGATGTCGGCCAGGCTGGATTGTTCTGCCTGCGCAGAGTCCCCCTGTCTAACCATGTTGACCAGGTCTGCTTTCATTGTGGAATCGAATAGCAGTGTTGCAGAATCAAAGCTCTTGCCGGACCGCGCAGATGTAGGTTCCAATGTCGTGACGCTCCGTTTTACAGCATGTTATTTAAGTATAAACAAGATAAACTCAATGTAACAAGCAACGCCGTGGAATTATAAAATACAATTAAGTGCGAACTGCCATACCTGCACATCATTCGCATCGCGCGATATTGAAAAAATTGAATTTTGGAATTCGCGAACGCTGGAGAGGAGAATTTAAAATTGTAATTAAAATCTTATATATTTGAGCTATAAGGAAAATTCGAAGAGGACCATTAATTTAAGCGCCGTTATTGCTGCGGCATAATCAGCGCCGTGTCAATCGCACCCGCCGCCTTTATACAACCAAATGTTGTGCGTTGGTCCCTGTCACAATTCTTGCCGCGAGATGTGGCCGCCTCTGTGTGGGTGGTGAATTCCTGCCGCTGTCGACAGCAATCAGGCGGGCAGTTCCTTAGCCGTGATCGTAAACCGCATCCGGTCGGTCTGGCGCGGGTCGAGCATCGCGCCGCCGCTCAGCGCCAGCGGATATTTCAGCGCCGCGACCGGCGGAGCGCCCGACTCGGGCAGGATCAGATCGTGGCTCATATTATAGGCGATCCAGTTGCCTTCCCAGCCGCCGAACAGGGTCACCCGCGCCGCGACGATCTTGGCGTCGGTCAGGGGCAGGCCGCCCGGCGCCTCCATCAGCATGGCCCGGCGCACATCCGCGGGGTCGACCGGCACCCAGCCATAGCCGTCCAGCCAGACTTCGGCGCGGCAATGCTGCGCCTCGGCCAGGCTTTCCGGCGCGGCGCCGAGGCTTTGATAGCCGAAATCCGACGGTGCGACCCGAAGCCCGTGAATGGTTCGCGCCGGCAGGCCCGAGGCGCGGGCAAGGGCGACGTAGAGCGTGTTCAGCCGATCACAGCGCGCAAAATCGGCTGTGTCCGCGCAGCTCTGGCTGTCGACGATCCATTCGTAGATGGCCTTGGCCTTGCCCAGATCGGTCTTGGCCTTTTCCGTCACGCGCGCGGCGGTTGGCGCCAGCGAGGGGTCAGGCGACAAAGCGGTATAGATCTTCACCGCATTTTCGCTCAGCGGCTTGATCTTGCGCGGACGGGTAAAATCGGTCAGGCGGTCGCGGGTGCTGGCGTGGCTGCTGACAGTACCGAAGGGCGCGGCTTCGTCTGCCGCCCATTCGAAATAGACCATATCGGTGCCGCTCGCCTCATCCTGCACGAGCCGCGTCACCTTGGCATTGGTCTTCCAGTCGCTCCCCTGCGGCGCCGACCACTCTTCCTCGTCGACGGAGGGCACGGGGACCCAGGCCTGCGTCCGTCCGTCCGGCTTGCCGATCTCGATATGGGTGACGATCTCGAATTTGCGCCACGGTCCGCGTTCGCTGATGAACCGCTCCTCGGCGCGTATGGCGTCCGGCAGCAGCATGAGCGCCGCCCAGGCACCACCGAATTTGAGAATGTCCCGCCTGCGCACCGCCATGATGGTCCCCGCGCCGCCGAAGCGGCATCCGCATTGCGACAATGGGTGTCGCGAGCTGTCGCTGGAATGAATGAAGCGCCGAGTTTAGCGCTTTTTGCTGGAATTGTGGCAAAATCGCCGCCGTTTCGCCATAGCGATCAGCGGTCGGAGCTTTATTGCGGCGGGGCGCGAACAATTGCGGTGCGCGGGCATATCTTTTTATAGGACATTGCCGCTATCATCGAGACCAAGATCAGACCTCCTGGCACGAGGGAGCGACACGAGCATGGCCGACCTTGTTGCAGTCGACGAGAAAACCTTTTTGAGCGGGCAGATCCAGCCTGAGGATCTCGATGAGATCGCTGCCGAAGGCATCCGGCTGATCGTCGTCAACCGGCCCGACGGCGAGTCACCGTACGGTCAGCCGACGGCCAAGGAACTGGAGGCCGAGGCCGCCCGCTATGGCATCGCCGTTCTCAACCTGCCGTTCACGGCGCCGACGCTCACGCCGGAACATGTGGCGATCTTCGCCGAGGCGTTGAGCCAGGCGGACGGCAAGATCCTTGCTTTCTGCCGCTCGGGCAACCGCTCGTCGATGTTATGGGCGGCGGCCAATGTGGCGCTCGGCGCGCCGATCGATGCGGTGATCCAGCAGGCGGCGGATGCCGGTTTCGACCTGAAGCCCGCCGCGTCGTTCATCCGTGATCTGGGCAATTCGGCGGTGATCGAGTAGGCACCGCACCGTGCCAGGCTTGGTCGCTATTTCAGGAAATTGATCGCGGCCGTGTAGAGCCCCAGGCCTATCAGGCTGACGAGAAAAACCTTGCGGAACGCCTCCTCGGGCAGCCGCTTGCGCCAATATTGTCCGGCGTAATAGCCGGCAAGGGCGGGCACGAGCGCGACGACGGACAAAGCGAAAAGCTGGCCTGTCATCACATGATGGCCGGCCAGCGAGGCGGCCAGCGCGCTTGAGGAGACCAGGAACAGAATGCCCATCGCCTGGATCAGCTCGTCGCGCCTCAATTGCAGCGCCTCAAGGTAGAGCACGCCAGGAAACACGTAAGAGCCGGTGAGGCCGTTCACCAGGCCATTGGCGAAGCCGACCAGCGGCGACACCCAGACCTCCGCACGCCCGACGGGCCGTGGCGCCGGGCGTGTCAGGCCGACAATGCCATAGAGGGTCAGCAGAACGCCGAAGCAGCCGCTCATCAGATGCGGGTCGCTCTTGGCGAGAATGCCGACGCCGATCCAGGTGGCGATGCACAGCATGGCCAGCATCGGCCAAAACCGCTTCAGTAAGGCAAGGCCGTTGCCGCCGCTCGATGCCTGCCAGATATTCGTCACGATGGCCGACACCACCATGAGCGCGGCGCCGTCTTGCAGCGGCATGAAATGCACCAGCAGCGCCAGCGATACGGTCGGCAGGCCGAGGCCGATCAGTCCTTTGACGCCCCCTGCCAGCAGGAAGATGCCCCCCAGCAGCAGCAGCGTTGTCGGCAGCGTCTCCACGCCGGTTCAGCGGCTGAAGCGGGTGCCGGGCGCGCTCTCGGGGAGCCGCGCCACGCCGAGACCATCCCGCTGCCGCAGCACAGGAGCGGTCAGACCTCGCTCTTTGTTCCTTAATGCGAATGCGGCGACGCCCTGACGGGCCTCGCGGCAACGGATCGTATTGGCCGCGGCGATCCGAGCCGTCCGGTCAGGCAGTTTCCCGCGCCTTCAGGAGCTGCCGGTTTATGACGGTCTCGGCGATCTGGACGGTGTTCAGAGCCGCCCCTTTGCGCAGATTATCGCAGACGATCCACAAGGACAGGCCGTTCTCGATGGTCTGGTCTTCGCGGATGCGCGAAACATATGTGGCGTAATCGCCGACGCATTCGACGGGGGTGATGTAGCCGCCATCCTCGTGCTTGTCGACGACCAGCACGCCGGGCGCCTCGCGCAGGATGTCGCGCGCCTCCTTGGCCGTGATCGGATTTTCGAACTCGATGTTCACCGCCTCCGAATGGCCGACGAATACCGGCACGCGGACGCAGGTCGCGGTCAGCTTGATCTTGGGGTCGAGGATCTTCTTGGTCTCGACCATCATCTTCCACTCCTCGCGCGTCGAGCCGTCGTCCATGAAGCTGTCGATATGCGGAATGCAGTTGAAGGCGATCTGCTTGGTGAACACCTCTACCTTCGGCTCGTCGGTGACGAAGATGCCCCGGGTCTGGGTCCACAGCTCATCCATCGCATCCTTGCCGGCGCCTGAGACCGACTGATAGGTGGCCACCACGACGCGTTTGATTTTGGCTGCATCATGCAGCGGCTTCAGCGCCACGACGAGCTGCGCGGTGGAACAGTTCGGATTGGCGATGATGTTCCTCTTGCGGAAGCCGGCGACCGCATCGCCGTTTACCTCGGGCACGACCAGCGGCACGTCCAAATCATACCGGAAGGCCGAGGAATTATCGATGACCAGGCAGCCTTGCGCGGCGATGCGCGGCGACCATTCCTTGGACGTCTCGCCTCCGGCGGACATCAGCGCGATATCGCAGGTGCTGAAATCGAAGGTTTCGAGATCGCGGCATTTGAGCCGTTTGTCGCCGAACGACACCTCCAAGCCCTGCGACCGGCGCGAGGCGATGGCGAACACTTCCTTTGCGGGAAATTCGCGCTCGGAGAGGATATTCAGCATTTCACGGCCCACATTGCCCGTGGCGCCGACGACGGCGACATTATAGCTCATCGAAATAATCCTAAGGTGATGGACGCACGCGTTGTACCGCTCATGGCAGGGAATGTCCATGACGGGCATGATATGGGACCGAACGCTGGAATGTGCACGTCCTTCTCGGCGCCTGCATTTCACCTGGCCGCTTGGCGGAACACCAGCTCAGGTTGTGAGCGGCCGGTTCAGCTCAGTGCGCCAGTCCGCCGGATCGGGGCTGGACTGGGGACCGACCGTATACACTTCCCAAAGCCCGGCGGCTTGCTCGTGGCCATTCGCCTTCATCCAGCTGTTGAACTCGCCCCAGGCGCCATAAAGGCCCTCATACGGTCCGCTATACACGGTGCGAGCCACCTTCGCGGCGGGGAGGCTGCCCGGTTTCACGCGTCCCGCCGCCTTGATGGGGCTCGCGACCTTAACGCCCAGTTCGAAATCGAAAGTCTCGGCGCTCATCTGCAAGTGATGCGCAAAAACGGCGCCGATCGGCTCCACGGATTGCGCGGCAAGCGCCGCCATCAACTCGCGGACCGCCGGGGCGAACACCGCCTGCATCTCGCTGCGCGGTATGGTGATGTGAATGACGGCGGCCTCCTGCCTGTCGGTTTGGGTGATTTGCGGTGTCGATATCATGGTCTCATCTCCTGGTGCTGGGCTCGCTTCGGTGTGCCTAAAATCATCGTTTCAAGCCGGGCGTAGCTCGCCTCCATGCCGTGCTCCATGCCGGTCGCGAGCATGGCGGCCCGGCTCTCGGCGTCGGGCAAAGTCATGCGCATGGTCATGAGTGTGTCGGCGCTGTCAGCTTTGAAGGTGGTTTCGATATGGTTGTCCGGGGTGGCATCAGGCAGATGCATCCGCTCCACATGGACGATGCGGCTGAACGGGACCAACTCCTGATATTCGCCCGTCACGAAGAAGCCGCCATTGCCGTTCGTCCATTCATAGCGGATTTTGCCGCCGGGCCATGCCTCGCTGACGCAAACCGGCATCGTCCAGCCCTCGGGGCCGAGCAGCCATTGCTGAATGAGCTCCGGCTCGGTGTGCGCGCGGTAGACGGCCTCGGGCGGGGCCGCGAAGCGCCTGCTGACGACGACATGCCGGTCACCTTCCGTCTTGAGTGTCATCCTGCTCATGGCTGTCCTCTCCTGTGTTCGCCTGCATCGTGACCAGCAGCGCACCCAGCCGGTCGTAATTCTTCGCCAGCGCCTCCCGCAGCATCGCAAGCCATTGATCGATCGCGTCGATGCCGGAGGGGGCGAGCCGGCAGGGACGCTTGGCGCCCTCGACGCGGCGGACGATCAGCCCCGCTCCTTCGAGCACCTTCAGATGGCGGGAGACGGCGGGCTGAGTCATGTCGAACGGCGCCGCCAGCTCCATCACGGTTGCCTCACCCAAAGCGAGCCGGGCCAGGATCGCCCGGCGGGTCGGATCGGCGAGCGCGGAAAAGGTGGCGTCCAGCTGCAGCATGTGACTTACCTGTTATATAACATATATATTATATAATCTGGCGATCATCGTCAACGGGAAATTGACGCCGGAGGTGAGGGCTGTTCACAAGGGAATGGCTGTCGCTCAGCGGCAGTTGGATTTCACCGGCTGTCCAGTCGCCGTTTAAAGAACGCCCAGCTTCTTCTGAAGGCTGGATGAGGATGTCGTGTATTGGAACAGTAGCCGCTTGTCCGGATAGATGATCCGGTAAGCCTGCTGCGCCATCAGGGCTGCCTCGTGAAACCCGGACAGGATGAGCTTCAGCTTGCCCGGATAGCTATTGATGTCGCCGATCGCGAAAATGCCCGCCTCGGAGGTCTCGAACTTTTCGGTGTCCACCGGGACGAGATTCTCGTGCAGGTTCAACCCCCAATCGGCGATGGGGCCGAGCTTCATCGTCAAGCCGAAAAACGGCAGCAGACGGTCGCAGGCGATCTCGATGCTGTCTTGAGCGCCGCGCAGCGTTAGGCTTTCGAGAGCGCCGCCGGCACCCTTGAGCTGCATGACCTGGCCGATGCGCAGCTGCATGTCGCCGCGCGCCACCAGCTCACGCATTTTGTTGACGCTGTCGGGCGCGGCGCGGAACTCGTCGCGGCGATGCACCAGCGTCGTCGAGTTGGCGATCGGTTGCAGGTTCAGCGTCCAGTCGAGGGCGGAATCGCCGCCGCCGACGATGACGATGTCGCGCCCGCGAAAATCGTCCATCCGCTTGACCGCATAGAACACCGACTTGCCCTCAAAGGCCTCGATGCCTGCCAGCGGCGGCCGTTTCGGCGTGAAGGAGCCACCGCCCGCCGCGATCACCACGATTTTGGCGCGGAACTTGAGGCCGCCATCGGTTTCCAGCTCGAAGCCGCCGTCTACCCGGCGCAGCGCATCGACGCGCTCGGAGAAATGAAAGTCCGGCGCGAACGGTTTGATCTGCTCCATGAGCCGGTCGGTCAATTCCTGGCCGGTCACGATGGGCAGCGCTGGAATATCGTAGATCGGCTTCTCGGGATAAAGTTCAGCGCATTGCCCGCCGGCGCGGTCGAGGATGTCGATCACATGCGCTTTGATGTCGAGCAGCCCCAATTCGAAAACGGCGAAAAGCCCGACAGGGCCGCCCCCGATGATAACCGCATCCGTCTCGATGGGGAGAGCGCCACTCATGTGGGAAACCTTTCACCGCGCCGCGGGCGCACCAGCCTGGCGGCCGATCCGGACCGCAACCGGGCATGATTAGAAGACGCTATGGAAAAGCTCAACCCTGATGTTCGGGGATGCGCACGACCAGCCCGTCAAAGGCATCGGTGATGCGCAGCTGACAGCTCAGGCGGCTTTCGGGGCGGACGTCGAAAGCGAAATCGAGCATGTCCTCTTCCATCTGCGACGGCTCGCCGGTGACGCCGCGCCAGGCTTCGTCCACATAGACATGGCAGGTGGCGCAGGAGCAGGCGCCGCCGCATTCCGCGACGATGCCGGGCACGTCGTGCTTGATGGCGGTTTCCATGACCGTCTGCCCGGCCTCGCCATCGACGAGATAGTCCCGGCCGGAATGATCGATATAGGTAATCTTGGGCATTCAGCGTCGACCCGGGCGTGGCATATAAAGAAAACCCGCGAGGATGCGGGCGCGATGCTCGCCGCCCCGGTGGGCACAGGCGCGCGGCAACTTATAGGCCAGATAGGGCCTCAATTCCAGTCTGAATCGGCACTCTCGAAGGCGTCAGAGCACGCTTTCGATGAAGAGATTGGCCTCATGAATCTGGTCGTGCAGGATGCGCAGAATGTCCTCGCGAGCGGACTGCGACCGGTTGTCTGAGAGCTGTTCGGCATCCTCCGCGCTGCGCAGGATCTGCCAGGCGCCGACGCCGCGCGCCGAAGCTTTTAGCACCCGCGCTGCTTCGCGCCAGGCATCATTGTCGCTGGCCCGCGACAGCTTATCGAAATAGAGGCGGGTTTGCCGCCGGAACAACTCCAGTACCTCATGTTCCAATTCGCTGTTGCCAAGCGTGTAGCGCGACAGATGCGTGAGATCGACCGGACGGTTGCGGAACGCATATCGGCTTTCCGTCTCCACCTGCAAATCGTCCGCGTTGTCCAAACTCAGTTCCATTGTGTCCCCGTTGAAAAAGAAACGATTCGCCGGCCAATGCGCCCAATCGAAGCGTGCGCAGTAGCAAGCTCATCAACCCAGAGCTGTCAAGTCGGGATCAGCCGAAAATCGGCAAGCAATTCGACCATTTTATGTTGGATAGCCACAAGCCAGCTTTTTGCGGCAGAGCGTGACAAAAGGGACGAAAACACTTTGGTTTTCAGCCGAATAGCGTATCTGCCTGGCCCCCGATGGCACAGATTTCATCTTTTTTTAGCCTCAAATTTTGGCTACAAAGACGAGTGGGGCCGGTGGGGCGCATCTAGAGTTTTTCCAGACGGTAGTGCAGTTTCGCAACTTAAGAGGTGTCGGTCGGGACGGCTTATGCACTGCGAACGCATGGTTGGAGCGCCGGCGCGTTTGCAACCTTTCCGTTTGGAGATATAACGGATATCGTGTCATCCAGTCACATGCTATCCCTTCCAGCATAGCGCATGCTTCATTAATTAGGACGGCGGAATGTCTCAAAAACCGGCAAAATCCCGCGATGATGGTGCTGACGGCACTCCGTCCCGGGACAGTATTGCGGCCGATGATTCGAGCGAACTGCAAGAAACCGCCGACCCTGCCGCGCCTTTAACCGGCAAACGTGTGCAAGCCGGAGCCGGGCGTCCATCCGTTTCCCAGACAGCGTTGAAGCGCTCTCCATCCATGCAGCACGGCCGCGCCGCCTCGGTGACCCGTGCCGCCACCGGCCCGGTTCGCGCCATCGCGGCCAATGACGACATGCCCTCGATCGGCGGCCTCGTCTACGCGCTTCAGCAGCGACCGTCGAAATCGCCCTTCTATATTGCGCTGGCCGCTTCGGCGATCTGGTTCGTGCTAGGCTGCCTGATCGCATGGGCGGTGATCGCCAAGAATCCCGAGGGCGTTTCCAGCCTGTCGGAGATTTTTGCCACACCCTCCATCGTCGCTGTCATCGCCACCATCATCGTCCCGATCGCGTTGTTCTGGTTCCTGGCCATTCTCGTCTGGCGCGCGCAGGAATTGCGGCTGATGTCTTCGGCGATGACCGAAGTCGCGGTGCGACTCGCCGAGCCGGACAAGATGGCCGAGCAATCGGTCGCCTCGCTAGGCCAGACCGTCCGCCGTCAGGTCGCGGCGATGAACGACGCCATTTCGCGCGCCCTCGGCCGCGCCGGCGAACTCGAAGCGCTCGTCCATAATGAAGTCGCGGCGCTGGAGCGGTCCTACAGCGAGAATGAAAACCGCATCCGCAATCTGATCAATGAGCTGGCCAGCGAACGCGAGGCGCTCGCCAATAACAGCGACCGCGTCAGCGAGGCGCTCAGAGGCATCGGCTCCCACGTCACTCGCGAAATCTCGGCCGCCAGCGAGCGCGCCAGCACGGCGATGACGCAGGCGACCTCGACATTGGCCGACACGCTCGCCAGCCGCGGCAACAAGATCACGGCCGCCGTGACGGCGGCCGGTACCGTCATCGATGAGAAACTGGCCGACCGCGGTGCGCGCATCACCGAGCAGCTCGTCAAGCACGGCGCGCAGGCCGCCGAGCAGCTGCATCGTTCCGGATTGGACGTCACCCGCTCCATCCAGGAAACCTCCGACCGCACCGCCGCGGCAATTTCCGCCAAGGGCAACAATCTCGTGGCGTCCGTCATGAGCATGAGCGAGCGCGTCGGCCGCGAAATACCGGTGCTGCTTGAGCGGCTTGGCGGTGAGCAGACCCGTCTCAGCGGCATCATCGAAGGCGCCACGAAGAACCTTTCGGCGCTCGAAGGCGCGCTGGCGCAGCGGACCGACTCGCTCAACAGCTCGCTGCATGACCGCACCAAGATGCTGCAAACGGTGCTCACCGAGCAGGGCAGGGCAATCGACGACAGCCTCTCCGAGCGCACACAGGCGCTGGAGGCCATTCTTGGCCGCCGCGCCCAGGCGTTCGACCAGACGCTTTCGGAACGCACCAAGTCTCTCGACGCCTCCGTGTCGCGCTACACCGGCAACATCCGCGAGACGCTGGAGCAGCATTCGCGCACCATGGAGAAATCCTTGTCGCGCCAGGCCGGCGCCATCCAGCATGTGGTGACCACCAGCACCGGGCAGATCCAGCGTGCCGTCGAGGATCTGGCGCGAGGCTCCGGCGCAAGCTCGGAAGCGCTCGGCACTCACGCAAACATGCTGAAGGAAGTGTCGAATGGGCTGCTCAATCAGATCCACACCCTGACGAAGCGGTTCGAGGATCAAGGCGTCAACATCGTCAATGCCGCGCGGGCCGTCGAGCTCCAGAACAATAAGGTCGACGGCGTCATGGAAGCGCGCCAGGTGCAGCTGGCCAAGATGATCGAAGGCATCAACACCCGCGCCACCGAGCTGGACCGGATGATGCACAATTATTCGAACATGTTGGAGCAGTCGCTGACGCAGGCGGAAATCCGGGCCAAGCAGGTCACCGAATCGCTGTCGCGTGACTCCGCCGACAAGTCGCAGACCGCCGTGAAAGAGCTCGAACGCCTGCGCGCCGAAGCCCAGGCGCACACCTCCCGCGCCATTTCCGAACTGAAGTCGAACTTCTCGTCCTTGTCCGAGCAGGTCGCCAGCCAGCTCTCCGGCTTCACCAACAGCTTCAACGAAACCACGCAGCAGGTGCGCAATTCCACGCATCAGGCCGCCGCCGAGCTGGAGCACACGCAATCCGAGCTCAAGCGCCAGGCCAAGTCTCTGCCCGAGGCGACCAAGCAGAGCGCCAAGGCCATGCGCAGGGCGTTGCAGGACCAGCTCTCGGCGCTGGATTCGCTTACGGAAATCACGTCGCGGCACGGCTATTCCGGTCAGATCTCCAAGCCCGACACTCGCCAGCCCGAACCGAGCAACCAGCCGCCGCGCGTGCCGCCGCCGCAGCAGCAGCAGCAGCATGAGCCCCGCGACCTGCCGCCTCTCACGTCCAGCCGCCGCGATACACCGCCGCCACCGCCCGTACGCGGTAGCTATGGCGAAGAATGGGGCGCTCCGCACGATACGCTTGAGGCCGTCAGCGCCGGACTGATCGAACGCATGGACCAGTCCCCGCACGCGAACAACATCCCGCACGATTACGAGCCGATGATGGGCCGTCAGCCGGCCATGGGCAGCCCCGCGCCCAACCCGGAGATGGAGCACGAGCGGAGCGGCGCGAAATGGTCGCTGGGCGATCTGCTGGCTCGGGCATCACGCGTCGACGACGACAATTACGCCGGCGGCCGCAATGACGAGTCCTATGGAGCGCCGCCGCCCGTCGTTGCACCCGCGAGCGGCGCCCGCAAGCCGGAAAATCCGCCGATGATCTTCGATATGAAGGACATCGCCAACGCCGTTGAGGACAATGTCGCGTCCGATGTCTGGCGGCGATACCACAAGGGCGAGCGCAATATCCTCAATCGCGGCATTTACGGTCGCGACGGGCAGGCGACCTTCGACCAGGTCAAGCATCGCTACGAAAGCAACTCCACCTTCCGCCACATCGTGGATCGTTACCTCGCCGATTTCGAGCGCATGCTTCAGGATGCCAGTAAGGCCGACCCGAAAGGGCGTACCGTGCAAACGCATCTGACATCGGAAACCGGGCGCATCTATCTGGTGCTCGGCCATGCAAGCGGCCGGCTGGTCGTCTAGAGCCTTTTCCGCTCCGATTGAATCGGAGCGCGGCTCTAATTCTTTGTTTTCTCGCATTTTCTCAACTCAAACCGGCGTCCACTTTGTTGGAAAATGCTCTAATCCATCCCCCGGATGAGTTGCCGTTCTCGCCGGTAGGTCCGATCCCTTGCTGATGGTTGCGTTTCTGGCAACGCCGATTCCGGTTTGCGCCGCGGGCGGCAAGCGGATGGCGGTTGTCACGCGCAGCGATAAATGTGAAAGGTGGGGCAGGGCCGCGCGGCGCCGGGCAATGCGCGCATAAAAGGACACGAACGGCGCATGGTCATTGCAATCCTCTACCCGGTTTTCGCCCAGATCATCTTGACATTCGTGCTGCTGCTCGCGATGGGCTGGGCCCGGCGCAAGGCGCTTCTCACGCAGGAGGTCCGGCCGGCGGACATCGCGCTGGATGCCTCGCGCTGGCCGGAGGGTGCCCGCAAATATGCCAATTGCTACAGCAACCAGTTCGAGCTGCCCGTCATTTTCTACGTGCTCTGCCTGATCGCGCTGCTGACCGCCAAGGCGGATTTGCTCATGGTGGTGCTCGCCTGGGCCTTCGTCGCCGCCCGGATTGCGCATGCGTTGATGCATACGGGGCCGAACGTCGTATCGGTGCGGGGCGGCATATTCGGCATCGGCATGCTGATCCTGGTGATCATGACGGGCATCCTGCTCGTGCGCCTGCTGGCGGGATTTTAGCGATGCGCCTTGCTGGGCGGCTCGCCGCAGCAATCGAAGTGCTCGACGATGTGCTCGGGCGTCACCGGCCCGCGTCCAACGCGCTTGCCGATTGGGGGCGCGGGCATCGCTTTGCCGGGTCCGGTGACCGCTCGGCCATCGGCACGCTGGTCTACGACGTGCTGCGCAAACGCGCCTCGCTCGGCTGGCGGATGGGCGATGACCGTCCGAGAGCGCTGGCGCTGGGTGCGTTGCGCTGGGCCTGGGGGCTTTCCGCCGATGACATCGCGGCGTTGTGCGACGGCTCGCAGCATGCGCCGCAGCCGCTGGGTGCCGATGAGCGGCGGGCGCTGGATAGCGATGCCGCCGCCGCGATGCCCGACTGGGCCGCAGCTGATAGTCCCGAATGGCTGTATCCGCAGTTCGAAGCCGCTTTCGGCGAGGCGGCGATCGCCGAAGGCCAGGCGATGGCGGAACGCGCGCCGATCGACCTGCGGGTGAATACGCTGAAAGCGGACCGGCCTCGCCTCCTGAAGGCGCTCGACAAATATCATGCCGCCGCCACGCCGTTCTCGCCCATGGGCGTGCGGATCCCGGCGCCGGGGCCGCAAGAGAAGAACCCCAATATCGAGGCGGAAGCGGCGCATGGGCGCGGCTGGTTCGAGGTCCAGGACGAAGCCTCGCAGATCGCCGTGCTGCTCTCCGGCGCGGCGCCCCGCCTGCAAGTGCTCGATCTGTGCGCCGGTTCCGGCGGCAAGACGCTCGGCATGGCCGCGCTGATGCAGAACACCGGCCAGATCCACGCCTTCGACGCCGACAAGCTGCGCCTGCGGCCGATTTTTGAACGCCTGAGGCGGGCCGGCGCCCGCAATGTGCAAGTGCTGCCGGCCGGCGATCAAGGCGCGCTGGCGGACCTGCAAGGCAAGATGGATGTCGTGCTGGCCGATGCGCCATGTTCGGGCTCCGGCGTCTGGCGGCGGCGGCCTGATGCGAAATGGCGTCTGACGCCGGAGGCGCTGGCTCTGCGGGTCGAGGAGCAGCGGCAGGTTCTCGGCCTCGCGGTGCCGCTCGTCAGGCCAGGCGGGCGGCTCGTTTACGCGACCTGCTCGGTGATCGCGGCCGAGAACGCCGAGCAGACTCGCTGGCTGATCGCCGCTTTTCCCCAACTTAAAGAGCTTGCCTGGTCACAGATGTGGCCGTCCCCGCCGATGCCGCACGACGCGGGCAATGCCGCGTTGCAGCTCACGCCGCGCCTCCACGGTACGGATGGGTTCTATATCAGCATCTTGGAGTGCCGCGCTTAGATCCTGGCGAAAGTTGCATCAATTTTCGGCATTTAGTCAAAAATTGGGCAATTCCGCCGCAATCTCGCCGCGCTGCTTGTGTTGGGTAGCCTGCGGCCCCAGCCTGCGGCATTGGGTGTGCGAAAACAGGGCTTGAGTCCAGGGTCAAGAATTTGTTACATACCGGTTCTATTATCCGCGCCGTCAATGCCGGTCCTCGGCCACTTCCAGTTCAGACGGAATAATCAACAGCGAGTTTAAAGATGGGTTTTCTCAAAACGCTTCTCGGAATCGTCATTCTCGTGGCGATCATAGTATTCGGCTACTGGCTGTATGCGACATACACGATCGCATCTGCCAATGACGAGATTTGGGTTCAAGTGAACAGCAGAATGCCCGACCCGCTACGCAAATGGGCTTGCGGAGAAGTGAACGGACGCATCGGCGCCAGCGCGCAGGCTCCGGTCGGCTGCACCGACTCCTGGGGCGCGACCGGCGCGACCAACTGAGGCAATCCGATATAGGGGCGGATGCGCGGGGGTGTGGCTTCGTGCATCCGCCTCGCTTCGCACGCTCCTCCGCCGCAAATCTTGACGGGCCGTCCGCCGGGTGCTACCCGCAGCCATGACGGACACCATCCTTATCGTCGATTTCGGCAGCCAGGTTACTCAGCTTATCGCTCGCCGCGTGCGCGAATCCGGCGTCTATTCGGAAATCGTTCCCTTTCAGCATGCCGATGAAGCCTTCGATCGGCTGAAGCCGCGCGCGGTCATCCTTTCGGGCGGCCCGGCGAGCGTCATCGACGCCGACACGCCGCGCGCACCGCAGCGCATTTTTGCCGCCGGCGTGCCGGTGCTTGGCATCTGCTATGGCCAGCAGGCCATGGTCGCCCAGCTCGGCGGCGAGGTCGCGGCGGCCGGCGAGCGGGAATTCGGCCGCGCCGATCTCGATATCATCGCGCCTTCGGAGCTGTTCGACGGCATCGCGCAGCCGGGATCGTCGCTGCGGGTCTGGATGAGCCATGGCGACCGCGTCACCCGCATCCCCGATGGTTTTGAGGTGATCGGCACCTCCGCCAACGCGCCCTTTGCCGCCATCGCCGACACATCGCGCCGGCTCTATGGGCTGATGTTCCACCCGGAAGTGGTGCACACGCCGCAAGGCGCCGCGATCATCCGCAATTTCACCCATCGTATCGCCGGCTGCGGCGACAGCTGGACCATGGGCAAGTTCCGCGAGGCGATGATCGGCAAAATCCGCGATGCAGGTCGGCAGCGCGAAGGTCATTTGCGGCCTGTCCGGCGGTGTCGACTCCGCCGTTGCCGCCGTGCTGATCCACGAGGCGATCGGCGATCAGCTCACCTGCATCTTTGTCGACCACGGATTGTTGCGCCAGAGCGAAGCCGAGCAGGTCCTCACGCTGTTCCGCGGCGCCTACAACATTCCGCTGGTGCATGTCGATGCGTCCGAGCGCTTCCTCGCGGCGCTGGAGGGCGTCACCGACCCGGAGCGCAAGCGCAAGATCATCGGCGGCCTGTTCATCGATGTGTTCGATGCCGAAGCCGCCAAGCTGGGCGGCGCCGATTTCCTGGCGCAGGGTACGCTCTATCCCGACGTCATCGAAAGCGTCTCGTTCACCGGCGGCCCCTCGGTGACGATCAAATCGCACCACAATGTCGGCGGCCTGCCGGAGCGCATGAAGCTGAAGCTGCTGGAACCCTTGCGGGAGCTGTTCAAGGACGAAGTGCGCGATCTTGGCCGCGAGCTGGGGCTGCCGGACAGCTTCGTCGGCCGGCATCCGTTTCCGGGGCCAGGCCTCGCCATCCGCATTCCCGGCGAGATCACCGCCGAGCGGCTCGATATCCTGCGTAAGGCCGATGCGATCTATCTCGACGAAATCCGCAAAAGCGGCCTCTACGACACCATCTGGCAGGCATTCGCGGTGCTGCTGCCGGTGCGCACCGTGGGTGTGATGGGCGACGCCCGCACCTACGACTACGCCTGCGCTCTGCGCGCGGTGACCTCAACCGATGGCATGACGGCCGACTATTTCGACTTCTCCCACGATTTCCTTGGCCGCACGGCGACGCGCATCATCAACGAGGTCAAGGGCATCAACCGCGTCGTCTATGACATCACCTCCAAGCCACCCGGCACAATCGAGTGGGAATGAGGGGTAATAGAAGCGGTGGCATTCGGCGGTAGACTGCGGAATTGGAGGTATGCCCATTTCGATAGACAGCGAAAGTAATCCACCAAAAGGATAGGCAACGATCATCGTCGCTGAAAGGCCGGAGCGGCGCTTGGGGATAACGGCGCAGACGTTCGCCCCGCGGGGCGGCGGCCCTTCAGCCGGCTCTTGAAATTCATCGACAAGCAGGGCTCCCGGACGCATCGAAGTCCCTGTGCGTTCGACAGGTCGCGCCAGTGCCGATCCGGCTCGGGAAGCAAAAGCATGGCAAGGATTGACAAGGCCAAGCTAAACTTGGCGGAGGTCAGCGCGATCGGCATCGGCGGCATGATCGGCGGCGGCATCTTCGCCGTGCTCGGCCTTGCCATCGCCATGGCGGGCCACGCCGTCGTGCTGACGCTTGCGGGCGGCGGTGTCATCGCCCTGCTCACCGGCTTGTCCTATGCCCATCTCGGGCTACATTTTCGCGGCGACGGCGGCAGCTTCACCTATATCGAAAAGGCCTTTGCCGCACCGATCGTCGCCGGTTGTGCCGGCTGGCTGCTGGTCGTGGGCTACGTCGGCACGCTGGCGCTCTATGCGACGGCATTCGGTGATTATGGCGCCACGCTGTTCGGCCTCGGCGGCGCCCGGCCGGTCACGGCGGTACTGGCCGTGCTGGCGCTGCTGGGCTTTCTTGGCATCAACCTGCGGGGCGCCCGCACGTCGGGCGGTGTCGAGCTTGGCGTCGTGGCGATTAAGCTGCTCATCCTCGCCGTGTTCGCCGGCGCCGGCCTCATCGGCATCAAGGCCGACCATTTCGTGCCGCTGTTCGATCGCGGCCTCGCTTCGCCGCTGGTCGCGGTGGCGCTCATCTTCGTGGCCTATGAGGGATTTGAACTCATTCCCAACGCCATCGACGAGATGGACGATCCGGCGCGCAACCTGCGCCGGGCGATCGTCATCGCCATCGTCCTCACCACCGTCATCTATATCGTTGTGGCTGTCGCCGCGCTGGGCAACCTTACCCCGATGCAGATTCAACAGGACCAGGAATATGTCCTCGCCGTCGCCGCGCGGCCGGCATTGGGGCAGGCGGGGTTCGTTCTGATCGGGATCGCCGCGCTGCTGTCGACCGCTTCGGCAATCAACGCCACCTTGTTCGGGGCCGCCCGGCTCGCCATGGTGATGGCGCGTGAACACGCCCTGCCGCAGGTGTTCGCGTTACAGGAACGCACCCGCCCTGTGCCCTATGTCGCGCTGCTGGCGCTGACCGGCCTGTCATCGGCATTTGCGCTGGCCGCGCCGCTGGCGGCGATTTCAGGCTTCGCGAGCGCGACCTTCCTGGTCATCTTCGCCGCGGTCAATTTCTCGGCGCTGCGGTTGGCCGGGCGTATCGGGCTGTCGCCCGCGATACCGCTTGCGGGCGGCGTCCTTGCCACCGGCAGTCTCGGCCTGCTGCTGTGGCACGATTGGCAGGCAGACCGGCCCAGTCTCTACCTGCTGCTGGCGGTCTACGGCACGGTTGTTGCGATCGAGATCGTGCTCAGCGTATGGCGCGGCCAGCGGTCCCTTGTGCCCGGCCCGGTTTCCTGAGCACAATTGCGAACTCTAGGTCGTTGGGTGGGAAGTCTACCGCGCGCGGAAAACAGCTTATCTGTGGATCGGAGTCGGGCCCCTGACAGCCGTTTCGAAAACGTCCGTTTTCTGCCGCGCCCGCCGGCGAGCTGACTGACCGCTTCCGGCCGAAATCGTGTGAAAAACAGCGACCGGTGTCGATGACCGTAAGCGACACGGCCTCACGCACCGCAAAAACATAGTCGCAGCAAGAACGATTGCATTCGATCCTACACAACCGCCTACGAATCTCACCGAGGAACGCGATGCCCGTCACGCCCTATGTCGCAGATCAAATATGGCTCTGCGCATATCCCGTTCGATTGGCGGGTACAAGGTTCGAAGCACGAATGACGGTGATCCGCCTAGCCTCCGGTCAACTTATGCTGCACTCGCCATGCGACATCACTGCGGCTATCGCAGAAGAGATCTCGGCACTGGGACCAGTCGGCCACATCGTCGCTCCCGGAAATTTCCACCACATGTATGCAGCCACCGCGCAAGCCGCGTTTCCAACGGCGAAGACCTGGATCTGCCCCGGCGTCAAGAGCAGAAGCCCCGGCCTGAAATATGATGGCGTGCTCGGTGACGTGGCTCCCGCCGACTGGGTTGGTGAAATCGACCAGGTGCTCGTGCAAGGCACGCGCATCATGCGCGAGGTCGCGATGTTTCACCGCGCCAGCCGCACGTTGATCCTTGTTGACCTCATCGAGAACTTCACCGACACGACGCCCCATACGGGGTGGGCATTGAAGTTCTGGTTCAAGTATGTGTTGCGTATGTGGAACAATCCCCGTCCGGCTCCGGAATACCGGATGGGCTGGAGCGACCGTCAGGCAGCGGCGAAATCGCTTCGGCGCATTCTGGCGTGGGACTTTCAGCAGATCGTGCTGTCGCACGGCGATTTAATCGATCGCAACGCTCGTGAAGTTGCAGCTGCGGCTTGGTCGGGGATACTCGAACCGAGATAGCATGTAGACGCGGGAAACCGCTGAAATAGTGCGAGCCTCGCGCCTTCATCCTGGTTGCTTGAAAGCATCGCATCAATAATCGCGAACGGCGCCGGCTCAGCTCGCGGCGGCGTCCGGTGACCCGAACACGGAAACGGGAGGGCAGGGCGCCCTCCGTAAAATTGGTATCAGGCGGCGGCGGTTTTCCTCGGCCGCGCTTTGCCGCCACGCTCCGCATCGGCGTTGACGGAACCCTCCGCAATCTGGGTTAGGAGGGCATCGGCCTGCTTTTCCTCCTGAAGGGTGGCATCGAGCAGCTTTGCCGCATCCTTCATGCCGAGCTGCGTTGCCCATGCCTTCAGCATGCCGTAGCGAGCAATCTCGTAATGCTCGACGGCCTGCCCGCAGCCGATCAGTACCGCGTCGCCGGCTTCGGTGTCGCCGAAATCCGCCAGATCCTCTTCCATCTCTGAGGTTATGCCTTGCATGGCCTCGCAGGTTTTGGCGCGCGCCGGCTTGCCGATGATCTCGAAGACCTGCTGCAGGCGCTCGACATGGCCTTCGCTCTGCACGCCATGATCCTGGAATGCCTGCTTGAGCTCGGGGGCCTTCGCAGCCTTCGCCGACTTCTTGCAGGCCTTCACCGCCTGCTTCTCGGCCCAGTAGACGTCTTTCAGAGTTTCGTAGAATGCATCGGACAAGGTCTTTTCAGCAGCCATCGGCTATCTCCTCGGAGTTCGGGAAAATCTCGATCATTGGCGAGACTGCCTGTGCAACGCTGGCGGCACCCGTCCGTTCCGCAGTGGACGCACGAATGGACCGCTCGGAGCAGGCGCTTCGGCATTAACCGAACCGGCGGATCGGGGTCAGGCGACTGCGACCCAGCCGCCTTGCCGCTCGCTTTCGAAGATTGCGTCGAGCACGCGCATGGAGCGGATTGCGTCGTCGATGCCCCAGACGAGCGGCTGCTCCCCCAGCACGGCCAATGCGAAGGCTTCGGCCTGTTCGGCATATTGATCGGCTGCCGGCATGATTTCGCGCCGGGCCAGATGCCCGCCGAGGCTCTCGGCCTTGTCGACAACGATCGCTGTGTGCTCGCCCTGGGGCGCATTGAAGGGGATGATGATCTCCACACGGCCTTTCGTGCCCACGATCTCGATAAACTGGGTGTTCACCAGCTGCGTGGAGACGAGGAATGTCAGGTGACGCCCATTGCCGAAATCGGCGATGACGCTCGCCTGCCGGTCGGTGCGGAAAGCCGGATCGCGATCCACCAGCGCGACGACGCGCCTCGGCTCGTCCTCGAAGATGAAGCGCCCGCCGGTGACCGGGTAGCAGCCGATATCCAGAATCCCGCCGCCGCCGATATCGGCCTGATTGCGAACATTGGCGGGGTCGGTATTGAAATAGGTAAAGAGCGAAAAGACCGCACGCACCTCGCCAAGCTCGCCCGACCTTGCGATGTCGCGCGCCCTCAGCCATTGCGGATGGTAGCGCACCATGAAGGCCTCGGCGACGAGAATGCCGTCCGGGACGGCGCGCAGCCGCTCGGCGTCCCTGGCATCGAGGCCCATGGGCTTTTCGCAGAGCACATGCTTGCCTGCCTGGGCGGCGGCCAGGGTCAGGTCCACATGCAGATGGTTCGGCAGAGGATTGTATACCGCATCGATCTCGGGATCGGCCAGCATCTCCTCATAGGTGCCATAGGCCTTGGCGACGCCGAGCTGGTCGGCGGCGCTGCGCGCCCGGGCGAGATCGCGCGATGCAATCGCGGTCACCACCGAGTGGGGTGATTTCATGATCCCCGGCGTCACCTTTTTCATGCCGATATCGGCCGTGGAAATGACGCCCCAGCGAACTTTGCGGTCCTCGTTCATCCTCATCCCAACTCTCCCGGCGCACCATCAGCCGCCGATTATCAGTTTCACAATATCATCCGCGTCGGTCTCGCCCGTCCGCCGCTCGCCGGCCACCGGCCCCGGCGCAGAACCGCGATCCTGTCCGAAACCGCAAAAATGTCGACCAGATTGTGCGAGATGAAGATAACGCCCACGCGCTGGCTCTTCAATCGCTGGATCAAGGCCATCACCTTGCGCTGCTCCAGCACGCCGAGGGCCGCCGTCGGCTCGTCCATGATAGGACCGAGGTGGCGAAATCGCCCTCGCCGCTCCCGTCACCATAAAGGCCGTCGCCGATGAACGGTCGAGCGTCAGGATTTTGATACTGCGGTCGCTGGCTGCCTTGAGGGTCGGCGTGAGCTGATCCTTATCGACATTGGCGATCAGGATGGCGCTGGGGTTTCTGGCGATGACTGCGTTCAGCACCGGCTCCTGCGCGGTGACATTCCACTCGGCAGCGCCCTGATAGAACAGATCGACACCGAATCCTTGGCGGCCGCCTCAGCCCCCTTATGCATCGTGATGTAGAACGCGTCGGTCGTCAGGCCGGGAATGAGGGCGATGGTAAATTTGTCCTCCACCCTGGCGGAAAGCGTTGTCGCGGCAGTTAATGCCACCGCCAAACCGATCCCCATGATATTTTTCATATTGCGTCCTCCGTGACGCTACTCCTGGAGGCGTTGATCCGGTCTAGCTCGCGATTAAAGTGGTATACCGGTATACCAGTGCCTGCATTAACCCATACATTCGAGTGGATGCAATCTCATTTCTCGCATCACCGCCCATTGACCAGAGGATTGGACTCCATGGCGAACCGCGCACTCATCGATCGGCAGCTGAACGTGCCGCGCCAGGTTTATGAGGTGCTCCGCAACCGCATTCTGGCGGCCGAACTGGCGCCGGGCACCGCGATCAACGAGCGCGGGCTGTCGGAGTGGCTCGGCGTGAGCCGCACGCCGATCCGCGAGGCCGTTCGCCGGCTGGCCGACGAAGGACTGGTACAGATCCTGCCCAATGTCGGAACATCGGTTACGGTCATCGATCCCAAAAGGATCAGCGAATGCTGCGTCATCCGGACAACGCTGGAGTGCATCGCCATCGCCAAGGCTCTGCCGCATTTCGACGACGCCGCGGATCGCCAGTTGACCAGGCTGATTGCGGAACAGGAGGAGACGATCGCAACAGGCGACATGCCGCGCAATATCGCGGTCGACAATCAGTTTCACGGTGTGATCATCGGGCTGAGCGGCTACGGGATCGTCGAAGAGTTCCTGCAGAAGGTGTCGACCGAGATCATTCGGACGCGGCATCTGTCCATCAAGCTTCCGGGCCGGCTGCAAGGGCCGATCGATGAACATCGCGCTATCATCGCGGCGCTACGCACGGGCGACGAACGCCAGTGCGTCGCGGCCATGCAAAGCCACCTGGACGCCAGCTACTGCTCAGTCATGCGGGCGATAGACGCCGCCTCCGAGGGGTAGCGGATCGAGGGCTCCACGCGCATCGTTTCAGAATTGCCGCTCACCGTTCCATGCGGAACAGCGGCGCGTGTAGCGCTGGCGCAATGTTGGCGCTGCGGTGCGGCGCTCCGGTCGGGCTGTATCGCCCATCCGGAGCGCTGCATCGTTTGATTCAACATCAGGAGTATCTTCAAATGTCGTCCAACAATTCAAATTCCGAAATCCGCGACTTGGCGGCCGATGAGATCGACACCGTGAGCGGAGCGCTTCATGTCCACCTCCCAGGCATCTTCCATCTCGCCGTGGGCGAACAAGGGGCCAGCATCGGCGTGTTCGGCCTCGGCGTCGGCGTCGACTCCGAGGGCGTGTTCACCTTTACATTTAGCTGATCCGCAAACGACGATCGGGGCGTGCGGCTGAGCGGCGGCTATCGGCATTCGCTGCGCAGGAAGTCCCGGTCGTCCGATGAGGGATCGCCGAGCTGGGCCCGCTCCGGCACCTGGACGCAGCCGGCGCCGCCCGCGTGACGCGCTATTTCTCCCGCACGACGCGAAAGCCGTTGGTGTAGTATCTTACATCAAAATCATATTTGAAGCGCGCCGCGGTGCGCACGAACCGCTGGTCATTGTTGAACGAGCCGCCGCGCAGAACGCGCTCGCGGCAATCGGGCTTGGTAAAGGCGGAACCATCGTTCGGCGCGGATTTGTAACTGTCGTCCCAGCAATCCTCGACCCACTCCGCGGCATTCCCTGCCATGTCCAGCAGACCGAATGGATTCGGGGGAAAGGTGCCGGTCGCGACGGTATTCTTGAGCGGGATCGTGTTGCATCCGGCGCAATTGGCGCGATCCTTCTCGACCGCATTCCCCCAGTAATAAGTGGTTTTCGTGCCGGCGCGCGCCGCATATTCCCATTCCGATTCGGTCGGCAGGCGGTAGGTCTTGCCGGTTTTCTTCGAGAGCCAGGCGACATAGGCCTTCGCATCGTTCCAATCGAGATCGGCGGCCGGCCGCAGCCCCCGCCCCTGACCGCGGTCCGCCGGCCGGTATTGACAGCCCCCCTCATTCAGGCATGCGTCCCATTCATCGAACGTCACTTCCCGCCTCCCCATGTAAAAGGACTTGGAGATGGTCACATCGTGAACCGGAGCTTCGAAGGCGAACACCTCGGTGGAGCCCATGGTCAGGCTTCCGGCGGGAATGGCTACGAGTTCGGGACAGACGGGGCAATCGCGGTACACCGTGGGCGTCGGCGTCGCCGCTGGTGCGGCAGGCGCAGCGGGCGCCGCCGGTGCTGCGGGCGCGGCCGGAGCGGCAGCGGGAGCCGGCGCCGCTGGCTTTGCCGCTTCGGCTTCCCGGCTAAGCGGGGTGGCAGCCGCGCCTGGCGTTTTGCCTTGGACCTTGGCCAGCTTGGAGCGCGCGATCAGCGCAAACTGTCCATTCGGGTAGGCGCTGAGATAGGCTTGGTAATCCACCGCCGAGGTGCTGTCCTTTATCGTGTCCCAAAAGCCGAGCTCGATGGGGTCGGCGGGCTTGGCGCCGCCGGGCCGCTCCGAAGAAATGACGACCAGTCCCGACGGAGGCGCCTCGGACTGCCATACACGCTGATCCCTGCCGTTAATGCGGGAGACGGCCGCACGCGTCTGGATGATCACGTCGTCGAAGTCAAGATCAGGCGTCTTCATCGCCTCCACAAGTTGTTCGGCAAATACCCTGCGGGCTTCCGGCGAGTTGCTCACGACCCTGCCGGGTGACGTCGAGGAGATGACGGTAACGGTTTTCGTCGCCTCCGGGTTGGCCAGGCCGTGCAGGCCGCCGGGCAACAGATGCTGCCACGGATTGTCGCGGCTGGCATCGAGGATGATGACGCTGGCGGGCGTGCGCGAGACCAGGAGCGGATCGAGGAAGAGGCCTAGATCCAAAGCCTGGCTCCGCACATCGTCGGGGCCGGCGATTTTTGTATCCAGCGCCACCAGATAATTGCGCCCCTCATACTGCACGGCATGGCCGGAATAATAGACGATCCCGGTTCCCCCGCGCTTGAGGGCCTTGGAAAAAGTGACAAGCCCGCGTTGGATGTCGTCCCTTTTGGCATTTTCCAGATAGACAACGTCGAACCCGCCTTGCCGCAGAACATCGGCGACCTGCCTTGCGCCTTCCACGGCGTCCTCGATCGGGGCCTCCGCGTATGCGCCATTGCCGATGACGAGCGCCGCGGGCGGACCGTCGGCCTGCTGCGCTACGGCCGCCGGGGCCGCAAAGGCGATCAGCAAAAGCCAAGCGAGAACATGTGGGAGCTTAAACGGCATCGGACGACTCTGTGTGGCGTTAGCGGACGTAGACCTTGATTTTTTTGGATATGACCGGTGGCACATGCGGGAAATGCGCATAATCCCCCAAAAGCAGTTGCAGCGTATGCGTGCCGGGTTTGAGCGTAATGACCACTTCCGTCTGACCATTGCCGAGATGAATATGATTGTAATCGGATGGAATAGGCTGATCGAAATCAACCTTGTCGACATCGATCAGAAGGTGGTGATGGCCGGTGAAAGGCTTCACCACGCCGGCGGGCGCGACGCCCATTCCGCGCAGGCCGATCTGGACGGTGAACCGCTGCGGAACGCGAATACCGTCGATGGGGTAATGAAAATACACTTCAGCGCCTTCGGGCGATGCCGTGCGTCCTTCGGCCACCGCCGGCGCGGCTGCGTCGTGGCCGCCATGGTCATGATCTTGCGCCACGGCCGCACCGGCACTCCATCCCAGCACGATAAGCGCGGCTGCCAATATCCGTTTCGTTTTCATCGTCACCTGCCCCCCAATAACAAATGAATTTGCGCCTCAGCCATTCTACTTCGCCCTTTTCTTGCCGCGCCTCATGCCTCGTGCGGACCTTGGGTAGCCGACCGTAACCTCGATCTTGTCGGAGATCACGGGCGGGTCGTGCGGAACGTGCTGATCATCCGCGAAGATCAGCTGCAGCGTGTGTTTCCCTTGCGTGAGGTGGAGCTTCACCTCCGTCTGTCCGCCGCCGAAATGCAGATGATTGGGATCGCTTGGAATCGGGGCGTCGAGCGGCGGGGTATCGGCGTCGACGATGAGGTGATGATGCCCGGTATTGGGTTTGCTCACCCCGGCCGGCGCCACGCCCATATTGCGCAGGCCGAAGCGGATGGTCGAACTCGGATAGATCAGGTCGCCGTCATGAGGATAGATGAAATAGACGGCGGCGTCGGGCGGGGAGGGCTGGCGGCCGCTGGGAGCGTCCATCTGCGCGGTGCCCTCCTCGGAGACGGTCACGCGCACGACATTGGAGTAGACCGGCGGATCGTGCGGCACATGCTGATAGTCGCCCAGGAGAAGCTGCAACGTGTGCTCGCCCGGCGTCAGGGTGATCTCGCCGCTTGTCTGGCCACGGCCGAAATGGATGTGATTGGGATCGCTGGGAATCTCGCGGTCGAGATCCGGAAGCGGCGCATCGATCAGCAGATGGTGATGGCCGGTGTTGGGCTTGTTCGTGCCGGCCGGCGCGATCTCCATGCCGGAAATGCCGAATTTTATGGTCGACTTCTCCGTAAGCTTGGCGCCGTCGGCAAGGTCGACGAAGAACACCTTGGCATCGCTCGGTGCCGGTGTTCGGGTCCTTTCGACGGTTGCGGGATCGACGAACACATGAATGACGTCGGAAACCACGGGCGGGTTGTGGGCCATGTGATTGTGATCGCCCAGCAAAAGCTGCAGCGTGTGCTCGCCCGGCGTCAGCGCCAGCTCCACTTCGGTCTGCCCTTTGCCAAAATGGAGATGAGTGAAGTCGCTGGGGATCGGCTCGTCGAGCGGCGGCAATCCCGTATCGATCAGCAGATGATGATGACCCGTATTGGGTTTGGCCGTACCAGCCGGAGCCAAGGCCATTCCGGAAATTCCGAACCGGATGATGGATTTAGCCGGAATCGTCTGGCCGTCCTTCAGATCGACAAAGAACACCTTGGCGCCTTTCGGCGCCGGCGAACGTTCGTCCGCCATCAGGTTTGTAGCAAGCAGAGAGACACAGGCCATAACCAAGACCGTCAATTGGCCGCGCATGCTGAAATGAACCATGTTTCCTACCCCTCTATACATTAGAGCGCCGGACGTTCCGCTGAACGCCGAGCTGCGCCCTAGCCTTTTGTCTTTGCATCGGATTTATCCCAAAAGTACGTACACTTTTGGGTCCTATGCCTGAAGCCTGCGATTGTCATCATGAGCGAAGCAGTAGAGTTAACAATCAAATTCATGACGCGTAGCAAGTCCGTTTCCTGCCGATCCCGCCGATCCGCTGATCGAAAGCGGGCGACGGCTGAGGAACTCGTGATGGCCGATCACAGGATGGCGCAATATAATTTTAAAGCTGTACCTTAGGAAACAGCCGGAGTCTTATTTTTGAGCTATGAGATCGTACGGAGCTGAGCACGCTGCCCCTATCGTCCGCGTGCGCGGTGTTCGTGAGCGCTAATTCGGCAAAGCAGGGAGTGCAGGCATGGGCCGGCTAAATAAAGTGATCTTGTGCGGCATCGCGATTGCAGCGACAGCCGCGTTTTCCACATTGCACACGCAGGCTCAAGCGCCCTCGGCCACCCAGCCCGCGCCCGCTGCGCCCGCCGCGCCTCCGGCTCCTCCGGCACCCTTCGACACAGCCCTTCTTAACGCCGCGACGGCTTTATTTTCGAAAGCGCTGCTTCCACCCGGCGACGAAAAGATCGAACTTGTGATCGACCCCCTGATCGACGGCGTAAGCGGCGCGCAGTCGGCGGCCTCGCATCTCATGGAAAAGCGCCTGACCGAACTGGCGCAGAAGTCTTATCCCCGTTTTCAGGTCGAGCCGTTCAACACCCAGACGCTTGATCGCGCCCCGGTCGTCCTGATCGGCACCTTCACCGCGATCAACAATGCGGGGAACGCGAATGGCCCGCGTGACGTCTATAGAATTTGCCTCGCCCTCGCCGATCTGCGCTCCAAGAAGATCATCTCCAAAGGCTTTGCCAAGGCTCTGCCGGACGGTGTCGATGCAACGCCGACGCCCACTTTCGCCGACAATCCGGTTTGGGCGGACGATGAATCCACCATCGCCTACATCAAAATCTGCCAGGGAACTAAAGCCGGCGATCCTCTCAATCCGGTCTATGTTGACCGGATCGGGACAGCCTCGCTGATCAGCGACGGCATCACCGAATATGACAATAAGCGCTACAGGGAGTCGCTTGCATTCTATCGCACCGCGATGCGCAGGCCGGGCGGCGATCAGCTCCGCGTTCATAATGGTATCTACCTCGCCAACTGGAAGCTGACGCGCCGCGAGGACGCCACACAGTCATTCGGAGACCTGGTTTCATTCGGCCTGAAGAACGACAAGCTTGCCGTCCGGCTGCTGTTCCAGCCCGGTTCGACGCAATTTTTCGGCGAGGCCACCTCGCCTTACTCCATGTGGCTTCAGCAAATCGCATCCCGCGCGGCCGAAAGCGATACCTGCCTGGAAATTGTGGGGCACACCTCCGCTACGGGGCCGGCGCAGCTTAATGAGCGACTGTCGGTGCTGCGGGCACAGACGATAAAATCGAACTTGGAACGAGACGATCGAAGGCTGGCCGGAAAACTGATTGCAACGGGGGTGGGCCCACGTGAAATTCTGATCGGAACCGGAAAGGACGATGCAAGCGACGCGCTTGACCGGCGCGTGGAGTTCAAGGTGCAGAAATGCTGATCCGGGCTGCTGGTGAGCCGATCGGCTCACCGGCCCACCCGCAAACCGCATGGGGCGCCGCATAGTGATGCGCGTTTGTATTCTGTGGGGCTTGGCTTTAGAAGCTATCGAGCTGATATGCAGCCCCAAATCCGGACGCGAGGAGCGTGAACGCCCGAATGCCGCAGCATCCGATGCATGACGACGTGGAGCGAGTGCTTATCTCGCAAGACCAGGTACAGCAACGTGTCAGCGAGTTGGGAGAGACCATAGCTCGCGACTATTCCGGCCGGGATCCGCATCTGGTCACGATCGTCAGGGGTTCGATTCCGTTCATTGCCGATCTGATGCGCGCCATGAACTGCCCGCTTTCACTCGATGTCATGGGGGTTGCCTCTTATGCCGGCCACCAATCTTCGGGCGAGGTTCGCCTGACCAAGGACCTGGATGACCCGATCGAAGGCCGGCATGTCCTGGTCGTCGAAGACATCATCGACACGGGGCTGACCCTCTCCTATGTGCTGCGCAGTCTGTTGCAGCGGGCTCCCGCCTCGCTGAAGGTGGCAACTTTCCTGGATAAGCCATCCAGGCGGCAGACGCCCATCGACATCGATTATGTGGGTTTCACGATCCCGGACGCTTTCGTCGTCGGCTATGGCCTCGATTGGAACCAGCACTACCGGAACCTGCCCTATATCGGCGTGCTGAAACGCGGCGTCTACGCAGGACCGGAGGAGACCACGGCGTAAGATGCGGTGCTCGCGCCGGTTCTTCCGCTTGCTATGACTGGGGAGAACAGCGGCGCAGTTTGCCGCTGCCGCCATTACCCGGCTGCGCCAAAATAATCGGCGCGCTCATTGCTGGGAAGTACGGCCAGAGTGTCGCGCTCCAGGTCCGATATCAAGCGCGCCAGCAGTTCGCGCTCTGATCCGCCATAGAAGCCGCAAAGCCGTTTCAATGACACTTTAGCGCCAGCCGGAATGGATGCGATCTCACCGAATTGCGGGCGGCGCTCTTGATGCGACATTTGCGGGTGCGCGACGATCATCGTTACCTCTTGCTGAGCGTTGGTGTTGTTCTCTCTTTGTTCCAAAGATGTGAGTCGGTCAAGCGATTTATGCGCGACGTTTTGCGGGGTCGGTATGAGGGCAATCTGACATTTGCCATGCGGACGCGGCTTGAGCCTTTTCCGCTCCGATTGGATCGGAGCGCGGCTCTAATTGTGTGTTTTGTCGCATTTTCTCGGCGCAAACCGGCGTCCGCTTTGCTGGAAAATGCTCTAGGCCCGGCAAATGCGTCATGCGAGCCCGGCTGCTCTCGCAATCAGCACCAGCCCCGCCCCGACGGCGACGGCGCCTGTCGCTCTCGCGGCGCTCTCGCCGGCAGGCAGGAGACGTTCGGCGGTGATGGCTGCCATCACAAGGGCCATGACGCGCAGGTCCATGACCCCGATGGCGAGGAGTATGGCCGTCAGTCCGCCGCAGCAGGCGATGCAATGGCGGCCCAGATGCAGGCCGTGCCGCCATGCGGTGCCGGCATCGGCGGGCAAGGCGCAGCCGCGCGACGGCATCTCCCGGCAGCAGGCAAGCTGACGTGCCTTCCACGCGGTGAACTGGAGCGCGCCGGCGATAAGGACGACCGCGCCAGCCGCGATCGGCACGGCGCGCGCCAGCGCCGGCTGCTGCATCTCGGCCGCCGCCATCGCGACGCCCAGCGGAAAGGCGGCCATGCCAAACGCCGTCCACACCAGGAAGTATCCTACGCCCACGAGCGCGGTCAACGCGCCAAGGCTCGTCTCGCCCGCCGTGCCGACGGCCTGGCGGTAGCGCCGCAGCATCGGCAGCAGGGACGGCAGCATCATCGCCACCATCATCACCACCCACATGCCCAGGAACGACGCCCCGGTGCCAAGCCACGTCTGCCCGCACATCCGCATCCAGACCATCGACATCGTCCAGCCGCCGGGCATCGGCATCTTGCCCATCCCCGACATGGAGGCGCACCAGACGACCGTCACCGCCGCGCTGGCGGCAAAGAGCAGCGCCGAGATGCCGAAGAAGGCTCGCTGCGATGTTAGGGAGGTCGCGTCGATCATGGTGCTATACTCCGTTGCTGGCAGCGGCTCGTAGCGCACAATTCGCTATCGAGGTCAGCTGCAACAGGCGTCCTTGTGCTTGTCGCCGGGTTCGTATTCGTCGTGCAGCTTGACCCAGCTCATGATGCCATCGGCCTCGTTGCGGCCCTTGGGCGTAAGGTCGAGCCAGGGGAAGGCGCCCATCAGCACCTCGTCGCCACGCCCATAGGTCGAGTAGGTGTGGAAGATATCGCCGCTGTCGTTGCGCGCGAAGATGCTGGTGCCGTGCATGTCTTCGCTGCTCTTGATGGTCTGCGAGCCGTAATTGTAGGTGGCGCGTCCGCTCGCCAGGTCGTCCTTCTTGAACGACACGCCGAAATCGTAGTTGAAGTCGGTGCCGTTGGAGGAGAGCCACGGGAAGGTCCAACCCATGCGCCGCCTGACCTGCTCGATCTGTTCGAGCGGCGCCCGCGAGATCGCAGCGAATGACAGGTCGGCCTGCTCGAAATGCTGGCGCGCGGCGTCGATATGATCCGATATGAACGAGCAGCCCTTGCAGATGGCATCGGAGCCGGGCGTCAGCATGTAGTGATAGACCGCGAGCTGGCTGCGCCCGCGGAAAAGATCGGCGAGCGTGCGTTTGCCTTGGGGGCCTTCGAAGACATAGGCCTTCTCGATTTTCACCCAGGGCAGCTGGCGGCGCTCGGCGCGAAGGGCGTCAAGCTCGCGGAACATGGCCTTTTCCTTGGCGAGCAGCGCTTTGCGGGCGGCAAGCCATTCCTCGCGCGTGGCGACCTTCGGCTGGGTGTGAGTGCTGGTTGTCATGATCATTTCTCCTTTGATTGCGGGGGTGAATTCAGCTGATTGCGGGGGTGAATTCAGCGCTGGGCCGATCCGTATTCGTCGTGGCGGCGCCACCAGACGCCCTGCTCATTGCGGCCCTTGGGCGCGCGGTCGAGCCACTGGTACATGCCCCAGAGGCCATCCAGTCCACGCGCATAGGTGGAATAGGTGTGATAGACGGCGCCGTCCTCGAGCACGAAGCTGCTCACGCCCGGCCTCTCGCGCGTGTAGGTGGGCACATCGGTGCCGGTCATGGCCGCGATCTGCGCAACCGGCCCCTCGTCCCCACGCAACTTCCAGTCTTGAACAGTCCCGCCCGCAAGCGGCCCAGCCATCGCCGGCTCGCGCCGGTAGTTGTATTCGATGCCGCCCTCGCGCTGCTGCTCGGGCGTGAACCACACGTTGAAGTCGGCGTTAAAGTCGCTGCCGGCCGAGGACGCCCAAGGAAAGGTCCACCCCATCCGCTGCTTGAACGTCTGCAGCTTGGCGAGCGGCGCCCGCGACACCGCCGAAAAGGCGACGTCGTGGTTTTGCAGGTGGACGGCGATGCCGTTAAACCCGTCCGCGATGGCCGAGCAGGACGGACACCCCGCCGTATAGTCAGGCCCGAACATGAAGTGGTAGACGAGGAGCTGCGAGCGCCCTCCGAAAAGGTCCGCGAGCGAGGCGCTGCCCGCGTCGGTCTCTAACCGGTACTCCTTGTCGATCCTGACCCACGGCAGCTCCTGCCGCCGCTGCGCCAGCTCGTCGCTGCGCCGCGTCAGTTCCTTTTCCGCCTCGATCAATTCGAGCCTGGCTGCGCGCCACTTGTCGCGCGAAACGACTTGATGCTGCATGGTAACCTCCTATTGAAATGATTGCTGCGTCGGGACGATCAATTCCGGTCAAGCAGCCGGATCGGCCGGCATCCGCCGTTCGTACTCGGCCTTCAGCCGGCTCCAGCCGTTCCAGAATGGTGCCGGCTCTTTGCCGGTGAGGCGGGCGACCAGGGTGTCGAGATGCATGTGCCAGCCGCCGCTGACATTCAGCAGGGTCGTGCGGTCGGGCACGCGGTGATGAATCAGGGTGAGCAGCACATCCTTGCCGCGCGGCTCCAGTTCGAAGGAGACGCCGCCGGTGCTTCCCCAGGTGATGGACAGCTTGCGGGGCGGATCGAGCTCGGTGATCTTGGCTTGCATCCGGTGCTCCGCGGGGAAGCCGGCCGGCCGCTGGCCGGGCGGGTCGGTCAGTTCATCGTTGCGCCAGACGAATTCGAAGGGCGCGCCGACCTTCATCTCCATCGGGCCGGCGGCCAGCCACTGGCGCCGCAGGTCGCTCTCGGTGAGATACGCCCAGACGCGCTCGATGGGGCCGGGCAAAAGGCGCTGGATTTTCAGCGTGGCAGGCTCGATCAGCTCGCCATAGGCATCCGGAATCACACGTTCGTTCATTGTTTATCTCCTTTTTTGGGGTTGGCGGGTCCGCGTGCGGCGTCCTCCTCGCGCAGGAGCCGTTCAAGGACATCCAGACGGCCTGTCCAGAAGCGCTCGTAGAAGCTTAGCCACTCGTGGGCGCTTGCGAGCGGTCCGGGGTCGAGGCGGCACAGATGCGTGCGGCCGCGCACCTCGCGGCGGATCAGCCCGGCGTTCTCCAGCGCCTTGATGTGCTTGGAGGCTGCCGCAAGCGAGATCGAGAAGGGTTCCGCGAGCTGCCCCACCGTTCGTTCGCCACCGGCGAGTTCGCGAAGCATCCGGCGGCGCGTGGCGTCGCCGAGAGCGTGAAAGACAGAATTCAGCTGGGGTGTCATTTGTTCAACCATAAGGTTGAATATAGGGGCACGCCTTTTGATAGTCAACCACTTTGTTGAATGATTGTCCCGGGGGCTAACTCAACTCAGGGTGTTTGGCGCAGCCGGTCGACCTGAGCGAGCTGCAACCCCAACGCCTCCTCGACAAACCTCAGGATGATGGCCTGCTCATCGGCTGAAAAGCGCGATAGGATCTGCATCCCCTCGGCAACGATCGGCCCATAATACCGCTCCGCCAACGCTTCGGCCTTGGGGGTCATGGCCACGAGCACCTGGCGGCGGTCCGTGTCGCCGGGCGTGCGCCGCACGAGGCCACGGGCCTCTAGCCGATCCACCAGCGTGGTGACCGCCGCCCGCGTAAGCCGCGTCGCAGCGGCAATGTCGCGCGCTGGCCGTGGTCCGTGTGCCAGACAGGAAAGGCACTGCCGCTCGCTCGCAGACAGATTTTCGCGGCTGCCGAACTCCTCGTCAAAGAGCGCGGTCGCATCCTGCCAACGGGAGATGGCGATGCCGATGGCTTGAATCAGATCGGTCGGTTTTGAGGTTGACATGCATTTATAGTTTGATTATCTAACTATCAGAATATTAAATCAGTTTAGCATGGTTGCGACATGAATATAACATTTTCTCAGCGGCCCATCGGTATCGTTGGCGCCGGCATCGCGGGACTGACCTTGGCCCTGAATGCGTCGCGGCGCGGCATTGAGCCGATCATCTTGGAGTCCCGCAGCCGCGACAGCCTTGTGACCGAAGGCGCCTTCCTGACCTTGGCCCCGAATGCCGTCAATGGTCTGCGCACGATCGGCCTGGCCGACGCTGTCGTCGCGGCTGGCACAGACACGAAGGGCCTCGAGATTCTCGATGAGCGCGGCCGGCGCCTGGGCTTTGCCGATCAGAGCGACGATGCGGCGAGATTCGGCGCCCCCAGCGTTACGATCGCGCGGGGGAGCTTGATGGCGGTGCTGGTCGAGGCCTGCGAGGCCGCAGGCATTGCCATTCATTTCGGCACCCGGGTGGACCGGGTCGAGCCGCTCGCCAACGGCGCCAGGCTGGAGGCGCGGGGTGCGCCCTACGAGGTTGCATGGCTTGCCGCCTGCGACGGCCTGCGTTCACAAATACGCCGCATGATCTTTCCTGATTATCCCGAACCGCATTTCACCGGTCTTGTCGGTACTGGCGGCATCGCCGGCATCGACGACGTTCCGCCGACGGAGGGGATCATGAGGATGGTCTTCGGCCATACCGGCTTTTTCGGCTATCTCAAACAGGATGGCGGGCCGGTCTACTGGTTCAACTCCTATCCATCCGAGACCGGGGACAGCAGCGTCGCCGAGACGACCACGATCGATCGCCTGCGATCCTTGCATCGTCCTGACCCGGCATTCATCGATTGCATCCTATCCCGACTGCCCGAAGTCACGCGCACTTACCCGGTCTTCGACATGCCGGACCTGCCGGCCTGGTCGCGCAACCATGTCGTCCTGGTTGGCGATGCGGCCCATGCCGTCGGCCCGCATGCCGGACAGGGCGCGGCCATGGCCATCGAAGATGCCGTGGTGCTGGCGGCGTGCGCTGCGCAGAATGCCGACATTGCCAGCGCGATGCAACGGTTCGAGCGGCTTCGCCGGCCTCGCATCCAGGAGGCGGCGAGATTAACAGCCCGCAACAGCGCCCAAAAGCGTAGCTCGACCTGGCTCGACCGGCTGTTGCGGCGGCTGATTTTGCCGCTGGTCTTGCCGGCAGGAATCAAAACGTCGCGCAGATTGTGTTTCTATCGCGCCGACGCCGATCCGCGGCTGGAGGCAGGCGCCGCGCAGGGTCGGTCGATAAACGCCGGCTATTTGGCGGGCAAGAGATAAGCAAAGTTGCTAAAACGCGAAAGGCCGCCCAAAAGGACGGCCTTTCCATTGTCAGTCACAAGCGAGGCGAATTATACGCAACCGCCCTCAAAGAAGGCCGTCATGCTCACAAAACCCGCCTCAAGTGACGCTGGACAATGAGACATTGGACCACCTCCTTTCAATCTGTTGATACCGGATTGGAAAATAGGGCCTTGTGCCCTGTCCGTCAAGCGGCCATCGGATGCTTCGGCTTACCGGACAGCGCGTCGTGGCCCGCTGCTGATCCTGGGTCATCTTAACGGGGCACCCACCGATTGGATGGACGCCCCGTTAGATGCCTCAAAGATCGGACCTCGAGCTTCGGGCCTCACGGGCGCTGCGGATCGTCAGCGTGACCGTCCTCGCCGGATTTATTGGCGCCGCCACTGCAAATCACCCCCATCACCGCGCGCTTCGCGATCCGACCGGCCATGATCGGCTTTATTGCCGTGATCCTGTCCGCGATCCGCATGATCCTTGCGCAGGCGATTTGCGCGATCTCCGTGGTCCTGCCCGCGGTCAGCGCGGTCATTGTGCAGGCGCTTGGCGTGATCGCCGTTATCCTGCCCGCGGTCGGCGCTGCGATGGTCCTTCTGACCGGGATGGCGGTCGACCGAGCTGTGATGCTCCTGGTCGCGGTTCTCCGACCTACGATCCTTGTGATTATTGCGGTCCCCACCATCGTGCCAGACCGACCGCCAATGGTCGCGGCGACCGAACCAGGGCTCGCTCCTGTAATAATCGTCCCAATAGCTGCCGACACTGAAGCTGATGATGGGCAGATCGATGCGCGGTCCATATTCGATGATCGGCACGTAGCGATCATGATAGGAATAGGTCAGGTAGTCGGCATCGAGCCAGCCTCTCAGGCCGTGCCAGGAGGCATCGCACCAACGGTAGCCATTCACGCAACCATGGACGTTGACCCGGGCACCGTCGCCGATGGCGCCCACTGCGGGGAAATCACGCCCGGGACCGGCTCGCATGGTAAGGTCTGTCGTGACCCGCGCCGTATCCGCGGAGGCGGCGGCCGGGATGGCCGTGGTTGACAGCAAGAGTGCTGCCAGGAACTTCATGTTTCGTGTCATAGTGTTCTCCTTTTTAGGTCTCCCGCATTTTGCGTTGGGGGGCAAATCCGAGCGGGTTCAAGACAAACCCTCAGGCTGAGGAACCACGGGCGGTCCCTTGCAAAGCGCTTACATATGAAATCCGGAGGTGCGGCGAAGGGTTCCGAAAAATGCGATATGCCTCAGCTCTTCAACCGCGCCCCGTCCTCAGCTGTTCCGTGAGCGCCAGGCGGCTCCCCGGTAAAAACCGGCATTGAGCTAAGGCTTGAGCGGACATATAAAACCGCCTCAGTGCGGGAAGAGGCCGTTGCGCGGCCCGGTTTGCGGTGTTACTAACCGCGTGCGGCGGCAGACACGCCCCGCCCCGTTCGTCCATGAGCGCCTTCGCTATGGATGGACTTCCCGGAGAGGTGCCCGAGTGGCTAAAGGGGACGGGCTGTAAACCCGTTGGCTATGCCTACGCTGGTTCGAATCCAGCCCTCTCCACCATAAATCCTTGCAACGCAACACTTTTGGGGCGGGATTTTTTTCCAGCCCATCATCAGGCCCACATGCCGCACGCGGAGCCGTCGGCATGAACGCGCGCGATTCCCGTCAGCAAATCCTCGATCTCGTCGCGGCAGACTGTCGCCTGCAACCGGATTCGCGTGCGGATCACCGCCCTGTTTCTCAGGCCGCAGTGTAGCCACCGTCCAGCAGAAGCGTCTCGCCTGAGATCAGATCCGATGCGGAGGAGGCGAGGAACAGGATGGCATCCGCCACCTCGATCGGCTCGCCAAACCGGCCGAGCGGTATTTTCGCAAGCATCGGCCCGCCCTTCTCCGGCGTGCCCCAAACGCGCTTGCCCATCGGCGTGAGGACGACCGTCGGGCAGATCGCATTCGATTGAATGTTGTGGCCCGCCCATTCCAAAGTCATGACCTTGGTCAGCGCGTTGAGCCCGGCCTTCGAAGCCATGTAGGCTCCGTGATCCACGAGCGCGACGACGCTCGTCTGTGAGGAAATATTGATGATCTTGCCCGCACGGCGCGCGATCATCTGCGGTACGATCGCCTGGGCGATGAGAAATGGCGCACGCAGATTGACCGCCATGGTGGTGTCCCAGTCCGCAATGGTGGCCTCCAGCAGCGGTGCGTTGCGCGCGATGCCGGCGTTGTTGACCAGGATGTCGATCCGGCCGAAGGCTGTCAGCGCCTCACGCGCCAAGCGCCCTGGTTCATCCGGTTTTGCCAGATCTGCGGTCAGAACCACGGCGCGCCGCCCGACCGCACTGACTGCGCCGACAATATCCTCATGCGCGTGGTCGGGCGTCCCGGCGGCGACAATGTCCGCACCGGCATCCGCCAGCACTTTCGCCGCAACAAATCCGATGCCGCTTGTGCCACCTGTGACGAGTGCGACCTTTCCCTCTAGAGAAAATCGGTTGATCCAGGCAGGAGAGGACATCGAAGTACTCCGGTTGAAGACAAATTAGATTGTGGCACTCAAAGGCAGCATGGATGAGTTGGTTGGTATGCTGTCTCGCCATGTATACAGGCAACCGTATGAAGGCGGCAAATGATCGTCGCCAAGGTTTGCCGTGGAAGGACGCTCCACTGGCGTACTTGGACCCGTCGGGAAAGGACGCGTCGGCGACGATAGGCGCTCGCCGATAAATGGATGAGCAAAAGCGGTGGCGAGAGCCAAAACAAAGCCCGCTGTCGAGGCGGGCTCCAACTTCAGGCGGTCGCCCGCCGGAATTAACGTCGTCTGCCAGCGTGACGAGCGCCAGCACCTGATGGAAACTGATCTTGCCGACCTCCTCTCGCCATCGCAGGATTGTCTTGCGCGCCCCTTATAAGTCCGCCGTTGGGGCCGCCACCAATTCGCGCCGTGCGGGCACTGCTAGACGTAGCCGACGCCCTGGACATCGACATAGACGGCGTAGACCGATTGGCTGGCGGTGATGAACAGGCGGTTGCGCTTGACGCCGCCGAAACACAGGTTCGAGCTGGGTTCGGGCAGGTTGATCCGACCGATACGGGCGCCGTCGGGCGCGAACACGAAAACGCCGTTGGTGCCCTCGCCGCCGAAGCCCGATGCCGACCACAGATTGCCGTCGACATCGCAGCGTATGCCGTCGCTGCGCCCCGGAGCCAGGTCGCAGAAGGGGCGGCCATTGGACAGTTTCGAGCCGGATTCGACGTCATAGACGAGAATATTGCGGTGGTGTGCCGGGTCATCCGTGCAGCCGGTGTCTACGACATAGAGCAGCGTCAGGTCCGGCGAGAAACACAGGCCATTGGGGCGGGTCAGTTCCTCGATCATGATTTCGGCGCGGCCGCTGGAAGGGTCGAGGCGATAGACGCGGGTCGGCAACTCGAAAGGCGACCGGGTGCCCTCATAGTCCGAGAGAATTCCGTAGCCGGGATCGGTGAACCAGACATGTCCGTCCGGATGAACGACGACATCGTTCGGCGCGTTCAGGCGCTTCCCGTCATAGCGGTCCATCAGAACCGAAACGGTACCATCGAACTCGGTGCGGGTTACCCGCCGCTCGCCATGCTCGCAGGTGATCAGCCGGCCCTGCCGGTCCCGCGTATTGCCATTGGCGAAATTGGATGGGCCGCGATAGACGCTCGTCGTGCCCGAAAGCTCCGACCAGCACATCATGCGATTATTGGGAATGTCGCTGAAATACAGGCAGCGCGCATCGCCGAACCAGACCGGCCCCTCGGTCCATCTGCCTCCGGTCCACAGACGCTCGATCGCGGCCGCGCCGACGCGGTATTTATTGAAACGCGGGTCGAGCACCTCGATAGCGGGATCGGGATAGCCCACCACGCCCACCGCCCAGTCCCGCTGCATCAGATGCGCATCTTCATTCATGGCGCTTTCCCCCGAATATTGTTGTCAGTCGCCTGAGCCGCCTCGCTTGCCGGACGCTTCGTACAGATCCTGCGCCCTGGTCAGATGCGTCAGCATGGCGGATGCGGCGCCCTCAACATCATGCGCGGCGATTCTGTCGGCGACAAGCCGGTGCTCGGCGATGGTTTTCTTTTCGCGCCCCACCTTGCGCATCAGGCCGACATGATATTTGCTCAGCCATTCCAGCATCGCTTCGCTGACCGCCACGAAAATCGGATTGTCGAGAATGGCGGCGATGCTTTTGTGGAACACGATGTCGGCCTTCAGGAAGCCGGCGAAATCCTCACCCGCCGCTTCCTGTTCGGCGATGGACTGGCGCAGCCGCTCGACATCTTCGGGCGTGGCCCGCGCCGTCGCCAGCCGGACCATGCCCAATTCGAAGAACAGCCGGGCGTCCTTGAGGTGATCGAGACTTTGCGGCGAGTTGGTCAACAGGTGCTGTGCCGTGCCGGAAATCTGGTCGAGCATGTGCCGCGCGGTCGGCGCCACCACCCGCGCGCCCTCGCCATGGGTGATCACGACGAGCCCCATGCGCTGCAGGTCCTGCAAGGCCTCGCGCACTGCGGGCCGGCCCACCTGAAACATCTCCATGAGCTGCCGCTCGGACGGCAGCAGGCTGCCCGGCGCGAATTCGCCCTCGCTCATGCGGGCAAGCAGGCGGTCGAGCACGCCGCGCGACAATTTGCGCCGCTGCACGGGTTCCGGTTCGAGGGCCGCCATCGATCGTCTATCCCTGATCGCCCGATTCCTCAGATCGTCTCATCATCCCTGCCGCCGCCCGCCGATCCTGCGGACATGCGGCATGAGCCGCGAGAATTAGCCAACTCTGCGCGATATAGCCAGTGTCCGATACAATGCCACAGGCGACAAGGTTGCGCAAATTGGTATAATGAGATAATCAGTATCCTGTGCTGGGCCGCACAGTCCGAGCGAGACATGACAGATTCTGAGGACGCCGCTCTTTCCAATCTCGCGCCGCGGATGCGCGAACTCCGCTCTCGCGCCGACGATATTCGCGAGCATGCCTTGCGCATGGCTGCCGTCCAGGGGCAAGGCTATATCGGCCAGGCGCTCGGCGTCGCCGACATTCTGGCGGTCGCCTATTTCCACGCGCTGCGCATCCTGCCCGCCGACCCCAAATGGGAGGGGCGCGATCGCTTCCTGCTCTCGATAGGCCATTACGCCATCGCGCTCTATGCCGCGCTGATCGAGGTGGGGACCATCCCCAGGGAGGAGCTTTCGACCTACGGCATGGACGACAGCCGCCTGCCGATGTCGGGCATGTCGTCCTACACGCCGGGCATGGAGATCACCGGCGGGTCTCTCGGCCACGGCCTGGGCATCGCCATCGGCATGGGCCTCGCCCTGAAGCGCAAGCACTCGCCCGCCTTCGTCTATACCCTGCTATCGGATGGCGAGCTGAACGAAGGCGCCACCTGGGAGGCCGCATTGTCGGCCAGCCACTGGTCGCTGGACAATCTCATCGCCATCGTCGATCTGAACAACCAGCAGGCGGACGGCCCTTCATCGAAAATCCTCTCGCTGGAACCCATCGGCGAAAAATGGCAGGCATTCGGCTGGTTCACCCAGCGCGTCGACGGCAACGACATCGGCGCGCTGATGGTCGCGTTCGACCGCGCGCGCAGCTATCCCGAACCCGTGCCGCGCGTCATCATCTGCGAGACGCTGATGGGCAAGGGCGTGCCGTTTCTGGAGACCCGCGACAAGACGCATTTCATCCGCGTCGAACCCGAGGAATGGGACCTGGCGCTGGCGCAGCTTGCCGAGGGGCGCACCACATGAATGGCGGCACCGGCAAGCCCCGGCTGAGCACCTCGGCCATGATCGCCTCGATTGCCGCCGACGGCCAGCGCACGCAAGCGGCGCCCTTCGGCCATGCCCTCGCGAAGCTGGCCTCCGCACGGCCGGATGTCGTCGCCCTCACGGCGGATCTGGGCAAATACACCGATCTGCATGTGTTCGCCGAGGCCCACCCCGATCGCTTCTACCAGATGGGCATGGCTGAGCAGCTGCTGATGGGCGCCGCCGCAGGCATGGCGCGCGAGGGCCTTATGCCCTTCGTCACCACCTATGCGGTGTTCGCCGCCCGGCGCGCCTATGATTTCATCTATCTCGGCATCGCCGAAGATCGCCTCAACGTGAAGATCGTCTGCGCCTTGCCCGGCCTCACCACCGGCTACGGTCCGAGCCATCAGGCGACCGACGACATCGCCATTTTCCGCGCGATTCCCGGCCTGACCATCATCGATCCATGCGATGCCCTGGAGATCGAACAGGCGGTCGCGGCCATCGCCGATTTCGACGGGCCGGTCTATATGCGCCTGCTGCGCGGCAGCGTGCCGCTGGTGCTCGATGAGCATGATTATCACTTCGAGCTCGGCAAGGCTAAGCTGCTGCGCGACGGCGCCGACGCCCTGATCATATCGAGCGGCATCATGACGATGCGGGCGCTGGAAGCCGCCGAGCAGCTTCGACCGGACCGGCTCGATGTCGGGGTGCTGCATGTGCCGACCATCAAGCCGCTCGATGAGGCCGCCATCACCGGCGCGGTTTCCAAAGCCGGGCGCCTCGTCGTGGTGGCGGAAAATCATTCGGTCATCGGCGGCCTCGGCGAAGCCGTCTGCGCCCTCGCGATGCGCGCCGGTGGCGCCGCGCGCTTGCGGCAAATCGCGCTTCCGGACGCCTTTCTCGATGCTGGCGCCCTGCCGACGCTGCATGACCGCTACGGCATCTCGACGGTGATGATGGCCGAAAGGATCAAGGCATGGCTCTGACCGGTGCCGGCGATGGCGCGGTCAGGAACGCTCCGCTCTCCATCGATGAGCTTCGCGAGATGGCCCGCATCAACCGGGTGGACACCACCGAGATGTTCGCCGCCGCTGGCAATGGCCATTTCGGCAGTTGCTTTTCCTGCGCCGAAATCATCACCGCGCTCTATTTCGCGGTGATGCGGGTCGATCCGGCAAAGCCCGATTGGCCGGACCGCGACCGCTTCCTGATGTCGAAGGGCCATGCCGCGCCCGCGCTCTATTCGGCGCTGATCCGGCGCGGCTTCATCCCCGAGGCATGGATCGACGAATATGAAACCCGCGTCGGCGCCAGGCTCATGACGCATCCCTCGCGCCGCTACCAGCCTGGCGTGGATGCCTCGCTCGGCTCGCTTGGGCACGGGCTTCCGATCGGCATCGGCATGGCGCTGGCGGCCAAGATGGACCGCAGGGATTACCGCGTCTATGTGCTGATGGGCGATGGCGAAACCAATGAGGGTTCCGTATGGGAGGCGGCATTGGCGGCCGCCAAATATCGGCTGGACAACCTTATCGCCATCATCGATCGGAACCGCTTCAGCGTCGACGGCCCGCTGGAGGACGTCATGCCGATGGAGCCTATGCTCGGCAAATGGGCCGCCTTCGGATGGGACGCCGTCGAGGTGGACGGGCACGATCTCGCCGCCTTGCTCGGCGCCCTCGAGCCGCGCCGCGAGGGCAGGGGGCATAGGCCCCGCATGGTGATCGCCGACACCGTCAAGGGCCGGGGCGTTTCCTTCATGGAAGGGGTGAGGAGCTGGCACTCGGACGCGATCACGCCGGACCAGTACCGCGCCGTCATGGCCGAGTTGCAAGAGCCGCTGCCGTGACCGTCCCCGCAATCGATGCTGCGACGGCGCAAAGGATCGCGCAAATGCGGGCGCGATATCCGATAAAGCCGATCCGGCAGCAATTCGGCGAAACCATGCTGGCGCTCGCCGCCGAACATCCCGAGCTTGTCGCGCTCACCGCCGATCTGATGTTCGCCACGGGGATGGAGGGGTTCGGCGCCGCTTTTCCCGATCGGCTGATCAATCTGGGCATCGCGGAGCAGAACATGACCGGCGTCGCGGCGGGGCTGGCGCTCTGCGGCAAGCTGCCCGTGGTGTGCGGCTATGCGTCCTTCACCACGCTGCGCGCGGTCGAGCAGGCCAAGCTGGATTGCGCCTATAATCAGGTGAAGGTCCTGCTTACCGGGCAAAGCGCCGGTCTCTCCTATGGCGTCGGCGGCCCCACCCATCAGAGCTTTGAAGATGTCGCGATCATGCGGGCCATCCCTAACATGATCGTCACGGTGCCATCGGATGCAGCGGAGACGGACGCCATGCTCCGGGCCTGCGCCCGTCATCAAGGGCAGAGCCCGATCTATGTGCGGCTCGGGCGCGGCCCCGAATATGTCTATCATTCATCGCCGCCGCGCATCGAGATCGGCAAGGCGATCCGGCTGCGGGACGGCAACGACCTCTGCATTCTTGCCAATGGTGCAATGGTATTCGAATCGCTGCTGGCGGCGGACGCGCTCGCCGAAGAGGGGATTGCGGCCAGGGTCCTGAACGTGCATACGGTGAAGCCGATCGACAGGGCCGCCATTCTCGATGCCACGAGCGGCGCGCGCGCCATGCTCGTCGTGGAGGAACACAATTTCATCGGCGGACTGGGATCGGCGGTGCTGGAGGTGCTCGATGGCGGTCATGCCTGCCCGGTGCGCCGGATCGGCATCGCGGACGTCTTTCCGCCCATCGGCCCGCCGTTCGAATTGCGGGCGGCGCTAGGGCTTTCGGCCGGGCACATTGTCAGCCACGGCCGCCAGATGATGCAAAGCTGAAGGCTGAGAGGGTAAAGCCATGCTACTGGGCTGCATCGCCGACGATTTCACCGGCGCGAGCGACCTCGCCAACACCCTGGCGAAGGAGGGGATGACCACGATCCAGTTCGTCGGCACGCCCGACCGCGCCGCGCCCGCCGATTGCGAAGCGGGTGTGGTTGCGCTGAAGACGCGGTCGATCCCCGCCGCCGATGCCGTCGCGCAGTCGCTTGCCGCGCTCACCTGGCTGAAGGCGCAGGGCTGCCGCCAGTTCCTGTTCAAATACTGCTCGACCTTCGATTCCACGCCGGACGGCAATATCGGGCCGGTCGCCGAGGCGCTGCTCGATGCGCTGGCCGCGCCGTTCGCCGTGGTGTGCCCCGTCTTTCCGGCCACCGGGCGCACGCTTTATATGGGGCATCTCTTCGTCAACGGCCGGCTGCTTAGCGAATCCGGTATGCAGAACCATCCGCTCACCCCGATGACCGACCCCGACATCCGCCGCTGGCTGTCGCGGCAGACGCGCGTGCCGGTGGGCCTCGTCTCTTATGCCGTGGTGCGGCTCGGGGCCGAGGCCATCCGCGTCGCGCTCGATGCGGAAGCACGCGCCGGCCGCCGCTTGATCGTCACCGACGCGGTGGTCGACGAGGATCTGCGCCAGATCGGCGCGGCGCTGGACGGCGCGGCGCTGGTGACAGGCGGCTCGGGCATCGCCATCGGCTTGCCGGCCAACTTCCGCGCCAAGGGGCTGCTCGCCGGGCGTGCCGCCGCGCTTCCCGAGATCGTTGGGCCGGGCTGCGTGCTGTCGGGATCGTGCTCCTCCGCCTCGCATGCGCAGGTCGCCGCCTATGCCGCCGGCCACCCCAGCTTTGCCATCCACCCAGCCGAGCTGATGTCCGGCCGCATGACGGCGACGGACGCGCTTCGCTTCGTGTCGCAAAACATCCAGGATGAACCTATCGTCTACTCGACGGCCGATCCGGACGCGGTCGCGGCGGCGCAGGCCCAATTCGGCCGCGAGGCCCTGGCCAGGGCCATCGAGCATGTCTTCGCCGCGACGGCGGTCGGCCTGATCGGCATGGGGGTGCGCCGCCTCGTTGTCGGCGGCGGCGAGACGGCCGGCGCCGTGGTCACTGCGCTCGGGCTCGGCCAGCTCCGCATCGGCCCCGAGATCGATCCGGGCGTGCCGGTGCTGTTCGGCGCGGACGATCTTGGCCTTGGCCTCGCCTTGAAGAGCGGCAATTTCGGCGCCACCGACTTCTTCGCCAAGGCCCTCAAAGCGCTGGGACACGCATAATCCGACACAATTACGCGGAGATGGTCGCGGGCGATCCGAGCCTAAAGCAAAGAAGCCCGCCATTGGGCGGGCTTCTCATAAAATCGAACGGCGAGATTTACATCTGCTCGTAATTGCCGTCCTTCCAGATATAGACGGCGTAAGGCGGCAGGCTCGGATCGCCCTTGGCGTTGAAGGTGAACTTGCCGATCGCGGTGTCGAATTCGGTGCCGTTCATCGCCTTGATCACCTTCTCGGTGTCCATGCTGCCGGCCTTCTCGACGGCCTGCTTCAGCACCTGGAACGCGGCGTAGGTGTAAAGCACATAGCCTTCCGGCTCGACGCTCTTGGCGCGGAACGCCTTCACCAGCTCGGCGGCAGCAGGATTCTTGCGCGGATCGGGCGAGAAGGTCATCAGCGTGCCTTCACCGTCCTTGCCGGTGATCTGCCAATATTCCTGCGTCACCAGCGCATCGCCGCCCATCAGAATGGTCTTCATGCCCTGCGAACGCATCTGGCGGACGATCAGCCCGGCCTCGGTGTGATAGCCGCCGAGATAGACCAGTTCGACGTTGGCCTGCTTCAGCTTGGAAACCAGCGCGGTGTAATCCTTCTCACCGGCGGTGATGGATTCATACAGGGCTTCCTGCTTGCCTGCCGCGTTCATGGCCTTCTTGGTCTCGTCGGCGAGACCTTTGCCATAGGCGCTCTTGTCGTTGACGATGGCGACGGCCTTGTCCTTGTAGTTCTTGGCGATATAGGCGCCGGCGACGCTGCCCTGCTGATCGTCGCGGCCGCACACGCGGAAGACGCCGGGGCCGGCGCGCTCGTCTGTGAACTTGGGATTGGTCGAGGCCGGCGAGATCTGCAGGATGCCCGCCTCATTGTAAACCGCGGAGGCCGGGATGGACGAGCCCGAGCAGAAATGGCCCACGACAAAGGCAACCTTGTCGCCGACGAGCTTGTTGGCGACGGCCACGGCCTGTTTCGGGTCGCAGGCGTCGTCGCCGATCTCGATCTTGATCTTATTGCCCATGATGGTGAGATTTTCGACAGCGGCGTCGGCACCCGCCTTAAACTGCCCGCCAAATGTGGCGTAGCTGCCCGTCATCGGCCCCGCAACGCCGACGGTTACGTCTTCCGCCATGGCCGGGGCGGCAAAGCCCATGGCTAAAATTGCGGCGGCCACCAAGTGTTTTTTCATGGAGTTTTCCTTTGTTAACCACAGTACGTTCAAATATTTGTTACTCGACGATAGATTGTCAGCAATTAGGCGACAGCAAGGCGGATGTTAGCGTTTTCGCCAGGTCAGCGGGCCGGTCCGCTCAAAGATCCAGCCATATTGTGTCGTCATCTGACGCGCCTGCTCCAGCCGGTAGCCGAGCGCCGCGGCTGCGATCAGGACGGCGGTGTCGACGATATAGTAATGCGGCGACAGCAGCGAGCCCTGCATCAGGCGCCAGCTCTCGAAGGTGGCGCTCTGGAACAGACCCCAATGCAGGAACCGGACAACCGCGCCGAGCGGCAGCATGTAGAACACCACCCGCGTGAACGGCTTCCAGCCATTGGCGAGCGCGCGTCCGGTCAGAAACGCCGCCCCGCCGCCCAGGATGACGGTGAGGATCAGAAAAGCCGCGTAGGATTTCTCCACGATCAATCCCATGCGCATGTTCCGTTTCCGCGTGCCACCTAGCGCCCGCCCTCCAGATAGGCGGCCCTCACCTCGTCGCGAGCAAGCAGCTCGCGGCCGGTGCCCGAAAGGGTGATCCTGCCATTTACCATGACATAGCCGCGATGCGCCAGCTTGAGCGCATGATAGGCGTTCTGCTCGACCAGAAACACTGTCAGCCCCTGCTTTTCGTTCAGCTCGCGGATCACCTGGAAGATCTGCTGCACGATGATGGGAGCAAGGCCGAGCGAGGGTTCGTCGAGCAGCAAAAGCCGCGGCCAGCCCATCAGCGCCCGGCTGATCGCCAGCATCTGCTGCTCGCCGCCCGAAAGCGTGCCACCACGCTGGTTTTTCCGCTGCGCCAGGATCGGGAACAGCTCGAACACCGTGCGCGCGGCTTCGTCGAACTTCTCCGGCGGGGCGAGCAGCGCGCCCATCTGGAGGTTCTCCATCACCGTCATGCGCGGGAAGATGCGGCGGCCTTCCGGCGCGTGGGCGATGGACAGCCTGGCGATCTCATGCGTCGGCAGTTGGGTGATGTCGCGGCCGTCGAAGACGACCTGGCCCGTGCGCGCATGCGGCGAGCCGCAGATGGTCATCATCAGCGTCGTCTTGCCTGCCCCATTGGCGCCGATCAGCGTGGCGATCTCGCCGCGCTCGACATCCATCGTGACGTCGCGCAGCGCCTGGATGTTGCCGTAAAACGCATCGACTCCGCGGATGCTCAAGAGCGGCGCGCTCATCGGTTCACCTCGGCCTCGACCTCTTCGACCTCGTCCTCCTCGACGCCCAGATAGGCGGCGATGACGTTGGGATCGTTGCGCACCATTTCGGGCGAGCCGTCGGAGATTTTGCGGCCATAATCGAGCACGACGATGTGGTCGGAGATGCCCATGACGACGCCCATATCGTGCTCGATCAGCAGGATGGAGAGGCGGTGCTCCTGCTTGATCCAGAGCAGCGTGCGGTTCAACTCGGCGGATTCGCGCGGATTGAGCCCGGCGGCGGGCTCGTCCAGGCACAACAGCACCGGCCGCGTACACATGGCGCGCGCGATTTCGAGGCGGCGCTGATCGCCATAGGCCAGATCGCCGGCGGCATCGTCGGCCCGCTCGATGAGGCCCATATTTTCCAGCCAGTAGCTGGCGAATTCGATAGCCGCGGCTTCGGCCTTGCGGTAGCGGGCAAGGCCCAGCATTCCAGCGATGGAGAAGAGCGATGCTTGGGTGAGCGGCTGATGCTGAGCGACCAGCAGGTTTTCCAGCACCGTCATGCCGCTGAACAGGCGGATGTTCTGGAAGGTGCGCGCCACGCCGGCGCTTGCCGCGATATCGTGATCCTCCATCCGCTCCAGCAGGAATGGCGTCTTGCGAGCGGGATGGCGAAGGGAAATCATCCCCTCGGTCGGCTTGTAGAAGCCGGTGATGCAGTTGAAGACGGTGGTCTTGCCGGCGCCGTTGGGGCCGATCAGCGCGGTGATCTCGCCGCGCCGGGCGGTGAAGTTCAGATTGTCGATCGCGACCAGCCCGCCGAAGCGCATGGTGAGGTGGTCCACCTGGAGAATTGCGCTGTCGCCCGAGTTCATCCCGCGCCTTCCCTCACCAGCGAGCCGGAAATGGACCTGCGCTCCTTCAGGACGACGGTGGGCTCGCGGGAGCCGACGATGCCGCGCGGCCGCCAGACCATGATTGCCACCATCGAGGCGCCGAAGATCATCATCCGGTAGTCTTGCAGGTCGCGGAAAAACTCCGAGCTGCCGATCAGCACCACTGCCGCGACGGCGACGCCGACCTGACTGCCCAGGCCCCCCAGCACGACGATGGCCAGCACCAGCGCCGATTCCTGGAAGGTGAACGATTCCGGGCTGATGAAGCCTTGCCGCGTCGCGAAGAACGATCCGGCGAAGCCGCCGAACATGGCGCCGATGGCGAAGGCGGTCAGCTTAGTGGTGACGGTGTTGATGCCGAGCGAGCGGCAGGCGATCTCATCTTCGCGCAGCGCTTCCCAGGCGCGGCCGATCGGCAGCCGCCGCAGGCGGTTGGTGACGAAGTTCACCAGCAGCGCCAGCGTGAGGATGAGATAGTAGAGAAAGATGATGCGGTGCATGTTGCTGTAGTCCAGGCCGAAAAAGCCGTGGAACGTATGGTCGCCGAGCCGGTCGAAGCTGAGGCCGAAGAAGCTCGGCTTGGGAATGCGCGAAACGCCGTTCGGTCCGTTGGTGAGCGAAACCCAATTGAGCAGGACGATGCGGACCATCTCTCCGAATGCCAGCGTGACGATGGCCAGATAGTCGCCCCTGAGACGCAGCACCGGAAAGCCCAGAATCAGGCCCCACATAGCCGCGAAGAACCCCGCCAGCGGCAGGCATACCCAGAACGACCAGCCCAGCGTCGTCGAAATCAGCGCGTAGGAATAGGCGCCGACGGCGTAGAACGCCACATAGCCTAGGTCAAGCAGGCCCGCGAGGCCGACGACCACATTCAGTCCCCAGCCCAGCATGATATAGGTGAGGATCTGGATGGCGGTGTCGAGCGCATAGCGCTGCTGGTCGCCGATGACCAGGAGCGGCAGGAAAATCGCGATGACCAGGAGCGCCGGCGCGAATTGCTTCACGAATTGCGGCGGCGCGGCATTGCTGCGGGCCACCAGCCCCCAGATCCAGCGAGCGGCGGTGACGATGAGCATGCCCGATCCGACGACGAACACCGCGAGGAACACGATGCCGCTCAGTTCGATGGCGATGCGCGCCCGGTTCTGCCACGCCGGTGAGCCGATGAAGCCGCTGAGATTGGCGGCGGCGTCGAGCCGCGCTCCCGGCACCAGGAAATAGACGCCGCCCAGCAGATAGGCGAGCAGCACGAGCCCCAGGATCAGCGGGCTCGACAGCCCCGATGGCAGGATGAGGGCGATTGCATTGGCGCCCAGCGCCTTGCGCCAGATGACGAGGTCGAAAAACAGCCGGATCAGCCCCACCCCGACGGCGAGGCTTACGGCGGTGCCGAGGCGGAAGACGAGTTCCAGCCCGTCTTGTCCGCTTTCCGTCTTGACGCCGACGATGGCGATGAACAGCAGCAGTGCGATGCAGGAGGCGATCACGGCGTCCTTGACGGCGTCCGCGATTTCGGAAACCTGCGCCTTGGCGCCGATCGCAGCCCCCGCCGCTTCCGCCATCGCTAAACCTTTTCGATCTCGGGCCTGCCGAGGAGGCCGGACGGGAAGAAGATCAGCACGATGGCCAGAATGGAGAAGGCGGCGACGTCTTTATATTCGGTCGTGAAATATCCGGCCCAGAACACCTCGATCAGGCCGATCACGAGGCCGCCGAGCATGGCGCCCGGCAACGAGCCGATGCCGCCAAGCACCGCCGCCGTGAAAGCCTTGATACCGGCGACGAAGCCGATGAAGAAGTCGATCACGCCGTAATAGAGCAGATACATCAGCCCGGCCACGGCGGCGAGCGCCGCGCCCATCACGAAGGTGAGCGAGATGACCCGGTCCACATTGACGCCCAGCAGCGCCGCCATGGTGCGGTCCTGCTCGCAGGCCCGCTGCTGACGGCCGAGCGAGGTCTTGGCGATGAAATAGGAGAACAGCGCCATCACCGTGAAGGTGGTGATCATGATGATGATCTGGATGTTGCTGAGCGAGACCGAAAACCCGTCGGTGCGCATCAATATGTGGCCGCCCGTGATGACCGGCGGCAGCGGCTTGACGCGTGCATCCTGGGTGAACTGCACGAAATTCTGCAGGAAAATCGAGGCGCCGATGGCGGTGATCAGCGGCGCGAGCCGGAACGAGGCACGCAGCGGCCGGTATGCCACGCGCTCCAGCGCCCAGCCCCATGCGGATGTCAGCAGCATGCAGGCGATCAGCACCAGCACCAGGACAAGCGGTATCGCGGTAATGCCGAGGGAGATGATCAGCAGGAACGAGATCAGCGCCATGAACGCGCCCATCATGAAGATGTCGCCATGGGCGAAATTGATCATGCCGATGATGCCATAGACCATGGTGTAGCCGATGGCTATCAGGCCGTAGATCGAGCCGAGCGTCAGCCCGTTGATGAGTTGCTGGAGGAAATAGTCCATAATGGCGGGCTGATCCGGAAATGACGCTCCCGAGCGGGTTCTACACTTGTCTTAGCAAAGCAAGCCTCTGTACGCACAATGACTATATTGAGGCGCGCTGCATCCGTAACGGGCAGCTCGCCAGACGGCCTTCGCGGCGCCTGAGACCTGGCTAGCCGACCTTGCGCTCTTCGCTCGACGGGGTCTGGACCGGACGCCTGTCGGTCTCCAGCTCCAGCGTCCGTGCCTGCGTGGCTGGCGGGTCTTCCTCCTGCATGTTGTGCTTGAAGCTCTTCAAGCCCTTGGCAAGATCGCCCATGACCTCGGAAATCTTGCCTCGCCCGAACAGCAGAACAAGCACCAGCACCAGGATCAGAATGTGCGGAAAACTCAAACCCATAGCTTACCCTTTTCTTTAATGGCGCCGCCCGGTCCACGGGCGGATGCGCCTATACGGTTCATCGCCGCCTCACATGACGGCCTGCTCCACTAAGAAGTGCCAGAAGCGGGGCATTAAGGCAACTCAACTTAGAGAAGCAGCCCTGGAACGCAACTTAAGCGATTTCTCATCTCCTTATGGCAACCTGGCTTTACAGGGGAACTGCCAAGGCCGGGCATGTGGGTCGCCTCGCTTCGGCAAGCATGATAATCTCGACCCGAATTTGCCACAGACAAGGCGGCACGGCAAAGGTGAAAGGGAGTTGACGTAAGCGTCAATTACCTCCACTTAAAGATCAACCCGAATTTTGCAGTCGCAGCCGGCGATGGAGGAATATGACCATGGCGGCACTCATCTTTTTGCTTCTCTGCCTGGGAGCGGCGATCGCCCTGGCACTTTGGCGCGCGCCCGTCTGGGCGTGGGCGGTTCTGGTCGCCGTCGCGACCTTCCTCATTCAGGCCGGTTTCGCCTTCGGTCCGATGGGCGGCTTCACCTTCACCAAACTGCTCGGCTGGATTCCCGCCATCGCGCTGGGGCTGATCGCCTACCGGCCGATCCGGCGCCAAGTCGTCACGATGCCGGCCTTCCGCATGGTGAAGAAGATCCTGCCGCCAGTGTCGCCGACCGAACGCGCGGCGCTCGACGCGGGCACGCTCGGCTTCGATGCGGAGCTGTTCGGCGGCGAGCCCAATTGGGACAAGCTGCGCGCCGTGCGGCCCATGACCCTGACCGATGACGAGCGCCGGTTCCTGGACGGCCCGGCCGAAGAGCTCTGCCGCATGGCCAATGACTGGCAGATCCGCGCCAAGCAGCGTGAAATCCCCGAGGACATCTGGAATTTCATCAAGCAGAAGGGCTTCCTCGGCATGCTCATTTCCAAGGAGCATGGGGGCTTGGGCTTTTCCGCGCAGGCGCAATCGCTGATCCTGGGCAAGGTCTCCTCCCGCTCGCCGGACGTTTCGGTCGTGGTGATGGTGCCGAATTCGCTCGGACCTGGCGAATTGATCGAGAAATTCGGCACCGCCGAACAGAAGGAGCATTATCTGCCGCGTCTGGCGCGCGGGGAGGACGTCCCCTGTTTCGCGCTCACCGGCCCCTATGCCGGCTCGGACGCCGCTTCGATGCGCGATATCGGCACGGTGACGCGCGGCATGCATAACGGCCAGGAAGTGGTCGGCGTGCGGCTCAATTGGGACAAGCGCTATATCACGCTGGCGCCCAACGCGACGCTGCTCGGCCTCGCCTTCCACATGGCCGACCCGGATAACCTGCTCGGCAAGGGCGAGGATATCGGCATCACGCTGGCGCTCATCCCGGCGACACATCAGGGCGTGCAGATCGGCCGGCGGCATCTGCCCTGCGGCAACGCCTTCCCGAACGGCCCGACCTGGGGCGAAAACGTCTTCATTCCGCTCGACTGGATCATCGGCGGCGTCGATCGCGTCGGCCAGGGCTGGCCCATGCTGATGAGCTGCCTCGCGGCGGGCCGGGCGATTTCGCTGCCCGCCTCCGGCACGGCGGCGGCCAAGAGCATGCTGCGCTCGACTTCGGCCTATGCGCGGGTGCGCTCGCAGTTCAACATCCCCATCGGCAAGATGGAGGGCGTCGAGGAACCGCTCGCCCGCATGGTCGAGGCCGCCTATCTGCTCGAATCCGCCCGCTCGGTGACGGCGGCGATGGTGTCAGGCGGCGACAAGCCCGCCGTGATTTCAGCGCTGATGAAATATAGCTGCACCGAATGGGCGCGGCACGCCGTCAACGACGCCATGGACATCCAGGGCGGCAAGGCGATCTGCGACGGCCCGTCGAACTTCGCCCAGGCCGCCTATCAATCCATCCCGGTCAGCATCACCGTCGAGGGCGCCAATATCCTGACGCGCTCGCTGATGGTGATCGCGCAAGGGGCGCTGCGCAGCCATCCGTGGCTGTTCAAGGAAGTGGAAGCGGTCCAGAACCCGGACGAGGACGAAGGCTTCAACGAATTCGAGACCGCCTTCGAGGGCCATGTCGGCTTCGCGACGGCCAATATTTTCGGCGCCTTCTTCCACAACATCACCTTCGGCCTGTTCGCCAAGGCTCCCAAGGCCCGCTACACCGCGCATTGGTACCGGCAGGCCTCGCGCGCGGCGCGCAATTTCGCCCTCGTCGCCGACCTGTCGGTGGCCATTCTGGGCGGCGGGCTGAAGACCAAGCAGCACATCACCGGACGCCTGGCCGACGCGCTGTCGGATCTTTATTTCGTCTGCTGCATGCTGAAGCGCTTCGAGGACGACGGCGAGCCGGAAGCCGACCGCATCATCCTGGACTATTGCATCAAGAACGCGCTGCATCGCTTCTATGCGTCGCTGGCGCGAGTGATCTCCAATTTCCCCAATCCGCTTGTCGCGGCGCTGTTGCGCGTCACCGTGTTTCCGCTGGGCAACAATTTCGGCATCTCCAACGACCGCCGCGCCAACCGCATCGTATCGACGGTGCTGGAACCCGGCGCGACGCGCGACCGGCTGACGCGCGAGATCTATGTCAGCCACGATCTGAATGAAGCGACGGGCGTATTGGAGGCGGCATTCCTCAAGGTGATCGAATCCGAGGACGCCAATCGCAAGCTGGAATATGCGGTGCGGCACGGCACGGTGCATCGGTTCCTCGGCAATGATTTCATCGCCGAAGCGGTGCAGAAAGGCGTCGTGACGGCGCAGGAGGGCGAGTTGCTGCGCGAACGCGAGCGGCTGGTGGCGAAAGTCATCGCGGTCGATCATTTCGATCCAGACGAGATCACCGGCAAGAGCGCCATCGGGCACAATTCGCGCGCCGCGAACGCATTCGAGAAGCCGCCCCATGCGGCGGCGGAAGACATTCACGCGGCGGAATAGCGGAGGCGGGAATTATGGCCAAGACGCTGCCTAACCTGAAACATTGGCAAGTACCACATCGATTTCGAAAACATCGCCTGGGCCATTTTCGATCAGGCGGGCGAAAGCACCAACACCTTCGGCGTACAGACCGCGACCGAGCTGGACAGCATCGTCACGGCGGTCGAAGAGGAGGCAAAGCGCGGCGAAGCGCGCGGGCTGATCTTCATGTCGGGCAAGGAAAAGGCCTTCATCGCCGGCGCCGATATCAGGGAATTCGACAATCTGACCCGCGAGAAGGACGTCGAGGACGTCGTCCGGCAATTGACGGCGGTGTTCGACCGCATCGAGATGATGCCGATCCCGGTGATCGCCGCGATCAACGGCTATTGCCTCGGCGGCGGCCTGGAATTCGCCATGGCCTGCCATTACCGCATCGCGACGCGTGCCGAGGAAACCCGCCTCGGCCTGCCCGAGGTGCGGCTCGGCCTCATTCCCGGCCTGAACGGCACCGTCCGCTGGATCGAGCTGTCCGGCCCGCTCGCCGCCATGCCGGCCATGCTCACCGGCAAGATGCTGCGCCCCAGCGCCGCGCGCAATATGGGTCTTGTCGATCAGCTGGTGCCCAGCAAGCTGGAACTGCGCTGGGCTGCCCGGCGCGCCGTGTTGCAGAAGCGCAAATCCAAGGGCGCATCCTGGTGGAAGCGCCTGCTCAGCCAGTCGCCATTGCGCGGCCTTCTGGCCAGCCGCATGCGCAAGGAAACCGCGGCAAAGGTGCGCGAGGAGCATTATCCCGCGCCCTTCAAGCTCATCGACCTGTTCGACCGTTTCGGCGGCGACCGCCGGCAGATGGCGATCGCCGAAACCCGCTATTTCGCCCCGCTGATGGTCAGCGAAACCTCGCGCAACCTGCGCCGCGTCTTCCGCCTGTCCGAAATGCTCAAGAGCGAAGCGCCCAAGAACATGCCCAAGCCGCAGCGCGTGCATGTGATCGGCGCCGGCACGATGGGCGGCGACATCGCCGCCTGGTGCGTGGTTCGCGGCATGGAGGTCAGCCTTCAGGATCAGTCGCAGGAGCAGGTGGACAAGGCGCTGGTGAACGCCAAGAAGCTGTTCAAGAAGCGCCTGCGCGGCTCGACCGAAGTGAATACGGCGGTCGCCCGCCTCTATGCCGATGTGAAGGGCGAGCACATTCCGCGCGCCGATGTCGTCATCGAGGCGATCGTCGAAAAGCTCGACATCAAACAGAAGGTGCTCGCCGCCGCCGAGGCGCGCATGAAGCCGGGCGCGCTGCTGGCGACGAACACCTCGTCCCTGCCGATCGAGCAGATCGCCACCGCGCTTGCCGATCCGGGACGGCTGATCGGCGTGCATTTCTTCAATCCGGTGCCGCAATTGCCGCTGGTCGAAGTGGTGCGCGGACCCGGCAGCCGCGACGACGTCGTGCGGCAGGGCTGCGGCTTCGTGACCGCGATCGACAAATTCCCGCTGATCACCAAGAGCACCCCCGGCTTCCTGGTCAACCGCGTGCTCGGCCCCTATATGTTCGACGCGATGCGGCGCGTCGAGGAAGGCCAGCCGAAGGAAAAGATCGACGCCGCCGCCGAGAAATTCGGCATGCCCATGGGGCCGGTGGAACTCGCCGACACGGTCGGCCTCGATATCTGCGCCCATGTCGCCGAAGTGCTGGGCCATCCGGCGGCACCCAATTCGGAGCTGGCCCGGCTGGTCGCCGCCGGCAATCTCGGCAAGAAGACCGGCTCCGGCTTTTACAGCTGGGTGGACGGCAAGGCGCAGAAAGCTCCGGCCGAATATGACCAGGCGGAACTCGACCGGCTCGGCAAGGACCTGATCAAGCCGCTGATCGACGAATGCGAGAAATGCCTCGCCGAGGGTGTGGTCGCCGACGCCGATCACGTCGATGCCGGGGTGATCTTCGCCACCGGCTTCGCCCCGTTCCGCGGCGGACCGCTGCATTATCGTGCAACACAAAAGACGGCGCCCGTCAGCACGCAGCCCCAGGCGGCGGTGGCGACGGCGGCAGCCGAATAAGGAGCTGATCATGGCTGGACAAATGCGGCGTGTCGCTGTCATAGGCGGAATCCGCACGCCTTTCTGCCGTTCGAACACGGCCTATGCCGATCTCACCAATCTCGACCTGATGACGACGGCTCTGAACGGGCTTGTCGACAAATATCACCTTGAGGGGCAGCTCATCGACGAAGTCGTCGGCGGCGCGGTGCTGACCCATTCGAAGGACTTCAATCTGGCGCGTGAAGCCGTGATCGCGACCAAGCTCGATCCGCGCACGCCGGGCGTCACCCTCATCCAGGCCTGCGGCACCAGCTTGCAGGCTGCGCTCGGCAGCGCCGCCAAGATTGCCACCGGCCAGATCGAATGCGCGATTTCGGTCGGCTCCGACACCACATCGGACGCGCCGATCGTCGTGCAGCGCCGTCTGGCGCAGCGTCTGGCAAAGCTGTCCCGCGCCAAGACTTTCGGCGAAAAGGCCAGCATCTTCATGAAGGGCTTCTCACCGTCCGAGCTTGCCCCTGTGGCGCCGAGCGTCGCCGAGCCGCGCACGGGCCTCTCGATGGGCCAGCACACCGAGCTGATGGCGCAGGAATTCGAAATCTCCCGCGAGGCGCAGGACCAGCTGGCTTATGAGAGCCACCGCAAGGCGGCCAAAGCCTATGACGAAGGCTTCATGGACGATCTGCTGGTGCCCTGTGCCGGCGTGTTCCGCGACAACAATCTGCGCGCCGACATCGACCTCGCCAAGATCGCCACGCTAAAACCGGCCTTCGAGAAATCCGCGCGCGGCACCCTCACGGCGGCGAACTCCACGCCGCTGACGGACGGCGCCTCCAGGTGCTGCTCGCCTCCGAGGAATGGGCCGACAAGCATGGGCTGCGGCCGCAAGCCTACCTCACCCATGGCTATCACTCCGCCATCGATTTCGTGCATGGGCAGGGGCTGTTGATGGCGCCGACCATCGCGGTGTCGCGCATGCTCGACCAAGCCGGGCTGACCTTGCAGGATTTCGACTTTTACGAAATCCATGAGGCTTTCGCCGCACAGGTGCTGGCGACGCTGAAGGCCTGGGAATCGCCGCAATATTGCAAGGAAATCCTCGGCAAGGACCGCCCCCTCGGCAGCATCGACCGCTCCAAGCTGAATGTGAAAGGCTCCAGCATCGCCTTCGGCCATCCGTTCGCCGCGACCGGCGGCCGCATCGTCGCGACGCTGGCAAAAATCCTGTCGCAGAACGGCGGCGGGCGCGGGCTGATTTCGATCTGCACGGCGGGCGGCATGGGCGTCGCGGCCATCCTCGAAGGCGTGAACCCGACGCAGCACACCGTGCATTGATCCTGGGCCAGGGCAGCCAACTCGCGCATGCAGCGCACTGGCTGCGCCTGCGCTCTCGATGCTGCGTGAGATAGCGTCGGCCACTGTCAATCGGGCGAGAATATGCAGTCCTCTGGAGCACAAGACGTTGTCCGCAGGGCCATAGCGGCGTTCAATTCCGGCCGACATGACGAGGCGACCCGGCTTTGCGAACAGGCGCTGATACGACAGCCCCAAGAGCCGACGCTCCTCTATCTTCTTGCCTCAGTGCTCTGTGCACGGAACGATTTTGCGTCGGCGCGGGTACACGTTGATGCCAGCCTGAAGGTCGCCCCAAAAAACGCCTCCGCCTTGCTGCTTGCCGGCCGCATCGCTCGGGCCGAAAACAAAATCGAAGCAGCCCTGGCTTATTTCAAGCGGGCCGCTGAGCTGGGCGTGAACACTGAAATCCTGCTTGAGACCGCACGGACGCTCGACCAGGCGGGCTCGTCTGCGAGAGCACGCGAGGTTTGGCGCGCGATCCTGAAAGCCATCCCGGATTGCAAGGAGGCTCTCGCAAGAGCTGGCCGTCTTGCCTGGCAGGACGGCGCCCATGCGGAGGCGGCCGCGCTGCTGGAGCGGGCTGCAACAAACGATGGTCCTGCGTCCGTCTGGTTCGATCTGGGACTTGCCAAACAGGATTTGCTCGACCACGCCGGCGCGGTCACCGCCTATCGACGGGCGCTTGAGGCGAAACCCGACGACGCCGAGGCGGCCTTTAATCTCGGGGTGGCGCTTCAGGAGACCGGTGATCTCGATCTCGCTATTGACGCTTATCGTGCGGCCTTTCGCTTACGACCGTCAATGTTTGGCACAATTGCGATGGCCTTGACCTCTGCGCCTTACGGCAAGCTTTGGATCGAAGAGAGTGCACTGCGCTATTTACTTGCGGGTTGATCGCGGGCGGCTCGCTCGAAATTGCTTGCGGTAGATGCCCGGTTTGGACAGAACGTCGGCAACGGTCTTTGAGTAGGCCGTCTGATGCGCAGGCCCGAGCGTTTCAAATTCGAAACTGGCGTCGGCACGCGACACGGGAAAGCATTGCGCGACAGGCGTTCCTTTCGGCAGGACGCCGGAAAAATCCGGCGCTGTCCAGATTGCGGGAAAGTTGATGCCGGCATCGTAAAAACGGTCGCAATCGACGAGCCCGGTGATCAACCGAAATGGCAGGTCGTCCCGGTTGACCGGATGTGTCGCAAACAGCGACCACCCTTCCTCAAGCTCAATCGTCCAGAAGCTGTTGAACTTTAGAGCCGCTTGGCCCTCGCGGGCGAAAGGCGCGCCCGCGAGTTGGGCCGGCACGTGGAAGCTGAGCGGCGCGCGGGGATGTCCCTCCGTGGTGGGGGTCGGGATCGGCCAGTTCCATGAGAAGACGCCGCGGTCGACCGTAACGTCGCACGGCAAAAGCACCAGGAAGCCGAAAGCCATGGCGTCGATGAACGGCGGGCATTGCTTGACAGTGCGGATGTCCCGGCCATGAATTTCAGATTGCGCATGCGCCGGCATATCCTTCAACCAGCCGGGCAGCGCGCTGCGCGCGGGGATCGGCTGCGGCAAGTGATCGGCCAGGGCTGGATCACATCGGAAAATAATGCGCATTGGGCAAATTCCCGCCAAGAGAGATCATTGAAAGGCTCCCGCGGCGGCAGGCGGGCGCATCGTCGCGGCGCTGCTGTCAGACGCCGAGCCCCGATCCGCGCTCCGGCTCCACCTGGAGGGTAATCCGGCCCTTCGTCAGCACAAGCAGCTTCTTCGCCTCCGCTTCGGTGACCAGATTCCAATCGAGATTGAGATAGGTGAGGCTAGGCAGCGATACCAGCGCCCACGCCCCTTCATCGCCGATCCTCGCGTGAAACAGGTCGAGATGGATGAGTTGGCGCATTTCCGAAAGTGCCCGCGCTCCATCATCGAGAACGTAATTGCCGCTCAGATTGAGGCTCGTGAGGCTGGTTAGTGACGAAAGCGCGCGTACCCCTTCCGGGCCAATGTCATTGTTACTCAGACTGAGGCTGGTGAGACTGGTAAGCGAGGAAAGCGCGCGCACCCCTTCTGAGGTGACGCCATTGTTACCCAGATCCAGGCTAGCGAGCTTCGGAAGAGACGAGAGCGCCCGCATGCCTTCATCGCCGATATCATTGTCCATCAGACCAAGTCGGGTTAGATGGCTTAATGACGAAAGCGCGCGTACTCCTTCTTCCATGATTCGATTGCCGTTCAGATGGAGGGTCGTGAGACCGGTCAGCGACGACAGTGCCCGCGCCCCATCTGGGCCGAAATGATTATAACTCAGATCGAGGCTGGTGAGCCATTCGAGTGCGCAAAGGTCCTCTGGGAGGTGCGTGAGGCCCAGCTTGCTGAGATCAAGCGCCTCCACCTTTGACTGAGCCGCGATCGCAATGCGCTCATGGGCCTGCATCAGGTCCGCTCCCGGAGCGTTTTTATCCGACTCATACAACCACCGTCTTAAGCGACTGTAGGCATGCAGTAGACCCGAGCCCATGACTCTTCATCCCGCTGAAACAACGAACAGCTTGAGACGTCAACATATACTGTAACGAACCGATGAAGCAATGCACAATAGGCTTACACGGCGGTCAAACGCCAAAGCAACGCGGACAGCATCCGCTAAGTCTTTCTGCTAATTTGAATGACACTTCACCTGTATCACTCTGTGTCCGCGCCTCGTGACCTCTCAAATCAGCTAGCAACAACGCGTTTCCATTCCTGGGATCGGCCGCTTCCGAAGGCCGCCTCCGGGCCAGCCGCGTCATCCGCTATCGCCCGCCCAACCTGGCGAACAGGCACACACCTGCCTAATTCCGCCCCTTCAGCAATTCGATGCACTGCGTGCGGATGTCGGCCAAATCGCCGAGCGCCGCCTCGATGTCGCGCCGTTTGCCTTCAAGTTCGGCGACCGAGGTCTCGACCTTGTTCAGCAGCAGCCGTGTCTGCGCGATCTGGTTCGGGTCGGCGTCGTAGAGGTTGAGATATTCGGCGATCTCTTCGAGGCTGAAACCCAGCCGCTTGCCGCGCAGGATGAGGATGAGCCGGGCGCGGTCGCGCTTTTTGTAGATGCGGTTGCTGCCGACCCGCTCCGGCGCGATCAGTCCCTTCGATTCATAGAAGCGGATGGCGCGTGTGGAAATACCGAATTCGACGGCAAGTTCGCCGATGCTGTAAAGCTGCGTCTCGCCTTTGGTCTGCGCCGGGCGCTGGCCCGGTTTTGCGTCAGCTTTTGTTGCCATTGGCCTTCAGTTCAGCGCGAAGCTCTTTTTTCGACAGCTTGCCGATCAGGGTTTTCGGCAGTTCGCTGCGGAATTCGATATCGGCGGGCATTTCGATCTTGGACAGCCTCGGCTCAAGGAATTTCAGAATGTCGGCCTTTGCCGCCTCGACGCCTTCGCGCAGCTTGACATAGGCCTTGGGCGCCTCGCCCCGGTAGGTGTCGGGAATGCCGAGCACCGTCACTTCCTCGACGCCGGGAAACTGGTAGATCGCTTCCTCGATAGCACGCGGATAGACATTGAAGCCCGAGCAAATGATGATGTCCTTAATGCGGTCGACGATGAATGTGTAGCCTTCGGCGTCCATGTAGCCGACATCGCCGGTGCGCAGGAATTCGCCCACCATCACATCGGCGGTTTCCTTCGGGCGCTGCCAATAGCCCTTCATGATCTGCGGTCCGGCGATGCAGATTTCGCCGCTTTCGCCCAGCGGCACCTCGTCGGCCGGGTCGTCGAGCGAGCGCATCGACAGCCGCGTTCCGGGCATCGGAATGCCGATGGAGCCTTCCTTGCTGAGCCCGGAAATGGGGTTGCAGGTGGCACTGGGAGAGGTCTCCGACAATCCGTAGCCCTCGACGAGACTGCAACCCGAAAGCTTCTCGAAGCCGCGTTTGATCTCCAGGGGCAGCGGCGCGCCGCCCGAAATGCAGAATTTCAGCGAGGCGAGATCGCCGGGCTGCAGGTTGGGGGAGTTCATCAGCGCATTGTAGAGGGTAGGAACGCCCGGCATCACCGTCGGCTTCACCTTGCGGATGAGCTTGAGCCCCTCATTCAGCTCGAAGCGCGGCACCAGGATGATCGTTGCGGCCTTGCCGATGGCGAAATTCATCACCGAGGTCATTGCGAAGACATGGAAGAACGGCAGGATGCCCATCACCCGCTCGGCGCCCATTTCAAGGTCCGGAGCCCACAGCAGGGCCTGCTGCGTGTTGATCGACAGATTGGCATGCGTCAGCATCGCGCCTTTCGGCGTGCCGGTGGTGCCGCCGGTATATTGCAGCACCGCGATATCGTTCACCGGATCGATGGTCACACGCTCGGGCTTGCCGTCATTGTCGATGAGGTCGTCATAGGCGATGATCCTGTTGCCATGCGCCGAGTTCCGCCAATCGGCGACATCCTTTTTCTTGAAGAATTTGAATAGCACCGATTTGACCGTGGGCAGCAGCGGGGCGAATGGGGCGACGATGACGGATTTCACCGAATTGTTGCTCAGCAGCGCTTCGGCCTTGGGGAACAGCGCCGCAAGGTCGAGCGTCACCATCATCTGCAATCTTGCATCGCGGGCCTGATGCGACAGCTCGCCGATCGTATACAAAGGATTGAAGTTGACCACCGTCCCCCCGGCTTTGAGGATGCCGTAATAGAAGATGATGAAGGTCGGGGAATTCGGCAGCAGCAGGCCGACATTGACGCCCTTGCGTACGCCGCGCTTCTGCAGCCCGGCCGCGACCCGGTTCGAGAGGGCGTCGATCTGCGCATAGCTCAGCGTCTTGCCCATGAAATAGGTGCACACTCTGCCGCCATAGGCGGCGGCGGTCTTCTCCAGGAGCGAGTGCAGCGGCACGCCTTTCAGCGGCGCGTTCCAATCGACGTTCTTCGGATAGGTTCTGAGCCAGGGGTAGCGCGCGGACGCCTGCGTCGGTTCCGCGCCGTTCGCGAGCGCCTCATTACGCTTCGGGTCCATTTTGTCCTCTTTTTTGTGCGTTTCCTCAATAGCGGACCGGCCGCTTCGCCCCGGCGCGATTATTCGGCTTTTCGGCAAGCATAGCAATCTTTGCTCGTCTTGCGCCGCCTCAAGCAACGCTGACCAAACGCCACACAGCCGGGACGAAGCCCTGGACACCCTGCAAATTTGCGTTTAATTGGGGGTTACAAGCTCCCCGGACCGCATCCGGCGAAAGCGGATTACACTCGCCCCTTCTTGATTGGGCAGGGAGAAGACGATGGACGATGTTGCCACAAAGATTGTCGGCATTCTAAAGAAGAATATGAAGGACCCGCCAGAGAATATCCCTCTGGACACTAAGCTTAGCGATCTCGAAATCGAATCGCTCGATCTTGCCGTGATTGTATTCGACATCGAAGATACATTCGGAATTCAGATTCCCTATAACGCGAACGAGGAAATGCAGGATTTCGCCACCGTCGGCTCGGTGGTGGATCGTGTCAAGTCGCTCATCGCGGGCAAGGACACTGCCGGCGCGGCGGCCTGACGGCGTCATATCCACTTCGGGCGGGGGTCTCAGAAGGTAAGGTACGGCATGACACGGCCCAAGGGGGCGAGACGGGTCGTCGTTACGGGCCAGGGCGTTGTTTCCGCCATCGGGACCGGTGTTGACGCATTCTGGGGCAATATGCGCCGTGGCTATTGCGGCGTCGGTCCCATCACCAACATCGATCTGCAGGACCTTTACATCACCATTGCCGGTGAGGTGAAGGATTTCGACCCGCGCGAGCGATGTCCGTCAAAGCCGTTGCTGCTCGCCGACCGCTATTCGCAATTCGCCGGCGCCGCCGCCATAGAGGCGATGCAACAGGCCGGTTTCACCGGCCCGGTGCCCGACGGTCATCGGGCCGCCTCCATCATCGGCTCCGGGATCGGCGGGCTGTCGACGATCGAGAACGGCTATGTCGACCTCTTCATCCATAAGAAGAAGGCGACGCATCCGCTCACCCTGTTGCGCAGCATCGCATCCTCGGCCGCCGCCCATATCAGCATCGAATACGGCATTAAGGGCCCCTGCTTCGGCACCGTCAGCGCCTGCGCCACGGCGGCGCACGCCATCGGCCTGACCGTTCAAATGATCCGCCACGGCATGATCGACCTGGGCGTCGCCGGGGCATCGGAAGCCTGCGTCACCTATGGCTCGATGCGCTCCTGGCAGGCGATGCGCGTGCTGTCGCCGGATGGCTGCTGGCCGTTCTCCAGGCACCGCAACGGCACCGTGCTCGCCGAGGGCGCCGGCATCCTGGTGCTGGAAGAGCTGGAGCATGCGCTTGCACGCGGCGCCAGGCCGCTGGCCGAACTGAAAGGCTTCGGCATGACCTCCGACGCGGCCGACATGGTCAACCCCTCCATCGAGGGGCCAAGTGTCGCCATGCAGCTGGCGCTCGACGATGCCGGGCTGGCGCCGTCCGATATCGACTATATCAACGCGCATGGCACGGCGACGACCGTGAACGACATCAACGAGACGCGCGCCATCCGCCGGGTGTTCGGCGCAGCGGCGGATGCGGTTTCGGTCTCCTCGACCAAATCGATGCACGGGCACTGCCTGGGTGCCGGCGGCGGCGTCGAGGCGGTTGCCTGCATCAAGGCCATCGGGGAGAACTTCGTGCCGCCGACCATCGGCTTCGACGCGCCCGGCGCCGAGTGCGATCTCGACTACACGCCCAATGAAGGCCGCCAGCGCCAGGTTGCCCACGCCATGTCGAATTCCTTTGCATTCGGCGGCTTGAACGCGGTGCTGGTGTTCGGCCCGCCGCCTGCGTAAGACGCGGATCGGTTCAGGCGGAGCAAGACGCGGCCGCGTTCACCTCAAAGCTCGCCCTTGGCTTCCTTTTTCGCAGGCGAGAACACACCCGCTATGCCATCGAGCACGATGGATGAGGTGAGCAGTTGCGGTAGGATGACCGGCTTTGCGTCCGCGGCACCCGAATACAGCAGATAGAGCGGCACGCCCGCGCGCCCATGCTCCTTGAGCAGCGCGGTGATCTCCGGATTGCCATTGGTCCAGTCGCCGACCAGATAGGCGATGCCATGCGCCGCAAACGCATCGGCGATGCTTGTCGAGCGTAACGCCAGGCGCTCATTGACCTTGCAGGTGATGCACCAGGCGGCGGTGAGGTTGACGAAGACCGGCTTGTGCTCGGCGCGCAACTCGGCCAGCCGGGCCGCCGTAAAAGGCTCCGCCTGAAGGCCGGTATCCCGCGCGCTGGCGGAAGCGGGCTGCATCGCCGTCTCGGACGGCAGGCTGACAGCGCCGAGGGCGATGGCGCCAAGCGCGAGGCTGATGGCCGCCGCGGTTGCAAAACTGTTTCCGGGCGCGCTCCGGCCGAGCAGCCATGCCGCAAATCCGGTGCCCAGCACCGTGAACGATGCGGCAAGCACGCCGTCACTACCCTGCTGCACGCTCAGCACCCACACCAGCCAGGCGGCGGTGGCGTAGAGTGGGAAGGCCAGGAGTTGCTTGAACGTCTCCATCCACGCGCCGGGCCTCGGCAGCAGGCGGGCGAGCGATGGCGAAAGGCCGAGCAGCGCCAGCGGCAGCGCGAAACCGAGACCGAGCGCCAGCAGCACCGCGAAAATATAGCCGGGCGGCTGCGTGAAGGCGTAGCCGATGGCGGCGCCCATGAAAGGCGCGGTGCACGGCGTCGCGACCAGGGTTGCCAGCACCCCGGTGAAGAAATATCCCGCCGAACCGGAGCGGCGCGTCAGCCCGTCGCCGGTCCCCATGATCCGGCCGCCGATGGTGAACACGCCAGACATGTTGAGCGCCAGCGCCAGGAACAGCGCCGTCATGAACAGCACGAAGGCCGGCGACTGAAACTGCATTCCCCAGCCGATCGCCGTGCCTCCGGCGCGCACCGCCAGCACGCCCAAGCCGATCGCGAGGAAGCTGACCAGCACGCCCGCCATATAGACGGCGCCGTTGACGGCGCGCGCATTGCGGCTGCCCGTGCCGGCCGTCAGCGACAGCGCCTTGAGCAGCAGCACGGGCAAGACGCAAGGCATAAAATTGAGGATGAGCCCGCCGAGAAACGCAAAAGCGACGGCGAGGCCCAGCGTCAGCCGTGTCTCCGGCAGCAGCTGCGGCGAAGGGCGGCGGCTCAAGCGGCGGCGCCGATGCAGGCTCGGCCGTCGCGCTGATGCGGTAGCCCTGACGTTCCGCGTCGGCGCCCGTCTTGCTCTCGACCGCGAGCAAGCCATCCAGCGGTCCTGAGGCGGTCGCCGTCGCGTCGCCGGCAGCCAGATGCATCAGCAGATCGCCGTCCCGGACCGTCACGGGCTGCGGCGCGGCGTGGTTGATGCGCCCCCATTCTTGCGGGAAGAAGCGGATGTCGCTGGCGCCGGACAGCTCCGGCGGAACGCCGCTGATTCTCGAGCACGAGGCCGTCCTTCGCGCGCTGAAAGCTTGCCGGCCACGGCGAGGCGACCGGGCAGCGTCTTGCGCGCCGCCGCGATCGCCCCGGCATTGGGAGAGGGGCGCGGCGAGAGCGGGCCGTCGATAAGCGGCATTGTGAGGCGCACGGAGGCCTCTTCCGGGACGCAGATCTCCTCGCACACCAGCCATCGGACATCGGCGGCGATATCGACGCTGTTGCCGGGCATGTCCGTTGGCAGGGTGATCTGCGAAAGCAGCAGGATTTCGCCGGAATAGCCGTAATTCGTCAGCGGTCCGACCGGGATGGCCTTGGGCAGCGGCCAGGAGATCGGGCTTGCGCTCGCGCCGGGGGGAAGTTTCCAATCGATATGGGTCGGCTCGCCGCTATCGCCGGGATTGCTCCAATAGGTGTGCCAGCGCGGTGTGATCGACCTGCCGCAGCGCGATCGTGACCGTATCGCCCGGCCTTGCCGCCGCCTTCTCCGCGATCAATTCGACACGCACCAGAGGGGCATGCTCCGCCGCCTGAGCAAGCGCAGGTTGCGTGCCCTGCAAGGCACAGCAGTGCGCAAATCAGAAAAAGCCGCAGTAAAGGAACTTTTTGCATTGCAACCTGTTTGTTTTGCAGTGCGTTCTTAGCGTATGCTACGCAGGCTGGTCAGTGCGTTCTGCTTTGCCACCGGTCAGCCGCTGGATCGCTTGATGTCAGCCGCCGTCATGCCTTACGGCATGTCGGCAGAATAGACGCAATGGGGAGTTTCCGGAACAAACATTGCGTCACGGTTTTTTGTTCGATACGGATCGAATTCGTGTTGTGTCATTTGCTTGATTTAAAGCGCGAAACCTCGCCGGGTTGGGCTGCGCGAGCTTCTGCCGCGGCGAATTGCCGGGATAAGGGACGCGCGTTAAACCACGGCGGGGATAGGGTGTTTTGCGGTGTGGCATGCGCCTCAAATTCGCCTAAAAAGAACGGAAGGTCTGAAACTCTGTTAAGCGCTTTGGCTGCGTGCGCCGGGGGATGATGGCGCTGCTTCCAAGTAGCAATCGTCGGGTGCTAATCTTTTTCAGGGCGGCCGCTTGACCAGGGCGGTCGAGAGTCGATGAATCGTCGCAACTTCATCAAGCTTGCGAGCGCGTTTTCGCTTGCCAACGGCCTGTCGCAGCCGTCCGTTGCGCAAGATCAGGGACAGCGCCTCCCGCCGCCCTCCGGCCGATGGCGTTGCATTCTCCGAGCAATGGTTGTTCACGCAGGCCGAAAATCTGGCGCGCAAGCCGTTTGCGCAAGTTGAGTTCAAGATGCCTCCCGAATTGGCCGATCTCGATCAGCAGAAATATGCGGCGATCCAATATAAGCCGGAAGACGCGGTTTGGAAGAACGACCCGTTCAACTTCGATCTGCAATTCTTCCACACTGGCTTCCAGTATAAGATTCCGGTGCAGATCAATCTGATCGATGGCGGCGTCGCTCGTCCGTTTCCCTATTCGCCTTCGCTGTTTCGAGTTCGGCGCGCCGCTCAACGCCGCCGCCGGCGGATTCGCAGGCAGGATTTTCCGGCATTCGCGTCCATGCGCCGATCCACCGGCCGGACGCGATGGATCCGTTCCTGACCTTCCAGGGCGCGAGCTATTTCCGCGCAATCGCCACCGGCCAGGTCTTCGGCATTTCCGCCCGCGGCGTCGCGATCAACACCGCCCAGCCTTCCGGCGAGGAATTTCCGTTTTTTCGGGCGTTCTGGATCCAGAAGCCCGCCGCCAACGAACGGCAGCTGCTCATCTACGCGCTGCTGGACGGACCCAGTCTCACCGGCATCTACAAATTCCGCGCCGAGCCGGGCCGCTTCACCGATAATGGAAGTTGAGGCGACGCTGTTCCCGCGCAAGGCCCTACTCGCATGTCGGGATCGCGCCGCTGACCAGCATGTATTATTTCGGCACATCGGACGCGACCAAGGTCGACGACTACCGTCCCAATGTGCACAGCTCCAGCGGATTGCAGATCTGGACCGGCGCCGGCGAATGGATCTGGCGCCCGCTGATCAATCCCGAGCGGCTGCAATATTCGGCTTTCTCCGACAAGACGCCGAAAGGGTTCGGGCTGCTGCAGCGGCGGCGCGACTTCCATGATTTCGAGGATATCGACGCCCGTTTCGGCGACCGCCCCAGCGTCTGGGTCGAGCCCCTGGGCGATTGGGGTGAAGGCGCCATTGACCTGATCGAGCTGCCGACCCGCAGCGAGATCTATGACAATATCGTATCGTTCTGGCGGCCCAAATCGCCGCTCGCTGAGATCGCCAGCCATTATTTTCACTACCGTCTGCATTGGTGCTGGGAGCCTCCGGTCCGCAGCAACAAGGCGCAGACGCTGCAAACGCGAGTGGGCGCGCACGGACGCGGATGTGCGATTCTTTTCCGTCGATTTCGTCAGCGTGGGTTCATGCAACGGATGTAATGTCCCGCCGTTTTCAGCTGACGTCAGCGCCGGCACCGGAGAAATCAAAAACGTAATAGTCAGGGATAATCCTGCGACTGGGGGGCAGCGTGTCACCTTTGAGTTTCGGCCTGGGAGGGTTGATCAAACAGACCTTCATTGTGAACTGAAACAAAACGGCCAAGTTATATCTGAAAGCTGGATATACCGCTGGACAGCCTGAGGTTGCACACCCGATGCAGGATATGAATACGGCGTTCGAGGCGCCCCTACCGATCGAGAAGTCCGGTGAGCGATTTCCGCAGCAGGATCTCTGGCGCTTCGATCAGGCAAGCCGGCGCAAAAATCCGTCTTGACCTAAACGCGGTCTTTCGGCGGATCTTCGTGTTCGGCGGAGCGTTGCTGCTGACCGCCTATCTGACGCGCGAACTCATACCTGGTGTTCTCGCTCGGCGGCTTCGCGCAGCTTGAAATCGTGCTGATCGGTGCTGTTCGTCATCAACATCGCCTGGCTGTCGCTGTCATTCATGACCGCTTTGTCGGGCTTTCTGGTCGTCACACTCGGCATCAAGCGCTCCATTATCGAGGTGCCCGAGCGATGCCGAGCGCGAAGGCTTTGCCGGATGGCCGCACCGCCGTACTGATCGCCACCTATAATGAGGAGCCGGAGCGGATCTTCGGCATGGCGCTCGCCACCATGAAGGAGCTGGAGACCTCCGGGCATGGCGAGATGCTTCGACGTCTTCATCCTCTCCGACACCACCGACCCCGATATCTGGGTGCATGAGGAGGCTGCCTTCAACGCAGCGCGCGCCCGCCCGGGCAGCGGTCCGCGCCTCTATTACCGGCGCCGCGCGACCAATACCGGCAAGAAGGCCGGCAATATCGCCGACTGGTGCCGCCGCTGGGGACCGGCCTACGACTATATGATCGTGCTGGACGCCGACAGCCTGATGACCGGCATGTCGCTGGTCAAGATGGCGCATTGCATGGACCGCTCGCCCGGCGTCGGTCTTATCCAGACCGTTCCCGTCACCATAGGGCGCAACACGCTGTTTGCCCGGATGCAGCAATTTGCCGGCGGCGTGTACGGACCGATCATGGCGACGGGCCTTGCCTTCTGGCATCGCGGCACGGGCAATTTCTGGGGCCATAACGCCATTATCCGGGTGCGCGCCTTCATGGAGTTGGCCGGCCTGCCGCGCCTGCCAGGTCCGCCTCCGTTCGGCGGCCAGATCCTGAGCCATGATTTCGTCGAGGCGGCGCTGATGTGCCGTGCCGGCTGGCGCGTCTGCATGGTGCCCGAACTTGCCGGCTCCTATGAGGAGATCCCGCCGAGCCTTATCGATTTCGCCACCCGCGACCGGCGCTGGTGCCAGGGCAATCTGCAGCATGCCCGTATCCTGGCGGCCAAGGGCCTGCGCCCGATGAGCCGGGTGCATCTGGGCATGGGCATCATGGCCTATGTCTCGGCGCTGGTCTGGCTGCTGTTCCTGATCACGGCGCTGTCGCTGACCGTTCAGGAACTGACATTCAAGCCCACCTATTTCGATGGCGATCAGACGCTGTTCCCGACTTGGCCAATGCAGGACAGCGAACGCGCCATGAGCCTTTTGTTCTGGACGCTCGCCCTGCTGCTGCTGCCGAAGCTCTTCGGATTGCTGACGGCGCTGTTCAACAACGAACGGCGGCGCGGTTTCGGCGGCGTGTGGGGGCTGTTGTCCGGCGTGGTTATGGAGACCATCCTCTCCTCGCTGTTCGCCCACGTCATGATGATCGTGCAGTCCGCCGCCATCTTCGACATCATTCGCGGCCGTGACAGCGGCTGGAATCCGCAGCGGCGCGACGACGGCTCGCTGCCGCTGAGCTGGGCCATCCGCTACCATCTGCTGCATATGATGCTGGGCAGCGGCGCTGGGGATTTTCACCTTCATGGCGTCGCTGCCGCTGTTCCTTTGGGTGCTGCCGGCAACGCTGGGCCTGAGCTTGTCCGGGCCGCTCTCGGCGGCCTCGGCAAAGCGCTCATGGGGCGAACGCTTCAAGATGCTGGGCATCTTCGTCATCCCCGAGGAACGCAGTCCGCCCCCGATCAGCATTTCGGCGCGGCGCCATTCGCGATATGCTGGCGCGCGATTTCTCCAAGCACGAGGCGATTTCGCAGCTCGCGCGCGATCCGCAACTGCGTCACCTGCACCGGCAGCTCATCGAGTTGCAGCCCGTGACCCGGGAGGCGCGGATTTCGCCCAGCCTTGCCGTCGGGCGCGCCAAGCTGGAGATTTCCGCCGATCTGCCGGAGTTGCTCCGCCTGCTGAAACCGAACGAAAAGGCCGCGCTGCTTTCCGATCCTGAAAGCCTGGCGCGTCTGGAAGTGATGATCCTGCCCTTTATTCAGTCCGCCGCTCAAAAGGGTGAAGGCGCGGCCGTTCACGCTGCCGATCCGCGTTGAGCGGCACGGCCGCGCGGGTGTAGCCGTCACGCACCGATTTGCGGGGTGCTGATCTAAGCCTCGGGCCGCACCGATGGGGACATGCCGTCAATGGCTGATTTTCTATCGATACTCTGGACCGTTTTCAGCTTCATCTTCGGCATCCTGTGGAGCTTTGTCTGGTTCATCCTCAGCGATCTCTTGTCGACGCTGCTGTGGATCGGCATCGCCGTCTACATCGCCTTCGTGCTGCGCTATCGCAGCTTCTATCTCGGCGCGCTGGCCATGCTGCGCTATGTCCGCTACGCCTTTGCGTTCCTGTGGCGCTGGATCAGAGGCCTGCCCGTCACCGGCGTTTCCCGCCCCGCCGAGCCGGTCACCAAAATCGTACGGGAATATCAAAAGCGCGTGCCGCTCGGCCACGCCTCGATTTCGGAGCAGCTCAACGTCCTGATGATCCTTTTGCTGATCATCATGGCGAATGTGAAGCTCAGCTAGCTGTGAGCATCACCTATGATGCATTTCTATCACAAGTTGCATATATCGTATTAATAAAATCTTAAGTTGCTATTGACCGGCCGCATAGGGGCTGATAGCCAGTGCCTAGTTATCACTTTATTGCATAGTTTTGACCGAGCCGATCCCATATTTCGAATTGGCGCCTGAGACTCTAACGAGCCAAAATCCGCGTTTCATCATTTTGGTGCCAATATATTTGCGCCCGCGTCGCAACCTATTTTAGGCCTCTCGGAGAGAAAAACCATGATTTGGCACATCTATGCCACCGCGTTCATCCTTATTTCTGGCTGCTTCTCTCCAGCATCGGCGGATCTGCTGTATAAGCCGGTCAATCCTTCCTTCGGCGGCGACCCTTTCAATTCCAACCATCTCACCGGGCTGGCGGCATCGCAAAACCAGTTCAAGGATACCGGATCGTCACAGTCGAGCCAGACGACCACCGAGCGCTTTCTCAGCATGCTGGAATCGCGTCTCTATTCATCGCTGGCTTCGCAGGTCGCCGATGCCATCTTCGGACGCGAACGCGCAGCCGAGCGGCACGGTCGTTTTCGATGATCAGCAAATCAGCTTTATCAATACAGGCACCGAGGTTCGCCTGATCGTCACGGATTTCAGTACCGGAGAGGTCACCAATATTTCCATCCCGACGCTCCATTAGCGCGGGGGGCATGCCGAACATTCTTCAGGCCGGGGCGAAGGGCGCTCTCCCCGTGAAGCATGCGGTTTTCATATCATGAATTCTTTAGGGGCAAGACGGCGAATGCGGAAAAATGCTGGTAAGCTTGTCGGCGGCATCGTCGCCGCATTAATCGTGTCCGGGCTCGCCGGCTGTTCCAATGAGATGGCCAAGGACCAGCTTTCGGCCGGTATTCTGCCGCCGGTCATGAACCCGATCACCGAAGTCAACCAAAGCCTGCGCGACCTGCCGCCGCCGTCGGAAAAAGTCGTCGTCGCGGTTTACAACTATACCGACCAGACCGGCCAGTTCAAACCTTCCGAAACAACGCAAACCTTATCGAAAGCCGTCACGCAGGGCGGCACCTCGGTCCTGATCAAGGCGTTGCAGGATGTCGGCAATGGCAGCTGGTTCACTGTCGTCGAGCGCGAAAAGATCGACAATCTGCTGAAGGAACGCCGCATCATCACCCAGATGCGCATGGTCTATCTCGGCGAGAAGCAGGTCAATCCGCAGGCGCTGCCGCCGCTGCTGTTCGCGGGCATCATCTTCGAGGGCGGCATCATTGGCTTCGACAGCAATCTGCAGACCGGCGGCCTGGGCGCGCGGCTGCTCGGCATAGGCGGCGACGTCAAATACCGTCTCGACACGGTTACCATCTATTTGCGCGCCATCAGCACCAAGAACGGGCAGGTGCTTGCCTCGGTGACGACGCATAAAACGATCGCCTCGATCGGCCTGCAAGGCAGCGTCTTCAAATATATCGCACTGGACAAGATCCTGGAGGCCGAAGGCGGCTTCACCAAGAACGAACCCGATCAGATCGCCGTGCAGCAGGCGATCGAGAAGGCGGTCTACGCCATGGTGCTGGAGGGCAGCGAAACCAATGTGTGGTCCTTCGCGGACAAGACCGCACAGAGCAAGCTGTACAACGCCTATAAGGCTGAGGAAATGGCGTCGGCTGACCGGGCGGGCGACACCAAACTGGTAACCAGTGCTCAGGCGCCGCGCGCCGAGCCCGTAAAAATGGCGCTGAACGAGGCTGCGGCTACCGCGGCAACCGCGCCCGGCGTGAAGACCAAGAGTGAGCCGCGCCGTTCCGCCGCGAGGGCGCGTGCGACGCCTTGGGACACGTCCACCACATCCAACGGTGACGCGGAAACCTCCGAACCGACCAGCACCGATCGATCCGGGCGCCGCATCAGCAGCCGATAAGTTTCCTCGGAAAACCGGGTTCGTCGACGGCAATGCGCTTGGAAGGGCCGCAAAAACAATGGCGGCCTTAAGCGGAGATTCACCGCCGGAGGGCGATGAAGGAGGAGCAAGTTCTCAGTAACGCTTCTCAGAACAGAAGGGGTCAGGAGACCCTCACATCAGGCACGCATTTTTTGATGCAGGCCATCACAATACGGAGAATATTATGAAGACATATTCGTTCCTCGCCGCGTCTCTTTTGGCTCTATCCGTTTCAATGCCTGCCTTTGCCGACGACAACGTGAACGTGTCACATGTCGACCAGATCGGCACTGGCATCAAGGCAAAAGTCACGCAGGACGGCAGCGGAAACAAGAGCACTTCGGATCTCGACCAGGGTCTTGTTGTGACGGGGAGCAACCTCGACGCCAAGATTCACCAGGGCGGCACAGACACCACGAGCGGCTCCATCGTCAAGCAGGATGGTGCGAACCAGAGCGTGGAGTTGGACCAGCATGGCGCCGGCGGCACGACGAACACGTCAATGATTACCCAGGACGGCGACGGCGATTTGGCGATCGTCAACCAGAACGGTACGGGCAACATCAGCGACTCGACGACCGAGCAGCATGGGATGGGTACCATGAACGAGATCACCGTGGACCAGGGCGGCATGGGCAGCATGAACAGCTCGATGATCACGCAGTCGGGTGGCGGCTTGATAGCTCACGTCGTACAGAACTGAGCCACCTACACTTCAGAGGTCAGCCCCACCGGGCTGACCTCAATATGCCGGAGCCGTCCAGAGCCCAAACCCGCGGGGATTTGCAATGAAGCCTTACATTCTTTCGATATTGGTCATGTTTACCCTGGCGGCGGCGGGCGAAGCCGTTGCGGAGTCCAATCAAAGTGCCGCATCCATCGAGCAGATCGGCGACCGGCAGCAGACCACGATCGACCAGCAGGGCAACCACGCCAACAATCACGGCGAGAGCATCCAAAAAGGCAGCGACAACGAAGCCGGGATCGAGCAAAGCGGTTCCGACGGTGCCAATCACGCGTCGATCATGCAGGACGGCACAGGCAACAGCGCCACGCTTTCCCAGACCGGCAGCGGCCTCGACAATGACGCCGATATCGGGCAAATCGGCGCGCAAAATAACGCTGTCATCCAGCAGGAAGGCGCCGGCGGCGCAAATGTCGCCTCCGTCACGCAGCAGGGCGATGCAAACCGCGCATCAATCCTGCAGAATTATCTCGGCGTTTTAAACCAGCAGAACACCGCATCCATTGCTCAAAAAGGCGATGGCAACAATGCTGAAATCACTCAGGAGGGAAGCGGCAGCGACGCCGACATCGAGCAGAACGGTTCGGGCAATAGCGGTAAGATCGAGCAATCCGACGACAATCAGAAAGCCGTTCTTAAGCAATTCGGCGATAACAATAGCTGGAATATACAACAATCCGGCACGGCTGGCGGGATTGCGGTCGAGCAATACGGGTCTGGCGGCGGAATCAGCATCCAGCAGTTTTAGCAGCGCCCATTCCGCCGCTGCATTGCTCGCCTCGGGCTTTTAGGAGTGTGAGTGCGATGGTGTTGCAGCGCTTTATATGGACGATGTGTTTCGGCCTTGCAGCGGCAATCGCGCTCGGCGCTGCATCCGCCGCGATTGCAGCACCGCGTCAAACTCTTGCAATCGACGCATCCGCTCGGCCCGCGAGGATCGCTCTGCTTCGCCGGAAAAACGCCGCGCTGCGAGGCCACGCGCGATCATCGCTCATTGGAGTCAGGCGCTATGCCACGTCCCGCCCCCGCTACCGCGCAGGCGAGCACCGCGTTGCGCAAATCTCTTCGTCCATCCTGCGCCGCGCCAGCTTCGAACTGACGCCGGACGCAGCTTCGCAATGCGGCCGGAAACGTCATTACCCCGCCGCCTGCTCCCATCGCGCGAATCTTGTGGACGCACTGTTGGAAGCGCCGACGCCCGCGACGGAGCAAATCCTGAGAGACCTCGGAATTCCGGTGATCAAGGATGTCCCTGCCATCGCCATCCTGCGCGGCGGATCGCCGGGCGCCGACGACATATCGATCGATACGCCATAGACAGGTCACGGTTGCCGGGGGCAAATGCCGCCCCCGCGATGGCGCTCAATCCGCCCCGCGACGCGACGACAATCTCAGCGACGCCGTCCCGGCGGCGGCGTCATTGGGGAGCCGCCGGAGCCGCTGGAGCCGCCAGAGCCGGCGCAGGCTCCGGTGACTGCGGCGACAGATCGGCGCGCAGCGTCGGCAGCGCATCCGAATTCTCCAGCGCGTCCTGCAGCTTGACCTTCAGGACGCGCAGCGTGCATGGCGCGAGATACCAGGCGAGCGGGATGTCGGAGCAGGGCGGGTCCTTGACGTCGGCGAAGGGCAAAATCCAACGCAGGCTCAGCGCGCTCGGGTCGGCCAGCAGCACCCGGCGCACCGTTTCGGCGCTTTGCTGGTCCCGCGCCTGCAACAGCGCCTTGATATGCGCGGTAAGTTCGGCGCCTCGAAAGGCTTCGATGCCGCTCGATTCGGGCATGTTGGCCTTCTGAATATTGCTGGCCACCAGATTGTAGACGCTTGGCACCGTCTCGCCCAGATAGATGACGCGCACCTTGACGGGCAGATTTTGCGCGCGCGCGATCTCGTCGACGGCGGTCTTGATGGCCTGCGCGATGGTCAGCCCGGAGGTGTCGAAATAGCCGCCATCGACAAGGCGAATGCTCTTCGGACCGCCGAAGCCGCTAAGGAACCCGGCGGGCAGGGCGATGGGAAAGCGCGCGCTCAGGCTGGCGGCGTCGATCAGGTTGATCGAGCGGCTCTCAAAGCTCGGGCTGCCTCTGGAGGCAAGGCTGTTGGCGTAATAAAGCGAGTCCAGATTGGACAATGCGACCGGGGCTCCCGTATCCACTTCGGTCGAATTGAACACCAGCATAGGAACGTCGGCCGCCGGGTTCCAATAGGAGACGATCTCGCAGGCGGCGAAATAATTGCGTCTCGAACAGCCGGTTGCGGCCGCTCCAGGCACCGCTGCCCGCATGGCCCGAGGGTTGCGTTTGGAGGCTGCCCTCAGCGCGTCGCGCCAATTTTCGCCGAGCGCCTTACGGAACGCCTGCGCCCGGTCGAGCGGAGGGATCGGCCAGGGAATGACACGCTGCAGCATATTCGGAAACAGCCCGGCGCCAAGGATGGTCGACAGCAGGTCCTTGGCGAAGAAATCGTCGAGGATCGGCGTCGGCTGCGGCGTCGCGACGGCTTCGGGCTCCACCGCCGGGTCGCAGGGCATCAGGCCGCGCGGCTGAAGGCTTTGCTGTTGCGACGCGAAGGCGAGCGCGCCAAGGCCGCCGCCGGAGACACCACTGATCGCGAAGATATGGTGCGCGAAGGACGGGCACGTCTTCTGCAGAAAATCCAGGAAATAGGCCGACCGCATTCCGGCATAAATCCCGCCGCCTGCCGAAGCGACGATATAGACGGGGTATTCCTTGCCGGCAAAGGCGGCGCTGTCGCGCCGGGCAGCCAGCCAGCTGAGGAACTGCTGCTCGCCCTTGGGCTGCGTCGACGTAATCGCCCGCGTCGGCACCGTATTGCCGTGCGTGACGCCCAGCGCATCGATCACGATTATCCAGATCAGCAGAATGCCCGCAAAGGGAACGCCGGTTTGCCGCCCGTAATAGAACAATCCGCCCAGGAACCCGTAAGCCAGCAGCGCATACAGCACGATGGTGTTGGTGGAGCCGACATAATTGAACAGATTAATCGGGTAATAAGCGAATAGCAGGGAGAGCGCGACAAAAACGCCGATCGAGCCAAAGAACACAGTGGCGATCGGTACGGCGGATTGCGGGCGGTCCGGCGATCTAAAAAAGCGGTAGGCATAAAGGCCCTCGATCGCGGCGGTCTCCAGGATGACAAGCACCGTGAACGCCGGAAACCCGCCGCCAAGCCCCAAACTCACCGGTATGACGCTCCAATATTTATAGAGCATGATGGCGGGGAGCAGCATGCCGGTCACGGCGGCGATCAGGAAGCGCACGTCGCGGCGGCGTACGATCTCGAACAGCTTCAGCGTCACCAGATTGGCAACGATGAGCCAAATGGCGAGGAGCGCGAAAAACATCCCGATCCTGGGCAGGTAATGCGCGCAGGTGACGAAGCTGCCGGCATTGGGATCGGTAGGCGTCAGCACTCCCAGACCGCCCAGCAGATCGCTCTTGCACTTGATCTCGATCTCGTTGATCAGCTTGGCGATCTCGGTTGCCTGCGTGCCGAGAAAATCAAAGAACAGCCCCACCGCCAGAAAGCCCAGAATGCCGGCCGGCAATATGAACAGGACAATGGTTTGTGAGATGCTGGTCTTTGCCGTTTCGTCCGCCGCCATGTCGTTCTTCTCCCCCAACGACGCAGTTTCAACCCGAGCGATGCCGTCTATTTCTGCAAGCAGATGATCGAAAAGACGCTTCCCCCCTGGCTTCGGTCGACCAGTATTTTGTTGGTATTAGCCGGGCAGTCGACATCGGGCAGCTGCTGACCGCCGCATTTCACGCCGATCTTGGTGCTGCTCACATCGGCGGACCGGGATTCGAATTGGCGCACCGCGACCGACAAGCCCGGCGCCGTGACCGTCACCTGGTCGGAGCATTTCTGCCGGGCATTGCCGAGATATTGCTGCGCCGACCCGGCCCCGGGAAGCAGCAGGCAAAGCGGAAGTGCCGTAAAACCTGTGAGAATTGATCGATGCAGGAATTTTGTGATGCCGTTGATCATGTTCAGGTCCTGTCAGCAAGTGAGCGACTGCCGCGCAAATTTTGCGATCTACATCTTCGAATTGAGCGAAATGTGAGTTTAATAGGAGGTGAACGACGTGGAATGGGCCGCCGGAGACCCGGACGCGCCCAACCTATCAAACGCGCATGAGGTTTGGCGAGTGGCAATCTCGCCGGTCCGGCGCATTCGTTATCCTGCCTACGCCGCTGCTTCGACGGCGGCGATGACGGCCGCGGCTAAAGCGTGCGCTTGGTAGCGGCGGGCGCGATCAGCCAGTCGAGGATCAGCCCGATCACCCCTGCGGTAATCGCCACATCGGCAATGTTGAAGACGTACCAATAATAGCCCGCATAATGGAAGGAGAAGAAGTCCGCCACCGCGCCATGGAAGATGCGGTCGGCGATATTACCCAGCGCGCCGCCGATGACGAAACCGAGCGATATCGCGACCAGCCGGGACGCCGCGTTGCTCATCCAGAGGAACAGCATCGTTACCGCCGCGATCGAAAACACCATCAGCAGCAGGCGTCCCGTCATGCCGTCCTGTTGCAGCAGGCCATAGGAGATGCCGTGATTCCAGATCATCACCAGATCGAAAAACGGGGCGATCTCGACACGACCGCGCTCGGCGATGCGGTAAACGTCGATCATCCAGTATTTGTGTGCCTGATCGGCGGCGAGTGCGAGGATGGCGACGGCGAGGCCCAACGGGGTGAAGCGCCCCCAGAGGCGCAATTTGCCGAGCCGGGCGTGGCCGGCCTCCGTTTCGGTGCGGGACATGATCGAATTCCACAATTGGCCGGATCGGCGGAACGCGGCACCCCCAGCCCCGGCTGACACAGCATCGGCTTAGCCACAGCGGGCGAGGGCGTCAAGTCGTGGCTTAGGGCATGTCCGGCATCAGATCGGGCGGGCGCCGCCGGAATTTCCGCCCCGCCGCAGTCTCGGCCCGCCGCACCAGCAGCATGCAGGCAGGCAACAGGAATAGGCCTCCCACCATCGCCGCGATAAGCGTCGTGGCGCTGAGCCGGCCGAATAGCCGCAGCGACGGCAGGTCCGAGAATACGGTCACCGCCAGCCCGCAGGCGAGCACGATGCTTGTCAGGATCAGCGCCGGTCCCATCAGCACCGTGGCGCGCAAGGCCGCCTCGGCCGGATCGCGGCCCGGCCGCTCTTCCCGCTTCAGCCGGTTGAGATAATGAATGGTCGCATTCAGCCCCAGCCCGAACGCCACCGTCAGTGCGATGATGCTGGCGAATTGCATGCCTTCGCCGGTCAGCGCCAGCGATGCGCCGGAGGTGACGACCGGGAACAGCCCCGGCAGCAGGCTCACCGCCCCGATCAGGACCGAGCGGAAGGCGAGCCCGATCAGGGCGGACACGACCACCATCTCCGCCGTCAGCGTGAGATTGATCTTCTGGATCATGGCGGCACTGTTGCGCGCGGCGATCACCGCAAGGCCGCTGACGGAAATCCGATAGTCGGGATGCTCCTGACGCACCGGCGCCAATGCGGCTTTCAGTTTTTGCACTGTGGGGAGCAGGGCGCTGGCATCGATATCGGGAATGCGGCCGGTGACGACGGCGGCGTCCTGTTCGGCGGTGACGAAGCGGCGCGTCAGATGAGCGGGCAAAAGGCCGACATACGCCTTGAGCGTGGCGATATCCGTCTGGCCCAACTCGGCCAGCCACCGCACCATGGTTTCCACCGACCAGACATTGCCGACGCCCGCCTGCTGTTCGACGACCCGGTGCACCTCGCCGATCACGCCGAGCGGTCCCGCCTCGTAAACGGTCTCGCCGGGCGGCAACTCCACCATGATGTCGACGGGGTTGGCGCCGGTCAGCTTCATGTCGAGCCGGCTCGACGCGGCGACCGCCTGCTCACGGTCCGGCACCTGATCCGCGAGCCGGTAGCGCGGCTGCAATGTGGCATGCGCCACGCCGAACGCGATGACTAGCGCCAGGCCGGCGCCCGCAAACGCCCATGGGCGGCGCGTTACGACACCGGCAATCGTGGCGCAGAAGCGGCGCAGCCCATGCATCGCGCCGTCCTGCTCCGCCAGCCGCGCGGCGACCAGGCTGTCAGCGCTCAGCAGCAGCACCGCCAGCAGCGGCAGCACGACGATGACGGCGAGGAACGTCACGGCCATACAGATGGCCCCGGCGATGCCGAAGGTCTGGATCAGCGCGCTGTCGGCGAAGGTCAGCGCGATGAAGGAGAGCGCCGCCGTGGCGCCATTGAGGAAGCAGGCGGGGCCGACCACGAGCACGGCATGCCTGATGGCCTGCATACGGCTGTCACCCGCCAGCATGCGGTCGCGCATGGCATAGGTCATCTGCGTCGAATCGGCGAACCCCATGACCATGGTGAGCGGCGAGATGACGTTGAGGAACAGGTTCAGCCGGAAATCCATCCAGCCCAGCAGGCCCAGAGACCACAATATGGCGATGGCGGGCGGCACTGCGGCAATTGCCATGAAGGAGACATGCCGGAAGAAAATCAAGGCGATGAGGACGCCGATGAGAAAGCCCAGCCCATTGTAGACGATGCGGTCGCGCTGCACCGCGTTGCGGATTTCCAGCTGCATCACCGGCGCACCGGCGAGCTTCGCGCTGAGCCCGGTCCCCTCCAGATGCCGGATCGCCGTATCCTTGATCTCGCGGATGGCCGCGTCCAGCCCGCCGGTCTTGGCCGCCTCCGGGTCGAGCGCGATGACGATCAGCGTCAACTGCCCGTCATCGGACAGGATTTTCCCCGAGATGATCCGGTTCGCCCGGATTTCGCTGATGAGCTTGGTGTAAGCCTTGCCTTCCGGTAGCGTTCCGGGAAACAGGGGCGCGGGAATGCGGCCGGGGTCGGGCGCGGCGCGGGCGGAAAAGATCGAGATCAGGCCCTGTATTCCGGGGACGAACTGCATGTCGATGACGGTGTCGCGCAGTGCCTCGATCGAATCCCGCTCAAGCAGCGCCGGCCCCTCGACGACGACCAGCACGTCATATTCACTCGAAGGAAACCGGCTGGACAGCCGTTCATATTGCCTGAAATCCGGTGTGTCGGCCCGGAACAGCTCGGTCAGCGAATCATCGACCTTGATCCGCCCGATTCCGAATGCCGCGAACACCGACACGGCGATAACGAGGACGAGTGCGGGCCAGCGATAATGCAGCGGCAGCAGCCCCAGCCGTTCGAAGCCGAGGCTGAACGACCTGTCCACGTGCGCCGGTGTGTCCGGCTCGTTTTGTTTCCGCATGCGCCCTTCCCCGATCCCCGCGGGTACTATACCAGCTTTAATCGAGTCCGGACGTTGCAGGCAAGCACCGCTACCGGTAATGCGAACCGGTTTCAGGGGCGGGCGGGCGCGGGCGCTTAAGCGGACGCGGTGCTGCTGACAGGTGTGGTTGCATGCTGGATTGCCCCGATCGCTTCCTGCAAATGCTTTCGCAGCAGAAGGGGTTCGCCGATGGAGGGCAGGTCAATCTGGTCTTCGCCCGTCCCGGAAATGTTGATTTTGCCGAAGCCGAAGATGCGCCCCAATACGCCCTGGTCGACGCTGACTTCCTCGATGGACCGCAGTTGAAGTTCCATGGTCTGGCGGCTGATGAATCCGCGCTTGAGGATGACGCGCTGATTGGTAACCCCGATTTCTGTTGTCCAGATGGGGATCATGATCATCAGATAGACGATCACGCCGATGGCGACGGCCACCATCGCCAGGATCGGATAGTCGGCGCCGTTGCTCCAGATGCCCAGCACAGCGGCAACGATCAGGGCGCCATAGGCCATCACATAGTCGATCACAGGGAAATGCCCAACGTAATGCACTGTCTCGTTCGCGCCGAGACTATCTTGGATGTAGCTCATATCCGCTCCTGTTCGTCTCCGGTTCAATTGCGCCGCCACTTGCCGGGCCGCTGGGGTAACACTACAGAGCGGGCGGCGTTTCGTCTGCCGACAAATCTTGGCTCGAAAGGCGTAGAAAGCGTATGGCGGTGTCGCCATAGATGCGCTGGTCGATAAGCGCAAATCCCGCCGGAAGTTCCAACGCGGCGGCGGCGCTTTCCTCGATGACGGCGATCGCCTGCGGCGTCAGCCACGCTCCGGCGAGCGCCGATTGCAGGGCTCTTTCGGCCAGGCCCCTTCCGTAAGGCGGATCGGCGAAGACCAGATCGAACGGCCGCAGCGTGCCCGCCGCGCCGAGCCGGGTTGCGTCGCGCCGGTAGATGCGGGTGGTGCCGGTTGCGCCGAGCGCTTCGATATTGCGCCGGATCAGGCCGCGCGCCTCGGGGCTGTCCTCGACGAAATGCACATAAGCGGCGCCGCGCGACAGCGCTTCCAGCCCCAATGCGCCGGTTCCGGCAAACAGGTCGAGCACCCGCGCGCCTTCGACCTCGGCGCCCTCGATGCCATGGGCGAGAATGTTGAAGATGGCTTCGCGCACCCGGTCGCCGGTCGGACGGATGTCCTGTCCTTTGGGCGTAGTCAGCGCCGCGCCGCGAAACCGCCCGGCGACGATCCTCATCGGGCGGGACGCTCGCGGCGGGGCTTGGCTGACTTCGCGGATCTGGCGGGCGGGCGCTTTGGCGGACGCGCCGCTTTGCAGCCGGCTTCACCCTGCGGCTGCCGGTGTTTTGCCGGGCCGCCGGACGGCGAATCGCCGCGTGTCTGGCGCTTTTCCCTGATGCCCAGCGTCAGCGCCACCTCCTCGCCAAGCTGGTCGGCGAGCACGCGCCGCTTCACTTCCTCGATGCCGCCCGGTTCCAGCTCGCCGAGGATGAACGGACCGAACGAGAGCCGGATCAGCCGGTTCACCACCAGCCCCATATGCTCCATGATGCGGCGCACCTCGCGATTCTTGCCCTCCCGCAAGCCCAGCGTCAGCCAGCAATTGGCGCCCTGCACCCGGTCGAGCTTGCCCTCGATGGGGCCGTATTTCATGCCGTCGATCGCGACGCCTTTGGCGAGCGCGTCGAGCGCGCCTTGCTCGACCTTGCCGTTGACCCGCACCCGGTAGCGGCGCAGCCAGCCCGTGGACGGGCTTTCCAGGTGACGCGCCAAAGCCCCGTCATTGGTCAAAAGCAGCAGTCCTTCGGTGTTGAAATCGAGCCGCCCGATGGAGATGACGCGCCCCATCTGCTCCGGTAGCGCCTCGAATACGGTGGGGCGTCCCTCCGGATCGCGATGGGTGGTGACGCGGCCCTTCGGCTTGTAATAGCGCCACAGTTTGGCCGGCTCGGCGGCGGATAGGGGTTTGCCATCCACGAGAATCGTGTCCTTTGGCGAGACATTCACCGCGGGACTACTCAGACGCTGGCCATTCAGAATGACGCGTCCCTCGGCAATCAGTCTTTCGGCGTCGCGGCGCGAGCACAGCCCGGAACGAGCAATGGTTTTGGCGATTCTTTCTCCTGGCAAGTCTTCAGTTATGTGTGTATCTCGCCCTAAACTCATCTTCGCCTCTTTTCGACTGGTATGATACCAGGAACTGATTCGTGTGCTGGACGGGGACAATAAGATGCGTAGAGACCGTATCATCAAAGCTGTGAACACCTTGAAGGACGCGCTGCAGGCAGCGCAGATCAGGGAACTGCTCCGCGCCGCGCGCAACGGCCAGCAGGCCGAAGGCGTGAACCGGACGCAGAAGATCCTGCTCGCCTACAATGTGTTCATGCGCCATTATCAGGAATTCGCCGAGGACGAAAAGGATATGATGTCCTTTTTCGGCCTTACGCCGCTGCTCGACCTCGCCTTCTGGTCGGCGCTGATCGATGGCGAGCAGGCCGTGTCGCGCAAACTCATGGCAGATGTCGATGTGGGGGCGTACAATGTCATCTTCGTCATGCCGAAGCTGCGCGAGCTGCTGACCCGCGAAAACGACCGCGACCAGCTCATTGTCGCCGACGGTTCGGGCGACGAGCAGGAGATCAAGCGCTTGCGGCTTCTGGTCGCCGAGAAGGAGCGCTCGCTCACCGATCCGCATGTGATCATCAATGTCATGCGCTCCCTGGACGAGTTCTATGAAGGCATGTCGGCGCTGCGCGGCGGCGACAATACCGGGCTTTCGGTCGGCTCCATCGACAGCGGCAGCACGAAAAGCTTCGACTTTTTCGGCGCGGCCGCGATCATGGACGAGATTTCCGAGCTGCTGATCGCCGTTTGGGACCGCATCAAATATTCGGCGGAGGATAATTTCCGCTATCAGATCGAAGTGGCGATGATGGCGGCCGGTTTCATCACCCGCGTCAAGGACGCCCAGGGTGCGGGCCGGATCAATGAGGACCAGGGCCAGCGGATCACCCGCTCTGTGGCCAAGGCCATCGAGACGCTGTTCCGGGCCGGCGCCTTCACCGAGGACATGGATCAGGTGCGCGAAGTCCGCGCCAGCCAATTCCTGGTGCCGAAGACGCAGCTTCTCGAATATCGCCGTGAGGAGGCCCGCGTTGAGTTCAAGAGCATCGAAATGCGCGACGGCCTGGACGCCGCCGAAAAGGGTGAGCCGCTCACCCGGCTGCAGGAGAAGGAGCCGGTCGCTGTCGAGCGGGAGAAACCCGATCTCGGCGGCATGGTCGGCCCGACGCCGCTTTCGCCCGGCAGCACGGCCAAGCCGACTTCCGACGCCGCATAATGCTGGGGGCCGCGCGCGCCCTGTGAGCGGGGGGCTTGCAGGGCGCTGCGCTCATTTTTGCCCCAAATGCGCGGCCCCACCCCGCGACTGCTCTTTCTCTTCTCTGCCCTCGCCCCTCGCGGGAGAGGGCCCCCGCCGCAGGCGGGCGGGTGAGGGGGCCTACGCTCGCGAAGGCTGCGAAAGCGTCGCACCCTCCGCTAGAGCCTTTTCCGCTCCGATTGAATCGGAGCGGGGCTCTAATTCCTTGTTTTGTCGCATTTTCCGGGCGCAAACCGGCATCCACTTTGCTGGGAAATGCTCCTGCGCCGCCAACACCGCGCCCTATCTTCCGTGACGCCGGCCTCTCCCATGTCCCTCGCTTTACGGGAGGCCGAAGCCGCCGCGCGCCGGGGCGAAGTCCCGGTCGGCGCGGTGCTGCTGGGCGCGGACGGCGCTCTGCTCGCCCGCCAAGGCAATCGCGTGCTGGAGCTGCGCGACCCCACCGCGCACGCTGAAATTCTGGTGATCCGCGCCGCCGCCAGCCTGCTCGGCAGCGAGCGCCTCACCGGCTGCCAGCTCTATGTGACGCTGGAACCCTGCGCCATGTGCGCGGCGGCGATCTCCTTTGCTAGGCTGGCCCGCCTCTATTTCGGCGCTCCCGACGAGAAGGGCGGCGCCGTGGAGCACGGGGTACGCTTCTTTGCGCAAGCCACCTGCCACCACGCCCCGGAGGTCTATGGCGGCATCGCCGAGGCCGAATCCGCCACCTTGCTACGCGCGTTCTTCAAAGCCCGGCGTTAACATTTTTGAGGGCGGCGAACAGTCGCACGGTGCGGGCTCAGCTCAGTGTTGGCAAACTCTAGAGCCTTTCCGCTCCGATTGAATCGGAGCGGGGCTCTAACTCTCCGTTTGGTCGCATTTTCTCGACGCAACCGGCATCCGCTTTGCTGGAAAATGCTCTAACGCGCGTCAGGCCCGCGCCATCGCTGCATCGCAGGCGCGCTTGAATTCGTCCTTGGCCCCTTCGGAGGCGGCGAAGATCTCGTCGATCTTATAGAAATCCAGCACCTTGAACTGGCCGATGTCCGGCCGGATGAGAATGTCGGGCGCGGCGCTTTTGAGCTTCTCGCTCATCACCGATCGCATGGTGATCTGGTTGGAGCCGATGATCGCCTCGATCAGCGAGGGCACCTGCCCCCGGCTCGCCTGCGGCCCCGCGCACACATCGATAGCGGCGATAATATCGGCGTGGCCCTTCAGCAGGTCGAACGGCACCGGATTGACGAAACCGCCGTCGATCAGCACTTTGCCGTCCAATTCGACCGGCCGCAGCACGCCAGGCAGCGCCGAACTGGCAACGATGGCCGGCATCAAGGGTCCATGCGCCAGGATGCAAGGGCGTTGGGTGTAGAAATCGGTAGTGACGGCGAGCAGCGGGATCTTCAGCTCGTCGAACGTCGCGGGCAGCGCTTCGGGGAGGATCGCTTCCAGCACGCGCTCGCCGGGCAGGATCGAAATGCCTGAAGACCCCAGCCGGTCGGTCAGCGCCGCGCTCCAGCGCGAGAACAGCCGCTTCACGATCTGGGTGCGCTTCTGGAACAACTCGTGGCAGAAAACGTGGATGTCCGCCCCGCTCATGCCCGCGGCGTAGGCCGCGCCGATCAGCGCGCCGATGCTGGTTCCGGCGATCAGCCTTGGCCGGATGCCGAGTTCGTCCAGCGCTTCCAGGATCAGCACATGGGCGAAGCCGCGCGCGCCGCCGCCGCCCAGCGCGATGGCGAAACTCGGGCCCGAGCCACCGGCGAACGCTGAGGCCGGGCTCGCATGGTTCCGCGCGATGCGGTCTTCCCCCTCAGGCGCTGCCATCCGGCCCCGATCCCGTCAGAAAGTCCAAGATCGCCGTCGTCGTCTCATCCGGATTTTCCTCCGGCAGGAAATGTCCTGATTCGATCGCCCGGCCCTCGACGCTGTCGCACCATGTCTTCCAGATGGCGAGCGGACCGCTCGTCTTGCTGGGAATGCCCTTCGCCCCCCAGAACACCGCGACCGGGCAGGCGATGCGGCGTGCCGGCGGCGCGGTCGGCTTCGTCGGCGGCCAGATCGTAGCCGGCTCCGGCGCGATAATCCTCGCAAGTGGCGTGGATGCGGGCGGGCTCGGAGAAAAACGCGCGGTAATGCGCCAGCGCTTCCGGCGCGAACACCGAGAGGTCGCCGCTGCCGCCCCAGCGCGCCAGCTTGTGATCGAGCCAGCCGACCGGATCGCGGCCGATGATCTCCTCCGGCCAGGGCGCGGGCTGCGCCAGGAACGTCCAGTGGAAGATCTGCATGGCCAGGTCGCGCGTCAGCCGGTGCCACATATCGTAGACCGGCACGATGTCGAGCAGGATGAGCTTCTCGATCCTGTCCGGGATGGTCGAGCGCGAGCCGATAGGCGGCGCGTCCGCCGCGATCATGCCCGCACAGCAGAAAGCTTCGCAGCCCGAGCTGATCGGCGATGTCGATGATGTCCCGCGCCATCGCCCGCTTCGAATAGCTGTAATGCGCTTCATCGGTCGGCGGCGTCGAACTTGCGCCATAGCCGCGCAGATCGGGAATGATGAGCTGGAACCGTTCGGCGAGGCGCGGCGCGACACGGTGCCAGATGACGTGCGTCTGCGGATAGCCGTGCAGCAGGAACAGCGGCGGTCCGCTGCCGCCGATGCGCGCGAAAATCTCGGCGCCTTCGCGTGGTGAACCGGCGGCTTTCGAAGCCGGGGAAGAGATCAGGCAGGGTCTGCATCGCGCTCCTTAAGGGGCATGCCGCGCCAGCCGATGTCGCGGCGGTAGAAGCCGCCCGGCCAATCGATCCGCGCCAGCGTAGCGTAGGCCCTTCGCCGCGCCTCCGCCACCGATGAGCCCAGCGCGGTCACGTTCAGGACGCGCCCGCCATCGGCAAGAATCTGCGTGCCGTCGCGCCGGGTGCCGGCTTGAAAGATCATCACTTGGTCGTCGATGGCGGCCGCATCAAGGCCGCCGATCTGGGAACCCTTGGCATAATCGCCCGGATAGCCATTTGCGGCCATCACCACCGTCAGCGCCGTATCGTCGCTCCAGCGCAGGCTGAAGCGGTCGAGCACGCCATCGGCGGTAGCGAGCAGCGCCGCCAGAAGATCGGATTTGAGCCGCATCATCAGCACCTGGCATTCCGGGTCGCCGAAGCGGACATTATACTCGATCAGCTTGGGGCGCGCCCGCCTCGATCATCAGTCCCGCATAGAGCACGCCCTGATACACGATGCCGCGCTCCCTGAGGGCGGCGACGGTGGGCAGGATGATCTCCTGCATCGTCCGCCGCTCCACCTCGGGCGTCATGACCGGCGCGGGAGAATAGGCGCCCATGCCGCCCGTATTGGGGCCGTTGTCGCCGTCGAAGGCGCGCTTATGGTCCTGCGCGCTGGCGAGCGGCAGCACGTTGACGCCGTCACAAAGCGCGAAAAAACTGGCCTCTTCGCCGCCGAGAAATTCCTCGATGACGACCGCGGCGCCCGCCGCGCCGAATTCGCCGTCAAAGCAGCGCCTCACCGCGTCCTCGGCATCCTGGAACGTCTCGGCGATGATGACGCCCTTGCCTGCCGCCAGCCCGTCCGCCTTGATGACGATCGGCGTCGATCTGCCGCGCAGGAAGCTGAGCGCGGCATCGCGCTCGGCAAAATGACGCAAAGTCGGCCGTGGGAATTCCGTGCGCGGCGCAGAGCGCCTTGGTAAAGCCCTTCGAGCCTTCGAGCTGCGCGCCCTCCCTGCCGGGGCCGAACGTCTTGACCCCAGCCGCCCGCAAATCGTCGGCGAGCCCCGCGACGAGCGGCGCCTCCGGCCCGATCACCACCAGCCCGATGTCGCGGCGCGCGGCAGAAATCGATCACCGCACCATGATCGCCGGCATCGAGCCGAACGCAATCGGCGCAAGCCTCGATTCCGGCATTGCCCGGCGCGCAATAGAGCTTGGTGAGCAGCGGGCTGGCGCTGAGCGCCCAGGCGAGGGCGTGCTCGCGCCCGCCGGAGCCGATGAGCAGAACATTCATGGGCACGCCTGATAGCACAAATCGTCATAGGCTTGCACCCCTTAGGGCAGGGCAGCTAGATTGGCGCGGATGAAAGACACCCCTCCCGGCAATGTCGCGGAATACACGGTCTCCGAGCTGTCGATGGCGGTCAAGCGCACCGTCGAGGACTCGTTCGGCTATGTGCGGCTGCGCGGCGAAATCTCCGGCTTTCGCGGCCAGCATTCCTCGGGCCACGCCTATTTCGCGCTGAAGGACGACCGCGCCAAGATCGACGCGGTGATCTGGAAGGGCACCTTCGCGGGCCTTCGCTTCAAGCCCGAGGAAGGCATGGAGGTGATCGCCACGGGCCGCGTCACCACCTATCCCGGCAAGTCGAGCTATCAGATCGTTGTCGAGGCGATCGAGCCGGCCGGCATCGGCGCGCTGATGGCGCTCTTGGAGGAACGCAAGAAGAAGCTCGCCGCCGAAGGCCTGTTCGATGAGGCGCGCAAGCGGCCGCTGCCATTTCTGCCGCGCGTCGTCGGCGTCATCACCTCGCCGACCGGATCGGTGATCCGCGACATGCTGCACGGCTTCGCCGAGCGGTTTCCGGCTTGCGTGCTGCTCTGGCCGGTCCGCGTGCAGGGCGAGACATCGGCGGCGGAAGTGAAGGCAGCCATCGAGGGCTTCAATGCGCTAGGGCCAGGTGCGCGTGTGCCGCGTCCCGATGTGCTGATCGTGGCGCGCGGCGGCGGCAGCCTTGAGGATCTGTGGGGCTTCAATGATGAGGGGCTGGCGCGGGCCGTCGCGGCGAGCGGCATTCCGGTGATTTCGGCTGTCGGCCACGAGACCGACTGGACGCTGATCGACTATGTCGCCGATGCGCGGGCGCCCACCCCGACCAAGGCCGCCGAATGGGCCGTGCCCAAGCAGAGCGAGCTGATCGCCCGCATGGCCGAGCTGCGCACGCGCCAGCGCCACGCCATCGCCCGCGCCGTCGAGGGCAACCGCTCCGATCTCAGAGCGGCGGCGCGTGGCCTGCCCAGGCCTCAGGATTTGCTGGGCTTTGCCCGGCAACGCTTCGACACCGCGAGCGGACGCCTGCGCCATGCGCTGCGCGGCTTTGCCTCCGAGAAGCGTGGGCTGCTGGTGCGCTGGCAGGGCCGGCTCGACGCGCGACTGATCGCCCAGCGCGCCGAACGCTGCCATGAGCGCGTCCGCGCCATCGACCGCGAGATGCGTCAGGTGGTGCGCCGGCTGGTGCAGCAGCGCCATGTCTTGCTGAGCCGGCAGGCGGCGCGCCTCGGGCCGGGGCTGCTGCGGCATCCGGCGCGGCGCGGCCGGGAGAAGCTCGATCAGCTTGCCGGACGCGGCCGCCATTGCATGATCGCGGGGTTGGAGAAGCGCCGCCGCACCATCGATTCGCTCGGCCAGCTTCTGCGCTCGCTCAGCCATAAAAGCGTGCTGGATCGGGGTTTTGCGCTGGTCCGGGATACAGAGGGCCGGATGCTGCGGCGCGTTGCCGAAGCGGAAGCGGCGGGCTGCGTCGAGCTGGAATTCGCCGATGGCCGGACGCCGGCAGAAGTGCAGGGCAAAAGCCCCACCCCCAAACCGGCCAAATCGCCTCGCGACGCCGAAGCCGCGGCGGCACGCCAGGACCGGAAAGCCAAGCAGAAGCAGGGTCAGCTGTTTTAGGTGTCCATTGAGGCCGATCTTGCCCCGGCTTTCATGCTGAACTTCATCTGTACAATTCGCGCGTGAATGCCCAATATTGGTATCAAGACTTCCAACGCTGGCTCATAGGCCAGGAGGATCAGCGCCTGGCGGAGCGCAACAGCTCCGCAGCGAGATGACACGCAAGTGGTGTGAATGAACCGATTCGAACGAAATATCGGCCAGGCCGGCGAGGCCAAATTGCGATATCTGGACGGAGAATTTCAGGTTCTCACGCCGGGCGGCTTCGTGCGCTGCGCTGTGAGCGGGCAAACGATCCCGATCGAAAACCTGCGCTATTGGAGCGTGGAGCTGCAAGAGCCCTACGCCAACGCCGAACTCTCGCTGCAGCGCTACCTGCAGGTCAGGACAAGGCGGCCGGGGAGATAGGCCGCTATTTTTTCTCCCCCCAGACCGCTGCGAGCCGGGCGTCGCGTCCGCAGCCATAGCGGTAGAATTTATATTTCAGTGGGTTCTTCAGATAGTAATTCTGGTGGTACTCCTCGGCCGGATAGAATTCGGACGCCGGAAGGATCGAGGTTGCAACCTCCTTGCCGAGCTTGGCCGCCACCTGTTTCTTCGAAGCCTCGGCCAGTTCCTTTTCTTTCTCGTTACCGAAGAAAATCGCCGAGCGATATTGCGATCCCTTGTCGCAGAACTGACCATCGGCATCCAGCGGATCGACATTGTGCCAGAACACGTCGAGCAGCTTTTCGTAGCCGACCTTGGTCGGATCGTATTCGACTTTGACCAATTCCATATGCCCGGTCGAACCGGCCGACACCTCTTCATAGGTCGGGTTGACCTTGGTCCCGCCCGTGTAACCTGACGTGGTCGAAAGCACCCCCTCGGTCTTGTCGAAGGGCGGCTCCATGCACCAGAAGCAGCCCCCGGCGAAGATGGCGGTAGCGGTCGGCGCGCTCTGTGCGGCGGCTGGCGTACTCAGGGCGGCGATAGCGAGCGCGAAAAGCGCGATGAGGCGGCGCATGGCTGTTCCTATCCGGGTGTGACTGAACTCAGGCGGGGCCCTTGTCGTCGGTGCTGTCCGCCGGCAGGAATGTCATGGCATCGCCGTTCATGCAATAGCGCTTGCCCGTCGGCGGCGGACCGTCATTGAAAACGTGGCCGAGATGCCCGCCACACCGGCGGCAATGCACTTCGGTGCGCACATAGACCAGTAAGGTGCGGTCTTCGCGGGTGCCGACCGCATTGTCGAGCGGCTTCCAGAAGCTCGGCCAGCCCGTGCGGCTGTCGAATTTAGTTTCGGAAGAATAAAGCGGCAGGTCGCAGGCGGCGCAGTGAAAGATACCGGCGCGCTTTTCATGATCCAGCGGACTGCTGAACGGACGCTCAGTGCCCTCTTCCCGCAGAATATAGTACTGACCGGGGGTGAGAACCTTCTTCCATTCCTCCGGCGTCTTGGTGATTTCAAAGCTTTCCTCGGCCGCCCCGGCACCGCCATGCAGTCTCAACGCCAAAGCGGAGACGGACAATGCGGCAAGCCCTGTCAAGACTATGCGACGCGTCATCATTGCCATCGTTCCTTTCCCAAACTCTTCACAACATGTGGCTTTGCAAAGGTCACTATCAAGTCACGATTGCGTAGAAAGCAGGAGATTCAACGTCACCCCTTGTCGCGTTTTCCGGACGCAAACCGGCGTCCATCCTCGCCCTTTGCGGGGACGCGCTTTGCTGGAAACCCTAGCGGCCCAGACGCGCCGCGATGAGCGCGGTCAGGCGTGTTTCGTCCTCGGCCGGGAAGACGAGCTTAACCGGCAGTGCGCGAGCTTGCGCCTTCAGCGCGGCGAGCGCGCCTGAGGCGGCACCGATCCGCACCCAATCCTTTTCGGTCGTCACGAGGACGGCGCCAAGCGCATCGGCCTTTGCCGTCAGCGCGAGCGCCTCCGCCTCGGTGAAAGCGTGATGGTCGGGGAACGCCTCCGTCGCCGCCAGCTCCGCGCCGCATTCGCGCAAGGTGGCGAAGAATTTGCCAGGCCGGCCGATGCCGGAAAACGCTGCGACGCGGGCGCCGCGCAGCCATTCATTGCCATCCGCCGGAGCGATGCGCGCCTTGATCAGCGGTGGGCCGCCCCTCAGGCTGGCCCTGATGTCGCCGCCGCCCTCGCCGATCAGCACGGCCAGCGCGGCGCGCCTTTGCTGGGCCTGCAGCGGCGCACGCAGCGGCCCCGCCGGAAACACCAGCCCGTTGCCGAGCCCGGCTCCCGCATCGATGGCGACAATGGCAGCGTCCTTTTCCAGCGACGGATTCTGAAACCCGTCATCCATGATGATGAGCCCGGCACCAAGCGCTTCGATGGCTTTTGCCCCGTCCGGGCGGGCCCGCGCCAGCACGGTGGGCGCGGCGCGCGCAAGCAGCAGGGCCTCGTCGCCGACTTCGGCGGCGCTATCGCGTTCGGCGTCTACCCGGTGCGGACCGGCAAGGCTGCCGCCATAGCCCCGCGTCAGGAAGGCGGGGTTATGGCCCAAGCCCCGCGCGATATCGGCGAGCGCCAGGGCGAGCGGCGTCTTCCCCGCGCCTCCAACCGTGAAATTGCCGACGCACAACACGGGCAGGCGCGAACGGTAGGGCTTGGCGAGCGCAAATCTGGCCTCGACCGCGGCGCCATAGGCCCAGGCGGCGGGCGAGAGCAGCGCCGCCTTCAGCCGGTCGGTTGGCGAGGAGCCATGCCACCAGCTGGGTGGCTCAAGGCGCATAGACCACGCCGCCCGGCAGCGTCGGCGTTTTCTTGGGCGGCAGGAACGGTTCGATCGCTTCGAGCGTGCGCCCGAGCGCGCCGCCCAGTTCCGCGACGGCGGCTTCCGCGTTGAGGCGCATCTGATTGAGGCTGGTGCGGTCCTCGAACAGGGCGCGGGCCGTGTGGATGAGGTCTTCGCGAGAGGTGACGAACCGGCAGCCGCCCTGTTCCGCCAAGGCCTGATACACCTCCGGAAAATTGTGCCAGTGCGGCCCGGTGACGACGCCCGCACCGAGTTTCACCGCCTCGATCGGGTTCTGCCCACCATGCGGCACCAGCGAACCGCCGATGAAGGCGAAAGAGGCGATCGCGTAGAACAGTCCCAATTCGCCCACCGTGTCGGCGACGTAAATGCCCGTTTGCGCGTCCGGCGTATCGCCCCCCGACCGTCTGGCGCTGTCCAGACCTCGCGCGCCGAGCATCGCCGCAATATCGGCGCCGCGCTCAGGATGGCGCGGCACGATGATGGTCAGCAGGTCCGGATAGAAGGCGAGCAGCGCTTGATGCACGTCCGCGACGATGTCGTCCTCGCCGGGATGCGTGCTGGCCGCAAGAAATACCGGGCGCTCGCCGATGCCGCGCTTGAGCTTCGCCAGTTCCGCCGCGTCGACCGGCGGCGGCGGCGAATCGAATTTGATGTTGCCGGCGGAAATCACCTTGCGCGCGCCCAATGTCACAGCCGCTTGGCCAGACCGTCGCTCTGCGCCAGCACCACGGCGAAGCGCGAGAACAGCGGACGGCTGAGGCCGGGCAGTTTCAGCCAGCGTTTGAAGGAACGATCCGACATGCGAGCGTTCAGTAGCACCAGCGGAATGCGGCGGCGGTCGGCGTCCATGATCAGGTTCGGCCAGATCTCCAATTCGGTGAACAGCGCCATGTCCGGGCCGCCAATGATCGAGAAACCGGCGCACGAAGGCGGGCGAATCGAGCGGCACGAATTGGTGGATCGCGCCTTTCGGCAGTCGGGCCGCCGCGATGCGCGCCGAGGTCACGGTGACGGTGGTCAGCAGAATGCCGAGGCCCGGCCGCTCGCGGCGCAGCGCTTCGATGAGCGGCAGCACCACATTGGTTTCGCCGACGCTGGCGGCATGAAACCAGAGCAGGGTCTTCGGCGGTCGCGCAATGCTGGCGATGCCCATCCGCTCATTCAGCCGCTCGGGCACTTCCTTGCCCCGCTGGCTGCGCCGGCGCAGCAGCATCCCTGCCACCGGATGCAAGGCGCGACTGATGGTCCGATAGGCCTGCAAGGGAAAGCCCGGCGCGACGCTGCCTCCGGCACTGACCGGGGTGGCGTCGGCGAAATCGGCTCCGGCGATCGCATAGGCGCGCCGCGTGGCGTCGTCGAGGCCCTCTTCCACTGCGGCTCTGGCCTGTTCCAGCTCTTCGGCACCTGCATCGCGGGCGACGAAGATCGGCGTCACCCGACACCACCGCCAGCCTGGAAAATGGCAGGTTCACCGTGAACCGGCTCCAGCTGTCCAGCGTGCGGAAGCGGCTCGTCGCGACGGCAATAGGAACGATAGGGCGGCCGGAGAGGCGCGCCAGCGTCACGATCCCCTCGCCCGCGCGCCGGGCAGGGCCGGGCGGAATATCCGCCGTCATCGCCACCGTCTTGCCCTCCTCCAGCGTCTTCAGCGCAGCTCGCAGGGCATGGGCGCCGCCGCGGTCCCGCTTGCGCTTGCCGGCGCCCGCGCCCCTGATAAGGTCGAAGCCGAAGCTTCTGAGCATCCGTCCGACGATCTCGGCATCGCCATGCCGCGCCACCATGCAGCGCGTCTCCAATTCCTCGGGGCAGACGGCGGGAATCATCAGAAACTGGCCGTGCCACATGGCGGCGATGAACGGCGCTTCGGCGTCAAGCTGCCGGGCCTGATCGGCTGGCTCCCTGATGAGGCGGGATGTCGCCCGGACCAGCTTGATATAGCTGGCCGCGGTCATGCCCGCCGACGATGTGAAGGCCCGTGAGCGCAGAATGCGCTTTAGCATAAGGCTTGCCCCTCATAAGCGGAGCGCCGGCTCCGTGTGTCCTGGTGATGATAGGCGTGGCTTAGCGCTTTTCGTCGGATGGGTCGAGCAAACGATGCATATGCACGATGAAATAGCGCATTTGCGCATTGTCGACCGTCCGCTGCGCGGCATTTTTCCAGGCGTCATAGGCCTGTTTGTAGTTGGGATAGATGCCGACGATGTCGATGTCGTCGGTGCTCTTGAATTCGGTGCCTTCCAGGTTCTTGAGTTCGCCGCCGAATACCAGGTGCAGGAGCTGCTTGGGTTGTGTCGCCGTTTCGGTCATCTGGGCCAGGTTTCCGTAAAAATCGCCTAAATCTGTTTCGCCGCCACGGGTCTGGTGCGCGCAACCAGCAGATCATGCAGCTTGGGCGCGGCGGCGACCAGCCCATTCATGCGCGGCGTTGGTTGGTTAAAGGTTAACGCCGCGCCCGTCGCATCGGTGATCCGGCCGCCAGCCTCCTCGACCAGCAGCGCGCCGCCGGCGACGTCCCATTCGCTTTTGCCGGTCAGCGACAAGGTGGCGTCGGCCCGCCCCGCCGCGACCAGCGCCAGCCGGTAGGCGATGGAATTGGTCCAGACCGTTTCCGTTGGAGGCCAGGGCGCGGTCCAGATCTTGTGCTTGAAGAAGCCCTTCGTCGCGATCATGCGGGATCCGGCGATCTCCTCCGGCGCCGTCATATGGATCGGCACGCCATTCAGCGTCGCGCCGCTGCCGCGCCGGGCGCTGAACATCTCTTCCGTTGCCGGATTGAAGACCGCGCCCAGCACCGGCCGGCCGTTCTCGACCAAGGCGACCGAGATCGTCCATTCCGGGATTCCGGCGAGAAACGCGCGCGTGCCGTCGATCGGATCGACGATCCACAGGCGGGCGGCGTCGAGCCGGCTCGGATTGTCGACGCTTTCCTCCGAAAGCCAGCCATAATGCGGCCGCGCGCCGATGAGCCGCTCGTGCAGCAGGCGGTCGGCGGCGAGATCGGCGTCGCTGACGGGCGTGTCGTCGGCCTTTTGCCGCCCGATGATGCCGCTGCGGAAGAAACTGAGCGCCAGGGCGCCGGCGGCGCGCACCGCATTCGGTCAGCAGGGCTTCGTCGTCAGCCAGGCTGTGATCCAACCCGTTTGTCATGCTTTTATGTGTGCCTCTTGTCTTCAGATGGCCATATCGGCCAGCAATGCGATGAAAACCAGCGCGCCGAAATCGCGGTTGGAGCGGAAGCGCCGCAGGCAATTGGCCGAATCGTCGATGTCCAGCGTCACTATTTGCCAGACGAGATGAACGCCGGCCAGCGAAAGCCCGAGGAAGAACGGCCAGCCCGCGCCCGCTCCGTAGCCGGCAAGGGCCAGCAGCATGACGGCCAGCGCGTAAAACAGCGTCAGCCAGCGTGGCGTGGCCGGCCCGAACTTCAGCGCCGTCGATTTCAGCCCCAGCAGCGCGTCGTCCTCCTTGTCCTGATGCGCATAGATGGTGTCGTAGCCGACGGTCCAGGCGATCGCCGCGAGGTAGAGCAGGATCGCGGGCGCGTCGAGCCGGCCGAAAACCTGCGCCCAGCCCATCAGCGCGCCCCAGGAGAAGGCGAGGCCAAGGACGATCTGCGGCCAGAAGGTAATCCGCTTCATGAATGGATAGAACGCCACGATACCGAGTGAGGCGATACCGAGCCCGATGGCGAACCCGTTGAATTGCAGCAGGACGGCGAGCCCGATGAACGACAGCACCACCATGAACGCCGCCGCGGCGCGCGCGCTGACCTGCCCCGAGGGGATCGGCCGCGTCCGGGTGCGGGCGACCTGCGCGTCATAATGGCGGTCGGCGATGTCGTTATAGGTGCAGCCCGCGCCCCGCATCACCGTTGCGCCGACCGCGAACAGCAGCAGCAGCCACACATCCGGCCATCGCCGCCCTTCAGCGATCCAGGCCAGCGCGGCCGACCACCAGCATGGCCAAAGCAGCAGCCACGTGCCGATGGGCCGGTCCGCGCGCATCAGCCGCAGATAGCCTCGCGCGAAGGGCGGCGCGTAGCGGTCCACCCAATTACCCGAGGGCGCGTCGCTGGCCTGGACATCCGCGGTGCTGGCGCGATGAAGTGTCATGGGTCTGGCTCTTGCCTGGATGCGCCCGAGTGTATCCGTAAAGCAGGCTTGTGAGAAAGGCTCCCGAAGGCTTATCTGCGGTGTCATGAGGAAGAAAGCAAATCCCGGCGATGGCGCCGCCGCGCACCGCTCATTGCCCCGGCTGTTCGTCGAGGCGGCGCTGAGGGCCGGCGCGGCGGTGGATTGCACGCCGCAGCAGGCCAATTATCTCGGCAATGTGCTGCGCCTTGGCGTCGGGGATGCGGTGCTGGTCTTCAACGGCCGCGACGGCGAATGGCTGGCCGAGATCATCGCGATCAAGCGCGGCGCCGGCACGCTGACCGCCCGTGAGCAGCTCCGGCCGCAATCGGGCGGCCCGGACATCCATTATCTGTTTGCGCCACTAAAGAAGGCACGGCTCGATTACATGGTGCAGAAAGCCACCGAAATGGGCGTCGCCGCGCTGCGCCCGGTGATGACGCGGCGGACCAATGCCGAGCGGGTCAATGTCGAGCGGATGCGCGCCAATGTCGTCGAGGCGGCGGAGCAATGCGGCGTTCTGTGGCTGCCCGAGGTTTCCGGACCGGAAAAGCTGGGCGAGGCGCTGAACGGCTGGGACGCGGCGCGCGCGCTGATTTTCTGCGATGAGGCGGCCCCGATTGCCTCGCCGCTTCACGCGCTGGAGGGTGTGCCGCAAGGCAAGCTGGCGCTGCTGATCGGCCCGGAAGGCGGCTTCGACCCGGCCGAGCGCGAAACGCTGCTGCGGCTGCCGTTCGTGCATGCCATATCGCTCGGACCGCGAATCATGCGCGCCGACACCGCCGCCGTCGCGGCGCTGGCACTGATCAATGCGGTGCTGGGGGATTGGCGCTAAGCAGAGTTGCTTGGCTTGTTCAACAGATGAACTCAGCCAGTAAGGTCGGCAATGGGGTGCAAGCCGAACTCGGGCGTTCCATGACCTTCCGCCGTGGGCCATAAGCGGGTGTCCCGTCGCTATTTGCGTTTGTGATATGGTGCAGCCTCACTAGGTCTGCTCAGTCTGCACGCAGTTGCGGTGCGGGGCGCCTACCTGGCTCGCTTCAACACGACTTCGGCCGTTCCACCGCTGGACGCTGCAGTCGTCCACTGCAGCTCGTCCCCCGTGATGATGAAAGGTCGTTTCTGCTCTGCGCCGTTCCAGTTAGGAAACGTACTAGTTTCTATGTGAAAGGTAATCGTCTTATCTGCCTCATTGACAGTATACCGACCGAAATGCGCGATCGATCCTTGCACGACCCCCTTGTTCTCCTCCGCAGTGCCCTCCATCCGATTATTGGACGTGAATTTGGGCTGGCCAGTGCGCGCGGTCAGCAACAAATAATGGCCGTTGCTGTCAAAGCTCGCGAGACCCGACGGATTGGGACCGAACAGCGGGATCCGGTTGCCGTCCGGGCGGACAATGTCGACGGACACATAGGTCCAGGTGCCCACGATTTGCTCCTTCAACGTGTTCTGCTGTCCGACCGCGTTTCTCGGGGGCAGCGCTGTTCCCAGAAGCAGCAGCGCTGTGGCGACGGGTGTCAGTCTACGAAACCGATTCATCATGCTCCTCTCCCGACTAGCCGCGCACGGGAAAATCGCTCACATGCGATGGGGTCCGATATCCTGCCCCACGCGACATGACCTACGGTGCGTCCAATGTGCTATAAAAGGAACTAGGAATTTGCCTCTAACGATATAGGTAAAGCCGATGGTCAGCCCGATGCAGAACTGGGAGACCCGCATCGGCCGGCGCCTCAAATTGCGCGACCTCCATATTCTTTTCACGGTTGTGCAGTGGGGAAGCATGGTCAAAGGGGCCGCTCATCTCGGGATGTCTCAGCCTGCCGTCTCCGAAGCGATCGCCAGCCTGGAAAGCGCTATCGGCGTCCGTCTTCTCGATCGCAGCACGCGGGGGATTGAGCCCACAATTTATGCACGCGCTTTGCTTAAGCGCGGGGACGTGGTGTTTGATGAGCTGAAGCAAGGAATACGAGACATCGAATTCTTGGCCGACCCCACAGCCGGGGAAGTACGGATAGGCTGCCCGGAGTCACTGGCCACCGGGTTCCTGCCTGCAGTCGTCGACCGACTGTCCAGTCGATATCCTAAGGTCTCTGTGCATGTCATAGCGGCCCAACCGGGTGAACAGGAATTCCCGGAGCTGCGAGAGCGCAGGGTCGATCTCCTGCTCGGGAGGGTTTTCAAGCCTCTCTCCACCGACGACGTGGCTATGGAAGTCTTATGCGATGACGCATTCTTCGTGGTTGCCGGCGCACGCAATCGATGGGCCCGCCGTCGCAAAGTCATGCTCGCAGAATTGATGCACGAGCCATGGATCCTCTTTCCGGCCACCAGCGTGTCCGGTTCCTATATCGAGGATGGGTTCCGCGCCAATGGTCTGGAATTGCCCCGCCAAAGCGTGACGTCATTCTCAATGCAAATGCGCTTGCATTTGCTCAGGACTGGACGTTTCCTGACCGTTCTCCATGGTTCTGTGCTGCGGTTTAACGCGAAACATTGGTCACTTAAGGCGCTGCCGATCGATCTGCGTGTTCGGCCAATGCCTATCGCAATTTTCAGCTTGAAAAACCGCACTCTCAGTCCGGTTGTTCAACTGTTCATCGATCATGCACATGAAGTTGCGAAATCGATTGCGAGAAGTCTCCTAGGCCGCACCGCATACGGTCGCAAGGTTTGATGTCTCTTGACGGTCACGAAGCGACATGAGCCCGACGTCAGGGATGAGGCGAAAGGTGTCGTCAGGCGAAAGCGCAACTGTTGGCTTAGCCGAGGGAACCTGCTTAGATCATGATCGCTTCACACGGAAACGATCATGATCTAGATTTCTTTGTTTTCACACGATTTTTCAGGAAAACCGGTGTCCATCCCCGCCTTCGCGGAGACATGGTTTTCCCGATCATGTTCTGAAGCTTTGCGGAAATGCCTCCCGGTAGGCGGGCACGTCGGCCACGCCTGAGGTGCCGCCCGCCTCATAGACGCCGCGCGCCACCGCCCTGGCGAGCGCGCTCGGCGGCCATCGCGCCGAGTTCGGTCAGCTCCAAAACCGGATTGACCAGCCTGCGCTCGCCGACCGAGAGGGCGAAGACGATGTCGCCGTCGATGGGCGTATGCACGGGCACGATGGCGCGGGCGAGGCCGGTCTGCGCCATCACCGCCAGCCGTTTCAGCTCCGCCTTGGTGAGCGCGGCATCCGTGGCGACCACGCCCAGCGTCGTGTTTTCGATGGCGCCGCCCTTGAACACCAGCGAGTGCGCTGCGTCTGATCCCATCGGAGGCCAGCCGAGCCCGCCGAACTCGCGGCCGATCTCCAGCGGCGCGGCCCAGAAATGCGGCGTGTCGCCCATGGTGACGCTGCCCGCCGCGTTCACCGCCGCGAGCGCCCCGACCACAAGGCCGTCCGCGCGCACGATCGAGGCGCTGCCGAGGCCGCCCATCATGCGCCCGCCCGGCTGCTTCCAGGCGACCGTCGCGCCGAAGCCCGCGCCCGAAGTGCCGAGCGCGAATTCGGCGGCGGCGCGCCCGGCGGCCTCATATCCCATCTCGCGATAGGGTGGATGGAGGCCCCAATTCTTGTCGCCGCCATTCAGCAGATCGAACAGGATCGCCTGCGGCACGATCGGCACCCGCGCCGGACCGACGGCGAAGCCGACGCCGCACTCGCGCAGGAAACTTTGCACGCCGGTCGCCGCATCGAGCCCGAAAGCGGAGCCGCCCGAGAGCACCAGCGCATGCACCTCATTGACGAGCCCGGCATCGGCCATCGTCTCGGTTTCGCGCGTGCCGGGCGCGCCGCCGCGCAGATCGGCCGCCGCCCGCGCCGGCGAGCCGGGCAGGATGACGGTCACGCCGGAGCGCAACGCGGCATCGTCGGCATGGCCGACGGCGAGGCCGGGAACATCGGTGATCAGATTGCGGGGGCCGGGACGCATCATCGCCCGCAGCATGGACCGTGTGATGCACCACAATCAACGGCGATGACGCTGATGAGGCAGCCTCTCCCGTGGAGGACGTAAAGGTGCACTGCTTTACCTCGCAGCCGGAAGTGCTATTAGCGGGCGGTGTATCCGCCGTCGGCGGTGAGGATCGCGCCGGTCACGAATGACGATGCGGGCGAGGCCAGAAAGGCGATGGCTTGGGCAATCTCCGCAGGGGAAGCATAGCGCCCCAGCGGATGCGCAGCATTGACGGCGAGCGCGGCGGCCGCGGGGTCCTCCTGCGCCTGGAGATGGCGGGTCAGGAACGGCGTATCGATTGCGCCGGGCGCGACCGAATTCACCCGGATGCCGCGATCGGCATATTCGACCGCGAGCTGGCGCGTCATCTGCACAATGGCGCCCTTGCTGGCGCAATAGGCTGCCTGCTGCGGCAGGCCGACCACGCCGGAGATCGAGCTGACATTGACGATGGAGCCGCTCGCCTGCGCCAGGAAATGCGGCAGCACCGCGCGGCAATGGTGGAAGACGCCCTTCACATTCACCGCCATGACGGTGTCCCACTCCTCTTCGGAGGTCGTCAGGATGTCCTTGGACAGAATGACCGCCGCATTGTTCACCAGCACATGAACGCCATTGAAGCGGTCGATTGCCAGCGCTGCGGCGGCCTCGGCGGTGCGGGGATCGCGGACATCGCCGGCCAGCGCCGCGACCCGCTCGCTGCCGCCAAACAGACCGGAGACCGTCGGATCGACATCTTCGGCGACGACACTGGCGCCCAGCTGCGCGAACAGCTCGACCACGGCCCGGCCGACGCCGCCCGCCGCGCCCGTGACGATTGCAACCGTGCCTTCCAGGCTCATCGGTGACTGGGGAATCATGCTGCTTCTGGTCCCTGGATCGTGTTTCCCGCGCCCGGCCCGCGCTTCCGGATGCGTAGCCGGCTTGCCCGGCCGCTAAGCGTGTCGGGTGCATTGGCCAGCACGAGCACCACCGTAATCACCGCGCCGCGCGCGATGTTCTGAAATTCGAGCGGCAGATGCGCCACCGTGACCGCCGCCACCAGCAGCGTCAGCACCAGCGCCCCCGCCACCGTGCCGATGACGGTCGCCGTGCCGCCGGAGACGCGGTTGCCGCCCAGGACCACGGCGCCGACGCTCGCCAGCAGATAGGGGTTGCCCAGCTCCAGATCGGCGCTGCCGACCGAGGCGGCCAGCAGCACGCCAGTCAGGCCCGCCATGGCGCCGCTGATCATATAGGCGGTGATAATGGTGCGGTTGATCCCGATGCCAGAAAGATAGGCCGCCTGCCGGCTCTGCCCTACCGCCAGGAGCGACCGGCCAAAGGCGGTGCGGTTGATCACCAGCATCGCCAGCCCGCCCATCGCCAGCACGATGAAGAACGGCACCGGGATGCCTAGCAGATCGGCGCGGATGAAGTTGGTGAAGCTGCGCGCCGCAAAGGTGGTGGCGCCGCCTTGCGACGAGATCAGCTGCACCAAGGTCAGCACCACATAGCCGACCGCCAGCGTTGCGATGATCGGCGGAATGCGGAAGGCGACGACGATGACGCCGTTCGCCAGCCCCACCGTCACGCCGAACGCGGCGGCCAGCAGCAGGACGAGAGCGATCGATGCGACCGATCCGTCCACCATCTGCACCGCCAGGAAGGCGCAGAAATTCATCACGAACGGCACCGACAGATCGATGCCGCCTTCGCCTGAGGCGATGGGGAACATCTGGCCGATGCCGACCAGCGCCAGGAAGGACGCCGCCGCGAGGTTGGCGGTCAGGATGCTATAGCGCAGCACCGGCGAAAACATCAGCACCAGCGCAAACAGCGCCAGCGACGACAGCACCGGCCATACCCAGGGATGGCGCCGGATGAAAGCGAGCCGCGTCATGCGGGCCTCCGCACCAGCAGCGCCCGCAGGCCGACGACGCCCAGCAGCAACAGCCCCTGCACCATCGGCAGGTAAAGCCCGTTAACGTCGAGCAGCGACAGCAGCGTGCCGACCAGCACCAGCGTCAGCACGCCGAAAAGCGCCCCGATCGGCGCCACCACGCCGCCGGAAAACGACGCCCCGCCCAGGATTACCGCCGCGACCGACAACAGCGTCATCGAAACCGCGCCGGTCGGATCGCCGCCGCGCGTGCTGGCGGTGATGACGATGCCGGCCAGGAAAGCGAACAGGCCGGCCAGGGCGTAGAGGGTCGCCTTGGCGAGCCGCGTCGACCATCCGGCCGCCTCGATGGCGCGCGGGCTGGCGCCGAAGCCGCGCAGCACCGCTCCATAGCGCCAGACCATCAGCACGACGTAGGCGATGAGCGCCGGGAGCAGGCACAGATAGACCGGCATCGGCAGCAAGGGCGGCTTAAGGCGCAGCAGGTCCACCAGCCAGAGCGGCGCGCTGCCCCCGGCGCGCGGCAGGCGCAGGCTGGCAAGGCCGAGCCAGACAAAGGACATGCCCAGCGTCACGATGATCGCCGGCACCGCCCGCGCATGGATGAACAGGCCCATGAGCGGATAGGCCAGCAGCAGCCCGGCAAAACACAGTGCCGCCAGCCATGGGTCGGTGACGAGCCAGGTTGCCGCCAGCGCGTTGGTGAGGCCGATGAACGGCCCGATTCCCAGGTCGATATCGCCCGCCGCGATGATGAAAAGCTGACTGATCGAGGCAAAGGCCAGGCCGAAGGCGGCCGAGAACACCAGCGTCAGACCGAAGGAGGAGAGGATGCCGGAATTCTGCGAGACGCAAACCGAAAAGATCGCCGCGAAGGTGAGCAAGGGGATCAGCGTCGGCACGAAGGCCTCCCGCTGGCGCGCGCCGTCGATCCTGCGCTGCGCCTCGGCATCGATGGCGACTTCGTCCACCCGGCGGAACGAGGCCTCGACCAGCCGGTCGGGCGTCATCTGGTGGCGCGGGAACTCAGCGACCGGGACGCCGCTGCGCATGACAATGGTGCGGTCGCATTCGAGGAACTCGGAATCATCGCTCGAATACCACAGGACGGCGCGGCCCTCATCCGCCAGGCCGCGAAAGAGCGTGTAGAGATCCGCCTTGGTGCCCAGATCGACGCCCCGCGTCGGATCGTCAAGCAGCACCACATCGGCGTTAGCGGCCAGCGCCCGTGCGATCACCACCTTCTGCTGGTTGCCGCCGCTGAGCGCGGTGATCGGCGTCGATCCGTCGCTTGCCCTGATCCGCAGCCGCTTGAACCAGCCGGATGTGACCTCACGCATGCGCCGCAGCGAGACGAAGCCCCAGCGGCTCATCCGCTTCAGGCTGGAAATGGCGATATTGTCGTCGATCGACCAAAGGTGGAAGATGCCCTCCTTGGCGCGGTCGCCGGACACGAACGCCACCTCGCCGCCCACATCGATCCTGCCCGAAACCGGCCCACGCCGGGCGAAAACCGAGCGCAGCACTTCGCGCTGGCCGCTACCCTCCAGTCCGGCCAGGCCGACGATTTCGCCTCGGCCGACTTGAAGCGACACGCCGCGCAGGCCCGCATCATGGACATTGTCCATGAGGACTAACAGTTCGTGATCTCGCTCCGGCCGGTCGCCTGCCTCCGCGGCATCAGCGGCGGCGCCCCCAAGCAGGCGCAGCAGCTCGGGCTGGCCGATGCTGTCGGTCGCGCCCGCCCACGGCACCGATCCGTTGCGCATCACGACGATGCGGTCGGCGAGATCGAGCGTCTCGCGCAGGCGGTGCGAAATGAAGATGAACGACATACCGTCGGCGCGCCGCCGCTTCATATAAGCCCGCACCTGCTCGGCTTGCGTCGCCCCCAGCGAGGAGGTCGGCTCGTCCAGGATCATTAGCCGGGTGGCCGGGTGGCTCGCGGCGCGGGCGATCTCCACCATCTGCCGCTGCGACAGCGAGAGGGCGGACACCTTGGCGCGCGCATCGATGCGGTTGCCGGGAAACACATCGTCGAGGGCGGCTCTGGCGAAGGCCTTGGCGTGCGAGCGCCAGCGCAGGCCGCTGATGATGTCGGGCAGTTCGATGGCGAAATTCTCATACACCCGCAGATTGGGGCAGAGTGACAATTCCTGATGCACGAAGCGCAGTCCCAGGCGCATCGCGGCGGCGGGCGAATGATCCTCGCCGACGGGCTGGCCGAGCAGCGAGACCTCGCCCCGGTCGGCCGCGATCAGCCCGCCGGCGATTTTCATCAACGTGCTCTTGCCGGCGCCATTGCCGCCCATCAGACCCACGATCTCGGCCCGGCGGACGGTAAGACTCACATCCTCGACGGCGCGCGTGATGCCGAAGGATTTGAAGATGCCCCGCATTGACAAGAGATCAGGCCCGGCCGCCGACGCACGCGGCGCCCCGGACATGGCGGCTGGCTCCGGCTCGGCCGCGAATGTCACATCCGAAACCATGCAAGCTCATCCGAAAAGCTGCCGGGCAAGCGCCGCGGGCCGGTCGGCGGAACGCCCCGGCGCCACCGGCCCGCGTGCTTTGATGCAGGTACCGCCAACGCCCTTATCCCGGAAGCTTGTCGGTTTGCTTGAATGCGCCCGGTATCTGCTCGAAGGTGAAGGTGTCGACGGGGATGCGTTCGCCCTTCACATCCTTGAAATTGTCGATGTTCTCATTGGTGGTCAGCACCGAAGGCGCGAAGAAATCCTTCGGCTTGGTGTCGCCTGATTCCAGGATCTGCGTTATATAATAGGTGGCCCAGGCCGCGATTTCCGGCTGCGCGTTCAGCCCGGTGGCGGTGTAGCCGTGCTTGTCGCGCGCCTCGCGCCACCACTGGATGTAATCGCCGTCGGCGCCGGTGCAGATCGGCGGCATCGTCTCCATCTTGTAGCCCGATGCGAGCATGCCCTCGACGATGCCGAACGAATCGTTGCCGCCCGCGCCCAGCACCCCGTCGAGCTTGGGCAGGCTGGGAACGATCTGCGCCACATTGCGCTGCGCCACAGAACGCGTCGCCTGGCCTTCCACTTCGCCGACCACCTTCATGCCGGGATTGCGCGCCAGCATCTTCTTATATTCGTCATAGATGAGATTGCCCGCCGTCGCGCCCAGCGCCAGGCGCACGATCAGGATATTGCCCTGCGCCTTGCCCGCGCCGCCCAGATGCTTTTCCATGAACTCGGCGTTGTTGCGGCCCCAGGAGCCGAAATCGAAGCCGATGTTCCAGGACCGGTCCGAGGAGGCATAGGCGTCGAAGGACACCACCTTGATCCCCGCATCGGCGGCCTGTTCGACCGCCCCGGCGACCTGGCTGCCCGATGAGCAGTTGAGGAGAATGCCGTCGACCTTCTTCAGGATCATGTCGTTCATGACCGCGAGCTGGGCCGGAACGGAATTATCGGAGCCGTGCACCGCGCTATGGCTGGCGATCAGCCCGCGCTGTTCCATCTCCTTGGCGGCCCGCTCATAGGCTTCGGCCATCTGCTTGCGCCACTCATTGCCGATATAGGCATTCGTCAGCGCGATCTTGAACGGTTTTCCGGTGGCATGCGCAGGGCGGGAGAGCCCGCCGAGCGCCAACGCTCCCGCGCCCATGGCGCCGTAGCGCAATATGTCGCGTCGGGTCGAAGTGAGCTTATTCATGGTTTCTTCCCCTTCCGGTCATTTCTGCCCACGAGATATATACTTATTATACCAGTTAACGGCGCCATGCAACGCCGCTGCGCGTGACAAGACCGCAAACTCCGGCGTAGGAGTGGTGTGCTCACTATGTCTGCCGGCCCGCCGCCGGTCCGCTGCACCGGCCGGTATGAGGCAGTGGTGGCGGCCGGGCGCCAAACCGGCTAATTTGCAGCTCATGGATGAGGATGAAACCATCGGCTTTGGCTTCAAGTGGGTCGCCGAGAGCGAGCGACAGAGCTTGGTCAACAGCGTGTTTTCGCGCGTTGCGGGCCGCTACGATCTGATGAACGATCTGATGTCGGGCGGGATGCACCGGCTCTGGAAGGCCGACCTGATCAACTGGCTTGCCCCTTCGCCGCGCGCCGCCCTGGCGCTGCTCGACGTGGCCGGCGGCACGGGCGACATTGCACGCCGCTTTCTGGGTGCCGCCGCGCCGCAGTCGAGCGCCACCATCTGCGATATCAGCGCGCAGATGCTGAACGCCGGGCGCGACAAGCTGGGCGCGCGCTTTGGCGAAAGGCTCCGCTTCGTGCAGGGCAATGCGGAGGCGCTGCCCTTCCCGGATAAGAGCTTCGATGTGTACACCATCGCCTTCGGCATCCGCAATGTCACCCATATCGAGGCCGCGCTGGCCGAGGCGTTCCGGGTGTTGAAGCGCGGCGGCCGTTTCCTATGCCTGGAATTTTCCGACGTGCGCATGCCGATGCTCGACCGCATCTATGACGCCTATTCCTTCAAGGTGATCCCTAAGCTCGGCGAACTCGTCGCCGGCGACGGCGCCTCCTACCAATATCTGGTGGAGAGCATCCGCCGCTTCCCCGACCAGGACGCCTTCGCCGCGATGATCGGCCGGGCAGGCTTCGAGCGGGTGCAATATCGCGATCTGAGCGGCGGCATCGCGGCGCTGCATTCCGGCTGGCGGATTTAAAGCATTTTCCCTGATTCCGACGCTTGAAGCAGAGCTGTTTCCCAAGGAACTGCGCGACGGCTTGCCATCCGCGACACTGATCACGGTGCATCAGTCACCACGATCAATCGAACCTGTTCGAGGAATTCACTCATGAACGCGCAAGACGTGACGGAAATCCGCCCTCTCACCTCTGCCGAGGTGGAGGACGTTTCCGGGGCCTTTAAGATGGACATCGGCCCCGTCAGAATAAAGGTACTCGAAGACGGGCTGATCCTATCGGTTGCAATACAGGGTGTCGGATCGCTCAATCTCGATGAGGGGGGCTTTTGGGTCGGCTTATGAGGAGCTATGAGCCGCTTTGATGATGATTTGCGCCTCTGCGATCAGCCGCGGCGCCCATGAATCCCGGCGAACCTATGGGCGTTGCGGCGACCGGCCTTCTGCTCATCGCCCCGAGGCGGACGATGAAGATAAGGCGCACAGCGAAAGAGGCTAAACCAGCCGGCCCCAGCAATCGTACTCGTCGGTTTCGTCCACTAGGACCCGCACGATGTCGCCAGGTGCGACGCCTTCCGCATCATCGATGAACACCGAGCCGTCGATATCGGGGGCGTCCCAGCTGGAGCGGCCCACCGCGCCGTCCTCGTCCAGCGCATCGATAATCACGTCGATGGTTTTCCCGACGCGGGCTTCCATCAATTCGGCGCTGACGGCCTTCTGCGCCTCCATGAAGCGCGCATGGCGTTCGGCCTTCACCTCTTCGGGCACCTGGCCGTCGAGCACGCGCGAACCGGCACCCTCGACATTTTCATATTTGAAGCAGCCGACGCGGGCGAGCCGCGCCTCCTTCAGCCAGTCGAGCAGCAGGGCGAAATCCGCCTCGGTCTCGCCGGGGAAGCCGACGATGAAGGTGGAGCGGAGCGCCAGATCGGGCACGATCTCGCGCCAGCGGGCGATGCGCTCCAGCGTGCGCTCCTGGTTGGCGGGGCGGCGCATGGCCTTCAGCACGGTGGGCGAGGCGTGCTGGAAGGGGATGTCGAGATAGGGAAGGATGCGGCCTTCGGCCATCAGCGGCAGCACCTCATCGACATGCGGATAGGGGTAGACGTAATGCAGCCGCACCCAGGCGCCGAGGCTGCCGAGCGCGGCGCACAGATCGTAGAAGCGCGCCCTGAGCGGATTGCCCTGCCAGTCGCTGGCGGCGAATTTCAGGTCGATGCCGTAGGCGCTGGTATCCTGGCTGATGACGAGCAGCTCCCGTACGCCGCCCGCCACGAGCTGTTCGGCCTCCCGCATCACATCGGCGGCGGGGCGGCTGGCGAGCACCCCGCGCAATTGCGGGATGATGCAGAAGCTGCACTTGTTGTTGCAGCCCTCCGAAATCTTCACATAGGCGTAATGGTCGGGCGTCAGGCGCAGTCCGGCGGGAGGCACGAGGTCGAGGAAAGCCGCATGCGGCGCGGGAGCCGCGGCGCGCACCGCCTCCATGACGGCTTCATATTGATGCGGTCCAGTGACGGAGAGCACGTCAGGAAAGGCGGCGCGGATGCGCTTGTCCTCGACGCCGAAACAGCCGGTGACGACGACGCGGCCGTTCTCGGCCATCGCCTCGCCGATCGCGTCGAGGCTTTCAGCCTTGGCGCTGTCGAGAAAGCCGCAAGTGTTGACCACCACCACATCGGCGCCGTCATAGCTGGGCGCGATCTCATAGCCCTCGGCGCGCAGCCGCGTGATGATCCGCTCCGAATCGACCAGCGCCTTGGCGCAGCCCAGGCTGACAAAGCCGACCTTCGGGGGCGCCTTCGCCGCAGATTTCGATTTGGGCCTCGCGGCCACGGTTGCGTCGGTCATAGTCGCAGAACTCTCAGCCAGCGGGCGATGTTGATCAGGCTCATCAGCGCCGCCGCGACATAGGTGAAGGCAGCCGCGCGCAAAATCGAGCGAGCGGCGGGAAAATCGCGTTCCGGGATATAGCGCCCGGCCTTCAGGAGAGGCAAGGCGCGATTGAAGCTGGCGTCGAATTCCACCGGCAGCGTCGTTACATGCAGCACCACGCCGATGCTCAGGATCAGCAGACCGGCGCCCACCTCCAGGAAAAAGCCCGCCGGATGGTGCAGCAGCGCGGCGGCCAGCGGAGCCGCCAGCATGACGCCGCCGCCGACCCGCTCGACGATGATCGCGGATTTGGCGATCCGGGTGCGGCTTTTTAGCAGACGCGAATTGGTGGCGTCCTGCATGGCGTGGCCGACCTCGTGCGCCGCCACGACGATCGCCGTCAGCGAGCGGCCGCGAAACCTGTCCGGCGTGAGGCGCACCGTCTTCGTATCGGGGTCGTAATGGTCCCCCCGGTCGGTCTCCTCGACCTTGACGGCGCCAAGACCCATCCCGTCGAGCAGATGCCGGGCGAGTTCGCCGCCGGTGCCGGGAAAATCCGGGCGGGGGCCATCGTGCTGCGCCAGCACGCCGCGCACCCAGATGCCTGGCAGCACCGCAAGCGCCACGAGGACAAGCAATCCCAGAAACACCAGCACCCGACCTGCTCCTGCTGCAAACCGGCCCGCAACGACGGCCGCCGACCTTCCACTAATGGTTCGTCTCTAACGCTCCGAACCGCTAGCATTTTTGCTGATGGATCGAATTAACCTGACATTTATAGGCTTAGCGTTTTCGTCAGACTCTCCGCAGGGGGATCAAATGTCAGGTTCGATCCACTAGAGCATGATCGTTTCAAACGGAACCGATCATGCTCTAGATTTCTTTGTTTTCGCACGATTTTTCGGAAAAACCGGCGTCCACTTTTCCCGATCGTGCTCTAGTCGGCCTGCTTCTCGCCGTCCTCGTCTTTCCGCTTCTTCTTCTTTTTGCCGAAAAGCTGGTCGATGGCTTTGCCGAAGCTCTCGGCCTTGATTTTGCCGTCGGTCAGTTTTTCAACCGACTTCCCGAACAGCTTGGCGGTGCCGGCCAGTCCTTCGGCATCCTTGAGTGCGTTCTCGATGTCCGGCCGGATCTCCGGCTTCTCCCAATTGCCTTTGATGATCAGCGGCATCGTCAGAGCGGCTTCCTCGCCCGGCGCGGCCGGTGTCCCGGAGGATTGTTCCGGGCGTGCGGTCACTTTGGTTTTTAGGCGATAGTCGAGACGCTGGTGCGGAATGTCGGTCGTACCCTCGCCGGTGACGGCGATATTAGGCCCGGTGAGGCCGAGGTCCTTCGTCTCCGCGATGCCGTCGACGATGGTGAAATTGGCATCGAAGCGGTCGAATGGCGTACGCCTATCCGCCTCACGCCGCCAATCGCCGATCTCGCCCTCCTTGGCCTTGGCGACGATCAGCGGCAGGTCCAGCCCCTCGATCGCGCCGTTTGCAAGCGACAGCCGCGCCTTGCCGGTGAGCGTGGCGGCGAACTCCTCCGGCGTCTTGCCGCCGCCGGCGATCTCGATCGAGGCGTCGGCCTTGCCGGAAAGCCAGTCGAAACCCGACACGCCTTTGGTCAGCGCCAGGCTGTCGACATTGGTCATTGTGAAGGACCCCGCCAGCACGGCATCCTTCTGGCGGGTATCGAGGGTGAACTTCCCCTGCGCCTGACCGCCATGCAGCGCGAGACGGTCGATATTCGCTTTGACGTTGCCGTCGAAATCGGCAAAGGCCGAGAGGTCGCCTCTAGCGCCGGTCGCGGTGATTTTGCCATCCGCCAGAACCAGGTCCTGATCCGACAATTCGAGCCGTCCAGTCAGCGACGCGCCGTCGAACCGCGCCATGACCGCCGGATCGCCGCCGGTCCAGCGGGCGAGCGCCGCGCCGGACGTCACATTGAGTGTCGTCGTGCCGGAAAATTGCGGCTTGCCGCGCCAGGACAGCATTCCGTCCAGAGCGGTCAGCATCGCGTCCGACCGAATGTCGAGCCGCAGGGGCGCCGACCGGTCGGCGGGCCGGTTCGACGGCGACGCTGTCGCGTGTATCGTCAGCGGCTGGCCCTGGAATTTCAGCCCGCCTTCCAGCGTGACCGGTCCGGACCGCTCGGTGCCGCGCAATGACAGGTCGAAATCCTTGATCTCGAAGGTCCTGCGGCGGACGTCGTCCTGATAGGACAGCGATCCATTGACGATGTCGATATCGATGGAGGGCAGGGCCTTCGCCTCGTGCGCAGCCTCGATCAGCGTGGATGCGCCCTGTCCCGCCTCCGCATCATCGCCGAGCGCGGCGAGCTGGACACGCTTATGCGCCGGCGCGAGTTCCGTCAAATCCCAGTTGCTGCGCCCGGATGCGTCGACATGGAACAGCACGGACGGATTTTCGATCGTCACCTTGCTGACCTGGAGCCGCTTGCCGAAGAGCGACGATGGCTTCAGCGCGGTGAAGATGCGGTCGGCGCGGATCATCGGCGCATTCACGAAACTGCTAGGCAAGCGCGCGCTGACGTCTTCCACCGAGATGCCCAGATGCGGGAAAACGGCAAGGCTCAGACGCCGCGCGTCCTGCAACTGCAATCCGGTTTCCCGGACAAGCAGCAGCCCGAGCTGACGCTGAACGAAAGCCTGGGGAATGACGAAAGGCAGAAGAACCACCGCGGCGACCATCAGCGCCGCCAGCACGCCGAGAGCCACCAAAAATCTCTTCATTATGCGTGCCGCTCCTTCCATAATGACGGGCCAGCATAGCATAGCCCGATTTGCGGCGCTTCGGCGGTGCTGGTTCAAATATATCGGACCAACCGGTGAGGCGGAGCGTCCGGCGCCAAGGGGCGCTCAGGCCAATTCGCCCTTGAGGAGCTTGGGCAATTCGCCCGTCAGCCCGGCGGCTTCGCGCATGAAGAAGCGTTTCACGCCGGGCAGCCGGTCAACCACGCCCAGGCCGAACTGGCGCGCCACGCGCAGCGGCGCATTGTCGTTGGCGAACAGCCGGTTCAGCGCCGCCGCGCTCATCGCCGAGGCGGCGCTGTCGAAGCGCCGCCAGCGCTCATAGCGCTCCAGCACGGTAAGGTCGCCGGGATCGAGGCCCAGCCGGGCGGCGTCGACGAGCACTTCGGTAAGCGCGGCCGCGTCCTTCAGCCCGTGATTGAGGCCCTGGCCGGCGATCCAGTGCAGCCCGTGCGCGGCGTCACCCGCCAGCGCGATGCGCGGCTTCACGAAGCCCCGCGCCAGTGTCATCGTCAGCGGAAATGCGGAAAGCTTTCCGGCCAGCGAGAGCTGCCCGAGCGCGCCGCCGATGCGCTTATCGATCTCGGCGAGGATTTCCGCATCGCCCGAAGCGAGAATGCGGCGGGCTTCGTCGGCCCGTTCGGTCCAGACGATGGATGAGCGGTTGCCCACCATCGGCAGCAGCGCGAACGGCCCGGCGGGCAGGAAATGCTGCGCCGCGCGGCCTTCATGCGGCTTTTCATGCGCGATCGTGCCGGTGATGGCCGCCTGATCCGAAGTCCATTCGACGATCTTGAAACCCGCCATCTTGCGCAACGCCGAACGCTGCCCGTCCGCGGCGACCAGCAGATTGGTGAGGAGCGACTTGCCCCCGCCCAGCGTGATCGTGGCGCTTGCCTCGCGCAGATCGGCACCCGCGATGGTCTCCGGCGCGATCAGGGTGATGTCGTCCAGCCTCTCGGCGGCTTCGTATAGCGCGCGGCGGAGTATGGCGTTTTCGACAATGAATGCCGAGGGTTCGTCGCCGCTTTGCTGCGCATCAAAATTCAGCAGCACAGAGCGGATGGGAAAATCCAGCTTGCTGTCGGTGATGTCCATCGCCGCGACCGGCTGCGCGTCCGCCGCGATGCCCTGCCACACGCCCAGCGCTTCCAGCATCTGCTTGGCGGCGGTGGTCAGCGCCACCGAACGGCCGTCGAAAGCGCCGGAGCGCGCCTCGGCGACCGGCATCCGCTCAACCACAGCAATGCGAAAACCGCCCGGCGCCGATTTCGCCAGCCCGCAGGCCAGCGCCAGCCCGACGAAGCTGCCGCCTCCGATAATCACGTCGTATCTCTGGCCATCCATCGCTTCTCTCCGGGTCCGCCGTTCCCCAAGCTTAGTTCTATCCCATGCGCATGGCCGACCTCAATCGCGACATCGACGCGGCCTCCAGGCGAAGGCGCTTCACGCTTGACAGCACAAGAGCGGTCCGGCTCTGCTGTGGCAAAGGCACCGCTTCTCTCGGACGGCATCATCCCATGGATCTGGATATCAACTCGCTGATCTCGCTGCTCGATCTCGAACAATTGGAAGTTAACCTGTTTCGCGGCTACAGCCCGCAAAACCGCTGGAAGAGGGTGTTCGGCGGGCAGGTGGTGGGGCAGGCGCTGGTCGCGGCCGCGCGCACGGTGGAGGAGCGGCTCGTTCATTCGCTGCATTGCTATTTTCTGCTCGGCGGCGACCCGAAAATCCCGATCGTCTTCAAGGTCGACCGCATCCGCGACGGCGGCAGCTTCACCACCCGCAATGTGGTCGCGATCCAGCATGGCGAGGCGATTTTCTCGATGAGCGCGTCGTTCCACAAGGTGGAGCAGGGCTATTCGCATCAATTTCCCATGCCCGACGTGCCGGACCCGGAAACGCTGCCCACCGAAGCGGAAATGCGCGACAAGGTGCCGGAAACGATGAGCGCGTTCTGGAAGCTGGAGCGCCCGATCGAGATGCGCCCGGTAAGCGTCGAGAACTATCTCTCCACCGAGGCACGCGACACGACCACCTACATCTGGTTCCGCACCAAGGGCGGCGCCATGCCTGACGATCCGGTGCTGCATCGGTGCGTGCTGGCCTACGCCTCCGATTACAGTCTGTTGAGCGCCAGCCTGAGGCCCCATGCGCGCCGGCCCTTCGATCCCGATTTGATGATGGCCAGCCTCGACCACGCCATTTGGTTTCACCGCCCGTTCCGCGCCGATGAATGGCTGCTCTATGTGCAGGACAGCCCATCGGCGGAGGGCGCGCGCGGCTTCTGCCGTGGCACCATTTTCAGCCGCGATGGCGTGCTGGTCGCCTCGGTGGCGCAGGAAGGTCTGATCCGGGTCAAGAGCGCCTGACGCGCTGTCAGCGCCGGGCGAGGCTGGCGATGGCGAGGCCGGCCAGGATCAGGCTGGCGCCCACCGCTTCGACCGGCCCCATCGCTTCGCTGAAAAGGAGCCAGGCACCGATCGTGGCGACCAGCGGCTGGGTGAGCACCAGGATCGACGCCAGCCCGACCGGCGCCTCGCGCATGCCGAAGGCGACCAGCCCTTGCCCGAAGACATGCGCGATGAAACCGAGAGCGATCAGCACGCCCCAGCCATAGGCGGTGGACGGCAGAATATGCTCGCCGATAAGCGCAGCAGTGACGAACATCGCCACGGCGCCGACGACCGACGACCACACCATGATCGCCAGCGTGTCATTCTCGCGCCGCGCCTGCTTCACGGCGACCAGATAAAGCGCATAGCCGATCATCGCCAGGAAGGCGAGGCCGTTGCCGGTCAGTGTGCCGCCGCCATCCATGCGCGTCACGGTCATCAGCGCAGCGCCGCTGAGCGCGGCAAGCAACGCCATAGCCTTGGCCGGGCCGAAGCGCTCGCCGAAGAGCAGGAAGCCCGCCGCCAGCGCGACCATGGGCGCGAGATTGACGATGAGCGTGGCATGCGCGACCGAGGTCAGTTTCAGCGACCAATTATAAAGGCCGGTGTCGATGGCGAAGAACAGGCCGGCCAGCGCCATCACGGCCCGGCCGCTCGCGCGCGCGCTGATGCCGCCTCCCGGCGCTGTCATGCGCATGAACGGAAACAGCGCCAGCGCCGCGATCAGCAGGCGCCAGGCTCCCGTGGCGACCGGGTCCACCTCGCTGAGGCGCACGAGGATGCCGGAAAAGCCGGTCAAGGCGCCGCCAAACGCGATGATGAGGAGCGGAACGGCCGATTGGGTCTTTACCGGCGCCGGATAGGAAACTGCGATCGACATGAAGTGCCTCTAAACGTGCATGGCAGCGCGGCGAATGTATCAGTGCTATGGCCAAGATGGGATCAAATGTGCCATCATGGAAACGACTTCTTATGATCTTTTGTATGAGAAACTGTGATGATCGATCTGGATCCGGCCTGTCTGCGTGCTTTCATTGCCGTCGTCGAAGCGGGCGGTTTCACCCGCGCGGGACTTAAGCTCAATCGGACGCAATCCGCCATCAGCATGCAGGTCAGGCGTTTGGAGGAGATGCTCGGCACCAGGCTGATCGAGGACCGGAAGAAAGCGACGCTCACGGCCGCCGGCGAGCGCATCGTCGAACATGCGCGCCGGGTGTTGGCGCTCAATGACGAGATGGTCGGCCGTGCGCAGGGCGCCGACATTGCCGGCCGCGTGCGCATCGGCACGCCGGACGATTACGTCTCCTTTTTTCTCCCGACCATCCTGCGCCGCCTCTCGATCACGCACCCGCTGGTGGAGGTGGAGGTCCGCTGCAACATGTCGACGGATCTGATGCCAGCGGTCGATCGCGGCATTCTCGATCTGGCGATCATCAGCCGCGCGCTCGGTGCCCAGGATGGCATCACCCTGAGGCGGGAGCCGCTGATCTGGGCGGCGGCGGACGAGGTGCTCGCCCGGCGGCGTCCCATGCCGCTGGCGCTGTTCTCGCCAGGGTGCCCGTTCCGCGAGGCGACGCTGGGCAGCCTGGACAAGGCCGGCATTCCCTACCGCATCGCCTATGAAAGCCCCAGCATCGCCAGCATCAATGCGGCGGTTTGCGAGGGACTGGCGGTGACGGCCATGGCCCGGCTCTCGCTGATGGCTTCGATGAAGGTGCTCGATGGGGCGCACGGCCTGCCGCCCTTGCCGGATGTGGAGATCGCGCTATACGGACCGCGCGGCATTGCCTCGCCCGCCGCCCAGGCCGTGAGGGCGTCGCTGCTGGCGGCCCTGGCCGGAATGTCGCCCGAAAACCGCGCCGCGGCTTAATCCCGATTTATTGCGACAGGCCGCCGGCGAGCGTCGGCACGTCGAAGGGCAGGAAGCCGTAATGCTTCAGCCAGCGCAGGTCGGCGCCGAAGAAGGCGCGCAGGTCGGGGATGCCGTATTTCAGCATGGCCATGCGGTCGATGCCGAAGCCGAAGGCGAAGCCCTGGTAGCGCTCCGGATCGAGGCAGCAGGCGGTGATGACATTGGGGTGCACCATGCCGCTGCCGCCGATTTCCAGCCACTGCCCCGGCTTGCCGATCGCCTCGGCGCCGATGTCGACTTCCATCGACGGCTCGGTGAACGGGAAATGCGAGACGCGCAGCCGCACGCGCAATTCATTCACCTCGAAGAACGCTTTGCAGAACTCCGCTATGAGCCATTTGAGGTGGCCCATGTGCGTGGCCTCGTCGATGACGAGCGCCTCGATCTGGTGGAACATCGGCGTGTGCGTCTGGTCGCTGTCGCTGCGATAGACGCGGCCCGGTGCGATGATGCGGATCGGCGGTTTCTGAGCCAGCATGGTTCGTATCTGCACCGGGCTGGTATGGGTGCGCAGCACGAGCCGCGACCCGTCGGGCTTCGGCTTCAGATAGAAGGTGTCGTGCTCCTGGCGGGCGGGATGCTCGTCAGGCATGTTCAGCCGGGTGAAATTGTAATCCTGCGTCTCGATGTCGGGGCCTTCGGCGACGGCGAAGCCCAGATCGGCGAAAATCGCGGTGATCTCGTCCCAGACCTGGCCGAGCGGATGAATGCGGCCTTCGGCCTGCGGCCCAAGCCGCACCGGCAGCGTAATGTCGGCGCGCTCGGTTTCGAGGCGTGTGGTCAGCGCCGCGTCCTGGAGCGTCGCCTTACGTGCGTCGAGCGCCTGGCTCACCCGGTCCTTCAGCGCGTTGACCGACTGCCCGAAGCCGCGCCGCTCATCGGGAGGAAGCTTGCCGAGCGTCTTCAGCAGCCCGGTAACGCTGCCGTTCTTGCCCAGCGCGCCGACGCGCAGGGCGTCGAGCTCGGCCAGATCGGCGGCCGCCCCGATGCGCGCGAGGAGATCGGCTTCCAGCTGGTCGAGGTCCGTCTCCGATGCCGCCGCTACCGCATCCATTGAGAGTCTCCAAAGGCGTTACCCCCGGCGAGCGCGATTCTTATGGCGCGCTTCCGGGGACATGGTCTGAACGGGAGACGGCCTCAGGCCGCCTGAACGGCCGCTTGCGCCTTATTGGCCAGCGCCCGGAACGCCTCCGGCTCGTGAACGGCGAGATCGGCGAGGACCTTCCGGTCAACCTCGATGCCGGCCTTGTTCAGGCCGTCGATAAATCGGCCGTAGGTCAGGCCGATTTCCCTGGCGGCGGCATTGATGCGCTGAATCCAGAGGGCGCGGAAATTGCGCTTTCTCACTTTGCGGTCGCGATAGGCATATTGGCCGGCCTTCTCGACGGCCTGACGCGCGACCTTGATGGTATTCTTGCGGCGCCCGTAAAAGCCCTTGGCTTGGTCCAGAACGCGTTTGTGACGGGCGTGAGAGGTGACGCCCCGTTTAACTCTCGACATGGCAATGCTCCTTCAAGACAGGAATTCGGCAGACCGGCGGCGCTGGTGTCAGCCGCCATAGGGCAGGAATTGCTTCACAATCCCTGCGTCGGCATCGCAAAGCACGCTGGTGCCGCGCGCGTGACGGATGAACTTCTTCGTCCGCTTGATCATGCCGTGCCGCTTGCCCGCCTGCGCGGCGAGGATCTTGCCGGTTCCGGTTATCTTGAAGCGCTTCTTCGCGCCGCTCTTGGTTTTCATTTTGGGCATTTTGCTTCCTTTCAATACCGATCGGCCCGGTACGCAACCGGGCATCTTGTCTCTGCGCTTACTGGAGAAGCGTTTGGAGCCGCCACGGCATGCCCTTACGCCGGGCGGCTCGATGCGCCGCAAATTACGTGCAAAAGCGCTGCCGCGCAAGGGGAAGCGTGAGGCCGGTTACGGCTACGATTCCGCGATTTCAACCTTACGGTTTGTTAATTTTATGCTATGAAAGAGAGCAAGTGACCGAAACGGAAACGTCGGCACGCTGGGGTGTCCGGCTTCTGTGTTCTGTCGCTTTGTTGCCTCGCACCGCCCGTCGGTCCACATTGGCTCCGCGGGGATCGATTATCGGCAACATCATATCATAGCGGTCTCAAGCGCCGGGCCCTTTTCAGTTGGCTCGGCGCTCTTTTAGAGGCTGATGAGATCCGGCCGCGCCGTTTAAGTCTAGCGCGGCGCGAGGATCATGATCATCTGACGCCCTTCCAGCTTGGGCTCGACCTCCACCTTGGCGAAGGTCTCGGATTCCTGCTTGACCTTCAGCAGGAGTTGCATCCCCAGCTCCTGATGGGCCATCTCACGCCCGCGGAACCGCAGCGTCACCTTCACCTTGTCGCCTTCATCGAAGAAACGCCGCATCGACTTGAGTTTTACGTCATAGTCATGCGTGTCGATATTCGGCCGCAGCTTGATTTCCTTCACCTCGACCGTCTTCGTCTTCTTGCGTGCCTCAGATGCCTTTTTCTGAGCCTGATATTTATATTTGCCGAAATCCATGATCTTGCAGACCGGCGGAGTGGAATTTCCCACTTCGACAAGGTCCAGTCCGGCTTCTTCCGCGCGCGTCAACGCCTCGCGTTTCGGGACGACACCGAGATTATCGCCGCTTTCGTCGATGAGTTGCACTTCCCGGGCGACGATGGCGTCATTGATCCGGGGACCGTCCTTCGCTGGCTCGGATTTAAAGGGTCTACGAATGAGTTCTTCTCCTAGATAGTTGATACGATCGTTGCCTCGGCCCGTCCCTGACGACAACGCTGGCTGGGGCTGCTGAAGCGTCCAATAGAGCAATCAGGATCAATAATCCACCTTGACAAGTCAAGAGGATTACAGGGCAGGCCAAATAAACTAAACCGAAATTCTGGAATGGGATGGCATAAAATCCTCATATTTCGATGAATTTTGGTTGAAAGCGTCGGCGAGCTTACTATCGAGCAAGTTGTCGTAGACGGCTAAGGTCTGGCGCTGGAGTGCTGCTTTCGAAAAGCTGGCGGCCACATGCGCCCGGGCCGCCTCGCCAATGGCCGCTCTACGCTCGGGCGACAGGGCGAGCGCCATGGCTATGCAATCCGCCAGCGCCGCCTCGTCGCCAGGGGGGAATACCCAGCCCGTCGCAAGCCCGCCGGTTTCGCGACGCGCGATGGTCTCAGGCAGCGCCCCCGCATCGCTCACGACGACAGGACAGCCCATCGCCTGCGCTTCTGCCGAGGTGCGCCCGAATGCCTCCGCGTCGATGGACGGCACGATTGCGAGCGACGCGGCGAGAAAAGCCGCGGGCATGTCATCGCAATGTCCGGTGAGCAGCACGCGGTTCGACAGGCCCAGCGCGACAATGCGGGCCGCCAGTTCGGCGCGATAGCCGGCGCGGCCCTGGTCGTCGCCGGCCAGAATGAAGACGGCATCGGCGGTGTCCGGCCTATCCTTCAGCAAGGCGGCGGCGCCGATCGCAACATGCTGGCCCTTCCACCGGGTGAGACGGGCGCCCAGCACCACGAGCCGTGCGTCGCCGCCCACGCCCCATGCCTGGCGCAAGGCCGCGACACGCGCCGCTCCGACCGTCTGGGGCGCGAAACGCGTCAGGTCCACGCCGCGATGGATGACGCGCAGCCGTGCCTCCGGCGTTCCGTGCCGGGCGCGAACGATACCAGCGGTGAAATTGGAATTGGCGATGACGATGTCGCCGCGCGCCATGACGCCGTTGTACCAGCTCTTCAGCGCGCTCTTTTGATTGTATATGCCGTGATATGTGGTGACGAAAGGCACACCCGCAAGCCTTGCCGCGATGAGGGCGCTCCACGCCGGCGCGCGGCTTCGCGCATGCACGAGCCCGACGCCGCGTTCGCCAATGAGCCGTTGCAGCCGGCGGGCATTGGCGAGCAGCCGGGCCGGGTTTTTGGCTGCCGCCGGAAAGCGGATCAACTCGCCGCCCACGCTCGCAAGTTCGGTTTCGAGCCGACCGCCTTCGCTCGCCACGAGGGCCCGCGCGCCGGCAATGCGCAGCGCTTCCGCGACCTCGATCACCGTGCGCTCGGCCCCGCCGGTTTCAAGCGCTGGGACGATCTGCAGAATGACCGGCTTGCTGAGCATGGACGGGAAACGGCCGATGAAACGTTGGCAGGACCAGACCGGCATGGCAGATTGCGGTAGCCAACGCAATCCGCGATCGTGAAGACCGTCATAAAGCCATGAGCAGCGCCGCGCAATTCCTCGATGTCCGCAGCGGAGCCCGTCCGCCCCGCAAGATCGCCTATCTGAAATCGGAAGGGACGCGCGCCGGGGCGCCCGGCCTGGTCTGGATGTCCGGGTTCAAGTCGGACATGGTGAGCACCAAGGCCAGCGTGCTGGCGCCCTGGGCCGAGGCGCGTGGCGCCGGATTCCTGCGTTTCGATTATTCCGGCCATGGGCAGTCGGGCGGGCGGATCGAGGATTTCACCATCGGTGACTGGCTCGCCGAATCGGATGCCGTTTTCGACGCGCTTGCCGATGGCCCGCAGGTCCTTGTCGGTTCCAGCATGGGTGGCTGGCTGGCGCTGCTGCTGGCACGCAAGCTGATCGAACGCGGCGAGGGCGCGCGTCTCGCCGCCATCGTGCTGATCGCTCCGGCCTGGGATATGACCGAGGAGCTGATGTGGAAGCGGTTTTCACCGCAAGCGCGAGACGCGCTCGAAACTGACGGCGTCTTCTACCGGCCGTCCGACTATGGTGAGCCCTATGCGCTCACCCGCGCCTTGATCGAGGAGGGCCGCAATCATCTGCTGGGCGGCGCCGGTTTCGACCCCGGCTGCCCGGTGCGCATCATCCAGGGGCTGCGCGACCCGGACGTGCCATGGGAGCACGCACTGAAGCTGGTCGATCTGTTGGGTGAGGATGTGCGGCTGACGCTGGTGAAGGACGCCGAGCACCGCCTGTCGCGCGATCAGGATCTGGCGCTGCTGCTGGCGACGATCGGCGAGTTTGTGCCGGAGTGAGATTGGCGCGACGCCCTCACTCAGCCGCGAGCGCGCGAAGGCCCTCCCGGTAGGTCGGGTAGGTGAGCTTCACGCCCAGCACGTCCTTGATGCGCAGGTTGCGTACGCGCTTGCTCTCCAGATAGAAGCTGCGCGCCATCGGGCTGAGATCCGCCTCCTCCCATGGTATGAGCGGCGGCGGCTCCACGCCGAGCAATTCGGCCGCGAAGGCGATCACATCCTGGGGCGCGGCCGGTTCGTCATCAGCGACGTTGAAGACGCCGCCGGTCGCGCCGGCGCGGATGCCGGCCTCTACCACAGTGACGATGTCGGCGAGGTGAATGCGGTTGAAGACCTGGTCGGGCTTGTCGATGCGCCGCTCCTGTCCGGCGCGGAGCCGCGCGAGGGCATTGCGGCCCGGCCCGTAAATGCCGGCGAGCCGGAAGATTTGCAGGGTCAGCCCTTGCGCTTCGGCAAATTCGGCCCAGGCGTTTTCGGCGTGGAAGCGCTGCTTGCTCCGCACCGAACCGGGGGTCGGCGGTGTGCTCTCGTCGACCCAGGCGCCCTGATGGTTGCCGTAGACGCCGATGGTTGAGAGATAGCCGATCCAGTCCAGATCGCGCGCCGCTTCGAGATCGTCGCGATGGAGATGCAGCAGCGGATCGCCATGCTCACCGGGCGGTGCCGAGAGCAGCAGATGCGTTGTCTCGCGCAGTGCGTCGCCGAGCGCGGGTGCCTGCGCCTCGCCGTCGAAGACGATGGCGCGATGGCCCTTCGCCTCGATTGCGTGCGCGCCGTCCTCGCCGCGTGCGGTGCCGATGATGCGCCATTCGGGGCCGTTCAACCTGCCGGCAAGCGCGGAGGCCGAATAACCCATGCCGAGTGCGAGAAGGGTGTTCATGCGACCGCCACCTCGTTCATCCATTCGACGCGCACCGCGTCGTCGGGCTCGCCGGGCAGATGCTGGGCGCGCAACGTCGCAAGACGGGTGGGATTCTCGCTCAACAGCGCATGCAGCGCCCATACAGCCATCGCCCGGACCAGCGCGCTCGCGTCGGCGAGCAACCCCGCCACCTGCGGCAGCAAACCCGGATCGCCGGAATTGCCCGCCGCGATGAGCACATTGCGGATGAAGCGGTCGCGTCCGGTGCGCTTGATCGGCGAGCCGGCGAAGGCTGCACGGAATGCGGCATCGTCGAGCGCCAGCAGCGCCGAGAGCGGCGCGCCTTCCGTGATCGGCCGGGCCGCGAATTTGGCTTCGCGCGCCGCCGCCGCGAATTTGTTCCACGGGCAGACCGCCAGGCAATCGTCGCAGCCATAGATGCGGTTGCCCATCGCCTTGCGGAATTCGCGCGCGATGTGCCCCTTATGCTCGATGGTGAGATAGGAGATGCAGCGGCGCGCGTCGAGCCGGTAGGGGGCCGGGAATGCGTCCGTAGGGCAGATGTCGAGGCAGCGGCGGCAATTGCCGCAATGGTCGGCCTCGGGCGCGTCCGGCGGCAACTCGGCGGTGGTGAAGATTGCGCCGAGGAACAGCCAGGAGCCGAATTCGCGCGACACCAGATTGGTGTGCTTGCCCTGCCAGCCGACCCCTGCGCCCTGCGCCAACGGCTTTTCCATGACCGGCGCGGTATCGACGAACACTTTGACGGCCGCGCCGGTTTCCCGGTGCAGCCAGCCGCCGAGCGTCTTCAGCTTGCCCTTGATGATGTCGTGATAGTCGCGGCCGCGCGCGTAGACCGAGATGGCGCCGCGCCCGCGCTCCGCCAGGATCGCCAGCGGGTCGGTTTCCGGGCCATAATTCATGCCCAGCATGAGGATCGAGCGCACCTCGGGCCAGAGCGCGGACGGATGCGCGCGGGCGCCCTGGCGCGCGGCGAGCCAATCCATGTCGCCCTGCATGCCGCGCCGCAGGAACTCCGCCAGCCGCTCGCCCGCCTCGCCGATGGCGCCGGGCGTGGTGATGCCGGCCAGATCGAAGCCTTCCGCGCGCGCGCGCCGCAGCAATTCGGCCTTGAGCGCGGTGCTCGCTCTGTCCGGACCGGCGGCAATCCTGTCGCACATCGCGCTCAAAAATTCAGCTCCGCATAGATCGGCGGCGGCGGCACGCCCGGCAGCCGGTCGGCCAGCAGCGGGCGGAAGGATGGCCGCGCCTTCATCGTGCCGTACCAGGCCTTTGCCTTGGGGAATTCCTCCCACGGCACTTCGCCCAGATAGTCGAGCACGGAAATATGCCCGGCTGCGGCGAGATCGGCAAAGCTCAGCGCATCGCCCGCCAGCCAGGGGCGCTTCTCCAGCAAATGGCAGACATAGCTCAGATGATAGCGCAGATTGGCGCGCCCGGTGCGGATGAGATCGGTATCCGGGTTCGACCGGCCCAGATCGGCAAAGCGCTGATACAGCCGCTCCTCCAGGAAATAGCGGCTCGCCTCCTGGTCCAGCTTCAGATGGAACCATTCGGTCAGCCGCCGGATTTCGGCGCGCTCGCTTGCCGAGCCGGGGAACAACAGATTGCGCGGCGGACCCTCGCCGTTGGTCTTGGCGTGGGTTTCGCCCAGATATTCGGAGATCGCGTAAGCGCCCGCCAGGACGAAACCCTGCCGCTGCACCAGAACCGGCAGCGTGCCCGCCGGGTTGAGCATCAGAAAATCGCGCCGCCAGGCCCAGGGCCGCTCCTCCTCAAGCTCGACGATCATGCTGCATTCGCCAAGAGCCAGCCTGATGGAGCGTGAAAACGGGCAGAGAGAATAATGTATCAGCCTAAGCATAAGGGAGCACAATCCGGCGCGATGCGCTTTTTATACGGGCTCTGATCTTCGCGCGGATCAGCTTTGCCGCACGAGGCTCCTTCAGGAGATTCGCGTAACATACCCCATAATTCCGGCAACGCAATGTCGGGGCGATTGCGTGCGGATCAGACGCGATCGGTGGAAAACTCGCCTTTCGGGCGGAAACGCACCAGATAGCGCGGCACGATCGCTTCGACCGCGCGCGGCTCGATGCCGAGATCGGCCAGCGTGCGCGCCTCGGCGATGGCGTCGCTCGCTGACGACATTATCCGTCTGCAACAGCCGAACCTGATCGAGCGTGATCGGCGCGCCCGGCACCCATTGAGTCAACGCGCCCATCAATTTCGCCAGCCAGAACGGGAGCGGCAGATAAGCCCGCTTGCGCTGCGTGTAGAGGGCGATCATGTCGAGCAGTTCGCGGAAGCTGTAGATGGTCGGGCCGCCCAGTTCGTAGGGCGCTCCGCTCCTGGCGCGCCCGTCCAGGCCGGCGAGCACCGCCTGCGCGACGTCGCCGACATAGACAGGCTGGAAGCGGGTCCGCCCGCCGCCGATCAGCGGCATCAGCGGCGCAAAACGCGACATGGAGGCGAAACGGTTGAAGAACTCGTCCTCCTGCCCGAAAATGATCGACGGGCGCAGAATGATACTGCCCGGATAGGCGGCGCTGACCCGTTCCTCGCCATCCGCCTTGGTTCGCGCATAGGCGGACTTGCTCGATCGGTTCGCCCCGATCGCAGAAACCTGCACGAGGGCACGCGCGCCGGCATCGCGGGCCGCTTCCGCCACAATCCCGGCGCCTTCGGCCTGAATGCCGCGAAAGCTCTGCTTGCCGGAGGGTTGGAGGATGCCGACGAGATTGACGACGCCATCGGCGGCGTCGATGGCCCGGCGCACCGAACCTTCATGGCGCAGATTGGCCTGCACCGGTGCGATCTGGCCGACGGTGCCGAGCGGCTGGAGAAACAGCGCCAGATTCGGCTGCCGGACGGCGACGCGCACGCGGCATCCGGTGCTGCCAGCGCCTGCACCACGTAGCGCCCGACGAAGCCGGAGCCGCCGAATACCGTCACCAAAGTCGAGCTGTTAAGCGCAATGGCCATGGGAAGTGCCGTCTCGAATCATGTTGCCGCCGCAAGCGAATGCTAAGGAAGTACACTGGGAAAGCGCAGCTGGGAAGTCCACAGGATCCATCTGAGAGCAGGAGCGGGCCGAATCACCGCGCGCGAAGATGGCCGTAATTTCGTCACAGCTGCCGGAGGATGTGGAGACATGCGAGAATTGACCTATGAACTGCCGCAAGAGCGACGAGATGACGCACAGCTGAGCCGGTCCCATGGCGCATGCGAGAATTGACCTTTCTGCCGCAAGAGCGACGGAAGGCTGAGCCGGTCGATGGGCCGTAAAGCCTTCCCCGTTCGTGGCGGACAAAATGGATGCTGCTGTTCCTCGTTATCGTCGTGATGCTTCCATTGCTCGGCTTTCGCGACGAGCTGATCGGCCTCGCGGCGGCAATCGGCCTGCCTCCCGCACTCATGGAATACGCAAATGTCGCGGTGTTCGGCCTGGCTTTCGTCCTGATCTTCAGCGGGATCCGCCTGATCGGACGATCACAGCGGCGCGAGGCGAAAGCGCGCGTGAATTTCGGCGCTACCGCCCATCTCGTTCAGGATGAGAACGGCATCGCGATTGCCGGCGAGGGCATCGAATATCGGCTGAAATGGGCGGGCATCAGTCAGATGCTGATCGAGCCGGACGGTATCGTCCTTTCGCATGGCTCGCTGTTCTGGCTCATTCCCGACGCTGCGTTCGCAGGACCAGAGGACAGGCTCGGTTTCATCCGCGATGTTTACAGCCGGCTCGAGCGAACAGGCGCGCGCCATCAGTCGAGACCAGATCGAACCGCTTCTGGCGCGGGAGGGCGGGACAACAGCTGCGTAAGGCAGCCGTCGCATTGCGTTACGGCTTCAGCGCCTTGAGCCTGTAGAGCGCCTCAAGCGCCTCGCGCGGTGTCATCGCGTCGGGGTTCAGTTCGGCGAGCGCGGCGGTGAGGGCGGTATCAGCGGCTGCGGTGTCATCCGCCTCCGGCGCCGGAGCGAGCGCGGCGAACAGCGGCAGATCGCCCAGCAGCTCCGCATTCGGCTTGCCCTGGGTCTTCTCCAGCCGGGCGAGCACCTGCCGCGCCCGCGCGATGACGGCGGGCGGCAGGCCGGCGAGCTTGGCGACCTGGATGCCGTATGAACGGTCGGCGGCGCCCGCCACGACTTCGTGCAGGAAGACGATATTGTCCTTCCACTCCTTCACGGCCACCGTGACGTTGGTCGCGCGCAGCCAAGCTTGGACGCCATCTGCGTCAGCTCGTGATAATGCGTGGCGAACAGCGCGCGGCAGCGGTTCGTGTCGTGCAGATGCTCGACGGCGGCCCAGGCGATGGACAGCCCGTCGAAGGTGGCCGTGCCGCGCCCGATCTCGTCGAGGATGACCAGCGAGCGCTCGGTCGCCTGATTGAGGATCGCCGCCGTCTCCACCATCTCGACCATGAAGGTGGAGCGGCCGCGCGCCAGATCGTCGGATGCGCCGACGCGGCTGAACAGGCGGTCCGCCACGCCGATATGGGCAGAGCGCGCCGGCACGAAGCTGCCCATCTGCGCGAGGATGGCGATCAGCGCGTTCTGCCGCAGGAAGGTGGATTTGCCCGCCATGTTCGGGCCGGTGACCAGCCACAGCCGCTCGCGGCTGAGATTGCAGCCATTGGCGATGAACGGCCCCGAGCGCGCCCTGGCCAGCGCCTGCTCGACGACCGGATGCCGTCCGCCCTCGATGGCGAAGGCGGTCGAAGCGTCGACCGATGGACGGCTGAAGGCTTGCTCCTCGGCGAGTTCCGCCATGGCGCAATAGACGTCGAGCTCGGCGAGGGCGGCGGCGGCCGCGCACAGCTCGTCCTGCCGCGCCAGGGCCATCCGGCTCAGCCCGGCGAAAATCTCCAGCTCGATGGCGAGCGCCCGGTCGGCGGCGCCGGTGATGCGCGCTTCGGCATGGGCGAGGTCTTCGGTGGTGAAGCGCACCTGATTGGCGAGCGTCTGGCGGTGCCGGAACGCTTCGCTGAGCGGCTTTTCCAGCATCGGCCCGGCGTTGGCGGCGGTGGCCTCGATGAAATAGCCGAGCACATTATTGTGCCGGATTTTCAGCCCCTTGACGCCGGTTTCGGCGGCGTAGCGGCCTTGCAGCCTGGCGATGACGCTGCGGCTGTCGTCGCGCAACTGCCTGACCTCGTCGAGATCGGCGCTGTAGCCCGCGCGGATGAAGCCGCCGTCGCGTTTCAGATTGGGCAATTCGTCGCCGAGCGCATTGGCGAGGTCGGCCAGGAGGTCGCCCGGCGCGGCGTTCAGCCGGTCGGCGATTTCGGCGATTTCGGGCGGAGCGCCATCGCCGCCCAGCGGATCGGCGAGCAGGGTTGCCGCCTCCTGCGCGCAGGCGAGCCCTTCGCGAAGCGCGCCGAGATCGCGCGGACCGCCGCGATCGAGCGACAGGCGCGACAGGGCGCGGGCGATGTCGGGGGCGGTTCGCAGGCCGTCGCGCAGCCGCGCGCGCGTCATCTGCCGGTCCTTCAGGAAGGCGACGGCGTCGAGGCGCGCATTGATGGCGGCCGGATCGGTCAGCGGACTGGAAAGCCGCGCCGCCAGTTCCCGGCTGCCGGGGCTCGTCACCGTGCGGTCGATGGCGGCGAGCAGGCTGCCCTGCCTCTGGCCGGAGAGCGAGCGCGTCAGCTCCAGATTGGCGCGGGTGGCGGCATCGATGCAAAGGAACGTGCCGCCGCCCGAGCGCCGCGGCGGCCGCAGCATCGGCCTTTGCCCGATCTGGGTGATTTCGACATATTTCAGCAGCGCGCCAAAAGCGGCCAGCTCCGCGCGGGCAAAGCCGCCAAAGCCGTCGAGCGCGGCGACTTTCAGCTCCTGCTTCAGCGCGGTCTCGCCGCTGGCGGCGCTGAAATAGATCTGCGGCAACGGCGTGAGAGCGGCGCCGCTCGCGTCGATGGTGGCGCGCAAGGCCTTGTCGCCGCTCAGCGCATCGCCAAGCAGCACTTCGCGAGGGCTAAGCCGCGCCAGTTCGCCGGGCAGATCGGACGTGCTACAGCCGCCGACGATGCATTCGCCGGTGGAGATATCGAGCGAGGCCAATGCGAAGCCGAGGCCGTTCTCTTCCGCCGGCATCTTGAACAGCGCGGTGAGGAAGCTGTTCGCGGCGGCATCCAGCAGGCTTTCCTCGGTGATCGTGCCGGGCGTGACCAGCCGCACCACATCCCGCTTCACCACGGATTTGCCGCCGCGCTTCTTGGCCTCGGCCGGATCTTCGAGCTGTTCGCACACCGCGATGCGGAACCCCGCCGCGATCAGCTTTTGCAGATATTCGTCGGCGCGGATGACCGGCACGCCGCACATCGGAATGTCGTCGCCCTGATGTTTGCCGCGCTTGGTGAGCTGGATGCCGAGCGCGCGCGACGCCGCAACGGCGTCATCGAAGAACAGCTCGAAGAAATCCCCCATGCGGTAGAACAGCAGGCAACCGGGATGGGCGGCCTTGATCTGGGCATATTGCGCCATCATCGGCGTCGGCTGGACCAGCTCGGCCGGGACAGGCTCAGCCGCCACCGCCGCAAGTCTTGTCCCGGTGTCCTCATTCATGGCAACGCGGCTCGCCTGACTGATCATGGCCCCCACCAATGAACGAGGCTGATGCAAACGCCACACAGCGGGCGTGACAAAATGCTTAACGCGGTGCAACTCTGGCTGGAAAGTCCTTAGCCGAAGAAATGCACCGCTTGTTTCCGGGGAAGTGCGCCGCTATGGTCCCAGGCTTAAAAAGCATTAACAAACGGGCGTTAAATGCGCCCAGGAAACATCCAAGATCAGCACGATGACACTCAATCCCACCGGCGCAAGCGTCGCCAAGACGCCCGACGAAACCGATCCGGCGTCAGAGATCGGACAACTCCGCAAAAGGGAAGTCCCACCGCATGTGCAAGTCAGCCGACGCGGCCTTCACGCGCCAGGACGCGCTCAACTTTCACCAGATGGGCAAGCCTGGCAAGCTCGAAATCGTGGCCACCAAGCCGGTCGCCACCCAGCGCGACCTCAGCCTGGCCTATTCGCCCGGCGTCGCGGTGCCGGTGGAGGAGATCGCGCGGGACCCGTCGCTCGCCTATGATTATACGGCCAAGGGCAATCTCGTCGCCGTCATTTCCAACGGCACGGCCATTCTGGGCATGGGCAATCTGGGCGCGCTGGCGTCCAAGCCGGTGATGGAAGGCAAGTCGGTGCTGTTCAAGCGCTTCGCCGATGTCGATTCGATCGACCTGGAAGTCGGCACCGAGGATGTGGACGCCTTCATCGCGGCGGTGCGCTATCTCGGGCCGTCCTTCGGCGGCATCAATCTGGAGGACATCAAGGCGCCGGACTGCTTCATCATCGAGCAGCAGCTGCGCGAGATGATGGACATCCCCGTCTTCCACGATGACCAGCACGGCACCGCCATCATCGCCGTCGCCGGACTGATCAACGCGCTCGACCTGACCGGCCGCGACATCCGGGACATCAAATTCGTCTGCAACGGCGCGGGCTCGGCGGGCATCGCCGTGCTTGAGCTGATCAAATCCATGGGCCTGCCGAACGAGAACGCCATCCTGTGCGACAGCCAGGGCGTGATCTACAAGGGCCGCGAAAAGGGCATGAACCAGTGGAAGTCCGCCCATGCCTCGGACACGCCGGCGCGCACGCTTGAAGAAGCGCTCAAAGGCGCGGATGTGTTTTTCGGCCTTTCGGTGGCGGGCGCGATCACCCGCGACATGGTCGCCAACATGGCCGACAAGCCGATCATCTTCGCCATGGCCAATCCCGATCCGGAGATCACGCCGGAGGAGGTCGCGATGATCCGCGACGACGCCATCATGGCGACCGGCCGGTCGGATTATCCGAACCAGATCAACAATGTGCTCGGCTTCCCCTACATCTTCCGCGGCGCGCTCGATGTGCGGGCCAGCACCATCAACGAGCCGATGAAGATCGCCGCCGCCGAGGCGCTCGCGGCGCTGGCGCGCGAGGACGTGCCGGACAAGGTGGCGGCCGCCTATCAGGGCCGGCGACTGCGCTACGGCCCGGATTACATCATCCCGGCGCCGTTCGACCCGCGCCTCATCACGCGCATTCCGGCTGCCGTGGCGCGGGCCGCGATGGATTCCGGCGTCGCGCGCAAGCCGATCGTCGACATGGACGCCTATCACGCGCGGCTGGATGGCCGGCTCGACCCGGCGGCATCGTTCCTGCATTCGATCTTTGCCCAGGTCCGGCAGAACCCGAAGCGCGTCGTGTTCGCCGAGGGCGAGGAGCACCGCGTCGTGCGCGCCGCGAACACGTTCTACAATTCCGGCTTCGGCACGCCGATCCTGGTCGGCCGCGAGGACCAGATCAAGGCGGCGTTCCGCGCCAGCGGCATCACCCATCGCGATGCCATCGAAATGCAGAATGCACGGCTGTCGGATCAGAACCGCGACTATGCCGAGTTCCTCTATTCGCGGCTGCAGCGCAAGGGCTACCTGTTCCGCGATTGCCAGCGTCTGGTGAACACCGATCGCAACGTCTTTGCCGCCTGCATGGTCGCCTGCGGCCATGCCGACGCCATGGTGACGGGGACGACGCGCAACTGGTCCACCGCCTTTGCCGATATCAGCCATGCGCTGGATCCGAAGCCAGGCCATACGGTGATCGGCGTCTCGCTGGTGATCACGCGAGGCCGCACCGTGCTCGTCGCGGATACATCCGTGCACGACATGCCCAATGCCGAGCAGCTCGCCAATATCGCGGTGGAAGCCGCTGCCGTGGCGCAGCGTCTGGGCTTCGATCCGCGCGTGGCGATGCTGGCCTATTCGACCTTCGGCCATCCGCGCGGCGAGCGTTCGGAGCGTGTCATCGAGGCGGTCAAGCTGCTCGACCGGCGCGGCGTCGATTTCGAATATGATGGCGAAATGGGTGCCGATATCGCGCTCAACCGCGATGCGATGGCGCTCTATCCGTTCTGCCGCCTGTCGGACACCGCCAATGTGCTGGTGATGCCGGCGTTCCACTCGGCAAGCATTTCAACGAAGATGCTGCAGGAATTGGGGGGCGGGACGGTGATCGGGCCGCTGCTGGTCGGCATGTCGAAGCCGGTGCAGATCGCCTCGCTCGGCTCGACGGACAGCGATCTCGTCAATATGGCGGCGCTGGCGGCCTACGATATCTCAATCTGAAATCGAAGACGGGCGGACATCGACGTTCCGCCCGTCGTTTTCGCTCGCGGACCTGCCGCGTAAACTCAGCCATCTATCGGCCGGACCAGTCGAAATCCTTGCCGATGATCCGCATGGCTTCGGTCCGGTTCAGGCCGATATCCTTCAGCATGTGGTCGTCCAGCCGCATCAAGGCCCGGCGCTGCCGGCGATATTCGCCATAGTCCTGCAGCTTGAGAATAAGCCCGGTGAAAAGGCCGCGCGGTCTGTCCAACCGCACGCCGATTCCGCTGCTTCCCATACCGGAAGCGTCGCATCGCGTCGTCATATCAGATACCCTGTCTTTATGTTTCGGAATGGAAGTTTGCGCGCTCCCTATATTTAGAGATCGGCGCTTGCATAAGTGAAACGAATGTTTATGATGAGGATCATTACAAACTGTTATGGTCGAGGAAATGCCTCGCAGGAACATCGACTTAGCGCTGCTGCGCGCCTTCGTCGCCGTGATCGAAACGGGGGGAATGACCAGCGCGGCACGAACTTTGAACCTCACCCAGGCGGCGGTAAGCCAGCAGATCCGGCGTCTTGAGGACTTCTTCGGTTTACAGCTGATCGACCGCGATCATCGCCGTCCGGTGCTGACCCCGGTCGGCGAACGGCTGTTCGGCCATGCGCGCCGGATGCTGGCGATGAATGACGAGATCTGGGCCACGATGACATCGCCCGATTTCGAGGGCGAGGTCCGGCTCGGCGTGCCGCATGATATCGTCACCCCGTTCATCCCGCCGATCCTGAAGAGCTTCAACCAGCATTGGCCGCATGTCCGCGTCACGCTGGTGTGTCTCCCTACGCTGAACCTGCTGGAGATGCTGGACAACCAGCAGATCGATGTGACGCTCACCACCGAAAAGCATCCCGGTGAAACCGGCGAATTGCTGCTGCCGGACCAACTCGTATGGGTCGGCGCGCGGGGCGGAGATGCTCATAAGCGGCGTCCGCTGCCGGTGTCGTTCGGCGACAGTGTCTGCGCCTTCCGGGCGGTGACCATCAGGGCGCTCAGCGAGGCCGACCTCCATTGGCGGCTTACCTGCGAGACGAGCGATTTCAGCCCCTATTGCGCCACGCTGGAGGCCGATCTGGCGGTCGCGCCGATGCTGAAGCTGGCGGTGCCGCGCAATCTGCAGGTGCTGGGCGCGGAGGAAGGCCTGCCGCCGCTGCCGGTGTTCTACATCAATATGCGCCTGCCATCCGGCGGGGCCAGCGAGATCGCGCTGGAGATGGCGCGTTTCGTCCGGGCCGGCTTTGCGCAGCCCTATCAAACCTCGGTTGCCGCTTAGAGCGCTTCCCGAAATGTGTTACGCGGCTTTCGGATAAGAAGCGCGGCAGGCAAAGCATTCTGGACACATTTCCGGAAATGTGTCTGGCGCTTCCACTCCGATCGAATCGAAGCGGGTCCGGGCGCAAACCGGTGTCCGTCCGCTCCTCGGCGCCGACATGCTTTGCTGGACATGCTCCGGCGGCAGCGGATCTCACAGCCATAGCGCAAAAATAAAGCCTCCACGCCACCGCGGAGGCTCATTTTATCCCGGCCATTTGCTGAGCGGCGCTATTTCCGGCGCTGCCCGAGACCCATTTTCTTCGCCAGCGCCGAACGGGCGGCGGCGTAATTGGGCGCAACCATCGGATAATCGTGCGGCAAGCCCCATTTGTCGCGATATTCCTCGGGCGACATGTTGTAATGGGTGCGCAGATGGCGCTTCAGCGACTTGAATTTCTTGCCGTCTTCCAGACAGACGATGTATTCCGGCGTGACGGAGCGCTTCACCGGAACCGCCGGCTTCAGCTCTTCGCTGGGCGGCTGGGTCGCGTTGACAGACGCGCGAGACAGAGCGTCGTGCACATCATTAATAATGTTCGGCAGGTCGCCAGCAACCACGGTATTGTTGCTGACATAGGCGGAGACAATGGTGGTCGTGAATTCCACCAGCTCAGTGTTATCGGCTTTCATATCCATCATGTGCGGTCTCCTGGCGTCCTTTTCGGACATCGTTCGGTTTCATGTCTATCAGCCTCGTGCGGTCTGGGTTCCGTCCGGGGCTTAATTTCAAGCGGCTAATATAAAGATAATGACGCTTTCGGATCGGTTCGCGTTTTTGTGATAAAGTCCGAAACGACCGCATTATCTTCTGAGAACATAATATTCGAATTTTGCTTCTGTTCAAGCAAAACTAATGAGCTTCGTCTAAAGACCAATGCAATCCAAGCAAATTGTTTTGCACCGTGTCTGCTAAGGCTCATATTACGTTGAATTTCTTATGGTAAATTCAAAATCCTTCGATGCAAACGCACCGCTTCTGTAAATTTTTATATCACGAAATTACGCTATACGCGGCACGGGTGACTACGGCTAGATCATTCCAGGCTGGATGCACGCGGCCAGCAAACCTTTCGACGCGACTTTGCAGAATATCACCGGGAGCCTACCGTTATCGTCAAAATAATGAATATTTCAAAGGGCATACCGTCGCAATTGTGCGTTCTTGTTACAGGCTATTTTGAGCATTGCCGGAAAATCGCAATGCGGCCCTATGCCGCAGTTTTCGCAAGGTCTGGGCGGGTGGGCGCGCCCGCTTGGCAATAGCTTCACAACCAGCGTGAAAAACATGATGGTCAGTAGGCCGAATAACGGCAAGAGAAAACCAGCAGACCACAGCATATAGCCAAAAAAGCTCGGCATCGGCACGTCGTGCCGCTGGGCGATTGACTTCACCATGAAGTTCGGTGCGTTGCCGATATAGCTGTTGGCCCCCATAAAGACGGCTCCGGCCGAAATCGCGAGCAAGGTTGTGGGCAAAGCGTTTTGCAGCGTGTCGGCGTCCCCGCCGGCGCTGTTGAAAAAGATGAGATAAGTCGGAGCATTGTCGAGAAAGCTCGATAACGCGCCGGTCAGCCAGAAATACATCACGTTATTGGGAGTATTGTCCGGATTTGTAACAAGCCGCAGCAGGGGGGCCATCGCGCCTGCTTCGACCGGCGCGCAGAATGGCGACGGCGGGAATGATGGTGATGAAGATGCCGCCGAACAGCTTCGCCACCTCCAGCACAGGCTCCCAGGAGAAGCGGTTCGCGTCGCGCACCATCGGCGAGGTGATTCTCAGCGAAACGAAGGCCAGCCCGATAAGCAGCACATCGCGTAAGAGGCCGGCGACGGGCATCTGCAAACTGCGCAGCTGCATTGTTCCCAGGCTGTCCGTTGCGCCGCTCATCAGCACGGAGCCCATAAGCAGCACCAGCAGCACCATGTTTGCGAAGCCGCTGATCCGCAGCGGCCGGTCCGGCGTCGGGTCGCGGGGCAGATGCCCCTCCCTCCCGTAGATATAGCTGTCGAGGCCGAAGAAAATCGCCAGGAGGGTGCCGCACGCAACCAGCATGGGCAGCCACATCGCCTGCAGCGGCCAAAAGAAATCGACGCCTTTCAAGAAGCCCAGAAACAGCGGCGGATCGCCAAGCGGTGTCAGCGAGCCGCCGATATTGGACACCAGGAAGATGAAGAACACGACCGTATGGGCGTTGTGCCGCCGGTCGTCATTGGCGCGCAGCAACGGCCTGATCATCACCATCGAGGCGCCGGTCGTGCCGACCAGGCTCGCGAGGCCGGTGCCGGCGGCGAGAAACGCGGTGTTGACGGCGGGCGAGCCGTGCAGATTGCCGCCGACATAGATGCCGCCGGCAATGGTGAACAGCGATCCGATCAGGATGATGAAGGGCAGATATTCCAGCAGCAGCACATGCAGCAGTTCGTCGAAAGTCAGCGCCGCGCCATAGCGAAGCAGGAACGGCAGCAGGAACGCCAGCCCCCAGAACAACGCCACCTTGCCATAATGATGATGCCAGAAATCCGGCGCCGCCAAGGGCAAGATCGCAATCGACAACAAAAGCCCGGCGAATGGCACGATCCACTCCAGGCCGAGTTCGGCACCGTCAAAGCCGAGATGCTCGGTGGCCGCGAGTGCGCGATCCGGGGAAACCAAAACCCAAACAGCAACCGCCGCGAAAACCGCATGCCGCGCTTTACCCGAAATAGGCCAGAGGATATCGTTAAGTGCCATGCTGCCCTTATAGCGGAAATTGCTGCGTTTTCTCGGGAATGACGAGGTATTTACCGTAGGGGAGGGCAGGAGTGATCCGCAAGCTCTTCCAAGTTCCCCCTTTTGCCCCCTAATTGTGGGTTGCGATTGGGCCACAGTTGAAGGATTGGCAGATGGAGAATGACCGCATCAATAAAAGCGAAGCCGAGTGGAAGGCGCAGCTTTCGCCTGAGGCGTATAAGGTAGCCCGCAAGCATGGGACCGAGCGCGCCTTTACCAGCCCGCTCAACGACGAGAAGCGCCAGGGCATATATCATTGCGTGTGTTGCGGCGAGCCGCTATTCGCCTCGGACGCAAAATTCGACTCAGGGACCGGCTGGCCCAGCTTTTACAAGCCCGCGGACGGCGCCCCGGTGGAAGAGAAGGAAGACCGCGCCTTCTTCATGAAGCGGACCGAAGTTCACTGCGCCAAATGCGAAGCGCATCTGGGCCATGTCTTCCCGGACGGGCCCAAGCCCACGGGCCTTCGCTATTGCATCAATGGCGTATCGCTGGAATTCGAACCCAAATAAGCATGCCCGCTTGAAAGCGGCTCTGAACGGCGCTTATGTGGCTGAGCGCGAACGCCGGCCACAGCAGGCGCCGCTTCATTTTCACGATTGGGGCGTCATGGACCAGGATAACACTCAAGCACATGCCGCCGCTCCGACGGCCGACCGGCGGCCCGAACATCGGCTCCACCACGGCATCGAGCGGGTCGACGACTATGCCTGGCTGCGCGCGGCCAATTGGCAGGAGGTGATGCGCGACCCGGCGGTGCTGGCGGAGGACATCAGGGATTATCTGCTCGCCGAGAACGCCCATACCGAGGCGGCGTTTGCTGGAACAGCCGCGCTGCAGGAGCAGCTGTTCCAGGAAATGAAGGGCCGCATCAAGGAGGATGACTCCACCGTTCCCTCGCCGGACGGGCCTTGGTCCTACTTCGTCAGCTTCGTCACCGGAGGCCAGCATCCGCTGTTCTGCCGCGAACCGCGCGACGGCGGCGAGACGCAGGTGCTGCTCGATGGGAACATGCTTTCCGAGGGCCATGCCTATTTCGAGATCGGCGGCGTGGCGCACAGTCACGATCACCGCCTCCTGGCTTACGGCGTGGACGATAAAGGCTCCGAATTCCACACCCTCAAGCTGCGCGATCTGGAGAGCGGCGCCGATCTGGCCGATGCGGTCGAGGAAACCACCGGGTCAGGCGTGTGGAGCGCCTCCGGCGAGTGGCTGTTTTATACCAGGCTCGACGAAAATCACCGGCCGCGCCGCATTTTCCGGCATCGCGTCGGCACCCCTTCCAGCGCCGATGTGCTGGTGTATGACGAGCCGGATAGCGGCTTTTACGTCTCGGTCGGGGAGACGTCGGATCGCCGTTACATCCTGCTTCAGGCAGGCGACCACCAGACGTCCGAGATCCAGCTCATCGACACCGATCATATCGATGCCGAGCCGGTCATGGTGGCGGCGCGTGAAGAGGGCCACGAATATTCCGTCGAGCATCGCGACGGGCGCCTCATCATCCTGACAAATTGGCGCGGCGCCGAGGATTTCCGCATCGTCGAGGCAGCGCCGGGCGAGGCGCGCGAAAGCTGGCGCGAAATCGAAGCGCACCGTCCGGGACGGCTGATCCTGCATATGCTGGTGTTCCGCGATTTTCTCGTCCGACTGGAGCGCGAGCATGGCTTGCCCCGCATCGTCATCCGGCAATGGAGCGATGGCGCCGAACATAGCATCGCCTTCGACGAGGAGGCCTATTCGCTGAATGTAGGGGGCGGCTACGAGTTCGCGACCAACCTCGTCCGCTTCGTCTATTCGTCGATGACGACCCCGTCGCAAACCTATGATTACGATATGGCCAGCCGTGAGCGCCGCCTGCGCAAGACGCAGGAAGTGCCCAGCGGTCACAGGCCCGCCGACTACGTCACCCGCCGGGTTTTTGCTCCCGCCGAAGACGGCGAGCTGGTCCCTGTTTCGCTGCTCTACCGGGCCACGACGCCGCTCGACGGCTCGGCGCCGCTGCTGCTCTACGGCTACGGCTCTTACGGCTTAGCCATGCCTGCCTCGTTCTCGACCAACCGGCTGAGCCTTGTCGATCGCGGTTTCGTTTACGCCATCGCGCATATCAGGGGCGGCAAGGACAAGGGCTATGGCTGGTACCGCGCCGGGCGCCGCAATCTGAAGGTGAACAGCTTCACCGATTTCATTGCGGCCGGCCGCTATCTCGCCGGCAACGGCTTCACCAGTCCCGGCAACATCGTCGCGCATGGCGGCTCGGCCGGCGGCATGCTGGTCGGCGCGGTGGCCAATATGGCGCCCGAGCTGTTCAAGGGCATCATCGCCGAGGTGCCCTTCGTCGACGTGCTGACCACCATGCTCGACGACACCTTGCCGCTGACGCCGCCCGAATGGCCCGAATGGGGCAATCCGATCACCAGCCGCGTCGATTACCTGACGATCGCCGCCTATTCGCCCTACGACAATGTGCAGGCCAAGCCCTATCCGAACATCCTGGCGCTCGGCGGCCTCACCGACCCTCGCGTCACCTATTGGGAACCGGCGAAATGGATCGCCCGGTTGCGCGCGATGAACACCGGCGACAATCTCCTCCTGCTGCGCACCAACATGGAAGCGGGTCATGGCGGCGCCTCTGGCCGATTCGACCGGCTGAAGGAAGTGGCGCTCGCCTTCGCCTTCGCGCTGATGATCACCGGGCGCAGCCAGGAGCTGGACGCGGCGAAGCTATAGGGCGTCGGGGGGAGTGCTCTTGCGCCCCCCGATCGAACGCCGGGGCAATGGGATCTGGCATCGAAACCGGCAGACAGCCTCCAATGTCGTCACGGAAGTCGCGTAGCGGCCATCCGGGATCCAGCCAAGGATGCTACCCCTAGAGCCTTTTCCGCTCCGATTGACTCGGAGCGCGGCTCTAATTCTTTGTTTTGTCGCATTTTCTCGACGCAAACCGGCGTCCACTTTGCTGGAAAATGCTCTACACAGGTTCCGGCATCGCCGAGCGCGGCAATTGGGTGCGGCTATTTTCGGCTGCTGGATCGAAGCGCATGTCGGGGTCGGTTTCGCGCAGGAAGTCGGCGATGATGCCGAGGGTGAAGCGGTCCTTGAGCAGCGGCGCATGCCCTTGGGCGTGGACCGTCACGGAGGCGAGGCGCGGGTGCCGGTCGGCCATTTCCGCAACCGTCCGCGCGCTGAGCAGATCGGAATTCTCACCGCGCAGCACCAGCACGGGCACATTTTTGAGCGCCTCGAATTGTGGCCACATCGTCGGGATCTTCTGCGAGATGTCGATTTCCGAAAGCGCCTTGGCCAGGTTGGGATCATAGCCGGGCGCCGGACGGCCGTCCGCCTCGCCGAAAAATTGCCGCGCCAGCTCTTGCCAGTCCGCATCGGCAAGGGTGGTGAAGAAGCGCATATTCATCGACCGCACCAGCTCGGTCGCCTCGTCCCAATCGCCCGGAAGCGGGATCTTGCCGGCATAGCCCATGATGCGCGCCAGTCCCGCCGTTTCGATGACCGGGCCGATGTCGTTGAGCACCAGCGCGCCGATGGCGTTGGGGCGGATCGCCGCCATGATCATGGAGATGATGCCGCCGCGTGAGGTGCCGATCAGCGCGGCGCGCTCCAGCCCGGCGATGGCGATCAGGTCGAGCACGTCGCGCAGCTCGGTAAGGGGCGAGTAGTTGTGCCAGTCCGGGTCGAAATCCGATTTGCCGCGACCCCGGTAATCCGGGCAATAGACCTCGCGCGGCCGCGATGGGTGGCGGGCGAGGAACCGGGCCAGATCGTGGAAATCGGCGGAATTGCGCGTCAGGCCGGGAAGGCAAACGGCAGGCCGGGCGCGGGCTCCGGGCGAGCGGTAGTGGCGTGCATAGAGCGTCAGCCCATCGCTGGACGTGTAGCGGATGTCTTCCCACTCCGGCTCGGCTGCGGTGTCCATATCGGCTCGCCCTCTTCGATTCGCTCTATTGTCCGCCAAACGCGGCGCCAGGCAAGCGCAAGCTGCGCCGCGACAGAGGATCGCGCCCGGTAACCCGGATTTATGACGGCGTCGTAATACCCGCTATACCTTTCTGCCGCGCAAGCTGTGCGGCGCCGGCAGCGGCCTGTTGCGACAATGGGGCGAGCATGGGTACGGCGAGCCGTCGTGACCGTATCGCGCCCCACGCCCGGTTCGCCGCGCCGCCGCCGACGGTTCTCACGCTGCGCAACGGCGTGGCCCCAAGCTCTTGCAGGCGCCGGTAGCCGAGCGCTTCGATGGCGGCGATGCCTTCCATGAGGCCCTGCAGAAAGACGTGATCGTCGGCTGGGCGCGGGGTCATGCGCGGCGCGAGCGCCGGATCGCTGATCGGGAAGCGTTCGCCCGGCGCGGGCAATGGATAATAGTCGAGGCCGGTCGGCGATGCCGGATCGAGACGCTCCGTCAGGCTCGCGATTTCGTCCGGCGAGAAGAACGTGGCAAGCGCAGCGCCGCCCGTGTTGGATGCGCCGCCTGCCAGCCAGGCATCGCCGATGCGGTGGCTATAGATGCCGAATTGCGGCGCAAAGACCGGCTTCTCCGACATGAGCTTGATGGTCAGCGTCGAGCCGAGCGAGGTGACGCCTTCGCCAGCGCCCGAGGCTCCGGTCGCCAGGAACGCGGCGCAGCCATCCGTCGCACCGGCGATGATGACAGCGTCCTCCGGCAGTCCGAGCTGGGCCGCAATGCCACGCGCGATTCGGCCGTAGGGCGTGCCGACATGCAGCACCTCTGGGAGCAATGCCGCATCCAGGCCGGCGGCGGCGATCCAGTCGGGCCAGCGGCGGCTCATGGGATCGTACCCCGTTTTCAACGCGTTGCTCTCGTCCGAGACACCGAACCGGCCACAGAGCCGCCCGGCGATCCAATCGGCCTGATGCGCGAATTTCCAAAGCCTGGGCGTGCCGCGCAGCGCCAGCGCCTTGGCGAGCGGCGAGGTGGCGCCAAGCGCGGCGGTTTCTTTCGGGGCGATGGCGGCGAGGCCGCTTGCCAACTCGGCGGCCGAGGCGTCGTTGTAAAGGCGCGCGGGCGCCAGCGGGATGCCCTGGCGATCGATCGGCAGGATCGTGCCCGACGTCCCGTCCACCGCGATCGCCGTCACCAGCGACATCTCGATCTTGGCGCTCAGTTCGCGGAAGGCGGCGATGGTCGCCCGCCACCAGATTTCCGCGTCCTGCCGGATCGCCGCGCCGTCGCGCAAGGGCGGCGGGAGCGGCACGCTTGCTTCGGCAATCGACGCGCCTTTGCTATCCAGCGCGGCAATGCGCACGCCGGACGTTCCGATGTCGATCCCGAGCGCGATGTCTGCGGGTCTCATGGCAAGGCTTTCGCGTTCAGCCTGTCGGCGAGGGCCGCAAGGGCAGCGCCGCCCAGATGCAGGCCGTATTTGGTGCGGCGCTCCAGGATATCTTCAGCGCTGCGCGCCCATTCGGCACTGCGCAGATAGGCGATTTCGCGCTGGTAAAGCGTGCCGCCGAAATGCGCGCCAAGATCGGCCAGTAAGCCCGCGTCTCCGAGCAGCGCTTCCGCCCGCGTGCCGTAAAGCCGCGCATAATGGCGCGCAAGCGGCGCCGGTAGCCAGATATGCCGGCGCTGGAATTGGCGGAGAAAGCCCTCGAAATCGGCGTCCGGCATATCGCCGCCGGGCAGAGGCGCGTTCGCCGTCCAGGCCGGGCCGGTTTTCGGTATGAGCGGCCGCAGCCGATCGAGCGCATGTTCCGCCAGCTTGCGGTAGGTGGTGATTTTGCCGCCGAACACCGAAAGCAAGGGCGCCGCCGTCCCGCCGCCGTCGATGTCGAACACATAATCGCGGGTGACGGCGGACGGGTTGGCGGCATTGTCGTCATAGAGCGGGCGCACGCCGGAGAAGGTCTGCCGCACATCGGCCGCAGTCAGCGTGCGCCGCATATAGCGGTTCACGGCGGCGAGCAGATAGGCGACCTCATCCGCATCGGCTGCCGCGTCTTCCGGCGCGCCCTTCATAGGAAATGTCCGTGGTGCCGATCAGGGCGAGGCCGTCCTCATACGGATTGACGAAGATAACGCGCCCGTCGCCGTTCTGCAGCAGATAGGCCTGCGGACCATCCCAGAATTTGCCGACGACGATATGGCTGCCCTTGACCAGCCGCACATGCCGGCTGGCGTTGATGCCGCTGACGCGCCCGAGCACATCCTCGACCCATGGGCCGGCCGCATTGACGAGCACCCGCGCGCTAACCGTCTGATTGCGCCCGGTTTGCGTGTCCTTCAGCGTGACGAGCCAGAGCGGCCCATCGCGCCGCGCTGCGATCACCTCCGTCCGCGTGCGGATGTCGGCGCCGCGCTCCTTCGCGTCCAGCGCGTTGAGCACGACCAGCCGCGCGTCGTCCACCCAGCAGTCGGAATATTCGAAGGCGAGCGGAAATTCCTCGCGGATGGGCTGCCCCTCCGGCGCGGTGCGCAGATCCAGCTTGCGGCTGCCGGGCAGGCGCTCGCGTCCGCCCAGATGATCGTAAAGGAACAGGCCGAGGCGGATCATCCAGGCGGGGCGCTGTTCGGGCGAATGCGGCAGCACGAAGCGCATCGGCCAGATGATATGCGGCGCGGCGCGGAGCAGCACCTCGCGCTCCTTCAGCGCTTCGCGCACCAGCCGGAATTCGTAATATTCGAGATAGCGCAGGCCGCCATGCACGAGCTTGCCGGAGCGCGAGCTGGTGCCTTCGGCGAGATCGCCCTTCTCGGCGAGCAGCACGCTCAGGCCCCGGCCGGCGGCGTCCCGGGCGATGCCGGCGCCGTTGATGCCGCCGCCGATCACCACGAGGTCGAACGCGGGGACGTCACTCATGGCGCGGGCCGCCCCTTATCAGCACGGGTTGCGCGGCGGCTCGCCCGCCAGATAGCGGCGCACTTCCTCGGCGGCGAGAGCGGCGGCGTGGGTGACGGTTTTGAGCGAGGAGCCGGCGATATGCGGGGTGAGCGTGACATTCGGCAGGCGCAGGAGCGGCCAGTCGGGCGGCGACCGGCTCGACGGCGAAGGTCTCCAGCATCGCGCCGCCGAGATGGCCGGAGGCCAGCGCGTCGTAGAGCGCGTCGTAATCGACCAGCGGACCGCGCGCCGTATTGACGAGCGTTGCGCCGGGTTTCATGCGCGCCAGCGCCTCGGCGTCGATCATGCTGCGCCGTCTCGGCGGTGACGCGCGGATGCAGCGTCACGACATCGGCCTCGGCGAGCAGCTTGTCCAGGGCGACATGCTCGACGCCGTCATTGCGGTCGGCGGCGGAGAGCTGGACATAGGGGTCGGCGACCAGGACGCGGCTGCCGAACGCCCGCAGCAGCCGCACGACCTGCGTGCCGATCGCGCCATAGCCGATGACGCCGATGGTCATTTCCGACAATTCGCGGCCCGTCGCGGTCGGCGCGGTAGAGATCGCCGCGCCAGTTGCCCTCGCGCAGCGCATCGTGGCCGCGCGTGATGTTGCGCGTCTCGGCGATGATCGCGCCGATGGCGAATTCGGCCACCGCCGAAGCGTTGCGGCCCGGCGTGTTGACGACGAGAATGCCTCGCTCGCGGGCGGCGGCCATGTCGATATTCACCGGCCCGCCGCGCGAGACGGCGACGAAGCGCAAGCGCCGGCAGGCGCTCCATGATCCCGGCCGAGAGCGGCGCCAGATGCGTCACCAGCAGCTCGGCATCGCCCGTCAGCGCCACCACTTCGTCCGGGGTGCCCATATATTCCTTCAGCCCGTCCAGGCCGGCGCGGGCATAGCCGTGCTCCATCGGCTCGTCGGGCCAGGGCAGATCATGGCTCGCAATGTCGAGATCGGCATCGGGGCAGGCGGCGCGAATCGCAGCCTCGAAGATGGCCGATGTCATGAAGAAATCGCCGATGATGGCGATCTTATGCGTCATCGCCGGCCTCCTGCCGCGCCGATTGCAGCGCGCGCCAGATCGGCCGCATGGCCTGCCGCGTTTCGAGGTAGACCGGGAAACTGCGGTCGAATGCGGCGGCAAGCTGCGCATCGGGCGTCACCCGCTCGCCAAGCAGCGGGTCGACCCATTCGGCCGTCGCGGCGGCGATGTCGGGATAGACGCCCTGCTGCATGGCGGCCATGATCGCGGCTCCCGCCGCACCGGCTTCCTCGCGTCCGCCGCGACGCACGGGAGTGCCGAGCGCTCCGGCCAGCATCTGCGTCAGCGCCTTGGAGCGCGCCGCGCCGCCTGCAAGCCGGACTTCGGCGGGAATGTCCCCCATCACGGAATAGCAATCGCGCGCCGCATGGCAGAGCCCCTCGAAGACGGCGCGCATCAGGTCGGAATAGCCCATGCCGGATTCCAGGCCGGTGAATTGCGCCCGCGCCGCGCAGTCGAAGAACGGGCCGCGTTCGCCGGCGCGCGAAATATAGGGATGGAACAGCAGCCGGCAGGGCGGGCGGCTAAGAATGCGGTCGTCGAGCCCGGCGAGCAGGTCGCGGCGGGAGCGCGTCACGCCTTGGCTCGCCAGGATATCGCAGGCCAGATCGAGCAGCCAGTCGATGTTCAGCGTCGCCGCCATGTTCGACTGCATCTGCGCCGACATTCCCGGCGCCGGAAACGGCATCGTATAGCCGCTGCACTCGGCGTTGAGCCTGACATCACTCGGGCGATGTTGCCAGCCGCATGTGCATGCCGGTCGAGCCGATGATGGTGCAGCCCGCTTCGCCGGAAGCGTCGTACAGCCCGCCCCCCAGCGCCGAACAGAGGACGTCGACGGCGCCGAGCACGACCGGCGTTCCGCTCAGCAGTCCCGTCTCGCGGGCGGCCGATGGCGCGAGCGAGGCCGCCTCGCGCGTGCCGTCGACGATGCGCGGCAGCAGGCGCTCGCAATCGCCGGCACCGAGCGCGGCCAGAATGCCGGGCGCGTAACTGCGGGTGACGTAGGAGCCGAAGGTGAAATTGGCCTCCGAAAGGTCGGTCACGCGGTCGCCGGTCAGCTTGAAATAGAGCCAGTCCTTGCAGTGATGGGCGCTCGCGGCCTTGGCGATCACGTCCGGGCGGTTGCGCCGCAGCCAGGCGAGCTGGACGCTTTGCTGGCAGGCATTCACGCCCGTGCCGGTGCGCAGATAGTGGTTGCGATAGGCGGGGCCGGCGACGAAATCTTCCGTGATCCGCGCGGCGCGGGCATCCAGCCACAGCCAGGCGGGCGCGACCGGCTCGCCTTCGGCATCGATCAGCCAAGTGCCGTCGCCTTGGCCGGTCACGGCGAGCGCGAGCGTGCGGCGCGCCAGATCCGGCACTGCCTCGCCGAGCAGCCGTAAGGTCGCGGCGGTATCGGTCCAGGTGCGCGCCATGTCCTGTTCGACGCCGGCACCGGCGAGCGTGTCATAGACGTTGGGCAGCGCGGCGACGGCAAGCTGCTCGCCGCTGAGGGTGAAGGCGACCGCCTTGATCACCGAGGTGCCGGCATCGATGCCCACAATCAGATCCGGGGTCATGCGAGCTGCCCCCCATGTGCGATGGCGCGGCCGGTCTCGCTGTCGAACAGATGCAGGTCGGCGGGCCGGATCGACAGGGCGATGTCCGGCTCCGGTGGGCGCGCGCAGATGCTCGTGCGAGACCGAGACGACCGTCATCGCGCCCAGCTCGGCGGCGACGTGCGTCTGGTCGCCGAGCCACTGGCAGGATGAGACACGCGCCTTGATCGGCCCTTCGCCGATGCGCAGCGCGTGCGGGCGCACGCCGAGCGTCACCTTGCCGAGCGCCCGCAGCCGCTCCCGGACCGGCGCGGCGATGTCGGTTTCGGGAAAGGCAAGCGTGGTGCCGCCCTCATCGAGCACGAAGCCGATGCTGCCGTCGCGTCCGGCGATGCGTGTGGTCAGGAGGTTCATCGGCGGCTCGCCGATAAAGGCCCCGACGAACAGGTTGGCGGGCCGGTCCTTCAGCTCGGCGGGCGTCGCATATTGCTGGAGGACGCCGTCCTCCATGACGGCGATGCGGTCGGCGAGAGCGTTGGCCTCGGTCTGGTCGTGAGTGACGAGAATGGTGGTATTGGCGTGGCTGCGCAGAAAATGCTTGATGCGGCCGCGCAGCATGGCACGGAGCTGCGGTTCGAGCTGCCCCATCGGCTCGTCGAGCAGCCACAGCTTCGCGTCGCGCACCAACGCCCGGCCGAGGCCGGCACGCTGCTGCTGTCCGCCGGAGACGAAGCTGGGATATTTGCCGAGGATGTCAGTGATTTCCAAAAGCTCGGCCACTTCATCGACGCGTTGTTTACGCTCTGACGCCGAGCATGCCGCGCCGATTTCAGCGCGAAATCGATGTTCTCGCGGATGGTCAGCGGCGGATAGAGCGAATAGGCCTCGAAGGCCATGGCGACGCCGCGTCTGGCGGGCGGCAGATCGTGGATGGCGGTCCCGTCGAGGCGGATCGTGCCGGCGGTGACATCCTCGAAGCCGGCGATCATGCGCAGCGTCGAAGTCTTGCCGCAGCCGGACGAGCCGAGCAGCGCGACGATTTCGCCGGGCTGGATGTCGAGGCTGAGATCCTTCACCGCGCCTGACCGGCGGTTTGCCTCGCGACCGGTAGACCTTATCGACATGTTCGAGCCTGAGTTCGAGCTGGCCATCATTTCACCCCGTCAGCCGGCCGAAGACGCTGGCCGGTCTCCCGGTCGAAAAGATGGAGGCCGGCGGCCAGGACGTCGATATCAACCTGGCTGCCGGCCTCCGGTATCGCCGCGCCGGAGGAGGGGAGCGAGGCGAGAAACTCCCAGCCGCTCGGCGCCTTGAGCAGCAGGACGGTGCGTTCGTTGAGCGGCGTCACCGCTTCGACCACGGCGGAAAGAGCGCCGGGGCCATCAGCAATGGTGACGGCTTCCGGCCGGATGCCGACGGTCACGGCGCGGCCCCGATGGACGCGGTAGGCGGGATCGAGGGGAATTCTGGCCCCGGCCAGCACCACCATCACGCCGTCGCTGTCGCTCTCGATCCGGCTGTCGGCGCTGTTGATGGCGGGATCGCCGAACAGCCGCGCCACGCTCAGCGAGTGCGGATGTGTGTAGATCTCCTCGGGGGTCGCAACCTGCACGAATGCGCCGTCCTGCAGCACGGCGATGCGGTCGGCGAGCGCCATGGCCTCCTTGTAGTCCTGCGTCACATAGAGCACGGCCGAGCCGAACTGGCGCAGCAGCTTGGGCAATTCGAGCCGCATCTCGAAGCGCAGCTTGGCATCGACATTGCGCAAGGGATCATCGAGCAGCAGCAGCTTGGGGGAGGCGGCCAGCGCCCGGGCGAGCGAAGTGCGCTGCTTCTGGCCGTTGGACAATTCGCGCGGAGCATGGCTCAGAACATGGTCGATCTTGAGAAGCCGCGCGACCTTGTCGACGCCCGCCTTGATCCCGCCATTGGCGCCCGATGCGCGCAGCGGACTGGCGATGTTCTCAAATGCGGTCATGTGCGGGAACAGCGCGAAATTCTGGAAGGCCATGCCGATGCCGCGCGCCTCCGGGGGCACGTCGCCCATGTCGCGGCCGTCGATGGCGATGCTGCCGCCGCTCGGCTCCTCAAGCCCCGCGATCAGCCGCAAGAGCACCGTCTTGCCGGTCCCCGACGGGCCGAACACCACGATGATCTCGCCCGCATTGGCGCGCAGTGAGATATCGGAGAGCACGGCGTCCCGGCGATAGGATTTGGCCAGCGACGAGATTTCCAGGAATGCCATGTCCGTCATCCCTTCACCGCGCCGAGCGACAGGCCCTCGACCAGATAGCGCTGCGCATAGAGCGCCAGCAGCAAGGTCGGCGTGATCGAGAGCACGATCGCGGCGGCGATCTGGCCGTATTGGATGCCCGACGCGGTGACGAAGGCCAGCGCGCCGACCGTCACCGGCTGCTTGTCGGCCGATGCCAGGATCAGCGCGAAGATGAAGTTGTTCCAGGCGAAGATGAAGGCGAGCAGCCCGGCCGCCGCGATGCCCGGCCGCGCCAGCGGAATGGCGATCTTGCGGAAGGTCTGCCACCAGGAATTGCCCGCCAGCCGATAGGCGTGTTCGATGTCGGGGCTGATGTCCTCGAAATAGCCGCGCACGATCCACAGGATCAGCGGCAGGCAGATGAGCTGATAGACCCAGACCAGCCCGAAATAGGTGTTGGTGAGGCCGAGTGCCTTGAAGTAAAGGCTGAGCGGCAAAAGCACCAGCAGCGGCGGCGCGAAGCGGAAGGACAGCAGCGTGAAGGCGATGTTCTCGCCTAGCCGGAACTGAAAGCGCGCAAAGGCGTAGGCGGCGGGAACGCCGAGCACCAGCGACAGCACCACCGCCGACAGCGACAGGATCACGCTATTGCCGAGATTGCGCATGAAGGCGATGTCGAGATTGCCGGCGGTCGTCTCCAGCGTGCCGGTGAGCAGCGCCTTGTAATTGGTGAGAGTCGGCTCGAAGACGATGCTGGGCGGGATCCTCAGGATGGTCGCGTTGGTCTGCAGCGACATCAGGCAAGATCCAGAAGATCGGGAACAGGAAGAACAGCAGCACCAGCGTGATGGCGATGCCGCGCAGCGTCTTTTCCAGCGTCGAGCTATGATCCATCGGAATGCCCCCGCCGCAATCCCCGCAAAGGCGGGGATCCAGCATCCCGCGCGCTCACCGTGTAGACTGGATCCCCGCCTTCGCGGGGATTGCGAAAAAAGCTGTGTCCACTTGCCATAATCACGGGTTTTGGACGCTCGATTTGGCGCATCGCAGATCCTCAAGCCATGCCGTGTGTGCGCTGACGCAGCTTCAGCCATTGTTTGATGAAGACGTTCGAGATGGCGTAGGTGATCGCCCAAAGCACCATCAACAGCGCCGCCGATCGCCCGACATTGGTGTATTGGAAGAACTCCAGATAGGACTGCACCTGGAACACCATCAGCGTGTCGCCGGGTCCGCCTTGCGTCATCGAATAGATGATGTCGAATTGCTGGAGCGAATCGAGCAACCGGAACAGCGCGGCGGTGATGATGTAGGGCATCAGCATCGGCAGCGTGATGCGGAAAAAGACGAAGCTGCGCGGCACGCCGTCAAGCGCTGCCGCCTCGAACGGCGCCTTGGGCAGCGATCGCAGGCCCGCCAGCAGCAGGATCATGATGAACGGCGTGTACACCCAGACATCGACGAGCAGCACGGTCAGGAGCGCGGTCCTGGGATCGGAGGCCCAGCGGAAATCGGTGAGGCCGACGAGCGAGACGAGATAGCTGAGGATGCCGAAATTGGGATTGGTCATCAGCTTCCACATCAGCGCGGCGAGGGCCGGTGCGGTCATCAGCGGCAAGAGCAGCAGGATCGAGGCCAGATTATTGAAGCGGGTCGGCTTCTGCAGCAACAGCGCGATGCCAAGGCCGAAGCACAGCTCGACCCCCACGGTCAGCCCGGCATACAGAAGCGAGATCGTCACCGTGTTCCAGAAGGCGGCGTCGCTAAGGAAGTTGATGTAGTTGTCGAGGCCGATGAAGCCCTTCAGTCCCGGCAGGTTCAGCCGGAAGCGCAAAGTGGAATAATAGACCGCCGTCAGGAACGGGATCAGGATGCCGACGCAAACCAAAAGCGCGGGCAGGCTGAGCAGATAAGGCAGCAGCCTGGGGCCGATGCGCCGTTTTCTTCGCGGCGGTGAGGCAATGTCCGGTGCGGCAGCGATGGTTGCCATGGTTTTTCCGTCGATCGGTTGGATCGATCATCATACAGCAGATACGCGGAAATGCTGCGGCTCGAGCCCTCACCCGCCCGCCTCCGGCGGGAGCCCTCTCCCGCAAGGGGAGAGGGCAAGGGAGGTCGTTTTTTTTGCCCTCTCCCCGCTCGTGAGCGTTTACGGCGAACGACAAGCGTTCCCCTTGCGGGAGAGGGCGGGCGCCGATGGCGACCGGGTGAGGGGCGCCGTATAAGCGGCCCGCTCTATCCGCTTCCGACTAGCCGAGGCCCGCATCCTTGAGCTGCTTGTCGATATTGGCCGCCAGATTGTCGAGGCCCTCATCGACCGGCACTTCCTTGGCCACCATCTTTTGCAGCGTCTCCGCCCATTGCGTGGTCAGGTCGAAGAACAGCGGCTGCGGCGTGAAGTAGATCTTCGCGCCCGGCGCCGACACGTCGTGCTGGTGCAGATAGCCCGGATAGGACGTATCGATCCGCTTGCGGAAGATCTCGTCCTTCCAGACCGAGGCCCGGACCGGGTTGACGAAGTCCATCTTTTGCGCGCCGAACAGATCGTGCTCGGCCGATGACGCCCATTGGATGAAGTACCAGGCGGCATCCTTCTGCTTGGAAAAGTTCGACATGGCCAGCGACCAGATCCAGACATTGGGCGTCGGGCGCGGTGGCGGCGGGATTGGCGGCAAACGGCGCATAGCCGATATTGCCCTTCTCCTTGTTGTCGCCGCCATTCATGAAGTAGCCCAGAATGTCGGCGTCGAAGATCATCGCCGACGCACCTGCGCCCAGATCCGTGCCGACCTGATACCAGGTATAGGTCGACCAGTTTTTCGGGCCGGATTGCTGGATCATCTCCACCCATTGCTTGTGGAAGGCTTTCGAGACCGGCGTGTTCATCGCCGCCTTCAGCTTGCCGCCGGAGACGGTGAAATCGCGCTGGCCGAAGTTCGAATAGGCGGACAGGAAGCCGGGATGGATCGTCGCCCAGGAGCGCGAGCCGCGCACGCCGACGCCGTAAGGTCCGCCCAGATCCTTGGTGAGCTTGGCGGCGGTGGCGACCATCTCGTCCATGTTCTTGGGCGGGGTGACCTTGGCCTTCTCGAACATCTTCGTGTTGTAGGAGATGTTGTTCAGCTCGTAGCCCCAGGGAACGCACCATTGCTTGGCGTCGGCGCTGCCAAGTTCGCCGCCCGGCACGCCGTTCCAGGCGGTGGAGGCGCGCAGGCCGGGCAGCACGTCGTCCCAGGCATATTTCGGGTTGGTCTTGGCCGGGTCCTTCAGATATTCGTTGAGGTCGGTGATCCAGCCCGCCGGACCATAGGTCCAGGTCATGTAGGCGCCGGTCATGAAGGCGTCGTACTCGCTGGACGAGGAGGACAGCGCCGCCGTCACCTTGTCGAAATACACGTCCTCCGGGAAAACGTCATAGGCGACTTCCATTCCCGTCAACGTTTTAAAGGCATTCAGATCGGCGACCATCGCGTCGACGTAGGGATGCTTGTTGAGCAATAGCTTGAGCTTCTTGCCCTTATATTTCATCCAGTCGAAATCGGCGGCCATGGCGCTTGTCTGCGCCATGTTCAGCATCATGCCCGCCGTGGCAGCGGTGATGCCGAGCTTTGCTGCGCCCGCCAACAACTCGCGGCGGTTCAGCTTTCCGGCTACGAACGCTTCGAAAAGCTCTCTTTCCTTATGCGACATGCGCGTGTCCTCCCTAGGGTGGGTTGCATCCTCCAGATTATGCGGTGTGCCCATTCTTTTTCGCCGCTTTGCTTATGGCCGCCTCCTTGAGGAGTTGGCTTGCGGTCGTTTCGTCGGTGATGAGGCCATGGAGCAGTTTGCTTGCCAGGATCGCGCGGATGGCGGCCACCTTGGTGGTGCCACCCGCTATGGCCACGATCCTTCGTCCTCTGAGCCGGTCCGGGTCTGGCGCCAGCGCGCGGTCGGACAGGTCGTTAGTGATGTGGCGGCCGTCGAGAGTGAAGAAATGGCCGAGCACTTCGCCCGCCGCGCCGGCCTTGCGCACGGCCGCGATTTCCTCCGAGCCGACCATCCCACCCATATGCAGGAAGCTTTCCGCGCTCGCCTCGCCGATGCCGACGATGAGCAGCGAAGCGGCTTCCGCCATTTCGATCACCTCGCCGATACCGAGCTGGCTGAGCAGCACTTTCTTGTCCGCGATGGAATTGGCGAAAAAGGGAATGGGCAGCAGATAGGCTTCCGCGCCGGTCTTTTCGGCCAGCCGCTGAATGACGTCGAACGGATTGGCGGAAAAGCGGCGCGTCAACCCGCCGAGCAGCGAGACGAACCTGACACCGGGACACGGCGTGGTCGGCATGTAGTCGATGGAGGCGGCCAACGTGCGGCCATGGCCCAGCGCGATCACCGCGTCACGGCCGCTGTCGAGGGCGAGGCGCAGGAAGCGCGCGCCCGCTATGCCCAGCGTGCGCAGCGGCAATGGGCCGTCATCGATATTCGGGACGACCTCGCAATGCTCCAGCTGGAAGCAGCGCTTCAGTTCCTCCTCCAGTGCGATGCAGCCCGCCATCGGACCTTCGACAAACACCCGGATCAGCCCGTCGCGGGAGGCCCTGGCGATCAGGCGATGCGCCTTGGTGCTGGGAACGTTGAGCGCCTCGGCGACCTCCCCTTGCGTCCGTCCGCCGGCGAAGTACAGCCACGCGGCCCTGGCGGCGAGCGTCGCTTCCTCGTCCATCGGCGGTCTGATCGCACCATCGGGCATTCGGAGGCTCTTGCAAAATTTTCTAACTCATGCAATTTTTTGCAAATACGGATCGGAGTCAAACGAATTCGTTGCTGCAATGCGAAAGGTGCCGGAGTGTAATGGCGGCACAATCCGAAGATCTGGGAGGCTCGCAATGACCAAGCAGGAACGTCAGCTCCGGCAGGCGATGATCGATAAATGCCGCTGGATGAACGCCTTTGGCCTCAATCAGGGCACCTCGGGCAATATCTCGGCACGCCTGGGCAAGCGCATGCTGATTACGCCCAGCGCGACCGCCTATGAGGTTCTCGAACCGGAGATGATCGCGTCGATGCCGCTCGCGGGCGAATATGGCGAATGGGAAGGCCCGCTGAAGCCTTCGACCGAATGGCGTTTCCATCTCGACATCATGAAGAGCCGCCGCGATGTCGGCGCGACAGTTCACACCCACGCGACGTTCGCCACGGTGCTGGCGATCGCGCGGCGCGAGATCCCCGCCTGCCACTACATGATCGCGGCGTTCGGCGGCAACAACGTCCGCTGCGCCGATTATGCGACCTACGGCACCAAGGAATTGTCCAACAATGCGCTTGCGGCGTTGGAGGGGCGGACGGCTTGTCTGCTGGCCAATCACGGCCTGATCGCCACCGGGCCGACGCTGGAAAAGGCGATGTGGGCAGCGGTGGAATTGGAGACCATCGCCAAGCAATATTATTATTCGCTGGCGATCGGCGCGCCGGTCATCCTGAGCGACGCGCAGATCGAGGACACGCAAAAAGGCTTCGCCACCTATGGCTTGCAGGAAATGGGCGGGAAAATCGCCGTGACCTAGCCGCCTGAAGCGACAGCCGCAGCTTGCGATCTCCACAGCGAGCGCCGGCCGCCTTGCCCGGCGATGGGCGGATGCGGTAAAGCACGCGGGCGCGGAACGGGGAATCGCCGCGCCTGAGGCAATGCTTTGAGGGTGTCATGAGCTTTCGTCATTTTGGCCTGGCGGTGATCGCGGCCGCCTTGCCGCTTTTCCTCCAACTCCCGGCCGCATCGGCTGATGGCGTTTCGGCGGCGGAGCAGAAGACCCTCCTCGGCTTGCACAACAGCTATCGCGCGCAGCATTGCGTGCCCGCGGTCACCTGGTCCGCCGAACTGGCGGCGGCGGCGCAGCGATGGGCGGAGAATTGCTGGATCGGCCACGACTCCCATCGAGGTCACCACATCGGCGAGAACCTGGCCTGGGGCGGGGACCGCAGCGCGAGCAGCGCGGTCGATGCCTGGTACAAAGAGGTGGATGATTACAATTTCGCCAAGCCCGGCTTTGTCCACGGCATCGGCCACTTCACGCAGATGATCTGGAGAGACACCAAGCAGATCGGCTGCGGCGTCGCGAAATGCTATCTGGGCACGGTGCGCCTATGGGTTTGCCGCTATGGGCCGACTGGCAATTGGGACGGGAAGTTCGCGCAGAACGTCCCGAGGCGGTGCAAATAGCCCCCAGCGGGGGGCCACCGCGCTGCCTCAGCCAAGATGCAGCTGCTTCAGGAACTTATCGACGGCCGACCACGCCGCCTCAGCGCCTTTCGGGTCGGCGTTTTGATGCAGGATCGAAGATCCGTGCTGCCCGTATTTGGGGACGAACTGAATTTTCACCTGGGCAGGAGAGGCTGCAAGGATCGCCTTGGCTGCGGCAATCTCACCCTTATCGGCATCTGAGGTAACGAAAACAGGCGCGCGAACCTTGGCCGCCGCATCGGCGACGCTTTTGCCCGCGCCGAAATATTCATCGGGAGAGAATGCCAGAATCGCAGCGATGTCATCGGGATGGCGTGCGGCGAGCAAGAACACCAAAGAGGCCGAATAGCTCGATCCCCAGACGATCACCGGTTTGCCCGGAAAGCTGTCGCGCGCATAGGCCAGCGCGGCTTCGAGGTCCGGCAGCGCGTCCAGATATTCGGCTGAACGCTTCAGAGCATGGACCGTCTGATTCTCGCGCTTGAACAGATTGCCGCCCGACCGTTGATCGATTGCAATGACGTCAAAGCCGCTTTTGGCAAGACGCGGAGCAATGCCCGCATATTCGCCCAGATTCGCCTGAGCCTGATGAAACAGCAGGATCACCGCCTTGGCCGGGCCTGCCGCATCGAGACGCTCGCCATAAATTGTGACGCCGTCGGAGGCGGTCAGCTTAAGGGGAGTGGCCGCCCAGGCCAACGCCGGACATAGGTAGGCAACGAGAAATATCGAAATCTGACGCCGCATATGCCATCGCCCCTTCCGCCGCAACTGATCGCGCCATGGTCGAACGCCCAGCGGAAAGAGCAACGCAATTCGGTGTGATAGATCGGCGGCGCTTGGGGCGTGCGTCGCTTCTGAGCGGCCGGATCGCCGCGCGATGAACCGATCGGGCATCCGGCGCGTTGTGAAACTTTGGCCCGGAGCAAAACCATTCATGCGTGCCCTCATCCTAAGCTGCACCCTGAAACCTTCCCCAGCAAAGTCGAACACCGAAGCTCTGGCAGAAACGCTCATTCAAGAATTCCGGAAAGCCAAAGTCGACACCGAACTCGTCCGCGTCGTCGATCTGAATATTATGCCTGGCGTTGAATCCGACATGGGCAAGGGCGACGAGTGGCCGGATGTTCATAAGCAGATCAAGGCCGCCGACATTCTGGTCATCGCAACGCCGACCTGGATCGGTCAGCCATCCAGCATCGCCCAGCGTATCCTGGAGCGCATGGATGCGATGATCTCGGAAACGGGCGATGACAAGCGGCCTGTCGCCTACAACAAGGTTGGCGGCATCGTGGTCACCGGCAATGAAGACGGCGCGCATCATATTGTCGGGATTCTGTCCCAGGCCTTGATCGATATCGGCTTTACGGTTCCGGGACAGGCCTGGACCTATTGGAATATGGGACCCGGACCGGGTCCGGATTATACGGAGACCGATCATGGCCATGATTGGTCGGCGATGACCGGACGCAACGCGGCGCGGAACATGGTCGCGGTGGCGCGCGCGCTCAGCAGCAATCCGCTGCCGGTGCCTGAGAGTTCCGGGGACTAGGCTTTCGCCACCAAGGTGGATGCCGGTTCGCGCAGGGCAATCAGGGCTGAAAAACGGCACGGAAAACCCCAATTTTGATCGAATCAGACGGAAAAAAGGGGCTAGCGAGGTGGCGTGATGGACTTCTGCTTTGCCCCTGGCTGGGGCGACGGCTTCGTTGTTCACAATCTGTTGCCCTGAACTTAAAGGGTCGAAGGAAGTTTTGATTATGGTATGTTTTTGAATAGGTGTTGTTACCGATTCCGGGTCCGGCCGGCCCGATGGGGGTTTCATGAGCTTACGCTACACGGCAATCGGCGCATTTGTGCTGAGCTTTTCGACGCTTGCCCAGGCTCAATCACCGCCGTGGACCTCCGTCATCCAGGTTCAGGACCGTGTCACCAAACCGGATGCGTGGCGCTCACTTAAGAACCTGCAGCAATTCCCGTTTGTTGGACCGGAGGACTGCTCCAGCAACGACCGCGATTACGGCCGTGCGGACTGTAATGGCCAGCGCAAGGGTGCTTCACGCGATGATGCGAATGCGCCGCCCCAGGCGGATCGGGCGCCGGCAGCAAACACACCCGCGCCCGATGCGACGCCCACCTTCGCCGCACCGCTTGGGGCTCCGCTGCCGCAGCAGCGGGCCGCAGCGCTGCATGAGAGCGCCCGCTCGGCTTGGGCAGTGCAGACAGGTTCGGACGTCCGGCAGACGGATGTGCAGGAATCCGGCATTCGCGATCTGGTTCGCAGGCTCATCCTCCTGACTTTCGACGGCCGTTCGGCGGACGATCCCGGCGTCGAGGCCGCGCAGAAGGCTCTGAAGTCGGGCGCCGTCGCGGGGGTTCTCATCCGGGCCGGGAATGTGGAAACCGCGGCGCAGCTCCGCCAGCTGACGGCTGGTTTCACCGAACCGGGCGACAGCCGGACCGTCGTCATGATCGATAGCTCGAACGCTATCTTGCGCCGCCTTGCCGGGGTTGCGGGTCTTGAGTCCGCCGCCTCGCCGCGCGACCTCGGGAGGGCCGGTGACGCCCTGGCGGCATTCGAGCTGTACAGGGAGTTTGCGGCGGGGCTCTCCAGCCTGGGCATAACAATGGACTTGGGCGCCAGGGCTGCCATCTGCGCGCCGCATGCGCCGGCTCAGCCGGACAATTGCTTCGACACCGCGCCTCTCACCGCGGCGGCATTCGGCACCGCTTCCAATCTAGCGCATCAGGACGGCCATGTGCTCACCGCGATGCGGTCCACCCTCTCCGACAGCCCCGCAGACATGGAGATGCTGCGCGAAATGGTGAAGCGGAAAGCGCCGGATTCGCTCGTCGTCGGCGTTCCCCGCTCGTCGCCTCTGGGCGAGGACGCGGCATCGGCTTTCGTGACCTCGGCGCGCGCAGCCTGGTTTGCCGGCACGATCATCTTCGACCTCTCCGACGTGCCGGCCGGGAAGGCCGACATTGGCAATGCTCTGGCAGCCGGGGCCGACATGGTCATCTTGCAGGACGGCGACGCTCAGCAGGCGGAAGCGGCCGCGATGGAAAGCGTCATCTCGGCGATCAATGCCGGAACGCTGGTCCGCTCGCGCCTCGAGGTCGCCGCCGCCCGCGCCAGTTCGATCAGCGCAAAGCTGTTGGCGTGGTCGCCGGGCACAATGCCCCCGCGCGGCGAAATGACATCGTCCCTCCCCGCTGCCGTGCGCTGATGGGTCGTGGAGGTTGTCGGATGTTGATCTGGCGGAGTGGGGGTCCGCAAAACTGTGGCCTCACCTGCCTTGACCCACCTTGGCATGCCTTAAGCATAAGATATTGCCTTTTATAGCGAATTTCGCTATTTCCCTTGTCTGAGCATCCGTCGGCCTTGATTGACATTGGATCAATTGATATGGGCTGACCTTGGGGCTGTCAATTGCCGATGGACGAAGAGCTGCGGCGTCGGGAGGCTCGGTCGCCCGCACTGTGTCGGCCCGGCAACATTCAGGGGATGGAAGGCATGGCAAGGCACATCTACCGATTGAGTGATGTTAAAATCCGCACGCTGCGCAAGAAAGGACTGCATGCCGACGGGCTGGGTCTTTATCTGAAAGTGACCGAATTGGGCAGCAAATCCTGGATTTTCCGATTCGGGATAGGCGGCAAGCGCAGAGACATGGGTCTCGGTGTTTCCCCAGCCATCTCGCTCGCTGAAGCGCGGCAGCTGGCCAAGGAAGCGCATGCAGCGATTTCACGCGGTATCGACCCGGTTGAGGCTCGCCGGGAACGCATCGCGGGAACTCGTTCGCAGGCGAAAGTTACCACATTCGAGGAAGCTGGCCGGCGCTATATGGACGCGCATGAGGCGGCTTGGAAAAATGACAAGCATCGATGGCAATGGAAGCAAACGCTCCAGGACCTCGCGGGCCCGATCCTCGACGAGATGAGCGTCGCGGCGATCGACACCAATCATGTGCTGAAAGTGCTTGAGCCGCTTTGGCACAAGACCCCGGAAACCGCGAGCCGGCTGCGCGGCCGCATCGAGGCCGTCCTCGACTGGAGCGCGGCGCGCGGACTTCGGAGCGGCGAGAACCCGGCGAGGTGGCGAGGCCATCTGGACAAGTTGCTCCCGGCGCCGGCCAAATTCCGAAAGGTCAAGCATCACGCCGCGCTACACTGGCGCGACGTGCCGGAATTCTTGCGCGAGCTGCGCGCGGTGCAATCCATATCGTCGCGCGCGCTCGAATTCACCATTCTGACGGCCGCGCGGACCGGCGAAACGACTGGCGCGGTCCTGCGTGAGATCGATCAGCGCTCGGCGACATGGACGATTCCCGCCGAAAGGATGAAGGCAGGCGTCGAGCACCGCGTGCCGCTCACCGGCGCGGCACTGGCAACATTCGACGAAATCCCGCGCTTTGAGGGGAATCCGCATTTGTTTCCCGGCGGCCGACGCGGTCAAGGGCTCTCCAACATGGCGATGCTAAAGTTGTTGCGGGAAATGCGCCCGGGCATGACCGTGCACGGGATGCGCAGCAGCTTTCGCGATTGGGCGGCCGAGACCACGAATTTTCCACGCGAGCTCGCCGAAATGTGCCTGGCTCACCAGGTTGGCAACGCGGTCGAGCGCGCCTACCAACGCGGCGATCTGTTCGAGAAGCGCCGCCGATTGATGGAGGCCTGGACCGGGTTCTGCAGCCACCGTCGGGTGCCCGCCGAGGTCGTGCCACTGCACGCGTAAGCTTGAGCGAGGGCTTATTTCGGGGGTCTTTTCCTTGTGGGAACCTTATCATCAACTAATTGTTAGTACGTCATTGACATACTACGTCATTGACGTATATACGGCCAACTCCTAAATTGAGCATGGGGACGCGCCGTGGCGGACATTGAGAAGGGCGTGCAACGTCGTCTGGTCGGTGCGCTCCATGTCGAGGACGAAAGTGAGCGCGCCCTTGAGATCGTCGAGGTCGGCGATTTTTACAGGGATGCAGTGGAAATTATCGGAGAGGGCGAACTGGAGCAATTGCGCCATGTGGTCGCCACGCTTCGCCAACTGGGAACTGTGATTAAGGGTACTCACGGTCTGCGCAAGATGCGCTGGGAGGCTAAAGGGAAAGGCAAGCGCGGTGGAGCACGCGTGCTCTACTACTATGGCGGCGATCACATGCCAATTTACCTCGTTGCCATATATCCGAAATCGCATAAGGCGGATCTGACGTCGGCGGAAAAAAAAGCCGCGCGGAAGTTCATTGAGGTGATCGACCGCGAACACAAGGCGAGGCAGTTTCCGCTCAAATTGAGGGTTGTAGTTGGTCCCGGGGGCAAACGGAGGTGAACATGTCGGGTCGGAGCAAAGTTATTGCGGGTTTGAAGGATGCTGCGCGTCATGCGCGCGGCGATCTCAACCGCGGAACCTCGTATACTGTGAAGGTTCCACACCCGCTTGACGTGCGCGCAATCAGAGAGCGGCAAGGACTAACCCAAAAGGCGTTTGCGGAGAAATACGGTTTCCCCCTCGCAACTCTTCGGAATTGGGAGCAGGGCTATCGCGCTCCGTCGGGGGCAAGCCGAAATTTCCTGCTTGTTATCGAACGCCAGCCGAAAGCAGTTGAAGCCGCGCTCACTGCATAGATGGAAGCATCAAAACATGCAAGTTGGCCGCCCCTCGGGGCGGCTTTTTTGCGCCGGCGCGATACGAGCCGCGCATCCATTCAGCCGAGATGCCTATCGGGTGTGCAAGGGTGGTTGTACCCAAGCGCGTCCTGAAGGGTGCAACGTCTGTTGCACGTTCTGCCGGCAATGGTGCAACGCCCATTGCACCTGGAGCGGGGCGTCGCTCGTCCGTGATGGAGGCAGCCATGCGGGATGCCGATATGCGCGAGAAGCATCGGCGCTGGCGGCGCGGCTGAGGCAGGTTGCGGGGCTCGGCCTCATGGGCGTTTGGCCGGGCGCGAGAAACCTGGATGGTGCGGGCCAAGATATTGACGAGGCGCCTCCGCGCGCGGGCGAGAGGCTTTGACGAACGCAAATCTGCGTTGGTTGAAATCGGCGCCTCCGCGCGCCGGGCGAGAGGCTCTCGCTCGGTCCGATCCCGATGAGCCCGGCAACGGGCGCCTCCGCGCGCGGGCGAGAGGCGCCGCCACGAACATCGCCAGGGCCTTTGCCGTCGGCGCCTCCGCGCGCGGGCGAGAGGCTCAAGAGCGCAGTGAAGTTCCGACTCAATGGCGGGCCATCTCCCCGCTGCGGGCGCGACGAAGTGGGAGAAGGGAGGGGAGCCCCTTTTTTGGGGCGACTTTGCCCACGCCCTCGTCGCGACATCCTGCCGCACCAGGGCGCTCCATTTTTACCCTCACCCTGCGTACTCCGCGTACACGGCAACCGCCACGAAATGCGCGGAACCGGCGGCAGAAGTCCTGACACAGAAACGATGGGGAAGTTTTTGGCGCCATTTTGTGAGGTCTTTGCCCTCATAAAAACTGCGTACTGAGAGTACATGTAAACAAAGGTCGTTACCGACGCACACAGATAGTGCACAGATGCACAAAATGTCCACTCTTGACTGAAATCATCTACTCGCGCAGATATAGTCCATCAAGGATGGTATCCGCGTGGCAACGTTGCTATACGCCGCCATCCGCAGGTGAAATCGGTTACGCGTAGCCGATCTACTGGATATCCGAGAGGTGAGTATGAGTATCGACAAATCGATGGCGCTATCGACTGATGAGGCCTGCGCCGAGGGCAAGTTTGGCAAAAATGCGCTTTATGACGCGATCCGCGACGGCCGCCTCAAGGCGCGGAAGCTTGGCCGGAAGACGATCATCCTGCGGAGCGATCTGGAGGCCTACCTGAAATCGCTGCCGGCGCTCGACTTGCAGAACAACCCCCACACGCCGCAATGCCGGAACCGCATCCGGTGGGCCGCCGCAAACGTGTCGGCGAAGGTGTCTCGGCATAGCCATGGCCTGCGAAACCTTCACCACTACCAACTTCCGGCCAGAGACGCTGGATCTGATCGGCCAGATGAACGCGATCATCGCCGAGTATCAGGCCATGGGATTCTCGCTGATTCTGCGCCAGCTCTATTACCAGCTCGTCGCGCGGACGATCATCGAGAACACGCATAGGGAATATAAGCGCGCCGGCTCGATTCTGAATGATGCGCGACTTGCCGGGCTCGTTGACTGGTCTGCCATTGAGGACAGAACCCGCAATCTGCGCGCCCTCCCGTTCTGGAGCACACCGGAAGCGATCATCGAGAGCTGCGCCGCGCAATACCGCGAAAACCTATGGCGCACTCAGGAGTGCCGCGTCGAGGTCTGGATCGAGAAGGACGCGCTGCTCGGCGTGATCGAAGGCATATGCCAGGAGTATCGCGTGCCGCATTTTGCGTGCCGGGGCAACAACTCCCAGTCTGAGCAATATCGCGCAGGGCTTCGGCTGAGAGAATATCTTGCTGACAACATCCGCCCCGTCGTCCTGCATCTCGGCGACCATGATCCGAACGGTCTCGATATGACGCGAGACAACCGCGATCGGTTGTCGACGTTCGCTGGGGCGCCGGTAGAAGTGCGTCGCATCGCGCTCAATATGGACCAGATCGAGCGATATCGGCCGCCACCGAATTTCGCCAAGAAAACGGACAGCCGTTTCGAGGGCTACCTCCGCGAGTTCGGTGTGCACTGCTGGGAACTCGATGCGCTCAGCCCTGACGTGATCGCCGGTCTGATCCGAACGGAGATCGAGGGAATGCTCGACCATTCTGCGTGGAATGCGGCCAAGGCCGAGGAAGCGCACCGGCGCGCACTGCTGGGCGCTGTCTCGGAACGGTGGCCCGCCGTTGCGAATTTTGTTGAGGGGACCGCATGACCTGGCCCCGAAACGGTGAAAGCCGCCCCGAGCGGAGGCGGCTCTCGAAAGACCGGAATTCTGAAACGTCGCAGCCTGAAAATAGAGATGCCCTGCCCCACCGTCAAGCCGGATGCGCCAAGGCTCTAATCCCGTCCGCCGTTCGCCCCCTGCGAGCCGCCGGCCGCTCGTCCTCGATGGCGATGAGGCGGCGACGGTGATGAGCAGCAATGAAGCGCTTCGCGCGGCCTGCGACGAGCTGGGCGTCATCTACAGGGATGTGAAGCCGGACGGCCGTTGGCATCCCGCCGATATCGATACTGGCAAGGGCGGTAAACACGGTAGGGGGGATGCCCGCATAAAGATCTTCCCCGATGGCGAAGGCGGGATTGTCGCCAACTGGCAGACCAGCGAAACCAAAACTTTTTTTATCGGAGATAGTCAGCAACTCTCACCAGCGGAACGGGCGGCTCGCGACCGAAAGCGAGCAGTGGCGCGAGAAGAGGCTGAGGCCAAACGTCGACGGGACGTCAAGGTAGCCGCGGCGCATGCCACTAACATTGCCGCCACGGCAGAGCCAGCGTTCGAAGGGCACCCCTATTTGCATCGCAAGGCATGCAGACCGGTCGCGACATTGCGGGAGCTGTCGGCCGACGACGTGCGCGATATCCTAGGCTATACGCCATCCTGCTCCGGCGAGGATCTGGAAGGCATGCTGCTCGTCGCTCCGATCAGGATCGGCGACGACATCTCGTCGATTGAACTCATTGACGAGGATGGCCGAAAAAGTGCCATCGCGAATGGCGACAAGAAGGGCGGTTACTGGCCGACGGCGGTGCTCCCAGACCCAGATGGCGACACGACGCTGATTCTGTGTGAGGGCGTTGCAACGGCCCTGGCGCTCGATCAGGAAACAAGCTTCCCGACCGTGGCCGCGCTGCATGCCGGCAACCTTGAGCGCGTGGCGCGGTTCCTTCGTTCTCGCTACCCGACGGCCACGATTGTCGTGGCAGCCGATGACGATTGGAAAACGATCATTCGTGGCGTGCCGACCAATGTCGGAATGATCGCCGCTCGCGCGGCCGTGGCGGCGATCGGCGGCATTCTGGCAGTGCCTCGTTTCGAGGGGAGCGATCGAGCGCCAGGCGACACCGACTTCAACGACGTGCTCTGCCGTCTCGGCGCTGGGGCCGTGAAGCGACAGATTGAGGCCGCGTTACAAGGATCTCCGAGCGGCGCCATCGAGGCGCCTGCGGCTGCCCCGCATGATGCGAAGGAGAGCGACGAGGCAACCTTGCAACGCCTGGCGGTGCTGTCGACCTTCGAATACGAGCGAGTTAGGGACGCTGAAGCGGAACGTCTGGGATGCCGCGTGTCCTCACTTGATAGGCTCGTTTCCGATGTGCGGCGCCGGCAGGAGGACGGGCGCAAGGCACCCGGCATCAAACTCACTTTCCCCGATCCCTGGCCTGATCGTGTTGACGGCGCACAGCTGCTCGATGAGCTGACGGCGACGATCAATCGCTTCGTTATTCTGCCCGATCATGCTGCCGAGGCCTGCGCGCTATGGGTGATGCATGCTCACGCGATCGAGGTCGCCTACATCTCGCCGCTCCTGCTGGTGGACTCTCCTGAAAAACGGTGTGGCAAGTCCACGTTGCTGCGGATCCTCGCAAGGTTATCACCTAAAGCTCTCTCCGCCGCGAGCCTCACTGGCGCAACGCTATTCCGCGTCATCGAAAAATATTCGCCGACCCTGGTCGTCGACGAGGCCGATGCCTTCATGCAGGACAACGAAGAGCTGCGCGGCCTGATCAACGCAGGGCACTGCCGGGACGACTGCTATGTCCTGCGATGCGTTGGCGACGATCACGAACCAACCCAGTTCAGCGTGTGGGGCCCCAAGATCATCGCCGGTATCGGGCGCCGCGCCGGAACGATCGAAGACAGGGCTGTCCGCATCACGATGCGTCGCCGAATGAATGGCGAGACGGTCGAGCCCATGCGAATCAGACCGTACCCAGCATCTCGACATTCTGGCCCGACGGGCGACGCGCTGGGTTGCGGACAATCGCGAACAGCTGAAGATGAGAGACCCGATCGTTCCAAGCACGCTGAATGATCGCGCTTGCGATAACTGGCGCATTCTGCTGGCAATCGCCGAGGTTGCCGGCGGTCATTGGCCGAAGAAGGCGACCGCTGCCGCCTATGCTCTTTCTGGCCCCAATATCGATGACGGCGATGAGGACGCCAGCGCCGGCGTGCGGCTGCTGGCCGACATTCGCAGCATCTTCCACGCGACCACAGAAACATCGTTCACGCCTGCGGCGCTACTCGGCAGACTGCTCGCAATCGAGGAATCGCCATGGGCGGATTGGAAGGCTGGAAAGCCAATATCGTCTACAAAAATCGGTCGATTGCTGCGCCCCTTCGGAATTAAATCTTCTATGCCAGTGCGCGCCGGAGAGGAAGGCAAAAAGGAACGTCGCTACTACCGCAGCGACTTCGAGGACACCTGGAAGCGCTATGTCACCGCCGTCGACCCGACGCTGGGACGCGTTGAGAACAGGATGGATGCTCAACGCGTCCCAGAAGAAAGTATGAGCTATAACAATGGCTTGGACAATCTGGGACACGTGGGACACGTTGAGAGGGGGGACTATAGGGATAGAGGCACCGGGTCCGATGCCGACGACGACGGCATGGCGGAGTTCTCGATATGAACGCCCATCCCCTGCTCGCGGAGCTGCACCGTGCTGGATGCCAACTTTCGGTTGTATCCGGCGAGATCAAGGTCAAGGGATCGAAATCGTTTCTGACGCCCGATGTGCTCGCCCGGCTGAAAGTGTGCAAGGCGGAGATAATGTCTATCCTGCAGGCGCCAGCAGCGCCGCGAGACGTGAGCCCGCCCACGGTCGACACCTTCGAGGAGCGCGCCGCCATGCTGTCCGGAGATGGTGAGATATACCGCAACGAGGCTGTAACGCTGGCTGCAAGAGAGTACGGCTTTGCAAGCCACGACGAATTTTGCCACACCAAAATCGCAGAGTGGGCCGGCAAACTTACCGTCATTCCATCAGATTTACCGTCAGAAATTCTGAAGCTTTACATGAGAACGCGACTATTCTTGCGTGAGCGTCACGCCTTTACCGCCGTGAAACTCGGCTGGGACGAGATTTCCTCTTCGGCATATTCCCTGGCAAAGGCATGGAGCGCCGCTCGACGCGCAAGGCCTCGTGCCTGGCATAGTGCTCGCCTGCCGGGATACACGATCATGAGCATTGGCAACGATGCGGCCATGGTACGCGCCGTATCGGGGGGAGCGCTTCGGCATCCGCGCTTTCAGAGCGGGGCTCAGTATGCCGTCGTTTGGTGGAAGGCGATCAACCGATCATTGCAACCTCGGGGACGCGGAACGCGACCAATTGCGGAAGCCATAATAGCCCCCCCTTCTCAACGCTCCCACGTGTCCCAACCTCGAAAATCGTTACTCAGCAACGCTTGGCCGAGGGGACACGTTCAAAACCAACGCGTCCCCAACTCGTCCCACGCCTCCAACTCGTCCCACGACCCGAAACGATCACCGTCAGGACCAAGAATTGAAACTATGAGCCGGCTGTCGGGTGCTCGGAAAGGAAGCGGCGATGACGGAATCTGAAATTGAGGTCGCGCTTAGCGAGCTGCAGACCCTTACACGAAACCAGGTTGGGATCATCGTCAGAACGCTGCTCGAAAAGATAGCTCTGGCAGGCAAGGGATATCGAGCGCGCAACCAATTTGGCAAAAGAGGCAAACGAGATCTCAAAGCGGTTGAAGGCAGAACGGGATTTCCTGCTCGGCGAACCCATTCACACTGGAGGTGTCAGTGACCGGAGACATTGAGGTCGCATTCATCGGCGTCTGCACCAAGCCGCCAGAGCTGAAGACGAGCGCTGCGGGCAAGCCGTTCGCGACGTTCAGCGTCGTCATCGGCGAGGGCGAGGCCAAACGCTTCATGCGGGTCGCCTGCTTCGGCGAGATTGCCGAGCGGGTGGCGGCGCAGCTCACGGTGAGCGGCAAGGCTTATTGCGAGGGCCGGCTCGAAACGTCGATCTGGCAACCGCAGAACGGTGGCGAGCCCAGGCTGAACCTGAACTGTGCGGCCAGGCGCGTCGAGATCATGGGCCAGATCGGCCGCAATCGGCCAAAGCGTGAGCAGTCGGCCTGGGACGAACACGGCAATCGCTCAGACGAGCCGCGGTCGTTCGATGACCATCTGCCGATGTGAAGAAACCCGTTCTCGCCGTCAGCGCCTCGGCGACGATGGGCGGCCAGGCGCTTCAACCTTTGAATGCCCGGCATGAAGGATACCGCAATGAAGACAAAGAAGCCCGCCGCCACTGCGAATACCGTGGTCAAGGTCTCCCTCAGCGATCTAGAGAGGGGGATTGCAAGAGTGAGCTAAAACACATTGGCGGCTCACAGTCCGACAGCTGGAATAAGTCTCTCATTAATCAGGCGGCTGGTTCGGTCTGGTTATACAACGCGAGCCCGGAAGAGCGCACCCAAAAGACCACCGCCGCCGTTGCCGGGCTCATCGGGATCGGACCGAGCGACGAATTGGAAGCCATGCTGGCCGCGCAACTGGTCGCTGCTCACAACGCGGCAATGGAATGCTATCGGCGCGCCATGCTTGGCGAACAGACGTACGGGGGCTGGCGCGAGAGCCTCGCACAAGCGAACAAGCTATCCCGGACCTATGCGGCGCTGACTGAGGCGCTCAACCGCCACCGCGGCAAGGGGCATCAGAAGGTTACCGTCGAGCACGTCCACGTGCATGCCGGCGGCCAAGCAGTGGTCGGCGTCGTGGGCACACCGGGGGGAGGGGATGGATACAAATTCGAGGAACAGCCCCATGCAAAAAAAATTGCCAATTCACCTGAGCAACCGCTGTGGAGCCCGGACGCGAGCCGGGACACGGTGCCAGTCACCCGCGATGAGGAACGGCCGCTGCCGCATGCACGGCGGCCCGTCTCCCGGCGCGCCACAGGGGAATAGCCGCGCCTTCAAGCACGGGCGATACAGCGCCGCCACGATCGCCGAACGGCGGCGGTTTCGCGAGTTGCTGCGGGAGATGAGGCGATCTATCGAGATGGTTGAGGTGGGCCGATGACGCAAAACGCAGCAGAGACAGTCATCCTCACGCCGGCAGCGCGCAGGCGAATACTCGACAGGCTCGCCGCGTCCGGCGGTACGCATCTGTCGCCGCCCGAAGCCTACGCGGCCGCCGCAGATATTGCCGCATCCGGTTTGAACGTCGTCATCATCGAAACACAGTCGAGCGAGGAGGCTTCATGGAGCGATTTTGTTTGCCGGCATGCTCCACGGGCGGCGAAGACGCTGGCAACCCCGAACGCTGTTAAGCTGACCGGACGGGGGAAAGCGGCGGGAGAAGGGGCGCGCCGGGCTGCCATATGACACCTCGATGCTCACATACCGATTTTGGACAGCCCGCCAGACGCCAGCTCGCCATTGGTTTGCACATGTAGCTCGGGCGCCATTGCGTGAGGTGGCGATCGCCCGTTCAACGATCAAGGCGCATGTACGCGCGCGTGCGGGGCGAAATGCTGATATTGCCGCCGCAATCGAGGCACGTCCGCGCGGAAGGGGCAAATGGTGTAGAGGGAGGGACACCATCCCCGATCGGCTCGCGCAGCCGTTCTCGTGATGTCCTCGACACGCCCGCGAAGCTCGTCATCGACGGCGTGCAAAAATCCTAAAAATTGAGGACGGTATGTGGTCTATAAGATGGGCTGCGCATAATCGCCGGATGAAATACCTTTATATTCAACGTTAGATGGCGGAGAGATACTCCGCCGTTGACAAACTCGCGCCTTGCATCATGATGCGACAACGCCGTCGAGAGGATCGAATGGACGCTATCGACTTACCACTCCCCGAAGAAACCCGCCTGGTCCAACTACGCGATGCCGCGAGCGCCATCGGCTGTTGCGATCGCACATTGAAGTCTCGGCTCCGGGCGAAGGGTATTCCGGTTCTCGCCATATCACCTCGCCGCCTTGGCGTGCGCCTGGCCGACTTCAATCGCTTCCTCGCGGCGTGCGAGATCTGATCAGGAGACCCGTAATGGATGATGTGAACTTGGTTAATATGAACGACGATTTCCCGATGATGATGGAAACGGAGATCAGCACAAATCCGGCGGCTCAGCCCAGCACGCCGGTCGCCGTCGGTTTCGGCATTTATTATGAGACCGATGCCGCCAAGACCGCCAAAGCGGGGCACGAAGTCTACCGCGACGTCGAGTTCGTCAAGATTGTAATGCCCGGCGACAAGCTCAGCCTCGTATTCCAGCCGGCGTCAGAGACGCATCGCAAGCGTTTTCCCAAGGCCTATGCGGCGTTCAAGGCGCGCACGGACGACGCCGGAACCAGCGAAGAACTGCCGATCGAGCAATGGGCATTGATCAGCCGCTCTGTGGCCATGATGTTGCGGGCCGCGCATATCCATACGGTCGAGGCGCTTGCCGCCGTGCATGACGGCCATGTCGAACGGCTCGGCACGAATGGGCGTGAGCTGCGCGCCAAGGCGAAAGCATTCCTGGCGCAGGCCAAGGATTCGTCCGCCGTCATCAAGCTCGCCGCTGAGAAGAAGGCGCTGGAGGATCGGATGGCCGCCATGCAGGCGCAGATCAACCAGCTGGTGGAGCAAAAGTCTGGTGCATCGGAGCCGCAGCCCGGCAAACTCGCCAAGGCCAGCTGATGGGCATGCTCGACAGCCTCGGCCTGGGGGATTTCAGCCTCGGCAATTCGGGCAATAGCGGCGATAGCGGCGATGGTGGCCTGACGCCGGAATCCATCGCGCTGCGCCGCAAGCTGGCCGAGCAGCTGCTGGCACAGGGCCAAAGCGAGACGCCGATTATTTCGCCTTGGCAGGGGCTCAATCGCGTCGCGCAATCCTGGCTGGGCGCCTACAGGCTGAACCAGCTCGATCAGCAGGATCGCGCGGGCCAGAAAGAGGCCAATCAGCAGCTGATCAACGCCTTTGCGCCCGGCATTAGCTCGTCGGCGATCGCGGGCGCTCCGGCGAACGCTCCGGCTATCGGAGCAGAAGCGCCGGCTCTGCCTGCATCCCTTGCTCAAGCGTCGGCGGCGGCGGCAGGGCGGGATTACCCTCAGGCAGCGCTCCCTTCCGCCGGCACAGAGCGTCTGCCGATGGGCATGCGCGTCAACAATCCGGGAAACATCAAATATAATCCTCGCCTTGGCTATGCGGGCATGCTGGGCCCATCCCAGCATACCGATGAGGGCGATCCGCAGATGACGTTCGACACGCCGCAGAACGGCATGAACGCCGCGGCGCGCCTGGCATTGACCAAATATGCTCGTGGCCAGACGACGGCGGCGTCCATCGTTGCCGGCGAGGGTGGATGGACGCCCGGCAATTACCAAGCCGCAGCCAATATCGCCAGAATGATGGGCGTCGCTCCGAACGAGGATCTGCGCCTCGGCGACCCGGCGAGGATGTCGACGTTCCTGCGTGCCCTAACTATGCAGGAGCATGGCCCAGCGTCGAAACTGTACCCGACAGGGATGTACCAAACCGCAGCCAATGCGGTCAGAGCACCTGCTGCGACGGCGGCGGCAAATGCGGCGCCCACACAGCCCACCGCGTCCGACATGGCGATCCCGCCTTCGCCCGCCGTCGAGATGCAGCGCCGGGCGATCGTGCTGATGGGCAATCCGCGCACCGCGGCCTTGGGCAAGCAATTGCTGATCCATGCCGCGACTGCGGAAGCACCCAAGCAGCCCGATGCGGTGCGCGAATATGGCCTTGCCCTGCAGCAAGGCTATAAGGGCACCTTCATGGATTATCAGAGCCAGGTGAAGTTTGGCGTGCCCTTGGCCGCGGCGACCGATCCGAATTTGACCGGCGAGGCGTTCCTGCAGAGCTTGCCGCCCGCGACGGCCGCACAAGTGAAGGCGCTTGCCGAGGGGCGCCAGGCGTTTCCGTCCGGCTTTGCACTCGGCAAGCCGGCCATGCAACATCTGCTCCAGCAGGTCAGCCAATATGATCCAAAATTCGATGCGGTGAACTATCAGGCACGCTCCAAAACGCGCAACGATTTCACCTCCGGCAAGTCGGCGCAGACCATCAACGCGCTCAATACCGGCATGGGCCATCTTGGCGAATTGAGCGATGAGGCCGAAAAGCTGAATAACTACAAGTTCACGCCGTTCAACACGGTCGCCAATGCCTATGAAAATACGATGGGCGATGCGCGGGTGAACAACTTCAACACCGTGCGCGACAAGGTGGCCGAGGAGTTCACCAAGATCTATCGTGGCAGCGGCGGCTCCGAATCCGATATCAAGCGCGAGATCGACAATCTCAACGCCGCCAACTCACCCGACCAGCTGCACGGCGCCATCCAGCGCATGGCGCAATTGGCGCGTTCCAAGGTCGAAGCGCTCGGCGAGCAATACAATCAGGGCATGGGCACGACGCAGGAGCCGTTGCAGCTGGTTTCGCCGGCATCCCGCGAGGTGTTCGAAAGAGTTGGCGCAAGGGCGAATGGCGGCACGCCGCCGGCCGGAAGCGGCGGCCCAACTGCGCCGCTTGCCGGCGCGCGTCAAGCGGCCGACGGCAACTGGTACGTCCCCGACCCTGATCGGCCCGGCAAATATCTGATGGTTCAGCACTGATGCCCCAGCTGGTCCCCGTCGATTTCGACCCGTTTGCAGGCGCTCCGCCAGGCGGCGGCGCAATGCCCACTGAGGCGACGGCGAAGCTGGTCCCGGTCGATCACGACCCGTTCGCCGATGACGAACTCTACCGGCAGCAACTGGCCAAAGCCAAGGAGGCCTTCAAGGGGCCGCAAGTCCCGCCGCCGGCCGGCATCACGCTGCCATCAACGCCAGAACAGGCCGCAAGAGAGGGCGTCGCGCATCAGCGGGCGGAAGAGGCGCAACAAGCCGCCTTCGACGCCAGCCGCACGCCCGGGAACCGCTTTGCCGATACGCTAGCCTTTGTGGAAAGCCTGCCGGTCAGAGCCGCGACGCGCGGCGAATATGGTATTGGCGATATCGCTGAAAAGATCGGCGAGCGTCCGGAATTTGCACAAACGCTGCGGCAGCGCGAAGGGCAGTTCGCGCAAGCCAATCAGGGCTGGCTTGAAAAGGTGGCACAAGCGGGTGAACTCGGAGTTGCCATTCCCGGCCTGCAGTCGATGGGCGCCGCTCCGGGCGGCATCCTGGCCGCAAACCGGCTGGCGATGGGAAATCGGATGCTTCGCGGCGCGCCTGCGAATGTTGTGGCGCCCGTAGCGACTGAGGCACAAGCCTACGGCCCCGCGATGCGCATCGCTGATCGCGACGCCTTCCTCGCTGAGGGCATCCCCGAATTTGCGCCGGCCTTCGGCAGCAAGGGGCTTGCCAGGACCGCCAGGACGATCGAGGAGGCCCCGCTAGTCGGCGGCACGGTGAAGGTGCCCAAGACCGCCGTCGAGCAGGGCATGGGGGCAAGGCAAGCGCAGATCGCGCAAGATGCGGGCGCGGCAGCAAGTCCGGAAGATGTCGGCTTGATCGCCCAGCGCGGGCTGTCGCGCTTTCGGACATCGGATTTGGAGGATCTGGAACGCAGCCAGGTGCAGGATCTCGGCCTGACGCCGGACCGGCCGCCGCAGCGCGTCCAGGGCAATGTCAATCTGAGCCGCCCGAGCCAGCTCAATACGGCGGCGATGACGGACCAGGAGCTGAACGCGGCGGCGCAATCGCGCGTCGATCTGCCGGGCTCGACTCGTTCCAGGATCGAAGATCTTTCGCCCGCCGAAGTGCAGCGCATTATCGATTTGCCGGCGCGCGACACCAGTTTCGCGACCAAGGCGTCAGCGCTCTACCGGCGTGCCGAAGATGCCGTGCCGCCCGTGATGCGGGCCAACGAAACCGCCAATCCCGGCCTCATGGCGACGCGCAATGCCGGACGTGTCGCGCAAGGGCTGATGCAGCAGGAACGCTCGGCGAGCATCAGCGGGGGCGTGCTACAAGGCCGGTTCGGCGATCTGGTGCAGCGGCTCGCCAATCCGCGATCGAACTTCACCCTCGATAGCTTGCGCGCGGCACGCACCGAAGTGGGCCGGGCGCTCTCCAATTTTGGCCAGTTCGATACCCGGCTCGATCGGACGCAGCTCAAGCAGCTTTACGGCTCGATCTCGGATGATTATCAGGCCGGGCTTGTGGCCCGTGCGGCGCGGGCGCGGCGGCTGTCCCGACTTAATCCCGGCGATCAGGGTTATGTAGCCGGCGTCACGCCGCAAATCGCCGATGCGGCCGATCGCGCATTATTCCACTACCGCGTCGCCGATCGCTATTACCGCAATGGCGTCGAGCGCATGGACCGCTTCATGGGCGTGCTCGGCGCCGATACGCTGGAACAGGCCTCGCGCAAGATCGGCTCCTATTTCCGCGAGAACACCCAAAACGTGCGCTCGCTGGAGAGCTTGTTTTCATCGCTGCGGCCGGAGGAAACCCGCGCGGTGCTCGGCCATGTCGTCGAAGGCCTCGGCCGACTGACGCCCGGCTCGCGCGAGGCGGAGAAGATATTCTCGTTCGAGCGCTATGCCACCGACTGGAACAAGATCAGCCATAACCCCCGTGTGGTGGAGCTGTTCACACGCGCGCTTGGTCCCGAGGTCGTGCGCTCGCTGAGCAATATGGGCCGCATCGCCGAACGGATGAAATATTACGAGACGACGAAGAACTACAGCGGCTCCGCCTACACGGCCGCAGGCGGCATCACGCTGGCGACGATCTGGAATCCTGTTGCGTGGCCGCTTTTGATCGGGAGCATCGCAGGAACGGGGCTTACCGGAAAGGTGCTGACGAGCAAATGGTTCTCGGCATGGGTGAACAGCCTCAACCGCGCCCAGGTACAGGTAGGCTCTTCCGTGGCGGCGACAAGGCAGGCGTTGCAGCGTCACCTTCAGACTTTGAGAGTGTTCGCAGCCAAGGAGCCTGATCCTGAAGTTGCAAAAGTGATGGGGCTTTTGGGGCAGACGATCGATCAGGAGCTCCGGGCAGCCAATGATCGAAAATGATGAAGAGGCCTGCGATAGCCATCGGAATGTAGATCAGCAACGCCAGGCCTTCGATAATGGCTCGCGGCGTGGTTTCGGCGATGTAGAAGACCGGCCCGAGCGCATAGCCGATCGGGATCACCACAATCGCGCTGAGTAGCGTAAGCAGGTAAAGACGAAGTAGAAACTGGCTCAGGCTCCAAATCAGGACGAACGGAAGCAGGATGATCCGCAAGAGCAAGGACAAGGGCGATCTCCGGGGGAGGGTAAAGGAGCGCGGTGGTTCGGCGGATCAGCAAGTTATCGAGGTGTTTTCGACCAGAAATAGCCGGCGATGCGCATGTCCGCCCAAAAGCAGAGCCCCGCAATACCACCCAGCAATGCGATCAATGTGCCTGTCGTCATTGTCATATCTAGCAAGCCGTCCCGCCACATGGAAAGAGCTATGAAAACGCTAAACACGCCCGCATACCCGGCCCACCGAGCAGGCCGGGTGAGTTGTTCAAGCGCTCGTTCCTCCTGGCTGGGAGCGTATATATGCCCCCATCCAGCTTTGAATCCGGCCCAGGCGAATATTGAAATGACAGGGGTTTGAGCAATGGCCAAGCTAATCGCACGCCAAGTGAAGCCATCGATTGTGAAAAGCCAGATTGGCAATGCCGCTGAAGCGCACGCCGCGGCAAGTAAAACGATCGATCCCACTATGTCGATAAGTGGCCGTTGGCTTAGTGATTTCACGGGTTCTTGCGTCGCCTGTCCCATGTCAACCCTCTCGAATGGATCAATCTAATGGATCTCGAGCAGCTCAACAGGATTGACACCTCAAATCCCGAGCAGGTGAAGGCGCTGCAGACCTTCCTGAAGACGCGAGGATACTACAATGGGGCCATCGACGGCAAATGGGGTGGCGGAACAACCGAAGGATCGGTCAAGCACCGCAACGATCTGACGGCTGCGCAGAACAACAACGTCACGATCTCCAACAACAATCGCATCGCCAACGATCCGACCAACAATGCGATTCGGGGCGCGACTGAGATCGCTCCTTATGCCGTCGGCATCGGCTTGGGAGCATGGGCCGGTCGCGGTGCCGCGGGCATTCTCAAGGACAAAAACACCGCCGCAATGAGTGATATCGCTCAGATTGCCGCCAATCCGAAGATTTCCGGCGTGGAAGGCGCACGGGCGATTACGCAAGCGCGGGACGCACGAAACAACAGGGCCGGTCTCCAATTCCTTGCGCCCGCCGCCATGTTTGCTTCGGCCCAGGCGATGCGCCGCTACGTTGCGCCCATGATGGGTCCTACGCCCGAGGATCAAAAATGGGTCAATTTGGGCGCGAATGCCGACCAGGGCGCCGGGGTCGGAATGACTGTGCATCAGCTCATGGATTTGAAAAACCAAGTCGGACCGGTCGGAAACCTGCCAGATGAGGCCCTGATCCGAACCCGAGCCGCGGCGGAGAATGCGCCCCCGCCTCCGCCGGATGTGCGCCCGAACAGCGAACGCCTCACTGCGGCGGCAAAAGCCGCTGGCGCCACGGGCAAGATGACGAAGGCCGAAGCCGCCGATTACGTCGCCAACAACGTCACCGACGCCAACAGAGCCGCGGTGCTGGCCGAGCTGCCGGCCGGAACGCCGGGGAGGCAACTGATCGCGACGGTGAAGCGGCTTGCCGCCAAGCCTGGCGCGTCCACGATCATCGCGCCGCTGATCGGCGCCGGTGTGGCGTATGATGCCGCCTCAAATGACGCCGAGGCCGCGGGCGCGACGCCCGGCCAGGCCCGCACAGAGGGTGCGAAGGCCGGTGCGCTCGCTGGCGCTGGCACCGCAGGCGTCGGCTATGGCGTGAATAAGCTGCTGGAGCATGCCCCGAATATCGCTCGCGCGCTCGGCATCGGCGGCGAGATGACCATGCCACTGACGGCTATGAATATGGGGCCGGATACGCCGGAAGCGGCGAACCTGGAGCGCGCCAGGCTGGCGCAGGAGCACCCGTTGGTAGCCCGGATGCTGGGGCTTCGGGACGAGATGGGCCAGCAGCTGCCCGAGCGGAATATGGGCAAGACCCCGGAACTTGCGAACGCCGCGGCACTGCAGATCCCCGAGGGCATCCCGCTGCCGCGTCGGGATGGCCAGTCGCCCTACCCCGATATGCGCGGGCCGATGCCGCCGCAGCCCGGCCAGCCCTCGCGGGCCCTGATCAACGCGATGCTGCGGGGCGCGGGACGCTGACATGCCGACGACAAAACTAGCGAAAAATAGCAATGCCGCGTGGTTCGAAGCCTGGTGAGCGTCGCAGTGGACGAACCGCAGGCACACCGAATAAAATCACAGCCGATATCAGGGCATTGGCTCGGAAACATGGGGCTGAGGCTATCGAGAGCTTGGTGCGGATCGCCACGCATGGCGAGACCGATGCCGCGAAAATGGCGGCGAGCAAGGAATTGCTGGATCGCGGCTACGGCAGGAGTCGCAGCAGATCGAGGTGGACGGCAATGTCGTGATGCACATCTCCACCGGGGTGCCGCGGGCTGAGGACTAGTGGCGAGAACGCGGCGCATCTGCTTTCTGGCCCAACCGCCGGCCGCGCTCAATCGAAGCATGTGACCGACTCGCTTTTCACGAGCTCGGCCCATTTCGGCCCGAGTTCGCCGCGTGCCGAGAGCGCGTTCTTGCCGGCAGGATCGCCGTCGCGGAACATCTTCACGATGAGCCCTTGCCGATGTGATCCGGCAATGATCGGCTGACCGCCCGAATAGGTAGTCGTCGCATTGCCGTATGCCGTCGCCGTATTCCCATAGCCGGTGGCTGTCGCGTAGCCAGTTGTGTGCGCGATTACTGGCGCATAGCCGACCACCCCGACGTCCGAACTGGCAGCGGCATCCGTGATGATGAAGCGATCATAGCCGCGTCGGATCGTCTCGACCGAAGCTTGACGAACGGCCACCTTCTGCGCGCCGCCCGCGCCGCAAACTGGCGCGGCTCTGGACGTGATCTGCACCGTATCGTTGGAAAGCGGCATTGTCGTCGCCCCGGCACATCCGGTCAGTGTGGCGGCGATAAACAGCACGGCAATAATTTTGGTCATTATCAGCCCCATGCCCAGATATTCCCAAAATTAAACGATCCCCGGCCCGGTGTCTGTACCGCGAGAGACACAGGTACAGCAGCTTTTCATAAACAGGCGCAAGGGATCGAAGGAAAGCTCTTATGATCTGGGGGGCCGTCTAGTGATCAGAGCGGCTCGGCGGAGGGGTTCTCCGCCGAAGGCATTTGCTCAGCAACAGCTTTTCATTGGAATCCAGCCCCAGACCGCTCTGCAGCCCATACGCGCAGCCCTCAATCCAAGGTTTTTTTGATGCCCCTCTGCCGGCGCGCGACTATTCTGCGGCGGGGCTTTTGCGCGGCATCTGCGGGGGGGCGAGCCGCCAACCGGAAAGCTTGATGGACGGATCGGCTGACGCTCAGCTTCGTTTTGGATTGTATTCGTTTGGCAGATAACCGTTGGCCCTGAGGTGCTCGACCAGCAGCTTCTCAATTAGCGATGCGACGCTCCGATGATCCGCCGCCGCCGCCTTTTCTGCGGCGTCCTTGATCTTCGGCTCTACGCGGATCCCGATATTGGCTGTCCTAACCATGCAATCTGCCATCATTGTTAAACATTATCGTTGACAGCTAATTGCCGCCTGCCGTAACGTGCCGTCAATGCTGGCATATGTCAAGCAGCGGCCCAGCCTGGAGTTTGCGCTCCCGACCGGGCCTAACCACAGCAACCTAGTTGGAGGCCACCATGGCTGTCGTAGACATACAAGCCGAACTCGCCGCGCGCAATCCGGGCCAGAGATTTCGACCGCATCGCGGATTGCGTCGCCGAGATCGGCAAGGACATCACAATGCTCCGTCTCGCCAAGGACAGCGCCGCTCTGTCCGAGGCGGAAGACGTACTGATCGAGGGGCTGGAGCTGATCTATGCCCGGCTCCGGCGCAACCACGACGCGCTCTGCCAGCTGCTGTAGGCGGTGCCCATGACCCCGGAACAGGAGTTGATGGAGCAAGCCGTGTTCGCCGATGACGCCACCATGCGGCGGCTCATCAAGGCAATCGGCGACAAGATCAGCGCGGCCACCAATGCGGCCGATATCGTCAAGCTGCGGCTGGTACGCGTCGCGGTGAAGGCGATCGGCGCGGCCAGATGGGGCGCCGGCTGGCAGACAACGTGAATGCAAAAGAAAAGCGACCGAAGTCTGAACTCCGGTCGCTCCCTACCTAAGCCAAGCCAGGCCCTAACCCTGCCAATGCGTTGCGTTGCGGACGACTGCTAGCCTCCCTTCCTTCCCTTTTCCGCTCCCTTCCTTTTCTCGTCTTCTGTCGTCCCGCGCTGCCGGCTTCGCGCTTTGCGGCGCGTTCGTCGTCCGTCGGCGGTGTCGTGGCTGGGGCGCGGGCGCGGGGCGTCGCGCCGGCTCGTGGGTGGCTTGCCGGTGTCTTGGCGCGCTCGCGTTTTGTTCCGCCCGCTTGCGGGGCCCGGTGCCTGCGCGGCTGGTCTGGCCGGCTCGGCGTCGGTGGCTTGCGCGGTCTGGGCTTCGTCCGCCGGGCCTGGCTTCCCGCGGTCGCGCGGCGGCCGGCCCGCGTCGCCCGCGCCGCCGCTGTCCGCGTCGTCCCCGCGGCTCGTCTTCTCGGGCCTGCCGCGTTGCGCCGCGCGGGCTGGCGCTGCGGCGCGCTTGTCGGCGTCGCCTCTGGTCCGCGCCCGCGTCCTCGCCGCTGCGCGCGCCGGTGGCGCCTGCGTCTTGTGGCCGTCCGGCGGCCTCACCTTGCCGGTCCTCGCCCGCCTGGGCGCGCGTTGTGTTTGCTCTCGCGCCCGGCGGCCGTCGCCCCCCGCGCGTCGCGCGGCTCTTCTCCGCCGCCTCGCCCTCTCCCCTCGCGTCTTGCCGCTCCCTGCCCGCCGCGCGCCGTCGGCCGTCGCGTCGCTTTTTGCTCGTGCTCCCGCCCCGGGCGCTTCTCCCTCTCCCTCTGACCCTTTTGGTTTCGACCCCCCACGCCTTTGCCGACCGACCCCTGCCGATCGCTAGTGATCATTGCGATTGAGAGCGTGCAGGATTTGGAAACGGCTCGGTACCCTCGTTAAGCACCGTGAGGTACCGGTCATAAACAAATGCCTTTCCGCGCTGGCGTCCTGTCGCCTCCCGGACAATGCCCGCGTCCGCCAGGTGGCCCAAGGATTTGGTGATCGTGGGCTGTGACAGTCCGAGCGCCTTTGCGGCCTGCGAAATGGTTATCAACGGCTTGGTCTGGAGAAGATGATGAACGCGAAAGGCTGACGACGCGGGCCGCCCAAGGTTCTCAATTGTGCGGCGATCGGCCTCGAAAAGCGCCAAAATCCGCCGTGCTGTTTCGGCGGCTTGCGTCGCAGTCTCACAAACGCCGATGAGGAAAAAGCGGAGCCAGCTCTCCCAATCCCCATTTTCACGCACGGCCTGCAATAGGTCGTAATAGGCATCGCGGTTCGCTTTAAAATAGAGGCTGAGATACAGTAGCGGGTCTCGCAGGACGCCCCGCTCGCAAAGAAACAGCGTAATTAGCAGGCGCCCCAGGCGTCCGTTTCCATCCAGGAATGGGTGGATGGTTTCGAATTGAACGTGCGCCAAGCCGGCCTTGATTAAGACCGGCATTTCCGGTGTTTCGGCGTGCAAAAAACGCTCTAGATCGCTAATGCAAGTTGCTAGGTGTTCCGGTGGCGGCGGCACGAACCTCGCATTGCCCGGCCTTGTGCCCCCGATCCAATTCTGACTGTGGCGAAACTCCCCAGGGTCCTGATTTTCACCCCTGCCGCCTTGGAGCAAGATCTGATGTATTTCGCGTAAAAGCCTTGATGATAATGGGAAGCTCTCACGAAGTCGGGTGAGCCCGTATGACATAGCAGCAACGTAATTCGATACCTCTTGAACGTCATCCAGCGGCACGCCTGGGACTTCTTCCGCTTCGAAGAGCAACAGGTCAGAGAGGGAGGATTGCGTCCCTTCGATTTGTGACGAAAGCACCGCCTCCTTGCGCACATACATGTAGAGAAAGAACGGCGCGTCAGGCAGAATTGCCGCGGCCCCATCCAAGCGGCCGAGCGCCTGATTTGCACGATCGAGCAATTGCTGAAAGGGACGCAGATCGAGTGCAGGGTGTGGGGGCAGTGGAGCGGGAATAAAAGCCCGCACGCGTTCGCCAGCATATGTGGTGACCTCATACCGGCCAGAACGGGTTAGTTCCGTGGATGGAGGTGTCAATGAAAGCATCCTTTCATTACGATTTGGGTTATTAAAGGATAGGCCGTTTTCCTTTAATAAGCTACTTTCATCACCCATTGGTGAGGACTCTGCCCGCGAATGCAGGATGGTTTTGGCGGCGGCTTAGTCCCGACGACCCATCCGTCCTGGGGGCTTGGTCCGGTAAACCCCCCAATGAAAAACGAGCGATTTCAGCCCCCGTGTCCCTACTCCGGGTGGAACGGCGGCTCGCCCGAGCGCCCCAGCCATTCGTCGACCGCCTCCTCGAGCAGCTGCTGCAGCGATGTCGACCGCGCCAGCGCCATTTCCTTCAGCCGCTTATGTGTCGCGCGCGGGATGTAGAACGTCGCCGCGACCTTGTCCCGTTCGGGCTGTCCGCGCGTCTCCGCGACCTTCGTGGCGCGGGGTGCGGCCACCTTGCCGAGAGCGTTTTGCAGATCGGCGCCAAGGATGTGCTCGTCAGACTTTTTCACCATTTCAGATGCCCTTCACTTGCTCATTCAGCCACGCGAACAATTCCGCGAAATCCTTTGCAGCGGCGCCCTTCGCGCTCACTTCGTTGATGCCTTTGCCTCTGGCAATGGCGTCCGGTACTTCGGCCCTTTGCCCGATAATGATCGGGCATACCGGATGGCCTGCATCTTCCAGTGCCTTGAGCACCTTCTTGGCTCGCACGGCGCTTCCCTGCGGGACGATATTCATCAGGTAGGCATAGGGCTTCCCCGAGCGCACGACGCCTTGCACCGTCGTGATGCTGGCCTCGATATCGACGTCAACCGGCCGGCACGGGATCAGCACGAATTCGGCTGCCTTCATGCCGGCGGTGGCGATCGGCGCGCTCCTGCCGGGCAGATCGAGGAAGGCCCATGTCGCGCCGGCGGCTCGCAGCCTCGCCAATTCACTGCCAAGAGTGCGGGCGTCTGCTGTGAGCACAGCCGGCGCCGACTCGCTTCGTCTGCTCCCCCAGCGTGCAGCCGTTCCCTGTTCGGCGTCCATATCGACGACGGCGGCCGCCTTTCCCCCCGCGACTGCCTGGCACGCCAGATTGATGGCGAGCGCGCTTTTCCCGACGCCCCCCTTCTGCTGGCCGATGGCAATGATGTGCATCTGCGTTATCTCCGCGTTTACCGCTCACATCTATCAGTAATCACGTGATTGCGCAATTGCATATATGCCCATTGCGCGATTGCGCACACACGTAGTACAAGGACAGTCAAGGCACGCAGTCACGGACAGATAGCATTTGTCCTGCCAACTGTCCTGAAATCGTTGCGGGGGAACGGAAAATGCGGGCGTTAAGTGTCCTGGCGGGGATGCTCCTGGGGGCGATCTGCGTGGCAGGCTTACGGATAGATATCCTGAACAACTGGCAGTATGGCGCGACGGTCAGCCACGAGCTCGCCGGCGTGCTGGTGCTCGCGGCGATCGGCGTCGCGGCGCTGCCGGCCGTCGCCGGGATGAAAGGCTGGAGCTGGCTCTTCGGCCTCGGCACCGCCGGGTGCATCATCCTGACCGTGATGGCGGCATTCCTGGCCTACACGGCGCGGCAGGGCGAGGTTGCGGCTGCACGGCAGACGTCGGCGGACGGATATGAATCAGCCCGGCGGGACGAAGCCGACGCCCGGCGCGATGAGGGCGAGGCCCGTGCCGAGGCAGCGGCGATCTCGGAATTGGCCACGGTCGACGAGCTGAAGCTTCTGGTGGACGCGGCGAAGGCCAAGGCCGATCGGGAAGCGGAACGCGGCGGATGCCTCGGCAAGTGCGAGGCCGCCAAGGACGCCTATGCGGCGCTGATCGGCAGGCTTGGCCAGACGAAGGCGAAAGCGGCCGCGCTCGACCGTGCGGAAACCGCCCGCCAGCGTGTCAAGACGGCTCAGCAGCGGGCGAAAGGCGGATCGGCGCGGCTTCCGATGTCGGCGGTGTGGATCGCGGCTCAGACGGGTTGGAAGCCGGCCGAGGTGGCGCAAACGATCGATGTCGGCTTCGCGCTGCTGTCCATCCTGGTGACGCAGATCTTCGCCGCGCTCGGCCATCCGGCCGTGAAGCTCATCATGTGGGGCATCGAGCGGTCAAAGCATGAGATTGATCGCGATCTGAAACCGGCGCCGGCGTCACCGAAGCCAGCACCAAGGTCTCGTCCCGAGAAACGCAAGCGTCGGGCCAGCCGCAGGCCGCCCGCGGGTGTGATCGACCCGGTGAAGGCTTGGGCAGCGGACTCGCTCATCGACCGTCCTGGAGAGTTGCTGTGGGCGCTGGCGAAGTCCACGCGGCATTCCTCGCCGATACCGGCACCGAGCTCAGCCAGACAGCTTTCGGGAGCGCCATGGCCGAATTGGCTTCAACAAGATCAAGCGCGGGGGCAAGGTGATCTATACGGGAGTAACGCTTAGGCAGGCCATTCGGCTCGCCGCGGCGAACTGACGCAAAAATTGGTAATTGCGCAATGACAAGCCCAGCAGATTGACATATTTTTTTTCGGCTGCTTGGCAGCTGTAATTGGTCGACATATGAGGCGGGCCAGCCCCGCCACCGCTCGCGACCCGTGGAGTTGTAATTATGGATATTCGGACGCTGGCAATTGCCACTGCAATGGCCTTCGGTTGGCCGGCACTCGTAAACGCACAAGACGTTGCCGGCAGCACCTTCAATGTAACCCCAAATAATGCCTACAGATTTGCTAGTTCTGCGATCAGTAAATCTGCACGACAAATGACGCCGCGCACAAAGCTGCTTAGAAAAATCGACTTCTGTGACGAAAACGTGTGCGCCCCTCGGGGATGTGCGTGCGGGCCAGACTATCCCGATGACTGCTGCAACACTTGTTATATTCCCTCGGATAACGCAAATGGGCAATGTCAGTAGTTTGACTAACGGGGCCAGACACTTGACTCTGAATAGCGCCGCGTGTGGATGATTGCCCGCCTGCGGGAAGTCGCCTTGCCGTCCACCTTTTCATCTCGCTCCCTCCAATCCCGGCAAAGCAGAGTTTACGGCGTGGGGAGAAGGTCCAAGCCCCTCATTTAAAGAAGCAATGAGACGTGCAAGCACGTCGGTTTTTCTCGGCAGAGGAGGGGCGTAGGCCTCCACATAGCCGTCCAGGCGGCTGGCGAGCGCCTCGGGGCCCGAGAAGCCGTAGAGGTTGCTATCCTGCACCGTCGCCATGATACGCTCCGGCCGGCCCGTGATCGGGCTCAGGCGCTCGATCCAGATCCGCTTCAGGCGCCGCATGATCTTGATGATGCCTGCATGCTCCAATCGCCTCAGAGCTGCTGCGATCGCGCCACGGCACCGGCCGGTCAGCGCCTGCAGGGTGAGGTAGGATGGGAAACAGAGCCCGGTCCGCCTGTCGGCAAATCTGAAAAGCAGCGCGCGGAGGACATCAAGGCCGATCGCGCCCAGCGCGCCATTCCTGCGGCCCTTGCCCTTGGTGCGGCGCTCCAGGCGCTCGGCGAGGAAGATCAGGCTCGCGCGGGCGTTGCGGTCAAGCGGCGTGGAATGCGCCAGGGGATCGCGCACGAAAACCGCCTTGTGACGATAGCGCACACGGGTGCGGGGCCGGCTGCGCTGCCGGCGGAGGATCTGCGAAACGGTCTGCACTGTGGAAAAATCTCCAGCTGAGCCGGAGGCGTGCGAAGGGGCTTGCAGAAAGCCCCAAATCAGTAGAGCAAGGTCGCTGCCACTACGATTTTGCTGCCCTTTTGGGGCCGCCTGCATTCCCCCCGCCCACCAGCGGGGGTTTTGCGTTTCAGGACTTGGGACGCAACGAACCAGGCAGGCGCGCCGAGGCGGGCGTGCTTATTCCTCTTCCTCGCCTTCGTGCTCGGAATTGTCGTCGGTCTCGCCGCTCAGCGTCTCAAGCGCCTCGCGGGCCGTGCGCCCCCTATCGCGGGCGACTGCTGAAGGGTTGCCGCCAGTGCTCTTGTGATTGTCGCCCTCCGCATAAAATTCGAGCGCCTTGACGGCTGTTTCGAGATCGTCGGAGGAGGGTTTTACCGGCTGCCCGGTGTCGGATCGCAGCGCTGCCTGAAGCGCCATCATCGCGTCAGCAGATCGCTCGGCCATGCGCTTAAGCGCCGTCAGCTCAGCGAGCGCGGCAGGTAGGGTCTGTCGTATCAGAAGAGAATCAGCGCCAAGCAGGAACGCGTCGCAGCACAATCGCGCCTCGGCGACGAGTTGGAGCACTTGGAGGTGGGACTTGGCCGCGGTGGAAGTTTCGACGCCAGGCCGGCCGTGCAGGATCAGCGCCGCTTCAATCACCTGCTCGATGTTGTTGAGGACCAGCATGTCGTAGTTTTCGAGGTCGCCGTTGACACACGCGACGACAGCCGCCGCGATCTTGTCGGCGAGTTCGCGAATTGGCTTCATGCCGCTGTCGGGATCCGAGACCGCGTGTCCCATCGGTTATCTCCCCGCGATGACGCGATAGGGCTGCGGGAGATGGCCAATCATGGCGGCTGCCCGGCCGATGGCCTTGGCGGTCTTTTTCCCGCCAGATATAGCGCGGCGCTTGAACATTCGGACGCCGCCGACGAGGAACAGCGGGCTCGCAAGCACTTCGATCGGCCCTGCGACGAGCAGGAACGGAATTGTGTGTGCCTTGCAGGAGATGGCGTTCCACCAGCCCTTGGCGATCGCCAGTCGCCGAACGTCGCTCGCCGCGCACCAATAGGCGCGGTAGACGTGCGCGGAGTATGTCTGCCGTTCCAGATGAACCGTCTCAACGACGACCGCCCGTTCCGTCTGGCGGATTTCAAACCCGGCGTTGTGAGCGGCGGTGAAGAATTCCTGATCCTCGCCGCCCATGAGCCGCAGCTCCTCGTTGAACCGCAGGCCAGCCCGAATCAGGTCTGTGCTGAACCGGACATTTCCGGTGACGGCATGCTTGATGCGTTTGCCTTCCTCCCGATCCTTACGCTCGCGCGGCAGGCACCAGAAAGGCAGCTCGCTCGGCCAGCGGCGCCTTACAGCGCCCGCCAGAATCGGGCCGCGATATCCGGGTGCCATGAGGTTGGATACCCAATCCGGTTCCGCGATCTCGTCATCGTCGATGAAGGCGACCCACTGGGCACATCGCTCAGTCGCATGGTCGAGCACCCGATTGCGGGCAGTCGCGATGCCGCGCCGCGGCTCATGGATGAAATGCACTGGGAAGGGCGAGCGCCGTCTGAATGCGTCGACGATGCCACGCGCCACCGGAAGCGCCTGGTTGTCGACGACGACGATTTCGATCGTGATGTCAGGCAGGGTAAGCTGTTCGCCAAGGCTGTCGAGGCATTCGGCGAGCATCTGAGGACGCCCGCAGGTGCAGACCCCCACAATGACGCACTGCGGGGCAATATTGTTTTCGAGGAAAACGAGTCCGGTCATGCCGCGCCCTCCGAAGAGGTGGGTGGGCAAAATGATGGGCGGAAAGAAAATACGCCCAAAAAACCGTTGCTGGCTAAGGAGTTATGGCGGAGTGGGGGGGATTCGAACCCCCGATACGAGTTTCCCCGTATGACGATTTAGCAAACCGTTGCCTTCAGCCGCTCGGCCACCACTCCGGATGAGCGGCCTTTATAGAGGCATTCCGGCATAGGCCGCAACCCTCCAGGCGCGTGCGCCTGAAATCAATCCGCGGCTTTCTCGCGGACCAAATAGATTGGGCGGGGGGAAGCGCCGGCGCTGTCCTCGGGCGCGGCTATCCGAAGCTGAAGGCGGAAATGTAAGTCCGCCGCATGATGCTCAAGCCCGCGGGCGGCACGGGAAGATTGGCTGCCCCGACGATCTGCATGGCCCGGGCGTCGAGCTTGTCGAAACCGCTCGATTGCGCCAGGCGCACGCCGGTCAGCTGGCCGTTTTCCGAAATCGAAAACGCGACCAGAACGCGTCCCTGGAGACCCTGGCCATCAAGATGCTTCGGGCCGATCGCGGCCTGAACGCGGAGCATAAAATTGTGAGTCTGCGACTTTGAAGCAGTCGAGGAGTAATCTGTACCATCTGCAACCGGCGGAACGGTGTCGAAACTCATGGTGGTCATCCAACTCAATACACGGCTCTAACCGTGCATAGCATGCTGCAGAAAACTGTTCCGACAGTTTAATAGGCAATTGCAACTTGTTGAAAATTGCACAAATCCATTCATCTGTCGTCCAATCTGGTCAACATAAGACCGCGTTCGGAGCGCGTGGACGTTTGCCCAAATTCTGGCTCTTTCGCGCTTTAGAGAGCTAAAAACAAGAACACAACCTAAAGGCGAGGAAATGATGGCTGACGGTGTAGAGACGGAGGTTTCGTTATATGAACATGCCGCCTCAGTGCTGGTGGTCGTAGAAGGAGTTTCAGCCGGATTTGGCGTTCGCGACGGGCGTAGCCTGCGTTTTCGCGCGCTTGACCCGCGCTTCGAGATCTTGAACGACAGCCGTTTCGCACGCGCAGAACAGCTGCGGTCCGCCGCCCTGCGCGTGGCTCGGGCCGCACGGGATCAGGTAAATTGCGACGATGGCGGATGAATGTACCGGGGCGTCGGTGCGGCGTTCGCCGGCCCTTGGCCTTCGCGAAAATATTTACCATATTCGGATTTGTGACGGCATGAGCCAGAGTTGCCGTCCCTGAGGGCCCATGCGCATCACCGCCGTCTATCGTATTGCCTGCAACCGGGAGGACATCGTCCGTAAGGCCGAGGCGCTGGCCGTCGAGCAGAGCGTCGAAATGCCGGTGGAAGCGATCACCGATCCCTGGGTCCGCGAGGAGATCGTCGGGCGGGTCGGAGAGATCGCGGATTGCGGAGACGGCAACTTCCGGGTGAGCGTGTCGCTGTCGGCGGCCACGACGGGCGCCGAGCCGGGACAGCTGATGAACATGCTGTTCGGCAACAGCTCTATCCATGAGGACGTCACGCTTGAGGAGGTCGAGCTGCCTCCGGAGCTGGAGGACGGCTTCGGCGGACCGCATTCCGGCATTGAGGGGCTGCGGCAGCGTGTCGGCAGGCCGCGCCAGCCGCTTACCTGCGCCGCGATCAAACCGCAAGGCCTGCCGCCCGCCGCGCTTGCCGATCTGACCTTCCGCTTCGCTCTCGGCCGCGTCGATTTCATCAAGGACGATCATGGGCTCGCCGATCAACCTTACGCGCCGTTCCGGGAGCGCGTGATTGCCTGCGCCGCGGCGGCGCGGCGAGCGGCGGCCGAAACCGGGCATCCCACACGATATGTGCCGAACCTGTCCGGCAATCTCGACCGTCTGCGCGAGCAGGTTGCCATTGCGCGCGGCGAGGGGTTGGACACGCTGCTGATTGCGCCGATGCTGGTGGGCTTGCCGGCCTTTCATGCGATCAGCCAGGATAATCCGGACATGGCGTTTCTTGCGCACCCGGCGATGGCGGGCGCCGCTCGCATCGCTCCGCCCGTGCTGCTGGGCAAGCTGTTTCGACTTTTCGGCGCGGATGCCGTGATCTTTCCCCATCATGGCGGCCGCTTCGGCTATTCCGCAGCGACGTGCGAAGCGATTGCGCGGCTGGCGCGGCAACCGCGCGGTGGACTGAAACCATCGATGCCGGTTCCAGCGGGGGGCATGACCTTGGAGCGGGTCCCCGAAATTCTGAAATTCTACGGCGACGACATGATGATCCTGATCGGCGGCGGCCTGCTCGCGGCGGGAGACCGGCTGACCGAGCAAGCCGCCTCATTCGTGGCCCAGGTCGAAGCGCTGAGCGCTGGACGCTCCGCTGAACGCGGAGCTGCGCTCTAGCTTTTTGTTTGTGCATCGGATTATCCGAAAAGTGCGTACACTCTTCGGTCCGATGCATTGAGCGCTGGGAGGTGACATGGACGAGGAGAAGCGCTTCCGGGCCTTTGACGGCGGGTTTCGCTGGGATGGGGTCGATCTGCACGCCTACAAGGCCGAGGGCAGTGCGCCGTTCCAGGATATAAGCCGGCAGACGCTGTTCAAAGGCGACCATCTGGCCGGCGAGCTTCGCTATTTCGAGATCGCACCGGACGGCCATTCGACCCTCGAACGCCACCAGCACGCGCACGCGGTGATGATCCTGCGCGGCCGGGGACGTTGCCTCGTCGGCAGCGAGGTCCGCACCGTGGCGCCCTTCGATCTCGTCAGCGTGCCGCCGATGATCTGGCATCAGTTCCGCGCGGACGGCGAGCCGCTCGGCTTTTTGTGCATGGTCGATCGCGAGCGCGACCGCCCGCAGCTTCCCACCGACGAGGAACTGGCCGCGTTGCGGGCGCACCCGCAGATCGGGGCATTTCTCGGTGAAGGGGGTAGAGATCGGCAGCCGCTCGCCTGAGCGCTTCGGAACCATCGCAGTCCGGCCGAATTATTCCCCGCATAACCATGGAGAAATACCATGCCTGCAAAGTCAAAAGCCCAGCAAAAAGCCGCCGGCGCGGCTCTGGCTGCCAAACGCGGCGAAATCAAGGAAAGTGAGCTGAAGGGCGCTTCGAAGTCGATGGAAAAGTCGATGTCGGAGAAGCAGCTTCACGACCTGGCCGGCACCAAGCGCAAGGGCAAGCCCGAACACGTCTCCAAATCCTGATGCCGATGTGAGCAGGTTCGCTTGCTCACCTGTCGGCCAGCAAAAAAAACGAGGACTCGATCGAATCCTCGCTTCCGATGTCTACCGTTGGGATCGGAGCACAATGAGGGATGATTTACATTGGCTTCCATCGCCAATGTATCAGATGTGACCGCTGACGCAATCGTCATTTGTGACGACATCAGGATGGTGCCTTTTCTCCGTGCCTTAGAGCGGGATCGCTTTAGGTGGAAGCATCTTTCCGTTGTGGCCCGCCCTAGATCTTTGCCTGGCGCGCGATCGGACGGCAAACCGGATTCCACTTTACCTGATCGCGCTATAGCGGTAACGCGTCCAACTCGCGATAGATGTCGAATTCTCGGTGTCGTCGCTCAAAATCCCGATCCTTCCGATCTGGCTGCCGCACGCGCCATGATCGTCTCCGCAAGGCTGAAAGGCGCCGCGCCGTCTGTGCCTGACGGTCTAGATAATGATCGCTTAAACGGAAGCGATCATTATCTAGATTTATTTTTTTCGCACGATTTTTCGGGAAAACCGGTGTCCACCCCCGCCTTCGCGGACATGCTTTTCCCGATCGTGCTTTAGCGCAGCCGCACCGTCACCTTGTCGACGCGGCCTTGTGCATCGATCACCGAGAGCTGCACGAAGCCTTCGCCCTGCGGTGTCCAGAACACCTCGCGGCGGTACGGAGCGGTTTGGAGAGGCGCGCCGTTCACAAGCCAGGTGAAAGGCAGGACGCCACCTTCCGCTTTGAACGCGATCGGCAGGCGGGCGCCGTCCTTTTCCTGCGCCAGCTCGAGCTCGGCACGGTCGGGCGGGAAGGCAATGTGGACCGGCGGGTCGGCGCTGGCGATGCCGGTCGCGGGCGCGCTGTCCGGTTCGCGGAAATTGGCGAGCGGCGGCGGCAGAGTGCTGGTCGAGGCCTCGATCACGCCGGCAGGCGCGGGTGGCAGGGGCACGCGATCGGGGCTGATCTGCGCGAAGATGTCGAACAGTAGCGGCGCCGCCTTGGTCAGTCCCATGAGGCCGGGGGTGGGGGTTCCGTCGGGCCGGCCGAGCCACGCAACGACGACGTGGCGGCCGTCGAACCCGGCGGCCCAGGCGTCGCGGAAGCCATAGGATGTGCCGGTCTTGAATGCGATGCCGCCGCCCTTGGCGTGTTGGGGAGGTGCCACGCCGCGCAGGATATCTGCCACATACCAGGCGGCGGCGGGCCGCAGCAGCGGTTCGGCGGCTGCCGTCCGCAACGGTTCGCCGGTCAGACGGTATTTGAGGGCGAGCGGCTCGCCGCCACGCGCCAGCGCGGTGTACAGCCCGGCCATGTCTTCCAGCCGCAGGCCGACACCGCCCAGCGCCACCGTCAGATTGCGTGGCACATCGACATCGAACCCCGCCTGCCGGATGCGCGCCGCGAGGCGGGCCGGGCCGACCGCGGCCAGCATTTTGACCGCGGGAATGTTGAGCGAAAGCTGCAAGGCCTGCCGGACGGTGACGGCGCCGCGATAGGTGTTGTCGAAATTTTCCGGCGCATAGCCGCCGAAGCGGACCGGCCGGTCCTGAATCAGCGTTTCCGGATGCGCATGCCCCGCCTCGAAGCCCATGCCATAGATGAACGGCTTCAGCGCCGATCCGGGCGAGCGAACGGCCTGCGTCATGTCGATCGGGCCGTTCCGGTCAGGATCGAAATAGCTGGCCGAGCCGACATCCGCCAGCACCTCGCCGGTCCGATGGTCGATCACCATCACTGCCGCCGAAAGCTTGGGTCCGGCGCTGGCCACATGGCGCGCGACGACCGCCTCGGCGCCTTCCTGAAGCCGGGCGTCGATGGTGAGGCGGATCACGTCGTCCTTGGTGTCGGCGGCGAGGCGTTCGGACAGATGCGCGGCAAGGGCAGGGAAATTATAGCGTTCAGCCTTCACCTTCTGCTGCTTGGCGAAATCGGCTTCGGCTTTTGTGATGACGCCAGCGGCAGCGGCGCGGTCGATCACACGGTCCCGCGCCGCATGGGCGGCCTCGGCATTGCGGTCGGGGCGGCGCTGCTCGGGCGATTGCGGCAGCGCCACCAGCAGCGCGGCCTCGGCGATGCTCAGCCGGTGCGGTTCCTTGCCGAAATAGGCGAGCGAGGCGGCGCGAACGCCCTCGATATTGCCGCCGAACGGCGCCAGCCGCATGTAGAGTTCGAGCAGCCGGCGCTTGGAGAGCATCTTTTCGAGCTGCCAAGCCCGTAAAATCTGTCCGATCTTGGCGAAATAGGAGCGCGTCGGACGATCATCGAGCAGGCGCGCGGTCTGCATGGTCAGGGTCGAGGCGCCCGAAACGGGGCGGCGATACCGCAGCAATTGCCATAGGGCGCGGGCCATGGCGCGCCCATCGACGCCGTCATGGCTGTAGAAGCGCTTATCCTCATAGGCGAGGAGCAGCGCGAAATAGCGCGGGTCGACCTCATCCACCTTCACCGGCAGCCGCCAGAGGCCGTCCGGCGTGGTGAAGGGGCGCAACAGACGGCCATTGCGGTCGAGGACGAGCTTTGAGCTGACCTCGGTGGCGGCGAGCGGCGGTGGACCGAGCCAGGCCAGCGCGATGTGATAGCTGCCGGCGATGGCCGCCACCAGCAGCAGGTAGATGGTACAGAACACCACTGGATAGCGGGCGAGCCCCAGCGCCAGCAGCATTCGCTGCACCCTGGCGAGCATCGAACCGGACATATTTGGCGCGGCCGTCATGTCAGCCTCGAACGTCGCATTTGACCGGACGGCCCGGTCTCCTGTGGGGAGAGGGCGATAAGGTGAGTGTCAGCGAAAGGATGCCGGCCATGCGTTCGCCCCCGTCCTATCGCACGATGTCCACCTTGCCCGGCGCGGTGCGCGCGAAGCGCTCGGGCCGGTACATATCCTGCACATAGGCGCCGGGATGGGTGTAGCTGCCCGGCGAAACCGCCCGCATCACATAGGCCAGCGTGTAGCTTGCGGGCTGCTTCTCATTGGCGTTGGTGCGCGAGAACGCCGCGGTGAACCGGTCGTCACGGAAGGCGGTGTGCGCCGGATCGGTCTTGGCGTCGAGCCAGGCGAACGCCTTGAGGTCGGTGCCCTTCAGCAGGACCGGGTTCTCGATCTCGAAGCCGGCCGGCAAGCGGTCCTCGACGACGATGTGGCCGAGCTTGGCTTCGACCTCGCTCACCTTGAGCACGACGACAAAACGGTCGTTCTGCTTGACACTGTCGAATTTGGCCAGCTTGCCGTCGGGCGTATAGACCTGCCGCTCGATGGTGAAGCCGGATGAGGCAGCGGGCTCCGGCATGGTGGAGGCGCCGTTCACCAGCACCGACACGCTGATCGGCTGCGCGGTGGTGTTCTTGATCGTCACCGGCGCGCGGGTAAGGTCGGCGGCGCTCAGCACGCGCTGGATGGGCCCGGTCTCGGGCTTGCCGTCGACATCGAGGGACAGCGAGCGGCTCTGGTCGATGAGCGATTTCGCCGCCAGCAGCAACCAGGCATTTTCCTGCGTGCTGGTCGCGTCCTTGGCGGCACGGCGGCGAGACACCGCCTGCAGGATGCCCGGCACGCTTTGCGGCAGCAGCTTGGTTTCCGAGATCAGCGTCAGCGTCGCGGCGTCGTCGCGCAGGGCGGTGCCGTAGTCGGTTCTCGTCGCGGCGAGGCTGGGCGCCGGATCGGCCTTCATGTTTTCCAGGGCGATGGAGAAGGCGCGTTCCGCCCGCTCCTTGTCGCCATACATGGCGAGCGCCGCGCCGAGCTGCGCCTGGGCGAGGGGCGTCTCGAAATTGGCAAGCTTTTCATCGACATAATAGCGCAAATCGCCGACAACCGCGCGGCCCGAGCGCGCCAGCACATAAAGCGCGTAGGCCAGTTCCTCGCCGCCCTTCTGGAATTCGGCGGCAAAATTGACCGAGTTCTTCAGCCTGTCGAGCGCGGTTTCCACCATGGTCGAGCGCAGCCTGTAGCCTTTTTCCTGGGCGCGGGTGAGGAAGTCGGTGACATAGGCGGTCAGCCACAGATCCTGGCTGCCGGGCGACCACAGGCCGAACGAGCCGCTCGAATCCTGGAGGAGCGCCAGCCGGTCGATCGCAGTCTGGATGCGTGCCTTGGCGCCGCTTTCGCCGGAGAGGCCCACCGCGTCCGCCACCTCGTTGAGATAGAGCAGCGGCAGGGCGCGGCTGACGGTCTGTTCCGCGCAGCCGAGCGGATAGCGGTCGAGCGACAAGAGCAGGCCCGGCACGTCGAGGGCCGCTTCCGGGCCGGCATTGACCGTGACACGCGCCGTATTCGGGATGAGGTCGGCAATCAGATCGGAGGAAACCCGCAAGGAGCCGGTATTGGCCGCCAGCGTCTCCACGGTGCGGCGCGTGATGTTCGGCGCGGCAGGGTTGATCTGGAAGGCGTAGCGTCTTTCGACCGACAGATCGCCCGGCCCGGTGAGCGTCACCGAGACGGAGGCGTCGCCAAGCGTGTCGGCATTAATCGGCAGGGCAATGCTGCGGCGCTCGCCGAGCTTCATGGCAAAGCGTTGCGATGCCGCCGTGTCGGGCAGGGAGCTGCCGCCGTCGGCTACAGCCGCAAGGTTCGTACTCGCCGTCGGCACCTTCGACGTTCTGGATGTTCAGATGCAGCTCGGATTTGTCGCCGATGATCAGGAATTTCGGCGGCGTGCCCTGCACCACGACCGGATCGCGAATGATCATGTCCTTGACGGCGTGGCCCAGCTTTGTGCCGTTCCAGGCGGTCGCCATGATGCGCAAGGTGCCGTCGAAGGCCGGGATGTCGAATGTCACCTCGCGCCTTGCCATCGGCGCCCACCTCGACGATGCCGGAATAGAAAGCGACCGGTTCGGCGTTCAGCGGGCGTCCCTGTACGGCCAGGCCGCCGGGGCCGCCATCACCGCCCGAGCGGATCGTGCCGCGAATGCCCTGCATCCCGTCGATCAGCTTGCCGTAGAGATCGCGGATTTCGGTGCCCAGACGCCGCTGGCCGAAATAATAGCCGTCCGGGTCGGGCTCGGCATAGCGCGTGAGATGGAGAATGCCCAGATCGACGGCGGCGACCGTCACATGCGCGGTCTCGCCGCTCGCGAGGCCGGTGAGCGTCAGCGGGATGGTGAGGCGATGATTGGGCCGCGCTTTTTCGGGCGCGTTCAGCGCAATGCCGAGCGTGTGGTCGCTGGCGTCGAAGCCTAGCCATTTCACGCCGATGGCGCGGCCCGGCATGCGCTTGGCGCCGGCATCCATGGGGCGGTAGAGCTCGGCCATGACATAGGCGCCCGGCCCCCACTCCTCGCCGACCTTAAAGGTGAGATTGGCGCCGTTTTCCGGCACCGGCACGGTCTGGATCGCCAGCAGCTTGTCGCTGACGATGGCGACCACCGCCTCACCGGCCATGCGCGCCGAGATCTGCACTTTCGCCTCGTCGCCGGGCTTATAGGTTTCCTTATCCAGCGCGACGTCGAGAATGTCGGGGGTTTCGCCGGTTTCCGACACATACCAGCCGGAGGTGAAATTGACGCTGGCGGGCAGCGCGGCGGCGCCGGGCGCGGTCACTTCCAGGCGGAAGCTGCCATAATCGACGGCGGTCTCGATATGCGCGGGCGCGCCGGCTTCGACGTCCACGGTGCCGTTGGCGACCTTGCGCACATATTGCACCGTCTCATAGTCCCAGCGGCCATCGCGATTGTACCATTGGAACCGCCGCTCCAGCCGCGACAGCTCCCAATTGAGGCCCTTCATTACGGCGGGCTTGCCGTCGCGGTCGAGCACGACGAGCTGGAACCCGGCGGTTCCGCCGTCCGCCGTGTGGCCGCCCTCGAAGTCGGGCTTGACGCCGATGATCGGCTTGGCGGGGAGCACTTTCAGCGTTGCCGTGTCGGCGAGAACGCGGCCGCTCGGCTCGCGCATGCGGATGACGAGATCGGCCTTCAGCGGCTTGGTGGTCTGCGTCAGCGGCGGCAGTTCGGCCAGAATTTGCGCGGCGCCCTTGGCGTCCGTCAGCGGCAGGTTTTCCAGCGGCTTGCGCAGCGGCGCGAATGTCTCGTCCTCGAGCCCGAACTGATAGTCGGCGAAGCCTTCCGGCCCGGAGGCGGCGGCCGAAACATTGACCTCGCCTTCGAGCGCCAGATCGGCGGCGGGCGCGCCATAGAGATAGCGCCCGCTGACCGCGACCGGGACAGCCGCATCGGGCGCGATGGTCTTGGATTGCGGCGCCAGCGACATTTCCAGCCTTTCGGGCGTGTAGTCCTCGACCAGGAAGGCGGTGTCGCCGATCGAGGGGCCTTTGGGATCGACATGCGCGCTCATGCGCCAGGTGCCGGTCATCGCGGTGGCCGGGATTTTCAGCGTGAAGCTGCGGCCGCCGTCGCCTTCGTCCTTCAGCAGTTCGCGGCTATATTCGACATTGTCGGGCCGCACGATCTTCAGCGTCAGCGGCACGCCAGGCGCCGCCTTGCCGGAGCCGTCGCGCAGCATCGCGGTGAGGTATACCTTCTCACCGGGTCGGTAGACGCCGCGCTCGGTGAACAGCATGGCGTCGAGCGGACCGGGCGTCAGCCGCCCGCCCACGCCGCGGTCGGACAGATCGAACGCGGCCTTGGTCAGGTCGAGGAAGCCATAATCGCCGCTCGCCGCATCGGTGGCGACCAGAAGCGCGGGCGCAAGGCCGCCTGTGCCGCGCGGCCAGCCCCGCATCGAAACGGACATAGCCATTCTCGTCGGTTTTGGCCGTTCCGAGCACGTCATTGTTGCGGGCGAGCAGACGCACCTCGATGCCGGATTTGCCCTTGGCGTCGGCGAGCGAGCGCACAAAGCCATGCACGCCGTCCGCGCCGTTCAGCGCCGTCAGCCCCATGTCGGAGACGACGAACCATTGCGTCGCGCGGGTGCCGGTATCGGCGGCATTGGCATCCGCGTCGGCGGCGGCGGGCGTGCCATCATCGGGGGTCCCGGTCATGACATAGAGGCCGGGCTTAAGATTGGGCAGGATCTCATCCACCGGAAAGGCGATGGTGGTTTCCTCGTTCAGCGTCGTCTTGACGGGCATGTTGCCGGTCCAGAGCAGCTCACCCTTGCTGTTCTTGATCTCGTCGGCCTGATAGCTGTCGATCTGCTGGCCGAAGGGGCCGTCGAGCACCTCATTGGCGAGCCGCCGGTCGCCGACATGATAGATGCTGACCTTGACTCCCTTGGTGTTGATGGCGACCACGGGGATGCCTTGCTGCCCTGTGCGCGGCAGCACGTAATTCTGATTTGCGAAGCGAACGGAGGGTTTGCGGTCGCGGACATAGACCGTCAGGTCGATCGGCTTGGCGAGATTTTCATCCACCGCCGATGGCAGGCCGTCGCGGATCTTGATCTGGTAGCGGCGCCCATGCAGCAATTCCTCGATGCATAGCTGCGAATTCTGCACCCGGACGCCTGCCGGGTCCTCGCCGTTGACCGAAACGAATTTGGCGAAATCCACCCGGCCCTGCGCCAGCGTTTCGGAGAATTGCACGCAGATGCGCGGCGAGGCGGCATCGCTGTCCGTGGTGTAGTCGACCATGCGGAAGCCGTGCTCGGCGACGGCTTGCTCGAAGCTGGTGCGGACATCGGCATTGTCCTGCTGGCTCAGGCTTTCCTTATAGGCCTCGATGGCGGGGCGCCACAGCGAGCGGGCTTCATAGCTGGCGGCCAGCGCCGCGAGCGCCGCCGCCTTCAGGGCCGGCGTCTTGGCACGCTGCCAGGCGATGAAAGCGGTCGAGCCGGCATTGCGGGAGAAGCTGGCCTTCTCTTCAGATTGTTCGGTCTGGATGGCCAGATAGGCGCGCGCCAGCTCCAGCCAGCTATCGGCCGCGCCTTTGTCCAGCACCACCGAAGAGGCAAAGAAACCGGTCGCCCGGCGCGGATCGCCCGCCTTCATCGCGGCCTGGCCGCGGGCTTTCCAGCCCTTCGCGGTGTTGCCCTCGCTTGGCCATTGCGCTTTCAGATACGCCTCGTACTCACGCGCGGCGCTTTCGGTGTCGGCGCTGAGGAAGGGCTGCGCCCGTGCCGGGCCGGGAGCCGCGCAGATGGTGAGGGCGCTGAGAAGGAGGACGGCGAGGCAGAACGCAATACGCGACGAAAACGTCATCAGAAATCCCCTGATTTCCGGTTACCGGCGAGATAGGGCAGTGCGCCTAGGGCAGGCGCGGCGAGCCATGCGCGGCACCATACGCTATGGCGTGCCGATGTCCATGGGTTGGAAAACTTTATGCGGCGAGAGATGAATGCCGGCCTAACCGGCCCTTGAGAGGCGCGGCAAATTCTTCGCGCGCCCTTAAATTTGCCTGTGGGAATCGGGGATATTGATTCGGAGCGCTTTGACAACCTTCGCGTGCAGTTGCACACTCACAATTGTCAGAAGCGATATTGACAAAGCGGAAATGGAGTAGCAGCCCCTCTCCCCCCTCACTGGCACATTTGCACGGCACGCCCGAGCAATGCTCCATTCCGCCGCCGTCGAGTTCGTCCCCAGCTCGTACGGCATCGATCTGACGAGGCATTGACCCCCTCAATGCGTCAAACGAATTGCGAGCTGCCCAAGGGCGGCTCGCAATTTCGCTTGAGGGAAATGCTCATGCATCGGACTAGGGACGGTTCATCCGGTTTTCGATGAGATCGTTCACCACGGCCGGTTCCGCCAGCGTCGATGTATCGCCCAGATTGCTGAAATCGTCCTCGGCGATCTTGCGCAGGATGCGCCGCATGATTTTGCCGGAGCGCGTCTTCGGCAGGCCCGGCGCGAATTGGATGAGGTCCGGCGCGGCGATCGGGCCGATTTCCTTGCGCACCCAGTCACGCAGCTCGCGGCGAAGCTCCTCGGTCGGTTCCTCGCCGGCCATCAATGTGACATAGACGTAGATGCCCTGTCCCTTGATGTTGTGCGGATAACCCACGCACGCCGCTTCCGCGACTTTCGGGTGCGCCACCAGTGCGGATTCCACCTCTGCCGTGCCCATGCGATGGCCGGACACGTTGATTACGTCGTCGACGCGGCCGGTGATCCAATAATAGCCGTCATCGTCGCGGCGGCAGCCATCACCGGTGAAATACATATTCTTGTAGGTGGAGAAATAGGTCTTCACGAAGCGGTCGTGATCGCGGAAGACGGTGCGCATCTGGCCGGGCCAGCTATCGGTGATGACCAGATTGCCGGAAGCGGCGCCCTCCAGGATCTGCCCGTCGGCATCGACGAGGGCAGGCTTGATGCCGAAGAAAGGCCGCGTCGCCGAGCCGGCCTTGAGCGGAATGGCGCCGGGCAGCGGTGTGATGAGAATGCCGCCGGTTTCCGTCTGCCACCAGGTGTCGACGATCGGGCAGCGTCCGTCGCCCACCACATTATAGTACCACTCCCAGGCTTCCGGGTTGATCGGCTCGCCCACCGACCCCAGCAGCTTCAGCGATTTGCGGCTGGTCTTGGTGACATGGCTGTCGCCGGCGCCCATCAGAGCGCGCAGCGCGGTTGGCGCGGTATAGAAGATGTTCACCTGATGCTTGTCGACCACGTCCCAGAAACGGGAGGGCGAGGGATAGTTGGGCACGCCCTCGAACACCAGCGTCGTCGCGGCATTGGCCAGCGGACCGTAGACGATATAGCTGTGGCCGGTCACCCAGCCGACATCGGCGGTGCACCAATAGATGTCACCTTCCTTATAGTCGAAAACATAGTGGTGGGTCATCGCGGCGAAGACGAGATAGCCGCCCGTCGTATGCAGGACACCCTTAGGGCTGCCCGTCGAGCCCGAGGTATAGAGGATGAACAGCGGGTCTTCCGCGCTCATTTCCTCGGGCGGGCATTCGGCGGGAACGGCTGCCATTTCCTCGTGGTACCAATGATCGCGGCCCTCGTGCCATTCCACCTCGCCGTTGGTGCGCTTGACCACCAGCACCTTCTTCACCGTCGGGCATTTTTCCAGCGCGGTGTCAGTGTTGCCCTTCAGCTGGATTTTTCGCCCGCCGCGTACGCCCTCATCGGCGGTGACGACGATGTTGCTGTCGCAATCCTGGATGCGGTTGGCGAGGCTGTCCGGCGAGAAGCCACCGAAAACCACCGAATGGATGGCGCCGATGCGCGCGCAGGCGAGCATGGCATACACCGCCTCGGGGATCATCGGCATGTAGATTGTGATGCGGTCGCCCCTTTTCGCGCCGAGCTTCTTCAGCACATTGGCGAAACGGCAGACATGATCATAAAGCTGCTGATAGGTAACCTTCAGATCCATGTCCGGCTCGTCGCCTTCCCAGATGATGGCGACCTGATCGGCGCGCTCGGGAAGATGGCGGTCAATGCAATTGCTGCAGACATTGAGCGTGCCGTCCTCGAACCATTTGATCGAAACGTTGTCGGGGGCGAAGCTGGTGTTCTTCACCTTGGAATAGGGTTTGATCCAATCGACCCTCTGGCCGTGCTCGCCCCAAAACGCGTCGGGATTGGCGGCGCTGGCCTCGTACATTTCATGATATTTCGTAGCGTCGACATAGGCCGTCTGCTGCCACGTGTCCGGAACGGAATAGACCTTGGCCTGTGACATCGCATCCTCCCAATCATTGATTTACGGGCATTATGTTCGCCCATCTTGGTTCCGGCAAGGTGGCCCTTTGGCGGGCCGTGGTCGTCACCGTTTTTTGCGGGCGCAAATTCGGGCAGGAACAGCTCCGCCGCGAAGCCGCATAGCCGGGAACGGCCGCATGGGCCAGCGCTTCCTGTGCACATGGCGGGCATTTAGGATAGGCGGACCTGGATTGCTGTGACAGACTAGAGGCAGGCTGCAAGGGCTTTGTTCAAGACGGGAGGCGGGCGGCGGCGGTCAGCCGCGAAGCAAGTAAACGCCAAGCTCTATCGGGAGTAAGTAACCATTGTTTGAAAAGCGTTGAACATCATCGCTAATAATATGAGCAAAAATGATTCATTTGTCATGCCAATGTCTCTATGTTAAACTTTTGAATAATAGAAATAATATAAATCTTTCCGCATCGGGCTGTCCAAACTTATACTCATTTGGCGATAATCCTGGTCGTTGCTCGCGCGCGACCGGCTGACCTGCTGTCGCTGCATTATGGACCCCTGAAGCTGGAGCCTAGACAGGGGTTCGTTTAGCGATTGAAGCGCTGAAAGGAGAAGCGCGGGATTGAGCGTCACGGGAAATGAATTGCGGTATGTCGCGTTATCGGGGTTCACGAGAAAGCAAGGTGTGTGATGAAGCCTTTTGACAGCCAGAACACTCTCACGGCAAAAACAGTACCCGAACTCATCAAACATCTCTGGGAACTCTATATGGGCATGTCGCTGGATCCCGCGCTCGCCGACAGCGCGGAACACATCAAGCAGGCGGCCCTGGTGCTGGAATTGACGCGCAGAATGGCGCATCAGGTCAGCCTGGAGGCTCAGTCGCAGCAGACCAAACCGGAAAAACGCAAAGCCAAATCCGGCAGCGAACGCCAATCCGAGCTCGAATGGCATGCAGCCGGCCGCCCGGCCTCACCGACTAAACATTAAAGTGCGCCAGGGCCGGGCCAGGTCGCGCGACGCAGCGCGCATCATCCGCATTTGGAGTAGCCGCAGTCCCTGCACTGCAGACATCCCTCGCTGAAATGCAGCGCCGTGGACCCGCAGCGCGGACAGCTTTTCGCGCCGCCGCCTGCGCCGATCACTATCTTTCGACGCGCCGGGGCATCATTGTCGCCGGGAGCGTCCGTGGTCAGAAACCCGGTGCTGACCATGTGCTGCTCGATGATCCCGCCGATCGCCGCGAGCAGGCTGGGCACATAGCGTCCGCCCATCCATTGTCCGCCGCGCGGATCGAACACGGCCTTCAATTCCTCGACCACGAAGGACACATCGCCGCCGCGCCGGAACACCGCGCTAATCATCCGGGTCAGCGCCACGGTCCAGGCATAGTGCTCCAGGTTTTTCGAGTTGATGAAAATCTCGAAGGGACGCCGCCGCCCGTCCTGCACCAGATCGTTGATGGTGACATAGATGGCGTGGTCGCTGTCGGCCCATTTCAGCTTATAGGTATAGCCCGACAGCACTTGCTCGCGTTCGAGCGGCCTTGCCATATAGACCACGTCCGCTTTCCCCGGTCCGCCATCGGCGCGCGGGAAAGCCGCGAGCGGCGCGTCCGGTTCCGGCGCGGCAGGGCCGAGCGGCGCGGCGCCCGGCTGCGAGGCGGTCAGTACGCTTCCGGTCACGGCGTTCGGGCGATAGGCCGTGCAGCCCTTGAGCCCCATCGCATAGGCGTCGCGATAGAGTTCCTTGAATGCCGGGAATGACAGATCCTCGGGGCAATTGACCGTCTTGGAGATCGAGGCATCGACATGGCGCTGAAGTGCCGCCTGCATCCGCAAGTGCTCGCGCGGCGTCAGCTCGTGCGTCGCAACGAAATAGGAGGGCAGCGCCGCGCCCGTGCCGAATTGCCGGCGGTACTGGCTGTAAGCTTGGCCTTCGACGGCTTCGTGCGAGGCCGAGCCATCCGCGGCCAGCACTTTGCGCGTGTAGGTGAAATCGAACACCGGCTCGATGCCGCTGGAGACATTTCCCGCCAGAAGCGAGATGGTCCCCGTCGGCGCAATCGAGGTGAGAAGCCCGTTGCGCAAACCATGCGCTCCGATCAGCGCCCTGGTCTCGGGATCGAGCCGTTCGAAGCTCCGTCCGGCCGCCAATGATCCGGAATCATAGAGCGGAAAGGCACCCTTTTCGGCGGCCAGCCGCGCGCTCGCCCGGTAGGCGGCCCGTTCGATCAGCGCCATCCAGTGTCCGGCCAGCTCGGCTGCCTCGGGCGTTCCATAGCGGATTCCGCACAGGATCAGCGCGTCGGCGAGGCCGGTCACCCCCAGTCCGACGCGGCGCTTGGCGAAGGCCTCGCGGCGCTGCGCCTCAAGCGGGAAATTCGACACCTCGATAACATCGTCGAGAAACCGCACCGCGACGCCAGTCAACTCGGTGAGCCGGGTCTCATCCAGCGCGGCACGCTCGGTAAACGGGTCGCGGATGAGCACGGCCAGATTGATCGAGCCGAGCAGGCACGCGCCATAGGGCGGCAGCGGCTGCTCGCCGCAAGGGTTGGTGGCGTGGATGACCTCGCAATAATTCAGATTGTTTTCGCGGTTCACCCGATCGATGAAGATCACGCCCGGCTCGGCATACTCATAGGCCGAGCGCATGATCTTTTCCCAAAGCGCCCTTGCGGGAATTGTCCTGTAAACCTTCCCGTCGAAGCGAAGGTCCCAGCTCGCATCCTGCTCCACCGCCTCCATGAAGGCGTCGCTGACCAGGACGGAGAGGTTGAAATTGCGCAGCCGCGCCGGATCGGCCTTGGCTTCGACGAACGCTTCGATGTCGGGATGATCGCAGGCCAGCGTCGCCATCATCGCGCCGCGCCGCGAACCGGCGGACATGATGGTGCGGCACATGGCGTCCCAGACGTCCATGAAACTCACCGGGCCGGATGCGTCCGCGCCCACGCCTTTGACGAGCGCGCCCCTGGGCCGCAGCGTCGAGAAATCATGGCCGATGCCGCCGCCCTGCTGCATGGTGAGCGCGGCCTCTTTCACGTTCTCGAAGATCGCCGCCATGTCGTCTTCGATCCGGCCCATGACGAAGCAATTGAACAGCGTCACGGTGCGTGCCGTGCCGGCGCCCGAAAGAATGCGCCCGGCGGGCAGAAAGGCGAAACCTGACAGCGCATCATAAAAGCGCTCCGACCAATGGCCGCGAGCGGCTTCGTCCTCACCTAGCGCGACGGCGTCCGCCACCCGGCGCCAGCTATCCTCGACCGAGCGCTCAGGCTCGCCGCCCGGCGGCGTGAAGCGATATTTCTGCTCCCATATCTGACGGGAGATCGCGGGAAGTGTGTTCATCATCATGAGCGGGCCACCGCAACGTTGGAACGAGTGTCCGGCGCGGAGCCGGCAAGGAGTGCAATGTTCTTGTTTTGTACCAATTTGTCAAGGTTGTGTGTAAGCTCGGGCTTACCCACTATATGTGGTGATTGGGGAGCAGAAAGACCAGCTTTTCGGCTCAGTTTTGGGGGGGCGAAGCGGCGATTTTGGCTGCTTCTCCGACGCCAGCTTCTTGTGGAAAAAGCCGGGCTGTGGCCGTTTCGATATGGTCTTGCAGCAGTGCCATGAAGTCGGCGCGCGGCAGTCCCGGTGGAATCGCGGGAAGAAACTCGACGATGATGGTGCCGGGCCGCCGCATGAGGCTGTGGCGAGGCCAGAAATATCCAGAATTCAGGGCCACCGGGACGCAAGGGATGCCCAGCATTTGATAGAGCAGGGCGATCCCAGGCTTATAGGCGGGCGGCGCGCCGGGCGCGCGCCTCGTGCCCTCGGGAAAAATCACGATATCCCGCCCTTGCGAGGCGCGGTCGGCCGCCTCGCGTGCCATTTGCCGCAGCGCGGCGGGCCCCAGATCGCGGCGCACCGGGATCATCTCGAATTTGCGCGAAAACCAGCCATAAAGCGGCAGCGAAAGCAGCTCCTGCTTCATGACCATCGCCGGATCGCGCGTCAGGGGAACAAGCCCAAACGTATCCCAGGCCGACTGATGCTTGGAGGCGATGATCGCCGCGCCCTTGGGGAGATTTTCACGGCCGCGGACCTCAACCTGGGTGCCGCAGATCACTCGCATCCACCACAGGGAGGCGCGCGCGTGCGACGTAAGCGCCGCCATTGCCCAGCGGCGCGGCCCCAGCAGTAGCGGGCTGCCGAGAATGAGGAACAGCGCCGTGTTGACATAGAACACCGCGTAGAAAACCAGCGAGCGCGCCATGCTCACCGCGCGTCCCCCGTATTCAGGCATTGGCGCGTGCCTTCAACAGCGCCTTGGCCGCGTCCGAACTCCGCGAGGATGCAGCGGCCAAGCGCCGGGACGAATTTGACATATTCCATGGCGAGAAGCTGCAAGCTGCCCTGATAGGCCCACCATTCTTCCAGATGCAAATTACGCGGCCTGACCGGGTAGGGGATGAAGATAACGCCCGGTAGGGCCCGGCGCAGCTCGGCGAGGCTTCGCGGCATGTGATAGGTGGCGGTGACGACGACCAGCGATTTGAAGCCGCGCTGCTCCACCCAGGCCCTGGTCTCGGCGGCGTTGCCGATGGTGTCGCGCGCCTCCTGGCCGACATCGATGCAGCAGCGGAACCAGCGTTTGCTGTTCGGCGTGAGGCTGGCAAGTTCGCCGCGCGTCGTGACCGGATTGACGCCCGAGATCAGCAGCCGCCGCCCCTTGCCCTGGGCCAGCAGCTTCACCGCTTCGGGAATACGCGCCTCGCCGCCGGTGAGAACGACGATCGCGTCGCCCACCCGCGTGTCGTCGGCGGCATCGCCGTTGACAAGGCTCGAAAACGCCAGAAATCCGGCGAGCGCCATCAGCCCGGCCGCAGCCATCGCCCCAGCGGCAAGTTTTCCCCACCAGATAAAGCGGTTCGATTGCTTTACGCGAACCGGGATATCGCGTGCACGTTCCATGCCGGTGACAATGGTGGGTTTTTCGCTCTTTGCAAATGCCGTTTGGCGCATGACGGCGCGGTTCCGATCATATCTCTCGCTGCACGTTTATTGGTTCTGAGCGTTCAGAATGCGGCGAACGCCAAATCGCGACGTCATCTGGCAGATGGCGGCGATCGCGACAACGATGATCAACAAGCTTGCATAGCCGAGAATGTCGAGGCGGCCAGTGCCGACCAGCCGCCGGATCTCCGCGTGCGTCGCCGCGCCGCTGAGATATTCGGTGATGATCGGCAGCGCGAAGAAGACCGCCGCCGCCGCAAGCGCCCCGCCGATGCCCGCCCGGATGCCGAGCATCAGAAAGTGCAGCTCGAACTGGCGCGCGATGAACCGCTCCTCGGCGCCGACGAAATTGAGCACCTCGATGATCTCGCGATTGGAGGCCATGGCGCTGCGGGCGGCGGACACGACAACAGCAATCGTCGCGGCGGCCATCAGCACGATGACGGCGATGCCGCCGAGCGCCAGGGAGCCGGTGACGCGGCGGATCTGCTGCCGCCAGGCGCGATGATCGTCCAGCGTCGCCGATGGATATTTGCTGGCCAGCACGGTACGGAGCGTTGCGAGATCGGGCGGGTTATCACGGTCGATCTGCACGGCAATAAGGCGCGGGATCGGCAGCTCCTTGACCGCCGTAATCTGGCCAAGCCAGGGTTCAACCAGTTCGGCGGACTGATCCAGCGTCAAAAGCTGGACTTCGCGCACGCCGATCTGGCCGGTGAGGAATTTGACCACATCCTGTGCGCGCTTCTCGACCTCATCGACGCTGCCGTCAGGCTTGATCTGCACCGTAACCTCGCTGCCGACATCGCGCAGCCATTCGGACGCCGACTGGTTGATCATATAGACGGCGCCCGCCGTCAGAGACGCCAGAAATCCCATGATCGCAATCACGACGGTCAGCGAACGGCCCGTCACCGAGCCGGGCGGCACGATAGGCGCCTTGCCGGGCGCGAATCGGCGCTTGGGCTGCTGCGGCTGCATCACCGCAGGAAGGCGCCGGTCGAGGGCTTGGTTATTCATGAGTCTCAGCCATGGATGTGCAGCCGGCCCTGTTCGAGCATCAGCCGGGGCGCCGCGAATTGTGTCATGAGCTGATAATCGTGGGTGGCGATGATGACGGATGTCCCCAGCCGGTTCAGTTCGATGAAGAGGCGCAGCAGCCGCCGCGCCATTTGCGGGTCGACGTTACCCGTCGGCTCGTCGGCGAGCAAGAGCTCAGGCTTTCCGATAACCGCACGCGCGATGGCGGCGCGCTGCTTTTCACCGCCCGAGAGCACTGGCGGATAGGCGTGCATCCGTTCGCCAAGGCCCACCCATTTCAGCAATTCGGTCACGTCTTCGGCGTATTCGGACTGGCGCTTGCCGTGCACCCGAAGCGGCAGCGCGACATTTTCCCAGGTCGTCATGTGATCGAGCAGGCGGAAATCCTGGAACACGATGCCGATCCGGCGGCGCAGTTCGGCTCGCTGGCCGGGCGCCGAACGGGTGACATTCTTGCCGAACATATAGGCCAGGCCGCGGCTGGGGCGCAAAGACAGAAACAGCATGCGCAACAGCGAGGTCTTGCCCGCGCCTGAAGACCCGGTCAGAAAGTGAAAGGATCCGGGAAGCAGATGAAAGCTGACATCGCGCAGGACCTCCGGGCCAAGCCCATAGCGAAGCCCGACATTCTCAAATCTGATCACGGCAGCTCCCGCATGCTTGGACTTGGGACGATCAACAGCCTAAGATGCCGGTCTTTATGCGGAACCGACTCTCCTGTATCAATGGATTTCGGCGAAGGCGGGACTTTATCCGCGTCGCCATTCACCATGTCCGCTTGGTCAAAGGAATACTCCGTGTCCACCATCATTGAATGCCCGGCCTGTTCGACCCGGTATAAAATGAACAAACCCATACCGGAAGGCGGCCGGTCGGTAAAATGCGCGCGCTGCGGGAACCAATGGCGTCTCGCCCCGGAAGGCGCTTCGGAGGAGACCATAGAGGCGGATATGGTGGAGGACAATGCGGTTGCGCCGCAAGGGCACTTTCCGCCGCAGCCTGGGCATGAGGCCGCCGCCGCGTGGACGCCCGAGCCGCCTGCCTGGGGATCCGACCGTGCGCCTGCCGCGCCCTGGCAACCGGGGCGCCAAACGCTGACCGGCGCGATCTCCACTCTCAGCGAGCCGCAGGCGATCCACCATCATGAGGTTGCGGCGGACACCGAGGAGGAGGATGAAGGCACGGACGGCTTCGACTGGCAGAATTTCGACGAGGAGGAGCAGGGCGGAACGCATGCCGGGTTCGAGGAGCATGATTCACCCGGCGGCTTCGACCTGTCGACGGAAGCGTCGGCCGTGGAAGACGTTGCGGATGAGGACGGCGCCCTCGATGCTGATGAGCCCGAGGTCTCCGGCGAGAGCTGGGGCGGACGGATCGACCGGCCCTGGCGCGAAATCGTCGAAGCCAGCCGGATGAGCGCCGAGGAGGACGAAGAGGACGCCGAATTCGCCATCCGCGAAGCCCTGAAGGCGGCCCTTGAAAACCCTACGGAGGCGGATGCCGCCGGGACGGGGGGATTCGAGGAACAGCCCCGAAGCAATGCCGGGTGGGATTCGTTCGACCCGCGCGACATGCGACCGCGTCATGCGGTAAGCGAGCCGCAGTCCGGGGCCGAAGACGAACACATCGCGGAGGATGAGGCTGAAGATGCGGCCGAAGGCGCCGTCGATGCGGCCACTCATGCAGGGTTCACGGTGCCTGGACACAATCCGGACGACGATCCGGACGAGGGAGAGGAAGACGAGGCTCCGTTCCGGTTGACGGGACTTTCGGCGAAACGGCCGGTCTACAGCGCGGAGGACGACGAGGAGGACACCGGCGAGGCGGATGCCGCCCAGTTCGAGGCAGGATTTCGATCCGATATCGAAGATGCATTTCGCGCAGCGCCGCTATCCAAGCGTCCCGTCGAACCCGAAACGGCCCACCGGGGCGGCGCGCTGTCGGATTTCGACCGGTTGTTTGACGAGCAGGCGGCTGCCGACCAGGCAGGCACCGGATTCTATGACGAGGACGCGGCTGCCGCGCTGCAGGCGGAGCTGGAATCCACCGATCTGGCGGCCTATGAGAATCGGCGCGGTGGGGGCGGCCTGGCCGTGGCCGCTGCCTGGGCGGTATTCTTTTCCGTGGTCAGTGGTGTCGCCCTGGCGGTCGTCGCGCTGCGCTCCGAGATCATGACGGCGCTGCCCGGCACCACCTCGCTCTATCGCGCGATCGGGTTCGACGTGGCTGAACGGGGCATCGATTTCGCCGATGTCAGCTATCGCTGGACGACTGCGCAGGGCAAGCCGATGATCGAAGTGAAGGGCCAGGTCGTCAATGTCACCGACCGGCGGGTCGCGGTGCCGCGCGTGCTCATCAATGTCCGGGACAGCGAGAGCAGTGATCCAGTCAAGGTGACGGCGAGCGTGCCCACAGAGTCGCTGGCGCCGCGCGAAAGCGCCAGCTTCACGCTGGAATTCGTCTCGCCACCAAAGAACATCAGCCAAATCGAGCTGGAGTTCGACCGCAATCGCTAGCGACGTCGGTCTAGGTGCAAACGTTTGTCGCCCCGGCCACTGAGCCTATACGCTAACAGTGCTGCGATATGGGCTCCGAGGGCGGCCCCGGATCGCCCCCTCTCCCGTGGTGGGGAGTGGGCCGGGGGGAGGGTGCTGAGCCTCGACAGAAGCGTTGACTCCCCTCACCCGGCGCTTCCAGCGCCGACCTCTCCCCATGGGAGAGGTGAAAGCCAGGCACACCATGTTAGCGCGTCTAGGCCCCGAACCGGGGCCAAATGCGGTGGCCGCGAGTCAATCGAGGAGGATTGGGCCGGATCTCCGCTTCGCGTCGTCGGGAGCGCAATGCCACGAGTGGTTTAGGCGCTACTGGCCTTGCCCGCTCGGCGTGATCATGTCGCCTTTGCCCGACTCCACCACATTGTGAAGGCCGCGCGTGACCTCTGTCTTCTCCGCCTCGACGGAGGGAGGCTCGGTGACGGTCGGAGCCGCAAGGGTCGCGGCCACCGTTTGTACGGACGGCTGCGCCGGCTGCACCGCGACCGCTCCGGCGAGCGAGACGGCGCGCTCGTCCGCCTCATGCTTCTGTGGGGCCGCCGGTGCAGGCGCCTGGGCTGGAGTTGCACGCGCGGCGACGGCACGTTGCGGCCCTGAAGCGGCAGGCTCGGACGATAAGGCGGTCGGGTGGCTCGGTTTGGCCGCGGGTGCCGGTTGCGGGATCGAGGATACGGCGGCGGCCGCAGAATAGGCGGCCACGCGGCTGGTCCCGGGTGCGGCAGGCGTCGATTCGGTTGGCGTGGCCTTGGCCATCACCTGCCCGCCGAACGGATTGAACGGCGTGACGGGCGACCTGCGGTAGGCCGGGCAATTCGCGCCGGGATCGGGGGCTGCGTCATGGCCGAGGAAATCGGCATTGACCAGATATTGCCGCGAGCACACCGCGACACTGGGCGGCGTGCGCGAAAGCTCGAAATCATCATAGCCCTGTTTCAGGGTCTTCCAGAAGCCATACCATTGGCTGTCACGATGGCGCTTCATGTTCTCTTCCGTCATGCGGAACGGAAAGGCATGGACGTGAAACTTTGTCTGACCGCCCCGGAACGATTCGCGCGCCAGCGCATAGATTTCCTCGATCAGTGCGTCGGTCATGGCAAAGCACCCGGCGGATCGGCAATCGCCATGCACCATCACCGCGCTTCCGGTCCGGCCGTTCACCTTATCATAGCTGTTGGGAAAGCCGATGTTGAAGGCAAGGTGGAATTGGCTGTTCGGGTTCATCTGCCCCGGCGTCACCGTGTAGAAGCCTTCCGGCGCCTGCTTGTCGCCGACTTTCACTTTCGGGCCCAGTTCGCCGGACCAGCTGCAGATCGGGTAGGTTTTGAAGTGATAATATTTCCCGTCGTCCTTCGCCTTCCAGATCTCCAGCTGAGATTCTTCCTTGAAGATGCGAATGAAGATCGGCGAATCCTGTTTCATGCCGCTCTTGGCAAGCAGGACCTGGGTCTCGGCGCTCAGCTGCTTCAATGCGGGCAGGACATCGCTACCGCCGATGCCCGGACAGCCCGCGAGCAACAGGGTAGCGCCAGCCACGAACGCAAAACGAAGAACGATGCTCATCGACATATTTTGTGCCCTTTGCACGCGCCGAGAAGATCGACCCATCCCGTTGAAATTACGTTAACCACGGGTCCATAACATTCCGTGACCGATTGATTCGCAACCGGTTTCAATAGTTCATGGGGAAAAGCGGCGCCTTTTAGGCTGTATCCTGATTTTTCGCTGCGGCAATATTCCAACCTGACCCCATACCGGGCTATTGCAGACGCCCCATGGCGAGAAACTTATCGTGCCGGGCGCGGCGAATTTCTTCACCAGACATGCCGTCGAATTCGCGCAAGGACTTCTCCAGCATGTTCCCGGCCAGCCTCATAATGGCTGTCTTATCGCGGTGAGCGCCGCCCACTGGCTCACTGATAACGATGTCTATAATGCCCATTTGGGACAAATCCTGGGCGGTGATCTTCATATTGGTCGCGGCGTCCTGGGCGCGGGCGGAATCGTGCCACAGGATCGAGGCGGCGGCCTCCGGCGAGGCGACCGTGTATATCGAATGCTCCAGCATCAGCACCTTGTTCGCCGTCGCGATCGCCACCGCGCCGCCCGATCCGCCTTCGCCGATGACGATGGCGATAATCGGCACCGTCACCGCCAGGCAGCAATCGATGGAGCGGGCGATCGCCTCGGCCTGGCCGCGCTCTTCCGCGCCGATCCCCGGATAGGCGCCGGCCGTGTCGACGAAGGTGATGATCGGCATGCCGAATTTTTCGGCCATCTTCATCAGCCGCACCGATTTGCGGTAGCCTTCTGGCCGCGCCATGCCGAAATTATGTTTGAGCCGCGTTTCGGTATCGCTGCCCTTTTCATGGCCGATGATCACCACCGACCGGCCGCGAAACCGCCCGACGCCGCCGATAACAGCCATATCCTCAGCGAAATAGCGGTCCCCCGCCAGGGGCACGAAATCCTCGATCAGCGCCTTGATGTAGTCCATGCAATGCGGCCGGTCGGGATGGCGCGCGACCTGGGTTTTCTGCCAGGGAGTGAGCTTGGCGTAGGTTTCCTCAAGCGCGGTTTTCGCCTTCTGCTCAAGCAGCTTGACCTCTTCGTCGATGGAAACCGATTTGTCCTCGCTCCTCAGCGACTTCAAATCCTCGATCTTGCTTTCGAGCTCTGCGACGGGCTTTTCGAAATCGAGATAGGTGCGTATCATCATCAAGCATCGCTCAATAGCAATTGGCGGCGCGCGAGCGTCGCGACACCGCTAAGTGCGATTGAATGGGGATTGTGTCAAGCCGTCAGAGGCCGGGCCTGGCGCCCGGACCTCCGACAGGATCAGGCATCGGTTCGCTGGCGTTCGCTGAGCGGATGATGCTCATGGACGATTTTGCGCAGATGGCCTTCGCGGACATGGGTATAGACCTGCGTCGTCGAAATATCGGCGTGCCCGAGCAGCTTCTGCACCGCGCGCAGATCCGCGCCGCGCTCAAGCATATGGCTGGCAAAGGCGTGCCGAAGCACATGCGGCGAGACGCGGGCGGGCTCGATGCCGGCCTGACCGGCCAGCAGCTTGAGTTCCTGAGCCAGCCTCTGGCGCGTCAGATGGCCTTGCTGGCCCCATGACGGGAACAGCCATGGCGATGCCCCACCGTTCAGACCGGCGCCATAGCCGCTTTCACCCGAGACCGCCGCGTCACGCTCGCGCAAATAGAGCACCAGCGCGTCCTGAGCAGCGGGGTTGAGCGGCACCATGCGCTGGCGTCCTCCCTTGCCCTTGATCGTCAGGGTGCGTTCATCCCCCACCAGCGCCGAACGCGGCAGAGCCACCAGCTCCGAAACGCGCATGCCTGTGGCGTAGAGGATCTCCAGCAGGCAATAGAGCCGCAGGGCCTTTGCCCGCTGCCCGTTGCGGGACTCCTCCACTTTGCGGCGCGCGGCGGCGAGCAGCAAGTCCACCTCGTCCACCGTAAGTGTTTTGGGCAGCGCCGCTTCCCGTTTCGGTCCGCCGACGATGGCAGCCGGATCATCGCTGCGGATGCCGTCGGCGACCAGGAAGCGGTAGAATTGCTTCAAAGCCGACAGGCGCCGGGCACGCGATGAGGCGGCGAGCCCTTCCTCGACCATCAGGGCGATGAAATTGGTGATATCCTCGGTGGCCGCGAGTTCGAGCGCACGGTCGCGCTTGTGGACGAAGCTGGCGAAATTCGCCAGATCCCGCGAATAGGCGTCAAGCGTGTTGGCGGACGCTCCGCGCTCAGCGCTCAACATTTCCAGAAACTTGCCGATGATGACGGGCTTCAACTGCCCCCGCTCATCCCCCCGAATATGCTCCATATCCTCAACTCTCAATTCAAAGTTCGTGCTTGTGCAACATCCGCGAGAAAAGCGCCGCTCACGCAATTTAACTAATAAGTTACTTACCGACCGCGCGCTTCCTGATCGTTGTTGCACTGGAGGGAGGGCCCCCGCCCTCCACCAAAACTAACTGAGATGAAACAAGCAAGAAAGCCAAGACGATACGATTGAATTAAAGCTATCGCACTTGCAGATTGCGGACAGCCTTCGAGATTTCCTTTGGCTCAGGTTGGAAATACTTGGCAAGTACATACATACTTCCATAGAATATTCCAACCACAACGCCACACAGCGTAAGAAAGCGTATCAGACTTGGCATCGTCTTATTGCACCTTGAGTAATTATCCTGCTGGATATGGGCGGTATTATGGCCTGAGCAAAGCCAGGCGCATTTGTCAATAGAGGACGCGAAATTCTAACCAAATGTTGACAATTTCGCCGATCCCCGGTGAATAGTTATGGAATATAGATCCGGCTGGCAAGAATGCGCTTGGGCAATGGGGGCCTGCAGGGTGACACGTCAGGTCCAACGGCTCCGGGACTGTCTCGGGCATAGGTCGCTTGTGCTGATCGGGCTGATGGGCGCCGGCAAGTCGGCCATCGGGCGGCGGCTTGCCGCGACGCTGGATCTGCCGTTTGCCGATGCCGATCATGAGATCGAACTTGCCGCCGGCAAAACCATCAACGACATATTCGCCGAGAATGGCGAAACCTATTTCCGCGATGGGGAAAGGCGGGTGATCGCCAGGCTGCTTGATGAGGGCCGAAAGGTTTTGGCCGCGGGAGGCGGCGCTTTCATGAATGCCGAAACGCGCGAGCGAATCGCGGTTTCGGCGATTTCAGTATGGCTGAAGGCCGATCTCGACCTGCTGATGCACCGCGTCTCCCGCCGCGACACCCGCCCGCTGCTGCGCGCCGCCGACCCGCGCGCGGTGATGCAAAAGCTGATTGAAGAGCGCCATCCGGTCTATATGCAAGCCGACGTGACCGTGCGCAGCAGAGATGTTGCGCATGAAATCATTGTCGAGGAGATTATCGCCGCGGTCGAGGCCTGCCCGAAACTCCTGCCGCGATCCTGAGGGCATCGAAGCCATTGGAGCCGATCTGAAATGCTGAATTCCAACCAGCGGGCGGACAGCGCGGCGCGAATCGTTCCGGTCGCGCTCGGCAGCCGCAGCTATGATATCGCCATTGGCCCAGGGCTGATCGGCACGACCGGCGAGGCGGTGAAGCGGCTGGCGCCGTCGGCCCGCTGTGCCGTCGTCACCGATGAAACGGTCGCGACGCTGCATCTGCCGAGGCTGGCATCCGGATTTGCGTCGGCCGGCATGGCGCTCGACGCAATCGCGATCCCTGCCGGGGAAGCCTCCAAAAGTTTTACGCAATTGGTGCAATTATGCGATGCGCTGCTCGACCGCAAGCTGGAGCGGGGCGACATCGTCATCGCGCTGGGCGGCGGAGTGATCGGCGATCTCGCCGGATTTGCCGCCAGCATCCTGAAACGCGGCGTGCGCCTTATACAGATCCCCACGACGCTGCTCGCCCAGGTGGATTCCTCCATCGGCGGCAAGACAGGCATCAACACTCGGCATGGGAAAAACCTGATCGGCGCCTTCCACCAGCCCAGTCTGGTGCTGATCGACACCGATGTGCTGGATACGCTGGACGCGCGCCAGTTCCGCTCGGGCTATGCCGAAATGGCGAAATACGGATTGCTTGGCGATGCCGCCTTCTTCGATTGGCTGGAGGCCAACTGGGCCGGCATTTTCGAGGGCGACGTCGCGGTTCGCCTGCACGCCATCGAGGTGAGCTGCCGGGGCAAGGCCGTCATCGTCGCCGAAGATGAGCGGGAGAGCGGCCGCCGGGCACTGCTCAATCTCGGCCACACATTCGGCCATGCGCTGGAGGCCTGGGCGGGCTACTCCGCCAGGCTGCTGCATGGCGAGGCGGTGGCGATCGGCGTGGTGCTGGCCTTCGAGATGTCCCAGGAGCTGGGATATTGCGCCCCCGACACAGCGACGCGCGTCGCGGCGCATCTGCGAGCCGCCGGACTGCCGGTGCGGATCGCCGATATGGCGGCACAAGCGGGCGGCACGCTGCCGCGTGCGGAAGAGCTCGTCGCGCTGATGATGCAGGATAAGAAGGCGACCGCCGGGAGGCTCTCCTTCGTGCTGGTGCGCGGGATCGGCGACGCCTTCGTGACGGACGCAGTGGAACCGGCGCGCCTGCTCGCCTTCCTGCAAGCCCGCTGTATCAGCCGATAGGAGGGTTCGGCCCCGGCTGAGTCTTTAGATCGGAGCGGGGCTCTATCTCTTTGTTCTGTCGCATTTTCGCGACGCGAACCGGCATCCACTTCGCTGGAAAATGCTCTAGAGCGCCGAGGCGGCTTCTCTTTCGAACGCGGATGGGCTATGCGACAGCATGGGCCGTAGCTCGTCTGGTGATCGCTGAATGCTCCGCTCGCTGATCCGCATCGCGCTTGCAACGGCGCTATTGGCTGCGGCCGTATTTGCCGTCGCGGGCGGCGGTTGGTATCGGGCTATCGACAGGGCCCGCATGTCGATGCGCCATGTGAATCGGGTTCTGCATTACGAACTCGGCTATCAGCTTCCCGGCACGCCCGATCTCGCCCGGCTCGACGAGCGGCTGCAGGCGCGAGGGCTCAAGCGCGGCGATCCGGTGTTCATCCGCGTCTTCAAAAGCGAGATGACGCTGGAACTCTGGATGAAGCAGGGCGACGGCTTTGCGCTGTTTGCCAGCTATCCCATCTGCTATTGGTCCGGCCGCCTCGGCCCGAAACTACAGACCGGAGACCGTCAGGCGCCGGAAGGCTTCTACACGGTCTCCCCCGGACAGCTAAACCCGAACAGCCACTGGCACCGGGCGTTCGATCTCGGTTTCCCAAATCTGTTCGACCGGGCGCAAGGGCGCAGCGGCGCCTATCTGATGGTGCATGGCGGCTGCTCCTCGGTCGGCTGCTACGCCATGACCAACGCCGTCATCGGCGAAATGTGGACGCTGGTAACCGCCGCGCTCGATGCGGGGCAGCAGCGCTTCCATGTCCAAATTTTCCCCTTCAGGCTGACCGACGCCCGGCTCCGCGCCTATGAGGGCAACCAATGGGCCGGATTCTGGCGCGAGCTGAAGCCGGGTTACGACCTTTTCGAGGCCAGCCACATCCCGCCGGAGGTCAATATTTGCCGAGGCAAATACACGGTTCGGCCGGGGCGAGCCGGGTCAAGCGCCGCGCCGCCGATGCGCATCGAATGCCCGCCGGCCGAACAGCCCCGGCAAAGTTGAAGGGCCGCTTTAGACCCGCCGGGTGCGCACGAAATGGTGCAGATAGCGGACATGGACCGTCACGTCCATGATGCTGGCGAAGAATAGAATGACGAAGATCGACGTCCAGGCCAGCGGCACGAAAAACAGCTCGATGCTTGTAATCACCAGGAGCAGGATCGACCCATAGAGGTCATATTGGCTGCCGGTGAAATTCTGCGCCAGCCCGTAGCGCACGATGCGGCTCATTTCGAGGAATAGCGCCAGGATGATCACCAGGGTGATGATCGCGCCATAGGTGACGATAAAGCTCGGCCCCGCCGCGCCGATGATCGAACCGAGATCAAGCGTGTAGATCGGTTCGTGGAAATAGGATTCCAGCGCGTTTCCGGTGGATGGACCGCTGCGATAGAGATGAACCCCGGCAATAAAATGATAGAGCAGCCACGCTCCCATAAGCCATGTCAACATTGAGCACCCCCGCCTTGAGCAATTTGCCGGATTGTTCGGAGCTTCGCGGCTTAGCGCAAGGTGGGATGCGGGTTTGGCGTTCTGTATCTACAGCTTTATTCAAAACCGTCATCCCCGCCGGATCAGACGGGAAATGACGATGTCGGCGGATTAATCAGGGGCTGGCCGGCCGCTTATAAGCCCAGACTGGACATCAGGCTGTCGCTCTTGCGGTTGCCATAGCGCTTCATGTCGCGCAAGAAGCGCCGGCGCTTGGACGCGGTAGACAGATCGACGTTGCGGAGCCAGCGCGGCGGATTTTGCCAGTCGAAATTTTCAAGCAGGCGCCGCTTGGCAGCCCGGCCGCTTGGCAGCCAGTCGGTGCCGTCGGACCACATATCGGAAAGGGTGCGCCGCGACGGGGCCGCGTCCTGCAGCCAATGTTTGGCGCGCGAGCCGGTATCTTCCGCCGCGTCGCGGATATCGGGCCACCAATCGTTGAAACGGTCACTCACGCGATCGCTGAAACGAGAGGTCCAGCTTCTATTGGCATAACGGCGGCGTTCTGTGTCGGCCAGAGCCTTGCCCACGACGAAAAGCGTGAACACGCCGACTGCGAAGGGCAGCCAAGGGCTGATACGCCCGGAGGAGGAGTTGCGGCTGCGCTGCGCGACCGAATTGCCGCCGCCCGTCTTGGAATAGTTGCGGCTTTTCGAACCGGAATAGCCGCGCGGTTCGTTCATCGATTTCATCGCTGGTTTCATTCTTAACCTCCGAATGCAATGCCGGCTTTGGGTGAATGGGTGCGTCGGGGGAATAATCCCTGGCGCCGCCAGCAGTTCCACGGCGGCAAATATCGAATGCCGCGGTATCGGCCTGCGGCAGGTTCTGCTTCAAATCGCCATGCGGCAACGGCTCCCGGCGGCGTCAATGGGGGCGAGGGCCGCACACCGCGCCGCAGGACACGGAGATCGTGCCGGGGTGTTCGCGTCCGAGCGTGAAGCTGTCCAGAAACTTTGTCACCCTTTCGAACGCGCCGTGCTCATAGAGCGTGTAATGCGTTGCGTCGTGGATGAAATAGGCCAGTTTCGGCCCTGGCGCGGCGGCGAACAGCTTGCGGCCGAATCGCGGCGGAACGATCCTGTCGCGCTCGCCATGCAGCATCAGGAGCGGCGCTTTCACGTCGTGAATGTAGCTGATCGAACTCGAAGCGGTCCTTCAGCAGCCAGTGGACCGGAAGATAAGGGTAGAGGTAAGCGCCCACATCGACTGCCGATGAGAAGGGCGATTCCAGCACCACGGCATCCGGCCGGCGCTTCGCCGCGACCTGGACCGCAACGCCGGTCCCCAGCGATTCCCCATAGACGACAATCTTGCTGTCGGGCGGAGTGAAACCCGCAAGCGTGTCGTAGGCCATGAGCGCGTCGGCGACGATGTTGGTTTCCGTAGGCCTGCCGGTGCTGCCGGAAAAGCCGCGATAGGCGAGCATGAACACGCCGTAGCCGTGTGCCCGGTAGAGCCGCACGCGATTGGCGCGATTTGCGAGAGCGCCGGCATTGCCGTGCAAATAGAACAGCGTCGGCGCGCCTCGCGACGGGGCTGCGTACCAGGCGATGAGACGCTCACCGTCCGGGGTGGGCAATTCCATTTCCGCGACGTCTTTCAGGTCGAGCGTCTGCGGAGATATCCGGAGTTTTGATGTAAAGAACAGATAATCGCGCTGCTCTACATAGTATATTGCGATAAATGACAGATAACATGCCGATACTATTGCAAAAAATCGGGCTGGACGCATAATTAATCCTACGACAAGACGCGCCTTACACTATCCTTCAGTATAGGCGTCAGCGGTGGAGGATCGTTTAACCCGAATCACGCCAGTTTAGCTAAATGGCATTTAGAGCATTTTTCTGCAAAGTGGATGCCGGTTTGCGTCGCGAAAATGCGACAAAACAAAGATAGAGCCCCGCTCCGATCCAATCGGAGCGGAAAGCTCTAGCCGGAAGGGCTGTGGAAAACTCAGCCGGAGGTGGCGCGCGATGCGGCTTGGCCCAAATGGTCGCGCAAGAATGTCTCGATGCGGGCGAACGCGCCATAGGCATAGATGTCGGAGTGCCCGGCGCCCTGCAGCACCGCCATTTCCTTTGGCTTATTTGCCGCGTCGAACAGCGCCTTGCCCAGCGCGATCGGGACGACTGCGTCGTTGGTGCCGTGCAGGATGAGGATCGGCGCATGAACGGAGGTGATGAACGTCTTGGATTCGAAGCGGTCCAGCATGAACGTCCGGACGGGCATGATCGGGTACATCAGTTTGCCGACATCGGGGAGCGATGTGTAGGGCGCATCCAGGATCACAGCGCCGACCGGGCGCTCGGAGGCAAGCCGCACCGCGACGCCGCTGCCGAGCGATTCGCCATAGAGCACGATCGCCCGCTCCGGCACGCCCAATCCGCGCAGATGATCGTAGGCGAGGCGTGCATCGGCGACGATGGCCGCCTCCGAGGGGCTGCCGGTGCTGCCCGAATAGCCGCGATAAGACGGCATGAACAGTCCGTATCCCGCGCCGGTGAAGCGGCGGATGCGGTCGGCGCGATCGGCCAGATTTCCGGCATTGCCATGAAAATAGAGAAAGGTCGGCTTCCCATGCGCGGCGGCGGCATACCAGGTTATGAGGCGTGCGCCATCCGGCGTCCGCAGCACGATTTCCCGCACGCCGCGAAGCCCGATTTCGGCCGGCGCCTCGCGGTCGGGATCGGGCACGTAGATCAGGCGGCGTTGGAACACATAGAGCGAACCGCTGGCGATGACATAAAGCGCGGCGACGACACCGAGGATGATCATGAGGATTTTCATCAAGGGCGCGCCCTTATCACCATCCGCCCGCCAGATGCATCTATCGCCGATAGGCTCGCGCCGTCAGCCAGGTCTGCGCGATCGCAGCCAGCGCCGAGATGATCGAAGACATGATGGAAATGGTGACGGCCAGGTTCTGCCGTTCCGATGGCGCCTTCGCGAAAGCACGGGCGGACCCGGCGCCGGGTGCGGCCGTCTCGCCGCCCTGCGGGGCGCTGAAGTTGCGATCCGCCGTGACAGGAACGGTGGCTTCCGGCAGGTAGCTGCTCCAATAGACCGCGGCGCCTGTGGCCAGCAGCGAAACGAAGAACAGGATAACGAAGAAACGGCGCATAAAACCTCCCCCCAAGCTTGCCTCCGATGCCCGAAGGGGGTCAGAAGGCTTTGACGATTTCCTCGGTCATTTTTTTCGCGTCCCCGAACAGCATCATGGTGTTGTCGCGGTAGAACAGCGAATTGTCGATGCCCGCATAGCCCGACGATAGCGACCGCTTGATGAACATCACCGTGCCCGCCTTCCAGACCTCCAGCACCGGCATGCCGAAGATCGGCGAGGCCGGGTCTTCCTTGGCTGAGGGATTGGTGACGTCGTTCGCGCCGATGACGAAGGCGACGTCGGCTTGCGAGAAGGCGTTGTTGATGTCTTCAAGCTCGAACACTTCGTCATAGGGCACGTTGGCTTCGGCGAGCAGCACGTTCATATGGCCGGGCATACGGCCCGCGACCGGATGGATGGCGTAGGAGACGTCGACGCCGGCTTCCTTCAGCTTGTCGGCCATGTCGCGCAGCGCGTGCTGCGCCTGGGCGACCGCCATGCCATAGCCGGGTACGATGATGACCTTGGAGGAGTTTTTCAGGATGAAGGCCGCATCATCCGCCGAGCCCTGCTTGACCGGCCGCTGCTCGCCGCCCGCGCCGCCCGCCGCCGCCGTCTCACCGCCGAAGCCGCCCAGGATCACCGAGATGAAGGAGCGGTTCATGCCCTTGCACATGATGTAGGACAGGATCGCGCCGGACGAGCCGACCAGCGCGCCCGTGATGATCAGCGCGCTGTTGCCCAGCGTGAAGCCGATGCCCGCCGCCGCCCAGCCCGAATAGGAATTGAGCATCGAGACAACGACCGGCATGTCCGCGCCGCCGATCGGCACGATGATGAGCACACCGAGCACCAGCGCGACAGCCGTGATGGCCCAGAACAGCAGCGTCGAGCCGCTGGTGACGAACAGCGCGATCAGCACGATCAGCGCGGCGGCCAGCGCGAGATTGATCAGATGCCGGGCGGGCAGGAGGATCGGCGCGCCGGACATGCGCCCGTCGAGCTTCAGGAAGGCGATGATCGAGCCGGAAAAGGTGATCGCGCCAATGGCGACGCCGAGCGACATCTCGACCAGCGTCGCGACCTCGATGTCGCCGGGGGTGCCGATGCCGAAGGCTTCCGGCGCGTACAGCGCGGCCGCCGCGACGAACACCGCCGCGAGGCCGACGAGGCTGTGGAAGGCGGCGACGAGCTGCGGCATCGCCGTCATCGCGATCCGCCGCGCCGTGAACGCGCCGATACCGCCGCCAAGCGCCAGGCCGGCGATGATCATCAGCCAGGTCGATCCCTCATGCGGCGCGACGACGGCAAGCGTGGTCAACACGGCCAGCGCCATGCCGATCATGCCGAAACGGTTGCCCCGACGCGATGTTTCGGGGCTCGACAGCCCGCGCAGCGCCAGAATGAACAGCACGCCGGACACAAGATAGAGCAGCGCGACCAGATTTCCCGACATCGATATCCCCCGCTATTCGATCGATATGACGTTGAGCGTCGTTGTCGAGCTTTCCCACAAGCCCGGCGCTTTCCCCAGTTCGATCAAAGTGTTCAAGTCCTTGAAATGGCATTCGTAGATTGCGCCGCTTTCCTCGATCTCCACGCCCTTGCCGCGCAGCATCGCGGGGTCGAGCCCCTGGCAATCGGATCTGACGACGAGATCGCCATTCAGCTTTTTGGCGAACAGGTAGTCCGCCTCGCCGGTCGGAGGGGCCACCTGAACGAGATAGAGGTCAGGGCCCAGCTCATGGATCAGCAGCGCCGTGACATCCTGTTTGCCGTCATCGATGAAGCGATAGACGTCGCCGTCGCGTTTGACGATGGAGGTCTGCCCATCCTCGTTCTTCAAAGTGAGGGTGGTGAAGGGATATTGCGCGTTCGATGCATCGAGCAGGGGGGTGCTGGACTTGAAGCATCCCGACAGGCTCAACACGAGGAGGAGCGGCGCGAGAACTTTGAGGAGGCCGGTGGGGGTGGTGGTCATTTCTTTTCTTTTTTCTTGTACATGGCGAGCATGCGCTGGGTGACGAGAAAGCCGCCGAAAATGTTCACCGCCGCCATTGCCAGCGCCAGGAAGCCGAAGATTTTGGAGGCGATGGCGCCGTCCATCGATTGCGGCAGGTCGCCGGGGGCATGTTCCACCCCGACAGCCAGCAGCGCACCGACCACGATCACCGAGGAAATGGCGTTGGTGACGGACATGAGCGGCGTATGCAGGGCCGGCGTCACGCTCCACACGACGTAATAGCCGACGAAAATCGCCAGTACAAAGATCGACAGGCGGAACATGAACGGATCGACGCTCGCGCCGGCGGCCGAGGCCCAGGCAGGGGCGGGCAGCGTCGTTGCAATTGCGGCTACCAAGATCGCGGCCAAAATCCCTCTCCCGTGGGAAGAGGGTGGCGCGCGGCGCCGGGTGAGGGGTTGGCGCGATTTCGGCTGAATTCCCCCCTCACTCCAGGGGAGTGGGCGAACGGCATTCGTGCTCATGCGCATCATACTTTCGCTCCCGTCAGGCTCGGATGCACGATCGCCCCATCGCGGGTCAACGCCGTGCCTTTGACGATCTCGTCGTCCCAGTTGATCTTCAGCGCGCCGTTCTGCTTGTCGATCAGCGTCTCGACGAAGGCGAACAGGTTGCGCGCGTAAAGGCTTGAGGCATTCCCAGGCAGCCGTCCCGGCATGTTGAGCTGCCCCATGATCGTGACGCCGTTATGTTCGGCGATCTCGCCGGGCTTCGTCAGCTCGGTATTGCCGCCCCGCTCGGCCGCCAGATCGACGATGATCGAGCCGGGCTTCATGCTTTCCACCATGGCTTTCGTCACCAGCTTGGGCGCCGGGCGTCCTGGAATGAGTGCCGTGGTGACGATGATATCCTGGTTGGCAATGTGGCTGGCGGTCAGCTCGGCCTGCTTGCGCTTATAGTCCTCGGACATTTCCTTGGCGTAGCCGGTGGAGGTCTCCGCCTGCTTGAATTCCTCATCGACCACGGCGATGAACTTGGCGCCGAGCGATTCCACCTGCTCCTTGGTGGCGGGCCGCACGTCGTTCGCTGAGACGACCGCGCCCAGGCGCCGCGCCGTGGCAATGGCTTGCAATCCGGCGACGCCGACGCCCATGACGAAAACGCGGGCGGCGGGCACGGTGCCGGCGGCGGTCATCATCATCGGCATGGCGCGCGAGAACCGCGCCGCCGCCTCGACCACGGCCTTATAGCCCGCGAGGTTCGCCTGGCTGGAGAGCACGTCCATTGTCTGCGCGCGGCTGATGCGCGGCATGAATTCCATCGAGAACGCGTCGATACCGGCCTTTGCGAGCGCCTCGATATCGCCGCCGCCGGAATAGGGGTCGAGCATGGCGACGAGCACCGCGCCGCGCTTCATCGCGGCGATGTCCTGCGCCGAGGGCCGGCGCACTTTCAGGACGATGTCGGCGCCGCTCAGCGCATCCTCAGCGGTCGGAACGATCTTCGCGCCCGCATCGGCAAAGGCCTGATCGGGAAAGAACGAGCCGCGCCCCGCGCCCGCCTGAAGCCGGACCTCGGCGCCCAGCGCCTTGAATTTCTTGGCGGTCTCGGGGGAAAGCGCGACACGCGATTCATCGCCGCTTTCGGCGGTTGCCGCTACCACGATCATGATTCTCTCCGCCGGTGCAAAAAGGGTGGGCGTTTATACAGTTGCGATCAGAGCAGGAAGATGGCCATGAGGATGAGAATGACGATGACCGAAATGCTGCCCCATTTCACCAGGGTGGTGAAAAGGTCGTAGGTCCGCTGATGCTGGGCGTAGTCCATATTTTCGTTGCCCTGCGACGTGTCCACTGTCATGAGAGCCTCCATTGGTCAAAGCTGCGGGTCCGGCGCAGCGGCGTGACTATACCAAAGCCGAGGTTAACGGCAATGTGTGGATCGCTGCGTCCTATCGTGCGTTCCGCTTTATGCGCTTATTTTCGTGGGGACGTGACATCTGAGGGAATGGGAGAGCCGGATGCGGGCCGAATGTCTTGCGTTCACCAGAATTTCGTTAGCCGTTGTCAGTCTGTTAGCCGCGCCATCGATTGCCGTCTTCGCTCAGCAGCCGCCTGAGGCCGAGGTGAAGAAAATGCGCCAATGCGACCGCGATCTTTGCGCGATCATCACGGCCCCCCACGCCGGTGGCGGGCCGCTGCAATGCGACATCACCCAGACCTGGCACCAGGAGGAGATCGCCAAGGCGGTGAAAAAGGGACGCATCACCTGGCCGTTCGGCGACGCGCGCTGCAAGGCGAAGTTCGAGATCAGCCGCGCCTTGCTCACCGCATCGCTTAACCAGAAGACCCACACGCTGAAAATTCCGCCGCAGCCGGTGAGCTGCGAGATCGACAGTTCCGGCGCGCCGCATGTGCTCACCGCGAAAATGGGGCCGGTCATCGAATTCGAGAACGGCAAGGCGAAATCGGTATCGCTCGGCTTCAGCGAGATCGACGGAACCGCGATGGTGCGCAATGTCGTCTGGGCGGCGTGGAAGTTCGAGTCCTATTTCGGCTATTTCCAGGCGGATTTCGTCAAGGGCGTCAATGACTATATCACCGAGCATTGCCCCAACCGGACCGAGCCGGCGGATTAGCGCGCGATCAGCTTAGTTAAAGCACTCTTTTTCTGTCGGGGACGACAACTGGGTGTGGCTGGCCAATTCCACATGAACCGATCCTGCACGAGCGCCGAGCCGTTCGAAATCCGGTTTAGGCAGCGCTGAAATCGGGCGCGGGTGCGCCGTGGATCATGCAGGCGGCGCGCAGCGTGTTGGCGAGCAGACAGGCGATCGTCATCGGGCCGACCCCGCCCGGCACCGGCGTGATGGCACCCGCCACTCTCAGCGCCTCGGCAAAGGCGACATCGCCGACCAGCTTCGTCTTGCCCTCGCCTTTTTCCGGCGCCGGGATGCGGTTGATACCGACATCGATCACCAGGGCGCCCGGCTTGATCCAATCGCCGCGCACCATTTCCGGCCGCCCGGCCGCCGCCACCACAATATCGGCACGGCGGACGATGGAAGGCAGGTCGCGGGAGCGCGAATGCGCGATGGTGACGGTGGCGTTTTCGGCCAGCAGCAATTGCGCCACCGGCTTGCCGACGATGTTGGAGCGGCCGATGACGACCGCCTCCGCTCCTGTGAGATCTGGCATGACCGTCTTGGCGAGCATGATGCAGCCGAGCGGCGTGCAGGGCACCAGCCCAGGGCGCCCGCTCGCCAGCCTGCCCGCATTGAGGGGATGGAAACCATCGACGTCCTTGCCCGGCGAAACCCTCTCGATCACCGCGCTGGTGTCGATCTGGGCGGGGAGCGGCAATTGCACCAGGATGCCGTGCACCGCCTCGTCGGCGTTCAAAAGGTCGAGCAGGGCCAGCAACTCGGCCTGGCTGGTCTCCGCCGGAAGCCGGTGCTCGAAGGAGCGCATCCCGGCATCTTCGACCGCGCGCCCCTTGCTGCGGACATAGACCTGGCTGGCCGGGTCGTCGCCGGCCAGCACCACCGCGAGACCCGGCTTCACCCCGTGGGCGGCTTCAAATGCGTGGGCCAGCGCGCCGACGCGGCCGCGTAGACTTGCCGCGATTGCCTTGCCGTCGATGAGCCGGGCGTCAGCCACGTTCAGTCTCCCTGGCGGAGCGAGGCGACCCGCGCGGCGAGCTTGTCCAGCAGCACGCCCGCTTCACCCCGGATGAGGATCTGCTTCAGCTGCGATCTGCCGCCCGAAATCAGCTCCGCCCGCGTTTTCGGCTCGTCCATCCAATCCGCGAGCAGCGCCGTAACCGCGGCATTGGCTTTGCCGTCCTCGGGCGCGGTACGGACCCGTGCCCGCAAAACCGGCGGTGAGCCGCCCGTGTCTTCGATGCCGCTGACGGCGTCCGCGCCCGATCTAGGCGTGAGCCGGACCGCGATGACGATGCCTTCGGTGACCGCCCGCGCCGGCAAGGGTCCGCCCGGCGTCGCTTTTGTCAACCGCAGAGCCCCCCGCAGACCCAGCCTCTGATGACAACATCGCGGAGAAATATCAACCCGAAGAAGAGCACCAGCGGAGATATGTCGAGAGCCCCGAAGTCAGGAAGCGCGTTGCGGATCGGCCGGAGCGCCGGTTCCGTCATCCGTTGCAATGTATCGGCAATCATATACACGACCTGATTGCGCCGGTTGACCACATCGAACGCGATCAACCAGGAAAGAATTGCGCTGATCACCAGGATCCAAATATAGAACGTGATCAGCATCACGATAAAGCTCATTAGCGGAATCATAGCTGTTGCCCTCTGCCGTCTTCAGCTGTGATTTACCCTGCCCGCTCCCCTGCCGCAAGGGGTGCCGGTTGGCCCTCACGCCTTCAGGAACGGCCGCTCGGGCCTCCCGGTGCCGATATTTTCCACTTCCGGTGTCTCCGGCGGAGACTTGCGCGGCCGCGCGGATTCGAGGGCGCACCCAAAGGGCTGCCGCTTGACGCCGAGACGGGCGGGCTGTAAATCATGCACTCGCCTGAAATGGGGCCATAGCTCAGTTGGGAGAGCGCAGCAATCGCACTGCTGAGGTCGTCGGTTCGATCCCGTCTGGCTCCACCATTACTTCCCCTTGATGGATCGGCAGCCCGTCTTCGGCGTTGCGCTCTATAAATGATCGATACGCCCGGCGTCGATCCATAGGCCCGTGGACGCGGAGCGGACGTTCCCTGCTGCGCTCTGGCGCAGTCAGGCTGATCATCGCGGCAAATGAAGGAAACCCGGCAATGGACATCAAACGCAACGGTTCACAGCCGTCCAGGAAAGCCCCGGCGGAGTATTTCACTGGAACGGTACGAATGGACCCGCTGGTCGAGGCACCCGACCCGGCACGGGTTCGCAGCGCCAGCGTTACATTCGAGCCTGGCGCGCGCACCGCATGGCACACCCACCCGCTCGGCCAGACCTTGATCGTCACGGCCGGCTGCGGCCGGGCTCAGCGCGAGGGCGGCCCGATTGAAGAGATCCGGCCCGGCGATGTGGTCTGGATTGCGCCCGGCGAGAAGCACTGGCATGGAGCCGCGCCAACCACGGCGATGACGCATATCGCCATCCAGGAGGCGCTGAATGGCAGCCCCGTCAACTGGATGGAGCACGTTACCGACGAGCAATACGCGGCCAAGTAAGGCCCGAACATACGGCTCGCGACGCGATTAATTCAGCTGCGCTTTGACCATGGCCCCGAACAGGCGATCCAGTTCGGCTTGGCTAACATCCTGATCCGAGGGATCGGCGATCTTGTCGACGGGTACGGCAAGCGCCCAGGATTTGCGCATCAAAGCGAAGATTTTTGCATGCAGCTGCCGCTGATCCACCGGCTTCGACATGTATCGTCCATGCCGAGAGCCAGGTAGCGCTCGCGCGCACCGTTTGTGGCGTCGGCCGTCAGCGCCATCACCGGAATTGTCCGCCAGCTTGCTTCAGAGCGGCGGATTGCCTCGATGGTCCGGCATCCGTCCATGACCGGCATGTGGATATCCAGCAGGACAAGGTCGAAGGGCTCCGCCGCAAGCTTTTCGAGTGCGACGCGGCCATTCTCGGCCTCGGCGATGTTCACGCCAAGCGGGGCCAGCAGCAATCGGACGATCTGGCGATTGATCGCATTGTCGTCCGTGAGCAGGATTTTCGTTTGCAGCAGTTCGGTTTTGTCAGGCATCTTTGCGGCCGCCTGCGACTGGAACAGCCACCTGATGCTTTCCAGGGTTTTGAGGATGTCGTCATCAACCGGGGAGATTTCGAGCTTTCCGGCTTCGATTTTGGACAGATCCAGCACATCGTTCAATACGGCCATCAGGGTGTTGCCCGTGTCCAGAATGATGGCGACCTTCTGGCGCTGAGCGAGCGAGAGCGCGTCGGAGTTGAGCGATTGGGCCATGCCCAACACTCCGTTCAGCGGCGTTCTGATCTCATGGCTCATATTGGCGAGGAACTGGCTCTTATGCGACGCCAGATCGAAGGCACGCGCCTCGCTTTCGACCAGGGCCTGCGCGGCGCGATGGCCCTTTTGGAACAGGCGCCAGCCGATAGCGCCGAGGCACATGAAAAGCAGCAATGTGGTCGGCAAGGACTTCCGCAACAAGGCGGTGCCGAGCGCCGGGGGCGCCCATTGGAGCGTTGCGACAATGTTATCTTGGCTGTCTCGAAGCAGGAGCTGGGCACGGCCAGGCTTGGGTACCGCGATGCCGTTTGCAAGCGTGACGTTGGCAAGGAGAAAGCGGTCGGCGAAGGCGTTGATAAAATCCGCATCGAAGAGGTCGCCTGTGATCACCACGGCGGAGCGGTCGGTGGCCGGAATTGCCTTGCCGAAATCCGGCTGCACCAGGATGGCCGTGAGGACGAAGAGTTCTGCTCCGGCCCGGCTGACGGCAGAGAAGACGATGGGGGCGGACATTTTATTGTCGTTGGCGAGGATCGGTCCAATCGGGCCTCGCTTGAGCTCGGCCTCCCGCACGAGCCCAACCAGCGGCACGGCGGCCTTCTCCAAGTCGGTCATGGTTCCGACGTCGACCGTTTTATCGCCGCGCATGCCGTAAATCGGCCGGTCGTCGCGATCCAGCACCATGGCCGCCTCGAAGCCTTCGGTTTCGGCGAAATAGCGGCCGATATTGGCTTTTGCCCATTCCAGGTCGAAGGTGTTGTCGAGATTGATGACGGCGTCGTCCCAGGAGGTGTTGGCGATGGCTCGCCGCCCCAGGTCGGTGACACGGTTGGCCATCCCGTTCTTGACGAGGATCTGGTCGCGCAGCAGGCGCCTACGAGGAGCGCAAAGATAGATTAAGTCCAAGACTGAATGGAAAATTAGAATATTCTGACCACGACAATCGCGCACGTGAACCTTGTGCACCGCGTACGAGGCGATTAGCCGCCCTCAGGGCGAAGCGTGGCGGTTGGCGAAGCCGCGCAAGCTTGCTTCGGCCTCCAGATCACGGGTTCGTGCCACACTGACAATCCCCGAAAAGACCCACCGGTCGGGGCGTGCTCCCATCGGAGCATATGAAAGCATTGCAACTGCCCGGATAGGGCGTTCCAGGGCAACCGGGAGCATAGGGATCATGGTGACAATCCGGGGCGTCTGAAGAATTCCCGGCATCGGAAGAGGAAGAACCCTCGCAAGAGCACGCCCAATAGCCCAACGCCGTCTGGTATACGCAGCTAAAAGCATTTCTCGCAGGGCAATCAAAGGGATGGGAACAGGTACAAGCCCCAGGGCTTCCCACGGGGGCGGAACCGTCAGGACAGCTTGGGTAATCCTTCTCGCAGCTCTGAGCCGATACGGGGCTGCTCACCACAATGGCCAGGACAAAGGCCAAGACTGTCACCGCCGCTCTCATGGCCACCCTTTCTCAACGCATGTTCAGAAAGTGTAAGGGTGCATGGCGCGACCGTCATCACCTGAACAGGTGAGAGGCGCCAGAGTTTAAACCATGATCGTTTCAAACGGAAACGATCATGGTTTAGATTTATTTGTTTTCGCACAATTTTTCGGGAAAACCGGCGTCCACTTTTCCCGATCGTGCTCTAGAGCCTTTTCCGCTCCGATTGAATTGGAGCGCGGCTCTAATTTTTTGTTTTGTCGCATTTTTTCGACGCAAACCGGCGTCCACTTTGCTGGAAAATGGTCTAGGCAAAAAGAAACGCGGGGCTGTCGGACCCCGCGTTCCATGCCGGATGCGCCTTGCACCGGCGGGAGCAAATGCGTCAGCGCATCAGCCCGCCGAGGCCGGTATCGCCACATAGCGCTGGCCGTTGCCGCCAGAGGATTTGATCAGCGCAAGCGCCTTGCTCCGGCCGCGCGACATCGCCTCCGAAAGCGCCTGGCGCAGGTCTTTCACGGAGGCGATGTCGTGCTCGCCAACCTTCAGGATCACGTCGCCTGCCTGGATGCCGGAATTGGCCGCCTCCCCCGACGGATCGACGTTCGTGACGACGAGGCCGGTCTGGCCGGCGCCATCGACGCTTGCGGCCGGCGCAACGGATAGGCCGAGCTTGCCGAGCTTGTCGGTCTCATGATCGGTCGTGGCGAGCTGCTGCTTGCCATCTTCCTTCATCGCGCCGAGGGTGACGCGGACGGTCTGCTCCTTGCCGTCACGGACCACCGTCAGCTCGGATTTGGTGTCGGGCGCCATGCTGCCGATCGTGCGGGCGAGGTCGCGCGCATCGTCGATCGTCTTGCCATCGACCTTGGTGATCACGTCCCCGGTTTTCAGGCCCGCCTTCAGGGCTGGGCTGTCTTCCTGCGGGGTCGAGATGAGAGCGCCCTTGGCGTCATTGAGGCCCAGGCTGCTGGCGATGTCGGTCGTCACGGGCTGAATCTGCACGCCGAGCCAGGCGCGGTCCAGATGTCCCTTGTCGCGCAGGATCGGGATGACTGCCTGCACGGTGGTGGTCGGGATGTCGAAGGCGATGCCGACCGAACCGCCGGAAGGGCTGAAAATCGCAGTGTTCACGCCGATCACTTCGCCATCGAGGTTGAAGGTAGGGCCGCCCGAATTGCCGCGATTGACCGCCGCGTCGATCTGGATGAAATCGTCATAGGGTCCGGAACCGATGTCGCGGTTTTCGGCGGAGACGATACCGGCGGTAACGGTGCCGCCCAGCCCATAGGGATTACCGACCGCGATCACCCATTCGCCGATTTTCGGCATTTTAGGCGCCATTTTCACGAAGGGCAGATCATCATGCCCATCGACCTTGATCAGGGCCAGATCGGTCTTGGGATCGGTGCCGACGACTTTGGCGCGATAGGTCTTGCCGGCATCGGTGACGACCTCGACCTTGGAGGCGCCGTCGACGACGTGGTTGTTGGTCACGGCGAAACCGTCGGCGGTGATGAAGAAGCCGCTGCCGAGCGCCTTGACGCGTTCCGCCTGGCCCTGATTGCCCTGGTTGCCTTCCGGCCCGCCAAAGCCGCGGCGGCCCTTGCCGAATTGATCGAAGAAGTGCTCGAACGGCGTTCCCTTGAACGGGTTTTCGCCGCCCTGGAAGGGGTTCTGGCCGGGCTGCTCCTCGTCACCCTGCACGGTGCGCGTAGCAGGATCGATCTCCACCTGCACGGATACCACCGCTGGTTTGACGCGCTGGACCAGCTCACTGAAATTGGGCAGGCCGTACTTCTCCGGCTGCACCTGTTCATTCGAGGAGGCAGGCGGCACTGCGTAGGCGAATTGGGTCAGGCCGACGCCGGCGAGCAAGGCTGCGGCGCTGACGCCAGCGACAAGGTTGCGCACGAGCTTACGGCGAACCGGCGGCTGAGAGCGCCCTTCGCCGGATTGGTCTACATTCATGGTCATTGGCAGGTCTCCACGTGGGTCGGGCTAAAGGCCTTGCGCTGATATATAGTTGGATCATGCCGGAACCCATATTGCCGGATGATGGACGGATTCATAATTTTTTGTAATGCGGCCGGCGGTTACTCGGCCGGAGCAGGCAGGGCTGGCGGCTGTTCCGTCTTAGGCGTATCGGGGAAAACATAGCGCCGCGCCAGTTCCAGATAGATGAAGATGACCGGCGTAATATAAAGGGTCAGCAGCTGCGACAGGATCAGGCCGCCGACGACGACCAGACCGAGCGGCCGGCGCAGCTCCGATCCCGCGCCGACGCCGATCGCTATCGGCAGGGCGCCGAGGATGGCGGCAAGCGTCGTCATCATGATCGGCCGGAAGCGCAGCATGCAGGCTTCATAGATGGCTTTTTCGGGCGATTCCTCGCCGGAGCGCTGTTTGTGCAGCGCCACGTCGATCATCATGATGGCGTTCTTCTTGACGATGCCGATCAGCATGACGATGCCGATGATGGCGATGACATTCAGATCGAGCCCGAAGAATTGCAGCGTCAGCAGCGCCCCCAGGCCCGCTGAGGGCAGTCCCGAGAGGATCGTGATCGGGTGGATGAAACTTTCGTAGAGCACGCCCAGCACGACATAGATCACGAAGATGGCGGCCAGGATCAGCACGCCCTGGCCTTTCAGCGAATCCTGGAACACCTGCGCCGTTCCCTGGAACGAGCCGGTGACGGAGGCCGGCAGGTTGGCCGCCGACTCGACATCTTTGATCTGCTCCACCGCGTCGCCCAGCGAGACGCCCGGCGCGAGGTTGAACGACACGGTAACGGCCGGAATGAGCTGGCTGTGATTGATGGTGATCGGCCCGGCGGTGCGCTTGATCGTGGCGACGGACGTCAGTGGCACCAGCGTACCGCCGGCCGAACGCACATAGATCTGCGATAGATTCTCGATGTTCTGCTGGTAGCTGTCGCCCGCTTCGAGAATGACGGCGAAATCGTCGGTCGGGGTGAAGATGGTCGCGACCTGCCGCGCGCCGAAGGCTGAATAGAGCGTGTCGCGGATGGCGTCCGCAGAGACGCCGAGCGCCGCCGCCCGCTCGCGGTCGATATCCACATAGGCCTGAGGCGCGCGGATCAAGAGGTCGGTGGTCACGTCGCGGAAGCCCGGCGCCTGCGACAGCTTGTCGGCGAATTTCGGCACGAAGTCCTGTAAGGCCGGGATGTCGGCGCTTTGCAGCACATATTGATATTGGCTCTTGGACAGCCGGCCGCCCACCCGGATGTTCTGGATCACCTGCAAGAAGGTTTTCGCCGAGGGCACGACGGCGAGCTTGCCGCGCAGCCGCTGAATCACCTGATCCGCCGTAACCTTGCGTTCGGCGAGCGGCTTGAGGCCGATGAACATGCGGCCGGTGTTCACCGAGCTGTTCGGCCCGCCCGCGCCGACGGTGGAGTTGACGACGGCAACCGCCGGGTCAGCCTGGACGATTTTGGCAAGCTCAGCCTGGATCTTGACCATCGCGTCGAAGGACACGTCCTGCCCCGCTTCGGTGGTGGCGATCATGGTGCCGGTGTCTTCGTTGGGGAAGAAGCCTTTCGGGATGACGATGTAGTAATAGATGGATGCGGCCAGCGTTGCGAATGTGACCAGCAGCATGAAGGCGCGGGCTTTCAGCGCCAGCCGCAGCGTGCGGTCATAGCCGGCAAGCAGAGCGTCGAAACCGGCTTCCGACCAGCGATAGAGCGCCGAACGCTTCTCGGGATTTTCGGGCCTGGCGCTGAGCATGCGGCTGGCCAGCATCGGCGTCAGCGTCAGCGAGACGAGGCCGGAGATCAGGATCGTCATCGAAATCGTGACGGCGAATTCCTTGAACAGCCGCCCGACGACGCCGCCCATGAACAGCACCGGGATGAAGACCGCCACCAGCGAGGCGGTCATCGAGACGATGGTGAAGCCGATTTCGCGCGAGCCGCGCAGCGCGGCCTGGAAGGGCGGCTCGCCCTCCTCGACATGGCGCACGATGTTTTCAAGCATGACGATGGCGTCATCGACGATGAAGCCGACCGAAAGCGTCAAGGCGAGAAGCGACAGGTTGTCGATGCTGTAGCCGAACAGGTACATGCCGCCAAAGGTGCCGATGAGCGAGATGGGCAGCGCGATGGCGGGGATGATCGTCGCGGTCAGGCTGCGCAGAAACAGGAAAATCACCAGGATGACGAGCCCGATCGCCAGCCCCAGGGTGAACTGCACATCCTCGACCGAGGAGCGGATCGATTGGGACCGGTCAATCAGCACCGTCACGTCGATCGAAGGCGGCACCTGCGCTTCAAGGCTGGGCAGCACCTCCTTGATCCTGTCGACCACCGCCACCGTATTGGCGTCGGGCTGGCGATAGACGGCCAGGAGAATGGAGCGCGTGCCGTTGAACCAGCTCGCGGTCTGATCGTTCTCGACTCCGTCGGTGACGGCGGCCACGTCGTGCAGGCGCACCGGCAGGCCGTTGTGGTAGGCGACCACCAGCGAGCCGTAATCGGCGGCCTTGGCGAGTTGTCCATTGGCTTGCAGCGTCAGCGATTGCTTATCGCCGCTGAGAGAGCCGAGCGGCTTGTTGGTGTTGGCGGCGGCGAGCGCCTGCTGCACATCGGACAGCGTCAGATGCGCGCCGGCCAGCGCCTTCAGATCGGCCTTGACCCGCACCGCGAATTTCTGCGAGCCGAAAATGTTCACCTGCGCGACGCCCGGCAGCGACGAAATACGCTGCGCGACGACGGTGTCGCCATATTCATTGACGGTGTAGAGCGGCAGCGATTTCGAGGTGAGGGCGATGAACAGCACCGGGGAGTCCGCCGGATTGACCTTGCGGAAGCTCGGCGGCGTGGTCATTTCAGGCGGCAGGCGGCGCGCCGCGGTGGTCAGGGCGGATTGCACATCGAGCGCCGCCCCGTCGATGTCGCGGTCGAGGTCGAATTGCAGCGTGATCTGCGTCGAGCCGAGGGAGCTGACCGAGGTCATGGAGCTGACGCCGGCGATAGTCGAGAACTGCCGCTCCAAGGGCGTCGCGACCGAGGCCGCCATGGATTCCGGGCCGGCGCCGGGCAGCACTGCGGTAACCTGGATGGTGGGGAAATCGACGCGGGGCAGGGCCGCGATCGGCAATTGCCGGTAGCCGAACAGGCCAGCCGCGATGAAGGACAGCATCAGCAGCGTCGTCATGACCGGCCGCCGGATGCAGGCCTCCGAAAGGTTCATCGGGCGACCTCCTTCAGCGCGCTCGATTCGGAGTTTTTCGCCACCCGCTTCTCGCCGTCGTCCCGAGGCGCGGCCGCCACGCCGCTGCCGCGCTTGCTGACGCTAACCTTCGTCCCGTCCGAAAGGCGAAGCTGCCCATCCACCACGACAGTTTCGTCGCCGGTCAGCCCTTGCGCCACCACCGTCTCGCCATGAACGCTGCGATCGACGGTCACGGCGCGCATTTCGGCGGTCATGTCGGGCCTTACCAGGAACACGAATGAGCCGTCCTGTCCGGCCTGGATCGCCTCCGACGGCACCACGACCGCGTCGGGCTGCGTGCCGAAGATCATCGAGACATTGACGTAGAGCCCAGGCCACAAGCGCGAACGCTGATTGGGAAAATTCGCCCACACCGAAAGGGTGTTGGTGGTCTCGTCGACCGCATTATCGGTATAGGCGACCGCGCCTTTTTCGGTGACGTCGGCAAGATCGGGCACCGTCGCGATGACAGGAAGCTCGCCCGCCGCCATACCCGACTGGATCGCCGGCAGATAGCGCTGCGGCACCGAAAAGCTCACATAGATCGGCTTGATCTGGTTGATGGTCATCAGTGACGTGGTGTCATTCGCCTTGATCGAGGTGCCGGCCTTGGAGGCGATGCTGCCGATGCGGCCGTCGATGGGCGCCGTAATCGTTGCATAGCTGATCTGGACATGCAGGCTTTCTATGGCGGCATCATCGAAGCTGACGGTGGCCTGAAAGGAGCTGACATTGGTCTGCTGCTGGTCGAGCGCCGATTTGGTGGTATAGTCGCGCTGCGCCAGCGGCTCCAGGCGGGCAAGTTCCCGCTTGGCCTGATCGAGCTGGGTCATGTCGCGGGCGCGATTGGCTTCCGCCTGTCGCAGCGAGGCCTGCAGCTGCCTGGTATCGAACACGAACAGCGTATCGCCCTTCTTGACCTCCTGGCCCTCGGTCACCGCGACTTTGTCGATGACGCCATCGATGCGCGAGCGAATGGTGATGCTGGCCATGGTCTGGGCGCGGCCGACCGTATCGAATTCGCGCTGCATCTGTTTGATGACCGCACGGGCGACGATAACCGGCTGTGACCGCTCCCCGCGGGACGCGGCGGGTGCCTTGGCTTCCTGTGCCGGCGCGTATTGGGTGCGATAATAATAAGCCCCCGCCGCGACGCCAGCCGCCAGCAGGAAAAACAGAGCCACTCTCGATGTCCGCGCCAAATCCGCCGATCCCCGCAAATGCTGAAAACTCTCGCGATAAAACTCAGGGCCGCTTCGTGGTTCCTTTATCTGGGGCCAAGGCTCGCGCAGAGCAGAAATAGCAGTCCTGTGGGGCAAGAGGAAGGAGATGGCGACAATTTAACCCTTCCGCCGCTGTGCCGGGCTCCTTTCGCCACCGGCGGTTGAGCGACGAACCCGTGCCGTACCCCTTCAGGGCTTGAGGATAATGACCGCCAATACCGCGATCGCAGCCGCGAGACCGATCGCCACAAGCACGGCTATGTCCTTGGGCCTCAAATATGTCGTGCCAGCCCGCGTGACGTGAATGTCGTGACCGTTCCTGAGGTCGGCGATTATCGTCTTGTGAATCCAGGCGAGCGCTTTGTTCTTTTGGCTCCACAAGGTGAATTTGAGTAAATGTGGCGTCACAAAGCCCTTGGTATGCTCATCGACGAGCAGCTTTCCGAGCTTCATATATCGGTCGCCGATCTGGACGAGAAGCTTATCCAGCTTGAGCGAGGGATAATTTGGCCAATCGGGCAATGAAAGCGCTGGTTCCGCCGTCCCAAGACACGGGATGACCGGCAGTTCCCAGCCCTCATATCCGGCAAAACTAACCCGGTGTTCGCGAAGCGAGGCGGCGTCCCAGTTTGCAAAAAGCGGATTGCCGCCCGCAGAGTTGCCTTCCGCGTCGCCACACGGAAGAGTGAAGTATTTCTTGAGGAATTGCTGACAATTATATCTGCCTAGCATGAAATCGTGGTGCCGGAAGCCTTCGTGGAGAAATCCGCCGAATCCTTCCAGCGCGCCGCATGCAATATTGCCGCCTTTGAAATCCTCGGGCCGCTTGGGCGATACGAGAAAACGGCTGTAGACATTCTCGTCCGCCGCGAGAACGAGCACCTCGGGATTAAATCGAACCTGCTCAAGCAGTGTCGTGAGGATTGCACCGCAATAAGACAGCAATCCGCCGGGGGGCCGGTATTTCGCCGGGGCGGCGCTGGGAAATGGAGCAATCATAATGATTGCGCGGTCGCTCGCCAGGCCGCTCCGTTCATTATAGCCGGCCGAGGACGGCGCCAACGCGGAATGTGCCAGGTCAAACGGTTCGTTGTTCAGCAAACCTCCGTCCACGCTTAGGAACTCGTAAACCTCGCCCTCATCTTCCGACTCCGGTATCAATTCGCGAAACTCGGTGAATTGCTTTCCATCCTTATAGGACGTGATCGGCCACCTTTTCCGGGCGTAATCGTTCCAGGGGCGGGAGAGGCCGTGAGGCGCCAGCGCGAACGGAAAGGCGCCGGTTGCCAGCGCTGCCTTGGACAGCAACTTCCATCCCTCGGCGGAATAATCGCCCGGATCCAACACAATTGCTGGCTCCTCCAAGGCATTGGCACCGATCGCGAAGCGCATGTAATCGGCGTGCAGCGTCATCCGCTCGCTTCCACCCTTCAACCCCAGGCGGTACGGGACGCCGCGCAAATTGGCGACGGTCACGATGAGTTCGAGAGGATCGGCGAGGTAGGGACGTCGATGGGAAAAAGGCGGCGCGGCAATCGGCGTCACCTTTATGGCGTGCTGCGCCAACTCGTGCAGCTTTGTGCAGTCGAGTGCAGAACGAACGCCTTTTCCGTGCAGGTCTTCCGAGCGCAGCAGCGGCGCAATATCGATCTCCTGCACCCAGGCGCGGTAGAGTTCGTTTGGGGATTCCGTTCCCTCGGGCGGCGGAGAGTGCACGGGTGCCAGCCTGTCTCCTCCAAACGACGCCATTAAAATCGAGCCGACCATGCCTCCCGCGGACGCACCGGAGATGACGCGGAGCTTGACGTCATGAGGCGGATTTCCGTCATGGGCCGCGTACCATTGGTCGAGCGCTTCAAGGAGAAAGTCGACGACGCCCGAGGTGTAGGCTCCGGCGGAAATTGCGCCCGCCATGACCAGCCCGATTTCGAAGACCGGCCGGGCGCTGGCCGCGGGCGGCTGACTTGATACTGCGCTCATGGGCTTTCCCAAAACGAGGACGTGATGACTTTATGCTTCGAGGATAGGAGGCATTGCCACGAGGAATAGGTCTTTTTGCGTATAAATGTACCCGACGCCCCCGTGTTCTTCCATGGAAATAGCGCAAGGAGGAACAACGGGGATCACCCATTCGGATGGTCGTTCGTCGTTCTGCTGCCGTCAGACGAGGCTCGCCGCGACATTGACCGTCAGCGCGAGAACGGCCGTATTGAAGAAGAACGAGATCACGGCATGCAGCGTGACGAGCCGGCGCAAATTGCGCGAGCGGATGGAAACGTCCGACGTTTGCGAGGTCGCGCCTACGGATGTTGAAAAGTAAAAGAAATCCCAATAATCCGGAATTTCGCATTGCGGGAAGGCCAGCCCACCTTCGGCGTCGCTGCCTTCTCCGGGCAGATAATATTCGTGAGCGTAATGAAGCGCGAACGCGACCTGAGTGACGGTCCACGAGGTGACAAGGGTCAGCATGGCGAAAGCGCCGAGATAGAGTTGCTCCTGTCCACCGACAGAGGGCTGCTTGGCGTAACCGATCAGCAAGGCGATCGCGCCGAAGCTTGCGGTGATGGCGAGCAGGATCACGGTGAGAATGACCACCCGGCTGTCGTCACGCTCGCGGGCGACGGCTTTGATGTGATCGGCGTCGCAGCTGTACATGAGACGGAACGACAGCAGCAGATAGACCAGTCCGCCGGCCTCCCACGTCATCGCCAGCCGCGCCGCGAGCGGCCATTCCGCCGAGGAGGCAAAGAACGTGGCCGCTCCTATGAGTGCCGCCATATAGACTCGCGGGCGCAGGATCAGCGATTCGGCGATGGCGGCGGGATGATACCAGCCTCTTGATGCCCGCATGGCTGTTGTCCCATTCTGTTTTGTTGTTGAATGCTCTGCTCGCGGCGCGCGTCATCATGATCTTATTCCCGATCGCGGGCCGGGAAGATGCGTCATATCGGACGTACAGGCGCGCGGCCGCAATGGCCGGGTTCATCCGATTTTGACACCTGACGGCCCGGCCGCGATCGCTTACAGTTCCCGGGTTAGGAAAAAGCAGGAGCAGCGCCGATGCCGGAAGCGACTTGGGCCGAAGTGGACAGCTACCTTGAGGAAAGCCTCGGTGTGGGCGATCCTGCCCTCGCCGCCGCCGTCGCCGCGACCCATAAGGCGGGGTTGCCGTCCATCGAAGTGTCGCCGCTCCAGGGCCGGTTGCTGCATCTCATGGCGCGGATGATGGGCGCGCGCCGCGTCCTGGAAATTGGGACGCTGGGCGGCTATAGCACGATCTGCCTGGCGAGCGCCGTCGGCAAGGACGGGCGCGTCATTACGCTCGAAGCCGAGCCCGACCATGCGGAGGTGGCACGCAAGAACATCGCGCGGGCCGGTCTTGCCGACGTGGTCGAGCTGCGCCTGGGGCTGGCGCTTGACCTGCTGCCCGGCCTCCTCGCCGAGGCGCCGTTCGATTTGATTTTCATCGACGCCGACAAGGAATCCATGCCGGATTACCTTACCTGGTCGCTGCGGCTCTCCCGCCCCGGCACGGTGATCGTCGGGGACAATGTGGTGCGGCGAGGCAAAGTGGCCGATCCGCGCAGCACCGATCCGGATGTGCGGGGGGTGCAGCGCTTCCTGAAGATGGTCGGCGACAATCCGCGCCTGACGGCTACGGCGATGCAGACCGTCGGCTGCAAGGGCTGGGACGGGCTGGCCATCGTGCTTGTCGGCGCGGAATAGAGCATTTTCCAGCAAAGCATGTCCCCGCAAAGGCAGGGATGGACGCCGGTTTGCGTCGAGAAAATGCGACAAAACAAAGAATTAGAGCACGATCGGGAAAAGTGGACACCGGTTTTCCCGAAAAATCGTGCGAAAACAAAGAAATCTAGAGCAGGATCGGTTCCGTTTGAAACGATCATGCTCTAGAGCCGCGCTCCGATCCAATCGGAGCGGAAACGGCTCAAGTCAGCGCCCGGGGGGACGCTGACTTGCCGTGATGGTGGGGCGTTACTGCCGCCCCAACGCTTGGGATAGTCGGGCATCTTCTCGCAGCCGCACATGGCGTAGTGCAGCGGCGGCATCTTGTCCGCCTCGCACCAGATCGCGCATCGGATGTTAGATGCCGGCCTTGGCGTTGACGTCGATGCCGCGGATCGGCTCGATGAACAGCAGCACCTTGGGCGCCAACGCCAGCCATCGCGCCACCACGGCCTCCAACATATTATTCTTATTTCGACCGGCTATTCGCGCCGGCTGTCGATGTAATCGATTACATCATCATCTTGACCGCCAAGCGGTCTGTTTTGAGGACGTAAGTGACGCAAAGCAGATCGGTGCCGATATGGATACGCTAATCCTTGCGCGAAGCTTGCCCCGACGCCGTGAGCTTAAGGTGTTATCGGCCTATTTGTAAAAGGGATTTCGGGTTCTCCGATCGGCGTGAATTTCTGCCCTTGCGGCCGGGTTGGCTCCTAATAATCTTCGATTGTATTTTCCCATTAACACGTCATCATGAATGAAAAGTGTTAGGGAGGAGGGAGAGAATGTCCAACGTTCTCATCCGCAACGCGCAGATTTGGGACGCAGACGCCGGCCGGCTTTTTCCCGGCTCCGTCGAAACGCGCGGCAACAGGATCGCGCGGGTGTATCGCGACGACATGCCGGCCTCGCAGGGCCGCGACGACATCATCGATGCGACCGGCATGACACTGATGCCGGGCATGGTGGAAGGCCACTGCCATCCCAGCTTTGTCGGCATCGCCACCAACCCCGAGCTTGGCCGCATCGCGCCGGAGAAGCATACGCTGCAAACCGCGGCCAATGTAAAGCTGCTGCTGGAGCACGGGTTCACCTCGATCTTCGAGGCGGCATCGGCCAAGCCGATGATCGGCGTCACCATCCGCGACGCCATCAATGACGGGCTGATCGTCGGCCCCCGGATGCTCGCCGGCAGCCCTGAAGTCACCACCACCGCGGGGCTTGGCGATGAGCGCCGCCGGCATATCCACGAGGAGAGCTTCGGCCTGATCGCCGATGGCCCTGACGAGATGCGGCGCGTCGCCCGTGAATGCGTGCGCGACGGCGTCGACATAATGAAAATCAATATTTCCGGCGATGAGTTCGTCAGCCACGCGCGGGCCGAGATCACCCCGCTGGAGGATGAGGAACTGGCCGCCTTCGTCAAGGTCGCGCATGGCTTCGGCAAAGTCGTCGCGGCGCATGCGCGCTCGTCCAAGAGCGTCAAAATGGCGGTGCGGCACGGCGTCAACTGCATCTACCATTGCGATTTCGCCGACGAGGAAGCGCTCGACCTGCTGGAGAGCGTCAAGGATAAATCCTTTGTCGGTCCCGCTTTCGGCCTCGTCCATAACTGCACGAGAGAGGGCGTAATCGCCGGCCTGACGCCCGCGGTGGTCGAGAAACTGCAACTCGTCCGCAAGTTCGACGCGACCTGCGCCACCTATCACCAGATCCGCAAGCGGGGCATTCGCGTCGTTATCGGCGGCGATTACGGTTTCGCCATCACGCCGATGGGGCAGAATGCGCGCGACATCGAGCATTTCGTCCGCTATTTCGGCTATACGCCCAATGAAGCGCTGCGCTGCGCGACGATCATCGGCGCCCAGCTCATGGGGCACGATGGCGAACTCGGCGAGGTCAAGGAGGGCTATCTGGCCGACCTGCTGCTGGTGCGGGGCAATCCGCTGCAGGACGTTTCGATCATGCAGCACAGGGACAGCTTCGCCATGATCATGAAGGACGGCGCGATCTACAAGGACCCGCGCCGGGCCGAGCGGGGGCAGGAAGGCCTGATCGCGGCTGAGTGAGCAAGACTTGACCGTGCGGTGCGCGCCTGATCCGGCGATATCGGATTTTCTGATTTCGGCGGGGCTGCTGCACGACGGGGACGCGGCACGGTTTCGCCCGTTGCCGGGTGGGGTTTCCTCCGACATCTGGCTGGTCGAGGCGAGCCGGGCTTTTTGCGTGAAGCGGGCCTTGCCGCAGCTTCGGGTCGCGGCGGAATGGCATGCGCCGGTGGAGCGCAGCCTCTATGAGGCGGCATGGCTGAAGGGCGTCGCGGCGATCCTGCCGAATGCCGTGCCGCGCGTCCTGGCGGAAGACCCCGCGGGCGGGATCTTCGCCATGGACTATCTCGATCCGGCGCATCATTCCTGCTGGAAGGCGGAGCTGCTCGCCGGACGCGTTGACGTGGCAATGGCCGGCGAGGTGGGCGCGCGGCTGGGTGCGATCCACTCGGCTTTTGCCCGCAACCCGCTTTCGCCGCAGACATTCGCCACCGACGGGATCTTCCGGGATATCCGCATCGAGCCCTATCTTGCCGCGACGGCCGAGCGCCACCCGGATCTGGCGCCATTGCTGCTTGGCCTCGCGGAACGCACCATGCACACCAAACGAACCGTCGTGCATGGCGACGTTAGCCCCAAGAACATCTTGCTCGGCCCGGGTGGCCCTGTCTTTCTCGATGCCGAATGCGCCTGGTATGGCGACCCGGCGTTCGACCTCGCCTTCTGTCTCAACCACCTCATATTAAAGACCGTCGCGGTGCCGGATGCGGGGCGGGAGCTGCGGCAGGCATTCGTGACGATGGCGCAAGCCTATTTGCGCCGCGTCGACTGGGAGCCGCCACAGGCGGTCGAGGCGCGCGCGGCATCGCTGCTGCCGGGGCTGTTGCTCGCCCGGATCGACGGCAAGTCGCCGGTCGAATATATCACCAGCAGCCAGGATCAGGACCGGGTGCGGTCGATGGCGCGCGCGCTGCTCGCCGCCACGCCGCAAACGCTGCCCGAGCTGCTTCGGGTTTAGAGTGTCTCTTTCAAATAATATTTCGCGATCAGCGGCAGGAACAGCGACAGGCCCAGAAACCGCGCGAGCTGATGCGTCGCCACGAAGGCCGGGTCGAGGCCGAGCACGAAGGCAAGAATGGTCATCGCCTCGATGCCGCCTGGCGCGAAGGCCACCATCACCTGGCCGAGCGGCAGATGCAGGCCGGTGGCGACGATGAACGCGCCAAGGCTTGAGATGGACACCGCGATGAGAAAGGCGCCGAAGGAGGGCGCCAGGGCTCGTTTCAGAAAGGCCCAGTCGGTTCCGTAAAAGCGCAAGCCGATGAAGCAGCCGAATACGACCTGGCAGGGGATGAGGATCATGGGCGGAATCTGTCCCGGCACCTCCGAAGACAGATGCAGCAGCGCGGCGCTGATCATACCGCCGAACAGCATTGCGGCCGGGAATTTGCGCCAGGCGAGCGCCAGGCCGATCGCGCCGCCGGCCAAGACCTCAGCCATGAAACCGGCAAGGCCGCTGATATGCGCCGGCGGCAAATGCGGCGGCGGCATGCTCAAGGCGACGACCGAGGGCAATATGGCGAGCACCGACACGAGCCGCAGCATCTGCGCCATCACCACCAGCCGGGTATCTGCCGTCGAACGCAGCGACATCATGATGACATAGGACAGGGCGCCGGGAATTGCGGCGAAAAACGCCGTGGTGCGGCTCCATTTGGCCATCCAGACCAGGAAGGCCGCCGACGCCGCAATGCCGGCCAGGATTGTCAGGCCGAGGCCGACGATGCTGAGCGGCCAATGCAGCATCTGCCCGAAAATCTGCGGCGTAAAACCGGAGCCGATCGACATGCCCAGCACGATCCAGACCAGCTGGCGGATGGTTTCAGGTAAATAGAGTGGCGCGCGCGCCAGCGCCAGCCCGGCGACCATAAGCATGCTGCCGCTCAGCCAGGGGGCGGGCAGATGCGCGGCGTGAAAGATTGCGGCGCCCGCCGTGCCCGCCGCCAGGGTCGACGCCGCGTCCCGGAGCTGTCTACCCGTCAGGAGGCGGCCGCGCCGTCTGCGGCGGGAGGCTCGATAGAGGACATGCACTCTGCGCCCTGCGCCACGTATCGCGGCCAGGGCCCCGCGCGGCCCTAACGGTTCGGGCATGTCGCTCCGGCTGTTGGCTGACGGCATGGTTGCGGAACGCTGGATGCTGGGCGGGGCGAAATGTTAAGCGTGTCCATTGCCTTCGATCAGCCTGGCGCAGAGCCAGAATTCGCCCTGGACGATGCAGCCGGGGCGCAGCGGCTCATGCACTTGCCGGACATCGGCGACGAGATCGATCGTGCCGCCGAGGGTCTTCACCAGGGCGGCGTGGAAGCTTTGCCCGGTGACGGTGTTGCGGCGCATCTCGGACGCGATCACGCGGGCGGTGAAGAAGGCGCGCGACGGCGCGTTGAAGTCCGCTTCGGCCGGATCGTGGAAAACCGCTTGTCCGCCGGATTCGGCGGCGCCGGAAAACAGGCCGCTGGCGAAGAGGGATTCCGGTGAGAACTGCACCTTTTCGCCGGCCTGTGCGTCGATGAATTCGCGCTCGCTGGAGAAGATGGCGAGATCGTGCGGAAAGGCGGCGATCTGCGCCTGGGCAAGGAAGGGCGTGACGCGGTTGGCCCATAGCGCATAATCGACCACGTCGAGCAATGCGACCGTCGCGCATTGGCGCGGACGCGACCCCGGCTCGATCTCGACGAAGGCCGCACCCTCGAAGGCGTTGTCGCTGGGACGCTGACGCTTCTTCATCACGCGCACCGGCATGCGCGCCTTACCGTGAAAGAACGGCGTGACACCGACGATGCCGAGCTTTTCATCGGCGTGGTCGGCAGAGCTTTGCTTGGCCAGATGCACCCACAATTCAGAGCCGCCATCCGACTGCCAGCGATAATAGTAGCCGGGGGCGCAAGGCTGGGAATAGGCGCCCGTATCAGGCAGCGTGCGTACCATTTCAGCCAGCTCTTCCGCCGAGCCGGCATTGAACCCGATGACGCTGAAATGGTCGGTCATCGCCCATCCGCCTCCCTTACACCGTAACGCCGCGCTCGCCTTTGACTGAATGGCCGCCGATTTGGCGATCCGGGAGGCATTCACGCCGCGAGCGCCTCCAATTCGCCGATCACCGCCTCGCCCATTTCGCTGGTCGAGACCTGGCGCATTCCGGCTTGCATAATATCGCCTGTGCGCAGGCCTTTTTCCAGAACCTGGGCGATGGCTTTTTCGATCTTGTCGGCTGCGGCGCCCATGTCGAAAGAATAGCGCAGCGCCATGGCGAAGCTGGCGATGGTCGCGATCGGGTTGGCCGCGCCCGTGCCGGCGATATCGGGCGCGCTGCCATGCACCGGCTCGTAAAGGGCAGGGCGCTTGCCGGACGCATCGGGTGCGCCGAGCGAGGCGGAGGGCAGCATGCCCAGCGAGCCGGTGAGCATCGCCGCCTCGTCGGAAAGCATGTCGCCGAACAGATTGTCGGTGACGATGACGTCGAACTGCTTGGGGTTGCGCACGAGCTGCATGGCGCAATTGTCGGCCAGGATATGCGTCAGCTCGACGTCGGCATAATCGCGGCTGTGCAGTGCGGTGACCGTCTGATGCCAGAGCACGCCGGAGCGCATGACATTGCGCTTTTCGGAGGAGGCGACCTTGCCCCGCCGCTTGCGCGCCAGCTCGAAGGCGACCCGCGCGATGCGCTCGATCTCGCTGGTGGTGTAGACCTGGGTATCGACAGCGCGCTTCTCGCCGTTCTCCAGCGTGACGATCTCCTTCGGCGCACCGAAATAGACGCCGCCCGTCAGCTCGCGCACGATCATCATGTCGAGGCCCTCGACATGCTCGCGCTTCAGGCTTGATGCGTCGGCCAGGGCCGGATAGCAGATGGCGGGCCGCAGATTGGCGAAGAGCTGCATATCCTTGCGCAGGCGCAACAGACCCGCCTCCGGGCGCACCTCATAGGGAACGTTGTCCCACCGGGGACCGCCGACCGCGCCGAGCATCACCGCATCGGCCTGCATGGCCTTGGCCATCGTGGCGTCTGAAATCGCCTCGCCGTGGGCGTCATAGGCGCAACCGCCGACCAGGTCCGTCTCGGTGTTGAACTGCGCGGCGCCTTGACGGTTCAGCCAGGAGATCAGGCGCTCGACCTCGGCCATAACTTCCGGTCCGATGCCGTCGCCCGGCAAAAGCAGCACATTGAATGTGGGCATGTGAAAAACTCTCGGAACGCTGCGGGCCGCATGTCCGCCCGGTATCATGATGCGGGTATGGTGCTAGTCGCAATCCGCCTGACGGGCAAGCCGCAAGGGCGGACTTACGGAAAATACCGCCTAATCTGTGCCCACTCTACACAGAAATTTCGGGAGGGCTGGCGCGCACCCGGAGGTGTTGTGCCAAATGCGTTCGCCGGTTTGCTCCCCGACGGGTTATGATCTTGAGTGCGGTAAAAACAGTTCGCCAGTGGGAGGAATGACGATGCGCAGCGTTGCGATGAGCGCGGCTTTGGTGTTTGGGCTGGCGAGCGCGGCCGGTGCCGCCGATATGCGGATGATGACCGGTCCGCAGGCCGGAGTGTGGGTGCCGCTTGGCGGCCAGCTCAAGTCGATCTGGGAAAAGGCGGTGCCGGATCTAAACATCCAGGCGCTGCCCGGAGCCGGCATCGCCAATGTCCGCGCCATCGAGCAAGGCAAGGCCGAAGCCGGTTTCGCCAATACGATCAGTACGGCGGACGCGGTCGCGGGAACGGGCGAGCCGCCCCTCGACACCAAGCACACCAAGATCTGCAACGTCGCGACGCTCTACCCGCAATATTTCCAGATGGTCGCGAATGCCGATGCGGGCATCAACACACTCAAGGATCTGAAGGGCAAGGGCTTTGCCACCCAGGTCAAGGGCAATACGGGCGAGCTGATTTCGCGCCATGTCCTGCGGGTGGAAGGGCTGACCTATGATGACGTGAAGGCCAGCTTCACCAACAGCTACACCGACAGCGTCGAGCAGATGAAGGACAACCGGGTGCATGTCTTCGCGCTCGGCACCGCCATCCCCGCCTCGTCGATCATGGACCTTGCCTCGGCGCGCGACATCAAGCTGCTGGATATGGCGAGCATCTATGACGACATGAAAAAGATCAATCCCGCCTACAAGCTGGTGACCATCCCGCAAGGAACCTATCCCAAGCAGGACAAGGACGTGCAGGTGATCGGCTATTACACGCACATCATCGCGGCGTGCTCGCTGCCGGAGGACACCGTCTACAAGATGACGGCGGCATTGATGCCGAACAAGGAGGCGTTGTCGGCCGTCTATAAGGGGCTCGATGCGCTGACGCCGCAAATCATGTCGCAGGATATCGGTGTGCCGTTCCACCCCGGCGCCGCCAAATGGTACAAGGAGCAGGGCATCAGTGTGAACTGACGCTTGTCGGGGGGCGGCCGGGCGCCCCTCAATCGCGGTATTGGGCGGGAAGCGAATGGCATGAGTTTTGGGGAGCCGGCGCCAGGCGTCTCGCGCAAACTGGCTGTCGCCGTCGCGCTCTCGATGGCGCTTTACCACCTCTATGTCACCGTCCCGCCGATGGACGTCATCTCGCCATCCCTGCGCGAGGTGTTCCGCGGGCCGCCGACGGATTACATCTTCCGCGGCGTGCATCTGCTTTTCTCGCTCTCGCTGACTTTCCTGTGGTTTCGAGCCGCATCGCCGACTGATGAAAAGCTTGCCATGCTGCTGCCGGAGGCGCGCGCCGAGCTGGAGCGCAAGACCCGGTCGGCATCGCTCCTCGATTATGCGCTGGTGGCCGCCAGCGTCGTCTCGATCGGCTATATTTTCGTCTATTACGACTACATCATCAACCGGATCATCTATGTCGATGACATGGCGTGGTCGGACATGGTGCTCAGCGTCACGCTGATCCTGCTGGTGCTGGAGGCGACGCGCCGCGTGCTGGGCTTGGCGCTGCCGCTCACCGCCATCGCGTTCATGGTCTACGCCTATTTCGGCACGCAGATCGAGCCGACGCGGTTCATCGACCAGCTTTATTTGTCGACCGAGGGCATTTTCGGCCAGCCGCTGGCGGTCTCCGCCTCCTATGTGACGATCTTCGTGCTGTTCGGCGCGTTCATGGAGCGCACCGGCACCGGCCAGCTGTTCATGGATTTCGCTATGGCGCTGACGGGCCACACGGCCGGTGGACCCGGAAAAGTCTCGGTGATTTCGTCCTCGCTGTTCGGCACCATTTCCGGCTCCGCCGTCGCCAATGTCATGGTGGACGGGCCGATCTCGATCCCGCTGATGAAGCGGACGGGTTTCAAGCCACATTTCGCGGCGGCGGTGGAGGCTGTCGCATCGACGGGGGGGCAGATCATGCCGCCCATCATGGGCGCGGCGGCATTCGTGATGGCCGAATTCCAGGGCGTCAGCTATCTGCAGGTGGTGATCTGGGCCTCGATCCCGGCGATCCTTTATTATGTCGCCTGCTTTGCCGCCGTGCATTTCGAGGCCAAGCGCCAGGGCCTGCTGGGCGTGCCTCGCGCCGAACTGCCATCCCTGGCCGCGACGCTCGGCGCGCGCGGCCATTTGTTCATCCCCGTGCTGGCGATCCTGTTCGTCATGTATTCCGGCTACAGCGCACCGCTGGCGGCGCTGACCGGGATAGTGCTTTCCTTCCCCGTCGCCTGGTTCGGGCCATCCGTGCTGTTTGTGCTGCCGGTGCTGATTGCGCTGCCTTCGGTCTCGTCCATGCCTGCGCTCATTCCTGCCCTGATCGGGCAGCATCCGCTGGTCACGGCGGCGCTGCTTGCGGCACTCATCGCGCTCTGGTTGCGGGCGGTGCGCGGCAAGATCGTGCTGCTGAAAATCGCAGGCCGCCCGATCATCGACGCGCTGATCGATGGCGCGCGCAATACGGTGCCGGTGGCGCTCGCCTGCGCGTGCGCGGGCATCATCATCGGCATCGTCATCCTGACCGGGCTCGGCATTACCTTCACGCAATGGGTGGTGGCGGTGTCGCAGGACACGCTGATCCTGGCGCTCATCCTGACCATGGCCGCCGGCATCGTGCTGGGCATGGGCATGCCGACGACGCCGGCCTATATCATCATGGTGTCGATGCTGGTGCCGGCGCTGGTGAAGCTGGGGGTGATCAAACCGGCGGCGCATATGTTCGCCTTCTACTTCGCCATTCTCTCGGCCATCACGCCGCCGGTGGCGCTCGCGGTCTACGCCGCTTCAGGCTTGGCCAAGTCCAATCTGTGGAGGACTGGGCTTGCCGCCGTCAAGGTGGGGGCCGCCGGTTTCGTCGTGCCTTTCATGTTCGTCTATGAGCCGGCGCTGCTGATGATCGGCGACTGGCCGACGATCGTCTGGCGCTTTGTCTTGTCCTGCATCGGCATCGGCATGCTTGCGGGCGGCCTGCACGGCTATTTGCTGAAGCCGATGCCGCAATGGCAACGGGCGATCGCCATCGCGGCCGCGCTGACGCTGGTCGCGCCCGAATTGACGACCGACATCGTCGGTCTGGCGCTCTTGGCGCTGGTGGTTGCCGTGCAATATTACGGGCCGAGCGATGTGAGCCTGGCCACGGCAGGGCGGCAACGAGAGGCGGGCTAATTCGAGCATTCTCCAGCAAAGTGGATGCCGGTTTGCGTCGCGAAAATGCGACAACGAATAGCGCTGCCGCTCACAGGGGCCAGAGCCAGGGAATGATCACGATGGCCAGCACGTAGATCAGCACCGTGAGTGGCAGGCCGACAATGAAAAAATCGGCGAAACGATACTTCCCCGGCCCGTAAACCATCAGACAGGAGGGCTCAAGCGGCGTGAGGTAGGAACAGCTCGCGGCCACCGCGACCATTATGCCGAAGGCGCGCGGGTTGACGCCAAGCTGCAGGCCGGTCTGGATCGCGATCGGGAACACGACGAGCGCCGCGGCCTGGTTCGACATCGGCTGGGTGAGTGCCACGGTGAGCAAGAAGAAGCTGGTGAGCAGCCCGAAGGAACTGTCGGCGCCCACAATGCCGATCAATTGCTGGGCCAGGAACCGGCCCGCCCCGCTCGCCTCCATGGCCGCGCCGATCGAAAGCAGAGAGCCGATCAGGATCAGTATTTTCCATTCCACCTGCCGATAGGCCTCCTCGGGAGACAGGCAGCGGGTGAGCAGCATGGCGAAGGCGCCGGCGAGCATCGCCACGGGGAGCGGGGCCAGCTTGAAGGTCGCGGCGGCGATCGATGCGGCGAAAATCAGCGCGGCCAGTGGCGCGCGCGGGCGATTGAGCCGCTCGCGTTCGACGCCACCGAAGATGTTGAACAGATTGCCCCGCTCCAGCGCCTTCACATTTTCGGGCGTTCCCTGCAACAACAGCACATCGCCCATGCGGAGCCGCGCCGTGCTTATGGTTTGCGGAACCCGGCCGGCGCGATGCAGGGCGAGCACCTGCAACCCATAACGTTCCCGGAATTCCAATCGTTTGAGGGTCTGCCCGATCAGGGGCGCGCGCGGCAGCAACACGCCTTCGACGATTGTTGCGTCTTTGTCGGCGTCGCGTGGATCCGCAGGATGCAGGTCTACCTTGAAATCGAGGCCCGATATATCCTTGATCCGCAAAAGATCGGCGCGCAACCCCTCGATGACCAGCGCATCGCCGGCCTGCAGGACCATCTCGGCCAGCTTTTTCTCACCGCTGTTGGTTTCGGTGCCGCGGATCAGCGTAATCACCCGCAGCCCTTCGATCTCCGCGAGTTTCGCCTCGGTCAGCGACTTGCCGACCAGCGCGCCGTTCGCCGCCACGACGACATCGGCCTGGTATTGGCGCTCGCCGATTTTCTCGTCGACCTCCTGATCGTCGCGCGACCGGATCAGGCGCACGCCGAACAGCCACATGTAGAGAAGACCGGCGATGGCTATCGGCAGTCCGACCGGCGCCAGCTCGAACATGCCCATCGGCGGCTCCTCATAGCGGGTGAGAAGTCCGCTGACGATGAGGTTGGTCGAGGTGCTGATCAGCGTGATGGAACTGGTCAATATGGACGCGAACGCCAGCGGCAGGAGGAATTTCGAAGGGCTGACGCCGACCTTGCCGGCATAGCCGATGACCAGCGGCACGAAGAAGGCCGTCGCCGCCGTGTTGCTCATGAACGCCGACACGCACGCGACCGAGATCATCATGACAGGAAGAAAGACGGCGGTGTTGGTGCCGGCCAGGTCGAACAGGCGGCGTCCGGCAATCTCCACGACGCCGGTTTGAAAGAGCCCCGCGGACATCACGAGCAGGCCGAAAATCATCAGTACGGCATCGCTGCTGAAGCCGGCGAACGCCTTGTCGGCCGGCAGCAACCCCGTGGCGACAACCGCCAGCATCGCCCCTAACGCCACGACATCGGCGGGAAACCGGTCCCACGCGAACAGCAGGACTGTGCCACCCAGGACGGTCAGGCATATCGCGATGTCGGGGGTCATGCTGGTTCCCGGTGTGGATAGGTGGCCGATCGCTGTCGCTGCGTTGTTTTAGCGAGGCAAACGGGTCGTCGCCAGCAAAGAAGGCGAAAGCAGAGGATTTGGGGAAAAGTGGCAAGGGGTTGCCGCGGCGGGCACAGAGCTCTTTGGATCTTCAATCGGGCGGATTCGGGCGCAGCGCAACCTTGCGGGGGGGGAGTATTTCTGATTTAGGCCCGCAGGCGGCGGTGACCTCGGCCTAGCGAGATCTCCGCCGCTTGCGCTGACAGGTCAGGCCGCCATGCGCTTGCCCGTCTCCAGCAGCGATTTGAGATCGCTGAGCACCCACGGCCAGCCGCCACCGCCCTGGGCCGGATCGCCGCCGCCGGATACCATGCCGCCGATGACGGGCGCGCCCGTGACGTCGTGGGTTATGGTCACCGTGCAGGTGCCGCCCTGGTTCTCCTTGATCTCATAGGTGAGGTGCGTCGGCGCTTCGGCGGTACAGGTCTCGTCCCAGATCGGATGCCAGGTCTGCACCAGCTTGCGGGGCGGGTCGCTCTCGATGACCTTGCCGACGATGATCTCCTCCGGCATGCCCATCGTGCGCATTTCCGCGCTGGCCTTGTGGGAAAACCGGCCGCCCGCCTTCAGTTGGTATTCGGCGCGCCCGCCATAGGCGTAGCGTTCGGTCCATTCAGGCTTGGTGATCGCGTCCCAGATCGCCTGGGGGGTCGCCTTGATCACAACCCTGTAGAGCTGCGTGGTCGCTGATGTGTCCGACATGATCTTCATTCCTCTTTCTCTAGCTCGGTCTTCAGCGCGATCAGCGCTTCGACTTTCCGTTCCGTGTATTTGTCGATCCACCGGTCATGGATCAGCCGGATCGGCACTGCGTTCAGAAAATGCAGTTTCTCCCGGCCGGACCGGCGGGTGACGACGAGGCCGGCATCCTCCAGCACACGCAGATGCTTCATGACGCCGAAGCGCGTCATATCGAGCCCGGACTCCAGCTCCTTCAGCGTGCGGCCGTCGCGCTGAAACAGCAGGTCCAGGAGGAACCGGCGTGTCGGGTCGGCAAGCGCCTTGAATACGTAGTCATCGTCTGTCACAGGCGGACGATAGGTGACTCAATAGTCACTTGTCAAGATGCCAAAAATCGAGCGCGCGGCGCGGCGCGGCACGCCGTGGTGTCGCTTGAATGGGCCGGCGGCGGGACTATTTCGCTTCCGACGACCAGGGGAAATTCACGTAGCGGTCGCGGGTGTCGTAGCAGATATTGCCATACATTTTGAGGTATGCGGCCCGGCGCCCCGGGTCGGCGTAGACGCGTGCGGGGTCGGCCAGATCGGCCTCATAGCGGGCGATGTTGGCAATAGTGAGCGTGCTGGGGAGAATATCCATGGCCTGGGGGATGCTTTTGCCTTCGAGCCAATCGGCCGCGTGCTGTCCCATGGCATAGCCGAAGACGGGGGATGCCAGGCTGATGCTGATCTTGTACGGCGTATTGCCTTTCTTGATTTCGGCAACGGCCTCGGGCTCGCCGTCAATGCCGCCGAGAAATTGGTTGGGCCGCGCCTTACCGGCAGTCCTGAGGGCCGCAAGCGCGCCAAGCACCACGGTGTCCGCGCCCAGCACGACGTCGACATCGGGATGCGCCGAGAGGATAGTCGTCATCGTCGCTAGGCCGCCCTCCTTGCTGACGGGGTTTGGCGAAATATCGGCCACGATGCTGACGCCGGGCATGTCCTTGAGCGCATCGCGAATGGCGACGAAACGCGGCGCCAGAAATTCGAGGCTGTCCTGCGTCAGGAGCACGACCTTGGCGTTGCCGCCGAGCTTGGTCTTGATGTAATCGGCCGCGGCATCGCCCAGCGCTTTCCCCGTCAGATATTGCGGCGCGTTGAGCAAGGAGATCGCTGGCGGCGGCACGACGGTTCCGACATAGCCGCCCGCCCATATGATCTCCTGAAGGCTGTGGCTCAGGGACGCGGGATCGACCGGCGCCGCCACCACCGCACCCACTTTCGCGGCGAGAAACCGGCCGACCTGTTCGATCTGCCTGGCGGCCTCATTATCGGCCACCGATACCCGATATTCCAGTCCGCGATCCTTGGCGGCCATTGAGAGGCCGTGAGCGACGCCCTGCATGAATTCGCGCTGATTGTCCTGCGCAAACGCCAGCACCTTCTTGAGGCCGGGAGGCTGGCTGCATGAAGGAGCAGCCGCATCGAACGGGGGAAATACGGTCGGCACCGTGATGCCGGGCGGGCCGTCCTGCGCCGAGGACGAGGAGATGTGAGCCACCAGCAGAGCCGTCGCCAGCAGCATCGGCCCGATGCGCGGGCGGTTCGGTACAATCGTGCAATTCGGTAGCATGCCTGACCCCTCGCCGGCTGGCGCCCGTCGTCTTCGCTCTTGCTGACGCAGATATCCGGCTCAAGGCGTACCCGCGTCAAACACATACTTTCGCTTTATAGCGCTTCGGCAGACTCTTTGCATTAGGACCTACACGGCTGAAATCTCCGGCACGCGCAGGCTCCGCGGCAAGCACCAGGCGGAATGTCGTACCCTGGTCGAGGACGGAGGTCACGCTGATCTCGCCGCCCAGGTTGCGCACCAATGTCAGCACATAGGCGAGGCCGATCCCCTCGCCAGGCTGATCCTGCGCCCCGGACCGCCTGAACAATTCGAATATGCGCTCCCGATCTTGTTCGGCGATGCCACGGCCATTATCCGCGATTTCGATGCTGATCCGGTCTCTCGACGCAGCGCCGGGCCGCAGATCGATCCGCAATGGCCGGTCCTTCGAGCGGTACTTCACCGCATTGTCGAGGAGATTGCCGAATATCTGCTCCAGCGACAGCCTGTCACTGAAGATGGGTGGCAGATCCAGCTCGAGGTTGATCTCCCCACCTGCCTGCGAAAGCTGGTGCTGGATCGCCGCCGCGCTTGCCTCGATCAGACTGCGCAAATCCACGCGCTCCGGCCGCAGCAGGCGTTGCCCCTCCCGCGACAGCTTCAATATCGCATTGATCAGATTGTCCATCTTCAAGGTCGAGGAGCGGATGAAGCCGATGGCCTCCGGCAGATCCTGGCTCACCGCAACGCGGGCCTCTTTCACAGCCGTATCGTCGGGGGCCGCCGCCGGCCTCCGCCTGGTCGACCAGCGCCCGCACGGCGTTCATGCTGGTTTCGAGTTCGCTGGTGAAGCCCATGATGTTGACCAGCGGCGCCCGCAGGTCATGGGTGACGATATGCGCGAAGCGCTGGATTTCGGCGTTGGCCTTGGCAAGCTCGGCGGTTCGGCTTCTAACGCGCTCTTCCAGGCCGGTATTCAGAATGCTTACCTCGTCGCGCGCGGCGCCGAGTTCGCGCGTATAGCGCAGCACCGTGACGGTGGCGCCGCCGATGACCGCGACGATAATCATCCCACCGATGATCGAGAACCAGCGCAGCCAGGCAGCATTGGCTTTCTGTTCCCCTACGCCGGTCGTAAGCCGGTCATCGGTCGCGCTGATAATTCCGGAGAAGAACACATTGGCTTCATCCATCAGCGCCTTGCCGCGATTGGTCCGCACGATGGCGAGCGCCTCGGCGTCCCGGCGGTCGCGCTTCAGGGCGATCGTCTGGTCCATCTCGCGAATTTTTTCCGTGATGATGGCCGTCAATCGCTGAAGGGAAGCCCTCGCATCCTTATAGGACGCAAGCATCTGACCGAGCGCATTGAGTTGTCTCTGCGCGAGCGTCTTTGCGGTGTCGTAAGGAGCGAGATAGATTTCATTCCCGGTGAACAGAAAGCCGCGCTGGCTGGATTCCGCCGTCTGCACGGCATTGCGCAGCTCCACGGCGGCGCCTCGCGCGTCGCGCGCCTCGATGACGTCGTTGAAGTAGACCTGCGCGCGCTCGGCCAGCCAGAATGTCGTTCCGACAATACCGAGCAGCGCCAGAAATCCGACGAGGAGCAGAGCGGTGGTGGACTGGACGAAGAACCGGGTGGTGATCGGCATTGTGCCAGAATCCATGCCCGATAATTCACCGCCGCGCTACAGTTTTTGAAGGGCTCGGCGCTCCGGACAAGGATGTCCGTCACGATGCGTCGAACATCGCCTGTCTACGGCGCCGAACGCTACAAAGACTTCAAATATTCCAGCAGCGCCGCGCGGTCCTCGGTGCTGAGGTCGGTGCCATAGTCGTGCCCGGAATTGTCATTGCCCGGAATGACCTTGCCGTCCACGTCGCGCACGCGAAACTGGAACGGTCCGTCCCCGGTGCCGGATTTGAAGCCAACATGTTCGGGGTCAAACTCGGTGCCGCCGACGGAGAAGACCACCGGGCGCTGTGCGGCCGGAAGCAGCAGGTCGGCGAGCGTCGGGACCGATCCATTGTGCAGGTAAGGCGCCGTCGCCCAGATACCGTTGAGCGGTCCTGCCTTATAGCCGAGCGTATCGTCCGGCTGTGAGGGGTGTCGGCATGTCTCCTCCCGCTCGGGCCTCGTCAGCGGCGTCTCCACGCTATTCTTGCTGGCGTAGAGCAAATCCGCACGCTGAGTTTCTGCGGAGGAGGCGGGTGCCTCCGGGGGATTGGGGTTGGTAAACACCCCGAAAATAGTCAGGACCAACATTTCAGTGGTATTAGCGATCGGCTTGTTCAAAAGAGGTTCAAAGACACCGGCTCTCGACCGATGCAGGTAGACGTTGCAGGATAGCCAGACGTCCGTGCCGATCTCCTCGAAGGGCTTCATCTGCGCGATCGTCTGTCCCGGTTCGAGAGGTTCGGCCGGATCGCCGGTCGTTCTATCGAGCGAAACGTGACACGCGGCGCAATGCGTTTGGAAAAGTGCTTTACCGGCCTCGGTCGATGCCAATGGCGGCAGGTGCAGCAACGCCTGGTCGGGCCAAGACGGGGCCTGCAATTTTCTCATCAGATCCTCAAGCTCGTTCATCGCATCGGTGCGGACGCTCGAAGGATAGGCGCTGGTATTGCTGGAGACATCCACCGATCCGAAGACACCGATCAATTCGCCAATGTTCCTCAGGATTGGAAGGTTTTCGTTTGCGGTGAAATCTCCGTTCCATTGCACGCGTTCCTGTTTTGGCGCGTACCACAGGAACGGGTAGCTGGCCGGCGCGTCCGCGGGATAGCCCTCAAGCTGTTCCGGCACCCCGGCAATGAGCGAAACCTTATTCAGAATGTGCCCTTGAGCATCCAGCCGTCCATGACCGTATTTCGCCGTGGAACGGCTCTTGCTGACCACGCGGGAATACCAGTCCGCCTGCGACTGAAGCGCGGTTTTGAGCTGATCTTTCTTCGCCCCCAATTCGGTCCCAAGGACCTCGGAGGCAAATCTGTCGAATTTCTCCGGTTGCCCGGCGGTGGCCGTGAGCGCCGCGGCGAAATCCTCGATGAAGGTCTCGTAGTCGGCGAGGGTTGGAGCGCCGTCGATGCGCATCTTGTTGCCGTGAAACGTCACTTCGCCGGTGTGACAGGCCGCACAGGTCATTCCCACCCAGCGCTCTGGGCTCGCGTCTGGCGAAAAGCCCTGGTCGATGACAAAGCCGACGGGTAGCCGGGCGCCCGCTGCGTAATCCGTCAGATATCCATACCGTTTCGTGGTCAAGGCGGGGGCGAATTTCTCCGGGCTGCCGGGCAGCTCAAGCGCCATGAACCAGGCCTCGGGAAGCAGGCGCGATCCCTGAGAGGTGCTGTACCACCGGTCGCGTTCGGCCTGCGTCCATCCCTGGACCGCATATTGATCTTGCTGGGCCACTGCGGAGGAGCCGCTCGCGATGCACAAAATGGCTCCTGCCGCAAGGAAAGCACGAGGTTTGTTTATCATCGCGGTGTCCTTGGTAAGGAGGGCTGCGAGCCATCGGTGGACATTCAGAGAGGCATATTGGCACATGCCCATCGCGGCTGCCTCACTCGAATGGGTGAAGACATGGCGGCGTGCATCGGACCATCAAAGCCGCGCGGCGGCCGCCGTCTCGCCGGTGATCTGCCGGCCGACCATCTGCGCGCGCACCACATAGCGCAGATCGCCCGAGGTGACGGCGTCGAGCGGCCAGCAGGTGGAGAGCACCAGCCAGTGCCCGTCCGCATGCGGATCGATGCCTGAGGCGTCCCAGCGCACCACGCGGGCGTCGGCGATGCGGAACCAGTAGATGGCGCCGTCGGCGCGCGTCACGCGGATTTCGTCGCCGATATGCACATCGCGCAGAAAGCTGAACTGCGTATCGCGATGCGCGGCGATGACCGAAGTGCCGGGCTCGCCGGGGGCGGGCGTGCCGTCCAGCAGGCCGGGGCCGAAGGCGAGCGCCTGACCGCTGGCGCCCTTCAGCACGATGGCGCTGGCCCCGAGGCGCGGCACTTCCAGCCGGGCGACCGGCCAGGTGTCGGCCCAGGACCAGGGTTTGACGGGCTGTGCCGGCTCGCAGGCTCCGGTCGAAGGCGCGTTCAAGCAGAATTTGCGCCACGCACCGCCTTGGCATAGATCGCCGCCCCTTGCCGATCAGCGCGAGGCCGACCAGCGCTGATCAGGGCGGCGGCCGCCATCGCAATCCGCGATGCCGGCCGCACTCCACGAGAAGCTCATCCCCGTCCCCGTGTGCATTCCGCTTACTCCCAGCCCCGCCTTTCCCGCCGCCATGCCAGCACGATCAGCCACAGATTGGCGATCAGCAGCAGAGCGCCGACGCCGATCAGCAGGGCGGGCATCGGTCGCCGTCTTCGGCAGGGCGATGCTGGCGACGGGCTGCCTGGCGCTGAGCCCGGCGGCCGCCGGGCTGGTGCGGGTCACGGCGATCTTCTGGATGTAGGCGGCATCGAGCCTGGGCGCTTCGTCCTCCGGTGACGGGCGCGGTCTTGCCGCCTTCGGCGCGCTGCCCGGCTTCGCCTTGCGCGACCGCCGAACACCTTGTCGAAATCCCAGCCGGCCGGCAGGTTCAGCGGCAGGTCGGCGCGGGTCAGGCGAGCGCCGTCCGGACGGCTCGGCGTCTTGTCGACCGCGACGAGGCTGGTGCGGCGGCTGATCAGGCTATGCTGCAGCGCCAGATCGAGCACTCGCTGGTCCGCCGCGGCCTGGCTGATATGGCCGAGCGTCACGCCGAGTTCGGCGTCGTCGATCTTGGCGCGGGCCCACAGCTTCGACAGCCCCTTGCCTTCCGCCGCACCTTTCAGCGGCAGCTTCACGATCCAGGGCTGATCGCCGATCATGCCGCTGATCTGCATCGTCCCGGCGAAGGCGGTCAGCTTGGCCGCGATCTGCAGCGCCTCGCCGGCATAGAGATCGGGCAGCACCTTGGGGGTGACATCGACGCCGCTTTCGGAGAACTGCACCTTCAGATCGGTGACGGCGGGCCGCTCCAGCTTGCTGAACAGCCCGCGCATGCGCTCCTCCACCTCCGCGCCGCTGCCGATCTGCACGACGCTGCCCCGGCCCAGCTCGGCCGCATGGCTCATCAGATAGGAATTCGGCGCCGAGCCGATGCCGACCATGAACACGCGCGAGCGTCCAAGTCCGGCGGTGATCGTGTCGAACAGCTGCTGCTCATTGCCGATCGCGCCGTCGGTGAGGAACACGACCTGCCGCAGCATTTCGCTGCTCGCGCCGCCCTGATCGACGAGCGCGGCGCGCATCGCCGGAACCATTTCGGTGCCGCCCCTCGCCTCCAGCCGCGACACGAAGGTGCGCGCCTGGCCGAGATGCTCCATGTCGGCCGGAACCGCCGTGGGGAACACCACCTCCAGCGTGTCGTCGAAGCGCACGATGTTGAAGCGGTCGGCGGGCGAAAGCCGCTTCAGCGCATAGAGCAGGCTGGCCTTGGCCTGGGTGATCGAGGTGCCGCCCATCGAGCCGGAATTGTCGATGACGAAGATGATCTCGCGCGGGCGCGGCTTGGCCTGCTGTTCCAGCGCCGGAGGCGTGACGAAGCCGAGCAGATAATCGGCATCGGCGACGCGCTCATGGAACAGGCCGGCGGCGGGCGTGGTGCCGGATTTTGCCGTCCAGGTCAGCTCGAAATCCTTGTCGGCGGGCACGGCGCCCTCGATCTTGACGACGCGCGTGTCGTCGTCGACGATTTCGGTCTTCACCTGATGGTAGCGGCTCTTGACCTCGCCGAGCGGGAAGCCGGCCTGCAAGCGCACCGCCAGCGTCACCGGGTTGACCGGCGCGTTGTCGCGCGGATCGAGGACGGGCGGCTCGATGCGGTCGCGGTCGGGCACCGGATCGCTGGCCTGGGCCCAGCCATTGCCGCCGTTGAAATCGACCGTCTGCACCACGGGGCGGGGATTATAGCGGGGCGCCACGACCAGCGGCACGCGCAGCGAAAATTCATTGCCCGATTGCGGCACGGTCTGCTGATATTCGAGCTGGATGACGACCGTTTCGCCCGGGCCGATATTGGCGACCGAATTGGTGAAGATGTTCGGCCGCTCCTGCTCCATCAGCGCGGTCTTCTTGCCCTCGGCCTTGGCCTGCTCGAAGATCTGCTTGGCCTCCTGGCGCTCCTTGATCTCGCCGACGATGACGCGGTTGCCGATCACCATCTTCAGCGTATCGACGCCGGCTTTTTCCGGCAGCGGGAACACGTAGACGCCCTCGATCCAGCCATTCGTCGGATTGTAGAAATGCTGGGTGACGCGGGCGCGCGCCGTCGGGCCGGAGACGGTGATGTCGATATCGGTGCCGACCAGCGGCGCCTCGACGTAACGGTCCTCCTCGACCGCCTTGAACAGCAGCGTACCGGAGCGGGCATCGCCGGGGCGGACGTAAATCCCGTCCGCACGTGCGCTTGCGCCCATCGCAAGATTGATTATGACAAAAATAAGAAGAAGCGTGCCAAAATGGATCAAAGGTGAACGGATATTCAGGTCTGCGGCAGGATTATCCGCAGGCATCTTCGTTATCTTCGGCATGTCGATTTTGAAATATTGGGAGGGCATGGGAATAACCTCTTGATCGTCACCAGCGGGGTAGCTTGCCTTTCAGCTTTTCTCCAGTTGGACGCTGCGTTCGAGCGTCTTGTTCAAGATTGTTTGGCCGCAAGCCGCCGTGAACCGTAAGGAAGCGCTTGCACGGGCGCCTTATTTACGGGTATGTGCGGTTCATTACGGGTTTGGGTGGAAGAGGGACCGCTCGTGTCGCGCCGTTTGGAACAGTCGCTGGCGAGCGCCGAAAGCCGTGTCGCCGCCGATCTCATCGCGGAGGAACTGGCGCGACGCCGCATGACCCGCCAGCAGCTCGCCGCCATCGCCAAGATCAGCCTGTCGACGCTGGAAAAGGCGCTCGCCGGCCGCCGGCCCTTCACGCTGGCGACGCTGGTGCGGCTGGAGGAAGCGCTCACCGTCAGCCTGCGGCAGCGCAATGCGGTGCCGGTCAGCGAAGCGCCGCCGGGCCTTGCGCATGACGGGCTGGGCTCCTATTCACGCGCCATCTGTCACCTGGATGGAGGGCGATTATGTGACGCTCCGCCCGTCCTTCAGCGAGCCGGAAGCGATATACGCCTATCTGACCCAAATCCGCTGGGATCAGGTGGCATCCAATCTGGTGTTCAGCGAATCGGAGCGGATCGACGCCGAATATACGCAAGGCGGCGCGGTCTCGGCCCCGCATCAATCCGGGCACATCTACCTCGTCACCAACAAGCACGGGCAATACCGGCTGATCATCGTGTCGCGGCCGACGATCCGGGGCGAATTGCACGGCATCCTGACGACGCTGCAGGTGGGACGCGGCGCGCAGCTCACGCCGGTGGCGACGCCGATCGTGCTGGTGCCGTTCAAGACGGTCGCCAGCGCCGAATTCGGGCGCATCAAGCGCGGCCACGCCTGCTATGCGCCGTACCGGCAATTGCTGAAACGCACCGTCGAGGAGCCCTTCGCACTGTTCCTCACCGGCAATTGAGCGATAAGGGCGTGATCGGGAAAAGCATGTCCCCGTGAAGACGGGATGGACACCGGTTTTTCCCGAAAAATCGTGCGAAAACAAAGAAATCTAGACCATGATCGTTTCCGTTTGAATTCGATCATGGTCTAGAGCGGGATCGGATTAGGCGGAATTGGAAAATTGGGATTCCCTTCCTTCGCGAACAGTGATTTATCATCGGTGCTGGAGAGGAGGCCGGCATGGATGGGGAAGCCTTATTCGATTGATCTTAGGGAACGTGTCGTCAAGCGCGCGGCTGCGGGCGAAAGCATTCGCGCTATTGCGGCAGCGTTCGAGATCAGTCCGTCGGCGGTGTCGAAATGGTCCGGACGGCAGCGGGCGACGGGCAGCGTCGCGCCGGCTCAGATGGGTGGCTATAAGCCGGTGATCCTGGCAGCGCATCGCGATTTTGTTCATGCCCGCTTTGCCGAAGTGCCCGAGTTGACCCTGCGCGGGCTGAAAAAGGATCTGGCGGAGCGCGGCGTCGAGGTGAGCTATGGCGCGGTCTGGAGCTTCGTCCATGCCGAGGGCCTGAGCTTTAAAAAAAACCGCGGTCGCAAGCGAGCAGGACCGGCCTGACGTCGCCCGGCGGCGCGCGCAATGGAAAAAATATCAGGCGAAAATCGATCCGGCGCGGCTCGTCTTCATCGATGAGACCTGGACCAAGACGAACATGGCGCCGCTGCGAGGCTGGAGCGCTTGCGGCAAGCGCCTGATCGGCAAGGCGCCGCATGGTCACTGGCGAACCCAGACGTTCCTCGCCGCATTGCGCTGCGACCGGATTGATGCGCCTTGCGTCTTTGACGGGCCGATCAACGGCGTGAAATTCCTCACCTATGTCCGGGAATTCCTTCTGCCCAGCCTGAAGGCTGGCGACGTTGTGATTATGGACAATCTCGGCAGCCACAAGGGAAGAGCCGTTCGCCAGGCCATCCGCAGCGTCGGCGCGAAACTCCTCTTCCTGCCGCCATACAGTCCCGATCTCAACCCCATCGAGCAGGTCTTTGCCAAGCTCAAACACTGGCTTCGAAAATCCGCAAAGCGCACGGTCGAGACCGTCTGCGACCGCATTGGATCATTGCTCGATGACTTCCCGCCCAACGAGTGCAGAAACTATCTCGCCAACTCGGGGTATGCTTCCAATTAAAATGATCCCGCTCTTAGGGGCGTGATCGGATCAGATGCAGGCAGCCGGGCCTATCTCTCCCAAAATCCCCGTAAAAACGGGGATCCAGTAAGTTGTTGAACCACCAGTCAATACCGGATCCCCGCCTGCGCGGGGATTTCGAAAAGGCGTTTTTATCAGAATTGATTTCGCTCTAACGATCACGCCCAGATCTGCATGCGAAGGCCGCGCGGATCGAGGCGCGGCGCGTCCGGGAAGCGATGCGCTTCGCCGCGCAGCACCCGGCGGGCGGTCCAGGCGCAGGCGCAGGCGTCCAGCAGATCGTCCTCTCCGGCTTGCGAGGGCCGGAAACGTCCGGCAGCCAGGAACGCGGCCGGGTAGCCGGCTGCTTCCAGCAGCATGCGCCGAAGCGCCAGCCCTGGCGGATACCCGCGCGATTTCAGCTTCTTCGGCTCGGTGAGCGGGCGCTTGCCGTTCATCGCCCAGAACGCGCCTTCCGGGTGGCATTCGAGGATGCGCGATTGCGATGCCGGCGTGATCAGGGCGTCGGCTTCGCGGATTTTGGGGAAGATGTGGAAGCACTGCTTCGACACCATGCGCGGCGGGTCCGAATGCGCCAGCGCCGCCTCGCAGGCCAGGCGGTAATCGGTCTCGGCGAGCGCGGCGCGGGCGGGAACCGCGAAGACGGAGGATTGCCGCTGCCCGAGCACGCGGCGGAGCGCCGTGTCGCAGCCGCGCCCCTCACGCGTGGTGACGCTCTCGATGCCCATCGGCACATCCACGGCGATTTGCACCGCTGCTTCGATCGCGGCGATTTCCGCCAGGCTTTTGCTGATGAACGCCTCTTGCGGCGAACCGGTCGCAGCGTCCAGCAACACGCAGAGCCACCCGGCTTTGCATCCATCCACACCCGCGACCAGCGTCACGGCGCATCCGCATCGAGCGGCTTAACGGGCCAGGGACCGGGCGCCGCCCAGCTTTCCTGGCTGGCGATGAGATTCAATTCTTCATGGTCCGCGCTGGCATCGATCACCGCTTCGATCCCCGCGGTGGCCAGCGCCAGAGCCTCCGGCGCCGGACGCGACCGCAGCAGATGGCCGAAGAACAGCGCCGCGACGAGATCGCCGGTACCGTGCGGCACCTTCGCGCGCCGCTCGACCGAAGCGACCCATGCCCGATCCGCCTCGACCAGCAGGTTGGCTCAATTCATGTTCGGCGCTGGCGGGAGCGGAGGTCGACAGCACCATCGGCCTTGCCATGCCCCGCGCGGCGTCAACCGCGTCGGCGAGGGAATGCACGGCGCGCCCGGTCAGCCATTCCAGCTCGAAGCGGTTCGGTGTGACCACATCCGCGAGCGGAAGCAGCGTTTCGCGTAAGGCATTGGCGGCATCCTCGGCGATGTAGAGCCCGCCCGGCTCATCCCCCAGGATCGGATCGCAGCAATAGAGAAGCTCGGGCCTGGCCGCCTTCAGCCGCGCGACGACACCGGCCGCGAAGGCGACATGCCCGGCGCTCGGCAGATAGCCGGTGAACACCGCGTCGATCTCGCCCAGCCAGCCATTCGCATCGAGCGCCGCGACCATCCGGCCCAGCAGCTCCGGGCTGACGCGCTCCCCCGCCGCGTTGCGGATAATCCGGCCGGTTGGAGAGCAGGATGGTGGGCAGCGCCACCACTTCGACGCCGAGCCGCTGCCAGGCGAACACCGCTGCGGAATGTCCGACATGGCCGCGCGCCACTTGCGATGACAGGCTGAGTATGGTGGCCATGATGATCCGTTCCGTCGGCTCGCAACGCCCGAAAACTTATTTCCGCTGTGATGATGCGGAGCTTAGGACTTTTGTGGCGCTGGCGGCTCGTCTATCCTAAACCCAAGTCGGAGAGTATCGCCGCTTCACGCAAACTCAAGGTTTATCGATGCCGATCAGACCGCGCCGCAGTGTCCTCTACATGCCCGGCTCCAACGCCCGCGCGCTTGGAGAAAGCCAAGACGCTCGCCGCCGATGCGCTGATTCTCGATTTGGAGGATGCGGTCGCCCCTGACGCCAAGCAAACCGCACGCGAGCAGGTGATGGCGGCGGTGCAGGCGGGAGGCTATGGCAAGCGCGAGGTGGTCATCCGCGTCAATGCGCTCGACACGCCCTGGGCAGAGAACGACCTGAAAGCTGCGGCGAAAGCAGGCCCCGACGCGATCCTCATCCCGAAAGTCCAGGCGCCGGCCGATCTGGAGATGGTCCGTTCGCTGCTGCGCCATGCGGGCGCGCCGGTGACGCAGACGCTCTGGGCGATGATGGAGACCCCGCGGGCAATGCTCAACGCCGCCGCGATTGCGGCAGCCGGTCCGGCGGCCTATCCGCTCACCGTCTTCGTCATGGGCACCAACGATCTGGCCAAGGAAACGCGCGCGTCGCTTTCCGGCGGCAGGGTCGGGATGCTCGCCTGGCTCTCCACCTGCGTCGCGGCCGGACGCGCCTATGGCATCGACATCATCGACGGTGTGTTCAACGAGATCGGCGATGAGGCGGGGTTTGAGGCCGAGCTGAACCAGGGCCGCCTGCTCGGCATGGACGGCAAGACGCTGATCCATCCCTCGCAGATCGGCCCCTGCAATGCGGCGTTCGCCCCGTCCGCCGAAGAGGTGGCATGGGCGCGCAAGATCATCGCCGCCTTCGATCTGCCCGAAAATGCGGGCAAGGGGGTAATCAGCCTGGAGGGGCGGATGGTGGAGTTGCTGCACGCGCGAGATCGCCGAGCACACGGTCACCATCGCCGACATGATCGCCGAGCGGCAAGTGGCGGTCTGAGGGGGGCCGGATGCGTTTTGCCTGTGTTGCGTTGGTGGCCCTTGCGGGGCTGTCCGCTTGCGGCGAGGTGGCCGGTACGGCGAAGCTGAACGAAGCGGCCGCCCGTTCGGACCTGCCCGCAAAACCGGAAAAGAGTTGCCGCGCCGTGACCGCCATCGCCACCGGCTTCGGTGAGCAGAACGTTACGGGCTTCGCCCAGAGCAATCTCGACGAGGTGATCAACAGGGCCAAAGACCAGATGGCCGCCGAGGGGTCGAAGGGTTTCACCATCGAGGCGCGCGGGGTTAAATGCGAAGGCTATATCGATTTCGGCGGTGGGGTCGGCCAGGAGCATAAGTGCCGCGCCAGCGCCCAACTTTGCGGCAAAGGCTGATCGCCGGGGAGCATGGCGGCGGGCGGCTTATCCACAGGCATTTCCATTGCGGTTTCAGGTGGCGGCACGGGCACTCGAATCACCTAAGCTTCGCGGTCGAACCTGATCGTTCGTGCACCGTCGCGCCTGGACGTGTTTTCGTGCCTGTTGTCCAAGCCGGCGGTTTGGATCGACTCAAGGAGACTGGGGTCGGACCGGCTGAATCCGCCAGCCGAAAGCGCAGCCTCAGCCGGCTGGCATCCAGACACTTACGACACCCCTGGGGCAAGAACGAGACCCCTTGATCCGGCGCGCTTGATGAGGATAGCTGCATGCGTTTTCCGCCTTCGCTGCTTGACGAGATCCGCGCCCGGCTTCCGGCGAGCCAGGTGATCGGGCGGCGCGTCAAGCTGAAGCGGCAGGGACGGGAATTCGCGGGGCTGTCGCCCTTCAAGCAGGAGAAGACGCCGTCTTTCACGGTCAATGACCAGAAGGGCTTTTTCCATTGCTTCGCCAGCGGCGAACATGGCGACATCTTCGCATTCCTGATGAAGACTGAAGGGCTGGAATTTCCCGAAGCCGTCGAACGGCTCGCGGGAGAGGCGGGCGTCGAAATGCCCAAATCGACCCCGCAGGCGGAGGCGCGCGAGGCGCTGACGGTGCGCCTGCGCAAGGTTGCCGAGGCGTCCTGCGTCTTCTTCCAGGAGGCGCTACGCGGGGCAGCCGGGCGCGAGGCGCGGGCCTATCTGGAACGGCGCGGCGTGGGACGAGCAAGACATCGAGCGTTTTCGGCTCGGCTATGCGCCGCAAGGGCGTCACCAGCTCAAGGAGCATCTGGCGGCGAAGGGCTTTGCCACCGACGACATGGCGGCGTCCGGCATGCTGATTTCGGGCGAGGATATTCCCGTCAGCTACGACCGCTTCCGCCACAGGCTGATGTTTCCCATCTCCGACCTGCGCGGGCAGGTGATCGCGTTCGGCGGGCGCGCGCTCAGCGACGAGCAGCAGCCGAAATATCTGAATTCGCCGGAAACGCCGCTTTTCCATAAGGGCGGGGTGCTGTTCAACGCCGCAACCGCGCGCAAGGCGGCGCATGAGCAGGGCAGCGTCATCGTCGCGGAAGGCTATATGGACGTGATCGCCCTGTCGCGTGCGGGCTTTGCCAATGCGGTCGCGCCGCTCGGCACGGCGTTGACGCCGGACCAGTTGCAGCTGCTGTGGCGGATGGCGGACGAACCGCTGCTGTGCTTCGACGGCGACGCGGCGGGCCGCAAGGCGGCGCATCGGGCTGTGGAGACAGCCCTGCCGCTGCTCAGCCCCGGCAAGAGCCTCGCCTTCGCCTTCCTGCCGGACGGGCTCGACCCGGACGATCTGCTGCGCCAGCAGGGCGCCGAGGCGGTGGCGCGCGCGCTCGCCGCGCCGCAGCCGCTGGTCGATGTGCTTTGGGCCAAGGAGCTCGCCGCCGGGACCTGGACGACGCCGGAGCGCCGCGCGCAGTTTGAACGGCGCCTTGCGGAGCTTATCGGCACGATCGGGGATAAAACCGTCAGGCTATATTACGAGCAGGAGACGCGGCGGCGATTGCGCGAGCAGTTCAACAGCTACCGGCCAGCGCGTTTCGGCAACGGCGCCGACGGATTGGGACAAGGACAACGGCGCGGGGGCGCGCGTCCGGGCGGACCGGCAGGGCAGCAGCGGCAAGCTTGCGGGCGGATTCACCGGGCCGAAACGCGGCGGTTTCCAGCCTTTCGCCGACATGGCGGCCTCGCCGAGCCTGGCTCAGAGCGCCATGTTGCGAGCGCAGGGCAACAGCCTGCCGCAACGCGAAGCGCTGATCCTGATCACGCTGCTCAACCACCCCTGGCTGCTCGACGATTATATGGAAGACGTGGCTAGCATCCAATTTGAGGCCGAGCCGCTACAGCGGCTGCGCGATTGCATTCTCTCGGTCTACAGCCAGCAGAATCCCCTTGACAAGCAGGCCTTGCATCATCAATTGGGGAAGTTGGGCCATCTTGAACTTTTGGCCCAGGTTGAGCACGCCATTACGCACAACAGTGATTGGAACACGCAGCCCCACGCCTCGCATGACGGCGTTTTGATGGGCTGGCGGCACAGGCTGGCGCTGCACCGTAAGTCGGTTGAGTTGAAACGGGAGCTGGAGTCGGCTGAACGAAGCTTCGCAAACGAGCAATCGGAAGAAAATTTTCTCAAGCTGCAGGATCTGCTGAACCAGGACTGGGGCGGCGATGGCGTTGACCGATCGCCGGATGTTTATGGAAAAGGACCTACGGACGAGGCACTGCCCGATGGGCAGCAGGGCTTTAAGAAGATTTAACCCTAGTGCATTAGCCGTAAATTTGTGCTGATTGCAGTGATTCGCTCGGATGCCGGTTGCGGCTGCTGTTTGACGCTCTTCTGCAAATGACGGGACATTAAGGTTTGTCGGGACTGCGGAATGTTACGTTCGCCGGCGGGCGGGCACCATTCAAGTACCCGATATCAAGGTTAAACGCCGTGCTGATCCTCGATTCAGCGCCTGCCAATAGCCGGATTGGCGGGTTGATTGCTGGAGCGGACAGCGCGGTTTATGGTGGCCGGTATCAGACAGGGCGACCATCTGGAGTACGGGATGGCAACGACTGCAAAACGTGAAGAACAAGACCCGCAGACGGCGGAAACGCCCGACAGCCCGCTGTTGGACCTGTCCGATGCGGCGGTCAAGAAGCTCATCAAGGTCGCCAAGTCGCGTGGGTATATTACCTATGACGAGCTGAACGAAGTCCTGCCGTCGAACGAGGTGTCCTCCGAGCAGATCGAAGACATCATGGCAATGCTCTCCGATATGGGCATCAATGTGATCGATGCCGAAGAGGCCGAGGAAACCGACGCCACCCCCGTCGACGAGGACGATGAAGACCGCTCGATGACGGCGGCGATGCCGGTCGCCAAGTCGGAGAAAGCCACCGAGCCGACCGACCGCACCGACGATCCGGTGCGCATGTATCTGCGCGAGATGGGCTCCGTCGAGCTGCTCTCCCGCGAGGGCGAAATCGCCATCGCCAAGCGCATCGAGGCCGGCCGCGAGGCGATGATCTCGGGGCTTTGCGAAAGCCCGCTGACCTTCCAGGCCATCATCATCTGGCGCGACGAGCTGAACGAAGGCAAGATCCTGCTGCGCGACATCATCGATCTGGAAGCGACCTATTCCGGACCGTTCGCGCGCGCCCCCGAGCCGACGGGTGAGATGCCGGTGAACGGCGCCAATGGCGTTCACGTAGCGCCCGCCACCCGCGCCCGCTCCGGCTGCCGCTCCATCCAATGACGAGGACGGCGAGGAAGTACCGCCGCCGGTCAGTGAGGACGATCTCGACGACGATGAGTTCGAGAACGCCATGTCGCTCGCCGCCATGGAAGCCGAGCTGAAGCCGAAGGTGCTGGAAACCTTCGACAATATCGCCGGCAATTACAAGAAGCTGCGCAAGCTCCAGGACGAGCTGGTCGACCGCAAGCTGCATGATGACGAGCTGAGCCCGGCGCAGGAGAAGCGCTATAAGAAGCTCAAGGGCGAAATCATCACCGAAGTGAAGAGCCTGTCGCTCAACTCCAACCGCATCGAGGCGCTGGTCGAGCAGCTCTATGACATCAACAAGCGGCTGATGGGCTTCGAGGGCCGGCTCCTGCGCCTTGCCGACAGCTATGGCGTCAAGCGCGACGAGTTTGTGCGCGAATATCAGGGCAGCGAGCTGGAGCCGAATTGGTCCGACCGGGTTCACGCGCTGAAGGGCAAGGGCTGGAAGCCGTTCATCGAGCGCGAGTCCGACCGCGTCGAAGACATCCGCCGGGAAATCCAGAGCCTCGCTTCGGCGACCGGCCTGGAGATCTCCGAATTCCGCCGCATCGTCAAGATCGTGCAGAAGGGCGAGCGCGAGGCCCGCGAGGCGAAGAAGGAAATGGTCGAGGCAAATCTGCGCCTCGTGATCTCGATCGCCAAGAAATACACCAATCGCGGCCTGCAATTCCTCGATCTGATCCAGGAAGGCAATATCGGCCTGATGAAGGCTGTGGATAAGTTCGAGTATCGCCGCGGCTATAAATTCTCGACCTATGCGACCTGGTGGATCCGCCAGGCGATCACGCGAAGCATTGCCGATCAGGCGCGCACCATCCGTATCCCGGTGCATATGATCGAGACGATCAACAAGATCGTGCGCACCTCGCGCCAGATGCTGCATGAGATCGGCCGCGAGCCGACGCCGGAGGAACTGGCCGAAAAGCTGGCGATGCCGCTCGACAAGGTGCGCAAGGTGCTCAAGATCGCCAAGGAGCCGATCAGCCTCGAAACGCCGATCGGCGACGAGGAGGATTCGCATCTCGGCGACTTCATCGAGGACAAGAATGCCATCCTGCCGATCGACGCGGCGATCCAGTCGAACCTGCGCGAGACGACGACGCGCGTGCTCGCCAGCCTGACGGCGCGCGAGGAGCGGGTGCTGCGCATGCGCTTCGGCATCGGCATGAATACGGATCACACGCTGGAAGAGGTGGGGCAGCAATTCAGCGTCACCCGCGAGCGTATCCGCCAGATCGAGGCCAAGGCGCTGCGCAAGCTGAAGCATCCGAGCCGCAGCCGCAAGCTGCGCAGCTTCCTGGATAATTGATCGCAAGTTGCTCAAGCGGCGTGTCGATAGTCCTCGGCGCGCCGCTTTGATTTCCCGCAAGTTCCGAGCTCACGCGCGATCTCGTCCTCGGAATGACGCTGCCGGTCTAGAGCCTCTTCCGCTCCGATTGAATCGGAGCGCGGCTCTAATTCTTTGTTTTGTCGCATTTTCTCGACGCAACCGGTGTCCACGTTTCCCGATCCCGCTCTAGGCGCTCGGTTCGCGCCGATGCGCGACGTGTCTCGCCTCACGAGTGCAGCGGCTCCGCTCTCACCAGCACTTCGTTGCGCCTCAGGAACGGGATGGTGAAGGTTGGATCGTATTGCGCGGCCAGCGGCTCCGATATGCTGCGCCAGCCGATGCTCTGCACCCAGCCGCGCAATTCGCGGAATTTGCGCTGCACGCGCACCTCATCGACATTGCCGGTATAGCGCAGGGTGGCCATGGTTTGCGGCGGCACCTGCTCCAGCTCGATCGTGGCATCGAGCGGTTTGGGCGCGGTCGAAACGGTATATTTCTTCGGCAGGATGAAGGCCATCGTCCAGCCGCCCTCGGCGGGCAGCTGAAGCATCGGCGTCGTCATGGCGATAGGCTCGCCGCGCAGATTGGATTGGGTGAGAGAGTTCAGCGGGTAAAGCCGCACGCCGCCGCTATTATGGCCGGACATGTATTTCGACAGACGATGGAACCCCGCCTCGGTGCTCTCGTCGTAGGGACCGGCCGCGAAGGTTCTGGCTCGAAGCAGGGCCGGATAGCGCCTAATCGCCAGCTCGCCATCATTGTGGATGACCTCAAATCGCGGGCTCTCTCCCGTCCTGATTCCGAAAGCGTTGATCGCGCTTCCCAAAAGCTGCGTTACCGGCATGGATGACAACCCTGCAATACTGTTTTCATACAGAAGCGGCGGCACTCCGCCCCCGGAAACTCTACCTACAAGGAGTTTCGCGTATAAAGCGTAAAGGCAATGGCTGCGCGGGCGCAGCACCGGGATCGGGCGAGAGGAAAACTTTCAGCGCTCGGATAAGTTTCCACGGCGCGCGCCTTGTCTCGTTTTAACGGTCTGCCTCGTGGGGCAATTCTGCCCATTCGGTCACGCACCGGTCGAGATCCCTGAAATTCTGGTGCATCTGCTCCAGCGCGAAACCGATGGCGAAAAGCCGTTCCGCCGCGTCACCGGGAAGGCTGCGCGTAAGGCCCTCCTGGCGCAGCGCCGCGACGGCGGTCACGTAAGCGCGGAGCGCCGCTTCGGCGGCATCGAGCGAGGGCGGCGGCCGGCGCGCCCGCAGCGCGGTGGCGTTGGCGCGCAGATATTCGGTGAAGGTCGCCGCGATTTGCGCCAGCGCCGGCTCAAGCCGGTCACCGATAGGGCCGGGCAGCGGCACGATGGTGGCTCTGCCGATCATGACGATGTCGTGGCGCAGCCGGAGCAGCGTCCGCAACAGCGGTCCGGTGTGCGGGCCGAAAGCGAGCCGCGCCGACCGCTCGCGCTCGGCCTCGCCGCCGACCGCCTGCAAGTGTCCCAGAGTCTGGCCGATGCCGTCCTGGATGCGGTGCAGCGCGTTCATATCCAGCCCGCGCGTCAGGCCGGCGAGCAGCTTGCCGAGCGCCCGCGCCATCAGGTCGAGCGCCTCGGCGGCCGTCTCGGCGAGAAGGCGATGCGCGCGCGAGGGCAGCAGGATGAGCGAAACGACGAAGCCCGTGCCGCCTCCGAGCGCCACTTCCAGCAGGCGATTGAGCACCGAGGCGAGTGGCGTGACATGCGTCATTTCCGGAACCAGCAGCACGATGATCGCGGTGATCGGCGCCGCCGTGAGGCTGGGATTGATGGCCGCGATCAGCGCCAGCGGCACCACGGCGAGCGCCAGCACCGCAAGCAGCGAAACTTCGCTGGAATGCGGGATCAGCACCGCGATGGCGCCGCCATAGACCGCCCCGCCCACCGTGCCTGCGAGATAGTCCGTCGTCGCCTTCAGCGAGCGTCCGACGCTCACCTGGGTGACGATGACGGCCGTGAGCACCGCCCATAAAGGCAGGGGAAGCCCGAAGAATTGGGCGAGCACCAGAGACAGCAGCGCGGCGACGGCCACCCTGAACGAAAGTCTGAGCTGCGCACGATGATGCCGGAGAACGGTGCGAAGCCCCCTCCACAGATTGCTGATCCGCCTCACGACGACGCCCCGACCTTTTGCGATTTTCGGATTGAAAATCAACGCTTCGCGGGCGAGAGGAGCACATCGTCGGCGGACAGGAAAGCTGAAACGACATAATCGGCCCGCCCGGCTGCCGCGATCGTAAATGCCGTGTTCCACGCAACAGGGGTCCGCGTGCGCGAGGCGCCGATCAAGCCCAAGCATCTCATGGTGTAAATCGGGGCTTATGATCCCCGGCCGCCGATGATAGTCAGGCACACTCATCCGGTGGCCATGGGAGACGCGCATTGTCAGGCATTCACTCCCGGCTGGACGCCCTGAACTTCTTCCTTGCCGATGTGCGGGGCGGGCTCGGCGCGTTCGTCAGCGTCTTTCTGGTGACGGCTGCGGGCTGGACGCCGGCCGAGATCGGCGCCGTGCTCACGGTGAGCGGGCTTCTCGGCATCGCGCTGCACACGCCGGTCGGCGCGCTGATCGACGCCGCGCGATCCAAGCGCGCCTTACTGGTGGCGGCGGTGGCGCTGCTGGGCCTGTGCGCCGTCGCCATCGAACGGCATCCGAGCGGCCCGGTGGTGTTCGGCGCGGACCTCACCATGGCCGTACTCGGCGGCGTCTTTGCGCCCACGGTAGCGGCGTTGACATTGGGCCTCGTGGCGGCGCGTGACTTGCCCTCGCGCCTCGCCCGCAATGCCGTGTGGGACCGGATCGGCAACCTGACTATCGCCGCGCTTGTCGGAGCGGTGGGCTGGTGGTGGTCGCAGCACACGACATTCTACCTGGTCCCGTTCTTCGCGGTGATATCCGCCGCTATCGTCTTGTCGATCCCGGCGCGAGCCATCGATCATGAGCGTGCCCGCGGCTTCGCCAGCGGCCAGCCGCATGCGCATCCGCAAGGTTTTTGGGCGCTGCTGACGCAAAACCGGCCGCTCATGATTTTGGCCCTGATCGCGGCGACATTCCATTTCGCCAACGCCTCCATGCTGCCGCTCGCCGGGCAGAAGCTGGCGCTTGCTCATCCGGGGCTGGAGACGCTGCTGACCTCGGCCTGCATTCTCGTCGCCCAACTCGTCACGATCCCGGTCGCGATTGTGGTCGGGCGCAAGACCGGGGTGTGGGGGCTTCGACCGCTGCTGGCCGCCTCCTGCGTCGCGCTGGCGCTGAGGGGCGCCGCCTTTGCCTGGTTCGACACGGCGCCCTGGCTGGTGGCGGCGCAGATCTTCGACGGCGTCGCCTCCGGTATCTGGGATGTGCTGATCCCGTTGATGCTGGCCGATTTCGTTGTCGGTTCCGGGCGCTACAGCACGAGCCGGGGCGTGCTCGGCACGGTGCAGGGGGTGGGCGGCTCGCTCAGCAACGCCGCCGCCGGGGCGATGGTGATGGTGGGAGGCTACGCCGCCGCGTTCCTGGGGCTTGCTGTTGTCGCGATCCTGGCCTGCGGCCTCGTGGCGTTGCTTCCCGAACCCGATGAGGCGAAAGCGGAGCGCATAGGGCGGCTCCGGGACGGTGCTCTGCCAGACAGCCCGGAATGAGTTTTCCGCGGGGATGCGCCGCGCGCCTGTGGCACTCGCCCGCATTTGCGTTATGATCCGGCAAAACAGGACAAAGAGGGAGGACATCCATGAGCAGCGGTCTCACCCGCCGGCAGGTTTTGGCCGGCGGCGTGGCGGGTGGCGCGGCATTGGCGCTTGGGGTCACTGCCGCCAGGGCCCAGACATGGCCGTCCCGGCCGGTGACGATCATCTGCCCCTGGGGCGCCGGCGGCGGTACCGACGCGACCGCGCGCCTCGTCGCGGCGCTTCTCGAAAAGCAGCTGAAACAGCCCTTCAACGTGGTGAACCGGATTGGCGGATCGGGGGTCGTCGGCCATGCGGCCATCGCCACGGGCGCGCCGGACGGCTACACGATCGGCATCATCACCGTCGAAATTTCTATGCTGCATTGGCAGGCGATGACCGATTTCAGGCCCAGCAGCTACACGCCGCTCGCCCTGATGAACCAGGACCCGCCGGGCATCCAGGTGAATGCCCACAGCCCCTACAAGACCGTGATGGACCTGGCGAAGGCGATCAAGGCCGCTCCTCCGGGCAAGCTGAAAGCCTCGGGCACCGGCCAGGGCGGCATCTGGCATCTGGCCCTGGTGGGGTGGCTGACGGCGATGGGCCTCAAGCCGGATCACGTCGCATGGGTTCCGCTGAACGGCGCCGCGCCGGCCATGCAGGACCTTGTGGACGGCGGTCTGGATATCGTCACCTGCTCGGTGCCGGAAGCGCGCGCCATGATCGAGGCGGGCAAGGCCCGGAGTTTGGCGATCATGGCGGCGGAACGCAATCCCGCCTTCAAGGATGTGCCGACGCTGAAGGAGGCCATGGGCATCGACTATACGACCGGCGCGTGGCGCGGTTTCGCCGGGCCCAAAGGCATGCCGGCCGATATTGCCGCCGCCATTACGGCAGCGCTGAAACAGGTGAACGAGTTCGCCGAATTCCGCGAGTTCATGGGCAATCGCGGCTTTGGCGTGCGCTGGGCTGCCGGACCGGACTTCGCCAAATTCATGGAAGAGGGCGATGCCGCGATGGGCTCGGCGATGAAAGCCACCGGCCTCGCCAGGGGCTGACCAGAGCGGCGTGGAACCACCCCGCGCCGACATGGCGGCAGGCTGGCGTAATGCCTGGCGGCGGCCAAGCAAGGCCTCAGGCAAGCTCCCATTAAGTCTTATCCCGTATAGATCATGCCAGGATGAGCCTTGCCTCATCGGCATCGCTGCCTTAAGCCGGGCCTGGGGACTCGGTGACCGGGGTGGGGCAGCGTCCGGCTTTTTGCGCAACTCATTCGAACGGAGTCAGCCTCCCAAAGGCGGCCGCTCGCCGCTTCCGCTATATCGATCAAAAAGGGACGGGAACGCGCATGATGTTTCGAGGCGCTGCGCTTGGTATCCTGGCGCTCTGCGGCACGGCGACGATGGCAATCGCGCAGGATTGTCCGGGACATCCGGACGCGCTCGGCACCAGCCGGGTCATCTATGTCGACCCCGCCGAACACGCCAAGGTCGGGTCGATCCAGTATGGGGAAACGCTGCCGCTCGCCGATCATGAGGTGGTGCTGACTTTCGACGACGGGCCATCCCGCACGAACACGCCGCCGATCCTCGATGCCTTGCGCGCCGAATGCGTCAAGGCCACCTTCTTCATCGTCGGATCGATGGCGCATAACGCGCCCGCGCTCGTCAAACGCGCCTATGACGAGGGCCACAGCATCGGGACGCATTCGCAAAATCACCCGCTCAATCTGTCGCACCTGGCCCCGGCAACGGCTTGGGGGGAGATGGAGAATGGCATCGCCTCGGTGACCAAGGCGCTGGGCGAAGGCCGCACCGTCGCACCCTTCATGCGGTTTCCTGCGCTGGACCGGACCAGGGCGCTTGAGCAGAAAGCCATCGCGCGCGGCATCATGATCTGGAGCGCCGATGTCTATGCCGACGACTGGAAGCGGATTTCGCCGCAGGAGGTGGTCCGCCGCCCGCTCGAACGGCTTGAGCAGGCGGGCAAGGGCATTGTGATGTTCCACGACATTCATGCGCGCACCGTCGCCGCCCTGCCGGAATTCCTCAAAGGCCTGAAGCAGCGCGGCTTCAAGATCGTCCATGTCGTACCCCTCGGCGCAGGCCAGGCAAAGACCGAAACGGCATCCGCCGACTGGCAGGCGCTTGACCATTCGCGGCTTGAGCTCCCGGCGAAAATGCGCGCGGCGCATCAGAGCAACTGAGACCGGCGGCCCGCCCCTCGGCTAGGCTGGTTCGCGGCTTCGCCCACAGACAGGCTTTTAGCCTGGCGCCGCCTTTCGCCTCAATTCTGCCCCTCGCACGTCGTCACCGATCACGGTGAGAGTGCGGTGTTTCTCTCCGTTCAAGCTGAGGATGCTTGACGGAGAGCTCGGGCCAATTTTCTCCGTGACCTATCGCACCGACGACCGGAGGATTCGCCTCAAGATAGGCAAAAGAAGTTTGATCACAACATTGGCGGGGATTTACCCCTTTGCTAAACCACCGCGAGCTGAAAATGCGAACTATTAGCACATCAAATGGATTCAATTTTATCCGAGATACCGTCCGCTTAGCGCTTAAGTTGTAATAAACCCTTCTTCATTCAAAAAATCGTTAAGGTATTGATGTACAAGATCCGCTTTTTTACGTGGCTTGCAAATACTAAAATGATCACTCCCAGGTATTTGTTTCGGTGCGCCAAAATATCTGCCAGCTGACTCTCTACTCACGACTAATGTTCTATTGAAAATAGGGAACCAGCGTGATTTTATGATAAATTTGCTCTCATAAAATTCAATTCCCTTCAATTTCTTAATAATACCAGATTCTCTCAGATCTTTAAAGCGATCGTCTAGATCAGCTATTATTGCGCTGTTCCATGCCATGGTCAGAATCTGCTGATTATCGTAAAGCTCCACCAGCGGTGATAATGTATCCACAACATGCGATCCATACGATGGCGATGCAATTAAAATCAAGGCGACATCTTTATCTTTAAACCAAACGCTATATCGCTCCAATAAACTACGAACAATCACCCCACCCATACTATGGCATACAAATATAATCTTATTCTTCTTTATCGGAGCAGTCTGCGCGCCGTTCTTTTGCTTAATTCCAGAAAATAACTCGTCCACACAATATCTAACTCCGTAGTTTCCAGAGTCCAAGTTCGTATAATATCCTCCCAGAAAAATGTCAACTTCGCCAAAGCGTGTGTCGCCCGCCACAAGCTGTGGCCAATAACAGCTCTGCTCCAGTATGCCTTTATTATTGTACAGCCAACTTGTCCTGCTGCATGAAAACAGTCCATGCACAAACACAAGAACTGTATCGCTGCCTTTGGATCTGAACCAAACGTTATTTTGACCGATTTCCGGAATAAGGCCACAGTCGATCTCGGATTTGGCAAGCACTGACATACTCCCGAAGCCCCTATCACTCTAAGCGAGCCCACGCACTCGCGATGTCCATCTCGGCATCACGCTCGTTGCGCATACGTGAACAATCTGCTAATCCCGCGAAGCAGCCAGCGTCATCGCCATTGTCCGAACAGCCAACAATCATATATCTTCGACGAATTCGGATAATTCCACGAACTATGGCACTTATCGGTCTTTTCCGCAAGAGTGCATATGAGGGGCATTTTCCGCATATGCGGCATACCTCAAATTAAATGATTGACTATAAATTATATGATTAGAGCGACGCTTACATATTCCACGAATGTGTGGAATTATGCAGGTCGGGCAGACAAATTATTGGTTATGGTAAGAGAGAAAAATTAAGATGCCTAAGCTCAATGATGGAAGTATAGAGGGAGTTTTAGAGAAGGTTGAGCAGCAAATAGGAGGTGATCTGAGCAATCCTGCCCGATATCCGCAAAGTTACGTTCGCGACGTCTATAGCCGGTGGAGGGATGCTGGCGGGCTAGTTTCTGGAAAAATACGCCATAGTGAAAGGTTTCTCGACGACGCGCTACGGAAACGTGGCATTCGTCTTCGTTCTCTTAACCCAAAACTTGGGGCGACGGCGCGAACGAACCTCAGCCCCATGGATGGGAAGGCACTCATCGAGTATTTTATGGAGCAGTGGCCGGTACTTAACGAAAATGGAGACAATGTCACCGCATATAGGGCTATTCTTGAACCCACTGAGAATTCTTCAGCTGGCTTCATATGTTGCAGATCTGATAACCCAAATTCCCGATCAGTATCAGGGGGAAGATGGCGAAGAAAGCAAATCGACGCCAGATGAACCGTATCTTCCGGGAGAAGATGTTGCATCACTGGTTGTTCGCAACTTCGAAGATTGCGATGCGCTTATTACAGTGGCGCCAGAGCACGTATTAATTGCCGCATACCCCAAAACTGAACTTATTGGATTTAAGGGGCTGATTGACCGACTTTGGGCGATCGAACGCCGCGATGAAAAAGCTAGGCCCCTAATTTGGGTGTTGGATGCAGGTGACAGAAATATCGATGACAAATCATCCAGGAGGAAATTCCTCAATATTCAAAGTCTAATCTCCAGATTTAAGGCTCTAAGACGTTACGTTGATAAAAATGCCGAGAAACGCCTAGCGTGGCTGCATTCGAGGGCGGTAATCGTTGTCTTAGATATTGACGAGGAGGGCGATGATATTTCCGAGAGCCTTGGCCCAACCCGTCGCCCGAGTTTTTCTGCCCATCATGTTTCCCTGACGACGACCGCTAACGAATGGCTCGCCGATCCTAAGTTCCGTGCTCTTTATGGCAGCGCTCTCCAGAATTTAGATCAGCGAAATTTTTCAGTATTTTTCAAAGCGAGCGGATGGCCGCAGTCAAAATCCGATCTCAAATACGTTGGGTACGCTCTGTTTAAACATTCGAGTGAAAGGGGGGATTACATTGGTCGCGGGCTAGAGTTAAGCGCATTGCCGGGAAGATACGAGGTGGGTTTTCGCACTGTTTGTGCCGCAGCCTTTAGTTACCTGGGAATGACTGGAAAAGCCGATGAACTGTTAGATTTGGACGGTGACGAGGCGCAGCGAAAATTGAAATATCTGGGATTTTTAATGCTGAGGTTGAATGAATTTCTGGAACGTTACTAGCGTTGCGCCTTTAGTGAAACCCTGAAGAACCGTTGATCTTAGCTATAATTTTGGAAGCGAAATTGCTTTTGAAATATCGAGCAGTGCTCCAATTCTTGAGATTGCGGCAATTTGGGGAACCTCTACCGGGGGTGCGTCAAGAGGACGAACCAGTAGAGATGTTGTATGTTGCATGTATACAGAAAATGTTTTATTCTAAATTAGATTAATTTTGACAGAGTGAAGCCTATTATGGCCAATGTAGGTTTAGCGCCGTTTGAATTTGAATCGGAAGATGATGGGGTATTTTTAACATTTATTTTGGGAGGAGGCTGCAATCTGTCCTGTTCATTTTGTATTATCGATCAAAGAGATGAAATTATTGGCAACGCTTTATCCGTCGATCATATAATTGAGTTTTTGGCGTCTATAAAAAAAAGCGCCAAGGTATTAGCGGTATCTATACAGGGGCACGAACCACTGACTGAAGGGGCTCTGCCATATACTGAGGCGATTCTCCGCACATGCGCAGCTTACGGCGTGCCTGTGGCACTAGTAACTAACGGAGTGCTCCTTGCTAGGGCGGCACCTAGCTTGCTAAGCACTCCGCCGACGAAAATTGCTGTCTCGCTAAATTCCGCCGTTGATATAATTCACGACCGAATTCGTGGTGTAGTGGGCTCCTGGACGGCAACTCTCGAAGGTATTCGGGTCGCAAAGGTCGTATTAGGTAAGTGGACTAATATTGCTATCAATTCTGTATTGCTTCCATCTGATCGCGGACAACTCCAAAGAATGCCAGAAGTTCTGTTTGCACTAGGGGTGACAGAATGGATCGTGACGCCGTTGCAACAAATTGGCAAGTTAAGTCCTGGCGGCCCGGTTGGGAATGTTAAATCCATCTACGGCAATCTTCTTTCGCTTCAAAATGCCGCTGTCGATGCCGGCATTGAGATGGTAGTGGATGATGAGTTGGGGAAGCTCCACTACGAACAATTTTGTGAAAAAAGACCGGAATTAAGGAAAATTCACGTACGCACTCTTCCAATCGGAGTAAAACTCATTAGGTTGACGCCCAACGGTTACTGTTCTGTCGGCAGAGATATTCTTCGAAAGGTAACGGCTGAAACGCCTCGGTGGATTCCGGGGGCCGTCGATGCCGGAGAATTCATTAATAGATTGGAATGCATTGCGGCATAGTTTTGAACATCATGGTGTGCGGTTATCATCCGTTGTAATCACGGCGCCTCTTCTGGCCGGTCAATTCGATGAAATTATTTGACTAACTTTGAACTAATTTGTTCGCATCTGACCTAATAATCAAAGTCCTGCACGCAACGTTTAACCGTCTCATGAGGCGTTACTAGCAGCAACTCTCGTGACGCCAATTGGATGTTGCATCATATCGTCCTCGCTGACCCGATGGGAATGTCACGGTAATTTTGGGTCAGCTTTCCCCGTCGTGGTCGACGGCTCCTGAAGACTGGAATGAGGCGAAACTCTCCCTCGCCGGGATCGGGCTACGACCGAGAAAATCCGGCGGACAGTCGCCTCTATCGTTTCCCGCCATTGATGATCTGCACACCCTCGGGGGCTGCCTACACCGCCTTGCCGACACCATCGGCTGAGTCCATCTGTTGGTCAAACGGCGCAACTCGGCTAGACCTCCAGCCACTCCTGGCGGATGGTGTCGTGCGCTTCGAATTCGTGCGGGGTGCCCTCGAAGACGATTTGGCCGTGGCCCATCACATAGACGCGGCTCGCCACCCTCAGCGCGATGGTGAGCTTCTGCTCGACAAGCAGGATCGAGATGCCGCGCCGGGCGATTTCGCCGAGCAGATCGGCGACCTGGGCGACGATCTTCGGCGCCAGGCCTTCGGTCGGTTCGTCGACCATGATCAGGTCCGGATCGCCCATCAGCGTGCGGCAGATGGCCAGCATCTGCTGTTCGCCGCCGCTCAGCGCGCCGCCAAGCACATCGGCGCGCTGGCGCAGATTGGGGAACAGGGCGTACATGTCCTCCATCGACCAGCGGCATTGGCGGCGCATGTCCTTGATGCCGAGGATCAGGTTCTCGCGCACCGTCAGGGTGGGGAAGATCTCACGGTTCTCCAGCACCACGCCCAAGCCCCGCCGCGCGATCTGATGCGAGGGCAGGCCGACCAGCTCGGCGCCGCGGAACTTCACCGAGCCCCGGCAATCGACATTGCCCATGATCGCGTTGACGGTGGTGGTGCGCCCGACGCCGTTGCGGCCGAGCAGGCTGACGATTTCCGCCTCGCCGACATCAAAGCTGACGCCTTGCAGGATGTGGCTTTTGCCGTAGAAGGCGTGCAGGTCCCTCACCTCAAGCATCGGCCGCGACCTCCGTCCCCAGATAGGCTTCCTGCACGGCCCTGTTGGCGCGGATGGCGGCCGGGTCGCCGGTGGCGATGATTTCGCCATAGACGAGCACCGAAATGCGATCGGCGAGATTGAAGACGACGCCCATGTCGTGCTCGACGATGATCATGGTGCGGCCTTCGGACACCGACCGGATGAGATCGACGATCTGCCCGGTTTCATGGTGGCTCATGCCGGCGGTCGGCTCGTCCAGCATGATGACCTCGCCGCCGCCCGCCAGGGTGATGCCGATTTCCAGCGCCCGCTGCTCCGCATAGGTCAGCAAGGCGGCGGGCACGTCGAAGCGGTCGGCGAGGCGAATTTTCTCCAGGATTTCCTCGGTGGCGAGGTTGACGTCTTCGAGGGTTTCGACGCTGCGCCGGAAGGAATAGCCATAGCCCTTCGACCAGAGCGCGCCGCAGCGCACATTCTCGTAAACGCTCAGATTGGGGAAGATGTTGGTCACCTGGAAGCTGCGCGCCAGGCCCTTCCGGTAGATGTCATAGGGGGCGAGGCCGCCGATCGCCTCGCCGCGCAGCTTTATGCTGCCCGAGGTGGGGCGATAGCGGCCGCTGATCAGGTGAAACAGCGTGGATTTGCCGGCGCCGTTCGGGCCGATGATGGCGTGCCGTTCGCCAGGGCGGATTTCAAGATCGACACCCCGGATGATCTCGGTCCGGCCGAAGGATTTGCGCAGTTGGGTGAGTTGAAGGGCGGGGGTCATTCTGCCGCCTGTTCGCGAAGGATGGCGGACTTTTGGAGGCCGGCGCCGCCCGCGGCTTCGACCTGGCGCCCGAGCGGCGGGTTCGCCTTCGCCCAGGCGGCCTGCGCCAGCGGCCGCACCCGGTACAAGCCAAGCGCTCCGGCGATTGCCAGGGCGGCGAAACCGAGCCATGTCGTCCAGCTCTGCGTGTCGAAGGTCAGATAGAACAGAGGCATGGCCGTGTCGCCGACGCCGGCGCGGTTGACGAAATTGACCGTCTCAAGGAGCCCGATCAGACCGAGCAGCAGGGCGGCGAGGGGCAGCGCCGCCAGCGTATAGGGCAGGATCAGCCCGCCCGCGCGGCCGGTCCTGAAGGCGGGCGCGTGCATCATCACGAGACCGGTGAGACCCTGAGGCACGAAAAGCGCCGTGCCCACGAAGATCAGGCCGGCATAAAGGAGCCACAAATCCGTGGCGCCGCTGACGACGGTGCTGAGCAGGGTCAAGAGGATCGCGCCGAAGATCGGGCCGATAAAATAGCCGATGCCGCCGATATAGGCCTGCAGGAGCACTTGGCCCGAGGCCACCGTGTTGACCGTAGCATCGGTGACGATCTCGAACTGCACGGCGAACATGCCGCCCGCCAGCCCTGCAAAAAACGCCGAGGCGACGAAGCTGGTAAAGCGCACATGGCGCGCGCTGTAGCCGATGAATTCGGCACGCTCGGGATTGTCGCGCACGGCATTGGCCATGCGGCCCGCAGGCGTGCGCGAGAAATGGTACATCAGCAGCGTGGCGAGGAAGAACCAGAAGGCGGCGAAATAATACACCTCGATCTGTTGCGCCAGGTGATAGCCGAAAAATGCCGGGCCTTTCGTCCGGTTGGCGCTGACGCCTTCCTCGCCGCCGAAAAACGCCACCAGGATGAGCGCCGATCCGGCGACCAGCTCCGCGATGCCAAGCGAGATCATGGCGAAGACGGTGCCCGCCCGGCGGGTCGAGAAGCTGCCGATGAGGGCGCCGAACACGGCCCCGAACAGTGCGCCGAAAAGCGGCATCAGCACCACCGGGATGGGCCAGCCGGCGGCGGCGGCTTTCATCACGTGCATGACGAAATAGCCGCCGAGGCCAAAATAGACGGCATGCCCGAACGACAGCATCCCGCCCTGGCCGAGCAGCATGTTGTAGGCGAGCGCAAAGACGGCGGCGATGCAGATCTGCGTCAGGATGGTGAGGCCGAAACTTGAGCTTGCCATGGGCGCGACGGCGAGCAGGATGCCGAAGCCGATCCAGGCGAGAAGATGCCGCCGCCATCTCCGCGCCTGAAGCGCGCGGCGCGTCTGGGTCAGCGTGCTCATGTTTCGCGCGTCCCGAACAGGCCGGTCGGCCGGAAGATCAGCACCAGCACCAGCAGCAGATAGGGGAGCAGCGGCGCGACCTGCGGCAAGGTCGCGAACCAAACATCATGCATGAAGGTGGTGCGGGTGACGGGCATGCCGAGCCATCCCAGCACGTCTGCCAGCGAACCGTTCACCGCGATGGCGAACGTCTGGAGCACGCCGATCAGCAGCGACGCCAGGAATGCACCGATCAGCGAGCCGAGCCCACCCAGCACCACCACCACGAAGACGATGCTGCCCAGCTCAAACCCCATCGCCGGATAGGTGCCCAGCACCGGCCCGGCGATGACGCCCGCCAGCCCTGCGAGGCCCGTTCCGACGCCGAAGGTCACCATGAAGATCAGCGGCACATTGTGGCCGAGCATCGCGACGACGCGCGGCTGGTTGATCGCCGCCTGAATGATAAGGCCGATGCGGGTGCGCGTCAGCACCACGAGCAGGGCGATGAAAATCGCCACCGATATCAGCAGCATGAACATCTTGTAGGAGGGGAAATTCGACCCGAAGAGCTGGAACAGCGGCCCGTCGAGGCTGGGCGGCTCGCGATATGGTTTCTGGTCGCGGCCCCAGGCGAATTGCACCACCTCCTCCAGGAGAAAGGCGAGGCCGAAGGTGAAGATCAGCTCCGGGACATGTCCGTAACGGTGGACGTGGCGCAGGCCATAGCGTTCGACGAGCGCGCCGAAAATGCCGACGATCAGGGGCGCGATGACAAGTCCGGGCCAGTAGCCGATATGGGCCGAGATCGAATAGGCGAAATACGCCCCCAGCATATAGAAGCTCGCATGCGCGAAATTGAGCACGCCCATCATCGAAAAGATGACGGTGAGGCCGCTCGCGAGGAGGAACAGCAAGAGGCCGTAGACCAGCCCGTTCAGCAGCGAAAAGACGGCGGTTTCCATGAGATGACCCGGATGGTGCGAGGACCGGACATGGCGCGAGGACCGTCCGCGGGCGCGTTTTCACACGCCCGCGGATGGCGCCGGGGTCAGGACGGACGGTCCATCTTGCAGGTGGTTTCCGTGGTGTTCAGCGCGGCGGGAACGCTCGTCTTCTCGACAATCCCGTAGCCGGATTTGTCGTAATCATATTTCACGCCTTCATTGGTGTGCACGAAGATCTGCAGCGGCATCTGCAACTGGTGGTCGGAGGCGCGCATGACCTCCTTGTCGCCCGCCAGCGTGGTGACTTCCATGCCCTCCAGCGCCTTGGCGACGTCGACGGGCTTGACGCTGCCGGCTTTCTTCATCGCCATGCCCAGCATTTGCGTCATGACGGCAATCCGCGAATAGATCAGGTCTTCGCCAGGATATTTCGCCTTGAACTTCTGGATGTAAGCGTCGTTCGCTTCGGTCACCGGCGGATTAAGATGGCCCTCGCCGACCACGAACACATGATCCTTGCCCGATGCGCCGATCGTGCCGGTCACGCCGGTGCCCGCCGCATAAAACGTGTAGATGTCGGCTTTGACGCCCATGTCGCTGATCGACTTGGCCAGATTGACCATGTCGGCCCCCCAATTGCCGGTGATGATCGAATCGGCGCCGGAGGCCTGAATCTTCTGCACATAGGGGGTAAAGTCCTTCACCTTGCCGATGGGATGCAATTCATCCCCGACGATCTGAATGTCGGGCCGCTTTTCGCTCAGGTACTTCTTGGCGCCGGCCGAAACCGCCTTGCCGAAGGAATAGTCCTGGCCGATGATATAGAGCTTCTTGGCGTCCTTGTTCGCCTTGATCGTCTCGGTGATAGCGTTCAGCTTCATGTCGGCATTGCCGTCGAAGCGGAAATGCCAGAAGCTGCAATCCTCGTTGGTCAGGGCCGGGTCGACGGCCGAATGGTTGAGGAACAGCACCCGCTGATCGGGATTGCGTTCATTGTGCTTGTTGACGGCGTCAATGATCGCATGGGCGACGCCTGAGCTGTTGCCCTGCACCACATAAGTGACGCCCTGGCTGATGGCGTTCTGCAACTGGACCAGCGTTTCCTTCGGGTTCACCTGGCCGTCCAGCCCGATCACCTCCACCTCCAGCTTGCTGCCGCCCACCTCCTCGCCGTTCATGAACTGATCGACTCCGAATTCAAGCTCGCGCAGGGCGGCGAGGCCGTTCGCGGCGAATGGCCCCGACAGCCCTTCGATGAGAGCGATCTTGACCTTCTCCGCATGTGCGGCGCTGAGCGGTGCAACGAGACATAGGACCGCCGCCATAGCGGTCATCAATGGCTTCCTGATCACGCATGTCCTCCCGGATTTTATTGTCTGAAGCGGCATAGGCTAAAACTGACGATATCGTCAGTTCTGATTGTGTCACCTCCCTGCGCGGAAGACAATGAGACTTCAGGGGCAGGAATTGTGCGCCGCAGCAGACGCTAAGTTTAGTGATCGATGATGCCAAACAAACCCGTCCGGCGTAAAGAAAAAACGCTGAGGCCATGGTATTTTGTGCGTTGCAGCAAGATTCGACCGCCACAAGCCGCTTGACAGAGTTTAGTAGTTGAGTTTAGTTAAACTTAACCGGCTAGAACGTGAAGCCACGCCGCTTGCTGACCGCCGGTTGCCATAAACCCGCTGGCTTTGTGCCAGAAACGCGGGCGGCCGGAGGAAATTGCGAGGAGAACGCCATGAAAGCATGGAGTGTCGCTGTTGCGGCTGCCGCAATAGCCATGGGCGGGATCATGCCCGCTTCTGCACAAGACAAAGAGATAACCTTGTGCTGGGCGGCCTGGGACCCGGCGAATGCGCTGGTTGAATTGTCGAAGGACTTTACCGCCAAGAGCGGCATCAAGATGAAATTCGAGTTCGTTCCGTGGACCAGTTACGCCGACCGGTTCCTCAACGAGTTGAACACACACAGCAAGCTCTGCGATCTGATCATCGGAGACAGCCAGTGGATCGGTGGTTCCGCCGAGAACGGGCACTACGTCAAGTTGAATGACTTCTTCAAAAAAGAAGGCATCTCGATGGACGATTTCATGCCGGCCACCGTGGTCGGCTACTCGGAATGGCCAAAGAACACCCCGAACTACTGGGCGCTGCCGGCGATGGCCGATGCGGTGGGCTGGACCTATCGCAAGGATTGGTTCTCGCTGCCCGAGATCCGGGCGGCCTTCAAGGCAAAATACGGCCGTGACCTCGCCCCGCCTAAAACCTATGACGAGTTCAAGCAGATCGCCGAATTCTTCCAGGGCCGCGAGATCGACGGCAAGAAGGTCTACGGCGCCTACATCTTCACCGAGCGCGGCTCGGAAGGCATCACGATGGGCGTGACCAACGTCCTCTACGATTACGGGTTCAAATACGACGATCCGAAGAAACCCTACCACATGCAGGGCATCGTCAATTCGCCCAACGCGGTGAAGGGGCTCGAGTTTTACAAATCGCTCTATAAGTGCTGCACCGCCCCCGGTATGACCAATGCCTACATGACCGAGGGCCTCGACGCCTTCAAGTCAGGCCAGGTCGCGATGCAGATGAACTGGTTCGCCTTCTTCCCAGGCCTTTACAAAGATCCGAATGTCGGTGGCGATAAGATCGGGTTTTTCATCAACCCGGCAGGTCCGGAGGGCCAATATTCTCAGTTGGGCGGGCAGGGTATCTCTGTCGTGTCCTACTCGGACAAGAAGGACGAGGCGCTGCAATACATCAAGTGGTTCGCGCAGAAAGACGTTCAGCAGAAATGGTGGCAGCTGGGCGGATATTCCGCGCTGCGCGCCGTCGTCGAAGCCCCGGACTTTCCGAAAAGCGCTCCTTTTGCGCCTGAATTCCTGCAAACGATGGGCAAGGTGAAGGATTTCTGGGCCGAGCCGAGCTATGCCGAGCTGTTGCTCGACATGCAAAAGCGCGTCCATGACTATGTGGTGGCCGATAAGGGTACCGCGCAGGAGGCGCTCGACCTGCTGGTCAAGGACTGGACGAAGGTGTTCAAGGACGACGGAAAGTCGGTCAACTAGCGGCCCAATCCGCAGAATCCGCTCCGCGCTCCTGTCCGGGCGCGGGGTGGAACGGCGGAAATTCGTCCGCGCCCGGGGATGCCCGGCTTCCGCGCCGCCCTTGGCAATACTAAACCCCACGCCGACAAGACACAGCATCATGTCCGAACGCAGCGCCACCCCTCACCTGATCGATCGGATCGCTGCCGCTACACCCGAGCCGTTGTCGCGCCGCGTGCGCGGCTTGTCCGACCGCGCCGTCGCCTGGCTCTTCATCTTTCCGACGATCGCCCTCTTGCTCGCGATCAACATCTTTCCGCTGATCTGGACGATCCGCCTGTCGTTCACGAATTACCGCGCGAACCGGCCCGATGCGCCACTGACCTGGCTCGGCTTCGAGCATTATACGGACCTGCTCACCGATCCCGACATCTGGTACAGCATGCAGGTGACAGCACGGTTCGTCGTGACGACGGTCGCGATCGAGACTGTCCTCGGCTTCGCGCTCGCCTGGCTAATCGACCGGCGGTTCCGCGGCCACGGGTTCTGGACCACCTTGATCCTGATCCCGATGATGCTGTCGCCCGCGGTCGTCGGCAATTTCTGGACCTTCCTCTACCAGCCGCAGACCGGGCTGTTCAATTACGTCGTTTCCTTCGTGAGCGGCATACCGGCCTCATCGATCCAGATGATCGGAGACGTGACCCTGGCGCCGTGGTCTATCGTCATCGTCGATTGCTGGATGTGGACGCCCTACGTGATACTGATCTGCCTGGCGGGCCTGCGCTCGATCCCTTCGTCGATCTACGAGGCGGCCGAGGTGGACCGCGCCTCGCCGTGGCGTCAATTCTGGACGATCACGCTGCCGATGGCGCTGCCCTTCATCATGCTGGCGGTGTTGTTTCGCGGCATCGAGAATTTCAAGATGTTCGACATGGTGAACCTGCTCACCAATGGTGGCCCCGGATCGGTCACCGAACTGGCCTCGATCACACTCAAGCGCGAGGCCTTCGAGAAGTGGAAGACCGGCTATTCCTCGGCTTATGCGATCATCCTGTTCGTCACCGTCTTCGGACTTGCGAGCATCTACGTGCGCACGCTCAACCGGGTGAAGTCGCGATGAGCGCCGATCGCACACAGGCCCATTCGGTCGTGGAACCGGGCCTCTGGTCGCGGCGGATCGCGGCTGTCCTGGTGATCTCCTACGCGCTGATCGCCACCGTACCGCTGGTCTGGATCGTGATCACCAGCTTCAAGTCGCCGAGCGATGCGATCAGCTACCCTCCGAAACTTCTCTTCCAGCCGTCGATTTCAGGCTACTGCACCCTGTTTACCACCCAGTCGCGTCAGGAGGACTCCTACATCAAAAGCCTGCCGCCCCCGCAAGGCACCTGCGACAAGCTGGCGCGCGAGCGCAACATGGTGATCGTTGGCGGCTCCAACTACCTGCCGCGCTTCGTCAACTCGCTGGTCATTGCCTTCGGCTCGACCTTCCTGTCGGTGCTGCTCGGCACGCTCGCCGCTTACGGATTCTCGCGGTTCCGCGTACCGATAAAGGAAGACTTGATGTTCTTCATCCTGTCGACGCGGATGATGCCGCCTATCGCCGTCGCGATCCCGATCTACCTCATGTACCGCGAACTGGGCCTCACCGACACGCGGATCGGGATGATCCTGCTCTACACCGCGGTCAACGTGTCGCTGGCGGTCTGGCTGCTGAAAGGCTTCATCGACGAGATCCCGCGCGAATACGAGGAGGCGGCGCTGGTCGATGGCTATACGCGGCTACAGGCGTTCCGGAAGGTCGTCTTGCCGCAGGCGACGACCGGCATCGCCGCCACAGCCATCTTCTGCCTGATCTTTGCGTGGAACGAATACGCCTTCGCGGTGCTGCTGACCTCGGGTACGGCGCAGACGACGCCGCCGTTCATCCCCTTCATTATCGGCGAGGGCGGGCAGGACTGGCCGGCCGTCGCCGCCGGAACCACGATATTCCTCTTGCCGGTGGTGGTCTTCACCGTGCTGCTGCGCAACCAGTTGCTGCGCGGCATCACCTTCGGAGCGGTCCGCCGATGAGCGCAATCGAGCAAAAGCCGAGCGAGGGGCTGGCGCGCTATTTCAGGCGCGGGCCGTGGGAGAACGCTGCCACGGCGCTGATCGTTGCAGGCGTTTTTATGCTGATGCAGCCCTTCTCGATCTGGCTTTACGGCTGGTCGTTCGCCGTGATCCTGACGGGCACGCTGGGCTTCGTCATCGTCAGCCATTTTCCGGAGTAGCCGCAAATGGCCGAAATCCAGATCCGCAACCTCAACAAGAAATTCGGCGATTTCACCGCGGTGAAGAACTCGTCCTTCACCATCCGCGACGGCGAATTCTTCGTCATGCTCGGCCCGTCGGGCTGCGGCAAGACCACGACGCTGCGGATGATTGCCGGCCTCGAGCTGCCGACATCGGGCGAAATTCTGCTGGACGGCGAGGATGTCACCTTCAACCGCGCATCCCAGCGCGACATCGCCTTCGTGTTCCAGCTTTACGCGCTCTATCCGCATATGAGCGTGAGCCGCAACATCTCCTACCCCTTGCGTGCCGTCGGCCTGCCGCGCGCCGAGGTTCGCCAGCGCACGGAGGAGGTGGCAAAGCTGCTCCGCATCGAGCACCTGCTCGACCGGGGCGTCGGCGGTCTTGCGGCCGGCGACCGGCAGCGTGTGGCGCTCGGCCGGGCCATCGTGCGCCGCGCCAAGGCGTTCCTAATGGATGAGCCGCTCGGCGCGCTGGATGCCGAGTTCCGCGAGCTGATGTGCGAGGAATTGCGGCTGCTGCACAACCGTATCGGCGCCACCACCGTCTATGTCACCCATGACCAGATCGAGGCCATGTCGATGGCCGACCGCATCTGCATCATGGACCGGGGCGAAGTGCTGCAGGTCGGGCCGCCGATGGAGGTCTATGAGCGACCGGCGACGCAATTCGTGGCCGGCTTCATCGGCAGCCCCTCGATGAATTTCCTCAGCGCGCGAGGAAATCTGGCACCCGGCGCCCGCGAGATCCGCGTCAATGGCGCGACGGTCGCCATGCCCGAGACGCGCGAGGGGCTGGGCAGCCCCACGGCGGTGCTCGGCGCGCGGCCCGAGCATATCCGCATCGCCGAGGACGGCCCGTTGCGCGGCCGCGTGTTCGCCGTCGAATATATGGGCGCGCGCCAGCTCGTCATCGTCGACACCGACGCGGGCCGGCTGCGCGTCCGGGCGCCGAACACGGTAAAGGTTGCCGATGGCGAACTGGTCGGACTTGCCTTCGACCCCGAACGGCTGGTGGTCTTCGATCCCGATACGCGGACGGGCGCTGAGAAGCGCGCTGTTCGATGGAGGCGCGCATGGCTGAGGCTGCGCTGCGCGGCGTGACCAAGCGCTTCGGCGCCACGGAAGCCGTCTCCGATCTCACATTGCATGTTGCGGATGGCGAATTCGTCGTCCTGCTCGGGCCGACCGGCGCGGGCAAGACGACGACGCTGCGCCTGTTCGCCGGGTTGGAGACGCCCGATGATGGCCGCGTCGAGATCGGCGGGCGCGATGTCACCGCGCTCGATCCGGCACGGCGCGACGTTGCGTTCGTGTTCCAGCAATATTCGCTCTATCCGCATTATTCGGTGTTCGACAATCTCGCCTTCCCCTTGCGCGCGCCGGGCCGCAGATCCTCGCCTGAGGCGGTGCGCAAGCGCGTGCAGCGACGTGGCCGAAATGCTGCGCATTGCCCCGAAGCTGAACAACCGCGCGACGCAGCTTTCCGGCGGCGAAATGCAGCGCGTCGCCATCGGGCGGGCGCTGGTGCGCGAGCCCGATCTGTTCCTGATGGACGAGCCGCTCTCCTCGCTCGATGCCAAGCTGCGCGAGGATCTGCGCGTCGAGCTGAAGCGCATCCAGCGCGAGCTTGGCGCGACCATCATCTATGTGACGCATGACCAGCTCGAAGCGATGACGCTCGCCGACCGCATCGGCGTGCTGGCCGTCGGGCAGACTGGTGCAGATCTCCTCGCCGCGTGATATCTATGAGCGCCCGGCCAACATCTATGCCGCGCAGCGTCTCGGCACCCCGCAGATCAATCTGCTGCAACGCCGCCTTGCTCGGGTCCGGCAACATTCCGCGCCGGCGCCAAAACCGCCGGCGTCCGGCCCGAGGATGTCGTGCTGAACGGCAGCGGCGTCCCGGCGCGGGTGCTGACGGTCGAGCATCTGGGCGTGGAGTTGGTTGCGCTGCTCGATATCGGCGGCAGCCACATTCACGCGCTGCTCGGCGCCGCGCACCGCCCTGCGCGAGGGTGACGATGTGAGGGCTTCGATCCGGCCGGACGCGGCGCTGTTTTTCGATGCGCGGGGCGACAGGATCGATGTTCGCGCCGCCAATCAGGGCTGGGCAAGCTCCGGCCGCGAAGCTAATGCAATCCGTCCGGAAACTGCCGGAGATATTGAGATGACCGAGGATTTGATCCGCAGCCTGATCGCCAAATGCGCCAGCACCATCGCCGCCCATGCCGACGAGCTGACCGCGCTCGACCAGGCCATCGGCGATGGCGATCACGGGCTGAACATGGCGCGCGGTTTCAGCGCCGTAGCGGCGGCGGTCGATGACATCGCGGTGCTGCCTTTCGGCGAGGCGCTGACCAAGGCCGGCACGACGCTGATCATGAAGGTGGGCGGCGCGTCCGGCCCGCTCTACGGATCGCTGCTGATGGGGATGGGCAAGGCGGTGTCCGGCGTACCGCGCGGGGCGGCAAGCCGTCGCCGCGATGCTGCTCGCGGGTATCGAGGCGGTTAAATCGCGCGGCAAATCCGAAGCCGGCGCCAAGACCATGCTCGACGTGCTGATCCCGGTTCAGGACGCGCTGGCGGCGGGAGGCGGCATCGACGATATTCGCGCGCGCCACCGACACGGGCGCTCGCCGCGACGAAGGACATGCGCGCGACCAAGGGCCGCGCGGCATTCCTTGGCGAGCGCTCCGTCGGCCATCTCGATCCCGGCGCGCGCTCATCGGCGCTGCTCGTCCACGCCGTCTGCGATCTGCTGGAGGGAAAATGAGCGACAACGTATCCATTGTAATCGTTTCCCATTCGATCGATGTCGCCAAGGGTACGGCGGATATGGTCCGCCAGATGGTGGGCGAGGAGGTGCAGGTGGCGTTCTGCGGCGGCAATCCGGATGGCGGACTCGGCACCGATGTTGCCGCAATCATGGCGGCGATCGAATTGGTCTATTCGCCCAAGGGCGTCGCCATTCTCGTCGATCTTGGCGGCGCGGAAACCAACAGCGAAGTCGCCATCGAAATGCTTTCCGGACGGCCGGGGCGCCAATGTACAGATCTGCAATGCGCCGGTTGTCGAGGGTGCGGTCATGGCGGCGACGGAGGCGGCGAGCGGCGCCTCGCTTGAGGCCGTCCGTAAGACGGCGGAGGATTTTTAAGGCATGACCGAAACGGTTGACGACGAAGACTGGGTCATTGGCAGTCGCCGTGATCCGCGACCCGACGGGCCTGCATGCGCGGCCCGCCGTCAAGCTGACCAAGCTGGCCAAGTCTTTCGGGTCCGCCGTCGAAATCCGCGCCGAGACCGGCGAGATCTGGACCAATGCGAAATCGCCGAATGCAGTGATGAAGCTGAAGGCCGGACATGGCGTGCCGCTGCATATTCGCGCGGCCGGAGAGGATGCAAGAGCTGCCGTCGATGCGTTGGTTGCGCTGGTCGATCGGGACTTCCATGACTGAGGAGAAACGCGAGCGGGCCTTTCGGGGCCTCGGCGTCTCAGGCGGAGTAGCGATCGGGCCGATACATATTCTGAGCGAGCAGACGGCGGTCCGCGCGAAGCTTCACGACGGTTGAAGGCGAGATTGGCTGCCTTTCGCGAGGCTCTGGCCCTGGCCAGCGGGCAGCTCGAAGCCCTGATCGCCTCGCAGGACAAGCTTGCCGGCGAGATTCTGGAATTTCAGCTGGCCCTGCTCGATGACGACGACATGCTCGCCCCGGTCTTGCGCGCCATCGAAGGCGGCGAGCGCTGGGATGAGGCGTGGTCCGCCAAGCTCGGCCGGGAGATGGCGGAATATGCGTCGAGCGGCGGCGGGCACGCTCGCGGCGAGGGCCGACGATCTCGGCGATCTCCGGGACCGCGTGCTGCGCACCCAGCACGGAGCGGAGTCCGCCAAGCGGGCAAATTCCGCCCGGTGCCATTCTCGTCGCGGCCGAGCTGACGCCATCGGGCTTCATCGCCGTCGATTGGCAGGCGATGGCGGGCGCGGCGACGCTCGGCGGCAGCCCGGCGAGCCATGTTTCGATCCTGGCCCGGGCGCGCGGCATCAATTTCGTCGTCGGCCTCGGCGCGAAGCTGGATGATTTCGCGGCGGGCGAAATGGCTGTGCTCGACGCGGCGCAAGGCGTCCTCACCGTGTGCCCCAGCGGCCGGTCGCTTGCTTCGGCGAATGTGCGGATCGACCTGGAGCGGGAGGACCGCAACGACATGGAAGCGCTGCTGCCGCGCCCGGCGGCGACCGCCGGCGGCGAACCCGTCAAGGTCATGGTCAATATCGACGAACCGGGCAGGCTGGAGGCGCTGTCTTCCGCCCATTGCGATGGGGTCGGCCTGACGCGGACGGAATTTCTGTTCACCGCCCGGCATCTGCCTGATGAGGACGAGCAGCTCGCCTTTTACCGCCGCCTGATCGCCTGGGCGGCGGGCCGTCCGGTCACCATCCGCACGCTCGATGCCGGCGGCGACAAGCCGATCGCGGGCGTGACCATCGACGGCGAGGCCAACCCGTTTCTCGGCGTGCGCGGCTTGCGGCTTTCGCTTCGCGCGGCCCGAGATTTTTCGCGTTCAGCTCCGCGCCCTGGCGCGGGCTGCTGCCGAGGGGCCGGTGAATGTCATGTTTCCCATGGTGACGGTGCCCGCCGAACTGACCCAGGCGCGCCGCATGATGCTCGCCGAAATCGCCGATTTGCAGCGGGCGGGCATCGCTTGCGCGGTGCCGCGCATGGGCATCATGGTGGAAGTTCCGGCGGCGGCGCTCACGGCCGCCGATTTCGAGGCCGATTTCTACTCCATCGGCTCCAATGACCTCATCCAATACACGACGGCCTGCGCGCGCGACAATGCGAGTCTGGCGCCGCTCGCCGACCCGGCGAACCCGGCGGTGACGGAGCTGATCCGCCGCACCGTCGAGGCCGCGCGCGCGGCGCGGCGTCGAGGTGAGCCTGTGCGGCGACATGGCGTCCACGCCGGCGCTTGTCGGCGCGCTGCTCGACACCGGCCTCAGGACGCTGAGCTGCGCGCCGGCCCAGATCGGCCCGGTGAAGCTCGCGGTCAGCCGCTATGGCCTGAAACCGGCATAGGGGGCGAGGCGATGGCGGATGCTCCAGCCCAGGCCAGCGACGCGATCGCCGAATATAAGGCGCTGCTGCGCCGCTATATCGACCGGCGCCCATCGGGCACGCGGCAGAAGCTGGCCGAAGCCTTCGGCACGCATAAGAGCTTCATTTCGCAGATCATCAATCCGACCTACCGAGTGCCGCTGCCGGCGCAGCACATCCCGGCACTGTTCCGCGTCTGCCATCTCAGCCCCGAGGAGCAGCGCACCTTTCTCGACGTCTATGCCCGGGCACATCCCGGCCAGTTCGGCGCCATCGAGGAGCTTGCCTCCTTCGAGGAGGGCGTGCTGCGCATTCCGCTGCCGCAGTTTGCCGATCCCGAGCGGCGGCAGCAGGTCGAGCAGCTGATCCGCGATTTCGCCGGGCAGGTGATCGCGCTGTTGCAGGACGCCGAAACCAAGGCATGATCGAGATCGGCCAAGCAAAAGTCCATGGGAGGATAAGGCATGAAAAAGCTGATGAACCGGGTCGAGGACGTGCTCACCGAGAGCCTGCGCGGTTTCGGAGCGGCGCATGCCGACATCGTCGCGGTGAATTTCGAGCCGACTTTCGTGATGCGGAAAGCCGGACCCAAATCCGGCAAGGTGGCGCTGATCTCGGGCGGCGGCTCCGGCCACGAGCCTATGCATGCCGGGTTCGTCGGCTATGGCATGCTGGACGCCGCCTGTCCGGGACAGGTCTTCACCTCGCCGACGCCCGACCAGATGCTCGCCGCCGCTCAGGCCATGGATGGCGGCGCGGGCGTGCTGTTCATCGTCAAGAATTACGCCGGCGACGTGATGAATTTCGAGATGGCCGGCGAGATGAGCGGCGGTCCGCTCGAAACCGTGCTCACCAACGATGACGTCGCCGTCGAAAGCTCGCTGCACAGCCAGGGGCGCAGGGGCGTCGCGGCGACCGTGATCGTCGAGAAGATGGTGGGCGCGGCGGCCGAGAAAGGCGCCGATCTGGCCGCCTGCAAGGCGCTGGGCGAGCGGATCAACGCGGCGTCCGGCACGATGGGCGTCGCGCTGACCAGTTGCACCGTCCCGGCGGCGGGCACGCCGACCTTCACGCTGGGCGAAGACGAGCTGGAAATGGGTGTCGGCATTCACGGCGAGCCGGGCCGCAAGCGCGTCGCGATGATGAGCGCCGACGCCATCGCCGAGGAGACGATCGCCGCCATCTGCAACGAGATCGCGCCAGCCAGCGGCCAGGAGGTGTTGCTGCTGGTCAACGGCATGGGCGGCACGCCGCTTTTGGAGCTATACGGCATGTACGATGCCGCGAGCCGCCAATGCGCCGGGCGCGGGCTGACCATCGCACGGTCGCTGGTCGGCAATTACTGCACCTCGCTGGAAATGGCCGGTTGCTCCATCACGCTGACCAAGCTCGACGATGAGATGAAGGCGATGTGGGACGCGCCGGTGCATACCGCCGCGATGCGCTGGGGGATGTGATGGCTGTTGCCTGACAACCGCCATAGCGTGACGCCGCCCGCAGATCCGCGGAAAATTCTCCTTCGCGGAACCGGATACGCGATCATACTATTCTCCTGGCGTGTGTGTTCTGGCGGAGTAGAAAATGAAATATCGAACCTTTGGAGCAACCGGCCAAAGCGTGTCCGTCATCGGCATGGGCACCTGGCGCATGACCGGGGACCGGGCTCAAGCCGTCGCCGCTCTGCGCACCGGGCTGGATCTGGGCGTCAACCACATCGACACCGCCGAAATGTACGGCAATGCCGAGCTGATCGTCGGCGAGGCGATCAAAGGCCGGCGTGACGACGTGTTCCTTGTCTCCAAGGTGCTGCCGCAGAACGCCTCCCGGCGCGGCACGCGGGCGGCCTGCGAGCAGTCGCTCAAGCGCCTCGGCACCGACAGGTTGGATTGTTATCTGCTGCATTGGCGCGGCTCCGTTCCCCTGGAACAGACGATCGGCGCTTTTGTCGATCTGCAGCGCGAGGGCAAGATCCGGTCGTGGGGCGTCAGCAATTTCGACGAGGACGATCTGGAGGAAGCCCATGCGATCGAGGCCGCGCCGGGCGAAAGCGTTGCCTGCGATCAGGTGCTCTATCATTTGCAGGAGCGGGCGATCGAGCATGCGGTGATCCCGTCCTGCGAGCGGCATGGTGCAGCGGTAGTGGCATACAGCCCGTTCGGCAGCGGCGATTTTCCCAGCCCTGCTAAGCCCGGAGGCCAGGCTTTGGCCGAGATCGCCAAGGCGCATGGCGCGACGCCGCACCAGGTGGCGCTGGCGTTTCTGATCCGGCATCCGTCGGCCTTCGCGATTCCGAAGACCGGCAACGTCAAGCACGCGGCGGAGAATGCCGCGGCTGCCGATCTGGCGCTGAGCGCCGAGGACATCGCGGCGATCGACCGCGCGTTTCCGCGCGGCCCCGCACCGCGCTCGCTGCCGATGATCTGAATGGCAAGCGGCTCCCCCTCACCCACCCGCCTTACGGCGGGAGCCCTCTCCCACGAGGGGAGAGGGCGGGCCGCAGCACTTCTTGCCCTCTTCGGCGAACCGCAAGCGTTCGCCTCTGGAGAGGGCGAATCGGCGAAGCCGAGCCGGGTGAGGCCGATCACATCGGCTCGAACAGCCGCAAGGCCAGCCGGGTGAAAATGCCGGGGCCGCTCGAATAGATGCGCCAGCCGCCGTCGACCGCCACGGTGCCGTCGCGGACGCGCTCCCATTCGGCGCTCGCCTGATAGCGGTCGCGGAAGGCGGCGTCGCTGCTGCTGAAATAGGCGTTGCGCTGGCGCAGCGAGGCTTGCGGCAGCTCATCCGTGACGCTGATCGGGTTGACCAGCCGCATCAGCCAGTGCGCGGCTTCTGTCTCGCCGAACAGGTCCAGCGCCTCGCAATAGCGCAGATGCGCATGGGAATACATGAGGCCGATCTCCCGCCCGAAGAAGGAGGCGGATTCGGCGCGCTGGAAATTCACCTGCCGGCCGCCGCGATAGGGGACGGGCTTGTCCATCAGCCGCGTGCCATCCGGGAACAGCAGGCGCTTCCGGATCAGGCCGAGATGATGCCGAGCCTGTTCGGGCGTGAAGAGGCCGGCGAGCATGGCGCGCGTCATCGCGATCAGCGAAAAATGCACGCCGGTGCGGCTGTCGCCGGGGTGCAGCAGCCATTCGGGATCGCCGCCCTCCGGTTTGAACAGCGCGTAGCCGGCGACGGTGCCGCCGGGCATCAGGCGGCGGTTGAAATCCTCGCGCATGGACCCCGCGAGTTCGGCGAGACCGGCGGCCTCGCCGCGTCGGCCGGCGCGGTCCAGAATGCGGCCATAGCGGTCGATCTGCTGATAGAGCAGCGCCACCGTCCAGCTGCTGACCATCCAGTCGCGCATAGCCGGATCGGCGGGCTGCAGGGAATCGTTCCAGTCGCCGAGGCCATAGCGGATCAGATGCGTGCCGGGGATGAACCGCTCGCGCACGGCCGCCAGCAGCGTTTCGACATGGACGCTGACGGGGTCGCGCCGTTCGGACAGCTCGAAATCGTCGCGGGTCCAGGGCAGCGGCTCGTCCAGCAGTGCAAGATCGCCGCCCTGTTCGAGATAATCGCAGAGCGCCTTCAGCGGCCAGACGATGACGTCGCCATGGCTGTGCCGGTCGCGGATCTGGCGGTAGGGCTCCAGCATGAACCATTGGGGCCAGTCGCCCGACTGCTCATATTGCTGGGCGAAGACGACGCGCAGGATGTCGCGCACCGTTTCGCCGTGTCCGAGCGGCAGGAGAAATTCCACCGGTCCCTGGCAGACATCGCGCGTTCCCCAGGCGGCGGCTGAATATTGCTCCAGCCCGCGCGGCGCGGCCAAATGCACCATGGCGTTCTGCGCGAACCAGGGGAAGAGCGTGTCGAGCGCGGCACTGGCACGGTCGTCGCGGGAGAACCGGGTGTTGCCGGTGATGCGGCTCCAATAGGCGCTTGCCTTCGCCAGCGCCTCGCCGGCATCGACGCCGCGCTCATATTTGGCCGCGAGCCGTTCGGCCTGCTCGGGGTCGCTCAGGTCGCCGACGAGGGCGAAGCACAAGCGGTTCGTGGCGGCTGTCCGGATCGCAATGTGAGCGTCGGCGGCGCGCGGCGCCGGGCAGTCGAAAAGCAGCGCGCCGCTGCCGATTGCCGCGTCCGGCGTGCTCGTCACGAGGTGATGCACGGCATTCGGATAGTGCCGCGCCCAGATCCCATGCGGGTCGGGGCGGAAGGCGATGCGCCGGGCGGCCTCGTCCACCTCGATCAGGGCTGCATGCTCGAATTCGCGCTCGCCCATCACGGCATGGCCCAGAACCATGAACCGGCACGGCGCGCCGCTCGCCGTCACCTGCCACACAGCTGCCGTATCCTCGGCCGGGGTGATAGCGCGAACGCTGATGTCGCCCTCCGCGAAATGATAGAGCCAGCGGCAATCGTTCAGCCCCATCTCGAACAGCGACGGCACCGCAAGTAGCCGCCAGCCATCGCCGCGATCCGCCAGGATGCGCAGGCCGCTCGCCCGCGTGATGTTGTAGGGGTCGCGCGAGACGGAGAACAGCTTGTGCAGAGCGGTGTTTCCGACGGTGAGTTGGGCGGCGAACACGCCATGCATCCAGCAGGTGAGCGACAGCGTTGCATCATCGGGAAGCATGGACGCGCCGCCGCGCAGGATCGCACCGTGCCGGCGGCCCATCCCGCGCTCCTTCGCGGCCAAGACGACGTGACGGTTATGCGGGCCGTCCGGCACGAAGAAAGACAGCAGCGCCCCGTCCTGCCGCTCCTCGTGCGTGCGATCCGGGTAGAGGCCGGCGACGGCGTCGTCAGTCAGCGGCATCCCGCTGAGCGGGGCGGCATCCTGAAGCATGCTGCGCGGCGGGGCGTTGAGGGTGACGCTGCCGGGCTGGACTTCGGTGAGGGCCGCCTCCACGGCATCGAACCGGGCGAGGTCGGCATCGCCCGTGGGCTCGGCATGATCGGGGTCGAACAGTCCGAAATAGCTGCATTCCAGCCTGCCGCCGGGAGGAAGCGTCAGTGCGGGTGATTGCAGCGCGGCGCAGGCCGCCTCGCCTTGCAGCCTGACACCGGGGAGATCGCCGCCAAATCCGGGCGATGCCTCCGCCGCGATACGGAATTCGGGGCCGAAAAGCTGCGACGCGTCGGTGGCAAAGCTCAATGCGCCCTCCAGGCAGCCATGCGCGACCCAAGGGTGGCGGCCGGATTGCGGCATGTTCTGGCGGCTCATGATCACCGGTCCCAAACGCAAATTTTGGGCGATGGTGTGATCGATATATTGCGAGGCATAGGCCTCGTTTGAGAGGACGAGGCCGCGCGCGCCAAGCCCCAGATCCTGAATGAAGATCGTGTCGCATCTGCGCGGCGCGCTCCCCCAGTTCGACAGCTCGACGCGCCAGCGCCAGAGCGGTTTTTCCGGGTGCAGCCAAAGCGTGACCCGATGCGCGATGCCGTCCGTTTCGCCTTCCCAGACGAAGCGATCGACCGCGCCGCCGACGCGCAATCTCGCATTCGGTCCCGCGATTTCCGCGACCTGGCGCCCGCCATCGAAACGCAGCAGTACCCGCCCGATGCCGCTGCCGAGCGGCGAGCCGAACAGCTGATTGATCAGCGTGCGCTCGACGCCGAACACATGCTCGATGGCGAAAAGGCAGCCATTGGGAAGGATGGCGATTTCCACGCCGCTGGCGCTCGTCAGCCGGTGCAGATCGAGCTCTGCTTCCAGCGGCAGGGTGATCCGGCGGGGCGCGGCGTCGCTCATGGCATTCGTCTCCGTCTCAGCCGGATGGGGCCCGATCGCGTTGCCGCCAGGGTAACCGAAATAAGCTGGCGGCGCCGGGGTCGAATTGCATCGGCGGGACGATCTGGATCGCCGTCACGGTGACGCGGCCGGTCACCATCGGTAGTCTGGCTCTCTTCCTTGCCTCGGCGGCATGCGCTGCGGTTGCCGCGTGCCCTGCTGCGGATGCATTCGCTGCTTTTGCGGATGTGGCTGTGGAGGGGGCAGCGCCAGCTGCGGGCGTCTGGCCGGCCGCGGGCGCCGGCGCATCTGCATCTCGCGCTCGGCCTTCGCGACGTCCGTCTCATCCATCCCGACCCACAGCACGGTGGCGCAGGCAAAGGCGAACAGGTTGATGCCGAGATAGGTCGAGCCATTCGGGACGTTGCGCGTGACCTGGTTGAACACAGTGCCCCAGCCGAGCGACCAGTAATAGCCGACGTCCCCGCCGGTCGGTTTGCTCATAAAGAGCAGCGTGGCGTTGATGCGGTCATCCATCAGCATGACGAGCCCCGAGCTGGTGATCACCAGCGCTGGCAGCAGCAGAATGTGATGGATGATCGACAGGACGAAACCAAGGCGCACCTTCTGTAACACCAGGATCGCGCCGGCAAGGCCGAGGACATGCGCAAGCAGGAACAGGCCCAGGAACACTGCGTTCCGGCCGACGGGCATATTGATGAGGATCCGAGGATCGACCCCCCACAAATTGAAGCCGGCACTCAAAATCTGAATGTAAGCAATGATATAGCAGAGAAAAAGCGCCATTCCGTCTTCCAGCCTCATGGCTTGCGCGCAGGACATTAGGGCGTAATCTTGGCGCGAAAGCGTCTTGCAACGTCCCGTTACGGCAAAATTGGGATAGCGTTAAGAGGCGCGCCGCAGGTCTGCGAGACCCAATGCCGCTCTGTGCGTCTTGATTTGAGGGGGGCGGCGATCGGAAGACCCGCGCGGCGCCCATCAAGTGAGCGTCTCCACGGCGCCTTTGCGCGCGTCCCAGACGGTCAGATATGAGGCGTAGCTCCAGGTGAGGCTTTTCGCCGAGGTCTGCGCGCCGGTCGTCTGGTCGAACTGCTCGGAGATCTCGCCGGAGGGCGGAATGGACCGGCGGGCCATGTCGAGAATGGCGTCCCCCTTGGCAATGAGGCTTGCGTCACCTATGGCCGCCGCGCGCTTGTAGCAGAATTCCGCCGCGCCGAAGGTGCAGAAGAAATAGGCGCCGCCGCTGAAATAGCTGTCGCCCTTATAGCGCCCGAAGGCCAGGGCGGCTCCGGCCTCGCGGTTGAGGGCGTAGTCCGCCGCGAACAGGTCCTCCAGCCGATCGAATGTTTGCAGGACACGGTCGTCCGCAATGCTGTGGCGCCCGGTGGTGAGGCCGGCGTGGAGGACGCCGAGGATGATGGCGAAATCCAGCTCTTTTGTCGTCGCTGCGTCCGCCAGCGCGATGCGGCTGAGATAGTGGCCCTTATCGTCTGACCAGAAGCCATCCAGCTCGTCCTGCATCGCGGTGGCCGCCGCGTCCAGCCGCGCCGCGTGAACCGCTTCATCGTTCGCTCGCGCCCAATCCGCGCCCTTTTTTAGCGCGGCGAACTGCACCAGGCATGTGTAGTAATGCTGGGCGATGTCCTCTTCCCAAATGTCGTAACAGGCTTCGCAGGCGTGGCGTCCGGTGTAGTCGAGGTCCAGGTGGATCAGCTCGGATGCGGTCGTTTCATCGACGCAGGCGCCCGCTTCCATGCAGCGCAGCCCGACGAGCGCGCGTGCCGCTGGCCCGTCATGCTGCGGACGCGACCATTTCAGGAAATCGATGGTGCAATCGGCGTTGTAGCGGACCTCGCCGAGGATTTTGTCGTCGCCCTCGATGCCGGAGAGTTCGGTATCGGGGCGGATGAACTGGCGCAGCTTCGGCGCGGTGCGCTCATGCAGATCCGGCGCCTCCCGGAGGAAGCGCGATCCGCTGATCTGGCGCAGATTGAGGCTGAACGCTACGAACTCGGCGAAGCGCTGCCGCCATGCTTCAGCGTCGATGCCGCGCCGGATGAGCACCAGCGCTGCATCCATGATGGCGGCGCTGTCGCGCAGCCAGTGGAAGAAATAGTCCGGCTCCGCCTCCGAATGGGCGCTGCCGATGGCGGCGATGACCGATCCCTTCGCCGGGTGAATGGTCTGGCCGAAGCCGGGCCGGTGTTTGACGATCGAAGTCGCCGAGACGCATTCGGCCATTTTGGCGGCCGCAATGCGGGCCTGGGCGTCGGCCCATGCGTGCAGCGAAAGCGTGGTGGGCATGGCGCGTCTCCCTCAGACGGCGGGTCTGGGCTCGAAACCGAGGATATCGAGGCCGTTCTGCACTTCGGGGCAGCTCATGAACAGCCGCCAGAGCAGTCCGGTGCGGTGATTTTCGATCATGACGATGATCGGCGCCTGATCAATGGCCAGATGCTGGTCCGAATACCAGTCCGCGCCGGGATTGAACGCATCGACAAAGCCATATGTCCGCCAAAGCCGGTCGCCGAGATCGAAATAGAAATGCCGCAGCGCCCGCAGCGAAAGCTCGGGCGTGTAGGGCATGCTGCCCAGCGCCGCGGCGGGGGCGATCACGCCGCGGTCGAGATTGGGCGCGTGGGCCGCATACCCTTCATTGCCGTCGCTGGAGGTGATGCCCCAGCAATCCGGGCCGTAGCCGGCAAAGCCGTTCGGATTGCGCACGCAATGCTCGTAATTGATGAGCGTGTGCTGGACGACCTGTTGCCAATAATCGGCGTAACGGTCTTTCAGTCCGCGCGGATCGAGGCCAAGGAACGGCAGATGCGACCAGAATAGCGGCCCGCCATAGTCGGGACCGAGCGGCAGGGTTTGACCGTAAAAGGCGCGGCCATTGCGGAAGGCGCGCCCGGAGGTCCATCCCTGGTGATAAGGGTCCGACCCGGTCGGAAAGGTGGGCGAGGCGGCGGCCAGCAGATAGGCGATCAGGCATTCGTCCCAGCCCTCGATCCGGTGCCGCGTCGCCCAGGCGTGCTTATAGCCCCAATGCCAGATCAGCACCTTGTCGCCGCCGGTAAACCAGCTCCATTCGACGCGGTGCCACAGCCGGTCGATACGGCGGCGCAGGTCGTTCTCTTCCGCGCTCGTTCCGGTGAAATATTGCCGCGCGCATAAAAGTCCGGTGATGAGAAAGGCGGTCTCGACGATGTCGCCGCCGGCATTGCCCTCCCAGAAGGTGACTTCCTCAGCCGTCGCGCCGTTGAGGTAATGCGGAAAGGCGCCGCGATAGCAGTCGGCCGACTCCAGGAAGCCGACAATTTGCGATAGGCGCGCCAGCGCTTCGGTGCGCTGGACCCATTGCCGCTCGACCGCGACCAGGATCGCCATGATGCCGCCGCCCGTCGCGCCGAGCGCAACGAGGATATTTTCGCCGGCATCGTTCTCGCTGCCGCGATCCCGCGCCATGCCGCTCGCGGGGTGGGCATAGTCCCAGAAATAGGCGAATGTCCGCCGCTGCACCAAATCCATCAAATCGTCGTCGGATATGAGCTGTCGTTCGACCGAAGCCGCGCCTTGCCAATCGCCCATTGCGTCCTTCCTGGTTGCGTGCTCCCGCCGCTCATTTCGCGCCGACGGATAAGCACTAGCTTGCCGATTATGCCACATCGCGGCACTCCGATCCGCAACATCCGTGCGCGATGCTGCCCCCGACGCGGCGATACGCCCCGGCGACTCCGTGCGCACGGGGGCCAATATAGGATATGCAGGCGAGAGACCCTTGCCTGGCGCGACGAGGACGGCTGGAATGAAGCCCGCAATTCAGGCCCAATATTCCTATCGCAGCGATGCTCGGGTTGCTCGCTTCGAGGATCGCGGTCCGGTCGTGTTCATGGACGGCAGCTGCGTGCTCTGCACCCGCACCGCCCGCATCATCGGCAAGCTGGACCGCAAGGGCGAGTTCCGCATCTGTCCGGTGCAGACGGCGCTGGGCCAAGCCATTCTGACGCATTACGGGCTCGATACCGAAGACCCGGATAGCTGGCTCTATCTCGACGGGGGGCGGGCTTACACGTCGATGGACGCGATCATCCGCGCCGGAACCCGGCTTGGCGGGCTGGCGAATGCGGTGCGGGTGTTGCAGATCCTGCCGCGCGGCGCTCAGGACTGGCTGTATCGCCACATCGCGCGAAACCGCTACGCCATGTTCGGCCGCACCGATATGTGCGCTCTGCCCGATCCGGCGCTGCGCCGCCGGCTGATCGGATGACCGCTCCCGGGGCGCCACCGCCGATGCTGTTCCAAGCGGCGCTGCGGGAGCGGTGGCATGAGTTGCCGGCCTCCGTCCGGCGTTTGCATTCGGGCGCGCAGCGGGAGCATTTCAGCGGAAGAGTGACGGTGACGCGCGGGCGCGGACCCATCGCCGGACTTGCGTGCAGGCTGTTCGGTTTCCCGCCCGCTGCCGAAGACGTTCCCTTGACGCTGACCATCACGCGGAGCGTCGAGGGCGAATATTGGGAGCGCAATTTCGGCGGAACGATGCTTCGCTCGACGCTCAGCGCATCGAGCCGGCCCTATCATTACAATGAGCGCATCTGGCTGTTTACCTCCGAGCAGGAGCTTCCGATCAAGGATGGAAGCCTGTGGTTCCCGGCGCGGCGCGGATGGTTTCTCGGGCTGCCGGTGCCTGCGCTTTTCCTGCCTAGGAGCGAGAGCCGGGAATATGATGTGAACGGGGTTTTCCAGTTCGATATCGGCGTGCGCGCCCCGCTCGGCGCAGGTCTGATCGTCCGGTATCGGGGCTATGTCGAGCCGGACGGCGCACCCGAGGCGTGACGATCTGGCGGCGCGGTGCTTGCGCGCAGGATGAGTTCGGTGTCCAGGCGCGTGCGCGGCGAGGGGGTTCCGTCCCGCAGAAGCTCCAGTAGCGCCGTAGCGCCGGCGCGGCCCAGAGAGCGGCGCGGCTGGCGGATGGTGGTCAAGGCGGGCGTGGTCATCTCGGCAAATTCGATGTCGTCGAAGCCGGCCACCGAAATGTCGTCCGGTACGCGCAGGCCGGCGGACGCAAAGCCGCGGATCAGGCCGATCGCCATCTCGTCATTGGACGAAAAGATCGCGGTGGGCCGCTTCCGGCTGGCGACGATCCAGCCCGCGACCTGCACGCCGGTTTCCAGCTTGTAATCGCCCGGCCAGACAAAAGCGGCATCGAACGCCTGCCCCGCCTTCAGCAGCCCATCCCGGTAGCCACGGAAACGGTCTCTCTCCAACACATTGTGCTCGGGGCCGCAGAGATAGCCGATATGCCGGTGCCCGAGGCTGGCGAGATATTGGGTCATGCAGCAGGCGGCGGCACGGTTGTCGACCTCGATCTGCGGAATATCGGCGCCCTCGATGGTCTCGCACATCGCGACCACCGGCACGCCCAATTCGAGCGCCGGCGCGCCGGGCTCGCCGCTCTGGCGGAACAGATGACCGTTCAGCAGCAGGACGCCGTCCACCTGGCCGCCGGACGCGAAGGAAGCCAAATGCTGCTCCTTGGCCAGAGAGCCGTTTAGATCGCCGACGATCATGCCGTAGCCGGCCGCGAACAGCTCTTCCTCGATGCCGCGCAGCACTTGCGAGAAGAAGATGTTGGCAAGGTCGGGCAGCACCACCAGCACCATATGCGATTTCTGCGATCTGAGGCTGCGCGCCGCCGGATTGGGCACATAGCCGACCTTGGCCACCGCGTCCATGACGCGTGCCCGTGTCGCCGGAGACACCCGCTGCGGGCTGGTCAGCGCCCGGCTGACGGTGGCCGTCGAAACCGCCGCGAGCCGGGCGACTTCCTTGATCCGGGCATTGCCGCGCAGGCGCTCCGGACGCCGGCGCTTCTCCAATCTGCCTTGCATAGAGGGTCCCATCTTCCCACCCCTGCACCGGCATCGCGGCGGACGGTCCTTTTGTTTGACAGATGGCGCAGTTTGGGTAAAGTTGATGTAATCGATTACATAATAGAGGCGCCGGGTCAACCAGGCGCGAAGCAAGAGTTCCCGGAGGAAACCCATGTCATTTTACACAATAGGTGGCTCTACGGCGTCCGTTGACTGAACCGGCGATATTCGTCTCATGTGACGTTCGCCGGCGGTTCTCGTGCCGCACAGATTGATTGGCGCCTGCCGTCGCCGACGGCTGCGCTCGTGTTTGCCGAATTCTCTCACTCGCAAGGATGGCGCCGATGAAAACTATGCAGGGACCAGCGATTTTTCTCGCGCAGTTCGCGGGCGACGCGCCGCCGTTCAATTCGCTCGATGCGATCTGTGGGTGGGCGGCCGGGCTCGGCTATAAGGGCGTGCAGATCCCCAGCTGGGACGGGCGGCTGTTCGATCTCGCCAAGGCGGCGGAGTCGGACGCCTATTGCGACGAGGTGAAGGGCACCGCCGCGAAGCACGGGGTAGCGATCACCGAGCTTTCGACGCATCTCCAGGGCCAGCTGGTCGCCGTGCATCCAGCCTATGACGACGCCTTTGACGGATTCGCGCCGCCGTCGGTGCGCGGCAATCCGCAGGCGCGCCAGGAATGGGCGGTGCAGCAGATGCGTTATGGCGCGCAGGCGTCGCGCCGGCTGGGCCTCAATGCGCATGTGTCGTTCACCGGCGCGCTCGCCTGGCCGTTCGTCTATCCGTGGCCGCAGCGCCCGGCGGGTCTGGTCGAGAGCGCCTTTACGGAGTTGGGCCGCCGCTGGCGCCCGATCCTGGACGCCTATGACGAAGCCGGCGTCGATCTCTGCTACGAGCTACACCCCGGCGAGGACACGCATGACGGCATCAGTTTCGAGCGCTTCGTCGATGCGGTCGGCGGCCACAAACGCGCCTGCATCAATTACGATCCGAGCCATTTCATTTTGCAGCAGCTCGATTACGTCGCCTTCATCGACATCTATCACGAGCGCATCAAGGCGTTCCACGTCAAGGACGGCGAGTTCAACCCGACCGGCCGCTCCGGCGTCTATGGCGGCTTCGCCAGCTGGATCGACCGGGCCGGGCGTTTCCGCTCGCTCGGCGACGGGCAGGTCGATTTCGGCGCGATCTTCTCCAAGCTGGCACGGTATGATTATGACGGCTGGGCCGTGCTCGAATGGGAATGCTGTCTGAAACACCCCGAGGACGGCGCCCGCGAAGGCTCGGACTTCATTGCCTCACACATCATCCGCGTGACGGAGCGGGCCTTCGACGATTTTGCATCGGGTGGCACCGACGAAGCCATGAACCGCAAGATGCTGGGGCTCAAATGATCGAAGGCTCAAAAGACGGCAAATTGAATTGCCGGCTGCGGCTCGGCATGGTCGGCGGCGGACGCGGCGCGTTCATCGGCGCGGTGCACCGGATGGCCTCCCGGCTCGACGATCGATGGGAGCTGGTCGCGGGCGCGCTATCCTCCGAGGCGGAGCGCGCGCGGCTTTCGGGCGAGGATTTGCGCCTCCCCGCGGACCGCATCTATGGCGATTTCCGCGCCATGGCGGATGGCGAGAAGCAGCGCGCCGACAGGATCGACGCGGTCGCCATAGTCACGCCGAACCATATGCATGCCGCGCCCGCCAAGGCGTTCCTCGAAGCCGGCTTCCATGTCATCTGCGACAAGCCGATGACGACGACGCGCGCCGATGCCGAGGAGCTGGCGCGGCTCGCGGCCGACCGCAATCTGCTGTTCGCGGTCACGCACAACTACACCGGTCATCCGCTGGTGCGGCAGGCGCGCGACATGGTGGCGACGGGCGAGCTGGGTAAAATCCGCGTCGTGCAGGTCGAATATGCGCAGGACTGGCTGACCACGCCGCTGGAGGAAACCGACCAGAAGCAGGCACGCTGGCGCACCGATCCGGCGATTTCCGGCCCGGTCGGCGCGGTTGGCGACATCGGCACGCATGCGCATAATCTGGCTGAATTCATCACCGGCGACGAGGTGACGAGCCTTGCCGCCGATCTGAACATCTTCGTCCCCGGCCGGCGGCTCGACGACAATGCCAGCATGCTGCTGCGCTTCGGCAATGGCGCGCGCGGCGTGCTCTGGTGCAGCCAGGTGGCGGTCGGCAACGAGAACGGCCTGCATATCCGTGTCTATGGCGACAAGGGCGGGCTGGAATGGTTCCAGGAGAACCCGAACGTGCTGACCTTCTCGCCGCTCGGCGAGCCGCCGCGCCTCATCCGCCGCAGTGGCGCGGGCGCGACGGCCATCGCGCAGGCCGCATCTCGCATCCCGGCCGGGCACCCGGAAGGGTACTTGGAGGCGTTCGCGCAGCTCTATGCCGACATCGCCGAACTGATCGCGGCGCGTATCGAGGGGCGGGAACCGGCCGAATATGCGAGGCTGGTCCCCACGGCGGCGGAGGGCATTCGCGGCGTCCGGTTCATCGAGGCGGCGGTAAAGTCGTCGGCGGCGAATGGAGCCTGGACCGAGCTCTAGGCGGACGCCTGCCCGACGTGGTGCCCTCGACAATTACCGAGGCTGCGCACAACGCGCAAAATCATCTTGATGCCTCTGCATGGCGGCGCGATTATTCCCGAGGCGCTGGGCGATTTGGGGATTCGCTTCCATGGGTGAGTCGGGAAACGGGATACAAGAGCTGCCAAGACGGCTGAAGCTGCTTGATAAGCAGCTCACCGGCCTGCTTGAGTACGGCCAGCCGATGTCTTTGAGCGAACTCGACGGCTTTTTGGCCGGTGTGCTTATCTGCCCCGAAGAGATGACGCCCGGCGAGTGGTTGCCGATGGTCGCGGGTCTCGACGATGACGATGAAGACGGCGAGGAGTTCGGAGCCAGGCTTTCCGAGTGCCAGGCAGTTGGTGCCGCTCGTCCATTCGGTCATGGAGCACTATAATTCCGTGGCCCAAGCGCTGCAATCCGGCAGCGAACGCTACGCTCCGATCTTTGATCTCGACAGCCGGCACGATGATGTGCTCTGGCAGGAGTGGATTGCCGGCTTCGAATGCGCCATGTCGCTCCGTCCGGATAGTTGGGCGTGCCTGGAAAGTGCCGACGAAGATACCCGCACGGCGTTTGCCTGCCTTTTCACGTTAGCGGATATCGGCCGCGGCGAGAGCGAATTGCCGCAGGAGCAGATCGATCTTCTCGCCGATGAAGCGGCGCAGTTGATCCCTTATTGTGTCCTGACCCTCAATCGTTGGGCAGCCGCTCAGTACGCGGCCGACCACCCCGAACTGGCGGCGCCTCAGGCAGCAGCGAAGGTCGGCCGGAACGCGCCGTGCCCCTGCGGCTCCGGCAAGAAATTCAAGAAATGCTGCGGCCTCAACTGACCTCCACATCTTGCCTCGCATGAAGCGATGACGATCAAGCCGGCGGCTCCGGAATCGGTGAGGATTGCCGGGACGGGCTCGTCATGCGGCGCCGGCGATACCATATGAGCGGCGGCGCGGACGGCTCGCGCCCGCGCAGATCGTCATCGCCACGGTTGGACATCATGCAAATCGGCATCGACAGCTTCGTCACGACAAACCTGCCCGAGGAGCGATGGGGCCTCGCGGGCGACCCGCAGCGGGTGCGCGATCTGCTCGAAGAGATCGAGCTTGCCGATCGGCTCGGCCTCGACGTGTTCGGCATCGGCGAGCATCATCGCCCGGAATATATCGCATCGTCGCCGGCCGTACTTCTGGCCGCCGCCGCGGCGCGGACGAAAAACATTCGCCTGGTGAGCGCCGTCAGCGTCCTGAGCTCGGACGATCCGATTCGCCTGTTCCAGCAATTCGCCACGCTCGACCTGATTTCCGGCGGGCGTGCGGAGATCATCGTGGGCCGTGGATCGTTCATCGAATCCTATCCGCTGTTCGGCTTCGATCTGCGCGATTACGACACGCTGTTCGCGGAGAAGCTGGGCCTGCTGCTGAAGACGCGCGACGCCGCTCTCGTTCACTGGTCGGGCGCTCACCGTGCGCCGCTGACCGGCCAGGGCGTCTATCCGCGCCCCGTACAGGAGCCGCTGACCGTGCGCATCGGGGTCGGCGGAACGCCGGCATCGTTTGTACGCGCGGGGACGCTCGGGCTGCCGCTGGTCGTGGCGATCATCGGCGGCGAGGCGCGCCGCTTCCAGCCGCTCGTCGATATGTACCGCGAGGCCGGAGCCCGCGCCGGTCATGGCGCCGACCAACTCAGCGTCGGCCTTCACTCCATCGGCTATATCGCCCAGACCAGCGAAAGCGCGGCAGAGGAGTTCTATCCCTCCTACAGCGATACGTTTTCCAGGATCGGCAGAGAGCGCGGCTGGCCTCCGACGAATCGGGCGCAATTCGACGCGGCCCGCGGTCCTGCCGGTGCCCTGCTCGTCGGTGGCCCGGAGGCCGTGGCGGAGAAAATCCTGCGCGCGAACGAGGATCTCGGCGGTATTTCCCGCGTCACCGTGGGACTGAACGGCGGCGCGCTGCTGCCGCATGACAAGGTTCTGCGGTGCATCGATCTGCTGGCCACGGCCGTCGCGCCGCTCGTCAGGCAGGCAACGGCCGGCTGAGGCACCGTCGTGCTATGCCGGAACAGCGCCCTGGATCAGCGCGGCGGCGGCAGGGTCCGCGAGCGCATCATCAGCGCTCATCGCCGTCTCGCGAGTGCCCGACACGATGAGCCCGAGCACCTCTTGCTGGGTCGTATGCTTGATGTAGCGGTCGCCGGCATTCTCGCCGCGCTTCAGCACCATGACGCGGTCGCCGACCTCGAAAATATCCTGCAGCCGGTGCGAAATGATGATTTGCGCGACGCCCTGCTTCTTCAATTCGAGCATGGTTTCAAGCAGCCTTTCGGTTGCGGTCACGGAAAGATTGGCGGTCGGCTCGTCGAGGATGACGACGCGCGGCTTGAACGAGATGGCGCGGGCGATCGCCACCGATTGCTGGCGGCCGCCAGAGAGGCTCTCGACGCGCTGATACACCGAGTTCACGTCGACCTTGAGCCGCTTCAAGACGACGTCAGCCTCGCTGTACATGGTCTTGCGGTCGATGAACGGACCCTTTTTCGGCCAGCGGCCGAGGAAGATATTCTGCCCGACATCCATGTTCCCGCACAGAGCGAAATCCTGGTAGATCATCTCGATGCCGACGTCGCGGCTCTCATGCGGGCTCTTGAAGTGGACCGGCTTGCCGGCGATCAGAATATCGCCGCTGTCGCGTTGATAGGCGCCGGTGAGGATCTTCATCAGCGTCGACTTGCCGGCGGAATTGTCGCCGACGAGGCCAAGGATTTCTCCCGGATAGAGCACCAGGTCGACCTCGCTCAGCGCCTTGACCGCGCCGAACGATTTCTCGATCCGCCGCATCTGGACGAGCGGCGTTCCGCCGATCACCGTCTCAGGCATGAGCGACCTCTCGCTTGGCTATGGGCTGCAGGGCGGAAGCGCTCCCGCAGGGTTGCGAAGATGTTGGCCTGGCGCACCCAGATGTCGGTGAGCACCGCGCCGATCAGAATGACGCCGATGAACACGTTCACCCAGATGCTGCGGCATGATGAAGCCTTGCACGTTGAGCTGGAGCAGCGCCCGCACCAGCGTAATCACCGCCGCCCCGGCCAGCGCACCGATCATCGTGCCATAGCCGCCGAAGATCGATCCGCCGCCGATGATGACCGCGGCGATGCCGTCGAGCTCGCGGAACTGGCCGGCGACGGGGTTGAAGCTGCGGAAATAGGCAACGTTGATCAGTCCGGCCATCGTCGCGCAGAGCGCGCAGAAGAGCATCGCGATGAAACGGACGCGCGCCGTGTCGATGCCGGCGTAAGCTGCGGCACGGCGGTTGCCTCCGGTGGCGTAGAGCTTCTGGCCGAAGGGCATATAGGCCAGCACGGTGCCTGCGATGGCGGCGACGAGCAGCATCCACAAGGTCTGGACGCTGACAACGTCGGCTAGCGCGCCAAGCAGCCCGTCGGGCCTGGGGATGTCGATAATAGTGCAAGATGTCGCTGATCTTTCGGCCGATCAGATTATATTGCTCCCTGAAGCCGGTGAGTTGCTGGCCCGCCACGATCCACGACGCGGCACCGCGCGCGATGTAGAACATGCCCAGCGTGGCGATGAAAGCCGGCAGTCCCAGGCCGACCGTGAGAACGCCGTTGACGACGCCGGCGAACAAACCCACGCCCAGGCCGATCAGCATCGCAATACCGGGATCGACCCCGAGCACCTTCAATGAATAGGCGGCAGCGCCTCCAGCAAGCGCGAGCACGGCGCCGACGGACAGATCGATGTCTCCGGCGGCCAGCACATAGGTGAGGCCGACCGCGATCAGCGCAACCTCGGTATAGTTGAGCAGGATCGCGAAGCTGTTCGGCAGCAGCGCCCAATAGTCGGGCCGCAGATAGAGGCCGATCAGCCAAAGCAGCACTGTCAGCATGATGGCCAGGGCATCGCGCCGCGCCAGGAACTTGCCGAAGCCGCGCGCCGCAAGCGCCTTGTCGGTTGCCATCGCGCCCTTGGTCTGGGAGGCCTCGATGGCAACGCCTCCGGTTTCCAGTGCCGGCGGCGGCGGCAGCCGCCTCAGCCAGGCCCAAACCCGCGCCGGCACGCGGCGGCGGATGATAAAGGGCTCGATCAGCACGGCGACGATCAGCAGGACGCCGATGAAAGCTGGCACGGCCCCGGCGGGCAGTGAATAAATCGCCTGCACCTTGACGGGTACGCCGTTGATCATCTCGGTGCGAGTGATCGGGAGGCCTTCGCGCAGCACCTTATTGATCAGCACCGTCAGCAGCGCGCCGATGAAGCTGCCGATGACGCGGCCCCGTCCGCCAAGGATCGATGCGCCTCCGATGATCACGGCGGCGATGACGATCAGTTCGGCGTTGAGCCCGGATTGCGGGGAGATGCCCTTGTCCTGCGCCGCCGCCATCAGCGCCGCGACGGTGGCGCAGAGCGAGGACAGCAGATAGGCGCGCACCCGCACCCATTGCGTCGGGATGCCGGCATAGATCGCGGCTTGCTCATTGCCGCCGGTCGCCAGGGTCTCGTATCCCCAGCGGGTCTTGGCGAGCACCACCGCACCGATGGCGACGACGGCCAGCGCTATCGGGATCTGGTTGTTGAAGCCCATGGCATTGAACTCGCCGAGATGGAAGAACCAGCGGTATTCGGCTGCCTTGAGCGGAAATAGAATCGACTGGCCGCTGGTGAGGCCGAGGACGAATCCGCGTCCGATGAACAGCATCGTCAGCGTGGCGATGAAGGACGGGACGCGCAGAACCGTGACAAGAGTTCCGTTGATGAGGCCGATGACGGTGCCGAGCGCAAGGCAGAACAGGATCGCGGGGATGACGCCGAGATCGTAATGGTTGGGATCGAAGATCAGCGCGAAGGCGACGCCGACCAGACCGAAGGTCGATCCGACTGAAAGGTCGAGGTCCTTATCGGCGATGACGAAGGTCATGCCCACGGCCATGACGGCATAGCGCGCCGCATCACGCAGCAGCGCCTGGAACGCATCGGGCGATACGAAAAATTTCGGGTTGATGAAGGCGCCGACGAGATAGAGGAGCGCCATCATGGTCAGGAGGCCGACCTCCCAGCCGCCGATAAGCTGAGACGGGCGCGGGCCGAGTGCGGGCACAGGTGACGTCATCGCGTCCTGGTTTTCTAGAATTTCGCAAGGGTCCGGCATGCAGCCGCGAGAGAGCTGAGCCCTCTCGCGGCGAGATGCAGAGACGATGAAACGAGCGTTAGTTCTCGAAACGCTTGCCGACCTTGCCGACGGTCTCTTTGGTCACGAGCTGAGCGCGCGTGTCCAGATTTGCCGCCGCGATGCCACGGTCGATTTGCAGGTAGAGCTGCATCACCGGCCAGAAGCCTTGCAGGAAGGGCTGTTGGCCGAGGGCGCCGGTCAGATTGCCCGCTGCCAGCGCTGCCTGCTGCGCCGGTCCGAGGTCGAAGCCATAGGCGCAGATCTTGCCGGTCATGTTGGTCTGTGCGACGGCTTTGGCGAGCGCCGGGGTGAAGACGTTGTTGCCCGCAAACGCGCCGACCACGTCACCGCGCGATTCGAACAGAGAGACGATGGCGTTGACCGGATCGTTCGGATCCGCGTCGATGCCGACCTTCTCGGGTCCGGCGTCGACCTTGAAGGCGTCGAGCTTGCCGGCTGCCTGTAAGGCGGCGACGGTTGCCTTGTAGGCCGACGAGACGCGGTTGTTCACCTCGATGTTGCCCAGAGCGGTACTGCTCGGGAAGACGATGGAGCCGCCCTTGATGCCCCGGTCGATGAGGCATTTGGCCAGCGCATTACCGGCGATCGCCGCAGCCGAGGCATCCTGCCCAGTATGGCTGATGTTGAGCCGGTCGTAGAGCGTGCCGTCGAAGGAGTTCGTCGTGGCGACCGGAATGCCGTTCTTCTGCGCCGTCTTTATGATGTCGTTATAGGCGCCGGCCTGCGGTGTTGTCAGTATCAGACCGTCGATCGTAGGGTCCTGGATGATCTGGTTCAGGATTTCGATCTCGCGCGCCGGATCGTCGACCGGGTTTTCCGAGCCGAGCAGAAGGATCTTGGCGCCGATCATGTCGGCGGCAACCTGTGCCCCGACATAGACAGGGTCGAAGAAGCCGTTACCGGCGGTGTGCGTGACGATCGCGAACGTCAGATGGCCGTCGGCGGAATGAAAATTCTTGGTGGCGGGGTTTTCCTTGGCGGCCTCCTCGAACGAATACCCGCCCACCGCCTTGCCCACGGACCCGGATTGCGCAAAAGCGGCAGGCGCGACGAACATCGCCGCGGTGCTGAACACCACAATTCTCAATAATTTCTGCATGCTCCGTCCTCCCAGTTAAAAAGTTTTATTCATTCGCGTACGGTACAGCGCCGCGAAAGAATAGCTGCTCAGGGGGACTGGCGCAAATTGTATGACGATTAAATTGAACAGGGGGCATGCGGGCTATCTCTCCTGAATCATCGAAGAGTGATGTTGGCGATCGCGATCGCTGAGATACTGTTTCCACGCAGGAATTCGACGTGAAACCCTCGTTCCGCATGAACCGGAACGGGCTCACATGAGTGCCTTATTCTTTCGGCGAAGGCCGGCATCCATCTGCCGGAAACGTTAGAGCATTTTCCAGCAAAGCATGGCCCCGCGAAGGCGGGGTTGGACGCCGGTTTGCGTCGAGAAAATGCGACAAAACAAAGAATTAGAGCCGTGCTCCGATCCAATCGGAGCGGAAAAGGCTCTAGACCAGGATCATTTCTGACGGAAACGATCCTGATCTCTATCTATTTGCTTGCGCACGATTTTTCAGGAAAACCGGTGTCCACTTTTCCTGATCGTGCTCTAGTCGCAATAGCGCGGGCGGTAGCAGCGCTCATAGCCGTCCTCGCATTCGACATCGCCAAAGCGGTCGCGATAGCAGGCGCCGCGCACCCAGCGGCATTCGCGAGGGCCGTGATAGCATCTTCCGTGTCATACCGGGACCGCGCGCTCAACGCGCCCAGTGCGAACAGGCCAAGCGCCGCTCCGCCGATGACGGCGCCGCCGCGATAATGGCGGCCGGCCTCGGCCGCGCCGGAACCGGCCGTCACGATCGAGGCGGCCAAGGCAAGCGAGAAGGCGGTTGCGAAAATCTTCTTGAGCATGACGGATCTCCTTGAGGTAAGCGCCCGCGGATGCGTTCGCGCCGGCGGGGGCGCGGTGCGTATAAGTTCCGGGAATGTTAGGAGAGCAGAGATCAATCGCCGCTTAACGCGATCGGTAAACTTGCGATGAAGCGGCTATATTTGCCAGTTGCGAGGGTGCTCGTTTCCGTCTACCAAACTAGGGCGCTGGGCCGATGCGAGGCCCTCGCGGAGCGGGCCGGCTTAGCTCAGCTGGTAGAGCAGCGGTTTTGTAAACCGAAGGTCGGGGGTTCAAATCCCTCAGCCGGCACCACCCTATATCTGTCCATTCCCCGAGCACCGACGAAATCCCCGCCTTCGTGGTGCGGGGATTTCGGGAGATTGGGCTATTTCAGGGGCGCCTGCTCATCGTCGCCGCCATCGAGATGATAGGTGAGCCGTCCGCGCACCACGGCCGTGCTCATATCGTCGCTGGAGGTGTAGGAGGTCGAGGTCGAGGAGCTGCCGTCGCCGTCGAAGCCGTAATAGAGGCCTTCGACACCCAGGCTGGTGCGGTCGTTCAGCTTCACTTCGAAGCCGCCGCCGACGACGAAGCCGACCTTGTCGTCAGATCCACCGCGTGTGACCGATGCCAATCCGCCCTCGCCGCCTTCTCCGCCGGTGCCACCCTTATCGCCGTGAACGGGATCGATATAAGAGGGGTCGTTCTCGAACTTACCGTTGCCGCCGTCGAGACCGTTATTGCCCGACGACACGGAGACCGAGGTAATGCCGTCGGAGCTTCTGCCGAAAGCGACGCCGGCGGTTCCGTAAACCAGGACCTGATCGAACGAATGCCCGAGACGGACACGAACCGAGGCGAGATAGTCGCGGAAGTTCTGGTCGGCCAGATTGGCATCGCCTTCAACGCCGAAGACGCGCGCGCCGCTCTGCCAGTTATAGCCGAGATGGACGCCGCCGAGCGCTCCCCCGTCATCCTTCAAGGATATCAGCGCCGCCGAGCCTCCTCCTCCGCCGCCGCCAGCGCCGCCAGGATCGTCGATGCCGTCGGACACCGGCAAGGAGCAACAGACCGACGGCTTATTGATGTTTCCTTCGGCACCCTTGGTTCCACCGGTGCCGTCACCGCCATTCGCGGTCTTGACGGAATCGACCCGTTTTCCGTTGCCGAATCCGAAGCCCGTATTGACGCCAGCGTAGAAGCCGGACCAGTTGGTGATCGAGGCGGACAGGTAGCTATCCTTGAAGCTCTCATGCACGCCGCCATTCAGGTGGTAGGTCAGGCGGGCGCGAAGCACCGTTATGTCGCGGTCGTCATCGAAGAAATAATGGAGACCTTCCAGCCCGGCGCTGACATTGCTTGACAGCATGTATTCGACGCCGCCGCCGGCCACGAAGCCGGTGTCGTTCCCCGTCTTGCCGCCGAATCCGCTCGTGGTCGGCGTGCCGCCCGATCCGCCATTGCCGCCCAGACCGCCATATATCGCGGGATGGCCGATTTCGGCCGTGCCATCGTCGATTCCGTCATCGTTCTGGCCGCCATGTCCGCCCGCGCCACCATTGGTCGCCAGGCCGACCGCATCGCTGTCTCCGCCATTGCGAATGGCGAGGCCACCGGTGATGTAGAAGAAGGTGTCATTGCGCGCCAAGCCAATCCGGCCGCGCAGGCTGGCCAGGTAATTATCGAGCGCACCATCGAAGGAAACGTCGCCTTCCACACCAAAGACGAGATCGCCGCGCTGCCAATTATATCCCATGTGAATGCCGCCGACGAAACCGTCGTCGTCACCGCCGTCGCCGGTGACCCGGCCGCCAGCGCCGCCATCTCCGCCCTGGCCGCCGATGCGCCTTTCCGGATGTGAGATGCCGGTGAGGTCAGCCGTGCTGTTGCCGCCGCGCCCGCCCGCGCCGCCGGCGTTGCCATTCTGCCCCGGGCCGCCGTCAACCAATGCTGGCGGGGTGTTCTTCTTCACCCAGTTATTGTCGCCGCCACCGCCGCCGCCGCCCCCGCCATTGCCGCCCTCCACCGTGAAGCTTTGGCCGCTATCGCCCCAGCGGCCGCCGATGTGCCCACCCGCATAGAAGCCAGCCCAGTTTGCGCCTCCGGCAATTGCGGGCTCGTCCTTGTAGCTCTCATAGGGACCGCCAAGGTCAGCGGCAGCGGCCGGCGCGGCCAGAAAAGATGCAGCACACATCGCGAGGACAGACGTCCCCGTAAACACAAAACGCACGCGTTTCATGATCCCCCCAAAGCACCCAAACATCCCGCGCCCCAGCACGGGAACTCACGTTAACCTCGATCAAGCTACAGCATAGAGCGCGCAGTCGGCGAGGCTCTTTGTGGCCGGCCGATGTCGGAAAAAGGGCGGCGGGACGCTGTGAAAAATGCAAGGTGGCGTCAAATTGCCGAAGCAAATCAAGCAATTGTCGCTCGGGTGCGGCGAAAATGCGGCTGTTGCTTCCAAGCGACAGGAGCGGCCTCCCTGTCACAATAAGGTTGCGATAAACTTGCTGTTGCAATCCAAGATTGAGTGAATATTGCAGGTAAGCCCGGATTTCTCCGACCCGACCTTGCGGGCGGAAATGATCGGGAAAATATCTTGCGCGGAGATCCCCTGAATGACGGGAAGCTGATAGTGTCGCACACGGAGCGTGCGACTTCCGACCGGGACGCTATGGGCGGGATTGGAAGGGCGGGGAGGAACGATGATCGCATTCACCTTGAATGGAGCCCCTTGCGAGGCGGAGGACGATCCGGATCTGCTGCTCATCGATCTGCTGCGGCGCGACGAAGGTCTGACCGGCACGAAGCTGGTGTGCGGGACGGGGGTGTGCGGCGCCTGTACGGTCCTCATCGGGGGCAATACTGTGGCGAGTTGCCTGATGCCCGCCGCGGCGGTGGCCGGCCATTCAGTCGTTACGGTGGAGGGGCTGGCGGAAGACGATCTGCATCCGGTGCAGAAGGCCTTCATCGCGCATGACGCCATGCAGTGCGGCATGTGCACGCCCGGCTTCGTCGTCGAGGCGGTTGCCTTTTACGATCGCTGGCGCGCCCACCGATCCGGCGATACGCCAAGCAGGGAGGATATCGCCGCCGCACTGTCGGGGCATCTGTGCCGTTGTGGCGCTTATCCCAATATTTACACGGCGGTCGCGCAAGCCTGCGCCGGCGCGTTCGAGGATGGCGCGCCTGCCGCGCCCCGCCAGGAAGCGGCGGACAAGGTGACCGGCCGGGCCAAATTCACGGTCGACATCGCGCATGAGGGGCAGCTTGAGGGTGCCATTCTGCGCTCCACCCAGGCGCATGCCCAGATTACCGCGCTCAACCTTGAGCCGGCGCTGCGCGTCGCGGGGGTAAAAGCCGCGATTCCGATGTTGCGCGCGCGCAGTGTGGTTCGCTTCTTCGGCCAGGAGATCGCCGCCGTCGCCGCCGTGGATCTGGCGAGCGCCAGGCGCGGGATTGCCGCGATCGAGGTCGAATATCGCCCGCTGCCCGCTGTCGTCGGCCTCGATGCCGCGCGGCAGGCCGGGGCGCCCGCCGTCTATCCGGGGTGGCGTAAACCGGCGGCCAATTCAGGTGAGGGGCCGATGTTCCCGACACCGTGGAAGAACAATGTGCGAGGGCCTACATCGGCATTCTCGCTCAATGCGGCCAAGGCCAGGAAGCTGCTCGGCGAGGCCAAGGACCGGCGCGACCCGCTTCTGGTGGCGGGCACGTTCCGCACCGAAGCGCAATCGCATGCCGCTTTCGAGCCGCACGCTGCCACGGCGCGGTGGAGCGGCGACAGCCTCACCGTCCATCTGTCGACGCAAGCGGTGGCGCATCTGGCCAAGACGATCGCCAAGCGCTTCAGCGTGGCGCCGGACAAGGTGCGCGTCCTCGCCGAACATGTCGGAGGCGGTTTCGGCGCCAAGCTGAACCTGACGGGGGAGACGGTCGCCGCGGTGGAGCTTGCCCGCGCGGCCGGTGCGCCGGTGCGTGTCGCCTTCGACCGGCATGAAGAGATGAGCGTGACGGGCTACCGGCCCGGCGCGGAATTGCAGGTGGCGCTGCTGGCTGGGCCTGGCGGCGAACTCCAGGCCATGTCGGTGAAGGCCTATGCGGATGCGGGCGTTGCGGTGAATTCGTCGATCGCCGGCTTTGCCCGCATGATGTACGACGCCGACGCCAAGGAGCTCGCCGACTACGATGTGGCCAGCAACCTTCCCCCCGGCGCTCCATTTCGCGGACCGGGCGGGCCGTTGCTCAGCTTCGCGCTGGAGCAGGCGGTGGACGAAGCCGCGTTGCGGCTGCGCCTCGACCCCATCGCACTGCGCCGGCGCTGGGACAGCAACCGCGAACGCCAGCGGCTTTACGGCTGGATGGCCGAACAGCCGATCTGGCGCGACCGGGCCGTATCCGGGGCGCGCAGCGGACGTTTCCGCCGGGGCGTCGGCATCGCCGCGGCCAACTGGCTCTATTGGTGGCAACAAGGGGTTGAGGTGGAGCTGGCGGCGCGGAGCGGTAGGCTCACCGTCAGCACCTCGGTGCAGGATATGGGCACCGGCATCCGCAGCGTGCTGGCCAGGACCGCCGCCGAGGCGTTCGGGCTGGAGCAGGCCGAGATCGGTGTCGTTATCGGCGATTCCAAGCTGGCGCTCGGCCCCATATCCGGCGGCAGCCGCACCACCGCGAGCCTGGTGCCCGCCGTGCTTGCGGCGGCGGAGAAGCTGAAAACCGCGTTGCGCGAGGCGGCACGCGGCGAGATCGGCGACAACGCGCCATGGCGGGACATCATCGCGGCATCGCCGGACATCGCCGTTCGCGCCGAACGGCCGCCGGATGAAACGTCCGCCGAGCATCGCGGGCTGTCGCCGCTGCAGGAAGGCGGGTTCGTCGGCAAGTCCGTCGATTGGCTGCTGCGGCGGTTCGCGCATCTGCATACGGGGCAGGGCTCGGCCGGAGCGGTGCACGCCGCCGAAGTCGAGGTCGACACGCTGCTGGGCCATTGCCGGGTGACGCGCTTTACCGCCGGGCTGGCGGTCGGGCGCGTCCAGCATCCGGTGCTGGCCCGCAACCAGGTGGCGGGTTCGATCATCCAGGGCATTGGCTACGCCCTGTATGAGGACCGCCAGGTCGACCAGGCGACCGGAGCCGTGCTGACGACGGGGCTGGAGGATTATCGCATTCCCGGCATCGGCGATGTTCCCGAGATCGACATCCACTTCGACGAAGCCGGCTTCGAGCATGTGCCGGGCGGCGGCATCGGTCTCGGCGAGATCGCCACATTGCCGGTTGCGGCCTGCATCGCCAATGCGGTGCGTGACGCGACCGGCCTCAGGCTGCGCGAAATCCCCATGCGGCCCGACCGCCTCATCAAAGCGCTGACGAAGGGATCGGCGGCATGACCGGCACCGATCACGAGCGCACCCTCGCTGCGCTTCAGCCCGAGCTGCGCGCCTCCGGAACCGATCTTTCCGAAAGGCGGCGCAGCGGCGTCTCCGCCGGGCCGATCATTCAGATCGAGCCGGACGAGGAGATGCTGCAGATCGCCTGGCGCGAGGATGGCGGCGTTCGCATCGGCAGCTATGTCAGCGTCGCGGGTCTGGCTGCCGATGGCTATTGCCGCGAGGGATATCCGGGCCTCACCGGCGCCGCGCAGGGGCTCGCGACACCGCAAATCCGCAATCTGGCCACGATCGGCGGCAATCTCGCGCAACGGTCCCGCTGCTGGTATTACCGCCATCCGCAGCTTGCCTGCCTGAAGAAGGGCGATGCGGTCTGTTCGGCACGCAATGGCAATCACCTCTATGGCGTCAATTTCGACCTTGGCGCTTGCGTTGCGCCGCATCCCTCGACGCTGGCCGTCGCGCTGATGGCTTATGACGCAACCGTCACGACCACGGCGCGCGAGGCGATCTCCGCCGAAACGCTGATGGGTGACGGCTCGGACGGCACGCGCGACAATAGCCTCGCCGCCGATGAGATTATCCGGTTCGTCGATCTGGCGGCCCCGGTTCCGGGAGAGCGGGCGGCCTATAAGCGGGTGATCAGCCGGTCGCACGCGGAATGGCCGCTGGTGGAGGCGGTGATCCGCATCGTGCTGACGGAGAGGCGCGTGGACACCATGCGGATCGCTATCGGCGGCGTCGCCCCAGTACCGTTGCGCCTGCCGGGCATCGAGGCGATGGCCTCCGGCGAGAGCCTTAATCCGGGGCTCATCGGAGCCGTGGCGCGCGCCACCACGGCGGGCGCGCAGCCGCTGCCCATGACCGGCTATAAGACGGCGCTGCTCGAAGGCCTGATCGCCGACATGCTGACGCAGCTTGTCTCGGGCCGTCCGAAACGGTAGGGCGATGCACCGGACGGTCGTCGCCCTGGTCGTCCGGGGGATTAGACCCCGGATCTCCGCTTCGCTTCGTCCGAGGCGACAAAAACGTCGGACGCCGCTGCTGTGCCATTAGGCGATGGTTTGCTCGTGCCTGATTTCCGGGTTGAGCGCCAGGAGCACCATTCGGACAATGCCGCCCGCGTCCAGCCCGGCCTGCTCATACATGCGCTCGGGCTTGTCCTGGTCGATGAAGTGGTCGGGCAAATGCAGCGTGCGTACCTTCAGGCCGGCATCCAGCAGGCCGTCCTCGGCGAGGAAATGCAGCAGATGCGCGCCGAAGCCGCCGCGTGAGCCTTCCTCGATGCTCACCAGCACCTCATGATGGCGGGCGAGCTGGCGAATGAGGTCGTGATCCAGCGGCTTGGCGAAACGGGCGTCCGCGACCGTCGTCGAAAGGCCGCGCGCGGCAAGCTGCTCGGCTGCGACAAGGCACTCGGCGAGCCTGCCGCCGAAGGACAAAAGCGCAACGGCGGACCCTTCGCGAAGCACACGCCCGCGTCCGATCTCCAGCGGCTGTCCTTCCTCAGGCATCTCCATGCCCCAGCCCTCGCCGCGTGGATAGCGGAAGGCGCTCGGGCGGTCGTCGATGGCCACGGCGGTGGCGACCATATGTTTCAGTTCGACCTCGTCGGCGGCGGCCATGACGACGAAGCCGGGCAGGCAGGTCAGATAGGCGACATCGAAGGAGCCGGCATGAGTGGGGCCGTCCGCCCCGACCAGCCCGGCGCGGTCGATGGCGAAGCGCACCGGCAATTTCTGCACGGCCACGTCATGCACCACCTGGTCGTAGGCGCGTTGCAGGAAGGTCGAATAGATCGCCGCGAACGGCTTGAAGCCCTGGGTCGCCAGCCCCGCCGCGAAGGTCACGCCGTGCTGTTCGGCGATGCCGACATCGAAGCACCGGCCGGGGAATTCGCGGGCGAACAGATCAAGCCCGGTCCCGCCAGGCATCGCCGCGGTCACCGCGACGATCCGGTCATCCTTGCGCGCCTCCTTGATGAGGCTCTGGGCGAAGACCTTGGTGTAGCTCGGCGCATTCGGCTTGGAGACCGCCTGCGCGCCGGTGATGACGTTGAACTTGCTGACGCCGTGATATTTGTCGGCGGATTTCTCCGCCGGTTCGTAGCCCTTGCCCTTCTGGGTGACGACGTGGACTAGCACCGGGCCGACATCGGCGTCACGCACATTGCGCAGCACGGGGAGCAAATGATCCAGATTGTGGCCGTCCACAGGTCCGACATAGTAGAAGCCGAGCTCCTCGAACAGGACGCCGCCGGCCCAGAAATTGCGGGTATATTCCTCGGCGCGGGCCGCCCGCCGCTCCCAATCCTTGGGCAGGCGCTTGGCCAGCTGCCTGACGAAATCGCGGATCGCCAGATAGGTCTGGCTCGAATTGATGCGGGCGAGATAGGCGCTCAGCGCGCCGACGGGCGGCGCGATCGACATATCATTGTCGTTGAGGATGACGATGAGCCGCTTGTCCATGGCGCCGGCATTGTTCATCGCCTCATAGGCCATGCCCGCGCTCATCGCGCCGTCGCCGATCACGGCGACGACATTATGCTTCTCCTGCTTCAGATCGCGCGCCACGGCCATGCCCAGACCGGCGGAAATCGAGGTTGAGGAATGCGCCGCGCCGAACGGGTCGTACTCGCTCTCCGCGCGCTTGGTGAAACCGGAAAGGCCGCCGCCCTGCCGCAAGGTGCGGATGCGGTCGCGCCGTCCGGTGAGGATTTTGTGCGGATAGCATTGGTGGCCGACATCCCAGATCAGCTTGTCGCGGGGCGTGTCGAACAGATAATGCAGCGCCACAGTCAGCTCGACTACGCCGAGGCCGGCGCCGAGATGGCCGCCGGTAACGGATACGGCGTCGATGGTTTCCCACCGCAGCTCGGCGGCGATCTGGGGCAGATCTTTTTCGCTGAATTTGCGGAGATCGGACGGGATGCGGATTTGGTCGAGAAGCGGCGTTTTACTGGAACCAGTCACTGGCAGACTTCCTCGCGATTGCTTTGCCGCCTTCGTCCGGCGGCTGATCACCTTTCCGATTTATACCCTAGTTTTATGGAATTCCTTGCTAAACCACGCGTGAACGTCACAATTTTGAGACAATATGTCACTGCCCGGCGTCGAGCGGCACGCTTCCATTCGGCACGCCTTGTGCGTCCAGGGTGATTTTCTCGACCTTGGCTTCGATCCGCTGCAGGAGCTTTTCGCAATGCGCCCGCAGCGCTTCGCCGCGCTCGTAAAGCTCGATCGAGGGCTCCAATTCGACGTCGCCGCGTTCCAGCTTGCCGACAATCTGTTCAAGCTCCTTTAACGCCTGCTCGAAGGTCATCGCCTGAATGTCCGCCTGTGGGGCTGAGGATTGGCCCATATCGTATCCTTCTTGTCTTGGGTTTCGCGCGATACCGGCAATCAGCTGCCGGTATCCATCAAGGCAGCGACATGCGCGCCGGCCGATCCCGCCAGCGCGCGCAGATCGTAGCCGCCTTCCAGCACCGAGACGAGCCGGCCACCGGCATGTTTGGCGGCCATCTCGGCCAGCTTGTAGGTTGCCCAGGAGAAATCCTCCTCGACGAGTTGAAGACCCGCCAGCGGGTCGTCGCGATGCGCATCGAAGCCGGCTGACACGATGACGAGATCGGGGGCGAAATTGGTCAGCTCGGGCAGGATGCGGCCGCGGAACGCATCCTTGAATTGGGGCCCCGCATCGCCGGAACGCAGCGGCGCATTGACGATATTGCCGAAGGCGCCTGTTTCGTTCTGATAGCCGCTTCCCGGATAGAGCGGCACCTGATGCGTCGACCCGTAGAACAGGTTCCGCTCAGACCAGAAGGCGGCTTGCGTGCCATTGCCATGATGCACGTCGAAATCGATGACCGCCACCCGCTCGGCGCCGTGACGGGCGCGGGCATGCTGGGCGGCAATGGCGACATTGTTGAAGAAGCAGAACCCCATGGCGCGGTCGGGCTCGGCGTGATGTCCAGGCGGGCGGATGCCGCAAAAGGCGTTGGCGACCTCGCCGCTCATCACCGCATCGGTGGCGCGGATTGCCGCTCCCACCCCATGATAGAGGGCATTGAGGGTGCCGGGCGACATCGGCGTGTCGCCGTCGAGATAGACCAGGCCCTGCTCGGGCGCCGCCGCCCGGATCGCGTCGATATAGGATTCGGGATGGACGCGGGCGATCGGCTCGTCGTCGGCCTTGGGCGCCTCTTCGCGCTTCAACGCGGTGAACAGTTCATGGGTGAGAACCTTCTCGACCGCCCGGAGGCGATCCGGCCGTTCGGGATGGCCGGGACCGGTATCGTGGTCAAGAAAACTTGCATGCGTGATGTACAAGGTCGTCATCAGGAAAGGTGATCACGGTTTGGCGGATTCGGCAAGCTTCGGAGTACCCAGGAACGAACGCGCGGGGGCTCGGAGCGGTTCCGCGGAGGCGGCCTCAAACCAGCCGGCTCTGCTCCACGGCGGCCTCGATGAAGGAGGCAAACAGCGGATGCGGGGCGAAGGGGCGCGACCGCAATTCCGGATGGAATTGCACGCCGATGAACCATGGATGGTTCGGAATCTCGACGATTTCGGGCAGCATCCCATCCGGTGAGATGCCCGAAAACCGCATGCCGGCGGCTTCGAGCTGCGGACGGTAATTCATGTTCACTTCATAGCGGTGGCGGTGCCGCTCGACGATCTGCGAGGACCCGTAAATCCGCGCCGCGAGACTGCCGGGCTGGAGATGGGCCGCATAAGAGCCCAGCCGCATCGTGCCGCCGAGATCGCCATTGGCGCGCCGCCGCTCGATCGCCTCGCCGTTCATCCATTCGGTCATCAGCCCGACAACCGGCGCCTGCGTCTCGCCGAATTCGGTGGAACTGGCGCCGTTGATGCCGGCGACGTGGCGCGCCACTTCGATCACGGCCATCTGCATGCCGAAACAGATGCCGAGATACGGCACGCGCTTCGTGCGGGCATAGCGGGCCGCCTCGATCTTGCCTTCGGTGCCGCGCTCGCCGAACCCGCCGGGGACGAGGATGGCATGGACATTCTCGAACTGCTCGGCCGAGGCGCGCTTCTCCAAGGACTCCGAATTGATCCAGGACAGGTTTACCCGCACCCGGTTGGCGATGCCGCCATGGGTGAGCGCCTGGATCAGCGACTTGTAGGCATCCTTCATGCCGGTATATTTGCCGACGACCGCGACGTTCACATCGCCGTCCGGTGCCGCGATGCGGCGCGAAATCTCGTTCCAGCGCGACAGGTTGGGCGGCGGCGCGTCTATGCCGAAGGCGTCCAGCACCTCGCTGTCCAGCCCCTCATTGTGATAGGCGACCGGCACGTCGTAGATATTGTCCACATCCAGCGCCTGAATGACCGCCGAAGGACGCACATTGCAGAACAGCGCGATCTTGCGCCGCTCCTCGGCGGGCACGGGGCGATCGCAGCGGCATAAGAGAATGTCTGGCTGAATGCCGATGGAGCGCAGTTCCTTGACCGAATGCTGCGTCGGCTTGGTCTTCAGCTCGCCCGCCGCCGAAATATAGGGCAGCAGCGTCAAATGAATGTAGATGGCGGTGTTGCGCGGCAGCTCGTTGCCGAGCTGACGGATCGCCTCGAAAAACGGCAGCCCCTCGATGTCTCCGACTGTGCCGCCGATCTCGACCAGCACGAAATCGACATCGTCATTGTCCGCGACGATAAACTCCTTGATGGCATTGGTGACATGCGGGATCACCTGTACCGTGCCGCCGAGATAGTCGCCGCGCCGTTCGCGCGTCAGAATGTCCTGATAGATGCGGCCGGTCGTCACATTGTCGGCGCGCGTCGCCGAGACGCCGGTGAACCGCTCATAATGACCGAGATCGAGGTCGGTTTCCGCCCCGTCATCCGTGACGAAAACCTCGCCATGCTGATAGGGACTCATCGTCCCCGGATCGACGTTGAGATAGGGATCGAGCTTGCGCAGCCGCACCTTGAAGCCGCGCGCCTGGAGCAGTGCCCCAAGTGCCGCGGATGCCAGACCTTTTCCCAGAGAGGAAACCACGCCGCCGGTAATGAAGATATATCGCGCCATGGGCTTGCAGAATACACAAACCGGCGGCGATTCGAAGCGCGAAATCGTCCTTTTCCAGTGGCTTGCGGGAATCGCTAAGCCGGCATCAAGCCATGTCAGGGCAACATGCGCTGCAAAACACCGTCCCGCCTAACATAATAATGGAACAATGCAGCGCCAATATGCATGACGAGCAGCCCTGCTATTGTAAAGCCGATCAGCTCATGCACGAAGAACAGCGGCTTAGAGAGCGCCTCGTCCTTCGACACCGGCGCCGGCAGCGTGAACAGGCCGAGGAACGATATTTGCGCGCCATAGGCGGATGTCGCGACCCAGCCGATGATCGGCTGTGCGATCACCAGGACGTAGAGGCACAGATGTACGACGCTGGATCCAACGCGCTGCAGCGGCGTGAGCGTCGGCTCCGGCGCGGGCGCTCCGTTAATCAGCCGGTAGGCAAGGCGGATCAGCATCAGGACCAGAACCAGTGCGCCGAAAGAGCGGTGCAGTGTGTACAGCGAATTCTGCAATAGCCCGCTGGGAATTCTGTTCATGATGATGCCCATAGGGATGATGCACAGCACGAAGGCGGCGATGGTCCAGTGCAGCAGCTTGGCGAACCCGGAATATTCCTCTCGCGGAACGGCGTCCTCGCCGCGATTTATCGTCGTCGTCATCCTGGCTGATCCTCTCGCGCGGGCCTGAAGCAGCAGTCGAATAGCACATCGCCTCCGCCAAGCGAATAGGCGCGCGTGACGGGCCGGAGAGCCTCGTCCACCTCGCGGATGGGCGGCAGGACGAGCCCGGACTGGCCCGATCCGAGCAGCAGCGGCGCGATGAGCAGGTAGAGCCGGTCCACCGCTCCGGCCGCGAGAAACCGCGAAACGGTATTGGAGCCGCCCTCGATCAGCACACGGCGCAGTCCGGCAGCGTGCAGAGCGGCGACGATTTCGTGCGGATCGAGGCCCCCCGCCCCCGATGGAACGCAAAGCTGCCGCACAGTGCCCAGGTCGTAATTCCGCCCTGGGGTTACTACATAGATTGCCGTACCGTCATTCGATAGGCATTTGGCGTTTGAGGGTAATTTGCCGTTTGGATCGATGACGACGCGCGCCGGACTTCGTCCCTGGACGCGGCGCACCGTCAGCATCGGATCATCGGCCAGAACCGTCCCGACGCCGACGACGACCGCATCAACCGAGGCGCGAAGGCGATGCAGAAAATCCAACGCGGCAGGGCCATTGATATATTTCGAGGCGCCGGTCGGCGTCGCAATCCGGCCATCCAGCGACTGGCCGAGCTGGGCGACGACATAGGGCCTGGTTTCGTCGCTGGCGCCGATGGGATGCAGCGCCAGTGCAGGGTCGCCGTTCATGCTTGTTGAGTCAGTGTCTGCAAATTCGTCCAACTGATCACGCCATCGTTATACGAACAGGTAGAATACGGAACCGGTCAAGCGTGTTATGGCACGCGGTCGATCAAGGGAGCAAAAGGGAAATGGGTGACGAGAGTTTGACGCGCCTGCTTGGTGATCCGCGTGAGGTCGCCGTCGAGCGTGCCGTGGCCGAGCTTCGGTCGGGGCGGCCCGTCGTGTTGAATCACAGCGGGGCGGATTATGTGGTCGTGAGCCCGGAGAGCGTGGATGATCCCGCCCTGGCGGCATTGGCTGGCCTTGACGGTGACGCGCAACTGGTGCTGTCGCAACCCCGGCTCAGCTCGCTCGGCGTGAAGACTCTCGAACCCGGCGTCATTCCGCTCGGCGATCTGGACAGCGCCCATATCGGCGAGCTGGTCTCGCATGCCAACGCCTATGTCAACGGCCATGCGCCCAAACCCGCGGGCGCAGCCGCAAAGATGGCGCTGGAGCTGGTGCAACTGGCTTATATGCTTCCCGCCGCGATCCTGGTGCCGCTCGGACAATCGAGCGAGGCCGCAAGGCTCATGAGCTGCGTCGACGAAGCGGCGCTGACCTATTATCGCGACCATGTGCGCGCCTCGCCCAGGATCGTTTCGCGCGCGCCCGTGCCGCTGGACGATATCGGCGACACCGAATTCGTGGTGTTTCGCGGCGGGGAAGGCATGCGCGATCAGGTCGCGGTGGTGATCGGCAAGCCAGATCCGGGCGAACCGGTTTATGCGCGGCTGCATTCGGCCTGCCTGACGGGCGATCTTTTCGGCAGCCTCAAATGCGATTGCGGCGATCAGCTGCGCGGAACTGTCAAGTTCATGGCCGAGAATGGCGGCGGTGTGCTGCTCTATCTCGACCAGGAAGGCCGGGGCACGGGGATCGCCAACAAAATCCGCGCCTACCGGCTCCAACATGCCGGTTACAATACCTTCGACGCGGACGGGATATTGGGGTTCGACCGCGATCAGCGCCATTTCGATTTCGCCGCCGACATGCTGAAGCAGCTCGGCTACCGCTCGATCAAGCTGCTGACCAACAACCCTTACAAGGTCACCTCGCTGCAGGAGGCCGGGCTCGACGTCGTCTCCACGCATCGCACCAAGGCCCGCTCCACGCGGCAGAATGTCGGCTATCTTGCCGCCAAGCGCGATCATGCCGGGCACCTCATCGAGGAAGATCTGAAGTACTGACATAACCGCAACATGCCCGCATAAGACATCTTGTGCGGGCGCATTTTCGCATGACATTCCGCCGGCCTTGCGCGAACACGGTTCAGGTGGGGGGAACCGGGCAAATGAACAGACGCGCTTTTCTCAGGGCCGCCGGCCTTGGCGGCCTGGCGTATCAGCTTGGCCGGGCGGGATTGCTGCAGGCGGCGGAAGAGAGCGGCGCCAGCGAGCCTTTTTCATGGGAGATGCTCAAGGACCAGGCCAAGACGCTTGCCGCTTCGCCGTACCAGCCTCCGAGCCAGACGATGCCGGACGCGCTGGCGAATTTGACCTACGACCAGTATCGAAATATCGAATTCCGACCTGACAAGGCGATCTGGAACGGCACGGAGCAGCCCTTTCGCATCGAGCTGTTTCACGATGGATATATCTACCACGATCCGGTGAAAATCTCCGTCGTCGAAAACGGCCGGGCGACGCCGGTGCGCTACGATAGGGCGATGTTCGATTTCGGCCCGGCCGAGCTGCGCGTGCCCTTGCCTGACGACGCCGGCTTTTCGGGCCTGCGCATCCATGCGCCGGTGCATGAGCCGGGCGTCTTCGAGGAGTTTGCAGTCTTCCAGGGCGCCAGCTATTTTCGCGGCAAGGCCAAGGGGCAGACCTATGGGCTTTCGGCGCGCGGGCTGGCGATCAGCACGGCGCAGCCGGAGGGCGAGGAATTCCCCTCCTTCACCGAGTTCTGGGCGCAGACACCGCAGACCGGCGACCAGGCCGTCACCATCTATGCGCTGCTTGAAAGCCCAGGCGCGACCGGGGCTTTCCGTTTCACCATCGGGCGCAGCGTCGATGTGGTGATGGAGGTGGAATGCCAGATCTGCCCGCGCCGCGTCCTTACACATGCGGGCATCGCGCCCTTCAGCAGCATGTTCTTTTTCGGCCCGGCCGATCCAACCTACCACGATGATTATCGCCCCCGTGTGCATGATTCCGATGGGCTGCTCGTCCAGACCAGCGAGGGCGAATGGATCTGGCGGCCGCTGGTCACTGCAAAGCAGATTCTGTATTCGATGTTCTCCGATGAGCAGCCCAGCGGCTTCGGGCTGATGCAGCGGCAGCGGCATTTCGAGCAATATCAGGACATCAACGCCGGTTATGAAAAGCGGCCGAGCGCCTGGATTCAGCCGCTTTCCAATTGGGGACCAGGCAGCGTCGATCTTGTCGAACTGCCGACGGGGTCCGAATATGCCGACAATATCGTCGCCTATTGGCGTCCGAGGCTTCCGCTGGAGCCGGGGCAGGCTTATGAGTTCCGCTATCGCCTGAGTTGGTGCTGGCACGTTCCGGTGCAGCGGCGGGTGGCGGAAGTGGTGCTGACGCGCAGCGGCGCGGGCATTCCTCCCAACAGCCGCTATTTTCTGGTCGATTTCGCCGGCGGCGACCTGCATGCGGAAGCCGACGAGGAATATTGGGATTACTCGGTTTCCGCCAGCGCCGGCTTCATCAAGGCCTATACTGTTGCCACCAATGATCATATAAACGGCAAGCGCATCGGCATCGAATATCACCCGGAAGGGGATAAGGAAGCCGATCTCAGCTTCCAGATCCGCCAGTTCGGCCAGGCGGTGACGGAGAAATGGGTCTACCGCTGGGCACCCTGATCCCTGGTCGATCGAGGTTATGCACAGCGGCCCGAACCCGGCCCCCTCTGCGCGGTCGTGCGCGGACGAGAATCGCGCAAAGATGGCAAGTCGCCATAGTTTCGCGGTAATGGGGTGCCTTGAAAGCGCCAGCAATGCGCCGCAAGGCCAGAACCGTTGCAACATTTGAGCGTTATTGCCGTATCTCTCGATACAGCTCCGTGACATAACCCCCGTCAAGGCCAAGAAAAATGGGCAGCACCAAACGCGTATCCATTCTGATTTCAGCCCTCTTTGCCTGTGCGCTGACGCTGACGCCGCTCGGCGCATCTTCCGCGCTTGCCTGCACCGCCGCTGATTTCGGCGCGGTGGTGGACCAGACCGCCCAGGCGCTGCGCGACCTGAACATCAACGGCGCCAACCGGTTTCAGGCAAAACTGCAAACGCTGCGGGAAAAGCATGGCCTCAGCGAGGACGAGATACAGACCCGCGCCGCCGCCCTGCAGGACGAGAAAATGAGCGAGTTCAATCGCGAGATCGACACGCTCGTCAATCAGATGGATGCGCTCAGCCAGACCCCGAGCGACAAGATCAATTGCGAGAAGCTGGACGAGCTGAAGCGCGTCCGCGACCGGCTGCTCACCATCATGGGGCAGAAATCGGGCTATATGCTCGCCAAGGCGGATGTCGAACTCGATAAGCCTAGCGGCCCTGCCGCCGCTCCCGCAGGCGCGGCAAAGACGCTGCCCAAATCCGACCGCCTCGACCAGAAGCAGCCTGAAACGGTGCAGAAGGAACCCGCCTCCCCGCCGCCGGCCACGCGGAAAGAGGCCTTGGCCACGCCCGCGCCCACAGTTGCGGAAGCGCCCCCGCCCAAGCCCGTGGCGGAAGCGCCAGCGCCAAATCTCAATCCCGCCCTGCCTGAGCGGCGCAGCGAGCCGACGCGGACAGCGCGCAACTGGAGCACGGAAAGCCAGACCTTCGCTCCGACACCCCCGGCACTCCTGAAACCCGGCCTGCAGCAGAACAATGGGAATACTCCATCCCAGGAGAACAACTATGCTGCTCCGCCGACCGTCCTGGCGCCTCCCGACGACGGGCAGGCGCAGCTTCCTCCTCCAGTGCAGGGCGGAGACGACAACAGCACCTACAGCATCTCCGAAATCCAGGAGGCAGGACGCGGTATTTTCGGCACCATCACCGCGCAATTCGCCGGAGCGATCGACTTCGCCTTTCAGAAATTCGGCCACCCCAATGCCTATATCACCGGCAACGAGGGCGGCGCGGCGTTTCTCGCCGGACTTCGCTATGGCAAGGGGCGGCTGCACCTGAAGAACGGGCCGGAAAGCGACATCTACTGGCAGGGCCCTTCGGTCGGTTATGATCTGGGCGCCGAAGGGTCGAACGCGCTGTTCCTGGTATATAATCTGGACGACCCTTACCGGATTTACGGACGTTTCAGCGGCATCGGCGGATCGGCCTATGTCGCCGGCGGATTTGGCCTCAATGTGCTCGGCAAGGGCGGCATGGTAATGGTGCCGATCCGCTCCGGCATCGGCCTGCGTATCGGCGCGAACCTTGCCTATCTGAAATTCACCGAGCGGCAGACCTGGAACCCGTTCTGAGGGAGCCGCCGCCCCCCGCCCTGTCCGGCGGGCTCAGACGCCGAGCCGTCCGCGATCATGCGGCGCGTCGAAGTTCAGCACCGGCCCCAAAGGGACGATGCCGGTTGGATTGATCTGCCGGTGCGACCCGTAATAATGGTGTTTGATATGGTCCAGGTTCACGGTCGGCTTGATACCGGGATATTGGTAGAGGTCTCGGAGATAGTTGGACAAAGCCGGGTAGTCGGCGATGCGGTATTTGTTGCATTTGAAATGGCTGTAATAGACCGCATCGAAGCGCACCAGCGTGGTGAACAGCCGCCAATCGGCCTCGGTCAGCGTTTCGCCCGCCAGATAGAGCTGTCGCTTTAGCCGCTCATCCAGCCAGTCGAGGGTTTCGAACAGTGCGGTATAGGCGCGCTCGTAAGCTGCCTGGGCCGTGGCGAAGCCGGCCTTGTACACGCCGTTGTTGACCGTGTTGTAGACGCGCTCATTCACGGCGTCGACCTCATGGCGCAGCGCCAGCGGGTAGAAATCGCCGGGACGGGCGCCAACCCCGTCAAAGGCGCCGTTCAGCATCCGGATGATGTCGGCGGATTCGTTCGAGACGATGGTTCCCTGCCATTTGTCCCACAGCACCGGAACCGTGACCCGGCCGGTGAAGTCGCGCCTGGCCATTTGATAGATTTCATAGAGCCGCTGCTTGCCGTTGACGCGGTCTCCGGTGGCGCCGGGGAAATCAGTCGCGAAGGTCCAACCCTCCTCGGCCATATGCGGATGCACGACATCGACGCTGATGGCCGATTCCAACCCTTTCAGCGCACGGAAGATCAGCGTGCGGTGCGCCCAGGGGCAGGCGAGGGAAACATAGAGGTGGTAGCGCTCGGGCTCCGCCTTGAAACCGCCGACGCCGGTCGGGCCGGGGCTGCCATCGGCTGTCACCCAATTGCGGAACGGCGAATCCTGGCGCTTGAATTCACCGCCGGTGGATTTGGTGTCATCCCCTTCGTCGCGCCAAACGCCGCTCACCAATTGTCCCATCGCCCGCACTCCCTTGCCTGATCGGCGCCGCGGATCGATTGTTCCTGGACGGCGGCCCGCTGCCGTGATATTGCGCCTGCGCTATGAGAAAAAAACACGCCTCCGCGATCAAAGTTGCGCGATTTGCACGCCGACGACGCCGAAGCTGCCCAGCGCTTTCGCGTCGGCAGGCCGATCGGGGATGAGGGGCGTGCGCTGACGCGCCCTCAAGCGCGAAATCGCCTGTCGAAAGCTTCCCGGCTTTTCAGATTTACCGCTACAGGCGATGTCCATGAGTTCCAGCTTTCAATTCCGGCCGCAAACGCCGGACGACCTTCCCGCCGTCGACGCATTGCATGAAGCCAGCTTCGGGCCGGGGCGCTTCGCCCGCACCGCCTACCGCATTCGCGAGGCATCGCGCGTACCGCCGATGATCGCGCTGACGGCGTGGGATGGCGCGCGGCTCATCGGCGCGATCCAGTTCTGCGCCATCAGCATCGGGGGCCGGGGTGGCGCGGCGCTGCTCGGGCCGCTGGCGATCGATGCGGCCTATAAGAACAGGGGCTGCGGTTTGCGGCTGATGCAGGACGGGCTGGCGGCGGCCAAAGGGCTGGGTTTCGAGCTGGTCGTGCTGGTCGGCGACCTGCCGTATTATCAGCGGGCCGGATTTGCCGTCATCCCGCGTGGGCGCATCGCGCTGCCCGGCCCGGCCGACCCGTCGCGTTTCCTGGCCGCCGAGTTGGCGCCAGGCGCGCTGTCGCGCTTTTCCGGCATGGTTGCGGCCGATAACGAGCCGCAGCCGGCGACCACGAACGTACCCTGACGCCACGCCACTGACCTTATGCATGGCACCCGGGGCCCGCAAGCGGGCCAATGGCCAGCGCGGAGGCGCTGGCCCCAAGCAAATAACGCGCTTAGCGACTCTCGCGGTACCAGGTCAGCATGATGATGCCCAGGAACAGCGCCAGCGCCAGGAAGCCCGCCAGGAGCGGCGTATACTGCACCCCGCGCACGACATAGGCCTCGCGGTCCTTCAGCCCCAGCCAGTTCTGGCCGTAATAGCGGGTGGCGGATTGCAGCATGGCGAGGCGCGGCAGGTCCTTGGCGGGCTTGCCGTTCGTGCCGCCCATCCAGAACTGACCGCCGCCGGTCGCCTCGGCGATGGGGCGAAGCGGTTCGTCGGTTGCCGCGACCTTGGAAAATTCGCGGCTGTTGGCGGTGCCGACCAGCGCAACGGCCGATAATTCGTCCATGTTGATCTTGTGCAGTCCGGGCTCGGTCGCGGTCAGCCTGCCTCGCCAAAGGCCGGGCGCGATCTGCTCCATCGGCACCTTGACCGTTTTGTCGGTGGGCGTGGTGACTGTCGCTTCGCCGACTTCGTCTTTCATGCTGTGCCGTTCGACGACGATGCCCTGGCGGTCGGCGCTTGCCTTCAGATATTCCTCTTCCAGGTCGGGCTCTTTCATCAGCCAGTGGGAGAGGCGGCGCAGCAGATCGGAATGCGGTCCGCCGCCCTCATAGCCGCGCGCCCACAGCCACACATGATCGGATAGGAAAGTGGCGACGCGCCCTTTGCCGCGCCGCGACAGGATGAGCAGCGGCGTGTTGTCGGGGCCGCTCATCAGCACATTGCCTTCCAGCGCGGTGGATTCGACGGCGCGGAACCAGCGTCCCCAATGCGGTTCCTCGCCGGGCTTGGTGTTGCCGCCCGGCAGATTGGTGGTGACCGGATGGCGCATGCCGGTTTCTGTGACCATCGGGCGGAAAGGCCGCTCGATCATGCGGCCGGTCGGCTGCGCCGGCAGAACGTCGCCGAGCGGCGTGCGGAACAGGCTGATATCGGAGGCGTAATCGGAGCCTGCCGCGACCAGCACCGCGCCGCCGTCCTCGACATAACGGGCGACGTTGTCGAGATAGATGAGCGGCAGCACACCGCGCCGCTGATAGCGGTCGAAGATGATCAGATCGAATTCGGAGAGCTTTTCCGAAAACAGCTCACGCGTCGGGAAGGCGATCAGCGAGAGCTGGTTGATCGGCGTTCCGTCCTGCTTTTCCGGCGGGCGCAAAATGGTGAAATGCACCAGATCGACCGAGGCGTCGGAGCGCAGCAGATTGCGCCAGGTGCGCTCGCCGGCATGGGGCTCGCCCGAAACCAGCAGCACGCGCAGATTTTCGCGCACCCCTTCAGCCTGCAATGCGACGCGGTTGTTGGCCAGCGTCAGCTCATTGTCCTCGCCGACAAGCTCGATCTCCATGACGGTGGTGCCCGCATGGGGGAAGAGGAACGGCAGATGCACCGTTTCGCCGAAACGGACGGTGAGGGTTTCCTCCGGCTGCGCCTCGCGGCGGACCTTGAGGATGGCGGGCTTCCCCTGGCCGTCCTTGCGGCTGGTGAGGGCGCGCAGCTCGACACTCTGGTCGCTGCCGACGAGCCCGAAACGCGGGGCCGAGACCACTTCGAGCCGATTGTCGAATTCGTCCGGCGTGCCGGCGATCAGGGCGTGGACCGGCGCGTCGAAGCCGAGCTTTTTCACCTCGCTCGGAACGTCGTGAATCTGCCCGTCGGTCAACATCACGACGCCGGCGAGCCGCTCGGCGGGAATATCAGCCAAGGCGCGGTTCAAGTCGGCGAACAGAGTGGTTTCCTCGGCGGTGGAGGATGTGCCACCGGAGCTTTCCACCCAGCGCACTTCCAGATGATCCAACTTGCCGAAACGGGCGGCGAGCTGCTCGCGCAGCTCCGCCGTGCGCTGCTCGCGCCCGGCGATGCGCTGGCTGGCGCTCTGGTCGACCACGACCACGGCGATATTGGAGAGCTGCTCGCGCTCCTCCTGCTTCAGGTTCGGATTGGCGAGCGCCAGAACCAGAATCGCCAGGCTGGCGACGCGCAGCAGGGCGCCGCGCCGCCCGCGCCAGATCAGCATCAGCGCGATGAGCAGCGTCACGAGGCCCGCCGCCACCAGATAGGGCACCGGCAGGAAGGGCAGGAATTCGATGGTCCAGTTCATGAAGCGCCTTTACTGGCCCAGCCTCTCCAGGAGAGCGGGCACGTGCACCTGATCGGCCTTATAGTTGCCGGTGAGGGCGTACATTACGATGTTCACCCCGGCGCGGAACGCCATTTCGCGCTGCGCGTCGCCACCGGGCACGGTGGCATAGAGCGGCCGGTTGTCGTCGCCAAGCGCCCAGGCGCCGGCGAAATCATTCGACGTCACGATGATCGAGCTGACGCCGTCGGCCTTCAGCGGACGGCGTGCGTCGCCGCTGTCATCCTCGCGGCCGCGCGCCTCGACCCACAAGGTGCCGCCATCCCAGCGGCCCGGAAAATCGCGCATCAGATAGAAGGATTTGGTGAGCACATGCTCGTCCGGCAGAGGTTCGAGGCGCGGCGTATCCAGCTTGCCGATGAGATTGACCAGCGCGGGCGATTGCCCGGCCATGCCGCCGCCGGAGCTGAGCGGCATCTGATAATCCTTGGTGTCGAAGATGATCATGCCGCCCTGCTTCATATAGGCGTCCACCTTGGCGAGGGTCGCATCGGCGAGCGGCTGCGCATCGGCGCGCACGGGCCAGTAGAGCAGCGGGAAGAACACCAGCTCGTCGCTGTCGACATTGACGCCCATCGGCGTTCCCGGTTCGACGGCGGTGCGCGCGGCGAGCACGCGGGAGAGGCCGGAGAGGCCTTTTTCGCTCACCTCGTCGGTCTGCGCATCGCCGGTGATCACATAGGCGAGGCGCGTCGTCAGCGCCGCCTTCATGGCGAATTCGTCCGCGGCGGGCGAGGACTTCTCCTGAGCCTGGGCGTGGGGGGCGCAGACCGCCGCTGCCGCCAGGATCAGCAGGGCGAGCGAGGCGGCGGCGCGGGCCATGCGGCGCTGCAAGAGACCTCCGGACATCATGATGAGCGAGAGAATGGCGTCCACGGCGAAAAATCCAAAAGCGGTTAGCAACAACCAGGGCATGAGCAAGAGCGGCTTGCGGGCTTCGTAGCTGACGAGTTGGGCGCCGAGCCTGCCGGCATCCAGCGCTTTCAGCTCGCTGTCGGGGCGCATCACATTCAACGCCCTCGTGCGTCCCGGCTGCCCGTAATAACCCGGCGGATGGGTCGGGCCGGGCCGGATGGCGTCGGGATTGACGGCCGGCAGCGCGTTGGCGGTGACCGGCGGCGGTCCCATGCGGCCGAAGCCGTCAAGCGTGCGCCAGGGCGTGAGCAACGCGGTGCGGGTCGAGGCGTTGATAGCATTGTCGGGCGATGCGCCACCGCCTTCCGCGCCGCTTTCGGGGGCGCTGGTGATATTGGAAAGCTCGGCGGTGCGCTTCAGCATGTCGACGAACAGGCCGGACATCGGCAGGTTCGACCAATCGGAATTGGCGGTGACATGGAACAGGACCAGCCAGCCCTCGCCGAGTTTCGACGCGGTGACCAGCGGAGTTCCATCCGCCAGCCTCGCCCACACTTGCGACGAGGCTTCGCGATCCGCGCTCGGGTCCGCCAGAACCTGGCGGTTGACCAGCACGTCATCAGGCGCGGTCAGGCCGAAATAGGGGCTGTCTTCCTCGAAGGGTGCCAGCTTCTGCGGCGTTCGCCAGGACAGCGCTCCGCCGAGCGTGCGCCCACCTTCGCGCAGGGGCACCGGCAGCAGCGCGTCGCCGCCCTTTTCCAGCCTCGGCCCGGCGAAACGCAGCAGCATTCCGCCTTTGGTGACCCATTCGCGCAGCCGGGTTTCGGTGTGGCCGATGAGCTGACCGATATTGGCGAGGATGAGCACCGAGGGTTTGCGCTCCAGCAGGTCATCGGTGCTTTGCTCGATATTGCCCGACGAGGCGACCGTGACCTCGCCATGCGGCGCGAGGGCGCGCTCGATATAATGGGTGGGTGAAAGCAGCGGCTGGGCTACTTCCCGCGCCTCGCCCGAAATGATCCCGAAACGCTGCCAGAGCGAGCGGGAGTCGAGCAGATAGGTGGCGCCGGAGGCCGGTTCGCCGTCGATTTCGAGGCGTGTCACCTGATTGCGCAGCTCAAGCGGCAGATCAACCGCCGCCTCGACGGAATTTTGCCCGGCGGGAAGCGCGAAATCGGCTTCGGCCAGCCGCGCCCCGCGCCCGCTCAGCGCCAGAATCCTGCCGGTGCGCGGTGCGCCGCCCGGCGACAGGATGCGCGCGGTCAGCCCCTTCTCGACGTTGGATTGCCCGCTCAGCCCCAGCGCCTCGCCGCCGCGATTGTCAGCGACGATGGAGAATTCGCCGCCTGCCGAAATCCGCTTCAAGACAGCGGCGAGCGCATCGGCGCCGCCATCGTCGATGCCGTCGCTAAGCCAGACGATATTGAGGCCGGGTGAGGCCGCGAACGCCTTATCCAGCGCCGCCGCAACCGCGGCGCGGTCGGAGCCGTGCGGCATGGGCACCAGGCTGACCGCCTTCTCCCTTGCCTTGCCCGGCGAAAGCGGTTCGACGCCGAGCGCGCTGGGCGCCGTCGCGGTCCCGACGATGCTCACCGTCTGCCCGTTGCGTTCGGCGCGCTGCAGCAGCGAGGTCAGCATCTCCTGGCGCTGCTGCCAGCGGCTTGCGGCCGCCCAGCCATTGTCGACGACCAGCAGGAGATTGCGCCCGGCGGCGAGCGTTTCCTTTTCCGGATTGAACACCGGACTGGCGAGCGCGACGATGATCAGCGCCGCGATCAGAATGCGGAGCGCCGTCAGCCACCAGGGGCTGCGCGAGGGCGTCTCCTCCTCCGAACGCAGGCCCAGCAGCAGGCGGATAGGCGGGAAGGCCACTTCCACCGGGCGCGGCGGCACGAAGCGCAGCAGCCACCAGATCACAGGCAACGCGATCAGCCCGGTCAGGATCCACGGCTGCAAAAACCCGATCATGCTGAACATTATGAGGACCCTTCCACGGCTCGCTCATTGCGGGACAGCTTGAGGTCGGCGGCCGGGCGTCGGGCCTTGTAGCTGGCCGAGAGGCCGGAAAGATGCGTGTGCAGGGCGAGGAGCGCCTCGCCCGCCGGGCGGTCGGTGTGGTGCATGAGATAGGACCATTCAAGGCGGCGTGCCAAAGTGGTGATCGCTTCCTTGTGGTGTTCCAGGCGCTCCCCATAGGCACGGCGCAAATCCTCGGCGCGGCCGGCGAGTACGCGCTCGCCGCTCTCAAGCCCGGAAAATTCGACACGGCCATTATAGGGGAGCGTTTCCTCCGCTGGATCGATGATGTGGACGAGATGTCCGCGTACGCCCTGCGCCGCGATGCGCTCCAGGGCGGTGGCCAATTCCTCGGGCGGCTCCAGAAAATCGCTGAACAGCAGGCATTCGGAGAACCTGTTCAGCGGCGACGGTTGCGGCAGGCTGGGAAATTCGACGCTGTCCTTTTCCTGCTGAGCGAGCGACAGCGCGATTTTCTGCACGGTACGCCGGCCGGTCGAGGGCGGACTGCCGCCGAGCAGCCCGATGCGCTCGCCGCCCGCAAGCGCAAGCTCGCCGATGGCGAAGGCGAGGATCAACGCACGGTCCCGCTTGGGCTCGGGTGCCAGATGCGACCGGAAGGCCATGGAAGGCGACAGGTCGGGCCACAGCCGCACGGTGTGCGCCGCTTCCCATTCCCGCTCGCGGATGTAGAGGTGATCGGAGCTGGCAGAACGCCGCCAGTCGATGGTCGGGGCGCCGTCGCCTTGCGCATAGTGGCGGAACTGCCAGAAGGTTTCGCCTGGGCCGGCCCGGCGCCTGCCGTGAATGCCGTGCGCCACGGTTTGAGCAACACGGCTGGCTTCAACCAGGAGAGCGGGGAGGCGCTTGGCCAGCGCGTGAGCCGACAACTCCAAATCGTGACCTGATCTGAACTCTGTTTGCTCCTTCAATCCTTGCATCCCATCAGTGTCCGCTAGCCCAGCGGCTTGGTCAAGTTCGCAACGATGTCGGTGATCGGCACACCGTCGGCGCGCGCGGCGAAGGACAGCGCCATCCGGTGCTTCAGGATCGGCTCGGCGAGGGCGATCACGTCGTCGATCGAGGGGGCAAACCGCCCGTCGAGCATCGCCCGCGCGCGCACCGCCAACATCAGGGCCTGGCTGGCACGGGGGCCGGGGCCCCAGGCGACGTAGTCGTTGACGCGATTGCCTGCTTCCGACGTGCCCGGACGGGCGGAGCGCACCAGGCGCAGGATCGCTTCGACCACCTGGTCGCTGACCGGGATCTGCCGCACCAGCCGCTGCGCCGCGAGCAGATCCTGCCCGGACAGCATCGGCTGCGGCCGGCGATCCTCGGTGCCTGTCGTGGCGAACAGCATCCGGCGCTCGGCCGCCGAGTTCGGGGTAATTCACATCGACTTGCAACAGGAAGCGGTCGAGCTGCGCCTCGGGGAGCGGGTAGGTGCCTTCCTGCTCCAGCGGGTTCTGGGTGGCCAGCACATGGAAGGGCGAGGGCACGTCATAGCGGTGGCCCGCGACCGTAACGTGATGCTCCTGCATCGCCTGAAGCAGCGCGCTCTGCGTCTTGGGGCTGGCGCGGTTGATTTCGTCCGCCATCAGCAGCTGGGTGAAGATCGGCCCCTTGATGAAGCGGAAGGAGCGCGATCCATTGGCGGTTTCCTCCAGCACTTCGGAGCCGACGATGTCGGAGGGCATCAGGTCGGGGGTAAACTGAATGCGCTTATTGTCGAGACCGAGCACCCGCCCCAGCGTTTCGACAAGGCTGGTCTTGGCGAGGCCTGGCACCCCGATCAAAAGCGCGTGACCGCCAGCCAAAAGGGTAATCAGCGTCAAATCGATCACATGCTCCTGTCCGAAGATCACCGATGCGGTGGCCTCGCGGACACGGGTCATTTTGGCGCTTGCGGCTTCAAGACGTTCGACGATATCGGCTTCAGGATGGGTCAGGGTCATCTTCGCTCATTCGTTTGAACCGGAACTGCGAGGCCGCGGATGGGCGGCAGCGCTTGACCATTATCAACTATTTGGCGAAAGCGGGTGCAAGCGCAAGCAGCAATTCACGGTGCCGCCCGAGTTCGGCGCCGGCGAGGCGCCCACCGAAGGCCGCGCTAGTCCCGTTCCGCTGGCGGCGCGGCGCAATATTGCCTATGTAGTCGGGCAATGGCGCCCAGCATGAAAACAGAAAGCGGCACGTTTACGGCGGAGGATTTCAAAAGGAGGGCCGCAAAGCGTTCCCGGCCGCTTGCCGACGCCCCGCATCTTGCGCTGAGCGAGGCTTCCATGCGCGGCGATTTCGACTTGAATCCGCAAATCCCAACGCCTGCGCCGCCGGCCGGAGGGTTGCGGCTCGCAGGGGTCCTGGTGGGCGTCGTGGACCGTGAACCGGGTGCAACCGTCATCCTGACGCTCCGAGCGGCGCATCTGCCTTCCCATGCCGGACAGATTGCCTTTCCAGGCGGCCGGGCCGATCCGGGCGACGCAACCATCGTCGATACGGCGCTGCGCGAGGCGCAGGAGGAAATCGGGCTGGCGCCTGATCTGGTTACGCCCATCGGCCTGCTGGACGGATATCGCACCGGGACGGGATACCGGATCGTGCCGGTATTGGCGGCGGTCTTGCCGAAATTTACGCCTCGGCCCGACACGCGCGAAGTCGCCGATATTTTCGAGGTGCCGCTGGCGTTTCTGATGACCGGCAGCAACCATCAGCGGCACGCGCGCCAATGGCAGGGCCATACACGTCATTTTTATGCGATGCCTTACGGCGAACGGTATATATGGGGCGCTACCGCAGGAATCCTGCGCCTCATGTATGAAAGGCTGTATGCGGAATGATCAGGGTCATTCTTGTAAACCTGCTGTTTTTGCTTTTGCCTCTGATCATCTATTTCGCTTATGTTTTTCTCCGTCAGAGCGCCGGCCCCAATGAAGGCATCGTCGCCAATGCACCGATTTTCTGGCTGCTGGCGCTCGGCGTCGGAATGATGCTGATCGCCATCGTCACCCTCGGCCGATGGGAGGGTGGGGATCCGGGCAAGCGCTACGTTCCGCCGCAGTTCAAGGACGGCGTCGTGATACCCGGCCATTATGAATAGCTGACGATGAAAGCGGCCTCAGGTGAAGCAAAGCTCGCCAGATGGAACGGTGCCAAGCGTCGCCGGCGCCGACTGGTTCCAGCGCCTGGGGGTGCAGGCGGTGTTCGCCGCCTTGGGCCGCGAGGGGCATGATGCGCGCGTCGTGGGTGGCGCGGTGCGCAACACCTTGATGGGATTGCCGGTCGGCGACGTCGATTTCGCCGCGACCGCGCTGCCGGGCGACATCATGCGGTTGGCGGCGCAGGCCGGGCTTAAGCCGGTGCCGACCGGCATCGATCACGGCACCATTACGCTGGTGGTGGAGGGGACGCCATACGAGGTCACGACGCTGCGGCGCGACGTGGAGACGCATGGACGCCGTGCCACCGTCGCCTTCACCCGCGACTGGGCCGCCGATGCCGCCCGGCGGGACTTCACCATCAACGCGCTTTATGCCGCAGCCGATGGGCGCGTCATCGATCCGCTCGGCGGGCTCGGCGATCTTGCCGCGCGCCGGGTCCGCTTCATCAATTCGGCACGCGAGCGTATCCGCGAGGACTTCTTGCGGATCCTGCGCTTCTTCCGCTTCACCGCCGACTATAGCGACGGCCCGCCTGACCCTAAGGGTCTTGCTGCGTGCATCACCGAGCGGGCGGGTCTGGGCCAGCTCTCCGCGGAACGCATCCGCATGGAGATGCTGCGCATTCTGGTTGCGCGGCGGCCGATGACCGCGATCGAGCCGATGGCGGAGGCGGGGCTGCTCGGGACTTTGCTGGGCGGTGTCGCTTATGTCGGCGATTTTGCTCGGGCGGCGGCGGTCGAGGCGCGGCTCGGCCTGGCGCCGGTCGCCATTCGCCGCCTCGCCGCGCTGGCGGTGAGGATCGAGGAAGATGCCGCCCGGCTGTCGGCGCGGTGGCGGCTCTCCAACGCGGAATCGGCGCGCCTCGCCGTCATGGCGGCTTTCCGTCCGGTCGTGGGCTCTGCAATGCCGGAGCTGGAGCAAAAAGAAGCGCTTTACCGGCTGGGACGGCAAGGCTTCGAAGACCGCGTGGTGATAGGCTGGACGCGATCGGCGGATGGCGCCGATGACGAGGTGTGGGAGCGCCTCTATCATCTGCCGGAACGCTGGACGCCGCCCGCATTTCCGCTGAAAGGACACGACCTGCTGGCGCTGGGCCTCGCACCCGGCCCGCGCGTCGGCAACCTCCTGCGTGAATTGGAGACGCGATGGATCGCGTCCGGCTTCACGCTCGGCGCCGACGACCTGCTGCGCGAGACGGGGCTGGTCTAGGTCACCATCAGTTTCATTGGGTGCTCTTTTTCTGTCGTCCCCGCGAAAGCCGGGACCAGTACTCTGCGGCGACTCTGATGTTTACTGGGTCCCCGCTTTCGCGGGGACGACAATTGAGTTGGGGCGGACCAATTTCGCGACCTTGCGATAGCGCATGGTCATGCGCGTCCTGACCTGAACCGACCAAGTGTTGGCCACCTGTCAGTTTTGACCCGGCTGATAGCCGTTTTGCGGCGTTTGCCGGTAATTTGCGAAGGCGCCAACAAATGTCGGGTCGAACTCATGGTAGTTGCTGGTGATTTCTTCTCCGCGATTAATGTCGCGGATGGCGTAGCCTTTGCTGAAGACGGTAAAATCCGTATTCGGCGCCTCGCTGTGGTTCATGAAACGTCCGTTGTCCAGTTCCACAACCAGATGATTGCTCTTGTAGAGATGGGGAAATGAATATTTCTCTACGAACTCTTTGGTGTGAGCCGGCAGCTTCTCAATGTCGCTTTGTGAGAACGTTGCCACAAATTTCGGGTTGAACTGCCAGATAAGCGTGCCCGAAGAGATGTACTCATCTGCGTAGACTCCTAGGCCTTCAATTGCGCTGGAAGCTACATAAGTGCGGACAAGCATCATTTGTTGTATAATCCTCCTGTGAGGGTTATCGGCTGCATTGGCAGCCGGTTATTTGCTTCTCGTTTTTCGAACGTCTTACTGCACTATGTCTGTGGTTTGCGCAGCCGATGTTTGTCTTCGACAGCGGTCACCGATGTCTTCGACCTGCCGGGCGGCCGAGCCGCGAAGCATGTCAGCAGAAAAAGACACTTTTTGAATTCGGATTGCATCACGCTTGTCGAATTGATCGGCCGCAACCGATCACTGCCAATTTTAAAATGGCGTCAGCTCTGATGACTCACATGGAGGAGCGCCGAGTCAGCACCTCAGTTTGGAGCACCGGCAGCGCACCGGCGATCGGAGGAGACATTTCGGTGAAGGCAATGGCTGGCCGGTTCTGTAGCGCCATGTCTGCTGACGGGACCAGTTCCAGGATTTCGGTTTCATCCGGCTCTGAATAACCCTTGGCTGATGTCGATCATTGTCGACGGGCGCTCGCGTTGAGAGCGATCATTTCAAGCTTGCTTGCGAGGACAACCTCAGGTGATGTTAGCCCCACGCAGAAAGCGGCGCTTGGAGGATGATGATAGCAAGTCGGCACGCTACCGCAAGTTTATCTTTTACCAGAACACAGCAATACGAACAAAGCGCTACGCCAGCCTGCAAGGCGTGTTCACGTGGTCAGCGCCGGCGGCGGGGCGCGACGCGTTCGCTGTGCGGACCCATCTCATCCAGACTCGGCTTGTGCGGGCGTGACATCGGATCGACCTTCTTCTGCCGCGTCGTCCCGCGTCCCCCCGAGCCGCCGGACTTTCCGGCCCGCTCCTCGACATCGGACTGGCGCGCCAGTGGGTCGTCGGCGATCACCAGCTCGACCTCGCGCAGCCGCTTGATCTCGTCGCGCAGCCGGGCGGCCTCCTCGAATTCGAGATTGGCGGCGGCATTGCGCATCCGCGTTTCCATGTCGGCGATGACGGCGCCCAGATTATGGCCGACAAGCGGCGTGCCATCCTCCGAGAAGCCGACGCCGGCGTCCACCAGGACGTGGTCGCGCTCATAGACGCTCGACATGATGTCGCCGATGTTCTTGCGGATCGATTGCGGCGTGATGCCGTTGGCGAGATTGAAGGCGACCTGCTTTTCGCGGCGGCGATCCGTCTCGGCGATGGCGCGCTCCATCGAGCCGGTGATGCGGTCCGCATAGAGCACGACATGGCCGTCGACATTGCGCGCGGCCCGCCCGATGGTCTGCACCAGCGAGGTCTCGGAGCGCAGGAAGCCTTCCTTGTCGGCGTCGAGGATGGCGACCAGCCCGCATTCGGGGATGTCCAGCCCCTCGCGCAGCAGGTTGATGCCGACGAGGATGTCGAACGCGCCGAGCCGCAAATCGCGGATGATCTCGATGCGCTCCAGCGTCTCGACGTCGGAATGCATGTAGCGCACGCGCAGGCCCTGCTCATGCATATATTCGGTGAGGTCCTCGGCCATGCGCTTGGTCAGCGTCGTCACGAGCACGCGATAGCCCTTGGCGATAGTCTTGCGGCATTCGTCGATGAGGTCGTCCACCTGGCTTTTGGCGGGGCGGATGTCGATTGCCGGATCGGTGAGGCCGGTCGGGCGGATGACCTGCTCGGCGAACACGCCGCCGGTCTGGTTCAGCTCCCAGCCGCCCGGCGTCGCGGACACATAGACGGTCTGTGGCCGCATGGCGTTCCACTCCTCGAATTTGAGCGGGCGGTTGTCCATGCAGGAGGGCAGGCGGAAGCCGTGCTCGGCGAGCGTCCATTTGCGGCGGCGGTCGCCGTTGAACATGGCGTTGAGCTGGCCGATGGTGACGTGGCTCTCATCGACGAAGACCAGCGCATTATCAGGCAGATATTCGAACAAAGTCGGCGGCGGCTCGCCGGGCTGGCGGCCGGTCAGCCAGCGCGAATAATTCTCGATACCGGCGCAGGAGCCGGTCGCCATCATCATTTCCAGGTCGAAATTGGTGCGCTGTTCCAGCCGCTGCGATTCCAGCAGCCGCCCGGCGCCGTTCAGTTCGGCCAGCCGGAGCTGCAATTCGTTCTGGATCCCCTTCAGCGCCTGATTGAGCGTCGGCTTGGGCGTCACATAATGCGAATTGGCGAAGATCTTGACGCTGTCGAACTCGTTGGTCTTCTCACCAGTGAGCGGATCGAATTCGCTGATCGTCTCGATCTCGTCGCCGAACATCGAAACGCGCCAGGCGCGGTCTTCCAAATGCGCCGGGAAAATCTCGACCGTATCGCCGCGCACCCGGAAATTGCCGCGCGCGAAATCCATGTTGTTGCGCTTATATTGCAGCGCCACGAGGTCGGCGAGCAATTGGCGCTGCTGCACGCGGGCGCCACGCTTCAGCTCGAACGTCATCGCCGTATAGGTCTCGACCGAGCCGATACCGTAGATGCAGGACACCGAGGCGACGATGATCACGTCGTCGCGTTCGAGCAGCGCGCGGGTGGCGGCGTGGCGCATCCGGTCGATCTGCTCGTTGATCGAGGATTCCTTCTCGATATAGGTGTCGGTGCGCGGGACGTAGGCTTCCGGCTGATAGTAATCGTAATAGGAGACGAAATACTCCACCGCGTTCTGCGGGAAAAAGCTCTTGAACTCGCCGTAAAGCTGCGCGGCCAGCGTCTTGTTCGGCGCAAGAATCAGCGCGGGCCGCTGCGTGCGCTCGATCACTTGCGCCATGGTGAAGGTCTTGCCCGAGCCGGTGACGCCGAGCAGCACCTGGTCGCGCTCATGCTGGGCGATTCCGGCAACCAGCTCATCGATCGCGGTCGGCTGATCGCCCTTGGGATCGAACTCGGACACCAGCCCGAAACGGATGCCGCCCTCGGACTTCTCCGGCCGCTCCGGCCGGTGCGGCATGAACATCGGCATAGCGCCCGACACGATCGGATGGCTCGCCATGGTGGGCAGCAGCATCGTGCTGGTGACGGGCGTCAGCGGGGCAGCCTGGAATGGCGCGGCGGGCGCTTCGGCGAGGCCGATTTTCGGTTTGCGAGGCATGGGCGCAATATGGGGAATTTTACGTGATTTGACCAGCTCCCCTAGCCACAGAACATCACGCCCGCCGAAGGCGGGTTGCCGCACACGTCCCCGCGACATATCGGCTTTCGCGTTCGATCAAACCGAAACGATGATCGCTGGCGCGAGTTGCAAAGCCGGGCAGCACAAGCGGTCTGTCGGCATCCCCGCTGGGAGCCCGGCTTTCGTTTGCGGGGGCACAGGCGCGACAGTGTGGATTTGACGGCGTTTGCAAAGTCGTGTGTATATGCGCCCCGTCCAGCAAATCAGGGCAAAGCACGCCAATCCATTGCCGCATGAAACAGGTCCATCCCCAGCGCGTTCACCGCCACCGTCCCATCGCAGTCCCGGCACTCAGACGCATGAGTGGCCATCCCAGGAGAGAGTAAGCTTGCCTGACATTTCGCGACCCGCGCCGCCGAACGAGCCACAAGCCGGTCTCGTGCAGCGGATGCAGCACCATACGCGCGTGCTGCATCTGAAGGCGGAGCGCAGCGGCGTCGTGCGCGACCTTCTGCGTGGCAAGGCCACGATTTATGGCTACGCGCTGCTGCTGCGCAATTTGCTTCCGGCCTATCAGCAGCTCGAAAGTGGCCTGGAGCGCCACGCGCATTCGCCGGACATAAGCGTCATTGTCGAGCCGGTGCTCTTCCGATCGGATGCGATCTGCGCCGATCTCGACCAGATCCACGGCGAGGGCTGGCGCCGCGCGCTTCCGGTCCTGGCCGCAGCGGAGCGCTACGCCGACAGAGTGGCGGGCTGCGCGCGAGACGGGGGAGCCGGCCTCGTCGCGCATGCCTATGTGCGGTATATGGGCGACCTGAGCGGCGGCCGGATCCTGCAGCGCGTGCTGGCGCGTTCGCTACCCCTGACGCCGGGGATGCTATCGTTTTACGATTTCCCCGAAATCGGCGACATCGAGGCATTCAAGTCAAGCTACCGGAGCGCATTCGATCGCGTCGCCTTACCGATGGCCGACTCGGCCGCGGTGGTGGAGGAAGCCGCCGAAGCCTTCAGGCTGAATATCGCGGTGTCGATGGAGGTCGCTGCGTCGGCCGCGCAGACCGACGCCGGCAGATAAATCGGGATCGGATCAGATGGAGGCAGGTGGGGCCTATCTCTCCCGAAATGCCCTTAAAAACGGGGATCAGTAAGCTATTGAACCACCCGCGCGCATAGGCGCTAACGTACTGCGATATAGGCTCCGAGGGCGGCCCCGGATCGCCCCCTCTCCCACGGGGAGGTGAAGCCGGGCTAATCCCTTTTCGGATTGTTCTTTGCGTGCCAGATCACATGCTCAAGCAGCTCGGCGGCGCGCGTGACCGACGACCGGATACTATCGAGCATCTCCGGCACGCGGGCCAGATCGACCCCGTCGGTGATCTCCAAAGCGGCGCGCTGGGCGTTGCCGACCAGCGAAGACAGCAGCTCCAAATATTCCCTGTCGGCATCCGGATCGAGGCGCGGGGAGGTGATCTCGTGGCTCTTGATGACGCCATCCTGCAGCCGGCGGCGAGTGGCCTCGATCGCCTTGCGCTCGGTGACGTCGAGGAAAAGCAGCACGAAGCCGAGCACCCGGCCGGGCGCCGACAGCACCGGATCGGCGCGCAGCAGCATCGATCTTGTGCCGGATGGGGTTTCGAGCTTGACCTCTCCGCGCCAGGGACGCTTCTGCCTGATCAGCTCCATCAGCCGATCCCGCATCTCGGCGGCTTCGGTGAAAAGCGGCGGCAGTTCCTTAATGTTGTGCAGCTCAAACCTTGGCGCTTGCGGCAGCGACTTCAGTGCTTCGCTGGTGAGGACGACATTGCCCTTGGCGTCGGCGATGACAACGAGATCTTCCGACGGCCTGATCTGGCTTTTCAACTGCTCCAGCTGATCCTGGATGATCAGCATGCGAAGCGACCGGAATTGCAGCACGACGTCCGAGACCGTCTCGCCCATCATCTGTGCGATGGCAAGGTCGGCCGGACTCCAGGGATCGCAGGTGCCTTCCACAAGCTGGTACCATTTCGCGAAAGAGCGCCTCGGGGAGAGATCGAGCGGGTTCTGGCCGATGATGAACGGCTTAAACGGATTGCCGCCCCATGTCATTGTATGCACACGCTCCGGCCTGAACCAGATGAGATATTCGCCGGGATGGTTGGAAACCGGCACGGCGACCAAACCGCTGGCCACTGGCGTCAGCGAGGCGAAATCCGGTTCGTCCATGCCGAGCGAGGTGGTGGCGATCAGGCGGCGGCGCCTGTGGTCCAGCCACTTGCCGATGTCGCGGAGCTTGTGGGTGCCGGGGACTTCGCCCGCCGTGAATATCTGTTTGTCGTAGAGCAGTGCGGCGCCGGTCGCCTTGAGAGGCTGCAGCAGCGGCTGCGGGCTGGCGAACAGGCCGGCCTTCCAATCGCCCTCCCGGCCGATCGCCTCGATCATGCGTTCCTCGAGCCGGCGCACCGTCAGCTCCGACAGGGCGCGGGCGGAGCTTTCCAGGGCGGTGATCCGGGTGGCGATGGTCTCCGCCAGCAACTCGCAGACGGCGCGAACCTCGTAATGAGCGACGCGCGGCGCATAATGATGGCATGCGAGCAGGCCCCATAAGCGCCCGCCGACGACGAGCGAGGCCACCAATGTCGCGGCAACGCCCATATTCTGCAAATACTGGATGTGTATCGGCGACATGCTGCGCAGCGAGCACAGCGACATGTCGAGGTCCTGGCCGGTCACAGGCGAGCGATGCGGAACGAGCGGCACGGGTGTGTATGAGACGTCCGCCAGCATTCTGACCCGATTGCGCTCATAGAGCCGGCGCGCGATCTGCGGGATGTCGGACGCGGGATACCAATTGCCCAGATACGGCTCGATGTCGGGCCGCCGCTGCTCGGAGTAGACCTGTCCGTGCCCGTCCTCGTCGAAGCGGTAGAGCATCACGCGATCGTAGCCGGTGAGTTCCTGCACGATCCGCACCGCCTCGTCGCACAGCTCGCGCAGCGAAGACGTGCCGAGAATGGTGGGTAAAGCCTTCTCCACATGTCTGGCCAGATCGACGGACTGCCCGGCCCGTTCCAACTCGATCACGAGCCCGCCGGCGGGGGGACGATGCAGCAGCGCGTCGAACTCCGCGGCGGGATCGCCGATGCGGCAGCGCACCGCGAGGGGGATGGTGTTCAGCGGCTCATGAATGTTGGGCTGGATGCGCTCCAGCAGGTCACCAGGCATTTCGCCGAGCGAGCCTCCGACGATGCCGTTGGGGCGTTTGAGGAATGCGGATGCGTTGGCGCTTGCCTGGATGACCGTCAGGTCGGGCTCTCGCAGCACGAGCAATGCGCCATGCGGCTGGATCGACCCTGCCAGCTGGATTTGCTCGCGTTCGCAATTCGATAGGTCGGCTTTTCCGAATGGCGGGGGCGAGGCAAAACGAATCGACATAGGCAGTAACTCCGTGCGGCGGCGCGTCAATCTAGAGCATTTTCCGGCGGCGTGGATACCGGTTTGGTTTTCGGCGCTACGGCTGGAGACGGAGAGGGACGCGGTTTCGGTGCGGCGCGGCGGGGGTGGAGGCCGGCATGGACACGGTTGGGCGGTGTCGATCTGACGCGGAATTTGCCGGTTCAGATCGCCGATGCAGGGCCGTGGCAGCCCCGACAGATACGATGATGTGGTGATTCCGTACAGCGGCCGGCGAGGCCAGGTCCGCGAGCCGGTTGATTGGGGCGGGCCGATTGGCGGCTTATCGCGATCGGCAGAGCGAGTGATCGCAGCGAGGACCGGGAGCCATGGGTTGCATTGCATGGCTCCCGGTCGCTGATTTCCTATTGGGGCGTCGTCGCAGCTGGCGGAGTGGTTGGCTCCGGCTGGGCTGCTGGCGGCGTTGCGGCCGGGGGAGGCGTCGGCTCCGGCTGGGCTGCTGGCGGCGTTGCGGCCGGGGGAGGCGTCGGCTCCGGCTGGGCTGCTGGCGGCGTCGCGGCCGGCGGAGGCGTTGGCTCCGGCTGGGCTGCTGGCGGCGTCGCGTCCGGCGGAGTGGTTGGCTCCGGTTGGGCTGCTGGCGGCGTTGCGGCCGGCGGAGGCGTCGGCGCCGGCGTCTCGGTCGTCGGCGTCGTTCCCGCCGGGGCCGCGCGCTGTGGCTTCCCAGGTGGCACGGCGGTCGGAGGTTGCGCTTCCGGCTCCGCGGGCACGGTGTTCGGCGCGGGGCCGGCAGTCTTTTCGAGCGTTACCAATTTCAGCTCAGGGTAGTCCTTGGCGAGTTGCGCTCCGCCCAGCGGCTTGGGCTGGCCGGCGTGGCAGGTGGCGCAATTCAGCTTCGGCGCGTCGCCCAGCGGCCCAAGATGCTGCTTCGGGAACACCGATTTCAGCGGTGAGAGATAGTTCTGGTTGAGATCGCGCACCATGCGGATGGCGTACCAGGCCGGCTGACGCGTCGGAACGCTCTGCGCCCAGGACAGAAACGCGCGGCTGTTGTGGCAGAAGGTGCAGTTCACACCCAGCGATTCCGACATATGGATCATCAGCGCATAGGTGTATTCGGCCTTCTTGATCGAGGCGCCGGGGCGCCCCGGCAGCGCGGTGGTGCCGATGACGCGGACTTGCTCGGGGCTGTCGAGCTGCTCGGAGAACGGGTCGAGCGGCAGCGATGTCATGCCCGCCGAAGGCGCCGGATGGTTCTGGCCGGCATCATAGCCGAGCAGACCCGGGTGCATCCCGGTCGATTCGCGGAACCAGATGTGCTCGGGCACTGGCTTGCCGCGATGGCAGGTGTAGCAGGTGACGCCCGTTTGCGCGACGTGATTGGTCCAGTCCTGGTTGATGTATTTGACCATCTGGAACATGCGTCGCGCGATGACCTTGGTCGGAATATCCTCGGCCAGGTTCTCCACATTGTGGCAGTAGGTGCAGCCCTGTTCGGGGGCCACCCAGGTTGTGATCGCGGCCATGACCCGGTTGAACTGGTCCTCGGTGAGATCGCCGAGCACCTGCACGTTCTGATAGGCCTCGCGGGCCGACCGGCCGCCTTCGGGGGCCGGGTCCTGCACTTCGGGAAGCACGACCCGGGCCAGCGCGCTCTCGGCAAGGCGCGGATTGGAGATCTGCATCATGCCGGTGCCACGATAGCCGATCTGCCGGGTCTCCATCGGCGGGCGTTCCCAGCCCGCGGTAAAGACGCCGACGGTCAGGAACAGCAGAAAGATCGCCGTAACGGTGACAACGATGTTGAACGCGATCTTCATGGCTGGCCTCCGATCTGCAGAGCCGGATCGGTGATGGACGGGAAGACCGCCGGATACATCGGCGCCATGTCGTGTTTGACGGCCCACAGGTACCAGTTCTCGACAACCGTTCCGGTTAGCAGGATGCCGATGCCGCCAACCAGCGTGCACAGCACCGCGAACCACCATGCCCAGCGATGGATCGACTCCATCGAGGCGTTGAAGCCCATCGTCCAGCGCCAGAAGAGGGCGGCGCGCTCCGATGCCGTGCCGCGATCGACGATCTGCTCGATCTCGCGCTCGCCGCCATATTGGCTGACCGCCAGGATGGTCGCGCCATGCATGGCGAACAGCAGCGCCGATCCGTAGAGGAAGGCGATGGAGAGCATGTGGAACGGATTATAGAAGAGATTGCCGTAGCGGATGGAAAAGGCGGCGGTCCAGTCCAGATGCGGGAAGATGCCGAAGGGAACCGCCTCGCTCCAGCTTCCCATCAGGATCGGCCGGATGAAGCCGAGAGAGAGATAGAGGAAGATCGCCGAAGCGAAAGCCCAGGCCACATGCGTGCCCATGCCGAGCGCGCGGGCGTTGTTGTACACCTTCGCCCACCATAGCAAGATGGCGCTGGTGAGGAAGAAGCCCGCCATGAGCCACCAGCCGCCCTCGTTGAGCGGGGGAAAAATCTGCAGCCCATATTGCGGGGGCGGCGGCTCCAGCGCCAACCAGGGGAGCTGCCGGACGAACTGCACCGGGTCCCAATTGACCGAGGCGAACATGTTCAGCCCGATGATCTCAATGGCGATGAAGCCGCAGACCAGCGAGGCGACGCCAAGCACGCCGAGATGGATCGGCCCGATCTGCGCGTCGCCGATCTTGCCGGCGAGGTAGCTGAAGAACGGCTCGCCGTCGCGGGTATAGACATCGCCCGGCTCGCGCATCGTGCCCATTTCGGGCAGCGCGCGGACCTGAACGCGAGTGAAGATATTCTGATATTCCGCCATGATTGCCCCCAAGCCTCAAGACCAGACCGGCAAATTGAGCCACCAATTCCACCATTCCGGCCAGCCGCGCGTCCAGAACGGACCGCTGATGATGATACAGACCGCACTCCAGAAGGCGGCGCTGATGGCGAGGAACAGACCGAGGCGATGGATGCCGAGCGTGCCGATGGAATAGCCGATCGTGTCGCGGAAGAAGGTGTTCTCGTGATCAGGCGTCTTCACCGGCTCGCCGCGTTTCGGATTGACGGCGGAGAGCACCAGGCCGCCATGCAGAGCCAGCGCCAAGGCCGTCGTAAAGAAGAAGCTCACGGCGATCATATGCGCCGGATTGTAATGGAAATGCAGATATTGGTAGCCGACGTTCGACACCCAATCGAGGTGGCTCATAATGCCGTAGGGGAAGCCATGTCCCCAGGCGCCGAGCAGCAGCGGGCGGAACACCACCAGCGTCACATAGGCCAGAATCGCGAAGGAAAAGGCGAATGGAACATGATAGCCCATGCCCAGCTTGCGGCTGATTTCCACCTGGCGCAGCGCCCATGAGACGAAAGCCCCGATCGCGCAGACGGTTATGACCTGCCACAGGCCGCCTTCCTTCAGCGGCGCCAGCCCGAGGCCGTATTTCAGGTCGGGCGGCGCGATGGATATCTTCCAGATGTTCCAGGTCGGCCCTATCGCCGCGCCATAGACGATGAGCGCCGTTCCCAGGGTCGCGAACAGGATTGTCGTCACTCCGAAAAAGCCCACGTAAAACGGACCCACCCAGAAATCGAACAGATCGCCGCCCAGGAGCGTCCCTCCACGCACCCGATATTTTTTTTCGAAACTCAGCATAGCCATGGTTCGATCCTCGACGGAAAAGCTCAGGCATTCGGGCTGCTGCCGTGACGGGCCGGCGAGCGCAACTGCATTTCAGCGCGTTGCGCCCGCCGGGCTCATATCGCGGCGTTCAGCCAATCCTCTGAAGGAGCTGATGACCTGGTACGGTTTGCATCAGCTCGCCCGTAGTCGTAGGCGCCTTACGTGGTCCCTCCAACCAATTGAAGCGGTCCGTGCTCAATAGGATGAAATGGATCAAGAGCGCCAATACGAAGAGGAAGACGAAGATCATGATCAGCGCCCGGCGCGGATCGAAAAGAAGCCACAGTCTCCACATCGTGGAACTCCGTTTGGTTTAGCGGTATTAGGTCAAAAGCGACAGCAACGGCATGATGCTGTCGTTCAGCGAGGTATATCCCTGAGGACCGGGCAACCATGGCCGCCACATCCACACAAGGATGTGCGCAACGATTGCGATGATCGTGAAGATGACGAAACTCGTCACGAAGATGCTATGAAACTCCTTCGCTTCACTTTCGGTCAGTCCTGTAGGGACTCCTTTCATTAGCCATCAGCTTATTCTCCAAGTTTAGCCCAGGCTGTTACCGCGGCGGATCCTGCGCGGCGAGGTCGATGCGTGCGGCGGACCGGCGCATCGGATCGCCTGGAGCGACCAGGCGAGACTTGGCGCCTCCTACATGAAGGCGAACGGTATCGACGAATGGGCCTCGATCCAGGCGTCGCGGAAGATCGATCGGCGCGGTTTGCCCGATTGCGCCGGCGCCCAGATGCGGCGCGGATCGAGCCGCGACAGCGCCGTGAACAAGAGGAAGAACGGAAAGGCGATCCAGAAGACGATGCGGTAGTCGCGCTCCTCGCGGTGGCGGCGGGCGCGGCGCGTCATCATCACAGGGTCCTGTGCCGTGGTCATGGGTTGCTCCTCCGCTATCGTCTTCATTCAGCTCATGCCGCCCGCATGCCTGCGAGCCAGGCGCTCGCGCGGTCCAGATGGGCTGATGTGACCTGTGTTTCACCGTCAAAGCGCGCGGCCCGCTCGGCGGCGTCGCGCAGGCGTTTGGCGGCGGAAATGCGCACGAGCACCGGCTCGGCCTCGACCATCGCGTCCAGCGCGGCGATGGCGTCGTCCTGCCAGCCCAGTTGCGCCTCGCGTTTCGCGGGGGTGGCGTCGACCTTGTCGAGATCGGTGCCGAGCGGCAGGATGTGGAACAGCGCGTCGAACAGCGCGTTGCACACCTCCTGCACGAGATAGGTGGCGCCGGAATAGCCCATGAAAGGCGTGCCGGTGTGGCGGCGGATGATGGCGCCGGGGAACGAGGCCGGGATGTACATCGAGCGGCCGCCGGCCTCCGCCGCATACATGCGTTCATTGTAGCTGCCGAACAGGATCAGCGGCTTGGTCTGGGCGATCTTGGTCCGCACGGCGGCGTTGTCGGTCTTGCCGCCGGCGATGCGCGACACCGCGAAGGCGCAGGGCAGGCCCATCTCATGTTCCAGGAAATTGCGCACGCCGCGCGCATAGGTGTCGTTGGCGACGATGGCGAAGCTGGCGGTGGCGAAGAAATCCTGCGTCACCGAGCGCCACAGATCCCAGAGCGGCTTGATGGTGGTGTGCTTTTCCCTGGCGATGAACGGCTCGGGATCGACGCCAAGCATTTCGCCGAGCATGCGGAGGAATTTCGTCGTGGAATGCAGGCCGATCGGCGCCTGGAGATAGGGCCGCTCAAGCGCCTCGCACAGCGCGCGGCCGAATTCGCGGTAAAGGCAGACATTCACGTCGGCATCGACAAGGCGCGGCACGTCGGCGAGGTGACTGCCGAGCGGGAACACCATATTGACATCCGCGCCGATGCCTTCGATCAGGCGGCGGATTTCGGCGAGGTCCGACGGCATGTTGAACGTGCCATAGGCCGGGCCGATGATATTGACGCGCGGGCGCTCGCCCTCCTTGCGGGGCTTGCGCGCGGGGATCTTCTTGGCGCCGTACTCGGTCCACAGCCAGAACATGGCGCGGTCGGCGCTCTGCCACTGGTCCTCGTCGATGGTGCGCGGCAGGAAGCGCTGGATGCCGGTGCCCTCGGGCGTGACGCCGCCGCCGATCATCTCGGCGATCGAGCCGGTGACGACGACGCTCGGCAGATGCGGATCGAGCGTCTTGTGGGCGCGGCGCAGCGCCCCTTCGGTGCCGTGCTGGCCGAGTTCTTCCTCGCCCAGGCCCGTCACGACGATGGGCAGCTCATGCGGCGGCAGCGCGTCGGTATAGTGCAGCACAGCGGTGACGGGCAGGTTCTCGCAGCCGACCGGCCCGTCGATGATGACTTGCAGGCCCTTGATCGCGGCGAATACATAGACGGAGCCCCAGTAGCCCCCCGCGCGATCATGGTCGAGGATCAGCATGACCGCCTCCCTGGAGCCGCACGCGCGACGTCGTGATCGCGCAAACCAAACAACCCGCGATCATGGTCGAGGATCAGCATGTGTGACCCCTGGAAGCGAAGGGGACCATTCGATCACTCGCCTCGATTCCCGGCAAAGTGCCTATTGATCCGCGATTGGATCCCGGACAGCCCTGCGGGCTTCCGGGATGACGACTGAGGAGATGATCGAGGATGAGCATCAGATCATCTCCTCGGACTTGCGCTGCTTGGAGAGGGCCTCCATCCGCTTGGCGTAGCGCTCGCGGAATTTGGGCTGCGGCTTGGGCGTGTCCTCCCAGATGCCGGAATTCTCGCCCGTGCCGGTGCCGGCGAAGAATTCATCCATCTGCAAAAAGCGGTCGCGATTGGCGAGCGCGGCGTTGACCACCTGGGCCAGCGAGCCGGCGCCCATCGCGCCCATCAGCGGACGGGCGGAAATGAGGTTGGTGAAGTACAGCGCCGGGGTTTTCGCCTCCTTCGCCTTCTGCACGACCGGCGTGGTGCCGATGGCGAGGTCGGGCTTGAACTCGGCGAAGGCGGCTAGGTCGTGCTCCAGCGAGGCGCGATATTGCACATGGACGCCCTTGGCCTCCAGCCATTCGCGGTCGGCCTCCGACCATGGCGTGCGCGGGCAGGCGGTGCCGACATAGGGCACGTCCGCGCCGCTCTCGACCAGCAGGCGTGCGACGATCAGCTCGGAGCCTTCATAGCCGGAGAGCGTGATGCGGCCCTTGATCGGGGATTTGGCGAGCGTGGCGCCGATGACGGGCAGGAAACGGTTCTTAGCCGCGTCGCGCATTTCGGCGGAAACGCCCGCCGCCGTTGCCGATGGCGTCGAGCCAGGCGGCGGTGCCGTCGACCCCGACCGGGGCCGAGCCGACGATGGGCCGGCCGCGCCAGCTCGAATTCGCGGAAGCTGGCGGTATAAAAGGGATGGATCGCGGCGACCACGGCGCAGTCGAGCGCCGCAGTAAAGCTCGCGCCATTCGCGCGTCGGCACGACCGGACCGGCGGCGAGCCCCATCGGCTCCAGCATCATGCCGATGCCGACCGGATCGGCGGGGAACATCTCGCCGACCAGCGTCACGGTCGGCTTCTCGGCAAGGCCGCCGCGCGGTGCAGCGACCGGGCCGTCCATCGCTTCATTGCGGGCAAAGGCCAGCATCGCGCCGGCGAGAACGTCCTTCGCCTCGGCATGGGTCGGCACGCCGAAGCCCGGCACGTCGATGCCGATGATACGCACGCCGTTGATCTCTTTCGGCAGCAGCCGCAGCGGCACGCCGGAGGCGGTCGGCACGCACAGATTGGTGACGACGACGGCGTCGTAAAGCTCGGGATCGGCGAGGGCGAACACCGCCTCGCGCAGATCCTCGAACAGCTTGCCGGTCACCAGCGTTTCGGAGTTGAACGGCACATAGCCGACGGTGCGCTTGGCGCCGTAGAAATGCGAGGTGAAGGTCAGGCCATAGACGCAGCAGGCCGAGCCGCACAGCACGCTGGCGGTGCGGCGCATGCGAAGTCCGACGCGCAGCGAGCCGAAGGCGGGGCACATGCTTTGCGGCTGGTCGTGCGGCCCCATCGGGTAGTCGGCGGCGTAGCGTTTCAGCGTGTCGCTGTTGCCGGCGGTTTCCGCCGCCTTCAGCATCTCGGCGCGTCCGGCATGGCAGCCGACGCCGTCGCCCGGCGCGAGGGCGGACCCGGCAGCTTGGCTCAATCCGGTGCTGCCGACCGACACGTCCGCCGTGGCCGGATCGTCATAGACGACCTCGCCCCGGTCGAGCGGTTTCGGTGAAGCTGTCGGAGGGTGACGTCATGGCCTCACACCGTCTCGTAGACGACTTCGAGGGACGGCTTGGTCACGATGGTGCCGCCGCACATATCCTCAAAGCTCGCCGGCTGCAGCACCACGCCGCGCCCGACCGCCTCGCCCTTGAACAGGCCGAGCAGGCCGTCCTGCGTCAGCGGCGTGGGGCGCACGGGCGGCGCTTCGGCGACATTGGTGGCCAGATGCTCGAACAGCGGCGCCCATTCGGTGCCCGGACGGCCGATGATCTCGTAATTGGCGCTCTTGCGGCGGATGTCGTCATGCTGGGGGATCGCCGCGAGCACCGGAATGCCGACCGCTTCGGAGAAGGCCGCCGCTTCGCCCGTGCCGTCATCCTTGTTGATGACCATGCCCGCGACGCCGACATTGCCGCCCAGCTTGCGGAAATAATCCACCGCCGAGCAGACATTGTTGGCGACGTAGAGCGACTGCAGATCGTTGGAGCCGACGACGATCACCTTCTGGCACATGTCGCGGGCGATCGGCAGGCCGAAGCCGCCGCAGACCACGTCGCCGAGGAAATCGAGCAGCACGTAGTCGAAGCCCCATTCGTGGAAGCCGAGCTTTTCCAGCAGCTCGAAGCCGTGAATGATGCCGCGTCCGCCGCAGCCGCGCCCGACCTCCGGGCCGCCCAGCTCCATGGCGAACACGCCGTCGCGCTTGAAGCAGACATCGCCGATCGCGACCGCCGCGCCCTCAAGCTTCTTGCGCGAAGAGGTCTCGATGATGGTCGGGCAGGCGCGTCCGCCGAACAGGAGCGAGGTGGTGTCGCTCTTGGGGTCGCAGCCGATCAGCAGCACGCGCTTGCCCTGCTGCGCCATCATGTAGGAGAGGTTGGCGAGGGTGAAGCTCTTGCCGATGCCGCCCTTGCCGTAGATGGCGATGATCTGAGTGTCCTTCGCCGGCTTGGCGGACTCCGCGTCCGGCTCGCCGAGGTCCTGGGTGTCGTCCGGAGCCCTGTCCGACCGGCCGGCATTGGCGTCGAAAATCGTCGTCATGAGGCAGATCTCCAATCCAGGATCATTTTCAGGCAGCCCGGATCGCCGAACGCGGTTCGATAGGCGTCTTCGGCTTGGGCCGCCGGCTGGCAGTGCGTGATCAGGCCGTCGAGCGAAAGCTTGCCCGTCTCGACCAGAGTAGGCGACGGAGGCGAGGTCGGATGGATGCCACTGGGCAGCGACCGACAGGCGCGCTTCGCGCATGAAGGCGGGCGGAAAGGCAAAGCTGATCGGCTGTCGTAGAAGCCGGCGAGCACGATCTCGCCGCCGCGCGCCAGCCGTCCGATGAGCGTGTCGATGAGCGAGGCATCGCCGCTGACATCGCAGATGATCGGGTAGTCGCGGCGGGTATCCTCGGCCGGATCGACCACCGTATAGCCGAGCGCGCCGCCCGCGCCGCATCGGCTCGCGCTCCCAGACGACGGGATTGCCGCCGGCGATGACCGCGAGCCGCGCGATCAGCCGGCCGAGCACGCCATGACCGATGATGAGTTCGGGAACGCCTTCGCGCGGCACGCTGATGGCGCGATGCGCGGTTGCCGCCAGCGCCAGGAGCACGCCGCTTTCGCCCACCGTGTCGCCGACCGGAACGACCCGCGCCGCCATCGACGACGACGCGCGAGGCGGCACCGCCGAACAGTCCGCGCACCTCGCCATAGCAATTCGCGCCGGGAACGAAGACACGGGTCGCCTTCGCGGCGGCCCGATCTCGGCGCCGGCTTGGGCGATGCGGCCAACCGATTCATAGCCGGGAACAAGCGGATAGCCCATTCCGGGGAAGGGCGGCATGCGGCCCGACCACAAACAGCCGTTCCGTGCCTGTGCTGATGCCCGTCCATTCCATATCGACAACAACGTCGCTGTCGCCCGCTGCGGAGAGTTCGAGGGCCCCGAGCACCAGCTGCTGCGGCTTCTCGAATATGACTGCCAGGCTCTGCATTCGGCCCCCGCGCCGCCGTCCTTAACGCAAATTCAGTAAGTGTAAGGTGAACTTGACACACAAGACTGTCAATACAAATTGTCTATTCCTCACCCGTTTCGGGGACGGGCTGTGACAAGGTTTGTCAGCAAGGGGCGGCGGGTCGGAATGGCGCGGGCGCGGCAAAATCCGGCGGTATCGAGAAGCGCCTCGATCTGAGCAAGGCTGCGCGGCCGTCCGCGTCCCATGGCAAAAAGATAAAGCCCGAAATAGGCGTCGGTGACGGCGCGCGAGCCGGTCAAGTCCGGATATCGGCTCGGCGATCAGCAGCATGCCGCCGGGCGCGATGGCGCGGCGGGCGGCGCGCAGCACCGCCAGGGCCGCCGCGTCGTCATGGTCGAGGATGATGCGGACAAGGGTTATGAGATCGGCGCCTTGCGGCAGGGCGTCCTGGAGGAAGTTGCCGCCGAATGCGGCGGCGCGGGCGCCAAGGCCATGCTCGGCGAAGCGCGCGACGGCGCGTTCGGCGACGGGCGGCAGGTCGAACAGCGTCAGGTGCAACGCGGGCGCGCGTGCCGCGGCGGCGATGAGGAAGCCGCCATCGCCGCCGCCGATGTCGAGCAGACGCGCATGGCGGCGGAAATCGTAGGCGTCGAGAATGTCCTCGGCGATCAGCGCCTGCGAGGCCGACATCAGCGCCGTATAGCCGGCGATGCCCGCATCGTCGATGGCGCCGGGATTGTCCGCCCGCGCATAGGCCCAATAGGCGCCGAGCCGCGTCGCGCACCGCCGCCGCGCAGCAGCGCGACCGGATCGCGCAGATCGTCATAGAGCATGGCGTGATGCTCCACCATGGCGGCGATGCCCGGATTGCCGCGCAGCGCCGCGCCCAGCATGCCCAGCCCGTAGCGCCCGCCCGAGCGTTCCGCCAGCAGGCCGAGCGCCGGCGGCGGCGGCGAGCAGGCGGCGCATGGCGTCCGCCGGCATGGCGCATTGCGCCGCGAGGCGTTCCGGCGTTTGCGGCGCGCTCGGCGAGCATGTCGAACAGCTTGAGCCGGATGCAGGCGGCCAGCACCTGCGCATAGACGAAGCCGGCGCAGATGTCGAACAGCGCCCGCGCATTGCGGTCGGCGATAGGCCGTGTCAGCGGAAAGGCGGCGGCCCAGCGCTGAAAGGCGGCGCTGGCCAGCAGGCGGTCGCGCGCGGCGTAGAGGCGGTCGAGCCAGCCGCGGCGCGCCTCGACCGCCGGCTCTGCCGGATTGGCGGCAAACCCGCCGAGCCCGTCTCGACGCATGGCTGAGTTCCTCGCAGGCGTGGGCAGCCGATATCGATTGTAAGTTTTTCGTGTCATTCTATACTGTCAACTAAAATAGACACATCGCCCAGGGCGTGTCGACGCCGATGATGGAAATGCCCGAGCATGCATAGCGAGAAAGTCATCGTCATCGGCGCCGGCATCGGCGGGCTGGCGGCGGCACTCGATCTGGCGGTGCAGGGCGTGCAGGTGACGGTGCTCGAAGCGGCGGCGCATCCAGGCGGCAAGCTGCGCCAGATCGATGTCGAGCGGCCATCTGATCGATGCCGGGCCGACGGTCTTCACCATGCGCTGGGTGTTCGAGGCGCTGTTTGCCCGCGCGGGTGCCTCGCTCGGTGATCATCTCCAGCTTCACCAGGCCCGGACGCTCGCCCGCCATGCCTGGCCCGGTGGCGCCACGCTCGATCTGTTTGCCGATATCGGCCAGTCGACCGATGCCATCGGGCGCTTCAGCGGCGCAGCGCGATGCGGAGGGCTATCGCCGCTTTGCCGCCGACGCCAAGCGCATCTACGAGACGCTGGAGGAGCCATTCATCCGCAGCGGCCGCCCCAGCCTGCCCGGGCTGATCGCGCGGGTCGCGGCGACGCAACCCGCGCAATCTCTGGTGCATCCAGCCTTACGCCTCGCTGTGGCGCAAGCTGGGCGACTATTTCCGCGATCTGCGGCTGCGCCAGCTCTTTGCCCGCTACGCCACCTATAATGGCTCCTCGCCCTTCCACGCGCCCGCGACGCTGATGCTGATCGCCCATGTCGAGCGCGAAGGCGTCTGGCTGATCGAGGGCGGCATGCGCAAGCTCGCCGATGCGCTCGCGGCACTGGTCCGGCGGCAGGGCGGCGACATACGCTGCAACGCGCCGGTCGCGGAGATCGTCCTCCGGGAGGGCCGCGCCGAGGCCGTGCGGCTCGCAAGCGGCGAGACGCTGCAAGCCGATGCCGTGATCTGCAATGCCGATGTGAACGCCGTCGCTACGGGCGGCTTCGGCGATGACGCCCGCCGCGCGGTCGAGGCCGTCCCGCCGCCGCGCCGCTCGCTTTCAGCCATGACCTGGGCGATGGTCGGCGGCGCCCGCCGGCTTTCCGCTGCTGCGGCATACGGTGTTCTTCTCCGGCGATTACGCCGCCGAGTTCGACGACATCTTTCAGCGCACGGCGCCCGCCCCGCGAGCCCACCGTCTATGTCTGCGCGCAGGATCGCGGCGACAGCGACGGCACCGACGCGCCGCCCGTGGAGCGGCTGCTTTGCATCGTAAACGCCCCGGCGACGGGGGACAGACATCGCTTCGATGAGGGGGAGGTCAACCAATGCTCCGATTCAATGTTCGCAACACTGGCCCGCTGCGGCCTTCGGATCGAGGCGGACAGCCGGGCCCTGGCGGTGACGACGCCGGCGGATTTTCACCGCGCCTATCCGGCGACGGGAGGAGCCATTTACGGGCGGGCCTCGCACGGCTGGATGGCTTCCTTCCAGAGGGCGGCGGCGCGCAGCCGGATCGCGGGGCTCTATTTCGCCGGCGGGAGCTGCCATCCGGGCGCGGGGCTGCCGATGGCGGCCTTGTCGGGGAGCCTGGCGGCGCAAGCCTTGCAGAGCCGACTGGGCTTTGCAAAAACGGTTCCATCCGGCGGCTATGCCTGGTGGTATGTCGACGGCCTGAGCGACGACGGCCATTACGGCATCACCCTCATCGCCTTCATCGGCAGCGTGTTCTCGCCCTATTACGCCTGGTCGGGGCGTCGCTCGCCCGACAATCACTGCGCGCTCAATGTGGCGCTCTATGGCCGGCAGCGGCCACCGCTGGGCGATGACGGAACGCGGCCGCAAGGCGGTGACGCGGGATACGGCCAGCTTCGTCATCGGCCCCAGTTCGATGGCATGGGACGGCACCGCGCTCACCTTCCAGATCGATGAAATCACCGTGCCGTTTCCCTCCCGCATCAAGGGCAGGGTGCGGCTCATTCCGGCGGCGATCACCGGACGAAGCTTTGCGCTCGATGATGGCGAGCGGCATCGCTGGTGGCCGGTTGCGCCATGCTCGCGCATCGAGGTGGAGCTGGAGCGCCCCGCCCTGCGGTGGACGGGCAGCGGCTATTTCGACCTCAATGACGGCAGCGAGGCGCTCGAAGACGGCTTTTCGCACTGGGACTGGGCGCGGGCGAGCTTCGGCGACGGCAAGGGCGCGGCGCTGCTCTACGATGTCATCGACCGGCAGGGCGGGCGCAGCAGCCTGGTGCTGCGCACCGACGACAGCGGCGCGGTGAGTGAGGTCGAGCCGCCCAAACCGGTCCGCCTGCCACGGACGCTGTGGCTGATGCCGCGCGGCACGCGCGCCGATGGCGAGGCCGGCGCCGCCGTCAAGGCAACGCTTGAGGATGCGCCGTTCTATGCGCGGTCGCTGCTCTCCACCCGGTTGCTCGGCCAGGACACGGTCGCCATGCATGAAAGCCTGTCGCTCGACCGCTTCCGCACGCAGATCGTCAAATCGATGCTGCCCTACCGCATGCCACGCCGCATGTTTTAGCCAAGCCGTAGATCATAAGCACGCAGCCAAAGGCGCATTGAATCACGCTGGATTTCGCCGTCGTGCGCTGCGCTGACCGAGCCCGTCAGACGGTCCCAAACACCCCGCCTTTGGTTCGTTGCCTCCGAGCAGGCATATTCGTCTAGGGACCGAATGATGTAAGTCAAGTTCACGATTTTGAGTCCGCCATCGCACTTCCGATGCGATGCTCGCTTGCCGAGGTGAGCAAAAGAGAGGGTTCGTCGACATGGATAAACGGATAGTTTCGGCGATTTATATGGTAGTGATGATAGCTGTTATAGTTGGTGTAGATTTTGCATTTTTTAGAAACCGTTTCTGGGATAGATTGGTAGCAAATATTGGTATTGTCTTATTGTTTGTAGCTTTTTATTTGCGCTTCCTCAGGTAATTTTGACAGAATTATGTGGTAACGCCGATCATCTATCTCTCTCGGCCATTCCCGCTCTAATTGCCGCCATCATCTCCTGGCGGGCCGTCGCCGCCGCGGCCGCCGGGGCGCTTTTTGTCGCGCCTGAGGCTGTACAGCTCCCAGAAGCCGAAACCCAGGACGGCGCCGAAAACCAGGATGAGTTCGATCAATCCGAGACTGTCCATGCCGCCGCTCAGCTTTCGGCGCTGTCTTCCTGGATGTGCTTGCGGATGTTGCGGATGCCGATCGCGGCGAGCACGAGCACGATCGGAACGGCGATGCCCATCGCCAGCTCGGGGTCGAGATGCACGCCGCCCGATTTCAGCGCCTTGGCCGCATAGCCGACCAGCCCAACCACATAGTAGCTGATCGCCGCGACCGACAGGCCCTCGACGGTTTGCTGAAGCCGGAGCTGAAGCTTGGCCCGCCGCGCCATTTCCTCAAGCAGCCTCTGGTTCTGCTGTTCGCGGACCATGCCGACGCGCGTCGACAGCAGATTTGTCGACCGGGCGACGCGTTCCGACAGGGCTTCGATACCGTCGGAAACGGTTTTGCACGTGCCCATCGCCGGTGCGAGACGCCGCTCCATGAATTCGCGGAATGTCTGGAGACCCTGCAAGCGCTCCTCGCGCAAATCGCCGATACGCTGTTCGACGAGATCGTAATAAGCCGCTGCGGCGCTGAATCGGTAATGATGATCGGCATAGCGGCTTTCGATGGCCGCCTGGAGCCTCGTCAGCCGTTCGAGCAGGGCAGGGTCCTCGCGCGGGCTCGCCTGCATCAGGGTGGTGATCTCGGCCAGCTCGCGTTCGCTGGCCGCCAGAAACGGATTGAGCGCCCGCGCCACCGGCAGCGCCAGCAGCGCCATCATGCGGTAGGTGTCGATCTCCAGCAGTCGCTGCACCATCCGTCCGGCCTGCCGCTGCGTCAGCTGATTGTCGAAGATCAGCAGCCGGCTGAACCCATCCGCCTGAATGCGCAGATCGGTGAAGGCGATGGCTGCACCTTCGCCGATCGTGGAGCCGATCAGCGTGTTTCCAAAGAAATAGCGTTTCGACAGCTCGCCATAGTCGAAGCGATCCGCGAAAGGCAGCACCGCGACATGGGTGGAGACGAGCGTGCTCCCTTTAAGGCCCGCGACCCAGTCCGGCGGCAGCAGATCGATGGCTGGGTCGGCGAAGGGATCGCCGGGTCCATGGTCGGCGATGACCTTGTAGCGGGTGAACTCGGTGTGCCGTTCCCATTTCAGCCAAAACGGTCCCAGATCGACGATGTAGTGATTGGCCGTAGGCGACGGTCCGGGTTTGCCGTATTGCGCGCAAAGCGCCGTCAGATGCTCCCGCTCGGCCGGACTATTTTCGGCTTCCGACAGCAAAGCGAGATAGGAGACGCGTGAGGGGATGCGCAAGGGAACCGGCGGCCGGGCATGCACCTCATTGTGGAGCTCCTGCCGCAAGGCATGGCTTTCAGGCAGCTGCATTGACCTATTCCCGGCTGAAGTCGCCTCATCCTATTGCACTCTCGCCTGGATGTTAGCAACCGTCGCGGCGTGCATGATCGCCTCGGCAACGCGGCGCGGCTCCTCTTCATGCACCAGATGGCCGGGACCGCGCAGCAGTTCCACGCTCGCCCCCGGCATGCGCTGGGCAAGCTGAAAGGCTTGGTCCGGGGCGATGGCGCGATCATTGCTGCCGACGATCTGCAACAGCGGCGGCGGCAGCCGGGGCAACGCCTGGGCCAGCGGTCCCAGATCCCAATTCGCCATCATCGCCAGCGCGCCGGCGACGTGATCGGGCGACAGGAACAGGCGCTGATAGAGCGCCAGGCTCCGGTCGGGGATGTGCGAGCCGGTGCCTTCGATGAGCTTGCGGACGGCGCCGGGCTGCCTCGCACGCCAGACGAAAAAGCGGCTCGCCAGCGGGTTGACGAAAAGCAGCTTGGCCATCGCCGGGAAAATATGCGACGCGGCGCCCCTGAAGGGCGAGAGCGCGCCGTTGATCGACACGGCGAGGCCCGGCGCGATGGCGCCGTCCAGGGCCATGTGCGCCAGGATCGCCGCGCCTGCCGAGTGACCGACCGCGAGATGCGGGCCGACCCGCAGCTCAGCCAGCAGCGCCGACAGCGCGGCGGCAATGCCGGGCAAGGTCATGGCGTCGCCCGGCAGCGCCTGGGTGAATGCGTGTCCGGGAAGATCGGGCACGATCAGGGTGAAGCGATCCTCCAGATGGGGCACCAGCCACGTCCAGCTATGCGTCGAGGCGCCGGTCCCGTGCAGCAGCAGGGCCGGAGGCCCCTGCCCGATCTGCTGCACATGCCAGGAGATGCCGCCGGCGCGCACGAAGCGGCTTGCCCAGCTATTCGGCCAGTCGCCGCCGTCGCGGTCCCATATCAGCGCGCCGCTTGTGTCAAGCATGGCCGGCCGCTCCGGCTTGTGCGCCTTGCACCGCCGCCGACAGGCGTTTGGCGTCCAGATAGGGCAGAGCGAGATAGACGGCGCCCATGTCAGCGGCAAGGCGCGCGGCGCGCGGCTCCGGCTGCGGGCTGGTGTCGATGAGCAGGGTGCGCCATCCGGCGCGGCGCAGGGCAAGCGCGGAGGCCGCCGCGTCGATCCTGTGCCAGCGCGCGGTTCGGCCTGCCGTCGCGGGCGAGATTGGCGCGGCCGTCGGTGAGGAGGACGATCAGCGGCGTTTGTCCGCGCCGGGCCGCCGCATGGGCGAGGGCCGCCGCCGCGTCGATGCCGCGCGCCAGGGGGGTGCCGCCGCCCGCCGGCAGGCTCGACAGGCTGCGCTTGGCGCGCACCAGCGAGCGCGTCGGCGGCAGCAGAATGTCGGCGCCCGCGCCGCGAAAGGCGATCAGCGCCACCTGGTCGCGGCGGATGTAGCAGTCGGCGAGCAGCATCTCCACGGCGCCCTTGGCTTCCGCCATGCGGTTGAGCGCCTGCGAGCCCGAGGCGTCGACGGCGAAAATTGTCAGGGTTTCGCTGCGCTCGGCGAAACGCTTGATGCGGAAGTCGCTGGCGCGGATTTTTATGTGCGGGGAATCGTGCCGGCCATCCTGCCGCATGCGTTGGAAGGGCGCGGCGGCGCGCAGTGTCGCGATCAGGTCGAGGCGCTTGCCGCCGCGCGGATGCCCTGGCCGGGTGCCAATGCGGCGGCCACGCATGGCGGATTTGCGCTGCATGCCGGACCGCCCCGCGGCTCCGTTGCGTCGTTGCGCGAAACCTTCGCTGGCCAGCCGTTCCAGGAGATCGGGCGGCAGGGCAGCCTCGGCGGCTCCGAGCACCATGTCGTTCAGCGTGTCGGGGGTGGCGGGATCGCTTTCCGGGGCGCTGTCGGGCGGTGGGGCGTCGTCTGGTGCGTCGTCGGGTTGATCGGCATCGGACTTCAGGTCCGGGAGGCATGCGGCGCGCCAGGCCAGCACAATTTGTCCGGCAAGCGCGAGATCGGCGTCCTCGACGCGGGCGCGTCCGGCGAGCGCCGCCGCGATTTTCGCGGTGCGCAACGCCAGGATGGGCGCGCGCGCCGAACCGATGCCGAGCGCCACGCTTGCGGCGCAGAGCGCTTCGATGGCGTCATCGCCCACAGCCACATCGGGAAGCGCGCGCCGGGCATGCAGGATTTCGCCCGCATGGGGGAAATCTCCCGCGATGTCCCGCAGGCTGATCGCCGACAGATCGATACGGAAGGCGATCCGCTCAAGCAGGCTCGGGGGCGGGGTTTCGTCATCCTGCGCGCCCTCATCCAGAAGGATCAAGCCGAACCGGGCAGGGCAGTCCTGCATCAGCCCGTCGCGCCCGGCGCGGACATGTCCGCTATCATGCACCGAGGCGATCCGCGCCGCCAGCGCCGCCGAAATCCGCTCCGCCGACGGGAGCAGCACCGAACCGCAATCCGCCTCGGCCAGCACGCCGCGCTCGGCGACAGGGCGGCCCGCCGAAAGCGTCGCCGCGAGATCGAGCCCGCCGAACAGCCGGTCGTCGGCGATCGAGGGCGCGATGGTGCGAAGCGGCGCGCCCGGCATCAGGCTCGAAACCAGCTCCAGCCAGCGTTGCCGCTGCGGTCCGGCGGCGGTGCGCACGCAGATGCCGGTGCTCGCCGGATCGACGGCGAACAGCCGCGCGGCGAGCACCGCCAGCGGCCAGCCCGAAAGCGCTTTCGCTGCCGCTGCCGTCACGGGGCAAACACCTCCGCCAGCGCCCGCTCGACACGCGCGGTCGAGCCCGCTTCATCCAGCGGATCGCGGCGCAGCCGGTGACGCAGCGCCGAGGGCGCGGCCTTGCGCAGATGCACCTCCTCGACCGCGTCGCAGCCTTCCAGGCACGCAAGGCCCCGTGCGGCGCGGATCAGCGACAGCTCGCCGCGAAGCCCGTCCGTGCTCAGCGACAGGCACAGTTCGGCGGCGCGCTCCAGCGTTTTATCGGGCACGTCGATCTGGGGCAGCCGCTCCCGCGCCGAAGCGATCGCGGCACGCACCATGCCGTCCTGGGCCGCCCAGGCGGCGGCAAAGCCGGCCGGATCGCGCTCGAACGCTTCGCGCCGGCGCACCACCTGGACACGGCTGGCGATGTCCGTCGGCGTCGTCACCTCGACCGAGAGGCCGAAGCGGTCGAGCAGTTGCGGGCGCAATTCGCCCTCTTCCGGATTGCCGCTGCCGACCAGCACGAAGCGCGCCGGATGGCGGATGCTCAGCCCCTCGCGCTCGACGACATTTTCGCCCGAGGCGGCGGCATCGAGCAGCAGATCGACGAGATGGTCTTCCAAGAGATTGACCTCATCGATATAGAGGAAGCCCCGGTTGGCGCGCGCCAGGAGACCTGGCTCAAAGGCCTTTTGCCCGCTCGTCAGCGCCCGCTCCAGATCGAGCGCGCCGACGATGCGGTCCTCGGTTGCGCCGAGCGGCAGGTCGATCATCGGCACGGGCGTTCGCGCCGTCGCGCCGGAGCGTTCGCCGCACAGGCAGGCGCCATCGCTTTTGGGATCGCAATTGCAGGGGCAGCCCGGCGTCGCATCGATCTGCGGCAGCAGCGCCGCCAGACCGCGAATGGCGGTCGATTTGCCCGTTCCGCGATCTCCGAACACCAGCACGCCGCCGACGCTGGGATCTATGGCGGCGATGAGCAGCGCCTGCTTCATCTCGTCCTGGGCGACGATGGCGGAGAACGGAAAGGCTATCGGCATCGGTCTTTTCTCCTTTTGCGCGGCGGCGCCCTCAGGCTCGGTTGACGGCAGGGGCAAATCGGCGGCGCAGATCGAGGGCGTGCCAGGCTCCGGCGGCTGTAATGCAGCATGCGACCCAGACCCATGAGCCGCCGGTCAGCGCGATGCGCAGGGCCAGCAGCAAGGATGCGCCCGAGAGCAAATAAAGCCCGATGCCGGATAGCGCCGCGCCATTGGCCCCACGCCCAAGATAGAGCCGCAGGGTGAGGTATTCAGCCAACATGATCAGCAGGATGACATCGATAATGCGCCCGGAGGTGAAGAGCTGTTCCATCGCCGCTAGCCGCCGCCAAATGGCGCGTTGAGCGACACGATGCGCCAATTGAGCGCCGCCGCAAACGTCACCCAGGCCAGATACGGCCAAAGCAGCCGGCTGCCGATGCGCGAAAACCGGCCGAGGAAGACGATCAGCACCAATATGGAAAGCCACAGCAGCGCGACTTCGGCGAGCGCCCAGTCGGGCCGCTTTACGCGGAAGAACAGCAGGCTCCACAAAAGATTGAGGAAGCCATTCAGCGCGAAGAGGGCGATGACCCAATCGCGGGCGGAGCGGCTCGGCGCATCGCGCCAGGCGGTCGCGGCCGAAAGCGCCGAAAGCCCGAAGATCAGCGTCCAGGCCGGGCCGAACAGCCAGTCGGGCGGCTGCCAGCTCGGCTTCACCAGGTTTCCGTACCACGGGCCGAGATCGGTGATCGTGGCGCCCAGGCTGGCAACGAGCAGCGCCGCAATTGCCGCGATCACGATCGGTTTCATCATGCGGCGGGAAGCGGTCATCGCGGCGCCGCCAATCCGACCAGATGGGCGAGGTCCTTGAAGAACACCCGCAAATGGGCGAGCGGATCGGCGCGCACCAGTTCCTTATGCATGTAGGCCTGCCAGGTGAGGCGCTGCACGTCCGGGTCGCGGCACATCTTGACGAAGCGCTCGCGGCGGCCGTCGCTGCGGTACCAGAAATGCTGCATGATGCGCAGCACCAGGAACACCCGGCCATGCGCCTTCATGAAAGCCTTGCGGGCGCCCGCCAGCGCGCGCGCATCGCCGGTCCCGAGGAAGCTGTGCACCGCAGCCGCGCCCAGCTCGCCGCTGACCATGGCGTAATAAATGCCTTCGCCGGAGGCCGGGGCGACCACGCCCGCCGCATCGCCGATGAGGATGACATCGCGGCGATTGTCCCAGCGCTTCAGCGGCTTGAGCGGGATCGGCGCGCCTTCGCAGCGCAGCGTGTCGGCGCCGGAAAGGCCGGCGGCTTCGCGCGTGGCCTTGGTGGCGTCTTTTAGAGAAAAGCCCTTGCGGGCGCTGCCGACGCCAACGCTCGCCGTCTCGCCATGTGGGAAGACCCAGGCGTAGAAATCCGGCGAGAGCTTGCCCTGGTAATAGACTTCGCAGCGCTTGCCGTCATAGCCGCCGCCGGGGGCGGCAGGCGCACGCACGATCTCATGATAGGCGAAGACGAAGGGCACCTTGCCCGCATCCGGCAGCGCATCACGGGCGACGAGCGAATTGGCGCCGTCCGCGCCGATGACCGCCCGCGCGCGGATGGACTGCGCGGCATCCGCCTTGCCGGAGCGCTTATAGTGGATACGCGCGGCGCCGTCCGGGTCGCGGTCGAGGCGGATGAAGGTGCCGGTGCGGCGCTCGGCTCCGGCGAGGGCGGCACGCTCGCGCAGCCATTTGTCGAAGACCTCGCGGTCGACCATGCCGACATAGCCGCCGTCTATGGGCATGTCGACGCGCATGTCAGAGGGCGAGATCATCCGCGCCGAATTGATGCGCGCGCAGATCAGGCCGTCGGGGATGGCGAAGTCGAGGATGAGACGCGGCGGGACGGCGCCGCCGCACGGCTTGATCCGCCCGGCGCGGTCGAGCAGCAGCACGGAGCGGCCTTGCCGGGCCAGCGCCGTCGCCGCCGTGGCGCCGGCCGGTCCGCCGCCCACCACCACCACGTCGAAAGTTTCATCCGCATTCGCAGTCATCAAAGCTCTCCCGCGCCCGCAGGCAGCATGTTTTCGCCGATTGCCACGATGGTCGGCGCGGCATTCACGCTCGCCCCGACGCGCAGCGCGCAAAGGGCCGCGGCCAGGAACAGGCAGGCTTCGGCGGCAAAGACGGTGGAATAGGCCGCCAGCGCGTCGCCGGTGAGGGCACTCAGCAGATCGACCGAGGCCGCGCCGAGAAAGCCGCCCAGCCCGAAGGCGATGGCCTGCGCCGCGCCCCAAAGCCCCATCCGCAGACCCTCGCGGCTCTCGCGGCCGCTGCCGGCGAGCGCCATCATCGAGCCGATCGCGGCGACCGCGAAGGTGCCGTTGGCAAAGCCGAGGAACAGAACGGAGGCGCGCAGCGGCCAGTCCGGCCCGGCGTGTCCGGCGAGCGCCAGCGAGGCCAGCGCGATCGCCGAGGCGATGCAGCCCAGGACCGTCCAGCCGCGCAAGGAGCCGAGCCGGCGCCCGCCGATGGTCGCCAGGACGCCGATCAGCACCATGCCGGCGAGCACGCCGCTATGCTGGACGCTCGCAAGCTGGGTCGATGCGCCAGGCGTGAAACCGAAAATGGACCCGGCGAACGGTTCCAGGATCAGATCCTGCGCGCTGTAGGCGAGCATCGACACGAAGATGAAGATGGTGAAGGTGCGCGTCTCGGGCTCGGCCCAGATTTCGGCCATCGCCTGGCGGAAGGCGGGTTTCGGGGCGGTGCTGCCGGGAGGCGCTCTTGTCTCGCCGCTTGCCGCGCCTTCGACATTCCACACGGCGAGCAGCGCGACGGCAAAGGCAATCGCGGAGACGGCCGCCGCGACGGCGAGCAGGCGCTCAGGCGAGAACGGATCGAGGAAATGTCCGGCCAATCCCGCCGTGAGAATGAAGCCGGCGAGCATCATCACCCAGACGATGGTGGCGGCGGCGGGCCGGCGCTGCGGCTCGACCCGCTTGGCAAGCAGGACGAGCAGGGAGGTGCCGGCGGCGCCGACGCCGAGGCCGATCAGTATGAAGGCGAGCACCGCCAGCGCGATGCCGGCGATCAGGTTGGTTGCCATCCAGACCGTCGCCAGCGCCGCGAGGAAGCCGCCCAGCGCCAACACCGCCATGCCGCCGACGATCCAGGGAGTGCGCCGCCCGCCGACATCGGAGCCATAGCCCCAGTTCGGCCTTGTGATCTGCACGGCATAATGCAGCGCGACCAGCAGCCCCGGCAGAAACGCCGCCAGCTGCAATTCCACCACCATGACGCGGTTCAGCGTCGAGGTGGTCAGCACCACCACCGAGCCGAGCGCGGTCTGCACCAGGCCCAGCCTGAGGATGCCGGGCCATCCCAAATCGGGCTTGGCTGGTTTGGATGCGCGCCTCACAGAGTGGCTCCGGCGAGGCTGCTGACCGCGAAGGCGCTGACCAGCATGCCCAGCACATAGAGCGTGGTGCCGGTCGCATTATACCAGGGCGCGCGGGCGGCGGGCGCCTGCAGCAGGCGCCGCATGAGGAAAAGCTGGACGATCAGCATGGACAGTACGGCGGCCCCGTGCATCGGACGGCTCCAGGCGATCAGGAGACCGGCCACCGCGAGCTGCGGCAGCGCCATGACGAAGCAGGCAAGCCAGGCGGCATTCTCCGCGCCAAGCTGCACGGGAATGCTGCGCACGCCCATGCGGCGGTCGCCCTCGACGGATTTGAAATCGTTCAGCGTCATGATGCCGTGCGCGCCGGCGCTGTACAGCGCCGCGAGACTTAGGATGCGCCAGTCCGGCAAGCCGCCGGTCATGATCGCCGCGCCGGTGAACCAGGGCAGGCCCTCATAACAGCCCGCGACGGCGCTGTTTCCCCACCAGCCGTTCAGCTTCAGCCGAAAGGGCGGCGCGCTATAGGCCCAGGCGAGCGCCAGGCCGAGGCAGGCGGCAAGGAACACCCAGATGCCCAGGATCAGCGCGACGGCGAGCGACAGCGCCGTCCAGACCTGCGCGATGAGGAGGCCCCAGCGGCCCGGCACCCGGCCGGAGGGAATGGGGCGGTTCGGCTCGTTGATGGCGTCGACATGGCGGTCGAACCAGTCGTTCGCGGCCTGGCTGGTGCCACAGACCAGGGGTCCGCAAAGCGCGATGCCGAGCAGGATGTCGAGCAGATTGCCGCGAAGCGGAGCGCCCGCCGAAACGATGCCGCAGCCGAAGGCCCACATCGGGGCGAACCAGGTGATCGGCTTGAGCAGTTCCAGGACCGCCGACGCCTTGGGACGGTCGGGCGTGGCTGCGAGGGAAGCCGGTAATGTCATTGAAGATCCTGATGCGCGCTCGCCGGGCGTTCAGGGGATGATAGAGTTGACGAAAATTGCCGTCAATTAAAGTTTACACTTCTGCGCTTGGACGAGGGCGAGGGAGGGATGGCGGGCGCGAGGCGGCGGCATTTTCGAGGAGGTCATTTCGCCGCCCGGACCTAATCCCATAAGCGCTAAAATACTGCGATACGGGCTCCGAGAGCGGCGGCAGAGGGCCGGGTGAAAGGGGTGCGGAGCCTCGACATAGGCGTTGCCGCCCTCACCCGGCGCTTCCAGCGCCGACCTCTCCCCATGGGAGAGGTGAAGTCAGGCACTTATACCGTCTCCGGCTCGTCGAGTTCGCCGAGGCCGTGGCGGCGCAGCTTGACATAAAGGCTCTGACGGCTGAGGCCCAGCATTTCGGCCGCGGAGGCGCGGTTGTCGCCGGTGAGTTCCAGCGCCGCCTCGATGCACATCTGTTCGATGATGTCGGTCGTCTCGCGGACGAGTTCGCGCATCGGCACGCGGCCGACCAGCTCCTTGAGCTGCTCGAAAGAGCGCGGCGCCGCCGGCGTATGCGTCGGGAGCAGTCCGGTGGCCGGCTGCACCCGCCTGATCGTCAGGCCATAGCACGCCGGATCGGCGCCGAGCACCGCGACGCCCGAAACCTCGACCTCTTCCCTGGCGCCGAATTCGCCGCGCAGCACGGTGGGAAAGCGCTTGGCCGAGCCATATTCGCGAAGATTGGCCACCAGCACGTCCAGATCAACTTCGACGCGTCCGAGCCATCTGTCGACTTTCTCGCCGCGCGCCTGATCCTCGCCGCCAAGTTGAGCCAGCTCCAGAAAGGCGGTGTTGGCCATCAGGATTTCGCGCGTCTCGCCGATGATGACAAATCCTTCGGGCAGGGCGGCGATCACTTCGAGCAGCGGCGACTTGGCGCCATGGCGTTCCGATGCGAGGCCGGTGACGCCCAGCGAGGTCAGACGCAGCAGATAGAATGTGCCATTGTCATGCCGGAACAGGGACGCCGAAAGCGACACATTCGCGCCGTTCCCGGACAGCCGGACGACAATGTCCTTGGTGCGGGGCGCGGCGCGTGCTTCGCCCAGCAGCGTTTGCGCGGCTGAGGCGCTGTTCTGATCCAGGAGGTCGAGGAAGCTGCGGCCCACCATCCGCGAGGTGCCGTTGGCCAGCATACGCGTACCGGCCGGATTGGCCTCGGTTATTTTCATGCTGGCGGCGTCGAGGACGATAATCGCCTCGGTCGAGATCTGGAACAGCGTCTGGAAGCGCGTCTCCGATTCCCGGAGCCGGCTGTAGTCGCGTTCAAGCTGCGCCTGCGTCCCCAGGAGGCGTTGCTGGATGATGGACACCTGCCGGAGATCGCGGCCGACCGCCATGATCCGGCCTTCATCGCCGATCCGCATCGCGGAATAGCGGATCAGCAGATCCTTGCCGTCGGTGCCGGGGTGATTGATCTGGCGCCAGCGGGTCGGGCCGTCCGACAGCGCGTCGGCAAGCATTTCCTGAACTTTCTGGCGGCTGTCGGCAGTGACGACATCGGTCCAGGAGCGGCCGATCCAGTCATCGCAGCCGAAGCCGAGCAGATCCGCGTCATCGAGCGCGACGTCGCGGATGATGCCCTTACGATCAAGAATGAGAGACAGATCGGCAAAAGCCGTGACCATCTGCGCAACTGTGTTGGCGTCCAAACCGCCAAGCGATTTTCTGGGCGCTTTGAATTGTCTCACATCTTTATCCGGTATCGGGGGGCGAACCGATAGCCGGCCTTTCGTCAGAAATGAAAAGGGACTTACACGATCAAGCTCTTATTTAGAGCGTTTTCGGCAAGTACCAAGGCTTCGCGCGCGTCTAAAGCGATCAAATCCACGCCAACGCAAGCCGACCGGGCCGCATCCTGCGCAAAAACCCCACCGCCGACCATAACGCGGACGGATTTATTTTTGCTCATCCGGCGCGCTACCTGGATAAATGAACTTAACGGTTCGAGCAAGCGCTCGCAACTCAATGAAAAGCCGATGATGTCGAACCATTCGCTGGATATGAGCGAAGTCAGCTCTCTGGGCTCCATCGAGGCGGTGCCATGCACGCGCCAGCCTTCGCGACGGAAAAGCTCGGATATCATCACCAGCCCGAAGGTGTGCTGCTCCCCCGGCGCGGGGACGAGCAGAAGCCGGCGATCCGGCCGGTCCGCCGGCGACGCCAGAGGCAGGGTCAGGCGGTGTATGAGGGTCTGCAGCCTGGACATGCCGATGGTTACGTCGATGAAATCGATCGTATCGGCCTCCCACAATTGGCCGAGCCTGCGGGCGGTCGGCGCCAGAAGCTGCAGGAGCACCGTTTGCAGGTCGAGGCCTCGACGCAGCAGAAATTTGACATAGGCATCGGCGACATCGGTCTCGTGCCTGACGACGAGATCGGCGAAATCCGCCACCTTGGACGACAGGGGCGCAGCCGGATCGGCGCTCCATCTCTCTTTGCGGGGCGAGCCGTCCAGTTTCGAGTGACGCAGCATCAGCCGGGGCAGGATCTCGTCGGCGATGACGTCTCCCAGAGTCTCGTCAATGCAAAGATCGGGTTTCGGAAGAGTGGGCCGGCCCTGGAATCGAGGCCGGTCGAGGCACATCTGCTCGGACACGGTGGCGGAATTCAGCGCAAAACCAACGCGCGTGGCACCGCTACTCGGAGGTCGTGACCCCTCCATGAGAAAAGCCCCCTTGGCTTTGCTTTGACGCGGGGCCGAGCGGACCAGAGACTGCTCGGCCGGGTCCCTTCCTCACCAATATTTTGCGCTTATTTTGAATTCTGCGCGCTTTAGCCGCCGTAAACTATACATGACACTTAACCGCGCGCAACAGAAAAGCAGGGCGCTAAGTACGGCAGCAACGGCCATATGGACTGCCGGCCTGCTATTTGTCTCACATATCTGACATTTAAATGTCTAGTTTGATTGACAGTACCTCCCGCAGGCTCGTAAACTGCGGGGAGCGATCTGGCTCGATCAGGCAGCAGACATGGCAGCGACGCATGCGAAGGCAAAGGGCAAATGGCAGGCCGGACAAGGCCGTCCGCTCTATACGCCCGAGCAACGCCGGCGCCGGGACGCCTCGCCCTGGACGCTGGTTCAGGGCATCCTGGCGCCGCTGCAATTCGCGGTCTTCGCCATCAGCCTGGTGCTGGTGCTGCGCTATCTGACGACGGGAGAGGGCTATCTGGCCGCGACCGTCTCCATCATCGTCAAAACGCTCTTCCTCTATACCATCATGATCACCGGCTCGATCTGGGAGAAGGCGGTGTTCGGCCGCTACCTGTTCGCGCCGGCCTTCTTCTGGGAAGATGTGTTCTCCATGCTGGTGCTGGCGCTGCACACCGCCTATCTGGCGGCGCTCGCCTTCGACACTCTCACTCCTCAGGGGCAGATGCTGCTCGCCCTTGCCGCCTATCTCAGCTACGCGATCAATGCCACCCAATTCCTCCTGAAACTCCGCGCGGCTCGCCGCGACATGTCGCAGGCGACGCCGGCGCGCGTTTTTGCGGAGGCGGCCGGATGAGTGCTGGGGGGGGCGGCGCCGTGCTGCGCGATGAGGGGGTTGGCAGCGAACGCCAGGTGCTGCGTCAGCGCGGGCAGCGCGAGGTATTCTGCGGCCTCACCAGCATCGTCTGGCTGCACCGCAAAATTCCGGATGCGTTTTTCCTCGTGGTCGGCTCGCGCACTTGCGCGCATCTGATCCAGTCGGCGGCCGGGGTGATGATCTTCGCCGAGCCGCGTTTCGCCACCGCCATCATCGACGAACGCGATCTGGCGGGCCTCGCCGATCTCAACGCGGAACTGGACCGGGTCGTAGGGCAATTGCTGTCGCGCCGGCCCGATATACGGATGCTGTTCCTGGTCGGCTCGTGCCCCTCCGAGGTGATCAAGCTCGATCTGGCGCGCGCCGCCGGACGGCTGTCGCAGCTGCACATGCCGCGGGTGCGCGTGGTGAACTATACCGGCAGCGGCATCGAGACAACGTTCACGCAGGGCGAGGACATGTGCCTGGCGGCGCTTGTCGGCCATTGCGAGGACGCGCCCGCCGATGAGCGCTCGCTACTGGTGGCGGGCTGTCTCCCCGACATCGTCGAGGATCAATTCCGGCGCGTATTCGATGAATTGGGCGTTGGGCCGGTGGCGTTCCTGCCGCCTCGCTCAAGCCTTGCTTTACCCAGGATCGGGCGCGGCACCCGCGTGCTTTTCGCCCAGCCATTCCTGGGCGAGACGGCGTTGGCGCTGGCCAAGCGCGGCGCGCAACTGCTGACGGCTCCCTTCCCCTTCGGCGCCGAAGGCACTGCGTTCTGGCTCGAGGCTGCCGCCAACGCCTGCAGTATCGACCACAAACATTTCCGCAAAGTCATCGCGCCGCGCCACGAACGCGCCCAGCAGGCGCTCGCCCATTATCGCGGGCAGCTCGCCGGCAAGCGCGTGTTCTTCTTCCCCGATACGCAGATGGAGCCGTCGCTGGCGCGGTTCCTGGCGCGTGAACTCGGCATGGAGCTGATCGAGGTCGGCACGCCCTATCTCAACCGGCAACTGGTCGAGGACGAACTGGCGCTGCTGCCGGAGGGCATCACCCTCAGCGAAGGCCAGGACGTGGACCTGCAGCTCGAACGCTGCCGCGCCGCCGAGCCCGATCTGGTGGTGTGCGGCCTTGGCCTCGCCAATCCGCTGGAGGCGGAGGGCATCGCCACCAAATGGTCGATAGAATTGGTGTTCTCGCCGATCCATGGTTTCGAGCAGGCGGGCGACCTCGCCGAACTTTTCGCGCGGCCTCTGGTCCGGCGGGAAAGGCTGAGGGTCTAGGCCATGCAGCTGACCGTGTGGACATACGAAGGCCCGCCGCATGTCGGCGCGATGCGCGTCGCCACCGCGATGACGGGCGTGCATTACGTCATTCACGCGCCGCAGGGCGACACCTATGCGGACCTGCTGTTCACCATGATCGAGCGGCGGGAGCAGCGTCCGCCTGTCACCTACACCACCTTCCAGGCGCGCGATCTGGGCGGCGATACGGCCGAGCTGTTCAAGCGCGCTGCGCATGACGCCTATGAGCGCTTCAAGCCGGAGGTCATGCTGGTCGGGGCGTCCTGCACGGCGGAGCTGATCCAGGACGATCCGGGCGGACTGGCCAAGGCGCTGGGCTTACCGATCCCGGTGGTGCCGCTGGAGCTGCCCGCCTATCAGAAGAAAGAGAATTGGGGCGCGGCGGAGACCTTCTATCAGCTGGTGCGGGCGCTGGCCGGGCCGAATGCGCCCGCTCCGGGTGCCGAACGTCCACCCCGCGCCTCGGGCGCGCGCCCATCCTGCAATCTGCTCGGGCCGACGGCGCTGGGCTTCCGCCACCGCGACGACGTGCGCGAGGTGCGCGGCCTTCTGGACCGACTGGGTATCGATGTCCGCGTCACCGCCCCGCTCGGCGCGACGCCTGCCGACCTTGCCCGGCTCGGCGAGGCCGACTTCAACGTCGTGCTCTATCCCGAGACCGCCGGCACGGCCGCGAATTGGCTCAGTCGCACCTTCCGCCAGCCTGCCACTACGGTTGTGCCGATCGGCGTCAACGCCACGCGCGCCTTCATCTCTGAGGTCCGCGCATTGGCCGGGCTGGAACTTCCTCTCCGGGGGGGAGAGGGCAGGGGTGAGGGCGGAAGGTCTCGCAGTAAGGCAACCACGTCTGATGCCGATAGCGCGCAATCCCTCACCCTGTCCCTCTCCCCTGGGGAAAGGGAACCGGATGCGAGGCCCGACCTTCGCATCACCCGCAGTGACGAGGGCATAGCCGCCCCCGAAAGCCATGAGTCACGCCTGCCCTGGTATTCGCGCTCGGTCGATTCCAATTACCTCACGGGCAAGCGTGTCTTCATCTTCGCCGACGCCACTCATGCGCTCGCCGCCGCCCGCATCGCCACCGAAGAACTCGGCTTCGTTCTGGCGGGGCTCGGCACCTACAGCCGTGAATTCGCCCGCGAGATGCGCGCCGCCGCCGAGCGCTACGGCGTCGAGGCGCTGATCACCGACGATTATCTTGAAGTCGAGCAGCGCATTATCGAGGCGCAGCCGGAGCTGGTGCTGGGCACGCAGATGGAGCGGCACATCGCCAAGCGGCTCGGCATCGCCTGCGCTGTGATCTCGGCGCCGGTGCATGTGCAGGATTTCCCTGCCCGCTACTCGCCGCAGATGGGCTTCGAGGGCGCCAACGTCATTTTCGACAGCTGGGTGCATCCGCTGGTCATGGGGCTGGAGGAGCATCTGCTGACCCTCTTCCGCGACGATCCCGAATTCCATGACGGCGCCAAAGCCTCACATCTGGCGTCGGAAACGGCCGCGCGCCCAGGCGGTTGCGGCCAAAGAGAGCGTCACATCGATCGATTGGAGCCCGGATGCCGAAAGCGAGCTGAGAAAAGTGCCGTTCTTCGTGCGCGGTAAGGCGCGGCGCAACACCGAAAGCTATGCGCGCGAACAAGGCGTGCTGACGATCAGCGTGGAGACGCTTTACGATGCAAAAGCCCATTATGGCCGCTGAGCATACGCCCGTCCGCGTGGTGATCGTCACCATCGACAGCCACCTTGCGAGTTCGGCCGAGCGGGCCTGCGCGACGCTGAAGGCGGACTTGCCGGGGCTGTCGCTGTCGCTGCACGCGGCCTCCGAATGGGGCGATGACGCCGAAGCGCTGGCGCGCTGCCATGCCGATATCGCGCGAGGGCGACATCATCATCACCACCATGATGTTCATGGACGACCATATCCGCGCCGTCGCTCCGGCGCTGGCGGCCCGGCGCGACAGTTGCGACGCGATGGTGTGCTGTATGTCGGCGGGCGAGATCATGCGTCTCACCCGCATGGGCGCCTTCGCCATGGACGGGTCGGAGAAGGGCGCGCTGGCCTTCCTGAAGAAGCTCAAGCCCAAGCCCAAGGAAGGCAAGCCGGCGGCGCCGGGCGGTGCGCAGCAAATGGCGTTGCTGCGGCGGGTGCCGAAAATCCTGAAATACATCCCCGGCTCGGCGCAGGACGTGCGCGCCTATTTCCTCACCTTGCAATATTGGCTGGCCGGCTCGAAGAGAACGTCGCCAATCATGATCCACATGCTGGTCGACCGCTATGCGGATGGCGAACGCCGGCGCCTGCGCGGCACGGTGACGGTGGCCGAGCCGACGGATTATCCCGATGTGGGCGTCTATCATCCGGCGATGCCCGGCCGGATCGCGCATCGCATCGAAAGACTGCCGGCGCGCGGCGCCAAAGGCACGGTCGGGCTGCTGATCCTGCGCTCCTATATTCTGGCGGGCAATGCCGGGCATTATGACGGCGTGATCGCGGCGCTGGAAGCGCGCGGGCTTCGGGTCGTCCCGGCCTTCGCGGCCGGGCTGGATGCGCGGCCCGCCATCGAGAAATTCTTCATGAAGAACGGGCGGGCCGTCGGTCGACGCGGTGATCTCGCTCACCGGCTTTTCGCTGGTCGGCGGCCCGGCCTATAACGACTCCAGGGCCGCCGAGGCCATCCTCGCCCGGCTCGACGTGCCCTATATCGCCGCGCATCCCATCGAGTTCCAGACGCTGCAGCAATGGGGCGCATCCGATCGCGGGCTGTTGCCGGTCGAGAGCACCATCATGGTGTCGATCCCCGAGCTTGACGGGGCGACCGGACCAATCCTATTCGGCGGCCGTTCCGACGGAACGGATGCGCCCTGCACCGGCTGCAACCGCGGCTGCACCTTCCCGGCAGCGGGCGGCCGCGACATGCATTCCTGCCCCGAGCGCGTGCAGATGCTGGTGGCGCGCACCGAAAAGCTGGTGGCGCTGCGCCGGACACGCGTCGGCCGCCGCAAGGTCGCCATCGTGCTGTTCAACTTCCCGCCCAATGCCGGCAATACCGGCACGGCGGCCTATCTGTCGGTGTTCGCCTCGCTGCACAACATGCTTCGCGCGATGCGCCAGGCGGGCTACGCCGTCGAGGTGCCGCCCAGCGTCGATGCGCTGCGCGACCGGATCATCAACGGCAATGCGGCGCGGTTCGGCGCGCTGGCCAATGTCGAGGCGCGCATTTCTGCCGACGATCATGTGCGCCGCGAGCCGCATCTTCGCGAGATCGAAGCCCAATGGGGACCGGCGCCCGGCAAGCAGCAGAGCGATGGCGGTTCCATCCATGTGCTCGGCGCACGGTTCGGCAATGTGTTCGTCGGCGTGCAGCCCGCCTTCGGCTATGAGGGCGATCCGATGCGCCTGTTGTTCGAGAAAGGCTTCGCCCCGACGCATGCCTTCTCCGCCTTCTACCGCTGGATCGCGGAGGATTTCGGCGCCGACGCGGTGCTGCATTTCGGCACGCATGGCGCGCTGGAATTCATGCCGGGCAAGCAATCGGGGCTGTCGGCGAAATGCTGGTCGGATCGGCTGATCGGGACGTTGCCGAATTTCTACCTCTATGCGGCGAACAACCCATCGGAGGGCATGATCGCCAAGCGGCGCAGCGCGGCGACGCTGATCAGCTATCTGACACCGCCGGTCGCGCATGCGGGCCTTTATCGCGGACTGCTCGACCTGAAAGCGTCGATCGAGCGCTGGCGGGGTCTTGGCCCGGACGAGGCGGGCGAACGCGGCGCGCTGGCCGAGCTGATCCAGGCGCAGGCCGCGAACGTTGATCTGGCGGCCGCCGAGCCGGCCTGGCCCGATTGCGGCGCTGAGATCGCCAGGCTGGGCGAAGCGGTGCTCGAATTGGAATATACGCTCATCCCGCATGGGCTGCATGTCGTCGGGGCCACGCCATCGGCGGAGGAACGCGCCGAAATGCTGATGTCGATCGCCGAAGCCTCGCATGGGGCGCGGCCGAGCGCGGAAGCCGTCGCGGCGCTGGTCGTCAGGCAAGACGCCGGAAGCCGCTCTCATCGCGGGGCGGATGGACATCGGCGAGGCGAACCTTGCCATGTTCCGCCAGCTGGCCGCGACCAATGCCGCGCTATGCCAGGACACCGAGACGGCGGGCATTCTGCGCGCCCTCGATGGCCATTATATGCGTCCCGCACCGGGAGGCGATCTGCTGCGCACGCCGGACGTGCTGCCCACGGGCCGCAATCTGCACGGCTTCGATCCGTTCCGCCTGCCCAGCGCCTTCGCGGTGGCCGACGGCGCGCGCCAGGCCGAGCGGCTGATCGCCCGCCACATGGCAGATGGCAACGCCTTCCCCGAAACCATCGCCATGGTGCTGTGGGGCACCGACAATCTGAAATCCGAAGGCGGCCCGCTGGCTCAGGCGCTGGCGCTGATGGGCGCAAAACCCCGCTTCGACGGCTATGGCCGGCTTTGCGGCGCGGCGCTGATCCCGCTCGGCGGAACTCGGGCGGCCGCGCGTCGATGTCGTCATCACCATGTCCGGCATCTTCCGCGACCTGCTGCCGCTGCAAATCAAGCTGCTCGCCGAGGCCAGCTTCATGGCCGCCAGCGCCGAAGAGCCGGAGGACCGGAACTTCATCCGCAAGCACGCCCTGGCCTATCAAGCAGAGCATGGCTGCGACATGCAGACCGCTTCGCTCCGGGTTTTCGGCAATGCGGACGGCGCTTATGGCGCCAATGTCGGCAATCTGCTGGAAAGTGGCCGCTGGGGCGACGAGGACGAACTCGCCGAGACCTATACGCGCCGCAAGAGCTTCGCCTATGGCATGAGCGGCAAGCCGGTCGAGCAGGCGGGGCTGATGAAGGCCGTGCTGCAGAATGTCGAGCTGTCCTATCAGAACCTCGATTCAGTCGAGCTGGGCGTCACCACCATCGACAATTATTTCGACACGCTCGGCGGCATCAGCAAGGCGGCGAGCCGGGCGCGCGGCAAGTCCACGCCCGTCTATATCGGCGATCAGACGTGCGGCGAAGGCGCGGTGCGCACACTCAATGAGCAGGTGACGCTGGAAGCCCGGACGCGGATGCTCAACCCGAAATGGTATGAGGGCATGCTGAAGCACGGCTATGAGGGCGTGCGCCAGATCGAGACGCATGTCACCAACACCATGGGCTGGTCGGCGACCACGGGGCAGGTCGCGCCCTGGGTCTATCAGCGCCTCAGCGAGACCTTCGTCCTCGATCCTGAGATGCGCGACCGGCTGGCGCAGCTCAATCCCACCGCTTCGGCGAAGCTGGCGAACCGCCTCATCGAAGCGCATACGCGAAATTACTGGTCCCCCGATCCCGAAACGCTGGCCGCCCTGCGCGCGGCGGGCGACGAGCTTGAGGACCGGCTGGAAGGCATTCACACGGAGGTGGCGGCATGACACTCGACCTGAAATCGGGCTGCGACGCCTGCGCCACGCTGCCGCCGGACGGCGAGGGCAGCGTGCAGGTGCATCTCGACCCCAAGGTCAATCTCGGCACGGCGAAAGTGTTCGCGGTCTACGGCAAGGGCGGCATCGGCAAGAGCACCACATCGTCGAACCTGTCGGTGGCGTTCTCCAAGCTGGGCAAGCGCGTTTTGCAGATCGGCTGCGACCCCAAGCACGATTCCACCTTCACGCTGACCAAGCAGCTTTGCCCCACCGTCATCGACGTGCTGGAATCGGTCGAATTCCACACCGAGGAGCTGCGCGTCGAGGATTTCGTCTTCGAGGGCTATAACGGCGTGATGTGCGTCGAGGCGGGCGGGCCGCCGGCCGGCACCGGCTGCGGCGGCTATGTCGTCGGGCAGACGGTGAAGCTGCTCAAGGAGCATCACCTGCTGGAAGACACCGATGTGGTGATCTTCGACGTGCTGGGCGATGTGGTCTGCGGCGGGTTCGCCGCGCCCTTGCAGCATGCCGACCGCGCGCTGATCGTCACCGCCAATGATTTCGACTCGATCTTCGCCATGAACCGCATCGTCGCGGCGATCTCGGCGAAGGCGCGCAATTACAATGTGCGGCTTGGCGGCATCATCGCCAATCGCAGCGCCGGAACCGACGAGATCGACCGCTTCTGCGAGGCCACGACACTGAAGCGCATCGCGCATTTCCCCGATCTCGACGTCATCCGCCGCAGCCGCCTGAAAAAACAGACGCTGTTCGAGATGGAGCCGACGCCGGAACTGGAGGCCGTGAAGGCCGAATATATGCGCCTCGCCGCGATGCTCTGGGCCGGTGTCGAGCCGCTGATGGGCGCGCCGATGAAGGACCGCGAAATCTTCGACTTCCTGGGGTTCGACTGATGCCGCGTCCCTCCTACCAGACCCGCCGCGACCAGCTGCAAACCTATTTCGACCACACGGCGGTCGATGCCTGGAAGCGGCTGACCTCGGAAGCCCCGGTCAGCGGCATCCGCGCCACCGTGCGCGCCGGGCGCGACCGGATGCGCGCCACCCTGCTCGGCTGGCTGCCCGCTGACCTGACCGGCGCGCGGCTGCTCGATGCCGGCTGCGGGACGGGCGCGCTCGCCCGCGAGGCGGCACGGCGCGGCGCCGATGTCGTCGCCATCGACTTGTCGCCTAAGCTGGTGGCCGCCGCGCGGGAGGTGGTGCCGCTGACGCCGGGCCACGGTTCCATCGCCTGGCATGTCGGCGACATGCGCGATCCCAGCCTTGGCGAGTTCGACTATGTCGTCGCGATGGATTCGCTGATCCATTACCGCGCTGAGGACATCGCCGAGGTTCTCGGCGATCTGGCCGGGCGCGCCTGGATGTCGATATTGTTCACCTTCGCGCCACGCACCGCGCTGCTCACAGCGATGCATACCGCCGGGCGCCTGTTTCCGCGCTCCGACCGCGCGCCCGCCATCGAGCCGGTGAGCGAGATGGGCATGCGTGCCGCGATCCGGCACGATCCGGCACTCACCCAATGGCTGCCTATGCGCACCGAGCGTATCAATGCGGGCTTTTATATTTCGCAGGCCATGGAGCTGACCCTGCATGATTGAAACACGCACGCAGCTTTTTCAGTATTGGCAGCGCGTCGGGACGAATCTGCTGCCCTTCGCCGACGCGGCATCCGACGCGCTGCCCTTGTCGCGCATCCTGCGGCTGTCGCTGTTCCAGGTCACGGTCGGCATGGCCATGGTGCTGCTGACCGGCACGCTGAACCGGGTGATGATCCTCGAACTGGGCGTGTCGGCGGGGTTTGTCTCGCTGATGGTGGCGCTGCCGCTCATCTTCGCGCCGTTCCGGGCGCTGATCGGCTTCCGCTCCGACCATCACCGCTCGTTCCTGGGCTGGCGGCGGGTGCCCTATATCTGGTTCGGCACGCTCTTGCAGTTCGGCGGCCTCGCCATCATGCCGTTTGCGCTGCTGGTGCTCGGGCCGGACGCCAACGGGCCGCATTGGGTCGGCGCGCTCGGCGCCGGCCTCGCCTTCCTGCTCGCCGGAGCGGGCCTGCATACCACGCAGACGGCGGGCCTGGCGCTCGCGACCGACCTTGCGCCGCCGGAGATGCGGCCGCGCGTCGTCGCCCTGCTTTATATGATGCTGCTGGTCGGCATGGTCGGCAGTGCGCTAGTGCTGGGGCAGCTGCTCGGCGAATACAGTCCGAAGCGGCTGATCCAGGTGATCCAGGGCTGCGCGCTGCTCACCTTCCTCGTCAATTGCGCCGCGCTGTGGAAGCAGGAGGCGCGCGACCCGTCCCGCACCGATGTGACCAAGGAGCAGCCCTCCTTCCGTGATGCCTGGAACGCCTTCGTCAGCGGCGGACGCGCCAGCCGCCTGCTCGTCGCGGTGGGTCTTGGCAGCGCCGCGTTCAGCATGCAGGACATCCTGCTGGAGCCTTATGGCGGCGAAATCCTGCATCTCACCGTCGGAGCGACGACCTCGCTGACGGCGCTGCTGGCGGGCGGCAGCCTTGCCGGCTTCGCGCTGGCGGCGCGGCGCCTGACGCGCGGCGGCGATGCGTGCCGTCTTTCCGGCTTCGGGGCTTTGGCCGGCATTGTCGGCTTCGCCATCATCATCCTGTCGGGACCGCTCGATCTGCCGCTGATCTTCCGTGTCGGCACCACCTTTATCGGCTTCGGCGGCGGCCTGTTCGCGGTCGGGTCGCTCACGGCGGCGATGGCGCTGTCGCACGGCAAGCAGAGCGGCATGGCGCTCGGCGCCTGGGGGTCGGTGCAGGCAACCGCATCGGGGCTTGCGATCGCGCTTGGCGGCGTCATGCGGGACGGTGTCGGTGCGCTGGCCCAGAGCGGCGCGCTGGGCGAAGCCTTGCAGACGCCGGCGACCGGATACGCCGCAGTCTACCACGTAGAAATCATTCTTCTCTTCGCCACGCTCATCGCGATCGGGCCGCTGGTCGGTGCAGGGCGTGAGGCGCGGCAAAGCTATTCGCAGAAATTCGGCCTGGCGGATATGCCCGGCTAGTCCATCGGCCCGGAGAAAGGCGAAGCCGGAGTTGGGCAAGGCCCGAGGGACAAACAAACGGACGGAGGCAAGTTCATGGAAACGGGCGCAATCACAAGCCATATCGACGTTGCTCAGGTGGTGCTTTACGCGTTCTGGGCGTTTTTCGCCGGGCTCATCATCTATCTGCAGCGCGAAAGCCGGCGCGAGGGCTATCCCCTCGTCTCGGAAGCGGACGGCACGCCGCTCGATCACGGGTCGATCTGGGTGCCGGAACCGAAAACCTTCCTGCTCGCCGATGGCTCGACGGTCACGGTGCCGCGCGCCGAAAAAGACACCCAGCCGCCAAACCTGGTGCCGATGTCAGGGGTCGATGGATTCCCGTTCGTTCCGAGCGGCGACCCGATGACAGCGGGCGTCGGTCCGGGCGCCTACACGCAGCGCGCCGACACGCCCGACGTCACCTATGAGGGCAATGCCCGCATCGTGCCGCTCAGGGCCGCGCCATCCTATTACCTGGAAGAGCGGGACGCCGATCCGCGCGGCATGACCGTCGTTGGCGCCGACCGCGAGGTGGCGGGCGAGGTAGTCGACGTTTGGGTCGACCGGTCGGACAGTATCGCGCGCTATTTCGAGGTGGAGCTACCGATGATCGCCGCTCCCCGCACGCGGCCGGTCGAGGGCGGCGTAGACGTTCCGGCGCAAGGTCCGTTGCGAGTGCTGCTGCCGGTCAATTTCGCGCAGATCAGCCCACTGCATCGCCGCATTACAGTGCAGGCGATCCTGGCGTCGCAATTCGCCGGCGTGCCCACCACCACCTATGCCGACCTCGTCACCCTCAACGAAGAGGACCGGATCTGCGCTTATTATGGCGGCGGCTATATGTATGCCACGCCGGGGCGTGGGGAGTCGTGGCTGTGAAGGATTTCGATTTCGAGCCGATTCCCGGCCTGCCCGGTAACCTGCCTGCCGGCGAGACCTTGCTCTGGCAGGGCGCGCCGGATTGGTGGTATCTGGCGCGGCGCGTGTTTCATGTGCCGCTGATTGCGGGCTATCTCGGCATTTTCATCGTCTGGCGCATGATTTCGGCGGCTTATGATCATCAGCCTCTGCTGGATGCGGCGCGCGGCCTGGGTCTGATGGTTGTGCTGATCGCCGTCTGCTGCGGGATTCTTGCCGCGCTCGCCTATGCCACCGCGCGCACCACGGTCTACTCGATCACCAGCGAGCGGGTGATCATGCGCTACGGGATCGCGCTGCCCATGGCGCTGAACATTCCGTTCGCCAAGGTCGATACGGCGGCGATCAGGGGCGATGGCAAGGGCTGCGGCGACATTCCGCTGCGGCTGATGAAGGGCGAGAAGATCGCCTATCTGATGCTGTGGCCGCATGCCCGTCCGTGGCGGCTGACGCGGCCCGAGCCGATGCTGCGCGGCATTCCGCAGGTGGCGGAGGCCTCGGCCATCCTGGCGAGGGCGCTTGCCGCCGCCGCGTCCCGCCCGGCGGAGCGCACCAAGGTGACCGCCGCTGCCCCGGCGGATGCGATGCCGCCGTCAAGGGTCAAGGCGCGGCGGCCGGCGTCCGGCGCTTCGCGTGACGCGGTGAACGCGCCTGTGGGGGAGCCGGTCGCAGGGCCGGCGTGATGAAGGGTTCTCGCATGAAACAGGACGAACGCACCGAAAAAGTGCCGCTGACCTTTCTGATCGCGGCGGCGGGGCTTGTGGCGCTGACGCTTGGCCTCATCGGTACGGCCAAGTTCACTGGCCTCGGTGAGACGCGGGTTCCCGAACAGCAGGCGATCGCCGTGCGCGATCTCCGGTTCGAGGACCGGCCGAACGGTGCGGTCGCTGTCTATACGGTGCCGGGCGCAAAACTGGTCGCGGAAGTTCAGCCGGGCACGAACGGCTTTCTGCGCGGCATATTGCGGGCACTGGTGCGTGAGCGCCGCCAGCGAAATCTGGGCGACGACGTGCCGTTCCGGCTGATCGAATCCGCCGATGGGAGCCTGGTGCTCGACGATCTCGCCACCGGCCGGCGCATCCCTCTGGGGGCGTTCGGACCGACCAATTCCGGGGTGTTCGCCAGCCTTCTCGTCTCGAGGAGCAAACAGCCATGATTTCGCGCCTGTTTGGGCGGCAGTCTTTCGACGTGCCCTGTACCATCGAGATCGAACACACGTTCGACAGCCTGCATGCCCATGTTGCGCTTGACGGCGATATCGCCATCGAACCGGGCGATGCGGTGCGGGTGCATGGCGAGCGGATCGTCGTGCCCTATGGCGAGAAGCGCACCATCCGGCGCAACGCCACGATCATCCGCGCCGGGTCCATCGAGCGCGTCTGGACGCGTGCCACCGGAAGTCTGGAATTCATGGAGTTGTGCGAGTTCAGCTTCTCCTCGGGGAAAAGACTATGACCATCGAAACATTGTCGCTGTCCAAGGATACGACGGAGACCGCGCGGCAGGATACGATGCTGTCGCCGCGCTTCTACACCACCGATTTCGCCGAGCTTGACCGGGTCGATGTCAGCGGCGTGCGCGGCTGAATGGGACGCGCTGCTTGCCGAGATGCGGGCCGATCCGAATAAGAGCCATTTCCAGCGCACCGCAGGATTGGGACCATGTCGAGCTGAGCGATCTGCCGGAGGGATTGCGCCAGGAGTTCGTCGACTTCCTCGTCTCCTCGCTCACCGCCGAATTCTCCGGCTGCGTCCTATATGCCGAGATGAAGAAGCGCGGCACCAACCCCGATATCGTCGAGCTGTTCAAATATATGAGCCGCGACGAGGCGCGCCACGCCGGCTTCATCAACGACGCGCTGAAGGAGTTCAAGATCGGCGTCGATCTCGGCTTCCTGACCCGCACCAAGAAATACACCTTCTTCAAACCGAAATTCATCTTCTACGCCACCTATCTGTCGGAGAAGATCGGCTATGCGCGCTACATCACGATCTTCCGGCATTTCCAGCAGCATCCCGAGCGCCGCTTCCACCCGATCTTCAAATGGTTCGAGAAGTGGTGCAACGACGAGTTCCGCCACGGCGAGGCGTTCGCGCTGCTGATGCGCTCCAATCCGCAGGTGCTGAGCGGCTTCAACAAGCTGTGGGTGCGCTTCTTCCTGCTCGCGGTGTTCGCCACCATGTATGTGCGCGATCACGCCCGCCCCTATTTCCACGAGGCGCTCGGCATCGATCCGTCCGATTACGGCTTCCGGGTGTTCCGCATCACCTCGGAGATTTCGCGGCAGGTGTTTCCGCTGACCCTGGACTTGGATCATCCAAGTTTTAGGGCTGGACTCCAGCGCCTTTGCCGGCTGAACGAGGGCATGAATGCAGCCCGCGCACGGGGCGGCGTCTTCGGGCGGGTCAGGTTTGCAGCACTGACCGCGGGTGCCGCGGCGACGTTCGTCCGGCTGTATCTGCTGCCGGTGAAAGACAATGCGCTGCCGGCGAAGAGCCGTCTCGCACCGGCCTGGTAGGAGCGGCATGTCCGATTACGCCCAGCCCGCGCTGTTCGCGCTGTTCCTCTGGTGGTTTTCCACGGGCGTCATCCTCTATCTCGACCGTCTGCCGCAGCACACCTTCAAATGGAGCATGGGCGGAGCGGCTATCATTCTGGTATTGGCGCTGTGGGGGCTGCATCGGAGCGGCGCCGACACCAGTGTGCGCGGCACTTACATCGCCTTTACCAGCGGGCTGATGATATGGGCCTGGCAGGAGATCAGCTTCTATACCGGCTATGTGACCGGGCCGCGCAAGACCATGTGCGCCGAAGGCTGTTCGGGGTGGCGGCATTTCCTGCATGCGCTGCAGGCCAATCTCTATCATGAGCTTTCGATCCTCGTCTGCGCGGCGCTGTGCGTCTGGCTCACATGGGGCGCGCCCAACCAGACCGGGCTGTGGACCTTCCTGCTGCTGTGGTGGATGCATGAGAGCGCGCGGCTCAACGTGTTTCTGGGCGTGCGCAATCTGAATGAGCAATTCCTGCCCGAGCACATGGCCTTCCTGCGCAGCTTCCTGACGCGCAAGCCGATCAACGTGCTGTTCCCCTTCTCCGTCACCATCTCGACGGTGATGACGATGCGTCTGGTGCAGAAAGCGCTGGCGGCGGCCGGCGATGGCGCATCGGCCGGGTTCAGTTTCCTGGCGGCGCTGCTGGCCCTGGCGGTGCTGGAACATTGGTTCCTGGTGCTGCCCTTGCCGGCGGAACGGCTGTGGGGCTGGAGCCTGCAGCGCAAATCCAAGGCATCCGACGTGGCGGCGGCCGAAGCGCCCGGCGGCGTTATCGTGCCGCTGAACCGGTCTGCGGACATCCAGAAACGACACGTGAATCTATCAAGGAAAAAGCGGCTCGGCCTTCGACTTGAACGCGCCGCAACGGGAGGCGAGAATGGACTATAATGAGATTTTCCAGGCTCAGATCGCGCAGGTGCGCCGTGAGGGGCGGTACCGGGTGTTCGCCGATCTGAAGCGCCGCTGCGGCGCCTATCCGCAGGCCGAGCATTTTCCGCAAATCAGCGAGGCCAGCAATGGCGGCCCGCGTCCGGTGACGGTGTGGTGCTCGAACGATTATCTGGGCATGAGCCAGCATCCAAGCGTGCGCGCCGCGATGCATGAGGCGATCGATGCGGTGGGCGCCGGCTCGGGCGGCACGCGCAACATCTCCGGCACCACGCATTACCATGTCGAGCTGGAAGCGGAACTGGCCGATCTGCACGGCAAGGAGGCGGCGCTGCTGTTCACCTCCGCCTATGTGGCCAACGACGCGACGCTGTCGACGCTGACCAAGCTGATGCCCGGCACGGTGATCTTTTCCGACGAGAAGAACCACGCCTCGATGATCGCCGGCATCCGCCATGGCGGCGGCGAAAAGCGCATCTGGCGGCACAATGATCCGGTGCATCTGGAAGAGCTGCTCGCCGCCGCGCCGCGCGATGTGCCCAAGATCATCGTGTTCGAGAGCGTCTATTCGATGGACGGCCATATCGCGCCGATCGGGACGATCTGCGATCTGGCGGAAAAATACGGCGCGCTGACCTATCTGGACGAAGTGCATGCGGTGGGCATGTACGGTCCGCGCGGCGGCGGCATCGCCGAACGCGACGGCGTCATGCACCGGGTCGACATCATCAACGGCACGCTGGCCAAGGGTTTTGGCGTGATGGGCGGCTATATTGCAGCATCGAAGGCCTGCTGCGACGCCATCCGCTCCTATGCGCCGGGCTTCATCTTCACCACCTCGCTCGCCCCGGCGATCGCGGCCGGAGCGCTGGCCTCGATCCGGCATCTGAAGGTCAGCCAGATCGAGCGCATCAGGCACCAGGAGCGGGCGCGCACGCTGAAGGCCAAGCTGAAAGACCGCGACCTGCCGGTGATGGACAATCCCAGCCACATCGTGCCGGTGCTGGTCGGCGATCCCGTGCATTGCAAGGCGGTGACCGACCTGCTGATGCAGCATTACGGCATCTATGTGCAGCCGATCAACTATCCGACGGTGGCACGCGGCACCGAGCGCATCCGGCTGACGCCGTCGCCGCTGCATACGGACGAGCATATGGACTGGCTCGCCTCGGCGCTGTCGGCGCTGTGGGCGCAATGCCCGGTGGGGCAGGGGCGGTTCGCGCTGCTGGCGGCGCAGTAGCGGGGCAGGGGCGCAGCGCGCTCAAACCCAATCCGGATTAATCGGAATAGGTCTCGATTGTTCGCCTGCCGCGCTTCTTATCCGAAGCCCGCGTAACACCTTTCGGGAAGCGCTCTGGAAGAGCCAGCAGCGGCCTTCGCTCAGCGGCTGCCGACCACCGCGCCGCCAGTGTCGAGCACCGTCACCACGCGCCGGTTCTTCGACCAGCAGGATATGTTGGCGCACACCGCGACCGGCCGCTCCTTGCCATAGGACACCGTCTTGATCCGCCGGGGATCGACGCCTCGCGACGTGAGGAAATGCTTCACCCCTTCGGCGCGCTGGGCGCCGAGCGCGATATTGTACTCTCTGGTTCCCCGCTCGTCGGCGTGGCCCTCAGCAATGATACGGTATTGCGGATATTGGCTCAGCCATTGAGCCTGGCCAGTGAGCGTCTGCTGGGCCTGGGGGCTCAGCACAGTGCTGTCGGTGTCGAAATAAACCGTGTCTCCGATGCGGGCGGAAAATTCGCGGGTCGAGCCCGGCGTTCCAGAACCGCCATCCGCATCGGCGGTGTTTCCGGCGCCGGTAATGGCGGTGTTAAGACCGTAATTACTGGGCTGGCCTCTCGAACAGGCCGCCAGCGAAAGTGCAAGGGTCAGCACGAAGAACGCTCGCGCGGCCGCAGACCGGGACATGGCACACTCCTCAACTCAGTAAATCCTGAATGGGAAGGTGCGTCCCTTAGGGTTAATGAGGGGTTATGAAATCAGCGATTGGCTCAATTTTTCGGTGCATTTCTGAAAATACATTACCTCAGGTTGAAGCGGAAGACGTAGCAACGAAAAACGCCGTGAACACCAGCCAAGCCGCCAGTGCACGGCGTTTTCGAATAAACTGAAGCCCCGCTTCGCTATACCAGCGAATTAACGGACAACGGTAACGGCAACGTCACCAGCGCCCAGCTTCAGGGGCTGGCCTTCGACTTCCTTACGGCAAGCGCCGAGCGTAGCGGCGGCAGCAATGATCGTCGCGACGACGATAACGCCCTTCAAACCCTGCATGGTCTTCTCTCCTCTGGTTTAAGCGCCCCCCGAAAAGGCCGCTACTTGTAGCTAGCCGAGAGGACATCGAATTATCAAGGTTGCAACCTCACTCTCTTCCATTTTTCCGAGACGGATGATGCGAAAATGCCACGAGGAATCAGTGCCATGCGCGGGCGGGAAACTTAAGCTTAGCAAGGCGAAACAAGGATTTGGAACCGTCTCCGGCGCCATCACCACGTGCTCATTTCATCAGCGGCGACCAGGCGGGATCGGAGGCGAAAGCGGGCGTCGGCAGAGGCCGTTCATTATAACCCGTCAAATCAATGGTGTGCAGGTGCGGGCCACCGCCCTCGCCGGGCGATTCGCGGAAGAACATCAGCACGCGGCCATTCGGCGACCAGCTCGGGCCTTCATTGTGATAGCCCTCCGTCAGAATGCGCTCGCCGCTCCCGTCCGGCTGCACGACGCCAATGAGAAAATGCCCGCCGATCTGCTTGGTGAAGGCGATGAGATCGCCGCGCGGCGACCATACGGGCGTCGAATAGCGGCCCTCGCCGCCGGTGATCTGCCGCACGCCGCCGCCGTCGGCGTTCATGACATGGAGCTGCTGCCTGCCGCTGCGGTCGGATTCGAACACGATGCGCCGGCCGTCGGGCGCATAGCAGGGGGCGGTGTCGATCGCCCTGTCGTTGGTCAGGCGGCGCATCTGATGGCTCTGGAGGTCCATCTCATACAGGTTCGAGGCGCCGTCCTGCTGCAGGCTCATGATGATGGCGCGGCCGTTGGGCGAAAAATGCGGCGCGAAGGTCATGCCGGGGAAGTTGCCGACGACTTCCTGGCGGCCGCTCGCCAGATCGAGCCGGAGCACCGCCGGACGGCCGCCTTCGTAGGAGGTGTAGGTGATCTGGCGATTGTCGGGGCTGAACCTTGGCGTCAGCACCAGCTTGTCGCCGCGTGTCAGGTACTGCAGGTTCTGGCCGTCCTGGTCCATGATCGCCAGCCGCTTGCTGCGCTTGTCCTTCGGCCCGGTCTCCTCGACGAAGGCGACCCGGCTGTCGAAATAGCCGCGCTCGCCGGTCAGCCGCTCATAGACTGCGTCGGCAATCAGATGCCCGATCCGCCGCCAGTTTTCAGGCCCCGTCGCAAAAGCCTCGGCTTTCAGCTCGCGCCCGGAAAATACGTCCCACAGGCGGAACTGTGCCTTGAGCTGGCCGCCGCCGCCGTCGATGAGCTGGCCGACGACCAGCGCCTCGGCATGGACGACGCGCCAGTCCTGAAAGTGCGGTACGGCATCGAGATTGCCGATCCGCTCGACGAAGGCGGCGCGATCGATAGGCCGGAACAGCCCGGAGCGCTCAAGGTCGGCGGAGACGATATCGGCGATGCTGGCGGCCGTTTGCGAGCCTTGCGCCCCGCTGCCGAGAAATTGCGGAATGGCGATGGGGATGGGCCGCAGATTACCCTGGGTGATGTCGATCTCGACCACAGCGCGGGAAGGGGCGGAGCCCGCGACGGCCAATCCGGCGGCGATGATGAGGGCGGCAAGAACGACGCGGCATGGGCTTAGAGCACGGTCGGGAAAAGTGGACACCGGTTTTTCCGAAAAATCGTTCGAAAACAAAGGACTCTGGATCATGATGGTTTCCGTTTGAAGCGATCATGATCTAGCCTCCATACATGCGGCTGGGATCGAAATTGAGCAGCATGTCGTGCCACTGGGCGTAGGTTTCGGGCGGCATCCGGTAGGGCGCGCATTGGAACACAGCGCGGACGGCGCTTTCGGCGGCGGGAGGGAAGAAGCGCGAGGGGTTATCGTTCACCACTTCGGGCGCGCGGCCTATGCTGCCGTCCTGGTTGAGTTCGATGCGCAATTTGACGATGATGGCGTCGCTGCCAAGGCCGCCGACTGGAGGCGCCCAGCAGCGCGAGATCTGCGCGCGCAGCGCGTCGATGTCGCTGGCGCTCATGCGGGCGCCCTGGCCCTGGGTGGCGCCGTAAACCTCGCGCCGCAGGGCTTCGGTGTCCGCGCCCATCGCCTGTTGCTGAAGCGAACTGGGCTGACGCCAGGGCTGGCGCGGCGCTTGCTGCGGCGGCCGCGCCCCGGCATTGGGGTCGCGGTTGAGGAGCGCGGCGATCTGCTTGGGGTCGAAATCGCTCTGGCCTTCGCGGTTCTGCGCCGGCTTGTCGAGCAGATCGGCAATGCGGTCCTGTGCCGGCCGCGCGCGGGGCTTCGGTTCGGGCCGCGTCTCATGCTCGGCACGGGGTTCGGCGGCAGGTTCGGCGTGCTTTGCCGCCTCGGCGCGGAGCCTGGGCCGTTCGGCTCGCTTCTCCGGCTCGGGAACCGGGCGCGGCTTGGCTTCGGCGCTTGATGTCTCCGGCTCGGACTTTGCTTCCTTGGGCGGCGATGCGGCCTTCGCTTCGGCATCAGGTTCCGGCGGCGGTGCGGCTTTCGGCTTCGGCGGCGGCAGTGCCGCTTGCGTCCGCGACGGCTTCTCCGGGGCTTTCAATTCGGCTGACGTCGGCACCGCTTCGGGCATCTTGTCCGGCGGCGCGCTTTGGGGAGCCGCGCTCTCCGGCTTGGCGTCGGGCTTGCCCACCTTGAGCTGGCTGAACTCCGATGGAGACAGGATTTCGACGCTGACGGGCCGCGTCGATTTCAGCGCCGTACGCGAGCTGAAATTCAGCAGCACGGCGCCGAGCAGTAGCACATGTAAGACGATCGAGAGCAGCAGGCTCGCGCGCATTGATGTTTGCCTCAAATGCGATCCCGCAGATCGGTGACCAGCGAAATCCGGTGGAATCCGGCCGCGCTGATCTTGCCCATGATCTGCATCAGGGTGCCGTAATTGGTACGCCGGTCGCCCCTGATATAAATGACCTCCTCAAAGCCGCTCTTCGCGATGGCCGTGAGTTTGGGGACAATTTCGTCGAGAGTGATTTCCATTTCCTGAATAAAAATCTTACCATCCGCATCAACGCTGACAGTGAGCGGCGCTTTCTGGCTAGCATCATTGACGGCGTTCGCCTCGGTCTTGGGCAGATCGATGGGTACGCCGACGGTGAGCATCGGCGCCGTCACCATGAAGATGATCAGCAGCACCAGCATCACGTCGACGAAGGGCGTGACGTTGATCTCGCTCATCGGCGCGCGGCGCTGGCGCCTGCCGCGGCGTTTGGCGGGAGCATTGCGCGAGACGCCGGCGCCCATGGCGTCAGGTCCTCAAATCGATCTGGCGCGAGACGATCGCCAGGAACTCGTCGGAAAAGCCTTCGAAGCGCTGCACCAGACGCCCGGCGTCGGCTGAAAATTTGTTGTAGAAAATCACCGCCGGGATGGCGGCGAGCAGGCCAAGCGCCGTCGCGAACAGCGCTTCGGCGATGCCGGGCGCGACGACGGCAAGGCTGGTATTCTTGGACATGGCGATCGACTGGAAGCTGGTCATGATGCCCCAGACCGTGCCGAACAGTCCGATGAACGGCGCGGTCGAGCCGACGGTGGCCAGGAACAGAAGCCGCCGTTCCAGCCGGTCCATTTCGCGCGAGATGGTGACGTCCATTACCCGCTCGATGCGGTGCTGCACGCCGGCGAGCGGCCTGGGCGAACCCTCGATGGAGCGCCGCCATTCGCGCATCGCGGCGATGAACAGCGCCCCCATCGCCGAAGCGCGCTGCTGCGACACCATGCCGTAAAGCTCGTCGAGGGATTGGCCGGACCAGAACAGCCGTTCGAACTGCTCGGTTTCCCGGCGTGTCCGGCCGAACAAGAACGACTTTTCGATGATGATGCCCCAGCCCCAGACCGAGGCGAGCACAAGGCCGATCATCACCAGCTTGACGACGATATGGGCCTGGAGAAAGAGCGAGAGGAACGAAAAATCCCCAGCGGCAGGCTCAGGCATGGCTGTTCCTCCTCGCCCCGCAGCTTCGCAAGCCGCGCAGTCTCCGTAAGAAAGTCATTGGTGAACTTGAATATTTTGCTGATTCGTACTCTGCCGCCAGCGGACTATTTTGCAAGCGCCGTTTCCCGGTTACGCCCACATGCGAGGTTTATGTGGGAGAAACGCGCCAAACCTTGGCGTGCGACATTCCTGCAACGCAATCGGAAGATGTGGCGCGCTGTGAGGAATTATCCTCACCTCGAAAATCTTGCCGAAGGCGCGTCAAATTGCCAAGATTAGGACAGAAAAGCGCCTGATTATTGAAAGGCGTTGCACAAACGTGACGTGACGCGGCGTTTCTGCCACTCAGGCGATGATTGCTGTATTATACTGACGGCGGAAGGGCGAATGAACGAGGGCGAAGCTGCGCCGCGACGACCGGCGAGCGCGCACGCCCGAACAACGGCTAATAAGCGGCGAGATCATGGGCTCTGAGACCTATTACGAAATTCTCGGGATCAACGAGAATGCGGATGATGATGTCGTTAAGCAGGCATTCCGCGATCTTGCCAAACATTATCACCCCGACCGCAACCCCGGCGACGCGGAGGCGGAGCGCCAGTTCAAGCGCATGAACACCGCTTATGAGGGGCTGAAAGACGCGTCCCGCCGCCAAGCCTACAATGAATGGCTCGAATTCGCGCAGAAGCGGACGAAGGTCAAGCACACCCAATGGGGCCGGCTCGCCGCGCTGGTGTTCCTGCTGTTGCTCGGCCCGAGCGCGGTGCTCTATTGGGCTGTCGTCATCGCCGACATCCCGCTGTTTGCCGAAAGCGTCGATAAGGTTGCCGCCTCGGCACCGCCCAAGGACAACGGGCTGCTGCCGCCCAGCCCCGAAAAGCGCGAGCCCGCCGCGTCTTCCGAACCGGCGGCAGCGGCGCAGCAAACCGCGAGCGAACCAGACCCCGCGCAGCAGCCGGCCAATCCCGCTCCGGCCGCATCGCCGCTGGCGCAGCCAGCCGCGACGAATCCGGCCACGGGTGGCGATCATCGGGCGAAGGCTGACCGCGCCCTTGCCGCGAGCCCGGCCGAGCCGAACCGCAATGCCGCGCAATCCAGCAAGGAGGGTGGCGCCGATATACGCGCGCGCGCTTCGAAACGCGAAGCCGCCGGCACTGAAAAGACCTACACGCAGGCCTTGCCGGAGCAAACGCCGCAGGCCGAAGCCCCGCAGGCCCCCCCGATCGAGACCGCAAGCGCGGAAGACCCGCCTGACAAAGACCGCGGGAGCCCCGTTCCCGCAGCCGAAACGGATGAGGGCCAAAACGCGCGGGCCGCGGCTCGGATGCTGGCGCGCCTGAAGGAGCCGGAGGGTGCGCGAGCCGGCGGCGATCTGCCCGGCGACGGGTCCGCAAGCGAGAGCGCCGCTCCGTCCCAAAACGGCTTGTCCGCGCACACATTCGCCGATTGCGACGAATGCCCGCCAGTCTCGACCGCCGGCAGCAATGCAATGTTCGGCGGCAAGGACAGGGCGGCGGTCAGCCTGACGGAAATCACGCTGGCGGATTGGGACGGCTGCGTCGCCGATCGCGCGTGCCCGGCCTATCAAGGCCAGCAAAGCGGCAGCCGCCGCGACACGATCGTCGAAGTCGGCTCGCGCGAGGCAGAATCCTACGCCAAGTGGCTCTCCTCGATCTCGGGAAAGAACTATCGCCCGATCATATCGCCGCACCGCCGCGATGCGGTCGCCCAACGCTGCAACAGCACCAGGCGCAACGGCAGCGGCTGGGAATGGCTCGACGACGATGCCGAGCGCGCCTGCCCGCCATCGCCTGAGCAAAGTCCGGACGGTCCGCGCGGTTTCCGGGTGTTTCGCAGAGTGATTCCCTAGCGGACTTTGCTGCGGCGGACGCGGGGACGGCACCCGGCGGCCGCCCGTTTCCGCATCGCCGCTTGGCGCCTCCCGAGGATCGGCGGGCTGCCGCCGCCGGCCGCGTTGGGGCATGGACCGGCCTCATTGGGCGCTTATGGCAAATTCTCAGGGCGCAAATAGCATTCGGCCGCGGTAATGGTGGATTTTTGCCGGGTCGGACCAAGATACGCCTTTGTCATCGTCCGCTGTTTTAAGTAAGAACAGGGAACGCTTGGGGGCGCGGTGCATGAAGCAGGAAGAGACCCGGGCACATTGGGGCAAGGGCGAAGAGAGCTGGAACGCGTGGGCGCTGGAAATGCTTCAGCGCAAGCAGGCTCTGGAAGATGCTGGCGGGTGGGCCGTCGACTGGTTCGGTGAAGGCCAGAACGCCGAGACGGAAGCCTGGCTGGCTGACGCCAAGGCCGATTTTGCCGGACTGGAATTCGCCTCCGACACGTCGTTCGAGAGCTTCGTCTTCCCCGGCCCGGCCATTTTCGACGCCTCGCAATTCCTTGGCAAAGTGAGTTTCGCCAATGTGCATTTCGCCCATGTGGCGCGCTTTCAGGGCGCGCGCTTCAATGGCGATGCCATTTTCAAAGCGGCCAAATTCTACCATCTCGCCGATTTCGACGACGCCGCTTTCGCCTCGGTCGCCGATTTCGAGAAGGCCGAGTTCCTGCGCGAGACCACCGGCCCGCTGGTTCCGGCCGCGCGCTTTCAGAAGACGCATTTCTCGGCCCGCGCCGATTTCCGCAGCGTCAAATTCACCGGCAATGCCGAGTTCATCAAGACGGGTTTTGGCGGCAACGCCCGGTTCGATGAAGCCGAATTCCAGGCGGAGGCCAATTTCGAGAGCGCCATATTCGAGGCGACGGCCAGCCTGGTGAAGACCCGCTTCGCCGGCCTTGCCAAATTCAACCAGGCGCAGTTCCGCGGTGAGGTCAGGCTGGGCGAGGCTGAATTCCACAATATGGCGGGCTTCGAGGAGGCCCATTTCAAGGGCAAGGCGACCTTTCGGCTCGCCAGGCTGGCGGGAGAGGCGAATTTCGAGCGCGCCCGCTTCGACCAGGACGCCCGCTTCAGCGACACCCAGTTCTCCGGTCCGGTCAATTTCTGTGCCGCCCAGTTCGATCATTGCGCCGACTTCCAGGCCGCTTCATTCGCGGTCCCGGCTGAATTCGTCGGCAGCCGTTTTGCGGGCGACGCCAATTTCGGCAATGCAGTGTTCTCCGATACAGCCGATTTCACATCGGTCAAGTTCAGAGAAAACGCTTCGTTCGCGGGCGCAAGCTTTTTGGCCGCCGCCGATTTTCACCAGGGTGTCTTCCGCGACCGCGCCAATTTTCGTAATGTCAGCTTCAAGGGCCCCGCGACCTTCGCCGCCATCAGGAGCCGCGCCGCCTTCGTGCTTGCCGGGGCCCGTTTCCAGCAGGTTCCCAGCCTGCACGATGCCGCATTCCGCGAGCCGCCGCGCCTCGACGACATGCGCATCGTCAACCAGCTCTCGCTGTTCCCGGTCTGGGGCGCCGATGTTGCAGGGGATCCCAGGCCGCGATTTTTGCGCGGCCTGAAAGCCTGCGGCGACCCGGAGCACGCCTCGCGCTACAGGCGCCTGCGCAAGCTCGCCTCCGCCACGCAGGATCATGAGCGCGAGCGCGAATTCTTCGCCCAGGAGCTGCGCTGCCGCCGGTTCTGGCTCGACAAGCCGCTGGGCAGCGGCGTGACCCGCTTCTGGATCGGCTGGCTCTATGGCGGTGTTTCCAATTTCGGCCGTTCGCTGACCCGCCCGCTGGCCTTGTGGATGGCCACGGTGTTCGTCTTTTGCCTGGTTTACCTTGGCGAACGCCGCTCGGCCTATTTCGCCAGCGCGCCCGGCCCGGTCGCGGACGGCGCCCCCATTTTCCCCGTCTGGCCCGATCATCCGGGGCTCGGCTCTATCGTCGGATGGGTCGCATCGACGCTTTGGTGGCTCGTGCTCAGCATCGTCAACCTGTTCGCCGGGGGCGGGTGCATTTCCGGCGATAGCGGCGCGAGCGGCGAGGCGCTGTTCCTGTCGCTGAAAAACGCGTTGGTGCTGTTCGGCTGGGAAAGCCCGGACGCGGCGCGGCGGGTCTACGCCTGCCTCTACGGCTTCGAGGGAAAGCCGGGCTCGTCGCTGGTCCGCATTCCCTTGAGCGTTGCAACGACCGCGATTGTTGAAAACATCCTGGGCGGGGTTTTGATCTTTCTTTTTCTGCTGGCGCTGCGCAATTTGATGCGAACCCGCTAACCACGCACCGCATAAGTTGCCTGAATTGGCACAAGCCACTGGAATTCCCCGCGCCATCCATTAGATAATGCAAACGGAGCTGCGGGATGCGTTAGGTTCACTTCAATCCCGGGGCCGATGCGATTCTATAGGGGGCTGACCCTGCCGGAACCCTGGTTCCAGTTATTTGGCACCCACCTACTATGTAGGGCCCAGGCGGATCGTACATAACCGACGGTCATCGCGGCTCCACTTATCTTGCTTTGCCGGTCCCAGCGCTCCCCTTCTGCCGGCGCCTCACCGGAACCGGCTTATGTATTCTCAGCCACAGGTCGAAGCGGAAAAGCTGGCGATGCGGGCGCGAGCCCGCGCCGTGCGGCAAGCCGTTCCTGCTGCCGAGCGAAGGCAGGCGGCGGAGCGCGTGGCGCAGCGGGACTTGAGTTTTCTCGGCCGTGTGCCGGGCGTCATTGCCGGCTATCACCCTGTGCGCAGCGAATTCGATTGCATGCCCCTGCTGACACGGGCGGCGGATGACGGCTGGGAGCTGGCCCTGCCGGTGATCGTTGGCCCCGCCCCGCTGCAATTCCGCCAATGGCAAATCGGCGCGCCGGTCGAGATAGGCGCATTCGGCATTCCCCAGCCGGCGGGCGCACCCATCGCGGTTCCCGACGTGCTGCTGGTGCCGCTGCTGGCATTCGACCGGCGGTGTTACCGGCTCGGCTATGGCGGTGGCCATTATGACCGGACGCTTGCCGCGCTGAGGAGCCGGGCGGCCATTCTCACCGTCGGACTTGCCTTCGACACGCAGGAAGTGGCGGAAGTGCCGGTCTGTCCCTATGATGAACGGCTAGACTGGATCGTCACACCATCCGGCGCGATCAGCGCCAAGGACAGCACTTAATGCGCATTCTCTTTCTCGGCGATGTCGTCGGGCGTTCCGGGCGCAAAGCCGTGTGCAGGGACTTGCCGCAATTGCGCGACCGCTACCGCACCGATTTTGTTATCGTCAACGGCGAGAATGCTGCGGGCGGCTTCGGCATCACCGAGATGATTTGCGAGGAATTCCTGGATGCAGGCGCCGATGTGGTGACGACGGGAAATCATGCCTTCGACCAGCGCGAAGCGCTGGTGTTCATCGAACGCCAGCCCCGATTGCTGCGCCCGGCGAACTATCCGCCGGGGACGCCTGGACGCGGCGCCGGGCTGTTCGAGACGGCCAATGGCCGCCAGGTGCTGGTCATCAATATGATGGGCCGGATTTTCATGGACGCGATGGACTGCCCGTTCCAAACGCTGGAGCGTGAGTTGGGCGAGGGGCCGCTGAAAGCCAAGGCCGACGCGATCATCGTCGATTTTCATGCCGAGACCACCTCGGAGAAGCAGGCATTCGGCTTTTTCGCCGACGGCCGGGTCAGCGCCGTGATCGGCACGCATACGCATGTACCGACCGCCGACGACCACATCCTTCCCGGCGGCACCGCCTTTATGAGCGATGTCGGCATGTGCGGCGATTATCTGTCGGTCATCGGCATGCAGAAGGAGGAGCCGGTGCGGCGCTTCCAGGCCAAGATCGCCAACAACCGCTTCGAGCCGGCCATGGGCGAGGCGACGATGTGCGGCGTGCTCATCGAGACGGACGAAAAGACGGGGCTCGCGAGGCGGATCGAGCCGCTACGGATGGGGGGCGTCCTGCGGCCGGCCGAACCGGAAATTTAGCCGTGATCATTCCGCAAATCGGCTGAGCGGCTGGCTTTCTACTTGGCCCCAGCTTATAACACCCACCGAATTGCACATTTCCAAACACGCATAGGCGGCATCGCCCGCCGGCAAGCACACGACTGACGGACCCTTCATGGCAGGCCATTCGAAATTCAAGAACATCATGCACCGCAAGGGCGCGCAGGACAAAAAGCGCGCCAAGATGTTTTCCAAGCTGTCCAAGGAAATCACCGTGGCGGCGAAGATGGGCATGACCGACCCCGCCTTCAATCCGCGGCTGCGGGCGGCGATCATCGCGGCACGGGCGCAGAACATGCCGCGCGACAATATCGATCGCGCCATCAAAAAGAGCCAGGAGGCCGGCGGCGACGATTATCAGGAGATCCGCTATGAAGGATTTGCGCCCGGCGGCGTCGGCGTCATCGTCGAGACGCTGACCGACAACCGTAACCGCACGGCGGGCGATGTGCGCTCCACCTTCACCAAGTATGGCGGCAATCTGGGAGAGACCGGCGCGGTGTCGTTCATGTTCGACCGGGTGGGCGAGATCGAGTACCCGCTTAGCGCGGGCACTGCGGACGCGATGATAGAGGCGGCGCTGGAGGCGGGGGCCGACGATTGCCAGTCGGATGAAGATGGGCACCGTTTTTATTGCGGCGTCACGGAATTGCACGAAGTGGCGGGTAAGCTTGAGGCGAAATTTGGCGATCCGAACGTGCTGCGCCTCATCTGGCGTCCGCAAAATACGGTCGGCGTCGATGACGAGAAAGCGGAGAAGCTGCTGAAAATGCTGGACGCGCTGGAAGATTCCGACGATGTCCAGAACGTCTATGCAAATTTCGATATTTCCGAGAGCGTCATGGCGCGCCTGGGCGCCTGATCGCGATCGGTCGTGAGGGATCATTGGAGGCTGAGCATGAAATCTGGCGCCGCACTCTGTTTGGTGTTTCTCGCCGTGAGCGTTTCGCCCGCCGCAGCGCAAGCGGCAACGCCGTGGAAGGTCGCGCAGGCTGCTACGGGGGCCAGCCAGTCGGCGAACGATGCAGCATCCGCGACGCAGAGCACGGCCTCCGTCAAGCGGCGGCACCGCAAGAAGCCCGTAGCGCAGAAGGAGCAGCAGCCCGCGCAACGGTCGGGCGCCGCAATCGTGCATGAGGGCGGCAAGACCTGTTCCGGCCTCGACGAATATCGCGTCTGCTGGTAGGCGCTCGGCCCATCGAGTGCGCGGAACGGGGTGTGAACAAATCGCTTGTCACCGGGTAGCGGCACCTGCATCTTCGCCGCGAACGCGCTCGAAAGCGCTGATTCGGCGGGGCAGCGGGGCATGGTCGTTCGCATCATCGGTATCGATCCGGGCCTGAGACGGATGGGCTGGGGCATCATCGAAGCCGCCGGCAGCCGGTTGTCCTTCATTGCCTGCGGCACGGTCACATCAGAGGCGAGCGAGGCGCTCTGCCAGCGGCTGGCAGCGCTGTTTGCGGGACTCGACGCAGTGCTTGTGCGCTGGCAGCCCCATGAAGCAGCGGTTGAGGAAACCTTCGTCAATCGCGACGCGCACGCCACTCTGAAGCTTGGCCAGGCGCGCGGCATCGCGCTGCTCGCTCCGGCGCGCGCGGGGCTGCCGGTCGCGGAATATGCGCCGAACCTCGTCAAGAAAAGCGTGACCGGCTCGGGCCACGCAGAAAAGGTGCAGATCCGCACGATGATCGGCTACCTGCTGCCCAAGGCGTCTCCCGATAGCGACGACGCGGCCGATGCGCTGGCCATCGCCATCGCCCATGCGCATCACCGCGAGGCGGCTGCGCTGAAGCGGGCGGTGCTTGCCGCGAATCCGGTGCGCCCGGCGAAGCGGGTGCCTGCTGCTTGAGACCATTCTCAAGCGGTGGGCAAATCGCGCGGTTCCGTTCAGGAATGCTTAGCAAAGAAGCTATACCCCGGCGGACATATCGATGGCGACACGGTATTCATCCATGAGTACACGGACAAAGCTTCGCCTTGAATCAAGGCCTAGCATGACCAGGAGCGGCTACACGTAAATCCGGCTGCCTAAGGTTAAAACTTTCAACGCCGCGTTTACTCAAAATTACTCCTGGGACGTGCAGAAGATGATTGGCAAGCTCCGTGGCATTGTGGACAGCGTCGGGAGAGACTGGGTGATCGTGGATGTCGGCGGTGTCGGATATGAGGTGTCGTGCCCAGGGCGCACGCTCGCGCGCATGCCAGCAATCGGCCAGCCTGTGACGCTGACGATCGAAACCCATGTGCGCGAAGACGCGATCAAGCTATTCGGCTTCTTGAGCGATGCGGAGCGGAGCTGGTTCCGGCTGCTGCAAAATGTGCAGGGCGTCGGAACCAAGGTCGCGCTGTCGGTTTTGAGTGTCCTGGACCCGCAGGATCTGGCGAACGCCATCGCACTGCAGGACAAGGCGCAAGTCGCACGGGCGCCCGGTGTCGGGCCTAAGGTCGCCCAGCGCATCGTCAGTGAGCTGCGGGATAAGGCCCCGGCGCTGCTGGTGGCTGGCGGGCTGGGCATGCAGACGGCAGCGCAGGGCGCCCCTGGGCCGATGTCGGCCGCAACCGATGCCATGTCCGCGCTGATTAATCTCGGCTACAGCGCGGCCGAGGCGAACGCGGCCGTTGCGTCGGTTTCGGCGAAACTGGGCGGCGAGGCTAAAGCCGAGGAGCTGATTCGGCAAGGTTTGAAAGAACTGGCGAAATAAGAGCAGGTTTTCTGATGGCACGCACTGGTTGTATTTCGGCCAAATCAGGACTAACCTCTATGCCGGCCATGGAGGCGGGTATGGCTGGCATTTTCGAAAGACTTTTCACTGTCTGGATCAGCGCTTTTGCCGCTTTCACCTTTCTGTTGGCGCTGGTGCTCGCGATCGTTCATGTAATCAGTTGGGCACATCTCGCCTATGTCTATGTCAGCATCACCGGAATCACGCTGCTGCTTGCGGGCTTGTGCTATGCGTCAAAGAGCAGGGACTAGAGCATTTTCCAGCAAAGTGGACGCCGGTTTGCGTCGAGAAAATGCGACAAAACAAAGAATTAGAGCCGCGCTCCGATTCAATCGGAGCGGAAAAGGGTCTAGCGTTTGCGGGGACACGGCTTTCGACCTTATCGTCGCCGTGTGAAACTCTGATTTCCGTACGCCCGGGAATCCATTAGATTCGCCCGCATGGATGGCAGACTTGTCGAACGCGAAAAGCGGGACGAAGACGAGAGCGAACTCAGCCTTCGTCCGCAGCGGCTCACCGAATTCATCGGCCAGGAACGCGCCCGCGCGAATCTGAAGGTGTTCATCGACGCGGCGCGGTCGCGAGGCGATGCGCTCGACCATGTGCTGTTCGCGGGACCTCCCGGCCTCGGCAAGACGACGCTGGCGCAGATCGTGTCGCGCGAGCTCGGCGTCGGTTTCCGTATGACGTCCGGGCCGGTGATCGCCAAGGCGGGCGACCTGGCGGCGCTGCTCACCAATCTGGAAGAGCGCGACGTGCTGTTCATCGACGAAATTCACCGGCTCAATCCGGCGGTGGAGGAAATCCTGTATCCGGCGATGGAGGATTTCCAGCTCGACCTGATCATCGGCGAAGGGCCGGCGGCGCGCTCGGTGCGCATCGATCTGGCGAAATTCACCCTGGTCGGCGCAACCACGCGCACCGGCCTGCTCACGACTCCGCTGCGCGACCGGTTCGGCATCCCGATCCGTCTGAATTTCTACACCGAGGAAGAACTGGTGGAGATCGTCACGCGCGGCGCGCGCGTTCTCGGCGTGCGCATGAGTCCCGGATGGCGCGCGCGAAGTGGCGCGGCGCTCGCGCGGCACGCCGCGCGTTGCGGGACGGCTATTGCGGCGGGTGCGGGACTTCGCTTCCGTGGAGGGAGCGCCGATCATCGACCTGGAGGTGGCGGACCGGGCGCTCGGCCAGCTCGAAGTCGACAGCCATGGGCTGGACGCGATGGACCACCGCTATCTCGGCTGCATCGGCAAAAATTACGGCGGCGGCCCGGTTGGCATTGAAACGATCGCGGCGGCGCTGAGCGAATCAAAGGACGCGCTGGAGGAGACGATCGAGCCCTATCTGCTGCAACAGGGCTTCATCGGCCGGACGCCGCGCGGCCGCGTACTGACGCTGAAGGCGTTCCGGCATATCGGCCTCGCCGCGCCGGCCGCGCACACGACCAACCAGCTTTTCATGTTCGACAATCCGCCCGCAGCCGATGAGTAGCTCGGGCAGCCGCGAATGGCCCGACCTCGCCGGACGCATCGAGGGCCGCCGCCACATCTTGGCCGTGCGGGTCTATTTCGAGGACACCGATTTCTCCGGCTTCGTCTATCACGCCACCTATCTGCGCTGGTGCGAGCGCGGCCGCTCCGATTTGCTGCGTCTGCTCGGCATCCACCATTCCGATCTTCACGCGCCCGGCGAGGGCGGCGTCCCGGCGGCGTTCGTGGTGCGGCGGCTGGAGGTGGATTACCTGCTGCCCGCCCGGATCGATGAGCTGCTGGAGGTGATTACGGAGTGTCTGCATGTTGGCGGCGCGCATATCGAGCTGGCGCAGCAGGTTTGCCGCGGCGACGATGTGCTGTGCAAGCTGAAGGCGAAGGTCGTGCTCGTCAGCCAGACCGGCAGGCCTACGCGGCTGCCGGGGGTCATTGCGGAGGCGTTTCGGCAGAGCTGAGGACGAGCGAGATCTGTCACCCTTGGCTTTCGGCACTTCTCGTCGCGCTTATTGCTAGCTCGGTCTCCTCAGCGCGTTGCGGAACCTGCCTACGCATCTCGACGATCGCCGTCATAGCGCGCCGCCGATTTCAGATTCAGCCAGCCGAATAGAACTCTTTCGACAATTTCATACGCATTCAACGCAAAGATTTACAAGGTTGACCCGGAGTGGATTTCGGTCAAAGTGACGCAATTTTTACCTATTGTGAGATCGATACCTGATGGCAAAAGCTCCGCGCAAGCGTACTTACACTAAGAGTGGATGGGATCCGCTTGGGTTAATACGCGCGATCACAGACGCGGTAGAACGCGTGGGTGCGGATAACGCTTTTTATGGTACCATTATCGTATTGAGCTTTGCTCTCGTCGCATGCCGCACAAACGTTTTTGAAACCCTGCTACTGGATGCTGGTTTAACTGTCATCTGGGTTGCGCTTAAGGTGTGCGACGGGCGGCTAAAAGAGCGGAAGACAAAATTCGAATTGCAATGTCTTAGGGAGGCGAGAGGGCTGGAACTTTTAAAAATGCAGGGAAAACTGCCAGACCAGCTCACGTTCCTGGATGGAGAAGATAAATGACGACATCCAGTTTTTATATCATCGCAATCATGGCGCTGCTGGCCATCGCAGTGTTGCTCTATCAGGAGGTGTGGAAAATCTATCTTCGAGTTGAACATTTGCGTATGGCCATTCGTGCTTCTAAAGATTTTTATGACCGAGCTGACGTTCTCCTTAAGGATCCTGCTACGCCGGAGATCTTGAAGCACATAATTTTTGATATCGGATTAGCAGTCTCCGACGAAAGGGCTGGACGGAAAGCGGTTGCTCTTATTCTTAAATCAGCCGACTTACGTCATAGGGGCCATACGCCGCCCCCGAATAAAAAAATTCTGAACGCTCTTGATAATCTTAGGCGGACAAGAGGCGATCTGTACGACGCGTTTAACGAATCGTTAAGCGCAGCTTTCGCTGCAATTGTAGCTTCCCGAATGCCCAATATGAAGCTCTCGAAATTAGCGTTGAGCTATGACGCCACCCGCAATCGTCTGAGCTTAGCTGAATCGATCGATCACGAAATCTCCCATGGGAGGGATGCTAACCGAACTGGGCAGCAAGTGGCGTGCGCATAGCTTTACGACCATGAGGGGTTAATCTTGCGGCACGTTTCATCTGAGGTGAACCCTGGCTTGCACATACCCGTTTATGAATTTGCGTTAAAGGCTGAAGGCTAATCTTCGGACTCGGTTCCCCGCACATAAACCTGCCCGCCCATCTCCCTGAACTTCTCGCTCATCTCATCCATGCCGGCTTGCGCCGCCACCTCGGGCGTCTCGTTCAGCTTCGCCGCGTAATCCCGGACCTGCTGGGTGATCTCCATGGAGCAGAATTTCGGGCCGCACATCGAGCAGAAATGCGCCACCTTGTGCGCCTCTTTCGGCATCGTCTCGTCATGCATGGAGCGGGCGGTGTCCGGGTCCAAAGAGAGGTTGAACTGGTCCTCCCAGCGGAAGTCGAAGCGGGCGCGGCTGAGCGCGTCGTCGCGGAGTTGGGCGGCGGGGTGGCCTTTCGCCAAGTCCGCCGCGTGGGCTGAGATTTTGTAGGAGATGACGCCGGTTTTCACGTCCTCTCGATTGGGCAGGCCGAGATGCTCCTTCGGCGTCACGTAGCAGAGCATGGCGGTGCCGAACCAGCCGATCATCGCCGCGCCGATGGCCGAGGTGATGTGGTCGTAGCCGGGCGCGATGTCCGTCACCAGGGGGCCAAGCGTATAGAAGGGCGCCTCGCCGCAGACCGCGAGTTGCTTTTCGACATTGACCTTGATCTTGTGCAGCGGCACATGGCCGGGGCCTTCGATCATCACCTGGCAGCCCTTCGCCCAGGCAACCTTCGTCAGCTCGCCCAGAGTCTCCAGCTCGGCGAATTGCGCGGCGTCATTGGCGTCGGCGATTGATCCGGGACGCAGGCCGTCGCCGAGCGAGAAGGACACGTCATAGGCCCGCATGATGTCGCAAATCTCGTCGAAGCGTTCGTAGAGGAAGCTCTCGCGGTGATGCGCGAGGCACCATTTCGCCATGATCGAGCCGCCGCGTGAGACGATGCCCGTCACGCGCTTGGCCGTCATCGGCACATAGCGCAGCCTGACACCGGCATGGATGGTGAAATAGTCGACGCCCTGCTCGCATTGCTCGACCAGCGTGTCCTTATACACCTCCCACGTCAGCTTCACCGGGTCGCCATCGACCTTCTCCAGTGCCTGATAGATCGGCACCGTGCCGATCGGCACCGGGGAATTGCGGATGATCCATTCGCGGGTGTTGTGGATGTTGCGGCCCGTCGAGAGATCCATCACCGTGTCGGCGCCCCAGCGGATCGCCCACACCATCTTCTCCACTTCCTCCTCGACCGAAGAGGTGACGGCGGAGTTGCCGATATTGGCGTTGATCTTGGTGAGGAAATTGCGGCCGATGATCATCGGCTCCAGCTCGGCGTGGTTGATGTTCGCGGGGATGATCGCCCGCCCCCGCGCGACTTCCGAGCGCACGAATTCCGGGGTGATGTGCTCCGGGATCGAGGCGCCGAAGCTTTCGCCATCGGCCAGCGCCTCGGCAGCGCGCTCCAGCACGGCTTCGCGCGCCAGATTTTCGCGCGCCGCGATATAGCGCATTTCCTCGGTGACGATGCCCGCCCGCGCCAGCTCAAGCTGAGTGATCGGGTGGCCATCGAGGCCGCGCAACGGCTGATTGCGCACCGGGAACTCCCGCGCCAGCGCCTTGCCCGCATTGCCGTTGTCTTCCGGGCGAACATCGCGCCCCTCATAGGCTTCGACGCCGCGCTGCCTCACCCAAACCTCGCGCGCTCGCGGCAGGCCGCGCTCGACTTCGATCTGCGCGCCGTCCTCGGTGTAGGGGCCGGAGCTGTCATAGACGCGGATGGGCGGCTCGCCTGCACTGGGCGCCAGGGCGATCTCGCGCAAGGGCACGTTCAGGCCATCGACCAGCGCGTAGACCTTGCGCGAGCCGGAAATCGGGCCGGTCGAGACCTTGACGGTTTCAATCTCGCCGGGGCGGGTGATCTTGTTCATGCGGTCCTCCAAATACGAGCCGCGGCAACGCCGCGGAAGCTTCTCGTCAATTATATCGCTGTCTCGCCGGATGGCCGATGGCGCGACGCGCCGATGCGGTACAGCGTGCAGGGTTGCAACGGGTGATCCGCCTCCAACTTCGGGTGAATGAAATCCTCGGCGGGGTCGTGGCTCATGCCGAGACGCCGCATCACGGCGCGCGAGCGCGTATTGCGAGGCGCGGCAATGGCGACGATCTCGTGCAGCTTCAGCGGGCCGAAGCCGTAATCCAGGCACGCCCTTGCAGCTTCGCTGGCAAAGCCTCCACCCCAGAAGGCTACGGGCAAGCGCCAGCCAAACTCGACCGCAGGGGTGAAATGGGCGTCAAACCCGGTACGCCGGAGTCCGGTATAGCCGGCAAAGGCTCCGGTCGCGCGATCTTCCAGCGCCCAAAAGCAAAAGCCGTGCGCCGCCTGATGCGCGGTCAACGCGTCGATATAGGCGTCACACTCCTGGCGCGTCAGCGGCTTGGGTAGAAACTCCATCACGCGCGGATCGGCGCACATGGCGGCGAAAGGCCCACGGTCGCTATCGCGCCAGCCGCGCAGGATCAGGCGTTCGGTGTGGATCGGGGGGGATTTTGTGCGTGCCTGCATCGCTCTCCGTCCCTACGCCGGTATGAGCCGGATCAGGTTCAAAGGGTGGTTGCGCGGGGTGCAGCGCAATCTCAGCCGGCTCCGCCGGCCCCCCTCGGGATTCCTTAATGTGCGCTCGTTTTGCAGCTTTTGCAACCTCATGGCGCCAATCGCACCGGCGGGCAAACCTCCGCGAGCGTGCGCAGCCGCAAAAATCGGCCGCTGCAACGAAGCATTTGCCTTTTTACGTGTTAAAGGCTTGCTCTGCTACCGGCCTGGCCTCATGCTAGCTCCGAAAGCGGTTGCAGGGAGTCAGATCACTTAACTTGAACAGGAATAACAATGAAAAGCGAAATCCCGTCTAAGCCTCCAGCCGGCCCCTCGGCGCGGCCCCCGGCGCTCGGCGCGGAAGTCTTGGAACGCCTTTGGACTTCGCTTGATGCGCATTTCCGCAATCAGTCGCCGGTTCCGGCACGCACGGCACGTCTCACAGCCGGCGGTCTGCAAAAGATGGCGAAGAAGCTGGTGGAGGAAGCCGGCGAGGCTGCTCTGGCCGCCGCCGTCAGCAATCGCGCCGAACTGATCGCCGAAAGCGCCGACCTGCTCTACCACCTGACGGTCCTGTGGGCATCCCTGGAAGTTGCGCCCGACGACGTCTGGGCGGAGATGCAATCCCGCGAGGCCGCCTACGGTCTGGCGGAAAAAAGGGCCAAACATGCCGAAATAGGATGCGGCAAGTGATCGGCTAAGCGGCCCCGGCTTGCGAAATTTTCCCATACGCAGCGCATGCCCATCAATCCCCACCGTAAATCACGAATTTGTCACAGCACCGTCACGCTGACTGTACATTCAAAAAAAAATATATGTCCGCACTGATCCTCTGGGATACCGGGTGCGTATCTTAATTTCATAGACGTGCATCACATCAGCGGATGCCAGTTTCCGACATCCAGGGACGCATGTCTGAGTTGGCGGTTTCGAGCCGGCGCCGGGATCGAACACGGTAAGCCAGTGCCTGCCGTCACGATTTCGCTGGACAATTTGAGCGTATTTCAGCGATGCGGATCCGCCCCTCGGATCGGCTGTGGAGCAATAGAATATGGATATGGTGAAAAGCAGACCCCTCGTGACTGACTTCGATGCCGATACCGAGTATCATCAGGATGAGGCCATGCGTGTTCCCGGGCAGCGCGACCCCGAGCGCACCAGGCGCGCCATTCTCGAAGCAGCCACCGGCGAATTCGTCAGCAATGGCTTCGCGGGCGCCAGCGTGAACGAGATCGCCGCGCGGGCCAAAGTCAACAAGCGTATGCTCTACCATTATTTCGGTAAGAAGGAAGAGCTCTACATCGCCGTGCTTGAGCGGACCTACATCGCTCTGCGTACCGCGCAGACGCAGTTGCGGCTGGCCGATGTACCCCCGTCGGAGGCGATCGAGACGCTGATTCTGTTCACCTGGAACTACTACATCCAGTATCCCGAATTGCTTAGCCTGATGGCGACCGAGAATATGCTGCGGGGCAAATATCTGGCGCGTTCCGAACGCGTGCGCGACCTGGACAGCCCGCTCATGACGATCCTTCAGGACATTCTCACGCGCGGCGCGGAAGACGGCGTATTCCGGTCCGACCTCGATGCGCGTCAGGTCTACATCTCCATCGCGTCGTTGAGCGCCTTCTTCATTGCGACCCGCTGTACGCTCTCGACGCTCATTGGCCGCGACCTGACCACCGAAGAAGAATTGGTGAAGCGCTCGCAGCATGTCGTTGAAATGATCCAGCGCTTTTTGAAGCCCTGATCAGGAGGCGCCGCGCGGCGGCGCCTCTCAAATCCTCCTCCCCCACGGCAGCCGAACCCTAGAGCGGGATCGGATTAGGCGGAATCGGAAAATTGGGATTCTCTTCCTTCGCGAACAGTGATTCATCATCGGTGCTGGAGAGGAGGCCGGCATGGATGGGGAAGCCTTATTCGATCGATCTTAGGGAACGTGTCGTCAAGCGCGCGGCTGCAGGCGAAAGCATTCGCGCTATTGCGGCGGCGTTCGAAATCAGTCCGTCGGCGGTGTCGAAATGGGCTGGAAGGCAGCGGGCGACGGGGAGCGTCGCGCCGGCTCAGATGGGTGGCTATAAGCCGGTGATCTTGGCAGCGCATCGCGATTTTGTTCACGCCCGCTTTGCTGAGGTGCCCGAGTTGACCTTGCGCGGGCTGAAAAAGGATCTGGCCGAGCTCGGCGTCAAGGTGAGCTATGGCGCGGTCTGGAGCTTCGTCCATGCCGAGGGCCTGAGCTTCAAAAAAAACCGCGGTCGCAAGCGAGCAGGACCGGCCCGACGTCGCCCGGCGCCGCACGCAATGGAAAAAATACCAGGCGAAAATCGATCCCACGCGGCTCGTCTTCATCGATGAGACCTGGACCAAGACGAATATGGCGCCGCTGCGAGGCTGGAGCGCTTGCGGCAAGCGCCTGATCGGCAAGTCGCCTCATGGTCACTGGCGAACCCAGACGTTCCTCGCCGCATTGCGCTGCGACCGGATTGAGGCGCCTTGCGTCTTTGATGGGCCGATCAACGGCGTGAAATTCCTCACCTATGTCCGGGAATTCCTTCTGCCCAGCCTGAAGGCTGGCGACGTTGTGATTATGGACAATCTCGGCAGCCACAAGGGACGGGCCGTTCGCCAAGCCATCCGCAGCGTCGGCGCGAAGCTCTTCTTCCTGCCGCCATACAGTCCCGATCTCAACCCCATCGAACAGGTCTTTGCCAAGCTCAAACACTGGCTCCGAAAATCCGCAAAGCGCACGGTCGAGACCGTCTGCGATCGCATTGGATCATTGCTCGATGACTTCCCGCCCAACGAGTGCAGAAACTATCTCGCAAACTCGGGGTATGCTTCCAATTAAAGTGATCCCGCTCTAGAGCCTTTTCCGCTCCGATTGAATCGGAGCGCGGCTCTAATTCTTTGTTTTGTCGCATTTTCCGGGCGCAAACCGGCGTCCACTTTGCTGGAAAACGCTCTAGATGTGAAGCGTCAAGAGGTTGTTCCCGGTGATGGGGAGGCGGGCGATGGGCGGCTTGCTTCCGAGGCTAGCATGGGGGCGGTGCCAATTGTAGCGGTGCAGCCATCGCGGCAGTTCGGCTCGGCGCTGGTCTGAGGTGTCGAATGCGGTGGCGTAGGCCCATTCGCGCAGCGCGCTCTGGATGAAGCGCTCGGCTTTACCGTTGGTCTGCGGCGTATAGGGCTTGGTGCGGATGTGCTTGATGCCGAGCCGGCGGCATGCCTTGCCGAATGCGCGAGATCGATAGCAACTGCCATTGTCGGTCATGACGCGGGCGATATTTACCCCAAGACGATAGTAATACTGGACGGCAGCTTCCAGGAAGTCGACGGCGCTGGCCTGTTTTTCATCAGGCAGGATCTGACTGAAGGCGACGCGGGAATGGTCGTCTATGGCAACATGGACGAACTCCCAGCCGGGCGCTGTGCCGTTGCCTCTTTGGTTGGATTGGCCAGAGCGATTACCGGTGATGCGGTGGCCTATTGCATTGAAACGGCCGAGTTTTTTTATGTCGATGTGGATGATCTCGCCCGGCGTTTTGCGCTCGTAACGCGGCCTCGGCTCGGCAGGCTCGATCGCTGACAGCAGGCTCAGGCCGCGGCGTCTGAGGATGCGGCTGACTGTCGCCTGCGATAGGTCGAACTCGGCTGCGATAGCGGCTTGGGTGCGGCGCTGCCGGCGTAGGACCTCGACGGCATCGCATGTTGCAAGTGGCGTTTGGCTCGGCAGGGAATGGGGTCTGGACGAGCGGTCGCGCAGACCCGCAAGGCCCTCGATGCGGAACCGGCGAACCCACTTGCCGACGGTCTTGGGCGATGTATTGAAGCGCCCGGCTGCGTCGACCTTGGTCATACCATTGTCCACGACAGCTCGAACCATTGCCTCTCGACCGCGAGGCGTGAGGCGGGCATTCTGGTGTACGTCCATTCGGTTCTCCGAGAATCAGTCGTGTTTGGCGACATCAACTGACCTCCTCAGGACCGAATGGACAACCTCCTGAAAGTTCACATCTAGAGCGCCGGACGCTCCACTGAACGCGGAGCCGCGCTCTAGAGCGTCGGGCGATTAACCTGCAACATATCCCGCCTCCTTGAGATAATTCCAACATTCCTGGGGCTCGAAGAGGTTGCAAATATCGCCGACGGCGCGCCAAAGGGCGTCATAGGTTCTTGCCTTGGCTTTTCGCAAGAGGGTCTTGAGCTTGGCGAAGGCCATTTCGATCGGATTGAGGTCGGGAGAGTATTTCGGCAGGAACAGGAACCAGGCGCCGCGCTCGGCCAGAGCCTGTGCCGCACGCGGACTTTTATGGACGTTCAGATTGTCCAGGATCACCACATCGCCCTGCCTGAGGTTTGGCGCGAGTTGCGTGCGGATGTAGATGTCGAAAGTGGGACCATCCATGGCCCCCTCGATGATCCAGGGGGCAACGAGCTCATCGCAGCGCAAGCCGGCGACCAGGGTTTGGGTTCGCCACTTGCTGAAGGGAGCATCGGCCATGAGCCGCGCTCCCTTCAGGCTGCGCCCACGCAAGGGCGTCATGTTGGTCTTTACACTGGTCTCATCGATGAAGACGAGCCGCGCCGGTTGGCGGCGCATGAAAGGCTGGCGACGGTCGCACCACATCTGGCGGGCCACCCTGACGTCAGCGCGTTCTTTTTCCGATGCCAGCAGCGTTTTTTTTATAGGTGAACCCGTGCCGGCACAGAAACTTGGACAGGTTCGAGGGATCGGCCGTCACCCCGTGCGCCGCCTCCAGCCAAGCCGCCAGATCCGGCATGGTGATGTCCGGCTGCGCCTTCACCTTGTCGAGAACGGCTTCCCGATACGAGCCAAGCTTGCCCGAGCCCTTGGGGCGCCCCTGTCTAGCCGGATCAACCGAACCGGTAGCCGCAAAGCGGGCTTGCACCCGCACAGCCGTCGAGGGCGCCACCTCGAACTGGGCCGCTACCGCGCGGCGCGACTTGCCAGAGGCAATGCCGCGCACCATTCGAAGCCGAAGATCCAACGAAACAGATTTGCCCATGAGGTCCCTCCCGACCCCACAAAATCACTGTTCGCGAGAAAAGGGAATCTCACGATTCACACTTATCGCCCGACGCTTTAAACGTCCAAATTCCCCACCGACAGTGCGTTCTGCTGGATGAATTCGCGGCGGGGCTCCACGATGTCGCCCATCAGCTTGGAGAAGATTTCATCGGCTTCGTCAAGCTCGCCGGTTTTCACCTGCATCAGCGTGCGAACATGGATATCGAGTGTCGTCTCCCAGAGCTGCTCCGGGTTCATCTCGCCCAGGCCTTTATAGCGCTGCATCGAGATGCCCTTGCGGCCGGTCGCGTAAACCGCCTCCAGCAGCGTGCTGGGGCCATAGATGGGGACTTCCGTTCCCTTGCGTTTCAGACATCCGGTCGTGCCGTAGGTTTCCTCCAGATGGTGGGCCAGCTGGTTCAGCTTGCGAGAATCGGCGGACGCGATGAGCGCGCGGTCGATGACATGCGCTTCCTTGACGCTGCGCACTTCGCGCGAGAACATCAGCCCACCTTCATCCGTCACCTCGCCTTGCCAGCCGCGTTCTGTCTCTTCCGAAAGCACGTCCAGCCGGCTGGCGATCTTGTCGGCCAGCGACCGCGCCGCAGCCTCTTCCACCAGCACTTTCGGGTCAAGCGCGGCGGCGATGGCTGCCTGTTCCACCACGAAACGCGCATAGCGGCTGTGCAGGCCATCGAGAATGCCGACGGCCGACCGTGCCCGCTCTACGATCTGGCGCAGATCGGCTCCGGCGATGGATTCGCCGGTGCCCAGCTCCAGAATGGCGTCATCGATGCCGCCCGCGATCAAATAATCCTCGAAGGCGCGCTGGTCCTTCAGATATTGCTCGGAGCTGGCGCGTTTGACCTTATAGAGCGGCGGCTGGGCGATGTAGAGATAGCCGCCCTCGATCAGCTCGGGCATCTGCCGATAGAAGAAGGTCAGCAGCAGCGTACGAATATGGGCGCCGTCGACATCGGCGTCCGTCATGATGATGATCTTGTGATAGCGCAGCTTGCCGATGTCGAAATCGTCGCGCCCGATGCCGGTGCCGAGCGCGGTGATCAGCGTGCCGATCTGCTCGGACCCAAGCATCTTGTCGAAGCGCGCGCGCTCTACATTGAGGATTTTGCCGCGCAAAGGCAGCACCGCCTGAAAGGCGCGGTCGCGCCCCTGCTTGGCGGAACCGCCGGCCGAGTCACCCTCGACGATGAAGAGTTCGGATTTGGCGGGGTCGCGCTCCTGGCAGTCGGCGAGCTTGCCGGGCAGATTGGCGACATCCAGCGCGCCCTTGCGCCGGGTGAGCTCGCGCGCCTTACGGGCCGCCTCGCGGGCGATGGCGGCTTCCGCGATCTTCTGCACGATGGTCTTGGCTTCGCTCGGATGCTCCTCGAACCAGGTGCTGAGCGCCTCTACCATGGTGCTTTCCACGATCGGGCGCACTTCGGAGGAGACCAGCTTGTCCTTGGTCTGGCTGGAGAATTTCGGGTCCGGCACCTTCACCGACAGCACGCAGGTGAGGCCCTCCCGCGCATCGTCGCCGGTGAGTTGCACCTTCTCCTTCTTGGCAATGCCGCTCTCGGCCGCATAGGTATTGACGGTGCGCGTCAGCGCGGCGCGGAAACCGGCCATATGCGTGCCGCCGTCGCGCTGCGGAATGTTGTTGGTGAAGCAGAGCACATTCTCATGATAGCCGTTGTTCCACCACAGGGCGGCCTCGACGGTGACGCCGTCGCGCTCCGTCTTCATGATGACCGGTTGCGGCAGCAGCGGCGTACGGGCCCGGTCGAGATAGCGCACGAAGGCCTCAAGACCGCCCTCATACATCATCTCCTCGGATTTCAGCTCCACGCCGCGCAGATCCTCCAGCAGGATGCGGACACCGGAATTCAGAAAGGCGAGTTCGCGCAGCCGGTGCTCCAGCGTCGCATAGTCGAAATCCACATTGGTGAAGGTGTCTTGCGAGGGCGTGAAGGTGACGCGGGTGCCGGATCGGTCAGGCGCATCGCCGACGACCTTCAACGGCTCGAGCGGGACGCCATGCTCGAAGGACAGCGCGTGCTCCTTGCCGCCGCGCCAGATGGTCAGATCGAGCCGCGAGGACAGCGCGTTGACGACCGACACGCCGACGCCATGCAGGCCGCCGGAGACCTTATAGGAATTCTGGTCGAATTTGCCGCCGGCATGAAGCTGGGTCATGATAACCTCGGCGGCCGAGACGCCTTCCTCATGCATCTGGGTGGGGATGCCGCGGCCATTGTCTTCCACCGTCACCGAGCCGTCGGCGTTGAGACTGACGATGACGCGGTCGCAATAGCCGGCGAGCGCCTCGTCGATGGCGTTGTCCACCACCTCATAGACCATGTGGTGCAGGCCCGAGCCGTCATCGGTGTCGCCGATATACATGCCGGGGCGTTTTCGCACTGCATCAAGGCCCTTGAGCACCTTGATGGAATCGGCGCCATATTCGTCTTCGGACATCGTCTTACGAGCCGCTGTTGCGCTCATCGGAACCTATCCTAACTCAATTGTGATTGCATAAAATAATGCCGGCCGGCGCGCTTGCCATTATGGGTTATAGCGCCTTCGGCAACATTAAGAAACTCAGCCTTTTCCTGAAGCGAAAGAAATACTTCCGGCTCCGTACCCGTCAACCAGGCCTGGGCTCCGAGCCGTTCGATTTCGGCAAACAGGGCTTCGCGGCGCGGCGCGTCCAGATGGGCTGCAATTTCGTCCAAAAGCAGCAGCGGCGCAAGGCCGGCGCGCGCGGCCTTCACCGCTTTCGCATGTGCGAGAACGAGGCCGATCAGCAGCGCTTTCTGTTCGCCGGTCGAACAGAGGCCGGCGGGCATGTCCTTGGGGCCGTGCCGCACCAGGAGATCAGCCCGATGCGGGCCAGACAGGGTGCGGCTGGCGGCCCTGTCGCGCTCGCGCCCGACGGCGAGCTGTTTGAGATACTCATCCTCGACATCGACGGCGGGCCTGTCGCGCAACCCCGCTTCCAGCGTGCCTTCCAGCGCCAGAAGCGCGTGGGGAAACGTCTCGGGCGAGGCGGGCGTTGCCGAAGTTCCGGCGAGCCGATCCACCGTCTCGATGCGCGCGGCGGCGATGGCGGTGCCGGTTTCCGCCATTTGGCTTTCGATGGCGGCGAAATAGCGGTCGGAGCGCTCGTCCATCTCCAGGAGGCGGTTGCGCTGGCGCATGGCGCGCTCGAACGCATTGAGCCGGGTACGATGGGCACTGTCAAAGGTTGCGACCATGCGGTCAAGGAAACGGCGGCGTTCGGAGGCGGCTCCGGTGAACAGGCCATCCATGGCCGGGATCAGCCACAGGATCTGAAGATAGTCGCCCAGGGCGCCGGACCCGCCGGCGTGCTCGCCGTCGATCTTGACAAGCCGCGCTGCCGCGCCGCCGCCCGTGCTGGCCTGCTGGCCCGTGCCCAATGCGATGTCCGCGCCGTCGCGCCACAGCCGCGCCGCGACGGCCCAGCCGCCATCGCCCTGAAGGCGCGCCAGCTCGTTGAAGGGCGCACCGCGAAGCCCGCGGCCGGGCGCCAGCAGGGAGACCGCTTCCAGAATATTCGTCTTGCCTGAGCCATTATGTCCGGTCAGTACGACGGAACAGCCGCCAAGGCTCAGCACTCCTTGCGCATAATTGCGGAAATTGGACAGGCTCAGCCGGCCGAGCCGCAGGCGTATGCCGCTCTCCCGATCGCTCTCATCGGCGAGCCCGTGTGAACCCAATGCGGCCAATAGTTCCTCTCACGCTGAAGCCATTTTCCGCACCAGCCGCATGATTGAGAATTGCGACCGGGCGTATCGATCCAAACGGAGGCTTCAGCCGGAGTTTGGTCATTGACGAAACCAACTGTCGGGGCGGTGACGCGCGATGTCTCCGCGCCTAAACCCGCATCGGCATAAGGACGTAGAGCGCCGACGCATCTTTTTCGTCCTGAAGCACGGTCGGCGCGCTGGGGTCGGAAAGTTTGAACACAGCCCGGTCTCCCTCGAACTGCCCCGATATGTCCAATAAATAGCGAGCGTTGAAGCCGATTTCCAGGGGCTCGCCCCTATAATCGACGCTGAGTTCCTCGGTCGCCGAGCCCGATTCTGGATTATTCACCGAGAGCACCAGCCTCTCGTCGCTGATGTTCAATTTCACCGCGCGGCCCTTTTCGCTGGACAGGGTGGAAACGCGGTCGACGGCGCTGATGAACACCGCATTGTCGACCCGCATCGTCTTGTCGTTGCCCTGCGGAACGACGCGCTGATAATCGGGGAAGGTGCCGTCGATCAGCTTGGAGGTGAGCACGACATTGCCGACCGTGAAGCGGATTTTATTGGCCGACAGGTTTACCGCGACGGTTTCGGCGTGATCGGCGAGCAATTTTGCCAGTTCCTGCACCGTCTTGCGCGGCAGGATGATGCCGGGCATGCCCATGCCGCCATCGGGGAGGGCGACATCCATGCGCGCCAGGCGATGGCCGTCCGTCGCGACGGAGCGCAGGTGCCATGAGCCATCGGTTTCTATGGCGTGCAGATAGATGCCGTTGAGATAATAGCGGGTCTCGTCGGTCGAGACGGCGAAACGCGTCTTGTCGATCAGCCGCGACAGATCGCGCCCCGGCAATTCGAAATTATGCGACATGCCGTCGAGCCCGAGATCGGGAAAATCGTCTGCGGGCAGGCAGGCCAGCAGGAAGCGCGACGATCCGGCCGTGATCGCGAGACGGCCCTCATCGCCCTTGCCGGCCAGCTCGATCTGGGCGCCTTCGGGCAGTTTACGGACGATGTCGTGCAGCGTATGCGCCGGGACCGTGGTGCCGCCGGGGGTCGTGGTTTCGGCCTTGGCGGTTTCGGTCACCTCGATATCGAGGTCGGTCGCCTTGAGATGCAGGGCGTCGGCTTCGGCGCGCAGCGACACATTGGCGAGGATCGGAATGGTGTTGCGCCGCTCGACGACGCTCGTCACATGCTGCAGGGCCTTCAGCAACGCGCTTTTCTCGATCAACAACCGCATGGACTCATCCCCTTGCCGCGCTGAACTTCGCGGCGCGCTTGAATAGCGTTGCCCGCTTTTTGCCCCGTCAGTCCGCCCGCCGCCCCCAAGCTCATCGCGGGGCCAACGCACTGTCGCGTGGTCGCACCCGTTTTGCAAGCTTCGCGGGGCCGGGCCGGCGCCGGCTCGCCTTGCGCCGCGACCCAGGACGCGATATGCCAGGTCCGGCGCGAGGGCCGGACCTGGCATGGCGCTGCGTGGCTCAGGGCTTTCTGGGCCTCCGAGCCGCACCGCGGCACTACTCTTTTAAAAGGCGCTTCAGAACTTCGACTTCCTCTTTCAGGCTAGGATCCTCGGCCAAAAGCGATTCGATTTTGCGGATCGCGTGAAGGACGGTGGTGTGATCCCGGCCGCCGAACCGCCGTCCGATTTCGGGCAGCGAGCGCGCCGTCAACGATTTGGCGAGGTACATGCCTATCTGGCGCGGCCGGACGATGGATCGATTGCGCCGGCTGGACAAGAGATCACCGCGATTGACGCCGAAATGCTTCATCACCACGCGAAGGATGTCATCAATCTTGACGCGGCGCGGTTCCTTGCCGCGCACCAGATCGCCGATGATCTGCTCGGCGCTCTCCACCGTGATCGGCTGCGCGGTGAGTTGGAACGCTGCGTGGATGCGGGTGATGGCGCCTTCGAGTTCGCGTCCGCTCTCGGTGAGCTGGGAGGCGAGAAATTCGACCACCGGCTCGGGAATCTCGAAGCCGCGCTCGTTCTCCGCCTTCTCCGCCGCGCGGCGCTTGAGCACCTTGTAGCGCAGATCGTAATCAAGCGCGCCGACTTCGGCCACAAGCCCGCCGGACAGCCGCGAGCGCATGCGAGCATCGAAGCTTTCGAGCTGCATGGGCGGGCAGTCGGCGGCGACGACCACTTGCTTGCCGCCGTCGATCAGCGAATTCAGCGTGTGGCAGAATTCCTGCTGAAAGGTGCGGCCCTGAAGGAACTCGATATCGTCGATCAGGAGAATGTCGATGGCGCGAATCTTGTCCTTGAACGTGATGGAATCGCGGGTCTGCAGCGCTTCGGCGAAGCTGTACATGAAGCGTTCGGCGGTCAGATAGAGAAGCTTGGCCTTCGGCTTGCGGCGCTTCACCTCCCAGGCGATGGCGTGCAACAGATGGGTTTTGCCCAGGCCAACCTTGGCGTGCAGGTAGAGCGGATTGTAGCGCAGCGGCTGGTCGGCGACGGCTTCGGTCACCTGCAGCGCGGCGGCATGGGCCAGCCTGTTCGACGATCCGACGATGAAGGACGAGAAGGTGAAACGCCCTTCCAGCGGCGAACCCTCAAAGCCGTCCCAGCCCGTCCGGCCGTCGCGGGAGGCGGGTTCGTCGGTGCGCGGTGCGCCGGGTTTGGGTGCGTCGAATTTGGCGGCGGCGCGTTCCGGACGGCGGCGTTCGGCGAGCGCGGCCTCATGTGGCTGGCGAACACGGAACTCCAGCCGTTCGACGTCGGACAGTTCGGCGCTGCAGCATGCGAGAAGGCGGTCGGAATAGTGGGATTGCAGCCAGTTGCGCAGGAATTTCGTGGGAACCGAGACATGGACGGTACCGCCGTCACAGGATTCGAGCTCCACCCTGCCAAACCAGCTGGTGAATACGTCTTCGCCCAGTTCGGCGCGCAGCCTCGCCTGGACCCGCCGCCATTTGGTATCGATGGCATTGGTGCTTAGTTCTAATGTCGTCACTGGAATACCCCGCTGTTAAGCTCCGCCACAGCGTTGAAGCCGCGCGAAATCATTCACGCCGTCTCTCATGGACGGTTGTTACGCTGGCATCGATGTCAGCGTTGACGGACTTACGCCGCCTTGGATTTCATGGATAAGACAACCGCGCTGCGCCGTTCCGGCTGTTCCGGGAACACCGAATTCAGGATACGCGCCTTCTCGGCCGGCTTGGGACCTGGGTCCTTCACCTGAGGCTTTGCCCGGTCCCTGCAATAGGACGGCAAAGCCATACCCACAGCCCTTTCAACGGCGACCGGGTCTGTGCCACGGTTACGCCAGGCAGAAAGGATGGATAGGTCGTAGAATTGATCGCATATCTGACGCGCCAAATTGCGGTGGTCGATGGCAGCCAAGCTGTCACGCCAATTCGCAATCTCTTCGCCTGCGCTGCAGTCGCTCGTGAGAAGAACGCTGGTCGTCAGCTTCGCATGCGAGGGTGTGGGTCGATTCTGTACGATGCCCCTGGCCCTGATCCAGGCCCAGGCAACGCTTCGCTGACGGCGCAAAGCCGCTCGCTCTCGCTCAAGCCCGCTAAACATAAAAACCTCCTGCTCGCCGACCGCATTCGCGCTTCTTGCTTCTTTTACGCCGCACAAAACCGAAGCTAAAAACCGGTGAAAGCAGTCTCCTTATAAACCACAACAACCTTCGACAAATTCATCCCGCGCGTCTGCAAATGCCATTTTGCAAACGTTGAGAATGGCGGTACGCAATACAAAGGAAAAATATCAGGAGGGGAAACTGTCCCCGTTCGGATGAGATGAACTATACACGCGCTCTCCGGGGCTGGCAATCTGCCCGGCGCGGGCCCCGTGGTGGCGGCGCCACTGAGGCGCGATGGGGCAACAAGGACGGAAATGGGACGCGACTCGATATACTGACCGTAACTCATTGAACCGCAACATTAAAAATCAATCCAAGCGAGTCGGTGGAATGGGAATACGGGTCAACACGAATCCGCCCGTTCCGCCTCATTTTTCACTTGATTGCAAAATACACCATTTCTCAACCTTAGATTGATAAAGGTAAACAAATCCTTAAATCCTTGATTCAAAACGTCATCTTGAACGCAAGCGTAAAAAAATAAAACGCCCAGCTTTTGCTGGGCGTTGCAATAAAACAACAGCGTTGTGGGAGTCGAAAGCGGGCCGAATTTTAACTCGCCAGCGACCGGATTCGAGCCGAAAGGCGCGATATTTTCCGCGATGCGGTATTCTTATGGAGAACGCCCTTCTGGGCGCCGCGCATAATTTCCGGCTGGGCCGAGCGCAGCGCCGTCTCCGCCGCGCCCTTGTCGCCGGTCGCGATCGCTTCTTCGACCTTGCGGATATAGGTCCGCACGCGGCTGCGGCGGTTCTTGTTGATCGCAGTGCGCCTTTCGCTTACGCGCACCGCCTTCTTAGCAGATTTGGTATTGGCCATGTCCGTCCTGAATTTGAATAGAGTATCGTCAGCCCATCCCGTGCCGGCCGCAAGTACTAGACCCATGCCCAATTCAAATGAATCAGAAATGTGTCCGGAGTCTCTGCCTGCCGCGCTTCTTATCCGAAAGCCGCGTAACACCTTTCGGGAAGCGCTATAACTTGGCGAGGCCCTGAGCCTGTCGGCTGGAAATTGAAACGTGGTTGCACGTATAGCGCCGGTCACGTAAGACGTCAATCGGGGAGCACCCTCGTGCACCGAAGCAAATGCAACGGCGTCCGAGATGTTTGTCCTGCATCGGTCTTTCCAAGCTCCGGCTGAAGCCTTGCGTTCGGATCGATGCACCGGCACCTGCATCACAGCTCGAATGTCCACCCGTTTCATTCTGGGCGCATCATGAGAATTCTGGTTACGGGCGCGGCGGGCTTCATCGGCTTCTTTACCGCGCTGAAGCTGCTCGATCTCGGACATGAGGTGGTCGGGCTCGACAATCTCAACGATTATTACGATCCGGCGCTGAAACAGGCGCGGCTGGCACTGCTGACAGGCCGCAACGGCTTTCATTTCGTCAAGGCGGATCTGGCCGACCGCGAGGCGATGGAGGCGCTGTTCGCCTTGCAGCGGCCGGACCGGGTGATCCATCTGGGCGCCCAGGCCGGCGTGCGCTATTCGCTGACCCACCCGCATGCCTATATCGGCTCCAACCTCACCGGCTTTCTGCATATTCTGGAAGGCTGCCGGCAAAACGGCGTCGAGCATCTGGTCTACGCCTCGTCAAGCTCGGTCTATGGCGCCAACAGCGCGATGCCGTTCAGCGTTCATCACAATGTCGACCATCCTTTGAGCCTTTATGCGGCAACGAAGAAATCCAACGAGTTGATGGCGCACAGCTATGCGCATCTGTACCAGATCCCGATGACCGGCCTGCGGTTCTTCACCGTCTACGGGCCATGGGGGCGGCCGGACATGGCGCTGTTCACCTTTACCGCCAAGATCTTCGCGGGCGAGCCGATCGACGTCTATAATCACGGCAAACACGCAAGGGATTTCACCTATATCGACGACATCGTGGAAGGCGTCGTCCGGGTCGCCGACCGCGTGCCCGAGCCGAACCCCTTGTGGGACGCCGCACATCCCTGTCCGGGAAGCTCGTCCGCGCCCTACCGGCTCTATAATATCGGCAATCATCAGCCGGTGGCGCTTCTGGATTTCATCGCGGCCATCGAAAAGGCGACGGGGTGCGTGGCGGAGAAGAATTTCCTGCCCATGCAGCCCGGCGACGTGCCCGCGACCTATGCCGATGTCGGCGACCTGGCGCGCGATGTGGGCTTTGCGCCGCATACGCCGCTGGAGGAGGGCGTGGCGAAGTTCGTCGCATGGTATCGCGACTATTATCGCGTCTGATCGCCGCCCGGATCGGTCAGCTCGGGCGAGGCGGGCCAATGGCCGTGGCGGAAGGGCGCGAAATAGTTCGGTGGCTGGTAATGCTTTTCGGCGGTGAACGGCTCGGCGAATTCGGCGAGCGGCTCGCCTGACGCAACGAAGAACGCGTTCACTCCATAAAAATCGCAGCCGACCAGCCGGTATCCTTGCGCCTCGCCCAGCAATTGCAGCGATTTCAGTCCCGCGCCATACCAGTTCGAGCCGTCCCACACCGCGTGGCGATCATACGGCACGACGAACTCCCAGCTCGGCGGGATCGAGGCATTATATTCGATGCAGGCGGCGCGCGCGCGAAATGGCTTCAACGCCTCCCAGATGTAATAGGTATTCATGTCGAGGTCGATGCTGAGCTGGTCGAAGCGCTCCGGCGCCCCGGCGCCGCGCAGCAGGCCCTCGATCGTCTCCGCCGTCACCATCGCCTCGATCAGCCGCAGCCGCCCTTGCGCGATCGGCGCGGCGAAATCGCGGCGGATGGCGGCGCAATTCCTGGCGCTGCCCTCGACCCAGATGCCCGACCAGCCCAGCGTCAGCAGCAGCCGCGTGGTGTTTTCGCGCCCGTCGCCGGCGCCGATCTCTACAAAGAAGCGGTCGCCGACGCCGATGCGCCGGAAGATTTCGGCGATACAGCCATCCTCCGGCCCCTGGCTGAAACATTGCGTAGCGCACAGACAAAGCTCGCGCGGATCGCGGCCGGCGGCGAGCCGGGTCCGCGCCAGCTCGTAAGCCAGCGCCATGGTTTGCTTTTGCTGCTCGTTCATGCAGGCTCCACTGCCGAACCGTCGGGGCTCGCCAGCACCACCGCATAGCCGTCCGGGTCGCGCAGCCAGCATTCCCAATGGTTGGGGCCGCCATCGCCTTCCGGCGGATTGCGAAGGCGGGGCATGACGATCTCGGCGTCCATCGCCTCGGCCCTGGCGAGTGCGGCGTCGAAATCGTCGATCTCGAACCAGAGGAGAACGCCATTGCCGTACGGCTTGTCCTTGGGATCGCCGATGGGTCCGTGATGGTGCTCTACTTTGAACGCGTGCAATTGCAGGATCAGCGTGCCGCCCGAAACCAGCCGTTCGTATTCCGGGCCGCCATGCGCACTTTCGCAGCCAAGCAGGCGCTGATACCACCGGCTGCTGGCTTCGACATCGGTCACGGCGATAAGGGGCTGTGGGCGCATGGCGGCTCGGTCCATTGAAGGGTGAGGCTGAACGGCGTTCAGTCGAGGACCTTGTATTTTTTGAACCAGGCCTGCATTTCGCTCCAGCCCGCCTTTGCCGCGTCCGGCCTGTAGCTGGAGCGATAATCCGCGTGGAAGGCATGTCCGGCGCCGGGATAGATTTTGAATTCGGCGGTCTTGCCCGCCGCTGCGAGAGCGGCCTTCATGGCTGCGATCTGGTCGGCGGTAATGCTCTCATCGTCGGCCCCGTAAAGGCCAAGCGCCGGCGCTTTCATCTCAGGCGCGAGTTGCAGCGGGCTTTTTAGCAAGACGGGATTCTTCGGATCGACGAGCGAACCATAAAACGCGACGGCGGCCTTCAGCTGATCGCTATGCGCGGCATATTCCCACGCCGTCCGCCCGCCGCGGCAAAAGCCGACGATGCCGAGGCGGTCCGTATCGCCCCCTTGCGACCTGGCCCAGGCGACGGTCGCGTCCAGATCGGCGAGCAGCTCCGCGTCCGGCTTGGAATTGACGATGGGCATGACCGCCTTGACGTCGGTCATCTTGGTGAGATCGGCGCCCGAGCGGAAATAATAGTCCGGCGCCACGGCAAAAGCGCCCAGCTTCGCCAGACGGCGCGCGACGTCCCTGATATATTCATGCAGGCCGAAAATCTCCATCGCGACCAGGATGACCGGTGCGTCGGCCTTGCCCTCGGGCTTGGCGAAGTAGACCGGCATCTCACCGCCAGTGACCTTTACCTTGGCATCGCCAGCCGTAAGGCCGCTCGTATCGGTCTTGATCACATCGGCACGCACCGGCCCGGTGGCCAGCGTATAGCCCGCGGCGGCAGCAGCGGCGGCGGACATGAAATCACGGCGTGAAAGCGGTGCGAGCTTGGCCGTTCCGACGATATCGGACGGGAGCGCGGGTTTATTGCTCATCGAATTCTCCTGCTGAACGGATTTGGCATCCGTTGACGTGAAACGCTCATGTACCGGCTAACGTTGCTTGAAATCGGGCGGGCGCTTGGCGATGAAGGCCTCCATGCCCTCCTTTTGGTCCTCGGTGGCGAACAGCGACTGGAAGACCCGCCGCTCGAAACGCACGCCTTCGGCCAGCGTCGTCTCGAAGGCGCGGTTCACCGCTTCCTTCGCGGTCATCACGGAGGGGAGCGAGAGCGCCGCGATCTGTCCGGCGGCGCGCATGGCTTCGGCGAGGAGGTCGGCATCGGGCACGACGCGGCTCACCAGCCCCGAGCGCTCGGCCTCGGCGGCGTCCATCATGCGGCCGGTGAGGCACATGTCCATCGCCTTTGCCTTGCCGATGAATCGCGCCAGGCGCTGCGTGCCGCCCGAACCGGGGATGACGCCGATCTTGATTTCGGGCTGGCCGAATTTGGCGCTTTCGGCGGCTATGATGATGTCGCACATCATAGCGATCTCGCAGCCGCCGCCCAGCGCGAAGCCCGCGACGGCAGCGATGACAGGCTTGCGGCAGCGGCTGATCCGCTCCCACGGCGCCAGGAAATCGTTCTCCATCACTTCGGTGAAGCTGCGCCCGCTCATCTCCTTGATGTCGGCACCGGCGGCGAAGGCGCGCTCGGAGCCGGTAAGCACAATGCAGCCGACGCCTGCGTCGGCTTCGAAAGCGTCGAGGGCAATGTTTAGCTCGGTGATCAGCGCGGCGTTGAGCGCGTTCAGCGCCTCAGGGCGATTGAGGGTGATCAGGCCGACGCGCTGCCGCCGCTCGAAGAGGATGGTTTGAAAGGCCATGGGCCCGCCTCCTTTACTCATTTCTGGCAGACCGGACAATAGAATGTCGAGCGGCCGCTTTGCACCATGCGCGCAATCGTACCGTTGCAGCCCTTGCGCGGGCAAGGCTGGCCTTCCCGGCCATAGACGCAGAAGCGATGCTGAAAATAGCCGAGCGACCCGTCGGCCTTGCGGTAGTCGCGCAAGGAGGAGCCGCCCGCTTCCAGCGCATCGTCGAGCACTTCGCGGATGGCGGGCGCAAGGCGTCTGGCCGCCGCCGAAGGCGCGCCGCTTTGCAGCGCCAGGGCGGAGGCGGGCTTGTCGGGCCGCAATCTTGCCCGGTGCAGCGCCTCGCAGGCATAGATATTGCCGATGCCCGCCAGCACGCGCTGATCGAGCAGGAGGGCTTTCAGCGGCTGCTTGCGTCCCTTGCCTCTGGAGGCGAGGAATTCCGGTGTCAGCGCGTCGCTGAGCGGTTCGATGCCCAGGCCATGGAACAGCGGATGCTCGTCCAGCTTACCGTCCTCGATCAGCGTCATATAGCCGAAGCGGCGCGCGTCGTTGTAACGGATCACGGCGCCATTGCTCATGGTGAGGATCAGATGGTCGTGCTTGCCGTCCTCGCCGGTTTCCTGGACGAACTCGCCCAGAATTTTGCGGTGCCGCTTGCCCTTGCCGTCATCGATGACGAAGCGCCCGCTCATGCCCAGATGCATGGCCAGCACTTCGCCGTCATCGAGGCGGGCGAGCAGATATTTCGCGCGCCGCTCCAGACGTTCCACCCGCCGGCCCTTCAGGCGCTTGGCGAAATCGTTTGGGAAGGGAAAGCGCAGATCGGGCCGGCGCTGCTCCACCTTGGCGAAACGCGCGCCTTCCAGCACGGGCGCAAGGCCCCGCCGTACGGTTTCGACTTCAGGGAGTTCGGGCATCGGGGGTTTTCATCATAGCTGCATCCGCATCACCGAAAGCCATAGCCGGTCCGGGCGCGGCTTGGGTAGGCAATTTCACGGCATCGGCAGAATGGAGCCGGGCGGCGCTCCGTTTACGCTAGCGCCGATCGGCTGTCCCGCAGGGTCTTCGAGGCGGATTTCGGACCAGCGGGGCGCGTGAAAACCCTTGCGGCGAATATGGAGCTGGGGCGCATCGCCCGGCCAAGATGCATCGATGCCGATCAGGCAGGGCGGCGCGTCCCGGTCGGCATGGCTCTCGTCATCATCGTCATAGATGGTGGTGGAGGCGCGGGCCGCGCCGTGCGGATAAAGCCGCAGCGTCAGCGGTCCCGCGTCCGATGACGGGGCCGGGCCGAGCGGCAGGATCGCGCCGGCGCGCATGAAGGCCGGAGCCGCGCCCAGCGGCGCCTCCGCATCGAAATGCCGCCCGCCCTCATGCCGCGCGCCTGAGCGGATGTCGAACCAACCGCCCGGAGAGTCCGGCAGCCAGACCCGGCGCTGCGCAGCTCCCGGATCGAGCACCGGGGCGACCAGCAGGTCCGGCCCGAGCATGAAGCTGTCCTCTTCGGCGTAGGCCTCCGGCGCGCCAGGGAAGTCATAGAACAGCGGCCGCAGGATCGGTTCGTGATGCGCGTGCGCCCGCCAGAGCAGCGTGTACAGCAGCGGCACCAGCCTTTCGCGCCACGCGAAGGCGGCGCGGACCATGGGCAGCAGTTGCGGATACATCCATGGCTCACTGGCGCTGCCATCATCGTTCCAGGAATGGATGGTGAAGCGCGGCCAGTAGATGCCTTGCTCGATCCAGCGCATGAACAGTTCCGGATCGGGCTTCGGCCCGGCGAAACCGCCGACATCATGGCCGAAATTGAACAGTCCGGAGAGGCTCATCCCGTGCCCCATGCGCAGATTGTAGCGGAGCGTCTTCCAGGACGTGCGGTTATCGCCGGTCCAGGTCTGCGCGTAGCGCTGCATGCCAGGACCGCCGGAGCGCGAGACGAGGAAGGGGCGCTTGCCGGGCGCATGAGCGAACTGCGCCAGTCGGGAGGCGCGCAGCATCAGCCCGGATTGCACGGGGCGCAGGCAGGCCATCGGCGCGCCCTGCCCGGCAAGATCGGCGCTGGCCTCATCGTCTCCGATCTCGAATTCGTTGTTGTCGTTCCAGGTGGCGGCGATGCCGTTGTCCAGAAGCTGCGTTGTCACCTGGCGCGACCACCATTCGGAGGTGCGCGGATTGGTGAAATCCAGATAGGCCGCCTCGCCGCCCCAGAATTGCGCGATGTGGGGGCGTGCGGGGTCTTCGCTGTCGCGGACAAACCCCTGAAAAGCCTCCACCTCGGCGAAGCGGGGATGGTCGAGCAGCATGGCTGGCTTGATGTTGGCGATCAGGCGGATGCCGGCCTCGGCGAAGCGCGCCGCCAGCGCCTTCGGATCGGGAAAACGCCTGGCGTCCCAGGTGAAGACATAGCGCCTGCCGCCGATCAGCGTGTAGCCCGACGACATGTGGAAGGAGCGGCACGGGATGCCGTGCTTTGCCACCAGATCCAGGAAGCCGCCGAGCCTGCCGGTCGCATCGGGCGCATCGGTATATTGCATGGTCGAGCCGGAGTAGCCCAGACTCCAGCGCGGCATGAAGGCGGTGCGTCCGGTCAGCACGGCGAAGCGGGCGACCACGTCGCGGATCGCCGGGCCGAAGATCACATAGAGGTCGAGATCGCCGTCCTCGGCTTCGAATGTGCGGTAGGGGCCGTGATAGGCGTCGATCTCCTGCCCCAGGTCGAAGGCGCCGCGCGCCAGATTGTCGTAGAACAGCCCCACCGCCGCGCCGCCGCGATCGGGACGGGCGGTTATATAGAAGGGGATGTGTTTATAGAGCGGGTCGGAGGTTTCGGCGTCATAGCCGAGCGCATCGGTGGTTCCCATGCGCAGCCGGCGGCCATGCTTGTCGGCGCTGCCGCTTTTCTCGCCGAAGCCGTAATAGCGCTCGGCGGGATCGCGCTTCAGCGCATGGATCAGGCTAGAGCATTTTCCAGCAAAGTGGACGCCGGTTTGCGTCGAGAAAATGCGAGAAAACAAAGAATTAGAGCCGCGCTCCGATTTAATCGGAGCGGAAGTGGCTCTAGGGGGTTCTCGCGAAAAGCGGTAGGGCTGGGTCGGGCGATCTTCGAGCACCGTGCGGAAAGGCTCGTGGGCGTTGTCCCGGAACCCCCAGCTGATGGCGAGCGGGTCGCGGCCTATCTCGATGCGGATGTGAGCGGATTCGATGCGGATGGCCGCGTCGGCCTCCGTTACGATCACCGGCGTGCCCGGAAATCCTGTCAGATCGAGGCGGTCGCGTCCATCGATGGGGTCTGTCAACGCAAGCTCGGGTGAGGGCGACCAGCTCCGCCGCATGCGCAGCCCCGACGGCCTCGTCACCAGGATACGGGCGAGGCGGGCATCGAGCAGAAAGACCGTCAGGCGGAAGCCATGATCGAGGGCGATCTCGACGGCGCCATTCTTCTGGTCCAGCAGGCGGGCGCCTGTGAGCGTTTGCATCACAACCACGGATCGGGCTTCATCGCGGGCTCACCGGATGGCTTCGGTAAGAAGCCCGCGGGTGAGCTTCTTACCTTTGCGATGCATGCAGGGACGGGCTTAGGTCCTTGCCGAAGCAGACGCTTTCTTGGCGGCCCGCTTCTTTTCGGCGGGAGCTTTTGAGCCCTTTGCGGGTTCGGCGGCCGAGGCACCGGCGCGCTGCCCAAGCCCCATCTTCTTGGCGAGCTCGGAGCGCGCCTGCGCGTAGCTCGGCGCGACCATCGGGTAATCGCCCGGCAAGCCCCACTTCTCGCGATATTCCTGAGGGGTCATGTTGTATTGGCTCATCAGGTGACGCTTGAGGCTCTTGAACTTCTTGCCGTCTTCCAGACACACGATGTGGTCCGGCTGAACCGACCGCTTGATCGGCACGGCGGGCTTCAGCTCCTCGGCGGGAGCGGCTCCGGTGGTGTTGACCTGCGCCAGCGAATTGAACGTATCCGCGATAAGCCCAGGCAAATTTTCCTTCTGAATCGTGTTATTGCTGACATAGGCAGCGATGATCGAAGTCGTGCATTCAAGAAGTGCTGTGTTGTCTATCGAATCCATTTCGCGCTCCGGTGTATCATTGCGAGTTGCAAAATAATGCTGGCGTAAAATTCACCCAGCGCTATTTCCACAGTATGCAGGGCGATCTCTCTTGTGTCCCTTGTGAAGAATGTTCCGTTCGCTGATCCGACCCGTAATAAAGTTTACCGGCCGCCCCCCAACGAACGGAATAGAAGTGCATTTCCGCATTTCCGCTGTTTCGCCCTCATCCAGCAAGTGGACGTTCGTCTAAGGTTAGTGCACATAAGGGTGAACAATTGTCGCTTTGTAAATGATAAAAGCTGATTGAGGGATAATAACCCCGGATAGTTTTGAAATTTCGGGCTCCCTCCACAATTCAGGCCGAAGCGGCATGGTCCGGAACCCGATACGAATTGACGCGCCGCCCTATTGCAACGTGGATCATAAGTATAGTTGGGGGGCGGTCTGGCTTATGATTGGGCCGGGGGCTAAAAACGGGAGAGCTTGCACATGCCGCCAAGGCTGAATGATGGCCAATCACAATGGCAAGACTTACCATATGCCGCTTGGAAAGACACCGTCGAAACCCTGCGCTTATGGACGCAGATCGTCGGCAAAATCCGTCTGGTCCAGACGCCGTGGGTGAACCATTCGTGGGGTGTGGCGCTCTATCCGACAGTGCGAGGACTGACGACGTCGCCCATTCCATTTGGCCAGCGCACATTCGAGCTCGAATTCGATTTTCTCAAGCACGAGCTTTGGGTTACGACCGCCGATGGGGGCGTCAGGGAGGTTGGGCTCTATCCGCGTCCCGTCGCCGCATTTTACGCCGATGTGATTCGGTCCCTGTCCGAACTTGGCATCGACCTGCAAATCGATGAGATGCCGAATGAGATCGTTACGCCGATCCGCTTCGCGCGCGACGACACACACGCGGCATATGACGCGGAATACGCGCAGCGCTTCTGGCACATCCTGCTGCAAGCGGACCGGGTGTTCCAGCTTTTCCGGTCGGGCTTCATCGGCAAGTGCAGCCCGGTGCATTTCTTCTGGGGCGGTTTCGACCTGGCGGTGACACGGTTCTCGGGCCGCCGCGCGCCGCTGCATCCCGGCGGCATTCCCCACCTTCGCGACGCGGTGACGCAGGAGGCCTATTCGCATGAGGTCAGCAGCGCCGGCTTCTGGCCGGGCGACGAACGGTTTCCGCATGCGGCGTTTTACTCTTATGCCTATCCGGAACCGCCGGGCTTCGCGTCGGCTGCGGTGAGCCCTGCTGCGGCATATTACAACAAGGATCTGGGCGAATATATTCTGCCTTACGAGGCCGTGCGTGACGCGGACGATCCCGATGGCGCGCTTCTGACGTTCCTGACCAGCAGCTACGACGCGGCGGCGACGCTGGGCAAATGGGATCGCAATGCGCTCGAATGCGACATCGGGCGCCCCGGCGTACCGCGCGCCGTTCGGTAGGGCGCGGGCGGGACCGCCCTATCGGTTGACCGCAATCGGGATCCGGGCGAAAAGCGGCGCATGACCGATGACCGGCGCCATGCTCCCGCGACATTGCGCAACCGTGATCCCATTCTCGATGTGCTGCGCCGCCACCTGCCTCGCCAGGGGCTGGTGCTGGAGATCGCCAGCGGGTCGGGGGAGCACATCACCCATTTCGCGCGCGCAAGCGAGGCCGGATTGGTCTTCCAGCCAAGCGATCCCGACCCCGGCGCGCGGGCCAGCATCGACGCGTGGGCGGCGGCGCTCGGATTGGGTAATATCCGTCCGGCCCTGGCGCTGGACGCAGCGTCGGCGGATTGGCCGATCAGCGCCGCGGATGCGGTGCTGTGCATGAACATGATCCACATTGCGCCGTGGGAGGCGGCGGCCGGCCTTGTGCGGGGTGCGTCGCGTCTCCTGCCACCGTGCGGCATGCTTTACATCTACGGCCCGTTCCGCCGCGAAGGCTGGCACACCGCCCCGAGCAATGAGCGCTTCGATGCGGACCTACGCAGCCGCGATCCGGCCTGGGGGGTGCGCGATATGGAAGCTGTTGCGGCGCTCGCGGCCGCGAACGGTTTCGCGCCGCCGCTTGTGGAGACGATGCCCGCGAACAATCTGTCCCTCATCTTTCGCAAGGACGTGTGAGCGCGTGAAGGAAACCGGCCGGGCGGCACACCGTTAGGATAGTCATGGACCAGATCGCAAAGACCATCGAAGACTATGCCCTGATCGGTGACTGCCATACCGCCGCGCTGGTGCATCGCAATGGCGCAATCGAATGGCTGTGCCTGCCGCAGTTCGATTCGCCTGCCTGTTTTGCGTCGCTGCTCGGCGATAGCGGAAATGGCCAATGGCGGATCGCTCCCGCCGATGAGAGCGCCGAGACGCGCCGCGCCTATCGCGAAGATACGCTGATCCTGGAAACGGAATTCCGGGCCGTCGGCGGCGCGGTACGTGTCATCGACTACATGCCGCTCGGCGAGCCCGGCTCCAGCATCGTCCGGCTCGTGGAAGGGCTGGAGGGCGAGGTCGAAATGGCGATGGGTCTCACTATCCGCTACGATTACGGCCGGCTGATCCCATGGGTCAGCCGCCAGGCGAATGGCGCGCTCACGGCGGTTGCGGGCCCGCACCGGCTTTCGCTTCACACGCCCGTAGAGCATTTCGGCGAGGATCTGGAGACCAAGTCGAAATTTACGGTCAGGGCGGGCGAACGCCTTCCCTTCACCCTGGCTTACAGCCTGTCGTATGAGGAGGGTCCGCCGGTGCCGGATCCCGAACGGGCACTGCGGCATACGCAGCAGTGGTGGCAGGCTTGGGCGGCGCGCTGCACCTATTCCGGGCCGTGGCGCGAGGCGGTGGTCCGCTCGCTGCTGACCCTGAAGGCGCTCACCTTCGAGCCGACCGGCGGCATCGTCGCCGCGCCGACCACCTCGCTGCCCGAATCGCGTGGCGGCAACCGCAATTGGGACTACCGTTTCTGCTGGCTGCGCGACGCCACCTTCACCTTGCTGTCGCTGCTCAAGGCCGGCTATGTCGAGGAAGCCGATGCGTGGCGCGACTGGGTGGTGCGGGCGGCGGCGGGGCACCCCGCGCAGCTTCAGCCGCTATATTCGATCGTCGGCGATTCCCGGCTGGACGAATGGGAGGTGCCGTGGCTGGCCGGCTTCGGCGACGCCGCGCCGGTTCGTGTCGGCAATGCGGCCTCGGCGCAGTTGCAGCTCGACATTTTCGGCGAAGTGCTGGACGCGCTGCACCACGCGCGGCGCATGGATCTGAGCTCCACCCATGCAAGCTGGGGTCTGCAGCGCGTGCTTCTCGATCATTTGTCGGAACTTATCGATCAGCCGGATCGCGGCATCTGGGAGGTGCGGGGCCCCGAGCAATATTTCACCCATTCGCGGGTGATGATGTGGGTCGCCTTCGACCGCGGCGTGGCGGCGGCGGACCATTTCGGCATGGAAGGCCCGGTCGCCGAATGGCGCAGGCTGCGCGACTGGCTGCATGAAGATATTTGCCAAAACCATTTCGACGCGGAAATCGGCGCCTTCGTGCAGGCGCGCGGATCGAAAAATCTCGATTCCGCGACGCTGCTGATTCCGATGGTCGGGTTCCTTCCCGCATCCGATCCGCGCGTGATCGGAACCGTCGAGGCCATCCAGCGCGACCTGATGGTGGACGGGTTTGTCTGCCGCTACAACAACGCCACGACCGATGACGGATTGCGGTCCGCCGAGGGCGCGTTCCTGCCCTGCAGCTTCTGGCTTGCGGACAATCTGGCGATGCAGGGCAGGCATGATGAAGCGCGGGAGCTGTTCCAGCGCTTGCTGGCCTTGCGTAACGACGTCGGATTGCTGGCCGAAGAATATGACGTCGAAGGCGGCTTCATGCTTGGCAATTTCCCGCAGGCGCTGTCACATCTGGCGCTGATCGACACGGCGTTCAACCTGTTCGAATCCACCGGACCCGCAACCGAGCGCCCCAAACGGGCCAAGGAGGCGTGAACGCAAGCAACTTTCGCCGCGCTCGAACCCAATTGGCGGAAGGCTTTCCTAATCCTCGACAGGCAGTTTCAGAGGCCCCACCTTGATTGCACGCATCCGCAAACTCACCAGTGATCTGAAGGACACGTTCTGGCTGATTCCCGGGCTCATGGTTTTTGCGGGCCTGGTCCTGGCGGTGCTCATGGTCAAGCTCGATCGCTATGGGATTCCACCATCGTGGCTGTCGGACGGGTCGTGGCTGTATACGGGCGGAGCAACCGGCGCCCGGACGCTGCTGGGTGCGGTCGCCTCCTCGACGATCGGGGTCGCCGGTACGGTGTTTTCCATCACCATCGCCGCACTGTCGCTGGCCGCCGGGCAAATGGGGCCGCGCCTGATGAGCAATTTCACCAGGGATCGCGGCAACCAGTTCACCCTCGGCGCGTTCCTGGGCACCTTCTCCTATGCGCTGATGGTGCTTCGCAGCGTCCGCACGCCGGATGAGGGGAATTTCGTTCCGCATCTGGCGCTGACCTTCGGCATCGTGCTTGCCCTGCTCTGCGTCGCGACACTGGTGTATTTCGTCGGACACATGGCCAGCCGCATCAGCGTCGATACCGTCATCGATCTGGTGAGCGAGGATGTGCGCGCCGCGATCCAGCGCCTGACCGTCGATGAGGAGCAGCCGCAGCCGCCGGGCGAGGCGTATTGGCGCGGCGCGGTGCCGGTCGCCGACCAGCGGCACGGCTATTTGCAGCAATTGGATGAGCAGGGCCTTGCCGATTGGGCGCATGAGCACAAGACGGCGATCCGGCTGCTCGTCCGGCCGGGGCATTATGTGTTTCCAGGCGTGCCCATCGCCGTCACACGCTCGCCGGTGGAGGATGCCGACGCCGCAATCCGGAATGCGACCGCGCTGGGCGCGAAACGGGCCGGATCGGTCGATCTGGAATTTGCCATCCGTCAGCTGGTGGAAGTCGCGGTGCGGGCGCTGTCACCCGGCATCAACGATCCGCATACGGCCCTCAGCGTCCTCGACAGGCTGGGAACCGCGCTTTGCGATATCGTGCCGCTGCATCTGCCGACCGGCGTCGTGAAACGTGACGGCGAGGTGGTGCTGGTGGTGCCGAGCATCGATTATGAGGGCCTGGCCGCCACGATGTTCAACATGATCCGGCAGAATGCGCCTGGCAACCCGGCGGTGCTGATCCGGCTGTTGCAGCTCCTGTCCGCCGTCGCCAGAGTGGAACGCGAGCCGCGACGCCTGGATGTGCTGCAGAAGCACGCCGCGCTCGTGCTGGAGGATGCGGAGCGCGGCATTTCGAACTCGGCGGATATTGCCGATGTTCGCCGGACCTATGAGAGGTTCGAGGAGACGCGAAATTCGAGTTGCGTCGCCATCGGCTGACCGGGGGGCGATCCGGCGGCAAGCGCTCCCCCAGAAAAGACTGGGGAGCGCCGCCGCTGACTGAAAGCTCAGTGTGTGGTCGTCATCGCTTCTTCAAACATCTTGGTGGCCGTCTCCATGTCGCCTTTCATACAGGCGTCGTAGCCCTGCAAAAGAAACCGCGTGGTTTTGATGAAATAGATGGTCTGGGCGGTCGGCGCTTCCATCATGTGGTCGACGCGGACGCGGAATTCCTTTTCGCAGTCCATGGCAAGGGCGGGTGTCGCCAGAAAAGCCAGAGCCAGCGCTGCGGCGGATAGTTTGCGGAACATATGATTTCCCTTCTTCGAAATCGCCTCGGGTTGAGGACAAGCCTGAGAACCTAATAAGCCACCGGATAAGGCGAGGCCGGATCTTTTCGACCACCACCAACCGGCCGTGAAGGGAGGATCGCGGAGATAAATCCCGACAACATATCAAAATTCTCACGATTTCCTCACAGCCGACACAACTTCGCGAGGCGGGCTGGCGCGGCAATCGGAAGTCTGAGCTAATGGCACCGAGCCGCCTTAAGACCGATCCGGCGGCGGGAGCGCGTGAACGCCATGACCGCCTTGCAGCTGGTTGAGCATCCCCGGGGGAACAAGGCTCCCCGCGTCCTGATCATCGAGGACTGTCCGGACCTGGGCAGCGTGCTGCCGCTCCATTTCCGCGACGCCGGATACGAGGTGGACATCACCGGAAACGGCCGTTCGGGCCTGCAGCTCGCCCGATCCGGCAAGTACCGGATCATCGTGCTGGACATCGGGCTGCCGGAGGTCGATGGGCTGGAAATCTGCCGGATGATCCGGCAGGCGGGCACCGATACCTCGGTGCTGATGCTGACGGCGAAATCGTCGGAAATCGACCGTGTTCTTGGCCTGGAGATGGGAGCGGACGACTATCTGACCAAGCCGTTCAGCATTCGCGAATTGCTGGCGCGGGTGAAGGCGATCGTCCGCCGGATGGAGCCCGGCCGCTATCGCCCGGATATGGGCGCCACGCAAATCCTCAAACTGGACCGCCTGAGCCTGAACATCGACGAGCGCTCGATCCAGATCGGCGAACGCGCGGTCGAGCTGACGGCGAAGGAATTCGACCTGCTGCTGCACTTCGTTCGATATCCGGGGCGCGTCTTCACGCGCGCGCAGTTGCTCGACAAGGTTTGGGGCTACAGCCATCTGGGCTATGAGCACACGGTCAACTCGCACATCAACAGGCTGCGAGCCAAGATAGAGGACGACCCGCGCGAGCCGCAGTTCATCCTGACCGTCTGGGGCGTCGGTTACAAATTCAACACGCGCGCGGTGTGATGCGGGGCCCCTTGCGGAGCTTTACCGCCCGGCTGATCGCGGCTCTCGCCGTGCTGATCGTCGGCCTCGCCGCAATCTATCTGGCGCTGATGCTGATGACGACCAGAGCGAATCTGCAAGCCGTCGACCAAAGTCTCAACCTGGATATCGCGGCGCATATCAGGGACAAATATCTGGCGGATGCCGCTGCCGATCCCGGCTCGGCCCAGAATGCGGCGGCATTCACCTCACTGATGGAGCTGAACCCCGATGCTGAAATTTACCTGCTCGACGCGGGCGGCCGGATTCTCGGCCATGCGGCACCAGTGGGCAAAATCAAGCTCTCCGCTGTCTCGCTTGCGCCGATAAGGGCGTTGCTGAGCAGGTCGCGAGCGTTTCCGATCCGGGGTGACGACCCGCGCGATCCAAGCAGCCCGAAGGTGTTTTCCGCCGCCGAGATTTCGCGTCCCGGCCAGCCGCCGGGCTATGTCTATGTCGTGCTGGGCGGCGAAGCCTATAATAGTGCCGCAAGCATGTTCCGCACCAGCTACGTGCTGCGCCTAAGCGGTGCGCTGCTGGCGGGCGGCGTCCTGATCACGCTGCTGCTGGGCGGGCTGTCCTTTTACCGCATCACCGCGCCGCTGCGGCATCTGACGCGGACGGTCGCCGCCTTCGAGCCGGGCAGGGCGGGCAGGCTCGCGCAGATACCGGAATGGAAAGCCGACGATGAAATCGGGCAGCTTGCCCGTAGCTTCGCCTCGATGGTGCAGCGGATCGAGACGCAGATCGACATGCTCCGGGCAGCGGATGCGATGCGGCGCGAATTCATGGTGTACATGTCCCATGATCTCAAAACGCCGATCGCTGGCATCCAGGGATATCTGGAAACCCTGCTGATGAAGTGGGACGAAATGCCGGGCGAGCAGCGCAACGACTATCTCACCGCCGCCCTGAAGGCGAATACGCAGATATTCGGCATGATCGAGGCGATATTCGAGCTTGCAAGCCTGGAGGGATCGGATGCGCCGCTGCGCTATGAAACCTTCTCGGTCACCGAACTGCTGCAGGACATCTGCCAGAAGCTGCAATTGGAAGCGGAAGCCGCGACAGTCACCATCGCCGCCGACTGGGACGCCCCGAATGTGTATCTCAGCGGCGATATCGGGCTGATCGAGCGTGCATTGGTCAATATCATACAGAACGCGATCAAGTTTTCCCAGATGAGCGGTGAGGTTCGGGTGACGGCGCGCGCGGCCCCGGCGGAGGTGTCGATTTCGGTGGCCAATGGGGGCGCCGCGATCGAGCCCGATGAGATCGAGAAGGTGTTCGTGCCGTTCTACCGAGGGAAGAAAATCCGGCAGAGCACGAAGGGGAACGGGTTGGGTCTGACGATCGCCAAACGGATCGTTCATCTCCACGGCGGGTCACTCGCCCTTTCGAGCGCGGAGGCGCGCGGCACGGTCGTCACGATCGCGATGCCGGTCTCGCCTGGCTGCTCCACTCCACGTGAAGCATCCGTATAGAGATAATTGCAACGCGGAGCATCAAAATGCGGGCGCCGCGCGGTTGCTCTGGCAATGCCGCCCGGATCGACTATGAAGGCGAGGGGGCTATCCGGCTGATTCTCTAATCGCGGCGGGGGGCCGCAGGGCGGATACAAGGCTCCCCGGAAACGGAGACATCCATGCCTATCCTCACGACGGCCGTGGCGAACCTGCTCATCGTCCTCATCATCGGCATCGTCGCCGGCCTGATCTTCAACCGCTACGGCGAGACCTGGCTGCGCCGGCAGTTCACCACGCGCCAGAGCGACGTCACCTCGGCGCTGGTCGGCATCGCCGGAGCGTTCATCGGGTTCCATCTCGCCATCATCTTCGGCCTGCTGCCGTCGCCGCTGATGCTGTACATCGCCGCGATCGTCGGCGCGGTGCTGGTTCTGTGGGCTTGGCGCGGGCGTTAAAGCGTTTTCGGAACAGAAAAGACGCTAGAGCCTTTTCTGCTCCGATTAAATCGGAGCGCGGCTCTAATTCTTTGTTTTCTCGCATTTTCTCGACGCAAACCGGCGTCCACTTTGCTGGAAAAGACTCTAAGCGAAAGGGCGCGGCGCCGCGAATATCCGGCGCCGCCCGACGCATCCGCCGGTGTCTTTCGGCGCGGGTTCATCTTCCCGCCGCAATATGGCACATAGCTTGCCCGCCGCCCGCGGTTCCTCGCGCGCTCTATGTTGGAGACTCCCGATGCTATCCCGGTCCTGGCTGCGCGTCTTGCTTCTCGCCGCCATCGCGGCCTGTCTGCCCAGAGACGCGCGGGCCGGTTTGCTTGAGGACATCAAGGCGCGCGGTGCGCTCATCGTCGGGGTGAAGCCCGATTACCCGCCTTTCGGCTTCCGTGATTCGTCCGGCCGGATCATCGGGCTGGAGGTCGATCTGGCGCAGGACATAGCCGAACGGATCGGGGTGCCGCTGAAGCTGATGTCCGTTTCCGCGTCCAGCCGGATACAGTTTCTCAAGCAGGGCGACATCGACATGATCATCGCCACGATGACGGTGACCCGCGCGAGAGCAGAGGAAATTGGCCTGATCGAGCCATATTATTACGCCAGCGGCGTCGCGGTGGTGGCGCGGAAGGGCGCCAATATTGGCTCGGCCGCCGACCTGACGGGCAAGCCGCTTTGCATCATCAAGGGCGCCTATTACAACCAAAAGCTGCTGGCGCTTGCCGGCGGCATCGATCCCCTTGAGCTAAAGACCTTCGCCGAAGGCGAACGCGCCCTGCGTGACGGCCGCTGCATCGCGCTTGCCGACGAAGATGTGCGGCTGCTGCAAAGAAAGCACGACCAGCCCGACGCGTGGGCCGATTACGCCGTGACAATGGTCGATCTGCCGGCGCTGCCCTGGGCCATCGGAGTCAGGACCGAAGACAAAGACGCTCCCTTCGGCCAACTCATTTCCGCCGCCGTCACCGATTGGCACAAGAGCGGCAAGCTGCTCGCGCTGGAGCAAAAATGGCTCGGCGTGAACACCAAATGGCTGCTGGAGAAGCACGAGGCGCTGAAATGAAGCGCGCCAGACGTTCCCCCCTCCTGCCACTGGCCGGGCGCCAAATTTCACCACGATTTTGACACATACCAAGCCTAGCCGTGAGCTGTGACGCATCTGCGCGAAATGTGGCGCACGCATGCTTCGCATTGGGCGAAAGGCCGTCGGTCGGGAGCGCGGCTCCAGCTGAACGCTGCTCTCATACTGGCCAGATGGTGTGCTGGCCAGCGTCTGCCGGTCTTTCTTGGGGGATCTAAGCCGGAACCATTTTGCCATGTTCATCAATCTCGATGCAATACGTGAGGCTCCGCTGTCGCGCGAGCCTTATAGCTTCTTCCTGGGCAGCAATTTCCTTGCGGACGAGTCCGCCGAAGACCTGGGCGAGGCGTTTCCCGACATTACGAAGCCCGGATATCTGACGATCGACGACGTGCAGTTGGAAGGGCAGTTCAAATCGCTGATCGAGGAGCTGGAGGGTCCGGAGCTGACCGAGACCTTGTCGCGCAAATTCGACCTCGACCTGCATCCCTATCCGCGGCTGACGACGATCATGAAGCGTTCACAGCCGAAATATGGCGCAATCCATACGGACGGGGCGTCGAAGGTGATGACCATGCTGGTCTACATGAACGAGACATGGCAGCAGAGCACCGGCGGCCGCCTGCGGGTTCTGTATGACGGGGAGCATTTCGAGCCTTACGCCGCCGAGGTGCCGCCAACCATGGGCACCGTGTTCGGCTTCCTCCGGTCCGACAATTCCTGGCACGGGCACATGCCGTTCGATGGCGAGCGGCGCGTCGTGCAGATCGCCTGGGTGAAGAGCCAGGCCGATCTCGACCGCAAGCGCAAGCGCAACAAATTCGCGCAACAGCTGAAGGGCTTCTTCGGGCGTTGAGCCTCCAATCGCGGCGCGGCGGCCGCGCGGAACAACGGCGCCGCGCCGCTGAATCCACAAATCGAGCCGAAATCCCCGCGCAGATGGGGATCCGGTTTTCTTTCGCGAAATCAATTGCTTATTGGATCCCCGCCTGCGCCGGGATTTCGGAAAGGCTGGGTTTGCCCGATCGATCTCGCTAAAAGCGGTCCGGCTTCAGTGCGGCGATGCCGGGGCCGCGCCGTGCCACGAGATCGGCGACCAGTTCGGCCGTGACCGCGCCGAGGGTCAGGCCGAGATGGCTGTGGCCGAAGGCGCAGATGATGTTCTGGTTTTTCGGCGTGCGCCCGATGATCGGCAGGGAATCCGGCGTTGACGGGCGCGGTCCCATCCAGCGGGTCGCCGTCTGCTCGCCGTTGATCTCCGGCAGGATGGTCTTTGCCGCCTTCAGCAGCATATCCGAGCGGCGCCAGTCGGGTGCCGCATCGACATGGGCGAATTCGGCGGTGCCGGCGAGGCGGATGCCTCCGGCGAGCGGCGTGATGATGAATTTGTCGTCGCCCGCGCCGATCGGCCGGCGCAGCGAGATCTGCGGGTCGCGCAGCATCAGATGATAGCCGCGCTCTGCCGCCAGCAACGGCTTGACGCCGAACGGCTTGACCAGCGGCGGCGACCAGATGCCGGCGGCGACCACCACCTCATCGACGCGCACTTCGCCGTCCTCGGTCACCACCCGCACGCCGCCCTGCACGGCGACAAGCTGGCGGACGCGGCTGCGGCGCATCTCACCCCCGCCGGTGCGAAAGGCGCCGGCCAGCGAGGCGGAGAGCGTCTGCGGATCGGTGCAATGGCCGCTGTCGCCATAGAGAACGCCGCCGGCCAGATTGGGACCGAGCGAGGGCTCCATCTGCCGCAGCTCCTCGGGCGGAATGATTTCGGAGGCAACGCCGTAGCGACGGCGGAATTCGGCTTCCTTTTTCCCGGCGCGGAAATTCTTCGGGGCCTTGAACACATAGAGCAGACCGTCGCGGCGGAACAGCTTAGCGCTTTCGGATGGCCCGACAAGCGTGACCCAGGAGTCCAGCGAACGCGTCACCAAGGGTGCGAGCGTCTCGGCGATCTCCTCATAGCGCTTCCAGCTGCTGTTGCGCAGGAAGCGCACGAACCAGGGCGTCAGGCGCGGCAGATGCCTCCAGCGCACCACGAGCGGGCCTTGCGGGTCGGACAGCATGCCCGGAACCTTGCGCCACAGCCCCGGCTGCGACAGCGGGGAAATCTGCGCGGTCATGATCAGCGCGGCGTTGCCGGACGAGGCGCGGCTGCCCGGCGCGTCGCTATCGAACAGGGTGACGCGATAACCCTCACGCCGCAGCTTCACCGCGATCGCGAGGCCGACCACGCCCGCGCCGATGACGGCAATATGCTTTCCAAGTCTCATTACTCATATCTCCCCACCGCCCAGGATGATGCGGTGGACCGCTTCGCCCGTATTACATCTTGGCTTGTCAGATCGCTTCGGGGCGGGCAATCCGCGAGAACGCTTTGTCGGACCTGCCTATTGTGGTATCGGCATTATCCGCATCAACACCAAAGACCATTCGCGCGCAAGGGATTCTTTGCCTGGATTGCCGTGACCCTGCGGCGCCCCCACATCCGGAATGTCTTAAGTATACGCAAGCGCCATGCCATATTGTGGGCACATGGGCGTTGGCAGGCCAATTGAAAGAGGACAGTGCGAATGAGCGCGAACGACATGCTGCAAACCGCTCTCGAATGGCAGGCGGAGGGCCGTAAGCTGGCCATCGCCACCGTGGTCCAGACCTGGGGCTCGGCGCCGCAGCCGACGGGCAGCCAGCTCATCGTCGATAGCGATGGCAACTTTCTCGGCTCGGTTTCGGGCGGTTGCGTCGAGGGCGAGGTGATCACCGAGGCGGCCGACATCATCGCGGGCGGCGCGCCGAAGCTTCTCGAATTCGGCGTACAGGACGAGACCGCGTGGCGCGCCGGCCTTGCCTGCGGTGGACGCATCCGTATTTTTGTCGAGCCGTTTACCGGCGCATGACGGGGAGCATCGATGCGTAAAGAGCTGGCCGAGAAAATCCTGCGGGCGCAAGCCGAGCGCAGGCCAATGGCGCTGCTGACCTGGATCATGACCGGCGATCAGGCGCTCGTTTCGCCCGACGAACGGGCGGAATGGCCCGAGCTTGCCGATAGCCTGGCCGACGGATTCCGCCTCGACCGAAGCGCCACGGTGGAGACCGGCAAGGGCGAGGTCTTCATCCGCATTTTCAATCCTCCGGTGCGGCTGATCATCATCGGCGCGGTGCATGCCGCGCAGTTCCTGCTGCCGGTCGCGCGCATGATCGGCCACGACGTGACGATCATCGATCCGCGCACCGCTTTCGCGACGCCAGAACGGTTTCCCGATGCCCATCTCATTGCCGATTGGCCCGAGGACGGGTTGCCGCTGATCGGCATCGACAGCCGCACCGCGCTAATCGCGCTCACCCATGACTCCAAGATCGATGATGGCGCTTTGCGAATCGGTCTGCAGTCGGGTGCGTTCTATGTGGGCGCATTGGGCAGCAAACGCACCCATGCAAAGCGGCTTGAGCGGCTGAAGGAGATGGGCTGCACCGACGCCGATCTCGCGCGTATTCATGCGCCGATCGGTCTGGATATCGGCGCGCAAGGCCCAGCGGAAATCGCGCTTTCGATCATGGCGGAACTGACGGCCGTGCTGCGCGGCAAACGGGCCGGCTGACGCTATCAGGCTCCGGCTGCCTCGCCGGGGCGAGGGCGGCTTCAGCTTAGAGCGGGATCGATTTAGGTGGAAGCATCTTTCCGTTGTGGCCCGCTCTAGATCTTTGCCTGGCGCGCGATCGGACGGTAAACCGGATTCCACTTTACCGGATCGCGCTCTAAAGACCGGTGATGCGGATGGTCGGGCCGTCGATCTTGTAATGGCGGCCGATGCCGATCAGCACCGAAGTCAGCGCTTCGGCGGCGGCCGAGTTGGCGAGCGGGCCGCCATGGATGCCGCGCATTCCGGCGGCTTCGACCAGGCCGATCGCAGCGGTACGATCCGCCGCGTCGTCGCCGAAGACCAGCACATCGCAATCGACCGCGCCGCCGCCGTCGAGCCGGCGGGCCGGAACCGTGTGAAACGCCGACACCACCCGCGCATCGGCTCCCAAAGTGCGCTGCAATTCAGTTGCGGCACAAACGCTGCCCGGCGGCACGCGATCGGGCGCATCCGCCGCGAGAGGAACGGCGGAGGTCAAGACCAGCTTTCCCTTCAGACCCGGACGCAGATCATCGAGAAGCGCCTGCTGGCGCAGGAACGGCAAGGTGAAGACGACGATGTCGCCTATCGCCGCCGCTTGCGGATTGCGGGTGCCGCGCGGACGGGGTGCTCCCGGGGGCGCACCGAAGCCATCAGCTAGCGCCTGCGCCTTGGCCGGGTCGCGCGATCCGATCACCACGGGATATCCGGCCGCCGCCCACCGCCGCGCCAGCCCGGAGCCGAGCGCGCCGGTTCCGCCGATCAGCGCGATGGCCGGCTTCTCGGGTTCGGCGATCCGCGATGACGGCTCCGGTGTCTGTCTCCAACGCGACGGCCACCATTCCCTGAAGTTCACACTGCCCCCCGGCACTCCCAGATCTTGCGGCCATTCCCCCGGCGCGGGCCTCGCGTCTCCCGCATAAGCCGTGCCGAGCGGCTGGCCATTACTGGCAATATACGAAGCTCTTGCATTAGAATCACCTAGCAAAACGGCTTGGACCGCCGGAAAAGGCGATACAGCTCCGCATCTAAGGATCAGATCGGATCGCGGCCTGTACGGCTAGGCCCAGGCTGATGCACGCTCGGATGATTGATGCTATCGTCAATCCGTTTGACTATCGCGACTCAGCAAAAGGGACCGATGGTCAGGCAGAGGCCGAGGATGGATGCGCGGTCAGGGGCGGCGGTGACGTTTCGGCGAGGCGTCAAAAACACGATGCAGGGGAAGACCGCAATGCCGATGATGCCGATGAGCGACGGAACCGCGCTGCACTATCGTCTCGACGGCGATGACGACCGTCCGGTGATGGTGCTTTCCAATTCGCTCGGATCGACGCTGGATATGTGGGACCTGCAAATGCCTGTGCTTGCCGGGCATTTCCGGGTGTTGCGCTACGACAATCGCGGTCACGGCGCCTCAGATGTTCCGGCCGGACCCTACAGCCTGGCGCGCGTCGGCCTGGACGCTCAGGAGCTGATCGAGGCGCTGAAGCTGACCAAGGTGACGTTTTGCGGGTTGTCGCTCGGGGGAATGGTCGGGTTGTGGCTCGGCGCGCACGCGCCCGGTCTGGTGACGCGCGCGGTGCTGGCCAATACCTCGGCTTTCATGGGGCAACCGGACATGTGGAACGCCCGCATCGCGCTGATCGAGGCGGAAGGCATGCAGGCGGTGGCCGGCGGCACCATTCAACGCTGGCTCACCGCGGAGTTCATCGAGCGGCAGCCGGCCGTGACGGCAAAGATGCTGGCGATGGTCGCCGGTGTTCCGCCCAAGGGCTATACCGCCATGGCGGCGGCACTGCGCGACATGGATCTGCGCGCCGACCTTCCGCTCGTCACCATGCCGACTTTGGTCATTGCGGGGGCGCGGGACATAGCGACGCCGCCGGCCATGGCCGAAGCCATCGCGGACGCAATCCCGAGCGCCCGGCTGGCGATTCTCGACGCGGCCCACCTCTCCAACGTCGAATTGCCCGACGAATTCACCAAGCTCGTGCTGACCTTTTTGCGGCAAGCCGAAGCGGCGACCGCAGCGGCGCATTAACCGCGTCTGCCATTTCGCGACTCCTGATGACGCACATCCTTCGCGGAACAAGCGGCGGGGGCATTCGTTACTTGTGCATCAGCAAGACCGGAGACCCGCGCATGTCAGAAAAAACCGCCGTCAAGCACGCCAAACCTCGGCACACCGGTCAAGGCCGGGTGAAGGATCCGCAGAAGGATGGCCGCTTGCGCGAAAACCGCGAACGCGGCATCAGCAAAAGCAAAGCCAGCGCCAAGTGACTGCCGCCGCACGCGGCGCTTGATCTTTGGGCTATCCTGAACGAATGCTATGGCAGGAGAGCGATTTAGCGGGCGATGATCGGCAGCCAATGGCGGGATTTCAAGGTAAGACGGCCGCATGATGACCGTTCTGGCCTCGCGGTTTGTGCTCACCCTCTCTTGCCCGGATCGACCCGGCATCGTCGCGGCCATATCGGGCTGCCTCGCCGAAAATGGCTGCAACATCACCGACAGTGCGCAATTCGGCGACGCCGAATCCGGCCAGTTTTTCATGCGGACGTCATTTGCGGCGCCAGCGCCGTTGGGCATAGAGGAGGTCCGCGCCGCTTTCGCTCCGCTCCTGGCGCGCTTCGATATGAACGCGACGGTGCATGATGTGGGCGAGCGGCCGAAGGCCATTATCCTGGTGTCGCGTTTCGGCCATTGTCTCAACGATCTGCTCTATCGGCACCGCATCGGCGCACTACCGATCAAGATCGCCGCCATTGTCTCGAACCACCGCGACTTCTACCAATTCGCCGCCAGCAACGACATCCCCTTCCATCATATGCCCATCATCGAGACGACGCGGCCGCGACAAGAAGCCCGGTTGCTGGAGCTGTTCGAGGAGGAGGGCGCCGATTTTCTCGTGCTCGCGCGCTATATGCAGATCCTGTCCGATGATCTCTGCCGCCGCCTCGAAGGACGGGCAATCAACATCCACCATTCGTTTCTGCCCAGCTTCAAGGGTGCGCGGCCCTATCACCAGGCGCATAAGCGCGGCGTCAAGCTGATCGGCGCCACGGCACATTACGTGACCGCCGCCCTCGACGAGGGGCCGATCATCGAGCAGGAAGTCGCCAGGGTCGATCATGCCATGTCGCCGGACGACCTGGTCGCCGCGGGACGGGACATCGAATGCCAGGTGCTGGCGCGTGCGGTGAAGTGGCACGCGGAGCACCGCATTCTGCTGAATGGCCATCGCACCGTGGTTTTCCGCTGAAACGCGTATAAGCTAGAGCGCTTCCCGAAAGGTGTTGCGCGGCTTTCGGATAGAAGCGCGGCCGGCAAAGAATTGAGACCCATTCCAGATTCATTCGGATCGGGAATGGGTCTAGGCTGCGTTCTTCCGAAAATGGCGCGAGGCTAAGCAGCCACGCATCGACAACCCCGGCAATGGACTCGTGCCTGATGGCCGATTACGACGTGATTTTCGCCGGCGGCGGGCTGGCCTCGACGCTTTCGGCTTATCGCCTGAAGGCAAGGCGGCCGGAATTGCGGCTGCTCGTCATCGAGGCGGGGGATCGCCTGGGGGGCAATCACACCTGGTCGTGCCATTCGACCGATCTGACGCCGGCGCAGAATGGCTGGATGGCCCCGTTCATCGCGCATCGCTGGCCGGGGCAGATGGTGCGCTTTCCCAAATTCACCCGCACGCTGCGGGCGCCGTATCAATCGCGTTACCGCCGAGAGGCTGCATGACGAGGCATTCCCCCGGCTTGGCGATGCCGTCCGGCTGGACACCAGGATCGCCGCGCTGGACGGCACCGGCCTGTCGCTGGAAAGCGGCGAAAGGCTGAGCGGGCGCTGCATCATCGATGGGCGCGGGCCGGCTCCCTCACCGGCGCTGGCGCTCGCCTTTCAGAAATTCGTCGGCCTGGAGGTCCGGGTCAGCGAGCCGCATGGCGAGACGATCCCCGTGATCATGGATGCGACGGTGAGCCAGAGCGATGGATACCGCTTTGTCTATACGCTGCCGTTTTCCGCCGACACGATTCTGATCGAGGACACCTATTATGCCGACGGGCCGGCGCTCGAACCGGGAAAGCTGCGCGCACGCATCGAAGCCTACGCGGTGTCACGCCGCTGGCATATCAGCGAGGTTCTGCGGGAGGAAACCGGCACGCTGCCAATTCTGCTGGGCGGCGATATCGACGCATTCTGGCGCGAGGCGGGCACGGGAGCGGCCCGCATCGGGCTCCGCGCCGGGCTGTTCCATCCGACCACCGGATATTCGCTGCCCGACGCCGTCGCGGTCGCCGACGCCCTGGCGGCCCTGCCCGAGATCACCACGCAAAGCGCTGCGCGCCTTACGCAGGCGTGCTCGAAACAGCGCTGGCAGGAACGCGGATTTTATCGCATGCTGAACAGGTTCCTGTTTCTGGCCGCCGAGCCGGACAGCCGGTATAAGGTGCTGCAGCGCTTTTACGAGCTGCACGAACCGCTGATCGAGCGGTTCTACCGGGCCGCGTCGACTTATGCCGACAAGGCGCGTATCTTGATCGGCCGGCCGCCGGTTCCTATTCATAAGGCTCTCACGCATCTTCGGGAGACGACACTCAAACCAGGCAGATTTGGAAATGCAGGTCAGCAAGATGGATGAGATCGTCAGATATAGCCGCGAGCGCATCGAAAACGGTTCCAAGAGCTTTGCCGCCGCGGCGCGGCTGTTCGACGCCGACACCCGCGCGCACGCCTATATGCTCTACGCCTGGTGCCGCCATTGTGACGATGTGATCGACGGCCAGGAGCTTGGATTTGCCACGGGCGATGCCACGCAACGGTCGGCGGGCAGCCGGCTGACCGAATTGCGCGAGAAGACACGGGCGGCGGTGCGCGGCGAATGGGATGAGATGGTGTTCGGCGCCCTCCACCGTGTCGTCCGCGAGCGCGGCCTGCCGGAGCGTTATCTCCTCGATCATCTCGACGGCTTCGCCATGGATGTCGAAGGGCGGCGCTACGAAACCCTCGATGATACGCTGTCCTATTGCTATCATGTGGCCGGCGTGGTCGGCGTAATGATGGCGATCATCATGGGCGTCCGCGACGGTGCCACGCTCGACCGAGCCTCCGATCTCGGCATCGCGTTCCAACTCACCAACATCACCCGCGACGTCATGGACGATGCCGCGAACGGCCGCGTCTATCTGCCGGCGGACTGGCTTAAGGAAGCCGGCGTGCGGCCCGGTGCGGTGGCCGAACCGGCCAACCGCGAGGCGGTGCATCAGGTGACGCAGCGGCTTTTGACCATGAGCGACCAGTTCTATGTATCGGCGCGGCACGGCATCAAGTCGCTTTCGTTCCGTTCGGCCTGGGCAATTGCGTCGGCGCGTTTCGTCTATCGCGACATCGGGCGGCTGGTGCGCAGCCACGGCGCGGCGGCCTGGGACCAGCGGGCGCGCGTCAGCCGGGCGCGAAAGCTGTACGGGATCGCACGCAGCCTCGCGACGATCGCGCGGTCGCACGCGCATGGGCGGCTCGTCGCCATCCCCTCGCGGCACGGGCTTTGGACCCGTCCGCGCACCAGCGGGCCGCTGCTTGAGCGGGGGTTTACGCTTTATGGCTGAGCTTATCGCAGCGCGTGGCTCGACCGTGACCCGGTCTGACACGGCGGCCGCCTTCCGCTGACAGGATACGCTTTGATGCCACCACCCTCCATTCTGGTCGCAACGTGGGACGAGGGGCTGTTCAGCGTCACCGGGAAAACGATCCGTCAAGACTTCGCCGATCGATCGGTTCGCGGTCTGGCGGCAGACGAAGGTGGGGGCGTGCTCGCGATTGTCGGCGGGCATTCGCTCTACCGGCGATCCCCTGATGGCGAATGGTCCGAGATCGCAAACAGCGAATTCGCGCTTTCATGCTGCGTACCCATTGGCGACGCTGTCTTTGTCGGAACCGACGACGCACACATCCTGCGCGTCGATCCGGGCGGCGCGCAGCAATGGCTGACGGGTTTCGACGCTGTAAAGGACCGCGACAGGTGGTATGCGGGGTCGGCGATCGTCGACGGCAAGCGGATGGGGCCGCCGCTTGGCATTCGGTCGATGACGGCGACCTGCGATGGCGGCGTGCTGCTCGCCAACGTCCATGTCGGCGGGATACCTCGATCGACCGATTCCGGCTTCAGCTGGCGGCCGACAATCGATATCGAGTTCGATGTGCATCAGGTCCGCGCCCATCCAACCCGGCCCGGCATCGTGATCGCGGCGGCGGCGGTGGGGCTTTGCGTCAGTCGCGACGCCGGAGCGACATGGACGATCGAGAGCCGGGGGCTTCACGCCGATCATTGCTCCGCCGTCGCTTTTGGCCGAAACGACATCTTCGTGTCGGCATCCACCGACCCATTTGCGGCGCAAGGCGCAGTCTACCGACGCCCGATCGACGGCAGCGGTCCGCTGGAGCCATTGGGCGGAGGCATGCCGAAGTGGATCGACGGCAAAGCCGATACCGATTGCATCGCGGCGCGGGGTTCTATGGTCGCCGTCATCGACCGATCGGGATGCCTTTACGTGTCGCATGACGATGGTGACGCTTGGTCGTCTTCCTTTGATCGTTTCCCCGTTCCGAGCGGGCTTCACATCTGCTGAATTCATCGACGTCGTCAGCTTAATTGAACTTGGGCGGCTGGCTGAGATCGACCGGCGGCGCCGCGGGTTTGGGCGCATCGCCGCTGGCCGGCTTTCCGCCGAGCCCGGGCGGCGGGGCGTCGAAATTCTGGAAGGCCGGGGCGCCTCCGCCTCCGATCGGGGGGAGTCTGATCTCGATCTTCGACGGGTCGAGGTGGGTCGCGCCCCATTTGTAATGCGTGACCATCTGCGGGAAGGCGATGGTCAGGGCAACCATGATGACCTGGATGAACACGAAGGGCACGGCGCCCCAATAAATCTGCGCCGTGGTTATCGGCTCGATCCGCGCGCCGGTCACCTTGTCCTGATAGGGCTCACGCGGCGCGACCGAGCGCAGATAGAACAGCGCGAAGCCGAAAGGCGGATGCATGAAGCTGGTCTGCAGATTGACGCTGAGCAGCACGCCGAACCAAATGAGATCGATGCCAAGCTTGTCGGCGACCGGCGCCAGCAGCGGTACGATGATGAAGGCCAGCTCGAAGAAATCGAGGAAGAAGGCCAGTACGAAAACGAGCAGATTGACGACGATGAGGAAGCCGAGCTGGCCGCCGGGCACCGAGAGCAGCAGGTGCTCGACCCATACATGGCCGTTAACGCCGTAAAACGTAAGCGAGAACACCCGCGCCCCGATCAGGATGAACAGCACGAAGGCGGACAGCTTGGTGGTGGAATCGAGCGCCTGCCGCAAGAGGGTGAAATTCAGCCGTCCCTTGGAAATCGCCAGCAGCAGCGCGCCCACCGCGCCCATCGCGCCGCCTTCGGTCGGGGTGGCGATGCCGAGGAAGATCGTGCCGAGCACGAGGAAGATCAGCGCCAGCGGCGGCATCAGTACGATGATCACCTGCTGTGCCAGCCGCGACAGCAAGCCGAGGCCGAGGCCCCGATTAATCAAGGCGATCGCATAGGCGATGGCCATGGAAGCGGTGGCGCTCCAGATGCCCTTTTCCTGGATGTCGGGGCGGAAATAGGCGATGGCCGCGTACCCGGCGGCGATGGACAGCGCGATGACGATAAACAGCGAGCTTACCCCGCCGCCCAGCGTGCGCGCCTCCACCGGCAGTGCCGGGGTGGCTTTCGGATGGCGCAGCGCGATGATACCGACATAGCCGGTATAGAGGACGGTCAATACGAGGCCGGGGATCAGCGCGCCCTCATACATGTCGCCCACCGACCGGCCAAGCTGGTCCGCCATGACGATGAGCACCAGCGACGGCGGGATGATCTGCGCCAGCGTGCCGGAGGCCGCGATCACGCCGGTGGCGACGCGCCGGTCATAGCCGTAGCGCAGCATGATCGGCAGCGAAATGAGCCCCATGGCGATGACGGAAGCGGCCACGACGCCCGTCGTCGCCGCGAGCAGGGCGCCGACGAAGACCACGGCGAAGGCCAGTCCGCCGCGCACCGGGCCGAAAAGCTGGCCGACCGTGTCGAGCAGGTCCTCCGCCATGCCGGAGCGTTCCAGGATCAGCCCCATGAAGGTGAAGAACGGAATAGCCAGGAGCGTGTCGTTGTTCATGATGCCGAAGATGCGTTCCGGCAGCGCTTGCAGGAACACGGTCGGGAACAGACCAAGCTCGATGCCGATGAAGGCGAACACCAGACCATTCGCCGCCAGCGCGAAGGCGACCGGGTAGCCGAGCAGCAGCAGCACCATCAGGCTGGCAAACATGATCGGCGCCATGTTCTCGATGACGAACGCGGTCACGGCTGTTGCCTCGCATGGGGTCCGACATCTTCGGCGATCTGATAGGCGCTCGGCTCTTCATAGGGGTCCGGAATGAGGCCGCGCATCACCGCGATGCGCTTGATGATCTCCGACACGCCCTGCGCCGCCAGCAGCAAGAACCCCGTCAGAACCAGCGCCTTGGCTGGCCAGACGATCAGGCCGCCGGCATTGGGCGAATGTTCCTGCTGCATGTAGGAGACATAGAGGAAGGGCGCGGCTTCATAGATCATCAGGATCGCGAACGGCATCAGCATGAGGATGTGGCCGAGCAGATCGATCCAATTGCGCACCGCCTTCGGCAGCAGGCCCGAGATGATATCGATGCGGATGTGGTCGTTGCGCTGAAGCGCATAGGCGGAGGCGAGCAGGAACACCGCGCTGAAAAAATACCACTGCAATTCGAGCCAGGCGTTCGAACTCATGTCGAACGCCTTGCGGATGATGGCGTTGCCGGCGCTGATCAGCACGGCGGCCAGGATCAGCCAGGACACCGCGCGGCCGATAAAGGCGGTGATCCGGTCGATCACCGCGCTGATGCGAAGCAGCGTGTTCATCGGTTGCCCCTTGGGGAAAGCGCCGGGACGATCCCGGCGCTTTTGTCGTGATGCTTTTGATTGGGAAGCTCGTGCTTAGATCAGGATCATTTCTGACGGAAACGATCCTGATCGCTACCTTTTTGCCTGCGCACGATTTTTCAGGAAAACCGGTGTCCACTTTTCCTGATCGTGCTTAGCCGAGCTTGCCCTCGCGCTGCTTAGTCATCATGAAGGCGTCATAGGTGTATTCGGCGATCTGCAGCCAGAGATAGGCGTCCTTCCGGAACGCCATGACGCTGTCGTGGATTTTCTTGAATTTTGGATTGCTGGCACTCAAATCGGCATAGGTAGACTGGGCCGCGTCAAAGGCCGCATTCAGGATTTCCTGCGAGAACGGTCGCAATTGCGTGCCTTTGGCGACGAGGCTTCGGATCGCGGGCGGGTTGACATAGTCATATTTGGACAGCATGTCCACATTTGCCGCTTCGGCCGCGGCGGTGGCCACAGCTTTATACGGGGCGGGCAGCTCGGCCCATTTCGCCTTGTTGAAGAACAAGTGCAGCATGGCCCCGCCTTCCCAGAAGCCGGGATAGTAATAGTAGGGCGCGACCTTCTGGAAGCCGAGCTTTTCGTCGTCATAGGGGCCGACCCATTCGGTGGCGTCGATGGTGCCTTTTTCCAGGGCCGGATAGATATCGCCGCCGGCGATCTGCTGCGGCACGACGCCGAGCTTGCTGATTACCTTGCCGCCGAACCCGCCGATGCGGAATTTCAGGCCGTTCAGATCGGCAACGGTATTGATTTCCTTGCGGAACCAGCCGCCCATCTGCGCCCCGGTATTGCCGCAGGGCAGGGCATAGATCTGGTAGCCGTCGTAGAATTCGTTCATCAGATCGATGCCGCCGCCATAATATTGCCAGGCGTTTTGCTGGCGGGCGTTCAAGCCGAAAGGAACGGCGGTGCCGAAGGCGAAAGTCGGGTCCTTGCCCCAGAAATAATAGCTGGCGGTGTGGCAGCATTCCACGGTGCCGGCGCTGACCGCATCGGCGGCCTGGAGTCCGGGGACGATTTCGGACGAGGCAAACACCTGGATCTGGAATTTGTTATCGGTGGCCTCGGAGACATATTTCGAGAAAGTCTCGGCCGCGCCGTAGATCGTATCCAGGGATTTGGGGAAACTCGACGTCAGACGCCACTTCACCTCGGGCTGGCTTTGCGCGATCGCGGGCGTCGCCAGGGCGGCAGTCCCCGCGCCGACGACTGCGGCGCGTTTCAAGAACGCTCTTCTATCCATTCATTCCTCCCATTGACGCAATATGTAACCGAATTAGTCCGCCTACCCCAATAATCCGCATTCCGCCTCGCTTGAGGCGGCACAGATGATAAGAGGACGGCAGCCTTTTTTGCTTATCAATGGAAGTCAACGCCGCTGGTTTTGCAACTAAAAAAGCGGGGTTTGGTGTCCGGGTGGCGCCCGTCGCGACGAGATTTAGAACCCGAAGCAGCCTTGCCACATTTACCTAGAAAAATGCTCAAGGGCGCGATTAACCTACGCGTAACTTTTTGCAGTTTAAGTAAATTTTCTATAAATGTGAGTTTCCTGTCAAACCCAGCATCGCCACATTGCGGGGCTATGGTTCTCCGGGATCGAGTATTGCGTGGGGGTCCAGAATGGACAAGGTCTCTTGGCGGCGCATTCTGCAGCGCGCCGGGAATGAATTTCCGAGCGAGACGGGAGCCGCCATCATTCAGATGCGGCCCGGTTCCCAGACGCTGGAAAGCGGTTGGCGGAGCCAGAGCGGCGAGCAGTCGCCACCCCCACACGAGCCGGAAACCGGCGGGCTCGAAACCGAGCTGAAACGCGTGTTGGACCGCGCCGCACGCCGCGACCATGGCTCCCGCGCCTCGGGCACGCCTTCCGGCTGGGAGCCGATTTTCATGGCGCGCGACGCGAACGCCATGGCGCGAGAGAAGAGCCTGAGGGCGCCTGACCTGCGCAGCAAGGCCCCGCCGCCTCCCGCATTGAGACCCCAGGCCGAGGAGGGACGCGCCAAGCGCGCAAGTTCCGGTGGCCGGAATATTTTGGCGATCTCCATCTCGGTGGCGGTGGTCGGTCTTGCATTCCAGCAGATCAGCACGCAGTGGAACCAGTCGCGGATCGGCGGCAATGGAGTCCGCGCGGTTCCCGAGGCGACGACACGTCCGGCCTCGGCGCTTTATGCCGGCGCGCCGGCAGACAATGCGCGATCGGCCTCCGGCGCCCGGACGGACGGCAGGGAGGCGCAATCGTTGCAGCTTCGTCCAACGCTGACCGATAACGGCCCCTCAGGGAATGGCGATAGCGGGAAGGACCAGGACGCGTTTAACAAGGAAATCGAGCAGGCCGCCAGCATGCTCGACGCGGCGGCGCCACCGCGCGAGGCGGCGCGGCGGGCGGCCGTCACCCAGGTGTGGGCGCCGAGCAACGAGCCCGTGACCAAGGATTTGGACGCGGCCGGGATCACCAGGCCCGAAGAGGAATCGATGCTGCGCCGCGCCCGTGAGCTGATGGCGCGTGGGCATATATCGGGCGCGCGGCTCATTTTCGAGCATCTCGCCCTGCAGCAGAGTGCACTCGGCGCCTTCGCCCTCGCTCAGACCTATGATGAGAAGTTCCTCGCGACCTTGCGCGTCAAAGGAATGCAACCCGATCCAAAGCTCGCCGAGAAGTGGTATCGTCGCGCCGCCGAACTGGTAAGCCGAACCGCCGAGAAGAACTGAGCCGCCCTGCCCTACACGCCAAGACGTTGCATCCTGGGATGCCGAGCGCGGCCGGGATGACCCCGTCGTCGCGTCGCCACACGATCCCGTTTCGACAGACAGCTATTCGCGACGCATCATCAGGCGCGCTCCGCCGCACTGCGCTCCAGACGGGCGAGGTGGCGGCGACGCAAGACCCAGCCCAAGCCAACCACGATGAGAATGCCGACGATGCCGGAGAGGACGGCAAAATGATGCAGATTGTGCCGGCCGATCCGGTCCACGAGCATTTCCCTTATGGCCGGATCGGTTCCGACGAGTTCGCCGGCGATCCAGCCTAGCAGCGCCGCGCCGGCCCAGACCAGGATCGGAAAGCGGTTCAGCATCGACATGACGAACGCCGCCCCGGCAATGATGAGCGGCACGCTGATGGCGAGGCCAATGACCAGAAGCGACAAGCTGCCTTTCGCCGCCGCCGCAATGGCGATCACATTGTCGAGGCTCATGATGAGATCAGCGAAGGCGATGATCCGCACGGCGCGCCAGAGATGCCGGCTCTGCGGGATATCATCCTCGTTATGCTCGTCGGGTACGAGCAGCTTGATGGCGATATAGAGCAGCGCCACGCCGCCAGCCAGCTTGAGATAGGGGAGCTGCATCAGCGTCGAGACGATCAGGGTGAAGACGATGCGCAGCAGCACCGCCACACCCGCGCCCAGCGTCATGCCCCACATGCGCTGCCGGCGCGGCAGAGCGCGGCAGGCGAGCGCGATCACCACCGCATTGTCGCCGGACAACAGGATGTTGACCCAGATGATCTGCAGCACGCCCACCCAGAACAGCGGGTGGTGGACCTCCGACCAGAAGGTGTCCATGAGGGCGACCCAAAATGCCCAATCCAGCACAGCCATGACTATCCCCGCGTTCCCTTCGGCCGCTGGCAAAGGCAACCATCATACGGCGCAGGTCCTGCATATGGTCGCATAGGAACTCCTACTGCGATTTACGACAAACCGTTCGTTCGCGTATACAAAATGCCAGCGCTTTTTGCAAATGATCGGCTCAACCGACGATTTCGCTCTCGGAAAAGCATAGCGCGATTTCACCGGCAGCGTTATCGGCGCTGTCGGAGCCGTGGACGGAATTCCGCTCGATGCTCTCGGCGAACTCCTTGCGGATCGTGCCGGGTGCGGCGTTCGCCGGGTTTGTGGCGCCCATCACTTCGCGGTTTTTGGCGACCGCGTCCTGGCCTTCCAGCACCTGCATGACGATCGGGCCGGAAATCATGAAGGTTACCAATTCGCCAAAGAACGGGCGATCCTTGTGCACCTCGTAGAATTTGCTGGCTTGCGCCTCACTCCAGCGTACGCGCTTTTGCGCAATCACGCGCAGGCCCGCATCTTCGAGCTTGGCGATGATCTTGCCCGTGAGATTGCGCTCGGTTGCGTCCGGTTTGATGATCGACAATGTCCGTTCGACTGGCATCGGCTGTTCCTGTTCGGTGTGAGGCTCAGGGCGCTTATATCGGGCGCTCCGCGCAGCCGCAAGCTACGCCCGCGCCTTATCGCGTCCGTTTACCCCGCGTCCGGCGGGTTGGCTGAAACCTTTTTGCCGATTTGCGGGTAAATAGGGTGCATGAGGCTTCTCGCACTATTCACCACACTGGGAGTGATCGGCGTTGCCGCGGCCGCCTTCGGCGTGCTTCTGGTGCGGCGGCCGGTGTTGTTCAGCACGCTGTTCGCGGAAGGCGGTGTCAGCGTCGAGACCGGCATCGCCTATGGGCCGGAGCCACGTCACCGGCTCGATATCTATCGGCCGCAAGGCGCGGGGGCTTCCGGGCCAATCGCAATCTTCATCTATGGCGGAAGCTGGCGCACCGGCGAGCGGGCGACCTTCGCGTTTGTCGGCGCGGCGCTTGCCAGACGCGGCATCACCACGGTCATTCCGGATTACCGGCTGTTTCCGCAGGCGGCTTTTCCCGGCTTCGTCGAGGATGCGGCGCGGGCCTACGCCTGGACCTATCGCAATCTGGCGCGCACGGCCGGGCGGCCCATCGTCCTTCTCGGCCATTCGGCCGGTGCGCATATCGCTGCTCTGCTCGCGCTGGATACGCATTATCTGGCGGCGCAAGGCGAGGCGGTCGCGCGGCCCGCTGCGTTCATAGGCCTTGCCGGCCCCTATGCGTTCGACCCGACGACATGGCCAACGACCAGGGATATTTTCGCCGCGGCGCCGAATGCCGACACCGCGCGCCCCGTGGCTTTCGCCAATGCCGGCGCGCCGCCTTCGCTGCTCATGCACGGTTTGGCCGATAAGGTGGTGAAGCTCTACAATCTGCACGATCTGGCCGATGCGCTCCGCGCGAAAGGCGCTTCGGCCGAAATCGATGAATTCGCCGGGATAGGGCATCTCGGCATCCTGCTGGCGATGGCGTGGCCATTCCGCTGGCGCGCGCCGGTCCTGGACAAAACCGTTGATTTCATCCGTGACCATGCCGGCGCGCAGGCCCGCAGCGAGGTAAGCGACCATGCCGCGCGCCAATGAAAGGCGACTGCTCCAGGCCACCGTGGCGGTATTCGCGCTGATCCCTATCGGCGCAGGATTGGCCGGGGTCTGGTTCGGGCCGGAGATGGTGGACGGTGCCGTGAGCAATGTCTCGCTCGACAGCCATTTCCGCTATCTGTCCGGGCTGCTGCTCGGCGCCGGCTTTGCCTTCTGGAGCACGATCCCGTCGATCGAGCGGCACGCGCCGCGCTTCCGGCTGCTGACCGCGATCGTTTTCATCGGCGGGCTGGCGCGGCTGTGGAGCCTGCTGCAGATCGGCGCTCCCTCGATACCGATGCTCGGAGGGCTCACCATGGAGCTGATTATCACTCCGATGCTGTGTTTATGGCAGGCCCGCGTGGCGAACGCTTTTCACGGGAGCTGACACCGTGGTATTTCGGAGCGCAAATCACTACGTCCGGAACCCATGCTGCATATTAACGACCTCACCTACCGCATCGAAGGCCGCATCCTTTTCGACAAGGCGACCGCCGCCGTTCCCGACGGCCATAAGGTGGGCATCGTCGGGCGCAACGGCACCGGCAAGACGACACTCTTGCGGATGCTGACCGGCGAGATCGCTCCCGATGACGGCAGCCTGTCCTGGCCGAAGACGGCGAGAATGGGCGGCATCGCGCAGGAAGCCCCGGACGGGCCGCAGAGCCTCCTCGACACGGTGCTGGCCGCCGACAGCGAGCGGGAGGCGTTGCTCGCGGAAGCCGAAACCGCCACCGACGGCAATCGCATCGCCGAGATCCAGCTCCGCCTCAATGACATCGACGCGCATTCGGCGCCGGCGCGGGCGGCGCAGATCCTCGCCGGCCTGGGCTTCGACGAAGACGCCCAGCAGCGGCCATGCTCGGAATTCTCGGGCGGATGGCGGATGCGCGTGGCGCTGGCTTCGGTGCTGTTCACGGCGCCCGACATCCTGCTGCTGGACGAGCCGACCAACTATCTCGACCTGGAAGGAACGCTGTGGCTTGAGAGCTTCCTCGCCTCCTATCCGCATACGGTGCTGATCGTCAGCCATGACCGCGACCTGCTGAATAAATGCGTCGGCTTCATCCTGCATCTGAACGACGGCAAGCTGACGCTTTACACCGGCGGCTATGACGCTTTCGAAGAGACGCGGCGCGAGCGGCAGCGCCTCCAGCTCAAGCTGAAGAAGAAGCAGGACGATTCCCGCAAGCACATGGAGGAATTCGTCGAGCGGTTCCGCGCCAAGGCGTCCAAGGCCCGGCAGGCGCAGAGCCGGCTGAAGGCGTTGTCGAAGATGCAGCCGATCGCGGCCGAGATCGACAGCGACGTGCGGCCGCTGCGCTTCCCCAATCCACAGACCAAGCTGGGCAATCCGCTCATCCAGCTGGAAGCCGTGGCGGCAGGCTATGCGCCGGACAAGCCGGTGCTGCGCAATCTCAATCTGCGGCTCGATGCCGATGACCGCATCGGCCTGCTCGGCGCGAACGGCAACGGCAAATCGACGCTGGCGAAGCTGCTATGCGGACGGCTCGATCCGCTCTCGGGCGAGCGCCGCGGCTCCAAGAAGCTGACCTTCGGCTATTTCGCCCAGCACCAGCTGGACGAGCTGAATCCGCAGCGGTCCGCCTATGATCACATCTCCGAGCTGATGCCGGACAAGACCGAGGCACAAAAGCGCGCACGCACCGCCGCCGCCGGCTTCGGCCATGACAAGGCCGACACCGCGGCAGGCAAACTGTCCGGCGGCGAGAAGGCGCGGCTGCTGTTTACGCTCGCCGCGTTCCAGTCGCCGCATCTTCTGATCCTGGACGAGCCGACCAACCATCTCGACGTCGATAGCCGCGAGGCGCTGATCCACGGCCTCAACGACTATGAAGGCGCCGTTATCCTTATCAGCCATGACCGCCATCTGATCGAGGCGACCGCCGACCGGCTGTGGCTGGTGCGCGACGGCACCGTCATTCCCTATGAGGGCGATCTCGACAGCTACCGGGCCGAATATCTCACCCGCAGCCGCGAGCAGAAACGCGGCGGCGCGGCCAGCCTCAATGGTTCGGGCGTGCCTCGGAACAAGCAGGACGAACGCCGCGCCGCCGCCAATGCGCGCGCCGAACTCGCACCGATGAAGAAGCGCATCGATGCGTATGAGCGCGAAATCAAGGATGTAACGGCAAAAATTGCGCGGCTTGACCACGCGCTCGCCGAAGTTGGGCTGTATGAAAATGAACCGGAGAAGGCGCTCCGGCTGATGCGGGATCGCGGCGAACTGGCCAGGAATCTGGGGGAAACAGAAATTCTCTGGCTGGAAGCGTCCGAGCGTTACGAAACCGCGCGAATGCAACGGAAGAACGCCGGCGCTGCATGATGGGGGAGTCGTGAACCAGCATTTCACAAGGTGGCGGGCCGTGTGGCTCGCGACCTCGCTTCTGACGGGGGATTTTGCCGGCGCGGCCATGTTCAACGGTCCCGCCGATGCCGCCGATATCGAGGAAGACCCGGCCGCGGCGCTGCGCCTGTCGCGAAAATCGGCCCGCGCCTGTACCGATAGCTGCATGACGGAGTGCCGCGACGACCGCAAGCAATGCACGGACAGCAAGGCCGATGACGACAGCGCGAACAAATGTCCGGCGCAGTTTCAGATCTGCGTGCGGCGCTGCGTGATCTCCTGCAGCCCGAAATAGGTCTTCGCCTTTGCAATGCCGCAGCGCGACACGGGCCAGACGGGTTGAGCCTGCCGCTTTCGTATAGAGTGAATCTCGAGCTTTTGCTGTGAGGGGTTTCATGGTCACGGCCGTTCAGACTGGCACATCGCTCTACCCACCCACGGTGACGCCGCCGCCCGCGCCTCTGTCGCTCAGGCGCTTCGTCATCCGCTCCGTGCGCAATCCGCTCCTGGCGTTGCCGCAGGCCGCCTATGAGCAGCCGGTGGTCGGGTTGACACGCAGGCCGGTCTGCTGGATTACCGGCCCTGATCTCGTCGAGGAGGTGCTGATCAAGCGGGCCGCCGCTTTTCGGAAGGCGCCGGTCGAGAAGCGGGTCTTCCGCCGCACGCTCGGCGACGGGGTGCTCAGCTCGGACGGTGCTCTCTGGCGATGGCAGCGGCGCGCGATGGCGCCGATGTTCCGCCATTCGGAAATCCTCACATACCTGCCGGATATGGCACAGCCCGCGGAGGATCAGCTGGCGAAATGGCGCGGAGCCTCCCCCGGCAGCATCCAGCAGATCGACGCCGATATGATCGAAACCACTTTTTCCGTGATCGCGCGAACCATGCTGATCGGCGGTGAGCCGCGCGAGGCGGAGATCATCAAGCGCGCCACCGCCAGCAGTCTGGCCCACATCTCCTGGGAGGTCATGTATGGCATGCTGGGCCTTCCCTTGTGGATGCCGCATCCCGCCTCCTGGACGATGAATCGCAGCGCCAGGCAATTGCGCGGGGCGGTGTTCGACATCATCACCCGGCGCCAGGCGGAAGGCGGCGGCGGAGACGACCTGCTGGGACGGCTGCTCGCCGCGCGCGATCCCGAGAGCGGCGCACCGATGACGATGCCGCAACTCATCAACAATCTTCTGACGCTGCTGGAAGCAGGGCACGAGACCACGTCCCGGGCGCTGAGCTGGACGCTATATCTCCTCGCCCGCGCGCCGGGATGGCAGGAGCAGGTGCGCGAGGAGGTGCGGCGCGTCGCAGGCGGCGGCGAGATCGTCCCGGAGCATCTGCCCAAGCTGGGCATCACCCAGCAGGTGCTGAAGGAATCGATGCGCCTTTACGCTCCGGTGCCGGTCATGTCGCGGCTGTCCTTGGAACCCATCGAACTGGGCGGCTATTCCCTGCCCGCCGGCGGCATCGCGATCATCCCTATCTTCTGCATCCATCGTCACCGGCAATTATGGGAGGACCCGGATCGCTTCGATCCCACCCGCTTCACGTCGGAGCGGGAGGCCGCGTTCCGCCGAACCCAGTTCATGCCCTTCGGCGCCGGGCCGCGCATTTGCCTGGGCAGCGCCTTTGCGATGACAGAAGCGACCGCAATCCTGGCCACCCTGGTGCGGGGCGCCCGTTTCGAATGGGACGGCAAGCACATGCCGGAACCGGTATCGCGGGTGACGCTGCAACCGCGCGGCGGCATGCCGCTGAAGGTGACGGTGCTGCCGGCTTGATCAATGCATCGGACCGAAAAGTGCGCAGCGGTTTTCGGACAAATCCGATGTATGAACGAACAGCCAGAGCGCAGCTCCGCGTCCGGCGCTCTACGCCAGCAGGTAGAAGATGTCGGTCCTGAGCTGGGACGCGTCATCGGTCCAGTGCCCGTAGATTTCCCAGCTCGGTCCGGCGAATCTGCGATTATGCTCGGCGCACCAGGCGCGAATGGCCCCGTGCGTATCGCCGAGACGCGCATAGGGGCCGATATGCGCGGCATGAACGGCGATCCCGGCAGGCGTTGCGGATAGGTAAACGTCCTGGCCGCCCGTGAAGTCCGGCATCACCTCGACACCCACCTCAAGGTTGATCTCGCCATCGAGATAGACGGCGACATGGCGCCCTGCATGGCCATATCCGCAGGCCTGGATGTAAGTCCATACCTGGCCGCAGGCGTCGGGAACGACCTTCGCAAGCTCACTCTGCCTGGCGCGGCGGCGGACCACCGCGATGGGCTCGGCCTTGACCTGGCTGACCGTGACATCGGCCGTCATCGATAATCCCCTTCGGCGAGCGATATGCGAGCGTGGGTCCGCCGATTTCCGCACCATGTTGCATTGCAAGATTTATCTTGCAATGCGGCAGAAGATGCCCAACCATCTCGTGTTAAAACTCATGCTGTACCATGCCGGGCTATGCGACGCATTTCCTGGCGGTGTCAAGCCGTCGGGGGGCGGAACCGCTCCTCAAGAGCGGCAAAGGCGGAGGAGGCACTTTCATGTCTGAACCAGCACTCAGCTCAATTCCAGGCGGACAGGCGGCCAAGAAGGACCTGTACGAGATCGGCGAAATCCCGCCACTCGGTCACGTGCCCAAAACCATGTATGCCTGGGTGATCCGCAAGGATCGTCACGGGCCGCCCGACCAGGCCATGCAGGTCGAGGTGGTGCCGACATGGGAGCTCGACAGCCACGACGTCCTCGTCCTGGTGATGGCGGCCGGCGTTAACTATAACGGAGTCTGGGCGGCGCTGGGCCAGCCCGATTTCCACGCTCGACGGACACAAAAATCCCTACCATATCGCCGGTTCCGACGCTTCGGGCATCGTCTGGGCGGTCGGCTCCAAGGTAAAGCGCTGGAAGGTGGGTGACGAGGTGGTCGTCCACTGCAACCAGGACGATGGCGATGACGAGGAATGCAATGGCGGCGATCCGATGTTTTCGTCCAGCCAGCGCATCTGGGGCTATGAGACGCCGGACGGATCCTTCGCGCAGTTCTGCCGCGTCCAGGACAGGCAGCTCATGCCGCGCCCCAGGCACCTGACCTGGGAGGAAAGTGCCTGCTACACGCTGACCCTCGCCACGGCCTACCGGATGCTGTTCGGCCATCGCCCGCATGTGCTGCGGCCGGGCCATAATGTGCTGGTGTGGGGGGCTTCGGGGGGCCTCGGCTCGTTTGCGGTGCAGCTCATCGCCGTGTCGGGCGCGAATGCGATCGGCGTCATCTCCGACGACGACAAGCGCGACTTCGTTTTGCAGCTTGGCGCCAAGGGCGTCATCAACCGCAAGAATTTCAATTGCTGGGGCCAGATGCCCACGGTCGGCACGCCTGAGTATGCCGAATGGTTCAAGGAAGTGCGCAAATTCGGCGCCGCCATATGGGAGCATACCGGCAAGGGCAACAATGTCGATTTCGTCTTCGAGCATCCCGGTGAATTGACCTTCCCGGTGTCGGTGTTCCTGGTGAAGCGTGGCGGCATGGTGGTGATCTGCGCCGGGACGACCGGCTACAATCTGACGCTCGACGCCCGCTATCTGTGGATGCACCAAAAGCGCGTGCAAGGCTCGCATTTCGCCAATCTGCTGCAAGCGAGCCAGGCAAACCGCCTGGTGATCGAGCGCCGGGTCGACCCGTGCATGTCCGAGGTGCTGCCCTGGTCCGACATCCCCAAGGCGCATATGCGGATGTGGAAGAATCAGCACCTGCCGGGGAACATGGCGGTGATGGTCAGCGCTTTGCATCCGGGCATGCGCACATTCGAGGACGTGCTTGAGGTGAGCCAAGGCCGGTTCGGCTAAAGGCGCAGGAGACGCGGGGCATTTCTTCTGTTTCGGCTGGCCCCGAATATCCGTATGGCTAAGCTGGGAGCAGGAAGCGTTACGAGATCAAATCAATAGGGGGGCAACCATGGATGACGGTAAAGCGGATATTCTTGCCGGAATAAGCAGATTGAGGGCGAAAGCGGCCGAACAGCTGAGCGGGAACGACTTTTATATGATCGTGCAACAGTTGGATTCGCTGGCGACAAGCGCCGAGCTTTCCGATGAGTCGGCGCGCTCGGTGTTCAACCTGATCAGCGCGCGGCTTGAAGGCGGCGCCACCGCCATGGGCGCCGCCGGTGAGCCGGAAGTGCCGGATACGCCCGATACGCCTGCCCAGCCCGATGCGCCCTCGACGCCCGAAGAGCCGGTGTCGCCGCCCAGCCCGGCCCAGCCGGACACCTCGCCGGGACCGGAAATTCCCTCGCCGCCCAGTTCGCCCGCCGAGCCGCAGTCGCCGCAGGAAATCCCGACCACCGGCATCTCGGCCGATGCGGCGGTGGAACAGCCCCAGGTGATCCAGCCCAGGGCAAGTTCATTCGGCATGTCACAGGCGACGGTGGCGGTCCGCTTCCCCGAGCCTTCCGCTTCGCCCAAACCCGCCGAGGGCCTGGGAGCGGCGGTGATGGCGGCGCGGACGCTGGTCGAGGAAAGGCTGAGCGGCAACAGCTACTACACCGCCGCCAATCTGCTCGGGCAATTGCAGATCTTGCCCCCCGTCTCGGGCGGCGGGGAAGTTACGCGTCCGGAAGGGTTCGAGGGTGCGCTGGCGCTGCTCCGGCGCGAGGCCGAGCATCTGACCGGCGTTGCGCATTCCGAAGCGGCGCGGGTCATCGCGGCACTCGAAGGCGTCTTGATGCCGAAAGCGGAGCCCGTCACGCAACAGCCTGCCGAGGCGCCCGCGGAAGCGGCGGCTCCGGCCGAAGCGGTTGAGACCGCGGCGGAGGCGGAGCTGGAAGCCGAGCCCGAACCGCGAAGCGGGTTCGACGATCTGGCCGAGGCGGCATGGCGGCGCGTGCAGCAGGTCTCGGCGGCCGAATCCAAACCCGCCGCCATGCTGAATGGCGCGACCGCACCGGCGCCGGCCGTCGAGGCGAAGGCGCCGAACCCTGCTCCGGCGGCCGCCGCGCCGGCCGAAATGATGGCAAAGGATATAGGAGAGGCGTTCAATGATGGAGGCTCAGAAAGTCGTAGCTCCGAGCCCTGCTACCTCCACGAATTCGAGCCGGCCGGCGCGCAGCCTGGCACATCTGGTGGTGAGGAACCGGCCGCTGAAGCCGGAAGCGATGCTGCGTCCGAAACGCAGTGCGAAGCTGCCGTTCCTTCCGAAGCGCCGGCTGCGCCCCTGAGCGAAATGGCGGCCGCCGAAATGCCGGAGGCAGAGCCCGAAGCGGCGGCAGAAGCCCAGCCGCAGGACGCTGAGCTGGATGCGGTCGCGGCAGAAGCCGAGCCGCAGGACGTCGAACCTGAAACGGTCGCCGCAGAAGCTGAGCCGCAGGACGCCGAACTGGAAACGGTCGAGGCAGAAGCCGAGCCCCAGGACGCCGAGCTGGAAGCGGTCGCGGCTAAAACCGAACCGGAGACAGAGCTGGAAATTGCGGCAGGCGCCGAGCCGGACGGAGTGGCGCCCGAGGTCTCGGTCACGGCGGCAGCAGGCGCCGAGCCGGACACCGCTAAGGCAGAGCCCGGCGAGGCCGAAGCGGGCCATTCCGAGGAGCCGGCGGAACGGTCAGCGCCGCGCAACCCAGCGAGGCGAGGCTTGTTCGGCCGGCTGTTCGGCGGCGCCTCTGCCTGAACCCGGCGAAGGCATATCAGGTTTCGCGAGGAGATCAGACCATGCATCTGGCGGCAGAGACGGCGCAATCGGGCCCATCCCTCGGCGCATTGACGGGGCTTTCGGACGACGCCGCATCTGCCGCCGATCGCCTTCTCGGCAAGGCGCTCTCCGCGGCGCGTGCCGCGCTGATGCCGGATGGCCGCGCTGATCCGGCGGTGCTCGACCGGGAGCAGCACCGGCTGCACGGCCTCGCCTGGCTGGCGACCTATGTCACGTCGCTGAAGCAGCTCGCTGCCTATGCGGCACGGCAAAGCGCCGATGGCCGTTTCGGCGAGATCGAAAGCCTGCTGGTGCGGATCGGTCTCGGCGAATATTGCGCCCAGATCGCCGGCGGCATTCCGATGAGCCAGCTGGAATTCATCCGCCTGGGCGAGCTTGGCGTTCCGCCCGAAGACCAGGCGGCGTTCGGCGACGATGCCGCCGTCCGCCAGCTTATCGAGCAGGGTAACACGGCAGACACCCGCGCGCGGCTGATCGGGCTGATCAATGACAGCCGGGGCAATGCCACCTTTGGCGACACCGGCCTCGATGAGACACTGGAGACCATGCGCGGCGAGATGCGCCGCTTCAGCGAGGCCGAGATCGCGCCGCATGCGCATGGCTGGCATCTGGCCAACAGCTACATTCCGCTCGACACGATCGCCAAGATGAGCGAGCTCGGCGTGTTCGGCTTGACCATTCCGGAGGAATTCGGCGGGCTTGGCCTGGGCAAGGAGGCGATGTGCCTCGTCTCGGAGGAGCTGTCGCGCGGCTATATCGGCGTCGGGTCACTGGGCACGCGGTCGGAGATCGCGGCGGAGCTGATCCTTGGCGCGGGCACGGACGCACAAAAGCAAAAATGGCTGCCGCTGCTGGCATCGGGCGAAATCCTGCCGACGGCGGTATTTACCGAACCGAACACCGGCTCGGACCTCGCCTCGCTGAAGACCCGTGCCGTGCGCGATGGCGACGTTTATCGCATCACAGGGCAGAAGACCTGGATCACCCATCCGGTCCGCGCCGATCTGATGACGGTGCTCGCCCGCACCAATCCGAATGAGAGCGGCTATAAGGGCCTCTCGATGTTCCTGGCCGAAAAGCCGCGCGGCACCGATGCGGAGCCGTTCCCCGCGCAGGGCATGAGCGGCGGCGAGATCGAGGTGATCGGCTATCGCGGCATGAAGGAGTATGAAATCTCCTTCGACGGCTTTGCCGTGCCCGCCGCGAACCTGCTCGGCGGCGAAGAGGGGCAGGGCTTCAAGCAGCTGATGCAGACCTTCGAGGCGGCGCGCATCCAGACTGCGGCGCGTGCCGTCGGCGTGGCGCAATCGGCGATGGACCTCGCCTTGCGCTATGCCAACGAGCGGAGCCAGTTCGGCAAGCCGATCGTCCGGTTCCCGCGCGTCGCCGATAAGATCGCCATGATGGCGGTGGAAACGATGATCGCGCGCCAGCTCACCTATTTCGCCGCACGCGAAAAGGATGGCGGGCGGCGCTGCGATCTGGAAGCGGGGATGGCAAAGCTGCTGGCCGCGCGGGTGGCCTGGGCGGCCGCCGACAACGCGCTGCAAATCCATGGCGGCAACGGCTTCGCGCTGGAATATCCGGTCAGCCGCCTGCTGTGCGACGCGCGCATTCTGAGCATCTTCGAGGGCGCGGCCGAAATCCAGGCGCAGGTCATTGCGCGGCGCCTGCTCGACGCGCGCAATTGATCTGAAGTTTTACCAACGTCTCGTTCTGGTTCGCTTTTCCTGCACTTACTTGAGAAGCGAGGCAGGAGGGCAGCGCGGCTGCGCTAATTCGCGCCGCCAAGAAGACTTGGCTTGCAACTTAGTCCCGTCTTTTGCAGGATGCCCTCCGGATTAGGGGTGGGGGGTAAAAGAAGGATGGATCGCGCCAGCGCTCATCTCGCGTTGATCTCGTGGCAGGGATGGGGCGTGATAGGGTCGATCACGGCCCTGCTGATCCTGCTCACCACCATCCTGCTTTGGCTGCTGCCGTTCCCGTCGAGCGCCGTTGCCGAGCAGCTTGCCTATCCGCCCTCGCGCGCCGATCTGCGCTCGCGGCTGAGCCGCTATGCCCCGTTCGCGCGCTATCTCACCGCCACCCGGCGCTTCAGCGGCTGGCTGCAGACCTGGTTCGGGCCGCGCTGGAGCGGCCAATCCTTCGAGCGCTGCGTCGCCATCGCCTTCGTCTTTCCCGTCGCGTTGTTCCTCAGCGCGTCGGTGCTGTACGGCTATAAGACCGGGCGCGTCAGCCTGGGTGAGGTGCTGCTCTTCCTGTTCGGGGTCGCCATGGTCTCGGTGATCATTGGCTGGCTGTTCCGGCTGGTCTACTGGTTCGCGCGGCGGATGTGGCGCACCATCGGCGGCGACAGCGAACTGGCGGAGCTGATCGCGCGGATCGTGCTGGGCGCCTTCGCGGTGGTGTTCGCGTTTGCCATTGCCTTTGCCGTCGCGTCCAGCCTTGCGGGCGAGCTTTCCGATGTCGGCACGGTGGTTTTTGCGATCATCGGCGGCTTTGCTTTCGCGCTCGCTTTCGCCATCGCTTTTGCGTTCGCCGGCGTGTGGGCCTTCGCCATCGCGCTGGTGCTGGTCACCATCGTCGCCCTGACCATGGCGAAGGAATTCGCGTTCTTTCTGCTGCTGTTCTTCGTCATCCTGCCGACGCTCAACGCGATGATGGACTGGGTGTCCTGGGCGGTGACGCGATTCCATATATCATTCATCGAGCGCGCCTCGCCGGGTGTGCGGGGCGCGTTCATTGTGGCCGTGTTCCTTATCGCCGAAGTGATCGCCTCCGTGGTGTTCGTGGCGCTGCTGGCGGTGCTGCTGCCCATCGGACTGGAACTTGCCGACCTGCTGCTGTCAGTTTTCGGCCGCGAATCCTTCGACTGGCGCGCGGCGGCGGCGCAGGCGGTGGAGGCGCCCTGGCATGAGGGGCTGTTCATCACGGGCATGTTGCTGACGCCGCTGGTTCCGACGATCGCCACCTACACGATCGGACTTGCGGCGCTGGCGGCGCCCTACACGCCCGGTGCCACCCGAGCGGTCAACGCCATCTCCGATCATCCGGATTCGGTTCCAAACGCCGATGAGGTGCGCCTCGTCTCGCGGACGGTCTACCTGTCGCGGCTCTGGTATGTGCCGGCGCTGGCCTTGTCTGTCGGGGTGTTCCTCGGAGTTTGGGGCGGATTTCACTGGGCCGGCATTCCTGTCGCCGCCTTTTTGCACAATCTCGCCTTATGCTCCACCGCGTGGAGTGGCGGACATTGCCCCTGGCTTTAAGGGCCAGATCATGATCATTTCTCACGGCCCGGGATGAGGGGGGTGTAGAGCCTCGATAGAACCGTTTGCTCCCCTCACCCGGCGCTTTCAGCGCCGACCTTCTCCCCGTGGGAGAGGTGAAAGCGAGGCACCTATGTTAGAGCGTATGCGCCTTCGCGGGGACATGCTTTTCCTGATCGTGCGCTAAGAGCGATCGGCCCTATAATTTATTGAAATCGGCGCTGGCGACGAGCGGCTGGGCGAAGGGCGCCTTATAGAATATGTGTCCGCCGACCTTGGCGACGCGCTTCACCAGCTTGGTCCAGCTCGGCGAAACATAGGTGGCGTGATAGTGCGTCGCGTCGCCGACCTCTTCCAGATAGACCTTGCCGGAAATGACATCCTTGGCGACGTTGAGCGCGGTCTCCCATTCCTTGTGCTCTCTGGGCACATCGGGCAGGCCGTCGCAGGCGAAGGAGAACTGGCAAGCGTTCTTGTTCCACTGGCCCTGGTAGACGACACCGCAAATCGTGTTCGGATAGTAGGAGCTGCGCACGCGGGTCATGATCACCTGGCCGACGGCGATCTGACCCTTGATGCTTTCGTCGCGCGCTTCGAAATAGATCGCGGTCGCCATGCAGCGGAACTCGCGGGCGCGAAACTCCTTTTCGGTCAATCCGCCGAAAATATTGGTTCCGGTCTTTTCGCCGTCTCCGGCGCCGACGCTGGCAAGCTTGATCAGATCCGACCATGTCGTCTGGGGGGTGGGAGCGGCGTGTGGCGACGTTGCGTTCGCGGCGGCGACGATCGTCGGGCCGCCATCGCCGATGGCGCCCGTATCGGCGGGAGCGGGCGCTGCCGAGGCGGAGCTTTCGGCGGGGCCGACCTGCGGCGGCGTGATGAAGAACAGCGCCGCGCTGGTGTCGGTCGCGTCCTGCGGCCGCTCCATCATCGGCGCGACGATCCTGGCGACCGACAATTGCGGCTGCGTCAACAAAAGGTCGGCCTTGCGGCTGCGATTGACGTCCTGCGGCGGCAACGCAATGGGCGCTACGGCGCGCGGCGCCATGCTCATATCCAGCGGCGTCAGCGAGGCAGCGACGAATTGGGGCTTGTCCGATGCGGCGCCAGCGGTTTCGGCACGCGCGGCGATGTCGTCGTAATCGGCGCGGTTGCGCTTGCCCGGCTTGGCGAAAAGGTGGTCCGCCTGGGGGCTAAGCGCCGTGGAACCGGCAGCCGAAGCGGCCGGGTTGCGGTATATGACCACCACATGCGCGTCGGCGGAACTGGCCGAGCCGTTCGCAATCAAAAGCTGGTCGATGAGGGCCGATGCCGCACCTAGCAGGGAAATCAGCGTGGTAGCCGCAACGATGCTCCGGCCACGGCCTGCCAAGCGAAGACGTATCACAGCTCTACTCACCATCCCCCAGCGCCCCACACGCCGAATTTCAACGAAACTTACCTACGCGAGAGTCTCAGCCTGTTTCACCATAGGACAAGGATGAAACCGCATAAAGGTAAACGCTTCCTTACAGCCCCGTGACCCAGACCGCGATCATTAATCAATGAGCTGCAACTATGGAGAAATTAAGTTGCGACGCCTCGCGGCAGCGGAAGGCCAGCGAGACCGCCCAAGACATCGGCGGCCGTTCCGGCGCCGCCGCAAGCTTTGCGAAATATGCGTTAAGAGATGCGGCGCAACATTAACCGCATTGCCGACAGACTTAGCGAACGTTAATTGCCCGTCTGCTTTCCAAGCGAGTGGCAAAACGGACTTTAAATCAACGTCGCGTAATCTTGAGCGGCTTAGCGCTCACTCCGCGCGGTCGCCGCGGTTCCAGGAACATCGATGCCTGTGCTTGTCACCAAAAGCTACCTTCGCCAACGTTTTTGGCTGGCTGGCCTGACCATCGGCATCAGTATCGTCATGTCGCTTGCGGCCGGATGGACCATGTTGTCGTCTTTCCATATGCATGGCCGCTACTCGACGCTGTTCACCGACCTGATGGAGGCGACCAGCCTGTTCGAGGCCGAGATGTCGTCGCCCGCCTCGAAAGAGGACGCATCGGCCGCGCATGAGCGGCTCAGCGACGCCCTGCAGCGCATCGTGACGCTGTATACGCTCATGCGGCATCTGGACGGCGAGCGGAACGGCGCGGCCCGGGACGAGTGGAGCGACATCGAGAAGGGCTTTCGTGTCGATCCGCAAGCGACGATGGATCGCTACGGCCTGCGCGAAGGCAGCATGCCGAAGCAGCTTCTGGAACTGTGGGACGCCAATGATGCGTCCGGCAGGAACCTGGAGACGGTTACCGACGAGCTGGCGGTTTATGGAGCGAAGATGCTGGCCGTCGCCGACCGGTCAAGCGCCAAATATCAGGCCTACGCCAATTACCTCCGCCGCCATATCCACGAACATATCTGGCCATTCTTCCATGCGGCGCTGGACGCGATCGCCAAGAGCACCGCCTATAGCGCACAGCTTGGATTTTATCTGCTCGCGGCCTGCGCCTGCGCCGTCATCATGATGGTGATCTTCAATGCGGTGTTCATCTTCGTTCCCATGGTGCGAGCCGTGCTGAAGATACAGCACGCGCTTGTGCTGGAGCGCGACCGGGCCATCGAGTCGGAAAAAGCCAAGCGCGATTTTCTCGCCCTGATGAGCCACGAATTGCGCACGCCCATGAACGGTGTATTGGGCTTTACCAATCTGCTGCTCAGCTCTCCCCTGTCGCCGAAGCAGAAGGAGCATGCCGAGACCATCCAGACCTCCGGGCTCACCCTGCTCGACCTGCTGAATGACATACTCGACATCTCCAATATCGAGGCGGGCTCGCTGGAGCTGGAAACGTCGGATTTCTCGCTTGGGGAGGTGGTCGGCGAAGTCATCTCGCTGCTCGGGCCGCAGGCCTTCGCTAAGCGCCTGGACATCAGCGCCTATGTCGATCCGTCGCTGCCGGAAAAGATGTCCGGCGACGAGGGGCGACTGCGCCAGATTCTGCTGAAGCTGGCGAGCAACGCCATCAAGTTCACCGAGCGGGGCGGCATCGCCATCGAGGTCCGCTCCGGCGAGACGCAGCCCGGCGGCACCCGCGATGTGGAATTTACCGTCACCGATTCCGGCATCGGCATTCCCGGCGATCATCTGGCGCGAATTTTCGATCGCTTTACACAGGTCGATTGTTCATCGAGGCGCAGATATGACGGGGCCGGACTCGGCCTGCCGATCTGCAAGCAGCTTATCGAATTGATGAATGGCGAGATCGCGGTCGATAGCGAACCCGATGAGGGCAGCGTCTTTTCCTTCAACATTCGCCTCTTCGATGCGGTCCCGCCAGGCGCCAAGATCCGCGACAGCTTCAATATCGACCTGGCCGGCCACCGTTGCCTGGTGGTCGACGACAATGCGCTGAACCGGCGGATCGTGCAGTTGCAGCTCGAAGGCTTCGGGGCGGAGGTGGATGGCGCCCCGGACGCGGAGGCCGCCATGGCGAAGCTTGCCGAAGCGCACGGCAACGAGCGCGCGTATGACGTGGCGATCGTCGACCATATGATGCCCGGCGTCGACGGCCTTACCTTGCGGAAGCTGATCAGAGAGCAGGCGCAGTATGCCGGGCTGAAGCTGATCCTCTCTTCCTCGGGCGGCATTTCCTTCGACCAGCAGGCACGGGCGCTCGGCTTCGACGCGGCTTGCCCCAAGCCGGTGATGCAGGAAAAGCTGCTGATGCAGGTCCACGAATTGGTGCAGCGTTCGAGCGGCCCGGCACTGCCTATGCCGCTGGGGCATCTGGAGACCGTCCCGGCCGCCGCCGAGCCCCTTGTCGAAGCGGTCAAGGCCCGCAAGGCCCGCCTGCTGGTGGCTGAGGACAATCCGATCAACCAGCGGCTGATCATGACCGCGTTGAAGCAGGCCGGTTATGTGGTGGACATGGTCGGCGACGGGGTCGAAGCCGTCCATGCCGTTCAGCGGCTGCCCTACGACGTGGTGCTCATGGACATTCGCATGCCGCTGATGAGCGGCGTCGAGGCGACCCAGCGCATCCGCTCGATGAACGGGGCGGCGGCGAAGCTGCCGATCATCGCCATGACCGCCAATACCATGGCCGGCGACCGCGAGGAATATCTTGAGGCCGGCATGAATGACTATGTCGCCAAGCCCATCGACTTCCGCATGCTGCTGGGAAAGATCGAAAGCTACATCGCCGACCGCGGCACCGCCGATGTCGTGGCCGATGAGCCGCCCGCGCGAAAAGCGCCCGCCGGCGCGGTTTAACCTGACGGTGCGTACCGGTTCTGCGGGGCGACCAATGTCTCCGGCCAAAGCCTGATCAGTTCAGGTGCGAGCGTCTGGGGGATGTTCTCCACCCCCGTTCCGCAACGCAATCGCGGCGACTGGCGCCGGCAGCGTGAAGACGACGTGGAATACGCGGCCGGCGGCTCTAATGTTCCGAGCCGCGAGCATTTTTGCTGATGGATCGAATTGACCTGACATTTTATAGGCTTAGCGCTTTCGTCAGACTCTCCGCGCGGGGCTCAAATGTCGGGTTCGATCCACTAGATCAGGATCATTTCTGACGGAAACGATCCTGATCTCTACCGATTTGCTTGCGCACGATTTTTCAGGAAAACCGGTATCGACTTTTCCTGATCGTGCTCTAGGCCGCCAGGCGGTGCTGACGCCAGATTTCCCTGACCTGGTCGCACAGCGTCATGGCATCGAACGGCTTGGCGATGACGCCCGCCGCTCCCAGTTCCAGATATTCGCGAACTTCCTCGCTCTGGACGCGTGCGGTCATGAATGCGACCGGCACCTCGTGAAGCGTCTTATCCTCGCGGATCTTTTTCAGCACGGTCGGACCATCCATCACCGGCATCATGACGTCGATGATAATGAGATCCGGGCGCACGGTTTTGGCAGTCTTGAGGGCATCGGTGCTTTTCGGCATGCAGGTCACCTCAAAGCCGCCGATGCATTCAAGACACAGCTTGGCTACGGCCAGGATGTCCTCGTCATCATCGACGCAGAAAATATACTTCAGGCGATCTTCCATCGTTCCCTCCTCAAATTGCCTGCCGCGCGACGCCGGCATGGGCCTAGAGCCTTTTCCGCTCCGATTGAATTCGGAGCGCGGCTCTAATTCTTTGTTTTGCAGCATTTTCTCGACGCAAACCGGCATCCATCCCCGCCTTCACGGGGACATGCTTGCTGGAATATGCTCTAAATCGCTGCCGCTTCATAAGTGGCGGCGGCCTTTCCCACCGATGCGATAAGACGCTGACGGTCGATCGGCTTGACGATCCAGTCAACGATGCGCGATCCCTCCAGCTCCGGGCCGCTCGCCCGCTCCGTTCCCGAGACCACGACAATCGGCAACCGCGCCGTGGCGGGGTCGCCCTGCAGTTCGCGTGCGAAATCGATGCCGTTGCCGGACGGCAAGGCAAGGTCGAGGGTCATCGCCGAATAGCTGCCGGAGCGTAGCTGGCGCCGCGCTTCGGGAATGGAATGCGCTACGTCGGCCGCAAAGCCCTCCCGGGTCAGCATCTTCTGAATAAGCCAGGCTACCCTGTCGTCATCCTCGCAGACGAGCACTTTGCGGCCAAGCTCGGCTGGAATCTCCTCGTCCGGAGGAAGCGCCTCGGGCTTCACCGTCAGGGCCGGCAGCTCGACCCATATCGTGGTGCCATCCCCGACACTGGTATTGAATCCGATCTGGCCGCCCATATGCTCGATGATCTGCCTGCTGATATGGAGGCCGAGGCCAGTGCCGCCTTTTTCCCGGGTGGAAGAGGCATCAGCCTGGAAAAACTTGTTGAACAGGCGGTCCTGGAATTCGAGGGGGATGCCCGGCCCATGGTCGCGGACCATGATGCGGACCCGGTCTGCCCGCGCCTGCGCCAGCAGCTCGATCACGCCATTCTCCGGGGAGAACTTTACCGCGTTGGACAAGAGATTGTTGAGCACCTGAATGAAGCGTTCGCGGTCGACATTCAGCGCAAGATCGGGAAGCGGCAGCTCCAACCGCACCTGCACCCCCAGATCGTCCGCATAGCCGCGAATGGCCTCGGTGGCCTCTTGCAAAAGCAGGGCGACACTTTCGCGCCGCATGTCGAACCGCATCTTGCCTGAGGCTATTTTGTCGATGTCGAGGATGTCGTTGATCAGCAGAATGAGCCTTTCGCAGTTCTTATAGGCGATATCGATGAGCTTCTGCGCGGTGTCCGGCACGCCGGTAATGATTTTGCCCGTGAGCAGCCCGAGCGAGCCGCGAATGGAGGTGAGCGGCGTGCGCAGTTCATGGCTGACGATGGAGATGAACTCGCTTTTGATCCGCTCCATTTCCATGCGCTCCGTGATGTCCAACGCCTGGGCGGCGTAATATTTCGGAGTACCGTCCGGATACCGGATCAGCGACATGCTGAGCATCACGTGCACGATGCGGCCGCTTTTGTGCAAAAGCCGTTTTTCCACCCGGTAAGACTGTATCGTGCCGCGATAGAGGCGTCTGATGCTCTCGCGGTCGATATCGACGTCGTCGGGGTGCGGAATTGAGCGCAGGGGTAGGCTGGTGAGTTCGGCAGCGCTGTACCCTAAAAGCGCCGAGAGAGCCGGGTTCACCTTGAGCATCGTGCCTCGCGGATCGATGAGGGCCATGCCGTTCGGCGCATTTTCAACCGCCGAGCGGAAGGTCTCCTCGCTGGCCTTCAATGCCAGCTCCTGCGCGCGGCGCTGGGTGATGTCTTCGGCGATACCGAGAAATCCCGCCACCTGCTCGTCCCCGTCGAGTAACGGAGTCATCGAAAGCGTCACGGGAAACCGGCTGCCGTCGTTGCGAATGAATGTCCATTCACGGGTTTCGCGCCCGCTCGACTGCGGGATAAAGGTCAGAACATCGAAGCCGCATACGATCTTTGCGCCCTGGCTAATCGCCAGTTCGGCCGCGCGCGTCGCGAGTTCCGCCTCATCGCACCAAAGCGCCGGCGTGTGCTGGCCGATGACGTCCTCGGCGCAGTAGCCGAGCGCGGTCTCGGCGGCGGGGTTGAAGGTCAAAACCTTGCCGTCGCAGTCGGTGGCGATGATCATCGACCCGGCGCTTGCCAGAATTGCGGTCTTAAGCCGGTCGGTTTCGGCCAGGACCAGCTTGTGCGCGTAGATTTCTCGCCGCTGCTCGGCAATCTTGCGTTCAAGCGAGGCGTGTTCGATGGCCGAAAGGATGGCGCGGTGCAGCAGAACGGGGGTGAGGGCGGTCTTTACCAGATAATTCTGCGCGCCCTCCTTCATCGCCTGCACGGCAATGGCCTCGCTGCCCTGGCCGGTGAGCATAATCACCGGCAGAAATGCATCGACCTCGTGAATGCGCTGCAAGGCGGCGATGCCGTTCAGTCCGGGAAGCGAATAATCGAGCAGGACGCAATCCGGCCGGTGCTGCTCGATCATGGCGATGCCACTCGGCCCGTCAGCGGCTTCCAGGGCGGCGTAGCTTCCGTCCGATTTCTTCAGCGCGCGCCTGAAGGCCTCCCGGTCGTCCGGATTGTCGTCGATGACGAGCACGGTGTGAGATGGCGTCGCCGCGACATCTTCAGCGACCTCACAAGCCGCGCTGTCTTCGATCCGGCCGCTGCGTTGCATGGGCGCCCCGTCCTATTTGTCGGCTGAGGGCAAGAGAGCGATGCCGAACCAATAGTCTTTCATCGTGCTCACCGCCCGGGCGAGCCCATCGAAACTCACCGGCTTCTGGATGTAGGTACTTGCGCCAAGCTGATAGCAGCGTTCGATGTCGGAGCTGTCCGCCGAGGTGGTCAGAACGACGACGGGGATGCTCTTGAGCCGCTCATCGGACTTGACGATCTCTAGGAACCTGCGGCCATCCATGCCGGGCATGTTCAGATCGAGCAGAATCAAATCGGGCTTGGCCCCGCCTCGCCCCGCTTGAGCCGAGCGAAGCACCTGCAGCGCTTCCTCGGCGGAGCGGGACCAGCTTAACGGATTGATTAAGTGATTCTTAATGAAGCTGCGCCGCGTCGCTTCGTAATCATCCTCGTTGTCCTCGACGATAAGAACGTGTGCCAGCTCACTCATATTTGCATGCCTCCGCGACGCTATTAAGCGTGAAGTAGAACGTCGACCCCTCGCCTAAACGCGAATCCACCCAGATCCGGCCCCGGTGCCGTTCGACGATCTTCTTTACAAAAGTCAATCCGACGCCGGTGCCGCGCAGCGCCTCGTCCTCTTCGTTCAGGCGCTTGAAGATGCGGAAGACGTCTTTATGGAACTCCGGCGCGATCCCCATACCATTGTCGCGGACATAAAAGACCTGCTCCAGAGCGCCATCCGCTCGCTCGCAATGCGTGACGCCGATGTCGATGCGTTTTTGCGCGCTCCGATTGTATTTGACGCCATTGCTGATCAGATTGCGGAACACTTCCGTCACACGCGGAATGTCGCAAACCACCGTCGGCAAGGGCTCGGCCAGGGTGATCGTAACGTCTTCACCCTGCAGCGAAGCGTCCATTATCGCCTTTATGTCTTCGATAACCGCATTCAGATCGGCTCGCTGAATTGCGAGTTCCTGACGGCCGATACGTGAAAAGTAGAGCAGGTCGTTGACCAGGTGCTCCATGCGGTGGCACAGGAAGATCATGCGATGCAGCCGCTTGGAGCCGGCTCCGTCGATTTTGTCTGCGTAGTCCTCCTGAAGAAATATGGCGTTGTTGGCGAGACCGCGGAGGGGTTCCTTCAAATCATGGCTGGCAATGTAGGCGAAATCGTCCAGCTCCTGGTTGCTCCGCTCGACCGCCAACATATACGCTTCCAGCTGTGCATCGGCCGCTTTGCGGGCGGTGATGTCGCGCGCGATTTTGGAGGCGCCGACCACTTTCCCGGCCGAGTTGAGGATCGGCGACACGCTGATCGAGATGTCGATCAACCGGCCATCTTTCGCGCGCCGAACCGTTTCGAAATGCTCCACGCCGTGACCGCGCCCGATTTCGCCGACGAGGATCCGCTCTTCCTGCATCCGGTCCGGCGGAATGATGATGTGGATAGAATGCCCAATCGCTTCCGCGGCGCTGAAGCCGAACAGCCTTTCGGCGGCCGAATTCCAGGAGGTGATCGTTCCGTCGAGCGATTTGCTGATAATGGCGTCTTCGGAGGATTTGATGATGGCGGCCAACAGGCCGGCTTCGTCCTCCGCTTTTTTGCGCTGGGTAATATCCCTGATCACTCCGGCGAAGACCCGTTGGCCGCGCATCTGCATTTCGCTGACGCCCAGCTCCATGGGGAAGACGGTGCCGTCCTTGCGCCGGGCCATCACGTCGCGGCGTCCAACGCCGATGATTGTTGCCGCTCCGGTATCGCAATAGTTGCGCAAATAGCGGTCGTGGTCGGAGTGATAGGGCTCCGGCATGAGCATCTTCACATTGCGGCCGAGCATGTCCGGTTCGGAATAGCCAAACAGTTTTTCAGCGGCCGGATTGGCGCTGAGTATGGTGCCGTACTGGTCGATGGTGATCAGCCCGTCCACGATGGTGTTCAGCAGATTGCGCAGATGGATTTCGCTTGCCTCGCGCTCCTTGCGGTCGGTGATGTCGCGGATCGTGCAGACGAACATCCGCTTGCCGCCGATACGCATCTCGCCGACGCCAAGCTCGACCGGCAGCGTCGTCCCATCCTTCTGCCTGGCGACCATTTCACGCCCCACAGGGCTGATTTCTGCCGCTCCAGGCTGCCAATGCCTGGCGGGATAGTTTTCGTCTGCGGATCGGCGGAGTTCCGGCATCAGCAGGCCGATCTTCTTGCCGATCACCTCATCGTGCCTGTAGCCCAGGATCTTTTCCGCCGCCGGATTGAAGCTGTTGATGACGCCTCGCGCGTCGATGGTGATCAGACCGTCGGTCACGGTTTCGGTCACGGCGCGCAGCAGCGAGCTTTCCGCCATCCTCTGCCTGGTTGTGGCTATTGCGGACATCGGCACGTCCGCGACTGAGGAGAATGGGGCCCACACGCCGGCGCGGGCGGATGGCAAGGCGCAAAGGGATTAAGGGGACGAAGCGGGCCGAAGCCGCGTGTGAGCGTCGCCCGGATAAGCTGAAGCCCCATCATCTGGAAAAACCCCAAACACCTCGCCGCCTGCAGGGCCGCGCTTCTTAAAAGATAAGATGAAATGATTGAAGGCTTGATTACCTGCACGCGCAAATTGTGCGGCGAGGCGGTAGCCGCCTCAGCCGGCGGGGCGGTCCTCGGCGACGATGTCGCGGGCCGTTTTCGACTTCAGCGTCGCCGCGAGCCGTTCAGGAGGTGGGGAATAAAGGAAGCCGAAGGACACCGAGCCCTCCTTGCCGTTCGTCGCGTGATGCAGGCGGTGCGCCTGGTAGATGCGGCGGAGATAGCCGTTGCGCGGCACGAATCCGAGCTCGACACGGCGATGCACCATCACATCGTGAACGAGGAAATAAACCAGCCCATAGCCGGCCATGCCCAGCCCCGCCCAGAGCAGCGGCCCGTAATAGAACGTGCCGCCCAGGATCAGCCCGAATGAGACGATGCTGAAGAAGAAGCCGAACAGATCGTTAAGTTCGAACCAGCTGGCGCGCGGGCGATGGTGCGATTCATGCAGGGCCCATAAGCTTCCGTGCATGACATAGCGGTGCGTGGCCCAGGCGACGCCCTCCATGCCGAAAAATACGGCAAGGAACACCATCAGATTGCCGACCCAACCGGGCATTAACGATCCCTTTAGCAGCGCACGGCCTGGAGCGCCCGACGTTCCGCCGAACGCGGAGCTGCGCTCTCCCTCTTTGTCTTTGCATCGGATTCAACCGAAAAGGCGTACACTTTCCGCTCCGATGCCCTAGCCATGCATCTCGCGCATTTCGCGAGGCGGATCCAGCCTATGCTCCAGCCCGGCAATGAGAGCCATGGCGAAACGTCTCAGCGGCGAGACGTCGCCGCAGCTTGGCCTGATCAGGGCGTTGGCCTCGTCTATATAGGTTTGCGCTTCGCGCCGCGCCGCATCAAGCCCGATCGAGAGCACCAGCGAAGGTTTGCCGTTGTCCCGCGCCACATCCTTGCCGGCGGCTTCGCGGCTCGCGGTCGCATCGATCAGATCGTCGAGCACCTGGAAGGCGAGGCCCAGCTTCATGCCGAAATCGCGCATCAGCATGATGGCGCTCTCGGCTGCGCCGGCCGCCATGGCGCCCATTTCGGCAGCGGCGGAAAACAATGCGGCGGTCTTGCGGGCGTGGACGAGTTCCACATCCCGCCGGGTCGCCTTGGGAGCGGACCATTTCAAATCCTGCTCCTGCCCGGCGACAAGCCCGTCGGACCCGACCGCGCGGCTCAGAATATCGGCCAGGCGCACGCGCGCGCCGGCGCTCAGCGAAGCGTCCTCCGCGATGACGCCGTAAGCGCGATTGAGCAAGGCAATCGAGGCGAGGATCGCGGTCGCTTCGCCGAACAGCATGTGGTTCGCGGGCAATCCGCGCCGGAGCGAAGCGTTATCCATTGCGGGGAGATCGTCGAGAATGAGCGACGCCGCATGCACCATTTCCAGCGCGCAAGCCGAGCTGAGCGCCGCAGTCTCGTCTCCGCCCAGCTCCCGGGCGGCCAGCATGGCGAGCATCGCGCGCGCCCGCTTGGCCGGCGCCAGCAGCGTGTGCCGCATCGAGCTGTGGAGGGCGGCCGGATTTTGATCGGCCGGCGGCGTGAGCGCGGCCAGCCGCACCTCCACCGCCTCGCGAAGTCTTCGCGTCAGCTCCTTCAGCGCTTCATTGCTCATTGTCGAGCGAGCTCATAGATTGCCCATCGCCCGCACATGCCGTGATGAATTTGGTGAATACGCGGCGGCAAGCCCATTGACCAACATTTGCGTTGCTGCCGAGCGTCCACCGCCAAAGGCCTGCGGTTCGCGTCTCTGTCAGGCAAAATTGACACAAATGCCGAACCTGTCCACAACCGTTTCACGATAATCTCGTTGGACACCCTGGTATTTAGCTTTACGCTGCCTTTTCATCGGCATGCAACGGAAAAGGATTTTCATGTCCGACATGGTCCGGCGCAAGGCCGAACATTTGGACGTCGTGTTGACGCAAAATGTCAGCGCCGGCCAAAGCACCGGTTTTGAGGCGGTGCGGTTCGAGCATGCCGCGCTGCCGGAGCTTCATCTTGACGAAATCGATCTCTCGGCCGATTTTCTCGGCCGCCGCATGAGCGCGCCGTTCCTGATCTCGTCAATGACCGGCGGTCCGGAAAAAGCCAAATCGATCAATGAGAACCTCGCCCGCGCGGCAGGGCATCTGCGCATTGCCTTTGCCGTTGGATCGCAGCGCGTCGCCGTGGAGGACGGTGGCGTCGCCGGCTTCGGCCCGGAGCTGCGCGGCTTGATCGGCGACATGCCGCTTTTATCGAATTTTGGTGCGGCGCAGCTCCGGCGCGCCGATGCCGCAGAGATGGCGCGCGACGCTGTGGATATGATCGGGGCAGATGCGCTGATCATCCACCTCAATCCGTTACAGGAAGCCGTGCAGCAGGGCGGCGACCGTGACTGGTCGGGGCTGCTGGCGAGGTTGGAAGCCGTGGTCCGCTCCGTGCCGGTTCCGGTGGTGGTGAAGGAGGTGGGCTCAGGAATTTCCGGTCGCCTGGCGAAACGTCTCTATGAGGCCGGCGTGCGCATCATCGACGTGGCGGGCGCCGGTGGCACCAGCTGGGCCGCCGTTGAAGCCGGACGCGCGCCGAACGAGCGCCTGCGCGCGGTCGCCGAAACCTTCCGCGACTGGGGCATTCCCACCGCTCGCGCCGTTATCGACGTGCGCGCAGCCTGTAGCGATGCCGTCATCATCGCTTCGGGCGGGATCAGGACCGGACTGGACGCGGCCAAGGCGATTCGGCTGGGCGCCGATATTGTCGGACAGGCAGCAGGCGTGCTGCCGGCGGCGCTGGCCGGGACCGAGGCGGTGATTGCCCATTTCGAGGACCGCATGACCGAGCTGCGCATCGCCTGCTTCTGCACCGCCAGCCGCACGCTCCAGGATTTGCGGCGAGCGCCGCTGTTGAATTGAAAGCCAATCCCGAATGCTGAACACACTTGCCGAAACCAGCCCGCGCGCCGGAACGACGCCCAGCCGCCACGCGGTGATCATCGGCGGCGGCCTTGGCGGCATGGCGGCGGCCCTGCGCCTGCGCGCCAAGGATTACCGCGTCACGCTGTTCGACCGCGCGCCGATGCTGGGCGGACGGGCACAGGTCTTCCACAAGGATGGCTTCCGCTACGACGCAGGCCCGACGGTCATCACGGCGCAGTTCCTGTTCGAGGAGCTGTTCGCGCTGTTCGGGCGGCGCATGGAGGACTATGTCACACTGGTGCCGCTTAACCCTTGGTACCGCTTCCGCTTTCCCGATGGCGATGCGTTCGACTATGGCGGGACGATCGAGGAGACGCTCGCCGAGATCCGGCGCTTCGAGCCCGCCGACGCCGACGGCTATCTGCGCCTGCTCGCCCATTCGGAGCAGCTTTTCAATCGTGGCTTCACCGGACTGGCGGACCAGCCGTTTCATAATGTCTTCAAGATGTTCGCCCAGGCGCCCGCCCTGGTGCGGCTCGGCAGCCACCGCACCGTGTGGCAGATGGTTTCGAAATATCTGAAAAACCCCAAATTGCGGCAGGCCTTCTCCATTCAGCCGCTGCTTGTCGGCGGCAGTCCGTTCTCCACCACCAGCATCTATGGGCTGATCCATTATCTGGAGCGCAAATGGGGCGTGCATTTCGCCATGGGCGGCACCGGGGCTATGATCGCAGGGCTCGGGCGGCTGATGCAGGAGGCCGGCATCGACATCCGGCTGAACGAGACCGTCGCGAACGTGACCCTGGATGGCCGGAGGGCGACCGGCGTGACGCTGGGAAATGGCGCCGATATCCCGGCGGACATCGTCGTTTCCAATGCCGATCCGATGCACCTGTTCAGCGAAATGCTGCCTCCCGGACGGCTGGCCACGGCGGCGAAGCTGAAAATGTGTACCGCGCGGCTGTCGATGGGGCTGTTCCTGCTCTATTTCGGCACGCGCCGCCAATATCCTGACGTGGCGCACCACACGATCTGGCTTGGCGAACGCTTCCGCGAGCTGCTCGACGACATCTTCAAGCGCAAGACGCTGGCGAAAGACTTCTCCCTCTACGTCCACCGCCCGACCGCGACCGACCCCAGCTTCGCCCCGCCCGGCTGCGACAGCTTCTATGCCTTGTGTCCGGTGCCCAATCTCAGCGCCGGGATCGACTGGACGCAGGAAGCGCCGCGCCTGCGGAATCAGATCGTCGACGCGCTGGAAAGCACGTTGCTTCCAGGTCTTCGCAGCCAGATCACCGCCGAGATGTGCCTCACTCCGGCGGATTTTAAACAGAACTATCTCAGCTATCAGGGAAGTGGATTTTCCATCGCGCCGCATTTCACCCAGAGCGCCTGGTTCCGCTTCCACAATCGCGCCGAGGGCATAGAGAGGCTCTATCTGACCGGCGCCGGGACGCATCCGGGCGCCGGAATGCCAGGCGTGCTGTGTTCCGCCAAGGTCATCGACCGGCTGATTCCCGCTGCCGGGCTGCTATAGAGCGGCGGATTCCAAATCGGAAGCCGATGCCGCTCCATCTCTTTGCTTGCGCATCGGATTACCCGAAAACCGGCGTCCACTTTTCGGTCCGATGCGCTAGAGCGCGATCAGGTAAAGTGGAATCCGGTTTACCGTCCGATCGCGCGCCAGGCAAAGATCTAGAGCGGGCCACAACGGAAAGATGCTTCCACCTAAATCGATCCCGCTCTAGGCATCAATCCTCCGGTGGCTTTTCAGCCGGCCATTTGCCGCCCGGCTCCCTCGGCTTCTGCCGGATGAACTTCGCCGCGCCCGGCACCCGCGTCAACCGCGCCACCGCCTCGATATAGGCGACCAGCGATTCGCATTCGACATAGGCCGGGTTGCGCGGGCCGGTTCTCGCCATGAATTCGGTTACGCGCAGGCGGCATTCACGCAGCGACGCCAGAAGCGGTCTGTAATCGAATTCGGTCGGGCTTGGATGGGCGAACAGATCCGGCACCTCTGGCTTGTCTGTCATCGACGCAATACTCCGATGTTCATGATTTGTTCATAGCCGGAAACGCGGCGGCCGTCAATCCGTTCCGCAACCGCGCGTCTGAAGCAAAGCGGTGCCGAACGCAATGCAACCTTAGGTTTTGTTGATATCTTTCTGTGCCTTAAGGTAGTAATCAGGTGAAAATTCGTGTCCTTGAAGTCACGTTGCTGGACTACTCGACCTTCGAAATGTGACTCGATTATGTTTTCATTGCGGCGTTCCATGGGTCGTGATTATGGTCGTTCAGCGCAAGATTCTAAGCGCTCTGCACACGGAGTATGCGTTATTTAATTTCGTCGATGAATTTTTAGGCAGCGAGCTTCAAAGCGCTTAGGGCTAGGCGCAGCGTTGCCGGGCAACAGAGGGAATGGGGAATGAACCTACGCATGAAGCGTTTTGCTGTAACGGCGAGCTCAGCGGCGTTAGCTGCATCGTTGATGGGAGTGGCGTCTACGTCTGCATACGCGGCTCGATGCGTCACCGGCATCAATACGACGTCGACGAACGTCGTGCAAAACATCGATGTTGGAACCGGGTCAGCGATAACAGATGTTGGATTGAACAAGACGACGACTGACGTGGTTGAAAGCGTTTCGCAGACGAAGAACGGCGCTTTCCAGATTAATCTGCCGCTGCTGCCTCCCATTACGGTCATACCGGCTGGTCTTGTCGTAACAAACGTAAGCAGCACGACGACCCCTGTGCTGGAAGACGCAACCCTGACCACCACTTCGGGCACGTTTGTTTCATCCGTCACCCCCACCTTTGTGCCCGTGATAAACAGCGTGACGCCTCTGTTCAGCGGCGCCAACGATTCCGGCTCGGCCGGTTCGTTCGCTTGCGGCCAGGGCAGCGATGTCAGCGGCAGTTTTGGGGCTACTGCCGTCGGCCCGTTCGCGAGTGCTTCGGACGCACTGTTTTCAAGTGCATTCGGGGCCAATGCGGAAGCCAACAATAGCGCCTTTTCAACAGCATCCGGTGCGTTCGCGAACGCGAGCAACAGCTTTGCATCGAGTGCCTTTGGGGCTGGTGCGAATGTCGAGGGCAGCGCATTCTCGACCGCGACAGGTGCCGGAGCCAACGCGGTCCTTAGCGTCGGATCTACTGCGACGGGCGCAAACGCCAGCGCAAGCTTGAGCATCGGCTCGACGGCGACAGGCGCTGGTTCCAACGCAAGCCTCAGCATTGGTTCAACCGCAACGGGGGCTCTCTCGGACGTTTCCGGCACTGCGTTTGCGACAGCGAGTGGTTTTGGCTCCCAAGTCGCGCCGCTGACGATTGGCGGAACCGCTTACGGCGCGTTCTCTAGCACCTCAGGGAACGCCGCGACGGCCATCGGCGCCGGGTCGCAAGCGGGCCAGAACGGCACCGCGGTAGGCGCGGGGACATCGGCAAATCCCGACGGCTCGGCCGCGATTGGCCGCGACAGCAGCGGCAATGGCGCCGTCGCTTCGCTGCAAAACGAATTCGTCCTCGGCACCGAGAATCACACCTATACGGCGCCCGGCATCACGTCCGATCTCAGCCGCGACCGCCAGTCCGGCCCGCTTGAGGTCGCCACGTCCGACGCAAATGGGCATCTGGCAACCGATGGCGGCCAGATTTTCCGCGAACTTGGCAAGCAGGGCGCCGGCATCGCCATCGCCACGGCGATGGAGAACCCCGACCTGGTCGGCAACGAGACATTCGGCATCTCGGCCAATGTCGGCTTCTTCGAGGGTAACAGCGCCCTTGCCGTAGGCATGATGGGCGTGCTGGGCCACGACTTCGTCGGTGAAGGCGAGCGCTGGGCGCTGTCCGGCGGCGTCGGTGTCAGCCTGAACGAAAACAATTTCGGCGGCCACAACACGGATCGCGCGGTCGCGGGCCGGGCCGGTGTGCAAGTCTCCTGGTAAATCCGGTCTGATCGGAAGGTCGGGCCATCGGCGATGCCGGTGGCCCCTTTTTGCCCAGCTTTTGGGATGATCTTCCAAAGCAGCGGCACGATGCGAGAAAAGCACGGTTGACCATGTCGCAGCATTGGCGAATCTGGGTCTGGCTGCTGGCCGTCGCGCTTGGCGCTGGTCCTTCGGCTGCCGCCGAACCGAAAAAGTCGCCGGTCAAATCGCAGCCGCAGAACCAGCAGCAACAGGCGCAACCCGCACAGCTTACCCCACAAGCTCCTCCGGATCTCGCGATGCCGGATGCTTACAAGCTCAATATGATGATTCGCTCATCGATCATCGCGCTCAATCAAGCCAATCAAACCGGCAATTACACGGTCCTGCAGGATCTGGCGGCCCCGGCCTTCCGGGCCTCCAACGATTCGGCGCGGCTCACCCAGATATTCGCGGCGCTGCGCCAGCGGCAGCTCGACTTGACGCCGGTGCTGTTCTTTACGCCGAAGCTGATCGCCGAGCCGCAGATCGCGCCGAACGGCCTGTTGCGCCTGACGGGATATTTCCCGACGGCGCCCGAACGGGTGAATTTCGACCTGCTCTATCAGCATGCCGATGGACAATGGCGCCTGTTCGGCATCGGCGTGACCACCAGTCCCGCCGAAGTGACCTCGGCGGTGCCGCTGCCAGCCCCCGGTCAGCAGTCTTCCGGCGAGGCGCCGACTGCTCAGGCTGCTGAGTCCGCCCCGGCGGCGCCCAAGACTGCGGAGGCGCAACCAACACCGCCGAAAGAGGCGTCCAAGCGAAGCGGTGGCAGCCGGTCGAGCCGGAAGTCGCAACCGGAGTCGCAGGGCGGCTCGGCCAAACAGAGCGCCAGCGCCGGCAACCCGGCTGAAACTGCGCCTGTCTCCGTGCCGGCAAAGAAGGAGGAAAAGGTCGTGAGCGGCAGCACGAACGACGCCGCGCGGATCGATCTCGGCGATCCCAGCGCCGCCCGGCGCGGTGAACCGGCCCGGGCCGCCGAGGGCGAAACCGAAGCCGGCAACGCCGACGAAGCGCCGAAAAAGCAGCAAGGTCTCTGGGAAAGCCTCAATCCCTTCGGATCGGATTAATGCATCTGACCGAAAAGCGTACGCATCTCCGCTTTCGCGGGGACAGGCTTTTGGGATAAATCCGGTGCAAGGACAATCGGCTGGAGCGCAGTTCCGCGTTCAGCGGAGCGTCCGGCGATTTGGAGCCTTTTCCAGCAAAGCACATCGCCGCAGAGGCTGGGATGGATGCCGGTTTGAGTTCGAAAAAATGGGTACAATCGGGGCGGAAAAGGCTCTAACCCCGTTCGGTCCACCCAGCCAAGGCTCAAGGAACCGTCCCGCCAGCTTCTTTGCCCCACGCCATGAATATGATGCGCGTTGATGTGCACACGGCGGCGCTGCGCCCCAGGCGCTACAAGCTTACGCTCCGAATGCGCCGTCCAGCGGTGGATCATCGCCAGCGTGATTTCGGGATGGAACTGCACCCCGAAAGAGACGGCCCGAATTGCACGCGCGGCGCCGGCTGAACGCGGCTTGTGGATTATCCGGCATCCCCATGCGATGATGGCGTGTTTTGCCACAACCGGGCTGAGACATGACCATCATCGACACCATCGAAGAGCTGGAAGCGCTTTACGGCCAACCCGCGCCCGCCGCGATCGTGAAGGAGGTGGACAGGATCACGCCGCATTACGCAGCTTTCATAACCGCCTCTCCTTTCGTCGCGCTGGCGACCGGCGGCCCTGAGGGACTCGACTGCACGCCTCGAGGCGATCTACCGGGGTTCATGCGCATTCATGATGAGAAGACGCTGATGATGCCCGACCGGCGCGGCAATAACCGCCTCGATTCGCTGCGGAATATCGTCATCGATCCGCGCGTCGGCCTCCTGTTCCTCGTGCCCGGCTCCGGCACGACGCTGCGGGTCAACGGGCGCGGGCGGCTGTCCGTCGATGCGGATCTGCTGGCGTCGTTCGCGGTCGAGGGGAAGGCGCCGCGCTCGGTTCTCATCATCGGCGTCGATGCGGCCTATATGCAATGCTCGCGCGCAATCCTGCGTTCCGAATTGTGGAACCCCGAGCGGCATGTCGATCCGGCCTCATTGCCGACGCTGGGCGAAATGCTTGCCGCCCTGTCGGCTAACGCGCTCGGCGGCGACGAATTCGACAAGGCCTGGCCCGCGCGGGCCAAAGCCGGCCTTTGGTAAGCCCGGCGCGCAGCATCGCCGGACGCTGAGCCGCTAAACCGGTGGGAGAGCTGTGGACGGCGGGCCAGCCGAATTGCAACCCTGGATTGTTCTGCTAGGACATACGCTCCACCTTCGCGCAGTCAGGGAGCGATCCACATGCTTGAGCAGATCGGGGCGGAGGCCTCAAACACACCTCACATTCCGGGAATGGCGGTCGCCTCGCCCTTGACCGAGTTCGTGCTTCGCGGTCTCGACAGTTGCTGGATGCCGGAGAAGGGCCGCTGGTCGCACATCCACCATCTGGACGGACGGCCGCAGCCCAACCAATCGATAGCGGAAAGCGACGTGTTCTACACGCTGAACGTGCTGCTCGGGCTTTCGCGCATCCGCCATTTGGGACCGATCCACGATTTCGATCTTCAGCACACCTTCACCGAGAACGTCGTCAAGGTTCCCAAGCTCGCATCGCCGAAATATGCCTATGGAATGGCGTTGTGGGCCTCGGCCGAGCTGGAATTCGATATCCCGGTGCGCACGCTTTCCATCATGCAGGCGCTGATCGCCGACCGCGAAGGCTGGATGAAGTTCCGTGCGCAGGATTTGGGCATGATCCTGATCGGCTGCGTCGAACAGGCCAAGCGCAACATGCCCGAGCTCGGAGCGATCGCGAAAGATCTGTTCGCCCATCTCGACCGGAATTACAGCTGCGAAAGCTGCCTGTTCTTCGATGAGGCGTCGGGGCTGCGCCGCCGCTTCTCCTCTTTCGCGACCAACACCTATCTGACGCTGGCCTGCTATATTTACGGCGAATGGAGCGGCGACAAGCGCGCCCTCGATCTGGCAAATCGCTGCACGCGAAAGCTGATCTCGCTGCAAGGGCCGCAGGGCGAATGGCCCTGGTTCTTCTATACGCCCGGCGGCCGCGTCGTCGATTTTTATGAAGTCTGTTCGGTGCATCAGGACGGCATGGCGCCGGCATTCCTCGAACATGCCGAGCGGCACGATGTGGCGGGCGCCTCGGCGGCGATGCAGAAGGGCTTCATGTGGGTATACGGCGAGAATCAGCTCCGCCGGCCCATGCTATGGCCGCGCGAAGGGCTGATCTGCCGCTCGCAAATGCGCAAGGGCGAGCTGACTGACAAGGGCCAACGGATCATGCGCTCGGTTACCAATGCCTGGGCGGGCCGGGGCGGCAATCTCGCCGCACCGTCCGAACTGGAGCTGCGGCTGGAATGCCAAAGCTATCATCTGGGCTGGGTGTTGTGGTCTTTCGGCAATCGCGACGATCTGCATGCGATCACGCATAATCCCATTCTCTCCTGACGCGGAGACGCAACTCGTGACGCAAGGGGCGCCGATGTCGATGCTGGTCGAAGAGCTGAAGACGCTGGGACTGATGGGAGCGAAGCGCATCATCCCCCAGCAGGTCATGCATCAGCTTCGCGACGCCAAGCGGAAATGGGCGCGGCGCGGCCTCAGGGAGGCGCAGTCGGAGGCCATGCCGCTGACCCAGGCAGAGCTGGAAGTCGATCTGCGCAATCTCGGCATCAAAGCCGGGCGCGACCTGCTCATCCACAGCTCGATGTCGAAGATCGGCGTCGTGGACGGCGGCGCCCAGACGGTCATCGAGGCACTGCGGTCGGTGGCCGGCCCGGACGCCACGCTGGTGATGCCCGCCTATCCGATGCCCTCGACAATGTCGCAATGGATGCGGGACCCGGCACCATTTCGCGTCAGCGAGAGCCCATCGCGCATGGGCATTCTGACCGAAGTTTTCCGCAAGATCCCGGGCGTGCTCCGTTCGGCGCATCCATCGCATTCGGTCGCCGCGCTCGGTCCGAACGCAGCGGCCTATACCAGCGATCACCACAAGGTGGCGACGCCTTGCGGTCCGGGTTCGCCCTTCCTCGTCCATACGGAGCGGGGCGGCGACATTGTCTGCATCGGAACCGGTGTCGGAAAAATCACCTCCTATCACGTGATCGAGGACCATCTGGAGGATTTTCCGCTGCCGGTCTATCTCGGCCAGCCGATGAGCAAGACGGTCATTTTTCCCGATGGACGCAATGAGCGGATCGAAATCCTCGTCGGCGACGCCAGGCTCAGCCCTTGGCGCGTCGATAATTTCAAGCCGAAGGAAATGGAATTTCTTGCCCATCTGCGGACTTACGGCGCCTGCACCGAGGGCAGAATCGGCGATGCGGCCTCGCACCTGATCGACGTCACCCGCTTTCACGCGATGATGGTCGATCTCGCGGGCAGGGGCATCACGATCTATCACCGGCCGAAGCTTGGGCGGCTGTCCAATCTGCTTGCATAGAGCCTTTTCGCTCCCATGCAATCGGAGCGCGGCTCTAATTTTTTGTTTCGTTGCATTTTCTCGACGCAAACCGGCGTCCACTTTGCTGAAAAATGCTCTAGCTGCGCCGCAAAAACCTCTCGGCATCGGGCTTTGCGCCGCCACGGGTGCAATCAGCACTTGTGTCCGACGAGCGTCACGTGTGCGGGCGGTCAAAAGCGCTGGCATTGGCATAATGGCTTCCATAACATCATCAAGAATCGTCCGGCGCTTTGACAATTCGTAAATTTTTGCCGCTAGCTTCGATGTCGCAAGGGGAACGTCATGGTCAGAAAAGTTGGACTTGCTCTCGTTATTATCCTCTGTTTTGCCCCGGCCAACGGCGCTAACGCTCAGCTCGTGACCTGCGGAAAGATCCTGTTGGAGTACTTTGGCAAGCCGCTGGCGGCCGAATTGGCGCGGCAGGCAGGCGGAAAGATCGCCGAGTATTTCAGCAAGAAGGTCGAACAGGGCTCGCAGACCTTCACCAGGGACGATGTCGATGCGCTGAGCCGCCAGGGCGTCACGCCCTGCCAGTTGCGCGAGGCGATCACCGGTCCGCTTCCCGCCGGAAACGGCTACCAGCAGGGATTTTCTGCGCAGTCGCATTGCGGGGTTACGGGCGCGATGGGCTATGCCTACAATCTTCCGACACCGCAAATGGCTTTAGAAGCCGCGATCAACAATTGCATCTATTACGGCGGCATTCCCGAATGCTGCGCGCGGGGCGCGATGATGGGGCGGTAGCCGGATCCCCGGGCATCGCGGCTTTCGCACCGCTCAGCATGCGGCTTGCGGTCATTTAAAGGATGCCCCGCGCGGTCAGATCGTCAGCCAGTTTTTCCGGGCTCTCGAAGAGAATGGCGTCGATGCCGACGGACTTCGCCGCTGCGACATTGCGCGGCACATCGTCGATGAATATGCACTCCTCGGCCTGAAGTCCGTTGCGTTGCAGGCAGAGGCGATAGATCGGCTCGTCCGGCTTCAGCATGTTTTCGTCAGCCGAGACGACGATGTCGCGGAAATGCGCAAAAAACGGAAACCGCGCCCGCGTCTCCCGCCATTTCTCGGAGGAGTAGTTGGTGATCGCATAAAGCGGCACACCTTGCTGGGCGAGGCGCTCCAGGACAGCGACCGTGCCGGGAATTTCTCCGGGAAGCATCTCGTGCCAGCGCAGATGGGCGGCCTCGATCAGCTCCTTACGATGCGGATGACGGGCGGCAAGCTCGGCGATAGCTGCGTCCCACGAGCCGCCCGCGTCGAGGTTCCGGTTCCATTCGTGGAAGCCGATTTCGTCCAGATAAGCATCGATGGCGGCATCGTCGGGGAGCAGCTTGGAATAGAGATACTTCGGGTGCCAGTCGATGAGCACCCCGCCAATATCGAAGATCACTGCCTGCATCATTCCGCTGCCTCTCGGTTTGCCGAACCGGCGGTCTCCGTCCGGTCGCAGCTTTCTTGCCATCGGGCGCGGACGCGGCGCAAGCGCATAGAGAGAGACGGCGCGTCCCTAACGCAGATGCGGCGTCAGCGCGGCGCAATGCTCGTGGCGGTAACAGCTGATCAGGTGATCGTTCACCATGCCGACGGATTGCATCATGGCATAGATCGTCGTCGGGCCGACGAAGCGGAAGCCTTGGCCCTTCAGCGCCTTGGATATGGCGCGGCTGAGCGGCGTTTCGGCGGGAATCTTGGTCATGGCGTCAAAGCGGTTCTGGATCGGCCTGCCGTCGACGAAGTCCCAGAGGAAGGATGCGAGGCTCTGCTTTTGCGTGAGCGCCAAAAACGCTTGCGCATTAGTGACGGCCGCGTCCACTTTCAAGCGATTCCGGATGATGCCGGGATCGCCGAGCAGGGCCGCCTTTTTCTCCGGTCCGTAGGCGGCGATCTTGGCCGCATCGAAATTGTCGAAGGCGCGGCGGAAATTCTCGCGCTTGCGCAGGATGGTGATCCAGGACAGGCCGGCCTGGAAGCCCTCCAGGATGATCTTCTCGAACAATGCCCGGCTGTCGCCATTGGGCACGCCCCATTCCTCGTCGTGGTAGGCGAGGTAGATGGGCTCCTCGTTCACCCAGCTACAGCGCGTTTGGGTCACATCGCGCCCTTTCCGGCGAGTACGGTATAGCTGGTGGCCCATTCCGGCGTGCGGGCGGTCAGGATGGTGTCCCCGACACGCAGCGGAATGCCATGCCGCGCCGCCTCTTCGAGCCGATCGAGCCGCAGCATGCCGATGCCGTGCGTGCCGTCCATCGAGCCCAGCGTGCCCACGGGAAACTCGCCGGCGCGGATTTCGGCCCCCAGCAGATCGAGCGGAGCACTGGCCTCGATGGCGACAATGCGCGTCTTTGCCGTGCCGCGATGATGCATGCGCGAAACGACTTCCTGGCCGACATAGCAGCCCTTGTCGAAATCGACGCCATGCAGTTCGTCGTAGCAGGCTTCATGCGGAAATGCCTCGCCATAGGCATAGTCGAGCCCGCCCTCGGGGACGGTGAGCGCGATCCGATGGCTGCGATAGGCGGTGGCTGCCGAAGCTTGCGGGCCGCTCGCCGCCACGATGAAACGGCGCCCGAGCGGGGCGTAGCGCGGATCCGCATAGGCGGCCAGCATCGCCGTATCCGCGGCGCCGGGCTCGCCGCCCCAGGCAGCGCCGACGGCCAGCTCAGCGGAGCGATCGGCAATTTCGACCTTGGCGCGCAGCTTGTACATGGTCAGCCGCTTGACGACGCTTTCCGCCTGATCCCGCATGCAATCCAGCCACAGGGTTTGCGGATCGCGCATATGGATGAGAAAATCGCAGAGGATTTTGCCTTGAGGCGTCAGCAACCCGGCGAATAGCGCTCCGCCGGGGCCCACGCTCTCGACATCGTTCGTGACGAGGTCCTGAAGAAAGAGAGCGGCGTCAGGGCCTCTGATCTCGACGAGTCCCCGATCGGGCAGCAGCGTCATTTGGCTTTGGGACATGGACGGTCTTTCTATCTCCGTCATTCTACGTAAGCCAGATGATGCGTCCGCGCAATCAGCGGCGATCGCTTTTGCCGGAATGCTGCTGCCCGGCGCCCTCCGGCTCGGGCTGCCCGGGACGGCGCGGCGGCGCGGTCGGCTGGCCCTTGGAGACGATGGATGGAGGATCGCTGGCGTCCATGGAGTCCGCTATGGCCTCGTCCAGCATCGCTTCCTTTTCCGGGTTGTCGTTCGGATCGCAGGGGTCGCCTGGCACTGTCTTTGAGTCCTCGATCATGTCGATCATCCGCTTTAGGGTGTGTTCACCGTTACGAAGGCCACGGCACGGCTTAGTGTTGTATAGAAACGGACCTGTGGTCCTCTCGTTCCAAGGATAGTTGCATGGCTGAGCGTTTCGACCTCGTGATCGGCGGCGGCACCGTGGTCAATCAGGATGGGGTGCGGGAGGGCGATATCGGCATCCGGGATGGGCGCTTCGCCGAGCTCGGCCGCATTCCGCGCGAGGCGGCGGCGGAGTATTTCGACGCACGCGGCCTGCATGTTCTGCCCGGCGTCATCGACAGCCACGTGCATTTCCGCGAGCCTGGCGGCGAGGATCGCGAGGATCTGGAAAGCGGCAGCCACTCGGCGGTGCTGGGCGGGGTCACGGCGGTTTTCGAGATGCCGAATACCGATCCGCCGACCACGACGGCAAAAGCGCTGGCCGATAAGGTCGCGCGGGCACGCCACCGGATGCATTGCGACTTTGCTTTCTATACAGGCGCCACGACCGACAATATTGCCGATCTTCCCGGCCTCGAAATGCTGGAGGGCGCGGCGGCCATCAAGGTGTTCATGGGATCGTCCACCGGCAATCTGCTGGTCGACGACCCGGCGATGCTGCGCGAGCTGCTCGCGACAGTGCGGCGGCGGGTCGCGTTTCACTGCGAGGACGAGGCGCGCCTGAATGCCCGCAAGGGCCTGCGCCGCCAGGGCGACCCGTCGAGCCATTCGGAATGGCGCGACCCGGAAGCGGCGGCCATGGCGATACGCGATCTGCTCGGCATGGCGCGCGAGACCGGCAGCCGCGTCCACATCCTGCATGTCTCCACCGCCGAGGAACTGGCGCTGCTGGCCGCCAATCGCGACATCGCCACAGTGGAAGCGACACCGCACCACCTGATGCTGTCGGCGCCGTCGGCCTATGAACGGCTGGGCACCCTCGCACAGATGAATCCCCCTTTGCGCGATGAGGCCGAGCAGGCCGCGCTGTGGGCGGCCTTGCGGCAAGGACTGGTTGACACGCTCGGATCCGACCATGCGCCGCACACCTTGGACGCCAAGGCTAAGCCCTATCCCGCATCGCCTTCGGGAATGCCGGGCACGCAAACGCTGTTGCCGCTCATGCTGGACCGGGTCAACGCCGGCGCGCTGAGTTTGCAGCGCCTTGCCGATCTTACCAGCGCCGGTCCCGCGCGGGTTTACGGTATCGCGGGCAAGGGCCGAGTAGCGCTTGGCTATGATGCCGATCTCACGCTGGTTGACCTGAAGGCGCAGCGCACCATCACCAATGAGTGGAGCGCGAGCCGCTGCGGCTGGACCCCTTACGAGGGCTGGACGGTGACCGGCTGGCCCATGGCGACCGTCGTGCGAGGCCGGATCGTCATGAGGGACGGCGCCATCACCGCGCCAGCCGCCGGGCAGCCGGTGCGCTTCCTTGAGACGCTTGGCGCCGCGAAGGCGTGATCGTCGAAGCGGGCAGGGATCAATGCACGCCGTTCCAGAAGAAGTGCCAGGTGCCGTCGCGTCCGATGCCGATGCGGTAATGATCGTATTTGCCCGAGCCTTGCATCGCTTTCAGCTTTTCGGGGGCAACCAGGGTCAGCAGCTCGACTTGCTGCGCGGAAGTAAGCTTGTCGACGGGGTATTCGGCGAAATAGGGCCAGATATACATCTCCTCGTTGGTGCCGGGCGATTTGCGGACGAACCCGGTCCGGAAAAGCTCGACGAGGATGGCTAAGATCTCCCGCCCCTCTCCGTCACCGGAAATCTTCTTCCAATAGGCCACGAGGTCGGCAATTTTCTCGCTCGCGGCCATCGGGGGAATTTCGTTCATCTCGACGGGAATTCGCAGAGCTTCGATCTCGCCGCTCATCGCTGCGCCCAGGATCGCGGTGCGCATGCGGGCGACCGTTTCCGGCAGCGCTGAAATGTCACGCAAAATCTCGGTGGCGCTATTGTTGCCCGCTGCCTTCGCATTGACGGCTTTTTCTGCTTTGACCTGAGGAATGACAAGGGCCAGGGCATAGACAAGGCTGAGTGCCGCAGCTACGAATAGCAGCGGAACTCCGAGGCGGCGAATCACGGGGATGGCCTGTGGCTGTTGCATTCGGCACTTCTCCTGGAGCAGCAAAAATTTACATAATGCAGGCAATCTGGGACCGCCGAATCGATGCAGAGAGCTAACTTGCCAACGCGCCAACCTTATGACGGGGCCAGCTGACGGTGTTTCATACACAAGCCGTTGTCTCGAGCACGCAGCTTTTGGTAAGCGGCCTGATTATCGGCGTGCTCATTGCTGCGCCGGTCGGCCCGGTCAACATCGTTTGCATTCAGCGCACGCTGGAGCGCGGCTTCTGGGGCGGTTTCGCGGCGGGTGTCGGCGCGGTGCTGGCGGATGGGCTGATCGCGACGGTGGCGGCTTTCGGCATCACGGCGATTTCCGGCGTGATGGCGAACTACAAGCAGGAAATCCAGCTTGTCGGCGGCGCAATCATGATCGCATTCGGCCTCAAGCTCTATCTCGCCAAGCCACAACTCGCCACCGTGCAGACGCGCACCAACTTTACCCAATTGCGACGCATCGTCGATTGGGTGCCGGAGCGCCTGCGCCCCGCGATGCGGTTTCAAATCTGGCGTATCCTGCCGCACGCCGGCGTCATCCCGCAGACCTTCTTTCTCACCATCACCAATCCGGGCGCCATTCTGGGGCTTTTCGCGATCTTCGGCGGGCTTGGTTCGGTTTTCGGCGGCCTTGACAGCTATGTCGAAGCGCTGACGCTGGTGGTCTCGGTGATGGTTGGAAGCCTGTTCTGGTGGGCGGTGCTGTCCCGCCTGATCGAGAAGCTGCGCGGGCGGATCACCGAGAGCCGTTTGAAGATCATCAACCAGGTTGCCGGCGTCGTGCTGCTGGTGTTCGGCGGCCTGCTATTCTTTCAGCTCTGGATGGGTCTGATGGGTCATGCGGCCGATGCCTCGACGCCGCCGGTTTTGCTGAACAGCGTCTTCGGCAAGCGGCTCGGGCTATTGAGTCACCCGATGTAGCGTGAACTCGCCATTGTGTATCCGGCGGGGCAGACCTTCCGCCATTTTCGCGACCGCATCTTCACCATAGCTGGACACTAAATCGGTCAGCGCTGCGAAGAAGGCGGCATTCGCCAGCATCTCGGGCTCAATACCGTCGTAAAGCGCTTCTTCCCAAGCTTCCATAATGTAACGGAGAGCGGCTTGCTTCTGCTCGTCCAGTGCGGTGCTGGATTCGCGCGGAAGATCGTAATTTCTTATCCTGTACACGCCTCGGCTCTCCGAAATCTGCCCATGCAATGACCGCCTCGTCTTTCCTAGCATAGTCGCTGAAACTGCGTAGAAGCGGTTATGTTCGTGCTTAACGGGCGGGTCGCATTCTTATAATTCTTACTTAACGATGATCTTGTACGAGAGCGTCCGCTATGCTTGCGCCTTGCTGCATGAAGCGGGTGATGGCCTGTACCGCCGGCCGCGTGCATGTTCTGTAGGTCCGCGCGTAGCCGCGGTAACCTTTGTTGAAACTGTCGACGAGGCGCGCGCGGCGAAGGGCGCTTGTCCCCTCGGCGTTGACGAGGTCCCGCATCTGGTTTCGCCAGGCCTGGCCCTCTTCGGCGCCGCACAGCTCACGCAGATAGTGAACCGCACCGACGATCTCAGACAGCCTGTAGATTTGCGCATCGTAGGGGCGCGCGTCAGGATCACCCGAAGGGCCTGGCGGTTGCGCCGTTTGCGCCATCGGCGATCCGGTTCTCAGGCAGATTGCCGCGACGACCAGCATACAGACAAAGACCGCTCTAAAATTCACCATCCATGCGCTCTATACTTCAGGTTTAGCAATTATGTCAATTTCAACCAGGGCGGGAATTCCGGCTTTCCAACAATAGCTGCGACCGTACCAATACTTATAGACACGTCCGATCCCGGAGCTACCGCGCAGGCAGCCGCTGCCGCGCTGCCAGAACGATGCCGGCGAGACCGTCGGTGACCGGCAGCCCGTCCAAAGCGTCCGGATCGTACCAGCCCGCGGCCGCCGCGTCGTCACCCGGCTCGGGTTCGCCCGATTGCCATTCACCGCAAAAAACGATGATCACACGATGGAATAGCAGCACGTCGCTGTCATTTCGATGAATGACATCGTGAACAGCGGCAATATCCGTAATGAGCGCGGAGATCGCGGTCTCCTCGCGCAGCTCGCGATGGACGGCGTCGAGCGCGGCTTCGCCCGGCTCGATATGCCCGCCGGGGAGGCTCCACAGATCGGCCGAAGGCGGACGCCGCCGCCGGACCAGCAGCACGCGGCCGTCACGGAAAATCGCCGCGCTTACCGCCGCGCGCGGCACGATCGGTGCATCGGGTCGGGATCGGATCATGGCGCGGCACCCTCGCGGAACTTTGCATCCTATCAGGCGGTCTCATATATGATGAATTGAAATGCTGGCAGCGCCGGCGGCGTCTCAACTGCCCGCCATCAGGGGAGCGCCGGGCGGCCCATCTGCCGGCAGCCACCTAACATAGCTCTGGAATTCTTGTCATGTTTGCCTCGATCACCACGTTTTTCGATAATTTCCGCGATCGCGCCGATGGCGAAAAGCTGGACGCCGACGAGACGCAGCTCGCCACGGCCGCCTTGCTGTTTCACACCATCGCCATCGATGGAACCGTCACCGAAGAAGAAATGGCTCGCCTGAAGCCGCTGCTGTCCGAGCATTTTCAGCTCAGCGAGCCAGAATTCAACCGCCTCTTGACCATGGCCCAGCAGCGCGAACGCGACGCGATCGACATCTATCACTTCACCTCCGTGCTGCGCGACCGGCTGTCACTTGAGGAAAAGCGCGAAATCATCGCCATGATGTGGCGGCTCGTCTATGCCGATGGCGAACTCGGGCCGCTGGAAGACAATCTCATCTGGCGAACGGCGGAGCTGCTGGCGGTGCCGGCGCGCGACCGGATGGAGCTGAAACACATGGTCCGCGCCGAGAATGGCTGAGACGGCCGCGAACTGGCTGCAGCGGCTCGAAACCGCATGGTGGAGGCGCAATGTGCGCGACGCCGCCCCGCTGCCGCAAGATCGGGGCCGGACCCCAGTTTGCGTCATCAGCGGCGGCAGCGAGGGCATAGGGCGGCATCTGGCCAATGAATTTGCGGCGCGCGGGCACGCGCTGCTGCTGATCGCGCGCAACGGCGCGGCGTTGGAAAAGGCCGCGGCGGAGCTGCGCCGCGACTATCAGGTGCCGGTGCATATCGCCGCCATCGATCTGACGCTGCCCGAGCCTGACAAGGCCATCGCCTCGGCACTGGACGCCGGCGCGCTTTACGCGGAGATTCTGGTCAACAATGCCGGGCTCGGCATCGGCGGCGCCTTCGCGCAGCAGGACGGGGCGAGCCTCGAACGGCTCTGCAAGCTGAACGTCGAGGCGCTAACGGCGCTGACCAGGGCGTTTCTGCCGGCGATGTTGCAGCGCGCGGGCGGCGGGGTTCTCAACCTTGCCTCGCTCGGCGGATTGGTTCCAGGCCCCTATCAGGCCGCCTATTATGCCTCGAAGGCCTATGTGCTTTCTCTCACCGAAGCGCTCGCTTACGAAAATGTGGGGCGCGGCGTGCTGATTTCCGCCGCGGCGCCGGGCTCGGTCGCCACCCGCTTTCATGAGCGGATGGGTGCGAGCAGCGCGTTCTACCGGCGGCTACCCGGCGGCATGAGCCCTGCACGCGCCGCCCGCATCATCGTCAGCGGGTTCATGGGGCGGCGGACGCTTATCGTGCCCGGTCTGCTGCCCTCGCTTTCCGCCTTTGCCGTGCGGCCGGTTCCCGCCGCCATAATCGCGCCGTTCATCGGATTGCTTTTAAAACGGCGCTATTGAGATTGCGGCTGCGACGGATGAACATCGGACCCTGGTGATCGAGGCGGGCTATTATCCGCGCCGAGCGAGGATGCGGCGGCGTTGATGCGCCGGCCGGCGCGCCCGCCTTGACAACAGCGCCGCCCACATATGTAATTCACCGTTGAATTACTTACGGTGCGACCGGACGCCGGAGAACATGACAAATGCCGTCAACGCCCGCCAGGCCTTCGGCGTTCAGCATTAACGCGCCGTGGCTGCGGCCGCTGGCGCTGCTGGCGCTCACCATCGTGCTTTGGGACGTAACCGTGCGGATCTTCAAGATCCCGCCCTATCTGATCCCGAAGCCCTATGACGTCATTCTGACATTCTGGACGGACGGCCGGGAACTGCTGCGGCAGGCGGTGCCGACGACGATCGCCACTGTCAGCGGCTTCCTGCTCTCCGCGCTGTTCGGCATTCCCGCAGCCATGCTGATCGCCAGTTCGCGAACCGTCGAATCCTATGTCTATCCGCTTTTGGTGTTCTCGCAGTCGATCCCGAAGGTGGCGATCGCGCCGCTTTTCGTCGTCTGGTTCGGTTTCGGGATCATGCCGAAGATCATCTCGGCGTTCCTGCTCGGCTTCTTCCCGGTCGTGGTTTCCGGCGTGCAGGGCTTCAAATCGCTCGATCCGGACATGCGCGATCTTGCCCGCTCGATGCGCGCCTCGCGCTGGCAGTCCTTCTACATGGTCAGCCTGCCGAACGCGATGCCGGCCATCTTCGCGGGGCTCAAAGTATCGGTGACGCTGGCGGTGGTCGGCGCCGTGGTCGGCGAGTTCGTCGGCGCCAATTCCGGCATCGGCTTCGTGTTGCAGCGGTCGATCGGCAATTTCGAGCTGCCGACGATGTTCGCCGCGCTCGTCGTCCTCGCCATGATCGGCATCATCCTGTTCTGGATCATCGATCTGATCGAAAAGCTCGTCGTGCCCTGGCATGCCAGCCAGCGGAGCGACATCGCCTTCACCGCCTGAAGCCCGCCAAAGAGGCTGACTGTTACTGAGGAGGAAAGCCTATGAAACGCAGGGACATTCTGAAATCGGCCTTGATCGCGGCGGCGCTGGCGTTGCCCTTCGGCGCTCCGGCAAAAGCGGCCGACAAGGTCGTGCTGATGCTCAACTGGTACGTCTATGGCGAGCATGCGCCATTCTTTTACGGCAAGGACAAGGGCATCTACGCCGCCAAGGGCATCGACCTGGAGATCCAGGAAGGCCGGGGCTCGGCGATCACTATCCAGGCGGTCGCCGCGAAAACCGTGCAGTTCGGCTATGCCGACGTTCCGACCATGATCCGCGCCGCAATGAAGGGCGCGCCGGTCATCTCGCCCGGCGTGCTCCTGCAAAAAAGCCCCATGTCGGTGATGGGCTTTACCGACAAGGACATCCGCAAGCCCGACGATCTGAAGGGCAAGACCGTCGCCACCACACCCGGCGATAGCATGTCGCAGATATGGCCGCTGTTCCTGAAAAAGACCGGCCTGAAGGAAAACGAGATGACCGTGCTGTCCGGCGATGCGCAAACCAAGCTCAACGCCGTCATCAGCGGCCAGGCCGACGTGCTGCTCGGCTATGTCATGGATCAGAGCATGAAGATCAAGGATGCCACCGGCAAGTCGGTCTATCCGATCATGTTCGCCGATTACGGCATCCATCTGGTGTCGTCGGGCATCATCGCGCATCAGGACACGCTGAAGGAGAACCCCGACCTCGTTCGCCGCTTCATGGCCGCCACCACCGAAGCTGTCGAGGCGGCCGAGAAGGACCCGGCCGGGGCCACCAAGGCAGTGCTGACGGCGCTGCCGAAAGCCGGCAAGCCTGACACGCTTCAGGAAGGGTTCGAGCTGACCATCCCGCTCTATCGCACCGAGGAAACCAAGGGCAAGCGCCCCTTCCAGGTGACGGACGAAAACATGGCGGATTCCGTTGCGCTGCTGATCGAATATGGCGGTCTGGATGCATCGGCGGCGAAAAAGCCCGAAGCATTCTACACGCGCGAGTTCCTTCCCGCCGCCACCGATTGAGCGGGCAAATGCGCCATCGATCCCCACAGCGGAATGGGCTCTGAAGATGCGGCCCGTCCCCCTGCCATCCAGTGAGCTCCGCGCGGAGCCGGCCAGCGAGGCTCCGGCCTCGCCCCGCAGCCTGATCGAAATCCGCAGCCTGCAAAAGACCTACCGGACTGCGGACGGCGACGTGCCGTCGCTTCAACCGCTCGACCTCGATATCGCCCAGGGCGAGTTCGTCGCGGTGGTGGGGCCGTCGGGGTGCGGAAAATCGACGCTGCTGAAGCTGATGGCGGGCCTGATCCCGCCGAGCGGCGGCGAAATCCGCATCGGCGACACGCTGGTCAGCCAGCCGCCCGACGATGTCGGCATCGTCTTCCAGGCGCCGGTGCTGCTCGCCTGGCGCACCGTACTGCGCAACATCATGATGCCGGTCGAGGTGCGCCGCCTCGATCGGGCAACCCATCTGGAGCGGGCCAGGCAGCTCATCGCTACATCGGGCCTGGAGGGCTTCGAGAACAAATATCCCTGGCAGCTTTCCGGCGGCATGCAGCAGCGCACGGCGATCTGCCGCGCCTTGGTGCACGACCCGAAAATCGTGCTGATGGACGAGCCGTTCGGCGCGCTCGACGCCATGACGCGCGAGCGCATGAACCTGGAATTGCAGAGCATCCACCGCAAGACCGGCAAGACCATCCTGCTGATCACCCATTCGATTCCCGAGGCGGTGTTCCTGGCCGACCGGGTGGTCGTGATGACCGAGCGGCCCGGTTCCATCGCGGCGATATACGAGGTCGGGCTGCCGCGCCCGCGCCGGTTCGAAATGATGGGCGACCCCGTTTTCGTTGCCCTGGCGCAGAAGATCCGTGACCATTTCTTCGCGCGTGGCGCGCTGGACGGATAGCATGACCGCGCCCCTGATCACCATCCACGACGTCGCCGTGTTCGAACGCGCGATGCCGTTTACGCGGCCCTTCCGCTTCGGCGCGGTGACGGTCACGGGCGCGCCGCAGGCCTTCGTGCGTGCCGAGGTGGAGGTGGCGGGCCATGGCCGTGCCAAGGGCGTCGCGGCCGAGATGATGATGCCGAAATGGTTCGACAAAAACCCGGCGAAGTCCCCCGCCGAAACCATCGACGATTTGCGCGCCAGTCTGGCGCACGCCGCCGGCGCCTATGCCGGGCGGACCGAGCGGAGCACGGCATTCGGCCATCATTGCGCGATCATCGCCGGGCAGGAGGCGTGGGCGAATAGCGGCGCGCTTCCGGCGCTGACGGCCAATTTTGGCCCGGCCCTGGTAGACAAGGCGATTCTTGACGCTCTGCTCAAGGCGATGGACATCGGCCTGGCGGACGGGCTTCGCGCCAATGCCCCTGGCCTCGACGCCCGCCTTACGCCCGATCTGGACGATGCCGGCATTGCGGACTTCCTGCGGACGATAAATCCTTCTCAGTCGATCGCCATCCGCCACACGGTCGGGCTGCTCGACACGTTGGAGGGGGCGGACAGTCTTGCGGCGGAAATCCGGCTGGGGCGCTTGCGGTATTTCAAGATCAAGATCGGCGGCGACGTGGTTGCGGACCTGGATCGCCTGCGCGCCATCACAGGGCTGCTTGCCGAGCATGCGCCGGACTTCCGCGTCACGCTGGACGCCAACGAGCAATACGATGGGGAGCGCCTCGCCGCGCTTCTGGACGGTATCGCCGCCGACCCGGCCCTGGAGGGCCTGCGCGGCCGCGTTCTCTATATAGAGCAGCCCTTCGACCGCCGGATCACCTTCGACGTGCCGCTCGAAACCGCCGGCTCCGCGCAATCCTTCGTCATCGACGAAGCGGACGGCGATTACGGCGCCTTTCCTCGCGCCGCTGCCCTCGGCTATCGCGGCGTATCGTCGAAATCCTGCAAGGGCCTGTACAAGTCGCTGCTCAACGCCGTCCGCGCCCGTAGCTGGAACCGCCGCGACGGGCGGGCCGGATGGTACTTCCTCGCGGGCGAAGACCTCACCTGCCAGGCCGGCCTGGGCGTGCAGCAGGACACCGCGCTCGCCGCTGTCCTCGGCGTCGCCCATGTCGAGCGCAACGGACATCATTATGTCGATGGCTTCGGCCCCGCCCCTCTCGAAGAGGCGCAGCGCTTCGCGGCCGCCCAGCCCGCACTTTATGGCCTGCATGAGGGCCGCATTGGCCTGAATATCGCCAATAGCGCGCTGCCGACCGCCTCGCTGCTCGCCGAGCCGGGATTTGCCAGCGGAGCCGAGCCGGATTGGGCGACGCTCAGCCCGCTGGCGCTTAGTACCGCTTTCCAGGAGCAAGTCACATGAGCCAACGCAGCATCGGCGTGATCATGAACGGCGTGACCGGCCGCATGGGCATGAACCAGCATCTGATCCGCTCGGTCGCGGCGATCCGGGCGCAGGGCGGCGTCAGCCTTTCGGATGGCTCGAAGGTGCAGCTCGACCCGATCCTCGTCGGCCGCAACGCCGCAAAGATCGAGGCGCTGGCGAAAGCGCATGGGATCGCGCGCTGGACGACCGATCTGGATACCGCCATCGGCAATGACGCGGACGAGATCTTCTTCGACGCCGCCACAACCATGGCGCGCCCTGGCCTGCTGGAGCGGGCCATCGAGGCGGGCAAGCACGTCTATTGCGAGAAGCCGATCGCGACGAACCTGCCGGAGGCGATGCGCATCTGCGAGCTGGCCGAAGCGCGCGGCGTCAAGAACGGCGTCGTGCAGGATAAGCTGTTTCTGCCGGGCCTGCAAAAGCTTCGCATGCTGCGCGAATCCGGTTTCTTCGGCCGGATGCTCTCGGTGCACGGCGAGTTCGGCTATTGGGTGTTTGAAGGCGACTGGGGCCAGCCGGCGCAGCGCCCTTCCTGGAACTACCGGGCCGAAGAGGGCGGCGGCATCATCCTCGATATGATCTGCCACTGGCGTTACGTGCTGGACAATCTGTTCGGCGCGGTAAAGTCCATCTCCTGCATTGGCGCGGTCCACATCCCCGAACGGATGGACGAGCACGGCCAGCCCTATGCGGCGACCGCCGATGACGCCGCTTACGCCACCTTCCAGCTCGACGGCGGGGTGATCGCCACCATCAACATGTCCTGGTGCACGCGGGTATATCGCGACGACCTCGTCACCTTCCAGGTCGACGGCACGCTCGGCTCGGCGGTCGCGGGGCTGACCGATTGCGTCATTCAGCCCAGGGCCGGAACGCCGCGCCCGGTCTGGAACCCGGACGAAAAGCAGAGCATCGATTTCTACCAGACCTGGCAGCCGGTGCCCGACAACACCGCCCACGACAACGGCTTCAAGACGCAGTGGGAAATGTTCATCCGCCATGTCGCCGAGGACGCGCCCTACCGCTACACCCTCCGCGAAGGCGCAAAGGGCGTGCAGCTCGTCGAATGCGCGCTGCAAAGCTGGCGCGAACGGCGCTGGGTGGATGTCCCGCCGCTCGACCGAAGCGCGGCCGGCACGCTGGCGGCGGAGTAGAGCCATGGCTGCCGAAACCGCCCGCCCATCGGCGACGTGTCGGGCACGCACTGCCCCGTGCGGCGTCGCGCGCCACGCAAGTGACGAATATTTCGATTGAACGTCCGGGCGAGCGGCCCAGCCCCCCAGGAGATTGCCGATGAACACGATCGCCCCCCCCTTGACGGCACTCAACATCCGGCTGCCTCGCGCCGATCGGAGCATGGAGGCATTTCGCCTCTCCGTGCCACGCGACTATCCGGACAAGGCTTCAGGCACGATGAACCGCGTTGCCTTTTCCGCCGCGCATGTCGTCGCCGACCCGCTGGCCGAGGCCGATCCCTGGCTCGGCGCCTCGATCGACTGGGATGCCACCATCGCCTATCGCGAGCGGCTCTGGGATTTGGGGCTGGGCGTCGCCGAGGCGATGGACACGGCGCAGCGCGGGATGGGGATGGATTGGCCGGCCTCGCTCGATCTCATCCGGCGCTCCGTGGCGGCGGCCAAGGCGCGCGGCGGCGCGCTGGTGTTCTGCGGCGCGGGCACGGACCATCTGGCGCCCGAAGCGGCAAGGAGCGTGGATGACGTGATCGCCGCCTATGACGAGCAGACCGCCGCGATCGAGGCGGCAGGCGGCCGCATGATCCTGATGGCGTCGCGCGCCCTCGCCGCCGTGGCCCGTTCGGCAGACGATTACGCCACCGCTTACGGCCGGGTGCTGTCGCAAGTGCGGGAGCCGGTCATCATCCATTGGCTCGGCGACATGTTCGATCCGGCGCTGGCCGGCTATTGGGGCACGCGCGATCTCGATGCGGCTATGGACATCGCGCTGTCGATCATCAATGCCAACGCCGCTAAGATCGACGGCGTGAAAATCTCATTGCTCGACAAAGACAAGGAGATCGCCATGCGGCGGCGGCTCGCGCCCGGAGTGCGCATGTATACGGGCGATGATTTCAACTATGCGGAGCTGATCGCGGGCGACGCCGGGGGGTATTCGGACGCGCTGCTCGGGATTTTCGACGCCATCGCCCCGGCGGCCTCGGCGGCGCTTGTCAGCCTGGCGAAGGGCGACACGGCGGGGTTCCATGACATCCTCGCGCCGACAGTTCCGTTGTCCCGGCACATGTTCCGCGCGCCGACGCGGTTCTACAAGACCGGTGTCGTCTTCATGGCCTATCTGAACGGGTATCAGAGCCACTTTACCATGGTCGGCGGCCAGGAGAGCGCCCGCTCCACCCAGCATCTCGCCGAACTGTTCCGGCTCGCCGATGCGGCGGGTCTGCTGCGCGACCCCGACCTTGCCGTCGCCCGCATGCGGACCGTCCTCGCCGCGCGCGGGATCGAAGCTTGAGCGGAGACAAGCTTTGCGCGATTTTTCCGCCGATCACCGCTGGCTGTCCATCAATACCGCGACGCTGCGCGGGCAGGGGGACCTGCTGGCCATCATCGATGCCTGCGCAAGGGGCGAGATCCGTGCAATTTCGCCGTGGCGCGACCAGGTGGCGGCTGTGGGGCTCGACCGCGCCGTGCGAGCCGTAAAGGACGCCGGACTGGCGCTCTCGGGCTATTGCCGGGGCGGCATGTTCCCGGCCGATGCGAACCGGCTCGGCGAGGCGCGCGATGACAATCGCCGCGCTGTCGATGAGGCGGTCGCGCTCGGCGCCTCCTGCCTCGTGCTCGTCGTCGGCGGACTGCCGCAATTCTCCCGCCCCGGATCGAGCCCGTCGCGCGATCTCGAAGCGGCGCGGACCATGGTGGAAGACGGCATCGGCACGCTGCTCGATTACGCTCGGGCAACTGGCATGCCCCTGGCCATCGAACCGCTGCACCCGATGTATGCCGCCGACCGCGCCTGTGTGAACACCTTGGCGCAGGCGCTCGACATATGCGATCGCCTCGATCCCGCCCGCACCGGGCTGCTCGGCGTTGCGCTCGATGTGTATCACGTCTGGTGGGACCCGGAGCTTTCCGCCCAGATCGCCCGCGCCGGACGGGACCGGCTGTTCGCCTATCATGTCTGCGACTGGCTGGTGCCGACGCGCGACCTGCTCAACGACCGCGGCATGATGGGCGACGGCGTGATCGCGCTGCGCCGTATCAGGGGCGAAGTCGAAGCGGCTGGCTATCAGGGTTTTGCCGAAGTGGAGGTCTTCTCGGATGCGTGGTGGGCGCGGCCCATGGGGGACGTCCTAGGGACCTGCATCGAGCGGCACCGGACGGTGGTATAGAGCACGATCGGGAAAGTGGACACCGGTTTTCCCGAAAAATCGTGCGAAAACAAAGAAATCTAGAGCATGATCGGTTCCGTTTGAAACGATCATGCTCTAGGAGCGGAGTGCCGATGGACAAGCGTGGCGTCACCAGGGCGGCCGCAACAGCTGAGGGGCTCCGCTCAGGCGGCCGCGCCGAGACGCCCCCGGCGAGTGCCAAATTGGGGGGCAAGAGCACCAAGGCGTCCGCCGAGACGCCGCGCGCCATCCGCTCGCGCGATCCCGAACGCACCAAGGCCAGCATTCTGGCGGCCGCGACCGCCGAGTTCGCCGCCAGGGGCTTTTCGGGCGCGGGGATCGACGCCATCGCATCCAGATCGGGCGCGAACCGCCGCATGATTTATTACTATTTCAAGAGCAAGCGCAGCCTGTGGCTGGCCGTGCTTGAGGCGGCCTACGAACGGGCGCGCACCGCCGAGCTTCAGCTCGATCTGGATACCCTGCCCGCCGAGGCCGCGATGCGTGCGCTCGTCACCTTCACATTCGACTCCTTTATCGGCGACCGCACCTTCATCAACCTGCTGAACAGCGAGAATTTGCATCAGGCGCGCCATCTGAACGAGTTCAGGCCGAGTCCGCGAAATGCACTCGCCGCTGATCGGCATGATCCAGACCATTCTGGACAGGGGCGTCAAGCAAGGGCTGTTCCGCGCCGACATCGATCCGGCCCAGCTTTGGATTTCGATCGCGGGCGTGTCGTATTTCTATTTCTCGAATGTGTTCACGCTGTCGGTCATCCTGGGCCGCAATCTGCAAGCCAAGGCCGAGATCGAAAAGCGGCGCGCCCACGTCGCCGACCTCATCGTGCACTCCATCCGAAAATAAACACCCGCTATTTCGGCAGCGCGTAGGCGATGATCGAATCGCCGGGCTTGGTGTCCGTCGACCCGTGGCCACCGGCGACGACCAGAAGATATTGCCGTCCATCGCCGCCTTCATAGGTCATCGGCGTCGCCTGGCCACCGGCGGGCAGGCGATCGCGCCAGAGCTGCTTGCCCGTGGTCACATCATAAGCCCGGATGTAATAGTCGAGCGTGGCACTGAGGAAGGCAACGCCCCCCGCGGTACTGATCGGCCCGCCGATATTGGGAACGCCGAGCTCGAAGGGCAAAGGCAGCGGCGTGAGATCCTCGACGGTGCCGTTCTTGTGCTGCCACACGGTCTTGCCGGTGCGCAGATCGACGCCGGCGATCAGCCCCCATGGCGGCGCCTGGCAGGGAACGCGCAATCCGAGCGGCGAGGTGAAGGCAGCCATTTTTGCGGCGAACGGCGCGCCGTAATTCTCATTGAAGCCGGGCTTGCCGTCCGAGACATAGTTGGTGGTGTTGTCCTTGCGCGGGATCAGCTGCGAGGTGAAGGCAAAGTGCACCGGCGTCGCAACGATGAGCTGGCGCACCGGATCGACCGCAATACCGCCCCAGTTGAAAGTGCCGAAATTGCCCGGATAGATAATCGAGCCCTCCAGCGAGGGCGGGGTATACCGGCCCTGGTAGCGCAGCGACTGGAACGTGATGCGGCAGGCGAGCTGATCGAACATCGTCACGCCCCACATGTCGCTGCCTTGCAATTGCGGGGGATTGAAAGAGATCGCCGAAACCGGCTGCGTCGGTGCGGTATGATCGCCCTCCACGGCACCTTGCGGGACGGGCTGCTCGGTTACGGGCAGGATCGGCGTCCCGGTGCGGCGGTCCAGCACGAAGATCTCGCCCTGCTTGGTCGCCTGCACCAGCCCCGGTACCGCGCCGTCGCCGCTGCCGATATTCACGAGCTGCGGCTGCGCCGGAACGTCCATGTCCCACAGATCGTGATGGGTGGTCTGGAACACCCAGCGCACTTGCCCGGTCGCCAGATCCAGCGCGGTGACGGAGGCCGCGAAACGTTCGGTTTCCGGGGTGCGGTCGCCGCCGAACTGATCGGGCGGCGCATTGCCCATCGGCGCATAGACGAGCCCCAGCTCAGGATCGACGCTGAGCGGCGCCCAGCTGTTCGGCGAGTTTTTCGTGTAAATCTCATCCGCCGCGATTGGCTGGGTTTTCCCTGGGTTGCCGCTATCGAAATTCCACACGAGCTGCCCGGTCTGCGCATTGTAAGCGCGGATCACGCCGGACGGTTCGGAGGTGGAGACATTGTCGTTGACAGCACCGCCGACGATAAGGAGGTCGTGCGCGACGGCGGGCGGCGACGTGGAATAATAGGCGCCGGGGCTATGCTCCGGCATGTTCGCCCACAGATCGACGATGCCGTTCTGACCGAAAGAGGGACAGATCTTGCCGCTTGCCGCATCGAGCGCGTAAAGCTTGGCGTCGGCTGTCGGCAGGATAATCCGTTCCGCGCAAGGGCTGCCCGTCGCCGCATTCGGAACCTGGTAATAGGTAACGCCGCGGCAGGTCTGGTGCTGGCGCATCGCGCTTCTGCCGACCTTGGAATCGAAGCGCCATTTCTCCGCCCCCGTCACCGCGTCGAGCGCAATGGCGATATTATGCGGCGTGCAGAGATAGACCGTCTGGGCGATCTTGATCGGTGTCACCTCATAGGTGGTCTCGACGGTATCGGCGGGGCCGCGAATGTCGCCCGTGTGATAGGTCCACACCTTGGTGAGCTTGGCGACATTGGCCGGCGTGATCTGCGTGAGGGGCGAATAGCGGTCCCCGCCCGCCGTTCGCCCATAATAGGGCCAGTCTCCGGCCGCGATGCCGGCGCTCTGGCTGTCCAGGCGCGTGGCGTTTTCCGATGGCAGGCTACCCGCGAGATCATTCGAAAGCGTCAGCATCGAATAGGCAGCGACGGCAATTGCGGCGATGATGGTGATGGTCAGGGCAAGACCGGCGCCGCGAAACGCGCTTGCGATCGTCAGCGCGTCGTCGTCGCTCAGCTTGGCCGTGATCCAGGGAGCAAGCAGCCAAAGTCCGATCACCACGATGATGCCGCCGCGCGGAACGAGCTGCCACCAATCGAAGCCGACCTCCCAAATCGACCAGATCAACGTGCCGGCAACGATCGCGGCGTAGATGAACAGAGTGGACGACCGGCCCTGATAAAGTCTTACCCCTGTGGCCAGGAATGCTATTCCGCAAACCAAATAATACCACGATCCCCCTAATATAGCCAGGTATACGCCTGCAAAAACGAGCGCAATACCTATGGCGGAGAGTATTAAGGCGGAAAAACGTGCCATTGGCACCCCTCTTGAGCTGCATCGAACCTGACGGCCGGGGACGCGATTTTGGAGCGGATGCTCCTTTGAAGATGAGGGTTTCTATCATGCGGAGCACGGTCGGCGAAGACGTTTAGTGGCACATCCGGCATGATGCGGCGCCCTCTGAGGTCGAAACTCGTCGGGTGCCGAACGGGTGCATGCCGGCAGTGTCACCACGCGCGTCTAACGCGGAACACAAAATAGGCCGTCGATGACGGCCTATTTCAGGGTCAGATTTTGATGACGTCGACGATTTCCCATGTGTCCGGATCGATAACGAGAATGGTGTCGTCGTCGGCGAGGATATATTTATAGTTTGCGTAGTCCGGCTCATATTCGATAAACACCGGCGGCAGATCGTACAGCGTTACGGTGCGCGGGATGACGGCCCCGACATTGATCGAGAAGTTGATCTTCGCCGGACGCACGTGGCGTTTCACGATCGTCTCTTTGATCACCGTGCGCTGTTTGGGCTCGAAATTCTTATGCGCGTGGCGCTTGCCGTGGCCCTTATCTTTGTTGTCGTCGGCGTTTTTCTGAGCGCTCTTGTTATCCTGGGACCCGGCCCCCGACTTTGCGCCCTTGTCTTCGTCTCCGCGCTGTTTCATGGCGTCTTTTTTGTCGGTCTCTTTGGAGGGACCGCTTTTGTCGGTTTGTTCGCTGCGCTTATGGTCCTGACCGCCTTTGCGTTCAGCCTCTCCAGCTTGTCCGGTCTTGGCCTTGTTGCCCTGTTCTTCCTTGGGCTGAGGTTTCTGCTGCGAGCCTTGTTCCGGCTTTTTGCCCTGGTTGGGCTTCTGTTCCTCGACCAACGGCTCCTTGGAGTCTTGGGCCTGGGCATAGGCTGCCATGCTTCCCGCCAGAAGCAAGGCTCCAGCGACGGACAGATATAATTGCTTCATTCCACTCTCCAGACTTAAATACTATTCCGATCGGCAACGCTTTGGATAATTATTCATTGGATTTTCGGTAACGCGCCAAAGGGATCGTTGTTCCATTACAAAAACTACAGAAAAGCTTGGGGAGCTCTTTCATGCAAAGAGAGAGCTTTGCATGTTCGCACCCGCCGGCCACGGATGCGGCGCGAGGCGAGATCGACACCGGCCCACACGGCTTGACCCTGGATCGTCAGCCGTTCTAGGGTTCCCGCCTCGATCACCAGCGCGGCCCTCCCATGACCCCGATGAAATCTCTTGCTGCCGCCGAAAAGGCGGACCCGGCGGCGAAAACCGCTTCCCCAAAGAAAAAGCCGGTTGCGAAATCTCATGCGGCAGGGCGCGATCAGCCTGCCTCATCCCGCATGGGCGAATTGCGGCCCGACAAATCCTTCCAGGATCTCATCCTGACCTTGCAGCAATTCTGGGCCGCCCAAGGCTGCGTCATTCTGCAACCTTATGATATGGAAGTCGGCGCGGGCACCTTTCATCCCGCGACCACCCTGCGCTCGCTCGGGCCCAAACCCTGGAATGCCGCCTACGTCCAGCCGTCCCGCCGCCCCAAGGATGGGCGCTACGGCGAGAATCCGAACCGGCTTCAGCACTATTACCAGTTTCAGGTGATCATGAAGCCCTCACCGCCAGACATTCAGGACCTCTATTTGCAGAGCCTGTACAAGATCGGGCTGGACCCTGACAATCACGACATCCGCTTTGTCGAAGACGATTGGGAAAGCCCGACGCTGGGCGCCTGGGGCCTGGGCTGGGAAGTCTGGTGCGACGGCATGGAAGTGTCCCAGTTCACCTATTTTCAGCAGGTCGGCGGCTTCGATTGCGATCCGGTTTCGGGCGAACTCACCTACGGACTTGAGCGGCTGGCCATGTACTGCCAGGGCGTGGACCGGGTTTACGACCTGAACTTCAACGGCCGCGACGACGAACGCAAGGTCACCTATGGCGATGTGTTCCTGCAGGCCGAGCAGGAATATTCGCGGCACAATTTCGAGTTCGCCGACACCGAGATGCTGTTGCAGCGCTTCCGCGACGCCGAGAAAGAGTGCAAGGCGCTGCTCGCGGCTGGGGCGCCTGTCGCCGGCAGCAACGATATGCGTCACAAGATGGCGCTGCCGGCCTACGACCAGTGCATCAAGGCGTCGCATATTTTCAATCTACTGGACGCGCGCGGCGTCATCTCCGTCACTGAACGGCAGAGCTACATCCTGCGCGTGCGCGATCTGGCCAAGGCCTGCTGCGCCGCCTGGCTGCAGACCGAGGGCGGAGGCGCGCGCTGACTGCGCGGCGTGTTACGAAATCTCATCTTGCGGAGCGGCCGAGTCGGAAATCGTCTTCTTTGCCAAAAGCTCGCCTTTTTCCGAAGATCAAACATGCCACACAGGCAGCACCCGCAAGGGCGTGATTTGGCCAAAACGTTATGCTAGGCTATTTTTGAAATTGAAATTGCGTTTGACGCCACAGCGAAAGCGCCACCGAAAAGGGTTCTATGAAAACCTTCAGATTAAAGCTAAATGCCTCAACATTGGTTATTGGCGGCCTTCTCGCGGTATTCGCCACCGGCCGGATTCAGGCTTTGGAAAATGATACGGCTGATGTTTCAACGTATCAATTGGAAGACAGTAATTCCCTGTTGGGCAGTTATCTTGCCGGCCGCTTGGCGCGCAGCGAGCGCGACAATGAAAAGGCTGCCGAATATTATAAGGAAGCCCTGCAGAAAGACCCCGACAGTAAGGAAATACTGGAGGACGCATTCCAGCTCAAAATTGCCACCGGCAAGTTCGACGAAGCCCTTCCCCTGGCGCGTGATCTTGTCGCACGGGACGACGAGCACAAGGTCGCCAGCTTTTTTATGGGCATCGACGCCGTCCAGAAAAAACAATACGCCGCCGCGGACAAATATTTCAAGGCCGGCGGCACCGGTCCCATCGCCGACCTCACGGCCAATCTCGCCCGCGCCTGGACCGAACTGGCCAGGGGCCGCGTCAAAAACGCGCTCAAGCTCACCACGGACAGCGGGGCGGCGCAGACGGAAGGATCGCAGCAGATCGCGCTGCTCCATCGCGCCATGATTGCCGATATCGCCAAGCAGCGCGCCACGGCGGCGGCGGCTTACAAGAAGCTCTACACCAAGAACCCGCGCAATATGCGGGCCTCGGTCGCCTATGCGCGTCACGCAGCCTTTTGGGGCGATGTCGCCCTGGCGAAGACGATCCTCGCTCCGCATCTGGAGGCGCCCAACGCCAATCCGCTCGTCAAGGCGCTGGCCGATGAGCTGGATGCGGGCAAGAAGCCCAGCCTCGTCGTGACGAGCGCCACCGAAGGGCTCGCGGAAGTGTTCCAGGGCATCGGCGAGGCGCTTGCCGGCGATGGCGTCGTGGATGCGGGGCAGATTTATCTGCAACTCGCGCTGTTCGCCAAGCCGGACTACACCGTTGCGCATTATGCGCTGGGCGAGTTGTACGACCAGCTCAAGAGCTATGATCTCGCGGCCGGATCCTTCCAGGAGGTGCCCCGCGCATCGCCCTTGTGGCTGAATGCGCAGCTTCGCAAGGCTTACGATCTGAATTCGCTGGAAAAGATCGAAGACGCGAAAGCCTTGCTCAAGGAACTCATCGTCGCATATCCGGACGATATGCGCGCCTATTACACCTTGGGCAATCTCCTGCGCAGCAATAAGGAATATGCCGAGGCGGTGGATTATTACACCAAGGCGATCGCCAGACTCGGACCCGAGGACAAGGCGCATTGGTCTGTCTACTATGCGCGCGGCGTCAGCTATGAGCGGATGAAGGATTGGCCCAAATCCGAAGCCGACCTGAAAAAGGCGCTGGAGCTGGATTCGAACCAGGAACTGACGCTCAACTATCTCGGCTATTCCTGGGTTGATCAGAACCTCAACCTCAAAGAGGCAATGGACCTGATCCGCAAAGCGGTGCAGAAGCGCCCGAATGACGGCTATTTCGTCGACAGTCTCGGCTGGGCCTATTACCGGCAGAGCGACTATGCGCAGGCGGTGAAGCAGCTCGAAAGGGCTGTCGAGCTGAAGCCGGACGATCCCGTCATCAACGACCATCTGGGCGATGCCTATTGGAAGGTCGGCCGTCAGCTGGAGGCAAAGTTCCAGTGGAAACAGGCGCTTGACCTCAAGCCCGAGGCCGAGGACGAAGCCAAGATCAAGAAAAAGCTCGAAGCCGGACTGACCGACGACCCGAATACGCGCGCGTCGCTGGACGCCAACAACCCCTCGGCGACCGAGGCGAAGTGAGCCGCGTCGAGCCGTCGTTTTCCAGTGCGGGCGGAGGTGCCGTGTTCGATGCGCCGCACGCGGCGTCGGAACTGGCACGCGCCAAAATTAACCTGACGCTTGAGATCAAGGGCAGGCGGCCGGACGGTTATCACGAGCTGGAAAGCCTGGTTCTGTTCGCCGATTTCGGCGACATCCTTGAATATCGCCCCGGCGGTGCGTTCTCGCTCAGCGTGACCGGGCCGTTCGCCAGCGCGCTTGAGGGCGACAATCTGCTGGAGCAAACCGCTCGCGCTTATGCGGCGCTGAGGGGAGGCGAGGCCGGCGGCACGTTTCATCTGGTCAAGCACATCCCGGTCGCCGCGGGCCTTGGCGGCGGGTCCGCTGACGCGGCGGCGGCACTGCGCATGCTCTCGGCGGAAGGCGAGCCGATGCAGCGCTCGGCGCTGCTGGACCTCGCGGCGGGCATCGGAGCCGATGTCCCGTGCTGCCTGCTGGCCAGCGCCGCGATCATGACAGGCATCGGCGACACGCTGCATCCGCTTCCGCCGCTCGCGCCGGTTCCGGCGGTGCTCGTCAATCCGATGCTGCCGCTCTCAACCAGGGACGTCTTCCGCGAACTGGCCGCCGCCCCGCTCGCCGCCGCACCCGCCGCCCCGCTCATCCCGGCATTCGCCGATGCGGCCGAGCTTGCCGCATATGCCAGGGCGCGCAGCAACGATCTGGAACGTCCGGCGCGCCGGCTGCTCCCCGTGATCGGCGAGAAGTCTTGGCATGCTCGGCGAGGCGCAAGGCGCGCTGCTGTCGCGCCTCTCGGGCAGCGGGCCGACCTGCTTTGCCCTGTTCGCGAACGCTCCAGACGCGCAAGCCGCCGCCGACGCCATCCGCCAGCACCGCTCCGCCTGGTGGGTGCGCGCCGTGACGCTGAGCTAAAGCACGGCGGGGTGCTGGATGCGGCTGGCCTCGTGCAATATGGCGGAGCGCGAGGTGCAAGATGGCAAAATCGACCCGCTCGCCGCGTTGCGCGCCGACAAGGTCTACATCTTCTCCAGCAGCAAGGACGACACCGTCCGGCACAGCGTCGTCGAGGTGGCGGTCGCCTTCTACCGCAAGGCCGGTGTGCAGGATGCCAATATCAGGTTACGCGCATGCCGCCGTATTTTTCGGCCGCTGTGTTCGATCGTCAAAATAGCCTTTTATCTTCGAGAGAAGCGCATCGGAATCAACGGGCTTCGAGATATAGTCGTTTAGCCCCGCCGCGAGGTATTCCTCTTTGTCGCCTGACATCGCGTTGGCCGTGAGAGCCAGAATGGGACATTCCGAGATCGGAGATTGCATCAAGCGGATTCGCTTTGTCGCCTCGATCCCACTCATAGCGGGCATGCGTATGTCCATAAGGATAAGATCGTAGGGCAAACGCTGCGCCGCGTGCACGGCCTCAATACCGTCGGCGGCGACGTCAACGCTATAGCCAGCGCCCTCGAGCAGCGCAACCATAAGACGCTGATTGGACGGATTGTCTTCCGCGACAAGGATGCGCCATTTCCCATCTTTTTGGCGACTGGAGGGTTCAATGGCCGTTCTGGAACCTGCCAAAAGCGCCGAGTCACGATGGGGCGACACTAAAAGCTCGTAAATCTTTGCAATCAGCTTCTCCTGCATCACAGGTTTCGGGCATGCGGCGTCAAAGCCGAGGGCTCTTGCCTGCGCATCCGACTGGATCCCAGCGGAGGATGAGATGACCGTTTTTAGACTCTGCAACTCGGCTCGCTTCGCAATCAAGCTCCTCAAAGTGAGCCCATCCGTCTCCGGCATCATCTGATCGATAATTACGAGCTGATAGGGCTTTGTAGACTTTGCCGCCCCCGAAAGGGCGGCAAGCGCCCCGTGCGCGTCAGCCACACAATCGACTTGCGCCCCAAAGCCTTCCAGTTGCAGCTTAAAAATCCGTCGATTTAGAGCATTGTCGTCGACAACGAGGATCTTCTTGTCGGTAATCTTGTGCGCGATACCGTCAGCAATCTTTTCGGCGGGTGGGATCACGTTCTTAAGTCTGACGCGCACCGAGAAGGTACTTCCTTTGTCGGGCGTGCTTTCTACGTAGATTTCGCCACCCATGAGATTGGCAAGTTCCTTGCAGATCGGAAGACCCAGACCTGTTCCCTCATATTTGCGGCTCGAGGACGCATCAACCTGAGTGAAACGATCAAAGATGCATTCCTGCTTGTCTTTTGGAATGCCGATGCCGGTGTCGATCACGGAGCAGGTGATCGCGCAACCCTCTTCATCGCCGCGCTCCTCCTGACGTACCTCAACGGCGACGGCTCCGCTTTCTGTGAACTTTATCGCATTGCCGACGAGATTGAGCAGGATTTGCCGCAGCCTACCGGGATCCCCTCTCAATTTAACAGGCAATGAGGGGTCGACATAGGCACTGAGGTCAAGCCTTTTGGCGGAAGCTTGAGGGCCAAGCAGAGTGACCACATTCGAAACAACACTGGCTAGCGAGAAATCCTCCACCTCCAATTCTAATGCGCCTGCCTCGATTTTCGAGAAGTCCAGAATGTCATTCAAGAGGGCCAACAACGTTTCGCCCGAGGAGTGTATTAACTCGGCATAATCCTTCTGTTGTGCGTCAAGCCCACTGCTCAGAAGCAGATTTGCAAAACCGAGAACGCCATTCATCGGCGTACGTAATTCGTGGCTCATCATCGCGAGGAACTCGCGCTTTGTCTTTTCGAGCGCGATCGCCCTGTCTCTTTCGTTAATGAGCTGCTCCTCAAACGATCGGCGCTCGGTGATGTCGCGGGCGGTCGCGACCAACCCTTCAACCGCAGGTTCATGCAGGAGGTCGGTCAGGATAAGCTGGGCGTAGCGCCAGGCGCCTTCTGCATTGCGCAGCCGCAGTTCTGTGCTCTTGGTTTCCCCCGACCCTGCCGTGGCTCGCAATTCCTCCAGTAGGTTCAGCCAGATAGCCTGATCGTCGGGGTGGATGAACGTCGCTATTGATCGCCCCATCAACTCATCGCCTTGGTAGCGCCAGGCGCTCTGACTCATTGGCCCCTGATATGTAACTTTACCGTCGGAATCGGAGATGAGTACCATGTCGGAAGAGCTGTGAACGAGAGCGCGGAACCGTTTTTCGCTGCGGCCGATGGCGGCCGCCTCGTTCTCTGTGGCCTCCAAGGCCTGCTTGCGGTATGCACCCAGCACATGCCAGAACAGGACGACCAAGCCCATGCCCAGCACCAATATGATGGGTGTTGCGACAAGCACACCCGCCTGAACGGCGAACAGTGAAGCCATATTCTGGGCCGCTTCGGCGCGATGTTGTGCGGTGGCGGCATCGGTCCAGGTTTCAATCTCACCGAAGACCGGATCAACTTCCGCCCCATCGATCTCTGTGGCGCGGACGATGTTCCCAGCGTCGACGGCCGCGAACATATGCCCGATCGCCACGAGATATTGCTGATGCAAAGAGGTGTACTTGTCGATAACAGCACGGTCTGCGGGTCCGCTCAATGTGCGCGCGCGATCAAGCGCCGAGAGCCAGGAGACGCCCGCCTCTCGGTGCCGATCCAGAACTTCCTTGCCAGGTTCCAGCCGATATTTCCGCTCCAACGACTCCTCGGCCCCGACGGCATAGAGAGCGTCTTCGTAGGCATCGCTGAGCTCGCCTGCCCGCTTTGCGGCCGTGCCTGCTTCGTAGGTCAATAGCGCTCCGAGCAACGCCAGCACAGGGAGGATCACGAGAACGGCGCCCAAGCCCACCGAAGCGAGGCGGGCAGCCTCGGCTCGGCGTGGACTTAAATTGCGTGCTTGGGATAGAGTGGGGCTTTGCGATGTAACACTCTTTGATACATTATCCATTGCACACCTGAAGTCACGCTGCGGAGCATGTGAAGTACGATCAAGTTGATCGATGGCGGAATTGTCGGCCTTATAAATTAATAAAAATGCTGGTGATCTATTCGAAATAACCCGATTGTGCATTTTACCAGAACCGAAAATGCGCTGGCTCTGTCTGTAGCTGGAGGTTCGGCCCTCGCCGCGTTCCAGAGACGGCAGCTGACGAACATCTACCAAGATCCGCGGCATCCGCTTCACGGCGCCAGCCAAAACTCGAACCGACCCACGCCGCCAATTGCGGAACCGCTTGCATCGGCACTGGTTCATCCGATACAACGTAGTCACCTCGTAACGGCCTATTCTTCGTGGCAGCCTTGAAACCAAAGTGCGCACAGCAATCGGATATGATGACGGACGCTTCGGCGCCGCCTTCCGTTTGCTCGCCGGTTTCCGCTGCCCTACACACCGCGACGCTTCTCCTCCTTATCCGCCCCTGAGCGCCGTCTGGCTGATGCTGGGCGCTTAGGGGATTGATTTCGCCGACAACAGCGCAACAATCACGGCCTATGCTTGAGAGCAGGCCGAAATCGGATAAGGGCTTACCCCATGACCACGGAAGCGAATGCGGACGAAGCGGCGCCCGTAAAGCGTGATGCCGACAATCGTGTTTTCATCTTCGACACCACCCTGCGCGACGGCGAGCAGTCGCCGGGCGCCTCGATGACGCTGGAAGAGAAGCTGCAGGTGGCCGAATTGCTCGATGAAATGGGCGTCGACATCATCGAGGCCGGTTTCCCGATCGCCTCGAATGGCGATTTCCAGGCCGTCGCCGAGATCGGCAAGATCGTGCAGAACGCCGTGGTCTGCGGGCTGGCGCGCGCCGGGATGGGCGACATCGACCGCGCCGCCGAAGCGCTGCGCAGCGCCAAGCGTCCGCGCATTCACACGTTTATCGGCACCTCGCCGCTGCACCGCCAATATCAGCTGCAAATGGATCAGGCGCAGGTCTATGACAACGTCGTCGCCTCGGTGACGCGGGCGCGCAGCTACACCGACGATGTGGAGTGGTCGCCCATGGACGCCACCCGCACCGAGCCGGATTTCCTGCGCCGCTGCGTCGAAGCCGCGATCAAGGCCGGCGCGACGACGATCAATATTCCCGACACGGTCGGCTACACCACGCCGGACGAATTCTACGCGCTGATCAAGATGCTGCGCGAGGAAGTGCCCGGCGGCGACGGCGTGATCTTCTCCACCCATTGCCATAACGACCTCGGGCTGGCGGTCGCCAACTCGCTGGCCGGCCTGCGCGGCGGCGCGCGGCAGATCGAATGCACGATCAATGGCCTCGGCGAACGGGCGGGCAACGCCGCGCTGGAAGAGGTCGTCATGGCGATCCACACGCGCAACGACGTGCTGCCCTATTGGACCGGCGTCGACGCGCGCTACATCACCCGCGCCTCGAAGGTGGTTTCGGCGGTATCGGCGTTCCCGGTGCAATATAATAAGGCGATCGTCGGCAAGAACGCCTTCGCCCATGAAAGCGGCATCCACCAGGACGGCGTGCTGAAGAACGCCCAGACCTACGAGATCATGACGCCGGAAAGCGTCGGCCTGAAAGAGTCCTCGCTGGTGATGGGCAAGCATTCCGGCCGCCACGCCTTGCGCGAAAAGCTGCGCGAAATGGGCTATGAGCTGGGCGACAACGCCTTCGAGGCCGCGTTCCAGAACATGAAGGATCTGGCCGACAAGAAGAAGCACGTGTTTGACGAAGATCTGGAAGCCATCGTCGATCAGGGCATGGCGACCGCGCATAACCGCATCAAGGTCTTGTCCCTCACCGTGATTGCCGGGACGGGCGGGCCGCAAAAAGCGACCATCACGCTGGATGTCGACGGCCAGCACAAGACGGCCGAATGCACCGGCGACGGCCCGGTGGACGCCACTTTCAAGGCCATCCAGGCGGTCGTGCCGCATGAGGCGAGCCTGGCGCTGTTCCAGGTGCAGGCCGTCACCGAAGGCACCGACGCGCAAGCCGAGGTGAGCGTGCGGCTCGAAGAGGGCGGCAAGACCGTCACCGGGCGCGGCGCGGATACGGATACGCTGGTCGCCTCGGCGCGCGCCTATGTCAGCGCGCTCAACAAGCTGATGACCCGCCGCGAAAAGAACGCCCCCGGAGCCATGGCTGCGGTTTAGAGGGCGCAGAATACAAACGAATCACTCCCTCTCCATGGGGAGAGGGCCGGGGTGAGGGGAACTGCACAATCGATAGTTCGCTCCCCTCACCGGGAACGCTGGTGCGTTCCGACTTCTCCCCATAGGACAGGTGGAGTGGCGTCCGCCGCGCAAAATAGGCCAAACGCGTAAGGCGTCGCCGCTACGGGCTCACTCCAAGAGCGCCGCGGTCGCTTGCTGCCAGTCATAGGCGGCCTTTTCCGCCTTTGCTGCGCTCGTCGGGCGTCAGCGCGCCCAGGAAGCGGTCCAGCCCGAAATCGCTGACGCCGGACTGGCGCGAGAGCAGATGCCATTTGCCTGCGGCCACAGGGTCCATCTTCGTCCCATTGCCGCCGGCGAAGGCGTGCGCCAGCCGGTTCTGCGCCACCGGATTGCCCTCCTCGGCGGCGCGGCGCAGCATATTGAACCCGGCGACTTCGTCCTTCTTCACGCCCTCCGCCAGATAGAGCGCGATGCCGTACTCCAGCTCGGCATTGGAGAGCCCTGCCTCCGCCGCCTTACCGAGCCAATAGGCGGCCTTCTTCTCGTCCTTCGGTACGCCCCGCCCCTCTTTGTAAAAGGCGGACAGATCGTATTCCGCGGCGGGATAGTCCAGCAGCGCGGCGCGTTCCATGAGCTGGGCGGCCTTGGCGAAATCCTGCGGCCGGGCGACGCCTTCCACATACAGAAGCGCCAGATTGTATATGGCGATGGCGTGATTCTTGGCGGCAGCAAGCTCGAAGAACTGCGCGGCCTTGGCTTTACTCTCTTTCACCCCCCGCCCCTCGACCAGCATCATGCCCAGCGCGAATTGCGCATGAGCATCGCCCAGCACCGCGCTCTTGGCATACCAATCCGCTGCCTTGACGAAATCCCGCGGGACACCGAGCCCCTGCTCGTAAAGCTCTCCCAGCAGCGTCATCGAGCTGGGTTCGCCCTTCGCCGCCTCTTGTTCCGCGAGCGATTTGGCTTCCATATAGCGCCCGGCTTCGAAGGCGGCGTAAACCGGGTCAACGGCGGCCGGCGGCGCGACTTCGCTGGTCTGCGAGGCTTTCGCTACAGCCACCGGTTGCGCGCCCGCGCCGGTTGCCATGCTGAACAGAAAGGCCCCCAAACCGATACAAATCGTTAACCGCATCGCCGCTCCCTTCTAAGCGGAGAAGGCGGGGCCGGCGCGGGTCCCCGCAAAATGGGCAATCGACGCGTAGCGCCGCGCGCCCTCTCCGCCGTTCAGGGCAACGGAGACATAGTCCGGCCCGGCCTCGATCAGGCCTCGAAGTTCGTCCTCGCTAAAGCTGGCCTGCACCCACGCCACGCATGGCACCTCGAAAATATCGGCCCACCACCGGATCATGTCGGCCACCTCTACCGCGCCCGCGCCGCCTCCCGGGCCGAACTCGCCGAACGCGATATAATCCGCCCCGCCTTCCGCCATCAGCATGGCTTCGTGACGCGACAGCGCGCAGGAGGTGCCGATCGATTTCTCCTCGCCAAGCAGACGCCGCGCTTCGGCCAGCGCCTCGCTCCCGGCTCGCAGATGAACCCCGTCGGCGTCAAGCTCTTTGGCGATCCGCATATCATTTTCAATCATGACGGCAAGATCGAGGCGGCGCGCGGCGGATACGAAGGGACGAAGCGACGCAGGGTCCGCGCCTGCCTCGATGCCGGTGATCAGCAAGACAGACGGACGAGCGAGGCGTATGGCCGCTTCCAGATCGGGCCACTCGCCGGAAGCGTCTGCCGCCACGCGCAGGTAAAGCTCGCAAGACCTGTTCACGGGCTGCCTCAGAACCACCTTTCGACTTCGCGGCTAGCTGATCAGCTTTCCGACCGCCACGGCGGTGTCGCACATGCGGCAGGAGAAGCCCCATTCATTGTCGTACCACGACAGGACGCGCCCCAGCCGTCCGTCGACGATCTGCGTCTGGGCGAGATCGAAGGTGGAGGAATGCGGATCGTGGTTGAAGTCCACCGACACCAGCGGCTCGGAGGTGACAGCCAGAATGCCCTTCAGCTCCTGCTCCGACGCGCGGGTCATCGCTGCGTTGATCTCCTCGACGGAGGTCTCCCGCTGCGGGATGAAGCACAGGTCGATCACCGATACATTCGGCGTTGGCACCCGGATTGCCGTACCGTCCAGCTTGCCGGCCAATTCCGGCAGCACCAGGCCAACCGCCTTGGCTGCACCGGTCGTGGTAGGGATCATCGACAGGGCAGCGGCGCGGGCGCGGCGCAGATCGCTATGCGGCAAATCGAGAATGCGCTGGTCGTTCGTGTAGGAATGGATCGTCGTCATGAAGCCGGACTGAATGCCGCAGAGGTCGTTCAGCACCTTGGCGACCGGCGCGAGGCAATTTGTCGTGCAGGAGGCGTTGGAAATCACCTCATGGCTGGGCAGCAGCTTATTGTCGTTGACGCCGAAAACCACGGTGATATCGGCGCCCTTGGACGGGGCGGACACCACCACCTTCTTCGCGCCGGCGGCCAGATGCACCACGGCCTTTTCCTTGTCGGAGAAAATGCCGGTGCATTCCAGCACCACGTCGACGCCAAGATCACGCCAGGGCAGCTTCGAGGGATCGCGTTCGGCGAGCACTTTGAACGGGCCCATGCCGACATCCATCATGTCGCCTTCAAGCTTCACATCGCCGTGGAAGCGTCCATGCACGGAATCATATTTGAACAGATGCGCGTTGGTCGCGGGGGCCGTGAGATCGTTGATCGCGACGAGCTGAAGATCCGTCCGCCGATTCTCGACCATTGAGCGCAGGATATTGCGTCCGATTCGCCCAAAACCGTTGATCGCCACTTTCACTGCCATGAGGTCCTCCGCCGCGCGGCTGCCGCGCTTCTCGCTCGCTTAAAGCCCTGGGAAACGATCAGGCTTCACCGGTTAGATGCTGGCATTTCAGGCAAAAGGCAAGGCGTTTCGCGCAATTTTTCCCAGGCCTCGGCTCGCTCGATCGCCTTTGGAGTGGCCGCCGCCGCCCGATACTGAAATTGTGGAGTTGGAGCATGATATCCGGCCCGAGCAGGTTCTTGAGACCCTTGAGAGAGACACCGGCCAGGCACGCGGCGGCCGACCCGCGGGGCGCCGGGTTCGCCCCTATCTCGGATGCATGGCTGCACGTCAGTGCCTCTGCTTGCCACTCTTGTTGAATTGCGATAGGGAAAGCCGATATTGAGCTGAAGCTTGTGACAGGGGCTTCGGCGTGGGTTCTTGCACTCAGCGCCGATCGAAAGACGGATATCCGGCCAATGGAGGGGCTGCGATGACCTATGTCGTCCTGGACGCCTGCATCAAATGCAAACACACCGACTGCGTCGAGGTGTGCCCTGTCGACTGTTTCTACGAAGGCGAGAACATGCTCGTCATCCATCCGGATGAGTGCATCGATTGCGGCGTATGCGAACCGGAATGCCCGGTCGACGCCATCAAGCCGGACACCGAGGCGGGGCTTGAATCCTGGATCGAGCTCAACCGCGACTATTCGGAAAAATGGCCGAATATTACGGTGAAGAAGCCCGCCCTCCCCGAAGCCGAGGAATTCTCCGAGGTGAAGGAGAAGCTGGAGAAATATTTCTCCCCCAATCCCGGCGAAGGCGACTGACACGCCGTCGAGCTTCATGGGGGCCGGCGCTTCGGATCGCCGGCCCCATGCCGTTCAGCTGTCGAGCGTGACCACGCCGTTTTCGCCCAGCGCGAAGAACGGGTTGTGCGCGATCTCCCAGACATGCCCGTCCAGGTCAGCGAAATAGCCGTGATAGCCGCCCCAGAACGCTCGCCGCGGGGGGACCAGAACGGTTGCACCGATCGTTTCGGCGAGCGCCATCAGGTCGTCGACCTCAGCCTCGCTGGCAACGCATTGCGCCAGCGTAATGCCGCCATTCCCCGACCACACCGCTCCCGCATTGCCGTCCTCTCTTAAAGCCTCGCGCCCGAACAGGCCGAGCACGCTATAGCCGAGTTGGAAGAACGTCACGCTCTCCTGGCTCGCCGCAGCTCTCCGCAAGCCGAACTTTTCGTAAAATTCCGTCGCGGCGGCCACGTCCGCCACGCCCAGCGTAATCAGCGACATCCGCAGCATCGTACAGCCCTTCAGTGTTCAGGTTCAGTTAATCATAGGGTCAGCTAGTTCTAATTTTAATAAAACAAAAACTTTTCAGGCACTTAATAAGCCCACGCAGATGCGTAACGAATTCTATCTTTCTAAGGGGCAGACTAACATGAAACTCTTCGCGTTCGCCGCGTTATTGGCACTTCCATTTCTAGGTCTGGGAGCGCAGAGCGCTTCCGCTGATTACTACTGCTGTGGCGGCCATCAGCGGGCCGAGTACAAAATTGGCTATACCTACGCAATCAAGAACTCCGTCATCTTCGATTGCGATTCACATTACTGCAAAACCAAGATCAAAATCTATGAGGGCACCAAGGTTAAGGTGCATTGCAGGAATGGCTGGTGCAACATCAAGAATTTTCCGTTCGAGAACGTGTGGGTCCTGGAAGAGTGCCTGCAACCGTTCGGCAACGAAGGCTATGGCCATGGTCAAGAATACGGCGGTCAGGGCGAATATAACGGCGAAAATGATCAAGGCTATGACCACTGACACCGCTTGGCGCGTCTAAGCGCGCCGGTACACGAATTTCCCCCGAGGCGGCCGCCCTTAAAGGTACCGCAAGAAGCCGGCGCCACCCCTCGCGCCGGCTTCCGCGTTTTCGGCGCGGTTGGCTCAGCCTCCGATCTTGGAGAAGTCGGCGACCTCAAGCGTCGCGTCGCGGATTTGCGCGAGCAGCTTGAGACGGTTTTCGCGGAGTTTTGGGTCGGGCGCATTGACCGTCACCTTGTCGAAGAACGCATCGACGGGCGCGCGCAGCTTCGCCAGCGCCGACATCGCAGCCTCGAAATCCTCGCGCTCCAGACTTTTCCGCGCTGCGTCCGTCACCTCGCCGATGGTTTTGGCGAGCGCCTTCTCCTGCGGTTCGGCAAAGAGTGCGGTGTCGGGTTCGCCCTCGAAGGCGCGCTTATCCTTCTTCTCTTCGATCCGCAGGATGTTCTGCGCCCGCTTGACGCCAGCCAGCAGTGTCGCGCCGTCATCGGTTTCGAGGAAACGCCCCAGCGCCTCGACGCGGCGCACGATCATGAGCAGATCGTCCTGTCCGGGCAGCGCGAAGACGGCGTCGATGAGATCGTGGCGCGCACCTTGCTCGCGCAGGTGGACTTTGAGGCGGTCGGCGAAGAAGCCGAGCAGATGCTGGTCCGCATTGGACGAGGGAGGTAAATGTACGAATGCTCCCGTTTCGTTAAAAGCCCTTTCGCACATCTTCTTGGAAAATGAGATGTAAGGAAATTCTACAAAAATTCCAGCAATTTGAGTACTTATGCCAGTTTCAGCATTGAATGCTCTCGGCCAATGACGACCTTTGTGCTCGAGCCATTCTCGGAGCTGGGAAGGCAACAAGTCAAGCTTGCCAATCTCTTTCAGTAAGTTAAAATCTTCTCGGGCGTGTTCGAAAGCAGAACGCTCAAACATCTCCATCAGTGGGACTCGCAAATCGTTTTCTAGGATGATCCGGATTGCGCCTAGCGCTGCGCGTCGCAGTGCGTACGGGTCCTTCGACCCGGTCGGCTTTTCTCCAACGGCCCAGAAACCCACCAACGTGTCGAGCTTGTCGGCGAGCGCCACAGTGATGGAAACCGGATTGATAGGAATGGTATCGGACAGACCCGCCGGCTTGTAATGCTCGGCGATGGCGTCGGCCACTTCCACCTCTTCGCCATGCTCCAGCGCGAGATAGCGCCCGACGACCCCTTGCAGCTCGGGAAACTCTCCCACGGTCTCCGACACCAGATCGGCCTTGCAGAGCTGCGCGGCCCGCTTCGCCTTATCCGGATCGGCACCCACCAGCGGCGCCAACTCCTGCGCCAACTCCTGCGCCAACTTCATCAGCCGCTGAACCCGCTCCCCTTGCGTCCCCAGCTTCTCATGGAACGTGATCTCGTCCAGCTTGGGCAGCATGCTGTCCAGCCCACGCGCTTTGTCGTTCTCCCAAAAAAACTTCGCATCCGAGAGCCTGGCGCGAATCACGCGCTCATTTCCGGCGATGATCGCATTTCCGCCATCAGCGGCGTTTAAATTTGCTACCATTAGAAAGCGGTTAGCGAGTTTTCCGGAACCTGCTTCTCGCAGTGAAAAGCACTTCTGATGTGCCTTCATGGAGGTGATCAGGACCTCCTGCGGCACATCCAGGAAGCTTCCATCGAAGCTTCCCGACAAGACCACGGGCCATTCGGCGAGCCCCGCATTCTCGTCAACCAGCCCGTGGTCTTCCACCAGCGCCAGTTTCTGCTTCGCCGCGAGCTTTTGCGCACCGCTACGGATCGTCTCAACCCGGCGCGAGCGCTCCACGATGACATTGGCGGCTTCGAGCGAGCGCATGTAGTCGCCCACGGTCTCAACCGCCAGCGGTGTGCCGCGCAGCGCCGGATCGAGCGCGCGCCGATGCCCGAAGGTGAAGTTGCCGCTGGCGATCCCATCCACCTCGAAAGGCACCACCGCGCCGTCCAGCACGCACAGAATCGCATGCAGCGGCCGCACCCAGCGTAGCCGCGACGCGCCCCAGCGCATCGATTTCGGCCAGGGAAATTTGCGGATCACCTCCGGCACGATTTCGGCGACGATGTCGCTCGCGCTTCTGCCTGGCTTGTCGATCATCGCGACGTAAAACGCGCCCTTGCCATCGTCGCGCGTCTCGCACTGATCGAGGCTGGCAAGCCCCGCCGAGCGCAAGAACCCCTCGACCGCCTTTTCCGGCGAACCGACACGCGGCCCCTTGCGCTCCTCACGCAGATCGGCCGAGCGCGCCGTGAGGCCCTCGATGTGCAGCATCAGGCGGCGCGGACCGGACTCCGCTTCGCCGCGCGCGAAACTCAGCCCGGCGGCGTTGAGCCCCTCGCCGATCAGCCGCTGCAAATCCTCGGCGGCGCGGGCCTGCATGCGGGCGGGGATCTCTTCGGAAAACAATTCGAGCAATAAATCGGGCATGGCCAATCCATAAGACGTTCTATGGCGCGCAACTCCCGCATTGTCGTCCCGGAAATGAATGCCGAAGCCCCGCGTTCGCGGGAATGACCGGGGAAGCGCGCCGCATTCTCATTGTGAGGTTCAATACAGGCGAAACGGCCGGAAAGAAACGGCGAATGCGTGCGGATCAACCGCCGGTCACAGGCGGAAAGAACGCGATCTCGCGCGCGCCTTTCACGGAGGCGCCGTGTTTCACATGCGTCTGGTCGATGGCGGCGCGGATGAACTCGCCGCGCTCGAAGGCGTTGGCAAATTCCGGCCCGCGGGTTTTGAGCCAGCCGATCACGTCGGCGATGGTTTCGGCATCGGCGGGAAGCTCGACGCGCTCCTCGGCGCGGCCGGCCTTCTCCCGGACCCAGGCGAAATAGAGCAGCTTAACTGTCATTCCATAAGGCTCATGCGATGACATATTTCAGGCCGGCGCGAAAATAATCGAAGCCGGTGTACAGGGTGAGCATGGCCGCGAGCCACAAAAGCGCCAGGCCGATATTGATCGCCCCGCAGCCGCATAGATCGTCCGCCGGATGGCCGGCAAGCAGCACGCAAAGCGCAATCATCTGCACGGTGGTTTTCCATTTCGCCAGGCGGCTGACGGCCACCCTGACATTCAGCTCGGCCAGAAATTCGCGGAGGCCCGAAACGAGGATTTCGCGCGACAGGATGATCAGCGCGGCCCAGATCGACCAGCCGGAAATCGTCTGATCCGCCACCAGCATCAGTAAGGCGGCGCCGACAAGCAGCTTGTCCGCGATCGGGTCGAGCATGCGGCCGAGCGTGGATTGCTGGTTCCACGAGCGGGCGATGTAGCCGTCGAGAAAATCGGTGACGCCAGCAAAGGCGAACACGATGAGCGCCAGCCACCGCGCGGTGTCCCCCTCGAAAAAGAACATCACCGCCGCGAGCGTCGGCACCGCGATAAGCCGCGAATAGGTGAGCAGATTGGGTACGCTCAGAGGCTGCGAACGTGTAACGGGCTTATCCATGCGCGCACCACATCACTCCTTGCCTTTCGCGTCAACGTCCGCGAGATCACGAGATCGAGCGTTGGCCGCTGGCCGCTTGTCCGATGGAGGGTTGGCACTTCGAGTCATGAGACAAGCATTTTCCAGCAAAGCATGTTCCCGTGAAGGCCGGGATTGATGCCGGTTGCGCCCGGAATATGCGACAACGAACGAATTAGGGCCGAGCTCCAATTCACTCCTCTGGCCTTGCGAAACATATCAAGGGAACACCATCCATGTCCTTTGCTGGAAAGACCGTGATCGTAACCGGGGCGGGCAACGGGATCGGCCGCACCATCGCGCTGAAATTCGCCGAAGCCGGGGCGGCGACGATCCTCGCCGAACTGGACGAGCAGGCCGGCACGGCGGCCGCCGCCGAATTGACGCAGTCCGGGCTGAAGGCGCGCTTCGTGCGCTGCGATGTCGGTGCCGAGGGCGATGTCGCGGCCCTGATCGCGGCTGCGCTGGATTTCGGCGGCTCGATCGACGTGCTCGTCAACAATGCCGCCGTGCTCGACAGCGCCGATTTCCTCGATCTGGCGCCGGACGAATTCGACCGCGTGCTGCGCGTCAATCTGCGCGGTGCGTTTCTGGCCGGCCAGGCGGCGGCGCGGCAGATGGTGCAGCAGGCGAAGGCCGGCGGCACGCCGGGATGCGTGGTGAACCTGTCGTCGGTCAACGCCGTCTTCGCGCTGCCGGACCACGTCGCCTATTCCATCTCCAAGGGCGGGATTTCGCAGCTCACCAAGGCCATGGCGCTGTCCCTGGCGCAATATGGCATCCGGGTCAACGCCATCGGTCCGGGCAGCATCAACACCGCGATGCTGGCGCAGGTGATGGCGGATGACGGCATAAGGCGGCGCATCCTGTCGCGCACGCCGTTGCGGAGGCTGGGCGAAACCGAAGAAATCGCGGCGGTGGCGCTGTTCCTGGCGAGCGACGCCGCCAGCTACATCACCGGCCAGACGATCTACGCCGATGGCGGCCGGCTGCCCTTGAACTACACCGTGCCGGTCGATGGCGAATAGCCTGCCTTTCTTGCTCCCGGAGGTGAGGGGCAAGCGGCGGAGCGGCGCGTTCTCGTGCTCCCTCTCCCGAAGGCGAAAGCTTGTCGTTCGCCTTAAAGGCTCACGACAACGCCTATCGTTCGCCTTTTAGAGCGAAATCATCTTTGACGGAGACGCCTTTTCGAAATCCCCACGCAGGGGATCCAGTATCAATCGGTGGTTCAATGGCTTACTGGATCCCCGTTTTCACGGGGATTTCGGGAGAGATAGGCCCGGCTGCCTCCATCTGATCTGATCATGCGCTAGGCTCACGAGCGGGGAGAGGGCGGATTGGCGAAGCCGAGCCGGGCGAGGGGAAGCCGCGAACACCCGCAGCGAATATGTCAACCCGCAAGCCGCTGCTTGATCTTCGCTTCCACGCCGCGCATGGCCGGCGACCACGGCGCCGCGCGCGACGATATCAGGCAGGCTTCCGACCGGAGAATCACCCCGTCGCGCAGCACCTTCAGGTGGTTGGCCCTCAGCGTTGTGCCGGTCGTCGTGATGTCGACGATGAATTCGGCGGTCTGGGCGGCGGGTGTGCCTTCGGTCGCGCCCAGGCTCTCGACCAGCCGGTAGCTCATCAGCCCGTGCTCGGTGAAGAAGCGGCGTGCCAAGTTCATATATTTGGTGGCGCCGCGCAGGTGCCTCCGGTGCTCACGGTGGAAGAAGGACGCCGCGTCTTCCAGATCGGCGACCGTTCCCACATCGATCCAGCATTCCGGCACCGCGACCACCACATCCGCGCGCCCGAAGCCGAGCCGCGCGACGAAATCGCAGCGCGCGTCCGCGTCGGGAATGTGTTCGCGCACCAGATCCTCGCCCGTCACCCCCATATGGATGTGTCCGAGCTGCAGATGCCGGGCGATTTCCGACGCCGACAGATAGGCGATCTCGACCTCGAGCAGCCCTTCGATTGCGCCGCGATAGCCACGCTCATGGCCGTTCTTCACGAACCGCAGGTCGAGCCCGGCGAAATGCTCCACCGTCTGCTCCATCAGACGGCCCTTTGACGGAATACCGAGAATGAGCGTCTCTCCGTTCATCGCCCGCCACCTCGCGCGGCAAGCAGCCGCTCCGTGTGGATTGCCGAGCCGACGCAGGGCGCGTCCCGTTCCGCGCCGATCGAGGCGAGCAGCCCGTCATAGCGTCCGCCGCCTGCGATCTGCCCGGCGATGCCGCGCCCCGGCAATTCGACCTGAAACACGAAGCCGGAATAATATTCGAACTGGCGGCCGAAATCGGCGTCGAACAGCATCGAGCCGGGCGGGATGCCGGCCTCGCGCAACAGCGTATCGCGGCGGCGGCAGGCCTCCAGCGGGCCGGACAGGTCGATGCCCGCCTTGGCGGTGAGGGTGGCGATGGCGGCGACGGCTGCGTCCGGCGTGCCCGAGATCGTCAGATACGTCTCCACCAGCGCGACCAGCTTGCCCGGCAGGGGCTGCTCGCGCATATCGGCGGCGTCGGCAAGCAGCCGCTCGGTGATTTCGCCGAGATTGCGGGCGCCGAGGAAGGAGATGCCGCGGGCCTCGATGAAGGCGGCGACATCCTGCTCGGCACCCAGCCGGTCGGCCGGATCGAGCGAAGCGGCCAGCGCCGCGACCTCCTTGTCGGCCAAAGGCGCGGCGGGTTCGGCGAGCTGGTGCAGCGCCCGGCGAAAGCTTTCCTGCCGCCAGAAGCCATGCAGCAGCCGGTGCCGCCAGCGCTCGGGAATGGGCAAGGCGCCGAGTAGCGCACGGAAGAGGCTGAGGTCGCCGCAGCGGATCTCGAAGCCGCGCAAATCGGCCAGCCGGATCGCCTCCATAATCAGCGCCAGCACCTCGGCATCGGCCTGCTCGCGATCGGCGCTGCCGAAATTCTCCAGCCCCGCCTGGCGAAATTCTCGCGGACGCAGCGCGTCGGGCTCGCCGGGCTGATAGCGAAAGGCCGGTCCGTTATAGCAATAGCGCGCTTGGGGCTCGGATTGCGGATTGCGCTCCATATAGATGCGCGCGGCGGGTATTGTGAGATCGGGGCGCAGGCACAATTCCTGGCCTTCCGGGTCGGTGAAGACATAGGTGCGGTTGCGCAGCGCCTCGCCGATCCGGTCGAGGAAAATCTCGGCGGGCTGGATGAAGGCCGGCGCCACGCGCTCGTAACCGGCACGGGCGAAAACGCCCATGATCTGCCCTGCCTGGTCTTCGAGCGCCTCGAAGCGCGCCGCCGATTCCGCCGTCATGGCTCAGCTCGCGGCCTTGCCGTGCCGGGCGAGCACGGAGCGCACCGCCTCGACCAGTTCGCTTTCCGGGACGGAGAACTGCGCCGGGCGGCCTTCGCGCCAGGCCTGGTTGTCGGCGATCTCGCCGGAGAGCCGCTCGCCCTCGATCAGGTCCTTGATGGTGACCTCGCCAGCGCGCCAGCTCGTCGCCGCCCTGGATGACGACGCAAGGCGCGCCGCGCCGGTCGGCATATTTCATCTGCGCCTTCATGCCTGATGTGCCCAGATACATCTCGGCGCGGATGCCCGCCTCGCGCAAGGTGCGGGCCATGCGGTTGAAGTCGCCGACGCGGTCCTTATCCATTGCGAGGACGACGACCGGGCCGGAAACGGCGTCGGCGCCGAGTTTGCCGAGAGCTTGCAGTGCGGCGTAAAGGCGCGAAACGCCGATGGAAAACCCTGTCGCCGGAATTTTCGCGCCCTTGAAGCGCGACACGAGCCCGTCATAGCGCCCGCCGCCGCCGACCGAGCCAAAGCGCGACAACTGGCCATCTTCATTGCGGGCCTCGAAGGTGAGTTCTGCTTCGAGCACTGGGCCGGTGTAGTATTCAAGGCCACGCACAACGGAGGGATCGATCCGAATTCGCCGCGAACCATAACCGGCAGCCTTAGCGAAGTCGGCGACCTTGGCGAGCTCATTGAGGGCGTCTTCGACCTTGGGTGATTTGAACCATGACCCGAGGACCTTAATCGTCTCGTGATTGTCGATTGGGAGCGCACCCGCGCGAAATTCGGACACTACTTCGCGCATCATCCTTCCGCTTTGCGGGTCACGCTCGACGTAAATAAAGCTTGCATCTTCTCGCTCCGCGTCGGCAATCAGTTTTCTATCGCCTTCGCTTTGCAGGTTCAGCTCGAACACATTCATCAGATGCGTCGATTTGGTCGTCGTCCAACCCGGCGCCTTTCGTGAAGTCGCCGCTCTCATCCTTGCGGCCCTTTCCTAGGAAGCTGCGTACGCCGTCTTCGCCCAACCTATCGTATTTATCCAAGGCACGAAGAACGCCGATGCGCGTCTTTCCTCTGGGACCTGTGCGGAGTCCATGACACCGTCCAAAAACTTCCGGCTGCTCACCTTGATCGACGTAGTCGCCGCGCTTGATCCCCAACGCCTCCAGCGTATCCGCCGCCAGCATGCACAACTCCGCATCGGCGGCGACATTCTCCGTGCCCACCGTATCCGCGTCGAACTGGGTGAACTGGCGGAAGCGGCCCGGCCCCGGCTTCTCATTGCGCCAGACCGGCCCCACCTGATAGCGGCGGAACGGTTTTGGCAGCCCGTCATAATTCTGCGCGACATAGCGGGCGAGCGGCGCGGTCAGGTCATAGCGCAGCGACAGCCATTGCTCGTCCTCGTCCTGGAAGGAGAACACGCCCTCATTCGGCCGGTCCTGGTCGGGCAGAAACTTGCCGAGCGCGTCGGTATATTCGAAGGCGGGCGTGTCGAGCGGCTCGAAGCCATAGGATTCATAGACGCGGCGGATGGTGGCGAGCATCCGCTCCATCGCCCTCATCTCGGGCGCCTCGATGTCGCGCATCCCCTTGGGGAGCCGCGCCTCGGGCCGCTTATCCGGCTTCCTGCCGCTCATGGGCTTGTCCGTTTTGCCGCGATGCGCGGCGTCCAATGGCGCCCCCCGCGAACATCTGCCGATCGCATCGGGGCCTGCTGCTGATGTAGACGGTTGAAACCGGTCGACACCATGCGGGCGCCTGCGGAATACGGAAAAGCTGCGCGCTCCTCGTCGAGGCGCAGCTCCTCCGTCTGACACGGTTTCTAGACGATTGAGCAAGGCGCAGCAAGCGCGCAACCAATGCAAGCCCGAAGCCGCGATGATCGATGTGAGGGTTTTAACACACTTCTCGCTGGCCCTACGCCGGGGGCGATGAGACCCTCGGCGCGATGGCTACGAGTATACTGGGAGGTGAGCTTTAATGTGGGCTCATTTGCTGCGTTCGCAGCCGGGTCATACGGTCTTTGAGGATGAGCTTTTGACGTTTCAGTTCGGCTATTCGCAAGCTGTCAGAGGATGGTTTAGCGGTTTCCTCCTGAATTTGCCTGTCTAATGCACGATGTTTTCCGGACAGCTCGTCAACATGAGCGTCAAGCGCCATAATGAACCTCCGTTTCTCTTCTCCGTCTAAGGGCACACATGATGCCAGAGCGCAGCACCAAAGTCTAATAGGTTAAGCGCTTAGTGGTATTGCTAGTTTAGATTGTGTGAAATTTATTGCAACATTAAGTTGCAGTCCTGTGGACGTCAAAGGAGAGCCATTGAGCCGGCGCAAGGAAACCGCTACCCCGCTTCCCGCACCGATGGAGCGCGATCATTTAAGTGCGAGCGGCCCGGGATTCTGTCGCCCCGGACGAAGCGTAGCGAATCCCCCTCTCCCCGTGGGGAGAGGGTCGGGGTGAGGGGTGTAGAGTCTCAAAGAAAGCGTTGCCTCCCCTCACCCGGCGCTTCCAGCGCCGACCTCTCCCAGTGGGAGAGGTGAAGCCAGGCAGCCATGTTAGCGCATATGGATCGGTGGTTGGGGCGATAGACGTTTCAACCTGAACCGACCTTGGCCTGCGTCGCCGGACAGGCGATGATCGACCTAAGCCGCCAGATTGAGCGTATCGCTCAAGCTGCGGAGACGCTCAAGCGTGTCGTCGGCCATGCGTTTGGTGTCCTCGTCGGCAGCATCGGCAAGCGCGAGTTCTGCCTCGCTGATCTCCTGCTCCAGGAACGCGCGGTTGACCTCCCCGAGTGGGACGGCCCGCTCTGCAAGCACGATGAGCCTGTCCGGGCCGACATCGGCGAGGCCGCCGCGCACATAGATCTCGTTCAGCCTGCCGTCCATGCCGGGGATGCGCAGAATGCCCGGCCGCAGCATCGCGATCACCGGGGCATGCCGGGGCAATACCGTGAAGTCGCCCTCGGAGCCGGGCACCAGCACCTCGCCCACATCGGCGGACACCAGCATCCGCTCGGGCGAGACCAGTTCGAATTTGAAAGTTTCGGCCATCGCCGGCTTGCCCCTTACGCTGCTTCCGCCGCCAGGTCCTCGGCCTTCTTCATGGCCTCCTCGATTGTGCCGACCATGTAGAAAGCCTGCTCCGGCAGATGGTCGTAATCGCCATTGGCGAGGCCCTTGAAACCCTTCACCGTATCGGCGACATCGACCAGCACGCCGGCCTTGCCGGTGAACACCTCGCGCGACGTAGAAAGGCTGCGACAGGAAGCGCTCGATCTTGCGGGCGCGCGCCACGACAAGCTTGTCGTCCTCGGACAGCTCGTCCATGCCGAGAATGGCGATGATGTCCTGCAGCGACTTGTATTTCTGCAGGATCGACTGCACCTGGCGGGCGACCGCGTAATGCTCCTCGCCCACGATGCGCGGATCGAGAATGCGGCTGGTCGAGTCGAGCGGATCGACGGCCGGGTAGATGCCTTTTTCGGCGATGGAGCGCGACAGCGTGGTGGTCGAGTCCAGATGCGCGAAGGTCGAGGCCGGCGCCGGGTCGGTCAGATCGTCGGCGGGCACGTAAACGGCCTGCACCGAGGTGATCGAGCCCTTGTCGGTCGAGGTGATGCGCTCCTGCAATTCGCCCATATCGGTGCCCAGCGTCGGCTGATAGCCCACGGCGGACGGGATACGGCCGAGCAGCGCCGACACTTCCGAGCCGGCCTGCGTAAAGCGGAAGATGTTGTCGACGAACAGCAGCACGTCCTGGCCCTGGTCGCGGAAATATTCCGCGACGGCGAGGCCGGACAGGCCGACGCGGGCGCGGGCGCCGGGCGGCTCGTTCATCTGGCCGAAGATCAGCGCGCATTTCGAGCCTTTGGTCGAGCCGCCGTTTGCCTTCGGGTCGATGTTGACCTTGGACTCGATCATCTCGTGATAGAGGTCGTTGCCCTCGCGGGTGCGCTCGCCCACGCCGGCGAACACCGAATAGCCGCCATGCGCCTTGGCGATGTTGTTGATCAGCTCCTGGATCAGCACCGTCTTGCCGACGCCGGCGCCGCCGAACAGGCCCACCTTGCCGCCCTTGGCGTAAGGGGCGAGCAGATCGATGACCTTGATGCCGGTCACCAGAATTTCCGCTTCCGTCGATTGTTCGACGAAGGACGGCGCGGGCGCGTGGATCGGGCGGCGCTCATTGCTCTTGATCGGCCCCGCCTCGTCCACCGGCTCGCCGATGACGTTCATGATGCGGCCGAGGGTTTCCTCGCCGACCGGCACGGCGATGACGCCGCCCGTATCGAGCACTTCCTGGCCGCGCACGAGGCCATCGGTTGAGTCCATCGCGATGGTGCGGACGGTATTCTCGCCCAGATGCTGCGCGACTTCCAGCACCAGCCGGTTGCCCTGGTTCTGCGTTTCGAGCGCGTTGAGAATTGCGCGGCAAATGGCCGCTGAACTGCACGTCCACGACGGCGCCGGTCACCTGGCGAACGCGGCCAATGCTCTTTTCAAGTTCCATCGAAGTTTTCCTGTCGTCTGTTGGCCTTGTCCGGCGGCATCGGATGGTTCCGCTCCCAAGGCACATGATAAAGCATCGCGGCACCCCCTAGACCAAGATCTCTGGCGCCACACGTTCAGTTCAGCATTAAAGCGCCTCCGCGCCCGAAATGATCTCGATCAGCTCCTTCGTGATCATCGCCTGGCGGCTGCGGTTATATTTCAGCGTCAGCGCATCGATCATATCGCCGGCATTGCGCGTCGCATTGTCCATGGCGGTCATCTGCGCGGCGTAGAAGCCGGCGACGTTCTGCAAGAGCGCGCTGTAGATCTGCGTCGCGATGTTGCGCGGCAGAAGTTCGCGCAGGATCTCGTCTTCCTCGGGCTCGAATTCATAGTCGGCGTGAGGCTGGCTGTCGTCGATCTTGGCCGCTTCAGGCAAGCGCGCCGGGATGAGCTGCAAAGGCGTCGGCTTCTGCGTCACGATATTCTGGAACTGCGAGAAATACAGCGTCGCGACGTCGAACTCGCCATTGTCGAACATGCGGATCACGCGCCTGGCGATGTCGAGCGCCTGCGCATAGCCGATCTGCTTGACCGCGCGCAGATCCACCACGTCGACGATCAGCCGGGCGAATTCACGCCGCAGCACATCGGCGCCCTTGCGGCCGACGCACAGGATCTTCACCTGCTTGCCCTGGGTCAGCAGGTCGCGAACGCGTTGCCGCGCCAGACGCGCCACATTGGAGTTGAATCCGCCGGCTAGGCCGCGCTCGGCGGTCATGACGACGATCAGATGCACCTCGTCCTTGCCGGTGCCGACCAGCAGCGGCGAGGCGCCTTCCAGCGAGGTCAGATGCGCGTTGAGGTTGGCCAGCACCGCATTCATGCGCTCGGCATAGGGGCGCGCGGCGACGGCGGCTTCCTGCGCGCGCCGCAGCTTGGCGGCCGCGACCATCTGCATGGCCTTGGTGATTTTCCGCGTCGCTTTCACCGAAGCGATGCGATTGCGGAGATCTTTCAAGCTAGGCATTTAAGAAACTCGCCATCCGGTCATGTCGTCGGTCAAACTGCGCCTGGCCAAACTATGGGGCAAAATTCTTGGTGAAGGTTTCGAGCACCTCGCGCAGCGCCTTCTCCGCGTCCTCGCTCAGCGCCTTCCTGGTGCGGATCTCGTCAAGCAGGCCCTGATGGCTATCGTGCATATAGGCCAGCAAGTCGCGCTCGATATTGCTGAATCGCGCCGACCGGCACCCTATCGAGATAGCCGCGCGTACCGGAGAAGATCACCACGACCTGCTCCTCGATCTTAAGCGGCGAGAATTGCGGCTGCTTCAGCAGCTCGGTCAGCCGCGCGCCGCGCGCAAGCAGGCGCTGCGTCGTGGCGTCGAGATCGGAGCCGAACTGTGCGAAGGAGGCCATTTCGCGATATTGCGCCAATTCGCCCTTCAGCGAGCCCGCGACCTGCTTCATCGCTTTGATCTGCGCCGACGAGCCGACGCGCGAAACCGAGATGCCGACATTCACCGCCGGACGGATGCCCTGATAGAAAAGGTCCGTTTCCAGGAAGATCTGTCCGTCGGTGATCGAAATGACGTTGGTCGGGATATAGGCCGACACGTCGTTCGCCTGCGTCTCCACGATCGGCAGCGCCGTCAGCGAGCCGGAGCCATGGTCTTCATTGAGCTTAGCGGCGCGTTCCAGCAGGCGGCTATGCACATAGAACACGTCCCCCGGATAGGCCTCGCGGCCGGGCGGACGGCGCAGCAGCAATGACATCTGGCGATAGGCCACCGCCTGCTTCGACAGATCGTCATAGACGATCAGCGCGTGCATGCCGTTGTCGCGGAAATATTCGCCCATGGCGCAACCGGCATACGGCGCCAGATATTGCAGCGGCGCCGGGTCGGATGCCGTGGCGGCGACGACGATCGAATAGTCGAGCGCCCCGTTTTCCTCCAGCACCTTGACGAATTGCGCCACCGTCGAGCGCTTCTGGCCGATGGCGACATAGACGCAATAAAGCTTCTGGCTCTCGTCGCCGCTGGCATTGATCGACTTCTGATTGAGGATGGCGTCGAGCGCCACGGCCGTCTTGCCCGTCTGCCGGTCGCCGATGATCAGCTCGCGCTGGCCCCGCCCGATAGGGATCAGTGCGTCGATGGCCTTGATGCCGGTCTGCATCGGCTCATGCACCGACTTGCGCGGCAGAATGCCCGGCGCCTTCACATCGACACGGCGGCGCTCGGTCGCCTCGATCGGGCCGCGGCCGTCGATCGGATTGCCCAGGCCATCGACCACCCGGCCCAGCAGGCCCTTGCCGATCGGCACCTCGACGATCGAGCCGGTGCGCTTGACCGTATCGCCTTCCTTGATATCGCGGTTTTCGCCGAACACCACGATGCCGACATTGTCGACTTCCAGGTTCAGGGCCATGCCCTTGATACCGTTGGGGAATTCGACCATCTCGCCGGCCTGGACATTGTCCAGCCCATAAACGCGCGCAATGCCGTCGCCGATGGAGAGCACCTGGCCGATCTCGGAAACTTCCGCTTCCTGGCCGAAATTCTTGATCTGGTCCTTTAGGATCGACGAGATTTCCGAGGCCCGGATTTCCATCAGCCTACCTCTTTCATGGCAATTTTCAGAGAGTTCAATTTTGTGCGGATCGATGAATCGACCATGCGGCTGCCGATCCTCACGACCAGGCCGCCGAGAACGGCCGGATCGACATTTTCGATCAGCGTGATGCTCTTGCCAGTCTTGGCCTTCAGGGTCGCCTTAAGCTCGTCCGCCTGCGGCTTGCTCAGCGCGATCGCGGATGTGACCTCGGCCGTCAGTTCGCCGCGATAGTCGGCAGCCAGATTGCGGAAGCCGGCGATGATGTGTCTGAGGGCGAAAAGCCGCCGGTTCCTGACCAGCAATTGCAGGAAATTCGAGGTGAGCGTCGGGATGTCCGCCTGCTTGGCGATCGCGGCCAGCGCCCTTGACTGTTCGGCGGCGGAAAAAATCGGACTGCGGACGAGACTGGTCAGATCCTCGCTCTCATCCAGCAACGCGCTGAGGCCGGACAGTGCCCGTTCTGTCTCATCCAGCTTGTTCTCGTCGCGCGCCAGCTCAAATAGCGCCGTCGCGTAGCGCCCCGCCATTCCGCCAACACGTGTCGTTTCGCCAGCCAACTTAGCGCTCTTCCTGTTCTGCCTTGCGTGCTGAGAGGCCCGCCCGGACTTTTGCGCAGCCCAATCAAGTCCCACGGCTTATGTGCACATGAAACTTGCAAAGTCTTCGGTTCCGCAGGTTGTCTATCACAGGCATTGACCGGCTTGCAATAAGGCGCGTGCCCGGAATCAATGCGTTTCCTTTGCATGTGTGGGTAAGGCGGAATTGGCGGCAGGCGCTTGTCGCTTATTGCCGGAGCGGATACGGGTTCCATCACACTCCGTCCCGGCGCAACTCTCGCTGCCCCGGATTCAACGCGCTCGATATTTTGTCCACCAGCTCAGACTTGCCGGAATGCAGAATGACAAGCACATCTTCAGCGCGCGTCATTGCCACGTAAAGAAGCGCCTGATCATCATCATCGGTAAAATGGGCCGGCAGGAGATCGGCCCAAAGCAGGATGACGAATCGAAACTGTAATCCGGGCGAGGCCTTCATAGACAGGATTTGGATTCCGGGATCGGCGAGTTTGCCCTGGCGCTCGCCTGATAACACCACCGACGGAAGCCGTGAGAGCTTAGAAGTTAGCTCGGCAACAAGGTTTGTAGCCCTCGAAGGATTGTGGGGGTAGATGATCGCGATATCTTCAGGGACGGGCCTGACGGTTTTGCCTTTTACCTGGACGCCGCCGAGCAGCCAAGTCCTTGCCAGAGCGGCCGCATAGTCGCATTCGGATTGCCGATTATCCAACACGATCAGTTCGGGTTCCTTTCCCTGTCTCACGCATATGTCGGGATGCGCCCCTGTCGGAGCTTGCGTGTCGTCTGCGTCAATCGTTTCAGCGATGGCGGCGGTCATCGCGCTGGCAGCTCTAAGGATTTCCTTAGTGTTCCGATAGTTGACCTTAAGAATCATGCTGCGACCCGCAACAATTATACCCGCGTCTTTCCAGGTGAAGCGCAGCATCTTCTTCAAGGACTGGCTGCCATCGGCAACGATGAACAGGCTCGCCTTCGCCGGATCGCGTTCGCGGAGCGCCAGCCGAGCGCAGATCAGCCAGTCCCGCGACATAAGTTGCGCTTCATCAATCAACACGCTATCGAATTGACCGGTATCGGGCGCGATCGCCGTCTTGAATTTATCGCGCAATGCGGTGCCTTGCGCGTCGTCGTCTGATGTACCCCTGTTGAACAGCACACCATTTTTGGCAGACCAGCCTGCGAAGGTTCGCACTTCAATATTCGCGAACTCTTTGGTGCAGAATTGGATAAACTGAGACAGTAACCTGCTATAGCAGAGGATCAAGATCCTCTGCTTGCCGGTCGCTGCAAGATATTTAGCCCTCGCGATCAAGATCATGGTCTTGCCGGAACCCGCGACGCCGCGAACGACGCGATGGCCTTCGCCAAGCCTGAACGCCACTTGTTCTTGATCAGCATCCAAGACCTTGATGTCCGTGCTTACATAATCGCCCGACTGATTCGGAATTATGATGGGGTAAAACTTATTTCTGATCAGCGTGACCTCAAACCAAGACATGGAATGTGGCCACCAGGGGTCAAAATGGGTTTTCAAAGCACTGCGAAGGTCCGGTTCATCAAGCGTGCCCCACGTCCTCAACTGGTCTCGAAAAACATTCCGGCTTGGCGGAAAACACGGAGCGAGTTCGCGCTCATTGAGCGCATCGCGCGTTATGTTGCAGTACGCCGCGATCCAGGAGACAGGAAAGGGAAGGCTTCCGAGATGCGGCCCACTGGTCCGCAAGATATGTTTTGCGGCTGGATGGTCACGAAGCGCTTTCATAAATCGAAAAGCATAGGCGCGGGCTTGGTCCTGGGGATGTGTTCCCGTCTTTCTGCCTTCGGAAGCGTCGAGCGTAATGCGGTCTTGCGTGGCGTGGATGATCTGATCCACAGGAAAGCCCTTGGCCTCGACAACGAGAACGCCGACATCCGGAATAACCACTAGGAAATCCGGGCGGCGATTGCGAAGGTGAGGTTCGAAATAGATGAAGCAATCATCGGCGAGCCGATTCAGCAGATTAAAGACAATCAGCTCGCACTCATTCAAGCCGTTCGGGAGGTCGCGCGGAAAGACCGTTGCCACAATACACCTAAGAATATGATCCCTTCGAATGCTCCATAGTTAAAAGCAATATCAAAAAACACAATTATATAAAATTGCTACTGGTCCGCGGACCCTTCCCTTAGCTGCCGTCGTTTCCCTTAATTCAGGTTCAGGTCGCGGAAGCTGGAGAGGAAGCTGTCGATCAGGATGCGCGTCCTGGCGTCATCCTTCGCCCCGGGGGCGGCATATCGATCTCGGACGCCGGTCAGATCGAGAAAGTTGCGCTTCTGCGCGGCGCCGAGTTCGCTGACGTTTTTGTAAGCCATTGACCACCCGTTGAAAAAGCGCTCCGTCACGGGGCGGCGCTCCAGGACGATGCAGCCAGTATGGCGTGGGTCTTTCTTGATGTGATTATATAGCGGTTCCACCTCTGCCCACGGCCCTTCCAGCGTCTGGTAGAATTGCATGTCGTGATAGATCAGCAGACCCGTCACATCGTGGCGTACATTATTAGCGCGCGCGGTTTCGAGAATGGCGTCGAGATCGGCGCCGGTGATCTCCTTACGAGCCGCGCTGAGATAGGTGAGTCTGTGCAAGTCGGTGTTGGGGGGAGCGGTCATTCGCCTACCTGTGCAAAGAACAATGATCGGCGGATATTCGTGGAAATCGCTGAATTTTGAGCCAATCGCGCGGCGATGTTTTTACTCAAATTGCGCCGCAGCACGCGGCGCACCGCCTACATGAAGCTGTAGGGATCGACATCTATGGCCAGCCTGACACTGCCCTTGGCCGGCGGCGCGCGGTCCAGCCAATGGTGCAGATAGGCTTGCAGGTCGGCATCGCGCGGCGCCTTGACGAGCAGGCGGTAGCGGTAGCGGCCCCGGATCAGCGACAGCGGCGCCTCCGCCGGACCGAGCACGGAAATTTTCGTCGAATTCGGCGCCGCGAGCGCCAGGTCGCGCGCATAGCGTTCGGCGTCCGGCTTGCCCTTGGCGGAGACGATCAGCGCGGCGAGGCGTCCGAAGGGCGGCATGGCGGCTTCGCGGCGCGCCTCGATCTCGCGTTCGAGAAAGCTCTCCCGGTCATTGGCGATGATCGCCTGCATCACCGGATGCTCCGGCATATGCGTCTGGATGAAGCCGCGCCCGTGCACGCCGTCCTCGCGTCCGGCGCGGCCCGTCACCTGCGACAGCAGCTGGAAGGTGCGCTCCGCCGCGCGCGGATCGCCGGAGGCAAGGCTGAGATCGCCGTCGACCACTCCGACCGTCGCCAGATGCGGGAAGTGGTGTCCCTTGGCGACGAGTTGCGTGCCGATGATGATCGGCGCGTCCCCCCGCGCGATCTTCTCGATGATGTCACGCAGCGCGCGGATGCCGGGAACAAGGTCGCTGGACAGATATTGCGGTTTCCACGCCCGGAAAACGCTCCGCGACTTCCTCCGCGACACGCTCGACGCCTGGTCCGCACGGCACCAGCGAGCCTTCCTCGCCGCATTTCGGGCAAGTCTTCGGCAAAGGCAGCGTGAAGCCGCAATGATGGCAGTTGAGCTGCTTGCGGAAGCGGTGCTCGACAAGCGTCGCCGAACATTGCGGGCATTCGATCCGGTGGCCGCATTTGCGGCACAGCGTCAGCGGCGCATAGCCGCGCCGGTTGAGAAACAACAGCGATTGCTGGCCCCGCGCCATCGTCTCGGTTATTGCGGCGACGAGCGGCGGGCTGAGCCAACGCCCGCGCTCCGGCGGCTGGGTGCGCAGATCGATGGCGGAAATTTCCGGCATCCGCGCGCCCGCGTAGCGGTGCGGCAGGACGAGATGGGCGTAGCGCCCCTGGCGGACATTGGCGATGCTCTCCAGCGACGGCGTGGCCGAACTGAGCACCACTGAGGCTCCGGTCAGCGAGGCGCGCACCACCGCCATGTCGCGGCCCTGATAGGTGACGCGGTCCTCCTGCTTGAAGGCGGTGTCGTGCTCCTCGTCCACCACGATCAGCCCGAGATCGGCGAAGGGCAGGAACAGCGCCGAACGCGCGCCCGCCACCACTTTCGCCTCGCCTTCCGCCACGCGCGCGCCAGATACGCCCCCGCTCGACGGGCGAAATCGCCGAATGCCATTCCTGCGGCCGGCAGCCGAAGCGCGCCTCGAAGCGCTGCAAAAACTGATTGGTCAGCGCGATTTCCGGCAGCAGGATCAGCGCCTGGCGACGCTGGCGCAGGGCTTCCGCCACCGCCTCGAAATAGACCTCCGTCTTGCCCGAGCCGGTGACGCCGTCGATCAGCGACACCGAGAAGCCGCCCGCCGCGACCCGCTCCCGCAGCGCATGGGCGGCATAGGCCTGCGCCTCCGACAGATCCGGTGGGGCGAAATCCGCCTTTGGCGAAGGCAGCTTGCCGCGCGGCAGTTCGACGCGCATGAAGGTGCCCGCCTGCGCAAGGCCGTCGATCACGCCATAGCTGACGCCGGCGCGTTCGGCGAGTGCCGCCTTCGGCCAGATCAGGCTCGCCTTCCGCCGCCTCGATGACGCGCTTGCGCTCCGCCGTCATGCGGACCGGCGCCGGGCCGGCCAGCCTGTAGCCCCAGCGCGGCGTGTCGGGCGAGAACACCTCATAGGCGCTCATCATCATCTTGAGCACCATGCCCCTGGGCGACAGCGTGTAGCGCGCGACCCAATCGGCGAACCGCCGCGCCGTTTCCGGCAAAGGCGGCAGCTCGAAGCGCTCGACGATGGCTTTCAGCTTTTTCGGATCGACGGGCTTTGCATCCGCGCTGCGCTCCCAGACGACCCCGACTTCCTTGCGCGGTCCGATCGGCACCAGCACGAAATCGCCCGGCCGCAACGCTTCGCCCTCTGGCGCGATGTAGTCATAGGTAAGATCGAGCGGCAGCGGCAGCAGCACCGGCACCGTGTGAACGGCGGTGCGGTACTGCGTCTCGTCCTCGAACCCGAGCAGATCGGCCATGGGCGTTCCGGTCAACGCCGCGTCAGGGCCGACAGAAATGCCCAGACGATGATCGGTGGCGACCACCGTGAGAATGAGCATCGGCGCATGGGAGGCGAATCCGCCGAAGTCTCGATCGAACCTGTCATAGTCGCCGCCAAAATTCCGGAAATGGCGTCCCAGGATGAAGGGCGCCGCGCCGTAAGCCAGCGCGATGCCGCCGCCGACCGCCAGGATAAAGCGAAGCAGCCCGCCGCCGCCACTGCGCCGCGCCGGTGCGGCGGCGTAGCTCATGCTCTGGCGCGGCCCAGCCTGGCGGCGTGAGCCCCCGAAGCGGAAGATTTGCAGGATCAGCGCGACGATGATGCCGCTGACGACGGATACGATCAGTTCTTTCAACATTTAAGCGCCTCACCTCAGATCTCAAACAGATGCCGCGACAAGTCAATTGCGTTAAGCCCCGCATCCACGCAACTTTCGAAAACCATCGAAGCCAGCCCCGCGCGGCCTGCGATCGATCGCTGGCATGCCCAAATGCCGTGTCAGCATTGAGACAATTGGAACCTGAACGAATGCATGACACGCGCCGTCACTCATCCTGTTCGTCTATGGAACCCTGATGCGCGCCTCCGGGCATCCGATGGCCGCGGCGCCTTGGCTGCCAGAGCCTCTATCTGGGTCCGGGCCGCATTTCCGCCAAGCTTTACAACGTCGGCAGCTATCCGGGCGCCATCCGATCGGACGATGGCGCGGGCAGGGTTCATGGCGATGTCGTAAAGCTCTTGCGGCCGGCCGCGACGCTCGCCTGGCTCGATGCCTATGAAGGGTGCGGCGCCGGTGCGCCAGAACCTTGGCCCTATGAGCGCGTTGTAGCTCCGGTCGTTCTGTTTCGAGGGGAGGTGCGAAATGCCTGGGTTTACTTCTATATGCTGCCGGTTCGCCGCGCCCGGCATATGCCTCACGGCCGTTTTGTCAGGCGCTGAACGGCGCTGGCCGGCCGGACGATGCGCCCCTTGAAGTCCTCTGAACAAGTCAGCTACATCTTTATGTCCGTTTCGACAGCGATTTAATCGGGCTTTGTCGCTTATCAGATTTAATCGAACCGCACCGCGCGAGACCTCAAAACCGGAACCCCCCATGTCAACGAATCTCTTCTACGATCTGATCAAGCAATCGCTTGAAAATAATGTCCGACTGGCCGAGAATCTCGCGACGTTCATGAAAGCTGCTCAGGGCATGCACGGGATGCGCGAGGAAACCAGGCAGCCGCCCGCCGCAAATGGCGCGGCGCATCAGGAAAAGACGGTGATGCGGCCCGGCCAGCATTGGGTCTATCGCTTCGGCGCGGGCAGCGCCGACGGATCGGCCGAGATGCGCGACCTGCTCGGCGGCAAAGGCGCCAACCTCGCGGAGATGTCGAACCTCGGCCTTCCGGTGCCGCCCGGCTTCACCATCTCGACGCGAGATGTGCGCGGCCTATATCGCAAAACGGCAAGCAATTCCCCGAAGGGCTGAAAGGCGAAGTCAGCGACGCGCTGGCGGCAGTCGGCCAGGCGGTCGGCGCGACCTTCGGCGACGCCGACAATCCGCTTCTGGTTTCCGTGCGCTCCGGCTCGCGCGCCTCGATGCCCGGCATGATGGACACCGTGCTCAATCTGGGGCTGAACGATCTGACGGTCGCCGGGCTGGCGGCGAAGGCGGGCGACAAGCGCTTCGCCTATGATTCACTACCGGCGCTTCATCCAGATGTATTCCGACGTGGTGCTCGGGCGTCGATCACCACGCCTTCGAGGAAATTCTCGACAATTACAAGAACATGGCGGGCGCCGATCTCGACACCGACCTTGACGCCGAGGACTGGGAAAAGATCGTCGACGAATATAAGGACGCCGTCGCGCGCGAGCATGGCGAACCTTTCCCGCAGGACCCGCATCAGCAGCTCTGGGGCGCGATCGCCGCGGTCTTCGATAGCTGGAACAATCAGCGCGCCGTCACCTATCGGCGGCTGCACGCCATCCCCGACGATTGGGGCACCGCCGTCAACGTCCAGGCGATGGTGTTCGGCAATCGCGGCGAGACAAGCGCCACGGGCGTCGCCTTCACCCGCAACCCCTCGACCGGCGAGAAGAGGCTGTACGGCGAGTTCCTGGTCAATGCGCAGGGCGAGGACGTGGTGGCCGGCATCCGCACGCCGCAAAACCTCACCGAAGCCGCGCGCATCGATGCGGGCGACGGCAAGCCGTCGCTCGAAGCCCTGATGCCCGAGCTCTTCGCCGAGCTGCGCGGCATCTATGAGCGGCTGGAGGCCCATTACCGCGACATGCAGGACATCGAGTTCACCATCCAGGAGGGCAAGCTCTGGATGCTGCAGACGCGCTCGGGCAAGCGCACCACCAAGGCGGCGCTGAAGATCGCCGTCGACATGGCCGAGGAAGGGCTGATCACGCGCGACGAGGCCATTCTGCGCATCGATCCGGCCCAGCTCGACCAGTTGCTGCATCCGATGCTCGACCCGAACGCCGACAAGCGCATTCTGGCGACCGGCCTGCCCGCGTCGCCCGGGCGCCGCGACCGGCGAAATCGTCTTCGATTCCGGCAAGGCGGAAGAGCTCAAAGGCCAGGGGCGCACGCGTCATCCTGGTGCGCACCGAAACCAGCCCGGACGATATTCACGGCATGCATGCGGCGGCCGGCATTCTCACCGCGCGCGGCGGCATGACATCGCACGCGGCCGTGGTGGCGCGGGGCATGGGCCGCCCTTGCGTGTCGGGCGCCGGGTCGCTGCGCATCGACTACAAAGCGCGCACCATGTCCATCGGCGACACCGTGCTGAACGAAGGCCAGATCATCACCATCGACGGCACCAAGGGCCATGTCATCGAGGGCGCCGTGCCGATGCTGCAACCGGAGCTGTCCGGCGATTTCGGCAAGCTGATGGTCTGGGCCGACGAAATCCGGCGCATGAAGGTGCGCGCCAACGCCGAGACCCCCCGCGACGCCAAGCAGGCGCGCGAATTCGGCGCCGAGGGCATCGGCCTTTGCCGCACCGAGCATATGTTCTTCGACGAGGACCGCATCCTCGCCGTGCGCGAAATGATCCTTGCCTCCGATGAAGCCGGACGCCGGACGGCGCTGGCCAAAATTCTGCCGATGCAGCGCCAGGATTTCGTCGAGCTGTTCGAGATCATGGCCGGGCTGCCGGTGACGATCCGCCTGCTCGATCCGCCGCTGCACGAGTTCTTGCCGCATAGCGACGAAGAGATCGCGGAGGTCGCGCGGATGCTCGGGGCCGATGAAGGCAAGATCCGGCATCGTCTGGCGCAGCTTGCCGAATTCAATCCGATGCTCGGGCATCGCGGCTGCCGACTGGCCATCAGCTATCCCGAGATCACCGAGATGCAGGCTCGCGCCATTTTCGAGGCCGCCATCGAGGCCGGGCGCAAGACCGGCAGCGCTGTGGCGCCGGAGGTGATGGTGCCGCTCGTCGCCGTGAAGAAGGAATTCGACCTGCTCAAAGGGCTCATCGACAAGGTGGCGCGCAGCGTCTTCAAGGAGATGGGCGAAACCCTGACCTATCAGGTCGGAACCATGATCGAGCTGCCGCGGGCATGCTTGCGGGCCGGCGAGATCGCCGAGACCGCGGAGTTCTTCTCCTTCGGCACCAACGATCTGACCCAGACGGCGTTCGGCCTGAGCCGCGACGATGCCGCCTCGTTCCTCGGCACCTATTCTGCCAAGGGCGTGATCGAGGTGGACCCCTTCATCACCATCGACCAGGACGGCGTCGGCGAACTCGTCTCCATCGCGGTGGAGCGCGGACGCAAGGCGCGGCCGGACATCAAGCTCGGCATTTGCGGCGAACATGGCGGCGATCCGTCATCGATCGACTTCTGCGAGCGCGTCGGGCTCGACTACGTGTCCTGCTCGCCGTTCCGCGTGCCGGTCGCGCGGCTGGCCTCGGCGCAGGCATCGCTGGTGTCGCGCGCGAACAACCGCTCCGGGCCGAAAAACGGATGACGCGCCATGAATTTCGGGACGCCAACGCCAATTCTGCGTATCTTCGACGAAGCGAAGGCCAGGGAGTTCTATTGCGGCTTCCTTGGCTTCACGGTCGATTGGGAGCATCGCTTTACGGAGAATTCCCCGATTTACATGCAGCTGTCTCAGGCGCTGCCGGCTGCATCTGTCGAGCATTACGGAGATGGCGTGCCGGGCACATACATCCGCATCGAAGCGCCGAATTTGGATGAATGGGCGGCAGCGCTTCGGGCGAAAGCCTATAAATATTCCAACCCTGGTGTCGAGACGATGCCGTGGGGCAGCCGCGAAACCCGATCTCCGACCCGTTCGGCAACAGGCTGATCTTTTTCACGGATGCGCCACCCGCCGCGTCCTGAGCGCCCCGGCCTCGGCTCGATCTAGAGCGAATCAATTTTGATGGAGACACCTTTTCGAAATCCCCGCGCAGGCGGGCATCCACTATTCGGTGCTGGTTCAATAGCTTACTGGATCCCCGTTTTCACGGGGATTTCGAGAGAGATAGGCCCGGCTGCTTCCATCTAATCGGATCACGCTTTAAGGCCTATAGCGCCGGGAACCCGATCTGCATTCCCCAGGACAATTCCGGCTGAAATCCGCTAAACAGGCTGGACGATTTACGCGGCCAGCTTGTCAATGCGCCCCGGGAGGCGCGGGGAATTCCGAGGGCAGCTCATGAGCGACGACATTGCGCAGTTGCTGCTCTTCGCCCTTATCATCCTCAGCCTCACGCCGCTGCTCGGACGCTACATGGCCCGCGTCTATGCAGGCCAGCGCGTGCTGCTTAGTCCCGTCATCGCTCCGCTTGAACGCCTGATATACCGCATTTGCGGCATCGATCCGCATGCGGGGCAGCGCTGGGCGCGCTATGCGCTTTCAGCGATCCTGCTGAACAGCGCCGCGGCCTTGTTTTATTACGCGGTGCTGCGATTGCAGCATGTGCTGCCGCTCAATCCACGCGGCTTCGGGCCGCTACCGCCTGCCCTGGCTTGGAACACCGCTGTCAGCGCTGTCGCCGGCACTGGAGCGCGCGCTTTTGCACCGGAAAGCACGCTGTCCCATTTCAGTCAGATGGCCGGATGCGCCGTGCTCGACATCGTCACCACCGCGACGGCGATGGCGGTGGCCGTCGCCGTGATGCGCGGCTTCGTGACCAGCCAGGCGCGGGAATTGGGCAATTTCCACGCCGATTTCCTGCGCACGCTGCTCTACATTCTGTTGCCGATCGCGCTTGTCGCGGCGCTTTACCTGGTCTTCGAGGGCGTGCCGCAGACGCTGGGCGATTATGGCACCATTCGCACCGTCGAAGGCGCCGAGCAGATCATTCCGCGAGGGCCGGTCGCCTCGCAGACCGCCATTGAAATGCTCGGCACCAATGGCGGCGGCTATTTCAATGCCGGCGGCGCGCACCCTTACGCCAATCCGACGCCGCTCTCCAACTTCGTGCAGACAGCGCTGATGCTGCTGATTCCGGCGGCGCTCACCTATACGTTCGGCGTGATGAGCGGCGATGCCCGCCAGGGCTGGGTGTTGCTGTCCGCGATGGCGAGCCTCTTGCTGCTCGGACTGGTGATCATGTATGCGGCGGAAAAGTCGGGCAATCCGCTGCTGGCTTCCATCCCGATCGACCAGAGCGGCGGCAATTTCGAAGGCAAGGAGGTGCGGTTCGGCATCGGCTCCGCCGTCCTGTGGGCCGCCATTGCCACCGCTACCGGCTATGGCGCCCTCGACGCGGCGCTGGACAGTTTCACGCCCATCGGCGGCATGGCGGCGATCATCAACGTTCAGCTCCGCGAGGCGGTGTTCGGCGGCGCTGGATCGGGCTTTTACACGCTCATCCTCTATGTCGTGCTCGCGGTGTTCATCGCCGGGCTGATGATCGGACGCTCGCCCTCCTATCTCGGCAAGAAAATCGAGCCGCGCGAGATCGGGCTCGCCGTACTCGCCTTGCTGGTCGTACCGCTCGGACTATTGCTGTTGCCCGCCATCGACATCATCATCACCTCCGGGGAAACCCTGCCGCCGGATCGCGGCCCCCATGCGCTGTCGGCGATGCTTTACGCCTATGCTTCGGCCAGCGCCGGCGGCGGCTCCGCATTTGCCGCGTCCGGCCTCTATGGCACGGCGATGGCGCTCGCGATGCTGGGCGCGCGCTTTGCCGTGCTTGTCGGCTGTCTGGCCGTCGCGGGATCGATGGGCGCCAAGCCCGCCTCGACCGTGTCCACCGGAGCCGTCCCCACCACCACGCCGCTGTTTGCCGGCGTGCTGGTGGGCGTCATATTGATTTTGGGCTCCCTCAGCATTATCCCGGCCCTTGGCCTCGGCCCGCTCGCGGAGCATTTCGAAATGCTTCGCGGCCGCAGCTTTTGAAGCCGGTTCAGATGAGGCTCAATCAGGATACACGAGCACAGCCGAAATCCCAACGCTGGCGGATTTCGGAACGGCTGGGTTCGGCTGAATTCCGCGGGCGCGATCGCGCCCGAGATGCACGGAAGTCTCGCCGGAGGATCGGCGGGGCTGAAGCCGCCAACCTCAGCCCGGTTCTGGTGCTGCGTGCCGTGGGGTCCGCCATCGTCAAGCTGAACCCCTTCACCCTCATCCACAGCCCGATCCTCTTCGTTGTGGAGATGATTTCCATGGCAGCGACGCTTTTGCTCCTGGCCGACCTGCGTGCCGGGCTCCCCGGCACCGCCTTTCAGCTTGGGGTTACGGCCTGGCTCTGGCTCACTGTCCTCGCAGGCACCTTCGCCGAAGCCATTGCGGAGTTCCGCGCCGATCCGTCAGCGCGGCGGCATGGCGGTGCCCGGCGGCGGGAGAAGACGCCCGGCGAACGCGCGCTCACCGCGCTGCTGGCCGGCCGGACGGTGGTGTTCCTCGTCGTGGCCGCGACGCTCGGCCCTTTCATCGTCTATTCCGGCGGGGCGGTCCCGGCCATTACCCTGCTGGCGCTGGCCGTCACGTTGATCCCGGTGACGGCCGGCGGCTTGCTTTCGGCGACAGCCATCGCCGCTATGGACCGGCTGGCGCGGGCCAATGTCGTCGCCAAATCCGCGAAGGTGGTTGAGATCTGCGGCGACGTCGATACGCTGCTGCTCGACAAGACGGGCACAATCACATCGGGCAATCGCGTCGCCGACAATTTCCAGCCGCTGCCCGGCACCCAAATGCGCGAACTGGTCGAGGCTGCCTATCTCGGCTCGCTCGGCGACACAACCTCGGAGGGAACGTCCATCGTCGCGCTGGCGCAACGCAAATCCGGCTCCGCGCTTCCGGAGGCGGACATCGTCCGCTCGATCAGCTTCAGCGCGGACACGCGCATGAGCGGCGCCGATCTTCGCGCCGGTGCGGAAATCCGCAAAGGAGCCGAGGATGTGATCAAGGCCTATGCCACCCTCGGCGACGCTTATCAGCTGACCCGCATCATTCACGGCATCGCCCGCACCGGCGGCACGCCCATCGTGGTGGCCAAGGACCATCGCATCCTCGGCGCGATCCATCTGCAGGACGCCATCAAGCCGGCGATCCGGGAGCGATTCCAGCAATTGCGCAGAATGGGCGTGCGCACGGTGATGATCACCGGCGACAATGGACTGACGGCGGCCGCGATCGCCGCCGAAGCCGGGGTCGACGACGTGATGGCGGAGGTGACGCCCGACAAGAAGCTGGAGATGATCCGCAAGATGCAGGCCGAAGGCCGTGTGGTGGCGATGTGCGGCGACGGCGCGGACGATGCGCCCGCCTTAGCCCAGGCGGATGTCGGCATGGCGATGAACGGCGGCGCGGCGGCGGCCAGGGAAGCGGCCGATCTGATCGACCTCGATAACGATCCGGCAAAGCTGGTCGAAGCGGTGCGCATCGGCAGGGAGCTGCTGATCACGCGCGGCGCGCTGACGACCTTTTCCATGACAAGCGACATCGCGAAATTTATCGCCGTCCTTCCGCCCCTGCTCGCGACCGTATATCCGGGGCTTGCCACGCTCAATCTCATGGGAATGCACAATGCACACAGCGCCGTGCTGGCGGCGGCGATAGTCAACCCGCTGACGATCCTCGGATTCATTCCGCTCGTGCTGCGCGGCGTCCGGTACGACCCGGCGGACGCGGAGAAGTTGCTTGCCCGCAATCTGCTGATTTACGCACTTGGCGGAATGATCGCGCCGCTGCTCGGCATGAAGGCCATCGACATGGTGATCGCCGGATTGGGGCTGGTTTAGAGCGCTTCCCGAAAGGTGTTACGCGGCTTTCGGATAAGGAGCGCGTCAGGTAAAGAATCGAGACGCCGATGCTGAAGGAATTGCGCGCGGTTCTGTCTCTGATGCTGATCGTCGGCTTGCTGACGGGCATTGCCTATCCGCTTGCCGTGACAGGGCTGGCGCAGCTGCTTTTTCCCTATAACGCCTCGGGCCGCATCATCGAGCGGGACGGCAGGCCGGTCGGATCGGAGCTGATCGGCCAGAATTTCACTCGGCCGGAATATTTCCATCCCCGCCCCTCCGCCTCAGCCTACGATGCCCGCATATCCGGCGGAACCCATGAAGCTCCCTCCAGTGCCGGCCTGATCGCGGCGATCCGGCAGCGCACCGGAGCCGAGCGCGCCGAGCTTGGACAGCGCCAGCTCCCGGCGGAGATGGTGACGGCGTCCGCGAGCGGTCTCGACCCGCACATCTCGCCGCAAGCCGCCTATGCTCAGGCGCCCCGTGTTGCCGCCGCACGCAACATGGAGGAAGGCGATCTATGGAAGATCATCGCCGTCTATGTCGAGGACCGCACCTTCAACCTGCTCGGCGAGCCCCGCGTCAATGTGCTCAAGCTCAATCTCGCCCTCGACGCCCTGCCGGAGGAACCCGCCACCCCGGCGCAATAATCTTAGCTCCGCACCGGCTATCCGCGCGGATTCGGCTGGCCGATCCGGCTTTGCCGCTTAGAGCACGATCGGGAAAAGTGGACACCGGTTTTCCCGAAAAATCGTGCGAAAACAAAGAAATCCAGGTCATGTTCGTTTCCCTTTGGAGCGATCATGATCTAGAGCGCTGCCCGAAAGGTGTTACGCGGCTTTCGGATAAGAAGCGCGGCAGGCAAAGACTCTGGACACATTTCCGATTCAAATGAATCGGGAATGGGTCTAGAGCAGAGCCGGACCCTTCGGAGCGTCGGCTTGCAGCTTTTCCTCGATATCCTGACCGGCATCACCTTGCCGATCCTTGGCCTTGTCGCATTGGGATATGGCGTGCAGAAGCGCATGAGCTTCGATGTCCCGACGCTGACGCGGATGCAGGTCTACGTGCTGCTTCCTTGCGCGCTGATCTATTTCCCGAGCGCGGCGAAATTGCCGCTCGACGCGGCCCTGCCGATCGTCTGGTTCTCCCTGCTGCATTTCGCCTTTCTGTTCGCGGTCGGATGGGGCATGGCGGCGATGTTTGGGATGGGCCGGGAGGTTTGCGCGCTGATCGCCATGGCCGGGTTCTTCTCCAATTCGGGCAATTACGGGATTCCGCTGGTCCAGCTCACCTTTCCCGAAGATTTCCTGCTGTATCAGACGGTCGTATTCAGCCTGCATTCGATCCTGATCGCGCCTGTCGCCATGCTCGCCTTCCAATCGCGCGGAGAAGGCCGGCCGCGCATCTGGAAGGCGCTGTTCGGCACGCCGCTCTTGCCGGCTGTGGCGCTGGGCTATGCGCTGAAAGGCTTCGATGTGACGCTGCCGACCGTGTTCGCCGTGCCGCTCAAACTGGTGAGCGACGCCTTCACGCCGATGGCGCTGCTGCTGCTGGGCGTGCAGCTTGCAGCGGTCGATGCCAAGGTCGAGCGCGGACCGTTGCTGCTGGGCATTTTGCTGCGGCTTGGCGTCGCGCCGGCGACCGCGTGGGGGTTCGCGGTGCTGCTCGGCCTGCCGCCGCATCTGACGGCGTTTTTTGTCATCAGCGCGGCGGTGCCTGTCGGCGTTCTCCTGGCGATATTCGCGCAGGAGCATCAGGCCCGTCCCGGTCTTGCGTCGATGATGGTGTTCCTGTCGACCGTGGTCAGCGCGCTGGCGGTGACCGGCTGGGTGTATGCGGTGCGCTACGCCGGATTGCAATAAGGGATGGAGTCACGGCAAGTTGAAGCGCTTCCGGGTTAGCGGAACGATAGGCTGCGCACTGACCATGCGGCGGCGAGCCGTGAGATTTTGTCACTGTTACGAGGGAATAGCATGAAACGCATCATCCTTGCTCTCACCATCTGCTCGGTCGCGGCGACGGGCGCCGCGATCGCGCAGGACGGCCCGATAAAGCAGCGTCAGGCGCTGATGAAGAAGAATGGCAATGCCGTGACGCTGATCACCGCCATGTTCAAGGGCGAGAAGCCCTATGATGGGGCGGCAGCGGCCGAGGCGCTAAGCACGATCAGCCCGACGCTGGACCAGTTCGTCACGCTGTTTCCCGAAGGAAGCACGTCAAAGGATTCCGACGCCAAGCCGGACATCTGGAAAAACAAGGCCGACTTCGACTCCCTGGCAGTCCAGGTAAAGAGCGATAGCGCCAAGGCGGCAAACGCCGCAGCGGGCGGGATGGCCAGCCTTCAGCCGGCCTTCGTCACCCTCGGCCGGAGCTGCCAGGCGTGCCACGAAAAATATAAGGTCGACCGATAAGGGTCCGCGATGCCCCGCTTTCGAGATTGCGCCATTGCGGTGCTGATCAGCGCCGCGGCCGCGAGCGCTGTGCACGCGCAACCCGCCTCAGGCGGCGCCGACACCCCCAACGCGAAGAACGGCCAATATCTCTATTACGCCGGTGGCTGCTCCTCCTGCCACGCAGCCCCGGCGTCGGACAAATGCGACGACCTCAAAACCAAGGACGACCTGAAACCGATCGGCGGCCGCTGCCTGAAGAGCCAATACGGCACCTTTTACGTCCCCAACATCACTCCGGACAAAGAGACCGGCCTGGGCGGGTGGAGCAGCGAAGATTTCATCAAGGCGATGACGAAAGGCACCGCACCGGATGGGTCCAACCTGTATCCGGCGTTCCCCTACGCCACCTATCAGCACATGACGCGGAGCGATCTGCTCGATCTGTGGGCGTTTCTCCAGACCCTGGAGCCGGTCAGCTCCAAAGTGCCCTATCACGAGCTCTCCTTCCCTTACAGCATCCGCGCCGGCCTTAACATCTGGAAGGGGCTCTATCTGGACGGCAAGACGTTCGCGCCCGATCCCTCGCAATCGGCGCAGGTCAATCGCGGTGCCTATCTCGTCGAAGCGCTGGGGCATTGCGGCGAGTGCCACACGCCTCGGAGCGCGCTGGGCGGCATGATCGCATCGAAGAAGCTGTCGGGAGCGCCTGCCGCCGAGGGCAAAGGCTTCGTTCCGAACATTACGCCTGATAAGACCGGCATCGGCTCATGGAGCGCCAAGGACATCTCCTATGCGCTGCAGACCGGCTTCACGCCCAAGGGCGACGTGATGGGCGGCGCAATGGCCAAGGTGCAGCAGAATATGGCGCAGCTGACGTCCGAGGATCGCGACGCGATTGCCGCCTATCTCAAGTCGCTCCCGCCAGTGGAGGACGCGCGTCCGAAGAAGCAATAGCTCTCGTTTCCTTCTTCGCGAGCATCGAAAAGCATAGGGATATAACCTATTGGCGACATTTCAGCTTGGAGAGAATTCACGCTTCCGGTAAAATCCGGCGTGAAAGGAAATACCCATGGCGGAAAAAATGCTGGATGCGACCGGGTTAAGCTGCCCTTTGCCGATCCTGAAAGCCATCAAGGCCCTCCGCGCCATGGCGCCGGGACAAACGCTGGAATTGCTTTCAAATGATCCGGGCGCGCTGGACGACGTTCCAGCGTTCTGCGAATCGGCGGGGCACGAACTGCTCGACACATCGCAGATCGAGGGCAACGTATACCGCTTTGTGATCAAGAACGGCGGCGGGCAGCGCTGACCCACGGCCCGAATTTCAATGTCCGGCTCCCTTGAAACGGGCTGGGATTTTTCCCAATTACATCGCTCGCTGAATCGTCTTTGGACCCTTGGACTTTAGACATTTACAGCCAGGAAGACGGAAAGGGCTTTACATCGCCCGCATAAGGACTTATGGGGTCCACCGCTGCGGTGCCATCGGCACGTTCGGCACAGGATCAATAGCAAGGTAGGGGGATTTATGGGATGGATAACTACCGCTGCGCCGCAGACCTCATTCGTCTGCATCAGACCGAGCGCCCGGTATTAGCCTTTCGTCCGCACGCGGCCGAGAGAGCCGCGCGCTGGTTTCTCCAGAATTTTCCCGGAAAATGCCTCTACGCCATCAAGGCGAATGACGCGCCGCACGTACTCTCGGTTCTGCATGGCGCCGGCATCCGGGATTTCGATGTGGCTTCCATTCCAGAAATCCAGCAGGTCGCGGCGCTGCCGGGTGCCTCCGCTCATGTCATGCATCCGATCAAGTCGCGCGAGCTGATCCGCCGCGCCTATTTCGATCACGGCATCCGCACCTTCGCGCTCGATTGCGAGGCCGAACTGGCCAAGATCGTCGAGGAAACCGGCAACGCTTCCGATCTCACTTTGATGGTGCGCATGGCCTGCCCGAACACCTTCAGCGAAATTCCGCTGGAGGATAAATTCGGCACGCCCTGGATGTCGGCCGCCGACCTGCTGCGCAAGACGCGGCAGGCCGCAGATTGCCTTGGTCTCACCTTCCATGTCGGCTCGCAGGCCATGTCGCCCGCCGCCTACGGCCTTGCGCTCAGGACCATGTCGCAGCACATCGTGCATGCGGGCGTTGTCGCTGACGTTATCGATGTCGGCGGCGGATTTCCCTCCGCCTATCCGGAGCTGGAGCCGCCGGCGCTCGCCGATTATATGGACGAGATCCGCGAGGCGTTCGAGCAAACCTCGACCGGCGCGCATTGCCAGCTGTGGGCCGAGCCGGGCCGCGCGCTGGTCGCGGAGGCGGAGTCGGTGATCGTGCGGGTCGAGGCGCGCAAGGACCGACACGCTCTATATCAATGACGGTGCCTTCGGCGTGCTGTACGACGCCGCCTATATGAAGTTCGTCTTTCCCGCGCGGCGGCTGGAACTGAACGGCAGCCAGGCTGGATCGCAGTCCGTCGCGCCGTTTTCGCTCTACGGACCGACTTGCGACAGCGCCGATTTCATGCCCGGCCCGTTCTATCTGCCGGAAGCGACGGCTGAGGGCGACTATATCGAGATCGGGAATATCGGCGCTTACGGGCGTGCGATGTCCTCGCGCTTCAATGGCTTTGGCCATTATGACGAGGCCGTGCTGCAGGACGAGCCGATGCTGACCATGTACAGCACCGCCGACCTGGTATCGGGTGCGGCCTATAGCGGCTGACCTCCAATGCCCCGGGCTAGCACCCCGGGGCTTCATGCCCCTTTCTGGACCATCAATGACGCAGCTCCGTTACCGTGTGCCCGAGAGCGGCTTTCTGGGCCTTTCCCGTGCAGAGGCAGGCGATCCGGCGGCGGCGAAGGCGGTCGTCATCCCGTTCGGGTTGGAAGCGAGCGTCTCCTATGGCGGCGGCACCGCGCAGGGGCCTGAGGCGATCATCGCCGCTTCGCCCAAACTGGAATTCTTCGACGAAACGCTGTGGTGTGAGCCATACCGGCAGTTCGGCATTGCGACGCTGGAAGCGCCGGAGATCGCGCCCGGCGTGGAAGCCGCGTTGGCGCAGCTCGAAGAGCTTGTCGAAGCCGTTCTCGCGGGCGGCAAGTTCCCTCTGACGCTGGGCGGTGAGCATTCCCTCACGGCGGGCGCCATCCGGCCGTTTGCATCTCGCCACCGCGATCTCGTGGTGCTGCAATTCGATGCCCATTCCGACCTGCGCGACGGCTATCTTGGCGAGCATTATTCGCATGCCGCCGCGATGCGCCGCGTGCTGGATTATCAAGGCGTGTCCCTGATATCGGTCGGCATCCGCGCGACGGACATATCCGAGGTGCCGTTCATCGAGGCAAATCCGGAGCGCGTCGCCATTCACTGGGCAAAGGACCGGCGCCGCTGGAACATCGAAGAGATCGTCGCGCCGCTGCAAGGCCGCCCGGTCTATATCACCTTCGATGTGGACGGCTTCGATTCCAGCCTGATGCCCGCCACCGGCACGCCCGAGCCCGGCGGCTTCTTCTTCGACGAAGCCTGCGAAATCTTGCGCGCCGCGTCCCAGGCCGGCACCGTCATCGGCGCCGACATCGTCGAACTGGCGCCCATCGCCGGCCTGCATGCCTGCGAATTCACCGCCGCGAAATTGGCTTATAAGCTGCTCACCTATGCGCTGGCCAAACCGCGCGCGGTCTGATGACGTCGAATCGGAAATGGGGCTGATTGGCTTATGAGGGCTTTAACACCTCTCGCATCGCCTCGGCGACGATGCCCGGCATGTCGCGCCGGAGAGACGCGATACTATGCTGCATCGATCCGATCTCATGCTGCATCGATCCGATCTCGTGCTGGATCGATCCGAGCTCGTGTTGCATTGAGCCGATCTCGTGCCGGATAGACCCGACGTCATTTTCAATCTTTTCTAGCCGAAGCGTGTGTTCATCCTGCACGGACGCGATGCGCCCAAGCTTGGCAACACTCCATCGGAGCGTTTGCGTCGTGTCGTTTTGCGCCGCCTCAAGCGCCTCGACCCGCCGTTCCAACTGTTGGATGTCGCTCATAAAGTAAGTCCCTGATTCAAAAACACCTTAGCAGCAACCGCTTAAACAAAAAAGCCAACTCTCATCCCAGGAGGGCATGCAGCCGGAACGGTGAGGCGAGAGAAGAAACCCCGAACCGGAACCCGCGCGTCGGGTTGACGGGCGACAACGCGCAGACGAAAATGGTGGACGCGACTGGGATTGAACCAGTGACCCCTGCCGTGTGAAGGCAGTGCTCTGCCGCTGAGCTACGCGTCCGAAACCCGCCGAGGCGCCTCGATTTAGGCGCGCCGCGGCGGCACTGTCAAGCGCGCGCCGTCGCGGATACCAAGTGACCGGCCGCCTATTTCGTTCCGGCGATCGGCTCGAAGCTGCCTGCGACCTTCTCGAATTCGGGGAGCATCTTCGGCATGTCGGCGATGGGGCTCGTGCCGACAATCGCGTAATAGCCGCCCGGATCGCCCGCCAGCAGCAACAGATAGATGCCGATCTTGATGCCGGAATTCGGCTCGACCGCCTCGCCGACGATCTGATGCCCCTTAAGCCCGGCGATCGTCACCGGCTTTTCACTTTCGATCTTGCCGTCTTTCACCCCGGCGAACGATTGAAAAGACCGCAGCGCAGCGGTCTTGGGATCGACCGCCAGCCGCGCATCCGTCGATGGCGCCACGACCAGTGTCGGTTCCTTCACCACCCGATTGTCTCCCGGCGCGGGCGGCTGGCCGGAAATGCTGTAGCCCTTTGAGCTGCCCATCAGGCCGAATGCCTCCTTGAATGGGCCTAGATAGCCGAGGTGGAACAGCTCCGGCCCTTTGGCGGTCACATCCTTCACCTCGGCATTGGCGAGCGTCGTCTCGACCTGCGCCTTGCTGAAGGTGGAGGCAGCGAGCGCCGTATCCGGAATATTGGCTGTCACCATGGCGGTGACGCCATTCTCGCGCAGGATCAGCACGAATTTGGAGAAGTCCTGGCCCAGCGACGTCTGCTTGCCGGTGAAATAGACATATTCGCCCTTGCGGCCCGGCAGTTCCGATTTCGCCGGATCCCGCAAGCCTTGCGCCGCCAAAGCCTCGGTATGGTCGGCGATCTGCTTCACCTCTTCATAGGCGCTGGCGGGCATTTCGACGATCACGTAGGACGCCCCGCTTTTCGCGTCCACGAAACCGGAGAAGCGGGTCGATGGCGCAAATGCCTCGCCGACATCGAGCGCGATGCGGCTGTTGGGCGCCTGGCGGGGTTCGGCCTGCGCGCCGGCGGTCGCGGCATAGACGCCGAACATCGCCGCCATCGCGCCCAGCCTCCACCCGGTGAGTCGGCATCGCTCGCCTGTCGCGGGGCGCAAATTCGGTCTGTTCAAGCAGGGCATGGGGCGTTCCGTTCTGTTAGGGTGCCGCGTCTACTAAGTCGGCATCGGGGCGAAACTGAGGTTTCATAAAAAACGCGCCGCATCAGGCCGGCGCATCGATCTCGCCCGGTCCGCGGCGGCTTTGCGCCAAGAACAGCTGGCGCAGCACGGGCACCAGCTCGGCGAAGCTGTTGATCACCGCGTCGGGCTCCAGCACCTCGACCGGACTTTCGCCATAGCCGAAGCTGACGGCCACGAACGGCACCTTGGCGTTGCGCGCGGCGCCCGCGTCCGCGGAGCTGTCGCCGATCATCACCGCTCGGGCCGGATCGCCACCCGCCATCGCGATCGTGCCGAGCAGATGCCGGGCATCGGGCTTGCGGACCGGGAAGGTGTCGGCGCCGGCAATTGCATCGAAATACCGGTCGAGCTGCAATGCGGCAAGCAGCCTCAGCGTCAGCCATTCGCGCTTGTTGGTGCACACGCCGAGCCGCGCGCCCGCTTCTCGCAAGGCGGACAGCGCCTCGACGAGGCCTGGAAAAACGCGGCTGCCCACCGCGATGTGAGCGCCGTAATATGCGATGAACTCATCCGTCATCACCGAAAGCGTTTCCGCGTCGGCTTTAACGCCCAACTCTGTCATCGCGGCTTGGATCATCGCCTTGGCTCCAACCCCGACGGCGTGCTGGACGATACGCGCTGCCACCGGCGCCATGCCATGGTGCTGGAGCGTGTGGTTGGTGGCGGCGATCAGATCCGGCGCCGTGTCGACCATCGTCCCGTCCAGATCGAAAATGATTGTCGCGTCTCTCATCGCCAGTTCGCTTTTCTTGAGTACGCCCGCACTATATGGGAGTGAGGAAGCATAAGGCCGGTGTCTTGTCTATTGCCAAGGCCCGTGGCGCTGCCCATCATTATGAAAAGACCGTTCGCAGATATTGGAAGAAGGAGCCGGCGATGGACCAGAAGGTTGACACGCTCATCCATGAGCAATGCTACATCGATGGCGCCTGGGTCGGTGAGCCCAAAGACCCGGTTCTGAACCCGGCAACAGGCGCCGAAATCGCTCGCGTGCCCGATGTCGGCGCAGAGGGCGCCAGGGCCGCGATAGAGGCCGCGCACCGGGCGTTCGGCCCGTGGCGGGATCTGCTGGCCAAGGAGCGCTCCGTCATCCTGCGCCGCTGGTTCGACCTGATCATCGAGAACACCGAAGCGCTCGCCCGGCTGATGACGGCCGAACAGGGCAAGCCGCTGGCAGAGGCGCGCGGCGAGGTGAGTTATGGCGCCTCGTTCGTCGAGTTTTTCGCCGAAGAAGCCAAGCGCATCACTGGCGAGGTGGTGCCCACCCACCGCGCCAATGGCCGCATCATCGTGCTGAAGCAGCCGGTCGGGGTCGTCGGCGCGATCACGCCATGGAATTTTCCTTTGGCGATGATCACCCGCAAGGTGGCGCCCGCGCTGGCAGCCGGGTGTACGGCAGTCGTAAAACCCGCCGAGGACACGCCGCTAACGGCGCTCGCGCTGGCTGACCTGGCGCATCGCGCCGGCATCCCCAAGGGCGTGCTCAACGTCATCACCGGCGATGCCCCGCCCATAGGCAAGGAGCTGACGGAAAGCCCGCTGGTGCGCATGATCACCTTCACCGGCTCGACCGAGGTCGGCAAGCTGCTGATGCGGCAGGCGGCCAGCACCGTCAAAAAGGTGGCGCTGGAGCTGGGCGGCAACGCGCCGTTCATCGTGTTCGACGACGCCGACCTCGACAAGGCCGTGACGGACGCCATCGCCTCGAAATACCGCAATATGGGCCAGACCTGCGTCTGCGCGAACCGCATCCTGGTCCAGGACCGCGTTTACGACGCCTTCGCCGAAAAGCTGACCGCGAAGGTGAAGGAAATGAAGGTCGGTCCCGGCGATGAGGCCGGCGTCGTTCAGGGACCGCTGATCAACAAGGCGGCGATTGAAAAGGTGGAAAGCCATGTGCGCGACGCCGTGGCGAAAGGCGCCAAGGTGCTGACCGGCGGCAAGGTGCACGCGCTCGGCGGCACGTTCTACGAGCCGACGGTGATCACCGGCGCCACCACCGATATGCTGTTCGCGCAGGAAGAGACCTTCGGCCCCGTCGCGCCGCTGTTCCGCTTCTCAGCCGACGAGGACGCCGTTGAGATCGCCAACGCCACGCCTTTCGGCCTTGCCGCCTATTTCCATGCTCGCGACATCGGCCGTATCTGGCGGGTGGCGGAAAAACTGGAATTCGGCATCGTCGGCATCAACGAAGGCATCATTTCCACCGAGCTGGCGCCCTTCGGCGGCGTGAAGGAATCCGGTCTGGGGCGGGAGGGATCGCATCACGGCATCGAGGAGTTCGTCGAAATGAAATATATGTTCCTCGGCGGCCTCCACTAAGCAGGTCGTTTACTGATTCTCTGCTTTGATTCCCGCTTCCGCACGTTTCGCGACGAGCGGAAAAACGATAGACGCAAACGATGCTTTGGCGGATCAGCGATGCTTAAGATGGACACGGATATATTCAAGACTCTGGCCGCCGAGCGCGCGCTGGAGATGGTCGCCACGGGCATGAAGCTCGGCCTTGGCACCGGCTCGACCTCAGGCAAATTCATCCAGTTGCTGGCGCAGAAGGTGAAGGCGGGGCTGGATGTGCTGTGCGTCCCGACCTCGGAGGACACGCGCATCCTGGCCGAGCGGGCAGGGATCAAGCTGACCACCCTCGACGAACACCCCCAGCTCGACCTGACAGTGGACGGCGCCGACGAGATCGACGGATCCTTGCGGCTCATCAAGGGCGGTGGCGGCGCGCTGCTGCGCGAGAAGATCGTCGCCATGGCCTCCGATCGGATGGTGGTGATCGCCGATCACACCAAGCGCGTCGCAAAGCTCGGCGCCTTCCCGCTGCCGGTTGAGATCGTTCGCTTCGGCGCGAAGGCGACGCTGAACATGATGGAAGACGCCGCCTTCGATGCGGGCTGCGAGGGCGACATCGCGCTGCGCCGGTTGAATGGCGAATTCTTCGTCACCGACAGCGGCAACTACATCGCCGATTGCGCCTTCGGGGAGATCGGCGAGCCCGAGGCGCTGGGCGACGTGCTTGAAATGATACCCGGCGTGGTCGAGCACGGGCTATTCATCGGCATTGCCGACAGGGCTATCATCGCCGGCCCCGCCGGGGTACAAATCTTGGACGCATCGGACGAATAGAAGAGGATATCCCGCGCATGGCGATTGCGATGAAGGCGCCGGCCGCAGCCTTGGCGCTCGGCTTGGCCTATGCCTGTTTGCTGCCGGCTCAGGCGCAGCAGCCCACCCCCGAGGCTTCCGCTAGCAGCGAAGCGGCCAAATTGACGGCGGCGCGCAATCTGCTTGTCGCCACGCATGCCGAAGCGCAGTTCGCCGCGATGATTCCGTTGATATTCCGGCAATTGCGCCAGGTCTTGTCCGCCCAGTCACCCGATCGGCAGGGCGAGATCAATCAGGTCTTCGATGAGGTGCTCAAGCAGTCGATAGACAGGCGGAGTGAAATCATCGATCAGATCGCCCACCTCTATGCGACCAGATTCACAGCCGAGGAAATGAACACCGTGGCGGATTTCTACCGCTCGCCGGTCGGGCAGAAATTCATCGCCGCGATGCCGAGTCTCGCGGCGGATGCCATGAAGATGGGCAGTGCCTGGGGCGAACAGGTCGGGCGCGAGGCGGAGCAGAAGATCCGCGACGAGTTGCGAAAACGCGGATTGAAGCTATAGGATCATTCCGCCCCCCACGCTGAAATTCGCTCCGTCGCCATGGAGGCTCGATGCAGTTCGACTATGATCTGTTCGTCATCGGCGGCGGTTCCGGCGGCGTGCGCGCGGCGCGCATGGCGGCCGCGAGTGGTGCGCGGGTCGCGATCGCCGAGGAATACCGCGTCGGCGGCACCTGCGTGATCCGGGGCTGCGTGCCCAAGAAGCTGCTCGTCTACGCCAGCCACTTCCCCGACGAATTCGCCGACGCCAAGGGCTTCGGCTGGACCATCGGGCGCACGGACTTCGACTGGGCGATGCTGCGCGACCACATTCAGCGCGAAGTCGCCCGGCTCAGCGATATCTATGCGGGCAACCTGGAACGCGCCGGGGCCGAGCTGATCCAGAGCCGCGCCGAGCTGGAAGACCCGCACACCATTCGCCTGAAAGCGACCGGTCGCAGCGTCACCGCGAAAACCGTTCTCATCGCCACGGGGGCTTGGCCATTCATCCCGGACATTGAAGGGCATGAGCACATCATTTCCTCCAACCAGGCCTTCACCCTGCCCAGGCTGCCGCGCAGTATTGCCATTGTCGGCGGCGGCTATATTGGCGTGGAATTCGCCTCCATCTTCCATGGGCTGGGGGTCGATGTGACGCTGATCTACCGCGGCGATCAGATCCTGCGCGGCTTTGACGACGATCTGCGTGTCGGCCTCTCCGAGGCCATGCGCGCCAAGGGCATCCACACGGTGTTCAACCAGCGCCTGGGGCGGATCGAAAAGGACGGCGGCGAATGCCTCATCGTCTTCCAGGACGGCACCGAAATGCGCGCCGATCTGGTGATGTATGCCACCGGACGCGTGCCGCTCAGCGCCAATATGGGGCTGATGGAGAGCGGGGTAAAATTGGGAGATGGCGGCGAGATCCTCGTGGACGACTATTCGCGCTCATCGGTGGAGAACATCTACGCCATCGGCGACGTCACCGACCGGCTGAACCTCACGCCGGTCGCCATTCACGATGCCATGTGCTTCGTCGATACGGTCTTTCGCGGCAGGCCGACGAAGGTGGACCACAGTTTCGTGCCCACGGCGGTGTTCTCGCAACCCGAGATCGGCACGGTGGGCGTCACCGAGGCCATGGCCCGCGACAGCTTTCCCGAGATCGACATCTACAAGGCCAGCTTCCGCCCGATGAAATATGTGATGGCCGGGCGCAATGAGCGGATGCTGATAAAGCTGGTCGTCGAGGCGCGGACAGACATGGTGCTCGGCTGCCATATTCTTGGCCCGGAAGCCGCCGAGATGGCGCAGCTTCTCGCCATACCGCTGCGGATGGGGGTGAAAAAAGCTGATTTCGACGCGACCATGCCGCTTCACCCCAGCGTCGCCGAAGAACTGGTCACGATGCGCGAGAAATGGCAGCCGCCTGAAGAAGGCGCGTGATGCCGGCGGCGCAAGGCAGCGCGCTATCGGTCCCGCGGCTTGCCGGGGATCAATCCAGCTTGAAGGTCACTCCGACCTGGGCGGCGATGGCGGTCATGTCGGTGCTGGCATCGCCGCGTACCGCCAGATAGGCCTGAATGCTTTTATCGACATCGAAATCGATGCCGGCTCGCCCGAAAACGCTGGTGTCGGCGTCGTCGAAACTGAATCTCGCATTATCGACGGTGATTTCATTGTCGTAATGGAAGCGCTGATTGAGGCCGCCCTGAATGAAGGGGCGCACGCTGTAGTCCTCAACCCGGACGACGCTGAACAGCCGTGCGGAAACGGTGCCGGAGAACTCCTCCATATGCGCGTCGGTGAAGCGCGATCCAATCGAGTCCGTGTAGTCGTCGCTCGATGCGTGAATATAGTTGAACCCGCCGCGCAGATCGAGCTTGGCGCCACCCATCGGCACAAGCACGCCGGCCATCGCCGATGCCGCAAGGCCGCGCGTGTTGTAATCGGCGGAGGCGGGGATGAGCGCATTGTCCGTCTCGGGCGATCCGAGCGTGCCGGTCACGGTCACGAGGCCGTAGCGGTGGCCGTCGGTAACCACGCCGTAGCCGCCGAGCGACCAGGAGTTGATGCCGACCGAACCGCTTTTGCCGCTCCCTGGCAGGGCCGGCAAGCCTCCGATATCGATGTCGGTGCGCGTATAGTTTCCGACGACGCCGAACGTCACGCTGCCCTTCGCGGCGCCGAACGCGTCCGAACCGTCGAACCGGGTGCCGAGCGTCAGCCCGTAATCGTCTTCGTCAAATTTCGGGCCCTTCCCATTCGCCGGACCGAAATCCGAGGAAACGGAATAGCCGTCATGCGAAAGATGCTTATAACCCGACACCATGAACATGGATGAGGCAGAGCCTGGACTCGATGCGCCGAATGGTCCCGGAACGTTCGACGCTGCCGGGTCTATCGCCACGTCGAGAACCCCCGAAACGATATTCTGCGTCAACCCTGAGGCAACCGAGCCGGCAGTGTTTGCCACTTGCGACACCGCTGCCACTTCCCGGTAGAGCAGGCCCAGAACATCGTCGCCGCCCTCGCCGATCAGCTTCCTGAGTGCGGGCGGAACATCCGGTATCACCCCCGGAGGAATGAGCGGAGGACACTCAGCCTGCTTTGGCTCGCAGACGAGCGGCAATACCGCGGCTTGTACGGCGCGGTCGACGATTGTGCCTGCGGGAAGGTCGTCGCTCCGCAGCATTTGCCGCAATCGAAGCGAGGCCGCTGATAAGACCGGCCACAGCAATCGGCAAATACACGAGAGTCATCGCTCTGCAACTTGCATTGCCGGCCTGCGCGGCTCGCAAGATTTGCGCGCTAGAATGCCCCGATCTGCACCCCCAAGACATGCTGCCGTCCCGTTTCTCCCGCCCCTGGACTGCCAGATAAGGATGGAAACGCAGCGATGTCCACCCACCCTGGGTTGCGGCCGGGCAATGGAGCGCATATAAGGTCGTTTACGGAGGTGAGGGTTCCGAAAGCTTCGTGGTTTTGCAGAGGTTTGCCGGCGCGTGTAACCATGTTACCGGACGGCCACCCTCAAAAACAAAGTGTTCCTGCGCCCGCCGATCGAAGCAGCCATGCCGGTTCTTGTCTCGCCGATGTCAAAGGAAAGCCGCCCGGAGGCGGCATTCAGGCGCCCGGCCGATCGCCGCTACAGGAGCGCCCGCGCCGCTTCGATGAGCAGGCTTTTGGGAATCACCACCGCAATCTCGCCTACGCCAGTATGCTTCAGGACAGCGGCGCTGTTCAGCACATTGGCATCGAGCTTGCCGACGATTACGAGATCCTCGGGGGTATGGCCTTCCAGAACGGTCGGACAGCCGCACCCGTACGAACCGCACACTTTCGCCAGCACCTTATAGTGCCCCGCCTCTGCTTCGATCTGCATCCAAGCCTCCATAGACAGATCCGCCCGCCCCAATCTTAACACAATTTTGCCCCGAGCACACGCCGTCTCCGATCAGGGGGCGACCTGGCCAAGCGTCCCGCGCCACCACGCTATTGACGCCACCTGCCCGGAACCATATTGTCTGCCGCGAGAGCACGCGCGGTCACCCGTGTCGTGCTCAGTTCCGGCATGCGCTGAAGATGCCAGGTGAGAGCGCGTAGCTCAGTCGGTAGAGCAACTGACTTCGATTTGGAGTCGTCACGGGGAAACTCGTGAACGAGATGGTGTCAAAGTCGGGGAACCCGTCCGCGTCGCGGCGACGGCAATCCCGAGCCAAGCCCCCTCCGGGGAAGGTGTAGAGGCCTGACGGCACCCGCCTACGTTCCGCCTCTCGGAATACGGTGAAGGGAAGGTCCAGACCACGAACCCTCACGGGGCGGCGAAAGCCGTGGTGGTACGTTAATCAGTAGGCCCTGGGTTCGAGTCCCAGCGCGCTCACCATTCCGGGCAGCCGGTGCCGGTCGGACTCTGGCTATCCAAGCCCGTCCTGCAGAATTGCATGTGTTGCGGACAAGGTTTGTTGCGAACAGAACCGCCGCTGCCGGCGTAAGTCCGCCGGCGCTGCGCAGAAATTTGGGGGCCGGGCGCGGCGCCGAAGACGAAGCGATCGACACGAACGCTGAACGTGTATACGTTCCGGCGCCGGTCGCATGCGGTCGGCTAAATTTTGTTGCCGACCCCTATCAATTCCCCCATACTTCTGCGCATCGGGCGGCCTGTCGGACCCGGTGGAAATAGCTGACGATGTGCTTCGTTCTCGGCTGCCACGAGATAAGCCTGTTCTGGTTTTCCCCGACATCTGAATGACTGCCTCACCGGCGGGCCTATGGCGCGCCGGGATAGTGTAGGGGAAAGATGGAGCATACGCATGCGTCAATCTGGTACGGTCAAATTCTTCAATCAATCGAAGGGTTTTGGCTTCATCACGCCGGATGAAGGCGGCAAGGATGTTTTCGTTCATATTTCGGCGGTGGAGCGCTCCGGCGTGCCGATGTTGGACGAGGGGATGCGCGTCTCATTCGAGACTCAACCCGATCCGCGCGGGAAGGGCCCGAAAGCGATCAATCTGCAAGTCTCTGAATAATAGCAATTTTTCATGTCACTGGGATGCAAAGCCGCCGGTCTTGCGTCCCTCTTCCTTGTCGGGGGGCAAGAATGCGAATCTCTCAGCGGGCCGCTGCTGTACTGTGCGCCGCGGCTGTTTTATCTGTCCTGGCGCATCCGGCCGGCGCGGCGGGCTATTGCAAGACATTGAAGGGCGCATTTGTCGGTTTCGGCGAGCAGACGACCCGCGGCGACGCGGAAAAGGCGCTCGACAAGGAAATCGCCACCTGGGAGCAGCGCTCCGGCCTGAAGGCTAAGCCGAAAGACCGCAAGGTCGGCTGCGAGGTCTATATCGGATGGCTGAACGAGTTCGAATGCACCGCCGAAGCGGTCGTCTGCCGCTGAGCCCCGCTGATCGCATCGCAAGCTATATTGCCGTGGTTTGTGGCTGCAAAGCCATAGCGCGCGCCCGGCACCCGCGCGATGATGCGTCGATTCACGCTTTTTCCAGGGGATTTACCATGTCGATGTCCACAACGAGGCTCCTCCTCGTCGCCTGTGTCGTGGCGATGCTGCCGTCCGCTGCGTCAGCAAAGCAGGAATGCACCACGCTTTATTACTCCGTCAACGATTATGGCAAGGATGGTCCCTCGCGCGACGCAGAAGCGCTGCTGGACAAATACATTCAGAAATGGGCGCTGGAGAAGGGTGTAAAGACCTACAAGGCTGGTAAGAAAGACGTCTCATGCGAACTGTTCCTCGATGCGATCGTTTTCAACGAATATACATGCCAGGCCAAGGCTGACGTCTGCTGGACACCCGCGAAAGCTGCGGCCAAAACCGCGGCCGCGCATTAAGCGCCGCCTTTCGCCGCCTCGATCGCGCGCCCTTTGGGCAACCTCTTGTTTCCAAGGCCGTTTTCCGGGCGCGCGAGGCCTCGCAGCATGTCTTTCCGCGTGCTGCGCGAACATGGCATTGTAAAAGCCCGTAAAATAGACATTCGGCCTTTTTTTTAAGGGTCGATGCCCATATATTGAGTGGGCTGGCTTGCCGGCTATGGCGATAAATGGCTATCGGAATAAACCTTTCGGACCCGGGGGCGGTACCCGGCGCCTCCACCATAAGCCCACCGCGCGGGCGTGTGGGTTTCTGCTGGGGGCGAACTAGGATCGACGAGGGCGTAAAGGGTATGTTTTCGCTCGGCATGGTTCCGCCGTCATCGGGCCAATTCAATAGTTGCAAACGACAACTATGCTGAGGCAGCCTTGGCCGCGTAAGCGGTTCGGAAAGCCAAATTAAAGTCCTAGACGTTCAGCGCGGCTAGGCGCGGTTTGGAGGACACCGGGCAACAGAAGTCCTCCACTCAACCCGTTGGAGCGGTCCATCGGCAAAATCCGGCAGCAATCTTGATGACGGTTTGAATGTCAGAGGACAAGATCCGCTACGATGTCTTGGCCAGCGAGGCCCTGCGCGGCATAATCCGGACCGTACTGAATCGCGTGCAGAAACGCGGGCTCCCCGGCGACCATCATTTCTACATCACCTTCGATACCGGGGCGGCGGGAACGATCCTCTCGAAACGGCTCAAGGCGCAATATCCCGAAGAGATGATGATCGTGCTGCAGCATAAATTCTGGGATTTGTTCGTCTATGACGACCGCTTTGAGGTGAAATTATCATTCAATAGCGTGCCGGAACGTCTGGTTATTCCATTTTCGGCAATCAAAAGCTTTTTTGATCCAAGCGTTCAATTTGGATTCAATCCGAACCTGTTCAAGCCGGTAGGCACCTCCGGCGACGAGGCGGGAGAACCTGACACGGAAACGGCGGTGGAGGAGCGGGCCGCCCTTCCCGGTCCAGCGTTGCGAATTGAGCCGGCCGCCACCGGCGGTGCGGAGCCCGAACTGACGATCCGTCAGGAAGAACAGCCGCAGCAGGAATCCGCCAAGGTGGTCGAACTCGACCTGTTCCGAAAAAAATAGCGCGTCGTTAAATCCCGCATCCAGACAGGCGCGATTATAGGCAGTCCATCGTTCGGCTATGAATTGGCCGGAAACGGGTGCATCGCCTGAGGAAACATGCTAGAACAAACCAAGAGTTGAGGAAGCGCTTCAAGAGTGGATCACTCCACCAGCAGCTCATTGCATTCAATTTACTAGGGATATGTGTGCGCCGATAGCTTGGTGCTGCTGCGTGTCCCTTTTGTAGACAGGGGCAGGGATGGGCGAGTATCACGCTTGGGCTGCAACAGGAATGATTGCGGGCCTTGAAAGCTGGTCTGAAGCGGATTTCGGGCCGGAGGCGACCTTCGACGCGTTTGACGCAGGCGCGGTGCGTATCGCATCGCGGATGGTGGAGCGGCAGAAATTCTATCTTCGCCAGCGCAACGGGCGCGACATTGAGGTCAGCCTTACCGATTGCAGCCTTCTCCTCCGCGACGGGCATGTAGCGACCGCGGTGTGGGCCGCACGCAAGGGCGCCGAGCACGGCTTTTGCGTCCATCTTGAAAATCACACGACCGGCGCCGAAATGCGCCTTGCGCATAATATGGAGCATATCCGCACCAAGGCCGGAATCGGCAAGACCGCCAAATTCGGCCTGATCGCCACCGCGCCGGCGGCACTCGCAATGTGCCTTTGGCTGCTGATTCCCGGCACGCTCGACCAGATCGATTTGAACATGCTTGCGCTGGGCGCCGCGGCCGCGTTCGTAGTGCTGTTCGTGGTCGGCTTGATCGTCGCCAAGCTGGTGCTGGATTATTTGCAGGCGGATGACGACCAGAAAGTGTGGCAGTCAGTGGACGACATACTGGTGCAAGTGCGCGCCCCTATGCGCCAGCCGGCGAAGCGAACGCGCGCCTGAGCCAAGCAAGCCCCGTCGGACAGGCGGCTTATCAGCCGCGCACGACGTCCTGTGCGCGCCGGTCGCGCAGGAAAAGCAGACCGACGACAAAGGTCATCGCCGCGACGCAGACCGGATACCAAAGCCCGTAATAGATGTTGCCGGACGCCGCGACCATCGCCGTCGCGACCAGCGGCAGCATGCCGCCGAACCAGCCGTTGCCGATATGATAAGGCAGCGACAGCGAGGTGTAGCGGATGCGCGCCGGGAACATGTCGACGAGAAAAGCCGCCATCGGCCCATACACCATGCAGACATAGACCATCATCAAGACCAGCAGCAAGACGATCTTGGGCTTGTTCATTTTCGCGAGATCGGCCTTGAGCGGATAACCTTTGATCGTCAGCGCCAGGAGGATGTTGTTCTTCCGCTCCTCGATCTCCCAGTTCTCCGTCGATTGCTCGGGCAGATCGCCGACCGCGATGCTGCTGGGCCCACCGGGCCGGTCGGCGGTATCGAAGGACAGGCCGAGCTTGGTCAGATAATCCTTGGCGCGGTCGCAATCGGAAAACTTCGACCAAGGGCCGGCGAACAAATGGAAATGACACGTGGAAGTGTCGGTATTCAACGTCACTTTGACGTTTTGCTGGAACTCGGCAAGGGCGGGATTGACCGCCTTGGTCAGCGCCGAAAAGATCGAAAAATACGTCAGGGCGGCGAGCAGGCAACCTGCCAGAATGATCGGCTTTCTGCCGATCTTGTCCGACAGCCAGCCGAACAGCAGGAACAATGGCGTACTGATGATCAGACTGATCATCATGAGCTGATAGGCGACGTCATAATCAGCCTTCAGCGTGATCTGAAGATAGAACAGCGCGTAGAATTGCCCCGTATACCACACGACACCTTGTCCCGCCGTGGCCCCCAGCAGCGCAACAAGCACATACCAGCCGTTCGGATAGCGGAAAAAGCTTTCAGAGATCGGAGCTTTCGAGATTTGGCCGGCATCTTTCATATGCTGGTAGAGCGGCGATTCATGCAGCCGCAATCGGATATAGGCCGAACAAACCAGCAGAACGATGGATACGATGAAAGGAATGCGCCAGCCCCACTCCTTGAAATCGTCGGCGGGAACGACGCTGCGGCATAAGATGATGACCATGAGCGAAAGCAGGAAACCCACCGTCGCCGTTGTCTGGATCCAACTGGTCGCCAGCCCGCGCCCGGACGGAGGCGTGTGCTCTGCCACATAGGTCGCCGCGCCCCCATATTCGCCGCCCAGTGCGAAGCCCTGGGCAAGCCGCAATATCGCCAGCATCAGCGGGGCAAGCCAGCCGATTTGTTCGTAGGTCGGCAGCAACCCCACCGCGAATGTGGAAGTTCCCATCAGCACGATGGTGATGAGAAACGCGTATTTCCGCCCAAGTCGGTCGCCGATACGGCCGAAATAGATCGCGCCGAACGGCCGGATCAGAAAGCCGGCGGCATAGGTCGCGAGCGCTGACAGCAGCGCGGCGGTATCATTGCCGGGCGGGAAGAACAGTGAGGCAAAGAAAGGTGCCAGCGTCGCGTAAAGATAGAAATCGTACCATTCGAATATCGTGCCAAGCGAGGAAGCGAACACCACCTTGCGATGTTCGGCTGGACTGACAAACACGATCGCGGGCCGGCGGGTCGACTGTCCAGCCGTCACATAATGCATGCCCCCACTCCCTCTTAACCCGACGCTGACGACCGCGACCCGTGCGCGGGCTGGATATTTTCTCTTCCCGCCAATTTAATTTGAATTCATTAGTATCGGATGGTTACGTAATTTGCCATATCCATTCGATCGTCGCGATATTATCGATAAAATACCGGATTTGCGACGCTTTCGCCGTGATATCCGGCGGCGGGTTGACCGCCACGGCCGCACGGGCCACATATGCTGGTCTTGGCCGACGCATCCGCAGGACTCCCCTTTGAGCGCCCTTCCTTCCCGCATTCTCGTTCCCGTCATCGTCGCCTGCGCGCTGTTCATGGAGAATCTAGACGCGACGGTGCTGGCGACCTCTTTGCCGGTCATCGCCCGTGACATGGGGGAAGACCCCATTGCGCTGAAACTGGCGCTGACCAGTTACCTTCTGTCACTCGCCGTTTTTATTCCCGTCAGCGGCTGGATGGCCGACCGCTTCGGGGCAAAGCGCATCTTCCGGATAGCACTCGCCATATTCATGCTGGGGTCGGCATTTTGCGGTTTTGCCACGACGCTGACCGGCTTCGTTTTCGCCCGGATCATTCAGGGGCTGGGCGGGGCGATGATGGTACCCGTCGGCCGGCTGGTCATTCTGCGCACCGTGCCGAAAGCCGAGCTGGTGTCGGCGCTCTCCTGGTTCACCATTCCGGCGATCGTCGGGCCGATCGCCGGCCCGCCGCTGGGCGGCTTCATCACCACCTATTTCAGCTGGCGCTGGATCTTCTACATCAACATCCCGATCGGGCTGCTCGGTATCGTGCTGGTCACCCGCTATATCGACGACATCCGCGAGGAGAGCCCGCCACCGCTCGACATCACCGGGCTGTTGCTGCTCGGCACCGGCCTGTCTGGCTTCGTATTCGGGCTGGCAGTGATCGGCCAGGGCCTGGTGCCGTTTCCGCTGGCGCTGGCGATGATCGGGTCGGGCGGCCTCTTCTGCTGGCTCTATGCGCGGCACGCCGCCCGCGTCTCCCATCCGCTGCTCAATCTCGGCCTGATACGGATCCCCACCTTTCGCGCCAGCGTGTTCGGCGGCGCCCTGTTCCGCATCGGGGCTGGGGCGACGCCGTTCCTTTTGCCGCTGCTGTTCCAGGTGGGCTTCGGGCTGACGGCGTTCGCTTCGGGGTTGCTCACCTTTGTCGCTGCGATCGGCGCCTTCCTGATGAAGTTCACCGCCGCGCCGATCATCAAATATTTCGGGTTTCGCGGCGTGCTGATCGCCAACGCGCTGGCCAGTTCCCTCTTCATCTTCGGATTTGCCCTGTTTACGGCGGCGACCCCGCACGCCATCATTATAGGGGTGCTGCTGGTCGCGGGCTTCTTCCGTTCGCTGCAATTCAGCGCGGTGAACACGCTGGTCTATGCCGATATTCCGCCGCCACTGATGAGCCAGGCCACCAGCTTCGCCAGCGCTGCGCATCAGCTCTCCTTGTCGCTCGGCGTGGCGATAGCGGCACTGACGTTGGAGGCGAACCAGCTTCTGCGAGGCAACAACGCCATAGTTGTGAATGACTTCGGCGTCGCCTTCCTCGTGGCCGGATTGATCGGGGCAATGTCGGCGGTGATCTTCTGGCGTCTGCCCCGCGATGCCGGCGCGGAGCTGACCCGTAAGGTCGATGTCGGCCTCGCGGGCGCCGATCCCGCATCCACCGCGCAGCCATCGGGCGCGACCGGCTAAGCGGATCATCCGCTTGCCTTGGCGTGTAGCTGCATATACAGCTATGTGCATCTAATGGAGGCGGCAATGTCCGTGGACGGAAAACCCAGAGAATACGGCCTGATCCCGCGCGACGTCGCCATGCGCATGTCGGGCCTGGAACTGCTGCAATCGATGATGAACGGCACTCAGCCCGGACCGCTGATCGCGCAGACCGCCGATTTCTGGGTGAGCGAGGTCGAAAACGGCCGCATCGTCTTCGAAGCCATGCCCTCGATGAAATTTTACAACCCCCTTGGCACCGTCCATGGCGGCTGGATCTCGGCATTGCTCGATTCCGCCATGGGCTGCGCCGTGCATAGCACGCTTGCCGCCGGACAGACCTATACCACCACCAGCATGACCATCAACTTTGTCCGCCCGGTCTTCGATACGACAGGCAAGGTGCGCTGTGAGGGGATGGCGCTCCATAGCGGCTCGCGGCTCGCCACCTCAGAGGCGCGGCTGTGGGATGGGGCGGGCAAGCTGCTCGCGCACGGCTCGGAGACTTGCCTGATCATGAAGCCGACGCCGCCGTCATAAGGCACGGCACGCATGCCGATCGTCGCATGCGTGCACGCTCTCGCTATTCGGCGGCGCGGATCGAGGCTCCGGTTTCGCCGCGCCCGAAACGCCGTTCGATATAGTCCTGCACCAGTTTCTTAAAATCGTCGGCGATGGCGGGGCCGCGCAGCGTCATCGCCTTCTTGCCGTCGATGAACACCGGCGCCGCCGGGCTCTCGCCGGTTCCCGGCAGGCTGATGCCGATATCCGCATGTTTCGACTCGCCCGGTCCGTTGACGATGCAGCCCATAACCGCCACCGTCATCGCCTCGACGCCGGGATAGATCTTGCGCCATTCCGGCATGCTGGCCGCAATGTGGTTCTGAATGTCGGACGCCAGTTCCTGGAACACCGTACTGGTGGTGCGCCCGCAGCCGGGACATGCCGCGACCACAGGCACGAAGGAACGCAGGCCCATGGTCTGCAAAATCTGCTGGGCCACCTCGACCTCGCGGGTGCGGGCCTCGCCCGGCGCCGGTGTCAGCGAGACGCGGATCGTGTCGCCGATCCCCTGCTGCAGCAGAATGCCGATGCCCGCGGTCGAAGCCACGATGCCCTTGGTGCCCATGCCCGCTTCGGTCAGGCCCAGATGCAGCGCATAATTGCCGCGCGCCGCCAGCAGCGCATAGACGCTGACGAGGTCCTGCACGGAGCTGACCTTGGCCGAGAGGATGATGCGGTCCGCCGCCATACCGAGAGCCTGCGCCCGCTCAGCGCTCAGCAGCGCCGATTGCACCATCGCCTCATGCAGCACGGCACGCGCGTCTCGAGGCTCGGCTAGCGCTGCGTTCTCATCCATCAGCCGTGTCAGCAATTCCTCGTCGAGGCTGCCCCAATTCACGCCGATGCGCACCGGCTTGCCGTATTTGAGCGCGATTTCGATGATTTCGGAGAATTGCAGGTCGCGCTTCGCGCGGAAGCCGACATTGCCGGGGTTGATGCGGTATTTATCCAGCGCCTCAGCGCAGTCGGGGTGATCCGCCAGCAGCTTGTGGCCGATATAATGGAAATCACCGACCAGCGGCACCTTGACGCCCCATGCCGCCAGCTTGTCGCGGATATGCGGCACCGCTGCCGCCGCTTCGTCCCGGTCGACGGTGATGCGGACAAGCTCCGATCCGGCCTGGGCGAGCTGCGCCACCTGTTTCGCTGTCTTCTCGATGTCGGCAGTGTCGGTATTGGTCATCGACTGCACCACGACCGGCGCGCCGCCGCCGACGGTGACATCAGCAATCTTCACCGCGAGCGTCTCACGCCTCGGCGAAAGGTCATACAGCATCCGCAACTCCAAGCCGCGCGGGCAAACTAACAAGCCATTGTTGAGCATTAATTAATCGACCGGGGTGGCAATTGCCAGTGCCGTACTACCTATAGGCTGTTTTTACGCAGGAGCGAGGGCAAGCGGGCAACGGCAAGGGCGTTCAGCGCGAGAAACATGGGACCCCGGCGGGGGCGCCAAATTGCGGCGAGGCCATCGCGGTTGCGAATTTGGGCCGCCCTCAAGCCGCCCTGCCCGGCGCCGCCCGGCAATCCGCGCAGATGCCCTCGACTTCCAGAACCGTGTCGGTGACTGAAAAGCCGCTGGATTGTGTCATGCTCTTGATTGCGCGCCAGGCGTCGGGCGCCTCGGCTTCGGCGACCCGGCAGCAGCCTTCGCAGACCAGAACCAGCATCGAACGGGCGTCGTCGTCATGCTCCGAAAGGCACGCAAAAAAAGCGTTGCGGCTCTCCAGCCGGTGCACCAGTCCGGTTTCAAGCAGCACATCGATGATGCGATAGACCGAAATCGGCGCCAGCCTGCGGCCATCCGATTGCAGCGTCTGGATGATGTCATAAGCGCCCAGCGCCCGATGCGACGACAGCAGCACCCGCAGCACCGATTCGCGCAACGGCGTGAGCCGCACCGATTTTTCAACGCAAATACCCCGTGCGCGGGTCACCGCCTGCTCGACGCAGGTGCCATGATCGTGCTGCGGCTGAGGAAAGAGGGTGTCCGTCATGTCGTTCGGCTCGCCGCGCTACGGTTTGCGCCCGAGGCACTGTAACATTGTTGCATTGCTTCGAGTCTTAAGACATCGTTTCCTTCCATTCAAGATTATTCCCCATTTCCCGAATGCCTCCGCGCCGGGCAGGATAGCCGCAAGCTGCGCATGATCGAGATTCGCCGCATCAGCCACGCCTTCGATGAACGCAGCGTCCTGCGGGACATCTCGCTGACGCTTGCAGAACGCCGCATCGCGATCATCGGCACCAATGGCTCAGGCAAGACGACGCTGGCGCGCACCCTCAATGGTCTTATCGTGCCGCAAAAGGGCGAGGTGCTCGTCGACGGCGTTTCGGCGCGTGGCAATGGGCGTGAGGTTCGTCGGCTGGTCGGCTATGTGTTCCAGAACCCGGAGCACCAGATCGTCATGCCTACGGTGGAGGAAGACCTCGCCTTCGGCCTCAAGAACATGAACCTGCCGAAAGCCGAGATCGGCTCCCGTGTGGACGCCATGCTTGCCGCGCACGGGCTGGGCGACAGTCGGAATTCAGCCGCGCATCTGCTGAGCGGCGGCGAGCAGAAGCTGCTGACGCTGCTCTCCGTGCTGATCATGCAGCCGCGCTACATCATTTTCGACGAGCCGATGAACTCGCTCGACCTCGCCGCGCGGCGCCGGTTGTCGGCGCTGATGCACGGGCTGGAACAGACGGTCATCACCATCACCCACGATCTCGATCTGATCGCCGGTTACGACCGCGCCATTCTCCTGCATGAGGGCGCCGTCGCGGCGGACGGCGCGCCCGGCGACGTCATCCAGCGCTATGTCGCGATGATGGATCGGCAAGGTTAGGTGTTGGTCCGGCGCGGGTTCTGATACAGGTCGATTTCCTGCGTTTCGATCTGTGCATCGAGCTTGCCGCTCCGGATGTCCCGGCTCAGCACCCGGATGTGGCGTTCGGCGGCGGCCCGGAAACGCAGCATGCCGCAAAACAACTGCAGGATGCCGTTGAGGCGAGGATTGGCGTGGTCGTCTCTGATCCGCACATCCCAGCGCCCGCCCAAATTCAGCACGCGCCCGTTTAGATGGCCGATCCGATCGCCCGTTTCGTCATAAAGCGTATAGTCGGCGCCGATGCTGATCCAATCCCGCCGCAGCCGGTAGAAGCGCGCCTTCTTGTCGTCCAGGACGAAAAACGAATAATCCTCCGGGATGAACGGCCATTTGCGCGCCGAGCGTTCCACATTGATGATCTGGTCGTGACCGGACAGATTGAGCACGAACGCGGCCACGGGAAAGCCGTGCGCGCCGACCGTCAATTGCAGGCTGCGGCCCATCAGCATGTCGAGCGTGCCGCGCCAGTTCATCTCGGGCGAGAACAGTTTGACCACCAGCCGCTTGCTCATACCGGCGGAATCCTCCCACAGGCCCCGCCGATAGGTGAGCAGCCCGGTGCGCTCGCCATTCACGTCGACAGCGCCGATGACGTCGGAATCCTTGCTGAACTGCCGGCTTTTCGCCCGGTGCCGCGAATGCTGAAAAATGCCGATCTCGGTGGTGTTCAGATCCGTCCACCACATGTCGACGGAATATTCCAAATAGCCCGGAGCTGCGCTCGCCATGCTTCTCGTCCCGCTTTCGCCCGCGAATCAGTTCGTTAAAGGTTGATGGATCGGCGCGCGCGAAGCCAGAAATTGGCAAGCGCCTGCGCCCACAATCCACAGATGAAGGCAGGCGCCCGTGCCACCGGTCGCTATATATAAGTATTGACTTATAAATAAGTGATGGCTTATGGTTTCCGCATGATCGAAAGCGCCAACCTCACCACACTTATGAAAACCCTCGCCGATCCCACGCGGCGGGCGGTCTATGAGCGCATCACCCGGCAGGGCGCGGCGACGGTGGGCGAGCTTGTGAAGGGATCGCGCGTTTCTCAGCCGGCGATTTCCCAGCATTTGCGCGCCTTGCGAGAGGCGGGGCTTGTCGCCGAGGAGCGCAAGGGCCGGCAGGTGTTTTATAGCTCGCAGCCGCAGGGTCTGGGGCCTCTCATCGATTGGCTCGGCCACTACAATCAGTTCTGGCGAGAGCGCTTCGATCGAATCGAAACCTTGCTCAAGGAGATGGATCAATGAGCCAAACTGAAACCGCCTCACAGAGCGCCGTCATCGTCGAACGTGTGCTACCGCATCCGCCCGAAAAGGTCTGGCGCGTGCTGACCACGTCGGAATTCCTGGCGGAATGGCTGATGCCGAACGATTTCCAGCCTGTATTGGGAAGCGATTTCACGTTTCGCACCAAAGCATGGGGCAAATGGGACGGAATCGTCGCTGGCAAGGTGCTGGAATGCGATCCGCCGCGCCGGCTCCGCTATAGCTGGATCAGCGGCAGCGGCTCAGGACAAGGCGCGCCGCTCGATACCGTCGTCACCTGGACACTCACCCCCGTTGAAGCGGGCACACGATTGCGCATGGAGCATGAAGGCTTCGGACCCACGCATCAATTCGAACATAAGGGCGCAACTGCCGGTTGGGCGCACAATATTGGAAAACTCGCAGAGCTGGCCGATGGGCTTGACGCACGACGCTAGAGCATTTTCCAGCAAAGCATGTCCCCGCGAAGGCGGAGATGAATGCCCGTTTGCGTCGCGAAATGCGACAAAACAAAGAGATAGAGCCCTGCTCCGATTCAATCGGAGCGGAAAAAGGCTCTGACGGGTAGTCAAGGAGACCCATCGATGGAAGAAGGCCGGGCCACAATGCAACGCGCCATCATTGTCGAGCGTGTCATGCCGCATACGCCGGAAAAGGTGTGGCGCGTTCTGACGACCTCGGAATTGATCTCGGAATGGCTGATGCCAAACGATTTTCAGCCGACGGTCGGGCATCGCTTCAGCTTTCAAAGCAAGCCGATGGGCACATGGAATGGTCTCGTCGATTGCCAGGTGCTCGAATGCGATCCGCCGCGCCGGCTTCGCTATAGCTGGACGGGCGGGTCGGACGACAATGCGCAATATGGGACGCGGCTGATCTCGGTCGTGACTTGGACGCTCACCCCCGCCGAGGGGGGCACGCGGCTGCGTATGGAGCATGACGGCTTCGGTCCGGGCAACGCATTCGCCTATGAGGCGATGAGCGGCGGCTGGGCGCGGATCGCAGGGAAAATCAGCGAATTGGCCGGACAGCTCGTTTAGCGATCCAGGCACCAGCGCCCGCATCGGGCACCCGGGGCCTGCAAGCGGGCCAAGGCCAGCGCGAAGGCGCTGGCCACCAAACAAAAATCGCAACCCTCAGTCCATCCGCATCGCGATACCGGCGGCGGCCATGTGCCGCTTGGCTTCGCCGATCGTGTGGTCGCCGAAATGGAAGATCGAGGCGGCGAGCACCGCGCTGGCATGGCCGCCCAGCACGCCTTCGACCAGATGGTCGAGCGTGCCGACGCCGCCCGAGGCGATCACCGGCACCGTCACCGCGTCGGAGATCGCGCGGTCAGCGGGATGTCGAAACCGGCGCGGGTGCCGTCGCGATCCATCGAGGTGAGCAGGATTTCGCCCGCGCCCAGTTCGACGACCTCGCGCGCATAGGCGACGGCGTCGATGCCGGTGCCTTTGCGCCCGCCATGGGTGAAGATCTCCCAGCGCGGTGGCTCGCCCTCGGCCGAGACGCGCTTGGCGTCGATGGCCACAACGATGCACTGCACGCCGAATTTCTCCGCCGCGCGGGCGACGAAACGGCGATCGATCACCGCTGCGGTATTGATCGAAACCTTGTCGGCACCCGCTTGCAGCAGCTTGCGGATATCCTCAGTCTCGCGCACCCCGCCGCCGACGGTCAGCGGCATGAAGCAGCGCTCGGCAGTGCGGCTGACGATTTCGAAAATGGTTTCCCGGTTTTCATGGCTGGCGGTGATGTCGAGGAAGCAAAGCTCGTCGGCACCGGCCGCATCATAGGCGGCGGCGGCCTCGACCGGATCACCGGCATCGCGCAGATCAACGAAATTGACGCCCTTGACGACGCGGCCGTCCTTGACGTCGAGGCACGGAATGATGCGCGTCTTCAGCATCGGACGGCCCTTAGGGCCTCGCACACGGCGGTGATGTGCGCGGCGGCGCAGGCGAGCGCCGTCTCGGCGTCGGGCAGGTCGGGATCGAGGCTCGTCACGGAAAGTGCGGCGACCGGCAATTCGCGCACGAGCCCCACCAGATCGCGGCGGACTTTGTCCGGGGAGGGGCCGCCGGGGAACGCGTAGCCGTTGGCGCGGAAATAGGTCGAATCGTGCAAGTCCATGTCCAGATGCAGATAGACCCGCTGGCAATGCCGCAGGGCCGTCGCCGCGGACTCGCTGTCCTGGGCAACCGGAATGCGCTGCTGATCGATGATCTCGCGCTCGGCGGGGTCGGCGTCGCGTCCGTCATAGAGGCAGGCATTGCGGATCGCAAGAGGCGCCAAGCCGGTGATCTCATGCGACATGCGCCGCCAGCAGGAGCCGAGCGCCTTGGAAAGGGCCATGCCCTCGAACAATCCGCTGATCGTGGTTTCCGGCGTATTGAGGTCTGGATGCGTATCCATCCAGAGGATGCCGGTGCCGTCACCGCCCAGGCCCGTCGCCATGCCCAGCGCGGCGACCGAGCAGCTTCCGCAAACCAGCACCGGGAAGGCGCCGCGCGCGACACTTTCACTTGCCGTCGCCCCGATGCTGGCGGCGAGTTGGAAGGCCGCTTTCAGATCCGGCGCGCCCGGCCCTTCCGCCGCAAGCCAATGCTCGCGCACCTCGTGCCCCGCCTCCTGAAGGCGCCCCGTCAGCCCCCGCTCGCGCATGGCGCCCGCGAATTTGTACCACTTCACCTCGCAGGGTATGTTGGGCCAGGTCGCATAGATCAGGTCGATGCTTGTCATGCCGCTTCCTTTGCTGCCGCCAGCACCGCCAGCGCTTCGGCCGGATCGAGCCGCCCGTCATAGAGCGCCCGGCCCGCAATGGCGCCGGCCAGCATCGCGAACTCCGGCTGCGCCAGCCGCTTGATGTCCTCGATCCCCGCGAGGCCGCCGGATGCGATCACCGGGATCGAAACCTCGCGCGCCAATGCCGCTGTCGCGTCGAGGTTGAGGCCGGTCAGAAGGCCGTCCCGCGCAATGTCGGTATAGATGATGGCGGCGACGCCCGCATCCTCGAAGCGCCGCGCCAGCTCGGTTGCCGACAACTCGCTACTCTCCGCCCAGCCCTCGATCGCGACGCGGCCGTCGCGGGCGTCGATCCCCACGGCAATGCCCCCGGGAAAGGCGGCGGCGGATTCGCGCACGAGCTGCGGGTCGCGTACGGCGACAGTGCCCAAAATGACACGGGCGACGCCTTCATTCAGCCAGCTTTCGATCTGCGCCATCGTGCGAATGCCACCGCCGAGCTGCACGGGTATTGATAGGCTCTGCAATATCGCCCGCACCGCCGCGACATTGACCGGTACGCCCTCGAAAGCCCCGTTTAAATCAACGACATGCAGATATCTGAAGCCAAGCTTCTGGAAGGCGCATGCCTGGGCCGCCGGGTCGTCCCCGAACACGGTCGCCTCGCTCATCCGGCCCTGGCGCAGGCGGACGCATTGGCCGTCTTTTAAATCGATGGCTGGAAACAGGATCATCCGCTAAAATCGCCTAAAATGAGACACAACCTTCTGCGACACTCACATCGTTAAGTCGAGCGTAAGTGTACGCTCCTTTTTGTACCCGCGTCTGGAGCTGAGTTTTCCGAAATATTGGATCGGACTTGGGACCTCATGCGGCGCTATATCATTTCCTATGACCTCTATCGGCCAGGCAATAACTATTCCGACTTGACCGCGGAGATCAAGCGGCTGGGCGAGGATTGGGAGCATCCGCTTGCCAATCTCTGGATCATCGAAACCGATCTTTCGGCGGCGGACATCCGTGGCGCTCTCGGCGATCACCTGATCACCGGCGACAAGCTCTATATCAGCGAGGCGGGCGAGGACATCGCCGGCATGGACATCGCGCCGGGCGCCCCGTGCCGGATGAGCGCGGTGTCGTCGTACGAACGCGCTCCGGTCAAGCTGCTGGCGAATGTGCTCGGCAACGACCTCAAGGAACTGCCGCGCGAATCGCGCCTGCTCACGGCCGCCACCGAAGAAAATTTGCAATCAGCCTGAGGCCAAGCTTCTGACTTTTCTCAGGGTGGAACTGCGTACCGGCAACATTGCCGTTGGCGACCACGGCCGTGACGGGGCCTCCATAATCGGTCTCGGCGACCAGTTCGCTCCGCTCCGTGTTCATCAATCCGTATGAATGCACGAAATAGGCATGCCAGCCGTCTCTTCCGGCCGGTATGCCGTTCAGGAGCGGGTGATCCATCGCAACATTGAGCGTATTCCAGCCCATATGCGGAATTTTGAGGTTTTCGTCGGCGGGCTGGATCAGCCGCACCTCGCCTTTGATCCAGCCGAGCCCCTCGGTGACGCGATATTCATGCCCGCGTTCGGAGAGAAGCTGCATGCCGACGCAAATGCCCAGAAACGGCTTGCCCGCGCGCCTGACGCTCTCCTCCAGCGCCTCGATCATCCCATCCACCGCATTGAGCCCGTTCCAGCAATCCGCATAGGCGCCGACGCCGGGCAGCACGATGCGCTCGGCGCGGCGGACATCCTCTGGATCGGCGGTGACCAGGATGCGGTGGCCGGTTTCAGCCTCGGAGGACGCGCGTTCGAACGCCTTCGCCGCCGAATGCAGATTGCCCGAGCCATAATCGATAATGGCGACGTTCATCGCGCCGCTAGCCGCCATGCGCCGGGAACATCCCGATCACCGGATCGCCGAGCACGCGCGACGCCATTCCCGGACCGGGCGCGCCGGTTGCCGACATCGCCATCAGCCTTGAGCGCTGGCCGTGCGCCTCCGGCAGCCATTCCTGCAGGAATCGCCGCTCGCACGCCTCCAGACTTGGTCCGGATACGACGCCGATCAGCCCAAACCCCTTCCGCTCCAGCGAGCCGCGATAGAGGTCTCGCGCTTCGAAGCCGAACAGCAGGTTGATCACCAGGCCGCCCCAAAAGACGACCTGCTCGTTTGCGCCGATCGCCGTCAGCGCCCCAATAACCGCCCCGGCGAGCACGAGATAGGCCAGCAGCCCCCACCAGACCCGGTTGACCAGCAACCATAGCGCCGGCGCGACGAAGGCCCAGAAGGAAAACCCTTCCTTCACGAAAATCAGCTTGCCCGCGCGTTCCTCGATGTCCTCCGGACCGACGCGCGGTTCAAAAACGGTGTAAGTCTGCACCCGTCGTCCTTTCCTTGCCCGATCGTGCTCTAGCCGCTGAGCGTGCCCTTTGTCGTCGGCAGTTGGCCGTCAAGCGCCGCGTCGATGGCGATTGCCGCCCGCAGCGCCCTCGCCAGGCCCTTATAGCAAGTTTCCGCGATGTGATGCGAGTTCTCGCCATAGAGTGTTTCGACATGCAGCGTGATCCCGGCGTTCTGCGCGAAGGCCTGGAACCATTCGCGGAACAGTTCGGTGTCCATGTCGCCGATCTTCGCGGCCGGAAACCGCACCTTCCACACCAGGAACGGTCGTCCTGAAATGTCCAGCGCCACCCGCGTCAGCGCCTCGTCCATCGGCAGGTACACCGAGGCGTAGCGCGCGATGCCGTGCTTCTCGCCCAGCGCCCGCGCCACCGCCTGTCCCAGCACGATGCCGCTATCTTCAGCGGTGTGATGCTGGTCCACATGCAGGTCGCCCTGTGCATGCAGCCGGATGTCCATCAGCGAATGGCGCGCCAGTTGCTCCAGCATGTGGTCGAGAAAGCCGATCCCGGTCTGGATCTCATACATGCCCGTCCCGTCAAGGGTGACGTCGACGGCAATCTGGGTTTCTTTGGTCTTGCGGTTGATACTGGCTTTGCGCATGGTGTCCATCCGGATCGGCGCCGGACCTTAGCGGCGGCCCGCCTCCAGCTTTGTCAATTGCGGTTGCACCTTAGCAGCGAACGCTTGATATCGGATACACCGTTTACGATATGCTACGAAGCTTTCTCAAGTCCGAAATCATGACCGAACACACCTCCGCTTACCCGCATTGGCATGGCACGACGATCCTTACGGTCCGCAAGGGCAACAAGGTGGTGATTGCCGGCGACGGCCAGGTTTCGCTCGGGCAAACCATCATCAAAGGCAACGCCCGCAAGGTGCGCAGCCTGGGCAAGGGCAATGTCATCTCCGGATTTGCCGGTGCGACGGCCGATGCCTTCACACTGCTGGAGCGGCTTGAAGCCAAGCTCGAACAATATCCCGAGCAACTCATGCGCGCCTGCGTCGATCTGGCGAAGGACTGGCGTACCGACCGCTATCTGCGCCGCCTGGAGGCCATGATGATCGTCGCCGACCGGTCCAAGACGCTGGTACTGACCGGCACAGGAGACGTGCTGGAGCCTGAGATGAACGTCATGGGCATCGGCTCCGGCGGCAATTACGCGCTCGCCGCCGCCCGCGCGCTCTACGATACCGACATGGACGCGGAAACCGTGGCGCGCAAGGCAATGGCCATCGCGGCCGATATTTGTGTGTATACGAACGGCAATCTGATCGTAGAATCGCTCGATGCCGAGCAGTGACGCATTGCGCACGGCGCTGATGGCGCGCCTCGATCAGGACCGCGCACCCGAAACAAACCTAAGATCACATTGACCATGCCCGATTTCTCGCCTCGCGAAATTGTCTCCGAACTCGACCGCTTCATCGTCGGCCAGAACGCCGCCAAGCGAGCCGTGGCCATTGCGCTGCGCAATCGCTGGCGCCGGCAGCAGCTTGAAGGCGAGATGCGCGAGGAAGTGCTGCCGAAGAACATCCTGATGATCGGCCCGACGGGCGTCGGCAAAACCGAGATTTCCCGCCGCCTAGCAAAGCTCGCCAATGCGCCGTTTCTGAAGGTGGAGGCCACCAAATTCACCGAGGTCGGCTATGTCGGCCGCGATGTCGATCAGATCATCCGAGATTTGCTGGAAATCGGGGTCAGCCTCGTGCGTGACGGCCGGCGCAACGACGTGCAGGCCAATGCGCATCTGCTGGCGGAAGAGCGTGTGATCACGGCGTTGGTCGGGCCGAATTCCTCGCCCTCGACGCGGGAAAGCTTCCGCAAGCGGCTCCGCTCCGGCGAATTGGATGATAAGGAGATCGAGGTCGAGGTCAGCGACACCGGGTCGGGCATGCCCAGCTTCGAAATCCCTGGCATGCCGGGCAGCCAAATCGGCATGATCAATATCAACGAGATGCTGGGCAAGGCATTCGGCGGGCGCACCAAGAAGCGCAAGACGTCAGTCAAGGACAGCTATGCGCTGCTGATCAACGAAGAGTCCGACAAGCTGCTCGACAACGACCAGATCGTCCAGGAAGCGGTCAAGGTCGTCGAAAATAACGGCATCGTCTTCATCGATGAGATCGACAAGATCTGCTCGCGCTCGGACCGGGCCAGCGCCGACGTCAGCCGCGAGGGCGTGCAGCGCGACCTGCTGCCTCTGATCGAAGGCACCACCGTCGGTACCAAATACGGGCCGGTGAAGACTGATCACATCCTGTTCATCGCATCGGGGGCATTCCATGTGGCCAAGCCCTCCGACCTGCTGCCTGAAATGCAGGGCCGCCTGCCCATCCGGGTGGAGTTGAACGCCCTGACTCGCGACGATTTCCGCCGCATCCTGCGCGAACCGCAGGCCAGCCTGATCAAGCAATATATCGCGCTGATGGCCACCGAAGGCGTGGCCCTGGATTTCACCGAGGAAGGCATCGACGCCATTGCCGACATCGCCGTCCAGGTCAACTCAAGCGTCGAGAATATCGGCGCCCGGCGGCTGTCTACGGTCATGGAACGGGTGCTGGACGAGATCAGCTTCGAGGCCTCGGACCGCGGCGTAAGCGCCGTCACCATCGACGCCGATTACGTTCAGCAGCACATCGGCGATCTCGCGCGCAATACCGATCTCAGCAAATTCATCCTTTGACGGCGTAAGCCGCAAGAAACGTCCGCACGGCGGCGGCGACCACATAGCTGATCCGCTCAGCCGTAGGGGGCGGGGAGGACGAAAAGATCATCGGCTTGAACATCATCGAAGGGCAGGCGTCCAGGAATTGCGCGGCGGCCAGCTCGCAATCCTCCATCTGCAGCACGCCGGCCTCGACCTGCGCTTCGAGATAGCGGCGGACGCGCGCCACGCCGGTCGCCGGTCCTGCATCGTAAAAGCGCTGTCCCAGTGCTGGCATCCGCTCGGCAATACTGAGAACCGTGCGGTGCGACGATAGCCTCGCCGGATCGCAGAGAAAGCGCACATAGTCGCAGCCCAGCCGCTTCAGCACCGATCCGACATTGCGGTCGGAATGATCGAGCGCGAAGACCTGCTCGGCCTGGGCGGTGCTTTCTTCCTCGAAAATCGTTTCGAACAGCTCTTCTTTACTTTCGAAATAGACATACAGCGTACCTTTGGAGACCCCTGCCTGTCGGGCAATTTCTCCCATGCTGGCGGCATCGAATCCTTTCTCAAGGAACACTATGCGGGCGCCATCCATTATCTGGCGGCACTTAGCGCGGTCCTTTTGAACCTCGTGCGGCACCAGGCTTATTTCGGAATTCTCATTCATGACATGGACCTTAGGCCAAAATTCTGGCGATGACCATAAAACAAACCGAACCGTTCGGTCAGGCTTGAAATCTGCAGCGCTCAGGACTATTAAATGGTGAACTGAACGGTTCGGTCAACGCCGCGCCGGTGCTGCTTAGGAGAAAATGCGTGAAACGTGAGATGAAGCAGGCCGATACAGGCCAAACGCAGGCCGAAGCATCCGAAGCTCGGCTTGACGCCTTGGAGACCGAAGGCGCAGCCGCTCCCGTCGTGCAAAAGCTCCGGGCGCAGGACAGCGCGCCGCATGCGCCCGCAATCGAACGCTCAATCCCTGAGGCAAAGGCCGAACAGGCGGCGAAGCCGGCCAAATCGGGTTCGATCCGCAAGACCGTCGCCCTGATCGTAATCCCGCTCGCTCTCGCCGCAGGGCTATATTACGGCTACCGCTATTGGACCGTCGGGCGGTTCCAGATCACCACGGACGACGCCTATATTCACGCCGACATCGCCACGCTGTCCGCCAAGGTTTCGGGCTATGTGACCTCCGTGAACGTGGCCGACAACAGCCCCGTCAAGACCGGCGATATCATCGCGCGGATTGATGATGGCGATTATCGCCTCGCCGTGCAGACGGCGAAGGACAAGATTTCGGTGCAGCAGGCCTCGATAGACCGCATCGGCCGCCAGATCGAGGCGCAGCAGGCCAATGTGGAGCAGGCGCGGGCGCAGCTCGGCGCGACGGAAGCGGATGCCACACGCGCCAAGCTCGAACTGGATCGCCAGAACGACCTTGCGACACGCGACTTCTCAAGCCGCCAGACGCTGGAGACGGCCCAGGCCAACAACACGCGCGCCATCGCCAATGTTCGAAGCGGAAAGGCCGGGATCGATGCCGCCGTCGCCAGCGGCGAGGTGCTGAAAGCGCAGAAGGTCGAGGCAGAACGCACGCTCGATCAATTGCAGACCTCGCTGGCCATGGCGGAGCGCGATCTCTCCTTCACCGATATCCGCGCGCCCTTCGAGGGCGTGATCGGCAATCGCGCCATGCAGAAGGGCGATTTTATCCAGCCGAGCCAGCGGCTCGCCAGCCTGGTGCAGCTCGACCACGTATATATCGACGCCAATTTCAAGGAAACCCAGCTGGAGCGGTTGCGCCCCGGCCAGCCGGTCGATGTCGAGGTCGATGCGATGCCCGGTCATGTCTTCAAGGGCCGCGTCGTAAGCTTTGCGCCGGCGTCCGGCTCGGTGTTTTCGCTGCTCCCGCCCGAAAACGCCACCGGCAATTTCACCAAGATCGTTCAGCGCGTGCCGGTGCGTATCCGCGTCGACCAGCGCCCTGAAGAGCACGACCTGCTGCGTCCGGGGATGTCGGTCTATGTCAGCGTCAATACCAAGGGCGACACGGCCAGCGCAGAGGCGGCTCAAACCGAGCCGCGGCCGTCCTCGCCGGCCGCGTCGCGCTGACACGGGATTGAACGGGACCGCCCATCATGTCCGATAATGTTCATACGCTGAATGTCCGTGGCGGTGCCGCTTCGCCGCCGGCCGCGCCGCCCGCCGGGCGAGCCGAAGCGGACCGCATCGACCCCAAGCGGTTCATCGCGTTCATCTGCATGGTGTTCGGGATGTTCATGGCGATTCTTGACATCCAGATCGTCTCCGCCTCGCTCGCTGAAATTCAGGCGGGGCTTTCCGCCAGCCCGGACGAAATCGCCTGGGTGCAGACCTCTTATCTGATCGCCGAAGTCATCATGATCCCGCTTTCGGGATTTTTATCGCGGGCGCTCGGCACGCGAACCCTGTTCGCCGCCGCTGCCGCGGGTTTCACGGTCGCCAGCTTCATGTGCGGCCTCTCGACCAATCTCGACGAGATGATCTTCTGGCGCCTGATCCAGGGTTTCATCGGCGGCGGCATGATCCCGACCGTTTTCGCCTCCGCCTATCTGATATTCCCGCGCTCCCGCATGGGCCTGATAACGCCGATGATCGGCCTCGTGGTCACGCTCGCCCCGACCATCGGGCCCACGGTCGGCGGCTATCTGACCGAACATCTCTCCTGGCACTGGCTGTTCTTCATCAACATCCTGCCCGGTATCGGGGTGACGATTGCCTCGCTGGTCCTGATCGACTTCGACGAACCGGATTACTCGCTCTTGCGCAATTTCGATTGGACCGGCTTTCTGACCATGGCGGCCTTCCTGGGCTCGTTGCAATATGTTCTGGAGGAAGGCGCGCGCAACTACTGGTTCGAGGATCAGTCGGTGCTGATTTTCGCCGTCGTTTCGGCGGTGGCAGGCGTTCTGTTCTTCTGGCGCGTGCTGACCGCGCAATTTCCAATCGTGGATTTAACATCGTTCACCAACCGGAATTACGCGGTGGGCTCCCTGTTCAACTTCACGGTCGGGACGGCGCTCTATGGCCTTACTTACATCTATCCGGTCTACCTCGCCCAGATCCGCGGCTACAATGCGTTGATGATCGGCGAGACCATGTTCGTCACCGGCCTGATGATGTTCCTCACCGCACCGATCGTCGGGCGTCTCATCGGCAAGGTGGACACGCGCTACGTCATCGTCACCGGCTTTATTAGCTTCGCCATCGGCACCTGGCTGATGTCGCATGTGACGCATGAATGGGACTTCTGGGAACTGTTCTGGCCGCAGATCTTTCGCGGCTTCGGCCTGATGATGGCGATGATCCCGATCAACAATATCGCCCTCGGCACGCTGCCGCCGCAGCGCGTGAAGGACGCATCCGCCGTCTTCAATCTCACCCGAAATCTCGGCGGCGCGGTGGGACTGGCGACGCTCAACACGCTGCTGATCAACCGCACCGATCTTCACATGGCGCGCTTGAAGGAGAGCCTGAACTGGAGCCGCCAGCCGGCGGTGGAAACCCTGCAAGGTTTGACCCAGCGCTTCCACGATTTCGGCTCCGACGCCGGCAACATGGCGTTGAAACAGCTCAGCGGGCTTCTCCACCGCGAGGCATCGGTGATGGCGTTCGCGGATATCTTCCTGCTGTTCACCGTGATGTTCGCCTGCCTTGTCGTTATGACGGTCATCATACGCAAGCCCGATGCGCCAGGCGCTCCGCCAGCCGCATCGGAGAGCCACTGAGGGTCTTGGATCAGGTGAGTTGGACGCCAGGCCCCACATCCAACTGGATCGTTGGACTCATCCAACCGGTCTCGTCCTAATCCGTCCGGCCGAACAGGATCGGCAGGGCACGCGGGCCTCGCACGGTTCCCTCCGACCATGCGACCGGCTTGGCGGCATCCAGGCTGAACTGTGGGATGCGCTTCAGCCATTCCTCGACCGCCACCGTCATTTCCATCCGCGCCAGATTCGACCCGACGCAGCGATGAATGCCGAGGCCGAACGCCGCATGGCGATTCTCCTTCCGGTCGATGACAACCTGATCGGCGTCCGGGAAGACGGCCGGATCGCGGTTCGCCGACGGGAAGGACAGCAACACCATGTTTCCCGCTTTGATCGGGCAGCCATTGATCTCGGTATCGCGCATCACCTCGCGCGCCATGGTGACCGGCGCATAGGCGCGTAGGAGTTCCTCGATCGCCATCGGCATAAGCTCCGGCTCCGCGACCAGCCGCGCGGCGTCCGCAGGCGTCTTCGCCAGATGCCAGAGCGCCGCGCCGATGGCGCTCCAGGTCGTGTCGATGCCCGCGATCAGCAGCAGCCGCAGCATGCCGAGCGCCAGCCCTTCGTCGATCGGCTCGCCGTCGATCTCTGCGTGCATGATCCGGGTGATCAGATCGTCGCGCGGCGCAGTTTTGCGCGCCTCTATCTCGCCGATGAAATAGTTGGTCATCGCGCCCAGGCCGCGCCACATCGTCTGGTCGTCGGTGATGCCGAGTTCCAGGATTTCGTGAATCCAGCGGATGAACCGGTCGCCGTCATCCTCCGGAACGCCGAGCATATGGGCGATAACGCGCACCGGAATATGCCTGCTGTAGCGCTGCGCGGCGTCGCAATGGCCGTCGGCGGCGAATTGGTCGATCAGCTCATTGCAGATGCGGCGCGTCTTGGGCTCGATCTTGGCGATTTCGTCAGGCGTGAAGGCCGGCAGCAGGATCTGCTTCAGCCCCTTATGATGCGGCGGGTCGGAGGTGATCGGCGGCACGGGCATGATCTGTTCTGCGCGGAATTCGCGGATGACCACGCGGCGCGAGGAAAAGTGTGCGGTGTCGTAGGCGATGGCCTTCACGTCTTCGTAGCGCGTCGGCAGATAGGCGCCCAGGAACCGGTCCGTATGCGCGATCGGACATTTGCGCAATTCGTCCCAGATCGGATAGGGATCGTTGCGCCAGCGCGGATCGAGATGGTCCCAATCGCTCATCCAGTCGCCGACCGGTGGCCGTTTGCGCGTGACGGTTGCCTCGCTCATCGGTCGGACCTCCTTTAATCTTCGGTGATGACGACGGCAAATTCGGGACAATTGGCGCGCGCCAGGGCGGCCTTTTGCTCAAGATGCGCCGGTACGGTTCCGTCGCCGATTTCTCTGGCATTGCCGTAGTCGTCGAGTTCGAAGAGGTCCGGCGCCAGCGCCTTACAGCGGTTGTGACCCTGGCATTTGTCCTGGTCAACGCGGACTTTCCACACGCCCTTTGCCATTCGAGCGCTCCTCTCCCTGGCGGCTGCTCCCTCAACACCTCTGTGTACGAATTTATTCTGGCCCGCCCCCAAAGATGCAAAGCGGCTTCGTCCGGCAGCTATAGCCTTTCCACGATCGTCACATTCGCCAGCCCGCCGCCTTCGCACATCGTCTGTAGGCCATAACGTTTGTTGCGATGCTTCAGCGCATGCAGCAGCGTCGTCATCAGCTTGGTGCCGGACGCGCCCAGCGGATGGCCAAGCGCGATGGCGCCGCCATTCACATTCAGCCGCTCGGGGTCCGCTCCGGTTTCCCTCAGCCACGCGATCGGAATCGGCGCGAAGGCCTCGTTGACCTCGAACAGATCGATATCGCCTATACGCATGCCCGTCTTTTCCAGCGCCCGCGCCGTCGCCGGGATCGGCGCTTCCAGCATGATCACCGGGTCGTGGCCGATGACGCTCATATGATGGATACGCGCCATCGGCTCCACGCCGAGCGCCTTCAGCGCCCTTTCGCTGACCACCACGACGCCGCTGGCGCCATCGCAGATCTGGCTGGCGGTGGCGGCGCTGATGCGGCCACCCTCCCGCAGCAGCCTGACGCTGGCGATGCCCTCCAGCGAGGCGTCATAGCGGATGCCTTCATCGGTGTCGTGCGGCGGCCCGTCGGCTTCCTCATCGGCGCCGCGCGCCGGGACGGCCACGATTTCATCGGCGAAACGCCCCGATGTCGTGGCTTCGATGGCGCGCAGATGGCTTTTCAGCGCGTAGGCGTCGAGGTCGTCTTTGGGGATGACGTATTTTTCGGCGATCATCTCGGCGCCGACGAACTGGCTGAACTCGACGCCGGGATAGCGCTTGCGCATCCGCGGGCTCATATAGGAGCCGAAGCCGCTCTTTTCCGGCAAGGCCGACGGCATGAACATCGGCACGCGCGACATGCTCTCGACGCCGCCCGCGATCACAACGTCCATGCTCCCCGCCATCACCGCCTGCGCCGCGAAATGCAGCGCCTGCTGCGAAGAGCCGCATTGGCGGTCGACAGTCGTCGCCGGCACCGATTCCGGCAGGCTGGAGGCAAGCACCGCGTTGCGCGCCACATTGACCGACTGCTCGCCCGCCTGACCGACGCAGCCCATGATCACATCCTCGATGCGCGACGGGTCGATGCCGGCGCGCTGCACCAGCGCGTCGAGCAGCGCACCGCCAAGATCGGCGGGGTGCCAGCCGGAGAGACGGCCGCCCTTGCGGCCACCGGCGGTGCGCGCGGCGGCGATGATGAAAGCTTCTGCCATTGTTCCTCGCTTCGGCCGCGCGGCCTTTGAGCCATGCGGTCTGCACCGGATTCCAGTGCCGTTATGGGCAGCCGGTCATGGCTCTTGGTCGCATTGACCGGCGGCATTTCGCGTCCTGCCCTCCAGCTTGAAGCCATCAAGGTGACGCGTCAAGCCGCAGGTTGACGTAAAGGTCAGGTCGGCGCGCGCCCGGGGCTAATCGCGCCATGCAGCGGAATGTAATGAATTCACATCCGCATTTTTAACCACGTTCCGACTCCAATCGGTAAGAGCGCAATTTTTCGCGAGGACGGGGCCATGTGGGACACATTCAACGACGGGTTCAACTATCTGACGTCCCAGAGCTGGCAAAGCCTGATCGCGCTGTTCTGGTTCGTCATCCTGTTCGAGGTGCCCCGATACAGCTTCACCTTCATGACGGCGGGGATCCTCCTCCCCTTTCACAAGCGGCCGGTGCCGCCACGCATCCGCCCGCGCGTGACCACGGTGATCGCCGGTCATAACGAGGCCGACAGTATCGAGCGCTGCATCCGCGCGCTGCATGAGCAAAGCGTTCCCCCCAGCGAGATCATCGTGGTCAGCGACGGCTCAACCGACGCAATGACGCATCGGCTTCGCGAGCTTCGCCAGCTAGGGCTGATCCATATCGTCCACTCCACCCATTTGCGCGCCGGGAAAGCGGCGGCGACCAACCTTGCCATCAGCAGTGCGACCGGCGACATCATCATCAATATCGATTGCGACTGCACGCTCGACCGTTTCGCCTTCGAAAAAGTCTGTGACGCGTTTTCCAATCCGCAGATCGGCGCGGTGGCCGGCAATATCGTCGTGCGCAATCCCAGGGCCAGTTTCGTCACCGGCTATCAGAGCCTGGAATATCTGGTCATCCTTTCGCTGGGCAAACGCGGCAACAACATCTCCGACTCGGTCGTGTGCGCCTCGGGCGCGTTCAGCGCGTTCCGCAAGACCGCCTTGGCGGGGGTGAAGGGCCTGGATGCGGGCGGCGGCGAGGATCTGGATTTGACCCTCCGCATTCGCAAAGCCGGATGGGGAATATATTTCGCGCCGGAGGCCATCTGCTACACCGACGTGCCGGAAACCCTGGTTGCCCTGATGCGGCAGCGCTTCCGCTGGGAGCGGGATTCGATCCGGCTGCGTTTTCGCAAGCACCGGGACCAGGTGGCGCCGCTCTCGCCCCGTCTTCAGCAGCTGGAACTGCTGCATCAGCTCGAATATCTGACCTTCGATGTCGGCGCGGCGCTGGCGATGCCCTTCTACCTGCTGTGGCTTTGCACCACTTACGGCGATACAGCGCCCTCGATCTTGATTGCGGCTCAGCTCGGCATGTTCCTGCTGGACATCCTCACGCTGTGCCTGGCGGCGCTCACCATGCCGAAAGCGCTGTCCTTGCGGCATTTGCTCTATATGCCTGCCTATAGCGTGCTGAACAGCTATTTCATGCGCTTTGTCCGGCTCGCCGCCTATGTTCAGGAATGGATCTTCACCGCCTCCTATGAGGACAGCTACGTTCCGGCAAAGGTTCACCGGCAGCGCTTTTAATCTTATGGTTGCGGGGTGCCGCCGCCGAGCACCTGCGCGAACCGCTCCGTATCGATGTTGCCGCCGCTCAGAATGATGCCGGCGCGCTTCCCCTTCATGGCCGCGCCGTCTTTCAGCAGCGCCGCGAGCGCCGCCGCTCCTGCGCCCTCGGCGACGTTATGCGTGTCGGCATAAAGCGCGCGGATGGCGGCGGCGATCTCATCCTCGCTGACGGTTTCGATCCGCGCCGCGCCCTGAAGGATGATCGCCAGCGCATCCGGGTCGGGATCGCGGCAAGCCATACCGTCGGCGAAGGTCGCGGCGGAATTGCCTCGCACCACATGCCCGGCGGCAAAGGACATGGCGACCGCCGGCGCGGCTTCCGCGACGACACCGACGATCTCCGTCCGGAGCCCGAGGAGGTCGCGCGCGGCGATCATGCCGCAAATCCCCGACCCCATGCCGATGGGCACATAGACGGCATCGAGATCGGCGACAGCGCGGAACAGCTCCAGCGCATAGGTGCTGACGCCCTTGACGAGATCACCGTGAAAGGACGGCAGCATATGCAGGCCCCGCTCTCCGGCAATGCGCGCGGCGTGCTGGCGGCTTTCGTCGAAATCGCGGCCCGCCACGACCAGCTCGGCGCCGAAACCGCGCATCGCGGCGTTCTTTTCCGCCGAATTGCCCTCCGGCACCACCACAACCGAAACCCGCCTTGCGCGTGAGGCGGCGAAGGCGACCGACTGGCCGTGATTGCCCCTGGTCGCGGCGATCACGCCAGCAATATCGGGCCGCTCGCGGACCAGCCGGTCCAGATAGATGATCCCGCCCCTGATTTTGAAAGCCCCGGCAGGCGTGTGGTTTTCGTGCTTGACCCAGACCTCGCAGCCGGTCCGCTCGGCCAGAAGCGGCCAGGCATATTGCGGGGTCGCGGGAAGCACGGCATGAACCGTTCGCGCGGCGTCTTCCAATTCCGCCAGGGTAAACAGGGGCGCCATCATCGAATTCTCCAATCTGCTGCCGGACGATGATCCTCCGGCAAAGACCGATTTGGCTTTCATGAAATCGCCCCGAAATGGGCTGAGCCGATTGCCCGGCCCGCCGTGGCAGGTTAGCCTCGCCCAATGAATTCCGCCTCTCCACACGCAAGGGCCACCAGCGTCGAGCTTCGCCTGCTGCCGCGCGGAGCCTACAGCGTCCGCTACACGCCCTCGCGGCCCGTGGTCGGCTTCGCGTTCGAAAGCCAGTGCGGGGTTCACGCCTTTGGCTCCGACCGGGTGCGCGCATTCCGCGCCCCCGCGCACGGCCTGGCTTTCACGCCGGTGGGCTGCTCGGTCTTTTCGGAAGCGGCCGAAGGCGGCGAATATCTGACGCTCAGCGGCGCCCCGGATGCGCTGGCCGCGCTGTGCGGCGACGAAGACGGCGCGCGCGGCGTGCCGCAACACCAGTTCACCGGCCGGATCTGCGCCGCAAGCGTCCGCGCGGCCTATGCGCTGCGGCGGCTGCTGCTATCCGGCAACGCCGACCCCGCCGCGCGCGAATCGGCGGTGGCGGGGCTGCTGGGCACCCTCCACGCGGCCGCCACGGACGCCGGGCCGAGCCAACGCCCTGCCCGCTCCCTCACATCCCGAAGGCTGAAAATTGTCGAGGACCTGATCGAGGCAAGGCTGGCGGACCCTCTGGCAATCGGCGATATGGCCATGGCATGCGGTCTCTCCGCGGGCTTCTTCCTGCGCGCCTTCAGGGCAGCCGTCGGGCAGACCCCGCACCAATATTTGATGGCCCGGCGGGTCGCGGCGGCGCGCTCATTGCTGCGCGGCACCGGCTCGGGCATCGCCGACATTGCGACGCGCACCGGCTTTTGCAGCCAGGCGCATATGACCGTCTGCTTCAAAACCGGCATCGGGGTGACGCCGGCCGCCTATCGCGCTCTGGTAACAGATCGCGAAATTCGGTAAAAACCGGCTGTTCCAATCATCCCCAAACTGTTATTCCGCTACCGCCATAAATTGGTAAAGCATCAGATGGAGAGGGCGCGTTATGAGCAATGACCGGGCCGGGCAGCCAATGAGACAGCGCAACAGGGACGACGACGAAGATCGCGGCCTTTTCTTCTGGCTTTGGGGAGGCGGAAGGACGGCGCGCCCGCGTGCCGAGGGGCTGATGGCGCTCACCGTGTTCGCCGCCATCATCGCCGCTATTCTCTGGCAACGCCCCCTCCCCGTCGAGAAGGTCGTGGACGCACCGCCAGCCGCACCGGCTGCGCCTGTCGCCGAAGTCGCCGTGCCGACGCAGCAATGGGGATCGTCCGTGGTCTTCCCCATCGAGGGACATGATGCTGCTCAAAAACGGGCCGCTTTCGATGTCGCGGTGCTGCCGACCGATCTGACCTGGGCGCGCAAAAGCTCGACCGTCGTCACCCAGGGCGATCAGCCCATTCCGGAACAGGACACCGCCGACCGGGTTTTCACGCCGGAGCTGCGCTCGGGACTTGACCGGTCGGGTCAGGTGATCGCCGTCGGCCTCGCCTCCCAGGAAGGCCAGGTCCAGGAGGAAGCCGAGCGGGCCAGGCAGCGCGCATTGACCGCCGCGGGCTGGCTGACCAAGGCGGTTCCTCCGGAAAAAGGCATCTGGACACTCAATCTCGGCCAGTTCAAGGGCGCATGCAAAGCCGCCGAAGGTGCGAACGGCACAAGCTGGCAGCGTCCGCTGATCATCGTCGGAATTCGCGAGCAGGATGAGGGCGTCAATCTCACCGAAGCCTTCGACAATGCGATCAGCGGCAAGTCGAACCTGCCTAGCCGCGACTGCTATACGAATTTCGATCTTGTTAAGTTCAGGTAGCGGCCCGGCCCTGCACCGTTCGCGTCGCCTGTTTCCATCAGCATGAATGACGCCCGGCCTCGCGCCGGACGATCATGCATTGTCGGAGCGATCGCGCGCTACCGCCTCGAAAACGCTGGAATTCTGTTTGGAAACCGGCTGAACAAGACTAGTTTCGCGTCTCTGCGGTCGCGTGCGCAAACCGGGATCGAGGCGCTGATGGTGGTTATGGTGACGGGTGCGTCCGGGCTGCTTGGCCGTGCCATCGCGAAGAGCTATCTGGCCGAAGGCCGGACGGTGCATCTGGTCGGCCGCGACGCGGCGAAGCTGCGCCAGCTCTACGGAGATCATGCCGCCGTCTTCGCCTGGGACCCGATGCAGGGCGAGCTTCCCGCCCCGGCGCTCGATGGTGTTTCCATCGCCTTTCACCTGATGGGCGAGCCGGTCGGCGGGCGCTGGACCAAGGCGAAGAAGAAACGCATCATCACCTCCCGCGTCACCAGCGCCCAGATGATCGCGCGCGCCATCGGCGGCGCCCCGGTCCGGCTGATATCCGCGTCGTCATTCGGCATCTATGCGGGCCGCCGCGACGAGGTTTACGACGAGGAAACCCGCATCGAGACGCACGGGCAATCCTTAATCCAGTCGACGCTGAGGGCCTGGGAAAACGCGGCGCTGTCGGCGGCGAACGGCTCCGCCAAGGTCACCATCATCCGCTTTGGCATGGTGTGCAGCCCTGAAGGCTACCCAAGGAAACTGCTGCGGCTGTGCCATCGCGTCGGCGGCTTCATTGTCGGCGATGGCGACCAGCTTGTCCCCATCGTCGATGTCGACGACGCCGTCGCCATGATGCGCTGGGCGGCGGACGGCGATGCCGGCGACGGCGTCATCAACTGCGTCTCGCCGCGACTGCCGCGTTTCCGCAATGTCGCCGAAACCATCGCCGCCCTCGCCGGCAAGCGGGTGCGCCTGAAGGTTCCCGACTGGGTTGCGCGGCCGCTGCTCGGAGGCAGCGCCGATTATTTTCTGCTGAGCTACGACATTCGCTCGGCGCGGGCGTTGGCGCAAGGGTTCCGCTTTTCGCAGGACGACCCGGAGGTCATCCTGCGCCGGGCTCTGGAGCACGATCGGGAAAAGTGGACACCGGTTTCCCCGAAAAATCGTGCGAAAACAAAGAAACCCGGGTCATGATCGTTTCCCTTTGAAGCGATCATGACCTGGCGCCATATGCTGCAGCTTGAGCTTATCCGGCCGCTTGCTTGATCCCGATTGGGCAGCTCACGCCGGTCCCCCCGAGCCCGCAATAGCCGGACGGGTTCTTCGACAGATATTGCTGGTGGTAATCCTCGGCGAAATAGAACTCCGGCGCCTCCTCGATTTCGGTCGTCACCGCGCCATAGCCGCGATCCTTCAGCGCCGCTTCGTAAGCCGCTTTGGATGCCTCCGCCTCGCGCTTCTGCTCCTGGGAATAGGTGAAGATGCTCGAACGGTATTGCGTGCCGATATCGTTGCCCTGGCGCATCCCTTGCGTCGGGTCATGCCCTTCCCAGAATTTCTTCAGCAGCGTCTCATACGACACCACCTTGGGATCGAACACCACCAGCACCACCTCATTGTGGCCGGTGCGCGCGGAGCAGACCTCCTCATAGGTTGGGTTCGGCGTGTAGCCGCCCGCATATCCGACTGCGGTGACATAGACGCCCGGTATGGACCAGAACGCCTTTTCCGCGCCCCAGAAGCAACCGAGGCCAAACAATGCCTTCTCGGAGCCTTCCGGATACGGCCCTTTCAGAGGCACGTTCTTGATGTGGTGGCGGGCGGCTGTCGGAATCGGATCGCCGCGCCCCGGCAATGCCTCGCCTCTTTCGGGCATCTTGGTCTTTCGGCTTGTGAACAGTCCCATGTCGCATCCTTTCAAAGCTCGGCTACTGCCCCAATGTAAGCATTCTTGCCACTTTCGTCAGCAGGCTGGCCGCCGGTGACGCGTATTTGAACTTGACGCTATCACGGCGCCGTTTACCTTTCCGCTCGGGGCTCGCGCGCATGGCCTGCCCGGGACCGTCGCACAGGAGGGGGTGAACCATGGCCGATCTCAAGCCTGTCGACGACGTCACGCGCTACCGGCCCAGCCGCGGCCTGCAAAGCATCTTGAGCATCACCTTTTTCCTGATCGTGCTGTTCATGGTGAATGCGCTTGCCGGTACGCTTTGGCTGGCGACGCATCATCTTCGGACCGATTCCGCCATCTTCTTCCTGATGTTCGTCACCGGCGGCGTCCTGTTGGTCTACGCCGGATTGTTCCTGTTTGCCGCGTCGCATTCGGAAGTGCGTCTCGGGCCGGATAAGGCCGCCATGGTGCTGCCGAACTGGCACGGTCCGACGCCGCTGTTTCCCTACACGGAATGCGAAGTCCCCTATGCGGATCTGGCGGCCGTTGAAACGCGGGGCGAGATCTACCGCTATCTGGTGCTGCCGGTGATCGTCCAGTCCGCCTGCCTGGTGCGCAAGGACGGCAGACGCCTCACCCTCGGTTATGTGCGCGAGAACTCCGAAGATCCGCCCATGCCTTTCAGCACCATTGCCGAACAGATCGCCGGACGGGCCGGCGTGCCGCTCATCCGGCGCGGGATCGTCGAGGGCAATAGAGGGCTCCGCGCCCTGGTCCAGGAGGAGCCGGGATGGGATGCGCCCGAGATTTTGCCAGACCGGCTGAGCGCGGCCCGCAAGCTGGAAAGCGTCGGCTGGAAGCTGCTGATTGCCGCACTCGCGATCGCGACGACCGCCGCAATCGCGTTTCAGGCCTCACGGCTCTGGCACTGACGTGTGGCCGAGGGCTGCGAGGGGCGGATTTTCACGCCGGCCTCACCATCGATCAAGGATTTGGGAGCCGTCTTCTTTTGCCTCATGCGGCCAGCCACATCTCTAGGTAGGCCGGAAAAATCCGGTCCTGCTAAAAAGAGATAATCATGAGCACAGTCATTCGCACCGTTCTTATTGCCGCAGCGCTGATCGGCTCGGTGTCCGCAGTGTCAGCACGAAACTGCAAGATCGATAATCGATACACCTACAGCGACCCGCTGCACTTCGACCCGGCGACTTTCTTCGACGAGTTGCAGCGCAATGCGGGCTAGAGCCTTTTCCGCTCCGATTGAATCGGAGCGCGGCTCTAATTCCTTGTTTCGTCGCATTTTTTCGACGCAAACCGGCGGCCGCTTTGCTGGAAAATGCTCTGGCAGGCTGCCGAAAGAGGTTTTTGCGCTCGAGCGGACAGGCACCGAGCGCTGATTGCCCGGCGCCGTCTGTGGTTCATATCCCGTCCGGGAGCACGGGTCGCGGCCGCCGGTACCCCGCCAGGTAGGAAAGCGTGCCCAACCCGCATGCCACCATCCAGGCCGGCAGCACCAGCACTGTCATCAGCACCGGACTCCACAAATAGGCGCTGACCTGGTCGGCCAGCCCATGCGCCGCTTCCATACTGCCCGGGCTGATATTCGTCCATTGCTGCTGCAGCGACGTAAACGCGAAACGTCCATTGTCGGCGATCATGCGCGTGCCGTCATAGGCCAGAGCAGCAATGGCAAGACACAGAAAAACATAGCCTAGAAATCGCAATATCATCGCGGAACGCGCCTTTTCCCAGCGGCATCCGTCTTACTAGCAAATTGAGTGTCGGCGGGCAATAATTGGCCTAGGAAAGACCGCCGGACCCCGCTTGCACAATGCGAGCCGCCCGCTATAGTACGCGCCACTGGAGAGGTGGCCGAGTGGTTGAAGGCGCACGCCTGGAACGCGTGTAGGCGGGAAACTGTCTCGAGGGTTCGAATCCCTCTCTCTCCGCCAGCAGTCACGCTTAACGCATTGAAGGAATTGAATTTTTACGAGTAAGTCAAATGACGTTCCCACATTTGTTCCCACACCAAGGTTATCCACTCCGCTCGAATTCGGTCGTCCGCATCAAGGCCTGTCTTAGAATTCCTATCGATAGATAATATCTGCGCGTTTCAATACGAGTTCCCTTCATTAGCGTGTTGGTTGCGAAAGTGGCGCCACAGGCCCCTTCGGCGTTTTGTTCGCTGACCCCATCAATCCGGGCGAGACGATGCCTCAATTGACACTTAGTTCGCTTTGCACACCGAGAAAGGCGACTTTCTCGGTGTCATCGAGCAGAAACGGTCGCCGAAATAGGCGATCTGGCGACACTGGACGCAAAGAGCTTTTTCAACGAGACCTTCATCACTGAAGGTATGGCAACCCTGCTGCGTCAGGTGTTTCAACGACTTACTGGCGAGAGTAAACAAGGCGTCTATCGGCTGAAACAGGCAATGGGTGGCGGCAAGACGCACAACCTTCTTGCGGCGGCCTTGCTTGCAGGTGACGGCGGCCTGCGGAAAACGGTGCTCGGTAATCTCGGCATGAAGGTCGATGACCGAGCAATCCGGGTCTCTGCATTTTCCGGCCGTGAGACGGACATGCGCGATTATCTCTGGGTGCGCATCTTTCGCGACCTTGGGCGCGCATCCCACTGGACTCACACCACGGAGGAGCCCGGCCCTTCGACTTGGGCCAAAGTAATTGGCAGTGACCCCGCCTTGATCCTGCTCGACGAATTGCCGCCTTATTTCGTGAGCTTGGCGAATAGGCAGGGCGGTCCACAGGGATCGGAAGCCGATCGATTGGCGATAGCGCTGGCCAACCTTATGAACGCGATCCTTAGCAACAAGCTCCCTAATTGTTGCCTTGTGATCAGCGATCTTTCGGGAGCTTGGGCGGAAGGCAGTTCCCGCGTCCAACAGGCGATCGACAACGCGACCCGTGAGGTGAGTTGCGCCGCAATGGATATTGAGCCGGTCCGGATTGATAGCCCGGAATTGTATGGCATTCTGAGAAGCAAGCTTTTCGAAAAGCTACCCGGCGATGCCGAGCGGCGTTCTGTGGGGCAACAGTACGCAACGGCCCTAAGGACTGCGATCCAACAGGGCGCGGTCCCCAGTTCGTATGAGCGATGGGCGCAGGAGGTTGCAGCTAGCTATCCGTTCCATCCGGGCCTGCACGAACTCTTTGCCCGCTTCCGCGAGAATAAAGACTTTCAGCAAACACGCGAGACGCTGCGACTCGCGCAAAGGATGGTGGCTGTGGATCAGCGTCAGCGAATGACCCCGCTCCAGCTGGGCAGCAGCACACGCACATCTGTCGGGGTAGAGCCAACCCCAGCTCCACAAATCTCAGCAATCACAGGTCCTAACGAGCCCAATACCTCGCGCAAAGCGGGGTCAGTTTTGGACGCCGATTGGGGGTCAACATTGCGAGCCGTTTGACAATCGGCCACGACGGCACGTCGATTGAGGCGCTGTTCGTCGACTTATTTCTCGACGCGCACAAACGCATCCGCCAATTGCGTGAGGAGGTGCACGGTCTCGAAGAGCAGCAAAATCTGTCACCGGGCAGCTCCGCATGGCCGATCAGGAGGTGGAGGATCTCAAACCTCTGCAGGAGAGGGGCACCGTGCGACGGCCGCGTATCAGCGGGCTTGAGCGTGAGGTGCTGCGCAATCAGGGCTTTCTGGGTGACACGCTGGCTAAAATCGTACAATCGCAGGCAAAGATCGCCGAAACTGAGCTGCAGATCGTTCAGAGCGACAATGATTTCATCAGCGACGTGATCAAGGACCTGCGCGAGACCGGGACCAAGATCACCGAACTCCAGGAGCGGCGGATCACCGCCGAAGACCAGTTGCGGCGGCTGGAAAGCCGCGCGCCGATTTCGGGCATCGTGCACCAGCTCAATGTGCATACGATCGGGGGTGTCATCTCGCCGTCGGAAACGCTGATGCTCATCGTGCCTTACACCGACCGCCTTATCATGGAAGTGCGCATCAGTCCTCAGGATATCGACCAGCTCATCATCGGAGAAGCGACACGCGTGCGCTTTACCGCCTTCAACAGGCGGACGACGGACGAAGTGGAGGGCACGCTGATCCGCATCGCCGCCGACCTCACCCACGATCCGCAAAACAATCAATCTTATTACACCGCCGCCGTGCGGGTTTCCGCAGATGAGCTGGCGAAACTGAAGGGTCTGCGGCTGGTGCCCGGAATGCCGGCCGAAGTGTTCATCAAGACGGGCGAGCGGACTTTCGCCAGCTACCTGATGAAGCCGCTGCAAGCCCAGATGCAGCGCGCCTTCCGGGAACGCTGACGCTTGGAATCTTTGATGCAAGCTGACAGATGGCCGTATCGTCGCTGGCGCTTGGCCACACTGACGCGGGCGCGGCTGCCGGACGACCGACGCCAGGTATTGGCCCAAAAGCCGCACTGCCGCCGCCTCAAGTTTCCTTTTTCAGCGGCAAGTCCACCTGGATTTCGAGCGCGCGCGGCGTGTCAGAGCGTGATGATCGTCGGGTTCCGCTAACCCGGCAAAAAATGATATCGTAACTATAGTGCGCCTCAAGACGTCGGGATCGCCATCATTGCATCACAGCCGCATGAGACGAACAAATGCCTTGCAAGACAAATTGAAGGCCTGGATGAACGCGCGCGATATTCCTGTTCTCGGCGATCTGTGCAATTCAGTGATCGAGTTCGTCACGACACTTCGCCGGATCGCCCCGCACCCTTTCGCCTTTGTGCACACAATTTCTTTCGACGACCCGGAGGAGCTGAAACGGGCATTCAAATTTATCGGTGCTGGTATCGCCCTTGCTTATCTCGTCATAACGCCCGCTCTAAGCAAATATGATCGAGGGGTAAATGAATTTCTGTTTGGATCTTTAGTTTTATTTCGGATTCTGCTAGTTGTCGTCATATATCATCTCGTATTTCTTATCATAGGTAGGCGTCAACCCTTCAAAAAAAGTCTAATCCTCGGATCTTATATCAACGGAATTTATTTTCCTTTTCTAATTGCGGCAATGCTCCCAATATTGCTTGTTGTCGGGCCTGATAGTGTTTTTGATGCGCAATCTAAGGTTGAATACAAGACTGAGCAGACCCCCACTTTCAATGATTGGCTCTCGCTTTTGTCGTTGCTCATTATTATGACCGCCGTCCCATTATTTTACGCAGTCACGAGCTATTGGTGGGCGAAAGTTTACGAAACCAAAATTTGGCTGAGCGCGGTACTTCTTTTCGTTGCAGTATTTCTCGCGTGGCTAGCCAACTACTATATCATTTCTCCGCTGATGCGCCCATTCGTCTAGCCGACAAGAAGCCATCCGATTGCACCTCGGATTGAATGTCGGTTCACGATCTATCCGCAGCGGATATGCGCTTCGTCAGCCTGTTCACGGTGACCGCGATAAGCCAGGTGCTAGTCTTGCTCGGGCTTTATGCGTTCGTGCTGGCCGGGAAGCTGGGCGAGAGTGGTGAAACGCGTGATCTTCGCGCAGCAATGCACAAGATTAAGCCGAACGCGGATTTTAAGTAACTCGGAATAAAGTTTTCCGATGGGGCGCAACGAATTGACCACTTGTGGCGGTTGGCTCGCACATCTCATTTTGCCGCGAGATCGATGATATGTCGACGTCGTTCGTATTCTTCATCAGCAGATGGATTTCGACCGTCATCTGCCCGTGAGTTGGAAGCTGGCCATCAATTTTGGGCCGTGAGACCAAGGCCGTATCCGGCGGAACCGGCCGTGGTCGCTATCCATCTGTTTGGTCCACGGTAGCCGAAATGCCGGTGCTGCTTCTTAATGTGGAACCGGCCCGGACGAGGTGTAGACCTTTCCGCCTACGGTCGTAACGCAGCCATATGTCTCGCCGTCCGCGACGCAGCCATAGGCCCAGCCGTCGCCGCTCCTCAAGAAAAGCGTGTAGCCGAAAAGATCGATGCGGAAGCCGCCGCTGACGCCGGAAAGCTCGGAACCGGTCAACTCGCGCGGGGTGCCGTCAGTTTCGTTGGTTACCATGACTTATCTCCTGTTCATAACATTGAATTGGGTTGCTCTGCCTTTGATGCGCAATCGATGCTCGCAGACGCTTGACGTCGCGATAGCCATGAGAATACCGGCGCGCGCCGCCCTGGTCTGTTCCCTCGGGAACGTGCTGCGCGGATTGGAGGGCGGCAACGGGCGTTCGCCGGAAGCGGGTAGGGCGCCATCAGCCTCGATACGACCTTAAAGCACGCATTCCTCGCGGCGAGTCTGAGGGCCGGCGATCTCAGATCACGATCTGCGTTCCGACTTCGATCACCCGATCGGTCGGGATCTTGAAATATTGCGAGGCGTCGCTTGAATAGCGGGAGAGCCAGATGAACAGGCGATCTTGCCACACGGGCATGCTGGATCGCGTTGCAGGCCGAAGCGCCCGGCGCGAGAGGTAGAACGATGTCTGCATCCGATCGAGGCCAAGCCCGAGCCGGCGTCCCATGATCGCGCCGGGCACGTCGGGCTCCTCCATATATCCGAACTTCAGCCTGACGACGGTGAAGCTGTCCGAGATCCGTGCTGCCTGGCCCCGATCCGCCTCCTCGACATACGGTGTGTCAGTAATATCGACGCAGGCGATGATGTTGTGCATGTGCAGCACCTTGTTGTGCTTGAGATTGTGCATGAGCGCGGTCGGTACGCGATCGGGATGGCCCGTCATGAACACAGCGGTGCCCTCGACCCGGTCGTGAAACCTACGCTCCAGCAGCGGCAGATGGTCCGCGAGCGACAATTCCTCCCTCTGGGTCCGCGCGTTCAACAATTGCGCGCCGCGCCGCCACGTCATCATGACGGCCAACAAAGCCGAACCGACAGCGAGCGGCAGCCACCCGCCCTCCAGGATCTTCAGAAGATTGGCGCCGAGAAAGACGGTATCGACCAATAGGAAGGGAAGCATCACCAGCGCCGTGAGCCACCGCGGCCAGCCCCAGTAGTGGCGCGCCACGATGCTGGCCAGAATGACCGTGACGATCATCGTGCCGGTCACCGCGATGCCGTAGGCGGAGGCGAGCGCGCTCGAGCTGCGGAACGAGGCCGTCAGATAGAGAACCGCGACCAGCAAAAGCCAGTTCGCGGCCGGGATGTAGATCTGGCCTTTCTCCGTTGCCGACGTTCGCCGGATCGTGACTCTCGGCAGCAGGCCCAGTTGGATCGCCTGATGCATCATCGAATACGCGCCGGTAATCACCGCTTGGCTTGCGATAATTGTCGCAACCGTCGCCAGTCCCACCATTGGCAGCAGCGCCCACGCCGGATAGAGCCGAAAGAAAGGATTTTCGAGCGCCTCGGGCCGGCCGAGCAGCAATGCGCCCTGTCCCAGATAGTTGAGCGCCAGGGCCGGAAATACCAAGGTAAGCCAGGCGGTCTGGATCGGCTTGCGTCCGAAATGTCCGAGGTCGGCGTAAAGCGCCTCGGCGCCCGTTACGGCCAAGAAGACGGCGCCGAGCGCGAGCAGTCCGGCCATGCCGTGGCTCGCAAGGAAAATTATGCCGTAATAGGGATTGACGGCGCCGAGAATTTCCGGCGCATGCATGATGTTCCCGACGCCGCCGACGGTGAGGGCCGCGAACCACACGACAATGATCGGGCCGAACCAGGCGGCGACCTTGGCCGTGCCGTAGCTCTGGATGGCGAACAGGCCGACCAGAATTCCCAGGCTGATCGGCAGTACGAAGCTTTCGAGCGCCGGCGTGACGAGGCTCAACCCTTCGACGGCCGAGAGCACCGAAATCGCCGGCGTGATCATGGCGTCGCCGTAAAACAGCGCCGCTCCCATCATTCCGAGCAGCAGCACGATGCGCCCCTTGTCGCCGAGCGAGCGTTGCGCCAGCGCCATCAGGCTCAAAGTGCCGCCCTCCCCATTATTGTCGGCGCGCAGCATGACGATGACGTACTTCAAGGTGACGATGATGATCAGCGCCCAAAGCACGAGCGACAGCACGCCGTAGATCATGTCCGGGGTTAGCGGCGCGGATCCGCGCGCGGCGTTCAAGGACTCTTTGATCGCATAGAGCGGGCTGGTTCCTATGTCGCCATAGACGACGCCGATGGAGCCTAGCGTCAAGGCCAGGAAACCGGTCCTGCCGCCCTCATGCGGTGTAGCCGAGGCGGGCAGAGCGGCGGCGGAGCTGAACATGTCATTGCCTCATGGGGCTGGTGGCGTTTCAGCTTCCGACATGCTTCTCCCCATATAAGGTTGCGATGCGGATTTGACCCGTCGCCCATAAGGTTCGCGTAAATATGAGCGAAAATCATGAGGGTCGGGGTCTGGCGGAGCGGTAGAATGGCCGTCAGAAGCGGCGGCGTGTCGGTAGAGGATCCCGAGCCAGAATGAAGGAAATTGGCCTTCGCGAACCGCGGCTTGCGGCCGGCGCCGCCGAGCACCTGGCGCACCCCTATGCCGACATTTGGGAGCGCCTTCCGCGACCGCTGCGGGGTCCGCGTGCGCTTCTGGCTGGCGTGCTGCTCGTCACCGCCGCGACGCTGATCGGCGCCGGCCTGACCTACTGGCTGCCGCAACAAAGCGTGCCGCTCTTCTATCTCCTGTTTGTGGTGCTGGCTGCCATCGGCCTTGGGGTATGGACGGGCCTTGCCGCGGCCCTGCTCGCGTTCCTCGCCTATAACTACTTTTTCATCACGCCGACCTTCACCTTCACCATTGCCGATCGGCAGGAGTTTTTTTCGCTCATCGTCTTTCTTGCGGTAGCGCTGCTGACGGGCAGCGTCGCGGGACGCATGCGCGAAGCCGCCGACCGCTCCCGCCAACGCGCCATGACGCTGCTGTCGTTGAACGATTTCGCGGCCACCCTCGCCGCTGCGGACGACATGCACTCGATACTCGGTGCGCTTGCGGCCCAGGCCGCAGCGATCGTGCAGGGGCCGGCGGTGATAGTGTTACAGGGATCGGAGAGCCTTGAAATCCGAGCGGCCGCGCCAACCGGCGTCGATCTGGAGCCAGCCGACTGGCAGGCGGCTCAGCGCAGTTGGCGCAGTGGCGAAACCAGGTCCGCCGCCGCTCTCGGCTGGCCGGGCGCCCGGTTCGAGTTCCGGCCGCTCATGACGTCGCGCGGCGTTATCGGAACCATGGGTCTTGCGCCGGCCGGGCGAATGGTTGCGAACGAAGACGATGCGGCGCTGGAGACGGTGCTGCGCCATGCCGCGATCGCGATCGAGCGCACGCAGTTCGCCGCGGAAAGCGCCGCTGCCCGCGACGAGGCGGAGCGTGAACGCACGCGATCAGCGTTGCTCTCGTCGCTGTCGCACGATCTGAGGACTCCGCTCGCCTCGATCCTCGGCGCCGTGACGAGCCTGCGCCAGCTCGGTTCGAGCCTGCCGCCCGAAGCACGAGCAGACCTCCTCGCGGCCATCGAGGAGGAGACGGGCCGGCTCGCCCGCTTCGTCTCGAACCTGCTCGACATGACACGCCTCGACGCCGAAGCGCCATATCTGTGTCAGGACTGGCTCGACATCGCCGACGTGGCCCAGATCGCGGTTGCGCGGGCGAAGCAATATGCTTCCGGATCTTCGATCCAGCTCTCGGTGGGGCCATCGATCCCCGTGTTGCGTGGAGATGAAACCCTGTTTGAGCATGTCGTCTTCAATCTGCTGGACAATGCGGTAAAGTTTTCGGAGCCCGGGCAGTCGATCGCGGTAGCCGTGGCAACCTGCGGCAATGCAGCGGAGTTGACCGTGACCGATCAGGGCCATGGCATCGCGAGGGAGCAACTGGCGGCGATCTTCGACAAATTCTACCGGGTACGGAACGGAGGGCCTGACGTTGCGGGCACAGGGCTGGGCCTCACCATCTGCAAGCGCGTCGTTGAGGGTATGGGCGGCACAATTCATGCCGAAAGCCCGGTTGCCGAGGGCAGGGGCACACGCATCGTCGTGCGCATTCCATTGCCGGCCGCGGACGCAACCGGCGTTCATGCCGCGGCCCCCGAGGGCAATCGCCAATGACCCATCCGCTGCGCATTCTGGTTGTCGACGACGAGCCGCAGATCCACCGATTCCTCCGGCCGAGCCTGATGGCGAGCGGCTTCGACGTGCTGTCGGCAACAAAGGGCGCCGACGCGCTGCGCCAGCTTGCATCGGGCAGAATTGGCGTCGTCATTCTCGACCTCGGCCTGCCTGACATGGACGGGAAGGACGTGCTCGCCGAAATCCGGCGCCGATCCGTCGTGCCCGTCATCGTGCTCTCCGCCAGGGATCGCGAGACCGAGAAGATCGCGGCCCTGGACCTCGGCGCCGACGACTACATCAACAAGCCATTCGGTATCGGCGAACTGCTGGCGCGGATCAGATCGGTGCTGCGCCGGCGCGAGGCCGCTCCTCCGGAGGCGGCGAGCTGTTTCCAGATGGGCAGGGTCGTGATCGATGCCGCCGCGCATCGGGTCACGCGTGCCGGCGAAGCGGTGCGCCTGACGCCCAAGGAATTCGAGCTGATCGTTCTTCTCGCCCGTCATGCCGGACGGGTGCTGACGCATCGCCAGATCCTGGCGCAGGTCTGGGGGCCGGCCCATGGCGGCGACACGCAATATCTCCGCGTCTTCATCGGCCAACTGCGCCAGAAGCTTGAGGACGACCCGGCGGAACCGAAGCTGATCCTGACCGAACCCGGCGTCGGCTACCGCATTTTCGACGCCGAATAGCGCGGAACGCCGGATCGCGCTTTCAGGGGCGTCGCGCCCGTGACCCGGCGCCCGGCCGCGCGAGGTACGGCCGCTCAGGCGACCGAGAGCGCTTTATATTTGTCCAGCAGCCGAACCGGCTTTTTCAGAGCGTCGCGGCGGAAGGGATCGCCGAGCTCCTGGGTGACCATAAGCTCGATCACGGTGGGTTTGCCCGACGCGGCGGCCATCCGCAAGGCGTCGCCGATCATGTCGGGCTGATCGACCTTGATGGCCTCCGCGCCCATTGCCTTGGCGATGCCGGCGAAGCTCGGATTTTCAAGGTTGGTGCCGATATAACGGTCGGCGTAGAAGTCGATCTGATTCTTCTTCTCGGCACCCCATTGGCCGTTATTGAACACCACCGCGATTGCGGGAATATTCTCGCGCACGCAGGTAAGCGTTTCGCCGAAGCTCATGCCCCAGGCGCCGTCGCCGACATAGGCTATCGCGGGGCGGTCGGGGCGGCCGACCTTGGCGCCGATGGCGGTCGGATAGGCATAGCCGCAATTGCCGAAACTCATGGCGGCGAAAAAGCTGTTCGGCTTCTCGAAGCGCAGATAGCTATTGGACACCGAGCAGATATTGCCGATATCCGTTGTCACCATGGCATTCTCGGGCATCGCCTTTTCCAGTTCCCGCAGCGCCCGGCGCGGCGCGATCGGCGAGCCGGACGCCTGGCCCCATTCGTTGAGTTCGGATTCCCAGGCCTCCTTTTGCGATTTGATTTCGCCGAGCCGCCCTTCGCGCGTCGCGTGAGCGCGGATGCCGCTGTTGCTCGACTGCAGCCGATCGAGGATCGCCGTCGTCGCCTGGGCGGCATCGCCGCAAATGCCGACATCGGTGCGCTTCACCAAGCCGATCTTGCGCGGATTCATATCGACCTGGATCAGCTTGGCGTCCTTGGGCCAATAGTCGATGCCATGCTGTGGCAGCGTTCCGAAGGGCCCGAGCCGCGTGCCGAGCGCGATCACCACATCGGCTTGCGCCAGCAGCTTCATCGCCGCCTTCGAGCCCTGATAGCCAATTGGACCGGCCCAGAGCGGATGGTCCTTGGGGAAGCTGTCATTGTGGAGATAAGTGTTGATCACGGGGGCTTGCAGATATTCGGCGAGAGCTTGCACCTGACCGACGCCGCCGGACATGACGATGCCGCCACCCGAAAGGATCACCGGAAATTCGGCCTTCGCGATCATGTCGGCCGCCCGCGCCAACGCCTCGACGCTGCCCGGCCCGCGCTCGACGGCGACCGGCTGCGGAATGGTGGTCTGGAAATCGCCGTAGAACAGATCGCGGGGGATGTTGAACTGGGTTGGACCACGGTCGATCATCGCGTAGTCGAAGCAGCGGCTCAAAAGCTCGGGAATGCGCTGCTGATTGCCGCAATGCACCTGATATTTGGTGATTTTTTCAAAGAAAGGCAGTTGCTCAGCCTCCTGGAAACCGCCCAATCCTTGCGTGTTGGAGCCGGTTTCCGGCGTCATGCAGACGACAGGCGAATGCGCCCAATAGGCCGCCGCGATGGCGGTGACGAAATTGGTGACGCCAGGCCCGTTCTGCGCGATGCAGACGCCGTGCCGGCCGGTCGCGCGCGAATAGCCGTCGGCCATATGCCCGGCGCCCTGCTCATGCGCCACCGGCATGAAGCGGATGCCAGCTGCCGGGAACAGATCGAGCGCGTCCATGAAGGCGGAGCCCACAATGCCGAAGACGTCCGTCACGCCGTGCGCCACCAATGTTTCCACCAGGGCCTCCGAAGCCGACATCAGTGTCGGCTTTTCCTGCGTGGGCAAAAGAGGTCTGGCGCCGGAGCCGGGACGGTCATCTGCGTTCATCGTTCACTCCCTCGGGGCGGGCTGCTGCGGCAGGTCTGGTCTGCGGCGAGACCATTCAGGATGCGCGGGATTTCGATGCCGCTGACGTTAGGCTGGGGCCATTATCCGACGAGATGACGCCAGGCGTCAACGCTGGTGCCAACGGCGGCGATGTAGAGGTTCAGCCGCCGGCCTCACCGTCCAGCCAGTTCGTTCAGGCGGCCGCGCGCATCGGGGCCGCCTAGCTCTTCGGCTTTCAGATACCATTTGCGCGCCTTTTCCGCGTCCGGCTCGAGCCCCTTGATGACGAACGCGCGGAGCAGGAGAGGATCGTAGGTTTCTCCCATCGCCATGGCTCCGGCGGCGCTGCCCTGAAGAGCAAGATACTCGAAGACGGCGCGGGCCCCTGAGATGTCCCCCGATTTCAGGAGCGACTTTCCTCTTGCCATATAAGCGGCTTCATTCGCATTGGGCTTTCGAACGGCGGCGGGCGCCGGCGCGGCCGCCGGTGGTTCAGGCGTGTCGCCGATAATGGCGGTTGCGGCGGTGACGGACTCGCGGATGGTGACCTTAAAGGAGGCCGATGCGGTCGAAGCCGAGTCCGATCCGTCGCTCCGGCGCACGACGCTGACCGTAAACGAGCCCGCAAAACCGGGCGGCGCGGTGAGTGCCAGAGTCGACATGACCTTCGGGTTCACAGCCCAGAATTTACCGAAATTCCCACCCGGATTCAGCGAGACGCCTTCGGGAATGCCGGTCAGGATATAGAGCTGATCGGCGGCGTCCGCGTTCAGCACCTCGATGTTGAGCGGGATGGGACTCCCGGGCGGTCCCTCGACATCGTCCACCTTCAATTCAGCGAGCTGTTGCCGGGCCCGCACGAGCACCGGGGACCGGTCCGGTGCGGTGACCTCCAGGCCTGCCCGGACCGTTTGCGCCGGTCCGGCCGACGCCGAAGCTGACGCGATCCCTGTTCCCAATGCCAGCCAGATTTTACGGCGCAATACAAACTTCGAGCTCCGAAGCGCGCGGCGCATACTCATGGAGTCCTCTTGCCAAAGGATCTGCCCGGTGTCCGGCAGGGGTGCTGCTTAGGGCCTTTGCCGCTCCAATTAAATCGGAGCGCGGCTCTAACTCCTTGTTCTGTAGCATTTTCTTGACGCAAACCGGCATCCACTTTGCTGGAAATGCTCTAATGCCCAGAATTCCGGCCCGCCTCAGCGGCGGGTGGTCTTCTGCTCTTCCGCCTGCTTTGTGTTCCACCATTGCATGAACTGCGCGAAGAGGATCTCACGCTCCCGAGTGGATATTTCCTTGGTCCCCTCGCGCGTCCGCAGGAAAGAATTGAAGGCTTCGCGGGTTTCCGCGGAGGCGACTTTTTCGCTCTTCTTCCATTTATCCAGCCAATCCTGCGCGGGCTTGAAACGCTTCCACTTTCCTGGAATCGTTGCGGCGAGGTTGATTTCCTTCCATTTCGGATGGCGGCCGGGCGCGTTGAACTTCTCGATGTTCGAGAAGAACTCATTGATGAAATTGCTGACCCGCTGATATCTCTCCGTATTGGGTGCCCAATTATAGGTGACCAGAAGCGTGCTGCTGGTGATGGTCGGAACGGGCTGATCGGCCGGTATCAACGCGGGGTAGTACTCATTCTTCAGGACTGCGGGCGAATAGGTTTCCAGCAGCTTCTGAAATCCCTCCGGCGACACAGTCTCCGGATCGACGGGGATGAAATGCAGCTCATCGGTGGCCTTGAAACCGGTGAACGCATTGTGCGGTGCGCCCGCGAACCGAACGACCGCAGCAATTTCCTTGGCCTTCAGCTTTTCGTTCGCCTCGGACTGGTCGAAGTTGACCACCTCGGCCTTGATGCCGAGAACGCCGAAGATGCGTTCGCACCCAAGGCTGGTTGAACTGTTCTTCTTGAAGCAATTGACCTTCTGTCCATCCAGATCTTTCAACGTTTTGAACTGCTTCTGCGCCAAGACCTGGAATTCGCCATTGGCGAGCTTGGTTATATATTGAATCCGGTCCTCGACATTGGCAAAGATGGCGGGATCCTTCTTCTGCAGAGTCTCCAGATCCGTGGGGTCCATGATCCCCATGTCGACGCCTTTGACCAAAAGCACGTCGAGCGCATTGTGCCCGCCCCCCCGGCCGAGAATCGGCAGAACGCGCAGGGAGCCTGGTTCGTCCGGGCGATCCAGCACGTTCTGCATATCTTCTGCGAAGATCGTGAAGGGGCTGCTCGTTCCGGAGGCGATAATCGTCACGACGTTCTCATTCATTTCCCGCTTTCGGTCCTGATAAGCGGTGGAATGAGTGACTGGCGCCGCGGTAGGCTGCACTTGTTGCGCATGGACCGGATTCAGCCCGAATAACAGAGTGGCGGAAGCAATTGCACTGACGAATTGAGAAAGAACCGCCTTAGCAAAGGCAGCAGAAAAGGTTTTCATAATACTTCTCCATCCAAGTATTAAGCTAATAGACCAATCTTGGTTAAATTGTGGCGGTTCCCCAAGTTATGGTCAAGCCAGGTGGAGAATAAGTAATATTACAATTTGCGCATAAATGGATTCTATAAGTTAAAAAAATAATGATCTAATATGCAATAATACCATTCTTCTATCGTTCCCAGGCCGGTTATGGGAAGTACGCGTAGATCGGGGCCTGAAAACTTCCACCCGCACCGTGGAAGCTTGACAATGAGCGCTATCACGCCCGAAAGCCTCCCGCCAAGTTCGTTTTTCCGGAATCGAGGCGGGACATGACGAAACCCGGAATTTGCGATGGAGTCTCCGCCACCACGACGCCCGCGCGCTCCAGGGCGTGTCGCTTGCCCGCATAGCTTCCGGCGGAGGCGGTCACGATCGCGCCGGCATGCCCCATTTTCTTGCCCGGCGGAGAAACGCGTCCGGCGATGAAAGCGATGACAGGTTTTTCCATCTCGGCGGCATAGGACGCGGCCTGTTCTTCCATCGCGCCGCCGATTTCGCCGACCATGACGACCGCCTCCGTCCGCGGGTCTGCGTCCAGCGCGCGCAGCGCATCATGTGTGGTGGTTCCGATCATTGGGTCGCCGCCGATGCCGATGAAAGCAGACTGGCCCAGCCCCGCTCGGGTCAGGTTGAGGCAAACCAGCGTTCCCAGGCTCCCGCTGCGGGAAATCACCCCGACGCGCCCTGCCCGAAAAATATTGGGATTATGTCCGGGCATGATGCCGACAAAGCCTTCGCCGGGCGTCACGATGCCGGCGGTATTGGGACCGATAATGCGTGTGCCCGCCATGTCCGCGCTCTCGCGGATGATCATCACGTCGCGCGCCGGAATATGTTCGGTCAGGATCACCAGCGTCCGGGCGCCTGCCTCGATGGCGTCCAGGGCGGCGCTCCTGGCCATGGCGGGTGGAATGAACATCACCGCGATGTCGTAGGGCGCCGCGTTCATGGCGGCCTTCGCGGAGGCAAACACTGGAACGCCCAGATGCGTCTCTCCGGCGCGTTTCGGATTGACGCCGCCGACGATCGTCGTACCGCAGGCCGCCATCTTTTCCGTCCAGAAGCTCCCCTGCTTGCCGGTCATACCCTGAACCAGAACCCGCTGACCCGCCCGGTAGATCATGTGGCGGCCTCGACGGCGGCTTGCACCGCATCTTCCATCAGATCATAGGGATCCAGACCCAGCCGCTCGCGAACCATGCGGACCGCCTCATCCTCTCCCGTTCCGTGAATGGAAAAGAACACCGGCACCGACGGCTGTAATTTCTTCCAGGCTGCGCTGACGCCGTCGGCCATCACATCGGTTCTGGCGAACGCGCCGCAAAAATTGATCACAAGACTTTTTACGCGTGGGTGGGACAGCACCAGCCCCAGCGCGACTTCCGCCTTGGTATAGGCCTCGCCGCCGATTTCGAGGAAATTGGCCGGGCGGCCGCCGAAATGCGCAATCATATCCATTGTCGTCATGGTCAGGCCGGCGCCATTGGCGAGCAGGCCGACCGTCCCATCCAGCTCGATGAACTTCAGGCCCGCCGCCTGCGCGCTGAGTTCCAGCGGCGTAAGGTTTTCCGGGGCTGCGAGCGCTGCGAGCCCAGGCTGGCGCTCCGCCGCGGCGTCGTCGACCGTCAGCTTGCAGTCGAGCGCCATCACAGAGCCGTCACCCAGGATCGCAAGCGGATTGATCTCGATCAGCTCGGCGTCCGCCTCCCGATAGGCGGCATAAAGCCTGGCCAGCACATCGGCGACAGACGAGCGCGCCGGGCCTAGATCGACGCCATCCAGCATCGTCTCGATATCGGCCCGCGTCACGCCTTTCGACAGGCTCACATGCAGCCGCCGGAGCGTGGCGGGCCGGCTCGCCGCGGCCGCCTCGATGTCGATGCCGCCTTCGGTCGAAAACAGGATGAGAGGTCGCGCGGCGGCAAAGTCGGTTATCACGGCGGCGTAAAGCTCGCGGGCAATGTCCGCGCGCCGTTCCACCAGCACGGCTCCGACGTCGCGTCCCTCGATCCGCATGCCCAGCAGGGCGGCCGCCGCCTCCATGGCCGCTTCAGCGCTGTCAGCCATCCTGATTCCGCCGGCCTTGCCGCGCTTGCCGGTGGGCACTTGCGCCTTCACGACGCACGGCCCGACGCTCGCGAACGCTGCCGCTGCCTCGCGGGGGGAGGTGCAAAGCACCGAAACCGGCACGGCGATGCCGGCCGGTGCGAGCACATGCATCTTGGCGGCATGTTCAAGAAAGTTCATCCCGCCTCTCCCCGATGGCCGATCAGCCGCCAATGCGGCCCAAACAGCTCTTCCTCGGTTGGCCTGTCCTCCGGGATGCGCGTGACAAGGTGGGTGATGTTGAGAAAGTGCCTGTAGCTCAGATTCTCCGAGATGGAGTTCTTCTGCCAGGAGCCGCAGCCCATGCTCAGCGTAAAGCCCAGGCCGCTGTCGAAGCCGCCGCCATTGCCGAATGTATGGGCGAAATTGACCAGCACGCGGACGACGTCCAACTCCTCCGCCAACGCCCGCGCATGCTGCAAATCCTGCGTGTGGATGCCGACGGAATGGCCCTTCCCCTGGTAGTCCAAAATCTCCCTCAGCCGTGCCTTGCCCTCATCGAAGCCGCGCGCGCGATAGAGTGTGAGCACGAGCGACAGCTTTTCACCCGACAGCGGATAGTCGCGGCCGACGCCGGTCTCCTCGACCATGAAGAAGCTGGCGCCATGCGCCTCCTCGCCCAAGCTGAAGCCGTCCGCGAGCACGTCGGCATCCTTGGCGATCAGGGTGCGGTTCAGCTTGCCGTTCCGCCAGAGCGTTGCCTCGATGGCCTGCTTTTCCGCCAGGCTGCACAGATAGCCGCCCGCTCGTTTCAGCGCGGCAACGGCGGCGTCATAAACCTCATCCAGGATGACGACCGAATTCTCCGAGGAACAGGACGTGGAATTGTCGAAGATTTTCGACGAGCAGATCTTACGCGCCGCGTCGTCGAGGTCGGCGCTGGCATCGATCAGCACCGGCACATTGCCGACCCCGACGCCAATCGCGGGCGTGCCGCTCGAATAGGCGCGGCGGACATTGTCCTGGCTGCCGGTGACGACGACGAGATCGGCCGCCCGCATCAGCTCCTCGGTCGCGTCCTTGGTCACCGGGCTCGGCAGGATCTGCACGAGATCGGCGGGCAGGCCGATGGCCTCCAGCTCGGCCCGCATGAATTCGACGGTGCGGGCGGTCGCCGCATAGCCGAGCGGCGACGGGGCGATGATGATAGCGTTGCGGCCCTTGATCGCCATCATCGCCTTATTGACGGGCGTCGCGCCGGGATTGGTCGAGGGCGTGACGGCCGCGATGACGCCCATCGGCTTGGCATATTTCACGATGCCCTTGGCCGCATCCTCCTCGATGATCCCCACCGACTTCGCGCGCAGCAGGTCGCGCAGCGTGCCGAAGGTTTTCCGCTGCTTTTTGATGATCTTGTCGGGAACATTGCCGAGCCCGGTATCCGCAACCGCGAGTTCCGCCAGCTCGCGCGCATGCTCCGGCTTGTAGAGCGACCAGGCAAGCGCCCGCACCGCCGCGTCGGTGCGCTCCTGGGTCGCCGCCCGGAACGCCGCTTGCGCGGTGCGTGCCCTGGCGATGAGGCCGTGAATGGCGGAAACGGCTTGCGGCGACCGCGTCGGCGCGGCTTCGTTCATGGCGTGGGGGTCCTCACTACGGCGTGCTCGGCGTCGCTCTCGGCCGTGCGCGGGCGCAAGCGAAGCGCGCCCAGCAGCGGCAGCAGAAGCACCAGACCGGTCAGGCTCATCATGACGGCGGAGATCGGCCGTGTAAAAAACACCGTCCAGTCATTGCTGAAGCTGATCATCGAATTCAGGAACGATTCTTCCGCCAGCGGCCCCAGAATGACACCGAGCACCATCGGCGCGATAGGGAAATTCAGCCGCTCGAAAATATAGCCGACGACGCCGAAGACGATCATCAGATACATATCGGTGATGTCGCTGCGGATCGCCAGCGCGCCCATGAAGCACAGGATCATCACGAATGCGGAAACGATGGCCTCCGGGAAATCCAGCACTTTGACGAGCAGGCGGACGGCGAAATAGCCCAGCGCGCACATCGCGAATACGCCGAGGAAAATCGAGGCGAAGATCGCGTACACCATGTCCGAGGAGTTGATCAGAACCTGCGGGCCGGGCTGCACGCCGTGCAACATGAACGCACCGAGGATGACGGCGGTGGCGCCGCTGCCGGGAATCCCGACCGCAAGCAGCGGCACCATGGCGCCGCCGACGCTCGCCGTCGCGGCGGCCTGCGGGGCGATGATGCCCTCGGGGATGCCGGTGCCCAGCAAGTGCCGCCGGCGGCCGATCTGGCCCTCGACGCCATAGCTGACGAAGGAGGCGATGGTGGCGCCGGCGCCTGGAATGATGCCGATGATGTTGCCCAGGATCGTGCTCCGAAGCAGCATGCCCGCGATGCCGCGAATTTCGGACAGCGACGGAAACTCCGTCCCGGCCTCGCCCGCCGATATCACAGGCGCGCTCGCAAAGCCACGTTCCAGCCGCGCCAGCACTTCGCCCACGCCGTACGCTCCGACCATGACGACGGTGAACTCGATGCCGTCGGCGAGAATGGGCAGGCCGAAGGTGAAGCGCGCCGCGCCATAGGTGGTGTCGGTGCCGACGGTCGCGATCACCAGTCCAAGGCACAGGCTGATCAGCGCATTGGCCAGCGACCCTCGCGCCAGCGAGACGACCGAGGCCAACCCGAAGACGATCAGCGCGAAATATTCGGGCGAGGAGAAACGCAGCGCGAATTTCGCCAGCGGCTCTGTCAGCACCACCATGATGACGGCGGACAGCATTCCGCCGCTGAATGCCGCGACCAGCGTCCAGCCGAGCGCCTTGGCGGGCTGGCCGGCGCGCGCCATCGGATAGCCGTCCCACAGCAGCGGCACGTCGATGGGCTCGCCCGGTATGCGGAACAGGATGGATGTGAAGGCGCCGCCATAGGTGCCCGAAATATACATGGCGCCGAGTAGAATGATGGCGGGCGTGACGTCCATCTTATAGGTGAACGGCAGGCAGAGCACGACCCCCATCACCAGGCTGAGGCCGGGAAGCACGCCGACGATCAATCCGACGACGATGCCGAGTATCAGGATCATCAGATTGAGCGGTTGCAGGCAGGTCAGAAGGCCATTGCCGAGATGAAGAAGCGTTTCCAAAGGCGGCCCATTCATTTCATGTGTCGGGTGGACGTGCTTTCCGGCGCGTTCGGCTCAGAACAGTCTGAGGATCAGATCGGTCAGCCCGTCAAAGGGCGGAATGCCCCTGGGCAGAGAAACGTAGACGACCTTCTGAAACAGAATGACCGTCACCAGGGCGCCGATAAGGCTGGTCAGCAGGATCGTCCTGTATGAGCGATATTGCCCGACATACATGAAGAGGACGAGGAACAGGAAGGTGGAGATCAGGAAGCCCAGCACCGGCATGGCCAGGCCGTATGCCACCGTCAAGACGAGCCCGGCGATCAGGTGGAGATTGGAGCGCGGGGCCGCATCCTCGTCTTCGCTCAGATCGATCACGCCTCCATCCCGCTCGGTGCGTCCAAAGATAAGCAGACGGCCGGCCTGGATGACGCAGATCACCATCATGGCGCCCAGCGCCATGTGCGGCCAGAAGTCAGGCCCAAGATTGTTGCCGCGCTGTGTGAACGCGATCTGTCCCGCCATCCGGTAGAACCACGCGACGACGGCAAAAAGCACTGCGTATGGAAGCGCCATCCATACTCGCTGAGCACGCATTACAGCTCCTCCTCACGCAGTGCCGCTTCGCCCCCGGAAAGTCCGCTCAACTTGGCTCAGCTGCCGGAACTCGCCTTCTTCATGTCCTCAAGCTGCTGCGCGAGGAAGTCCTTGCAATCTTCAGCGGGCAGAAAGCTGTTCGGGTCGGCATAGCTGTCCTTGAGGAATGCTTTGTACTCGTCGGTGGCGGCGATTTTCGTCAGCGCCCCGGAGAGGAATTTCACCGCCTCGTCAGGCGTTCCCGAGCGAACCACGATCGAGCGGAACTGCGGCAGGGAGACCTTAAAGCCAAGCTCCCCTGAGGCGGGCACGTCCGGGAATTCCGCCATGCGCTTGTCGCCGAACATCAGGATCGGACGCATCTCGCCACTCTTGATGAACTGCGCGACGTCGCCGGCCTGCTCGTACAGCGCATCGGCGTGACCGCCGAGGATCGAGACATAGCGCTCATTCGGCTTGGAGAACGGCACCTCGATCACTTTGACGCCGCCCTTGCTCTCCAGATGCTTGAGCGTGAAGTCATCGACGCTGCCGAAACCGACGGTCGCGACCTTCAGCTTGCCGGGATCGGCTTTGGCGGCGGCCTCGAATTCCGCCCAGCTCTTATAGGGGCTGTCCTTGGCGACGAACAGGAAGGAGGGCTGTTGGATCATCACCGCAAGCGGAACGAGGTCGCTCACCTGCCAGCGGGGATTTTCGCCGACGAGCAGCGAGTGCGTGTCGGCGATGTAGATCGCGGCCGAATAGCCGTCGGCTGCTGCCGCGATCAGCTTCGCCATGCCGCTTGCGCCGACCGCACCGGGGACATTGATCACCGGAATGCCTTGCCCGATCATCGGCTCCAGCAGTTTGCCGGTCAGCCGCGCCAATTGGTCGGCGCCGCCCCCCGGGCCGAACGGAACGATGAGCTCGATAGGGCGAGACGGATATTTGTCTTCCGCGTTCGCCGGACTCTGCGCGAGCGACGCCATGGCCAGAAAAGCCGATCCAGCGACAACGCCCAATCGCGTTTGAAAAACCATCAGCCATACTCCAATCTTATCGGATTCGTGGGTTTGAGGCCCATCCCTGACGCGAAATGCCGGGCGGACACTCTCTCAGCCAAGTCAAGCGGGCTAGAGAAGTTCTCACAGAATCAGCATCGCAAAAATCCATCTCTGCAGAGAATCCGGAAAAACACTTTCGCCTTCCCATAATTTATGGCGCAAGCATTGGCTCACGGCAGCGCCAGGCTGACCATGAAACGCAATAGAATTTCATAATTTCGCTATTGCGTACAATCGAGTACGCAATTCTCGATGAAATTTCGCTTTCCTTGCGACTGCATATGTCCTCACCGCTTGCCGAACATTATAGCTCTACAACGGATTTAACGGAATCAATTTGGATGACCCCTATTCAAAATCTCAGCAATAGCCTCATGACGCACCCGGACACAGGTAGGACCGTCACGATGGTCACTCCATGCCGGCGGCATCGATCCGCCATGCGGCGATCACCTCGTCATCCAGGATCGGCCACCATCCCGCCGGAATGAGGAGCTGACCCCGCTCGACAGTCAGCGGATTGTGCAGGAGAGACCGCTGCGGCTTCAGAAAGCCGTTCATCTCCCCCGCCGTTTCGATACGCCCATGGCCTACGGCCGCTTCCATCCAGCAGCCGATATCGGTTGCCACGCCGTTGCCGAGAACGGCTTTGAGGCCGAGCGCCTTCACCCGGTCCAAGGCCGATGTGAGCGTGTCGAGGCCGCCGCATTTCATCAGCTTCAGCTTGACATAGTGCGCCGCGCCGAGCGAAGCGGCCCGCTCGACATCGGCCAGATCGTAGATGCTTTCGTCGAGCATGACCGGGACGCAGGCAACGCGCGCGACCGCCACCGCCGCCTCCCAATCGTGCTTGTCGCAGGCCTGTTCGAAGAACATGAGGTTCTCCGGCGCGAGCCGGGCGGCAAAGGCGCAGCCATCCTCCCGGCTAAATCCCTGATTGGCGTCGACCGTCAAGGCGATGTCAGTCCCCCTGACGAGATCCTGCACGAAGCGGACGCGGGCCAGATCGGCCTCAAGCTCGAATCCGGCCTTGATCTTCAGGGTCCGGTAGCCTTCCGCGAGCCGCGCGTCCACCTCCCTCTCGATGTCGCGCTCCGTGCTGGCGTTGATGATGGCGAGCATCGGCACGCGCCTTTCGCTTTCGCTCGCCAGCAGCGGAGGGCGGCCTAGCATCTCGATCGCGGTGCGGAAAGCTGTGGCGGTAAATGGTGCCTCGGGGGTGAGCCGGTCGGCGGCCGTCAGCACCTCCGTCGCGGTCGGCGCGGCATGGCACGCAATCAGATCGCGGACGCGCGCCCAGCTCCCCGCGATCGTCTCCTCCGTATAGCCGGTCAGAACCGTGGCCTCGCCATAGCCGGTCCGGCCGCCGGAACGCGCCGTGACCAGCACGGTGTCGAAGGCCTCGATCGTGCCGAAAGCCAGCCTGTAGGGCGATGTGAGCGGACAGCGCAGGCAGATCGCGGAAAGTTCGACCGCCGCGCCGGCCAGATCGGCCGCTGTGGGCATGCGGCACCTCCTGATGGAGCTGGAAGCTTAGGCGGACGAACATGCTATCCGCATTTCCGGTCTCGGCCAATGCGCAGAATGCCAAGGCGCCATCCGCGCGTCATAGACAGACCTCAGACGGATGGGCCCGGCGTGCCGGCATTCCGCATCAGCGCCGCGCCGGCGCGCGCCATCACGCCCTCTTCGTCCGTCTCCATCGCCAGCACCTCGAAGGGCTGCAGATGCGCCAGGCGCCGGACGACCTCGGATGCCGTTTGCGGGTCGTTGGCGCCGATGCCGCCGGTGAAGACCAGCGCGTCCAGCCCGCCCAGCGAGACGGTCAATGCGGCGGCTGCCTCCGCGACGCGCTCGCAATAGACCTCCAGCGCGAAGGCGGCGGCGGTCTCCGGCGAGCGGCGCAAGGTTTTGAAATCGGCGCTGATCCCGGACAGGCCCTTGACCCCGCAATCATTGTAAAGCAGCCGCTGCGTCGCATCGATGCCCAAATCCCGCGCGAGATAAAGCACGAGCCCAGGATCGAGGCCGCCGGAGCGCGTCCCCATCGGCACGCCGTCGAGCGCGGTCAGCCCCATCGTGGTGGCGATGCTGCGTGCCTCCCGGATCGCGCACAGGCTGGACCCGCTGCCCAGATGCGCCACGATCAGCCGCCGGTTGGCCAGATCGGGCCTTTCCAGCCTCAGCCGGTGCAGAATGGCCTCATAGGACAGCCCGTGAAATCCGTAGCGGCGCAGCCCCTTGCCGCGAAGATCGGCCGGAAGCGGGAAGGTCCGGGCGATGGGCGGCAGCGTCGCGTGGAAGGCCGTATCGAAACACGCCACCTGAAGCGCGTGCGGGTGGGAGGCCGCGAATTTCCGGATGCCGTCGAGATTGCCGGTTTGATGCAGCGGCGCGAATGGTGTCAGCGCTTCGAGCCGCCGCGCCACGGCCTCGTCGACGATCACCGGGCTGGTGAAGCCTTCGCCGCCATGCACGACCCGGTGCACCACCGCTCCCACCCGCCGCCCTTGCGCATGTGCCGAGAGCCACCCATTGACCAGCCCGAGCGCGCTGTCGAGATCTGACACACCGGCTGCGGCGCAGTCCGCCTCCCCATCGATGCTGATCGCCGGTTTGGTGCCGATGCCCGTGATTTTGCCGCTCACCAGCTGGCGGGGCTCGGTTCCAAGCTCATAGGCCGCGAACTTCAGGCTGGACGAGCCTGCGTTGACTGTCAGGAGCATATCGATCATGTGGCGCGGCCTATTGCTCGTGCTGCTTTTCTCGCGATTCGATTGGCATCGGAGCGGCGTGCTTACTCCATGCGCTGCCGGAACAGCCAAGCCGCCGTCGAAAGGGTGAACATCGCGATGAGCACCAGCGGCAGCACATTGGCCGCGACCTCCGCCGCCGGCATCCCCTTGAGGAATACGCCCCGCACGATGACCAGGAAGTGCCGCAGCGGGTCCACCAGCGTCACCGTCTGAAGCCATCCCGGCATATTCTCGATCGGCGTCGCAAAGCCCGATAAGAGGATAGCGGGCGCGGTGAACAAGAAGGTGCCGAGGAAAGCCTGCTGCTGGGTCTGCGACAGCGACGAGATGAACAGCCCCACCCCGATCGCCGAGGCCAGAAAGAACACGATGCCGAGATAGAGGAGGATCAGCGAGCCGCGAAACGGCACCTGAAAGAAGAGCACTGCGACCGCCAGAAACGCGGTGGATTGCGCGATGCCGATGATCAGCGGCGGGATCGTCTTGCCGATGACGATTTCGCTGACCCGGAGCGGGGAAACCATGAGCTGGTCGAAGGTGCCCAGCTCCCGTTCGCGGGCGACCGACTGGCCGGTCACGACGAGTGCGAGCAGCAGCGTCAGCGTTCCGAGCAGGCTCGGCACGATGAACCAGAAATCGTCCAGATTGGGGTTGAACCAGTTCCGCACGACGAGGTTCGGTTGGGCCGCCTCACCGCTGCCCCGGCCGGACAGCGAAACCTGGATCGCGTTTGAAACATCGCCGGCAATCAGCGCCAGATAGCCGGCGACGATCTGCGCGGCGTTCGACCGGCGGCCATCGAGGATGAGTTGCGCGGTCGCCTGCCGTCCCGAAGCCACGTCGCGCGAGAAATCATGCCCGAACTGGATCACGGCGAGCACGCGATGATTGTCGAGCGCGTCGCGCGCCTCTTCGATCCCGGCGAGACGGATGACGTGCCTGAAGGCGGGTGCGCCATCCAGCCGCTGCAGGAATTCCGTGCTCCAACGCCCCGCATCCCGGTTCAGCACGCCGATGTCGATGTTGGTGACGTCGAGCGTCGCGGCATAGCTGAACAGAAAGATCTGCATCAGCGGCGGGCCGATGAGGATGAAGCGGCTGCGCGGATCGCGAAGCACGGCAAGCAATTCCTTGACGATCAGAGCTCGAAGACGGCGCCACATTACTCAAGGCTCTTTCGTGTTGTGAGGCTGGTCAGGAACAGGAAGACGGCGCCGATCGCCAGCATCGCCCCGATATTCTTCAGCAGCAGTGGCCAGATATCGCCGGCGAGAAACACGGTCTGCAGGCTCGGGATCAGGTAGCGCGCGGGGATGATGTAGGTGATCAGCTGGATGATCTTCGGCATCGAGCCGATCTCGTAGATGAACCCCGAAAGCAGGAAGGCCGGCAGGAAGCCTGAAAGCAACGCCGCCTGCGAGGCGACGAACTGGTTCTTGGTCGCCGAGGAAATCAGCAGCCCCTGTCCCAAGGCGGGCACGAGGAAGGCGGCGGAAATGGCGAGCAGCGCCAGAAACGATCCGCGCAGCGGCACGCCGAACAGAAAGACGCCGACGCCGGTGCACAGCGCCATGGCGGCGAGGCCGAGCAGGAAATAGGGCAGCAGCTTTCCGAAAATCAGCTCGGGCGTGGAGATCGGCGTCGCCATCATCGCCTCCATGGTGCCGCGCTCCCATTCTCGCGCGACGACGAGCGCCGTCAGCAGCGTGCCGACGAGCGCCATGACGATCGCGATCGACCCTGGGACCAGAAAATAGCGGCTCTTCAGTTCGGGATTGAACCAGAAGCGCGCATCGAGGCTGACCGGCTGCATGCTTGCATGGGCTTCCTGCCGTGTCGCCGCCCAGACGCTCCAGACGCCCTGCACATAGTTCTGCACGAACTTGGCCGTATTGGGCTCCGAACCATCGGTGATCACCTGGATCTGCGCCGTGCCGAACTCTTGCTTCACCTCGGCGCCGAACCGCGCCGGAATGACGACGATGCCGCGAATGGCGCCCGAGATCATCAGCGGCACGAGCGCCCGCCGGTCGCGCGCCTCCGTCACGGCGAAGAAACGCGAGCCGCGGAACGCCGCCGCGAGGCTTTGCGCCGGTTCGCTCGGGGCTTCGACGACGATGCCGAGGCGTACGACATTGGCATCGAGGGATACGCCATAGCCGAACAGGAACAGCAGCACCAGCGGCAGCACGAACGCCATCAGGATGCTGCTCGGATCGCGCAGGATCTGGATGGATTCCTTGCGGAGCAGCGCGCTGAATCGGCGCATGCCCCCATCCTTGTCCGCCCCGGCCGTCATGCCGCTTTTGCCTCCGCCGCTTCCGACCGCTCGACCAGATGAATGAAGGCATCCTCCAGCGACGGGTCCGGCTGCTGCTCCGATTTCGCCTTGGCCTTCAGCTCGTCCGGCGAGCCGAGCGCGATGGTTTCGCCCCGATAGATGAGGGCGATGCGGTCGCAATATTCGGCCTCGTCCATGAAGTGCGTGGTGACGAGAATGGCGATGCCCTTGCCGACCAGGCCGTTGATATGCGTCCAGAACTCGCGCCGGGTGATCGGATCGACACCCGATGTCGGCTCGTCCAGAAACAGCGCATCCGGCTCATGCATGACGGCGCAGGCCAGCGCCAGGCGCTGTTTGAAGCCGAGCGGCAGGTCCTTGGCGTTGCTCCCCAGATAGGCCTTCAGGTCGAATGTGTGGATCATGGCGTCGATCTTTTCGCGCCTGACCTTGGCTGGCAATCCATAGACGCTGGCGAAAAACTCAAGGTTCTGCCGCACGCTCAGATCGCCATAGAGCGAGAATTTCTGCGCCATATAGCCCAGCCTTGCCCGCGCGTCCGCCGCCGCGCGCCGCAGGTCGATGCCCGCAACGCGCCCCTCGCCCGCAGTGGGCTTCAAGAGGCCGCAGAGCATTTTGAAGGTGGTCGATTTGCCGGCCCCGTTCGGGCCGAGCAGTCCGAAGATTTCGCCGGGTTTGATCGAAAAGGTGACATCCCGCGCGGCGGTGAAGTCGCCGAACCTCTTCGTCAGGCCGCGCGCCTCGATCACGGTCTCGCGTCCGGTCTTTGGCGCGATATTCGCGGCCAGCTCCGAACGGCCCCCATGCGCCCCGCCGAGCGTATCGATGAACGCGTCCTCGAAGCGCGGCTCGACCGATGCGATCTCGGCGGATTTGAAGCGCTCGCCCAGCATGCCGCGCAGCGCCTCCGCACCGCCATCGGGCTTTTCCGCCGTCACGATCCGCAAGGCGCTGCCCTGGATGACGCCGTCGACGATGCCCCGCGTTTCGAGCACCTCCGCCAAGGCCTGCCGCCGTTGTCCTTCCAGACCGCGCACCTGAAAAGCCCGGCCGGCCACCCGGCCCGTCAATTCGCCCGGCGCGCCTTCGAACAGCAGCTTGCCTTCATTGAGCAGCAGCACATGGTCGCAGCGCTCGGCCTCGTCCAGATACGCTGTCGACCAGATGACGGCGATCCCTTCGCCTCTCAAATCCTGCACCATGCTCCACAATTCGCGGCGCGAGATCGGATCGACGCCGACGCTGGGCTCGTCGAGCAGCAGCACGCGCGGCGTGCGGATCAGCGCGCAGGCGAGGCCCAGCTTCTGCTTCATGCCGCCGGACAGCTTGCCCGCGTAACGCGACGTGAACGGTCCCAGCGCGGTAAAGCGGAGCAGCCTGTCGAAGGTCTGCTTTTGCTCGGAGGCCGGCAGGCCGCGCAATTGGGCGTAAAGGTTCAGATTTTCCTGGACCGTCAGATCCTCATAGAGACCGAAGCGCTGCGGCATGTAGCCGATCTGGTTCTGCACGGCTTGCGGGTCGGCCCGCGTATCGAGTCCCAGCACGGAGATGTTGCCGTCGCTGGGCGACATGAGGCCGGTGATGAGGCGGATCAGCGTCGTCTTGCCGGCGCCATCGGGTCCGACCAGCCCGGTGACTTCGCCGCCGCCCACCTCCGCGCTGATTGCATCGAGCGCGGTCTGATCGCCGAACCGCTTGGTGACGCCGGAAAGGCTGATGAGGGATGCCATGACGCCGTCACTCCTTCGACGCGACCGCTGGCCCCGCATCCGGCAAGCGCACCGTGACCGGCATCCCCTGGCGGAGCGCCAGGTCAGGGTCGGTGATGATGACGCGAAAGCGGTAGACCAGATCGGTGCGCAATTCGGTGGTCTCGACGGATTTGGGCGTAAACTCCGCCGTGGGAGAGATGAAGCCGATCTGGCCCTTGTAAGGCTGTTTGGGCCGCGTGTCGGTGTACACCTGCACCTGTTGCCCCGGGCTAAGGAGTCCCAGCTGCGGCTCGGAGATATAAGCGCGGGCCCACACAGGATGCTGCAGCGACAGCGTGTAGACAGTGGTGCCGGCGGCCACGATCGCGCCCCGCTCGACGGCGCGGGTGAGGATGATCCCGTCCGCGGGGGCGTGCAGCTCGGTATCGCCGAGCGCGGTTTCCGCGACCTGCTTCTGTGCGTTTGCCGCCTCCAGCGCCGCCCTTGCCGCGGCGATATCTTCCTTGCGCGGCCCCTCCACGGCCAGTTTCAGCGCCGCCTGCGAGGATCGCAGCTGCGCCTCCGAACTGCGCAGCTGCTCGGCGGCGTTGTCGTAGGTCTGCTTGGAGGCATATTCGTTCTTGGAAAGCGCCTGCTGCCGTCCGAACACGGCCTTGGCGTTCTCAAGCGCGGCGGTCCGCGCCGCGACATCCGCGTTGGCCTGCTCGATTTCCTCGGGGCGGCTGCCGGCTTCCAGCTTGGCCAGATTAGCGGTTTGCTGCGCGACATTGGCGGTCTGCAAGGCCAGATTATCGCGAAACGGCGCCTGGTCGAGTTTCGCCAGGATCTGCCCGGAGGCAATCGTATCGCCTTCCTCGACATCCATGCGTTCGATGCGCCCGGCGACCCGAAACGCCAGCGACACGTCGCGTATGTCGATATTTCCGTAAAAAACCCGCTTATCGTCGTGACCGCTGAAGTACCGGCTGTAGATCAGCCAGGCGCTTCCCACCAGGACCAGAACCGCGACAGCAATGATTGCGTTTCGTCTCATCACGACCGGAGCCTTGAGTGACTGAGTGGTCAGTCATAAATGAATATTGCGGAATCGCTTGTCAAGTCCCTTCTATCCCATGACGTTTCCGCACCAGGAGAGTTCATGATCAGCCAACGCAAGCCTCCAGGGGGAAAAGACCCGAAACAGGAACGGGTTCAAGAAATTTCGGCGGCCGCGTTGGCGGAATTCTACGAGCAGGGCTTCGCGGCCGCCCGCCTCGACTCGATTGCCGAGCGCGCCGGCGTCGCCAAGGGAACCATCTACCTCTATTTCAGCACCAAGGAAGAGCTGTTCGAGGAGGCCGCCAGGAATGTGATCCTGCCGATCATCGAGCAGATCGAAAATCTGACGAACCACCCCGCCGGCAGCGCCAAAGACGTGCTCACCGGAATGATAACCATGTTTTACCGGGAAGTGGTCGCGACGGACCGGCGCCGGCTCATCCGCCTGTTGATTTCCGAAGGCCCTCGCTTTCCGAGCCTGCTCGCCTTTTATCACGCCGAGATCATCTCGCGCGGCATCGCCGCAATTCGCAACGTGGTGGAACTCGGCGTTGCCCGAGGCGAGTTTCGGGCATCGGCGGCGACTCGCTACCCGCAGGTCGTGTTCGGTCCGGCCCTTATGGGAGCGATCTGGAAGCTCCTCTTCGACGACATCGAGCCTCTCGACCTCGATGGACTTCGCGATGCCCATCTAGACATCATCCTGCACGGCCTGCTGGCCTCGCCGGCAAGTGGCGGGTAAGGCTCGCCCAAACCAATTGAATTTCCAGCCGGTCTTCCGTTGGCGCCATATCCCGCCCGCAGCATTTTCTCATGGCCCATTCACTTTCGGCGTGCTTAAAGGGGCGGGGCACTCTCGACGGCAAGGTTGGACGATGGAACCGCGTAGACAATCCTGGGGTTGGCGGCTGCTTGTTGCGCTGCTGATCATAGCCGCAGGCGCTTATGCCGTGTGGCGGTTCGCCTGGCGCCAGGAGCGCGCGACTTATGACATCCAGACCGTGGAGCTCAGCACCGGTTCCATCGAGCGCAGTATCTCGGCGACGGGCTCGGTGCAGGCGCTGGTGACGGTATCGGTCAGCTCGCAGCTCTCAGGGCAGATTTCGGAATTGAACGCCGATTTCAATTCCAAGGTCTCGAAAGACACCACCCTTGCCGTGATCGATCCACGCACCTTCGCGGCCCGCGTCGCCTCGGCGGAGGCCAATCTCGCTATCGCCAAAACCACCATCACGGTGCAAGAGGCGACCATCGTCAAATCGCAGGCGCTGCTGGATCAGGCCCAGCGTGCGGCGGAGCGGCAGAAGTCGCTTGCCGCCACCAACGCCACGCCGCAAGCGACGCTGGAGACCGCCGAGACGCTGGTCGAGACCGCGAAGGCCGATCTGCAGGTCGCGGACGCCCAGCTTGCCAACGCCAAAGCGACGATCGCCCAGCGCGATGCCGACCTGTCGCAGGCCAAGCTCGACCTCGACCGCACCCAGATCCGTTCGCCGATCGACGGCGTGGTGATCGCGCGCAATATCGATCTGGGCGCCACGGTCGCCGCCAGCCTGCAGGCGCCGATCCTGTTTCAGATCGCACAGGACCTGACGCAGATCCAGATCCTAGTGCTGGTCGACGAAGCCGACATCGGCTCGATCGGGACCGGCCAGGACGTCACCTTCACGGTCGATGCGTTTCCGGACCGGGTGTTCAGCGGCAAGGTCTCGCAAGTGCGGATCGCCGGGACGACGACCAATAATGTCGTGACCTACACGGTGGTGGTGAGCGCCGAAAATCCGCAGCAAAAGCTGCTGCCGGGCATGACGGCGACGGTGCGCATCATCACGGGCACACGGCATGACGTGCTGCGCATCCCCAACGAAGCCGTGCGTTTCGTGCCGCCCAAGGACGTGAAGAAGGCCGGCGCCGCCGAACGCCCCAATCGCGACGACGCAATCGTTGCGACACTGTCTGAAAGCCTGGGGCTGAGCGCCGAGCAGACCGAGAATTTCCGCGCCGGAATGGCGGCAACCCGCCGCGTGCCGCGCGAGCGCCGCGAGTCGCCGCGCAATGCGGGGCAGGATGAGGATGAGACCACCCGCGGTCCGGCGCGACCGGAAGCCGCAAGCGGCGGCGCGGCGGCGGCGAGCAGCGCGCCCCAGCGCCGTGGCCGCATCACCCGCGTGTTGGAGGGCATCCTCACCCCCGAGCAGATGACCGCATTCAAGGCGCAGCGCGATGAATGGCGCGACACCACACGTCCGGTCAACGTCTGGACCGAGACGCCGGCGGGGCTGCAACCGCACCGGCTGACCCTGGGCCTAGCCGATGAAAGCTTCAGCGAAATCCTGCGCGGCGATCTGAAGGCCGGGGACAAGGTCGTCGCCCGGGCACGCCGCGACGGCGCCGCCGCCGCCGGAGGCGAAAGCGGCAGCCGCCGCAGGGAGCGCGCCGCGCAATGAGCAGCCCGGCCGCCCAGCACGCCAAAGCCCGCCGGGCAGCCGGTCCTTTCCTGCCGCGACCTTACCAAGACCTATGTAATGGGCGAACAGTCCCTGCAGGTGCTGCGCGGCGTGAGCTTCGATGTGCGGCCCGGTGAGTTCGTCGCCATTATGGGGCCGTCCGGTTCGGGCAAATCGACGCTGCTCAACCTGATCGGCGCGCTCGACACGCCCACCTCCGGCGCGCTGACGATCGGCGGGACCGACATCAGCGGCCTGGACGGCGACGCGCTCGCCCATCTGCGCAACCGCATCATCGGCTTCGTCTTCCAGCAGTTCAACCTGCTGCGCCGCACCTCCGCGCTCGACAATGTCAAGCTGCCGCTGCTCTATTCCGTGACGCGGAAGGGCGACGCCGATGCCGCCGCGCGGCAAAGGCTGGCCGACGTCGGCCTGGGCGACCGGCAGGACCACACGCCGGGGCAGCTCTCCGGCGGCCAGCAGCAGCGCGTCGCCATCGCCCGCGCGCTCGTCACCGATCCGCAGCTTATCCTGGCCGACGAGCCGACGGGCGCGCTCGACACGCAGACCTCGGGCGATATCATGAACGTATTCACCAAGCTGCACCGCACCGGCATGACCATCATCATGGTGACGCACGAGCCCGACATCGCCGAATATGCCGAGCGGCTGCTGCGCTTCCGCGACGGCCTGCTGGTGGAGGATATCAGCCAGACGCCGAAGGTCACGCTATGAACTTCGTGAATTACCTCACCTCGGCGCTCACCGCGATCCGCCTGAACGCCATGCGCAGCCTGCTGACGGCGTTGGGCGTCATTATCGGCGTCGCCTCGGTCATCGTCATGTCGGCGATCGGCAGCGGCGCGCGCCAGGAGGTGGAGCGCAGCATCAGCCGTCTCGGCACCAACATGCTGACCGTCTCGCCCGGCTCCTCGCGCTCCGGCCGCTCGCAAGGCGGCGCGGGGACGGCCACGCCCCTGTCGGAGGAGGACATGGAGGCCATCAGCTCGCGCGTCGCCGGGGTTTCCGATGTGACCGGCAGCCTGTCCGTTACCGCGCCCACCATCTACGGCAACCAGAACTGGACGACATCGGTGACCGGCAGCAACGCCTCCTTTCCCGCGGTGCGCGATTGGGAGGTCGCCGAGGGTCGGTACTTCACCCCGGAAGAAGCCAGCGCGGGGCGCAAAAGTCGCGGTGCTCGGGCTCATCGGTGGTCCGCGAGCTGTTCGGCGGAAGCATCGCGGTCGGCGAGAGCGTGCGCATCGCGGGTGCGCCGTTCGAAGTCATCGGCGTGATGAAGACGCGCGGACAGTCCGGCGGCTCCCGCGACCAGGACGATATCGTGCTGATCCCGCTTGTCGACAGCGCGGGCGCGGCTGGCGGGCCAGAATGTGGCGGTGCCCAACCAGGTCGGGTTCGATTCTGGTGAAGGTCGAAGGCCAGGGCGATCTGTCCCGCGCCGAGGCCGATATTATCGACCTGCTGCGCCAGCGGCGGCGCATCCGGCCCGGCGAGCAGGACGATTTCCGCGTCCGCAACGTCGCCGAGATCGTGCAGGCACGCACCGCGGCCCAGCAGACATTGACATGGCTGCTGGCCGCCACCGCCGCAATATCGCTTGTCGTCGGCGGCATCGGCATCATGAATATCATGCTGGTGTCCGTCACCGAGCGGACCCGCGAGATCGGACTGCGCATGGCGGTCGGGGCGAGGCGGCGCGACATTCTCGCGCAATTCCTCACCGAGGCGATCGTTCTGTGCCTTGCCGGCGGCCTGATCGGGCTGGCGCTCGGTGTCGGGGCGACCTATGCGATCGCGGCGCTGGCGGGCTGGCCGGTGCTGGTCAGCGGCACCATCGTCGCGATCGGTATCGGGGCCTCTGCCGCGGTCGGCATGGTCTTCGGCTACGTCCCGGCGCGGCAGGCGGCGCGGCTCAACCCCATCGACGCGCTGCGCTACGAATAGCAACGGCGCCGCACATCATTCGCGCGGCGCCGCCATCGTTATGCAGCGGGCTGGCGACGGCTCAGCGGACGGTCACGTCGGGCGCGCATGCATCGCCATGGCAATGAGCGCGGTGCCGCCGAAGATCATGTTGATGCCGACCAGCAGGCCGATCGCCCAGGCGGCGCTGCCCGGAAGCCCTGCCAGGATGAAGCCCGCCAGGATCACGTCCACAATGCCGCTCGCCAGCATCCAGCCCCAGCGTCCCGACAATTCGCGCCTATGGTCGAGCGCGTACATGATCGTCGCGACGCCCTCGGCCAGGAAGAACACGATGAGCACCAGTGTCAGCGAAAACACGCCGTTTATCGGCCAGCCGATCAGCAGGCCGCCAGCAACGATGCCCAGCACCGCCGAGAACAGCGCCCACCAGAATCCCGGTGCGCTTCGCATCCATAGCGTCGTCACCAGGCCCATGATGCCGCTGATCAGGAACAGCCAGCCGATGAACAAGGCGGTTGCCAGCGTGGCGATCGGCGGGACGGTGATCGCCGCCACCCCCAGAAGCACCAGGAGAATGCCCTCGATCAGAAACAACACCCAATGTTTGGAAACAGACGTTGCGAGGTCACGCCGAATGGCCTCTGCATCAGTTTGACTTATCGTCATTTCACGCTCCCCTTCTCTTGCCGGACCCGCGTCCGCATCGCGGTCTTCGAACTGTCGTTCAAGAATTGACCGTCCGGATCACGCCGGCCGTTGAGCACAATGCTCACTGATCGTATCGCCAACAAGACAGATCGTCGTCATGAGGATGGCGCCGAGCTTGTTTGCGGGCGCGTGCGACATTGTGGAAACGGTCGAGATATTTTTGTGTTCCAATCGGCGCGGCACCCAGCCAGGGACCGTCAGCCCGCCTGCTCCGCCGCCTCGCCTTGCGGCTTGTTGCGCCCCCGCGCCGAGCCGAGCGAGCGCGCTTCCAAGGCCGCGACGAACACCAGGACGAGGGCCGCGCCCGCGCCGATTGCGATGGGCGGGAAGATCCATGTCAGCGGGATCAAGCCGGCGAGCAGGCCGAGACCAAGCAGATGCGATAGAGGCGGCCAGCCCGCGGTCGCCCATTTGAAAAACACATTGCCGAGGAGAAACAGCGCCGGGCCGCCGAGCAGGATTGCCGCCGAGGCGGCATCTTGGGCGCCGGTCGGGTGCTTCAGAACGATCTCGTCTCCCACCGCGCCGACGATGATCCCTGCAATCAGCAGAATGTGAATATAGGTATAGGCGAGCCGCGCCCACCGCCCCGGATCGTCCGAGTGGTCGATCAGGTCTCGCGCCCGTTCCGCGCCGATATGGAAATAGATCCACCACATGGCGATGCTGCCGACGACACCGACGAGAAAGGCGCCGACCGTGAGCGGCGACCATTCCAGCTCCGCCCAGGTCGCTCCGGTGACGAGCAGCGATTCTCCCAGCGCGATGATGACGAACAGGCCGCATCGCTCCGCCATGTGATCGCCCGAGACATCCCAGTCCCTGCTCGCCGAGCGGCCCATGCCCGGCACGAAGAAGCCGAGCGAGGGCGAAATGAATTCGATCAGCATCGCGATGGCCCAGACCGCGAGCCGCTGCGCCGGCTCCAGGAAGGCGCCGGCGATCCAGAATATGGCCGATAGCATGAGCCACAGGGTGATGCGCTGGAAGTTCCGGTAATTGCGCGCGCTATGCCCCTTGACGGCCCACAGCATGAACACCGACCGGCCGATCTGCATCACCACATAGGCGAGCGCGAAGGGCAGCGCCCTCGTCTCGAAAGCGCCCGGGATCGAGGCCGAGAGCACCAGCCCGGCGATCATGAGCGCAAAGAGCAGCAGCCGGACCGGCAGGCTGTCCGGGTCGAGCCAGTTGGTCACCCAGGACGTGTAGATCCAGACCCACCAGACGGCGATGAGCAGCAGCCCCGTTTGCGCGGCGCCGGTCAGCGTCAGGTGGTTGATCAGCAGATGCGACAATTGCGTGACGGCAAAGACGAAGACGAGATCGAAGAACAATTCGACGGGCTTTACTTCGCTCGTGCCCGGTCCAGTGCTGCGGCGGGCGCGGAAGAGGCTTTCGGTCGATCGCATGGTGCTCTCCGGTGGCGGCTCTTCGCGTTCGCGCGGGGCGATCAGGATGCTTCAAGTATCAAACTAAGGCTCCCGCCGGCAGTTTGTAATTCAAAATCGCGAAATCGATGCGCCTCGCCGCAGCCAGGGTTGGCGCCCTGCGCATGCCGAAACCGGTCGCGGGCGCGGAGCTATTTCCGGCAGTTGATGCGCGCAAAGCCCGTGCAGGATTGCGCCGCGCAGATCTGTCCGCCGCCGATGACGGTGGTCGGGTCGGCTTTCCCGATATGCGGGTCTTTCGCGAAGGATGCCGATTCCGCAAATCCATGGCGCTGGCAGAATTCGTCCGCCGCGCCCTTGCCGCACTCCTGCGACCAATATCGGCACCAATCCAGCCGGAATTTGCCATAGCGCGGCTGGTCGAAGACGGACGCGGGCGCCGCCTGCGAGGGCACCGGAGCAGCCTTGGCCAGCTCATCGAGGCCGTTCAGGGCCGCCTGGTTCTTGGGGTCGAGCGAGAGCGCCTTGCGGTAATCGAGAATGGCGGCATCGCGCTCGCCCGCCTTTTCGTAAACGGTGGCGCGGATGCGGTAGAAATCGGCAAAGCCCGGCTTCATGCCGATGGCCTGATCGTAATCCGCGATCGCCTGCCGGTACTCGCGCTTCTCCGCATGGGCATTGCCCCGGTTCCAGATGATGTCCTCCGCGACCGTTCGGCCGGTGCCGCAGCGCCTCGTCATAATCGGCGATGGCGAGGTCGAATTCACGCTTCTGAAAATAGGCGTTGCCCCGGTTGAAATAACCCGCGACCCAGTTCGGATTCTGCTCGATGAATGAATTGAGATCGCCGATGGCACGATCGGCATCGCCATTGTTGAGATGGCAGATGCCGCGCGAAAGCAGATACTCCTTCGCGCCCGGTTTCAGGCGCGGCGATGCCTCGCAATCCCGTTTCGCCGCACCCGCCCCGCTGACGCCGAAGGCAATCGCCAGCGCCGTCACGATTGCGCAGACCCGCAAAGCCGAAATGGTTGATTTCACCATCATGATCGCTGCTCCTATGGTCGAGGACCGGAGCCCCACCCGGGGCTGCTGCTTTGTCGCGTCCAGGCGTGAAGTCGTTCACGCCCCCGTCTTCCGGCCGTGCTGCGCGGCCAAATCCGGTTGTGCAACCTTGTCCCCATCACCATGTGAAAGCCTTCAGGATTGCCGTATAGTCTTGGTAAGTTTCACTTTCCTCATGAAAGGGGAGTGCCATGGCTCTCGCCAAGGTTGGCCTCGACGATAAATATGACCTCACCCAGGAGCGCGTCTACATCTCCGGCACCCAGGCGATCGTTCGCCTGGCGCTGACGCAGCACGCGGTGGACGCGGCGCGCGGCCTGAACACCGCCGGCTATGTGACGGGTTATCGCGGCTCGCCGCTCGGCGGGGTCGACCAGACCTTTCTGCGCGCCGGCAAAGTGCTGGAAGCGCGCAATATCCTGTTTCAGCCCGGCCTTAACGAAGACCTAGCCGCGACGGCGCTTTGGGGCTCGCAGCAGGCCGAACTGCGCGGCGAGGGCGCCTATGACGGCGTGTTCGGCATCTGGTACGGCAAGGGTCCGGGCGTCGACCGCTCCGGCGACGTCTTCCGCCACGCCAACCACGCCGGAACCTCGCCACATGGAGGCGTCATCGCGCTGATGGGCGATGACCACACCTGCGAATCCTCCACATCCGCGCACCAGTCCGAATTCGCCTTCGTCGACGCGATGATCCCGGTGCTCAATCCCGCCAATGTGCAGGAGATCGTCGATTACGGTCTTTACGGCATCGCTCTGTCGCGCTTTGCGGGCGTCTGGGTAGGGTTGAAATGCGTCAAGGACAACATCGAGCAGACCGCCATCATCGACGGGCGCACCGACCGCGTTCAGCCGATCATCCCGGCGGACTTCCAGATTCCGCCGGACGGCCTCAACATCCGCATGAACGACAGCGCGCTGGCCAAGGAAGCGCGGCTGCATGACTACAAGCGCCCGGCGATCCTCGCCTTCACCCGCGCCAACAAGCTTGACCGGATCATCCTTTCGGGCGGGCGGACCCCGAAAATCGGCATCATCACCACAGGCAAGAGCTATCAGGACGTCGCCGAGGCGCTGGATTTCCTCGGCATCGATGAAGTGCGCGCCGCCGATCTCGGCATCCGCCTCTATAAGGTGGCGATGACCTACCCGATGGAGCCGGAAGGCGCGATCGCCTTCGCCGAAGGGCTCGATCTGATCATCGTGGTGGAGGAGAAGCGCGCCCTCATCGAGGTGCAGATCAAGGAAGAGCTTTACGGCCGCGCCAACGCTCCGGCTATCGTCGGCAAGATGGACGAGAATGGCAAATGGCTGTTCCCCGCCAAGGGCGCGCTGGAGCCGGTGCAGATTGCGCTGGCGCTCGCCCGCCGGATCGTCGAGCGGGTGGACGCCCCCGACATCGCCGCCAGGATCGCCGAGCTGGAAGCCTCCGACCGCCACGCCCGCGCCGCGCAATCCGTCGCCGAGCGCATCCCGTATTTCTGCGCGGGCTGTCCGCACAATACCTCCACTGTCGTGCCGGAAGGCGCGCGCGCCTATGCCGGGATCGGCTGCCATTTCATGGCGCAGTGGATGGACCGCTCGACGGAAGGCTTTACCCAGATGGGCGGCGAGGGCGCCAACTGGGTTGGCGAGGCGCCGTTCTCCAAGCGCCGCCACGTCTTCCAGAATCTCGGCGACGGCACCTTCATCCATTCCGGCAGCCTTGCCCTGCGCGCCGCCGTGGTCGCCGGAACCAACGTCACCTATAAGCTGCTCTACAATGACGCCGTGGCGATGACCGGCGGCCAGGCGCTCGACGGCGCCATGACCGTGGCGCAGATGGCGCATTCCATGGCGGCGGAGGGCGTCCGGCGCATCGCCATCGTCACCGACGAGCCTAATAAATACACCGCGGGCGCGTTTCCCGCCGGCACGCGCGTCTATCACCGCGACGAATTGGACGGCGTACAGCAGGGCCTGTCCGAATCGGGTGGCGTCACCGCCCTCATTTACGATCAGACCTGCGCCGCCGAGAAGCGCCGTCGCCGCAAGCGCGGCGCGTTCCCCGATCCGGACAAGCGCATACTGATCAACGAATTGGTCTGCGAGGGTTGCGGCGATTGCGGCGTGCAGTCCAATTGCGTCGCCATCGAGCCGGTCGAGACCGAATTCGGCCGCAAGCGCGCCATCGACCAGGACGCCTGCAACAAGGATTTCTCCTGCCTGAAGGGCTTCTGCCCCAGCTTCGTCACCGTGCATGGCGGCAAGCGCCGTAAGGCCGAACGGCGCGCAGGCGCGGATTTGAGCGCCTTCCCCGCACCGCCCGAGCCGCCCATGCCCTCCATCGACCGCCCCTATTCCATGGTGATGACCGGCGTCGGCGGCACCGGCGTGGTGACGGTGGGTGCCATTCTCGGCATGGCGGCGCATCTGGAAGGCAAGGGCGCCGGCATCATCGACATGTCGGGCCTCGCCCAGAAGGGCGGGCCGGTGGCGGTGCATGTGCGCATCGCCCGGCATCCGGAGGATATCAATGCGATCCGCGCCTCATCCGCCGGGGCCGATCTGGTCGTCGGCGGCGATCTGGTTGTGGCCGGATCGGGCAAGGTTCTGAGCGTGGTGCGCGGCGGACGCACGAAAGTGATCGCCAGCCCGCACGAAACCATGACGGCCGAGTTCACCCACGCGCCGGACTTTTCGCTCCCGGCGGCGGCGCTGCGCCGCTCGCTGGAGGAGAGGGCAGGGGCGGCGGCGTGCAGTTTCATCGATGCGCAGAAATATGCCGGGGCGCTGCTCGGCGATAAGACGATGGCCAATATCCTGCTGGTTGGCTACGCCTGCCAGAAAGGCGTCATGCCGCTTTCGGCCGACGCCATTGTCGAAGCCATCCGGCTCAACGGCGTTGCGGTCGAGCTGAACATCCAGGCTTTCCGCTGGGGGCGGCTGCTGGCCGTCGACGAAGCGCCGATCGCCGCGCTGGCCGAGAAGCTGGTGAAGCCGATCGCCGGCGAGATGCTGTCGCGTGACCTCGATGACGCGATCATCAGGCGCGAGCGTTTTCTCGCCGGCTACCAGGATGCCGCCTATGCCGAGCGCTATCGCGCCCGCGTCGAGGCGATCCGCGCGCTTGAGGCGAAAGCCGCGCCCGGCAAGGATGCGCTGAGCTGGGCGGTCGCCAAATATCTGTTCAAGCTGATGGCGTATAAGGATGAATATGAGGTGGCGCGGCTCTATACTGGCGGCTCGTTCCGCCAGCAGCTCGCCCGCACCTTCGAAGGCGACTACCGCCTCGAGTTCCACCTCGCGCCGCCGCTTCTCTCAAACCCGATCCGGCGACGGGCCGCCCTCGCAAGATGCGCTTCGGCGCGTGGATGATGACGGCATTCGGCCTGCTGGCGAAGCTGAAGCGCCTGCGCGGCACGAGGCTCGACCCGTTCGGCTACACCGCCGACCGAAAGGCGGAGCGGCAGCTCATTGCCGACTACGACGCGCTGCTGGACGAGATCGCGCAGCGCCTGCGGCCCGACACCCATGAAACGGCGGTTGCGCTGGCCTCGCTGCCGGAGCAGATTCGCGGCTACGGCCCGGTCAAGGCCGCCGCAATCGAGCGCGCCAAACTGCGCGAGGCGGAGCTGTTGGAGGCGCTGCGCCGCCAGCCCGGCGAGAGACAACGGGCCGCCTGATCACAAGGCGCAGACAGGGTCCGATGAAATCGGTGTCGCCCGGCCTTGAGCCGGAGCCTAATACCGGCACCGCGAGTCTGAGGATAAGGAATGGGACCCTGGCTCGCCGCTTCGCCTCGTCCGGGGCGACCAAACAAGCATACGGCCGCTTGCATCCGAACCGGTCAAGCGCCAAACATCCGCATTGATCCGCCCACCCGCCGGAGAAACGCATGCATATGAACACCTGGCTGCTGTTCGTCGCGGTCAGCATCGTGCCGGTGATCAGCCCCGGACCGGCGGTTCTGCTCGCCATTTCCAATTCCTTGCGCTATGGCGGCCGGGCGACCGTCTATTCCGCGCTCGGCAATGCGCTGGGGCTGACCATCCTCGGCTTCGCGGTGGCCTTTGGCCTCGCGGCGCTGCTTAAGGTCTCGGCGCTCGCTTTCACCGCGCTCAAGATCGTCGGCGCGCTCTATCTCGTCTATCTCGGCGTCAAGCTGTGGCGCGACGGCAAGACGATCGCGTTGCCGAGCCAGACCGTGCCGGTGATGGACCGCGGGAAATTGTTCGCGCAGGCGCTGCTGGTCTCGCTCACCAATCCGAAAGCGCTGGTGATCCTGGCGGCTCTCATCCCCCCCTTCGTCGATCGCACCCAGCCGCTTGTTCCGCAGATCGCGGTGCTGGCCACGACCTATGCTGTGATGTGCTTCCTCAACCATCTGGCGCTCGCCCTGGCTAGCGGCAAGGTGCGGCGTCTGCTGTCTTCGGAGGGGCGGATGCGTGCGGTCCGGCGGGTGCTCGGAACGATGTTCATCGGCTTCGGAGCGGCGCTCGCGGCCGCAAGCCGTTGAGCTTGATTTGAGGCTAAAGGGAAGGTGGGAGGCTGACTGACAACCCGCGTCGAACTCGTTAGGGCTGCTTCCTTCCGGACCTGACCCGGTTGGCGAGGGACTCGTCCGCCGCCAACCTCCCAAGGTTTATATCGTCGCAATCGGCTGGTGATGCAAGTTCAGTCTGCGCCGTGGGTCCACGGATCGACCAGCGGTACGCCCGCGTCGCGGAAATCCTTCAGATTTCGGGTCGCGAGTGTCGCGGCGCGCGAGAGTGCAATGCCGGCAATAAAAGTATCGCGCATATCGATTATGCGGCTTTTCTTGGCGCGAAGGCCCGCCAATTCCGCGGCGGCACGCGCGGCTCGCAGATCGAATGTGAGAATCCTGTCGCCGAACACCCCGCTGCCGAATTCCTGCCAGGACGCCTCCAATTCCGTTTGCTGGTCCCCTCCGACCAGCTTCTCGATGCCGTAACGCAGCTCGAACAGCGTGATGGTGGTCGTCCAGATCTCCTCCGCTGGCTGCCGGTTTAGCCAGTCGACCACGGGCTTGTTCTTACGTGGCCGCATGAAGGCCGAGATGACGTTCGTATCGAGGATGATCATGGGGCAGTTGCCGGCTATTCGAACACGGCCGGGCGCGCCTTCTGCCCCTTCAACTCCTCGATTTCGAAGTCGAAATTGTGCGTGGCAAAAAAATTAGCGAGCCGTGTGCCGAAACCGAGGTCCGGCGCCGGCTTCATACCTTCCTGAACGGCATCGCGCAGAATGGTGCGGACCTCCTCTTCCATGCTGTGCCCATGACGGCGGGCGCGCTGAACCAGCCGGTCCTTCACCTCGTCCTCGATATTGCGCACGATAAGCTGAGCCATGCCGGCCTCCTATGATGCTATCATGATAGCATCATAGGCCGGCTGATGTGAAGGTTCAAGATCGGCAAGCGCCTTCCGCCGCTTCGAAATAGCGGCTGGTGTTGATGCGCCGCGTGCTCACCGGCGACTTGGCGCGCTCGACGAAGCCCGTATCGGGCAGCGGCGCCTGGCGATAGCAAAAGCGGTAAGGGCCTTCCGCATCGCGAATGAGGAGCCGCTCGGCTCGCCTCTCGTGCAGCCGGGCGTACAGCCCTGGCGCATTCAGCAGGCTGGCGCAGATGATGGTTTCCCCGGATGCCGGCCGGTGGTCGGCTGCGTCGGCGCACGTCACGCTTACCCGGTCTCCAAGTCCGAGCAGGGCGATGAGCCGCTCCGCCAGATCGCACGCATCATCGTCGCGATCGACGCAGCCGATGCAGATATCCGGCTCGCTCTGCGCCAGGAGAATGGCCGTAAGGGGGAGGGCGCCGCTGCCGAGGAAGGCGAAGCGCTCGGCGCGCCGGCCGCCCAGCAACGCCAGTTCCGACCGGCAGAGATCGCGATACTCATCCAGATACCAGAACGCCGCGAGCGACTGCGCCCCCGGGCAAGGGCTGGCGAGGATTTTGCGGCACCACCATCTTTCCATCTCCGCTTCCGCGGCCGCGCAAAGCTGCGGCAAACCGGCGGCGACGCCGGCGAGATCGGGGTGATCGCACAATGCGGCGCCGAACCCGGCGGCCTGCCAGGCGCGCAGCGTCGAAACCAGCGCTCCGAGACAGCTGTTTACCTCAGCATTGTTCGGCGATAGATCTTGCTGCCGCGCCAGCGTCCGATAGGTGGTGGTCAGGAAGGCGACCGCTTCTGTTTGCTGCATCCGTGGGGCGTCCGGGTTGGCTCATGGCGATACAGCGCCAATACCCCATATGTTATAAAGTTGCATCGCCAAATTACGGCATCCGCTCTCTTTTTTACGAATTGTTGCACCCATGAAATTCCTCGATCAGGCCAAAGCCTATATCCGCTCCGGTGATGGGGGGAATGGTTGCGTCTCATTCCGGCGCGAGAAGTTCATCGAATTCGGCGGACCGAACGGTGGCGACGGCGGGCGCGGCGGCGACGTCTGGGCCGAATGCGTCGCCAATCTCAATACGCTGATCGATTTCCGTTACCAGCAGCATTACAAGGCGCAGCGCGGCGGTCACGGCATGGGTGCCAACCGCACCGGGCGCGGCGGCTCGGATGTCACGCTCAAGGTGCCGCCCGGCACGCAGATTTTCGCGGAAGACAATGAGACCATGATCGCCGACCTCACCGAGCCGGGCCAGCGCGTGCTGCTCGCCGAGGGCGGCAATGGCGGTTTCGGCAATGCGCGCTTCAAATCCTCGACCAACCAGGCGCCGCGCCGCGCCAATCCCGGCCTTGAGGGCCAGGAAATGACGATCTGGCTGCGCATGAAGCTGATCGCCGACGCCGGGATTATCGGCCTGCCCAATGCGGGCAAGTCCACCTTCCTCGCCACCGTCAGCGCCGCGCGGCCGAAAATCGCCGATTATCCCTTCACCACGCTCTATCCGGAACTCGGCGTCGTCAGGATCGACGATTTCGATTTCGTGCTTGCCGACATTCCCGGCCTGATCGAAGGCGCGCATGAAGGTGTCGGCATCGGCGACCGCTTCCTTGGCCACATCGAGCGCTGCAACGTCATCCTTCATCTGGTCGATGTGAATGAGGAGGACGTCGCGGCGGCCTATAAAACCGTGCGCCGGGAGCTGCGCGCCTATGGCGGCGGGCTGGAGAAGAAGCGCGAGATCGTCGCCTTGTCGAAATGCGACAGCGTGAGCGCCGAGCGCGCCGCGGAGCAGGCGGAATGTCTTAAAAGTGCCTGCCGCAAAAAGCCGTTCCTGCTCTCATCGGCGGCGAAAATAAATGTGGATAACGTGCTGCGTCGTATTGCATCGATTCTCAAAGGGCAGATCGATGTCGAAACCGAGAAAGCCGAAGAGGATAGGGGATTGAGCCCCGGCTGGACGCCCTTAGATTAAGGATTTCATATACTTATCGCTTCATCCTCACGGTTTTTACTGTCGATATTTTCCCGTAATCGCCCCATCCGTGAAACGTTCCACGAAAGTGCCATGCGATTTACGCATAGCAGCCATGCGCAAATCTATTCCGATTCTCGCCACATTTGGGCCGTTAACCGTCGCGCCTTCCGAATAACAAGGAAAAGTTGCGATGATGAAGAGTAAAACGTTCCGCGTGTGTGCCTTGGCGGTTATCGGAGTTGCCGCTTCGGATGGAGCGGCTCAGGCAATGTGTGGCAAGGCGTCCTGGTATCACGAGGGTTCCAGGACGGCCAACGGCGAACGCTACAGGCCTGACGGGATTTCGGCGGCGCATAAGACGCTGCCCTTCGGCACCAGGGTGCTGGTGCGCAACCAGCATACCGGACGCACGGTTACGGTGCGCATCAACGATCGCGGGCCGTTCATTCGCGGCCGCATCATCGATTTGTCGCGCGGCGCCAAGCGCATCCTGGGCATGGATGGGATTGCGTCGGTCTGCCTGACGGTGCTCGGACGCGGCCCCAGCTACGCCGAAGCCGATACTGGCGATGCCGGCGTGCGGCGCGTATCGAGGCGGAACCAGCGCGTCGTTCGCGAAGTCTACCGCACTGCCCAGACGAGCGCCCAATGGGGCGGCGATGACGAAGACGAAAGCCGCCCGGTCGCCAAGCGGCGCAGCCGGCACGCGACCCGCTCGCATAACCGCGCCGTCGCACAGCGCCGCCGCGATCGTGAGGGCGGCGAATACCAGGAAGCCCGCGCCGACGAGAGCGGCTCCTCCTTCAAGCTGGCCAATTGGCCGCAAACCAGCGACGGCCGCTTCTAAGGCTGGTCGATTCCCCCCCAAAAAATCAGCGACATATATCGAGCATGTTGAGCGATCGCTCATATCATGTCGCGACTGCTGCGCCATTTTCCCAAGCCGGAAGTGGCGCAGCAGCCTGACGATCCGAATGGTTTAGCGCGTGAGCGATGAAGGTGAAGTCAGCCACTTTGAGATCCTCGCGCAGGTAGAATCGGCCGGGCCACGCCCCAGTTGTCGTCCCCGCGAAAGCAGGGACCCAGTAAACACTAGAGCACGATCGGGAAAAGTGGACACCGGTTTTCCCGAAAAATCGTGCGAAAACAAAGAAATCTAGACCATGATCGTTTCCATTTGAAACGATCATGGTCCAGAGGCTGTGGAGTACTGGCTACCCGCTCTCGCGGGGACGACGGAAAAGAGCGCCTGATTAAACTGATGACCCTCGGAATTCAGCGAGGCCGAAACTAGATCCCGCACCAACGGCGCGCGATCTGGGTAAAGCCGGCATGGGCCTCCTGGATGCGGGCGATGGCGCAGAATTCGTCGGTCTGGTGCGCCATGCCGGGCTCGCCCGGTCCCAGGATCACCGTTGGCGGGTGGCCATATCCGCGAGCCAGCGCCTCGGCGTCGGTGAAATAGGATGCGATGGCAGGCGCATGGCGCTCGCCGGTGATCTCCGCCATCACGTCGCGCACTTGCGCGATCCAGGGGTCGGACGGTTCGGTATAGACGGGCGCGAACGAGGTAAATTGAGTGAAGCTCACATCGGTGCCGCCGATGCTCGCGAGCGTCGCCATCACCTCCGTATCGGTGAGACCGGGCACCATGCGGATGTCGAGGCCGAATTTGGCTTCGTCCGGGATCGAATTGATATTCATGCCGCCGTGGAACCAGCCCACATTCAGCGTCGGCAGACCGCCCTTCAAGCTGCGCCCTTCGGCAAGGTCCAATCGCTCCAGCCTGCCCACCACGCGCGCGGCCTTATACACCGCATTGTCGCCTTGCTCCGGCATCGAGCCATGCGCCGTGATCCCGGTTGCGCGGCCCTCGACCCGCAAAACGCCCTTATGGCCGTTCAGAGGACGGTTGGCGGTTGGCTCGGCGACCAGCAGCGCCCCGGCCTCGCCAAGCACGCCGTTCAGTCCGGTGAGGAAATTGGCGCCCTCGCAGCCGGTCTCCTCGGCGGCCGTGATGACCAGCACCAGCCCCGGCGTGCCCTCCAGATGCGGCGCCAGATCGACGGCCGCCGCAACGATCGCCGCCACGCCGCCCTTCATGTCGCTCGACCCGCGTCCGTAAATCCTGCCGTCGGCGATCTCGGCCGCAAACGGTGCGACGCTCCACGGCGCGGCCCCGAGCGGCACCACGTCGGTATGGCCGGAGAGGCAAAGCGGCTTACCCGCACCGCCACCGATCCGCGCGATCAGATTGGCGCGGCTCGCCTCGCCCCGCGTCGGATAGTAGGCGATGCGGAAGCCCGCCCGCTCCAGAATGCCGCCGATATGCTCCGCGCAGGGCGTTTCATTGCCGGGCGGATTGATCGTCTCGAAGCGGATCAGGTCGCGCGTCAGTGCAATCGGGTCGATCATCTAGGTCCGCAATTCCGGCAAGCTGCGATAAAAATCGAGCGCTTCGGGGTTCGCGAGCGCCTCGGCATTCTTGATCTCGCGCCCATGCACAAGATCGCGCACCGCGATTTCGGTAATCTTACCGGATTTGGTGCGGGGAATATCCGGCACCTGAATGATCTTGGCCGGCACATGGCGGGTTGTCGCGCCGTTGCGGATGCGCTGCTTGATCTTTGCCTCCAGCGCCTCGTCCAATTTCAGCCCGTCCGCCAGCACGACGAACAGCACGACGCGTACATCATGGTCCCAGTCCTGGCCGATCACGATGGATTCGCGCACCTCTTCGAGCTGTTCCACCTGCCGGTAGATTTCCGCGGTGCCGATCCGTACCCCGCCCGGATTGAGGGTGGCATCCGAGCGGCCATGAATGATGATGCCGCCATGCTCGGTCCTCTCGGCGAAGTCGCCATGCTGCCAGATGTTGTCGAAGCGGGCGAAATAGGCGTCATGATATTTCATGCCGTCCGGGTCGTTCCAGAACCCCACGGGCATCGACGGGAATGGCCGGGTGCAGACCAGTTCGCCCTTGCCGCTCGGCATCGGTTTGCCGTCCTGCGTGAACACCTCGACGGCCATGCCCAGAAGCGGCCCCTGGATCTCGCCGGGCCAGACCGGCCGGTGTGGATCGGGACCGACGAAGCTGGCGCACAGATCCGTCCCGCCGGATGTGGAGCCCAGATGCACGTCCGCTTTGATCGCGTCATAGACATAGTCGAACCCCTCGGCGACCAGCGGCGAGCCGGTCGACAGCATCAGGCGCACGCTGTCCAGCCTGTGGGTGTCGCGCGGACGGCGCTCGGCCTTGCGCAGCGCATCGATATATTTGGCCGAGGTGCCGAACACGGTCATGCCTTCCCCGGCGGCATAGTCGAACAGGATGTCCGGGTTGGGATGAAACGGTGAGCCATCGTAGAGCAGCAGCGACGCCCCGCTGGCAATGCCGCTGACCAGCCAGTTCCACATCATCCAGCCCAGCGTGGTGAAATAGAACAGCGTCTCGCCCGGCACGATCCCGCAGTGAAGCTGCTGCTCTTTCAGATGCTGCAGCAGGATTCCGCCGGCGCAATGCACGATGCATTTCGGTACGCCCGTGGTGCCAGAGGAGAACAGGATATAAAGCGGATGCGAGAACGGCAGCCGCTCATAGGTCACCTCGCGCGCCTCATAGGGTGAAAGCGCCGCATCTAGCGTCATCGCATTGCCGACCGTGGTGGCAGTCGCTTCGGCTTCCCCGAGCAGCGGCACGATCAGTGTGAGCGGCCCTCCGGGGAGACCGGCGGCGACATCGCGCACCTTCTCGCCGATGCGGATTGCCTTGCCATTATAATAATAGCCGTCGCAGGCGAGGAACAGCTTGGGTTCGATCTGGCCGAACCGGTCGAGCGCGCCCTGCACGCCAAAATCGGGCGAGCAGGACGACCAGATCGCGCCCAGCGAGGTGACGGCGAGCATCGCCGCCAGCGCCTCGGGCATGTTGGGCAGCATCGCGGCGACGCGGTCTCCCACCCCGACGCCATGCGCCGCCAGGACCTGCTGAAGCCGCGAAACGAGCGCCGTCAATTCGTCCCAACTCATGCGGCGCTTGACCTTGTCCTCGCTCCAAAACACAATGGCGGCGCCCTGATTAGGCCGGGCGAGCAGGTTCTCGGCGAAATTCAGCCGGGCGTTTGGGAAGAAGCGGGCGCCGGGCATCTTGTCCCAGTCGGTGATATAGGGCGGGGAGCCCTTGTCGCCGCGAACGCCGCAAAAATCCCATAAAGCGGGCCAGAACACGTCCGGCACGCGGATGGAGAAGGCGTGCAGGTCCCTGGAATCCGTAACATAGGCGCCATAATGCCGGGCGAGGAAGCGCATGAAACCGGTGAGATTGCTGGCTGCGATGGCATCTTCGCCCGGAGCCCATAAAGGCTGTTCTTCATTCATCTCTTGTCTCTCCCAACCCTTGCCGCGTATGTGCTACATGGCGGTTGTGTACACAGCTGCGGCTTAAGCGGCGGTTGCCGGCCACAATATCTTCGCCGCCGGCTTCGGGTAAATCATGATAGACAGCGTATGAGATTGAAAGTCCCGTTTTTCGGTTATGTGCTGGCGATTGTTGGGCTTCTTCTCCCATCGGTGATTTTTGTCGGCGTGCTGCCGTCGCTGATCAATACCGGTCCGGTCAAGGCGCGTCTCATGGCCGAGTTGCGAAGCTGGACCGGCGGTGAGGTCAGGGTTGCCGGCCCGGTGTCCATCGAAAGCTTCTTTTCTCTCTCGGTCGATTTGCGCAATGTCGAATTTGGCGGCATCGAAGATATAGCGAACGTCACCAGCGTCAGGGCCACGCGGGTCATCGCCAGGATATCGTGGGCCAATCTTTTGGTTGGCAATCTGGATTTCGACAAGATCCGCATCTTCAACGCGGTGATCCGTACCCGTGGCGGCGACGGCAAAGCCATCGGCGGTACGCTGCTGGCGGCGCTCGCCCAAGCCCATAAAATCCCGTTCGCCGCACTCACGCTCTCTGACAGCATCCTGGTGATCGAGGGCGGTCCGCAGCAGCCGAGCCGCAAGCTGCAGATCGACAGCGTATCCGCCAATCTTCGCATGCCGGATGGCCGGATCGCCGTGTCCGGCAGCTTGAAATGGAAGGGTGAGCCGATCGCCTTTCGCCTGAAGACCAACCTGCCGGCGTCCTCCAGGCCGGAAATGCCCGTGCCGCTGAATCTGAGCGTCGACGGCCCCCTGGCGAGCGGCGCTTTCAATGGCGAAAGCAGCCTGAATGGCATTCTGAACGCCGCCGGAAATCTCTCCCTGGCGACGTCCGATCTGCCCGGCTTCGCGAAATGGGCCGGCTTGGAGCTTGAGGACGGCATGCCCGGCGTCGTCCAGTTGACCGGCACGCTCAATCTGGCGCCCGATTGGGTCAGCCTGCAATCGGGCGCCTTCGCGGTGGCGGGGCAGAAGGCGACCGGGGACCTGACGCTGAAATTTGGCTCCGAGCCCGCCCAGCTCGAAGGCGCGCTGGCATTCGACGCTCTCGATTTTGAACCGCTTTGGGGCCACACGTTCGGGGAACCGCTTCCCGCCTCGGGCTCGCCGAGCGCCTCGCGGCGGCTGATGACGGCGCTCGACATGGATTTGCGCATTTCCGCCGAAACCCTTCGCTGGGGTCGCGCGGTGGCGACGCCCGCAGCGCTCACCCTCACATCAAAGGCTGGCATGCTTTCGGCCGAGATCGCCGAACTTGGCCTGTTCGACGGCTCCGTTCTTGGGCATCTGGACGCCGATTTCACCCACGAACCGCTACGCGCCAGCGCCCGGCTCACGGCGGAAAATGTCGACGCGGCGCAGATCATCGACGCCGTTGCGCAGCGCCCCTGGATCGCGGGACGCGCCGACATCCGCCTGGAGCTGCAAGCCGAAGGGCGCGGCAGCCAGCAGTTGCTGGACAGCGCCGCCGGAAACGTCCGCGTCAGCTTCGCCAAGGGCGGCAGCATTCCCTTCGATATCCTTAAGCTGGCCAAGGCCTCACCGGCGCAAGGGGTGCATGGCTGGAGCGAACTGGATTTTGCCACGACCGCATTCGACGAATTGCGGCTTCAGCTCAATCTGCAGGGCGGCGAACTGCGTTGCGACGACCTCAATTTGCGCCGCGCGGGCGAGATCATTCGCGGATCGGGAAGCGTCGATCTGGCGCGCGGGCAGGTGGATTGGCGGTTCACCGGGCGCCAGGCGATCCGAGGCGGGGGAGGCGGCGATGCTGCAAAGGGCGACGCGGGAGCGCCGCCCGAGGCGAGCCTGTCTATTCAGGGGCCATGGGCGCGGCCCACCATCCGTGCCGGCGAACGCTCCGGTTCGCTGGCGGCGGAGCGGACCGGGCCATTGCGCGACGCCTTACAGACGTGGCCGGTTCGGACGGGGTTGAAGGCACTCATCGGCTTGGAGTGATGGCGCGGCGGGATCATCCTCGGATGCGCATGCGGGAAGAATATTGGTTGAGGAGCGCAGAAATGCGTCGCTTCTCGGGTCGTGTTTGCTAGGGTGAGCCGCATTTCGGTAGCGGACTCAATGCGGAAGGATGTCCAGGTGAGAAGACGAAGCTGTTTTTTTGAGCCGGTGCTGGCACGCGCGGCAATCATACTGCTTTTGACATCACCGGCATTCGCGCAGGACGCCGACCAGCCGCCACCGGCACGCACCGAGCTGCCGCCCTTCGGCGACGCCGCATCGCCGGGCGGTGGCGACAGCCTGCCCGACGCGGCGCCGCCTGCATCGCCGCTGCCGTCCGATTCAGCGGCACCGGCCGCGCCTTTGCCCCAAGAGGAAGCGCCTGCGGCCGCGGCTGAAACGCCGCGCTCCGATCCGGCTGCGCCAGCGGCACAAGCACCAGCGGCACAAGCACCGGAGGCCCCGGCTGCGGAGCAAATCAATCCGCCGGCCGCGCCGCAGCCGAGCGTCGCGGCGGCGGAGCCCGCTGTCGATCCCAAGACTGTCACCCTGAAGATCGCCACCTGGAGCGGCGCTTATGGCCAGTCGCAGGAGCGCGCCTTCTTTGAGCCGTTCACGGCGCGTGAGGGCTACCATATCCAGCCGGTCACCTATGATGGCAGCTACGATGATCTGAAGGACCAGGCCAAGTCTCCGGATTGGAGCCTCGTCGATCTCGATGGCGAGACCGCCAGCCGCGCCTGTGCGGAGCAGCTGCTTGAGCCTCTCGATCCGTCAATCCTGCAGAATGCGCCGGATGGCGCGACCGACCAGGAAGATTTCCTCCCCGGCGCAATCCAGCCCTGCGCGATCGCCAGCGTCGCCTGGTCGGCGCTGATCGTTTTCGATCAGGGTCTGAAGCGCAAGCCCGGCTCGCTGGAGGACTTTTTCGACACCCGCAGGATACCGGGCAAGCGGCTGTTGCCGAAGCAGCCGCGCTATACGCTCGAACTGGCGCTGATGGCGTCCGGGGTGGCGCCCAAGGACGTGTACAGCACGCTGGCGACGCCCGAAGGGCAGGACCGCGCCTTCGCCAAATTGTCGGCCATCAAGGACGAGATTGTGTGGTGGGACAAGCCTTCCGAGGTGTTCAGCCGCATGGCGCAGAAGGAGGCCGTGATGGGGCTGGCCTTCAACGGGCGCGCTTTCATGGCCATCGTCGGCGCGCGCCAGCCGCTCGATATGCTCTGGGATCACCAGATCTACGCCTTCGACTATTGGGCCATTCCGCGCGGTGCGCCGCATATCGCGGCCGCCAAGAGTTTCATCGGCTTCGCCACCGCGCCAGGGCAGCTCGCCGATCAGACACGCTGGATACCCTACGGGCCCGCCCGGCGTTCGGCGGTGCGTATCGTCGGCAAACATGCCGAGATCGATCTCAATATGAAGCCCTTCCTGCCGACATATGAGGCAAATTTGAAAGGCGCGCTTGCCTTTGACGGCCCCTGGTGGGCAGCGAACGAACCCGCCATCAAAGCCCGCTTCGACGATTGGCTGGCCGGGCGCCTCGTTGCGGCGCCGAAAGACGGCGTGACATCGCAATAGGGCGGAATTTATTCGCTCGCTTCGCGGCTTGCACTGTTACATTTCCGTCACGACGTGGCGAATTTCGCCACAATTATGGCAACCCGCGCGGTGCCGTGGCGGTGATCGTGGGCAGCGGATCGGCATGCGGCCCGGAATGGTCAGGCACGGGCGCTGTTTCTCCAACATTCCCAAACCTCAAGCCGCAGGAAGTGCCCGGCGCGCCCGGACAGCCATGCCTATCGCGGGCACCGGCGCAAAGCCGCTCCGCAGGCTGACGAACGGAGGCTGTCCGCCACAATTCATATTCAAGCGCTTACAAATACGGTCGCGCTGCGGCTGCGCGCGATTGCACAATGCGTTCAGTTGAGGCAAATTCCCGTCAACGAAAGGGTCGCCGAAACAGTCCCGGGGGCTGGACTTTTCGGGGAACCGATAAAAGGCAAGCGGACGCAAGCCTTGCAAACCTTCCGATTGGGCCTTCTCTGGCTTAGATGCGCAAGCATCGATCTGGCGGCGTCCGGTATTTAAGCGGGGTAAAAAACACTGCCGTCCACAACACGGCAGTGTTTATTTTTTGGTCGCGGCGATCGTCCCGCGCGGCCGCGGTGTTAAAGGAAGTTTAGGGGGCTTGACTTATCCATCCGATGCCGGGCTTTTTTGCCGCGCTGATGTGGGCAGTGGCAGGCTTGGGACGAGGTGTGGAGTTGGGCAATCTAATGATGGCGTTCCGTGTTTTCGCTGTGGCGACGCTTGTCGCCGGCGCTTTGCTGACGCAAGGCAGGGCCTTCGCGCAGGACAATTCCGGCGATGCCGTCCCTAAGGCGACATCCGTCGACGCGCCCGCACCGGCGGTCCCGATCGAATTGAAGGCCGGTTCCATTCACGCGACATTGACCGCGACCCCGACATCCGGGCGCTATTCGGCCGGCACCTCCGCCTTTGCTCAGATAAGGGTGTCGAGCGAGGCGGCGACCAAGCGCGGCTTGGCCGCTGAGCTGGTCCTGGAGGCCGGCCATGGCGAGATCGTCGGCGTCACCGGCGCGAAGGCAGATACCGATAAGGCGGGCGGCGTCCAGAAAGTGGGCCTGAGCGGCATCCGCCCAGGGCATGACCGCTCGCTGCTCGTGGAGGTGCGACTGCGCGCCGCCGAGGGCAATCCGCCGAACACTCTCAAGCTCACCTTGCGCACCTCCGCTGCCGGGCGGCGGGACAAGGAGGGCGACGATGCCGAGCCCAGCTCATCGCATGAGGACACCACCCTCCTCACCTGGCCGGTCACGGATTGCGCGGGCGGCTACATGGCGGCGCTGCGTCAGATCGGGGCTGAGAAGGGCAACCGGCTGCGCGATATCTGGCGTGCGGCGAGCCGGCCGGACAAATCGATGTCGCGCGCCTGGCTGTTCCGCCCGGCCATACCTAAACGCGCCGCCCGGCGCCACAATGCTTCACCCGATGTCACGGCGAGCATTGCCGCCCGTGACGCGCGCGAAATCTTCGTGGAAGCGGGGCGCCTGCTCCACGCCGGTTACGATCCCGACCTGGGCCGATACAGCGAGACGCTGGACAAGACTGCGAACGATTTGCGCAAATATCTCTCACAGGATGCAAATCCCGCCATCTGCACCGGCGCGGTCGCCTTCACCAACTATTACGAGGGCAAGCTTTCGCCTTTGCGCAAGCGCGGTGAAAAGCTGAAGGCGCTGAGCGCCTCCGCCAGACAGCTTGCCCGCGAGCGCGCCGACGCGATTTTCGAGGCCGCGCGCGATCTCCCGCTCGGGCACCCCGGTCTTGGCGGCGCGACGCTGGCCACATTGCGGCCGATAGAAGGGCGGTCGAACGATCCCAAGGCGATGGTTGCCGATCTTGCCGAGATTGCCGGCCTGCCCGATGCGTTCATTGCGGACTTGCGTGCGGCGGACGGTCCTTATGCGGCGCTGCGGGCCGTGGAGGATCACGGCTTCGACGATACCGAACTGCCGAAGGAGACCCGTGCCGATTTGCGGCAGGCGCTCTCCTCCATCGAAGCGGCGGTGCTGCTCGACAGTTTCGTTGCCCGCTATGACGGCTTCTGGGACGGCTTTTACGGCAGCCTGCAAGCCATCCGCGACGCGCATGGCAAAAACTGCGTCTGCGACGGATAGGCGCGCGTCCTGCGCCGCAAGCCCGGCGCTTCAAAACTTCATATAGATCCCGGCGGAGCCGTATGTGCTTGGATCATCCTTGTAGCTGCCCGAAACGCCGCCGGCCAGCGTCGTCTCGACCCCCATTGCATCCAGGCGCAAAAACGCGCCCGCGCGGCCGGAATTATCGTCCGCATCGCCAAATGCCGCCAATTCCGGCCCGATCGACAGCCAGGGCCGCGCACGGTAGCCCAGCTTCATCGACGCGGCGTGGCTGCCGGTGCCGGTGAAGTAGGATGCATCCGCGCTGACCCAGAAGTCCTCGCCGAGCGGCGCCCATGCCTCCAGCGTGGCTTGCGCCCCCCAAAAACTGCCGCTGAGCGGCTTGGACGCATCGGGCGGCGCAACGTCGCGCAGTTCATAGCCGACCCCGAGATAGGATTTCAGGATCACCGTGCCCAAGGTGAATTGGTATCCCGGCGCCGCCGCGGCTTGATATTGCGTCAGGCGGTGCTGCGTCCTGGCGACGATCTGATCGCCTTCCACCGCCATTCCGCGCTGCGCGAGGTAGTCCTTCGTCGCCGGACTGACATCGGGGTGCTCGATCCCGGCGATGCTGTCGCAAATGTCGTCGAGGGTCCTATCCGGGTCCGTATGCCCCACATCGTGGATCTTTTTGCAAATTGTCGAATCCCGCGTGTCATACCCGTAGCTCCCATAGCCGCCCGAGAGCTTCAGCCGCCATCCATCCGCATCGAGCGGCCCGGTCGGCGCGATCACCGCGGCGCCATAGCCGCCCATGCCGTTGGCGGTCACGTCGAAACCGTTCGAAAACTCGGCGCGCCCGGTCGGCAGGCGCAGCTTGGAAAAAAAAGATTGAGACGCTGGCAATTCATCGGTCTTCGCGTCACGGCTTCCCGCAATGCAGCAGGCAAGGGCGATCAGCCCGAAAGGGACGCAAAAACCACGCATTGTCAGCAACATGACCCGAACGCAACACTCCGGGCAGAATAGAATTACCGGACCGCCGCGTGGAGTCGGTATTAACCCAGGGTAAAGGGATCAGTGCTTTTTCTCGCCATATCTGTATCGCAGATTTAACGGATGATTTGCCTTCGATCCCGAGCACCGCTTATTCTAGGCGCGCGCGGCGGGGCTATGAGGGTGAAGCGGCAAGCTTTTGGTTTGCCGATTGGAGCGACGATGAGCCTGCGCCGCCTTGCCTTTGCGACCGCCATTACCCTCGCCGGGCTCATATCCGGCTGTGCTCCCATTTTCGTGCCTGAACTCGCCGACATGGTCGAGGCCGTCAAATACCAGCCCGTCGGGTCCGGCGATGACGCCGTGAAGCTGGCCATCCACGAGAGCGGCCACGGCAAGCCCATCGTGCTCATTCACGGGCTCGGGGCGTCAAGCTACACCTGGCACGAGATCGCGCCGGCCCTGGCCAAGACCAACCGCGTCATTGCCATCGACCTGAAAGGCTTCGGCCAATCCGACAAGCCGCTCGACACGCATTATTCGATCTTCGATCAAGCCAAGCTCGTCGATGATTTCATCACCCGGCGCAAGCTGCACGGCGTGACGCTGGTCGGCCATTCCTTCGGCGGCGGCGTGGCGCTGGCGGTCGCGCTCAGCCAGATGGACGCCGGCAAGCACCAGATCGACAAGCTGGTGCTGATCGACAGCATCGCCTACCGGCAGCCGCTGCCGTTCTTTTTCCAGGTGCTGCGCACGCCGGTCGTCGGTGAATTGGGCATGACGCTGATCCCACCGGAAGTGCAGATGGCGCAGGCACTAGCCGTCGCATATCGCCATGACGAGAAGGTCACCGCCGATACGGTCAATCATTATGCCAGCGCGCTGCATACGGAAGGCGGCCGCCATGCGCTGTTCCATACGATCAACAGCCTCGATCCGGATGCCGCCGACGAAATTTCCCGGCGTTATCACACGTTGAAGACGCCGGCCCTGCTGCTCTGGTGCGAGCATGACAAGATCGTGCCGCTCAAATTCGGCAAACGCCTGGCGCTCGACCTGCCGGATGCGCGCTTCGAGGTGATCGAGGATTGCGGGCATATTCCGCATGAGGAACAGCCGGAGGAGACCTTGCGGCTGATCCAGAGCTTCGTGAACCGATGAACGCGGGCCGGCTCAAAACCTGAGCCCGCCCCCCCGGCGCTCTACATCGCCGAGGGGCCGCGTGTGATCGCGGCAATGCCGGTGCGCGCCACTTCGACGAGGCCCAGCGGCTGCATCAGCGAGATGAACTGGTCGATCTTGGAAATCCGCCCGGTGATCTCGAAGACGAAATGCTCGGTGGAGGCATCGACGACCTGGGCGCGGAATGCCTCGGCGAGGCGCAGCGATTCGACCCGCTTGTCGCCCTTGCCCGCCACCTTCACCAGCGCCAACTCGCGCGCGATCGGGTTGCCGCCGTTCACGGTCATATCGGAGACGCTGTGAACTGGCACCAGCCGGTCGAGCTGATTGCGGATCTGCTCGATCACCATCGGCGAGCCGGTCGTGACGATGGTGAAGCGGGAGAGGTGCTTCTCCTGGATGACCTCGGACACGGTCAGCGAGTCGATATTGTAGCCGCGCCCGGAGAACAGCCCGATGACGCGCGCCATGACGCCCGGCTCGTTGTCGGCAAGAACAGCCAGAGTGTGCTGCTCACGAATGTCCTGGCGGTCGCTCATGGTCTTTCCTTGCTCGGCGCCCCTCGGGGATTACGTCTGAAGTGCGCAAACCTCCCGCTACACCATCACCTTGCCCTCTTCGGACATTACATATTCGATGTCGTCATCGGCGAAGCTGTCGGCCAGCAACATTTCGTGATGTCCGGCGCCCGAAGGGATCATCGGGAAGCAGTTTGCCAGCTTATGCACCCGGCAATCGAAGATCACCGGCTTGGGCGTCTCGATCATCTGGATGATGAGGTCGTCCAACACCTCCGGCTTTTCGGCCCGCAGCCCGACGCAGTGATAGGCCTCGGCCAGCTTGACGAAATCCGGCAGCGAATGCGAATAGGAGTGCGAATAGCGCCCGCCATGCAGCAATTCCTGCCACTGCCGCACCATCCCCATATATTCATTGTTGATGATGAAGATCTTGATCGGCAGATCGTGCTGGATCGCGGTCGACATTTCCTGGATCGTCATCAGCGCCGACGCCTCGCCGGCAATGTCGATCACCAGCGAATGCGGATGCGCCGTCTGCACCCCGACCGCCGCCGGAATGCCGTAGCCCATGGTGCCCAGCCCGCCCGAGGTCATCCAGCGGTTCGGCTTGTTGAAGTGGAAATATTGCGCCGCCCACATCTGATGCTGGCCGACTTCGGTGGTGATGTAGACGTCCTTGTCCTTGGTCAGCTCATAGAGCCGCTGGATCGCGTATTGCGGCATGATGACGTCTTTGCGCGGCTTGTAATGCAGCGAGTTCCGCGCCCGCCATTCAGTGATCTGGCCCCACCATTTCTTCAGTGCCGGCTTGTCGATTTGCGCGGCCCGCGCCCGCCAGACGCGGATCATCTCCTCCAGAACATGGGCGCAGTCGCCGATGATGGGCACATCGACCTTCACCGTCTTGTTGATCGATGACGGGTCGATATCGATGTGAATCTTGCGCGAGTCGCGGCGAGAAAGCGCCCAGCTTCCCGGTGATCCGGTCATCGAAACGCGCCCCGATATTGATCATCACGTCGCAATCATGCATGGCCATGTTGGCTTCATAGGTGCCATGCATGCCCAGCATTCCAAGCCATTGCTTATCTTCGGCCGGATAGGCGCCGAGGCCCATCAGCGTCGATGTGATCGGAAAGCCGGTGAGCTGCACCAGCTCGCGCAGCAGCTGGCTGGCCGCCGGGCCGGAATTGATGACGCCGCCGCCCGGTATAGAAGACCGGCTTCTTGGCCGCCGCCATCAGCTCGACCGCCTCGCGAATGGCGCCGGCATTTCCCTTGAGCTGCGGGCGATAGGTCTTGTGCACGACGCGGCTGGGACCGGTATAGGTGCCCTTGGCGAATTGCACGTCCTTGGGGATGTCGACGACGACCGGACCGGGGCGCCCGCTCCGCGCCACGTAAAAGGCTTCGTGCAGCACGCGCGCCAGATCGTTCACGTCGCGGACGAGGTAATTATGCTTGGTGCAGGGCCGCGTGATGCCGACCGTGTCGCATTCCTGGAAGGCGTCGCTGCCGATGAGATGCGTCGCGACCTGGCCAGTGATGCACACGATCGGGATGGAATCCATCAGCGCGTCGGTGAGGCCGGTCACCACGTTGGTGGCGCCGGGGCCGGAGGTGACGAGCAGCACGCCGACCTTGCCGGTGGAGCGGGCATAGCCTTCGGCCGCGTGCGCCGCGCCCTGTTCATGCCGCACCAGCAGATGCCGCACCCGGTTCTGCCGGAAAAGCTCGTCATAGATGGGTAGGACCGCGCCGCCGGGATAGCCGAAAATGTCTTCCACGCCCTGGTCGGCAAGCGCCTCCAGAACCATTTCCGCGCCGGTCATCATCCGAGCCATCACTCAACTCCCAATCGGCCTATGGCCGTGCCCGCGAAAGGAGGGCATTTTGCATAAAAAACCATCTCACCCCATCCATTTTCAGGGCAAGGTGCTAAAGCCGAATAAACATAAAAATGCGCGCAATCGCAAGGCAAATCATTTTTGCGCAATAAAAATGACATTTTTGCATTGCTTATTTTTTGATTATTGCGAAAAAACGTTGGTCCACGATATCATATTGCGTCTCGCCCAGGTCAGTTGCCGCTTTGCATAGCGGCGCGTCTCGGTCTTGGCATCCGCGATCGCTGCCTCCAACGCAAGCACACCCCGCACATGCGCGAGCAGCGGCCTGACCCCCAATGCGCGCATCGCCGGCAGTCCCGGGTCGAGCCGCAGCGCCGCCAGCTGCCGGACCTCATCCAACGCGCCGGCCTCGATCATCGCATCTAGCCGCGCATCGCACCGGGCATAGAGCGCATCGCGCGGCGGGGCGACGAACAGCAGGTCGGCCTCGCCTTCGCGCAGCCCGGGCTCGCCTTGCACCTGCTGCCAGTCCAGCAGCGACCGGCCCGTCGCGTCCAGCACCTCCAGCGCCCGCACGATGCGCTGCGGATCCGACGGCATCAGCCGGGCCGCCATGGCCGGATCGCGCTGGCGCAGCATGGCGTGCAGCGCCGCGCTGCCCATTGCGGCGCCCTCCGCTCGCCAGCGGCCGCGAACCGCATCGGGAATATCCGGGACCGCCGCCAGCCCCTCAAGCAGCGCCTTGAAGTAAAGCCCCGTACCGCCGACGATCACCAGCGGCGGTCCGCCCTGCCGCGCGGCCGCGATCAGCGGCGCCACATCCTTCAGCCACTCCGCCGACCGAATAGGCTTCGGCCGCCGGGCGGACGCCATAAAGCCGATGCGGAATCGCCGCTTCCTCCGCCGCGCTCGGACGCGCCGTGAGGATGCGCAGCTCCCGGTAGACCTGCATGGAATCGGCGTTGACGACGATGCCGCCGCATTCCCGCGCCCGGCGTACCGCCAAAGCGGACTTGCCGCTGGCCGTCGGGCCTGCGATAAGTGTCACCGGTTTCGCGTAACCCTGACCGATCATCATTCCGGCGCCGTTCCGCTATGACTCACGTTCTCACTCTCATGACCGCTCAAGGCGCCCACGGCCTTCTGTCCGATGTCGCCGACGACCTCTGCGCCGCCATCGGCGCCAGCCATCCGCCGGTCTGGCTTGCAAAAACAGCCTGCGATATTCCCTTCCGCGCGGCAAGCGATGCGGCGCTCGCTGAAGCGCAGCGGCGCCTTGGAGCGTCATTCCCGCCAACGCGCCCATCGACAGCTTCATCCAGCCGGTCGAAGGCCGCCGCAAGCGCATGCTGGTCGCCGACATGGATTCGACCATCATCCAGCAGGAATGCCTCGACGAAGTGGCCAAGGCCGCCGGCATCGGGCCCAAGATCGCCGCCATCACCGAGCGCGCCATGCGCGGCGAAGTGGAGTTCGAGGCCGCGCTGAAGCAGCGCATCGGCCTGCTGAGCGGATTTCCCGAATCCGGCTTGCGCGATGTGCTGGACCGGCACATCCAGTTGACGCCCGGCGCCAGGGAGCTGGCCGGAACGATGCGCGCCAATGGCGCCCGCACGGTGCTGGTCTCCGGCGGCTTCACCTTTTTCACCAGCGCCATTGCGCGCATCGCCGGTTTCGACATCGACTATGGCAACCGCTTTCTCTTCGAGAACGGCGCGATTGCCGGTGTCGCCGAACCGATCCTGGGCCAGAACGCCAAGCTTGAGGCCATGGAGCGCGAAGCGCTGCAAACCGGCATTGGCCTGGGTGAAATCGTCGCGGTCGGCGATGGGGCCAACGACCTCGCCATGATCAAGGCCGCCGGGCTCGGCGTGGCGTTCCACGCCAAGCCGATCGTCGCGAGCCAGGCCCGTGCCCGCGTCAACCTATGGCGACCTGACCGCCCTTCTGTATCTCCAGGGCTACCGGTCGGAAGACTTCGTGACACATCCTTAGGGGAATGCCCGTGAATATCTGCATGATCGGTGCCGGCTATGTAGGCCTGGTTTCAGCCGTCTGCTTTTCCGAATTCGGCTGGACAGTCAATTGCGTCGACAAGGACCCGAACAAGATCGCGGCGCTCAAAGACGGGCAGATCCCCATCTATGAGCCGGGGCTTGAAGAGCTGCTGGTCCGCAATACCGAAAAAGGCCGCATCCAGTTTTTCACCGATCTGGCCGCCGCCGTGCGCAACACCGATCTGATCTTTCTGGCCGTGGGCACGCCCATGCGCCGCGGCGACGGCTATGCCGATCTCAGCTACGTGTTCAAAGCCGTCGAGGAGGTCGCGCCGCATCTCACCGGCTACACGGTGCATCACCACCAAATCCACCGTGCCGGTGGGCACCAGCCGCGAGATCGAGCGGCGGCTGCGTGCCCTGAGGCCGGACGCCGATTTCGCCGTCTGCTCCAACCCGGAATTCCTGCGCGAAGGGTCCGCCATCCGCGATTTCACCCATCCGGACCGCGTGCTGGTCGGCGTCGACGATGACGCCCGCGCCCGGCAGGTGATGGAGCGCGTCTATGAGCCGCTGCGGCTTCGCAACGCGCCGATCATCTTCGTCAGCCGCGAATCCGCCGAACTGGCGAAATATGCCGCCAACGCCTTCCTCGCCATGAAGATCAGCTTCATCAATGAGCTTGCCGATTCCTGCGACGAGCTGGGCGCCAATGTCCAGGAGGTGGCGACCGCGATCGGATCGGATCGCCGCATCGGCGATAAGTTCCTGCATCCGGGGCCGGGCTATGGCGGCTCCTGCTTTCCCAAGGACGTTTCGGCGCTGATCCGCACCGCGCGTGAGGCCCGCTCGCCGCTCACCCTCATCGAGCAGGTCGAGAAGATCAACACCGAGCGCAAGATCGCCATGGCCGCCCGCATCGAGCGGGCCGCAGGCGGCAGCGTCCGGGGCAAGACCGTTGCCGTGTTCGGCGTCACCTTCAAGCCCAACACCGACGATATGCGCGATGCGCCCAGCCTCGTCATCGTGCCGCTGCTGGCGGAGCGCGGCGCCATATCCGCGCTTACGATCCGCAAGGCCGCAAGCAGGCCGAGCCGTTGCTGCCGGATATTACCTGGTGCGAAAGCGCGCTCGATGCCGCCGAAGGCGCCGATGTCGCCGTCGTCATGACCGAGTGGAACGAATTCCGGGCGCTCGATCTGCGCGCGCTGAAAAAGCAAATGCGCGGCGATGTGCTTGTCGATCTGCGCAACGTGTTCCGGCCCGACTACGCCCAGCAATTCGGCTTCAACTATTCCAGCATCGGCCGCCCACTAACGGATCACGCCCCTAGGCCCAAGGCTTAAAAGCAAGGCCGTCGAGGTAATCTTCACCCGCCCGCCGGCGCCGTTCCGGGCGCGGCAACGGGGTTAGAGCGCTTCCCGAAATGTGTTACGCGGCTTTCGGATAAGAAGCGCGTCAGGCAAACAGGCTAAACCCATTCCCGGAATGGGTTTAGCCTGGACCGAAGGCCTGCGGCGCTTGTCCGCCGTCAGGCGCGGCGCAGGCTCAATCCCTGCTGCCCGGCCAGCCCTTGGGCAACCAATTGCTGCTGCGGTGTCTGGGGTGCTCATACTCATCGGCGAAGTGCTCCGCGCCGCGTCGGCGGCGCTCGGCCGTTCGCTTCTTCGGCTTATCGGTGACGGGCGCCGCGTCCGAAAGGGTGTTCTCGGTGCCGGGCTCTGCATTGGTCAGCTTGGCGTCTTGCATCCAGGGCGGCAAATAGGATGTGTCGGTGGCGGTTTTGCCGCCATCCGGTTTTGCGGGCACTTGCGCCGACGCGCTTGCGTCTGGTTGTGCAGACGGCTCGGTTTGCGCGACCGGCTCCGGCTCCGCTGCGGCTTCCGCTTGCGCGACCGGCTCCGTCTCCGGTTCCGCAGACGCCTCCACTTGCGCGGCCGGCTGTGCAGCCTTATCGGTGCCGCAGAAATTCTGCGGATAGTTCCGCATGGCCATGACCAGCTCCGGCTGCGGATCGTCCGCCCACTCTCCGCCTGCGCGTGCTCCGAAAATTTCCAGCGCGTCCCGGCTTTTCCGGCCCCATTTCCCGTCGATCCTGGCGTCGTAGCATCCGAGCCGCTTCAATTCACTCTGCGCGGCGGACGCAAGATCGTCCTCGTCCAGCTCTTCCAATGCGGGATCGATGCCGCCGCTCTTGGCCGAAGCCGGAACGTGCGCTGGCGCCGCGGCGACCTCCCCCTCCGGCTCAGCTTTCCCGGCGGGATCTCCGATGATCGCGGCGGTCTTTATAAGCCCGCTCTCAGGTTCGCCAGCTTGGGAAGCGGTGCTGTGCGCCCCGCGCGCGCCGGGCGGTTCATCGGCAGCGGCCTGCAGCATTTCCGCCGGTCTGGTCCCCTCGCTATTGGCCGCCGCGGACTGGTTTGCGTTGGATCGTTCTGCGTGATCCTTGCGGCCGCTTACGAAAGCGAAAAGCAGCGCGAGCGCGAAAATGAGAAAGCTGAATCGACGCATGGAGGCTCCTTTCACCAGGGGGCTCTGGAAAGGTAAGCAGGATCTGGGAAAGCAGGTTGCTTTCGAGTATAGGCGAGCAAGGAATAACTGATGTCAACAGACGCCGAAAACGTTTTGCTAATTCTCTGATCTGTTTTTGTCGGATTTTGGCACAAAATGAGGGCTTTCCGAGATTGCCTGCCACTACCTATAGTGGTGTTGTGTTAAGTTTTCGTTTATCCTTGCGAATCAGATACATATGCTCGCCGAGGGGGCCAAATATCCCGCTGCCGACGCGGGACTGGGGCTCGGTCGCTCTGTGCGGCGGAGTGACGAGCGAGTGCCAGTCCGATCTGTGGGGACAGATGCAGCTTTAGTTGGGCTGCGCGGCGGCCGGTGATGCGGCCATAGTTGCTTTCAGTTCTCGTTCAGCCTGTCCGGTTCGTCCTGACAGGTCGTCTTGTGGATTCCGCGCCTCGCATCGCGACGGGCGGCGTTCGATGAGCGATGCCGAACGGCCCCTTGAAATTTAAGCCGCCCCGTGCGGCGGATCGATTTTAAGGGGGCAGTCATGCGACATGTATTCGGCATTTTAGGTTGTATCGCGGCGCTGATTTTATTGGGCGTCTCGGCGGCGATGAACTGGCAATTCGGCCATAGCCTTGGAAAAACGCCCTTCGATGCGCATGTCTTCGGCGCGGCGAGCGTCGCGGCGGACTGCATGAAGGCGCTCATGCCGTTCTTCATCTTCGGCGCCATCCGCAACCGCAATTGGTCGCAGGCGCTGGGCGGCACCGCGCTGTGGGCGGTCTGCATCGTCTATGCGCTGACATCGGCGCTCGGCTTCGCGGCGCTGAACCGCTCCGACACCACCGGCACCCGGTCATTGCAGGCCGCGAATTATGAAGATCTGCGCGGCCAGCTTGCGCAGATCGGCCAGCAGCAAAGCTGGCTCGACAAGCACCGTGCCGCCGGCATGGTGGAAGCCGATATCGAAGGCGCCAAGCAGAATGTCCGCTGGACCAGCTCGGAAGGCTGCACCAACGCCACGGTGACGCTGAGCCGCGAATTCTGCGAATCCTATCACAAATTGCAAGCCGAGCTGGCTGCCGCCAAGAAGGACGAGGCGCTGCAGAAGCGGGCCGACGACGCGCGCGTCAGGCTCGATACGATGGACGGGCGCGCGGCGGTCAGAAATGTCGATCCGCAGGCCAACATCATTTCCACGCTGCTCGGCATCGATATGAGCCGGGTCGAGGTCGGGCTTACCATTCTGCTGACGCTGCTGGTCGAACTTGGCTCCAGCCTCGGCCTTTATGTGTCGACCAGCATCTGGCGGATGCACGACCAGATGAAGCGGCCGCAGCCCGAGCCGGTCAGGGTGGTCGAAATCATCCAGCCGCCGATCCCGATGCAGATGCAGATGCCGCAGCACCAGCAGCCGGTGCAGCTCGCCCTGCCGAAAAGCGACATCGAGATCTATTTCGACGAGCGCATCCGGCAGGATGACGGCGCCAGCGTCACCGCGCTGACGCTTTACGACAATTATTGCGAATGGTGCGAGGCGGGAAAGCGCCAGCCGGTGGGCCTGCCCATCTTCAGCCGCCAGCTCACCGATCTCGGCGTCCAGAAGGCCAAAATCGCCGGCAAGATCCGCTATGTCGGCATCCGCATGAGCGGCCGGTATGACGAAGACGAGGGCGACGTGGCGGCCGTTTCCTGAACGGGCTTCATTTCTGTCGAAAAGGCCGGCCATTGCGCCGGCCTTTTCTTTGCCGGTAACGTCGCCTGGCTTAGGGTGCTATCAATCGGCGCCCAGGGAGCAAGGCGTGTTCAAATCCGTTCTCATTGCCAATCGCGGCGAAATCGCCCTGCGCGTCATGCGCACGGCGAGGCGGATGGGCATGCGCACGATCGCGGTCTATTCGGCCGCCGACCGTGCGGCGCTGCACGTCGCGGCGGCGGATGCCAGCATCGAGATCGGCGCCGGACCGAGCGCGGAGAGCTATCTGCGCCAGGATCGCATCGTCGAGGCGGCGCTGGCGGCCGGAGCGGACTGCGTTCATCCCGGCTGCGGCTTTCTCGCCGAAAATGCCGGATTCGCGCAAAGGCTGCGCGGATGCCGGGCTGGTGTTCGTCGGGCCGGCGCCCGACGCCATCCGCATCATGGGGCAGAAGGACGAGGCCAAGCGCCTCGCCGCCTCGCTCGGCATTCCGATCGTTCCCGGCTATTCCGGTGCCGCCCAGGATGATGCGACATTCGCCCGCGAGGCCGCCCAGATCGGCTATCCCGTCGTGCTGAAGGCGGTGGCCGGCGGCGGCGGCAAGGGGCTGAAGCCGGTCTTCGATCCGAAGGACCTCGCCGAAGTCCGCCGCGAGCGCGCGCCGCGAGGCCCAGGCCGCTTTCGGCGATGACCGCATGATGATCGAGAAGCTGGTAGAACCGGCGCGCCATATCGAAATGCAGGTGTTCGGCGATAACAGCGGCAAGGTGGTGCATCTCTTCGAACGCGAATGCACCCTTCAGCGACGCGGCCAGAAGGTGATCGAGGAGGCGCCCGCCATCAACATGCCCGCTGGCTTGCGCGCCCGCATGGCGGATGCCGCCATCGCCGCCGCCCGTGCGGTGAACTATCTGGGTGCCGGGACCGTCGAATTTCTCGTGCCTGGCCGGCCGCTTTCTGAGGATACGCCGTTCTATTTCATGGAAATGAATACACGGCTGCAAATCGAGCATCCGGTCACCGAGCTGATCACCGGTCTCGACCTGGTCGAATGGCAGTTCCGCGTCGCGGCCGGCGAACCGCTGCCGCTGGCGCAAAAGGCGATCCGGGCGAAAGGCGCGGCGGTCGAGGCGCGGCTCTATGCCGAGGACCCCGCCAGCGGATTTCTGCCCTCGCCCGGCAGGATCTGGCGGGCCGTCTTCCCGGAGCGGCCTGATCTGCGCATCGATAGCGGCGTCGCCACGGGCAGCGAAGTGCCGCCCTATTATGACGCGATGATCGCCAAAATCATCGGCTTTGGCGACACGCGCCGCGACGCCTATGACGCTCTGCTCGCGGGACTTTCGGACACTGTCCTGGCGGGACCGCGCACCAATCTGGCGTTTCTGCACAGGCTCGCCGATCATGCGCGCACCGATGGCGACGGACTTTCCACCCGCTATATCGAGACCCATCTCGCCGCGTTGACCGAAAGCCCTCCGGACGAGGCGGTGATCGACATTGGTACGATCGCTTTGCTGGCTGCCTGCGAGCGGGATGCGGCCCGCCTCCGCCGTGCCGTCGACGATGAGCCGAACAGCCCATGGGACACCGCCGACGCCTTCGAGCTGGGCGGCGGCCGCGAGAGCACCTATGACGTCGACGCAGACGGTGTGCAGCACCATATACGCGTCCGTTGGAGCGCCGATGGGCCGAAAATCGTTGATGGCGGGCGCCACGGCGCCGTCGATGCCGAAGCGCAAACCATTCCCGCCGGGGATGGCGTGATCGTCTGGCACGCCATGCGGCAGACGCATCTGCGCTTCCCTCACGGGCGGCGGTCCGGGCCTGGTGATGCGGCTGGCGGCCTTGTGCGCTCGCCGATGCCGGGGCGGCTCGCCAAGCTGTTTGTGCGCCAGGGCGATCGCGTCGCGCGCGGCGACCGGGTGGCGATCATCGAGGCGATGAAGATGGAGCACGTTTTGCATGCGCCCGCTGACGGCGTGGTTCAGAATGTTCCGTGCGGCGAGGGCGAGCAGGTCGATCTCGGTGCGGTGATCGCCGAATTGAAAACGGGGCCTGAGCATGCACCTGATTAAGCTTTGCGTCGGCGTCGACAGTCTGGATGAGCTGGCGGCATGGCAGACCATGCGGCTGGAAAAGCTCGGCCTTGCCGGCGCGCCGCGCGAACTGATCCATCGGACCCGGCACATGCCGCGCGCGGGTTCGGCGGTGATCGAGAGCGGCTCGCTTTATTGGGTGATCAAGGGGGCGGTTCAAGCGCGCCAGAAAATCCTTGAACTCCGCGAAGACACCAATGCGGAGGGCCGCCCGATTTGCGCCATCGTGCTCGACCACGCGCTGATGGCGACACGGCCGCAACCGCGCCGCCCCTTTCAGGGTTGGCGCTATCTGAAACCGGACGACGCTCCCCCCGATCTCGGGCTTGCTCGAAGTGAAAGCGTCACCGACATTCCTGCCGCCATGCGGATAGAGCTGGCGGCGCTGTCACTGCTTTGAGGCAAGACCGGCTTATATCCGAACGGTCTCTCCCCGCGGGAGAGGGCCGGGGTGAGGTGAGGTGGTGCAGAGCCTTGACCGTGGCATTGCCTCCCGTCACCCGGAGCTACCAGCGCCGACCTTTCCCATGGGAGAGATGAAAGTCAGCCACCTATGTTGGCGCATTCCAGCCCATCCACCGTTCCGGTCACGCGACAGCTGCAACCTCAATAGCCGCCAAATCGGTCGTAGCGGCCATATCCGCGATAGCCTCCATACCCGTCATACCCGTCGTAACCGCCATAAAAGCGGTATGGGCGGCCATAATAGCTATAGCGCGAATCCGAATAGTCTTCGTAGTCGTCGTCGTTGCTGTAATCATCGTCGCGCTGACGATACGCCTTGGGCTCTTTCTTCTTCTCGGCGTAACGCTTTTTCGGCGGGGGCGTGATCGCGGCCCTTTTGGCGGGCGTGGGCGGCGTGGTTACGAAAGCCGGCGGCAGCGGCGTCGGCGTGCCCTTGGTCTGCGGTTCCTTGGCGTTCGCCTGCTCGGAGACAGACACGCTATTCGCCTGCGCGGGCGGTTCCGGCTGAGACGTTGCCGCCGTCTGGACGCGCTCCTCCTTCGGCGGCGCGTTACGCCCGCCGACCTCCGGCACCGCGGCCTTGGGCTGACCGGCCGTCTCCTGCGCCAGAGCGGGCGGCGGCGCTTCGGCCTTGGCCTCCGTCTGGGGGTAATCCGTGACCGGCTTGTCGACCTCCCAGATTTCGTTCACGATCTTGCCGTTCTCATAGATCATGACGAATCTCACCGGCACCTCTTTGGGTCCGACGAAATTCACGCGCGCGGTCACGGTGCTGCGCTTGCCCTTCTTGCTTTCGGAAAGCTCCACCACCTTGTAGTCGATATCGCCCGCGGCCTTGCTGAAGCGCTCCCATACATCTTTGATCTGCGCTTTTCCCGTGTAGGTGCCGGCTAGCGGACCTCCGACCCAATGGAACTCTGCATTCTCGGCGTAGAAGGACGCGATGGTTTCGGAATTGCCGCCCGATATCGCGTTGAAATAGGCTTCGGCGCGGACTCTGTCCGTATCCGCGGCAAAGGCTTGAACGCTAAGCAAAAGCAGCGCTGATGCCGCACCGGCAAGCGTTCTGATGGGGGGCTTTGTCATGTTCGTCTCCGCTCATCATCCATGTTGCCTACAACACACGATGATTTGCTTCTATTCACAAGTCTTGAGTATTCAACGTATGTGGCGGCCGAATGGCTCCGCCAGATTCTGCAAATTGAATTCTACCATCACGAGGCGCCTGATGTATCGGACGGTCTGCTTGCTGATCGCTCTCTGTGCGCCGGCCGCGGCGAGTGCGGAACCCGGCTTCCAGCTTGCCCTGCCAATTGCCTGTATGCCGTGATCGGCGGCGCGGCGGTCAGCCGGCGCGTGCGTGACGCGCGATCGCATCCGTGATGAATTGCTTTGCCTCGTCGACATCGCCCCAGCCCAGCGACTTCACCCATTTCCCCGGTTCCAGATCCTTGTAGTGCTCGAAAAAGTGCTGGATCTGCTCGACGGTGATCTGCGGAAGATCCTTATAGCTGAGCACGCCATCATAGCGCTTCGTCAGCTTGTGGGTCGGCACGGCGATGATCTTCTCGTCGCCGCCGCCATCGTCCTGCATCTTGAACACGCCGATGGGCCGCACATTGATCACCGCGCCCGGCACGATGGGGCGCGTATTGGCGACCAGCACGTCGATCGGATCGCCGTCTTCCGACAGCGTGTGCGGCACGAAGCCGTAATTGCCGGGATAGCGCATCGGCGTGTAGAGGAAGCGGTCGACCACCAGCGTTCCCGCGGCCTTGTCCATCTCATATTTGATTGGCTCGCCGCCGATCTGCACTTCGATGATGACGTTGACATCCTCAGGCGGAGCATTGCCGATGCTGATAGCGTCGATTCTCACAGCTGCCTCCGTCCAGGTGCTCTTGCCGGCGACCCGTCCGCCCTCGGCCCATCTGGCTAGCAGATCATGAAAACCCGCGTCGAGATGACAAATCGCGCGAAACCGTGACGGAATGGCCGCCTCCCGGATCAATGCAGCCGCCGGTGTCAGCACTACGCTATAATTTCAACAACTTGCGGGCCGATGGAACTCTTGGCAGCTTGCGCTCGTTAAATTGATAGCTAAAATACAATAGAACTTAGCCTGCGTCCTCACGGCAGCTCCCATGTTTCCCTTGGGCAGACTATTTACCGGCCTCGTCAAAAGAGGCCGGCTTCGGGTGAAAGACTTCGACGGCCAGCTTTACGAGTTTGGCGATAAAGCCGCGCCGCTTGATGCCGCCATCGGCCTGCGAGACTCATCCACCGCCTGGCGCATCGCGCGAAATCCGGCCCTCAACATCGGCGAAACTTATGTCGACGGCAGCCTGACCATCGAAAAGGGCACGCTGCTCAGCTTCCTGCGTCTGCTGCTCGTCAACACCCAGGCCTGGAACGACAGCCTCACGGGCCGTATCTATTATCGGCTTGAGGACCTCTGGCGGACACCCTCGGTGCTGAACCCCTCGGGCCGGTCACGGCGGAATGTGAAGCACCATTACGACCTGTCGGACGAGCTGTTCTCGCTGTTTCTCGACGCGGACCGGCAATATTCCTGCGCCTATTACCGCTCCAACGACGACGACCTGGACACGGCCCAACTCGCCAAAAAGCAGCATATAGCGGCAAAGCTGGATATCCATCCGGGGCAGCACATACTTGACATCGGCTCCGGCTGGGGCGGCCTCGCCCTTTATATCGCGCGCCATTATCCAGTGCGGGTCACGGGGCTGACCTTGTCGGATGAGCAGTTCCACCATTCCAATGAACGGGCGCGTCAGCTCGGCCTGGCCGACCGCGTCTCGTTCAAGCTGCTCGATTACCGCAAGGCCGGCGGGGTTTACGACCGCATCGTTTCCGTCGGCATGTTCGAACATGTCGGCCGGCCGCATTTTTCGGCTTTCTTCCGTCAACTCTCCTCGCTGCTCGCGCCCGATGGCGTCGCGCTGGTCCATTCGATCGGACTGCAAACGCCGCCGGCGCCCATCAATCCGTGGCTGCGGCGGCATATTTTCCCTGGCGCCTATCTGCCCGCGCTGTCGCAGATCACCCCGATCATCGAAAGCCGGCGCCTGTGGCTTACGGATGTGGAAAATCTCCGGCTGCATTATGCCAGCACGCTTGCCGCCTGGCGCGAGCGCTTCGAGTGCGAATCGCGACCGTGTCGCGCGCCTCTATGACGAGCGGTTCTGCCGCATGTGGGATTTCTATCTGCAGTCCTGCGAAGCGGGTTTCCGCTGGAGCGGATTGACGGTGTTCCAGCTCCAGCTCACCAAATCCATCGATGCGCTGCCGGTTACGCGCGACTATATGATGCGTGAGGAAGAGCGTCTTCGGCTGGCGGACGATATGACCACACCGGCGCATCAGCACATCCTGGTTGCCGGCTCCCAGCAACCGCCTGCCGAACGCCGTTCCGCCGTAAGTGGCTGACGAATCGGGTAAAGTTGCAGTCAAACGCGTCAACCAACCGCCTGTGCCCCTGTGCAAAATGCGCATGATTTGCGCTCCGTCCGGCCTTAGGAGATTGCCCCCAGACGGAATCGGCTAGTGTCCGCGTCATGAGACAGAAGCCCGCCACGCCGCATCCATCTTCAAACCGCCAACGATGAACAGGGCCTGCCCTTCCGGCAGGCCCCGCATAATATCGAGGCGGAGCAGGCTCTGCTCGGCGCCATCCTCATCAACAATGAAGCGTTCGACCGCATCTCCAGCTTTCTGGAGCCGCATCATTTCTTCGACCCGCTGCATCAGCGCATCTTCGATACGGCGGCGAAATTCATCCAGAGCGGCAAGAACGCGACGCCGGTCACGCTGAAGAGCTTTTTCGACAATGAGGATGCGATCGGCCAGGTGACGGTTCCGCAATATCTCGGACGGCTGGCCAGTCACGCGACCAGCATCATCAACGCCGAAGATTATGGGCGCACCATCTATGATCTTTCGGTGCGGCGCGACCTGATCATCATCGGCGAGGACATGGTCAACGTCGCCTATGATTCGCCGGTGGAGATGCCGCCGGAAAAGCAGATCGAGGACAGCGAGCAGCGGCTCTACGGCCTTGCCGAGCGGGGCAAATACGGCTCCGGCTTCATGGCGTTCTCGACCGCGCTGGGCGATGCCATCGACATGGCGTCGAAAGCCTATGAGCGGCAGGGCGGGCTTTCCGGGCTGGCGACCGGCTTGCGCGATCTCGACCGGGCGCTGGGCGGCCTGCAAAGCTCCGACCTGCTCATCCTCGCCGGCCGGCCTTCCATGGGCAAGACGGCGCTGGCCACCAATCTTGCCTTCAACATCGCCAAGGCCTACCGCACCGAAGTCAAATCCGACGGCATCGAAGAGGTGACCGACGGCGCGATCGTGGGCTTCTTCTCGCTGGAAATGTCGGCCGAACAGCTCGCCACCCGCATCATCTCCGAACAGGCGCAGATTTCCTCCGAAAAGATCCGCCGGGGCCTGATCACCGAGGACGAGTTCCACCGCCTCGTCAAGGCGACGCAGGAGCTGCAATCGCTGCCGCTTTTATCGACCACACCGGCGGCATCTCCATCGCCCAGCTCGCGGCACGCGCCCGCAAGCTGAAGCGGCAGCGCGGCCTCGGCCTGCTGGTGGTCGACTATCTGCAATTGCTGACCGGCTCGGCGAAGAAGTCGTCCGAGGGCCGCGTCCAGGAAGTGACCGAGATCACCACCGGGCTGAAGGCGCTGGCCAAGGAGCTGGCGGTGCCGATCGTCGCGCTGTCGCAGCTCTCGCGGCAGGTGGAGAATCGCGAGGATAAGCGGCCGCAGCTCTCGGACCTGCGGGAATCCGGCTCTATCGAACAGGACGCCGATGTGGTTATGTTCGTGTTCCGCGAGGAATATTACGTGCAGCGGTCCGAGCCCACGATCACCAAGGTCGAGGAGCATCAGAAGTGGCAGGACGCGATGGATCAGGTGCAGGGCATCGGCGAAGTGATCATCGGCAAGCAGCGCCACGGCCCCACAGGCACGGTGCGGTTGCAGTTCACCCCTGAATTTACGCGCTTCTCGGATCTGGCCGACGACAGCCGGGTGCCCGCGCGCATGTATTAGGCCGGGGCATGACAGGCGGCGATCAGGCACCCGGGTTCGCGGCTTCCGACGACGCGGGACTTTGCTGCTCTCGGCGTACCGGCCTCCGCGCCCGGCGTGCTTGTCGTCGATCTGGGCGCGCTGGTAGGCAATTACGCCAAGCTCCGCGACATCGCCGCTCCGGCCGAATGCGCCGCTGTCGTCAAGGGTAACGGCTATGGGCTCGGCGCGCGGCAGGTCGGCGCCGCCCTTGCCGCCGCCGGCTGCCGGACCTTTTTTGTCGCGACGCCGGCCGAGGGCCGCACGCTGCGCGAGCGCATTGCCTGATGCGGCGATCTACATCCTCGATGGGCTGTTCCCCGGCAGCGCCGCCGAATTCGCCGCATCGCGGCTTCAGCCGGTGCTCGGCTGCATCGCCGAGATCGAGGAATGGGCGGCGTTCTGCGGGCGGCAACCGGCCCCGCTCGCCGCCGCCATCCATGTCGATACGGGCATGAACCGCCTGGGGCTGAAAGCCGCCGAGCGTCGCGCCCTGCAAGCCCGGCCGGCGCTGCTGAGCGGCTTCCCGGTCACGCTGCTGATGAGCCATCTTGCCTGCGCCGACACGCCAGAAAACCCGAAAAACGCGGCGCAGCGCGCAGGATTTCGCAAGCTTCGCCAGCCTGTATCCGCAAACGCGGCTCAGCCTCGCCAATTCCGCCGGCGTGTTCCTCGGCCCCGATTTCCGCTTCGATCTCGTCCGCCCCGGCATCGCGCTCTATGGCGGCAACCCGTTTGCCGCGCCGCCCCAACCCGATGGAGCCGGTCATCCGCCTTTATGGCCGCATCGCGCAAATCGGCGAAGCGGAGCCGGGCGAAACCATCGGCTATGGCGCCAGCCTGCGCCTGCCGCGCCCCACTCGCTACATCACCGTGTCCACCGGCTATGCCGACGGCTATTTCCGCCTGCTGGGCTCCTCCGACACCCATGCAGGGCGCACGGGCGCATATCGGCGATCTGGCCGTTGCCCATATTAGGCCGCGTTTCCATGGACCTTATCATGTTCGACGTGACCGACATCGCGCCCGGCCTTGTTGCAGCGCGGCGGATTTGTCGAACTGATCGGGCCGCGGTTCACGGTGGATGACGCCGCCGCGCTTGCCGGCACGATCGGCTACGAGGTTCTGACCAGCCTCGGACCGCGTTATCACCGCGTTTATTTCAGCGAGACAAACGAGCCGCCGCAACCCGGCAGCTCGGGCTAAGGACAACGACTCATGGTGAAGGCGGCACGCGAATTTGTCTGCCAATCCTGCGGAACGGCAAGCCCGCAGATGGTCGGGCCGCTGTTCGGCCTGCGGCGCATGGAACACGCTTGCCGAGGAAGCGGGCGCGGCCTCGCCCATGGACGCCAAAGCCAAGCGCCGCAGCCGCGCCTCCGGCGCGGTGCTGGAAACGCTGAGCGACGACGTGCCGCCCGTGCCACGGCTCCAAACCGGCATCGGCGAGTTCGACCGCGCCATCGGCGGCGGGCTTGCGCCGGGCTCCGCCATCCTGCTCGCGGGCGATCCCGGCATCGGCAAATCGACGCTGCTGCTGCAATTGGCGGCGAAGCTGGCGAGCGCCGGCAAGCGCTCCGTGTATTTCTCCGGCGAAGAGGCGGCGCAGCAGATCCGCATGCGCGCCAAGCGGCTCGGGGTTTCCAACGCGCCGGTCGAGCTGGCCGCGGAGACCAACACCGCGGCGATCCTTGCCACGCTCGAAGACGGCAGTCCGCCGGATCTGGTGGTGATCGACTCCATCCAGACGCTGTGGACCGACATGCTGGACGCCGCCCCCGGCACCGTCAGCCAGGTTCGCGCCTCGGTGCAGGCGCTGATCGCTTACGCCAAGCGGCGCTCGTCCTCGATCATCCTGGTCGGCCACGTCACCAAGGACGGCCAGATCGCCGGCCCGAAAGTGGTCGAGCACATGGTCGATACGGTGCTCTATTTCGAGGGCGACAACAGCCATCTGTTCCGCCTTTTGCGCTCGGTGAAAAACCGCTTCGGCCCCGCCAATGAAGTCAGCGTCTTCGAAATGGGCAACGCCGGACTGAAGGAGGTCACCAACCCTTCCGAGCTGTTCCTCGGCGACCGCGACGACACCAGCCCCGGCACCGCGGTGTTCGCCGGCGTCGAAGGCACGCGCCCGATCCTGGTCGAAATCCAGGCGCTTCTGGCCCCCTCGCCCTTCGCCGCGCCGCGCCGCGCGGTCGTCGGCTGGGACGCCAACCGCCTTTCGATGATCCTCGCGGTGCTTGACGCCAGATGCGGCTTCAAGCTGGGCAGCAACGATATTTACCTTAATGTTGCGGGAGGCTTGCGCATCTCCGAGCCTGCCGCCGATGTTGCGGTTGCGGCCGCCCTATTGTCGGCCCATTCCGGCATTGCCTTGGGCGCGCGATAGCGTCTATTTCGGAGAGGCAAGCCTGTCCGGCGCGATACGGCCTGTCAGCCATGCGGCGATGCGGCTGAAGGAAGCGCAAAAGCTGGGATTTACCGCGGCTTCGGCGCCGGCCTTCGGGGAAGCCTCGGAGTTTTCGTCTGGAATGCGGGTCACGCCACTTGAAACATCTGTCCGATCTGGCGGCCCGGTTCATCAGCGAGGACGATACGGCGCGCCAGCGCAGGCAGGCGGCGGCGAGCTAGACGACGGGTCGAGCGATGGATTGTCCGAGCCATATTGGCTGAGCGCGGGGCGCGGGCGCGGCATTTTTGGCGGTTCGCTGCTTCAGCGGTCCGCCCTGTAGGGGAAGGTCCATATCCATGCCCATTCAGTGGCTTGATGTGATTCTCGTGGTGATCATGCTGATCTCGGCCTTTCTCGCCATGCTGCGGGGACTGACGCGCGAGATGCTGTCGATCATGTCCTGGGCGCTGGCCGCACTCGCCGCGCTGTTCATCTATCCGCTCTACCGCGACCGGCTGAGATCGCTCATCCAGCCCGACATCCTGGCCGACGGCGTGCTGATCGTCACCGTCTTCGTCATCGTGCTTATCATCGTCAGCCTGATTACCGTGCGGCTGTCCGACCGCGTGCTCGACAGCCGCGTCGGCGCGCTCGACCGGACGCTGGGCTTCATCTTCGGGCTGCTGCGCGGATTGCTGCTCGTGGTGATCGCCTATGAGCTGCTGATTGCGATCATGCCTAAGGAAACCTTGCCGCGATGGGTGACGGAAGCGCGCTCGCTGACGGTGATTGAAAGCACCGGCAGAGCCATTATATCTCTATTGCCGGACAACCCCGCTTCAATGTTCCGTGGAGAACATACGGGCGGCAGCGCATCTCTCGAAGAATTTGCTGCCAAATTTGTCTTGAAAAGTGCCATACAGCCAATCATATCGCGGTCTGAACGTGGTGAAGCTGAGCGGCAAAGGGTTGGGTTTCCTAGCCTTTTGCGCGAGCGAAAAGGTAGGTCCAGCATGGACTCGGTAAACAGCGCATCCCATCAGGGCGGTCTGTCTTCCCCCGACTACCTCATAGAAGACAAGCTTCGCGAAGAATGCGGCGTCTTCGGCATTTTCGACCATCCGGACGCGTCCGCGCTCACCGTGCTCGGCTTGCATGCCTTGCAGCATCGCGGCCAGGAAGCGGCCGGTATCGTCACCTACGACAAGGACCAGTTCTATTCGGAGCGGCGCCTGGGGCTGGTCGGCGAGCATTTCACCAAGGCTCCGGTGCTGGAACGCCTGCCGGGCCGCTACGCGGTCGGCCATGTGCGCTACTCCACGCAGGGCGAGACCATCCTGCGCAATGTGCAGCCGCTATTCGCCGAGTTCGATTCCGGCGGCTTCGCGCTCGGGCACAATGGCAATCTCACCAATGCCCGCACCTTGCGCGAGAGCCTGATAAAATCAGGCGCCATCTTTCAATCGACCTCCGACACGGAGGTCGTTTTGCATTTGATCGGGCGCAGCAAGAAGCCGCGGATCATCGAGCGCTTCATCGAGGCGCTGTTGCAGATCGAGGGCGCCTATGCGCTCACCTGCCTGACGGACAAGAAGCTGATCGGCGCGCGCGATCCTCTCGGCATCCGTCCGCTGATGCTCGGCAGGATCGGCGCCTCCTATGTGCTCGCATCGGAAACCTGCGCCTTCGACATCATCGGCGCGGAATTCATCCGCGAAGTGGAGAACGGCGAAGTCGTCGTGATCACCAAGGATGGCATCGAGAGCCATCGCCCCTTCCCGAAAAGCCCGGCGCGCCCCTGCATCTTCGAATATATCTATTTCTCCCGGCCCGATTCAGTGCTCGGCGGCCGCTGTGTCTATGATGTGCGCAAGAAGTTCGGCGCCCAATTGGCGCGCGAAGCGCCTGTCGACGCCGATGTCGTTACCGCCGTTCCCGATTCCGGCGTGCCTGCCGCCATCGGCTATGCCCGGCAATCCGGCATTCCCTATGAGCTCGGCATCATCCGCAACCATTATGTCGGGCGCACCTTCATCGAGCCGGAGCAGCGCATCCGCGCGCTTGGCGTGAAGCTGAAGCACAATCCGACCCCTTGCGAGGTGGCGGGCAAGCGCATCGTCCTGATCGACGACAGCATCGTGCGCGGCACCACCTCGATGAAGATCGTGCGCATGATGTATGAGCGCGGCGCCCGCGAAGTGCATATGCGCATCGCCTGTCCGCCCGATCGCCTGGCCCGACTATTACGGTATCGACACGCCGAACCGCGACAATCTGCTCGCCGCCAATAACACCCTGGAAGAGATGCGCCACTCCATGGGATGCGACTCTCTGGCTTTCCTCTCGATCGAGGGCATTTACAAAGTCATGGGCTATGACCGGCGCGATCCGATCCAGCCGCAATTCACCGACCATTGCTTCACCGGCGACTACCCGACCCGCCTGCGCGATCTCGAAGGCCCCGCCCCCATCCGCCAGCTCTCGCTGCTCGCCGAAGCGAGCTGAGCCACTTTTCGCCCTCGTATTCGAACGCCAACGTTCGCTGCACCGTCAGGGCGGCTGAACGCGATCCCGCCATAGTGCTTGATCAGTTTAAAGCACGATCGGGAAAAGTGGACACCGGTTTTCCCGAAAAATCGTGAGAAAACAAACAAATCCAGAGCATGATCGGTTCCGTTTGAAACGATCATGCTCTAGGTGCGAGAGGCCGCGGCCGTGGGGGTTGTTCCGTTTCCCCGGACGACGCGAAGCGGAGATCCGGGGCCTAATCCCACCCGCATTGACTCGCGGCGACGGTATTGGTCCCCGGCTCGAATGGCCGGGGCGACAAAGCGTTTCCGTCTAAACCGACCTTGCCCTATATCCCGAAAATCGCCTTGAAGGCCGCGATCGCCGCCGCCGATAACGACAATCACATAGACGCTGCCGATCAGCCCCGATGATCGAGCCGACGACGATCGCGGCGCCGTCCTTTTCGAGCAACCCGGCGGCGATGATCGCAATCGCAAAGGAGGGAAGCGCATTGCCGAACGGCACCACCGGCACCAGCAGAATGATGGTCAGGAAGACGAGCCAGACGCCGATCACCCGCTCCATCGCACCGCTGGTGAGCCAGCTCCAGCGCGGCTTCAGCCAGGATTCGATGATCGCCGAGATAGCGCGACACATAGTCCATCAGTCTTGACGAAGGTTTCGCGGCCCAGCTTCGGACGTCGCAAGCAGAGCGGGCAGCCACGGCTTCTGCCAGCCCAGCATCATCTGGATGGAGAACAGCAAAATCGGCGTGCCCAGCACCCAGGCGACCGGCAGAATGGCGTTCGGCAGCGCAAAGAGGATGATGATGATGCCGAAGCTGCGGTCCTTCAACGCTTCCAGCAGCGTACCGACATCCACGCTGTCGGCCCGTGTCTCGCGCGCCAGCCGGGCCAGGATCTCCGAGGCACGCTCATGCGCGGCTGGCCTGACGCCGGGCGGTAACACCGAAGACTCCATTCAACGCCTCACAAAACCTGAAAAGCGCCCGTGCCGTAACCCGCGCCATTCAACGGTCGCGCGACCATGCTCGTTCCCGCATGAACGGCCGATGAGATCGCGGCAGGACCATGCAATCAAGCGGCTTCGCTGTCCAGCATTCTTGCATCCGAAGACGTGGGGAAGATACACGTCACGGTTGTGCCCTCGCCAAGGCGGCTCTTGATCTCCAGCCGCCCGCCATGCAGCTCCAGGATCGATCGGGAAATGGCCAGGCCCAAACCGGTGCCTCGATGGCCCTTGGTGAACTGGTTCTCCACCTGCTCGAACGGGCGGCCCAGCTTGGCGATCTCATGGCGCGGAATGCCGACGCCGGTATCGGAGATGGCGATGCGCACCGAGCCGCGATAGCGGTAGGTCCGCACCGTGACGTCGCCGCCGACCGGCGTGAATTTCACCGCATTGGCCAACAGGTTGATCAGCACCTGCTTCAGCGCGCGCCGGTCGCCGCCCAGCTCGATCGCGGGATTGCCGATGGTTTGCAGGCGGATGTTGCGCGCCTGCGCCGTCTGCTGCACGACGCGCATGCTCTCCGATGCGATATCGCCGATATTGACGGTTTCCATCACCATCGCCATGCGGCCCGCCTCGATTTTCGACATGTCGAGGATATCGTTGATGACTTCGAGCAGATATTGGCCGCTCTGTTCGATATCGCGGGCATATTCGACATATTTCGGCTGCGCGATGGCCCCGAAAATCTGCCGGTGCATCATCTCGGAAAAGCCGATGATCGCATTCAGCGGCGTGCGCAGCTCATGGCTGATATTGGCCAGGAATTCCGATTTCGCCCGGTTGGCGGACTCGGCGCGCTCCTTCTCGGCGGCATATTTGTTGGTCAGCTCGAAAAGCTGCCGTGTCTGGGCTTCCTGCTTGACGCGCGACGTTTCCAGATCCGCGACCGTCGCCTTCAGCTCAGACTCGCGCTCCGACAGCCGTTGCTCGCTCTGCTTCAGCGCTGTGATGTCGGTGCCGACGCTGACGAAACAGCCATCGGCGGTGCGTCGCTCGCCGATATGCAGCCAGTAATCCTCGCTGGCCTCCGCCTCATAGGCGTGGGTGCCGCGCTTAGGCTCGCCCTCGGAATTGCGCGGGCCTTGCAGCAGCGTTTCGCGGGCGGCGCCGACAATGTCCCCATAGGGCGTGCCGGGCGTCAGCAGCCGGTTGGGCACCTTATAGATCGCCTTGAATTTGCGGTTGCAGATGACGAGCCGGTCCTGATTGTCCCAAAGCACGAAGGATTCCGAGATCGCTTCGATCGAGTCGCGCAGCCGGGCCGCCGTATCGATATTCTCGATCTGCCGCTCGCGCTCCGCCGTCACGTCGATCACCACGGCGACGAGCACCGGCGAGCCGCTGAGCGATGGGCGCCTGATCCGGCCGCGCAAATCGAACCACAGCCAGCCGCCATCGTCGCCCCGCAGCCGGAAGCAGGTGCGGACATCCTCGCTTTCGGCGCGGATATGCTGATCGACGATATTGTAGAGATCGTCATCCGGATGCAGCAGCTCGCGCATGTCGCGATAGAGCATCCGCCCTTCTGGAAGCTCGCGCCCGAGCATGACGAAGAAGGACTCCGACCAGGACAGCTCGCCCTTAACCAGGTTCCAGTAGAGCAGCGCCGCGCCGCCGTCGCGGAGCAGCAGCTCGGTCCCGTCGCGCAATTCGAGCGCCGAGCGGAGCAGCGCCGCATTGCGGCCCCTTGTCGTGACGAAGGCGATCATCGCACCGAAGAAACCGCCGACCAATGTCGCGGCGATCAGGTCGCTGGACGGGTCGAACGCGGTGCCCGCCCAGGCCGCGCCGACGCTCCCAGGCAAGGCGATCCCCGCCAGCCCGAGCGCCCAGAAGCGGCGCCGCCATACCAGACGCAATCCTGGCGCGTGCCGCAATGCAATCCTCTTCCACTGTGCCGGGCGCTGCATGGCGATAGCCGGATAGCCTCAAATCGTTCAATTGACGAGCAATGTCACGAGTTTGGGCTGATTCGGCTAGGTTTTTGAGCTGTTGTCCAAGCAGTGGCCTAGTTTTCAGGGTCTTTCAGCATCTTTCCGGCAATCTCGAAGACGTCGCGCGAAAGATTTTTCGCCGAGGCAACCCGTTGAAGCTCGCGGCGCGCGGCCTTCTGTCTTTTCGGTTCCATCTTCCGCCACATCTCGAAATTGCCCAGGAGGCGCGCCGCCATGAGCGAGTTGAAGCCGTCGAGTTCCAGAACCCTGTCCGCGAGGAGCTTATACCCCTTCCCGTCGGCCGCATTGAACTGAACGGGATTGCCGCCGGCGAAAGCCCCGAGCACGGCCCGCACCCGGTTGGGGTTCTTCATGGAGAATTGCGGATGCTGCATCAGTTCGGACACGAACGCCGCCGTGCCGTGCAGCGGCGAGTAGGCCTGCACCGAAAACCACTTGTCGAGCACCAGCGCGTCCTTTTTCCAGCGCTTGAAGAAATGCTTCAGCACGGCATCGCGGTCCGGCGCGTCGACTTCGGAGAAATTGCCGATGGCCGCCATGGTGTCGGTCATATTGGTGGCTTGCTCGTAATGAGCGCGCAGCCGTCCGATGCCGTCGGGGCCGTCAGCCATTGTAAGCAGCCCAAGCGCGGTATTGCGCAACGCCCGGTGCCCGGCACTGGCCGCATCCGGGGAAAAGCTCCCGGTGACGGCATGCGCCTTGTAGAGGCTCTCCAACTCGCCGCGCAATGCCCGGCCTAGCCCTTCGCGGAAGCCGCGCCGCGCCTGATAAGCGGCCGCGGGATCGAGGTCGGCGCCGATGGCGAGCATGATGTCGCGCGTCGGCGGGACCAGCAGCATGGTGGCGCGGAACGCCGGTTCCAGACTTCTCATCGGCGATCAGCCGGCCCAGCGCCTCGGCGAAGCGCTCCGGCAGCGCCAGGGTCCGGCGCTCGCGCTGCGCCGCCGTCATCGCCTTCAGCGTCTTCATCGCCAGCGTCTGCGCCGCCTGCCAGCGATTGAACTGGTCGCTGTCATGCGCGATGAGGAATTCCAGATCGGCGTCGCTGAGCGTGGTGTCCAGCCTTGACCGGCGCCGAGAACTCGCGCAGCAGCGACGGGACGGGCCGTCCGGCAATGCCTGTGAATGTGAAGCTCTCGGTGCGCTTGCGCAGATGCAGAAGTCCGTCCTTGACGCGCGTGCCGTCTTCGAGCTTCAGCGCGATGTCCTTGCCCTTGCCGTTCAGCAGGCCCAGCTTGAAAGGAATGTGCAGCGGCTTGGTCTTTGCCTGGCTGGCTGCCGCCGCCTTCTGCTCCTGGCGAATAGTCAGCTTGGCCGATTGGTTCTCTTCCGAATAGGTGAGACGGCAGGTGAGTTCGGGCGTCCCGGCCTGCGAATACCAGAGCATGAACTGCTTGAGGTCCGTCTTGTTGGCGTCGGCCATGGCGGCGACGAAATCCTCTACCGTCGCCGCCGTCCCGTCATGGCGCTTGAAATAGAGGTCGATGCCTTTGCGGAAGCCCTTCTGGCCGACCATCATCATGATCATCCGGCACAGTTCGGCGCCCTTCTCATAGACGGTGCGCGTATAGAAATTATTGATCTCGATGAAGCTCTCGGGCCGCACCGGATGGGCGAGCGGCCCGCCATCCTCGGCGAATTGCTGCGTCCGGAGCGCCCAGACATCCTCGATGCGCTTGACGCCGCGCGAGCGCAGATCGCCGGTGAATTCCTGATCGCGGAAGACGGTCAGCCCTTCCTTCAGGCAGAGCTGGAACCAGTCGCGGCAGGTGACGCGGTTGCCGGTCCAATTGTGGAAATATTCGTGGCCGATCACCGCCTCGATGGACTCATATTCGCCGTCGGTCGCGGTTTCCGGGCTGGCGAGGATGAGCTTGTCGTTGAAGATGTTGAGGCCCTTATTCTCCATCGCCCCCATGTTGAAGTCGCTCACCGCGACGATCATGAAGATGTCGAGGTCATATTCGAGGCCGAAGCGGTCCTCGTCCCATTTCATCGAGCGCTTCAGGCTCTCCATCGCCCAGTCGCAGCGGTCCTCGCGTGCCCGGCTCGCAATAGACGCGCAGTTCGACCTTGCGGCCCGATTTCGTGGTGAACGTGCCGCTGACATGGCCGAGCTTGCCGCCGACCAGCGCGAAAAGGTAGGAGGGCTTGGGAAACGGATCTTCCCACACGGCATAATGCCGCCCGCCCGGCAGCTTGCCCTCTTCGACCAGATTGCCGTTCGACAGCAGCACCGGCGCGTCCTTCGCGCTGCCCTCCAGCCGCACGCGGAACTTCGCCAGCACATCGGGCCGGTCGAGATAATAGGTGATGCGGCGAAAGCCTTCCGGCTCGCACTGGGTGCAATAGAGCGTGCCCGAACGGTAGAGCCCGCTCAGCGCCTTGTTCGCCTCCGGATCGCACAGCGTGGTAAATTCCAGGGTGAACGGCTTGGACGGAGGATGGGCGATGGTGAGGCTTTTATCGCCGGCCTCGTAAGCGTCGCCGGTCAGCTCCACGCCGTCGATCGCGACGCGCACGAGCCGCAATTTCTCGCCGTCGAGCACGAGCGGCTGAATGCCGGCCGCCTCCGCCGCCGGGTTGGGCCGCATGGAGAGACGCGCCGCAACTTCGGTGTCCGAGGGCTTGAGGCGGATGTCGAGCGCCGCCTCGTCGATCAGATAGGGCGCGGGGCGATAGTCCTTGAGATAGATGGTACGGGGTTCGGTGGTCTTCATGGCTGCCTATTTTGGTGAATGCCCTTGCTTAGAGGCCACGGCGCCCATTGCCAAGCCGCAAATGGATGCTAAGCGCCGCAACGGCCCCTGTTTCGCACTTATGCCTGCGGCGTAGGGAAGCCTTGGAAAAGATCCTCGGCGACCCGTCGAGGCAACAGACCAATTGCGAAGCGCTGGGCCGAAAAGCTTCGGCGGCCGACATCGAGCAGTCGCGGAAAATCGCCAAATCCTGCAGCGAGCAGGCACGGCTCTTATGGCAGCAGATTGATGTGGATGACACTCAAGATCGCGCTGGCGGACGAGTTTTTCGGCTCCGCGCGATCCGCAATCGGAGCAACCTTATCGGGGCGCCGAACAGGTTCTGCACGACCGGCGGGAGATGGAATCCCCGTTGTCCCGTTAATGTCCCGCCAAGCTGACAGACACCTTTTCCAGGACGCAAAAAAGGCTGACCGCGATGGCCAGCCATTCTTAATTGAGGGACGTGACTTGCTCGTTAGCGCAGATATGGGCAAAGACGCTTGTGGCCGCCATAGGTCGTATAAAGGCCAGTATCCGGCTCAAAAGAGCGGAACCGGGCTGCGCAGCGCTCCACTGCCTCATCTGAGGCTTCATTGTTGTAATTGCTGTATCCGTATCCGCCGTAGTCATAATCGTCGTCCAAACCTAGTCCGAAACCAATGATGGCGCCCGGATAGTAGCCATAACCATGATTCCTATGCCGATAGCGGCCACCGCGCCCATCGCCGCCATTTCTCGCATACCACTTTCCGTTACCCTTGCCACCTTGCCAATGGGCTGCGTTGCCACCTTTCCAGTTGCCGCCGCCACCCTTCCAGTTACCGCCGCCACCCTTCCAATTGCCGCCGCCGCCTTTCCAGTTGCCGCCGCCGCCGCCTCCACCTTTCCCAACCCAGGGAGCGCCGCCGTCCTTTACCTTGACGAGATCGGCGTGGCCGGCCGTCGACAGACTGGAGTTATTCATGGCGGGGGCCGAAAACGCGGCCGCAGACCCTAGTGCGACAGTCGCCGCCATCAGCGCCGCAGCCCCTGCGCGCTTCAAATTCATCATTCTCTTTCCTTTCAAATCCAGCGTCAGCCCATGCGGGCTTCGCTCACTGGCATGTTTGATAGAACGTAAAGGGAATACATAGGTTCCAATGCACCACACCGCGACGCCCCGCGCGACGTGCAGCCGGGATGAGCATAAAGGCGCATTAAGCCAGAAATAGAGAGCGCGATCACTTTTTGGGGATGATAAGGAGGCCTAGCGCCGCGCGCTGGGTTCGCGAGCGGCATCGCGCACACAACGCGCGATGGGTTGGCGGGCGGCATCGCGCACGCAAAGATGGTGCGGTCGAGAGGACTCGAACCTCCACGGGTTGCCCCACAGCGACCTCAACGCTGCGCGTCTACCTGTTCCGCCACGACCGCACATAGACACACCTCTGGCTTGGATCGTCCTTCAAGCATAGGCTTTGAGATGAAGGACGGCCGCGGCGCGCTGGTGGGTGTTTAGCAAAGGGGTTGAGCTATTGCAAGCAGGCCTTATCTGGCGAATCCACGAGGGACTGGTGGGCGGCCGCAACGTACGCGGGGCTTGATCGTCGCGGGCCGCACCGCCAACGCTTGACGAGACAGACGATCTCATAAGGGAGTTTCGATTTGGTAAAATTTGAAGCGTCCGCCGCAGAATTCGACGGCGGGGTTCCGGTATTTTGGACGCGGTCGCCGGGACCGGTTGCCTACCCGGACGCGGTGGCCGCGATGGAACGGCGGGTGGACGCCATTCGCACCGGCGAGGCGCCGGAAGCCGTCTGGCTGCTGGAGCATCCGCCGCTCTATACGGCCGGCACGAGCGCCAAGCCGGAAGACCTGCTCAGCCCGGGGCGGCTTCCCGTGTTCCAGACCGGGCGCGGCGGCCAATTCACCTATCACGGCCCCGGACAGCGCGTCGTCTACCTGATGCTGGACCTGTCGCGGCGGGGCAGGGATGTGCGTCTTTTCGTCAGGACGATCGAGGCCTGGATCATCGAGGCGCTGGCCGGGCTCGGCATCCGGGCGAACTGCCGCGAAGGCCGCACCGGCCTATGGGTGCGGCGGCCGGAAAAGGGTCCGCTCGCCGAGGACAAGATCGCCGCCATCGGCATCCGGGTGCGGCGCTGGGTGAGCTTTCACGGCGTCAGCATCAATGTCGATCCAGACCTTGGTCACTATCAGGGCATCGTCGCCTGCGGCATTCGCGACCAGGGCGTAACCAGCCTGGCGGATCTGGGCAGCAGCGCGTCGATGGCCGACATGGATGCGGCATTGGCGACCACATTCCCGCGCCATTTTGGCCCCAAATCCGACATCAAGCCGGCGAACGCACCAGACCTGCCGGCCTCTCCGGGCCAAACCGTATCGTCCTGAAACGAATCACGTGAAAATGCGGGCGGCAAAGACAAATATTTGTCAAATTGCAAAGCCAATCATGGATGACGGGCGGTTTTCGTTCCTCTATAGAGAAATCAGGCAGATGTAATTGGCTGGCCTGGCGGGTCGCCGGGGTTCAGCTCCCCAGGATTTGGCCAGGCCATATTCGCGCCATCTTACGTTTGCCATTTTGTAAAGCGTGTCAGCGATGGACCAAACCTTACTCATGGATCAGGTCTCGGCGAGCGGTCAGAAGGACAAAATTCGCCGGTTCCGCCGGCGATTGCAGACGTCCGAAACCTTCGTCATGCCGGAAGTGTGGGACGTCGCTTCATCTCGCGTCATGGCCGATGCGGGGTTCGAGTTCATCGGCACCTCCGCCTCGGCAATAGGCTGGTCCTACGGTTATACCGCCAAGGAGCGGATCGCGACCGACGATCTGCTGAGCGTCGCCGCCCGGATTACCAAAGGGTTCGAAACGCCCGTCAATGCCGATCTCGAAGGCGCGGGCGGGCGATCGCTTGAGGAAATCAAATATGCTGTCGGCGCGGCGATCGCGGCCGGCTGCGTCGGCATCACGCTGGGCGACGGCGGACGCAGCGGCGCCCATCCGATTATTTCCATCGAAGCGATGACCGAATGCGTGCGTGCGGTGAAGGCCGCGACGGCCGAGGCGAAGATGCCGGCCGTGATCACCGTCAGCACCGAAGCCTTTCTGCTCGGCCCGAAAGTCCATTCGCCGTTCGAAACCACCGTCGAGCGCTCCGAAGCCTATTTCGCCGCCGGCGCCGATTGCGTGCTGGTGCCGGGCGTGCAGCATCTGCAAATCCTGGAAAAGCTGGCAAGCGTCGTCGACGGGCCGCTGGCGATCTCGGTCGGCTATAGCCCGGCGCCGGAGATCAAGGCGTTCGCCGGTATCGGCATTTCCTGCATCACCTTTGGCGGCAGCCTGTTGCGTTCGCTGCTGGGCAATATGCGACTGAAGGGCGAGGAACTGCTGGCCTTCGGCCATTTCAACCACATCGACAAGTCCATCCCTGAAGACCAGCTCGAAGCGCTGCTGCGCTAACGTCTCGGCGGGCGCACGCCGTTGCTCCCGCGTTTCTCACTGTCACCGCGCGTCGCCTTCTTCACGCTTCTGCACTGTCCAAGAAAAGCCGTTTCCATCCGTTACGACTCATGATGTGTCTTCGACCATGACGACGGCCGCCCCGGCATTGCCGCATAATCCGAATATCGAACCCCGAGAAAGCGCGCGAAACCGATGCGCATCCCAACCGCCCGATTGATCGTCTGCCTCGCCGCCGCCGGCCTTGCGGCAAGTTGTGCCAGCACCCCACATCCGGAGATTCCCGCCGTTGACAAGGGTTTCCTTGGCGGAATCGGCAGTTACGATCTGAACCACGACGGCGTCGTGACCTGCGATGAATGGCGCGCGGCGGCGGCAAAACTGTTCGCCAGGACCAACAAATCGGGCAGCGGATTCCTGACCGAGGAAGAATTCCATAGTCTAGGAGCCATCGACAGTACCTTTCTCCTGGCGACGTTCAAATCCTACGACGCCAATGGCGACGGAAAAATCGACAAGAAGGAATTTGTCGAGCATCCCAATCCGGCGTTCGCTTACGCGGATAAGGATAAGGATTGCCGCCTGACCGAGCTTGAGCTGCTCACCGCGCGCAATCTTTCGGCCCCGCCGCCTGAGCCGAGCCACGCCTCGGTCACGGCCGGATCGCAAAGCGGCCCGGCGACCGGGGGATCGGCCGGGCCGGGCGGCCGTTATTGACGGCTCTGCTCCCGGCATTTCCGCCGCGCCTGGCGCCGTCGCCCGCACATTGCCTTTCACGCCAGGCAAGGTAATTCCCATTCCGGCCGCCTTGCCCTAAGCTATGCGATCATTTGCGTAAGGGCACTCGCATGACCGCCAGCGGCACCAATCCCATCGTCATCGCCAGCGCCGCGCGCACGCCGATGGGCGGATTCCAGGGCGCGCTGTCGGGTCTCACCGCGCCCCAGCTCGGCGGCGAAGCGATAAGGGCGGCGCTGGCGCAATCCGGCATCGATCCCGCCGATGTCGGTGAAGTGCTGATGGGCTGCGTGTTGTCCGCCGGGCAAGGTCAGGCGCCCGCGCGTCAGGCGGCGCTCGGCGCGGGGCTGCCGCAATCGGTGCCATGCGCGACGGTCAATAAGATGTGCGGCTCGGGCATGAAGACGGTCATGATGGCGCATGAGGCGCTGCACGCCCGGCCCGGCGACATCATCGTGGCGGGTGGCATGGAGAGCATGTCGAATGCGCCCTATCTGCTGCCGAAGGCGCGCGGCGGCATGCGGCTCGGCCATGGCGTGGTGCTCGACCACATGTTTCTCGACGGGCTGGAGGACGCCTACGACAAAGGCCGCCTGATGGGCACCTTCGCCGAGGACACCGCGACGCATTACCAATTCACGCGGGCCGATCAGGACGCCTTCGCGCTGGCCTCGCTGGAGCGTGCCAAACGGGCGAACACCGATGGCAGCTTCGCGGCCGAGATCGCGCCGGTGAATGCGATGCTCGGCAAGGCACAGGCCACCATCGACAAGGACGAACAGCCTTTTGCAGCCAAGCCCGACAAGGTGCCGCTGCTCAAACCCGCCTTCCGCGAAGGCGGCACCGTGACGGCCGCCAATTCAAGCTCGATCTCCGACGGCGCGGCCGCGCTGGTGCTGATGCGCGGCCGCGAAGCCGAACGGCGCGGCGTTCAACCGCTGGCACGGATCGTCGGCATCGGCAAGCCATGCGCAGGAGCCTGCCTGGTTCACCACCGCGCCCGATCCATGCGATTCGCAAAGCTGCTCGAACGCGTCGGATGGCGCACCGGCGATGTGGATCTTGTATGAAATCAACGAAGCCTTCGCCGTCGTCGCGATGGCGGCGATGCGCGATCTGGACCTGCCGCACGACATCGTCAATGTGAATGGCGGCGCCTGCGCGCTCGGCCATCCGATCGGCGCCTCGGGCGCGCGCATCCTCGTTACGCTGGTGCACGCGCTGAAGCGGCGCGGCGGCAGGCGCGGCGTCGCCGGTATCTGCATCGGCGGCGGCGAGGCGACGGCTATCGCGGTCGAACTGGTGTGACGGGGCCGCCCTATTCGGCCCGCCACGGCTCATAATCGGGAGCCGCAACGCGCCGGCGCTGCTGGTTGAGAATGCTGCCGGTCGGACGGTAGGCCTCAGGCGTCCCGGTGCGGTTCATGATATGCGGCTTTTGCCAGCTTTTGGCCTGATAGTCGTTGCTGGGCGGCTCATCCAGGCTGTAATGCAGCCAGCCGTGCCATTCGGGCGGCACCTTCGAGGCGTTCGGCGTCGCCGACTATAGATCACCCAGCGTCGCGGCCGGCCAGCCGGTCCGATGCCGGTCTTGTCTTCATAATAGGTGTTGCCGAACGCGTCCTCCCCGACCAGAAGGCCGTAGCGCGACGTGTAGAGGCGCGTCGACAGGGTGGCGCCGTTCCACCAGGTGAAGAGATCGTCGGAATAGGCTCATTTGAAACCGCCAGCTGATTTATCGGCGCGACTATGGCATCGGCTGCCGCCCGATGTCCAGCCAAGGCGATTCTGCATCACAGGCAATGAAGAAACCGCCGCGCGCCCACGGGAAACACCAAGCTGTTGATGCGCCTGCCGGAAGGCGGCGACCTGGGCCGCCCGCAGCGAGAATCACCGTATGTCTCAATGCAGCGCCTTCGTGGCGCGGGGGCATCGGGGGCGGCTGATGCAAGATGACAACAATATCTTGTAGAGGGAAAATAATTGCGTCGCTAGGGCTAGCCATTCGCCCGTGAATCAGGCAGCTTTTGCGAAGGGCACGCCATACGGCATTTTCTTTGCCCCTCCTGGGTACATCAGCGTACATTTTTAACATAGATGCACCGGAAACGGTGTGAACACCTCCGTGAAATTGCGTTCGCTGGAGCGGGTGCAGCTGTGCCCGCATCAGTTAAAGTTTTCTGCGTTTCCATGGGATTATCTACCTTCGACAAGCTTCAGAGGGACTTGATATGCGGATCGAGCGGCGCTTTACGAAACCTGGACAGTCACCCTATGCGGATATCGAATTCCGTGAAGCCCTGAGCGAAATCCGCAACCCGGACGGCTCTATCGTCTTCCGGCTGGACGCGATCCAGATCCCGGCGCAATGGAGCCAGGTCGCGACCGACATCCTGGCGCAGAAATATTTCCGCAAGGCCGGCATTCCCGCGCGTCTGAAGAAGGTCGAGGAGAACTCGGTCCCGTCCTGGCTGTGGCGCTCCGTGCCCGACAATGCCGCGCTCGCGACCCTGCCCGAAGATGAGCGCCACGGCAGCGAGATGGACGCGCGCCAGGTGTTCGACCGGCTCGCCGGCACCTGGACCTATTGGGGCTGGAAGGGCGGCTATTTCACCTCCGAGGAGGACGCCCGCGCCTTTCATGACGAGCTTTGCTACATGCTCGCCATGCAGATGGCCGCGCCGAACAGCCCGCAATGGTTCAACACCGGCCTGCACTGGGCGTATGGCATCGACGGTCCGAGCCAGGGGCATTATTATGTCGACTTCGAAACCGGCAAGCTGACCCGCGCCTCTACCGCCTATGAGCATCCGCAGCCGCATGCCTGCTTCATCCAGTCCATCGAGGACGATCTCGTCAACGAGAACGGCATCATGGATCTGTGGGTGCGCGAGGCGCGGCTGTTCAAATACGGCTCCGGCACCGGCACGAATTTCTCCAAAGTCCGTTCCGAGGGCGAGCGGCTTTCGGGCGGCGGCAAATCCTCCGGCCTGATGAGCTTCCTGAAGATCGGCGACCGGGCGGCCGGCGCGATCAAATCCGGCGGCACCACGCGGCGCGCGGCCAAGATGGTCATCGTCGATGCCGACCACCCCGACATCGAGGAATTCATCGACTGGAAGGTGAATGAGGAGCAGAAGGTCGCCGCGATGGTCGCGGGCTCCAAGAGCTGCGCCAAGCATCTCGACCGCGATCATGAAGGCCTGCACCCATTGCGACGGGCAGGGCGACGATTGCTATGATCCGGCGAAGAACCCGGCGCTGAAGCGCGAAATCCGTGCGGCGCGCAAGGCCTTCGTGCCCGACAGCTATATTCAGCGGGTGGTCCAGTTCGCCCGCCAGGGCTACGAGAAGATCGAATTCCCGCTGTTCGACACCGATTGGGAAGGCGAGGCCTATCGCACCGTCTCCGGCCAGAATTCCAACAATACGGTGCGCGTCGAGGACGATTTCCTCGCGGCGGTCGAAAGCGGCGGCGATTGGGGGCTGAAGGCGCGCAAGGACGGCCGCGTCGTCAAGACGGTGAATGCCCGCGAATTGTGGGACAAGGTGGCGCATGCCGCCTGGGCCTCGGCCGATCCGGGCGTGCAGTTCCACACCACCATCAATGACTGGCACACCTGCCCGGCCTCCGGGCCGATCCGGGCGTCGAACCCGTGCTCGGAATATATGTTCCTGGACGATACCGCCTGCAATCTGGCGTCGCTCAACCTGATGACCTTCCGCGATGCCAAGAAGCGCTTCGATGTCGATGGCTTCGCCCATGCGACGCGGCTGTGGACCGTCGTGCTGGAAATCTCCGTGACGATGGCGCAATTCCCGTCCAAGGAGATCGCGGAACTCTCCTATCGCTACCGCACGCTGGGCCTGGGCTTCGCCAATATTGGCGGGCTGCTGATGGTGTCGGGCCTCGGCTATGATTCGGAGGAGGGCCGCGCCCTGTCCGCCAGCCTTTCGGCGCTGATGACCGGCGTTTCCTATGCCACTTCGGCTGAAATGGCGCAGCGCCTCGGCTCGTTCGCCGGCTATGAGTTCAATGCTCCGCATATGCTGCGCGTCATCCGCAATCACCGGCGGGCCGCCTATGGCGAGACGTCCTGCTATGAAGGCCTGCACACTCTGCCAGTGCCGCTCGACAAGCACGCCTGCCCGAATCAGCGGCTGATCCTGGCGGCGCGGCAGGCCTGGGACCGGGCGCTGGCGCTGGGGCAGCGGCACGGCTTCCGCAACGCGCAGGCCACCGTCATCGCGCCGACCGGCACGATCGGCCTTGTCATGGATTGCGACACGACGGGCATCGAGCCGGATTTCGCCATCGTGAAGTTCAAGAAGCTGGCGGGCGGCGGCTATTTCAAGATCATCAACCGCGCCGTGCCGGAGGCTCTGGAAACCCTCGGCTACGACAAGAAGACCGTGCAGGCGATCATCGATTATGCGGTCGGGCGCGGCACGCTGGACGGCGCGCCGCACGTCAATCATCAGAGCCTCGCCAAGAAGGGCCTGACGCCCGAGCTGATCGCCACGGTCGAGAGCGGCCTGAAAAGCGCCTTCGACATCAAGTTCACCTTCAACAAATGGACGCTGGGCGAAGAGTTCTGCATCGGCACGCTGGGCATCGCGAAGGCGGAGCTGGACTCGCCGAAATTCGACCTGCTCGCCCATCTCGGCTTCTCCAAGGCGCAGATCGAGGCGGCCAACGAGTTCTGCTGCGGCGCGATGACGCTGGAAGGCGCGCCGGGGCTGAAGGAGGAGCACCTGCCGGTGTTCGACTGCGCCAATCCGTGCGGGCGCAAGGGCAAGCGCTTCCTCTCGGCGGAAAGCCACATCCGCATGCTGGCGGCGGCGCAGCCCTTCATTTCGGGTGCGATTTCCAAGACCATCAACATGCCGAACAACGCCACCGTCGAGGATTGCAAGAACGCCTATATGCTGTCCTGGCGTCTGGCGCTGAAGGCGAACGCGCTCTATCGCGACGGCTCCAAGCTGTCGCAGCCGCTGCAGGCGCAACTCCTCAGCGACGACGACAACGAGGACGACGTCGAGCCGATCATCGCCGAGAAGCCGACGCAGAAGCATGTGGAACTGGTCGCCGAGCGGATCGTCGAGCGCATCATCGAGCGCGAGCGCGAAATCGCCCGGCGCGCCAAGCTGCCCAACCGGCGCAAGGGCTACACGCAGAAAGCCGTCGTCGGCGGGCATAAGGTCTATTTGCGCACCGGCGAGTATGAAGACGGGCGCCTGGGCGAGTTGTTCATCGATATGCACAAGGAAGGCGCCGCTTTCCGGTCACTTATGAACAACTTTGCGATCGCCATCAGCCTGGGACTGCAATATGGCGTGCCGCTCGAAGAATATGTCGACGCCTTCACCTTTACGCGTTTCGAACCGGCCGGTCTCGTTCAAGGCAACGAGGCAATCAAGAACGCAACCTCCATTCTTGATTACATTTTTCGCGAATTGGCGGTATCCTATCTCGGCCGCAACGACCTCGCCCATGTCGATCCCGAAAGAGATCGACAACACCACGCTTGGCGGCGGCGTCGCCGAGGATAAGGGCTATGCGGCCGTTTCCGCCGAGCGGTATATGAGCCGCGGCCTGATGCGTGGCGCCCTTAACCACAAAGTGGTCATGGTTTCGGGGCAGGCTGTGCAGGCGGGCGAAGGAGAAGGCCCGGTTGCCAAGATCAGGCAGGCGCTGGCCGCCTCGGTCAGCCATGTTCATGGCAACAATGCGATGGCGCTTGAACCGTCGCCGCATGTCCAGAGTTATGTTGCGTCAGTTGAAAAATCCGAAAGCGCACTGCGAGTCGAAGCCCGCATCAAAGGCTATGAGGGCGAGACTTGCGGCGATTGCGGAAATTTCACCTTGGTTCGCAATGGCACGTGTCTGAAGTGCGACACCTGCGGTTCGACCAGCGGATGTTCCTGAGTAACCATAGCGTCTGAATGCCACCGGACATCGAGCGGGGCCGTCTGAACACGGCCCGGCTTTCGTTCGGAGTTGGCGCGTTTCGGCTCGTTCCTGAATTCTAGCAGGGGGCGGCCTAGCGGCTGGCTTGCAATGGGATTTTTATCCTCTGTCGACGAAGGACACCTGGAATCCATCGTCTACTTCCTGAGCGAAGCGCTGCGCGCCGCCATCGAAGCGGGCGACGCTTGCAGCAGAGCGCCTGCGACGTGCCGCAAATCGATCATGGCATGGATTGCAGCGAGATCGCCGACAGGCTCGCCTCGTTCCGGCACTACATCCAGGATCTGTGGGGCAGGGAAGTGCTGATGATCGCGAAGATCCTGCGGGCGAGGGACCTCGCCAAGGAACTGCGCATCCATGAGCCCGAATTGCGGCCCGAGATCGACACCTTCCGGCTCGCCACGGTCAGCAGCGCCGATATGCAGGACATGCTGCTGCCCGACGCGCAAAATCTGTTCAACGGCGCGGTTGCAGCCCAAGCGCTTCCTCGATACGCGCGGCTACAATCTGATCGACGATGGTGGCCCGGCCGACCCGCTGCTGGGCTACCGCGTCGCCGGCCAGGTCGATGTCCGCCTGTTGCTGGATGCCTGCGAAGCGCTGCATTTCGGTCTCGCGGCGCGCTACGGCTTCGAGGCGCTGCCTGCCCGCGCTCGCGCTTGCGCCTTTCGATGCGGACGACGCTGCTGCTTGAGCGTGAGGCCGAGATGCCCTTCCTGCTCACCGACTTCGACGAGATCGTCACTGAAGTGCCGGCGCCCATGCCGCCCGATTGGCGCGTCTCGGTGCCGCGTCACCCGACATTGGCGCAATGACCGGGGTTGCTTGAATGCGTGCTGGCTCGCCGGGGCGGAACTCCCCGGTGAGTGCCTTCATTCGAATCGATGCGAGCTGAACACAGCTAGAGCACGATCAGGAAAAGCATGTCCCCGCGAAGGCGGGGATGGACACCGGTTTTCCTGAAAAATCGTGCGCAAGCAAATAGATAGAGATCAGGATCGTTTCGTAAGAAATGATCATGATCTATAGCATTTTCCAGCAAAGTGGATGCCGGTTTGCGTCGAGAAAATGCGACAAAACAAAGAATTAGAGCCGCGCTCCGATTTAACCGGAGCGGAAAAGGCTCTAGTGGTTCGTCTCAAAACGTTACGAACCGCTGGCATTTTGCTGATGGATCGAATTGACCTGAAATTTATGGGCTCCGCGCTTTCGTCAGACTGTCCGCACGGGGCTCAAATGTCAGGTTCGATCGACTAGGCGGCGATCAGCCGATCCACTTCCGTCACCAATTCACGCAGATGGACGGGCTTCGACAGGATGCGGGCCTCGCGCGGCGCGTTCGAATCCGGATGCAGCGCGACGGCGGCAAATCCGGTGATGAACATGATCTTCATTTCGGGCTGAAGTTCGGACGCCCGCTTGGCCAGCTCGATGCCGTCCATCTCCGGCATGACAATGTCGGTGAGAAGCAGCGTAAAGCGGCGGCTGCGCAGGCATTCATACGCCTCGGCGCCGTTCGAAAACGATACGACATCGTATCCTGCGCGCTCCAAGGCCTTAACCAGGAAGCGGCGCATCGACTCATCGTCTTCGGCGAGGAGAATACGGGGCATTGTCATAGGTCTGACTTCTCGCTTGGAAATTACGCTACAACCCGGCGTTGATAGGAGTCCGACTGAGCACCGGTCCACCTCAAACTAACCGATCCTTTGTCAAAATCGAGGGTAATCATTAGATTAACCTTACTCACGGCAGTTTAGAACTTATGCCCCATTCGCCTAACATACACGATCTAGACGGCGGAAGTTTGACGTGTTCCAATAAAATGCAACTCAACCTTGCGTCCATGCGGACGCTCCCGATGCTCGATCACATAAATTCCCTGCCATGTGCCGAGCGCGGTCCGGCCCTCGATGACCGGAATTGAAAGGCTCACCGAAGTTAGCATCGATTTGATATGCGCCGGCATATCGTCCGGGCCTTCGGTGCCATGCCGGTAACCGGCGCCTTGCGGAGCCAGACCGTCCAGCGCATCGCTGCAGATCCAGGCGCACATCCACATCGGCGTTTTCCTGGATGGTGAGCGATGCGGAGGTATGCGCGATGAACAGCGTGAGCAGCCCCTCATCGGCGGCGATGTCGGCGAGCCAGGCGCAAACTTGGGCGGTAATTTCGGTAAAGCCCGGTCCGGTGGTGCGGACCATGAGACTGTGATTGGCCTGGGCGAACGGCTTCCCCAGTGCTGGCGATGCGGGGCTGCGCGATGGCGGTCGATCGGTCATGCTGGCCAAATCTGTTGCGCGGTCGGATGCGTCCAAAGTCTAACTGTCTCAGACTAATCCCGTTAGCTCAAGCTGAGCGCGCCGAAAACCGATTTTCCACACCTTACCCGCTCTTTTGCCACAGTGCCCCCGGCCGCGCCGTCCGCCGCCGCCTGATCACAAATTTAAAAAATAACACATTGTTTTACTGAATATTTACTCACCCAGGCAACAGTTGGCAGAGATTTGTTTTGCGTGGTTTCGCGGGTCAGAAATTCAGCGCTCCCGAAAGCTGGCAGGAAAAGCCGCTCTCATCCTTCGTGCAAGGCACGAATCGCCGCTTCGGGAACGCACACCGCTTGTTACAAGCGCTTTCGGGACGAGCCATGACGTTTAATGCCAATGTGGGTGCGGAGCGCCCTCCGCAATCTCCCCCTGCCGGCTCGCCCGTCGCCGGAGCGCCTGAAAGCGGCGCCCAGGATAGCCAGCCGGCCGAGCATAGCCGGGAAGCCGAAGGGCTGTTGCGGCGCTATCTGTCCGAAATTCACGGCTATCGCCAGCTCGGCAATGCGGCGCTGCGCGAGCTTGAATCGCGCCTGGAAGCGCTCTCGGCCACGCGCGAGCCGCGGGACACGCCCGCCGGCGCGCGGATGGCCACATCGGCGATGATGCGCCCCACCGTCGCCAAGCCGGCGCCGCCCGCCGAGAAAGCCCCCGCGTTGAACGAACGCCTGCGGGAGCTTTCGACCTATCTCCACGCCGACATGACCAAGCAGCAATTCGGGTCGCGGGACGCCGCTCACACGGAACGCCGTGCGCCGCCCCGGACCGCTCCCGCCCAGCCGCAAGCCGCCACCCAGCCAGCCGCCGCGCAGCCGCGAACTGCCGCTCAGGCCGTCACGCCGCGCCCGTCTGCTCACAAATCGACGCCGACCGCGCCGGTGCTGGACCGGCCGTGGTTCGAGGAGCGCTTCGCCGACATGCGGTCCTCGATCGACCAGCTCGCCGAGAAAATTCCGACCGCCCGCATGGATGCGCTGGAATCCCAGTTTCATGCGCTGATGGAGAAGCTGGAAACCGCGGATCACGGACCATTCCATGGCCCCCGTCGAAGCCGGCCTGAAGAATCTCGCCGCCTATCTGGACGACAACCGGCACTGGACGGTGGCGCAGGACGCGCGCGTCCAAGGTGTCGAAGCCCGGCTCGATCAGCTCAGCGGCCTCGTGGCGCAATCCCACGCTGCGATTTCAGCGACCGCCAAGGGGCTGGAGATCATCGCGCGCGGCACCGGGCGCGATCTCGCCCGCGCCACGGCCGATCTGGTCGCCGGCAAGCTGGAGGAAAAATTGGAGCGCAACAATCCGAATGGAGCGATCGGCGCGCTGACCCTTGACGTCGCCTCGCTCTCTGCCCAGTCGGCGCTGCACGCCCGGACCACCGATGAGCGCCTGCGGCAATTGCAGATCTGCCTCGACGAAAGCATCGAGCGGCTTAACGAAGAGGTGCGGGACACCGTCCAATCCCGCCCGGCGGGCAAATTCGACGCCGAAACCTATGCGGACGACGAAAAATACGATGGCGAGTTCATCTCCGCGGCCCACCGCGCGGCGCGGCTTGGCGACGGCTCGGCGCGCCCCATGCCGCAACAGGGCGAGCCCGTGCGCTACCAGATCCCTTACGGCGAATTCCTTCCCGATGAGGAGCGCGGCCATTCCCGCACCGGCCTGATTATCGCCGCAGTGATTCTGCTGCTGGCCAGTGTCGCCATGCTTTACGTCAATCTGCGCGACCGCGGCTCGCCCGACGCCAAGCCGAAGGCCGCCGTTTCCAGCATCACGCCGATGCGAAAGCCGGTTGCGCCCGTCACCACCGGCTCGATCCAGGCGGCCAAGACCGCCGAGCGGATTTCGCAAGCCGCGCCTGCCGGCGTCGCGCTCTCGAACGAGGTATGGGTGACCAGCGTCACCGCCGAGGAAACCACACCGCGCGACCACCGCCGGTTGCCACCCACCCAGCTATCCGGCGATAGCGCCGCCGCGCCTGCCGCCCCGATCGCGCTCGACAGCACCGGCCGCCTGCGCGAGGCCGCCGTACAGGGCGACGTCGATGCGCAGTACTCGATTGGCCAGGACTATCTTGAGGGCAAGGATCTGGAGCATTCGCTTGCCGTGGACGAGCGCCTGTCCAAGGCGGCGCGCTGGTTCCGCCGCGCCGCCGAGAACGGCCACGCCGGATCGCAATATCGTCTGGCGACGCTTTACGAGCTTGGCCAGGGCGACGCCGAAGGACATTGCCGAATCGATGGCCTGGTATGAACGCGCCGCCGAGAAGGGGCACGTCAAGGCGATGCACAATCTCGCCGTGCTCTCGATCAGCGGTCAAAGCAGGTCGGCGAACTACCTCACCGCGGCGAAATGGTTCGCCAACGCCGCCGAACATGGGCTTCGCGACAGCCAGTATAATCTGGGCATCCTTTACGAGCGTGGGCTGGGCGTCGAGCAGAACCGGTTGCTGGCCTATCGGTGGTTCGCCATCGCCGCACGCGACGGCGACGCGAATGCCGCCCAAAAGCGCGACGACATCGCCCGCACGCTGACCGATGCCGAGCGCAAAGCCGCTGACCGCACCGTATCGAATTGGGTGGCATCGCCCGTGGACGCCGCCATAAACCGCACCGCCCCCGAACCCCCGCTGGAGGAGGCGCCGAAAGTCGCGGCCGCCATTCAGCCAAAGGCCCCCAGCCTCCAGATGATGAAGACCGCCTGGAGCACGCAGATCGCGCCGCGCAACGATCTCGTCGCCGAGGCGCAGCGGCTGCTCGCCAGGCTCGGCTACAAGCCGGGGCCGGCGGACGGCGTCATCGGGCGGCGCACGCTCACCGCGATTCGCGAGTTCGAGAAGCGGAGCGGTTTGCAAGCCACCGGCCAGCTCAACGAAGCCCTGCTCGCGAAAATGGCATTCACACAGATATAACAAACCTGTGAACTGCTGAACCGGCAGGCGCATGACGGTGCGTGGCCGGGACGCCCGCATTGACTGCGCGGGGCTGCTTCTGCTTTATCAGCATCAATTCAAAGGCGCCGGGCCAATCATAGCGAGAGCTTCTGCCGGTCCGCCGTGGCGCCCTCCCGCTACCGGATGTCGATTCTATGCAGATCTATCTGCCTATTGCCGCAACCACGGTCAACATCTTCACCATGTTCGGCATGGGAACGGCGGTCGGGTTCCTCTCCGGGCTTTTCGGCGTCGGCGGCGGCTTTCTCATCACGCCGCTGCTGATGCTGTCGGGCATTCCGGCGGCTGTCGCCATTGCGACGGGCGCCAACCAGGTGGTCGCCAGTTCGGTTTCCGGCACGATGACCCAATGGCGGCGCGGCAATGTCGATGTCAAGATGGGCACCGTGCTGCTGGCGGGCGGCGTCATCGGGGCGCTGATCGGCGTGCAGGTGGTCAGGGTGCTGCGCGAGAGCGGCCATATCGAAATCGCCATTTCGCTGCTCTATTCGGTTTTCCTCAGCAGCATCGGCGTTCTCATGCTGGCGGAGAGCATGCGGGCGATGTATCGCGCCAAATATGGCCGGGCGCCCTCGGCGCGGCGGTCCGGCCAGCATCATTGGGTGCATGGTCTGCCGCTCAAGCTGCGCTTCCAGCGGTCGAAACTTTACATCAGCGCCATTCCACCCTTCGTCATCGGCATAGCGGTCGGGTTGCTGTCGGGCATTCTGGGCGTTGGCGGCGGTTTCATCATGGTGCCCGCGATGATTTATCTGCTGCGGATGCCGACCAAAGTCGTGATCGGCACCAGCCTGTTCCAGATCATCTTTGTCGCCGGCATCACCACCATCTTGCACGCCGCGACAAACCAGGGCGTCGATCTTCTGCTGGCGCTCATCCTGATGGTGGGCGGCGTGATCGGCGCGCAGTTCGGCGCCAGCGCCGGCCAGCGGATGCGCGGCGAACATCTGCGGGCATTATTGGCGCTGCTGGTGCTCGGCGTTTGCGTCCGCCTGATGGTCGATCTGCTGACCACGCCGCACGAACTTTTTTCCATCCAGTCGGTCCTGCAGGGAACGTGATCATGGGGCGCCGGTCGTCAGCCGCGAGATTTGCCCTTGGCGCCATCGTGTTGTGGCTCGCGGCATTTGCTTTCGCCTGTCCCGGTGCGCGCGCCCAAAACGAAGCCGTCGAGGTCGATATGTCCTCGCATGAAATCGCGATCAAATCCGATTTCACCGGCGCGGAGATCGTCGTTTTCGGCGCCGTCCATGCGAGCAAGCAGCCCGTCGCGGATCCGGGCTATTACGATGTGGTGATCGTCATCCGCGGCCCGGCGCAGTCTTTGGTCACACGCAAGAAGGAGCGGGTCGCCGGGATCTGGGTCAACGGCCAGTCGGAAGAGTTCAACGTGTCCAGCTTCTACGCCGTCTTGTCGACCCGGCCGCTGAGCGAGATCGCTCCCGAGCAGGCGCTGCGCCATTATGGCATCGAGTTCAATCCCAAGCCGCACAGCGCGGGCGATGCCACCCAAGTCGGACGCTTTTGAAGAGGCGCTGATACGCCTGAAAGGGGAGCAGGCGCTGTATGTGGAGAAGTCTTCTGCCGTGACCTTTCTCGGGCAAAGTCTGTTCCGGGGCAATGTCAAGCTTCCCGCGCAGGTGGCGGAAGGCCAATACACCGCGCAGGTCTATCTGCTCCAGAACGGCAAACTGCTCAGCCGCGACAATGTCAGCCTGAAGGTGCAGAAAGAGGGCGTAGAGCGGATGCTCCACACCCTCGCCTATCAGCGGCCGTGGCTTTATGGGCTGGTATCGGTGCTGCTTGCGGCGGCATGCGGCCTGGTAGGCTGGACCCTGTTCAGCCGCAACTGATGCGGCAGCCTTACTGCATCGGACGATGCACAAGCAAAGAGATAGTGCAGGATCAGCTTAGGTGGAGTCGGTTGTACCCCGCAGCAGCTCTGGTGTTTACTGGGTCCCCGCTTTCGCGGGGACGACAGAAAAGAGCAGCGAACTGAACGGATCGAGCGCAGCTCCGCGTTCGGCGAAGCGTCCAGCGCTCTAAGCCGCGAGTTCTTCGAGAAGCTGACCGGAAGCCACCTGGTTCACCCGGCCGGAATTGATCGACCAGACGAACAGCCCCTCATGGCCGAGCAGCGAATCAAACGAGGTGCCCAGCACATTCGCGCCCGCCGAATAGGCGCCCATCGAGGGCAGGATCAGCCGCATGCCGTTCGAGACAAAGCACCGTCCGCGCATCACATGGCCATATTCGGAAATCTGCGCCACCGGGTGCATTCGGCCGGCGATCTCGTGGCTGACGGGCGCGCGCACCGGCTCATAGCGGAATTTGATGCCGCCCAGCGTAAGATGCGGAACCACCGAGCCGCCGAACCCTTCGGGCACAGGCGCCTGATCCGGGCCGCAAATCCAGAACCATTCACGGTCCTCGATCAGATCGTAGAGCCAGTCGGCGTCATGCGCGGTAAGACGCACGTCGCGGTCGCCGCAGAAGCTGTCGCCCAGGGCGATGACGCGAAGCGGATCGTAGCGGTCGAGTGCCTCTTCCAGCTTTTCGAAGGCCGACGCCGTATCGTAGGGCGGCAGGACGACGCCGTCCTCCGACAGATAGGATCCCTTTTCCAGGTGCAGGTCGGAAACGATCAGGGTCTTCTCGGCAGGCCAATAAAGTGCGCCAGTGCGGTCGGCGATAAAAGATTTGCCGCAGAGGAGGACGCGGCAGGAGCCGTTATCGAGAGGCGTCTCGACGGCGGTCCGCAGATAGACTGCGTTATGCATTGGTAGTCGTGCCCCTTGAACTGCTGCGGAACGGTGCAGCGCGGCCCGCGCGGAACAAATGGCACTTGTCGCGGGCTCTTCATAACTCAATAGGTAAATAATGACTGATTCGGGCAGCCTTGTGTTACGAAAAAGTATCAATGAAAGTAAATATTGTTGGGTGAAGCGTAAATCTTGCCATCTTTATGTCGAATTCTTTTGAGTCGCCGATCTCGGAAGCCCGGCCCGGCAGCTTCCGCGCCCTGCGGCATCGCCGTTAAGACGGATCATTGACCCGGCAGCCTTTTCAGCCGAAAAGATTATAAACCTTCAATGGCGAGCGCTGGAGCAGCATATGGAACGGTTCATTGGCGGCAGTCCGTTGGCTGTATTTTTGCGCCTCGTGGTGATCTCCATCATTACGGGCATCGCCCTGAAGGCTGCCGGCTATGATCCGCGCGACCTCTTGGCCAATATACCCCGCCTCATCCAGGCCATCTACGATCTCGGCTTCGGCTGGGTGCAATCGGCCTTGCAATATTTCCTGCTCGGGGCGGTGATCGTCATTCCCGTCTGGCTGGTGCTGCGCTTCCTGAAATTCATCGCCGGCGACACCGGCAAGGGCGGCGCCAACCCACGCAGCTGAACGCGGCCGATGTCCGCTTCGGCGAGCGAGGCCGCGCGCGGCGCCGATGTCGAGCGCCTGACCTACGGCAAAGTGCTGGCGATAAGCCTGCCGATCATTCTGTCCAATCTCACGACGCCGCTGCTCGGCGTCACCAGCACTGCGGTGGTCGGCCAGCTCGGCGAGGCCTATCTGATCGGCGCGGTGGCTCTTGGCGCGACGATCTTCACCTTGCTGTTCTGGGCCTTCGGCTTTCTGCGTATGGGAACCACCGGCCTGTGCGCGCAGGCGGACGGCGCCGGCGACCAGCATGAGGTGAGCGCGATCCTTGCCCGCGCCTTGCTGCTGGCTTGCGCCGCGGGGGCTCTGCTCATTCTGCTGCAATGGCCGTTGGAAAAGCTGTCGCTATATTTCCTCCAAGCTAGTCCGGCGGTCGAGGCCGAGACGCGGCATTATTTCCACATTCGCATCTGGAGCGCGCCCTTCGCGCTGGCCAATTATGCCTTTCTGGGATGGTTCATCGGCTTGGGGCGCACCCGCACCGCGCTTTATCTGCAAATCCTCCTGAATGGGGCCAATGTCGTACTGAACCTTGCGCTGGTGAGCTGGCTCGGCTGGGGCGTGGCGGGCGTCGCCACCGGCACGGTGATCGCCGAAATCCTCGCGGCGGGCGTCGGCGCCGCAATTGCCCGGGAGGCGCTGCGCCGCCGCAAGGCGGAGCTGGATTGGCGCCGCGCGCTCGACCCGGCCGGCCTGAGGCGAATGCTGGCCGTCAATTCCGACCTGATGATCCGCACCTTATGCCTGCTCTTCGCTTTCACCTTCTTTACGGCGCAGGCGGCGCGATCGGGCGATGTGCTGCTGGCCGCCAACGCGGTGCTGTTGCAGTTCGTGAACATTTCCGCCTACCTGCTCGACGGTTTCGCCTTCGCCACCGAAGTGCTGACCGGCAGGGCGATCGGGGCCGCACAGCGCGCGCGGTTCCGCCGGGCGGTGCGTCTGTCTTCGGTGTGGGCGGTGGCGGTGAGCGTCGCCGTTAGCGTCATCTTCATCGTTGCCGGCGGTGCAATCATCGACGCCATGACCGTCAATGACGAGGTGCGCCAGACGGCCCGGCTCTATTTGCCCTGGGTGATCGCCGCCCCGGTGACGGGCGTCGCCTGCTTCCAGCTCGACGGCATCTTCATCGGCGCAACCGCCACGCGCGACATGCGCAACATGATGATCGTGAGCCTTGCCCTGTTTCTCGCCGCCTGGGCGATGCTGACGCCCGCTTACGGCAATCACGGACTTTGGGCGTCGCTGATCGTGTTTTTTGTCGTGCGGGCCCTGTCGCTGGGCGCGTATTATCCGGCGCTGGAGCGTACGGCCTTCGCGGGCGCATAAGGCGTTATTAGATCGCCCCTTAAATGTTTATTTACCTATTTGGTAAAAACTAAAGCAATATTTTCATACCTAATCGGTTCATTGACATGGATATTGATCGCCGGTCGGCGCTCGTGCTGGGCGCAGCGTTTGCCGCAACAGCCGGTCTGGCACCCACGAGCGCCAGGTCTGAACGGCGCGACGAACTCAAAACCAATCCGGTGCTGTTCTGGAACGCGGTCGCGCTGGACCTCGTCGCTCTCGATCACAGCATCGACCCCATGGACGCACGCGCACCGGGCCCTTGCGCAACGGCCAGGGCGCTCGGCATCGCCCATGCGGTTATGGCCGACGCCGCGAGCATCGCCTATGGCGCGGATTACAAACCGCAATATTACCGCGGCCGGCGCGAGTTCGATATTGAATGTCCCGAGCTGTTCGTCGGCGGGGCCGCCGCGGGCATCCTCGCCTACATCTACAGCACGCCCCTTCATGGCTACAAGATCGGCACCAGCCGCAACGAATTTAACAAGATCGTCGGCACCGGCAAGGACTGGCAGGCGGGGCTGGCCTTTTCCGCCGCGCCGCCTTTTCGCAATTTATGGAACTGGAACCAGATACAGACGCAGTTGCTGCCGCAATTCTCCATGTATATTCCCGGGCCTCGGCGCCATAACAGCGACCCCTACAATTCCGGCCAGGGCAATTACGGCACGGAATGGGGACATTACACCCCGCTGATACTCGCTGAGTCCGGCCAGGTGGCTCAACTCGCGCCCGGCACGCCTCCCCCGGAGGGCAGCCCGGAATATGAGCAGGATCTGGCGGAAGTGCGGGTCAAGGGCGCGATCATCTCCAGGGGCGACGGCCCTTTTGCCGCGCGCACCCCGCAGGAAACCAACATCGCCCTCTTCTGGGCCTATGACGGCGCGCGGCTGATCGGAACGCCGCCGCGCCTCTACAATCAGATCCTGCGGAAAATCGCTCTGGACGACGATATGGATGTCGCGGAGATGGCGCGGCTGTTCGCTCTGTGCAATCTTGCCATGGCCGATGCCGGAATCGTCGCCTGGTGGGCGAAATATAAGTACAACATCTGGCGCCCTGTCCTCGGCATCCAGAATCATATGCGCTACCCGCAGACGGACTGGCAACCGCTCGGTTCGCCCCGGACCAATCCGGCGCGTTTCGCGCTTGGCCAGGACGCCCGGATGGCCGATACGGCGCAGGCGCTCATGGGAGGCGGCGCCTCCATCCTGGCGATGCAGTTGCGCCAGGATGAGTTTCGCGAGCCCGGAGAGCGCGGGCGCAAAGGCGAGGTGCATTACCGCGACTCGGCCTTCACGCCCAACTTTCCGTCCTATCCATCCGGGCACGCCACCTTCGGCGCGGCCTGTTTCGCCATGGCGAAGTTTGTGCGCCAGGAGCGCCCGCTCACGCGCCACGATCCCGACCGCATCAGGGGGCCATTCGTCTCGGACGAACTGAACGGCATCTCCATCGATCATTTCCGCGATGAGACGAGGCCCTATTTCCCGATGGCTTACGAAAGCCTCGACCACATGATCGCGGACAATGATCTGAGCCGCGTTTTCCTCGGCGTGCACTGGCGCTTCGATAGCAATCGCGGATCGGAATCGGGCGCGCGCGTGGCGCGGGCCGTGTACAACATGGCCTACGGAGCCGACGGGCACCGCGCGTCTTATTAGAGCGTTTCCCGAAAGGTGTTACGCGGCTTTCGGATAAGAAGCGCGGCAGCCAAGGAATAGAGACATTCTCGAATCGTGAGTGGGTCTAGGTTTACAGCTCTATCGCGGCCCAGCGCTCCGCGCCTACGCCTCTTAGCCGGGCCAGATTGCTGCCGTCCCTGTCCATTCGGGCGATGAGCGCTTGCTTGATGGCGCCGATCAGCCCTGCGCCCTCATAGATCATGCCAGTATAAAGCTGGATAAGCGAGGCTCCCGCCTCGATCTTCGCCACGGCCGTTTCGCCGCTATCGATGCCGCCGACGCCGATAAGCGGCAGTTTGCCGCCGGTAAGCAGATAGGCTTTCGCCAAGGTCCGCGTCGAGCGCTGAAACAGCGGCCGCCCCGACAATCCGCCCGCTTCATTCCGATAGGGCGCCTGGCGTATCTCCTGGCGCGACAGCGTGGTGTTGGTGAGGATGGCGCCGTCGGCCTTGTGATCGACGAGGCAGGCAAGGGTCGCGACGAGATCGTCATCATGCATGTCGGGCGCAAGCTTGACGAAGATCGGGCGGCGGGGGCCTTGGGCGGCAGCGAGGCTTTCCCGCTCGATCATCAACCGGGCAAGCAGCCGGCTCAGCCGGTCCGGCGCTTGCAAATCCCTCAGACCCGGTGTGTTCGGGGAGGAGATGTTGACGGTGAAATAATCCGCCAGCCGCCAAAAAGCCGTAAGGCCCGCCGCGAAATCCTCGACCGGATCGGCGCTGTCCTTGTTCGCGCCGATATTGATGCCGAGCACCCCAGCAGGCCGTGCCCCCAGCCGCGCCGCTACGGCCGCATGCCCGCCGCTGTTGAAACCCAGCCGGTTTATCGCGCCGCGCTCGCGGATAAGCCGGAACACGCGCGGCCGTACATTGCCCGGCTGCGGGCGCGGCGTCACCGTGCCGATTTCGGCAAAGCCGAACCCCATGGCGAGCAGCGCGCCGGGCACGCGCCCATCCTTGTCGAAGCCGGCGGCCATGCCGAGCGGATTGGGAAAATCGAGGCCGCAGACGGTTTGGCGCAGTCTGCCGTCGTCTGCGGCGGCGGCGCGGGGGAAAACGCCCGCTTCCAGTGCCCGCAGCGTCAACTCATGGGCGCGCTCAGGATCGAGGAACAGCAGGCCGGATTGCGCAAGGTCGATGATGCGTCCGATCAAGGCCGCGCCTTTTCGGGCAGGATGTGCCGTCCCGAAGCGCCCAGCTCCAGTTCCTGGGTCCAGAGCGCCGCGCCGACCGCCAACTCGCCGTAAAGATGCGGAAAAAGATCGCCGTCCCGCGCCGGCTCCCATTTCAGCGCGCCACCCAGCATCTCGCTGTCGATCGCAACGAGCAGCAGATCGTCGCGTTCGGGAAAATGCTTGGCCAGCGTGTTGCCGAGCTGCGCGGCCGTCGAGAAATGGATAAAGCCATCCCGCTTGTCGTGATCGGACCCGGCGTATTGGCCCGAAACTGCGGCGGTCTCCCATTCGCTTCGCGCGCAGACCTTATAGATCGGAGTCATCGCGTTCGCCCTCATGGACGCCGCGAGAGAAAATTCAGAACGCCCTTTTTGTAGCTGAGATCGCCGACACTCTTCATATGGTCCTTGCCCACGATCTCCAGCGTCTCCGCTCCGGGGATGAGCGCCGCGAGTTCGGAAGCGGACCCGCCGATCACATCCTCGGTACCGACAGCCACGAGCACCGGCACACGGATGGAGGCAAGCTGTTCGGGCGTGATCTTGTCCCGGGAGGAGCGGATGCAGGCGGCAAGCGCCCTCCGGTCGCTCCGGGTCTGTTCGGCGAATACCCGGAAGCTGCGCGCCGCATCGCTTTTGATCTCCTCCGCATTCGGCGCCTCAAGCGCGGCGGCGATGGCCTCGGGCGCGCCGACGCCCCTCACCATATTGCCGCCCAATCCTGCGAAGATAACGCTGCGCACCCGCTCGGGATGGTTGAAGGTCAGGAAAGCCGCAATGCGCGCGCCCATGGAAAAGCCCATGATGTCGGCCTTGGCGATGCCGAGATGGTCCAGGAGCCGCCGTGCGTCCTCGGCCATGATCGGGGAACTGTAATCGGCAGGATCGTAAAGCTTCTCGCTCTGGCCATGCCCCCTGTTGTCGAACGCGATGACCCGGAAGCCACCGCCATTCAGCGTTTTGATCCAGTTGGTATTGCGCCAGTTGACGGTGCTGTTGGACGCGAAGCCGTGAATGAGAAGGATGGGATCGCCTTCGCCTTCATCAAGGAATGAAATGCTGACACCGTCTGAATCAAGTCGCTGCATGAGAAACCCTTGGCCAACTGCGGATGAGGAACATTCGTCGGAGCGTCGGTTTCGGCCGGCTTGCAACTCTGCCAGATTCCCTGGCAAAAAGCGCCAGCAAGTCATTGCGCCGCTTCGATTTGCGAAGGACGCGGACCCATTGGCTCGGATCAAGGAGGACAAATGGCTAAACCCAAAAGCGACACGAAGAGTTCGACCGGCGAAAAGCCGGCGGCAAAATCACCGGCCAAGACCCATGAAGGCGGCTGTCACTGCGGCAAAATCCGTTATGAGGTTACCGCCACCTTCGACAAAGCCATAGAATGCAACTGCTCTATCTGCATGAAAAGCGGCTCTTTACTCGAATTCGTTCCTGCCTCGCACTTCAAGCTGAAGAGCGGCGCGGACGACCTTATCGACTACCAGTTCAATAAGCATGTCATCCACCACATGATTTGTCCCGATTGCGGCATCAAATCCTTTGCTCGGGGCACAGGCCCGGACGGCACGCCGATGGTCGCCGTGAATGTGCGCTGCCTGGACGATTTCGACCTGAAGACGATCAAGATTACCGAATTCGACGGCAGAAGCCGCTAATCACGGGCGATAAATGACAGCCGGGCGTCAGCGGCGCCCGGCCCGTCCGCCTCGATGCGGCGGTAGAAGCAGGATTTTCGGCCGGTATGGCAAGCCGCGCCGCCGCCGCCGATCTCGACCCGCAGCAGCACGCAATCCTGATCGCAATCGGTGCGCATCTCGACGACACGCAACACGTTGCCGCTGGTTTCGCCCTTGCGCCATAAGGTGCGGCGCGAGCGGCTCCAGAAATGCGCCTCTCCTGTCGCCAGGGTTTTCGTCAGCGCCTCTTCATTCATGAAGGCGAGCATCAGCACCTCGCCGCTCGCCGGCATCCGTGACGATGGCCGCCATCAGCCCGCCGGCATCGAAGCGCGGCGTGAAGGCAAGGCCCTGTTCGAGCTGCTGCTTGTTGGCGGAGGTGCCGGTCATCGGCTCAGCCGGACACGATGCGCGGCCCCTGGATCATCCTCAGGAACCGGTCGCGATACTCGGCATTCTCGGCGAAGACGCCAAGGAAACGCGTCGTGATGGTGGAGGCATTCGGCTTGTGAACGCCGCGCGTCGTCATGCACTGATGCAGCGCATCGATGAGAATGGCGACGCCGCGCGGCTTCAAGGCGGTGTCGATGGCCTCGGCGATCTGTGCCGTCATCGTTTCCTGGGTTTGCAGGCGCTTGGCGAACACGTCGACGACGCGGGCGAGCTTCGAAATGCCGACCACCCGGTTCTGCGGCAGATAGGCGACATGCGCGACCCCCAGAATGGGCAGCATGTGATGTTCGCAATGGGATTCCAGCCTGATATCGCGCACCATCACCATGTCGTCATAGCCGTGCACCTCCTCGAAGGTACGCGCCAGCAATTCCGCGGGGTCCTCGCCATAGCCGGCGAAGAACTCCTCATAGGCTTCCACGACACGGCCAGGGGTGTCGCTCAGCCCCTCGCGGCTTGGATCATCGCCCGCATAGCGGATCAGGGTGCGCACAGCGGCCTCCGCCTCGGCGCGGCTCGGGGCGGGTTCGCTTTTGCGGCGGCGTCATCCGGCCGTTCGGCGCCCGGCGCTCATTGGAAAATGCGTCCATTCATGTGCCCTGTGCTGAGGCGTCGGCAGCGGCCCCACGCGCCATTTCCGAAATCCGCTCGCTGCCCGATTGCCAGGCTCCTAGCGGCTTACTACATATCAGCCGCGGTGTTAAGGCATCGCGCGTGTGGCTTGCGCGGCGCGTCTGCTGATATAATCTTGGGGCTCTGCGGCTTCAAGCAAGCCGGATGAATGGCACGGGGACTCGCATGGTCGATCTGGATGACATCTACAACGACAGGATCCTCGAACTGGCGGCGAATATCCCGCATACAAGTCGGCTCGCCTCACCGGACGCCACGGCGCGTGCGCATTCCAAGCTTTGCGGCTCGCGCATCCTGGTCGATTTGCGGATGGACGGCGATGTTGTGACGGATTACGGCCAGGACGTGAAGGCCTGCCTGCTGGGCCAGAGTTCAGCCGCCGTGGTGGGCCAGCACATTATCGGCGCGACCGCTGCGGAGTTGCGCGAGGTCGGGCGACAGATGCGGCGGATGTTGAAGGATGGCGGCGAGCCGCCAGCCGGGGCATGGGCCGACTTGGCCGTATTGGAGCCGGTCCGCGATTACCGGGCGCGGCACGCTTCGACCTTGCTGGTGTTCGACGCGGTGGAGGACGCCATCGGCCAGATCGAGGCCAAGCGCCGCGCGCCTGACCGAGCCGGTCGAATAGGCGTCTTGCTATGCCAAGGCGGTTTTCAGCGCGTCCATGAGCAGGTCCTGCTGGAACGGCTTCATGACCTGTGGCGCCCCGTCGAAGCCGGATCGCACTCCGCCTGCCCCATAGCCCGTGGAAAAAATGAAGGGTATGCCGCGCTTCCGCAAAATTTCGGCGACCGGGTAGACTTCCTCGCCATTGAGGTTGATGTCCAGGATTGCCAGATCGAAATCCGCCCGCCTGGCAAGTTCGATCCCGGCGGTGAGCGAGTTGGCGACGCCCTCGACTTCCAGCCCAGCATCGGCAACCATGTCCTGCAGCATCATGGCGATAAGCATTTCGTCTTCGACGATCAGCACCTTACCTGCCATCGGGGTGTTGGTCATCTCAGCAAACTCCGTCCATAGACTCCGCAAATGCCTCGAATGGAACAAGAAAGATACACTCTGCATCTTTCTTGGCAAGCGGCACATTGCATCAGCCTGGGGAGGCAAGCGCCGCCCTGGCCAGTGCGCGGAAAAATAAGTGGGTGGCGCGCGCCAAAGCCTTTGCGCCCGGCAGCGAAACAAGCTTTGAACCATATGTCCGCACGAGCGTTATGCGACCAGGTTTAATTTGAGGAGGACGAGATGGACAACACAACCAAAGCTTATGGTAACGAAGCCGCCACAGCGGCGGAAAATGCCGCCAATAAGTTGAAGAACAAGGCGTCGGAAGTCGCCGACCGCGCGTCGGAGAAATTGGACCAGGTCGTCGACGAAGTCTCCGTGCGCACCAAAGAAGCCCGCGACGCCGTGCGCGACTATGCCAACCAGGCGGCTGACAAGTTGGACGAATCCATTCAGACGCGCCCGATGAGCACCCTCATAGGCGCGGTAGCGGTTGGTTTCGTCCTTGGCGCGCTCTGGAAGCGCTAGAGCGCTCGGAGATGTTCAGCGCGCTTGCGGATTATGTGAAACTTAATGTGGCATCGGTTACGACCCGTATCACCGGGATGGTGGCCATGGTGGTGCCCTTTCTGATTGCGGCGACCTTCGGCGTTGCCGCGATCTACATCGCTATCAGCAATCATTATAGCGAGCTGACGGCGGCGATCGCCTTGGCTATCGCATTCGCCGTCATCGGCCTGATCATGGTCGGTGTCTTCGCAGCCCAGAGGCGGCACCAGGAAACGCTGAAGCAAGAGGCATTGACGCAAGCCAGACGATCTTTTGCGGCTTCCGCTTTGATGCTGCAATCCGGCGTTGCTGCTGGGAGCGGGGCGCGTCGCGTTTCGCGCCGTGCGGCAGGCGCCCCTGCTTGACGATTTTACCGCTTGCGGCCGGATTCCTTTTTGCAGTGACCCGCTCCGGTTCTTCCGATTCGTCGGGCGAACACTGACGATCGAGCTTAATTTGCTTTTGCGTGACCGACAGCCCCGTCTCGATCCTATCGAGCGGGGTGTGTTGGTTTCGCAGCACGCCGATCAGGTATTTTGCAGCAGGCTCCGATTTTCCCCGTGTTCCGGGCCTTTGCCGAGATGTTCGACCGCTGCATCGACCTCCGCCCCGATCAGAAGCGTAATGACCGTTAGCCAGAGCCATGTCATGAAGATCGCCGCAGCCCCGAGCGAGCCGTAGGTGACGGAATAATTGGCGAAGCTGGTCAGGTAATAGGAAAACAGCATCGACAGCGCGATCCACATGACCGCTGCGAGCGTCGCGCCTGCGGTGAGCACCTGCCATTTCCTCTGCCTGCCGCATGGGGCGAAATAGAACAGCGCCGAGATCATGATCTGCACGGCGAGGACGCGCGAAAATCCAGCGCAGGCTCAACAGCGCCTCGCCGAAGGTGGCGCTGAGCCAACCCGCGATCGGCAGGATCATCAGGTTCACCGCGACGATCATGAATACCATGAAAGTCAGCGTCATAACCGCAGACAGCGCGTTCCGCCGCAGGAACGATCGTTTCTCCTTGCGCTCATAGACGACGTTCAGCGCCTCGATCAGCGCCTTCATGCCGGAATTGGCGCTCCACATCGCGATGGAAAAGCTGACGATGAAGGTGCCGAGATTCTTGCCCGGCCGCGAGATGAGCTGGCCGACGAAATCCTGGACGAGCAGCACGACGTCCTGCGGCACGATATGCGGCATCGTCGCGATGAAAGTCCTGATGTCCGCGGGATCGCCGAGGAAGCCGTAAAGCGAGACCAGCGCCGCAAGCCCAGGGAATATTGCGAGCACCACAAAAAAAGCGGCGGCTGCCGCAACGCTGGTGATGTTGTGCTCGAAGACGATGCGCTCGATAAAGGCTGGCGAACAGTTCGTGGATCAGCGACAGCGCGGTGCGCGATTGCGTGCGCAAAGATTTCCGGCTTTGCCTGAAAAACGATCCGGCGCAGAATGCGGTCAAAAAAATTCCGCACTTCGGTGCGGGGTTTTTCGAGCACGTTGGCGGCAAAAAAACCGGCAGCGAAAAGTCCCAGGGTCGTCAGCACGCGCGTGGTGATGCCACGCGTCGTGCGTTCGGTTGAGGGACTGTCCTCAGCCACGTCTGACGAGACCCGCGACCAGCGAGACGACGAACAGAATGACTGCGATCCAAAACAATAGCGATGCGCCCTGTGAAGCCGCCCCGGCCACGCCGCCGAAGCCCAGAACCGCCGCGACGATTGCGATCACGAGGAACACAAGCGCCCAATACAGCAGATTACCCATAGTGCTCTCCTAATTTTCTGACGTTGGAGAAACAGCCTGCCGGGAACTAGGTTCCAGCCTTCGCACAGGCGGGCACCGCGCCAAGAGGGAGTATTCTGCGTGAGGACGGGGACGACCGCAAGCGCTCCGGATAGCTGTGACCGGCCAAGCTCCCGCGCAAGCCGCTCAAAGGCCTTCGGAGTTGCGCAACAGCACCGCTTCGGTCAAAGGCTCGGGGCCGAAATCCTGCACCGTATCGACGCCAAGAATTTCGACCAGCCTGTTGCGGGCGCGATTGACACGGCTCTTGATCGTGCCCACGGCGCAGTTGCAGATGACGGCCGCTTCCTCATAGGCAAAGCCTTCCGCCCCAACCAGGATCAAAGCTTCGCGCTGGTCGTCGGTAAGCTCGCCCAAGGCGCGCATCAGATCCTGCGCGTCCATGCGGCCCTGCTGAGCCGGCGCGACGCTGAGCCGGGCGACATAATCGCCATCCTCGTCAGGCACTTCCCTGCGCCTGCGGCGGCACTCGGAAAAATACGTATTCCGCAGGATTGTGAACAGCCACGCCCGTAAATTGGTGCCCTCCTGGAAGCTGTCGATGCTGTTCCAAGCCTTCAGCATCGTTTCCTGCACGAGATCATCCGCGCGATCCGCATCGCCGCAAAGGGCGATCCCGAACGCTCTGAGATTGGGAAGATAGGCCACCAGGCCTGTACGCACTTGCTCGGAGCTCAAGAGTCATTCTCCCGGCGGTCTAGCTCGCTTAGAAGCCTCTGAAGATGTGCCGGCAACGGCTCATCCAATAGCTTGTCGTAAGAAGACTTAAGCTGCGCGAATATGTGCTCCGCCAGTTCCGCGTCCCGCTCTATATGTCTGGATGGTAATCGTGTTACTTGATCCCGCTTATAATCAGAAGTCATCATAGCTGGGTCCCTGCTGCTTTTAATCGGTTTCGTGCCTTCTTGAAACCGTCGGATAGAAGAAGTGCGCCGATTTTTCTCCATTGTGTTTGACCTAATTCGTCCTTATTTTTGTGCACAACACTTCATACGCAATTATATTCTGAAGCAACAGGCTATGGGAAAGATTGAAAAAACTGTGGCCTTGCACGCGCAGTTTCAATAGAACCCAAGACCGCTAATTAAGTTCCAGCCACAAAACGGAACAAACCCCCACTTTTTAGGTTATAAGTGTCGGGCAATTTCAACATCGGGACTGGTACATGCGCATCACTTCCATCGTCGCGACCACCCTTCCGACCCTGCGCCGTTATGCCAGGGCCGTGACCGGTAGCCAGGCCGCAGGTGACGATCTGGTCGCCAAGGTGCTCGAAGATCTCATCGCCCAGCCCACCCTCATTCAAAGCGAGGAGCGGCGCCAAAATTGGCTTGTACCGTCAGTTATTGCGCCGCGCGAACGAAGATCAAGGCGCGCCAGGACGCGGCTGCCGAAGACTTTGAAACCGTCGCCGACAAGCGGCTGCATCGCCTCTCGCCCAAACCGCGACAAGCCTATCTGCTGCGCGCCTTGGAAGGGTTCAGTGCGGAAGATGCGGCCCATGCGATGGACCTCACGCCGCAGGAACTTTCACGTTTGGTTGATCGCGCGAATCGGGAAATGGTCGGTCAGGTGACGACCGATGTGCTTATCATCGAGGATGAGCCGATGATTGCGCTTGATCTTAAGGAAATCATGACAAGCCTTGGGCATCGCGTCACCGCGATCGCCCGCACCCACCGCGAGGCGCTTGACGCCATAGGGAAAGGCAATGTAGGGCTGGTCCTTGCTGATATTCAGCTTGCCGACGGCAGTTCCGGCATCGAGGCGGTCAACGAGATTCTGCGAACGATCGGCGTTCCCATCGTTTTCATCACGGCGTTTCCCGAACGCCTGCTCACCGGCGAGCGGCCCGAGCCGACCTTCCTGATCACCAAGCCGTTCCAGCCGGAGAATAATCAAGGCGATCACCAGCCAGGCGCTGTTCTTCGATATGAAGGCCAAACGGCGTGACGATGCGCGGGCTTAGGGATTTGGGCGGGACTGCATCCACTGCTTCGTCTTGAAAGTAAGCGGCAGCCCGGGCGCTGCCACTTACTATTATGAGCGATTAGAGGCGGCTGGCCCAATCATTGACCTGGCGCTCGGCATCTTCCTTGGCGATGCCATAGCGCTCCTGGATGCGGCCAACTAGCTGTTCCTGGTTGCCCTCGATTCGCGCCACGTCGTCATCGGTCAGATCGCCCCAGCTTTCGCGGACTTTGCCGCGAAACTGCGTCCAATTGCCTTTGATCTGGTCCCAATTCATCTCTGTGCTCCCAAGATTACCTAGCAGAACAACTGCGTTCCAGCACAACAACGGCGCTGGACGCGCAATAGTTCCAAATGAGTATTGTTTTCCACCTAATAAAAAGGCTCACGGCACGCGTGCCGTGAGCCTTCGCATATGGACTGGGCAACGTGAGGGCATCGGGGAAGGGAGACTGTCACGCTGTCCATACGCTTACGAAGCAAACGCAGCGATAGTCGTCCGGGTTCCCGCCTTCGGCCCCTAATTTTCACCGCATCCGGGATCAAGATGCTGAGGGCGGCCGCATCCAAGCCTCGCGGCAAATCAAACGCAATGTGGAACTCGCCCTCGATGCGGAACGGGATCGCCCGGCGCCTGTCTTGCCGTGGCTCGTTGCCATAGGAGCCGGTGCGTGCTTCAACATGGCTTTTTGTAGCCAGAACGTCCACGCCTGCCGTGAACCTTTCAGGGGTTTTAGACGTTGGCTTGAAAGGCTCGTGCAGCGTGTGAAGTGGAAGATTCTTATCGGAGTTTCGTTCGGCTTCGCTAATCCCAGCATCGAAGCAACAGAGAACGTCTATTGTCAGACCCAAAAAACATGAGCTTCAAACGCTACATGGCATCGGTTATCAGCCAAGTGAAAGCGTATTTGAGGCCGCAACTCGCCGGGATCTACCCTAATGAAGAACGTCACGAAAGCGGCAAAGCGAGCTGGCCGCTTAGCTACCATCTGATCATTCTGACGCTGGTCATCATCGTGCCGCTGCTGGCGCTGGCGGCGCTCAGCATGCGCAACAGCATCGACGCGGAATGGGAAACGGCACATCAGAATGCGCAGCGGATCGCTGATGAGGCCATTTCGCGCTTTGATCGCGAACTGGTCGGGGCAATCACCCTTCTAAATGTGCTCGCGCGCGACACGTCCTTCGATCGACGCGAATACCACCTGCTATACGACCGCGCCAAGGAAGGAATGGTCGATCGGAAAGGAAAGATTGAGTTGATTTCCACCGACGGGCGGGTCGTGTTCAGCACAGCGGCCGAGTTCGGCGCGGATTTGCCCCGCACGACATCTGCAAACCTGCCGTCCGCGGCAACCCTGATGCAGCCATTCGTAACCGATCTGTTCGCCGAAAAGTCCACTGATCAGCCCAGATTTGAAGTTGTCGTTCCCATCATGAGACGGCGACAAGCCATCGCCGCCCTGCATCTGAGCATTGAACCGGCGGAGCTGAGCGCCTTAACCAACGATTCCGTGCTGCCGCCGCATTGGCAATTTGTCCTTTCCGACCGGCAAGGCAAGACTGTCGCTACCAGTGCCGCCCTCGCGCGCGTCGGCGAGCCCATGCCGGCGTCAATGCTGGCCGGTGCGCACGAGAGTGCCGGCTCGTTCGAAGTCTCCGCCGACGGCCAATCCTGGCTCACCGCCTATCGCCGCTCGCAGGTGACGGGATGGCTCGGCTATGCCCTCATTCCACTCTCCTCGATCCAGACGCCTTTCGTGCTCATGTGGCAGCATTTCCTCACCACCGGCTTGTCCTTCCTTGCAATGTCCGTAATTGCCGCCTATCTGCTGAGCCTCAGAATGACCCGGCCGATCGATAGCCTGACGCGCGCCGCCATCGCCCTTGGCAGAGGCGAGCGATTTCTGATGCCCCACTCCTCGCTGCGCGAAGCCAATGTGCTTGGAGAGGCCATCGGGCAAGCGGCGCTTGAGCTTCGTCACCACAGCGAGGCGCTAAGTGAAAGCGAGCGGCGGTTTCGCATGTTCGCGGAGCAGAGCGCCGACATGATCTGGTTTCTCGACACCAAAAAGAACCGGATCGACTATATGAGCCCGGCCTTTGAGCGCATCTGGGGCCGCCCCATGAGCGAGGTCAGCAGCACGCAGGATTGGCGCCGCACACTATTTGCCGACGATCTCGCCATCCTCGACCAGATCATGGCTCACCCGGTCACGCGAAGCGTTCAGACCGAATACAGGATCGTGCGGCCCGACGGGGCTTTGCGCTGGGTCCGCGACACGCGGTTTCCTCTGGCAGAGGCGGCCCGGCCGGCTCGGATCATCGCCGGCATCGTGCGTGACTTCACCGAGCGCAGGGAGGCGATCGACAACATGACCGCGGCGCGGACCGAAGCCGAAAGCCGGCTGGCGGAATTGGAAGATCTGTACAAATCGTCTCCCATCGGCCTGGCCGTCGTCGGCCGCGACTATCGCCTGCAGCGCATCAACGACTTCATCGCCAACATCAAAGGCCGCTCGCGCGAGCAGTGTGTCGGCCTGCCGCTGTTCGAATTGCTGCCGGAAATCGAAGCCGTCGGCGAGCCCCTATTTTCTCAGATTTTAGCGGGCGGCGAAGCTGTGACCGGCGCTCAGTTCCATACTGAATCCGCCGGCGGCGGCACCGCCATCTACTGGGCGGCGCATTTCTACCCCATCACGGCTGGAGGCGGCGGCGTCTCCGGGATCGGCATCATCCTAGAGGACATTACCGAGGAGACGATCCATCAAAACGCCCTGGGCCGCCTTGCCGACATCGTCTATGCGGCCAACGACGCGATGTTCAGCACCAGCGCGTCGGGGATGATCATGAATTGGAATCCGGCGGCTGAATCCCTGTTCCAGTTCACACCGGACGAGGCATCGGGCAAAGCCTTCTCGTCGCTTTTTCCTGAGGGGGAGGATGGAGCATATCAAACCTTGCTGGACGAAGTCAGAAAAGGAGAGAGCGCCCGCCTCGAAACGAAGCTTTGCCGCAAGGACGAGACAACCGTTCCGGTTTCGATCAGCGTCGCGCCTATCAAGGGCGGCGATGCGGCCTACGCGGTATCCGTCACGATTGAGGACATCACCGAGCGCAAGCGCTTCGAGGAGCGTCAGCTTCTGATGAACCGGGAACTGGCACACCGCGTCAAGAATTCGCTTGCCGTCATCCAGGCGATGGCGCGCCATACGTTGCGCTCCTCGGCGTCCCCGGAAGCTTTCGCCAAAGCCTTCGAGGGCCGTTTGCAGGCCATGTCGACCTCGCATAATCTGCTGACCGCATCGCAATGGGAGGGCGCCGTACTTGGCGAACTGATCCGCGAGCAGCTCGCGCCTTATCTCGTCGGAGCGGATCGGCTGCGGCTGAGCGGACCCAGTGTTCAGCTGCCCCCCGGGATCGCCACGTCGCTGGGGCTCGTGCTGCACGAGCTGAGCACCAACGCGCAAAAATACGGCGCCTTATCCACGCCATCAGGCAAGATCGACATCGGCTGGACCATCACGGGCGCTGGCAACGACCGGCTGCTCCATCTGATTTGGCAGGAAAGCGGTGGACCCTTGGTGTCGGAGCCGCGCGAGAAGGGATTTGGATCAACCCTGATGGACTATTCCGGGAAGGTCACTCAGTGGTTCGAGCCCGAAGGGCTACGGTGCTCGATAGAAATGGCGTTTTCGGACGCATTGCCCAGAGCCTATTGATTTCGGGCAAATTAAGAGGGCCGGAGGTCCGGCCCTCGAATGATCTTCTGCTGAAAATGAAACGGCGCCCTATTGCCAATAAGGCGGTGCGTTATAGTGGCGGTGGACCTGGTCCTCCCAATTGCGGTCATCCCAGCTATCGTCGCTGAAGGCGGGGGCGTCGCGAAGCTGTGCCTCGGTGACGTTGGTCAGGAACCCTTCCACCGATGGGTCGTAACGCAGGGAGGACCAAGGGATGGGATAATGACTATGCCCAAGCCCCAGAAAACCGCCAAAGCTCATAACCGCATAGCTTATTTTGCCGGACCGCTTGTCGATCATTAGATGATCGATCGATCCAATCTCGTCACGGTTAGGGCTGTATACTGAGGTGCCTTCGACATCCTCGCTCGAAATAAGCTGATGATTTGGGTGCACTGTTGCGTCTGCCATGGGAACTCCCCAATATTGTTGAATCCATCTCGGTCAACGTGCTGTGATGGGCGCAAGTTCCTCGTTCTCACCGCACGCGCGGCGCGAGCTTGCGTGACGGAAGACGGAACTCGCCTTGCAAAGAGACGTTACGTCTGCGTGTCCGACCCAATTCGCAGGAGAAGCCAATGAAGCGCGAAGACAACCTGTCCCAGACCGCTGCATACAAAGCCCAAAACGCAACCGCACAGGCGGAAAATGCAGCCCATGACGCGGCGAACTCGGTTCGCGACGTCGCCAACAATTTCGGCACGGCCCTTGATAGCTCGCTGGACAGCCAGCCGATGACAACGCTTGCCTTGGCGGTGGCGTTCGGCTTTGTGCTCGGCGCCCTCTGGAAGGCTTGATATTCGTCCGGGGCCGATCAACGAAAAGCCCGCCCCGAACAGGCGGGCTCTTTTCATCCAGCTTTAATACCGGCTTCTAATTCTGTTTTGAAGCCGGACTTCCCGGATTGGCCGGGCTTTCGACGGCATTGGGACGATTGGGAGCGACGTCATTGGTGTTCGTATAGAGCACAATTCCGACGATGGCGGCCAAGGCAAGAGAAGCCAATAAGATCCACAGTGTCATTTTTGAAGTCCCTCCCTGTTTGGCTTGTACCTCTGACTTCACCGGGCCGTCTGCATCGCCTCTTTTCATTGTTCCTCGCTTCCCATCGTAGGTTTACGCTCGACGAGCTCCCCCGTAAACACGCCCCTACCGGCGTGGTTCCCCAGGCGAACACGTCGCATCGGGCGCAGCCTATCGCATCGGAAATTGTTGCACAAAAAAACCGGCCCCAAGCGAGGCCGGTTGTAAAGGTCGGATAGTCGGTTTTTATTGAGTGCGGACGGCCGGAGGCGTAGCCGGGTTTTCCGGATAGATGAAGGTTGGCGCAGCCTTAAGAGAGTCCTTTGTCGCGTCGAGCAGAGCCACGCGGGTATTGGAATCCGGCTTCATGGAGAAGGTCAGCGCATCGAACGGAACGCCGACATTCTTTTCGCCAATGCCGAGGAAACCGCCGACACCGATCACGATGACATTCGGCTTGCCTTGAGCATCGATAACGACATCATTGATATCGCCGAGCTTCTCGCCGGCCGGGTTGTTGACGGCAGTACCCATCAGCTTGCTAACCACCATCTGATTAGCGCCAACATTCGATACGAACTTGACGGTCTGCATCGTCGTGCTGGTGGTGTGTCGTTGTGGTGGCAGCGCCCTTCTGCATTGGTGCAGTTGTCGCGGGCTGGGTAGAAGTGTTCTGAGCCAGAGCGCCGGTCGCCATCAGGGCGACAGTAGCAGCGCTCAATGTTAGAGTTCTGAAATTCATGTGGTTTTCCTCTCGATTACATAAATCGCTGAACACAGTAAATGCGGATGTCATTGCATTCCGCTTGATCAACCTGGTTCATACAGGACAACTCATCAGATAACCCGGGGGTTCCACTAAAAGTGGATGTCCCCCGCAGCCGGCGGGAACCCGCGCCAAACGCCGGGGTTATATCGCCAGTTGCAATCTGAAATGTCCGGAGGGGCTTAAATGCGCGGCTTGTTGCTATGGCTGATCGGTATTCCAATACCCATCATCATCCTGCTTTATCTGTTCCATATGATGTGAAATCTTGAAATGGTCCGCCGGATCAAGCCTGCGGACCATTCGCTGCATGTTCCGGCAAGCTCATTGCCGTTTATACAGCATGCGCGCGCGGACGGTGCCGGGCAGCGCGCGAATTTCCTTCAGCACATTTGGCGCGTCGGCAACCGCCCCGTCGGCGTCAAGCACCACATAACCGATCTGACCGTCGGTCTGAAAATATTGTCCGGCGATATTGATGCTTCTGCGGCTGAAAACATCGTTGAGGCGGCTGAGTTCACCCGGCACATTCTGATGCACCTGGATGAACCGCGTGCCCGTCGGGCGCGGCGGCAGCTGAACCTGCGGAAAATTCACCGCGCCATAAGTCGAGCCGACATCGGAATATTCGATCAGCTTGCGCGCCACTTCGGTGCCGATCCGTTCCTGCGCTTCCTCGGTCGAGCCGCCAATATGCGGGGTCAGAATGACGTTCTCCAGCCCTTGCAAGGGTGAGGCGAAGCGCTCGCCATTGGCGGTCGGCTCGACCGGAAAGACGTCGATCGCCGCCCCAGCCAGATGCCTGTCCTTCAGCGCCTCGGCCAGCGCCGCATCGTCGAACACCGTGCCGCGCGCATTGTTGATGAAGAAGGCGCCTGGCTTCATGGCCCGAAGCTCCTCCGCGCCGATCATGCCCCTGGTCTGGGGCGTCTCCGGCACATGGATGCTGACCACATCGCTCGCGCCCAGCAGATGGCGGAGGGTTTCCGTCGGCGCGACATTGCCGCGGTTGAGCTTATCGGTCGGATCGTAGAAGATCACCCGCATCCCCATCGCCTCGGCGAGATCGGCGAGCTGACTGCCGATATTGCCATAGCCGATGATACCCAGCGTCTTGCCGCGCACCTCATGCGCGCCCACGGCGGATTTTTCCCAACCGCCCTGATGCGCCGACTGCGATCGCGGGAAAATGCCGCGAAACAGCATGACGATCTCGGCGATGGTGAGCTCGGCGACGCTGCGCGTATTGGAGAACGGCGCGTTGAACACCGGCACGCCCATGTCGTGCGCCGCCATCAGATCCACCTGATTGGTGCCCACCGAAAAACAGCCGATCGCGATCACCGAACGCTGCCCGTCCAGCGCTTGCGCCGTCAGCTGGGTGCGCGAGCGGATGCCGAGCATCGACACGCCGCCCAGCGCCTCCCGCAGCTCCTCGCCGTTCAGCGCCTTCATCCGGCGGTCGACATTGGTGTAGCCCGCCGCGTTCAGCGCCGAAACGGCCATCTCCGAGATGCCTTCCAGCAGCAGGATCTTGATGCGGTCCTTGGGGCGCGAAAGTGCGGTGCTCATGAAACCCTGACATATGTTCGCCGACGGCGCCTATCAACAGCAATCGCCTGCCGCTTGCAAGACATGCTTCGCGCATCCCGACAAGGCAAGGGCCGCGCAAGGGTTCTCAACCGGCCAGGAGCGCGGCGCCGCCGAGGCAGGCAACCACGGCCAGGAGCGAAGTTGAGGGAAATCGCAGCGGATTGATGCCGCCCATGATGGCGACGCCCGCGCTGAGCAGGCTTAGAATTGCCGCAAGGCCGGTGATGGCGATGGCCAGATCGCGCGCCGCGCCGCTCCATGCCGCCCAGCCGAAAGCCGCCGTCACCGCGGCCAGCAGAACCGTCGCTATATGCCAGCAATAATAGGCCAGCCATTTCGCCTCTTTCGGCAGCGATCGGTCGGCGAGCAGCGGACGCGCGACCGCCCGACCGCCGATGAAGGTGTGAACAGCGAAGGTGATGGCGCTGGCCGCCGCCGCCGACCAGAGGAACGCTTGCTGCATGGGGCAAATCCTGATATTAGATAAATTATTCTAGAACATAGGTTCTAAATGGGCCGCAAGTCAACCTTTGCCGATGACAAGGTATTCGCCGCCGTTGGGGCGGAGCTGGGGGCGGCCGGCCGCCTCACCATGGACGGGCTGACACGGGCGACGGGCCTGTCGACGGGGTCGCTCTATCACCGCTTCGCCTCGCGCGAGGCGCTGCTCGCCGAAGCCTGGCTGAATGCGGTTCGCCGGTTCCAGGCCGGGTTTCTGGAGGCTTTGCGCCGCGAGACGCACGATGCCGCCGACGAGGCGGTGCTCGCCACGCCCCGCTTTTGCCGCGCCGAACCGGAAGCGGCGGTCATCCTCGCCTGCTGCCGACGCACTGAGTTTCTGGGCCAGGAGACGCCCGAAGCCCTGCGCGAACAAATCGCGTTGTTGAATGACGATGCCGCCGCCGCGCTGAGCCGATTTTCGCAGCGCATCCACAGGCCGCTGCTGGCGTGCCGCCTGGCGCTCGTCGCCTATCCGCTTGCCGCCGTCCGCCTGTTCCTGCCGCAGCATCCCGTGCCGAAATCCATCGACGCGCAGTTGCTCAAGGCGTGCCGCGCCGCGCTGGCTTGACGCCGCGCACCCTCAATTCGGAACAGAACCGGCGGTCGGAAGTTGCACCGTCGCCATGGAAACAGCCCTCGCTCAACACGACCACCAGCACTCGGCGGAAGAAGCGCATCTGCGCTATGTCAGCGACGATAAACCCGGTTACAGGCGGCGCCGCGCCGGCAGGGGATTCGTCTTCTGCGATACGCACGGCAAGCGCATTACCGATGCCAGAATCGTCGCACGCATCAAGTCGCTGGTCATTCCCCCTGCCTGGACGAATGTCTGGATCTGCCCGCATCCGCGCGGTCACATCCAGGCCACCGCCCGCGATGCGAAGGGCCGCAAGCAATATCGCTACCACCCGGAATGGCAGGAGGCCCGCGACAAGGAGAAGTTCACCCGCACCCTGGCCTTCGCCCGTGCGCTTCCGGCCCTGCGCCAAGCCGTGGCCGAGGATATGGCCGGCAAGCCGCTCGAACGCCGGACGGTCCTGGCAACCGTCGTCCGCCTTCTGGAGACGACGCTGATCCGCATCGGCAACCGCGAATATGCCGAGCAGAACAAGAGCTACGGCCTGACGACGATGCGCAACCGCCATGTCGAGGTGAACGGCACGCGGCTCGAATTCGATTTCGTCGGCAAGAGCGGCAAGCGGCATGTCGTCGAACTCGCCGACCGTCGTGCCGCCCGGATCGTCGCGCAGCTTCAGGAGCTGCCCGGCCAGGAGCTGTTCCAATATGTCGACGAGCATGGCGAGCGCCGCAGCATCGACTCCGCCGACGTCAACGACTATCTGCGCGAGCTTTCGGGCGCCGAATTTACCGCCAAGGATTTCCGCACCTGGGCCGGGACGGTGCTCGCCGCCTGGGCGCTGAGCGAATTCGAGAAGATCGATTCAAAGGCTGCCGCGCGGCGCAACATCACCGCCGCGGTCAAGAAGGTCGCCACCCGGCTCGGCAACACGCCGGCCGTGTGCCGCTCATCCTACATCCATCCGGAGATCCTCAATTCCTATCTCGACGGCAGCCTGCTCGACAATCTCAAGCGCGAGATCAAGGCGACCTTGCGCGACGAGCTGAACGGCCTTACTGCCGAGGAGGCAGCCGTATTCGTGCTGTTGCTGAACCGGCTGGAGAGCGCGACATAAGATCTGAGCGCCGGACGCTCCGCTGAACGCGGAGCTACGCTCTAGCATTTTGTCTTTGCATCGGATTTATCCCAAAAGTGCGGACACTTTTGGTCCGATGCACCAGCCGATCAAAAGAATAGACGCCACAGCAGCGGCAGCAGCACGGCTGTCGCGAGCGCGTTCAGCCCCATCGCAAGGCCCGAGAATGCGCCCGCCACCTCGTTCACCTGCAGGGCGCGGGCGGTGCCGATGCCGTGGCTGGCGGTGCCGATGGCAAGGCCGCGCGCCGCCCAGTCGCGTATCCCCAAAAGGTTGAGCAAAGGCGGGCCGAGCATCGCGCCGGTGATGCCGGTGAGGATCACCAGCACCGCCGTCAGCGACGGCAGCCCCCCGAGCTGCTCTGAAATGCCCATCGCCACCGGCGCCGTCACCGACTTCGGCGCGATGGACACGGCCGTCTGCCATCCGCCGCCAAGCAGCCGCACGAGCGCCACCGCCGTCAGCGAGGCGGTCAGCGAGCCGGTCACGACGCTGGTCAGAATAGCGAGCCCCGAGCGTTTCACCCGGTCGAACTGCCGGTAGAGCGGAATCGCGAGTGCCACCGTCGCGGGGCCAAGCAGGAAATGCACGAACTGCGCCCCCGCAAAATATGTCTGATAGCTGGTGTGGGTCAGCGTCAGCGCCGCGACCAGCAGGCAAACCGCAAGCAGAACGGGATTGAGCAGCGGATTGAGCTTGCCCCACCGATAGACCCAGCTTCCGGCCTGATAGGCGACGAGCGTCAGCGTCAGATGCAGCAACGGACTGGCTGAGAGATACACCCAAATCTGGTGGAGGTCGGTCATCGCTCGTGGTCCGGCGGGCTGTCGAACTCCGGCGGCTCGCGATTGAGCCATTGCATCAGCGCTGCCGTGACGGCGATGGTGATCAGCGTCGAGCCGATCAGCGCCACCGAAATCGGCAGGAACTCTGCGCGCAGCAACCCCAGATGCAGCATCACGCCGACGCCCGCGGGCACGAACAGCAGCGACAAATTGCCCAAGAGCGCGTCGCCGACCCTGCCCAGATCCTCCGGTATGCCGCCACGCACAAGCAGCCCGGCGAACATCAGCGCCATGCCGCAGACCGGCCCCGGAATGGGAAGCGCCGTCGCGGTCACGAGGGACTCGCCGGCAAGCTGGCAGCAGAAGATAAGAGTGAGCGCGTTGAGCATCCGGCTTTGATCCCTCGTGTTAGGGTGGGCAGCTGGCCCGATTCGCCGCGATCATATCTCAACATTGCGCTCCTCGGCGGCATCCGCTGCGACATCCCACGCCGTCAGTTCGACATAATCTGAAACTACTGCGACCTCGCTTTCCATAAACGATGTTCTAGGATTTGATTGTGCCCAGTCCCCGTTTTCGCCTGCCCGGTCCGGTATTTGGCCGATGGCTGGCGCCGCTGATCCTGTGTCTCGCAATAGAAGCAGCCGCCGCGCAAGGCGTGCCGCAGCCTGCGCCCGGCCCGGCCGAGACGATCGCCCCCGGCACCGAAATCACCGTCGCGACGCGCGCCATCGCGCCGTTCGTCGTCCAGGATGGCGCGGAGCTTTCCGGCTTCAGCATCGATCTGTGGCGTGCCATCGGGGCGCAGATCGGCGTCAAAAGCCGCTTCGTGGCCTACGACACGCTCAACGGGCTGCTCGATGCCGTTCGCGCCGGCAAAAGCGAGGCCGGCATCGCCGCCATATCGATCACCTCCAAGCGCGGCGAAAGCCTCGAATTTTCCCAGCCCATGTTCCGCTCCGGCTTGTCGATCATGGTCGCGGCGAATTCGCAAAAGCTGGATGTCCTCGGCATCATGCTGTCCAGCGGAATGCTGAAGGCGCTTGGCATCTTTCTTCTGGTGCTGACCATACCGGCGCATGTGATTTGGTTTCTCGCGCGCGGCCGCGATGACGGCCTGCCGATCGCTGAAGCCTATCTGCCCGGCATTTTCGATGCGATCTTCTGGTGCGCGGAGTCGATGGGCGGCGCCGCCCAGCATCATCCGCACCGCGTCTTTGCCAGGGTCGCGGCAATCATCTGGATCTATTCCGGTATCGTGCTCATCTCCTATTTCACCGCCTTTGCGACGACATCGATGACGGTGCAAAGCCTGCGCGGCGAGATCAGCGGCCCCTCCGACCTGCGCAACAAGCGTATCGCGGTGGTCGAGGGCAGCACTTCGGCGGCCTATGCCGGGGAGTTGGGGGCAAGCCTCGGCAATTATAAGAATTTCGACGCCGCGGCCGACGCGGTGCTGCACGGCAAGGCACAAGCCGCAGTCTATGACACGCCGGTCATCATGTATTTCACCCGAAACGAGCCGCGCGCGCAAATAGCCGGCGCGCAGTTCCGTCCCGAAAGCTACGGCATCATTTTTCCCGTCGACAGCAAGCTCCGCCGCCCGGTGGATCAGGCGCTCCTGAAACTGTTCGAAGACGGCACCTATGAAAGCCTTTATCGAAAATGGTTCGGCCAGACCGAAGGCGGTGGCTGATCGACGCGCCGCCCCGTTGCCCCGCCTGACGTTTGGCCCCATAGTCCGTTCGGTTCCGGCGCCGACGCCGGATAAAGGGCCGTTGCGCGTACATGTCTTTGCGGCAATCGGCGCGGGGCTCGGTTGCGCCGTCCGCCTCGCGCAAATGTGGATCATCTCGCCCCCTTAACGCACCGCTCTCCCGGCGAGGCGATTTGTCTAGTGGCCGCGGCTTGACCGGGATCGAATTTGCGGGGCCATATGGCGCGCCATTCTTTCGCTGCCGTTCTCGCCGATAAGGCCGGCTGCGGGGGGGCGCCCGGCCCCAATTCGAATGCTGATAATGAGAGATCGAGTGAACAGGACCCCGAGATTGAAGCGCATGGCATGCGCGATGGCAGGCTTCATGCTGATCGGCGCGGCCCAGCTGCAGGCGGCGGACGCTCCGGCTTCACAAAAGGCCGCCGTGGGCGCCAGTGTCAGCGTGACGCCCGCCGAGCGGTCCTCCTTCACCGAAACGGTGCTCGTCACCGGCTCGCTGGTCGCTCGGCAGGAAATTCTCGTATCGCCGCAAATCGAGGGCTACCGCGTCAGCGAAATTCTGGCGGAGGAGGGCGACCGGGTGACGGCGGGCCAGGTTCTGGCCAGGCTGACCGACGATACGCTCAAGGCGCAGCTCGCCCAGCTCGACGCCGGGCTGGTCCGGGCCGATGCGGCCATCGCCCAGGCCACAAGCCGCATCACCGAAGCCGAAGCCACCAAGGTGCAGGCCGAGGCGGCATTCGGCCGCGCGCAGGAGCTGGTGAAGTCCGGCTCCACCAGCCGCTCGGTATTCGACGAGCGCGAAGCCGCGGCGCGCACGGCCGCCGCTGGCGTCACCCTGGCGCGCGACGGCCTGCGCGTCACGGAAGCCGAGAAGACCCAGATCGAGGCGCAGATCCGCGAATCCAAGCTCCGCCTCGGCTATACCGACATCCGCGCTCCCGAGGCCGGGATCATCAGCCGCCGCACCGCCAAAGTCGGCGCGCTCGCCTCCGCCGTCGCCGATCCGCTGTTCCGCATCGTGGCGAAGGGCGAAATCGAACTGGATGCCGAAATTCCGGAGATCTACCTGCCGCGCCTTTCTGCCGGCATGGCGGCCCGCATCGAGGTTGCCGGGCTGAAGCCGCGCGAGGGCAAGGTGCGGCTGATCTCGCCCGAGGTCGACCGCACGTCGCGGCTCGGCCGTGTGCGGATCTTCATCGGCGATGATCCGGCGCTGCGCGTCGGCAGTTTCGCGCGCGGCACGATCGAAACCGCCAGCAGCAACGGCCTTGGCGTTCCCTCCACGGCGGTGATGAACCGCGATCAGGGCGCGGCCGTCCAGGTGGTGAAGGACGGCCGCGTCGAAACGCGCAAGGTCGTCACCGGCATGGTCAGCGGCGGCAAGACGGAAATCATCGACGGCCTGCAGGAGGGCGAGCTCGTCGTGGTCCGCTCGGGCACCCTGCTGCAGGACGGTGACAGCGTGCGCCCGGTGATCACCGGCAACACGACGGCCAGCGAGGCGAAATAATGCGCCGCCTCAACATATCGGCCTGGTCGATCCGCAACGCCGATCCCGTCGGTGGTGATGTTCATCGTGCTCATCATCCTGGGCGTGCTCAGTTTTCGCGTCCTGCCGGTCGACGCGCTTTCCGAACATCGATTTTCCGCTCGTCTCCGTCTCCATCACCCAGGCCGGCGCCTCTCCGTCGGAGCTGGAATCGCAGGTGACCAAGCGCGTCGAGAACGCCGTCGCCGCGCAGACGGGCGTCAAGCACATCATCTCGACGATCACCGACGGCTCGTCCGTCACCACCATCCAGTACCAGATCGGGACGAACACCGACCGCGCGCTTAACGACGTGAAGGACGCGATCGCCCGCATCCGCCAGGACCTGCCGCGCACCATCGATGAGCCGATCTCGCAGCGCATCGATGTCGCCGGGCTGCCGATCCTCACCTATGGCGCGTCGGCGCCGGGCAAGACCATCGAGGAGCTGTCCTGGTTCATCGACGATACGGTGGCGCGCGAGCTGCAAGCCGTGAAAGGCGTCGCCGAAGTGCGCCGCGTCGGCGGCGTCGACCGCGAAATCCGCGTTGCGCTCGATCCGGACCGGCTGCTGGCGCTGGGCATCACCGCCGGCGATGTCAGCCGGCAATTGCGCGCGACCAATATCGACGTCGCCGGCGGCAAGAGCGAGATCGGCGGCAGCGAACAGTCCATACGCGCGCTCGCCAGCGCCCAGACGATCGGAGCGGCTCGCGGCCACGCCCCTCACCTTGCCGGGAGGGCGAAAGGTCCGGCTCGACGAACTCGGCCGCGTCGAGGATAGCTATGCGGAGCCCAAGACATTTGCGCGTTTCGACGGGCAGGAGGTCGTCGGCTTCAATATTTCGCGGGCCAATGGCGCCAGCGATGTCGTCGTCGCCGATCTGGTCGATAACAAAATCGCCGATCTTCTTTCGCGCCACCCCGATGTGAAGCTGCAGCCGGTCGATTCCACCGTCACCTTTACCGAAGGGAAATTACCTCTCGACCATGCACACCCTGCTCGAGGGCGCGTTGCTGGCGGTGCTGGTGGTGCTTCTGTTCCTGCGCGATATCCGGGCCACGCTGATGGCGGCGATCGCGCTGCCGCTTTCGATCATGCCGACTTTCTGGGCCATGCAGGCGCTCGGCTTCTCGCTCAATCTGGTGACGCTCCTGTCGCTCACCCTGGTGACCGGCATCCTCGTCGATGACGCGATCGTGGAGATCGAAAACATCGTCCGGCATATGCGCATGGGCAAATCCGCCTATCGCGCCGCGCTGGAGGCCGCCGACGAGATCGGCCTGGCGGTCATCGCCATCACCTTCACCATCGTGGCGGTGTTCATTCCGGTCAGCTTCATGGGCGGCATTGCCGGCCAGTATTTCCGCCAGTTCGGCATCACCGTCGCGGCCGCGGTGCTGTTCTCGCTGCTGGTCGCCCGGCTGATCACCCCGATGCTGTCGGCCTATTTCATGCGCGATCACGGCGAAACGCAAGGGCAGGAGAGCTGGCTGCTGCGCCGCTATACCGCCCTGATCGGCTGGTCGGTGCGTCACCGCATCGCTACCGTCATGCTGGGCATGGTCATTTTCGCCGCCTCGATCGGCAGCGCCTTCATCCTGCCGCAAGGCTTCATCCCCGCCGAGGACGCGTCCCGCATTCTGATCGCCGCCGAATTGCCGCCCGGCTCGCGGCTGGATGACATGAAGATCGCCAGCGATAAGATCAGCAAGGTCATCGAGCGCGCATCCCGAAGTGAGGCACGTCTTCGTCGATGGCGGGCGTATTCTGGGCATCGCCGGCGGCGGCCAGGAAGTGCGCAAGGCGACCTTCACCGTCAATCTGGTGAACAAGGACGACCGCAATATCTCGCAAAAAGCGCTGCAAACGGTGCTGACCGATGAGCTGGCGAAGCTGCCCGATATCCGCTCCTGGGTCATCAACGAAAATGGCGAGCGCGGCTTGTCGCTGATCGTCTCCGGCTCCGACGGAAAGGCGGTGGCTGAAACGGCGCCCAAGATCGTCAGCGCCATGCGCGGCATCCCGGAGCTGAACAATCCTCGTTTCCAATTCGGCGCTCGACCGGCCGGAAGTGCGGTTCCGTCCCGCGCCCGGAAGTGGCGGCGGAGCTGGGCATCTCCACCGAAGATCTGTCGGAAGTCATCCGCATCGCCACCATCGGCGATGTCGATGCCAATCTGGCGAAGTTCAACGCCGGCGACCGGCAGATCCCGATCCGGGTTCAGCTTGCCGAGGAAGCGCGGAGCAACCGGCAGATCCTCGAAGCCCTGAAAATCCGCACCGTGCAGGGCGCGGCGGTGCCGCTCGTCTCGGTCGCCTCGATCGAAAGCGGGGAGGGGCCATCCTCGATCGACCGCTATGACCGCCAGCGCCGCGTCATCATCGGCGCCGATCTGGTCGGCACCGACGCGCTCGGCGTCGCGCTCGCGAAGGTCCAGCAATTGCCGGTGGTTAAGGGCTTGGCGAACAATCCGGGCGTGGAGCTGAAACAGTCCGGCGACGCCGAAGTCATGGGCGAGATCTTCTCCAGCTTCGGCTATGCGATGGGCGCCGGCATCATGATGGTGTACAGCGTGCTGATCCTGCTGTTCGGCAGCTTCCTGCAGCCGATCACCATCCTGTTCTCGCTGCCGCTGTCGATCGGCGGCGCGATCTTTGCGCTGCTCATCACCGGCCGGCCCTTCAGCTTCCCGGTCGTCATCGGCGTGCTGATGCTGATGGGCATCGTCACCAAGAACGCCATCATGCTGGTCGATTTCGCCATCGAGGAGATCGCCAGCGGCGTGAAGCGCTACGACGCCATCGTCGATGCCGGCCGCAAGCGGGCGCGCCCCATCGTCATGACCACCATCGCCATGGCCGGCGGCATGCTGCCCAGCGCCCTGGCCCTAGGGGCGGGCGGCGAGTTCCGCTCGCCGATGGCGATCGCCGTGATCGGCGGCCTGCTGCTCTCGACGCTCCTGTCGCTGATTTTCGTGCCGGCGGTCTTCATCCTCATGGACGATATCGGCGCGCTGGTTCTGGCGCTTCTTCGGCCGCTTCGTCGGTCCCGTCGACGAGCCCGTCGCCGAACCGCAGCAGCTGATTGCAGCCAAGCCGGCGCCCGAGGCCAAGCCAGGGCCGGAACCCGCGCCGGAAGCCAAGTCACAGCCGGAGCGCCGCGCCGATCCCCAGGCCGCGCGCTGCCGAATGACGCGCTCGACCGCGCTTGCGCCTTTCTCCATAGCCGATAGACTTAGAGCACGATCGGGAAAAGCACGTCCTCGCGAAGGCGGGTGGATACCGGTTTTCCCGAAAATCGTGCAAAACCAAAGAAATCTAGATCATGATCGTTTCCGTTTAAAGCGATCATGATCTAGGCAACGAAACCGGCGGGAAAAGCCGCCCAATGTCCGGGGGGAAGCGCGATGGCGGACGAGGCGGCCGATGTCATTGTCGTGGGCGCGGGGTTGGCCGGGCTGGTCGCCGCCGCCGAGCTGACCGATGCCGGACGCCGCGTCATCCTCCTCGATCAGGAGCCGGAACAATCGCTGGGCGGCCAGGCCTTCTGGTCCTTCGGCGGGCTGTTCTTCGTCAATTCGCCCGAACAGCGTCGCCTCGGCATCCGCGACACGCGCGACCTCGCATTGCAGGATTGGATGGGCTCGGCTGCCTTCGACCGCGAAGAGGATGCCTGGCCGCGCAAATGGGCCGAGGCCTATGTCGATTTCGCCGCCGGCGAGAAGCGCGCCTGGCTGCACGCGCAAGGCGTGCGGTTCTTCCCGGTGGTCGGCTGGGCCGAGCGCGGCGGCTATCTGGCGACCGGGCACGGCAATTCGGTGCCGCGCTTTCATATCACCTGGGGCACCGGGCCGGGGCTGATCGAGCCCTTCGTCAGGCGCCTGCGCGAGGCCGAGAAAACCGGACGGATTTCGCTGCGCTTCCGCCACCGCGTCAATGAGCTGACCGCCAGCGCCGGACAGATCGACGGCGTCGCGGGCGAAATCCTGGAGCCAAGCGATGCCGAACGCGGCGCGCCGACCTCCCGCGCGGCCATCGGCGAATTCGCGCTGAAGGCGCAGGCCGTGATCGTGACTTCGGGCGGCATCGGCGGCGATCACGACGCTGGTGCGGAAACACTGGCCGGCGCGTCTGGGCAAGCCGCCCAGCTTCATGCTCTCGGGCGTGCCCGATTATGTCGATGGCCGGATGCTGGAGATCGCCGAAGCGGCGGGCGGCAACGTCATCAACCGCGACCGCATGTGGCACTATACGGAAGGCGTCACCAATTATGCGCCGATCTGGAGCCGCCACGGCATCCGCATCCTGCCGGGGCCGTCACCGCTCTGGTTCGACGCGACCGGCAAGCGCCTGCCCGTGCCGCTGTTTCCCGGCTTCGACACGCTCGGCACATTGCAGCATCTGATGTCGACCGGGCATGATTATTCCTGGTTCATCCTCAATCAGCGCATCATCGGCAAGGAAATTCGGCCTGTCCGGTTCGGAGCAGAACCCCGATCTGACCGGCAAGAGCATCAGGCAGGTGCTGCAGCGCGGCCGGTCGAAGGCGGTCAGCCCGGTGGCAATGTTCCAGAAGAAGGGCGCCGATTTCATCACGGCGAACACGCTGGGCGAACTGGTGAAACGGATGAACGCGCTGAGCGGCAAGACCCTGCTCGATGAGGCCGTGCTTCGCTACGAAATCGAGGCGCGCGACCGCGAGATCGGCAACAGCTACGCCAAGGATGCCCAGATCACCGCGATCCGTGGCGCCCGCAACTATATCGGCGACAGGCTCATTCGTGTCGCCAAGCCGCACAGGCTGCTCGATCCGGCCGCCGGGCCGCTGATTGCCGTCCGCCTCTGGATCCTGACCCGGAAAACCCTTGGCGGCTTGCAGACCGACCTGTCCTCGCGGGTGCTGAAGGCGGACGGCGAGCCGCTGCCCAATGTCTATGCGGCGGGCGAGGTGGCTGGCTTCGGCGGCGGCGGCATGCATGGCTATCGCGCGCTGGAGGGCACGTTTCTGGGCGGTTGCATCTTCTCGGGCCGGATCGCGGGCCGGGCCGCCGCCGAGGCGGTGCGCTGATGGGCGCGGTGGGCTTCTATCTGCCTGACGACGCGCCGGTCGTCGTGGCGGGAGCGGGCACCATCGGCTGCTTCATCGGCGGTCTGCTGCTGCGCGCCGGGCGCAAGGTGAGCTTTCTCGGCCGGCCGCGCATGGTCGAGGAACTGCAATCGCACGGCCTGCATCTCACCGATCTGGCCGGCCTGGACGAACCGATCTCCGCCGCCCGCCTGACCGTGAGCGCCGACCCCGCCGTACTGCGCGACGCCCGCCTCGTGCTGGTTACGGTGAAAAGCGGCGCGACCGGGGACATGGCCCGCGAAATCGCCGCGCAGACCTCGCCTGACACCGTGATTGTCAGCCTGCAGAACGGCATCGACAACCCCGAAACGCTGCGCGCCGGGGCATCGACGGCCGGCAGGTGCTGGCGGGGATGGTGGGCTTCAACGTGGTGCATATGGGCGAGGGCCGCTTTCATCGCGCCACTTCCGGGCAGCTGGTCATTCAAGCTGGACGGCCGGACGTTTTGGCGCTGTTGTCGGTGCCCGGCCTGGACGTCGAGGCGAGCGTCAATATGAGCGGCGTGCAATGGGGCAAGCTGCTGCTCAACCTCAACAATGCGCTGAACGCGCTATCCGACCTGCCGCTGCGCCAGCAAATGGAGAGCCGCGAATGGCGGCGCCTTTTCGCCGACCAGATGGTGGAGGGGCTGGCCGTGCTGAAGGCCGCGGGCATCGTGCCGGTCGCGACGACAGCCGTTCCGCTCGGCTATGTGCCGACCGTTCTGCGCCTGCCGGACGTGCTGTTCCGCATGGCCGCCGCGCGGATGCTGAAGATCGACCCGGAGGCCCGCTCATCCATGTGGGAGGATTTCGTCCGCCGCCGCCTGACCGAAGTGGACTATCTGCAAGGCGCCGTCCTGCGTCTGGCGGAGAGCCAGGGCGTCGAAGTGCCACTGTCCCGGCGTGTCGCGGCCCTGGTGAAGCAGGCGGAGGCGGCGGGCGCCGGATCGCCAAGGCTCTCGCCGAAGCAGGTAAGGCGGCAATAGCGCCCCCATGAACCGTGTCACAGCCGATCTTCTGCTGCTGTTTGCCGCCGGCATCTGGGGGCTCGCCTTTTACTTCCAGAAGTCGGCGATGAGCTATGTCGGGCCGTTCCTGTTCATTGCCGCGCGGGCGTCCGTTGCCTCGCTCGCGCTGGCGCCGCTGGCACTGCTTGAACTCAGGCGCCGCCGCAGCCAGGCTGATGGCGCTCCGTTCGACGGACGCGGCCTCGTCAAGCTGGCCCTGATGGGCGGCGTGGCATTTTTCCTCGGTGCCGCCTTCCAGCAGGTAGGCCTTCTGACGGCGACGGTGTCCAATGCCGGGTTCCTGACCGGCCTCTATGTCGTCATCACGCCCTTCATCATCTGGCTGACCGGGCGGCGCGCGCCGAGCCTGGTTGCGTGGACGGCAGGCGCGCTGGCTTTCGCGGGCACCTGGGCATTGGGTGGCGGCACGGTCGGCGGCTTCTCGCGGGGGGACGTGCTGGTCGCCATCTGCGCCTTCTTTTGGGCCATCCACATCGTCGTGACCAGCCGGTCGCCGCGCTTCGGCGTGCCGATGACTTATACCTGCGTCCAGTTTCTGACGGTGGCGGCGATTGCCTTGATGGCCGCCCTCCTGTGGGAACCGATTTCGGCGGAGGCGCTGGCCATGGCCGCAGGGTCGATCCTCTATGTAGGGGTTCTGTCGAGCGCGCTGACCTTCACGCTGCTGGCGATGGCGATGAAGCACACGCCCGCAGCCGAGGCCACCGTGCTTATCAGCATGGAAACGCTTTTCGCCGCGCTCGCTGGCGCGCTGCTGCTGGGTGAGCGGCTGCCGCCGATCGGATGGCTCGGCGCCGCGCTGCTGTTTGCGGCGTCGCTGCTGGTGCAGATCGCACCGCGCGTCAGAGCCTGAAGTCGATGATCTGCGAGGCGCGATCGCGCGGCTGGCAAGCGGCCGGTGCCGGACCGCCGAAGCTGACGCCGGAGCAGATCCGCCGCCTCTGATATGCCGCCGTCCGCTCTTTGCCAGCGCTGGCGACGCAAGTCAGGAGGATTGCCCCTTTCGAAGGGCTGTCCGCAGCGCGCTGATGACCAGCACAACGACATTTCCCGCGAGGAGCAGCGCGCCGGCGACCAAGGGATCAACGCCAAATCCAAGGACCAGAAGGGCCACCGAGGCGACCACGGCTAGCACGGCGATCGCCATGAACTCGTCGTCGATGAACAGGCCGATCAGGCTGCGAAAGACCTCCGTCATTATGCGCGCTCCATCGCCGGACGGCGCAGGAGCGCCGCAAGCCCGAGGCCGACGCCCAGAAATATGGCTGCAAATGCCACGATGGCGAGATCGCGTCCCGGCCAAGCGATACCAAGGCCCTCACCGGTCCAGTAGACCCCGAATGCGCTAAGCATGACGCCGACGCCGAATTTCAGTGTATTCTCTGGAACCCGCGACAACGGCTTATGGACAATAAGGCCGATGACCAGGACGATCACACATGCGGCGAGGGCACCCAGGCTCGCGGGCCAGAGCAGGCCGCGCCCGGCTCCAACCGCGATCACGATGAAAACGACCTCAATGCCTTCGAGGACGACGGCCTTGAAAGCGGTGATGCCGGCGATCCACTCGAAGCGGCGTTCGTGCCGCCGCGCGTCCCCCCGGAGATTAGCCGTCTCGCCGGCAAACTCTGCAAGTTCGTCATGAAGCGCAATGATCCCCGCCGCGCGCAGAATGGCTTTTCGAAGCCAGCGCATGCCGAACAGCAGCAGTAACACGCCCACCACGAATTGCAGCCCGTGGATCGGTATTGAGCCCAGCAATGGACCAAGCACAAGCACCAGTGAGGCGAGCAGCGCGAGCCCGGCAAAGGTTCCTAGCAGCGCAGGCCGCCAGCCCTGAAAGGTGCCGACCGCGAGGACGATTGTGAAGGCTTCAACCACCTCGACGAAGGAGGCCAGGAAAGCAGCCGTGACCGCCGGCCACGCCATGGTGAAATAGTCCATACACTTGGTCCCTTGTGCCTATTGCGGCCCGTCTGGTCGCGCTGAAGACCTGGCTCGCATCGGACAACGTTCGAGGAGCGTAAACGGTCTCAGCGCTTCGCCATGAAGCGCTTGCCGGGCATCAGCTCGTAAGGGTCCGCCCAGCCCGGCATCGCTTTGATCCGCTCCCGCCAGGCATCGATGTGAGGATAGGTTTCCTTGATGTCGAAGCCCATCTCCTCGGGCGGAAAGAACACATATCCCGCGAGCGACAGATCGGCGATGGTGAAGCGACCGCAGGCGGCAAAATCATGCGATGCCAGACGCTTGTCCAGGATGCCGTAAGCGGCATCGGCGCGCCCCCTCAGGAACGCCAGCACCGCTGGATCGGGCGTTTGCGGCGCGAGCACGTTCAGGGAGCGGTAGGTCGCTTGATAGCTGGTGAATTTGTGGTTGTCGAAAAACATCCAGCGCAGCACGTCCAGCTCTTCTTCCGGATTCTCCGGCCCGAATTGACCGAAATAGCGCGACAGGTAGGTCAGGATCACGCCGGACTGCGTCAGCCGTAAGCCTCCATGCTCGAGCACGGGTGCCTCGCCCATCTCGTTCACCGCCTCACGCCACGCCGGATCGCGCGTCTGCCCGTTGAAGAAATCGACCGGGACAGCCTCCCAATCGGCACCGCACAACGCCAGCATCAGCGCCGCCTTATAGGCATTTCCCGATTGCGCGAAACAATGCAGCTTGAACTCGGCCATGGGTGTGCTTCCCTTGGGTGGTGATCGTTGCCGCGAAGCCTAGCATCGGTGCGGCTCGCGCGCCATGCTGCGGCGTCGGCGAGAAGGGCTCCGCTGCGATGCTGGCGGCGGTGTTCTACGCCTGGAGCTTGGCGGTGCGAGTTATACCTTCCGATCCGGCGCACCGTCGCGTCGGCGTGCGACGGCGGATGCGCCCCATGAGGAGACGCAGAGATGATCGATTTGCAATCCCCCTTCAGGCCCGGAAAGCCGGCGGATGCGGTCGCGCTCACGGATCTGGTTAATTTTGCCGGGAAAGGGTTGCCGCTCTATCTGTGGGAGCGCATGAAGGACCCTGGCGAAACCGCCTGGGAGCACGGCCGCCGCCGGGCGGAGCGCGACACCGGCGCATTTTCCTATCGCAACGCCGTCGTCGCCGAGATCGACGGCGCATGCGCGGCCTGTCTCATCAGCTATGGGCAGCCGGACGAGCCGGAGCCGATCGATTATCACGCCATGCCGCCCATCTTCGTGCCGTTGCAGGAGCTGGAAAATCTGGCGCCCGGCACTTGGTATGTCAACGTGCTGGCCACCTATCCCGAGCATCGGGGCAAGGGCCTCGGCACCCGGCTTTTGCAGATTGCCGAGGATCTGGCGCGTCAGAACGGCAGGACCGGCCTCAGCATCATCGTGTCGGATGCCAATCATGCTGCGCGCAGGCTCTATATGCGATGCGGCTACAACGAAGCCGGCGAGCGTCTGAAGGTAAAGGACGGCTGGGAGAATGAGGGCCGCAGTTGGATGTTGCTGACCAAGGCCGTCCGCTGACGCTGTCCATCTGAGCCGGTGCCGCTCTCTGCCGCGCGCCGTCACACCACTGGGCTTCCCATTCCCGGTTTTTAGCCGCAGAGATGTCTGCCGGAATGGGAAGGGATGCCGCATTGATGCAGAATTATCTCGTCGCCGCGGAAGGGTTCGGCCTGGGCGCGAGCCTTATCGTTGCGATCGGCGCGCAGAACATTTTCGTCTTGCGGCAGGCGCTGATGCGCCGCCACGTCCTGCCGGTGGTGCTGTTCTGCGCCCTGACCGACGCGGTCCTCGTCATTGCCGGGGCGGTTGGCCTCGGGGCGCTGATCAAGGGGTCCCGCGCCTGCCTGCTGATCATCGCCCTGGCGGGCGCGGCTTTCCTGTTCTGGTATGGCGTGCAGGCCTTCCGCCGTGCGCTTGCCCCAGCCGCGCTGATCGCGGCGGAACAAGGCCCTACAGGCTTGCGCGGCGCACTGCTTACCGTCGCGGCGGTGAGCTGGCTCAATCCGCATGTCTATCTGGATACGGTGGTGCTGCTCGGCGGCATTTCCGCCAGCTATCCGGCGGGGCAGCAGATCTGGTTCGTTGCCGGCGTGATCGCGGCAAGCTTTTCCTGGTTCTTCGGGCTCGGCTATGGCGGACGCGCGCTGGCGCCGCTGTTCCGCAAGCCCGCCGCCTGGCGGATGTTCGACCTGTTTGTCGCGGCGGTCATGTGGCTGATCGCGGCGCGATTGGCCGCCCTGGCACATTCGCTGCGATAGCGCCCGCCATCCGTAGCACGGCTTTCTAAGGACTTGCGGGCGAGGGGGGAATGACGCTAGCGTCGGGGGCACGATATTGCATTGCGAAACGAAGTCGCCGAGGGCCGACCATGGGTTTAGACGCGGAGCCATCCTCTCCAGCCGATCCCCGCCTGGCCTATTTGAGCGTGCAGCAGATCTACAAGCGTTTCCTTGATCTCGAAGTCCTGAAGGGCGTTTCGCTCGAAGCCTCGCAACATGAGGTCGTGTCGCTGATCGGCGCGTCCGGCTCGGGCAAGAGCACGCTGCTGCGCTGTATTAACCTGCTCGCCATTCCCGACCGGGGCGACATCTGGATCGATGGCGTCCGGATGCCCCTGTCCGACGCCACCGGCAGGCCGCGCCGCATCATGGATGAAAAAGCCGTACGTCTGCTCAGGGCGCGGCTTTCCATGGTGTTCCAGAATTTCAATCTGTGGTCGCACAAGACCATCCTGGAGAACATCATGGAAGGCCCGGTGCAGGTGCTGAACGCCCCCAAGGCGGAGACCCGCGCCAAGGCCGAAGCGCTGCTGGAGCGCGTCGGCATCGCGGAAAAGCGCAATGCCTATCCGTCCCAGCTCTCGGGCGGGCAGCAGCAGCGCGCCGCCATCGCCCGCGCATTGTGCATGGAGCCGAAAATCCTGCTGTTCGACGAGCCGACCTCAGCGCTCGATCCCGAACTCGTCGGCGAGGTGCTCAAGGTCATGCGCGATCTTGCGGTGGAGGGGAGGACGATGCTGGTCGTCAGCCATGAAATGAGTTTCGTGCGCGAGGTCTCGAATAAGGTTATCTTTTTGCATCAAGGGCGGATCGCGGAAGCGGGCACGCCCGGCGAGCTGTTTCACTCGCCCCAGACCGAGCCCTGTCAGAAATTCCTGTCCAACATCCGGCCGTAAACATGCATAGCATCGTCCATTCCGACCATTCCCATCCTAGAAAGGGTTTTTCCATGCGCATTGCCAAAGCACTTGTTTTCGCGTCTTTGCTTGCCGCCGGCCTCATGGCCGTCGCCAGCGTGGCGCGAGCGGAGGATACGATCAAGATCGCGACCGAAGGCGCCTACCCGCCCTTCAACGGCAAGGATGCAAGCGGCGAACTTGTCGGCTTCGACGTCGATATCGCCAAGGCGCTGTGCGACCAGATGAAGGCGAAATGCGAGATCGTGGCACAGGATTGGGACGGCATCATCCCGGGCCTCGACGCAAAGAAATATGACGCCATCATCGCGTCGATGTCGATCACGGACGAGCGCAAGGAGAAGGTCGATTTCAGCACCCCCTATTATTCCAACTACCTGCGCATCGTCGCCAAGAAGGGCTCGGGCATAACCGGAGCCGATGGGCTTTTGGGCAAGACCGTCGGAGCGCAGCGGTCGACGGTTGCCTCCACTTGGACGGAAGACAAGCTTGGCCGCCGCTCCACGGTGAAACTGTACGACACCCAGACCGCCGCCTATAGCGATCTGGAAGCCGGACGCCTCGACGCGCTGGTCTCCGACGTCTACCCGGCGTTCGACTGGCTGAAGGACAAGCCCGGCTTCGAATTCGTCGGCGACAAGATCGACCTCAACGATAAGATCGGCATTGCGGTTCGCAAAGGCGATGACAAGCTGCGGGAAAGCTTCAACACCGCGTTAAAAGCCATCCGCGCCGACGGCACCTACGCCAAGCTCAACGCCAAATATTTTCCCTTCGACATCTACTGATCGGCCATGCGGGCCGGCCAGGAGTCCAGACACGCCGTGCGGGGTTTTCTCCCGCGCGGCGCATCGCCGTGGAATGAAGGCGCGGCGATGAAGCGAGCGGCGCGATGATTTTCGCGGCTTCGAACATCGGCCTGCTGGCCTGGGGCGATCAAGGCTGGGGCGACGAGTTGTTCCGGGGCAGCCTGGTCACGCTGGAACTCGCCGTTTGCGCCCTGGTGCTCGGACTGACCCTCGGCCTGCTGCTGGCCGGCGCGAAGCTCTCATCCAATGCCCCGCTGCGCTGGGCGGGCGAGATCTATATGGCCTTCATCCGCGCGACGCCTGAATTCCTCATCCTGCTGCTGTTCTATTACGGCATCGAAAGCGCGGTGCGCGGCGTGCTGGCGCTGATCGGCTTCAGCGTCGCCTTCGAGATGCCCCGCTTTCTCGCGGCGGTGATCGGGCTCGCCGCGATCTTCAGCGCCTACGCGGCGGAGGTCTTTCGCGGCGCCTATCTCGCCATTCCCACCGGGCAGATCGAGGCCGCCACCGCTTGCGGCATGTCGCGCGGGCAAATATTTTCCCGCATCAGGCTGCCGCAGATGTGGCGCTTCGCCATTCCGGGGCTCGGCAATCTCTGGATGGTGCTGCTGAAGGACACCTCGCTCGCGGCGGTGATCGCGGTCGACGACCTGTTGCGCCAGGCCAAGATCGGCAGTGAAGCCACGCGCGCGCCACTAACCTTCTATGTCGCCGCCGGCCTCATCTACCTCGTGCTCACCGGCCTTTCCGACATCGCCCGCGAGCGGCTCGAAAGCCGGGCGCGGCGCGGCATGGCGGGAGCATCGCGATGAGCCTGATCGGAACCTCCTACATCGACGGCAAGATCTGGATTTCCGACCATCTGTGCGCGTCGGTAGGTCCGCTGACGCCGAACCTGTTCGCGACCTCCTGCACGCGCTTCGCCGACGGGTTTTTCGTCACCGTCGAACTGCTGGTGCTGGCGACCCTCATCGGCTTCGTCATCGCCGTGCTGCTGGCGCTTGCCCGCACATCGAACGTCCCAGGCCTGTCGCTGCCCGCTTATGCCTACACCTATGTCTTCCGGGGAACGCCGCTGCTGGTGCAGCTCTGGGTGTTCTATTACGGTTTCGGCGCGCTCGGCGCGGAAGGGCTGGGGCCGTTCTGGCCGCTGTTCCGCGACGCCTACACCGTCGGCCTGATCGTGCTGACGATCAACACGGCGGCCTATGCGGCGGAAATCTTCCGTGGCGGCATCGCCAATGTCGCGCATGGCCAGGTCGAGGCGGCCACGGCCATGGGCATGGGCTGGTGGACGACGATGCGGCGCATCGTCCTGCCGCAGGCGTTCCGCATCGCGTGGCCCGCCTACAGCAACGAGGTGGTGCTGCTGCTGAAGGGCAGCGCGCTGGTCTCCACCATCACGGTGCTCGACCTGATGGGCCAGACCCGCACGATTTTCGCCCGCAGCTACAGCCTCGACATTTTCGTCTACGCCGCGGTGCTCTATCTCGCCCTGTCCGGGAGCCTTACCGTGCTGCTCCGCTGGATAGAGGCCCGCATGCGGCTGCCGGGCGGCGCTTGACGACGGCCCCCCGGACCGATCGTGAAGCTCGTTTCCTTTGCGCCGCGCCGCCCAGGTCATGCGGTCTCCGGCGTCCCGTCATGTGCCGCCGCATCCATCCACACGAGTTCCCAGACATAGCCGTCGGGGTCTTCGACGTGCCGGTTGTACAAGAAGCCGAGGTCCTGCGCCGGATTGGGATCGGCGCCGCCACCGGCCGCAACCGCACGGGCCAGGATCGCATCCACCGCGTCGCGCGTGTCGACGGTGAGCGCGAGCAGGAGCTGGCTGTCGTGTCGCGCGTCGCCGATCGGGCGCTTCGTGAAATCGCGATAATGCGCGTGGGTCAGCAGCATCACCGCGATCGCATCGGAAAACATCACCGACGTGGAATGTTCGCCCGAAAACTGGGGGTTCACCTCGCCGCCGAGCGCCATGTAAAACGCTGTCGAAGCGGCGATATCGCGCACTGGCAGATTCACGAAAATCATCTTGGGCATCACTTCCTCCTTCCTGAGAGCCGCGAGCTAGGCTATTGTCTCGCTGCAATTTTAGTAGACGCAATATATCTTTGTGTCAAGATACATTGCGTCGAGAGAAATATCCCATGGATCGTGCCGACCTCGCGATAGAACAATGGGCACGAGAGCGCCCTGATCTGCTCTGGCTGCCCATGGCGGTGCTCGGCCGCCTGTCTGAAGCTTCGGAGCGCGTCATGCGCGATCATCTCAACCCGCTGTTCGCCGAGGAGGGGCTGCAGCCGGGCGAGTTCGACGTACTGGCGACCCTCCGGCGGTCGGGCGACCCCTACATGCTGTCGCCCACCCGGCTGTATGAAGCGGCGATGATCTCGTCGGGCGGTATGACCAACCGTCTCGACCGGCTCGAACGCGCCGGGCTGATCGAACGCCGTCCCGATCCCGGCGACCGCCGCGGCAAGCTGATCGCCCTCACCGTCGCCGGCCGGCGCGTGATAGACAGGGCGATCACCCGGCACGTCGCGAATGAGGAGCGGCTGCTATCGGTGCTCACCTCCGCCGAGCAGGAAACGCTGAACGCCTTGCTCAGAAAGCTGATCGCCGGGCTGTAGCCTTGGCGCGTAGCGACGTCCGGCAACACGCGGCATGGAAGCGTTATGCCGGCGTGGCTTGCTTTTCGCTTGCCATGGCCGGTGAAAATTGTGAGAAACAGCCTATTCAGCAAAGGATCGGGGCGTAGCGCAGCTTGGTAGCGCATCTGGTTTGGGACCAGAGGGTCGCAAGTTCGAATCTTGCCGCCCCGACCAGTTAAATTAATCAGTTAGCTTTTGCCACCCCGAGAGCGAAATCATCTTTCATGGAGATGCCTTTTCGAAATCCCCGCGCAGGCCGGGATCCAGTATTAATCGGTGGTTCAATAGCTTACTGGATCCCCGTTTCACGGGGATTTCGGGAGAGATAGGCACGGCCGCCTCCATCTGATCTGATCGTGCTCTAAGCGGCGACGAGAGCACTCATCTTTGTTGTCGCGGCGCACCCGGACCGTCAGTTCGCGACCGGAGTGCCGCCGATCCACACGCCGCGCACCTCCAAATCCGGTGACAGATGCACGATATCGGCGCGGTAGCCGGAGGCGAGCCGCCCATAAGAGTGGTCTAAGCCCAGGAACATCGCCGGATAAAGGCTCGCCATCCGCAATGCCTCCTCCAGCCCCACATCGAGATTGCCCGTCGCAAAGCGCAACGCCGCATCCATCGTGAGATCGGACCCCGCAAGCGTGCCGTCATCGAGCGTCAGCAGGCCATCCCGGCGCGTGACCAGCCTGCCATTGAGGGAGAACTGGTCGTCTGCGTGACCGGCCGTCGGCATGGCGTCGGTCACTAGAAACAGCCGGGCCGGACCGCGTTTGGCCCGCAAAGCGCTGGCCAGTGCCGCCGGATGCACGTGGTGGCCGTCCGCGATCATGCCGCACCATAAGGAACCATGATTGAGCGCGGCGCCAACCACGCCGGGGCTGCGATGCGACAGCGGCGACATCGCATTGAACAGATGGGTGACGCCCCGCGCGCCCGCATCCGCCGCCGCCATGGCCACCTCATAAGTCGCATCCGTATGACCGAGACTGACGATCACGCCGCCCGCCGCAAGCTTGGCGATCAGTCCGGGCGGCACCGTCTCGGGCGCCAGCGTAAGCAGCATGGTCCGCAGTCCCGAATTCAACAGCATATCGGCGTCGGCTTCGGTCAGCGTGCGGATGAGATCGCGGTCATGGGCGCCTTTGCGGGACTTGGCGAGGAACGGTCCCTCAAGGTGAATACCGGCAATGCCCGGCACCGCGCCGGCGATCGCCTCGCGCACGGCCTCGATGGCGGCGCGCATGCCCTGCGCCTCGTCGGTAATGAAGGTCGGCAGCATCGCCGTCGTGCCGTGGCGCGCATGGGCTGACGCCAGCCTCGCCAGCGAAGCCGCGTCCGGTGTCGCATTGAACAGCACGCCGCCGCCGCCATTCACCTGTGCGTCGATGAAGCCCGGAACCAGCAGCCCGCCATCGAGGGATGTCACCTGGGCGTCCGCCGGAATGGCCCCCTCGGGCGCCAAGCCGATAATCTGCGCGTCCCCGATCAGGACAGCGTAATCGTCGATGAAGCGCTCAGCCGTAAAAATGCGGGCACCCTTCAAAGCCTGGAGCGTCATCACAGGGTCTCCGTCACTTTTCTTAGCCGGCTCGGCCGGTCCGGGTCGTGGCCCCGTGCCCGCGCCAGCCGCTCGGTGAGCGCATAGAAAGACAAGAGCATCACCAGCGGATCGAGAAGCGGAGAGGCGCTGCAGGTCATGGGCAAGCGGCCCGCCCGCGCTTCGCCGTTCTCGGCGACGAACACCTTTGCTCCGGCATTCTCCAGCCGAGATATCGCCTCGCCCATGGCATCGAACGCCGCGTCGCCGGGGCGCAGCGCGATGACCGGAAATCCGGGTTCGACCAATTGGACCGGGCCGTGCATCACCTCGGCGCCGCTGAAAGCTTCCGCATGCAGCATCGCGGTTTCCTTCAGCTTCAGAGCGGCTTCGGCGGCGATGGGCAGCGCCGGTCCGCGACCCACTACATAGGCGGAACTGGCGTCACCCAAAATCGGCAGAATTTCGGACCAATCGGCGTCAAGCGCCTTCTTCAGCACCGCGGGCAGTTCGCGCACCGCTTGTGTCAGCCCGGCGTCGCCGCGCCACTCGGCGACAAGCGCCGCGAGAATGGCGGCCGATGAGAGGAATGTCTTCGTCGCGGCGATGCTCCGCTCCACGCCCGAATGGAACGGCAGGACGGCGTCTGCCCCTTTTGCGAGCGGCGAATTCACGTCATTGACGACGGCGATCGCGAAAGCGCCGGCGGCTTGCGCCGCAACCTGCAGGCTGACGATGTCGGGGCTCCTGCCCGACTGCGAAACCGAAACCATCACCGCGCCGTGCAATTGCAGCGGCGCCCGATAGAGCGAGGCGACAGAAGGCCCGACCGAGGCTACGGGAATGCCGAGCAAAATCTCCGTGAGATATTTGAAATAGGCCGCCGCATTGTCGGAGGAGCCGCGCGCGCAGGTGACGATGACACCCGGCTGCCTTTCGGCGAGGCGCCGCGCAATATCGCGCAAATTCGCCGTTTCGCGATCGAAAAACCGGGCGATCGCATCGGGCGCCTCGCGGATTTCCTCCGCCATCGCGGTCGGACGGTCGGGTTCGTCGTTCATTCTCGCCTCAAATTGAGCTCGGCGATAAAATCATAGGCATCGCCGCGATAAAAGGATCGGGTGAATTCAACCGGCGTTCCATTTTCGAGATAGGAGATGCGGTCGATGGCGAGGGCGGCGGCTCCCGGCGCCACTTCCAGCAGCGCGGCTTCGTCGCGGCCGAGATTGGCGGCGCGCAAGCGCTGCAAGGCCCGCACCGGCAGCGCGCCATTCGCGTTCAGCGCGTCGTAAAGCGAGGCCTCGACCAAATTCGGATCGGCGAGAAACCGCGTCGGCACGGCGGCGGATTCAATCGCCATCGGCGTATCGTTGGCCATTCTGAGCCGGCGCAAGCGCGAGACTGTATCGCTCGGCGACAGCGAAAGCTGCATGGCTTCGTCGGGAGACGCCAGGGTGACGGTGCGTTCCAGCCACCGCACCGATGCCTCAAGCCCGCGCAAACGCATGTCTTCGGTGAACGAGGTCAGCCGCGACAAGGGCTGCTCGACGCGCCGGGGCGGTGCGGCGACGAAGGTGCCCGATCCCTGGCGCTGAGTCAGCAGGCCCTGCTCGACCAGCCTCGAAATCGCTTTGCGCACCGTGACCCGCGAGACATTGAAGGCCTCCGCGATGTCCCGCTCGCCCGGCAGAGCTTCCAGCGGCTTCAGCTTTCCCGCGCCGATGGCGGATTTGATCTGCTCCTGGACCCTGATGTAGAGCGGCGTCGGATCATATTGCGCCAAGGTCATGGTCCCGAGAATTGACGCAACGCGGCTCATTCAGCGACGTTCCTTACGTGCAAAGGCAAGAGCGCCATCCAGCGCGTCGCCGCGCGGTTCGACCAGAACGCGCGCAATGTCGGGAGGAAGCAGAGGCTGGTAGAGGCGTGCCAATCCGCCCATGAGCGCAATCCGCCTGGCGCCGAGGTCGAGCAGGCGCTGGAGCATTCGGGCCACCGCGCCGGTGCTCTCGCTCAGCAACTGGGCGGCGACCGGATCGCGCTTGGAAAAATGTTCGGCGACAAGCGGCGCGAAGGAACCGAAATCGCGTGGGGTCGCCGTCCTCCCCCATAGGAACGCTGCCGCCGGATCGCCGAGTTGAGCCCATATGGCATCGGTCAGGCCGCTGGCCGGCCCAAGATCATCGATGGCAAGCATGGCGGCGCGGATGGCGGCACGGCCGAGCGTCGCGCCCGATCCCTCGTCGGAGAGTTCGAAGCCCCAACCGCCGACCGACCTTGCCTTTCCATCGATCAGCGCAAGTCCCTGCGACCCGGTGCCGACGATCAGGATCGCTCCGTCTTCGCCGCCATGCGCGCCGAGGCAGGCGATCACGGCATCGGAGGTGAGCGCAACCGACGCAAAAGGAAACCTGATAGCGAGGAACTTCTCCGCCAGCACTGGGACGTTCGCTCCCGCCAGGCCCAGCCCGGCGACGATGTCACCCATCCGGCTCTCGCTCAGGCCGGCGGCGTTGAGCGCCTGACCTGTCGCAGCCAGTATGGCCTCGGCCGCTGCCTCGATCCCCAAATTCAGGTTCGAGGAGCCGGAGCGCCCTTCGCCGAGCAGAGCGCCACGCGCGTCCGTCAGCCGAGCCCGGCTGGCCGTGCCGCCGCCATCTATGCCCAGGAACAATGTCTCACCCATGACAGCCTCCAGCTGGAGTTAATACCAATGAGAACCTGTTTGTAAAGCCCATGCCTTATTTTCAGCGCGAATGCCTCAGAATGCGTCAATTCTGGCCAATTGCTAAAACCCTGTTGACGACAGGTCTCATATTGGTATTGTTGATCGACACTTGAATGTCCCCTTGGCGTGGTGCAGCGGAATGAACGGTCCCGGTACGGAGGAAGCCAAGGAGCTCTACAGGCACATTGATCGCTGGCCAAGCGGCCGCATTCTCTCGGCGATCGTCGCGGCGCAGATGCAGGCCATCGCCGCCATCGACGACGCGGTGCCGATTCTCGCTTTGGCGGGAGAGGATGCCGCCGATCGTATGCGGCGGGGCGGGCGGCTGATCTATGCGGGCGCTGGCTCCTCAGGCCTCCTGGCGCAGGTCGACGCGCTGGAACTGCCCGGCACATACGGAATCGAGGCCGAGCGTGTGCCGGTGCTGCTGGCCGGCGGGGATGACGCCCTATTCGCCATTCCCTCCGAGGCCGAAGACGATGCGGACGAGGCGGCGCGGTCTGTCGATCGCTTGAATATCGGCCCGTTGGATAGTCTGGTGGCGATCTCCGCCAGTGGACGCACGCCCTATACGCTGGCGGCCGTCCTGGCCGCGAGACGGCGCGGCGCGCTGACCATAGGGATCGCCTGCAATGCTGATGCGCCGATCCTGCAAGCGTCCGATCATGCGGTGCTGATCGCGACGCCGCCTGAGGTGATCGCCGGTTCCACCCGTATGAACGCCGGGACGGCGCAGAAATGCGCTCTGAATATGCTCTCCACCTTGATCGGCATCCGCCTCGGGCACGTCTATGATGGGATGATGGTCAACCTTCGCGCCGAAAACGACAAGCTCAAGCGGCGCGCCGTCCGAATGGTGGCGCGGGCTTGCGATTTGAGCGATGACACGGTCGCCGCTCAGCTGTTTGACCGGGCCGGCAATGATGTGAAAACGGCCATCATCTTGCACAGCCTGTCAGCCGGAACCGCGAGCGACGCGAGGGCGGTGCTCGCTGCTCATGCCGGGAGCGTAAGATCGGCTTTGGAAGCTATCGCCTCACAAGACACTCCGCCTCGATGACATCAACCTTTCAGAACTCTGTCCGCGACGAACAAGGAGAACATCATGTTGAAGACCAGCGTACGGACCTTATTGCTCGCCTCCCTCTCGGCAGCGGCGCTCATGGCCGGACCGGCCGCCGCCGCCGATACCACGCTGACCATCGAAAGCTGGCGCAATGACGACCTGCCGATCTGGCAGGACAAGATCATCCCGGCCTTCGAGAAGGCACATCCTGACATCAAGGTCGTGTTCCAGCCGACGCCGCCGACCGAATATAACGCCGCGCTGAATTCCAAGCTGGATGCAGGCACCGCCGGCGACATCATCGCCTGCCGTCCGTTCGACGCCTCGCTCTCGCTCTATGACAAGGGCAAGCTGACCTCGGTCAACGACATTCCCGGCGTCGACAAGTTCAGCGCCGTGGCCAAATCGGGCTGGTCGACCGACGACGGCAAGACCACCTATTGCGTGCCCGTCGCATCGGTCATTCACGGCTTCATTTACAATAAGGACGCCTTCGACAAGCTGGGGTTGAAACCGCCGGTGACCGAAGACGAGTTCTTCGCGACGCTCGACAAGATCAAGAAGGACGGCACCTATATTCCGCTGGCCATGGGCACCAAGGATCAGTGGGAAGCCGCGACCATGGGCTATCAGAATATCGGCCCGGACTACTGGAAAGGCGAGGATGGCCGCCTGGCTCTGATCAAGGGCACCGAAAAGCTGACCGACGCGCAATGGGTCGCACCGTACAAGACGCTGGCGAAATGGGCGCCCTATATGGGCGATGGCTTCAAGGCGCAGGGATATGCCGACAGCCAGAACCTCTTTACCCTCGGCCGTGCCGCCATCTATCCCGCCGGATCGTGGGAAATCGCCGGGTTCAACACGCAGGCCGCCTTCAAGATGGGCGTCTTCCCGCCGCCGGTGAAGAAGGCCGGGGACACCTGCTACATCTCCGACCATGTCGACATCGCCCTGGGCATGAATGCCGCAACCAAGAACGCAGCGGCGGCCAAGACCTTCCTGACCTGGGTCGCCTCGCCCGAATTCGGCACCCTCTACGCCAATGCGCTGCCGGGCTTTTTCAGCCTGCAGCCGGGCAATATCGAGCTGACCGATCCGCTGGCGAAGGAAATCGTTTCCTGGCGCGGCAAGTGCAAATCGACCATCCGCTCGACCTACCAGATCCTGTCGCGCGGCACGCCCAACCTTGAGAACGAGACCTGGGGCGCTTCGGTCAACGTGCTGAACGGCACGGCGACGCCGGAGGAAGCCTCCAAGAAGCTGCAGGATGGCTTGGATAGCTGGTACAAACCGGCAAAGTAAAGCAGACGCTTACGCACCGACACACCTAGATCAGATCGCTTCGAGGGAAACGATCTGATCTAGATTTCTTTGTTTTCGCACGATTTTGCGGGAAAACCGGCATCCACTTTTCCCGATCGTGCTCTAAAGCCCTCCGGTCGCGGATCGTCCGTGGCCGGAGAGGTGCGAGATGGGCATGACCACGGCCGCAGTCCGGAGCGACATCAGAAGGGTGCCTGAAGAGGCGCAGACGCGGCCGCGCCGCTGGCATATCGCCGTGTTCCTCGCGCCTGCGCTGCTGGTCTACACGGCGCTGATGATCATCCCGCTCGCCGATACGCTGCGGCTGTCGCTGTACAGCACGCAGGAGCAAAATCTCATCTATGTCGGCTTCGATAATTTCCTCCGCCTGTTCACCGACATCAGGTGGTCGGAGAGTTTCTGGAACGCGCTGCGCAACAATGTGATCTTCTTTGCCATTCACATGTGCATCCAGAACCCCGTCGGCATCGCGCTGGCCGCCATGCTGTCCGTGCCCCGGCTCGCGGGACGCACCTTCTACCGCACCGCCTTCTTCATGCCGACCATGCTGTCCTTCGTCATCGTCGGCTTCATCTGGAAACTGATCCTCAGCCCGCTCTGGGGCGTCGCGCCGAGCATCCTCGGAGCGGTGGGGCTGAAATCGCTGTTCGCGCCGTGGCTGGGACAGGAATCCACCGCCCTGATCGCCGTGTCGCTGATCTCGGTGTGGCAGTTCGTCGGCGTCCCGATGATGCTGATCTATGCGGCGCTGCTCTCCATTCCCGATGAGGTGTTGGAGGCTGCCGAGCTGGATGGCATCACCGGCATCGCGCAATTCTGGAAGATCAAGCTACCGCTGATCCTGCCGACGATCGGCATCGTGTCGATCTTGACGTTCATCAGCAACTTCAACGCGTTCGATCTCATCTACACGGTGCAAGGAGGTCTGGCAGGGCCGAATTTCTCGACCGATATTCTGGGCACCTATCTCTATCGCACCTTCTTCGGGTTCCAGCTCCAACTGGGCGATCCGACCATGGGCGCGGCCATCGCGACGATGATGTTCCTGATAATCCTGTGCGGTGTGATGATCTATCTGTTCCTGGTTCAGCGGCGCATCCGGCGCTATCAGTTCTGAGAGGCAAGGGATGAACCGCGCGCGATCCTCTCTCCTGTCACGAGCCCTGATGCATCTGGCCCTGGGCGGCTATACGCTGATCTGCCTGGCGCCGGTGGTGCTGGTGGTGATGAACTCGCTGAAGTCGCGCGCCGCGATTTTCGCCTCGCCCTTGTCTTTCCCGACGCCGCAAACCTTCGATCTCGTGGGGTTCAACACCGTACTGTCGAAGGGAAATTTCACCGGCTATTTCGTCAACAGCCTCATCATTACCTGCGGCTCGCTCTTCTTCGTGCTGCTGTTCGGCGCGATGGCAGCCTTTGCCCTGTCTGAATACCGCTTTCGCGGCAATCTCAGCCTTGGGCTTTATCTTTCGCTCGGCATCATGATCCCGATCCGCCTCGGCACGATCGGCATCCTCAACCTCATGGTCGCCACCAGTCTGGTGAACACCCATGTCGGGCTCATCCTGGTTTATACGGCGCAAGGGCTGCCGCTGGCGATCTTCATCCTGTCGGAATTCATGCGGCAGGTCTCCGATGATCTGAAGAACGCCGCGCGCATCGACGGCCTGTCCGAATACGCCATCTTCTTCAGGCTGGTCCTGCCGCTGATCCGCCCGGCCATCGCCACGGTAGCGATCTTCACCATGATCCCGATCTGGAACGATCTGTGGTTCCCGCTGATCCTGGCGCCGGGAGAGGCGACCAAGACCGTGACGCTGGGCGTGCAGAGCTTCATCGGCCAATATGTGACCAACTGGAATGCTGTGCTGGCGTCGCTCACGCTGGCGATCCTGCCGGTGCTGGTGCTCTATCTCGCCTTTTCGCGCCAGCTCATTCGCGGCATCACGGCGGGCGCGGTCAAATGAGCCGGCAACGCCAGGAGAGTGAGGAACCATGACACCGCTGCGGACTGTCGTCATTGGCCTCGGTCAGATGGGGAAGAGCCACGCGCTGGCCTATCATCGCAATCCCGGCTTCGAGATCGTCGGCCTGGTCAATCGCAGCCCCGTCGATTTGCCCGATGAGCTTGCCTCCTATTCCCGTCTGGCCGATTTCGACGCGGCCCTGGCGCTGAAGCCGGACCTGGTTTCGATCAACACCTACACCGACAGCCATACCGACCTGGCGATCCGGGCGATGGAATCAGGAGCCGATGTCTTCGTGGAAAAACCGCTCGCGGCGAATGCGGAAGACGCCCGCCGTGTCGTCGAGACCGCGACGCGCACAGGCCGCAAACTCGTCATCGGCTACATTCTGCGGCATCATCCCTCGTGGATGGAGTTCATCCGGCTGGCGCGGGAGATGGGACCGCCCTTCGTCATGCGCATGAACCTCAATCAGCAGTCATCCGGCGCCGCCTGGGACATCCATAAGCGGCTCATGCTGTCCACCTCGCCCGTGGTCGATTGCGGCGTGCATTATGTCGATGTCATGTGCCAGATCACCGACGCGCGCCCCGTACAGGTGCGCGGCATGGGCGTTCGGCTTTCCCCGGAGATCGACCCGTCGCAGGTGAATTTCGGCCATTTGCAGGTGCTGTTCGAGGACGGCTCGATCGGCTGGTACGAAGCCGGATGGGGGCCGATGATTTCGGAGACCGCGTTTTTCGTGAAGGATGTCATGAGCCCCAACGGTTCGGTGTCCATCATCATGACTGAAGGGGCCAAATCGGCCGATGTCGATACGCACACCAAGACGGCGACCATCCGCGTGCATCACGCCGCTCTCGACGGCCACGGCCAATTCGAGCGGGCCGACAACCTCATCTCCATGGCGGACGAGCCGGGCCATCAGGAGCTATGCGGGCGCGAGCAGGATTTTGTGCTTAAGGCGATCACCGAGGGGCTCGATCTGAGCCGCCACATACAGGATGCGGTCACGTCGCTGGAGATCGTCCTGGCGGCCGATCGCTCCATGCGGGAGCGCCGCGCCATCGATCTGATCTGAGAGGAAACGCCAAGCGATGGGATCGCTGGTCCTGGAAAATGTGACGAAGTCCTTCGGATCGACCCAGGTCATCAAGGGCATCGACCTCGAAGTGGCGGACGGAGAGTTCGTCGTTTTCGTCGGACCGTCCGGCTGCGGCAAGTCGACCTTGCTGAGGATCATCGCCGGTCTGGAGGAACAGACTTCCGGCCATCTGCGGATCGACGGCCGGCGGATCGATATGGTCCCGCCGTCCAAGCGCGGCATTGCCATGGTGTTTCAGTCCTACGCGCTCTATCCGCATCTGGATGTGCGCCGGAACATGGCGCTCGCGCTGGAGCAGGAAGGCCTTCCGCGCGCCGAGATCGACGCCCGCGTCGGCAAGGCCGTCGCCATGCTTCAACTTGAGCCGCTGCTGGCCCGCCGCCCCGCCGAGCTGTCCGGCGGCCAGCGCCAGCGTGTCGCCATCGGACGCGCCATCGTGCGCGAGCCGAGCCTGTTCCTCTTCGACGAACCCCTATCGAATCTGGATGCGGCGCTGCGCGTCGGCACCCGCATCGAGATCGCCAAGCTGCATCGCCAGCTCGGCGCGACGATGATCTATGTGACCCACGATCAGGTCGAGGCCATGACGCTCGCCGACCGGATCGTCGTCATCAATGCCGGGCGGATCGAGCAGGTAGGCAAGCCGATGGAACTCTATCAGACGCCGGCAAATCTCTTCGTTGCGGGCTTCATCGGATCGCCGACCATGAATTTCCTGAATGGCGGCTACGCGGCTCGGTTTGGCGCGGCAACCGTCGGCGTTCGCCCCGAAGATCTGCGGATCGACGCCAGCGGGACTTGGGAAGGGCCTATCATCCACGCCGAGCATCTGGGGTCCGATACCATGTTCTATGTCGATGTTCCCCAGGCCGGAACCCTGACCGTCAGGATGCATGGCGACGCCTCGCATCAGATCGGCGAAACCGTCAAACTTGCCCCTGTCGACGCAAAGATCCATCGCTTCGATGCGAGCGGCGCCGCGATCGGCAAAGCAGCCCTTCCCTAACCAAATCCGCTCTTATTCCGAGCGGGGCGCGGTCTCGAACGCGGCCAGATCGCCGGGCGTATCGATGTCGATCACAAAATGATCGTTGGGAGCCGCGTAGCGCTGCATGAGGTCAGGATTGCCGTCGATGAAGCTGCGCAAGTTGGCGTTCTCCCCGCTCGCACGGATGCTGGCAACGAGCGCAGGAGGGAATACGACCGGGTTTCCCCGCGCGCCCTGAAAGTAGGGCACGAAAATGCGATCGCGTCCGCTCGCGGCAAAGGCACCAATGAGATCGGAGATATCCGCCGATGTCAGCGCGGCCTGGTCCGCCAGCGCCACGAGAATCGCGTCGTAGCTGCCGGTCAGGCTGTCCAGACCCGCGCGCACCGAGGCCGGCTGGCCTTCGGCGAAACGCGGGTTCTCGGCAAATGTGAGCGGCAGATCCGCAAGCGCCGCACGGACCTTGTCCGCCTCGTGGCCGAGCACGGCATGCACCTGCGCGCCCGCCGCGAGATAGGCACAGGCGGTGCGCCGCACCAAGGGCTGCCCGTCCAGTTCAATCAGCAGCTTGTTGCGGTCGCCCATGCGGCGCGACAAGCCGGCTGCAAGCAGGACGACGCCGGCCCTGAATGGCCCCACTGTCATGTTCACCTCCTGATGCATCAGCTGCCGCGATAGGTGGAATAGCTCCAGGGCGACGCCAGCAGCGGCACGTGATAATGGCCTTCCGGCTCGGCGATGGCGAAGCGGATGGGCACGATGTCGAGAAAGGGCGGCGCGACCGGTTTTGTGCCTTGAGCGGCGAAATAGGCGCCGATGTGAAAGGCGATCTCATAATGCCCCGTCCTGAGCGGCGCGCCCGCGATAAGCGGCTCGTCGGTGCGGCCATCCGCATTGGTGACAGTTTCCCTCAGCACGCTTGTCGCGCTGCCGCCGATCTCGCTTAGGACCAGCGCCACGCCTGCGGCGGGCCGTCCGGTGACAAGGTCCAGCACATGCGTCGAAAGCCGTCCGTCGGTTTTGGGCTTGCCCGGCCCCTCCACCCGTTCCGCGAGGCGCAGCCGGGTGATATAGCCGATCTCGCTCAGGGCGTTGGCGAGCTCTGTCTCGCGGTTTTGCGAGAGGCGGCGCCCGAATTCGGCGAGGATCGAGTCGCGTGTATGCCGGCGCACGCAGATGATGAAGGGAAAGCCGAAGCGGGCGCGATAGGCCGCGTTCATCGCCTCGAACCGCGTAAATTCGGCCTCGCTCAGCCGGTCGAGCCCGAGCGCCCCCTGCTCCTGGCGGGAGGCGGCCGCCATCGCGCCGGCTTGCGCCACCTTGCCGCCGAGTTCGGGATGCCCGAGGATGAGCGCCAGCCGCGCCTCCGCGCTCGCCTCCGCGACAGCGCAAACCATCCCCTCATACAAAGCGGTGACGGTCCGAAACGGCCTCCTGGCAAAGCTTTGCTCCGCCACCCAGGGCGCGCACTCGAAAATGTCGCCCAGCGCTTCGACGAAATCCGCCGGGCCCGTGCTGTTCAGCGCGTCCAGATGCATCATGCTGCCGTCCCGGCGTCCCGCGCGACGGTGCATTCGATCTGGCCATGTGGCTCGTCGGTGGGTGTGAAGACACTATTGCCGTTCTCAAGGCCGAAGGGGCCGAGATTGATGGGAATATAATGCTTGTTGGGGCAGGCAAGGCTGATCGCGGCGATCTCCGGCACGGCCGCCAGCGCGGCTTCGCCCATGCGGTAAAGGCTGTCCTGAACGCTGGCGCTGTAGGTGGTTGCGAACACCTCCAGCATCACCGCCAGCACATGCGCGTTGGCGGTGGCGTAGTCGGCGGGTGCCGCCTGCCAGGTCCAGCGCGCATCCATGCTGGTGGCGCAGATGCGGTCATGGGTTTCCGGGAGCGTGGTGTATGCGTCGTGCACGTAGTTCTCCCAGCCGGACTGCGTCGATTTCAGGAAGGTAAAGCCGTCGACGCCGGATTGGATCTGGACCGCATCCCTGGTAGCCTCGACATGGGCGACGGGCTGCCCATTGCCGTCGAGCAGAAAGCTGTGCGGGTGCGGCTCGCCGTTGACGGCAAGCCTTACCCAGCGCGTCTCATGTGCCGTTATGACCGCTCGCGACACCTGCGGGTAAAACTCCAGGTAGCGCCGCGCCAACACGGAGAGAAACAGCTCCGAATCCAGCCCCCGATTTTGATGCGCAACGACGTTGACGATGTTCTTGATGGTGTCGGTGGCGATCGCGGAGGTATTGTCGGCGGCCGTGTAGGAGCCGGCGAAATCGCCCTCCAGCATCGCCTTCACCGTCAGTTCGCGGACCTCATGCCGCTCCCCGTCGCGGTTCACGCGCATGATCCGCACGCGCCCTTTCCCGTAAGTATTGCGAATCAGCGCCATCGACCATCCTCACAGTAACTGCCGCGCACCATGTTAGTGCAGCGGCAAAAAGATTTCGACTCCATTGCCATGGCTGACGCGGGCAGGGTTATATGTCGTGAGATATCCGGGTGCAAAGCCGATGCCAACACTTCTGATCAAGAACGCCCGCATTCTGGTCACCATGGATGAGCAGCGCCGGGAGATCGAGGACGGCGACCTGTTCGCGCGCGACGGCGTGATCGTCGAGATCGGCAGCGGGCTGGTTCACGCGGTGGACACGGTCGTCAATGCGGCGGGCTGCGTCGTCACGCCGGGCCTCGTCAACACCCACCACCATCTGTTTCAGACGCTGACCCGCGCGGTGCCCGCCGCCCAGAACGCGCTGCTGTTCGGCTGGCTGAAGGCGCTGTATCCGGTCTGGGCGCGCATGGGGCCGGAGGAGATCTTCGTCTCGGCGCAACTCGGCCTCGCCGAACTCGCCCTTTCCGGCTGCACGATGAGCGCGGACCATCTCTATCTCTATCCGAACGGCGCGCGCCTGGACGATTCCATCGAGGCGGCCCGGACGATCGGTCTGCGCTTCCACCCGACGCGCGGCTCGATGAGCATCGGCGAAAGCGCGGGCGGACTGCCGCCGGACGCCCTGGTCGAGACCGAAAATGCCATTCTTAACGATTGCATCCGCGTCATCGACCGCTTCCACGATCCGGCCGAGGGCGCGATGCTGCGGATCGGCCTTGCGCCCTGCTCGCCCTTTTCCGTTAGCCGCGATCTGATGCGCGAAACGGCCGATCTCGCCCGCGACAAGGGTGTCAGGCTGCATACCCATCTGGCCGAGAATGACGAGGATGTGGCCTATTCGCGCGAGCGGTTCGGCTGCCTGCCGGGGCAATATGCCGAGGAGCTGGGCTGGGTGGGCGACGATGTCTGGCACGCCCACTGCGTCAAGCTGAACGGCGACGAGATCGACCTGTTCGCCCGCACCCGGACCGGCATCGCCCATTGTCCGTGCTCCAATTGCCGGCTCGGCTCGGGCATCGCGCCGGTTCGCGCCTTGCGGGATGCGGGCGTGAATGTCGGCCTTGGCGTTGATGGCTCGGCGTCCAACGATGCCGGCCATCTGCTGAGCGAGGCGCGTCAGGCCATGCTGCTGCAGCGTGTGCGCAGCGGCGCCGATGCGATGAGCGCGCGCGAAGCCTTGGAAATCGCCACGGTCGGCGGCGCGGCGGTGCTGGGGCGTACCGATTGCGGCACGCTGACGCCGGGCGGGCGGGCCGACATCGCGATCTGGGATGTGACGGCGCTCCAGGCAGCCGGAGCCTGGGACCCGGTCGCCGCGCTTGTGCTATGCGGCCCTTTCGCGGCTCGCGACGTGTTTGTGGAAGGACGTCCGGTGGTTCGCGACGGCGAACTGGTTACGGTCCAGCTTACGGACATCATCAGGCGAGCCGAGATGCTGGCCAAAAAAGCGGCGAGCCTGGCAGGCTGAATGCCCGCTTGTTAAGCAAATAATAAGCCCCTATCAACGCGGCGGCACAATAAGTACAATCAAAGGGGCACAATATTTGCAGTGTTCAGCCTCGGCGATCTCCGGCCTCGCGCGGCTGGTCACTGCCGACCAGAACCGTATATTAGGCCAGGGATGGGCGACCAGTTTACATTCGTTTTGAACGGCGAACGGCAAATCGTCGCCGGCGTTCCGCCCACCACGACGCTGCTCAACTATCTGCGCTATGAAAAGCGCCTCACCGGCACGAAAGAGGGCTGCGCGGAGGGCGATTGCGGCGCCTGCACCGTCGCGGTCGGCGAAATCGACGGCGGCGGCATCCGCTATCGCGCCGTCAATGCCTGCATTCAATTCCTGCCGATGCTGCACGGCAAATCCGTTGTGACGGTCGAAGGCCTCAAGGGGCCGCAAGGCGAACTCCATCCCTGCCAGCAGGCCATCGTGGACACGCACGGATCGCAATGCGGGTTCTGCACGCCCGGATTCGTCATGTCGCTTTACGCCATGGGCCGGAGTGCATCCGCACCGGACAGGCAGACGATCAATGACACTCTGGCGGGAAATCTCTGCCGCTGCACCGGCTACGGGCCGTTGATTGCCGCGGCCGAGAGCGCCGCTCAGCTTGAAGCGCCCTTATGGGATCAGCAGCGCCGCGACCGCGAACGGGACCTGCTTTCGTCCATCGGCCAGGACGTGACCTTGAGCCTTACTCATGACGGGCATCGATATTTCTCCCCGGTAAACGCCGACGAATTCGCACAGCTCTATGCCGAAAACCCCGATGCGGCGATTGTCAGCGGCGCCACCGATGTCGGACTCTGGGTCACGAAACAGCATCGCGACCTGCCGGCGATCATCCATATCGGCCGGGTCGCCGCCTTGCGCGACATACGCGTCGAGGCCGGCCGGATCTGGATCGGCGCCGCCGCGACCTACAGCGATGCCGAGGCGGTGCTGGCCGAAGCCTATCCCGATTTCGGCGAGCTGATCCGGCGTCTGGGCGCCCGCCAGGTGCGCAATGCCGGCACGATCGGCGGCAATATCGCCAATGGCTCGCCCATCGGCGACACGCCGCCCGCCCTGATCGCGCTGGGCGCGGACCTCATCCTGCGCCAGGGCCGAGGCGCGCCGCCGCATGCAAGCTTGAAGATTTCTTCATCGCCTATGGCAAGCAGGATCGCGCTCCCGGCGAATTCGTCGAGGCTGTCGAGGTGCCGCTTTTGCCGAACCGCGAGCAACTCCGCTGCTATAAAATCTCCAAGCGCTTCGACCAGGACATTTCCGCCCTTTGCGGCTGCTTCAACATCACCGTCGAGGGTGGAGTTGTCGCCGACGCGCGCATCTGTTTCGGCGGCATGGCCGGAACGCCCAAGCGCGCCTTTGCCGTCGAAGCCGCGCTCAGCGGCAAACCGTGGACGCAAGGCAGCATCGAAGCCGCGATCCCGGCCTTCGAAACCGACTTCCAGCCGCTTTCGGATATGCGCGGCTCGGCGCAATACCGGATGCTCACCGCAAAGAACCTGCTGCGCAAATATTTCCAGGAAACGCGGCTGCCTTTGGCACAAACGCGCCTTGCCGGCCGCGACGCGGTGCTCGCATGAGCCAGCCAATGGCAAAACCGGCCGCTCCGAGCAAAGCGGCGATCGAGGGCGGTATCGGCGCTGCGCGGCGGCACGATAGCGGTCCCAAGCATGTCGGCGGCGATGCCGTCTATATCGACGACATCCCCGAGCCGCCCGGCCTCTTGCATGTAAGCATCGCCTATGCCCGCAAGGCCCATGCGGCGATCACGGCGATGGACCTCACGAAGGTCCGCTCCGCGCCGGGTGTGGTTGCCGTCATCGCCGCTGCCGATGTGCCCGGCCGCAACGATGTCAGTCCGGTCGCGTGCGACGACCCGATGTTCGCCGAGGACCTAGTCGAATATTGGGGGCAGTCGCTCTTTGCCGTGGCCGCCGAAACGCGCGAGCAGGCATGGCGCGCCGCCCAGCTCGCCGAAATCGGCTATGACGATAAGCCTGCGATTCTGAGCATCGATGACGCCATGGAGGCGGGCTCATACCTCGAAAAGCCCTACACCATGGCGAGGGGCGATGCCGCCGCCGCCATCGACGCCGCGCCGCGCCGCGTCGCCGGACGCATCTATATCGGCGGGCAGGAGCATTTCTATCTCGAAGGGCAGGCGGCGCTGGCCGTGCCGGGCGAGGACGAGGACATTACCGTCTATTCCTCGACCCAGCATCCCAGCGAAATCCAGCATAAGGTCTCCACCGTTCTCGGCATCGACAATCACGCGGTGACGGTCGAGGTGCGGCGCATGGGGGGCGGTTTCGGCGGCAAGGAGAGCCAGGGCAACCTGCCGGCCTGCGCCGCCGCGCTTGTCGCCAGGCTGACCCGCCGTCCGGCGAAGGTCGTCTATGACCGCGACGACGACATGATGATCACCGGCAAGCGCCACGATTTCCGCATCGATTACCGCGCCGGCTTCGATGAAGCGGGGCGTATTCTCGGCGTCGAGTTCGATCAGGCGCTGCGCTGCGGCATGTCGTGGGACCTGTCCGAGCCGATCGGCGACCGCGCCATGTTCCACGCCGATAATTGCTATTATCTGCCCGACATCCGCATCACCTCCTATCGCTGCAAGACGCACACCCAATCCAACACCGCCTTTCGCGGTTTCGGCGGGCCGCAGGGCATGGTCGGGATAGAGCGCGTCATCGACCATATCGCACATGAGCTGGGCAAGGACCCGCTCGACATCAGGCGCATCAATTTCTATGACCGCAAAGGCAGCGATACCGGCCGGCGCGTGACGCCTTACGGCATGCCGGTTGAGGACTGCATCATCCAGGATATCGTCGATGAGCTGACCGAGACATCCGCCTATCATCGCCGCCGCGAGGAGATCAGCGCCTGGAACGAGACCAGCCCCATCCTGAAGCGGGGCATCGCACTGACGCCGGTCAAATTCGGCATCTCCTTCACCAAGACGTTCCTCAATCAGGCTGGCGCCCTGGTCAATGTTTATACGGACGGCTCGATCCTGCTCAATCACGGCGGCACCGAGATGGGGCAGGGGCTGTTCACCAAGGTGGCGCAGGTCGTGGCCGAGGAGTTCCAGGCCGATATTTCGCGCGTGAAGATCACCGCGACGACGACCGGCAAGGTTCCCAACACATCGGCGACGGCGGCGTCCGCCGGCTCGGACCTCAACGGCATGGCGGCCCAGCACGCGGCGCGGACAATCAAGCGCCGCCTCGCCGAGTTTTTGGCCGAGCGCCATCAGACCACGCCCGAAACCGTTGAATTTCTTCCCGGCCGCATCCGCGTCGCGGAAACCGAGCTGTCATTCGAATCGGCCATCCAGCAGGCCTATATGGCGCGCGTGCCGCTCTCGGCGACCGGCTTCTACGCGACGCCGAAAATCAGCTGGGACAAGGCTGAAGGCAAGGGACGGCCCTTCTTCTATTTCGCCTATGGCGCGGCCGTTGCCGAGGCGGCCATCGATACTCTGACCGGCGAGAACCGGCTCTTGCGCGTCGATATCCTCCATGATGTCGGCAAATCGCTGAACCCGGCCATCGATCTCGGCCAGATCGAGGGCGGCTTCGTGCAGGGCGCGGGCTGGCTGACGACCGAGGAACTGGTGTGGGATGCCGCCGGCCGGCTGATGACGCACGCGCCCTCCACTTACAAAATTCCCGCCTGCTCCGACCGCCCGCCCGACATGCGCATCCAGCTTTTCGAGCGCGGCGAGAATGCGGAGGAAACGATCTATCGCTCCAAGGCAGTCGGCGAGCCGCCCTTGATGCTCGGCATCTCGGCGTTTCTGGCGCTGTCGGATGCGGTCGCGAATGCAGGCGGCGGCGGGGCATATCCGGCGCTGGATACGCCCGCGACCCCCGAGCGGGTTCTGTTCGCCATCGAGCGGCTTCGGAACGGAGGCGCGCGATGACGGAGCGCTGCGGTCTTGTCGATATCGCCGCCCTGCCGGATGCAGCCTTGCCGGTGGTGCGTGTCGTCGTCGCCAATGTCGAGGGATCGACACCGCGCGAGGCCGGCGCGGCCATGCTGGTCACGCGTGAGGGGACGACGGGCACGATCGGCGGCGGGCAACTCGAATTCGAGGCCATCGCTCATGCCCGCGCGCTGCTCAAGGCCCCCCTCACCCACCCGCCTTCCGGTGGGAGCCCTCTCAAGCAAGGGGAGAGGGCGACGCGGCAGACTTCAGCCCCCTCCCGCCAGGGGGAGGGCGCAAACTCGCCACATCCTCCGCCTTCAGCCCTCTCCCTCGACGGGAGAGGGCGGCGCGAAGCGCCGGGTGAGGGTGGGGCCGCACCCATCGCCGAATCCTGCCCCGCCGCTTCCTGGCTCCGGGACATGCGAGTCTGGCCGCTCGGCCCTTCGCTCGGCCAATGTTGTGGCGGCGCGGTGCGCGTTCTGTTCGAGTCCTTTGGAAACCAAGAGCGCCAAACGCTGAGCGAGAATATCGCGACCGGTAAGGCCACCGGCATCGTTCTCCGCCCCGTCGCTTCGGGGGAGCCGCTGGCCGTTCTCTCCACCCGTCAGCAAGCCCGCGATCTGCCGTTGCACATTGCCCGTGCGGCGAGCGACATGCTAAGCGGCGCGCGGCCTGGCAAGGCGACGCTGCTCCCGGCACGCAAAGGCGCCGAACCCTATTTCATCGAGCCGATCGGCGCCGAGACCAAGCCGCTGTTCATCTACGGCGCGGGCCATGTCGGACGCGCCATCGTCAGGGCGATCGCCGAGCTGGATTTCGCTGTGAGCTGGGTGGATGTGAGCGCGGGCCGTTTCCCCGGCGCAGTCCCGGACGCGGTCCGGCAGATCATCGCCGAGAACCCTGCGGACGTCGCCCAGGCCGCGCCCGAAGCCGCCTATCATCTGGTGCTGACCTATTCGCATGCGCTCGATCTGGCGATCTGCCACGCCTTGCTGGCGAACCCCATATTCGGATTTCTTGGCCTGATCGGCTCCGGCTCGAAGCGCGCGCGCTTCCTGAAGCGGCTCGGCGAAGGCCGGCATTCCGCCCGCCGCGCTCTCTCGCCTCACATGCCCCATCGGCATCGGCACGCTCGCGCGGCAAGCAGCCCGCGACCATCGCCATTTCGGTTGCGGCGCAATTGATCGAGCGGCTGGAACATGAACGCGGGGCGAATGCCCTCGATACGGAGAGAAAGCTTGAAGCAGCCAAGCGAATATCTGCTTGAGGTCGACGGCTTGACGAAGTCGTTTCCCGGCGTCCTGGCCAACGACGATGTGTCGTTCCGCGTCGGACATGGCGAAATCCATGCGCTGCTGGGTGAGAACGGCGCCGGCAAATCGACGCTCGTCAAGATGATCTACGGCGTGCTGCGGCCCGACAGCGGCACCATGCATCTGCATGGCGAAACCTACGCGCCGGCCAGCCCGTCCGCCGCCCGCGCGCACGGCATCGGCATGGTATTCCAGCATTTCTCGCTGTTCGAAGCGCTGACGGTGACGGAAAATATCGAGCTGGGCATCAGCCCGGAACTGGCCAAGGGCGATTTGCGCGGCCGGATCGTCGAGGTTTCAGACTATTACGGGCTGAAGCTGGACCCCGCGCGCCTCGTCGGCGAACTCTCGGTGGGCCAGCGCCAGCGCGTCGAGATCGTCCGCTGCCTGTTGCAGAACCCGCGCCTTATCATCATGGACGAACCGACATCGGTGCTGACCCCGCAGGAGGTGAAGGTCCTGTTCGAGACGCTGCGCCGCCTCGCCTCCGAGGGCTGCTCGATCCTCTACATCTCGCACAAGCTTGAGGAAATCCGCGCCCTCTGCCATCGCGCCACCATCCTGCGCGGCGGCAAGGTCGTCGCCACCTGCATCCCCGCCGATGAGACGGCAAAGAGCCTTGCCGAAATGATGATCGGCGCCATCCTGATGCCGCCGAGGCGCAGCGAGAAGGCGGTGCGCGACGTGCGCCTGCGGCTCGACCGCCTGTCGCTTGCCAGCGAGCATCCGTTCGGCGTCGATCTCTCCGATGTCGCCCTGGAAATCCGCGCCGGCGAAATCCTCGGCGTCGCCGGGGTCGCCGGCAACGGCCAGGAGGAGCTGATGGCGGCGCTGATCGGCGAACGCTCCGCGCCCCGCCTCGACGCCATCCAGCTCAATGGCGAGCCGGTCGGCGGCAAGGGGCCGGACGAGCGCCGGGCGCTCGGCATGTGCTTCGTGCCCGAGGAGCGCCTCGGCCATGCCGCGGTGCCGAATATGACGCTCGATCGAAAACACCACGCTGTCGGCGCGCATCCGCAAGCGCCTCGCCCGCTGGGGCTTCATCGATTTTCGCGGCTCGGAGAGCGTTTTCGCGCCAGGTCGTCGATGCCTTCAACGTCAAGACGGCCGGGCTTGCCCATGCGGCGCGAAGCCTCTCCGGCGGCAATCTGCAGAAATTCATCATGGGGCGGGAAATCCTGCAGGCGCCGACCGTGCTGATCGCCGCGCAGCCCACATGGGGCGTCGATGCGGGTGCGGCGGCCGCTATCCATCAGGCGTTGCTCCAGCTTGCCAAGGAGGGCGCGGCCATCCTGATCATCTCGCAGGACCTCGACGAGCTGATGGCCATTTGCGACCGGATCGCGGTGATCGCCGATGGCCGGCTTACACAGGCCCAGCCGGTCGCCACGCTCACCGTCGAGTCGATCGGCATCAATATGGGCGGCAACGCCGAGCGGAGTGCCGCGCATGCTTAGGATCGAGCCGAGAAAAGAGCCCTCGCGCCTTATGCTCTACGCGACGCCCTTCATCGCCGTCGGCCTGACGGTGCTGTCCGGCTTCATCCTGTTTTCGATCCTGGGCAAGGACCCGGTGCAAGCGACCGAGCTGATCTTCATCAGTCCGCTCACGTCGCTCTATTCGCTCTCCGAGCTGACGGTGAAGGCGACGCCGCTCATCCTGATCGCCATCGGCCTTGCGTTCGGGTTCCGCGCCGGCGTCTGGAATATCGGCGCCGAGGGCCAGTTCACCATCGGCGCGCTGACCGGAGGCGCAACGGCGCTGGCGCTCTACAATGTCGAAGGCCTATGGGTGCTGCCGCTCGTCTGCCTGGCTGGCGCGCTCGGCGGCATGGCCTGGGCCGCGATCCCCGCTTTTCTGCGGACGCGCTTCAACACCAGCGAAATTCTTGTCAGCCTGATGCTGGTCTATGTGGCGACGCTGCTGCTCAGCGTGCTGGTGCATGGCCCTTTGCGCGATCCTGAAGGCCAGAATTTCCCGGAAAGCCGCCTGTTTCACGATGCGGCGCAGCTTCCGATCCTGATCGCTGGCACGCGCGCGCATATCGGCTCCCTCGTGGCGCTGCTTGCGGTCGCCGTGGCCTGGGTGTTGATGCGCTCGCACATGATCGGCTTCCAGATCAAGGTGGTCGGACAAGCGCCGCGCGCGGCACGCTTCGCCGGTTTTTCCGGAGACGCGCACCGTCTGGTTCTGCTTTATGGTGTCAGGCGCGCTGGCCGGACTTGCCGGGGTCTTCGAGGCGACCGGCCCGGTCGGCCAGCTCGTGCCGGCGCTTCCGGTAGGCTACGGCTTTACCGCCATCATTGTCGCGTTTCTGGGCCGGCTGCATCCGCTCGGCATCCTCATCGGCGGGCTGCTGCTGGCCTCCACCTATATTGGCGGCGAGGCCGCGCAGATCACCATGGGCCTGCCCAGCTCGGTCACGCGCGTCTTCCAGGGCATGCTGCTGTTTTTCCTGCTGGCGACCGATATCCTCGTCAACTATCGCCTGAACTGGGTCGTACCTCCGCGCGGCGGCGCGCCGAGGCCCGTCCCCGCAAGCGGCGGAGTGAGGCGCGCGAGATGGAGCTGATCGTCAACATCATGCTGGGCATCATCATCGCCGCCACGCCCCTGGTCTTTGCCGCCATCGGCGAGCTGGTGGTGGAGAAATCCGGCGTGCTCAATCTCGGTGTCGAGGGCATGATGATCGTCGGCGCGATCGCCGGATTCTGCCGCAACGGTCGAAACCGGGAGCTTTTTTGCCGGCATCGTGGCGGCGATCCTCGCAGGGGCGCTGATCGCCTTCCTGTTCGCGGTGCTGACGCAGACCCTGCTGGCGAACCAGGTCGCGACGGGGCTTGCGCTGACCATGTTCGGCCTCGGCATCGCGGCGCTTATCGGGCAGAGCTATTCGGGCCGCTCCGCGCCGCAGTTCCCCAAGCTTTACATTCCGGGGCTGACTGACTTGCCCGTTGTCGGGCCGCTCATCTTCGGGCAAGACGCGCTGGTCTATCTGTCCGTTGTGCTGGTGGCAGCCGTTTCCTGGTTTCTGTCGAAATCCAGGACGGGCCTCATCATCCGGGCCATCGGCGAAAATCACGAAGCCGCCCACGCGATCGGTTATCCGGTCGTGGCCTATCGTTATGCCGCGCTGCTGTTCGGCGGCGGCTGCGCCGGCCTGGGCGGCGCCTATCTCTCCATCGTGCAGACGCCGCTATGGGTCGAGAACATGACCGCCGGGCGCGGCTGGATCGCGCTGGCTCTGGTCGTCTTCGCGGCGTGGCGGCCATGGCGGGCCTTCTTCGGCGCCTATCTGTTCGGCGGCATCACCATCGTCCAGCTCCACAGCCAGGCGCTGGGCCTCGGCATCGAGCCGCAGCTGCTGGCGATGCTGCCCTATCTCGCCACCATCATCGTCCTGGTGCTGATTTCCTACGACCGGGCGCGGGCCCGGCTCAACGCCCCGGCCAATCTGGGACAAACATTCTTTGCGTCAGTCTGAAAGGGCGGATGCACCGCCCAACCACACACAGGCAGGAGGCCACATGAAAATCGTCAATGTCTTGCGGGCAGTCACGGGAGCGGCGCTTCTGCTTGCGTTCGCCGGCGGCGCGCACGCGGCCGACAAGCTCAAAATCGGCTTCGTCTATGTCGGTCCGATCGGCGACCACGGCTTTCCTACCAGCATGATCAGGGCCGTCTGGCGTCTGGAAAAGGAATTCGGCGACAAGGTGGAGACCACCTATGTCGAGAACGTTTCCGAAGGGCCGGACGCCGAACGCGTCATCCAGCAGCTCGCCCAGGGCAACGACCTCATCTTCACTACGTCTTTCGGCTTCATGAACCCGACGCTGAAGGTGGCCAAGCGCTTCCCAAAGGTAAAGTTCGAGCACGCCACCGGCTTCAAGCGCGCCGACAATCTGGCGACCTACAACATCCGCTTCTATGAAGGCCGCTATGTCGCGGGCATCATCGCCGGCAAGATGACCAAGTCGAACACCATCGGCTATATCGCGTCATTCCCGATCCCCGAGGTCGTGATGGGCATCAATGCGGCCTATCTGGGCGCCAAGTCGGTCAATCCCAATGTGAAATTCAAGGTCATCTGGGTGAGCTCTTGGTTCGATCCGGGCAAGGAGGCCGACGCCGCGAAGGCGCTGACCGACCAGGGCGCCGACGTTCTGTTCCAGCACACCGATTCGCCAGCGCCGATGAAGCTGGCCGAACAGCAGGGCATCTATGCCGTCGGTCAGGCTTCCGATATGAAAGCCTACGGTCCGAACGCGCAGCTCACCGCGATCATAGACAATTGGACGCCCTACTACATTGCGCGCGTCAAGGCGGTGATGGACGGCACCTGGAAATCGACCGACACCTGGGGCGGGCTGAAATCGGGCATGCTGAAGATGGCGCCCTGGAACCCGAAAATTCCCGCCGACGTCGTCAAGCTCGCCGAGGACGCCGAAACAAAAGATCGAATCCGGCGCGTTTCATCCCTTCACCGGCCCGATGAAGAAGCAGGACGGCACGCCATTCCTGAAAGATGGCGAGGTCATCGCCGACGCCGATCTGGCGGGCATGAACTTCTATGTCGAAGGCCTGGAAGGCACGCTGCCGAAATAGCTGCTGTTGACCTCTCCCATGCGGAGCGGTCGGAATGCGTCAGGATTCCGGGTGAGGGGATAGGTCTCTAAGGTTCACCCTCACCCCAACCCTCTCCCGATGGAAGAGGGAGCACGATGATTTGCGTGGTGGGCCATGTGACCTCCAAATATGCCGTGCGCGGCCAGATCCTCAGCTTTCGCGGCGATCCGTTTCTGGTCGGCGCGGACGAGGCTGTCAGCTTCGACGTCCGACGGCGCCATCGTGGTCGAGAACGGGACGATCCTGGAGACCGGCCCCGCCGCCGGACTGCTGGCGAAATATCCGGGCCTCACCGTCAATGACTACCCGCAAGACCTCATCATGGCGGGCTTCGTCGACTGCCATGTGCATTATCCGCAATGCGAGGTCATCGCCAGCTATGGCGAGCAGCTGCTGGAATGGCTGAACCGCTATACCTTCCCGGCGGAGGAGAAATTCGCCGACCCCGATTATGCGAGCGCGATGGCCGGGCATTTCCTCGATGAGGCCTTGCGCAACGGCACCACCACCGCATCGGTCTATTGCACCGTGCATCCGCAATCGGCGGACGCCTTCTTCGCATGCGCCGGAGCGCGCGGCCTGCGCATGGCCGCCGGCAAGGTGATGATGGACCGCAACGCCCCTGAGGCGCTCAAGGACACCGCGCAATCCGGCTACGATCAATCGAAGGCGCTCATCGGCCGCTGGCACGGGCGCGACCGCCTGACCTATGTGATCTCGCCGCGCTTCGCCCCCACCTCGACGCCCGCGCAGCTCGAAGCGGCGGGCGCGCTCTGGTGCGAGCATCCCGGCACGCTGATGCAGACCCATATGGGCGAGAACCCACATGAGATCGCCTGGGTGCGGTCGCTGTACCCGGAGGCACCGGATTATTTCGGCGTCTATGAGCGCTACGGACTGACGGGGCGGGGTGCCAATTTCGGCCATGCCATTCATCTGACGCCGCGCGAGCGCGAGGCGTTCCGCGCCAGCGGTTCGGGCATTTCGCATTGCCCCACCTCGAACCTGTTCCTGGGCTCGGGTCTTTTCGACATGAAGGGCCTGCGCGAGGGCGTGGACACCGTCCCCGTTGGCCTCGGCACCGATGTCGGCGGCGGCACGTCGCTATCCATGTTCGCGACGATGAAGGCGTCCTATGAGATCTGCCGTCTCGCCGGCTACAGCCTGCACCCGGCGAAAGCCTATTATCTGGCGACGATGGGCAGCGCGCGGGTGATGCGCCTCGACGGCCGGATCGGCAATATCGAGGCGGGCCACGAGGCCGATTTCATCGTGATCGATCTCAACTCGACCCCCGCGATCGAGAAGCGGATGGATTATGCCGCCGACCTTTGGGAGACGCTGTTCGTGCAGATGATCATGGCCGACGACCGCGCCATCCGCGCCACCTATGTCCGGTGGCCGGAAAGCTCTACGCGCGCGCCGGATAGGCGGCATCCCACAGGCGCCTGGCAAAATCGGCCGCCGCCTCGAAGCCGTAATGCACGATGGCCGCCGGATCGGGCTTTTCGCCCGTCGCCTGCTCCGCCGATGCGGCGGCGGCGTTGATCAGCATCAGATTGTCGGCAAAGCCTTCGAACTCCTCGATGACCATGTCGTCCCTTGCTCCGCGCTTGACCGGGCCATCCTGGCGCACATCGCCCCGGTAGACATCGCTGACGATCCGCTCGAAAAACGGCCGCCGGTCATTCGTGTAAAGCACGATGATCTTGCCCAGCGCCGCCATGAAGCCGATTTCGTAGCAGGTGCCGTCATCGGCCTCGACGCCGCGCCAGGGCTGGATATTGGCGACGCAGATATCTGCCTTGCGCATCAGCGCTTCATTGGCGCGCGCAATCGCCAGGCCCAGATCCTTGCGGTCGGGGAACTTTGCCGGGTCCATCTCGCTGTCGAGCGGAAACAGACCCGTCATGCCCCGCGCCGCCAGCACCGCGTGCAGCGCCGATCCCCATTGCACCGCATCGGGGAAAAACACGTCCGGCCCGGCCAGATAGACCTGCGGCTTGGCTTGGCCGGTGGCGCTCGCGCCGGAGGCCGGCTTCGGTGTACCGGAAGCGGTTTTGCTTTTAGCCATTCCTCTCATCCTTATCTTGATGGATCGCTGTTCTTATTATACCCGGGAGATTCTGTCCCAAGCATACCGCGTTCACGCCCAGCCCGCGTGTTCGGAAAAAAAGCGCAGCATTTCCCGCGTGGCATCCGGGCCCTGCGGGTCCGTGAACGAGCCTGACGGGCTGCCGCCGGACCAGGCATGCCCGGCGCCGTGGATGGTCCATTGTTCGCACAGCACCCGGCCTGACGCATCGGTGCGGACCGAGCGGCGGTAGGGGCGTCCGCCGGGTGCCCGGCCGTGCTCCGAGGCCGAGAGCGAGCCGGTCTCCTGGGCCACGGCCTCGGCGGCGAGCGCATCGGCGTTGCGCGGATGAACGGTGGCGTCCTGGTCGCCGTGGAAAATGATGGTCGGGACGAAGCGTGCGCGCGGACTGCCTCCGGCGCCCCCCTGGCGCATCGCCGCAAATGCGGAAGGAAGGTCCGTCGCGGACCCGGCAGGCAGGCCGGAATGCACACAGACCGCAGCGTACAGGTCCGGATAGGTGGCTGCCATTACGGCCGCCGCCGCGCCTCCGGCCGAGAGGCCCGCAATGTAGATCGGGCCGGGTCCACCGGATAATCTCGCATGATCTGCCGCGTGATGCCGGCGATCAGCGCAGGCTCGCCACGGTCACGCCGCTGATCCTCCGGATTGAACCAGTTCCAGCATTTCTGCGCATTGGCCGAAGCGGGCTGCGCGGGATAGGCGACGAGAAAGCCATCCGCCTCGGCATGGACATTCATGCGCGTTCCGGCGGCGAAGTCGTCCGGCGACTGGGTGCATCCGTGCAGCATCACGATCAGCGGCATGGGCTGGCCCAGGCTGGTGCTCGGCACGTAGAGCTTATAGTCGCGCATCCCCGCCGCGTTGGCGTAGGAAGCCGTCTCGAAGGTGGCACCGTCGGGGATGGGCTCCGGTGCCGGCCGGGGAACGCCGCGTTTCGCCTTGCCGGCGAGGCGGCGCAAGGTCTCGCCCAAGCCGGTAAGACCTCTCGCTCGCACATCGAGGCCGGATACCGGAGACGTCGGCGCCGGCTGCCTGGCAAGCGATCCGTCGGACGCATTCGCCCGCACCGCATCGGTGCTGGCATCGATGCGCTGGAATTCGGCATCGATGATCGTTTGGGAGCTATCGCCGGCGCGCGCGGAGGTCGCCTCGCCTCGAAGCATACGCTGGATCAGCGCGGTCGCTTCGGCGAGTTTGCCGGCATTGGTCAAGCGGGTCGCCTCGGACATTTTCTCAGGGATCAGACGGGTCATCGTGACGCTTTCTCTGTTGAACGAGCGAATGTTGGTGGGGCCGGCTGCGGGGCCGCCCTCATTGCATGCGGTCCGCGAGAGCGGCTTTCACGGCGGCGCTGGCGTGGAGCGAGCCCAATACGGCAAGCGAGGCGATGCTGGCGCGCGCCAGTTCGGGGGTGACGTCCGCCGCAATGGTGGCAAGGCCCAGAACCCGGATATCGAGCATCTGCCCGGCATCGCGCGCCGCCTCCAGATCGGCGCGGCTGAAATGCCGGAGGCCGAGATCGACGCTTTTGCGCGTGACGGTCTGCCGGACCACCTCGGCGTGGCGGTCGATCTGGTTGCGGATGGCGGTACGGATCAGGTCGGTGCGGTTCGAATAAAACCCTTCCTGCACCAGCAGGTCGATCTGGCCTAGATCGACGAAGCCGAGATTGATGGTGATCTTTTCGCTATCCGCGCTCTTTGCCGCTGAGGGAACCAACGCATCCTCCTACCATCCACATGGATGGCATATGGATGTCAGATGCGCCTGTGTCAAGGATCACCTATGATCATGCGCGCGCAGCGCGCCCGGGATTTCCCGCCTGTCCAGTCCGCCTCCCGCAATCCAGTTGAGCGTGTTCTCGGCCGCGCTCGCGATCAGTTCGGCGCTGCGCGAAAAATCATAGGGCGAGCCCTGCAGCGGGCACAGCGTCGGCACGATGGCGAAATCGATCCCGGCGTCCAGCTGCTCCAGCTCCGCGACGAGTTGGCGCGCAATCAGCAAGGTCAAGGCGTGAAGCGCGTTCGCCACGGCTCCCATCGGCGGGATTTGCAGCGCGCAGGCGAACCCGGTCGGCAGCACGATCAGCCGCCGCGCTCCGAGCGCCACCGCCACCTTGACCGGGGTGTTGCTGGTGATCGCGCCATCGACGAGATAGTGCCCGTCCACCAGGACCGGCGGGAACGCGGCCGGAATGGCGCTGCTGGCGACGATGGCATCGCACGCGTCGCCGCGCGACAGGACCACCGCCTCGCCCGACAGCAGGTTGGTCGCGACCACATAGACCGGAATTCTGGCCTCTTCCAGCAGGCGGTAGGGGAGGTGGGTGTCTATGAGCTGGCGCAGCCCGGCGGGGCGCATGAGGAAGTCCCGGCGCCACAGAAAGCCCGCCGCCGTGCGGAAATTGACCGGGAACACATCATTACGCCGAATGCCGAGCCAGAGCTGTTCCAGCCGGGTGACGCCGCCGGCGGTCGGATCGCCGGCAAAATAAGCGCCGTTGATCGCGCCGACACTGGAGCCGACGACGAAATCCGCCTTGACCCCTTGCGCCATGAGTGCGTGCAGCATGCCGACCTGCACCGCACCGAAGCTGCCGCCGCCGGCAAAAACGAACGCGGTTCTGGGCACCGGCTACCTCCGTCCTGATCAACCGTGCTGCGTCATCGGACCCCGACCGTTCGTCATAGCCGCGTCCGCCGCCGGTTTCCGGGCATTTGCGCCGCGCGTGCCGCGCGCCAGCGCCCGTTCGAGATCTTCGACGAGATCCTCGACGCTTTCCAAACCGACCGAGAGGCGCAACAGGTCGGGCGGGCAGGGGCTCCCCAGGCCTTCGATGCTGGACCGATGCTCGACCAGGCTCTCGACCCCTCCGAGCGATGTGGCGCGTTTCCACACTTTGAGGTTGGCGGCGCATGCAATCGCCGCCGCCTCCCCCTCCCGGAATTGCAGCGACAGCATGCCGCCGAACCCGCCCTGCATCTGCCGGGCCGCCAAAGCGTGATCGGGATGCGTCTCCAGCCCCGGATAGAGCACCGTCTCGATCGCCGGGTGGCCGGTAAAATGCCGCGCCATGGTCATCGCCGCGGCGCATTGATGCCGCACGCGGACATGGAGGGTGCGCATCCCCCGCATCAGCAGCGCCGCCTCGAACGGTCCCAGAATGCCGCCGAGCGTGTTGCGGGATCGCGCCGCGCGCTCATAGGCCTCGCCCAGGCGCGCAAATGTCGTGGCCCCGGCGATGACATCCGAATGGCCGTTCAGATATTTGGTCGCTGAATGCAGCACCATGTCGGCGCCCAATGTGAGCGGCCTTGTGAGCACGGGCGTGGATACGGTGGAATCGGCGGCCAGCAACGCGCCGCCATCATGGGCGATGCGGGCCGCCTCGGCGATATCGGTGATGGTCCACAATGGATTGGAGGGCGTCTCGATCCAGATTAGCCTGGTGCGGCTGGGCCGCATGGCGGCGCTGATGGCGGCGGGGTCGCCGGCATCGACGAACGTGGTCTCGATGCCGAGTCCGGCCGCGTCGTCGGCCAGCCATTTCCGCAGGCCCCAATACATCACTTTGGGCGCGATGACGTGCGCCGGGCGCTCAAGCGTCAGGAAGGCTGTGGTGGCGGCCGTCATTCCCGAGGCGTAGAGAAGCGTTGCGGCGCCTTCCTCCAACTGCGTCAGCACGTCTTCGGTCTGACGCACGGTGGCGTTGTCGGAGCGCCCGTAACAAAAGCCCTTCCTGTACTGATTGTCGGCATCGCGCACAAAGGTCGACGCAATGTGGATGGCGGGCACGATCGCGCCGGTCTCGTCGTCGCCCGCTCCCGCAGCCTGTGCGGCGATGGTCTCGGATTTCAGCTTGGTTTTCATAGGCGATGCGGCACTCCAAATTATCCAGAAGAAACAAGCTAGCAGCTGGAGCGGCGATGGGTGATCACGGTCTCCCGGCGCCCGTTCACCCTTCCTTGATCGGAGCCGGTTCGCAACCTTAAGTTGAATGAATTCGGCCGCGGCTTGTATCACTATTGCTGCGGGGAAGCGACACGACCTTCGACGCCTCCATCAAGCCGCAATGGACGGAGGCGCTGAAATATGATCCCGCGATCATGATCTAGAGGCCGCCGGTCGCGGGTGGCCCTGGCCCTTAGAACACCGTCAGCGCGCCGATCAAAATCCAGCCGGCGAGGAACAGCGTCTCCGCGATCATGATGGTGACCGGCACCGGGCCGACACGCAAAATCGATTGCAGCGCGGTCTTGATGCCGATGGCGACAATGGCGGCCACCAGCAACCATCGCGAGACCTCGCTCAGCACCGCTGCGATCACGCCCGGCACGATGCCGATCGTATTCATCAGAGCCAAAACGCAAAACGCCACGATGAACAGCGGCACGGACGCCCGGCCGCTGCCCGGCGCCCGGTCGCGAAAGAGTAGCGACAGCACGAAGACCACCGGGACCAGCATCGCCACCCTGAGCAGCTTCACGATGGTCGCGCCGTCCCCCACCTCGCCGGATATGCCATAGCCGGCCCCGACCACCTGGGCGACGTCATGGATCGTCGCCCCCAGGAAGATGGCCGACTGCTTTGCCGAGAACCCGGCATAGGTGACGAAGATCGGGTAAAAGATCATCGCCAGCGTCGAGAGCACCGTCACCGTGACGATGACGAAGATCGTGTCCATCTTGGATTTTTCGGTGGCGGGCAGCACCGAGGCGACCGCCAGCGCGGCGGACACCCCGCAAATGCCCACCGAAGCGCCCGACAGGATGCCGAATGTGGTGTCGGTCCGCATCAGCCGGGCGAGCGCGACGCCGAAGCCCAGCGTCAGCAGCACGCCGGCGACGACGAACGCGATGGGTTCCCATCCCAGACCCACCATGTCCTGCACCGTGATCCGCAGGCCGAGTAGGGCAACGCCGATGCGCAGCAACGGCCGCGCGGCGATGTCGAGGCCGGTGGCCATCTTGGCATCCTCGCTGAGGAAGTGAAAGGCGAGGCCCAGCAGCAGCCCGAACAGCATTTGCGGCGCGCCATAATGGTCCGAAAGGAAGCGCGCGGCGGCGGCGATGACGAAGCAGATCATCACGCCGGGAAAGGCCAGCTTCGCGGTGAGCCACAGCCGCGCCGCCGGGGAGCCTGGCGCCGCCGCTTCGCTTTCGCCCGTGTCTGCCGTCAAAGCCTGTCCGCCCGTTCGATGAAAATCGCGCTCCGCTCGATTCGGATAATACCCTTCGCCTGAAATCGCGCCAGCATGCTCGTCACCCATTGCCGCGTCGCTCCCACAATGCCGGCGAGTTGCTCATGCGTGACGCGCCGATGCACGACGAGGCGCCTGCCACCGATTCCTCGTCCAGCGTCGCCAGGATCAGCAGACGCTGCGCCAGCCGTTCCGTTGCCGAGCGCGTGCCGAGCATCTGTACCAGCGCGGGATGCCGACGCGGTGCTGCGTGCCGCCCAACAGCTCGGCCGGATAGCGGTGGGCGAATTTGACGATCACGGAGTTGACGATGGAGTCCGCCTCGGCGCGCCCGAGAATTTTGGGACCGTACGCCGGTGGCCGGCGCGATGCTGCTGACATGCGCGGGATCACCCGTATCGCCGCCGCTTTCGGATCATCTGCAAGGGTTCGCCCAGACCCGGCAATGGATGAGCCAGCCCTTGCTATTGCAGTGCCTGCCTTGGTCCAGGGTGTTGTACCAGTTGCTGTAGTTGGGGCCATATTCACTCGACGTTCGCATGCGCCAATTTTGGATGGCATGGCTCATGGCCGCGTCCAGAGTCGGGCCGCGCCCTATGCCGAAGGTTGAGGGCCTGCAGGCGAGATGCGAAGCGCTTGCAGGCACGACTCCTGCGAGCAGAACACCGACGAATACGGCCGTGGCCGCAAATCTTGTCACTGGGCGGGTCATGGATCCATCCTCCTCCGGGTGAAGCAGTCTTGCTTCGGCATGCCCGTCCGAAACGCTCGCGTTCCAGCCGGCCACTTGTATTCGTCGCGAAAAGATGGAAACAGGTTCACCACAGCCCCGGTTCGTCGGCGCGAGGTTGTTACCGATGTCACCGGTATGGACGTGAGCAGGATGGCTCCCCGGGGCGGACTACGACAACTCAACAGAATCAAATGATTAGAGCGAAAAGTGGGACAAGTAGGCATCATGATATTGTTATGCTTTTTTCGGGAATGTCCCACTAAAAGGATGCTCTCCAGATCGAACTGCGCGTGATAAAAGGCATTTTCGAAATTTTGCCAACACTTCGGTTGTTCGAACGAGGTTGTCATCGATTCCGAAGCTCGGAGAGATGACGCCTCAGCCCCCAGCTGCGGAAGAGGCATGCGCATCATTGATCTTCGCCTTCGGGCCATAACCTGACTTCGTGCGCACGAGTTTCCGGAGCGACTGGGAGTACTGGCGCAGATGCAAAATCGATACCTAGGAAAGACTGGCGCGGCAGTCGCCCTCTATTGCCGCCCTTGCCCGACAAGACGGGCGAGCATTTGTCCGGTCGTTGCGATCTCGCTTCGGGACGGCGGCGCGGCAAGCGCTCCAGAGGATCTGGAGGTCGCTCCTGCGAGCGATGTATATGAGATTCCTATGCCTTCAGTGGCTCGCCCCCATCGCTTTTATACGGGTTTTCCCTGATCTCTTGGGCTGAGCTGTCGGCTCGGCAAACCATGGAGATCCTCATGTTCGAAATTCTGATGCTCGGCATCGGCGTGGCGCTGTTCGCCGCAGCGGGTCTGTACATCGTCGCCTGCAATCGGCTGTAGGGGGAAGCTCATGCTGACCGACTATCTGCTCGCGGGCGGGGTGATGGCGTTCCTCTTCGCCTATCTCGTCTACGCACTTCTAAAACCTGAGAAATTCTGAGGCTCCCATGACCATGGCCGGTTGGGCCCAGATCCTTGTGTTCTGCGCGATCATCGTCGCGCTCGCCAAACCGCTCGGGGCTTATATGTCCCGGGTCTTCGCGGGCGAACGCACTTTCCTTTCTCCAATCCTCAACCCCGTCGAACGCGGCTTTTACGCGGCTGCGGGCATCGATCCGAAGGCGGAGCAGCGCTGGACCTCTTACGCCGCCGCGATGCTTGCTTTCAACTTCGCCGGGTTCCTGCTGCTTTACCTGATCCTGCGTATTCAAGGCGCGCTGCCGCTCAATCCGGAGGGCATGGCGGCGATGCCACCCGATCTGGCGCTCAACACGGCGATCAGCTTCGTCACCAATACCAACTGGCAGAATTACGGCGGCGAGTCGACGCTGGGCTATTTCGCGCAGATGGCCGGACTGACGGTGCAGAATTTCGCCTCAGCGGCGACTGGCATAGCGCTGTCCGTCGCGCTGATTCGCGGCTTTCGCGCGCCGCTCCGCCAGCGGCATCGGCAATTTCTGGGCCGACCTGACGCGCTGCACGCTCCACATCCTCCTGCCGATCTCGCTGCTGATGGCGATCGTCCTGGTCTGGCAGGGCGTGCCGCAAAATCTGTCGGCCTATGTCGACGCCGCCACGCTCGAAGGCGGCAAGCAGACCATCGCGCAAGGGCCGGTCGCCTCGCAGGTCGCCATCAAGATGCTCGGCACCAATGGCGGCGGCTTCTTCAACGCCAATGCGGCGCATCCCTACGAAAATCCCACGCCCCTGTCGAATTCCATCCAGATGGTTGCGATCTTTGCGCTTGGCGTCGCGCTGACCAATCTGTTCGGCCGCATGGTTGGCGATCAGCGCCAGGGCTGGGCGGTGTTTGCCGCCATGGGCCTGCTGTTCCTCGCCGGCGCGACGATCGCCTATTGGGCCGAGGCCGCCGGTAATCCGCTGCTGACGGCTCTCGGGGTCGATCCGGCGGCGGGCAATATGGAGGGCAAGGAAGTCCGCTTCGGCATTGCAGCCTCCGCGCTGTTCGCGGCCATCACCACAGCCGCTTCCTGCGGCGCGGTGAATGCCATGCACGCGTCATTCACGCCGCTCGGCGGGCTCGTGCCGCTGGTCAATATTGAGCTCGGCGAAGTCATCATCGGCGGGGTCGGCGCGGGTCTCTACGGTATGCTGCTCTTTGCCATCATCACCGTTTTCATCGCCGGGCTGATGGTCGGCCGCACGCCGGAATATGTCGGCAAGAAGATCGGAGGCCGCGAAGTGAAACTGACCATGCTCGCGGTCCTATGCCTGCCCTTGATGATACTCGGTCTCACCGCCGTCGCCACCGTCGCGCCGGCTGGCCTCTCCAGCATTTCGACGCCTGGCCCACATGGCTTCTCGGAGGTGCTCTATGCCTATTCCTCCGCGACCGGAAACAACGGCTCCGCCTTCGCAGGCCTGTCAGGGAACACACCATTCTATAACATCACGCTCGCCGTCGCGATGCTGGTCGGTCGCTTCTTCATGATCGTGCCGATGCTGGCCATCGCCGGATCGCTTGCCGCCAAGCAGGCCGTTCCGCCGTCGCGCGGCACCTTCCCGACCGACGGTCTGCTCTTTATCGGCCTGCTTGTCGGCGTCGTCGTGATCGTCGGTGGCCTGACCTTTCTGCCCGCCCTCGCCCTGGGTCCGATCGTGGAGCATTTGGCCATGATCGCCGGCCAGTCCTTCTAGGAATACTCAAGATGACAATTCTAATGCGCAAAACCAGATCGTCCCTCGTCAAAGCGGACATCGTGATCCCGGCCATCTTCGGCGCATTCCGCAAGCTTTCGCCCGGCACCATGATCCGTAGTCCGGTGATGTTCGTGGTGGAGGTGCTTGCCGCGCTGGTGACCGTGCTATTTGTTCGCGATCTCTATATCGGCGCGCCTGGCCTGGGCTTTTCCATCCAGATCATCATCTGGCTGTGGTTCACCGTGCTGTTCGCGAACTTCGCTGAAGCCGTTGCCGAAGGGCGCGGCAAGGCACAGGCCGCCAGCCTGAGGGCCACCCGCAGCGATGTCGTCGCCAAGCAAATGACCGGCAAGACGCTCGAACGGGCGCTCGACCTGAAAGCGGAGCTTGCGCTGGATGTGGCCGACATCGATCCGGTTCCGGCGCTCGACCTGAAGCCCGGCGACATCGTGCTCGTGGAGGCGGGCGACATCATCCCGTCCGACGGTGAAGTCGTCAAAGGCATCGCCTCGGTCAACGAAGCGGCGATCACCGGCGAATCCGCGCCCGTGATCCGCGAGTCCGGCGGCGACCGCTCGGCGGTCACGGGCGGTACGCAGGTCATTTCGGACTGGATCGTGGTGCGCATCACGGCGGCGCAAGGCTCAACCTTCCTGGACCGCATGATCGCGCTCGTCGAAGGCGCGCAGCGGCAGAAGACGCCGAACGAAATCGCGCTCAACATCCTGCTCGCGGGTATGACACTGATCTTCGTCATGGCCGTTGCGTCGATCCCGAGCTTCGCGAGCTACGCCGGCGGCACGGTTTCCGTCCTCATTCTGGTCGCGCTGTTGGTGACGCTAATCCCGACCACCATCGGCGCGCTGCTTTCGGCGATCGGGATCGCGGGCATGGACCGGCTGGTGCGCTTCAATGTGCTAGCTATGTCCGGCCGCGCCGTTGAGGCGGCGGGCGATATCGATACGCTGCTGCTAGACAAAACCGGGACCATCACGCTGGGCGACCGGCAGGCCTCCGAATTTGTCGCGCTTGCCGGTGTCAGCGAGCGCGAGCTTGCCGACGCGGCACAGCTCGCCTCGCTGTCGGACGAAACGCCGGAAGGCCGCTCGATCGTCGTGCTGGCCAAGGCGCTATACGGCATTCGCGGCCGCGACATGGCCGAGCTGCAGGTGAATTTCGTGCCGTTCAGCGCGCAGACACGCATCAGTGGCATCGATGCGGAGGGCGATCAGATCCGCAAAGGGGCGGTCCTTGCGGTCGTCGCTTATGTCAGGCAGGTGACCGGCAATCCGAACATGCCGGTACCGCCCGATCTGACGGCGGCTACGGAAATCATTGCACAATCCGGGGGCACCCCGCTTGCCGTTGCCCGGAACGGCAAATTGCTCGGCCTCGTGCATCTGAAGGACATCGTCAAGGGCGGCATCCGCGAGCGCTTCGCCGAATTGCGCAAAATGGGCATCCGCACGATCATGATCACCGGCGACAATCCATTGACTGCCGCCGCCATCGCGGCCGAAGCCGGTGTCGATGATTTCCTCGCCGAGGCGACGCCCGAGAACAAGCTCCAGCTCATCCGCCAGGAGCAGGCCAAGGGCAAGCTGGTCGCCATGTGCGGTGACGGCACCAACGACGCGCCGGCCCTCGCGCAGGCCGATGTCGGCGTCGCCATGAACACCGGCACCGTCGCGGCGCGGGAGGCCGGCAATATGGTCGATCTCGATAGCGACCCGACCAAGCTGATCGAGATCGTCGGCATCGGCAAGCAACTGCTGATGACGCGCGGCGCGCTGACGACATTCTCCATCGCCAACGACGTGGCGAAATATTTCGCAATCATCCCGGCGATGTTCGTCGCCTTCTATCCGCAGCTTCAGGTGCTCAATGTCATGCATCTCGCCTCGCCGCAAAGCGCGATCCTGTCGGCGATCATCTTCAATGCGCTGATCATCGTCGCGCTGATCCCGCTGGCGCTGCGCGGCGTCCGCTACAGGGCGGGGGCGGCGTCCGCATTGCTGGGGCGTAACCTTCTCATCTATGGCGTCGGCGGGCTGGCCGTTCCTTTCATCGGCATCAAGCTGATCGACCTCGCCATTTCCGCCATCGGCCTCGCATAAAGGACCACGGCCCCATGCTGAAACATCTGCGTCCCGCGATCGTCATGATCCTGCTGATGACCGCCCTTACCGGTCTGGCCTATCCGCTGGCCGTTACCGGCATCGCTCAGATCGCCTTTCCCTGGCAGGCCAATGGCAGCCTGATCAAGCGCAATGGCGGGGTTGTCGGCTCGGAGCTGATCGGGCAGAATTTTACCTCCGACCGCTATTTCCATGGCCGTCCGTCCGCCACGCAAGGTCCCGATCCGGTAGATTCCACAAGGACGGTTTCTTTGCCTTATAATGCCCGGAACTCAGCCGGTTCCAATGCGGGGCCGACGGCCAAATCGCTGATTGGCCGGGTACGGGACGATGTGGCAACCTATCGGGAAGCGCATGGCGCCGATAGCCTTGTGCCTGCCGACGCCGTGGCCACCTCCGCGAGCGGCCTCGATCCACACGTGTCACCGGACAATGCCGCGTCACAGATCGCGCGCGTTGCCAAGGCGCGCGGATTGTCCGAGGAGCGCGTCCGGCAGCTCGTCGCCGCGGCGACCGAGGACCGCACGCTGGGCTTTCTTGGCGAACCGCGTGTCAATATTCTGGTGCTTAACTTGGCGCTCGACCGGGAAAAGGACGCCGTCGCCAGCCGTTGATCGGATAGGTTGACGCATGCCCGAGGCCAGTGAGGAGAAGAACCGCCCATCACCGGACGCGCTGCTTGAGCTGGCGCGCGGCGAGCAATCTGGGCGCGGGCGGCTCAAGATTTTCCTTGGAGCGGCGCCGGGCGTTGGCAAGACCTATGAAATGCTGCTGACGGGCCGGGCGCGTCTTGCCGATGGGAAGGATGTCGTCATCGGTGTGGTCGAGACGCATGAACGGCCCGAGACGGAAGCGCTGGCGCGCGGCTTTGAGACCGTTGCGCGCAAGCACCACGAGTATAAGGGAAGGGCGATCGAGGAGATGGATCTCGACGCGCTTCTGGCCCGCCATCCGCAACTCGCGCTTGTCGACGAACTCGCCCATAGCAATGCGCCCGGCAGCCGTCATCCCAAGCGCTATCTCGATGTCGAGGAGCTGCTCGCGGCCGGGATCGATGTCTACACCACGCTCAATATCCAGCATGTCGAGAGCCTGAACGACGTCGTCGCGCAGATCACCCGCATCCGCGTGCGCGAAACGGTGCCGGACTTCGTGCTCGACAGGGCCGACGACATTGAGGTGATCGATCTGGCGCCGAGCGAACTCATACAGCGGCTTCGCGAGGGCAAGGTTTATCTGCCGAAATTGGCGGAACGGGCCCTCGGCCATTATTTTTCGCCCGGCAATTTGACCGCACTGCGCGAGCTGGCCCTGCGCCGCACCGCCCAGCGCGTCGACGAGCAGCTTCTCACCCATATGCGGCAGAACGCCATCGACGGCCCCTGGCCAGCGGGCGAGCGCGTTCTGGTTTGCATCAGCGAAGATGCGCGCGCGGCCGGCCTTGTCCGCTCCACCAAGCGGCTGGCCGACCGGCTTCGCGCGCCATGGACCGCCCTCCACATTGAGACGCCGCGCAGCCTCGACCTTTCGGAGGTAGAGCGTGACCGTATAGCCGATACGCTGCGCCTCGCGGAACGTCTTGGAGGCGTTGCGGCGACGATCCCCGGTGGCGGCCGCATCGTCAACGAGATCACCCGCTTTGCCCGCTCGAACAATGTGACGCAGATCGTCATCGGCAAATCGAGCCGGAGCCGCTGGTTCGAGCTGGTCAACGGCTCGATCGTGCACGATCTCGTCCGTCGCTCCGGCAATATCAGCGTGCATGTCATTGCCGGCGAGGAGCTGACAACCGATGCGATCCCGAAAAAGACGGTCGAGACGAGCGCCGCATCCACGCGCGCGGACCTCCTACCCTACCTCGCCGCGCTTGCCGCCACCGCGCTGGGACTGATCGCCGGAAGGGTGGCGCATCCCTATTTCGGTCCGGAAACCGTTCCGCTGATCTTCCTCATGGCGGTCCTCGGGGCGGCGTATCGACTGGGTCTCGGCCCGTCGCTGCTCGCCGCCGTTGCAAGCATCCTGTGCTACAATTTCTTTTTTTTGCCGCCGCTCTACACCTTCACCATCGCGGAACCGACGAATATCGCGGCGCTGTTCTTCTACATGTTCACCGCGCTCATCGTCAGCAATCTGACCGCGCGGGTGCGGCGTCAGGCTGAAGCGGCGCGTGGCCGGGCCGCGACGACGAACGCGCTCTATACATTCTCGAAAAACCTCGCGAGCATCGTGACGCTCGACGATCTGCTCTGGGCGTCCGTCTCGCAGATTGCCGCCTCGCTCAGGGCCGATGTCGTCATCCTGCTGCCCGACCGCGAAGGAAAATTCGACGTCGCCGCGACCTATCCGCCCGGCGAAACGATCGACGACGCAGATATGGGCGCCGCGAAATGGAGCTTCGATCGCGGCAGGCCAGCCGGACACGGGGCGGATACGCTGCCGGGCGCGCAGCGTCTGTTCCTGCCTCTCAGGACCAGCCGGGGCGTCATCGGCGTCGTCGGCCTCGGGCGCGGCCGGCGGCCGGACGTCATCCTGACGCCGGATGAGCGTCGGCTGCTCGACGCGCTGATGGATCAGGCGGCGGTTGCGATCGAGCGTGTCAGCTTTGCCGACGAGATGGACGATGCCCGGGTGGCGGCGGAGACCGAACGGCTTCGGGGCGCGCTGCTGACATCGCTATCCCATGATCTGAAGACGCCGCTCGCCTCGATCCTGGGCGCGGCGAATTCGCTGCGGGAATATGGCGAGCTGTTCGACCAGGCTGCGCGCGCCGATCTCGTCGCGACCATCGAGGATGAAGCTGAGCGGATGGCGCGCTTCGTCGCCAATCTTCTCGACATGACGCGGCTCGAAGCTGGCGCTATAGCGCTGAGGCGAGAGCCCGCCGACTTGTCCGAGGTCATTGGCGCGGCAGTCCATAGGGTCAAGGCTCTGATCGCCGGATTCAAACTTGAATTCGATATTGAGCCGGATTTGCCGCTCGTCGATCTCGATGTCCTGCTCATGGAGCAGGTGCTGATCAATCTTCTCGACAACGCCGCCAAATATGCGCCTGTCGGGCTCGACCATCACGATCGGCGCCAGGAGGGTGGACGGCGTTGCCCGAATTGACATCAAGGATGAGGGGCCAGGAATCCCGGAAGACCGGCTGACGCAGATCTTCGAGAAGTTCCACCGAGTGGATGCCGGCGACCGGCAGCGGGCCGGCACCGGCCTTGGTCTGGCCATCTGCCGTGGCTTTGTCGAGGCGATGGGCGGAACGATTGCCGCCGCGAACCGCGCCGACCGGCCCGGCGCAATCTTCACCATCGATCTGCCGATCTCGGCCGACGGTGCGGCACCGGACGAGGTGGCGGCGGCATGAGCAGCGCGGACAAAACGCCGATATTGGTGATTGATGACGAGCCGCCGATCCGGCGTCTGCTGCGCACGAGCCTCACCGCTAACGGTTTCGAGATTTTTGAAGCCGCGAACGGCCTTGACGGGCTGGCGGCGATTCTCGCCCATCGGCCCGAGCTGGTGCTGCTCGATCTCGGCCTGCCCGACATGGACGGCCTCGATATGATCCGCACGCTGCGCGACAAGGGCGACAAGACACCCATCGTCATTCTGTCCAGCCGGGGCGAGGAGCGCGTCAAAGTCGAGGCGCTCGATCTGGGCGCCGACGATTATGTGACCAAGCCCTTCGGCATGGCCGAGCTGATCGCGCGCATTCGCACGGCGCTGCGTCACCGGTTGCAGGTGCAGGGCGCGGCGCCGGTCTTCGAAAGCGGCGGGCTGCGTGTCGATCTGGTGCGCCGGCACGTTTCCCTCGATGGCGCAGAGATCAAGCTGTCGCCGAAGGAATACGACATATTGCGGCTGCTGGTGCTCCACGCCGGCAAGGTGCTGACGCACCGCTTCATCATGAATGAGGTCTGGGGAGCGGCGGGCGATGTGCAATATCTGCGCATCTATGTGCGCCAGCTTCGCGCCAAGATCGAGCCGCGGCCGGAACAGCCGGCGCACATCCTCACAGAGACCGGGGTCGGCTATCGGTTGCAGTGAGGCGCGGGTCAGGGGCGATAGCAGGATTTCCAGCGTCGATTCTCAATCCATTGCGCGATTCTGCATAATTCCGATTGCTACGGCAAATTCAGCTTGTCGGATCATGATAGTGTTTATGCGGGGTCCCTGAGTCCGTTGAGGGTCAAACTCGGCTGCCATCGGCCAAAGGAGCCAAGTCGGCTCAGCCCTCATGTACGGAAAATTCCGGGCTGACGGACTTCGCTGCTTCCAGACTAGCCCGCATTTCTCACGCGTGCGAAGCGCTGGCGTGGTCATCGGGCCGATTTGCCGAGGATGTTGACGCGTAACGTGCGTGCGGGTGGCGCAGACTGCGCGATTGGCTTCGGCAATCGGCTCGGCTTCTTCTGTCTCCAGTGGGCCTCGGGGGGGGTACCGCGAGAGAGGCGCGTCGCAGTTTCGCGCGTCAAGCGGGGGAGCCGCGAGCATGCGCGAGCCGCGCCGCGGCGAGACGCCATTCCGCGGCGGACGGACAGGCGGAGGCGAAGGCAATCTTGACCCGACGCGCGCTGATTTTCACCAGCGCGCCGATCTTCAGCAGCTTCAGCCGGATCGTGCCGCAGGTCGCGGCGGCGAACTGCGTGTGAGCGAGGCCAATCCGACGCAGCGCGCAGAGAAGCACGTAAGCCATCGAGGCAAACCACAGGCGCAGCTGGTTGGCTCGCATCGTCGCCGCCGAGGTGCGATCGGCGAACAGATCGCCCTGCGCTTCCTTGATACGGTTCTCCATCTCGCCGCGCGCGCAATAGAGATCTTCATAAAGCGGCCTGGCGGTCCAGGCACCGGGCTTCAGCGAGGTGACGAGAAAGCGCGGATTGGCATCCCCGCCGGTCCATTCCGCCTTGCCGATCACGCGGCGGCGGCGTGACCAGGAGCCCTTCGTCGACCATAGGAAATCCCGAAACACCCGCGCCGGCTTGCCGTCCGCGGCCTCCGACAGCCGTCGCGCCTCGGCCAGCGCCTTCGCGATGCGCGCCTCCAGACGCGCGTTACGGGCGAGGCCAAAGACGTAGTCGACCTTGTGGGCCTCGCACCAGACCATCAGGGCCTCCCTGGCGAAGCCGGAATCGGCGCGCAAAATGATCTTCACCTTCGGCCAGCGCCCCCGGATCCGGCCGACGAGGCGCGCTGTCTCTTCGACCGCGCCGGCGCTGCCGTCAATGTTCGAGCGTCGAAGCTTGGCGGCCAGAAGATGACGGCCGCAGAAGACATAGAGCGGCAGGTAACAATAACAGTCGTAATAGCCATGGAAGAACCGGCCTTCCTGATGGCCGTGCAGCGGATCGTCGGTGGCGTCGAGGTCGAGCACGATCTCACGCGGCGGCCTGCTGTGCGCGTCGAGAAATAAGTCGACGAACAGCGCCTCAATCGACGTGCCGTCGTGGCCGATCCTGTGATAGCGCTCATGGCGCTCTCGGCCGGAGCGTGCTCGAGACGGTTCAGCGTGCTCTTGCCTGCCAGCGGTGCCGGCGCCTCAGCCCCGCGCTCGAACTTGCCGAGCAGCACGCCCAGAACAGGATCGCGGCGCAACTCGTCATGGTCGACGAGGTCCTCATAGCCCAGCGCCAGGCCGAACACCCGCTGCGCGACCAAGGTCTTCACGTCATGCAACACGTAGGCGCGATGGCGTTGATCGCGAAAGCAGGAGGCAAAGCGATCCATGAGCCGGATCGCCTTGTCCGTCTCCCCGAGCAGGAGAGCGCCAGCGTCCGAGGACACCATGCCGCCATCGAAATCCGCGACCACCTGCCGTCCGCCAGCTCTTCCAAAATCGATCTCGCTCGCGCTACACTCTGTCAGCATCGGGGAGCCACCTCGAATCGGCATAACTCGTTCTCGCAAAACAAGTTTACACCGTCAGAGGCCCTGATGCGCCTCAGCCACGTGAGAAATGCGGGCTAGATTGGTGACACCGGTGAAGCTGCGCTTCGCGCAAGCGGCATAGATAGGCAAGCACAACATGAAAGCCGGCAATCTGTGCGAGGAAATCGGCAATGCTCTATACCTTAACGGGCCCTATAGTCGGGATCGTCACGGAGGAAATCGCGCGATATCCAAGGCCAAAACGGCGGCTTGAGCGATGATGCCACGACAGGGAGATGCGTTCCCACGGCGAGACCACTGGTTGTCCCACCAAGGAAAAAATAATTTAAAACAACAACTTAGCAACAAAAATTGGCTCCCCGGGCCGGACTCGAACCAGCGACCGAGCGGTTAACAGCCGCTTGCTCTACCAACTGAGCTACCGGGGAACAGGGCGAACCTGATCCGCATGCATATAGCAAATGCAGCGGATGCCTTCCACCTTAAATGCGATTGCGATACGCCCAAAATCATCCGCGTTGATGCCTATAGCGGCCGCCTGAGCCGGCTGGCGTGCGGTTTCAACCGCGGGAGGCGCGCGCCGCAACGGCTCAGGCCGCAAGGGTGAACAGGTAGTCGTCCGGCAGTCCCAGACGCCGGCATGCCTCGACCGGCGGACTGCCGTTCAGCGGTATGCGGTCGGTGAGCTGGCCCGCTCCGCGCACGATGCGTCGCTGCCAATCCTTCAGCTCCCATTCGGATTTCAGGCCAAGCAAACCGGGCGCCCATAGGGGCAGGACGTCGATCGCGGCGCGCACCAGGAGGCGCTGCATAGGACGAGAAGCCGGCGGCAAAATCGGTGCGCGGCGCATGATGTCGAGGAATTCGAAAATGATCGGCGAGGGCGCGAGCCTGGGCCGCATAGAATCAAAAAAGGCATGCAGCTCCGCTTCCGAGCGGGGTACGGTCGTTGCGCCGTATAGATTGGCGGTCCGGCTGCCTTCGGCATAGAAGCGCGACACGTCCGCGCCGGTCAGCGGCTGCACGAAGCGGTTATACGCCTCGACAAAGCCGAAGGCGGCGGTGGCGTGCACCCAGTTCAGCAACTCCGGATCGTCGGCCCGGTAGGCCTCGCCCGATGGCGTCCGCCCGGCAATGCGCGCATGCAGCTGCCGCACCCTGCCTATCATGGCTTCGGCTTCGCTTCTCGGGCCGTAAACCGTCATCATCGCGGCCAGACCTGTGCGTTGCAGCCGGCGCACCGGATCGGTGCGGAAGCTCGTATGGTCCCAGACGCCGGAGCGCACCCTCGGCTCGGCCAATTCCAGCAGCACCGCCGAAACGCCGCCGATAAACAATCCTATGGGATTTTTGAATATGCGCCATGATACCGAATCCGGCGCTGCCAGCGCGTTCTCTCCGGCAGGCGCGCTGAAATCGGGCCTGGCTCCGCCGTCGAACAGGAAGCGCGCCGCCTCTGCATCGACGCGCGCCTGCAGCCATCGGGGAAGGAGCAAAGGCCGACCGGCTGCCAATCACGACTCCATGGAAAAACGCTGCCGCCGCCCCGCGCTTAGACCCTTGCCAGCATGGCTCCGAGCACCATTCCGGCCGCAACCGCAAAGCTAACCGCGCCGGCATTGGCCGATGCGGTTTGCATAGCCGCGGCATCGCCGGCACCCTTTTGCGCCGCAGCCCTTAACGAGCCGTAGCGGCGCGCATAGACCTGCGTAAACTCCGCGCCCAGGAACACGATCTGCGCGGAGTAGTAAATCCAGACCAGGATCAGCACAATGGACGATGCCGCGCCATAGGTGGATTCCAGACCTTGTTTCCCAAGATAAAGCGCGATCAGGAATTTGCCCAGATTGAATAGCAAAGCCGTCATCGCCGCGCCGATCCACACGTCGCGCCAGCCGACATCGGTGTCGGGCAGATATTTGAACATCAGGGCGAACAGCAAGGTCAGCACCAGGAAATTCGCCAGGAAATTGGCTGCGTGCAATGCGACTTCGCTCAGTCCGGAGGTGAAAGACTGTCCGACGCTTGCAATGACGGCACTGCTGATCAGTGAGATCGCCAGTAGAAACCCCACCCCCAAAATGGCGGCGAGCGACAGAGCATAGGTTCTGACATAGCCCCAGATGCCTGGAGCCGGCATTGGTTCGATATCCCAGATGATGTTCAGCGCGGTCTTGAGCTGCACCACGACGCTCAGCGCCCCGAAGATCAGCAGCACGGACCCGATGACGGTCGCAACGATGGACTGGTTGCCCTTCGAGCTGCTGGTCAGCATGGTCTGGATCGCCTGTGCGCCCTGGTCGCCGACAAGACCCTTGATCTGCCCGATGACCTGCTGCTGCACGCCGCCATTCTCGAAGAACAGGCTTGCGACGCCGATGGCGATGATGAGCAGCGGCCCGAGCGAGAAGATCGAATAATAGGCGAGGGCGGCGCCAAGACGCGGCGCGCCGTCTTCCGACCATTCGCTGAAGGTTTGCCGGATAAGTGACCAGGCGTTTGCGAGCATAGCGGCCTCTTTCATTCTTGCCGGATTTTTGAAGGGCATAGTTGAAACGCCGCCGCGGCGGTTCAGTTCATTGCCGTTTCGTTCGACATGACGTGCTCGACCAGTTCAGCGGGACCGGCGGGCCTGAGGATCTGCTCGAACGTGCATTGGCGGGGTGCCTTATCGGGGCGCCAGCGCATCAATTTGGTGCCATGGCGGAAGCGCCGCGCGGTGACATGATCGTAGCGGACCTCGACGACGAGTTCGGGCCGCAAGGGCTGCCATTCGGCCGATCTTTCGGTGCTCCAGCGGCTGGGGCCGCCGGGCGCCTTGCCGGTGAAGCCCGGCGGCGCAATGAGCGCCTCCAATCTGCGCGTCAGGTTGGCAAGCTCGGGCCGTGGGAGGGCGGAGGTAAAGCCGACGTGATCGAGCTCGCCCTGCTCATTATAGAGGCCGAGCAGCAGCGAGCCGACGACGGGCTTGCCCTGCGCGTAGCGGAAGCCGCCGACCACGCAATCCGCCGTGCGGAGCTGCTTCACCTTGATCATCCGGCGCTCCCCCGGTTCGTAAGGTGCGCTGCGCGCTTTGGCGACGACACCGTCGATGGCGCCGCTCGCCCGCCCGAGCCAGGTCAGCGCCTCCCGCCGGTTATCGGTGAAGGGCGACAGGCGCAGGCGGCGGTTCGCGCCCGCTTTGCGGTAGAAGGTTTCGAGCGCGGCGCGGCGGTGGGACAGCGGCTCGCCTGTCAGCAGCGCGCCGTCGGCCACGAGGCAATCGAACAGGATGAACAGGGCAGGGGTCTCGACGGCGAGCCGGCGAATGCGGCTTTCCGCCGGATGCAGCCGCATCTGTAATGCATCGAAGGCGAGCGTGCCGTCCGCCGGCACGACCAGTTCGCCATCGAGCACGAAGCCGTCGCTTTCGATCGCCGCCAGCGCCTCCACCATTTCCGGAAAATAGCGGCCGAGCGGCTTGCCGGATTTGGCGCGCAGATCGACCTCGGCGCCTTGGCGGAAGGCCAGGCAGCGGAAGCCGTCCCATTTCGGCTCGAACTGCCAATCCGCACCTTCGGGCAGATCGTCGGCGATGTGGGCTTCCATTGGCGCCGTGGTCACCGGGAGCAGCGGCTCCACGCCGGCGCGTTTCGCTTTAGCCATCGGTCGGTCTCCGCGCGCAGCCGCGCACGTTGAAAAGGCGGCGCTACGGCGCACCGGGCTGAACATCCGGAGCCTTGAAACGTTCCGCGCGCCGCCGTCGCTCTATTTCGACATATGCTCCATATCGTGATGATCATGCGCGCCGGCGGGCTCCTTAGCGGCCAGCGCCTCGACCTTGAACTCGACAGGCACGGTCCCTGCGTTCTCGAAGGTCAAGCTGCCCTTGATCGTCGCGCCCTCCTTGAGAGGCGTTTTCAGGCCCATCATCATCATGTGATAGCCGCCGGGTTTCAGCTCGACCGTCTCGCCCGGCTTGATCTCCAGCCCGCCCTTCACCTCCCGCATGGTCATGACGTCGTTCACCACGCTCATCTGATGCAGCGTGACTGTCTTGGCCCCTTCCGCCGTGGCCGCGATCAGGCGGTCGGGCTTTGTGCCGTTATTGGTAATTTTCGTATAGCCCGCGGCAACCTTGGCGGCGCCGGGCGTTGCGCGCGTCCACGGATGGTCGATGGTCAGATCGCCCGCTTTGTAATCGTGGCCCTGGGCGGTGGCGGTCAGCACGGCGAGCACGCCGGTGAGCGCGGCGATTGGCAGGATCGTATGAAATTTGGACATGACGGCAATTCCGGAGTTTGAGCGAATTTTCGGGTGCGGGCGTCGTTTGCGCTGGCGGCACCTTGACAGGACGATTTGCACCTTGTGCAGTCCTGGCGCCATGCGCGGCGCTGTCGGCGAGTGCGACGCGGCTTTGGCAGCAGGATGCGGAAAGGGTCAGGCGATGGAGGGCGGCGCGCGTGCGGCAAAGGCGCGGATTGGAACGAAGGGCGGCGATGCCTCACGCTCCGGAGCGTCGAAGGCAGGCGGCAGGAGTGCCGCGATCGCGGCAAGGGCGTCGGCAGGCTGTCCGGTATGGCCGGGCGAGGCATAGGGGCAGATGCTGCCATCGCTGCGCTGGCGCGGAGGTGCGCCGGTTTTGCCGGGCACCGCGATGGAGGTCACGCCCGCCGAGGTGCAGATTACGAGCTTGAACTCGCCGCGCGACATGGCGGCCAGATCCGGCATCAGGCCGGGCACGATGACGCTGTGCAGCAGCATCGCCGCAACCGCCAGCATCACCGCCAGCCTCTCGCGCCTTGAGCCGATCCGTGGTCGCGCCAGCCTCATGGCGTCGATCCTAAAGCATTTCCCGCGCAAAGCGGATGAGGATTTGAGGGGCAGCCGCGTCAGGCGCGCAAGCTGTGGGAATCCGGCATCGGCACATCCGGTCAAGACCCCGGCTTTCGCTCCGAGAGCAGCGAGACGCGGCTGAACCCGGCGGCGTTCACGGTGCCCAGCACCTCCATGACCCGGCCGTAGGGAATCGCTCGGTCAGCGCGGATATAGGCCACCGCGTCACCCTCTGCGCTCCGCAAGTCCGCCAGGCGCGCCGCCAATGCGTCGGGTGCAACGGCTTCATTGCGGATATGCAAGGCCCCGTCGGCGGCAAGGGTGATCACCAGAGGCTTTCGCGGCGGATTCTGCCGCGCCGCCTCCGTCCGTGGCAGCTTGACGGGAACCCCGGCGAGCATCAGCGGGGCGGTCACCATGAAGATGATCAGCAGCACCAGCATGACATCGACGAAGGGCGTCACATTGATCTCGGCGAGCGGGGCAAAATCGTCCTCCGCGTCAAACCCGTCCTTCAGCGGATCGGCGCCCATGGCTAACCCCCAGCCTTCAGCGATGGGGACTGAGCCAGCGCCGCAATGGCGAAATTGATCCGCTCGGCGGCCCGCGCCAGCGAACCCGCCAATTGGTTATAGGCGATCACCGCCGGGATCGCGGCAACGAGGCCAAGCGCCGTCGCGAACAGCGCCTCGGCGATGCCGGGCGCGACCACGGCGAGGCTGGTGTCCTGCTGGCCGGCGATGGCGGTAAAGCTGTTCATGATTCCCCAGACCGTCCCGAACAGGCCGACAAAGGGCGCTGTCGATCCGACCGTTGCCAGAAAGCGCAGACGCGGCTGAAGCCGGGTGACCCGGATGCGGGCGGCAAGGCGCATCGCCTTTTCCGCCCGTGCCTCGAAGTCGGCCCGGCTCTCGCCCGGCGGCGCAGCCAGACGCCCGGCGGCGGCAACCACCGCACCCGCCAGACCGCCCTCGTGCGTCTCGCCGGTATCTGCGCCGGAGACGAGCCGTTCAAGCCGCCGCACCTGCCCGCCGAACCGCATCAGCCCGATCGTCTTTTCGATGATGATGGCCCAGCAGATCACCGACGCGAAGGCCAGTATCAGCATGACGGCTTTCACCACCGGGTCCGCTTGCGTGATAAGGGCATAAATCGTCGCATTGAGGCCAGCCCCGGCGATGGCGGGCGGCAATAGCATGTCCATGGGTCGATCCTAGTTCGGCTTGACGAGGGCTGATGTCACTGAAAACGATAAGGAATTCTGAAGCGAAGCTGGCGGGCGGTCGACCCTGCGGGCGGCGTGGGAAACGGCGCCGCGCCGCGCACCGCGCCGAGTGCGATCTGGTCGAGAGCCTGACTGCCGCTCGATGATAAGATGCTGGCCGATATCAGGGCGCCCGACGGCGACAGTGCCAGGGAAACAATGACATGGCCGCTTCGGTCCGCAACGGATGGTTTGTGGCGCGCGATCCAGGCGTCGACGATCCCCCTATAGTTTTGCAGATCGCCCTGGCTGGCGGAAACGCGGCCGCCCGAGCTTTCCGCCCCTTTCGCGCCGCTGCTCGCGGCTGCGCGCGCGCGTTTGTCCCTGGCTCGCCGTTCCGCCTGCTTGGCCTGTTCGGCCCGCCGTCTGGCCTCCGCGTCGCGCGTCTCGGCTTCGCGTCTGGCGCGGGCCTGCTCCTCGGCGAGTTGGCGGGCTTGATCGCGAGCGCGCTGTTCGGCCTGCTGCGTCTGGCGCTCGGCGTCGGCGGCTTGCCGCAGCGCGTCCTCTTCCCGGCGCCTGGCGTCCTCGGCCTGCGGAGCGGAAGGCGGCGCGTCTGGTTCGGCTTGCGGCGGCGCCTCCGCCTTCGCAGGCTCGGTGTCAGGCACAGGGGGCGAAGCGCCGCGCGGCGCGGCGTTTGCCGCCGCCGCCTCTTTCGCCGCGCTCTGCTCGACCGCGTCGAGCACATCGGTGGCCTCGATATTGACGCTGATCGCCCTCGTCGCGCGGCGGGTGGCGCCGAAATCCGGCGCCGCGCGCCACAGCAGATGCGCAGCAACGCCGATATGCACCGCGAGCGAAAGCCCGAACCCGAGCCAGAACAGCCGATCCTGGTTTTGAGGGGCGTCGGTCATCGATCTCCTGGTCAAGAACGTGCCAGCTCAGAAAATCCCCGCGTCGAGCCCGGCCGCCATCCCCATGCCCAGCTCCGAACATTGCGCGGCGAATTCGTCGCGATAGTCGCCGCGCAGGATCAGCGGCGCTTGCACCGCGCGCCATCCGAGGCCGGCCGCGATGCTCTCCACGGCGCGGCGCGTTCCGGTGCCGTCATGACCGGCGCGGATATAAAGCGCGTAAGGCAGCCCTCGTGTCCGCTCCAGGCAAGGATAATAGATGCGATCGAAAAAGTCCTTCAGCGCGCCGCTCATATAGCCCAGATTTTCCGTGGTGCCCAGGATGATGGCTTGCGCGCCAAGCACATCGTCGGCGCTCGCCTCGAACGGCGACAGGGATTTCACCGCGAGGCCACTGAAATCGCCCTGGCGCGCGCCGTCTTCCGCCGCTTCCCGCAGCCGCAGCGTATTGGGCGAAGGCGCATGCGCGACGATGAGGAGGTGCTTTCCGGCCATGAGACGCCCAGGGGAAACGGGCCACCTGCCCGATATGGCGACCATAGCAAGTACCGGCACGGCCCGGCCAGCCTCTCGGCCCCGGTCAGTGCCTGAGGAGGGGATTTGGCCCCGGATCTCCGCTACGCTTCGTCCAGGGCGACAGAACCACGGCCGCTCGCACCGAAAATGGTCGCGCTCGAAGCGGAGCAAGCCTCAGCTGGCTCGTTTGTGAGTGTTTTCCAGCCGCAATTCGTCGATCATATCGGCGAGTGCGTCTTGCCAGGGGCGCGGCTTCAGACCGAAAATCCGCTCCACCTTGCCCAGAGCGAGCAAGGTGTTGCGCGGGCGCAGGCAAGCGGCCGCAAAGACCTCCGCGCGCACCGGCTCCAGGATCGGCGGAACGGCGGACCATCCGGCGGCTTTGCTGAAGATCGCGCTGGCGAATTCGTGCCAGCTTGCCGGCGGGCCGTCATTGGAGATGTGGTAGAGGCCCCAATGCCCATCCTCCCGCATCGCCTTCGCGGCTATGGCCAGCAGTGCTTCGGCCAGATCGGCAGCCGCCGTGGGCCGGCCGATCTCGTCGGCGACCACCGCAAGCCGGCTGCGGTTCCTGCCCATGCGCAGCATGGCGCGGGGAAAATTGCGCCCTTGCGCGGCGTAGAGCCATGATGTCCTGACGATCAGATGCCGGGGGTTGGCGGCGGCCACGCCGAATTCGCCGATAAGCTTGCTCTGCCCATAGACATTCAGCGGATTTGGCCGGTCTTCCTCGCTCCATTCGCCGTCCTTGCGGCCGTCGAACACGTCGCTGGTGGACAGATGCACGATGGGCGCGCCGCATTGCGCGGCGGCCCTTGCCAACTCCGCCGCGCCGTCCCGGTTGACGGCGAAGGCGCGGTCGGGCTCCTGCTCGGCCTTCTCCACATCGGTATAGGCGGCGGCGTTGATGACCAGATCGGGGGCGATGTCGGCGACGAAACGGCCGATCGCAGCGGGGCGGGACAGGTCCAGCCGGGCGCGTGAGGCGGCCACGAGCCATGTGCCGGAGGGAAAGCGGGCGCGGCAGATTTCGCGGCCCAACTGGCCGGTCGCGCCGGTGAGCAGGATTTTCATGACAGGATGAACTCCAGGGGCGGCGCGGTTCGCCGGGATGAGGGAAGGGATCAAGCGGCAGCCTCCTTGCGCGAGGGAGCGCTGCGGAATGGCGTCTCGATGTCGCAGAGCAGCGGCAGCGCGGTATCGGTTTCGGACAGGACGGGCTCGACCGCTTTGAGCGGCCAGGCGATGCCGAGGAACGGATCGTTCCACAGGATGCCCCGATGGCAGCCGGGGATATCCTCGGCGCTCGCCTTATATGCGATCTCGGTGAGCGGCCGGAGCGTCATGCAGCCATGCGCGAAGCCTTCTGGAATCAGCAATTGCAGCGCATTCTCGGCGCTCAGCTCAACGCTGACATGGCGTCCGAAGGTCGGCGAGCCGTAGCGCATATCCACCGCGACCTGCTGGACCGCGCCGTGCAGCACGCGGATCAGCTTGGCTTGCGCGAAGGGCGGCTCCTGAAAATGCAGGCCGCGAACCGTGCCGGCGGCGGTCGAGAGTAGCTGCGCGTCCTGCACGAAGGCGGTGTCGATGCCCTGATCGGCAAGCTCGGCCGCATTATAGGTCTCGGCGAAGAAGCCGCGCCGATCCCGGTAGCGCTTCGGCTCGACGAGCACGATGCCAGCAATGTCGAATCTATAAACCCTCATGGACGGACCACCTTGCTTGCGGTCTCGCGGGGGGAACGGCGGAGATCGGCCCCAGGCACTCGCCAGGGCGGAACGCCGGCCGCAGCCGCGCTTCGCCCTACGTCTTAGCGGGTGCGCCTAGAGTTGTTCAACCTTAAAGGGAAATTTTCTACAATACGCGCATAAGTTTAAACAGCTTCGCGCTCACCTTGTGCGTATTGAATGTCGTACAGGCGCGAATAGAGCCCGCCCGTGGCCAGCAATTCGCGGTGGCTGCCGCTTTCGGCGAGGCGGCCATTTTCGATAACATGGATGCGATCCGCATTCAGCACGGTGGCCAGCCGGTGCGCGATCACCAGAGTCGTGCGGCGCTCGGTGAGCTGCGCCAGGGCGCGCTGGATCGCCTGCTCCGATTCGCTGTCGAGCGCCGAAGTCGGCTCGTCGAGCAGGATGATCGGGGCGTTCTTCAGAAAGGCGCGCGCGATCGAAATGCGCTGGCGCTGGCCGCCGGACAGCTGCCCGCCAAGCTCGCCGACCTGCGTGTCGTATCCATGCGCCAGCCCTTGAATGAAATGATGCGCATAGGCCGCTTTCGCTGCCGCAACGATCGTCTCTTCGGTTGCGTGCCGTTGCCCGGCAGCGATGTTTTCCCGCACTGTGCCGTCGAACAGGAACACGTCCTGGCTCACAAGCGAAACCTTCCAGCGCAGCGATGCGAGCGTGACGCCGCGCAGATCCTGGCCGTCGATCATGATCGCCCCCTGGTCCGGGTCCCAGAACCGAAGGATGAGATTCATGATCGTCGTCTTGCCGCTGCCCGACAGACCGACCAGCGCCGTCGTCTTGCCCGCTTCCACGTCCAGCGTGAGGTCGCGCAGCACCGGCGTCTTTTCCGTGTAGCAGAAGCTGACATTCTCGAACTGAACCCGCCCGTTTGGCACCTCCAGCGAGGATGCTCCCGGCAGATCGGTCAGCCCAGGCTTGGCGTCGATCACCTGATACATCATCTTGACGCCGATGCAGGCCTGGCTGAGGCGGACTTGCAGGCGCGCGAGGCGTCGCGCCGGCTCATAGGCCATCAGCAGAGCGGTGAGGAAAGAGAAGAACTCGCCCGGCGTCTCGCCATAGGACAGGCTGCGCCAGCCTGCGTAGCAAATAACCGCCGCCACCGAAAATCCGCCCAGCGTATCGACCAGCGGATTGACCCGAGCGTTTACGGAATTGATCTTGTTGCCGACGCGTTCGACCGCGCGCACCGCTTCGTTCATGCGGCCGGCCATTGCCGGCTCCAGGGTGAAGGCCTTGACCACCCGGATGCCTTGCGCCGTCTCGCGCATGGTCTGTACGATCTGGCCGAAGGAAAGCACCTCCTTCTGCGTCACCGAGCGGATGCGTTTCACCAGCTTCTTCTGCACGTACATGCCCACCGGCGCCGCCAGCGAGCAGATCGCAAACATCACCGGCTGCTGAATCACCATGACGCCGACGAGGCTGATCAGCGTGAAGAGATCGCGGCCGAGGCTGGTCGCCAGAAGATTGACCGCGTCGCGTGTCGATTGCGCATTCAGGGTAAGCCGCGTGATCAGGTCGCTTGACGGATTGCGCTGATAATAGCCGAAATCCTGCTTGAGCAGATGGTCGAACATCTGGATCTGCGTCTCGGCCACCATCTTATTGCCGATCTGCGACAGGATCACATCCTGAAAATAGGTTGCGAAGCCTTTCGCGGTGAAGATGATCACCACGACAGCGGGCAGCCAGATCAGCGCCTCGGGCTTGCGGTCGACGAAGATCAGATTGACGACGTCCTTCATCAGCCAGGCGCTGAGCGCCGTGGCGCCGGCCACCACGAACATGAAGATGAACGCCACCGCGTAGCGCGGCGCATATTTGCGCCATTTGTCGAACATCAGCCGCTTGAGCACGGCGAGATCCTCGCGCGGCAGGAAAAGCTCGAAAAAATTCATCAAGCGTCGTCACCTTTTGTCGCTCAGCGGCGGCTCGTTTCGCAATGTGCTGAGAATAGCGCCTCACCCGTGACGCTAAATAAACGCTTCCATGCCAGCTTGTCAAAATCGGTCTCACGCCCAGGGCGCCGCGGCACGGCCTTGATCGTTTGATTTTTCCGTCGTTTCGCGCAGAGTTCGGCGCGACTGCCGGGAGGATAGGTTTGGCTCATGGATGGATCGGAACCGCTCACAAAGATGGTGGTTGGCGGTATCGTCGCGGCATTCGCGCTGGGATTCGCCGCGCACAGGCTGAGAATTTCGCCGATCGTGGGCTATTTGCTGGCGGGCGTGCTGATCGGCCCGCATGTGATCGGCTTCATCGCCGACGATGATCTGGCGAGTGAGCTGGCCGATCTGGGCGTCATTCTGATCATGTTCGGCATCGGCCTGAAATTCTCCACAAGGCAATTGGTGGAACGCCGCTGGGTCATCGTGCCCTGCGCGCTGGCTCAGATGCTGGTCGTCACATCGCTCGGCTATGCCTTTGCCACGCTCATCAGGCTGCCGCCGACCGAGGGCGTGATCTTCGGCTTCTGCCTGTCCATCGCCAGCACCGTGGTGCTGATGCACGCGCTCGAAGACCGCCGCTTGATGCTCTCGCCCGCAGGCAGCGCCGCGCTGTGCTGGCTCATCGTGCAGGATCTGGTAGCGGTGCTGGCGCTGGTGGCCATATCGGTCACCGCCCAATATCACGGCGACAGTGCGGCCTCGGGCAACGCGGTCATCAGGGGCATCGGCATCCGGTGCGCCGAGCTGGCCGCTTTCGCCTTCCTGATGCTGGTGGTCGGGCGCAGAATTCTCCCCGGCCTGCTGGTCTTCATCGCCAAGGCAAAATCGCGTGAGCTGTTTTCGCTGGGCGTCTTCGCCATTGCGCTGGGGATCGCCTATCTCGCCAACGCCATGTTCGGCGCTGGCTTTGCGCTTGGTGCATTCTTCGCCGGGCTGGTGCTCAACGAAGCCGAGCTCAGCCAGCGCGCCGCCGAGGACATGCTGCCCCTGCGCAACGCCTTTGCCGTGTTGTTCTTCGTCTCGGCCGGCATGCTTTTCGATCCGCAGATCGTCCTGACGCACGGCTGGGTAATTATGGGCGCGCTCGCCATCATCATCCTCGGCAATGGCGGTGCCGTGCTGCTGGTGTCGACCGTGATGCGGATACCGCCGGAACAAAGGTTGGTGCTCGTGCCCGGCCTGGCGCAGATCGGCGAGTTCTCTTTTCTCGTCAGCGGTTCAAGCCTGGCTCTCGGCCTCATGACCGAGCAGACGCACATGCTGATCGCGGCGGCGGCGCTGATCGCGATCGCGCTCAACCCGCTCATCAGCCACGCGGCCGAGCTCCTGGCCAACCGAAGCATCGCCGTCGCCGAGAAATCGCCCGACGCCGCCTGAGGCGGCATAGGCAGATGGCTGGCTGGGGCGCTAGGATTCGAAGGGTTAAGTTTATTGGAGTTGGAACAACGGGTTAATGTTAGGCGAACTTCTTAAGTGCCAACAAAAAGACCAACGACCAGCATTCGTATTCTGCAGTGGGGCTATTTTTGTAGGAAGGCTCCTGCAGCCCTTTTTGCGGAAAGGTGCTCCTTCAACACGGTGACGATGTAATTCGCCACGGGTCGGTTTTCGGCCTTAGCCAGAAGCTTTAGCTCTTCGCGCATCTCCCAATCGAGCCTGATGTTGACCGGGTGGAGTCGCTTCTTATCATTCTCTGTAGCCATGTCAACACCTTAGCCACACCGCATTGACGCCTCAATAATTCACGCGTAGCCTTGGCCTATCTTTCAGGATTAATTCCTATCAGGATAGGGCCGCGTAACATGATGCTCGCCACCGCCGACGAATCAATCCGCCGCGTCCGCAGCCTGTGCGGCTCGCTGGAATGCATCTTGACCTGCGCCGAGGAGGTGGAACAGAACGCATCACACATTGGCAGCGCGCTATTTCTGCTCACCGAGTTGAAGGACGCCATCCAGCAATTTGAGGATGCAGTTCGCGGCTGGACCATCGCAGAGAAGGCGAACGACTAAGCTGCGCGGGGAATGGCAATTGAACAGCCCGAAATTGGGATGGTCGAAACAGCGGCGGGCGAGTGGAGCGCGAAGTGTGTTTTGGGGTTCCCAAACCCTATCGACATCAAGGCCAGGCGCGACCGCTTCTTCAATAGCTTGGCGGGTGAAGCGTGCAAGCCCGCCCTGGGAAACCAGAATGTGTGATCTGGCTCACGCGCCTTTGGGTGGCAGGCTTGTATGGGCACCTTGGTGTTTCTGCTTGACCAGAATGCGCTTGCAAAGCGTCGGACGATTATCGGCGCCGTCTTCCGTCGCCCGACACAGCGCCAGCGGCGGCCGGGATCATAATCGCGGTGCGTCCGACGCAGCTGCCCCGCGAGGGATTTCGGCTCTATCCGCTCAACGTGACATTTCGCGGCGGCTGCCAGCCGGTCGATGGTATCCAGCCGAAGTCCTGAACAGCGCCGTCCAATTGCCGACGACGAAGTTGCCCACCGCGCTTGCGTTTCCCTGAGGTGCTGCATGTCCTGCGTCCAGTGGGCCGTTATGCTGTTGCCGCGGCGTGTGAGCGCGTTGACGGTGACACAGCGCAGTCTCATTCTTCTATGATTAGCCGGTCGACCGCAGCGTGGATCTCGTCCGCATCCCAAAAGCTGGCCCTGCCGATTTTGATTGGTGGAGGCAGTTTCCTGTCTTTTATCAGCGCATAGACCTTCGTCGTGCCGAAAGGCACAATCTGCTTGAGCCCCCTCAGCCGAATCAATTTGCGATTCTTGACGTTTATCGATGTACGCGGAATGTCGACTTCGTCCATTTCGGGATCGAGCTTGGTGCTCACGCTACAGCTCCGCAGAAAATGCATTGATTGTTGAGAAGTGCTGACGACGCCAGGTCGCCTTCCGCTACCTGACCGCAGTGTCGCCAGACTGGCGAGATACGGAGCCACTAGGCGGAGGCCCGGCGCTCTCGCCGCGAGCCCTCGCGTTGCCTGCCTCGCAGGCCTTGAGCTCAACCGCCCGCCATCCTTTCGATGCGCGCCGGCAACGAAACCGGACCGGCTGGCCAGGATAGGGCTCGCTGATGTCGGCCAGCAGCAATGCCTCCTCATTGACGTAGACGTCGTCGCCGCCTTGGTCGTTGACGATGAAGCCGAAGCCGTTGCGCTGATCGAACCACTTGATCGCGCCCGACCGCCAATCCCCCTCGCCCGATGCCATCCGCGCCATGATGGGCGCCTCCAGACGCCACAGCCAGCGGCCGGCTCCGAAATTGCCGAGCAGCGCCTCGCGCCGGCCGAGGGTGATCTGTCTGGGGCAAGGCAGGCTGGAGCCCTCAACTGCGCCGTCAATATCCACCTTGAGATGCCGCGACAGCCCGTGCGCCGATCGCCACGCGGCACGGAGCACCGCCGAACCGATGACCCTGCCATAGTGGAGTTCGCCGAGCGCGGCCTCGCGCAGCGCCTCTTGCGCTTCCCTCTCCGCGGCCTTGCCGATCTGGCCCAACGGCCCCTGCCAGGCCGCCCTTATGTCGATGCGCCGGCCGATAAAGGACGCCGGCGGCGGGAGCGTCGTGGTCTCGAACTGCTTTTGCCCGCAGACGATAAGCGCCGCCCAAGGCTGCCGCACGGTAATGGTGATTGTCTGCGCTGATGAAGTCTCGTGGTTGTCCTGAAAAACGATCCCGGTCATGCCCTGTTCTGCCCTGTCCTATCATCACTTCGTCTTGAAACCACCGCCGGCACCCGGCCGGCGCGCGCCCTGAGAACGCCCGCATGCGGTTGACGCCGTCTCCGTTCCGACACCGACAATTCTTGCCCGGAGGCGCTCCAGGAGTGCCTGCGCGTCGGCGATCTCCGCCGCCAGATCTTCGTCGGAGACGCATGCGGCGGACCGAGCGATCTGGAGCTGAGCGAGCGCCTTGGCCACCGCCAGAGCCGCCACAGGCAGAGCCGAACGGCGCGAACTCATCTCATCCTCCGGCTTGCGGTTAGAATCGCTGCCGGCACGTGAGATTCGTGACGACACGCGTATTCATCCCCTCGCCAAAGGCATTCGAATTTCAGAGTTGTGGCTTTCATTGAGATTAGCTTTATGAAAAATTCGCGATCATCGCCTTTAAACTGGCACAGTCGAGCGATTTAATTCGCTTGATCAAGCGATCAATTCTTCGAATTTTACATATATAATATAATCATACTGATAGATTACATATTAATTACACAGGAATATATGTTGACGTGTCAACGCCTTTTTTCGCTGGATGAAAGTTGACATGGAGCCCGCAAATTTTTATGCCGCCACGGTCCCCTGGACGATCCGGGCATGGCATGGCGCTGAACGTGGCCCCTGCAGTCAGCGCCTTCGCGGCGGCTATCACCGCATCTCAAGGGTCGCGGCAGCCTCAAGGGGCGGGGTGAGGTGACCCGGTTCAATGCGCCATCCCTCCCTCACGGCAGGGGTTCCGACATCAAACACATCCATTTGCCCCCTCAATGGCTGCAAAAAGATCGTCATGATCGACCCCATCGTCCCGGCCTCAAAATTTCCGTTGGCGCCATAATGACTTGCGCACTCCTTGGCGGGCCTGTAGAGGGGGGAGGGATCGTCCCAGGATCGTCCCGACATCGTCCCAGAGGCGCGCTCCCACGTGCAGAGCAACCTTGGTGATATGCTGCTGCCGCATATCACCATATGGAGACACGCTCCCTCCTGGTGTCGCAGCGGCGTGAGCCGCGCCTTATTCATCAACGCTCTGCGTTCGCTAAAAGGGGCGGGCTGACGAACTAAAAGCGCTGATCCGTCGCCAGACACTCACAGAACTCACCCAAACTCACATCAAATTCCGCCAAATTCCATGCATTTGGCGCATAGCTCCATCCGGCGCGTTTTGACGGTCTGCAGGCTGCTCGCCTGCTCCCGCTCCAGCCTATTCGCATGCGCCCTATGCACTCCGCCCAACTTCCAGATCGCAAAGCGAACGGCGCAGAAAATCAGCGCATATGCGGGCAAGCGCCAGCAGGAGGGGCAGCAGATCAAACCCCGGCCTGCAGGAGGCAAACGCCGAGATCGAGCTCGGTGCGGTTGACGAAGCCGAAGACGCCGATCATGCCATAGACGGCCATCGCGACACCGATGATGTGGAGGAAAAGCGGCATGGTGCGCGGCAGAGAGTTCGGCAGCACTTGCTAGCGGGCCAGCTGCCACGGCCGGATCCGGGCGCCAATTGGCGGAGGCTGCGCAAGCCCATTCGAAGGCAATCGATGTTTTAAGCGC